>NZ_CM137728.1:0-4510989 GCF_054604355.1 Stutzerimonas sp. NM35
TTGACGGCTCGTTCTGTGGGCCTATAATGCGCACCTTCTCCGGCGCAGGCCCTTGGTAAAACCTCTTGTAAATCAAGAAGTTAGCTAAAAATAAGGGCTTGCACGGACGGCAAATTCAAGTAGAATGCGCCGGGCTGACAGGGCGGTGGTTGAGTTCTGTTGGTGCTTCGGTCGGTTCGATCGCAAGCGGTTGAAAGAGGTGGTTGACAGCGGTTTTGAACGCTGTAGAATTCGCCTCCCGCTGACGAGAGACGCTGAGTCGATCGACAGCATAAGCGGTTGAGAAGAAAGAAAAATTCTTCAAAAACAGCTTGACGAGATACAAGGCTGCTGTAGAATGCGCGGCCTCGGTTGAGACGAAAGGCTTGATCGAAACGCTCTTTAACAACTGAATCAAGCAATTCGTGTGGGTGCTTGTGAGGTAAGACTGGTAGTCAGCAAGATTATCAGCATCACAATGTACTCAACGAGAAATCATTGAGTGCTCTTCTTGAGTTTTCTTAAGAAGAGATTGCGATTGCTGAGCCAAGTTTAGGGTTTTCTCAAAACCCAAGCAGTATTGAACTGAAGAGTTTGATCATGGCTCAGATTGAACGCTGGCGGCAGGCCTAACACATGCAAGTCGAGCGGATGAGGGGAGCTTGCTCCCTGATTTAGCGGCGGACGGGTGAGTAATGCCTAGGAATCTGCCTGGTAGTGGGGGATAACGTCCGGAAACGGGCGCTAATACCGCATACGTCCTACGGGAGAAAGCAGGGGACCTTCGGGCCTTGCGCTATCAGATGAGCCTAGGTCGGATTAGCTTGTTGGTGAGGTAAAAGCTCACCAAGGCTGCGATCCGTAACTGGTCTGAGAGGATGATCAGTCACACTGGAACTGAGACACGGTCCAGACTCCTACGGGAGGCAGCAGTGGGGAATATTGGACAATGGGCGAAAGCCTGATCCAGCCATGCCGCGTGTGTGAAGAAGGTCTTCGGATTGTAAAGCACTTTAAGTTGGGAGGAAGGGCAGTAAGTTAATACCTTGCTGTTTTGACGTTACCGACAGAATAAGCACCGGCTAACTTCGTGCCAGCAGCCGCGGTAATACGAAGGGTGCAAGCGTTAATCGGAATTACTGGGCGTAAAGCGCGCGTAGGTGGTTTGTTAAGTTGGAAGTGAAAGCCCCGGGCTCAACCTGGGAACTGCTTTCAAAACTGGCAAGCTAGAGTATGGCAGAGGGTGGTGGAATTTCCTGTGTAGCGGTGAAATGCGTAGATATAGGAAGGAACACCAGTGGCGAAGGCGACCACCTGGGCTAATACTGACACTGAGGTGCGAAAGCGTGGGGAGCAAACAGGATTAGATACCCTGGTAGTCCACGCCGTAAACGATGTCAACTAGCCGTTGGGCTCCTTGAGAGCTTAGTGGCGCAGCTAACGCATTAAGTTGACCGCCTGGGGAGTACGGCCGCAAGGTTAAAACTCAAATGAATTGACGGGGGCCCGCACAAGCGGTGGAGCATGTGGTTTAATTCGAAGCAACGCGAAGAACCTTACCAGGCCTTGACATGCAGAGAACTTTCCAGAGATGGATAGGTGCCTTCGGGAACTCTGACACAGGTGCTGCATGGCTGTCGTCAGCTCGTGTCGTGAGATGTTGGGTTAAGTCCCGTAACGAGCGCAACCCTTGTCCTTAGTTACCAGCACGTTAAGGTGGGCACTCTAAGGAGACTGCCGGTGACAAACCGGAGGAAGGTGGGGATGACGTCAAGTCATCATGGCCCTTACGGCCTGGGCTACACACGTGCTACAATGGTCGGTACAAAGGGTTGCCAAGCCGCGAGGTGGAGCTAATCCCATAAAACCGATCGTAGTCCGGATCGCAGTCTGCAACTCGACTGCGTGAAGTCGGAATCGCTAGTAATCGTGAATCAGAATGTCACGGTGAATACGTTCCCGGGCCTTGTACACACCGCCCGTCACACCATGGGAGTGGGTTGCTCCAGAAGTAGCTAGTCTAACCTTCGGGGGGACGGTTACCACGGAGTGATTCATGACTGGGGTGAAGTCGTAACAAGGTAGCCGTAGGGGAACCTGCGGCTGGATCACCTCCTTAATCGAAGACATCAGCTTCTTCATAAGTACCCACACGAATTGCTTGATTCATTGCGAAGACGATTGGGTCTGTAGCTCAGTTGGTTAGAGCGCACCCCTGATAAGGGTGAGGTCGGCAGTTCGAATCTGCCCAGACCCACCAATGTTGTGTGGGGCGCAGGCTTCAAGACATTGGGGCCATAGCTCAGCTGGGAGAGCGCCTGCCTTGCACGCAGGAGGTCAGCGGTTCGATCCCGCTTGGCTCCACCACCACTCGTCGGGATAGGGTTCAGAAATGAACATTTCTGCGTAGGCAGTTGAATGTTGATTTCTGGTCTTTACCAGTATCGTTCTTTAAAAATTTGGGTATGTGATAGAAATAGACTGAGTGATCACTTTCACTGGTGGTTGTTCAGGCTAAGGTAAAATTTGCGAGTTGCTCGAGAGAGCGAAATGCGGATTTTCGGCGAATGTCGTCTTCACGTTATAGACAGTAACCAGATTGCTTGGGGTTATATGGTCAAGTGAAGAAGCGCATACGGTGGATGCCTTGGCAGTCAGAGGCGATGAAAGACGTGGTAGCCTGCGAAAAGCTTCGGGGAGTCGGCAAACAGACTTTGATCCGGAGATCTCTGAATGGGGGAACCCAGCCATCATAAGATGGTTATCACACACTGAATCCATAGGTGTGTGAGGCGAACCAGGGGAACTGAAACATCTAAGTACCCTGAGGAAAAGAAATCAACCGAGATTCCCTTAGTAGTGGCGAGCGAACGGGGACTAGCCCTTAAGTGGCTTTGAGATTAGCGGAACGCTCTGGAAAGTGCGGCCATAGTGGGTGATAGCCCTGTACGCGAAAATCTCTTAGTCATGAAATCGAGTAGGACGGAGCACGAGAAACTTTGTCTGAATATGGGGGGACCATCCTCCAAGGCTAAATACTACTGACTGACCGATAGTGAACCAGTACCGTGAGGGAAAGGCGAAAAGAACCCCGGAGAGGGGAGTGAAATAGAACCTGAAACCGTATGCGTACAAGCAGTGGGAGCCTACTTTGTTAGGTGACTGCGTACCTTTTGTATAATGGGTCAGCGACTTATTTTCAGTGGCGAGCTTAACCGAATAGGGGAGGCGTAGCGAAAGCGAGTCTTAATAGGGCGTCTAGTCGCTGGGAATAGACCCGAAACCGGGCGATCTATCCATGGGCAGGTTGAAGGTTAGGTAACACTGACTGGAGGACCGAACCGACTACCGTTGAAAAGTTAGCGGATGACCTGTGGATCGGAGTGAAAGGCTAATCAAGCTCGGAGATAGCTGGTTCTCCTCGAAAGCTATTTAGGTAGCGCCTCGTGTATCACTGCTGGGGGTAGAGCACTGTTTCGGCTAGGGGGTCATCCCGACTTACCAAACCGATGCAAACTCCGAATACCAGCAAGTGTCAGCACGGGAGACACACGGCGGGTGCTAACGTCCGTCGTGAAAAGGGAAACAACCCAGACCGTCAGCTAAGGTCCCAAAATCCTGGTTAAGTGGGAAACGATGTGGGAAGGCTCAGACAGCTAGGAGGTTGGCTTAGAAGCAGCCATCCTTTAAAGAAAGCGTAATAGCTCACTAGTCGAGTCGGCCTGCGCGGAAGATGTAACGGGGCTCAAACCAGGTACCGAAGCTACGGGTTCATCGTAAGATGAGCGGTAGAGGAGCGTTCTGTAAGCCTGTGAAGGTCAATTGAGAAGTTGGCTGGAGGTATCAGAAGTGCGAATGCTGACATGAGTAACGACAATGCGAGTGAAAAACTCGCACGCCGAAAGACCAAGGGTTCCTGCGCAACGTTAATCGACGCAGGGTGAGTCGGTCCCTAAGGCGAGGCTGAAGAGCGTAGTCGATGGGAAACGGGTTAATATTCCCGTACTTCTGGTTACTGCGATGGGGGGACGGAGAAGGCTAGGCCAGCTTGGCGTTGGTTGTCCAAGTTTAAGGTGGTAGGCAGAGATCTTAGGTAAATCCGGGATCTTAATGCCGAGAACTGATGACGAGCTTTCTTTTAGAAAGCGAAGTGGTTGATGCCATGCTTCCAGGAAAAGCCTCTAAGCTTCAGGTAATCAGGAACCGTACCCCAAACCGACACAGGTGGTTGGGTAGAGAATACCAAGGCGCTTGAGAGAACTCGGGTGAAGGAACTAGGCAAAATGGCACCGTAACTTCGGGAGAAGGTGCGCCGGTGAGGGTGAAGCATTTACTGCGTAAGCCCATGCCGGTCGAAGATACCAGGCCGCTGCGACTGTTTATTAAAAACACAGCACTCTGCAAACACGAAAGTGGACGTATAGGGTGTGACGCCTGCCCGGTGCCGGAAGGTTAATTGATGGGGTTAGCGCAAGCGAAGCTCTTGATCGAAGCCCCGGTAAACGGCGGCCGTAACTATAACGGTCCTAAGGTAGCGAAATTCCTTGTCGGGTAAGTTCCGACCTGCACGAATGGCGTAACGATGGCGGCGCTGTCTCCACCCGAGACTCAGTGAAATTGAAATCGCTGTGAAGATGCAGTGTATCCGCGGCTAGACGGAAAGACCCCGTGAACCTTTACTATAGCTTTGCACTGGACTTTGAATTTGCTTGTGTAGGATAGGTGGGAGGCTTTGAAGCGTGGACGCCAGTTCGCGTGGAGCCATCCTTGAAATACCACCCTGGCAACTTTGAGGTTCTAACTCTGGTCCGTTATCCGGATCGAGGACAGTGTATGGTGGGTAGTTTGACTGGGGCGGTCTCCTCCTAAAGAGTAACGGAGGAGTACGAAGGTGCGCTCAGACCGGTCGGAAATCGGTCGTAGAGTATAAAGGCAAAAGCGCGCTTGACTGCGAGACAGACACGTCGAGCAGGTACGAAAGTAGGTCTTAGTGATCCGGTGGTTCTGTATGGAAGGGCCATCGCTCAACGGATAAAAGGTACTCCGGGGATAACAGGCTGATACCGCCCAAGAGTTCATATCGACGGCGGTGTTTGGCACCTCGATGTCGGCTCATCACATCCTGGGGCTGAAGCCGGTCCCAAGGGTATGGCTGTTCGCCATTTAAAGTGGTACGCGAGCTGGGTTTAGAACGTCGTGAGACAGTTCGGTCCCTATCTGCCGTGGACGTTTGAGATTTGAGAGGGGCTGCTCCTAGTACGAGAGGACCGGAGTGGACGAACCTCTGGTGTTCCGGTTGTCACGCCAGTGGCATTGCCGGGTAGCTATGTTCGGAAGAGATAACCGCTGAAAGCATCTAAGCGGGAAACTTGCCTCAAGATGAGATCTCACTGGAGCCTTGAGCTCCCTGAAGGGCCGTCGAAGACTACGACGTTGATAGGTGGGGTGTGTAAGCGCTGTGAGGCGTTGAGCTAACCCATACTAATTGCCCGTGAGGCTTGACCATATAACACCCAAACAATTTGATGTTTGCGTGTCAGACGGTTGAAGTCGACAAACAAACCGAAAAGACGCATCGCTCGCAAAGCGAACCAAGACAAAGCAACAGCGCAACACAACACATCACATGCCCAATTAGGGGAAGCGACTCAACACCGACTCCCCAACCGAATTGCTTGACGACCATAGAGCGTTGGAACCACCTGATCCCATCCCGAACTCAGCAGTGAAACGACGCATCGCCGATGGTAGTGTGGGGTCTCCCCATGTGAGAGTAGGTCATCGTCAAGCTTCTACACCAAACCCCCGACCATCGAAAGATGATCGGGGGTTTGTCTTTGCGCAAAAGAAAAAAGGGTCACTTTCGCCGAAGTCCCAGCAGCAACAGCGCTAGCTCGATAGCTTGTCGCGCTGCAGCAAAACGTAGTCCTTGCCTTCACATTGGCTTCGGCGTAGCGGGTTGCGGGTGCAATGCGGGGCGAAGCCGGCATCGACAAAGCGGTAAGGTAGGTGCTCATCGCGACCTCGTGGAATGCTGAGGCGGGTAGTCTGGATGATGTCGGGTCGCGCTCCGATGTCATCGACGCGCAACCGCCTGGGATCCATGCGTCGCGCGTTCCATTCCGTGACGCTCAACCCCAGCGCCTTGTGGCGACGAGCTCGCCGCTGCCAATCACGCACAGCAATATGGCTGCAATGACTATCCAAGTCGTCGTTGTCGAGCTTGGCTTCAGCCTCTTGCAACTGCGCATTATATTCACTGCTGAACACTCGATAACACGGGGTCTGCGCTTCACGCAGGGACTCTTCGGCCTGCAGACGCTCGGCCTGCAGGTGTCCCATACCCTTCCTGATCAGCCCTGGCGGTGTAATGCATGTGGAGTGGTTACCGTAGCGACGATTCTTCGTCGAGCGATGATGTTGGCTCAGGCTAGGCAGGCGCAGTGTCACAGTGGTTACGGGACGATGATGCTTGTATGACGCCAGTGTCCGTGAGGGCTTGCGCTTGACCCGTCAGGACGCCTGCCGCAGCCTGTGCATTCGGCAGCGGACATATCAACAAGGCGCAGGTCTGACGTGTGGGCAGTTTCGGAACTCCGTGGCTCGCCGCATACCTATAGAAGGTTCCGGAGCCCTGACGATTAGTCAGCCTGCGTGGTACTCAATGGACAAGGATTTCAATGTCTTTCAGCGTTATCGGGCAACAACCACAAGGCAGCGCTTCCTTGAAGGCCTCGGGCATGATGCTCGCCGGGGAAGTCTTTCCCTGGCGCGAAGGCAATCGGTTTCGGTTGCTGATCGATGGCCCCCGCTTCTTTCCGCGTCTCCTGCAGTGCATCGATGCTGCCGAGCGGCGTGTGGACGTCGAGTTGTATCTGGTGGAGGATGGCCAGTGTGCGGAGCGTCTTGTTGATGCGCTGGTCGCTGCCGCCGCTCGGGGCGTGCGGGTACGCTGTCTGTTCGATGCTTTTGGCTGCCTCAAGCTTGGACAGGGCGCGCGTCAGCGCCTAGCCGATGGTAGCGTCGATCTGCGCCAGTACAATCCGTTGAAGTGGCGTCTGAAGTTCCGCAACCTGCACCGTGATCATCGCAAGCTGATCCTGGTCGACGATACCTGCTGCTTTGTCGGAGGCACAGGTGCGACTGACGAGTTCTGGAACCCGGAAAAGCCGCAAGAGCATTGGCATGAAACCATGGTGGAGATCCGCGGGCCATTGCTGAATGACTGGCGTCGCTTGTTCGATGCGCAGTGGGCTTTGTGCATGAGGCGCAGAATCTGGCAATTCCCGCTGCCGCAGCGGTTGCCGAAGATTCCAGTGAATCCCGAGCCTGGGGATGGCATGGGGCGGGTGGCCTACTCGGCGGCGCGTCAGCATCGCGACATCCTTCACAGCCTGATCCGGAACCTGCAGCACGCACGGACGCGAATCTGGTTCGCTACGCCTTACTTCCTGCCGACCGGCAGGGTGCGACGCGAATTGCTGCGTGCGGCGCGCCGCGGGGTCGAAGTACGCCTGTTGCTGACCAGCCGCAACACCGACCATCCTCCCATTCGCTATGCGGGCCAGCGTTACTATCCCCGCTTGTTGCGCGCCGGCGTGCGTATTTATGAATATCAGCCACACTTCCTGCACTTGAAGATGGTATTGATCGACGACTGGGTGAGTATCGGCTCGTGCAACTTCGATCACTGGAATCTGCGTTGGAACCTGGAAGCCAATCTTGAAGCGGTCGATGCCCGCCTCAGTGCCAGTGTCGCGGAGAGTTTCGAGCAGGACTTTTCGCGCAGTATCGAGATCGATTTGTGCAAATGGCATGCGCGCCCCTTGCGCATGCGCCTCTACCAGAGAATGTGGGGGATGCTGGATCGTCTGGCGATCAATATTTTCAACCGAAGTGGCTGACTTGACAGGCTACTGATCATTAACCCGACAGGAGAACGACCCGATGGCTGCGAAGAAGATTCTGATGCTGGTTGGCGATTACGTCGAGGATTACGAAACCATGGTGCCGTTCCAGGCGCTGCAAATGGTGGGTCACAGCGTTCATGCGGTGTGCCCGGAGAAGAAAGCCGGTGAAACCGTACGTACTGCAATTCACGATTTCGAGGGCGATCAGACCTACAGTGAGAAGCCGGGTCATAATTTCTCCCTGAATTTCGATTTCGCAGCCGTACGCGCCGAGGACTATGACGCACTGGTGATTCCGGGTGGTCGTGCGCCCGAGTACCTGCGTTTGAACGAGCAGGTACTGGTTCTGGTTCGCGCCTTCGATGAGGCGCACAAGCCGATTGCCGCAGTCTGTCACGGGGCGCAATTGCTGGCGGCTGCCGGCGTATTGCAGGATCGTGATTGCAGTGCCTATCCGGCGTGTGCGCCCGAGGTACGGCTGGCTGGCGGCAATTACGTGGAGATTCCGGTCGATCAGGCGCACAGCGAAGGCAATCTGGTGACGGCGCCAGCATGGCCGGCGCATCCGGCCTGGCTGGCAGGCTTTCTCAAGCTGCTGGGCACCGAGATAAAGCTGTAGGATAGCCGCCCCGTTTGCCCCATCCGTCTTCAATCACATTCCGAGAGAGCCATCCGTGAGCGCAGTCCCGAACAATCCGTTGCATGGCGTCACCCTCGAAGCCATGCTGATCGAGTTGCACGCTCGCTATGGTTGGGAGGGCCTGGCCGAGCGAGTCGACATTCGCTGCTTCAAGAGTGAGCCGAGCATCAAGTCGAGTCTGACCTTTCTGCGCCGCACGCCCTGGGCGCGGGAGAAGGTCGAGAAGCTGTTCGTCAGGTTGCGCAACGGGCGAGGCTGAGGGCCGCCAGAAAGCAGAAAGCCCGGCACAAGGCCGGGCTCTCCGTTCAGCGCGCGAAGGTCGTTACTGCACTTCCACGGCCAGGTTCTCGGCGATCTTCTGCTGCCAGATCGCGGGACCGGTGATGTGCACCGATTCGCCCTTGGTGTCGACGGCGACGGTCACTGGCATGTCCTTCACCTCGAACTCGTAGATGGCTTCCATGCCCAGCTCGGCGAAGGCCAGCACTTGGGATTTCTTGATCGCCTGGGCGACGAGGTAGGCTGCGCCGCCGACGGCCATCAGGTACACGGCCTTGTTGTCACGAATCGCGTCGATGGCGATGGGGCCGCGCTCGGACTTGCCGATCATACCCAGCAGGCCTGTGCTTTCTAGGATCTGACGGGTGAACTTGTCCATGCGCGTGGCAGTGGTCGGGCCGGCCGGGCCAACCACTTCGTCACCCACCGGGTCGACCGGGCCGACGTAATAGATGAAGCGACCCTTGAGGTCCACCGGCAGCTCTTCGCCCTTGTTGAGCATGTCGACGATGCGCTTGTGCGCGGCGTCGCGACCGGTGAGCATCTTGCCGTTGAGCAGGACGGTTTCGCCCGGTTTCCAGCTCTGTACCTCTTCCGGGGTGAGGGTGTCGAGGTTGACGCGGCGTGCCGACGGGCCTGCTTCCCAGACGATTTCCGGGTAGGCGTCCAGCGATGGGGCTTCCAGGGCGGCGGGGCCGGAGCCATCCAGCACGAAGTGTGCGTGGCGGGTGGCGGCGCAGTTGGGGATCATGCACACCGGCAAGGATGCGGCGTGGGTCGGGTAGTCCATGATCTTCACGTCGAGCACGGTAGTCAGGCCGCCCAGGCCCTGGGCGCCGATGCCCAGCTGGTTGACCTTGTCGAACAGCTCAAGACGCATTTCCTCGATCTTGTTCTGCGGGCCGCGGGCCTTCAGCTCATGGATGTCGATGTGCTCCATCAGCACTTCCTTGGCCATCACCGCGGCCTTCTCGGCGGTGCCGCCGATGCCGATGCCGAGCATGCCCGGCGGGCACCAGCCGGCGCCCATTTCCGGGACGGTCTTGAGCACCCAGTCGACGATGGAGTCGGACGGGTTGAGCATGGCCATCTTCGACTTGTTCTCGGAGCCGCCGCCCTTGGCCGCGACGTCCACTTCCACCTTGTCGCCGGGGACGATGGAGTAGTGGATCACCGCCGGGGTGTTGTCCTTGGTGTTCTTGCGCGCGCCTGCCGGGTCGGCCAGGATCGAGGCGCGCAGGACGTTTTCCGGCAGGTTGTAGGCGCGGCGAACGCCTTCGTTGATCATGTCGTCGACGCTCATGGTGGCGCCGTCCCAGCGCACGTCCATGCCGACGCGGATGAAGACGGTGACGATGCCGGTGTCCTGGCAGATCGGTCGATGACCGGTGGCGCACATGCGCGAGTTGATCAGAATCTGCGCCATGGAGTCGCGCGCCGCCGGCGACTCTTCACGCAGGTAGGCTTCGTGCATCGCCTGGATGAAGTCGACGGGGTGGTAATAGGAGATGAACTGCAAAGCGTCTGCAACGCTTTGTATCAGGTCGTCTTGCTTGATCACGGTCATGCAGCGCGTCCTCTTGGCGGGGCGGAGACGAGGCGCGCCGAGAAGGCAACCGACGCGCTCAGGTTGGAAAAATGCGCGGCAGTATAACCCGCTGTGCAAGCGCATACACAGACGGACCAAAGGCGAAGGGATATGCGTCCGGGCGGGGTAATGGCGGGGCTGGATTCGCCCCGCCTTCTGCAAGAGGTATCAGCTCAGCGAATCGCCCGCTCGCAGGATCTTCATGGTGTTGGTCCCGCCAGTACCGTGATAGGTGTCACCCTTGGTCAGGATGACCCAGTCGCCGAGCTTGATGATGTCGCGCTTGAGCAACTCATCCACAGCCGCCTGACTGACCTTGTCCGCCGGTAGTGCGGCAGGGTCGAAGGGGATGGTCTGCACGCCTCGGAACATCGCTACCCGTGCCTGAGTTTCTCGATAGGGGGAGAAGGCGAAAATAGGTACCGAAGAGCGAATGCGCGACATGATCAGCGGGGTGTAGCCGCTTTCCGTCAGGGCGATGATGGCCTTGACCCCCGGGAAATGGTTGGCGGTGTACATCGTCGCCAGCGCCGTGCTTTCGTCGCTGCGCTCGAAGCGCTGGCCGAGGCGGTGGCCGGAGCGAGTGCTGGTCGGGTGTTTTTCCGCGCCTACGCAGACCCGGGCCATGGCGGTGATCGCCTCGACCGGATAGTCGCCCGCCGCGCTTTCCGCCGAGAGCATGACTGCATCGGTGTAGTCGAGAACGGCGTTGGCTACATCGGACACTTCGGCGCGGGTTGGCATCGGACTCTGGATCATCGACTCCATCATCTGCGTCGCGGTGATCACCACCTTGTTGTAGCGGCGTGCATGCAGAATGATCTTCTTCTGGATGCCCACCAGTTCGGCATCGCCGATTTCCACGCCCAGATCGCCGCGCGCCACCATCACCCCATCGCTGGCGAGAATCAACCCGTTCAGGGCTTCGTCGTCGGCCACCGCTTCGGCGCGCTCGATCTTGGCGATCAGCCAGGCGCTGGAGCCGGCTTCGTCGCGCAGGCGGCGTGCCAGCTCCATGTCGGCGGCGTCACGGGGGAAGGAGACGGCCAGATAGTCCAGCTCCATCTCGGCGGCGAGCTTGATATCGGCCTTGTCCTTGGCGGTCAGCGCTGGTGCGGTCAGGCCACCGCCGCGACGGTTGATGCCCTTGTTGTCCGACAGCGGGCCGCCGATCAATACGGTGCAATGCAGCTCGTCGGCAGTGGCGTTGTCGACGCGCATGACCACGCGGCCATCGTCGAGCAGCAGCTCATCGCCCACGCTGCAATCCTTGATCAGGTCGGGGTAGTCGATGCCCACGACTTCCTGTGTGCCGGCATCACGTGGATGCGTGACGGAGAAACGGAAGTGATCGCCTTCGGCCAGCTCGATACGCTTGTCGGTGAATTTTGCGATACGGATCTTCGGCCCTTGCAGGTCGCCCAGAATGGCAATGAAGCGACCATGGCGCGCGGCGATGTCACGTACCAGCTGTGCCCGTGCGCGGTGTTCGTCCGGCGTGCCGTGGGAAAAATTCAGCCGGGCGACATCCAGGCCGGCCAGGATCATTTTTTCCAGCACCTGCGGCGAGCTGCTGGCAGGACCAAGGGTGGCAACGATTTTGGTGCGACGCGGGATCATCCGATTCTTCCTTCTTCTTCACAGAGTGGGCCGGAGGCTACTACGCCCCGTGGCTGTAGTCATTGTTGGTCAGCACTACTCTTTGCGGGTGGCTGAAACGGGCTCGAAATGCCGCTTCGATAGCCGAACGGATTGCAGTTTTTGCCATTGTGGTCGATAAGCCGGAATCGGAGGATTTACCCATGCGCACCTTTTTGATTCTTTTTCTGGCCACCCTCAGCGTAGGCTGCAGCAGCAGAAGCGCACTCGATCGTCATCTCGACAATGCCTACCGGCACTACGAGCAGGGCGATTGCGGCAAGGTGGCACTCGAACTGTCCCAGGCCGAGCGGCGTAGCCGCCCGCGTGACAACCTGCAGCCGGAGATCTCTCTGCTGCGCGGTCAGTGTCTGGAGCGCCAGGGACTGTTCGTCGATGCGGTGGAAACCTATCGCTTTATCCAGTCCCGCTACCCGGCCAGCGAATATGCCTTCCGTGGGCGTGCCCGGCTGGAGACCCTGCGCCAGTTGGGGCACTACCAGCCGGCTGAACAGGCGGCGACCCATGCGGCCAGGCCCTGAGCGGCCTTGAAACTGGTGGAACGGGAAGGAGCCCATGCGGAACACACTGTTATTGCTGCTCGTCCTGTTTCTGCCATCGCTGACGATGGCGCAGATTTACCGCTGGGTCGATTCCCAGGGAAACGTGCATTTCGAGGCGCGCCCGAGGCCGGGAGCCGAGCAGGTCGAAGTCAGGCCTCAGGTCATCGAGCGTGATGAGGCGACCCGCAACCGCGAGGCGCGTGCCGAACGCTTCTTCGATGCACGCCGGCAGGAGCAGCAGCGAGCCGAACAGGCGATGCGCGAGCAGCAGGCACTGCGTGAACAGGCATGTCGACAGTGGCGCGAGGAGCTGGCGAGCCTGTCCCGTGGTGGTCGCTACTTTCGCAGCGATGCAAAGGGCGAACGGGTCTACTACAGTGAAAAAGAAATAAGCGCGGCGCGACAGCAGTTGATCGACCGCATCAATGCAGGCTGCAGCTGAGGCCGGCAGCAGTCACCTTCGCGGCAGGGCAGGAACCCATGAACATGCTCAATCAGCGAAGTATCCAGCGGCACCAGTTGCCGTATTACCTCAACGTATTCAACCGATTCACCGATAAGCCGCTGGGTTTCATTGGCAATCTTTCGGAAACCGGGCTGATGCTGATCAGTCGTTATCCGATGATGACCGATGTGCGTTTCGAGATGCGCCTGAAAATTCCCGCTCAGCATGGTGAGTTGCGCTATGTCGATATCAGCGCGACCTGCCTCTGGTCCCGCGAGGATGTCACGCCAGGCAGTTTTGATTCCGGCTTTGCCCTGATTTCACCGCCCGCTGACATTCGGGTCATGATTGACGCATTGCAGCGGTACTTCAGTTTCCGCCCTGCACTGCAGATTCCTCCTGCTCGCCTGCCGCGTTCCGGCTCGTCGCCCAGCAGGGCAGAGGATGAGGATCGCTGCCACGGGACCTAGGGTCTGTTGACGTTTCGTCGCGACCGCGACGGAGCCAGTTTTTGCGCGGGGCTAGGCGCGAGACGCGAAGTTTGGTCGTCCAAATGAGCCGTTGAGCAACAACGCTCCGCGCAAAAACTGGCCCGTCCCTTTGGGTTGCGCGTCAAATGTCGCCATGCGGCGTTGCGGGACTTGGCAAGGGAGCGACCATTACCTGCGTCCCGCGCCTTGCCTGGCGACATTTGACGCTGCAACGCGGCTTGCGCCGAAACATCAACAGACCCTAGCCGACCGTTTCGCATTTCCGTGGCCGCCCCTACGAGGCGCTAGATCACGCCGCCTCTTTTCCAGGCCAGATAGCGGCTGATCAACTGCGGGCCAAGCTCATGGGGCAGGGCTTCGAGCACCGGAACGCCCTGGGCCAGCAATCGCTCATGCAGCCTGTCACGGGTGCTCAGGTAGTCCAGGGCGCCGCAATAGCTCAACGCATCCTGAAAGCCGCTTATCGACTGCTGGCGCAGGGCGTCGAGGATGGGTTCGCGCAAGCTCACCACCAGTATCCGATGCCGACCTGAAAGGCGGCGCACCGCATCGAGCAGTTCTTCATCGTCCTCGTCGCGCAGGTTGCTGAGGATGATCACCAGCGCACGGCGCTTCTGTCGTTCGAGGACATCGCTGGCCGCGCGGGCGAAGTCGGCGGGTTGCAGGGTTTCGCTAAGGTCATACACGCCGTTGAGCAGGGTAGTGAGCTGTTCTTGGCCCTTGGCGGGCGCGATGAAGCGGCGCTGTTCGGTGGCGAAGCTGCACAGGCCCAGCGCATCGCCCTGGCGCAGGGCGACATAGCCCAGCAGCAGGCTCGCGTTGAGCGCATGGTCGAAATGTGACAGGGCGCCGCCCTGGCTGCGCATGCGCCGGCCACAGTCGAGCATCAGCAGGATCTGCTGGTCACGTTCGTCCTGATATTCGCGGGCGATGGGGGTGCGTTTGCGGGCCGTGGCCTTCCAGTCGATCTGGCGCAGGGTGTCGCCCTCGCGAAAGTCGCGCAGTTGGTGAAACTCCAGGCCAAGCCCGCGGCGGGGTTGCTGACTGACGCCCAGCCGGCTCAGCCAACTGTCCACGGCCATCAGCGGTGCGCCATGCAGGCGGGTGAAATCCGGATAGACCCGCGTCTGCGATTCCAGTGGCAACAACCGCCGCTGGCGCCACAAGCCCAGCGGGCCGTACAGGCGGACCTCGCAATGGCTGGCGCTGAAGTGGCCGCGACGCTGTGGACGCACCCGATAGGTAAGTTCGGCCTGCTTGCCGGGCGCCAGTTGCAGGCTGCGCGGCAGATGCTCGAATACCATAGCGGTCGGCGGGTGATCGAAGATATCCAGGCGCAATAGCCGGGGCAGCGCGTGCCGTATCTGCAGACGTACCTCATGCCAGTGCCCCAGTGCCAGGTTGCCGGACAGGTTGCGTTGCAGCTCGGGTGAAGGCAGGCGGCGCAGGCCCAGGGCATCGAACAGGGCTGCGAGGCCCAGGCAAAGCAGCAGTCCCCACCAGGCGCTGTGGATGGCCGGATGCGCGGGCTGGCCCAGAGCCGACAGCGCTCCCAGCGGCACGGCCAGGCCGAGCAGCAGGAGCAGTGCGTGGAGCAGACGCCGGGTCGGGTTCATCGGATGTCTCGTTTGTGCGGTCGGCTCAAAGGCGTGGCGCCGTGATCTGGTCAAGCAGCTGCAGCAACAGTTGGTCCACCGACATGCCCTCCATCTCCAGTTCCGGCGAGAGCCGGACACGATGGCGTAGTACGGCCAGTGCGCAGCCCTTGACGTCGTCCGGGGTGACGAACTCACCGCCGCGCAGCAGCGCTCTCGCACGCGCGCAGCGCACCAGGGCGATGGAAGCGCGCGGCCCGGCGCCCAGGCTCAGGCCGGGCCAGTTGCGCGTCGCGCGGGCCAGACGCACGGCATAATCGAGCACCTGTTCGTCGAGGGGCATGTCGCTGGCAATCTTCTGCAGGGCCTGGACGTCCTTCGCTTGCAATAGAACACGCAGCCCGCTGATATCGAGGATGTCGGTGCGTGCCGAGCGGGTGACCTGGCGGACCAGTTCCAGCTCTTCGTCGGCCTGCGGATAATCCATGCGCAGCATCAGCATGAAACGGTCGAGTTCGGCCTCGGGCAGTGGATAGGTACCTTCCTGCTCAATGGGATTCTGCGTGGCCATTACCAGGAAAGGCTGTGGCGCGGCCAGCGCTCGGCCTTCGAGCGTGACCTGGCGCTCCTGCATGACTTCCAGCAGCGCGGCCTGGGTTTTCGCTGGCGCGCGGTTGATTTCGTCGGCCAGCAGCAGGTTGGTGAACACCGGTCCCTTGCGCAGCCTGAACTGCTCGCTGGCGAGGTCATAGACCGCGTGGCCGGTGATGTCGCTGGGCATCAGGTCCGGGGTGAACTGAATCCGTGAGAACTCACCGCCAAAACAGCGCGCCAGCGCACGCACCAGCAGGGTCTTGCCCAGCCCCGGCACGCCTTCGACCAATACGTGGCCGCCGGCGATGAGCGCGGTGAGTACGCCATCGACGATTTCCTGTTGGCCGATGACCGCCTTGTGCAGCTCCTGACGCAACGCCTGTGCCAGCTGGCTGGCGCGCTGGCGCTGGAGATCGGCATGACTGGATTCACTGGGGGTGTCGTTCATAGAGCATTCCTGAGGCGTTGCAGGCACGAAACCTGACGGGTGAATTCGGCGGCGCTGACGGGCTTGGCCGCGGGTGGGCGCAGCGCCTCGTCAATGGTTTCGCCAGGCAGGTGGCTGAGTTTCGCCAGCAGCTGGCACTGCTCGGTATGCGACAGGCAGTCAAACGTACCATGCCGTCGACGGGCTTGCCGCCGGATATCGTGTTGCAGACGGGTCAGCAGGTGCTGCTGACCCGCATGCCGGTAGAGGAAGTCCGCGCTGCCACGCAGATGTTCCTGCAGTTGGCGCTGGCCGGGCGCCGCCGGCTGCTGTCGCGGCCCGTGGCGTTGGGCCAGATGCCAGGTCGCCAGTAGCAGGGTCAGCAGCAGGGCGGCCAGTGCCTCGGGGAAATGGCGCAGCAACAGTTGCAGCAGGTTGTCGTGCCGGGCGTTGTAGACCAGGGTCACGTCGCGATCCTGGGTGAGATACCAGAGCAGCCAGGCATGGTCGTATTGGTCGATGTTGTCGTTCTGCCAGATCCAGCTGTCGGTGAGCGCCGTGATCAGGCCGTCGCCGTGGCGCAGTTGCAGCATATGTGTGGCGCCGGGGCTGTTAGCCCAGGCGTGGGCCTTGCTGTCGGCATCGTAGAGATGAAAGCGCGTATCGAAGGCCAGATAGGCTGGTGCTTCTTCGTTTTCCAGATACAGGCGGGTCAGTTGCGGCTGCTTTTCTCCATTGGCAACCGCCGTGACCGCTTTGTCATCTTCGCTGGCCTCGTACTGTTGCAGATTCAGCGCATCGAGCAGCAGATCGCCGCTGGCCCTGGCCTGCTCATCCCAGAGCCGTTCGGCAACGAAGACTAGATGTGCGCCTTTTGCGGTCCAGGCCAGCAGGCGCTGGACCTGCTGTGGCGTCATCGACTCGCGTTGGCCCAGAAACAGCAGAACCTGATTCTGAGGTTGCGTATTGAACAGGTCGACAAGGCCTTCGTCGTGGCTGATCGCCCGGCCCTGAGCGGAGAGAAACAGTCTGGCCGCCAGATAGGAATTGCGCTGCACTTCGGGGGCTGGACCGTGCTCGATCACCTCTTCATAAGGCTGCAGCCTGCTGGCGGCGAACAGCAGCAGGGCGCCGAGCAGCAGCGCCGCTGCCAGATAGACCGCATGACGCCGGTTCATGCGCTCACCTGTGGCTCGAACAGCACGTGCCACTGGCTGCAGAGTTCGTCCCGTGCGGCATCCGGTGGCAGGCGATGGCCATAGGCGAGATTGAGCCAGTGTTCGGTCAGACTTTCGGCATAGCGGGTGAGGTCCGCCTGGGTCGTTGCGCGTACCAGGTGCAGAATTTCACCTTCGGTATGGGCGCCTGTCAGCGGCAATCCGTGCTGATGCAGCAGCCGGCTGAGGAATGCCCGGTAGAGCAGCCCCAGCGCCGCGCGCGGTTCTGCGTCCCAGAGCCGTGCCACTTCGCCGGTGATGTCCGCCGGCAGGCTTTCCGGCACCACGTCGAGGCCGAACAGCAGGTCCGGGGCTGGTCGGCGGGTGATTCGCGGATTGCGCAAGCGCCCCACATGCAGCCTGATCCATTCCCGGTAACGCCACAGCGCCAGGCCGATCAGTCCGAACAGGCCGGCCCAGAGCAGGATTTCAAGCGCGCTGGCGAGGTTGTCCAGTATGCGGCGGAGGCTGTCGAACCCTGACAGGCTTTCAAGCAAACGCGCCAGCCAGCCGGGCTCATCGTCCTTCTGTTCTTCGCCAAAGCGCCAGCGCGTCACCGTTTCGTCGTTCCTGAATGGCGGCTGGGCCAGCAGTTCGGCAATCGCTGTGCTGGCGTCCTGGCTGGTCAGGGGCTGGTTGAGTAATCGCTCGTGCTCAGGTGCTGGCTCGGGTGTGTCCGCCCAAACCGCCTCTGGTGGCGTGGCGAACAGCAGTCCGGCACCGATCAGCATGACCGGCAGCAGGCTTTTCAAGCGTTCGCCCAGGCGCCGGAAACTCAGCTCCAGATCCCAGGCTTCCAGCTGGGTGCGGCGGTTCAGATAGAGGCTGAAGCCGCTGGCCACGTAGATCGGCTCCCAGACCATCAGCACCAGCACATAGAGCAGGTTGGACAGGTGTTCGAGCCAGAGCAGGTCGTCGCTGGCGTGCAGCAGATCCTGCCATTTCCAGTCGCTGAGCAACTCGGCGGGAATCAGCAGGTAGAGCAGCGCCAGCGCGCCCAGCCACAAGGCAAGCTCCAGATGCATGCCGACGATGGTCAGCCAGGTTGCGACGCCGGTATCGCGCTGCCCCAGCACGATCAGGCGTTGGCGGCGGACGGAACCGGACAATTGTTCAAGCTGTAGCACCGGCAGGTCGAAACTGCGGGTCAGGCTCAGCCGGCGCCAGGTCAGGCTGGCCAGCCATTGCGAGCGCAGCAGGCCGGGTAATGCGCGGAAGCTTTCGCCCAGCGAGGGCGTGTTGCCGAACAGGGCGCACGACAGAATAAACAGCGGCAGGCGTTCGTAGAGCGGCTTGAGCCACCAGAACAGCAATACGGCGAGACTCGGGTGCTGCCAGAGCATCAGGCTCAGCAGGACGAAAACCGGCAACGTCAGCAGCGCCCAGGAGAGCATCAGCAGGCCGGCATGGCGGCGCGCCAGCAGGATGCCGAGATCCAGTGCTTCCCAGGCACTGCGTGGGCGGATGGCTACGCTGGCATCATTCAGATGCATACCGGCTCCTGCCACCCAGGGTGAAATACAGGCCAACCAGCAGCCACAACAGCGCTCCCACGGCATATTTGACCGGCGCCGAAGTGAAGGTCATCGAGGACCAGTAGGCCTCGATGAAGGCGGCGATCAGCAACATCAGCGTGGCCCCGGCGATCAGCCGCACCGCGCGGGCCGCCGCCAGCCGCAGTGCCTCGCCATGACCCAGGTGGCCAGGCGCAATGAGCGCCGCGCCCAGCTTCAGCCCGGCGGCGCCGGCCAGGGTGATGGCGGTCAGCTCGAAGGCGCCATGGCCGATGACGAACGACCAGAACGGCTGGTGGTAGCCAATGCCGGTGAGGTGGCCGGCGATTGCGCCAATCATCAAACCGTTGAACAGCAGGTAGAACAGGGTGCCAAGCCCGAACAGCAGGCCGCCGGCGAAAGTCTGGAAGGCGATGCCGATGTTATTCATCACGTAATAGCCGAACATCACCCAGTCTTCGCCAGAACCACGGGTGCCGAATTCGCCCAGGCGGCGAGCTGCGGGGTCATACATGGCTTCCATCTGCGCGACCTGGTCGGAGCTGACGAGGCTGTATACCAGTTCGGGGAAGGCCAGAACCAGCGCGGCCATGCCCAGCAGGCTCAGGTAAAAGAACAGGCTGGCGGCCAGTACATGGCGCCATTCTTCGCGCACCAGCCGGGGAAAGCCGCCCAGCATGAAGCCCAGCAGGCGACCGCCCAGCGGGCTGCGGTGGCGGTACAGTTGCTGATGTCCGCGCTGGGCCAGTTGCTGCAGGTAATCGACCGAATGGCTGCTGTAGCCGCGCGAGCGGGCCAGGGCGAGGTGCTGGCAGAGGCGCCGGTAGGCTGCCGGAAAGTCGCTGATGGTGGCGGGTGGGCCTTTCCGTCCTTTTTCGAGGGCGTCGAGGGTGTCGCCGAAGGCATGCCACTCGGCCTGATGGCGAGCTTCGAAGTGGCTCTGCTTCATGCCGAGCCCACCAGGCTGCGGGCAATGCCGTTGAGACGCGCCTGCGCCTGTTCGGGTGTGACCTTCAGCGGCTCCGCGAGGATCGCGGCCAGCTCCTGGCGGCGCTCAGGCGAGAGGGTGGTCTGGCGTTCGGCAAAGGCGATCAGCGCGCGCTGCTCCTCCAGATCCAGCGCGAAGGGTGCTGGCTGCGGCTCGGCTTCCGGCAACTGCGGCTGCTGAAAGCCTCGCGTGTCGTAGATCACCAGGGTACCGCCGGCAAGATCGCCCAGGCGCTTGAACGAGGGATTCCACAGGCAGCACAGCGCACCGAGAAAATAACCGAACGGCAGGATATCGACGAAGCGCAGCAGGTTGCGCGTCAGCGAGGAGGCCCAGTCAACCGGGGTGCCGTCGTCATGCACGACCTTCAGCCCCAGCCAGCGCTTGCCGGGCGTCCGTCCCTGGTTGAACACCTCGAACAGCACCATGTACCACCACTGCACGAGAAACAGCAGCAGCGCGCCGGTACCCAATCCGAACTGGCCCAGCAGCTTCAGGCCAAGCCCCAGCACCACCAGCAGTGCACCGCGAATCAGCAGGTCCAGCGCGAATGCCAGCGCGCGCGGCACCAGCCCCGCCGGGCGCAGCAGCAGGTCGATGCCTTCCGGCGTCTCGACCCGGTGAGTGTTGTCCAGCAGCGCTGTGCGATTCGAAGCAGAAGACAATGACTGTGTCCGTCGAACTAATGGCGTGATGCGGGCCCGTTCCGGTTCGCAAGCGCGCATGTAAGCATTGAATGCGGCGTTCGACCAGAACCTGCAGGCATTTTTGGGCACAATGCCGCGATGCGGCGACGGACATACATGCGCCGCACTTGCTCTCTGAAGGAATCTGCCGTGACATCCAGCATCTTCTGGTACGACTTCGAAACAACCGGCATCTCGACGCGCCGAGACCGGCCCTTGCAGGTCGCGGGTATTCGCACCAACGAGGCGCTGGAGGAAATCGGCGAACCGTTGAACATCTATTGCCGACCCGCCGACGACATTCTGCCGCATCCGGCGGCCTGCCTGGTCACCGGCATCACACCGGCGATCCTGGCCGAGAAGGGACTGTGCGAGGCGGAGTTCATCGAGCGACTGCACCGCGAACTGGCACAGCCGGGCACCTGTGGAGCTGGCTACAACAGCCTGCGTTTCGATGATGAAGTGCTGCGGCATAGCTTGTACCGCAACTTCCATGATCCCTATGCGCGGGAATGGCAGGGCGGCAACAGCCGTTGGGACCTGATCGATCTGGTGCGCACCGCCTATGCGCTGCGCCCGGAGGGGTTGGTCTGGCCGCAGGAAGAAGGGCGCGTGACCCTCAAACTGGAGTGCCTGAGTCAGGCTAATGGGCTGGAGCACCTGCAGGCGCACGATGCCTTGTCCGATGTGCGGGCCACCATCGCTCTGGCCCGGTTGATACGCGAGCGACAACCCAAGCTCTATGACTATCTCTACCGGTTGCGTCGCAAGAACGCGGTAATCGAGCAGATCGAATTGCTGAAACCGCTGGTACATGTTTCCGGGCGCTTCTCGGCGGCCCGTCATTATCTGTCGGTGGTATTGCCGCTGACCTGGCATCCGCGCAATCGTAATGCACTGATCGTGTGCGATTTGAATGCCGACTGCTCGCCCCTGTTGCAAGCATCTGCCGAGGAGTTGCGTGAGCGGCTATATACGCGCCGGGAAGATCTGGATGGAAAACTTCCGGTTCCGCTGAAACTTGTGCAGGTCAATCGCTGCCCGGTACTTGCACCGATGAAGGTCTTGCGTGCAGCGGATATCGAACGACTGGGGCTGGATATGCAGTCTTGCCAGTCCAGAGCCAGCGAACTTCAGGGGCAACAGGCGCAGTGGCGTGAAAAGCTGGCTGTCATCTATCAGCAGGAAGCGTTTGAGGAAACGACAGATCCGGAGCAGCAACTTTATGATGGCTTTCTCGGCGAACGGGATCGCAGGCTCTGTGATCAGGTTCGAAACCTGGCGTCTTCGCAGGAGATGTTTGCCTTTGATGATGAGCGCCTGCCGGAACTCTATTCCCGATATCGCGCGCGCAATTTTCCTGAGTGCCTGTCGGTAGCGGAAAAAGAGCAGTGGCAGACGTTTTGCAGGCAACGTCTGAGCGATCCTCAATACGGGGCTCCCAATACGCTGGAGCAGTTCGACAGAAGCCTGCAGGAAATAATGGCGACGGCAAGCCCCGCCCAGGCCAAGTTGCTGCGCCAGTGGGCGGAGCATGCGCAAGGGTTGCGTGAGTGCTATATGCCAAGCCGCTGAAAAATCCTTGCGTTGCCATCGCCTGCGTTTTCAGCACCCTGATGGACTGAAACCCACAAAAGCGGAAACAAAAAAAAGCCATCTGGCGCCAAGTGCTGCGCCAGATGGCTTTGGGTGATGCGGGAAGAATCAGTCGAGCAGAGTGGCCCAGCCTTCAACTTCCGCAGAGCCCCATTTTGCTTTCCATTCTTTCAGTGTCTTGTGATTGCCGCCTTTGGTTTCAATCACATCACCATTGTGCGGATTCTTGTATTGCTTGACGCGACGAGCACGCTTGGCCGTTGCCGGTGCGCGGCTCATGCGTTGTGTCTTGATGTTACGAGCATCCGGATCAAGCAGGGCGATAATGTCTCGCAGCGACTTCTGATATTCGCCCATGAGTTCGCGCAGTTTGCCTTCGAACTCCAGCTCCTTTTTCAGCTTGTCGTCTGCGGAAAGAGACTTCAGGCGTTCCTGAAGTTCCTTGATGGCTTCTTCGGTGGCGCGGTATTCATTGATCAGCGACATGTCACTTCCTTGGTATAGGTTTGAACGCAAGTGTTGGCAATCATAGACAGCTGCAATGCACAAGTAAATATAGTAGGGATTGAAAGAATGAGCATTTTTTATTAATTGCCGCTGTTTGTGATCCGGATAACTCCCTCAGTTTTTCATCGGCACGCATGCGCATCTTGTCAGGCAGGGGCAATAAAGCCGCGGCATGATGATCGGCGCCTCCGGCACTCTTCGCCTGGCCGCTTGCATGAGGCTGTTGCAGTTCAGGCGCTGCAGGGGATAGGCCGGCGTGCTGTCTGCCCGCAGGCATGCTTGCGCTGCCTCGAATGGGCAGCTCGTTCTTTCAATCAACTGGTTGTGCTTTTATCCGCTGGGATAGAATGCCGCGTCTTTTTTGCAAGCCGGAGTTATCTTCAATGCGCACATTCAGGCTGGTCATTGCCTGCCCCGATGGTGTCGGTATCGTTGCCAAGGTCAGTAATTTTCTGGCGACCTACAATGGCTGGATCACCGAAGCCAATCACCACTCCGATCATCAGAGTGGTTGGTTCTTCATGCGCCATGAAATCCGCGCGGATTCGCTGCCCTTCGATCTGGAGGGCTTTCGTCAGGCGTTCGCGCCCATTGCCCGACAGTTCTCCATGGAGTGGCGCATCACCGACTCGCAGGAGCGCAAGCGCGTGGTGTTGATGGCCAGCCGGGAGTCTCACTGCCTGGCCGATCTGCTGCACCGCTGGCACAGTGGCGAGCTGGATTGCGATATTCCCTGCGTGATCTCCAATCACGACGACCTGCGCAGCATGGTCGAATGGCATGGCATTCCCTATTTCCATGTGCCGGTCGAGCCGGGCCGCAAGGATGAGGCCTTTGCCGAGGTATCGCGCCTGGTTCGCGAGCACCGTGCCGATGTCATCGTGCTGGCGCGTTATATGCAGATTCTGCCGTCCGAGCTCTGCGAAGAGTTTGCCCAGCGGGTGATCAATATCCATCACAGCTTCCTGCCGTCATTCGTCGGCGCCAAGCCCTATCATCAGGCGTCGATGCGGGGCGTGAAGCTGATTGGCGCGACCTGCCACTACGTCACCGAAGAGCTCGATGCCGGTCCCATCATCGAGCAGGACGTGGTGCGCGTCAGCCACCGTGACAGCATCGAAGACATGGTGCGTCTGGGCAAGGATGTGGAAAAAATGGTGCTCTCTCGCGGTCTGCGCTATCACTTGCAGGACCGTGTGCTGGTTCACAGCAACAAGACGATGGTTTTCAACTGAGCCGCGCACGGACGAGGTAGGGTAGATCCATTGGTAAAACCGGTTGGCCTGCCAGCCGATTCGCCGCTGCCATATCGGAGGCCGAATGTCATACAGCGATTGCCTGGTGTTGGGTGCGGACGCTACGGGCGCCGCCAATACTCACTCATTGCGCCTGGCCAATCGCCATGGGCTGATTGCCGGTGCTACAGGCACGGGCAAGACGGTTACCTTGCAGCGCCTTGCCGAGCAATTCAGCGATGCCGGCGTTGCGGTGTTCGCCGTGGATATCAAGGGCGACCTGTGCGGTCTGGGCGCTCCAGCCGCGCCGAAGGGCAAGATTGCCGAGCGTATCGCCAGCATGCCCTGGCTCGACTATCAGCCGCGGGCCTGCCCGCTGACGCTATGGGATGTGCAGGGGCAGAGCGGGCACCCCTTGCGCACGACATTGACCGAAATGGGGCCGCTGCTGCTGGGCAACCTGCTGGAATTGACCGACAGCCAGCAGGCGGCGCTCTATGCGGCGTTCAAGATTGCCGATCGCGATGCGCTCCTGCTGCTGGACATCAAGGACCTGAAGGCGCTGCTCAATCACCTGCGGCAGAATCCCGAAGTGCTGGGTGAGGATGCCGCGTTGCTGACCGGTGCGTCGGCCCAGGCGCTGTTGCGGCGGTTGGCGACGCTGGAGCAACAGGGTGCCGAAGCCCTGTTCGGCGAGCCGGCACTGGCCATCGAGGACCTACTGCAGAAACATGGCGAGCGCGGGCAGATTCACCTGCTCGATGCCAGTCAACTGGTGCATCAGGCGCCCAAGGTCTATGCGACCTTCCTGCTCTGGTTGCTGGCCGAGCTGTTCGAGCAACTGCCCGAGCGTGGTGATGCGGATCGTCCGCTGCTGGCGCTGTTTTTCGACGAAGCTCATCTGCTGTTTCGCGGTACGCCGCGCGCCTTGCAGGAGCGGCTGATACAGGTTGTGCGGCTGATTCGTTCCAAGGGCGTTGGCGTCTATTTCGTCACCCAGTCACCCTCGGATCTGCCGGACGAAGTCCTGGCCCAGCTGGGGTTGCGGATTCAGCATGGCCTGCGGGCCTATACGGTCAGGGAGCAGAAGGCGCTGCGTGCGGTGGCGGAGGGTTTTCGGGCCAATCCTGACTTCCCCACGTTGGAAACCCTGGTTGATCTGGGTATCGGCGAGGCGCTGGTGGGTGGCCTGGAAGACAACGGCACGCCGGCCATGGTGCAGCGTGTGGCGATAGCGCCGCCGCAATCGCAAGTGGGCCCGATTGATGAGCAGGCTCGGCGTGAGCTGATCGTCCGTTCCGCGTTGCGGGGACGTTACGACAAGGCCATCGACCGCGAGTCGGCCTACGAGATTCTGCTGGAGCGCGCCAGGCTGGCGGCCGAGTCCGAAGCGGCGAAGACGCCGAAGGCGAGCAGCAAAGAGAGCGATATGCTCGGTGATCTGGCCAGTCGGGCATTCAAGAGCGCCATACGCCAGGCTGCGAGTCAGCTCGGCAGGCAGTTGGCGCGTGGCTTGATGGGGTCGTTGCTGGGCGGTAAACGCTAGCGGTCAACTCAATCGTTCTGGGATGTCTGTTGAGACAGTTCCTTTTCCATCTTCTGCAGCTCCGCTTCGAATACCTGATCGTGAACGGTCGGCTTCTTGCGCCAGGGTTTGCGTTCGGGATCGGGTTGGGCTGCGTAAGTGGTTATTTCTCCGCCATATATGTTCTGGAAGCGGCTAGCCTGGCGTTCCAGTTCGGCGCGTAGTTGCTCTTTTGTCACGTAATGATTTTTCCCGGTGATGTTGCGGCAGTGCAAGTAGATAAAAACAGCTGCTTTGCGCCTGCATTCGAGGGCAGGCTGCTTTTCAGATGCCTTCTATTTAATGAGGGTGATCGCCGCTATTGCAAGCCAACTGCCTGAAAAAAATGCCAATAATTGTGTTGCGTCGTGTAATGGCTTTCCTTGCCTCGCCCAAATGAAAAACCGCACCTTCAGGCGCGGTTCTTTTTCAGGGGGTTGCGCCATCAGCGCACGGACTGTTTTGCCTTGTCTTCCTGAGCGCGGCCATAGACATCTTCCAGCCGCTCGATGTCGTCTTCGCCCAGATAGCTTCCCGACTGTACCTCGATGATTTCCAGCGGAATCTTGCCCGGATTGGCGAGGCGGTGAATGGAGGTCACCGGAATGTAGGTCGACTGGTTCTCGGTGAGCAGGAAGGTCTTGTCGTTGCAGGTTACCTGGGCGGTGCCGGATACCACGATCCAGTGTTCGGCACGGTGGTGATGCATTTGCAGCGACAGCGCGGCGCCGGGGTTGACGCAGATGCGCTTGACCTGGAAGCGGCCTCCCATGTCGACGGAGTCGTACCAGCCCCAAGGCCGGTAGACGGCGCAGTGGTTGCGGGTCTCGGTGCGGTTTTGCCCGTCCAGTTTGGAGACCAGTTTCTTGACGTCCTGTACCTTGTCCTTGTGGGCGACCATCATGGCGTCCTTGGTCTCCACCACGACGATGTCGTCCAGGCCCAGCACGGTCACCAGCTTGCCGTTGCCATGCACCAGGCAGTTGCGGCTGTCCTCGGCAATCACGTCGCCCTTGATGACGTTGCCGTTGGCATCTTTCTCCAGAACCTCCCAGATCGAGGACCATGAGCCGACATCGCTCCACTCGGCGGACATGGGCACCACGCAGGCCAGTTCGGTTTTCTCCATCACGGCGTAGTCGATGGAATTGTCCGGGCAGCAGGCGAAGGTCGCAGAGTCGATCAGTACTTCGTCACCGTCATGGACGCTACGTTCGAGCGCGAGCTTGCAAGTGTCATAGATGTCCGGATCGTGCTTTTTCAGCTCTTCGAGGAAAACGCTGGCGCGGAACAGAAACATGCCGCTGTTCCAGTAGTAATCGCCCGAATCGACATATTGCTGTGCGCTGGTTTCGTCCGGCTTTTCCACGAAACGGGTGACGCGGCTGATGCCTTCGGGCAGCCCGTTGCGCTCGGCAAGGTCACACTTGATGTAGCCGTAGCCGGTTTCCGGGCTGGTCGCCGGGATGCCGAACAGCACCATTTCGCCGTTCTCCGCCGCGTTGGTGGCCAGCGCAAGGGAGCGCTGAAAGGCTTTCTGGTCCTTGATGACATGGTCCGCCGGCAGGACCAGCAGCAGTTCGTCACGACCATCCTCGACCAGCTTCATCGCCGCGAGGGCAATGGCCGGTGCGGTGTTGCGACCGAAGGGCTCGAGGAGAAGGCTCTGGATGCTCAGCTTGCGGGCGGCCAGTTGCTCCTTGACGATAAAGCGGTGTTCCTTGTTGCATACCAGCAGCGGCGGTTGCATGCCTTCGAAGGCCAGTCGCTCAATGGTCTGCTGGAACAGGGTCTGCTCACTGGTCAGGGCAAGAAACTGCTTGGGAAACAGCTTGCGTGAAAGTGGCCAGAGCCGAGAGCCGCTGCCGCCAGAGAGGATGACCGGAATCATGGTGTATCTCCTGAATCGTTGAGAAGGGTGGGTTCTTCTTGTTCCATGTGGACGCGCGACTGCCTGCCGAGGTGCGTCTGGCATTGCCGGCACGGGCTTATGATTGTGGGGGGCTCGGGTTAGTTCCCCGACGGACAGCCGCTGATCGGAGGGCTATTGCGGTGGCTTGGGGAGGAGGGGCGGGTGGCTGAAAGCTCCGCGGCTGAAGCCGTGCCCATGGGTTCGGTGTGCGCTTTCTGTGGAAGCGGCTTCAGCTGTGAAGGCCGCGGTCAGGCCGGTGTGTCGCGTAGAAATACCAGATGATCGATCGATGAGTCGTCGGGGCTGTAGCGGTAGCCTTCGCAGTCGAAGGCCTTCAGCTGTTCGGGATTGTCGATGCGTTCGCGGATCACGTGGCGTGCCATCAGCCCGCGCGCTTTCTTGGCGTAGAAACTGATGATCTTGTACTGGCCGTTCTTCAGGTCCTTGAAATCTACATTGATGACCCGTGCGTTCAGCGCCTTGCGTTTGACCGCGCCGAAATATTCGTTCGAAGCCAGGTTGAGCAGCACATCATCGCCTTGTTCGGCCAGGGCTTCGTTGAGCCAGTGGCTGATGCGTTCGTCCCAGAAGGCATAAAGGTCCTTGCCGCGCGGGTTCTGCAGTTTCGTGCCCATTTCCAGGCGGTAGGGTTGCATCAGGTCGAGGGGGCGCAGCAGGCCGTAGAGCCCGGATAGCATGCGCAGGTGGCGCTGGGCGAAGTCGAAGTCTTCTTCGGAAAAGTCCTCGGCGTTCAATCCCGTGTAGACGTCGCCCTTGAAAGCAAGCAGCGCCTGCTTGGCATTCTCCGGGGTGAAGCTGGGCGTCCAGCTGCCATAGCGGGCCACGTTCAGGGCTGCGAGCTTATCCGACAGGTGCATCAGCTGGCTGATCTGCTGGGGCGAGAAGTCGCGCAGAATCCCTATCAGCAGTTGTGCCTGGTCGAGGTGTTGGGGTTGAGTGAAGCGTGCGGTTGTCGGCGGGGTGTCGTAGTCGAGGGTCTTGGCCGGTGAAATCACCATCAGCATCTGGAGGTCTCCTTTGATATGGGACGATTCTAGGCGCTATCCCAGTCAAGGCTCCAGCTATGGCCCCGATTGATATCCTGCACGCTGCAACCAACCCATGACTATCGAACGCTGACGCGGTACGCAATGACGGGCTTGGATCGTAGTGCTGAGCGGCCTGGGTGACTAAGGAGGCCAATCACTGCGGCAAAAGCGCACGGGGTTGATTCGTGAGCCTAGCTCGCCCTGAATCGGTCGCCAAGCGCTGTCCGTCCGGTTGACAAAAAAACCTCCGCAAATCGGAAAAGACTTTTTCTTGTCATCTTTTTTGCGGTATTAGCTGTAACAGACCGCCGAGCCCTGCAACACAGGTGGCGGCCGATGGGTGGCCCCAGGCCCCTGCTGCCCACGTCTGCTGACCTCGCAATCGGTGGTCCCTAGTGGCGGTGCGCTTAGACGCTCCGTCGACCGGCTCTACGGAAAAGGTGACTGCGAATGGATGATTACGGCAGACCCCGCGCTACTCAGCCCACCCTCTACGTTCTGGACACCAACGTCCTGCTCCACGACCCCAACGCGCTGCTGAACTTCGAAGAACACCAGGTCGCCATCCCCATGACCGTGCTGGAAGAGCTGGACAAGCTCAAGAGCGGCAAGCACAGCGTGGCCGCCGAATGCCGGCAGGTCATCCGGCTGATCGACAAGGTACTGGGTAAGGCGACGCCAGAGCAGGTTGAACTCGGCGTGCCCATCCATCGCGATACGACGGGCGACTACTGCGGCAGCCTCTCGATACTGATGAGCAGGAGCGCCGACGCCAAAGGGCTGCCCGAAGATCTCAACGACAACAAGATCATCAACCAGGTGGTGGAGCTGCAGCAGCGCAATGCCGGCGTGCCGGTGGTGCTGGTGACCAACGATATCAACATGCGCCTGAAGGCACGCGCCTGCGGTGTGGCATCCGAGGATTACCACACCGACAAGCTGGTTGATGACGTCGGCCAGTTGTCACGCGGTTATCACAGCCTGAGCGGCTCCTTCTGGGATCGCGTCAGCAAGGTGGAAACCCAGCAGGATCATGGTCGGACCTGGCACCGGGTGCAGCTGATCGACAACCTGCCTGCGGTTCATCTCAACGAATTCATTCTCGACGAGCAGGGCTTCGTCGGCTGGATCAAGGGCATCAAGTCCGACGAGCTGCTGTTGCTGGACATGCATCAGGAACCCCTGCTGCATCAGGAAGCCTGGGGCCTGCGCCCGCGCGACATCCACCAGGCGCTGGCGTTGTTCGCCCTGCTCGACCCGGACATTCATCTGGTCAATCTGTCCGGCGCCGCGGGTTCCGGCAAGACTATCCTGGCGCTGGCCGCGGCCATCGAACAGACGGTGGTCAGCAAGCGCTACCGGCGCATCATCGCCACGCGCAGCGTACAGGGGCTGGACGAGGACATCGGCTTCCTGCCGGGCACCGAGGCAGAAAAGATGGAGCCTTGGCTCGGCGCGATCACCGATAACCTCGAAGCCCTGCACATGGACGACGAGAACACCCACGGCAGCGTCGACTACATCCTGCAGAAGGTGCCGCTGCAGTTCAAATCGCTCAACTACATCCGCGGGCGCAGCTTCCAGCAGAGCCTGATCCTGATCGACGAATGCCAGAACCTCACGCCGCACCAGATGAAAACCATCATCACCCGCGCCGGCGCCGGTTCCAAGGTGGTCTGCCTGGGCAACCTGGCGCAGATCGATACGCCCTACCTTTCAGCCACCAGTTCCGGGCTGACCTATCTCACCGAGCGCTTCAAGGATTTCCCTCACGGCGTTCACGTGACGTTGCAGGGCGTACCGCGTTCGGTGCTGGCCGAATATGCGGAGGCGAATATGTAAGGAAGCAGCTTCAAGCTGCAAGCCATAAGCTTCAAGTGAAAGCGGAAAAGCGCTTGACGTTGTTTCGGCGCCAGCCGCCACACTGATTCGCTTGCGGCTGTAGGTCGGGTCACGCTTCATCGACCCGACGAGCGGAGCCTCGGTGGATGTAAAAAGCGACATCCACCCTACGCTGGCTTGCAGCTGAGCTACACTGCGGGCCTTCGTAAAAACGCAGGAGTGACCATGCTCACCCATCTCGATTCCCAAGGTCGTGCCAGTATGGTCGACGTTACCGACAAGGCTGTTACCGCACGGGAGGCGGTGGCGCAGGCGCGGGTGCGGATGCTGCCGCAGACCTTGCAGATGATCGAACAGGGTGGCCATCCCAAGGGCGATGTGTTCGCCGTGGCGCGCATTGCCGGCATCCAGGCGGCGAAGAAGACCCATGAACTGATTCCGCTCTGCCATCCGCTGCTGCTGACCAGCATCAAGGTCGAGTTGCAGGCGGACGGCACAGACGCTGTCCTGATTCGCGCCACCTGCAAGTTGGCCGGGCAGACGGGGGTGGAAATGGAGGCGCTGACCGCCGCCAGCGTGGCTGCGCTGACCATCTACGACATGTGCAAGGCGGTGGACAAGGGCATGATTATCGAAGCTGTACGGCTGCTGGAAAAGCGCGGCGGCAAGAGTGGTGATTGGCAGGTGCAGGCATGATTTCGATCCAGTATTACGCCCGTTATCGGGAAACACTTGGCACCGATGGCGAGCGTCTGCCGTGGGATACGACTTTTGCCAGTGTGGATGACGTGCGCCGGCATCTGCTGGCGCGTGGGGATGATTGGGCCGTGCTCGGCGAGCAGAGCCTGATGTGCGCCCGCAACCAGGAGCTGTGCGGCCTCGACGAGCCCGTGAGCGACGGCGATGAGGTGGCCTTCTTCCCGACCGTGACCGGAGGTTGAGCATGGGTGTTCGTGTTCAGCAGGCAGCCTTCGATCCTGGCGCCGAACTCAATGCCCTGCATGCGGCCAACCTGGGTATCGGCGCGGTGGCCGGGTTCGTCGGCTACGTAAGGGATTTCAACGACGGGCAGGAGGTCGCCGGGATGTTCCTCGAACATGCGCCGGGCATGACCGAGAAGGCCCTGGCGAAGATCGTCGAAGAGGCCGAACAGCGCTGGCCGCTGCTGCGGCTGGACGTGTTGCACCGGGTCGGGGCGCTGGAACCGGGCGAACCCATCGTCTTCGTCGGCGCCGCCAGTGCCCATCGCGAGGCCGCGTTCGATGCCTGCCGCTTCGTCATGGACTACCTGAAGACGCGAGCGCCGTTCTGGAAAAAGGAAGCCACGGCGCAAGGCCCGCGCTGGGTCGAAGGCCGTGAAAGCGACAAGAGTGCCGCCCGCCGCTGGGACAGCTGAGTACCCGTTCGGGCCGATCAATAATTGAGCGTGATGTACAGCTTGAAGCTGATGGTGGAGAACATCAGCAGCACGCCAACGGCCAGCAGAGCGATGCCCCAGTTCTTGTCACGGTAGTTGTAGCCGAGGCCCAACAGAGCGAAGCCCGTTCCGATCAGGATGATCAGCCAGTCGATATGTTGCATGGGCAAACTCCGTTTCTTCCTAGGATGTGCCGAATGTAAGGCTTTTGGCTTTCGAAGTGATGACCTCTGTCAGCGTGAAGCCGGCCAGGCGGATGGATGCAGGAAGGCGAATGCGCATTCCTGCATTTGTGTCGTCAGCGAGAGCGGGGGACAGGAGTCAGAAGTTCGGCGGGTGGCATTTCGCAACTGATCTTGCGTCCGAGCAGCGCCTCGATGGCGGGCAGGGCGAAGGCGTCGTCCTCACCGGCGAAGCTGATGGAGGTGCCGCTGGCGCCCGCGCGACCGGTACGCCCGATACGGTGTACATAATCGTCCGGTACTTCCGGCAGAGTGAAGTTGATCACGTGGCTGATGCCATCGACGTGGATGCCGCGACCGGCCACATCGGTGGCCACCATCACGCGAATCTTGCCTTCGCGGAAGCCTTCCAGCGCGCGGATGCGCTTGTGCTGCGGCACGTCGCCGGACATCTGCACGGCGCTGATACCGTCGCGGGTCAGGCGTTCCTCGATGCGCCGCACTTCGTCCTTGCGGTTGGCGAAGACCATCACCCGGCTCCAGTCGTTCTGGGTGATGAGGTTGTAGAGCAGCTTGTACTTGTCGCTTCCCGCCACGGCATAGACGTGCTGCTCGACGGTTTCGCTGGCGACGTTGACCGCCTCGATCTCGACGATGGCCGGGTCGGTGGTCCACTGCTTGGCCAGGTTCATCACGTCCTCGGTGAAGGTCGCGGAGAACAGCAGGGTCTGGCGTTCGCTCTTGGGCGGGGTCTGGCGGATGATCTGCCGGACCTGCGGAATGAAACCCATGTCGAGCATGCGATCCGCCTCGTCGAGCACCAGCACCTCGACCATGTCCAGATGCGCCTCGCCGCGCTGGTTGAAGTCCAGCAGGCGTCCCGGCGTTGCCACCAGGATGTCGCAATAGCGTGATTCCAGCGCCTTGAGCTGCTTGTCGAAGTCCATGCCGCCGACGAAACTCATCACGTTCAGGCCGGTGTACTTGGTCAGGTCCAGCGCATCGTTGGCGATCTGCACTACCAGTTCGCGGGTCGGCGCGATGATCAGCGCGCGCGGCTCGCCCATGTAGCGTTCCTTCGGCGGTGGCGTTTCCAGCAGCTGGGTAATGGTGGAAATCAGGAAGGCGGCGGTCTTGCCGGTGCCGGTCTGTGCGCGACCGATGGCGTCGCGACCCTTGAGGGTGAAGCCCAGCACCTGCGCCTGGATCGGGGTGCAGTAGGGGAAGCCCAGATCCTGTATCGCATGCATCAGTTCGGGGGAAAGCTTGAAGTCATGGAAACGGGTCTTGCCTTCCGCAGGCTCGACCACGAAGTCTTCCAGCTTCCAGGCCGGAGCGGGTGGCGCGGCGGGTTTGCGTGTGCGGTCGCGGCGTGGCTTGGTGACTGTCACCGGCTTCTCGGCGTGTTCGACCGTTGGTGTTTCGCGCGGCTCACTGTAACGGGGGGCGGCATCATTCCGGGTGTCGCTGGCAGGTTGCGCGGCGGACAGTTCAGCCGGGCTTTTACCAAATATTTTCTTGAGTGCTTTGAGCACGGTCTTCTCGTCTGGTTGTCAAGGTTCGCCCGCCAGTGTAATGCAAGAAGCAGGCAGGGCGAAGAGCTGCGCCTGTCGGGCGCAACGGTTCGTGCGGTTGCACGGGGTTTGCTGGCGGCAGGCCGCTGGAATCAGCCGCAAACACGGTTTCGTCCGCTCTGCTTGGCCTGATAAAGCGCCTGATCGGCCCTGTCGATAAGGGCTTCCAGGTTGTCCTGGGGCTGCATGAGGGCAATGCCGAGGGAAATCGTCACGCCCGGCAGCGTGCCCAGCGGCGAGCGGAACGAGGCGCGTCGCGCCAGGCTCAGGCGCAATCGCTCCCCTACCTTGCGGGCCTGTGGCAGGGGCATGCCGGGAAGCAGGATCACGAATTCTTCGCCGCCATAGCGCACCAGGCTGTCAGCCGGGCGCAGCAGTTTGCCCAGTGTATCGACGACAAGACAGAGCGCATGGTCGCCGGCCAGATGGCCATACAGATCGTTGTAATCCTTGAAATGGTCGACATCGAGCATGATGAGCGACAGGGGGCGGTCGTTGAAGGCGCAGCGGGTGCTTTCGCGGTTGTAGATATGTTCCAGCCGGCGCCGGTTGAAGGCCCCGGTGAGGGTGTCGATGTTGGCGTTCTGCTCGCTGTTGATGATCAGTCGGTCGCTCAGCCGAACACGCTGGCAGAAGAGTTCGACCAGATTCTGCATCAGTTGTGGCGAACGCGACAGCAGGGACATCGAACGACTGTGCAGGCGCAGCATCAATGAAGACTCAAGGCTGATGACCCAGGCGGAGGGCGGCAGGTTGTCGATGAAACTGATTTCGCCGGCGCAGTCGCCGGGGCCGATGACCCGCACTGGCTGACTGTCGAGCGAATCCAGATGAACCGCCAGTTCGCCGTCCAGCAGCAGATAAAGATAGTGGTTGGGTTTGAGTGGCGACAGCAGCACCTCGCCCGCTTCGGCCAGGCAGGGCTCGCAAGTCTCCTGCAGCATGAGCAGGCAGCAATCGTCGAGATGATCGAACAGGCGCACCTGCTGCAGGTGCTTCCATTCGGCCCGCCACTCGGCGGTTATCATGACGACCACATGCGTCTGGATGAGATTTTCGCCATGGCTATCTCGCACGCCTGGTAACGGCAGATGGGCCGGCTTCTTCTGGCCGCGATGAGCGCTGTCCGGGCAGGCGCATCGAGTTTTTTCTACTCCCCGTTTCAAGCGTAGCCGCAATCCGCTGTTCGGATAGCCGAGCAGCGGGAATTATTGCGTGAAGCGGCACTTATTGCGTGAAGCGGCACTTGTCGAAGGGCTTCAGCCCAGCCGGGCGGCCAGCCAGTCGCCGATATCGTGGATCTCGCCCGGCAGCACTTCATGGGCCATCGGGTATTCCTTCCACTGCGCCTGCACGCGGTTCTGCAGCAGGCATTCATAAGCGGCACGGCCCATGAAGGGAGGCACCACGTCATCCCGGCTGCCGTGCAGGCAGAGCACGGGCAGGTCCGCCTGCAGGGGCGAGAGCCTGAGGTCGTCGCTGAACGTGGGCGCATAGGTGGACAGCGCCAGTACGCCGCCCAGCGGCCCGGCCCAGCGCAGGAAGGCGGTGTGATAGACCACGGCGCCGCCCTGGGAGAAGCCGGCGAGGAAGATGCGCCGGGGATCGATACCGCTGTCACGCTGCGCCTCGATCAGCTCGATGACGCTCTGCGCCGACTGCTCCAGCTGTGCCTGGTCGATGGCGCGCGCGGGGCTCATGGCCTGGATGTCGTACCAGCTCGGCATGGCCCAGCCGCCATTGATGGTCACCGCGCGGGTCGGCGCCTGGGGCAGCACGAAGCACGTGCGCAGCAGGCGCTGCTGCAGGGCTTCGGCCACCGGCAGGAAGTCATAGCGGTCGGCGCCCAGGCCGTGCAGCCAGATAACGCAGGCGTCGGCAGCCTGTGCCGGTTCGATGATCAAGGGGTCGCTCATGTGGGGCTCCGTCTGATGGCCTGCACCGGCCTGGTGCGAACGGTGGGAAAAGTTGCTCGCAGGTTGCAATAAGAGGTTGCAGTGGCAGGCGGCGAGATTACCCCTTGTTGGCCTTTCCCTGAAGTCTGCGCCCGCATTCCGGGTGTTTGGCATGGCTGGTACGCCGCTTGCTTCATGCCTTTCCGGCTGCTGCGCCGATACCACCGCACGTCTGCGAACTTGCGTATCGGGAGGGTTGCCGATCAGCCATCGGCGACTAGACTCAGGTCAGGCTCTTCTGTCACTCAGTTGACTGACACCCCGGAAGACCCGACCCCGCAGAATAAAAACAAACTGGAGGTTTCGATGATCAGGGCTAAATCCACACTGACCGTGCTGGGCGCCGCGATGCTGTTGAGTGTTGGCGGTCAGGCGCAGGCTGGGGCGACTCTGGATGCGGTGAAGAGCAAGGGTTTCGTGCAGTGCGGCATCAGCGACGGGCTACCGGGCTTTTCCTACGCCGATGCCAAGGGGCAGTACAAGGGAATCGACGTGGACGTCTGCCGCGCGGTTGCGGCTGCGGTATTCGGTGATGCCGACAAGGTCAGGTTCAGTCCCCTGACCGCCAAGGAGCGCTTTACCGCGCTGCAGTCCGGCGAGATCGATGTGCTGTCGCGCAACACCACCTGGACCAGCTCGCGTGACGCAGCGATGGGACTCAATTTCACCGGCGTGACCTACTACGACGGCCAGGGTTTTTTGGTGAACAAGGAGCTTGGCGTGTCCAGTGCCAAGGAGCTCGATGGCGCCACTGTCTGCATCCAGGCCGGTACCACCACCGAGCTGAATCTTTCCGACTACTTCCGCAGCAACAGCCTCAAGTACACGCCCATCACCTACGACACCTCGGACGAGAGCGCCAAGTCGCTGGAGTCCGGTCGTTGCGACGTGCTCACCTCCGACCAGTCCCAGCTCTACGCCCAGCGCATCAAGCTGGCCAAGCCGGACGACTACGTGGTGCTGCCGGAAGTCATCTCCAAGGAGCCGCTCGGCCCGGCGGTGCGCCAGGGCGACGAGGAGTGGTTCGATATCGTGCGCTGGTCGCTGTTCGCCATGATCAACGCCGAGGAACTTGGCGTGACGTCGGCGAACGTCGAGGAAACCGCGAAAAACACCAAGAACCCGGATGTCGCGCGCCTGCTCGGCGCTGAGGGCGAATACGGTAAGGATCTGAAGCTGCCGAAGGACTGGGCGGTGCAGATCGTCAAGCAGGTCGGCAACTATGGAGAGATCTTCGAGCGCAACGTCGGTGCCGGCAGCGAGCTGAAAATCGAACGCGGGTTGAATGCACTCTGGAACAACGGAGGTTTGCAGTACGCACCGCCGGTGCGTTGATCGAGCAGGGCCGGTATGCAGTCGGCCCTGTTTCAAGGACGAGCGACGCCGGTAAGTGTGTGCCGGCGTCTCCGTATGAGGTTTCCTGATGCGAACCATCGCCAAATCGGGAGCAGCGCGTGGTTCGCTGCTCAGGGACCCGCAGGCGCGTGCCTGGCTGTTCCAGGTCATCGCCGTCATTACCGTCGTCGCAATCGGCTGGTTCCTGTTCCACAACACCCAGGCCAATCTGGCCCACCGGGGCATCAATTCGGGCTTCGGCTTTCTCAATAATGCCGCCGGCTTCGGCATTCCGCAGCACCTGATCGACTACAGCGAAAGCGACACGTACGGTCGGGTGTTCTGGGTCGGCCTGCTCAATACGCTGCTGGTCAGCGTGATCGGCATCATCCTGGCGACCCTTATCGGCTTCACCCTGGGGGTGGCACGGCTGTCGCCGAACTGGCTGATCCGTCAGATCGCCACCGTCTATATCGAGATCTTCCGCAACATCCCGCCGCTGCTGCTGATCTTCTTCGTCTACTTCGCCGTGCTCAGCCCCTTGCCCGGCCCGCGCAACAGCCTGAGCCTGTGGGACGTCATTTTCATCAACAATCGCGGCGTGCAGATGCCCGCGCCCAGTGCGGGCGAGGGCTTCTGGCCGTTCTGGATGGCGCTGTTCCTGGCGCTGGCGGCCATCGTCCTGCTCAACCGCTGGGCGCGCGCCCGACGGCATGCCACCGGGCAGCCCTTTCCGGTGTTCTGGATCAGCCTCGCTCTGTTTATCGGGCTTCCCTGGCTGGGTTCGCTGCTGTTCGGCGGGCCGTTCCTCTGGGAGGTTCCCGAACTGCAGCGCTTCAATATTCGCGGCGGCTGGGTGGTGATTCCCGAGCTGGTGTCCATCGTGCTGGCGCTTTCCATCTATACGGCGGCCTTTATCGGCGAAACCGTACGCGCCGGCATCCAGTCGGTAAGCCATGGCCAGACCGAGGCGGCGGCATCCCTGGGGTTGCGACCGGGACGGGTGCTGCGGCTGGTGATCGTGCCGCAGGCGCTGCGCGTGATCATTCCGCCACTGACCAGCCAGTACCTCAATCTGGCGAAGAACTCTTCGCTGGCCGCTGCCATCGGCTACCCGGACATGGTCTCGCTGTTCGCCGGCACGGTACTCAACCAGACCGGCCAGGCGATCGAAACCATGGCCATCACCATGAGCGTGTACCTGGCCATCAGCATCAGCATTTCGCTGCTGATGAACGGGTACAACAAGCGCATCGCGCTGATCGAACGGTGAGGGCGAACGCATGACGACTCATACCTTCAAACCGGACCTGCCGGCACCGTCACGCAATATCGGCGTGGTCGGCTGGCTGCGCAGCAATCTGTTCTCCAGCTGGTTCAACACGCTGCTCACTCTGCTGGGGCTCTACCTGATCTGGCTGATCGTGCCGCCGATCATCGACTGGGCCATCATCAAGGCCGACTGGACCGGCGAAACGCGGGCCGATTGCAGCCGGGAGGGCGCATGCTGGGTGTTCGTGCAGACGCGCTTCAGCCAGTTCATGTACGGCTTTTACCCGACTGAATTGCGCTGGCGCGTGGACGCCGCCGCCTGGCTGGCGGTACTCGGCGCAGCGCCGCTGTTCTTCCGGCGGATGCCGCACAAGGTGCGTTACGGCATCGTCTACCTGCTGCTCTATCCGCTCGTGGCCTACTGGTTGCTGCACGGCGGCTTCCTCGGTCTGGAAACGGTGCCGACCTCCCGCTGGGGCGGACTGATGCTGACCATCGTGATCGCCGCCGTGGGCATAGCCGGTGCCTTGCCACTGGGCATCCTGCTGGCGCTGGGGCGACGTTCGGACATGCCGGCGATCCGCGTGCTGTGCGTCACCTTCATCGAGTTCTGGCGTGGCGTGCCGCTGATCACCGTGCTGTTCATGTCCTCGGTGATGCTGCCGCTGTTCCTGCCCGAGCAGATGAACCTCGACAAGCTGATGCGGGCCATGCTGATGGTGATCTTCTTCGAGGCCGCCTATATCGCCGAAGTGGTGCGCGGTGGCCTGCAGGCGATACCCAGGGGTCAGTACGAAGCGGCTGCGGCGATGGGGCTGGGCTACTGGCGGAGCATGATCCTGGTGATCCTGCCGCAGGCGCTGAAGATGGTCATTCCCGGCATCGTCAACACCTTCATCGCGCTGTTCAAGGACACCAGCCTGGTGATCATCATCGGCCTGTTCGACTTCCTCAACAGCATCAAGCGCGCTACCGCCGACCCGGCCTGGCTTGGCATGTCCACGGAAGGCTATGTGTTCGCAGCACTGGTCTACTGGATGTTCTGTTTCGGCATGTCGCGCTATTCCATGCATCTGGAGCGCAAGCTCGACACCGGCCATCGGCATTAGGAGAAGTACATGAGCGATATATCTCGGCAGGAACAGGCCGCTGAACCGGTCATTCAGATGCAGGGCGTGAACAAATGGTTCGGCCAGTTCCATGTACTCAAGGACATCGACCTGAACGTCAGCCAGGGTGAGCGCATCGTGCTCTGCGGTCCCTCGGGCTCGGGCAAATCGACCACCATTCGCTGCCTCAACCGTCTTGAGGAACATCAGAAGGGTCGCATCGTGATCAACGGTGTGGAGCTGACCAACGATCTCAAGCACATCGAGGCGGTTCGCAGCGAAGTCGGCATGGTTTTCCAGCACTTCAACCTGTTTCCGCATCTCACCGTGCTGCAGAACTGCACGCTGGCGCCCATGTGGGTGCGCAAGCTGCCCAGGCGGCAGGCCGAGGAAATTGCCATGGATTACCTGGCGAAGGTGCGTATTCCCGAGCAGGCCGACAAGTTTCCAGGGCAACTGTCCGGCGGCCAGCAGCAGCGCGTGGCCATCGCCCGTGCGCTGTGCATGAAGCCGAAGATCATGCTGTTCGACGAGCCCACCTCGGCGCTCGACCCGGAAATGGTCAAGGAGGTGCTGGATACCATGATCCGACTGGCCGAAAGCGGCATGACCATGCTCTGCGTAACCCACGAGATGGGTTTTGCCCGCACCGTCGCCGACCGGGTGATCTTCATGGACAAGGGCGAGATCGTCGAGCAGGCCGACCCGCACGTGTTCTTCAGCAATCCGGTCAATGAGCGGACGAAACTGTTCTTGAGCCAGATATTGCATTGAGGTGGGCGGCAACTCGCTGGCTGCCCCTTGACCGCCGTCATGGGCTAGAATACGCGCCCCGACTGCTCCCCTCTTCGAGGCTGTTCCGACGATGTTGATTCTGCGCGGCGCTCCCGCTCTTTCCGCCTTCCGTCACGGCAAGCTCCTGGCACAACTGACCGAGAAGGTCTCCGCCGTGAGCGGGTTGTATGCCGAGTTTGCCCATTTCGCCGAAGTAACCGACACGCTGGACGCAGATGAGCAGCAGGTTCTTGACCGATTGCTGAAATACGGCCCGAGCGTACCCGTGCAGGAGCCGATGGGCCGGCTGTTCCTGGTGGTGCCGCGTTTCGGCACCATCTCGCCCTGGTCGAGCAAGGCCAGCGATATCGCCCATAACTGCGGTCTGGACAAGATCCAGCGCCTGGAGCGCGGCATCGCCTTCTACGTGCAGGGCGAACTGTCCGAAGGCGATGCGCAACTGATCGCCGCCGCGCTGCATGACCGCATGACCCAACTGGTGCTCGAACGCTTCGAAGACGCCGCCAACCTGTTCAGCCACGCCCAGCCCAAGCCGCTGACCGCGGTGGACGTACTGGGCGGCGGCCGCGCCGCGCTGGAGCAGGCCAACATCGAGCTGGGCCTGGCGCTGGCCGATGACGAGATCGACTATCTGGTGACCAGCTTCACCGGCCTGGGGCGCAACCCCCACGACATCGAACTGATGATGTTCGCCCAGGCCAACTCCGAGCATTGCCGGCACAAGATTTTCAACGCCAGCTGGGACATAGACGGCGAGAGCCAGGACAAGTCCCTGTTCGGCATGATCAAGAACACCTACCAGATGCACTCCGAAGGCGTGCTCTCGGCCTACAAGGACAACGCCTCGGTGATCGTCGGCCACGAGGCCGGGCGCTTCTACCCCAATCCCGAGACCGGCGAGTACGCGGCGACCCGCCAGCCGGTACACATCCTGATGAAGGTGGAAACCCACAACCATCCGACCGCCATCGCGCCGTTCCCCGGCGCGGCCACTGGTTCGGGCGGCGAGATCCGCGACGAAGGTGCCACCGGTCGCGGCTCCAAGCCTAAGGCCGGGCTGACCGGTTTCACCGTCTCCAACCTGAACATTCCGGATTTCGTGCAGCCCTGGGAAAAGCCCTACGGCAAGCCCGAGCGCATCGTCACCCCGCTGGACATCATGATCGAAGGCCCGCTGGGCGGCGCGGCGTTCAACAACGAATTCGGTCGTCCAGCGCTGGCCGGCTATTTCCGGACTTTCGAACAGCGCGTCGAAACTCCGCGCGGCGAGGAAGTGCGGGGCTACCACAAGCCGATCATGCTCGCCGGTGGCATGGGCAACATCCGCGAAGATCACGTGCAGAAAGGCGAGATCAGCGTCGGTGCCAAGCTGATCGTACTCGGCGGCCCGGCCATGCTGATCGGCCTGGGTGGCGGCGCGGCGTCCTCCATGGCCACCGGCGCCAGCTCGGCGGACCTGGATTTCGCCTCGGTGCAGCGCGACAACCCGGAAATGGAGCGTCGTTGCCAGGAAGTCATCGACCGCTGCTGGCAGCTGGGCGAACAGAACCCGATCAAGTTCATCCATGACGTCGGAGCCGGCGGCCTTTCCAACGCCTTCCCGGAACTGGTCAACGACGGCGGTCGCGGTGGTCGCTTCGATTTGCGCAACATTCCCAACGACGAACCCGGCATGGCGCCGCACGAGATCTGGTGCAACGAGTCCCAGGAGCGCTACGTGCTCTCGGTGGACGCCGGCGATTTCGAACGTTTCAAGGCCATCTGCGAGCGCGAGCGCTGCCCGTTCGCGGTGGTTGGTGAGGCCACCGAAGAGTTGCATCTGACCGTCGCCGACAGCCATTTCGGCAACACGCCGGTGGACATGCCGCTCAACGTGCTGCTCGGCAAGACGCCGCGCATGCACCGCAGCGCCAGCCGCGAAACCGAGCTGGGCGATGATTTCAATGCCGCGGCGGTCTACCTCGACGAGGCCGTTGGCCGCGTGCTGCGCCATCCGGCGGTGGCCAGCAAGAGCTTCCTGATCACCATCGGCGACCGCAGCATCACCGGCATGGTGGCGCGTGACCAGATGGTCGGCCCCTGGCAGGTGCCGGTGGCCGACTGCGCCGTGACCACCACCAGCTACGACGTCAACACCGGCGAAGCCATGGCCATGGGCGAGCGCACACCGCTGGCGCTGCTCGATGCCCCGGCCTCCGGGCGCATGGCCATCGGCGAGACGCTGACCAACCTTGCCGCCGCACGTATCGAAAAACTCTCCGACATCAAACTGTCCGCCAACTGGATGGCCGCCGCCGGCCACCCGGGCGAAGATGCGCGGCTGTACGACACGGTCAGAGCCGTCGGCATGGAGCTCTGCCCGCAGCTGGGCCTGACCATTCCGGTGGGCAAGGACTCGATGTCGATGAAGACTCGCTGGGACGAGGGGGGCGCCGAGAAGAGCGTCACCTCGCCGATGTCGCTGGTCGTCTCCGGCTTCGCGCCGGTGCTCGACGTGCGCCAGACCCTGACCCCGCAGCTGCGCCTGGACAAGGGCGCCACCGACCTGATCCTGATCGACCTGGGCCGCGGCCAGAACCGCATGGGCGGCTCGATCCTGGCCCAGGTGTACGGCAAGCTCGGGCGGCAGGCGCCGGACGTCGACGATGCCGAAGACCTGCAGGCGTTCTTCGCGGTGATCCAGGGCTTGAACGCCGATGGCCTGCTGCAGGCCTACCACGACCGCTCCGACGGCGGTCTGCTGACCACCGTGCTGGAAATGGCTTTTGCCGGCCACTGCGGGCTGAACCTGAATCTCGACGGTCTGCTGGACGATGCTGATGAAGTGCCCGCCGTGCTGTTCAACGAAGAGCTGGGCGCGGTGATCCAGGTGCGTCAGGACGACACCGAAATCGTCCTCGCGCAGTTCAGCGCCGCCGGCCTTGGCGATTGTGTCGCGGTGATCGGCCAGCCGGTCAACAACGGCTACATCTCGATCCGGCTCGCCGGCAACGAGGTCTTCAGTGGCGACCGCCGCCTGCTGCAGCAGCAGTGGAGCGAAACCAGCTACCGCATCCAGCGTCTGCGCGACAACGTCGACTGTGCCGACCAGGAGTTCGATGCCCTGCTGGAAGAGGACAATCCCGGTCTCGGCGCGAAGCTCAGCTTCGACGTCAACCAGGACATCGCCGCGCCCTACATCAAGCGTGGCGTGCGCCCGCAGGTGGCGGTGCTGCGCGAGCAGGGCGTCAATGGTCAGGTGGAAATGGCGGCGGCGTTCGACCGCGCCGGCTTCGCTGCCGTGGACGTACACATGAGCGACATCCTCTCCGGACGCATCAACCTGGAAGACTTCAAGGGCCTGGTGGCCTGCGGCGGTTTCTCCTACGGCGACGTGCTCGGTGCCGGTGAGGGCTGGGCCAAGTCGATCCTGTTCAATACCCGTGCGCGGGATGGCTTCCAGGCATTCTTCGAGCGCAGCGACAGCTTCGCCCTCGGCGTGTGCAACGGCTGCCAGATGATGAGCAACCTGCACGAGCTGGTGCCCGGCAGCGACTCCTGGCCGCACTTCGTGCGCAACCGCTCGGAGCAGTTCGAGGCGCGTGTGGCGATGGTCCAGGTGCAGGAATCGCCGTCGATCTTCCTCCAGGGCATGGCCGGTTCGCGCCTGCCGATCGCCATCGCCCATGGCGAAGGGCATGCCGAGTTCTCCAGCGCCGTGGCGCTGCAGGCCGCTGATCGCTCCGGCACCGTGGCCCTGCGCTACGTGGATAACCACGGCAAGGTCACCGAGCGTTATCCGGCCAACCCCAATGGCTCGCCGCTGGGGATTACCGGTCTGACCAACCGTGACGGTCGCGTGACCATCATGATGCCGCACCCGGAGCGGGTATTCCGCGCCGTGACCAACTCCTGGCGCCCTGATGAGTGGCAGGAGGACGGCGGCTGGATGCGCATGTTCCGCAATGCGCGGGTCTGGGTGGACTGACATCGACGCCCGCTGAAAACAAAGCCCGGCAGCGTGCAAGCGCTCCGGGCTTTTTCATGGTTGCGAGCGGGTAGCTTGCAGTTGCTGAACCCGGCGATTGCGGCAGCGTCGAACATTGACCCCCGGCAGAAAATGCCGGGTCTGCTTTTGGGACACTTGCGCTTTTTTGAGCGATCTGCCTGCTTCGTCTCGTCGAAGTTTCTTGTGGAGATACTGATGTACAAGCTCTGTTTCTACGTGCCGGAGAGCCATCTGGAAGAGGTCAAGGATGCAGTGTTCGCCGCGGGTGGCGGGCGTATTGGCGACTATGATCGCTGCAGCTGGCAGGTGCTCGGGCGTGGCCAGTATCGGCCTCTGGAAGGCAGCCAGCCGTTTCTTGGCCAGGAGGACCAGGTGCAGTTGGTTTCGGAATGGAGGGTGGAGCTGGTGGTCGCCGACGAACTGATCCATGACTGCGTCAAGGCGCTCAAGCAGGCGCACCCCTATGAAACGCCGGCATTCGATGTCTGGCGTTTGTCGGATATGGTCTTTTAGGCGCAGCGCCCACTCCGTTTGGCCCTTCCGTGCATCGATTGCCGGATTGCGCCTTCGGCTCGTACGGCCTGGCTCTGGAGGGCCGAACCTGTTCGGTCGTTTACCAATGCCTGGCCGAATGAATTCAGCCCTACGGTCTGATTTCGATCAGCGTGCCGTCTTTCACCAGGTTCCACACCTCACGCATATCATCGTTCTTCAAGGCGATGCAGCCTTCGGTCCAGTCGAGGGTATGGAAGAACCACTCGGGATATTCCTCATCCAGTGGCGTGCCGTGGAGCATGATCATGCTGCCTGGCGATGCGCCTTCGGCGCGGGCGCGGGCCAGGTCTTTGGCGTTCGGGTAGGAGATGTGCATCGCCAGGTTGAACTTGTCCGAGGTCTTGCGCCAGTCGATCCAGTAGAGTCCCTCAGGGGTGCGCTGATCGCCTTCGCGTTGCTTGGGACCGGGTTGCTTGCCCAGCGAGACGCGATAGCTTTTCAGCGTGACGCCACGGCTGATCAGATGCAGCTGGCGTTCCGATTTGACCACCAGGACCTTGTCGATGAAGGCGCCGTCCAGAGCCGGTACAGCTGTCGCATGTGACAGCACGGCAAAGGTGAGGCAGGAAATCGCTAACAGCCAGCGCATTCGGTATTTTCCCCGGTATTGGTATTGCATCAGGCCTTTGTCCGACGCGGGCAGGACGGCTGCAGCCGGTCGACTAGGGCGTATTCTAGGGGCTTTTCCCGCTTTGCTGCGAGCCGCGTTGTGCTGAACTAGACAAGGCCTGTCTGCTTTCGGCAAGCGGTTGCTGCCGCTGTGTATTTTGGCTTTTCCTGTCTTGGGCGCCTCGGTGATCCATGCCATGATGCCGGTCAAATACGCAAAGAGATTTTTCATGCTGGACACTATTCTCCGACGAGTGCGCGACTACTCTCCGCACCTTCTGGAGCCGGAAGGCCGGCTGCCCGAAGCAGCAGTGCTGATGCCGGTTACCCGCAGTGAATCGCCCGAACTGGTGCTCACGTTGCGTGCCAGCGGGCTGTCCACCCACGGAGGTGAAGTGGCGTTCCCCGGCGGTCGCCGCGATCCCGAAGACCATGATCTGGCGCATACCGCGTTGCGCGAGGCCGAGGAGGAAGTGGGGCTGGCGCCAGGCATGGTGGAGATCGTCGGGCCGCTCAGTAGCCTGATTTCGCTGCATGGCATCCATGTCACTCCCTATGTCGGCATCGTGCCGGACTATGTCGAGTACCGCGCCAATGATGCCGAAATCGCCTCGGTGTTTTCCGTGCCCCTGGATTTTTTCTGCCAGGACCCGCGTGAGGTCACTCATCGTATCGATTACCAGGGCAGCGCCTGGTATATCCCGTCTTACCGTTATGGCGAATATCAAATCTGGGGGCTGACGGCGATCATGGTCGTCGAGCTGGTCAACCTGGTGTACGACGCCGGGATCGAGATGCGTCGGGCGCCGGCTTCCTATATCGACCTGACCAACAAGAAGAGGTGATGGCTGTGAAATATCGTCTGGGCGAGTCCCGTGTTGAAACGCATCCGCAAAGCTGGGCGGCGCCAGGCGCCACGCTGATCGGCAAGATTCGCCTGGATGCCGGCGCCAGCGTCTGGTTCGGCGCGGTGCTGCGTGGCGACAACGAGCTGATCCATATCGGCGAGAACAGCAACGTTCAGGACGGCAGTGTGCTGCATACCGACATGGGCCATCCGCTGACGCTGGGTACTGGCGTCACCGTGGGCCACAACGCCATGCTGCATGGCTGCAGCGTCGGCGATTACAGCCTGATCGGCATCAATGCGGTGATCCTCAACGGGGCACGGATCGGCAAGTACTGCATTATCGGCGCCAACACCCTGATTCCCGAAGGCAAGGTCATTCCCGATGGCTCGCTGGTGGTTGGCTCGCCCGGCAAGGTGGTGCGCGAGCTGACTGAAGAGCAGAAGAAAATGCTCGAAGCCAGCGCCGCGCATTACGTGCAGAATGCCCAGCGCTATGCGCGCGATCTGGTAGAGCAGGGCGATTGATGTCGTCCCCCGTCGAGAAACCGGTCGCTTCGCCCTGTGTAAGCATCTGCGCGCTGGATGAGACGGATGTCTGTATCGGTTGCCAGCGCCACGTCGACGAGATCATTCGCTGGAGTCGGCTGAATAACAGCGAGCGGCGTGAAGTGCTGCTGCGTTGCCATGAGCGGGCCCGCGAGCGCGGTCAGCTGTTGTAACCATTCACATCCGTAAATGAGGAAAATCATGCCACGAATCGGCACTCCGCTGTCTGCCAGCGCTGTTCGCGTCCTGCTGTGTGGTTCCGGCGAGCTGGGCAAGGAGCTGGTGATCGAGCTGCAGCGTCTGGGCGTCGAAGTCATCGCCGTGGATCGCTACGCCAACGCGCCGGCCATGCAGGTCGCGCACCGTCATCATGTCGTCGATATGCTCGACGGCGCAGCGCTGCGAGCGATCATCGAGCAGGAAAAACCGCACTATATCGTCCCCGAGATCGAGGCCATCGCCACTGCGACACTGGTCGAGCTGGAAGCCGAAGGCTTTACGGTGATTCCTACCGCGCGGGCTGCGCAGCTGACCATGAACCGCGAGGGCATTCGCCGCCTGGCCGCCGAAGAGTTGGAGCTGCCGACTTCGCCGTATCGCTTTGCCGACTCACTGGAAGACTGCCGCAGCGCCGCGCTGGCCATCGGCTTTCCATGCCTGATCAAGCCGGTCATGAGCTCCTCCGGCAAAGGACAGTCAGTGCTGCGCAGTGAAGCGGATATCGACCCCGCCTGGGACTACGCCCAGGCGGGCGGGCGCGCCGGCAAGGGCCGGGTGATCGTCGAGGGCTTTATCGATTTCGATTACGAAATCACCCTGCTGACGGTGCGCCATGTCGGCGGGACCACATTCTGTCAGCCGGTGGGGCACCGCCAGGAAAGGGGCGATTACCAGGAATCCTGGCAGCCGCAATCGATGAGTGCGGCTGCCATGGCCGAGGCCGAACGCATCGCGTTGGCAGTCACCGAAGCGCTTGGTGGGCGTGGCGTGTTTGGTGTGGAATTGTTCGTCAAGGGCGATCAGGTCTGGTTCTGCGAGATTTCGCCACGGCCTCACGATACCGGGCTGGTGACGCTGGTTTCCCAGGATCTGTCCGAATTCGCCCTGCATGCGCGGGCCATTCTCGGTCTGCCGATCCCGACCATTCGCCAGTTCGGTCCGTCGGCGTCTGCCGTGGTGCTGGTGGAGGGCGAGAGCGAACAGGTCAGCTTCGGCAATCTGGCCGCCGCACTGGCCGAGCCGGATACCGCGCTGCGCCTGTTCGGCAAGCCGGAGGTCAACGGTCAGCGGCGAATGGGTGTGGCCCTGGCGCGGGATGAATCCATCGAGGCGGCACGGGCGAAGGCGTTGCAGGTCGCAACGGCAATCGATACGCAGCTGCTATAGCTGTTCGGTGTCGTCGGATGCCGCTGTGGCGTCTCCGGCGACCCAGGCCCGCACGCTTTTCACCCGATTGTCGGCGGCCTGGAGGATTTCCAGCCGATATGACCCGATCTGCAGGCAGATGCCGCTGTCGGGAATCTGTTCGAGGGCTTCGGTGATCAGGCCGTTGAGTGTCTTGGGGCCGTCGCAGGGCAATTGCCAGCCGAGGGCGCGGTTGATTTCGCGCAGGTAGGCGGCACCATCGATGACCAGTGTGCCGTCATCCTGCGGGTGGATGTCGGGGCTGCGCAGGGCGTCCTGGTTACTGAATTCGCCAACGATCTCTTCGAGGATGTCTTCCAGGGTGACGATGCCCAGTACGTCGCCGTACTCGTCGACGACGATGCCGATGCGCCTTTTCTGCTTCTGGAAGTTGAGCAGCTGGGTCGAGAGCGGAGTGTTCTCGGGTATGAAGTAGGGGTCGGTGCAGGCTTCGAGCAGATTGTCCTTGGTCAGCTGGTCGTGGCTGAGCAGGCGGGCGATCTGCCGCATGTGGACGATGCCCTGGACCTGGTTGATGTCCTTGTGGAACACCGGCAGGCGTGTGTGCGGTGTGGTGCGCAGCTGGCCGACAATGGTTTCAAGGTCGTCTTCGAGATCGATGCCGGTGACCTCGTTGCGCGGAATCATGATGTCGTCGACGGTGACGCGCTCCAGATCGAGGATGCCGAGCAGCATGCTCTGGCGATTCATCGGCAGATCACTGCCGGACTCGCGCACCACACTGCGCAGCTCTTCGGTTGACAGGCTGTCGGTGCCTTTCTTGGAGGGGTCCACGCCAAGCAGTCTGAGCAGGCCGTTGCTGATCCAGCCAAGCAGTGCTACCAGCGGATACAGCACTTTCTGCAGCATCAGCAGCGGCAGGCTGACCGGATAGGCGATGGCTTCGGGACGCAGCGCTGCCAGCGTCTTGGGCGTGATTTCGCCAAAGATCAGAAGAATGATAGTCAGGCCGATGGTCGCAATGGCGATCCCGGCTTCGCCCCAGAGCTGCATCGCCAGCACCGTTGCAATCGAGGAAGCGAGGATGTTGACGAAGTTGTTGCCCACCAGAATGGTGCCGAGCAGGCGGTCCGGCCTGGACAACAGGTCGATGGCGCGTCTGGCTCCGCGATGGCCCTCTCTGGCCTGATGCCGGAGGCGATAGCGGTTGAGGCTGAGCATTCCGGTTTCCGAGCTGGAAAAAAATGCAGAGCACAGAAGCAGGAAGATCAGTAAGCCGACCAAAAAGCCGGGGTGTAGACTATCCACAAGACTGCCTTCAGATATGCAGGATGAATTCGCGGACCAGCTTGCTGCCGAAGTAGGCCAGCATCAGCAGACAGAAGCCGGCGAGCGTCCAGCGAATGGCTTTGTAGCCGCGCCAGCCGAGTCGGTGGCGCCCCCACAACAGCAGACCGAAGACAACCCAGGCGATGACCGACAGCAGTGTCTTGTGCACCAGATGCTGCGCGAACAGATTGTCTAGAAACAGCCAGCCGGTGATCAGTGAAGCCGACAGCAGCAGCCAGCCGGCCAGCAGAAAGCCGAACAGCAGGCTTTCCATGGTTTGCAGCGGTGGGAAATTCCTGATCACGCCTGATGGATGCTTGTGCCTGAGATGGTGATCCTGCAGGAGCAGCAGCAAGGACTGGAAGACGGCGATGGTCAGCATGCCGTAGGCCAGGATGGAAAACAGGATATGCGCGAGAATGCCTGGCTCTTCGCTGATCGCGGGTGCCGTGCCGGAGGGTGCGAACTGGGCGAAAAGCACTGTTAGGCAGCTCAGCGGGAATAGCAGCAGCAGCAGGTTCTCGACCGGCATGTGATACAGGGCGAGCAGGATCAGCAGCGTTACCGCTGCGGCGATCAGGCTCGAAGCAGTGAAGAAATCCAGATGCAGGCCGCTGGGCGAGAGCAGCTGGATAAAGAGGCTCGCGCTGTGGGCGATCAGTGCCAGCACGCCCAGAACAGCCAGCAAGCGCTTGTCCGGCGCGGAGCGTTGTGCCAGGCGCAGGCCTTGATATCCGGTTACGCCAGCGTAGAGACAGGCGGCAGCCAGGCTCGGTAGCAAAGGGTGCATAGTCTTTCAACGGGCTCGAAAGTTGCTGAGTGTGGCACAAACCCCTGGCGTGCAAAAGCATGGGAGCGGGGGCGAGTGGTCGCTGTGCCGGGCGAAGGCGGTTTCATGGGGATGGTGGCTGTGTGCCGGCCTTCGACGTGGCTGTCGAGGGTCGTTTGGCTATCTGCGGCAATAGCGGTGATGATGGGGTACCGGCACAGGGCTTGCAGCTTCTATAATCGCTTCCCTTAACCACATTCAGCGTGGAAATGGCTCATGTTTGAAAACCTAACCGATCGTCTCTCGCAAACGCTTCGCCATGTCACCGGCAAGGCCAAGCTGACTGAGGACAATATCAAGGACACCCTGCGCGAAGTGCGGATGGCGCTGCTCGAAGCGGACGTCGCGTTGCCGGTGGTCAAGGATTTCGTGGCCAGGGTCAAGGACCGGGCCGTGGGGACGGAGGTTTCCAAGAGCCTGACGCCAGGCCAGGCATTCGTGAAGATCGTCCGCGCCGAGCTGGAAGAGTTGATGGGCGCGGCCAACGAAGACCTCGATCTGAGCGTGGTGCCGCCGGCGGTGGTGCTGATGGCCGGTTTGCAGGGCGCGGGCAAGACCACCACGGTCGGCAAGCTCGCGCGCTTCCTGCAGGAGCGCAAGAAGAAGTCCGTGCTGGTGGTGTCGGCGGATGTCTATCGTCCGGCGGCGATCAAGCAGCTGGAAACGCTGGCGGCTGAAGTCGGCGCGACCTTCTTCCCCTCCGATATCAGCCAGAAACCGGTAGAGATCGCCCAGGCGGCGATCCGTGAAGCCAGGCTGAAGTTCATCGACGTGGTGCTGGTCGATACCGCCGGTCGTCTGGCCATCGATGCCGAGATGATGGCCGAGATCCAGGCCGTGCATGCGGCGATCAACCCGGCTGAAACTCTGTTCGTGGTCGATGCCATGACCGGTCAGGATGCCGCCAGCACCGCCAGGGCCTTCGGCGAGGCGCTGCCGCTGACCGGCGTGGTGCTGACCAAGGTCGACGGCGATGCGCGTGGTGGTGCGGCGCTTTCGGTGCGGCAGGTTACCGGCAAGCCGATCAAGTTCCTCGGCATGGGCGAGAAGAGCGATGCGCTCGAACCCTTCCATCCGGACCGTATCGCCTCGCGCATCCTCGGCATGGGCGACGTGCTCAGCCTGATCGAGCAGGCCGAACAGACGCTGGATCGGGAAAAGGCCGAGAAGCTCACCAAGAAGCTGAAGAAGGGCAAGGGCTTCGACCTCGAAGACTTCCGCGATCAACTTCAGCAGATGAAGAGCATGGGTGGTCTCGGCGGGTTGATGGACAAGCTGCCCTCGATCGGCGGCATGAACCTGTCCCAGATGGGTAACGCCCAAGGCGTGGCCGAGAAGCAGTTCAAGCAGATGGAGGCCATCATCAACTCGATGACGCCCGTCGAGCGACGCAACCCGGACATCATCAGCGGCTCGCGCAAGCGCCGCATCGCCCTGGGTTCAGGCACCCAGGTGCAGGACATCGGACGGCTGATCAAGCAGCACAAGCAGATGCAGAAGATGATGAAGAAGGTCACCGGCAAGGGCGGCATGGCCAAGATGATGCGTGGCATGGGCGGCATGTTCCCCGGTGGCGGAATGCCGAAATTCTAAAAAGCAGCGGCAAGCTGCAAGCCATAAGCTTCAAGGAAAAGCGGGAAAGCGCTTGAGGTTGTTTCGGCGCCAGCCGCCACACTGATTCGCTTGCAGCTGTAGGTCGGGTCACGCTTCATCGACCCGACGAGCGGAGCCTCGGTGGATGTAAAAAGCGACATCCACCCTACGCTGGCTTCCAGCTTGCAGCTTTTTCCTTTTACTCGTAAAATGCGCGGCCTTTCGGGCCATAGGCCCATTTTAAGTGTGTGCCTAAAGTTCGCACCGACTACAGGAACGATGTTCACATGGTAACTATTCGTCTCGCCCGTGGCGGCTCCAAGAAGCGCCCTTTCTACCACCTGACCGTGACCAACAGCCGCAACCCGCGCGATGGCCGCTTCGTTGAGCGTATCGGCTTCTTCAATCCGGTTGCTTCGGGTGCTGAAGTCAAGCTGTCCGTCAATCAGGAACGTGCCACCTACTGGTTGAGCCAGGGTGCACAGCCGTCTGAGCGTGTTGCTCAGCTGCTGAAGGAAGCTGCCAAGGCTGCTGCCTGAACCGCATGAACACGACGCCAGCCCCGGTCGAGGATTTGATCGTAATCGGCAAGATCGTTTCGGTGCATGGCGTGCGGGGTGACGTGAAGGTCTATTCCTTTACCGATCCCATCGACAATCTGCTGGGTTATCGCAACTGGACGCTCAGGCGAGGTGGCGAGGTCAAGCAGGTCGAGCTGGTCAAGGGGCGCCTCCAGGGCAAGATACTGGTGGCTACGCTCAAGGGGCTAAGTGATCGGGAAGAGGCGCGTACCTACGCGGACTTCGAGATCTGCATTCCCCGCAGCGAACTGCCGTCATTGGCCGGCGATGAGTATTACTGGTATCAGCTTCAGGGTTTGACGGTCATCAACCAGCTCGGGCAAACGCTCGGAAAGGTCGACCATCTGCTTGAAACCGGTGCCAACGATGTCCTGGTGGTCAAGCCGTGCGAAGGCAGCCTGGATGATCGTGAACGTCTGCTGCCCTATACCGACCCCTGTGTATTGAAGGTCGATCTGGCGGCAGGCGAGATGCAGGTCGAATGGGACGCGGACTTCTGAGCGATATGTCCAGTCTGCGTGTAGAAGTCATCAGTCTGTTCCCGGACATGTTCGCTGCCGTGTGTGACTATGGTATTACCAGTCGCGCGGTGAAGCAGGGGCTGCTCCAGCTGCGATGCTGGAATCCGCGAGCCTATACCGAAGATCGCCACCAGACGGTGGATGATCGCCCCTTCGGTGGCGGTCCAGGCATGGTGATGAAGATCAGGCCGCTGGAGCTTGCACTGGCGGATGCCCGGCAGGCCGCTGGCGAGAAGGCGAAGGTGATCTACCTGTCGCCACAGGGGCGTCAGCTGAAACAGGCCGATGTCCGTGAGCTGGCGAAGGAAGAGAGTTTGATCCTCATCGCCGGGCGTTACGAAGGCATCGACGAGCGCTTCATTCAGGCGCATGTCGATGAAGAATGGTCGATTGGCGATTACGTGTTGTCCGGCGGTGAACTGCCGGCCATGGTGCTGATCGATGCGGTGACCCGACTGCTCCCCGGAGCACTGGGTCATGCTGATTCTGCCGAGGAGGATTCGTTTACCGACGGCCTGCTCGACTGCCCGCATTACACGCGACCGGAAGTGTATGCGGATAAGCGTGTTCCTGAGGTGCTGCTCAGCGGCAATCACGAACACATCCGGCGCTGGCGTTTGCAGCAATCCCTCGGAAGGACCTGGGAACGCCGTGCCGATCTTCTGGATAGCCGCTCGCTTTCTGGGGAAGAACAGAAGCTGCTGAAGGAATACATCCATCAGCGGGACGATAGTTAACGTATCGATGGCAGGCCGGAAGGGCTTGTCTCAGGAGCACACAGCATGACCAACAAGATTATCCAGGCGCTCGAAGCCGAGCAGATGACCAAGCAACTGCCTCCGTTCGCCCCCGGCGACACCGTGATCGTTCAGGTCAAGGTAAAGGAAGGCGACCGTGAGCGTCTGCAGGCTTTCGAAGGCGTCGTGATCGGCAAGCGCAACCGTGGACTGAACAGCGCCTTTACCGTGCGCAAGATCTCCAACGGCGTCGGTGTTGAGCGTACCTTCCAGACCTTCAGTCCGATGGTCGACAGCCTCAGCGTCAAGCGCCGCGGCGACGTGCGCAAGGCCAAGCTGTACTACCTCCGCGCGCTGTCCGGCAAGGCAGCCCGTATCAAGGAAAAGCTGTCCTGAGGACTGCTTCCCTTGCAAGAAAAAGCAGTCTTCGGGCTAATGCCAGTCAGTTAAGCGCTACAGCTTGACCTTCTGCGCGCTGAAACGAAAATCCGATGCTTGTTTTGAGCATCGGATTTTTTATGCGACTTTCCCGCGCTTTGGCACTGACTCACGAAGTGGCATCTGCTACTTACTCCCTTGACGAACTAGGGGCGCTGCTTGATCCAGACCTAGTTAGCACCGCACTGGAAACGGCGGGAGTGGCGACCCTGCGTAAGCGACGTCTCCCTCTTGAAGCCATGATCTGGTGCGTGATCGCCATGGCGTTGTTTCGCCGGATGTCGGCCTGGGATGCCGCGAGCCGTATGGGCATCATGCTGCCTGGGCAGAAGCCATTGGTAGCACCCAGTGCAATCGTGCAAGGTCGCCAGCGTTTGGGCAGCGCTGCGGTGCGAGAGGTCTTTTCCCTGACTCAACAACGCTGGCATGCCAGCGCCAATCACCCCACTTGGGCCGGTTTGCGCCTGCTCAGTGTCGATGGCGTGGTCTGGCGCACACCGGATACGGCCGACAACCGCAAGCACTATGGCAGCGCCAGTAATCAGCATGGCGATACCGGCTATCCCCAAGTTCGCATGGTCTGCCAGATGGAGCTGACCAGCCACATGCTGGTGAATAGTGCTTTTGCCGGCTACCACAGCAACGAGATGAAACTGGCCGAACAACTGATCGACAGCACACCCGATCACTCGCTGACCTTGTTCGACCGTGGCTTCTATTCACTGGGGTTACTTCATCGCTGGCAACAGACAGGCACTCAGCGCCATTGGTTACTGCCGCTGCGAAAGGATGCTCAATACGAGGTGCTGCGTAAGTTAGGGCGCCACGATGCCATCGTCTCACTAAAGACCTCGCCGCAGGCGCGTAAACAATGGCCCGACCTGCCAGACACGCTACAGGCTCGGTTATTAAGCAAGACCATCAAGGGCAAAGTGCGGCAGGTACTGACCTCAATGATCGATCCTCTGCGCTTCCCTCCAGACGAAATCGTGGATCTGTACAGCCAGCGTTGGGAAATCGAACTGGGCTATCGAGAAATGAAGCAAGGCATGCTCGCGGGTCACTACACACTGCGTAGTAAAACGCCGGAGATGATTGAACAAGAACTGTGGGGCGTACTACTGGGGTACAACCTGCTGCGTTATCAAATGCTGGAAATGAGTCGCCACTGCCCTGGCATCTACCCCTGCGAAATGAGTTTCACCGCTTGCACCTGGGCGATTCTGGGCTTCTTGAACGGGGTCTCTTTGAATCATCCAGGCAACATCCCTCGCTACCTGGCTGAACTACAGGCCTCAGCCATGCACTACGTCCTACCTCATCGTCGTGAGGATCGCAGTTATCCGCGAGCGGTCAAACCCAAGCCGTCCAAGTATCCGACCAGAAATAAAAATGCCAGTCAGCTTAACTGACTGGCATTAGTCTTCGGGCTGCTTTTTTTTGTCTGGCAGGTTGTTGCGGATGGACGTCTCCCGTGGAGCGGGCCATGCCCGCGAAGCTGTTGCGCTGAATATTCGCGGGCAGGGCCCGCTCCTACGGACTTTCAGAGCGCAGCCGCGAACAACCCGTAATGGGTGCATAGACTTTTTTATGCGTGCGTGATGCGCATTCACCTGGTCTGCGAGCGGCTGGCCGATGCTTTTCAGTGTGCGGGATGACCGCCGGTCACTTTTTCGGCAACTGTGCAATCCTTGAACTAAGGTGAGCTCTCAACTCACCCAATAACAAAGGCTTGCGCGATGAAGCTTGAAATGGCACGAGGACTGTTTCTGATCGGCGCGCTGGGTATCGCCTCGCTGTGTGCGGCAGCCTGGAGCGAGCCCAATGCCAAGGTCGTGGCGCGCAGTGCGTTAGCCGATTACTGCCCGGTACCGCGTCTGGTCCAGGCTTCGGCGGTTGAAACGCGGCCCGACCAGGATCTGCTGCTGTTCCTCTACGGGATGTCGCAAAGCCTGGTGGGACGAGGCTGAGGCGGGCGTGACGAATCGGCGGGGGCCGCCCCTCAGAACCTGTTCAAAGTCTCGCGAGCTAGAGCAATGCAAGGCAAAAACAGGTGAGGACACGGAGTTTACAGCTGTAAATGAGTAGTCCGAGCCTGTTTTTAACGCAGCAGTGCCGACGCGCAGCAGACTTTGAACAGGTTCTCAGACCAGGCGCAGATGGTTGTCCCAGAGGCCCGCAGGCAGCTCAAGCGGCGTACTGACAACGCGTTTGCCACTGCAATCGAGCAGTCTGCAGCGTCCCTGACCGGCGCTCACCACAAAGCCCTGTTCCGTCGCCGAGACCCCTGCGCAATCGGGCAGGTGGATCTCCTGACGCAGCTCGGCATTGTCCAGATCCCAGAGCAGGACTTTATTGCCGCGTGGCGCTGTGACTGCCAGCAGGCGTAGCTCATCGTTGATCGCCAGGCTGGCGGTGTACTGGTTCATCGTCTGGCGCTGTACCTCGCCCAGCGGGAAGGGCTGGAAAGCCTGGCCAGGGCGCTTGATCGCCAGCAGCGGCACCTGATCCAGAGGGTCGCCTTCATATTGTTGCCCGGACACCACGGTGCCATCGGCGGCGACTGCGAGGTGGCGTACGCTGTTCATTCGCTCGGGCAGTTGCTCCTTGCTGACCAGGGTGCCGTCTCGCTGCAGCAGCACCAGGCTCGGTTCCATGGCGTCGAGGTTCATCATTTCGCGACTGTCGGCTTCGGTACGGATGCCGCCATTGGCGATCACCAGGGTTTCGCCATCGGGCATCCACAGCAGTTGGTGCGGGCCTATGCCGTGGGTCGAATGCTCGCCAACGCGAATCAGTTTTCGCTCTTCGACACGGTAGATACCGAGCACGCCACGACCGGCATCGCGGGTATCGTTCTCGGTGGTGTAGAACCACTCGCCACTGGCGTGGAACACGCCGTGGCCGTAGAAGTGACGGTCCTCGGGCGTTGCCAGAACCTGCAGCAGGCTGCCGTCGCGGCTGTCGATCAGGTAGCTTTCACGGCTTGGCCGGCGCCCGACGAAAACCGCCAGCGGCAGGTAGGGATGGGTATGCACGTCATGGCAGCGCTCGTTCACCTGTGTGGCGAACACGCAGCTGCCATCGAGCCGATAGCCGACCGCGTAGTGGCGACCATCGGCATCGTTGCGTGCCGAAAGCAGCAGCGGCTGCCCGCTGTTGCGCGCGAGGCTCCAGCCGCCAATGGCGGACGCTACGGCCAGGGTGCCACCCAGCCCGAGAAAGGCGCGACGTTTCATGTTCAGTCCCCGTCGTGGGCGTTGAAGCCGATCTGTACGCCCAGCGCCTTGGCCAGTTCGCTTTGATGCAGGCGGTGCAGTGTGTCGATATTGCGGTACAGCGTATCGAGCTGTTCGCGTCCCGCTTCGTTGGCAAGCAGCACGCTGAACGGCTGGTCGAGTCCGGCCAGCTGCTGGCGAGCCGTTGCATAGGCGGCATCGATACGACCGGCCAGCTCACCCTCAGCGGTCGGGATCAGTTGCTTCAGGCCCTTGTCATCCCTGCCCTGCCACAGCTGCTGGGCGCCAGCGAGGGCGGCGTCGAGGCTGCCGAGCGTGGCATCGCTGCGCCAGGCTTCGGCCTGGAAGGGTTGCGGGTAGCCCTTGGTCTGCCGGCCAAGCGGGGCGCCGAGTTTTTTCTTCAGGCCGTCCAGAGCGGTGACCTGTACACGCAGAAGGTCGGCGATGGCTTCCTCCGACTCGGCATAGCGTTCATTGGGGAAATGGCCGAGCTGCGAGGCCATACCGTCTTCGCCCTGCCAGGCCTGCAGCATGTCGGCACCAAGCTGCTGCTGGTGCTCGCCTATGGCCTGCAGGAGCGGGCAATAGCGCGCCTTGGTTTCACGGTCGGCCAGGTCGACGGCCTGGTCATAGAGAATATATTCATAGGCCGAAAGGCCTTGGACCACGACACTGGCATTTTCCAGATCGGCACGGGTCAGGTCGGGCTTGCTTTTCAGCAATGCGGTGACCTGGCGACCGACCAGATTCTTCTTGTCGGGCCAGAACTGTACCTGCCAGGCGCGATTGCCTTCGCCCATGGGGCCGACCAGGAGCGGCTGTAGCCCAGCCCAGGCGAGCTGTGCCTGGACGAATGTCTGGCGCGCTTCGTCCAGCTCTTCGTTGCCCGCGCAAAACGCAATGCTGCTGGCGGCCATGCGCCGGTTGGCTTCGGCCCAGTGACCGTAGGCCGGCAGCAATACGTCATCGGTCAGGGCTTTGCTGGTTTCTGTGAGTGGATCGGAGGGCGCGCAGGCGCTGAGCAGCAGGCCCAGGGCGGCAGCGCTTGCAGCGCGGAAGATCGGCTTGGCGGACATGGGGTTCCTTGACAGCAGTTTTATGGGGCATCAGAGCGATTCGAGAAAGGCCAGCAGGGCGTTGCGCTGCTCGGCACCGAAGCCCAGCACGACCTGCCGGGAGCGCTCGGCTTCGCCACCGTGCCAGAGTATGGCTTCGAGCAGATTGCGCGCGCGACCGTCGTGCAGGAACTGGGTATGGCCGCTGACCGTTTCCGTCAGGCCGATGCCCCAGAGCGGTGGCGTGCGCCATTCGCTGCCGCTGGCTTCGAACTCCGGGCGGTGGTCGGCCAGCCCCTCGCCCATGTCGTGCAGCAACAGGTCGGTATAGGGGCGGATCAGCTGGTTGGCCAGTTCGGGCTCGGCGGCATCGCCGGTGGTGAAGGCGGGTGTGTGGCAGCTTTGGCAGCCGGCCTGGTGGAACAGCGTCTTGCCGGCCAGGACCTGCGGATCGTCCACCTTGCGCCGGGCCGGAACGCCCAGGTTGCGGGTGTAGAACAGGACCTGGGCCAGGATGTTGTCGCTGACCTCCGGCTCGCCGCCGTCGGGCAGCGCGCGGCAGTCGGCTTGCCGCTCCGTGCAACTGCTGCCGCTGAACAGGCTGGTGCTCAGGCCCATGTCGTTGAAAAAGGCGTCGGCATTCTGCTGGTTGAGATTCGGCTGGCCGGCCTTCCAGCCGAAGCGACCGATCACCGTCTGGCCTGTGACCTGATCGTAGACCCGGTTGGGGCGACCGGAAATGCCGTCGCCGTCGCGGTCGTCCGGGTCGGCATTGGCCAGCAGCGCGGCTTCGGGAATGGCTTCCAGCAGCCCGAGGCCGATCATCTGTGGCGCCACGCGAATGGAAAACAGGGTTTCCGGATGCAGCGGGCCGTAGCCTGGTTCGCTGATCTCCAGATGTGGCGTGCGCAGCTCCACTTCGAAGCCGTCGGCGAAGCGTTGCGTATGGGTGTCGTAGCTGAGACGGACCTTGCCTTCGGGCGCCGCGCCGGGAATGGCCATGTCCTGCAGCTGGCCGCCGTAGGTGGGTTCCGGTGCGATGCCGCGCTGCCTGACCACCTCGGCATGTTCCGGGCCGGCTGGAATCGATAACCGCACCAGCATGGAAACGGCATTGCCATTGCCGGCGAGCGCGGGGTGACCGCGGCCATCCTTGATGTGGCAGTTCTGGCAGGCATTGGTATTGAGCAGTGGGCCAAGGCCGTCGCGGGCGGTGGTCGAGGCCGGGGCGATGACCCAGGGATTCCTGAAGAAACTGTTGCCGACACTGAAGTCCAGCCGCCGCACCGGCGAAAGATTGGCCGAAGGCATGGAGAAGGCGTTCTGGTCGAACTTCATCACGGTGGCGCTGCCAGCGGACAGCGCTTCCCCCGGCTCGGCCTGCCCGAAGCGCGGCGCCTGATCTTCACAGGCGGCAAGGCCCAGCGCCAGGAGCAGGGCGGCGGTGGAGGGCAAGAGCGGGTGCATCGGATCGTACCTGGGCCTTTGAGGGCCGGCATCTTAACAGTTCAATGGAAGCTTAATAAGAGGTATTTGCATTCGCTGGCGCGGGCGGAGTCGACCAGCTCTGGTGCGAGAAGGGCGGCATTGCGCCGCCCTTCCATGTCGCGATGCCGGATCAGAATTCGTGATCGGCGGTGTCGGGGTTCAGGTCGGTGATGCCCAGCGCGGCGGCGGCCTTCTCGATCGAGGCGGTCTGCTGCACCAGCGCGGCGATGGCGGCACGGACCTTGTCCTGGCCTTCGCTGTTGTCCGGTGCGATCAGCTGGTCGAAGGCCTCGCCATTTTCGGCGCTGACCACCAGTACCTGCAGCTTGGCATCGGTGGTTTCCAGGTCGGTCTTCAGTGTGACGTTGACCTCCGGGTCGATGCCATCGACCAGCGACGCCAGGCTCGGGCCATTCAGCGTGCTGCCGTCCACGCGCTGGTATTCGCCGAGGTAGACGTTGCGGATGCCGCGGGCGTTGAAATAGTGGGAGTTGTGCGTGTTGTCGCTGAAGCAGTCGTGTTCGTCTTCCGGCGAGTTGGCTTCCAGAGCGACCTTCATGCGTTCGCCGGCCAGCTCGCCCAGAGACAGGCTGCCCATGCCGAAGAACATCTTGCGCAGGCCGTTTTCGGCGGACTCGCCCTCCAGGCTGGCGCGGTAGTTGCCCGTATTGCCGGGCGCCCACTCGCCGACCATTTCTTCGAGGTCGCTGACCAGCAGGTCGGTGGCGGCTTTGAGGTAGGTCCGGCGACGGTCGCAGTTGTCGCCGGTGCAGCCTTCGCCTTCGAGGTAGTCACTGACCGGGCGTGTGCCGGCGCCGGCCTCGGTGCCGTTCAGATCCTGGCCCCAGAGCAGGAATTCGATTGCGTGATAGCCGGTGGCGACATTGGCTTCGGAGCCGGCCAGTTCGTTCAGGCTGGCGAGCAGCTTGCCGGTGATGTTGCTGACGTCGATGCTGTCTTCGCCAATCTGCAACTGCTGGTTGGCGATGATGTTGGCGGTGGCGCCGGGGTTGCCCAGGGCGTGCTGATAGTCGCCCTCGACATAGTCGATCATGCCTTCGTCCAGCGGCCAGGCATTGACCTGGCCTTCCCACTCGTCGACCACCGGGTTGCCGAAACGGAACACCTCGGTCTGCATATAGGGCACGCGCGCGGCCAGCCAGGCTTCCTTGGCGGCCTGCAGCGTTTCATCGGTGGGGTTGGCGAGCAGGCCGTCGACGGCCTCCTGCAGCTTCAGCGCCGTGGCGTGGGCATCGCTGAAGATCGCATGCGCCATGTCGGCGTAGTGGCTGACCACCGCCTGTGCCGCTTCCTCGTTCAGGGCCTTTGGCGCGCTCGCTACCGGCTCGCTCTGGGTCGTGGTTTGCGGTGCCGCGGCCTGTTGGGCTGGCGTTTTGTCGTCGCCGCAACCTGCGAGTGAAATGGCGGCGGCCAGGAGGCTGGCGGTGGCCCAGAGAGGAGTACGTGGCATGGCGGGTTCCTTTGCGTGCGTGAGGGTGGAGTGCGGTGGCCGAAGTGCGGCAACCGGAGACGGATCATAATGCGAAAGATTTTCATTTTGTACAAAGAATTGCGTGCTGTGCTCCGCGCATCGTTTCGGTTCGGCGGGTGCCGTTAGAATGGCCGTTTGTCAAATCCGGACTTCATGGAGAAGCCTGATGAGCCTGAGTGCTGTGGTGGTACTGGTCGTGCTGTTCCTCGTCGCCGCCTATGCGGTGGTTCTCTACAACGGACTGGTACGTTTGAAGCACGGCGTGAGCAAGGCCTGGGCGAATATCGATGTGTTGCTGCGCCAGCGCCATGAAGAGCTGCCCAAGCTGGTCGAGACCTGCAAGCAGTACATGCAGCACGAGCGCAACACGCTGGAGCAGGTGATCAGCGCCCGTAATGCCGTATCCAGCGCCCGCCAGCAGGGTGATATCGGCGCCCTGGGGCAGGCCGAAACGGGGCTGCGCATGGGCCTGGGGCGCCTGTTCGCCCTCGCCGAAAACTACCCCGAGCTGCGTGCCAACGAGAGCTTTCGTCATCTGCAGCAGCGCATCAGCGGCCTGGAAAGCGGCATCGCCGACCGCCGCGAGCTGTACAACGAATCCGTCAATCTGAACAACGTGCGCATCGAGCAGTTCCCTGACGTGCTGCTGGCGCGGACCTTCGGCTTTGGTCCGGCTGAGCTGCTGCAGTTCAGCGAGGCGCAAAAGGCTGACGTCGATCTCAAGACGCTGTTCGGCTGAGCAGGAGCAGATGAGCATGGACAGCGGAGAGCTGCTGCTGGTCGGTGTCGGCGCTGCGATGTGCCTGGCCGGCGGCTGGCTGTGGGTGAGCCGCTGGACGAAGGCGCGCCACCTGCTGGATACGCCGACTTCGCGGATTCGCTCGGCGGCCCAGGGCTACGTCGAGCTGACCGGCATCCTGTATGAGCTTGCCGAGGCTCCGGGGCTTCTGGCGCCGCTGACAGGCAGCCCCTGCCTCTGGTGGCGTTATCGCATCGAGGAGTATCGCTCCAACGGCAAGAACGGCAGTTGGCGCGTTATCGAGCGGGGTAGCAGCGAGCAGCCGTTGCGTCTGGCCGATGCCACCGGCGAATGCCTGATCGATCCACGCGGCGCCGAAGTGTTGCCGGCGCGGCGACAGCGCTGGAGCGGCAGCCAGCGTCATCCCAGAGGCTTGCCGTCCACCGGTCTGCTCGCCTGGCTCGCGGGCAGTCGCCGTTATCGATACACCGAGGAGCGCCTGCACGCGGGCGAACCCCTGTATGCCATCGGCGATTTCCGCACGGCGGGCGGTGGCCGGCAGGGGTTCGATCGACAGGCAGCCAAAGGGCAGGTTCTCAGGGAATGGAAAGGAGATTACGCCGGCCTGCTGCAGCGTTTCGACAGCAATGGCGACGGCCAGATCGACCCGGCTGAATGGCATCGCGTGCGGCTGGCCGCCAGGCTCGAAGCGGAAGATCGTCATCGGCTCGCCAGTGCCCGCCCCGCGCAGCATCGGCTGGCGCGTCCGGCACCGGGCCTGCCCTTCGTGTTGTCCAGCCATGGCGAGGGCGTGCTGGCCCGGCGTTATCGCTGGCAGGCCGCTGGCGGTGCCCTGCTGTGCCTGTGCGGGGCGCTGCTGCTGGCCTCCCGGCTGACCTGATCGCGGTTTCAGCGGCCTGTCACAGGGTTTCGGAAGTGACTCCCTGCTCGAACCGCAGCGAGTGCTGCAGCAGGCTGAGCAGCTCCGCGGCGGGCAGGGGCTTGCTGTAGTGATAACCCTGGCCTTCGTTGCAGCCCTCGTCGATGAGATAGCGCTCCTGATCCTCGGTTTCCACGCCTTCGGCGATGACCAGCATGCCCAGGCTCCTGCCCAACTGGATGATGGCCCGGACGATGCTCGCATCGCCCTCGTCGGCGCCCATGTCGCGCACGAAGCTCTTGTCGATCTTGATCTTGTCCAGCGGCAGGTTCTTGAGGTAGCTGAGCGAGGAATAGCCGGTGCCGAAGTCGTCGATGGCGATCAGCGCCCCGGAGCGGCGCAGGCTGTGCAGGTTGCGGGTGGCGGCGGAGATGTCTTCCATCAGGCCGGTTTCGGTGACTTCCAGCTCAAGACTTTCGGCGGGAAGGTCATAGGTATCGAGCAGGCCGCTGATGATCGCTGGCAGCTCGGCATGGTGCAGTTGCACGGCGGAAAGATTGACCGCCATACGCAGATCTCTGAACCCCAGCTGATGCCATTCGCGCAGTTGCCGGCAGGCCTGGTCCAGTACCCACTCGCCAATGGCGATGATGCTGCCGCTCTGTTCGGCGAGCGGAATGAAGACATCCGGCGGAATGAATCTGCCGCTCGGGTGCGACCAGCGCAGCAGGGCTTCGACGCCGGTGATGCGCTTGAGCCGATAGTCGATCTGCGGCTGGTAGACCAGGTGGAACTCGCCTCGCTGGACGGCTTCGGCAAGGTCCTTCTGCAGGCCGCGGCGCTCACGCATTTCATTGTCGATGCTGGCGACGTAGAACTGGTAACGGTTGCGCGAGCGGCTCTTCGCCAGGGTCATGGTCTGCTCGGCTTTCTGCAGCAGCTTTTCCGTGCTGCCACCGTCCTCGGGATAGAGGGTGATACCGATGGTCGCGCGCAGGCGGATGCTCTGCTGGTCGAGAGTAAAGGGACTCTCCAGGTCATCGAGGAGCTTTTGCGCAAGTTCAGCGACTGCGTAGGGCTGCTCGAAGCCGGACAGCACCAGTACGAACTGGTCGCCGCCGAGGCGCGCCAGTGCGCTGGTGCTACCGCTCTGGCTGCGCAGGCGATCAGCCATGGCCATCAGCAGCTTGTCGCCGCTCTGGTAGCTGTACTGTTCGTTGATACCCTTGAAATCGTCCAGGCCCAGGCAGAGCACCGCGACACGGCGCTGCAGGCGTTCGGCTTCGCTGAGAATGTGGCCGAGTTGCTGCTGCAGCTGCAGGCGATTGGGCAGGCCGGTGAGCAGGTCGTATTGGGTCATGCGTTGCAGGCTGGTTTCCGCCGCGCGGCGCAACTGCATATTGCGCTCGATGGCCATGAGCAGGCCGTTGGCGGTTTCGACCCACAGGCCCAGCTCGTTCTTCTCGTGGCCCTTGAGCATCGGCAGCTTGTATTCGCCGGGATGGTCCGGGCTGATGCGTGACAGGTGTTCGATGAGTTTGGTCAGTGGCCGCGTCAGCAGCGATTCGTAGATCAGGTAGAGCACCAGGCCCATCGTCAGCGCACGCAGGATACCGATCAGGAAGAGCATCATCGATGTGTCGATTAGCACTTCGCCATAGGGCGCGGTATCGAGGGTGATATGCAGATCGCCGTAGTATTCGTTGGTGGGCGGGCGCCCCGCCAGGGCAACGGAAAACGCCTGCTCGCTGCCCAGGATCAGATCGGTCAGCCAGCGTGACGACGACTCCAGCAGCGGACGGGTCTTGTAGGCCAGGGTTTCGTCGTCAGGGTGGCCAATGAAGGCCTTGCGAACCGATTCGTGCTGGAACAGGCCTTCCATGACCTGTATGCCCATCTCCCGGTCCAGGTTATAGATCGCCTGGGTGGACGGGTCGCGGGTCATGCGCAGGATGCGCTGCGCTTCGGCTTCGATCAACTGGCGGGTCTTGTAGGCCTCGAAGACGATCTGTGCGCTACTGAGTACCAGCCCAACGGCCAGGGCAGACAGCAAGACTACACGTAGCAGCTTTCGCGACAGTCTGTTGCGCAATTCGGTCAAGAGAATTTCCTTTTTCCGGGCCGGTGCTTATCGCAAGCAGTGGAACTCATGTCAGGTAAAGAGGCATCATGGCCATGAGTACAGACATTAGCAGAAGCCCCGGAGCGATGCGCAAAGGGGTGATGGCATTTTCACTCGCATCAGGCTGGCTTAAGCACGGGATGCCAGCGGCGTGCGGCGCATCAGCAGTTTCTCCAACTCGGCGACGCAGAACACCAGCAAGCCGGCGCCCAGTACCTTCAGCCACTCCAGCGGTGACAGCGCGGTGGAGCCGAACAGCCCCTGCATCACCGGTGTGTAGGTGAAGGCCAGCTGCAGCAGGATGCAGGTGGCGATGGCCAGCAGCACGTAGCGGTTGCCGGTCAGGCCGGCACGGTTGGTTACCGGGGCGAAGATCGATCGGCTGTTGAGCAGGTAGAACATCTCGGCCATGACCACCGCGTTGACCGCCAGGGTGCGGGCGGTTTCCAGGTCGCCACTGCTGTTCATCTCCCAGAGGAACAGGCCCAGTGCGCCGGTCATCATCAGCACCGACACCATCAGCACGCGCCAGACGAAAAAGCCGCTGAGCAGCGCCTGTCCGGGCGGGCGCGGGCGGCGGGTCATGATGCCGCGCTCGGCGGGCTCGAAGGCCAGCGCCAGGCCGAGCGTGCTGGAGGTCACCATGTTGATCCACAGCACCTGCGCCGGGGTCAGCGGCAGGGTCAGCTCGAAGAGGATCGCGGCGATGATCACCAGCGCCTCGCCGCCGTTGGTGGGCAGCATGAAGAGGATGAATTTCTTCAGGTTGTCGTAGACCGCGCGGCCCTCGCGCACCGCCGCGGCGATGGTGGCGAAGTTGTCGTCGGCCAGCACCATGTCGGAGGCTTCCTTGGCCGCCTCGGTGCCCTTGAGGCCCATGGCGATGCCGACATCGGCGCGCTTGAGCGCGGGCGCGTCGTTCACGCCATCGCCGGTCATCGCCACCACCTGCCCGGAATCCTGCAAGGCCTGCACCAGGCGCAGCTTGTGTTCGGGACTGGCGCGGGCGAACACGTCGACCTCCTGCACCACCTGGCGCAGGCCGGCGTCATCCATCAGCGCCACTTCGGCGCCGGTGAGGGCGGGCTTGCCGACGCCGATAGCCAGTTCGGCGCCGATGGCCCGCGCCGTCTCGGCATGGTCGCCGGTGATCATCTTCACGCGGATGCCGGCGCGGTGGCAGTCGGCCACGGCGGCGATGGCTTCCTCGCGCGGTGGGTCGATGATGCCGACCAAGGCCAGCAGGCAATAACCAGCCTGCATGTCGTCCATGGCGAGCTGGTCGTGGACCGGCTGCGCACGCTTGTAGCCCAGGGCCAGCAGGCGCAGGCCACGGGCGGCGATGTCGGTGGCCATGCGCCGCCAGTAGTCGGGGGCCAGCGGCTGTTCACCTTCCGTACCCAACTGGCTGCTGCACATCTCCATGACGCGCTCGGGCGCGCCCTTGACGAAGATCCAGGGTTCGCCATCGCGGTCCTGGTGATAGGTCGCCATGAAGCAGTGCTGCGACTCGAAAGGAATCGAATCCAGGCGCGGCCAGGTGTCGGCGGCGATCTGCGAGGTCAGGCCGGTCTTGCCGCCGAGCACCAGCAGTGCGCCCTCGGTGGGGTCGCCGTCGATGCGCCACTGCCCGGCTTGCTCGTGCAGGCGGGCATCGTTGCAGAGCACGCCGCTGCGGATCGCCAGCGCCAGCGGCGGATATTGTTCGGGATCGACCGGCTGGCCATCGAGGCTGCAATCACCCTGGGGCGCGTAGCCGACGCCGCTGACCTCGAAACGCCGTTCGGCGCAGACTACCTGCTGCACGGTCATCTCGTTACGGGTCAGGGTGCCGGTCTTGTCCGAGCAGATCACCGTGACCGAACCCAGGGTTTCCACCGCCGGCAGGCGGCGGATGATGGCGTTGCGCTGGGCCATGCGCTGCACGCCGAGGGCGAGGGTGACGGTCATGATCGCCGGCAGGCCCTCGGGGATCGCCGAGGCGGCCAGGGCTACCGCCATCATGAACATCTCCGCCGCCGGATGGCCGCGCCAGAGCGTGCCGAGCACGAAGGTGGCGGCGCACAGGGCGAGGATGGTCAACGCCAGGATACGACCGAAGCGATCCACCTGGCGCAGCAGCGGCGTGGCGAGCTGGCGGATGCCGCTGAGCATCTGGTTAATCTTGCCCAGCTCGGTGGCGGCGCCGGTGGCGACGACGATACCGCTGGCCTGACCGAACACCACCAGCGTGCCGGAATAGGCCATGCCGTAGCGATCACCCAGGGCTGCACTGTCGGCCACCGGCGCGGTGCCTTTTTCCACCGGCAGCGATTCGCCGGTCAGGGCGGCCTCGTCCACCCGCAATTCCTTCACCGCAACCAGGCGCAGATCGGCCGGGACGCGATCACCGGAGGCCAGCAATACGCGGTCGCCGGGCACCAACTCGGTGGCGTCGATCTGTCGCCGCGTACCGGCGCGGATCACCGTGGCGTGGGTGGAGAGCATGGCGCGAATGGCGTCGAGTGCGGCTTCGGCCTTGCCTTCCTGGATAAAGCCGATGATCGCGTTGATCACCACGGCGCCCAGCAGTACGCCGGTATCGACCCAGTGACCGAGCGCGGCGGTGACCAGTGCGCTGCCAAGCATCACGTAGAGCAGGATATTGTGGAACTGTGCCAGCAGACGCATCAGCGGCCCGCGCGTCTTCGGCGGCGCCAGGCGATTTTCGCCGTACACGCCGAGCCGTGCGGCGGCTTCCGCTTCGCTCAGGCCTGCCGCCGCCGATTGCAACCGCCGCTCGACTTCAGCCGCCTCCAGCGTGTGCCAGTCCGGCTGGTTCCGTGCGCTGCTGTTGGCGTCTGAGCGGTCGGTCATCGTGGGTACTCTCTGGTCGCGGTAAGCGGGTCGCAGTCAGGCAGCCGCGTCGACTGCTGGCTGTATCAGCCTAGCCAAGTGGCTCCGGGAAGATTTGACATCAAACAGGAAAGAACCGGTTTGGTGATGACTCTTGCCTCCGGGTTTGTAACAAAAATACCTTGCCTGGGATGATGTCTGTGGAAGACTAGGCGGCCCCATTGCGCTGATGGTTGCCCATGCCTGCCCTCGATGACCCCGTGATCGACCGCTTCCTCGATGCCCTCTGGCTGGAAAAGGGGCTGTCGGACAATACCCGCGATGCCTATCGCAGTGACCTGACGCTGTTCAATGGCTGGCTCGACGAGCGCGGTGTGCGGCTGGTCGAGGCGGGCCGCGAGGCGATCCTCGATCATCTCGCCTGGCGCCTGGCCAACGACTACAAGGCGCGCTCGACCGCGCGGCTGCTGTCGGGGCTGCGTGGGTTCTATCGTTTTCTGTTGCGTGAGGGGACGATTGCGGTCGATCCGACCCTGCGCATCGAGATGCCTCACCTTGGCCGCCCGCTGCCCAAGGCCTTGTCCGAGGCGGATGTCGAGGCGCTGCTGGCCGCGCCGGATACCGGCGATCCGCTGGGCCTGCGCGACCGCGCCATGCTGGAAGTGCTCTATGCCAGCGGGCTGCGCGTGACCGAGCTGGTCAGCCTCAGGCTCGAACAGATCAACCCGCGCCAGGGCGTGCTGCGCACCTTCGGCAAGGGCAACAAGGAGCGCCTGGTGCCGCTGGGCGACGAGGCCATGCACTGGCTGGAGCGCTACCTGCGCCAGGGACGCGGCTTGCTGCTGGGCGACAAGGCCAGCGACGTGGTGTTTCCCAGCCTGCGCGGCGAGCAGATGACGCGCCAGACCTTCTGGCATCGGATCAAGCTGCACGCCAGGACGGCGGGGATCGCCGCATCGATTTCGCCGCATACGCTGCGCCACGCCTTCGCCACGCACCTGCTCAACCACGGCGCGGACCTGCGCACCGTGCAACTGCTGCTCGGCCATACCGACCTGTCCACCACGCAGATCTACACGCATATCGCCCGTGCGCGTCTGCAGGAGCTGCATGCGCAGCATCACCCGCGTGGGTGATGGCGCAGGGGCGCGGTGGGAACGGACTGTAGGTCGGATTAGCCGCAGGCGTAATCCGACGCCCCGCAGGCGCAATCCAAGGCTCGCGATGTAACCTTGGCTCCGCTCGTCGGATCGGTGAAGCGTGACCCGACCTACAAGGCGGGCTCGGCTGTGGCCGTCGATTTCTGGTTTGTCGAGACTGAGCTTTCCCGACGCTGGATGAACTTCCAGTCCGCTTCGTCGATATAGATGCCCGCTGGTCCGCTGCCGCCCTCCAGGTCGATAGCGACGTGCGCCGAAACCTGCGGTTTCACCGAGGCGAGGATCGGTACGAAACCCAGCTGCAGGCTGGTCTCGATCAGCGCCTGCTGATTGCGCTCGTCGATGTCCGCGGCCTCGTCGAGGTAGTAGGGCAGGCGGATGCGCCCGGCCTGCTCGCGGTCCATCAGGTGCAGCAGCAGGTACATATTGGTCAGCGCCTTGATGGTCATGGTGGTGCCGTTGGACGCGGCGCCGTCGATGTCGGTATGGATCACCGGCTGGCCACCGACCTTGGTGATCTCGAACGCCAGCTCGAACAGATCCTTGAGCCCCAGCTGGTTGTTGTTCGCCGCCACCAGGCGCGCCAGGTATTCCTTGGCTTCCTCGTTCCTGGCGTCCTGTTCGGCGGACTGGGAAAGATCGAACACCGACAGGGTCTCGCCTTCCTCGTACTGGCCGGCGCTGTGGATGATCTGGTCGATGTGCCTGAGCGCATCCTTGTTCGGCGCCAGCACGATGCGGAAGCTTTCCAGGTTGGAGACCTGGCGCTTGTTGATCTCGCGGTTGAACAGCGCCAGCTGGTGTTCCAGGCTCTCGTAGTCGCTGCGGATATTGCGCAGCGTGCGGGCGATGTCGGTGACCGCCGCGCGGCGCGCCTTGGCCAGGGTCAGCGCCTCGTCCTGGCGGTGGGCGTAGGCGTTGACCAGGAGTTGCAGGCGGCGCTCGGGATCTTCCTCGCTGTCGAACTTGGCCACGCCCTTCAGGCGCACCTGAGCGTAGAGCGCCTCGATTTGGCCGTCGACGCGCTGCAGCGCCTGCCAGCTGTCCTGGTAGTCGTTGAGCAGCGGCAGCAGGTTGTCCAGAGAATCGTCCACCGGGTCCATGAACGGCGTGCCGAACGGCAGATTGGCTGGCAGCAGCTGGCGCCGGCGCAGGGCGTCTTCCAGGGTGCGTTCCTTGGCTTCCAGATCGGCCAGCTGACGACCGACCAGCTGCAACTTGGCGGAAAACTGCTGCACGCGTTCGGCGAAGGCATCGCTGGTGCGCTTGAGTTCGTCCTGGGCGGCTTCGGCCTGGGCCAGTTGCTCCAGCTTGGCGGGCTCCTCGGCGGCCAGGGTCTGGCTGCGGCGGAAATCCTCCAGCGCCTTCTGCGCATCCAGCACGGCCTGGTACAGCGCCTCGGCCTGGGCCTTGCTGGCGTTACGGTCGACGGCTACCGCGTGCTGGGTCCTGAGCTGCTTGAGTTCGCGTTCCAGGCGATCCTTCTGGTCGCGCAGGGCGGCGCGATCGGCCAGCGCCTGCAGGGCCGGCGGCTCGATCTGCGAGAGGTCGATGGACAGGCCCGGCACGGAAAAGGTGTCGCCCTTGAAGCGATCCAGCACGGCTTCCACGGCTTTGATCCAGTCATCGCCCTCGGCGCTGATGCCTTTGTCGCCTAGCGGAAGGCTGAACAGCTGGCCGTTGAACAGGCGCATCAGGCGATCGACATCGGCCTGGGAGAACTCCTCGCGCAGCCGCGAATAGCTGTTGTTGTCGGCATGGTCGAGCTGCTGCTTCACCGATTTCAGGCGCTTTTCCAGGTCGCGCAGGCGCTCGTCCAGGTCCTCGCTGGAGAACTGCCGGGACTGCGCCAGCGCGCCGGCCAGTTCGTCGTGGGCGTCCTTGGCGGCGAGCAGCTGCTGCTCCAGTACATGGGCGTCCTCGACCAGGGCGAAGCGGTTCTTCAGCACCGCCAGTTCGCCGAGCCAGCGCTGGGCCTCGCTGATTTCGCGCTCCAGACGCATCAGCTCGCCGGTGCTGCCGCGCTGTTCGTTCTGTAGGCCGTCCTGCTCGCGACGGTAGTGCTCGGCCTGGATCACCAGCTCTTCCTTGCGCGCATCGGCATAGTCGTGCCAGGTGCCGAGCAGGTTGTCGAGCAGCGGCGAGAGTCGATGCAGCTTGCCGCGCAGCAGCTCGCGCTGCGCGACGCCGGCGGCCAGCGCCTCGACCAGCGGGCCGGCGGCCACCAGCGCTTGGTAGTCCTGCTCCATGCGGCGCACGTCGCGGAAGGCTTCCTCGGTCGCGGCGATGTAGTCGACGCTGCCCGAGCGCAGGCTGTGCTCGAAGGCGTCGAGGAACAGCTGCTTCAATTTTGCGGCAGTGATTTCGCGCATATGCAGCAGGTTGATAAACAGCGCGCGGAAAGTCTTCAGGCTCTGCTCGCTGGTCGAGCGCAGCGGGATCAGGGTCATGTCCAGCGGGATCGAGGTATGCCCGCCCACCAGCAGCCGGCGCAGTTCGTCCGGCTTAGCCTCGTAGGCCTTGATGCCGGCGCGTTCGAGGTTGGCGAACAGCTCGCGCTGGCGCAGGCAGGTGCCGTTCTGCTGGTAGTGGTCCAGGTCCAGCGAGCCCTGGTAGACGAAGAACTGGTGGCCGAAGCCGCCGCCGGGTCCGCGTCCGGCCACGCCGATCACGTGCGTGCCATGGGGCAGCATCACCTCGACCAGGATGTAGCTGGTGTCCGAGGCGAAGTAGAACTTGCGTGACTGCTCGAGGCTGTACTTGCCGAAGCTCATGTCCGACATGCGCGCCAGGATCGGGAACTGCAGCGCGTTGATCGAGGCGGACTTGCCCAGGTTGTTGGCGCCGTAGACCGACAGCGGGTTTTCCAGTGGGAAGATGCCGAGGCTGTAGCCGGCGGTGTTCAGCAGGGCGAAGCGGCGGATGCCGTAGCGTTCCTGGCTCATGCTTCAAGCTCCTTTTCTGCGGCGATGGCGCGGGCCAGGGCGTCCTCTTCGGATTCCTCGACAAGGGCCTCGCTCGGCTCCTCGATAAGGATGATCTCGTCCTCGCTGTCGTCCTCGGCAATCAGTTCCGGCAGTGGCAGGTCGCTGCTGTGCAGGCTGGCGGCGAGGTCGCGGTCCTGCTGCACCGACAGGCAGACGTCGAGGAAGCGGTGCATCGGCGGCAGGAAGCGGTAGACGCCGTTGCTGTCCTCGGCGAAGCCCAGCTGGGTGAGGCGGCGGATGACCTTTTCTTCCAATTCGTCCTGTGTGGTGACTTCGGCCTGCAGGAACAGGTCGCGGTACTTGTCCAGCAGCGCCGGCAGCTCGTCGCGGCCCAGGCTGCCGCCGTCGAGCACGGCCAGTGGGTCGCGGCCCTGATCCGCTAAATGTTCAACGAGGATAAAGGTGAACAGCGCCAGGCGCTGGGCGGTCTTGTTGACCTGCGCGCCCATCTGCTCGGGGACGAAGTAGTAGAAGCCGCGCGGATCGCAGACCAGCTCGAAGCCGAGTGCCTTGAACAGCGCGCGATACGGGTCCTGCAGGTTGGACAGTTGGGCGTAGGGCTCAGGCTCGCTGCGCGACAGGTGGTAGCCCTTGAACAGCTCGCGGAAGATCGGCGCCAGCTGGGTCATTTCCTTGAGGTCGATGTTCATGAACGTGGCTCACAGGCAATCGTAGGGTGGAAAACGGCGAAGCCTTTTCCACCGTGGTGTTTGGATGGGCGAATGGTGGACAAGCTGCGCGTTGTCCACCCTACGTCAGGCTTGGCTGCCAAGGTGGGGATGGCCGTAGTGCGGTAGGCCGCCCCGTGGAAAACCGCGAAGCATTTTCCACCGGCCCCCGTAGGCCATAGGGTTGGCTCAACCATTCGCATTGGCCACCAGCGCAAAGGAGCTGAGGCTGACGCGGTGTTCGCGGGTCAGGTACTCGCGGCGTTGCAGGCGGTCGCGCTGGAAGCGAGCGTCGCGCGACAGGCGCGAGAACCAGTAGAGCAACTCGTCGGTGGCGCCCTCGGGTTCCTGTTCCAGCAGCCAGGCCATCAGGTCCGGCAGCGGCAGCGCCTGCTGGCAGCGCTCGATCATCTCGCGGGCGGTGCGTGGCGCGCGCGGCTGGTCGCCCTTGCGCTTGCTGCCGGCGCGGGGAAATTGCGCCGGCTTCGGCTCGAAACGGGCCAGCGCATAGACATAGGCCTCGACCTGGCTGGCGGTGCCGAGGAAGGTGCTCTGCGGACGTGTGAACAGCGGCAGCGAGGCCTGCGGCACGGCGTCCAGGCCTTTCTTGCGAATCGCCGACAACGCCAGCGCGGCGCCGCGGGTCACAGCGTTGTGCCGGCGCGCTTCCTCGCGCAGCGGCAGCAGCAGCTCGCGGGCCTTGCGCAGGGACAGCTGGGCGGTGGTCTGCATCTCCAGGATACGTGCGTGGGTGCGCAGCAGCAGGTCATCGTCTACCAGCTGGCCGAGGCGCTGCTGCTCGCCGAGCAGCTTCATCAGCACCTGTTCGACGCGGTGCACGCCCTGCTCGAAGGTGCCGTCGGCGGAGACCAGCTGGATCATCGGCTCGACGTATTCGTCCCAGGTGGCGAGGACCTCGGCGTAGCGCTGGCGCAGCGGGATCTGCCGGTCGCTGGTCTTGGCCCGGTCGGCCACGGCGACCAGCGCCTGCTCGTCGTTGTCGAGTTTCTTCAGTACGTCGCGCACGCGCATGTCGAGCAGGCGCAGCTGGCGGGCGAGGTCGTTGCCGTCGCGGATTTCGAAGGCATCGAGGATGTGTCCGGCCAGGCGTTCCAGATGGCGCAGGTAGGCTTCGATCTCCAGGCACAGGCCGAGGCGGTGCTCGCGGCGCAGGTAGGCGAGGAAGTCGTGGATCTGTGCGTTCAGCTCGAAGCGGTTGGGGCTCTTGGCCACCGGCACCAGGATGTCCAGGCGAATCCACTGGTCGAGCAGGGCGGTGATATCGGTGGGCGTGCCTTCGGGCAGTTGCGCCGCGAGCTGGTGGCGCAGTTCGACCAGGCTCAGGGTGCCGGCATCGAAGCGTTCGCACAGCGGTTCGAGCAGGGTCCAGTGTTCGGCGAGGGCACGCAGTACGCGCTTGGGTTCGATCATCGAGGCGCTGGTTCCAGCCAGTGAAAAAAGGGCGGATTGTACTGCATCGGCGCGCCGGTATTTGCGATCGGATGAGCGGTTGTCGTTCGTTCGTCCATGGGGCGCGGTAACCGAATTGTCATCAAGACCGGGTTAGCTGCCTGGGCTCGTAGGGCCGAACTTGTTCGGCTTTTGCGGAAGCGGTGGCCGAATGAATTCGGCCCTACAGACCCGCGGCGACGCATTCTGTCGGACGAAATGTGTCGATGGCCTTTCGATATGTGGCGATTGCCGGCAGAATCCGCCCTTTTGCAAACGGGGAGCCGCCGGCTTCCTGTCGGGCGACTCGCATGGGCACCTATAAATGATCAAGACGCCGTACTACCTCATCGACAAGCAGAAGCTGCTGGGCAACCTGGAAAAGATCGCCTATGTGCGCGAACACTCCGGTGCCAAGGCGCTGCTGGCGCTCAAGTGCTTCGCCACCTGGTCGGTGTTCGACCTGATGCAGCAGTACATGGACGGCACCACCTCGTCATCCCTTTATGAGCTGAAGCTGGGCCGGCAGAAGTTCGCCGGCGAAGCCCACGCCTACAGCGTGGCCTGGGCCGACGACGAAATCGAAGAAATGGTCGCCAACTGCGACAAGATCATCTTCAACTCCATCGGCCAGCTGGACCGCTATGCGGCCCAGACCGAGGGCACCATCCGTGGTCTGCGCGTCAATCCGCAGGTGAGCAGCTCCGACTACCTGCTGGCCGATCCGGCGCGCCCGTTCAGCCGCCTGGGCGAGTGGGACCCGGAAAAGATCGAACAGGTGATCGGCAAGATTTCCGGCTTTATGTTCCACAACAACTGTGAGAACGGCAGCTTCGAGCTGTTCGACGGGATGCTGACCCGCATCGAGGAGCGCTTCGGCCACCTGCTGCAGCAGGTCGAGTGGGTCAGCCTGGGTGGCGGCATCCACTTCACAGGCCCGGGCTACCCGATCGATGCCTTCTGCGCGCGGCTCGAGGCTTTCTCCGAGAAGTACGGCGTGCAGGTCTACCTGGAGCCCGGCGAGGCGGCGATCACCCTGAGCGCCTCGCTGGAAGTGACGGTGCTCGACACCCTTTATAACGGCAAGCACCTAGCGGTGGTCGACAGCTCCATCGAGGCGCACATGCTCGATCTGCTGATCTACCGCCTCAACGCCAAGATGGCGCCCAACGACGGCGAGCACACCTGGATGGTGTGCGGCAAATCCTGTCTGGCCGGCGATATTTTCGGCGAGTACCAATTCGATCGTCCGCTGGCCATCGGCGATCGTCTGTCGTTCATCGACGCAGCGGGTTACACCATGGTCAAGAAAAACTGGTTCAACGGCCTGAAAATGCCGTCCATCGTGGTGAAGCAGCTCGACGGCAGCGTCGAGGTGGTTCGTGAATTTACCTTTGATGATTACCTGTCCAGCCTTTCTTAAGGCGGCGGTAGCAAGGAGAGTTAAAAAAATTGAAGAAGAACGTTCTTATCATTGGTGCAGGAGGTGTCGCCAAGGTGGTGGCCCATAAGTGCGCGCAGCACAACGACGAACTTGGTCGTATTGCTATCGCGTCGCGCAACATCTCCAAATGCCAGGCCATCATTGATAGCGTACAGGCCAGGGGCAGCCTCAAACAGCCCGCCGAAATCAGGGCCTACGCCCTCGATGCCCTGGACGTGGAAGCGACAAAGGCGCTGATCCGCGAGACCGAATCGCAGATCGTCATCAACGTCGGCTCCGCCTTCCTCAACATGTCGGTGCTGCGCGCCTGCATGGATACCGGCGCCGCGTATCTGGATACCGCCATTCACGAAGAGCCGGGCAAGATCTGCGAAACCCCGCCTTGGTATGGCAACTACGAATGGAAACACCTGGCCGAGTGCGAGGAGAAGGGCGTGACCGCCATCCTCGGCGTCGGCTTCGATCCGGGTGTGGTCAACGCCTACGCTGCGCTGGCGCAACAGAAGTACTTCGACAAGATCGAGTCGATCGACATCCTCGACGTCAATGCCGGTTCCCACGGCAAGTACTTCGCCACCAACTTCGACCCGGAAATCAACTTCCGCGAATTTACCGGTCAGGTCTACAGCTGGCAGAACGCCCAGTGGACGACCAACAGGATGTTCGAGGTCAAACGCACCGACGACCTGCCCGTGGTCGGCGAGCAGAGCCTCTACCTGACCGGCCATGACGAGGTGCATTCTCTGTCCAAGCACCTCGACGTGCCGAACATCCGCTTCTGGATGAGCTTCGGCGAACACTACATCAACGTCTTCACCGTGTTGAAGAACCTCGGCCTGCTCTCCGAGCAGCCGGTCAAGACCGCCGAAGGCCTGGAGGTGGTGCCGCTCAAGGTGGTCAAAGCCGTACTGCCCGACCCCGCCTCGCTGGCGCCGGGCTACACCGGCAAGACCTGCATCGGCGACCTGGTAAAAGGCACGAAAGACGGTAAGCAGACCGAGCTGTTCATCTACAACGTGGCCGACCACGAAGAAGCCTACGCCGAGACCGACAGCCAGGGTATTTCCTACACCGCCGGCGTACCGCCGGTCGCCGCCGCCCTGCTGGTGGCCCGTGGCGAGTGGGATGCCAAGCGCATGGTCAACGTCGAAGAGCTGTCGCCCGAGCCGTTCCTGACGCTGCTCGATCAGATGGGCCTGCCCACCCGGATCAAGGATGAGCACGGCGACCGGGCCTGGGACGAAAAAGCCGATTAAAAGCGCTGGAAGGCTAGAGGCTGGACGAAAAGGTGAGGGTACGCTCTGTCCAGCCTCCAGCCTCCAGCCTCCAGCCTCCAGCCTCCAGCCTCCAGCCTCCACTGCTCCTTCCCGCCCGCCGCGTTTCACGCGACAATCGCCCGCATAAGCGCCGCCCCCACGAAGGGCACCTATCTGCGGCAGCCGTGAGGACTCCCCCTATGAGCAGCAACGATCGCGTCATCATCTTCGACACCACCCTGCGCGACGGCGAGCAGAGCCCCGGCGCGTCCATGACCGGCGAGGAGAAGCTGCGCATCGCCCGCGCCCTGGAGCGGCTGAAGGTGGACGTGATCGAGGCGGGCTTCGCTATCGCCAGCCCCGGCGACTTCGCCGCCGTCAAGCTGGTGGCCGACCACATCAAGGACAGTACCGTGTGCAGCCTGGCGCGTGCGGTGGATGCCGACATCGAGCGCGCCGCCGAGGCGCTGGCCGGGGCCAATTCCGGGCGTATCCATACCTTTATCGCCACTAGCCCGATTCACATGCAGTACAAGCTGCGCATGCAGCCGGAGCAGGTGGTCGAGCAGGCCGTGCGCGCGGTGAAGAAGGCACGCAGCCTGTGCGCCGACGTCGAGTTCTCCTGTGAGGATGCCGGTCGTTCGGAGATCGATTTCCTTTGCCGCATCATCGAGGCGGCCATCGACGCCGGGGCGCGTACCATCAATATTCCCGATACCGTCGGCTACGCGATTCCGCACCAGTACGCCGATACCATCCGCCAGTTGCTCGAACGCATCCCCAACGCCGACAAGGCGGTGTTCTCGGTGCACTGCCACAACGACCTGGGCCTGGCGGTGGCCAATTCGCTGGCGGCGGTGGTCGCCGGTGCGCGGCAGGTGGAATGCACCATCAACGGCCTCGGCGAGCGGGCCGGCAACGCCGCGCTGGAAGAGATCGTCATGGCGATCAAGACCCGCCAGGACCTGCTCGGCGTGCACACCCGCATCGAAACGGAAAACATCCTCGCCGCCTCGCGTCTGGTCTCCGGTATCACCGGCTTCCCGGTTCAGCCGAACAAGGCCATCGTCGGTGCCAACGCCTTCGCCCACGAGTCGGGCATCCACCAGGACGGCGTGCTCAAGCACCGCGAGACCTACGAGATCATGTCCGCGCAGTCGGTCGGCTGGAACGCCAACAAGATGGTCATGGGCAAGCATTCCGGTCGCGCCGCCTTCCGCTCGCGCCTGGAGGAGCTGGGCATCGTGCTGGAAGGCGACGAGCTGAACGCCGCCTTTGGCCGCTTCAAGGAACTGGCCGACAAGAAGCACGAAATCTTCGACGAAGACCTGCAGGCACTGGTCTCCGACACCCTGGCCGACGAGGCACCGGAGCATTACAAGATGGCCAACCTGGAAGTGGCGAGCAAGACCGGCGTGGTGCCGCAGGCGCAGCTGGTGCTGAGCATCGATGGCGCCGAACGTAGCGCGACCGCCCAGGGCTCCGGGCCGGTGGACGCCACCTTCAAGGCCATCGAGACCATCGCCGATTCGGGCGCCACCCTGCAGCTGTATTCGGTCAATGCCATCACCCAGGGCACCGATTCCCAGGGCGAGGTGACCGTGCGGCTGGAGAAGGGCGGGCGTATCGTCAACGGCAATGGCGCCGACACCGATATCGTCGTCGCCTCGGCCAAGGCCTATCTCAACGCGCTGAACCTGATGCAGGTCGGCGCCAAAGCTCATCCACAGGTGGAAGGCGTTTGATCAGCGAAACCCGGCGTCGGGCCTACCTCGATGCCATGCAGGTGGCCAGCTGGCTGCCGCGTACCGAACTGCCCTTTGCTGCTCCATCGCGGCTGGAATTGCTGCTGCCGCAAGCCGAGCCGGAAAACGTTTGCGAGCCGGCAGACCCTGACGAGACCGTAGAGGCCTTGCCGGCACAGGTTCCGGTAGTGGCTCCTGCCGCACGATCCGAAGTGCCGCGACCCCGTATCGCCATGCCGGAGCCGAAGAAGCCCGAGCCGGTCGCGGTCCCGGAGATACCGGCGGAGCAGCAAAAGCCTATCGCGCCGCCGCCACGCTTCGCCCTGCAGCTGCTGCGCGCCGGCAGCGTGCTGTTGCTGGTCGAGCTGCCCACGGGCGAGTCCTTCCAGAGCCGCGACCCGGCCTACATCCTGCTCAAGGATCTGCTGCGCGCCGCGCGCCTGCCGGACAAGCCGCAGCAGGTCGGCGACGGCGAGCCGATCCGCTGGCCGCTGCTGCAGGGCGGCAATCTCGATCAGGGTGCCGACGCCGCGCGTGATTATGTGCAAGGCGTGATGGCTGCCGAGCTGGAAGAGATGGGCTGTGACTGCATCTGGCTGATCGGCCAGCCGGCGTTGCGCCATGCCGGCGAAGTGGATGAAGATGCCTGCTACCGCGAGGTGGCCATCGAAGGCCTCGGCCACGCGCTGACCATGCCTGGCCTGGAACATCTGATGGAGCAGCCGGCTGCCAAGGCCGAACTGTGGAAGGCCCTGCGCCGCAGCATGCCACGCTGGAAGATAGGTTCATGAGTGATGCCGTCAGCTTCCGCCCGATGACCGCGGCGGATATCGATAACGTATTGAAGATCGAATACGCCGCCTTCAGCCATCCCTGGACGCGCGGCATCTTCACCGATGCGCTGTCGGCCTATGAATGCTGGGTCATGTTCGAGGGCGAGCAGCAGGTCGGCCATGGCGTGATCAACGTGATCATCGACGAGGCGCACCTGCTCAATATCACCGTCAAGCCGCAAAGCCAGGGACACGGGTTGGGCCTGCGTCTGCTGGAACATCTGATGACGCGGGCCTACGAGCGCGGTGGGCGCGAATGCTTTCTCGAAGTTCGCGCCAGCAACGGCTCGGCTTATCGTCTCTACGAGCGCTACGGCTTCAACGAAGTGGGCCGGCGCCGGGACTATTACCCGGCAGCGGAAGGGCGCGAGGATGCGCTGGTGATGGCCTGTACCTTGCTGGATTGATTCGGTCCGGAGTACGCCTTCGGAAACCCGGATTACGCCTTCGGCTAATCCAGGCTACGGCCTACAGGTTTTTCATGATCCGACCGGTTTGTCCCGTCCGGAGTCCAGCGGTGCGTCGCCTTCCAGTTCGTCGTCGGAGAGGATGTCCTGGTCCTCTTCCAGCAGGCTGTCGTCATCTTGCAGCACCGCGTTGCCGCTGCTGACGCCGGTGTCCGGGTCGCCATCGGCGGGGCCGTCCCAGGGCTTGCCATCGAGCGGGTCGCGACGCGCCTGCTCGGCTTCGTCCAGACCTACGTCGGCGCCGATCTGGTGTTTCGATACCACGCTCAAGTCCTGATCGGCGGGGCCTCCGTGGCCGCGCTCGCGGGGTGAACGGGCGCCATCGTCGGGAATCTGCGTTTCGGGTGTCAGGTCATCCATGGTGGCGCCGCTATCGGGCACTTCGCCCGCGGTCATCCCGGCTTCGGCGACGCGCTCCGGCGGGAATTCGTCTTCCACCTCCTCGCGTGGCACTTCGTCGCCGATGCGGCCCTTGCGCTCGTCCCGGCGCTGGTCGAAGTCGAGTTGCTCCATGGAGCCCATGCGGTCTTCGGTATCGTCGATTTCCGTGGGCGTATAGGGCTTGCGATCGTTCATGGCAATGTCCTGCGTGAATGGCCAGTCTTGCTGGTTGTGACTGAAGGCTCGGACGAAGATTCCACCTTGCCGCTGGCCGGTTCGGTTTGTCGTACGGGCCAGCGAACCACCTTGGTCGATCAGGAGTCTAGTGAGCATGGACAAACAAAACGATCGGCCCGAAACAGACGTCCGGCGCTGTGCTTTTTTCTTCGATGTGGACGGAACGCTGGCGCACATACAGCCCCGTCCCGAACTCGTATTCATCCCGCCCCGCGTGCTGGCGGCGCTGGAACAGCTGCATGCCGGCGATATTCCCGTGGCGGTCATTTCCGGACGACCGCTGAGCCAGCTCGACGCGCTGCTCGCGCCACTGCGGCTGCCGGCGGCGGGCATCCATGGTGCCGAACGGCGCACTGCCGATGGCCGGCTGCAGCAACTGGCCCTCGATGTCGAGGTTTTCCATGACATCGAGCAGGCGCTTGTTCGTGCCTGTGCCGAGCATCCCGGCCTGAGGCTGGAAAACAAGGGCGTCGCCTTTGCCCTGCATTTTCGCCTGGCGCCTGAGCTGGAAGAGACAGCGCGTGCCCTTGCCGAGGCTTTTGTCGAGCGTTACGGCGAGGTGCTGGCGCTGCAGCCAGGCAAATGCGTGTTCGAGCTCAAACCGCGCGGCGCCAGCAAGGGCGAAGTGATCCGTGCATTCATGCAGGAGGCGCCCTTTCTCGGACGATTGCCGGTATTCGTGGGCGATGACAGGACCGACGAGGCCGGTTTCGAAGTCGTCAACCAGCTGGGCGGACTGAGCATCAAGGTGGGTGACGGCGAGACTTTGGCCACGCAACGACTGGATTCGGTGGACGCTGTCGGTGCCTGGCTTGGCACGCTGCTCGACGGGCTGGACGATCTGCCGGAAAACAACAATAAAACAGACCGAAGCGAGAGCGCCCCATGAGCCGACTGATAGTGGTTTCCAACCGGGTGGCGCCGATCAAGGCGGGCAAGGTCGCCGCCGGCGGGCTTGCGGTAGGTGTGTACGATGCGCTGCGTCAGACCGGCGGTATCTGGTTTGGCTGGAGCGGTGAAGTCAGCAGCACGCCGCAGACCAATACCGAGATCATCGGCAATATCACCTACGTTACCCTGGGCCTGACCCGGCAGGATTATGACCAGTATTACCGCGGCTTCTCCAACGCCACGCTCTGGCCGATCTTTCATTACCGCATCGATCTGGCCCGCTACAATCGCCAGGAATACAATGGCTATCGGCGGGTCAACGCCATGCTGGCGGCAAAGCTCAAACCGCTGCTAAAACCCGACGACATCATCTGGATCCACGACTACCACCTGATCCCCTTTGCCGAAGAGTGTCGCCGGCTGGGTATTCGCAACCGCATCGGTTTCTTCCTGCATATCCCCTTTCCGCCACCGGAAATTCTCACCGTCATCCCGCCGCACAACGAGCTGCTGAAGACGCTTTGCTTTTACGATCTTATCGGTTTCCAGACCGAAACCGATCGTCTGGCCTTCCAGGACTACATGACCCGGGAAGTGCGTGGCGTCCTCGAAACCGACGGCAGTCTGACAGCTTATGGGCAGAATTTCCGTGCCGGGGTCTATCCCATCGGCGTGGTGCCGGATGAAATCCGCGACCTTGCAGAATCCAGCAAGGGCCGTCGGCGGCCCATGCGGCGCATCACGGATATCGCCCGTAAAAAAATCATCAGCGTGGATCGGTTGGATTACTCCAAGGGCCTGGTGGAACGTTTCAAAGCTTATGAAGCCTTTCTCGATCACTTTCCGGAGCATCGCCGGGGGGTCGAATTCATTCAGATCGCGCCTACCTCGCGCTCTGACGTCAAGACCTACCAGAACATCCGCAAGCAACTGGAAAGCGAAGCGGGGCATATCAACGGTCGGCTGTCGGACCTCGACTGGACGCCCCTGCATTACCTCAACAAAAGTCATGATCGGCGGGTTCTGATGGGGCTTTTTCGCGATGCCGATATCGGCTTCGTCACGCCGTTGCGCGACGGTATGAACCTCGTCGCCAAGGAATACGTGGCCTCACAGGATCCCGAAGACCCAGGCGTGCTGGTGCTGTCGCGCTTCGCCGGGGCTGCCCGTGAGCTGACCTCTGCACTGATCGTCAATCCCTATGACTGTATCGGCATGGCCGAAGCCCTCGACCGCGCCCTGCGCATGCCGCTCGCGGAACGCAAGGACCGCTACGAGCACATGATGCGCATCATCCGCATCGCTGACCTAGACGCCTGGCGCGACACTTTCCTGCGTGACCTGCGGGCCTTTTCATCCCGCCCCAGAGCGCAGACGCAGGCGAGCCCGTTGTTCAATGTCTGATCAGGCTTTCCCCGTTTCGGCAAAGCAGGGTGTGACGTCGCGCGCAAGGCGCTTGTCAAAACGCCGACCGGTTCGTAACGTGCGTGTCGGAATGAAAGGGCAGGGCAGTCAATGAGCGACGATCTTCAACAATTATTCGAAAACAACGCGCGCTGGGCCGAGGCCATTACCGAAGAGGATCCGACCTTCTTCAGCAAGCTGGCCAAGCAGCAGGAGCCCGAATACCTCTGGATCGGCTGCTCCGACGCGAGAGTGCCAGCCAACGAGATCGTCGGCATGTTGCCTGGCGACCTCTTCGTCCATCGCAACGTCGCCAACGTCGTGCTGCACACCGACCTCAATTGCCTGTCGGTGATCCAGTACGCGGTCGACGTGCTCAAGGTCAAGCACATCCTGGTCACCGGCCACTACGGCTGCGGCGGTGTGCGCGCCTCCATGCGTGACGACCAGCTGGGCCTGATCGACGGCTGGCTGCGTACCATCCGTGACCTCTACTACGAGCACCGCGACCACATCGCCAGCTTCCCCACCGAGGAAGCCCAGGTCGACCGCATGTGCGAGCTCAACGTCATCCAGCAGGTCGCCAATGTCAGCCACACCAGCATCGTCCAGAACGCCTGGCACCGTGGCCAGCCGCTGGCCGTGCATGGCTGCATCTACGGCATCAAGGATGGCATCTGGAAAAACCTCAACGTGACCATCAGCAGCCCGGAACAATTGCCGCCGCAATACCGTCTCCGTCCGCGTCGCCCAGCCTGATGACCGAAAGTCGCACATGGGCCTTCGCCGGCCTGCTGCTCGCCGTGCTGTGCTGGAGTGGCAACGCGCTGGTGGCGCGCGCCTTCCATGAAGAGATCCCGCCGCTGAGTCTGTCGTTCTGGCGCTGGTCGCTGGCGACCTGCCTCCTGTTGCCCTTCGTGGTGCGTTCGATCTGGACTCATCGCCAGACCCTGCGTGCCGCCGGCTGGCGTCTGCCCATCGTCGCGGCGCTCGGCATCGCCAGCTACAACACGTTGCTGTATTCCGCCGCGCAAAGCACCGAAGCCATCAACCTCACGCTGCTCAACACCTGCATGCCGCTGTTTGCCTTTCTTGGCGCCGGCCTGCTGCTGGGCGAATGGCCGGCACGCCGCGCCTGGTTCGGCATGGCGATTGCCGCAGCGGGCCTGCTCTACCTGATCAGCCGAGGCAGCTGGACAGCCTTCGTCAGCCTGTCGTTCCAGAAAGGCGACCTGCTGATGCTCGTGGCGGTGCTGGCCTGGACCCTCTACACCCTGCTGCTGCGGCGTTGGGCAAGGTTTCTGCTGGTGCCGGCGTTGACGCTGCTGGGCGTGCTGATGCTGATCGGTGTGCCGCTGATCACACCCTTCTACCTCTACGAGTACAGCCAGGTCGGCGGTTTCGCACCCACTCCCGGCAATCTTGCCGCCGTCGCCTACACCGCCATCTTCGCCTCGCTGGTGGCCTATCTGGCCTGGAACCATGGCGTGCGCGTCATCGGCGCCCCGAAGGCCGCCATGACCACCTACCTGATGCCCGTCTTCACCGCGATCATCGGCTGGCTGGTGCTGGGCGAAGGCTTGCAGGCCTTCCACTGGATCGGCGGCGGGCTGATCTTTAGCGGGCTGCTGCTGGCGACCCGCAGCGCGACGGGCGAGGCGGCGCGCTGAGAGCGACTCGTCTCGCTCGCCGTCAGCGCTTGCTGTTACCGCACACCATATGCCCCTTCATGGCCTCCTGCTTGACGATGAACTCGCCCAGTAGCGGGCGGCTTTGCAGATAGTGCTCGGTGGTCTTGTGGTGCGCGAAGGCCGCTTCGTCGCGGTACAGCTCGTAGAGATAGACGAGATCGGGATCAGCCAGATCCTGGATGACGTCGAATACCAGGCAATCCGGTTCGTTCTGTACCGAGGAGGCGGCGTTGATGCGCATCGTCTCCATGAACCGGTCGAACGAGCCTGGCGCGAGTTGGGTTTTCAGGATGAGACAGTACATGAGCGCTCCGTTTTGTTTTAAGGTAGATGCTCGATTGTATACAGGGGATAACAAGATGCCACAGCGTCCCGGTCGCCTTAAGGAAATCCTGAAGAAGACTTCCCGTTTCTGGTGAAATACGCCGATCCTGTTGCCTGGGTTTTCCGATGAAGCAGATGACCTTTGCCGACGCCGAGTACGCCGGCAAGCGCAAGCAGACCCGTAAGGAGTTGTTCCTGATCGAGATGGATCAGGTGGTGCCGTGGACGGGTTTGATTGCTCTGATCGAGCCGCACTATCCCAAGGGTGAAGGCGGTCGTCCGGCGTATCCGCTGATGGCGATGCTACGCGTACACCTGATGCAGAACTGGTTCGGCTACAGCGATCCGGCGATGGAGGAAGCGTTGTACGAGACCACGATCCTGCGCCAGTTTGCCGGGCTGAGCCTGGAACGCATTCCCGACGAAACCACCATCCTCAACTTCCGTCGCTTGCTGGAGAAACACGAATTGGCGGCTGGGATTCTGGCGGTGATCAATGGTTATCTGGGCGGCCGCGGTTTGTCGTTGCGCCAAGGCACTATCGTCGATGCCACGCTGATCCATGCGCCGAGTTCGACCAAGAATCAGGACGGTAAGCGCGACCCGGAAATGCACCAGACGAAGAAAGGAAACCAGTATTACTTCGGCATGAAGGCCCACATCGGCGCCGATGCCGAGTCCGGCCTGGTGCACAGCGTGGTAGGGACGGCAGCCAACGTTGCAGACGTTACCCAGGTCGACAAGCTGCTGCACGGTGAGGAAAACATGGTGGGTGCCGACGCGGGTTACACCGGCGTCGAGAAGCGCCCGGAACATGAAGGCCGGGAGGTGATCTGGCAGATCGCGGCCCGCCGCAGTACGTACAAGAAGCTGAGTAAGCGCAGCGCGCTGTACAAAGCCAAGCGCAAGATCGAGAAGGCCAAGGCCCAGGTGCGCGCCAAGGTCGAGCACCCGTTCCGGGTGATCAAGCGCCAGTTCGGTTATGTGAAGACACGCTTCCGTGGCCTGGCGAAGAACACGGCGCAGCTGGTGACATTGTTTGCCCTGTCGAACCTGTGGATGGCGCGCCGGCATTTGCTGACGAATACAGGAGAGGTGCGCCTGTAATGTGGGAAATGGCCGCTGAGAGGTGTTCGCGGCGGCTAAAAACTCAGAAATGAGCGGATGACTTGATCGATTTTGGTCGAATCGCCGCTTCTAAAATTGGCAAGGGCAGAAGTCGGCCGGAAACACAGGGCTACTTCAGACCATCCTTAACGGCCTGCGCCATCTGGCGCTCACCGTACCGAATCTCGAAGAGTGCGAGCGTTTCTACGTCGATGTGCTGGGTATGGAGGTGCTCAACCGAGCCAGCAAGGACCTCGTCTACCTGACGTGCGGCAACGACAACCTGTCCCTGGGCCGCGCCTCGGAAAAAAGCAGCGGCGTCCAGGCGATGGACCATTACGGCTTCATCGTCGACACCCTGGAAGAACTGCACGCCTGGTACGAATACCTGAAGGCCCAAGGCGTCACCATGCTCGACCGCCCCTTCGCCCACCGCGACGGCGCCCACAGCTTTCATGTGCTCGACCCCGCGGGGAATACCGTGCAGCCGCTTTATCATCCGGCGGTGTCGGGGCAGCGGTTTAGTTGATATGACAGCTGCAAGCGGGTACGGCGTTAGGTCGAGTGGCCATTGGATTTGAAAATCCAAAGCTATCGATCCGGCATCGAAGCCGATTCGGATAGTTTGCGGGACACGCCTTGCGCCATCGCGGCGGCGGCTGAATGGAGAGCCCGGCGGGCAACGTTGCAAGTCTTAATGAACAGCTGAAACGGGCGAAAGTAGGGCTTCCTGACGTCTGCTTTCGGCCCAGGCTGTGTAAAAACGCTGGCATCGACCTTGCTGTGATTTGATGGATTCAAATCAGTGGGGGATGCCGATGAAGCGTTTTATCCAGGGAGAGCATCGAGGCCAAAGTGTGTTGCTTCCCGAGAGCCTGGATGACTACGTGGCGGACACCAACCCGGTGCGTGTGGTCGATGTGTTCGTCGATGAACTCGATCTTGGTCAACTCGGTTTCGAGGGCGTTGTCCCCGCAGAAACTGGTAGGCCTGCTTACCATCCTGCCGTCCTGCTGAAGATCTACATCTACGGCTATCTCAATCGCATCCAGTCCAGTCGCCGCCTTGAGCGAGAGGCCCAGCGCAACGTCGAGCTGATGTGGTTGACCGGGCGCCTGATGCCGGACTTCAAGACCATTGCCAACTTCCGCAAGGATAACGGTAAGGCCATCCGCGGCGTTTGTCGGCAGTTTGTCGTGCTGTGCCAGCAGCTCGGTCTGTTCGCCGAAGCGCTGGTGGCTATCGACGGTAGCAAGTTCAAGGCGGTCAACAATCGTGATCGCAACTTCACCAGTGCCAAGTTGCAACGGGGGATAGAGGAAATCGAATCCAGCATCAGCCGCTACCTCACCGCCCTGGACACTGCCGATCGGCAGGAACCTGTCGTGGCACAAGCCAAGGCCGAGCGACTGCACAGCAAGATCGCGGCGTTAAAAGTGAAGATGCAGGAACTCCAGGCCATCGAGATCCAGCTTCAGACCGCCCCAGACAAGCAGATTTCACTGACCGATCCTGATGCACGCTCGATGATGACGTGCGGCACCGGGATGGTCGGTTACAACGTCCAGGCTGCGGTCGATACGAAGCATCACCTGATCGTGACGCACGAAGTCACCAACGACGGCGTCGACCGTGATCAACTGAGTAGCATGGCCATGCAGGCGCGGGAAGCGATGGGCGTGGAAGCGCTCTCGGTGGAGGCTATTTCAAGAGCGAGGAAATCCTCGCCTGCCACGAAGCTGGCATCACTGCTTTCGTGCCCAAGATTCTGACTTCGGGAGCGACAGCGGCTGGCCGCTTTGGCAAAGGTGACTTCATCTATGACGCGGCAAGGAACGAGTATCGTTGCCCGGCAGGGCAAAGCCTGATCTGGCGCTTCTCACACGTCGAGAAAGGGCTAAAGCTGCACCGTTACTGGAGCTCGAACTGCCAAAGGTGTGCGCTGAAAGATCAGTGCACACCGAGCGCACAGCGCCGGGTGAGTCGCTGGGAGCATGAGTCGGTGCTCGATGCGATGCAGACTCGTCTGGATCAGGCACCGGAGATGATGCGCATCCGCCGTCAGACGGTGGAGCATCCATTCGGCACGTTGAAGGCCTGGATGGGCGCTACTCATTTCCTCACCCGAACGCTCGACCGGGTGAGCACGGAAATTAGCCTGCATGTGCTCGCCTACAACTTCAAACGGGTGCTGAATCTGCTGGGCAATGGCGCGCTGATGGCTGCGATGAGGGTCTGAAACCCCATTGGCAGATCGTTGAACTCATCGCCAAGCATCGCAGATACACACTTGCCCGAATTGGCTGAATACATCGGATCGACACACCAAGAGCCCGTAGGGCCTCTGGGCGCCGCTAAAACAATCCAATATCCAGCTATCCATCGCCCGCTGCGTTTTTACACGGCCTGGGCCATAAGCAGCCGGTCAGACATCAGCATCCAAACCTGCGAGAACGGACAGTAGGTTCAACGCTATCGGTAGTATTCCAACCGTCATTTTTATTGACACCCCGAACCCCTCCCCAGTAATGTCCGCCTCCCTCCTTTCCGGCCACCTCTGCCGTGAACCGCCCAGGCGTTAACTCGCGAAGCGGTCATACAAGTTGCCGACACTTTTACGGTCGCTATCTACTAGCGCGCCTCATTTCCGATATTAAGTGTAAAGGATGATTCTATGATCATTCGTCAGGCTATTAACGCCGACCATCCGCTGCTGCTCAACATTTGGCAGCGCTCCGTTCGCGCCACTCATCACTTCCTGCAAGAATCCGTTATCGAGGAATTGCTTCCTCAGCTCCGTGATAACTACCTGCCCGCTGTTGAATTATGGGTTGCGGTGGATACGAAGGACTCGCCGTTAGGCTTTATTGGGCTCAATGAAAACCACGTAGAGATGCTCTTCATCGAGCCTGATCTGCGAGGGAAAGGTATTGGCCGCGCGCTATTGGATCATGCCCGAAGCTCGCGCAAACAGATGAGTGTTGACGTGAATGAGCAGAACCCCGAAGCGGTAGGGTTCTATTTACATTACGGGTTTGTTCAAACAGGTCGCTCTCCGCTTGATGGCGAGGGTCGCCCCTTCCCCTTGCTTCACCTGAGCTTGCCCGTCTAGGACAGTAATCGTGAATCGCTCCTAAGCTCTGCTTCGGGGCGATTCCAAATCCCAGCTCAGGCATCAAGCTTGAAATCTTTTGTTGGTCTTCCAGATGAGACGGCGTCCATTGATGCGGTAGCAATTACCTCATCTCACCTGCTCGTTGTGTCGACAGCCGTTTCATAATGGTTTGTTGCTTTTGGCTCAAGCTTACGTTGACGAGCTTCCTGTTACGAATGTTCCTGAGTGACCGCTTCTGCCGATAATGACGCTATTCAACTTCTCTGCCTGTAATTTCTGAGCATAAAGAACACGAAGACTCCCAGAATTCCCATCATTGCCGAGGACGTCATCAGCAACATTGCATGCGTCATCGAGAAGGCTTCTTTAGCAGCCTCAATCAGGGCTGCGCTTTGGGGCTTCGTCAGGCTTTGAGCGACGACGTAGCTATCACCAATCGAGCTTGCTGCACGCTCTGCCAGTGGTTGCGCAAGATCGGCTGGTAGCGAGATGGTGCGGCTGAATATGCTGGACATAAATACACCGAAAAAGGTGATTCCGAGGCCGGTGCCGAGTTCGTATGCGGTGGCTTCCAGCGAGCCCGCCGCCGCGCCCTCGCTGGCCTCGACTGAGCCCATGATGGCGATGGACGAGGCCGTCAGGCCGATGCTGAGGGTCAGGCCCAGCAAAGCCAACATTGCCGGCACCCAAAAGCCAGGCGTGTGGAAATCTGCCAGGGCCAGGAATGCCAAGGCCACCGCCGACAACCCCAGGGATGCACTGGCCACCAGACGCAGGCCGCAGAGGTTGGACAGGTAGCCTGCTACCGGGCCACCGATGGCAGCCGCAACCATGATCGGGATCATAAAGATACCGGCCTGCAACGGTGTTCTGTCCAGCACGTATTGCAGCTCCTGCGCCAGCGTCAGCTCGACGCCGGCCAGGGCGCCGCTCGCCACCGTCGCCATGATGATCCCGGCCAGGATTGCCGGACGCGAGAACAGTGACAGGTCGAGCATCGGCGTCGCCGAGCGCAGTTGCATGCGCGCGAAAACACTGAGCAGGCCAAGCCCCAGCAGCGCCACTGCCATGGCCATAGCCAGCGGCTGTGTGGCGCCGACGGCGGCCTTGATGCCGTATACCAACGCCAGCATGCCGGCGATCAGCAACAGGGCCTGGCCCAGTGCCCAGGTGCCAGACGTGGTTTCTTCGCTACGCGGCAGCAGGAGGAACACCAGCGGCCCGACCACCAGCATGGTCGGCACGTTGATCAGAAAGGCCGAGCCCCACCAGAAGTGCTCCAGCAGCGCCCCGCCGATCAGCGGGCCGACCGCCGCACCAGCAGCGCCGACCGTGCCCCACAGGCCCAGAGCCATGGCGCGTTCATTTTCGTCCTCGAAGGTACGGCGGATGATGCCCAGCACGCAGGGCAGGATCATCGAACCGCCTAGGGCCAGCAGCACCCGTGCGCCAATGAGCAGGGCAGGATTCGGCGCGAAGGCGGCCAGCAGCGAGGCGATACCGAACACCGTCAGGCCAATGAGCAGTACGCGGCGGTTACCGACACGGTCGGCCAGGGTGCCCATGGGTACCAGCAGGCCCGCCATCAGCAGTGGGTAGATATCGATGATCCACAACACTTCGGTGGCCGAGGCGCCGAGCGCCAGGGTCAGCGAGGGCACGGCAATGTGCAGGATAGTCATATCAATGACTACTGGCAGGAAAGCCAGCATGACGGCCAGCAGGATCAGCCAGCGACGAGGGGTGACGGCACGCATGGATGTGCTCATTGAAAAAGGGGCAGGCCTATTATCCTCCGCCAAGGCCGCCTTTGCTGAAGCGTTGGAGCCCTATCATCCACGATGCTTGCTCGCGGTTTGAAGGCCGTGAAAAGAAGCTGAGCCGCAGCCATCTTCCCTGGTCTGGACTTCTTCAGGTGCCTTGTGGCTACGGAGCTTCGAGACTTGCGCTCGCCACCGGGTAACCGATTGGAGCCGTTGCAGGGCAACCGGGCCGGGCAACATAGCATCAGGATCAATGACCAGTGGCGGATCTGCTTTGTTTGGACAGACGCAGGCCCCACGCAAGTCGAAATCGTCGACTACCACTGAGGAGGTGGCTACATGGCAATTAACGGCATGCGCCCCGTTCACCCTGGTGAAGTGTTGCGCGAAGAGTTTCTAGAACCGCTGGGGATTACTCCCGCTGCGCTTGCTCGTGCGCTGCATGTATCGGCACCGACCATCAACGACATTGTGCGCGAGCGTCGTGGAGTTACTGCTGATACGGCTATCCGGCTGGGCCGCTACTTCGATACATCTGCCCAGTTCTGGATGAACCTACAGTCCGACTACGCATTGGCGACGACCTATGCGGCAAACGGCGAAGAGATCGAGCATGAAATAGAGCCGCTTCGAGCGGTTGGCTGACGGTGTGGACATGGTGTAGTCACTCCGTAGTCATCGGCCCAAAACAAAAAGGGCCTACCTTTCGGTAAGCCCTTGTTTTGTTTGGTGGCTACGCAGGGACTTGAACCCCGGACCCCAGCATTATGAATGCTATGCTCTAACCAACTGAGCTACGTAGCCAAGTGGCGCGCATTATTCTCGTCGGGCGGTTGTGTGTCAAGCTTTTGGCCGCGCTTTTTCTGCCTGCTTTTTCAAACGCTTATGCCGCTGTCAGGTCGCCGTGAGGGCTGGATGTTGCGGCTGGCCGGGGATATTCAGGGTGACCAGCAGGCCGTCTGGCTGGTTGTTGAATTTCAGTTCACAGCCACAGCGTTCGACGATGGCCTGTACGATTGCAAGCCCCAGTCCGCTGCCTCCATGGGCCGATTGTCGCCAGAAGCGTCGGGTGGCCTGGGGTAGCTGTTCGGCTGACAGGCCAGGCCCCTGATCCTTGACCTGAAAGCTGACATGGCCAGCCTGGCGCAGCACGCTGAGCCTGACCGGTGCATCCGTGCCGCTGTGGCACAGGGCGTTGTCCAGCAGGTTGCGCAGCGCCGTGATGGCCAGCAGTGGAGGAATATTCAGGGTGGCTTGTGCGATCTCGGGTGTCAGCAGCAACTCGATGGCCTGCCCAGTGTCCTCGATGGCCTGCCGAGCGATTTGCTCGGCGTTGTACTGCTGACCATCCTCGAATGACAGGCTGCCTTCCACTCGCGCCAGCAGGAGCAGTTGTTCCAGGGTGTGTTGCAGCCGGTCCGCGCCTTTTTCGGCCTGGACCAGGGCTTGGCGTGCAGTCTCGCCTTCGGTGATGTGGGCGACCTGCAGGTGCGTCTTGATGACGGTCAGCGGGCTGCGCAATTCGTGGGCGACATCGTTGGTCAGCTGGCGCTCGCGCTCCACGGCCTGGGCGATGCGCTCGAACAACTGGTTCTGGGTTTCAACCAGTGGGCGTAGTTCGCTGGGCAGCGTCTGTGCGGGCAGCGGCGACAGGGCACCGGCATTGCGTCGGGTCAGTGCCTCGCTGATCTGCCGGAGCGGGGCCAGGCCGTGGCCGATGCCCAGCCAGAGCACCAGTAGGCTGCCCAGCAAGGCCAGCGCTACCGGAGTTGCCGCGCTGAGCCAGATGGCGTTTTCCAGGGTGGTGCGTTCGTCGAGGCGGTCGGCAGTGGTGATGCGCAGTCCGTCGTGCTCCAGGGTGAAGCTGCGCCAGGGCAAGCCTTCGATGAGCTGCGTGCGAAAGCCGGGCTGATTGGCGTCGAGGGTCCTGTCGGCTGTGGCGTGACTGCGGGCCAGTACCTGCCCACGCAGTGAGCTGATCTGGCAGGTCAGGCCGTTGGGAATGCCAAGCTGTTCGGCACTCAGCGGTTGCTGGAAGTCATCGGCGACGGAGGCGGATGGCAGTTGCGCCATCATCCCGGCGACCATCCTGGCCGAAGCGGCCAGGCGCTGGTCGAGCGCCTGCATCATCTGATTGTGCAGGTCGTAGAGCATCCAGGTCGCAGTCAGCCCCCATAGCAGCACAAAGGCCAGGCTGAGATTCAGCGTCAGGCGCAGGCGCAGGCTCATGCGCGCGATCGTCCCGATGAGGTAGCCGCCCCCAGCCGATAGCCCAGCCCGCGGATGGTTTCGACGATGTGGCTGCCAAGCTTGCGGCGCAGGTTGTGGATGTGCACGTTCAGGGCGTTGCTTTCGACATCACCGTCCATGCCGTAGATGGCGTCCTTGAGCTGTTCGGCGCTGAGGATTCTGCCGGGATTGTGCAGCAGGCTTTGCAGCAGCGCCTGTTCGCGCCGGGAGAGAACGATGGGCTGGTCTTCGAGCCAGGCCTGTTGCTCGGTGGGGTCATATTTCAGTAGGCCATGCTCGATCAGGTTGCTGCTGCGGCCATTGGCGCGACGCAGCAGGGAGTGCAGCCGCGCCGCCAGTTCGCGCAGATCGAAGGGTTTGAGCAGGTAATCGTCGCCACCGGCCTGCAGGCCCGTGACCCGCTCGTTGACCGCATCGCGGGCGGTGAGGATCAGCACCGGCAACTGCATGCCACGCCGGCGCAGACGTTGCAGCAGGCTGAGACCATCTTCATCGGGCAGCCCCAGATCGAGCACGAGAATGTCGAAGTGGGTCGAGCGCAACATGCTCTCGGTGCCGGCGGCAGTCAGGCTGTGGCTGACAACCAGCCCCAGCGCCTGGAGCCCGGCGATGATGCCGCTGGCAATCAGCGGGTCGTCTTCAGCAAGCAGAACGTGCATGAGCGGTCCGAAATCAAGAGGGCGCGACAGTAGCGGATAAGCCCCCGGCTGTGTACCCGGACCAAAAGGCTATGGGGAGGGCGGGACGCTTAATACTGCCTTAATCCTCTTTCGGCAGGCTGCAATACACGCACTATGACTGGGGCTTTTGGTTCTGGGGTGTGGTGGCAGGTCGTGGTTATTACAGGGGGCAGGCAATGAGAATGACAGGACCCTTGATGGGCGCCATCGCCTTGGCAGGCATGGGCATGGCCACTGGTTCGTACGCTCAAACGGACATGGACGAAGGCGCTTCACTGGCCGTGGTATGTGCCAGCTGCCACCAGGCTGATGGCGGTGGCATGAATATTCCGGGTGGCGAGTCCTGGCCGCGACTCGCCGGCCTGGATGCTGACTACATGAGCAAACAGTTGCGGGACTTCAAGAGTGGCGAGCGCAGCAATCCGAGCATGCAGCCCTTCGCCAGCATGCTCGATGAGCGGCAGATGCGGCTGGTGGCCGAGTATTACAGCCGGTTGCCCGCCACACCCGGAAAGGGCGGCGAACAGGCGACTGAACAGGAGCTTGCCCACGGCGAGAAGCTGACGCTGCAAGGCGACTGGGATCGCTACATCGTGCCGTGCCGAAGCTGCCATGGGCCGGATAACCAGGGCGCGGGTGAGCACTTCCCCGGCATTGCCGGGCAGCACGCGGACTATATCGCCGGGCAGCTGCGTGCCTGGCAGGAAGGGACGCGGGACAACGATCCGCAGCATCTGATGGCGGCGATTGCCGAGCGTATGAGCGTCGAGGACATCCAGGCGGTCTCGCGCTGGCTTTCGCTTCAGCCCAGCCGGGAGGACGGCCAATGATCATCTTGAACGCTACCCTGACTGCAATCGTCCTCGGTCTGGGCGCCGGCCTGGCGCAGGCCGAGGCGCGTTACGGCACTGATATGCCCCAGCCCAGGCCTGGCGAATATGTGCATGTTCCGCCAACCCTGGAAGACCTGGAAAAAAGCCAGCTTCACCCTGAGCTGAAGCGCGTCATCCGGCGTGGCCATGACCTGTTCGTGAACACGCAGCAATTGCGCGGCAAGAACGTGTTCAACAGCATGAACTGCAACAGCTGCCACATGGGCGAGGGGCGCCTGCCATTCGCCGGTCCGGTCTGGCCGGCAGTGGTGACGCTGCCCAACTACCGGCCCAAGAACGATCATGTGAACAACCTCGAAGAGCGCATCGCCGGCTGTTTCAGTTATTCCATGAACGGCATGCCGCCGGACTATGGCAGTGACGACATGCTGGCCCTGACCGCCTATCACCAGTGGTTGGCCAAGGGGGTGCCGATGTATCAGAACGGGCAGAACATGTACGGTCGCGGCTATCCGAAGCTGCCCGAGCCGGCGCTGGGCATGGATTACCAGCGTGGTAGCCAGGTCTATGCGGAAAACTGCGCGCTCTGCCATGCCGCCGATGGCAGCGGCCTGGAGCAGAAGGGCAAAGTGGTCTTCCCGCCGGTATGGGGTGATGCCTCCTACAACTGGGGGGCCGGCATCAGCCGGCATTTCACCCTGGCTTCCTTTATCAAGCACAACATGCCGCTGGGCCGCCCGAACAGCCTGAGCGACCAGGACGCCTGGGACGTAGCCTACTACATCAACAGCCAGGAACGTCCGCAGGATGCGCGCTACACCGGTGATGTCCGGGAAACGCGCGCCAGGTACCTGGAAACCTTCCACACCCACACCAACTACGGGCTGGAAGTGGAGGGGCGCCTGCTGGGCGATCACGACAATGTGGGTGAAAAGGACTTTCTCAAACCCGAGATTCTGCGCCCGCGTACTTTCACCGCCGAATGACATCAGGGGCGTGCGTCGCCCCTGCCTTCACTGAATGGAACCCTTTATGCCGACCATGACTCTGCCGGGGCGAGGCCTTGCCCTGGGTTTGCTGCTGGTGCCCGCTGCGGCGATTGCGGATTTCTTCGAGGACAGCAAGCAGTCGCTTGAGTTGCGCAACTTCTATATGAACCGGGATTACCGCGACGCAACTGACAGCACCAATACCCGACCGCCGAAACTGGTGAACAAGGATGAATTTCGCAGCAAGTCCGAAGAGTGGGCGCAGGGGGTAATCCTGCGCTACGAATCGGGTTTTACCGAAGGCACTTTCGGGCTGGGCGTCGATGCCATCGCCGGCCTGGGCATTCGCCTGGACTCCGGGCGCGGTCGCAGCGATACGCAGTTGCTGCAGATCGACCGCAGCGAGGGCCGTGCGGAACGCAGCTACGGCGATCTGGGACTGACCGCCAAGGCCAGGGTGGCCGAGAGCGTATTGCGGGTCGGTACATTGATGCCGCGTCTGCCGTCGGTCAGCGCCAATCTGGAAGGACGCCTGCTCCCGCAGAGCTTCCAGGGCGCGCAGTTGACCAGTACCGATATTGACGGGCTGACCTTCAACCTCGGGCATCTGAACCGGATCAACCAGCGCTATTCGTCTGATCACGAGCCCATGACGCTGAACAACATTCCCCGAGGCATGCCGGTAAACAAGGCGGGCAGGTTTTCCCCCGGCAAGGTCGGGCAGAGCGACAGCTTCGACTTCGCCAGCTTCAGTTACCGCTGGAGTCCGGGGCTGACCACGGCCTACAACGTTTCCCGGCTGGAGGGGCTGTACAGGCAGCATATCCTCAACGGCGTGCATGTCTTGCCGCTGGGTGAAGGGCGCTCTCTCAGGACTGATCTGCGCCTCTCCAGGTCCTCCGACGATGGCAGGACCAACGTGGACAACAAGGCCTTCTCCGGCATGCTGAGCTATGCCTTCGGCCATACCCGACTGGGCGTGAGCTACCAGAAGATGACCGGCGACACCGGCTACGTCTACATCAATGGCACCGATCCCTTTCTGGTCAACTATTCCCAGGTACGGGATTTCGCCAACAAGGACGAGAAGTCCTGGCAGCTCCGCTACGACTACGACTTCGCCGGCCTTGGCATTCCCGGTTTGAGCCTGTTCACCCGCTATGTCAGCGGTCATGGTGTGGACCGTGGTCCGGACCAGTCCAGCGGGCGTGAATGGGAGCGCGACTTCGACGTCACCTATGTCGTGCAGAACGGCCCGCTGAAGAATCTCAGCCTGCGTTGGCGCAACACCATGATTCGTTCGAACTTCTTCCGTGATCTGGATGAGAACCGCCTGATCGTCGGCTATCGCTTCGAGTTCTGATGGCGTCACCACTGGCTGATCTCTCGGCGGCCAGCGGGTAGTGCGAGGTGCAGGAGGCAGGGGTGAGGCCGTTCGTCAGTGTGTGCGTCAGGTTGCAGCGCCGGCGATTCAGGGCGTTGGGCGGCAGTCTCGGTACGGCGCCTGTGTTAGTCTGCGCCTCTTTTTTGTTGCTCGAAGTCGCCAGGAGATTCCATGCGCGTGATTCGTTTGTTTGCCGCCGCGACCCTCGGTCTGCTCGGCTCCGTTGCCCTGGCCGCCGATGCCGACAAGGCAATCCGTGATGCGTTGCAGTCGATCCAGCCTGACATGCCCATCGAGGCCATTGCCGAAAGCCCGATGCCAGGCGTCTATCAGGTGCAGCTCAAGGGCGGGCGCCAGCTCTATGCCAGCGCCGATGGCCAGTTCGTGATCCAGGGCTATCTGTTCCAGTTCAAGGATGGCCAGGCGATCAACCTGACCGAGCAGGCCCAGAGCCGTTCGGTGGCGCAGGCTATCGCGGCGGTGCCCGTCAGCGAGATGGTCGTGTTCGCCCCGGAAAAGCCCAAGGCTCATATCACGGTGTTTACCGACACCGATTGCGTCTATTGCCAGAAGCTGCACAGTGAAGTGCCGGAGCTCAATCGCCTGGGTATCGAGGTGCGTTATATGGCGTTTCCCCGCCAGGGCATGATGAGCCACGGCGCCAGTACGCTGACCAGCGTCTGGTGCGCCAAGGACCAGCAGGCTGCGATGAACAAGGCCAAGGCCCGCGAGGACGTGCCGGTCGCTACCTGTGACAGCCCTGTTGCCGGGCAGTACGAGCTGGGCCAGATGATCGGCGTGCAGGGAACCCCTGCGATCATTCTCGCCGATGGCCAGATCATCCCCGGCTATCAGCCGGCGCCTCAGCTTGCCGAGCTGGCACTCCAGGCCAAGTGATGGCGGAGGCGCCTTCTCCAGGCGCCCGGCTGCACACCGGTTGAACTGCATCGCTCCCCGCGTTCAAAGTCTGAAGACATGCGAAGGGGGCGATCATGAAACTTGAAGGGTCCTGTCACTGCAAGGCCGTGCGTTTCTCGCTGGAATCGGCCACGCCTTATCCATTCATGCGCTGCTATTGCTCCATCTGTCGCAAGACGGCAGGTGGCGGCGGTTATGCGATCAACCTCGGCGGCGACTACCGGACGCTGGCGATAGAAGGGCGGGAGCACCTGAGCGTCTATCGGGCGCGTATGGTCGATCCTGAAACCGGCGCGGTCACCTTCAGCGAAGGGCAGCGTCATTTCTGCAGGCACTGCGGCAGTGCGCTCTGGCTATGGGACCCCGGCTGGCCGGAGCTGGTCCATCCGCATGCGTCGGCCATCGATACCGATCTACCCACGCCGCCCGAACACACTCACCTGATGCTCGACTCCAAAGCCAGCTGGGTCGAGCCGGAGATCCATGAGGGCGATAAATGCTTCGCTGACTACCCGGACGAGTCGCTGGCCCAGTGGCATGAGCGCCTCGGCCTGGGCGGGGCGGAAAGCTGAGCCCGTAGGGCCGAACTCGTTCGGCTTTTGCGCGGCGACGATGGCCGAATGAATTCGGCCCTCCAGATACTCTGTCGTATCGACCCGGAACGGGTACAGGCCTTGGTACACCTCCAGCCGATTTGACTAAATCCCGTGCGCTTCGTAATGTGCGACTCTTTTGTTCGGCTGGTGTGTCCGGTCGTTCGCTGGCAATGGGGAGTGCAGCTTGAAACCGGTGAAAGTTGGCATCTGTGGGCTGGGAACCGTCGGTGGCGGAACCTTCAATGTGCTCAAGCGCAATGCCGAGGAGATTGCCCGTCGCATCGGGCGTGGAATCGAAGTCGTGCAGATCGCGACCCGTCATCCGAATCCCCGTTGCGACACCGGTAGCATCGCCATTACCGACGACGTTTTCGCCGTCGCCGGCAACCCCGAAATCGATATCGTCGTCGAGCTGATCGGCGGCTACACCCTGGCCCATGAGCTGGTGCTCAAGGCCATCGAGAACGGCAAGCATGTGGTCACCGCGAACAAGGCGCTGATCGCCGTGCACGGCAACGAAATCTTCGCCCGCGCCCGTGAAAAGGGCGTCATCGTCGCCTTCGAGGCCTCGGTGGCAGGCGGCATTCCGGTGATCAAGGCGATCCGCGAGGGCCTGGCGGGCAACCGCATCAACTGGCTGGCGGGCATCATCAACGGCACCGGCAACTTCATCCTGACCGAGATGCGCGAGAAGGGTCGCACCTTCGAGGACGTGCTCAAGGAAGCCCAGGAGCTGGGGTATGCCGAAGCCGATCCGACTTTCGACGTCGAAGGCATCGATGCCGCACACAAGCTGACCATCCTCGCGTCCATCGCCTTCGGCATTCCGCTGCAATTCGACAAGGCCTACACCGAGGGCATTTCGCAGCTGACCACGGCGGATGTGAATTACGCCGAGGCGCTGGGTTATCGCATCAAGCACCTGGGTGTGGCGTGCCGCACCGACGCCGGCATCGAGCTGCGCGTGCATCCGACGCTGATCCCCGCCGACCGCCTGATCGCCAACGTCAACGGCGTGATGAACGCGGTGATGGTCAATGGCGATGCCGTGGGCTCGACGCTTTATTACGGTGCCGGCGCCGGCATGGAGCCGACCGCCTCGGCGGTGGTCGCCGATCTGGTGGACGTGGCGCGCGCGCTGAGCGCCGACCCGAACAATCACGTGCCGCCCCTGGCGTTCCAGCCCGACGCACTGTCGGCTCATCCGATCCTGCCGGTCAGCGATTGCGAGAGCGCCTATTATCTGCGCATCCAGGCCAAGGATCATCCAGGCGTGCTGGCCCAGGTCGCGACCATTCTTTCCCAGCATGGCATCAACATCGAGTCGATCATGCAGAAGGAAGCCGAAGAGCATGACGGCCTGGTGCCGGTCATCCTGGTCACCCATCGGGTGGTGGAGCAGCGCATCGACAACGCCATCTCCGCCCTCGAAACCCTCGATGATGTGGTTGGCAAGGTCGTGCGCATCCGGGTAGAGCAACTCGCTTGAGGCTGAAGGCTGGAGGCTGGACGAAAGTGCTTTTGCGTTCAGCCTCCAGCCTTCAGCGCTGTTATCGGCTTTTATGAAAGGTTTTTAGATATGCGCTATATCAGCACCCGTGGCCAGGCTCCGGCCCTGAATTTCGAAGATGTGCTGCTGGCCGGGCTGGCCAGCGACGGCGGCCTCTATGTGCCGGAGAACCTGCCGCGCTTCACCGTCGAGGAAATCGCCTCCTGGGCCGGCTTGCCGTACCACGAGCTGGCGTTCAAGGTCATGCGTCCCTTCGTGGCAGGCAGCATTCCTGATGCCGATTTCAAGCAGATTCTCGAAGAAACCTACGGTGTATTTGCCCACAGTGCGGTCGCACCGCTGCGCCAACTGGACGGCAACGAATGGGTGATGGAGCTGTTCCACGGCCCGACCCTGGCGTTCAAGGACTTCGCCCTGCAACTGCTCGGTCGCCTGCTTGACTACGTCCTGGCCAAGCGCGGCGAGCGGGTGGTGATCATCGGCGCCACGTCGGGCGATACCGGTTCGGCGGCCATCGAAGGCTGCCGCCGCTGCGACAACGTCGACATCTTTATCCTGCATCCGCACCAGCGCGTGTCCGAGGTGCAGCGCCGCCAGATGACCACCATCTTCGGCGATAACATCCACAACATCGCCATCGAGGGCAACTTCGACGACTGCCAGGAGATGGTCAAGGACAGCTTCGCCGACCAAGGCTTCCTCAAGGGCACACGTCTGGTGGCGGTGAACTCGATCAACTGGGCGCGGATCATGGCCCAGATCGTCTACTACTTCCATGCGGCGCTGCAGCTGGGCGGTCCGGCGCGTTCCGTGGCGTTCTCGGTGCCGACCGGCAACTTCGGCGATATTTTCGCCGGCTACCTGGCACGCAACATGGGCCTGCCGATCAGTCAGTTGGTGGTCGCGACCAACCGCAACGACATCCTGCACCGCTTCATGAGCGGTAACCGCTACGACAAGGACACCCTGCATCCGTCGCTGTCGCCGTCCATGGACATCATGGTCTCGTCCAACTTCGAGCGCCTGCTGTTCGACCTGCACGGTCGCAACGGCGCCGCCGTGGCCGAGCTGATGAGCGCCTTCAAGGCCAGCGGCAAGCTGTCGGTCGAGGAAGAGCGCTGGACCGAGGCGCGCAAGTTGTTCGATTCCCTGGCCGTGGACGACGAGCAGACCTGCAAGACCATTGCCGAGGTGTTCGCGGCCACCGGCGAAGTGCTCGATCCGCATACCGCGATTGGCGTCTATGCCGCGCGCGAATGCCGCCGCAGCCTGGCAACGCCGATGGTGACCCTGGGCACCGCGCATCCGGTGAAATTCCCCGAGGCGGTGGAGAAGGCCGGAGTCGGCAAGGCGCTGGAATTGCCGGCGCACCTGGCCGACCTGTTCGAGCGTCCCGAGCGCTGCACCGTGCTGGCGAACGACCTCAAGGCCGTGCAGGCCTTCGTCAGCGAGCATGGCAATCGCGGAAAGCCGCTTTAAAGGCAAAAGGCGACAAAAGCGCTGGAGGCTGAAAGCTGGACGAAAGGACCACTGCGAGTCGCTTTTTCGTCCAGCCTCAAGCCTCCAGCGCTTTGTCGGCCTCACCGCTGTTAGTCGTCAAACTCTTCCCAGCCGCCCATTTCCTTCCAGCGGTTGACGATGCCGCAGAACAGCTCGGCGGTCTTCTCGGTGTCGTAGCGTGCCGAGTGCGCTTCGCGCCCGTCGAAGTCGATGCCCGCAGCCTGACAGGCCTTGGCCAGGACGGTCTGGCCGTAGGCGAGGCCGGCGAGGGTGGCGGTGTCAAAACTGGAAAAGGGGTGGAAGGGGTTGCGCTTGATGTCGCAGCGGGCAATCGCCGCGTTGAGAAAGCCCAGGTCGAAGCTGCTGTTGTGCCCGACCAGAATGGCGCGTTTGCAGCCGGCGGACTTGACCGCCTTGCGTACGCCGCGGGTGATATCGCCCATTGCCTGTGCTTCGGGCACGGCCATGCGCAGGGGGTGATCCAGCTTGATGCCGGTGAACTCCAGCGCGGCGGCTTCGATATTGGCGCCGGCGAAGGGCTCGACACGGTAGAACAGGGTGTCCTGTGGATAGAGCAGGCCCTGTTCATCCATGCCGATGGTCACCGCGGCGATTTCCAGCAGGGCGTCGGTGGCGCAGTTGAAGCCGCCACATTCGACGTCGACCACCACCGGCAGGAAGCCCCGAAAGCGCTGCGCCATGGGTGAGCGAGACTTGCCGGAGAGGTTGTTGTCCTGTTCGTCGTCGAACGAGTCCTCGCTCATGCGTTTGCCTCCAGTCGCCATTGCAGGGTTTCGCCGGCGCGCAGGGGCACCAGGTTGTGCTCGCCAAAGGGCAGGTTGCCCGGCACGCTCCAGGGCTCGCGAACCAGTGTGATCTGCTCGGTATTGCGCGGCAGACCATAGAAATCGGCGCCGAAATGGCTGGCAAAGGCTTCCAGGCGGTCCAGCGCATTGCGCTGTTCGAACGCCTCGGCATAGAGCTCGATCGCCGCGAAGGCGGTGTAGCAGCCGGCACAGCCGCAGGCGTTTTCCTTGGCGTGCTGGGCATGGGGCGCCGAATCGGTGCCGAGGAAGAATTTCGGGCTGCCGCCGGTGGCGGCGTCGAGCAGCGCTTCCTGGTGAACGTTGCGCTTGAGGATCGGCAGGCAGAAAAAGTGCGGGCGAATGCCGCCCACCAGCATGTGGTTGCGGTTGTAGAGCAGGTGGTGCGCGGTGATGGTCGCGCCGACATTGCTGGCCGAAGCCTCGACGAACTGCACCGCGTCACGGGTGGTGATGTGCTCGAATACCACTTTCAGCGTCGGAAAGCGTTCGGTGATCCGGCTCATCTGCTCCTCGATGAAGTATTTCTCGCGGTCGAAGATATCGATTTCCGCACGCGTCACTTCGCCATGCACCAGCAGCGGCAGGCCGACCTCGGCCATGGTTTCCAGTACCGGGAAAATATTCTCGATGCGGGTCACGCCGGAGGCCGAGTTGGTGGTGGCGCCCGCTGGATAGAGCTTGGCCGCGTAAACATGGCCGCTGTTCTTGGCCGCGCGAATCTCGTCGGGCTGCGTGCCGTCGGTGAGATAGAGCACCATCAGCGGCTCGAAGGCGTTGCCCTTGGGACGTGCGGCAATGATCCGCTGGCGATAGTCGTGCGCTTCGGCGGCATTGCGCACCGGCGGCACCAGGTTCGGCATGACGATTGCGCGGGCGAATTGGCGTGCGGCGTCCGCCACGGTGTGTGTCAACGCCGCGCCATCGCGCAGATGGATATGCCAGTCGTCGGGACGAAGGAGAGTAATGCGATCGGACATGCGGGTTTCCAAGCGGATCAAACGTGCGCGAATGCTACCGGAAATGCGAGGAAAAATCGCCGCAGGCGGGATGCGGCGAGCTGAAAGGACCCCGTTGCGTGACGGCAGCGCCGCTGGAATGAAGATCTGCGCGTTCAAGTTTTTGCAGGGCGCACCGATACACAGGTTGAATGTTCCTTCCCCGTGGAGCCTCGTGTGCGCCTGCGCCCTCTTATCCTGGCTTGCCTTCTGGCCTCGCCGGCCAATGCCCTGACTTTCCAGACGCGTCTGGAGAGGGTGCAGTGGCAGGTCGAGGGGGACCAGTTCGAGTGCAGACTGGCGCAGCCGATTGCCGGCTTTGGTCGTGGCGAGTTCGTGCGGCGTGCCGGTGAGGAGGCGATCTTCCGCCTGCATTCGCCGGAGCGCTGGCTGGGCGCCGGTTCGGCGACGCTGCTGGCCGCCGCCGCGCCCTGGCAGCCGGCCCGTAGCGATATCAACCTGGGCGTGGTTTCCGTGGGTGAGGGCGATATCCCGTTCAACAGCTCGCATCTGCAGGCCGGGCGCCTGCTCAGCGGGTTGCTCGACGGGCGCAGTCCGGTGGTGCGCCATCGCACGCTGCATGGTGGTGAGGCGCTGGAAGTGCGCCTGCTGCCGGCGCGTTTCGGCAAGGCCTATGAGGATTTCCGTGGCTGCACGGCGAAGCTGCTGCCGGTGAATTTCGATCAGATTCGCAAGTCGCAGATCGGCTTCCCCAGCAGTGACGTGACACTCGATGCGCTGGGCCAGGCCAAGCTCGATATCATCCTGCAATACCTGCGTGCCGATCCCACGGTCAATCGTATCCAGCTCGACGGCCATTCCGACAACAGCGGCAACCGGCTCAGCAACCGCGACCTTTCCCGGCGTCGCGCCCTGGCTGTGGAGGAATATCTGCTGGCCAACGGCGTGCCGAAGGAGCAGATCACGTTGCGCTTCCATGGTGAGCAATATCCGCTGGTGCCCAACCGGAACGCGGCCAGCCGCGCCAAGAATCGCCGGGTGAGCCTGAGCCTGTATCGCGAGCCGGCCACTACCACAGCCGCTGCCGAAGCTGTCAGTCCGTCGTCCTGACGGCAATCGGGCCATGCCAGGGGCTGTGCCCCTGTAAAACCAACGTCGCGACCAGTAGAATTGTCGTTTTCCTTCAATCCCGGGAGTGGATGGCAATGGCCGACGTAAAGAAGGTAGTCCTGGCGTATTCCGGTGGCCTGGACACCTCGGTGATTCTCAAGTGGCTGCAAGATACCTATAACTGCGAAGTGGTGACCTTCACCGCCGACCTCGGCCAGGGCGAGGAGGTCGAGCCGGCCCGCGCCAAGGCCAAGGCCATGGGTGTCGAGGAAATCTATATCGACGACCTGCGCGAAGAGTTCGTGCGCGATTTCGTGTTCCCGATGTTCCGCGCCAACACCGTCTACGAAGGCGAGTACCTGCTGGGCACCTCCATCGCCCGCCCGCTGATCGCCAAGCGCCTGATCGAGATCGCCAACGAGACCGGCGCCGACGCCATCTCCCACGGCGCCACCGGCAAGGGTAACGACCAGGTGCGTTTCGAGCTGGGCGCCTATGCGCTCAAGCCGGGCGTCAAGGTTATCGCCCCCTGGCGCGAGTGGGACCTGCTGTCGCGCGAGAAGCTGATGGACTACGCCGAGAAGCACGCCATCCCGATCGAGCGCCACGGCAAGAAGAAGTCGCCGTACTCCATGGACGCCAACCTGCTGCACATCTCCTACGAGGGCGGCGTGCTGGAAGACACCTGGACCGAGCATGAAGAGGACATGTGGCGCTGGACCAAGTCCCCGGAAGCCGCGCCGGACACCCCGACCTACATCGAGCTGACCTACCGCAAGGGCGATATCGTCGCCATCGACGGCAAGGAGCTGAGCCCGGCCACCGTGCTGGCCGAGCTGAACCGCATCGGCGGCGAGAACGGCATCGGTCGTCTGGACATCGTCGAGAACCGCTACGTGGGCATGAAGTCCCGTGGCTGCTACGAGACCCCTGGCGGCACCATCATGCTCAAGGCCCACCGCGCCATCGAGTCGATCACCCTGGACCGCGAAGTCGCGCATCTGAAAGACGAGCTGATGCCCAAGTACGCCAGCCTGATCTACAACGGCTACTGGTGGAGCCCGGAGCGCCTGATGCTGCAGCAGATGATCGACGCCTCCCAAACCACGGTGAACGGCGTGGTACGTCTGAAACTGTATAAGGGCAACATCATCATCGCCGGTCGCAAGTCCGACGAGTCCTTGTTCGACGCCAACATCGCTACCTTCGAGGATGATGCCGGCGCCTACGATCAGGCCGACGCCGCAGGCTTCATCAAGCTCAACGCCCTGCGCCTGCGCATCGCCGCCGGCAAGGGTCGCAGCCCGCTCTGATGTCGTTGTAGGAGCGAGGGGGACGCCTAGTTCTTGCTTGCGAAGCTTCACTTGTGAATGATCGCGAGCAAGCCCGCTCCTATATAAACACCGCGACCCCGGCCACAAGCCGGGGTCTGTGTTTTGATCGTGAACAGGTTCTTTGACGAGGAGAAACCCGATGAGACTACTCCACACCATGCTCCGCGTCGGCGATATGGACAGATCCATCGCCTTCTACACCGAAGTGCTGGGCATGACCCTGCTGCGCCGCAAGGATTACCCCGACGGCAAGTTCACCCTGGCATTCGTCGGTTACGGAGACGAGGCCCACAACAGCGTGCTGGAGCTGACCCACAACTGGGGCGTCGAAAGCTATGAGCTGGGCACCGGCTACGGGCATATCGCCCTGGAAGTGGAAGACGTCTACAAGGCGTGCGAGGACATTCGCAGCCGTGGCGGCAAGATCACCCGCGAGCCGGGGCCGATGCTGCATGGCAGCAGCATCCTGGCTTTCGTCGAGGACCCGGATGGCTACAAGGTGGAGCTGTTGTCGCCAAACCGCGGGGACTGATTCCTGAATGACCTGGCAGAATGAAAAAGCCCCGGATTCGGGGCTTTCTGCTTAAAGATCGAAGTCGAACTCGTTGAGCTGCTTGCGCAGTCGACGCTCTTCGAGCAGGTTGTCGATGATGCGGCGCTTGGTCAGGTTGGTCTTGGCCACTTCGACCGGGGCTTCTGCGGTATCGTCTTCGTCCTCACCGACGAAGTCGTCTTCAATCTCGATTTCTTCTTTCTCGGACACTTGTCTTACTCCACGGCTAAGGCGCGCTGATGGCGCACCTTATAGCGACAAAAAACAAGGCCGTAAAAAAGATTTTTTCAATCGCCCGATAGCTTTTACCTCCAAGCGCTCAATCGTCGGAGGTCTTGTGCTTGTATTCGCACAGGTCTTCGATACGGCAACTGCCACATTGGGGTTTGCGTGCCTTGCAGACGTAGCGTCCATGCAGGATCAGCCAGTGATGGGCATCCAGCAGATAGTCCTTGGGCACGAACCTGATCAGCTTGCGTTCGACTTCCAGCACGTTCTTGCCGGGGGCGATGTTGGTGCGGTTGGCGACGCGGAAGATATGGGTGTCGACGGCCATGGTGAACTGGCGGAACGCGGTGTTGAGCACCACGTTGGCCGTCTTGCGACCGACGCCGGGCAGGGCTTCGAGGTCTTCGCGGTTGTCCGGCACCTGGCTGCCATGCTTCTCGACAAGGATGCGACAGGTCTCGATGACGTTCTTCGCCTTGCCCCGGTACAGGCCGATGGTCTTGATGTACTCCGACAGTCCCTCGACACCCAGCGCGTAGATCGCCTCCGGCGTGTTGGCGACCGGATAGAGCTTGGCGGTGGCCTTGTTGACACCGACATCGGTGGCCTGCGCGGAAAGGATCACCGCGATCAGCAGCTCGAACGGCGTGCTGTAGGCCAGCTCGGTCTTGGGCTCGGGGTTGTCTTCGTGGAAGCGGCGAAAGATTTCCCGGCGTTTTTCGGCATTCATGCAAACAGCTCCAAGCTTCAAGCCACAAGCGTCAAGCCGGGGCCGATAACGATGTCAGGGTCGCTGCCGCTTCTACTTGCCGCTTGTAGCTTGTGGCTTTCATTCAATCACCCCGGTCACCCGAACCCGGCGGCTTTGTACCGCAGCTTCGGGCTGCTGCGCCCTGGCGCGCTCGGCCAATTGCAGGTCGATGCGGTTCTTCAGCGCGATCAGCAGGCCGAGGACGATAAAGGCGCCGGGCGGCAGGATTGCCAGCAGGAAGCCCTTGTAGTCGCTGAAGACGGTGATCTGCCAGTCGGCGGCGATGGGGCCGAACAGCAGCTGCATGTTGGCGAACAACGCGCCGGTACCGAACAGCTCGCGCAGACCGCCGAGCACCAGCAGCACCAGCGCGAAGCCCAGCCCCATGACCAGGCCGTCGAAGCTGGCGATCAGCGGATTGTGCTTGGCGGCGAAGCCGTCGGCACGACCGAGGATCACGCAGTTGGTGGTGATCAGCGGAATGAAGATGCCGAGGATCTGGTAGAGCTCGTAGGTGTAGGCCTGCATCAGCAGCTCGATGCAGGTGGTCAGCGCCGCGATGATCATCACGAAGGCCGGCAGGCGCACCGCCGTGTTGACCACGCCGCGCACCAGCGAAACGCTGAGGTTCGAGCAGACCAGTACCAGCGCGGTGGCCAGGCCAAGGCCGAGGGCGTTGACCGCGGAGTTGCTGACCCCGAGCAGCGGGCAGAGGCCCAGCAGCTGTACCAGCGCCGGATTGTTCTTCCAGAGGCCGTTGAGGCTCAGTTCGCGATAGCTGGGTGTGCTCATGGCGTGTCACCTGTCTGCTCGGATTGCGGATCAGTGATCTGCATGTCGTCACGGGTTGCAGCGCTGCCGGCGCGGGAATGGCGGGTGGCTGTGTCGGGCTCGTCCAGCTCCGGTAACGCCTGCTCGGGGTCAACCGGGTGGGTGCTGGCGCCGAGCAGTTCGTCCTTGTGCGCATCGAAATACTGCAGGGCGCGGTGCACGGCGCCGACTACGGCGCGAGGGGTGATGGTCGCGCCGGCGAACTGGTCGAAGTCGCCGCGATCCTTCTTCACGGCCCAGCCGCTGGTTTGTGGGTTGTCCAGGGACCTGTCATCGAAACCCAGGATCCAGCGGTCCTTGGCCAGCTCGATCTTGTCGCCCAGGCCGGGGGTTTCGCGGTGGCGGACCACACGCACACCGGCGATGCGGCCATCGGCGAGCACGCCAACCAGCAGATGGATCGCGCCACTGTAGCCATCCGGCGCAATGGCCTGGAGGATCACCGCGCTGGGCTCGCCGTTGCTGCGGGCGATATAGGCGGGAACGGGCTGTCGGGTGCCGAGCAGGGGATGGTGCACGTCGACGCTGCTGTCGAGCAGCTGGTTGTCGTAGCTGCCATGGGGCAGGATTTCGTTCAGGGCGCGCAGTTGCGCCGCACGCTCGGCGGCCTGAATGCGCTCGGCGGTGAACTGCTGCAGCAGCGTCACCGCGCCCACGGTGACGACTGCGAACAACCCCAGCACCAGGGCGTTTCTGAACATCGAGCGGCTGAGTTCGGGAAGGATCATGTCATTCGCCCAGCTTGAAGCCACGCTCGGCCTTGCGGTGGCCGTAGGTGCGCGGACGGGTGTAGTAGTCGATGGTCGGTGCTGCCAGGTTCATCAGCAGCACGGCGAATGCCACGCCGTCGGGGTAGCCGCCCCAGGCGCGAATGACGTAGACGAGGATACCGACGCCGGCGCCGAAGATCAGCCGCCCCAGGGTGCTGGTGGCGCTGCTGACCGGATCGGTCACGATAAAGAACGCGCCGAGCATGGTGGCGCCGCTGAGCAGGTGGAACAGCGGTGAGCCGTTGCTATCGGAGCCCGAGCCGTTCCAGAACACCAGGCTCATCAGCGCCAGTGCCGCGAGCATGCCCACTGGCGCATGCCAGCTGAACAGCCGTTTGTGCAGCAGGAACAGGCCGCCAGCGAGGAATGCCAGGTTGGCCACCTCCGAGCCGATGCCGCCGAAGTGCCCGAATGCCGGATTGGCCCAGAGCTCGTCCACGGTCAGACTCTTGTTCAGTTTCATCGCGTCCAGTGCGGTGGCCTGGCTCCAGCCATCGGGCAGCGAGGCGATGCCGAGGATATGCTGCAGACCGGCGCTCAGGCCAACGCCGTGAGGCACCGGCCATGAAGTCATCTCCACCGGGAAGGAGATCAGCACCACGACGTAACCAATCATCGCCGGGTTGAAGGGGTTCTGGCCCAGCCCGCCGTAGAGCTGCTTGCCGAAGACGATGGCGCTGCCGGTAGCGATCAGCGTCAGCCACCAGGGCGAATAGGGCGGCAGGGCCAGCGCCAACAGCACGGCGGTGACCAGCGCACTGCCGTCACGCAGGAAGAACTGCACCGGGCGCTGCCGCACCTTGAGCATCAGGGCTTCGAAGCCCAGTGCGACGGCGCTGGCCCAGCACAGGTTGATCAGCGTGCCGGCGCCGTAAAGCCAGGTGAGGGCGACGACGCCTGGCAAGGTTGCAGCCAGCACCAGCAGCATGATCCGCTGGGTGCGGTTGCTGCCGGTGGCGTGCGGTGAGGTGATGCGTGGCAGGGCCATTGGCTCTCCGGTCGAATGTGGTGCGGGGCGCGGTCTTCACGGGGATTGTCGCGCCCGGATAGTTGCGCCTGTGACGCCGCTATTTATGAGTCGGTGTGTTCCTGCAGCTTGCGCTCGGCTTCGCTCAGGCGCTGGCGGGCGGCCTCGATCGCGGTAGTGTCGTTGTCGGTAGCGCGTTCCAGCTTGCGCAGGTCGGCGCGAGCGAAGGCGACTTCGGTCTTCAGGGCGCGGGCCTGCTCGTCTATCGGACGCTTTTCGGTACGAACCAGCTCTGGAGCGGGCTTGGCGGAGTTTTCTTCCGCCGCGTGCAGGGCCTGTTCGGCACTGGCCAGACCGTCGCGCAGTTTGCCGAGCTCGGCTTCGTCGGCACCGGCCTTTTCGGCTTTCTTCAGTTCGGCGCGTTTCATCGCCAGTTCGATCTTGGCTTTCTTCAGGGCCTCGTCGGTGACCGGTTTCTTGGCAATGGGAGCGCTTTGCTGTACGCCGGCCAGTGCCTGTTCCGCTTCGGCAAGTTGCGCTTGCAGGCGGGTCAGCTCGGTCTGTTGTTCCTCATCGCGGGTTTCGAGCTTTTCCAGCTTGCGTAGCTGGGCGCGGAGCATCGCGGCTTCGATCTTGGCTTGCTTGGCGGCTTCGTCGTTGGCCGGCTTGCTCGGAGCAATGGGTGCGTTTTGCTGTGCCTCAGCCAGTGCCTGCTCGGCTATGGTCAATTGCGCCTGCAAATGGGTCAGTTCGGCCTGCTGCTGCTCGTCTCGACTCTCCAGTTTTTCCAGCTTGCGGACCTGTGCACGCAGCATGGCGGCTTCGATTTTGGCCTTCTTCGCAGCCTCGTCACTGGCCGGGGCCGGTGCGGCTTCGGCTGGTGCGGCAGCGTTGGCTTCGTCCAGGGCTTGCTGCGCCTGGCTGGCAGCGACACGCAGTTCGGCGACCTGTGCCTCCAGCTCGGGCGTGGCATGGGTGGCGAGCTGTTTCTCGGCTTTCTTCAGGGCGACCTGGGCCATGCTGGCTTCGATCTTGAGCTTCTTCTGTTCCTCGGACAGGCCGGCCTTTTGCGCCTGGACGCGGGCGACCGGGTCATCCTGGCTGGCGGCTTGCGCCTGTGCTTCCTTGGCGCGCGCGGCGCGTTCGGCACGGGCCTTGCGGTCGGCTTCCTTCTGCTCTTCGGCGCGGCGCAGGCGTTCCTGGCGCAGTTCGAAGCGCTGTCTGGAGTGCTCGGCCTTCTGCTGCTTGTGCTCCAGGGCGCGGATCTCGCCCTTGGCGGCGCGGTAGTACTGCACCAGCGGAATGCTCGAAGGGCAGACGTAGGCGCAGGCGCCGCATTCGATGCAGTCGAACAGGTTGTAGGCCTTGAGCTGCTCGTGTTCCTGGCCCAGGGCGAAGAAATACAATTGCTGCGGCAGCAGGCTGGCCGGACAGGCTTCGGCGCACTCGCCGCAACGGATGCAGGGCAACGCCGGCGGTGGTGGCGGCAGCTCGGCGAGGGTGCTGGCCAGCAGGCAGTTGGTGGTCTTGATCAGCGGCACGTCCAGCGACGGCAGGGTGAAGCCCATCATCGGTCCGCCCATGATCAGGCGGTTGAGCTTGCCGCTGTCGAGCCCGGCGAAGGCCAGCAGCTCGGCCACCGGTGTGCCGATCAGCGCCTCGACGTTCATCGGCTCGGCCAGGGCTTCACCGGTCAGGGTGGTGATGCGCGAGATCAGCGGCTTGCCCAGAAGCACGGCATCATGAATGGCGACGCAGGTGCCGACGTTCTGGCAGAGCATGCCGATATCGGCGGGCAGGCCGCCGCTGGGGACCTCCTCGCCGGTGAGGATCTGGATCAGCTGCTTTTCGCCACCGGAGGGGTATTTGGTGGGGAAGACCTTGAGCACATAGGGCCTGTCGCCCAGCGCGGCGCGCACGGCTTCGATGGCTTCGGGCTTGTTGTCCTCGATGCCGATCAGCACCCGCTGCGGCTGGATCAGGTGTTCGAGGATCTCGATACCGGCGACCAGTTCGGTGGCCTTCTCGCGCATCAGCAGGTCATCGGCGGTGATGTAGGGTTCGCACTCGGTGCCGTTGATGATCAGCGTGTGAATCGCCTGCGTGAGCGGCGCGGTGAGTTTCACTGCGGTGGGGAAGCCGGCGCCGCCGAGGCCGTTGATACCGGCCTGACGGATGATTTCCAGCAGATCGGCAGGCGGCAGCTGGCGGTAATCGGTGCGTGGCTGCAGTTCGATCCACTGGTCCCGACCGTCGCTGTCGATGACGATGGCCGTCGCGGTCATGCCCGAGACGTGCGGGTAGGGCTGTGGGCCGATGAAACTGACGGTGCCCGAGGTGGGCGCATGCAGCGGCGCGCTGACGAAGCCGCTGGCCTCGGCGATCAGTTGGCCCTTGAGCACCGGCTCGCCGAGGGTGACGCAGGGTTCGGCGGGCGCGCCCAGGTGCTGGGCAAGCGGCACGATCAGCCGCGCGGGCAGCGGCATCTGCCGGACCGGCGTGCGGTTGGACAGCTCCTTGCGCTCCGGCGGATGGATGCCGCCGTGGATGTTCCAGACGTTCAACGAGGTCATGCGGCCTGCTCCCGGTCACTGGCGATCAGCTGGCCCGGCGCCAGCGGCTGGTCCCATTTCCAGCTCTGCAGGTTACTGCCCAGTTCGATCATGTCGATGCAGTCCACCGGGCAGGGCTCGACACAGAGGTCGCAGCCGGTGCATTCGGAAACGATCACCGTGTGCATCTGCTTGGCCGCGCCGACGATGGCATCCACCGGGCAGGCCTGGATGCACTTGGTGCAGCCGATGCACTCGGCTTCGCGAATGTAGGCGACGCGCGGCGGCACTTCGCCTTCCACGGCATCCAGCGGCTCCGGCTCGACATCCAGCAGGTCGGCCAGTGCCTGGATGGTGGACTCGCCACCCGGTGGGCACTTGTTGATCTTGTCGCCGCCGGCGATGGCCTCGGCGTAGGGCTTGCAGCCTGGATAGCCGCACTGGCCGCACTGGGTCTGCGGCAGCAGGGCGTTGATCTGCTCGGCGATCGGGTCGCCCTCGACCCGGAAGCGCACTGCCGCGAATCCCAGGATCGCGCCGCACACCAGGCACAGCGCCAGCAGCGCGAGTACGGCAATCAGAACCAGGCTCATAGCTTGATCAACCCGGTGAAGCCCATGAATGCCAGCGACATCAGGCCGGCGGTGACCATGCCGATGGCCGCGCCCTGGAACGAGCGGGGAACGTCCGCAATGGCGATGCGTTCACGCATGGCGGCGAACAGCACCAGCACCAGGGAAAAGCCCAGGCCGGCGGCAAAGCCGTTGGCGGTCGCGGTGATGAAGGTGAATTCGGACTTGTTGGCATTGAGCAGGGCCACGCCCAGCACGATGCAGTTGGTGGTGATCAGCGGCAGGAAGATGCCCAGCACGCGATAAAGCAGCGGACTGGTCTTGTTCACCACCATTTCGGTGAACTGCACCACCACGGCGATCACCAGGATGAAACTGATGGTGCGCAGGAATTCCAGATCCAGCGGCTTGAGTACATATTGCTGTACCAGATAGCTGCACATCGCCGCCAATGTCAGCACGAAGGTGGTGGCCAGGGAGAGGCCGATGGCGGTTTCGATCTTTTTCGAGACGCCCATGAACGGGCACAGGCCGAGAAACTGTACCAGCACGAAATTGTTGACCAGGATGGCGCTAACCATGATCAGGGCGAGTTCGGTCATGCGGGTTCCTGTGGTGCTCTGTATGAGCCCGAGGCTAAAAGGCCGCCATTATCGGCAAGCGGTCGCGGCCATACAAGTCGCGACTGGCTGTCGCAGGCTGCGCCGGCTGTCTGTTGGCTGCTCGTATGTGCTCAGGCTGTGGTCTGATTGAAAGTGCCGTGGACGATTGTCGCGGCTTCGTTTGCGGAGGTTCCCGATGAATGTCAGAGCCCTTTTACTGCTGCTGGGCCTGAGCCTGGCGTTGCCGGTGCAGGCCGATGCGCCGGGACGCGTCTGGGTCTATCAGCCGGACGGCAACAGCTATCGCATCGGCAGTGGTCCGTATCGGTACGACCCACGCAGTCCTTACCCGCAGCATCGCCAGTATCAGCAGAATCTGCCGCCGCGCTTTCAGGGGCAGTTGCCGCCGCAGTATTACGAGCGGCATCGCGGTGTCGATCGCCCACAGCGCTGGAACAAGGGGCGTCAGCCCCGCATGGATCATCCGTCGCGCTGGCAGCATGAGCGGCGGACAGAGGGCTATCGTCGAGACCACGGCCCGCGGCAGGGGCTTGATTACCGACCACCGCAGCGGCGCGACTTCAATCAGCGAGGTTACCGGCGCAACTGAGGCCGGCTGATTCAGCGGTTTCGCCAGTGTGGTTCACGTTTCTCCAGGAAGGCGTTGACGCCCTCAAGGGTGTCCTGGGCTTCGAACAGGCCGAGGAAGGCTTCCCGCTCGGCGGCTGCGAGGGTATTGGGGCCGCGACTGCGCACGCTGTCGATCAGGGGTTTGATGGCGCGGACTGCCACCGGGCTTTGTCGTGCGACTCGTGAGGCCAGCAACAGCGCGTGTCCGCGGGACTCTCCGGGCTCGACGATCTGCTCGATCAGGCCGATGCGCAATGCGGTTTCGCTGTCGAGACGCTCACCGCAGAGAATCATGCGCTTGGCCCAGCCTTCGCCTACCAGCCAGGCCAGCGCCTGGGTGCCGCCGGCGCAGGGCAGCAGGCCCACCGAGGCTTCCGGCAAGCCCAGCTGGGCCTGGCGCTCGGCAATGCGGATGTCACAGGCCAGCGCGCACTCCAGCCCGCCGCCCAGGGCGAAGCCGTTGATGGCGGCGATGGAAACGCCACGAAAATCGCGCAGGGCCTCGAAGGCTTCGCCGAAGCGACGTGCCATTTCCCGCGCGCGCAGCCGGTCGCCATCGGCGAAGAGTTTCAGGTCGGCGCCGGCGCTGAAGAACTTTTCGCCCTGGCCGCAGATCACCAGCGCATATATATCGTCGTCGTGGTTGAGGTGTTCGATCACCAGCTTGAGGCCGATCAGCGACTCCCGGTCCCAGGTATTGGCCGGTGGATGGTTGATGGTGATCAGTGCGGTATGGCCGTGCTTTTCGACGGTCAGCTTGTGGGTCAGGTCGAAGATGCCGGGCTTGTAGGGTTCGAGTGCGTTGCTCATGGGCGGGAATCCTCGCAGGGTGGTCAGGACTCAGAGTCCGTCGAGGCGTCGGGGTTGCAGTTCCCTTGATGGCGGAAGCGGGAATGGCGGGTTCTGCCATTCCCGCTGTGCCTGTTATTGCAGTTGCAGCGGCTGGTTGGCTGAGCGCCGTTCTTCCTGCCATTCGGCCAGGGTCGGCGCCGCCTCTTCGCCGGACAGGCGGTGGACGATTTCAAAGTAGTCTTGCCTGTATTTGTCCTTCAATACCTCTTCGCGCTGTTTCACTCTCACAGCATAGACTGTCTGTACGCTCTGGTGATCGAAGGGGCGCCAGTACTGTTCATCCTTGAGCAGCGTGTAGCGATGGCCTTCGAGAGCCGCGATCAGCTTTTCGCTGTCGAGGCTCCTGGCGCGGGTGACTGCATCGGCCCATTGGTAAACGATGGTGTAGGCGATGGCTGCAGAGCTGGAGGGGTGGGACTGATAGCGCTCACCGAAGTTCTTCACGAAGGCCTTGCCATGCTCGGACCCTTCAATCTCCGGGACGCGCCAGGTCCAGGGTTCGGTACCCAGTACGCCGCGCATGATATCGGGGCCAGCGGACTCGACCATGGTCATGCTCAGGTTGGGTACCGCAATCTGCATTTTCTTGTTCAGGCCCAGTTCGTCGGCGATGCGCATCGCGCGCACCATGTCTTCGCCGTAGAGCACCAGCGCCAGCACGTCGGCGCCGCTCTGCTCGGCCTGCTGCAATGCCTTGCGGAAATCGGAAAGGCGCGCGCCGGGGAAGGGGGTCTTGGTGCCCGGATGCTGGGACTGATCGGTGGTCCCGGTTGCCTGACGCAGCGAGCTTTCGCTGGTATGGCCCCAGGTGTAATCGGCGGTGAGGTAGAAATAACGCTTGTTCGGCATGGTTTCGTTCAGGTATTGCCCCAGCACCCGCGCACTCATCCAGGCGTTGTTGCATTCGCGGAACATGTACCTGTGGCCGTCCTTGCCGGTGGTGTCGTTGGAATAGGTAATGGTGCCAAAGTAGAGCAGGCCTCGTTCCTTGGCGCGCTTGCTGGCGGCGATTGCCACAGCGCTGGAGACACCGCCGAAGAGCATGGCTACGCCTTCATCGGCCATCCTGTCGACGTTGACCACCGCCTTTTCCGGGCGAGAAGCCGTGTTGCGGCTGATGAGCTGCAGGGGACGACCGAGTACGCCGCCACGTGCATTGATTTCGTCGATGGCAAGCAAGGCGCCGCGCATTTGCGACAGTCCTTCTTCTTTATAGCTGCCAGTGCGGGGATAATTCAGGCCAAGTGTGATCGGGTCCGCAGCTTGGGCAGCAAGACAGAAACCCAGCCCCAGAGCCAAGAGGGTAATCCGTTTCATCGCAGGATCCTTTTTTGTTTTTTTGTCGGCAGAGACGCTGTTGTACAGCGGCCTGCGCCACTCCGTCACCCTTTCAATGGTCGTAGAACTCACAGGCGTGCGGTGGGCAACATTATCGAAGCCTGCTGGTGAGCGGTAGTGCGCTGGATCAAGCTCTCTGCCGGCCGGCTCACTTTGAAACTCGACATTTTGTATCGTCACTGCTGCAGGAGCGACTATGAGTCAGGATCATCCCGTCAAGCTCGAAGCGAGTTGGAAAGCGGCCTTGAAAGATGAGTTTGCACAGCCGTACATGCGCGAACTGGGCGACTTTCTTCGTCGGGAAAAGGCCGCCGGCAAGGTCATATATCCCCCCGGCCCGCTGATCTTCAACGCGCTGGATTCCACGCCGCTGGAGCAGGTGCGGGTGGTCATTCTCGGTCAGGACCCCTATCACGGTCCCGGCCAGGCCCATGGCCTGTGTTTTTCGGTCCAGCCGGGCGTCGCACCACCGCCGTCGCTGCAGAACATCTACAAGGAACTCAAGCGCGATCTGAATCTGGAGATTCCCCGTCACGGCTATTTGCAGCACTGGGCGGATCAGGGCGTACTGATGCTCAACACCTCGCTCACGGTGGAGCAGGGGCTGGCCGGATCGCATGCGAAAATGGGCTGGCAGCGACTGACCGACAGGATTATCGAGCTTGTCAGCGAGCAGCGCTCGAATGTCGTCTTCATGCTCTGGGGCGCCCATGCGCAAAGCAAGGCGAAGCTGATCGACCCGACTCGGCATCTACTGCTCAAGTCCGTTCATCCATCGCCGCTGTCGGCGCATCGAGGCTTTATCGGCAACGGACACTTCAGCCGTGCCAATCAGTTTCTCAGGCAACACGGCCTGGAGCCTATCGACTGGCAGTTGCCGGTAGAGGTATGAGGCGGCGTCAGGCTTGACGCCGCCGAGGGGAATTACGGATTGGCGCCATGCTTCGAGGCCAGTTCCTGGGCGTGCTGGAGATGCTGCTCAAGTTTCGGCAGTGTCGATTCGGCGAACTGCTTCAACTCGGCGTTTTCGCCGTTCCGGGCGTACTCACGAAACAGCTCGATGGTCTGCTCGTGGGCCACGACCTGGTTGTTCGCATAGGCTTTGTCGAAATTGTCGCCCTCGCGGAACTTGAGGATCATGGCTTTCGCCTTGTCCATCAGCGTGGCCTCGTCGGAAAGCTCCAGGTCGTCATGTTGTCCGGCAAGTTCAGCGAGTTTCTGGTTGGCCTGGGTATGGTCGTCGATCATTTTCTGAGCGAAGGTCTTGACGTCTTCGGAGTTGCTCTTGTCCAGCGCCAGCTTGGCGGTTTCGATTTCCGCGATGCCTTTGGCAGAGGCTTCGTCAACGAAGTTCTCACCTTCGACAGCCAGGGCAAGGTTTGCAGCCATGCCGAAGAACAGTGCGGTAGTGCCCGATAGGAACGCTTTGGTTGTGCTGTTCACGATGCTCTCCTTCAATCACCTGAGCGGCAGGATGCCGTCCCCTTTTAAGACTGGGGTGCACGGTAGCGGTTCCTTCCAGGTGCGAGGGCGAGCGAGACCAGTGGCTTTCCTACTGCAGCATGCTCATGGCGGCGTCCATTGCCGCTGACAGGTCTTCGTCTTCCTGCAGCAGGGCGCTGGGCTCCAGTCCCAGCCTGGCGAATGCCGGAATCCGGTTCCAGTCGAGCTGTGTGTAGGGGTGGGTACTGCCGATATGGCTTTGCAGAGTGGCGACCTGGACGATATCGACGTAGTCGGCCTTGTCCGATACCCGTGAAAAGTCCAGGTACTGACCGGGGACCGCGGCGATCGGGTCCGGGAATTCCCAGGTGCGCAGGATCTTCTCGCCGATGATCGGGTGAATCCGCTCGATCACGTGGTTGAGGCTGATGGAATCGCCGAGCAGTGTGCCGTGTTCTTCGGCATAGGTCAGGATCGGCAGGATGCCGATCTGGTGGACCAGGCCGGCAAGGGTCGCCTGGTCCGCCGGCAGGCGGGTAAAGTTGCGACACAGCACATGGCTGATTGCCGCAATCTCGGTACTTTTGTTCCAGACCTCGCGCATCTTGCGATCCACGGCGTCGGTAGTCGCCTGGAACATCTGTTCCATGGCCAGGCCGGTTGCCAGGTTGGCCGTGTAATTGATGCCGAGACGGCTGATCGCCGTCTGCAGGTCGTTGATTTCCTGATGGGTACGCAGCAGGGGGCTGTTTACCACTTTGATGATGCGGGCCGTGAGCGCGGTATCGTTGCCGATCACCCTGGACAGCGTGGGAATGCTGACGCTGGGATCCTCCGCCGCCTCGCGTACGCGCAAGGCGACTTCCGGAAGGGTCGGCAGGACCAGTTCGTCATTTTCGATGGCCTTGATCAGTTCCTGCTGGACTTTGTCGGCGAGGGTGCTCATGTGATTCCTTCTGATTCCATATAAGGTGGTCGCCGATGGCTGACAGGCGTTTTTGAACGGCCTGTCAGCGCTGGATTTCCCGGTCCGCATCCAGGGTGTACGGCAGATCGAGCAGGTCCAGAGGCTCGCCATCGACCGAGCCGAGGAATATGCGCCCATCGATGGCCGCGTCTTGCTGCAGCACGGCGAGCAGTTCCAGTGCTCCGTCGGCTCGGGCCGCCATGACCACCTCGCCGACACTGGAGTTATGAACCGGTGAAAAGAGTTCCTGTCCTGCCGCAGGCATTGACGCCTCGCTATTCTGAAAGGCCAGACGATGCAGGCGGCGCTTGAGTTTGCCGAGGTACTGCATGCGTGCGACGATTTCCTGACCGGTGTAACAGCCTTTCTTGAAACTGACGCCACCCAGTGCTTGCAGATTGATCATCTGCGGGATGAACAGCTCGCGGGTTTCGCCGAACACCTGGCCGATACCGGCGCGAATCTGCGCCAGTCGCCAGTGATCGAGCGAGGCTTCGGCCAGTTGGGCGGCGAGCCGCTGCCGGATGGTTTCGGCCTCTGCCGCAGGCGCCCAGAGCTCCGCGCGGCCATCAGGCAGGCGGATGGCGATCAGGTTGTGCGCGGTCGTCACCTCGTCGGCTGTTTGCGACAGATCGAGGCCTAGACTGACCAGGGCGCCGTCGCCCCCGCGCAGGCCGAAGCGCACCCACTCCGTGCTTTCGTCATGCAGTTTCGACTTGGAAAATACCGCGAAACGGGCGAGATCGGCACGCTGCGGTTCCACCAGTTCGCTGGCCATCGCCAGCAGGTAGCCGTCGCCTTCCGGAACAATGCGGAAGCTCGACTGCATACGCCCCTTGGGTGTGCAACGTGCGCCCAGGCTCGAATGTCGGGCGTCGAGGTAGTTGAGGTTACAGGTCAGCTGCCCCTGCAGGAATTTGCCGGCATCCGGGCCGCGTACGGCCAGGATGCCTTCGTGCGACAGGACGCAGAAAAAAGCAGTGTCGGTCATGATCGGTCGCCGTGCTGAATCAGGCGAGCATCATAGCAGGACCGCTTGAAAACACAGCGTGCGCCAGCTGGCACTGCGCTCAGCCAGACCTTCGCGCAAGAGCGTGTCGGGCGCTGCGCCTGTGGCTATAATGCCGGGCTTCAAACGAGGAACATGGGCATGGTCGAACAATCCGAACTCAATCGTCTGTTCTGGCAGAGCCGTCGCGGCATGCTTGAACTGGATGTCCTGCTGGTGCCTTTCACCCAGGAGGTTTATCCGCAGCTGGATGAAGAGAATCAGCGCCGCTATCGCGAGTTGTTGAGCTGCGAAGACCAGGACATGTTCGGCTGGTTCATGGAGCGCTCCGAACCGGATGACGAGGACTTGCGCCTCATCGTTCGCATGATCCTCGATCGTGTCCAGCCCAAATAGTCAGCCGTTCGAGTGCCACTGGCGGGCGTCGCGCCTGTTGCTGGCGCTTTATCTGACGGTGCTGGCACTGGCGGTTGTCACCCTGCTGGTGCTGCCGGTCCCGCCGTGGCTGCGAACGTCCGGCCTGTTGCTGTGCCTGCTGCATGCCGGCTGGGTGATCCCGTCGCGCATTCTGCTTGCGCGTGATGCGTCCTGGCGTGGCCTGCGTCAGGATCAGCAGGGCTGGTCCCTGTGGAACCGGCGCGGCGGCTGGCAGCCCGTGCAGTTGCGGCCCGACAGCCTTGCGCTGCCATCGATGGTTATCCTGCGTTTCAGGGCGCCGGGGCAGTGGTTTGCCCGTGGCCTCTGCGTCGCGCGGGACGCGATGCCGCCGGAGCAGCATCGACGCCTGCGGGTACGGCTGAAGTTCAGTCGACGTAGGTGGGCGGCACCAGAATAGTGTCGACGGCTTCGGGCAGCGCCTCGGGGTAATCCAGGGTGTAGTGCAGGCCGCGGCTTTCCTTGCGCTGCATCGCCGAGCGAATCATCAGGTCGGCTACAAGAGCCAGGTTGCGTAGTTCGATGAGGTCGCGGCTGACCTTGTAGTTGGAATAGAACTCGTCGATCTCACCCTGCAGCATGCGTACCCGGTGCTGGGCGCGCATCAGGCGCTTGTTGGTGCGGACGATGCCGACGTAATCCCACATGAAGCGCCGCAGTTCGTCCCAGTTGTGCGCGATGATCACGTCTTCATCCGAATCGGTTACCTGGCTCGCGTCCCAGCTCGGCAGTGCGCCTTGCTCTTCGATGCTCGGCAACTCGCGGAGCATGTCCTGCGCGGCGGAGCGGGCGTAGACGAAACACTCCAGCAGCGAATTGCTGGCCATGCGATTGGCCCCGTGCAGGCCGGTAAAGCTGGTTTCGCCGATGGCGTAGAGGCCCGGAATGTCGGTCCTGCCGGCCTGGTCGACGACAATGCCACCGCAGGTATAGTGCGCGGCGGGCACTACCGGGATGGGTTCACGGGTGATGTCGATGCCGAATTCCAGGCAGCGCTCGTAGACGGTGGGAAAGTGTTCACGGATGAAGGTGGATGGCTTGTGGCTGATGTCCAGGTAGACGCAATCGATACCGAGCCGCTTCATCTCATGGTCGATGGCGCGTGCGACGATGTCGCGCGGGGCCAGCTCGGCGCGCTCGTCGAAGCGCGGCATGAAGCGTTCGCCGTTGGGTAGCTTGAGCAGGGCACCTTCGCCTCGTAGCGCCTCGGTGATCAGGAAGCTCTTGGCCCTGGGGTGATAGAGGCAGGTCGGGTGGAACTGGTTGAACTCCAGGTTGCCGACCCGGCAGCCGGCGCGCCAGGCCATGGCGATGCCATCGCCACAGGCGCCGTCAGGGTTGCTCGTATACAGGTAGACCTTTGCCGCCCCGCCGGTTGCCAGCACGACGAACTTGGCCCGGAAGGTATCCACTTCACCCGTGGCGCGGTTCAGCACATAGGCACCCAGGCAGCGCCTGCCGGGCAGACCGAGCTTGTACTCGGTGATCAGATCGACCGCGACGCGTTGTTGCAGCAGGTCGATATTGGTTCTGTCCTGGGCGCGGGCGAGCAGGGTGTTGAAGATTGCCGCGCCCGTGGCGTCAGCCGCATGAATGATGCGGCGATGGCTATGGCCGCCTTCGCGCGTCAGGTGATATTCGAAACTGCCGTCCTCGCGGTCGGCCTCGTCGCGGGTGAACGGCACGCCCTGTTCGATCAGCCACTGGATGGCTTCGCGGCTGTGTTCGACGGTGAAGCGCACGGCGTCTTCATCGCAAAGGCCGGCGCCGGCGACGAGGGTATCGGCGACATGGGATTCCACCGTGTCGGTGGTGTCCAGCACGGCAGCGACACCACCCTGGGCCCAGTAAGTCGATCCGTTGGCCAGGTCGCCCTTGCTGAGTATGGCGACGCGTAGCGTCGTTGGCAGGTTCAGTGCCAGCGTAAGGCCAGCGGCGCCGCTGCCGATGACAAGAACGTCGTATTGATGATGCTGGCTCATTTGAGATCTCGCTTTGGAGGCGCGGGCAGTATATAGAGTGTCTGTGGCGGCAAAAAAGCGCTCGCGCATTTTCTTAGGTTGCTCAGGAACTTTTCATGCCAGGCCCTTTCTATAGATAGTTGTGGATACAAGCCGGGTGCTCACCGAAGAAAGTGGGCGGAAGGCTTTTGCTGTGAAATACCGGGAGGCAGCGTCAACCGATCAGGTTTTCCGCGTTGCCTGCCAATGCCGTCAGGCGTGTGCAGTACAGCTTGCTAGGAAGGGGGAGAACTTTTGCGCAAAGCCCGGGTCTATTCTGGCAGGTCAGCTCGCTGGCAGGAGCAGCACCCCTTCCGGGTCATGAAGGAGTGTTTATGCTAACCCAGGAGCAGGACCAGCAACTGGTCGAACGAGTACAGCGAGGAGACAAGCGGGCTTTCGATTTGCTGGTATTGAAATACCAGCACAAGATCCTTGGGCTGATCGTGCGTTTCGTGCATGACTCCCATGAGGCGCAGGATGTTGCGCAGGAAGCCTTCATCAAGGCCTATCGGGCGCTGGCGAATTTTCGCGGCGACAGTGCCTTTTATACCTGGCTGTATCGTATTGCAATCAATACGGCGAAGAATCATTTGGTGGCCAGAGGGAGACGGCCACCGGACAGTGATGTCAGTTCCGAAGATGCGGAGTTCTATGACGGCGATCACGCCCTCAAGGACATCGAGTCGCCGGAGCGAGCGCTTCTCAGGGATGAAATCGAAGATACGGTCCACCGAACCATACAGCAGCTTCCGGAAGATTTGCGCACGGCTCTAACACTGCGCGAATTCGATGGTCTCAGTTATGAGGACATTGCAAACGTCATGCAGTGTCCGGTGGGTACAGTCCGCTCTCGGATATTCCGGGCGCGGGAAGCCATAGATAAATCGTTGCAACCCTTGTTGCATGAGTCCTGAGACAGCGGCGACAGCCAAGAGAGGAACCGCCATGAGTCGTGAAGCCCTGCATGAATCGCTGTCCGCAGTGATGGATAACGAAGCGGACGAGTTAGAATTACGTCGAGTGCTCGCAGCGGATGGCGATAGCGAGATGCGTGCAACCTGGTCGCGTTATCAGATTGCGCGTGCCGCCATGCACAGGGAGTTGATCGAGCCCCGCATGGATATTGCTTCGGCGGTATCCGCTGCCCTGGCCGATGAGCCGACCATCAGTGTCGTCAAGCCGCAGAAGTCCGCCTGGCGCAATATGGGTCGCCTGGCGGTTGCCGCCTCGGTGACCGTGGCTGTACTGGCGGGTGTTCGTCTGTACAATCAGAGCGAAGTCGCCGGGCCGCAGATGGCGCAACAGGCTGCCCAGCCGAGCATTGCCGTGCCGCAAGCTGCTCAGGGGCCGGCGGTATTGGCTGGCTATAGCGGCAGTGACAATGCCGGAGCGATGGACGCCGAGGCTTCCGCTGCCGAAGGCTGGCATGAACAGCGTCTGCCTGCGTATGTACGCCAGCATGCGCAACAGGCTGCCTTTGGTAGCGAGTCTGAAAGTGCGTTGCCCTATGCGCGCGCCGCCAGTATGGAAGATCGTTAAGGAACAACATGCGTGTAATACCGCTTTGTGTGGTGCTCGGAGGCTGGCTGTCGATGCCGGCCTTTGCTGCTGATGCCGATGCCTGGTTGCAGCGTTTTGCGACGTCTGAAAAGAAGCAGAGCTACCATGGCACCTTCATGTATGAACGCAACGGCAGCTTTTCCAGTCATGCCGTCTGGCAATTGATCGAAAAGGACAGGCGTCATGAGCGCCTGTTGCAGCTTGACGGACCTGCGGCGGAAGTTCTGCTGGTGGATGGTCGGGTGCAGTGCGCCAGCGAGCAGCTGGCCTCCCAGGTCAGGGATGTGCAGCCGTGGCAGCAAGCGCAGCTCGATCCCAAGGCGCTCGGCCAGTGGTATGACTTCCAGTTGCTTGGTGAGTCACGAGTAGCCGGAAGGCCAACCGTGGCGCTTGCCGTACGGCCAAAGGATCAGCACCGCTACGGATTCGAATTGCATCTCGACCGCGAAACGGCGCTGCCGCTCAAATCGTTGCTACTCAGTGAAAGCGGGCAGTTGCTTGAACGCTTCCAGTTCGTTCATTTTTCACCCGATGCCGTTCAGCCTGCTGATGTCGAGGCAGGTGCGGCATGCCAGCCCGTTTCCCTGGCTGCCGAAGGCGAAGCGGTTGCGCCGCAGTGGCGCTCCGACTGGCTGCCGGAAGGCTTTCAGCTGCTCGACTCCAATGTACGTCCCAGCCCCGCTTCGGACGAGCGCGTGACATGGCTGTCCTATGGGGACGGTCTGGCGCGCTTCTCGGTGTTTCTTGAGCCATTGCGGGGCGCGGTCGTCGAGGATGCGCGCAACCAGATGGGGCCTACTGTCGCGGTGTCGAAACGTCTCACGACCGCTGATGGCGACGTGATGGTGACGGTTGTCGGCGAGGTTCCGCTCGGAACCGCCGAACGGGTCGCGCTGTCGATGCGCGCCGGGGCAGACCAGGCGTCGCGATGATAGAAGAGCCTGGGCGTGTGATTGCCGTGGAGTCCGGCGCCGTCTGGGTCGAGACGCAGCGCAAGAGCACCTGCTCCGGTTGCTCCGCCAGGAATGGTTGCGGTCAGGGGCTGATGGACCGGCTGGGCGTCCGTGAGCGGCGCGGGCTGATCCGCGCCCTCTGTGATCAGCGCCTGCAGGTGGGTGATTCGGTCGTTATCGGCATCCGCGAAGATGTGTTGCTGCGCGGTGCGGTCCTTGTTTATCTTTTCCCGCTCATCGTACTGTTCGCTTCCGCGCTGGCGGCCTCCGGGCTGTCGGCGCCGGAGCCATACGTGATACTGGCCGGGCTTGGCGGTTTCCTGGTTTCATGGCTGGTCGTGCGTGCGCGCAGCCGGCGAGCGGCAGGAGACTGCGCACTGCAACCGGTTGTACTGCGCGTCATGCTGGCCGTGGCCGGCGCTGATGCGGCGGTCGGTTCGTTTTCGCCAAGGGGGAATGATCTTGAAGGTTCAACGCACTAGCTGCTTCGCGTTCGTCGCTGCGCTGCTTTTTCTGGGGCAGGCGACGCTGGCACAGGCTCAGCTGCCTGATTTCACGCCCCTGGTCGAAAGCGCCTCGCCGGCGGTAGTCAATATCAGCACCAAGCAGAAAGTGCCGGCTCGCGCCCATCCGCAACTGCCTGACCTGGAAGGCCTGCCGCCCATCTTTCGCGAATTTTTCGAACACAGCATTCCGGGCCTGCCAGGCGGGGGGCAGCGGCGTGAAGCACAGTCGCTGGGTTCCGGTTTCATCATCTCGGCTGATGGTTATGTGCTGACCAACAATCATGTGGTGGCTGATGCCGACGAGATCATCGTGCGTCTGCCGGATCGCAGTGAACTGGAAGCCACGCTTGTGGGCGCCGACCCCCGTACCGATGTGGCGCTGCTCAAGATCGACGGCGAGAACCTGCCGACCGTCAAGCTGGGCAAATCCAGCACGCTCAAGGCGGGTGAATGGGTTCTGGCCATTGGCTCACCGTTCGGCTTCGACCATACGGTGACGGCGGGTATCGTCAGCGCTACGGGGCGTAACCTGCCCAATGAAAGCTATGTGCCCTTCATCCAGACCGATGTCGCGATCAATCCGGGCAACTCCGGTGGGCCACTGTTCAATCTGCAGGGTGAAGTCATTGGCATCAACTCGCAGATATTTACCCGCTCGGGTGGCTTCATGGGATTGTCGTTCGCCATCCCCATCGATGTCGCGATGGATATCTCCGAGCAGCTGCGCACCGATGGCAAGGTCAGCCGAGGCTGGCTGGGCGTGGTCATCCAGGAAGTGAACCGGGATCTGGCCGAGTCCTTCGGGCTCGAGCGTCCGACAGGCGCGCTGGTTGCCCAGGTCATGGATGGCGGGCCGGCGGCGAAGGGCGGCTTGCGGGTGGGTGATGTGATTCTCAGTGTCAATGACAACGCCATCGACATGTCTGCCGATCTGCCGCACCTGATCGGCACTATAAAGCCTGATACCGAGGCTCGCTTGGGCATCGTGCGCGAGGGCAGTCGCGAGACGCTGACGATCACCGTTGGCGCATTGCCGGAAGAGGGTGAGGAGGTCGCGACGGCGAGCAGTCGTGCGGAAAAGAGCAACAACCGGTTGGGCGTGAAGGTGTCGGAACTCACTGACGAACAGAAGCGCAGTCTCGACCTCTCCGGTGGTGTCGTGATCACCGAAGTGCTCAATGGCCCGGCGGCGATGATCGGTCTGCGGCCCGGTGATGTGATCACTCATCTGAACAACCAGGCCATCGACTCCGCTTCCACATTTGCTCGTGTTGCCGAGCAGTTACCGAAAAACCGCTCGGTGTCCATGCGCGTGCTGCGTCAGGGGCGCGCCAGCTTCATCACCTTCAAGCTTGCCGAGTAGAGCGCTGCATCCGATATCGGGGCGACTCGGTCGCCCTTGTCGGCGCTGCCGCCGCGCCAGCCAGGAGGTCCTGACTCGGCGTGGCGCTGAAAAAACCGATCAGGTACAATCCGCGGCTATTTTTCGGCGGGCAATCGGCCTGCGGCATATTCGAGTGTTTAGCTGTGAGTGACCTGAGTCATATCCGCAATTTTTCCATCATCGCGCACATTGATCATGGCAAGTCGACCCTGGCCGACCGCTTCATTCAGATGTGCGGTGGCCTGACAGAGCGTGAAATGGCTTCCCAGGTCCTCGACTCCATGGACCTCGAACGCGAGCGCGGCATCACCATCAAGGCCCACAGCGTGACCCTTCATTACAAGGCGCGTGACGGCAAGACCTATCAGCTCAACTTCATCGACACCCCCGGCCACGTGGACTTCACCTACGAGGTGAGCCGCTCGCTGGCGGCCTGCGAAGGTGCGCTGCTGGTGGTCGATGCCGGGCAGGGTGTCGAGGCGCAGTCGGTTGCCAACTGCTACACGGCCATCGAGCAGGGCCTGGAAGTCATGCCCGTCCTGAACAAGATGGATCTGCCCCAGGCCGACCCGGACAAGGTCAAGGACGAGATCGAGCACATCATCGGTATCGATGCGACCGATGCCGTTGCCTGCAGCGCCAAGAGCGGCATGGGCGTCGATGAGGTGCTGGAGCGCCTGGTCGCGACCATTCCGCCGCCCACCGGTGAAGTCGATGCGCCATTGCAGGCGTTGATCATCGACTCCTGGTTCGACAACTACCTGGGCGTCGTCTCGCTGGTCCGTGTCCGTCACGGTCGAATCAAGAAAGGCGACAAGGTGCTGGTCAAATCCACCGGCAAGACGCACCAGGTCGACAGCGTTGGCGTGTTCAATCCGAAACACACCAGTACGACCGACCTCAAAGCCGGCGAAGTGGGCTTCATCATCGCCGGCATCAAGGACATTCTAGGGGCACCGGTAGGCGATACCCTGACGCTGGCCAACACCCCGGACGTCGAGATGCTGCCCGGCTTCAAACGGGTCAAGCCGCAGGTCTATGCCGGCCTGTTCCCGGTCAGTTCGGATGATTTCGAAGACTTCCGCGACGCGCTGCAGAAGCTGACCCTCAACGATGCCGCCCTGCAGTACGAGCCGGAAAGCTCCGATGCCCTCGGTTTCGGCTTCCGTATCGGCTTCCTCGGCATGCTGCACATGGAGATCATCCAGGAACGCCTCGAACGCGAATACGACCTGGATCTGATCACCACCGCGCCGACCGTGGTCTACGAACTGGCACTGAAGAACGGCGAAACCATCTACGTCGACAGTCCGTCGAAATTGCCGGACCTGTCCGCCATCGAAGACATGCGCGAGCCGATCGTGCGTGCCAATATCCTGGTACCGCAGGAGCATCTGGGCAGTGTCATCACCCTCTGTATCGAGAAGCGTGGCGTGCAGCGCGATCTGCAGTTCCTCGGCTCTCAGGTACAGGTTCGCTACGACCTGCCGATGAGCGAAGTGGTGCTGGACTTCTTCGATCGCCTGAAGTCGGTCAGCCGTGGTTACGCCTCTCTGGACTACAGCTTCGAGTGCTTCCAATCGGCCAACCTGACCCGTCTGGATATCCTCATCAACGGCGAGAAAGTCGATGCGCTGGCACTGATCGTGCATCGCGACAATGCGCACTACAAGGGTCGCATGCTCGTCGAGAAGATGAAGGAGCTGATCCCCCGACAGATGTTCGACGTCGCGATTCAGGCTGCCATTGGCGGTCAGATCGTTGCTCGAAGCACCGTGAAAGCCTTGCGCAAGAACGTTCTGGCCAAGTGTTACGGCGGCGACGTGAGCCGCAAGCGCAAGCTGCTGGAGAAGCAGAAGGCGGGCAAGAAACGCATGAAGCAGGTGGGTAACGTGGAAATCCCGCAGGAAGCATTCCTCGCGGTGCTCAAGGTAGATAGTTGATATGTCGATCAATTTCCCGCTGTTGCTGGTGATTGCCGTTGCGCTATGCGGTTTTCTCGCGCTTCTCGATCTGGTGTTTTTTGCACCGCGTCGGCGGGCGGCGATAGCCAGCTACGAGCGCAGTGCCGGCGAGCTCGATCAGAGCACGCTGGAGGCCTTGAGCCGGGAGCCGGTACTGATCGAATATGGCAAATCCTTCTTTCCCGTGCTGGCCATCGTGTTGGTGTTGCGTTCCTTTCTGATCGAGCCGTTCCAGATTCCGTCCGGGTCGATGATCCCGACCCTGGAAGTGGGCGATTTCATCCTGGTCAACAAATTCGCCTACGGGATTCGGCTGCCGGTGGTCGATACCAAGATCATCGACGTCAGCGATCCGAAACGTGGCGATGTCATGGTGTTTCGCTATCCCAACGATCCGAATATCAACTACATCAAGCGTGTCATTGGCCTGCCGGGCGATGTGATTCGCTATGGCAGCGACAGGCGCCTGACCATCAATGGTCAGTCGGTGCCCGAAATGCTGGTGGGTGACGAGCCTGGCAGCCTGGGCAGCGCCAGGCTGTATCGGGAAAAACTGGGCGAAGCCGAGCACATGATTCGCAAGGAAATGCGGCGGTATCAGGTAGAGCCTGATCGCGAGTGGCGCGTGCCGCAGGGTCACTATTTCATGATGGGTGACAACCGCGACAACTCCAACGACAGCCGCTACTGGCAGGGTGCGGCGATTCCCGCTGAGCTCGCCGGCATGGTTCCTGACCGCAATATCGTCGGCAAGGCCTTTGCGATATGGATGAGTTGGTCCGATCCGAAGCTCAGCAACCTGCCACACTTTTCCCGAGTCGGCCTGATTCACTGAGTCTGTGAATCACGGCCCGGTTCCTGCGGCCCGTCCCGCTATATTTATCCAGCCCCGATCGGTGGGTAATGCACGACGTAGAGGTCGACATGAGTTTCGCTCGTTCGCAAAAAGGGCTGTCCATGCTGAGCTGGATCATGGTGCTGGCGCTGGTGGCGTTTTTCGCCAGCACGGCATTCAAGATGCTGCCGCATTACTTCGACTATATGTCCATGGACAAGATCATTTCCGGGGTAGAAAGTGACCAAACTACGGAAGTGCGCAGCGTGCGTGACTTCTACAGTCACGTTCGCCGGGGCATGGACGTCAATGGCATTCGCGACCTGAATCTGGAAGAGGCGCTGAAGGTCGTGATTGAAAACAATGAATTCAGGGTTCACCTGAATTACGAAAAGCGCGAGCCCCTGATCCGCAATCTGGATCTGGTGGCGAACTTCGACAAAGAATATCGCCTAAGGATGCCGTGAGCACTTCGTTAGCCCGTCTCGAGCGCAAGCTCGGTTATCAATTCAAGGATCAGGAGCTGATGCTCCTGGCTCTCACTCATCGCAGTTATGCCGGACGCAACAATGAGCGTCTGGAATTCCTTGGCGATGCCATTCTCAACTTCATCGCCGGGGAGGCGTTGTTCACACACTTCCCCCAGGCGAAGGAAGGGCAGCTGTCCCGTCTGCGCGCGCGCCTGGTCAAGGGCGAGACGCTGGCGGTACTGGCCCGTGGCTTCGAGCTGGGCGAATACCTGCGCCTGGGCTCGGGCGAACTGAAGAGCGGCGGGTTTCGCCGCGAATCGATCCTGGCCGACACGCTGGAGGCCCTGATCGGCGCGATCTACCTGGATGCCGGCATGGAAACCGCGCGTGATCGTGTGCTGGCCTGGCTGGCCAACGAACTGCAGGGGCTGACGCTGGTCGACACCAACAAGGACCCGAAGACCCGTCTGCAGGAGTTTCTGCAATCGCGTGCCTGTGAGCTGCCGCGCTATGAAGTGGTGGCTATCGAGGGTGAGCCGCATTGCCGGACCTTCTTCGTCGAGTGCCAGGTAGCGCTGCTCAACGAGAAGACACAGGGGCAGGGTGCCAGTCGGCGCATTGCCGAACAGGTTGCCGCTGCTTCGGCACTCATCGCGCTGGGCGTGGAGAATGGACATGATTGAACAACAGACAGAAGATGCGGTAAGCCGCTGCGGTTATGTGGCCATCGTGGGTCGCCCCAATGTTGGCAAGTCGACGCTGCTCAACCACGTCCTCGGGCAGAAGCTCGCCATCACTTCGCGCAAACCGCAGACCACCCGCCACAACATGCTCGGAATCAAGACCGAAGGCGCCGTTCAGGCCGTCTATGTCGACACCCCCGGCATGCACAAGAATGGCGAGACAGCACTCAACCGCTATATGAACCGCACGGCCTCATCGGCGTTCAAGGATGTCGATGTCGTGGTGTTCGTCGTCGATCGCACGCGTTGGACCGAGGAAGACCAGCTGGTACTCGAACGTGTTCAGTATGTCGAGGGGCCTGTGATCATCGCGGTGAACAAGACCGATCGCGTCGAAGACAAGAGTGAGCTGCTGCCGCACTTCGAGTGGCTGGCGCAGCAGTTGCCCAATGCCGAGATCGTGCCGATTTCCGCCCAGCACGGGCAGAATCTCGATGTGTTCGAGAAACTGGTGGCCTCGCATCTGCCTGAAGGCGAGCACTTTTTCCCTGAAGACCAGATCACCGATCGTAGCAGCCGTTTCCTTGCCGCCGAACTGGTGCGCGAAAAGATCATGCGCCAGCTGGGGGCGGAAGTGCCTTATCAGATCACCGTCGAGATCGAGGACTTCAAACAGCAAGGGCATGTTCTGCATATCCATGCGCTGATTCTGGTCGAGCGCGACGGGCAGAAGAAAATCATCATCGGCGACAAGGGCGAGCGCATCAAACGCATCGGCCAGGAAGCCCGCAAGGACATGGAAGTGCTGTTCGACTCCAAGGTCATGCTGAACCTGTGGGTGAAGGTCAAGAGCGGCTGGTCCGATGACGAACGTGCGCTGCATTCGCTGGGCTACCAGTAAGCGAGAAGGCGAGAAGGGCGCTGGAGGCTGGACGAAAAAGCTGATGGGTGAGTCTTCATCGTGCGGATGGTCAGGCGCTGTGAGGGCGCCTTCGGATTGTCGGATTACGCCTTCGGCTAATCCGACCTACGACGCTTTGTAGGTCGGGTCACGCTTCATCGACCCGACGAGCGCCGGTGGGGCCAGAGAAAACCTGCCATGTGAATGCATAAACCCCGCACAGCCCCCATAGTCCCGCCCATATGGATTCCATCCCCTCCCAATCCGCCTTTGTCCTGCACAGTCGCCCCTATCGTGAGAGCAGTGCGCTGGTGGATTTTTTTACGCCTCAGGGGCGGCTGCGGGCCGTGTTGCGGGGCGCGCGAGGCAAGGCCGGTACGCTGGCGCGGCCCTTCGTGCCGCTGGAGGTGGAGTTTCGGGGGCGTGGCGAGCTGAAGAACGTCGGGCGACTGGAGGCCAATGGGCTGGCGCACTGGCTCGAAGGCAGTGCGCTGTTCGCCGGCATGTATCTCAACGAATTGCTGATTCGGCTGCTGCCGGCTGAAGATGCCCACCCTGATCTGTTCGAGCACTACCTGCAAACCTTGCCGGCGCTGGCGGCGAAACGTCCGCTGGAACCCCTGCTGCGCTCATTCGAATGGCGTTTGCTAAGTGAACTGGGCTATGGTTTCGCGCTTGATCGGGACGTCTGCGGGCAGCCTATCGCCAGCGCCGGGCTGTATCGGCTTGTGCCGGATACCGGACTGGAGCCCGTCGGTCATTTTCAGCCGGGGCTGTTCAACGGTGCGGAGCTACTGGCGATGGCCGAGGCTGACTGGGACGTTCCCGGCGCACTGGCGGCGGCCAAGCGGCTGATGCGTCAGGCGCTGGCGCCCCATCTGGGCGGTCGACCCCTGGTCAGCCGTGAATTGTTCATGAACATGAAGGAGTCCCCGCGTGACTGAAGCCAATCGAATTCTGCTCGGTGTCAACGTCGATCACGTCGCGACACTGCGCCAGGCGCGCGGCACCCGCTATCCCGATCCGCTCAAGGCCGCACTGGATGCCGAGGAGGCCGGCGCGGACGGCATTACCGTGCATCTGCGCGAGGATCGCCGACATATCCAGGAGCGCGACGTTCTGATGATGAAGGACGCGTTGCAGACGCGGATGAACTTCGAGATGGGCGTCACCGAGGCCATGCTCGCCTTCGCCGAGCAGCTGCGACCGGAGCATGTCTGCCTGGTCCCGGAAACCCGGCAGGAGCTCACCACCGAAGGTGGGCTGGACGTGGCGGGGCAGGAGTCGCGCATCCGTGACGCCATCGACCGCATGACTGCCTGTGGTGCGCAGGTATCGCTGTTCATCGACGCCGATCCGCGCCAGATCGAAGCCGCCGCCCGTCTGGGCGCGCCGGCCATCGAGCTGCATACCGGGCGCTATGCCGATGCCCAGGGTGTCGCCGAACGTGCCGTCGAGCTGGCGCGCATTCGCGAGGGCGTGGAAGCGGGGCTGGGCCATGGCCTGATCGTCAATGCCGGCCACGGGCTGCATTACCACAATGCCGAAGCCATCGCTGCGATTGAGGGCATCAACGAGCTGAACATCGGCCATGCGATCGTTGCTCATGCGCTGTTCGTCGGCTTCAAACAGGCCGTTATGGAGATGAAGCAGCTGATCCTGGCCGCTGCGCCGCGGGCTTGATGCTTTTGGCGCGCAGGCTCAGGCCTTGCGCGCAATCAGCACCGCACGTATCTGTGCGCGGTGATCTTCCGGTGCCAGCGTGGTGCTTTCGTTGCCTCGGTCACCCGGAGTTTCTGCATCAGCTCATCGCTCCTGAGCAGGCAGTCTTTCAGCTCCAGCAGGTCGGTTGATCACTGCCTCTGGAGTTGAATTCGATACCCTGAAGATCGTTGGTAAGAGCGTGACGCATACTCTCAATCAGTTGTCGGGCCGTAGAAGTAATGCCTTTGTATGGTGGTGTCAGGGCGTAAAGAGTGGCAGGTGGTAAATGCTCACTGGGGCAGGCCAGTTTCAGGTTCTGTGCGGCCAAGTCTGTACTGCAGGCATAAAGTGGCAAGCAGGCCAGACCCAGCCCGGCACGGGCGGCTTTGAGTAGTGTCTGGGTATTTTCGGCGAGCAATGCTGGCTGATGGATTTCTCGTGGCCCACTCTGTAGTCGCCAGGCTTGGGGCTGAGTGTTGGCTCCGAGCGTCAAGAGGTTGTTGTCAGCGATGCCGTCCAGCGTTGATGGGTTGCCCAGGCTCGTCAGCAATGCGGGGCTGCCCACGATCACCATGGATAATTCGGCGAGTGGGCGGGCTACGATATTACTGTCTTCGGGTACCTCGTTCAGGTTCAGTGCCAGATCGAGGCGTTGGGTGGCGAGATCCACTGGCCGGTCTTCCAGGATCAGCGCGAACTGTACTCTCGGGTGGCTACGCTGGAATTCAGCCATAGCGCCCAGAACCCAATCCGCTAGTGCGCTGGGAGCCGCCAGCCGAATCAAGCCGGATGGCGTGTTGTTGGTTTCCACTGCGCACTGAAGTGCAGCCTCCAGGGCTGAGATCATCTCCAGTGCGTGCCGATAGATCTGCTCACCGACCGTGGTCATGGCAAACAGGCGGGTGCTGCGGTTGAGCAACTGCACCTTGAGTACCTGTTCGAGCTGGGCGATGCGCCGGCTGAGGCTGGATTTGGCGATCCCGGTGCGTTCGGCTGCGCCAGAAAAGCTCCCGGCTTCGACGACTTGGGCGTACCAGTAGAGATCGCCCAGGGTTCTTGCTGTAGTCGAGGTTTTTGGTTGTTGTTTTTGGGACGCTCTGTTCGCCCTGGGAGAACGTTCGCTCATTATTCCCTCCGTATTATTGCGCTATCTTATTTGCCGCTTTGCATCTGGGCTTTTGAATAAGAGGGCGTGACCTTTGCCAGAGGAGGACATCGCCGAAGAACCTGCCCTTCGACTTGAGAGAACAAGTTGTCATGTTCGCGAGCAAAGATATTGGCCATACCCCGCTGATCCTGGTAATCGACGACACGCCAGAGGGGTTGAAACTGCTGCTGCAGCAGATTCGCGCCCAGGGTTGGCGGCTGTCGCTGGCCAGTGAGGCCCGCCAGGGACTGCAACGGGCTCTGGCGCTGCGCCCCGACCTGATCCTGCTCGACGTGCATATGCCGCAGATGAACGGTTTCACCCTGTGTCGTCTGTTGCGCGAGTCGCCGACCTCTCGCGATGTGCCGGTGATCTTCCTGACCTCGGCCGGCTCGCTTGAGGAGCGCCTGGAAGGGCTTGAGCTGGGTGGCGTGGATTACGTACTCAAGCCGTTCGAGCCAGCCGAGGTGCTGGCTCGCATGCGCGTGCACTTGCAACTGGCACGTCGCGCCCGACCGGCTCAGCCCGCGCAAGAGCAGTCGGATGTGGTGGATGCAGAACAGTTGATTCTGCAAGCGGCGCTACGTCTGATCGCTCAGGAACTTGCGGACTTGCCGCAGTTGGCGGATATCGCGCGCAAGGTCGGTACTCACGACAAGCGCCTGTCGACCATCTTCCGCAGTCATCTGGGAACCTCGGTGTTCGCCTATGTGCGCGAGCTGCGAATGCGCCGAGGTCAAGAGCTGCTGGCCGACAGCGGCATGAGTGTGCAAGACATCTCCGAGCAGATCGGTTTTCGCAGTGCCTGTAACTTCACGACGGCATTCCGTGCGCGCCACGGTGTGACGCCGAGTCAGTTCCGCGAGCGGCTGCGAAGCCATACATGAGCCGACTGTTGTTGCTGTTGCTGCTGTTGTCCGCGTCGCTGCCGTCACAGGCGGGGGATAGCGATTGCCGGTTGGCGCTGCAAGAGACAGTGCTACTGTTCGAGGACCCCGGCGGCGCACTGACGGTGGACGTCGTGAGCCGGCTTCCTGCGGAGCGCTTCCAGGCGCTGCATCGGGGTGCCTTCCCGTACAGCTTCAGCTATTCGGCCTTCTGGTTGCGCCTGCAGGTGCGCAATCCGGGCACGGAGTTCTGTCATGCCTGGCTGCAGGTCGGCGAGCCGCGTCTGGAGCAGGTGCAGGTCTTCCAGCACCAGGACGGGCAATGGCATGAGATGCGCGCCGGCAGTGTTTATCCGTTGCCGGAATGGAGCGTGCAGCAGCGCCAACCGTTGTTCCCGCTACTGGTCATGGCCGGGGAAGAGCGCGAGGTAATGGTGAGAGTCGCCAGCCGCAGCCTGTTGGCCGTGGCGCCACGCCTGCACAGTGAGGAGCAACGCTTGCGCAGCGGCGAGCGTGCCAGCCTGATCGATGGTGTGGTGCTGGGGATCATGTTGCTGATCGTGCCGTTCGGCCTGATCGTCGGCGTGCAGATACGTTCCATGCTGCTGCTGGCCAATGCGCTGTCGAGCCTGGCCTACCTGTTGCTGACCGGTGTGGTCAACGGCTACCTGTTCTACCTGCCGGCGCTGTTGCCCTGGTCGCGCGAGCTGGTGGGCGTGCTGTCCGGCTGCGCCGCGCTACTGTTCATGCTCTACATAGGCATCCTGTTCCAGGTGCCTCGTTTGCCGCCGCTCTGGCGCGCGCCGCTGATTCTCTACTCGGTGGCGGTGGGCGTACTGTTGCTGGGCGGCACGGTGTTCGACTTTGTCGGCAGCCGCAACCTGTTCAGTACGTTGCGCTGGGGTTTCTACATGCTGGTGCCGCTGCTGTGCCTGGGCGTCTGGTGGCACGGGCTGCGGCTGAGTTGGCTGGGCTGGGCGCTGACTGCCTTGCTGGTGGTCCAGGGACTCATGCCACTGCTGTTCCTAGATGGCCAGCCTGCGCCCTGGTCGTATGGCGAGGATCAGCTTGATCTGGCTTCGGGGCTGATGGGGGCGGTGCTGTTGTTCTTTACCCTGATCTCGGAATTCACCCGTACCCGGCGTGATGCCCGGCTCGTCAGCGCCGAGTTGGAAGCGTTGCGGGCAGCCGAGCAGCAGCATCTGGAAAGCACGGTGGCGCGGCGAACCGAGCAGTTGCGCGAATCGCTGAAGGCGCGCAGCGCGCTGTTGGCGCGGATCAGCCATGACCTGCGTTCGCCGTTGAGCGGCATTATCAACTATACCCGCCTGATCAACGATGAGGGTATCCAGGACTACCCGCAGCGCATCGAGCGCAACGCGCGTCTGCAACTGGAGCTGATCGACGAGCTGCTGGAGTTTTCACGGGGCGAGTTGTCACAGGAGGAGCTGGTACTGGCGCCGGGTTACCTCTACGGCTTCCTGCACGAGATCGGCAGCGAGGCGCATTTTCTTGCCCAGCGCCAGGGTAATCGCCTGGATTGCCAGTTCGCGACCGATCTGCCGCTGCTGGTACAGGCCGACTTCCGGCAGTTGCGCCGGGTGCTGGTCAACCTGCTGGGAAATGCCAGCAAGTTCACCCGCGAGGGGCTGATCGTGCTGCGGGTGGAGAATCTCGGGGCCGAGACACAAGGTTTCTCCCTGCGTTTCAGCGTGGCGGACAATGGCATCGGGCTGACGGAGGACGTTCGCGAGCAGTTGCTGCGACCGTTCCAGCGCGGCGGCAACGTCCACGGTGTCGAGGGGTTCGGTCTTGGCCTGGCGATAGTCGACGACTTGCTGCGACAGATGGACAGCACGCTGGCCTTCGAGGACAGGCCCGGCGGCGGCACGCTGTTCAGCTTCGTGCTGCGGGTGCAGAGCGCTTCCGAGGAAGCGGTGGAGCAGGTCTTTCACGACGCTCACGCAACGGCCAGTGATGGTGCGGGGCGGCGCATCCTGCTGGTGGAAGACGTCGAGCTGACACGGGAGTTTCTTGGCGACCTGATCGCCGGCCACGGCTATGACGTGACCCTGGCGGGCAGCGGCGAAGAGGCGCTGGCGTCCATCGCCTGGGCGGACGTCGATCTGGTGATCACCGATCAGTTCATGTCGGGCATGGACGGCTGGGCGCTGCTGCGTGAGGTGCGCCGCCATCGACCGGGCCTGCCGGTGCTGCTCTACTCGGCCTCGCCGGCACGCGCCGAGAACAACGGCGAGCGGCTGCGTTTCGACGCCGAGCTGCTCAAGCCGGTCAGCGCCGAGGAGTTGTTGTCCTGTATCGAGCGACTGTGTGGTCAGTCCGGTGACTCTCAGCCCGGCCCTATTGCGAGGGAGATGAAACTGGGCTGAGGCTGGGTTCGAGTGCGTAGTTTCCTGACCCCTCGAGGTGTAGGTACGCGAATGACAGGCCGCGCGCCACTAGGTGAAGTGCCGCCGCAGGGCTTCGGCAGCGTCATTCGCGGCTTGCTGAATCGCCAGTGCCTGGCGGCGCACCTCGTCCTGATCGGCGTCGCGTAGTGCCTCGTGCAGGGCGCGGCCCAGCTGGCCCAGGTGCTGGAGGCCGGCGTGTCCGGCGGTACCGATCAGGTCGTGGGCGTTCTGCCGTAGTGTTGCCGGATCGCAGGCCTGGCCGATGGCAATGGCACCGAACAGCTCGCCGCGTCGCTCGCAGTCCTCGACCAGCATTTCCAGCATGCGGCTGAAACGCTCGTTGCTGATCAGCTGGCGCAGATGTTCCAGTGGCCTTGGGTCGAAGTCGACGACGGGGGTTGCAGGACGTACCGGCGGGGGCGGCGGCACCCATTCGGAAACCTCTTGCGGCGTCAGGCAATGGCGGATCAGCGCCTTCCACAGCAGTTGTTCGTCGATGGGCTTGGCTACGTGGGCGTTCATACCGGCGGCCAGGCATTGCTCGACGTCCTCCTGGCTGGCATTGGCTGTCATGGCAATCACTGGCAGCTGGGCGAAGCGCGGCTCGCGGCGTAGCTGGCGGGTGGCGCTTAGACCATCCAGTTCGGGCATCATCATGTCCATCAGCACGGCTGCGTAGGTGTTGTCCGGAGACTGACGCAGCAGGTCGAGCGCGTGCCGGCCACCCTGGGCCTGGTCGAGCTGGATGCCGGCCTCGCGTAGCAGTTCGCTGGCCACCAGTCGGTTGAGCTCATTGTCGTCCACCAGCAGCAGGCGCAGACCTTGCAGGTTTTGTGGCGAGATCGGGGCTGGTTCCTGCGGGGCTTCGACGGTGACTGGCGGTATCTCTTCGACCCGCACGCGGAACCAGAAGGTGCTGCCCTCGCCAGGCTGACTGCACATGCCTACCTCGCCGCCCAGCAGTTGCGCCAGATTACGCGAGATGGCCAGACCCAGACCGGTGCCACCGAAGCGTCGAGTGATACTGCTGTCGGCTTGCTGGAAAGGCTGGAATAGATGGATCTGCTGTTCCTCGCTGAGGCCGATCCCCTGATCCTTGACCTCGCCATACAGGTAGGCCGATCCCTGCGCGCTGTGCCGCAGGTCGAGGCTGAGGTGAACCACGCCATGCGTGCTGAACTTGACGGCGTTGTTGGCGTAGTTGAGCAGGATCTGGCTGATGCGCAGCGGGTCGCCGAGCAGCGTTGGCAGGTGCCCGGCCGGTTCGATTCGCAGCTCCAGGCCCTTTTCACCGGCGTGCTCGGCGACCATCTGCTGCACGCCGTCAAGAATATGCTGGGGCACGAAGGCGATCCGTTCGGCTTGCAGGTGGCCGCTGTCGCTTTTCGAGAAATCAAGAATGTCGTTGATGATGCCGAGCAGGTGCTGGCCGGCGCGCAGAATATTTTCCAGGCGCCCACACAGTTCAGGCTCCAGAGGGTGGCGCAGACTCAGTTGCGTGAGGCCGATGATGGCGTTCATCGGCGTACGGATCTCGTGACTCATGGTCGCGAGGAAGGCGGTCTTGGCCTGGGCTGCCTGCTCGGCCTGCTCCTTGGCATGTTCCAGAGCACTGGCTTGTGCCTTGCTCTCGCTGACGTCCAGCCACACCCCATTGAACAGGGTGCCGCCATCTTCCGTGCGACGAGCGCTGGCCAGGGTTTTAAGCCAGAAATGCCGCCCGTCCAGGGCCACCAGCAGGTCGAAGTCGAGCGGTTCCAGACTGGCGCGGCTGTGGGCTATGAGCTGTTCGATAGCCACCAGTGTCTCGGCGGCGAGTGGTGCGCGTACCTCGTCCAGCAGCAGGCCCGAGGGCGTTGGGCCGAGCCGCTGGGGGCCGATGAAGCCGGCGGCCTTGCCGCTGAGGAAGACGAAGTGCTGGCTGCCGTCGGCGCGTACCAGCAGCTGGAATAGCGCGCCGGGCATGGCGTCGGTGAGATCCATCAATTGCTGTGACAGGCGGCGTACCTCGGCGCTGGCGGCCACTTCCAGCTCCAGGCGGTCGGCGCGTTGCATGTCGTCGCGGAACCCCAGCAGCGTGCGCGCCATGCGACCGAGTTCGTCGCGCCGCGCAGTATGGGCGATGGGGTGCTGGTAGTCGCGCTGGCTCAGGCGGCTCATGGCCTGGGTCAGCTGGTTGATCGGTCGCGAGATCTGCGTCAGTGCCAGCCAGGCGGACAGACCGATGAAGGTCGCCAGAGCCAGGCCGAAGGCCTGCGCGGTATTTCGCAAGGTGGCGCGGGAGGTGGCACCGATGCGCTCCGAGGACTGCTGAAAGTGATTGGCGATGGCGCTGCGCAGCGTGTCCATTTCGCTGCGCAGTGCTTGCAGTCCGGGGTCGAAGCGGGTGTGGATGATGTTCAGGGCGCGATCACCGCGCCAGCGCGTTGCCGCCTCGATGATGTCCGTGGCGAGAGCGAACACTTCGCGCTCCTGTTCGCGGATTTTCGCCAGCCGCAGCGTGGGCTCGTCGATCAGCGGTACGATGGCATCGATCTTGTCGCGGAAGGCCGCCTGCTGCTGCGCCAGGCGTTCCTGGGTGGCGCGCATGCGGGCCACTTCCTGCTCGGTCAGCACGCTGAATACCAGACGGCTGGCGTCGCTTAGGTCGAGCAATGAGGCGTCGATCAGCATGGCTGCGCGGGCGTCGCGCTCCAGCAGGGCGCTGTAGTCGCGGTTCACCGCGCGCAGGTTGAGCATCGAATAGAAGGTGATGATTGCCGACAGGGTGCCCAGCAGGATCACTGGAAGCACGCTCTTGCTGGTGACGCTCAGGCAGTCGAGGAATTTCATGGCTGGATTTCCTGAGTGGCGTTGGCGCGCGCGGCGGCAATGACGGCGCGTAGGCGCCGACTGGCCTCGGCATCGTCGATACGGCTGTAGAGGTGGTCGCTGACCACTTGGTAGATATCATTCTTGACCGGGCCTGGATTGGCATTACCCATGGCGATGGAGCCCATCAGAGTGCGACGCATGTTGGCTCCGCGCAGGTCGCTGATGGCCTGGCGACCGCAGACGTCAAACCTGTCACGCGGTACGTCGACTCGCGCTGGTGCGGCGCCGGTGGCGAGGTTCAGATCGCGTTGCAGTGCAATGGTCATCAGCGTGCTGACGAAGGTGCGGCGGGTGTCTGGGTCCGCCGGGTGGACGCTCAGCAGCATGTATTGGTCGCTGTTGAAGAGAAACACGCCTTGGGTATCGGGGAAGCGCAGGCACTCGTAGTCGCGCCCCGGCTGCAGGCCATGGAAGTGGAATTCGCCATCGACCCAGCTGCCCTGTACTTGGAGCAGGGCCTGGCCGTTGCGTACCAGGTCGGTGGCCTGATCCCAGCTGCGCCTGGCGAAGCCGGGGTCGAGGTAGCCGCGCAACTGGCTCATGCGCTGGAAGATGAGACGTAGCAGGTCCTCGTCGAGGGCACTCGGGTCCAGTTCAAGGAAGGCGCGGCGGTAGAACTCCGCGCCGCCGGCGCCGACTGCCACCGATTCGAACAGAAGGGTGTGCTCCCAGGCCTCGTGACCGATGGCCAGGGGGATCAGGCCGGCGGCCTTGGCCTTGTCGAGCATGCCGAGCAGGTCGGCCCAGGTGTCGGGTGCTTCCAGGCCGAGGCGGGCGAACTGTGCGTGGTTGATCCACAGCCAGTTGGTCGAATGGGCGTTGATCGGCGCGGCGACCCAGTGGCCCTGGTATTTGGAAAGATGCTGGATGCCGTAGGGCACCACCTCATCCCATTCTTCGGCGGCGGCGATGTCGTCGAGGATCACCAGTTTGCCCTGGCTGGCCCAGTCATGGATGTCGTAACCGATCACCTGCGCCGCCATGGGTGGCTGGCCGTTGGCGGCACGTTGTTTGAGCATATCCATATAGCGGCTGGTGCCGCTGCCGGCGAAGACTGTCTCATACCAGGCCAGCCCTTTTGCTTCGGTGTGATGGCGGATCACGTCGATGCTGGCGCGCTCTCCCTCTGACACCCACCAGTGGGACACCTCGACCACACTTGGCTGCTTGGCCAGCGCCGACCAGAGCGGGGCGCAGCAAAGCAGGCAGGCGAGCAGTAGCGAACGGTGCGTGGGCATCAGTTTTCCTCGGGTGGAGTGCAGGTTTTTCTGAGGCTGATTCTTGCCTCCACAAGCGCGCACGACAATCGTCGTGCGGTTTTGCGCGCGTTCGTGAGGGGGGCTGTTCGTCGGCTTCAAGCAGGCCGTCAGCGAAATGAAGCAGTTGACCTGCGGCAGTAGGGGCTGAGGCAGGCTCAGGGCTTGCGTGCAATCAATACCGCACGCATCGGCGCAGGCAGGCCCTCGATGGTCTTGCCGTGGTCCTGCGGGTCGAGAAAATCAGACAGCGACTGATAGCGCATCCAGTCCGTGCTGCGCTGCTCGTCGGTGCTGGTGACGCTGACATCGACACAGCGCACGTCGGCGAAACCCGCGCGGCGCAGCCAGCACTCCAGCGCCGCCACCGAAGGCAGGAACCAGACGTTGCGCATTTGCGCGTAGCGATCTTCCGGGACCAGAGCGGTGTGTTCGTCACCTTCGACCACCAAGGTTTCCAGCACCAGCTCACCGCCCCTGAGCAGGCAATCCTTCAGCTCCAGCAGGTGGTCGACCGGTGAGCGGCGGTGATAGAGCACGCCCATGGAAAACACCGTGTCGAAGCCTTCGAGTTTTGCCGGCAGCTCTTCCAGCGCCATCGGCAGGTGCCATGCAGGCAAGTTATGGAGGTAGCGCTTCATGGCGTGGAACTGACAGAAGAACAGCCAGTTCGGGTCGATGCCCACCACCGAATCGGCGCCGGCTCCGAGCATCCGCCACATGTAGTAGCCGTTGCCGCAGCCGACGTCGAGGATGCGCTTGCCGGCAAGGTTGAGGTGCGGCGACACGCGCTCCCACTTCCAGTCCGAACGCCATTCGGTATCCACGTGCACGCCGAAGACGTCGAAAGGCCCCTTGCGCCACGGCGACAGGCCGAACAGTGCGTCATGGGTGGCGGCGCGCGTCGCCTCGTTGCAATCGCCTTCCAGGCGGAAGGCCTCGCGCAGCTCGACGGAAACGGGCTGGATATCCGGCAGCGCATCGACCGCACGGCGCCAGCGCGGCAGGTCGCCGTGGCCGATGGCAAGCTTGGCCTCCAGTTGCTGCTGCAGGCCGTTGGCCCAGGCGGCCAGCGGAGTGCCGGCCAGGCGCCAGGCGAGGGGTGTCAGGTCGAGATTCATGGCAGGGCGATCAGCGAGGCGAAATTCAGGCATTGGAACCAGGGCACCACCTTGGAAAAGCCGGCATCCAGCAGACGCTGGCGGTGAGTTTCCAGGCTGTCGGGCTTCATCACGTTCTCGATGGCGCTGCGTTTCTGGGCGATTTCCAGTTCGCTGTAGCCGTTGGCGCGCTTGAAGGCGACGTGCAGGTCGGTGAGCAGCTCATGCTCCTGTTCGTCCTCGAAGCGCAGCTTCTCCGAAAGGATCAGCGCGCCACCCGGAACCAGTGCCTGGCGAATGTTGGCCAGCAGGGTGGGGCGTTGCTCGGGCGGAATGAACTGCAGGGTGAAGTTCAGCGCCACCAGCGAAGCGGGTTGAAACTGCAGCGCGAGGACGTCCGCCTCGATCACCTCGACCGGCAGCAGCTCCTGAAACATCGAATCCTGACCATGCAGGTATTCGCGACAGCGTTCGACCATGGCGGCGGAGTTGTCCACGGCGATCACCTGGCAATTGTCAGCCTTGACGTGCCGGCGTAACGCCTGCGTCACGGCGCCCAGCGAGCAGCCGAGATCGTACAGCTGCGTATTGGGCTGGGCGAACTGCGCTGCCAGCACGCCGATATTTTCGACAATGGTGGGGTAGCCGGGCACCGAACGCTTGATCATGTCGGGAAAAACCCGCACCACGTCCTCGTTGAAAACGAAATCCTGGGGCTGGGCGAGGGGCTGGGCGAACAGGCGATCTGGATCGTGGCTCACGGCGGCGTCTGGGCAGGTAAAAAACAGGGCGGCATTGTAGCGGAAAGCCTGGAGGTAGTCCGAGGGGGAAAGAAGCTGAAGAAAACGGAGCGCGCGATGAGGTTGCACATTGCTTGAAACTCAGTGCCTCCATCGATGCCCAATTCGAAACGGCCACCAGGCTTGCCGCCAGTTCTGTTGGGAATGCCGCTCCTTGTTTCAGCATGCCTCAAGGTCTTATTCGACTCATGTATAGATTTCTTTGTGTTCCGTTCATTGCCGTTCTGTTGCAACTGGCTGGGCCGGTGCAGGCTCAGAGTGATTCGTCGCGGGTATCACCTCAGGATGCACGGCGTGCTGCCGAGGTGCTTCAGGACGAGGTGCGGCGTGCCGACGTGCTGACGACGCTCAGAGTGATCGCGGACGACGCTGCCGCGGTGCCGGCAGCGGGCGATGCTGAGGGTGAAGTGGCGCCAGCCGAGGCTCCGCTTGCGACTGAACCGGAGCCGGTGATAACGCCGCTGGAAGAGGGCGGTCTGATTGCACGGATGCTGGGTCAGGTCGCGCGTTGGGCCGATGGCCTTGGCCAGCAGGTGGGGCAGGTCAGGGGGGCCTTGCTGGAGCTTCCCGCATGGTTCGATTCGATTTTCCGGTCACAGGCGGGGCGGGCGTTGCTTGTCGATGCGCTGATAGCCTTGGCCGTGGTCTTTGTTCTCGGCCTGCTGGTGGAGTGGGCGCTGCGGCGAATGCTGCGCAGACCTTGCCTGGCCTTGCAGGAGCATGCGCGGCAAGTTGAGGAGCGTGCGCGCGTCGCCGAGGTGGTCGAGGGCTCACTGCCTGGCCAGCAGCAGGCCGGACAGATCGATGCCGAGCGCGCGGCGGTAGCCGCCGCCACCCAGCCCGAGCAGCCCGGCGTCGCGCTGGTGCAGACCATCCGAGACGGTGTCGAGAGGGTCGAGGCCATTCCGATAAACGCTCCTGAGCAGAAAGTCGCCGAGCCGGATAAAAGCGCGGTGGCGGAGCCGGCCACGACGGAGCGCAAGGTTAAGGCACGGCGTGACGGCAGGATCGGCGAACATCGCGGTGCGCTAAGGCACCTGCCGTTCGCGCTTGGCATCTTTCTTCTGGACCTGCTGCCGCTGGCCCTGTTTTTCTGCGTCGCCGCACTGGTCATGCATCTGTATCCCAGCCTTGACGAGCGGACCCGTGAGGTCGCTGGCGTATTCGTTCTCGCCTACCTGTTCACCCGCCTGAGCATGGCGGTGGTGCGCTTGTTGATATCGCCGGGTGGCTATGGCCTTCGGGTTTTCCGGTTAGGCGGCGAGACATCGCGACTGCTGAATCACTGGGCGCTGTACTTCGTGGCGCTGGCAGCCTTCGGGATCGCCGTGGCGGATGCGCTGCAGACGCTCGGCGGCGGGTCGGCGGGGCGCACCGCGATCCTGAAGTTCGTCTCGCTGCTCGCTCACCTGATGATCGTCATGCTCATCTTCAGGCTGCGGCGACCGGTGCGCGATGCCATCGCGCCCAAGGCGGGCAGCAGCGGGCCTATCGCGATCCTTCGTCACTGGGCCGCACAGATCTGGGCCATCGCTGCCGCCGTGTTCGTCATGGGCATGTGGGTGGTCTGGGCGCTTGGCGTCGAGAACGGCTTCCCGAGGCTGATCGAGTTCATCGGGATGACCGGTGGCATCGTGGTGCTCGGCCGCCTGGCTGCGGTGCTGATACTCGGTGCCCTGGAGCGGGCGTTCGTCGGCGATCAGGATGGAGATAGCGGTACCGATGCGGCACAAACGTCAGATGGCGTACGCAGCCGGTTGGTCGAGCAGTTGTATCCGTTGGTACGCTGGCTCATGTCATTGTTGATCGCAGTCTGCGTGCTGGTCGCGCTCTTCCAGGCCTGGGGCTTCGATGCGATCAGCTGGTTCGCGGCGGGAACCATCGGTCGCAGCCTGGCCAGCGCCGTGATGACGATCACGATTGCGGTGATCCTGGCGCTGGTGGTCTGGCAACTGACCAATGCCGTGCTCGAGCGGCGTATCGCCCGCTGGAGCGAAAGTGGGGAAGTGATGCGGGCCGCGCGGCTGCGCACGCTGCTGCCGATGCTGCGTACGGGGCTGATGATCATGATCATGCTGGTCGTCGGCCTGACCGCACTCAGCGAGGTCGGCATCAATACGACGCCCCTGCTGGCGGGCGCGAGCATCATCGGCGTCGCGCTGGGCTTTGGTTCGCAGAAGCTGGTCCAGGACTTCATCACCGGCATCTTCCTGCTGATGGAAAACGCCATGCAGGTGGGCGACTGGGTGACGGTCGCGGGCGTTTCCGGGACGGTGGAAAATCTGTCGATTCGCACCGTGCGCTTGCGCGCGGGCGACGGCTCGCTGCACATCGTTCCGTTCAGCTCGGTGTCCACGGTCAATAACACCAACCGCGGTATCGGCAACGCGGCGGTGCGGATCAGTGTCGGCTACGACACCGACATCGACCAGGCGATCGCAGAACTGAAGAAGATCGGCGCGGAGTTGCGCGCGAACCCGGCGTTCGCCAACCTGATCATCGACGACCTGGCCGTCTGGGGTGTCGACTCGGTGGATGGCTCGATGGTGACGCTGGCCGGGCAGATGCGTTGTGTCGACAAGGGCCGCTGGGGCGTGCAGCGCGAGTTCAACCGGCGCATCTTCGAACACTTCCGCGAGCTGGGCATCCAGATCGCCGATCCGCGCGAGCGCCTGGTCGTGCCCCAGGGCATGGCTGATACCTGATGGGCCAGGTATCGGTCGGGAGCAGTTCGTTGGAGGAAATATCCTCCAATACCGGGACGCCGCCAAAAGCTATGCTCTTTTAAACGGCGAACCAGCTCGAAAATTTCCCTTTGTACTCGAGGCTGTATTTCTTGTGCTTGAACACTTCTCGACGTGAGCTTACTGAAAGTGTCCTTGTAACGTGTAGAACCCGTTCTGTGATTATTCTGGGTTAGGGCCAATCGGAACCATGCCACCGGCTCACACCCAGGTGGCTGAAGATAGCGATGCGATAACCTCTATTTTCCAAGGGCGCAGCGCAGGCGATATGGGGAAATGGGACTTGGCGAGATAGAATCTGGCCAATATAAAAGACCTGCCGGGCAGTGAATGCCTGGCAGGTTATGATCGTTTCAACCTGGTCGAGGGCCGCCATGATAGGCGGCCTCAGCTTGATCAGAGCTTTACGACTGCGCCGTCTTCCGGGATTTCGACACGTTCCGCGATGCCTTGCTGCTCGACGTACTCTTTGAGCTCGCTGCGGGTTTGCCCCATATGGTTGATTGCGTCCATGTGGGTCGCAACTAGAGTCGCGTCCGGCACGGCTTTGCTGGCTCGAACCACATCGTCCTTACCCATGATGATGGCGCCGTCATAGCCCGTTACGCGTGCATAACCGGCGTTGATCAGGATCACTTCGGGGCTGTACTTAGTCAGCGCTTGATCCACCTCGTTACGCCAGATCGTGTCGCCTACCAGATACAGCGTCTTTTGGCCCGGCGCCTGGAATACCACGCCCATCGCGACACCCAGGAACTCGGCCAACTGAGGGACCTGGTACATCTTGTCGGTGCCGTGCTGGCCGCCGGTCTTGGTCAACGTCACGCCCTGGAACTCGGCCTGATCCTTCAGGATCCGTACGTCGTCGAAGCCCTGGTCGCGAATGATTTCCGCATCCGACTCGTTCTGTACGTACAGTGGGATGTTCTTGGGCAGCAGTTTCTGCGCAGCATCGTCCCAATGGTCGAGGTGGGTGTGAGTGACGATGATCGCATCGACCCCGGCCATTACGTCGGCTTCCGACATCGGTAGGTCAACGAGCGGGTTGCGCAGCTCACTGCGATAGGTCCCCTCGAAGCCAGGGTAAGCGCCTTTCTTGGCAAGCATCGGGTCGATCAGGAAAGTCGTGCCCGCGAAGGTGATTTTCACGGTCGCGTTACGGATCTGCTGCAGCTGGATTTGCGCATCTTGCTGGGAAGCCTGCTTGGCCGGCAGCTCGGCTGCGAACACCCCGGTAATGGAAAGGCTAACCGCCAAGGCAAGTGAACTAGCGATTTTCGCGAATTGCATGTTGCGACTCCTAAGTCATTGTTGAACGGAGCGCATTGTGAGGGCGATACGATGGCGGCAACATCGGCCCGGAGGACAATCTCCGAAAATATCGGGCCAATGTTCCGCTTTTCATCAAACTTAGGGCCGATGCCAATTACGCAACCCGGTTCCACTGCTCGCTAGCTAGACGTTGCTGCGCTGAAACGGCGGCGGTAAAGCAGTACCCGATCTCGATGACGGCTATCTGTGACATGTCCATCACGCCCCTATCACTCATGTCCAACTCCACAGCCGCGTCGTCCTGACGCCTGACCCCGCTTGCCGTTCTGCGTTGGCGAAGAGGCTTGACGACAAGCGATTGACCTGAATAGACATGTAGGCTAGTTTTTAGGCCATCTTGAGCGTGCCGAAAAACACTCCTATGACCTCTCTGCGTGTCGCCGTCCTTGCCTTCGAAGGTGTGAGCCTGTTTCATCTCTCCGTACCGGGCATGGTCTTTGGCGCCGCCAAAGACGCACCGGATCTTCCCCGATACTAGGTTCGGTACTGCGCCACGACCCCTGGAAAGGTTCGCAGCGACCAAGGCGTAGTGATCGAGGTTCCCGACGGCCTCGAGGCGTTGGATCGGGCGGACATCGTCATTGTGCCGGCGTGGAGCGATCCCAGTCAGCCAGCCTCGGCCGAGCTGATTGACGGTCTGCGCCGCAGTCATGAACGTGGATCCCTGATAGTCGGCCTGTGCCTTGGCGCGTTCGTGTTGGGCGACGCGGGGTTGCTGGATAGTCGGGAAGCGACCACGCACTGGGTCGCCCGCGATCTGTTCGCCCAGCGCTTTCCGAAGAGTCATTTCCGCCCCGATGTGCTGTATATCGCCGACGACAACATCGTCACGTCGGCCGGAACGGTCGCGGCCATCGATTGCTGCCTGCACTTGTTGAGGCAGCGACACGGCGCCGATGTCGCGAACCGAATGGCCAGGCTGCTGGTCACTCCGCCGCATCGCCAGGGCGGTCAGGCTCAGTACATCGAGCAACCCGTTCCGCAACTGGCAAGCGAGAGCCGACTACCCGGGGTTCTGGAGTGGGCGAGAGAGCACCTGGCCGATCCGTTGTCGCTCGATACCCTGGCCGATATCGCCAAGATGAGCCGTCGCACCTTTACTCGGCGTTTTCGTGAAACCACGGGTACCACGTTCATCAAGTGGATCAACGCCGAGCGGGTCGCCCGGGCGCAGCAGCTTCTGGAGACTACTCAAATGCCGATCGACTGCGTTGCCTCCGAGGTCGGTTTCGGAACAGCGCTGTCGCTGCGTCAGCAGTTCGCGGCCCATTTGGGCACGACGCCGTCGGCATACCGGCAGATCTTCTGCAAGGAAATAACCTCACGCGCGCATAGGCGCTAAGAAAGGGTGTCAGGCAAGGGCTTGGCGACAGGGGCGCGGTGGTCTGAAGCTGAGCGGCTCAAGCCGTCTTCCGTGCGCGGTGGGGTCGTTACGTTCAGTGGTACCAAAAGCGGGCGTGTCCGGTCTGTTCCAATATCTGCTGCCCTGGAGCGGCAACTGCGCAAGCATTGGGACCAGTTCGGACCGTTCACCGGGTCGATAACATCGTTTCGGCGTGCGTTGGGTCGGACTTCAATCGTCCTGCCACGCGGGCAGGCCAGTCATGCGCTGCGGCATACGTTCGCCAGCCACTTCATACAAAACGGCGGCAACATTCTCACGCTTCAAAAGATTCTTGGTCATTCCAGTTTGGTTATGACCATGCGCTATGCCCACTTGGCACCGGATCATTTGGGGGATGCTGTGCGTCTCGGTCCGCTTGCCAGTTTCGACACTTTTTCGACACCCAATGAAAAAGCCCCTGAAAAACTCTAAGCTTTTCAAGGGCTTGTGATGGTGGAGCCGGGGGGATTTGAATCCCAAACTTCAATATCCCGGCCAAATCAAGGCTTCAGCGCATTATGCAAGAAACCTTGATTTGTTGGATTGCTCACAGTGAGCGCGAGTATATGAACCTTTCGAGCCTTGTCAAGCATCGCATTCCCCCATCTGTGAGAGTGGCTTTGCGTGCGTTGGCGAGTAGAGCTGCCCGCAGTCGGTTGGGTTTAGGCTGCGTTGAAGCCAAACGCTCCTGAGTTTGAAGTTACCAATGATCTAGGGAGGCGTCTTGGGTTTCTAAGGTGTTCCCGTTGGCCCCCGATCATAATCACCTCAACTCAATTTACGGTCTTATCTTGACTGCGGTTCGAGGTTCATGGAGCAGGATTGCTTGGTGTGATTCCAGGTTTCAATCGCGAAGTGCGAAAATGGATGGGGCTGACATCGCTCGCTCAAGGCGCGGTTGCCAATACCTTACGAGCGAACGTAACCAATTCAGGGCAGTCACCGTTGGTGCTGTTTCGGTCAACAAAAAAGCCTCGGATGCCTACTGCCGTTGGCCCATCTCGGTCGCAACGTTGGGAGTCACCGATCATCCACGATGCGGTCGGGGACGCCCCAAGCTGATCGCAAATCCAACTGTAGATGGTGGGTTCGGGCTTCATTACGCCTAAATCACAGCTAAATGCATATGCGTCTAGCATGGGGTAGCAACGCAGGACGGCTTGCCGGTACGGGAAAGCCAAATTCGAGCAAACACCGATTCGAATGCCTTGCTCTTGGAGCAGTTTCACCGCTTCGAGCCCGTCAGGATATGCCTCAACGGCTGCGATCTCTTCTGCCAGGACAGTTTCCAGAGTGCTCAATTGTTCAGGGCTTGCAGTGATCCCCAAATGCGCTGCGGCTTGCGTCAACGTTATCGCAGATTTCATCAGGAAAGACGCGTCGTCCGGGCGGGGGCGCCGCCCATGCGCCTTTCCGATCTTCATCAACTGTCGGTACGGATGCGACCCATCTTGAATCTTTATCAGTGTCCCGAAAGCATCAAAAATGACGGCTTGTATGGTCATTAGACATCCCGTCACGACAGGGTATCGAAGGCTGGCGCATTCAACCGACGTGCTTGATTGGCCCCGAATACTTCGCTATAGCATGATTATTGGTTACTAGGATGAAGCCTTCCGAAGCTGCTTGTCCAATGAGCATCCGATCAAATGGGCGCTGTGAAGGAGAGGCGAGGCCGCAGCCTTAATGGCGTGTCGGCTGGTCATGGACAGCTCCTTGTAGTCGCCGTCCAGAAGAGACCTTCTTAGTACTCCTGAATCGAACTGAAAGCTGGCTTTGCTCATCGCGTTTTTGGCCGATTTTCCAGCTGCTAGCGGCGCTGATGAACAGCTCATTGGCGCGATCCTCGATCATCTCCACAGCCCCGAGTTAGCTAACCTACTTAGTCTATCCCCTCGTTGGAGGGGCAGCTGTCATGGTCAATTGCAGGCTGTAAATAATTGCGGTTTTTCCGTGACGCTGCGGTTATATGAAATTATGGCTCAGCCATAATTATTGCTGAGCCATAATTTTCATCATTTTGTGGCCTCGCCGTACAGCTCGACGCGTGGCGCGCTTCGTGCGTGCACTAGATGGGTAGCTAGGTGTTAGTGAGCAGATCTCAGCGTACGCAGACTTTCTCGAACCTGCCCCTCGCTACAAATTACTCAGATCATCCGCTTTCGTTTGCAATTTAAGCAGTCGCGAGGAGTCGCGGTACCCTTCCGCGTCACCGACGCGCCTCGCTTGTGGTGATTACCAACGGTGCGAAATTTCAAAATTCGAAAAGAAGACTCCGAGCCGGTTGGATCAGCCTCGCATCGTCCGTGGAGATATGTCTTGATCTCAAATAGTCATTGACCGCGCCCAGGGTAAGTCCGATAAGGATTATCTTCTTGCTCTTCTGGTGCATGAGTTCTGGCAATCCTTGTCAATATATACGTATTACAAATACCGATGGTCAGTGGTTGGCTTTTTCTTTTCTAAAAGTGCTTGACGGGCGGTCGTTGGAGCTGGATTATTTTATTGCATTGGTTTCAGGTTGCTGTTTTTTTGTCCAATACTGAGCGTAGTGGGGCGACGCCATAGGCTTGCATTGATGAATAAAGTACTTAGTTTAATAATGGAGGTTGATGGGGTTGCGCTGTTCGCCTTTTAGACTCAGGCCATATATCAAAAGTCAGAACTGACGCTCATTGGGAAGCAAGCTTTTCATACTTGGTAGTTTTGTCAAGGTAGGGAAGTTTTGCCCAGATTCTGCCTCTAGACATCTATGGTTCAGATAGAGAGACGGTATGGACGATTTAAAGAAAATATCTCATTTGTTATACGCCCCGGGTGAGGTAATGCCTGGTATCGAGATGTCGTTAGCAGAAGCGTGCGCGCGTGGTTCAGCGGCTGCGTTGCATGACGAGGTGCCTTTCTGTGTTGTGCGTGACTGGATCTGGATCGATCTCATCGTGCCTGACGCGATACGAGAAACGTTACAGGCGTCCGGGCAACAGCCCGCGATGGTGTATGCCGGCCGCGTGTTGTACGACAGTGCCAACCGTTTCCAAGAGGGTGACTGGGTGCGTACAACACAACTGATTGAGTTTGCCGATGGGTGCATTTTCAGAACGCGCAATACGCGATATGTGCTTGCTGGCCCAGGGGCTCGCAAAAGCGCCGAGCTCACTACTGTGTTGAAGATTTTTTGATGCGTAGACAGATATTGGCGGGCATGGACGTACCAGACAACCGACACCCCGATGTGCCTTGCGACGTCTGTGGTACCTCCATGCGAGTGCCTGGGTACGGCGAACAGTTCGGTGTGCTGCAAGCGCACTGGGGATACGGCGCGCGACATGACGGTGAGCGTTATCGCGTACGGATGTGTGAAACCTGCTTCTTCATGACCTTGGCGTATTTGCGACAGGAGCGACGCATACATCATTTGTTTGGCGACGCCCCGCAGCATGAAGACTACAAGTTTGGGCGTATTGCTCGAGACGATTATTGGTTGGACAGCTAGCCGTTAGTGGGGGGGAGGCAACGAGTTTTGATCCGAATTTGGGTGCTGACGTGATGGGTTCAACTAAACGAAGTATCAACCAAGCACGTGATGTATCTGGCGCGTTGTCGCGAGCAATGGATATGTCTTTTGGTAGGGAAGTTACGGCGTATCTCACGGACGCTTATTTAATCGCAGGCTGTTGTATCGGCGTGGTTCATCGTCACGTGCGGGCGGATGTGTATGGAAGGTTTCAGGACGGTCACCGGGTTCGGACCTCCGATGTACTGAAAGCTCATGAGCAAGGCGGGTTTTGGGCGCTGTTTACCGCCACGGGCAGCTTGTACGTTATTGTGACTTTCAAAGAAGACGGCGGGCGTCTGTCACTGGATTGGCTGTTGGCACAGGGGGCAAAAGGCTTACACGCAACCCCGGTAACGATTCAGTGATCCGTTTCTCGTGTCACTACTATAAAACGGAGCCCACGGTCCGTGCTGATGCTCGTAGGTTTATATCCTCTGAGGAAAAGAAGGGCGGGGTGTCATGCAGGTAAAGCGTTGGGGACAACTTGATGCGCTTCGTCAACAACTTGGCGAAAGTCGCTGGTTACTTTGCGTGGATCTGGAAGCGACTTGCGATGACTACCCTGCCGACCTAAACGAGGCGGCCCGGAACGCTCACGTATTGGAGGTCCAGCGCGACGAGATGGAGACGATCGAAATTGGCATCGGGCTGTTGGATGTTCAGTTGGAGTACAGGACTGTCGATCATTTCGGACAGTTTGTCCGGCCGCTACTTCGCCCCACGCTAACTGAGTTTTGCACGGGGCTGACCGGCATATCTCAATCTGACGTCGATACTGCAAAGCGTTTCGCGGAGGTACAAGATCAGCTTGGTGAATGGCTGAGGCCGCGAAATACAGAAGGCTGGCGCTGGTGCTCTTGGGGCGATTACGACCGAAACCAGCTGAAGGAGGACGCTTTCAGAGCAGGGGTAGATGTATTGCTGGATCCGGCCCGTCATATCAATCTAAAGAAGTGCTTTTGGAAGATTTTCGCTTGCCGTGCGCTAGGGCTGAAGTGTGCAGTGGAAAGCATGGGCCTTTTGTGGGAGGGTGCGCATCACAGGGCCATCGACGATGCGCGTAATCTGGCACGGTTAGCGCAGTTACTGCTCAGCGCGAGGCAACCGACGTAGTAGGGGCGGACGGCGCTGTGCCTGCTCATCAATTCAACCCCGTGACCGCCCGGCTCGCATCTGGCCGCCATCTCACCAGTGCATACGGAACACATCTGGATAACATCATAAAGAGATTCAACACATAGCTTGGCGCGAGGTATTGGCTGATGCACCCGAATTGCCGATACTGCTAAATGGCCAGCATGCTTGTATAGGGAGTCGAAGCGATGGCAGGGAAGCGTAAGCGCAGCAGCAAGTCTGGTGTATCTGGAGCGATGGTTCTGTGTGTCCTAGTGATTGGGGGGCTTGCTTCCGTTCCCAAGGGTGTATGGGTTTTCTTGGGCGGAGCACTTATTGTCGGCATAGGCGGGTGGCTAGTAATAAAGGCCTTCAGCAAACCGTCAGTCATGTCTTCGGCAACAACTATGCGGCCACCCCAAGGGGGAGCTCGTTCAAGTTCCTCGGACCTCGGCATAAGCACCGGCCTGACGTTTTCATTGGATGAGGTCTCGCCACTAAGTGAGCCCTCTGCTCCTGCGCAAGTCTCGGCGTCGCCCCGGCAGGTTTCGGCAAAGCGAGACGACTCTGGCTTTTTTACCGTAACTTTAGAGGCCACTGAGCGGCCTTCCCACCGAATTCCGAGCGCGCCGGCGAACCTGAATAGTGCCAACGTGCGGTGGCTTTCTGCTGGCGAAACCATCGAAGTGGCGGGCGAAAATATCACTATTGGTCTGATCTACGTCGGCGAAGATAAAAACAGGCGCAATGGACCTTCGGAACCGTCACTGATCAACCCGAAACTGAAGGTCGCACGGGGCATCGTCGATATATCTGAGCGTCTCACCCCTTACTGGCCCAGTTACGACAGCATCTCTCCTGAGGCCCGCCGCGCATATTTGCAATGGCTATCCAGTGGTCGAAAGGCTCCGCATGCCAACATCGGCTACGTGTTCTTATTCTTCTACGGTCTTGAGCGTAGGGTTTTTGTCGACGCCAAGACGGATCAGGCTGCGGCGGCCGACATACCTATCATAATTGCCGAGGTGGAGCGGTTGCTCTCGATCTATGGCAAGAATAACTCCTTCAATAACTACGCCAGTCGCTTCGTAGACTTCCTCCGCCAAGGCCAAATACTCGCCAGGCGCTATCAAAAGGCGCCGCCGGCACCGTTACCTTACGGCTACGAAATGCCTGTAGAGCTGCGTATTGGCCTGGGTCAGTTGGCGGCTGACAAGCAACCAATGCCGGCTGACTGGGCGTTGGCCTGGGTGCTGTCTGATCACAGCATCGGGAAGCGGACACCCGTAACCCGCTGTAAAGAAGCGTTCGCCCAGTTGTTCTGCATGCGCTACGAGGAACGTTATGGCGCCGGTATGGTGCTCCCTCAGAACAAGACCCGTCTGAGACTCCAATACAACACCGCTTCTGCGGGTCTACCACCCCAAGAGCTGGATGGCCTATCCGGTATCCCTGATGTCACTGCGACTAGCGCAGCTCGGAAGAAGCTGCAGCAGTTGGTTGACGAATGCACAGTGCAGTTGGAGCCCTACAGTCGTTATCTCGGCCGCAACCCCGGCACTCCTGATGCACTAGAAGGGCTGTTACAGCTGCCCGTAAACCTGTGGCCGCCAGCAGCTCGAACAGCGCTCGCCGAGCTAAAGCAACGCATCGGCGATGGCATGGTGGTCATGAGCTTCGGTGAGCTGGCAGGGCGACTGCAGAGTGCAGGTAGCCTGTCGCGAGACAAGGTTCTGACGCTCGCCCGCGCTCTGGAGTCTTTACACATCGGTATCGAGCCGGATGTGCTGACAGGCAGCCGAACACCCAAGGCAGAGGACAATGTGGCGCTCTTTGCGACCCAGGCTGAAGATGGTGATCTGCGTTCTTCGCCGGCGTATAGCGCCGCCTCTGTTACGTTGGACCTTGCTTGTGCTGTGGCGGCGGCCGATGGTGACACGTCGCCGCAGGAAATTATGCTGCTATCCCAGCATATCGACTCCTGGTGTCACCTGAGCGGTGCTCATCGGAAACGCCTGAAGGCCCACCTGCGTCTGCAGCTTAACCAGCCACCAACCCTGCAAAGCCTGAAGAAGAAACTGGAACCCCTGGCCGAGCCGGCGAAGAGGGTTGTGGCGGCTTTTCTCGCTCACTTGGCGCAGGTCGACGGCGAGGTTAGCCCCGCAGAGGTGAAGTTGCTGGAGCGCGTCTACAAGACCCTGCAGCTGGATCCGCAATCGCTCTACAGCGACCTTCATGTGGCCGCCAGTGGCAGCGCCGTAGGCTCATCGCAGACAACGCCTTCCATTCCCGGAGCAACTCCGTCCAAGCCTGTTGGCGAATTTGCTCTGGACAAAGAGCGCATCGCTCAGTTGCAGCGTGAAACGGAACAGGTATCTGCGCTGCTGGCTCAGGTTTTCGTTGACGACAAGACTGCTGAGCCAGATGACGTAGTTGTGGAAGAGACTGTTGAGGATACTTCCTCCGTTTGTGGCTTAGACGCCGATCACTCAGCCTTCCTGCGTGTACTCGTATCCCGTACCGAGTGGTCTCGTGACGAGTTGGGGGCCGTAGCAAGCGATATGGAACTCATGCTCGACGGAGCATTGGAGCAGATCAACGACATGGCATTTGAGCATTTCGATATGCCAGTCACCGAAGGGGAAGACCCCTTCGAAGTTAACCCTGACATTATGGACAAACTACCGCTATGAGCAGCATCAGAGCCAAGGACCGCGATGCGGTCATCCAGTCCCTGCGCGCCGGCGTCGTCCCCCGTGCAGGCCAGCACCTGATTCAAGTGGGGCGTGTCGGGGAGCTGGAAGCACTCATCCGTGATGTGGAGCGCCTCGCGGAAAGCGGTTCCGCGTTCCGCGTAGTGATCGGTGAGTATGGTGCAGGCAAGACATTCTTCCTCAACCTGGTTCGCTCTATCGCGATGGAGCGCAAGCTCGTCACCATGCATGCCGATCTGAACCCGGATCGTCGTCTCCATGCTACTGGTGGCCAGGCTCGCTCGCTGTATGCCGAATTGGCCAAGAATATGTCCACCCGAACTAAGCCTGATGGCGGCGCTCTGCAAGGAATAGTCGAGAAATTCGTGGCGCAGGCCAAAACGGAAGCCAAAGCGTCCGGCAAAGACAGTGAGGCCGTGATTCGCGAGCATCTCGACCAACTGGCAGAGATGGTCAACGGCTATGACTTTGCTGATGTAATCGCGGCCTATTGCAAAGGCTTCGAAGAGGGTAACGAGCAGCTCAAGGCTGATGCTATCCGCTGGTTGCGTGGCGAGTTCACTACCAAGACAGATGCCCGCACCGCACTGGGGGTGCGAACCATCGTCGACGATGCTTCGGTCTACGATCAGCTCAAGCTGCTTGCGCGATTCGTTCGGTTGGCCGGCTTTAGCGGGTTGATGGTATGTCTCGATGAGCTGGTGAACCTGTACAAACTTTCCAACACCCAAGCTCGTAACGCTAACTACGAGCAGATTCTTCGTATCCTCAATGACTCCCTGCAGGGCTCTGCTGAGGGGCTTGGTTTTGTGTTGGGCGGTACACCCGAATTTCTCATGGATACTCGCCGCGGCCTCTACAGCTATCCGGCGCTGCAGTCGCGTCTGGCTGAAAATAACTTCGCCAAGTCCGGGCTGGTAGATCTGTCCGGCCCTGTCATACGCCTCACTAGTCTGACGCCTGAGGATTTCTACGTGCTGCTGCAGAAACTGCGTCATGTATACGCGGCAGGCGTGAGCGAGCGCTATCTGCTACCCGACGAAGCATTGCCGCTGTTTATGGCCCACTGCAACCAGCGGATGGGTGAGGCCTACTTCCGTACCCCGCGGACGACCATTACCGCATTCATCAGCCTGCTAGCGGTGTTGGAGCAGAATCCTGACGCTGATTGGCGGACGCTGTTGGGTGCCGTGGAGATTGCACCGGATCGAGGCGGTGAGGCCGATACCCAAGTGGATGCGGACGATGAGCTTGCCACCTTCCAGCTCTGAATCGGTTGGCTTCGATCTCCTTGAACCGCGAATCCAGCGCTGGATATGGGCCGAGGGCTGGACCTCCCTACGCGATGCCCAGGAGCGTGCTATCCCTGCGCTCTTGGGGGCCGACCAGGATGTCATCATCGCGGCGGCTACAGCTGCAGGCAAAACCGAAGCCGCGTTTCTGCCCATCCTTACCAATCTCCTGCAGGACACGGAAAAGCCTGGGGCGGTGCTTTACATCAGCCCGCTGAAGGCTCTCATCAATGACCAGTGGGATCGTTTGGCGAGGCTTTGCGATGAGCTTGAGCTTCCTGTCATTGCTTGGCATGGGGATATCTCAGCGAGCCGCAAGCATCGCTTCCTCAAGTCACCGGAAGGCATTCTGCTGATCACGCCGGAGTCGCTCGAAGCTCTGTTCGTGAACAAGGGAACCAGCCTGGCGGGATTGTTTGCCAACCTGCGGTACCTGGTGGTGGATGAGCTCCATGCCTTTATCGGCAGTGAGCGAGGCAAGCAGCTGCAGTCACTCATGCATCGTGTTGAAACAATCATTGATCGCCCCCTGCCCAGGGTTGGTCTTTCCGCCACGTTGGGCGACATGACGTTGGCTGCTGCCTTCTTGCGTCCCAATGCCCCTCATCATGTGTCGGTGATCGAATCCAAGGGTAGTGGCCAGATACTTAAGGTTCAGATCAGAGGGTATGTGGAGTCCAAGAAGGCGCTCCCGGTACAGCCTGAAGGTGACGATGTTTTTTCTCCGGACCATGCCATCGCAGAGCATCTCTTTCAGGTGCTACGCGGCAGCAATAACCTGATCTTCCCCAACAGTCGAACTCAGGTTGAGTGGTTCGCTGACAATCTGCGGCGCCGTTGCGAGCAGGATGGTGTACCGAACGAGTTCTGGCCGCATCACGGCAGTTTGGCGAAGGACATTCGAGAGGAAACTGAGAAAGCGCTGAAAGACGGTGACCGGCCTGCCACCGCAGTCTGCACTACCACGCTGGAGCTTGGGGTCGATATCGGCAGCATCAAGACGGTAGTGCAGATCGGGGCTCCGCCATCGGTAGCTAGCTTGCGTCAACGCTTGGGGCGATCCGGACGCCGTCCGGGAGAGGCAGCCATTCTCCGAAGTTACTGCAAGGAGCGTCAGCTAGACGATGGCTCGCCCCTGTCAGATCGACTTCGCCAGGGTTTGCTGCAAAGCATCGCGATGATCCGGTTGTTGATGCAGGGCTGGTTCGAGCCTCCTCGTGTTCATGGCCTTCATTTATCGACGCTGGTACAGCAGTGCCTCTCGGTGATAGCCCAGCGGGGAGGAGCTACAGCTGCAGAGCTGTGGAGCACCTTGATACGCAGTGGTCCGTTCACTGGGGTGGAGCAGGGCAGCTTCCTCAGTTTGCTTCGTGCCCTCGGTGAGCGCGATTTGATAACCCAGGAAACATCGGGGCTCCTGCTGCCCGGCGTAGTGGGGGAACGCCTGATCAACCACTACGACTTCTACAGTGCATTTGTCAGTAATGAAGAGTTCCGCCTGGTATGCGATGGCAAACTACTTGGCGCATTGCCCGTCTCCAGGCCATTGACCGTCGATCAGCGAATTATCTTTGCTGGGCGCCGCTGGCGGGTAACGAGCGTGGACACTGAGGCCAGGGTCGTTGTCGTGAGATCCGATCCCGGTGGTGCTCCCCCGTCCTTTGACGGGCTTGGAGCCCGTGTACATGATCGGGTTCGGCAAGAGATGAGGAGCGTCTTGTTGGAGGCGGACGTCTACCCCTATCTTGATACTACGGCACAAGAGCTACTAGCTCAGGCACGTAGCGCTTTCTCGGACCTTGGATTGGTACATTCGAGCATGACCGAAAGCGGAGGTAAGACTTACCTTTTCAGCTGGCGAGGCGATTGGACAAACGATGCCCTAGCCATCTTGTTGACGCACACCGGACTAGCCAGTGAGAACAGCGGGTTGGTCATCGAGGTTGAGGGAGATCGGACGTCGCTTGAACGCAAGCTGCGTGAGATCGCCGAGTGGGACGGTATTGATGAATCCGCTGTTCTAGCGGACGTACAGAACATGGCTCAAGAAAAATGGGATTGGGTGCTTCCGCCAGCATTACTCATGCAGTCTTACGCCACGATGCATTTGGACTTGGGTGGAGCAAAGGCCTTGGCATTGGCTCTAGTGAGCCAGCCTGCGGAGACGGCCTGATATCTAGCTTATTCGTGTGGTGCCTGCTTTGTTGAAAGCCGACTTTGGTTCATCTGGTCAATATGAACCAAAATCCAGTGCATATGGAGCACAACTTAAGACCGAGTGCTAACAAGTGACTATTTGACCGGCTTCAGTGCCTCCACACATTAGATTCCCTAATTTCCATACCGGTTCGCTTCAGACTTGCGTCGCATTTCCAAAATTGGATGGTCTGCCGCTACTTGTTTGCCCAAGTGCATGGGCCCAGGCAGACGCAGGTAGCCGTCCCACAGTGAAGGGTTCCTGCACAGCAAGGCGACCTGTTCAGCGATCACTGTCGCAGTGCTAAATGCCCCGGGCGTTATGATCGTGATTTCTGTTACGCCCAACTGCTGCCATGGATCTCGCAGGTCTCGTTCTGATACGTCGTATCTTGTGTTCTCGCGCTGTGAGCGAACGCTGCCGTACTGCTTAGACGGTGACACGAAATAAAATACCGAGGCGCTCTCGCAAGATTGAAAAGCTCCCACCTTCGTCCCGATGTAGTGAGCCGAGTTGGGAGACAAGGTGTGGTTGCCGCTGATCTGTGCTACCTGGTGATCGGCTCGAATGCGGACGACAGCGGCATCTGATGGGACGGGAGGAAGACCCTCCCCGGGGCCATCTTTCAATGCTCCATAGAAGGTTCTTAGATTGGCATCGAGGCAGACGATCAACGAGTCGTTCGAATTGATCTTGCAGTCCAGCAAGGATTGGGTGACCAATGTCTTCAATTGGTCAGGCTTGAGCAGAGTGTCCGTCCCGTGGATGGCGGCCAAGCCCTCGCCGTAGCTGAACCATTTGCCATTGGAGTCCAAGCAAGATTCGAACCAGAAAACCTCTGGTTTATTCCCGCCCAACACCGTCCGGGTGATAACCGGCAGATAGATGGCCGGGCCTTTATCCTGAATTCTATCCAGCAAAATCGACAGCACCGTTGTGCTCGCCGGCATCGATTTTACTTTGGGCGTCGGAACGGGGAGGTGCCCGCTTAGTCGAATCGCTTCGATGATCGAGTTGGTAGCTTTGAAATCACGATCATCCGCTTTGGTCTTCCGCCTCTTAGCTTGTGCATCAGGGTCGATATGCATGATGAACTGGGTCGCGATGCCGTGCTTTGCCAGTACCCTTCGAATGACGTGCTTGGGGTCTAGCCCTGCTTCCTGAGAGGCAGCGGACGTACTGGTCTCAACGATCATTACCTTTGCGCCATTTTCAGAAGCCTGCTTGCTAGCGGGCACCACATGGTTCATTAGCCAGTCGTTTAGGCTGTTGCTGTCATGTTTTCCTTCAAGCATTCGCTGCGCGTCTGGTACATCCAGGCGTGTCAGTGCCACGAGAGGAGGCATCACCTTATCGAAGAACTTGCTGTCCTGGGCCAGGGTGGTACTGGCTGCATGTAGCCGCAGCATCACGTCAGCGTGTGCTGCGAGTACCATCGCGTTCAGATTGGCGGCCTCTCCCGTGTTGACAACCTTCTCCTCTCGTAAGCTAGCCACCGCCTTCTTGACCAGAAGCGGAGCCGTTCCAGGCAGACTTGCAAGGAGGTGAAAGCCGGCTTGGTCGAGGAACAGCGGGCCAGGGCCTGACGCAATCATTGGATTCGACGGTGGGATGGCGTAGATGGGTCTCACGTCGCTGTCGACGGGGATGTCGCCGTCGACCATTGGAGGAAACGACTGTACGCCCATGAAGGTCAGCAGCTTCTCGACAGGGTGCTCGTACGTAGTTTCCCAGCCTTCGACCGTCTTCTTGGTTTTGAGCTTCGCTTTGACGATCAGGTCGCCGGTTTTGACCCAGGCATGTTTTTTCTTGCCTACAAGGTTGGGCATCACCTGGGTCAGTTTCACACGTAGCTGGATGTAAGGCTGCGGCCGACCGTGCAGCAAGACAAGAGTCGGCTCGATAGCATGCAGTGCACTGGCATATCGGACATCATTTTCGGAAACGATAGGGTCATCCCATGCAAGCAAGCTGGAATCAGCTGCCTGGTACAGCTTGATGGGCATCGCCGCCTGCATGGGCTTTTGTATGAGGGCTTGCCCCACCAGCCAAGGAATGACCGTATATGCGAGCGATGAAATGTCTCCAGGCGTGACTAGGTGACTTGTATCCAGCGGCACCACGTCGGTGACGATCAACTTTCCTTCAATGCCGACCAGTTGCTCGTTCCAAATCCTAAGGACGTCCATCGACCATAGGTGGAGCACCTCGTTGATAGTGTCGACTGACAGCGGATAGAGCATGATAATCGCCGAGACACCGCCCTCTTTTTGGGGGAATAGGTCCACCTTTACGGGGCCCCGGGAAAGAACCGCAAGCATCTCCTCCAATCCTGTCGTAGGCAGGCCCGGATGTGGCTTTTTAACCAGCCCCTGAAGCGCTTGCCACGCGTCGAGATACTGGGGGCCGATTACCACACGGTAGGCTTGCCCCAATTGGGTCGCATCAAATTTGAATAGGCTGGTGCGTAGCTCAAGGGCCTTCATCTCGCGTCCTTTCTTGATTCATTGATGTATTTCAGAAGTGCTGATGCGACGCCGGCATGGTGACGTTCGAACTGATCCCAATCCCCATCTTTCTTGAGTTGATGGACGCTCTCGTTGAGCATCTCGTGCCAAGGCTTGAGGCCATTCAGAAACGCGGCATCAGCGAAGTAACAAGTTACCGGAGTACCTCCTCGACGCCCCCGTCCGATGAGTTGAGTGAGGCTCACCAGGATGTTCATGATGGTGTAATGACGGATGTTATCCGGTTGCTGGCTAAACGCCGGGCGTGCGGTACGAATACTTTGTAGGAGAGCATTGGAATGCTTTCGCTCCTGCATCATCAGCAAGCCAGGGCTGCTGTAGAAGGCAACCGCTTTCCCCGTCTCGTAGCAGATATGGGCAAGGTTGTTGTTTGGGCTGTCCGAAGAGGGCAGTGGACGGACGCAGATCACTACGGCGCCAATCGCCGAAAGACCATCGGCGTTTACGATGTTGTGGCCGCGCGCCATAGGGCCAAGCGCACTGACCAGCAACGTCTTGTCCTTATGCCGGCCGCTGGTGAATTCCGCCAGGTCGTCGTAGACAAGTGTTTGCTGTGCTTCGAGTGAGGATGGCTTGTACTCGCTCTGTCGTCCTCGCACCCAGCCTACCAATTGGCCTGGGCCACCCTGCATTTTCGCGAGGGTCATGGCCAGCACTTCAGCATCCGTGTCGCTGTTGGTGACCAAGAGCAGGCGAGCGCGCTCTTGGGTCTTTGGGTCGTTTGCCAGACTCTGGAGACGGGCTTTCGCCCAGGGCCATATTTCTTTGGCAAATTTCGATACCAGGAACTTGCGCTCCGCAAAGGCGGCACCAGAGATGGCGGTCGTTTGGTTGACATTCTCGAAGGTGATCTGACCAGCTGCATCCGGAACGTCGATGAAGTCTTTGGCTCGAAGGTCGTAAGCACTGGCTCCGGGAAAATATGCAGTGGCAGAGAACCCTATGAACAACCGTTTCACACCGGCATAGCCCAGAGCGCTGACATCCGGAAGTGAAAGTAGGGTGCTGTGCGGATCACCGCGCATGGCGACGACGTTCAGGGTCGAGTCATTGTCGCTACTGTCTTTCCGCTTGAAACCAAACACGGCCCGCTGCAAGGGGCCGTTGGGGGTAGGGCTCAACGGCTCTGGCCCTGCAATGCTCCTTCGAACCTCATAAGCGTTTGGGACCTCGGCGTTGACGAAGCCAGAAAGCTCAACCTGGAGGTTTCGCAGGTGTGTTTCGATGACCAGCAGCGTGCCACGCAAGATCAACGATGCTTTTAGGCGGATCTGGTCATGCTCTTTCAGCGGTGCAGGAAGCAGACCACTGTCGGACAATGCCTTGATGAGACGACCAAGGTTGACCGCCAGGGTTTCAAGCTTGTGTTCGCCATCGTTTGAGCGCCAGCAGGCAAGGTGGTGACTTAGCCTTTCCAGGTGGGGTGGTATGCGGTTCGTGTTGTTGAACAGCTGTTCCAGCTCCTCGCGATTGATTCCCAGCTTTTCGGTAATGAAGGTGTCGTCGGCATCTGACCAGGTTGTTTCCTTCTTTGGCCACTCGAAATATTTTTCCTGCTGAAGGTTCATGAGCTGGCTCACACTGAGCGTGCAATAGGTTAGCGCCCAGTTCACCCGGTACAGACTGCTTCGATCAATCCCAAGTATGTTTGACCGGCCAACAACGGTATTGAACAGGCGCAAGAGAGGGCTATTGTCACCCTGGTTGCCAAGCTTCAGCTCGATGACACTGCTGTCTATGGCAGACTTCAGCAGACCGTCGATTTCGTCGACGAGAAACACCGGGGCAGTCCGGAGCAGCAACTCGATCAGGCTGCGCGGTCCAGGAAACTGGTCGGCGTCGGACAGCGGAATGCGCGTAGTGCCCGACAATAGGGCATGATGGTTGATCACCACGATGTCGGCTTCAAGAGCTTCTGACAACATTCTGGTCCGACCGCATTTGAAGAGAAAAGGACAGTGGTTAAGCCGTTTTGAATGCTTAAGTCGGCCTTCCTCCTGGGTCGATACCCGAACGTTGAAGCAAGGCTCTTTACCGGGTTCGACGTCGAGGAGGTCGGACGCGTAAGCATCCAGCAGGCAGGCATAGTCGTACGCGGACGCAGTATTGCTCTGCGCGAACTGGATCTGTGCACGCTCATAGACCCGCGTCGCTGAGTGCAATGGTGCAACCTTCAGATCAGCCGCTGCCACAGCTAGCGACTGCTTGAGAATACGTACGGTGTTTTCCAGTTCGACTAGCGTCGGTACCGCAATCACGACTCTGTGACCTCGGCGAGCCGCGTCAATCGACATCATCACCATGGCAACGCTTTTGCCGGTTCCAGTGGGGGCATTCACGCGGTAAAAATTGCCCGAGTCTGCTGCGCGTCTGGGTTCTGATCCCCAAATGTTGGTCAGGGAGGCTTCGTGTTGGCTGTGGAGATTGGGCGTTGCATCGAGTTGCTGGGCGAGTTCGCGTAGTGAGCCAAGCTCCCACTCGATTTCCTGCACAGCGGGCGATGAGGGGATATGGATGTGGCAGTCAGCGACTTCGAGGACGCTCCGCTCGCTTTCAGGTACAACGAAAACCCTGACCTGATCTCCAGCGATATGCTTGAGGACTACGTCCCCAGACTCTGGGAGCTGGGCATAGACCGGTGTCGCCCGCCCATACTTGAGTGCCTCGAAGTATTCCCTGATGAGCTGGTCGGCATTCAGGTGCGGCGATATGCGATAGCAATCCTGTTCGTGGAGCTCGTCACTCAGCCTGCTCGCGTCGATCAACTCAAAGGGGCTGCGTTCACCTTTGATAATCGCCTCGGCGCTCATCAGGAAACGCTTGGGTTGGGCTACAAGTGAAGGCCTGAGCCGCAAGCTCTCGGCTATCAGCAGCTGATCAGCGTCCTGAAGCGCGCACCAGGTGCTCCAGCCGCGTGTTCGGCCCGCGCAGAGAGCTGCTGCATCGGCCAGCATGGGTTCACTGCCCACATATCGCGCAGCCAGGGCGAGGAAAAGCGTTGTACTAATGTCAGAAAGGGGCTGCATGTTTTTGTGCCTCCCTTACGCACTGGCTCTGCGTGAAGACCGCAACCCCTGCAGGGCAGCGTTGGCGGAGCAGGGGAATGTTCTGCATCTGGTAATCTGGGATTACGATCCAGCGAGGCTTGCTCGAGGGGATTGATTCGATGTGTTTGGCCAGCTCGTAGGACGATATCCAGACCTTGGCATCAATATCCTGGTAAGTGTGGCCAAGACGGATACGCAGATCCGTTCGATCCACATCAGGCCACAGCTGCACCTCCAACCCTTTCGCCACGAGCGCGCTTGCGAGCGCAACCTCAAGCAGTCCAGGTTGGAGCGTGAATTTCCATAATGGCGGTTTGAGCATCAGTCGGTCTTCGACGGGGTGTCCCAGAAGAATGCTGTTGTCTACACGGTTGATCAGTCTCGAACCATCACGAACAAAAAGACTCTTTTTGTCCTGGCACCAAGCGGAGTCGCAACTGACCTGGTGCCGCTGAGCATTCATCGGCCATTTGCATTCGGGGCATAGATACAGAAGCCCGTTATGGTGCAGGTGGCGGGGGATGGGCTCGTAGAACTCGCTTAGAGAAAGATTGAGTGGAACGAAGGATTCTTGGGCCTGGAAGGGCACGATCACGCCATGCTCAATCAGAAACAACCGGAAGTTTCGATAGTGTGTCTCACCGTCAGCCCGAAGGCGGCACGCTTGCTTGACCCGGTTTACGCTGGCCTGGACTTGCTCCCACAGCTCCCTTACGTCGAGCTCAAGCAGCATCTCATTGCAGGTTTGCGTGGCGATGTTGGAATACAGTAAGGGGCCTGAGTAGTCGGCCCTGATAGTCGAAGGCAGCCAGTCCTCAAGGGGAATGCTCAGCTTGCGCTCCAATTCAAAGACTGACACTGGGTAGCCAACAGGCTTAAGACGCCAGAGCAGGGCGCAAGCCCGCTGCAGCAAGGGAAACGCCAGTGCCCTATTCTTACTGCTGAGTGATGCGCCTTGAGCAAGGAGTTGCAGCAAATGCCTAGGTTGTTGTTTATCCATGCACTGTTCTCCACTGCGTCAACTTTGGTCTTTAAGTGGGCCGAATGTGAGCAGCTTTAGGCCATAACCTGAGTATTCAGGGGCTACCCAGCCAGTGGGTGCGATATCGCATTTGATTTCGGCCTCTAGCAGGATCAATAAGTCGAAATAGTCGCTTATCGACATATCGAAATTGCCTTCTATTACGAGGATTGCATCGACCGCAGTAGTGAGTCTTGTATGCCCAGCCTGCGCTAGTAATGAATCTATAGCTGCATTTGGTGTTGAGCCCCAGCTAGTTGCTGCTTGACCAATGCAGTGTTCAGGCAACTGCCATGTGGGGTAACTATTCCAGTTCAACCCTGGGATGCTTTGCATCTCTCTTGCTAAGTACAGGCTTGCCCAGAAGTCACACAGAGCTTGTTCAGTGCACCATAGATAGCTGCGATAACTCGGATATGCTTGTGCCATGCATGGGGCTAAATGATGGATGTGGATGATGGCTGCTAGTCGATCTAGGTGACTCGCGGGAGGTAGCTGGTCTGGAGATGAGCAGAAAAAATGAAGCTCATCAAATTGCTGTTCAGGCCAAGGTTTGTCTAGTCCGTGAGCAGAAAAACGATGCCTGTCGAGACAGTTGATGCTTTCGGGGAAATAAGCCCTGGGCAGTTCAAGTATTTGGTCTGCTAGTCGCTGAGCTTCGGCTTGTGTTTCTGCGATCAAGGCGATATCGAAGCTTACCGAGTATTGTCCCCGTAGATTGAGAGCTTTCTGGTGCGTTTCTGTCTTAGCGCTTTCGGTATCGTCACCTTGGTTTAAAAGGTGGTACAGATAGTCGCTAGGCTGAATGCGCTTGCGATGCGCGTCGTTCATCTTTAGCGCACCTGCACGGGGCCGTTTGCGCACTTGTAACCGGGGTATTGGGCTTCAGCCGTGACGCGAGCCATCTCGGAGCTGACGGCCTGTACCGTGATTGTAAAGTTAGCTCGTGGTCCCGCATTAGGTGTCACACGCTGTAGGAAGGCAGAGTAGGTCTTCATTGCTGGGTCTCCATGGTCAGATGACAGGAGACAGAGTGGTTCGGGTATGCGACAGCCTGTGTCGCATTCAACCTTGTTCGTACAGTGCCGCCATCCGATGCGCCGATAAGGCCATTTGTTGCCTTAGCTCAACCGGCTCAAGAACCTCCAGGTGTTCGCCCTGGCTCAATAGCCATAGTTCCAGCCCCTGGCTAAGAGGCAGGCTGCCCATCATCAGCCACCAGCCATCAGCGGTGGGCTGTAGCTGTTGATCGGCAGTGAGCGCGTTCTCGTCTAGGCGTTCATAGAGCGTCTGAGAAATGCGCAGCTTCAGTTGAGTCGGGTACTCAGATTTCTGGGATATCAGGCTGCGCTTGACCTCGAACAAGTTCATCTCAAAACCGTCAGGAGTTCTCAGGTCTTCCCATGTAGCCTTGGCAGATTGAAAGCGATGCAGGGGAAGGGAGGCCAGTTTGCCTTCGGGCAAGCCTTTGAAAATACAAACGAGGTAGATATTGGAGTCTTGGTAGGAAAGACCCAGTGGCTTGAGATGTAGTGTTCGTGGCTCACTGGCGCCGCGCTTGAGGTAGAGCGCTTCGATAGATGAATCATCTAGAAGTGCTTGCTGAATAACCTCTAATACCTCTGATTTTACCTGCCCTGGCTCCAGGACAATGAAGCGGGTATTGCTGATGATTTTGCCTGAGCAGTCCCGGCTGGGTCGGTTTCCTTTCAACAGAGATATCGCGTAATCCCGTAAGGGGGCCAGGTTTTCAACCTGCACCGCCATTCCGAATCTAGCCGCGTGATCCATGATCATGACGAGGTTCATTGCATCTGTTGGCAGCATGCTCAGTCGCGACAGCGACTTTTCTGCCCACCACAACTTGGCTTTTCCCATTGGCCTGCTATGCACATGGGGGAATTTCTGTTCTAGCTCGCTCAGGTCACGCTGAATGGTGCGCTTATCAACCTGGACACCCTGGTTGGCTACACGTTGGTGAATGGCATTGCTATCGAGAGCGCTTTCCTTGTTCGGGAGAAGGCCAAGAATGAGTTCATGGCGAAGCAGCTGTTCCACACTTCCGTCCTTGTTTGTGTGCGACACAGGTTGTCGCATGGCCGTTGAAAATGGTCAGACACGATCATCGATGGGCAGCAGCATGAGCAAATCTGCAGACATCTTCAATCTTATGGACAACCTTCTTCCCCGGGCTGACTACGTCGAGCTGGCTGAGCCTGACGAGTTGCAACGTCTTTATGTTGGAGTCGGTATGCCATCGCTGAGAGCGATGGAGCTGAGCGGGCAGGCGGGTGTTAACTATCACGAGATCAAGGAAGCAAATCCGCTTCTTGGATTGGTTGATCCGATCATAATTCGAAATCGCTATGTGGAGCTGCGTGAACAGGCTCTGTTGGGCGATGCGGATGCGATCAATGATCTAGGGTGGTTTTGGCTTAATGGTCTGAGGCTGAAGCCGAACCCTGCGCTGGCCAGGCGGTTATTCAAGATTGCGGCAGTGATGGGAGCCCCTGAGGCTCTATTCAATCTCGCCGAGCTGGCCTATTACGGCAAGGGCTTGCCGGTCAATCCGGGCTTGGCCATCGGCTATTACGAGCAGGCTTTCGAAGCTGGGATTCCCTGTGCTGCGCAAGCATTAGGGAGTTTGTATGAGCGTGGGGATGAGGGTGTCATCGTCGATCATGGTAAAGCCATCAGTTGGTACAAGCGAGGTGCGGCTGAGCATGACGCGATGGCGTGCTTCTCACTCGGCAGACTGGCTCTGGATGAAGCATCAACTGAGTATGATCCCACGCTTGGCCTCTACTGGTTGCAGTGGGCGGCCATGAAAGGGCAGGTACTGGCTACTGAACGGCTTACCGATTTTTACTTTTCTACCTTTGAGTCCCCGCCGGATCCTGATGGGCTACTGTTTCGTTTCTGGAGAAATCTGGCGGTCTGCCAGGGAAGCTTTTGGGCTAGAGAGTTGTGTGCATCGGATGGCGCTATTTAACAGGTATGCAAAAGCTCATAGCATGCCGGCTGTATTCCCCACCAGGGATATCAAAAGGTGCTGGGGTTAGATGATTAAGGGAAAGGGAATGAGTCTGACTGGAAATCAAAAAGCCTTTGCTCAGTACCTGGCTGATTTATGGGGCAAGCCAGAGGTGCCGGACGAAATGCGTGGTTTGCTCCCAGTGGGAGATGCTTCGGGGGCAGGGCTGCTGCATAGCTATCGCACTAGCAAACATCCGAGCTGGAAGCCTTGGAAAGGGCGTATTAACTCTTCGGTGCAATACTGGTGGTGCCATTCACTTTGGGAAGCATCGTCTCACTACTCTTGGCCTGATGCTCCTAAACCTCGCTCATTCCAGTGCATTGCCGCTCGTTTAAGGCAAGCGCTCGCTGTGCGGGATCAAGCGGCTGCTTACCAAGCCTGTTTGGATATTTTCGACTGGGGAAACGTTGCGCAAGACCCTGATGATAAATCCCGAGTTTGGGTCGATAATCAGTACCAGCATAAGACGCTGTGCCAATCGATTATGCGGGCAGTTCAAATGCTTCAGCCTGGATTTGCTCAAGGGTTTGCTGCATTCGATGGCAAAGAGTTTCTGATGAACTCCGCTATGACAAAGATCTATGCAGCGGCAGACCCTAATCACATCATCATCTACGACGGACGTGTTGGTGCTGCGCTCGGGCTGCTTGCCCGTTCTTGGCTCATGCGTGTTGGCCTGCCAAGTGTGCCTTCCGATTTGGCTTTTAGATGGGGGGCTGGCAAGGGTAAAACCAATAGAGACCCATCTCTGGGCGGGTATAAGTTTTTCAAGCTCAGCTCCGCTCAATGCCAGCTTTGGGCAAGTCAGGTGTTGCTTGCAGGAAAGCTGCTGCAACAGGTGATGGTTTGCAACCCAAGCATTGGTTCCCTTGCAGAGCTCGAGAAAGCCCTCTTCATGATCGGTTACAACGTGGATCCAGATCTACCCCCTCTGCCGCTTCCCCGGGTTTCCCCATAAGGAGATTCACATGAAGCTGTTCCGGGCGATTCCGTCCAGCCAGTTGGCAGGTGCAGAAAAAGGTCTTCGTCGCCACGCGACGATGCGGATTCCGAGCAATGTTCCCTATGTTGTCGACAACCTCTGGGAGTCTCTTCGGCCGAAGAATATGCCGTCCCGCCGGCATGCCATTTATGCCAGCCCCACTCCTGAGCTCGCTTTGCAGAATGCCAGTGCTCCGCTGGTGGATGGCGATGAATACGTTGCCTGCCGGGTTGTTGTAGAACCGCAGAAAATCCGTATTGCTCAGCTTCAAGTGACCGATGCGCGCTACCACAGCGACATTCGTTTGATTGGCAAGTGGATCAGTCAGCATGGGCAGGAGTTGGCTGAGCTTTCGTTGGATCAAAAGCAGAAGCTTGCACCGCTCTTTATGCCGGGCCTGCATCGACGTGAGATGACCGAGCTGTGGAAGGCCCATCCGCTGGTGGCCGCGCTTTGCACCTATGCGAGGCAGCACTCTTCGTTCTGGTCCTTCGCATCTGACAGCCCTCGGTCTTCGGATGGTGAGCTGTTCTTTGAATTGGTCGGTGATGCCGATACCTACCGGCTTGAAGTCATTTGAGGTTGCCGGAGCGGTTCTCCAATCGCTGCCTCAGTTCAACGACGTCACTTTGCTTCTTCCGTGATCGATCCCGTGCGACACAGGGTGTCGCATGTGTTGATTAGCTTTCACTCCAGCGTACCTAGAGGGATGTGTGTCTATGCAGGAGCTTCAGCCTGGTCTTGTTGTCATCCATGGCAATCATCTAGAAGAACTGCGAGCCCTCGCGGTGCAGTGGATGCGCAGTCACCCGCTGCGACCACTGGAGAACGAAGTGCTGCTGGTGCAGAGCAACGGTATCGCCCAGTGGCTGAAACTGGCGCTGGCTGAAGACCCGCACAACGGCGGCTGCGGCATTGCCGCGGCGTTGGATGTGCAGTTGCCGGCGCGCTTTCTGTGGCAGGTGTATCGCGGGGTGTTGGGGGCGCAGACCACGCCGCAGTCCTCGCCGCTGGACAAGGCCGCGCTGAGCTGGCGGCTGATGCGCCTGCTGCCCAGCTTGCTCGATAACCCGGTTTTCGCAAGTCTGCAACGCTTTCTGGAAAAGGACGATGAACAGCGCAAGCTGCACCAACTGTGCGAGCGTCTGGCGGACTTGTTCGACCAATACCAGGTGTACCGCGCCGATTGGCTGGAAGACTGGGCTGCCGGGCGGGATCAACTTCAACACATCAAGGGCACTGCGCAGCCGCTGGAGGCGCCGAACCTGTGGCAGGCGCAGCTATGGCGCGAGGTGCTGGCCGACGTTGGCGAGGGCGCGCTCGAGCAAAGCCGCGCCGGGGTTCACAAACGCTTCGTCGCCCACCTGCGCAGCGCTGCCCAGGCGCCAAAGGGGCTGCCACGCAGGGTTGTGGTGTTCGGCATTTCCTCGATGCCTGCGCAGGTGCTCGAAGCCCTGAAAGAGCTTTCCCGCTACAGCCAGGTGCTGCTGTGCGTGCACAACCCTTGCCGGTACCACTGGGGCGATATCGTCGCCGACAAAGACTTGCTGGCGCACCACTACCGCCGCCAACCTGCCCGTGAGGTTGCCGCAGCTGCGAACGAGCACGGCCAACCCTTGCTCGCCGCCTGGGGTAAGCAGGGGCGCGACTACATCAACCTGCTCGACCACCACGACGAGCCGGGCAGCTATCGCCACCTACTCGACGGCCTCAATGGCGGGCGTATCGACCTGTTTACCGAACCGGATACGGCAACCCTGCTGGGCCAGCTGCAAAGCGACATTCTTGAGCTGCGCCCGTTGCCGGAAACCCGCGAAGCCTGGGGGCCGGTAGACGCTACCGGTGACCGCTCGCTGCGTTTTCATGTGGTGCACAGCATGCAGCGCGAAGTGGAAGTGCTGCACGACCAACTGCTCGCCCGCTTCAGCGCCGATAAGCAGTTGAGCCCACGGGATGTGATCGTGATGGTGCCGGACATCAACGCCTACACCCCTCACATCGAGGCAGTGTTCGGCCAGGTGCCAAGGAGTGATTCGCGCTACCTGCCGTTTACCGTGGCCGACCAAGGCCAGCGCGGCCGCCGGCCGCTGCTGATCGCCCTGGAACACCTGCTCAAGCTGCCCCACAGCCGCTTCGCTGCCAGCGACATTCTCGACCTGCTGGACGTACCGGCCTTGCGCGCGCGTTTCGCGATCAAAGAAGCCGACGTACCCACCCTGCAACGCTGGATCGACGGTGCCGGTGTGCGCTGGGGGCTCGATGCCGAGCAGCGCGAAAGCCTGGGCATGCCGGCGGGCCTCGAGCAGAACACCTGGCGCTTCGGCATGCGACGCATGCTGCTGGGCTACGCTGCTGGGCGAGCGCCTCAGCTCAACGGCATCGAACCCTACGACGAAGTGTCGGGGCTGGAGGCTGCCCTGGCCGGGCCGCTGCTGACCTTGCTCGACCACCTAGAAGTGGCCCTTCAGGAGCTCCAGCAACCGGCCACGCCGGTGCAATGGGCCGAGCGCCTGCAAGCCTTGTTGAAGGTGTTCTTCCGCCCGGTAAGCGACGCCGAGGAGCTGCTGGTCAACCAATTGCTCAAGCTGCTCGAAGGTTGGTTGCGCACCTGCGAGGAGGCGCAGTTCGCGCAGCCATTGCCGCTGAGCGTGGTGCACGAGGCCTGGCTCAGCGGTATCGAAGATGGCGGCCTGTCGCGGCGCTTCCTGGCCGGCGCGGTGAACTTCTGCACCCTGATGCCTATGCGGGCGATTCCGTTCAAGGTGGTGTGCCTGCTGGGCATGAATGATGGCGATTACCCGCGCCAGCAATCACCGGTCGATTTCGACCTGATGCGCAACGACTACCGCCCTGGCGATAGGTCGCGACGTGAAGATGACCGCTACCTGTTGCTGGAGGCCGTGCTGTCGGCGCGAAAACAACTGTATGTGAGCTGGGTGGGCCGCAACATCCGCGACAACAGCGAGCGTGTGCCCTCGGTGCTGATTGGCCAATTGCGCGACCACCTGGCCAGCGGCTGGCGCTCGGCCAACGGCCAGCCATTGCTGCCAGCGCTGACCCAGGAGCACCCGCTGCAACCCTTCAGCGCCGCCTACTTCGCCAACGAGCCGGGGCCTGATGGCTTGTTCACCTACTCCAGCGAGTGGCGCGAGGTGCATGACGAACACAGCTCGCAGCCAGCAGGGGAGCGCCTGCCCGCGCTGGTGCAGGACACGCCATTGAGCCTGCGGCAACTTTCCGAGTTCGTGCGCGACCCGGTGGGCGCTTTCTTCAGCCAGCGATTGAAGGTCAAATTCGACGACGACGAGTTGGTAAACCGCGATGACGAAGCCTTCCAGCTCGATGGCCTGGAAAACTGGCAGCACCAGGACAGGCTTACCCAGGCGCTGAAGCGCTGGGTCGAGGAGGCTTACGATCCCGAACAGGCCGTGACCGAACTGGGCCTGCAAGTGCAACGCCTGCAACGCGAGGGCGCCTTGCCACTGGGCGGCTTCGGCACCTTGAGCGCCTCGGCGCTGGTGGAGCCGATGCCGGGCCTGCTGGCGCGCTACCACGCCCAACTGCAAGCCTGGCCTGAGCTTGAAGAGGGCCAGAGCGCCGCAACCATCGAAGCCACTGACGAGCGTCCCGGCCTCAAGGATTGGCTGGGTGGCATTCGCCGCAACGCGTTGGATGAGCGAGCCTACCTGCAACTGGACAGCAAGAAGCTGTGCAGCGACGACAGCCTGCGTTGGCAGCACCTGGTGCGGCCTTGGTTGCGGCACTTGGCGTTGCAGTTGAACGGGCCTGCCTGCACGACCATTCTGGTGGGTTTGAATGGCGATGTGGTGTTCCGGCCAGTGCCTGAAACCCAGGCCCGGGAGCAGCTGCAAGCGCTGCTCCAGGCCTGGGTGGCGGGCATGCAAGAGCCGCTGCCGGTGGCCTGCGAAAGCGCCTTCGCCTGGTTGGCAGCGGGTGGGGAAAGCAGCGATTCGGCCTACGACAAAGCGCGCGATATCTATGAAGGCGGCTACATGAAAAAGGGTGAAGTGGAGCGCTCGTTCGCCCAACGGCGTGCCTACGAGGACTTCGACCAACTGTGCGCGAGCGGCCAGTTCGTGGCCTGGGCCCAGCGCCTGTATGGCGGCTTGTTCGGCCACTTCACCTCGACCGACGCAGGAAGCGACCAATGACAGCGGTTAACCTCAACCCCCTCGATTTCCCACTGCATGGCAGCCGCTTGATCGAAGCGAGTGCCGGCACCGGCAAAACCTTCACCATCGCCTTGCTGTACGTGCGGCTGGTACTGGGCCATGGGGGCGATGCTGCGTTCAAGCAAGCGCTGACGCCGCCGCAAATTCTGGTGGTGACCTTCACCGACGCCGCCACCCAAGAGCTGCGCGACCGCATTCGCGCACGGTTGAACGAGGCTGCCCAGTGCTTTCAGGCACCTGATGAGCGTCACGACCCGCTGCTGGTGAAACTGCGCAACGGTTACCCCGCCGATCAGTGGCCGGCCTGTGCTCGTCGGTTGCAGTTGGCCAGCGAGTGGATGGACGAAGCCGCGGTTTCGACCATTCATGGCTGGTGCTACCGGATGCTGCGCGAGCACGCCTTCGACAGCGGCAGCCTGTTTACCCAGACACTGGAAACCGACCAGCGCGAGTTGCTCGATGAAGTGGTCAGGGACTACTGGCGCCAGCAGTTCTATGGCCTGCCGCCTGAGGTTGCCAGGGTGGTGACGGATAGCTTCAAAAGCCCCACCGAGCTACGCGAAGCGCTGACGCCGCTGCTGTCGCGTAGCGATGCCGAGTTTCAGCAGGCAGGGATGTCGATCACAGCGCCCGCGCGCCTGGATGCTTTGCTTCAGGGGCCTGCTGACTGGGCTGCGCAGTGCGTCGCGCTCGAAGCGCAGGCAAGGGCGGCCTGGGCCAACGACATCGTGGCTCTGGAGGCGTTGCTGCACAGCGCGCGCAGCGCACTGAACGGCAAGTCCTACCCCACCAAAACCCCCGAAACTTTTGATCAAATGCTTGGCGATATCGCCGCCTGGAGCCAGGGAGGCGAAGCCAGTAGCCACGTTCGCAAATGCGGGCAAGCCCGCTTCAAGCTGAACAAAGGCGGTGCCATCGGTACGCACCCAGCGTTTCGAGCCATCGATGCTTGGGTCGACCATGAGGAGTCGAAGCAGGACATCCGCGCGCAGTTGCTGCTGCATGCTCTGCGTGAAGTGCAGGGCGCCTTCGAGGAAGAAAAGCTGCGCCGGGCGCAGATCGGTTTCGACGACTTGCTCAACCGCCTTGGCCGTGCCCTGGAAGGCCCGTCTGGCCCGCGCCTGGCGCAGACCATTCGCCAGCAGTACCCGGTGGCCCTGATCGACGAGTTCCAGGACACCGACCCGGTTCAGTACGGCATCTTCGGCAAAATCTACTGCATTGGAGAAAACCTGCCCGACTGCGGCCTGTTCATGATCGGCGACCCGAAACAGGCAATCTATTCGTTCCGTGGCGCCGACATCTACACCTACCTCAAGGCGCGTGAGGCTACCAAGGGCCGGCATTACACCCTGGGCACCAACTACCGCTCCACCCAAGCGATGGTCGATGCCGCCAACCATTGTTTCAAGTTCGCCGAAGCCCACCCCCGAGCAGCGTTCCGGTTTGCCGAGGAGGGGAAGGAGAACCCGGTGCCGTTCGAAGGTGTTGATGCCAAAGGCCGCAGCGATACGTTGGAGATCGAGGGTGAAAAGCAGAAGGCCCTGACCCTCTGGCAGCTGCAAACCAACGGAGTAATCAACAACGCCACTTACCTGCGCGAGGCCTCCGAGGTATGCGCCTCGGCGATTCAGGCCTGGCTCGACCGCAGTGCAGAAAAACCCTCGGGCCTGCGCAACAGCGATGGCCAACTCACTGCACTCAAGCCTGCCGATATCGCCATTCTGGTACGCAGCCGCAAGGAAGCCGAAGCTATTCGCAAGGCCCTTGCGCGTCGCAAACTGGCCAGCGTTTATCTGTCTGACCGCGACTCAGTATTCGAAAGCGAAGAAGCCACCGACCTGCTGTGCATCCTGCGGGCCTGCGCCCAGCCCACCAGCGACCGCTTGCTGCGTGCGGCATTGGCCACCCGCAGCGTGGGCATTTCCTGGCAGGACCTGGAGCAGTTGAACCAGAACGAGCTGTGCTGGGAAGCGCATGTGCAGTGGTTCCGCGACTTCCGCGTGCTGTGGCAGCAACAAGGCGTGCTGCCCATGCTGCGCAGGCTGCTTGCAACCTTCAAGGTGCCGGCCCGTTTGCTGGCTGAAGAACAGGGCGAGCGCCGCCTGACCAACCTGCTGCACCTGGCCGAATGGCTGCAGCGCAGCGCCGCCGAACTCGATGGCGAGCACGCGCTGATTCGCCATCTGGCCGAGCAGATCAAGGAGCAGAGCGAGGAAGAAATTCTGCGCCTGGAAAGCGACTCGGACCTGATCAAAGTGGTGACCGTGCACAAGTCCAAGGGCCTGGAGTACCCCTTGGTGATGTTGCCGTTCGCGTGCAGCGCCAGGGCGGTGGATGGCCGTAGCAAGGCGCCGCCGATGTTCCATGAACGACAGGATGAGCATTACGGCCTGGTGCTTGAACTGGCCAAGGGCGACCCGGCAAAGCCTGCGCAGAAACGCGCTGACGATGAGCGCATGGGCGAGGAAATGCGCCTGCTGTATGTCGCCCTGACCCGCGCCCGCTACGCCACCTGGATCTGCGTGGCGCCCCAGGGGTTCAAGACCGGAGGCTCGTCGATAGACCTGCACAAGTCGGGCTTGGGCTACTTGCTGGCAGGCGAAGGCACGGTTGCCCCTGATTGGTTGGCTGAAGTGGTGGACGCCTTCGCGAAGGGCTGCGACGACATCGCGGTGTGCAAGGCCCCTGCGCAAACCGAGGGTGTCCATGTGGCACCTGCGCGCCCGACGGTAAGCGAGGCCTTGCGCCCGCTGCATGCGCTGGCGACCAACTGGTGGATCGCCAGCTACTCTGCCTTGGCCATCGCCGACGACCGTGCGCGGATGGGCGCCGAGTCGCCGGTTGCCCCTGAGCCTGCCACCGCGCTGGAAGCCAACCTGCAAGAGCAGGACGACGAGCAGAACCCGCCTGCCGGCGTTGGTATTCACGCCTTCCCCCGAGGGGCGGGGCCGGGCACTTTCCTGCACGGGCTGTTCGAGTGGGCCGGCGATGAGGGCTTCGGCAACGCTGCCAGCGACGAGCAAGCCCTGCACGACGCCGTGGCCCGGCGCTGCAACCTGCGCGGCTGGGAGCGCTGGATCGACCCGCTGTCGGCTTGGTTGAGCCATTATCTCAAGGCCCCACTGCGCTTCAACGGCACCCAGTGCACGCTAGCCGGGTTGAGCACCTATCAGGTCGAGATGGAGTTCTGGTTCTCCAGCCGCAACGTGAACGTCGAACGCCTCGATGCCTTGGTACGCGAACACACCCTCGGCGGTACGCCGCGACTGATACTAGCGCCCAACCAGTTGAACGGCATGTTCAAAGGCTTCATCGACCTGACCTTCGAGCACGAGGGCCGCTACTACGTGGCGGACTACAAATCCAACTGGCTGGGCAGCACCGATAGCGCCTATGTCGCTGAGGCCATGGCCGAAACCATGCTGGACAAACGCTACGATCTGCAGCTGTGCCTGTACCTGTTGGCCCTGCATCGCCAGCTCAAGCTGCGCCTGCCCGGCTACGACTACGAGCAGCACATGGGCGGGGCGCTGTACCTGTTCATTCGTGGGCACCAGGCGCCCACCCATGGCCTGCACTTCGAGCGGCCACCGCAGCAACTGATCGAGCAGCTTGACCAACTCTTCATGGGCCAGTTCGAGGAGGCCAGCGCATGAGCCAGACCCTCAAGCAACTGAGCAGCAGCCAGGGCGATACCGAGCAGGTGGCGGTGTTCATTGGCGCCGCCAGCAGCAGCGAGCTCTTGCAGCAAGTCGATACCTGGGTGGCGCGTGGCTGGTTGCGCGCGCTGGATCGTGCCTTGGCGAAATTCATTCTTGAACAAGACCCTCAGGCCCAGGCCAGCGTGCTGCTGGCCGCCGCGATGACCAGCCACCAACTGGGCCGTGGCCATGCCTGCCTGGACCTTACCGCCACCCTGGCAGCGCCGGATTTCGTGCTGTCGTTGCCACCAGAAGGCGAGGAGGGCAGTACGCTGCCGTCGCAATGGTTGCAGGGCCTGGACGCTACGCAGTGGCGCCAGGCTCTGGCCGCCAGCACCCTGGTCGAGGACCGTGACGCCCGCCAGGACGCCCCCGAGCGGCCCTTGGTGCTGGTGGGGCTGCGCCTTTACTTGCGCCGCTACTGGAACTACGAGTGCAGCATCGCCCAAGCCTTAAGCGCACGCTTGAGCGTGGCGCCGGTCACACCAGACAACTTCGCTAGCCGTCTCGATGAACTGTTTCCCGCCCGTTCCGAAGCCGAGCGCGCGCAAGGCAGCAATTGGCAGAAAATTGCCTGCGCGCTGGCGGCCCGTGGCAACTTCAGCGTCATCACTGGCGGCCCGGGCACCGGCAAGACCACCTCGGTGGTGCGCCTGCTGGGGTTGCTGCAAACCCCGGCGGTCGAGAGCGGCAAGCCGCTGCGCATCCGCCTGGCGGCGCCGACCGGCAAGGCGGCGGCGCGGTTGTCCGAGTCCATTGGCAAGGAGGTTCGGGTGTTGCCGGTGAGTGATGCGGTGCGCGCCGAGATCCCGACGGATGTGTCCACCTTGCACCGCTTGCTGGGCAGCCGACCGAACTCGCGCAACTTCATTCACCAGCGCGATAAACCGCTGGAGCTGGATGTACTGGTGGTCGATGAAGCCTCGATGATCGACCTGGAAATGATGGCCTGCGTGCTGGATGCCTTGCCCCAGGCAGCGCGCTTGATTCTGCTAGGCGACAAGGACCAGTTGGCCTCGGTGGAAGCCGGTTCGGTGATGGGCGACTTGTGCCGCGAGGCTGAAAAAGGCGACTACAACGCGCAAACCGCCCAGTGGCTGAGCACCCACAGCGGTGAGGCGCTGGTTGACCCTGAGTTGCAGATGGCCGAAGGCGCGGGTGCCCCGCTGGCGCAGCAGACCGTGATGTTGCGCCGCTCTTGGCGTTTCGACCCGCAGAAGGGTATCGGGCGCCTGGCCAAGCTGATCAACAACAAGCAGGCGGGCGAAGCACGGCGTGCGCTCGAACAGTCCTCGGAGCAACTTTTCAACCTGCTGGTGCGTGGCGAGCAGGATGCGGCGCTTAGCGACCTGGCCATCGATGGCAACCGCAATGCGCCCGGCTACCGGCATTACCTGGTGCAACTGCGCGACTTGCGCCCTGTGGCTGATACACAGTGGGACAGCGAGCTATGGGCCGGTTGGGCAGGCAAGGTGTTGTCTGCATTCGACCAGTTCCGCCTGCTCTGCGCATTGCGCCGGGGGCCTTGGGGCGTCGAAGGGCTTAACCAGCGTGTGGCTACGCAATTGCGTCGCCGCGGCTTGCTGGACAGCGACCACGGCTGGTACGAAGGGCGTCCGGTGCTGGTGACGCGCAATGACTACAGCTTGAACCTGATGAACGGCGATATTGGCATCGCGCTATGGGTGCCGGGGCCGGACGGTGCGCTGGCCCTGCGCGTGGCCTTCCCGCGCAACGACGGCAGTGGCGGCGTGCGCTTCGTGATGCCGAGCCGGTTGGTGGAGGTGGAGACGGTGTTCGCCATGACGGTGCACAAGTCCCAGGGCTCGGAGTTCAACCACACCGCGCTGGTGTTGCCTGATGCGCTGAACCCGGTGTTGACCAAGGAGCTGCTGTACACCGCCATCACCCGCGCCAGGGAATGGTTCAGCCTGGCCGAGACTCACCCGGGTGTGTTCGAAGGCGCGGTGGGCCGCAACGTGCAGCGCACCAGCGGCTTGGCGTTGCAACTGCATGAGGCGCTGGCTCAACGCATCTGAGTGGGCGAATTCAGGCATTTGTAGCCGGGTTACTGGCCTGGGCCGTGACCTTTGCCATGTCAGAGCTTACGGCCTGGACGGTGATGGTGAAGTTGACCTGAGGGCCGGCGGCGCTGCAGGAGGCCAACCCGCTGGGGGTATCGCGGCTGGTGGATGGCGAATACCGCCGCTAGGGCCTGAATAGACACAATCGTTGCGGTTCGTCGCTCCGACAAGCCAGCTCCCAGGCAAGTCCAACCTGTAGGAACCGGTTTGCTGCATCAGTGGACGCCTGCTTAAGAGGGGGTAGACAAAATCAAGAGGTAAGTCGACGAGCCAGCATGCGAGCCTTTGGCAGCCGTGCCCATGCTGCACATCATATTGATTGGACTTGCCCCTCCCAAACCGGACACCGCAACCCCGTTAAGTTGGTGTTGCGGTCAGCCGCCTGAACTCCCGAGGTGAGCGGTACTTCAGTGCGCTGTGAGGATGCTCTTCGTTGTAATGCTCAAATGCAATCGCCAGGTTGCGTAGCGCTGTCAGTCGGTCTGGGCGAGGCATGTGAGCGATGTAATCACGCTTCATCGTCTTGACGAAGCTTTCCGCCATGCCGTTGCTCTGCGGGCTGCACACCGGCGTAGTCAGCGGTATCAAACCGATTCCCCGAGCGAAGTTGCGCGTCTGTTCAGCGGTGTACGCCGAGCCGTTATCACTCAGCCATTGGATCGGCGTAGCAGGAAGGGCCGTTCCGAAACGTTTCTCGACAGCTTCGAGCATGACGTCACGGACGTCGTCACCGCTGTAGCCGCTTGGGCTGGCTACCCAGCTGATAGCTTCGCGGTCGCAGCAGTCCAAGGCAAAGGTCACACGCAGCTTGGCGCCATCTTCGCAACGAAATTCAAAACCGTCCGAGCACCAGCGGGTATTGCTCGTATCCACTGCTACTCGGCCTTCATGACGACGCGCCACACCGGGTTGCTTGCGGCGCCGCTCCAGCAGTAAGTCATGGTCGCGCATGACCCGATAAACCCGTTTCACGTTGACCGCCGGCTCGGCCTGCCTACGCAGAAGCGCCCAGACCCGGCGGTAGCCATAGCTGGGCAAGTCGCAGATCGAGGCTTTGATCCGCTCCACCAGCGCTGCATCGTTGAGCACACGCTGCCGTCGAGCTTTCTGTGCTTCTGGGATCTGTTTGATTCGAGCCGTCAGTTGCGAGCGCGACACACCGAGACTTTTGCTGACCAGCTTCACTGGTCGTCCCCCGGCAACAAGGGTGAGTGCGCAATCCATTTTCGCGAACGGGCTATCTCCACAGCTTCCTTGAGGACTTCGGCTTCCATCGTCTTCTTACCCAGCATGCGTTGAAGCTCGCGGATCTGCTTCATCGCGTCAGCCAGCTCCGAGGCTGGCACCACCGCTTCACCAGCGCTGACCGCCGATAGGCTGCCGTCCTGATACAGCTTGCGCCAATGAAATAGCTGGTTGGGGTTGATGCCGTTGCGCCTGGCCACCACCGAGACGCTTTGTCCCGGCTCCAGGCTCTCGCGAACCATGGCGAGCTTCTCCTCGACGCTCCAGCGGCGACGCCGCTCTTGGCCGAGCACTTCGATATGTCTGTCTTTACTGGTAGTCATAAACACGACCGTTTGCCTATCCCTTATGGTAAGGGGGAAACGGTGTCCGGTGTTTCAGGGGGCTCGTTCATTGATGTTCATCTCAATCACATGAACCTGTGTCCATCCTCAGCCAGCCACTGGGTATTTGGCATCGCCCCATAAGGTGTCCGGGCTGTCCAGCGTGATCTAGATGATCAAGGGCATCAGTTTTCCTAGCAGGTAGCAGCAGTCTCGTAGCTAATCCCTACTCACTCTGCCATTCCAGGTTGCTCCACCATGAATGAGCTGGGTTGCGCAGGGTGTACGGGTTGTCCTGTAGTACGCGAGTGCTGCCGGGAAACTCCGGCCAGACGAAGTCTCGATGTTTTTGTTGCTACCAAGGAACACGGTTTTTCGAGAAAGGCTTTGAAGGTTTCCCGCTCGGATAATCGCTGCTGCTCGACGATATCGGTGGCGTAGGCAGCGTTGAATGCGATCCACAGAAAAAAGAAACGGCCATTTAGTGTCTTCGGCTTGTTTTGCTCGGTGGGTTCAGCTAACTGAGTGCTCGGTGTAGTCGTAGGCTGAGTTTGGGATGATGTTGATCGTTGGGGTCGTCTTTACCAAATGGTACTGGTAATAAAGATGGTCTCCAGGCCCCAATGTGCCGAAGTGTGGCTTGGACACTTCAGCGTACCGGCACGGGGGCGTTGGCGCATTTGTAGCCCGGGTATTGGGCTTCGGCTGTGATGCGAGCCATTTCGGAACTCACGGCCTGCACTGTGGTCTTGAAATTGGAGCGAGGTCCCGCATTAGGGATTACGCGCTGAAGGAAAGCGGAATAGGTCTTCATAGCTGAGTCTCCATGGTCAGGTAATCGGAGACAGAATGCTCCCAGCATGCGACAGCCTGTGTCGCATTCAACCGTACAGTCTGGCCATCCGACGTGCCGACGAGGCGATTTGCTGCCTCAGTTCAGCCGGCTCTAGAACCTCCAGCTCCTCCCCTTGGCTCAAAAGCCATAACTCGAGACCTTGGCTAAGAGGCAGACTGCCTGTCATCAACCACCAGCCATCAGCGGTGGGCTGTAGCTGTTGATCGGCAGTGAGCGCGTTCTCGTCCAGGCGTTCGTAGAGCGTCTGAGAAATGCGGAGCTTCAGTTGAGTTGGGTGCTCAGATTTCTGGGATATCAGGCTGCGCTTGACCTCGAACGAGTTCATCTCAAAACCGTCAGGAGTTCTTAGGTCTTCCCATGTAGCCTTGGCAGACTGAAAACGATGCAGGGGAAGGGAGGCCAGTTTGCCTTCGGGCAAGCCTTTGAAAACACATACGAGGTAGATATTGGAATCTTGATAGGAAAGACCTAGTGGCTTGATATGTAGTGTTCGTGGCTCACGGGTACCGCGCTTCAGGTAGAGCGCTTCGATAGAGGCATCATCCAGAAGTGCCTGTTGGACAGCCTCTAGGACCTCCTGCTTCACTTGGCCTGGTTCCAGAACAACGAAGCGGGTATTGCTGATGATCTTGCCTGAACAGTCCTGGCTGGGCCGGTTTCCTTTCAACAGTGATGTTGCGTAGTTCCGAAGGGGCGCCAGATTCTCAACCTGTGCCGCCATTCCGAATCTAGCCGCGTGATCCATGATCATGACGAGGTTCATTGCATCTGTTGGCAGCATGCTCAGTCGCGACAGCGACTTTTCTGCCCACCACAACTTGGCTTTTCCCTTTGGCCTGCTATGCACATGGGGGAATTTCTGTTCTAGCTCGCTTAGGTCACGCTGAATGGTGCGCTTATCAACCTGGACACCCTGGTTGGCTACTCGTTGGTGAATGGCATTGCTATCGAGAGCGCTTTCCTTGTTCGGAAGAAGGCCAAGAATGAGTTCATGGCGAAGCAGCTGTTCCACAGTTACGTCCTTGTTTGTGTGCGACACAGGTAGGTTGTCGCATGTCTGTTGAAAATGGTCAGACACGATCATCAATGAGGCAGCAGCATGAGCAAATCTGCGGAAGTCTTCAATCTCATGGATAACCTTCTTCCGCTGGCTGAAGACGTCGATCTAGCTGAGCCTGAAGAGTTGCAACGCCTTTATGCTGGAATCGGTACGCCATCGCTGAGAGTGATGGAGCTGAGCGGGCAGGCGCGGGGTGTCAACTGCCACGAGATCAGGAAGCAAATCCGCTTCTTGGATTGGTTGATCCGATCATAATTCGAAATCGCTATGTGGAGCTGCGTGAACACGCTCTGTTGGGCGATGCGGATGCGATCAATGATAGGGTGGTTTTGGCTAAATGGTCTGAGGCTGAAGCCCAACCCTGCGCCTGCCGGTTCGTCTGCTGTAGTTGAACCGTAATCCTGTCGTTGAGGATTGGCAGGAGGTGATGAAAACGAAATATGGGCTCGTTTATAATAGGCATGATCGGCAATAGGTACGCTTAACTTACAGCAAGCTGTTGCCGCTAGAACGAAGCGAGTAGCTTGAATGTCACATTGTCAAATGCATCCGGTTGGGCCAGTTAGTTTTTTATTCTTTGTTTTCTCCTCGGTCGTAATTTATCCGCTCAGGACATGCGAACGATGCACGCTGAAGCAGCGTTGCGAAACAGCTTTCCTGCTTGATTCATTTGTCTAAGAGCTAAGTGAGCCGTCCTAATCGGGCAGAATGCTTGTTGCTTCCAAGTGCCCCGTGTCTGCGGCAGCTTTCGGTCATGAGCAGACTCTCGCGATTGTTCTCCAGAAATCTATTATATGCCAGCGCCGATATGAGCGACGTATTGAGAGAGGAAGCTCCATGATTATTGAAAATATTTTTCCTTTGATGGGCTGCCTGTGAATGTAATTTTACCTCCGTTTGGTCCTGCTCCAGGGCCAAACTCTATAAGATGGTCGCAGCATTCAAGCATCTCCTGCTTGTGCTCAATGATTAATACTGCCCTGAAATTCTTGGCGCATTGATTTATGTAGTTGATGACTCTCGCCGCAGAAATCCTATCAAGCCCAGAGCCAGGCTCATCAACAATAAGAATTCTATCTTTATGTGGAGAGGTGAGTGCCTGCAATAACTTGATGCGTCGCGACTCACCTCCGGACAGGCTTCCGACCTTCCTGTTCAAGCTCAGGTGACCAACCCCAAGAGCGTCAGCTATTTTAATAACTGTTTGAAGTTTCCTGCTTAGCCCAACCACCTCCTTAGGCAAGGAGTGAAATGGCAGAGCATAGAATCGCTTGACGTTAAGGTTGGGCTTTCGTATTAGCAGCGAGTCGACAGCCTTTGAAAATAGCTCGCCTTCACATTCAGTGCATGTAATCTTGATATTTCTTTCGAAAGTTTTGGCGTAATCAATCACGCCTGTGCCGCCGCACAATTCACAGCAACCAGGTTTGCCGGGCTGAGGAAGAAATAGCTCAATACCGAAGCCTGTTTCTTTTGAGAAGATTGCTGCAACGCTAGCAGTCAAATCAAGAGCTGTTGCAACCGTCGATCTAACATTTCCTCGAATCTGTTTCTGAGACACATAGTGCACATTTTGCATAGCCTCGCTTAACGCTGTTGCGAACGAAGACTTTCCTGATCCGGAAATACCGCATATTCCCGTGACCGAGCGTAGCGGGATAGCCGCACTGACGCCTGAAACGTTATTCTTGCTTACGGCCGGCAAATCAAACATTTCGAATTCACCAAGCTTTCGCATTTCTGGCAGAGCACAGTCTGCAGGAGCTACGTAGGGAATTATGTAGCCACCCTGATCTCCCGCAGATGGGCCAATACAAATCACTTGGTCAGCTGAACGTATGAAATGATCGTTATGTTCGATCATTACGACGGTGTTGCCATTTGCGCAAATGTTTTTTATATTTTTAATTATTTTTGGATGGGCGTCCGGCGAAACCTGTGAAGATATCTCATCAAGTACGAACATAACTCCAGAAATTGACGTATTGCATATTTTGCCAAACCTCAGCCGTTGGAGCTCGCCGCCGGATAGAGTGGGGATCTGCCTGCTTAACGTAATATGCCCTAGGCCTAGATCGTTTAGGGTAATTAGCTGGGAAACTAAAGCGTCAATTGCTGCCGACTGTGCCTGGGCGCGAGCTTTGATTTGGAAAATGATCTCCGAGATAGGAGTTCTGAGGAAATCAAAAAGGTTTATCCCAGAAATCAAGCTTTCTTGGTATATGGATGGGTTTACCCCAGTTGAATCACAAACGATGCACGCTGATGTTTTTGAAAACTTCCTAAATGCATCACGTAGCGAGATTTTTTCGCTTTTAGCGTAGCTACTTAGCTCCTTTACTGGGCCCGTATAGCGTTCCTCTCGAGATCGTCTCTTACCGCCAACCGAATAGCTTATCCTAAACTTTTTAAGCGACTCCCCATTCAGCACTTTGTGCTTATGCTCGGCGGACAGTTCCGAAATTGGCTGCTGAAGATTGATTCCCTCATCGTCGCAGAAAGCACGAAGTAGGGCCGCGTTTCTTTCTGAATTAGCGCCGGACCAGCACTTAAAAGGATTATTCTTTAAGGCTGTGAATCTGTCGAATATAAGCTCCTCAGATAAGCACCAGGACTGCCTAGCCCCCTGACAGCTCGGGCACTCGTTGCCAGGTTTATTTAGCTTTAGTGAAGGGTGAAAAATCCGATTGTTTTGGTCAGGCGAAACGGAGTAAAGATAGCTTGGAATGTCTATATATGAATAGACTGTGGATTTGGGATTCGAGTTGAAGTTATGCTGCGCGACAGCGATGGCTGGCAATGAGCCATCGAATGAGTCTACACGGTAATTTACTTGGTCAAAGGACCCTGATTCAAGCTGCTTGAATTGCTGCCTGCAGATAGCATAGAGAGTCCCGTAAGCAAGAGACGATTTACCGCCCCCGCTTATGCCGGTTATCGCAATAATCGAATTTTTTTCTTATTGCAACATTTAGACTTTTTAGATTGTTTGTTCGGGCGCCGTTAACTGTGAAAAAATATTTGAAGTTCATCGGTTCACCGGATTTATATTAAATTTAAGATTGGTGACATCATGGAGCCATTATGGTAGGATCGCACAGCTGCGTCTACAGCACAAATGGAGCTAAAGAAATGAATAAGGTAAAGGTTAGCCTCAAGTTTACCGAGGTTGATGCGCATCCCGAGAGCACTAAGTACACCGCAACTTGCTCAGGAAACAGGAGCGATTGCTGTACTCGAGTCTGCACCCGGGTTGATATCGGTTCGGATGATGGGAGCTTGGATTCTTGGGATAGCTATCTCGAGGCCAACGCGGGCGTTTTGCAGTATTGATGGAGAAATGGTGCCGCGAAAGCGGTGCCATTTTAGGGTGAGCAATGGATGTTATCTATGATGCTGTTCTTAAGATCAAGGATAGTGTTGACGTATATATATCTACCGGCGAGCCGGATATTTGTACAATCCAGTTTTATCACATCAATACTAGGGAAAAGCTATCAATTCGCATAGCTCCCGAGTTCGGTGAAGTATTGGCCGCGCTTGACGGCGTAAGCCCAATCACAGAGCTAATGAACAGCCTTGGTTTCGTAATAGACCATGAAGAGTTGAAAGAAATCATAGAGTATTTGCTTGCTCGGGGGATTCTTGAGAAGCCCTCCTTCACAGACCCAGACTCTCGATATTCAAGGCAGATTAACTTCCTGTCAGACTGGATATCTGGCACTCCCGCTCATGAAGCTCATAAGCAGATCGTCGCCAGTGATGTGGTTGTTTTCGGCGTGGGTGCGATTGGCTCATCAATCGCGATCCAGCTAGCGCGTGCCGGCGTTTCAAAGTTTACATTGGTAGACAATAAGCTGCTCTCCCAACAGTCCTCTGAGCGCCATCCATACTTTTCGACTGAGGCGATTGGAGAATTCAAGGTGGATGCACTTAAGCGACACCTTGAAAAAATAAACTACGACATACATGTTACTTGTGTCCGTGAAAAGCTTTTACCACACACAGAGCTTTCTAGGCTTGTTGATAGAGCGTCAGTGGTTGTTAATACGGCCGATGAGCCTTATATAGGTCATACGTCTATCAAACTCGGACGCTATTTGTGGGGAAGGAAAATCCCACTGTATGTCGCTGGTGGTTTCGATGCCCATCTTATGAGTACAGGAGATTTCTACGTGCCCGGCGAGTCAGTCTGCGTAGACTGCTGTAGCAACTTTTTTAGTGCAGCACTGGCAGATTGGAAACCATCTTACAAGATTCACAAAACTAACGAATCTAAAACACATGTGGTCGGCGGTAGTGGTGGCACCTTCAGTATGTCACTTTTCTCGGCCTCATATGCAGCTATCCAAATCTTAAACTATATTGCAGGCGGCGATGTTTACAAGTCACGGCTATCTCGCCGTGGGGAGTACATCGTTGGAAAAGGCGAGATAGAGTGGGTGAACATTAAAGGCAGGGAGGACTGCAGTGTCTGCGGGAAGTAAGAAGTACCGACTAAGGAGCTGCATTGGTATCGTAAGGCATGAGCAGCTCGTAGAGTTTTTCGATAGCAATACCCGCGCCGGGTTTGTAATTCGATTAGCCTACCCCAGGCTGACTGAGCTTCTGCATAGATTTGATGGCTCGCTGACGACGTCAGAAATTGGGTGTCTTCATGCTGACGTTGCAATTGAGGAGCTTATTGACCTCGCGCAGTTCCTGCATGGCAAGCGGGTTTTAATCGAAGTTGATGAAACTTATCCCGACCTTTATGTGGATTCTCGTCCAAGACTAATAAGTACGCTTGAGGCTTATTTTGGATCCACTTCAGAGGTGAGAAGATCCATCTCTTTTGGACTGCAGAAAAATGTTCTTATTATTGGGTTGGGGGCTGTAGGCTCATGGGTTTTGCATTGTCTTATCAAAGCGGGCGTGCAAAATATTACCGTAATGGATAATGATAATGTAGAGATTTCCAACCTTCACCGGCAGGATCTATTCTTTGAGGACAATATTGGATGCTCAAAAGTTGAAGCTGCTCGACATAATATAAGAAACGCCTACGGCGTGCGAATAAAGACTGCCTGTAAGCGAATGGATTCGGTCGAAGATTTGACGTCGCTTGACGTGCGCCCGGACCTGATCATTAATTGCGCGGACTATCCCAGTGTTGACTACACTTCAAGGCTGGTTTCTGATTTCTCTTTAAAGCGCGGGATACCTCATATAATCGGTGGCGGTTATAATTTGCATCTTACGCTGGTCGGCCAGGTAATCGTGCCGGGCGTAACCGCTTGCATTCACTGCTTCGACAAAAAACTATCAATTGCTAATGCGGCGGATTTATTCGGCGTCAAGAAACTGAATAGAAAGAGTCGCAAGATTGGCAGTCTTGGGCCGGTATGTGCCGCTTCTGCCTCAATCACCGCTACGGAGGCAATAAAAATCGTATTCGGGGCTCCAGTTGAGCATTTAGCCGTAGCAAATAAGCGACTGGAGTTCAGTCTGGCAAACTTAGACTTCGGAAGCTTCGCTGTTGAGCGAGACCCTAATTGCAGCCATTGCAATAACGCAGGCCAAATTATTTGACTCTCACGGGCGCTGCCATTTTAATTTCTGACGGCTGCTTAGACTTGAGTGCAGCAGGATTCGACAGGCTGCTTTGGGGCCGATAGCGGACCGTGGATTGTCCGATCTAGATTGAAATTACTCCACCTGGTTCTGACATTTAAAAATGTAAATCGGCTGAAAGAGTGGAAGCATCCACTCATGCTCAGCGCTATCCAGTCGGTCTATGTGCTGCTCCCGGCGGGTCGTCTTGTGGGATCAGGTAACATGGTGCGTCCTTGGCCAACGAACCAAAGTCCGGAATGCAATATAGAAAGAATAGAATTTTTGCATTTTTGCATTTTTGCATTTTTGCATTTTTGCATTTTTGCATTTTTGCATTTTTGCAATATTTGGCTTTTGGGGTTATATAAAAAATAATGTTCTGGCTGTTGTTTTTTTGTTTTCGTATTTGCAATAATTGATTGTGTGGCATGTGTCACGCAAATAATAATAAGAAGAGTAGTATGAATGCAGAGACTCAAAGCGCCTACATTAGTTTGGCCAGTAATTTCTATGCGACTCGAATGCAGGGCGTTGAGCTTGATGAGCTCAATATTATTGGTGCTTTGCTACGGGCGGCCCCTGATTACCGCCCGGATTATTACCGGCGCCTACGTAACGCTTTGGCGTTTGATCAAAAGCGTCGAGGAAATTTCTGGGCTGCCCAAGAAATCAATCGGACGCTCAATCCGGTCACTGTGTTAAATCTGCCGCGAAAGAAAAAGCAGCGACGTCCGCAGAAGCTTTCTACCGCTGATTTCGAGGCGTGGCTACGGTGTCTGGCTGAACGAGATATGCCTGTCGAAGCGGGAGCTTTAATGGTGATATCTCTTACCGGAGCGCGACCATGCGAGCTTAACGGCATTTCCATCGATGGCCGGCGCGTCCATATATCCGGTGCAAAGCTTAGCCACAACGGTTTACGCGGCGCTAGCCGAGCGCTCGAGGCTGACGATGGTGTCTGTAACATCTTGAGAGATGCTCTCGCTGCTTTTAAATGTCAGCCGCGCAGTATGGATTCAATACGCGTTGCGCTTCACCAAGTCGCTACTGAGCTATTCGGTAGGAGGAAGGTGCCGAGCATGTACACGCTTCGTCACCAGTTCGGAGCAAATTTGAAAGCTTCAGGCATGTCTGCGGTTGAGATGGCGTATGTCATGGGTCACCAGGCGACCGATTCGATTAGCCGGTACGGCGATAAACGAACCGGACGAGCAGAGGCTGTTAAGGTGAAGCCCGCAAGCGATGCTGATTTCTCAAAGGTGAGAGATACAGTGCCCACGCGAATGCGTGCGGTTGAGCTGGCCCTTAGTGTTAAGCGAGACAGAGAGCGTAGGTCTGAAATAGCCGACGGCTGAGGTACCTCCTGTTGGTTTGACCGTTCAGATGCAGCTCGGCTGATGGCCTGTGAGGCAATAGGAGTGGTCTTGTAGCTACCTATAGTTTGAGCGCTTTGCCGCGCTCACGCCGGAATTCTTGCGTACCTGTTGGGTGGCTGGGCTACGAAAGTGGAGGCCCACGGGCAGCTTCCGGCCAGAAGCGGACATTACGAAACTGCTTTCAGAGCTTCCGGCAATAGCAATAGAGAAATTTCTGAATGCTTCCACCAGGCGTCCGATGATCTTCCGCCACACGCCCAAGCAGCTCGAAGCTCGCGCCAAACTCTGCATGCAGGGATTCAGCGCTGTAGCGCTGGACGGGTAGACCGCTGCAGCGCTCCGGGCCGTCTTCGGCGAATGTACCGACGATGACGAAGCCGCCAGGCTTCACCGCGCGCCGCACCGCCTGCAGATATTGTCGGCGTTCCTGCTCGGTCGTCAGGAAATGAAATACTGCCCGGTCGTGCCAGACATCGTATGCCTGCTCGGACAACCGGGCGGTGGTGATGTCGGCCTCGATCCAGCTCACCCTGGCTGCCCGCTCACCCAGGCGCTGTCGCGCCACTTCCAGCGCCGCATCGGAAATGTCCAATACCGTTGGATTGTGAAAGCCCGCCGCCAACAAGTCGTCAACCAGCGTCGAGGCTCCACCACCGACGTCGATCAGCGAGGCATGGGCCGACATACCGGTCTGACGAATCAATTCCAGCGAGACCGAGACATGCGGCTGGTACCAGCTGACGCTGTCTGCGGCCTTGCTGGTGTAGACCTGCTGCCAATGTTCTTTCGAATGCATGTAAGCTCCTCCTTCCCTATCGATCTGTCAGCAACGGATCACTGCCGTTGTCGTTCAACGCTGTTGGCTCAGCGACTCGATAATCCTGCACTCCTCAATCACACCGCCATGACAGCAGGACAGCAGACGCTGCAGCTCTTGTTCCAGCCCCTGCAGATCCCGGATTCGCAGCCTGACCTGCTCCAACTGGTCGGCCACCTTGGCGTCTACTGCGGCGCACGACGCCTGACGATGGTCGGAGAAGCCTAGGAGTTGGCGAATATCGTCGAGGCTGAACCCCAGCGCGCGGCTGCGACGAATGAACAGCAGCCTATCGCGTTCCTCTTCCGTGTACTGGCGGTAACCGGAAGCATTGCGCGAAGCCGTGGGTAGCAGGCCGAGCTTTTCGTAGTAGCGAATGGTCACCGCCTTGGTCCCGGTGATACGGGCCAACTGGCCCACGGTGAAGTTCGTTGCGTTCATGGCTCTTGACCTTATAGTCGCTATAACCCTCATTCTAACGACAAGATCGAGTGAGTGAGGTACTAATCATGGACAGCTGCTGTGAAAACAAGGCCGGTGAGCTGGCCCAGCTGCGCGCCAAGCAGAGCCGGGTGCTCTACATCGTCCTGGCCGTCAATGCGGCCATGTTCCTGGTTGAATTCATCGCCGGCTGGATAGCTAACTCCACGGCACTGCTCGGCGACTCGCTGGATATGTTCGGCGATGCCTCCGTCTACGCCCTCACGCTGTTCGTCCTGCACCGCAACGCGCGTGCCCGTGCGGGGGCGGCGCTGTTCAAGGGCGGCTTCATGCTGCTGTTCGGCATGCTGGTGGTAGCCGATGCGCTGCGCAAGCTGGTGCTGCAGGAGGTGCCGGCCGCCGACTGGATGGGCATCATCGGTGCACTCGCGCTACTCGCCAATGGCTACTGCTTCATGCTGCTCTATCGCCACCGTTCCGACGACCTGAACATGCGTTCGACTTGGCTCTGCTCGCGCAACGATCTGGTGGCCAACAGCAGCGTGATCGCGGCCGCCGGCCTGGTTGCACTGACAAACAGCCTGTGGCCGGACATCCTCGTCGGGATGGCCATCGCTGCGCTGTTCCTGCATTCAGCCGGGCAGGTCCTTCGCGAGGCCTGGGCGGAGTGGCGAGCCAACGTCCCTCAACCGCAACAGCCCGAACCAACCGCCGCTTGCAATGGCGAAGCGCAAGGTAAGTCGAGCTCGTGCTGCGCCCCCGGTCCCCAGGGTTTGGTGGGCATTGCCGAGCCGTCCTCGTCCAAAGCCCAGTTCACGCCTGCGCAGAGTTGCTGTGCCGGTGAGCCGCAGACCACTTCGGACGCATGCTGCGCTCCGCCATCACAGGGCGCCACGGAGCCAACCGAAAGCCCATCGGCAAAGGGCTGCTGCTCACCGAAACGGGAAAGCTAGAAAATCGCTAACAACAAGGAGTACTGCGATGCGGAGACTCGAACGACTGGCCACATTTTTGCTGCTGGCAGTCTCGACCACGGCCTTGGCCGACCTGCAGGTGAGTGAAGCGAAGCTACGCCTGCCGCCGGGGAATCTTCCGGCGGCCGGTTACTTCACCCTAACCAATACCGGCAAGCAGCCAGTGATTCTGGCGGGCGCACAGAGCCAGGCTTTTGCCCAGGTGATGATGCAAGGTCAGCGCGAGCTGGCGCTGGATGATCAGGTCGAAGCGAGCCTGCTTTTCGCTGACGGCCAGAGCCTGCCAGCGACCTTCACAGCAGTGCCGCCCGGCGCAGATTGAGGGGCACCTGATGACCAATCAGAATCCCTCTACCCTATGGGGGCTGCTGCTCCTGGCCTGGCTGGTAGCATTGGTGTCGACGCTTTCGGCGCTGTTCATCGGCGAGGTGATGGGGCAGGCGCCCTGCGTCCTGTGCTGGTTCCAGCGCGCCTTCATGTTCCCCCTAGCGGTAATCCTGGCCATTGCCTGCTATCGCTCGGACCTCTCCGTGTGGCGCTATGCGCTACCGCTGGCCGGCATCGGCGCGTTACTGGCGTTCGCGCATGTACTGCTCTATGTCGGCCTGATTCCCCAGCCGATCCAGCCTTGCACGGCCACAGGGCCGTCTTGCTCGGGAGACGGCATGACCATCTTCGGCGGCATACCGCTGCCGGGGTTGGCGCTGTTCGCCTTCGCTCTGATCGCCATTCTGCTCGTTATCATTCGTCGGAGAACCACCCCATGAACCGCCGCATCCTGGTCCTGATCATCAGCGTCGTGATCCTGATCGCCTTCGCTGCAGCCGCTTATCTGTACTCCTCGTCATCGCCGGCTCCCACTGAGCAGCGTGCCCAGGCACAGCCCCCAGCCGAGCAGGCGACGGCCAGTAAGGCAAACCTGGTTCGTTTCCACTCGCCGATCTTCGGCCCAGCCCAGGCGCCGGTCACCATCGTCGAGTTCTTCGATCCCTCTTGTGAGGCTTGCCGCGCCTTCTACCCACATGTGAAGAAGATCCTCGCCGAGAACCCGGACAATGTGCGCCTGGTGCTGCGTTATGTGCTGTTCCATCAAGGGTCTGAAGAAGTGGCGCGTCTGCTGGAGGCGTCGCGCAAGCAGAACCTCTATACGCAAGTTCTGGATGCCGTGCTTGAAGTTCAGCCGGGTTGGCATGACGACCCCGAAGTGAAGGAAGCCTGGAACGCCGCCGAGCGAGTCGGACTGGATGTGGAAAAGGCCCGCGCAGATATGTACACGCCTGCCGTCGATGCAGTTCTTAAGCTGGACATGCAGGATGTGAAGGCGGTGGATATCCGAGGCACCCCGACATTCTTCGTAAACGGCCGGCCGCTGGACAAGTTCGGCATCGAGCCGCTGCGCCAGTTGGTCAGCAACGAAGCCGCCAAAGTCGGGAAGTGATGCCATGGGCGTACTGGAAACTCGCATTCCGCCGCCCCTGGACGCCACCCTGTTCGGCCTATTGATGTGGCTCGCCGCTCGTTACCTGCCTGGCGCTCTGGGGCTGGCCATCGAATGGCGTGCCGGCCTCGCGCTGGCGGTATTGCTGATAGGCGCCATCATCTGCCTGGCCGGCGTACTGTCCTTCCGCTACGCCCGTACCACGGTCAACCCACTGAAGCCGGAAACGGCTTCGGCATTGGTCAGCTCCGGCGTCTACCGCTATACGCGCAACCCCATGTACCTGGGCTTCGCCACCGCCCTGGTCGCCTGGTCGATCTTTCTCGCCTGGCCGCCTGCACTGTTGGGTGTATTGGGCTTCGTGTTGTACATGAACCGCTTCCAGATCGGGACGGAGGAGCAGGCCCTCGCCAAACTGTTCGGAAACGACTTCGCGCAATATTGCACTCAGGTGAGACGTTGGATTTAGGACAGGGGCAGTCCGAGTCCGGTCGAAAGCACTTGCTGGTGATTGACAGACACACAGCCATGCGACCTCGGCGTCCAGATCAATGGTGCAAGATTGAGGCCCTGGGATGGCCTCCGGTTCCGTTGGAGGAGCCCCAGAGGAGTTCAAGGTCCCTCCAGACCTTTTGCCATTTGACCTTGAGAGAACCATGACTAGAGATGCACTAGAGCAGAACCAAGTACCGATCTACTTCATTGCAGTGATTGTCGCGGCGATTGGTGGTCTGCTTGCTCCAAGTACCGCCCAGGGATTGTCGGCCTTGGTGACACCCACCATCGCGGTTCTGATGTACGCGATGTTTCTCCAGATTCCGTTCCTGAACATCAAGGACGGCTTACGCAACAAGTCATTTATGGCCGCGCTTCTGGCCGCCAACTTCGTGTTGATTCCCATGCTGGTTTGGGGGCTGACCCGCTTCCTGGAAGGGCATCCCGCCATCTTGGTCGGCGTGCTACTGGTATTACTGACTCCCTGTATCGATTACGTGGTCGTTTTCACTCACATTGGCCGGGGTGACTCACGCTTGATCCTTTCGGCGACCCCGATTCTGCTACTGTTTCAGCTCGCTCTTCTACCGCTCTACCTAGGACTTATGTTGAGTGGTACTTCTGAAGTGGTCGTGTCGATAGGCCCATTCGTTGAAGCCTTTCTGGCCCTTATCGTTGCCCCGCTGATCCTGGCGTTGCTGACCGAAGCCTTGGTCCTGCGCTCCTCGGCGGTGAGGACATGGGCTGATGCCTGGGCCTGGCTGCCGGTGCCGGCGATGGCCGCGGTGCTGTTTGTAGTGGTTGGCTCGCAGTTCGCGCCTGTAGTGAAGGAGATCGACAGGCTTGCACCAGTACTGCCGATCTACCTTGCCTTCGCTCTAGTAGCGCCTGTGATCGGCGCCTTGGTCTCCAAAGCATTCAAACTGCCTGTTGGTGCCGCAAGGGCTGTGACCTTCAGCACCTCGACTCGAAACTCGCTGGTTGTTCTGCCTCTAGCGTTAGCCCTGCCGGAAGAGTTGCGGGGACTTGCCGCCGCAGCTGTGATCACTCAGACCCTTGTCGAACTGGTGGCCGAACTGGTCTATGTCCGAGCAGTGCCGGCATTCCTCTGCCGTGATAACGGGAAGGCTATCGAACCGGCTAGCAGTTGAAATCAATCTAGTAAGTCAGCTGTTACTCGTGGCTGGTGAGGCAAAGCCTAATTGCTGATGACCGCTTTTGGCCGTAAGCGGAAGCTGGGCTATCTGCCCCTAGAGCGGTGGGTTCAAGTTCGCTGTTCGGAATTTAGCGAATTCCCTAGCTCACTTTTCTAAGCTATGGCGCCTCACCGTAGCTTTAGCCCATGCAGTGGCGAGCTAGAAAAAAGCTGGCATTTGATTTGGTCGTCACTAACGGCCATCGGAGCGAAACGCCTTTCATCTCGCCGAAAAGCGTCCTGGCTAATTTATACCAGTGGCTGGTCGATCCTATCGATAAGTTCGGGCCCCTCATTCAGCACGTTCCCGACGGCCTTGCCCACCGGATGCCACTCGAACTCCTCCGCGCACAAACCATGCTCTAGCGCGAGCTTTTCTGCTTCGCGCGGCGGCAAATGCGGGTCTATCCATCGCGCGGCGTACTGCGGCGATAAAACCAAAGGACGCCGATCGTGAATGTCGAGCATGCCGGCACCGCTGAATGACGTAATGACAACAAAGCCGTCGCCGTCTCGCGGTACCAGCGAGCCGCCTCGTTGAAACCGCCCAAGCGCTGCGAAGAACATCGGCTCGCCGCTACGCAGCGTGATGTAGTAGGGCTGCTTGATCTTCGGGTTGGCCGCGTCCTTCTTCCACTCGTACCAACCATCAGCGGGCACTATTGCGCGACCGGTTTGCCAGATGTCGCGAAAAAACCTGCTAGTTGCGGCCGTTTCCACCCTGGCATTTATCGCTGATGGTCGTTTCCCCTGTGCCCACGACGGGGCATAACCCCACTTGACTGGCTCCATGCGCAGCCCATCATCGTCCTGGTGCAGGAGCTGAACCATTGATTGCGGACACACGTTGTAGCGTCCGATCGGCTCAGGATTCACGCCGCCACGCAAGGGCAAAGGTAGCTGCACCGCGATCTTGTCCAGATATTCATAAGCGATTCGGTACTGAGCGAAACGTCCACACATGGGTGCCCCCGCACATCTGGTTCAATTGACCGGGCTCTAGCCTCAGAATACTGTATGCGCATACAGTTATGAGGTCTGTACCATGCCCGTCCACATATTGGGACCTGCTGCTCCCACCACAATTGCACTGCCGTTTTTCAGTTTCTGCGTGCCCGCGGGATTCCCGAGCCCAGCGCAGGACCACATGGAGGGGAGCATCTCGCTCGACGAGCTGATGAACATCCGAGCTCCGCATACCTACCTGGCGCGTGCAGACGGGGAGAGCATGATCCAGGTCGGCATTTTCGACCGAGACATTCTGATCATCGACCGGGGACGAGAGGCCGAGAAAGGGGAGGTGATCATCGCGGCGCTGAATAACGAGCCTCTGGTCAAGATTTTCGACCGAGCCGGCAGCCAGGTCATTCTGCGCTCGGCCAATCCGAAGTTCCCGCCGCGGTACCTCCTCGAAAGCGAAGAACTCTACGTATGGGGCGTGGTGTCATACAGCATCCGAATCCATGGCAAGTACTGAGCGGGCAATCGCCCTCATCGATTGCAACTCGTTCTACGCCAGCTGCGAGCGTGTCTTCCGACCAGACTTGCGCCGTACGCCTATCGTCGTGCTTTCGAACAATGACGGCTGCGTAATCGCGCGCTCAACCGAGGCAAAGCAGCTCGGTATCAAGATGGGCGTGCCGTATTTTCAGATCCGGCGCGACCTGGAGCGTTTGGGCGTTGTGGTGTTTTCCAGCAACTACGCACTGTACGGCGATATGAGCGAGCGCGTCATGACGGTCATCGAGAGCCTGGTGCCTGCGGTTGAGGTGTACTCAATCGACGAGTCGTTTGCCGACCTTACCGGTGTGCCAGACGTCGAAGTGCTCGGCAGGCGGATCCGCGCTGAGGTACTGCGCAGCACGGGTATCCCGGTCGGGGTGGGCATTGGGGGGACCAAGACGCTCGCCAAGTTGGCGAACCATTCAGCGAAGCGCTGGCAGAAGCAGACGGGTGGGGTAGTGGACCTTCTCGACCCGGTGCGGCGCGACAAGGTGCTGCGCGTGACTGACGTCGGCGATGTATGGGGTGTCGGTCGCCGGATGACCGAGCACCTGAACAGGTTGGGCATACGTACTGCTTGGGATCTAGCCAGCGCGGATGCCTGGACCCTGCGCAAAAAATTCAGCGTGGTCATCGAGAAAACCGCACGCGAACTGCGCGGGACGCCGTGCCTCGATCTGGAGGACTTCGCGCCATCCAAACAGGAAATCTGCTCCTCGCGGATGTTCGGCAAGCGCTTGCGCGAGCTGGAGCCAATCAAGGAGGCAGTGGCGGCATACGCTGCTAGGGCCAGCGAGAAGCTGAGGGGCCAGCAGTCACTGTGCAAGCGTGTCCGAATCAGCATCCGGACCGGCATGTTCAATCCCGACGAGCCTAAGTTTGCGAAAGGCGTGGTGTGTGAGCTGCCGTATCCCACCGACGACACCCGATACATCGTCCGAGCGGCGATCGCCGGTTTGGAGCACATCTATCGCGAGGGATTTTCGTTCAGCAAGGCCGAGGTCCTGCTAATGGACCTGTGCCAGCGTGGCGAGTACACCGGTGATCTATTCTCCCAAACTCAACCTGCTGCCTCGGAGCGCGTTATGGGGGTGCTCGATGCAATCAACGCCAAGTGGGGCCGCAACACCCTCCGGCCAGGCCGTGTAACCACCGCGCCGGACTGGGGCATGCGACGGGAGATGATGAGCCAAAGTTTCACAACCAGGCTGGATCAGTTATGGGTGGTGCGTTGCAACTAGCCGAGTGGATGCGACGGCCGGTGAATTTCCAAGTGTCGGTTGTAGTGCGATTTGCTTGGCGCTGAAAGCGGATAGATAAAAGCCAGGCATTGCCTCTTGTGTTGGACGGGATAGCTTACTGAAGCCAACCCTCCACCTTGTCGGCGCCGTGCTTTTCTTTCCAGGCTTTCAAAATCTTATGGTTGCCACCTTTCGTTTCTACGACTTCTCCAGTTTCTGGGTTCTTGTAAACCTTGAGTTGACGCTGCCGGCGAGGTGCTTGAGACACCAGCGTGGTGCTGGTGCGGCTGGACTGCGGATCCAGTATTGAAATAATTTCGCGCAGGCCTACGTCATATTTCCCCATCAAATTGCGGAGTTTTTCCTCGAACTCTATTTCGCGCTTGAGTTTGTCGTCATTCCTAAGAGCATCAAGCTGCTTGAGCTGGGCTGCGAGCTGGGCTTCTAGAGCTTTGAATTCGGCGAGTTTGGACATGAGTACCCTTCTGAGAACGACGCTGCTGTGTTGTGTCTCAGTCTACCGTTTGGACATGAAGGAAACATCTGTCTTTCAAAGTCGAGCTGATCTTTGAGTTTGTGCGCCGCTGCCTTACACACCCGCAACAATCAGTCAACGGCTGATCCAGGCCTAACAAAACCGCAAGCCCAAAAGCCGCTGCAACTAGTCAATCGCTCCGCCATGCGCCGTTTAGATGCTTTTTTGCAGCGCACCTACAAATTCAATATGGCTTAACACTAACGCGGCGCTTTTACAGGTCCAACGGCGGCCGAGCGACACCGAAAACCGGGTGACAGCGTTCATCGCCGACCCGGTCGGCGAGCCAAAAAAGTGCATTGCATGTAGTCGCCGCTACAGATTATAAAAGTAGCTTCTTCAGAGAATTGCCTGACACCATCGATCACGGGAATTCTCCACCATATCGGTACCTCAGGCGCGCTTTACTTGAGCGCGTTGATTCCACCGGCTATAAACAACGTCATTTTTTCAATCATGTCATCTTCTGATTCTGCGTGGACGCTTCCGTCCGTAAGCTCACCGATACGATCGACACCTCTTAGCATATAAAGAATCATTGAGATCATGAACACAGCCCCCCAGCTAATAGCGACGCGATGCTCCTTACCTTCGCAAGCCATCATCTCTTTTATATAAGCCTTAATGGCTTCATCATATAACTCCTTCCTTAACGGCACAGTAACCTCGTCAGGCTCACTTACTAAACGGGACTGCAACCGCGCAAAGTACTTCCATGCCTCCCCCCCATCTCTGTGTTCGAATTGCGGCTTAAGGTAAGTTCTAATTATATCCGAAATCTCATAATCGGATCCCCCCGCTTTCAAATCATCGAGGTATTGCTGACGATTTCTAGCGATATCCGCCAGGCCCCTCCTATAAATTTCTAAAAAAAGATTCTGCTTCGTTCCATAATAATATGTGATAAGCGCTTGAGTTACGTTAGCTTGCTGAGCTATTTGTTTGAGGCTAGTCCCCAAGTACCCTTGCATAGCAAAAAGCTTTTCGGCCTCGTTTAGAATAAGCTCTTTATTTTCGACTTCACCGAGCTCTGAGAACCTTCTCCTACCGAGCCGGCTAACCTGTTTTTTTTCTGCACCCGCCTTCAATCCGGACATACTGCACCCTAGCTGAACACTTAACCTTTAATCGTTCATTATACCTCCGACAAATGAAAAACTGAATATTTTTCTTCCAGCAACCACTACGACCCGAGCAGAGGCCGGGTTAATAAACCAACAGAGATTGCAATTAAAAATTCAAATTTCAACAAGTTACTCCATACGCACTAGTTAAATTGCGCATAGCCACAATTTGCTCATTTAATTTTTTGGTTTAGCAAGTTTAGTAACTCGATATACAGAACCACGTTCGTGCTGGCGTTTAATACTGCATAGACATAACAAAAAAGTTGCGTTTAGAAACACCGGACCACTGAACAACCCCGCCTGTATTGATCAGTGTGACGGCCCGTTAAGCCCGCGGCAACGAGACTTCGCCATCCGGCCGAAATAAGTGAAAAAAAAGGCTGCTGCGGATGGCATTCACTGTAGCGAGCCTGTACCGTAAGGGTTCGACTACCGCTAGCAGTGCGTAACACCTCATAGTCGAAAACAGCGAAGCTTAGGGTCAGCGTCCGAGTCGCCTGCCCAAGTTTATGACATCGCATTTCGGAGAAACACAGCATGGGTCTTGGTGGAATTAGCGTCTGGCAGCTTCTCATCGTATTGCTCATCGTGGTTATGCTTTTTGGCAGTAAACGTTTGAAAGGGCTAGGCTCAGACATGGGGGAGGCGATAAAAGGATTTCGCAATTCAATGGGAGCGAGTGAGGATAAGCCAAGCGTGGAAAAGCAGAGCTTTACCTATAACGTGGAAGGGCAGAAGGCCGAAGAACCGGCAAAGAAGAGTTGAGGTGTCGACCTCAGTTACGCCTGAGCTAAATCTGGCTGAACAGCCAAGCGTAAATTAGTATCGGCACAGCTTTACATATGCTTGTGGTAGGCCGCGCGCCTTTGGCGGGACATGAAGGTCCCGCTCGCGCTGCTGTCTCGGCTGAGTCTTTATCGGTGTTTCTTACGCCACAGCTATCAACTGCTTTTTTGTTGGCATTTAGCCTACCGCGCCGGGTGCAATCGCCACAGCTTTGCTCGCCGTATCAATGTGGGCTTGTCTTCTGCTGAGCCGCCTGAGCGGGTACAAAAATTAACGGCCTAAACATAGTTACGCGCATGTGGAAAGTGGCGAAGCAGGACGCGGTAACTATGCTAAGTATGTGAAAGTGGGCGAAGCAATGATCTTAAAGCACGTAGCGTGCGGCCCAGATTCAAACAAAGTTATCGCCCGCCGCACCCGTCGATGCCGATATACAAATGTCATTAATTTTTACTCAGTTGCGGCGGCCTCTTGGGCAAGCTTGGCCTGATGAATTGACATTTCTACGGGCAGCGCAACGCCATTTTTGACTGCTATTATTTCAGCCATGACGCTGACCGCAATTTCTGCAGGGGTTTTGCTACCAATGTAGATACCCACGGGACCTCGAAGCCGCTTCAGCGAATGCTCCGTCTCGCCAAAATGGGTTATGAGCCGGTCACGACGGCTTCGGTTGTTGCGCCTAGAGCCGATTGCGCCAATGTAAAATGCTGGGCTCTGAAGTGCTTGTAGCAGTGCCAAGTCATCTAGCTTCGGATCATGGCTCAGCGCCACAATGCAAGTCCTAATATCTGGTCGAAACGCATAAACAGCATCGTCAGGCATAGCGGTGCTAATCTCCACGCCCGCGACTGACCAAGTATCGATGTACTCGCTTCGTGGATCGCAAATAGTTATTTTGAATCCATTGAACAGAGCCATTGTGGAGAGGTACTCCGCCAAGGCACCAGCTCCGATAATAAGCATTCGATAACCTGGGCCTAATGTATTTATTAGCTGGGCATCATTGAATTTCAGAGACTCAGGCTCCGCCGTATTCACAAGCCTAACGGAGCCATCAGTGAGCTGGACAATTCGCTTCACCAACTGACCAGTTTCCAGTCTGCTGACCAACTCGTCTAACGAGTCGCCTAACGAGCTGAGCGGTGGTATGAACTCCAAAACTAGTTCGAGAGTTCCTCCGCACGGCAATCCAAATCTGTGCGCCTCGTCAGCACTGACACCGTATCGAACTACCTGAGGGATCGAATTCGGAATGCCTCGTCCGCCGAATGCCTTCGTGTAGCAGTGAATTAGGTCATCCTCAATGCAACCGCCGGATACGCTTCCGACTGCACGACCATCATCGCGTAGGATCATCATGGAGCCAACGGGACGAGGAGATGATCCCCATGTTCTAACTACCGTGGCTAGCAGCACTCTGTGCCCTTCTGCCAGCCAGTCCCGCGCGGTGCGAAGCACCATGACGTCAATACTTTCCATAGCGCCTCATTGTGTTTGTTCGGCATGCTCGCGGAGACGAAGAATCTTCTCAACGCGAACAAGGTCTGTGATTGTGTCTACGTCTTCAGCAATGCCTATGTCCTCGACCGCCAAGTCGAGGACATGACCAAGCGACTGATTGGCACGCACGATAGAACTGGCGCCATAATCAGCTGAGAGCGCTGCAAGATCGTGGTAAAGCTCACGCCTAAACGCCACAGGATGACCACGTCGCCCATCGCAGTGAGGGGCAACAATTAAGTTCTGGCTCAGACTATTCGCGACGAGGTGTAACGTGCCGGCCTGAATTAGCGGCAGATCTGCTGGGAGTATCAACCAGCCAGCCGCATCAGGTGTCGACCGGACACCTAGCGCTATGCTTTCGCCCATACCGCCAGTCCCACCATGAGGACGTACCAGTAGTGCTCGTAACCCGGACTCATCCACAGCCTTCATTACATGCCACAGCATTGGCTTAGCAGCTATAAGCGCTTCGAGTTTGTGGCAAGTGCCCCCAGAGGCCCTGAATCTCTCTCCTTTACCAGCCGCAAGTACAAGCACCGTGACCGTACTGAAATCGAACCGAGATGAAGCAGTCAATGCGTTCATGCATCATCCTTGAGCAATGGCTTCGATACGCCGGTTATGATTCGAAGCCGTACTAGGCATAAGTTTGATGGCTATGAACTTCGATGTAGGGGTGTGACTGCCGATACCAATGCTCTCAAGAGGTACCAATGGGTTGGTTTCGGGGTAGTAAGCGGCTGCCTGCCCTGCCGGGATGTCGAAGGCGAGCAGAGCGAAGTCGTTCACACGCCGTTCAACACCGTCGCTCCAGAGGGACAGCAAGTCGACTTTTTGCCCTGATGTGTAGCCCAGGCGAAGTATGTCGGCCTCGTTGGCGAAGATGACGCGGCGCTGGCCTTTGACGCCGCGGTAACGATCATCGAGACCATAAATGGTGGTGTTGTACTGGTCATGCGAACGCAGCGTCTGCAGGATCAGATCGGGCTGCTGACCGCTCAGGCGAACCTGCTCCGGTAGCAGATCCGTCGGGATCGGATTGGCTTTGAAACGCGCCTTGCCGGTCGGAGTATTCCAGCGTCGTGCGCCGGCCATGTTGCCCAGATAGAAGCCGCCCGGATGTTGGAGGCGCTGGCTGAAGTCGGCAAAGCCGGGAATGGTATCGGCGATCAGGTCGCGGATGCGGTCGTAATCGGTGATCAGCGCCTCCCAGTCCACCGGATGATTACCGATTGTCGCCTTGGCGATGCCGGCGACGATCGCTGGCTCCGAGCGCATCAACGCCGACAGCGGCTGCAGCTGGCCGAAGGAGGCGTGGATCATGCTGAAGGAATCTTCCACGGTGACGCTCTGTGGGCCGTTGGCCTGCCAATCAATATCGGTACGGCCAAGGCACGGCAGGATCAGCGCATCGCGCCCGATGGTCAGGTGGCTGCGGTTGAGCTTGGTGCTGATCTGGACGGTCAGATCGCAATTCTGCAACGCCAGGTGGGTGCGTCGGCTGTCGGGCGTGGCCTGGGCGAAATTGCCGCCCAGGCCAATGAAGACCTTGGCGCGACTTTCGAGCATGGCCTGGATCGCCTCGACGGTGTTGTGGCCGTTCTCGCGGGGCACCTTGAAAGCAAAGCGTTTCTCCAGTGCGTCCAGCAGCGCGGCCGGCGGCCGTTCGTTGATGCCCATGGTGCGGTCGCCTTGCACGTTGCTGTGCCCGCGCACCGGACAGAGCCCAGCGCCTCGGCGACCGAGGTTGCCACGTAGCAGCTGCAGGTTGGCGATCTCCTGGATGGTCGCCACGGAGTGATGATGCTGGGTGATGCCCATGGCCCAGCAGATGATCACCCGCTCGGCCTGCCGATACAGTTGTGCAGCCTGTTGGATGTCAGCCAGGCTCAGTCCCGACTGTGCTTCGAGCTGCGCCCAAGGTGTTGCGTCCAGCACCGCCAGATAGGCGTCGAGGCCATCGGTATGTTCGTTGATGAACGCATGATCGAAGACCGCTGGCTCTCCCTGGTCCTGCGCCTCACGCTCCCATTGCAGGAGAAATTTCGCGATCCCGCGCAAGGCGGCCATGTCGCCGCCCAGGGCCGGTCGGAAAAATGCGGTATTGAGCGGTGCGGAGCCGTTGCTGAGCATTTCCAGCGCGTGCTGTGGATGCTGGAAGCGCTCCAGACCACGTTCCTTGAGCGGGTTGAAGCAGGCCACCTGCGCGCCGCGTTTAACCGCTTCGCGTAGCGGTTCGAGCATTCGCGGATGGTTGGTGCCGGGGTTCTGACCGAGCACGAAAATGGCGTCGGCGTGTTCGAAATCGGCAAAGGTTACGGTGCCTTTACCGACGCCCACGCTCTGGCCAAGGGCGACGCCGCTGGCTTCGTGGCACATATTCGAGCAATCGGGAAAATTATTGCTGCCGTAGGCGCGAACGAACAGCTGGTAGAGAAACGCCGCCTCGTTGCTGGCCCGGCCTGACGTATAAAACTCCGCCTGTTGCGGACTGTCGAGACGCTTCAGCTGTTCGCCGATCAGGTTGAACGCGGCGTCCCAGCTCACCGGCACGTAGTGGTCGCTGGCCCGGTCGTAGCGCATCGGTTCGGTCAGGCGGCCCTGGTATTCGAGCCAGTAATCGCTCTGCGCGCGTAACTGGCTGACGCTATAGCGGGCAAAGAAACCCGCATCGACACGACGCTTGGTGGCTTCCCAGTTCACCGCTTTGGCGCCGTTCTCGCAGAACTTTATGCGGCCGTCTTCAGGCGAATCACCCCAGGCGCAGCCAGGACAGTCGAAACCGCCATGCTGGTTTGTCTTGAGCAACGCACGGAGATTCTTGAACGGTTGTTTGCTTTCGAGCCAGGCGCGACCGACGCTGCGCAACGCCCCCCAACCAGCGGCTGCGCCAGCATACGGTCGATAACGAGGTCCTTCAGGTTGTAGGCTCATGGCGCACTCCGTCGTAACCAGGGTTTGTCTGTCGGATTATCAAAGTACGCCCTGCCGCGCCGGGGATTCCAATGAGGCCAACAAAAGCGACGCAAAGTCCAACGGCCCATCGAACGTGATCGATAGGAAACACGATCGCGGGGCCCAGGCTGCCTTTCGAAGTATTCGCTCCAAATCGATAAACCATACCGATTAGCTGCTGGCGACCGAACCCCTAGCCTATGCGGCTGCTTGAACGGCGTCTAATCGTTACGCTTGATCCCTTGATCGAGCATATCTATTAAGATCAGCAGCCAAACCATGGGTTACGGGTCATGGGATCTGACTCCTGCCTAGCAGCGCCTGGGCTTCAGCGAAACAAGCGTCGCCAAGCGCCGAGCGAGGTGCGGTTCGCCGGAGAATAAGGCCTAGCGGGGCCAAAGTCTGAGCATCTTCAATGGTAACCAGGCGAAGATGCTGATGATGACCTTCCAAGCCGCTGTTCAGCGGTATCACTGCGCAGAATAAGCCAGCCTGAACAGACTGTAGGAGGATGTGCACAGCGTCGGTTTCCAGTAGTGGACTGACCGCAAGACCGCGGCTACGAAAGCCGTGATCAATCGATTGGCGAAAATGCATGCCGCCCGATAGCAGCCCCAACGGTAACCGGACGAGCGCTTCCCAGCCGAGCTCAGTCGTTTCGAAAGTGAAATAACGGTCGTCATAGAGCAATCCCATACGCGTTTCAGCCAGCTCTAGACTGGTGAAATGGGTCCGGTCAAGTGAGGTGAGGTACGACAGACCCAGCTCTAGCTGGTTGCTGCTGAGACGTTCAAGAATCTGTTCGCTACTCAACGCGAAAAGCTGGAAACGGAGATGCGGGTATTTTGCAGTAAAGATTGAGATTAACCGCATCGGATCGAACCCGCACAACGGTACGACCCCTAGACGCAAGGTGCCTACCAATTGCCCACGGCAGGCGGAGGCCTCCGCCTGTAATCCATCGTGCGCTGCGAGAAGCGTGCGGGCCCACGCAAGGATACGTTTGCCCTCGGGAGTAAAACCCTCGAAGCGCTGTCCTCGGTCCACTAGGGACAACCCCAGCTCCTGTTCTAGGCTGCGCAGCCTCATGGAAAGCGTAGGCTGAGTGATATGACAGAGCGAAGCCGCCTGTCCGAAATGGCGGGCCTCGTCGAGGGCCACAAGAAATTTAAGCTGCTTAATATCCATTAAAAGAACAATACCGTCTTACCAAAGCTCATTGTATTCAACGCCAGGAACGAGTTAGGGATGGTCTGAAGTAGTCAGGTATTTCTGGCTGACTCCAACCCTTGCCGATTTCAAAACGGTGATTCGGCTAAAAAACGATCAAATCATCCCCTCTTTCCGGATTTATAGCCGGCGCGAGCACCTCGCGCCGGCCATTTCCCGCATTACAGACGCACCTCTCCTGCATTCGTCAGCAAATGTCGGCGCGCCATCCACAGGTTCGACAGCGCGAACAGTGTCACCAACTGCGCGGTGTTCTTCGCCAGGCCACGGAAGCGTGTCTTCACGTAGCCGAATTGGCGCTTGATCACACGGAACGGGTGCTCGACTTTGGCGCGCACCTGGGCCTTGGATTTCTCGATCTTGCGCTTGGCTTTGTACAGCGCACTGCGCTTACTCAGCTTCTTGTACATACTGCGGCGGGCCGCAATCTGCCAGATCACCTCCCGGCCTTCATGTTCCGGGCGTTTCTCTACGCCGGTGTAACCCGCGTCGGCGCCGACCATGTTTTCCTTTCCATGCAGCAGTTTGTCGACCTGGGTAACGTCAGCAACGTTGGCTGCCGTCCCCACCACGCTGTGCACCAGACCTGACTCGGCATCCGCGCCGATGTGAGCCTTCATGCCGAAGTAATACTGGTTGCCCTTCTTGGTCTGGTGCATTTGCGGGTCACGCTTACCGTCCTTGTTCTTGGTCGAACTCGGCGCATGGATCAGCGTGGCATCGACGATGGTGCCCTGGCGCAGCGACAGGCCCCGATCGCCCAGGTAACCATTGATCACCGCCTGAATCCCGGCCGCCAACTCGTGCTTCTCCAGCAGGCGACGGAAATTGAGGATGGTGGTTTCGTCGGGAATACGCTCTAGGTTCAGCCCGGCAAACTGGCGCAAGATTGTGGTTTCGTACAGCGCCTCCTCCATCGCCGGATCGCTGTAGCCGAACCAGTTCTGCATCAAATGTACGCGCAGCATCGCCATCAGCTGATACGCCGGACGACCACCTTCACCCTTGGGGTAGTGCGGCTCGATCAGGGCAATCAAACCCTTCCACGGCACCACCTGATCCATCTCGATCAGGAACAACTCTTTGCGGGTCTGCTTGCGCTTGCCGGCGTACTCGGCGTCGGCGAAGGTCATTTGCTTCATCGGGAAACTCGGGCAACGGGATCGGCGTATTTCACCAGATTCGGGAAGTCTTTTTCAGACCATCCCTAACGAGCTTCAGGTCCGTGCGATCTGTGCCGAGATCTCGCCCTATTCGCGTGTGCTAACTACCTGCGCTGTCGGCCAGCAAACGTGACAGGCCGGGTATCGCATTGCGAAGCTGAAAATCCTATCGGCTGTGCTTGACACCATTAGGCAGTAATTATACCGTCATACATATAATAAATTGGCTGTCCCAGTTCGGGGATTGGCTTTGAGTCTTGCGCAAATGGGAGATACAGCCCCTATGACAAATTCAATCGGGTTGAGAGTCGAAAGGCGCGAGGATGAGCGACATCTTCAAGGGCGCGGGCGCTTCGTAGGAGACATCAGGCTCCCGGGTATGCTGGAAGTCGTTTTTGTTAGAAGTCCCGTCGCGCATGGCGTTATTCGCCAAATCATTAAGCCCAGATATTTGGAAAACCGGGTTTTTACGAATGCTGATCTTGTCGGGGTTCAGCCAATCACCACGCCAGTTACCACGCCCGGTTACCAACACAGCGAGTGCCCGGTTCTCGCCTCCGGCCGCGTAAGGTTTGTCGGCGAGCCGATCGCCGCTTGCGTGGCTCTCGACCGCGCTCAAGCGGAAGATTTAGCGGATGAAGTGCAGCTTGATATCGAAGAGATGTCGGCGCTCTCCACGGTTAGCCAGGCACTTGCACCCAATGCGCCGCTACTTCATGAAGGCTGGACAAATAACAGCTTTGTAGAAATGATAACTGAGGTGGATCTAGCTTCACTCGCACAAGAAGCGCCAGTTGTTGTTGACGTCGAGGTCGAGCTTTCACGTCAAACGATCCATCCACTCGAGGGAAGGGGGATCGTGGCGCATTGGGATTTCGAAGCGGACCAGCTGGTGCTCGCAATGTCGACACAGATCCCCCATCCGGTACGTAGCGGAATGGCCCAGTTCCTCGGAATTCCTGAATCAAAGATAAGGGTCACTCCACCAGACATTGGTGGTGGGTTCGGATATAAGCTTCAGCTCCTTCCCGAAGAAATTGTTGTTGCTTGGCTCGCGCTTAAGCATAGGACGCCTTTCCGTTGGGTAGAGGATAGGCGTGAGCATTTGGTGGCTGGGGCATGTACTCGACAAGCCAAGTACAAGCTGACTGGCTACGCGACCCCCGAAGGGCGGCTTGTTGGTTTGGATGCCGACATATGCATCGATAATGGCGCTTATTCCACCTGGCCATTCACGGCCGTTCTGGAAGGCTACTCCGCGCGAAGCAACTTACCTGGCCCGTATCAAATCACCCATTACCAATCACGGGTGAATGTCGTGGCTACCAATAAGCCCAGCTTTTGCCCGTACAGAGGTATCGCGCGGGTAGGTACATGCTTTGCGATTGAGTCAGTGATTGACGCGGTAGCTCACGCCGTTGGCCGTGAGCCGTGCGATGTTCGTGCGCTTAACTTGGTTCCGCCTGAGTCTATGCCGTTTCACGATGTTACGGGAAAAATGTTCGACGTTGGTGATTACGGAAAAAGCCTTCAACGCGCCCGAGAATTGATAGATTTCGACAAGTTCCGATCAGAGCAATCCTCTTGTTTGGCTTCGCCACGAACCTTAACAGGAATTGGCTTTGCAACGTTTTACGAGCAGACGGCTAACGGCGCGAGCTTCTTTTCATCTTGGGGTATGCCAGTTGTCCCCGGGTTAGATCAAGCAACTCTTAAAGTTAACGCTGATGGAACCCTGCAAGTGAAGCTGGGCCTCCAAGGTTTCGGTCAAGGGCTTGAGACCTCCCTTGCTCAAGTTGCGGCCACTGCGACCGGGTTTGAACTAAGCAAGATTCAGGTTCGTTTAGGGGATACCGAGCTAACACCTCATTCTGTCGGATCTTTCACATCCCGATCTGCAGTAATTGGCGCAGGCGCGATAGAGGCGGCATCCAAAGTTCTGAATCATAGGATTCGGACTGTCGCTGCGGGACTGCTAGGTGAAGTCAATCCCGATGACGTGGAGATTGACGAAGGGGCTGCTTACATCGGCGATCAAAGCGTCAGTTTTGAAGAAATCGCCCACATGTTCTATTTGAAACCGCATTTGCTTCCAACGTGTGCGCAGAATATCAAAAGCCTTGAGGTTACCGAAGGCTACAAAGTACCGGTTGATAGCGGAATCTTCGCTTATGGTACACACGCAGTTAAGGTTCAAGTCGATACAGAAACAGGTCAAGTTAATATTGTCGACTACGTAATTGTCGAGGACTGCGGAGAGCGTATTAACCCTATGATCGTGGAAGGCCAGACCATCGGTGGCGCCGCTCAAGGGATTGGTACAGCGCTTTTCGAAGAAAGTCCGTACGACGAGAACGGCCAACCACTTGCATCGACGCTACTAGATTACCTGCTTCCTGGCGCAGCGGAGGTGCCCCGCTTCCGGCTCGATCACCTCGTGAGTCCATCTCCGCATACAAGCTTTGGCGTGAAGGGTGCCGGTGAGTCCGGCACGATCCCTGCCGCAGCTGCGATTGCTAACGCAATAAACGATGCACTTTTACCGTTGGGGGCCAAAGTCCGCACTCTCCCAATGACGCCTCCACGGATACTAAATGCAATTGCAGCTGCGGGAGAAAATTATGAGGCCGTCTAAATTTGACTATGAGCGAGCCGACTCACTCTCAAGCGCTGTTGAAATGTTATCCGTTTCAGAGGGCATGGCGAAGCCAATGGCAGGAGGACAGTCCTTAGTGCCCATGATGAATCTTCGATTGGCGAGGCCAAATAATTTAGTTTCGATTCGCCGTTTACCAGAGCTGCAGGACATTCAAGAGGCGAAAAAAACTATCCGCATCGGCGCAGCGGTGACACATGCCGTACTAGAAGATCAGAATTCTGCAGACGTTACTGGCCGGTACCTCTCTTATGTCGCGAAAGGGATTGCGTACCGCGCCGTTCGAAACCGTGGAACCATAGGAGGCTCTTTGTGCCATGCCGATCCTGCAGCGGACTGGTTAACATCATTGAGCGCAATCGGTGCGGTTTGCAACATTCAGGGTGCTAAAGGGAAGCGCCAAGTCCCAGTGGAAGAGCTCATGATCGCTCCTTTCGTAAATGCTCTTGAGCGTAATGAAATCCTTGCGAGCATTGAGGTTCCGAAGCTATCAGCGACGGCTCGATGGGCTTATGTGAAGTTTTGCCAAAAAACCGGCGAATTCGCCAAGTCCATATGTGCGGTAGTTTTTGATCCATCAACAGGGGTATCGCGCGCATTTCTCGGAGGAATGGATGGACCGCCCTTATTCCTCAAGGAAACATCAAATCAGTTAGGCTCAGCCGACCCAGAAACGATGTTGAAAGTTGCGAAAAAGGAAATTCGAAGCAAGCTGCGGGAGGTTGAGGCTGATCGTCTAGCTATCCACCTGACAATGGTCGAAAGAGCTATAAGGCGGATTGAGGGTTACAAATGATGATTAACCAGGTTATTCCAGACCAGTCCGCGTGCTCTATCACGCTCACGGTAAATGGTGAAAAGATTGCCGCAACAGTCACGTCGAGAGATGTGCTTGCGGACGTTCTAAGAGAGCAGTTTCGCCTTACCGGCACACACCTCGGGTGCGATCAAGGAGTCTGTGGCGCATGCACGATTCTTATCGATGGCAAACCTCAGCGCTCATGTATTGCTTTTGCTGTTGATTGCGATGACTCAAATATCACCACCATTGAAGGGTTTCAAGATGACCCTACGATGTCCTATGTGAGGAAAGCTTTCCGTGAAAAGCACGCTTTGCAATGTGGGTTCTGCACCCCCGGCATGCTTATAACGGCACGCGATATTGTGTTGCGACTGGGAGACGTTGATGAAAATCGCATTCGGCGCGAATTAGCGGGGAATCTATGTCGGTGCACCGGCTATGTAGGAATAGTTGATGCGATTCGTTCAGTAAGTTGTGGAAAGGTGCCGACCGGTAGTGCAAGTCCGGTCGTGGTTCATCAGGAACGCGAGGCTATTCAGTCCGTTGCCAATGAAACTGACGAATCTTCGAAGCCTGAACCTAGCTTGAAGCGAGATGCTAAGGCCGACGACTTTCCAAACTCAATTTCACAGAGTGTGGAAATCGACCTCCCGCCAGATGAAGCATGGGCAGTTATGCGGGACCTTAAGACTGCCGCTAGCTGTATTCCTGGGGCAGAGGTTGTGAGCTTAACTGAACACGAAGTAACTGGAAAAATGCACATGGCTCTAGGCCCAATTAGGGCCCATTTCAATGGCGATGGAACTTACGAAATGAATGATGAACGCCGGGAAGGCTGGATGACGGTAGGGGGTCGGGATGCGTTGACTGGTTCCACCGCTACGGGTCGGATCATTTGGACGGTAAGACAAAACGGTGAGTCGGGCTCAGTCATAGATGTAGGTTTAGCATGGAAGCTCACCGGAGCGTTGGCTCAATTTGGGCGCGGCGGAATTGTCATCGAAACGGTTCGACGTCTTGCTTCTATGTTTGGAGAAAATCTAGAGCAACTGTTGCGCGAAGGAGCGTTAACTGAGCGAAAAAACGCGCCTGTCGGACTTCGGTCGCTTATCTGGCCGGTCATAAAATCTTGGGTAGCCGGACTTTTCAGACGAAACCCATCAGAATGATGCAATGCTGGTCCTTAACGTGTGGCCGAACTCTCAATTTAAAAGTGACGGGGTGGGCCGAGCTGTAGCCACGACTGTCATGGCTGAGTCCATAGGAAGACTAGTTAAATGTTAAATATTACAACAACAACAACTCCTAGCGAACCTGCACGCACCCAAGCACTGGGTGGTGTGCTGCGTACGCGCTCGATGATCGCTACTGGTCTTGGCAACATACTTGAGTGGTTCGACTGGACCATTTACGCAATTTTTGCATCATATATTGCGAAGGCGATGTTCGATCCGAGCGACCCAAGCTCCGCGCTCCTTTTAACATTGGCTATATTTGCAGTTGGATTTATTTCTCGCCCCCTCGGCGGGATCGTTTTCGGTACTCTCGCGGATTCATACGGTCGCAAAAGCGTACTGCTGATATCTATGGTGCTGATGGGTATCGGGAGTCTTATTATTACCCTCGCGCCGTCATATGAATCAATTGGAGGCGTGGCATCTTTGATTATCCTGGCGGCCCGATTGCTCCAAGGTTTCGCTCACGGGGGAGAGGCCACGGCTTCGTACACATATTTAGCGGAAATTGCACCTAAAGAGCGACGCGGCTTGTGGTCAAGCAGCATGTACTTCAGCGCTGGGCTGGGAAGTCTTCTAGCGTCCCTCGTAGGCGCATTCCTTACAAATGCTATATCCGCTGAAGATATGAATGCGTGGGGCTGGCGGATTCCTTTCGCATTGGGCGCGTTCCTTACCATTGTTGTCCTTTTTTTAAGGAGAAACATGATGGAGAGCGAAGTGCTTGAGGATTTTGCAACCAAAGCTAACAGCTCACGGTTAGCAGCAGAAACACCTAGGGAATGGACTAGCAAGAAAATTTTTCTGCGGTCGGTGGGTATTTTCTTCTACCAAGCCGGGGTAGGGATACCATTCTATATCTGGACTGGGTATGCGCTCGTGATTGCAATAACCCAGAGGGGAATGAATCCAAGTGATGCATTTACGGCAACTGTCCTAGCTCAGCTTGTATATTTGATTGCAGTACCGTGTTGGGGATACGTGTCCGACAAAATTGGCCGCAAACCTGTAACGATATTTTACTTCCTTTCCGTTGCCCTCTTGAACTATCCGGCTATGGCTATGATAACGGATCAGGCTTGGACGTTATTTGTGGCACAGGGCGGTATGCTCGCTTTGGTCGCATGTATAGGCGGGACAATGCCAGCGACTATCACTGAGCAAATCCCCACGAAATACCGAGCACGGGTAATGGGCGTTTCATTGTCAATTGGCGTTGCAGTCTTCGGAGGCACGGCTCCCTACCTCAACTCATGGTTAACGGAATTAAGCTACGGGTGGGTATATCATTTATACGTAGTGGCCATGGTCTTAGTAGGGGCTGCTGTGGTGGCATGCTGGAAAGAGACCAAGGGCATTGATCTCCGTTATGTCGGTTAAATAATCAAACCAGATAACTTTTCAACCACGCATTTTCTGAACTGAATGAAAAATAAGCCAGCCAACCTTGGTTTGACACACATATATATACGGCCATATAATTACGCTAACGGCCGGCTTACGTCATATGGGGGAGGCCGGATTCGTGCAATGCGTTTCGTTCATCCCGGTAGGGATCGGAAATCAAATTAATAAGAGGGTAAGTGATGAGTATTGATAAGCGCGTCATTATTGTCGGCGGCGGCCCGGTAGGGCTGCTAACTGCCTTGGGATTAGGCAAGGCGGGTGCGAATGTAACGGTACTAGAAGCTGAGAGTCAGCCCAGTGATAGCCCACGCGCGCTTGTTTACCACTTCCCGGTTTTGCCTCATCTTAAACGTCTAGGAGTGCTCGACGACTGCATAGCAGCAGGGTTAATGAGGCAGAACTTTGCATGGCGTGTGCACTCAACTGGCGAAATGATTTTCTGGGATCTTAAATGCCTCGAATCTGAGGTCGAGTTGCCATATGCGCTTCATTTAGGACAGGACAAGCTTTCTAAGATATTGATTAACCATCTTAAAGCCCTCCCAAATGTGGAAGTTCGGTATTCATCGCCCGTTGTTGATTATAAGATTAGTTCCCATTCGGTTCAGGTTGTACTTGGTGGTCAGTTCGCTGGACAAGTTATTGAGGGTGGATGGCTGGTTGGTGCCGATGGCGCTAACAGTTTTGTTCGGCAACAGGTCATGAAGCAAAACTTCTTTGGCATAACATGGCCGCAGCGATACGTTGCAACAAATACAAAGTTTGATTTCGACAGTCTAGGTTTTGGTAAAACCACCATGCAGGTGGATGACGTCTACGGGTCAGTTATATGCTGTATTGATAGTGATTCGCTATGGCGGGTCACTTTCATGGAGGATCCGAACTTACCCATGGATGGTATTTCAGACCGTATCGGTCAGATGTTCAACAAGCTTTTGCCGACTGACGATCCATATGAGGTGGTTGCCTATTCGCCGTACCGTATGCACCAGCGGGTTGCAGATACCATGCGCTTGGGTCGTGTTCTGTTAATTGGCGATGCAGCCCATTTGACTAATCCGACGGGAGGGCTTGGCCTAACGGGTGGTATGTTTGATGCGTTTGCGTTAACAGCTGCGCTAAATCAAATTATCCATGAAGGTCGTAGCGAAGAAGTCCTGGATGTTTTTGAAGCCGACCGTCGTAGAAAATTTATTGAGTTAGTTTCCCCGAGAGCCAGCGATAACCTTCGTAATTTGTATCACCAGAAGCAAGGTGTAGGCAAAGACGAGTGGGTGGACAACACTAGGGCTATCTCGAAAGATGTAGACAGAATGCGCGACGCACTCCGATTCCCAGAACACATGGAGACGTTCCTGTAATACGCGAAAGTTGATCGTGCCGGATTAGTGCTTTGCGGAACCCGGTCCGGCGCTATCGTTCGTTTTGGGTTTAGCGTCGCACAGTTCGTTGGCTGAGGGTGACAGACGGAAATGAACCTAGGCTTAGCTTAGCTTAGCTAAACTAAATCAAGTAATAGTGAGTAGGAGTGCTAGATATAATGCTAGACGAGCAGGCATTCAGAACCGCGCCGTCGACCAATCTTGAACTGGCCGACTTTGGTGGAATGTTTCTTACCAGTGCCCCGCTGTCGTGCAATGGTCGGAGTTTTCCAGGTATAAATGCTTACGTGCAATGGTTCAAACCTGTCAACCCTCATCCATTGTCTATTACGCTTGTACATGGTGGTGGTGGGCAAGGATCGGAATTTCTGACCACCCCTGACGGGCGCCCTGGGTGGGTACATGACTTTTTGAAAGCTGGCTTTTCGGTTTTTGTTCTAGACAGGCCGGGTCACGGCCGTAGTGGCTGGAATACTGATGTTTTAGGGCCCCATACACCTCATCCAGATTACGAAACTCTTTATCAAAGATTCGTCGATCCCAAAACTTTGGGTCTATGGGCACAAGCAGAAAGTCACGATCAATGGCCTGATCACGAGCCGCTTGCCGGTGATAGGTTCATGGCGAGCCAAGGTGTAATGGCCACAACCTTAACCGCAGCTCAACAACATGTAGAAGCGATTGCCCCGAAATTGTTTGAAGTCACCGGTGATACGATTTTGGTTTCGCATTCAGCAGGCGGGCCGTGTGGTTGGGCGCTGGCGGCTATCGGTGGGCATCGAGTCAAAGCCGTTGCTGCGGTAGAGCCGCTTGGATATCCGGGATTAGAGCATTCGTTTGGAGTATTTGATAACGGACTTTGCGCGGCGGAGCTGTCCGGTTCCCATGATCCTTTTGATAGGCCGATCTGCTTTGTGACAGGGCAGGCGACTTGGATGAGGGAAGCTAATAGTAAAGCTGTTAGTTATCTAAAAGATCTAAATTACGATGTCACTCATTTCCTTTTAGAGGAGCATGGGATTTTAGGGAACAATCACATGCTTATGTCAGAAAAAAACAGCAGTGACATCGCGCGCTTACTTGTTTCATGGTTTGAAGGGTCGGTAATGACAGCTCAATAGACAGTCGCTGCCAAGTACGAGAGCGATACTTTAGCTGTTTAGCGCTGCCGGTCGGTATACCGGATTAGCTAGCAGCTACAAAACGAACGGGCTCATTCTAACTCGCCGGTCATGCCTATAACACGTGCTGGGTTATTGGCGACTAAATTAAATGTTTTATATAAAAGAGGGTTTCGATAATGACTATCATTCGTGTCGGGCAGATCGTACCTAGCTCCAACATCACTATGGAGACGGAGATACCTGCTTTGCTGAAGGCAAGGGAATTAATAGCTCCTGAGCGGTTCACGTTTCACTCCTCTCGCATGCGAATGAAACATGTAACGAAAGAAGAATTGGCGCGGATGGATGGGGACAGCGACCGTTGCGCGCTCGAGCTATCTGACGCGCGTGTCGATGTGATGGGTTATGCCTGTTTAGTCGCCATCATGTCCATGGGGCACGGTTATCATCGCGCTTCGGCCGAACGTCTCCAAACAGTCACTGCGCAGAACGATGCTAAAACGCCGGTTATTACCTCGGCGGGAGCGCTTGTGGATGGTATTCGTGCGCTTGGTGCCAAGCGCGTAGCAGTTGTAACGCCATATATGAAGCCGCTAACTGAGCTAGTCGTTGACTATATTCGGAACGAGGGCATCGAAGTTGGAGATTATCGGGCGCTAGAAATCTCCGACAATCTTGCAGTAGCCGCACACGATCCAATGAATCTTCCAGACATCGTGGCCAAGATGAGAACGGATGACGTTGACGCGATCGTTCTTTCCGCATGCGTTCAAATGCCGTCACTGTCAGCAATAACTATGGTTGAGGCCCAGACCAGAAAGCCAGTTGTTTCAGCTGCAGTCGCTACGACGTGGGCAATGTTGAAAGCATTGAACTTGCCCACACGAGTTCCAGGCGGTGGCGCCCTTTTGTCGGGGGCGTACTAATGGAAGGTTACAACGTACATGCCAATGGGATTCGGCAACACATCCTTCATTTTCCGGGAAATGGTGAGCCGCTTCTTTTGGTTCCTGGAATCACTTCGCCCGCGATCACTTGGGGATTCGTGGCAGAACGGCTGTCAAAGTTCTACGACGTGCATGTTCTCGACATTCGAGGCCGAGGATTGAGTGAAGCAGGCGACCTCGATTACTCCTTGGACGCGATGTCGGATGATGTTGTAGCCCTGGTCCAACGGATGGGGGGTACTGTTGTTGTGTTAGGGCACTCTATGGGAGCACGTATCGCGATCCGTGCAGCACGCAAGAATTCGCAGTTATTCTCGAAGCTAATTCTTGTAGATCCGCCTGTCTCTGGGCCAGGGAGACGGCAATATCCAGCAAAGTGGCCATGGTATGCCGACTCCATACGCTTAGCCCAAAAAGGCTGCTCTGTTGACGAGATGCGAGTCTTCTGCCCAACTTGGACAGATCAACAGATCCAACTCCGCGCGGAGTGGCTACACACTTGCCAATATACGGCCATCAAAACAGCCTTCGATGGTTTTCATACAGATGATATACACGCTGACTTGTTAGAGTTGACGCTTCCTATCCGACTGATTGTAGCTGGCGGAGCGGATGTTATCCGCGCGGAAGATATCGCTGAGTTCGAGAGTCTCGCACCACAGACCAAGACCTATACTGTTCAAAATGCCGGACACATGATTCCTTGGGACGATTTGGAAGGATTCCTCGGCGCTGTCACCGATGACGCAAAGGGGGCCTAGGATGGATCACCTAAGCTTCACAGAAATATGCCTACACCAACTCAGGATGTCGGGAGTTAGGAACGGCGAGCGTCTTATCGTTCTAACCCAAGGAAACGACCGTCTAGCTTATGCGGATGCGTTTATGTCTGCGGGGCGGCAGCTTGGTGCCGAGATGTTTCATATGCGACTGCCGGCGCCTTTACCTTCAGAAGGGTGGGCCGTAGGTGTCACTGGTTTGGCGGATATGCCTGGCGCTGTCGAAGCTTTGAAAAACTGCGACATGCTCATTGATTGCATATTTCTTCTTTTCTCGCCTGAGCAAATGGCAATTCAAGCAGCGGGAACTCGCATTCTCACTGCCGTGGAGCCACCTGAACTACTAGCGCGATTGCAACCATTTCCAGAACTCCGCGAGAAGGTGACTATTGCTGCGGAGTTGCTAGACCGAGCTAAGGTGATGCGAATCACATCGCCTTATGGTACGGATGTAACTTATAAATTAAACACATATCCCACCGTTGCGGAATACGCATGTACGGATACACCTGGACGCTGGGATCACTGGCCCTCAGGTTTCGTGTTTACGGGCGGCGACGACGATGGAGTAGACGGAACAATTGTCGTCGCGCCAGGCGATATCCTTTTGCCGCAGCTGCTTATGGTTAGGGAGCCGATTACATATACGATCGAGAAGGGGTGGATTACCGATATTCGCGGCGGTCTCGAGGCGGATATAGTCAGCGCGTACATGGATTCATTCAATGACCCACAGGGAAGGGGAATGAGTCATGTTGGTTGGGGCATGAATCCTTATGCAAGGTGGCATAACTTTGTGCCCGGCCAGTTCCCTGGCGGCATGGGGATGGAGGCGAGAAGTTTCTACGGCAATGTCATGTTCTCTACTGGTCCAAATAATGAACTTGGCGGGTTAAATGACACAGCCTGTCATCTCGATATTCCATTGCGAAATTGCTCGCTGTTCCTTGATGACGCGCCTGTTGTCATCGCTGGCGATATCGTAGTTAAGGAAATCCAACTCGACGCAAGATGAACGCTACAGAGCGGCCCTTGTATTAAGGAGAGAAAATGTCTCAGGCTAATATATATGATACTGCAGGATTCGGGCGGCCCGTACCTAGAGGGTCTCGACCAGCAATAATTGTAGTAGATTTCTCGTATGGGTTCACTGACGAGCAATATCCCACGGCGTTTAACGCCGCCGGCCAAATTGCGCGCACGAAAGAAATATGTGATTACGCCCGACAGCTGGGCTTTCCAGTTATTTTCACTACCATCGCTTACCATCCGGCAGAAGTGGCGGTACTTCCTTGGCTGAAAAAAGCGTCGGGCATGGCCAATTTGGTTTTGGGAACGCGCTTGGTGGAAATTGATGAAGCTACAGGGATTCAGCCATCGGATATGGTCGTTGTTAAAAAGGGCGCCTCGTCTTTCTTTGGGTCCACCTTAGCCACTCTCCTAGCCGGATCCGGCACGGATACTGTTGTGATAACCGGGGCCACAACTTCAGGCTGCGTACGCGCGACTGCCGTGGATGCCGTTCAATCTGGCTTTAATGTTCTTGTGCCAGCTGATTGCTGTGCTGACCGCGCCTCACCTCCGCACGATGCAGCTTTATATGACATACACCAGAAGTATGGCGATGTGACTGATTCCGGCGATATCTTGAGATGGCTGAGCTCGTTGCAAGCGTCAACTTCTCTTTTAGGCTGAAAATGCTGCCCAGTGATGATATCAAATCATCCTCCACGTTGTTCTGTTATTTGTCTAAAAGCAAATAGATGCCAACGAAACACGGTGATTATGGTTTGATGTTAGAGGCTAGGAGGTGAGATTAAAAATTGACTTATTGATTAGCTGAGTTGAGCGTAGCACCGTGCGCCATTTAAGAATTGTCACTACGCAGCGAAAGTGATCGAGCGGTTGGCGTCTGTGACAGGCTGCTGGTCAGATCGGGGGCCTAATAATCCCGCCTGGTCTCTATTAGGATTCCCCGAATTCGCCACCAAAATCTATAACCTCTAATCTGTAGAATCTTGGGAGCAACAAATGAATAAGAATACCTCCCTGTATAGTCAGCTCGCCGGAGCCGCACTCCTGATAATTCCGGTAGGCTTTAGCTATGCAAATAGTCAGTCCGAATCTGCTGGGTTCGTTGAAGATAGTCGCCTCACCTTGCTCTCTCGCAACTATTATTGGCACCAGACGGGAGACTTAGGGGCGCAACGCGATTGGACGCAAGGTGAAATGTTAGATTTCACGTCTGGTTTCACCAAGGGTGCTGTTGGCTTGGGCATCGATGCTTTTGCTTATGGTGCAGTGAAGCTTGATGGAAGCGGCAGTCGTACGGGCTCAATGACTCTGCCTTATCGAGGTAACGGCCAGCCTGCTGACAATTACGGTAAAGCAGGCGGAAGTGTAAAGGTTCGCCTTTCAAATACTACACTAAGGTATGGAGACCTGCAGCCGCAGGTCCCGGTCTTTGCTACTGGAAGCTATTATCAGCTTAACCAAACCGCAGTGGGCTGGATGATAGAAAGCGCTGACGTCGAAGGTTCGATTATTTCTGCGGGCCACTTTACGTCTGGAACTGGTTACCTTTCCACAAATCGAAATGGTGAGCTTGGATTGGCTTTCGCTGGAGTTAGTACCACCCAAGTTGACTATGTTGGAGGTACGTACGGTCTTAAAGATAATCTATCACTGTCTCTGTATGGTTCTCGGTATGAGGACGTGATGGCGCAGTACTATGCAGGCGTTAACTATGTACATGTGTTTTCTGATACTCAGGCGTTGACTTTCGATTTTAATATATATCGTAGCCTCGACTCAGGTCGGGAGAAAGCAGGCGAAATCAACGTGACAGCTGCATCGCTCTCCTCCGCATTTACGACAGGGGCGCACACGTTTGTCGTCGCGTTACAGCGTAATGATGGTGACCAACCTCTTGACTATGCTGCGATAGGCAGCAGACAATCTGGTGTTGGAGCAGGAGTATATAGCGACGGGCTATACTGGGCGAACGCTGCTGAACTGTCGGACTTCAATGCTCCGAATGAGCGCTCAGTTCAGGTTCGCTACGAGCTAAACATGCAAAGCTTTGGAGTTTCAGGTTTGACGTTAATGGCTAGGCATATACGTGGCCATGGCATCGATGGTAGCAGTGTCAGCTCCGATTCGGCCTACTTCGGTCTTTATGGGGAGTCTGAGAAGGAGCGTGAGACTAATTTAAGCGCTCAGTATGTTGCCGAAAGCGGGCCGGTCAAAGATCTTACCGCTAGGCTGGTCCAATCTTGGCATTCGGGTGACGGTAGCACTGGCGGTGATCTTACCCAAACCCGCCTTGTTATCTCCTACCCGCTTGAGCTTTTCTGAGCACATGAATGCGGGCGTTTTCCTTAGAAAACGTTCCGTTTTTCGGATGTAAAGATGTTTTGTTATTCAGCAGGTGATAAGTTAAATACCAGCTGCTGTGGAGCGCTTATTTAAACGTTGCCTTCGGGTCATTTTATTTGGCTTGCAGGCGACGAGGCTCTTTAACGATTAAGTGGCTTCCTGAGAATAAGGAAGCCGGTAGCAAAGCGCGAGCTATCCCAACCAAACCGGTATAATTATCAACGCTTGGGCATATGTAGGCTTGGATGAGTTAGCTTGATCCTGCGCCTAAGTGGCTATTTGAAGAAAGTGTCTCAGATAAGAAATAATAAGGACGTAGCTTGCATATGACCCAGAAAATCCCTCGGACACGCGCCATACTTAGTCGACTAAAGTTTAGCCGTAAAATATTGGTGGCCGCGTCATCGGTGGTCATCGCCGCTTTCACTTTGTTTACTCTCTACAACGATTTTTCGCAACGCATGGTTATTCAGGCGAAGCTCGAGAGCTACCTAGATGAGATGGGGGGCGTAGCCGCTAGCAACATTGCCAACTGGCTTGCTGGGCGTCTGGTTTTGCTAGAAAGCACAGCCCAGACCGTTGCCCGCGATAGTTCGAGTATAGAAGTTCAAGCGCTCGTTAAACAGCCAGCGCTCAACTCGGCTTTCGCTTTCACGTACCTTGGTAGGAGTGATGGAGAGCTGATTATTTTTCCTTCCTTCAGCATGGAGGCTGGCTCTGATTATCGATTAGAGCCTTGGTACAAGCATGCGCTCGAGTCTGGAACGACTACTCTGACCGGACCATATCGTGATGGCTCGACTGGAGAGCTGGTCATTGCTGCGTCAACGCCTGCGCAAAGCGGAGCCGAGAGCCTCGGCGTGGTGGGCGGCGACATTAATCTTAAGGTGCTGGTGGATATCATCAACACACTGAACTTCGACGGAATGGGCTATGCATTCCTAGTTAGCAGCGAAGGCAAGGTACTTGTGCACCCGGATCAGACCAAAGTTATGAAAACCTTGGCCGAGCTGTATCCTAACAATACGCCTTCGGTGACAAGTGGATTTATCGAGGCGGAGCTCGATGGACAGCAGCGCATCCTCAGCTTCAGCCCCGTCCAGGGCTTGCCTTCTGTGACTTGGTACGTAGGCATATCTGTGAGTAAGGAAAAAGCTTACGCGGCGCTTTCAGATTTCCGTATATCCGCATTCCTAGCTGCCCTGATTGCAGTGGTGCTCGTCATAACGCTGCTAGGCATGCTGATAAAAATGTTGATGCGTCCCCTCACGGACATGAGCCAGGCGATGGCTAGCATTGCCGAAGGGGAGGGCGACCTCACTCGCCGCCTCGCCGTACATTCACGGGACGAGTTCGGAAAGCTGGCGTTGGACTTTAACCGCTTCGTCGGACGTATACACGAATCGATTCACGAAGTCTCCTCCACAACGTTGCAGGTAAACGAAGTGGCACAGCGAGTACTGGATGCCTCTAACTCATCGATGGCCAACTCTGACGAGCAGGCGAGCCGGGTAAACAGCGTCGCGGCAGCAGTCAACCAGCTCGGCGCAACTGCCCAGGAAATCGCCCGTAACGCAGCTGACGCTTCGCAGCGGGCCGGTGCTGCCAGCCATCAAGCCAAGGAGAGCCGCAAAGTTGTTCAGCAAAATATCGACGCGATGAAGCTGCTCTCTACCAATATCAGCGCGTCTTGCGCCCAGCTTGAGGCCCTCAATAGTCAAACTGCCGAGATAGGTCATATTCTTGATGTAATCCAGGGAATCTCAGCTCAGACTAATTTGCTCGCGCTCAATGCTGCCATCGAAGCGGCCCGTGCCGGTGAAGCTGGGCGTGGCTTTGCAGTCGTGGCCGATGAGGTGCGCAGCTTGGCGCATCGTACCCAGGCCTCCGCTCACGAAATCCATGTAATGATCGAGAAACTTCAGGTCGGGGCACGGGATTCGGTATACCTAATGACTGAGAGCCGGCGTCAGAGCGACGAAAGCGCGTACATCGCCGATCAGGCCGGCGAGCGACTAGCCAGCGTGACCCAGAGCATTGCCGAGATCGACGCGATGAACCAGTCGGTGGCGGCGGCCACCGAGGAGCAGACCTCAGTAATCGAATCGCTAAATCAAGACATTACGGAGATAAACACGCTCAACCAAGTAGGCGTCCAAAATCTGCAGTCGACCCTGGGCGCCTGCGCTGATTTAAGGCAGCAATCCACTCGGCTCAAAGAGCTCGTGGGTGGCTTCCGGATTTAGCCTTGCCGCAATACGATGAACTAGGCCCGATATGGCTCGCCTCTGGCTCGATGTAACCTTGGCCAGGTTATTGAAGCGTGCGCGACAACGCACCGATGCTGCCGCTTGAACGCTGGGGTGCCGTCTAGTTCAACGAACGCAAGTAAGGCCGCCTGCTTATAACTGCGGCTAAAGCCGCTCCAGGCGCGTATTCGCGATTCCGCCGCAGCGAAAGAGACATGGCTCACTCATGCGGTCGATAAACATAATCCTTACCAATCAAGACGCCGCAACCCCGCTGTCAGAAGAGACAGGTCCTTGCAGGGGCGACGTGCGAGCGGACCGTTCCCATCTAATCTCATCATCCTTGGTCGAACGGCCATGCTGGATCGTCTCTAGGTGCCCAAGCAGTTGCGGCCTCGGTTGTGCGGGGGATGTTGATGCCTTGTTAACGCTAAATAACATCAATAGTGATCGAGCGTCTCTAACCTCAAAGCGCTTACCTAGCGAGGCCTGTATGCATGTGCTAACCGGGAACACGGTTAACCTATCGGACAGTCTGAGCGGGTCGATACCTGCATGCATTTCAGTCTCGCTTGGCTGTCTCGTAAACTGACGGTTGGGCCGAGCGTGCGCTTGCTGTAGATCGCTCACGCACGCTGATGCGGCGTCACATATTTGAGAGGCTGATGGCGAGGGCGATTAAATGAGCACGAAAGATTCAACACAAATATCTGAGACAGTCCTTAGCCCGTTTCGTGAGGTTGTAGAGCCTTATTTGGAGCGCCTTGGTATTGACCGGCTGGTACTAGACGACCCGGACGCCGAAATAACGGATCGTAAATTCGTTGAGCTTCTTGAGCTTATCTCTATTGAGGAAGATCAGTATATCGGGCTGCACATGGCAATGAGGCTCAAGTGCAGTAATTGGGGGGTTTTCGGCCATGCAGTGCGCAATGCGCCAAATGTACTGTCCGCACTCAACGTCATGGCAGGCTTCGTCAACGTTTTTTCCCAAGCAGTAGAAGAGCAACTTGTTCAAACTGAAGATGCTATCGGCCTCTCGTATCGTCTGAATGATTCTGGGATCACACATCGTCGTCAGGATTCAGAGTTTTCACTCGCTGCGATTACCTCCATGATTCGCGAGGCGACTGGGACGGATATCAAACCGCGATTGGTTCACTTCGAACACGCTGCGCCAAGATTCACTCGCGAGCATGAAGATTTTTTCGGTACTGCCCCAAAATTCAAGCAACCAATCAATGCAGTAATGTTTTGCCGCTCTGTCTTGGCCAAGCCAGTCGTGAATGCCGATCAGAGGCTGTACATGCTTTCTCTCCGTTACCTCAGTGAGCGCCTGGTGGAGCGGCGAGTCGAACATAGCGTTGCGGTAAAAATCAGCCAGATTGTGGGTCGTCAACTTCAGGCTGGTGTGCCGTCCCTGGCCCAAGTTGCCAGCGCTATGCATATGAGTGAGCGTACCCTGCAACGACGTTGCAATAACGAAGGTGTCGATTTCCTTCATCTAGTGGATCAGGTCCGTCACCAAGCAGCAGTCGATCTCCTTAGGAAAAATAACAGCTCGCTTACCGATATAGCGTCGGAGCTAGGTTATTCGCAGCTCAGTGCTTTTAGTCGCGCGTTCCGTCGCTGGACAGGATTGACGCCAAAGCAGTACCGGGATGTGTACTCTGAAGAGCTGCGCTAGCGGTTGCGGTGTCAAAATCCGGTAATAATGGCGTGTGCGGTTAAGTGAAATGGCGCGCTAGGTCAAACGTCGATGCCCATCGATGAGATAGGCTTTGAAACACAAAACAACAAAACAAAAGGGGTATGTGTAATGACCGTCACCAATCAACGCCTGCGGCAGTTATCTTTCTTTCAAAAATTCGGCACAGGTAGCAAGGTTTGCCTGATCGCCCTTATGTCTTTAGCTTCAACACAACTGCTTGCGGCAGAGCCCAAGCAAGCTTTTCACCTCAATCCTGAATTCGAGCAGCAATACGGTTTTTCAATTGCAGTCAAGGCGGGCGGGTTTCTTCATATCGGTGGCGTAACAGCCGTTGATGAAGAGGGAAATGAAGTATACGCCAATGATGCTAACAAGCAAATGCAGCTTATTTATGAGCGTCTGGGTGCGATCCTGGCCGCTCATGATGCAGACTTTAGTAGCGTTGTCAGTGAAACTATCTACTACAAGACCGATAACGAAACCTATATCAAAGCTCTAGACGTTAGAACTGCCGCGTATAAAGGGGTAGTGGCGCCTAGCGCAGCCGGTGTGAAAGTGGCCGACTTCGTGAGCGATAAGACCCTTATAGAAATAACAGCTGTGGCGTATCTCGGTGAATAAGCGGCTTGCTAGTTTGATCGGTTCAGTAGAATTACAACGATACTAAAGGTGTCAGTTAATGGATGACAAACTAAACAAAGGCCTTAGTCGTAGATCTTTTATTGGAGGCGCGGCGGCAGCAACGGCCGGTGCTGCGGGGCTTGGGCTCATTGCATCTGCAACCGCTTCCGAGAACAGCACTTCCAAGCGGGCGACCAAGTTTGATTATGACGTGATCGTGGTTGGTGGCGGCTTCGCTGGCGCGACGGCTGCGCGTGAATGTGGCCATCAAGGCTACCGAACTCTTCTGCTTGAGGCACGATCGCGCCTGGGTGGGCGCACGTTCACTTCCCATTTTGCCGGCCAGGAAATCGAGTTTGGCGGAGCGTGGGTCCATTGGTTGCAGCCTCACATTTGGGCGGAAATGCAACGCTACGGTCGAGGGGTAGTGGAAGACCCTCTAGCAAGCCTAGACAAGACTCTAGTTATGTATAACGACGGAAACGTTGAAGAGCTTTCGCCTGAAGTATTTGGAACGAACATCAAAGTCGCTTTCGAAAAGATGTGCCATGACGCCTGGGAAGCATTTCCGCGGCCACATGAGCCCATGTTTACCGAGCGAGCCCGTAAGCTAGATAAGCTGTCCGTCTTGGATCGTATAAATGAGCTGGAGCTGAGTCGCGCCCAGCGAGCAGAGCTTAATAGCTTCATGGCGCTTTATGCTGGTGAGACCACAGATAAATATGGTCTCCCTGGAGTTCTCAAGTTATTTGCCTGTGGCGGGTGGAGCTACAGCGCTTTTATGGACACGCAGACTCACTATCGGATAGAGGGAGGCACTATTGGTTTAATCGAGGCCATGTTGGACGATAGCGGTGCCGAGGTCCGATTAAACGTGCCGGTTATCTCAGCGGAGCAAATAGCCGGCGGGGTTCGCATCGAAACTGACGATGGTGAAACGATTACCGCCGCAACAGTTATCATGACGGTTCCGCTCAATACCTATCGCCACATTCAATTCACTCCGGCCCTATCGCAGGGTAAACAGCGCTTTATTCAAGAAGGGCAGCTCAGTAAAGGCGCTAAGCTTTATGTTCATGTTAAAGAAAATCTCGGCCGAGTTTTTGCTTTCGCTGATGAACAACAGCCGCTTAACTGGGTCCAGACTCACGACTACGGCGATGAGTTGGGGACAATACTGTCGATTACCATCGCGCGCGCAGAAACAATCGACGTGAATGATCGTGATGCTGTTACTAGGGAAATCCGGAAACTGTTTCCCGGCGTGGAAGTTCTAGGAATAGCTGCCTACGATTGGACTGCGGATCCGTTTTCATTGGGCGCATGGGCCGCCTATGGTGTCGGCCAACTGAGTCGATTGACAGACTTGCAGCAACCTGAAGGGCGCATTTTATTCGCGGGCGCGGAAACAAGTAACGGCTGGCACGCCAACATCGATGGCGCGGTGGAGAGTGGTCTCCGCGCCGGACGCGAAGCGAAAGAAATATTAGGTTAGCCAACGTTATAACTGGATTAAGTGATCATGATAAAACAAAAGTTTCAAGCCGTGTTGTTGTGCCTGGGGGCGCTGTTTTTTGGGGCTACTTCTTCTGTCGCTACAGCCAGTGAAAATTGCAATCCAGATAATGGTAAAAAGATCTTTCAGACATGCGCGGTTTGTCACAGCAATGACAATACAGGGAAACACGGACCTGCGGCGCCGAATCTTCACGGTGTGGTTGGCCGGGAGGTTGGCAAAGTGCCGGGTTATAAGTTTTCTTCCGCACTGCGTAAGTCGGGCGACACCTGGACCGTAGAACATCTTGATGCGTTTCTTAACAGTCCAATGGGGGTCTATCCGCTTACCCGAATGGCGTTTTCCGGCCTGAAGAATGAGCAAGATCGGCGCGACGTAATATGCATGCTGAATCAGACGTCCAACTAGCCGGTCGTCCAAGCGACGGCTTGTAAAATAAGAAAGGGGTAAAGATAACATGGCTAACGATAAGGGTGATATAAGCAAGGACGGTGTATCGCGACGCAAATTTCTTGGCGGTGCCGTTATTGGTGCTGCTGCTGCAGGCGTTGGCTCTCAGATCCTATCACTGTCCGCTACGGCACAGGGGGCGGATAAAGAAAGAGTTGGTCCGCTGCAAAGCAACGTAGATTACGATGCCGTCGTGATCGGAGGTGGGTTTGCGGGGGTAACGGCTGCAAGGGAGTTGAGCCGATCCGGCTTGAAAACATTAGTGCTTGAGGGCCGGAGTCGCCTAGGTGGCCGCACGTTTACGTCTAAGCTCGATGGTGAGAAGGTGGAGCTTGGAGGTACTTGGGTACACTGGACCCAGCCTAATGTGTGGACTGAGGTCATGCATTATGGATTAGAAATCGAGGAAACCGTCGGTCTCGCTAGTCCTGAAACTGTTATTTGGGTTACTGATAATCAGGTGAAGCGAGCGCCGGCGGCAGAGGCGTTCGAAATATTTGGCGCCGCTTGTACTGAATATTACAAAGAAGCGCACAACATCTACCCACGTCCCTTCGATCCTTTCTTTGCAAAAAAAGCGCTCCAGGAGATGGATGGGTTGTCAGCTTCTGAGTACTTAAATAAACTGTCCCTAACCCGCGAGCAAAAAGACATGATGGATTCATGGCTTAGCGGTAATGGACATAACTACCCAGAGACGATCGCTTATAGCGAGATTATGCGCTGGTTTGCACTCAGCAACTTCAACATGCCCACTATGTTCGACTCAATTGCCAGATATAAAATTAAATCAGGTACCGTGAGTCTTCTGGAGGCCATGGTTGCTGAAAGTGATATGGAAATTCAGCTTTCAACGCCTGTGCTAAAAGTTAAGCAAGACAGTCATAGGGTACTTATCACCACTGAAGAGGGCACAATTGCGGCATCGGCAGTTGTCATGGCAGTGCCTTTAAACACGATGGGTGACGTTGAGTACAGTCCGCGTCTCTCTGATGCAAAGTCAGAAATTGCCTCCCAAGGCCATGCGGGTAAGGGTGTTAAGGGTTACATTCGTATAAAGCAAGATGTAGGTAACGTAATGACCTATGCGCCCGCTAGAAACGATGTAACGCCTTTCACTTCGGTGTTTACGGACCACGTCGGTGAGAACGGTACATTGCTTATCGCTTTTTCCGCCGATCCGAAACTGGTCGACATTAATGATAGCAAAGCGGTCGAAAAGGCCCTGCAACCCCTTCTCCCAGGCGTGGAGGTCACGTCCAGCTATGGCTACGATTGGAATCTCGATCCATTCTCTAAGGGCACTTGGTGCACTTATCGACCGGGTCAGACAACTCGCTATTTAACCGAGTTGCAGAAGCGCGAAGGACGACTCTTCTTCGCTGGTTCCGACATGGCAAACGGCTGGCGTGGTTTTATAGACGGCGCGATAGAGAGCGGTCGGGAGGTTGGGTATCAGGTTGCTAGCTATCTCAAGGGAAAAAATGGCAATGCGTGATTACCGAGAGTTTTATATAGACGGGCAATGGGTGATGCCGAAAGGCGCTCGTGAAGCCGAAGTCATAAATCCTGCGAATGAAGAGATTGTCGGGGTCATCTCGCTGGGCACCGAGGAGCACGTTGATCTGGCAGTGCAGGCTGCGCGGCAAGCTTTCGACGGCTGGTCCCGTACAACCAGAGATCAGCGTCTTGATCTGCTAGACCAGGTATGCCGAGCATTTGAGTCCAAACTTGATGAGATCGCCAAGGCTATCACTGAGGAAATGGGTGCTCCGCTGGCCCAGCTATCCCGTCCGCTACAGGCGCCGGCCGGTCTGGGGCACTTCCTCACGGCAACTTCCATATTGCGCGATTATGATTTTGAGGAGTCCCTCGGAACGACTCGTGTGATACGGGAACCAGCTGGCGTTTGTGGTTTGATAACACCTTGGAATTGGCCATTGAACCAAATCGCTGCGAAAGTGGCGCCCGCGTTGGCGGCCGGATGCACGATGGTATTGAAGCCAAGTGAGATCGCTCCGTTTTCTGCTTATTTGCTTGCTAAAATCTTCGATGAAGTTGGAGTTCCGCCTGGGGTGTTCAACCTAATCAATGGCGACGGCCCTGGCGTGGGCGCTCCCCTAGCTGCCCATCCAGACGTGGACCTGGTTTCCTTCACCGGCTCCACCCGAGCAGGTACCCTCGTTTCGATAGCTGCGGCACCGACTGTTAAGCGTGTCGCCCTCGAATTGGGTGGTAAATCCGCCAACATTATCTTAGATGACGCTGATTTGGAGACTGCAGTTAAGCACGGTGTGAGCACAATGATGCTTAACACCGGGCAGAGCTGTAACGCTCCATCTCGTATGTTGGTTCCGCTTTCGAGGATAGATGAGGTCGAACGATTAGCCGAACAGTTCTGCAAGGAAATCATGGTCGGTGATCCGATGAATGCGGATACCAACTTGGGGCCTCTGGCTAGCGCAATGCAGTATGAAAAAGTGCAGGAATGTATTCGGCAGGGCGTGGCCGAAGGAGCCAAGTTGATTTGTGGGGGCTTGGGACGTCCAGAGGGGATCGAGTCTGGCTTTTTTGCGCAGCCCACTATTTTCAGTGCGGTTAACAATCAGATGCAGATCGCTAAAGAAGAGATCTTTGGGCCCGTCTTATGCATCATGCCTTACCGCGATGATGATGAGGCGATCAAGATAGCTAATGACAGCTGCTACGGGCTTTCTGGCTATGTTAGTTCCGGAAGCCTGGAGCGCGCTCGGAAGGTCGCTAAACAACTACGCACCGGCGCCGTACATCTCAATGGGGCGGCACTCGACTTCACCGCACCGTTTGGCGGTTATAAGCAGTCTGGTAATGGCCGAGAGTGGGGGAAGTACGGTTTTGAGGAGTTCCTTGAGATAAAGGCAGTGATGGGTTATGAGGGGTCGTAGAAATCATCTTTACAGGCTTTCCTTATCGAGCGTCACCCAGGGTTATTCGCCCCTCTGTTCCGTCTCGGCTAGCGCTTGGCTACATGGTTGATAATAGATTGTCGCCTAACAACAGATAGATTATAGCTCAAGTTTGCGCACTTTATTAACTAGGGTTAAATCAGCTCCGTTGCTTTTGGGTTGATTTCGGCACGATGAATCCACACACCAAGAGGAAAACGTAATGTCATCTGAAAAGCGAAACTTAGAGCAAGCGACTTCTAGGTTTGTTGATGCGAACAACAAAGCTGATTTGGACGCAGCCATGAATTTTTTTACCGATGATGCGGTTTTCGAAGATATCTATGGTGGGCGCCACTCTGGGGTTACGGCTATCCGCAATGCGCTCCAACCATTTTTTGATGGAACATTTGGCAGGGTGCAATACGTTGGCGAAGACCTATTCATTGACGAACAAGCAGGTAAAGTAATGGTTAGTTGGCGCTGCAACCTTGAATTAGGCGGCAAGCCAGCGTATCTCCGGGGTTTGGATCTGCTTCATTTTAACAACGGTAAACTTGTTGCGAAGCTGGCTTACGGGAAGGCCAGCGAAGCTCTGTTCGAGCATTAATTCGGGCAGGCTTGCCCTGAGCCTATCGTGGCCCTCGCTAACTATCGATACTCTTGGCTACGGTATATGCTCAAGTGTTTGCGCCGTCTTAGCATTGGCGTCTGTTAATCTTGGACACTCGTCGGCTCCGCTGATGATACCCATAATGAGTCATGCTACTCCGTAGCAACAGGAGGATGTGTTTCGCCCCCAGTAGCCTGATACTCGACAACATAACAACCAAAGCCGCTTCGAGCTTAAGCGCATCCCCGCTCGCGCGCTACTGATGAGTCTGCTAGCGATTGAACAGACTAGGCATGGCTACCGCGACGGAAATGTGCTGCCTAGTTGCATCGTCTGTAACAGAAGCCTCGATGGCTTGTACTGTAGCGGTTCGGTTTGCCTGCCCCTTACCCACTAGGCGTGTCCCTGCGCGCCGTGGTGGGAGAATAGCAACACCAGCAAACCGGCTGTCGGGGGGATACGCCGACGGATTGTTTAGTTGACGATTTGCTCGAAATCCCTAGTTGCGAGGGCAGGCGAGCCTGGCGAAACCGGAACTGGAGGCTAAATGCAGGATGAAATGTACTACTACGAGCCTGCCCGGGGCCATGGTCTGCGTCATGATCCGTTCAGTGCTATTGTGGGGCCGCGGCCCATAGGATGGATCTCATCGAAAGATGACGAAGGGCGGCTTAACCTGGCCCCCTATAGCTTTTTCAATGCATTCAATTACGTCCCGCCGATTATTGGCTTTTCAAGCATTGGACGTAAGGACAGCCTCGCGAACATCGAAGAAACTGGCGAGTTCGCTTGGAATTTGGCGACCCGTCCGCTGGCGGAGGCCATGAATCAGAGCTGCGTAGCCGTGGCGCCCGATGTTGACGAGTTCGTTCTAAGCGGGCTCACACCAACGTCCTCCCGACTGATTTCAGCGCCCCGGGTGCTGGAAAGCCCTGTTTCTTTCGAATGTCGGGTTTGCCAAATCGTACAGCTGCAGCGAGCAGATAACGTATTAGTGCAAAGCTGGCTGGTCCTTGGCGAGGTAATTGGCGTACACATTGAGCAATCTTTGTTAAAGGATGGCATTTATGACACCGTGGCGGCCGAGCCCATCCTGCGCGGCGGCGGCTCGGCGGATTACTTCCAGCTAGGGCCAGAAACCTTGTTCAAGATGCGGCGACCTAAGATCGGTTAGTGCAAGCAATGCTATGCAATCCAGAGCGGAGCAGGCCGGTTCTACCAGGCAGTGCTGTGCTGCTTGCTTCTACTTTTTTGTTCCTAGCGGTGAGAAGTGTAGTGGTCAACTAATCCCGGACATTGCAGCTCGCCGAACTGGCCGAGCGCAGGCTTGCGGCGTACACCGGAGTTCCTGTGGTATTGAAGCATGAAGACTTTGCGACCTGTGGGCGTTACCTCTACCGCTTGGGCACGGAGGGAGAAAACTAAGGACCGACCGATTTCGCGAGTAATCCAGTCATCGAGAGGCTGGTACAGGGATGGCGCTGCGGAGTGTTTGTCAGTCAGAGAGGTGTGTACTTTCCTGACATATGAAGTGGTGGGTTCGCAGAATGGGAGGTGACCAAGCGGCGGCCGTTGCATAGAAACGTCGCGCATCCCGCAGAGGAAGCGGACGTGAGCAGGCTTCTTCCGCTTTGCCAGAGGTAGCCATGCATAGCATCGAAATTAGAGCTAGCCATTTACCTGCGGCAAATGAAGAAAGCTGCCTTTTTTGACAACAATGGCAGCCGCTTCGCGAAGGCAGTTGATCATTTTGGTCTTATTGCTCGGTCTCGCTCCACATTCGTTTCGCTTACCTGCAAACGCCCAAAATGCTCAACTGCCCCATACTTGAAGGTTTCAAGTATGGGGCGCGGGGGCATACTTGAAGGAACGCTTCGCTGCTTCAAGTATGCCCCCGCAATTTTGTTGTCAAATCATAGCCGCCAGGCGTTGCCTGGCCGAAATGGCGATTGTGCACAGACGTGAGCTGTGGCATTCGCGGGCGCTGCCGCCCCGGCCTCAATCATAAGCCCGATCACCGCGGCACACTTGTCTTACGACCGCCATGTCACATGACTCGAGTGCTGCAGTCTCGCCTTGTCACTCGTAGGGCTTGCGGCAGCTAGTGAGTGTCGATGATGCGGCGGGTGACCATGCCGCGTGTCTGTCGCAGAGAGGTATGACGCGGTGTCCGGTCTGATGCCAAAGGGGCCATGCTTCAAGTGCTATTTGTGTGGCAGCAGCCGACTGTCACGGAATTCGCGTCGCAGCGGGTGCAAATTCTTCGGTGGAAGAGCGCTCAGCGATTGGGTGTTCCAACGGTCGCCGCAAGTGATACCCGCAGTCGCGTAAATATACGGTTTCTTTCCTGTTGTGTTCAGAACCAAAAAGGCCGCAGATTAGCTGCGGCCTTTTATTCATCCTGTCTCATAACCATCTCCAAGCGATGATCGTTCGCGCTCTATGCGTTAGTGAAGCTGCAGCTTACTTTTCCTCCCGCGCTTTCCGCGTCCCGCCTGGCTATGGAGCAGCATTTTAAAATGTTCCCAGCGAATCTCGTCGGTCTGGATGTTGTAAGTCAGGCCGCGCTCCATCTGCTCCAGCAGTCTCAAACTCAGCGGCTTTTCCAAGTAGTGGTCTGCTGTGACCTCCGGAGCGCTGCCTTCATGGCCAAGCAGATAGGCGATCGTGGACGGAGATATGCCTGACCGTTCCAGCCGGACGGCAAACGAACGACGGAGACTTTTAAAATTGAGCCCGCCATTAACGGCCGGCGGACAATGCTGACCGATGTATCCCGTTCCCGTACACGGCCCGCAGAAAAAACGACTCGGATCGCGGGAGTATAAGTGCTTCGGGTCAAAGCTCAGCTCGCCGAAAAGCAATGCATCGTTGCCATCGGTCTGACGTCGTTCCTCTACGAAATTTATAAAACCCATCTCCACAAGCTTCGTGCAGATCGGAATCTGCCGTGCCGATGTCCCCGTTTTCAGCGACTTGTTGTAGCCGTTATCGTTAATGTCGATAAGGTCTACGCCGTGGACATCCTGGATGACATCATGCACACGAAGCTGGCAGAGTTCATTGAGCCGCGCGCCGGTGTAGAGCCCGAGAGGAAGCAACCAGAACCGATACGGCTTGGCATCCTGGTAGACCTTGGGCAGTGTGCCCGCGAGGTACTTTTGGTAAGGCCAGCCGGAGAGCATCTGAATCAGGTTGCTATCTAGAAATGGCTTTGTGACCTCGGCCTTTTTTGTACTGCAAGTAGCAACCTTGATCGCATCGGTAATCAGCTTGCTCTCCAGCGCCTCGTCCAGCATGCGATTGAACAGCTGGTAATAGGTCATCAGGTTTGCGCCTTTACTTCCCGAAGCCGAGTTCTGCTTCAGTAACAATGGCAACTGATCCTTTAGACGCTGCACATCAGCTCGATCAAGCTCAGCGACTCGGCGTGTAGGGTTATCTCGGGTCAGGACGACCTTCAGCTTTTCCATTCGAGCCCGCAGCATATGCTCGGACTTTCCTGCGTAAGTGTTTTCTCGCAGGAAGCGGGACAGCGTAGTGTCCATGAACTCGGTAAGTAACGGTGAAGAGTGGAAGCGGTTTATCGCGTCCGTCACCGCGGAGATGTTCGCCAAGGCGATTCGCAAGTGCTCTTCATGGCCAGGCTCTACGATCAGACTCAGGCCCTTATAAAAAGGAATGGAGACAGGGGACGTTACATTCATATATACCTCACAGTGGGTGAGGCTTCAGATTATTACTGTATAAATGAACAGTCAAGGTAATCTATTGGAAGCTTAGCTTCGATAGCTTTTATTGACACTTTGTCAATAATTAAGGGATGTGTAAAAAGGGCGGGAGCAAGGCTCCCGCCTCTGTTTGGCTAGGCCTTATGCGTACGATTTCCAGTGGCGCTTAGGAGCTCGCACGTTCGGGAATGGCGTGCCAACCGGCCGCCCAACTTTGAAGTCACCTTGTGCTTTTTGTAGCTTCTGATAGTGCCGGTAATGGATATGATCCAAGCCAATGCCGAAATCGATTTTGTCGAGCTCGTCCTTGAGGACGCCTGCCGGATAGCAGTCGCCATAGCCGCCAGTTGTACTTTTATCAGCGTGACCCACGAGTGCTTTAGCTTTCGCGAGGTCGAGGTTCTGTCGGCGGAATTGGTTGATAAAAGTATGCCGTAGGCCGTGATACGTCAGGCCCTCCTCTCCGAGGCCGCAGAGCCCCAAGTAGCCATGACTGCTCTGGCTTGAGCCCAGGTACCAACGACTCGCAACGTGCCCAGGAGAAAGATCACCGTAGACACGGATATTTTCGAAAAGAGGAGCTTTCATATCCTGCTTAACTATGTCCAGGCGAGCCTGGTGATAGTCGAGGAAGCCTGTCTCGATCAGCTGCTTGTGAATGGGCACTAGCCGTTCAGAGTCGAACGTTTTGAGTTGCTTCGACCCTGTCCGATTGATGCTGATGATCCAAACGCCGAGCTCCTGCCGAATGTCTTCCAGCCGCAGCTGGCAGAGTTCGCTAAGCCGTGCGCCGGTATAGAGACCGAGCAGCGGAAGCCAAAACTTGTAGTCATCCAGACGCCAGCGCGGCGGCTTGGTTAACGTGTAGGCCGGGCCGTGAAGCAGCTTCTCGATTTGGCTTGGGCTATATGTGCGCTTCCTAGGCGCCTCGGCACCTTTCGTGCTGAACGCCAATCCGGCCGCGATGTTTTCGGTGATGTAACCTTGATCATGGGCGTAGGTGACAAGCGCCCTCGCCAATTCGAAAAACTTCTTCGCAGTGCGAGGGTTGATTGGCTCGAATTTACCGTCGCTAATGATCTTACTTAGCGGCTGGTTACGCATGGCACGGAGGCGATGCCGGTTCTTCGGATAGCTACGCAGATGATCGCGTAGCGTGTTGAATTCAGCGCGAGTCAGCGTCTCGACTTGCCGGTGCCCGCCAAGCAGCTCGCACAGGCCTTCCAGGCGGGCCTTTGCGGTAATGCGAGTCCGGGGGTTAGCCCAGGCTCCTTCACGAATTTGCCGTTCTTCGTATTCCTTTACTAAAGCTGCGAGGCTCAACCCTGCGTTTGGACTGCTCGTCGGCGAGACAATGCGTTCGTTGACCGACGGTTGCGTAAAGAGGGTTTCAAGCCTGGCTTTCTGCGAGTCGGGCAGAACGCTCCCGAGCGCATTCAGCAACGCGAGCGTGCCAGGATCCTGCGGCGGTGCCACAGCATCTGTCGGCGAGTTCAGCTCCGGAATCGTCTGCATAGGCTCGGTGGTTGCAGCAGAGCCCAACATCCGCCGAACGAGGTCACCGATCTCCTGCATCGCCTGGGCGTAAGGATCTTCGTGATCGTCTTCCTGAAAGTAACGCAACAGCACCTTATCAACCTTCTGCAGCGTATACGTCAGCATGAGGACCGCAATGATGATCGAGCTAGTGAGCAGCTCAATCCGAAAGCTTTTCTTTTCTCTCAGATGCGCTTTCATGCACAGCGGATCAAGTTCGATAAGCATCACATAAAGCCCCGATTCCTCCTGCACCAAGAGCGCTCGATCAATGATGCGGAGCTTCAGATGCATCGCGTTGGCTTGCTGAAGATGAAAATGCAAAGCTTGTCGAGATTGCGGTAGTGCTGGGGGAATGTGCATGAGATTCCGACCCTGGTCTGGGCGGGCATGGCACAAGTATTCATAAAGCGTCATCGCTGCAAATGCAGGAGATTCTTTCGAATAGCGCCCTGGAGAGGGTGGAACGTTCTCGAGTACATCAAGGGCGGCGTAAATGTACCGGGCAGCGTCGCTCGCCACGTTCTGGTTGCTGGTTCCGAGCGGCCAGTCAAAGCGTACGAACCCGACCCCAAGCGCTTTTACCAGTGCGGGTGTTGGTGTGAGTGCGAAGAAAATTTCGCCCCCTGGCTCGTGGCTATAGAGCACTACACGCTCGGCACTCTCTTTCATCATGCGAGCGTGGGCGACCGAAAGGTCTTGGTTCGCGAGCTTCATTGGCGACGGGCGGACTTTCCAAACTCGGTCGGCGAATTTGAGTGCCTCGGCTACCGCCAAGTGAAACCTTTGGAGGTCAGCCAGCAGGCGGTCAGAAAAGAGCTCAACGTAGTGCTCGGTCGCCTTGGCAAGGAACTGCTCGAAAGCCGTGTTCAGATACCTCGCAAGGTCGCGGGCAAGTGCTTCGTCGTGGCTGAGCGACCACCGGATTTGCGCAGGCAGTTTCGGGTTGGCCGCGAAGTGCTTCGGGAATGTGAGGTAGTACTGAAAGCCAGTGTTGGCTTGATAGACCAGGTGAGGGACACCTGTTTTGCTTTGACGCTTGGACATGATGGCATACCTTTTGGATTCACAGACGGACTGTGAGTAATCCAATGCCATCAAATCTGGTCTGAAACCCGCATTCTAGACGGGTTTCAGTGTTGAAATGGTGGAGCCGGGGGGATTTGAACCCCCGTCCGCCAGTTCTCCGCTGTCGGTACTACATGCTTAGCCAGATCTACTGAGTTAACTCCGCGCCGCCCGATTGGCAGGGTGCTTGGAGCGAGCTGTATGAGTTTTAACCGTTACGTCTACAGCGAACTTGGCGGCGATCCTGTTCTGTCTGACAGTCATTTTGGGTTTACAGGCATCCCCTCATGACCGCTGGCGCCGAAGCGACCAGATGAAGGTTAGGCGGCTAGCGCGTACCCTTCGTAGTTGTCGTCGTTGGCAACTATAAGTTTGCAACAGTGGATTTACGAGTTCTGTTACCAACTCGGCATGCACCTAGAGTTTCGTTACCGGCGTCGAATCCTAATCGGCCCCATGAAGCGGTTTTCAGCTTCATGTGCTGTGCAGTCTACGCCAAAGCGGAGGCTGCGTCGAATCATAGATAAGTCCGCCCTGTCGGATTTCAAGGGCTGGCTGTGAAACGGGCAGGGTGGCCTGCCCGTATTGGATGGATCAGTTGCCTGAGCCCGATCCACTTCCGCTGCTGCCGCCACTGCCGGAGCTGCCCGGACCCTTGAGCTCTTGCAATGCCTTGGTCGAGTGGGCGATGCAGGCTTCGGTGTCGCCTGCCTGTTGCGCCTGCCGGGCCTGTTCGAGAAGTTCCTCGACCTGACTCTTGGCGGGCTCGCCGAGTGTGGTCATGGTGGTAGCCATGTTGTCGTCGATTTCCTGCATGTTGATTTCGCAGAGGTCCTTGTCGGCAGCGAAAGCGGCGGGGCTGGCGAGCAGGGCGGCTGCGGCGTATAGGGCGAATCGTTTCATGAGCGTCCTCCAGGGTTGTCTTCCCGGCGGGCCTGCCTGAGTCAGTCTATGGTGGCAGCGCCGAGGCGAAGTGGAGCCCTCGGACTGCTGGGCTCTGAATTTCGGACTGCGGCTGTGCTCAAGCGTTTCATTTTTATGATGGACGTCCTTGTCCCTCGGGTGTTCAGGCGGGTGCGGTGACCTTGCTGCGAGTCACCCGGTCGACCAGATAGACCAGGCCGTGATAGTCGATGCCACCATGCTGCGACAGACCGATCTCGCAGGTGCGGCTGGTGGAGATGCCTTCCTCGCAGACCTGCACCGCGTCCTTCAGGCTGCGCAGGGCGTGGGCGTTCAGCTCCGGCGTGGTGAAGCCCTTGTCGCCGGCGAAACCGCAGCAGTGGATGCCTTCGGGAATCACCACCTCCTTCGCGCAACGCCGGGCGATGTCGATCAGCGCCTGCGCCTCGCCCAGGTGCTGGGTACTGCAGGTGACGTGCACGGCGATGGGCGCCTCCTGTGGGATGAAGACCAGCTTGTCCAGCAGATGGGTGCGGATGAAGCGCACCGGGTCGTAGAAGTCCAGACGCTGGTCAGTCAGGCCTTGGACCATGCGCAGGGTACAGGGGCTGGTATCGCAGTAAATCGGGTCGAGCCCGCCACGGCTGGCCTTGAGCAAAGTATCGAGGGCTTCCTGGCGCTTGCGCTCGGCCTGTTCGGCGTAGCCTTTGGAGGCGAAGGGCTGGCCGCAGCAGAGATCGTTGAGGTTGTCCGGGAAGATCACCTGGTAGCCGGCTTTTTCCAGCAGCGAACGGGTGGTATCGAGCAGCGGCTGCTGCTCCTGGTCGCGCGCCGCCGGCCCCATGGCGCGAGAGACGCAGGCGGCCAGGTAGACCACGCGCGGACGCTCGTCCTGCGCTGCCGGCTTGGGTAGGTGCAGGCGTTGCAGCGGCTGCGGCATGGCCGGTGTCCACTGCGGCACACGGCCCTTGCTGAGCCTGGAGAACGCCGCCGAGGTCTTGCCGAGGGCCTTGCTGCCCATGATCAGGTGCGCGCCATTGGCCACGTGCAGCATGAAGCGCGTGCCCTGCACGGCGGTGGCGAAGTGGTCGGCCAGCCAGTTGGCGGTGCCGGTCTTGTTGGCTTCCTTGCCGCGCAGTTTGCGCACCAGGTCGCCGGTGTTGATGCCCACCGGGCAGCGCTGGGCGCAGAGGCCGGTGGCCGCGCAGGTTTCCACGCCGTGATAGTGATAGAGCCGCTCGATCTCGGTGGTATCGACGCCGGCGCGTTTTCTGGCCTGGATGTCGCGCCAGATGACGATGCGCTGGCGCGGCGTCAGGGTCAGGCCGTTGGAGGGGCAGACCGGCTCGCAGAAGCCGCACTCGATGCACTTGTCGACGATCTCGTCGGCGGCGGGCATCGGCTTGAGATTCTTCAGGTGGATCTGCGGGTCTTCGGAGAGCACCACGTCCGGGTTGAGGATGCCGGTGGGGTCGAGCAGGCGCTTGATCTTCCACATCAGCGCGTAGGCTTCGCTGCCCCATTCCAGCTCGACGAAGGGCGCCATGTTGCGCCCGGTGCCGTGCTCGGCCTTCAGGGCGCCACCGAACTCCACGGCCACCAGCTGGGTGACGTCGTGCATGAAGGCTTCGTAACGGGCGACCTGGGCCGGGTCGTCGAAGCCCTGAGTGAAGACGAAGTGCAGGTTGCCTTCCAGCGCGTGGCCGAACAGGATCGCCTCGCTGTAGGCGTGCGTCTCGAACAGCTGGATCAGGCGGTTGACGCCCTCGGCCAGGCGTTCGATGGGAAAGGTGACGTCCTCGATGATCACCGTGGTGCCGGTCTGGCGCACGGCGCCGACGGCGGGGAAGGTGTCCTTGCGGATGCGCCAGAGCTGGTTGTAGACGACCGGGTCTTCGCTGAAGTCGACCTGCTTCTCCACCGGGAAGTGGGCGATGGACGCCATGATCAGGTTGATCTGCTCGTGCAGCAGCGACTGGGTCGCCGCGCGGGACTCGATCAGCAGCGCGCAGGCATTGGCGGAGAGCGCCTTGACCCACTCCGGCAGGCCTTGCATGTTCTCCACCGAGCGCATGCTGCGCCGGTCCAGCAGTTCCACCGCCGAGACCGGCTGCTGCTTGAGCACCGGCACGGCCAGGCAGCAGCTTTCCACGCCGGGGAAGACGATCAGCGCGCTGGCCTTGTGCGGGTGATCGGGCACGGTGTCGTAGGTCACCGCGCTGATAAAGCCCAACGTACCTTCCGAACCGACCATCAGGTGGTTGAGGATGTCCAGCGGCTCGTCGTAGTCGACCAGGGCGTTGAGCGAGAAGCCGGTGGTGTTCTTCAGCCGGTACTTGTGGCGAATCCTCGCCGCCAGCTCGCTGTTGGCGCGGGTCTGCCGGCTCAGTTCGGCCAGCTCGTCGAGCAGCGCGGCGTGGCTCTGGCGGAAGGCGCTGACGCTGGCGGCATCCTCGCTGTCGACCAGGGTGCCGTCGGCCAGCACGATGCGCAGGCCGGCGAGGGTCTTGTAGCTGTTCTGCGCGGTGCCGCAGCACATGCCGCTGGAGTTGTTGGCGACGATGCCGCCGATCTTCGCCGCGTTGATCGAGGCCGGGTCGGGGCCGATCTTGCGCCCCAGCGGCGCCAGCACGGCGTTGGCATTGGCGCCGATCACGCCCGGCTGCAGGCGGATCTGCGCGCCGCCGTGGCGAATCTCGCGGCCGTTCCAGTTGTCGCCGAGCACGATCAGCACCGAGTCGGAAATCGCCTGGCCGGACAGGCTGGTGCCGGCGGCGCGGAAGGTTACCGGTACGTTTTCGGCGTGGGCCAGCTTGAGCAGCTGGACCACTTCGGTCTCGGACTCGACGCGCACCACCAGCTTGGGGATCAGCCGGTAGAAGCTGGCGTCGGTGCCGAAGGCCAGGGTCGAGAGCGGGTCGTCGAAGCGGCGCTCGGCTGGGATCAGCCGTTCGATCGCCGCGAGGAAAGCTGCCGGCAACGGCGCGCGTTCGAGCGATATGGCGGCGTTCATGCGTCCTCCAGGATCATCACGATCAGATCCTTCGGTCCGTGGGCACCGTAGGCCAGCACCTGCTCGATGTCGGCGGTCTTCGAGGGGCCGGATACCAGCAACGCGTTGGTCGGCATGCCGGCGGCCCACTGGAACTTCTGCTGGATCTCGTAGAAGTTGTCGTGGATTTCGCTGGCCTTGAGGATGGCAAAATGCACCGGCGGCACCAGGCTCATCAGGCGCGGCTCTTCGCGGGTCGGCCACATGATCAGGCTGCCGGTGGAGGCGATGGCGCCGAGGGTGCCGGTGAGGCTGGCCGGCGTGTCGTTGAACAGTTCGTCCTTCCATTCCTCGACGGGGCGGTCGTAGGCCTTGAGCGTCGGTAACCCTTCGCGACCGGCGCAATGCTCGGCGAAACGCTGGCCGTAAGGCGTGGTCGGGGCGATCAGCAGGCTGGGCAGCTGGCGGTCGTGCAGGAGCTGCTCCAGCAGGGCGGGCCAGGCGGCGTCGCTGGTCAGGTGGATCTCGGTGTGCACCGCTTCCATCAGCTGGCGTAGACGGGCGAGACGCTGCTCCAGAGGATAGCTCCAGGGCTGGGTCACCAGCGACTCGTCGTAGTCATCGATCACCGGGGTGGTGCCTTCCAGGCTCTTCTTCAGCTTGGCGAGGATATTGGCCTTGGCGCTCATCGCTTGCCCTCCAGGTGGTCTTTCGCCAACTCGTGCAGCGAGCGGGCAGCCGGTTTCGGTGCGCTGTGGTTCTGCGTCCAGGGGCCGACGTTCGATGGCGTCAGGCTGCGCAGACGGGTGGCGAAGAAGCTGAAGGCCCGGTACAGCGCAGGGCTGGTGTTGAGCAGGCGCCAGCCGCTCCAGATCATCCGTTCCTTCTTCGAATACTTGCTGCCCTGGCCGCGCATGACCCTGTGCGGATCGTCCGGCGCCTTGACGTTTTCCTCGCGCAGGCGGCGCAAGAGCGACGGGATCGGGATCTTCACCGGGCAGACTTCGCCACAAGCGCCGCACAGCGATGAGGCGCTGGGGTGATCCGGCACTTTGTGCAGGCCGACCATGTGCGGGGTGATGATCTTGCCGATCGGGCCGGGGTAGACCTCGCCGTAGGTGTGGCCGCCGACGCGGGTGTACACCGGGCAATGGTTCATGCAGGCGCCGCAGCGGATGCAGTTGAGCGTCTGGCGCAGCTCGCTGTCGGCGAAGGCCTGGCTGCGACCGTTGTCCAGCAGGATCAGGTGCACTTCCTGCGGGCCGTCCAGCTCATGCGCCTTGCGCGGGCCGGAGATCATGTTGACGTAGGTGGTGATCGGCTGGCCCAGCGCCGAGCGCGTCAGCAAGGAGAGCAGCGGCACCACGTCGCGCAGGTTCTCCACCACCTTCTCGATGCCGGTCACGGCGATATGCACCGGCGGCACCGTGGTCGACATGCGCCCGTTGCCCTCGTTCTCCACCAGCAGCAGGGTGCCGGTCTCGGCCACCGCGAAGTTAACGCCGGAGACGCCGATATCGGCCTCGAAGAACTTCTGCCGCAGAGTGCGGCGACCGATCTGGATGAGCTGGTCGACATCCTTGGTGTATTCCACGCCGAGCTTGTCGGTGAACAGGGAGGCGACCTGGCCGGCGTTCTTGTGGATGGCCGGCATGATGATGTGCGAGGGCTTTTCGTTATCGAGCTGGACGATGTACTCGCCCATGTCCGATTCCAGGCTCTCGATGCCGTGGCCTTCGAGGAAATGGTTCATCTCCATTTCTTCGCTGACCATGGATTTGCCCTTGATCACCTGCTTCGCCTGACGCACCTGGGCGATCTGCAGCACGATCTGGTTGGCTTCTTCCACCGTTTCGGCCCAGTGCACCTTGACGCCGTTGCGGGTCAGGTTGGCTTCCAGGCGTTCCAGCAGTTCCGGCAGCTTGGACAGGGCGCGAGCGCGGATATGGTTGCCCATCTCACGCAGGCGCTCGCGTTCGTCGGCATCGCTGAAGGAGGCGGCGCGCTTGGTCATCAGCGAATCCATCGCCGTGCGGAAGTTGCGCCGCAGCTGATCGTCGCCCAAGGCGTTGTGGGCGCGGCCCTTGAAGTCCAGCTCGATTGCGGGAATCCGTTGCGGAGCGTTCATCGGGCACCTCCCGTGCGTTGCCAGAGGAAGGACGCCAGATGCTGGCCGCGAAGTGCTTCGCGCTGTTTTTCCAGCGAACCGTTGATGTTCATCAGGCAGCCGCAGTCGGCGCTGACTACCTGGTGGGCGCCGGATTCCTTCAGCGCGCGGGTCTTGTCCAGCACCATGGCGCCGGAGATGTCCGGCATGCGCACCGAGAAGGTGCCGCCGAAGCCGCAGCATTCGCTCTCGTGGTCGTGCTCGACGCGCTCGACATTGCCCAACTGAGCCAGCAGTTCGCGCACGTGCAGGTGCGTATTCATCTCGCGCCGCGCGGAACAGGAGGTATGCAGGGCGACCTTGACCTGAGTGCCCTGGTCGCGGAGCTCGGCCTTGCAGACATAAAGCAGGAACTCGGCCAGCTCGAAGGTGCGCTCGGCCAGCGCCTGGGCCTTCTTCAGGCTTTCCGGCTCGTCCTTGAACAGTTCCAGATAATGGTGGCGCAGCATGCCGGCGCAGGAACCCGAGGGCACCACCACCGGCCAGTCGTTGGCGAACAGCGCCAGTTGTGCACGGGCCACCTTGCGCGCTTCGTCGGTGTAACCGGTGGTGTAGGCCGGCTGGCCGCAGCAGGTCTGCCCTTGCGGGAAATGCACGGTCAGGCCTTCGCGTTCCAGCAGCTGTATGGCATCCAGACCGGCCTCGGGATAGAACAGGTCCACCACGCAGGTGCCGAACAGGTAGACCTGGCTCGGCTTGGCGGGGTACAGGCGTGGTTTCGGCAGCGGTGGCGCAACGCGGGTAGCGTTGGGCGCGGCGTCGTAGAAGAGTTCGCTCATCGGCTTGGTCTCCGGGTGGGCCCGGTTATCCGCTATACGCGGTTTCTGGAATGCAGCCTTGCCCGGCAGGGCAAGGCAACCATTGCTTTTTTACACGCCGACCAGAGGGTCGGTGACGCCCAATACATAGATGGCAATCAGGCCAATGATGCCCGTGAAAAGCACATAGTACAGCGTAGGCCATACGGTCTTGCGTAGTGTGAGACCCTCGCGGCCGAGCAGCCCGACCGTGGCGGAAGCGGCAACCACGTTGTGAATGGCGACCATGTTGCCCGCAGCGGCACCGACGGCCTGGGTGGCAACCACCATTGCACCGGAGATGCCCAGTGACTGCGCAACGCCGAACTGGAACTGGCTGAACATCATATTGCTGACGGTATTGGAGCCAGCCAGGAAGGCTCCCAGGGCACCTACGGCTGGAGCCAGCAGTGGATAAATGCCGCCCACGCTGTCCGCGACGTAGCGCGCCATGAGGATTGGCATGCTGGCCAGCTCAGCGCCGTTGACGCCCGAGTTGATCAGGATGCGCACCATCGGCACGGTGAACAGCAGCACGAAGCCGGCGCTGAGCAGAACACCACTGGATTCTTTCACGGCGGCCTTGAGTTCCGAGGCGCGCATGCCATGCAGGAAGAAGGTGATCAGCACCACGGCAACGAGGATGCCACCAGGCAGGAACAATGGCTCGATGCTTGCGCTGATGCCTGTCTCACCGAGGATGTTGCTGAAGGCGATGGAGACTGATTTCAGCGCAGCGGAAACCTCTGGGAAAACCCGGCTGATCACCAGAATCGCGCCCACCAGCACGTAGGGCAGCCAGGCGCGGAAGGCGCTCATCGGGCGTGCCGCAAGTTCGTCGAGCTTCATCTCGATGGTGCCGACCCACTCGGCAGGCCATTCGCGGGCATCGGCGAAGTCCCAGGTATTCTTCGGCGTCAGGAAGTTGAAGCGAGCCGCTGTGGTGACGATGGCCAGACCCACCAGACCGCCCAGCAGCGAGGGGAATTCCGGGCCGAGGAAAATGCCCGTGGCAACGTAGGGCAGGGTGAAGGCCAGGCCGGCGAAGATCGCGAACGGCAGGACTTCGAAGCCAGCCTTCCAGCTTTTTTCCTTGCCGAAGAAGCGCGTCAGCATCACCACCATGATCAGCGGCATCACGGTGCCGATGGTGGCGTGAGTGATCGCCACGCTGCTGGTGATCTGCTGCAGGAAAATATCCCAGCTGGAGCCTTGGGCAACCAGTTGAGCGCCGATGGTGGCTGTGTCCAGACCACTGTTGATGCCGACCACTATAGGCGTGCCGACTGCACCGAAAGACACTGGCGTGCTTTGCACCAGCATTCCCAGCAGTACGGCGGCCATGGCGGGGAAGCCTACGGCGACCAACAGCGGTGCTGCGATGGCGGCGGGCGTACCGAAGCCCGAAGCGCCTTCGATAAAGCAGCCGAACAGCCAGGCGATGATGATGGCCTGGATACGGCGGTCAGGGCTGATGGTGGTGAAACCGGCACGAATGGCGGTGATACCGCCCGAGTGCTTGAGGGTGTTGAGAAGCAGAATGGCGCCGAAGATGATCCACAGCAGACCGAGGGTGATGACCAGACCTTGCAGGCTGGAAGCGATGATCCGGGTTACGCTCATGTCCCAGACGAAAAGACCGATTGCGGCAGTAAACAGGAATACCAGCGGCATGGAGCGGCTGGCGGGCCAGCGCAGGCCAATCAGTAGAATGGCCGCCAGCAGGATGGGAGCGAAAGCGAATAGGGCAAGCAGTCCATTGGACATGTTCAGGCTCCCGTAGTCATGAAGTGCGGGTGGGGGCCCGAATGGACCGTTGCGTAGCAGATGTCTGGAGACCGCATTAATAGTCCTCTTTTTGTTGGCGCTCTGGTTTTGTCAATTGGTAATACCAATTCTCAACAGAGTTTGGCCAGCGTAAGAGCTCTCCGGCAACTACGTCAATTAGCTAGCTATATACTTTCGTCGCAAAGGCTTGTCTTGCGGCAAGGGTGTCGCGTGGTTACGCTGGACCTGTTAGTGGTCAAACCAGTCGAGAGGTGTCATGGAAGTCGGAATGGTTCGTCAGCGGAGGCTGGCCGACAGAATTGTGGAACAGCTTGAAACCATGATTCTTGAGGGAACGCTCAAGGCGGGGGAGCGGCTTCCGGCAGAGCGAGTGTTGGCTGAGCAGTTCGGGGTGTCCCGCCCGTCACTGCGCGAGGCCATTCAGAAGCTTGCAGCAAAGGGCTTGCTGATCAGCCGCCATGGCGGTGGGAATTTTGTAGTCGAGTCCCTGGGCTCGACCTTCAGTGATCCGCTGTTGCACCTGCTGGAAAACAACCCGGACGCCCAGCGTGACCTGCTGGAATTCCGGCATACACTGGAAGGCAGTTGTGCCTACTACGCGGCGCTGCGTGCCACCGAACTCGATCAGCGGCGCCTTGGCGAGGCCTTTGCGGCACTGCAGGACTGTTATTCGCGCGAAGGTAACGTCAGTCGAGCGGAGGAGGGGGCCGCTGATGCACGCTTTCATCTGGCCATCGCTGAGGCCAGCCACAACACGGTGTTGCTGCATACGATCCGGGGCCTGTTCGACCTGCTCAAGCGCAATGTCGTGACCAATATCGGTGGCATGTATGCGCTACGTGACGAGACGCGCAATATGCTGATGAAACAGCATCAGGAACTCTACGACGCGATCATCGAGCGGCGGGCGACAGACGCACGCGACGTGATTCACCGCCATATCAATTACGTGCAGGAGGTTCTCGCCGAGGGCCAGCAGGAAGCACAGCGCCTGGCCAGGGCGCAACGGCGGCAAGGCAGTAAAGATGGCAAGGCGAAAGGCTTGCGAGAAAGTGCTGTTTAAGGAAGAGGGGGCTGTTGCCTGAAGCTTAGTCTTCCTTGCCCTTTGTGCGCATGACACGCTGGATCTCGCGTGCCGAGTCGCGTTCCTTCTCGGTGTGACGCTTGTCGAATTCCTTTTTGCCCTTGGCCAGCGCGATCTCGCACTTGATCATGTGCTTTTTCCAGTACAGCGAAAGGGCAACACAGGCGTAGCCCTTCTGCTGGACGGCACCGAACAGCTTGCCCAGCTCACGCTTGTTGAGCAGCAGCTTGCGAGTGCGTGTCGGATCGGCGATGACGTGTGTGCTGGCGGTGCTCAGAGGGGTGATATGGCAACCCATCAGCCAGGCCTCGCCATCTTTCAGCAGCACGTAGCTGTCGACAAGTTGGGCCTTGCCGGCGCGCAGGCTTTTGACTTCCCAGCCGGCCAGAACGAGGCCCGCCTCGAATTTCTGTTCGATGAAGTAGTCGTGTAGCGCTTTCTTGTTCAGCGCGATTGTCCCTGGGGACTGTTTCTTCTGTTTGGCCATAGCCGCGCATTATAGGGAGTCCGGTTGCGGCTGGCGAGAACCTGCGGACTGCGACGGCATGAAACTTGAGAGGGGCGGTCTTATCCCCGACAATGTGCCATCTTTTGATTCACTCGTGCCGGTTGAGCTGTGTGCGGATAGCTGTACGGGTGCTCCGATTCCTGCCATCGACGCCAGTGGCGTCTGTGGGTTGTGGCGGTCTTTGGCTGTCGACTGAAGTAGAAGGTCTGCATGACGACACATATTCAACGCTCGGCCTTGCTGCCGTACCCGGCGCACGCGCTGTTCGAGATGGTCAACGACGTGGCCAGCTACCCCCAGTTCCTGCCCTGGTGTTCCGCGACCGAAGTACTGTCCACCAGCGAGACGCAGATGCAGGCCAGCATGACCGTGGCGAAGGCTGGGCTGAGCCAACGCTTTCTGACGCGCAATGAGCTGCAGCCGGGCAAGCGTATCGAGATGAAGCTGGAAGAAGGCCCCTTCAGTCATCTGCACGGCATCTGGGAGTTCAAGGCGCTGGGAGAAAAGGCCTGCAAGATCAGCCTGGACCTGACCTTCGATTACGCCGGGCCGCTGGTCAAGGCCACCCTCGGACCGCTGTTCAACCAGGCGGCCAACACCCTGGTCGATGCCTTTTGTGACCGCGCGAAGCAGCTCTATGGATAAGGCCGTCATTGCGATCGAGGTCGTCTACGCGCTGGCTGACAAGCAGAAACTATTGAGCCTGACCGTGCCTGCCGGAACGAGCGTGCGTCAGGCGGTGTTGCTTTCGGGAATGGATGGCTTCTTTCCGGGACTGGATCTGGCAACTGCCCCGCTGGGGATTTTCGGCAGGGCAGTGCCCAAGCCGGATGAGCGCGTGCTGGAAGAGGGCGAGCGGGTCGAGATCTACCGCCCGCTGATTGCCGACCCCAAGGAAGTGCGCAAGCAACGCGCTGCCAAGGCTGCGAAGAGCAAGGCCGAGGCTGGCGAGGCGTAGGTCGGATTGGCCGAAGGCGTGATCCGGCGTTCCGCAGGCGGTAATCCGACGTTTTACTGAAATCAGTTTGTATCGATAGGTGTCGGCGACGGCACAGGCACTGGCTCTGCGGCATCGACTTCGCGCTGGATCTGTTCGAGCAGGGAGCCGGGCTCGATGGCCTCGTCTTGCGCTTCGGTGCGCTGCGGGATCTGCCCTGCAGGCTGGCCGGTACCGAGGATCGCCTCATCGCGACTGACGCCGGGTTTGAAGTCGCCGGCAAGACCTGCCAGCTGGTCATTGGCGTTGAAGACCAGGCTCACGCGCTCCTGCTGGCGCTGGCTGCCGCCCGGCTGGATGCTGTACAGGTAATCCCAGCGGCTGGCATGGAAGGTGTCGGTAATCAGGGGGTTGCCCATGATAAACCGCACTTGAGACCGGGTCATTCCAGGGCGCAACTGGTCTATCATGTCCTGTGTAACGACATTGCCCTGTTGAATGTCCACCTTGTAAACCCCGGGGAATGAACAACCGGCGAGTGCGAACAGGCCCACAAGCGTGAGGCTGGACAGCATGAGCTTGGTGTTTTGCATCGGTAGATGACTTCCACTATCTTGGCTGGGCAAAGCCCGGATCATACCCGTATTGAAGGAGGCTGCGAAACAGCAGCAGTGAGAAAGCCAACCATGGTTGAAAATAGCGAACTACGCAAAGCTGGCCTCAAGGTGACCCTGCCACGGGTCAAGATCCTGCAGATGCTGGATACCGCCGATCAGCGCCATATGAGCGCCGAGGATGTCTACAAGGCGCTGATGGAGGCGGGCGAAGATGTCGGCCTGGCCACTGTCTATCGTGTGCTCACGCAATTCGAGGCGGCAGGGCTGGTTGTCCGCCACAACTTCGATGGCGGTCATGCGGTATTCGAACTCGCCGACGGCGGTCACCACGATCATATGGTCTGCGTCGATAGTGGCGAGGTCATCGAGTTTTTCGACCATGAGATCGAAATGTTGCAGAAAGAGATCGTCACACGCCATGGCTACGAGCTGGTAGACCACAATCTGGTGCTCTACGTACGCAAGAAGCCCGAATAGTCACGGGAATATCAGAAAGGCGACCTGCGGGTCGCCTTTCTGGTGCGCGCTCGGTCATGCCTGGGCTGAATCGATCATCTGACGCGCATGCGCCAGCGCCTGTTCGGTCAGGTCGACACCGCCGAGCATTCGTGCGATCTCTTCGATGCGTTCGTCCTCCTGCAGAGTCGCGACCGCCGTATGGGTTTCATCCTGCCCGCGTGCCTTGTGCACGAACAGGTGATTATGCCCCTGTGCGGCCACCTGGGGCAGGTGGGTGACGGTCAATACCTGCCCCTGTTCGCCAATGCGCCGCAGTAGCTGGCCAACCACTTCGGCGGTCGGGCCACCGATGCCCACGTCGACTTCGTCGAATACCAGGGTCGGTACGCGCGAGGTCTGTGCGGTAATCACCTGAATCGCGAGGCTGATGCGCGACAGCTCGCCGCCGGAGGCGACCTTCGCCAGAGGGCGCAGTGGCTGGCCGGGGTTGGCGCTGACCAGAAACTCCACCTGTTCCAGGCCGAAGGGCATGTAGTCGCCTTCGGCGGCGGGCTTGAGTTGCACGCTGAATCTGCCGCCCGGCATGCCCAGGCGCTGGATTTCGCTTTCGACCGAGGCGGCGAGTGTCTCGGCTGCATTTCGGCGAGTCCTGCTCAGTTCGGACGCTTTTTCCTCATAGTGGCGACCGTAGGCGGCCAATTCTTCGCCCAGGCGTGCAAGGGCCTCGTCATCGGCGTTGAGGCTTTCAAGCTCCTCAAGCAGGCGCTGCTGCAGCAGCGGCAGTTCGGCAGGCTGTATGCGGTGTTTGCGGGCCAGGGTGTAGATGGCGTCCAGTCGTTCTTCCAGCGTTTGCTGGCGCTCGGGGTCGGCATCGAAGTGATCGACGAAGCGATTCAACTCGCCCATGGCCTCCTCGACCTGAATCTGTGCGCTGGCCAGCAGGTTCACCGCTTCGGCCAGTGCGCCGGGCTGATTCTGGAAAGCGGAAAGCCGCTGCAGGCTGCCGGTCAGTGCCGACAGTACGTTGCCGGCATCGCTCTCGCTGCACATGTCCATGACCTGGCGGCAGGCGCCGAGCAGCTGTTCGGCGTTGGCCAGGTTACGGTGTTCGTGCTCCAGTTGTTCCTGTTCGTTCTCGCCGAGTGCCAGATTCTCCAGTTCTTCCAGCTGGTAGCTGAGCAACTGGTGACGTGCGCGCTGTTCGTCGCTGCTGTTGCTCAGTCGCTCCAGTGTCTGTCGGGTCTGGCGCCAGCGTTGCGCGGCCAGCTGCACCTGGCGTGCCAGCTCCTGACTGCCGCTGTACTCGTCGAGCAGGCGCCGATGGGTATCGGTCTTGAGCAGGGACTGGTGTTCGTGCTGGTTGTGGATATCGATCAGCAGCTCACCCAGCGCCTTGAGATCGCCCTGGGGACAGGGCGTGCCGTTGATGTAGCCGCGTGAGCGACCCTCGGCCGTAATGACGCGGCGCAGAATGCACGGCCCGTCGTTGTCCAGGTCGCGCTCGGCGAGCCAGGCGCGGGCATCGGGAATGTCGTCCAGGTCGAAGCTGGCGAGAATATCGGCCTTGTCCGCGCCGATGCGCACCGCGCTGCTGTCGGCGCGATCCCCCAGGGCGAGCCCGAGGGCGTCGAGCATGATTGATTTGCCGGCGCCGGTTTCGCCGCTGATCACGCTCATGCCGCGCTGCAGTTCGAGATCGAGGTGTTCGACGATGGCGAAATTGTGAACGGACAGATGAACCAGCATGTCAGGGCTCCGAAAGCTGTGGCTGGCTATTTATACAGTAGTTTTTCGGGCGGCTACAAGTGGTAAAAAAGCGGCGGCAAGCTGCAAGCCGCAAGCTTCAAGTAAAAGCGGCCTGAAGCCGGAAGCCTGAGGCTGGAAGAGGAAAGCTTGACGGGCTTTGAGCGCCGGCCCGCACACTGATTCGCTGCAGCTGTAGGTCGGGTCACGCTTCATCGACCCGACGAGCGGAACCTCGGTGAATGTAAAAGCGACATCCACCCTACGCTGGCTTGCAGCTTGCAGCTTGCAGCTTGCAGCTTGCAGCTTGCAGCTGCTGTCCTCCCCTTGAACCACGATTTCGCGCCCCCATATAGCCGCACAAGCGCGGACCTGACAGTCCGCTGAAGACTTGATGAGGAGGACCGCATGGCCGACGAGCAGAACCTGGACAACCAGACCCTTGAAGAAAATGAAGACCTGCACGCCGAGGCGAGTGAGGATCTGGCTGGGCGCGTAGCCTCTCTGGAAGAACAGCTGGCCGCTGCGCAGGATCAGTCCTTGAGGGTTGCTGCCGAGCTGCAGAACATCCGTCGCCGTGCCGAGCAGGATGTCGAGAAGGCGCACAAGTTCGCCCTGGAAAAGTTCGCCGGTGACCTGCTGGCGGTGGCTGATAGCCTGGAGCGTGGCCTTGAGTTGTCTAGCCCTGACGATGAAGCCGTCAAGGCTGTGCGCGAAGGACTCGAACTGACGCTCAAGCTTCTGCTCGATACGTTGGCGCGCCATCAACTGGCACAGCTCGATCCCCAGGGTGAGCCCTTCAATCCCGAGCATCATCAGGCCATGGCGATGGAGGAAAGCACCCACGCCGAGCCGGGCAGCGTGCTCAAGGTGTTCCAGAAGGGTTACCTGCTCAACGGTCGTCTGCTGCGCCCCGCGATGGTGGTGGTCAGCAAGGCGCCTGCGCAGACTCCGCCTTCGATCGACGAGAAGGCTTGAATTCTCACGGCTGACCCCCATCTGGTAGCCAAGCGTTTTTGTGTTACCCGCAGCCGGTAAACAGGCGCGGATTTCATCCAAGATTTTCGGAGATAGACAAATGGGCAAAATTATCGGTATCGACCTGGGGACTACCAACTCCTGCGTCTCCATTCTGGAAAACGGCAAGGCCAAGGTCATCGAGAACGCCGAAGGCGGTCGCACCACGCCGTCGATCATTGCGTACGCCAATGATGGCGAAATTCTGGTTGGCCAGTCGGCCAAGCGTCAGGCAGTGACCAACCCCCACAACACCCTCTACGCGGTGAAGCGACTGATCGGTCGTCGTTTCGAAGAAGAGGTCGTGCAGAAAGACATCCAGATGGTCCCCTACAAGATCGTCAAGGCCGACAACGCCGATGCCTGGGTGGAAGTGAACGGCCAGAAGATGGCGCCGCCGCAGATTTCCGCGGAAATTCTCAAGAAGATGAAGAAGACCGCCGAAGACTACCTCGGCGAGCCGGTCACCGAAGCGGTCATCACCGTGCCGGCCTACTTCAACGACAGCCAGCGCCAGGCCACCAAGGATGCCGGTCGCATTGCAGGGCTCGACGTCAAGCGCATCATCAACGAGCCGACCGCGGCTGCGCTGGCCTATGGCATGGACAAGGCCAAGGGTGACCACACCGTGATCGTCTATGACCTGGGTGGCGGTACCTTCGACGTGTCGGTGATCGAGATTGCCGAAGTCGACGGCGAGCACCAGTTCGAAGTATTGGCCACCAATGGCGATACCTTCCTGGGTGGTGAGGACTTCGACATCCGCCTGATCGACTACCTCGTCGACGAATTCAAGAAAGAAACCGGCATGAACCTCAAAGGCGACCCGCTGGCCATGCAGCGCCTGAAAGAAGCCGCCGAGAAGGCCAAGATCGAGCTGTCGTCCAGCCAGCAGACCGACGTCAACCTGCCGTACATCACCGCCGATGCCACCGGTCCCAAGCACCTGAACGTGAAGATCTCCCGTGCCAAACTGGAAGCGCTGGTGGAAGACCTGGTGCAGCGTACTCTCGAACCGTGCCGCATCGCCCTGAAGGACGCCGGTATCGACACCGGCAAGATCGATGATGTGATCCTGGTCGGTGGTCAGACCCGCATGCCGCTGGTGCAGCAGAAGGTTGCCGAGTTCTTCGGCAAGGAAGCACGCAAGGACGTCAACCCGGATGAAGCCGTGGCCATGGGTGCTGCGATCCAGGGCGCGGTACTGGCCGGTGACGTCAAGGACGTGCTGCTGCTCGACGTTTCTCCGCTGACTCTGGGCATTGAAACCATGGGTGGCGTGATGACCGCGCTGATCGAGAAGAACACCACCATCCCGACCAAGAAGTCCCAGGTGTTCTCCACCGCCGACGATAACCAGAGCGCCGTGACCATTCACGTGCTGCAGGGTGAGCGCAAGCAGGCCAGCGGCAACAAGTCGCTGGGTCGTTTCGATCTGGCCGAGATTCCGCCAGCGCCGCGTGGCATGCCGCAGATCGAGGTCACCTTCGATATCGATGCCAACGGCATCCTGCATGTCTCGGCAAAAGACAAGGCCACCGGCAAGCATCAGTCCATCGTGATCAAGGCCAACTCCGGTCTGTCCGAGGAGGAGATCGAACAGATGGTGCGCGACGCCGAGGCCAACGCCGAGGAAGACCGCAAGTTCGAAGAGCTGGCCGGCGCCCGTAACCAGGGCGACCAGCTGGTCCATGCCACGCGCAAGATGCTGACCGAGGCAGGCGACAAGGCCAGCGAGGACGACAAGACCGCTATCGAAAAGGCCATTGGCGAGCTGGAAGTAGCCATCAAGGGCGACGACAAGGCCGAGATCGAAGCCAAGATCGCGGCAGTATCCCAGGCGTCCACGCCGTTGGCGCAGAAGATGTATGCCGAACAGCCCCAGGGTGGTGAAGGCCAGCCGGCTGATGACGGCGCGCAGCCGGGCGACGACGTGGTCGATGCGGAGTTCGAAGAGGTCAAGGACAACAAGTAATCCGCCACTTGTGACCCACATGGAAGGGCGCGCAGCCTGTCGCTGTCAGTGCGGGCTGCCTTTCCTTCCGGTCTGCCGCGACGCGTTCGCGACAGGCGTGACCGCTGCGCGGGGGCTTGCTCCCGCGTCGGCGTGTCTGGAGGGTATGAATTTGAAGGTTCAGGAAATTTATGGCCAAACGTGATTATTACGAAGTGCTGGGCGTCGAGCGTGGCGCCAGCGAGGCGGAGCTGAAAAAGGCTTACCGCCGCCTCGCCATGAAGCATCATCCCGATCGCAACCCGGATGACAAGGCGGCTGAGGAAGCCTTCAAGGAGGCCAACGAGGCTTACGAAGTGCTCTCCGATGCCAGCAAGCGGCAGGCGTACGACCAGTATGGCCACGCCGGCGTCGACCCGCAGATGGGGGCTGGCGCGGGCGCGGCGTATGGCAACGCTAATTTCTCCGATATCTTCGGCGACGTATTCAGCGATTTCTTTACCGGCGCGCGCGGTAGCTCACGCGGTGGCGCTCAGCGCGGCAGCGATCTGCGTTACACGCTGGAGCTGGATCTGGAAGAGGCCGTGCGTGGTACGACGGTGACCATTCGCGTGCCGACGCTTGCCGAATGCAAGACCTGCGATGGCTCGGGCGCGAAGAAAGGCACCAGCCCCGTTACCTGTACCACCTGCGGTGGCATCGGCCAGGTACGTATGCAGCAGGGCTTCTTTTCGGTGCAGCAAACCTGCCCGCGCTGCCATGGCAGCGGCAAGATGATCTCCGATCCCTGTGGCAGCTGCCATGGCCAGGGTCGTGTGGAAGAGCAGAAGACGCTCTCGGTCAAGGTGCCGGCAGGCGTCGACACCGGCGACCGCATTCGCCTGACCGGCGAAGGCGAGGCCGGAACCCAGGGTGGTCCGGCGGGCGACCTGTACGTGGTGGTCAACGTGCGTGAGCACGCGATCTTCCAGCGCGACGGCAAGCATCTGTATTGCGAAGTGCCGATCAGCTTCGCCGACGCGGCGCTGGGTGGCGAGCTGGAAGTGCCGACCCTGGATGGACGGGTCAAGCTGAAGATTCCCGAGGGCACCCAGACCGGCAAGCAGTTCCGTCTGCGCGGCAAGGGCGTGGCGCCGGTGCGTGGTGGTGCGGCAGGCGACCTGCTGTGCCGGGTGGCGGTGGAAACGCCGGTCAACCTGAGCAAGCGCCAGCGCGAGATGCTTGAAGAGTTTCGCGGCACCCTGCAGGGCGACACCTCCCACTCACCCAAGGCCAGCGGTTGGTTCGAGGGTGTGAAGCGCTTTTTCGGTGATGTTTGAAAGAAGCTTTAAGCAGCAAGCTTCAAGCCGCAAGAGGGTGTTGCGCTTGGCTTGCAGCTTGAGGCTTGCAGCTTGGAGCTGACTTTATATGCGACGTATTGCAGTGATGGGCGCCGCTGGGCGCATGGGCAAGATTCTGATCGAAGCGGTGCAGCAGAGTGCTGGCGCCGCCGGGCTGACCGCCGCAGTGGATCGCCCGGACAGTACGCTGGTCGGTGCCGATGCTGGCGAACTGGCCGGCATCGGTCGTCTCGGTGTGCCGCTGTCCGGCGATCTCGCCAGGGCCGTGGATGAGTTCGATGTGCTGATCGATTTCACTCATCCCTCGGTGACGCTGAAGAATCTGGATGTCTGTCGTCGCGCAGGCAAGGCAATGGTGATCGGCACCACCGGTTTTTCGGTTGAAGAGAAAGAGCGTCTCGCCACCGCAGCGAAGGACATCCCCATCGTTTTCGCGGCCAATTACAGTGTCGGCGTCAATCTCTGCCTGAAGCTGCTGGATACAGCCGCCAGGGTGCTGGGCGACGAGGTGGATATCGAGATCATCGAAGCGCACCACAGGCACAAGGTCGATGCGCCGTCCGGTACCGCGCTACGCATGGGCGAGGTAGTTGCCGAAGCCCTGGGGCGCGATCTGCAGAAGGTTGCGGTCTATGGGCGTGAAGGCCAGACCGGTGCGCGTGAGCGCGACACCATCGGCTTCGCCACGGTGCGTGCCGGTGATGTGGTGGGTGACCACACCGTGCTGTTCGCCGCCGATGGCGAGCGGGTGGAAATTACGCACAAGGCTTCGAGTCGTATGACCTTCGCCAAGGGGGCGGTGCGCGCGGCGCTCTGGCTGGATGAGAAGCCAGCCGGGTTGTACGACATCCAGGATGTGCTGGGTTTGCGCTGAGTTCGCCGCTGCACTGCAATTCGGGTGGATTTCGGCTGGACCGCAAAAGGGGTTTTCTGTAAGCTTCCCGCTTTAGTGTGTCCACTAAAAGTTGCGCAGAATGACTCCAATAAAAAGCGGGATGACCTTCACACGTCATCCCGCTTTTTTACAATCTGCGCCTGCTCCAGCCTTGATCTTTGGGAGGTCTCTTGACTAAGCCAGCTCCTACGCCAGCCATTCTGGCCCTTGCCGATGGCAGCATCTTTCGCGGCGAATCCATCGGTGCCGACGGCCAGACAATCGGCGAGGTGGTGTTCAACACCGCCATGACCGGCTATCAGGAAATCCTTACCGACCCGTCCTATGCCAAGCAGATCGTCACGCTTACCTATCCGCACATCGGTAATACCGGCACCACGCCGGAAGATGCCGAGTCCTGGAAAGTCTGGGCGGCCGGTCTGGTCATCCGCGACCTGCCGCTGCTGGCCAGCAACTGGCGCAACAAGCAGCCGCTGGATGCCTATCTGAAGGAAAACGGCACCGTCGCCATCGCCGGTATCGATACCCGTCGCCTGACCCGCATTCTGCGTGAGAAGGGTGCGCAGAATGGTTGCATCCTGGCTGGAACTGATGTGACCGAAGAGAAGGCGCTGGAGCTGGCGCGCAGCTTCCCCGGCCTCAAGGGCATGGACCTGGCCAAGGAAGTCAGCGTCAAGGAACGCTACGAATGGCGTTCCAGCCTCTGGAGCCTGGAAACCGACAGCCATCCGGAGATTCCGGCCAGTGAGCTGCCGTACCACGTGGTCGCCTACGACTATGGCGTCAAGTACAACATCCTGCGCATGCTGGTCGCGCGTGGCTGCCGGGTTACCGTGCTGCCGGCGCAGACGCCGGCCAGCGAGGCGCTGGCGCTGAATCCGGACGGCATCTTCCTGGCCAACGGCCCGGGCGATCCCGAGCCGTGCGATTACGCGATCCGGGCGATCCAGGAAGTGCTGGAGACCGATATCCCCGTCTTCGGCATCTGCCTCGGTCATCAGCTGCTGGCGCTGGCGTCCGGTGCGACCACGGTGAAGATGTCCAGCGGCCATCACGGCGCCAACCATCCGGTGCAGGATCTGGAAACCGGCGTAGTGATGATCACCAGCCAGAACCACGGCTTCTGCGCCGATGAGACGACTCTGCCGGCCAATCTGCGTGCCACTCATAAGTCGCTGTTCGATGGCACCCTGCAGGGTATCGAGCGTACCGACAAGATGGCCTTTGGTTTCCAGGGGCACCCGGAAGCGAGCCCTGGTCCTTGCGACGTCGCGCCGCTGTTCGACCGCTTCATCTCCGCCATGGCGGCCCGTCGCTGATCGCTGAAATCAGGAATTCGAGAGTTACTCCATGCCAAAACGTACAGATATCAAAAGCATCCTGATCCTCGGCGCCGGCCCCATCGTCATCGGCCAGGCCTGCGAGTTCGACTACTCCGGCGCCCAGGCCTGCAAGGCCCTGCGTGAGGAAGGCTTCCGTGTCATCCTGGTGAACTCCAACCCGGCCACCATCATGACCGACCCGGCCATGGCCGACGCCACCTACATCGAACCGATCAAATGGGCCACCGTGGCCAAGATCATCGAGAAAGAGCGTCCTGACGCGCTGCTGCCGACCATGGGCGGCCAGACCGCGCTGAACTGCGCGCTGGACCTGGAAAAGCACGGCGTGCTGGAGAAGTTCGGCGTCGAGATGATCGGCGCCAATGCCGATACCATCGACAAGGCCGAGGACCGCTCGCGCTTCGACAAGGCGATGAAGGATATCGGCCTGGCCTGCCCGGTTTCGGGCATCGCCCACAGCATGGAGGAAGCCTACGGCGTGCTCGACAAGGTCGGCTTCCCCTGCATCATCCGGCCTTCCTTCACCATGGGCGGCACCGGTGGCGGCATCGCCTACAACCGTGAAGAGTTCGAGGAAATCTGCACCCGCGGTCTGGACCTGTCGCCGACCAAGGAGCTGCTGATCGACGAATCGCTGATCGGCTGGAAGGAATACGAGATGGAGGTGGTCCGCGACAAGAAGGACAACTGCATCATCGTCTGCTCCATCGAGAACTTCGACCCGATGGGCGTGCACACCGGCGACTCCATCACCGTCGCCCCGGCGCAGACCCTGACCGACAAGGAATACCAGATCATGCGCAACGCCTCGCTGGCGGTGCTGCGTGAGATCGGCGTGGAAACCGGCGGCTCCAACGTGCAGTTCGGCATCTGTCCGAACACTGGGCGCATGGTGGTGATCGAGATGAACCCGCGTGTGTCGCGCTCCTCGGCGCTGGCCTCCAAGGCCACCGGTTTCCCGATTGCCAAGATCGCCGCCAAGCTGGCCGTGGGCTACACCCTCGACGAGCTGTCCAACGACATCACCGGCGGTCGCACCCCGGCGTCCTTCGAGCCGGCCATCGACTATGTGGTCACCAAGATCCCGCGTTTCGCCTTCGAGAAATTCCCCAAGGCCGACGCCCGTCTGACCACCCAGATGAAGTCGGTCGGTGAAGTCATGGCCATCGGTCGGACCTTCCAGGAGTCGATGCAGAAGGCCCTGCGCGGCCTGGAAGTCGGCGCCACCGGGTTCGATCCCAAGCTGAACCTGGAGTCCGCCGAGGCCGAAAGCACACTGACCCGCGAGCTGACCGTGCCCGGTGCCGACCGTATCTGGTACGTCGCCGATGCCTTCCGTGCCGGCAAGAGCATCGAGGATATCTTTGCCCTGACCAAGATCGATCCCTGGTTCCTGGTGCAGATCGAGGATCTGGTCAAGGAGGAGGAGCAGGTCAAGACCCTCGGCCTGTCCAGCATCGATCGCGATCTGATGTTCAGGCTCAAGCGCAAGGGTTTCTCCGATGCGCGCCTGGCCAAGCTGCTCGGCGTCACCGAGAAGAACCTGCGCAGCCATCGCCACAAACTCAAGGTGCTGCCGGTCTACAAGCGCGTCGACACCTGTGCCGCCGAGTTCGCCACCGACACCGCCTACATGTATTCGACCTACGAGGAAGAGTGCGAGGCCAATGCGTCGAGCCGCGACAAGATCATGATCCTCGGTGGCGGGCCGAACCGTATCGGCCAGGGTATCGAGTTCGACTACTGCTGCGTACACGCGGCGCTGGCCATGCGTGAAGACGGTTACGAGACCATCATGGTCAACTGCAACCCGGAAACCGTCTCCACCGACTACGACACTTCCGATCGTCTGTATTTCGAGCCGGTGACCCTGGAAGACGTGCTGGAAATCGTCCGTGTCGAGCAGCCCAAGGGCGTGATCGTGCAGTACGGCGGCCAGACCCCGCTGAAGATCTGCCGCGCCCTGGAGGAGGCCGGCGTGCCGATCATCGGCACCAGCCCGGACGCTATCGACCGTGCCGAAGACCGCGAACGCTTCCAGCAGATGGTCCAGCGCCTGAACCTGCGCCAGCCGCAGAACGCCACCGCGCGTAGCGAGGAAGAAGCCATCGCCGCGTCCAAGGCCATCGGCTATCCGCTGGTGGTGCGTCCGTCCTACGTATTGGGCGGTCGGGCGATGGAAATCGTCTATGAGGAAGACGAGCTCAAGCGCTACATGCGCGAAGCGGTAAAGGTCTCGAACGATAGTCCGGTGCTGCTCGACCACTTCCTCAACTGCGCCATTGAGGTGGACGTGGATGCGGTGTGCGACGGCGAGATCGTGGTGATCGGAGCGATCATGCAACACATCGAGCAGGCCGGCGTTCACTCTGGTGACTCCGCCTGTTCGCTGCCGGCCTATTCGCTGCCTGCGCACATTCAGGACGAGATTCGCGAGCAGGTGCGCAAGATGGCCCTGGAGCTCGACGTGATCGGCCTGATGAACGTGCAGATGGCCGTGCAGGGCGAGGATATCTACGTGCTGGAGGTGAATCCGCGTGCATCGCGCACCGTGCCGTTCGTCTCCAAGTGCATCGGCGAGTCGCTGGCCAAGGTCGCGGCGCGCGTCATGGCGGGCAAGACACTGACCGAAATCGGCTTCACCCAGGAAATCATTCCGCCGTTCTTCAGCGTCAAGGAAGCGGTGTTCCCCTTCGCCAAGTTCCCCGGTGTCGACACCATCCTCGGCCCGGAAATGAAATCCACCGGCGAAGTGATGGGCGTCGGCGACAGCTTCGCCGAAGCCTTCGCCAAGGCTCAGCTGGGCGCCAGTGAAATCCTGCCGACCTCCGGTTGCGCCTTCATCAGCGTGCGCGAGGACGACAAGCCCTACGTCGAGCAGGTTGCCCGCGATCTGGTCGATCTCGGCTTCGAGGTCGTTGCCACCGCCGGTACCGCGCGTATCATCGAGGCGGCTGGCTTGCCGGTACGTCGCGTGAACAAGGTGACCGAAGGTCGTCCGCATGTGGTCGACATGATCAAGAACGACGAAGTCACCCTGATCATCAATACCACCGAGGGGCGCCAGTCCATCGCGGACTCCTACTCCATTCGTCGCAACGCTCTGCAGCACAAGATCTGCATCACCACCACCATTGCCGGTGGCCAGGCGATCTGTGAGGCGCTCAAGTTCGGTCCCGAGAAGACCGTGCGCCGTCTGCAGGATCTCCATGCAGGAATCGAGGCATGACCAAATATCCCATGACCGTCCAGGGTGCGCGCGCCCTGGAAGAAGAACATCAGCACCTGACCAAGGTGCTGCGTCCCAAGCTGAGCCATGACATCGGCGTGGCGCGTGAACTCGGTGACCTCAAGGAGAACGCCGAATACCACGCCGCCCGCGAGCAGCAGGGCATGGTCGAGGCGCGGATTCGCGATATCGAAGGCCGTCTGCAGAACGCGCAGATCATCGACGTCACGGCGATTGCGCACACGGGCAAGGTGATCTTCGGCACGACGGTCGAGATCGCCAATGTCGAGACCGACGAGCGCGTGACCTACCAGATCGTGGGTGAGGACGAGGCGGAGATCAAGCTGGGCAAGATTTCGGTGAGTTCACCCATTGCGCGTGCGCTGATCGGCAAGCTGGAAGGCGATGTTGCCGTGGTCAAGACGCCCAGCGGGCTGGTCGAATTCGAGATCGTCGAGGTTCGCCATCTCTGAGTCGCAGCCCATGCGCGCAGGTGTCATCAGCTGGCAGCTGGCCCAGACATTCTGGGTCGGTGGCCTCTGGCTGTTGCAGTTCGTGATGTTGCCGGCGCTGGACAAGATCGGCCTGGCACCGTTGCTGGTGGCAGAAATCGCCGGCACCCTGAGGCCGCTGCTGGTGGGTTTCGCTGCTTTCTGTGCCGTGCTGCAGGCCGTCGTGCTGATGCAGGCGGCAGGGTTTCGCAGTCTATGGCGGGATGTGCGCGGGCAGTTGCTGTTGACGGTTTTGCTGCTGGCCGCCAGCTTTTTCGCCGCTGGGACGCCATGGCTCGAATCGGCTCGCTGGTCGCTGTTCAGCTATCTGATCATGGGGCTGTGCGGGTTGATGCTGGTATTGCAGGAGCCGCCGCGCGCGACGGGCTCCGCTGAGTTTCCCCCAGCCTGATGCTCAGGCTGGTCGGGTCAGGCCTGATAGCGGTGCACGTTGGACAGTTGCTTGTTGACCTTGGGGTTCTTGCGATACACCAGCACCATCTTGCCGATGGATTGCACCAGTTCGCAGCGTCCGATCTGGCATAGTTCGTCGATCAGAGCGCGGCGATCATCGCGTTCGGTGATGCGTAGCTGTACCTTGATCAGCTCATGATCGCTCAGTGCGCGCTCCAGTTCGGCCTGCACACCTTCGGTCAGGCCGTTTTCGGATACGATCAGTACCGGCTTCAGATGATGGCCGATGGATTTGTAGTGTTTCTTCTGCTCGTTGGTGAGCGGCATAATTCGACCCTTGCGTCAGAACCCTGAAAAACGTCCGCTAGTGTAACCGAGAGGTTCCGGGCCGCACAGATGAGGTAACAGCTTGGCACGCTCCAAGACCAGCTCGCGCTGGCTGAAAGAACATTTCGACGATCCCTACGTGAAGATGGCGCAGCGCGACGGCTATCGCTCGCGCGCCAGCTACAAGCTGCTGGAGATCCAGGAGAAGGACCGCATTCTGCGTCCCGGCATGACCGTGATCGATCTGGGCGCGGCGCCGGGCGGCTGGTCGCAGGTGACCAGCCGTCTGATCGGGGACAAGGGGCGGCTGATTGCCTCCGACATCCTGCCTATGGACAGCATTGCCGATGTCACCTTTATCCAGGGTGATTTCACCGAAGACGAAGTATTCGCGCAGATTCTTGATGCGGTAGGTGATAAGCAGGTCGACCTTGTAGTTTCCGATATGGCCCCCAATATGAGTGGGGTGAAGGTGGCCGATCAGGCCCGTGCGATGTTTCTCTGCGAGCTGGCGCTTGATCTGGCCATGCGCGTACTGCGTCCAGGGGGAGATTTCCTGATCAAGATCTTTCAGGGCGATGGCTTCGATGCCTATCTGAAGGACATACGGCAGAATTTCGACAAGGTGCAGATGCGCAAGCCGTTGTCGTCCAGGGACCGTTCTCGTGAGCAGTACCTGCTGGCGCGAGGTTTTCGCGGCGATCCGGCGCAGACGGACTAATATGTTTCATATGGGGTTACAGAGCGACCTGCGTGTTTGGGCGGGTTGTGTAGTAAGTTAGCCAGAGCAGCCAACAGGCGCCGTCAAGCGGGCCAACGACAGCGGGTCTGTTCCAGAGGGTAATGAATTTGAATGACATGGCAAAAAACCTGATTCTGTGGTTGATCATCGCTGCCGTCCTGGTGACCGTGATGAACAACTTTTCCAGCCCGACCGAGCCGCAGACGCTCAACTATTCGCAATTCCTTGAACAGGTCAGGGAAGGTCGTGTCGAGCGCGTAACCGTCGACGGCTACGTGATCATCGGCAAGCGCAGCGATGGCGAAAGCTTCAAGACGATCCGCCCGGCAATCCAGGACAATGGCCTGATCGGTGACCTGATCAACAACAATGTCCTGATCGAAGGCAAACAGCCCGAGCAGCAGAGCATCTGGACCCAGTTGCTGGTGGCCAGCTTCCCGATCCTGGTGATCATCGCGGTGTTCATGTTCTTCATGCGCCAGATGCAGGGTGGCGCAGGCGGCAAGGGCGGGCCGATGAGTTTCGGCAAGTCCAAGGCACGCCTGTTGTCCGAAGATCAGGTCAAGACCACTTTTGCCGATGTCGCTGGCTGCGACGAAGCAAAGGAAGAGGTGACCGAGCTGGTCGAATTCCTGCGTGACCCTGGCAAGTTCCAGCGTCTCGGCGGTCGGATTCCGCGCGGTGTGCTGATGGTCGGTTCGCCGGGGACCGGCAAGACGCTGCTGGCCAAAGCGGTGGCGGGCGAGGCCAAGGTGCCGTTCTTCACCATCTCCGGTTCGGACTTCGTCGAGATGTTCGTCGGGGTCGGCGCCAGCCGTGTGCGTGACATGTTCGAGCAGGCCAAGAAGCACGCTCCCTGCATCATCTTCATCGACGAGATCGATGCCGTCGGTCGCCATCGTGGCGCCGGTCTGGGTGGCGGTCACGACGAGCGCGAGCAGACCCTCAACCAGTTGCTGGTGGAGATGGATGGTTTCGAAATGAACGATGGCATCATCGTCATCGCCGCCACCAACCGTCCCGATGTGCTTGACCCGGCACTGCTGCGTCCGGGGCGCTTCGATCGCCAGGTGGTGGTTGGCCTGCCGGATATCCGCGGTCGTGAGCAGATTCTCAATGTGCACATGCGCAAGGTGCCGCTGGGTGACAGCGTAGAGCCGGCGCTGATTGCGCGCGGTACGCCGGGCTTCTCCGGTGCCGATCTGGCCAACCTGGTCAACGAGGCTTCCCTTTTTGCGGCGCGTGCCGGCAAGCGCGTGGTGGAGATGAAGGAGTTCGAGCTGGCCAAGGACAAGATCATGATGGGCGCCGAGCGCAAATCCATGGTCATGTCCGAAAAGGAGCGGCTGAATACCGCCTATCACGAAGCGGGCCACGCCATCGTCGGTCGTCTCGTGCCCGAGCATGATCCGGTCTACAAGGTTTCCATCATTCCGCGTGGCAGGGCGCTGGGTGTGACCATGTTCCTTCCCGAGGAAGACCGTTACAGCCTGTCCAAGCGTGCCCTGATCAGCCAGATCTGCTCGCTGTTCGGTGGCCGTATCGCCGAAGAGATGACCCTGGGCTTTGATGGTGTCACCACCGGCGCTTCCAACGACATCATGCGTGCGACCCAGCTGGCGCGGAACATGGTGACCAAGTGGGGTCTGTCCGAGAAGCTCGGTCCGTTGATGTATGCCGAGGAAGAGGGCGAAGTGTTTCTCGGTCGCAGTGCGGGCAGTCAGCACACCAACGTCTCCGGTGACACCGCCAAGCTGATCGACCTTGAAGTACGCAGCATCATCGATCAGTGCTACGACACGGCGAAGCAGATCCTGGCCGATAATCGCGACAAGCTCGACCTCATGGCCGAGACTTTGATGAAGTACGAAACCATCGATGCCGAGCAGATTGACGACATCATGGCCGGTCGTACTCCACGTGAACCGCGTGACTGGCAGGGCGGCTCCGGCTCGGCAGGCACGCCCGTGCAGCCGGAAGGTGATCTTCCGCAGACGCCCATCGGCGGTCCGGCGGGCGAACACTGAGCCAAGGCTTCAACGATGACTGAAACGATGCACCCGACCCGACTGCCTTGCGGCAGTCGGGTTCTTGATTTGTCACGCCCGCATGTCATGGGCATTCTCAACGTGACTCCCGACTCGTTTTCTGACGGTGGCAGGCATGCCGGCATCGATGCCGCGTTGCGCCATGCCGCCGCGATGGTGGCAGCGGGTGCGACGCTGGTGGATGTGGGCGGGGAGTCGACACGGCCAGGTGCACGGGCGGTCTCGCCGACCGAAGAGCTGGAGCGTGTCGCGCCCGTGGTGGATGCCATCGCGTGCGAACTCGATGTGATCATTTCAGTGGATACCTCGACGCCATCGGTGATGCGCGAGTGCGCACGGCTGGGGGCCGGTCTGATCAATGATGTCCGTTCGCTCACGCGCGATGGGGCGCTGGATGCCGCTGCCGACAGCGGTCTACCCGTATGCCTGATGCACATGCGTGGCGAGCCGGGTGACATGCAGGACGATCCGCGCTACGACGACGTGACCGAGGCGGTTTACGGGTTTCTTGCCGAGCGCATGGCGGCGTGTGCCGCTGCGGGCATTTCCGGCGAACGGGTCGTGCTCGATCCGGGTTTCGGCTTTGCCAAGAATCTTTCGCACAATCTCAGTCTGTTCAAGCATATGGAGCGCCTGCACGAATTGGGGCGTCCGCTGCTGGTCGGTGTTTCACGCAAAAGCATGATCGGGCAGGCGCTGGGACGGGAGGTCGCACAACGTCTGTACGGCAGCCTGGGGCTGGCGGCACTGGCTGTTACCAAGGGTGCCCGTATCGTGCGCGTGCACGATGTGGCTGAAACGGTTGATGTCGTCCGAATGGTCGCCGCAGTACAGGCTGCAGAATAGGAAATCAGCATGAGCAGAAAATATTTTGGGACCGATGGCATTCGCGGCCACGTAGGGCAGTTTCCGATTACCCCGGACTTTATGCTCAAGCTTGGCTGGGCGGCCGGGATGGCATTTCGCAAGCAGGGCAAATGCCGCATCCTGGTTGGCAAGGACACGCGCATTTCCGGCTATATGTTCGAGTCCGCGCTGCAGGCCGGCCTGTCCGCCGCGGGTGCCGATGTGGCGCTGCTCGGCCCGATGCCGACCCCCGCGGTGGCCTATCTGACCCGCACCTTCCACGCCGAGGCGGGGATTGTCATCAGTGCATCGCACAACCCGCATCATGACAATGGCATCAAGTTCTTTTCCGGAAGCGGTAGCAAGCTGCCCGACGAGGTCGAGCTGATGATCGAGGAACTGCTCGATACGCCGATGACGGTGGTCGAGTCCGCTCAGTTGGGCAAGGCTTCGCGCATCAACGATGCGGCTGGGCGCTATATCGAGTTCTGCAAGAGCAGCGTACCGACCAGTACCGATTTCTCCGGCCTCAAGCTGGTGGTCGATTGCGCCCACGGCGCGACTTACAAGGTGGCGCCCAGCGTATTCCGCGAATTGGGTGCCGAGGTGGTGGTCATCGCAGCGCAGCCTGATGGCCTCAATATCAACGCCGATGTCGGTTCGACCCATGTCGGGCAGTTGCAGAAGGCTGTGGTCGAGCATGGCGCCGATCTCGGTATCGCCTTCGACGGTGATGGCGACCGTGTGATGATGGTCGATCACACCGGGGCTCTGGTCGATGGTGACGAGCTGCTCTATGTGATCGCGACCGACCTGCAGGAGCGTGGTCGTCTCGAAGGCGGCGTTGTCGGCACCCTGATGAGCAACCTGGGACTGGAGCTGGCGCTCAGGGAGCGTGAGATTCCCTTCGTTCGCGCCAATGTGGGTGACAGGTATGTGATGGCGGAAATGCTGGAGCGTAACTGGGTGCTGGGTGGCGAGAATTCGGGGCATATCGTCTGCTCGCAGCATGTGACCACGGGTGATGCGATCATTGCCGCGCTGCAGGTTCTGCTTGCGCTCAGGCGGCGTGGACAAAGCCTGGCGCAGGAGCGTCTGGCCTGGAAAAAATGTCCGCAGGTGCTGATCAATGTGCGCTTTGCCGGTGATCGTGATCCGATTGCCGATCCGCAGGTGCAAGCCGTCTGTGACAGCGTCACCGAACGCATGGCGGGACGTGGTCGCGTGCTGTTGCGCAAGTCGGGAACCGAGCCGCTGGTGCGGGTGATGGTCGAAGGTGACGATGAAAGACAGGTGCGCAGCCATGCCGAAGAGCTGGCGGCAGTGGTTAGCGAAGTTTGTGCGTGATTCTCGCTTGCCAGGTTGGTTTTCGTTGAGTACCATCTGCGCCCACTTTGATCGACGAGGTAAAGCATGCGTCGCCCCCTGGTAGCTGGTAACTGGAAGATGAACGGTACCCGCGCCAGCGTCGCAGAGCTGATCCAAGCGCTCCGCCAGCAGGAGTTTCCTGCAGCGGTCGAGGTCGTGGTTTTTCCATCCTGTGTCCATGTCGAGCAGGTCGTGAGCGGGTTGACGGATGGTTCGATTGCCGTTGGCGCTCAGGACTGTGCGGCAGACTCCGGTTTCGGTGCCTTTACAGGTGAAGTGTCCGCTTCCCAGTTGGCCGATGCCGGATGCGGATGGGTATTGGTTGGTCACTCCGAGCGGCGCCTGATTCTGGGCGAAAGCGACGAGGTGACGAGCCAGAAGTTCGAAGCGGCATTGGCGTGCGGAATGACGCCGGTGCTGTGCCTTGGCGAAACGCTGGAGCAGCGTCAGGCAGGGCAGACGCTGGATGTGGTCGGGCGTCAATTGGCCTGTGTGCTGGCGACTGCCGGAATTGCCTCTTTCGAGAGGGCGGTTGTGGCGTATGAGCCGGTCTGGGCGATTGGTTCCGGATTGACGGCAACGCCGGAGCAGGCGCAGGAAATACATGCTGCCATTCGTGAGCAGCTGTCGCGTGAGGATAAGCGTATCGCCGATGGCGTGCGTATTCTGTATGGCGGCAGTGTAAAGGCGGAAAATGCCGCCGAGCTTTTTGGAATGGCGGATATCGATGGGGGGCTTATCGGTGGCGCCTCTCTGAAAGCGAATGATTTCGGTGCGATCTGTCGTGCCGCAGGGAACTGATCAGATGTTGCAGACTGTTGTGATCGTGGTGCATCTGCTGGTTGCCCTTGCTTTGGTTGTACTGGTGCTGCTGCAGCAGGGCAAGGGTGCGGATGCTGGCGCTTCGTTCGGTTCGGGTGCTTCGGCAACCGTCTTCGGAAGCCAAGGTTCTACTACCTTTCTTAGTCGTTTTACTGCTATACTCGCCGGCGTTTTTTTCGTTACAAGTCTGGGGTTGGCGTACTTCGCAACGCAGCAGGCGGGTCAGCTGTCCCGGGCGGGCTTGCCGGATCCGGCGGTTCTGGAGATTCCAGTCAGCAAGCCGGCTGTTGAAGATGTGCCTGTTCTGGAGTCCGCTCCGTCCGCAGGCGCTACTGGCGATGTTCCTGAGGTAGAGGAAGGGCAGTAGCAAGGGTTTTTGCCGAGGTGGTGGAATTGGTAGACACGCTACCTTGAGGTGGTAGTGGCCATAGGCTGTAGGGGTTCGAGTCCCCTCCTCGGTACCAAACAAGCAGGCCCGCAGATGCGGGCTTTCTTGTTTCTGCGTTTTGGTTGACCTGTGGGTGGTGCGATCGTATAATTCGTGCCCAGTTTGTCGCGGGGTGGAGCAGTCTGGTAGCTCGTCGGGCTCATAACCCGAAGGTCGTTGGTTCAAATCCAGCCCCCGCAACCAGTTGATAAAGGCCCCTACAGAGGGGCTTTTTATTAGCTTCTAGCCAGGTCGCCGGCATCTACAGGCGATCAATAGGGATGGGCGTTTCGCCCATTTTTCATTTGTACAGCATGCGCGAGGGACTTCGATGTCGAGCAAGCTAGAACAGTTGCACGCCTTGCTGGCCCCGGTGGTCGAGGCGCTTGGCTATCAGTGCTGGGGGATCGAATTCCTTTCGCAGGGTAGACATTCCCTGTTGAGGGTCTATATCGATCATGCCAACGGGATTCTTATCGACGACTGCGAAAAGGTCAGTCGTCAACTCAGTGGTGTCCTCGACGTCGAAGATCCCATCAGCAGCGATTACACCCTTGAAGTGTCTTCGCCCGGGATGGATCGGCCACTGTTCACGCTTGAACAGTACGTCGCGAATGTGGGCGAACAGGTAAAAATAAAGCTGCGCTCGCCCTTCGAGGGCAGGCGCAATTTCCAGGGTCTTCTCCGCGGGGTGGAAGAGCAGGATGTGGTGGTGCTGGTTGATGATCACGAGTATCTGTTGCCGATCGACATGATCGACAAGACCAATATTGTTCCCCGTTTTGAGTGAAACGCGGTTCCCGCGGACCCCAATGGATTGCGAAAGGCGAGGCGTACGATGAGCAAAGAAGTACTGCTGGTTGTGGAGTCGGTATCCAATGAAAAAGGCGTACCGGCCGGTGTGATTTTCGAGGCGCTGGAGCTGGCTTTGGCCACGGCTACCAAGAAGCGCTTCGAAGATGAAGTTGACCTGCGTGTGGAAATCAATCGACAGAACGGCAGTTACGAAACGTTCCGTCGCTGGACGGTCGTCGAGGAAGAAGACTTCGACGATCCGGCGCATCAGTTGACGACCGATATGGAGCAGGCTCGCGAAGCCAACGCCAAGGTTGGCGACGTGCTCGAAGTCAAGGTCGAGTCCATCGAGTTCGGTCGTATCGCCGCCCAGACCGCCAAGCAGGTCATCGTGCAGAAAGTGCGCGAAGCCGAGCGTGCGCAGGTTGTCGAGGCCTATCGCGATCGCCTGGGCGAGATCATTTCCGGCACGGTGAAGAAGGTGACGCGCGACAGCGTCATCGTCGATCTGGGCAACAATGCCGAGGCGCTGCTGGCGCGCGAGGACATCATCGCCCGCGAAACCTTCCGCGTCGGCGCCCGCGTGCGTGCGTTGCTCAAGGAGATCCGCACCGAGAACCGCGGTCCGCAATTGATTCTTTCGCGTACCGCGCCGCAGATGTTGATCGAGCTGTTCCGCATCGAGGTGCCGGAAATCGCCGAGGAGCTGATCGAGGTGATGGGCGCCTCGCGTGACCCTGGTTCGCGGGCCAAGATCGCGGTCCGCTCCAAGGACAAGCGCATCGACCCGCAAGGTGCCTGCATCGGTATGCGCGGTTCGCGCGTGCAGGCGGTTTCGGGTGAAATCGGTGGCGAGCGCGTCGATATCGTCCTGTGGGACGAGAACCCGGCCCAGTTCGTCATCAATGCGATGGCGCCCGCAGAAGTCGCTGCCATCATCGTCGATGAAGATGCCCACGCCATGGACATCGCCGTCGGCGAAGACAATCTGGCCCAGGCCATCGGTCGCGGCGGCCAGAACGTGCGTCTGGCCAGCCAGCTGACCGGCTGGACGCTGAATGTGATGACCGAGGACGACATCCAGGCCAAGCAGCAGGAGGAAACCGGCGACATTCTGCGCAATTTCATTGAAGAGCTGGATGTCGATGAAGAGCTGGCGCAAGTACTGGTCGAGGAGGGTTTCACTTCCCTCGAAGAAGTTGCCTACGTCCCCATGGAGGAAATGCTCGGTATTGAAGGCTTCGACGAAGATATCGTCAATGAGCTACGGACCCGTGCCAAGGATCGCCTGCTGACCAAGGCGATCGCGACGGAAGAAAAACTGGCAGATGCTCAGCCGGCCGAGGATTTGCTCGCGCTGGAAGGCATGGACAAGGAACTGGCGGTCGAGTTGGCCGTGCGGGGTGTCATCACCCGTGAAGACCTGGCCGAGCAGTCGATTGACGACCTGCTCGACATAGACGGCATCGATGAAGAACGTGCCGGCAAGCTGATCATGGCCGCCCGAGCCCATTGGTTCGAGTAAGTAATTAGCGGCCTGAGGAGAGAGATGCATGACGCAAGTCACGGTGAAAGAACTGGCCCAGGTGGTCGATACACCGGTCGAGCGACTGCTGCAGCAGATGCGTGAGGCAGGACTGCCGCACACCAGCGCCGAGCAAGTAGTGACCGATAACGAAAAGCAGGCCCTGTTGGCGCACCTCAAGAGCAGCCACGGCGCCAAGGTGGATGAGCCGCGCAAGATTACCTTGCAGCGCAAGACCACGACCAAACTGAAGGTGGGTGGCAGCAAGACCATCAGTGTCGAGGTTCGCAAGAAGAAAACCTTCGTCAAGCGCACCCCGGACGAGATCGAGGCCGAGAAGCAGCGCGAGCTGGAAGAGCAGCGTGCCGCTGAAGAAGCCGCGCGCCTGAAGAGCGAAGAGGAAGCGCGTCAGCGTGCCGAGGAAGAGGCGCGGCGCAAGGCGCAGGCTGAAGTGGAGGCGCGTGTCGGTTCGCCGGTTGTTGCTCCGGCTCCTGCCCAGGAGACTCCGGTCGAGCCCGTAGCGCCGGTTGATGAGCGCAAGAAGGAAGAGCCTCGTCGTACCGAGAAGGCACGCAGCGATGACGACGAACGTCGTGATCGCAAGCAGGCTCAGCAACGTCCTGCGCCCAAGTCCAAGGCGCCATTGTCGCGTACCGTGCGTAGCGGCGATGACGATGCCGACGGCTTCCGTCGTGGCGGTCGTGGCAAATCCAAGCTGAAGAAGCGTAATGCGCACGGCTTCCAGAGCCCGAGCGGCCCTATCGTTCGCGACGTGGCCATTGGCGAGACCATCTCGGTCGCCGATCTGGCGCAGCAGATGTCGGTCAAGGCTGCGGAAGTCATCAAGTTCATGTTCAAGATGGGTACTCCGGTGACCATCAACCAGGTGCTGGATCAGGAAACTGCCCAGCTGATCGCCGAAGAACTGGGCCACAAGGTCCGCCTGGTCAGCGATAACGCCCTGGAAGAGCAACTCGCGGAACTGCTGAGGTTCGAAGGCGAAGCCATCACACGTGCACCAGTGGTGACGGTGATGGGGCACGTCGACCATGGCAAGACCTCGCTGCTCGACTATATTCGTCGCGCCAAGGTCGCTACCGGCGAAGCTGGCGGAATCACCCAGCATATCGGTGCCTACCATGTGGAAACCGAGCGCGGAATGGTCACTTTCCTCGATACCCCCGGTCACGCGGCCTTTACCGCAATGCGTGCCCGTGGTGCCAAGGCGACCGATATCGTGATCCTGGTGGTTGCCGCCGACGATGGTGTGATGCCTCAGACCCAGGAAGCCGTCCAGCATGCGAAGGCCGCTGGTGTGCCGATCGTGGTTGCGGTGAACAAGATCGACAAGCCGGACGCCAACCCGGACAACATCAAGAACGGCCTGGCCGCGCTGGATGTGATCCCCGAGGATTGGGGCGGCGACACCCCATTCGTGCCGGTATCGGCGAAGGTGGGCACCGGTGTCGACGAGCTGCTCGAAGCGGTACTGCTGCAGGCCGAGCTGCTGGAGCTCACAGCCACGCCTTCGGCGCCTGGCCGTGGCGTGGTGGTCGAGTCGCGTCTGGACAAGGGTCGTGGCCCGGTCGCGACCGTTCTGGTTCAGGAAGGCACGCTGCGTCAGGGCGACATGGCGCTGGTCGGCTCCACCTATGGACGCATCCGTGCGATGCTCGACGAGAACGGCAACAGCATCAAGGAAGCCGGTCCGTCGATTCCTGTGGAGATTCTCGGTCTGGACGGTACGCCTGAAGCCGGCGACGAGCTCAGCGTGCTGAGCGACGAGAAGAAGGCGCGTGAAGTGGCGCTGTTCCGTCAGGGCAAGTTCCGTGAAGTCAAACTCGCCCGCGCCCATGCCGGCAAGCTGGAAAATATCTTCGAGAACATGGGGCAGGAAGAGAAGAAGACGCTCAATATCGTCCTCAAATCCGATGTCCGTGGTTCCCTCGAAGCGCTGCAGGGCTCGCTCAGCGGCCTGGGCAACGATGAAGTGCAGGTGCGCGTCATCGGTGGCGGTGTCGGTGGTATCACCGAGAGCGATGCCAACCTGGCGCTGGCGTCCAACGCGGTGCTGTTCGGCTTCAACGTGCGGGCCGATGCGGGCGCGCGCAAGATCGTCGAGCAGGAAGGTCTGGATCTGCGTTACTACAACGTGATCTACGACATCATCGAGGACGTCAAGAAAGCCCTGACCGGCATGCTCGGCAGTGATGTCCGCGAGAATATTCTCGGTATCGCCGAGGTTCGTGACGTGTTCCGTTCGCCGAAGTTCGGCGCCGTCGCCGGCTGCATGGTCCTCGAGGGCATGGTGCACCGCAACCGTCCGATCCGCGTGTTGCGCGACGACGTGGTCATCTTCGAAGGCGAGCTGGAATCGCTGCGTCGCTTCAAGGATGACGTGGCCGAAGTGCGTGCCGGCATGGAGTGCGGTATCGCGGTGAAGAGCTACAACGATGTGAAGGCTGGCGACAAGATCGAAGTCTTCGAAAAAGTCGAAGTGGCGCGGTCGCTGTAATCCGAGCAGCAAGCTACAAGCGGCAAGTTTCAAGAAGTGGCCTGGTCCACCGATTGAGCTTGCCGTTTGGCTTTTTGGTATTTTTTAGCTTGAAGCTTAGCGCTTGAAGCTTGAGGCAGCTTTATATGGCCAAAGAATTCAGTCGTACCCAGCGCATAGGCGACCAGATGCAGCGCGAGCTGGCATCCTTGATCCAGCGTGAAATCAAGGATCCGCGTCTCGGTCTGGTGACCATCACCGCCGTCGAGGTCAGTCGTGATCTTTCCCATGCCAAGGTGTTCATCACCATCATGGGCAAGGACGATGACGAGGATGCGGTCAAGAGCAATCTGCGGATACTCAACGATGCGGGCGGCTTCCTGCGCATGCAGCTGGGCAAGGCGATGAAGCTGCGCACGGTGCCGCAGCTGCATTTCAGCTATGACGCCAGTGTTCGTCGCGGAGTCGAGTTGACGTCGCTGATCGAGCGGGCGGTCGCAGAAGACCGCAAGCACAGCGATGGGGACTAAGGCGTGGCACAGGTAAAACGCATTCGCCGCGCAGTCAGCGGCATCATTCTTCTCGACAAGCCGCGCGGGTTCACTTCCAACGCGGCGCTGCAGAAGGTTCGCTGGCTGCTCAATGCCGAGAAGGCCGGGCACACCGGCAGCCTCGACCCGCTGGCCACCGGGGTGCTGCCCCTGTGCTTCGGTGAGGCCACCAAGTTTTCCCAGTACCTGCTCGATGCCGACAAGGCCTACGAGACGGTCGCCCAGCTCGGTGTGACCACCACTACGGCAGATGCCGAGGGCGAGGTTATCGAGCGCAAGCCGGTCAATGTCAGCCAGGCTCAGCTCGAAGCCATACTGCCGCAGTTTCGCGGTGATCTTCAGCAGATTCCACCGATGTACTCGGCGCTCAAGCGTGACGGCCAGCCACTTTACAAGCTGGCGCGCGCCGGAGAGGTAGTGGAGCGCGAGCCGCGTTCTGTTACCATTGCACGCCTGGATCTGCTGTCGCTGGACGCTGATCGGGCGAGACTTGCGGTGTCGTGCAGCAAAGGCACCTATATCCGCACGCTGGTCGAGGATATCGGGTATGAACTGGGCTGCGGGGCACACGTGGCGGAGCTGCGGCGAACCCAGGCAGGCCCCTTCGACCTGTCCCGGACGGTCACGCTCGAAGCGCTGGAACAGGCTCATGCCAGTGGTGGAGCAGAGGCGCTCGATACCTTTCTCCTGCCGGTCGACAGCGGGTTGGAGCACTGGCCGTTGGTGCAGCTTTCGGAGCACAGCGCATTTTACTGGCTGCACGGGCAGCCGGTGCGCGCACCGCAGGCCCCGCAGTTCGGCATGATGCGGGTGCAGGATCATACCGGACGCTTTATCGGTATCGGTGAAATGAGCGATGACGGGCGCATTGCGCCGCGTCGACTGATTCGGTCGGAATGACCGATATGCACTGCGCCTGATGGCGCGTTGCATCACGAGGATGGCTGTTGGCAGGCACGGTCAGCCCTCTTTTAAAACACGGGACTTTCCCGGCCTGTTCACTGTAAGGAGCCCATCATGGCACTTAGCGTTGAAGAAAAAGCCCAGATCGTTAACGAGTACAAGCAAGCTGAAGGCGATACCGGTAGCCCGGAAGTGCAGGTTGCCCTGCTGACCGCCAACATCAACAAGCTGCAAGGTCACTTCAAGGCCAACGGCAAGGACCACCACTCGCGTCGTGGCCTGATCCGTATGGTCAACCAGCGTCGTAAGCTGCTGGATTACCTGAAGGGCAAGGACACTACTCGTTACAGCACCCTGATCGGTCGTCTGGGTCTGCGTCGTTAAGACGTAGCGAGCTGGAAGCCTGGAGCTGGAAGCTTGAAGTCGAAAGTCGGAGCAACCCTCCGCTTGCGGCTTCGAGCTTCCAGCTTTTTGGCTTTTGCAGGAGAGAACGGGTCCGACTCCCGTGCTTTCCGCCAATTTCCCCCAAAGGCAACACAGAGAAGGAAAACACCGTGAACCCGGTAATCAAGAAATTTCAGTTCGGTGAGTCGACCGTAACCCTCGAGACGGGTCGTATCGCCCGTCAAGCCTCCGGCGCTGTGCTGGTCACCGTTGACGATGATGTCGCAGTACTGGTCGCCGTCACTGGCGCGAAGACGGCTGATCCGAGCAAAGGCTTTTTCCCGCTGTCCGTGCACTATCAGGAAAAAACCTACGCGGCTGGCAAGATCCCCGGCGGTTTCTTCAAGCGCGAGGCACGTCCCTCCGAGAAGGAAACCCTAACTTCGCGCCTGATCGACCGCCCGATCCGCCCGCTGTTCCCGGAAGGTTTCCAGAACGAAGTGCAGGTCATCTGCACCGTGATTTCCACCAGCAAGAAGACCGATCCGGATATCGCTGCGATGATCGGTACCTCTGCTGCGCTGGCCATTTCCGGCATTCCGTTCAATGGTCCTATCGGTGCCGCACGCGTAGCCTTCCACCCGGAAACCGGCTACCTGCTGAACCCGACCTACGAGCAGCTCAAGGCCTCCAGCCTGGACATGGTCGTGGCCGGCACCAAGGACGCCGTACTGATGGTCGAGTCCGAGGCCAAGGAACTGACCGAAGACCAGATGCTGGGCGCCGTGCTGTTCGCCCACGACGAATTCCAGGCTGTGATCCAGGCTGTGACCGAGCTGGCAGCTGAAGCCGCGAAGCCGACCTGGGACTGGCAGCCGAAAGCGGAAAGCACCGAGTTGCTCAATGCGATTCGCAGCGAGTTCGGCGAAGCGATTTCCCAGGCTTACACCATCATCATCAAGCAGGACCGCTATGCGCGCCTGGGCGAGCTGCGCGAGCAGGTCGTCGCCCGCTTCTCCGGCGAAGAAGGTCAGCCTTCCGCCGGCGAAGTGAAGGAAGCCTTCGGCGAAATCGAATACCGCACCGTGCGCGAGAACATCGTCAACGGCAAGCCGCGTATCGACGGTCGCGATACCCGCACCGTACGTGGCCTGAACATCGAAGTCGGCGTGCTCGACAAGACCCACGGCTCGGCCCTGTTCACCCGTGGCGAAACCCAGGCGCTGGTGGTCGCTACCCTCGGTACCGCGCGTGACGCACAGTTGCTCGACACCCTGGAAGGCGAGAAGAAAGACCCCTTCATGCTGCACTACAACTTCCCGCCGTATTCGGTGGGCGAGTGTGGTCGCATGGGCGCCACTGGCCGCCGCGAAATCGGTCACGGTCGTCTGGCCCGCCGCTCCGTGGCCGCCATGCTGCCGAGCGCCGACGAGTTCCCGTACACCATTCGCGTGGTGTCGGAAATCACCGAATCCAACGGTTCCAGTTCGATGGCTTCGGTCTGCGGCGCTTCCCTGGCTCTGATGGACGCCGGCGTGCCGATGAAGGCACCGGTGGCCGGTATCGCCATGGGCCTGGTCAAGGAAGGCGAGAAATTCGCCGTACTGACCGACATCCTCGGCGACGAAGATCACCTGGGCGACATGGACTTCAAAGTGGCCGGTACCGCCAAGGGCGTCACCGCGCTGCAGATGGACATCAAGATCCAGGGCATTACCGAAGAGATCATGGAAATCGCGCTGGGCCAGGCACTGGAAGCGCGCCTGAACATTCTCGGTCAGATGAACCAGGTCATTGCTCAGTCGCGTACCGAGCTGTCGGCCAACGCACCGACCATGATTGCGATGAAGATCGACCAGGACAAGATCCGCGACGTCATCGGCAAGGGTGGCGCGACCATCCGTGGTATCTGTGAAGAGACCAAGGCGTCCATCGATATCGAGGACGACGGTTCGATCAAGATCTTCGGCGAAACCAAGGAAGCGGCCGAGGCTGCCCGTCAGCGCGTGCTGGGCATCACCGCAGAAGCCGAGATCGGCAAGATCTACGTTGGCAAGGTGGAGCGCATCGTCGATTTCGGCGCTTTCGTCAACATCCTGCCGGGCAAGGATGGTCTGGTGCACATCTCGATGCTGAGTGATCAGCGCGTGGAGAAAGTCACCGATATTCTCAAGGAAGGCCAGGAAGTCGAAGTGCTGGTGCTGGACGTGGACAACCGCGGTCGCATCAAGCTGTCGATCAAGGATGTAGCGGCGGCGAAGGCTTCCGAAGCCTGATTGGCCTGATGTGAGACAAGCACTTCGCAGGGCCTGAACGCTTCAGGTCTGCGGCTTGAACAAACGCCCCGACTGTTCGGGGCGTTTGTTTTTCTGCTGGCGCCGGTTGTTGCAACTTGCACGCCCTGCTGAGGCAAAACATGCAGTGTGCTAGTGGCGTTAAGCTACTGCATATAGCTAAGTTGTTGATTTATAGGGCTTTGAAAAGTGGTAAAAACTGGCATGCCGCTTGCGATATCTCCTGTGGACCTGCGGTCGGAGTGATACCGCAGTCATTTAAAGAACAGGAGTGCCACTATGAATACAATCCAGAAGTCTCTTACAGCTACCGCCATTGCCGCCGCCCTGAGCCTGCCCGTGGCAGGTGTTGCATTTGCCGATGTCACCCCAGCGACGCAGAAGACCGATACGCTGATGCTGGCCACCAATGACCGCGTGGAAAAGGCCGGTGACGCCGTTTCTGATACCTGGATTACCACCAAGGTGAAATCAACCTTGCTGGCCGACGATGCCACACCCGGTATGGATATCGAAGTGGAAACCAAGGACGGCGTTGTTTCGCTGTCCGGTACCGTGGCCACCGAGGCCGAGCGTGAAGTGGCCATCAACAAGGCCAAAGGCATCAAGGGTGTGCGGGACGTTTCGGCAGACGGCCTGAAAGCGGCTGACTGATCCGCTGCGCTGATTGATTGACACGCCTCTGGCGACAGGCATGGATGCCTCGCCAGCAGGGCTGTCAGGGCTATCCGATTTCAGCGGCCCCGTTTGCTGTCTATACGCCGCAGGCGGTTCCCCTCGAAACGCAGGAAATGGTACATGCCATGGGTAGGACCATAGGTCCACTCTTCGACCTGTACTTCCTGGTGATACCCATACCTGTCAATGATGTCCTTGAAGCCTACCTGCGCTGCGCTGGTGGGCTCGCCGCATTTTGTTCTGACTTCAGCCGTAGAGGCATCCAGGCTGACCAGGGCACTGCCGCAGCGATAGGTGGAAGAAGCCTGGGCGGTACCGATAGCTGTGAGTAGCAGTACGGTAAGGGGTAGCAAGAGAGGCATGTTCACTTAATCCTGGTTCAGCGGGCGCGGCGCGATTCGATGCGTATCAGGCGATTGCCTTCGAAGGTCAGGATACTGAGCTTGCCGTTGGTGGGGCCATAGAGCCACTCCTCGATGATCATTTCCTGCCTGGCATGCGGGCCGAGGGTATAGCCGACAAGGTCGCGTTGCATAGGGGGGCCGCACTTGCGTTCCACCTCGAAAGTCCGGTCGCCGGTGCTGACCAGTTGGCTGCCGCAGCGCAGGGTGTCGGCCTGTGACATCGGGCTGGCGCCCATCAGGCCGAGTAGCAGGAGATGAAAAGCCGTGCGCATATCATTCGCTTCCCAGATGCAGAGAGGTCGGGACCTGCCCGTTCTCTGCGGTTTCGCTGGTGCCTGTATCGAGCAGGTAGGCCCGTGAGGCATCGAGGCCAGCCTGATCGACCAGGTAATCCTTGATCGCGTTGGCACGGGCACGACTCAGGCTGCGCAGCAGCGCGGTACTCTCCGCACGGCTGGCGATCACCGCGTCATGCATGTTCTGCCGGCGCTGTGCATCGTCGAGTTCTTTCCATTCCTCGGGCGGCTGCTGCTTCAGGCGGCTACGGTAGATGCCTTCGAGCAAGGCCGCCTTGTCCTCTTCGCTGACGTCCAGTTGCGCCGCATCGGCTGGCACCTTGTCGCCGCGCCGCTGCAGCATGCTGTACAGGGTCTGCTGGTATTCGCGCTGCAGCCACTGTTCGGCGAGCAAGGGGCCGTCTGCTTGCGACGAACTCTGACCTTCGATTTCAAGGCGCAACACCGGACGTTCGTTCAGCGCACGGGCCAGGGTGTCCAGGTTGCCGCGTGCCTGCGGGTCGAGTTCGCTGCTGCCGGGCGCGAACAGTACCTGGCTGAGGTCGACCTGGTTGCCGTCCACCAGCCCGGCAAGAAACTTGAAGGGCGCCTGGACGGCGCGGGTGATCAGGTTGCGCAGCGTTTGCCAGACGATGGGCATGACATCGAACTGCGGGTTGTTGAGGTCGCCCTGTACCGGCAGTTCGAGGGAGATGGTGCCCTTGCTGTCCTTGAGTAGCGCCACGGCCAGCCGAACGGGCAGATCGACCGCTTCGGGACTGTCGACCTGTTCGCCGAGCTGCAGCTGTTGCAGCACGACCTTGTTGTCGGCGTTGAGCTGTCCCTGCTGGATGCGATAGTGCAGGTCCAGATCCATGCGGCCCTTCTGGATGCGATAACCGGCGAATTTGCTGGAGTAGGGCGACAGCGTGGTCAGTTCGACCTGTTTGAAACTGGTCGCGATATCCAGGCTCTGCAGCGGTTCGAAGGGGGTGAGTGTGCCCTTGATGCTGACCGGCGCATAGCGATCGACCTTGCCCGCGACGTCCACCGAAGCCGGTTGCTGCTGGCGATTGTCCAGCGTGCCGACCGCGCCATTGAGCTCCTGCACGGCGGTGATGAAGGGCGGGCGCAGGCTGAGGTCGGAGAAGTTGGCCGAACCCTCGGCGATATTGATGCCGCCGATGCGGATGGCCAGCGCTTCCTGCTCCGTTGCCTCCGTTGCCTCCGGTGCAGTGGCATCAGGTGAAGGCTTGTCCACCAGCAGGTCGTTGATATTGGTGGTGAGATCGGGATTGATGATGAAGCGGGCGTAGGGCTGCGCCAGATCGATGCTTTGCATCTGCAGTTGCTGGGGGTGGCGGTAATCCAGGCCCTTGAGCTGCAGCCGCTGCCATTTGAGGAAGTCGCGGTTCTTGATGGTGTCCAACGTATGCAGCTGGGTGATCTCGACCGCCCCGCCCAGGTTGAAGGCCAGCGGTTCGGCTTCGAGCAGTTCGAGCTTCAGCTGGCTGGCGAGAAAGCCGCTGCGCAGTTCCAGATGCACGAAAGGCGTCAGGTAGGCCTGGGCGACGCGCAGGTCGATGTCCTGGCTGTCGATTGCCAGCGTGCCCGTCAGTGGCGTCAGCTGCAGCCGTCCCTGCGCCTGTAGCGAGCCCCGGTTGCCGATGCCGGTGTCGAGTTCAATGGTGAAAGGTGAGGTGCCCCGGCTGTCGAAATCGGACAGGTCGAGATTCAGCGGACCGAGTTCCAGAGCGACTTCCTGTTCCGGCACTCGGTCGCTGAGGTGCAGCTGATAGTCGCGTAATTGCGCGCTCTGCAAGAGCACCTGCCAGCCTGGCGTCGTGTCGGCATCATCCGCTGCGTCGGGGCTTTCGGCTGCACTCTCTTCCCTATTGGCGCTGGCGAGCAGCTTCTGCCAGTTCAGTTCGCCGTCGGCTTCGCGGGCCGCCCAGGTTTCGAGTTTCTGGCTGCGCAGCGCGCCGATGACGACCTGTTGTCCGGCCAGGTCCACCGAGGTCTGGCTGATGTCGAGCTGCTCCAGGCGCAGCAGCGGCTGGCCATCCGGCGTGTCGAGCTGGAAGGGCGAAAGCTGCAGGCTCAGATCGCTCAGTTGCAGTTCGGTGCCTTCGCCAAGGTCGAGCCGGTAATCACTGGCGAAACTGGCCCGGCCCTCGACGAGCCGCAAGGGGAGGGCGTCCTGGGCGTAGGCCCAGAAATCCTTCAGCTGCAGGTTGCTGATCTTCAGCTGACCGGATGAGGCCACGGGCGAGAGGCTGAGCTGCCCTGTCCAGTCCACGCGCGCGCCGCTGGGGCCGCTGGCGACCAGAACCGCCTCGGCGGAATCATCCGAGCGGGTGGCGAAGTTGAGCAGCTCGAAGTTGAGCGAGTCGAGCAGGAAATCGATAGGCTCGGTGGGACGCTGGTCGGCGAATCGAATCGAGCCCTCCACCAGTTGCAGTCGACCGATGCTCAGGGCAAAAGGCTCCTGATCGGCCTCGTCAGCCTGCTCTTCGCTGCCCGGCGGCAGGTTGAAGAGCTGGCTCAGGTTGAGGATGCCCTGCTCGTCGAACAGCACCTGGGTCTGCAGACGGACCAGTTCGAGGTCGGCGATCTGCAGCTCGCGGCGCCACAGGCTGCTCCATTCGAGATCCAGATAGAGGCGCTCGAACCCGAGCTGCTGCTGACCTTCTTCGCCCAGATGCAGGTTGAACAGCGTCAGTTCGAGCGTGAAGGGATTGAATTCGATCCGCTCCAGGCGCGCCGGGACCGTGGCGTACTGGATCAGTTGCTGGTTGACGATCCGCTGGGCCACACCCGGCAGGATCAGAAAGCCGATCAGGCAATAGCAGGTCAGTGCGGTCATCAGGCCGATGAGCGCGCGCTTCATTCCGTTGGGCATGCGACATTGATTCCAGGCGATTGACTGCTTTGGAGTATGGCATGGGAGCCGGGTTCAGGGGTGTGGCCCAGGGCAAAGAGGGCCCTAGCGAATCGGCAGGCCCATGCGGCGTCTGGCGCGATGTACGGAGCCATTGCGCACCGCCCAGCGCAGCAGCAGCGCGGTGCTCCTGACGCCGAGGCGTATCGCCTGGCGCTGGCGTGGGCCTTGCTGCAGCCCGAGCATATCGCCGGCCCAGTCCGGCAGCAGCTCGACGCCGGCCTGCATCATCAGGGCGCCGAAGGGCCTGGCCAGTGCGCTGGGTGCCGGTGCGTTGAACAGGATGCGCAGAACTTCCCGTGAGCGTTCATTGCAGTGCAATTGTGGTCGTATCGTGTCGAGATAGCGTGCGATCTGCTCTCTGGAGCGTGGTACGTCGCGCGCGCCGAGGGCTTCGGCGATCCGTGCGACTTCGGCGTAATAGCGATCCTGCTCGCTGCCGGGCAGGGATGGGCTCAGGTAGCGCAGGTGCGCCTTGAGAAAGCTGCTGACTTCGGCCACGTGAACCCAGGTCAGCAGCTCCGGGTCGCTGGCGGCATAGGGGCGACCATCCGCTGCATGGCCGGTGACGTTCAGGTGTATCGCGCGGACCCGCTCGATCAGGCGCTCGGCATCGGCATGGCTGCCGAAGGTGGTGGCCGAGATGAACTGCCCGGTGCGGCGCAGGCGTCCCAGCAGGTCTTGGCGGAAGTTCGAGTGATCCCAGACGCCGGCCAGCGCCAGCGGATGCAGCGCCTGCAGCAGCAGGGCCGAAATGCCGCCGATCAGCATCGAGGTGAAATCGCCATGCACCTTCCAGCACACCGAATCGGGGCCGAACAGGCCTGGATCGCCCGGCGGGTTTTCATAGTCCACACCGCCGATGGCCAGGCCGGTGAGACTCAGTACCTGGGTTTCGATAGGGCGGCGGAGAAATTCCATGGCGGACGGCGGCGGTGGCGGAAGAGGGCGAATGTTACCTGAACCCTCTGCGTTGCGTGGAGCAAGGAACCGGACAGCGAGCGCCGCGCCATCCGGTTGCGGCGCACAGGCTCAGCCGCGATGACGGCTGCGGAAGAAGTCGATCAGGCCCTGGGTCGAGGCGTCCTCGGCGGGTGGCGCGTCGAAGCGGGTCATCTGGCCATAAACGGTCTTGCCCAGGTCCTTGCCGAGTTCGACGCCCCACTGGTCGAAGGAGTTGATCCCCCAGATCACGCCCTGCACGAATACCTTGTGCTCGTAGAGGGCGATCAGCGCGCCGAGACGACCGGGGCTGATGGTCTCCATCACCACGGTATTGCTCGGTCGGTTGCCAGGAATGACCTTGTGCGGCGCCAGTCGCTCGATCTCGGCTTCGCCCAGCCCCCTGGCGCGCAATTCGGCTTCGGCTTCTTCACGGGTCTTGCCGAGCATCAGCGCCTGGCTCTGCGACAGGCAGTTGGCATAGAGCCATTCATGGTGGTCGGACACCGGATTGTGGCTGACCACCGGGACGATGAAGTCCGCCGGGATCAGCGGTGTGCCCTGGTGCAGCAACTGGTGATAGGCGTGCTGGCCGTTGGCGCCGACGCCGCCCCAGATCACCGGCCCGGTGCCGCAGGCAACCGCGCTGCCGTCCTGGCGCACGCTCTTGCCGTTGGACTCCATGTCCATCTGCTGCAGGTGTTTGACGAAGTTGCGCAGGTAATGGTCGTAGGGCAGGAAGGCGTAGCTCTGCGCGCCCCAGAAGTTGTGATACCAGATGCCGAGCATGGCCAGCAGCACCGGCATGTTGCGCTCGAAAGGTTCGCTGAGGAAATGCTGGTCCATGCTGTAGGCGCCGGAGAGCAGGTCCTTGAAGTTGGACATGCCGATGGCCAGCGCGATGGGCAGGCCGATGGCCGACCACAGCGAATAGCGCCCGCCGACCCAGTCCCACATGGGGAAGATGTTCTTCTCGTGAATGCCGAACTCGACGGCGGCCTGGCGATTGCTGGTCACCGCGATGAAGTGGCGGTAGAGCTTCTCTTCGGTGCCGCCCTTGCCCAGGTACCAGTTGCGCGCGGCCTGGGCGTTCTTCAGGGTTTCCAGGGTGCTGAAGGTCTTGCTGGAGATGATGAACAGGGTGGTTTCGACGTTCAGCTTGGCGGTCACTTCGCGAAATTCGCTGCCGTCGATATTGGCCAGGTAATGGGTGCGCACGCCGTGCTGGGTGAAGGGCAGCAGCGCCTCGGAGACCAGCTGCGGACCGAGGAAGGAGCCGCCGATGCCGATGTTCACCACGTCGGTGATGGTCTTGTCGCTGAAGCCGCGCCAGAGATTGTTGTGAATGCGCGTGACGAAATCGGTCATCTGCGCCAGGGCCGTGTGCACCTCGCGCATGATGTTCTGCCCGTCGACCATCACGCTGTCACCCATCGGGCGGCGCAGTGCGGTGTGCAGCGCCGGGCGTCCCTCCGAGGCATTGATCCGCTCGCCTTCGAACATGGCGCGCGCCGCCTGCTCGACGCCAGCCTCGCGTGCGAGGTTGACCAGCAGTGCGCGGGTTTCGGGCGTGATCAGGTTCTTCGAGTAGTCGAGAAACAGGCCGCAGCAGGAAGCCGAGAGGTCCTCGAAGCGTGTCGGATCGGCCTTGAACGCCTCGCGCATGCTGAAGTGCTGCATGGCCAGGCGATGGTCTTCCAGGGCCTTCCAGGAGGGCAGGGCAGTGGCGTCGAGAGGGTGCTGGTAGTAGCTCATGGGGTGCGGCTTCCTTTGCGTGGCGGACTGTCTGCACGGTTGCGGTTGCGTGCGCCGGCAGTGACAGGGTCGTCCCCGAGGGGCGCTCGATCATGCGGGTGCACGGGCATTCTTCCTGAATCCTGTAAGTGCGGACCGCTCCGGGACAGTCGAAGCGGCGGCGACACATCCGGTGTCGCAGACTGGTCTGACTGGAAAAATCGCGCTGCGTTCCGAAACAACTTTGCCGCTTCGCTGCCATCGGGCACAACGGCGAAACCATTGCAGATTCACTTGCCGAGCGAAACCCCGAAACAATAAAAAGCCCGCGAAGCGCTGAGCGTTGCGGGCTTCGAACTTTCGGCTGACGCCTCAGGCAACCTGAACCGGAATGGCGTTGCTGGTATGGCTGAGATCGCCATCGGCGCCCATATAAAGGACGTGCGGCTTGAAGCTGGCCAGTTCGGCTTCGCTGTAGTGGGCGTAGGCACAGATGATCAGTCGATGGCCGACACCCGCCTTGTGCGCTGCCGCGCCGTTGACGGAAATGATCTTCGAGCCTTCCTCGCCACGAATGGCGTAGGTGGTGAAGCGCTCGCCGTTGTCGACGTTGTAGATCTGGATCTGTTCGTATTCGCGGATGCCGGCCAGGTCCAGCCAGTCGCCGTCGATGGCGCAGGAACCTTCGTAATCCAGTACCGAGTGGGTCACCTGGGCGCGGTGCAGTTTGGCCTTGAGCATGATGGCGTGCATGGCGGGGGTCCTCCGGGTGCGCAAGCGGCGCAGAGTGTGCCCGAACCCTCGGGTGTGATCAAGGCCGAGGATTCGAGGGATATTTCTGGTTGCGGCAGGGCCTTACTGCACGGGTGAGCCGATATCGACCTGCAGGTTGTCGATCAGGCGGGTCTTGCCAAGGAAGGCCGCGGCGAGGATGACTCGCTCGCGTGTCTCGGTGGTGGCGGGTTGCAGGTCGGTGGCGCTGCGAATCTCCAGATAGTCAGGGCGCATGCCGGCGGCCTGCAAGGCTTCCCGACCCTTGAGCAGCAGTGCGGCATGATCCTGATCGTCGTTGCGCAGGGCGTCGGCCATCTGGCATAGGGTACGATACAGCGCCGGAGCGCTGGCGCGTTCTTCCGGGCTGAGGTAGCCGTTGCGCGAGGACAGTGCCAGGCCGTCTTCGGCACGCATGATGGGCTCGCCGATGATCTGCACCGGCATGTTCAGGTCGCGCACCATGGTGCGGATCACTGCCAGTTGCTGGAAGTCCTTTTCACCGAATACCGCAAGATCAGGCTGCACCATGTTGAACAGCTTGCTGACGACCGTCGAGACGCCGTCGAAGTGACCTGGACGGCTGCCGCCACAGAGCCCTTCGGAAACGCCGGGAACGCTGACGATGGTCTGCAGGGCCTGGCCGCTGGGATACATCTCTTCCACATTGGGTGTGAACAGCAGGTGGCAACCGGCCTCGAACAGCTTGTCCTGGTCGGCGGCGAGGGTGCGCGGGTAGCTGGCCAGGTCTTCGTTCGGGCCGAACTGCAGCGGGTTGACGAAGATGCTGGCGACGACGAAATCCGCCCGCTGCCCGGCCTTTCTGATCAGCGCGATATGGCCGTCGTGCAGGTTGCCCATGGTCGGTACGAAGCCGATACGCTTGCCTTCGCCGCGCGCGCGGTTGATCGCCGCGCGCAGGTCGGCGACCGTTCTGACAATGTTCATGCGGAGAACCCGTGTTCGGCTGCGGGGAATTCCACGGCCTTGACGGCTGCCGCATAGGCTTCGATGGCCCTGGCGATGTCGCCATGCTCGGCCATGAAGTTCTTCACGAACTTCGGTACGCGCCCGCTGAGCGACAGGCCCAGCATGTCATGCAGGACCAGCACCTGGCCGTCGGTGTCGCTGCCGGCGCCGATACCGATGACGGGTATGTCGACGGCCTGGGTGATACGTGCGGCCAGTTCGCTGGGCACGCATTCGAGCAGCAACAGGGCTGCGCCAGCGGCTTCCAGGGCTTGTGCGTCGGCGATCATCTGCTGCGCCTGGGCTTCCTGGCGGCCCTGGACCTTGTAGCCGCCGAAGATATTCACCGCCTGTGGCGTGAGGCCCATGTGGGCGCAGACGGGAATGCCGCGCTCGGCCAGCAACCGGATGGATTCGGCCAGCCAGGCCGCGCCCTCGACCTTGATCATGTGCGCGCCGGCCTTCATCAGCGTGGCCGAGTTGTTCAGCGTCTGCTCAAGGGTGGCATTGGCCATGAACGGCAGGTCGGCGACGATCATCGCGCCACGGTTGCCGCGTTTGACGCAGGCGGTGTGGTAGGCCATCTCTTCGACGGAGACGGGCAGCGTGCTGTCATGCCCTTGCAGGACCATGCCCAGGGAGTCGCCGATCAGCAGCATTTCGACCCCGGCTTCGCTGGCGGTCTTGGCGAACGTGGCGTCATAGCAGGTAAGCATGACGATCTTTTCGCCTTTCTGTTTGAGGCCTTGCAGGGTGGTCAGGGTTACGTCAGGCATGAATGCCGTCCTCCTAGGGTTCATCGCGAGCCGCGTTGCTGCGTCAAATAGGCGCGTGCCGGCAGAGGGCGCTTATAGTCTCGATGGCGGCGTGCCAAGTCAATCGTGAGTGTTACCGGAGGCGTTACGCCTGTTACCTGGCAACAGACCGTTGAAAAACTACCTGCGTTGGCAATACGTCGTTAAAAACAGCCTCGTCTTGCCTGCCTCGGCTCGGGCTTCCTGCTTCGCCCTACCTCCTGCATCCATGCAGTCGTCGCCTACGTTTTCAACGGCCTGTTGATACCAGGAGGGCATCCAGTCGCTCGATCCCCTCGAAAGGGCAGGCCGCAAGCAGTTCGGCCAGCAGGCGGCCATCGGGCAATTGCAGGTCTGGCGGGGCGATCTCGGCCAGCGGGTAGAGCACGAAGGCTCTGGCGTGCAGGTGATAATGCGGAACGGTCAGCCTGGGTTCGTCGAGCAGGCGTTCACCGAACAACAGGATGTCCAGGTCCAGCGTACGCGGCCCCCAGCGTTCGGCTTTGCGCTCACGGCCCTGAGCCTGCTCGATGGCCTGCAGCGCGTCGAGCAGTTGCAGGGGCGACAGGCGGGTATCCAGCGCCGCGACGGCATTGTTGTAGCGTGGCTGGTCCGCCGGGCCGAGCGGGTCGCTGGCATACAGGGAGGAAACGGCGGCGAGATGGCAGTCGGGCAGGGCATCCAGCGCCATGAGCGCGCAGCGCAACTGCTCCCCCGGTTCGGCGAGATTGCTGCCGAGGCCTATATAGACGCGCTCCATCATTCGTTAGCGGTCGGCGTGCCTTCGGTCGGCCCGCGTTTGCGTCGTCCGCCGCTGCGTCGGCGCTTGCGCGGCGCACTGCCGTCATCGTCCCGCTTGCTGAGGTCGCGAATCATGTTGCGGCGCTCGCTGTCGCTGACTTCCTGATACTCGGTCCACCAGTCGCCAAGGCCATTGGTCTGCTCGCCGGCACTTTCGCGCAACAGCAGGAAGTCGTAACCGGCGCGGAAACGTGGGTTGTCCAGCAACTGGTCGGCGCGGCGCCCCTGGCGACGCGGCAGGCGTTCCTGCATGTCCCAGATTTCGCGCATCGGCAGGGTGAAGCGCTTGGGAATGGCGGTGCGCTGGCATTGTTCCCAGACGAGGTCGTGGGCCGCTTCCTGCATTGCCGGTATCGGCGGCAGGCCGCGCTCTTGCGCTTGCAGTACACGCGCCGGCAGCGCTGGCCAGAGCAGTGCGGCAAACAGAAAGGCCGGCGTGACCGGCTTGCCCTGGGCAATGCGCTGGTCGGTATTGGTCAGGGCGTTGCGAATCAGCGTGCCGGCGTATTCCGGGTTGTCCTCAAGCGCTTCGGCGCTGGCGGGGAACAGCGGGGCGAACAGGTCGTACTCCAAGAGCAGTTCAAAGGTGCGCAAGGCTTTGCCGCCCAGGAACAGCTTGAGGATTTCATCGAACAGCCGTGCCGAAGGCACGTCACAGAGCATGTCGGCCAGTTCGGCGATGGGGTCGGCGCTGTGTTTCTCGATCTCGAAATCCAGCTTGGCGGCGAAGCGGATCGCCCGCAGCATGCGCACCGGATCTTCGAGATAGCGCTGTTCCGGGTCGCCGATCAGGCGGATCAGCCGGTTGCGGATATCGTGGACGCCGTGGGTATGGTCGAGAATGCGCTCGGTGGTCGGGTCGTAATACAGCGCGTTGATGGTGAAGTCGCGACGCTGGGCATCGTCCTCCAGCGTCCCGTAGACGTTGTCACGCAGGATGCGCCCGCTTTCGTTGCGTGAGGCCAGATGGCTGGCATCTTCCTCGTCATCGGATTCGGGATGATTGGCGCGGAAGGTGGCGACTTCGATGATCTCGCGACCGTAGTGCACATGCACCAGCTTGAAGCGCCGACCGATGATGCGTGCATTGCGGAATTCGGCCCGAACCTGCTCGGGTGTGGCGCTGGTGGCCACGTCATAGTCCTTGGGCGACAGCTGCAGCAGCAGGTCGCGCACGCAGCCGCCCACCACATAAGCCTGATAGCCGGCCTGCTGGAGCCGCTCGACGACGCTGACGGCGTGTCGGCTGATGTCCTCGCTGTGCAGTGAATGCTGCCTGCCGGACAAAATTTCGGGTGTGTGTCGAGGGCGCGGAAAGCGGCGCAGGGGAGAACGAAAAGACTGGAACAGCTTTTTCAGCATGGGAGGCACTGTGTGGCGAAAGGACGGGTGACCAGGCTCTGTACGAAAAGTACCTGCGCTCGGTGATGCTTCGTTAAAAATCGGTTCGGAATGCTCATGTACAGCTCGTACACTCCGCTTCCTCACCAATTTTTGCCTCGCCTGACCTTCGCTCGGACACTTTTCGTACAGACCCTAGAAAACAAGCACGAAACAGGCGTGAATTCTAGCACCGGGAGCAGGGATGGTGAACGAAGCGTGGGGAGGTGTCAAAATTCGACCAGGAGCTGGAAAGCACAAGGGGAGCCGAAGCTCCCCTTTAAAAGATGTTGCGTGCTTTGTTGTTATTGGTATTTCGGACGTGTTGTTTTTGTTTGATCGTCCGTTCCCTTCGGCTATCGCTTTCGGGAATCGCTCCTACATTGGGAGCAAAGAGCAAACGGATTGCTTTGGTCGCTGATTTGCCATCGATCACATGATCCAACCAGTTCAGGCACTGCTTCATGCAGTTTTTGTTGTTCTCGGCCTGGTCGTGGGGCTGAACCCCATGCGGCAAGTCCTCTCCAAAAGAATCAGTTAGCTACGCCTCCGCCTTCTTGTCATTGTTTTGCTGGAGCCGGTACGTCTTGTTCTTATTGTGGGTCTGCTTGTTATTGTTGTTGTGCCAGATATAAAGCAGTTGTCGTGCCAGTTTTGAAAAGTCTTTGTAAATCAAGCGCTTGGTGTTTAGTGCTGCCGGCATGAAGGCATAAAAAACCGGGTTTCGTTACCGATGAACCCGGTTCGCTGTTACGCCTCGGGGGCAGTGGGTAACAAACGCTACTCTGCCGCAGTGCTGGATTTGCGCCGTGGGATGCCCAGGCGCTGGCGGCGTTCCCACAGACATTTGCGGCTGATGCCCAGTTTGCGCGCCAGCTCGGTTTCGGTCATGTGATCCTGGTGTTCGAGCACGAAATGCTGGAAGTAGTCTTCCAGTGACAGATCCTCGGTCGGCTCGTTACTGGTGGCGCCGGTGTTGCCGCCACCGATTGAGGAGCAGGGGGCGTCGTAGTCGTCATCGAGGCCGTCGAGTTCGATGTCGATACCCAGCAGCTCGGCGCTGATCTCCGGACTCTCGCTGAGGATGGCCGCCCGCTCGATGGCGTTTTCCAGTTCGCGCACATTGCCGGGCCAGGGATAGTGACGGATGGCCTGCTCGGCTTCGTGTGAAAAGTGCATCTCATCGCCGCCCATGCGCGCGCCCTGACGGGCGAGAAAGGCCACGGCAATTTCCAGGATATCGCTGCCGCGTTCACGCAGCGGTGGCAGCTTGAGCGCGATGACGTGCAGGCGGTAATAGAGGTCTTCGCGGAACTCGCCGAGTTTGGCCAGGTTTTTCAGGTCGCGGTGCGTCGCAGCCACCAGGCGCACGTTGACTTTCTGCGACTGGGTCGAGCCGACGCGGCGGATCTCGCCTTCCTGCAAGACCCGCAGCAGCCGGGCCTGGGCTTCCAGCGGCAGTTCGCCGATTTCGTCGAGAAACAGCGTGCCGCCATCGGCTGCTTCCACCAGCCCGGCGCGACCGGCGCTGGCGCCGGTAAAGGCGCCTTTTTCGTGACCGAAGAGCTCGGACTCGATCAGCGTCTCCGGAATCGCCGCGCAGTTGACCGAAATCATCGGCGCCTTGGCGCGCTGCGAAAGGTTGTGCAGGGCGCGTGCGACCAGCTCCTTGCCGGTTCCGGATTCACCCTGGATCAGCACGTTTGAATCTGTTGGAGCCACCTTGCGGATCTTGCCGAAAAGATCCTGCATGGGCGCGCAGTGGCCAATGATGCCGATTTCCCCGTTGGCGGCGTCCTGCGCAGCAGCCGCAGGCTGTCCGCCGCCGCTCTGTGCCGGGGCGCTGCGCGCCCGCTCGCGATCGCCAAGAATACGCGCGGCGGTTTGCAGCATTTCATCGTGGTCGAAGGGCTTGGCGATGTAATCCACGGCGCCCATCTTCATCGAGTCGACGGCTGAGCGCAGGCTGGCGTAGCTGGTCATGATCAGCACGGGTACGCCTTCGGCGAGCCTGATCAGTTCGGTGCCGGGCGCGCCAGGCAGGCGCAGGTCGCTGATGATGAGGTCGAAGCCCCGAATGTCAAAGCGCTCCTGGGCTTCCTGTACCGAGCCCGCTTCGCTCACCTCGTACTGGTTGCGTTCGAGCAATCGGCGCAAGGCGGAGCGGATGATGGTTTCGTCTTCGACGATCAGAATGTGTGACATCAGTACTCTCTCGACGGTCTGGAGGCGGCTCGCAGGCTTTTGAAAAACTACCTGCGTTGGCAATACGTCGTTAAAAACAGCCTCAGAATGCTCATTTACAACACGTAAACTCCGCTTCTTCGGCTGTTTTGACTCGCTGCGCTCGCCCTTCGGGTCAGCCTACGGCTGTTACTCCCGTTGGTCGTTGCGCCTCGTCTTGCCTGCCTCGCCTACGTTTTTCAAAAGCCTGCTACGGCCCGTCGTTATGCGGCGGCCTGCTATGGCTCGTCGCTGCGTGACGGCCTGCTATGGGCAGATTTCTGTGATCGCCTCTTCAACTTGCAGCGTTTGTTGCTTCGCTAAACCTGGGTAACGTAATCCGGAAACGGGTGCCGCGTTGGGTTACAGGGTCAGTCGGGCTGTCGATATTGATCTGGCCATAATGCTCTTCCACGATCGAATAGACCAGCGCAAGGCCCAGGCCAGTCCCCTCGCCAGGGTCCTTGGTGGTGTAGAACGGTTCGAACAACCGGTCCTGAACCGACTTGGGAATGCCGCTGCCTTCGTCCTCGACGAGCAGATACACGGTCTGCTCGGAGACTTCGCTATGGATGCGGATGACGCCGCCCGGTTGCGAGGCATCGCGTGCGTTGGCAAGCAGGTTGATCAGCACCTGGGCCAGGCGCTGGGGATCGCCTTCGGCCAGATGCTGCGGGTCGCAGAGGTTGAAATACTGCACTTCGGTGGTGTTGCGGTTGAGCGACAGCAGACCGATGGCGTCCTGGGTGATCTCGGCGAGGGACACCGGATACAGGCTGTGCTGGCGCCCGCCGGCATGGGCGAAGCTCATCAGCGACTGGACGATGCGCGAAACCCGCTTGGTCTGTTCGATGATCTGGTTGCTGACTTCGGTGATTTCGCCATCGTTCTCACGTTCTTCGCGCAGGTTCTGCGCCAGACAGGCGATGCCGGTGATGGGATTGCCGATCTCATGGGCGACGCCGGCGGCGAGGCGACCAATGCTGGCCAGGCGCTCGGAATGCACCAATCGATCTTCCAGCACCTGAGTCTCGGTGAGGTCCTCGATCAACAGGACCAGCCCGCTGTTGCCCGGCGCCAGGGGTTCGTCGATGGCGGCCTTGTGCAGGTTCAGCCAGCGGGTGTCGCCGTCCAGCGAGAGGCGCTGCTTGTGCAGGTGCTCGTCGGGCTGCCGGATGAAGTCCACCAGCAGGCTGCGCCAGGGCTCGCTGCAGGTGGTCAGGCGCGAGCCGACCACCTGCAGCGCGGGAATCCCGGTCAGCTCTTCCAGGGCGCGGTTCCACATCAGCACTTCCTGATCCTTGGCCAGCGAGCAGACGCCCATGGGCAGGTCCTGCAGGGTCTGCCGGTGGTAGCGGCGCAGGGCATCGAGCTCTGCCGCCAGGCCGGTCAGGCGCGAGTGGTATTCCTCCAGGCGATTCTCGATGAAGTGGATATCTTCGGTGACATAGCCCTCGGCGCCGTCCTTGTAGGGCAGGAAGTTCTCGACGATATCCTGCGCTACGCTCGGCCCCATCAGGCCGGACAGGTTCGCCTCGATGCGGTCGCGCAGGCGGCGCAGGGCGTAGGGGCGGTGCTCGTCGAAGGGCAGTTGCAGGTCGCGCAGCGCCTGTTCCACCTCGCGCTGCGCGGTTTTTCCGCCCAGCGGCTTGGCCAGTTGCACGGCGAACTCCTGCGGCGAAGTGGCCGACAGTTCGCGGCGCTGCGGGCGGCGGATGTTCTCCACGGCGCAGGCCTCGGCGGCGCTCTGCTCCTCCGGGCTGGTCTCGGTGAACAGCGAGAACAGCGAGAAGGCCAGCACGTTGACCGCCAGCGAGGCGATTGCCGCCAGGTGCCAGCTGGTGTCGTCGAGCACATAGACGAGGTTGAGCAACGGTATATAGAAGCCGTTCAGGTTGCCCACCAGCGGCAGCAGCATGGTGACCACCCAGACGCTGATCCCCGCCAGCAGGCCGACGATGTAGCCACGCCGATTGGCGGTGGGCCAGTAGAGGACCGACAGCACGCCCGGCAGGAATTGCAGGGTTGCGACGAAGGCGACGATGCCGAGGTTGGACAGGTCCTGCTCGGCACCCAGCAGCAGGTAGAAACCATAGCCGGCCATGATGATGGTCAGGATCAGGCTGCGGCGGGTCCATTTCAGCCAGCGATAGATGTTGCCTTCGGTGGGCGGCTGGTAGAGCGGCAGCACCAGATGGTTGAGGGCCATGCCCGACAGCGCCAGGGTGCAGACGATGATCAGCCCGCTGGAAGCCGACAGGCCGCCGACGAACGCCAGCAGTGTCAGGACTTCGCTTTGCGCCGTGATGCCCAGGCCCAGGGTGAAGTATTCGGGGTTGGTGCTCACGCCCAGCTTGAGCCCGGCCCAGAGAATCAGCGGCACCGCCAGGCTCATCAGCAGCAGGTACAGCGGCAATCCCCAGCTGGCGCTGACCAGCGCGCGCGGGTTGAGGTTCTCGGTGAAGGTCATGTGGTACATGTGCGGCATGACGATGGCCGAGGCGAAGAACACCAGCAACAGCGTGCGCCAGGGGCCTTCCTGCAATGGCGTGTGCAGCGCCTGGAGGGCGGACTGGTTCTGCAGCAGCCAGATTTCCAGCTGGTGCGGGCCGCCGAACACCACATAGAGCGCATACAGGCCGATGGCGCCGAAGGTCAGCAGCTTGACCAGCGACTCGAAGGCAATCGCGAAGACCAGTCCCTCATGTTTCTCGCGGGTGGCGATATGCCGGGCGCCGAAGAGAATGGTGAAGAGCATGATCATCACGCAATAGCCCAGCGCCACCCGCTCCTGCAACGGCTCAAGGGTCAGGATGCCGATGGCGTCGGCGACCGCCTGGATCTGCAGTGCCAGCAACGGCAGCATGCCGACCAGCATGACGATGGTCGTCAGCGCACCGGCCCAGGTGCTGCGAAAGCGAAAGGCGAACAGGTCCGCCAGGGACGCCAACTGATACGTGCGGGTGACGCGCAGGATCGGATAGAGCAGCACCGGCGCCAACAGGAAGGCGCCGCAGACGCCCAGATAGGTCGCGAGAAATCCGTAACCGTATTGATAGGCCAGGCCGACGGTGCCGTAGAAGGCCCAGGCGCTGGCATAGACGCCGAGCGACAGGGTGTAGGTCAGCGGATGGCGAATGATCCAGCGCGGAATCAGCCCGCGCTCGCTGACCCAGGCCACCCCGAACAGCAGCAGCAGGTAGGCGACGCTGATCAGGATCAGGTGGCTGAGGCTAAAGCTCGTCGGCATCGCGCTGGCTCTGGAGAATGAAGGTCACCACGATCAGGATCAGCCACAACAGGTAAGGCCGGTACCAGGCGCCGTTGGGATCGATCCACCAGTCCATGATCGCTGGTGAGAACAGATAGATCCCCACCACCAGGAGCAGCACCAGTCGGTAGATGTACATGCCGGGTCTCGTGTCGGAAGTAGGGCGATGGTAGAGCAGCGGGAAGCGGCAGGCCATAAAAAGCAGCTGACACGCTCCACCTGCGAGTGTGTTGCTAGTTGGGCTGTATCCGTACCGAGCCGCCTTCTCGCGGTGCGCCCGTAATGTGCGAAACTTTGCGACTGATCTCGGAGGGCCGCTGCCCTGAATTTGCAATGAGCTTGAGGATTTGTGTAGTGAAGGCCATTGTGATTCCGTTTCTGTTCGCAGCCCTCTTGCTGTGCGCCCTGCCAACTCAGGCAGCACCACTGAAACTCGGTAGCGACCTTCCGTATACCGTTCACGAAGATGTCTCCGGCGAGCTGACGCGAGACGAGGTCCTGCCGATTTTACAGGCTGGCTCGGAGGTGGACCGACTGGGCGCTTTTTCCAGAGGCTATACGCGCTCTGCCTACTGGCTTCGCTTCGAGTTGCCAGCGACCGCATCCGCTGCGGGTGAGCGCTGGATGCAGGTGCGTCCGAACTTCCTCGACGATGTTCGAATTTTCTATCGTCCGCTCGCAGCTAACGGCACCTGGCAAGAGCGCCGTGCCGGCGATACCCAGCGCGGGGTAATAGGCGACGTGGACGATCGCTTTGCGTTATTCGTCATACCGGAGAGCGAGGTGGGTTACGAGGTGGTGCTGAGGGTCGTTAGCAGTAGCGCGATGCTGCTGCAGCTGGTGGTTTGGGTCCCCACCGAGTTCACCCCGCAGGCGATGCGGGCAACCGGTCTCTGGAGTGCCTATTTCGGTTTGGCAGCCCTGTCCAGCCTGATGGCGCTGGCTCTGGCTATTGTGCTCAAGAAGCGGCTGCTCTGGTCGGTCACGGCGATGTCTGTATCCTATGGGTTGGTGGCCTGCATTCAAGGGTACGTAGCGTGGGTAGTGCCGGATATTGGCCGGCTGTTGCAGCATTACCTTACTGGCAGCCTGACGCTGCTTTCTTATGCCGCCGTGCTGTGGATGGCGGTCGAAGCGCTGGGATTGCGTAGACGCCTGCCTTGGGTGTACCGGCTGGTGCTTGGGAGCAGCGGCCTGATCGTGCTGTTGCTGTTGAGTATTCCGCTGGGCTTATACGGTGAGGCTGTCCGTGTTCTGGCTGTGTTGTACCTGCCGGCGGGCTCTCTGTGTATCGGTACGGGGCTCTACCTATGGATGAGTGACCGACCTTCGTTTGCCGTTCTGCTACTGGGTGCCAGCCCGTTGTTCTGCATTGCCGTCAGCCTGTTCGGCCTGTTCTCGGTATTCGGATGGTTGCCATTCCGCGAAGAGATCTATGTGATCTGGCAGATCGCCTTGGTGATAAACATGCTGCTCATTACCGCGATTGCCGTCTTCCAAGTTCGAGATAGACGCCTGCAGAAGGTTGAGAAGACTCAATTGGCCCGCGAGCTCCGCGTGGAGCGCGAAGCGAGGTTTCACCAGCGCCAATTCATGGGCATGGTCGCTCATGAGTTCCGGACCCCGCTGGCGGTGATTTCCGCCAGCCTGGAGAACTTGCGATTGTTGCCAGCCTCGCATGAGCAGGCACTGCGCTACAACCGGATCGGGCGTGCCAGCGAGCGACTTGTGCAACTGACTGACAACTGCCTGGCCGATGCCCGCTTGGATGCCGGCGAGCTGTTCATCGCCCGTAAGATGACCTGCCTGGTCGAGCTGCTCGCCTCGGCGGCATCGCTGGTTCGGCTCTCCGATCACCATTGCTGGAAATTGATGATGGAGGGTGAGGTCGTGTCGGATGTGCCGGCTATCAAGGCAATGGCGAATGTGGATCCAGCCCTGATGCGCATCGCGCTATCGAACGTCATCGACAATGCAGTGAAATACTCTTCAGGAGGCACCATCCTTATTGAGCTTGCTCGTGACGGCAACGGTTGGTCGATTGCCGTAACCGACTCCGGAAAAGGGATCGATGAGTCGCTGATGGGTATCATCTTTGAGCGTTACCGGCAGGCCAATGACTTGGACCAGCCTGAACAGGGCGTAGGGCTCGGCTTGTATGTCAGCAGGCAGATCCTCAGGGCGCACAGCGGCGACCTGCGCCTTGCCAGGAATACGACCTCGGGTTGCCGTTTCGCTTTCACTTTCCCTGACTATCGTGAGCTCTGTCCCGCCTGATGAATCTGCCCCGTCTGCGACTCGCTCTCATCGAGGATAACGAAGATCTACGTGATGAACTGCTGTTCTTCCTGCGTCATCGGGGGTATAGCGCCTGGGGGGTCGCCAGTGCCGAGGCGTTCTGGAAAGAGCTGCACCGCAACCCCGTGGATATCGTTCTGGTTGATTTGGGATTGCCCGGCGAGGATGGCTTCAGTGTCGTGCAATACCTGCACAGCATGGGCAGCTACGGAGTGATTATCCTTACCGCGCGTGGCGGGGAACAGGAGCGGCTGCGGGGGCTTAACCTGGGTGCTGATCTGTTTCTGGTCAAACCGGTCAACCTCGCGCGGCTCGGTACTGCGCTACACACATTGGGGCTGCGTCTGCACGGCGGGGAGGGCGGACAGCAATCAGACCGGATCAGGCTCGATGATCCGCGCGGGCAATGGCAGCTTGACGTCGAGGGCGTCTGCCTGATGGGGCCCTCGGATAAACGTCTCGCGCTGTCGCCTCAGGAGTTCGAACTGCTCAAAATCCTGGTGCACTCGGCTAACCAGGTCTTCAGCAAGGAAGCTCTGCATGATCTATTGTTCGAGTACGCCGACGCGACGGAGCTTCACCGGGTCGATGTCATCCTCAGTCGTCTGCGCAGCAAGGCAAGGGCTCAAGGTATGAGCCTTCCGATTCGTTCGATATTCGGCAAGGGCATCGTGTTCACCGGGGCCGTACAAAAGACCTCTGACACACCAGCGTCGCGCTAGCGACAATCCTTTGCATGGGGCGGCGGCGACCGACCGTCATCCTCCTAGCCTGCTTTTCCAACCCGATCATCAGCGCATGCCGGTGGGAGGGCGCCTGCCTGTCAACTTTCCAAGGGATGCTCTATTCCGGGCATGCCGCCGTGCGCCTGCCGCTGAGAGGTATGAGAGATTCGAGACTGACATGGCTCACAAACGCCATGTCAAAGTGCAAACGCGACTTGGACAAGTCCTGCGGCGATTAGTTCCGCTCCAGTGATTTCAAGTTTGCCGGTCCGACACCCATATCACTCATCGATGGAAAAAAACATGCGTTCATTCAAACATGTTTCGCCCCGCCGCCAGCAGGGCTTCACCCTGGTGGAGATCTCGCTCGTCCTGGTTGTGATCGGGCTGATCCTTGGTGCGGTCTCGATCGGCAAGGACATCCAGCGAAACGCTGAGTACACCAAGATCAAGCAGAAGTTTGTCGACCAGTGGGCCAGTGCCTACAACGGCCTCTATCTGCGGACCGGCGCTGTGGTCGGCGACAGCCAGATCCAGCCGCGACTGATGGTCAATGGCAATACCTATGCCGTTGTCGCTGACCTGGTTTCCGGACAGGACATGACCAGCGTGACGCCGCCAGATGCGATTTGCCAGGGTGGCAAGGCACCGGGTATGAGTCGCGAAGCGGAGCTGATCCTGCATCGCGAGATGGATCGTCACGGGATTCGCATGCCGCCGGGCCGTGCCGAAGGCTTTGAGGACCGTTACGCCTACCTGGACACCAACGGCAACCCCCAGGAGCTGCAGGTGTGCTTTCAGTGGAACAACCCAGGGAACCCCGCCAGCTCCGGCAACGTCATGGTGATTTCCGGACTGACACCTGACCTGGCACGTGCACTCGATCAAATGATCGATGGCAAGGCGGATTCCCGCGAGGGCCTTTTCCGCAAATATGACATCGCCAACGACTCTGACGGCGAACCCGGCGTGGAGTGGGCTGCGAACAATACGCAGGCCTATGGGATCACCACGGGGTCTGCGCTCGATACCGACCAGAATCTGGATGAAGACCAAGTCATCACGGTCGTCGCCACCTACAAGATGAATCAGTGAGTCGGGAGATGGCGATGAGGCCGGCAGAGTTAAGGTCGATGAGCGCTCGACAGGGTGGCTACACCTTGATGGAGATTGTCTTGGTGATGGCCGTAATCGGCCTGATCATGGGCGGTCTGAGTATTGGTCGCGAAGTCCTTCGCGAGGCTGAATACAACCGTATCCAGAGCAAGTTTCTACTGCCCTGGAAGCAAAACTACGATCTTTACTATCAGCGCACCGGTGTGGCCATAGGAGACAGTCAGGTGGCACCAACCCTGATGGTCAATGGCTATGAAACCGTATTCGATCACATCAGCGGTGGGGTTGCCGGTGTTCCGGCCAATTACCGTAACACCGGTCGTAGGCTATGCCATGGCGCTGGTTACCCGGCCAATTCAGTAGGGGCCGGTGATCCTCCGCTGTCAAGCCTCGATTTGCACGAGCTGTTTGATCGCGTTGGTATCCGCATGCCTGCGGGGCGCGCAGAGGGAGCGGAGGATCGCTATGCCTACAAGGACAATAACGGCAATCCGGTCGAGCTGCAGATCTGCTTTCAGTGGAATCCTGAAGGCACCATCAGTGGTGCCGGTAACGTCATGGTCATCCGCGGGCTGACTCCAGACCTGGCGCGCAAGCTCGACCAGATGGTCGATGGCAAGGCCGATGCTCATGAGGGCCGCTTCCGGCAGCAGAACGCCAACGCCAACGTGCTTCAGCCTAGTCGCCAGATTCCTGGGTATGAGTGGGACGCCAATAACACCTACAGCAGCGGTGACTCACATCCCAGCGCCTACGGGCGGGGCACTTCGAGCGAACAGGATCGTGTGGTGCTGGTCACGGCGCATTGGGTCATGGATCAGTGATGGACGCCTGGAACCAATTTGCTGGGGGGCGTGCAGGCATGGTGCTGATTTTGCTCTGCACTCTTGCACTGCCCTATCTGGCCAAAACCGCATTCAGTTACAAGGCGGCGGCGGGAGTGGCCGAGCGGCAGCTGGCGGATAATCGGTTACAGCTTGGACAGCAGGAAAGCGCGCAGCGGCAGTTGGTACGTTGGCAGGATGTGCGTAGCCAATGGGATGCCTTGGCCGGGCACGCTGATGCACTCGGCTGGCGTACGAGTCTGTGGAACGTGCGCTCGATAGACGTGGACAGCAAACGATTTTCGCGACGCGAGGCAGATACGCTTATCAGCAGCCTGGAATCCAACCGCGACGGCTTCATGCTGGCGAAGGCGTTCTCGATGAAGCTGATGAGCAATTACGGCTCGCTGTTCATTGCTTCGCCGGTCGAGGATCAGGCGGGTGTAATTCAGCTATCGCTCTCGGGTGACTATTACTCGCGGAGAGCGCAATGAGCCAGATGCAGTGGCTGCTGGATCTTAAAGGCAAGGTATGGCTGGCAAATCCCGAAACAACCGGGGAGGTGGAAAGCCTGGACGCGCTGCGCGGACCAGCCATTGTCATCAGCGACTATCATGGCGCCCCGTTTGGCGTGGAGTCCCTTCCTGCCCATCACCACAACCTTGCGCCCCTACTGGACAAGCGACTGCGCGATGAGGGTGATATTGACGGCCTGGCGCGAGTCATCATCCATGCGCGTGAGCGGCAGGGTGATCTGGCGCGGGTATGTTACACGGCTGTCCCGTTAGCCGTTTCCATGCGCTATCGGCGCTGGGTCGGTCAGTACGATGACCATCTGCTGTTCGTTTCGCTTCTCGAAGCGCTGCTCATCCTGGCGCGACGGCTGGAACTTGATAACGGCGTGCTGGCGTTCGTCAGTGACGACAGCGTCGATGTGCTGGTGCTACAGGATGGCTTGGCTCTGCATGCAAGTCGGCAGCGCCTGTATGGCAGTGACAGCGGCGATCAGACACGCATAGCGGCTTTTATCGCCGCTCAGCAGAGCCTGTTTGCCGATCGCGAAGGGAAAATGGATTGCCTGCTGCTAGAGCGTAGTGCTGGCGAAGGACAATCACTAATCGAGGCTCTGGCGTCCAGTGGCCTCGATAACGTCAGAGCTGTGGTGTCGGCGGCCCGTCTGTTCGAGCATCTGCGCGTCAAGCATTCAGACCTCGACGGCACCAGCCGGACGTTGTATCTCGCTAACCGGGCGTTGCCATGGGTAGCGGCTGGAATGCTCGCCCTGTGCCTGTCCAGTGTTGTTGGCGGCCTGTACTGGAAACAGGAGGCGCATACGCTGCGGGCCTCCCTGAGCGACGTGCAGGTACAAAGCGTCCATGCAACCGTCGCGGAAATGGAAGGTGCCTTGCGCGGCGTCGAGAGCCTGGCCCTGCCCCAGCGGGAACGTGCCGATTTCGTACACCTTGCCGAACGAGTTCGCACCACACCTGACCCGGCCAACCTCATCCGTCATCTGCGACAAACCATTCCAGCCGGTATCGAGCTGACTGAGGTGGGCATCGTTTCGGACGAGGCGAGTGTGCTGATCATTGTTGCGGGACGCAGTGCTAGCGTTGCCGCGCCCTTCGCCGCCGAAGAGCGGTTCGTCAAGGCACTGAATGGCCTCGGTTACGAGGTGGTTCGGCGTGAAATTACCAGTGGCCTCGGCAATAGCCTGTTCCGTCTGGCGCTGACCTGGAGTGAAACATGAAAAGGAAATACCTCGCAGCGGGCCTGCTCGTGGGCGCTGCGGTCTCCTGCGCACTCGCTTACCAACTCGCCAGCGCCCAGGAGCGACAGGTGCAGCAATGGCGACCCAGTCAGGATATGCAACTGCAAGGCCTTGATGCCCGGCTGGGTGAGAAGGTGCGGGAGTTTCTCGAGTTGAACGAACTGCTGAGCAGACAGCTGGAGACTGGGCAGTTAACGCGCGATGGGCAGCGGGACATGCCCTTGCTGACAGGCCTTGAGGCTGCGCCGAAGCCGATCAGGACCGAAAATGCCAAAAAAGTTGCTCGTCCGTCCAGGCCGGTACCCTGGTGGAGTCGCTACAAGCTGAGCATGGTGGTGGCTTCGGACGGCTCTCGCTCTGCCGTGATCAATGGCCGTTATGTACGCGTTGGCGATGCACTGGCTCCGGGGGTGGTTGTGCAGCGAATTGCACCAGGCCAGGTCACTCTGGCGCGCGCCGGCGAAACCGCGCGGCTGGCCATCGGAGCGGCAAAGTGAAACTGCAGCGACCGCTGGCCTGGGGCCTTTCGGCGTTTGTCGTGTTGGCGGCGGGGTTCTGGTGGGCCGGGCAAAGTCCGGCACCGGTCAGCCCGGCTTCCCACGTCCCGGCGGGCGTGAGGCCAGAGGTCTCCTCATCTGCAACGGCGGCACGCACGACGGACATAGACGGTCTGTGGAAACGCTACGAGGCGTTGAGCCAGGCGCCTTCTTCGCCCTATGCGGGCGACATCGACAGTCAGTCAGCCCCGAATAATTCGACGGAGCCGGCGGTATCCGAGTCTATGCGCGAGCGCCAGGTGGCGCGCGAACGTATCAAGCAGCGCCGCGAGGCGATGCTTGCCGCACGTGATGATGCGCTGAAGCAGATACAGAAGCTGAAGCCAGGTAACGTCAATGGGCTTGTCGATGTGCTTCAGAGCTTCAACCGGCGCTTGAAGGAAAACGGCATTGAGGAGCAGATCGATCTCAAGGGTATTCGCCAGCAGCTGCTCGCGAGTCAGAAGCTGGCCGAGGTAAACCAGGCCCTGCTGGACGAGGCGCTGAAGGGTGCGAAAGCCAATCCTCAGCGTCTGCAAGCGCTCAGTCGCGAGTTGAGCCAGCTACAAAAGGACATTACCGGCAGTTTCTCCGGGCGCTCCGGTGATGGGGCCGAATCGCCATGACCGACCGTGCATTTCCCCACCGGCAGCAGGGCTTCAGCCTGCTGGAGCTGGCGCTGGTGATAGTGGTCATGGGCGGCGTGCTACTGGTCGCCATGCATTACCGTGCCCAGACGCTGAGCCAGGACGATGCAATTGCCAAGGGCTACCACGATCAGATTGCCGCTGCGCTCTATCGCTATGCCGAGCGTCACTACCGGCTGCCGTGTGCCGATACCAGTGGTAACGGGCTTGAGGGCGGCAGCGACGGTATTTGCACGCCTGGGATGATTACTCACATGGTCGGCGGAGTGCCCTTTCTGACGCTCGGCATGAACGAGGCGCAAGGCTTCAGTGAGGCGGTCCGGCAGCGTTACATCTACGGCGTCTTTCGCGATACCACGCCTGATACGGATCTGGCCACGCTGGCCGAGCGAACCGGCGATGCGCCTGGCACAAGCGGCTATCTCAGCCTCGATGATCTGCGTTTTGCCTTACGCAGCCTGGGCACCCGGGCATTCGATGCCGCTCGCATCCATGTCACCGGTGATGAGCAGCAGGCGGGAGCAGCTGATTGCGGAGCCAACCCTGTAGCCAACCTGGCGTTCTTCGTTGCCTACGCCGGAGCGCGTGACGCCGATGGCGATGGAAATTCATTCGATGGCGTTAACAAAAATTTCAACTGGCCATCGGGCGGTGGGCTTTGCGTCTCCGGCCCGCTAACTGGGCAAGGCAAGCAGTATGACGATGCCACCATCGCGGTGGGCTTTGCCGAGCTGCTCGGCTACCTGACTCAGTAATTCGAAAAAAACCAACACATTGAAAATGAAATCAGGCGCACCAGGAGCAGCCTTCATGAAACTCGACTCACGCATTGTTCTTCGCTCCAAGCAGGGCCTCTGGCTAGGCGCTTTGCTAGCGACATCGTTAGCTGGCTGCACAGTTGGTCCGTCCAAGGTGGATGCCAAGAAGGTTCAGGCGGTCGACGATCGCTCGCAGCAGTTGTTGCAGGACCGTCTGGTAGACGAGTCGGAAAAACTGCGCACCCTGCAGGACGAGCTAAGCCGGAAGCTGGAGCAGAAGCGGGCAATCGTGCTGGAGCCGGTGGCGCCTCGCTTCAACCCGCTCGATGCCGTGAACGTTACGCTACAGGCTAACGATGTTGATGTGCGGAACCTGCTCCAGGCCATTGCCGATCAGGCAGGCCTGAACCTGGTATTGCCGGCGTCGTTGTCTAGCCAGCCGCGTACTCTGTCGCTATCGCTCAAATCGGTGCCAGCCAGCCAGGCCTTCGAGGAAATTACCAAGGCGCTGGACCTCTCCGGCGAGGTTCGCGACAACATGCTGGTGGTTCGTGCGTTTGAAGAGCGAGTCTTCGACCTGGACTTTCTGCTCACCATGAGTACAGCCGACTTTAATGCGGGTGGAGACGTATTCGGTGCGAGCAGCACCGGGGGCGATGGCATGTCAGTTGCCAACGCCGGTTCCGGTAGCAGCGGCCTGCGCAGCAGCTTTTCCGTATCCGGGCGGAACACCAATGATGTGAATCCGTACGAGCAGATCGATCGCATGCTGGTATCCCTGATTGGTGGGCAGCGCAGCGAGGACAGCGTTTTCGGGCAGGAATCCGACAGCCAGATGCCAACCTATATGCTCAACCGCTCCACCGGTACGCTGTTCGTACGTGCACGACCGTCTCAGCTGGCTGCGGTCGGGCGTCTCGTTGAACACTACAAATCGGTGTTGAACCGGCAGGTGCTGATCGAGGCGCAAATCCTTGATGTCGAACTCAACGACCGGTTCAGCTACGGCGTTGACTGGAACTTTCTACGCAACCAGGTGGCCTTGTCATACTCCGCCAATCCCATGACCCTGGGCGCTATCAACTCGGTTGTTCCTGATGCGGCAAATGCCGGACGTAGCGTGCTGATACCAGCCACTGTGCTGGGCAATGCGGGTACGCCATCGCTGGGCCTCGCTCAGTCGGGTAGCAACCACAACATCGGGCTCGACCTGATGAAGACGTTCGGCACCATCCACATTCTGTCCAACCCGTCGATCCGGGTACGGAACACGCAGCCAGCGGTGGTCAGTGTCGGCAGCAACATGCGCTACATCGCTCAGTCCAGCTCCAATACGCAGAGCGGCGGTGGTGGCCTGCTGGCAACAACCGCCAGTGTGATTACCTCCAACGTTTTTGACGGGGTCATGCTGGGGGTGATTCCGTTCGTGTCGGAAGACGGCTCGATTCACCTCACCATCAACCCGATGCAGACGTCCGTGCAGGAAGCCTCCATGGCGCTGGTTGATGTCGGTAGCACACAGAACCCGCTGAAGATCTCTCTGCCCCGCGTGGATTTCAAAGGAATGACCACCTCGCTGTCGCTTAACGACGGTGACATGGTCATCATCGGTGGTCTGATCGGCGAGAACGGTAGCCGCTCCAAGAATGGCATTCCAGGTATCACCGATATACCGCTGTTCGGCGAGATGCTGGGTGGCCTGGCGGAGTCGACCAACGCCCGCGAGCTGGTGCTCGTACTTCGCGTCAAGATCCTTTAAGTCCACTTATCATGAGCATGGTCTTCGACGCCTTGCGTCAACAGGGTACGCAGACGACGCAGGAGCCTACTGCGCTCGGCAGCGTAATTACCCCTGGCGGCTGGCGCTTGCAGTGGGGAATCGCCTGGGTATTGCTATGTCTGGCGGTCCTCCTGCTGGCGGTTTACCTGGGGCTTGACGACAAGCGCGTGGTACCGCTTGCACCGCCTGCCGAGGTCGCAGTGCCGGAGGCGGAGGCGGAGCAAGCGGACCTCGTTACCCTCTCACCTGTACCGTTGCACGTTTCCCGGTTGCCCGGCGATGCCCTGGCTCGGCTCGCCGAGTCGGCGCAGGCCTCGACCGCCGTCAGGGTCAAGCCGCCAGCGACATTGCCTGCGCGTAGTGCTCCGGTGGTGGTAGCGGCGCCCGCAGCTGTGGCTCGGATGCCTGTCGGACAGGCCGAAACGGTCCTGCCAGAGCCTGCGCCACCGCCGGTTATGGTCGAGGTATCACCTCCAGCTGTCGATCCAGCGGTTCTCTTCGCAGCGTTCCACGCGGAACTGGCCGCTGAACGGCTACCGCAGGCCGAAGCGGTCATCGAGCGTGCTCGGCGGACGCTCGGCGATTCTCATCTGATGGTCTCTCGCATGCAGGGCTATTACTGCATGCGTGCCGACTGCCCCGAGCGAGCTCGTCAGGCATACAGAGCGATCCTCTCCCGTCTGCCGCGCGACCATGAGGCAGGCTACAATCTTGCCGTTCTGGATTGGCAGGGTGGCCAGCACACCGAGGCGCGCAAACGGGTCCGTACGTTGTTGGCTCAGCATCCTGGAGATGAAGCCCTGCGGGCATTGCAGCGGCTGATGGGGGCGAGCCGATGAGCGCAGGCTTCCCACTGTCGGCTTACCTGCAGAACCTTGGGTTCGTGCGCAATCCATTTCCGGTTACACCGGATGAGCATGGCATCTTCTTTTCTTCAAGACTGGCAGAGCAGTTTACCGAGTTGCTGCACTTTATTGAGCAGCGCAAGGGATTCATGCTGGTTACCGGTGACGTAGGTGTTGGCAAGAGTACGCTTTCACGTGCGCTGCTCACTCGCCTGGCAGAGCAGGGCGCGTGTACCGCATTGATCTTCAATACCTTTCTTCAGGGCCCGGATCTGTTACGGGCAATCAACCGAGACTTCGGCATCGTGGCCGAAGGTGACAGTCTCGAGGCCTTGCTGCAGGCCCTCAATACCTGGTTGTTGCGACAGCATGAGCAGGGTCGCAACTGCGTATTGATACTGGACGACGCACAGGGTCTGGATGTGTCCAGTCTTGAACTGGTTCGCCAATTGAGCAATCTGGAAGCCAGCCAGGCCAAGTTGCTGCAAATCGTCATGGTGGCCCAGCCGGAAATTCGCCGCACACTGGACCGCCACGACATGCGCCAGTTAGCCAGCCGTATTGCGCTGCGCCTCGAACTGTTTCCCCTCACGCTGAGCGAGTTGGATGTATACCTGCATCACCGGCTTCGATGGGCGGGCTGTCCGGCTGCGCTGACCCTCGATCGCCGTGCCTTGCGGCGTCTGCATCGTTACAGCCTCGGCTATATCCGCCGCGTACACATCCTGCTCGACCGCTGCCTTTATGGTTTGGCGATAAACGGTTCCAGCCGGGTGAACGCATCGTTGGTTGATACCGCGGCGCGTGAGTTGAGTCTGACACCGCCATCGCGACGACTGGCTTACGGCTCTGTGCTTGTCGGTGCGCTGGCTGGCGCAGGCGTTATTGCGGCTGCTGTGACGTTCAGGCCGGGGCCCGCCGTGACGCTACCTGTGCCGGCTGCAGAGACACCGCCGCCCTTGGCTGCTGCGACTCCTCAAGCGTCTGTTCCGGCACTTGATGCTACCTGGCAGGCGTTCACCGCAGCGCACGCCCCGTTGCCGGTAGACGGGGCATCCCCCACGCGCTGGGACGAAGTCATCGAATGGCTGCCAGCGCGCAGCGACGTCCAGTCCTGGGTGCCGGTGCTGCTGCCCCGAGAGTGGCAGCGGGGTTGTGATGACCGACCCCTTTATCGCCTCGATGACGGTCAGTTGGCACTGTTTCGCTCAGCGCTTCCGGTCGCACCCCAGCCCTTTGGGGGCCGGGGCGAAATGCTCGTTGCGCTGCAGCAGGTGCTTGTCGCGCAAGGATTCCTGACCCCCGAGGCGGTCGATGGCGTGATGGGACCGCACACCGCAGCTGCCCTGGCCCAGTTTCAAAGGCAGAGTGGCCTGCTGGCGAGCGGACAGCCGGATGCGGATACAGCGTATCTACTGGGCTGCCTCGGCGGAGGTGGCGTATGAGCGAAGTGTCCTTGCGCTACGTGTACTATCGCGTGCTCACCGAGCAGGGCCGCGTACGTATTGGGTTGTCGAAACTGCCGGTTACCGACTTCAGCAATGCCCACCCGCTGGTAGAGCGGCGCGAGCAGGCAGTGGTGCTGAGGCTTTATGTTTTGCCGATGCTGCTTGTGCCGTTGTTCGACGGCCTGGCGCTGTTCCTGCGCCGCAGCATTCCCCTGACGCTGCTGGCGGAATTCCTGCACAGCCTGGGCCTGATGTTGCGCAGCGGGCTGCCGGTGGACATGGCGCTGAAGGACCTGCGCGAAGATGCCACACATCCGGCACTCAAGGCCTTGACTGCGGACTTGCTCAACGGCGTAAGGGCTGGCAACAGCCTTTCGTCACGGCTGTCGTTCTATCCTCACCAGGTTCCGGCGACAGTGCGTCACCTCGTCGATATCGGCGAGCGTTCCGGCAATCTGGACCGCGTTCTGATGGATGCCTCCGAGCACCTTGGGCGCATCACGGCGCTGCGCCAGGACGTTTCCCGTGCGCTGATCTATCCGTTTTTCGTCGTGGCAACCATCGTCGTTGCCGCGTTGTTCTGGGTGTATTACGTACTGCCTGATCTGGCCGACATGTTCCGCCAGATGGGTGCCCATCTCCCCCCTCTGACCCAGAGCGTGATGAGCGGCGTGTACTGGATGCGCGAGCTGCTTGCTGCCTACGGCTACTGGATATTGGCTGCCGTGTTGCTGGTGCCGGTGATACTGAGCCGCAGCCAGCGGGTGCGGGCGGGGTTCTACTGGCTGGCGTACCGCCTGCCGATCAGCCGCACGCTGGTGCGCACCTCCGCCATGGCCTTCATCAGCGAGTACCTGGCGCTGCTGGTGGCGGCCGGCATCAATCTGCTGGACGGCCTGGCCATCCTGGAGGCCGCGATCCGCAATGAGGTGTATCGAAATGCGATCCGCCAGGCGCGTGAGGGTGTGCAGCGGGGCAACACACTGTCACGGGAGCTGGAGCGCAGCGGGGTGTTTTCGCCGCTGATGATCCGCCTGATCAACGTGGGCGAGCAGAGCGGCAATCTGGACGGTCAGCTGCGCACCCTGGCCGACGAGTATCGCCGGCGGCTCAACCATCTGGTGGCAACCCTGGCCGAGGTCATCAAGCCCGCCGTGCTGCTGCTGGCTGGCGCGCTGTTCATCTTCGTCGTGGTGGTGTTTCTGCTGCCGGTATACGAACTCATTGCGCAAAGCACTCAGCTTCGCTGAACAGGACTCGTCATGCCGCACAGCACTCTTGCTCAAACACGTCACTGCCGAGGTTTTTCCCTGCTGGAGCTGGCCGCCGTGCTGGCGTTGCTGTCGGGGTTGGTCTTTGCACTGTTATACAAGACCTCTGACGTCAGCATTCAGACGGCACTGCAAAGTACGGATTCGGCACTGAAGGCAGCCGATGAGCAATTGCGTCAGTTCGCCGCCTGGAACGGGCGCCTGCCCTGTCCGGATACCGATGGTGATGGCCTTGAGAACTGTGATGGCAGTACGCAGAAGGGCGACCTGCCGTATCGCACCCTGAAGCTGGCGGCCATCGGCTATGAAGTGGGTGAGCAGGGGGGGCGTGCGCTGCGCTACGGGGTCTATCGCAACGCGGCGGCGGAAGCCGACCTGGCGGTCAAGGACGAACGCTTCAAACCGACCAATGCCGACGGAACTGCCTACGAGCTCGGCAATGAAAACAGCCTGGACCTTTGTACTGCTCTGGCGAGCGCCTCGAAACGTACGCAAAACAATGCCTACCTGCACATCGCCTACACCAACGGTGACCGCGCGGGGATGGCGTACATGCTGGCCAGCCCCGGAGTGGCCGACGCAGACAGCGATGGCGATCGCTACGACGGCCTCAATAGCACGAGCGCAACAGGATTCAATGCTCCACAAACGCCAGTGTCCACGACCTACGACGACACCACCTGGGGGCGTGGCCTGACCGAGCTGCATGAACTGCTGCATTGCCAGGTGAGTCAGCGCTCGTTGAATCTGGCGGCCAATGCCATCGCGCTGGAGGAGGAGAACATCGCCTTCGCCCAATCCAACAAGGACAGCGCCGATGAGGGCGTGTTCATGAATGCCGTGGGCAGCGCCCTGACTGCCTGGTCCATGGCGCAGGCGGTAGCCGAGCTGAGCGGCGCGATGGAAGTGCAAAGCATCTCGGCCGGGCTGCTTGCCACGGCCACCGCCACCTGTGCGATACCGCCCTTTGCCGGTTGCGCGCTGGTGCCGGTTTACACCGCAGCCGTATCCGCTGCCGGCACTGGCGTGGGCCTGGCCGGCACGGCCGTTGGGCTGTCGGGAACGGCACTGGGGCTGCAGATCACGTCCACGGTGTTTTATTCGGATATTGCAAAAAAGGCCGGAGTGCCGGAAACCGCCAGTGGCGGCTCGGGCATTACGCCGGAGAGGGTCGATAGTGCGTTCATCGCCTCTGATCAATCACAGCTTAGCGCCCAAGCTGCTCAAGACGCCTATATGGCGGCGTTAGCCGCGTATATTGCTGGCCCGCAGGCCGAGGCGCAAAACAGCCGCGACGCCCTGGAAACTGAAATCGGCAATTTGTCCGGCGGCCAAAGAGATAAGGCGCTCGATGACCTTTACGGCTTCCCTCGACCGGCGGATCTTGATCCAGAGAACCCGCCGGACGAATCCAGCATCATCCTGGGGGTTGAGCCCTCCATCGATGCCTGGTTTGAGAGCGAAGCCATAGCGAAACAGATGGCTGGGGCACAAGGCTTTGAACTAGTCGATGGCGACGGTAAGCCCATCAGGGACGAAGACGGTAATCCAGTCGATCTCGGCGCCAGTGCGGGTGCGGCCAAGGAAACGGCTGAACAACGTATCGCCGCGGTTCGCCAGAGCTTGGTCAGTGCTGGCTGTGGCGGCTCCACGCCTTGCCCATTGGCTACCGCGTACGATACGCATGTCGAACGCTACAAGGCCGCGCGCGAAGCCTGGAATGAGGTCGATAAGCTGCGCGTTGCGGCTGAGACCGCCGCCAAGAAGGCCAAAGGGGACAGGGACGCATACGGCGCGCTTAATTGCGCCTTCAATTTCAATATGGACTATGACGCCAGCACCAGTAGCTGCAAGGCCGGCGCGCCGGGGAGCGGCGCCCTGAATGACGGTATCAAAGCCCTCTGTGATCCTTCCAGCGAGGCATACGATGCAGTGTCCTGTGCCGCGGTGAAAGCCAACCCTGACTCGACGAATCCCGACCCGCTGACGATCTTCAGTGGCATGGATGATCTGGTGCGAACGCTGGACAGCAAAGGAACCGTGCAATGAACAGGTCGCAGCAATCCGGTTTCAGCCTGCTGGAAATGGCCCTGACCCTTGCGGTGCTGGGATTTCTGTTCGCGATGGTACCGATGATCCTGAGCGTGCTGGGCGGCGCACAAAGCGCTTCTCCTTCACTTGATCGGAAGAAACTTGCAGTCAACTCGGCGGTTGGCTTTATCGTCCAGCATGACCGCCTGCCGTGTCCGGATGCCAATGGCGACGGTAACGAGGACTGCAATGGCGCCCGCAGCGGGCGTTTTCCCTGGCGCACGGCAGGCCTCGGCCAGCCGCTGGTCAACGACCGCGGGTTCCCTTTCCAGTACGCGGTTTACCAGCATGCCAACGCCAACCTGGTTACGCTGCAGAGCAGCTACCAGCCGTCGCTGCTCAATGGCGGGCCTTCGTTGCAGAGAAACGCATTGGATTTCTGCCAAGGCCTCAGGTTGGGTGTGTCCGGTGGGCAGCAGCAGGGTGAAGCCAGCGTGCAGGCGCATATTGGGAGTGCGGGGGTGAATCCGGCCTTTCTGCTCGTGGACCCTGGCCCGCTTGACGCCGACCGCGACGGCAGACCATTCGACGGTATAAACGCCAAAGGATTGGTGTTCGAATCGGGCGGGCGCAGCCAGAGTGATGACTACGACGATCAGGTAATGGCGATGAGTTTCGCCGAGCTGGCCACCCGGCTCGGTTGCCCGAGCATTTTGGCGCGCGTCAGCGCGGCTACCCGTGATGCCAATGCGGCCTACGATGCCCAGCGCGCTTTCAAGTTCTATCTGGACTTTCGCAAATTTGGTGTGGAGGTCCGTGAAACCAACCTGGATATCGCTGAGCTCAAGCGAACCATCGCTTTGTTCAACTCGGCTGCGAGCATAGCGATGGGGCTCAATGATCTCGCCACTGGGCTCAGCAGTGCCTCAGGCGCTATCGCCGTTGGGGTGGCTGCAATCAATGCGGCAGCGGCAATTTACGCCATACAGGACGAGCTCAGCAGCACCGCAGAAGACGTCTCCGATAAAAAGGATCAGCTAGCAACCGCCAAGCAACAGCATGAGGCTGCGAAGGTCGCTCATTCCGACGCCTTGGCCTACCAGCAACAGGCGATCGCCACGGCGCTGAATCGCGATGCAAGGGGGTGGTTCCAATGAGCGCGCGATGCAGGCAGCAGGGTATGACGCTGATCGAGCTTTCCGTGGTGCTGGTCGTGTTGGGCCTGATGACGGCCGTGCTGCTTTCGCTGCTGCCCTCGCTGACTCGCCTGGCCAGTGTGGAATCAGCCATCGATGACGTAAGCGGCACACAGAACGCGATAGCCGGCTTTGCACTGGCGACCGGTCGGCTGCCCTGTGCCGATATCGATCAGGACGGTAAAGAGGATTGTCCTGCGGTAGCCGGCGGTTTTCCCTACCTGACGGTGGGGCTCGGTGAGCCGCTGCGAAATGCCTATGGGTATGACTATCGGTATGCCGTCTATGTGCGCAGCGACGGCGCGCCGATGAACGATGCCAATCTTGTCAGCGCGATCGACCGCTGGCAGCCCACCTTGGTGTCTGGTTTGCCACCGGCCTTAGCACTGGAGGCGTTTGACAGCAGCACACCGCTGGATCTTTGTCGTGCGCTCGGCGTGGCACAAACCAGCGCTGCCGATAACCAGTATCTGTACCTGGAGCATTCAGGCGCACATGAAGCAGTGGCCTATGTGCTGGCTGACCCTGGGCAGGCAGATCGTGACGGTAATGGCTCGCTGTTCGACGGGCTGAATGCTGCCGGGCTGGGCTTCGAGCACCCGGTGCGTAACAGCAGCCGGGAGTATGACGACCGTGTCAGTGCCGTGCGCTTCAACCAGTTATGGGAACAGCTGGGCTGTTCGGCACTGCTCGCAACCGCCGGTCATGCGCACCCTAATGTGCTGTCCACGCTGGCGATGTTCCGCCAGACCATTCGCGACTATAAAACGCAGCTTGAACTGGTCGAAGAGATGGCGTTTGCCGACAACTTCCAGACGGGCGCATCCATTGCCTCGGCTACAGCGTCGGTCGCGGCTGCTGCTGCCTCCGCGCCGACTGCGACGGCTTCGGCCATCAACACTATGGGAGCCACAGCTGCTGCCGTTGGCGCCTCGTTTGGCGCAATTACAGGCAACGCTGCGCTGGTGGCTACGGCAACGGCCGCCCAGGTAACGGCCATCAAGAACCTGAATAAGGTTCGTGATCAGTTGAAGGAGCTCGATCTTCTGATCAAAGAACTGGACGAGTTACATGACGGCGTCCGCATCAATGTTGTCCGCGCCGATAACGACGCGCTTTCGGCCCAGTAATTAGAGATTCCCATGACTAGCCATACCTGTTCGCGCCAACGCGGTTTCACATTATTGGAAATGTCCATTGTCCTGATCATCGTCGCGCTGATCGTCAGTGCATTGACGCTGGGCAGTGACTTGCAGCGCAACACCGTCTACCAGCATCTGGCGTCCAGTTTCGTCAGGGGATGGCAACTGTCGTATCTCAGCCATGCGGATCGTGTGGGCGTGGCGCCCGGCGATAGCCAGACGACACCGACTGGCAAGGTCAATGCGGCTGACGATAGCGAGCTGTGCGGTATTGCCCTGCGCAACGCCATGTACGCAGCCGGGGTAACCATGCCCCAGGGGCGCGCAGAAGGCTTTGAGACTCACTACGGCTACCTCGACAGCAACGGCAACCCGCAGGACGTCAGCGCCTGTTTTGCAAACGTCGCCTGGAGCGTACCGGGCAGCAGCGCCGGGGTGTACGTGGTGCAGCGCAAGAATGTGCTGATCCTGCGCGGACTGACGCCCGATCTGGCACGCATGCTCGACAACCTGGTCGATGGCAATGCCGACGCGCGGTTTGGCAGCTTCCGTGAAGCAGGACAGGCAGCGCTTACCTCCGCCGCCAGCATCGAGTGGAGCCTGGACAGCAGCGTAGCGTACGGCGAAACCAGTGCCACCAACCTCGACGAATCCCAGGTGGTCACCCTGACCGCTTACTACCTGATGGACCGGTAATGAAAAGAGTCGAACCTGGCCTGGTTCTGGCTGACGCGCCTGAGTTGGGCAGCACGCTGATTCGCCTGGGCATCGTCGAGCCGATTCAGTTGGCCTACGCACAACAAAAGCAAGCGGTAACTGGTGAGTCGCTAAGCCAGATACTGGTTCGCCTCGGACTGGTTGCTGCCAGTGATCTGGCGCGTGTATTGGCCGAGCATCACGGGTTGCCGTACTTCAGCCAGACCGAATGGCCCGAACCCGCTGCGGACGTTCTGCAGCTGTTCAGCCGGGAGGCGTGTCTGGCACACGTGCTGTTGCCGCTTCGCGTACACGCCGGAAGTCTTGAGGCGGTACTCGGCAATGCCGATCCGCAGCGCGCCGCCAGCCTGATTCAGCGCAGGACCGGGCTGGCTGCGCGGCTTTGGCAAGGCGACTTCATTGCTGTAGCGCGCCGGATCGAGGAGGTCTATTCGCCACGACGAGGGTCGGTGCTGTCTGTCTTCGAGCGGGAGTATCGCCAGCTGTCCCTGGACGTTCAGGGCTCCTTCCCCGTCGATGAGCTGATCAACCAGATGCTGGCCTTGGCTGTCAGCGAGCGTGCAACCGATATCCATCTGCAGCCCGAGTCCCAGTCGGTGCATATGGCCTTTCGCATTGACGGCGTGCTGGTACCTATCATGGCGCTAGGGCGGGGAATGATGCGTCTGGTATCGGCGATCAAGGTTATCTCGGCCATGGACATTTCCGATAACCTGAGGCCACAGGATGGTCGCTTCTCCGTCACCATCGAAAACCAGGCCTACGACGTCCGTGTTTCCACCAGCATCACGCCACAAGGGGAGAGCGTCGTTATGCGTCTGCTACCCAAAGGAGTCTCGGTGGCAGGGTTGGAAGAGCTGGGGTTCGCACCCGAGCATCTGCAGCGTTTACAGGCACTGTTCCAACAACCGCACGGTATCTTTCTGATGACCGGGCCCACCGGCTCCGGCAAGACCACCACCCTGCATGCAGGATTGCGCCCGCTGGGCATGACCGGCAAGAGTATTCTGACCGTCGAGGACCCCATTGAGTACGAGCTGCCGGTCGCTGCTCAAACCCAGGTAAACCGCAAGGCCAACTACACCTTCGAAACCGCCATTCGCCATTTTCTGCGGCACGACCCGGACATCATGCTGGTGGGCGAGATACGCGACGGAGAAACGGCAGACGCTGCGATCCGCGCTGCGGAAACCGGCCACCTTGTGCTGTCGACGTTGCACGTCAACAGCGTGTCGGGTGTGGTCGGTCGTCTTATGGCGCTGGGGATCGCGCCCCAGGCGTTGGCCGAGACACTGATCGGCTGCATCAATCAGCGCTTGGCGCGTTGCCTTTGTTCGCACTGCAAGGTGCCAGTAGCTGCGCCTGAAAATATGCCTTCAGACCTCGAAGCTCTGCTGAGGGGCGTTCAGCACTTTCGAGGCGAGGGTTGCGAGCACTGTCGTCAGACTGGCTTTTATGGCCGGTTACCTGTCTACGAAATGCTGATCGTGGACGCACCGTTGGCACGCTGGGTCGAGGATGGCGGGCGTCGCGCTCAGTTGCTCGGGCTGCTCACGGCGAGCAACCATGTACCCCTCTGGGAAACGGGTGCACGCCTCTTGCGTGAAGGGCTCACAACGGTAGACGAGCTTACGCGCGTTTTGGGTAGTCGCGAGGCTCTGGCTCCAGCCGTGCGCTGACCCTGATAGACATATGAAGACTTTCCTTAAGTTCAAAAAAATCAGGCCGGTACTTCGCAGGTTTTCTGGACGTGATCGCAATTGGCGCTGAGCGATCTCTCCCCTGTAGCTGTAAAGGGCAGGAGGCGAGAGAGGCGCGTCACGATCTCGTCGATCTGCGCTTCGTCGCAGATCAGCGGCGGCAGCAAGCGGATGATGGTGTCGCGGGTTACCGTGATGAGCAGGCGCTGTTCTGCCAGGGCGCGAACGACCAGCTCCTGGCAAGGCCTGTTCAGCTCGATTCCCGCCATCAGGCCCTGGCCACGGATGGCGATGACATCCGGGTGATCGCCAAGCGTCTTCTGCAAGCCGGCAAGCAGGCGGTCTCCGAGTACGGCGGCTCGTGCCGGCAGGTTGTCGCGCGCCATGATGTCGAGCACTGAACAGGCCACCCGGCAGGCCAGCGGATTGCCGCCGAAAGTCGAGCCGTGCTGGCCGGGCGAGAACAGGTTGGCGGCCTGGCCGCGCGCCAGGCAGGCGCCGATGGGAAAGCCGTTGCCCAAGGCCTTGGCCAGCGTCAGGACATCGGGCGCGATGCCCGCGTGCTGATAGCCGAACCAGGCGCCGGTACGGCCCATTCCGGCCTGGATCTCGTCGAGCATCAACAGCCAGTCGTGCTGGTCGCACAGGGCGCGCAGTTCCCGCAGGTAGTCGGCGCTGGCGACACGAATACCGCCTTCTCCTTGCACAGGTTCGATCAGAACGGCAACGATGTTGGGCGACTGCTCGGCCATTCTGCGCACCGCGTCGATGTCGTTGTAGGGCACACGCAGGAAGCCTGGCATCAATGGCTCGAACCCGCGCTGATTCGCGGGGTTGCCGGTGGCCGCGAGTGTCGCAAAGCTGCGGCCATGAAAGCCGTTCTCCATCACCAGGATTTGCGGCTGGGCCACCTGTTTGCGATGGCCGTGCAGCCTTGCCAGCTTGAGGGCGGTTTCGTTGGCCTCCGCGCCCGAGTTGCAGAAAAAGGCCTTCTGCATGTCTGTCAGTGCGCACAGGCGTTCGCCCAGTCGCTCCTGCCAGTCGATGCGAAAGACGTTGGAAGTATGCAGCAGCAGCCCGGCCTGTTCGGCGATGACCGCGGCGATTTCCGGATGGGCGTGTCCCAGGCTGGTGACTGCGACGCCGGCAATGGCATCCAGGTACTCCACGCCTTGCTCGTCCCAGAGGCGTGCGCCGCTGCCACGCACGAAGGAAACGGGCTGGCGGGCATAGGCCCGCATCAGGTGGGAAGTGGCGTGTTGCATGGATCGGTCCTCAAGTCAGATGGATGGAGCAGGCAGGCGTTTCGTCTCGCTACGAGGGGCATCAGTTGGGGGCTTCCTTACCCGCTGCCGCCTCGGTGCCCGGCTGAATGGTCTGCAGCGGTGCCCGCGCCCGCCGTGGCAGGCGCCCGTTGAGTACGGCATGGGCCAGCAGGCCGATCAGCAGCCCCCAGAACGCGCCTCCGATGCCGAACATCGTGATGTTGGCGGCAGCGGCCAGAAAGGTGATCAGCGAGGCTTCGCGCGTCCTGGCGTCGGCCATGGCGCTGGCGAGGCTGCCGCCAATGGTGCCGAGCAGGGCCAGGCCCGCCAGCGTGGTGATGAAGGTGGCCGGGAAGGCCATGAATACGGCGGCCAGCGTCACGCCGAATATGCCGACGAGGATGTAGAAGACGCCTGCGGCGATACCGGCGATCCAGCGCTTGTCCGGGTTTTCGTGCGCCTCCCGGCCAGTACAGATGGCAGCCGTGATTGCGGCGATGTTGAAGGCGTGCGAGCCGAAAGGCGCCATCAGCAGCGAACCGAGCCCCGTGACGGTGACGATGGGGTTGGCGCTGGTCCTGAAACCATCTCCCCGCAGCACCAGCATGCCGGGCATGTACTGGCCGGTCAGCGTGATCAGGAACAGCGGCAGCGCCACGCTCAGCAAGGCGTTGAGCGAGAACACCGGCAGGGTGAAGACGGGGGCCGCCAGCTTCAACTCCAGCCCGGTCAGATCGACACGCTCCTGCATGAGCAGGAAAGCCAGCCCCAGCACCAGGATGCCCACCACGGCATAGCGCGCCGTAAAGCGCTTGAGCACCACATAGGTGACGAACAGCAACCCGGCCAGCAGCGGGTCGATGCTCATGCCGCCAAAGGCCCTGATCCCGAATTGCAGCAGGATGCCTGCCAGCAGCCCGGCCGCCACGCCAGGTGGAATCAGCCTGATCAGCCTCTCGAACCAGCCCGACAGACCGAGTACGACGAAGGCAGCGGCGCAAATCAGGTAGGCACCGACCGCTTCGGCATAGGAGGTGGTGGCCAGCGCAGTGACGAGGAACGCGGCGGCCGGTGTGGACCAGGCCGTAATGATCGGCTCACGTGAAATCCAGCTGAGGAGGATTCCCGTCACCCCCACGCCGATCGAAATCGACCACACCCACGAAGCCGTCAGCTCCGGACTGAGGCCGGCCACCTGAGCCGCCTGGAACACCAGGATGAAGGTGCCGCCGTAGTTGACGATGACCGAAACCAGACCGGCCACGACAGGATGGGGAAGATCGTTCAAACGAACGGACGAGGATGGCTTGGCAGTTGGCATGGCTCGAATACGACTCCTGAAGACGCTGTGATTGACCGGCTTGAGCAGCTGTTTTATAGCGCTAAAATGGCTGGATATTCCCCGCCACTTTTTTCAAGGGATGCAGACCAATTGTTCAGATACGCCCAACTTGAATCCGTCAAAGCCTGGCTCGGTGACCCCGCCCATGCCGCCTTGCCCCTGCATGCGCGTATCCAGCGGGCCATCCGGCAACTGATTCTCGACGGTGCGCTCGATGTCGGTAAGCCGTTGCCCGCCACGCGCACGCTGGCGAAATCGCTGGGTGTTTCGCGCGACACCGTCGAGTCGGCGTATGGCCAGTTGCACCTGGAAGGCTTCATCGAGCGGCGCGTAGGCAGCGGCAGCTTCGTGTCGCAACGTGTGCAACGCCTGCCTGGCGTGGGGCGGCGGCGCGAACGAGGGGGTTCCAGGGAGGCCTTGCGTCTCAGCCAACGCGGCAGCGCGATATTCCAGGGCGGTGGCGTGCGCGACTTCCTGACGCCGCGGCCCTTTGTTCCTGGCGTACCGGAAACGCGCGGTTTTCCCCTGCAGATCTGGGAGCGGCTGGAGCGGCAGGTATTGAAGGAATACGGCACCCTGGCGCTGTTGCACAGCCCGCCGCAGGGCATGGAACCGCTGCGCCGGGCCATCTCGGACTACGTCAATCTCGAACGCGGCGCGCATGCCACGCCCGAGCGGGTGCTGGTGCTGACCAGTTCCCAGCAGGCCCTGACCCTGTGCGCCACCGTGCTGCTCGATGCCGGTGAGCGGATATTCATCGAAGACCCCGTCTACCACGGTGCGCGCAAGGCGTTCGATGCGGCTGGCCTGGCGTGTGTGCCCGTACCGCTGGATGCCGACGGCATGCGTGTGGAGCATCTGCGTGATGCCATACAACCGGCCAAGGCGGTATTTCTCACCCCTTCGCACCAGTTCCCGACCGGGGCAACGCTGGCGCTGGACAGGCGACTGGCCGTCATCGAATGGGCGCGGCAGCACCAGGCCTGGATCATCGAGGACGACTACGACAGCGAGTTCCACTACGCCGGCAAGCCCACGGCATGCGTGCAGGGGCTGGACCCGCACGAGCGGACGATCTACATCGGCACTTTCACCAAGTCGCTGTTTCCCGGCCTGCGCATTGGCTACATGATCTTGCCCTCACCGCTCGTGGCGCCGATGACCGTGGCGCGCACCCTGCTGGACGGGCACAGCGCGCCGATTCCGCAACTGACGCTGGCACGCTTCATCGAGGGCGGGCATTTCGGTGCGCATGTGCGCAGCATGCGCGCCGTTTACGCCGAGCGACGCGATGTGCTGGCACATCTGGTGCGCACACACCTTGCCGATTTCGTGGAAGCACGGGTTCCGGCAGGCGGGATGCAGATGCCCTGCGTCTTCATCCGTGACATTGCCGAGCGTGAAGCCGTGGATAGCGCGCGCCGTGCCGGCATCGACCTGCTCGGGCTGACGGCGCTGCATGCCTCGCACGAGCACAGGGGCGGTTTTCTCATGGGGTTTGCCGCCCATGCGCCGGCGGAGCTGGAAATCGCCGTCAAGAAGCTCGCGGATGTGCTGCGGGCGCTGAGTCGCTGAGGTCCATGAAGCACACGTCCAGCCTCTCTTTGACTGCTGGATGAATGTTGCCGCCCGCGCCTGGATAACGCTTGGCCAAGATCCACACTGGATTCGCTTCCAGCTTGTAGATACCGTCTTGCCCCTCACTTCGCAATAGCGAGTTCGGGGTTGAACGGTTCGCCGGATTTCAACACGCCATAGGCGATACAGAGCAATTTACGCATCGCCGCGCAGACGATCTGTTTGCCGGCTTTACCTCTGGCTTTCATCCGCTCGACCATTGCCCGAATGGCAGGGTTACGGCTCATGGACGTAATGGCTGGCATGTAGAGCCCTGCGCGCAAGCTGGCCGACCTCATGCGGGAAATCCGCACATGCCCTTTGAGTATCCCCGAGTCCTGTAGCTTGGGATTGAGCCCTGCAAAGGCGGTGACCGCTCGGCTGCTGCCGAAGCGTTGAATGTCCCCCAGTTCAGCCAGCACAAGTGCTGCCGTCCGCTCAGCAATGCCGTCGATGCTCGAGAGCAGGTCACGCTGGCCGCGCAAGTCATCGTTGTCGTCGAAATGCTGCTTGATCGCTTCCAGCGTCTCGGCGATTTGCTGGCGTAAATGTTCAAGAACCGACTCGATCGACGCCTTGACCTTGGTCTCGCGGGTCACGTCCAGGCGGTTCTGTTCCATCTGCTCCAGCTCCTGAAGATCCTTCAGGCGATGCACCAGGGCCTTGAGGCGGCGAATGGACGGTGGATCAGGCTGCCAGGCACGCAGCTTGGCCTGATGCAGGCTGCCATAATCGGCAATGAGCTTGGCGTCGACCTTGTCGGTCTTCACCCGCTGCAATTGGCTGCGGGCGTAACAGGTAACTTGGGCCGGGTTGAGGACGCACACCCGGTAACCTCGCGCGAGCAGCCATTCGGCCAGGGCTTCGTAGTAGATGCCAGTCGCCTCCATGACGACCCATGCCTGCGGCTCGGCGTACTTGAGCAGCCATTGCTGGAACACCTCAAAGCCTGCTGAGTCATTGGTCAGCTTGCCTTTGGTGCGGTGCTTGCCGTTGCTCTGCAGGGCCGCGATGTCGAATGTGTGTTTGGCGATGTCGACGCCAACGACTATGGCCATGGTTTTCCTCCTCAGTGAACGGGTAGATCGTCACTGCATCCGTCCTACCTTGCTAATGCGAGCTCGTGGCTCAAGATACCGTTCGGACTTGCTGGATGAGTGCGGAGGAGTGCAGCGTTATCTACGTCACAAGCTCGAAGCTTAAGGGCGGGTACTACTTGCACTCTCTCCCCCGATGATCAGCCGGGGACTATCGCCTCCTGAAAGGCTGCAGTCGAGATACAAGGTCGGGTCACGCTTCATCGACCCGACAAGCGGACAGGATTCGCTTCCAGCAGCTTCAGCGCAACTGCGCCTCGGCCAGCGTCAGTGTGCGCGGGATGCGCTCGGCATCCCAGCGCGGGATGGCCCAGGCCAGGAGTTCGCCGGGCAGGGCGTCGCCCAGTTCCGGGGCGGTGGGTTGGCCGAGGGCGCGCAAGGCGCGCAGCAGCAGCGGTACGGCTTCGTCCGGGCGCAGCGGCGGCGAGCGGTAGCTCTTGCCCAGTTTGTGCCCGTCCGGCTGGATGATCAGCGGCACGTGCAGGTAACGCGGTTGCGGCAGCCCGAGCAGTTCCTGCAGATAGAGCTGGCGCGGGGTCGAGTCAAGCAGGTCGGCGCCGCGCACCACGTCGGTTACGCCCTGCCAGGCGTCATCCAGCACCACGGCCAACTGATAGGCGAACAGGCCGTCGCGGCGGCGGATCACGAAATCGCCGACGTCGCGCCCCAGGTGCTGGCCGAATTCGCCCTGAACGCGGTCGCTGAAGCGGTATTCCAGATTCGGCACACGCAGGCGGATCGCGGCGTTTTCCAGCGGCTGGTTGGCGTCGCGACAGAAACCGGGGTAAGCGCCCGGCCAGGCTTCGAGCTGTTTGCGCGAGCATTGGCAGGGGTAGGCCAGACCTTCGTGCAGCAGGCGTTCGATGACCTGTTCGTAGGCGTCATGGCGCGCGCTCTGGCGCTGCATCTGGCCATCCCACTCGAAGCCGTAGCGCTGCAGGCTTTCGACAATGGCGGCCTGAGCACCGGGCATCTCCCGTGGCGGGTCGAGGTCTTCCATGCGCAGCAGCCAGCGGCCACCGACGGCGCGGGCGTCAAGATAGGAAGCGAGGGCCGCGACCAGCGAGCCGAAATGCAGATAGCCGCTGGGTGTCGGCGCGAAGCGTCCCACGTAGGCGGATGTCAGGGAAGGGGATGAAGACATGGACCGGCTCGGGTGCTGATCGGCGAGGCGGAAGGTGGCAGGATGCACAAATGAAGCGGGGCGCCGTAGCGCCCCGTTCCGGGATCAGGAACCGATCTGCTTTTCCTTGATCTCCGCCAGCGTCTTGCAGTCGATGCAGAGTGTGGCGGTGGGGCGGGCTTCCAGGCGGCGGATGCCGATCTCGACGCCACAGGAATCGCACCAGCCGTATTCGTTGTCCTCGATCAGCTGCAGGGTTTCGTCGATCTTCTTGATCAGCTTGCGCTCGCGGTCGCGGGCGCGCAGTTCCAGGCTGAACTCTTCTTCCTGGCTGGCGCGGTCGGCCGGATCAGGGAAGTTGGCCGCCTCGTCCTGCATGTGATGCACGGTGCGATCGACTTCCTCCATCAGTTCCAGTTTCCACTTGTTGAGGATGCCGGTGAAATGAGCGCGCATCTTGTCGCTCATGTATTCCTCACCTTTGGATTCCTTGTATGGCTCGAAGGCGCGAATCAGTTGGGTGCTGTTTTTCGTTTTGGTAATGGGCATGGATGAACGCCTCTCGCTATGTCCATTGCGCAGGATGATGGATCCCTCTGCCGGCCCGTGCCGGCCCTGCGGCTACAAGCGGGCGAACTTACCAGATCGTATCGGGGTGCGCTACTCCCGAGTATCACGGTGGCTGCGGCGTCAGGGGGACCTTGGGTAGAATCGGTTTTTTGTTCTCATCAGGAAGGTCATATGACCTCGTCTTACAGTGCACGCAGCCGCGCAATCGAACCCTTTCATGTCATGGCGCTGCTGGCGCGTGCCAATGAACTGCAGGCGCTGGGGCGTGATGTCATCCACCTGGAAATCGGTGAGCCGGACTTCACTACCGCTGCGCCCATTGTTGCGGCGGGCCAGGCTGCGCTGGCCGCCGGCCACACCCGCTATACGGCTGCCCGAGGGTTGCCGCAGCTGCGTGAAGCCATCGCCGGGTTCTATGCGCGGCGTTATCAGCTGTCTATTGACCCCGAACGGGTACTGATTACTCCCGGCGGTTCCGGTGCTTTGTTGCTCGCCAGCAGTCTGCTGGTCGATCCGGGCAAGCATTGGCTGCTGGCGGACCCCGGTTATCCCTGCAACCGGCACTTCCTGCGGCTGATCGAAGGCGCCGCGCAACTAGTGCCGGTGGGGCCGGAAGTGCGTTACCAGCTGACGCCGGAACTGGTCGCCCGGCACTGGGATGCGGACAGCGTCGGCGCCCTGGTCGCATCGCCGGCCAACCCCACTGGAACGCTGCTGAACCGCGATGAACTGGCCGGGTTATCCAGCGCACTGAGGGCGCGTGGTGGGCATCTGGTGGTGGACGAGATCTATCACGGCCTGACCTACGGCGTGGACGCCGCCAGCGTGCTGGAGGTGGACGACGAGGCTTTCGTACTCAACAGTTTCTCCAAGTATTTCGGCATGACCGGCTGGCGTCTGGGCTGGCTGGTTGCGCCGCCCGATGCGGTAGCGGAGCTGGAAAAACTGGCGCAGAACCTCTACATCAGCGCGCCGACCATGGCTCAGCATGCGGCACTGGCCTGTTTCGAGCCGGCCACGCTGGAGCTTCTCGAAACACGCCGCGCCGAGTTCGCCCGCCGTCGCGACTTCCTGCTCCCGGCCTTGCGTGAGCTGGGCTTCGGCATCGCGGTGGAGCCCGAAGGCGCCTTCTATCTATATGCCGATATCAGTGCCTTTGGCGGTGATGCCTTTGCCTTCTGTCAGCACATGCTGGAGACCCAGTTCGTCGCCATTACCCCAGGGCTGGATTTCGGTCGGTATCAGGCTGCTCATCATGTGCGCTTCGCCTACACCCAGGATTTGTCGCAGCTCGAAGCGGCGGTCGAGCGCATTGCTCGCGGTCTGCAGAGCTGGCAAGGCTGATGCGCTTTTCCAGCCCGCTGGAAGCGGGACGACTGGTACGCCGCTACAAGCGCTTTCTCGCCGATATCGTCAGCGATGACGGTGAGTCGTTGTGCATCCACTGTCCGAACACCGGCTCGATGCTCAACTGCATGGGCGAGGGTGCGCAAATCTGGTTCCAGCGCAACGACGATCCCAGGCGCAAGCTGCCCGGCACCTGGGAACTGGTGGAAACGCCGCAGGGACGACTGGCCTGCGTGAATACCGCGCGTGCCAATCGTCTGGTGGAGGAAGCACTGTTGGCCGGGGTGATCGAGGAGCTGACGGGTTTTACCACTCTCAGGCGGGAAGTCGCCTACGGCACGGAAAACAGCCGGGTGGACTTTCGCCTGGATTACCCGGCGGGGCCGGCTTTCGTCGAGGTCAAGAGCGTCACTCTCGGCTTCGGCGATACGGCGGTGGCGGCCTTCCCCGATGCGGTCACCAGCCGTGGCGCGCGCCATCTGCGTGAGCTGGCGGCGCTGGCGCGTGACGGCGTGCGTGCCGTGCAGTTGTATTGCGTGAACCTGAGCGGCATCGAGGCGGTGCGCCCGGCCAGCGAGATCGACCCGCTGTATGCCGCCGCCTTGCGTGATGCAGTGGCGGCGGGTGTCGAGGTGCTGGCCTACGGTGTGGAGATTTCACCCGAGGAAATCCGCCTGACCCATAGGTTGCCAGTGATGCTCTGAGGCCTTTCAGTCAGTGTTCGGCGTTACGCGCCAGATGATGTCGCCGACGTCGTCGGCCACCAGCAGGGCGCCGGTCCTGTCGACGGCGACACCTACGGGGCGGCCCAGGGCTTTCTCGTCGGCGCTGACGAAGCCGGTGAGGATGTCCTCGGGGGCGCCGTCCGGTCTGCCATCCCTGAACGGCACGAAAACCACCTTGTAGCCACTGCGCGGCTTGCGGTTCCAGGAGCCATGCTGGCCGATGAATGCACCGTTGCGGTAACGCTCCGGCAGCAGTTCGCCCTCATAGAAGGCCAGCCCCATCGAGGAGGTATGCGCGCCCAGGGCATAATCGGGAACGATGGCCTTGGCCACCAGATCCGGTCGTGGAGGCTCGGCGCGCTTGTCGAGGTGCTGGCCGAAATAACTGTAGGGCCAGCCATAGAAGCCGCCGTCCTGCACCGAGGTCATGTAGTCGGGCACCAGATCGCTGCCGATTTCGTCGCGCTCGTTGACGGTGGTCCACAGCTGGCCACTGTCCGGTTGCCAGGCCAGCCCGTTGGGGTTGCGCAGGCCCGAGGCGAACAGGCGCAGGGTCTTGTTCTGCGGATCGACTTCGAGGATGGCGGCGCGGTTCTCCTCGGCGGCCATGCCGTTTTCGCCGACGTTGCTGTTGGAGCCGCTGGTAACGTACAGCCGCGCGCCGTCGCGGCTGGCGATCACGTTCTTGGTCCAGTGGTGATTGATGGGGCCGCCCGGCAGGTCGACCACCTTCTCGCCCGGCGCGTCGATCCGGGTGGCGCCTTGCTCATAGGGGAAGCGCAGCAGGGCGTCGGTGTTGGCGACGTAGAGCCAGTCGTCGAGCAGCGCCATGCCGAAGGGCGAGTTCAGGCCTTCAAGCAATACCGTGCGCTGTTCCGCTACTCCGTCGCCATCGCTGTCGCGCAGCAGGGTGATGCGATTGGTGCTTTCGCCGCCGGAACCGGCACGTGCCATGGCCTTCTTCATGACCCAGCCGCGCAGGCCCTGGTTGCCTTCCGGCTTGGGCGGCGCGTCGCTTTCGGCTACCAGCACGTCGCCATTGGGCAGGACATGGAGCCAACGCGGATGGTCGAGGTCGCCGGCGAATGCCTCGACGCGCAGGCCGGGTGCCGCGTGCGGCTTTGTGCCCTCGGGCCAGCCGGTCGCCTTGGCGATATTGACGGTGGGAATCAGCGTCTTGTTGGGCTCGGGCAAGATCGGGTGCGGCCCGTAACCGGAACCCACAGTCAGTTTTGCGGTTTCGCCGCAGCCGGCAAGGCCGAGCATGAGTGCTGCTGTCGCCAGCAAGGCGGGACGGTTGTGCATGGCGTGTTCCTGCATAGGGATGATTCAGGGATTCTGTTCACTGTCGCGGCCCTGCTGGTCGCAATCCTCGACCGTATTGGCCGCATGCTGCTCCAGGCGCGGCATCAGGACGAAGATCGCCAGCGCAAAGCCGGTGGTCAGCACCGCCGTAGCCTCGTGCCCCAGCCCGCAGGCAACGCCGATGGCCGCCGTCAGCCAGATACCCGCCGCCGTGGTCAGGCCTTTCACGTCCTGAGCCGAGTTGCCCTTGAGTATGGTCCCGGCGCCCAGAAAGCCAATACCGGCAATGATGCCCTGCATGACCCGCGATACATCGTTGAGCGGCATGCCGGCTTCCATTGGCACCAGCACGAACAGCGCGGCGCCCAGCGCCACCAGCATATGGGTGCGCAGGCCTGCCGCCTTGCCCTTGTGCTCGCGTTCGTAGCCGAGCACGCCGCCGAGCGCCGCAGCCAGCAGCAGCCGTACCGAGACGCGGGTGGCGTGTTCGAGATCGGGAAGGTCGGAAAATTCTGCTGCAACGGTGCGGCTCACCACTTCCCACCATTCCATGCGTTTCTCCTTTCGACCGTGCGACGGCTGCTGTTCTGCTGTTCGAGTCTGCTGCCTGTGCGCGGTTCACTCGATGACCTCGAAGCGCAACATGCCGATCATCTGCCCCGCTTCGGTCATGACCTGCACGCGCCACTTGCCTGCGGCGGCAGTGGGGAAGTTGCGCTTGTGGGTCCAGGCGCGATACCCCGCCTTGCGTCCGCCGCTGATGTCGAGCGGGATGCGGTCCACCCTTCGACCGTTGTGCACCCATTCGTGATAGATGCGCTCCTTCAGGCCGCGTGGCGCATTGATCGCGGTGAAGGCGAACAGCCCCTCGGCGTGCAGCTCGGCCAGGCTCACTTGATTGAGGCGATTGCCGGGCTTGCGCGAGGCATTGTCCATGCTCATGGTCACGGCGACGTCCGTCAGCCACAGGGTTGCCGGCGGCACCCAGGTGCGCCCCAGCCAGCCGGCCATTGCAACAACGATGGCCAGTAATGGAATCGCGATCAGGTTTTTCCAGCTCCACTGCGCAAACAGCCCGCGCAGGCTCGGCAGGGCCAGCAGGACGGCGATGCCCAGTGCCCAGAGATAGCTCTGCGGGGTCGACAGATGGAAGATGATCGGCAGCGCCGTGAGCAGCACCGCGAACAGTGTCAGTGCATGGAATGCCAGGTAGAGCCAGCGCTTCGGCGCCAGCCATTTGTAGTACAGCGGGTCGATCAGCGAGACCAGCGCGGCCATTCCCAGGATCACCGTGAACACCGACTGGCCGCTGTTCCAGGTGGTGGTGACGAAGAAGAACGGGATGATGAAGAACAGGCTTTCCTGATGCACCATCTGGGTGACATAGCGCAGCAGCGGCGGCGGCACCTTCCAGCCGAACCGGCGCTCCAGACCGCGACGCAGGGTGTTTTCCAGCATCAGCCAGAGCCAGCTGAACAGCATCACGGCGGCGATGACCTTGGCCAGTCCGGCCTGGCGCTCCACCAGCACGAAGCTGGCGATGCCCGAGCAGAAGCCGAACAGCGCGATGCTGCCGGGGTAGCGGCTGATCAGGCGCGAAACCCGGTTGAAGAGGGCGGTGAGCCAGGGTTTCAGCGTCATGCCGGACCTCGAAGGTGTTGCCGGTTGAGAGGGGCGCCCGGCGGCCATGGGAGCGGTTACCGCCCGCGAATTCAGGCGGCGGTCGCCCGCTCGATGGCGGCGCGCACCTCGCTGTAGGCGCGTGCCTTTTCCGCTGGCAGGCGCACCAGCGGCAGCGCGATGGTTTCGCACAGTTCATCGAGAAAGGCATTGTCTTCGCTCGCCGGCTCCATCTCGATGGCGCAGACGGGGTCGAGCGTCTGCCGGTCGCACAGGAGGAAATCGAAACAGCCCGCCGAGATTCTGTTGGTCGCCTGATACCAGGGCGCTCGTCGGGGGATGGCCGTCACTTCGACCACCTCGGCGACACGTATCTTGCACAGAATCAGGTAGTCATTGGCCACGGCCTGTTGCAGCAGTGCCAGCAGCTCGCGCTCCTCGGCCTGCAGGACAGGTCGTCTGAGCTGATAAGGCATGCGTAGCGCCGGGTGCCGGTATTGCCGCTGCTTGATATAGAACACCAGCGCAAAGCAGATGAAGGCAACCAGCACCAACCCCAGAAAAGCCATCATCGAACACCTGCCCGCCGACTGAAGAAGAACGGCACGCGAGACAGGTCTTTGCCGAAGTAGCGCGGTGCGGACATGGCTGGGTTCCTGCGAGAGTGATGGCTATTGGAGCTGGAGAAGGACAGGGAAGTTCGTGCTGCGACTGGCCTGTGAGTTATCCCGAATACCTGTGAGGCGTTCTGTGGGTAACCTTGGGGCCAACCGTTCAAGCTCGCTCAGGATCAGTGTTTCAGAGGGTTGTACAGTTTTTGTTCAAACAACGCACAAGCGGCATCGGTGCATATGGGGGTTGTGATGGCAAGTCTTTTATCCTTGATTTCCAAGGAGTTTTTACAAGGCAAAGGATTCTTTTGGCACTTATCCACGATTGCTGTGGAGCAGCTTGTGGATAACAACGGGTGAACTCTCTGCAACCCACGTGCCCACTGGGCTGGGCGCAAGTGTACGTTTTTTACCCTGTGCAGCCGCTGTTAATCTGCTGTCATGCCCATGCGTTCGGCATCAGCAACCTTTCATGCGTGCAGGCGTCACTAGGCGGCCAGGGCGTAGTCGGCAAACAGGTTTTCGAAAAAACGGAAGCTGGGCATGACGAATCTCCTTCAGTGCTGTGGTAATAGCGTAGGCGCAATGACGATGAGCTGCTCTTCGCTTGTGTCAATGACCTCGATAGCCTTGTATACGCAGGTTATCCACGATCCTTGTGCACGGCCTTGTGGATAACCTCTTTGCAGACTTGCACAAAGCCCACCGGGCGTGGCGTAGCGGCTGTTGGTGCTTTATTGATCAACCGTCGCCCGGCGTTGTAATTCATTGATATTCAGGCGTTTTGCGCGATTCATCATCCCGCAGCCTTATGTCTGGGCATTCATCCGGCGTGCGCGTGATTGCCAGCCGCTGGGTCGCGTCGGACACTGCCTGCCCGACGTCAAAACACATCCCACATTCCAATGGAGAGCCAGATGAGTGAGAGCATCCGCTTCGACGACAAGGTGGTCATAGTCACGGGCGCCGGGGGCGGCCTCGGGCGTGCCCATGCGCTGCTGTTCGCCCGCCATGGCGCGCGCGTCGTGGTCAATGATCTGGGCGGCAGCGCTCAGGGCGAAGGCGCCAATCGCTCGGCAGCCGACCAGGTCGTGGAGGAAATCCGCCAGGCCGGCGGTAGCGCGGTCGCCAGTCACGATTCGGTCACCGATGGCGGGAAGATCGTGCAGCAGGCGCTGGACAGCTTCGGGCGCCTCGACGTGGTGGTCAACAATGCCGGTATCCTCCGCGACAACTCCTTCCACAAGATGGAAGACGCCGACTGGGACGCGGTCTACCGGGTGCATGTCGAGGGTGCCTACAAGGTCACGCGGGCCGCATGGCCATACCTGCGCGAACAGGGCTATGGCCGGGTGATCTTCACCTCATCCACCTCCGGCATCTACGGCAACTTCGGTCAATCCAACTACGGCATGGCCAAGCTCGGCCTCTATGGCCTGACCCGTACCCTGGCGCTGGAAGGCCGCAAGAGCAATATCCTGGTCAACGCCATTGCTCCCACCGGCGCCACGCGGATGACCGAAGGGCTGATTCCGCCGCAGATCTTCGAGCAGCTCAAGCCCGAGCTGGTCAGCCCGCTGGTGGTGTACCTGGCCAGCGAGTGTTGCCAGGAAACCGCCGGCCTGTTCGAGGTGGGTGGCGGCTGGATGGGCAAGGTGCGCTGGGAGCGCAGCCGCGGCGCAGGTTTCGACCCGGCGGCGGGCTTCGATGCCGAAGAGGTCGCCGCGCGCTGGGAGGATATCTGCAGCTTCGACGATGCCACGCATCCAGCCGACAACATGCAGGCGTTGCAGGAGATGATGGCCAACCTGCGCAAGTACGGCTGACCGCACCAGCGATTAGGGTCGCAAGGGCGTCGTCAGCCTCTGCTCAGTCGTTGCGATACGGTCGTCTTGCGTGGTTTTCACGTTCTTTGCAGCCTGCCGATCAGGGCGCGCACCTGCTGTATTTGCGTATTCAAATCAGTGACGGCATGTTTGGCTGCGCTACTGAGGGCACTCGTTTCATTGGCCGACTGGTTGATCCAGCTGAGCTTTTCCGAGATTTCCGTGGCTGCCATATATTGCTGCTCCACGACGCCCGAGGTCCGGCTGCAGGCCTGGGTGATCTGCTCGAAGGAGTTGACCGTTGCGGCCAGGGCTTGATCGGATAGGCTTGCATTGCTGACAGTGGTCAAGGCCAGCCCATCGCAGCGTGCCATGGCCTGGGAACTCTCGGAGACCGTCTGGCTGAAGGCGTTGAGTGTCTGGCCGATCTGTTCGGTCGAGGCCAGGGTACGCTTGGCCAGGTTGCGCACTTCATCGGCTACCACTGCGAATCCGCGACCTGCTTCTCCGGCACGGGCGGCCTCGATCGAGGCGTTGAGCGCCAGCAGGTTGGTCTGCTCGGTAATTTCTCCAATGACGGCCAGTGAGCTGGCGACGCCCTTGCTGGCATCGCTCAGTTGAGCAATGGCGGTGCTTGCCTTGTGCAGCTCAGAAGACAGTTGATCCATGCTGGCGCGGGTGTCATGTGCCAGCCTCTGGCCCTCGAATACCCGCTGAGTCGCCTGTTGTACCTGGCTCAGCATGGCATTGGCCTGGCTCGCGACTTCACTGGCGGTGGCCGACATTTCCTCGGTTGCCGCGGCAATGGTATCGGTTGCCATGGACTGCCGGCCTACGCTTTCAGCCGCCTTGTGGCTGTTGTCGCTGGCAATGTTCACGCCTTGGTCCAGGGCTGCAACCAGGTCCGAAAAACGTTTGAGCACTGCGTCCAGCTCTGCCTGCTGGGAGATCATGGCAAGTTCGATACTGCCGATGTCGTCCGTTCTGCCAGTAAAGATCTTTTCGGTCAGGGGATCGTCAATCAGCGTTCTGGCACGCTTGACGGTTTTTCTCAGGGGCTCTGTCATGTACCAGACGGCACTGTATGCGAACAGGCTGAACAGCAGCCAGACGCCGGCGGCCTGCAGAAGAGAAGCAGTGAATGACTGGCTGATGCTGCAGAGTGCGAGCAGCAGGATTGTCGTCAGTGCCACTGACGTGTGGTATGCGGGAGTGCGACGTGGGCGGGGCAGGGGGACAGGTCCCTTGGCGGGCTGGGCTTCGCTCAGGTTTGCGTAAATCTCTTCGGTGCGCTTCTGCACGCCGGGATCGAGGTTCGAGCGTATCGACTGCAGCTCAACGATGTTGCCGTTGTCATCGATAATCGGGATGGCGTAGGCGCGCACCCAGTAATGATCGCCGTTCCTGCAGCGGTTCTTGACCGCACCCAGCCAGCTCTTGCCGGATTTCAACCGTTGCCACATCTGTTCGTAGGCCGCGCGCGGCATGTCGGGATGGCGAACGATGTTGTGCGGCTGTCCGATCAGTTCTTCGCTGGCGAAGCCACTGATGCGAATGAACTCGTCATTGATATGGGTGATATGACCTTTGGCATTGGTCGTGGAAAGAATGTTGGCGGCAGGGTCTACGGGAATGTTGCGTTGCGTGACAGGTGTGTTGAGCCGCATGAAATAGGCCCTGAGGGTCTGAGTCTATGGCGCCGCACACCGAACCCTGGAGGGTTATCGGGCAAAAATGCATGTCGGGATATTCGGGTTACGCCTGAACGAATTCCTGCATTGCGCTGGCGGGTACTTGTCCGCACTTTTCATGTGGACTGCAGGGATTTTCTCATTCTGCAGGGATAAAACCTTTATTCGCGGGAAGGGTTTTCTTTGATAGAGGGCAAATTGCCGTCTTGAGGGCTGGCGCAACATCCATGGTTGCGCCGGTTGCCTTGTCGATCAATGAATCGGCTCGCTCTCCTGCAGCAGGTGCTGAGCCTTCAGCTTGGCGTGGGCCAGATCGGGTACGTAATGCAGGCGCCCCGGCAGGCGATGAATGCCGGCGCGGCGCAGTTTGAGGCGCACGCTTGGGCTGCTGCCTGCCAGGATCAGCGTGATTCCCTGCTTGCGGTAATCCAGCAGCACGTTTTCCAGGGCCGCCAGGGCCGTCATGTCCAGCATCGGTACGCCACTGATGTCGACGATCACCACTTTCACGTCCGGGTTGAAGCGGCGCAACACACCCAGGGCCTTCTCGGCTGCGCCGAAGAACAGCGGCCCGCGAATGGTGTAGGCGGCGACATGCGCGGGCAGGTCAGCGAACAGGCGCTTCTGGCTATCGCGCAGGCTGGTGGTGTCGGTCAGGTCGCTCATGCGCTTGATGAACAGGCCCGCTGCCAGCAATAGACCCACGCCCACGGCCAGGACCATGTCGAACAGCACCGTCAGCACCAGGCAGGTGAGCAGCACCAGGACGTCGCTGCGCGGCGCGATACGCAGCGTCTTCAGCACATGAGGGACTTCACTCATGTTCCAGGCCACCATCAGCAGCAGCGCCGCCAGGGCCGCCATCGGCAGGTGGCTGAACAGGGGCGCCAGCCAGAGAATAGCCACCAGCACCACGCCGGCATGGATGATCGCCGCCAGTGGCGAGAAAGCGCCGGCGCGCACGTTGGCGGCACTGCGGGCGATGGCGGCCGTGGCGGTGATGCCACCGAACAGCGGCGCCACCAGATTGCCCAGGCCCTGACCGAGCAGCTCGGCATTGGGGTCGTGGCTGCTGCCGGTCATGCCGTCGGCGACCACCGCGCACAGCAGCGATTCGATGGCGCCGAGCATGGCGATGGCGAATGCCGGTGCCAGCAACTGATGGAACAGCTCGAAGCTCAGTACCAGCGGCTGTCCATCGGGGCCGGGCAGTGTCCAGGGCCAGGCGAAGTCCGGAAGAAACGGCGGAATGCCGGGGTGGCTCACGCCATCGACGCTGTAGCTGAAGCGCTCGCCCAGCGTGGCCACCGGCAGCCCCGAGGCTTCCAGGGCGAGTCCGGCCAGGGCACCGACCGTGAGCGCGGCCAGATGTCCGGGCACCTTGGGCACCCAGCGTGGCCAGAGGATCAGGACCGCCAGGCAGAGTGCCGCGACCAGGGCGTCGCCCGGCTGCGCGCTGGGCAGGGCGCTGACCAGCAAGCCGATCTGTTCGAGGTAATGCTGCGGTTGTTCGGTGACGCTCAGGCCGAACACGTCCTTGAGCTGCAGGGTAGCGATGACGATGCCGATGCCCGCAGTGAACCCGAGAATCACCGGGTAAGGCACGAAGGCGATCAGCCTGCCGGCGCGCAGCAGGCCCATGGCGATCAGGATCAGACCGGCGAGCATGGTGCACAGCAGCAGCCCGCCGAGGCCGAATTGCTGGGTGATCGGCAGCAGGATGACCACGAAGGCCGCCGTCGGGCCTGACACGTTGAAGCGTGAGCCGCCAGTCAGGGCGATCAGCGGAGCCGCAACCAGTACAGTATACAGGCCATGTTGCGGCGGGGCGCCCACTGCGATGGCCAGCGCCATCGCCAGCGGTATGGCGATGATACCGACCGTCAGGCCGGCACTGATGTCGCCACGCAAGGCACGACCGTTGTAGCCCGAACGCAAGGCTTGACGCCAAGCGGCGAACAGGGGCGGAAAAGTCATCCAGGACACTCCATGTGCGCAAAGGTCGAGTATATGTCGAGAGTAAAGCGCACCTGCAAATCCGCTTGCGACCCTGTACGACCTTGGTCGCAACGGCCTCTGGTGCGTTGAGTGAGCAGGTCTCCAGGAGTAAACTGCCGCCCCCGTGAGGCTCGTCGACTGGAGTGAAGATGCGCAAAGACAAGCAGAAGGTGGTGGGTGAAGAGATTACCGACGAGTCGATCAAGCTGTTTCTCGAGCCCGAGCCGGCCGACGATACGCCGCCGTCGCTGCACAAGCTGATCAAGGCCTATCGCGGTCTGCGCATCGATGATTTCGAGCGCTTCATCGGCTTTTTCACCGAAGCGGGATATGACCTGCAGGCGCAGGATGCCGAGGGTCGGGATATCGTCGCCCTGATTGGCGATCAGCGTCTGGCAGCGCCTTATATCGAAGTGATCCGGGCCGCTCGCGGCTGAGCCGGGCAAGATTCCGCCGCAATTGCTTGCGGCAGCACAGGACAAGGGCTGAGCGGCTGGCAGCCACACATGATTTTCCCGCCGCGCGTTTCCCGTAGAGCCCAGGTCTGTCGCCTTGCTCCGGAAAATGCGGTGCGGGAGGGAGTAGGCCAAAAGCCGTTCTCCTGAAAGCGGACAGTTCCCTTTTGTGGCGGACTGTTTTCGGGCACAAGCCCGGACAGCGGTATGAAGACTTCCTCCGTTTTCGACCGTCTGGCTGGTGGTTTTACGCGATTGCGTACTGCGGTCGTGACAGTTTAATGCTGTGTTTCTGGAGAACGCGTTAATGGCGCAACACGATAGCGAAGCGGTAGATATGGTACTGGTGGGCGCCGGTATCATGAGTGCCACTCTGGCAGTACTGCTCAAGGAACTCGATCCCAACATACGTCTTGAGATTGTCGAACTGCAGGAGTCCGGAGCCGTCGAGAGCTCGAACCCCTGGAACAACGCCGGCACCGGCCATGCGGGACTGTGTGAGCTGAACTACACGCCGGACAGCAAGGATGGCTCGATCGATATCAAGAAGGCCGTCACCATCAATACCCAGTTCGAGGTCTCGAAGCAGTTCTGGGCCTACCTGAGTGATCGTGAAGGTTTCGGCAGCCCCAGGGACTTCCTCAATGTAGTGCCGCATCTGAGCTTCGTGCGTGGCGAAAAGAACATCGACTACCTCAAGCGTCGTTTCGAGGCGCTGAAGCAGCACCATGCTTTCGAGGACATGGTCTACAGTGAAGACCGCGCCACCATGCAGGAATGGATGCCGCTGATGATGCCCGGTCGCCCGGCTGACGAGCCCATCGCCGCGACCCGCGCAATGAACGGCACCGATGTCAATTTCGGCAAGCTGACCCGCCAGATGCTGGACTACCTGGCGACCAAGCCGGGTGTCAAGATGTCCTATCTGCAGAAGGTCACCGGACTTGCGCGCAACGGCAAGGGTTGGCGTGTAGAGATCAAGAACAGCCAGGATGGCAGCAGTCGTGAAATCGATGCCGGTTTCGTCTTCCTTGGTGCGGGCGGTGCGGCACTGCCGTTGCTGCAGATGTCCGGCATCGAGGAAGGCAAGGGTTACGGTGGCTTTCCGGTCAGTGGTCAGTGGCTGCGTTGCGACAACCCGGAAATCGTCAGCCAGCATCAGGCCAAGGTCTACAGCCTGGCAGCCGTCGGCGCGCCGCCGATGTCCGTGCCGCACCTGGATACGCGCGTGGTGGACGGCAAGAAGTCGCTGCTGTTCGGGCCCTACGCGGGCTTTACCACCAAGTTCCTGAAATACGGTTCGTCGCTCGACCTGCCGATGTCGATCCGTCCGAGCAACCTCAAGCCGATGCTGGCCGTTGCGCGTGACAACATGGACCTGACCCGTTACCTGATCAAGGAAGTGCGGCAGTCCATGGAAGATCGTCTGGACACCTTGCGCGGTTTCTATCCGCAGCTCAAGGCCGAGGACTGGCGCCTGGAAGTGGCGGGCCAGCGTGTGCAGATCATCAAGAAAGACCCGAAAAAAGGTGGCGTTCTGCAGTTCGGGACCGAACTGGTATCGGCTGCGGACGGTTCCATCGCCGCGTTGCTGGGCGCGTCGCCGGGTGCCTCGGTGACCGTTTCGATCATGCTCGACCTGATCCAGCGCTGCTTCCCCGAGCAGCTCGGAAGCGAGGCGTGGACCACGAAGCTCGGTGAGATATTCCCGGCTCGTGAAAATGTGCTCGAAAGCGATGCCGTCGCCTACCGTGAAGTGGTCGCGATGATCGACAAGCGCCTGGGGCTGGCCGACTAAGGTCGCCTGCGCGCTAAGTCCAAAGCCGCCCTGTTCAGCATGAGCAGGGCGGCTTTTTCATGTGTTGGGCTGTACTTCAGTATGCGCAACACCTGAGGACGGTATGGGTTTGCCGATCCAGTCGAGGCGTATTTCGCGAACCTCCACCCAGCGCTCACCATGCGGCCTGCTGGCGGCGGTCAGCAGCATGCGGCAGCTATCCTCGTCATCGACGAAGGCATAGTGGCGACGCATGGGGCGGCGAAGCACGGCGAGAGACATGAGCATAAAGCGGGCTCCGAATGCGTTTGCCGCTTTATCGCAGCTTTTCATGACCGCTTGATGAACGGCGGAGCTTATCGCGGCGAGGCTTGCGCGCATTGCTGTCGGGCGCTTGCAGTGCTGGTTATACTGCACGCCATCGCTCACCCAATCTGGAGAAAACGGCATGCTGCAACGTCTGTTGTTCAGCCTTTTCACTGTGTCCGCGCTGGCGCTCGCCGGTTGTGCACACAGCCCGCAACAGCTCGATCCGACCCCGAAACTCACCGGCACCATCAATCCCGTCGGCCAGGGCCAGCCGGTCGCGGTGCGGATCGTCGATGGCCGTCCTTCGCCGACCCTCGGCACCCGCGGTGGCCTGTATCCCGAAACCAGCGCCGTCAGCGTGCCGAAGGAAAAAATCCTGCCCAAGCTGCAGGCCGAGGCCGAGGCAGCCGTTCGCCTGCTCGGATTCACCCCGTCGGCCAACGCCTACAACGCACCGCAGTTGACCCTGACCCTGGCCGAGCTGAAGTACCAGTCACCCAAGGAAGGGCTCTACGTGACCGAGGCGACCATCGGCGCTACCTTCCGCATCGAGGTGCAGAACGCCGGGCGGCGCTATACCGGTCGTTATGGTGCGACGCTCAACCAGCGCTTCGGCATGGCGCCCAACGAGCAGACCAATACCAAGCTGGTCAGCGACGTATTGAGCGATGCCCTGACCAGGGTGTTCAAGGACCAGAATATCGGTCAGGTGCTTTCGCAGTAGCTGGCAGCCCAGGCAGGCCGTAAAAAAGAAACCCGCATCTGCTGCGGGTTTCTTTTTTCTGGTGAACGGGTGGATATCGATCGGGATTCAGCGCACCCCGGAATTGCGCAATGCCGCCGGTGTGTACTGATGCGAGCTGGTTTCGTAGTTGTAGCGGTAGGGGTTCTTTTCTTCGTTCTTCATGCCCATGACCAGATAGCGGCCTGAGATCAGATCGTAGAGGGTTTCCATGGCATACAGCGGAACCTGCTCGTTGTAGTAGTAGGCGCTATGCGCCTCGGCTACCCGCCATAGCGAATTGCGGCCATCGTAGTGGTCGATGATCGAGGCCTGCCAGGTGTCCTCGTCGATAAAGAAGTTGCGCTTGGCATAGATATGCCGCTCGCCGCTTTTCAGCGTGGCCTCGACTTCCCATACGCGGTGCAGTTCGTAACGGGTCAGGTCCTGGTTGATATGGCCGGCCTTGATGATGTCGCCATACTTGAGCTGCGGTGAGTCCAGGCGGTAGGCGTTGTAGGGAATGTACAACTCCTTCTTGCCCACCAGTTTCCACTCGTAGCGATCCGGCGCGCCGTTGAACATATCCAGGTTGTCGGAGGTGCGCAGGCCGTCGGCGGCGGTGCCTGGCCCGTCATAGGCCACCTGCGGGGCGCGCCGCACACGGCGCTGGCCGGCGTTGTAGATCCAGGCCATGCGCGGTTCCTGCACCTGGTCCAGGGTTTCATGCACCAGCAGCACGTTGCCCGCCAGGCGGGAGGGTTCGGTGACCTGCTGCTTGAAGTAGAACAGCACGTTGCCGTGCTTGTCCGGGCTGTAGTCGCTCAGGCTTTCGGTATAGACGACCTCGTCGACGAACTTCACCAGGCTGTAGTTGCCGTTGACCTGGGGGGTCGCCTGCGCCACGACGCGGCGGGCCGAACCGCCACGGTAGCGGGTGATATGGTTCCAGATCGTTTCCAGGCCATCCTGCGGGATGGGAAAGGCGATGGCCGTATCGAGGTTTTCCAGGCCGTTACCGCCGCGTACCAGCGCGGTCCGGGTGGCGTTGCGCTGTGCCGCGTCGTAGATGCGCTGCGGCATGGCGGCGCTGCGCCGGGTTTCGAAGACCGGCAGCCGATAGGTCTCGGGATAGCGCGTGAGCATGGCGATCTGGCCGGGGCTCAGGTTCTCCTGATACTGCTCGTAATTCTGCGCGGTGATGGTGAATTTGGCTGTGTCGCTCGGATAAGGATCGCTGACGAAACCGTCGGTACTGATCGGCGCGGCGTCGGTCGCCAGCCCGCCGGTCCAGGCGGGGATGGTGCCGGCGGCGTTGCCGGCTTGTTCCGCGCCGATAGGCGTCAGGCTGTCGCCCAGCCTTGCCGCTTCCGTTTCGGATACCGCGGCCATGGTCCCACTGGTCAGCATGGCGCTTGCCAGCAGGATGAGTGAGAGTGCCCCCTTTTTCCTAATATTCTTATTCATTGTTTGGTCCTGTTGATCCTGAGTGGCTGAATCCCTCGAGCGCTACCGCACGCTCATCGCTTCGCTCGTGCCGGGCAGTTCGCCTGGTTGCCCATACCGGCGCGTGCTCTATTTCGGACCTTTGAAGCGAGACGAGGGTTAAGCCGAAAAGGATTGCAAGTCAATGAATAGCCCAGGGACTATCGGCATAAATGGCACAAATAGCCGGTCAATTGCCGGCTTTCAGTCAGGCGTGCGAGCGGATTCGCCCGTTTCGCTGTAGCGGCGAAACGGGGCTATGGTCAGCAGAGGGTTTGCCGTGGGCTGCTACAGCGGCAGGCCGGCCTTGAGGCGATACTGGTTGCGCACGGGCGTGGCGTACTGCTGGATCAGGTAGGGTTGATGCTCACTCGGGCAGGCGCTCAGGCGGCGCTTCCACTCGGCTTCGGCACGGGCGATTTCCTCGTTGCTGAACAGCTCGGCGAGACTGGGGATCGCCAGCTCGGGGTCGCAGTCGTCCCAGATCCGGTAGGCCAGGTAATGCACCGGGAACAGGCGATAATCGCAGAGGATCTGCCGGTCGATCTCGGCGGCCAGCTGCCTGGCGTCTTCCGGGACTTCGCTGATGGGCGTGCCGAAGCCGATATGCACGCGGCCCTTGTAGCCGGTGATGCCCAGGGCGATGCTGGCGTCATCTTCGCCGGGCGCCTTGGTGTAGCTGCCGGTGGTGTCGCGGATATACAGCTCGCGGGCCTTGGCCAGGTCGCAGGGGTCGTATTCATAGCTGATCGACACCGGCGTGGGCCGCAGGGCGGACAGGACCTCGGCGAAGGGCTCGTCCTTGCGGCTCATGTGCAGCATTTTCAGGATTGCGGTGTCGGTGCGGTCGTCGCCATCCTTGGCCCGGCCTTCGGCCTGGGCGATCCAGATCGACTCGCCATCGGTGCGAATCGAGTGGTTGATATATGCCGACAGCAGCTGATAGGCCGCGAGTTTCTCGCGCCGACCGGTGATCGAGCGACGCACGATAAAACTCTTGTTCAGCCGCATCAGGTCGCTGACGAAAGGCCGCTGCAGGAGATTGTCGCCAATGGCGATACGCGGCGTGCGCAGCTTCGCCTGGAACACCGCGTAATTGACGAAAGCGGGGTCCATCACGATATCGCGATGGTTGGCCATGAACAGATAGGCGCAGCCGTGCTGCAGGCTGTCCAGGCCGGAATAGGTGATGCCGTCGGTGGCACGTTCGATGGTGCGGTCCAGGTACATTTCGATCCGGGCCTGCAGCGTATCGACCGAGTGAATGGTGGCAAACTCGCTCCGCAGGCGTTGCGCGATAAGCGGTTTGAGCAGCCAGCCCAGAGGGCCGGCCAGTCGCGGAAAGCGAAAACGCGCCAGAATGTCGAGGAACTCCCGGTCGGCGAACAGCCGCGCCATCACGGCAGGGACTTCGGCGTCGGTATAGGGTCGGATGGCTTCGAATTCGTCCATCATGCTCTCTGTAAGGGAAACCACTGAATAACCCCAATTGTTTCGGGGTCGTAACTGGACGGCGATTATAACGACAAGTCACGCGGGAGACGCTGAAAGCGAAACTGGGCCACAATTACCGTGTGGCTAGTAATGAATCCGCAGGCTCCAGCCGTGATTGGGTCCGTGCGGAACGGGAACAGTTGTCAGTCGTTTGCGAGAAGGAAGCTGCGATGCAACGCATATACGAAGCGCGGGACCTGCTGGAGGCCGAAATGCTGATCGGCATGCTGGCCGGCGAGGGGGTCGAGGCATTCCTGACCGGGCGTCATCTGATCGGTGCGGTTGGGGAGCTGCCGGCTGCCGGGCTGCTCGGCCTGATGGTCGGCGATGAACAGGCCGAGCGCGCGCGACAGCTGATCGCCGAGTACAATGACGCCGAGCTGCTGCCCGCTGATGAGCCTGAGAGTTATCCGGGCGAGCTTCTCTGTTAGCCACCGCTGCCAGATGCGGGCGGTGCCCTCGCTTTTCAGTTCTGTGAGTCCCCGTCCATGTGTGGCCGTTATGCCCTGTTTCGCTGGAGTCCGGCCTTTGCCGCGCTACCCGGTTTTCCCGCCGATCAGTCGCCGCACTGGAGCCTGGCGCCTGGCGCTTCGGTACTGTTGTTGCGCCGGAGCGAGGGAGGGGATGTGCAGCTCGATCGTGTGCGCTGGGGGCTGACGCCCGCCTGGCTGAGCGACTTCACCCGCACGCCGGCTCAGGCGCGAGCGGAAACCCTGGCCGAGCAACCGATGTTCCGTGACGCCTTCCGCCTGCGCCGTGGTGTATTGCCGGCCAATGGCTTCTATGAATGGCGCGGCACGGCGCGCAAGCGCCCCTACTGGATGACGGGCGAAGCCTCGCTGGTGTATTTCGCGGCGGTCTGGGAAGCCTATCCGGTACAGGGCCACACCTACCTCAGTGCGGCAGTGGTGACCCTGCCGGCGGCGAATCAGCGCCGGCCCGTGATGCTCGACGAGGCGGGCATGCGTGCCTGGCTCGATCCCGAGACGCCCCTCGATGCCTTGCAGGTCTTGCTCGCCGCGCCGCAACCGGTACTGCGTGAACGGCCACTGGCGACCTTCGTCAACGACCCGAAGCTGGATGCGCCGGAGTGCCTGACGCCGGCGAACTAGCCGTGTGCTCCTGCATTGCCTGATACCTTTTTACCGCGCCGTAGCCTGCTCTTCGTAGGGCCGAACTTGTTCGGCTTTGCCGTTCGCTGCGGATTCGCGGTCGAATAAATTCGACCCTACAGGCGGAGCAGGGCGGTGCTTACCGCGCCGGGGCCTCTCTTTGCGTAGGGCCGAACTTGTTCGGCTTTGAAGTTCGCTGCGAATTTGCGGTCGAATAAATTCGACCCTACAGATGGGGCAGATGGTTTTCAACGGCCTGTCAGACCTTGAACTGATTGATCAACCGCCGCTGCTGCTCGGCCAGGCGGGTCAGGCCGGCGCTGGCCTGGCTGGCTTCCTCGGCGCCACCGGCGACTTCGTGGGCGACCTGGCCGATACTGACCACGTTGCGATTGATGTCTTCGGCTACCGCGCTCTGCTCTTCGGCGGCGCTGGCGATCTGATTGTTCATGTCGTTGATCTGCGACACCGCCTGGGTGATGGTTTCCAGCGCCTGTGCCGCCTCGTCAGCCTGTGCGACGCTGTCCAGGGTGCGGCTCTGGCTGCTTTCCATGACGTCTACTGCGTCTCGGGTACCGCTTTGCAGTTGCTGGATCATGCTCTGGATTTCGCCGGTGGCCTGTTGGGTCTTCTGCGCCAGGTTGCGCACCTCGTCAGCGACCACGGCGAAGCCGCGGCCCTGTTCGCCGGCTCGTGCAGCTTCGATGGCGGCGTTGAGGGCCAGCAGGTTGGTCTGTTCGGCGATGCTGCGAATGGTGATCAGAATCGCGTCGATATTCTCGCTGTCCCGCGCCAGGGTCTGCACCACCTCCACCGCACGACCGATCTCGTCGGCCAGTTCGGCGATGGACGCACCGGTGGCTGCGACGATCCGCTTGCCCTGATTGGCGGCGTGGTCGGCGCTGTTCGCGGCTTCGGCTGCCTGTGTGGCATTGCGTGCGACATCCTGGGCGGTGGCGGTCATCTCATGCACGGCGGTGGCTACCAGTTCGATCTCGGCGAGCTGGCGCTGTACGCCCTGATCGGTGCGATTGGCGATATCGGCGGTTTCTTCCGAGGCATCGCTGACTTTCTGCACGGAGCCGACCACCTCGCCGATCATGCCTTGCAGGCGCGCCAGGAAAGCATTGAAGCCGCGTGCGATCTGGCCCAGCTCGTTCTTGCTGTCGACATTCAAACGCTGGGTCAGGTCGCCCTCGCCCTGGGCGATGTCTTCGAGCATCGACACCATGCGGCGCAGGGGGCGGGTGATGCCGGCGCTGGCCAGCCAGATGGCGAGGATACCGAGCAGGGCGATGCCAAGCCCGATCGCCAGCATGGTCAGCAGGCCGCTCTGGTGCTCGGCATCGAGTTCGGCCAGCAGCTGGTCGAGGTCCTGCATCACCACGGCGAGCGGCAGCTCGAGCCTGATCGTCCAGCGCGCGTCGGTGCCTGGAAAGGTGAACGGCAAGGACACTTCGACCTGCTGCTGGGCCTTGTTCATCTGCAGCGAAGGCGTATCCAGAGGCAGTTGCTGCAGGCGGGAGAAACTGTCCCCATCGAGAACCGCGCTGGCCGAAGCGCCCAGCTGGGAAACGTCGCCGGTATAGGCGGCCAGGCGACCGTTAGTGGTGATCAGGGCAATCTCGCCGGCTCCGTTGTAGAGCTGGCTGTTCACCTGGGTCAGGAGCTGCTGGATGAAATCGATCTCGAGGTCGGCGCCAACGATACCCTGGAATTTGCCGTCGATGATGATCGGTGCGCTGAACGAGGAAAGCAGCGCCATCTTGCCGTTCATTTCATAGGGCGCCGGGTTGCCCACGCAGGGTTTGAGGGTTTCGCGCGGGCACAGGTAGTACTCGCCGGCGCGCACGCCGGTCGGTAGCAGCGTGGTGTCTTCGATGTCGCCAAGGGTGTCGAGTTTCAGGCTGCCGCTGCCGTCGCGGTACAGCCAGCTGGCGAAGCGGCCATTGAGCATGCCGGGCGTATCGCCACCGTACATGATGTCGTTGGCATCGACGCCGTTGGGCTCCCAGGCGATATACAGGCTGTTGAGCGTCGGATTCTGTTCCAGCGTTTCCCGGCCCAGGTTGATCAGCTCTTCACGGGTGAGGTTGGCCATCGGCATGCCGTCTTCGCCGGTCTTGCCTGACAGCGCATTGACCCGCGCCACGTTCGTTGCGATCAGCAGCGGCAGTTGCAACTGCGCCTGAATGCGGCTGACCTGATGCTGGGCAAGCGCACTGACGCGCTGCTCCACCATGCCCTCGATCAGCGTGCGCGTGCGCGATTCCACCATCTGCTGGGTCTGCGTACCACTCCACATGACGTAGAGCAGCAAGGCCGCCGTTACCGCAAGAATGCCGGCGCCGGCGAAGGCGGCAAAGGAGGTCTGGATCGATTTGAACATGGCAGCTTCCCGAATTTTTATTCTGGTCCATTGATATCGGCCATGCGGGGCAGGACTGTAGTGCGCCCCGATGAGCGTTGCGTGCGCCGCTGTTGCTCGGCAAGAGGGCTCGCTCTAGCATACGGCGCAGAACTCACCGGAGACGCGACATGTCAAAGCCGCATTCTTTCACCCTGGCCCTGGCCGCTTCCCTGCTCGTCGGTTGCCAGGCCGTCAACACCACCAGTGGCGGTGCCGTCGGCGTCGAGCGCAAGCAGTACATGTTCAGCATGTTGTCCACCGAGCAGGTCAACCAGATGTATGCGCAGTCCTACCAGCAAACCCTGAGCGAAGCGTCGCAGAAGGGCGTCCTGGCGAAAAACAGCGCGCTTGGCAAACGCGTCGATGGCATCGCCCGACGCCTGATTGCCGAGGTGCCGGCGTTCCGCCCGGACGCCGCCCAGTGGGACTGGGAGGTCAATGTGATCGACAGCCCGGAGCTGAATGCCAACTGCGGGCCGGGCGGCAAGATCATCTTTTACAGCGGCCTGATCGAACAGTTGAAGTTGACCGATGATGAAATCGCCGCGGTGATGGGCCATGAAATCGCCCATGCGCTGCGCGAGCATGGGCGCGAGGCGATGTCCAAGGCCTATGGCGTGCAGATGGCGACGCAGCTGGGCTCGGCCTTTGGCGTCGGCGATGGCAGCCTGCAACTGGCCAACATGGGCGTCGAATACCTGATGACGCTGCCCAACAGCCGCAGCAACGAAAACGAAGCCGACCTGATCGGCCTGGAACTGGCCGCACGCGCTGGCTACAACCCCAACGCGGCGGTCAGCCTGTGGCAGAAGATGGGCGCCGCCGGTGGTTCGGCGCCGCCGGAGTTCCTCAGCACGCACCCGTCTTCGAGCAGTCGCACGCAGGCCTTGCAGAGCAATATCCCCAAGGTGATGCCGCTGTACGAGCAGAATCGCAAGCGTTAACTACGGTCGAAGGCGAGCTGCCACTGGCTTAGATCGGTGGCAGGATGATCGGCAGAGGGTTGTCGCTGCCTAGTTGTTGCCGGGCGCTTTCCAGATCGAACAGGCTGTTGATTTCCTCGATATCGCCGTTGGGGTTGAGGGTCCACAGCGACATGACCGCCACAGTGAGTATCTTGCCGCTCGGTGGATAGCCGAACACCGGCTTCGTCAGGGTGCCGAACAGTGTGCTGGAGGTGACCACTCGGTTGCCTTCACTGAGGCATTCGTCCACCACCACTTCAATATCCGCCATGGCCAGGCGGATTTCCCGCACGATCAGGCCGAATCCTGCGCTGTTGACCGGTTGCGCGATGAACGAACTCTTGTAGCTGAAGTAGCGGCTCTGCAGCTGCTCGGCCAGCGCCAGGCGACCCTTGCCCCAGCTCAGGTCGATGTGCTGGCGAACCCGACGTTTGCGTTCCTCTGGTGACATGCAGCCTGCTCCCCCGTTTGGCCGCCAGAAGCGCGGTACGCCGGCACTCTAGCAGCACCGGGAAGCCGGCAAGTTGCGCTGCGTATCAGACTGGAAGCATGCCGTTCAGACTCAGTGCCTGGTAGGTGGCATACAGGGCCAGGGCGGCGAAGCCGATGGCCGCAATCCGGCGGATCAGCGTCAGTGGCAGGCGGTCGGCGGCGAAGTTGCCGGCCAGCACCACGGGTACGTTGGCGATCAGCATGCCCAGCGTGGTGCCGACGATGACCATGAGGAAGTCCGGGTACTGCGCGGCGAGCATCACCGTCGCCACTTGGGTCTTGTCGCCCATCTCCGCCAGGAAAAACGCGACCAGCGTGGCCATGAAGGGGCCGAAGTAGCGACCGCGTGCGGCTTCCTCATCCTCCAGCTTGTCCGGCACCAGCGTCCACAGGGCGACCGCGGCGAAGGAGGCGGCGAGAATCCAGCTGAGGACGGCGGGTGAAACCAGCGTGGAAACCCAGTTGCCCACGGCGCCGGCCAGCGCATGGTTGATCAGAGTGGCGATGAGGATGCCCCAGATGATGGGCGCTGGACGTCGATAGCGTGCCGCCAGCAGCAGGGCGAGCAACTGGGTCTTGTCACCGATTTCGGCGAGCGCGACGATCAGGGTGGAGATGTAGAACGATTCCAAGCAGGTTCCTTGAGGGCGGGTCGACGAAATCACCATGACACGCAACATCCGCCCGCCCAGGGTCAGAGTTACGTGTCATGGGTCTTGTCAAACCGGGCATCGGCTGCCGAGGCAGGCCGCGCAGGTCGCATGCGCCATGGTCTGTGGACCAAGTATGTTGACGCATGCCAGGCGAGCAGGGCGCTCGCCGGAGACTACTCCCCCAGGACGGACGCGAGTTTGCACAAGCGCAGCGCGTTGTGCAAGTCGCTCAGCCGCTGCGTTGTGCGCGATAGATGCGAAAGCCGTCGGTGCAGGCCAGGGTTTCGCAACGGCCCAGGTGCGCTTCGATCAGCGGTGGGTACTTGAGGAAGGCGTTGGCCACCAGGCGCAGCTCGCCGCCGGGGCGCAGATGGCTGGCGGCGCGCTGCAGCAGGTTTTCACTGGCGGCGTAATGGGTGTGTACACCCTGATGGAAGGGCGGGTTGCTGATGATCGCGGCGCATTCATGGGGGGCGGCATCGATGCCGTCGCCGCTGATGACGGTAGCTTCCAGTCCGTTGGCGGCGAGGGTCATACGGCTGCTCTCGGCGGCGAAGGCATCGACATCCAGCAGATGTACCTCGCTGTCCGGGTAACGACGTTTCAGTGATGCGCCGATGACGCCGGCACCGCAGCCGAAATCCAGCAGGCGACCGCTCGGCAAACCGTCGAGATGCTCCAGCAGCAGCTGCGTGCCGCGGTCGAGCCGGCCATGGCTGAACACGCCGGGCAGGCTGACGACCTGCAGCGGGCCATCCGCCAGTTCCAGGCTGAAACGCTGGGCCAGTGTCGAGAGTTCGGGGGGGTGCGGGCTGTGCTCCACCCGAACCTGCCAGAGCTGGCAATGCCGCGCGCTGTCGAGTTTGCGTGCTTTGCCGAACGGCGCCAGCTGTTTTGCCGCGCGCTCGATGCCGGCGCGCTTCTCGCCGACCAGATACAGCAGGCGCCCGGCGAGCCTGGAGGCCAGCGCGTTAAGAAGGTAATCGGTCAGTTCGCGGGACTTGGGCAGGAACAGCACCGCCGTATCGAAGCTGTCTGCCGGGGGCTGCACGCCGAATGCGCAGCGTCCGGCGAAGCGGGCCTGCAGCGCCTGATGATCGCCGGCGTGCCAGCTCCAGCCGCTGGCTCCGGAGAGCTGGCCGAGCAGATCGTCCGCCGGCAGCCCGGCCAGCAGCAGGTCGCCAGTGAAGAGTTCGGCCTGGCGCAGCAGTACTTCGCTTCGGGGATCCATGAAGACTCCGGGAAAAGCCGGTGAGCTTAGCAGCCTTGTGGTGGACTGTAGAAGCGTCGTCAGTTGACCAGACGCTTGGGCGCGCCGGCAAAGAACGCCCCGGCGTTCTCGCTCATCTGGCCGACGATACGCTGCCGGGCTTCACGGCTGCCCCAGGCGCTGTGCGGGGTGACGATCAGGCGCGGCACGTCGGCGGCCAGCAATGGATTGTCGTAGCTCGGTGGCTCGCTGGTCAGCACGTCGGTGGCCGCGCCGCCCAGATGGCCCTGGCGCAAGGTGTCGGCCAGCGCCTGTTCGTCGATCAGGCCGCCGCGTGCGGTGTTGATGATGAATGCCGAAGGTTTCATCAGCTGCAGCTCGCGGGCGCCGATCAGGTTTTGTGTCTGTTCGGTCAGCGGGCAGTGCAGGGTCAGCGCATCGACCTGCGGCAGCAGTTCGTCCAGCGCGAGGCGTTCGGGGCGAGGCGGGCGGCCAGGCAGGTTGCCGGTCAGCACCTGCATGCCGAAGGATTCGGCCAGCCTGGCCACTGCGCTGCCCAGCTCGCCATGACCGAGAATGCCGAGCGTCTTGCCGGCCAGCTCGACGATGGGGAAGTCCAGCAGGCAGAATTGCCCACTTTCCTGCCAGCGACCACGGGCTACCGCGCCCTGGTAGTCCGGCAGGCGCGTGGCCAGAGCCAGCAGCAGCATCAGAGTGTGCTGGGCGACGGTGGCGGTACCATAGGCCTGGCAGTTGCAGACGGCGATGCCATGCTGCCGGGCGGCGGCGAGGTCGATATTGTTGAGGCCGGTGGCGGCCACCAGGATCAGCTTCAGCTCCGGGCAGGCGCTGAAGACGGCATCGCCCAGCGCGAGTTTGTTGACGATGGCGACCTGTGCGCCCTGCAGACGCTCGATGATCTGCGTCTCGTCGGTCCGGGTATGGCAGATCAGCTCATCGACGGACGATTGCAATGGGCTCAGATCAAGATCGCCCTGATCGAGCGGGGCGAGGTCGAGGAATACGGCGCGGCGGTTGCTCATGGGGTCGTACCTGAATTAATCAGCAGCTGATGTTCGAATGATGGAGTCAATGCATGTACTGGATGGAATTTCTCACTGTGGCCCTGGTGCATTTGCTTGCCGTGGCCAGCCCCGGGCCGGATTTTGCGGTGGTGGTGCGTGAAAGCGTAACCCGTGGCCAGCGTAGCGGCAGCTGGACGGCCCTCGGTGTGGGCTGCGGTATTGGGCTGCACGTAAGCTATTCGCTGCTCGGGATAGGCCTGATCGTCTCGCAGTCGATCCTGCTGTTCAACCTCTTCAAGTGGTTGGCGGCGGGCTATCTGTTTTACCTCGGGTTTCAGGCGCTGCGTACGCGCCCGGCGAAGGTCGGCGATATTTCGGTGACCGGGCCGGGCGAGCCGCTGTCGCGCAGGCGTGCCTTTACCATCGGTTTTGTCACCAATGGCCTGAATCCCAAGGCGACGCTGTTCTTTCTATCCTTGTTCACTGTGGTTATCGACCCCCATACCCCGCTCGCCGTTCAGGCTGGGTATGGGCTCTATCTGGCATTCGCCACCGGCGCGTGGTTCTGTCTGCTGGCCTGGTTGTTCAGCCGTGAGCGCGTGCGGGCAGGGTTTGGCCGGATGGGACATTGGTTCGACTGGTTGACGGGTGCGGTACTGATCGGCCTCGGCGTGCGACTGGTGGTCAGTGAGATGGGCTGATGGCAAACCTCTTCCAAGAGCCGTCAAGGCTAAGCAAGGGTTTGCGCTGGATCTGTGGCTTGTGTTGGCAGGCTTTTGCCCTTCCGCTCCCATTTCTGTGCCTGGTCGATGCTAATCTACGGCCTGTTCAAGGCTGCCTGCGCAAGGCCGGGTGGCCATCGGGTCATTGACGAGATGAAGGAAGTACTCCCATGAAAATGCTGAAATTGACCGCATTCGCCGCCTCCCTTGCACTGCTGGCCGGCTGTACGAACAATCCCTATACGGGCGAGCGCGAAGCGGGCAAGGCTGGCATCTACGGTGGTGTAGGTGCAGTCAGCGGTGCCGTGATCGGTGCTGCCACGTCGAGCAAGAAGGACCGCGCCAAGGGCGCGCTGATCGGTGCGGCAGTCGGTGGCGCAGCCGGCGGCGGCTACGGTTATTACGTCGATACCCAGGAGGCCAAGCTGCGCCAGACCCTGCAGGGCACCGGCGTTCAGGTTCAGCGCGAGGGCGACAACCTGACCCTGATCATGCCCGGCAACATCACCTTCGCCAGCAGCTCGGCGGATATCTCCAGCAGCTTCTATCCGACGCTAAATTCGCTGGTGCTGGTATTCAAGGAGTTCAACAAGAACGGCATCGATATCGTGGGGCATACCGACAGCACCGGCTCGCTGCAGCTCAACCAGGACCTGTCGAACCGCCGTGCGCGCAGTGTCGCCGCCTACCTTGAAGGCAACGGTGTTGCGCCTTCGCGTATCTCCTCCTGGGGGGCGGGTCCGAGCCAGCCGGTCGCCAGCAACGACAGCGCTGCCGGACGTGCACAGAATCGTCGCGTCGAGATCAATCTGCGACCGCTCTGAGGCTGTGATAGCAGGCGTGGCCCACAACGGGCTCGCCTGCGCCGATAAACTGGCGTCATTTTTCCAGCTTTTCCTTTCGGGCATGGAACCTATCGACTCCCCGTGACTCTGAAGCTCGTGACAGCGAGCCATGGCACTGAGGAGGTCGAATGGATAGTCGGTCCGCTCTCCATTCTCGCAAGCCTTGGTTGCCGTTGTTGGTGACGTCCGCGCTGATGGCCGGGCTGGGCGGATGGATCGGCTGGCAATGGCATGTTCAGGAAGCGCGCATACATGCCGAGCAGGCACAGCGATTCAACCTGGCTGTCAATGATATCGAGAGCACCTTGCGCGAGCGCATGCGGGCCTATGAGATGGTGCTGCGTGGGCTGGCAGGCCTTTTCGTGGGCAGCGAGGAGGTGTCTCTGGCCGACTGGAACCGTGCCTCGGACCAGTTGCAGTTGCAGGATTTCTATCCCGGTATCCAGGCGGTCGCACTCGCACGCTATGCGCGTGCTACCGAATTGGACGGCGTTCTCGCGCGGATAATCGCCAATGGTCGTAGCGATTTTCGCATGTACCCGCCCGGCGAGCGCGACGAATACCTGATCACCGATTACATACACCCGCTCGACTGGCGCAATCGCCGCGTGCTGGGCTATGACATGCTCAGCGAAGAGACGCGGCGGGAGGCTATCCTGGCCGCGCGCAATATCGGCACGCCCATGATGACCGGGCCTCTGCGTCTCAAACAGGAAACCGAGCAGAACACCCAGGTGGGAATCCTCCTGTACCTGCCGCTGTACCGGGCGGGAGCGCCCGTCACCACGCTCGATGAGCGCCAAAGCGCCTTTGCCGGTACCTTGCACGGCGCCTTCAGGCTTACGGACCTGATGGAAGGCGTGCTGGGCTCGCGCAGCCGCTTGTTCCAGCTCCAGCTGTTCGATGCCGCGGAGCCGGAGGTGCCCTTGCTGGTGGGACGCGCACCGGTCAGTGCCGATGCGGGCTTTCATCGCACCCGCAACCTCTATATGTACGGTCGCAGCTGGCAGCTGGAGGCCGCCAGTACGCCGGAGTACGAGGCGATCCTGAGTCGCACGGGGCGGGCTTTCAGTCTGGCGACCGCCTTGACGGCTGCGGTGCTGTTCTCGCTGCTGGTCGGTGGTTATCTCTTTCTGCGCGAGCGCGCGCTGCGCAGCAGTCAGGCGCTCGGTGCGCAACTGCAGGAGCGCGAGGCGCGGTTTCGCCAGCTTATCGAGCAGTTGCCGGTGGCAACCCTGCTGTGCAATTCCCGGGGGCGCATCGAGCTGGCCAACCAGAGTGCCGCGACGCTGCTGGGCAGTACAGTGGGCCTGCTTGCCGGCGAGCGGCTCAACCGTTACGTGCCTGGCGCGCTGGAAGAACCGTCACGCGAGCAGCGGCTCGAAGGCAGTCAGCAGGAAAGTCCGGCGTTGCGCGAAGATGGCAGCACGATTCCGGTTTCCCTGAGCCTGACCAGCTTCAGCCGTGACGATGGCATCCACCATCTGCTCAATCTGGTCGATCTGCAGCCACGCAAGCGTGATGAGGAGCGCTTCCGCAATGTGGTCGAAGCCTCGCCGAATGCCTTTCTGCTGTTCGATCACGAGGGCAGGATCGTCATGGTCAATCGCCAGACCGAACTGCTGTTCGGTTACGACCGGCAGGAACTGGTCGGGCAGCCCGTCGAGGTGCTGATCCCCGAGTCGATGCAGAAAACCTATCTGGAGGTGCGTCACCGCTTCATGCAGGAGCCCGAATCGCTCCGATTGGGTGACAACCGTGAACTGTTCGGCTGTCACCGCGACGGCCATCTGGTGCCTGTGGAAGTGGGCCTGTCGCCTCTGCGCAGTGGTGAAGAGTTGCTGGTGCAGGCCGTGGTGACTGATATCAGCCGGCGCAAGGCGGCTGAGCGGCGTTTGCGTGATCAGGCCGATGAGTTGATGGTGGCCAACCGTTACAAGTCCGAATTCCTCGCCAACATGTCCCATGAGTTGCGTACGCCGCTCAATAGCATCCTGATCCTCAGCGACCAGCTCAGGCAGAACGCGGCCAACAACCTTACGGAAAAGCAGGTTCGGCATGCCGACATCATTCATCGCGCCGGGCAGGATCTGCTGCAACTGATCAATGATGTGCTCGATCTGGCCAGGATCGAGAGCGGGCACATGCAGATCAGGCAGGAACCGCTGGATCTGGCCGGGCTGCTGACGGAGCTGACCAGCGCGCTTGCGCCCATGGCGGAGCAGAAGAACCTGCTCCTGAGTACGCGCATCGATGCGGATGTGCCGGCTTCGGTGATCAGTGACCGTCAGCGCCTGCAGCAGATCCTGCGCAATCTGGTCACCAATGCCCTGAAGTTCACCGAGCAGGGTTCGGTCGAGATTCACGTCAGCTACAGGGCCGCGGATACCAGGGGCGAAGTGTTGCGTATTCAGGTCCGGGATACCGGTATCGGCATCGCCGAGGATCAGCATGAACGCATCTTCATGGCCTTTCAGCAGATCGATGGTTCCATCAGTCGGCAATATGGCGGAACGGGGCTGGGGTTGGCCATCGCACGCCAGTTGACCGAAGTGCTTGGGGGGGAAATCAGGCTTGAAAGCACCCAGGGCAACGGCGCCTGTTTCACCGTAGATTTACCGGCAGGGCCGGCGGCTGCGAGCGAACCCCGGACACTGCCGACATCGTCCGGTCGCGGACGGGGTGCCAATGTGCTGATCATCGAGGATGATGTCGAGCTTGCCTCTACAATCTCCGAAGTCGGGTTGGCCCACGGCTTTTCCAGCGTCAGTTGCGCGACGGGAAAGGACGGCCTGGCGGCGCTCGAACGGGATCGGTTCGCGGCAGTCATCCTCGACATGCTGCTGCCAGACATGAGTGGTTGGCAGGTCCACCGCATGCTGCGTGCCGATGGCCGCCATCAGGGCATGCCGGTTTACATCATTTCCTCCGTGGCGCAGCCGCTGGAGTGGATGGATGACGACTCACGCTGGCTACTCAAGCCGGTGGTGCAGTCGGAGCTGGAGCGGCTATTCATCGAACTGGCGCTGCAGGAGGTCAATCCAGCGCGGCTGTTGCTGCTCGAGACCGATACTGAACGGCGCCGGCAACTGCGCAATCATTTCGAGAGTCTGGGCTATCGCGTGATCGAGTGCCGGCGCAGCGAAGAGGCACGGCTGGCCTATGCCGAACATTCCTTCGTTGTACTGGTCATTGATTTCGACCTGCCCAATGAAAATGGGCTGGATCTGCTTGAGGCGCTCGACCGCTTGCGCTCACTCGATGAGGTGCGCGTGGTGCTGACCAGCGATGAACCTCTCTCGCAAAAAAACCTCCAACGACTCCGGCGCTATACATCGGTTGCGTTGTCAAAAACGGAAGGACTTGAGCACATGGATGATGCATTGAAACCTGTTGCAGCCCCCTCTGCGGTGGTAACGATAAACGAACAGGAACACCCGATGCTGGGCCAGCGGGTATTGCTGGTGGTGCCCGAGGTACGATCCATCTACGCCATCAGTGCCCTGCTCGATGAGCAGGGGCTGCAGGTGGTGCCAGCCACGACGGCAACCGAGGCGCTCAAACGTTTCGATGAAGATGCCTTCGACCTGGCGCTGGTGGACCTGCAATTGCCGAATGATGATGGTGTCGCGCTGATTCGACAGCTGAGAAACGACTATGGTTGTCAGGTGCCTATTGTCGCGCTGACGGCCAGTGCCGCGCCCGCCGAGCGCGAGTCGGGTCTTGCCGCGGGCGCGGACGACTGGCTGTGCAAGCCGGTCGAAGGTGCTGCGCTGGCCATGCTGCTGCGGCGCTGCCTGGGAAGCGCCGCAGCCTTGCCAGGCTCACAATAAGGAGAGTCGTCCAATGCATCCCTCAAGTCTGTCTGGTGTGGTTGCCCATGTTGCTGAAGCTGGAAGCAGGCGCATGCCGTGCCGGGAGTACAAGTGATGCCGTGGGCGCAAGCCAAGGTGCAATCAGAGGCCCGCACGCTGCTGGTAGTGGATGATCGCGAGGCGAATCTGGTTGCGATGGAAGCCCTGCTGGGCGATGGCGACTGGACCGTCCATACAGTCAATTCCGGCGAGGCGGCCCTGCAGGCCCTGCTCGATCTGGATGTCGAGCTGGTGCTGCTGGACGTGCAGATGCCGGGCATGGACGGTTTCGAGGTGGCGCGCCTGATGCGCGGTAACCCGCATACGCGCTACACGCCGATCATTTTCGTTTCGGCCATCGCGCATACCCGGGAGTCGGTCCTGCGTGGTTATGCGACCGGTGCGGTGGATTTCATCCTCAAGCCCTTCGATCCCCAGGTGCTCAAGCACAAGATCAACACGCTGCTCAGTCACGAGCACAATCGGCGTAATCTGCAGTTGCTGAGCCAGCAGCTCGACAGCGCCCGCGCGTTCAATGCCTCGGTGCTGAACAATGCCGCCGAAGGCATTCTCGTGGTCGGCGAGGATGGTTACATCAGTTTCGCCAACCCGGCTATCGCGCAGATGCTGCATACGGAGGTCGAGCGCTTGCAGGGCACTGCGCTGGCGGACCACCTTGCCACCCCGCAGATACCCGATGCCTGGCGCGACAGCGATTTCTACAAGCATTGGCGCAACGGCGAAACCTATCGTCTGCATGAAGCCCAACTGTATACCGCCCGTGGCGGCACCTTGCCGGTGGCGCTGTCGACGTCGCCGTTGCCACGCCAGCAGCGTTCGATGGTAGTGATCGCCTTGGACATGTCGGTGGTGCGCAATCTGCATGTGCAGCTGGAAACCCAGGCGGTGACCGACTCACTGACCGGCCTGCTCAACCGCCGCGGTTTCCATCAGGCACTGGATTCGGCGCTGGCGCGGGTCGACCGCAACGGCAAACGCATGGCCATCCTCTATATCGATCTCGATGGCTTCAAGCGTATCAATGATTCCCTGGGGCACGACGCAGGCGACGAGATTCTCTGCCGTGTGGCGCGGCTGCTGGAAACCTGCATGCGTCCCTACGACATCATCGCGCGCATGGGTGGTGACGAGTTCACGGCGTTGCTGGATTCGCTCGATCATCCGGAAGATGCCGCCAGGGTGGCAGAAAAGCTCATCGAGCTCATTTCGGTTCGGCACACCATCGATGGCACTGAAGTCACCTTGGGCGCCAGCATCGGCATTGCTCATTTTCCCGATTGCGGGCAGAGCGTGGAGGAGTTGCTGCGCTCGGCGGATATGGCCATGTACGAGGCCAAGCGTGCCGGGCGGCAGCAGTACCGTTTCTTCTCCACAGAGATGAACGGGCGTGCCCATGCGCGTCTGATGATGGAGGAAAACCTGCGCAGCACCATCGAGCGCAATGGTTTCGATCTGGTCTATCAGCCACAGGTAGTGCTCGAAACGGGTGAGCTGCGTGGTTTCGAGGCTTTGCTGCGCTGGGATTTCGCCGGGCGCGGGGAAGTCGATCCGAATGTTTTCATCCCGCTGCTGGAAGAAACCCGGCTGATCGATCGTGTCGGTCAATGGGCGCTGCGCGAAGGTATGGCCCATTGCCGTGACTGGCGAGAGCGGTTCGGTCAGAAGCTGGTGCTCAGTTTCAATGTCAGCCCGGTGCAGTTCGGACGCGCCGGATTGCTCGATGAGCTGCGTCGCCTGCTGGATGAGTATCAGCTCGATCCACGCCAGCTGGAGCTGGAAGTCACCGAGGGCGCACTGATGCAGGACCTTGATCAGAGTTGCGAGAAGCTGCGCAAATTGCGGGACCTGGGGGTGCGAGTGGCTGTGGACGATTTCGGCACGGGCTATTCGTCGCTGGCCTATCTGCGTCATTTCGAGCTGGATACGCTGAAGATCGACCGACTGTTCATCGCCAACATGCTCGATTCGCCGCGCGACGCAGCAGTGGTCAGCACCATCATCGACCTGGGGCGTAACCTGGAACTTGAAGTGATCGCCGAAGGCGTCGAAACCCTGGCACAGCGCGACTGGCTGGTTGCGCATGGCTGCCAGGTCATGCAGGGCTTCCTGGTGGCGCCAGGGTTGGCGATCGAGGATGCACAGGCCTTTCCGAGAACAGTCGACTGGTTGCGGCTGGACGCAGAGCCGGGCGGCTAGCTCGGCGGAAACTGCTGATGCAGCCTGTCGAGCTGCGCATCCTTCTCGCTCCAGAGCTGATTGACCCACAGCTGAAAGCTCAAGCGATACGCTTCGTCCTGATCGTAACTGTGGCGCAGGAATTCAACCGGTATGGGGCGCGAGTCGATGCACAGGACCACTTGGTCGACTCGTCCGCACAGCAGATCCCAGAAGCTGGGGTTGCCGTTCGGGTAATGGATGGTGATGTCGATCAGTGCACTCAATTGCTCACCCATCGCATCGATGACGAAGGCTATGCCACCGGCCCTGGGCTTGAGCAGATAGCGGTAGGGTGAAGCCTGTTCGGCGTGCTTGCCCGGCGTGAAGCGCGTGCCTTCCAGGAAGTTGAACACCGACACCGGGTTGCTCCGGTAGCGCTCGCAGGCCTTGCGCGTCGTGGCCAGGTCTTCGCCGCGCTTCTCCGGGTATTTGGCCAGGTACTCTTTGCTGAAACGCTTCATGAAGGGAAACTCCAGCGCCCACCAGCACAGGCCGATCACCGGCACCCAGATCAGCTCCTGCTTGAGGAAGAACTTGAGAATCGGCATGCGCCGGTTGAGCTGGTACTGGAGTATCAGGATGTCGGCCCAGCTCTGATGATTGCTGGTGACCAGGTAGGAATGACGCATATCGACCTTTTCCAGGCCCTGCACGTGCCATTGCGTGAGCCGTACCAGGTTCATCCAGAAGGCGTTTACCGCCATCCAGGATTCAGCGATCCAGTGCATGCCGAAACGCAGTGCGCGCTGGATGCCGGGAATCGGCAGCGCCAGCTTGAGCAGCGAAAGTGCGAACAGCGGCCAGCACCAGAACAATGTGTTAAGCGCCAGCAGTAGGCCGGCCAGAACGCCTCGCAGCGGGGCAGGAAGAAAACTCAGCATCGATTGGCTCGCCAGTGCTTCAATTTCGGCAAGAGTAATGATTGGCGGGTGAACTGCAAGCGGGGAATCAGGCGGTGGGCGCCACGCGCTCCCGGTCACGGCGGGCCGGGAGCGCGTTATGGCGAGGTGATCAGGCGTTCTGGTTGGCGGCCTGCAGTGCGGTGAGGGCGATGGTGAAGACGATGTCATCGACCAGGGCGCCACGGGAGAGGTCGTTGACCGGCTTGGCCAGTCCTTGCAGCATCGGCCCGACGCTGAGGCAATTGGCGTTGCGCTGCACGGCCTTGTAGGTGGTGTTGCCGGTGTTCAGGTCGGGGAAGATGAACACGGTGGCCTGGCCGGCAACCTTGCTGTTCGGGGCCTTTTGCTGGCCGACGCTGAGCACGGAGGCTGCGTCGTATTGCAGGGGACCGTCGATGGGCAGGTCGGGCGCGCGTTCCTGGGCGATGCGGGTGGCTTCGGTGACCTTCTCCACCTCGGCGCCAGCGCCGGAGCTGCCGGTAGAGTAGCTGATCATCGCCACGCGCGGGTTGACGCCCAGGGCAACGGCGGACTCGGCACTCTGCAGGGCAATTTCTGCCAGCTCGGAGGCACTCGGGTTCGGGTTCACCGCGCAGTCACCGTAGACCAGTACCTGATCGGGCAGCAGCATGAAGAACACCGAGGATACCAGGCTGTAACCCGGTGCGGTCTTGATCAGCTGCAGTGCCGGGCGGATGGTGTTGGCGGTGGTGTGCACGGCGCCGGAAACCAGGCCGTCCACTTCATCCAGGGCGAGCATCATGGTGCCGAGGACCACGGTGTCCTTGAGTTGCTCACGGGCGTCGTTCGGGGTCAGGCCCTTGGCCTTGCGCATCTCGCACATGGGCTCGACATAGCGCTCGGTGATCACCTCCGGATCGAGAATTTCCAGGCCGCCCGGCAGGGTAATGCCTTGTTCGCGGGCCACGGCCTGCACTTCTTCCGGCTTGGCCAGCAGCACGCAGCGGGCGATGCCACGCTCCTGGCAGATGGCGGCGGCGCGGATGGTGCGCGGCTCGTTGCCTTCCGGCAGGACGATGCGCTTGTTGGCATCCTGGGCGCGCTTGACCAGCTGGTAGCGGAACGCCGGTGGTGACAGGCGCAGTTCGCTACGCGGTACGCTGAGGCGAGGGTGGAGCAGCTCGGGTTGCAGGTGCGAGGCGATGAACTCGGTGACCTGGGTGGCGCGCTCGATATCGTCGGCGGGCGTTTCGCGGTTCAGGCCGTTCAGGTTGGATGCGGTCTCGTAGGAGCCGGTCTGTACGGTCAACACCGGCAGTCCACTGTCCAGCGCGGCCTTGCACAGGTCGAGAATGCGCTGGTCCGGGCCGAGGTCGCCAGTCAGCAGCAGGCCGGCCAGCTTGACGCCATTGAGCGAAGCCAGGCAGGTGGCAAGAATGACGTCGTCGCGGTCGCCGGGTGTCACCACCAGTACGCCGGGTTGCAGCAGGTGCGCCATGTTCGGGACGGTGCGGGCGGCCAGGATGATCTGCTGCACACGGCGCTGATCAGCCTCGCCAGCGCTCAGCACGCGGGCACCGAGGGCAGCGGCGATGTCGCAGGTACGCAGGGCGTTGAGCTCCGCATTGAACGGTACGGCGCCGAGCAGCTGGAAAATCTCGCTGCCGAGCAGTGGCAGCTGGGCCTTGATGCGCTCGACGAACGCGGGCACGCCGTCTTCGCTGTTGACCTTGTTGAGGATGGTGCCGAGTACCTTGGGGTCCTTGGCGCCACCGAACATCTGTGCCTGAATCTCGATGCGTTCGGCCAGTTGCTTGAGGTCGTCACCGCCCTGGGCGGCGACCAGGATCACTTCAGCATCCAGGCTTTTGGCCAGTTGGGTGTTGATGCGTGCGGTGTAATCCGAATCGCGGGTCGGCACCATGCCTTCGACGATCACTACGTCCTTGCCGGCGGCGACTTGCTGGTAACGGCTGACCACGTCTTCGAGCAGCAGGTCGAGTTCGCCATTGGCCAGTTGGCGCTCCAGTTGCGCCAGCGGCAGAGGGGCGGGCGAGGTGATGTTCAGTGTGCTTTCGACCAGCAGGCAGGAACGCTCGCGGTCCTGGTCGCCGGGGAAGGGCTGGGCAATCGGCTTGAAGAAGCCGACTTTCAGTCCTGCGCGCTCAAGGGCGCGAATCAGGCCAAGGCTGATGGAGTTGAGGCCGCCGCCGAAACCGCAGGGGGCGAGAAATAGCGTATGCATGGGAGTCTCCTGTCAAACAGAGGGTTCGGGCGATGGCCAGGGTGAACAGAACAAAACCCGACGTCCTTGATGAGCGTCGGGTTTGCGTCACGCGTGCCTACACGGTTCTTCAGGCGTCGAGCAGTCAGACGTCGAGCAGTTCGAGTGACTCCAGGGCGATCTGGCGCTCCTCGTTGGTCGGTACTACCAGCACGCGCGGGCTGCCTTCAGCCTGGATTTCGCCGCCGACACCACGGGTGCAGCGCTCGTTGGCGGCCTTGTCGAGCTTGAAGTTGAACAGTTTGAGGTGTTCCAGGGTGCGTTCGCGCACAGCGACCGAGTTTTCGCCAATGCCACCGGTGAAGATCAGGCCGTCGAGCTTCGGCAGGGCGCAGGCCATGGCCGCCAGGGACTTGGCCAGGCGGTAGCAGAACACTTCAAAAGCCAGGTTGGCGCCCGGGTGACCGGCAACGCGCGCTTCGTAAAGGGTACGCATGTCGTTGGAAAGACCGGACAGGCCCTTGAGGCCGCTGTCGTGGTTGAGGGCGCGGTCGATCTGCTCCAGGCTCCAGCCCAGGGTACGGTTCAGGTAGCTGTGCAGGTTCGGGTCGACATCACCGCTGCGTGTACCCATGACCAGACCTTCCAGCGGCGTCATGCCCATGCTGGTGTCGCGGCTTTCGCCATTGACGATGGCGCAGGTGGAACAGCCGTTGCCCAGGTGCGCGGTCAGCCAGCAGCTGTCTTCGACCGGTAGGTGGGTCATTTCGGCGGCGCGCTTGCTGACGTAGTTGTGGCTGGTGCCGTGGAAACCGTAGCGACGTACGCTGTGTTCCTTGTAGAGGAACTCGGGTACGGCATAACGGTAGGCGTGTTCGGGCATGGTCTGGTGGAAGGCCGTGTCGAAAACGGCGATCTGCGGCAGTTCAGGGAACAGGTCGAGGGTGGCGTTGATGCCGACGAGGTTGGCCGGATTGTGCAGCGGGGCCAATTGTGCGTTGTCGCGGATGGCCTGCAGGACTTCCTCGTTGATCAGGCAGGAACCGGTGAAGTGCTCGCCGCCATGCACTACACGGTGGCCGATGGCGTCGAGCCTGCCGCCCGCGGCATCCTGCGCCATCGGCAGAACATGCTGCAGTGCCGCGTGATGATCGGTACCGGCAATTTGCAGACTCTGCTTGTTGTCACCCAGTTGCCAGTGAAGCACCGCTTCGGGGCTGCCGAGTCGCTCGGCCAGGCCTTGCAGAGGGAATGTGGCTTGCTCTTCGTTGACCAGCGCAAACTTCATCGACGAGCTGCCACAGTTGATCACAAGGATGTTACGAGCCGACATCGGTGCTCCTTTTTTTATGCTTAGTAATTGTTGGAATAGGGGGTCGCCTATCATTTCACCCCTGATTCTTGCACAGCTGGTGTGGAAATGGATGCTCTCCAAAGGTTGTATGTAGCACCGTCCGAGGCAGGACTACATCGCTTCATTCGAAGCTTTGGACTGGTCCGTTTATCAGGGGCTGATTCGCAATCGTCAGCGCCCGCGGTTAAACTTTCGACCCACATTCCCCAGCAAAAGGTTTCGCCTCATGCAGATTGCCGCTAACAAGGCTGTGTCAATCGACTACACCCTCACCAATGACGCCGGTGAGGTGATCGACAGCTCGGCCGGCGGCGCGCCGCTGGTCTACCTGCACGGTGCAGGCAACATCATTGCCGGTCTGGAAAAAGCCCTCGAAGGCAAACAGGGTGGTGATGAGGTCAAGGTCGCCATCGAGCCGCAAGATGCCTACGGCGAATACAGCCCGGAGCTGGTTGCCACCCTCAACCGCGCCATGTTCGAAGGTGTCGATGAATTGGAAGTCGGCATGCAGTTCCATGCATCCGGCCCGGACGGCGGCATGCAGATCGTCACCATTCGCGATGTGGAAGGCGATGACGTGATCGTCGATGGCAACCACCCGCTCGCCGGTCAGCGCCTCAATTTCGAGGTCAAGATCGTTAGCGTGCGTGATGCCAGCGAAGAAGAAGTCGCCCACGGTCACATCCACGGCGAAGGTGGCCATCAACACTGATCCGCACCCAGCGAGGTGAGCGGTCGGAGTTCTGCTGAAGTTCGACCGGACCCTGAAAGCGCTTCGGTTTTGTCGGAGCGCTTTTGTATCTTCTGGAGAAGAGAAAAAATGAGCGCGTTCCACGAACTGGTTCTGCCTGGCCTCGATGGTCAAGAGCTGCCTCTTGCCCCGCTGAAAGAGCAGTTGACTCTGGTGGTCAATGTAGCCTCCGAGTGCGGACTGACTCCGCAATATGCGGGATTGCAGGAGCTGCATGAGCGCTATCAGGAGCGTGGTTTCGGCGTGCTTGGCATTCCCTGCAATCAGTTTGGCGCGCAGGAGCCGGGCAGTGATGCTGCGATTCTGCAGTTCTGCTCCGAGACCTATGGCATCAGCTTTCCCCTGAGCGGCAAGCTTGAGGTCAACGGGCCGCAACGTCATCCGTTGTATCGCCTGCTGGCAGGCGAGGGTGCGGATTTTCCGGGTGATATCAGCTGGAATTTTGAGAAATTTCTCGTCGGCAAGGACGGTCGTGTACTGGCCCGCTTTTCGCCACGTACCACGCCAGAAGATCCGCAGCTGATCCAGGCCATTGAAGGCGCGCTCGCGGGTTAAGTGCGCGTCCCGGCGCTTACCCCGGGGTGCCGGGATAGCCGGACCGCTTGAGCAGCTTTGCCAGATGCACGGCGTTGCGAGTGAGCATCGCCGTGGCGTTGGCAGTCTTCTCGCTGGGCTCGGCATCCTTGTAGTCCGTTGAACCCATCGCCTGACCTACCCAGTAGGTGCAGCCATTGGCGGGGATGCTGAAGCCTACGTCGTTCAGGCCTTGATACAGCTCGGCGACCACGTGATGGGCGCCATCCTCGTTGCCCACGACAGCGACACAGGCGACTCGACCATAGGAAACCATCCGCTGCTGGTCGTCCGTTTCGCTGAGGAACGCATCGAGGCGCTCCAGCACGCGCTGGCAGATACTGGATGGATGGCCCAGCCAGATGGGAGTACCCAGTACAAGAATGTCTGCGGCCAGTATCTTCTGACGAATCATGGGCCAGTCGTCGCCGGGGCCTTCGTCGGATGTCACGCCCGGTTTGATATCGAAGTCCACCGCTCGCAACTGTTCACAGCCTACGCCGAACGCCTTTAGCTCGTGCAGGACCTGGGATAGCAGTAGATCGCAGGAGGATTCTTCCGGGGATGCCTTGAGTGTGCAGTTGATGGCCAGGGCAGAAAGCGTCATTGCGAGTCTCCTGAGCTTGGGGTGTCCTGATCTAGACACCTGCCCCGCCAGCAGTTCATGGGCGTACGACAGGCTGGCCCTTGCCCCCTTCGCGCACCCAGAACAGCGTCGCGCCGGCCACGGCTGCCGGCATGATCAGCAGATTGAGCACCGGTACCAGCAGAGCGGCATAGGTTGCCGCGCCGAAACTCAGGCTTTTCCAGCGCCGCCCACGCAGCCAGGTCATCATCTCGCTCCAGCTCATCTTGTTATTGTCCGCCGGGTAGTCGATGTACTGCACCGCCATCATCCATATGCCGAACAGCAGCCACAGTGGCGCGGCAGCCAGATTGGCGAGCGGGATGAAGGACAGGACCAGCAGCGCCAGCGCCCGTGGTGCGAAGTAAGCCAGTTTGCGCGCTTCGCGACCGATGGTGCGTGGCAGCATGGCCAGCAGCTCGGACCAACTGAAGGGCGGCGAGCTGTCCTCACCGCGTGCGACCATTTCGACCTTCTCGGCGAGAAAACCGTTGAATGGCGCGGCAATGATGTTGGCCAGCAGGGTGAAGGTAAAGAACACCATCAGCACGACCAGAGCCACGAACAGCGGCCAGAGAATGTATTCGAGAAACATCAGCCACTCGGGCAGGCTGGGCATGAAGGCATCCACCCAGTTGCCGAACTGGCGCACGGCCAGGTAGATGAGGCCGATGAACACAAGCAGATTCACTGTCAGCGGCAGGATCACGAACAGTCGCAGTCCTGGGCTGAGGATCAGTTTCAGGCCCTCGCGCAGGTACTGCGGGCCGGACAGGGCAGCGATGGGCATTGTGAAGCTCCGAATGTGAAGAGGCGGGAAGCGTAAAAATCATCACTCATAGTTTTTGGCTATGATATCCATGCCGATTGCTCAATGGCCTTTATTGGCAGTAGTCGGCAGACTGGTGCGAAGATTTCCCAGGGCCATCCGCTTCCAAGCCTTCCCCCAAAGTGCTGGATGGCCCTTTTTTATTCTGCCTTGTGCGTCAGCGGTTGCTGTTCAAAGCGCACGCCTGACAGGCCGGTTTGCATCAGCGCACGAATATTGCGGTGATCCGTTCCGTCAGGGTTGGCCAGCACTGTCCGGTAATGCTCGCCAAACGCCAGCAGTGCTTCCTCGGTAGTGAAGCCTTCCAGCACAGCCAGGCCCAGAACCCTGCACGAGCCTTCATTCTCGCCAGCAGCATTTTCCAGGTTGCCGTTGGAGAAGCGGCATGGCCGGTAATCGTAGGTGTCGGCGATGAAAGCCAGTGTGTCACTGAAGGCGTGAACGGGCCTGCCCAGACTGGCGCGAAATTCGCGAAGATCGCTCATGGTTTCTGGCCTTTGTCGAATGCGGCCTGTTGCTCGGGTGTCGCTTCCCTCTGGTAGCGCTGTTTCCATTCGGCGTAGGGCATTCCGTATATCTCTTCACGCGCCTGATCCATGCTGACGTCGATGTCCAGATCGTCTGCGGCGGCCTTGTACCATTTCGACAGGCAGTTGCGGCAGAAACCGGCCAGGTTCATCAATTCTATATTCTGCGCATCCGGACGGCTGCGCAGGTGCTGGACCAGGCGGCGGAAGGCAGCGGCTTCGAGTTCGGTGCGTTCTTGTTCAGTCATGTCTTGGGTCTCGGTGTTGCGAGTGGGGACGGAATCATGAGTCGCGGGCAACCATCGCTCAGTCGCGGTGCGCCGCCAGGGTGATCGATACCGATTCGGCGAAGCGCAGGGCGTGCGGCTTGTCGACTTCGACTTCGGCGTAGCGCACCTGCTGATGCTGCATGATCAGGTTGAGAATTTCCTGGGTGAGCCGTTCGAGCAGGGCGAAGCGATTGTCTTCGACGTGCTGGATGACAGCCTTGGTGATGGTGCGGTAGTTCAGGGCATGTTCGATGTCGTTGTCGCGCACGGCATTGGCCGCCGGGTAGAGCATCGTCAGGTTGATCAGTACATCCTGCTTGTTGAGGATTTCCTCTTCCTTGATACCGATGAAGGTGCGCAGTCTCAGGTCCTTGACGCGAATGCGCGCCATCGAAGGTTCCAGTCGGGCCATGGTTGTCCTTTGAGATCAGATCAGGTGGCGTCCACCGTTGACGCTTAGTGTCGTGCCGGTGACGTAGGGGTTGTCCAACAGATAGCGCAGGCTCTGGTAGATCACTTCAGCGCCGGGTTCAATGCCCAGCGTGGATTTGGCCAATGCCTTGCGTCGATACTCCTCGTCATCGTCGGGGTTGAACTGTATCAGCGCCGGCGCTATTGCGTTGACCTTTATAGCAGGCGCCAGGCTGCTCGCGAAGGACAGGGTGAGGTTGTCCAGCCCGGCTTTGCTGGCGGCGTAGGCGATGTGCTTTTTGCTGCCGCGGCGTGTGACATCGTCACCGATGTGGATGATGTCCGCCGGGCCGCCCTGTTGTAGCAGCTCGGCGCAGTGCAGGTTGATCAGGTAAGGCGCAAGCATGTGTACTTCGAACATTCGCTGAAACACTTCGGCTTCTCGTCCCGGTGTTTCGGCGTGCCACTCGGAAGCGTTGTGGATGATGGCGCGCAACGAGGAGGTTTGTTGCTTCAGTGTGGCGATAAAGGCATGGATGTGGTCGGTGCCGGAAAAATCCGCCTGTAGCGTCACGGCACCGCGTTCCTGTAGTCGCTCCAGGCTTGGGCGATGAGTGCGATAACTGACGATTACCGGTTGACCTTCATCGAGCAGGCGTTCGGCGCAATGCAGGCCTATACGCTGGCTGGCTCCAGTAATCAGGATTGGGGGCTTGGTCTGGGACATGTTCACGACTGGGCTGATGGCTAAGGCGCGCTCGCAACACGGCGCGAATGCTGGTCAGCTTACACCAGCCTGCACTGTCGTTTTTTAGTCGGAGCTTTCAACTGGGAGTTCCTGCTGTAGTTCGGGATGCAGGCGCTGGTGCTGTTCATATAAATAGGAGCGAATGCGCTCGGCATCCTTGTTCTCATATTCGACCTCGTAGACAGTCATCCCGTCTGCGGCGTTGCGGACCTGATGAGCGTCGATCTTGAGCGGGTCTTCGCCTGGTAGTGCCAGGTGCAAGTGAAGATGCTTGGGTGCTTTCTTTTGCGAGCCGGTATCGACCAGCAGGCCGTGGGGGGATAGCTCATGTACGCTCAGTGCAGTTTCGTTGCCGTCATCAGAGAGTAGCGCAAGGGGCTCCTCCAGCTGCAGACGCCAGGCTCTCAGTACGGGGCCGCGCTCGTAGATGGTCGGTGGTGCCAGCTGTAACTGGATGCCGTGAAGCTCGTCTTCATCCAGTCGTAGCGGGAAGGTCATGCTGTATTCATCCAGTTCCGCTTCCAGCGTCAAGCTGGCTTTCGCTGCCAGTTGCAGCAACAAGCCATTGGCGTGCTCGCCGCCGTCGATACGGAAACCTGATTGGGTGTCCTCCGATTCGGCACGAGAATTACTGATAAGCCTATTGATGTAGGCTAGTTCCGTGCGGGTAAGGGTGGTCTTTTCCGCCATTTTTCAGTCCTTTTCAAGGCGGTAGGTTGAGTCTGCTTATCCTGGCCAGATGACTCGAATGACAGGAACCATGAGCAGGATGCAAGTGCGACATCCTCTGCATAGGTTGGTTCCGCAGTTGTCGTGCTTGTTGTAAGGCGCGACCTCGGGTGTAGGCAGGCTGCTCGGGGACGAGTGGCCGAATGGGGCATAATGTTCAGCTTCAATTTGCGATGGAGTCGATTATGAAAGTGGCCATTCTTTCCGGTACGGTCTACGGCACGGCTGAAGAAGTCGCCAGGCATGCCGCCAGCCGCCTGCAGGCTGAGGGCTTCGAGGCTTGGCATGACCCGCGCGCGCAGCTGTCGCAGATTATTGAATTCGCCCCGCAAGCATTGTTGGTGGTGATGGCGACTACGGGTATGGGTGAGCTACCGGACAATTTCATGCCGCTGTATTCGGCGATTCGCGATGTATTCCCTGCCTGGCAAGGCTTGCCTGGCGGCGTCATCGCCTTGGGTGATGCCAGCTACGGCGCTACTTTCTGCGGTGGTGGTGAGTTGATTCGCGAGCTCTATGCTGAGCTCGGAGTGCGAGAAGTGGTGGAAATGCTGCGTCTTGATGCGAGTGAAACGGTGACCCCTGAAAACGACGCCGAGCCCTGGCTGGAGCGCTTCGTAGCGGCGCTGCGTGGCTGAGGGTTTCCTTTATATATAGTGCTCGGGTCGGTTGGAGGCATCAGGGGGGGGGCGGCGTTGCTGCGCTTGGCGAAGGCCTGCAGCTGCGGATAGAAATCGTGGAAATCCTGCTGGAGGGGGGCGTACAGACGCTCCAGCTCAATGGCCCCTCCGGCAAGGCCTTCCGGGCGGGACAGTCGGCGACTCATGGCCGCTACAACCTGCTCCATCACCGAGAAGTTTCGGTAGCTGCCCAGCCAGTCCTGGGCTGCCATGCGCGGCGCTATCAACGCGAGCTTGCCGGGCAGCCTGGTTTCTTCTTCGTGCAGCGCCTGATAGACGCGAGCAGTGAAGTGCTGCAATGGTTCGTCAGCATATTCATGCCAGTGCGTTGCCAGGCAGTGGTCGAAGAACAGGTCGATCAGTATCCCTGCATAGCGCCGCCGCTCTTTGGGAAAGCGCTGCTTCGCCTGGAGCACCAGTGGATGGCTGTCGGTATAGGCGTCGATCTGGCGATGTAGCCGAATGCCGGCTTCAATGCCGGCGGGCCAGCGGCCATCCAGTGGGCCTTTGACGAAGTCCCCGTAAAGGCTGCCGAGCATGTCGGCGGGCTGAGGACCGCCCAGATGAAGATGCGCGAGGTAGTTCATATACCGAGCTTAGCGCAATGCACAATGTGCGACAGTGATGAAGCGCGTCTGAATGTCTTGATATGGCGAGGCTTCAGCTGCATTTCGCTGCTGGCGGAATAAATCCTCAAAAACTCGTTGACGGCTCGTTCTGTGGGCCTATAATGCGCACCTTCTCCGGCGCAGGCCCTTGGTAAAACCTCTTGTAAATCAAGAAGTTAGCTAAAAATAAGGGCTTGCACGGACGGCAAATTCAAGTAGAATGCGCCGGGCTGACAGGGCGGTGGTTGAGTCCTGTTGGTGCTTCGGTCGGTTCGATCGCAAGCGGTTGAAAGAGGTGGTTGACAGCGGTTTTGAACGCTGTAGAATTCGCCTCCCGCTGACGAGAGGCGCTAGGTTGATCGACAGCATAAGCGGTTGAGAAGAAAGAAAAATTCTTCAAAAACAGCTTGACGAGATACAAGGCTGCTGTAGAATGCGCGGCCTCGGTTGAGACGAAAGGCTTGATCGAAACGCTCTTTAACAACTGAATCAAGCAATTCGTGTGGGTGCTTGTGAGATAAGACTGGTAGTCAGCAAGATTATCAGCATCACAATGTACTCAACGAGAAATCATTGAGTGCTCTTCTTGAGTTTGCTTAAGAAGAGATTGCGATTGCTGAGCCAAGTTTAGGGTTTTCTCAAAACCCAAGCAGTATTGAACTGAAGAGTTTGATCATGGCTCAGATTGAACGCTGGCGGCAGGCCTAACACATGCAAGTCGAGCGGATGAGGGGAGCTTGCTCCCTGATTTAGCGGCGGACGGGTGAGTAATGCCTAGGAATCTGCCTGGTAGTGGGGGATAACGTCCGGAAACGGGCGCTAATACCGCATACGTCCTACGGGAGAAAGCAGGGGACCTTCGGGCCTTGCGCTATCAGATGAGCCTAGGTCGGATTAGCTTGTTGGTGAGGTAAAGGCTCACCAAGGCTGCGATCCGTAACTGGTCTGAGAGGATGATCAGTCACACTGGAACTGAGACACGGTCCAGACTCCTACGGGAGGCAGCAGTGGGGAATATTGGACAATGGGCGAAAGCCTGATCCAGCCATGCCGCGTGTGTGAAGAAGGTCTTCGGATTGTAAAGCACTTTAAGTTGGGAGGAAGGGCAGTAAGTTAATACCTTGCTGTTTTGACGTTACCGACAGAATAAGCACCGGCTAACTTCGTGCCAGCAGCCGCGGTAATACGAAGGGTGCAAGCGTTAATCGGAATTACTGGGCGTAAAGCGCGCGTAGGTGGTTTGTTAAGTTGGAAGTGAAAGCCCCGGGCTCAACCTGGGAACTGCTTTCAAAACTGGCAAGCTAGAGTATGGCAGAGGGTGGTGGAATTTCCTGTGTAGCGGTGAAATGCGTAGATATAGGAAGGAACACCAGTGGCGAAGGCGACCACCTGGGCTAATACTGACACTGAGGTGCGAAAGCGTGGGGAGCAAACAGGATTAGATACCCTGGTAGTCCACGCCGTAAACGATGTCAACTAGCCGTTGGGCTCCTTGAGAGCTTAGTGGCGCAGCTAACGCATTAAGTTGACCGCCTGGGGAGTACGGCCGCAAGGTTAAAACTCAAATGAATTGACGGGGGCCCGCACAAGCGGTGGAGCATGTGGTTTAATTCGAAGCAACGCGAAGAACCTTACCAGGCCTTGACATGCAGAGAACTTTCCAGAGATGGATAGGTGCCTTCGGGAACTCTGACACAGGTGCTGCATGGCTGTCGTCAGCTCGTGTCGTGAGATGTTGGGTTAAGTCCCGTAACGAGCGCAACCCTTGTCCTTAGTTACCAGCACGTTAAGGTGGGCACTCTAAGGAGACTGCCGGTGACAAACCGGAGGAAGGTGGGGATGACGTCAAGTCATCATGGCCCTTACGGCCTGGGCTACACACGTGCTACAATGGTCGGTACAAAGGGTTGCCAAGCCGCGAGGTGGAGCTAATCCCATAAAACCGATCGTAGTCCGGATCGCAGTCTGCAACTCGACTGCGTGAAGTCGGAATCGCTAGTAATCGTGAATCAGAATGTCACGGTGAATACGTTCCCGGGCCTTGTACACACCGCCCGTCACACCATGGGAGTGGGTTGCTCCAGAAGTAGCTAGTCTAACCTTCGGGGGGACGGTTACCACGGAGTGATTCATGACTGGGGTGAAGTCGTAACAAGGTAGCCGTAGGGGAACCTGCGGCTGGATCACCTCCTTAATCGAAGACATCAGCTTCTTCATAAGTACCCACACGAATTGCTTGATTCATTGCGAAGACGATTGGGTCTGTAGCTCAGTTGGTTAGAGCGCACCCCTGATAAGGGTGAGGTCGGCAGTTCGAATCTGCCCAGACCCACCAATGTTGTGTGGGGCGCAGGCTTCAAGACATTGGGGCCATAGCTCAGCTGGGAGAGCGCCTGCCTTGCACGCAGGAGGTCAGCGGTTCGATCCCGCTTGGCTCCACCACCACTCGTCGGGATAGAGTTCAGAAATGAACATTTCTGCGTAGGCAGTTGAATGTTGATTTCTGGTCTTTACCAGTATCGTTCTTTAAAAATTTGGGTATGTGATAGAAATAGACTGAGTGATCATTTTCACTGGTGGTTGTTCAGGCTAAGGTAAAATTTGCGAGTTGCTCGAGAGAGCGAAATGCGGATTTTCGGCGAATGTCGTCTTCACGTTATAGACAGTAACCAGATTGCTTGGGGTTATATGGTCAAGTGAAGAAGCGCATACGGTGGATGCCTTGGCAGTCAGAGGCGATGAAAGACGTGGTAGCCTGCGAAAAGCTTCGGGGAGTCGGCAAACAGACTTTGATCCGGAGATCTCTGAATGGGGGAACCCAGCCATCATAAGATGGTTATCACACACTGAATCCATAGGTGTGTGAGGCGAACCAGGGGAACTGAAACATCTAAGTACCCTGAGGAAAAGAAATCAACCGAGATTCCCTTAGTAGTGGCGAGCGAACGGGGACTAGCCCTTAAGTGGCTTTGAGATTAGCGGAACGCTCTGGAAAGTGCGGCCATAGTGGGTGATAGCCCTGTACGCGAAAATCTCTTAGTCATGAAATCGAGTAGGACGGAGCACGAGAAACTTTGTCTGAATATGGGGGGACCATCCTCCAAGGCTAAATACTACTGACTGACCGATAGTGAACCAGTACCGTGAGGGAAAGGCGAAAAGAACCCCGGAGAGGGGAGTGAAATAGAACCTGAAACCGTATGCGTACAAGCAGTGGGAGCCTACTTTGTTAGGTGACTGCGTACCTTTTGTATAATGGGTCAGCGACTTATTTTCAGTGGCGAGCTTAACCGAATAGGGGAGGCGTAGCGAAAGCGAGTCTTAATAGGGCGTCTAGTCGCTGGGAATAGACCCGAAACCGGGCGATCTATCCATGGGCAGGTTGAAGGTTAGGTAACACTGACTGGAGGACCGAACCGACTACCGTTGAAAAGTTAGCGGATGACCTGTGGATCGGAGTGAAAGGCTAATCAAGCTCGGAGATAGCTGGTTCTCCTCGAAAGCTATTTAGGTAGCGCCTCGTGTATCACTGCTGGGGGTAGAGCACTGTTTCGGCTAGGGGGTCATCCCGACTTACCAAACCGATGCAAACTCCGAATACCAGCAAGTGTCAGCACGGGAGACACACGGCGGGTGCTAACGTCCGTCGTGAAAAGGGAAACAACCCAGACCGTCAGCTAAGGTCCCAAAATCCTGGTTAAGTGGGAAACGATGTGGGAAGGCTCAGACAGCTAGGAGGTTGGCTTAGAAGCAGCCATCCTTTAAAGAAAGCGTAATAGCTCACTAGTCGAGTCGGCCTGCGCGGAAGATGTAACGGGGCTCAAACCAGGTACCGAAGCTACGGGTTCATCGTAAGATGAGCGGTAGAGGAGCGTTCTGTAAGCCTGTGAAGGTCAATTGAGAAGTTGGCTGGAGGTATCAGAAGTGCGAATGCTGACATGAGTAACGACAATGCGAGTGAAAAACTCGCACGCCGAAAGACCAAGGGTTCCTGCGCAACGTTAATCGACGCAGGGTGAGTCGGTCCCTAAGGCGAGGCTGAAGAGCGTAGTCGATGGGAAACGGGTTAATATTCCCGTACTTCTGGTTACTGCGATGGGGGGACGGAGAAGGCTAGGCCAGCTTGGCGTTGGTTGTCCAAGTTTAAGGTGGTAGGCAGAGATCTTAGGTAAATCCGGGATCTTAATGCCGAGAACTGATGACGAGCTTTCTTTTAGAAAGCGAAGTGGTTGATGCCATGCTTCCAGGAAAAGCCTCTAAGCTTCAGGTAATCAGGAACCGTACCCCAAACCGACACAGGTGGTTGGGTAGAGAATACCAAGGCGCTTGAGAGAACTCGGGTGAAGGAACTAGGCAAAATGGCACCGTAACTTCGGGAGAAGGTGCGCCGGTGAGGGTGAAGCATTTACTGCGTAAGCCCATGCCGGTCGAAGATACCAGGCCGCTGCGACTGTTTATTAAAAACACAGCACTCTGCAAACACGAAAGTGGACGTATAGGGTGTGACGCCTGCCCGGTGCCGGAAGGTTAATTGATGGGGTTAGCGCAAGCGAAGCTCTTGATCGAAGCCCCGGTAAACGGCGGCCGTAACTATAACGGTCCTAAGGTAGCGAAATTCCTTGTCGGGTAAGTTCCGACCTGCACGAATGGCGTAACGATGGCGGCGCTGTCTCCACCCGAGACTCAGTGAAATTGAAATCGCTGTGAAGATGCAGTGTATCCGCGGCTAGACGGAAAGACCCCGTGAACCTTTACTATAGCTTTGCACTGGACTTTGAATTTGCTTGTGTAGGATAGGTGGGAGGCTTTGAAGCGTGGACGCCAGTTCGCGTGGAGCCATCCTTGAAATACCACCCTGGCAACTTTGAGGTTCTAACTCTGGTCCGTTATCCGGATCGAGGACAGTGTATGGTGGGTAGTTTGACTGGGGCGGTCTCCTCCTAAAGAGTAACGGAGGAGTACGAAGGTGCGCTCAGACCGGTCGGAAATCGGTCGTAGAGTATAAAGGCAAAAGCGCGCTTGACTGCGAGACAGACACGTCGAGCAGGTACGAAAGTAGGTCTTAGTGATCCGGTGGTTCTGTATGGAAGGGCCATCGCTCAACGGATAAAAGGTACTCCGGGGATAACAGGCTGATACCGCCCAAGAGTTCATATCGACGGCGGTGTTTGGCACCTCGATGTCGGCTCATCACATCCTGGGGCTGAAGCCGGTCCCAAGGGTATGGCTGTTCGCCATTTAAAGTGGTACGCGAGCTGGGTTTAGAACGTCGTGAGACAGTTCGGTCCCTATCTGCCGTGGACGTTTGAGATTTGAGAGGGGCTGCTCCTAGTACGAGAGGACCGGAGTGGACGAACCTCTGGTGTTCCGGTTGTCACGCCAGTGGCATTGCCGGGTAGCTATGTTCGGAAGAGATAACCGCTGAAAGCATCTAAGCGGGAAACTTGCCTCAAGATGAGATCTCACTGGAGCCTTGAGCTCCCTGAAGGGCCGTCGAAGACTACGACGTTGATAGGTGGGGTGTGTAAGCGCTGTGAGGCGTTGAGCTAACCCATACTAATTGCCCGTGAGGCTTGACCATATAACACCCAAACAATTTGATGTTTGCGTGTCAGACGGTTGAAGTCGACAAACAAACCGAAAAGACGCATCGCTCGCAAAGCGAACCAAGACAAAGCAACAACGCAACACAACACATCACATGCCCAATTAGGGGAAGCGACTCAACACCGACTCCCCAACCGAATTGCTTGACGACCATAGAGCGTTGGAACCACCTGATCCCATCCCGAACTCAGAAGTGAAACGACGCATCGCCGATGGTAGTGTGGGGTCTCCCCATGTGAGAGTAGGTCATCGTCAAGCTTCTACACCAAACCCCCGACCATCGAAAGATGATCGGGGGTTTGTCTTTGCGCAAAAGAAAAAGGTCAGTTTCGCCAAAGTCCCAGCAGCAACAGCGCTAGCTCGATAGCTTGTCGCGCTGCAGCAAAACGTAGTCCTTGCCTTCACATTGGCTTCGGCGTAGCGGGTTGCGGGTGCAATGCGGGGCGAAGCCGGCATCGACAAAGCGGTAAGGTAGGTGCTCATCGCGACCTCGTGGGATGCCGAGGCGGATAGTCTGGATGATGTCGGGTCGCGCTCCGATGTCATCGACGCGCAACCGCCTGGGATCCATGCGTCGCGCGTTCCATTCCGTGACGCTCAACCCCAGCGACTTGCACAGCAGCGTCTGGCCGGAGCAGAGGCGGGTGAGTGCGCGAGCCCCTCCAGCGGCAGCAGGGCTGTTGGCTCGCATGCGTTCGATGGATGCCTCGCAGGAAAGCGAGTCGACCCAGGGGTAACCGGCCTTGATGCAGACGGCGTTTCCATCGCCCTGAACGCTAAAGTTCAGCGAGTCTCCGCCGCGGGAGTAATAAAGGTAGAGGTGCCCGGCGGGCATGAACATGGCCCGCCGTGACGGACTGTTACCAAGCGAGGAGTGGCTGGCCTTCTCGTCAATGTAATAGGCCTCGGTCCCGATGATGCGTGCCGATAGCCATAGGCCGTCGACGCAATGGCGAATCACTGTTCCCAGCAGCTCGCGTGCGACGAGCTGGGCGTCCCGATCGAAAAAGGTGTCGTCAAGATTTTTCTGGGGTAGTTCGGCAAGGCTGTGCATCGCTACTCCGTTTCGGCAGGTGTCCCTTTTCCGACCACGTGAGCGAGACGAATGTCCGTACTTGGCGTCGGGAACCGACACTGGTCTGATGGATGGGCTGAGCTTTCCCTACTCCAGAACGCAGAAAGCCCCGCAGTGCGGGGCTTTCCAGGGCTTCGAGGATATCGATCAGACGTTGAATCTGAAATGCATCACGTCTCCATCCTTGACGATGTATTCCTTGCCTTCCAGGCGCCATTTTCCGGCTTCCTTGGCCCCGGCTTCGCCCTTGTACTGGATGAAGTCGTTGTAGGCGATGACTTCGGCGCGGATGAAGCCTTTTTCGAAGTCGGTGTGGATTACGGCGGCGGCTTGCGGTGCGGTGGCACCGACCTTGACGGTCCAGGCACGGACTTCCTTCACGCCGGCGGTGAAGTAGGTCTGCAGGTTGAGTAGCTCGTAGCCGGCGCGGATGACGCGGTTCAGACCCGGTTCGCTCATGCCGATGGCTTCGAGGAACATGTCTTTTTCTTCGCCGTCATCCAGTTCGGCGATTTCCGCTTCGATTTTGTTGCATACCGGCACCACGATGGCGCCTTCTTCCTCGGCGATGGCTTTCACTACGTCGAGGTGCGGGTTGTTTTCGAAACCGTCCTCGGCGACGTTGGCGATATACATCACCGGCTTGCTGGTCAGCAGGTGGAAGCTGCGTACCAGGCGCTTCTCCTCGTCACCGAGGTTTTTCAGCAATGAGCGCGCCGGCTTGCCTTCAGTAAAGTGCGGAATCAGCTTTTCCAGCAAGGCCTTTTGTGCCACGGCGTCCTTGTCGCCGCCCTTGGCATTGCGGGCGACTTTCTGCAATTGCTTCTCGCAACTGTCGAGGTCGGCGAAGATCAGTTCCAGATCGATGATTTCGATATCGCGCCTGGGGTCGACGCTGTTGGAGACATGAATAACGTTTTCGTCCTCGAAGCAGCGCACCACGTGGGCGATGGCGTCGGTTTCGCGGATATTGGCGAGGAATTTGTTGCCCAAGCCTTCACCCTTGGAGGCGCCAGCGACCAGGCCGGCGATGTCGACGAACTCCATGGTGGTCGGCAGTACGCGCTCAGGCTTGACGATCTCGGCCAGCGCAGCCAGGCGCGCGTCGGGCATCGGCACGATGCCGCTGTTCGGCTCGATGGTGCAGAAGGGGAAGTTCTCTGCAGCGATACCGGATTTGGTCAGGGCGTTGAACAGGGTGGACTTGCCGACGTTGGGCAGGCCGACGATGCCGCAATTGAATCCCATGAGTGTTGAACCCTCGCGCAGATGAAATCGAAAAAAAGGGGAGAGCTGTCAGGCCTTCTGGCTGTGCAGGCGTCGCATTGCGCCGGTCCAGTCGCCGGTCAGGATTTCCGGCAGCACGTCGAAGGTGAAGTCGATGCTGGCGTCCAGCTTCTCACGTTCTGACTGTGGTGCCCGACCCAGTACATAGCCGGTTACCAGGCTGCTGTGTCCGGGATGGCCGATGCCCAGGCGCAGGCGGTGAAAGTTGTTCTGATTGCCGAGCCTGGCGATGATGTCGCGCAGCCCGTTGTGCCCGCCGTGTCCGCCACCCTGCTTGAGTTTGGCGACGCCGGGAGGCATGTCGAGTTCATCGTGGGCAACCAGGATAGCCTCGGGAGGAATTCGGAAAAATCCGGCCAGTGCCACCACCGCCTGACCGCTGCGGTTCATGTAGGTGGTGGGAATCAACAGGCGGACGTCTTCGTCCTGATGGCGAAACTTGCCGACCAGGCCGAAATACTTGCGATCGACGCTGAGGTTGACGCCCTTGTGGGCGGCCAGACGCTCAACGAAAAGGGCCCCTGCGTTATGCCGGGTCTGGTCGTATTCGGGGCCTGGATTTCCCAGGCCGACGATCAGTTGTACGGCAGTCACGACAGAGGCCCTTCCTTCAGCTGGCTGCGAGTGGGTTACTCGGCAGCGCCTTCTTCTTTCTCGGCGTCATCCTTGTTCACGCGCGGCGCGTGAATGTTGACGACCGGCAGGTCACTGCCATGCTGCAGTGCGACGAAAGCAACGCCTTGCGGCAGCTTCAGATCGCTCATGTGCAGCACCTGGCCGACTTCCATATTGGCGATGTCGACTTCGATGAAGTCCGGCAGATCCTGTGGCAGGCAGGTCACTTCGGCATCCGGCAGGTTCAGGTAGATCTCGCCACCCTGCTGCTTGACGCCAATGGAGGTGTCCTGGTTGATCAGGTGCACCGGAACGGTAGCGGTCAGCTTCTGGCCGGCGACGACGCGCTGGAAGTCAGCGTGCAGCACGAAGCCCTTGGCCGGATGACGCTGCAGTGCCTTGATCACGACCTCCTGGTTCTTGCCGTCGACGTTCAGCTTGATGATGTTGCTGAAGGCGATTTCGTTTTCCAGCATTTTGGCCAGGTCTTTGGCCAGAATGCTGATCGATTGCGGCGCAGCTTCGCCACCGTAGATCACGGCCGGTACGAGGTTGGCGTTACGACGCAGGCGGCGGCTCGCACCTTTCCCCAGGTCGGAACGCTCTTGGGCATTCAGATTGAAGTCAGTCATTGTGTTTCTCCAGGATAGCAACGCGCCCGATGTGCTTGCGACCAGCACTATCGGGCGGTTGGATAGAAGCCTCGCATATCGCGGGGCACATTTTCGTTCGGCGCGAAGGACTAGGCTCGTAGCCTAGCGGAACATCGCGCTGATCGATTCAGCATTGCTGATGCGGCGAACCGCCTCAGCCACCATTGGTGCAATGTCCAGCTGGCGAATACGGGTACAGGATTGGGCGGCAGCTGACAGCGGAATGGTATTGGTCACCACCAGTTCGTCGAGTACCGAGCCGTCGATGTTCTCGATGGCGCGACCGGACAGGATCGGGTGGGTGCAATAGGCATAGACCTTTTCAGCGCCGTGATCCTTCAGTGCAGTAGCGGCGTGGCACAGGGTGCCGGCGGTATCGACCATGTCATCGACGAGGATGCAGGTACGGCCTTCGATATCGCCAATGATGTGCATCACTTCCGACTGGTTGGCCTTGGGCCGGCGCTTGTCGATGATCGCCAGGTCCACACCCAGCGATTTGGCTACGGCGCGAGCACGCACAACGCCGCCAATATCGGGGGAGACGATCATCAGGTTCTCGAAGCGCTGCGCCTGGATGTCATCGACCAGGACTGGCGAGCCGTAGATATTGTCTACCGGCATGTCGAAGAAGCCCTGGATCTGATCGGCGTGCAGGTCGACGGTGAGAACGCGATTGACGCCCACCACATCGAGCATGTCGGCCACGACCTTGGCGCTGATGGGGACGCGAGCGGAGCGCGGACGACGGTCCTGGCGAGCGTAACCAAAGTAGGGAATGACGGCCGTGATGCGCGTGGCGGAGGAGCGGCGGAAGGCATCGGCCATCACCACCAGTTCCATCAGGTTGTCATTGGTCGGTGCGCAGGTCGGCTGGATCAGGAAGACGTCCTTGCCGCGAACATTTTCGTTGATTTCGACACTGATTTCGCCATCGGAAAACTTTCCGACATAGGCGTCACCGAGGGGGATATGCAGCTGACGTACGACACGCCGGGCCAGGTCGGGGTTGGCGTTCCCCGTGAAGACCATCATCTTGGACACGCGCAGTACCTGCCTGAGGGTGGGTCCGATGAAACAAAAAGCTGTTCAAAAGGCCGGGCTTTTTGAACAGCTCTCAAGTGTATGGCAGGGGCGGCTGGATTCGAACCAACGCATGCCAGGATCAAAACCTGGTGCCTTACCGCTTGGCGACGCCCCTGTGGAAAAACATCTAGATGCCTGATCGTACGTACCCCGTGAGGGTTGTGGCAGGGGCGGCTGGATTCGAACCAACGCATGCCAGGATCAAAACCTGGTGCCTTACCGCTTGGCGACGCCCCTGTATCGTACAACCGAATGCTAGGCATTCACTTCCTGCGCCAGTTTTTCGAGCGTGCGGTGCAATATCGAAACATTGCGCCCTTGGGCTACGAAACCGGGCATGTCGGCTGGAAGCTGGCGGCAGACTTTATCAGCCTCGGCCTTGTTTGGAAAGCTTCCAAACACACAAGCTCCAGTGCCGGTCATTCTTGCTGGAACAAATTTACCCAACAAGTTCAAAGCGTTACGGACTTCCGGATAGCGCTTTTCAACAACCGGCTGGCAGTCGTTATGACCGCCCTCTGCAAGAAGGCTGCGAACTGTAATGGCCGGGGTATTGCGTGTCAACTCCGGGTCGGAAAATATTTCCGCTGTACTAACAGAGACTTGCGGGGCGATGACCAGATACCACGGCTCGCTCAATTCGACCGGCTGCAGGCGTTCGCCTACACCCTCGGCAAAGGCCGCGCGACCCCGGACGAATACGGGGACGTCGGCGCCCAGCTCCAGTCCGATCTGCGCAAGGCACTCCTCGCCCATGCGGGTCTGCCAGAGGTGGTCGAGCCCCAGCAGGGTAGTGGCCGCATCGGAACTGCCGCCGCCGATTCCACCGCCCATGGGCAGGCGCTTGAGCAACTGGATGTCGGCGCCCTGACTGCAACCACTGCGCGATTGCAGCAGGCGGGCAGCGCGCACGATCAGGTTGCTGTCGTGGTGTACGCCGGGTAGTTCGGTATGTAGATGGATTTCTCCGTCGGCGCGGGACGTGAAGGTCAGTTCGTCGCCATGGTCGAGAAACTGGAATAGCGTTTGCAGTTCATGATAGCCATCGGCGCGCCGGCCGGTGATATGCAGCATCAGGTTGAGTTTGGCCGGAGCGGGCAGGGTGAGTGCGCGCATCAGCGGCCAAGCTGGCGTGGCTGCCAGTCCTTGATGACCAGGGTGATCTGCAGGTTCCGGCCTTCCAGCTTGATGCGCGAAGGAAGGGTGAGGCCGTTTTCTTCCACGTAACCCAGGTACTGAACGTCCCAGTCGTCCTGCTGAAGCGTGGCCAGCCGTCCAGTACTGTCGAGGGTGACGCGGCTGCGACTGTCCGGCGCGGGCAGCCCGCGAACCCACCAGAGCAGGTTGGAGACCGGCAATTGCCAGCCGAGTTGGCTTTCGACCAGCGCTTCAGGCGATTTTGCCTCGAAGCGGCCCTGTCCGGCGACTTCCAGTATTACGGCGTCCGGTCGGCCCGTGAGGCGGGTCGCGCCGCGGCCCAGCGGGCCGGAGAGGCGGATGTCGAAATAGTCCTGACGCTGCAGCCAGAACAGGGTGCCGCTGCCAGAGTCCTGTGGCGCGCGAATGCCGATTTTGCCGCTGATCTGCCAGCCGTCGATATGGCCGATCCGCGCCTTGTGGGTTTTCCAGTCTTCGGCACTGCCGGGACCTTCGACCGATTCCTGCGGGCCGAGGCCGGCGCAGCCGGCGAGCAGCAGGGCAAATAGTGGGAGCAGCAGGTTACGCATGGTCAGCATGGGTCAGGGTTTCTCCGAACCGGTCAGGCGTTTCAGGGTTTCACGCAGAATCCTGCTGTCCGGTTGCAGCTTCAGGGCTTCAGTCCAGATGGCGCGTGCTTCGCGCCGTTTGCCTGCGCTCCAGAGCACCTCGCCCAGGTGAGCGGCGACTTCGTGGTCGGGGAGGCGCTCGTGCGCCTGGCGCAGTTGAGCTTCGGCCTGCTCCAGATTGCCCAGGCGGTAATTCACCCAGCCGAGGCTGTCGAGAATCGCCGCATCGTCTGGGTTGAGTGCGTAGGCCTGCTCGATAAGCGCCAGGGCTTCGCTGTAGCGACCCGTGCGGTCGGCCAGGGTGTAGCCCAGTGCGTTGAGGGCCATGGCGTTGTCCGGTTCGCGTTCGATGATAAAGCGCAGATCCTGTTCCAGCTGCTTCAGATCACCCCGCTTCTCGGCGACCATGGCGCGGGTGTAGAGCAGGCTGAGGTCATCGGGAAACTGCTGCAGCGCCTGTTCGGTCAGTTGCCAGGCCTGTTCGGTCTGCTGTTGGCCGGAGAGTGCTTCGATCTCGATGAGGTACAGCTGGATGGCGTAGTCGGGCTGCTGCTCGCGGGCGCGGGCCAGCAGTTGCGAGGCCTCCTGATGACGACCCAGGGAAAACAGCAGCTCGGCCTGCATCAGCTGCGCCGGCAGGTACTCGTTGCCGGGGCCAACGGCGGCGAACGCGGCCAGTGCCTGCTCCGGCTCGCCGAGTTCGCGCCAGGCGCGACCGAGGTTGAACTGGGCGGCATCGACATGGCTGCCGCGCTCGATAAGCTCCTCCAGATAGACGATGGCTTCGCGCCAGGCCTGGGCTTCGAGACAGACCAGCGCCATCGAGAAGCGCAGGTCGTCGTCACCGGGGTATTGCTGGACCAGGGTGGCGAATTCGCCCATGGCATCGTCGAGGCGCTCCTGCTCCACCAGCAGTCGCGCGTAGGTCAGGCGCAGGCGCTTGTCTTCGGGATGGCGGTGCAGGCTTCTTTCCAGGATGGGCAGGGCTTCGTTGCCGCGGTCGAGAATCTGCAGCAGGCGTGCCTGCAGGAGTGTCGAGGGAATCTGCTGCTGGCTGGCGGGCTGTGCTTCGAGCAGGGTCAAGGCTTCTTCGGGGCGCTCGTCCTGTTGCAGCAGCACGGCTTTGCCGAAGGTCAGCTGCGGATTGTCGGGATGCCGGGCCAACAGCTGATCGAAACTTTGCAGCAGGCCGGCGCGCGTATCGGGATCGGTCTGGGCGGCTGACAGGGCGAGGAAGTCGAAGTGGGTGTCGCCCTGGCCTTGCAAGACCTTCTCCATGAATTCCAGGGATTCCTCGTAACGCCCGGTGCGCGCCAGCTGCACGGCGGCGGCGCGCTGGGCGTCGAGGTTGTTCGGAGCGTTGTCGGCCCAGATCATCGCGGTATTGAGTGCTGCCTGCTCGGCGCCCAGATATTCGGCGATGCGGAAGCCGCGTTCGGCAACGGCTGCATCCTGGGTCGCACTGGCCTGGATGACGTAATTGTTCAGGGCAATGTCGAAACGATTGCGCTGCCCGGCCAGTTCGGCCACCAGCAAGGAATACAGCGTGTCCTTGCTGAACGACGCGTATTCGTCGGGGCTGATTGTCGCAGGCTCCGGCAGCGACTCTTCGACCGGCGGGCTGCTTTCGGGAGCGCTTTGCAAAAGGCTTTGGCAACCACCGAGAAACAGGGCGGCGCTGAGGACGAGGAGCTTGTTCATAGGAAATACAAGGGCTGATCTGCGGTCGCGGCATGATGACACAAGCCGTCAGGCAAGCACATGGGCGGCTCACGAGGCGATTTGGTTGACTCAATCCCTGTACAGACAATGAAGGTCAACGGTTGTTCTGAAGCAGGCGAAGTAGGAGAATCTCGCGCTCTGTTCTGGAATCAGCGATCCCGCATGGCTTTCATCGCGCTTGGCATCAATCACAAGACCGCATCGGTGGATGTGCGCGAGCGTGTGGCGTTCACGCCTGAGCAAATGGTCGAAGCGTTGCAGCAACTGTGCCGGGTGACCCCGACGCGTGAGGCTGCCATCCTTTCGACCTGCAATCGCAGCGAGTTGTATCTGCAGCAGGATCAGGCTGAAGCCGAACAGGTGCTGGCCTGGCTGGCCGGCTACCACAGCCTGAACCTTGATGACCTCAAGGCTTGCGCCTACGTTCACGTCGATGATCAGGCGGTGCGGCACATGATGCGCGTCGCATCCGGTCTCGACTCAATGGTACTTGGCGAGCCGCAGATTCTCGGTCAGATGAAATCCGCCTATGCCGTTGCCCGCGAGGCGGGCAGTCTGGGTCCTTTGCTGGGTCGCCTGTTCCAGGCCACGTTCAGTACCGCCAAGACCGTGCGCACCGACACGGCCATCGGTGAGAACCCGGTATCAGTCGCCTTTGCCGCCGTCAGCCTGGCCAAGCAGATCTTCGCCAATCTGGATCGCAGCCAGGCTCTGCTGATCGGTGCCGGCGAGACCATCACCCTGGTTGCGCGTCATTTGCACGAACAGGGCGTCAAGCGCATCGTCGTCGCCAACCGGACTCTCGAACGGGCCAGTGCGCTGGCCGAGCAGTTCGGGGCTCATGCCATCCTGCTCGCCGATATCCCGCAGGAGCTGTACAACAGCGACATCGTCATCAGTTCCACCGCCAGTCAACTGCCCATTCTTGGCAAGGGCGCGGTGGAACAGGCGCTGAAAAAGCGCAAGCACAAGCCCATGTTCATGGTTGATATTGCCGTACCGCGGGATATCGAGCCGCAGGTAGGCGAGCTGGAAGATGTCTATCTTTACACCGTCGACGATCTCCATGAAGTGGTGGCGGAGAACCTCAAGAGTCGCCAGGGCGCTGCCATGGCCGCCGAGGAACTGGTTGCCGCCGGTACTGATGATTTCATGGTGCGGCTGCGCGAACTGGCCGCGGTGGACGTGCTCAAGGCCTATCGGCAACAGGCAGAGCGGATTCGTGACGACGAGTTGAGCAAGGCGCAGCGGCTGCTCGCCAACGGCAGCAGCGCGGAGGAGGTGCTGGTCCAGCTGGCGCGCGGCCTGACCAACAAGCTGCTGCACGCACCCAGCGTGCAGTTGAAAAAACTTTCCGCCGAAGGGCGAGTGGAGGCACTGGGCATCGTTCAGGAGCTTTTCGCCCTGCAAGAACACACGGACAAACCATGAAAGCGTCGTTGCTCAACAAACTCGACATCTTGCACGACCGCTTCGAAGAACTGACGGCGCTGCTGGGCGATGCCGAAGTGATCAGCGATCAGACCCGCTTCCGCGCCTATTCGCGCGAATACGCCGAGGTCGAACCGGTCATCGACGCCTACCGCGAATTCCTCAAGTTGCAGTCCGACCTCGAAGGCGCCCAGGCGCTGCTCAAGGACAGCGATCCAGACGTGCGCGAGATGGCCGAGGAGGAGGTTGAGCAGGCCCGCGGCCAGTTGGAGGAAATCGAGGCGCGGCTGCAGCGCATGTTGCTGCCCAAGGACCCGAAGGACGGTCGCAACGTCTTTCTGGAAATCCGCGCCGGCACCGGTGGCGACGAGGCGGCGATCTTCTCCGGCGACCTGTTTCGCATGTACTCGCGCTATGCCGAACGCCAAGGCTGGCGCGTCGAAATCCTTTCGGAAAGTCCCGGCGAACATGGCGGCTACAAGGAAGTGATCTCGCGGGTCGAAGGCGACAACGTCTATGCCAAGCTGAAGTTCGAGTCCGGCGCACACCGTGTTCAGCGCGTGCCGGAAACCGAATCCCAGGGCCGTATCCATACCTCGGCCTGTACGGTAGCGGTGCTGCCGGAGCCGGACGAGCAGATCGCCATCGAGATCAATCCGGCTGATCTGCGGGTAGATACCTATCGCGCGTCGGGCGCCGGTGGTCAGCACATCAACAAAACCGACTCGGCCGTGCGCATTACCCACCTGCCCAGCGGCATCGTAGTCGAATGCCAGGAGGAGCGCTCACAGCACAAGAACCGCGCGCGCGCCATGTCCTGGCTGGCCGCCAAGCTGCAGGATGTACAGGACAGCGCCGCGCACAAGGAAATCTCCGATACGCGCAAGCTGCTGGTCGGCTCCGGTGATCGTTCCGAGCGCATCCGTACCTACAATTTCCCCCAGGGTCGCGTGACCGATCACCGTATCAACCTGACCCTGTACTCGCTCGGCGAAGTCGTCGGTGGTGCGGTGGAACAGGTCATCGAACCGCTGCTGCAGGAATACCAGGCCGACCAGCTGGCGGCTCTGGGCGATTAACGACAGCAGCAAGCTTCAAGCCACAAGCTGATTACGTGGCGTCTTGTAGCTTGAGACTTGTAGCTTGAGGCTTAACGTATGGCCACCATCGAATCCCTGCTGAACGACAGCGACCTGCCCGATTCGCCGAGCGCCCGGCTGGATGCCGAGCTGCTGCTCGCCCATGTACTGGGCAAGTCGCGCAGCTATCTGCACACCTGGCCGGAGCGGGAGCCCGGCGCCGAGCAGTGCAAGGCCTTCGCGGAATACCTGGAACGCCGCCGCCGTGGCGAGCCGGTGGCCTATATCCTCGGGCGCCAGGGTTTCTGGAGCCTCGAACTGGAAGTCGCGCCACATACGCTGATCCCCCGACCGGACACCGAACTGCTGGTCGAAACCGCACTGCAGCTGCTCCCGGCGACTGCCGCTCAGGTTCTGGACCTGGGCACAGGCACCGGTGCGATTGCCCTGGCGTTGGCCAGTGAGCGCCCGGTGTGGCGGGTGACAGGGGTGGACCGCGTCGCCGAGGCCGTTGCCCTGGCGACACGCAACGCCCGGCAGTTGCGACTGGACAATGTGCGCTTTCATGAAAGCCACTGGTTTTCCGCGCTGACGGGGCAGCGCCATGAGCTGATCGTGAGCAACCCACCCTATATTCCCGCTGGCGATCCGCATTTGTCCCAGGGCGACGTGCGCTTCGAACCGGGCAGTGCCCTGGTGGCCGGCGAGGACGGCCTGGACGACATTCGTCAGATCATCGCCCAGGCGCCTGCTTATCTGCACGATGCTGGCTGGCTGTTACTGGAGCATGGCTATGACCAGGCCGGGGCGGTGCGAGGACTACTCACCGAAGGCGGCTTCGTCTCGGTGCAAAGTCGGCGCGACTACGGCGGACATGAACGTATCAGCCTGGGGCGATTGAATAGGGGAGAAGCTGTGCATGTTGAGCGATGACGAGCTGCTGCGTTACAGCCGCCAGATACTGTTGAAACAGGTCGATATCGACGGCCAACTGAAGCTCAAGCAAAGCCGCGTGCTGATCGTCGGGCTGGGCGGCCTGGGCTCGCCCGTGGCGCTGTATCTGGCTGCCGCCGGCGTTGGCGAATTGCATCTGGCCGATTTCGACAGCCTCGATCTGACCAACCTGCAGCGGCAGATCGTGCATGAAACGGCCTCGGTCGGCCTGCCCAAGGTGGACTCCGCCATCGCGCGCCTGTCGGCGCTCAACCCGCAGGTGAAGCTGGTGCCGCATCGCGTTGCGCTGGATGCCGACTGTATCGGAGAGGTTGTCGACGAGGTCGATCTGGTGCTGGACTGCACCGACAACTTCAACATTCGCGAGGTGCTCAATGTCGCCTGCGTGGCCGCGAAGAAGCCGCTGGTCAGTGGTGCCGCCATCCGCCTGGAAGGGCAGCTGTCGGTTTTCGATCCGCGTATCGAGAGCAGTCCGTGCTACCACTGCCTGTACGGGCATGGCAGCGAAGCCGAGCTGACCTGCAGCGAGGCCGGCGTGCTGGGGCCGGTGGTCGGTGTGATCGGTAGCCTGCAGGCGCTCGAAGCGCTGAAGCTGCTGGCCGGTTTCGGTGAGCCGCTGGTGGGCCGGTTGTTGCTGGTGGATGCGCTGGGCAGTCGCTTCCGTGAGCTGAAGGTCAAGCGCGATCCGGCCTGCGCGGTCTGTGGGCCACAGCATGGCTGACAATGCGCCGATCGGCGTCTTCGACTCCGGTGTCGGCGGACTTTCGGTGCTGCGCGAAATTCGCCTGCGCCTGCCGCATGAATCATTGCTGTACCTGGCCGACAGCGGCCATGTGCCTTATGGCGAGAAAAGCCCCGAGTTCATCCGCGAGCGCTGCCGTTCGATTGCCGCCTTTCTGCTGGAGCAGGGCGCCAAGGCGTTGGTACTGGCCTGCAATACCGCAACCGCCGCCGGTATCGCTGAATTGCGTGAGCGCTATCCGCAGATTCCTCTGGTGGGCATGGAGCCGGCGGTCAAACCGGCAGCGCGGGCGACCCGCAGTGGCGTGGTGGGCGTGCTGGCCACGACCGGCACGCTTAAAAGCGCCCGCTTTGCGGCCCTGCTGGATCGTTTCGCCAGCGATGTGCGGGTCATTACCCAGCCCTGTCCCGGCCTGGTCGAATGCATCGAGACCGGTGAGCTGAATTCGCCGGCCACCCGCGCATTGCTCGATACTTTCGTCCAGCCTCTGCTTGAGCAGGGCTGCGATACGCTGATTCTCGGTTGTACGCACTACCCCTTCATCAAGCCGCTGCTGGCCGAAATGGTGCCATCGACCGTTACCCTGGTGGACACTGGGGCGGCAGTGGCGCGCCAGCTCGAAACGGTGCTCGCAGCTCGCCATCAGTTGGCTGAGGGCGAGCCGGGCGCACATTTCTGGAGCAGTGGCGAGCCTCAGCGACTCGCGGATGTGCTGCCGACACTTTGGGGTGAAGGCGCGGCAGTTAGCTACTATCCTGATTAGGAACTCCCCGCTGCGCCTGCTTTCTGTATTTGGGGTGACATCCAATAAACAACAAAAGTGATGCCTACTTTTTGATAAGGAAAATCTGATGAAGAAGCTGATCTCCCTCGCTGCGATTGCAGCTGTTTCGTTGGGTCAGGTGGCTGCCGTTCACGCGTTGGATCTAACCGCTGCTGTTGGCCGCACTGGCGAGTCGACGACGACCTATCGGCTCGGGGCGCAGTTCGATTTCAATCGTAGCTGGTTCCAGAGCAGTGTAGGGCGGCTCACCGGCTACTGGGATGCCGGCTACACCTATTGGGAAGGTGACAAGACATCGAGCAACCACAGCATATCGCTGACGCCGGTGTTCGTTTACGAATTCGCAGGTGATGCGGTCAAGCCCTACCTGGAACTGGGCATCGGTGTTGCGGCGTTCGAGAATACCAAGTTGGAAAACAACGACCTGGGCTCTTCATTCCAGTTCGAGGACCGCATCGGCGCAGGCTTGCGCTTCGCAGGTGGGCATGAAGTGGGCGTGCGTGCGATTCACTATTCCAATGCCGGCATCAAGAATCCCAACGATGGGATAGAGAGTTACTCGCTGCACTATCGGATGTCGTTCTGATAACGCGGAGCCCGGCGCCTTGTGCGTCGGGTTATGCCTTCTGATCGTCGGTTACGCCTTCGGCTAATCCGACCTACAAAGGGTCGGGACAGGCTCAGCGATCTTCCCGATAGGCAGACGCAGAGCCCTTGCGCTCATCCAGGCAGTCTTCCGAACCCAATTCAAATTCCCGACAGATCAGCGGGCGTCGCGCGTAGATGGTGCAGCGCATGCTGTCTCGGTCGAGCGCGGCGCACCAGCCATCATCCAGGCGGCGCATGACCTGACCACCCCATGCGTCCACATCGATGAAGCGCTGCGGTACGCCGGTATCGCTGATCAGCATGACTTCCAGCCGGCAGCAGCAGGCCGCGCATGTGCTGCAACTGAGGCGGTTGTCGCTCAGCTGCCGATGGGGAATGAGAGGATTGGACATGCGGCCAGTGTAAACCTGTGGGAGCGGATTGAGCCGTGAATGCAGCAGAGCCGTCGGTTACGCCTTCGGAGACCCGGATTACGCCTTCGGCTAATCCAGGCTACGGTCTTGTCCGCGAGCCGTAGGTTGGGTTGGCCGAAGGACGGTTGCGTGTCAAGTAAGCAGGAAAACCTCCGCGCGGGGCCATAAAGCAAAGGCCCTGCGCACTCAACTGTTCTCTTCGAGCTGCTTGTTCTTCCAGCCTTCGCCGCCTGGCAGCAGCAGGTTGAGCACCAGCGCGATGATGGCGCACAGCGAGATGCCGGAAAGGGCGAACTCGCCATAACCGATCACCATGCCGCCGATGCCGAATACCAGCGTCACCGACACGATGATCAGGTTGCGCGCTTCGGACAGGTCCACCTGATGGCGGATCAGGGTGCTCAGGCCGACCACCGCAATCGAGCCGAACAGCAGGCAGAGGATGCCGCCCATCACCGGTACCGGAATGCTCAGCAGTGCCGCGCCGAACTTGCCGATAAAGGCCAGCACGATGGCGAAAACGGCAGCCCAGGTCATGACCTTCGGGTTGTAGTTTTTCGTCAGCATCACCGCGCCAGTGACTTCCGCATAGGTGGTATTGGGCGGGCCGCCGAACAGACCCGCCGCTGACGTCGCCAGGCCATCGCCCAGCAGCGTGCGGTGCAGGCCCGGCTTCTTGATGAAGTTCTTGCCCGTCACGCCGCCAATCGCCACCACGCCACCGATGTGTTCGATAGCGGGCGCCAGCGCCACCGGGACCATGAACAGGATCGCCCCCCAGTGAAACTCCGGAGCGACGAAGTTTGGCAGTGCCAGCCAGGGCGCTGCGGCGATGCCGCTGGTATCGACCACGTCGAACGCGAAGCAAAGGCTGTAGCCCACCGCGACGCCCGCCAGGATTGGCACCAGGCGAAACAGACCGCGTCCCAGCACGGCGACCAGCAGGGTGGTCAGCAGCGCTGGCATCGAGATCAGCATGGCTGTTTCGTAAGGTATCAGCTGTGCGCTGCCATCGCCGGCCTTGCCCATCGCCATATTCACCGCAACCGGAGAAAGGGCCAGACCAATGGAGATGATGACCGGCGCGATGACTACCGGCGGCAACAGGCGGTCAATGAAACCGGGACCCTTGAGCTGCACCGCGAAGCCGAGAAAGATATAGACGATGCCGGCCGCGACCACCCCGCCGAGCACGGCGGGCAGGCCGAAGTCGGCCTTGGCAGCGATGATCGGTGCGATAAAGGCGAAACTCGATGCCAGGAAAACCGGCACCTGGCGCTTGGTGACGAGCTGAAACAGCAGCGTGCCGATCCCGGCGGTAAACAGCGCCACGTTGGGATCCATCCCGGTGATCAGTGGCATCAGTACGAGCGCGCCGAAGGCGACAAACAGCATCTGCGCGCCGGCCAGCACCTGCCGACCGATGGGCTCTTCCATGGCTTGCGACATGCTCAGACGTCCTTCTGCTTGGTGCCAAAAAGCTTATCGCCAGCATCACCCAGGCCGGGCACGATATAACCGTTTTCGTCCAGCCGTTCATCTATCGAGGCGGTATAGATGAGAACGTCCGGATGAGCCTGCTCCACAGCCTTGATGCCTTCGGGTGCGGCGACCAGCACCAGTGCGCGGATTTCCTTGCAGCCGGCTTTCTTCAGCATGTCGATGGTCGCGACCATGGAACCGCCGGTGGCCAGCATCGGGTCGATGATCATCGCCAGGCGCTGGTCGAGATTATCTACCAGTCGCTCAAGATAAGTATGTGCCTGCAGGGTTTCTTCGTTGCGTGCGATGCCGACAGCGCTGACCTTCGCGCCGGGAATCAGGCTGAGCACGCCGTCGAGCATACCGATACCGGCGCGCAGAATAGGCACTACCGTGATCTTCTTGCCGGAAATCTTCTCTACCTGAACCGGGCCGCACCAGCCATCGATGCTGTAGTTTTCCAGTGGCAGATCGCGGGTTGCCTCGTACGTCAGGATCGATCCAACCTCCTGTGCCAGTTCGCGGAAGTTCTTGGTGCTGATATCGGCTCGGCGCATCAGCCCAAGTTTGTGGCGAATAAGCGGGTGGCGAATTTCTCTAATGGACATGGCTGACTCCGGCAGGCGAATAAACCGGCGTAGATTAATGCATCGCAGGGATAGCGGCTATTTATGTGTCGAACGGCACTTGCTCTGCCTGCATTGGCATCGGTATCGTCGCGCCCCTTGAAAGTGCAGCCGACCGGGCTGTGTCCGCCCATTACTGTTCTGGAGCATCACCAGTGTCCGTCGATCTCGCACATATCCGCCAAGTCATGGCTGAAGCTGATTGCCTGCACGCCGAAGCCGAGGTCGAGGCCGCCATCGAGGCCGTCGCGGGCAGAATCAATGCTGATCTGGCCGAGCGTAACCCCGTGGTGTTCTGCGTGATGAACGGCGGCCTGATCTTTTCCGGCAAACTGCTGACCAAACTGAACTTTCCGCTGGAGCTGTCCTATCTGCACGCCACGCGCTATCGCAACGAGACCAGTGGCGGCGACCTGTTCTGGAAGGCCAAGCCGGAAATTTCCTTTATCGACCGTGACGTCTTGATCATCGATGACATCCTCGACGAAGGGCACACCCTGAGCGCGATCATCGACTTCTGTCGCCACGCCGGTGCCACCGCCGTCCATACTGCCGTGTTGGTGGACAAGGATCACCAGCGCAAGGCCCGTCCGGACCTCAAGGCCGACTACGTGGGGCTGAATTGTGCGGATCGCTACGTGTTCGGCTACGGCATGGACTACAAGGGCTACTGGCGCAACGCGCCCGGCATCTATGCGGTGAAGGGCCTGTAACCAGTAAAATCTTGCAGCTGAGCCGCTATTAGGGGATGGAGTAGGTTGGATTAGCCAAAGGCGTAATCCGACGCTGCCGATGCAGGCGCCATCTGCCGGCCATGCACCCGGCCCCGTTCGCGGTTGGCGACGGAAGCGCCTGCGGCGATTCCATCCTACGATTGTTTCCTTTCACCTCAAGCATTGCGCCGCGGTAACGTTTCGGTGCTCATGCTCTCCTGCCAAAGTATTGCTTGGTCGATTCTCCCTTGCTGACGTCACGCGCCGCGGGCGCTTGGGCAGGGCTGACGAGGGCGCGATTCTCCGTTTTTCTGTATACAGGGTCGCAACAGCTCTATTCCGGGGCTTGCATGGGCGGTGCTGGCGACTAATCTGTTGCATAGCCTGGCGGCAACGAATCTGGCCATGCCATGCAAAATGCTGCCGAAGCCCAGAGCTGGCAAGGCTGTTAATACTTAAGGACTACAAAGCAAATCAAACCTTAGTGCGCTTAACCCACTGCCGGCGTGTGGTTAGGGTGGAGCGTACTTTGAACCAACCAGGAGCGCCTCATGACAAAAACAACAAGGCAAGGATACTTCCAGCCCAAAACACTGGCCCTTGCCGTTGCGCTGGGCACTGCTGCACCGGCTTATGCAGTCAATTTCAATATCGGGGAAATCGAGGGGCAGTTCGACTCTTCCATGTCCATCGGCGCAAGCTGGTCCATGACTGATCGGGATATGGACCTGGTGGGTGAGGCGAATGGAGGTACTGGTTATACCCAGACTGGCGATGATGGCCGGTTGAATTTCAAGAAAGGCGAAACCTTCTCGAAGATCTTCAAGGGCGTACACGACCTTGAACTGCGTTACCGCGACAGCGGTGCCTTCGTGCGTGGCAAGTATTGGTACGACTTCGAGCTGAAGGATGAAAGTCGTCTGCACAAGGACATCAGTGACGACGGTCGCAAGGTGGCTGCAAAAGCTTCCGGCGCCGAGATTCTCGATGCCTTCCTTTATCACAACTACTCCATCAGCGATTTGCCGGGCACCGTGCGGGTCGGTCGGCAGGTGGTGAGCTGGGGCGAGAGCACCTTTATCGGCAACTCGATCAATTCGATCAACCCGGTCGATGCCGCCGCTTTCCGCCGCCCTGGTGCGGAAATCAAGGAAGGCCTGATTCCGGTCAATATGCTGTACCTCTCTCAAAGCCTGAGTGATCGGTTGAGCATGGAGACCTTCTACCAGTTGAGCTGGAAGCAAACCGTCGTCGATAACTGCGGCACGTTCTTCTCCTCGGCTGATGTAGCGGCCAATGGCTGCAATGACAATTATCATATTCTCAACAGCGAGCTGATCAGCCTGCTGGGGGGGGTAGATGCGCTGAATGCCGCGTCTGCGGTGCTGCCTGTAACGCTGGCTCCTGTCAGTACGTCTGACGTCGGTCTGAACTATAGCCAGGAAGGCATGTTGGTTCGTCGCGGCAAGGACAACACGGCGCGCGACGATGGTCAGTGGGGTTTGGCCCTGCGCTGGCAGGGTGACAATACCGAGTACGGCGGCTACTTCATGAACTACCACAGCCGTACGCCCTTCCTTAGCATGCAGAATGCGGATGCGTCGGCGCTGGCGGGTATTCCGGGTGCCATGCAGAGCATCTATAACACTCTTGGCGCGAGCCTTTTCGGTGGGCCGGCTGGCTGGTTGGGTACGGGCGCCTATTGGGGGGCAGGGGGTACTGGCAATCCGGGGGGAGCGGGCTACAACGCCGCATTGGGTGCGCAAGCCCAAACCCTGGCTGCTGCAGCCGTGGCGGTCGGCAACGGTCGTTACTTCATGGACTATCCTGAGGACATCCGCCTGTATGGTCTGAGTTTCTCCACCGTACTGCCTACCGGCACTGCGTGGCAGGGCGAGCTCAGCTACAGGCCGAACGCTCCGGTACAGATCAATACCCAGCAAATGACCCTGGCTCTGGCCAATGTGGTGACGGGAGGGTCGGCACCGGGCGCCATACAGAGCGGTTATGACCGTAAGGAAGTCACTCAGATTCAGACCACCTTCACCCACTTCTTCGATCAGGTTCTGGGGGCTTCGCGCCTGACGCTGGTAGGTGAGGTTGGTTTTGCCCACGTCGGCGGTCTGGAGAGCAAGAGCAAAAACCGTTATGGACGCGATCCGATTTACGGCATTACTGGAAGTGCCGTGGACCCGAATGAAACCTCGCTGGCACGTTATGGCGACCATGGTTTCACCACTGCCAACTCCTGGGGCTATCGCCTGCGCGCACTGGCTGACTACAACAACGTATTCGCCGGCGTGAACCTGACGCCGAATATCTCCTTCTCTCATGACGTCGATGGCTACGGCCCCAACGGCCTGTTCAACGAAGGTGCCAAGGCGGTCAGCATCGGGCTGGATGCCGTCTACCAGAACACCTACACCGCCAGCCTGTCCTACACCGACTTCTTCGGCGGGGATTACAACACGCTGGTTGACCGTGACTTCCTCGCCTTCAGCGTAGGCGTGAACTTCTAAGGAGCCTTTGCTCTAGACCTGCCGAGGCGCCCTGACGGCGCTCGGCAGATCAGGTACAAGCAAGGCTGCGGCCAAACAAGATCTAGAGGAACTGGAAATTTATGAAAACAACAAGAAAACTGTTCAGCGTCCTGGCCTTCTCGCTGCTTGCAAGCAGCGTGATGGCTGCCGTTTCACCGGAGGAAGTCGCCAAGCTGGGCACGACTCTGACTCCGCTGGGCGCCGAGAGAGCCGGTAACGCCGATGGCAGCATCCCGGAGTGGACCGGCGGTCTGAAAACCGATGCCGCACCGCTCAAGAACGGCCACCTGACCAACCCGTTCAAGGACGAGCAGCCGAAGTTCGTCATCACCGCGCAGAATGCTGAGCAGTACAAGGCCAACCTCACTGCAGGCCAGATGGCGATGTTCCAGCGCTATCCGGATACCTACAAGATCCGCGTCTTCCCGACCCACCGGACCTCGGCGGTGCCTGACGCGGTTTACGAGGCAGCCAAGAAGAGCGCGGCCAATACCGAGTTGGTCGAGGGCGGCAATGGGGTGAGCAATTTCACCGACAGCCGTTACTACGCCTTCCCGATTCCCAAGGACGGTCTTGAGGTGATGTGGAACCACATCACCCGTTACCGTGGCGGAAACGTCCGTCGCAACATCGCGCAGGCCACTCCGCAGACCAATGGCAGCTACACGATGGTGCATTTCGAGGATGAGGTGGCTTTCCCGTCGGAGATGAGCGATCTGGATCCCGAGCGCGCCAAGAACGCCTTGCTGTTCTTCAAGCAGCGCGTGACCGCTCCGTCGCGTCTGGCCGGTAACGTCCTGCTGGTGCATGACTCGCTGGATCAGGTGAAGGAGCCGCGCCAGGCGTGGATCTACAACGCCGGGCAGCGCCGCGTCCGCCGCGCTCCGCAGGTCGCCTACGATGGTCCGGGTACCGCCTCCGACGGCATGCGCACCACCGATAACTTCGATATGTTCAGCGGCGCGCCGGATCGCTACGACTGGAAGCTCATTGGCAAGAAGGAGCTGTACATCCCGTACAACAGCTACGAGATCGCTTCCAGCGATATCAAGTACAGCGACATCATCAAGGCAGGTCACGTCAACCAGGATCTGGCGCGCTATGAGCTGCACCGCGTCTGGGAAGTCGAGGCCACGCTCAAGAATGGCGAGCGTAATATCTACGGCAAGCGTCGCTTCTTCATCGATGAAGACAGCTGGAGCATCGTCCAGTCGGAACTGTATGACGGACGCGGTCAGCTGTGGCGTGTAGGCGAGGCCCACATGCTGCAGTACTACCAGCACAAGGCGCAGGCATACGCCCTCGAAGCCTTGTACGACATCATTTCCGGTCGCTATATCGCCATCGGCATGAGCAACGAAGAGAAGCCCCATGCCTACGGCCATCGCGCTTCGGCACGGGACTTCACACCTGCTGCGCTGCGTAATGCGGGGGTGCGTTGATCGAGAACATCCTGCGTTGAACGAAGGCGGCCAAAATGGCCGCCTTTTTTATTTTCGCAACGAAAGATGATGGTTTTTGGCCATTAAGCAGGGCGGATGGTCTCGCGCCACCTCTGTGAGTCGACAAAAGGTTCGGAATCGTGCAGCGTTGTGAGCGCAAAAGCGCGGCGGCAGGCTCCAATGGGAGCCAATGCGGCTGTGCTCACTGCTTTCTCATGGATCGATAGAACAAGAGAGCCTCACCATGTCCGTCCGCTTCAATCCCGGTGCGATCAGCACGGAAGCCGCCGCGCAGGTTCAGGTCGCGACTATTCCACGCCTGCCACCAGCGCATATTCCCAGGCCCCGCCTGATGGGCGTCCTGCTGGAAGCCCGTTGCCGACTGCGTCTGATCTGCGCGCCAGCGGGGTTTGGCAAAAGTGTGCTGTTGAGCGAATGTGCTCGCCGGGTGCCCGCCGATACGCATCTGATCTGGCTCGACCTGGGTGGCCGACCTTTTTCCGCCGAGGCGCTGTATTCGCAGCTCAGCCGGTACCTGGGCGGCTCGCCAACGCCGACAGTGGATATCCAGCAAGACCTGGTCAGCCTGTTGAGTGCGTCTCGGCAACCGTTGTGGATCATGCTCGATGACTATCCGAGGCAAGTGGCGCCGGCGTTCGATGCCTGTCTTGACATGTTGCTCGAACAAGGACCCGAATCCGTCAGCTGGTGGGTCAGCAGTCGTCGTCAGCCTGCATGGAAATTGCCTCGGCTGTTGCTCCAAGGCGATCTCTTCGAATTGCAGGGCGAAGCGCTGGCGCTGACCGCCAGCGAACTGAGGCAGATACTCAAGGCGCATCGTCTGGATCTTACCGAAGATACCTTCAAGCAATTGCTGGCAGGTAGTGAAGGCTGGTTGGCGGGGGTCAGCCTGTTGCTGTTCAATGCCGACGAGCAGGCAGTGCGCGAGCGCCTGCTGGCCGGAACGCCATTGCTCAGGGATTACGTACAGCGTGAAGTACTGGAGGGGCAGAGCGAGGAGATCTGTCGGGCACTGTATGCGCTGGCACGCCTGCCGCGTTTTTCCCCGCAGCTGTGCGAGCATGTGCTTGACGGGGCCGGCAGCAACATTCTCGATGTGTTGAAAACCTTTCAGCTGTTCATTCGCCAGATCGACAACTGTGGCGAATGGTTTCGTCTGTGGCGTCCGTTGGCGCTGATACTGCAGCGCATGCCGGAGTCGCTATCGCCCACCCAGACCCATCTGCGCGCCTGCCAGTGGTTTGCCAACCGTGGAGAGATGCGCGAAGCGGTCGAGCATGCCCTGTGGGCCGGACAGCCGGAGGTGGCTGCCAATTTTCTGCAGCGCTACGGGCAGGAGCAACTGCTCATCGGCGACAACGTTTCGCACTTTTTGAAGTGGCGCAGCGAGTTGCCGCAGGACCTGTTCGCCAGCACCACACGGCTGATCGTGCTGCAGGGATGGGCCTTGCTCATTTCGGCTCGGCTCGACGAAGTGGACGATTGTCTGGCCGATCTGGCCAAGTTCTTCCCGCAGCCTGACGCCCGGCGCCAGGCCCAGTTGCTGGCGCAGTGGCAGGCGCTACGCGGCTTCCTGGCGCGCCTGCGGGGTGAGCCCCAAGCTCGGGGTTATTGTCTGCAGGCGCTGGAGGTCCTGTCGGATCATGCCTGGGCGCAACGTGTGCTGTGCTATCAGGTGCTGTGCCAGCAGGCGATGGCCGAAGGCCAGCTCGAGCTGGCGCAGCAGTACAACAGCGAGGGCGTGAAACTCGCGCGGCTCAAGGGCAGTGTGCTGTACGAGATGATGCTCAGCGTTGATCGCATTCAGTTGCTGGAGCTGACCGGTGAGTTCGAGCGCGCTGTAGGTGTGCTCGATGAGTCACTGATGGTGCTGCGTGACAGTGTCGGACACAGCCCGATCATTGGCCGCCTGAAGTTGCTGCAAGGGCATCTGCTGGCCTATCAGGGGCTGGATGAGCCGGCTCGGGAAGCTTTCCAGCAAGGACGGATCGAGACCGAAACCTGCGGCGATTCCTACGTGTTCTTCGGCTATGCAGGGTTGGCCGAGCTGGCTGCGCGCAATCAGGAATTTCCCAGCGCCTATCATTGGCTGCGCGAGGCGGAACGGCTGACGCAATGGCGGCACGTACCGGAAGCCCGCTTTCGTGGCATTCTCCTGTTGATCACAGGGCTGACATGGCTGCATCAGGGGCAGTTGAGAAAGGCCCGTAGCGTGCTGAACCAGGTGCTGGAACTCTACGAGGGCCATGCCTACCTCGCGCCTTCAGGCTTTTACGAGCTGTTGCCACGGGTGCAGCGCTATCTGGCGATCATCGATATGCTGGCTGGTCGTTGCTCGCTGGCCATCGAAACATTGTGCGAGCTGATCGAGCAGAACCTTCGCGTGCAGCGGCTGGGCCTTGCCTGTGAATGTCGTTTCACCCTTGCCGAAGCGCTGCAGCTCGATGGCCGGCATGAAGAGGCGGAGCTGGAGTTGCGCAAGGCCCTGGGCGAGGCGGCAAAACAGCAGATGGTCAAGCCGCTGTACGAGCTCCAGCATCGCCAGCCGCAGTGGCTCGCCAAGATATTGCCTGCCGGAAAAGGCGAGCGCCTGCGTGATCGGCTTCTACAGTTCGAGCGCGAGCCGGAAGACCCCCTGGCGGTCGGTGATGAGGTGATGCTGAGCAATCGTGAACTTGCCGTGTTGCGGCTTATTGCCCAAGGCTGCTCGAACCAGGAGATTGCCGAGCAGCTGTTCATTTCACTGCATACGGTCAAGACCCATGCGCGGCGCATCAACACCAAGCTGGGCGTGGCGCGCCGTACCCAGGCGGTGGCGCGGGCCAAGGCGCTGGGCTGGCTCTGAGGCGGGGCAATCAAAAAGCGACGGAGCGCGGCAGAGGTATATCCTGGCTGCGTTCGATGGCGAGACTGAACTGCAGGCTGGTGATCAGGCGTTCGAGCTGCTGCTGATCACGCCACTGCCGGGTGCTGATGAAGCGCTTGACCGCCACCCCAGCTGTATCAGTGAGCGTCAGCAGGATGCTGCCGTCGGGCTTCTCGATGCTGAAATTGACGCAGTAGTCCGGTTGGAATACGTCACTGATTTGCTTGAATGGGCTTTCCATGGGGTATCCGATTGAAGGCTGCGTTCAATGGACAGGGGCGGTAATGACTAGTTTCGCCCGGCGGACGGGTGCCGCCGTGACAAAGGGAAGCAGGCGCTGAGTAAGCTCCTCGAGGTTCAGGACGTGCCTTCCGATGCGGGAAGCTCGGCCAGGGCCTCGGGATTGTTTCTGAACGCCTTGGCGAACAGTTCCCGGTGCCTGGCCATATAGATGCCGATGTCCTCGGCCTGCTGCTCGCTCAGCGAAGGCGACGCCTGCTGCAGAACGGTCGCCAGTGCTTCGGCGAGTTCGAGCATCTTGTCGTGACGGTCGGCTTCTGCTTTATCCATGAACAAACGCTCCAGATCCCGGCTGCTGCGGTACACCACTTCAACGGCCATCCACTACCTCGGCTCAATGTATTGATACTGGTTTTTTATACAGCATAAATCGGCTGGCCCGAATTGGAAAGCGCTTGAGTCAGTGGGCGAAGTGCCCTTGCAGTCGTTCGGCGCGGAATTCCAGGGCGCTGGCGCGGTATCCCGCACGCAGCATGGGCAGCGGCAGGCAGGACTGCCAGCGCGCGCCAGGCTGCAAATCGCCTGCTCCGCCGTATTGCGGCGCATCGTAATTGGAGCCGACCAGATTCAGCGCCGAACCGGGTGAATGAGCCGTCACGTTCCAGCGCAGGCTGCGCAGGGGTTTCGGGCTGTGGTTGTCGAGGGTGACCTGCAGGGGGCGGGTTGCCGGGCAGGTATCGGGTGCATAGACCAGGCGCAGTTCGAGTTGCGCCAGCAGTTGGGCCTCGCGCTGTTCCTGCCAGATGACCCAGGCGGCGACGAGGCCCAGGCCCAGCAGTGCGCCCAGTGATATAGGCAGTGCGCGCAGGGGGTAGCGGATCAGCAGGATCAGCCAGGTGACGATGAGCAGCGCGCCGATCAGCATGCTGATGCGCCTGATGCCGGTGTGCCTGTCGAATCGGACATCGAGACCTCGCTCTTGATTAACCGGGGGTGTTGGCAGGGGAACCCTGTGCAACACAGTCATTGAGTCGAACCCGGAACATCATGCGACATACGCATGACCTTTGCATCACTTCGACCATGACTTCAATGGCTCTAGGACGGTACGGACCAGCCGATAAACGCCCAGCGCATCGGCGCGCCGCCCTGCCGGGCGCGTTCCGGATCGGCTCGATACCAGTCGGCGAGTGCCTCGCGCTGCGCATCGTCGAGCGGACCGAGTGACCAGGTGACCTTGTCGGCGAACTCTTCGAAGGTGGCGCAGCCGGCCAGTCGGCTGGGTATCTCTATATAGTCCAGGTGTGGATGGATGCCGCGCCGGTGCAGCAGGTTGAGCGTGTAGATGTAGTCCGGCAAGGCCGGTTGTTCGCGTCCGAGCAGGCTGGCGATGGTCGGGTCGATGAAGTGTCCACCGGCCAGCTGGGTCATGTAGGCCCGCAGGCGGGTGTGGCGGTGGATCTTTTCCAGCGCGGCGTCCAGATCCTCGACCAGGCCCGAACGCGAGGCGATCAGGATGTCGCAGATCGGCACCTCGCTCCAGTCGTCTTCCCAGGCGCACAGCACGGGATGCACGTTGTCCAGCTCGAGCGCTTCGGCGTTGTCGTTGAGCAGGGCGAGCATCGCCGGGCTGTAGTCGAGGGCGTAGATCTCTTCCAGGCGCGGGGCCAGGGACAGGCAGAGGGTGCCGGGGCCGCAGCCGATGTCCAGCAGGCTGCGGGCGCCGTCGAGGTTCATGCGGGCGATGAAGGCGTCGGCGTAGTGGCCGCCGAGCGGCTTGCGGTCCATCGTCAGGGCGCGCTTGTCCCACTCTCTGGCCGGTTTGGGCCGATAGGAGGCGAGCTGCAGGTGTTGGCGATAGCGTTCTGCGAAGTCGATGTCAGCGAGGCTCATGGTGGCTCCCGGAGGTCAGGGTGGTCAGCAGCTGCACTTGACGGGCGATCTGCTCCGCCGGCAGGTCATACAGCCAGGCCAGGCGCTGCAGGGTAAGGGTATCCGTACGCGAGCCGCAGTGGGCGATGCGCCCCTGCTTGTAGAGGGCGATCCGGTCGGCGACGCGCAGCGCGTGTTCCGGCTGGTGGGTGCACAGGAGAATCCCCAGGCCCTGGTCGCGCAATGCCCGCAGCTGTTCGAGTACACGCACCTGGTTGCCGAAGTCCAGGCTGGCGGTCGGTTCGTCGAGGATCAGCAGCGCCGGTTCCTGGGCCAGGGCGCGGGCGATCAGCACCAGTTGCCGCTCACCGCCGCTGAGGTGGGTGTAGATACGTGGTGCAAGGTCGAGAATGTTCAGGTGTCGCAGGCAATCGCGTGCCACCTGTCGGTCGTGTGCCGAGGGCTGGGCGAAGGCTTTGAGATGCGCGCTGCGGCCAAGCAGCACCATGTCCTCGACGCTGAACGGGAAGCTCAGGCTCTGCGCCTGGGGCACGTAACCGAGGCATTGCGCCAATCGCCGCCGGGACCATTCGGACAAGGGCTGGCCATCGAGCAGGACGCTGCCCGCCAGGGGCCGCAGCAGGCCGAGCAAGGTCTTGAACAGGGTCGATTTGCCACTGCCGTTGGGGCCGAGCAGGCAGAGAACTTCGCCGCTGTTCAGGCGCAGGTCCAGATTCTGCCCCAGGGGCTGGCCGGCATAGCCGATTGCCAGTGCGCGGGCTTCCAGGCAGTTCATGCGCTGCGCCCTCCACGCGCCAGGAGCAGCAGGAAGAAGGGCGCGCCGATCAACGCCGTGAGGATGCCCAGCGGCAACTCGATGCCGGCCAAGGTGCGTGCCAGGGTGTCGGTGAGCAGCAGGAAGCTGGCGCCCAGCAACAGGCTGGCCGGCAGCAGCCGGGAGAATTCGGGACCGACCAGCAGCCGCGCCATGTGCGGCACGACCAGGCCGATCCAGCCGATGATGCCGGTGATGGCCACGGCGCTGGCGGTCATCAGCGTGGCGCTGAGAATCAGCAGCAGGCGGATACGGCTGATGTTCAGGCCCAGGGCGGCGGCTTCCTCGTCGCTCAGGCTGAGCAGGTTGATGCGCCAGCGCAGCAGCGCCAGGGGCAACAGGCCGGCCAGCATCAGCGGCGCGGCGCTGGCCAGGTCCGCGAAACTGACGCCGTTGAGGCCGCCGAGCAGCCAGAAGGTGATGCTGGGCAGCTGGCTGTAGGGATCGGCGAGGATTTTCAGCAGCGAAATGCCGGCGCCCAGCAGGGTGCCCAGCGCCACGCCGGCCAGCACCAGAACCAGCACCGGGTCGTGGCGCCTGATCCGGCTGGCCAGCAGGTAGACCAGGCTGACCGCCAGCAGGCCTCCGACGAACGCCAGCAGTTGTACCCAGGGCAACGGCAGGCCGAGGAAAATGCCCAGCACCGCGCCCAGCCCGGCACCGGCAGAGACGCCGAGAATATCCGGTGACACCAGCGGGTTGCGAAACATGCCTTGGTAGGCGGCGCCCGCCGCAGCCAGGGCGCCGCCTACCAGCAGGGCGGTGAGAATGCGCGGCAGGCGCAATTGCCAGAGCACGGTCTCGATCTGTTGCGCCGGCGGCTGGCTTGTGCCACCCAGGTGGCTGGCCAGGGAGTCGAGCAGATCGGCCAGGCGCAGCGGGTACTTGCCGGCGAGCAAGGCGATCAGCAGGCTGGCGAGCAAGGCGACGATCAGCAAGGTCCAGGCGAGCCCTGGTGCACGCCGGCTCGTTGGCAGGATTTCCCGCCGGGGCCGGCAATCTGGCTGGCTGAGCGCTTCTGCAAGCCGGTTGCTGGGCAATGGCCGGTCAAGACCCGACTTGTCAGCCATGTGTGTGCCCCGGATGCCCTACCAGCAACCGCTGCAGTTGTGCCTCGTCCAGCTGCATGCCGTAGAACAGTGCGAAGAATTCCCGCACCCGCTGCGGCAAGGCGCCGGCATGTTGTGGGTCGAACGCCGCCAGCCATTCCAGGCCCAGCAGTCGATTGAGGCCGGGTGGTCCGTCCAGCCAGCCGAAAGGCGATTGCGGCACGCTGTAGACACGTCCCTCGCGCACTGCCGGCAGCGCCTGCCAGAGCGAGGACTGGCGGATGTGCCGGTAAAGGCTGGCGTCCTGGCACAGCAGGCTGTGGGGTTGCCAGTCCAGGAGCTGCTCCAGGGAAATCCGCGTCAGTCCGCCGGGGCCGAGTCGCGCGGCGACGTTCTCCAGCCCGGCCAGCTCCACGGCTTCGGCGTGAATGGAGCCGCCCAGCCCGGTTTCCAGGCCGTCGTGGCCACGGGCCAAATAGACCGGACCCAGTGCTGCGCCATGGCTCCTGGCACGCATCAGAATGGCTTCGGCATATTGCGCCAGGCGCTCGCCACGGACCTGGACACCCAGCCGAGCGGCGGCTTCGCGCAACTGACGGGGCGATTCCTCCAGCCGGCCATCGACGAGCAGCCAGGGCAGGCCCGTCTGTTCGCTGGTGCGCAGGGCCAGGGACTGGTAGGTGGCGTCGGCTTCACCGACATCGAGGATCAGGTCCGGCGCCAGGGCCACCAGGGTCTCCAGGGGCACGGTGCTGCCACGTCCGGCCAGGCGACCGATCATCGGCAGGTCACGGACCACGGGGCTGAGCAGGCTGCGCTTGTCCTCGTCCAGTGGCCAGGGCCAGCCCAGCATCTTTTCCGGCGCCAGGCAGCAGAGCAGTACGGCAGCCGGAGCGCCGGCGGCGAACACCTTGCGAACCTGCGTCGCTGGCGGCGTCGGGCCGAACGTGAAAACCAGTGAGTCGCTGGCGCTGGCCAGCGCGGGTAGCAGCCAGGGGCCGACAGCCATGGCCTGGAGCAGCTGCCGTCGCTTCATGCGTTCTGTTCCATGCTGCGGGGCAGGGCGTCGGCCCAACTCAGCAGGGCCTCTTCGCTCAGGGGCAAAAGGCAGTCCTCAGTGCCGACGAAACGTTGCCAGTCGGCCTGGTATTGCGGGCTGACCAGGGTCAGCAGCGGGATGCCTTCGCTCATCAGCGCGAGCATTTCGCTGGCGAACCCTCGCCCTGCGGCCTCCACGGCGCCGAAGCGATTGACGATGACCAGATCCGGGCGCTCATCCAATGCCTCGCGCAGCACGCTGGTGGCCTGGGCAAGCGCGCCGGGGTCGAGGGAGCAGGCATGGGAGCCGGGGCCGAGTGCCTGGGAGATGGCGAAGCTGCGACCGTCACGTATATCGCTGATCAGCATCGGCAGGCGTCCTTGCGGGTCCTTGCCACGCAGGGGCAGCAGCCCGCGTACCTTCCAGCCGGAGGCCTGCAACTGTGCGCAGAACTGGCGGATCAGCGCATCGCCCTCACTGTTTCCGGCATGCAGTACGGCCGCGAAAGGGAAGTGATTCATGTGGCTCTCCATTGCAGGTGCGCAGGGCGCGGCAGGTTCGCGCCCAAGGCCGTTCAGAAGCTGAAGGTGGCGTTGGTGAACAGGGTGCGACCGGGCATCGGGTAGCCGTCGGCGAGTTCGTAGTGCTTGTCGCCCAGGTTGTTCACGCCGGCCTCGAGCGCCAGGTCAGGGCGTGGTTTCCAGACGCCCTTGGCATTGACGGTGGCAAAACTGCCCACGTGGCGGTAGCCGGATGCCGTGGCGTTGCCGCTGCTCACCTGACGGCCTTCCTCGGCATCCAGGCTGGTCTGGAACGCCCATTGCTGCAAGGGGCTCCAGGTGGCGTGGGCGAACAGCTTGTGGCGTGGGGAATCGGTGAGGGGTATCTGGCGATCGCTCATGTTGTCGCGGTCCAGGTAGGTGTAGGCGGCGCCGAGTCGCCATTGCTCGCCGAGCTTCTGCTGCAGGGACAGTTCCAGGCCGCGGTGGCGCGCCCTGGAAATATTCTGTGCCTGGTCGCAGGTCAGTCCGCCACACGCGGTGCTGGGCACGACTGCGGTCTGGATATAGTCGCGAATGTGGCTGTAGAACAGTGACGCTTCGCCGCTGGCGCCGCTCCAGGGCGTGCCACGCAGGCCTATTTCGCCGTGCCGCGCCACTTCGGGGTCCAGGTCCGGGTTGGGTATGGCGCGGCCCATGCGGTACGAGTAGCGATCCTTGATGGTCGGCAGGCGGGATTTGCGCGCCAGGCTGGCATAGGCCTCGATGTCCGGCGTCAGGCCGTGGGCCAGTTCGATCAGGCCATTGGTGGCGCGGGTCGTGCCGGTGGGCAGCAGGTGGGCCTCGTGCGCTTCGCGTTCCTCATGGCTGAGACCCAGCCGCAGGCGCCAGGCGCTGCTCAGCTCGATAAGGTCCTCAATCGCAATCGAGCGGGTTACGTCGCGGAAGTTCTTGTCGTCCTCCTCGTGGCGGTCGTCCTTGTAGTGCAGTGCCAGATGCAGCTCGTGGCCAGCGAGATGGCGGCTGACCAGTTCCACCGCCGCGCCGTAGGTCTTGTCGTCGTAGAGGCTGCGTTCGGTGCGCTGGCTGTAGCTGGCATCGGTGAACATGTCCAGGCCGTTCTGGTACTTGTCGGCGTACAGGCGGGTCTTCAGGGTCAGCGCGTCGCTCAATTCGGTCGAGCTGAGGAAGTACAGGCTTTCCTTGTCCCAGAAGGGCCACTGCCAGTAACGCATGCTGCCCTGGGTGGATTTGCCGGTGTACACCGGATTGCCCTTTTCGCCTTCCTGCTTGCTGTAGGCCAGGGCGTATTCATCGCTGGCGTTGGGGGTGAAGCCGATCTTCAGCGAGGCCTTGCGGTCGGTGCGATAGGCGTTCTGCCGGCGGTCGCCACTGTCGGTCGACGAGGCCTTGTGGTCCTCGAAGCCGCGGCCCAGGGCAAAGCTGTCCGCGTCCAGATAGGAGGCGCCGGCCTGGAAGTACCACAGGCCCTGGTTGGAGCCGACATTGGCGGCGACCTTGCGCTCGCCGCCGGTGGCGAAGCCGATACGCACGTCGCCTTCCAGCTCGCGTAGCGGTTTGCGGGTGATCAGGTTGATGGCGCCACCCATGATGTTGGGGCCGTAGAGCAGCGATGCGGCGCCCTTGGCCACGCGGATTTCGGCGAGGTCGAAGGTGGTGAAGCGACCGAAGTCCACGTAGCCGTCATACGGCACGTACTGCGGAATGCCATCGAGGAACAGCGGCACCTGGCGCGAATCGAAGCCGCGCACGAAGACGGTTTCCTCGTTGCGACTGTTACGCGAGAGATTGACCCCCGGCAGGGTGTTGATCGCGCTGCCCACCGTTTCGCGATTGAAGGCGCGAATGTCGGCGCCGCTCAACGCTTGCTCGCCGACTTCACTGGTGTGCAGGGCCGTGCTGTGAACGACGATATTGCCGAGGTCGAAGACGTTGCCTTGCGCCAGCGCATGGGGCACCGAAAGGGCGGTTAGCCCTGCAACTGAACCGAGAAGACTGGCGAAGCGAATGGTGGCGCGCAGAGGACAGGCGCGATTCCTGGGTTTGGCGGGCATGGTCACTCCGTAATATACGTTGTTATATAGCGAGTAATGAAAAGCTGCCGCTGGTTGCAACTGTCTGGTCAGGGAAATGGGCAGCGGTGCGTGTCTTGCCTGTGGTGACAGGAGAGTCCTGTGATCGCAATATATTTCTGTATACAGCGATAGAAATTGATTGTCATCAATTTGTCAGGACGAATCGCTTGATTCAGTTCTGCTCTGTGGTGGAGCGGCCATGGTTGGCCAGGCGTTCGAGCGCGGCCTTCAGTCGGGGGTCCCTGATGCCGCGCGCGGTCTCCTGGAGATTGTCCGCAGCCTGGGTGGACAACTCTGGCGCCGGGCCGGGTGTGTGCCTGGGAGCTTCGGGGGGCTGGACCTTGAACAGGATGCGGTTCAGGCCTGCGAATGCCTCCATGGCCTGCAACTGGCGTTGCAGACGGCGCTGCTGGTAGCGCAGGCGGGTGGCCCAGTGCCCATCGGTGACGATGAGCAGCAGTGTGCCTTCGCGCCAGGAGGCGACGTGGCAGTGCTCGCGCGCAGCGGGTTGCAACTGGCTTTCAACCAGATGTTGCAGGCGATCGAGCCGTCTTGCCTCGCTGAACAAGGCTTGCAGCGGCTTTGCTTCGCGCAGCAGCGCGGCGGGCGCTCGGGCTGGCGGGGGGCGCAGCGACATGGGGGTATCCGGCAGTGGTGGTAGCGGACCACAAGCTTAGCAGAAGGCCCGTGGCATTCAGGCAGTACAGGTTGACTGCCGGGCCGATTGCTTTGCAGTATGACGGGCTTTCGCCGGTGCGCAGCAGCACCTTTTCTCACCGGCATTTGCGAGTAGAATGCCCCCTTTGCACGCAATCGTGGTGGCCCCGCGGTCGTGTCTCCATCCCCAGCATGGAAGTCCTTGTCGATATGTTTGCGCCTTTAATGAAGAAACTCTTTGGAAGCAAGAATGAGCGTGAGGTCAAGCGCATGCTCAAGGCGGTTCAGTCCGTCAATGCACTCGAAGAGCAGATGCTGTCGCTGTCCGATGAGCAACTGCGAGACAAGACCGAAGAGTTCAAGGCCCGCATCGCCCAGGGCGAGACGCTCGACCGACTCCTTCCCGAAGCCTTCGCCGTCTGCCGTGAGGCGGGCAAGCGCGTCATGGGCATGCGCCACTTCGACGTACAGCTGATCGGCGGCATGACCCTGCACGAAGGCAAGATCGCCGAAATGCGCACCGGTGAGGGCAAGACCCTGGTGGCGACCCTGGCGGTCTACCTCAACGCGCTGGCCGGCAAGGGCGTCCATGTGGTCACGGTGAACGACTACCTGGCCCGCCGCGACGCCAACTGGATGCGTCCGCTGTACGAATTCCTCGGTCTCTCGGTTGGCATCGTCACCCCCTTCCAGCCGCCGGAAGAAAAGCGCGCCGCCTACGCCGCCGACATCACCTACGGCACCAACAACGAATTCGGCTTCGACTACCTGCGCGACAACATGGCGTTCAGCCTCGAAGACAAGAACCAGCGCGAACTGAATTTCGCCGTGATCGACGAAGTGGACTCCATCCTCATCGACGAGGCGCGCACGCCGCTGATCATCTCCGGCCAGGCCGAGGACAGCTCCAAGCTCTATCAGCAGATCAACCAACTGATCCCCACGCTCAGGCAGCACATCGAGGAAGAAGAGGGCGTCGTCACCCAGGAAGGGCATTTCAGCATCGACGAGAAGACCCGCCAGGTCGAGCTCAACGAGCAGGGCCACCAGTTCGTCGAGGAAATGCTGACCGAGGCCGGGCTGCTGGCCGAAGGCGAAACCCTCTACTCGGCGCACAACCTGGGGCTGTTGACTCACGTCTATTCCAGCCTGCGTGCGCACAAGCTGTTCCATCGCAACGTCGAATACATCGTGCAGAACAACCAGGTGCTGCTGATCGACGAGCACACCGGACGTACCATGCCGGGGCGTCGCCTGTCCGAAGGCCTGCACCAGGCCATCGAGGCCAAGGAAGGGCTGCCGATCCAGCCCGAGAGCCAGACGCTGGCCTCGACCACCTTCCAGAACTACTTCCGCCTGTACAAGAAGCTCTCGGGGATGACCGGCACCGCCGACACCGAAGCCTTCGAGTTCATGCAGATCTACAGCCTGCCGGTGATGGTCATCCCGACCAACAAGCCGCTGGCGCGCAAGGACTACAACGACCTGGTCTACCTGACCCAGGAAGAGAAGTACGCGGCGATCATCGCCGACATCAAGGATTGCCAGAACAAGGGCCGCCCGGTGCTGGTCGGCACCGCCACCATCGAGACCTCCGAGTACGTGTCGAAGCTGCTCGACAAGGAAGGCATCGAGCACAAGGTGCTCAACGCCAAGCATCACGACAAGGAAGCCGAGATCATCGCCCAGGCCGGTCGTCCGGGTGCGGTGACCATCGCCACCAACATGGCCGGTCGCGGTACCGACATCCTGCTGGGCGGCAACTGGGAAGTGGAAGTTGCGGCGCTCGAGAACCCTACCGACGAGCAGGTCGCGCAACTCAAGGCCGAATGGCAGAAGCGCCACCAGGCCGTACTCGAAGCCGGCGGCCTGCATGTGATCGCTTCCGAGCGTCACGAATCGCGGCGTATCGACAATCAGCTGCGTGGTCGTGCCGGACGTCAGGGCGACGCCGGCTCCAGCCGTTTCTATCTGTCGCTGGAAGACAGCCTGATGCGCATCTTCGCCTCCGACCGGGTGAAGAACTTCATGAAGGCGCTGGGCATGGAATCCGGTGAGGCCATCGAGCATCGGATGGTCACCAACGCCATCGAGAAAGCCCAGCGCAAGGTCGAGGGACGCAACTTCGACATGCGCAAGCAACTGCTCGAATACGACGATGTGGCCAACGAGCAGCGCAAGGTCATCTACCATATGCGCAACAGCCTGCTGGCCGCCGATGAGATTGGCGAGACCGTTGCCGAGTTCCGCCGCGAAGCGCTCGACAATGCCGTCAACCAGCACATTCCGCCGCAGTCTTTGCCGGAACAGTGGGACATCGCCGGGCTTGAAGAGGTGCTCTACAGCGATTTCGGCACCCGTCTGCCGGTGCAGCAGTGGCTCGACGAGGACGACAAGTTCCATGAGGAAGCCCTGCGTGAGCGCATCCTGCAGGCCTTGATCGAGGCCTACAACGAGAAGGAAGAAATGGCTGGCGCCGAAGCGCTGCGCACCTTCGAGAAGCAGATCGTGCTGCGCGTGCTGGACGACCTGTGGAAGGATCACCTGTCGACCATGGATCACCTGCGCCACGGCATTCACCTGCGTGGTTATGCACAGAAGAACCCCAAGCAGGAATACAAGCGCGAATCCTTCGCCCTGTTCAAGGACCTGCTCGAATCCATCAAGCGCGACGCGATTCGTGTGCTCTCCCATGTTCAGGTCCGCCGCGAAGACCCGGCAGAGGAAGAGGCGCGTCTGCGCCGCGAGGCCGAGCAACTGGCGCAGCGCATGCAGTTCCAGCATGAAGAAGTTTCAGCGCTGGCCGAGCCGGAAGAGCCTGAGGCCCAGGGCGCCGCAGCAGCGCCAGTGATGACGCCGGTGCGCACCGAGCCGAAGGTCGGTCGCAACGAGCCATGCCCCTGCGGCTCGGGCAAGAAGTACAAGCATTGCCACGGGCAGATCCAATAAAGCGCATTGCCTGTTTTTGACCCACGCCGCGACCGGTTCTGCCGCTCGCGGCGTTTTTATCCCTGTTTTCGTCGCGGCCAGCGGGCCGTCAAATTTTGAAGGAGCGTATCCATGGCTGTCGGTCTTGGTCCTTTACCTGTACTGCATCCGGTTCCCGGTTTCGAGCTCGGCATCGCTTCGGCGGGTATCAAGCGACCCGGTCGCAAGGATGTGGTGGTTATGCGCTGCGCCGAAGGCTCGCGTGTGGCGGGCGTCACCACCACCAATGCCTTCTGCGCGGCGCCGGTGCTGGTCACCCGCGAGCGCATGCAGGGTGATGTGCGTTACCTGCTGACCAACACCGGCAATGCCAACGCCGGCACCGGCGAACCGGGCATGCTCAACGCCCGCCGCACCTGTGCCGCGCTGGCTGCGTTGACCTGCGTCGAAGAAAATGCCGTGCTGCCGTTTTCCACCGGGGTGATCGGCGAGCCGTTGCCGGTGGAGAAGATCGAAGCCGCGTTGCAGGCCGCTCTCGATGATCTGTCCGAGGATCACTGGGCCGAAGCCGCCACCGGCATCATGACCACCGATACCCTGCCCAAGGGCGCCAGCCGGCAGTTCCAGCACGAGGGCGTCACCGTCACCGTCACCGGCATTTCCAAGGGCGCGGGCATGATCCGCCCGAACATGGCGACCATGCTCGGCTACATCGCCACCAACGCCAGGGTGGCGCGCGACGTGCTGCAGGATCTGGTCCGCGATGCGGCCAACAAGTCCTTCAACCGCATCACCATCGACGGCGACACCTCCACCAACGACTGCTGCATGCTGATCGCCACCGGCCAGGCGAACCTGCCGGAAATCACCGAGGCCAGCGGCGAGCTGTTCGCCAAGCTGAAGCAGGCGGTGTTCGAGGTATTCATGGACGTGGCCCAGGCCATCGTGCGCGATGGTGAAGGGGCCACCAAATTCGTCACGGTCATGGTCAATGGCGGCATGACCCATCAGGAATGCCTGGACGTGGGATACGCCGTTGCCCACTCGCCGCTGATCAAGACCGCGCTGTTCGCTTCCGACCCGAACTGGGGGCGCATCCTCGCCGCCGTCGGTTATGCCGGTGTGCCGAATCTGGATGTCAGCCTGATCGACGTGTTCCTTGGCGACGTCTGCATCGCCAGCCAGGGCGGACGCTCGGCCAGCTATACCGAAGAGCAGGGCGCGGCGGTGATGGCCCGCGAGGAAATCACCATTCGCATCGAATTGGGGCGCGGCAACTGCAGCGAGACCATCTGGACCACCGACCTCTCCCATGAGTACGTGCGTATCAATGCCGAATATCGGACCTGAAAGCCGATAACAGTGCTTGAGGCGGGAAGGCTGGACGAGAAAAGCCGAAAAGAGCGCTTGAGGCTGGAAGGCTGGGCGAAAAGCTTGACCGGCATTGTCTCGGAACGATGCTGTCCAGCCTCCAGCCTCCAGCCTCCAGCCTCCAGCCTCCAGCCTCCAGCCTCCAGCGAATTTTATGAAACGAATCCACGTCGCCGCCGCAGTCATTCGTGCTGCGGATGGCAAGGTACTGATCGCCAAGCGCCCGCTGGACAAGCACCAGGGCGGGCTGTGGGAGTTTCCCGGCGGCAAGGTCGAGGCCGGTGAGACGGTCGAAGCTGCGCTGGCTCGCGAGCTGGCCGAGGAGCTGGGCATCGCGGTGACGGCGGCGCAGCCGCTGATCCAGGTGCGCCATGATTACCCGGACAAGCAGGTGCTGCTGGATGTCTGGCAGGTCACGGCATTCGACGGCAAGCCCCACGGCGTAGAGGGTCAGCCGCTGGCCTGGGTGGAGCCTGCGCAGTTGTCGGGCTACAGCTTTCCGGCGGCGAACAGGCCGATCGTTGCTGCCGCGCGCCTGCCGGATCGCTACCTGATCACGCCCGAAGGCCTCTCACCGGAACACCTGCTGAGCGGGATGACACGGGCGCTGGATGCCGGTATTCGGCTGATCCAGCTGCGTGCGCCAGCCTTGTCGCATACCGATTACCGGGCACTGGCGGTCGATGCCCTGGCCCTCTGTGCCGGGCGTGCGCAGCTGATGCTCAAAGGTCCTGTGGAATGGGCAGCCGAGTTTCCGGCAGCCGGCTGGCATCTGACGGCGCAGCAACTGCAACAGCATGCCGGGCGAGGCAGGCCGGTTCCGAACGAACAATGGTTGGCGGCGTCCTGCCATGATGTTCGCGAGCTGGACCTGGCTACGGCGATGGGGGTAGATTTCGTCACGCTGTCGCCCGTGCTTCGTACCGCTACACATCCCGAGGCACAGGCGCTGGGATGGTCTCATGCCGCTGAATTGCTGTCAGGCTTCAACCAGCCGGCTTACCTTCTGGGTGGCCTTGGACCTGACGATAGGGCGCAGGCGTTGCGTGCTGGCGCTCAGGGCATTGCGGCCATTCGGACGCTCTGGCCTGCGTGAAGCCTGGCGGCTTTTGCACCGATAACTCATGAGCCGAATTGCCGGTCGATAGCGTGGTCGTAGATGCGGTGCAGATTAAAGAGATAATGGTCGATAGTTGGAATTTATCGTCATTATTCCCTTAATCAATTAACCCCATGCGGCGGACTGCGCTATCGTAGGCCTCGTTAAGTTTTCTGAACCCTAAAGTGAACCCCAAAGGAGTTAGCAGATGTCTCTGATCAACACCCAAGTCCAACCGTTCAAAGTCAACGCTTTCCACAATGGCAAGTTCATCGAAGTCACCGAAGAGTCCCTCAAGGGCAAGTGGTCGGTGCTGATCTTCATGCCGGCAGCTTTCACCTTCAACTGCCCGACCGAGATCGAAGACGCTGCAAACAGCTACGCCGAATTCCAGAAGGCCGGTACCGAGGTGTACATCATCACCACCGATACCCACTTCTCCCACAAGGTCTGGCACGAAACTTCCCCTGCTGTCGGCAAGGCTCAGTTCCCGCTGATCGGCGACCCGACTCATCAGCTGACCAACGCTTTCGGCGTACACATCGCTGAAGAAGGTCTGGCGCTGCGCGGCACCTTCCTGATCAACCCGGAAGGCGTGATCAAGACCGTGGAAATCCACTCCAACGAAATCGCCCGTGACGTCAGCGAAACCCTGCGCAAGCTGAAAGCTGCCCAGTACACCGCTGCCCATCCGGGTGAAGTCTGCCCGGCCAAGTGGAAAGAGGGCGAGAAGACCCTGGCTCCGTCGCTGGATCTGGTCGGCAAGATCTAAAGACCCTGGCTACGATTTGCTCGCAAGATCGTAGAACAGGCTCTAAAGGTTTCGCCCATTTGCCTTGCATGCCATAGGGATTGCCCGTCAATCCTGAAGGCCAGACGCCTGGATGCGGTTTATCCAGGCGTTTTATTTTCTGAATTTTTTGGGAGGCACCGCTGCGCATGTTGGACACCAATCTCAAGACCCAGTTGAAAGCCTATCTGGAAAAGGTCACTCAGCCGTTCGAGATCGTCGCGTCCCTCGATGACGGCGAGAAATCCCGGGAAATGCTGAGCCTGCTGCAGGACATCGCCAGCCTCAGCGACAAGATCACCTTGAAGACCGACGGCCAGGATGCGCGCAAGCCGTCCTTCGCGCTGAACCGCATCGGTGGCGATATCAGCCTGCGCTTTGCCGGTCTGCCCATGGGCCACGAATTCACCTCGCTGGTGCTGGCGCTGCTGCAGGTCGGCGGGCATCCGTCGAAGACCGCGGCGGACGTCATCGAGCAGATCAAAGGCATCGAAGGCGAATACAACTTCGAGACCTACTTCTCGCTGTCCTGCCAGAACTGCCCGGACGTGGTCCAGGCGCTGAACCTGATGGCCGTGCTCAACCCCAACATCCGTCACGTCGCCATCGACGGCGCGCTGTTCCAGGATGAAGTGGAAGCGCGTCAGGTCATGTCGGTGCCGAGTATCTACCTCAACGGCGAACTGTTCGGCCAGGGTCGTATGGGCGAAGAGGAAATCCTCGCCAAGCTCGACACCGGCGCCGCCGCCCGTGACGCCGGGAAAATGAGCGCCAAGGCCGCCTTCGACGTGCTGGTCATCGGCGGTGGCCCGGCCGGTGCCGCCGCTGCCGTCTACGCCGCGCGCAAGGGCATCCGCACCGGCGTTGCCGCCGAGCGTTTCGGCGGTCAGGTGCTGGACACCATGGCCATCGAGAACTTCATCTCGGTCAAGGCCACCGAAGGCCCGCAACTGGCCCGCGCCCTGGAAGAGCATGTGCGCGAATACGAGGTCGACATCATGAACCTGCAGCGCGCCAGCAAGCTGATCCCGGCGGGCGCCGAAGGCCTGCACACCGTCGAGTTCGAGAACGGCGCACGGTTGCAGTCCAAGACAGTGATTCTCTCCACCGGTGCGCGCTGGCGTGAGATGAACGTGCCCGGCGAGCAGGAATACCGCGGGCGTGGCGTCGCTTACTGCCCGCACTGCGACGGCCCGCTGTTCAAGGGCAAGCGCGTGGCGGTGATCGGCGGCGGCAACTCCGGCGTGGAAGCGGCCATCGACCTGGCCGGCCTCGTCGCTCATGTCACCCTGCTGGAGTTCGGCGAGAGCATGCGTGCCGACGCCGTACTGCAGAACAAGCTGCGCAGCCTGCCCAACGTCACCATCCTGACCATGGCGCAGACCACCGAAGTGCTGGGCGATGGCCAGAAGGTCACCGGCCTGGTCTACAAGGACCGCAACACTGACGAACTGCACAACGTCGAGCTGGAAGGCATCTTCGTGCAGATCGGCCTGCTGCCCAACAGCGACTGGCTCAAGGGCAGTGTCGAGCTGAACCGCTTCGGCGAGATCACCGTCGATGCCAAGGGCCAGACCAACATCCCTGGCGTGTTCGCCGCCGGCGACGTGACCACGGTGCCCTACAAGCAGATCGTCATCGCCTTGGGCGAAGGCGCCAAGGCTTCGTTGAGCGCCTTCGATCACCTGATCCGCAGCACGTCGCCGGTTGCCTAACGCAGCGCTGCAACGCAAAAGGGGGAGCAGATTTCGGTCTGCTCCCCCTTTTGCGTCATATGTCCCTGACGGATAGATGGCCGAGATCAGCGGTCTATTGACTACACCGGTTCCGCTTTGGCTCGGGTGGCAACGAGCGAGGAAGGGCTCAGACGCCGCTTCTTTGCATGTACCAGCAGTCCATGGAGCGAGTCCATCTATGACGAGTGCGGATGCGCCGCAAAATTCCCGCGGGGCCGTGGTGACCCTGGCCAACCGTTCCCGTGAACCCCTGCACGAAAAAGCCGTGCACGAGCAACTGGCCAGACGCCTGGCCGCGCTGCAGGGCCTGGTTTTTCTCGGTGAATATGACCCTGCCGCCCATTACTCCCAGCAGCTGTACTTTGTGCCATCCGGTACGCTTGTGGGCGTCGAGTCGGCGCGCGAGTTGGGCATCGAAGATGAGCAGGACCTCTTTGGTGGCGTCGTGCCCTATGCCTTCGTCGAGACCAAGGCTATCTCGCACCCCCTGCTGCGGCCCAATGCCGATTCGCCCATGGGCTGGTCGCGCGGTTTTGCGAGCCGGGTCAAGGGCAGTGTGCTGGCTGGCTACAGCGTATTCTCCCTGCACGATGCCCGCGAGGCCGGAAGGCGCTTGCTGCATGAAGGGCCGCTACGGCTCAAGCCGGTGCGCGCCACCGGTGGTCGCGGGCAGGAGCGGGTGGACGGTGTTCAGGCGCTCGACCAGGCGCTGGAGCATATCGACGAGACCGAGCTTTCGCAGTATGGGCTGGTCCTCGAAAGCAATCTGGATCGCGTGACGACCTTCAGCGTCGGGCAGGTTCGTGTGGCCACGCAGGTGCTGAGTTACTACGGCACACAACGCCTGACTCAGGATAATGCCGGCGAGACCGTCTATGGCGGCTCGGACCTGGTGGTTGTCGAGGGTGATTTCGACGCCTTGCTCAAGCTCGACCTGTCCGACAAGACCCGCCTGGCCATCGCCCAGGCGCAGGTGTATGACGTCGCTGCCTCGGTCTGTTTCCGGGATTTCCATGCCTCACGGCGTAACTACGACATCGCCCAGGGCGTGGATGGCAGAGGCCGTGCCTGCTCCGGTGTGCTGGAGCAGTCCTGGCGAATCGGAGGCGCCAGCGGTGCCGAGATCGCCGCGCTCGAAGCCTTTGCCCAGGGCGGTCAGAGGCGTGTGGTGCAGGCGTCGACCGTGGAACTCTACGGAGAGGCGAAGCCGGTGCCCGAGAGCGCAACGGTGCTTTTTAGCGGCGAGGACGAAGAGGTCGGTTTCATCACCAAGTACGTCACCCTGGAGGAATATGGCAACCCATAGCGAACCTGTGGACATCCTGGTCGATGACGAGCACATCGCCGGCACCTTCCTGACGCCACCGACGAAGTTGCCCGGTGTGCTTTTCGTACATGGCTGGGGTGGCAGCCAGGAGCGTGACCTGACACGCGCCCGAGGCATTGCCGGGCTGGGCTGCATCTGCCTGTCGTTCGACCTGCGCGGCCATGCCCTGACGCTGGCGCAGCAGCAGACGGTGACGCGCGAGCAGAATCTAAACGACCTGCTCGCCGCCTACGACCTGCTGGCGCAGCATCCGCATATCGATTCTTCGGCGATTGCCGTGGTGGGGACCAGTTATGGCGGTTATCTGGCAGCGCTTCTGACTGCATTGCGACCTGTCAGATGGCTCGCCATGCGAGTGCCGGCGTTGTATCGGGATGACGACTGGATGGTGCCCAAACGGCAACTGGATCGGGACATTCTCAACCAGCTACGAGGGCGGCGTGTGATGCCCGAAGAGAATCGCGCTCTGGCGGCCTGCGCTGATTTTCGCGGCGATGTGCTGCTGGTCGAATCCGAATTCGACCATCTGGTTCCGCACGCGACCATCATGAGCTATCGCGCGGCGTTTCATCAGACGCACTCGCTTACCCATCGCATCATCCTTGGCGCCGATCATGGCCTGACCAGTGAAAGCTGCCAGAAAACCTATACCGATATTCTGGTCGGCTGGGCGACCGAGATGGTGGTCGGCGGGCGTCTGGGCAGGTTGCACAGCCCTGGTTTCTGAAGCCTCGCGTATTGGCTCGCCCCTCACCCTGTCCGAAGCTCCGCTCGTCGGGTCGATGAAGCGTGACCCGACCTACGCCCTGGACCTACGTTTGAAGATGCGGCGTGCCGGTTCAGCCCCGTAGCCTGGATTAGCCGCAGGCGTAATCCGGGTTTCCGCAGGCGTAATCCAACACTTCGCCTCAAGCCGGCGCGCGGGCGGCCTGCCAGAGGATTTCCGCGCAGCCCTGGCGGCGCGCTATCAGCCGGGCGGCGACGAAGAGCAGGTCCGACAGGCGGTTGAGGTAGGCGAGGACCACCGGACGCAAGGGCTCGCTGGCGTTAAGCTGCTGGCAGCGTCTTTCGCTGGTACGCGCCATGCTACGGCACAGGTGGGCAAGAGCGATCAGGCGCGAGCCGCCGGGCATGATGAAGTCCTTGAGCGGTCCCAGCTCTTCGTTCCAGCGGTCGATGGCTGCCTCCAGACGCGCCACTTCGTCTTCGGTGAGTGCCTGATATTCGGGCATTGCCAGTTCGCCGCCCAGGTCGAACAGGCGATGCTGGCATGGCCCCAGTACCTCGATCAACTCAGCCAGGCCTGGCCAGTGCCCCTGCTTTTCGGCAAGTTCGGCGAGCAGCAGGCCCAGTTGGCTGTTGAGGGTATCGATCTCGCCCATGGCTTCGACGCGTGGGTGATCCTTGGGCACCCGGCGTCCATCGGCCAGGCCGGTTTCGCCGCTGTCGCCGGTGCGCGTGTAGATTTTTGAAAGTCGATTGCCCATGAATGTGTCCTGTTCAGTTACTGGTGATTTCCGAGCCCGATGCCAACGGCAGGCGCAGGGTGAAAGTGGTGCCCTGGCCCGGTCTGCAATGCACCTCCATCTGGCCCTTGTGGTTGTTGGTAATGATGAAATAGGACACTGACAGTCCCAGGCCGGTCCCCTGGCCCACTTCCTTGGTGGTGAAGAAGGGCTCGAAGATCCGCTTGCGAATATGTTCGGGAATCCCGCCGCCGTTGTCTTCCACCTGGATTTCGGCCCACGGCGGGTTCAGGCGCGTGCGCAGGATAATCTGCCCGTGACTTCTGTGCGGGCCCTGATGGATGGCCTGAGCGGCATTCTTCAGCAGGTTGAGCAGCACCTGTTCGAGCTCGTTGCCGATGCAGGGAACCCGGCTGACCTTCGGATCGAAGTTGCGCTGAATCTCGATGGCGCGAAAATCGAAATTGTCCGTCAGGGCAAAGTCGTTACCGGCAATTTCCAGCGCCTGGTCGATCAGCTCGCTCAGTTGGCACTCGGCCAGCTGGCGATTGCTCAGGCGGCTGAAACTGAGCATGTGGCTGACGATCCGGGCGGCGCGTGAGCCGGCCTGCTGGATGCCGTCCAGCAGCTGTGGCACTTCGCGTCGCTGCAGGTACTGGTTGACCGCTTCCAGGCGCAGCCCGATTTCTTCAGCGGCTTCGCGGTTGCGTTCCAGATCGGGTGACAGTCGTCGACGGATGTTCTGCGCGTTATGCAGGATGGCGCCGAGCGGGTTGTTGATTTCATGGGCCATGCCGGCGGCCAGGCTGCCGACCGAGAGCATCTTTTCCGACTGCACCATGAGCTCTTCCATGTTGATGCGCTCGGTGATGTCGTCGATGCGGATCACCACGCCCCGCCCCGCACCGCCCATCAGCGGGTAAAGCGTCAGCGCATACTGCCGGGGTTCTTCGTGGAAGGCCCAGGTGACACGTTCGATCTTCTGTACCTCATGATGCTCGCAGGTTCGGCGAATCTGGCTGAGAAAGGGGCGCAGCGGCTCGAAGGCAATGAACACCGGCTGGTTCAGCGCATCGACCAGGGACGTGCCGGAAAGCGCACTGGCCTGCTGGTTCCACTGAGTCACGTGGAGTTGTTCATCCAGCGCGATAAGCACCGAGGGCATGGAGTCGATGATGCTGTTGAGGTAGTTCTGGAAACCGGTGAGCTTGAGTTCGATCTTGCTGCGGATCTGGACTTCGAGTTCTAGCTTGCGGTTGGAGCGCCGGGTTTCTTCGGCCAGACCCTGTGCATGGTCGAAGGCCTCCTGAGCGTCGTCGCGGGCGCGCTTGAGTTGCTGTTCACGTGCGTCCATGCGCGACAGCATGGTGTTGAAGGCATCGGCGAGGCGACCGATTTCGTCCTGGTTGCGAGGTTTGGCGCGCAGCGAATAGTTTTCCTCGCGGGTGACCTGGCGGGTGAGGGCTTCAAGGTCGCGGATCGGGCGGGTAATCAACTGACGAATCTGTCGCGCGACCAGTATCCACAGCAGCAGGCTGGCCAGCAGGATAGCCAGGCTGGCCGTCAGGGTGCCGGTGTAGAAGGCGCCCGGCAGTTCGCTGCTGGCAACGATCAGCAAATGCCCTGGCGGGCCTGCGGCCTGGGGCAGTTCGACCAGCAGGTTGGCGCGCATTTCGGTTTTCTGCCAATGCTCAAGCTGGCTGGTCTGCTCAGGCAGGGCCAGTGGTTCGCCCCGATGCAGCTGCGCGAAGCGCTGGCCCGCAGCGTCATAGATTACCGCCGCGCGCAGCGGCGCATAGTCGTCAAGTTTGCCCAGCAGTGCATTGGCGGTCGCTTCCGATTCGAGGGCTTGCTGGCTCAGTTCGGGCGTGGCGAACAGCGCGCCGAGGGTGTGCATTGCCTGGGGGGCGACGCTCTGGCGCGAGATCCAGTAGGCCGCGCTGATGAAGGTCAGATTGGAGACCAGCAGCACGGCGGCAAGCAGGACGAGCGGGGCGATCAACAGCTTGCGACCGACCGGAAGATTTTCGAGACGCTGGCGCAGAGTCATGGCGGGCACGGGCGAAGGGCGTCTGCGCAGGGTAGCGGGGCCTCAGTCCTGCGGCAATCCGTGCTGCACGAGGAATGTTTGCAGTTGCTTGAGCAGTGCGTTCAGCTCGATAGCTTCCAGCCCATGCTGTCGTGCCGCCTGACAGGCGTAGCCGAGCAGGAAACTGATTTCCGTACGGCGTCCGTTGTGCACATCCTGGTACATGGATGAGTAGTTGTTTGCGGTGGCCACGATGACGCGCAGCACCTCCTCTTCGAGCGAGCGGGCCGCCTCGGCCTGGCCGCAGGCCTGAAGGATCCGGCTCAGTTCGTCGCACAGCCGGTGCACCTGTTCGCGGTGCGCCAGTAGCTCTCCGTTGCGGCAGTCATGCAGAACGGTGAGGGGGTTGATGGCGCAATTGAGGGCGAGCTTGCGCCACAGCCTGGCTTCGATATCGGTTGTCCAGTCGCAGGGAATGCCTGTCGCTGCCAGCTCGGCTAGCCAGGGCGGCGGGTTCCGGTCGAGGGGATCGCCAAGCCAGTTCTGGCCGTGGCCGGCGTGTACTACCTGAAAGTCCGCTGAACGCCAGGCGCCTTCGGTGCTGGAGATGAAGATGCAGCGGCTGTCCGGCCAGCGTGCCGCCACGGCCTGCTGGCTGCCGAGACCATTCTGCAGCAGGAGAATTTCAGCGTCTGGCTGCAGGCGTGTCGCTACCTCGGCAATGGCGGCTTCGGCGTCATAGGCCTTGCAGGCAACCAGCAATCGCTGGATGGGAGCAGCCGCTTCGGGCAGTTCGGCGGTGATCGGATGCAGACTGGTCCGGCCTTCCTCGGTCAGGCCGAGACCGCCGGCGGTGCGGTAGTCGGCAAGCCTTCGGGTGTTGCGCAGAATAATGCGTACCGGTATTGCGGCACGGCTCAAGCGCGTTGCCCACAGGCAGCCGAGACTGCCTGCGCCGAGAACGTGCCAGGGGGTGCTCATTGCTCGGTTTTTTTCAGGCGCAATGGTACGATGCGGCCCGTGCTGTAGGCGTCCGCAAGCAACGCCTCGGCGCGCTCGATGACCAGCCGGGGATCGACGGGCAGGCTGTTGGTGTCGAGACTGACCAGGCCGATGCCGGCCTTGAGCGAGATAAAGCCTTCGCTGGTCTTGAAGGCCTTGATATTCAGGCCTTCGTGCAGGCGTTTGAAGCTGCTGGGGGAGCATTCCTGCGGGTTGTCGACCAGTGCCAGCAGGCCGAAATGGCTGTCGTCCAGGCGCGTGAGCGTATCCAGAGGGCGCACCAGTTGTTGCAGGCGTCGCGCCACACCGCGCAACAGTTCCTGATAGAACTGCTCGCCATAGCGCTGCCGCTGACTGGTGATTTCCGGCAGGCCGATCAGAAGGTAACAGAGCGCGCCGCCACGGCTTTCGACCTGGCGCAGGCTGTCGCCGAGCTTCTGTCGCAGGTAGCGCATATTGCCCAGCCCGGTGATCGGGTCGATCTGGTTACGCTTTTCCAGGCTGGCGATGTTTTCGGTGAGCAGGCGATTTTCCTGCATGAGCCGTTGCAGCGAGCCGCACAGCCGGTCGGCAGCATAGACCCGCGGGACCAGTTGCTCACTCATCGCCGACTTGCTGATGAAATCATCCACGCCACGATCGAAGGCGATGTTCAGCACGTCGTCGCCGTCGCGCCCGGTGAGCAGGATGATGTAGGTGTAGTGATTGGACATTTCGTCCTGCTGACGCACCTGGGCGGTCAGTTCCAGGCCGTCCATCTCCGGCATCAGCCAGTCGGCGAGCAGCACGCTGGCCGGGCGCTGTTCGATCAGCGCCAGCGCTGCATTGGCGCTGCTGGCGAAGCGTATGTCCTCATAACCGGCCCTGGCCAGGGCGCGACCAATCATGACGCTGGAAAACTTGGCGTCGTCGACTACCAGGATGCTGAGGTGTGGGTTGGGCATTCATGGACTCGGTTGGAGGAGGGAGTCAGCAACAGGTCGTGTGGCCGGGCGTTTACGGATCGAGCGGCTATAATGATGGCCCATTTTAACCGACAAGCTAAGCGCGTTGGATCACACCATCGTGCCGTTTCATATTAATGGAGCAAGCCCATGCCCTCATTCGACGTAGTGTCCGAACTGGACAAACATGAAGTCACCAATGCCGTCGACAACGCGGTCAAGGAACTGGACCGACGTTACGATTTGCGCGGTAAAGGCACATTTGAGTTCAAGGAGTTGACCGTTCACCTGACCGCTGAAGCGGATTTTCAATTGGAACAGATGCTGGAAATCCTCAAGTTGAGCCTGGTCAAGCGCAAGATCGATGTTCAGTGCCTGGAGATCAAGGACGCCTATCCCTCAGGCAAGACGGTCAAGCAGGAAGTAACGTTGCGTGAAGGCATCGACAAGGAGTTGGCGAAGAAGATCGTCGCCCATATCAAGGATGCCAAGCTCAAGGTACAGGCGGCCATCCAGGGCGAGCAGGTCCGTGTGACCGGCAAGAAGCGCGACGATCTTCAGGAGGCCATCGCCCTGCTGCGAGCCAAGGATTTCGGCATGCCCCTGCAGTTCAACAACTTCCGCGACTGATCCCGCCGCTTTTCTCCCGCCTTGCCCCAGCACACCGCACGATCGGTGTGCTCTGCTCTCAGGAGTCCGTACATCATGGATGTCAATATCGAATATCTGGTCGGCCTGTCCGAGGCATGGCTGCCCATAGTGCTGCAGTACTCGGCCCAGCTGCTGCTGGCGCTGATCACCTTCCTGATCGGCTGGTGGCTGATCAACAAACTGACGGGCAGGCTTGGCGCGCTGCTGCGTCGCCGTCAGGTCGACCCCTCGCTGCATGGCTTCATCGAAAGCCTCGTCGGGGTAGCGCTCAAGATCCTGCTGCTGATAAGCGTGGCTTCGATGGTCGGTGTGGAAACCACATCGTTCATCGCCATGATCGGTGCGGCCGGATTGGCGGTGGGCCTGGCCCTGCAGGGCAGCCTGGCCAACTTCGCCGGTGGTGTGCTGATCCTGCTGTTTCGTCCGTTTCGGGTCGGTGAATGGATCGAGGCCCAGGGCGTGGCGGGCACCGTCCATTCCATCCAGATTTTCCATACGGTACTCAAGAGCGCCGACAACAAGACCATCGTGGTGCCCAACGGCAGCCTGTCCAACGGCCATATCACCAACTATTCACGCGAACAGCGCCGGCGTGCGGACATCAACGTCGGCATTGCCTACAGCGCGGATATCAGGCTGGCCCGCAAGATTCTGCTGGAGATCGCCGAGGATGCGCGCGTGCTGCGTGACCCCGAGCCCGTGGTGTTCGTGACCGGGCTGGGGGAAAGTGCGGTGAACCTGTCGCTGCGCGTCTGGGTCGCCACGGGTGACTTCTGGCCGGTGACGTTCGCGTTCACCGAACAGCTCAAGGAGCGTTTCGCCGAGGCCGGCATTGGCGTTCCGCTGCCGCGTCGCGAGCTGCATGTCGTTCAGGGCTGAGCCGTCAGCCGTGCTCCGAAGACGGCGTGTTCCGCGCCGCTTCGGGGTGCTGGCGGTTGCGCGTCCATTGCCAGGCGATCAGCACCAGCGTCGGCACCCCGAGCAGGGCGGTGACCAGAAAGAAGTTGCTGTAGCCGAGACTTTCTACCATCACGCCCGAATAGCCCCCCAGCAGGCGCGGCAACAGCAGCATCAGCGAGCTGAGCAGCGCGTACTGGGTGGCCGAGAACTTGAGGTTGGTCAGGCTCGACAGGTAGGCGACGAAGGCTGTTGAGGCCAGCCCGCCACTGAAGTTGTCGCAGGAAATGGTGACGATCAGCATCTGCAGATTCGCGCCCATTTCCACCAGCACCATGAACATCAGGTTGGTCGCCGCCGAGGCGACGCCGCCGATGAAGAGGATCGGCAGGATGCTGAAACGCACGATCAGCAGGCCACCGAACGCGGCGCCGAGCAGTGTCATGATCAGCCCGAACACCTTGCTGACGCTGGCGATCTCGTCCTTGGAAAAGCCCTGGTCGATGTAGAACACGTTGGCCATCACGCCCATCACCGTGTCGGACATCCGGTAGGTGGCGATCAGCCCCAGCAACAGCAGTGCCTGCCAGCGGTAGCGGACGATGAAGTCGGTGATCGGCGTCAGCACCGGCCCCATCAGGATGCGGCCAGGGGCCGACAGGCAGCCCCAGCAGATCAGCAGGTACATGGTGCCGCGTGGCCAGTAGCCGCCCCAGTAGGACTGGAACATGCCGGTGGTGGAGACGATGAGGATGATCAGCACGATCACCGATACCGCCTGGTGCGCGAAGTCGAAACGTGGCGGGCGTTGCCTCTGCCCGGCCTGGCCGAGAATGTGCCGAACCGGCACCAGCAGCGAGCGGCCCACGGGCGAAATGCTGCCGAGGATGAACAGCGCATAGAGCAGTGCTCGCGGCCAGGCCTGGGCGATCAGCGCATTGATCATCGCCGGGACGGAAATCAGCAGCACCAGCAGCAGGCCAACGGCGGCCAGTTGATGGTTGAAGGTATAGCGCGATGGCTCGTTGGGCAGCGGGGCGGCGGCTTCGGGCTCGGGAATCAGCAGGCTGGTGATGAAGCCCGGCACGATCAGCAAGGCGAACACCAGATAGGTCAGGGTCCAGGCGGCCTGGTCGTATTCCAGGCTGCTCGATCCCAGCCATTCGGCGAGAAACAGGGCGCCGGCACTGGCCAGCAGCATGGCGACGCGATAGCCGGTCATGTAGCTCGCGGCCAGGGTCGCCTGCAGTTTGTCTTCGGCGATCTCCAGGCGGTAGGCGTCGATGGCGATGTCCTGGGTCGCCGAGGAAAACGCCACCATCACCGCCAGGGCGATCAGCATGGTCAGGTTGGTTTGCGGGTTGCACAGCGCCATGCCCACCAGGCCGATGGCGATCAGCGCCTGCGACAGCACCAGCCAGGAGCGCCTACGCCCAAGTGCGCCGATCCACGGCAGGCGCCACTGGTCGAGCATCGGTGACCAGACCCACTTGAAAGCGTAGGCCAGGCTGATCCAGCTGGCGAAGCCGATGGTTTCCCGCGAGACGCCGGCTTCGCGCAGCCACACCGACAGCGTCGAAAACACCAGGATCGCCGGCAGTCCGGCGGCGAAGCCGAGGATCAGCAGCGTCAGCGAGGCGGGGCTGGCATAGGCGGCGAGTGCATCGCGCCAGGTTTCACGGGACATGGAATGATCTGTCGGCTGAAAAAGACAAAAGGCGCACTCTACTCGCTGTGCTCGAATGAATGCCAGCCGTGCCGACGTATGTTCACCCGGTCATTGATGATGGTCAGGCCCTCGGCGCGCAGGCGTTCTCGCTGCTCATGGCCTGCCGCGCTGCCCGCTGGCAGGCTCAGGCGACCGCCGGCGGCGATCACCCTATGCCAGGGCAGACGGGTGTCGTCCGGCAGCTGCGACATCAACCGCCCGACCCAGCGCGCGGCACGGCCAAGGCCGGCCATGGCCGCCAGCTCGCCATAGCTCACCACCTTGCCTTCGGGAATCTGCGCCATCACCAGATAGACGGCGGCACGGCGTGCTTCGGCATCGGCGCCGGGTGGTAACAGGGGTGGCTGTTCGGGCATGGGGCTTCCTTAGAACCTGTTCAAAGTCTGCTGCGCGTCGGCACTGCTGCGTTAAAAACAGGCTCGGAAAGCCGCTTGCGGCTAACGCGCTTTAGCGCGGCCCGGAGGGCGAACGAAGTGAGTACTGCTCATTTACAGCTGTAAACTCCGCATCCTCGCCTGTTTTGACTCGCTACGCTCGCCCTTCGGGCCAGCCTTCCGGCTGTTACTCCCGTTGGTCGTTGCGCCTTGCATTGCTCTAGCTCGCGAGACTTTGAACAGGTCCTGATGAACTCGTCTTCCGCCTGGCGGTCAGTGCTTGCTGTGACCACCAGCATAAGGATAATGCGGCCCTTCAATGGCTTGTTAATCCACTCGATCAGATATCCAGTACATCTATATGCTTCCCAGAACCCTGTTGTGCGTGGCCCTGGTCACGCTCCCCCTGCCATTGCTCGCCGATACCGTATGGCTGAAGAATGGTGATCGCCTGACCGGCAAGATCAGTGTCCTGGACGGCGGCAAGCTGCTCCTGGAGACCGACTATGGCGGTTCGATTCCACTGAAGTGGAGCAGTATCGCCACGCTGGAAAGCAACCAGAAACTGCTGATCAAGCAGGATCAGGTTACTGGCGAAGTGATCCAGTCGCTACAGGCGAGCGAGGATGGCAAGGTTATTCTCGCCAATGGCGCCGCGCCACGCACGGTGGAGCTGGCGAGCATCTCGCAGATCATCCATCCCAAGCCGCTGATTCAGGATTTTTCCTGGAAGGGCAACATCGACGTGGCGATGGACTACAAGCGCGCCGAAACCGATACCGATGACTACGATGTGTCCTTCGACACCAAGGCGCGGCATGGTCTGTGGCGGCACAACGGTACCGGCAGCTACAACCGCGAATATCGCGACGGCGTGACCGTCACCGACAACTGGGATGCCGAATACGCGCTCGACCGTTTCCTCGACGAGCACTGGTTCTGGCAGGGTCGCCTGAGCTACAAGCGCGATCAGATCGAGGATGTTCGTCGCCAGCGCACCATAGGTACCGGTCCCGGTTACCAGTTCTGGGACAACGAGCTGGGAGCCTTCTCGCTGGCTTCGCTGATCAACCGCAGCGATTACGAATATGCCGACGGCAGCAAGGATGAATTCTTCCTGGCCGCGATGAAGTGGGATTACAACCGCTATCTGGTGGGCAAGACATTCGAACTGTTCAGCACCGGCGAAATCGGCAAGCCGCTGGAAAACGTGGCTGATTACGCGCTGGATGCCGAAATCGGGCTGCGCTACAAGGTGACCGACTGGGCTTCGCTGAACATGAAGGCCGAGCGGGACATCGTCAGCGGCGCCGAGAACGAAACCGACGAAACCCGCTACACCATCGGCTTTGGCGTAGGCTGGTAAGGGCGTAAAGCCGATAAAAGCGCTGGAACGCTGAAGGCCGTACGGAAAAGCCCACATGCTGGGCAGCCTCCAGCCTCCAGCCGCCCTTTAGAGCCGCAGCCCGCCATCGAGCTCCAGAATCCGCCCGGTGTAGTAATCGTTCTCGAAGATGTAGGCCACCGAATGGGCGATTTCCAGCGGGGTGCCCAGGCGTCTCAGGGGAATTCCGGCAGTCATTCTCTCCAGTGCTTCTGGCTTCATGCTGGCGACCATCTCGGTCTCGATGAAGCCGGGTGCGACGCCCGCCACACGGATCCCGTAGCGCGCCAGTTCCCTGGCCCAGACCACGGTATCGGCGGCGACGCCGGCCTTGGCGGCGGAGTAGTTGGCCTGGCCCATGTTGCCGGCGCGGGAAATCGAGGAAATATTGACGATCGCGCCCTGGCGCTTCAACTCGATCATCCTGGCCGCGACTTCACGGGTGCAGAGGAAGACGCCGGTCAGGTTGACGTCGATCACCGACTGCCACTGCGCCAGGCTCATCTTCGACAGCTCGCCATCCTTGACCTTGATCGTCAGGCCATCGCGCAGGATGCCGGCATTGTTGACCAGCCCATCGAGCCCGCCGAAGTCCTCGCTGACCTGATTCACCATGCCGCTGACCTGCTCCTCGTCGACGACGTTGCACAGGTAGGCGCGCGCATCGCCGCCAGCATGCTTGCAGGCCTGGACCGCTTCATCGAGGCGTTCCTGGTTGAGGTCGACCAGCGCCAGGCGGGCACCCTTGCCGGCGAGGTATTCGCCCATCGCGCGTCCCAGGCCCTGCCCGCCGCCGGTAATGATGATGACCTTGTCTTTGAGCTGCATGCCAATCTCCCGTTTTTATAGTCGATGCGTATCGCGACGCCTTCAGAGGGCAGGTTATGCTGACGCGACAGTCAGCCGTCCGAGGAGCCCAAGGTGAGCGTAGAAGCCGTCAAGAATGCCCGACTATTACTGCTCAAGGAATACCGGGGCGTGCTCTCCACGCACTCCCTGGCGATGCCGGGCTTTCCCTTCGGCTCGGTCGTTCCCTATTGCCTGAGCGAGGAGGGCTGGCCGCTGATATTGATCAGCCGGATTGCCCAGCACACCCGGAATCTTCAGGCCGATCCGCGCTGCTCGTTGCTGGTTGCCGAACGTGACGTTGAAGATGTGCAGCTCAACGGGCGCCTGACGCTCATGGCCCAAGCGCGACAGCTGAGTGAGCCGCTGTCGGTCGAGACGGCGGCTGAGCGCTATTACCGTTACTTCCCCGAGTCGCGCGACTACCATCGCGTGCATGATTTCGATTTCTGGGTCCTGCAGCCGGTGCGCTGGCGTTTCATCGGCGGCTTCGGCGCCATTCACTGGCTGGAACAGGTCGCACTGGCCAATCCCTTTGCCGGTGCCGAGGGCGATGAGGGCGGCATGCTCGAACACATGAACGCCGACCATGCCGCGGCGATCGCCCATTACGTCGGGCAGGCGGGGCTGCCGGCCACGCCCGAAGCGCGAATGGTGGGGATCGATGCCGAGGGCTTTCACCTGCGTATCGGGCAGGCGGTCCACTGGTTGCCGTTTCCGTCCGCCTGCTCGACCGCCATCGAGGTGCGGCAGGCACTGGTGAGCATGGCCCGCGCCTGATTCAGCCTGACTTCAGCTTTATCCGGTAGTTTTCAACGACAAGCCAAGGCGAATAATCCGGTTACAGCCTGCCCGTCACCCGGCTTGAATTCGTTACCCGGTGCCGTCATCTACACAGAATCGGAAGCCGTTCTTCCGCCAAGGATTATTGATGCGAATTTTCTTGCTGCTTTTTCTCCTGTTCCCGTTGGCCGAGCTGGCGCTGCTGATCCAGGTCGGCAGCTCCATCGGGGTGCTGGCGACCCTTCTCGTGCTGGTGCTCAGCGGCATGGCCGGGATTCTGCTGATGCGCTTTGCCGGCTTTGCCACCGCCTGGCGTGCCCGTGAGCGGCTGGCGCGGGGTGAATTGCCGGAGCGTGAAATGCTCCAGGGCATGCTGATGGTCGTCGCCGGCGGCCTGTTGTTCCTGCCGGGTTTTATCAGTGACTTCGTCGCCCTGCTGTTGCTGTTCCCGCCCTCGCGCAAGCTGTTTCTGGGCGTGCTCGGGCGCCGTGCCGAAGCCCAGGCGCAACGTCGCCGCGCCTTTGCCGATGAGCTTCGCCGGCAGCATGAGCAGCCCACCGGCGCCCAGCGCCCGAACGTGATCGAAGGTGAATGGGAACGTCGCGACAAATGACGTGCCCTTCGATTCGCGGGGCATGCGCAGGCATGTCCGGCACTCTCCAGCTGCAAAAAAATGGTGACTGACCCTTGAAATCATTTTCCTCGCCCGCATGTAGCGGTCACCGCAAGGTCGCTGTCGCATTTTGACAGTCCGTCTTCTGCGGCCCGCGCTGCGGGCCGCAACCGGCACCGCCGGATTTGCCAACCCGCCGATGAGATGCATCGGCATGGAACCACTCTGTTAGGAGAGATCGACAATGAAGCTTCGTCCTCTGCATGACCGCGTCGTAATCCGTCGCAGCGAAGAAGAAACCAAGACCGCAGGCGGCATCGTCCTGCCGGGCTCCGCTGCCGAGAAGCCGAACCAGGGCGAAATCGTTGCTGTGGGCACTGGCCGTGTGCTGGACAACGGTGAAGTGCGTGCGCTGGCCGTCAAGGTCGGTGACAAGGTGGTATTCGGTCCTTACTCCGGCAGCAATACCGTCAAGGTCGACGGCGAAGATCTGCTGGTGATGAGCGAGAACGAAATCCTCGCTGTCGTTGAAGCCTGATTCCCTCGCGAATCTCCATCCATATTCAAGTATTGAGGATCAATCAAAATGGCTGCTAAAGAAGTCAAGTTCGGCGATTCCGCACGCAAGAAGATGCTGACAGGCGTAAACGTCCTGGCTGACGCGGTAAAAGCGACCCTCGGCCCGAAAGGCCGCAACGTGGTTCTGGAAAAGAGCTTCGGCGCACCCCTGATCACCAAGGACGGCGTTTCCGTCGCCAAGGAAATCGAGCTCAAGGACCGCTTCGAGAACATGGGCGCGCAGCTGGTCAAGGACGTTGCCTCCAAGGCCAACGACGAAGCCGGTGACGGTACCACCACCGCTACCGTCCTGGCCCAGGCCATCGTCAACGAAGGCCTGAAGGCCGTCGCTGCCGGCATGAACCCGATGGATCTGAAGCGCGGCATCGACAAGGCCACCATCGCCATCGTCGCCGAGCTGAAGAACCTGGCCAAGCCGTGCGCCGACTCCAAGGCCATCGCTCAGGTCGGCACCATCTCCGCCAACTCCGACAACTCCATCGGTGACATTATCGCCGAAGCCATGGAGCGCGTAGGCAAGGAAGGCGTGATCACCGTCGAGGAAGGTTCGGGCCTGGAGAACGAGCTGTCCGTCGTCGAAGGCATGCAGTTCGACCGTGGCTACCTGTCCCCCTACTTCATCAACAAGCCGGACACCATGGTGGCCGAGCTGGACAGCCCGCTGCTGCTGCTGGTCGACAAGAAGATCAGCAACATCCGCGAACTGCTGCCGGTGCTCGAAGCCGTTGCCAAGGCCGGTCGTCCGCTGCTGATCGTTGCCGAGGACGTCGAAGGCGAAGCGCTGGCCACTCTGGTGGTCAACAACATGCGTGGCATCGTCAAGGTCGCCGCGGTCAAGGCGCCAGGCTTCGGCGATCGCCGCAAGGCCATGCTGCAGGACATCGCCATCCTCACCGGCGCTACCGTGATTTCCGAAGAAGTCGGCCTGAGCCTGGAAACCGCTACCCTGGAGCATCTGGGTAACGCCAAGCGCGTCGTGCTGAACAAGGAAAACACCACCATCATCGACGGTGCCGGCCAGCAGACCGACATCGAAGCCCGCGTTGCGCAGATTCGCAAGCAGGTCGAAGAAACCACCTCCGACTACGACAAGGAAAAGCTGCAAGAGCGTCTGGCCAAGCTGGCCGGCGGTGTTGCCGTGATCAAGGTCGGCGCCGGTACCGAAGTCGAGATGAAAGAGAAGAAGGCCCGCGTCGAAGACGCCCTGCACGCCACCCGTGCAGCCGTCGAAGAAGGCGTGGTGCCTGGCGGCGGTGTCGCGCTGGTGCGCGCGCTGCAGGCGATCTCCGAGCTCAAGGGTGACAACGAAGACCAGAACGTCGGTATCGCGCTGCTGCGTCGCGCCGTCGAGGCTCCGCTGCGCCAGATCGTCGCCAACGCCGGTGGCGAGCCGAGCGTGGTGGTCGACAAGGTCAAGCAGGGTGAAGGCAACTACGGCTTCAACGCCGCGTCCGACACCTATGGCGACATGATCGAGATGGGCATCCTCGATCCGGCCAAGGTCACCCGTTCCGCACTGCAGGCTGCAGCCTCCATCGGCGGTCTGATGGTCACCACCGAAGCCATGGTCGCCGAAGTGGTCGACGACAAGGCTGCCCCGGCCATGCCGGACATGGGCGGCATGGGTGGTATGGGCGGCATGATGTAAGCCGACCCCCGCACCATAAAAAACCCCGGGCTTGCCCGGGGTTTTTTATGCGTGGCGACAAATGAAAAGACTATGTGTCCCAGTTGTCACGCCGATCCTGTAGGAGCGGACTTGTCCGCGAACCAATGCCCGAACCATCCGCGCGGCCCTATCATCCCCGCACGCCCCGTCATCCCCGCGAACGCGGGGACCCGTGCCGTCGGGTAACCCCGCAACCACACTGGGCTCCCGCATTCGCGGGCGTGACGAGGTTGGTTTCCGTCAGGCCTGCGCATCGCTTCGCGGCCAAGGCCGCTCCCACAAAGGCTCTCGCACTGCACACTGTAGGAGCGGCTCTTGGCCGCGAACGGGCTCGCGCGGGTGCTGAGCATGGTTCGCGGGCATGGCCCGCTCCCACGATGGCCAGCAGGTTCTAAGGGCTCAGAGCGCCGGATAGTCGGTATAACCCTCGGGACCCTGGGCGTAGAACAGCTGCGGGCGCGGTTCGTTGAGGGGCGCGTCCTGGCGCAGGCGCTCGACCAGATCGGGGTTGGCAATGAAGGGAACACCGAAGGCCACCGCGTCGGCCTTGCCTTCGGCCAGCCAGGCATTGCCCTGTTCCTTGTCGAAGCCTTGGTTTGCGATATAGACGCCGCCGAAGATCTGCTTGAGTTGCGGGCCGAGACTGTCTGCGCCAACTTTCTCGCGGGTGCAGATAAACGCCACGCCGCGCTTGCCCAGCTCGCGGGCGGTGTAGCCGAAGGTTTCGGCGCGGTTGGAATCGCCCATGTCATGCTCGTCGGCGCGGGGGGCCAGGTGCATGCCGACGCGCCCGGCGCCCCATACGCCGATCACGGCATCGGTGACTTCCAGCATCAGCCGTGCGCGATTTTCCAGTGAGCCACCATACAGGTCGGTACGTTGGTTGGTGCTGTCCTGCAGGAACTGGTCGAGCAGATAGCCGTTGGCGCCGTGGATTTCCACGCCGTCGAAACCGGCTTCCCGGGCATTTTCGGCACCTTTGCGATAGGCCTCTACGATACCGGCGATCTCGCTGGTTTCTAGCGCACGCGGGGTTTCGTAAGGTTTCTTCGGGCGCACCAGGCTGACATGGCCGGCGGGTTGGATGGCGCTGGGTGCGACCGGCAGCTGGCCGTCAAGGTAGATCGGGTCGGAGATGCGCCCGACATGCCAGAGCTGCAGCACGATCTTGCCGCCTTTGGCATGTACGGCATCGGTGATCTTCTTCCAGCCCTGCACCTGTTCGGCGGACCAGATACCAGGGGTATCCGGGTAACCGACGCCCATGGGGGTTACCGAGGTGGCTTCGCTGATGATCAGGCCGGCGCTGGCGCGCTGGGCGTAATACGCGACCATCAGCTCGCCCGGCACGCGCCCCGGCTCTGCGCGGCAGCGGGTCAGGGGCGCCATGATGACGCGGTTGGGCAGTTCCAGGTCGCCGATTCTGATGGGGTCGAAAAGTGTGGGCATAGCGATACCGCTCCTGTTTGGGATGCGAAGGAATTCAGAGTTGCTGGCCGATGCGCTCGATGAACGCCTGGATGGCCGGCTCGTTGCGCTTGAAGAAATGCCACTGGCCAATTTTCTGGCTGCTGATCAGCCCGGCTTTCTGCAGGGTGGCCAGGTGGGCCGAAACCGTGGACTGCGACAGCCCGGCGCGCTGGTCGATCTGTCCGGCGCAAACGCCGTTTTCCAGCGGGTGGTACTGCTGGGGAAAGTACAGCTGCGGCTCTTTCAACCACTGCAGGATTTCCCGGCGAAGTGGGTGGGCGAGTGCCTTGATGATGTCGTCGAAATCGTCGGGCATGGGGTGTTCTCGGACCGTATATCGGAATGGAGCGAACTATATATCGGTTAGGGGCGATACAGGATCGATTCGGCTGATGGTGGATATCGCCGCCATCGATTGCAGAGCGCTGTCGCTCTCTATCGGCTCAAGGCGTGCCGGCTCCTGTAGAATCGCCGGCTGAGTTTTCCAAGGATTCTATCTATGCGTATCGGCCACGGTTACGACGTGCATCGCTTCGGCGAGGGCGATTTCATCACGCTGGGCGGCGTGCGGATTCCTCACAGGCTCGGGCTGCTGGCGCATTCCGATGGCGACGTGCTGCTGCACGCGCTCAGCGATGCGCTGCTCGGCGCGGTGGCGCTGGGCGATATCGGCAAGCATTTCCCCGATACCGACCCGCAGTTCAAGGGCGCCGACAGCCGGGTGCTGTTGCGTCATGTGCTCAAGCTGGTGCAGGCCAAGGGCTGGAAGGTCGGCAATGTCGACGCCACCATCATCGCCCAGGCACCGAAGATGGCCCCGCATATCGAGGCCATGCGTGGCCTGATCGCCGAGGATCTGCAGGTCGAGCTGGATCAGGTCAATGTCAAGGCCACCACCACCGAGAAGCTGGGTTTCGTCGGGCGCGAAGAAGGCATCGCCGTGCATGCGGTCGCGCTGCTGGTCCGCGCATGACTGAAGACCAGTTGCTGGGGCCACGGGCGCATGGCGGTTCGTGTGGCAGCGCCGTGCTCAAGGCGGTGGCCGAGGATTTCCAGGTCGATGAGGTGCTGGATATTCCGTTGTCCGGCGAGGGCGAGCATCTCTGGCTCTGGGTCGAGAAGCGCAATCTCAATACCGAGGAAGCGGCCCGCCGCCTAGCCCGCGCCGCTGGCGTGCCGGTGCGCAGCATCAGCTATGCCGGCCTCAAGGACCGCCAGGCGCTGACCCGCCAGTGGTTCAGCCTGCACCTGCCGGGCAAGGCCGATCCTGTGCTGGACAAGGCCGAGGACGAGACGCTGCGCATCCTCAAGCGCAGTCGCCATCAGCGCAAGCTGCAGCGCGGTGCCCATACGGCCAACGGCTTCATCCTGCGCCTGACTCAACTGGAAGCCGATCGCGCCGAACTGGAGGCGCGTCTGGCGCGCATCAAGGCGCACGGCGTGCCCAACTACTTCGGCCTGCAGCGCTTCGGCTTCGAGGGCGGCAATGTGCTTGGTGCGCGCGAATATGCCGAGCGACAGGAGTTGCCGGTACAGCGCAACCTGCGCTCGCGGCTGCTTTCGGCGGGGCGCAGTTACCTGTTCAATCGGGTATTGGCCGAACGTGTCGCCGCCGGAACCTGGCGCCAGGCGCAAGTCGGCGACCTGCTGGCCTTTACCGACAGCCGCAGCTTCTTTCCCGCTGGCGAAGCCGAATGCGCTGACCCGCGCCTGGCGATCCTTGATCTGCACCCTACCGGCCCCTTGTGGGGGGAGGGCGAATCGCCTGCGGGTGGCGCGACGCAGGCGCTGGAGGCGGATATCGCGGCGCTTGAGCCGGCAATCGCCAAGTGGCTCGCAGAAGCCGGAATGAAGCATGAGCGGCGCATTCTTCGCCTCCCCATTGGCGGCTTGTCGTGGCATTATCCGGGGCCTGACATTCTGCAACTTGAATTCGTCCTGCCGACCGGATGCTTCGCCACCGCTGTGGTGCGCGAGCTGGTCAGCCTGGCAGGGCAGACGGACATCTGATGCGTATTCTGATCGCCAACGACGACGGGGTGTATGCACCTGGGCTCGCCGCGCTTTATGACGCGCTGGCGGATTATGCCGAGTGCCGGGTGGTCGCCCCCATCCAGGACATGAGTGGCGCCAGCAGCGCGCTGACGCTGGATCGCCCGCTGCACCCGACGACCATGCCGAACGGTTTCATCGGCGTGAACGGCACACCCACCGATTGCGTGCACCTGGGGATCAACGGCCTGCTCGACGAGGCGCCCGACATGGTGGTTTCGGGTATCAACCTGGGCGCCAACCTGGGCGATGACGTGCTCTACTCGGGCACCGTAGCGGCGGCCATCGAGGGGCGCTTCACCGGCAAGCCGGCATTCGCCTTTTCGTTGGTCTCGCGTTCGCCGGACAACCTGCCAACGGCGGCTTATATCGCGCGCAAGCTGGTGGAGAAGCATGACCAGCTCGATCTGCCGCCGCGCACCGTGCTGAGCATCAATGTGCCCAACCTGCCGCTGGACCATATCCGTGGTATCCAGCTGACCCGTCTCGGCCATCGCAGCCGGGCCAAACCGCCGGTGAAACAGGCCAATCCGCGCGGCAAGGATGGCTACTGGATTTCCGTGGCCGGCGATGTCGAGGACGGCGGGCCGGGAACCGATTTCCATGCAGTGATGCAGGGTTATGTCTCGATCACGCCATTGCAACTCGATCGCACCTTTCGCGAAGCATTCCAGGGATTGGACCGTTGGCTGGAGGGGGTGCTGTGAATCATCTTGGACAGGAGAATCTGATGCGCCACGGAACCGGGATGACCTCGCAACGTACCCGTGATCGTCTGATTCAGCGCCTCTATGATGAGGGCTTGTCGAACGCACACGTGCTGGAAGTCATTCGACGCACGCCACGTCATCTGTTCGTCGACGAGGCCCTGTCGCACCGTGCCTATGAGGACACCGCGCTGCCCATTGGCCACAATCAGACCATCTCGCAGCCATTCATGGTTGCGCGCATGAGCGAACTGCTGCTGGCCGACGGCCCGCTGGACAAGGTGCTGGAGATCGGCACTGGCTCCGGTTATCAGACCGCTGTGCTGGCGCAACTGGTGGAGCGGGTGTTCTCGGTCGAGCGAATCCAGGTGCTGCAGGAGCGGGCCAAGGAGCGGCTGGTCGAACTGAAGTTGCGCAATGTGGTCTTTCGCTGGGGTGATGGCTGGGAAGGGTGGCCGGCATTGGCGCCTTACAACGGCATCATCGTGACTGCGGCGGCAGCGGACGTGCCGCAAGCCCTGCTCGATCAACTGGCACCCGGTGGGCGTCTGGTGATTCCGGTCGGGGCGGGTGAGATTCAGCAACTGATGTTGATCGTTCGTGAGGAAGACGGTTTTTCCCGGCATCTGCTGGATACCGTGCGCTTCGTACCGCTGCTCAATGGACCTGTAGTTTGAAGACTCAGCGGAAGGAAGCATGAAGAGCGCTTTAATGCTGTACATCAAGGGCATCGCCATGGGCGCCGCCGATGTGGTTCCAGGGGTGTCCGGTGGCACCATTGCCTTTATTACCGGAATCTATGACGAGTTGCTTCGCTCGATTGGCGCAATTCCAAGCGCGGCGTTGCTGTTGCTGCGTGGGCGTGTTCAAGACGCATGGAAGGCGGCCAATGCCAATTTCCTGTTGATTCTGCTGGGCGGGATCTTCACCAGCGTGTTCAGCCTGGCCAAGCTGATCAGCTACCTGCTGGAGGAGCATCCGATCCTGATCTGGTCGTTCTTCTTCGGTCTGATCCTGGTATCGGTGCATCTGGTCGGCAAGCAAATCCAGCGCTGGGACCTGTCGCGTGTCGTCGGGCTGGTGCTCGGCGTAGCCTTCGCCTACGTGATCACCGTGGCCGCTCCGGTACAGTGGAGCAGCAGCGGTCTGAGCCTGTTCTTCGCAGGCGCCATCGCGATCTGCGCGATGATCCTGCCGGGCATTTCCGGCAGTTTCATTCTGGTATTGCTGGGCTTGTACCCGGTTGTATTGGCAGCGGTGAAAACACTCGATATCGGCATACTGGCAATTTTCGCAGCAGGCTGCCTGGTCGGTATTCTGAGCTTCGCGCGTGTGCTCAGCTGGATGCTCGAGCGCTGGCGCGACCTTACCCTGGCCTTTCTCACCGGATTGATGCTGGGCTCGCTGAACAAGGTCTGGCCCTGGAAGGAAACACTCACCTGGCGCACCAACTCCCAGGGTGAGCGTACGCCCTTGCTGGAGCAGAATATTTCACCGGACAGTTATGCCAGCCTCACCGGGCAGGACCCGCAACTCATGCTGGCCGTGCTGATGGCTGTTGCAGGCATTGTGCTGGTAGTGGGGCTTGAATGGTTTGCCGGTCGGCGTCAGCCTATGGCTCAGAACGTCTGAGCAGACTAAGTCCAGGGAGTGTTCGTTGAGGCTCACAGCAGTTGTGCAGTGGATTCGCAAGCCTTCGGCCCATGCTGCGCTGGTCATGGTGCTGGCCGGTGTTTTGCTGGCCGGTTGTGCGAGCTCGCCTACGGGGGGCGTGCAGGTAGTTGATCGCAACACTCGTGATCGCGTGACCAGTGGCCATTACATCGTTCAGCGTGGCGATACCCTCTGGTCCATCGCCTTTCGCTTCGGCTGGGACTGGAAGGCACTGGCTCAGCTTAACGGTATTGGCCCGCCGCATGTGATCCATCCTGGCCAGCGCATCCAGTTCAGCGGCAGTGCGCCGCGCAGTGTCGCCACACGGCCTGCAAGCCCATCACCTGTACCGGCACCTCGCGCCAATGCGCCAGTGGTCGCAACGCCAGTGCCTGCGCCGCCACCCATCACCAGGGCACCCCAGGCGAGCCCGCAAGCCACCACCCCGGTCACGCCGGTGTCCCGTTCGGCAAGCGGCTGGGCATGGCCGGCGAAAGGGCAGATCATCGGTCGTTTTTCCTCAAACGGTAGTTTGAATAAAGGCATTGATATCGCCGGGGAATTAGGACAGCCTGTTTTAGCTGCTTCTGATGGGGCTGTTGTGTACGCCGGTAGTGGTTTACGGGGTTACGGCGAACTTGTGATCATCAAGCACAGCGATACCTATGTAAGTGCCTACGGCCACAACCGCAGGCTGCTGGTTCAGGAAGGCCAACAAGTCAAAGCTGGGCAGACAATTGCCGAGATGGGATCGACTGGAACCGACCGGGTGAAGCTGCACTTTGAGATTCGCCGCCAGGGCAAGCCTGTAGATCCTCTGCAATACCTGCCCAAACCTTGAGCTGAGGCCTGCCTGTTCCGGTCACAGGGGGCTCGTGTGTTGCCAAGGATTGCGTGCCACCCGAGCCTGTTGTCGAACTCAGAACAGGACAACAATAATGGCTCTCAAAAAAGAAGTGCCGGAGTTTGACGTAGACGATAGCGTTCTACTTATGGACCAGACTGCTGGATCGAAACGCTCCAGCGACACCACCCGCGTTCGCTCGATCGGCTCCCGCTCGGGGGCTACAACCGCCAGGCAACACAAATTCATCGATTACAACCGGGCGCTCGACGCGACCCAGCTGTACCTCAATGAAATCGGCTTTTCCCCCCTCCTGACCCCCGAAGAAGAAGTGCATTTCGCTCGTCTGGCCCGAAAGGGCGATCCGGCGGGACGCAAGCGCATGATCGAAAGCAACCTGCGGCTGGTGGTGAAGATCGCCCGGCGTTACGTCAATCGCGGGCTGTCACTGCTGGATCTGGTCGAAGAGGGCAACCTCGGGCTGATCCGGGCCGTAGAGAAATTCGACCCCGAGCGCGGCTTCCGTTTTTCCACCTATGCCACCTGGTGGATTCGGCAGACTGTCGAGCGGGCGATCATGAACCAGACCCGCACCATTCGCCTGCCGATTCACGTGGTCAAGGAGCTGAACGTCTATCTGCGCGCAGCTCGCGAACTGACTCAGAAGCTCGATCACGAACCCAGCCCCGAGGAAATCGCCAGCCTGCTGGAAAGGCCGGTTGCCGACGTCAAGCGCATGCTCGGGCTGAACGAGCGGGTGAGCTCCGTGGATGTGTCGCTCGGCCCGGACACCGACAAGACGCTGCTCGATACCCTCAGCGATGACAAGCCGAACGATCCCTGTGAGCTGCTGCTCGATGATGATCTCTCGGCCAGCATCGATCAGTGGTTGTCCGACCTGACCGAAAAGCAGCGGGAAGTAGTCATTCGGCGGTTCGGTTTACGCGGCCATGAGAGCTGTACGCTTGAGGAAGTCGGCAAGGAAATCGGCCTGACCCGCGAGCGGGTGCGTCAGATCCAGGTCGAGGCACTCAAGCGCATGCGCGAGATTTTCGAGCGCAATGGATTGTCCAGCGAAGCGCTGTTCGGTTAACGAACGGCTGATCTGCCAGCCCCTTGCCAGATACTGGCAAGGGGCTGTGCGCTCTTCCAGTGCGAGTGCATGCTTCTGTGTGCGAGAAGAGCACCTGTCAGGTTAATCCCTCCGTGCTCTGAAGCCTTTCCAAGGCTGTATTGTGTGTAAGCATTCGCTTACGCGAGGTGTAAGCAAAAAACGGAAAAGCCCTCTGTCACCAAGCTTATGTATAACTTAAGCAATTGATTTAAAAGTAAAAAAATTCAATACCGTTGAGTTTTTCTGATTCGGCATAAATTTTCTGCGAGTTGCCGTGGGCGACCAGATGCTTAATATCACAGCCGTGCTCAGGGACAAGGCACAGCCGGCAAGGATGTCGGTCAGGAACAGCCGCAAGAAGTGGCTTCATCAGGACGATGAGCAGGAAATAGAAGGAAGCATGGAAGGAGGCGGGCGGGGCTTAAACCCCGCCCCTTTTTTTTGTGTGCAATAAAGTGACGTGGCAGGTGAGTGGTAACTGACCGCCAGCCGGCTTCTCGGAACGACTTCCGCGATTGGCAGACTAAACTCATGACCAACTCGCAGGAGCTCATCATGAACGGCAAACCCTCGCACGAACCTTCACAGCCGGAACAGCCGCAAGACGATCATGTCGACCGCGGTCCGGACGAGGCGGACGAAGACCAGCTCGATGAAGCACTGGAAGAAACCTTCCCCGCCAGCGACCCCATTTCTCCGTAACTGAGCATCAGGAGCAGCCGAGCGGCTGCTCTCAGCCTATCTGCCTCCATTATCATGCTGTAGCGCCGTCAGCGTTCTGTTGCGGTTGTAACGCAGCAGGCGCGAGGCCAGTGATTCGGGCAGCAGCGTGCTTTCGCTGAAGCCGAGTCGCCGATAGAAGGGTATCAACTCCGGAACGCAGAACAACCAGACTGGTCCCGTGCTTTCACTCATTGCCTTGGTTACCAGGCGTGCGCCCAGCCCTTTTTTGCGCTGCTCCGGTGCCACCAGTAATCCGGTCAGCCAGTGCCCGCTCTCGATACTGGTCAGGCAGAGTGCCGCCATGATTTCAGTGGCGCCAGCGACCCAGCAGTGTGCTCCGCCCGGAACGCGCATATGGCTGCGATGGGCACGGTAGAATTTCTCCAGAAGTGGCCTGTGTTCGTCTGGCAGCAGGCGCAGCCGGTCATCGAGCATGGTGGTTCTGGTCATGTTGGCGGTCGATTTCTGCCGCGCTTCTGCTCCGTGGTTTGGCGGGCATGCTGCAGATCAATGAATGGCTATGTGTATGGTCGAAGCGTCCGTGCATTGGGTTATGCTGATTTCACATATTTCATGGAGGGTTCGACATGCGCAATATTCTTCTCGCTTTCGATGGCTCGGACAATTCCAGACGGGCGCTGCAATACATCGTCAATCTCGCCACCGATGCACCCAAACCGCTCGAAGTGCATGTGCTCAATGCCCAGCATGAGCCAGTGATCTATGGCGAATACGTCACCTCCAATATGATCGAGGATCTCAACAACAGTCTTCTGGCCAAGTCGCGCGCCATCATTGCCGAGGCGACGACGGTGTTGCAGGCGGCGGGTATTGCCCATGAAGGCCATGCCGCTCTGGGCAACGTGGCCGAGCAAGTGAATGAGGCCGTCAAGCGCCTGGGTTGCGATACCGTGGTGATGGGCACGCGCGGCCTGGGCAGTTTCACCGGCATGCTGCTGGGCTCGGTCGCCAACCGGGTGATTCATGAGGTGTCGGTGCCGGTCCTGCTGGTGAAATAAAAGAAATAGATTGCAGCGAAAAAGCCGGGCTGGTTTCAGTCCGGCTTTTTCTTGAGCAGGTCGGCCAGGTTGGCGAAGGCCTTGAAGGTTTCCTTCGGGCCCAGGTCACTGCCGGGCCGGGCTTCGGCCTGGTACTGATTATCCGTATAGCGTGAATGTTCGTTGTCGTGGCAATACAGGCAGAGCAGTTCCCAGTTCGAGCCGTCTTCAGGGTTGTTGTCGTGGTTGTGGTCCTTGTGATGGACCGTCAGTTCACTCAAACGCTTGCCTGAAAACTCACGGGCGCAACGCCCGCACACCCAGGGGTACATCTTCAGGGCTTTTTCACGATACCCCTGTTCGCGCTGGGCGTAAGGTGTGTTCGGTTTGTTGGTACTCATGGGCATATCCTGCTGACAAAGGCGATCAATCGGTATCGTGCAGCCGTCAGCCTGCCAGCCCGACGTAGATGTTCTGCACGTCGTCGTGAGCATCGATGGCGGCGAGGAAGGCTTCGACTTCTTCGAGTTCTTCCGCGGACAGTGTGGTTACCGGGTTCTTCGGGCGATAGCCGAGCTGTGCCGACTGCACGCTGAAACCATGTTCGGGCAGGGCGCGGCAGACCGTATCCAGGTCCGTGGTGTCGCTGATGAACAGCCAGGCGCCTTCGTCGGCTTCTTCGAAGTCCTGGGCGCCGGCTTCGATTGCGGCGAGTTCCGGATCGGCATCGGCGCTGGCGGGCGCCGCTTCGATCAGGCCGCAATGGTCGAAATCCCAGGCGACCGACCCCGAAGCACCCAGCTGACCCTTGCGGAACAGTACGCGAATCTCGGCCACGGTGCGGTTGACGTTGTCGGTCAGGCACTCGACGATCACCGGCACCTGATGCGGCGCGAAGCCTTCGTAGGTGGTGCGCTCGTAATGCACGCTTTCGCCAAGCAGGCCGGCGCCTTTCTTGATGGCGCGTTCCAGGGTTTCGCGCGGCATCGAGGCTTTTTTCGCCTGTTCCACCACCAGGCGCAGGCGCGGGTTCATGTCCGGATCGGCACCGCTACGCGCGGCGATCATGATCTCTTTCGACAGCTTGCCGAAGGTACGTCCCTTGGCGTTGGCTGCCGCTTCTTTATGCTTTGCTTTCCACTGTGCGCCCATGGCTGCTTCTCTGGTTTCGTTCAGGCGTCGATTCTAGCCGTTGCGGGCAACGCTGGCACGGGCCGCGATATGTGACGGGTGAGGATGTGAGCGCGATCAGGCCAACTGTATGGCCAAAACCGTTGCTGGCTGTACGAGGGCAAGTTCGCAGAACCCGGCTTTAATGAGTTCTTTACCCGGAACGCTGTGCCATGTCGCCCAAAGACCTGTTGCTGGCCCTGGTGGTGATCGTCGTCTGGGGCATGAACTTCGTGGTGATCAAGGTTGGCCTGGAAGATATTCCGCCGATGCTGCTGGGCGCGTTGCGTTTCCTGCTGGCGGCCTTTCCGGCGGTATTCTTCATCAAGCGCCCGCAGTTGCCGCTGCGCTGGCTGTTCGCCTACGGCGCGACGATTTCCCTGGGTCAGTTCGCTTTTCTCTTCTACGCGATGAACGTCGGCATGCCCGCCGGGTTGGCCTCGTTGGTGCTGCAATCCCAGGCCTTCTTCACGCTGTTCTTCGCGGCGCTGTTCCTGGGCGAGCGCCTGCGCGTGGCCAACCTGATCGGCCTGCTGGTCGCCGCGGGCGGCCTGCTGTTGATCGGCCTGCAGGGTGATCGCAGCATGACCCTGGCCGGCTTCGTGCTGACCATCTGCGCGGCCTCGATGTGGGCGCTGGGCAATATCGTCACGCGCAAGGTGGGCAAGGTGAATCTGGTGGGCTTGGTGGTCTGGGGCAGCCTGATTCCACCGCTGCCGTTTTTCGCGCTTTCCTGGCTGCTGGAAGGCCCGGTACGCATCGAGACGGCCCTGAGTGGCATCGGGCTGGATTCGCTCCTGGTGCTGGCTTATCTCTCCTTTGGCGCGACCATTCTCGGCTACGGCCTGTGGAGCCGACTGCTGTCGCGCTATCCGGCCGGCACTGTGGCGCCGTTCTCGTTGCTGGTGCCGGTAGTCGGTCTCACTTCGGCGGCCTGGCTGCTCGATGAGCACCTGGGATTGCTGCAGACCCTCGGCGCGCTGCTGGTGATGCTGGGGCTGGTGATCAACGTGAGCGGCGGCTGGTTGCTCGGTCGGATGCGCACGGCCCTGAGACAGTCTTCGACCTGAGGTGATGTTTGGGCTTCCGGCGTTCAGGCCGCCTTGGTAAACCCGGCGTGCCGCGTTAGGCTCGTCTCTTCTTCGTTTTGCGAGTGCGATCCATGCCGGTGCCTGTGAACTTCAAGAACAAGATTTCCCGCCAGCGACCCTATGGCCGGGTGGAAGGAGAACTCAAGGCATCGGAATGCGACCTGACGCTGATCGTCGATCAGCTTGAAAGCGACCGTGGACGCATCATCAATTCCGCCGGCGTGCGCCGTCTGCAGCAGAAGACCCAGGTCTTTCCGCTGGAGCGCAATGCCGCAGTACGCAGCCGCCTGACGCATTCGCTGGAAGTGCAGCAGACCGGTCGCTTCATCGTGCGCACGCTGTACAAGCAGCTCGGCGACAAGGCCCGCGACTATGGGCTGGACGGCCTGGAAGGTGCGCTGGAAAGCCTGGTGGAAATGACCTGCCTGATGCACGACATCGGCAATCCGCCCTTTGGCCATTTCGGTGAATTCGCCATTGGCGAGTGGTTCACGCGTCATCTGGAGGCACTGTTCGACGCTGCCGTGCCGGGCGGGCAGGGCAACGCGGCCTTGCGTGCGCGGATGCTGAACGATCTGCGGGCGTTCGAAGGTAATGCCCAGGCGATCCGCCTGGTGGTCAGCCTGCAGCGGCTGAACCTGACCTATACCCAGACCGCCGGGCTGCTCAAGTACGTGCGTGCCGCCTATGCGCCGAAACCGGCGAAAGACTCGCCAGGGGCCTATCTGCTGAAGAAGCCGGGCTTCTATCTGTCCGAGGAACCTTTCGTCAGCGAGTTGCAGGCGGCCCTGGGGCTGGTGCCCGGCACGCGCCATCCGCTCGCCTACATCATGGAGGCGGCGGACGATATCGCCTATTGCCTGGCCGATATCGAGGATTCGGTGGAGAAGGGCATCTTCAGCATCGAGCAACTGGCCCGGTTGCTGGTGGACAAGTTCGCCGAGCACGGCTCGCCGGATGAGCCGATCGGCACGACCGGACGCAGCTTTCGCAGCATGGTCGCCTATGCCGAAGCGCGGGCGCAGAAGGAGACGATCAACAAAGTTGGCGAGTTCTTCATCTGGCTGCGGGTGAACATGGTGCATCCGCTGGTGCAGCACGCGGCCCGGCAGTTCATCGAGCATATCGAGGTGGTGTACCACGGCACCCTGGACCGTGCCCTGCTGGAGGATGCCAGCCTGGAGAATGCCATCGTGCAGACCTTCAAGGACGTGGCGACGGAGCATGTCTTCTGTCATCGCGAGGTGGATACGCTGCAACTTCAGGGCTACCGGATTCTGCAGGGATTGCTGGATAGCTACGCGCCGCTGCTGGGTGTTCCCGTGCCGGTGTTCCATGCTCTGACCGAAGGCGTCTGCCGCAGCGAACCGCACCTGCAGATGCTGGCCAGGCGCTTGCCCAGCCAACTGATCAAGGCCTATCACGAAGCGCTGAAGAACCACCCCGAAGGTTCGCCCGACCAGCCGTTGTGGGCGTTCTACTACCGCTGCCGGATGCTGCAGGACTTCGTCAGCGGCATGACCGATCAGCTCGCCCAAGATGAATTTCGCACCCTGTCGGCGCTGTAGTTCAGCCAGCGCAGTTAATCTCCAGCCGCATAGGCGCGCAGGAACAGGGTGACCACATCCTCCACATGCCTGCGCGCCTCGGCGGCATCCGGCGCAGTGTCGTAGCCGATCAGCAGACGGAAATGTGTGCCGCCCTTGAGTAGTGCGCAGAAGTGCTCGGCGGCGTGCTTGGGGACCGGCACGGCCAGCAGGCCGCGTGCGTGGGCCTGGGCCAGCAGCTGTTCGAGATCTTGCAGCAGCCGCTGCGGACCGGCGTCGTAGAACATCCGTGACAGCCCCGGATTCTGCGTCGCCAGCGCCACCATGACGCGGTGCAGGCCAATGGATTCGGGACTGTTGGCCAGATCCTGAAACGCATGGCCGAGATCGAGCAATGCCTGCCGGATCGAGCAATCCTCTGCCAGCACGAACAGTTTGCGCGGCAGGCGCGTTTCGCAGGTGGTCTTCACCGCAGCGGCGAACAGCGCTTCCTTGTCCTTGAAATGGCTATACAGCGTGAGTTTGGAAACCCCGGCCTCGGCGGCGATGGCCTCCATGCTGCTGCCCTCGTAGCCGTTGCCGAGGAACAGTGTCTGCGCGGCGGCAAGTATCGCCTCGCGCTTGGCGGGGTCCTTCGGTCGGCCAGGGCCGGATGGAGCGGGCAGGTCTTCAATCATGGGATACGTTTAATACTGGACTGGCTGGTTTGGTTATTTTTACTATACCCGGAAGTCCAAAAGAAGCGCTGTGCGTCTACTGCCGCAAGGCCTCTGTCGCTTCGATTGGCTCAGTCGTACCAATTCCGTACCGATTTGGCTTTTTCAGCTTTTCCAATTCGGCCCAGTCAGCGCTTGAGTTGATCCATTTCGCGTAGTGCTTGAGCAGCGTCTGGATGCTGTTGCCGAGCTGCTGCGCGATGAAGGCCGGCGCCATCCCTGCAGACAGGCAAACCGTCGCGTAGGTGTGCCGGGTATCGTACTGCCGACGAGGACGAATGCCCAGTCGCTTCATGCTCTGCTTGAGGTGGTAGGCCGTGCTGACCACGTTGGTGATATGGCCTCCCTTGCCGCTGGTAGGCGCGAAGACGAACTCGCCGCCCTGGGTCAGCTGCTTCATTTCCTCCAGCGCCTCAACTGCCTGATCGACCAGCAGCACCTTGCGCACGCGCTTGGTCTTGGTGTTCTCGCGGACCTCGCCTTTCTCCAGGGTAGCTCGGACCCGAATCGAGCGCCCCGGTAGATCCACATCAGCCCAGCGGAGCGACAGCTGCTCGCCGGTACGCAGGCCGGTGTAGAACGCGAGCTTGAAGAACGAGGCATAGGTCAGGCGCGAACCCGTCTGGTGCGCGTACAGGTCGGCCAGGATCGCGTCACGCTCTGCCGGTGTGAATGGGTCAATGTCCCGCTCAGGTGCGCGGGCCCGCTCAACCGAGCGCATCGGATTCTCGGTAATGATCCCGTCCATCACCGCCGCGGCGAAGATCGCTCGAGCGGCTTGCGCTGCTGCGTTGCGGTCTGTGATCGAGCACCAGTCCAGCTTGGTCAGGCCATTCAAATGCTCAAGAGAATCTGACATGGGCCTCAGAGACGATCTGGCCGCTGATATTGCGGACGCATTCGATACCGACCTGGCCGACGCCGTGACCGAATTCACCGGCTCGCGCGTCGTTGGTCAAGGCCCGTACGACCCGATCACCGAGACGCGACCGAGCATCACCGAGACCTACACCGGTCGGGGCGTGTTCGGCAGCTACTCCATGCAGATGGTCGATGGCATCAACATCTTGCGTACCGACATAAAGCTCACGGCGCTGCAGGCCGAGGTGACTGGCACGCCAAAAGTCGGCGACAAGATCAGCGGATATGACGTTGTCGGGCCGGTCGGCCAAGACCCGGCAAGCGCCACGTGGAGCCTGCAGCTCAGGAAGGTGTGACATGGCTTGGACTATCCCGCCGACGGCATTCATTGGGCTCGTGGAAAACGAGCTGCGCATCAAGCGAAACCAGATCGCCCTAGAGGCGCTGCAGGCCGTGGTATCTGGCTCGCCGGTAGATGAGGGCACTTACCGCATGAATCACCGCGTCAGCGTTGACGGCGTTGATCTTGGGTACGACCTAGCCGCTGGCCGTGGCAAGGATGCCGAGCCGCCACGCGGGGCATCCGCTGGCATTCCGTCCTTTCAGGAAGGAATCGAAATCATCGCCAGTGCTGATCAGCCGTATGGCGAGATCGTCATACAGAATAATCTTCCTTATGCATCTGAGATCGAAGACGGTCATTCCGACCAGGCTTCGGACGGCGTTTACCGCCTAGCCTTCGGCGCTGTAGTCGCCAAATACGGTGGCAGCCAATGACCTATGAACAGATCCGAGTGGCGATCATTGCCCGAATGGCCTCGTTTCAGGGGTTAAGCCAGGATCGAATCGACTACCCGAATCAACCTGGCGTGTTCGAGCCGCCTGAGGCTGGCCTGTGGTGCCGCATCAACCTGCAGTACGGCCGCAGCTTCATTGCTGGCATGGCAGACGTGCCGTGCACGCGCCGCCCCGGCCAGATCGTTATTCAGTGCTTCGACCGCAAGGACGCCGGGATCAAGGGGCTGACCAAGCTCACCGATGATCTCTGCGAGCAGTTCGAATACTGGCGCACCGGAAACCTTGAGTGCTGGGAGGTCAGCCAGGTGGATGTAGGGGTTGGCGACCGAGCTGGCAACGCGGCCGGCACCGGCTTCTACCAGATCAACATCGTTATCCGGTTCACCGCCGGCTGACGCTAACCGCCGCAAGGCATCCCAACCCTGCCCGCCACGAGCGGGTTTTTTTATGCCCGCAGATAGGAGATACACATGTCCAGTGGCGCAAGAGTAGTCACCCACATCATTAAAGAGGTCACGCCCGGTGTCACGCCGGCAACTCCGGCAGCAGGCGAATGGAAAACCGCTCGACTTACCGGCAACACCATGTCGCCGACCCCGGACACCGAGGTCAGCGACGAAATCACTTCCAGCCGCATCAGCCAGGGCAGTGTCGTCACCGGACTGACAATTGGCGGCGATCTTACCGGTGAGCTGTCGTTCGGCACCTTCGACGACCTGCTGGAAGCTCTGTTCTACGGCAACTGGGCAGCCGACGTGCTGACCGTTGGCGATACCCGCCACACCTTCAGTGTGCAGAAGGGCTTCGAAGACATCGGCGTCTACTCACTGTTCAAGGGCGTCCACGCCGCCACCGGCAGCATCGATATCCCTGAGCAGGGCAAGATCACGATCACCATCGGCGGCCAGGCGCTGGACTACGAAGATGCCGAAGCGTCATTCGTCACTGATCCTGCGGTGCCCACCACTACGCCGTTCATGTCCTCGCTGGCCGTGGGCGATATCACCGTCGATGGCGTGTCGCTAGTGGGCCAGGCGTGCGTCTCTGCGCTGACCATGAACGTTGACAACACCGTCCAGCTGCAGCGCTGCCTTGGCAACAGCAAGCTCGGCCCTGGCGCGATCATCGCGACCGAGGCAGCCATCACCGGCACCATCGTGCTGGCCTGGTCCAAGGCGGCGTGGGAAATCTGGAAAGAGCAGCTGACCCGCAAGGCCTTCGCAGTGACCTTCCCGGTCACCGACAGCCTGGGCAACAGCTACCAGTTCAACTTCCCGAGCATCGAGGTTGACGGCGAGCTGCCCAACGGCGGCAAGCGCGACCTGATCCAAGTGACGCTCAACTGGACCGTGGCGAAGGTCGCTCCGACGATCACTCGCGCCCCAGCCATCCCGTAAACAAACCGCAGCTTTTGGCCGACCTGGGCATTACGCCACCCAGGCCGGTCCTTTTTTGGCGTGGCGTCGAGGAAACACAACATGGCTTTCATCGTTAAAAAATCAGTACTAGCCGCTAAACCCGTCGAGCACGGCGAAGAGTGGCGCGAATATCAACCGGGCGTGAAGCTGCTGATTCGCGGCCTCGGCCATCGGATCGTGCGCGTCGGCCTGGAGATCCATCAGGGGCGCAATCAGAGCGTGCTGGCCCGGTACGATGCCGGCGACATCAGCGCTCTGAATGACGCAGCGCCGCAGCAGGAGCAGAGCGTGCGCATGCTCGCCGAGCTGGTCATTGCCGACTGGGAAGGCTTCCAAGACGAAGATGGCGCTGAGCTGCCGTACAGCGTCGATACCGCCAAGGCTGTTCTGTCGAGCGAAGAGGGCTCGCCGCTGCTCGTATGGGCCGTCGCTCAGGCAGGCGAAATCACCAAGAGCGCAACCGAGCAGCTGGACGCGGTAAAGGGAAAGTCATTGCCCGCTACCAGTGGGAAAGGGAGTGGGCAGGCCAAGAAGGCCGAGCCGAAAAGCAACGCCTGATCTATGAGCGCCTGCGGATGGCGGTGCCGGACGTTCCCGAGCGGTGCGCCGTCACTGGCCACCTGCTGGAGACATACCATTACGCATCGCGCGGCAGGCGCTACATAGCTGGCATGTCTGGCGCTATCCCACTGCCACTTTCTGCCAGGGAGATTTCGGACTGGCTGGAGGCGCACCCTTCGCCACTACCTCGCGGCATCGTTGATCCGGTGCTGTTCGCGCTGGATGAGATTGATCGGGCGCCTGATGCGTAGGCTGCGGCTATGGGGCGCAAGGCGGCGGTGGGCGCCCTTGCGGCGATGCGGTCGAAGTGAGGCTGCGCTTTATTCCAGCCCCGCTTCTCATTTAAACAAATAGGAGAGCGTTATGTGCGGCTGCTCACGCGTTTATCCACCAGCTCACTGCTTCAGTGGGCCCGGGCATTACAGGTGCCTCCACGGCATGAACCAGCCCGGAGGCGGTGGCTTCGCTGGGGGTCAGGACCCTAGCCGTATTCTTCAGGCAGCTGCGGATGTCGAGCGGCTCGCCAGCGTCCTTGGTGCGCTCGTGGAAAATCTCGACGTAGCGATCAAAGTCATTATCGAGGCAGGCGGCGTGCTCCGCCAGCCTGGCGTGGTCAACGTTTCCCCCACTGAAACCCCAATTGAGCGGGTGCAGCAGGAACCGACTTTGGGGCGCCGCGACTCGACGATCTGCAGCTAGAAACAGGATATTGCCCATCGACTCGACGCTGCCTATGTTGTGCATCGTCACCGGAACTGACAGAGATCTGATGAGGTTGTAGAGCGTGAAACCATACAGCGTGCTGCCGCCATCTGTGGATACGTGATATCGGAGCTGGGTGGCGCCTTGCGCTATAGCGCTAAGAGTTGCGTTCTGCAGCTGGCTGGCTGTTCCCTGATTTATGGGCCCGGCGAAGTGAATAACGTGAAGCATTGGAAACCCTCCCTAGCAAAAGCCTGCACGCTATCACCGCGCCACCATCGGCGGAACTGAGCATCCATCCACCCATCGCAGCATTAAGCCGAACCGCTGGCCTTTTGCTGTGGGCTACGTCTTGTCGGGTTGATTTGGCGTAGGCCAATTGGCAAGTACGTTCACTGTCTCAGCCAGAACTGCTTCATAGGTTGTGTCTGAGCCCTCTTCTTTCGCCTTCGCAAACGTAAGCATTGCGGCCAATGTTGCTTCAAGCGTAACGCCATGCCGATCAGCATCAGCCTGCAGCCAATCAATGGTCGATTGAGGCAAGGTGATAGGGCTCGACGAGCCGTCCGTAGAGATCATGGCCAGTTCAAATACTTCAGGCTCGTCGTCGGCGTCTTGGAGGGTTGAAACGTCGACTGCAAGCGCTTTGGCCAGCTTGACCAGTGCAGTCATGCGCGGCTTTGAAATGCCCGTTTCATAACGCCCTATTTGAGGAACGCTGATCCCGCTGGCCTTAGCTAGGTCGCGCTGAGTCATTTCAGCATCGGCTCTGAGGCGCACCAATCTAGATGCAAAACCCTTTGGGTGACGCATGGCAACTCCAATTTGATCAACGTGGCAATGATCTAGCCGGATGTATATCTGCGCAAGTAAACGATGTGAAATGATGTTGACTTGATGTCCTGAGTGATGCCTAATGATGTCAAGTGATGAGTAAGGAGGTTATATGAAGGAAGCTAAATCGCGCTATCCATTGAGCTTGGAGGGTGAGATCAAGGAGCGGGCTGCTGAGGCGGCCAAACGTAATCGTCGCAGCCTCAATTCTGAATTGGGCTTATTGATCGAGGAGGGTTTCAAATGGCGGGAAATGCAAAGCAAGCAGGCAGCAGCCTGAAACGAAGAAGCCCCGACGAGGTGAGATTCGTCAGGGCTTCGAATAACGATGAGACCAGCGAGGAATCAAGCGTCATGACGAATCATAGCACAACCAACGTTTCAGCCAAGATTATCCCGTTTCGCCAGAAGGAACTGCTGCTGATCGACAATGCAGGCGAACCCTTCGTGCCGATGAAGCCGGTTGTGGAAGGCATGGGGCTGGACTGGAAAAGCCAGTACGCAAAGCTGCAGGGCGGCCGATTCAACTCAACTATGGTGATGATCACCACAGTTGCTGGTGATGGGAAGCGCCGCGATATGGCATGCCTGCCGCTGCGCAAGCTCGCCGGCTGGCTGATGTCGATTCATGCCAGCAAGGTACGCCCTGAGTTGCGCGAAGGCGTTATCGCTTACCAGAACGAGTGCGACGACGTGCTCTGGTCGTATTGGAACGATGGGGTCGCCGTTCGTCATGATGATCGCACGGCCGCCAGCGTGCTCAGCACTACTATCGGCACCGACGGCTTCCACTGCCTGGCTGCCGTCGTAGATGGCAAGGTCCGTCATCTTCCGGCAGCTGCTCGCCGCGGCGCGAAGAACCACATCTGGTCGCAGGTGCACAAAGCGTTCAGCGTGGTGAGCGCCGAGGACATTCCGGCGGCCCAGCTGGACAGCGCTCGGAACTTCATCGCTGCGTACCAGGTGCAGGAGGGAGAGTGGCTGCCAAAGCCGCGAGCCACGCCCGGAACCCTGCTGACTGATTCACAGCTGTACGACGTCTACTTCATGTGCTGCCACTTTAAGCAGCTGTACGACATCTTCGACCGCTACAAGCTCTACTCGCACTTTAGCGGCATCGGAAGCCCTGTAGGCGCACAGATGATTGACCATTTCCGAGATGGCTACGCAGGGTTCCATAAGCTGCAGGCGCTGGCCCCTGAGTTCGAAGCGGTGCAAAAGCGCCTGGGCGCCAATCACTACGCGAGGGCAGCAGCATGAACTTCACTCTCAAGCAAGGCGCAACCGCAATGGTCATCGGCGGACAGGAATCACTGATTGGCCGCTCCGTCGAACTCGTCTACCTGATCGGCCGCTGGTGGCTGGTCAAGATCGGCAATCGCACCTTCACCGTGGAAATGCGGGAGCTGATGCCGCTGGAGCCGCGCAAGGGGTTCAATCAATTTCAGGGGAGGGCGATGGCATGAGCGCGCTGATAACCGTTCCATTCCATGGAGCCAGCCTTTACTTGGTCGACCACCAGGGTCAGCCCTACGTACCCATGAAGCCAGTTGTTGAAGGAATTGGGCTGGATTGGGGAGGGCAGCACAAGCGCATAACAAATAACTCGGATCGCTGGGGCGTGGTGCTTATGGAGATACCCTCAGCCAGCGGCCCGCAGATGACCACCTGTCTTCCGCTTCGCAAGCTTGCTGGGTGGATGGCTACAGTTCAGGCTAGCCGGATCAGAAGCGAGCGAGTTCGGGAAAAGGTTGTTGAGTACCAGAACGAATGCGATGACACGCTCTGGCAGTACTGGAATGAAGGCCGTGCAGTGAATCCAAGAGCCGCAGCCAACGACTCAGTAATCCCGGTCGAACGCCGATTGCCGGTAGCCGCTGACAGCTTCGATGCAGCCAAGCGGATCGCAGAGGGCTTTGGCCTGGAAGGCAACCAGGCGGTCTTGAGCGCGAACAGCATGGTCCGCTCTGCCATCGGCATCGACCTGATGGAGATGGCCGGGGTGAGGCGCTTGGTCAACGAGGCCCAAGAGCTGAACTACACGCCTACCGAGCTTGGCGCCAAGTTCCGCATGACGGCGCGGGAGATGAACAAGCTGCTGGCTGACTGCGGGCTCCAGCGCAGCACTGAGTATGCGAAGGGCAAGAAGCGATGGGAGCTACTGCCAGACGGCAAAGCCTTCGCAGTCATCACTGATACCGCCAAGAAGCACAGCGATGGCAAGCCGGTACAGCAGATCCTATGGAAGGAGTCGGTGCTTGATCTGCTCAAGCGCCTTGCTGATCAGCTCAAGTCAGGGTTGCCAGTAGTGGTCGCCGGCGGCGTCAGGCACTAAAAACCCGCTTTGCCCTAACCCAGCCTAGTGCTGGGTTTTCTGGAGAGGTAAATGAAAAGAGACTGGGAGCTGGTCAGGAAAATACTAATGGCCGTGGAAGGGCTGCAGTCTGGAGCCCAGGCAGTGACAGGCAGAGACGTGCCGGGATATGACCACGCCTTGGTTTCATACCACATATTCCTGATGAAAGAGGCGGGGCTGCTCGATGCCACATGCTCCAGTGGGTTTGGCAGCGGGCGCGAATGCCACGCCTTTGAGCTGACATGGGCAGGCCATGAGTTCCTTGACCAGATCAGGACGCAGGGCGTCTGGAACAAGACCGTAGGAATAATTCGAGAAAAGGGGCTTGAGTTGTCGTTTGAGACAATCAAGACCGCAGCAGCAGCTGTAGCCGCAAGTATTCTGAGAATGTAACGAAATTCAATATCTCAACCCAGCCCCGCGCTGGGTTTTTGCGTTCACCGAAGAAGAGGAAGCAACAATGCACACCACTGAGTCCCGCAACAAAATTCGCAACTGCCTGGATCTTCTGGGTGTAGCGCTCGCTCACCACGGCCACGAATGGTCCGATGAGGAGCGCCGCGCCTATGAGAGCGCTATCGAACTCCTCACTTCTGGCGATTGTACGGAGACTGATTCGTCGGCTTCAGGCTAATGCCAGGCTTTGGCGCAGAGTTCGGCGGCAGTATCTTGCAGGCAAGCCTTGCTCAAATATGAGCAACTTGCGTATAGTTCCACCCATGAAAGCCGTCTTCTTCGAGACCACCAGCTTTACCGCAACCGTTGGTGAGTACCTTACGGATGACGAGTATCGGCAGCTGCAAAACGACCTTGTGGCCAGCCCGGAGCTTGGCGCTGTAATGCCCAGAACCGGAGGCTTCCGAAAGGTGCGCTGGGCCGATGGACGAAGAGGGAAGGGTAAGCGGGGCGGCTTGCGAGTCATCTATTACTGGTTATCTGGTGATGGTCAGTTCTGGATGTTCGCCATCTACGACAAAGATGAGCTTGAGAGCCTCACTCCAGATCAGGAGAGGGCGCTCAAGAAAGCCATCGGTGATGAGCTGAAGCTGCGAGGTGCCAAATGAAAAAGCGCGATCTGTTTGCCGAAATGATGCAGGGCGTCGGTGAAATGGCCGCCCAGCGTGAGGGCAAAATCACCCTTCGCCAGTACACGGTTGATGCCAAGCCCGCGCCGGAAGTGAGTCCTGAAGAAATTGTCGGTCTCCGAAAGCGCCTGCGTATGTCGCAAGAAGTATTCGCCCGGCGCATCCGGACAAGCCCGGCCACTCTCCGTAACTGGGAGCAGGATAAGGCCAAGCCCAACGCACAGGCGGCACTGCTGATCAAGCTCGTCGAGGAATACCCCGACATGGTGGATCGCCTGGCGACCGTTTAACCCAGCCGCGAAACGACCACCCAGCCTAGCGCTGGGTGTTTGTGCTGTCGCTTTGCTACCCTAGGTTTTTTCAGGGAGGGCAGGGCATGAAGCGGATTTTGATAGTGACGGGCATGGCGCTGGCGCTGGCGGGGTGCGGGGATTCTGGTGGTAAGAAGGTGGCTGCCCCAGAGCTTTCCATTGACAGGTCAGCCTGCAGATCTGGCGCGGCGGATGTTGGTGAGGTGGTTCGCCCTGTAAGAAGTATTACTTTGAGATCCGCCCCATCTGCCGCCGCCCCTTATGTCATCAACGAAAAGGCGACCCAGGTTCTAAAGGAGACTCACTACCATAATATTGGGTCTGAAGGGTTGGTCTATGTGAGCTGCACGCAAGGTGATTTCTCGCATGTTGCCAGGACAGAGCCTGAGTGGCTTAAAGGTATTGGTGGATGGGTCAGCACGAAAGAGTTGCGGTTCAAGAATGATCCTGACGACCCGTATGAGGGAAAAATATCAGAATGGATTCTAGAAGATTATTCTGACAGCTCCCTGATTGATGGGGGAGACAGCTCAGATCCGGCATATAAAAGATTCACAAAAAAGACAAAGGAAATTAATGAGCAAAAGATCGCCGCTGCAAAGAAGGCTATTGATTCCGGCAAGTGCCAGCATGTGTCTAGCGTTCTGTTTATGAGGCGCGAAAGCGTCCTGAGCAATATGAAATACATGGTTGACTGCGAAGAAGATAAAAGACTTGAAATTACAAGTGGTGATCTTTTGTCGGGGGGCGAGATAAGGACAAATTCTGAGAGGGCTGTAAGCCAGGCTGACGCAATGGCTAGGTGCAAAGAGCTGGTGCTAGGAAAGGCTAACCATAAAAACACTGTTCGTTTTAGCGAGTTGCTAGGCTCTAGCTATTACAAAGCCCCGGTGACAGGAAACGTTCGCCTGACTCTGGATTTTGAGGCGCAGAATGGCCTCGGTCAGAAGATTGGCCATCGGGCAATATGTATTTTCGAGCCGGGCGATTTAGCCGGAGAGTTAACTATTACAGAAAGGTAAGGCCCCTGGCTCGCCAAACCCGCTTCGGCGGGTTTTTTAATACCCAAAGCAAAGCACCGGACATTCGCAACAGCGTAGCCCCAACAACAAAACACCGACCGCCGCTGGCGGTTTTTTTTCGCCTGGAGAAAATCATGAGCCAAGAGTCAAGGCTATCAATCGTCCTTGAGACGCGCTCTGCGGAGCAGCAGGCAAGGGATCTGGCGAAAGCCCTGGAGGCCTTGGAGCGCGTGGGCCTTGGCGCCTCGGGATCGGCCGGCAGCGCAGGCAAATCATTCGTCGGCACAGGAAGGGATGCAGCTACTGGCGCGCGCGGCGTGGACCAGATGAACAGCTCGCTGTCTTCCACTGACAAAGCCGCTAATACCGCGATGGTCTCGCTGAAGCGCCTGTTTGCTACTGCAACTGCTGGTATCGGCGCAATGAGCGTGGTTGGCGCTGCCGACACCTGGTCCGATCTGACCTCCCGAGTTCGCCTGTCTATTGGCGCCCATCAGGACGTTACGGCTGTTATGTCGCGCCTGTCGGATATTGCGCGCGGCACTTACTCCAGTCTTGAGTCTACCGCCGAGGCGTTCGCGCAGAACTCCGTAACGTTGCGCGCCCTGGGGAAATCAACGCTTGAGCAGCTGAACTACACCGAAGCGCTTAATAATGCCCTGGTTGTTTCTGGCGCGAAGGGCGAGCGGGCGCAAATGGTGCAGAACAGCTTGTCGCGCGCAATGGCAGAGGGCGCGCTGCGCGGCGAGGACCTGAACAACGTTCTGAACTCAGGCAGTCGCGTAGCTGAGGCACTGGCAGAGGAGCTTGGCACAGATATCACGCAGCTTCGCCGGCTGGCCGCTGAGGGCAAGATCACTGGCGAGGTGGTCTTCACCGCACTGACCAAGATCAACGAGACGCTGAAAGATGAAGCGGCCAAGATGCCGGCCACCATCGCGGACGGCTTCTTGCTCATGCGAAACGCTGCGCTGCAGTCAATAGGGGTTTTCGACCAGCAGGCGAAGGTTTCCGAGGAGATGGCCGCGAGCTTGGTCAGCGTATCGGATGCGATCCGAGACACCGACTGGTCGCCATACATAAAGACCGTTGGCGTGGCCGCTGCCGGCGCTATTGCCCTATATACGGCCCGCATGGGCGTCGCCACGATTGCTACCCTCGCCCAGGGCAAGGCTTCACTATCTGCCTCAATGCAGCAGGCAGTCCTGACGGCGCAGGTCAACGGCACAAGCGTGGCCGCTGCGCGCGCTACCGTCGCAATGCGGGCGCTCAACCTTGCCATGGGGCCGGCTGGTTGGATTGGCCTCGCTGCGTCGGCTGCTGCTGGCCTGTATCTGTTCAGCGATGGCGCAGACGCAGCCACGGAAAGCGTGGACCTTCTTGCCCAGTCATCCGAGGAGGCTGCCAAGGCCATCAAGGATCTGTCGAGCATCCAGGCGCAAAAAGCGCTGGATGACTTGACGCTCAACAGCGGCGGCATTGGTCAGGTCTGGGGCTCGCTGCTGGGCGGCGGCTCCGGTTCTAGTTCGGGTGGTGGCGGTATGAACTGGGGCAGCCTTGTAGATATCGGCAAAAACATCTATTCGGTGTACGACGCTCTCACTGGCGTCGGCTCGGCAATGTACACCGGCTACCAGTCGGGCGGTCTGACCGGCGCGCTTGGCGGCGGGGCGAACTACTACGGCTCGATGCTGAGCAATGCCTATAGCACAATCGCGCAATGGTTCGGTGGCACTGCAACCTCAGCGGCCACCACTGCGGCCACTGAGGCGGCTCTAGCAGCGGCTGCAAAGGGCACTGCCGGCTACATGCTGGACGTGACTACAGGGCAGATCGTCAACACGGCTACCACCGCAGGCGCAAATGCGGTGGCAGGTGGCGCGGGCAGCGGAGGGGTGCTGTCGTCCATTTCAGGGATGCTATCTAACCCGTACACCTGGGCTATTGCGGGGATGATCGCCAGTTACAAGCTGTACGGCCAGGGCGTAAAGGCTGACGGGAGCGAAGTAAGGGACACATTCAAAGAGTCCGGGTCAAGCGGCGCTGCTGATGTCCTTGGGGACGTGCTCGGAGGGGCGTCCTCCGCAATCAGACTCATGGATAAAGCGCTCACCCACATCTTCGTTGACCCTTTAAACCTCTTCGGAGACGCAGCTGATAAGTTCACTGCCGTCATTACAGGCTCTCCGGTAACGCAGGCAGTTAACCTGGCGCTTGCCCGCCTGTTCGGCGGAGGCGAGAAGTACAAGCGCACCGTAGGCTCCGCACAAGGCACCTACTCAGCCGGCGAGTACACCGGCCTCGGCGCGGTCGAGTCCATGTACAGCGGATCGAAGCGCTTTGGCGATGACTTCGACAGGTCGCTGCATGACCTGAACGAGGCGTTCTCCAGCAGCCTGGGCGGGCTGTTCGAGATGTTCGATATCGACTCGGACATCATGACCACCGCCGAAGCCCGCCTGCGCCGCACGTCGGGCAAGCTGGCTGCGACGTTCACAGCGTCGTTTGACGATCAGACCATCACCCTGATGGAGCAGTACGGCAAGAAGGCCCGGATCGAACAGTCAATGCAGGCGTGGTTCGATGACGTCATGGGTCGCGGTTTGTCCCAGGCTATCGGCCAGTCGCAACTACCTGAATACCTCAAAGAGCTAACTGCCGGGCTGACAAAGGCGGCGGAAGTCAGCGAGGCGGTAGGTGGCCTTTTCGCCCGCTTCGATGGCGTTAACACCACTATCGAGACGCTTAATTTCCGCGTATTCGAGATGACCGACGCAGGTCTTCGTGGTGCCGATGCGCTGCTGGACCTGAGCGCGGCCATCGCCGGTCTGGAAGATCCGACAGCTGCGGACAAAATCGCCAGCCTGACGAGCCTGACCTCGACCTACTACGACCAGTTTTTCACCGATGCGGAGAAAGCCGCACACACTCTCGATGCTGTAGCTCGGGCATTTGAGGGTGCGGACATCGTTTTGGCGGAGTCGCGCGGCGCGTACCGGGCGATGGTCGAGGATATCGACCTGACGACGGAAGCCGGTCGGGAAATGTTCGCCACGCTCATGGCCCTGAGCGGCCAGGCTGCGACGTACTACAGCACGCTGGAACGGCAACTAATGGGCGCGGTGGATGCGAGCTTTGCAGCGCTGCAGCAGGCCGTCGACGCTGAGCGCAAGAGCTTGCAGGGCGCGCACGCGGAGCACGTCAGTGCGCTGAATGCATCGGCAGCATCAGCAGCGTCCAGCATTTCGGCGCTCACGGCGATCAGCGGCAATCTGGATGCTGCGCTCAAGCGACTGCGCGGCACGTCAGACGATTCTGTTCGGGCGCTGCGTGCGCAGGCAGTGATGACGCTCAATAGCGCGCTGGTGCAGGCGCGGGGAGGGGAGTCGCTGGCTGGCGTCGACGGGCTGCAGGATGCGCTTGATATTGCGACACAGATGGACAAATCCACCTACGCGACGATGCAAGACTTCGAGCGGGAGCAGGGGCGGACGGCAAACCTCATCGCAGAGCTGGAGGCGGTCAATGGCAAGCAGCTGACTGTTGAGCAGCGGCTGCTCCAGGCTGCCAACGACCAGATCAGGCAGGCGCAGGTGCAGTTTGATTCGGAGATGTCGCGGCTGGACTCGCATCTGTCGTTTGCCCAGCAGCAGCTCAACGCGCTTAACGGCGTGGATGCGTCGATTAAGACGGTAGAGCAGGCAGTCAAGGGGCTGAATATCTCCATCGTAAACGCCCTGCCTGCCAGTCCGGCAGGGGGTGGTGGTATTCCTTCCCCGTCGCAGGGCGGCACGCTCCTCGACACGATCTATCAGAGCGTGCTGGGGCGCGAGGCAGACGATGCCGGTATGTCGTATTGGCAGGATCAGCTGGCCAGCGGGGCTGTGAGCGTTGGCGGTCTCGCAGACGCGATCCGGGAGGCTGCGATTCAGGCGGGCGAGGTGCCAGCCTTTGCTTCGGGCGGCTACACCGGCCCCGGCGGCAAATGGGAGCCAGCCGGCATCGTCCACAAGGGGGAGGTGGTCTGGTCACAGGCCGACGTGGCTCGATGGGGTGGCGCGGGGCTGGTTGACTCGATGCGCCAGTCTGGCCCGGAACTGGAGGTCACCGGCCCGAGCCGCATCTACAGCGCAGGCCAAACGGCAGCGATGCTCAATGGCGGCGGTGAAAGCGCGGCAGAGGTACGAGCCATGCGCCGCGAACTGGCCGGAGTCCGGGATGATCTGCGCCAGATCGCAAAAAACACGATGGACACACGCAGTGAGGTCCGCCAGCAGACGGCAACCATGGTGATCCTTGAATCGGAAAAACAGGTGGTGAACGGATGATTGTCGCTAGAGCAGTGCAGGTAACGCCGGCTCGCCTGATCGAAACCAACGTGCCGGAAAATGACCATCCGGCATGGGTCGCCGGCACGTATGAGGTCGGTGCCATGGCGATGAAAGATCGTCACGTCTGGTACTCGGCAAAAGCCGATAACGCGGCGGTTCCGGGCGAAGAGACGACGCTGCCGCTTGCGTGGATTGACGAAGGACCGATCAACGCATGGCGCATGTTCGACAAGCGGCGAGGGCAGACTTGGCAGATCGGCACCTTTACCGAAAACCCCGAATCAATCGATGTGGTTTTTCAGGCAGCCGAGGTGATTAATGCGGTCGGCCTCGTCGGAGTTGACGCTGCGTCTGTTCGCGTCGTGATGACTGTGCCCGGCGACGGCGTCGTGTACGACAAGACAACCGAGATGACCGACTACGGCGTCGACAGTTGGTACGACTACTTTTTCGCCCCGCTTGAGCGCCGCGACAGTGCTGCCTTGCTCGATCTGCCGCCCTACGGTAACGCGCAGATCCGCGTCATCGCCTCTGCCCCTGGCGGCGTAGCGAAGATCGGCAGCCTCGTATTCGGCTACCAAGAGACCCTAGGCATTTCAGTGTTCGGCACGTCCGCAGGCTTCGAAAGCTACTCGGTCCAGAAGTTGGATGCCTGGGGCAACCTCACAATTACGCCAGGCGGTGCACGCGACTTCGTTGACTTCGACGTTGATATCGAGACGCAGCGAACGGGTTATGTGAGGCGCCGAATTGCCGAGCTGCGCGATATCCCAACTCTCTACGTTGGTGCGGCCGGGGTTGAGATAACAGTCGTCATCGGCATCAGCGGCAATTTCCGCGTCGTCCTCAGCAATCCAGCACTTTCAAAATCAGCTATCGAAGTTAGGAGCATCCAATGACAGTTCCACAAATCGACCATTTTTCGCCGGCGCCAAACCGGCAAACTGACTCGCGCGAGCAGTTCACCATCAAGGCTGACGCACGCATGGCGGAGGAAAACCGTTTCACCGGGCAGGCGAATGAGCTGGCGACGTTCATCAACCAGCGCGCCATCGACGCCGATGCCAGGGCTATTGCGTCAGCCGCTAGCGCCGACGCCTCGTCCGCAAGCGCCGCAAGCTCAGCAGCATCGGCGGTCATGGCAGGTGAGCATAAAGATGCTGCCCAATCTGCTGCATCGACTGCGGAATCCGACCGCATAACGGTCGCGGGGCTGGCAGGTGAGGTAGCAGCAAACACTCTGCAAGTCGCCGCCGATAAAGATCAAGTTGCAACTGACCGGCAGGCTGTTGCGGACATGCTCGACGTAATCTCAGATGGCCCGGTTGTGTCGGTGCAGGGGAAGAGTGGCATCGTAACGCTGGACCCTACGGACGTGCTACCGCCGATTGCCGGAAATGCAAGGCGGCCTCTTGTGGTTAGTGAGGACGGCGCGGGGGTGGAGTGGGGTGTGCCCGCCAATGCTGCTGCGCTCATCAGAGAGACTCGCGCCAGTGGTAGTGAGCTTGGCTATGGCGACATGGGCAAACTCATTGACATCACCAGCGGGACGTTTACACAGACCTTTGCCCCTGCTGCCACGCTCGGAGATGGATGGTGGCTCTATCTGCGCAACGCGGGTGGCGGCGATATTACGCTCAAGCCGGCAGGGTCCGAACTGATTGACAGTCTGACCAGCTACATCATGTACCCCGGTGAGTGCCGGCTGATTCAGTGTGATGGGGTGGCGCTGCGGTCGGTTGTGCTGAATGCTTTCTACAAGGTGTTCGCGGCAAGTGGCAACTTCATGAGGCCGCCGGGATATGCTGCGTTTAGGGGCTTCCTCTGGGCGGGGGGTGGCGGTGGCGGAAGAGCGGGCGCTCCTATCAGCGCGTATGTGGGTGGCGGGGGCGGCGGGGGCGCTTGCGCTCCCTTCGAGATTCCGGCATCAGCGTTCAGCGAGACTCAGGGCTTTGTGATCGGGGCTGGTGGCGCTGGGCAGACCAACATCCCAACCACTAACTCCGAAAGCGCCGCTGGCGGGGGGGACAGTTCTATTGGTTCTTTCGTTCTCGCCTATGGCGGTGGCGGCGGGGGTGGCGCGCTCAACGTCAATGGCGGCGGGGGTGGCGGAGGCGGGACGTTCTCCGCCGGGATTACTTCTGTCGGGTCAACCCCAGGTAGCGCTGGGCTGGGAGGCGCCGCTAGTGCCGGCGGAGGCCTTACTGGTGCTTCCGCTGAATATGGCGGGGGCGCCGGGGGAGGTGGTTTATCGATGTATGGCGGTGGGGGTGGCGGAGGCGGGTCTACTTCCGCTACGGTTCGTGCCGGGGGAACTTCACGCTACGGCGGGGCGGGTGGCGCTGGGTGCACCACGGGACTACCGCCCGGTGCCGGAGTTATCCCCGGCGGTGGGGGTGGGGGCGGGTCAGCCAATTATAATGGCGGCAACGGCGCTCGCGGCGAACTCCGCATCTGGGGGATCATCTAATGCGAGCGCACATCATTGAAAACGGCGTCATCACGAACACTATTGAGGTCGAAAGCCTCGACTTCATGCCGGGGCTTGTCGAAGCCACCGAAGGCTCGATAGGCGACCTCTACATCGACGGTCAGTTCGTCAAGCCACAGCCCCCGGCACCGAATATCCCCGAGTCAGTCACCATGCGCCAGTGCCGCATTGCCCTGCTCGATGTCGGCCTGCTCGACGCCGTGAAGTCGTCTATCGCCACCATGCCCGGTACAGAAGGCGAACGCGCCCGTATTGACTGGGAATACGCGCAGGAGGTTCGCCGCGACTGGCCGCTGATCGGGTACATGGCCGGCGATCTTGGTCTGACGGATGAGCAAGTTGACGGCCTGTTCATGGCTGCCTCTGCGATCTGACCCATCCGCGACACACAGACCCGCTTCGGCGGGTTTTTCTTTGCCTGGAGAAGCCATGCACATTTCAGAAACCGGCCTGGCGCTGATCCGCCAGTTCGAGGGGCTGCGCCTGTCCGCGTACCGCTGTCCCGCAGGAATCGCGACCATCGGCTACGGCTCGACCGCTGGCGTGCAGATGGGCCAGACCATCACCGCCGAGCGTGCCGAGGAGCTGCTGCGAGAGGACGTGCGCCAGTTCGAGGCGGCTGTATCTCGGCTGGTAAAGATGCCGCTGAACCAAGGCCAGTTCGATTCGCTGACCTCGTTCGCGTTCAACCTCGGCGCTAAGTCGTTGGAGCAATCGACGCTGCTGCGCCTGCTTAACGCGGGCGACTACTCCGGCGCTGCGGCTCAGTTTGACCGTTGGGTCTACGCCTCGGGCAAGAAGCTGTCCGGGCTCGTCAAACGCCGCGCCGCTGAGCGGGCACTGTTCGAAGGGAAATCACCATGCGCCTGATCGCTGCCGCCTGCCTGCTGCTCACACTCCAAGGCTGCGCCGCCTCGCTCGCGTCCTACTACTGCGGCAAGCCTGCCGTAGACCGTGCGGCCTATCGTGCCGTGATGGACACCCGGACAGCCCCGCACAAGGTGAGGGTTGAATGCTATGAGTGAAAATGCATGGTTCTCCGGCGCGCTGGATCTTCGCGCATACAAGCCGGGCGAGTGGGTGCTACTGGAGCCGTTCCGGTATCACGCTCGTGATGGCCGAGAGTTCACGGTGCCGCGCTGGTTCGTGACTGACCTCGCCTCCACGCCGTGGCTCGTCAAGCCGCTGCTGAGCGGCGAGGATCGAATGGCCGGCGTCGTGCATGACTGGCTTTTCTGTTCGCAGTGCGTGCCGTGGGCAGACGCCAACGACCTCTATAGCGAGATGCTGGACGTTCTGCATTGGGGCAGGATCAAGCGCGGCGCGGCATCGGCTGGTCTGGCGATCGGCAGCTATCCGCGATACCGGGCGTGCGACGGTGGGCCGCGCGAGGAAGACTTCGCATGGGAGTTCATGTCCGCAGCAGAGCGTGAGGCGTACCGGATTAGGTTTGGGCTAGGCATTCCAGCGCGAACTGAACCGGGTAGGGCGCCGGCCTAAAGGTCGGGCTATCCTCGTCGCTCAGGTAGTAGCGAATGGAGCGGTCGGTAATGCCGAGAAGCTCGGCCGCATTGCGCTGGCTAACCCCGCTGCGATCAACCAGCCCGCGCAGGTAGCGCGGGTCGGGGTTATGCTTGGAGGCATCAGGCTTCACGCTTCGACCCACCGCTCGTCTTCTGCGCTGTACTCGACCCTTACCACTTCGCTCAGGTCATCCCAGCCGCTTTCAAAGTCAACGGAGCCGGTCGCGGCGTTCATATATACGTCTTCGGCAGTCTCAACGATGCGGCCATGGTCTTCAGCCGCAACATACTCGCGGGCTTCTTCAATGGAAGTTACACCGTAGATCGGGAAGATTTCGCCGGCTTTCTGTACGTAGTATGCGCTCATGGTGTCTCTCCTGTTTCGCCTCGCCTTATTGGCTGGCATGTGTCTAATGTAGTAGGAACATTGTTCCTATGCAATAGGGCGAGACGATATTTTTACGGAAGGGGATTGGGTTGCCCGGACGGGCTGAGGTTGGCCGAGGAATCCCGTACCAAATTTTGTACCAATCATGGGTGATACAGGGTGCGAATGGGCCTTTCGCCGCCACTGTGCAAGCGAAAGAATGCCTCCTTCACACCCCATAGCACCCTGCTTTACTATACCCGGCAGTATAAGTATTCACGTTCGTTTTGCGAGAGAGAACCCGCGTGCCCAGACCTGCCCTGCTTTTCATCGGTGCCCTTGGTTTCGCCTTGCTGGCCGGCTGTGGCAACGGTGAGCCCGAATCCATCTCGGTGCGCCCGGTGATGGTGGTCCAGCCGCAACCGGCGAGCGAAGCCTTCGCAAGCTATCCGGGCGAGATCCACGCCCGTTACGAGCCCGAGCTGGCGTTTCGTATCGGCGGCAAGGTGGTCGAGCGCCTGGTCGAGGCCGGTGAGCGCGTGCGCAAGGATCAGCCGCTGGCCAGCCTCGATCCGCAGGACGTGCGCCTGCAGCTCGAAGGCATTCGCGCCCAGGTGGCGGCTGCCGAGGCGAATCTGCGGGTCGCGCAGGCCGAGCATGAGCGCTACAAGACCCTGATGCAGCGGCAACTGGTCAGCCGTTCGCAGTTCGACGCCTCGGAAAATGCCTACCGTTCCGCCCAGGCACGCTTGCAGCAGGCGCGTGCCGAGTTCGACGTGGCCAGCAATCAGGTCGATTACGCCGTGTTGCGCGCCAGCCGTGACGGGGTGATTGCCCAGCGCCGTGTCGAGGTCGGCCAAGTGATTGCCGCCGGCCAGACGGCCTTCGTCCTGGCCGCCGACGGCGAGCGCGAGGTGGCGATCAATTTGTCCGAACAGGCGCTGGAGCGGTATTCGGTAGGCCAGGAAGTGGCGGTGGAACTCTGGTCACAGCCGGGCAAGCAGTATCCGGGACGAATTCGCGAACTGTCGCCGGCGGCTGATGAACAGTCCCGGACCTATTCGGCGCGGGTGGCCTTTGCCCAGGCCGATGTGCCGGTCGAGCTGGGCCAGAGCGCACTGGTATCGATTCGCAGCGCCGAGGAAGTATCGCTCGCGGTGCCGTTGTCCGCCGTCACCGCCGAGCAGGGCAAGGCGTATGTCTGGCGAGTAACGGAAGAGGCCACCCTGGAGCGCGTCGCCGTGCGCATCGGCGCCTTCGGCGAAACCCAGGTGCCGGTGCTGGCGGGGCTGCGGGCCGATGACTGGGTCGTCATGGCCGGTGTGCAGCTGCTGCATGAAGGCCAGGCGGTCCGGCCCATCGACCGCGACAATCGTCCGGTTGCGCTGGCTGGCCAGGAGTAATCGCGATGCGCTTCAACCTCTCCGCCTGGGCGCTGGGCAATCGGCAGATCGTGGTCTTTCTCATGCTGCTGGTGGCCGCCGTGGGCGTGCTCTCCTACGGCAAGCTCGGCCAGAGCGAGGACCCGCCGTTCACCTTCAAGGCGATGGTGATCCAGACCCACTGGCCCGGCGCCACCGCCGAGGAAGTGTCCCGCCAGGTCACCGAGCGCATCGAGAAGAAGCTGATGGAGACCGGCGCATACGAACGTATCGTCTCCTTCTCGCGACCGGGCGAATCCAACGTGACCTTCATGGCGCTCGATTCGTTGCGCTCCCGGCAGATTCCCGATCTCTGGTACGAAATACGGAAGAAAATCGGCGATATCCGGCATACCTTGCCCGCTGGCGTACAGGGGCCGTTCTTCAATGACGAGTTCGGTACCACCTTCGGCAATATCTACGCGCTGACCGGCAAGGGTTTCGATTACGCGGTGCTCAAGGATTACGCCGACCGCATCCAGTTGCAGCTGCAACGGGTCAAGAGTGTCGGCAAGGTCGAGCTGATCGGCCTGCAGGACGAGAAGATCTGGATCGAGCTGTCCAACGTCAAGCTGGCCACCCTCGGCGTGCCGCTCGAAGCGGTGAAGCAGGCGCTCGAAGCGCAGAATACGCTGATGTCGGCGGGCTTCGTCGAGACGCCCAGCGACCGCGTGCAGTTGCGCGTGACGGGCAGCTTCGAGACGGTCGAGCAGATTCGTGATTTCCCCATCCGGGTAGCGGGGCGGACCTTCCGCATCGGCGATGTGGCGCAGGTCTATCGCGGCTTCAACGATCCGCCGGCGCCGCGCATGCGCTTCATGGGCGAGCCGGCGATCGGCCTGGCGGTGTCCATGAAGGACGGCGGCGATATCCTCCTGCTCGGCGAGGCGCTGCAGAGCGAGTTCGCCCGCCTGCAGCAGGAACTGCCTGCGGGCATGGAGCTGCGCAAGGTTTCCGACCAGCCGGCGGCGGTGAAAACCGGTGTCGGCGAGTTCGTCAAGGTGCTGATCGAGGCGCTGGTCATCGTCCTGCTGGTGAGCTTCTTTTCCCTCGGTGTGCGCACTGGCCTGGTGGTGGCGTTGTCGATTCCGCTGGTGCTGGCGATGACCTTCGCCTCGATGCACTACTTCGATATCGGCCTGCACAAGATTTCCCTCGGCGCCCTGGTGCTGGCGCTGGGGCTGATGGTGGACGATGCGATCATCGCGGTGGAGATGATGGCGATCAAGATGGAACAGGGCTTCGACCGGCTCAAGGCCGCCAGTTTCGCCTGGACCAGCACGGCCTTTCCGATGCTCACCGGCACCCTGATCACCGCCGCCGGGTTCCTGCCGATTGCCACCGCGCAGTCCAGCACGGGCGAGTACACGCGCTCGATCTTCCAAGTGGTGACCATCGCGCTGATCGCCTCCTGGATCGCGGCGGTGATGTTCGTGCCGCTACTGGGTGAGAAACTGCTGCCGGATCTGGCCCGGCGCCATGCGCAGAAACATGGCGGCAGCGACCGTGGCCACGACCCCTATGCGACGCCTTTCTACCTACGGGTGAGACGGCTGATCCACTTCTGCGTGCGTTGGCGCAAGACGGTGATCGTGCTGACGCTGCTGCTCTTCGTCGCCTCCATTGGGCTGTTTCGCATCGTTCCGCAGCAGTTCTTCCCGGCGTCGAGTCGCCTGGAGCTGATGGTCGACCTGAAACTGGCCGAAGGCGCCTCGCTCAAGGCCACCGAAGCCGAGGTGCGGCGCCTGGAGGAGATGCTCAAGGCGCGCGCCGGGATCGACAACTACGTCGCCTATGTCGGCAACGGTTCGCCCCGTTTCTATCTGCCGCTGGACCAGCAGCTGCCAGCGACCAGCTTTGCCCAGTTCGTGGTGCTGGCCGACAGCATCGAGCAGCGTGAAGCCCTGCGCAGCTGGCTGATCGAGCGCCTGGAACATGACTTCCCGAACCTGCGCGGTCGCGTCAGCCGCCTGGAAAACGGCCCGCCCGTGGGCTATCCGGTGCAGTTCCGGGTGACCGGCGAGCATATCGATGTGGTGCGCGACCTGGCCCGCCAGGTGGCCGCGAAGGTGAGGGCGAATCCGCATGTGGTCAACGTCCACCTCGACTGGCAGGAGCCGAGCAAGGTGGTCTGGCTGAATATCGATCAGGACCGTGCCCGCGCCCTCGGCGTGAGCACGCTGGAGCTGTCGGGTTTTCTCCAGCGCACCTTCACCGGAGCCACGGCGAGCCGCTTTCGCGAAGACAACGAACTGATCGAAATCCTCCTGCGCGGCACCGCACGCGAGCGTGAAACCCTGTCGATGCTGCCCAGCCTGGCGATTCCCACCGCCAGCGGGCGCAGCGTGCCGCTGGCACAGGTCGCGACCCTGGAATACGGCTTCGAGGAAGGGGTGATCTGGCACCGCAACCGCCTGCCGACGGTCACGGTGCGCGCCGATATCTACGGTGAGCAGCAGCCGGCCACGCTGGTGAGGGAGATCGAGCCCACGCTGAACGAGGTGCGCGAGGCGTTGCCCAGCGGCTACCTGCTGGAAGTCGGCGGGGCCGTGGAGGATTCCAGCCGTGGTCAGGCTTCGGTGAATGCCGGTATACCGTTGTTCATCATCGTCGTGCTGAGCCTGCTGATGATTCAGCTCAGGAGCCTCTCGCGCACGGCCATGGTCTTTCTCACGGCGCCTCTGGGGCTGATTGGCGTCACGCTGTTCCTGCTCTTGTTCGGCCAGCCGTTCGGCTTCGTCGCCATGCTCGGCACCATCGCGCTGTCGGGGATGATCATGCGCAACTCGGTCATCCTGGTCGATCAGATCGAGCAGGACATCGGCGCCGGCCATGATCGTTTCAGCGCCATCATCGATGCCACCGTGCGCCGCTTCCGGCCCATCGTGCTGACCGCGCTGGCGGCGGTGCTGGCGATGATCCCGCTGTCACGCAGCGTGTTCTTCGGTCCCATGGCGGTGGCCATCATGGGCGGGCTGATCGTCGCCACGGTGCTCACGTTGCTGTTTCTGCCGGCGCTTTATGCGACGTGGTTTCGCGTCCATGAGAAGGAAGTCGCCAGAAACTGAGCGACTTTTGGGGCGTGTCATAGCCGCCGGCTCAGATACCGGCGGCGCTGAGTAGCAGCTGTGCGGCATCCTTGGCATCCCGCGCCTGTTCGCCGGGGCCTTCGATGTGGGCCATGCTGAGCGCGCCTTCGAGCAGATATTGCAGTTGGCGTGCGAGTTTCCAGCACTGCAAGGATCAACTCTTCCTTGAATTGAAGTGCTTGTACAAAGTCATCTTGGCTACGCCGGGTTCCGCCAGGATCCGGCCAATACCCGTGGTGTGATACCCGCTACTTTTTCAGGGGAGACACGCTCGGCCAACCCGAAAAGCCAAATGCCAAAGCTGGAGATATTCAACCGGTGGATCGGCGGGAGCTCACGGCCTGGGGGTTCTATCCCGGCTGGGTGCAGTCCTATGTGAACCGAGCTGAAGCGACGTCTGGCTCGCATTTGGTGGCTTGGCGCGGCCATGCCGCCATAAGTGAAATAGCCAACGAGGCTCAGTTTCGGAAATGATCAAAGACGAATAGGCTGATCGGCAGCCGATGGTTAGCCCGCGAGGATGTTTGAGATGCAGTTGCCAATTTTCCAGGTCGATGCCTTCACGAATGAACGTTTCAAGGGCAATCCGGCCGCCGTGGTGCCGCTGGAACAGTGGCTGAGTGATGCGCAGATGCAGGCCATCGCTGCGGAAAACAACCTTTCGGAAACAGCCTTCTTCGTCCGTGAACCCGATGGCGCCTTCCATATCCGCTGGTTTTCGCCGCTGACTGAAATCGACTTCTGCGGTCACGCGACGCTGGCCAGCGCGTTCGTGATCCTCGAGCAGGGGATTGCCAAGGCTCCGCTGACCTTTCGTGCCGCTGCTGTAGGGGATATCCCGCTTACCCGACGCGACGATGGGCTGCTGGAAATGAGCTTTCCCAATCGTGCGCCGGAGCCGGTCGCCGAGCCGCCGCAAGCCTTGCTGGATGCTCTTGATATCGTCCCTGAGGCGGTGCTGAAGAATCCTCAGGCCTGGTTCGTCGTCTATGCAGACGAGGCGCAGGTGCGTGCCGCATCGCCTGATCTCGAAGCGCTCAAGGCGCTGGCGCCGCTGGATGTGGTGGTGACGGCGTCTGGCGATCGGCAGGATTTCGCCTCGCGTTATTTCTGGCCCGCAAATGGCGGTGATGAAGATCCGGTCACCGGTTCCATCCATGCCGGCCTGGCGCCCTATTGGGCCGCGCGTCTGGGCAAGTCGTCGCTCGTCGCGCTGCAAGCTTCGAGGCGCAGTGGTTTGCTGCACTGCCGCGTTGAGGGTGAGCGTGTATTCGTTGCTGGCGGCGTGGTGAAGTACCTGCAGGGTAGTGTCGAGATTTAGTCCACTTGCCTCATGGCGGTAGCCATCATGAGCGGGCTGATCGTTCACGCTGCTGTTTCTGCCGGGGCTCTATACGGCCTGGTTCAGGGGGCGCGAAGGGGCTGACTGACGAACCGCCATAAGCTACGCTCAGGTCATGACTCCCCAGGAAGCCAGGCCGAAAACAATGGGCGCAGTATGGCGGTCCGACAGATCCCGTGCGGGTAGCGGCAAGCGTGCGCCAATACCCGGCGAGGCGGGAAAGAAAACCAGCAACGGTCGCCGACTGGCACGCCGTATGGGCTGGCTGCTGATCGTTTCCCTGTTGGCTGGTGGCGGCTACGCGGCCTGGCATGAAATGCACAGCTCCAAGCTGCAGGCGCTATGGCTGAGCCGTTACGCCGACAATCTCGATTACCAGCTCAAGCCCGGCGCCAGCCCCAGCATCCTGTTTCCCGAGGCCGGGCCTTTCGACCGTCGCCTGGGTTACTCGCAACTGCCGGATTTTCTTGAACGGCTGAAGGCCAATGGCTTCGCCATCGAGCAACAGGTGCGCTTTTCGCCGGCGTTGCAGCGCTACGTCAGCCGGGGTTTCTTCGTACCCTACTTGGAAAAGTTCCAGGCCGGGCTGAGCATCGATGATTGTCGCGGTGAGCCGCTGTACGCCAACAGTTACCCGCACCAGTACTACGAAACCTTCGAGGAGGTGCCGCCCCTGGTGGCTATGAGCCTGCTGTTCATCGAGGATCGCGGGCTGCTCGATGCCGGGCGTCCGCTGGCCAATCCGGCGGTGGACTGGCCGCGTTTCACCCGAGCGGTCATCACCCAGGTGGAAAGGCAGCTTGGGCTGACGGGACAGACGGCTGGCGGCAGTACGCTGGCGACTCAGGTGGAAAAATACCGGCATTCGCCGGAAGGCCGGACCGGCAGCGCCGAGGAGAAGCTCCGGCAGATGGTTTCCGCCAGCGTGCGGGCTTATAGCCAGGGACAACTGACGATAGACGCGCGCCAGCACATCGTGCGTGACTACCTTAACAGCGTGCCCCTGTCCGCCGCTTACGGGCATGGCGAGGTGCATGGCATCGCCGATGGCTTGCGGCTCTGGCTCGGCGCTGACTTCGCCGAGGTCAACCGCCTGCTCGACTCGCGCCGCAATGCCGATACGCCCCTCGATGCCCAAGGTCTGGCGCTGCGCCAGGTGCTGTCTCTGCTGATCGCCCAGCGTCGCCCGTCCTATTACCTCGTCTCCGGGCACAAGGAGCTGGCGGAACTCACCGACAGCCATCTGCGCCTGCTGGCCAACGGCGGCGTGATCGACACCCGGCTGCGCGATGCGGCCCTGCAACAGCAGGTGGTGTTCCGTGATCTGCGCCGCGAGCCGGGCATCCGCGAAGTGGCTGCGAACAAGGGCATCAGCGCCGCACGGATGCGCCTGAGCAACCTGCTGGGCGTGTCGCTGTATGAGCTCGATCGCCTTGATCTGGCGGCAACCACACCGTTGCATGGCGAGCTGCAGAGTCAGATCAGCGCCTATCTCGAGCGCCTGGCCGACCCTGGGTTCGCTGGCGAGGTCGGGTTGTTTGGCGAACGGATGTTGTCGCCGGAGCGCACCGCCGACGTTCGCTACAGCTTCACCCTGTTCGAGCGCGGTGAGCAGGGCTTTCGCGTAAGGGTGCAGACCGACAACACCAACCAGCCGTTCGACATCAACGAGGGCAGCAAGCTGGAGCTGGGCTCCACGGCGAAGTTGCGCGTGCTGACCACCTATCTCGAAATCATCGCCGAGCTGTATGAGCGTCATGCCTGGCTGAGCCGTGATGAGTTGCGCCAGGTCGAGGCGCATGATCCGCTGACGCGCTGGGCTTTGGGATATCTGATCCGGACGCCTGAGCCCAGCCTGCCGGCGATGCTCGATGCGGCGCTCGAACGGCGCTATTCGGCCAGCCCCGGCGAGCGCTTCTTCACCGGTGCCGGCATGCACAGCTTCGGCAACTTCCGTCGCGAGGATGACAGTCGCCTGCCCACCATGCGCGAAGCGCTGCGGGAGTCGATCAACCTGCCGTTCGTGCGCCTGATGCGTGATCTGGTGAGCTACAGCACCTACCAGACGGCCAATGGCGCCGAGCTGCTGAAGGATGACGACAATCCGCAGCGCAGTGAATACCTGAAGCGTTTTGCCGATCGTGAAGGTTCTGTGTTCCTGCTGCGGTTCTGGAAAAAATACCGGGGCAAGAGCGCCGATGAGCGTATCGAAGTGTTGCTCGATGGCATGCGGCCCACGCCGTCACGCCTGGCTGCCGTCCATCGCTATCTGATGCCGGATGCTGGCCGCGCGGACTTCGACCGTTTTCTCACGGCGCGCCTGCCCGATGCCGCGCTGGGTGATGCCGCGCTCGCCTCGCTGTATGAACGCTACGGCCCCGGCGCCTACAGTCTGCCGGATCAGGGTTATATCGCCCGTGTGCATCCGCTGGATCTGTGGCTGCTCGGTTATCTGATCAGGTATCCCGAGGCGGGTATCGTCGAGGCCATTGCCGCCAGCGCCGACGAGCGCCAGGAAGTCTATGGCTGGCTGTTCCGCAGTCGTCACAAGAGCGCTCGCGACAGCCGCATCCGGATCATGCTCGAAGTGGAAGCCTTTACCGACATTCATCGCCGCTGGCAGCGCCTGGGCTATCCCTTCGAGCATCTGGTGCCCTCGCTGGCCACCGCGCTGGGCAGCTCCGGCGATCGCCCGGCGGCGCTGGCGGAACTGATGGGCATCATCGTCAACGACGGCGTGCGGCTGCCGAGCGTGCGCATCGACAGCCTGCATTTTGCCCGCGACACACCCTACGAGACGCGTCTGGGCATCAGCCCGGATACCGGTGAGCGGGTACTGCCGAGCGAAGTGGCAGCCGCCTTGCGCGCAGCGCTGCACAGTGTGGTCGAGGAGGGCACTGGCCGTCGCCTGCGAGGCAGTTTCCTGCAGGCTGATGGCGAACCCATGCGTGTGGGCGGCAAGACCGGTACGGGCGACAACCGAATCCAGACCATCGGTGCCGGTGGCCGGCTGATCAGCTCCGCCGCGATGAATCGCACCGCCACCTTCGTCTTCTTCCTCGGCCCGAATCACTTCGGCACCCTGACGGCCTACGTGCCGGGGCACAAGGCGGACAGCTTCCGCTTCACTTCGGCCTTGCCGGTGCAGGTGCTCAAGGGCATGGCGCCGATTCTCCAACCTTATCTGCAGGGCGGTGAGCAGGCGCAGTGCCAGCCTGCGGCGCAGCCGATAAAGCCCACCCTGACCGCCGGTGCGGACGCGAAACCCTGAATGCAGGTCCTCGCAAAGGCCGAACGAGTTCGGTTCTATGGTTCATTCAGAACGATTTGATCATCCGTCCCAGCAGCTCCATGGCCTTTTCACTGCGGGCATCCCAGGGATGGCCGTGGTTCAGCCGCGCGCAGTTTCTGAAGCGCCGGGTGGCGGAGAAGATCGGGCCGGGCGCCAGGCTGATGCCCTGGGCCAGCGCCAGCTGCAGCAGTTGCAGCGAATCGACCTGCTCAGGGAATTCGAACCAGAGAAAGTAGCCACCGCTCGGGCGAGTCACCCGCGTGCTGGCGGGAAAATGCCGGGCGGCGGAGGCGAGCATGGCGCCCTGCTGCATTTCCAGCGCGTGGCGCAGCTTGCGCAGGTGGCGGTCGTAGCCACCATGCTGCAGGTAGTCGGCGATGGCCGCCTGCGCCGGCACTGAAGGTGAAATGGTGGTCATCAGCTTGAGCCGACTGATCTGCTCGGCATAGCGTCCACCGGCGACCCAGCCGACCCGGTAGCCCGGTGCCAGGCTCTTGGAGAATGAGCCGCAGTGCATCACCAGGCCATCGCGATCATGGCTCTTGACCGGCTTCGGCGGCTCGCGGGTGAAATACAGCTCGGCGTAGACATCATCTTCGATCAACGGCACCTGATGACGTTGCAACAGCGCGTAGAGCTTCTGCTTGCGAGTTTCGCTCATGCTGGCGCCCAAGGGGTTCTGCAGGCTGCTCATGAACCAGCACGCCTTGATCGGCAGGCTGGCGAGGCTGTCGGCAAGAACATCCAGGTCGATGCCTTCGCGTGGATGTACCGGGATTTCCACGGCCTTGAGCTTGAGGCGCTCCAGCACCTGCAGCGTGGCATAAAAGGCCGGCGCTTCGATGGCGACCAGATCGCCCGGTTCGGTCACCACTTGCAGACAAAGATTCAGCGCTTCCATGGCGCCGGTGGTGATCACCAGTTCTTCCATCGGCAGCCTCACGCCGCCGACCATGTAGCGCAGGGCGATCTGCCGGAGCAGGTCGGGATTGCCGCTGGTCATCTCGCTGATCACCTCGCGCGCCGGCATGTCGCGCACGCTCTGCGCCATCGAGCGCGCCAGCCGCTGCAGTGGAAACAGGTCGGCGCTGGGAAAGGCCGAACCGAATGGCACCGTATCGGGATCACGCAGCGAGCCGAGTACCGAGAACACCAGTTCGCTGACGTCAACCTCGGTGGTTTCGGCTGGGCGCGGGCTGACATCCGGTTCATGCAGCGGGCGCTTGGCATGCTCGCGTACGAAATAGCCCGAGCGCGCTCGCGCCTGGATCAGCCCGCGATCCTCCAGCAGGTAATAGGCCTGGAACACCGTGGACGGACTGATGCCCCAGGTACGGCTGGCGTGGCGTACCGAGGGTACCTTTTCCCCCGGTTCCAGCGCGCCGGTGCGGATCAGTTCGGCAATCTCGTCAGCGAATTTCTCGTAGCGTTTCATCGTGTCCGGGCTCGGTGCGGCATTGCCTGGGGACGATACTGCACCAGGATGGCTAGGCGCATGCGTTATCAGCGGTTGGCCGGTGCTACAAAGGTACTGTCGGCGCGCGCCACGCTGGCTGGATCGTTTAGGTCGCGTACCTCGAATTGCAACCGGCGACTCAGGCCCTGGGCCTTTCCGGCATCGACCAGCGCCACGCTCAGCGGCAGGCTGAAGATTTCTCCCGGCGCCAGGCTGAGTTCACGCGAGCCTTGCAACTGGAACGGCCCGTCACCAAGCGATACGGCGTACTGACGATGCTGCTGGGTCTTGTTGATGACCTTGAGGCTGTACATGTTCTCGACCTGGCCCTGGCCGTTCTCGCGGAACAGGGTGCGGTCCTTGGTGACATCCAGCGAGAGCAGGGGGCGTTCGGCCAGCGCCCAGCCGAAGGCGCCGAACATCAGCAGCAGCGCCGCCGCATAGCCAATCAGGCGGGGGCGCAGCAGCCGGGTTTTGCCACCCTGCAGGGCGTGTTCGGAGGTATAGCGCACAAGACCTCGGTCATAGCCCATCTTGTCCATGACCTCGTTGCAGGCATCGATGCAGGCGCCGCAACTGATGCAATCGAGCTGCAGGCCGTCGCGAATGTCGATGCCGGTGGGGCAGACCTGCACGCACAGCGTGCAATCGATGCAATCGCCGAGGCCCTGCGCACGCGGGTCGCTGTCCTTGCGCCGTGCGCCGCGCTGCTCACCGCGGCTTGTGTCGTAGGAAACCACCAGGGTGTCGGCATCGAACATCACGCTCTGGAAGCGCGAATAGGGGCACATGTGCAGGCAGACCTTCTCGCGCAGCCAGCCGGCATTGATGTAGGTGGCGGCGGTGAAGAAGAACAGCCAGAAGCCGGTCGTCACCCCCACTTGCAGTGTGAACACATCACGCACCAGCTCGCGGACCGGCGTGAAGTAGCCGACGAAGGCCAGCGCGGTGGCCAGGCTCACAGCAAGCCAGAGTACGTGCTTGGCTGTGCGACGCAGGATTTTCCCGGTCGACCAGGGCGCGGCGTCGAGCCTGATGCGCTGGCTGCGGTCGCCTTCGGTGACCTTCTCGGCCCACATGAAGATCCAGGTCCAGGTGCTTTGCGGGCAGGTATAGCCACACCAGATGCGGCCTGCCAGGACGGTGATGAAGAACAGGCCGAAGGCGGCAATGATCAACAGCGCCGAAAGCAGAATGAAATCCTGCGGCCAGAAGGTGGCGCCGAAGATATGGAACTGCTGTTTGCCGATATCCCAGAGCACCGCCTGCCGGCCATTCCAGTTCAGCCATACCGTACCGAAATAGAGCAGAAACAGAATGCCTGTGCCAAACAGTCGCAGGTTGCGAAAAAGGCCGCTGAAACTGCGGGTATGAATAGGCCCGCCGGCCTGGGCTGGTGTCAGGCGTATGGGCTTGTCCGGGTCAACGGTGTCGATGATCCTGGCTGTAATTCGTTCGGTCATGGCATTGCCCCCTCAGGCTTTCAGGCGGGGTGGATGATCGATGGGATACTGTTTGAGTAACAGACTCAGATGTTTTTCAAAAATACGGATCAGTTGGTGTGAAAGGATGGCTTTCAGGAAGTGGATGAATCTGTACTGATCTATGTCAGCTGGTTTGGTGTGCTGGCAACTGATCCGTATTATTAGGGTGCATCTGACTCTGTTAGCGAGTGCCTATTTGGGCGATAGTCGCCTGTTTCGCCGTACGAAGACGCCATTCTGCGCAAGCTCGCAGAGCCGCTTGCCGTGCTGGCTGCGATTGGCGGGCTTTCTCCGTTCTGCCTGACGTCCAAGGAACCACCATGATTCTCAAAGGCCTGACCTGGCTGATATTGCTGCAGCTGCTCGGCAGCGTCATAAATCTCCTGCTGCTGCCGGCGCTGCCCGGTCCCATCATCGGCATGGTGCTGCTGTTCATTGCGTTGCTGCTGCGCCGGGGCATTCCCGAGCCGCTGGAGAAAACCGCTGCGTTGCTGCTGCAATATCTGCCGCTGCTGCTGATCGTTCCGGCGGCAGGCATCATGACCAGCAGTGATGCGCTGCTGGGTGACCTGCCGGCCATCGCCGCTGGCCTGGTGCTGTCGCTGATCATCACCGTGCCGTTCTGCGGCTGGCTGATGCAGGTGCTGATCCGGCGCATGGATCGCCGGCAGGAGGACAAGGCATGAGCAATCTCGACCTGGCCACGGTCTGGACGCTGACCCTGGCGCATCCGCTGTTCTCGGCGGGCCTGACCCTGATCGCTTTTCAGCTGGCCTTGGCGCTGTACCGCCGCAGTGGCTGGCTGGTGCTGCAGCCGGTGATGATCGGCATGCTGCTGGTGGTGAGCGTGCTGCATCTGAGCGGGCTGGATTACCAGACCTATCGCGAAGGCGCGTCGATGATCGCCATATTGGTCGGTCCGGCCACCGTGGCGCTGGCGATACCGCTGTATCGTCATCTGCGGCGCATTCGGCAGTTGTTCTGGCCGATCCTGATCACGCTGGGGGTGGGAGGCGTGCTCTGCGTAGGGCTGACTCTGGTGATCTCGGGGGCCATGGGCGCGGACATGACGGTGCTGATGAGCCTGGCGCCGAAGGCGGCGACCATGCCGATCGCGATGCTGGTGGCCGAGCAGATCGGCGGTCTTGCCTCGCTGGCGGCGGTCTTCGTAATGCTCACCGGGGTGATAGGCACGGCACTGGGGCCGCTGCTGCTGGGTTGGGCCGGCGTCGATCATCCGGCTGCACGTGGTTTGAGCTATGGCATCAATGCCCACGCCATCGGCACGGCGCGTGCTCTGGAAGAGGGTGAGGAATGCGGCGCTTTCGCGGCGCTGGGTATGAGTCTGCTGGGGATTCTGATCGCCTTGTTCGTGCCGCTGACGCTTGGCTGACAGTAAAAGCTATCGATATATCAAGTTTATCGATAGCTTTGCGCAGTAAATTCCAACCATAAGGGAGTGTATTCGATAGAAGATGGTCTCAATCAAGGCCATGGCCCTGCTGAAACGCGGGGTTGGCATCCAGTGAGCGAGGCTGCAATCAATGATCGAATTACGTCCACGTAGCGAACTGGGTCGGGCCAGTCACGGCTGGCTCGACACCCATCACCATTTTTCCTTTGCCGACTACCACGACCCGTCGCGCATGCACTGGGGACGGCTGCGCGTCTGGAACGACGACAGAATCGCGCCTCACTCGGGCTTCCCGACCCATCCCCACCGCGATATGGAAATCATCACCTACGTGCGCAAGGGCGCCATCACGCACGAGGACAGCCTCGGCAATCGCGGTCGAACCGAGGCCGGCGACGTACAGGTAATGAGCGCCGGTACCGGTATCGCCCACAGCGAATTCAACCGGGAAGACGAAACCTGCGAACTCTTCCAGATATGGATCTACCCTGATCGTAGCGGGCTGCCGCCGAGTTGGGGTACGCAGCCTTTTCCGCGAGGTGAGCGCGCCGGCGTCTTCGTGACCCTGGCCAGCGGTATCGAGGACGACACCGACGTCCTGTCGATTCGCGCCGATGCGCGGCTGGTGGCGGCGACACTTTCTGCCGGACAGGTTGCCCAATACCCGATTGAAGAAGGCCGAAAGGTCTATCTGGTCCCGGCCAGCGGACGGATCGAGGTCGGTGATGTCATTGCCAGCAGTGGCGACGGCGTGGCGGTGCGTGATGAGGTTCTGCTGAGCGTGAAAGCCTTGGAAGATAGCGAAGTGGTGCTGGTGGATGTCCGCTGAGCGGGCTGGCAATTCAACCTGATCTGATCAAAGAGGAAGAAATAATGGCGAAGATTCTTGTGCTCTACCATTCCATGTACGGCCATATTGAAACCATGGCCAACGCCATCGCCGAAGGCGCGCGCGGCGTTTCGGGTGCCGAGGTGACCATCAAGCGGGTGCCGGAGACGATGCCTGAAGAGGTGTTCAAAAACGCTGGCGGCAAGGCCGACCAGGCTGCGCCGGTGGCCAGCCCGAGCGAACTGCCCGACTACGATGCGATCATCTTCGGCACACCCACCCGCTTCGGCAACATGTCCGGGCAGATGCGCAACTTCCTCGACCAGACCGGCGGGCTCTGGGCCAAGGGCGCGCTGCACGGCAAGGTCGCCAGCGTCTTTACCTCCACGGGCACCGGCGGTGGCCAGGAGATGACCATCACCTCCACCTGGACCACCCTGGCGCACCACGGAATGATCATCGTGCCGACCGGTTATGGTATCGGCGAATTCTTCGATATTTCCGAAACCAACGGCGGCACGCCCTACGGCGCCTCGACCATTGCCGGTGGCGACGGCTCGCGCCAGCCTTCCACCAAGGAACTGACCATCGCCCGCTACCAGGGCGAGCTGGTGGCCAAGACCGCAATCAAGCTCAAGGGTTGATCTGAAGGCGTAGAAGGATTACGTCTTCAATATCTGGATTACGCCTTCGGAAACCCGGATTACGCCTTCGGCTAATCCAGGCTACGGTCTCAGTGGGAGGGGCCTTGGCCGCGAGCTTTTGCTTTTCTGGCGGCCCCGCACGGAGCCTCCCCAACAGCTCGTGGACAGGTCCACTCCCACAGGGGGCATGACACCTCAAGTAGTTTGTTGCGATACGAGTTAATCGGCGTGCTGGCTGATGCCGCGCATGCGTTCGAGTACCGCATTCATGCCGTTGCTGCGTGAGGGCGACAGCTGCCGGGACAGGCCGAGCTGTTCGAACCAGTGCGTGACGTCGAGCTGCAACAGCTGGTAGCTGTCGAGCCCATTGACGCGCGCCAGCAGCACGGCGAGCAGGCCGCGCAGCAGGCGTGCTTCGCTGGTGGCGCGGAAATGCCAGTGATGGCCCGGTCTGTCACCGATCAGCCACACTCGGCTTTCGCAACCGCTGACCAGATTGGTTTCGCTGCGCTCGTCCGCGTTGACCGGCTCCAGCCGATCGCCCCATTGCATCAGCAGGCGCGCGCGCTGCTCCCAGCCGGCTGCCTGTTGGAATTCAACCAGTACCTCGCGAGCGGCAGTCGGCAGGTCGTTCATTGCAGCAGCTCCAGTGCACGCTCCAGCGCGGTGAAGAAACGCTGCAAATCGCTGCCGTCGCTGTACAGCCCGAGCGATACGCGAATGGCGCCATCGATGCCCAGAGTCTTCATCAGCGGTTGTGTGCAGTGGGTTCCGCTGCGCACGGCGATGCCCTGTTCGGTCAGCAGATGCGCCAGATCGCCATGATGAATGCCGTTGACGGTAAAGCTGGCCAGCGCCACCTGGGGGTTGCCCAGCAGCTGCACGCCTGGGCAGGCGGCCAATCCGCTCAGCAACTGGTTGTGCAGTTTCTGCTCGTGAGCGGCTACGGCTGTGGCGTCCAGTTTCGACAGGTAATCCAGGGTTGCGCCGAGGCCGATCACCGCTCCGATGGGCGGGGTGCCGGCCTCGAAACCCAGTGGCGCGGCGTGGAATTCGGCACTCTGGAAGTCGGCCACCCGGACCATCTCGCCACCGAACTGCCAGTGGTCGAGCTTGAGCAGGGATTCGCCGCGACCATAAAGCGCGCCGACCCCTTCCGGGCCATAGAGCTTGTGGCTGGACAGTACGTAGAAGTCGCAGGCCAGTGTCTGCATGTCATGCCGCCCATGCACCACGCCCTGGGCGCCGTCGACGATGGTCAGCGCGCCCTGGGCCTTGGCCAGTGGCAACAGCTGCGCCAGAGGTTGCCAGGCACCCAGGACATTGGACAGCTGGCTGACGGCGAGCAGGCGTGTGCGCGGCCCGATCAGTTTTGCGGCCATTTCCAGATCGATCAGGCCGTGTGCATCCAGCGGCAAAACCACCAACTTGACGCCGCGCCGCCTGGCCAGCTGTTGCCAGGGCAGCAGGTTGGCGTGGTGTTCGAGAGCGCTGACAACGATCTCGTCGTCCGGTCGCAGCAGATGTTCCAGGCCATAGGCCAGCAGGTTCAGCGCTTCGGTGGCGCCGTGAGTAAAGACGATTTCGGTGGGGCTGCGGGCGTTCAACCAGTGCGCTACCTTGATCCGCGCATTCTCGAAGGCCCGTGTCGCCCGTTCGGCGGTCTGGTGCTGGGCGCGATGCACATTGGCGGTGCCGCTGGTGTAGTAACCGGTCAGCGCATCGATCAGCGCCTGGGGCTTTTGCGAGGTCGCAGCACTGTCAAGATAGGTCTGCCCCTGGGCTTCGAGAATGGCCAGGGCAGGAAAGTCGGAACGCCAGGGAGATACCAGAGACATCGTTCGACCCTTCGGCTCGGAGTTTGAAAGCCGCTGGAGGCTGAAGGCTGGACGAGAACGCCACAGCACGCTCTCCGTTTCGCCTCCAGCTTCCAGCGCCTCTGATCGGCTTAGTTATGCGCGTGCAGCGCCTCGTTCAGTTCGATGGCGGATTTGTGGGTTTTGCACTCCACGGCGCCGCTCAGGGAGTTGCGACGGAACAGCAGGTCGGTCTGGCCAGCCAGTTCGCGCGCCTTGACCACCTTGACCAGTTCGCCCTGTTCGTCGAGCAGGTTCACCTTGGTCCCTGCGGTGATGTACAGGCCTGACTCCACGGTGTTGCGGTCACCCAAGGGAATGCCGATGCCGGCATTGGCGCCGATCAGGCAGCCTTCGCCCACGGAAATGACGATATTGCCGCCGCCGGAGAGGGTGCCCATGGTAGAGCAGCCGCCGCCGAGATCCGAACCCTTGCCAACGAAGACACCTGCCGAGACACGGCCTTCGATCATGCCAGGGCCTTCGGTACCGGCATTGAAGTTGACGAAACCTTCATGCATCACCGTGGTGCCTTCGCCGATGTAGGCACCCAGACGGATGCGCGCGGTATCGGCGATGCGCACGCCGGTGGGAATCACGTAGTCGCTCATCTTCGGAAACTTGTCGACTGAGGTGACTGCCAGCAGGTTGCCCTTCAGCCGTGCCTCCAGTTGACGTTCGGCCAGTTCGGCCAGGTCCACGGCGCCCTGGTTGGTCCAGGCGACATTGGGCAGCAGGGCGAAGATACCGGCCAGGCTCAGTTCATGCGGTCTGGCCAGGCGGTGAGACAGCAGGTGCAGCTTGAGGTAGGCCTCGGGTGTGGAGGTCGGTGCGGCATCTTCTGCCAGTAGGGTGACCACCAGTGGACGCTGGCTTTCGGCCAGGCGAGTCAGCAGCGCATGTTGAGCGGCATCCAGCGGTTTGATCGCATCGGCCAGTTGTGCGGCTTGGGCAATGGTAATGGCGATGGCCTGGTTGCCGCCTTCGTAAGCCAGCAGCGGCGCGATGGCGGCGACCAGCTCGGGGGCGGGTTGCCGCAGGGGTTGTGCGTAGAAGACTTCGAGCCAGCTGCCCTGGCGGTTCTGGGTGCCGACACCGAAGGCGAGGCTGAAAAGCGTGTTGTTCATGAGTAATCCTGAATTTGTCGGGTGCAGGCGCTTGCGGCGAGCGCGCTCAGTTCGTCTCGGTCAGCGCGGCGGCATAGAGATCGGGCTTGAAGCCGACCAGTGTTCTGTCGCCAAGGTCGAGCACCGGGCGCTTGATCATCGAGGGCTGCGCCAGCATCAAGGCGATAGCTTTGGCCTGGTCAAGGTTGGCCTTCTGCGTCTCGTCGAGCTTGCGAAAGGTAGTGCCGGCACGGTTGAGGATGGTCTGCCAGCCATGTTCGTCGCACCAGGCCTGCAGATGAGCGTGGTCGATGCCGGCGCTCTTGTAATCATGGAAGGTGTAATCCAGCCCCTGCTGGTCAAGCCAGGTACGGGCCTTCTTCATGGTGTCGCAGGCCTTGATGCCATACAGATGGAGTCTTTTGTTTTCGTGAGGCATAAACGAATTTCGCTTGTGGGCCAGACAGGGTTGCGAATTATGCCATGTTGGCGCCCCTGCTGCCTGCCAGGTCCAGCGCCTGGGCGATATCCTCCGCCCTCGTCGGGCGAACCAGACGGGCCAGTTCCTCTCCCTGGCGCAGGAGGATCAGTGTCGGCCAGAGCTTGACCCGAAACGAACGGCCCAGCGGGCGGCCCGGCCCATCCTCTATCTTCAAGTGATGAATGTCCCGGTCGGTCATTGCGGTGGCCAGCAGGGGTTGCACTGCCTGGCAATGGCCGCACCATCCGGTGCCAAATTCCAGCAAAGTGAAACCCGTCAGCGCATCCACTTCGGCGCGTGTGGGTACATCGGTGGCGTAGTTTGCATTGAAAGGCATGGCCGAGCTCCTGTGGCTTATTCGTTGCAGTTGTTAGTGCTGCGGCGCAAATGTCGAGGCCTGAAATGACCGGCTTGCTGTGGATTGCCGACCTTTATTGCTTATTTGGCAAGGCGCGCTTGTCGTCAGTCAAAATTTGAAAGCACTTGGGTGGCCACTCAAGGCTGACGGCCCTTATAATCGTGCAGATTTCTACATTCCGCGACATAGCGTCGCGCCATTAACTTAATGGCGCGTGTTGAGCAATTGGACTTTTCGCTAGTCGTCGGGGTTCCCAGGTTCTGAAAATCAGTGGTTAGGCGGGCCGATGATCAATATAAAACGTGGGCTTGATTTGCCCATTACAGGTGCGCCGACGCAGCGTATCGAGGCCGCAAGGCCCGTGCGAAGCGTCGCCGTAATAGGGTTCGATTACCCAGGCATGAAGCCGACCATGGAGGTTCAGGTCGGTGATCGCGTCAAACTGGGGCAGATCCTCTTTTCCGACAAGAAGTCTCCGGGGGTTCATTTCACCGCGCCTGGCGCGGGTGTCGTCAGCGCCATTCATCGTGGCGAAAAGCGTGTCCTGCAGTCGGTGGTCATCGACCTCGACGGCACGGATGAGCTGACGTTCAGTCAGTATGCTGCCACGGAGCTGGAGGCGCTCAGTGACGCTCAGGTTCGTGAGAACCTGCAGCAGTCCGGTCTCTGGGCAGCTCTGCGCACCCGCCCTTACAGCAAGGTGCCGGCCATCGACGCAACGCCCAGTTCGATCTTCGTGACGGCCATCGACACGCATCCGCTGGCGGCCGATCCGTCGGTGGTCATCGGCGAGCAGGCGGGCGATTTCGAGGCGGGGCTCAAGGTGCTCGGCAACCTGGCCAAGATATTTCTGTGCAAGGCGCCGGAAAGCGCGCTGCCGGGCGAGAGCCTGGCCAAGGTGCAGACTGCAGCCTTCGCGGGGCCGCATCCGGCGGGGCTGGCCGGCACCCACATTCATTTCCTCGATCCGGTAAGCGCCAGCAAGAGCGTCTGGAGCATCGGCTATCAGGACGTGATCGCCATCGGCAAGCTGTTCACGACGGGGCGCATTTCGGTTGAGCGCGTCGTGTCGCTGGCCGGTCCGGTGGTGGAAAATCCGCGTCTGCTGCGCACTCGACTGGGTGCCAACCTGGATGAGCTGAGTGCTGGCGAGCTGCAGCCTGGGGCCAATCGCGTGATTTCCGGTTCGGTGCTGGGCGGGCGTACCGCTCATGGCGCCTTTGCCTATCTGGGGCGTTACCACCAGCAAGTCTCCTGCCTGCGTGAAGGCAAGGAGCGCGAGATGCTGCATTACATGCGTGCGGGTGTCGAAAAGCACTCGGTGCTGAATATCTTCATTTCCAAGCTGAGTGCCGGCAAGAAGTTCGCGTTTTCCACCTCCACCAATGGCAGCCCGCGCGCCATGGTGCCGGTGGGCAACTACGAAGAGGTCATGCCGCTGGACGTTCTGCCGACCCAACTGCTGCGTGCGCTGATCGTCGGTGATACCGAGGTGGCGCAGAAGCTTGGCTGCCTGGAGCTCGATGAGGAGGACCTGGCGCTGTGCAGCTATGTCTGCGCCGGCAAATACGAATACGGCCCGATCCTGCGGGACAATCTGACCCGCATCGAGAAGGAGGGGTAAGGCATGGGCATTCGCGCATTCCTCGACAAGATCGAGCATCATTTCGAAAAAGGCGGCAAGTACGAGAAGTGGTACGCACTGTACGAAGCTGCCGATACCTTCCTCTATCGCCCGGGCAGCGTCACCAAGACCACCGCTCACGTGCGCGACGGTATCGACCTCAAGCGCATGATGATCACCGTCTGGCTGTGTACGTTCCCGGCGATGTTCTTCGGCATGTGGAACACCGGCTACCAGGCCAACCTGATTTTTGCGCAGAACCCGGATCTTCTGGCTGCGCAGGACGGCTGGCGCTTCGGCCTGATCGGCATGTTTGCCGGCTTCGATCCGAACAGCCTGTGGGACAACTTCATCCAGGGCGCGGCTTACTTCCTGCCAATCTACGCGGTGGCCTTCATTGCTGGCGGTTTCTGGGAAGTGCTGTTTGCTTCCATCCGCAAGCATGAAGTCAACGAGGGCTTCTTCGTCACCTCCGTACTGTTCGCACTGATCCTGCCGCCGACCATCCCGCTGTGGCAGGTTGCGCTGGGTATCAGCTTCGGTGTGGTGATCGGCAAGGAAATCTTCGGCGGTACCGGCAAGAACTTCCTCAACCCGGCGCTGACCGCGCGTGCCTTCCTGTTCTTCGCCTATCCGGCGCAGATGTCCGGGGATGCGGTGTGGACCGCTGTGGATGGTTTCTCCGGCGCGACCGCGCTGAGCCTCGGCTTCGTCGGCGGCATCGAGAACGTGATCGACAACGGCATCAGCTGGATGGATGCCTTCATCGGCACCATGCATGGCTCCATAGGTGAAACCAGCACGCTGGCGATCTTCATCGGCGGTGCAATCCTGCTGCTGACCAAGATTGCCTCCTGGCGCATCGTCGCCGGTGTGATGATCGGCATGATCGCCCTGAGCTACCTGTTCAACCTGATCGGCTCCGACACCAATCCACTATTCGGCATGCCGTGGTACTGGCATATGGTGGTGGGTGGATTCGCCTTCGGTCTGATCTTCATGGCAACCGACCCGGTTTCGGCCTCCATGACCAATACCGGCAAATGGGTGTTCGGCATTCTCATCGGTGTGATGGTGGTGCTGATCCGCGTGGTCAACCCGGCCTTCCCGGAAGGCATGATGCTGGCGATCCTGTTCGCCAACCTGTGCGCGCCGCTGATCGACCATTTCGTCATCCAGGCCAATATCAAGCGGAGGCTGGCACGTAATGTCTAGTCAGAAAGAATCCACCGTCCGCACGCTGACGGTAGCCCTGTTGGTCTGCCTGGTGTGCTCCATCTTCGTGGCGGGCGCCGCCGTGGCGCTGCGCCCGACCCAGGAAGAAAACCGTCTGCTGGACAAGCAGCGCAGCATCCTCGCTATCGCCGGCCTGGGCCAGCCAGGCATGTCCGGTAATCAGATCAAGTCGCTGTTCGACGAGCGTATCGTGGCCCGACTGGTCGATCTGGAAACCGGCAGGTTCAGCGACGAGTTCGATGCCCAGACATTCGATCCGCTGGTGGCGGCGAAGGATCCGGCGTTGTCCAAGGCGCTGCCTGGCAACCAGGATATCGCTTCGATCAAGCGCCGTGAGCGTTACAGCACCGTTTATATCGTTGAGGGCCAGGATGGTGATATCGACACGCTGATCCTGCCGGTTCGCGGCTACGGTTTGTGGTCGACGCTTTATGGCTTCATGGCGGTACAGGGCGACCTGGATACCGTTGCCGGCTTCGGCTTCTACCAGCACGGTGAAACGCCCGGCCTCGGAGGCGAAATCGACAATCCGAAGTGGCGCGGCCTGTGGCCGGGCAAGGAATTGTTCGATGACAGCAACAAGTTGGCTGTGCAGATCGTCAAGGGCAACGTCGATCCGCAGAGCCCGAGGGCTCAACATCAGGTCGATGGTCTGGCCGGTGCGACCCTCACGACCAACGGCGTAAACAATCTGCTGCAATTCTGGTTGGGTGAAAACGGCTTCGGCACCTTTATCGCCAATCTGCGCACAGGGGAGGCATGAGCATGTCGCAACCCACTATCAAGCAAGTTCTGTTCGATCCGATCTTCAACAACAACCCCATCGGTCTGCAGATTCTCGGGATCTGTTCGGCCCTGGCGGTTACCTCCAACCTGAACACGGCATTGGTGATGTCGGTAGCGTTGACGCTGGTGACGGGCTTTTCAAACCTGTTCATCTCGATGATTCGCAGCCAGATCCCCAGCTCGATCCGAATGATCGTGCAGATGGTGATCATCGCCTCGCTGGTGATTGTGGTGGATCAGCTGCTGAAGGCTTATGCCTTCTCGCTGTCCAAGCAGCTGTCGGTGTTCGTCGGTCTGATCATCACCAACTGTATCGTGATGGGCCGTGCTGAAGCTTTTGCCATGCAGAACCCGCCGGTACTGTCGTTCTTCGACGGCATCGGCAACGGGCTGGGCTACAGCGCCATGCTGATCGCGCTGGGTATCATTCGCGAGCTGACAGGTGCCGGCAAGCTGATGGGCTACACCATTCTGCCGACCGTCAATGACGGTGGCTGGTACCTGCCTAACGGCATGATGCTGCTGCCACCTTCGGCATTCTTCCTCATCGGCCTGTTCATCTGGGCCATTCGCGCCTGGAAGAAGGATCAGGTTGAGAAGCCTTCCTTCAAGATGGCCCCGCAAGTCTCTAACAAGGAGGCTTACTAATGGAGCATTACATCAGCCTGTTCGTCCGCGCCGTGTTCATCGAGAACATGGCCCTGGCGTTCTTCCTCGGCATGTGTACCTTCATCGCCATCTCGAAGAAGGTTGAGACGGCCATCGGTCTGGGCATCGCGGTCATCGTGGTGCAAGCCATTACCGTACCGGCCAACAACCTGATCTACGTCTACCTGCTCAAGGCCGGGGCTTTGTCCTGGGCCGGTTTGCCGGACGTCGATCTGAGCTTCCTCGGTCTGCTGAGCTACATCGGCGTGATCGCGGCAATCGTGCAGATTCTTGAAATGCTGCTCGATAAGTATGTTCCCAGCCTTTACAACGCTCTCGGGGTCTTCCTGCCGCTGATTACCGTGAACTGCGCCATCATGGGTGGCACGCTGTTCATGGTCGAACGCGACTACAACCTCGGCGAGAGCGTGGTATATGGCGTGGGCTCGGGTCTGTCCTGGGCGCTGGCCATTGCCTTGCTGGCGGGTATCCGCGAGAAGCTGAAGTACAGCGATGTACCGGATGGCCTGCAGGGTCTGGGCATCACCTTCATCACCATCGGCCTGATGTCGCTGGGCTTCATGTCATTCTCTGGCGTACAGCTCTAAGGACGGGATGAACAGATGAGTTACGAAATTTTCCTCGCCATCGGCATGTTCACCGCCATCGTGCTTGCGCTGGTGGTGATCATCCTGGCGGCACGCGCCAAGCTGGTTTCCAGCGGCGACATCAGCATCGAGATCAACGGCGAACGCACCATTACCGTGCCTGCCGGTGGCAAGTTGCTGCAGACACTCGCCTCCAACAACATCTTCCTCTCGTCCGCCTGTGGCGGCGGCGGTACCTGCGCGCAGTGCAAGTGCATCGTCGAGAGCGGGGGCGGTGAAATGCTGCCTACCGAAGAATCGCACTTCACCCGTCGCGAAGCAGGTGAGGGCTGGCGCCTGTCCTGCCAGACCCCGGTCAAGGCGGACATGAAGATCGAGGTGCCGGAAGAAGTCTTCGGCGTGAAGAAGTGGGAATGCACGGTGGAATCAAACCCCAACGTGGCCACCTTCATCAAGGAACTGACGCTGAAACTGCCGGAAGGCGAGAACGTCGACTTCCGCGCTGGCGGTTATGTGCAGCTCGAATGCCCGCCGCATGAAGTTCACTACAAGGACTTCGATATACAAGAGGAATATCGCGGCGACTGGGACAAGTTCAATCAGTGGAAGTATGTCTCCAAGGTCGATGAGACCGTGGTGCGCGCCTACTCCATGGCGAACTATCCTGAAGAAGTCGGTCTGGTGAAGTTCAATATCCGCATCGCCTCGCCGCCGCCAGGCAAGGACCACCTGCCGCCGGGTCAGATGTCGTCTTGGGTGTTCAGCCTCAAGCCGGGCGACAAGGTCACGGTCTACGGTCCCTTCGGCGAGTTCTTCGCCAAGGACACCGATGCCGAGATGGTCTTCATCGGTGGTGGTGCCGGTATGGCACCAATGCGTTCGCATATCTTCGACCAGCTCAAGCGTCTGAAGTCCAAGCGCAAGATGAGCTTCTGGTACGGTGCGCGTTCCATGCGCGAAGCCTTCTATGTCGAGGAATATGATCAACTGCAGGCGGAGAACCCCAATTTCCAGTGGCATCTGGCGTTGTCTGATCCACAGCCTGAAGACAACTGGGACGGCCCGACCGGGTTCATTCATAACGTGCTGTACGAGAACTACCTGAAAGATCATCCGGCGCCGGAAGATTGCGAGTTCTACATGTGCGGCCCGCCGATGATGAACGCCTCGGTGATCAAGCTGCTCACCGATCTGGGCGTCGAGCCGGAGAACATCCTGCTCGACGACTTCGGCGGCTAGCATGACCCAAGCGTTACGTCGGCCCCTCATCGCTGTCGCTCTGCTCAGGTCCGTCACGACTGTCGCTTTTGCGGCAGCCCTGACGGGCTGTCTGTTTCAGGAGCGGGTGGAGGAGTTTGCCGGTCCGACCATGGGCAGCACCTATTCGGTGAAGTACGTGGCGAGCAGCGGTGCGGCTGCAAAAGAACAGCTGCAAGGCGAAACGGAAACGATTCTTGCCCAGCTCGACCAGCAGCTGTCGACCTATCGTGCCGATTCGGATATCGCAACCTTCAATGCCTTGCCCGCCGGTCAGTGCATGGAGATGCCGCTGGCCGCGCGTGAGCTTGTCCTGGCCGGGCAGCAACTGTCGCTGGAAAGCGAGGGTGCGCTGGACCTGACCATCGAGCCGCTGCTCGATCTCTGGGGCTTCGGTCCGCAGGGACGCCAGGAACAGGTTCCCTCAGCCGAGGACATCGCCAGGGTTCGGCAGGATGTTGGTCATCAGCATTTGCGGGTCGAGGATGAGCGGCTGTGCAAGGATGCAGCCGTCCAGGTCGATTTCAACAGCATTGCAGCGGGCTATGCGGTGGATCTGGTAGCGCAGCGGCTTGAAGCTTTGGGCGTCGAAAGCTATCTGGTGGAAATCACTGGTGAACTCAAGGCCCAGGGGCGCAAGCCAGGTGATGTGCCCTGGCGCATTGCCATCGAAGCGCCACAGGACCATGAGCGCATCGCGCAGCGGGTGCTTGAGCTGGATGGCTACGGTGTGTCCACCTCGGGCGACTACCGCAATTATTTTGAGCGCGACGGCAAACGCTACTCGCATACGCTGGACCCGCAAACCGGCGCGCCCATCGAGCATCCTCTGGCTGCAGTGACGGTCGTCGATCCATCGACACTGCGCGCAGATGGGTTGTCTACCGTTCTGATGGTGCTGGGGCCGGAGCGCGGCCTGGCGTTTGCCGCCGAGCACAGGATCGCAGCGCTCTTCGTGGTTCATGAAGAGCAGGAATTCGTCACTACAAGCACCGCAGCCTTCGATGAACTGTTCGGTGCGGGAGTAGAGCAATGATCTGGTTGACTGTTTTTCTTGTCATGTTGCTGGTCGTTTTCGGCATGTCCATCGGCGTCATCATGGGTCGCAAGCCCATCGCCGGTTCCTGTGGCGGTATCGCCAATCTGGGCATCGAAAAGGAGTGCTCGATCTGTGGCGGCAGTCGTGAGAAATGTGAAGAGGTCAATGCCGGAAAGGATGACCGGACCGATCTCGCATACGATGCGAGCAAAGGCTGACGCTGGCCGGTGATTGGGGCCGGCTGTAGGCAGAAGTCCGGACGGCATTGACTTGTCGTTGGCGCCAGGAAGCAGACGATGAGGCGCTAGCCAATGGCCCCGTCATTCCATCAAGCGAATCTCGTTAAAGCAGCAGGGCTGCCTGCTGCGTGTCCAGGGGGGAATATGGCTGTCTACAATTACGATGTGGTGATTCTGGGCTCAGGCCCCGCCGGTGAAGGCGCCGCAATGAACGCGGTCAAGGCTGGGCGCAAGGTGGCCGTGGTGGATAGCCGCCCTAAAGTAGGCGGCAACTCGACCCACCTGGGAACCATTCCGTCCAAGGCATTGCGCCACTCGGTACGGCAGATCATGCAGTACAACAACAACCCGTTGTTCCGCCAGATTGGCGAACCGCGCTGGTTCTCCTTCCCCGATGTGCTGAAAAGTGCCGAAGATGTCATCGAAAAGCAGGTCACTTCACGTACCGGCTATTACGCACGCAATCGCATCGATATCTTTTTTGGTGTTGCCAGCTTTTCCGATGAACAATCGGTCGAAGTGGTCAGCGCCAATGGTATGGTCGAGCGGCTGGTCGCACCTCAGTTCATCATCGCCACGGGCTCGCGCCCCTATCGTCCGGTCGATATCGATTTCTCGCACTCCAGAATCTATGACAGCGACACCATCCTCACTCTGAGCCATACGCCACGCCGCCTGATCATCTACGGAGCGGGCGTGATCGGCTGCGAATACGCATCCATTTTCAGTGGCCTGGGCGTGCTGGTCGACCTGATCGACAACCGCGACCAGCTGCTCAGCTTCCTCGACGACGAGATTTCCGACGCCCTCAGCTATCACCTGCGCAACAACAACGTGCTGGTGCGCCACAACGAGGAATACGAGCGTGTGGAGGGGTTGGACAACGGTGTGATCCTGCACCTGAAGTCGGGCAAGAAGATCAAGGCCGATGCCTTCCTCTGGTGCAACGGGCGCACGGGCAACACCGACAGGCTGGGGCTGGAGAACATCGGCCTGAAGGTCAACAGCCGTGGCCAGATCCACGTCGATGAGTATTACCGAACTGACGTCGGCAACATCTACGCCGCCGGTGACGTGATCGGCTGGCCTTCACTGGCCAGTGCCGCCTATGACCAGGGGCGCTCCGCTGCCGGCAGCATCGTCGACAACGACAGCTGGCGTTTCGTCGATGACGTGCCCACCGGCATCTACACGATTCCGGAGATCAGCTCCATCGGCAAGACCGAGCGCGAACTGACCCAGGCGAAAGTGCCCTATGAAGTGGGCAAAGCGTTCTTCAAGGGCATGGCGCGTGCACAGATCTCCTCGGAAAAGGCCGGCATGCTGAAGATCCTCTTCCACCGCGAAACGCTGCAGGTGCTGGGCGTGCACTGCTTCGGCTATCAGGCTTCGGAGATCGTGCATATTGGCCAGGCGATCATGAATCAGCCGGGCGAAGCCAATACCATCAAGTATTTCATCAATACCACCTTCAACTACCCGACCATGGCTGAAGCCTATCGCGTCGCAGCATTCGACGGGCTCAACCGGCTTTTTTGAGCGGCTCCGACCGGTGGCCTGAGACGGTCGGAGAGGACTCCCGGAACTGGCGCTGGCCAAACCGGGAGAGCTTTTGATCAGGAAAAACAGCGGCAAGCTTCAAGCCACAAGCTGTAGGTCGGGTCGCGCTTCATCGACTCGACAAGCGAAGGTGAGACCAGAAGAAAAAGCTTGAATCTGGCAAAAAAAACTCAGCCTCCAGCCTTACCGCTGGCTAAGCGTTTCCACGGCCAATCCGGGGAAGTCGGTGATGATGCTGTCGACCCCGAAATCGGCGAGGCGGCGCATCAGGGCGGGGTCGTTCACCGTCCAGACGGAGACATGCAGCCCCAGCGCCCGGGCCTTGGCGATGCGCTCGGGGGTGCACAGCGTCCATTTCAATGCCAGCAACTGGCAGTCGTATTGCCTGGCCACTTTCAACGGGTCGAGCCAGGCGTATTCGGCGACCAGGCCGCAGGCGATTTCCGGTGTCAGGCGTTTCAGCGCCCGCAGCACTTCCCGTGAGCCGGAGGTGATGGTGATGCGGTCCAGCAGGCCGTGATGCTCGGCCAATGCCTTGATCGCCAGCACCGTGCGTGCCGCGCGCACCCGCGAAGCGCTTTTGACTTCCAGTTGCCAGTGCTCGAAATCGCATTTCTCGAACAGCTCCGACAGCCGTGGAATGGGGCAGGGGTGTTTCCAGTCCGGTCCGCCGTAGCGGGCATCGTAATGCACCAGATCGGCGGCATCGTGCTCCACCACCTTGCCACGCCGTCCGGTAGTGCGCTTGAGGGTCGGGTCGTGGATGACCATCAGCTCGCCGTCTTTGGACAGATGCAGGTCCAGCTCGCAGCGGCGCACGCCGTGTGCGAGGCATTGCTGGAAGCTGACCAGGGTATTTTCCGGGGCTTCGCCCTTTGCGCCGCGATGGCCGTATATCAGGGTCACGGTTGTGCTTCTCTTTCCAATGGGCTGGCGCGCTGATGGTGCAGAACGCTGTTGATCACGCGATTGCCTTCGAAATACACGGAAAACGTCCGGTAATCCCAGCGGGTAATCGGTGGCTGGCCGACGGCGGGGTGTTCTTCGTCGGCAAGGCCGAAGCGGTCGAGCACTTGTATCTTCGACTCCCCGCGGGTGGGCAGGGCGATATCGCTCGTGCCTTGCTGGCCGACCGGGATGCGGATGATGTCCGCGTGAGCGGGGAGGCTGAGGGCGAACACGAGGAAGGGGAGAAGCAGAGGGCGCATGTCAGGTTCCTTGCAGGCTTTCACGAGCCAGGCGCCGTTCTGTCGCCTGTTTCTGCAGGATATGCCGGGCAAGCAGTTGCCGTTGTGCATCAGTCAACGCTTCGAAGGAGGTGCTGATTGCAAACTGCCCGTCATCGCGTACCTGGCAACTCACCACGCGCGCCGTCAGCAGCATGCCGAGCCCCTGGGGCATCAGTACCATCTTGAGGGTCCAGAGGGAGTCTTGCGCAAGCGGCTGGTCGTGGATGAAGTTGATCCCGCCTTCGGACAGGCCGACTTCGCGCGCGGGACCGATGTCCTTCAGCAGGCCCTGGGCCAGCGCCTGCCCCAGCAGCTCGATACGCCGGTTCTGCACCTTCAGGTAGTTGGCCAGCGTGCGGTTCTGCTCGCTGATCTGGCGCAGCAGGTACTGCGCTTCGAAGTCCATCTGATGCAGTTCGCCAAGCAGGTCGAACAGACGGGCCGCACCGTCGCCGGTGATTGTCGCCGGGCCTTCGGGCGGGAGGATTTCCAGTGCGATCATATCCTCGATACGATAGTATTCGCGGCGATCTTCAGTGTCTTCTGTAGACATGTCGGTCCCTGGGCTGCAGTAATGGCTTGAGTGTATCAGGCCGCCTGAGAACGTCATTCAGCTTGTTATTTTCCCGCCAGCGAAAGCGAACCCATCGATTTATGTTCAGACCGCTGCCCGTTTATATCGGAGCGCGCTACACCGGCGCCAGGCGTCGTGGCCTCTTCGTCTCCTTCATTTCCTTCACGTCCATGATCGGGCTCGCACTGGGTGTGCTGGTGATGATCGTCGTGCTGTCGGTGATGAACGGTTTCGATCACGAAATGCGCACCCGCGTGCTGGGCATGGTGCCGCACGCGACGGTCGAAAGCCCGGTGCCCATCGACGACTGGCAAACCCTGGGGCAGCAACTGACTGAGCATCCGCAGGTCGTGGCGGTGGCGCCCTTCATTCAGATGCAGGGGTTGCTGACCCATCGCGGACAGGTCAGCAAGATTCTGATCAACGCCGTGGAGCCCGGGCTTGAGCCGCAGGTGTCGATCATCGACCAATTTTTCCGTGAGGGATCGCTGGCGAGCCTTGCGCCTGGCGAGTTCGGTATCGTCATCGGCGACCGGGCCGCGAGCAAGCTCGGTGTCGGTGTCGGTGACAAGATCACCTTTGTCGCGCCCGAGGTAACGGTGACGCCAGCGGGTGTGTTTCCGCGCATGAAGCGCTTTACGGTGCAGGGCATCTTCCATGTCGGCGCCGGCGAGATCGACGGTTACGTGGCCATGGCCAATATCACCGACATGGCTCGCCTGCATCGCTGGAAGCCCGAGCAGGTACAGGGCCTGCGACTGCGCTTCGACGATCTGTTCCAGGCGCCCGCCATTGCCGCCTCGCTGGCCAGGCAGCTGGGCGCTGACTTCTATTCGCGCGACTGGACCCGCACCCACGGCAATCTCTACCAGGCGATCCGCATGGAAAAGGCCATGATCGGCCTGTTGCTGCTGCTGATCGTCGCGGTGGCGGCTTTCAATATCATCTCGACGCTGGTCATGGTGGTGACCGACAAGCGCGGGGACATCGCGATCCTGCGTACCCTTGGCGCAACCCCACGGCAGATCATGGCGATCTTCATGGTCCAGGGCACGGTCATCGGCGTCGTCGGCACACTGGTGGGCGCCTTGCTCGGAATTTTCGCCGCGCTCAATGTGAGCGGCTGGATTGCCGCGCTGGAGCGGCTGCTCGGGCACAAGTTTCTCAACGCCGATGTGTATTTCATCGATTACCTGCCGTCGCGGCTGATGGCCGTCGATGTGGTGCAGGTCTGTGTCGCGGCGCTCGTCCTGAGTTTTCTCGCCACCCTTTACCCGGCATGGCGCGCGGCCCGTACCCAGCCGGCCGAGGCGCTACGTTATGAGTGAGCAGGTTATGAATGAGAGGTCGTCGCTGGACGCCGCGGTGCTGAGTTGCCGTGATCTGGGCAAGCGCTACGAGCAGGGGCCGGAATCGGTGAACGTGCTGTCCGGCCTGCAACTGGAGCTGTACCCCGGCCAGCGCGTGGCCATCGTCGGCAGCTCCGGTTCGGGCAAGAGTACACTGCTCAATCTGCTGGGCGGGCTCGATACGCCCAGCGAGGGCAGTGTCTGGCTGGCGGGCGAGGAACTGTCCGCGCTGAGCGAGAAAGACCGTGGCCTGCTGCGCAACCGCGCGCTCGGTTTCGTCTACCAGTTCCACCATCTGCTGGCCGAATTCACCGCGCTGGAGAACGTCTGCATGCCGTTGCTGATCGGCAAGATGCCGATTGCCGAAGCCCGTGCGCGCGCCACCGAGCTGCTGCAGCGGGTCGGCCTGGGCCACCGGCTGGCGCACAAGCCTGCCGAACTGTCCGGCGGCGAGCGTCAGCGTGTGGCGATCGCGCGCGCGCTGGCCAATCGTCCGGCGCTGGTGCTGCTCGACGAGCCCACGGGCAACCTCGACCATCACACCGCGCAGGGCATTCAGGACCTGATGCTGGAGCTGAGCACCTCGTTGCGCACGGCCTTTCTCGTGGTGACCCACGACCCGCAACTGGCCGGACAGATGGACCACATCCTGCGCCTGGAAGATGGCCGGCTGGTGGCTGGCTGATGTTCAGACCCCTGAGCCTCTTCATCGGCAGCCGCTACACGCGGGCCAAGCGCCGCAACCATTTCATCTCGTTCATATCGCTGACCTCGATGATCGGCCTGTCGCTGGGCGTGCTGGCGATGATCATGGTGCTGTCGGTCATGAACGGTTTCCAGCGCGAAATGAGCGAGCGGATTCTGGGCATGGTTCCCCACGCCGTGATCAAGGGCGACGGACAGCCGCTCGATGACTGGGCTGCGGTCGCCGATGGCCTCATGGCGCATCCGGCGGTGCTCGGCGCCGCGCCCATCACCCAGCTCGAAGGCATGCTGTCCTTCAGGGGCAGCATGCAGCCGGTGGCAATCAACGGCATCGATCCCCAGGCTGAAGCCGGGGTTTCGACCCTCGCCTCGAAGATGGTCGCTGGTCGTCTCGAAGACCTCAGGCCGGGTGAAGCCGGGGTGATCATCGGCCTGATGACGGCGCGCCGGTTCGGTCTGACGCTGGGTGACAAGCTGACCCTGATCGTGCCCGAGATCAGCGACACACCGGGCGGTGTCACGCCGCGCATGCAGCGCCTGAACGTGGTCGGGGTGTTCAAGGTGGGCGCGGAGCTCGATGGCAGCCTGACGATCATCCATCGCGCCGATGCGGCCAGCATTCTGCGCTGGCAGCCGGAACAGGTGGAGGGCGTGCGGGTTCGTCTGGCCGACCTTTACCGGGCGCCGGAAGTCGCCGCCGAGCTTGCGGCGCAACTGGGCGAGGGCTACCGGGCCGAGGACTGGTCGCTGACCCAGGGCAGCCTGTTCAGTGCGATGAAGATGGAGAAGACCATGATCGGCCTGCTGCTGTTGCTGATCGTGGCGGTGGCGGCTTTCAACATCATCGCCACCCTGATCATGGTGGTGGCCGACAAGCGCGCCGATATCGCCATCCTGCGCACGCTGGGCGCCACGCCGCGGCAGATCATGACGATCTTCATGGTGCAGGGCAGCATCATCGGCCTGACCGGCACGCTGATCGGCACCGTGCTGGGCGTGCTGGGCGCCTTGAATGTCAGCGCGCTTGTGGGGTGGCTGGAAAAGGTATCGGGGCAGCATATCTTCAGCTCCGATGTGTACTTCATCAGTACCCTGCCGTCCGAGCTGCGCCTGGAAGACGTTCTTCTGGTGACGCTCGCCGCCCTTGCGCTGAGCTTTCTCGCCACGCTCTATCCCGCCTGGCGTGCTGCGCAGACGCAGCCTGCTGAAGCGTTGCGCTACGAGTAAAGGTTCAGCGGCGGTCCTGCTGGCGCTTGCGCCAGCTACGCCCCACCCACCAGCGCCAGTAGGCCTGGGTTGCGACATAGCCCAGCACGGCGAGCGTCACGGCCGCCACGAAGGAGCCCAGATACAACGGTTGCCAATGGCTCCGCAGTAGCTGGGTAACCCAGGCCAGGGTCAGTTCATCCGGCATGCTCACGGCGGGTGTGTCCATCAGCCAGGTGCCGATCTTGTAGTTGCAATAAAACACCGGCGGCATCGTCAGTGGATTGGTCAGCCAGACCAGACCGACTGCGATTGGCAGGTTGGCGCGGGCGGGCAGTGCGCAAATTGCTGCCGCGAGCATCTGCATGGGCATCGGGATCATCGCCCAGAACAGACCGATGGCCATGGCGCGTGATACTGAATGACGGTTGAGATGCCAGAGGTTGGGGTCATGGATCAGCGCGCCCAGAAACCGCAGGGACTTGTTCTCCTTTATACGATCCGGATGCGGCATGTAGCGTTTGAAAAAACGACGCGGCATGGTGTTTCTCTGGCAGGCTTAAGCTTCGTGATTATGCCTGAAACGAGACCTGCTCCTGCCAGGAGTTTGTGACATTAGGTATAACTGCGCTGCGTTCGACAGGATGTCGAAACCGTCGTAACGGACCGCCTGAGTGACTTCGGGGCGTGTCCATCCCTGTGGAAAGGATTCCGGGAGATGCAATGCGTACAGCGATGCTGGCGCTGGCGGCAGGCCTGCTACTGCTGCGTTTTCTACCGCAGCTGCCACCGATGTGGGCGCTGCCTGTCATGCTTGTGGCCGGTCTGGCATTACTGCCGACGCGCTGCCGGGCGCTGGCTTTCTTCTTCTTCGGGCTTGGCTGGGCCTGCCTGAGCGCCCAGTGGGCGCTGGATGATCGCCTCCCGACTGAACTCGATGGACGCACCTTCTGGCTGGAAGGGCGAGTGGTCGGCCTGCCGGACGTGCGTGATGGCGTGGTGCGCTTCGAGCTGGTGGATATCACCTCGCGGCATGCCGGCCTGCCTTCGCGGGTGCGCCTGGCCTGGCACGGTGGGCCGGCGCTGCAGGCCGGGGAGCGCTGGCGGCTGGCAGCCAAACTGAAACGACCGCGAGGCCTGGTCAATCCCCATTCATTCGATTACGAAGCCTGGTTGCTGGCAGGCCGGATCGGCGCCAACGGTACGATCAAGGCCGGTGAGCGGATAGATTCCGCGACGGGATACCAGGCCTGGCGTGACCGGCTGCGCCAGCGCCTGTTGGATACCGAGGCGCAGGGGCGCGCTGGCGCCATCGCGGCACTGGTGGTGGGTGATGCCAGCGGGCTGGCAACCGCTGACTGGCGCACCCTGCAGGACACGGGAACCATCCACCTGATGGTGATCTCCGGACAGCATGTGAGCATGCTCGCCGGCCTGCTCTATGGCCTGGTGGTGTTGCTGGTGCGCTGGGGCCTGTGGCCGGCACGGCTGCCCTGGTTGCCTTGCGCATGCGGGTTGGCGCTGTTCGGTGCTCTCGGCTACGGCTGGCTGGCGGGCTTCGAGGTGCCGGTCCAGCGCGCCTGCATGATGGTCGCGCTGGTACTCATCTGGCGCCTGCGCTTTCGGCATCTGGGCATCTGGTTGCCGTTGCTGGCGGTCTTCGATGCAGTGCTGCTGATCGAGCCGCTGGTCAGTCTCCAGTCCGGTTTCTGGCTGTCGTTCGCGGCGGTGGCGTTGCTGATCCTGATCTTTCGTGGCCGGCTCGGCATCTGGAACTGGTGGTACGCCCTGGGGCGCGCGCAATGGTGCATGGCTCTGGGGTTGTTGCCGGCGCTGCTGGCGCTGGGCCTGCCGGTGAGTATCAGCGGGCCGTTGGCCAATCTGTTCGCGGTGCCGTTGGTGGGTGTGCTGATCGTGCCGTTGTCCCTGCTGGGGACGGCGTTGCTGTGGCTGCCGGGTGTCGGCGAAGGGTTGCTGTGGCTGGCCGGTGGCTTGCTGGTGGCGCTGTTTGCCGTGCTGGAAGTGCTGGCCGGATGGCAGCCCGCCTGGTTTTCCAGCGCGCTGCCGCTGTGGTGCTGGCTGCTGGTGGCGTTGGGCATGCTGCTGCTTCTGCTGCCTGCCGGCGTACCTTTCAGGGCTTTGGGGCTGGTGTTGCTGGCGCCGCTGCTGTTTCCTCCGGCAGAGGAGCGGCCAGCGGGACAGGCGCAGGTCTGGGTGCTGGATGTGGGCCAGGGGTTGGCAGTGCTGGTGCGTACCCGAGAGCATGCGCTGCTCTACGATGCCGGGCCGCGTTATGGCGATTTCGATATGGGTGAGCGCGTGGTGTTTCCCTCGTTGCGCGCGCTTGGGTTGCAGAGCCTGGATCTGCTGATTCTCAGCCATGCCGACAGCGATCATGCCGGTGGTGCCATGGCGATCCAGCGGCATATGCCGGCGCCACGGGTCATCAGTGGCGAGCCGCAAAGACTGCCGGCCACGCTGGACGCCGAAAGCTGTCGGTCCGGCGAGCGCTGGGAGTGGGATGGCGTGCGCTTTGTGCTCTGGCAATGGTCCGGGGCGCGCAACGGCAACCAGGCGTCCTGTGTACTGCTGGTCGAGGCCGGTGGCGAACGCCTGCTGCTTACCGGCGATATCGATGTGTCCGCCGAGCGTGCGCTGCAGGCAAGCGACATGGACATCGCGGCGCACTGGCTGTTGCTGCCGCACCATGGCAGTCGCAGTTCCTCTTCGGCGGCTTTCATCGAGGCGGTCGGTGCCAGTGATGCGCTGGTTTCCCGCAGTCTGCACAACGCATTCGGTCATCCGCATCCGGATGTGCTCCGGCGTCTGCAGGCATCGGGCGTGGCGCTCCACGATACCGCCGAGCTGGGCGCCATCAGGATTCGCCTCGGCAGCTTCGAACCGGCTCTGGGCTTGCGTGGCGAGCGGCGCTTCTGGCGGGAAAAATGAGAACCGGGGCCGTCGGCGGGGTGTCGCTCCTATGCTAGAGTTGCGCCACTTTTTCGAGGGGGATTCATCTCGTGTGGGAGCTTGTCAAAGCGGGTGGCTGGATCATGCTGCCCATCATTCTGTGTTCCATCGCTGCGGCAGGCATCGTTGCCGAGCGGTTGTGGACCCTGCGACCGAGCCGCGTGACGCCACCCCACCTGCTGGGGCAAGTATGGAAATGGATCAAGGACAAGAAGCTCAGCAACCAGAAACTCAAGGAGCTGCGCGCCGATTCGCCGCTGGGTGAAATCCTGGCGGCGGGGCTGGCCAACTCGAAACATGGTCGTGAAATCATGAAGGAGTGCATCGAGGAAGCGGCGGCGCGGGTGATTCATGATCTCGAGCGCTACCTCAACGCGCTCGGTACCATCGCCGGCATCGCACCGTTGCTCGGCCTGCTCGGCACGGTGCTCGGCATGATCGAAATCTTCAGCGCCTTCATGGGCTCGGGCATGGCCAATGCCTCGTTGCTCGCCTCCGGCATCTCCAAGGCGCTGATCACCACGGCGGCGGGATTGATGGTGGGTATTCCGGCGCTGTTCTTCCATCGTTTCCTGATGCGCCGCGTCGAGGAACTGGTGGTCGGCATGGAGCAGGAAGCCATCAAGCTGGTCGAGGTGGTGCAGGGCGACCGTGATGTCGATCTCGGTGAGGGCAAGGCGTGAAGTTCAGGCGCAAGGCGCGGGAGAATGTCGATATCGGTCTGGCGCCGCTGATCGACGTGGTATTCATTCTGCTGCTGTTCTTCGTGGTCACCACCACTTTTACCCGTGAAACCCAGCTCCAGGTGGATCTGCCGGAAGCGGCCAGCGGCACACCGCCGCAGGCAGCCGAAAGCAGGCAGCTGGAAGTGCTGATCGATGTCGAGGGCCATTTCAGCCTCAATGGCAACCCGCTGATCAGACATGACCTGAGCACCCTGATGGCTGCGCTCAGCAAGGAATCGGGGGGCGACACCAGCCTGCCGATGATCATCAGCGCTGACGGCAAGGCACCGCATCAGGCGGTGGTGACGGCCATGGATGCAGCCGGCAAGCTCGGTTTTTCGCACCTGCGCATCACCACGGTCGAGGCCCAGCCGGAGCCCTGATGTCATTCGTCGATCGCCTGCAGCGCGCCTGGTATAAGGGGCATCCGGCCCTGTCTCTGCTCTCTCCACTGGAGGCGCTGTATCGGCGGGTGGTCACCACCAGGCGCAGGAAATTCCTCGCCGGCAGCGCCGACAGTTACCGGGCGCCGGTGCCGGTCATCGTGGTGGGCAACATCACGGTGGGTGGCACCGGCAAGACGCCGCTGATTCTCTGGTTGATCGAACATTGCCGCCGGCGCGGACTGAAGGTCGGCGTGGTCAGCCGGGGTTACGGCGCACGGCCGCCTTCCTATCCCTGGCGCGTGCTGCCCGAACATTCGGCGGCGGAGGTGGGCGACGAGCCGTTGCTGATCGTGCAGCGCACCGGGGTGCCGCTGATGATCGACCCGGACCGTTCACGCGCCGTTCGCGCGCTGCTCGAAAGCGAGCCGCTGGACCTGATCCTGTCCGATGACGGTCTGCAGCACTATCGGCTCGCCCGTGATCTGGAGCTGGTGCTGATCGACGCCGTGCGCGGGCTGGGCAACCGGCGCTGCCTGCCTGCCGGTCCGTTGCGCGAGCCTGCCGACAGATTGCAGAGCGTCGATGCGGTGCTGCTCAACGGTGCCGAAGCCGACAGCGCCGAGGGCTATGGCTTCACCCTGCGTCCCTCGCGGCTGATCGAACTGGCCAGCGGCGATGCCTGGCCACTGGATCACTTCCCGCCTGATCAGCAGCTGCATGCGGTGGCCGGCATCGGCAATCCGCAGCGTTTCTTCACCACGCTCGAGGCGCTACACTGGCGACCGATTCCGCACCCCTTCGCCGATCATGCCTGCTATAGCCCTGAGCAGCTGAGTTTCAGCCCCGCGCTACCGCTGGTGATGACCGAGAAGGATGCGGTCAAATGCCGGGCATTCGCGTTGCCGGGCTGGAGTTATCTGCAGGTCCAGGCCGAGCCTTCAGCGGCCTTCGTGTCCTGGTTCGATACCCGGCTGGACCGCTTGCTGCCCCAATCTTCCTGAGCCGCTCGCGCCGTCCGTTGCGCCCGGCTGCATCCAAGGACCGCCCATGGATACCAAACTGCTCGATATTCTCGCCTGCCCGCTGTGCAAAGGCCCGTTGAAGCTGGCCGACGACAAGTCCGAACTGATCTGCAAGGTCGATGCCATGGCCTTTCCGGTGCGTGACGGCATTCCGGTGATGCTCGAAGGCGAGGCCCGCACCCTGGACGTGGACGAGCGGCTCGATAAATGAAACCTGCCTTCACCGTGGTGATTCCGGCGCGCTATGCCTCCAGCCGCCTGCCGGGCAAACCCCTGCAGGAGATCGCCGGCCAGCCGATGATTCGTCATGTCTGGGAACAGGCGCGCAAGAGTGCGGCGCAGCGGGTGGTGGTGGCGACCGATGATGCGCGCATCGTCGACGCCTGCCGCGCATTCGGTGCCGAAGTGCTGCTGACCCGGCCCGATCACGAATCCGGCACCGACCGCCTGGCCGAGGTGGCGGCGACCCTGGGGCTGGCGGCGGATGCCATCGTGGTCAACGTGCAGGGTGACGAGCCGATGATTCCACCGGCGGTCATCGATCAGGTGGCGGCCAATCTGGCGGCGCACCCGGAGGCGGCCATCGCCACCCTGGCCGAGCCGCTCGCCGATGCCCAGGCGCTGTTCAACCCCAACGTGGTCAAGGTGCTCAGCGATATCAATGGCCTGGCGCTGACGTTCAGCCGTGCGCCCTTGCCCTGGGCGCGTGATGACTTCGCGCAGGATCGTAGCGTGCTGCCGCATGGCGTACCCTATCGCCGCCATATCGGCATCTACGCCTATCGCGCCGGTTTTCTTGCCGACTTCGTCGCCTGGGGACCCTGCTGGCTGGAAAGCACCGAGTGCCTGGAACAATTGCGTGCGCTCTGGCATGGCCAGCGTATTCACGTCGCCGATGCCATCGAAGCGCCGCCGACCGGGGTCGATACGCCGGAAGACCTGCAGCGCGTTCGCCATCTGCTGGGAGCCTGAGCGTGAAGGTTCTGTTCGTCTGCCTGGGCAATATCTGCCGCTCGCCCACCGCCGAAGCGGTGTTTCGTCATCAGGTGCAGGCGGCTGGCCTGGCGGAGCGAATCCATATCGATTCCGCCGGCACGGCTGACTGGCACCGGGGCAAGGCGCCGGATGGCCGCAGCTGCCAGTTCGCTGGTCGCCGTGGCTACGATCTCGCGCCGTTGCGGGCGCGCCAGGTCTGTGCCGAGGATTTCCAGCAGTTCGACCTGATCCTGGCCATGGATCACGACAACCTGGCCTACCTGCGGCAGATGCAGCCGGCCAATGGTCGCGCCGAACTGGATCTTTTTCTCAGGCGTTACGAGCTGGGCTGCGATGCGGTGCCGGACCCCTATTACGGTGGCGATGACGGCTTCGAACATGTGCTGGATCTGGTTGAGCAGGCCAGTGCCGCGCTGCTGAATGAAATCAGGACGCGTCTGTGAGCCTGCTTGTCGAGGAGAACCGTTCGCTCAAGCCATTCAATACCTTTGCGTTGGAGGCCCGCGCGCGTTGCTTCGCCGAAGCCCGTGATGACCATGAGGTGCGCGAGGCGCTGGCCGCGGCGCAGCGTCTGGGTTTGCCCCTGCGCGTGCTCGGGGGCGGCAGCAACCTGTTGCTCGCCACGGATGTGGAGGCGCTGGTGCTGCGCCTGGTCAGTCGCGGCATTCGCGTGCTGTCTGACGATGGTGACCGGGTCGTGCTGGAGGCGGAGGCGGGCGAGCCCTGGCATCCCTTCGTGCTGCACAGTCTGGCGCTGGGCCTGGCCGGCCTGGAGAACCTGAGCCTGATTCCCGGCACCGTGGGCGCCGCGCCGATCCAGAACGTCGGCGCCTACGGCGTGGAGATCAGCGATGTTTTCGCCGGCCTGACCGCGCTCGACCGCACGAGCGGCGAGCTGTGCGAGTTCGATGCGAAGGCCTGTGCCTTCGGGTATCGCGACAGCCTGTTCAAGCAGCAGGCGGGGCGCTACATCATCCTGCGGGTGCGCTTCGCCCTGCAGCGCAGCGCGCGGCTGCAACTGGACTACGGCCCGCTGCGCCAACGGCTGCGGCAGATGGGCGTGGAGCAGCCGACAGCACGGGACGTCAGTGAGGCGGTCTGCGCCATTCGCCGGGAAAAGCTGCCCGATCCGCAGGTGCTGGGCAATGCCGGCAGTTTCTTCAAGAATCCCCTGGTGCCGCAGGCGCTGGCCGACGGGCTGCGCAAGCGCTATCCGGATCTGGTGGCGTTTCCCCAGGCCGATGGCCAGGTCAAGCTCGCCGCCGGCTGGCTGATCGAGCAGGCTGGCTGGAAGGGCTTTCGCGACGGCGACGCCGGGGTACACGGCTTGCAGGCGCTGGTGCTGGTCAACCATGGTCAGGCCAGTGGCCAGCAGATCCTGGCGCTGGCGCGGCGCATCCAGGCGGATATCGCAACGCGCTTCGGGGTAGCGCTGGAAATCGAGCCGAACGTCATCGAAGGCTGATCAGGCGCCTCACTCGATGCGCGCCTCGAAGCTTTCCGCCTGGGCCATCTTCCACATCTTCGGATAGAAATCGCCTTCCAGATCCTCGCGCAGCAGGGCGCCGGGTTCGAGAAAGACGTGCAACTGGGAAAACAGGCTGATCTGCGTCGCGGAGATGCGTCGCACCAGATGCCTGGGCTCCAGTTGTCCGGGATGTTCGAGGCCGGCTGCGGCGAGCATTTCCGACAGCGCCTTGAGCGTGTTGCGGTGATAGTTGTAGACGCGTTCGGCCTTGTCAGGCACCACCAGGGCGCGTTGGCGCAGCGGATCCTGGGTGGCCACGCCGGTCGGGCATTTGTTGGTGTGGCAGCTCTGCGACTGGATGCAGCCGATGGCGAACATGAAGCCACGTGCCGAGTTGGCCCAGTCGGCGCCGATGGCCAGTACGCTGAGGATATCAAAGGCGCTGATGATCTTGCCGCTGGCGCCGAGCTTGATGTGTTCGCGCAGGTTCAGCCCCACCAGGGTGTTGTGTGCGAACAGCAGACCCTCGCGCATGGGTACGCCGATGTGGTTGGAAAACTCCAGGGGCGCGGCGCCGGTGCCGCCTTCCTTGCCGTCGATGACGATGAAGTCCGGCAGAATGCCGCTCTGCAGCATGGCCTTGGCGATGGCCATGAACTCCCAGGGGTGACCCAGGCAAAGCTTGAACCCAACGGGCTTGCCGCCACTGAGCTCGCGTAACTGGGCAATGAAGGCGAGCAATTCCAGCGGTGTCGAGAAGCTGCTGTGGCTGGCGGGCGATATGCAGTCGCGGTCCATGGGCACGCCACGGGTGGCGGCGATTTCCGCGCTGATCTTGTGTTTCGGCAGAATGCCGCCGTGTCCGGGTTTGGCGCCCTGGCTGAGCTTTATTTCGATCATCTTCACCTGCGGCTGGCGTGCCTGTTCGGCGAAGCGCTGCGGGTCGAAGGCGCCCTGTTCGTCGCGACAGCCGAAGTAGCCGCTGCCCAGTTCCCAGATCAGATCGCCGCCATGTTCACGATGGTAGGGGCTGATGCTGCCTTCCCCTGTGTCGTGGGCGAAGCCGCCCATCTTTGCGCCGCGATTCAGTGCGCGGATGGCGTTGGCGCTGAGCGAGCCGAAGCTCATGGCCGAGATGTTGAATATCGAGGCGTTGTAGGGTTGTGTGCATTGCGGGCCGCCGATGGTTACCCGGAAGGTCTGTGGGTCGCTGTGGGCAGCGGTGCGGATCGAATGGCTGATGAATTCGAAACCTGAGCCATAGACATCGGTGAGGGTGCCGAAGGCTTTGTCGGCGACCTGGTTCTTCGCGCGGGCATAGACCAGCGAGCGCTGCGCGCGGGAGAAGGGCAGCGGATCGTTGTCATTTTCAAGCAGGTATTGGCGAATCTCCGGTCGGATGGTTTCGATCAGGTAGCGCAGGTTGCCGAGGATGGGGTAGTTGCGGCGAACGGCCTGCCGTGTTTGGCGCAGGTCATTGATGCCGATGAGGCTGAGCAGGGCGGCAATCAGGGTCAGCGGCCACAGGCTGGCGAGCCAGGGCAGGCTCAGCAGCGTGATCAGGATGCAGCAGACGAAGAATGCGTAGCGATTGGTCAGCGACAGGTTCATCCGGCGTCCTTGGAAAGGTGCTTTCGTTAGGTGAGCGGGCGCAATGTTCGGCTGCTGGCAATAAGATGGCAATCGCGGCTTTGGTCGGTTGCCAATACCCGAAACCAGGCTTGCATCGCTGCGCCTGGCGCTCAAAAACAAAACCCCGCACTGAGGCGGGGTTTGGTTTTCACTCGGGATGCCGGAGCATCCCTGTCAACGCGATGTTTCAGCGTTGGCGATTTTCATCGTCGTCAGACTCGTTGCCTTTTTCCACTTCGCTTGCCGGGGAAGGCTCGCTGGCAGGCGCCTGGCTATCGACAGCCGGTTGTTCGACCGGTGCGACAGGGGCATCTTCCACAAGGGCGACCGGCGTTTCCGCGGCTTGCTCGGTGGGCGCTTGCTCGGCGACAGGGTCGGCGGCAACGATTTCCGGGCTGGCCAGAGGCTGCTCGGCGGCGGTCTGTGCCTCGCTGGCGGCTCTGGCTTGGGCTTCAGCGGCTTCCTTGGCCAGGCGTTCTTCCTCGCGACGACGGCGACGTACTTCACGCGGGTCGTTGGGTGCGCGACCCGAAGGCGTCAGCACCGGCGCCGGAGCGGCAGGCTGGGCTTCAACGGCTGGGACAGGTTCGGCGACGACAACCGCTGCGGGCTCTTCGACAGCAGGGGCGGGCGTGCTTGCGACCGGCTCTGGCGCGGACGGCTGGGCTTCGACCGGTTCTGCTTCTGCAACGACGTTGACCGGCGCTTCGACCACGGCTTCCGGCTGTGCCTGTTCGGCTTCTACAGGTACAGGCGCAACGGGGGCTTGCTGCGCAGCTGTTTCAGTCTCGATCGCAGGCGCCGACGGTGCGGGCTCGGTATCGGCAGTGTTGGCCACCAGAGCGGCGGCGGTTGCGGCGATGGCTACCTGCTCGGATTTCACCGGGGCATTGCTTTCGCTGACGTTGCCGGTCTCGGTTTCGTTTTCGCTGTCGATCTCGTTGCCATTGGCATCACGCTGGCGATCGCGACGGTTGCTGCGGCGACGCTGGCCACGGGAGCGGCGACGCGGACGGTCGCCGCCCTCGGTGGAATCCTGCTCGTCGATGGCGCCTTCCAGTGTTTCTTCGTCCTGCTGCAGGGCTTCCTCGCTCGCAACCTGTTCGACGCGAGGCTTGCGCTCTTCACGTGGCGGGCGCGGCTTGCGCTCGGTGGTCCCTTCGCTCACGGTCGTGGTGGACTGATCGATCTCGTCGATCGGCGCACGCAGCTCGCGCTTGCGTTCTTCACGCGGCTGGCGCTCCTCGCGGGGTGCGCGCTCGCGACGTGGCTGCGGCTGCGCAGTGCTTTCGCCGGTTTCCAGCGCTTCGCGCGGCTCGCGGGGCTTGCGCTCTTCGCGTGGCGGACGTGGCTGGCGCTCTTCGCGAGGCTGACGCTCTTCACGTGGGGCGCGCTCTTCCCGAGGCTTGCGCTCTTCGTCACGGTTGCCACGCGAGTCACGGCGACGGTTCTGCTGGCGACCGCTGCGACGCTCATCGTTGCGCTGCGGGCGATTGCTGGTTGCAGGTTTCTTCTCGACTTCGACGACCGGTTCTTCCTGCTTGCCGGCAAACAGGCCAACCAGGGATTTGACCAGTCCCTTGAACAGGCTGGGTTCCTGCGCGGCAGGTGCGGCGGACGCGGCAGCGGCGACAGGTGCCGGATTGGCTGTGGGCGCAGGGGCCGTGCGTTGTGGTGCGGTTTTGACTGCCGCTTCCTGGCGTACCAGGGTTCGGGTCGAACTGACCGGCTGGGCCTCTTCGACTTCAGTCGGGCTCATCTCGTAGCTGGCCTGGCCAGCCATGATTTCCGGGCTGTCGTCGCGCAGACGCTGGACTTCGAAATGCGGCGTTTCCAGATGGTCGTCCGGCAGGATGAAGATACGCGCGCGGGTGCGCAGCTCGATCTTGGTGATGGCGTTGCGCTTTTCATTGAGCAGGAAAGCCGCCACCTGGAAGGGCACGCGAGCACGAATCTCGGCGGTGCGGTCCTTCAGCGCCTCTTCCTCGATCAGGCGCAGGATGGCCAGCGACAGCGACTCGACGTCGCGGATGATGCCCTGGCCATTGCAGCGCGGGCAGACGATGCCACTGGTTTCGCCCAGCGAGGGGCGCAGGCGCTGACGGGACATTTCCAGCAGGCCGAAGCGCGAGATGCGCCCGACCTGGATGCGCGCACGGTCGGCTTCGAGTGCTTCGCGGACCTTCTCTTCCACGGCGCGCTGGTTCTTGGCCGGGGTCATGTCGATGAAGTCGATGACGATCAGGCCGCCGATATCGCGTAGGCGCAGCTGGCGGGCGATTTCCTCGGCCGCTTCCAGGTTGGTCTGCAGCGCGGTTTCCTCGATGTCGCCGCCCTTGGTGGCGCGCGCCGAGTTGATGTCGATGGACACCAGCGCTTCGGTGGGGTCGATGACGATGGAGCCGCCGGACGGCAGTTTCACTTCACGCTGGAAGGCGGTTTCGATCTGGCTTTCGATCTGGAAGCGGTTGAACAGCGGCACGCTGTCTTCGTACAGCTTGATCTTGCTGGCGTACTGCGGCATCACCTGCTGGATGAAGCTCAGGGCCTCTTCCTGGGCATCGATGCTGTCGATCAGCACTTCGCCGATGTCCTGGCGCAGGTAGTCGCGGATGGCGCGGATGATGACGTTGGATTCCTGATAGATCAGGAAGGGCGCGGGGCGGTCCTGGGAGGCTTCCTTGACGGCGCTCCACAGTTGCACCAAGTAGTCGAGGTCCCACTGCAGCTCTTCGCTGGAGCGACCGAGGCCGGCGGTGCGCACGATCAGGCCCATGTCGGCGGGGACATTGATGCCGTTCAGCGCTTCACGCAGTTCGTTGCGTTCCTCGCCTTCGATGCGCCGCGAAATGCCACCGGCACGCGGGTTGTTCGGCATCAGTACGAGGTAGCGACCGGCCAGGCTGATGAAGGTGGTGAGGGCGGCGCCCTTGTTGCCGCGCTCTTCCTTCTCGACCTGGACGATGACTTCCTGGCCTTCCTTCAGGACGTCCTTGATGTTGACGCGGCCTTCGGGGGCCTTGGAGAAATATTCGCGGGAGATTTCCTTGAGCGGCAGGAAGCCGTGGCGGTCTGCGCCAAAATCGACGAAAGCGGCTTCGAGGCTGGCTTCGACGCGGGTGATCTTGCCTTTGTAGATGTTGGCCTTCTTCTGTTCGCGAGCACCGGATTCGATATCCAGGTCGAACAGTCGCTGGCCATCGACCAGTGCAACGCGCAACTCTTCGGGCTGGGTTGCGTTAATCAGCATTCTTTTCATGTAGTACCGTCGGTTTCCGTGGCATCCGGAAACGGCGTTCGGCACACACGACTCTCGCAGTCGGTGTCAGGTGCGTCAGGAATGGTTGTAAGGCACTCCAGTGTCCAGCGATGTGAGGCCAGTTGGGCCGGCGTCGCGACGACGTCTCCTGCTTGCTGTCGAAACAGCAGCAATGGTTCGGGAGGAGGAATCAGGCATCGGTAGCGGACGGAATGAAACGTCTGTGTAAGCCTTTGCTACGCAATCCGATGCTGTGCATCTCGACCCAACACGCATACGTTGAAAATCGGGTGCCGCTCGCAGAATCCGGGGAGCGGGTTTTCGATTATCGCGATTGCCCAAAAGAGGGGGCACGCATCATGTCTTCAAGGCTTGTTTCGCAACCTCGTCGCTACTTGAGAGAGGGTGCGTCGGACGGCCTCACGTCCTCGAACATGTTTCCGGTCGGGGATGGCTGTTTCGCATGCTTCCTCGGACCTGGCCGCTTTTGGCGGCGCACGGGACTATAACAGTAATGTTTAAGTGCTTCAATTGCATGAAAATTGATACCATTCGCCGATGACCAATACCCCTCTTCAGACCACGGGCGTGCAAATGCTCGAGGTCTCGCCGGAACTTGCCGGCCAGCGCATCGATAACTTCCTCCGCACTCAACTCAAGGGCGTGCCCAAGACGTTGATCTACCGCATCCTGCGCAAGGGTGAGGTGCGGGTCAACAAAGGCCGGATCAAGCCTGAATACAAGCTCCAGGCCGGCGATATGGTGCGTGTGCCGCCATTGCGGCTGGCCGAGCGCGATGAGCCGGTGCCGTTGGCGCAGGGCCTGCTCGAACGCCTGGAAGCGGCCATCGTCTATGAAGACAAGGCGCTGATCGTGCTCAACAAGCCGGCGGGCATCGCCGTGCATGGCGGCAGCGGGCTCAGCTTCGGCGTCATCGAAGCGCTGCGCCAGCTGCGTCCCGATGCCAAGGAGCTGGAGCTGGTGCATCGCCTGGATCGCGATACCTCGGGTCTGCTGATGATCGCCAAGAAGCGCAGCATGCTCCGCCATCTGCATCAGGCGCTGCGTGGCGATGGTGTCGACAAGCGCTATATGGCGCTGGTGCGTGGTCGCTGGGAAACAGGCACGAAGCAGGTCAGCGCGCCCCTGCTGAAAAATACCCTGCGTTCCGGCGAGCGTATGGTCGAGGTCGCCGAGGAAGGCAAGGAGGCGCTGACGCTGTTCCGGGTGCTGCGTCGCTTCGGCGATTTCGCCACGCTGGTCGAGGCCAGGCCGATTACCGGGCGCACCCATCAGATCCGTGTGCATGCGCGTCATGCCGGACATGCCATTGCCGGCGACAGCAAGTACGGCGATGAGGAGTTTTCCGGGTTGATTCGCGAACTGGGTGGCAAGCGTCTGTTTCTGCACGCCCATGCATTGCGGGTGCCCTTGCCCGAGGGCGGCGAGCTGAGCCTGGAAGCGCCGGTGGACGAGGTCTGGTCGCGCACGCTGGAGCGCCTGGGTGAGTGACTACAGCCTGCTGATCTTCGATTGGGACGGAACCCTGATGGATTCCATCGGGCGCATCGTCGAATCGGTTTGCGCGGCGGCTACGGCCTGTGACCTGCCGGTGCTCGATGAGGTCGCCATCAAGGGCATCATCGGGCTTGCCTTGCCTGAGGCCATTGCCGTGCTCTATCCGCAGGTGGCGGATGCGACGAGGGTGACGGCCTTCAGAGACGCCTATGTCGAGCATTACCTGGCGCTCGATGCCGAGCCTGCGGCGCTGTATCCCGGCGTTGCCGAGGGCTTGCGGCAGTTTCGCGAGCAGGGGCATCTGCTCGCGGTGGCGACCGGCAAGGGTCGGCAGGGGCTGGACCGGGTGCTCGCGGGGCAGGGGCTGACGGATTTCTTCGACGTCACGCGCTGCGCGGATGAAACCGCCAGCAAGCCTCATCCTCTGATGATTCAGGAAATCCTGGCGCACTGCGGGGCAAGGCCCGAGCAGGCGCTGATGATTGGCGATTCGGTGTTCGACCTGGAGATGGCCAGGCGCGCCGGGGTGGATAGTGTCGCGGTCGGCTACGGTGCGCAGCCTTTCGAGGTGCTGCAGGCCTGTTCGCCGCGTTTTGCGATCAATGGTTTTTCGGAGCTCGGCCAGTGGCTGCGCTCTGCAGGTACGGCTGAGGCAGGTGGATATGTCGGATGAATGGAAGGCCCCGGTCGAGGGGAGCAAGGAAGAGCGAAACAGCTGGAAACTGCTGGAGAAGACGCTGCTGGCGGGTGTGCAGGAGCAGCGCAGGGCCAGGCGCTGGGGGATCTTCTTCAAGTCGCTGACCTTTTTGTACCTGTTCGTGGCGCTGGCGCTTTTCTCGCCACTGCTGCAACTGGGTGGCGACAAGAAGGGCGGCGACAGCCATACCGCGGTGATCAATGTGCGCGGGATGATCGCCGACCAGGAGCAGGCCAGTGCCGACAACATAGTCGGAGCGTTGCGCGCGGCATTCGAGGATGCGGGCACCCGGGCGGTAGTGCTGCGCATCAACAGTCCCGGTGGCAGTCCGGTGCAGTCGGGCTATATCTACGATGAAATTCGCCGGCTGCGGGGCGAGTATTCGCAGGTCAAGGTCTACGCGGTGATTACCGACTTGGGCGCTTCGGGTGCTTATTACATCGCCAGCGCCGCCGATGAAATCTATGCCGACAAGTCGAGTCTGGTGGGTTCCATCGGGGTGACGGCTGCAACCTTCGGCTTTGTCGAGGCGCTGGACAAGCTGGGCGTCGAGCGGCGGGTGTATACCTCCGGCGAGCACAAGGCATTCCTCGACCCGTTCCAGCCGCAGAAGCAGGAAGAAACCGAATTCTGGCGGAGTGTGCTGACGACCACTCATCGCCAGTTCATCGATAGCGTCAAGCAAGGGCGTGGCGACCGACTGCAGGTGGACGCACATCCCGAGCTGTTCTCCGGCCTGATCTGGTCCGGTGAGCAGGCTCTGGAGCTGGGGCTGATCGACGCCCTGGGCAGCACCGGCTATGTGGCGCGGGAAGTGATCGGTGAGGAAAAACTGGTGGATTTCACCGTCAAGGAATCTCCGCTGGATCGCTTCACCAAGAAACTCGGTGCCAGCGTGGGCGCGCAGCTGGCAATGTGGATGGGGCTCCAGGGGCCAACGCTGCGCTGACCTGGGCTTCAAGGAACCTCGATTCCCGCGTTGTTAAGCATGTCCACCAGCCGGATCAGCGGCAAGCCGATCAGGCTGGTGGCATCTTCGCCTTCGGTGGCGCGGAACAGGCTGATGCCCAGGCCTTCGGCCTTGAAGCTGCCGGCGCAATCGAAGGGTTGTTCGGCCCTGAGGTAGCGCTCGATCTGCGCCTCGCCGAGGTCGCGAAAAAGTACGCTGAAGCGCACACAGTCCACCTGTTCGCTTGCGTTGCGGCTGTCGAGCAGCGTCAGGCCGGTCAGAAAATCCAGGCGTTTGCCGCTGCATGACAGCAACTGCTCCCTGGCGCGCTCGAACGTATGCGGCTTGCCGATGATTCTGTCGCCCAGCACGGCCACCTGGTCGGAGCCGATGATCAGGTGGTCCGGGTGGGTTTCGGCCAGTGCCCGGGTCTTCTCGCGGGAAAGTCGGCGCACCAGCTGTTCCGGGGATTCATCAGGATGGGCGGTTTCGTCGATATGCGGGGCGCGGCAGTCGAATGGCAGGCGCAGTCGTGAAAGCAGTTCGCGTCGGTAGGGGGAGCTGGAGGCGAGAAGCAGGTGGCGCATTTTCCTTCCTTATATAGGTGCTGAGTGGTCTTCGACTGAGCGGGACTGAGAAGCTGAATTCCTTTGACAGTCGTGGGGCGCATCCCTAGAATGCCGCGCTTATGTTGAAAGGACCAATACCCCCGCACGTTGACCCGCGCAAGCTCGCTGACCGAGCGGCCTCCCTCAAGGGCGAGCTGCAGTTGTCGGAGCTCAAGCGGCTTGTCGATCCTCTAGAGGACGATAAAGGTGTGGTGCGCGCCAGCTTCGACTTTGGGCGCGACGAGCAGCGAACCGTGGTCATCCACAGTGAGCTGGACGTTGAGGTCACGATGATTTGCCAGCGTTGTCTGGAGCCGGTTGTTCTGCCTATCCACAGCGAATGCGATTATGCCGTTGTGAATGAGGGTTCGAGCAGCCAGCACCTGCCCAAGGGCTATGACGTGCTGGAAGTGGGAGAGGATCCTCTGGATCTGCTGGCGCTGGTTGAAGAGGAGCTCCTGCTCGCTCTTCCGATTGTTCCACTCCATGACCTTGAAATTTGCCAGCCGCCGGCAGGGCCTGATGAGCCCGAGCCGAGTGAGGACGAGGTAACGCGGTCCAACCCGTTCAGCGTACTGGCGCAGTTAAAGCGTGACCCAAACGTTTAGGAGTTGATCCCAATGGCTGTTCAGCAGAACAAAAAATCCCGTTCCGCCCGCGATATGCGCCGTTCCCACGACGCACTGGTGCCGAACGCCCTGTCCGTGGAAAAGAGCACCGGTGAAGTTCACCTGCGCCACCACGTTTCCCCGGAAGGTTTCTACCGCGGTCGCAAGGTGATCGACAAGGGCGCTGACGAGTAAACCTTGTCCGCTCCGATCATCGCGATCGATGCAATGGGTGGGGACTTCGGTCCTCACCGCATTGTTCCGGCCAGTCTCGACTGTCTGGCTGAAACGCCCTCGCTGCACCTGGTCCTTGTCGGCCAAACCTCCATCCTTGAAGAAATCGTTTCCCGATATGGGCGGGTGGATGCTGCGCGTCTGAAAATCGTCGAGGCCGATGAGGTCATCGGGATGGATGAGCGACCGACCCAGGCGTTGCGTGGCAAGCCTCGATCATCCATGCGCGTGGCCCTTGAACTGGTGCGTGACGGCCAGGCCCAGGCCTGCGTCAGTGCCGGCAACACCGGCGCCCTGATGGCGCTGGCCCGGCATGTGCTGAAGACCCTGCCGGGCATCGATCGCCCGGCCATGGCGACCGCCATTCCGACGCGCGATGGCTCCTGCCTGTTGCTCGATCTGGGGGCGAACGTGGACTGCAGTGCCGAGCAACTCTACCAGTTTGGCGTGATGGGCTCGGTCGCGGCGCAGACTCTGGGGGTTGAGCGACCACGGGTGGCGCTGCTCAACGTGGGGACCGAGGCGATCAAGGGCAATCAGCAGGTCAAGGCGGCGGCGGTGCTGCTGCAGCAGGCTGTTGATCTCGACTACAGCGGCTTTATCGAGGGTGACGGACTCTTTCGGGGGGAAGCGGATGTGGTCGTCTGCGATGGCTTTGTCGGCAATATTCTGCTCAAGTCCACCGAAGGTCTGGCGCAACTGGTTTCCTCACGTGTCGAAGCGTCGTGTCGGCGCTCGTTGTTTTCTCGCCTGCTGGGCGTGCTTGCGCTGCCGCTGCTGCGTCAGCTGCGCGCCGACATGAGCCCGGCGCAATACAACGGAGCGAGCTTTCTGGGGCTGCAGGGCACCGTCGTGAAAAGCCATGGCAGTGCCAGCAGGGTGGGTTTTCAGTCGGCCATCCGGCGTGCGACGGAAGATGTTCGACATAATCTGCCGGAGCAATTGCGCAGTAGACTGGGGCGTCTTCTTGTGACCAATCAGTCGTTTGCTGGCGGCATTGATGTGACCACAGACGATGGCTTGCCATCCAACTGAGAATTCGACGCGCCGGCATGGCGCATTCTTTTGACGAAACCACAACAAGAGAGCTGTTTCATGTCCGCATCACTTGCATTCGTCTTTCCGGGACAGGGCTCCCAGTCCGTGGGTATGCTCGCCGAGTACGGTACCCAGGCGCTGGTACTGGAAACCTTTGCCGAAGCCTCTTCCGCGCTGGGCTACGACCTGTGGGCGCTTGCCCAGCAAGGCCCGCAGGAGCAACTGAACCAGACCGACAAGACCCAGCCGGCCATTCTTGCGGCCTCCATTGCGCTGTGGCGTCTCTGGTTGGCCGAGGGCGGCGCGCGTCCGGTATTCGTCGCCGGCCACAGCCTTGGCGAGTACAGCGCATTGGTCGCTTCCGGCAGTCTGCCGTTCGCCGATGCGGTGAAGCTGGTCGAGCTGCGTGGCCAACTGATGCAGCAGGCGGTGCCTGCGGGTACGGGCGGCATGGCGGCGATCCTGGGCCTGGAAGATGCCGACGTGCTGGCTGCTTGTGCCGAGGCGGCGCAGGGTGAGGTGGTCAGCGCAGTCAATTTCAATGCCCCCGGGCAGGTGGTGATCGCCGGTTCCGCTGTTGCGGTCGAGCGCGCCATCGAAGCCTGCAAGGCCAGGGGCGCCAAGCGCGCCATGCCGTTGCCGGTCAGTGTGCCGTCGCATTGCGACCTGATGCGCCCGGCGGCGGAGCGCTTTGCCGACTCGCTGATTGCGGCGGCCTGGCAGGCTCCCGAGATTGCGCTGGTGCAGAACGTCAGCGCGGCGATCGTCGAGGATCTCGATACCCTCAAGCGCGATCTGCTGGCTCAGCTCTACAGCCCGGTGCGCTGGGTCGAAACCATTGTGGCCCTGGGTGAGCGTGGCGTGACCGAGCTGGTCGAATGTGGTCCGGGCAAGGTGCTGTCGGGGCTCAACAAGCGTTGCGTCAAGGGCATCAACACCTACAATCTCGACACCCCCGATGCCTTTGCCGCCACCCGTGGCGCGCTGGCATGAACAAGGAGAACACTATGAATCTGCAAGGCAAGATTGCGCTGGTGACAGGCGCCAGTCGAGGCATCGGCCAGGCTGTGGCGCTGGAGCTCGGTCGCCAAGGCGCCATCGTGATTGGCACCGCGACCTCTCCTTCCGGGGCCGAGCGCATCGCTGAAACCCTTCGGGATAACGGTATCGAGGGTGCCGGTCTGGTGCTGGACGTGACTAACGATGAGTCCGTGGCGAGTACCCTTGAACATATTCAGCAGCACCTGGGCCAGCCCGCCATTCTGGTCAACAACGCCGGCATCACCCGTGACAATCTGATGCTGCGCATGAAAGACGACGAATGGAACGATGTGATCGATACCAATCTCAACAGCCTCTATCGCCTGACCAAGGGTGTACTGCGCGGCATGACCAAGGCGCGCTGGGGGCGGATCATCAGCATTGGTTCCGTAGTGGGTGCCATGGGCAACGCGGGACAGGTAAACTACGCCGCAGCCAAGGCTGGCCTCGAAGGTTTCAGTCGTGCGCTGGCTCGTGAAGTGGGCTCGCGCGGTATCACGGTCAATGCCGTGGCGCCGGGTTTCATCGATACCGACATGACGCGTGAGCTGCCTGAGGCTCAGCGTGACGCGCTACTGGGACAGATTCCTCTGGGTCGTCTCGGACAGGCGGAAGAAATTGCCAAGGTCGTCGCTTTTCTGGCTTCTGATGGTGCTGCCTATGTTACCGGGGCCACGGTTCCGGTGAATGGCGGCATGTACATGAGCTGATGCGTCGCCCAACGCATGTATACAGCCATAACGGCTGATTGATTCGTTATAAAACTGCGGTGTGTTTATAGACATAAGGTTGAAAGCAGGCTCATGCTTGCCCGCTTTCAGCTTGAAATGCGGAAAACGCTTTCTATACACTACCGCGCAGACCAGCTGCCTGGATTTTTCCATAGGAGTGAAAACAAGGTATGAGCACCATCGAAGAACGCGTCAAGAAAATCGTTGCCGAGCAACTTGGCGTCAAGGAAGATGAAGTCACCAACAGCGCTTCCTTCGTCGAAGACCTGGGTGCCGACTCCCTTGACACCGTTGAGCTGGTGATGGCTCTGGAAGAGGAATTCGAGACCGAAATCCCGGACGAGCAAGCCGAGAAGATCACCACTGTTCAAGAAGCCATCGATTACATCAACGCGCACGCGCAGTAAGTTGTAATCCTGCTTCGAGTCAGTAAAGCCGCACTGCCTTTGAACGGGTAGTGCGGCTTTTGTTTGAAAATCAGATTAAATGCAGCGGATCGCGCCCATGCGAGCGGCCTCTGTGAAGGATGCTCTCTCGTCCGTTGCGATTGCCAGCGGAGCAGGTCGGGCAACAAGCAAACGTAAGGAGAATTGCTGTGTCGCGTAGACGCGTCGTCATCACCGGGATGGGCATGTTATCGCCACTGGGTAACGATGTGCCAAGCAGCTGGCAGGGGATTCTCGCCGGTCGCAGTGGCATCGGCCTGATAGAACACATGGATCTTTCCACTTATGCCACCCGTTTTGGTGGATCGATCAAGAATTTCGATGTCGAGCAGTACTTGCCGGCCAAAGAGGCGCGCAAGCTCGATCTCTTCATCCAGTACGGCCTGGCTGCCAGTTTCCAGGCAGTACGCGATTCCGGGCTGGAGATCACCGATGCCAATCGCGAGCGCATCGGGGTTGCCATGGGCTCCGGTATCGGCGGCCTGACCAATATCGAAAACAGCTGCAAGGCTCTGATCGAACAAGGGCCGCGGCGCATTTCACCCTTTTTCGTGCCGGGCTCGATCATCAATATGGTCTCGGGCTTCCTCTCGATCCATCTGGGCTTGCAAGGCCCCAACTATGCCATTGCCACGGCCTGTACCACAGGTACGCACTGTATCGGCATGGCGGCGCGCAACATTGCCTATGGCGAAGCTGACGTGATGATCGCCGGTGGCTCGGAAATGGCCGCCTGCGGACTGGGCATCGGTGGCTTTGCCGCTGCCCGGGCCTTGTCCACGCGCAACGACGACCCGACAACGGCCAGCAGGCCCTGGGACAAGGGGCGTGATGGTTTCGTCCTGTCCGATGGCGCAGGCTCCCTGGTTCTGGAAGAACTGGAACATGCGCGGGCTCGCGGTGCGAAGATCTATGCCGAACTGATCGGTTTCGGCATGAGCGCCGATGCCTTCCACATGACCTCGCCGCCGGAAGACGGCGCCGGCGCCGCGCGCTGCATCCGCAATGCCATTCAGGATGCCCGGATCGATCCTGAACAGGTGCACTACATCAACGCCCACGGTACCTCGACGCCAGCCGGCGACAAGGCCGAAGCGGCGGCGATCAAGACGGTCTTCGGCAGCCATGCCTATGAGCTGTCGGTCAGTTCGACCAAGTCCATGGTAGGGCACCTGCTGGGTGCCGCGGGTGCGGTCGAGGCGATCTTCAGTATCCTGGCCATTCGTGATCAGGTGGCGCCGCCGACCATCAACCTCAACGAACCGGATGAAGGCTGCGACCTGGACTTCGTCCCGCACGAGGCCAAGCCAAGGCAGATCGACGTCGCGCTGTCGAACTCCTTCGGTTTTGGCGGCACCAACGGTTCGCTGGTGTTCAGTCGGTTCACCGAGTGACATTGACCTGGGTGGACGGGCAACCCGCTGGCGGAGTGCCCGTCCATGATCGTGGCTTCGCCTACGGCGATGGCCTGTTCGAAACCATCAGGGTCATCGCCCGGCAACCGCAATTGCTGGATCGGCACCTTCAGCGACTCGACAACGGCTGCCAGCGCCTGGGTATTCCTTGCGACCTGGCGAACCTGCGCACGCAGATCCTCGCATTCAGTTCCGCGCTCGGCGACGGCGTCGCCAAGCTCGTGCTCACTCGGGGCGATGGCCAGCGCGGCTATGCGCCACCGCAACCCGGCCAGCCGCGCACGGTGCTGCTGGGCTCGCCAGCCCCTGACTACCCTCGCGAACATGCCGCGCATGGCGTGCGCCTGTATCCCTGTGCCACGCGTCTGGCCGAGCAGCCGGCGCTGGCGGGCTTGAAGCATCTCAATCGCCTGGAGCAGGTGCTGGCCCGTGCTGAATGGCAGGATTCGGCCTGTGCCGAAGGGTTGATGTGCGATATGTCGGGGCGCGTCATCGAGGGGGTGTTCAGCAATATTTTCCTGGGTTCGCAAGGCGTGCTGCAAACGCCATCGCTTGAGCGTTGCGGTGTCGCGGGTGTCATGCGCGCTGAAATACTCGAGCGCGCACAGCGTACGGGAATACGAACCCAGGTCTGCGATATCACGCTTGAACGGCTGCTCGGGGCCGAGGAAATCTTCGTCTGCAACAGCCTTTACGGTATCTGGCCCGTGCGCCAGCTGCACACCCATGTCTGGCCGGTAGGTGCGCTCACACGTAAACTGCAGGGCCTGATTACCGATCTGTCGAGTGGTACGTGATTCGAAAACTGTCTTTGGCGCTGCTGGGCGTGGTGCTGCTCGCGGCGCTGGCGTTCGGCCTGGTTGCCTGGAAACTTCACGCCGCGCTGGAGCAGCCGCTTCAGCTCGACGATGTGCGTCTGCTGGAAGTCAAAACCGGGGATACGCCCAGTGGTGTGTTTCAGCGACTGGAGCGCGAAGGTGTTTTGCGGGATGCGTTCTGGCTGCGCCTGCACTGGCGGCTGAATCTGTCTGGGCAGAATCTGCACAGCGGAGAATACCGCCTGCTTCCGGCCATGACCGTGGGCGAGATGATCGGGCTGTGGCAGCGTGGCGAGGTCGTTCAGCACACCTTGACCATTGTCGAGGGCTGGAATTTCCGCCAGCTGCGTGCGGCGCTGCAGGCTTCGTCCCTGATTGAGCAGACTCTCGCCGGCCTGTCCGACCGCGAGGTCATGGCACGACTCGGTCATGCCGAGCTGCACCCGGAAGGGCGCTTCTTTCCCGACACCTACAGCTTCACCCGTGGCGTGGCCGATATCGAATTGCTGCGGCGGGCCTTTAGCCGACTCGAAAGCGTACTGGCCGAGGAATGGCAGGGGCGCAGCGAGGGCTTGCCTTATAAAGACCCCTACCAAGCCCTGACCATGGCCTCGATCATCGAAAAGGAAACCGGCGTACCTTCCGAACGCGGCGAGATTGCCGGTGTGTTCGTGCGCCGTCTCGCGCGCGGCATGCTGTTGCAGACCGACCCGACGGTGATCTACGGCATGGGTGAAAGCTATCGCGGGCGCATTACCCGTGCCGACCTGCGCAAGCCGACGCCTTACAACACCTACACCAATGCCGGCCTGCCGCCCACGCCCATCGCCATGGTCGGTCGCGAGGCGATTCACGCTGCCCTGCATCCGATGGATGGCACCAGTCTGTACTTCGTGGCGCGTGGCGACGGCAGCCATGTGTTCAGCAATACGCTGGCCGAGCACAATCGGGCGGTGCGCGAATACCAGCTCAAGCGTCGTGCCGATTACCGGTCCAGTCCACCACCCCGGCAAGTGCCGGCGCCAAGCGAGAATAGCCAGTGACAGGATGCTTCATCACCCTGGAGGGGCCAGAGGGCGCGGGCAAGAGCACCAATCGCGAATTCATCGCCGAATATCTGCGTGAGCGCGGCATCGATGTCGTGCTGACCCGTGAACCGGGCGGTACGCCACTGGCCGAACGTATTCGCGAGATTCTGCTGGTGCCGGCCGATGAGCCGATGGCCAGTGATACGGAACTGCTGCTGGTGTTCGCCGCGCGCGCGCAGCATATCCAACAGGTCATTCGCCCGGCTCTGGCACGGGGCGCAGTGGTGCTGTGTGATCGTTTCACCGATGCGACCTATGCCTATCAGGGGGGCGGTCGCGGCCTGCCCCTGCAGCGCATCGAGCAGCTGGAAAACTTCGTGCAGGGCGAGTTGCGCCCGGACCTGACGCTGATTTTCGACCTGCCGGTCGAAATCGGCCTGAGCCGTGCGGCGGCACGCGGGCGTCTCGATCGTTTCGAGCAGGAGGGGCTGGGCTTCTTCGAAGCCGTGCGCAATGCCTATCTCGAACGTGCTCGCCAGGCGCCGGCGCGCTATCGGGTGATCGATGCCGGACAACCGCTGGCGGCGGTGCAGCGCGATCTGCAAGCACTGCTGCCACAGATTCTGGAGCGCATCGGTGGCTGACATCCTTCCCTGGCAGGCCGGTCTGTGGCAACTGTTGGCGGGCCGTCAGCAACACGCCCATGCCTACCTGCTGCATGGGCCGGCGGGTATCGGCAAGCGCGCCCTGGCCGAGCAATTGATGGCGCTGTTGCTGTGTCGACAGCCATCGGCAGCCGGCGCCTGCGGTAATTGCCGGAGTTGCCAGTTGCTCGCCGCACAGACCCATCCCGATCATTACATCCTCGAACCGGAAGAAGTCGACAAGGCGATTCGTGTCGATCAGGTGCGCCAGCTGGTTGCTTTCGTGACCCAGACCGCGCAGCTTGGCGGGCGCAAGGTGGTGCTGCTCGAACCGGCCGAGGCGATGAACCTCAACGCGGCCAATGCGCTGCTCAAGAGTCTCGAAGAGCCCGCTGGCGATACCGTGCTGCTGCTGATCACTCACCAGCCGAGCCGACTGCTGCCGACCATCAGGAGTCGTTGCGTGCAGCAGGCCTGCCCCTTGCCGGCGCGTGGGCAAAGCCTCGACTGGCTCGCTCGGCAGTTGCCCGAGCTGCCCGTCGAACAACGCGAGGAGCTGCTGACGCTGGCGGCGGGCTCGCCCCTGGCGGCGTGCCGACTGCATGGCCTGGGCGTGCTCGACATGCGCGCGCAGGTCGTGGAGGGGATAAAGAAGCTGCTCAAGCAGCAGCAATCGCCCAGCCAGCTGGCGGAAGCCTGGAACCCGCTATCGCTGATCCTGTTGTTCGACTGGTTCTGCGAGTGGGCGCACCTGATCCTGCGTTACCAGATGAGCGAGGATGAATCAGGGCTTGGTGCGCCCGATATGGCCAAGGTGATCCAGTACCTGGCGCAGAAAACCACACCGGCAAAGCTGCTGGCGTTGCAGGACTGGTTGCTGGCCCATCGACAGAAGGTATTGGGCAAAGCCAACCTCAACCGTGTCTTGCTTCTCGAAGCGTTGCTGGTGCAGTGGGCAAGCCTGCCTGGGGCGCGTTAGACTCCATCCGGTCTTTTGCTAGGAACATTCCATGAGCCTGCCTGCAAATCTCGGTCCGCGTAACGGCATCCTGTCCCTGACCATCAAGGACAAGTCGGTGCTCTATGCCGCCTTCATGCCGTTCATCAAGCATGGCGGGTTGTTCATTCCTACCAACAAGAGCTACAACCTCGGCGATGAAGTCTTCATGCTGCTGAGCCTGATGGACGAGCCGGAGAAGATTCCCGTCGCCGGCAAGGTCGTCTGGATCACCCCGAAAGGCGCCCAGGGCAACCGCGCTGCAGGCGTCGGCGTGCAGTTCAGCGAGGGCGACACCACCGCCCGCAACAAGATCGAAACCTACCTGGCCGGCGCGATGAAGTCCGACCGTCCGACGCATACGATGTAAGGCGTAAAGCCGGGAAAAGCCGAGAAAAACCGATAGAAGTGCTTGAGGCTGGACGAGAAAAGCCGATAAGAGCGCTTGAAGCTGGAAGGCTGGACGAAAAAGCTTGACGGAGTTTTGACATTAGACCGCACGCTCTCCAGCCTCCAGCCTCCAGCCTCCAGCCTCCAGCCTCCAGCCTCCAGCCTCCAGCCTCCAGCCTCCAGCTTTCCGCTATACTCCCCGGCTTCCCTGCCAGGCTGTGACGACGAATGCTCATCGACTCCCACTGTCATCTTGATCGACTCGATCTCACCGCGCACGAGGGCTCTCTTGATGCCGCGCTGGAGGCTGCGCGGCAGCGTGGCGTCGGGCATTTTCTCTGCATCGGTGTCAGTGCCGACAATGCGGCAGCCGTAAAAGCGCTGGCGGAGCGTTATGCGGATGTCGATTGCTCGGTGGGTGTGCATCCTCTGGATCTGGCGCCGAACGCCGAGCCTGCGCTCGACTGGCTGCTGGCCGAACTGGAGCATCCGCATGTGGTGGCCATCGGCGAGACGGGGCTCGATTACCACTACGAGCCGGAAGCCGCCGAGCTGCAGCAGCGTTCGTTCAGGCTCCATCTGCAGGCGGCCAGCGTCTGTGGCAAACCGGTGATCGTGCATACCCGCGCCGCGCGTGGCGATACGCTGGAGCTGCTGCGCGCAGCGGCGTTGCCCCAGGCAGGCGTGATGCACTGTTTCACCGAGGACTGGGACATGGCCAGGGCTGCGCTCGATCTGGGCTACTACATTTCATTCTCGGGTATCGTCACCTTTCGCAACGCCGATGCCCTGCGTGACGTTGCACGGCGGGTGCCGGCTGATCGTCTGCTGGTGGAAACCGATTCGCCCTATCTGGCGCCGATCCCGCACCGGGGCAAGCCGAACCTGCCGCAGTACGTGCGCGAGGTGGCGCAGTTCCTGGCCGAGCTTCGAGGTGTCGATTTCGAGCAGCTGAGTGAGCAGACCACCGATAATTTCCGGCGGCTGTTTCCTCTGGCGCGGGTTGCTGTCTGACCAGGCTCCGACAAAACGCAACGTCATGACGCAGGCCGTCCTGGCCGGCAGCCTGTACAATTCGCGCCGCTTTGGTACTCATATCGCCTGGTAGATCGTTTCAGGACCGGTGTGCAGTTCCAGTCTTTCTCCTGCCTGGCAAGGCGGGACGCTACTTTTTCAGAAATAGGTTGTGCCATGTCCAGCGACACGCCGCTTCCCGGCACTCTGCAGCGGGGCCTCAAAAACCGGCATATCCAGCTGATTGCGCTGGGTGGCGCCATCGGCACGGGGCTGTTCCTGGGGTCGGCAGGCGTGCTGCGCAGTGCCGGACCTTCGATGATCCTAGGCTACGCCATTGGTGGCCTGATCGCCTTTCTGATCATGCGCCAGTTGGGCGAGATGATCGTTGAAGAGCCCGTCGCCGGCTCCTTCAGTCACTTTGCGCACAAGTACTGGACGCCCTATGCAGGCTTTCTCTCGGGCTGGAACTACTGGGTGCTCTACGTGTTGGTGGGCATGGCCGAACTGACGGCGGTCGGCAAATATGTGCAGTTCTGGTGGCCGGAAGTGCCGACCTGGGCCACGGCTGCGGCATTTTTCATTCTGATCAACCTGATCAATCTGGCCAACGTCAAGGCGTTCGGCGAAGCCGAGTTCTGGTTCGCGATCATCAAGGTCGGGGCGATTGTCGGCATGATCGTGCTGGGGTTGTATCTGCTTCTGAGTGGTCGGGGTGGCGATCAGGCCAGCTTCAGCAACCTCTGGACGCACGGTGGGTTCTTCCCCAACGGCATCAGCGGAATGGTGATGGCGCTGGCGATCATCATGTTTTCCTTCGGTGGGCTGGAGCTGGTGGGCATCACCGCCGCCGAGGCGTCCGATCCCAGGACCGTGATACCCAAGGCCATCAATCAGGTCGTCTACCGGATTCTGATTTTCTATATCGGGGCCTTGAGCGTGCTGCTGGCCCTGTACCCCTGGGATAGTCTGCTGCAAACCCTGGGGGCGGCGGGCGATCCCTACAGCAGCAGTCCCTTCGTACAGATCTTTTCCCTGATCGGCAGCGATACTGCGGCGCATATCCTCAATTTCGTGGTGCTGACGGCGGCGCTTTCGGTCTACAACAGCGGTGTGTATTGCAACAGCCGGATGCTTTACGGACTGGCTGAGCAGGGTGATGCGCCGCGGGCGCTGATGCGGGTGAATCGTCGCGGCGTACCGGTGCTGGCGATTGCCTTTTCGGGGCTGATGACCCTGCTCTGCGTAGTGGTCAATTACCTGCTGCCGCAGGGCGCGCTGGAACTGCTGATGTCGCTGGTGGTGGCGGCATTGCTGATCAACTGGGCCATGATCAGCCTCGCGCACCTGAAGTTCCGCAAGGCGATGATGACGCAGGGCGTCGAGCCATCTTTCAAGTCGTTCTGCTACCCCTTCAGCAACTACCTGTGCCTGGCTTTCGTGGTGCTGATCGCGCTGATCATGCTGTCGATGCCGGGGTTGCGCGTCTCGATAATGGCGATCCCGTTCTGGGTGCTGTTCATCTGGTTCTGCTTCCGCCTGCGTCTTGCCCGGCGTGCCGGGACGAGTCGCTCGTTCAGCGGATAAAAAGAACCCGGCGCAGAGCCGGGTCAAGACCATTAGGAGTTTGAGGTCACGTTCCTCGCTCCCTCAACTGGTCGTGCTTTGGGGGGAGGGCACGACCAGTAAGGGAAGTATTGGTCGCTATCGACGAGTTTGCAGGGCAATTGGCGTGTTTTTAAAACGGATTTGGAATAGCCACCGGGACTATTGATCGCTGCCTTTGATAGCTCATATCGCTTTCAGGCCGTGAATGATTGCCAGGGCCTGTTCGATAACTTCGGTTCGGGTATAGAAGTGCGGTGAAAAGCGTATGCCGCCGCCGCGCTGCGCACAGACGATCTGTTCCGATTTCAGTCGCTCGAACAGGGCTTGATTGTCCCATCCGTCGATTCTGAAGGTCAGGATGCCGGCGCGTCGGCGAGGATCGGCGGGGCTCAGCAGCTCGACTCCCGACATGGCCGACAATTCGCGTTGCAAATGATCGATCCGCTTGGACAGTCCCTGCTCCACCTTCTCCATGCCCATCTCTTCCAGCAGTGAAAGACTCGCCTCCAGCGCCATGCTGGCGAGCATGTTCGGGCTGCCGCATTCGAAGCGGCGTGCGCTGCGTGCCGGCTCCCACTCCTCGCGGTCGTAATCGCCGGCGTGTTCGAGCATGTGCCAACCGTACTCATGCAGTTTCAGGCGGGCGCGCAGATCGCTGCGACAATAGAAGACCCCGAGCCCCTCGGGACCCAGCATCCATTTATGACCATCGGCCATGGCGAAGGCGCAGCGGTTCTGGCGGACGTCGAAGGGCAGGGCGCCCAGTTGCTGAATCGCATCGATACACAGCAGCACGCCGCGTTGCTCGCAGCCTTCGCCAAGACGCGGCAGGTCCAGGCGCAGGCCGCTGGCGTACTGTACGGCGCTGATGGCCATCAGGCGCACCTTCGGGCTGCAGGCGGCAAGCAGCGCGGCTTCGGGGTCTGCGCCCTTGAGGCTGACACGTATCACCTCGACGCCTTGCGGTCGCAAAGCCTCCCAGACGACCCGGTTGGAGGGGAATTCCTCATCGCTGATGACGATCTGGTCGCTGGCCTTCCAGTCCAGCCCGAAGGCGACGAATGACAGCGCTTCGGAGGTGTTCTTGACCAGTGCGATGTCCGCCGTGGATGGCGCATTGAGCAGTCTGGCCAAGCGTCCGCGCAGGCTGGTCTCGACTTTCAGCCATTGTGGGTAGTCCCGTGCGCCAAGCGTCATGTTCTCCTGAGCGAAGCGCGACACGGCTTCGCTTGCCCGGCGTGGCCAGGGCGCGACCGCGGCATGATTCAGGTAACGCAGGCCTTCAATTTGGGGAAATTCGTCATTCAATGTGCTCATTGGCGTTGTTCCGTGCATTTTCTGACTGGATAGGCATAATGTTCTGCCTCGATTTTCACGTTGCAGCCTCTTATGCAAATTGAACCGCGCAAAGTCCGCGAATTCCGCCGTCGCGAGCAAGAGATTCTCGATATCGCTCTTCAGCTCTTTCTTGAGCAGGGCGAAGACAGCGTTACTGTCGAGATGATCGCCGACAAGGTCGGCATCGGCAAAGGCACTATCTACAAGCATTTCAAGTCCAAGGCCGAAATCTATCTGCGGCTGATGCTCGACTATGAGCGCGACCTCAACGAGTTGCTGCATTCGCCGAGTCTCGATCAGGACAAGGAAGCGCTGTCGCGTGCCTACTTCGAGTTCCGCATGGGCGACCCGCAACGCTATCGCCTGTTCGACCGTCTCGAAGAAAAAGTGGTCAAGGGCAATCAGGAGCCCGAGATGATCGAGGAGCTGCACCGCATCCGTGCCTCGAACTTCGAGCACCTGACCCAACTGATCAAGGGCCGCATCGCCGAAGGCAAACTGGAAGACGTACCGCCATACTTCCATTACTGCGCCGCCTGGGCACTGGTGCATGGCGCCGTGGCGCTGTATCACTCGCCGTTCTGGAGCAACGTGCTGGAGGATCAGGAGGGCTTCTTCCAGTTCCTGATGGATATTGGCGTGCGGATGGGTAACAAGCGCAAGCGGGACTAGCAGGCCATTGAAAAACTACCTGCGTTGGCAATACTGCGTTGAAAACAGGCTCGGCAAGCCGCTTGCGGCTAACGCGCTTCAGCGCGGCCCGAAGGGCGAACGAAGTGAGTACTGCTCATTTAGGCCACTAAATTCCGCGTGATTCGCTGCGCTCACCCTGCGGGCCAGCCTGCGGCTGTTACTTCGCTGCGCTACGTTTCTCGCCTGTTTTCGCCTTGTCTTGCCTGCCTCGCCTACGTTTTTCAACAGCCTGCCGGCAGGCTACGGACCAGATGGCTCGGTTGCTGCATTGCACGAGCCTCTCGTCGGAATTCCGGCATCGCTTGAGGAGGCTGTGACATGCGATTGTTGAGCGTTGTACTGGTCATGCTGGCGTTGGGTGGCTGCATGAAGGTCAGCGACATGGCCGAAGGCACGCGCTATCACCTGCGCGATGCCGGCATTCTCGACCATAGCGAGACCCGGCGCTCGGCCTCCTGGCGGTTGCAGCCGGACTCCTTCATCTATATTGCCCAGGGCCATTTCGTCCCGCCGGGGGATGTCTACCCGCGCCCGAACGTGGTCGCCGAGGAGGCCTTCAAGGGCTTCGTCGAGTATTTTCCCATGGTGCGTCGTTCTGCCCAGCCGCTCGGCTTCGAAGAGGCGATGGCCCAGACGGCAGCCGTCGGTGCCCACTACCTGCTGTACATGCGTTTCGCCGCAGCGGATGATCGCATCGGCAGTTTCGACGAACTGAACGACCAGCGCGCACTGGATCGCCTTGGCGTGGACAGCAGCGTGGTGCAGCTGATGCTGGTCGAAACCGGAACGCGCTATCTGGTGGATACCGCGCGTATCCGCAGTCGGGGCGGGCTGCTGGGGCTGTACGATCATCAGCCTGAAGAATTGCTGGGGCCGCCGTTGCGCGATTATGCACGGCGTTTGCTGGGTATCGCTCGCTGAGGGCTTGCCATGACTGATTCAGACAAGGCTGCAAACCTGCTGGGGCAGATTCCACGGAGCGAGAAAAAAGGACCGGCGCCCGTGCATCTGTGGAACCCGCCATTCTGCGGTGATCTGGACATGCGTATCGCCCGCGACGGTCGCTGGTATTACATGGGCACGCCCATTGGCCGACCGGCCATGGTGCAGCTGTTTTCCAGCGTGATTCGCCGCGACGGCGATGACTATTTCCTGGTGACGCCGGTCGAGAAGGTCGGCATTCAGGTCGAGGATGCGCCTTTCGTGGCGGTCCGGCTCGAAGCCGAGGGGCAGGGCGAGGCGCAGTTGCTGCGCTTTTTCACCAATGTCGAGGAGGAGGTCGAGGCCGGACCGGAACATCCGCTGCGTTTCGAAATCGATCTGGCGACCCAGGAGCCTGCGCCCTATGTGCATGTGCGCGCCAACCTCGAAGCGCTGATCCATCGCAACGTCTTCTACCAGCTGGTGGAGCTGGCGGTGCCGTGCGAGATCGAGGGGGAGAAATGGCTGGGTGTCTGGAGCAACGGGCGATGCTTCCCTATCGGGCCTCAGCAATAGCGGCCTGGTTGAATAGTTGATCAGATAAAGGAAAGGCTCTGTCCCGGTTACGTGTTGGTGGAGCAACATTGCTTTGTGGGAGCGGTTTTTTAGACCAGAGCACTCCGCGAAATTCGCGGCTGAAGCGGAACGTCGCCCGACCGCTCCCACAGGCGGTTCGTTACATCGGGTAGGTCGGGTCACGCTTCACCGACCCGACAAGCGAGCGGCCAGGCGCGTTAAATGCTGAGCTGTCAGGCATGGATGGTCACATTGCACCGTCGGATCGTCGGATTACGCCTTCGGCTAATTCGACCTACAACAGCCTGCATCTCGGATATTCGAAGGGATTCCTCACGCCTCGAGTGCTCGCAACACAGAGCTGGGACATAGTCAAAAGTAAGGCTCCCGAAGGAGCCTTTTTGCGTTTTACATATTGGGATAGTTCGGGCCGCCAGCACCTTCCGGCGCCACCCAGGTGATGTTCTGGGCCGGGTCCTTGATATCGCAGGTCTTGCAGTGCACACAGTTCTGCGCGTTGATCTGGAAGCGCTTGCTGCCGTCGTCGTTGGCCACCACTTCGTAGACGCCCGCAGGGCAGTAGCGCTGGGCCGGTTCGTCGTACATCGGCAGGTTCTTGTCGATCGGGATGCTCGGGTCGGTCAGCTTGAGGTGAACGGGTTGCTCTTCCTCATGGTTGGTGTTGGAGAGGAACACCGAGCTCAGTTTGTCGAAGCTGAGCTTGCCGTCGGGCTTGGGATAATCGATCTTCTTCGCTTCGTCGGCCAGTTTCAGGCAGGCATGATCCGGCTTGGTATCGTGCAGCGTGAAGGGAATCTTGCCGCCGAAGATGTTCTGGTCGATGAAGTTGAATGCGCCGCCCTTGATCGCGCCCCACTTGTGAATCGCGGCGCCGAAGTTGCGGCTCTTGTACAGCTCGTCGTACAGCCAGCTGTTCTTGAAGCCTTCTTCGTAGGCGGTCAGCTCGTCGCCACCGTCGTTGCCCGCCAACAGCGCATCGGCGACAGCCTCGGCTGCGAGCATGCCGGATTTCATCGCGGTGTGGTTGCCCTTGATCTTGGCGAAGTTCAGCGTGCCGGCATCGCAGCCGATCAGCGCGCCGCCCTTGAAGACCATCTTCGGCAGCGAATTCAGGCCGCCCTTGGAAATGGCGCGGGCGCCATAGGCGACGCGCTTGCCGCCTTCCAGGTACTGCTTGATCAGCGGATGGTGCTTGTAGCGCTGGAACTCGTCGAACGGCGACAGGTGCGGGTTGCTGTAGGACAGGTCGACGATCAGTCCGACCACGACCTGGTTGTTCTCCATGTGGTAGAGGAAGGAGCCGCCGGTGTTCTCGTCGTCCAGCGGCCAGCCGGCGGTATGCACCACCAGGCCCTGTTCGTGCTTGGCCGGATCGATGTCCCAGAGTTCCTTGATGCCGATGCCGTAGTGCTGCGGGTCGACGTTGGCATTGAGCTGAAAGCGGCTGATCAGTTGCTTGCCGATGTGCCCGCGGCAGCCTTCGGCGAACAGGGTGTACTTGGCGCGCAGCTCCATGCCCGGCGTGTACATGCCCTCCTTGGGATTGCCTTCGCGATCGACGCCCAGATCGCCGGTCAGAATACCCCTGACCACGCCCTGTTCATCGACGAGCGCTTCCTGGGCGGCGAAGCCGGGGTAGATTTCCACGCCGAGGTTTTCCGCCTGCTGCGCCAGCCAGCGGCACAGGTTGCCCAGGGAAATGATGTAGTTGCCCTCGTTGTGCATGGTCTTGGGCACGAATGCATTGGGCAGCTTGCTGGCCGATTCGGCATTCTTGAGCAGGTAGATGTCGTCGCGCTTGACCGCGGTGTTCAGCGGTGCTTCGAGTTCCTTCCAGTTGGGGAACAGCTCGTTGAGCGCGCGCGGCTCGAACACCGCGCCGGATAGAATGTGCGCGCCGACTTCGGAGCCTTTCTCGACGACGCAGACGCTGATTTCCTGGCCGGCGTCGGCGGCTTTCTGTTTCAGCCGGCAGGCAGCGGACAGGCCCGCGGGGCCGGCACCGACGATGACGACGTCGAATTCCATGTATTCGCGTTCCATTGGCTTTCTCCTACTCAGGCTTGTTTGTTCTATAGAGGGTGGAGGAGGCTGTGATCGGTTCCCTGACCCAGCCGGGCTGGCATTATATATAGCCGCCCGAACGGGTCCAATACAAACGTTTGTTTGAATTTTTCCGAAGCCTGTTAGAATCGGCCTGCCGTACCCCGTGACGGGCTGTATGTTTTGTTGACCGGCCCAATGCCCAGCGTTCAAGATACGGGCAGTTTTGCGTTCGCCGTACAGGCCTGGCGGCCAGGTTGCAGCCAGTATCACGAATCGAGTTCGGTTCGCCTCGGCGAAATCCCCATCACCGGAGAGTAAGAGGAATCCATGAAGATTCTCGTAGCTGTCAAACGAGTGGTCGATTACAACGTCAAGGTTCGCGTCAAGGCGGACAACTCCGGCGTCGACCTCGCCAACGTCAAGATGTCGATGAACCCCTTCTGCGAAATCGCCGTGGAAGAAGCCGTGCGCCTGAAAGAGAAGGGCGTGGCGAATGAAATCGTGGTCGTCACCATCGGCCCGACCGCTGCCCAGGAGCAGCTGCGTACCGCGCTGGCGCTGGGTGCTGATCGCGGCGTGCTGATCGAGTCGACTGAAGAGCTCAACTCCCTGGCCGTGGCCAAGCTGCTCAAGGCCGTGGTCGACAAGGAGCAGCCGCAGCTGATCATCCTCGGCAAGCAGGCCATCGACAGCGACAACAACCAGACCGGGCAGATGCTCGGCGCGCTGACTGGCTATGCCCAGGGCACCTTCGCCTCCAAGGTGGAAGTCGCCGGCGACAAGGTCAATGTCACCCGTGAAATCGACGGCGGCCTGCAGACCGTCGCGCTGAACCTGCCGGCGATCGTCACCACCGACCTGCGCCTGAACGAGCCGCGCTACGCCTCGCTGCCGAACATCATGAAGGCCAAGAAGAAGCCGCTGGAAACCCTGACGCCAGATGCGCTGGGCGTTACCACCAGCTCCACCCTGAAGACCCTCAAGGTCGAAGCGCCCGCTGCGCGCAGCGCTGGCGTCAAGGTCAAGTCCGTGGCTGAACTGGTCGAGAAACTGAAGAACGAGGCGAAGGTAATCTAAATGACTATCCTGGTTATCGCTGAACACAACAACGCCGTTCTGGCTGCCGCGACCCTGAATACCGTCGCCGCGGCCAAAGCCATCGGTGGCGACATCCATGTACTGGTAGCCGGCAGTGGCTGCGGCGCCATCGGCGAAGCGGCTGCCAAGATCGAGGGCGTATCCAAGGTGCTGGTCGCCGACGACGCAGCCTACGCCAACCAGCTGCCGGAAAACGTCGCGCCGCTGATCGCCGATCTGGCCGCCAACTACAGCCACGTCCTGGCTGCCGCCACCACCAATGGTAAGAACTTCCTGCCGCGCGTGGCTGCACAGCTGGATGTCGACCAGATCTCCGAGATCGTTGCGGTCGAGAGCCCCGATACCTTCAAGCGCCCGATCTACGCCGGCAACGCCATTGCCACCGTGCAGTCCTCGGCGGCCATCAAGGTCATCACTGTGCGTGCAACCGGTTTCGATCCGGTCAATGCCGAAGGCGGTTCCGCTGCTGTCGAGCAGGTGTCCGGTACTGGCGACAAGGGTATTTCCTCCTTCGCCGGTGAAGAACTGGCCAAGTCCGACCGTCCTGAGCTGACCGCCGCCAAGGTCGTCATCTCCGGTGGTCGCGGCATGGGCAACGGCGAGAACTTCAAGCACCTGTACTCGCTGGCCGACAAGCTTGGCGCCGCGGTAGGTGCTTCGCGCGCCGCAGTCGATGCCGGCTTCGTGCCCAACGACATGCAGGTCGGCCAGACCGGCAAGATCGTTGCGCCGCAGCTGTACATCGCGGTCGGCATCTCCGGTGCGATCCAGCACCTGGCCGGCATGAAGGACTCCAAGGTGATCGTCGCGATCAACAAGGACGAAGATGCGCCGATCTTCCAGGTGGCCGACTACGGCCTGGTGGGCGATCTGTTCGAGATCGTGCCGGAGCTGGAAAAGCTCGTCTGAGATTAGGGTCTGTTGATCAGACCCTAATGCGCTGCAGAAAAACCCGCTCGCGTAGCGGGTTTTTCTTGGGCGCTCGGTTGCAATGCTAAGATCGCCGTCCGGTTCCATCGATCCATGACGAGGCTTTCCATGCGCTGTGCTTTGCTGCTGAAATCCGCTTTGATTGTGCTGTCACTGGCGGCTCCGCTAGCTGCCAGCGCGGCGGCAGGAAAGTGCGAGCGGCTGATAGCCACCGGTAATGCGGACAACCCGCCGTTTCTCTGGCGAGATCCGCAGAACCCCAAGCGGCTGATGGGCGCCAATGCCGATCTGCTGAAAAAAATCACCGACTCACTCGACCTGAAACTTGAAGTGCTCTACGCGGGCAATGCCGACAAGGCCTTCGAGGAAGTGCGCAGTGGCAGGATGGACCTGCTGCTCGATGCGGACTTGAGCCGACAGGCGCTTGAGCACATGGATGTCGTCCATCCGCCGATTACTTCCCTGCAACTGGTGGCCTGGGTTCGCAACGAGCCGAGCTTTCTCTATGCCAGCCGCGAGGATCTGCACGGGCGTCCCGGGGTTCATGGCGCCATGACGAAATTTGCTGGTGATTTCGAGCAGTACGCCAAGGAAAACCTGCACCTGCGTTCGACGCCTGGCCTGGCCGAGGCCGTGCAGCAGTTGCTGGCGGGAAAGGCAGATTATGTGCTGCATGAACGCTACAACGCCGTGGCCCGGATGAGTGCGCTGGGGCTTCTCGACGCTGTACAGCGCCTGGAGCCGCCGGTGTCCGAGCGTGGCATGCATTTCGCCGTCGCCCACGACTCGGCCTGCAACAGCCCCTGGTTGCGCGGACAGCTGGCGGTAAAAATGACAGAATTGCGCGCCGCTGGCGTCGAGGAGCAATTGCTGGCGGAAAATCTCGAACGCTGGAAGCAGCAGTCGATAAAGCCGAAACCCTAACCTGTTATTCGGGAACACGCGCGTGAGAACACCCCTTTCCTGCATCCTCGTGTCGCTGGCCATGGTCGGCGGCTGCGCCAGCGATCCGGCACCGAATGAACAGTTGAAGCTCAGTGAGCAGGCCGTGGCTCAGGCGCATGCGGTCGGCGTTCCAGAGCAAACGCCGGAACTGCTCATGGCTGAAGAAAAACTCGGCAAAGCCCAGGCCGCGATGGCAAGGGAGCGCTACCGTGAGGCGCGCCTGCGGGCCGAACAGGCGGAACTGGATGCGCGGCTGGCCGAGGCGAGGGTGCTGAACGAGAAGAGCCAGCTGCAACTGCTGGAGCTGAATCGACGTATCGCCCAGCTACGTGAGCAGTTGGGGGCGGTGCAATGAAGCCTTTTGTCGTCGGGTTGCTGTCGCTGGGCTTGCTCCAGGGGTGCACGAGTCCTGAAGTGAGACAGGCGCTGGGAGAGGCGCGCCTGGCGTACCAGGCCGTCAGCGAAAACCCGCAGGTAGTGGGCGATGTGCCCATGGATGTGCGGCGTGCCGAGGAATCACTGGAGCGTGCCCAGCGCTTTGCCGATTATTCGGGCAACGCCGAGGATGCCCTGCATTACGCCTATCTCAGTCAGCGTTACAGTCAGATCGCCAGCCAGCACGGCGAACAGTTGCAGAACCAGCGCCGCGCCACCCAGTTGGAAATGGAGCATGAGCGGTTGCGCCAGACCCTGCAGCAGGCCCGCTTGCTGGATATGCGCCAGCAGGGGCAGTGGCTGGAAGATCAGATGGCCGGCCTCGCCGCAGCCGAAACCGGTCGTGGCCTGGTGATGACCCTGGGGGATGTGCTGTTCAAACCCTCCAGCGCCGAACTGGGGGCGGCAACCAACCATCGGCTGCTCAAGCTGGCACATTTTCTCCAGCTCAACCCTGCGCGCAGGGTGCGTATCGAAGGCTACACCGACAATCGCGGCAGTGCGGCGGAAAACCTGGCGCTGTCCCGTTCCCGCGCCCAGGTGGTCGCCAACTTCCTGGAGGAGCTGGGCATAGAGGCCGGGCGCATGGAAGTCGTGGGTTACGGCGAGGCCTTTCGTATCAGCGAGAATGCATCGGCGCGAGGGCGTGCGCAGAATCGCCGGGTCGAGATCGTCTTTTCCGATGCCAAGGGGCGCCTGGGCAACCCACGCTGACAGGTTGTTTTTAACGAAGTACTACCAGCTCGGCTGGCTTTTCAGTGATCTGTAACCGACTGTGTCGGTGAGTTGCTGTTTAACTGTACTGGTCATGCTTGGCAGGGCTGTACTACTGTTATGGTCCAGTTGGCAGGGATCGACGAAATGACCAGTCTGTTGCTTTATCAGCGCATCGCACATCAGCTCGCGGAGGACATCCGCCGCGGTGTCTACCTGCCGGGCGAGCGTGTGCCCTCGGTACGCAAGCTGAGTCAGCAACTGAACGTCAGTCACGCTACCGTGTTGCAGGCCTACGCCAATCTCGAAGACCAGGGGATGATCCGGGCCCGACCGCAGTCCGGCTTCTATGTGCACCATACCCCGGCCCTGACGGCGCCGACGCCGGATATCGCCCAGGTCGAGCGCCCCGCACTGGTCACCCGCAGCAGCATCATCAACCTGGTGCTCAGCGAGTCGCGCCGTGATGGCCTGATTCCCTTCGGTGCGGCGGTGCCTCACGTCGATTACCTGCCGGTGCGGGCATTGCACCAGCAACTGGCCAAGGTCACCCGTTTCCAGAGCCCGCGGGCCTTTAGCTATATGTTCAGCCCTGGCTACGAGCCACTGCGCCGCCAGGTGGCGATTCGCATGCGTGACGCCGGCGTGGTGGTCGGGCCGGATGAGGTGGTGATCACCCACGGCTGTGTCGATGCGCTGCAGATGTCGCTGCGCGTGCTGACCCGTCCCGGAGACCTGATCGCCGCCGAATCGCCCAGCTACTACGGCCTGCTGCAACTGGCCGATCTGCTCGGGCTGAAGGTCATCGAGATTCCCTGCGATCCGGATACCGGCTTGAGCCTCGAAGCCTTGCAGCTGGCTGCCAGTCAGTGGCCGATCAAGGCGCTGGTGCTGACCGCGCGTCTGAGCAATCCGCTGGGCGGCAGCATGCCTGACGTGCGGCAGAAGCAGCTGCTGAAGCTGGCGGCACGGTTCGACATCCAGATCGTCGAGGACGATATCTATGGCGAGCTGATGTTCGAGTCAGGCCCGATCAGGGCGCTCAAGTCCAATGATCGAGAGGGCCGGGTGATCTATTGCTCGAGCTTCTCCAAGACCCTGTCTCCGGGCGTGCGCATTGGCTGGATCGTGCCTGGTCGCTATCGCGAAGAGATCCAGCGACTACAGACCTTCAGCACCCACTCAGCCTGTAGCGTCACCCAGATGGGCGTTGCCGCCTACCTGGAAAATGGTGGCTATGACCGGCATCTGCGCTTCATCCGGCAGGAATACCGCAAGAATCTCAGCGCCTTCCAGCTGGCGGTGCAGCGCTATTTTCCCGAAGGCACCCAGATGACCCGTCCCACCGGCGGCTTCATCCTCTGGGTCAGCCTGCCGGCGCGGATCAATACCAAGGACCTGCATACCCTGGCCTTGCAGCAGGGGATCAGCATTGCGCCGGGGCTCATCTTCAGCAATACCGAGCAGTTCAACCACTGTGTGCGGCTCAATTGTGGATTGCCCTGGACGGTCGAAGCGGAGCGGGCGCTGAAGACGTTGGGCGAACTCGCCGGGCAGCTCTGCCGTCAGGCTGCTTGAGTGTTATCTGTTGCGCGCATCCTCGGCATCCGCTTCGGCGTTGCGCTGGGCGATGCGCTGTTTCTGCTCTTCGGTCAGCGGAATCTTGCGGGCGCCGGCGCGCAGCATCAGCAGGCCGCCGACGATACTGCCGAGCACCACGGCCAGTAGTAACCAGATATACCAAGGCATGTTTTTCTCCTGAACCATGTGGAGGGTGATGTCTGTCACCTTACGCCGGGGGGCAGGGCAGCGTCACCTGTAGCGGGTTTCGACGGCGCTTCATTCGGTGTTTTCTGCGACAATACGCGCCGAATTTTGCCAAGGACTTCGCCATGACCTGCCAGACGCCCATCATTGTTGCGCTCGATTTTCCTTCCCATGAGGCCGCGCTGGCACTGGCTGGGCAACTCGATCCGACGCTGTGTCGGGTCAAGGTCGGCAAGGAGCTGTTCACCCGTTGCGGGCCGCAGGTGGTCGAAGCCTTGCAGGCCAAGGGCTTCGAGGTGTTCCTGGATCTGAAATTCCATGACATTCCCAACACCACCGCGATGGCCGTCAAGGCCGCGGCGCAACTGGGTGTGTGGATGGTCAATGTGCATTGCTCGGGCGGCCTGCGGATGATGGCGGCCTGTCGCGAGACGCTGGACAAGGTGAACGGGGCGCAGCCGCTGCTGATCGGCGTGACGGTGCTGACCAGCATGGAACAGGCGGACCTGGCCGGTATCGGCCTGGATCTGCCGCCGCAGGAGCAGGTCCTGCGCCTGGCCGGGCTGGCGGCGCAGGCCGGCCTGGACGGACTGGTGTGTTCGGCGCAGGAAGCCCAACCCCTGAAGGAGCAGTTCGCGCAGCTGCAACTGGTGACGCCGGGCATTCGCCCTGCCGGCAGCGCCGCCGATGACCAGCGGCGCATCCTGACGCCGTCCGAGGCGATGGCGGCGGGTTCGGATTATCTGGTCATCGGGCGTCCCATCGCCCAAGCCGCCGATCCGGCCCAGGCGCTGGCCGCCGTGGTGGCCGAACTGGGTTCTGCTTCCCTGGCATAACCTTCATGCCGCAAGGCTCGTAGGGCCGAATGTATTCGGCCTTGCACATTCATGAATAAACTCAGCCCTACGGCGTGATGGCTGAAACGCGAGAAGCGCCTGGGAGCGGGTCAGACCTTCAGCACCAGCTTGCCGAAATTGCCGCCGGTGAAGAGTTTCATCAGCGTCTCGGGGAAGGTTTCCAGCCCTTCGACGATGTCCTCCTTGCTCTTCAGCTCGCCGCTTTGCAGCCAACCGGCCATGTCCTGCATGGCTTCCGGGTAGCGTGAAACGTAATCGGTGACCACCATGCCCTGCATGCGTGCGCGGTTGACCAGCAGCGACAGGTAGTTCGCCGGCCCCTTGACCGCTTCCTTGTTGTTGTACTGGCTGATTGCGCCGCAGATCACTACGCGGGCACCCACACTGAGGCGTGTCAGCACGGCGTCGAGTATGTCGCCGCCGACATTGTCGAAATAGACGTCGACACCCTTGGGGCACTCGCGCTTGAGGCCCGCGGCCACGTCTTCGCTCTTGTAGTCGATGGCTGCGTCGAAGCCGAGCTCCTCGGTGAGGAAGCGGCACTTGTCGGCGCCACCGGCGATGCCCACCACGCGGCAGCCCTTGATTTTCGCGATCTGCCCGGCAACGCTGCCCACCGCGCCCGCAGCCCCCGAGAGCACTACGGTTTCGCCGGCCTTGGGTTCGCCCACGGCGAGCAGGGCGAAGTAGGCGGTCATGCCGGTCATGCCCAGTGCGGAAAGGTAGCGTGGCAGCGGCGCCTGGTTCGGATCGACCTTGTAGAAGCCCTTCGGCTCGCCGAGGAAGTACGCCTGCACGCCCAGCGCGCCGTTCACGTAGTCGCCTTCGGCAAACCCCGGATGCCGGGAGGCGATCACCTTGCCGACGCCCAGTGCGCGCATGACTTCACCGATGCCGACTGGCGGGATATAGGACTTGGCGTCGTTCATCCAGCCGCGCATCGCCGGGTCCAGCGACAGGTATTGCACCTGGACCAGAATCTGGCCCGGGCCGGGCTCGCCCAGAGGCTTCTCGACGAATTCGAAGGTGTCACGACCGGGCGTGCCGACGGGACGCCTGGCCAGCAGGAACTGGCGGTTGATCTGATTCATGGAAACCTCTGCGTGTTTGCAAAACCCTTGGTTTAGCCGTCCGATAGCAGCCGCGCAAGCAAAGCCGGCAGGCTGGAATGCAGGGGTATCTGTCCGAGTGATATCGGTATCTGGCTCAGTTCGCGGCTTTATGCCCATTGAGGATCCATAGCGTCAGCACGCCGGCGACCAGCCCCCACAGCGCCGAGCCGATGCCGAACAGCGTCAGCCCGGATGCGGTGACCATGAAGGTGATCAGCGCCGCCTCGCGCTCGCGTGGCAGCTGCATGGCCTGGGTCAGGCCGCTGCCGATCGAGCCCAGCAGGGCCAGCGCTGCGATGGACAGCACCAGCGCCGCCGGAAAGGCGGCGAACAGGGCTGCCAGTGTCGCCCCGAAAATACCGGCAATGCCGTAGAACAGCCCGCACCAGACCGCAGCGGTATAGCGCCGGGAGGGATCGGGATGCGCCTCCGGTCCGCTGCAGATGGCCATGGTAATGGCTGCCAGATGAATACCATGGGAGCCGAACGGGGCCAGCAGCACCGAGGCGATGCCGGTGATGGAAATCAGTGGCGAGGCTGGCACCTGATAGCCCTCCGCGCGCAGTACCGCCAATCCCGGCATGTTCTGCGAGGCCATGGCGATCACGAACAGCGGGATGCCGATACTGAAAATGGCCGCGAACGACAGCGCCGGCGTGGTCCAGACCGGCACCGCGATTTCCAGACTCAGCTGCCGGAAGTCCAGCAGGCCCAGGCCAGCGGCCAGCGCGCAGCCGACGATCAGGGCCGTGAGCACCGCGTAGCGCGGCAGCAGGCGTTTGGCCAGCAGGTAGCCGAAGCACATCCCCAGCACCAACAAGGGCTCTACCTCCACTGCCCGGAAGATTTCGATGCCGATGTTGAACAGCACGCCGGCCAGCAGCGCCGCCGCGAGCGAAGCCGGCACTCTGCGCATCAGGCGTTCGAAGCTGCCTGTCAGGCCGCACAGGGCAATCAGTGCGGAGGCGAAGATAAAGGCGCCGATGGCCTCGCCATAGGGAACACCGGGCAGGCTGCTGATCAGCAGCGCCGCGCCAGGCGTGGACCAGGCGATTACCACCGGGGTGCGGTAGCGTAGCGAAAGCCCGACACTGCAGATCGCCATGCCGATCGACAGTGACCAGATCCATGATGAAATTTCGCCGCTACTGAGTCCGGCGGCCTGACCCGCCTGAAACATCAAGACCAGCGAGCTGGTATAGCCGGTGAGCATGGCGATGAAGCCGGCGACTATGGTCGATGGCGAACTGTCGGCGAGTGGGCGAGAGAGCAGGCGGGAGGGGGCCGGCATGGTTGTCCTTGTTGGATTGTTTGCGCCCAAGCCTAAGCGCCCCGCTTGCGCGCGTCACCATACAGCCAGCGGCATGATGAGCGTTACAGCCTCGTAGGTCAGGTCACGCTTCACCGACCCGACGGGCGGGGGCGAGGTCGTTCGCCGGGTTATATCGCGCATCGTCGGATTACGCCTTCGGCTAATCCGACCTACGCATGGTTGGGGTTTTGTAGGTCGGGTCATGCTTCACCGACCCGACGGGCGGGGTCGAGGTCGTTCGCCGGATTATATCGCGCATCGTCGGATTACGCCTTCGGCTAATCCGACCTACGCATGGTTGGGGTTTGTAGGTCGGGTCACGCTTCACCGACCCGACGAGCGGAGTAAAAGCAGCGAAAAGACGTAAACCACAGCCTGCAAGGAAGACAGAAACGCTTGGTTGTACTTCCTCGGCAGCCTCCACTCGGGCGCGCTCCCAGACTGGCACCGATGTTGCTATTACGAACGTGCTCGCTGCGAAGCGTCAAAAAAACCGCAGCTGTTGGAGGACAAGATGAGCCAAGGTGTTGAATTCAATCGCTTGATGCTGGAAATGCGGGCCATGCAGACCGATGCCATGGCACGTTCCAAGCCGGAGCCTGCCGTTCCCGAGGTCGGCGCGCCGAGCTTTTCCGAGATGCTCGGGCAAGCGGTCAACAAGGTGAATGAAACCCAGCAAGCCTCCAACCAGCTGGCCACTGCCTTCGAGATGGGGCAGGGCGGTATCGATCTGACCGATGTCATGATCGCTTCGCAGAAGGCCAGCGTTTCCTTTCAGGCCATGACCCAGGTACGCAACAAGCTGGTTCAGGCCTATCAAGACATCATGCAGATGCCGGTTTGAGGCAGGGTTGAACGATGGCTGACGCACTTGGCAAGGTTCCAGTGACGGTTGATTCGGGTGAGCCGAAGAAGCCTCTGCTTGGCCTGTCCTTCCTGGAAAATCTTTCCGAAATGTCGATGCTGCGGCAGATCGGCCTGCTTGTCGGGCTGGCTGCGAGTGTCGCCATAGGTTTTGCCGTGGTGCTCTGGTCGCAGCAGCCGGACTACCGTCCGCTGCTCGGCAGCCTTGCCGGCATGGACGCCAATCAGGTCATGGAAACCCTCGCGGCTGCCGATATCGCCTACACCGTGGAGCCCACTTCCGGCGCCTTGCTGGTCAAGGCGGGCGATCTCGCCCGGGCGCGGCTGCGGCTCGCCAGTGCCGGCATCGCGCCGGCTGACAGTAATATCGGCTTTGAAATCCTCGACCGGGAGCAGGGGCTTGGCACCAGCCAGTTCATGGAGGCCACCCGCTATCGCCGTGGTCTGGAGGGTGAGCTGGGGCGTACCGTCTCCAGCCTGAACAATGTCAAGGCCGCGCGCGTGCACCTGGCGATTCCGAAAAGTTCGGTATTCGTTCGCGACGAGCGCAAGCCCAGCGCCTCGGTACTGGTGGAACTCTACCCGGGGCGCAGCCTCGAGCCGAGCCAGGTAATGGCGATCATCAACCTGGTGGCGACCAGCGTGCCGGAGCTGAACAAGTCGCAGATCACCGTGGTGGACCAGAAGGGTAATCTGCTGTCCGACCAGCAGGAGCTGACCGAGCTGAGCATGGCCGGCAAGCAGTTCGACTACAGCCGCCGCATGGAAAGCCTCTATACCCAGCGCGTGCATAACATCCTGCAGCCGGTGCTGGGCAGTGGCCGCTACAAGGCCGAAGTGTCCGCCGATGTCGATTTCAGCGCCGTCGAATCCACCTCGGAAACCTTCAACCCCGATCAGCCGGCGCTGCGCAGCGAACAGAGCGTCAACGAACAGCGCCAGAGCAGCCTCGGTCCGCAAGGCGTCCCGGGCGCGCTGAGCAACCAGCCGCCAGGCCCGGCCACGGCACCGGAAAATGCCCTGGCCGGACAGGCCGCCGCCGGTGCCGTCGCACCTGGTCAGCCCCTGCTGGACGCCAACGGCCAGCAGATCATGGACCCGGTGACCGGCCAGCCGATGCTGGCACCGTATCCGGCAGACAAACGCGAGCAATCGACGCGCAATTATGAACTGGATCGCTCCATCAGCTACACCAAGCAGCAACAGGGACGCCTGCGCCGCCTGTCGGTTGCCGTGGTGCTGGACGATCAGGTCGCGATTGACGCCGACGGACAAGCCACGCGGGTGCCGCGAACCGCCGAAGAATTGGCGCGCTTCACCCGCCTGGTGCAGGACGCCGTGGGCTTCGATGCCAGCCGTGGCGACAGTGTCAGCGTGATCAATGCGCCCTTTGCGCCTGACTCCTTCGATGAAGCCTTCGAAGAGCCGGCGTTCTATTCGCAGCCGTGGTTCTGGGACGTCGTCAAGCAGGTGCTCGGCGTGCTGTTCATCCTGGTGCTGGTGTTCGGCGTGCTGCGCCCGGTACTCAATAACCTGACCCATGCCGGCAAGGGCAAGGAGCTGCAGCCGGTCGGCGGTGACGCCGAGTTGGGCGACGTGGATGCCGAGGGTGCGCTGGCCAGTGATCGGGTCAGCCTGAGCGGGCCGCAGAGCATCATGCTGCCGAGCCCGACCGAGGGATACGATGCGCAACTGAATGCCATCAAGAATCTGGTAGCTGAAGACCCGGGCCGGGTGGCCCAGGTCGTCAAAGAGTGGATCAACGCCGATGAGTGATGCCCGTATTGCCACCAAGCTGAACAAGGTCGACAAGGCCGCGATCCTGCTGTTGTCCCTTGGCGAGGCCGATGCCGCGCAGGTGCTGCGCCATCTCGGTCCCAAGGAAGTGCAGCGCGTGGGCACGGCCATGGCGCAGATGCGAAACATCCATCGCGACCAGGTCGAGCGGGTGATGAGCGAATTCGTCGAGATCGTCGGCGATCAGACCAGCCTGGGTGTGGGTTCCGACGGCTATATCCGCAAGATGCTTACCCAGGCGCTGGGCGAAGACAAGGCCGGCGGCCTGATCGACCGCATCCTGCTGGGCGGCAACACCAGCGGTCTGGACAGCCTCAAGTGGATGGAGCCGCGCGCGGTTGCCGACGTGATTCGCTATGAGCACCCGCAGATCCAGGCCATCGTCGTGGCCTACCTCGACCCGGATCAGGCCGGTGAGGTGCTGTCGCATTTCGACCACAAGGCGCGGCTGGACATCGTCCTGCGTGTGTCCTCGCTCAATACCGTGCAGCCGGCGGCCCTGAAGGAGCTCAACCAGATTCTCGAGAAGCAGTTCTCCGGCAACTCCAACACCAGCCGGGCGACCCTGGGGGGCGTGAAGCGCGCCGCCGACATCATGAACTTCCTCGACAGCTCGGTCGAAGGCCAGTTGATGGACGCCATCCGCGACATCGACGAAGACCTGTCGGCGCAGATCGAAGACCTGATGTTCGTCTTCGACAACCTGGCCGATGTCGATGACCGGGGCATCCAGACGTTGCTGCGTGAAGTATCCTCCGAGGTGCTGGTGATGGCGCTCAAGGGTGCCGACGAGGCGATCAAGGAAAAGGTCTTCAAGAACATGTCCAAGCGCGCCGGCGAATTGCTGCGTGACGACCTGGAAGCCAAGGGGCCGGTACGCATCAGCGAAGTCGAGAGCGCCCAGAAGGAAATCCTCACCATTGCCCGTCGCATGGCCGAAGCCGGAGAAATCGTGCTCGGCGGCAAGGGCGGCGAAGAGATGATCTAAACCATGTCCAGGGAAAACCCCAGCGATGTCATCCGCGCGAAGGACATCAATGTCTTCGATCGCTGGGCCTTGCCGAGTTTCGACGAGCCGGGCGAAGAGCCGCCGGCGTCCGACGAAATCGGGCCGGCTGATGCCGAAGAGCTTTCCCATAGCGAAGATGTGCCCGTCGAGGAGGTCAAGCCGCTGACCCTCGATGAGCTGGAGGCGATTCGCCAGGAGGCCTACAACGAAGGTTTCAGCACCGGCGAAAAGGACGGCTTCCATGCCGGTCAGCTCAAGGCCCGGCAGGAAGCCGAGGCGGCCCTGGCGCCCCGGCTCGACAGCCTGGAGCGGCTGATGACGCAACTGCTCGACCCTATCGCCGAACAGGATCGCAACCTTGAACACGCCATGGTCACGCTGGTCAGCCAATTGGCCCGGGAGGTCATCCAGCGCGACCTGCTGACCGATTCCAGCCAGATACACCAGGTGCTGCGCGAAGCCCTGAAGCTGCTGCCCATGGGCGCCGGCAACGTGCGCATCCATATCAATCCGCAGGACTTCGAGCTGGTCAAGGGGCTGCGCGAGCGTCACGAGGAAAGCTGGAAGATCGTCGAGGACGCAGACCTGCTGCCCGGCGGTTGCCGGATCGAAACCGAACACAGCCGTATCGACGCCAGCATCGAAACGCGGCTGGCGCAGGCGATCAAGCAGCTGTTCGAGCAACAGCGCGAGAATGCCACCAGCCCGCCCGAAGCGGATCTGCATCTGGATCTGCATCCAGGCAAGGGCACGGATATAGAGAGCTCCGATGCGCCTTGACCGGACCAGTTTCGCCAGGCGCCTAGAGGTTTACGGCGAGGCGATCAAACTACCCAGCCAGCCGATCCTCGAGGGTCGGCTGTTGCGTATGGTCGGCCTGACACTGGAGGCCGAAGGGCTGCGCGCCGCCGTTGGCAGCCGCTGCCTGGTGATCAACGAGGACAGCTACCATCCCTCCCAGGTCGAGGCCGAGGTGATGGGCTTTTCCAGCGGCAAGCTCTACCTGATGCCGGTCGGCAGCCTGGCCGGCATCGCGCCGGGTGCCCGTGTGGTGCCATTACCCAATACCGGGCGGCTGCCGATGGGCATGTCGATGCTCGGTCGGGTGCTCGACGGCGCCGGGCGGGCGCTGGATGGCAAGGGCGGGATGAAGGCCGAGGACTGGGTGCCAATGGACGGCCCGGTGATCAACCCGCTCAAGCGCCACCCCATCAGCGAACCGCTGGACGTCGGCATTCGCAGCATCAACGGCCTGCTGACGGTCGGTCGCGGCCAGCGTCTGGGGCTTTTCGCCGGCACCGGCGTGGGCAAGTCGGTGTTGCTGGGCATGATGACCCGCTTCACCGAGGCCGACATCATTGTCGTCGGGCTGATCGGCGAGCGGGGCCGCGAGGTCAAGGAATTCATCGAGAACATCCTCACCGAAGAGAGCATCAAGCGCTCCGTGGTGGTCGCCTCGCCAGCTGACGAAGCGCCGTTGATGCGCCTGCGCGCGGCCATGTACTGCACCCGTATCGCCGAGTATTTTCGCGACAAGGGCAAGAACGTGCTGCTGCTGATGGATTCGCTGACGCGTTTCGCCCAGGCCCAGCGCGAAATTGCCCTGGCCATTGGCGAACCGCCGGCGACCAAGGGTTATCCACCCTCGGTGTTCGCCAAGCTGCCGAGCCTGGTGGAGCGCGCCGGCAATGCCGAGGAGGGCGGTGGTTCGATCACGGCTTTCTACACGGTGCTGTCGGAAGGTGACGACCAGCAGGACCCCATCGCCGATGCCGCGCGGGGTGTGCTCGATGGCCATATCGTGCTGTCCCGGCGCCTGGCCGAGGAAGGTCACTACCCGGCCATCGATATCGAAGCCTCCATCAGCCGGGTGATGCCGCAAGTGGTCAGCGCCGAGCATGTGCGCCATTCGCAGCGCTTCAAGCAGCTCTGGTCGCGTTACCAGCAGAGCCGCGATCTGATCAGCGTCGGCGCCTATGTGCCGGGTGGCGATCCGGAGACCGACCTGGCTATCGCCCGACAGGCCGAGATGGTTGGCTACCTGCGCCAGGGGTTGAACGAGTCCGAGCACCTGGCGCAGAGCGAAGCCTTGCTGGCCACCGTGTTCAATCCCCGGCCCGGCGGCTAACCCTTGCCTGCGAGTCGAGCGGCCCGCCTGGCCCCGGTGATCGATATGGCCGAGCGTGCCGAGCGCGAGGCCGCACGTCTGTTCGGCCAGGGCCAGACCCAGCTTTCCCAGGCCGAAGCCAAGCTGGGCGAGTTGCGCCAGTATTTCAGTGATTACCAGCAGCAATGGATGACGCAGGGCAGTCAGGGCGTGTCCGGTCAGTGGCTGGTCAACTATCAGCGTTTCCTTTCACAGCTCGAATCGGCCATCGGCCAGCAGCAGCGCAGCGTAGACTGGCACCAGGCCAACCTGAACAAGCTGCGCGAGCAATGGCAGCAGCGCCGTGCCCGGCTGGACGGCCTGCGCAAGCTGGTCGAGCGTTATCTGCAGGAAGCGCGAACCGCTGCCGACAAGCGCGAGCAGAAGCTGCTCGACGAGTTTTCACAGCGTCTGGCGGGCCGCCCGAGGCAGGATTGAATTTTGCGGTGACAGATTATGGGCTCTGGTCAAATTGTTGACGAAATGCGTAAGGCCACGGTGACCATGACGGTGGCAGAGCAGTTTGCAGCGCATGCTCAGCGTAGGGACTGGGGCCGACTGGATAGGCTTGATTGAGAACCGGGAGCAGTGCCGTGGCCGATCATCTGGACGCGAGTGTCCTGCTGAAACTCCAGCAGGTAATGGAGGCTGAATACCCGCAGTTGCTGGATACCTTTCTTGGCGATTCCGAGGAAAGGCTGCGCCTGCTGCAGACGACCTGCCGAAGTGCTGACGCAGAGCGCCTTCGCCAGGCGGCGCACAGCTTCAAGGGCAGTTGCAGCAACATGGGCGCCGCCCTGCTGGCCGAACATTGCCATGCCCTGGAAGAGACCGCGCAGCGCGGACAGCTTGAAGAGGCGTGCGAACTGATCGAGCGAATCGAACGCGAGTTTGCCATTGTGCGGATTCTCTATCGTGCCGAGCGCCAGCGTTTTTGTGGGCCTGGCTGAGACGGCGCTACGGAATCGATATCCTGAGCTTGTTACTGGCCCGGAGTTTGCTTGAGATTGACTCAGGGGCTACACAACTCATTACTTCAAGCGGAACTATTCATGGCCGTTTCTCCTGATTTATTGCTCAACACCAAGGCGCCGGCGACAGTCGCCAAGACCGCGAGCACCTCTTCCAGGAATGCTTCGCAAGCCGGCCGGGACAATGCTTCCAGCTTTGCCGACGTCTATGCCAGGGAGCGCCAAGGCAAACCTGTCGAGCGTCAGGATGGCGCTGCCACTGCCGCGCGCAACACGTCCGGCAAAGACAAGTCCGCAGATGAAACCGCCGAGAAAAGCGGCACGCAAACGCCGGGCCTTGCCGAGGCTGGCAACGACTTGCCGGTAACCGAGGGGGCGGAGCAGGGGGCTGAAGTCGAGCTCGATCCGTTGCTGTTACTGGGTATGGGTGGGCAAGCCGAAGGTGCGGATGAGGCACTGCAAACACCAGATGGCGAACTCCTGACAGGTTGGCCGCAGGGGCAAGTGCCCATGACAGCCTCCGACGCCGCGCCGGAGGCCGAGGATTCGTTGATGGCGCAGCATTCGCTGGTCGAGACCCAGGCGACAGCGCAGAAAATGTTGCCCGCGCAAGGCTTGGCTGAAGGTGAGGCTGTTACCGAAGCGAAAGCGTACCTTTCCGCGAAGCTGCTTCCAGACGAGATGGCCAGCGAGGATGGCGAGACGTTTTCGCTTGAGGAGGATTTTGCCGAGCTGCTCGATCAGCAGATCGCGCCGAAGGAGGGCCGCAGCAGTGCCGTTGATGCCGCGCCTGACCGGCTCAATACCCTGACGCAGGCGATTTCCCAGCAAAATCAGGCCCAGCAGGCACAGCGCCCCGTACTGGTCCCGGGACAGCCGCTGCAAATGCAGCAGCCCGGACTGAGCGAGGCGGTGGTTGATCGGGTGATGTGGCTGTCGAGCCAGAACCTCAAGTCGGCGGAAATACAGCTCGACCCGGCCGAACTGGGCCGCATGGAAATTCGCATCGACATGAGCAAGGAGCACAGTCAGGTGACCTTCCTCAGCCCTCACGCCGGCGTTCGTGAAACGCTGGAAGGGCAGATGCAGCGCTTGCGCGACATGTTCTCGCAGCAGGGCATGAGCATGGATGTGAACGTATCGGATCAGTCCGCGCACGGTCGCCAGGGCGAAGGCGACGCCGAGTCGCGTGAGGGGCGTGGCGGTGCCATTGCCGGGTTGGCCGGTGATGAGGGGGAGGTGGTTCAGGGCTCGATGGAAATCAGCGGTGCAAGGGCTGGTGATGCGCGCGGGCTGGTGGATTACTACGCCTGACGCCTTTCACGTGGGTTCAAAGAACCGGGTGCCAACAGGCTGTTGGTGCCCGGTTTTTGCTTTCCGGGGATAATGCGCAGCTCTTTATTCGGAAATCCCTCAGGCCGCTGGTCATTTACTGTGCTCCCTCACTGGCCGATACTTTGGCACAGCAGTTGCTCCCAACTCATTGAACGACATGAAATCACGCGTGATGACGGATATTTGGCATGGCTAAAACACAGGGTCCCCCGGATATAGCGAGTCCCGCTGCTGCGGCTCCGGCGGACGGCAAGCGTAAACTCAAGCTGATCGTTCTGGTCGTACTCGGTCTGTTGCTGGCCGTTGGAGTGTCGGTGGGCAGCACGCTGTATTTCATGAACAAGGGCGAGCCGAAAAGTCCGGATGCGGCGCAAGGCAGCCAGGCGGCGCCTCAGCGTCAGGCTGCCATCTATGAAGTGCTGGCGCCGGCATTCGTGGTCAATTTCAGCAACACCGGCGGTCGCCAGCGTTACATGCAGGTGAGCGTCGCCCTGATGTCGCGCGATCAGGCGGCGCTGGATGCGCTGAAGGAACACATGCCCCTGTTGCGCAATCAACTGGTCATGCTCTTCTCCAGCCAGGAGTTCGCTTCACTGGCTACCCCCGTGGGGCAGGAGATGTTGCGCCAGCAGGCCACCGCCAGCGTTCAGGAGCTGGCCCAGAAGGAAATCGGCAAACTGGCCATCGAGCAAGTGCTGTTTACCAACTTCGTACTTCAATAGGGGCCTCGCAGATGGCTGTTCAAGACCTGCTCTCGCAAGACGAGATCGACGCGCTCCTGCATGGGGTCGACGACGGCCTGGTCGATACCGAAGGCGATTCCGAACCGGGCAGCATCAAGAGCTATGACCTGACCAGCCAGGACCGCATCGTCCGTGGCCGCATGCCCACCCTGGAAATGATCAACGAGCGCTTCGCCCGCTACACACGCATCAGCATGTTCAACCTGCTGCGCCGCTCGGCGGACGTTTCGGTGGGTGGCGTACAGGTGATGAAATTCGGCGAGTACATCCATTCGCTGTACGTGCCCACCAGCCTCAATCTGGTGAAGATCAAGCCGCTACGCGGGACGTCGCTGTTCATTCTCGACGCCAAGCTGGTGTTCAAGCTGGTGGACAATTTCTTTGGCGGTGATGGTCGCCATGCCAAGATCGAGGGCCGTGAATTCACTCCTACCGAATTGCGCGTGGTGCGCATGGTGCTGGAACAGGCTTTCCTCGACCTGAAGGAGGCCTGGCATGCGGTGCTGGATGTCAATTTCGAATACGTGCATTCGGAAGTGAATCCGGCCCTGGCCAATATCGTCAGCCCCAGCGAGGTAGTGGTCGTTTCGACGTTCCATATCGAACTCGACAGCGGTGGTGGCGATCTTCATGTAACCATGCCGTATTCGATGATCGAGCCGATCCGCGAGATGCTCGATGCCGGTTTCCAGTCGGATGTCAGCGACCAGGACGAGCGTTGGTCCAAGGCTCTGCGCGAGGATATCCTTGACGTCAACGTACCGCTTGGCGCCACTGTCGTGCGGCGTCAGCTCAAGCTGCGCGACATCCTCAACATGCAGCCGGGCGATGTCATTCCGGTGGAAATGCCCGAAGACATGATCCTGCGCGCCAATGGTATGCCAACCTTCAAGGTCAAGCTCGGCGCGCACAAGGGCAACCTCTCCCTGCAGGTGCTGGAATCCGTGATGCGTTCACGCTGATTCGGGCCTTATCATTTATTAGCCGGTCGAGGATTTGCGATGGCAGACGAACAGGAACACACATCTACCGATGAGCAGGCGCTTGCCGATGAATGGGCTTCGGCGCTGGCCGAGGCGGGTGATGCCAACCAGGACGATATCGATGCGTTGTTGAATCAGGGGCCGGCAGCGGCTCCGGCGGCTGCGGCACCGCCGCGGGCTCCGCTGGAGGAGTTCGGCAGCAGCCCGAAAGTGAGCTCGGCTTCGGTCGGGCTCGAGGGGCCGAATCTGGATGTGATCCTCGATATTCCGGTATCGATCTCCATGGAAGTCGGCAGTACCGAGATCAGCATCCGCAACCTGCTGCAGCTCAACCAGGGCTCGGTGGTCGAACTCGACCGGCTGGCCGGTGAGCCGCTGGATGTGCTGGTCAACGGCACCCTGATCGCCCACGGTGAAGTGGTGGTGGTGAACGAGAAGTTCGGCATCCGCCTCACCGACGTGATCAGCCCGAGCGAACGCATCAAGAAGTTGCGCTGACATGCGAATCCTGGCCTTCCTTGCGCTGCTGCTGGCCTTGCCGGTCATGGCCGCCGAATCTTCGGCGAACATGAGTGGCGTCGACGTGGGCGGGCAGTTGAGCAAGCTGCTGCTGGGTCTGTTGCTGGTGATCGGTCTGATCTTTCTGCTGGCCTGGGTGCTGCGACGGATGCAGCGGCTCAACCCGCGCGGCAACCAGGCCATCAAGTTGATCTCCAGCCATGCCCTCGGCCCGCGTGAGCGTCTGTTGCTGGTGCAGGTGGGCAGCGAGCAGATACTGCTTGGCCTGAGCGCCGGTCGTATTACGCCTTTGCATGTACTTGAAGAGCCGGTGCACCTGCCGGATGCCGAACCCGCCAACCCGGAATTCGCCCAGCGTCTCATGGAGCTGCTGGGTCGGGATCAAAAGGACAAGCCCTGATGCTTCGATTGTTGCTGGCGGTCATGCTGGTGCTGGCCGCCCCGTTCGCTGTGGGCCAGGATGCCGGCGCACTGATCACCCAGGGCAACAACCCCCTGTCGATCCCGGCGATCACCCTGAGCACAGATGCCGAGGGGCAGCAGGAATATTCGGTCAGTCTGCAGATTCTGCTGATCATGACGGCGCTGAGCTTCATCCCGGCATTCGTCATGCTGATGACCAGCTTCACCCGCATCATCATCGTCTTCTCCATCCTGCGTCAGGCGCTGGGCCTGCAGCAGACGCCATCGAACCAGATCCTCGTGGGCCTGACGATCTTCCTCACGCTGTTCATCATGGCGCCGGTATTCGAGCGGATAAATAACGAGGCGGTGCAGCCTTATCTGAATGAACAGTTGTCGGCCCAGGAGGCGATTGCCCGCGCCGAAGTGCCGCTCAAGGGTTTCATGCTGGCGCAAACCCGCGAGAGCGATCTGGCGCTGTTCGTGCGGATGTCCCGGCGCACCGATATCCAGACGCCTGAAGCCACGCCGCTGACCATTCTGGTGCCGGCCTTCGTCACCTCCGAGCTGAAGACGGCGTTCCAGATCGGCTTCATGATCTTCATCCCGTTCCTGATCATCGACATGGTGGTGGCCAGCGTGCTGATGGCGATGGGCATGATGATGCTGTCGCCGCTGATCATCTCGTTGCCGTTCAAGATCATGCTGTTCGTGCTGGTCGATGGCTGGGGGTTGATCATTGGCACGCTTGCTGGAAGTTTCGGAACACTTTAGCAGGCCGTTGAAAAACTACCTGCGTTGGCAATACTGCGTTGAAAACAGGCTCGGCCTGCTCATTTAGGCCACTAAACTCGTACGCGAGCCCGGTCCGTTCCTCGCCTGTTTTCGCCTTGTCTTGCCTGCCTCGCCTACATTTTTCAACGGCCTGCTTGGGAGTACGCCGATGACACCCGAAGTTGCGGTCGATCTGTTTCGTGGCGGTCTGTGGATGACCGCCACCATCGTCGGTGTGCTGGTGATGCCGAGCCTTCTGGTGGGCCTGCTGGTGGCGATGTTCCAGGCCGCCACGCAGATCAACGAACAGACCCTGAGCTTCCTGCCGCGTCTGCTGGTCATGCTGATGACGCTGATCTGGACGGGGCCATGGCTGGTGCGCAAGTTGATGGAGTACACCGAGAACCTGATCCAGAACATTCCGTTGATCATCGGCTGATGTTTGCCCTGAGCGATGCGCAGATCGGCGCCTGGGTAGGGCAGTTTCTGCTGCCGCTGTTTCGCATCGCGGCGCTGCTGATGAGCATGCCGATCATCGGCACCCAGCTGGTGCCGATGCGGGTGCGGCTGTATCTGGCCCTGGCCATTACCGTGGTGCTGGTGCCGGGGCTGCCTGCCGGGCCGGTGGTGGAGGCGCTGAGTGGGCAGGCGCTGGTGCTGATCGCCGAGCAGATTCTGATCGGCGTGATGCTGGGTTTCGTGCTGCAGCTGTTCTTTCAGGTCTTCATCGTCTCCGGGCAGATGCTGGCCATGCAGATGGGCCTTGGTTTCGCCTCCATGGTCGATCCGGCCAATGGTGTTTCGGTGCCGGTGCTCGGCCAGTTCTTCAACATGCTGGTGATCCTGCTGTTCCTGGCCATGAATGGGCACCTGGTGGTGCTGGAGATTCTCACGGAAAGCTTCGTCACCCTGCCCATCGGCGGCTGGCTGGTCGGCACCAATCACCTGTGGGAAGTGGCCGGCAAGCTCGGCTGGGTGCTGGGCGCCGGCTTGCTGCTGGTACTGCCGGCCATCACCGCGCTGCTGGTGATCAACCTCGCCTTCGGCCTGATGACCAGGGCCGCGCCGCAGTTGAATATCTTCTCCATTGGTTTTCCGCTGACGCTGGTGCTGGGCCTGGTCATCGTCTGGCTCGGCATGGGCGATATCCTGGCGCAATATCAGGGTTTTGCCAGCGAGGCGCTGGCGATGTTGCGTGAACTGATAGGCGTACGCTGAGAGGGTGTTTACAAATTACTACGCTCGACCAGGCTGCGTTGAAATCAGCCTCTGATGCGACTGTGTTCTTCGATTCGTCGGGAGGCCCTGTATGGCTGAGAACGAAAACGGCGCCGAAAAAAGCGAGGAACCCACGGCCAAACGGCTACGTGAATCCCGTGAGAAAGGACAGCTTGCGCGTTCCCGTGAACTGAATACGGTGGCCGTTACCCTGGGTGGCATCGGCGGCCTGCTGGCCTCCGGTGCGGGTCTGGCCGGTAGCCTGATGATGATGATGCAGGGCAGTTTCGACCTCAGCCGTGAAGCCTTGCTGGATGAGAGCTCCATGGTCAGGCTGCTGGTGAACAGCGGCTTGCTTGCGCTGGAAGCGATCATGCCGCTGCTGATCGTGTTGCTGATCGTCTCCATCGTCGGTCCGATCTCGCTGGGGGGCTGGCTGTTTTCAGCCAAGGCGATGGCACCGAAGTTCAGCCGAATGAATCCGGGCGCGGGCCTCAAGCGGATGTTCTCGGCCAAGGCGCTGGTGGAGCTGCTCAAGGCGCTCGGCAAGTTCCTGGTGGTGCTGACGGTGGCGCTGTTGGTGCTCAATGCCTATCAGGACGATCTGCTGTCCATCGCCAAGCAGCCGCTGGAGCTGGCCATTGCCCATAGCGTGGAAGTCGTCGGCTGGTGTGCGTTGTGGATGGCCTGTGGGCTGATTCTGATCGCCTTGGTGGACGTGCCTTTCCAGCTCTGGGACAACAAGCAGAAGCTGATGATGACCAAGCAGGAGGTCAAGGACGAATACAAGGACGCCGAGGGCAAGCCCGAGGTCAAGTCGCGGATTCGCCAGCTGCAGCGCGAGGCAGCCCAGCGGCGGATGATGCAGGCCGTGCCGGAGGCCGATGTGGTGATCACCAACCCGACCCACTTTGCCGTGGCGCTGAAATATGACGGCGGCAAGGGCGGTGCGCCGATACTGGTGGCCAAGGGTGGCGACTTCGTGGCCCTGAAGATTCGCGAGATCGCTCAGGAGCATCAGGTGACCGTGCTCGAATCGCCCGCGCTGGCGCGGGCGGTGTATTACTCCACCGAGCTGGAACAGGAAATCCCGGCTGGCCTCTACCTGGCAGTGGCGCAGGTGCTGGCCTATGTCTACCAGCTGCGCCAGTACCGCTCGGGCAAGGGCAAGCGGCCCGAGCCCCTGAACGACCTGCCGATTCCGCCGGATTTGCGTCGGGACGCATAAAGCCGACAAGAGCGCTGGAGGCTGGAAAGCGGGATGATTTCAATATCGTTCAGCTTCCAGCGCTCTTTTTCGGCTTTTAATTGATCACCCCGCAAGCGACCCGGGCGCCGCCTCCGCCGAGTGGCTCGGGATGGTCGGCGTGGTTGTCGCCGCCCTTGTGCACCATCAGCGCCAGGCCCTTGATATCGCCGAGGCTCTGCAGCCGGGGCGCGAGAACCGGCTGGTTGGCCTTGCCCTGGGAATCGACCATCAGCGCCGGCAGATCGCCCTGGTGGCCATCGCCCCAGGGTTCGCCGTGCTTGCCGCTGTTCTTCGGGTCCCAATGCCCGCCTGCTGCACCTGCAGAGGTGGTTTTGCCGTCGATTTCGGCGGGCTCGCAGCTGCCCTTGGCATGCAGATGGAAGCCATGGGTGCCGGCGTCGAGGCCGGACAGTTCGGGACGAAATACCAGGCCGTACTGGCTGGTTTCGATCCTGACGTTGCCGAGGGATTCGCCGACACCCTGGGCCGATACGGCATTGATCGGCACGCTGAGGGTTTCGGCCTGCAGGCCCAGCGCCGTGCAGCTGGCGAGTGCCGCGATAAACCACTGTTTCATGGCAAGACTCCTGTTAAGTGAGGTGAGGCAACTGCTGCCGGAAAGGGCATCGGCGTTTCTGTCTGTCGACGGCCCTGGATTTGAGACTGTCAGGGACTGGCTCGGTTCGATGGCGGTCGGGCCGGGCAGATGGCGGCTCGGCAAGTTGGACCCCTTCTTGCTATAGCCGAGGCAGGGCGCGTTTGCGTCAATTCTTTGTTCTGCTCTACCGGGGTTCAAATTGGATCGCACGCAAATCATCCAGATAGGCAATGGCCTGGCGAGCGCTGGCCGAGGCAATCTCGGCGTGCCGCTGCTGCTGTTGGTGATGCTCGGCATGATGATGTTGCCGGTGCCGCCGTTCCTGCTGGACGTGCTGTTCACCTTCAATATCGCACTGTCCATCGTCGTGCTGCTGGTCAGCGTGTATGCCTTGCGACCGCTGGATTTCGCCGTCTTTCCAACCGTGCTGCTGGTCGCCACGCTGCTGCGTCTGGCGCTGAACGTCGCCTCTACCCGGGTCGTGCTGATTCACGGTCATGAGGGGGGCACCGCCGCCGGTCATGTGATCGAAGCCTTCGGCAATGTGGTGATCGGCGGCAATTACGTCGTGGGTATCGTGGTCTTCGCGATTCTGATGATCATCAACTTCGTCGTGGTGACCAAGGGTGCGGGGCGTATTTCCGAAGTGAGCGCGCGCTTCACCCTCGACGCCATGCCGGGCAAGCAGATGGCCATCGACGCCGACCTGAACTCGGGCCTGATCGATCAGGAGGAAGCGAAAAAGCGCCGCACCGAGGTTTCTTCGGAAGCCGATTTCTACGGTTCCATGGACGGTGCCAGCAAGTTCGTTCGCGGTGACGCCATTGCCGGCCTGCTGATCCTGTTCATCAACCTGCTTGGCGGGATGGGCATCGGCATGCTCCAGCATGGCCTGAGCTTCTCCGAAGCCGGGCAGATCTATGCGTTGCTGACCATCGGTGATGGCCTGGTGGCGCAGATTCCGTCGCTGCTGCTGTCCACTGCGGCGGCGATCATGGTCACTCGCGTCACCAGCTCCGAGGATATGGGCCAGCAGGTCAACCGGCAGATGTTCGCCTCGCCCAAGGCGCTCGCCGTATCCGCGGGGCTGATGATTGCCATGGGCCTGGTTCCCGGCATGCCGCATATGTCGTTTCTCGGGCTCGGTGCCGTGGCCGCAGCCGGCGCCTACTGGATCTGGCATCGCCAGAAGCAGGTCAAGCTGAAGGCTGAGCAGGAAGTCCAGACGCAGCAGGAAATGCTCCCGGCACAGCGTGCGGCGGAAACCCGGGAACTGGGCTGGGACGACGTCACGCCGGTGGATATGGTCGGCCTGGAAGTCGGTTACCGGCTGATCCCGCTGGTCGACCGCAACCAGGGCGGGCAACTGCTGGCCAGGATCAAGGGCGTGCGCAAGAAGCTTTCCCAGGACCTGGGCTTCCTGATGCCATCGGTGCACATCCGCGACAACCTCGACCTGCTGCCCAATGCCTATCGGCTGACGCTGATGGGCGTGAGCCTGGCCGAGGCCGAGGTCTATCCCGATCGCGAGCTGGCGATCAATCCGGGGCAGGTGTTCGGCCCGCTCAACGGCATCGCGGCCAAGGACCCGGCGTTCGGTCTGGAGGCGGTGTGGATCGAGGCCGGCCAGCGCGATCAGGCGCAGTCGCTCGGCTACACGGTGGTCGATGCCAGCACCGTGATCGCGACTCACCTCAATCAGGTCCTGCACAAGCATGCCCATGAGCTGTTGGGGCACGAGGAAGTCCAGCAACTGATGCAGTTGCTGGCCAAGAGTTCGCCCAAGCTGGCCGAGGAGCTGGTGCCGGGGATGATTTCCCTCTCGACGCTGCTCAAGGTGCTGCAGGCGTTGCTGCAGGAGCAGGTGCCGGTGCGTGATATCCGCACCATCGCCGAGGCCATCGCCAATGTCGCGGCCAAGAGTCAAGATCCCGCCGCGATGGTGGCGGCGGTGCGGGTCGCGCTTTCCCGTGCAATCGTGCAAAACGTTGTGGGACTAGAGCCGCAGCTGCCTGTGATTACTCTGGAACCCAGATTGGAACAGATATTGCTCAACAGTCTGCAGAAGGCTGGCCAGGGGGCCGACGATGGTATTCTCCTGGAGCCGGGAATGGCCGAAAAGTTGCAACGGTCACTGGTAGATGCCGCACAGCGTCAAGAAATGTTGGGCAAACCGGCGATTCTGCTGGTAGCTGGCCCGGTTCGCGCGATGCTGTCGCGATTCGCCCGCCTGTCGGTCCCCAGCATTCATGTCCTGGCCTACCAGGAAATACCGGATAACAAGCAGGTCACCATCGTTGCGACGGTGGGTCAGAATTAACCGAGGGTACAGGCCATGCAGGTCAAACGTTTCTTCGCAGCCGACATGCGCATCGCCATGAAGATGATTCGTGACGAGCTGGGCGCCGATGCCGTGATTACGGGCAATCGCCGTGTCGCCGGCGGCGTCGAGCTGACCGCTGTGCTCGATTACCCGATGGAACCGGTCGTCTCGAAGCAACCGAATGCGGCGCTCGAGGCCGAACTGCGCAAGACCCAGGCGCGAATCGCCAGCGCCCACGCCGAGCTGAGTGCGCCGTCACGCGCGCAGGCCGGCAAGGACCGTCAACTGCTTGACGATAAGCCGGCTGCGGTCGCCCAGGCGACACCTTCCGCACCGACGGCTTCGCTCGATTCCCGTGCGGTCGAGGCCATGCACAGTGAGTTGCAAGGCCTGCGCGAGTTGATCGAAGTGCAGCTGGGCTCCATTGCCTGGGGCCAGGAGCAAAGCCGCCGCCCGCAGCAGGCTGGCCTCTGGCGCCGTCTGCAGCGTATCGGCCTGCCGGCTGATCTGTCGCGCAGCCTGCTGGAGAAGGTGTCCACCGTGGCCGAGCCGCGTCAGGCATGGCGCATGCTGCTGGCGCATCTGGCGCAATCGATCAAGGTCAGCAAGGTCGAGCCGCTGGAAGAGGGCGGCGTCATCGCTCTGGTCGGCCCGGCCGGTGCCGGCAAGACCACCACGCTGGCCAAGCTGGCGGCGCGCTACGTGCTCAAGTACGGGCCGCAGAGTATCGCCCTGGCGAGCATGGACAACTACCGTATCGGCGCTCAGGAGCAACTGAGAACGCTGGGTCGTATCCTCGATGTGCCAGTCGTTCAGATCGACCCTGCCCAGCCGCTGGGCAAGACGCTGCAGCCCCTGGCGCGCAAACGCCTGATTCTCGTCGATACCGCCGGGCTTCCGGCAGGTGATGCGATGATGCGCATGCAGCTCGAAACCCTGGCCGATCGTGGCATCAAATCGAAAAACTACCTGGTGCTGGCGGCAACCAGCCAGAGCCAGGTATTGAAGGCAGCCTGGCACAACTATCGCCGTTGCGGGCTGGCGGGCTGCATCCTGACTAAGCTGGATGAGGCCGGTAGCCTGGGTGACGTGCTTGGGCTAACGATTAGCCAGCATCTGCCGATAGCCTATCTGGCCGATGGACCGCGCATCCCTGATGACCTGCAGTTGCCTCGCAGTCATCAATTGGTCAGTCGGGCGGTAAGCCTGCAATTGGACGAGTCTCCCAGCGAGGAGACCATGGCAGACATGTTTACCGGGTTGTACAACGGATCATCACGGAAGGTCGGATGAAGGCTTGGTCCCGTGATACAGACAATGAAGACGCGTTCCGGCTGAACGCATCGATGGCCCTGTGGCCCCAGCAAGATATAGGCGTGTGAAAATGGGTACTCATCCCGTACAGGTGATTGCAGTGACTGGCGGCAAGGGTGGCGTCGGCAAGACCAACGTGTCGGTCAATCTGGCGCTGGCGTTGGCCGATCTCGGTCGCAGGGTGGTGCTGCTCGACGCCGACCTTGGCCTGGCCAACGTCGATGTGCTGCTGGGTTTGACCACCAAGCGTACCCTGGCCGATGTCATCGCCGGCGAATGTGATCTGCGCGATGTGCTGATCCAGGGGCCGGGCGGCATACGCATCGTGCCCGCGGCTTCCGGGACCCAGAGCATGGTGCAGCTGTCCAGTCTGCAGCACTCTGGGCTGATCCAGGCATTCAGCGACATTGGCGATGATATCGACGTGCTGATCATCGACACCGCCGCCGGTATCGGTGATGGTGTGGTGAGTTTCGTCCGCGCCGCACAGGAAGTCCTGCTGGTGGTGACGGACGAGCCGACGTCGATTACCGACGCCTATGCCCTGATCAAGTTGCTCAACCGTGACTACGGCATCAGCCGTTTCCGCGTGCTGGCCAACATGGCACACGCACCGCAGGAAGGGCGCAATCTGTTCGCCAAACTGGCCAAGGTGACCGAGCGCTTCCTCGATGTGGCGCTACAGTATGTGGGGGCGGTGCCCTACGACGAATCTGTGCGCAAGGCCGTACAGAAGCAGCGTGCCGTCTATGAGGCGTACCCGCGCGCCAAGTCTTCGCTGGCGTTCAAGGCCATCGCACAGAAAGTGGATACCTGGCCGCTGCCGGCAACTCCGCGCGGCCATCTGGAGTTCTTTGTGGAGCGCCTTGTCAGGCCCGCCGCAGACACTCACGAATGACACCGGCTGGATTGGGTATGTATTACAGCAAGGCTCAGGCAAAAGACTCGCAATACCAGCTCATCGACCAGTACGCGCCGTTGGTCAAGCGCATCGCCTATCACCTGTTGGCGCGCTTGCCGGCGAGCGTGCAGGTGGATGATCTGCTGCAGGCCGGCATGATCGGGCTGCTCGAGGCATCGAAGAAATACGATTCGGGAAAAGGCGCGAGCTTCGAAACCTATGCCGGTATTCGCATTCGCGGGGCCATGCTCGATGAGGTACGCAAGGGCGACTGGGCGCCGCGCTCGGTGCACCGCAACTCGCGCATGGTCAGCGAGGCGATTCGGGCCATCGAGGCGAAAACCGGTCGCGACGCTAAAGATCACGAGGTTGCAGCCGAACTTGAATTGAGTCTGGATGAGTACTACGGCATTCTGGGTGACACTCTGGGCAGCCGCCTGTTCAGTTTTGATGATCTGCTTCAGGAAGGCGAGCACGGAGAGTTCGGTGAAGATGCCGCCAGCGCGCATCCCGAGCCGTTTCGTGATCTCGAAGACGAGCGTTTTCAGCAGGCGCTGGCCGAGGCCATCAGCAACCTGCCGGAACGTGAAAAGCTGGTGCTTTCGCTGTACTACGACGAAGAGTTGAACTTGAAGGAGATCGGCCAGGTTCTGGGGGTCAGCGAGTCGCGGGTGAGTCAGTTGCACAGTCAATGCGCGGCACGTTTGCGTGCCCGCCTCGGTGAGTGGCGCGCGCGCTGACGCCGGTTTGCAAAAAGCATTCGAGGCCGCTTTCTACAGGGCGCCTCTAGAAACGTAGGCGAGGCAGTCAGCGCAAGGCAAAAACAGGCGAAAAAGCGCAGTTTACGAGTTGTAAATGAGCATTTTGAGCCTGTTTTTAACGCAGCGATGACAACGCAGGTAGTTTTTAGAGGTGCCCTACAGGCTTTATCGATGAAGCCCGCAGAAAAGCCGTGAGCAGGGCTTTGGGGATTTCGGGATTTACGGAGGTGTACTTGGACAAGAACATGAAAATCCTCATCGTTGACGACTTCTCGACGATGAGACGGATCATCAAGAACCTCTTGCGCGATCTGGGTTTCACCAATACCGCCGAAGCGGACGACGGCACCACCGCGTTGCCCATGCTCAAGAGTGGCAGTTTCGACTTCCTCGTGACTGACTGGAACATGCCCGGCATGAGCGGCATCGACCTGTTGCGTCATGTGCGCGCCGATGAGCGCCTCAAGCACCTGCCGGTCCTGATGGTCACCGCTGAAGCCAAGCGCGACCAGATCATCGAAGCCGCACAGGCCGGTGTTAACGGCTACGTGGTCAAGCCATTCACGGCCCAGGTGCTCAAGGAAAAGATCGAGAAGATCTTCGAGCGCGTCAACGGCTGAAGTAGCGCCGCGAGGGTACTATGACGCAAGCAGAACAAAGTCTTGTGGAGTTTGAAGCGACTCTGCGAGCCCGTGCGCCTCAGCTGCTCGAAAGTCTGCAGCAAGGCCGCCTGGATGATACTGCGCAGATGCTCAATGAGCTTAATCAGATTCGCAACAACAGCCTCTATCATGAGGTCGGCAAGCTCACGCGCGAACTGCACAACGCCATCGTCAAGCTCGAGATGGATACCAGCGCCACGGGCGGCGATCCATCGCCGATCACCGATGCGACCGATCGCCTTTCCTATGTGGTGACGATGACCGAAAAGGCGGCCAATCGCACCATGGATCTGGTGGAAGAGTCGACGCCACTGGTGAACTACGTCAGCTACGAAGCCCAGAGCCTGACGGCTGACTGGCAGCGCTTCATGCGCCGGGACATGAATGCTGAAGAGTTCAGGGATCTTGTCCGCCGGGTCGATTCGTTTCTTCAGCGCTCCATGAACGATGGCAGTCAGCTCTCGCAGAATCTCAGCGAAATCATGCTGGCTCAGGACTTTCAGGATCTGACCGGGCAGGTGATCAAGCGGGTCACCCGACTGGTCAGCGAGCTCGAAAGCAACCTGCTCAATCTTGTGCTGATGGCCGGTCAGGTCGATCGCATGGCGGGTATCCGGCACGACTGCGAGTCGATACGCCTGGAGCAGGAAAGACAAAAACGAGAAAAAGAATCTTCCAATGGTGAAGGTCCGCAGATGCATGCCGATATACGAGAGGATGTCGTGTCCGGTCAGGATGATGTCGACGACCTGCTTTCGAGCCTGGGCTTTTAGGGGATGTGAATATGAGCTTCGACGCCGATGAGGAGATTCTCCAGGACTTCCTGGTAGAGGCCGGCGAGATTCTCGAACTATTGTCAGAGCAGTTGGTGGAGCTGGAAAGCAGCCCCGACGATACCGCCTTGCTCAATGCGATTTTTCGCGGTTTTCACACGGTAAAAGGCGGTGCCGGCTTTCTCCAGCTGCATGAGCTGGTCGAGTGCTGCCATATCGCCGAAAACGTTTTCGACATCCTGCGCAAGGGTGAGCGTCGCGTTGAACCGGAACTGATGGATGTCGTGCTGCAGGCACTGGACGCCGTCAATGCCATGTTCAATCAGGTGCGTGAACGCACTGAAGTGACCCCGGCTACACCTGAACTGCTGGCCGCATTGGCGCGCCTGGCCGAGCCGGCCAGCATGGATGCCCCGGCTGCCGAGCCTGTCGCTGTTGCGCCAGAGCCTGAAGCCGCGACTGCGGATAACGAGTTCGAGCAGTTGCTCGGTGCGCTGGACGATGCGGCGGGCAACGCCTCTGCTGCCGTCGCTGACGATGAGATTACTGACGCTGAATTCGAATCGCTGCTCGATCAGCTGCATGGCCAGGGACAGTTCAAGATCGATTCCGGCGCCGCACAGATTGCTTCTGCGCCCAGGGCTAGCGAGGCGCCTGTCAGCGATGAGATCACCGACGATGAGTTCGAGGCGCTGCTCGATCAGTTGCACGGAAAGGGACAGTTCGCCGAAGTACCTGCCGCCGCTGAGCCGCAGCAGGCAAGCGCCGATACCACGACTGTTTCCGCTTCTGCTCCCGCTGCAGGCGGCGATCACATCACCGATGATGAATTCGAGGCCTTGCTCGATCAGTTGCATGGCAAAGGCAAGTTCGAAGCGGAAGTGGTCGCACCAGCATCTGCGCCCGCTTCAGCCAAGCCGGGCGCCGCGCCGAAAGCTGCTGCAGCGAAACCCGTAGCCGCACCCGCCAAGGCTGCCGCCGCGCCTGCCAGGGCCGCGGCGGAAAAACCGGCCAGTGAAGCCGAAACCACGGTACGCGTCGATACGGCGCGGCTCGACGAGATCATGAACATGGTCGGCGAGCTGGTGCTGGTGCGTAACCGGTTGGTGCGGCTGGGTGCCGACAGCGGCGACGAGGCCATGTCCAAGGCAGTGTCCAATCTCGACGTGGTCACTGGCGACCTGCAAAGCGCGGTGATGAAAACGCGCATGCAGCCGATCAAGAAGGCCTTCGGTCGGTTCCCGCGTCTGATCCGGGACATGGCGCGCAACCTGAAGAAAGAAATCAATCTTGAGCTGATCGGTGAGGAAACCGATCTGGACAAGAACCTCGTCGAGGCTCTGGCCGATCCGCTGGTGCACTTGGTGCGTAACGCGGTCGATCATGGCATCGAGATGCCGGATGAGCGCGAAGCCGCAGGCAAGCCGCGCACCGGCAAGGTGGTGTTGTCCGCCGAGCAGGAGGGTGATCACATCCTGCTGATCATCAGTGACGACGGCAAAGGCATGGATGCCAACATCCTGCGTGCCAAGGCTATCGAGAAGGGCATGCTGGACAAGGATGCAGCCGAGCGACTGAGTGATCTGGAGTGCTACAACCTGATCTTCGCGGCGGGTTTCTCGACCAAGACGGAGATCTCCGACGTCTCCGGTCGTGGCGTCGGCATGGATGTGGTCAAGACCAAGATTTCCCAGCTCAACGGTACGGTCAATGTCTTCTCCGCCAAGGGCCAGGGCTCGCGCGTGGTGATCAAAGTGCCGCTGACATTGGCGATCATGCCGACCCTGATGGTGATGCTGGGCAACCAGGCATTCGCTTTTCCGCTGGTCAACGTCAACGAGATTTTCCATCTCGATCTGTCCCGCACCAATGTCGTCGATGGTCAGGAAGTGGTGATCGTGCGTGACAAGGCGCTGCCGCTATTCTATCTCAAGCGCTGGCTGGTGAAGGACGCGCAGCAGGAGGAGCAGCGCGAAGGTCATGTGGTGATCCTGAGTGTCGGTAACCAGAGCATCGGCTTCGTCGTCGATCAGCTGGTGGGCCAGGAAGAGGTGGTGATCAAGCCGCTGGGCAAGATGCTGCAAGGCACACCAGGCATGTCCGGTGCGACCATCACGGGCGACGGTCGGATAGCTCTGATCCTCGATGTGCCGAGCATGCTCAAGCGTTACGCACGCAGGATCTGATCAGTTGGACAGCGCTCCCTGGGGGAGCGCTGTCGCTAGGAGTGTTTTATGGCAGTCAAGGTCCTGGTAGTGGACGATTCCGGCTTCTTTCGGCGCCGTGTATCGGAAATCCTCTCTTCAGACCCGAATATCCAGGTGATCGGCACCGCCACCAACGGACGAGAGGCGATTGACCAGACGCTGGCGCTCAAGCCCGACGTCATCACCATGGATTATGAAATGCCGACAATGGATGGCATTTCCGCGGTGCGGCAGATCATGCAGCGTTGTCCGACGCCGGTACTGATGTTCTCCTCGCTGACTCATGAAGGCGCGCGCGTCACGCTGGATGCGCTGGATGCCGGGGCGGTGGATTTCCTGCCGAAGAATTTCGAGGATATTTCGCGCAACCCGGACAAGGTCAAGCAGCTGCTCTGCGAGAAAGTGCACACCATCTCGCGCAGCAATCGGCATTACGTCAGTCCTCGCACGCCGTCGGCGGCTCCGGTTGGCCGCACGGCGGCAGCGCCGGCAGTGCCCGCTTTCACCGCGCCGCGCAGTACGCCAGCACCGGCGCCGAGCCCGGTTTCGCCGGCGCCACGGCGCAAGGCCTACCGGCTGGTCGCCATCGGCACGTCCACAGGTGGTCCCGTGGCGCTGCAGCGGGTGCTGACCCAGCTTCCGGCCGGCTTCCCGGCGCCCATCGTGCTGATCCAGCACATGCCCGCCGCGTTCACCAAGGCCTTCGCCGAACGTCTGGACAAGCTCTGCAACATCCGTGTCAAGGAAGCCGAAGATGGCGATCTGCTGCGTCCCGGCCTGGCGTTGCTGGCGCCCGGTGGCAAGCAGATGATGGTCGACGGGCGCGGCGCGGTACGCATTCTGCCCGGTGACGAGCGGCTCAACTATCGCCCCTGTGTCGACGTGACTTTCGGCTCTGCCGCCAAGGCGTTCAATGACAAGGTTCTGGCGGTGGTCCTCACCGGCATGGGCGCCGATGGTCGTGAGGGCGCACGCATGCTCAAGCAATGCGGCAGCCAGGTCTGGACCCAGGACGAGGCCAGCTGCGTGATCTATGGCATGCCCATGGCCGTGGCCAAGGCGAACCTCAGCGACGCCGTCTACGCGCTCGATGACATCGGTCGGCACCTGAGCGAGGCCTGCATCTGATGGATGTGCTCAGCCTTATCGGGCTGGTTCTTGCGTTCGTCGCCATCGTCGGGGGAAATTTTCTCGAGGGTGGGCATATTTCCGCGCTGCTCAATGGGCCGGCGGCGCTGATCGTACTGGGTGGAACCCTCGGGGCGGTACTGTTGCAGACGCCCATGGCGGTCTTCATGCGGGCGATGTCGATCATCGGCTGGATCTTCTTTCCGCCTCGCGTCGACATGCTGAAGGGCATCAGCCTGGTCACCGGCTGGAGCACGACCGCCCGCAAGGAAGGCCTGCTGGGCCTTGAGCCGGTTGCCGAAACCGAGCCTGATCCCTATGCCCGCAAGGGTTTGCAGCTGTTGGTCGATGGCGCCGAGCCCGAGGTGATCCGCAGCATCCTCGAAGTGGACATGTATACCCAGGAAACCCGCGATATCCGTGCGGCGAAGGTGTTCGAGAGCATGGGCGGCTATTCACCCACCATCGGCATCATCGGCGCCGTCATGGGGCTGATTCATGTGATGGGCAATCTTGCCGATCCCAGCCAGCTGGGTAGCGGCATTGCGGTGGCATTCGTGGCGACCATCTACGGTGTGGGCTTTGCCAACCTGCTGGTGCTGCCGATTGGCTACAAGCTCAAGAGCATCGTGCAGAAACAGACCACCTACCGTGAATTGCTGCTCGAAGGAGTCCTGTCGATTGCCGAGGGCGAAAACCCCCGCTCGATAGAAATGAAACTGCAGGGCTTCATCGATTGAACGGTTCAGGGCCGGCGGCGTGGACAGGGGGAACACAGATGGCGACCGCTGAAAGCACATCGACCATGGAGCCTGGGGCTGGTTTCCTGTACGTGCGCCTGCTCGATGTTGCGCCTGTTTCCCTGATCGCATCGTCAGGGTCCTGAACGATGGCTCGCCGCAGATTCCAGGAAGAACCGGACAACCACGAGCGCTGGCTGGTTTCCTACGCGGACTTCATCACGCTGCTGTTCGCCTTCTTCGTGGTCATGTATTCGATTTCCTCGCTCAACGAGGGCAAGTACAAGATTCTTTCCGATTCGCTTGTCGGCGTCTTCAATCAGCCGGACCGAGCCCTCAAACCGATACCCATCGGTGAAGAGCGGCCTCGTACCACTCAGCCAAATCCTTCCCAGACCGATGAGCCGTCGCAGCCCATCGATCCGCTGGAAAGCATCATGCGCAGCATGCGCGAAGCGTTTGCCGATCTCATCGGCTCGAACCAGCTGACCCTGCGCGGTAACGAGCTGTGGGTCGAGATCGAGCTGAATTCGAGCCTGCTGTTTCCCAGCGGCGACGCCTTGCCCAACGATCATGCCTTCGAGCTGGTGGAAAAGGTTGCCAGGATTCTGGCGCCTTTCGACAATCCGATTCGGGTCGAAGGCTTTACCGACAATCTGCCGATCAGTACGGACAAGTACCCGACCAACTGGGAATTGTCCGCTGCCCGCGCCGGCAGTGTGGTACGGATGCTGGCGGCTGACGGGGTGGCGCCGTCACGGCTGGCGGCGGTGGGCTACGGCGAGTTCCAGCCGATAGCGGACAACGCAACCCTGGAGGGCAGGGCGCGCAATCGGCGGGTGGTGCTGGTCATTTCACGCAATCTCGATGTGCGACGCGGCGAAAGCGGCTCTCACGGCGGGGCCGCGCGTCCTGCCGAAGCAGGTCGGCAGCCTGGCACATAAAGTGCTTTTGCTTCGAGTCAAACAGAGGCAGGGGGAGATGTCGTCAAATCTTCGTCGCCCATGTCGTCGTGGCATATTCACGCTCTGATTCGAGCCGGATGGAAAGAGAGTTATGAGAGTCTGGGCTGTCGCCAACCAAAAAGGCGGAGTGGGTAAGACCACCACCTCCATCGCCCTTGCCGGATTGCTGGCCGATTCCGGCAAGCGTGTCGTGGTGCTGGATCTCGATCCCCATGGTTCGATGACCAGCTATTTCGGCCATGATCCCGACAATCTCGATCACAGCGTGTTCGACCTGTTTCAGCACCAGGGCACGGTGCCCGAAGGGCTGCCCTGGCAATTGCTGCTGCCGACCAGTCACGAGCGGATTTCGCTGCTGCCGTCCAGCACCGTACTGGCCACCCTGGAGCGCCAGGCGCCGGGGCAGAGCGGTCTGGGGCTGGTCATTGCCAAGAGCCTTTCGCAGCTCTGGCAGGATTTCGATTACGCCATCATCGACAGTCCGCCATTGCTCGGCGTCCTGATGGTCAACGCGCTGGCCGCCAGCCAGCAGCTGATCATCCCGGTGCAGACCGAATTCCTGGCGATAAAGGGCCTGGAGCGAATGGTCAGCACCATCGCCATGATCAACCGTTCACGCAAGCAGGCATTGCCCTACACGATCGTGCCGACCATGTTCGACCGCCGCACCCAGGCTTCGATGAATACCCTGAAGGTGCTGCGCAATGGCTATCAGGCCAATCTGTGGCAGGCTTTCATCCCCATCGATACACGCCTGCGTGATGCCAGCCTTGCGGGTGTCACGCCTTCACAGCATGATCCCAGCAGCCGTGCGGTACTTGCCTACCGCTCGTTGCTCAAGGCGCTGCTGGCGGCACAAAGCTCTCCGCAGGTGGCCTGATGACGCGCCATGAGACAGGTTCAAGTTCAGTCCATGGGCAGCCGATAGTCTACCCAGTTGGTTCGCGCGAGTGGGTTTCATGAGTCGTACCCTTCTTAAAGAAAGCCGGTCGCAACAGACACTGCAGTCGTATCTCGATGAGCTGTTGCAGGATGCCAGCCTGGAATTGACCGAGACGGTCAGTCAGGACGAGTTCCAGGCGGCAGTGCTCGAAGAACAGCTGCGCGACAGGCAGCGGGTGATCGCGCCTGCGCAGGTCCAGCCGATCGTCGAGGTGACCGAGTCCGTTGCCCCGCTGACGCTTGAACCCGAGCTTGCGCCAGTGGCGCCACAACAGGCCCTGATCGAACCTGTCGCCACGCTGGAGACGGCGGGGCGAGTGGGTGGGCCGCCGCAATACAAAGGTGGCCAGCCGGAATGGGGCGAGGCGCCGTTCGAGTGTCTTCTGTTCGATGTCGCCGGCCTGACGCTGGCGGTGCCGCTGATCAGTCTCGGCTCGATCTACCCGCTCGCAGGGCAGGAACTGACGCCGCTGTTCGGCCAGCCCGACTGGTTTCTCGGTATCCTGCCAAGCCAGGCGGGCAACCTGAAGGTGCTGGATACGGCGCGCTGGGTGATGGCTGATCGCTACCGCGACGATTTTCGCCAGGGCTTGCAGTATGTGATATCGGTACAGGGCTACGAATGGGGGTTGGCCGTGCATCAAGTCAGCCGCTCGATTCGCCTGGATCCACGTGAGGTCAAGTGGCGCTCGCAACGTACCCAGCGACCCTGGCTGGCCGGGACGGTGATCGATCACATGTGCGCCCTGCTGGACGTGGCCGCGCTTGCGGAGCTGATTGCCAGTGGTGCAACACGCCGCCTGAAAGGCGTACCTTCGTAATCAATTGAACAAGCAGGGTGCGCACACGCGGCCCGAGCAATCGATAGAATCGACCGCCACAGCGGTACAACAAGAGGTGGGGCTATGAAGATGACTTCCGCGCAGGGTTCCGATGATCCGGTCCTGCAATGGGTGACCTTCCGTCTGGATAACGAAACCTACGGCATCAACGTGATGCAGGTCCAGGAAGTGTTGCGCTATACCGAAATTGCGCCCGTGCCGGGTGCGCCAAGCTACGTGCTGGGCATCATCAACCTGCGCGGCAACGTGGTGACGGTGATCGATACGCGCCAGCGCTTCGGGCTGCAGACCGCGCCGATTACGGACAATACGCGCGTCGTCATCATCGAGGCGGATCGGCAGGTGATCGGCATTCTGGTCGATAGCGTTGCTGAAGTGGTCTATCTGCGGCAGTCGGAGATCGAAACCGCGCCCAATGTCGGTAACGACGAATCGGCGAAATTCATCCAGGGCGTGTGCAACAAGAACAATGAGCTGCTGATTCTGGTCGAGCTCGAAAAACTGATGAACGAAGAAGAATGGGCGGAACTTGAGAGCATCTGATACATGCTGATTGCCTCGCTGGTCGCGTCGGTCGTCGCGCTTGCCCTGTGTTGCGTTGCGCTGCTGGGGTTATGCGTCTGGCTGTTCCGGCGCCAGCGCCAGCAGGCTCAGCTGCAGGCGCGCAACGATGCCATTCGGGACCGGCGAATCAAGGAGTTGAGCGCTCAACTGGATACCTATCTGGACGGCAGCGTGCATATGGGCCAGGAGTTGCACGAGCTTTCGCGCATGGTCTCACCGCTGCCCGACCGGATCACCCAGCTCGAACAGCGTGATCCGAACAACTTTTCCTTTTCCCAGGCCGCCAAGCTGGTCGGTATGGGGGCCAGCGTCGATGATCTGACGCAATCCTGCGGGCTGTCCCAGTCCGAAGCCGAATTGATGAGCAAGCTGCATCAGGCGCGGCGCAAGACTGACTGAATACGGTTCAGGACTTGCAGACTGTTGAAAAACGTAGGCGAGGCAGGCAAGACGAGGCAAAAACAGCCGAAGACGCGGAGTTTAGTAGTCTAAATGAGTAGTCTGAGGCTGTTTTTAACGAAGTATTGTCAACGCAGGTAGTTTTTCAACGGCCTGCTAGGGGCCGTTGAGCAGGGGCAGCGACGGCGCGGGCTGTTGCTCGGCAAAGCCCGGCGGGCATTTGCCTTTCAGATACCAGGCGAAGGCGATGATTTCGGCGATGGTGCGATATAGCGCTTCGGGGATGGCATCGCCAAGCTCCAGGCGTGCCAGCAGCCTGACCAGTTCGGCGTTTTCGTAGATCGGCACTTCATGCTCGCGGGCAATGGCCAGTATCGCCTCGGCCAGTTCATCGTCGCCCTTGGCCGAAAGGTTGGGCGCGTTGATGCCGTCATAGGTGAGCGCGATGGCCTGGCGCGGGGTCTTGGCAGTCATGCGGTTTCATCCACGAAGCGTTGATCGACAGCGGTGCGGGGGCCTTGCGGCGGCGTACCCTGACGGCAGGCCAGCTCACCCACGGTCAGCCCGGCATCGAGCAGTCGCTGGCGCAGGTAGTCGAGTTCGGTGGAAATCAGCTGGGCAGTATGGCTGCGTTCGGCCCAGATCTGGCTCGACAGGCTACCACTGACCAGCTGTGCCTGAACCTGCAGTGGCCCCAGGGGGGCGACATCGAATGCCAGTTCGACCTTCCACAGGGTTTCGCCTTTTTCCTTGCCGTTTTGCCGGGGTTCCTCCTCGCGCCGCAGCTTGACCTGCAGCGGAACGATGTCGCGCGTATCGCGCATCGGCACTTCGATCTGCCAGGTCGTGACCTGCGTGCCGTCGGGGCCGGTCTGAGTCTGCGCGAGGCTGGACAACTGGTGGGTCTGCAGCCGTGATACCGCCGCCGCCGCCAGTTTCAACATGAGTTCCAGATCGGCTTCGCCGTCGGCATCGAGCAGCAGTCGCCCCGGCAGGGGAAAGTTCTGTGCGAGCTGGCGCGCATTCGGCTGTCCAAGCGCGCCGAGTGCGCTGCGGGCGAAGGCCGGCAGCGCCTGGCCAAGGGTTGCCGCCGTCTGGGCGGCTGTCAGTGGTCCGCTGCCAGGCAGCCCCGGCAATTGCGCGACCAGACGCAGCAGGGCGGCCTTCATATCCGTGGGCAGGCTGTCGGTATTGCCATTGAGCAGGCGCGCTTCAAGGAAGATACCGCTCTTGGCCAGCGCCTGGGCCAGGGTCTTGGCATCGCCCAGCTGCTGCATTTCAGGGATCAGGCCGAGCAGGCGTTCGGCTGCGCCGCGCAAGCCGTCGGGCAGGACCGCCCCGGCCGTCAATGCGCTGAACAGACCTTCAAGCGAGCCCTGACGGCTGTTCTGTGCACCGAGGTGCTGGCCCAGTACCAGTTGATCGAGACGACCGCTCAGCGGCATGAATGCCAGTGACTGGTCGCCCTGGACCCGGGCGGTGATCAGGCTGCCCGGTGCCAGCGGCAGGCTCGATTCGATATTCAGCTTCTGCCCGGCCAGTGGAGAATTGAGCAGGCTGATCACCAGTTTGAATACGCTCTGCCCGGCCTGCTGGGTCTGCTGGCTGGCGGTGACCTTGCCCTGGATCAGGGTGCCTACGGGCAGCTGGCCGAGGTCGATGCTGCTCATGGGTTGCCGGCTGCCGGGTTGCAGCACAGCCATCAGGCGGGTATCGGATGCAGCGGTAACGAACAGGGCTGCGCCTGGTGCGACGGCTTTGTTGCTGGTGGTTTCGACCGTTGCCTGGCGCCCGCTGCCAAGTGTCAGGCGCAGCGTCAGCTGAAAGGCCTGGAGGGCTTCCTTGATCCTGACGACCTCGGCCTCGGCACTTTCCCCGGCGGCCAGCAGCCCCTGCATGGGCTGCAGCAGTTTCAACGCCAGCTCGGCGGAGCCTGCCGTCGAGCGGGGCGGGTTGGCGGGGGGAATAGCCTGGGTGCTTTTGATCTCGGTCATTTTTACTTAAATGCTCTTACAACCTTTCGACTTTGTGGTCTGCGGCCCCAAGGCGCGGCATGTATAATTCGGCGCGCCCGGCTTGTCTGTCATTGTAGCGGCTACGCCCTTTTCATCTTGAGGTGTCCATAGCGTGTCCTGTCCTTTTCTAGAAGCTGTGGCGCTTTCCTGCGAACGGGACTGGCGTCTGTTGTTCGAGAGGCTGGATCTGCAGATCGCCAACGGTGAAATGGTGCAGATCGCCGGCCCCAATGGCAGTGGCAAGACCAGTCTGCTACGCCTGTTGTCAGGGTTGATGCAACCGACCGCAGGGGAAGTGCGGCTCAATGGCCGCAATCTTGAAAGCCAGCGCGACGAACTGGCGCGCAATCTTCTCTGGATTGGTCATGCGGCGGGCATCAAGGGCCTGCTCACGCCTGAGGAAAACCTCACCTGGCTATGCGCCCTGCATCATCCGGCGACTCGTGAGGCCATCTGGCAGGCGCTGGATGCGGTGGGCCTGCGCGGTTTCGAGGATGTCCCCTGTCACACGCTGTCTGCCGGCCAGCAACGCCGCGTCGGTCTGGCCCGGCTCTATCTTTCGCCCCCGCCGCTGTGGATTCTCGATGAGCCCTTCACCGCGCTCGACAAGCATGGCGTGGCGCAACTGGAACGACACCTGGCCGTGCATTGCGAGCAGGGTGGCATGGTCGTGCTGACCACCCATCACTCGCTCGCTGAAAAACCGGCCGGCTTTCGTGAAATCGATCTGGGACAGCGCGCCGCATGAGCAACGTCTTCACTCTGCTGCTGGCCCGCGAAACCCGTCTGCTGTTTCGCCGTCCTGCCGAGCTGGCCAACCCGCTGGTGTTCTTCGCCATCGTCATCGCCCTGTTCCCGCTGGCGGTCGGGCCGGAGTCGCAACTGCTGCAAACCATCTCGCCGGGGCTGATCTGGGTCGCGGCGCTGTTGGCCGTTCTGCTCTCGCTGGACGGGCTGTTTCGCAGCGATTTCGAAGATGGCTCGCTCGAACAGTGGGTCGTTTCGCCGCACCCGCTGGCGCTTCTGGTACTCGCCAAGGTGCTGGCACACTGGGCCTTTTCCGGCCTGGCGCTGGTGTTGCTGGCGCCGTTGCTGGCGTTGATGCTGGGCATGCCGATGAGCGCGCTACCGGTGCTGCTGATCTCGTTGCTGCTGGGAACGCCCGTGCTCAGCCTGCTCGGCGCGGTCGGCGCGGCGCTGACCGTCGGCCTCAAGCGCGGCGGCCTGTTGCTGGCATTGCTGATTCTGCCGTTGTATATCCCGGTGCTCATTCTGGGTAGTGGGGCGCTGCAGGCAGCGCTGCAGGGGCTGCCGGCGGTCGGTCATCTGTTATGGCTCTCCAGTCTGACAGCCCTGGCTGTCACCCTTACACCCTTTGCGATAGCGGCTGGCCTGAAAATCAGTGTTGGCGAGTGATGGATTGCACGATGGATTTATTCGATAGCGCTACGGCTTTCCTCGACAGGCGGCCCCTGGCACCGACGACTTTACTGATCGCGAACAAGTGGCGCCCGTGCGGTTTCGGGGCAGTATCGGAATGCGTAGCGGATGTGAGGCAGGTGCTATGAACTGGACATGGTTCCACAAGCTGGGTTCGCCCAAATGGTTCTACGGAATCAGTAGCCGCTGGATGCCCTGGCTTGGCTGGGCAACCTTCGTGCTGGTCACGGTAGGCACGATCTGGGGGCTGGCGTTTGCGCCCCAGGACTACCAGCAGGGCAACAGCTTCCGGATCATCTATATCCATGTGCCCGCCGCATTCCTGGCGCAATCGATCTATGTGATGCTGGCCGTCGCGGGCCTGGTCGGTCTGGTGTGGAAAATGAAACTGGCGGATGTCGCCTTGCAGCAGGCCGCGCCCATCGGTGCCTGGATGACCTTCATCGCGCTGCTGACCGGGGCGGTATGGGGCAAGCCGACCTGGGGCGCCTGGTGGGTCTGGGATGCTCGCCTGACCTCCATGCTGATCCTGCTGTTCCTGTACTTCGGCATCATCGCGCTGGGGCAGGCCATCAGCAACCGCGACAGCGCGGCGAAAGCCTGCGCGGTGCTTTCCATCGTCGGGGTGGTGAACATCCCGATCATCAAGTACTCGGTGGAGTGGTGGAACACCCTTCATCAGCCCGCGACCTTCACGGTCACCGAAAAGCCCGCGATGCCGATCGAAATGTGGTTGCCGCTGCTGGTCATGGTCCTGGGCTTCTACTGTTTCTTCACATGGGTACTGCTGATGCGCATGCGCCTGGAAGTGCTGCGTCGCGAATCACGCAGCAGCTGGGTCAAGGCCGAGGTGCAGGCGCTGGTAGGTAAGGCATCATGAATTTCTCATCGTTTTCCGAATTCATCGCCATGGGCAACCATGGCCTGTACGTCTGGACATCCTATGGCATCAGCCTGGCCGTCCTGGTTCTGAACGTGGCGCTGCCAATGCTGGCACGCCGGCGATATCTGCAAGATGAGGCGCGTCGTTTGCGCCGGGAGGAAATGAAGTGAATCCTGTGCGCAAGAAGCGTTTGTTCATCATTCTGGCCATTCTGGCCGGCGTGGGCATCGCGATAACGCTGGCTCTGTCTGCCTTGCGAGAGAACATCAACCTCTTCTACACGCCGACCCAGATCGCCGCCGGCGAAGCGCCGGAAGGCACTCGGATTCGCGCCGGTGGGCTGGTGGAAGAGGGTTCGGTGACACGTAGCAAGGATTCGCTCACCGTGACTTTCCGCGTCACGGATAACAACGCCAGCATCGCCATCCAGTACCAGGGCATCCTGCCGGACCTGTTTCGCGAGGGGCAGGGCATCGTCGCTCTGGGGCGCGTCAATGGCGAAGGCGTCCTGGTCGCCGACGAAGTGTTGGCCAAGCACGATGAGAACTACATGCCGCCGGAAGTCACTCAGGCGCTGGAGCAGAGCGGCATGATGAGGCATTACGAAGGCGACAAGCAGGAGTATGCAAAATGATTCCCGAGCTCGGCCATCTGGCCATGATTCTGGCGCTGTGCCTGGCCGTGGTGCAGGGCACGCTGCCGCTGATCGGTGCCTGGCGCAGTGATCATCAGTGGATGAGCCTGGCGCAGCCGGCTGCCTGGGGGCAGTTCGCCTTCCTGGGATTCTCCTTCGCCTGCCTGACCTACGCGTTCATGGTCGATGACTTCTCCGTCGCCTACGTCGCGCACAACTCCAACAGCGCGCTGCCCTGGTACTACAAGTTCAGCGCCGTATGGGGTGCCCACGAAGGCTCCCTGCTGCTCTGGGCCTTCATCCTGGCCGGCTGGACCTTCGCCGTGGCGATTTTCTCCCGCCAGCTGCCCGAGGACATGCTGGCGCGGGTGCTGGGGGTCATGGGCCTGATCAGCATCGGCTTCCTGCTGTTCCTGATCATCACCTCCAACCCTTTCGAGCGCTACCTGCCGCAGGCGCCGATGGACGGGCGCGACCTCAATCCGCTGCTGCAGGACTTCGGCCTGATCGTGCATCCACCGATGCTCTACATGGGTTATGTCGGTTTCTCGGTGGCCTTCGCCTTCGCCATCGCCGCCTTGCTGGGTGGCCGCCTGGATGCCGCCTGGGCACGCTGGTCGCGGCCCTGGACACTGGTCGCCTGGGCCTTTCTCGGTGCCGGTATCGCGCTGGGTTCCTGGTGGGCCTATTACGAGCTGGGCTGGGGCGGCTGGTGGTTCTGGGACCCGGTGGAGAACGCCTCCTTCATGCCCTGGCTGGTCGGCACGGCGCTGATCCATTCGCTGGCGGTGACGGAGAAGCGTGGCGTCTTCAAGAGCTGGACGGTATTGCTGGCGATTGCCGCATTCTCGCTCAGCCTGCTGGGCACCTTCCTGGTCCGCTCCGGTGTGCTGACCTCGGTGCATGCCTTCGCCACCGATCCGGAGCGCGGCGTCTTCATTCTGGCTTTCCTGCTGCTGGTCGTCGGTGGCTCGCTGACCCTGTTCGCCTTGCGCGCGCCGGTAGTGAAAAGCCGGATTGGCTTCAGTCTCTGGTCCCGCGAAACCCTGCTGCTGGTCAACAACCTGCTGCTGGTGGTCGCAACCGCGATGATCCTGCTGGGCACGCTGTATCCGCTGCTGCTCGATGCTTTGTCCGACACCAAGCTGTCCGTTGGGCCGCCCTATTTCAATGCGATGTTCCTGCCGCTGATGGCCGCGCTGATGCTCGCCCTGGGCGTGGGCATCCTGGTGCGCTGGAAAGACACGCCGGTGAAATGGCTGCTGGGCATGCTGACCCCGGTACTGATCACCAGCGCCGTGCTGGCTGGGCTGGGCTCGATGCTGCTCGGTGATTTCCACTGGGCGGTGCTTGCCGTATGCCTGCTGGCGGCCTGGGTCGTGGTGGCCGGTGTGCGCGACGTGCTCGACAAGACTCGCCACAAGGGTCTGTTCAAGGGCATTCGCAGCCTGGCGCCGAGCTACTGGGGCATGCAGACGGCGCACCTGGGCCTGGCGGTATGCGCTATCGGCGTGGTGCTGGTCAGCCAGCACAGTTCCGAGCGCGACCTGCGCCTGGCGCCGGGCGAGTCGCTGGAACTGGGTGGCTACACCTTCGTCTTCGAAGGCGCCACGCATTTCGACGGACCGAACTTCACCTCGGACAAGGGTACCATCCGGGTCTTCGACGGTGACAAGCAGATTGCTCTCCTGCATCCCGAGAAGCGCCTGTATACCGTCCAGCAGATGCCCATGACCGAGGCCGGTATCGATGCGGGCTTCACCCGCGACCTTTACGTGGCTCTGGGTGAGCCGCTGGAGGACGGCGCCTGGGCGGTGAGGGTGCATATCAAGCCCTTCGTGCGCTGGATCTGGCTGGGGGCGTTGCTGATGTCCGTCGGTGGTGTTCTGTCCGCCTGTGACCGGCGTTATCGCGTGAAGGTCAAGACCCGTGTCCGTGAGGCCCTGGGCCTGGCCCAGCAAGGAGCCTGAGTGATGAAAAGACTGTTGATGCTGCTGCCGCTGGTGATCTTCCTGGCGGTCGCGGTGTTTCTCTATCGCGGCCTGTTCCTGGACCCGTCCGAGCTGCCGTCGGCGCTGATCGACAAGCCGCTGCCCGCATTCTCCCTGCCATCGCTGGAAGACCCGGAGCGCATGCTGAGTGCTGCCGACTTCAAGGGCGAGGCGGCGCTGGTGAATGTATGGGCGACCTGGTGCCCGACCTGCCGCGCCGAGCACGAGATGCTCAACCAGTTGGCCAGTCAGGGCGTGGTGGTCTATGGGGTTAACTACAAGGATGACAGCGAGGCCGCGCGTCGCTGGCTGAACGAGCTGGGCAACCCCTATCGCCTCAACGTCGAGGATCCAGAGGGCAGTCTGGGGATCAACCTCGGCGTCTACGGTGCGCCGGAGACCTTCCTGATCGACAAGGACGGGATCATTCGCCACAAGTATGTCGGCGCCATCGACCCGCGCGTATGGCGTGAACAGCTCGCTGCGCTCTATCAGGAACTGGTGGACCAATGAAACAGCTGATCCAAGGCTTTCTGCTGGCGCTGTGCATGATTGGTGGCGCGCAGGCGGCGATCGATGCCTACGAGTTCAGGGACGAGACCGAGCGCGAACGCTACCGGACCCTGGTTGAAGAGCTGCGTTGCCCGAAATGCCAGAACCAGAACATTGCCGACTCCAATGCGCCCATCGCCATGGACTTGCGCCGTGAAATCTTCCGCATGCTCGAAGAAGGGCAGAGCAACGAGCAGATCGTTGACTACCTGGTCGCGCGTTATGGCGATTTCGTGCGCTACAAACCGCCGCTCAACATGAAGACGCTGCTGCTCTGGTACGGCCCGATAGGCTTGCTGGTATTGGGCTTCGGCGTGTTGGCGCTGATCCTGATGCGGCGGCGTCGTGCTACGGACGACGATGCGCAGAACACTCTTTCCGAGGCCGAACGTGAACGCCTCGCCACGTTGCTGGATAAAAAAGAACCATGATCGATTTCTGGATAGGGGCCGCGCTGCTGCTGCTGGCCGCTCTGGCCATCCTGCTGCTTCCCGTACTGCGGGGCCGCCGGGCACAGGCAGAAGAAGACCGGACAGCGCTCAATGTTGCGCTGTATGAAGAAAGGCTCGGCGAGCTGGCCAGCCAGCAGGCTGCCGGCACGCTGACAGCGGAGCAGTTCGAGGAAGGGCGTGCCGATGCCGCGCGCGAGCTGCTCGACGACACTGAAGGTGATGACGTACGACGTAGCAGCAGCCTGGGCCGCACGATTCCGCTGATTGCCGCGATCCTGGTGCCACTGTTCGGTTATGGCATGTACCTGCACTGGGGGGCCAGCGACAAGCTGGAACTGACGCGCGAATTCATTGAGCAGCCCAAAACCATGGAAGAGATGACGGCGCGGCTCGAGCGTGCGGTCAAGGCGCAGCCCGAATCCACCGAGGCCTGGTATTTCCTGGCCCGGACCTACATGAACCAGGAGCGTCCGGCTGATGCCGCCGGCGCCTATGCGCAGCTCGTCGAACTGGCTGGGCGCGCGCCGGAGCTGCTCGGCCAATGGGCGCAAGCACTGTATTTTGCCGGGGGTCGCCAGTGGACCGAGCAGATACGGCAACTCACCGACGAAGCGTTGCAGGCGGACCCGCATGAAGTGACGAGTCTTGGTCTGTTGGGTATTGCAGCTTTCGAAGACGGACGTTTCGAGGAGGCCGCCGGCTTCTGGGAGCGCCTGGTGGCCGCGCTGCCGCCCGAAGATCCTTCACGTGAGGCCATTCAGGGCGGCATTGCTCAGGCGCGTGAGCGTCTTGGACAGCCGCTCGGCGCTGATGACAAGCCTGCTGAAGAGGCCGCTGTCGGTGCCGCGAGCCTTAGCGTCGAAGTCCGTCTCGGGGATGAACTGGCCGACAAGGTACAGCCCGGTGATGCGGTATTCGTATTCGCTCGTGCGGCCTCAGGGCCGGCCATGCCGTTGGCGGTCAAGCGCCTCAGCGTCAGCGATCTTCCGGCTACCGTCAGTTTGAGCGATGCCGATGCAATGACGCCTCAGCTTCGGTTGTCCAACTTCGAGCAGGTCAGGCTGTTCGCACGTATCTCCAGGGAGGGCGATGCCACGCGTGGCGAGTGGCAAGGCAGCAGCGAACCCCTGGAGCTGGGAAGCGGGGATGTGGTCCGGCTGACCATTGATCAACCTGAAACGCCCTCGTCCTGATCGCTGGCGGGGCGAGCGAGAGGCGAGCGATGACGCATTCGGTTTACAGGCAGGCTGAAAGCCTGCTCAAAGTGGGTGCTGCAATGACGCTGGCGCTGCTGCTGGCGGCCTGTGCCGGTAGCCCCTATCAGCGCTCCGAGCCGGCCCCCAGACCGGCCCCGCCTGCAACGGATGTGCCTCGTGAGCCTGCCGCCAAGCCGCCTCCGGTGCGCACGCCCTCCGCACCGAAGCCTCCTGCCACGCAAAAAAGCCATCCACGTTACGCGCCGCCGCCGCATGCCGCCGCGCACTGGGACAACCGTCTGAGTGTCTATGTCGTGGAAGGGCGGAACCTGTACTACCGCGAACGCCTGTATTACCGCTGGGAGGGTGACTGGTATAGCGCAGGTCGTCCGGAAGGACCGTGGGAACCGGTTGCCACACCCAGCGTTCCGACCGGGCTTCGGCAACTGCATTGAGATCCTTGCAGGCGGCCCATTCGTAGCCCCATTCGGGAAGTCCGGCTCTGTTTGTCCAGTCGGTTGAAACCGGAGGTCGTTGAAAAACGCAGCCAGTTTTGCAATGGTCCGCTAAAGGCCTGCCAGCAATTGCCGATACAGACTTCAGGTGCACAAGAGTGCCATCAACAGACTGTAAGGGCTCGGCTGCGTACGGGGAGCGGATTCATGAATGCATCAGTCAAACGTCTCGAGGAAACCGGTCACGCGCTGCGCGATGCGATGGTGCAGCAGGACTGGACAGCGATCAGCGTTCTGGATACCCAGTGTCGTCAGGTTGTCGAAGCTGCGATGAGTGAGCCCCGCGAAGACGAATCGGCGATCCGTCGGCACTTGCAAGAACTGACCATTATCTATCGCGAGTTGGTGGGTGCCTGCCAGGCAGAGCAGAATCGTGCGACGGGAGAGTTGATCCAGCTCAATCATTCTCGGCATGGTGCAAAAGTTTATAAACTTTTCGGTTGATGCCATGACGCATTCTGTTTCAAAGCAGCACCGCTCGTCAGTTTAAGCAGGCCCTGAAAATTTTCCTTCCTCCTGAGCCTGCATCTCGTCATTTTCGCTTAACGCTTATGCAATCTGCTATCTGGAATCTTTGGCAATCAGGCAGCTTTTTTCGCTGAAAAGCATTTAACTTCCTTTATCTTCGATACAGGGTCGTTTAGTTGCCTATTACTTGCTTCCGGCCTGTCGCAGTGCATGAAGCAGGGGGCAGGAAAAGAAGGTTGTTCTTTAGTCGTTAAATCACGTCATAAATTTGACTCCGCGCGATTTTTTTAATTAACTAGTGGCTATCTGCCGGTGACGCCTCGTTTCTCTCGATGCGCATTCAGTATTTCTTCCCAGCCTCTAGAGCCTATAAACAAGATGTGGCGTGAAACCAAAATTTTGTTGATAGACGACGATAAGGATCGTCGGCGTGATTTGGCGGTCATCCTCAATTTTCTGGGCGAAGATCATCTGGCTTGTACCAGCGATGATTGGCGAAAAGTGGTGGATTCGCTTGAGTCGAGCCGAAGTGTACTTGGGGTCATGCTCGGTGCTGTTTCGACAAAGGGTGGTGTGGCGGAGCTGCTCAAGCAGCTCGGAAAATGGGATGAGAACCTGCCGCTTCTTCTGATCGGTGAGCCTGTCCCGGCGGAGTGGCCGGAAGATATCCGTCGGCAAGTGCTGGCCAGCCTGGAAATGCCACCCAGTTACAACAAGTTGCTCGATTCCCTGCACCGTGCCCAGGTCTATCGCGAGGTGTATGACCAGGCCCGGGCGCGCGGGCGTCAGCGCGAGACCAACCTGTTTCGCAGCCTGGTAGGCACTAGTCGCGCCGTGCAGCATGTCCGGCAGATGATGCAGCAGGTCGCCGATACCGAGGCGAGCGTGCTGATCCTTGGCGAGTCCGGTACCGGCAAGGAAGTGGTCGCACGAAACCTCCATTACCATTCCAAGCGGCGCAGCGGCCCCTTCGTTCCCGTCAATTGCGGCGCGATCCCGGCTGAGCTGCTGGAAAGCGAGCTGTTCGGTCACGAGAAGGGTGCCTTTACCGGGGCGATCACTTCCCGCGCCGGCCGCTTCGAGCTGGCTGAGGGCGGTACGCTGTTCCTCGATGAAATCGGCGACATGCCCTTGCCGATGCAGGTCAAGCTGTTGCGCGTATTGCAGGAGCGTACCTTCGAACGGATAGGCAGCAATCGTACACAGAACGCTGACGTACGGATTATCGCGGCAACCCATAAAAACCTGGAAAAGATGATCGTGGAAGGCAGTTTCCGCGAAGATCTTTACTACCGGCTCAATGTCTTTCCCATTGAAATGGCCCCGCTGCGCGAGCGTATAGAAGATATACCGCTGTTGATGAACGAGCTCATTTCGCGCATGGAGCACGAAAAACGCGGTTCGATCCGTTTCAATTCCGCCGCCATCATGTCTCTGTGTCGCCATGACTGGCCGGGTAACGTGCGGGAACTGGCCAATCTCGTCGAGCGCATGGCCATCATGCACCCCTACGGGGTCATCGGCGTGATGGAGCTGCCAAAGAAATTCCGCCATGTCGATGACGATGACGAACAGTACGCCGCCAGCCTGCACACCGAAATGGAAGAGCGTGCGGCCATCAATGCGCCTGTGGTTATCAGCGATGCGCAGGCCATGCTGCCTATCGAGGGGCTCGATCTGAAGGATTATCTGGCCAACCTTGAGCAGGGCCTGATCCAGCAGGCGCTGGACGATGCCGGTGGCGTTGTCGCACGGGCTGCCGAACGCCTGCGCATTCGCCGGACGACCCTCGTCGAGAAGATGCGCAAGTACGGTATGAACCGTCGCGACGAAGACGCCGACGACTGATGCGCCGCCGCGCTGCTGCAAGGCGGTGCGGTTTCAGCCCGTTCCCGCGCATGCATTGCCGGGCATGATCCTTGCTCGCTGTCACTGAACAACCACTTGACCGACCATCTTTTGACGGACATGTGCCAGTGACTTCAGTGTTTTCTCCCTCCGCTGTCATTTCGCATTCTGCCGAGCCTTGTGCCAGCGCCGAGCTTGAGCAGTCGCTCGAACGTTTCTCTCATCTGTCGGGGCGCCTGGAAGACTCGCAGGAGCTGCTGCAGGCGCGTATGTCCGAATTGAAAGGGCAGCTCGCCGAAGCCAGCGCGCAGCGCCTGCGCGAGTTCGACGAGAAGGAGCGCCTGGCCAATCGGCTGCAGAGCCTGCTGGACCTGCTGCCGGGTGGTGTCATCGTCATCGATGGTCAGGGTGTGGTTCGCGAAGCCAATCCGGTGGCCCTGGACTTGCTCGGCGAGCCCCTTGAAGGGCGGCTCTGGCGTGAGGTGATCGCTCGCAGCTTCGCTCCGCGCAAGGATGATGGGCATGAGGTTTCCCTGAAGGATGGGCGCCGCGTGTCGATTGCCACGCGCTCACTGAATGGCGAACCGGGACAGCTGGTCCTGCTGACTGACCTGACCGAAACACGACGTCTGCAGGAGCAATTGGCGCGTCATGAGCGCCTGTCGTCACTGGGGCGCATGGTGGCCTCGCTGGCGCATCAGATCCGCACGCCTTTGTCCTCGGCCCTGCTGTATGCCAGCCATCTGGAGCAGGGTGGGTTGAGCGACGAGCAGCAGCAGCGTTTTGCTGGCCGCCTGAAGGATCGTCTGAATGAGCTGGAACATCAGGTGCGCGATATGCTGGTGTTCGCTCGCGGCGACCTGCCTATTGAGAATCGCCTGACACCGGCGCAGCTCCTGGCTGCATTGCGTGCGGCGGCTGAGACCCGCTTGCAGGGTGTTGTGGTTCGCTGGCAGTGCGACGTGCGGGGCGGCGCATTGCTGTGCAATCGCGACATGCTGGTCGGGGCGCTGCTCAATCTGATCGAGAATGCATTGCAGGCCAGTGCTGATGAGCCGCGTTTGAAAATACATGTTTATGCACGGGATTCGGTCATGCATATCAGCGTCAGCGACAACGGCGTTGGCATCGAGGCCACGACCCTGACGCGCCTCGGTGAACCCTTCTTCACCACCAGGGCGACCGGCACCGGACTGGGCCTGGCAGTGGTCAAATCCATTGCCCGCGCCCATTCGGGCACCCTGACACTGCGCTCCCGGCCAGGCCGGGGTACCTGCGCCACCCTGCGCTTGCCGCTGCTTGCGGAGCAGAGTCGATGACTGTGAAGATCCTGCTGGTCGAAGATGACCTTGCCCTGCGCGAAGCCCTGAGCGATACCCTGGAGCTTGCAGGCTTTGCCTACCAGGCGGTCGATAGCGCGGAGTCGGCGGTGCTGGCATTGCAGGCCGATACCTTCGGGCTGGTGATCAGCGATGTGAACATGCCAGGCATGGATGGCCATGCGTTGCAGGTACTCATACGTCAGCGCTACCCACAGCTGCCGGTCTTGCTGATGACGGCCTACGGTGCGGTCGAGCGGGCTGTCGAAGCGATGCGCCAGGGAGCGGTGGACTATCTGGTCAAGCCGTTCGAGCCGAAGGTGCTGCTTGAGCTGATCGCACGGCATGCCTGCGGCCAGCCCGGCGCGCCGGGTGAAGGTCCGGTGGCCCAGGAGGCGACCAGCCAGCAGCTGCTGGCGCTGGCGGCGCGCGTGGCGCAAAGCGATTCCACGGTGTTGATTTCTGGCGAATCGGGTACCGGCAAGGAAGTGTTGGCGCGTTATATCCACCAGCAGTCGCCCCGCGCCAGCAAGCCCTTCGTGGCAATCAACTGCGCGGCGATCCCGGACAACATGCTTGAAGCCACACTCTTCGGTCATGAAAAAGGAGCATTTACCGGCGCCATCGCCAGCCAGCCGGGCAAGTTCGAGCTGGCCGAAGGGGGCACCCTGCTGCTCGACGAGATTTCCGAAATGCCGCTGGCACTGCAGGCCAAGCTGTTGCGTGTCTTGCAGGAGCGCGAGGTTGAGCGTGTCGGTGCGCGCAAGCCGGTGGCGCTGGATATCCGCATCATTGCCACCACCAACCGCGACCTGGCCGAGGAGGTGCGTGGTGGGCGCTTTCGTGAAGATCTTTTCTACCGTGTCTCGGTGTTCCCGCTCGCCTGGGCGCCCCTGCGTGATCGCCCGGCGGATATCGTGCCGCTGGCCGAACGGCTATTGGCAAGCCACGCGACCAAGATGCGCCAACCTGCCGCAAGACTATCCGGCGAGGCGCGTCAATACCTGCTCAGGCATGCTTGGCCCGGCAATGTCCGCGAGCTGGATAACGCCATTCAGCGAGCCCTGATCCTGCAGCAAGGCGGATTGATCCGCCCAGAGGACCTATGTTTGAACGCAACGGCTGGTTTTGCTTCGCCAGCAGGCGGCAGCGCTACATCTGAGTCCTCGGCGGAGCCGGAAACCATCGCGCCGACACACTCCGATGGTGGCGGTGCGCTGGGCGATGATCTTCGCCGACGCGAGTTCGAGCTGATTCTGGAAACCTTGCGCAGCGAGCGTGGGCGCCGCAAGGAGACGGCTGATCGCCTGGGTATCAGTGCGCGCACCCTGCGCTACAAACTGGCTCAGATGCGCGATGCGGGCATGGATATCGAGGCCATGCTACAGGGCGAGTGAGCAGGGTGCCGGCGGGTTCTGATACGCTTCGGCAGGCATGGCTATGAGGATCTGAAGAGTGCACGAAGCGTTCTGGCACCAGCGTTGGGCACGAAACGAAATCGGCTTTCATCTGGGGGAGGTCAACCCGCTGCTGCGCCACCACTGGCCGGGATTGCAGCTGGCAGCTGGCACGAAAGTGCTGGTGCCGCTCTGTGGTAAAAGCCTGGATATGGCCTGGCTGGTCGAGCAGGGTTTCGAGGTGCTGGGCGTCGAATTGAGCGAAAAGGCAGTCGAGGATTTCTTCGCTGAGCAGGATCTGGCTGTCCGGATCGAGCAACAGGGTGCGTTCAAGGTCTATCGTTCCGGCTCGTTGGAACTCCGTTGCGGCGATTTCTTCGCGCTCACCACTGAGGACGTCGCCGGTTGCCAGGGGCTTTATGACCGGGCGGCGCTGATCGCCTTACCGGTGTCGATGCGCCAGCGTTATACCGAGCATCTGTCGACTATCCTTGCGCCGGGCTGTACGGGCTTGCTGGTCGTGCTGGATTACCTGCAGGCGCAGATGGAAGGCCCGCCTTTTGCGGTAAGCGACGCGGAGATCCAGGCATCCATGGGGAGTTGCTGGGATATCTCGCTACTTGAGCGGGCGAGCGCCCTCGATGAGAAGTTCCTGCAGCGCGGCCTGACGCGAATGGACCAGAACTGCTATCGGCTGATGCGGCGCTAGTACCTCGCTCCGTAGGTTGTGTGAGCTATGAAAAAGCCCAGCCTGATGGCTGGGCTTTTCGTGTCCGGCTTTCGCTGATCAGCCGCGCTGGCGCAGGGCCTCGATGCGGTCTTCCAGCGGCGGGTGGGTCATCAGCAGGCCGGCCAGGCCATTCTTCAGGCTGCCCTTGATGCCGAAGGCGGTGAGGGTGTCCGGCATCTCTGACGGTACGCCCTGCTCGGCGCGTAGGCGCTGCAATGCGGCAATCATCGCGCTGGTACCAGCCAGTTGTGCGCCGGCTTCGTCGGCACGGAATTCGCGTTTGCGCGAGAACCACATGACCACGATGCTGGCGAGAATGCCCAGTACCAGTTCGGCAAAGATGGTGGCGACGAAATAGCCGATGCCGTGGCCGCCTTCGTTCTTCAGGATCGCCTTGTCGACGAAGTTGCCGAAGATGCGCGCGAAGAACATCACGAAGGTGTTCACCACGCCCTGGATCAGCGCCAGGGTGACCATGTCACCGTTGGCTACGTGACCAATTTCATGGGCCAGTACGGCTTTGACTTCATCCGGGGAGAAGCGCTCAAGCAGGCCCTGGCTCACGGCGACCAGGGCATCGTTCTTGTTCCAGCCGGTGGCGAAGGCGTTGGCCTCGTGGGCGGGGAAGATGCCCACTTCCGGCATCTTGATGCCGGCATCGCGGGAAAGCTGTTCGACGGTCTGCAGCAGCCACTGTTCATGGCGCGTGCGTGGCTGGCTGATGATCTCGGTGCGGGTGCTCATCTTCGCCATCCATTTGGAGATGAACAGCGATATCAGTGAGCCGGCGAAGCCGAACACGGCGCAGAAGACCAGCAGGCTGCCGTGGTTCTGGCCTGTGAAGCGGTCCACCCCGAGCAGCTTCAGGGTAATACCTGCGACGACCAGCACGGCGAGGTTGGTGGCCAGGAACAAGAAAATGCGCATCATGTTGCGGCAAACTCCAAGGGAACAGTAAAGAACGTTAGGCTATATAAGGTGCGGGTCGGCGCTATTCAACCAGGCGACTATTTCAAGCTATGTCGCCTGTGTCATCGACCCGCAGATCCTGCTGCCTGTTACTGACTGTAAGAGCCAAGGAAGTTGCCGATGCGGCCGATGGCCTGCTCCAGATCATCCACGCGCGGCAAGGTGACGACGCGGAAATGGTCGGGCCAGGGCCAGTTGAAGGCGGTGCCCTGAACGATCAGCAGCTTCTCGGAGAGCAGCAGGTCCAGTACGAACTTCTCGTCGTTGTGGATCGGGCAGACCTTCGGGTCGATGCGCGGGAAGGCATAGAGCGCCCCCATCGGCTTCACGCAACTGACGCCCGGAATGTCGTTGAGCAGCTCCCAGGTGCGGTTGCGCTGTTCGAGCAGGCGCCCCGGCGGCAGCACCAGGTCGTTGATGCTCTGATAGCCGCCCAGCGCGGTCTGGATCGCATGCTGTGCCGGCACGTTGGCGCACAGGCGCATGTTGGCCAGGATATCCAGGCCTTCGATATAGCTTTTGGCCTTGTGCTTCGGCCCGGTAATGACGACCCAGCCGGAGCGGAAACCGGCGACCCGGTAGGATTTGGACAGGCCGTTGAAGGTCAGGCAAAGCACGTCCGGCGCCAGGGAAGCGGTGCAGATGTGCACGGCGTCGTCGTAGAGAATCTTGTCGTAGATCTCGTCGGAGAACAGTACCAGCTTGTGCTGGCGCGCCAGTTCGACCATGCCCTCCAGCACTTCTTTGGAATAGACCGCGCCGGTAGGATTGTTCGGGTTGATCAGCACCAGCGCCTTGGTGTTCGGCGTGATCTTGGCCCTGATGTCGTCCAGATCGGGCCACCAGTTGGCCTGTTCGTCGCACAGGTAGTGCACCGGCTTGCCGCCGGACAGGCTCACGGCGGCGGTCCACAGGGGATAGTCCGGCGCGGGAATCAGCACCTCGTCGCCATTGTTGAGCAGCGCCTGCATGGACATCACGATCAGCTCGGACACGCCGTTGCCGAGATAGATGTCCTCGATGGTCACGCCTTCCACCTGCTTCTGCTGGTAGTACTGCATGATGGCCTTGCGGGCGCTGAACAGACCCTTGGAGTCGCTGTAGCCCTGGGCGGTCGGCAGGTTGCGGATCACGTCCTGGAGGATTTCCTCCGGGGCCTCGAAACCGAACGGCGCCGGGTTGCCGATATTCAGCTTGAGGATGCGATGGCCTTCCTCTTCCAGGCGTTTGGCGTGCTTGAGCACCGGCCCGCGAATGTCGTAGCAGACATTGGCGAGCTTGTTCGATTTGCTGACCTGCATGATCCTGAGTGTCCCGAAGTAAGGACGTGCCATGGCCAGAAGGCTGGCAACGTTTGACGTGAATCTGCCGCCTTGGCAGCCTGAAACTCCACTGCCAGACTAGGCGTCTGAGAACGAGGCATGATACGTGCGGCCCGATCACCGGAAAAGGTACAGATCCGCCTTTTTTGAGTTCATGAGGTGTACCGATGGAAAAGCTTGAGAAACCCCTCGAAGCCTGGCGTGCCGAGCTGTCGGATGAGCAGTTTCAAGTCTGCCGGCTGGGTGCGACCGAGCGCCCGTTTAGCGGCAAGTACAACGACACCAAGGCACCCGGTCTTTATCATTGCGCCTGCTGCGACGAGCCATTGTTCGACTCGGATGCCAAGTTCAGCTCCGGCTGTGGCTGGCCGAGCTATTTTCAGCCGGTGAGCGAGAGTGCCATTGCCAGCGTGGATGACTTCAGTCATGGCATGCATCGGATCGAAGTCAAATGTTCGCGCTGCGACGCACATCTGGGGCATGTCTTTCCCGATGGTCCGGCACCTACCGGCCTGCGCTACTGCATCAATTCGGCTTCCCTAAACCACAAGCCGCGCGACGCCTGAACGGCCTGCGCGGCATCAAAGGGGCATCACCGATGCGCGATCCACTGTTCGATATTCCCTGCCTGGCCATCGATGGCCAGGAAAAGACACTGGCCGAATTCGACGCCAGGGTGCTGCTGGTGGTCAACACCGCCAGCCAGTGCGGTTTTACCCCGCAATACAAGGGGCTGGAAGCACTGTGGAAACGCTATGGATCGCAGGGGCTGGTGGTGCTGGGCTTTCCCTGCGATCAGTTTGGCGGGCAGGAACCCGGTGATGAGCAGCAGATTGCCGCCTTCTGCGAGCGCAACTACGGTGTCAGCTTTCCGCTGTTCGCCAAGGTCCAGGTCAATGGCGGTGATGCCCATCCCCTGTTCGTGCAGCTGAAGAAGCGCGCACCGGGAGTGCTGGGCAGCAAGGCGATCAAATGGAATTTCACCAAGTTTCTGATCGCCGATGAAGGGCGCTCCATCGAGCGTTTCGCTTCGCGAACAGCGCCGGAAACCCTGGCGAAATCCATAGAGGCCCATCTGTAAGCCTGCGTACCATGGTCGTCGCGGTGCCTCGTTCGAGGTTTTTTGCCGCTCTTGTTTGTAGTCGAGAAGTTCTGGAGTGCTTGAATGGATGTCGAACTGAAGGCCTTTTTGCAGCGTGCCGACATGCTGATGAGCCGGCTGGAGCCCTTGTTGCCTGCGCTGCGCACGCCGGTGGACTGGAGCCAAAGCCTGGCTGCGCGCTGGCACAGGGAAGGGCAGAGTGGCTACCTGCAGCCGCTGGAAGTGACGCTGGATCTGGCTCTGGACGATCTGATCGGCATCGACCGGCAACGTGAGCTTCTGTCGAACAACACGCGGCAATTCGTATCCGGGTTGCCGGCCAATCACGTTCTGCTCTGGGGCGCGCGCGGTACCGGCAAGTCATCGTTGATCCGCGCCTTGCTGGCTGAGCATGCGCCGGCGGGTCTGCGCCTGATCGAGATCGAGCGCGACCATCTGGCCGATCTGCCGAAAGTGGTCGAGCTGCTGGCCGGGCAGCCGCAGTATTTTGTGGTGTTCTGTGACGACCTGTCATTCGAGGCGGGCGAGGGCGACTACCGCGTGCTGAAGAGCGTGCTGGATGGCTCCCTGGAGCGGGCGCCGGAAAACGTACTGCTGTATGCAACCTCCAATCGCCGGCATCTGGTGCCGGAACGCCAGAGCGATAACGAAAACTGGCAAATGATCGATGGTGAGCTGCATCCCAACGAAGCGGTGGAAGACAAGATCGCCCTGTCCGATCGCTTCGGTCTCTGGCTTTCGTTCTATCCCTTCAGTCAGGAGCATTACCTGAACGTGGTGCGTCACTGGATCGATTCGCTGGCCGGGCAGGCCGGGCTCGACTGGGACTGGAATGAGGCGCTGGAGAAGGATGCGATCCGCTGGGCCACCGCACGCGGCAACCGCAACGGACGCTGCGCCTACCAGTTTGCGCGGCAGTGGGTAGGCGTTCGTCTGTTGCCGTTCCGTCACGAGCCGTAGGGGCAGGCGCCGGACGCTGTTCCCCGTAGGTCGAATTAGCCGAAGGCGTAATCCGGCGATCCGCAGGCGCAGCAGCGTCATGACATGTCCAGACAGATCAAATGCTCAGCCTGTAGCGTCAACAGGCCCTAGCCCGGCTGTTGCACGCGCTTGCCCATCTCGATGAGTTTGGCATTCATGCGCTGCTCTTCGGGCAGCAGGCTGGCAACCGAGGCGAGTGTCTTCATGCGGGCGAAATGCGCTGCCAGGGCCGGCCAGCGGCTGGCATCGACCTGCTCTGCGCCGTGTTCCAGGTTGATCAGCTGGCAGGTGATGGCGATATCGGCCAGCGACAGCTGTGAGCCGACGAAATAGTCGTTCTGTCCCAATTGCCGCTCAAGGTAGTCGAAGTGTGGTGGCAGCTTTTCATTCAGGGCTGCCTGCACGCCGTCTTCATTGCAGGTGTGGCCCATGCTGGGCTTGAGGATGCGATTGCGAAAGATGCCGAAGGTCGTCAGTGGCGCGAGTTCGTAGTCGGCATATTTCTCCAGCCAGCGTATCTGTGCGCGCTGCGGCGCATCATTGCCATACAGCCGAGTGGTGTCTGCGTAGGCTTCCTCCAGGTACTGACAGATCACGCTGGAATCGGCGAGGGAAAGCTCGCCATCCTTGAGCGCCGGAATGCGCCCGAGGGGATTGAGTTGCAGATACCACTCGGGGGGTGTGAACGGCATGACCACTTCGAGCCGATAATCCAGCGATTTTTCCAGCAGGCACAGGCGTACCTTGCGGACGAAGGGCGACAGCTGAGCGCCAAACAGGGTTAGGGACATGGCTTTCTCCGGGGGTGTGGCTCAGTAGATATTGTTTTTCTTCCAGTCGTCTTCGCTTTCGAGGTCCTTCAGACCTTCGACCAGCTCGCTGGTTTCTTCAAGGCGGGGTTTCTGTTGCGTTTGTTCGAGCTGGCTGGCGTGGGCGTAGTGGGCTTCGAGCTGTTTGAGCTGCGGCTGGAAACTGGCCTTGTCCGGCTGCTTGCGCACATGCTGGATGCCCCGTTCGAAAGCCAGGCGCGCCTTGTGCGCATTGCCTTGCTGCAGTGCCTGCCTGCCGAGGTTATTGAAGTATTCGATATGCAGGAACACCATCATGCGCTGGATTTCCCCCACCCAGCGTTTGGCGGAAGCCGTGTCCAGCTGGCCCTGTTTGTTGGCCCAGATCACTTGCGCGTGCAGGTCTTCCAGCAGGAGGCGAACAGCTTTGGCCTGGGCTTCGGCAAGAATCTTCACGGGCGTGTTCGGCACGGGGATCGCATCGCCCATGGCGACCGTGTCACGCAGCGAATCGACGCGAGTGGCCAGGTTCTGGTTTTTCTTCTCCAGCGCAAGCAGGCGCTCGCCTGCATGCAGTTCAAGCCGAGTCAGCATCAGCTTGAGTGCAGGGCTCATCATCTGGCCGGGAAAGGAGTCGGAAAGGTCAGCGCAACGTCGCATGCGATTGTTGAGCTCGGCCCGTGCGCGCGCCTTCTCCAGATTGTTCTTCTCCACGATCTGATTGATGAAGCCAATCAGGATCAGCATGAACAAGCCTGCGAGGACCAATCCTGCAATCAGAACCGGGGACACTGGGCGCACCTCTTGGGGGTGGTGGTTTTTTCCTGAGTGTAGTGGGTTGGATGGCAAGCTGATAGCGCAATGCGGGCGATGAAAGTCATTGATTGAAAAAGTTTTAGTTGGTGCTTGACGACCATCCAAGTCCTCCCTAGAATGCGCGCCACTTGCAGCGTGAAGCACAGCGTGAAAGCTGCAAGTCGGAAAGAAGTTGTAGTTTCCGGGCAACGTCCCCTTCGTCTAGTGGCCTAGGACACCGCCCTTTCACGGCGGTAACAGGGGTTCGAGTCCCCTAGGGGACGCCATTATTGTTGTAAATGTATTGCGGGAATAGCTCAGTTGGTAGAGCACGACCTTGCCAAGGTCGGGGTCGCGAGTTCGAGTCTCGTTTCCCGCTCCAAATTATGATCTATAGACGTCTATTGAAGTCTGTAAGTCATTGAAAAAGGGCCTTAGGGCCCTTTTTTCGTTCCAGCGAAATCTACTGGAATCCGTCCCCAGCCAGGGCTTTTAAGTCCATTTTTAAGTCCATCTTTGCGGGGTGCGTGGTTTCCGGATTGTTGCTGGAGGAGCGTGGCCTGCGAGACAAGCATCTAGCCCTGACCTATGTTCAGGAGCTATACCATGGCGCTCACAGACGTCACTGTCCGGCAGGCTCGGGCGACTGGCAAAGACTATACCCTCACAGACTTCGACGGCCTTTCTCTGGCGGTATCTGCCGCTGGCGGTAAGTCTTGGCACTTCAGATATTACTGGGCTACCAAACAGAAACGAATGTCGCTGGGCACCTATCCGAAGGTCAGCCTTCGGGAAGCGCGTGCGTTACGCGATGAGGCCCGCGCCCTAGTAGCGAAAGGCGTCAATCCCAAGATTGATCGTAAGCAAAAACTTCGAGCTGTCCGTTTCGCGACGGAGAACAGCTTCAAGGTGGTTTATCTGCAGTGGCTTGGGCACCGCAAGCTGGAACTCAAGGAGGGCAGGCAAAGTACCCTCTCGCAGATCCAGCGTATCTTCGATAAGGACGTGTTGCCCGCGTTAGGCGCCGTATCCATCTTCGACATTTGCCGTCCCGACCTGTTGGACGTGCTTGCTAGTATCGAGCAGCGCAGGGCATTTACCACCGCCGAGAAAGTGCGCACCTGGCTCAGGCAGTTGTTCCGCTTTGCGATGGTGAAAGTCGCGGGGCTGCAAAGCAATCCCGCATCGGATCTGGATGTCGTGGCTGTCCCCAAACCACCGGTGGTCAATAATCCCTTCCTGCGGCTGCCTGAACTGCCCAGTCTGCTGAACAAGCTACGCAGTTATAGAGGCAGGATCACCACACAACTTGGTATTCGCCTGCTGTTGCTGACGGGTGTGCGTACTGGTGAGCTGCGACTGGCGACCCCTGATCAATTCGATCTTGAGCGCGGCTTGTGGATCATTCCTCCCGAGGTAGTCAAGCAACTGCAGAATGGCATGCGCAAGCGGGGGCAGCGGCCGCAGGATATTCCGCCCTATGTCGTGCCGTTATCGGTCCAGGCCATCGAGATCGTTCGCTATCTGCTGGAGCAGACCAAGCCAGCCCAGCGCTATCTGCTTGCACACCGAAGCGAGCTGAGAATGCGCATTAGCGAGAACACGCTGAACGGCGCGATCAAGCGTATGGGCTATAAGGATTTGCTCACCGGTCACGGCATCCGTGCCACGCTCTCCACGGCCCTCAACGAGTTCGGTTACCCCAAGAATTGGGTGGATGCCCAACTCTCGCACGCTGATCCCAACAAGGTCAGCGCCACTTACAATCACGCATTGTATGTGGAGCCCCGCCGGAAAATGATGCAAGACTGGGCCGATCGGCTCGATTTGTTAGAGCAGAACAAGGTAGAAACGGCCAGTACGCACCTTACTATCCGCTTCGATGGTATGCGGCTGCTGGACCAAGGTGCGGAAATGTCCGTCGAGCCTGTTGATGATGGTAAGTCGCTAGTTCTGGTGTCGTCAGTTGGTGGGCCTATTGAGCGCCTGTCGATGGTGGCTAGAGCTTAGATTTCAGTTGTTGCGGTGTGGAATGTTGGGCCGGCACCGCCGGCTGCTCTGATGACAGTAGGCTGTAGCGGCGATTGCATTTCCGTTAGCCTGCTGGCCAGCCAGGGGTAGAACACGCCCCTCCAGAAGTGGAGGGGCTAATCTAGATTCGGCCGTTGGCTTGGTGCAGGCGTTTGACGAAACTCTCAGCGTCGGTTTCGCCAACAGTACGGAGATCTTGCCATTCTTCGCCATTGGGAGCGAATAACTGCAGTGCCGGTGGGCCGAACAGCTGGTAGCGGTCGAGCAGGGCGCGTTGCTCGGCATCGCTACGCGTTATGTCGAAGCGCACCAGTCGGTAACCGGTCAGTTGCTCACGCACGGCGGGTGCTGCCAGCACTTCTCGTTCAATTACTTTGCAACTGATGCACCAGTCGGCGTACCAATCCAATAGCAGTGGTTGGTCGGCATTTTTTGCTGACAGCAGAGCGGCATCCAGAGCAGCTGGTGTATCCACGGTCTGCCAGCCGGCGTTAGCGCCGCTCGGAAGTACGGCTTTGGCGTCCAGCTGACCCAGCGGTCGCAGCGGATCGGATTGACCTTGCAAAGCGCCGAGCCAGGCGCTGACACCGTAGACCAGTAGTGCCACACCGAGTAGTTGGGCGAGCCTTTGCCGGCCGGACTTGAGGGTGAACTCCAAGGCACCGAGCCAAATCGCGCTGCCAACTGCCAAAAGGCCCCACAAGGCCAAAGTCACTGGAGCGGGTAGCACGCGTTCTAGCAGCCATACAGAGACAGCCAGCAGCATCACGCCGAAAGCTTTGCGCACACCGACCATCCAGGTGCCAGACTTGGGTAGCAATGCTCCGCCGCCGATGGCGAACAATACCAACGGCGCGCCCATGCCCAACCCGAGGGCAAACAGCTTAAGGCCGCCACCCAGTGCGTCGCCGGTGGTGCTTATGTAGAGCAGTGCGCCGACCAGAGGGGCAGTCACACAGGGCGAAACCAGCAGGCTCGACAGTACGCCGAGCGTGGCGGCGCCCAACATTGAACCCCCGCGGGCCTGGCCGGCTAGGAGATCTAGTCGTTCGGTGATAAAGCGCGGCATGCGCAACTCGAATACGCCGAACATGGCCAGAGCGAAAACAGTGAAGAACATCGCAAAGGGCACCAACAGCCACGGTGACTGCAGGCGCGCTTGTAGGTTGAGGCCAGCGCCGAACATGCCCATTAGCGCACCAAGCAGGGCGAAGCTGGCAGCCATGGGGAGTACGTAGGCAAGCGATAGGCGTAATCCACGCGTTCCGCCGAGTTGTCCGCGTAATACCACGCCAGACAGAATTGGCAGCATCGGTAGCACGCAGGGTGTGAAAGTCAGGCCCAAGCCCGCCAGGAAGAACAGCGCCAGACTACGCCAGTCAATGGCGACCCCTTGTTGCAGGGCTGCAATGAGGGGGGGATCACCTACCTCGAAGCTGCGAATCTCTGGCGGATAGCACAGCCCCAGATCAGCGCAGCCCTGATAGCTCACCTGTAAGGTGAACGGTGTGTTCTGAGGGTTATTAACGGGTAGCAGCAAGTCGGTAACGCCGTAGAACACCTCGACATCGCCAAAAAATTCATCGGTTTTCGGTTCGGCCGCGGGCCATTGCGGGGTGCCGATTGACACTTGCGGGTGGTCGCTGGTGAATGCGAAGCGATGTTTATAGAGGTAATAACCCTCGGCATTTATGAAGCGCAGGCGGACGCTGTCCTTACCGGCTTCCAACAGGTCGAGGCGGAAGGCCCTGTCTACCGGAAGGAAATCCTGGCTGTTATTCAGCGGAGTGCCGAACAGAGCCGACTGAGGACGCGAAGAATCAAATATCTCGGCGTTGGCTGGCAAGGTAAGCAGTAGCAGCAGCAGACACAGCAGGAGGCGGGACATGACCATCTCGCGGGCTAATAACGAAAAGGAGGTGAATTTCAGCTTGTTAACGGAGCCGGGCTTTTTGAAGTGCGGGCTGGGGATGGTCTCCGCTGCGATTCAGTGCATCGCAGGATGCCAGCCAGTACCAGCCCGCCCGGCGAGCTGCTATTAATTCGGGGCTTGTTCCAGCGGATAATTGGCAATGACCTTTTCTCGGCCAGTGCGAGTTATCCCGATCACCTGGTAGGGATGTTTGACGTCGCCATACTCCATGCCTGGTGAGCCAGCCGGCATGCCTGGCACGGCGATGCCCAGCAGGTCAGGGCGCTTGCGAAGCTCCAAAATCTGCGCAACGGGCACGTGGCCTTCAACGAACTTTCCATCGATCACGCCTGTATGGCAGGAAGCCAGACGCGGTTTCACGCCGAGGTCTTGCTTGACCGTGTTCATGTTGCGTTCGACGTGATCGCGGACTTCGAAGCCGTTGTTCTCCAGGTAGGTAATCCAGTCCTTGCAGCACCCACAGTTGGCGTCGCGGTGCACATCAATGATCAGGGGTTGCGCGGCCTGGGCGGCGCCACTTAGCAGCAGGGCGGCGAGCGCCGCGGTAGTCAGTGTTCTGGACATAAAAAACCTGTTTCCAATGGTTTGCTCACTTGCAACAGCAGCCACCGCTGCCACCGCATCCGGTTTTCCTGGCGGGGCTCGATGAGGCCGCCGGACTGCTCAGTTGGGCGGGGTATCCAGCATCACCTAGGGCGGCGACAAGCACATCGCTGTCGCACTCAGCGCTGACCCGCACACTGGCCGCTTGCAGATCGACGTCGACCTCGGTGACGCCTTCAACTGCGTTGAGCGCCTCGGTGACATGCAGGACGCATGAGCCGCAGCTCATGCCTTTGACACTCAATTCAACGGTGCTCATGACAATCTCCTTGCGAGGTTGCTGCTGGGGTTGAGGCAATTCTCAACCTTGCCAAGGTGGCAAGGTCAAGAGTTTCAGTCGATTGATACCTTGCGCAGTCTCAAGGCGTTGAACACCACCGAAGCGGAGCTCATGCTCATCGCCAGCGCTGCGATTATTGGTGACAGCAGGAGGCCGGTCAGCGGGTAGAGCAGGCCGGCTGCCAAAGGAATGCCCAGAGCGTTGTAAAGAAAGGCGAAGGTCAGGTTCTGGTGCATGTTGCGCACGGTGGCCACCGACAGGCTGCGCGCGCGCAGGATGCCGAGCAGGTCGCCCTTGACCAGCGTGACCTGGGCGCTGTTCATCGCCACATCGGTGCCGGTGCCCATGGCAATGCCGATATCGGCGCGCGCCAGGGCCGGGGCGTCGTTGATGCCGTCGCCGGCCATGGCCACGCGGTGCCCTTGCTGTTGCAGCGAGGCGGTCAGGCGTTCCTTGTCCTGCGGCTTGACCTCGCCGTGCACCTCCTCGATACCCAGTTCGCGGGCTACGGCACGGGCAGTCGTCAGGCCATCGCCGGTGGCCATGATCACCCGTATGCCGTCTGCCTGCAGGCGCTGGATCGCCAGTTTTGAGGTCGGTTTGATCGGGTCGGAAACCGCCAGCAGACCGGCCAGTACGTTGTCCACGGCCAGGAACATGATGCTCACGCCTTCGCCGCGCAGCTGTTCGGCATGCCCCTTGAGCGGGCTGGCATCCACGCCGGCATCATTCATCAGCGCGGTGTTGCCCAACTGCAAGTCGCGGCCGTCAACCTTGCCACGCACGCCGATGCCGGAGGCCGATTCGAAGGTTTCAGGCGTGCTCAGCGCAAGGCCCTGGGCACGGGCATGATCGACGATGGCGTGTGCCAGGGGATGTTCGCTGCCCTGATCCAGGCTGGCGGCCAGTCGCAGCACCTCGTCCCGCGTGAAGCCGGGCGCCGCCTCGACGCTGTGGAAAGCAGGGCGGCCTTCGGTGAGGGTGCCGGTCTTATCGACGATCAGAGTGTCGATCTTGCGCAGGTTTTCTATCGCGGCAGCATCGCGGAACAGCACGCCGCTGCCGGCCGCTTTGCCGGTGGCGACCATCACCGACATCGGCGTGGCCAGGCCCAGGGCGCAGGGGCAGGCAATGATCAGTACCGCGACTGCGTTGATCAGACCGAACACCCAGCTCGGTTCCGGCCCCCACAGGCCCCATACGACAAAGGTCAGAGCAGCGATGGCGATGACCGCCAGCACGAAACGCCCGGCAATGACGTCGGCCAGCCGCTGCATTGGCGCCTTGGAGCGCTGCGCTTGGGCTACCATCTGCACGATCTGCGCAAGCACGGTCGAGCTGCCGACCTTTTGTGCCTGCATCACCAAGCTGCCGTGGCTGTTGAGGGTAGCGCCGATCAGGCTATCACCGGCGCGTTTCATGATCGGCACCGGCTCGCCGGTCAGCATCGACTCGTCCACCGCGCTTTCGCCTTCCACCACCATGCCATCAACCGGCACTTTTTCGCCTGGGCGCACCCGCAGCTTGTCGCCGCTGTGCACGTGGGTGAGGGGAATGTCCTCTTCGCTGCCATCGGCGTTGATGCGCCGGGCGGTCTTGGGCGCCAGACCGAGCAGCGATCTGATCGCCGCCGAGGTCTGCGAGCGCGCCTTGAGTTCCAGGATTTGGCCGAGCAGAGTCAGCGAGATGATTACCGCTGCCGCCTCGAAGTACACGCCGATGCGTTCACCCTGCATGAAGTGGTCGGGGAATACGCCGGGCGCCAGGGTGGCGATCAGGCTGTACAGGTAGGCGGCGGAGGTTCCGAGGCCGATCAGCGTCCACATGTTCGGGCTGCGGTTGATGAACGATTGCACGCAGCGCACGTAGAAGGGCCAGCCGGCCCAGAGCGCCACCGGGGTGGCTAGCGCCAGTTCGACCCAGTTCTGCGTGGCGCCGTGAAACAGCGAGATAGCGTGCTCACCCATTGCCAATACAGTGACAATCACGGTCAACGGCAACGTCCACCAGAAGCGTCGAGAAAAGTCTCTGAGCTCCGGGTTGTCCTCTTCTTCCAGTTCGGGCATGACCGGCTCCAGGGCCATGCCGCATTTGGGGCATGTGCCTGGGCCGATCTGCAGTATTTCCGGGTGCATCGGGCAGGTGTATTCGGCGCCGTGATCGACGGTCGGCGTCTCGCCGTGAGCATCCCCAGCATCCAAATATCTGCTTGGCTCGGCATTGAATTTTTCCAGACAGCGTTGGCTGCAGAAGAGCAGTTGTTGGCCGGCGTGGCTGGTCTGGTGCGGACTGTCGGATTTGACCGTCATGCCACAAACAGGGTCACGATCCGATGGGGTCTGAAGTGTGGGATGTGGCTGATTGGCCTGAGACATTACCGCTCCTGTTAAACCTGTCTACGCACACGCGGGGGTATTTTATATAGGGTATCCCTGACGGGCTGACAGCCGCCTGACCCAAGAATTACATTATTGTAAGCTTGCGGCAGACACCTGGGCATTCCGCCAAGAAATGGTTCCTATATCGATAATTAGTTAACTTACGAATTTGTAACAAGCGAAACAGCATGCCGTAAGGGTGGTGCCTTTAAGATTTAGGCATCAATTACCCAGAGGTGTTAATCATGAAGATCCTGCGGAAAGCACTCACTGTTCTCGCTCTAACAATGGCCGCCTCTTTGGCGGTGGCGACTGAAACTGGCCAAGAATCGCAGATGCGACATGATTATTCGGCGGCTGATGGCAAGCAGGTTCTAAAGCAACTTCTTAAGGACGGTAAGGTTTTAAGCGTAAATTATAAGGGCAAGAGAGTTATGGGCCGCTCTGATGGTCGCGTACGGCCATATGAAATAAAGATCCGCACCCCCGATGGCGTCATTCATACTGTAGAATACCGAGGCGTGCCGGTTGGCATCAATAACGGCTGATTTTTTAAAGGATAATTGCTGCTCTGCCAAGGCCTGATATTGCCTTGGCAAAGGCAGCGAGTTCGACTACGCAGCCATGCGTTCACATTCCTCAGCACATTCCATACAAGCCTTCGCGCACTCTTGGCAGTGATCCATCTGATGCTTGGCACACTCTTCGCCGCAGGCCCGGCAAATCTTTGCACACAGTGCGCAGAAGTCTTTCGATAACTCACTCTGTCGACTCATGAGTCTAGCGGCTAGAGCACAAACGTCAGCGCAATCTCTGTCGAGTTCAATGCAGCGTGCCATGGCTCGGACGTTCTCTTCGCGTAGGCAAGCAGACGCGCAGCTTTCACACACAAGGGCGCAGTTAGAGCAAGCTTGGATGCAGTTATAAAACATTTTGTTGTCCATATATCCTCCAGAACTTCGTGGTTAGCTTTGAGCCTTAAGCGGGCAGAGGCTTTCATCAGCTAAGCCCACTCGATAGACCGGTCTGGAGTCCGTCTGTTTCGATGACTTACATTACAATGTTGTAAGGTTGTTCGTGCGCTGCAGCTATCTGATATTAAATATGTTTTTCTTTGCTACTATACGGTTTAGCGGGGAATTGCATATGGAAGCCAGTCACGTCATCTTTCGAGGTACACCAGATTCTGCCTTTATGGGCCTCAACGATGGATTTTGTGATTGCCAAACCGAGGCCGGCATTGCTTGGGCTGCCCTCGCGCCGCGCTGGGTCGACCCGATAGAAACGATGGAAAAGTTTGTCCAGGTGTTCTGGCTTGATCGTCTCACCGGGATTCTCGACGCTGACGATGACCGTCTCTTCCGTCCCGCTAATCGTTACCGAGATGCTTTCCCCGACCGGGGTATAACGCAGCGCATTGGATAACAAGTTGGAAAGCGCTCTATTGAGCATCAACTTGTCGCCCAGTATCTCGCCTCTGCCTGTGGCTGAGAGGTGTATGCCGCGTTCTTCAGCCAGTAGGTAGTAATAATCAAGAAGTTTGGAAGTCAGACTGGAAAGTTCGATTGAGCCTTGTTCGGGAACTATTAGTCCGTTGTCAGATTTTGCCAGGAAGAGCATGTCGTCAATCATGCGTGACATCCGCTTCAGCTCTTCCAGGTTGGAATAGAGATTTTCCTCGTAAGCATCGAGGTCCCGCTTCCGGGTGAGCACTACCTCGGTATGGGTCATGAGATTGCTGACAGGGGTTCGCAGTTCATGCGCGATATCAGCCGAGAAATTGGACAGCCGGATGAAGGCATCTTCCAGGCGGCCCAGCATCGCATTGAAGGAAAGAACGAGCTGCTGCAGCTCCAGTGGTACTGGCTCTAGCGGGATTCGCTCCTGTAACGACCGGGCTGACATCGATGTTGCGAGGTGGGTCACTTGCCGAAGAGGTCTTAACCCGCTTCGAACAACCACCCAGCCTAAAGCCGCACTGATCAGGGCGCTGATTACTAGCCCGGCAATGAACCATCGCTGCAGGGTCTCGAAGAAGTGCGCATGGCTCGTGACATCGAGAATCAACAGAGCTGTGAGGGGTTCGGACTTATCTGCCACTGAAATTTGCGCAGTCATCCCTCGATACAGGAGTCCTGCATTCTGCCATTCCCACATGTTTTGCTCTTCCGCATGCCTGAAGCTTTCCGGGACATCGGCCGCCTTGGGGTCGGAAAAAAGTACCCTGCCATCACCGCTCAGGATGGTCGCCGCCAGATCATGATGGGCACCGAGCAGTGCTCGTAACTGCGGCAGTTCCTCGGTGAGGCTTGCGTCGCTGCGTGCGTTATTAAGGATGTGTCGGGTCGATTCGAGCTTCTCGACCAGGGCCTGTCGATCCAGCACTTCGAAGTGATGCTGGCTGAGCACGTTAAAACTCAGGCCGGCCATCGTCAGAACCACCACCACTACAGACATGAACATCAGGCTCATGCGGGCCGTCAGCGAAAGGTGGCGCACGCTCATTCCGGCGCATCCATCATATAGCCCATGCCGCGCACGGTCTGAATCAGCTTGGGCTCGAAGTCGTCGTCTATTTTTGCGCGCAGACGGCGTACCGCGACCTCGATGACATTGGTGTCGCTGTCGAAGTTCATATCCCATACCTGAGAGGCAATCAGGGATTTCGGCAGTACTTCGCCGCGGCGGCGCATCAATAATTCCAGCAGCGCAAATTCCTTTGCGGTCAGATCGATACGCTTTCCGGCACGGATGGCACGGCGCTTCAGCAGGTCCACTTGGAGATCCGAAATTTTCAGGGTGGTCTGGGTAGGGGAGCCACTGCCCCTGCGAAGCAAGGTCCTTACTCTTGCCAGAAGCTCGGAGAAAGCAAACGGCTTGATCAAGTAGTCGTCCGCGCCGAGCTCAAGACCCTTGACGCGGTCTTCCACACCATCACGTGCTGTCAGGAACAATACCGGTACGTCTTTCCCTGCTGCTCTGACCATACGCAGCACCTCCCACCCATCCAACCCGGGCATCATCACGTCCAGGATCAGAAGGTCGTAGGTTTCACTCAGCGCGTACTGAAGCGCATCTGTACCCGTCATGACCCGGTCAACGTTGAATCCGGCTTCAGTCAGGCCTTGTTGCAGATACGCCCCGGTTTTGGGTTCGTCTTCAGCTACCAGTAATTTCATGCGTACAGACTCCGAAACTCGACAGCCTGAGTGTGCAGGCAATTAGGACCCTCAACCAGAAGCTTACAAAAATGTAACGTCCGCTTCAGGTGGCTGACAGAACTGGGTGTCTAGAGTTTGCAGGGTATCTGTTGTGCTCTCGATGCAGTGGGGCTCCGAACGGCTTTATGGCGAGTAAATTTTTCCAGGCCTCCACATTGCTCCTTGGCCTATTGGCGCCTTCGGGCGCCTTTTTTCTGCCTGCGGCTTTTGGCGAAGAGGCATGCTGAAGGTTACACAAATGTAATTTCAGGGTAAGCCAGCCGGCAGGTCAGTCGTCCTACTCTTGGGTACTCCTCAATAACTTGAATGAGCTCCAGCCAATGAAAATTTATTCTCTTTCCCTTTTTTCCGCACTTGGTTTGGTCTTCAGCGCTACTGCTGCAATGGCCGCCCCCGGCCATAGTCATGCGCTCGACTTTGGGCAACCAGGAGACGCGCAGGCGGTAGATCGCACCATTGAGGTACGAATGAGCGATAACGTCTTTGCGCTTGAGACGATTGAAGTAAAGGCAGGTGAGACTGTCCGTTTTGTGTTGCATAACGATGGAGCCCTGCTTCATGAATTCAACCTCGGCTACTCGGCCACCCATGCCGCGCACGAGCAAGAAATGATTGCGATGTTTCGCAGCGGCATGCTTACCCCGACTGGTGCTCATGATATGAGCCATATGGAAGGTGAAATGGATGGCGGGATGACACACGATGATCCGAACAGTGTTCTGATCGAACCCGGCGCCCGCGAAGAGTTGATCTGGACGTTCTCGAAAACCAAGAATCTGGAGTTTGCTTGCAATATTCCGGGACACTATCAAGCGGGAATGGTCGGCAAGGTAGAGATACGTTAAGCGCCTAACGTAAAAGTACTGCCCCGCTTAATGAGTGGAGCATGGTTGCTATCTTGTAATTTCGCTTATCAGGACTGATCAGCAAGTTGTTTGAGTTACTGCGTGCTTTAAATGTCCATCAGGGCGCTACAAGCCCGAGGCTGGATTATGAACTACCAGCTCATCTAATAATTGGATGAAGAAATATGCATAGAAAACCCACAAGGCGAACTTTCATCAAAGGGTTAGCCGCAACTGGAATACTTGGTGGCCTGGGCATGTGGCGCGTGCCGGTTTGGGCGGTCACTAGCCCAGGACAAGCTAACGTGCTGACCGGTAACGACTTTGATCTGTTCATTGGTGAGATTCCAGTAAACATAACGGGCGCGGCCCGCACCGCAATGACTATCAATGGTTCACTTCCAGGGCCGATCCTGCGCTGGCGGGAAGGAGATACGGTCACTCTTCGGGTTCGCAATCGTTTGCATGAGGATACGTCCATTCACTGGCACGGCATTATCCTGCCGGCCAACATGGACGGTGTGCCTGGCTTGAGCTTCCATGGCATCGCTCCGGACGGCATGTACGAGTACAAATTTGATGTCAACCAGAATGGTACCTATTGGTACCACAGCCATTCGGGCCTCCAAGAGCAGGCCGGAGTCTATGGTGCCTTGGTGATCGATGCGAAAGATCCCGAACCTTTCAGCTACGATCGTGACTACGTGGTGCTGTTGAGCGACTGGACCGACGAGAATCCGGATCGGGTCCTGGCAAAGTTGAAGAAGCAATCGGACTATTACAACTATCACAAACGCACCGTCGGTGACTTCATTGATGACGTGAGCGAGATGGGATGGTCCGCTGCTATTGCCGACCGCAAGATGTGGGCCGAGATGAAGATGAGCCCTACGGATCTCGCCGACGTCAGTGGCTACACATACACCTACCTCATGAACGGCCAGGCGCCGGACGGCAACTGGACGGGCATCTTCAAGCCGGGCGAAAAAATTCGGCTGCGTTTCATTAATGCTGCAGCCATGACCTACTTCGATGTTCGTATTCCTGGTCTGAAGATGACGGTGGTTGCGGCTGATGGACAGTACGTCAAACCGGTCAGTGTCGATGAGTTCCGCATCGCCGTGGCCGAAACCTACGACGTCATCGTCGAACCCGAAAACGAGCAGGCTTACACCATCTTCGCGCAATCCATGGATCGTACCGGCTATTCCAGGGGCACCTTGGCGGTTCGCGAAGGGCTGAGCGCGCCTGTCCCAGAGGTCGACCCTCGTCCGCTGATCTCAATGGCCGACATGGGCATGGATCACGGCAGCATGGATGGCATGGAGCATGGCTCTATGCAGAGCGGGATGGCCTCTATGGCCGGTATGGATCACAGCAAGATGGCAGGCATGGACCACAGCCAAATGGCAGGCATGAGCCATGGCAGCATGTCCGGTATGGATCACAGTCAAATGGCGGGGATGGACCATGGCACGATGCAGTCGCACCCGGCTTCCGAAACCAATAACCCTTTAGTTGACATGCAGACCATGACGCCGGCGCCAAATCTGAGCGACCCGGGAATCGGCCTGCGTGACAACGGGCGTCAAGTCCTCACTTACTCTGATCTTCGCAGCACCTTCCTCGATCCGGACGGCCGCGATCCGAGCCGCACCATTGAACTGCACCTCACCGGGCACATGGAGAAGTTTTCTTGGTCGTTCGACGGTATCAAGTTCTCTGATGCTGAACCGCTGCGACTCAAGTATGGCGAGCGTGTTCGTATCACTTTGGTCAACGACACGATGATGACCCACCCAATTCACCTGCATGGCATGTGGAGTGATCTTGAAGACGAGAACGGCAACTTTCTGGTGCGCAAACACACCATCGACATCCCGCCGGGCTCGAAACGTAGTTATCGCGTGACGGCCGATGCATTGGGGCGTTGGGCTTACCACTGCCACCTGTTGCTTCACATGGAAATGGGCATGTTCCGTGAAGTTCGTGTGGACGAGTAGAGGAGAGATTCAATGAGCAATTTGCTGAAACGAAAAGCGCTGTTTGGTGGTGTCGCCGTGCTGAGCCTGATAGCCACCTTGTACGTCCCTACCTCGATGGCAAATCAAGATCACAACGAGCATGCCCAGCACTCGGCTGAAACGCACAAGGGTGCTGGTGGCAAAGCGGCTCCTGCGTCGCAAGAAAAGACATCCCAGATGAAGCAAATGGACCATGGCGCTATGGATCACGGTTCCATGAATCATGATGGGATGGATCATAAAAAAATGATGGGTGGGCATGGCGGCAAAGCCGAGGCAGGTTCGAACCATGACCACTAGGATCACGCGTCCTTCGTTCATAGCGCTGGCTGTATCGCTGAGCGCCCTCAGCGGTGGTTTCACCGTAGCTGCTGAAATGGACCATTCCGCGATGGTCCATGGCTCCATGCCCATGGACCATAGCCAGATGAATCATGGCTCTGCACCGAGCGCAATGGGAGGCATGGATCATAGCCAGCCAACCAGGGTGCGAACGTCGCAGAACCAGACTCCTGCGGCTGATCACAGCAAGATGGATCACGGCGCCATGCAAGGGCAAATGGGTGAGATGGATCATAGCGCCATGGATCATTCCAAGATGAACCATGGCTCCGCTGACGTTGCGAGAGCGACCAGTCGTACGCCCATTCCGGTTCTTACGGACGCCGACCGGAAGGCGGCGTTTCCGCCGCTGCCCGGCCATCAGGTACATGACAGCGCCATCAATGGCTTTTTTCTTCTTGATCAGCTTGAGTATCAGGATGCGAATGACGGTAGCGCCCTGGCTTGGGACGCCTCCGGCTGGCTTGGCGGCGATATCAACCGGGTCTGGTTTCGCTCGGAGGGGGAGCGCACCAACGGCGTTACTGAGGATGCCGAACTGCAGCTACTTTACGGGCGCTCGATCGGACCCTGGTGGGATGTGGTTGCTGGCGTCCGCCAGGATTTTAAGCCGGACTCACCACAGACGTGGGCGGCGTTTGGCGCGCAGGGGTTGGCGCTCTATGCTTTCGAAGCAGAAGCTACCGCATTTATTGGTGAGAATGGCCAGACCGCAGCTCGCCTCGAGGGTGAGTACGATATTTTGCTTACCAACCGGCTGATTCTTCAGCCGACAGCCGAGGTGAACTTCTACGGTAAGAACGACCCAGAACGAGGCGTAGGGTCGGGGCTGGCCAATACCGAACTTGGTTTGCGTCTGCGCTATGAAATCGTCCGGCAGTTCGCGCCCTATATCGGTGTTTCCTGGAGCCGCTCCTATGGCAACACTGCAGACCTGGTGCGTGAGGAGGACGGGGATGTTTCAGAGGCGCGCTTTGTCGCTGGCATCCGGGTATGGTTTTGAGTCAGAGAGGACGAAGACAGTTATAAGCTAGGAGGCAGAGGGCACTGTCGGTAACGCTGAAGTTTTAGCCGGAGGCGACGTCGGTGCTCTTGATGCCCATTCCCCGTAGTGCATGCTTCGCCCGCGAAGGCGCACGAATGTTCCATTGATGCCCCCCATGGAACATCCACGTGCCGGAGTTGAGTAGTAAATCGCTTATCCGTGTTCGCATTGGTAAACGCATCTTCAGATGCGTTAGATGCCGCTTAGCACCAAGGCTCGTCGATACTGAACTGTGCCAAACGCTATACCCGGCAGCCTTGACCAGATCAAAGCCACCGGTATGTCTGTTTGAGGCATGAGTGACGAGTAAATTTGAGGCATGGTTGCTTTCCTGCAAGCTGTCGAAATGGGCGCTGAGCAAGATCAGGCTCTACCGTTATCGGTCACTGGCTCACCAAGCGCACTGACTTCATCGGGATCGCCGCTGTCTGGCACGCTAGATATGGATGTAGGCGGAGTTTTGCATGTCTGCAAGGTGATTGGCATGTATACAGCGTGACGCTGGTCAGGTAGCTGCCGTGTTACCACTAGCCGGTAGTGGTATCACAGCTTTCAATGCCCCTGACCCGCATTGTTGGACGCGATACATAAAGTCGGCTGAAAGCTCAGCGATAGGTGGGTTATCTCTCTGGTATATAGCGTAATCATATGCGAGCGGCCTTCATGCCGCTCGACAGTTGAACGCTCCTTGTGTTATCCCGGGCAGTTAGTTCCAGCTACATGATATTCAAGAATATTTAAGTTGCCCTTGGAGTCCTCGTAAGTCATCTGTGCTGGTATCACCTCATTGCAAGTTATGTCAGTTCGTGTGGTTTGGATGACTTTGGCAATGTCTAGCTCCATTCCATAACGATAGTGCACTACTTTTGGTGGATTCTTTCCGGTGGAGATGGCGTATTCCTGCATCGCCTTTTCGTTTGCGCGAATCATTTCTCCATAAGTGCTATCCGAACTACCTCCAGCCATGGTCAGCGAAGTTACCGTCATCAATGATAATGCGGCCATGATTCTGCCAGTGTTCATGTTCAACTCCTGATTAAAATGTCGCTGGCATTATAAGCTTGGCGGGATTTCAGGTGGATGACTTCAGGATTATATTGTTGTAATTGATTGGTTTGTCCGGCTAATGTTTTTTAAAAAGTTAATATTTAAGAACGCAAGTCTCGTTGCGCCAGATCTCCGTGTTGGATTTTCGGCATATCAGTATTGCTTTGAAAAAGCTGACATCGATGTAATGTCCAGGTCATCTGCATGACAGGCCTGATCTGCAATAAAGCCAGGCAATAAAAAACGCTTCTTAATTCGAGGCTCGGATCACTAACGAGCCCATGCTTTTCCTTGTGCCGACTCCGCGTGCTACGGAGCTAGATCTGATGAATATTTTGAGAAAAGGAAGTGGCTCATTGGTGCACCTTTCGCTCTGCGCGATGAGAGAGAGCCTGGTGGACCTAGCCGAAGCTGGGAAAGGTTTTGGCTTTCGGCGCTGCGATCAAAGGGGCCGGCATAGCAGAAAGGGGAAGCTATGAACTGGATCGTTCAACCGTTGCCTGGCAGCCAACGAGTGCTGCTGGCTGCTGTCACCCTGGGCCTTGTTCTGAGCGGCAGTGTTCAAGCCGCACCAGAGTCAGCCGAATTTGGCGCCACCTTGCCTCCGCTGCTCGACCTGCTCGAACGCCAGAGCCCTGAGCTGCGGGCTGCAGGGTATGAGAGACAGGCCGCCTGGGAGCGGCCCGACGTGGCCGGCTCGCTTCCTGATCCGATGCTCACGTTCGAAGAAATGGGTATCGCCCGTGACGACCCGAGCCTCTCGCCGAGCGGCGTCGGCAGCACACGCTACGCGTTCCGTCAGACCTTTCCGCTGGGCGGCAAGCGAGGGCTTGCCCGCGAGATCGCCGAGGCGGGCGCAGAGCAGGCGGTGGCGCGCGAGCGCCTGAGCCGGGTCGAGCTCAGAAGCCTGGTCAAACTCGCCTTCAACGAATACCAGTACGCCCATGCCGCCACCCAGGTGACCGAGGAGTTGCGGAGCCTGGTGGATGAGCTTGAGAGCATCGCCGAGGCGCGCTACCGGGTCGGGCTTGCACCGCAACAAGACGTGATCAAGGCGCAGACCGAGCACAGCAGCCTGCAGAGCGAGCTGCTAACGCTGGAGCGTGACCGGCGCGGTACTGCGGCGCGGCTCAACGGTATTCTGGCCCGCCCGGCGAACGCGCCGCTGGCGACGCCTGCCGGTTGGTCCGCGCTGCCTGCCGCGGTGCCTACCCTGGCGGAGCTGCAGGCGAGAATCCTTGGCGGCAATCCTCAAGTGGCCGAGCTCAATGCACGGATTCAGGAAGCCCGGCGCGCCGAGGAGCTCGCGAATCGAAACTGGATTCCGGATATCACCGTCGGCACCGCCGTTGTGCAGATGGGCAACCGCGCAGAAGAATTCGAATTGATGCTGGAGATGAACGTTCCACTGTGGGGCAGGCGCCGCAGCGCCGAGCAGCGCGAGGCCGTCTCAATGCGCTATGCCGCAGAGGCGCGGCGCGAAGCGGTCAACAGTCGCCTCGCCGGTAGCGTCGGTGAAGCATGGTCGGCGTTGGAGACAGCCTTTCGGCAGCACGCGCTAACCGAAAGAACGCTCTTGCCGCAGGCGGAACTCACCTATCAATCGGCGCTCGCCAGCTATCAGACCGGCAACGTCGATTTCGCCACCTTGCTCGATGCCCAGCGACAGATCCGTCAACTGCGGCTGTCGCTCCTTTCGTATGAACTGGAGCAGCGCGTACGGGTGGTGGAACTGGAGCGTCTTGTCGGAGCAGAGCTATGAAACGCAGCATGATTCTGGGCGCCGGCGCATTTGCCCTCGCCACCGCAATCGCCGGGTTTGCAGGCGGTTACATGATGGCGCAAAAGCCCGCACCTTCAGCGGCCGTCGGTAGCAGCGCGCCACAGGAGCGCAAGGCTCTCTACTACCGCAATCCCATGGGCCTGGCCGATACCTCGCCGGTGCCGAAGAAGGACCCGATGGGGATGGACTACATCCCGGTGTATGCCAACGAGGCGCCCGCTGGCGCGCGGGGCGAGCGCAAGGTTCTCTACTACCGTAATCCCATGGGCCTGCCGGACACCTCGCCAGTGCCGAAGAAGGACTCCATGGGCATGGACTACATCGCCGTCTACGAGGGTGAGGAATCCGGAAGTACCGTAACCATCAGTCCCGAGAAGATCCAGCTACTGGGTGTGTTGACCTCGCCGGTCGAGCGCCGCGTGCTCACGCGCACGGTGCGTGCCGTCGGTACGGTGCAGGTGGACGAGCGTGGCCAGTACACCCTGGCGCCGAAGTTCGACGGATGGATTGAGAAGCTCCATGTGAACACCACCGGTGAGCCGGTCCGTAAGGGCCAGCCGTTGATAGACGTCTATAGCCCCGAGTTGGTCTCGGCGCAGCAGGAGTTCTTGATCGCCAATGCTGGACGACAGCGCCTAGCGGCTGGCAGTGCGAATGCCAGGCAGGGGGTCGCCTCACTCTCAGAATCTGCCATGCAGCGGCTACGCAACTGGGATATTGGCGAAGCACAGCTTGAGCGCTTGCGCCGTACCGGCAAAACCAGCCGTACCTTGACGATCACCGCTCCGGTGGATGGGGTCGTACTGGACAAACCGGCGTTGGAAGGCATGCGCTTCCAGGCCGGGGACGCTCTCTACCGAATTGCGGACCTCGATACCGTCTGGCTTATCGCTGAGGTATTCGAGCAGGACCTGGCGTTGGTAAAACCGGGGCAAGCGGTACAGCTCACGGTCAGCGCCTATCCAGGCCGCCATTTCACTGGCGAGGTGACCTTCATCTACCCCGATCTCTCGCCGCAGACCCGCACTGTAAAGGTTCGTATCGAGCTGTCCAATCCCGACGGCCTGCTCAAGCCGGCCATGTTTGGCACTGCCCAGCTGGCTGCTGGGGAGCGCACACCCGTGCTCGCGGTTCCCGACTCGGCGGTGATCGACAGCGGCACTCGGCAGGTCGCACTGGTCGCCCTGGGTGAGGGTCGCTTCGAGCCGCGCGAACTGCTCACCGGCAGACTGGCAGACGGCTTTCTTGAAGTGCTTGAAGGGCTGGGCGAGGGAGAGTCCGTGGTCACGCGGGCCAACTTCCTGATCGATGCCGAGAGCAACCTCAAGGCAGCGCTGAGCGGCATGAGCCCGAAGTCGGCGGCAGCCGATGCCCATGATCATGGGAGCCACGAAAGTCCTGGCCATGCCGCCACCCCGACCGATGACGACGCACACAGCGGCCATGCTGGCCACACTGAAAGCAGCGACGACAATCATGGGGGCAGTCACGGGAGCAGCGAGACTCATGCTTCGCCGGATGATGTGCATGACCACGAAAGCCACACTAAGCCAGGAGCACATTCCGGTCATGTCATGCCGGATGACCACGACAACTCCCATGGGGGGCATTGAATATGCTCTCCAGAATCATTGAATGGTCGGTTCGCAACGTCTTCCTGGTGTTGCTCGCCACGCTGATCATTATCGGCGCCGGCGTCTACGCCGTGGTGAAAACCCCGTTGGACGCGCTGCCGGACCTGTCCGACGTGCAGGTGATCGTCTACACCGAGTTTCCGGGGCAAGCGCCGCAGGTGGTAGAGGACCAGGTTACCTACCCGCTCACCACGGCACTGCTTTCGGTACCCAATTCCAAGGTGGTACGGGGCTTCTCGTTCTTTGGCGCCTCCTTCGTTTATGTGATTTTTGAGGACGGCACCGATATCTACTGGGCACGCTCGCGGGTGCTTGAGTACTTGAACTTCGCCTCCAAGAGCCTTCCAGCTGGAGTGACACCGGCGCTGGGGCCGGACGCCACCGGCGTTGGCTGGGTCTACCAATACGCGCTGACCAGTGCGCGGCATACCCTTGCGGAGCTGCGCACGCTGCAGGACTGGTTTGTGCGCTATCAACTCACCAAGGCCGAGGGTGTGTCCGAAATCGCCAGCATCGGCGGATTCGTCCAGCAGTACCAAGTCACCGTCGATCCGCAGAAGCTGCAGGCCTACGACATCCCGTTGAGCCGCATTTCCGACGTCATTCGGACCAGCAATGCCGACGTGGGCGGTCGCATCGTGGAAATGAGCGAGACCGAGTACATGGTGCGCGGTCGCGGCTATTTGCGTGGTGCAGCGGACATCGAGAAACTGGTGCTCAAGGCCGCGGGCGGGGTGCCGGTTCTGCTGCGCGATGTGGCGCGCGTCGAGCTCGGCCCTGATGAGCGTCGCGGCGTGGTCGAGCTCAACGGGGAGGGCGAGGTGGTCGGCGGCATCGCCGTCGCCCGCTACGGCGAAAATGCCATGAACGTGATCGACAACCTGAAGGCCAAGATAGAGGAGATTCGTCCCGGCCTGCCGGAAGGTGTCGAGATCGAGCCGGTATACGACCGTTCGGATCTTATCCAGCGCGCCGTGGACAATCTCAAGGTCACGCTGCTGGAAGAGTCGATCATCGTCGCGCTGGTGTGCATTGTGTTTCTTCTGCATGTACGCAGTGCGCTGGTGGCCATCCTCATGCTGCCGGTGGGCATCCTGATCGCCTTCATCGTCATGCGCTGGCTGGGGCTCAATTCCAACATCATGAGCCTGGGCGGCATCGCCATCGCTATCGGCGCAATGGTGGACGCGGCCATCGTGATGATCGAGAACGCGCACAAGCACCTGGAGCGGGCGCCAGCGGACAAGCCGAGGGCGCAGGTCATCATCGAGGCCTGCCGCGAGGTGGGGCCGGCGCTGTTCTTCTCGCTGCTGATCATTACCGTTTCCTTCCTACCGGTGTTCACGCTGGAGTCCCAGGAAGGACGGATGTTCTCGCCGCTCGCCTTCACCAAGACCTTCGCCATGGCGGGTGCGGCGTTACTCTCGGTGACGCTGGTGCCGGTGCTGATGCTGTTGTTCGTGCGCGGGCGGATCATCCCCGAGCACAAGAACCCGGTGAACCGTTTCCTGATCTGGATTTATCGCCCGATCATCCATATCGTGCTGCGATGGAAGGTGACAACCATCGTGGTGGCGCTCGTGGTTTTGGGCGTGAGCATCCTGCCGGCGCGCCAGCTTGGCAGCGAATTCATGCCGCGCCTCAACGAAGGCACGCTGCTGTACATGCCGGCCTCGCTCCCGGGCATGTCCATCACCAAGGCTGCGGAACTCATGCAGGTGCAGGACCGGATCATCAAGAGCTTTCCCGAGGTAGCCTCGGTATTCGGCAAGGCGGGCCGCGCGGCCACGGCCACCGACCCGGCCCCGATCGAAATGTTCGAGACGGTGGTCAACCTCAAGCCGGAAGAGCACTGGCGGCCGGGAATGACGATGGATAAGCTCATCGCCGAGATGGATGAAGCGCTCCGGTTTCCGGGTGTGGCCAACAGCTGGACCATGCCCATTCAGGGGCGCCTGGACATGCTATCTACCGGCATACGAACGCCCATTGGCATCAAGGTGTTCGGCATGGACCTCGCCGGGATCGAGCGGCTGGCCACCCAGATCGAGACGGTTGTGCAGGCGGTGCCCGGGACAACCAGCGCGTTTGCCGAGCGCATCACGGGTGGCTTCTATCTTGATATTGCCCCCGACTACGATGCCCTGGCCCGCTACGGCCTGACGGTGGGGGAGGTGCAGATGGTCATAGCCACTGCGTTGGGCGGCGAGCTTGTGACCACGACCGTGGAAGGGCGCGAGCGATTCGGCGTCAGCGTTCGCTACCCACGGGAGCTGCGCTCCGACCCGCAGCGTATTGCCACCGAGGTGCTGGTGCCCACGCCGGGCGGCGCACAAATTCCGCTCGGGCAGCTCACCGATATCAGCGTTTCCAAGGGCGCGCCCAGCATTCGTACCGAAAACGCGCTGCTCTCAGCATATATCTATGTCGATATTCGCGGCCGCGACATCGGCAGCTATGTGCGAGAGGCACAGCAGGCGGTCAATGATCAGGTGACCTTTCCACCCGGTTACTACGTGACCTGGAGCGGCCAGTTCGAATACATGGAGCGGGCGGCGGAGAGGCTAAAAATCGTCGTGCCGCTGACCCTGGTGTTGATCTTCCTGCTGCTGTACCTGAATTTCCGCCGGCTTACCGAGACGCTGATCGTCATGCTCTCGGTGCCGTTCTCGCTGGTGGGTGGTATCTGGCTCATGTGGGCGCTGGGCTACAACTTCTCGGTGGCCGTGGTGGTGGGCTTCATCGCCCTGGCTGGCGTGGCTGCCGAGACCGGTGTGATCATGCTCATCTACCTTGACCATGCGCTCGCCGAGCGCCGAGCCGAACGGGAAGCAGCCGGCGAGCAGTTAACGGTGGCTGATCTCTACCAGGCAGTCATAACTGGTGCAGTCGAGCGAGTACGGCCGAAGATGATGACGGTAGTGGCCATCATGGCCGGCCTGCTGCCGATCATGTGGGGCACCGGTACCGGCTCGGAGGTGATGCGACGCATTGCCGCGCCGATGGTGGGTGGGATGATTTCTTCCACCGTACTGACGCTTGTGGTCATTCCGGCGATCTACATGCTGGTCAAGCAGCGCAGTCTGCGGTGATCGCTCGGTAGCGTGTTCATTCGCAGCTTACCCGGAGGTTTGGAGGCGCCACCCAGGCCTCCGGGAGCAAATAAGCAGACAACAAAAGCCCGAGTAGCTGCTGAGACCAGAGATGGTTGTATGTTGCAACGAGCGAGGCTTCGGCACTTTCGTAGTCCACACTAGCGACATTCTCTTGCTCAAGTCGGGTCAGCTGCGATCAACGCCAAGTTGTAAGAACGGGTTGTTGAGCGGCACTTCCTCGAACAGATGCCTCGGATCTGCCAGCAGGTAACCATGCAGTCGTCGTGACTTGCGTGGTCCTGTCACCTCGCAGGTCCAGATGTTCAGACCATTGACCTGCTTGCGGTGCAGTTGCAACTTTTCGAAGCGCTTTTGCACCCACTGCCAATCTGCAACCTGATCCTGCTTGGCGAGCGTGGCCGTGTTCGGGTGCTCTTGTGCGTAGCGCTGAAACACACCGGGGCTAACCAGAAATGCCGTGTCGGCCACGGTGTGCACCAGGGCCCTGGCGTCATTGATGATGAGTTTGCGGCTCTGTACACGCTGCCGCAGCCAAGCCAGGAAATGTTCGCCGGAAGGTGACTCCGGTGAGTTTCCACCGTTTTCGATGGGCGGAAGTACAGCGGCAGGGGGCAGCATTGAATCGTTCGCCTGGGAAGGTGCGGCCGGGTCATTGATGCCCGTTGCTGGGGGTGGTTCAACCTCCGGCCTCTGTGGGTGCGGTTCGGTATCTGAGGTGCCGAGCAATGCCAGCAGGGCGTCGACGCTATCGGCAGCGGGTGCAGCAGAGGCCGCACGTGCGGCGGTCGCCACGGGTGAGGTTTCACCGCTATCGATGAATGATTCTGTGGTCGCATCGTTGCGCTCTACCTCAATCACGACAGTGCCAGTGAACGGCTCCGGCCGACCATCTCCCTCCCAGATCAGAGCCGGCGCCAATCGCAGCAGTGTGAACGTGTGCGACCAGCCTGCGTCGCTCGTGACCGTTGCTCGCCAGATTGCCTTGCCGTCAGTGGTGGGCTGGAGCATGCCGTGATCCTGCAGCACGTTGAACACGGCAGTGTTGTTCGCAGGGATACCTTCGATGCCCTGTGCCAGCAAGTGCGCGCGCAACTTGTCCGAAACAGTCTTGCTGACCAACCACAGAGAATCCTGCGTCAGCCAGCCGTCCGACGCCTGGGGTTGGTTGAGTTTCAGCTCCTCCTTCAGCAGGTAGCGCAGGCCATTGAGCAGCTTGCGCTGCAGCGCTTGCTTCGGGGCCGCCATAGCCCGTGCAGGATCGCCGCCCAGGGCCTGGGCAACCGAAGCACGGTCGGCCTGAATGACCAGCTCACCGAGGACGCCGGCGTGTTCGTACTGGCCGGCCAGAACGTACAGCAGTGCGGACCAGAGTGGCGGGAAGGTGCTGAGCCAGTCGAGAATCTCGCCATCGAGCACCTGGCGATACAGCAAGCCCGTGGCCGCGTTGTGTAAGCGGTATTCGCGATCCTGCCGGTAGCGGAATCGGTAGGGGCGTGCCAGCGGGCCGTGCCAGGGGTGCCAAATGCTGCCGTCGGCATGTTCGACGTGCAGATCGACAGCGATCTTGCCGATGTCATGCAGCAGCGCGGCGTAGGCTATGGCGGCGGTCCAGGCTTCTGCCTGCACGACCTGGTCCTCGGGTGTGGTGCCACTGGGTAGCAGGTACGACTGCCGCAGTTTGAGCGCATACGCGACGATTTCCAGGCCGTGGTCCAGCATCCCCCCTTGATACGCATGGTGATGCGCTTCCGACGCAGGAAACTGCTGGACCAGCTCGGCATAGCGTTGCAGCGGAGCCAAGTAGAGTGAAGCGAAATGCTTGCGCGAGAGCGAGGTGCGTTGCCAGATGTGCTCCAGCAGTTTCTGCCGGCGCGCTGTGGACAGCAGGGCGGCGACCGACTCCGGTCGCATCAGCCCTTTTTCCATGTCTCCGGTGGAGGAAAGCGAGGCCGTTACTGGTGGGCGTTTTCGTTGGAATAGCGAGAGCATCGATGGCACCTGGAGTTGAGGCAGGCGAGGGCCTTTTCCCTTTCCGGGTAAGCCCGTTTCCCTTGAGTCCCATTCCCTTGCGCCCTTGCTGGAATCCTTTGATATAGCAGGCGCGAACGGCCATCCGCGAGCGTCTATGCGGTGTGGGTGATTGCTCTTTGAGGGCGCCCCTAGAAGGAGCACGTTTGGCCGTGCGCTTTGCTCAGTTCAGGCAGGGCCTTTCCTCGTGACTTCTAGTCTCTTGCCCTTTTCCAGACTTTTGGTGCGGGCAGTTGCTCCTTTGCTGGCACCAGACAATGCGGTGATGATCCAAACCGGATTGTTTAGAGAAGGCAGGCTGTTTCCCCTCTACCGTGGTGACCCACACAGGCCAGCCGGATGGACACCATGCCGAACCTATACCATAATGATCATATCAATCATATTGACCGATATGGTCCGAGGTGGATGATGATTACCGAAGTCAGCGCCGTGAGCTTCCGGCAGAACCTGGGCGAGATGCTCAACCAGGTGCAATACCGCAACGACAGCATCGTCATCAAGAAGGACGGCAAACCGGTTGCGGCCCTTGTAGACGCCGAGCTGTTCGCCCGCATTCGACGCATGCAGGAGCGCTTCGATGCGTTGAGCGGCCGGATCGGCGAGGCCTACGCCAGCGTATCGGTCGAGGACGGTCTGGCCGAGATCGAGGCTGCGGTTGCGGCTGAGCGGAAGCGGGGCTGATGGCAGGGCTGCGCGTCGTGCTCGATACCAACGTGCTGGTGTCGGGCTTGGCGTATCCGGGCAGCGTGCCGGGGCGCATTGTGGCGGCCTGGCGCCAAGGCGGTCTGGATGTCGCGCTTTCGCACTTCATCCTGGACGAGCTGGCCCGTGTGTTGCCGCGCTTGCCCCGAATCGGCATGACCCCCGTGGAGATCCGCGATCTGGTCGACAGCCTCATGTTCCTGGTCGATATCGTCGAGCCGGAGGGCGAACATGCGGCAGACCTGCGTGACCCGGCTGACCAGCTCGTATTGCTCACGCTGATGGCGGCGCAGGCCGATTATCTGATTACCGGCGACAAGGACTTGCTAGCGCTGGCAAATCGGTATCCCATCGTAACGCCTGCGGAGTTTTGGTCGCGCCACGGTGTCTGATGGATGACGTGCAGAAATGCCCGTTACGCTTGAATAACCATGTGAGCTTCGATCAAAGGCACGGCAGACCCGATGTTGAGAGGACGTAGCGGGACGACCATGAGGTAACCACCATGAAAACTTTTGCGCAGACTTCATTCGCAGAGCACCTTGGCCAAGTATTCGGCCGGATGTGGTGTGGATGCCTGCGTCTAGAGCGGAAGATGAGTGGTTGGCTCGTAGAGCACGGTTTACCTGCTGGTGGAGCTACTGCCTTGCTCTGGATTGCCAAGCTGATGGTGGTTGGTGTGCTGCTATACGCCGCCTTCTGGTTGGTGCTTGTGCTTCTTGTGGCAGTGATTGCGGCATGGATGGCCCGCGACTCCGATGATGGTGCGTCAGAAGAGTGGGCGGTCGGTGAGCAAGCTGAACACAAGATCAATCCTGGCTACCATCCGGCTCTTTACAACGACGCTCCCGATTCGCGTTATGCAGACCCGCAGCATGATGACTAACGCCATCATTAGGTGTCGGGTTCGCTGCCTACCTGAGTTTGCCTGAGAGCATTCCCGGCGCTTTTCCTCCTGCTTGACTTACCGGTCGTGTGCCATCCGAGAGCCCTTGTAGCAGTCCGCCGGTGCGTACACCGACCCAAGATAAGGCAGCAACCCAAAACGCGGGCAGCGTGATAAACATCGTGGCCATCACGAAGTTGACGACCATATCGCCGAAAGTGTTGTTCAAGCCGATCAGCGGATCGAAGTTCGCATGCGGCCGGTTCCACCCCCAGCCCCAGCCATAGAGAGCGTCGAGGATCGTCGAGTCGACCCAGCGCGCGAGCTGGAACCAGAAATCGACGAAAAACAACGCGAACTGCACGATGCTGATCGTGACTACGGTTTTGAGATCGTAGGTGCCGATAACCAGCACCAACGGGATGCAGATCACCAGTGCCATCTTTAGCAGTGCCAGAACCATCGGCAGCGCCTGCCGCATCGCATCCATCGCGGGGAAGAACCCAATGGAGCCGATGGTCAGCCCGGCGTCACTGACGGCGCGGGTGGCGACATTGGGGATGGTCATTTCGATCTGGCCGCCGTAGTCGCTGTAGACCGCACCCTGGTTGAGCTTCTGCTGCCGGGGCGACGCGATGGCGCGAATCACCGAATCGTTGACTTGATCCTGTGACAGGAAACCGGCCCAGCCGCCGATCCGCGTCAGCAAGCTGGGGTCGACCTGGCCGAGCAGGCGCGCACGCAGTCCGTTCGTGCTGCCGGACCACCATTGACTGCAGGTTGGATAACCCGCGCCGCTGGGCACCTCAGTCAACCCAGCATCGCGGGCACTGTCGTAGGCCCAGCCCTCGCGTGGCGTCATTGCCCGGTAGATGTCGTAGTAACCCGCAGTGTTGAGGAAGAAGCGCGAACCGATCCAGGTCACGTCGTACATCTGTTCCTCGTCCAGGGTCGGGCGATTCATGAAGAGCTTGGCGCGTGCAGGTCCATAGCAGTCGTGAGTGAAATCGCTCACCTCTTGGGCGAGGACTGGATCATCGATGCGGGTGGCGTCGACCTCCATGCGCATCTGCCGCAGATCGGTGCCGCAGGGGATCGCCGCCACCGCAGCGCCGGTGAGCGCCCGCGAGACGGTGTGCATGAAGGCCCACCACACCGGCACTTTGGCCGACTGGTTGTTGAGGGTGCTGAAGGACTGGGACCAGCCTGTCTCAGCAGGCACTGGGACACTCACCTGGCATTGAGCTGAGCGGGTGCGATCGAACTGGAGCGTGTTGAAATCCACGTCGATGAACGGCATGCCCGCGAACAGGATAACCACGATGGATACATAGACGCGGCTCTCGATGCGCACGGCCGACAACGCGCCCTTGTTGCCTTCGTCGGCACCTTCGGCGCGAGCCTTTAGCCATTCCTGAATGATGATCGCTAAAAAGGGTACGGCGAATACGCCACTGGCGACGAGAACTGCCCAAATGCCGTTGTGGACGATCCAGGAGACAAGCGTCAGGTAATACTCAAGGTAATCGGTGGTGTAGAGGGTCATTGCAGCCTCCGGTTATCCGCCTTGTACGAACTGGCTGATTTCCAGTGCCGCTATTGCGATGACGGCAGCGATTTCGGCCGTCCGCAGGCGCCGGTGAGTGCCGGTTTCCCCCTCGCGAGCCAGTACACGGCGCCGCATCCAGCACCAGCCCCAAGTGGTGCCGGCATAGAGCAGTAGCCGCCAGGCCAGGAAATGGCCGCTATGATCATCCAGCCATTGCTGCCAACCCTCGATGCCGCCGGCCAAGTGGATGCCGACGACATTGGCAGTGATTGTCGCGACCAGTAGCAGAAGGACCCACAGCAGCGTCAAACTTGCGCGACGTAGCCAGTGGCGCCGCCACGCCATGCTCATGGAGTGCTCCCGCTGCTTGGTGGGCGCTGCAACTGATCGAGCCGGTCGCGGGTCGGATCACCTTGATAGATGCCTCGCGAGCCCGCAGAGCGTGCGCTGTGACGCTGGATGATGGCAGTGGGCGAATTGCTCGCCAGCTCGCGGCGCAGCTCCAGCTCGGTTTTCAGGTTATGGATTTCGCGGTCGAGTAGATTGCTTTCGCGTGAAACTGCTTTTTGCGCCAATTCGTTGGCTGCAACGTTCGGTTCTTTGCGTCCAGTCAGCAGGGTACGTTGCATCAGCAATGCTTTTTCGAGCACGCTAGACAAGGCGATTTCCGAAGCGAGGCGCCGCGCCAGGATGTCTTGATCGGGTTCGTCGCGCAGTGCTTCAATCACGCCGCGCGTGATTGGCAGCGAGGCGCTGCCGGCCGTCTGTAAATTGTCGAAGCTTAGGGGCTGGCTGCCGGCGATCAGCCCCTGGAGTACTTCGAGCCTCTCCTCGTATTCCTCCTGGATCAGCGGCGTCAGGCCGACTCCGGGCATCGTCATAGTCTTGGTGCATGCTTCGCACGTGCGCTGCTCTTGCTCGCCCAGCACCCGTACGGCCCAGGCTGAGGCTGCGGTGGGCGAGTTCCAGGTCTGGCAGGTCAGGTTGCCACCGCAACTGCTCGGATCGATTGTGCTGGTGTCGTCGACATCGCGCCCGTTAACCAGGTTGTAACCGGCGCGGGTGACATCACTGACGACGCGAATCGGGCGCTGCCCCATGCCTCCCGCATTTTCACCACCGACCCAGGTCACCCCTTCGTTGCCGCGGCTAGATTCGGTCTGCTCGATGGCTGATACGGCGTCGGTACTTGAAACGGCTTGCCTAAGTACCATGCCATCGGCGAGCTGGCTCCATCCGATCTGGCCGCCGGCCATGTCGCCCATTTTCTCCGCCATTGCGCGACAGGTCAGTTTGGAACGGTCAAAATCCAGCCGAGCCTGCAGCACGCCGTTGGTCAGCAGGTTGTATAGCCCGGGGTCCGCCCTCTGAATGATCAGTGCTGGCAACGACGCCACGGCGGCCGTAGCGTTCTGAATGACTGAGGACATGATGGTCTGGAACCCGTTGGTCACGCCGTTCAACTGGTTCTGGATCGTGGTCGAGATAGACATATCGCCGCAGATCAGATTGCTGTCCCAGCCGACGCCGACGCCAATGGAGCGCATATTGGACGCAGGTGTCATCGACACGGCCTGGCCGCCGCCGATCGAATACAGCACATCGTCACCGATCACGGAGCCCTGGTGTTGCACACCATGTTGGTTGACTCTGGTCTGAGCAGATGCATTGGTGCATGCCATCATCAAAACAGCGGTTAGAAGGAGAGGGCGCGGCGTTACAGCAGGAGAAGAAGTGCAACGGGTCATCATGGCCTGCCTCAGTTGAAATCGACGCTGCCAAGAAAGACCTGACCTTCGCGTTCGCAGCAGCTATAGGGTCGCCACAGCGCCCAGGCGTAATCACCCTGCTGCGCCTGCACGCGGTTTTCGGAGTGAGGGAAGACCGCGCACGTGCGGGAGAGCGTCGGTGTCAATTCCTGCCACTTGCCTGTCGTGGCGTCGCTCTCGATCAGATCTCCGGCTGGCCAGTAGCCGTCCGCGGCATCGGCGAGCAGAGGCTGGTAGAGGTGGATTTGGCCGCGGCGGGTGACGACATCCCCGGCACGTTGGGCCACCACCGCGCCGGCCATGTAGTCATCGCTTTGGTGCAGGAAGCCGCCGCGTGGATAGACGTTGCCCCAGAGGTTGCGGTCAGTGCGGGTGCCGATCTCGCGTTCGCCTGGAGTCAGCGCTTCGGGGTACACCATCTCGGGGATGTTGTAGCGCCACGCGATGGTGTCGAGGGTGCTTAACAGGTAAGGCATGAAGGCGGTGCCGGCACCTTCGCAGATATAGCCGAAGCCGGAGGCGAACTGGCTGAATACATAGCCGCCGGGGTGGCCGATCACGTCGGCGTTCTTGAACTTCGCCAGGTTGTTTTCGTGGTTCTCGTTGGTCGTACCATCGCCGCCGGCTTGTGCCGTGGCGTTGGGTTGGCTCATCGACTGCACATCCACCCATGGATTCGCGCCAGTGTTCGAGTAGCTGGACACAACCGCGTCGGGCACGTAATGCCTGACCTTGACCGAGGTCTCCACGGAGCAGCTGAAATACGTGCAGAGCAGCCAGAAACAGATACCGGCAACGCGATATTCCAGACAGTCCGGTGAGAGCGTCGAGGATGCGATGGTGGAGGTGTCAAGCGCGAACGACGGGGTCCCCGTCGTCAGCAGAATGGCGGCGATGCCGGCGCGCAGGCGGTGAGAACACATCATGGCTGCGTTCTCTGATGCGCTTTGATGAGCGCAACCGCCTTGGCGACGTCCGGCTCGCCATAAACCACATAGCGTTGATCAACCACTACAGCGGGGATCGTGGTAATGCCCAGGCTCCAGGCATCCACCACGCCTTGGTAAGCCATACCAAGGCGCGTCTGTAGAAAGTTGCCGCCGTCTTTTAGTCGCCGTTGCACGAGGGCGGTACTGCGCGTGGGGTCGGCAGGCAGATGGGCACCCAACTCGGCCTTGATTCGGGCTGGCTGATCCAGCTCGATAACCCGAACGCCGTGGGTAGCCGGTACCGGGTGCTGGCTATCGGTAACAACGAGAATGTTCTTGGCCTGCGCCAGTGGGCCGAGCAGCGCTGTGCAAAGCGCTGTGGCAAGTACGTACATGCGCAGTTTGGATGGGCAAGGAAGCGGGGCTGGCATGTCAAGCTACCGTGAAGTGGATTGTGTCGGCAGTTGACTCGACGGAAAGGGACACGGCGACAAACAAACGGGAATCACGGCCTTCCGATTTAATCGCGAGCCGGAGAACAACGCGGAGCCAAAAGGTTTCTGTGCGGAGATAAGCAGGCGCAGGGCGGCGCGCCCGAGTGGGCGGCCGACTCCGTGCAGGTAGGGAAAAGATTGCGCCGCGCAGCGACGAGGACTACAGCAGGCCATTCGAGGCGAACGAGAACGGTTCGCCCTTGCCGACGATGAAATGATCCAGCAACCGTACTTCCACGCAGTCCAGCGCATTTTTCACGCGCTGGGTCAGTCGTTCGTCCGAGGATGAGGGGTCTGAGCAGCCGGACGGGTGCTGGTGCGCGACGATCAGGGCGGCGGCATTGTGGGCAAGCGCTCGCTGAACAAGCACGCGGGGATGAATTTGAGCTGCGTCTATTGTGCCCCTAAACAGCGTTTCACAGGCGATGACCTGATGTTTTGAGGACAGGAATACTGCGACGAACACTTCGCTGGGTTCTGGCATCAGCTTCAAACGCAGATAGTCGCTGACAGCCTCCGGGTTGAGCAGTAGGGGGCCATCGGCGAATAAGCGGCGCTCCAGTAGCTCAATAGCCTGCGCGATGATGCGGTTTTCGTAGTCGAGAGCCGTTGGCGGACAGGATTTTGCCATAGAGTCGAGGCGGACTAAGGATGTGAGCATGGGATGACCTCCGCGGGAGAGTTCGGAGGTGCGCCCATGGAGGGTTTTCCCTCCGGGGACGATGGTTGTGGTGTCTGGATGAGCATGGCATCCGCCAACGCCTTGGCGGTGGCTGTTCGCACAGGGATGCAAGGCGAACGGGAGTGGTCAGCGCGGCAACGCGGCGCCGTAGCCTTGAGGACCGTGGCTACCGACTTGCAACGTCAGTTGAGCGCAGCATGGCTCTGAGCACGTGACGCCGCGCGCGAAAATTCGCGCTGACCGAGTGCAATAACTCAGATCAGCGCACGTTGCAACGGATGCAACGATATCTCAAGGGGCGATAGTCTGCCGCGCCGACTCCGACCTCACTAGACGCAAGTCGCCCAATACTCCTTCCACCGTCCTTCTCGCCTGGCAGTGCTTGCTGTATGCCAGGAAGCTGCTCACCCGCTGCCGGACATGCTCCTGATCAACATCACCCCTGGCGTACTGCGCAGCCAGCTGCCGGAACGATGCTTTAGCGCGTTTGATGTTGCGTTTGCGCGGCAGGATGTGGGTGGGCCAGATGCGGTAGCCGCAGAAGTCGAGACCGCGCTGCCAGGGATGGATCGCGGTCTTGGGGTTCATCGCCAGGCATAGGCTGTTGGCCGTAGCGGACAGCGCGCGCATGGCCTCGGCGGCAGCAGCCTTGTTCGGCAGCACGGCGATGAAGTCATCCATGTAGCGCACGTAGTACTTGATGCCCAGTTGATCCTTGGCGACGTGATCGAGGTGGTTCAGCAGGACGTTGGCGCCGAGCTGGCTGGTCAGTGCGCCGACCGGCAAGCCGATGCCAGCTTCGTGGCCGTAGCCTGCGATGATCTGGCGCCATAGCCAGAGGGCGTCGGGGTCGCGCACGGTGCGCTCGATCTCGCGCAGCAGCGCGGCGTGGCGGATGCTGGCGAAGAACTTGCTGATATCGGCCTTGAGCACGTAGCAGCCGGGGCCGTGGTTGCGCTTGGCTACGCGCAGGAAGTGTTGCGCGCGGGCGACAGCCGCTTGGGTGCCTTTGCCGACGCGACAGGCGTAGGAGTCATGGATGAATTTGCGCTCGAACAGCGGCTCGACCACGCGAACAAGGGCGTGATGAATGACGCGATCGGCGAAGGGCGGCGCCTGAATCAGCCGCAGCTTAGGCTCCTTTACAACGAATTCGCGCTGTTTGCCGGGTCGCCAGCTCTTCCACAGCAGGTGATTCTGCAGGTTGACCAGATTCTCCTCAACGTTGGCAGAGAAGCGCAGCACCGAGCCGCGCTCGCGCTTGCCGCGCCGGGCTTCCAGGTAGGCGGCGTAAAGATTCTCGAAACTGGTGATCTGGCCCCATAGGCCAGCGGTTGTAACAGGCACAGCAGAAACCTTACCTCATGCGAGGGATAGGGCGGGCGCCGCCACGTTGGCCGGGGCTACTAGCCGCGACGCCCTGTAAATCTTTGACAACATGGTCTGGACAATGGCCCCAAAGGAAACGCGCTGGACGCTGGCCCGTGAGCCTGGCGCCTGCTGGCGATAGTCGTTTGCGAGGCGGCCGCCGATGTTCGCGTTCGCGTTCGACGCGGCGTTGTTGACGTTCAGATAGAACAGGCCGGCGTTCGAGCCGTTGCCGTAGTTGCCACCGTAATAAGCCATTGCCCAATGTTGCTATTTGCGTGTTGCGGCGCCCTCGTGCTTGATCCAGGCGCCGACGATGCGGCCGATCTCGTTGATGTGGCGCATCCAGATATCCAGCCGGCGGGTGTTGATGTAGCTCAGGCGGTGCGCCTTTCGGACAAGCCCGCGGCAAACCTCCAGTTCGACGTCCAAGTCGAACAGCGCGGCGGTCTTCTGCTTGCGCTTCCAGGCGACCACCGTCAGCCGCAGCAGACGGTTGGTGGTGGCGCGCAGGTCGGCGCAGAGCAGGTGCCGCTCCAGTTTCGGGAACTGGTGCAGCACGGTGTGCGTGTAGGCGTCCAGCTCCTCGAGCTTGGTCAGCAGGACCAGGTGCGCATCACTCACGGCAGCGGCTTCCCCTCGTCGTGCTCGATGCTTCGTTCGCAGTGGCCAGGGTCGAGCTTGTCGAGCAGCTTGCAGAGCACGCAGCCCCACCGCTCGCCGCCTTTCGCGGCCTTGGCGGCGCGCGAGCTGATGGTCTCGTCCTCGTCGCCGCCGAACGCGGCGTTGGCCAGCTGGTCGTGCGCGATGGCGAGTTTCCAGGCGCGGTCGCTGCCGGCCAGTACGGCCAGCAGCATCCAGGCGCTGGCGACGATGCCCGCCAGGGCGCAGAGCAGCCAGAGGCCGATCATGCGCAGGCGCTTCACCATGTGATGGCCTCCAGTTCGGGCAGCGTAGTGGCGGCCTCGATCTGATCTTCTGCGGCCTGGCGGCGGCCGATCAGTGCGCCGCTGTGCTCGGCGTAGGCCTGCATCTTGGCCGTGACGCGGCCAGCCAGGTCGATGACGGTCAGCCCACGGGCGGCGGCGATGGCATCGAGCAGCGGCACGGGGGTATCGGCATCGAGCGCCAGGGCTTCGGCTTCCTTGACTTGCTGCGGCCAGCTCTTGACCTCGCCCTCGGGGTACGGCGCCGCCAGGGCGGCGAGCGAGGCCTCGCAGTGCTGGTTGATCTCAGCTAGCTTGCGGGCCTTGGCGTCGCGCAGCGCTTCGGTCTCGGCGGCGGGGTATTCCAGGGCGCCCAAGTATTCGGCCTGCTGCGGATCGCAGGCGGGGATCTCGCCGGGCTGGCCCGGCTGATCAATCGCAACGAACAGGCCGTTTTCGCGGTACTCGGCAGGCACGCGCCAGGCGCGCACCGCCGCATCGGTGCCCAGCAGCGGCAGGTTGACGCTGACAGCGCCCACGATCAGCACGGCGTTTTCGATCTTCATCATTTTGCAAAACTCCTAAAGGGGCGCCCGCTCGGCGGGCTGGCCCCGTTACATGACCCAGGTGACAGGATTCATCACACCTTTGCGAGGCGGCCGCCGATGCTCGCGTACGCGTGCGACGCGGCGTGGCTGACGTACAGATAGAACAGGCCGGCGTTCGAGCCGTAGCCGTAGTAGCCACCGTGATACGCCACGCAGCTGGGGTTCGCGTAGCTGTAGTCAGCGGTGGTGCCGTTGGCCTCGGTGGTGTCGGTGGTGGCTGGCACGAACAGCGGGCCGAGGTCGTGATCAGTACCGGCATTGGCCGACAGGCTGACAGTCCAGCCGTTGGCCGGGGCGGTGGCGCCGGTGTTGATGTAGCTCTTGTTGCCGTGCTTGTCCCAGATCTCGTAGCGCTTCGACGCATCGGTGCGCAGCCCATCAGCCGCGAGGTGGAGCGGACGGTCGGCGCGGATATGTGCATCAGCTTCAAGCATGTCGATGCCGAGCGCTCGATGCAGTACGACCTGCGCGGGCTGGATGGCATCACGGTGAAATCCAAGGTCAGCGTGCGCGCCCTGGTGTACGGCGACTGCGCGATCCAGATCGAGGCGCCGCGCTATGACGGCGAGATGCTGACCTACCGCGTGGAGCCGGTGCGCGGCTACGACCAGTTTGGCCAACGCCTGGATGCCGCCATACCCGGCCAGGAATACAAGGCGCTGCCGGAGACGGCTATCGAGCAGGCGGCGAAGGCGATGGACGAGCTGGCCTATCCCGAGCAGGACGCAAAGGCGGCACGGGCGAGAAGCGTTACGCCATTCGGTGGCGCGCTGGATGCGCACGGGCACCTCAAGCAGGTCGAGCATCCGACCTACCTGCAGCGCGAAGGCAGCGCCATCGAGACGCCGGAACACCTGCGCAACGATGCGCCGAAGCTCTCGGGCATGCAGGCCATGCTGCGGATCGCGGAGGCCATTGGCCGCGACCTGACCGCGCAGGAGAACACCTGGCTGCGCAACACCTTCAAGGATGGCGTGCCGGAGGACCAGGTCTGCGCATTGATTGAGCAATTCAACCGGCCGGCAGCCGTGCCTGCCGCAACGGGGACAAGCGGCCTGCGGGCTGTGTAGGGGGGCGTCATGCGGGTGATGAAGCTGAAGGGGGTGATGTTGCAGCTGGCCATTTCTCAGAAGGAGATGGCTGAGGCAATTACAAAGGCCGATGGGCAGCCAATCAGCCAATCGGCCATGGCTCAACTGGTCAATCACGACCTGTGGCCAAAAACCCTGGAGCGGGCAGCGCTGGAGCGTCAGATCAAGGCGTTGCTGCAGGCTCGCGGGGCGAATGATGAGCAGGTCCTGGACCTGTTCGATATGGAAGAAACCGATGCAGCAACAGTCTTGGCGGATCGCGCCGCATCGGTACTCAACGATGCCAACAGCAAAGAGAGCAAGCACATGCTACTACGAAAAAACACGCTGACACGCCAGGCCAAGGAGCACTTCCGCCTTCCCTGTGACCCATTCACCGACGAAATGCAGAGTGAGGAAGACGTTTTTCTCTCGGACGACATTCGCTATGTGCGCCAGGCCATCCGGCAGACCGCCAAGCATGGAGGGATGTTGGCGGTGGTTGGGGAGTCCGGTGCCGGTAAATCCACCCTGCGGCAGGATCTGGCGGAGTGGATCATGGCCAACCGCGAGCCGATCACGGTGATTGAGCCGTATGTGCTGGCCAGCTCGGATGACAACGTGAAGGGCAAGCCGCTGAAGAGCCTGGATATCACCTCGGCCATCATCCGCTGCATCGACCCCAGCGTTAAGCCGCGCCGGTCGCAGGAAGATCGCTCGCGCCAGATGCACGAGCTGCTGCTGGCCAGCGCCCAGGCCGGGCGCCGCCACGTGGTGATTATCGAGGAGGCGCATGATCTGCCGATCACCACGCTCAAGCATTTGAAGCGCTTCTATGAGCTGCAGGCCGGCTTCAAGAAGCTGCTGGCCTTCATCCTGATCGGCCAGACCGAGCTGGGCGACAAGCTCTCCGAGTACAACCCCACCGTCCGCGAGGTCGTGCAGCGCTGCGAGCTGGTCAGGCTTAAGCCGCTGGACAACCACATCGAGGCCTACCTCAAGCTCAAGTTCGCCCGCGCAGGCGTGGACAGCTCAGCCGTTTTCGAGCCCAGCGCATTCGATGAAATTCGCAACCGCCTGCGCATGAGCGAGACGACGGGGCGCGGTGCGGCGCGCGAGGTGAAGGTCAAATCGCTGTGCTATCCGCTGGCAGTGAACAACCTGGTTTCCGGTGCGATGAACCTGGCCGTGAAGATCCACGAAGCCAAGATCAGCGGCGAGCTGGTCGCAGCTTCTCTGCGCGCTGAGGAGGTGTGAGTCATGAGCATCACTTCTTTGCAGATTCGTCGAGTCGGCGGGATGTGGCGGGTATGCCAGGGCGAGTGCGTCCTGGCCTTTGCCCGCAGCTACCGCTTTGCCCGTATCCGCGCCGCCGAGCTGGAGGCGCTTCCCAACAATCTGGTGAGGGCTGCGTGATGATCATCGGTTTTACGCTCATCAATCCCGACCCACAGGCCAGCGCCGCCGAGTTGCGCGCCGCTCTGGGAGACGTCAATTCCCAGCTGATCAACATGGCCCAGCGCCTGGACTCGCTCACCCACGTTTCCAGCCAGCTCACCGAGCGCTGCCTGGTGATCGTGGAGGCCCACCTGGCGGGCGATAGCCAACTGGTTACCCAGTGCGTCGATCAGTTGGCGCAGGACTACCTGCGCAATCGGCAGCCGCTCGTGTCGCGTGCCGTGGAGGTGGCTCATGGCTGATTACAAATCCCGCACCGCCGAGAAGTTTGTTATCCGCCTGCCAGACGGTATGCGCAGCCGCATCGCCGACATGGCGCTGGTGAGCCGCCGCAGCATGAACAGCGAGATCATCCAGCGACTGGAGCAATCCTTCGTTGCCGAAAACAGTTCGCAGTCCTTGGAGGAGCAACTCGACGAGCTGCTGCGCCGCGCCGCGCAACTGAGCAACCAGATCCTCGCCGACCGCAATGCAGAGCAACACGGGGAGCAGAGCCATGGCTGAGACCCAGCAAGCCCAAATTCCAGCTGGTTACCGCCAGGACGCCCAGGGACGCTTGATCCCTGAAAGCATGATCAAGCCCATCGACCTGGAGCGCGACAGTCTCGTGCTACATCTGGTTGACCGGGCCAGTGAGTTGAGCAGTGAGCTAGCCGAATTCAAGGCGGTTGCGTTCGGCGACATCAAGGCTTTCATCGAAATGTCCTTCGAGCAGTACGGCGCCAAGCTCGGCGGCAAGAAAGGCAACGTCACGCTGTTTTCGTTCGATGGTCGTTACAAGATCCAACTGGCCGTCCAGGAGAGCATTGTGCTCGATGAGCGCCTGCAGGCTGCGCGCGCCTTGATTGATGAATGCCTTCGTGAATGGACCGAGGGCGCGCGCCCTGAAGTGGTCACCCTTGTCAACGATGCGTTCCGCACGGATATCAAAGGCGAGATTCGCACCGCCAGGGTCTTGGCGCTGCGCCGTCTGGAAATTCAGGACGAGCGCTGGCAGCGCGCAATGCTGGCCATCGGCGAGGCATGCCAGGTGATCGGCTCGAAGAGCTACATCCGCCTCTATGAGCGGGTCGGCGAAACGGACGAATACAAGGCCATCAGCCTTGATGTGGCGGGGGTTTGAGATGAGCCAGGATCGGATTCTCGAAAAGATCAAGAAATGCCTGGAGATGGCAAAGTCGAAGACCGCCAATGCCAACGAAGCGGAGATCGCGCTTCGTCAGGCACGCAAGCTGATGGATGTCTACAGCCTGGAGATGGGGGACGTGCTGGCCTCGATGGCCGGCAAGGTGACCATCGAGGCCGGATCAGACGGAAAGCCGCCTGCTTGGCGCGTGCGCCTGGCTCAGGTCTGCGCTCACGCTTTTGGCACCCGGCTCATCATTTCCTCGACTGTTACACAGCACCTGGAGGTCGTCGGAGCTTTCATCTTCGTAGGCTGCGCGGCAGCCCCAGAGTTGTCTGGCTATGCCTACCAGGTGCTGGAGCGGCAGTTGCAGAAGGCTCGCCGCGACTTCCTGAAGTCTCCGAATAACAAACGCTGCAAGCGCTCGACGAAGGTGGCCCGTGGCGACCACTTCGCCAATGGCTGGATTGATGCGGTGTACCACAAGGTCGATGAGTTTGCCGGCGTAGAGGACAACATCGCCGAGGCCATCGAAGCCTATATGGCGAAGCACTATCCCAACCTGGGCAAAGCGGAACTCAAACGCCGCAAGCTCAAGGCCCGCGACGAAGGCGCTGCCGAGGCCGGCTACCTGGCCGGGAAGTCCGCGCAGCTTCATCAGGCGGTTGGCCATAAGCCGCGCGCGCTGCTGACTGCGGAGGCCTGAAACCGTGCGAATTCAGTGCCCTTGCTGCGGAGAGCAGTACCCTCTGGAGTCGGGTTTCGCGGATGACGAAGGCAAGCGCCTGGCCGCTCAGTTTGCGGAAATGGAGCCGAAGCTTGGCCGGGCTGTGCTGGCGTACCTGCGCCTGTTCAGCCCGGCCAAGCGAGGGCTGCGCACATCGCGGGCAATCAAGCTGATCGAAGAGCTGACGGTGCTTATAAAAGAAGGCAGCGTCACCCGTGATGCACGCACCAGCGAACGCAAGCCGGCCAGCCCGGCGCTGTGGGTTGCTGGCATCGACCAGATGCTGGCTCAACGTGATCGGCTGACACTGCCTCTCGACAACCACCACTACCTCCGGGCTGTGGTGTTCGGGATTGCCAGCGATCCGCAGCTGGCGCGCCAGGCACAGCATGTTGCGCCAGCGAAGGCACACAAGGGGCAAACCCCGCAGCAAATCATCCAGGAGCAGATCGGGCGAATCGAGGGCGATGTAATGCTCAAGATCATCACGAAGGAAGAAGGCGAGCGCCGCCTCGCCGCACTTATGGGAGATCGCGCGTGACAACTGCAAACCGACTGCGCCTGATCAAGCTGATCCACGTTGGCCGCCGGGATCTGGGCATGGACGACGAGACCTATCGTCTGATGCTGGCAGGCATGAAGGGCTTGGGTGGCACCACATCCACTGCCGACCTGAGCATTCCAAATCTGGAGCGGGTTTTGGAACACCTAAAGAAGCGCGGCTTCACGGTTCGTCCAAACAAGCAATCTCGCCCGCTGGCCGACAGCGAGCAGGCCAAGAAAATCCGCTCTCTCTGGCTGCAGCTGCACGACCAAGGCGAAGTGCGCGACCCGTCTGAGGCGGCGCTGGCGACCTTCGTCAAAAACCGAACCAAGGTCGCGGCGCTGCAATGGTTGAATGTCGATCAGGCCAGCCGGGTGATCGAGCATCTTAAAAAGTGGGTGGGGAGGACTGAAAAATGAGCACTATGCGTGGTGGCGACTTGCTAACCGAGGCCGTTGAGCCTATCGCGAAAGCGCTGCAGGAAAGCCTGGGGGTAACCGCCGAGCTGGCTGAGGCGGCGAGCGTGGAGATCACGATGCTCTTCGCCCATCTGTGGGGCGGGCAGGTGGTGTACATACCGAAGGGGGTGAGCGTCCAGGCGTCGAAGCTGCATCAACAGATCTACGATGACTGGACCGGGCGCAACCATAGCGAGGTGGCGGCCAAGCACGGCGTGTCTGTGCAGTACGTCTACCGGGTCGTCAAACGGATGCGCCTGGCCACCATCGCCCGCAACCAACACGACCTGTTCGCCCCGCCCGAGGACGGCAACGAAGACTGCTAACCACCGAGGCAGGGACGCCTCGATCCCCCTTGCGTCTTTCGCAATCCCTTTGCATATTCCATCCCATCAAATCCCGGCCAATTTCGACCAATCCCATATTTATCTGACTTTTCCCTCTGGGATTATCGGGTTCTAACTCAAGCACGACAAAGAATCGGAAACTGATTCGTCCGGTTTAAGTGTCGCTTTAACTGATGCGTCGCAGAGCACGTAGGAATGGCGGGATTCGGCGTTTGGGCCAAGGCGGTTCCGCTCCCAGGATAGCGCCTGGCCGTGAGTTCGGGTGTGCGGGAGGATTTGGTTCCCATCGCTCAATAGTCGGCGAAACGCCGATTACACCTGTACATTTGGTCTAATTTTAGAGTTCTTCAACGGACCTTGCTCAGGATGCTCCAGTCCATCGACAGCGGGGCGATACCGCGCGCCCGGTCAATGTTCTCGGCAATCTCGAGCGCGGCGTCGAGTTCGCTGATGCCATGCTGTTGCATGAGCTGGTAGCGCTCGGCCTTTTCCTCCGGCTCGGTTTGGGCGAGCGCGAGATAGAGGCTGGGGGGCACCGCGCGAAACAATAGCTCCATGCTGCGCGACAGGATAACGCCTTCCGAGAACTTGCCGATCTCCTTTCTGGCAGAGAGCATCAGGGCTTTCTGCGCCGGGGTGAGTTCGCGGAATTTGGCGATTTTCTCCACCTCGTCCGGTGGCATGCCCATACACAACCACCACTCCATCATGTTCAGCATTGGCTCGGCGGCTTTGGGCAGATCGTCCAGGTTCTGCGTTGCCAACCAGAACCAGGCCCCTAGTTTGCGCCACATCTTGGTGATCTTGACGATATAGGGGGCGAGCAATGGGTTCTTGGTGATGATATGCCCCTCGTCGGTGACGTTGATGATCGGGCGGCCCAGGAACTGGTCGCGCTCGGCGATGTTGTTGACGGTGTTGATCAGCGAGATATAGGCGATGGAAAGCTGAGCGTTGTAGCCCTCCCTGGCATAGGTAGCCAGGTCGACGATGGTGATGTCGGCTTCCGGCCAGGGCGTGCCGGGGCGGTCGAACATATCGCCATCGCTGCCCTGGGTGAACATGTCCATGGCATCGGCCATTTCCATCAGCCGTGCACGGCGAACCTCGGGTAAAGTCGTGTCGCGGCTGCGCTCGCGCAGGGCATCGCGAACGTCCCGCGTGAGCACCGCGCGTTGCTCGGCGACACAGCGCTCTGCCGCGTCGAGGATGCATTGGCGAACCAGGCTGCGATCAGCACGCGTCATGCGCGCTTCCTCGCGTTCTTCTCCTCCTGTGATCATTAGGCGGGCGGTGATCTCCAGCTCACCCAGGACGTCGCGCTGCTCATCGCCATCGTTAGCCGCGTCGTCTTCATCCAAGGCATCGGCGTCGAGCGTTTGCACCTGACAGGGCGTTTCCACCAGCCGGTGCGCATCGGCGAACGGGGCGAGGCTGACGCCCGAGGCGGGCGCGAGTTTCACACGATGCACGGTGAGACCCAGCCGCGCGGCGAAATCGCCGTACAGGCCAAAGGAGTTGCCGGCTTCGACGATGAACAGTCTTGGTCGGTAGATCGCGGTAACTTGGTTGAGCAGATTGTTGAGCGTGGCGGACTTGCCGGAGCCGGTAGGGCCGGCAAGAAATAGGTGCGCATTCATTTGCCGGTCGAGGCGATTGAGCGGATCGAAGGTGATGGTGCCGCCGCCGCGGTTGAACAATGTGAGACCGGGGTGGCCGGTGCCCTGGCTGCGCCCCCACAGCGGTGCCAGGTTGGCGGCGTGTTGGGCGAACATCAGCTGGGTGTACCACTGGCGCTTGTCCAGCGCAGGGTCGTAGACGCAGGGCAGCCAGCGCAGATAGGTGTTGAGCGGTGCGACCTCATCTTCTTCGCGTACCGGTTGCAGCCCGGCACCGAGCAGCACGTTGCCAAGTTGCAGGCCGCGTGCGTCCAGTTCCGCCTCGTCGCGGCCGCGCAGGTAAAAGGTGAGTGCGCTTCGGTACAGCTTATGGGCGCTGCCGATCAGGCTGCGGGCCTGTTGCACATCGGCACGGGCCTGTTCCGAGGCCAAGGTGTCGCCCACGGCCTTGCGACCGAGGTGGTTGAGGTGCGCTTCGAGCACATCCTGCGGGGTGATGACCAGCGTCAGGCACTGGATGGTGTCTTCCGGCAGTTGGTCGAACAGCGCGTTGATCGCGTCACCCTTGCGGGTTTCGCCGGTGATATGCCCTGTGGTGGGTGGGCTGCGCAGGCGGTCGACGGCGATGGCGCGGTGTGGCATGCCATCGAAGTACCACTGGCCCAGGGCGGCATCCGAGCGCGGCTGGCCGAAGAACAGCCGTTGTGCGAAATCGGTGCCGCTGGCCAGCTCGATCTCGCCAGGCTCCTGTTCGTCCGGGTAGCGGGTCAGGGCATAGAAGCGCTCCCGGTTTTCGGCGCTGTTACCGAGCTGGGTTGGATGGGGATTGAACCAGCGCAACAGCCAGCCGTGGATATCCGCCGCGCCGAGACGCCGGGCGCGCACGCCAGCATGGGCCAGGCCGCCGACGAGGCGGTCGCAGACCCGATTGAGCGCCTGCTCGGGCGATTGTCCACGACGCTGCGGTGCCTGGCCGACACGGCGATAGACGACCAGCCGCGTGCGCCGAGTCTGCCCGCGCCAGGGCAATTGGGTGACGGTGTTGTCCTCGAACAGCCCGCCAGGCTTGGCGATGGCCTGCAGGTGGTGGCTGAAGAAGCGCAGGTAGAACTCGGTGAAGGCGCTGCCTTGGGCGCGGGGCTGGACGTAGTGGCGCAGCTCATCGAGGTAGCGATCCCAGTTGGTGTCGTCCTGCGCGTAGAGCTGCACGACCCAGGGGTTGTCCTCCAGCTCGTCGAAGGCATCCTGCAGCACGTTTTCCAGCGTGTCACGGACCTGCAGCAGCCAGGTGGGTTCGCGTCCCTCCGTGCCGACCGGGAGCAGCTCGTAGAAGGCCGCCACCGAGGTGCCGTCATCAAGCAGCATGCATTGTGACTGGGGCAGGTACTCGGCCCACGGCAGCAGGTCGGTGAACGAGGGCGCAACATCGTAGAGCGCCTTCTCGTCGGTCTGAGTGGCTGGCCGACGCGAGGCGTGTGCGGTGCCAGGTTCGGCAATGCCGTGGGTGTGCAACTCGGCGACGTGGCGAGCCCAGGCGTCCGCAGGTGGCGCGGGTTCCTCGGCCTGGCGCCGGTGCTTGAACAGGGACCAGGCCATCAGTAATCCTCAACCCGTTCGCCAGGCAGTGCGTACTGCACACGCTGGTACAGGGGGAACAGCGTGGTGTAGCCGGGCACCGGCACCGGGTCGCTGCCAGCCAAGTGCGGGAACACGTACATCAGCAGATCGGGGTTCGGCAGCCGATGGAACTGCCGGTAAATCTCGTTGGCGGCCGTGCGTGTGTAGCGGGCCTGCACAATGGGCGCAGCGTGTACATCGGCCTCGGTCAACGGCCGGCGCAGGGCCTGGCGCGCGTCGAGCAGTTGCCGAGCGGTTCCGCCGCCGGTCTCGACGTTCCAGATATCGAGCATGGTGCTGTCGTCGTGCGGCAGTAGTTCGTCCTTGCTTGTCGCGCAGCCGCCGAGTGTGAGCACGACGGCCAACAGCGTTAGGCTGTTAATCCAGATCTTGCGCATGTGAGCTGCCTCCAAGGCGGTGATCGACGCGGCGTCCTTTCGGGTCGTAGTCGATGGTCAGGGGTTCATCGAGATGCACTGCGACGCGTGCGCCGGGCTTGACGTAGACCGCTGCGAACGCCTGACCATAGAGCTTGTTGACCCAGGCGGACATGTCTTGCACGCCACCAGCAAGGATGCGGCCCATGGCCTCGTTCGCGCCGATGCCTACGGTGCCGATGGAGCCGTCGTTGCTCATGTAGGAGACCTGACCGCTGTCGGAGTCGATCAGCGAGGCGACGCCCGCACCGGCTGCGGTGATCAGGGCTTGCGTGCCCAGGTACTGCTGCGCGTTGCTGCGGCGTTGGCCGCTGACGCAAGGAATGCCGTGCGGGTCGCTGATCCAGCCTATGCCGTCCTGTGGGTCGTTGCCGTTGTTGCCTTGTTGGCGGTGGCCGCCGCGCTCGTCGTCTTTCGGGAGGGTGCGGATAGTGCCGTCCTCGAAGACGAACGTGACCGAACGGATCTGCCCGCGCACGCAGGAGAGGGTCCAGTCGCCCGAGGCGGTGCCGCTGACCACAGCACCGGCAACATCCGGAATATCAATGCCGTTCGCGGTGAGGTTGTCCCGCCCGATCAGAACTTTGAATGGATACGGGTCGCTGACGGTGCCGTCGATCGGTACGCGGCCGATCAGTGCTGTCATGGAGATCGAGCCCATCAGGGTCGAATTGGTCGGCACGGTGTAGACGGCTGTCGTCTCGGGCACACCCGCCGCGCGGCGTCCGGCGTCGACGGCGGAGCTGGCAGTGGTTTCCAGCGTCTTCTGTGCCGGCCCGAAGTGGGTCGGGAAGCCGGGGCTGCTGGCATTGCCGGTGTTGCGCTGCTTGCCGTCGTCGAGTCGGTCCTCCGGCTCGATCCAGCGCAGGGTATCGCCAGCCAGGCCGTCGCTCGTCTCAAGGCCTAGGCCGACCGGTAGATCGGCGGGGTTATCCTTGTCGATGCCATCGAGCCGCTGCTGCAGTTGTTGGAGCAGGCCCTGGGTTTTCTGCCGTTCGCTGCTGACCTGCTGCCGATCCTGATGCAACTGATTGCGTTCGCTGTCGAGCGCGCTCTGGATGCGACGGTCGATGGTGCCTTCGCGTTGCCGCAGCCGTTGGTTCTCTTCGCGCTGGACCTTGTTATCGCTCAGTGCTGTCTGCAACTCGGTGCGTAGTTGACGGACCTGGGCGACTAACGTTGCCACGGTGTCACGTGGGGTGTCGCCTTCGATACCAAGCGCTTTGGCTTCATCGGGCGTGAGCCGGGTAGCTTCTTCCAGTGCACCGGGAACGTCGTTGCCGCCAGAGAACAGCTTGATGCCGAGGAACACCAACAGCAGCGCCAGAGGGATCATCAACCATTTGAGCAGGCCATTGCTGTGCATCAGCGACCTCCGTCATCTTGCGGCACGGGCAGGTTGAGGGAGGCATCGACGGGCGCGATGGTTGGCAGCAGGGCCTGCGCCAGCCCGTGTCCACGGGTGACGAGGTAGACGACGGTGGTGTCGTCCGGTGTGCCGCTCGGCCCCAGCGTCGAATGCTGGAAGGTTGCGGTGAGGAACTGGCCATGCAGCGCGCGCGGGTCCAGGTCGAGCCAGTGCGAGGCGCTGTTGCGCAGGCGCACGGCACTGACCCACAGGTCGTCCAGACGCCATGCCGCGAGCGCCTGGGCCTGTATCGGCAGTGTTGGCAACAGGCTGTCCAGCGGCAGGTCGCGGCGCAGGGTTGCGCGTGTGACGCCCGGCACGGGTTCGACGGTTCGCAGCGGTGCGTAAAGGTTCTGTGCCGCGTAACGGGTGAGGATGACGGGCTGCGGTGTAGCCCGCACGGGCGGGGTCGCTGTGGCACTGCCGTCATCTGCATCGGTTTGAGTGTCGGATGATGCGGCCTCGATGATGCGAACCACCTCCAGAGGTGGCTGGCCCTCCTGCTCGGGTTCGGCGGCGATGTCGAGCAGAATGACGGTACCGGTATCGGCGTCCTGCAGTTGCAGCCGGGTCGGTTCGATTGGCTCGCTCGCCAGCAGGTAGATGGCCCCGGCGGCGCTCTGCACGCGCAGGCGGCTACCGACCGATGCGGGTACGCCGACGCGGACATTGCGCTCGACGAAGACGATGCGCTCCTGGCCAACCACGAGTGGTACGGCCAGCGGCAGTCTTTCCCATCTCAGGAGTTCGGTGGCATGGACGGCGCTGAACAGAACCAGGGCGAGCGCCGCAAGAGCGAGTGGCAATAAGCGGTTCATTGCATGTTTTCCAGGGAGGGGGCGGGCGCCGCCGAATCGACAGGGGTGGCAATGCGCTGCGGCGCGCCCTCGTAGCAGTCAATGGCAAGCCCGAACGGGTTGCGCTGAGGGTCGACGTCGATCCGCAGGACCTTGAGCGGATAGCGCACCAGCGCGCGTTTGACTTGCTCCGAGGCGTAGTATTCGTCTGCCGTGACGTCGAGGCTCACGACCCACTCGCGGGTGGAGACGGTGCGCACGCGCAGCGTCGGGTTGTCGCCGTAGCCGCGGCCCGGAATCTCGTAGATGCCGCGCACGCGCTGCCGCAGCTCTCCAGCATTGCGGCGGTACTCGTAGTCCTGCTGCAGGAACGCCTGGCAGGCGGGCGTTAGGTAGGACGACAGCGCATGCAGGTTGCGCGGGTAGTCCTCGTCGCCATTGGTGGGCCAGCGCTGGAGCTGCTGCCAGACGTAGAAGGTGAAGGCGTAAACGCTCTCAGGCGGCACGTCCCACCATTTACGAGTACTGCCTGAGCGCAGGTCTGGCGGTACATGGATGGTCAGGTCGCGTGGCGCGCTCCACCAGCCGACGCCCATAACCAGCGCCAGTACGACCAGTGCGCTGGCCCCGATGCGCAGGGTCTTGATGTGTGCTTCGAGCCGCAGCACTTCGTTCTTGAACCGGCTCACAGCGCCTTGCTCCGGCGTGTCGTCCAGTAACCGGATCGTATTACCAGTGCGTGGCCATCGGTGAAAGGCGCGAGCTGCGGCAGATTGACCGCGATCCACCACTGCAACTGCCGGTACAACCAGGTTTCGGGGCGGCCGCGTTTGAGCCGGCGCAGCGTGCCGCCACCGATGAAAATGCCAGCGGCGACCGCCAGCAAGATGGCCGTAGGGACGATGGCAATCGTCGCGAACATGAAGGCCAGCGGGATACCGCTCCCGAGTCCGATCATCCCCGATGATCCCGCGCAGACCCACAGTTCATTCGCCGTCAGCCCTCGCACCACCACGGGGTGACGGTTGAGGCGGTGGGGCAGGAACGCCACCGTCCCGTCCGGACGGATGTCTTCAGCCATGTCGGCATTCCTTTGGTTCAGAGAACGCCGATGGCTTCGGTCAGCAGCCAGATGCCAACCACGAGCAGGACCGCACCGACCGCCACGGTCAGGCCAAACTGGCCCCAGGTTGAGCGGCCAATGTGGATTTCCGCATAACGGGTGTAGGCGTGGTAGCAGACGCCGACGAACATCGAGGCGACCACGAGCAGTGCGATGAGCATCACGATGTCGTAGCCGTAATTTTGCAGCGTTTCCATGATGCCGCCGCCCGTGCCGCGCGAAGGGTTTTCCAGAGTGGGCAGCTCGGCGTGGGCGAGAGGTGTCAGCATGCTGAACATCGGCAATGCAGCCAGGCTAGCGAAGTGGAGGGGTCGGGAAATGCGGGTGAACGGCTTCATCATGGCTACCTCTTACGAGAGCAGAAAAAAGGTCAAGACCAGGTACAGCACGGCAAAGCGCACCACGACGACCAGGAACTGACGTTGGGAAAGTTGTTCTTCTGCCCAGCCGACGTAGGCGCTGCGCATCGCCCAAGTGCCCCAAACGAGCAGGACGGCAAATACCGCACCGAGCAGCACGGTCGCCATGTCGGAAGGAGGGATGCCGCTGTTGGCCTGGAACGCGGCGGTCTGCGCGGCGTTCATGGCGCGACCTGCGGTTCGAGGGCGGCGACAGGCTGGCGGTAGTCGCCAAACAGCAGGGCGGAGTCGCGCGGTTGCGCACGCGTTGGGGTGAGGTAGTCGTGGATGCCGGCGCGCACGCGCTCAAGGTCAGCGGTGAGACGGGCGTAGTCGAAGTGGTAGCGGGTGCGTTCGTCCTGTTGCTGCGCGGCTTGTTGTGCGACGAGCCGTTCGATGCTGTCGAGCTGGCGCAGCGCGGCGGCGAGCCTGGCGTGTTCGGGCGTGGCATCGTCCGCGCTGGCGTGGCCGGAAACGCATAGGCCGAGCAGCAGCGCCAGGGTCAGACCGGGCGCGTGATGCCTGTCGGCTGGTGGGGGAAGTCGCTTCGACATTGGCCAATCCGCAATTTGCGAGAAGTGGCTAAATGCTCTCGGTATGCCTGAGGAGCTGCCTTAAACAATGGGAACCTGGGTGTGCCCCTATTACAGGCGGACTCAAGCGTCACTACCCACTGGCTAGCGAATCACAAGTATTTCTTGAAGCTGGCTGCGGTGATGTTCACCGCCAGGCCGAGCAGCGCCGCGCTCGGCAGCAGCACCAGCAACGGATGTACGCTGACGGGTAGGGTGGGCTTCTGCTTCGACCTGCAACTCTGCATAGCGTCGCCGTTCTTGGTCGGAGCGCGCCTCAATGCCTAGCGCGGTAAGTGGGTCGAGGTTGGGAGAATAGATACCCAGCGGCCCTCGCATCAGCGTCCGGTAGCGCGCCCATTCCTCGGCGCTCAGCCCCCAACCTCGCGTGTGCTGCTCGTCGGCGCGCTCGGTGGTCATCAGTCGCTCGCGCGTGGGCAGGTTGTTGGCGGTGAGGGTTTCCGCTCCTTGGACAAGGCTGCTGATCAGCAGGGCGATCAGTACGGGGACGATATGGTGCAGCTTCATCTGCTTGTCCTACTGCGCGGGAATGGGCAGGCGACGAGTGTCGTCGCCGTGTCGGAACACGGCAGCGCTCCGTTCGATGGTTTCGAGGTGCCAACCGGCTTCCGTCTCGCCGGGGCGCAGCAGGTGAACCTGCGAGAGCGTGCCCGAGGTGGCTGACATAATCGAAAGGAACCGCTCGCCGGCACGTAGCTCGACACCGATCACCCGGAATGGCGGCTCGATGGACTTTGGTTTAGCGGGGACGGAAGCTCGCGGGCGGGGCACCGGCGGTGGTGCTGGGCGAGGTTCGTTGAGCTGTATTTCCAACTGCTCAATGCGGGCCACCAGCGGCAGTAGACTCTCCGCGGTCGGGCGGCTGCCGAGGGCCTGCTCGATGACGTTCAGTCGCCGCTCCAAGGCCTGATGCTCGACGTCGTAGCGCGCCTGGGGCAGTGCGTCAGGTTGCTGTTGGGCTTGTTCGACCTGCTGGACTAGGTCGGCCAAGCGCTTTTCCAGCACGGCGACCTGCAGGCCGGTGGCGCTGGTTTCGACCTGTGTCGCCAGACCCGACAGCGCGACGTGATCGATCACGACGGCGGCGCTGATGAGCAACAGCCAAGTGATGATGGCGGTGCGCATCAGCGTGCCGTGCCGGTGTTGCTCGCTACCTAGCATCGTCGTCATGGCTGTGACTCCCTAGCGGCACCGGGAGCGGTATCCGCAGTGGCGGGTGGGGCTTCGGCTGGCGTATGGGGAGGCTGGGTGAAGCAGACGCGGCGTGCAGTGTGATCGACGTGCAGCGTCCGCGCTGTCCCGGCTAGGGTCAGCAGGGCATCGCGCAGTTGCAGCGGGCCAAGGTGGTAGTGGGCCGCCGGCAGCGGGAGTCTGCCCAGCGCATCAGTTTCACTTCCGCTGCAGAGCTGGTAGCCGGAGCGTTGCAATACATGGCGCAGTGCGTCAGCGACGTTGGCGTTGAGAGTGTCGGGAATGGACACGTCGACGATCTGCAACAGCAGATCCTGCTGAGCGGCCGTCGGGATTAGCTCGACAAGGGTGTAGCGGCCGTAGCGGACAACCGGGATGTTCTCCGGTGCCGGAGCCGCCACCTCATCGGGCGGGGGAGAGAGCGGTGGAGGCGTTGCGCAGCCGGTCGCCAGAGCGGCCAGCAGCAGGCAACTGTGATAGGGAAGGGCGGTGTGCATGGCTCGGCTCTCGGCAAGGTCGAGGCGAGACCATCGGCGTTCTGTGGAACCGGATCAGCAAACAAAGGGAACTGCTGTGTTGCCGGTTTTATGAGCTCCTGTGCTGAGCCAATCTCAGGAGTGGTCAAAAAATCGTCAGGTGAATAAGACGCCCTCGGTTGTGTGCATTCAGGAGTTATCGAAAGGGTTATCCACAGGTTTTGTGGATAAAACAAAGGCTGGCGCCTCTGATGCCTGCCTCGACCACAGAGGTTCGATACAGCTTGGATCATCAAACAGGCAGACGAGCTAGGACGGTACTACCTGGGGCATCAATTGGCAGAAATCGGCGAAAGCGGGCATTCAACCTCTAGGTCGTTGCCACAAATTATTGCTTTGGAAGACCGCTGGCTTCCAGATGGCCGTTCTAACACGGTGGACTAGCCAACTTAGAGCCAGCGACGCACCTGCGCCTGATAGACCTGGAATTCGCTGCCGAACAGGGTTGTCAGGGCGCGCTCCTCAGGGTTGATCTGGAAGCGATTCATATACAGGACGAACCCCAGCACCCCGAGCAATGCTAACGGTGAGGCCAGGTAGCAGGCCCAGGCCAGCAATAACAGAGCAAAGCCGACGTACATCGGGTTGCGTGAGTACCGATAGATACCCGAGCGCACCAGCGCTGATGCAGTTTCAGGTTTAAGCGGATTGACGGTGGTCTGCGCCTGCCGAAACGACAGCACTCCGGCCACACTGAAGCAAACGCCAATGGCCGACACGAGCAGCGCCAACAGCACACGCACAGAGAGCGCCAGGTCGAGGCTCGGCACATATCGGGCGACCAGCCACATCAGCAGCCCGAACAGAGCAGTCACAATCGGCGGAGGTATCTTGTTTTCCAGTGCTCGCATAAAAACTCCCGATTAAAGCAGTCACGGCGTTTGCGCCAGTCTTGGTGTTTTAGCGCACTTTCTGCAATTCGCTTTGCACCAACTCCAACAGAGGCTCTGGGCCGAATTTAGTCAGAAGCTTTCCGTTGACGAAAAAGGTGGGCGTACCTTGAATGCCGACTTTCTTCACGTCCGCAGCATCTTTGGCCAGTATCTCGTCGATGGCCGGCGAGTTCATTGTGGCGCGGGCCTTCTCGACATCCAGACCCACTGCGGCGGCCGCTTCCCAGGCTTTCTGTGCTTGCGCGTCGTCATGCCACAGCGGCTGTGCTTCCAGCACGGCGGCCAGCACCGGCTCGTAAAGCCCCTGCATGCGCGCCGTCTCCAGTAAGCGCACGGCCTCTTCCGAGCCCCGGTGGAACAGCACATAGCGCACGACCAGGCGTACGTCCTGCGGGTACTGCGCCATGATTTGCTTCACGTAGAATCGGCGCCATGACAGGCTGCAGGCCCGCATGGCAAAGCGCTACGAACTCCCGGATGCCGCCTGGGAGCTGATCGCAGATCTGGTTTCCCCCAAACAGAAGATGGGGCGGCCTCGCAGTGACGACCGGCTGATGGCGCGACTTGCCAGAGCGGCTCGGCCCATGGTCGACGGTATATCAGCGCTTTCGTGACAGGAGTGACGACGGCACGTTCGACCGGGTGCTTGAACGCTTGCACATTCGCCTGAGTCAAGAAGGCCTGATCTACCTATACCTGGATGATTGACTCAACAGCAGTGCGAGCAACCCGAGCTTCTTCTGGCGCCGGGAAAAAGGGGGGCCAGAAGAACCGGTAGACCATACATTGGGGCGTAGCCGAGGCGGCCTGACCACCAAGATCCACATGCTCTGCGATGCCAACGGTGTGCCTCTGCGCTTTTTGCTGTCGCCGTGTCAAGCCAGCGACATCTCACATGCTCAGGCACTACTCCTGGATCAGGTCCGGATTCCCGGCAAGCAAGGCCGGCCTCGAAAGCGCTGTCGCTGATTGCTGGCGGACAAGGGCTACGATGCTGAACACCTGCGCCACTACTGTGACCGTTACGGATGCAACCTGTGATTCCGCTGCGGAGCATGAAGCACAAGACCAAGCCGGGCTTACCCCGGCTGTTTGATCGCCCGACATACCGGCAACGTAACATCATCGAGCGGATGTTCAGCTGGCTGAAGGAAAGCCGCAGGATCGGGACTCGCTATGACAAGCTGGCAGTTTTGCCGCCATGGTCACGTTGGCTCGCACGCTGCGATGCCTATGACAGTACTTTTCGTACAGAACCAAGCCTTGCCGATAAAAGGAAGTATGATGTTCCGAATCAACTGGATGGCCGTTCTACCGCAAGTGCTTACATCCCCACGAGTTAACCGAAATGAATCCTCAACCTCCAAGCATGACCTGGAATCTGCTGCTGCTAACCTGGCTGGTCGCACTGGTATCGACGCTGTCCGCGCTGTTCATTGGTGAGGTGATGGGCCAGGCACCCTGCGTGTTGTGCTGGTTCCAGCGTGCCTTCATGTTTCCGCTGGCGGTGATCCTGGCCATAGCCTGCTACCGCTCGGATTTTACAGTCTGGCGTTATGCCCTACCGCTGACCGTTATCGGTGCGGCGCTGGCATTTGTTCACACGCTGCTCTATGCAGGGCTGATTCCGCAGCCGATCCAGCCCTGCACGGCCACTGGTCCATCCTGCTCAGGCGCCGGAATGACCCTCTTCGGCGTGGTGCCCCTGCCGGCACTCGCCTTGTTCAGCTTTATCCTGATCGCCATCCTGCTCATTCTCATCCGTCGGAGAACAACTCCATGAATCGCCGTTCCGTGGTCCTGATCGTCAGTGTCGTGATCCTGGCCGTCTTTGCTGCCGCTGCATTCTTCTATTCCCCCTCCCAGTCGCCTCAACAGGCCCAGGCTCCCGGTTCGACCGCCCAAGAGGCCGCGACACAAACCAAACAAGGCGGCGGCCAGTTGGTTCGCTTCCACTCACCGGTGTTCGGCCCGGCGCAGGCTCCAGTAACCATCGTCGAATTCTTTGATCCTTCCTGCGAGGCATGTCGCGCCTTTCACCCCTATGTGAAGCAGATCCTCGCCGAGAACCCGGAAGACGTGCGTTTGGTGCTGCGCTATGTACTGTTCCATCAAGGCTCCGAAGAGGTGGCGCGAATGCTGGAGGCGGCGCGTAAGCAAAATCTCCATGAACAAGTGTTGGAGGCTGTGCTGGAGGCCCAACCCGGTTGGCACGATGATCCCAAGGTAACGCAGGCATGGGCTGCCGCAGAGCGCGTCGGTTTGAACTTGGAGCAGGCCCGCCAGGAGATGCATACGCCTGGCGTCAACGCCGTGCTGGAAACGGACATGCAGGACGTTAAGGCCGTTGGGGTTCGTGGCACGCCGACCTTTTTTGTCAATGGTCGTGCGCTCAGCGAGTTTGGCCCGGAGCCGCTGCGCCAGTTGGTGAACAGCGAAGTGGCCAAGGCACGGGAATAACACTATGAGCGCGCTGGAAAACCGCGTGCCACCGCTGCTCGTGGCGGGCCTGATGGCTGTGCTGATGGGTTTGTCGGGAACCAAATTGCCGGGCTTCGAACTGGCATGGACCGCGCGCCTGACCTTCGCTTTGCCGGTACTGCTCCTGGGGCTCGGCGTGTGCCTCGCCGGCGTACTGTCGTTTCGCCGCGCTCGCACTACGGTCAATCCACTAATGCCGCAGCAGGCTTCGGCATTAGTGGAGGCTGGCATCTAGCAATACAGCCGCAATCCCATGTACTTAGGCTTCGCCATTATCCTTGCGGCTTGGGCGCTGGCCTTGGCCTCGCCTCTGACCCTGCTGGGCGTGGTTGCTTTCGTGCTGTACATGAACCGTTTCCAAGTAGCACCCGAAGAGTGGGCGCTGGAAGCACTGTTCGGCGAATCATTCGTCCGCTACCGCGCACAAGTCCGCCGCTGGCTCTGAGCCTCGGCGGCGTTAGCGTCTGCCGGGGCTTACTCGTCACATCAGCATGCCGAAGATGCCCACGACCTAGCCTGATCTCCTTGTGAAGAACTGCTTTGGCCACATGCCGCTAGCATGTCTCTGGTCGATGACATAGCGGCAACGAGTGATGTCACAAGTTCACTCCGTTGATATCGAGCTAACTGTCTAGCAACAGCGTTGAGCGCAAAGCAGGCTTATGCTTCGCTGCGATGACTGTCGGCCTGCCTGGTGTCGATACAAACACTGCCGTCTAGCTCCATTTCAAGTGTCGAGTGGCTGACTTTGAATTGCTCATGAAGTACTCGTTTTAAATCAGTCTTTACTCGTTCAATATCGGGCAGGCTAGCCTTCTTGATGACAACATGTGCTTCCAGTGCGATTGTATGCTCAGCGATTTCCCATACGTGTACGTGGTGAACACTCACAACGTCGTTTACATGTTCCATGATATTGATTATGTCGGCGATGGAAACTCCTTCTGGCGCGCCCTCCATCAACAAGTGAATGGTTTTAGGTAGCATGCTAAAGCCTTGCCAGAGCACGTAACCAGCAATCATCAGTGTCAGTACAGTATCCGTCCAGTACCAGCCATATAGAAGTATCAATGTCCCGGCGATAATCACGCCGACGGACGCCAGTGCATCCGACACATTGTGCAAGAATGCCGCCTTTATGTTCATGCTGTCCTTAGACATCGTGTATGTGAGCAAGGCAGTGACGATATCTACAATCAAGGCTACTCCCGCGACCACGACCACCGTCCAACCTTCAATGGGCTGCGGGGAAAACAACCGGCCTACAGCCTCATAGATAAGATAGAGGCCGACGATAATCAGCGTGACCAAGTTGATCAAAGCCGCTATGGTTTCACTGCGCCGGTAGCCAAAGGTTTTAAAAGCATCTGGCGGCCTGCGACCGATCTTACGTGCGATCAGCGCAATAACCAGTGATGCGGCATCGCTCAAATTATGTAGCGCGTCAGCTATGAGCGATAAGCTACCAGAAAGTATTCCGCCGACTATTTGCCCCAGTGTTAATGCTGTATTAACGCCAATAGCAACCATTAGACGCTTATCGCCTATGGCTTCGGTGTTATGGTTATGTTCGTGGACCATTGGTTTATAACCGCCTATTAAAAAACCACCATTAGACTAAGGCCAAGAAGCCAAACAGCCGCCCATAACGGCAAATAGACAATAATAGCCATTTATATCGTCTTGCACGGAAACAGCTTCCAAACCATTGACAGAAATCTGACCACCACCGCCCGCGTTCGTGCGTCATTGCCTACAATATGCCGATAACTGGCCGACCCTTGTCATGGTCTGAACATGACAGACCTGTAATCTTTCGATAATTTTCCGGGGGCTCAAGCTGCACTGCGAAATATTACATTTCAATAATGTAATGCTTGGCTCACACTGCCGTTATCTTCGGTCGCGCAAAATTCATTCGCACCTGTAGAGCTCACCGGGAAAGCTCAATAAGCCACTTGAATTTCGCGAGGACTGCATTATGAACCTGTTGAAAGCTATTGTTGTTGGATCGGTCATCTTCGGCTCCGCATTGTCTTATGCAGGAGATGGCTATGACCGTTCAATGAAATTTAATGAAAAATTCCGTGCAGATCAAAAACGAATTCACGGATCCGAGTCAGCTGGAAAAAAATTAGACGTCCTAGAAGCTAAGAATACGCGACCAGATCAGAGCAATATGCTAATCAAGAAAGAAACCAAAACTGACTAACCGCTTCATCCCGAACAATCTCCGCCTCCGATAGCTTCCGAGTCCCGTTGGTAAAGCTGTATTAAGCGCCTTTCGAGGCGCTTTTTTTTCTTCCAATAACGTGCCCGTCATCGTTACCAGCGCATTGGGGGCCCACAAATCGCTCAGTGAACCCTTTAAAGCTTCGATTTTGATGTTCATAAAAAAGGCCAGGCATCGAGCCTGGCCTTTTTGTGCGAAAACCAATATCAGGTCGCGTCCTCATTCTCTTCGTTGCGTCTCCTGCGGCCCTGCAGGACCGTGTAATAGAGCGCTGGCAATACCAGCAGCGTCAGTGCCGTCGAGGAGAGGATGCCGCCAATGACTACGGTTGCCAGGGGCCGCTGGACTTCCGCACCGGTCCCGGTGGCCAACGCCATTGGGACGAAGCCGAGCGACGCCACCAGCGCTGTCATCAGGACTGGGCGCAATCGCACCAGTGCGCCCTCACGCACAGCCTCGGATAAAGGCCGGCCTTCCTCTAGCAATCCTTTAATGAAAGCAATCATCACCAGTCCGTTGAGTACTGCCACACCCGACAACGCGATGAACCCGACGCCAGCGGAAATTGAGAGGGGAATGTCCCGGAGCCAGAGTGCAAGAATTCCCCCAGTAAGCGCGAACGGAATGCCAGTGAAGACGACCAGCCCATCGCGCAGTGTGTTGAACATCATGAACAGCAGCACGAAGACCAGCAGTAAGGCGACTGGGACGACCAGCTGCAGGCGCTTGGCGGCAGCCTGCAGCTGCTCGAACTGCCCACCCCACGTCGTCCAGTAACCGGGCGGTACCGGGTTTCGTTCAGCGATTGCTGCAGACGCATCTTGGACGAAACTGCCAATGTCACGCCCTCGAACGTTGGCGCTTACCACCACCAGACGCTTGCCATCCTCACGGCTGATCTGATTCGGGCCCAGCACGAATTCCAGCGTGGCAACCTCAGCCAGCGGGATAAAGTCGATTCGGTCGTTGGCAGCACCCGCTACCGCTGGCACCGGAATCGGCAGGCGAGCCAGCACATCCGGATCGGCACGCAGCGTATCGGAAAGACGAACAACGATGTCGAAACGACGGTCACCCTCAAAAAAGGTTCCGGCTTCCCGTCCGCCAATCGCGGCGGCGACGGTATCCTGCACATCGCCGATGTTGAGCCCGAAGCGTGCCGCCTTGTCACGATCCACATTGACGCTCAGCAATGGGAGGCCCGTCGTCTGCTCCACTTTAACTTCGGAAGCGCCTGGTACGTCTTGCAATATCGCCGCGATGTCATCAGCTGTTTTGTTGAGAACATCCATATCGTCCCCGAACACCTTAACGGCCACATCGCTGCGAACTCCGGAAATTAGCTCGTTAAAGCGTAACTGGATCGGCTGAGACATCTCATAGTTGCTGCCCGGCACAGATGCGGCCGCCTTTTGGATGTCCTCAATGAGCTGCTCGCGGGATTTGTCCGGATCTGGCCATTCTTCCTTGGGCTTGAGCATCACATAGCTGTCCGAAATATTCGGCGGCATCGGGTCAGCCGCGATCTCGGCGGTGCCGGTTCGGGCAAATGTACGCTTGACCTCCGGGACCTGCTTGGCAATTGCCTTTTCCAGCCGCTGCTGCATATCCACGGATTGGGAGAGGCTGGTCCCTGGAACGCGCAGAGCTTGAAGCGCAAAATCACCCTCGCTAAGGCTCGGAATGAACTCGCTACCCATTCGCATCACCAGCAGGGCAGACAGCAGCACGCTAGCGACGGCGCCACTGAATACCAATGTGCGGTGACGCATGACCCAGTCGAGCACGGGCGCATAGCCATTGCGCGCTGCGCGCATCAGGCGGTTGTCCTTCTCTTGCACCTTACCAGTGACAAAAAGCGCAACAGCAGCGGGCACGAAGGTGACCGATAGAATCATGGCACCCAACAGTGCGATTACCACGGTGAATGCCATGGGGTGGAACATCTTCCCCTCGACACCGGTGAGCGCAAAGATGGGCAGGTAGACCACCATGATGATCAGCTGGCCGTAGATGAGCGGACGCCGTGCCTCCTTGGCCGCCGCGAATACTTCGTGGAAACGCTCGCTACGGGTCAGAATCCTGCCATGTTTTTCCTGGGCGTGGGCAAGCCGGCGGATGGCGTTTTCGACGATGACCACCGCACCGTCGACGATGATGCCGAAGTCGAGAGCCCCTAGGCTCATGAGGTTGGCACTGACTTTGTTGGTGGCCATGCCGGTGAAGGTGAACAGCATGGACAACGGGATGACCATTGCTGTGATCAGGGCTGCACGCAGGTTGCCGAGGAAGAGAAACAGCACGGCGATAACCAGGATCGCGCCTTCGATCAGGTTCTTGCGAACCGTGGCGATGGCCTTGTCCACGAGGTCGGTCCGGTCATAGACCGTTATCGCGCTTACGCCTTTTGGCAGGTTCTGGTTGATACTCTCCAAGCGCTGCGCGACGGCCTGCGACACGCTACGGCTATTTTCTCCTACCAGCATGAAGGCGGTCCCAAGGACCACCTCGCGTCCATTGTCGGTGGCCGCCCCTGAACGCAGCTCACGGCCGATCCCCACTTCGGCAATATCGCGAACCCGCACGGGCGCGCCGCCTGCGTTGCTCAGGACGATATTGCCAATGTCCGCGGGGGAGTCGAGCTGGCCAGGTGTGCGGATCGACAACTGTTCGCCGTTACGCTCAATGAAGCCGGCGCCGACGTTGGCATTGTTGCGCTCAAGCGCAACGACGAGCTGTTCCAGAGTGATTCGGTAAGCGGCCATGAGCTTCGGGTCGGGCGCGACCTGATACTCTTTGGCGAAGCCACCGATTGTGTTGATCTCGGCAACCCCTCGAACGTTTCGCAGCTGCGGCTTGATGATCCAGTCCTGGATTTCGCGCAGGTCCGTCGGCGTGTAGGGCTGACCATCAGCACGGCGCGCCTCGGGCTCTGCCTCGACCGTCCAGAGGAAAATTTCCCCCAGGCCCGTGGAGATGGGACCGAGGGTGACCTCCACGCCCTGCGGAAGCTCATTACTCGCGGCCTGCAGCCGTTCACTCACAAGTTGCCGAGCGAAATAGAGATCGGTGCCATCGTCAAAGATCACGGTGATCTGAGCGAACCCGGAGCGCGACAATGAACGTGTCTGGCGCAGGTGGGGCAAGCCGGCCATCGCCGTCTCGATGGGGAAGGTAACGCGTTGCTCGGTTTCAAGCGGCGACGCGCCTGGGACTGCGACGTTAATTTGAACCTGTACATTGGTGATGTCGGGCACAGCGTCGATGGGCAAGTGCTGGTAGCTATAAACCCCGACGCCGGCCATGCCCAAGACCGCGAGCAGCACTAGCCAGCGCTGCTCGATGGCGAAGCGAAGAATACGTTCGAACATGAGTTAGGTATCCGGAGGATCAGTGAACGTGCTCGGCGGAGCCTTTGCCGAGTTCGGATTTCAGGATGAAGCTGCCAGCGGTCGCGATCTGTTGGCCGGCCTGCAATCCGTCACGAATTTCCACGCGATTTTCGTCGCGCTGGCCCAGCGAGACCGAGTGCGCCTGGAAGCCGTGCGGCGTGCGAACGAAAACCGTCGGCGCGTTTTCGACGGTCTGGACCGCCTCGACTGGAACCGTGACCGGAACACTACGTCCGTCGGCGCTAACTCGGACCGTCACGAAAAGACCGGGACGCCAAGCCCCATCGGGGTTGGCCAGGGTCACGCGGGCTGTTGCGGCACGCGTCTGCTCGCCCAGCAGGCTGCCCACATGGGCGACCTTACCCATTGTTCGCACCCCTAGCTCGCCGGCAACAACTTCGACTTCTCGGCCGACGGTTACGCGCATCAAATCACGGGCAGGTACGCTGAACGTAGCCCAAACCCGCGACAAATCAGTCAGCGTGAAGACGCTGGTCGTTTCATCTGCACGTTCGCCCAGCACAATATGCTTCTCGACGACGACTGCATCGAAAGGTGCACGGAGCTCGTAGCGATTGCCCACACCGGAGTCACTTCCGCCGCCCAGCGCCCGTGTTTTTTCCTGGGCATTACGCAAGTCGATTTCTGCTACGCGCAGGCTCTGCTGGGCCTGCAAATAGTCCTGTTCTGCAGAGATACGCTCCTGCCACAGAGTGCGCTCACGCTCGAACAAGATGCGAGCCAGTCGGAGGCGCTGCTCGGCGGCAGCCAGCTCACTACGCTGTTCGGACAGCTGCTGGCTGGCGATAACCGCCAGCAACTGGCCCTTCTTCACCTGGTCACCCAGGTTGACCGAAACAGATTCGACAACGCCTGCCACACGGGGCACGACATGCGCCGTGCGGTCTTCGTCGAAACGCAGCTCGCCCGGCAGGGAAACGGACGAGCCGATCTCGGCTGGTCCGACCTTGCTTAGCTGAATGCCTGCGGCACGTATTTGCTCCTCAGATAGCTCAATCTCACCTTCGGCGTGCTCTTCGTTGCCGTGCTTGTCCTCCTCACCGCCATGACCGCTTTCGTCACCATGGCCGTGGTCATCGCCTTCAGCGCCATGACCATCTTCGTCCCCATGGTCGTCCTTGGATTTCTCTTGACCGCTTTCTCCATCCTCATGCGCATGGCCATCCTCGGCGTGCTCAGCCTTGTTATCGCTGGCCTGTGCGTCAAGAACGAAGCCTTGTCTTACGCCAATGCCTGTCAGCAGTATCAAAGTGACCGCCAGAGCGATTCCCGTCTGTTTTTTCATGCAAGCTCCCCCACCGCCAATACGTAATGGCGGCGTTTCGGTCATTCGAAGGTAGTAGTAGGTCCGTACAGCCGCTCGATACGCGCCCAGGCGTCGACCACGGCTTGCAATGACTGCAGATAGCGCGTGCGTGCATCGATCAGCGCACGCTGTGCATCGAGCACGTCGAGGAACGCGAAGCGGCCCAGGCTGAAGCCACGTGTAGCCGCTTCCACGGTTCGCTGTCCTGCCGGCAGAATCCGGTTGCGTATCTCCTCGACGTCCCCAAGTGCGGTGCGCCAGTCGCGCAGGGCCTGTTGGATCTCCGCACGCACACGCAGCTCGGCCGCATTGCGAAGATCACGCGCCTGTTCCGCCCGCCGTGCGGCCGCCAGAACATTGCCTTGGTTACGATCAAACAAAGGCAGCGGAACAGAGAGGCCGACGAGGTTGATGCGTTCACGCTCGATTTCGTCGTACTGGCTACCGATACTGACGCTTATGTTCGGGTAGCGCTGGCTGCGTTCAAGCCCCAGCTCGGCTTCACTCAAGGCCACTTGGCGCAGAGCTCTACGCATATCGGCACTCTCACGCACGCGCGCCAGGAGTGCAGATTCGCTAGGCACCTCTGGCAGGTGTTCGAAACTGCCCATCAAATCGCCAAAATCCGGTGCGTCGGTCCCGAGCATGCGCGCTAACATCTGGCGAGCGTTGTCCCATTCTTGTCGTGCTCGCCGCAGGTCCAGTTGTACGGTCGCCAGCTGCATGTCGGCGCGCGTCGCCTCCACTGGCGAAACTTTTCCGGCATCGACCTGTGCGTCGGCGACCTTAGCAGCCCGTTCGGCCAATGACAGAGAGGCCTCGGCCAGTCGCATGCCTTCTTGCGCACGCAAGGCCGCGAAGAATGCCTGGATCACATCTGCACGCAACCCCTGACGCCGAACGTCGAGGTCGGCATCCACCATCGATCGATTTGCGTCCGCCACACCGATTCGAGCGCCGCGCTTGCCACCTAACTCGATTGGCTGTGTGATCGTGATTGAGCGAGTCTGGCGATCGGACTGAGTGTCTTCCACCTCGAATCCTAATTCCGGATTTGGAATGGCCGCAGCCTGGCGGCGGAGGCCGCTCGCGATACCGATCTCCGCCCGCGCGGCGGAGAATTCTGGGTTGCGTTCATACGCAAGGGACACGGCTCGCTCCAGTGTCAGGCCGTCTTGCGCGCCCACCTCAAGCGACATCAGTGCCAGCCCAAGCAGGCCGCTGGCAAGCAGATACAAGCGTTTCTTTTGGTACATACGCAACACTGCCGGGCAGTGCCCCCTTATTGTCGATCGCGTTTCTCCAGCCGCGCTAAACCGGCCAGATAGCTGATGGCTAAACGGCGGTGACTTTATATAAGGGCGGATATCGACCGGGTGACCGCAACATTACAAATTTGTAATCCACGAAATGCTTGCGGTTGCGCCGCTGCAGATTACGAGATCGTCATTTGCCGCTAATCCTGCGGTCATTTGTAGGGGGAGATCATGGCCAAGCGCTAAAAACAAAAAGGCAAGAGGCGTCGTTCGAACGCTGACATGCGGTATATCAGGAGCATCATCATGAGCAAAAAGGCCGCCCTTTCACTGACAGCCCTTTCACTGGCACTGGGCAGCGCCCCGGTTTTTGCCCAATCGGAAACAGCAGCGGAGGGCTTCATCGAAGGCAGCACGCTATCGCTGATCAATCGCAACTTCTATTTCAATCGAGATTTCCGCGACGGTGAGAGCGCAACCGGCAATGGCTACTCTGAGGAATGGGCTCACGGGCTGATGGCCTTCTTCGAGTCCGGATATACCCAAGGCTCGGTGGGGATCGGCGTCGACGCCTTCGCCATGCTCGGCCTCAAGCTCGATTCTGGATCAGGACGTTCCGGTGCTGGCGGAACCGTCGATCTTCTCCCCTACAATAGCGCCGGCGATGCCGAGGATGACTTTTCTCGAGTGGGGGGGGCCGTGAAAGCACGGTTCTTGGACACCGAGATCAAGGCAGGCGATGTATTTCCCGCTACTCCCGTCGTGCACTTTGGTGACGCACGGCTGCTGCCGGAGTCTTTCAAGGGTGTCACCGTTGTGAACAACTCGCTGGACGACCTCACCCTCCAGGGCGGCCGCCTGCACGCGATGAGCCAGCCCAATACCAGCAACACGAACGATGACTTCGTCACGTTTTATGGCGGCGGCGTCGACGCCCCTTGGCTCGGCTACGCGGGCGGTGACTATAGCGTGAACGAAAATCTCAGTTTCAGCTTGTATACCAGCCGCCTCAAGGAAGCCTGGAACCAACATTACTTCGGTCTATCGGCCACCTATCCGCTTTCCGATGCCGTCGTGCTGCTGGGCAGCTTCAACTACTACAAGGCAACCGACGAAGGTCGGAAACTGCTGGGCGAGTTTAATAACAGCATCTGGAGTTCCAGCCTGGGTGTCGCCTTCGGCGCGCACACCGTCACGGCGTCGTATCAGCGAAACAACGGTAACAACGACTTTGACTACTTGCGCCAGGCTGACTCGATCTACCTGAACAACTCCATCCAGTACAGTGATTTCAACTCACCTAAAGAGCAGTCCTGGATGCTGCGTTATGACCTAAACATGGCGGGTTACGGCATACCTGGGCTTACGTTCATGACTCGCTACGCCCGCGGCTGGGGCGCCGATTACAGCAACGCAAATGAGGTATACATGCGCCAAGACGATAACGGCGCGCCTCTGACCGGACAGAAGCGCTGGGAACGCGACGTCGAAGCACGCTACGTTGTACAGACAGGCTCGTTCAAGGACCTCTCTCTGCGGGTGCGCCAGGCTACAACACGGGCGACTGCTTTCGAGTCCGACCTCAATGAGGTTCGATTCATCGCCGAGTACCCGCTCTCGATCCTGTGAAGCACTACGAGCAACACCACATCTTCTTTTTGTGCTCCCTTGGTTTGAAGATGTGTTTCAGGCGCCCGTAGGGCGCCTTTTTTTGCTTAAGTGCACCTCCTTGGGCTGCGGGTCAACCAAATGACCGGTAGATTACAAATTTGCAAGACAGCCCCGCAGGACTTTTACCGCGTTAAAGTGCTTCCCGCTTCCCTGTGCAGATCATTTCGCCTCTGCCTTTCACGCTAGAGCCAAACCTCTTTCGTCTTGACCTTATAGTTACTACATGGATTATTTTTGGTTCCGCTTACCACGCACCCCCTTGCCGAGTTACCTGAAAACATGCGCATCCTGGTTGTAGAAGACGAAATCAAAGCTGCGGACTACCTGCAGCAGGGTCTTATCGAATGTGGGTACATCGTCGATTGCGCAAGTGATGGGCTCGATGGATTTCACCTGGCACTGCAGAACGACTATGACATCGTGCTACTGGATGTGAATCTGCCAACCATGGATGGGTGGGAGGTGCTCGAACTTATTAGGCGGCGTAAACAGACACGCGTCATCATGCTGACAGCCAACGCCCGCCTAGAGCAAAAAATCCGCGGTTTGGAGCTGGGTGCTGATGACTATCTGGTCAAGCCGTTTCAGTTCCCTGAGCTGCTCGCTCGTATCCGGACACTGTTGCGGCGAGGCGAGGCAGTCGCACTTCCAAGCAACCTGCGCGTAGCCGACCTCGAACTGGACCCGGGCCGGCATCGGGCCTACCGGAATGGTCAGCGTATTGATCTCACCAGCAAAGAATTTGCGTTACTGCATCTGCTCATGCGCCGGACTGGCGAAGTCCTCACGCGTACCGAAATAACTGCCCTGGTGTGGGACATCAACTTCGACTGCGACACCAATGTGGTGGATGTTGCAATTCGTCGCCTGCGGATGAAAGTGGACGAACCCTTCGGCGATCGCCTGATACACACCATCCGGGGTGTGGGCTACGTGCTGGAGGCGCGGCCTTGAAGCCACTCAGCCTCGCATCGCGCCTCGCGCTTCAAATCACACTTACCGGCGCCGCTTTGGTCGCGCTGCTGATTGCACTGAGCTACTGGGTACTGGTGCGCCAACTGGAACTGCGCGCCCAGGAGGAAGTGACTGCCAAGCTCTCGCAGATCGATCATGGACTCCTCGAAGACACCAAAACCCGTATGGGCCTTTCCTGGCAACACGTACTGAGCGATACGGTACGCGGCCATGACAACCTTTCGATTACAGTCATCGGCGATACAGTGAAATCACACATTTTCAGTATCGGCCGCTTCGCCAATGAGCCGCAGCAGCTGGATCTCGTGAGCAGGGACGGCGACTATCTTGGCTGGACAACGAAAGATGGCGTGCAGATGCTAAGCGGGCGCAAGCGAATTCAAGTCCCGGGACTGGCTCCAATGACGCTTTTACTTTCGCAAGACCGCAGTGCCGATCAACAGCTGGTGGCTGCGTTCCTGCGCTCGGCCTTAGTGACCGTGCCGATGCTACTGATATTGATCGGATTGGCTGGGTGGCTAATCGCCCAAAATGGTTTGCGACCGCTGCGCAAGTTCCGGGCCTTGGCGACTAAGGTATCGACACAGGACCTATCACCCCGAATCAGTAGCGATCGGCTCCCACAAGAACTCCAGGCATTGGCGCACAGCCTCAACGTAATGCTTCATCGACTCGATGACGGCGTTCAGCAACTGACACAGTTCTCGGACGATGTGGCTCATGAGTTGAAAACTCCGTTGAACAACCTAATAGGCAAGGCGCAGGTGACTTTGGTACGAGAGCGAAGCAAAGAGCAGTATCGCGAAGTGCTCGAATCGTCGGTCGAAGAGCTCGAACGCATGGATCGAATCGTGTCAGACATGCTGTTTCTTGCCCAGGCCAGCCACTCCAGCCCGGCACTGAAGCTCGAAAAATTATCCTTAGGAAGTGAGGCGAGGCGCGTATGTGAATACTTCGAAGTCCTCGCCGAAGAAGCGGGAGTTGCAACGACAGTAACGGGCGATGCCGTGGTTTTAGGAAATCGGCTTATGGTCCAGCGGGCGATTTCCAACCTGTTATCCAACGCGTTGCGGCATTCGAATACTGGCAGCACGGTCGAACTTAAGATCCTTGAGGAGAACGTAGACATTGTCTCGCTGACTGTCACCAATCATGGCGCGACTATCGAATCGGATCATCTCCCACACCTGTTCGACCGCTTTTACCGCGTGAACGGCATACAACCTCGTGGAGCAGGCTTGGGGCTAGCGATTGTCCGTTCAGTGATGAACCTCCACAAAGGCCACGTGGCCGTCGCCAGCAAAGACGGTCAGACCACATTCGAACTCACCTTTCCTCGGTACGCCTGATTCAAAGTGATACGGCATGGAGACGAACGTCACTGCGAAAGGTACTGTCAAACTACGCGACGAGCGACTATCTAAAGTGGATCTCGGCTTGGTATCCACTCCCACGAGCCCAACGCCATACATGTAATGCATGCGTCTGGCGAGAATTCACAGCCTCAACTTCCGCCTATCGTGCAAGTTGCCGACGGGGGAGTTGCGCTGACCGACATGTCGTCGATGCACAGACTATGAACGGCATCCCGACTGGGTCGCAAAAGGTGAACATGGCCATGGACCAGAAGTTGGCGGGCCAGACCGTTAATGCCACCAGCATGGTCAAGTATGATTATAAGCGCGACCGTCACCTGCTCACGGTCAGGCCTAATCGAAGCGTAGGGTGGTCTACAATAATGATGAGTTTTCAAATAGGGTCGGATCAGCAAAAAGCGAGGGTTAATTACGCCTTTGTAATGCAAAGATCATCTTCTGGTAAGGGTCAAACCTATAATATAAATTATCAACTAACCAAGAGGTGTAATAATGAGCCGCCCTGCTAAAGTAATTCTACCGTTCTTTTTCGCTTTTGCTTCTTCGCTCGCAGTGGCAGAAGGCGGGGGGGAACTAACAATGCAGCGCGTTGACAGTGCGTCAGTAACAAAGCCCACTCTAAAAATGCTTTTAAAAGAAGGTAAAGTGCTGAGTATAGCACCCGCAGGAATGACCGGTACGACCGGAATGATTCAGAACTATGGAGCTAACGGAAAAGTTCAAACGTACGAGATGAAGATTAAGTCTCCTGATGGGAATATCCATACGGTCGAGTTTTTGAGCGCCCCGGTTGGTGTAAACAACGGCTAACGGGCCAGTAAGTTCCCAACACCATTCATTTAGTGCATGCGTTCTCGCTAATGCCGGCGAGAATGCCGCAAGCCTCAACTTCCCGCCCATCGTTGCAATTAGCCCGCAGTGAAACGAGTGTCGTTCGAGTGACTGCCGGGCGGTTATCTGCGACCTGACTTGAGAAATGTGTTCATCGAGCAAGGCATTAAGGAAACCCTGAAGAAGACTTCCTGAATCTGGTGAAATACGCCGATCCCGTTGCCCGAGTTTCCCGATGAAGCAGATGACCTTCGCCGACGCCGAGTACGCCGGCAAGCGCAAGCAGACCCGCAAGGAATTGTTCCTGATCGAGATGGACCAGGTGGTGCCGTGGAAGGGCTTGATTGCCTTGATCGAGCCGCACTACCCGAAGGGCGAAGGTGGTCGTCCGGCCTACCCGCTGCTGGCGATGCTGCGTGTGCACCTGATGCAGAACTGGTTCGGCTACAGCGATCCAGCGATGGAGGAAGCGTTGTACGAGACCACCATCCTGCGCCAGTTCGCCGGCCTGAGCCTGGAGCGCATTCCCGACGAAACCACCACCCTCAACTTCCGCCGCCTGCTGGAGAAACACGAGTTGGCGGCTGGGATTCTGGCGGTGATCAATGGCTACCTGGGTGACCGGGGTCTGTCGCTGCGCCAGGGCACCATCGTCGATGCCACGCTGATCCACGCACCCAGTTCGACCAAGAACAAGGACGGTAAGCGTGACCCGGAGATGCATCAAACGAAGAAGGGCAACCAGTATTACTTCGGCGCTAAAGCGCACATCGGTGCCGACGAAGAATCGGGCTTGGTGCACAGCGTGGTGGTGACCGCCGCCAATGTCGCGGACATCACCCAGGTCGACAAACTGCTGCACGGCGAGGAAAACGTAGTGTGTGCCGACGCTGGTTATACCGGAGTCGAAAAACGCCCTGAACATGAAGGCCGCCGAGTCATCTGGCAGGTCGCGGCCCGACGCAGCACCTAGTAAGAAGCATGGCAAGCGCAGTGCCTTGTACAAAGCGATCCGCAAGATTGAGAAAGCCAAGGCTCAGGTGCGGGCGAAGGTTGAGCATCCATTCCGCGTGATCAAGCGGCAGTTCGGCTACACCAAGGTGCGCTTCCGCGGATTGGCCAAGAATACTGCGCAGATGGTGACGCTGTTTGCCCTGTCGAATCTGTGGATGGCCCGCCGACATTTGCTGGCCAGCGCAGGAGAGGTACGCCTGTAATGCGGAAAATGACTGCTGCGAAGCGCTCGCGGTAGCGAAAAAGATAGAAAAGTGCGACTGACTTGAGTGTTTTGGATCGAGTGGCCACTTTCAAAATCGGTAGGCGCTGAATTCAGCCAGAAATGCATGGCTACTTCAGACCATCCTTAACGGCCGTACAAGGCTGGCGAGGGTCATCCTGGTAGCTTTGGAGTGCGTGAATCTCTGGGAGTTACAGATTCAGGATGCGGCAGCGCCGGATGAAGGCTAGCCGCTCGCCATGCTTCTCGGTGTAGACACGATAGCCGTTCGCCTGGCGATCAGGCGGTGGCAGCAAGCCCTGCTGCTCATAGAAGCGGATCGTCTGTGTATCAATCTCTATTAGCCTTGCTAACTGACCAATGCGCATCGTGTGAATCCTCATCGGCTCTGCGTTATTGACCTTATAGTGTCTATAAGGCTTTTAATGATCCCATCTTCGATTTCAAGCCAACACCAAATCGGCCAGAATCAACAGCAGCAGACCGACACTCAGCAATGCGGTGCGACTGACGCGATCGGACCATTTTCCTACTGGATAGACAGACAGCATGTAGAACCCCGCCATTACGACCATAACCAAGGGCACCCAGGTGGCGGAGAATCCTAATTGTTGCGCGCGCAATACAAGAAATGCCTCGCTGAAACGTGCCAGCGTGAGTATTGCGCCTATCCCCGCGACCCACCAATGCGCTGTTGAAAACTGTCTCAGGGAGCTGAGGCGGATAGGCGAGCGAAAATGATGGGTGCCTGGCTTGTGCCACTGGTTTCGGCCCTCTCGGTGCTGTTCATCGGCGAGGTAATAGCGAGGCATCTAGTGGTGTTGTGCTGGTTCCAGCGCGCCTTCATGTTTTCGCTGGGGGTGTAGTGGTCAACTAATCCTGCCATCGCCTGTAGCCGCTCGGTTTTAGAGCGTGGCATCATGCCCTACCGCTAACACGCTAACCGCTATCGGTGCGGCGCTGGCACGTCGCGCCTTTGGTTTTCATGGCAGCTTCGTCCTGTTCATTTGGTATCAGCGAGCTTGGAGGGCGGTATTGCAAGGCTGTTTCTCATAATCATTGTCTTGCTGCTGAATACGAAGCAGCAGCTCCCAGCTTACGGCGCACCGAGTCGAGTCCAGAAGCATTCAGTTTGCCACCCTGGTCAGCCCGCGGAATGGAGTGATGGAATTGAATTGAGCGGAGCAAGAAAGCATGAGCCACAGGGTTGATCTTGATTTCGGAGGCGAGAGCATTGGGTGATAAGTGCGCGCTACCCTTCGACCTATCCACGGGAATGCGCTACAAGACTCTTCTAACGAGGGTGATGGCTTTGCTTGCCGGAGGCACCATGCCGCTTGCCTTTGCCCCTGTGGGCTGGGCATGGCTTGCGGTGGTCGCTCTGGCCGCATTGTTTGCCCTGACCGCGCAACCTTCAAGGCGTCAGGCGCTATGGTCGGCCTACCTCTTTGGCATTGGTTACTTCGGCGTAGGTGTCTCCTGGGTCTTCGTCAGCATTAGCCAGTACGGCAATGGCCCCGTGGTGGGGATGTTAGCTACAGCAGCCTTTGTCTCGCTGCTCGCCCTCTTTCCATGGGGCGTCGCGTATCTCGTACGCCGCCTGCACCCTGAGATGGGTGCGACGGCGCTCTGGCTAGGGCTACCAGCGGCATGGGTTTTGAGTGAATGGATGCGCACTTGGTTCTTAACCGGCTTTCCCTGGCTCTTTATCGGCTACAGCCAGACAGACACCACACTCGCAACTATCGCGCCTGTCTTTGGTGTGCTTGGCGTGAGTTTTCTGGTGGCCTTGCTCGCTGGCGGGCTGGCGTGGGTTATTTTAGGTCCAAGCCTGCGCCGTGCAGCGGTAGCCGGTGCCGTGTTAACCGCTACTCTCGCCAGCTTGCAGTTCCTGGATCGTGAGTGGACGCAGCCAGTCGCTGACCCTATCAATATTGCCCTCTTGCAAGGAAACATCGCGCAAGACAGAAAATGGGACCCGGATTCCCGCGGAATCACGCTTGACCGTTATCAGGCGCTTACGAAGCAGCATCTCGGGGCCGACATTGTGATTTGGCCAGAAGCGGCAATCCCTATGTGGCATGACCAGGCTAGAGAATATCTTGCTGAGCTCGAGGCGTTAGCCGATCAGGCCGGCACCTCGTTAATGATTGGCGTCCCGATACGCGAGGCGGACGGTCGCACCTACAATGCGGTGATAAGCCTCTCAGATCCCGCAAGGCCCTACTACAAACGCCACCTGGTGCCATTCGGTGAATATGTTCCGCTCCGGGACTTCTTGGGTTCGGCCCTCGATGTGCTTGGGGCGCCCATGTCCGATTTCACACCAGGACGGGAAGCGCACGTCCTTAACGCAGCGGGTGTGCCCGTCGGGGCACTCATCTGCTACGAGGCGGTCTTTGGTGCTGAAGTCACGGAACTTCTGCCCGAAGCGCAATTGCTGGTGAATGTCAGCAATGATGCCTGGTTCGGCAGCTCGATGGGCCCTTTCCAGCACTTCCAGATGGTTCGCATGCGTGCCATCGAAACCGGACGTGACCTACTGCGAGCCACGAACACCGGCATCACAGCAGCTGTCAGCTACGAAGGAAAGGTCCTTACGCGTGCTCCTCAATTCCGCGTAGCCACCCTCAGTGCCGAAGTGACCCCCAGAACTGGCGCGACCCCTTATGTGCGCTGGCGGGATTGGCCTGTCCTTGGCGTGATCTCTCTCGGACTCGGCTTGCTCCTGCTTCGTCGAATTCGCCAATATCATCGGTTGGGTACATGAAGCTCGCCACTCTATCTCGGTGCGTGCAGCTGCTCGTTGAGCGACTGTGGGCCTCAACGTGAACGGACTTACATTTAATTATTGCCTCGTCGTATGAAAACGGGAAACCGTTAGATTTTTAGCGTACCCAGAGTGGCTAACCAAGCTTCTGCCTCGCCTGTGTAAATTCTTTAATGTCATTTTAGCTCTGCGTGATGCCTGAAGCCTGAAGCCGATGCGATAATGGTTCCGATAGCTGACGTTTGCCAGCAACTCAGAGGGCGGCGTCTATATGGAGATGAGATATGAGCACTCAAAAAATCTGCTGTTTAAGGATGCAAGCGGCCAATGGCGGGGGCAGACCGGAGTTTCCAGTCAGGAGGCGTGGGAAGGGGCTGGGAATAGCTGAGTGATGGATCAAATGTCCTCTCTACTCATCGCCGGCCAGCTATTAATGGCGACCGTGGCAGGTTTGCTGCTCAACCTGACGCCCTGCGTTTTGCCCGCGATTCCTATTAAGGTCCGGACAATCTTACGAGAGGCGGGCAGCCAACGATCGCACCGCGTGCTGGCCGCATTGGCGTTCACTGCAGGAACACTCGCATTTTTCTTGACGCTGGGCGGACTAACCGCACTTCTGCAGTGGAGCTGGGGCACTTTGTTTCAGTCCGCAGTGTTCGTTGGTGTCCTTGTTGCCTTGTTGGTCGGGTTTGCGGTGGTCACCTGGCTGGATCTGCCCATCCCGATCCCAGCGTTCGCCGCCTCGGCCCATGGCCGGCGTTACTTTGAGGCATTCGTGTCGGGGTTATTGAGTGCAATTTTGGCCGCTCCCTGCGCGGGTCCTTTCCTAGGCGGAGTCCTAGCCTTTGCCGTCACCCAGCCGGCGCCGGTAATTATGGGGATATTCGGCAGTATCGGGCTGGGGTTGTCGCTGCCCTACGCAGCATTGATGCTCAAACCCGAGTGGCTGAGCCGGTTGCCCAAGGCGGGGCCCTGGACCCTGGCCATTCGAGAAGTGCTCGCGTTGGTCTTGCTGGCCGCAGCCGTCTTCTTCAGCGCGAGCCTGGTGCCCAAAGCGGTTTATCCCTGGCTATGGTGGTCTTGGCTGGCACTGGTGCTGGCGTGGGGAGCCCGCCGTTTCGTCCAGGGTAATGGTACCGTGCGTGTGATTACCACAACGGCGGCAGGCCTTGCCCTTGCGATGACTGTGGAATTCGCATCCCCGCTGGGCAGCAGCGAAGATAAATTCGTCTGGCAACCCTACTCCGCAAAACTACTGACGGAGACAAAAGCCCGGGGCACACCCTATTTGCTGGAGTTCACCGCCGACTGGTGCATCAACTGCAAGATACTTGAGCGCACGGTCTACCAGGAGCCCACCGTGGCCAAAGCCGTGCGGCGCACCCAGATGGTGCCTATACAAGTTGACGTGACAGCGAGCAATCCTGAAAAAGATGCGCTATTAACTGCGATCGGCGGGCAGGCCTTACCCTTCGCAGTGGTCGTTGACCGTGACGGCACCGTTATCGCCCGTTTCACGGGGCTTTTTGACACCGACAGCTTGGTCGAAGCTATCAATCGCACCGGAAACCCACAACCTTAGATACTGGAGACCAATTATGGTGATTCGACACAAAGGATTGCTGGCTGGAGTAGTGGTTTTTCTGATCGCGATCGCTGCGTTCATGTTTATCGACACCAACGGAAACAACCTCGACGCTGCCCAGACTGAACGTGCCGGTCTTGAAGCCCCGGTTCCGGCCCGAACAGGGTTGGCAAATTCAGCTGATAAGGTCCGCCTCACTCTTTCGAACGGCGACGCAGCAATGGCGGGAAAGACGGGTGATTTCGTTTTAACACTGAACATTGAACCGGGCTGGCACGTGAATGCAAACCCGGCCTCCATAGAGTTCCTGATTCCCACCGTCGTCAGTTCTTCAGTCAACGGCCAGGCGCTTGAAATCCCGACGCAGTACCCGCGCGGCCGGCTCAGCGACATTGTGCTGGGTGACACCGCCCTTGAGGTGTATGACGACGGTGCAAGTATTCGGCTGCGGCCCGACGAAAAACAGACCGCCGTGCTGGAAAAGGTAGGCAGGCTCGAAATGATTGTACGGGTGCAAGCCTGCAGTGACGAGGGCGTTTGCCTGGCGCCGACTGACCTGCCTGTTGCGCTGAATCTGGACGATACCAGCCGACAATAAGTCATAACGCCCTTCGGAAGTGACGCAACTGGGGGAGTGACTGTGAACAGTTTATTCTGAGTATCCCGATTGCCGAGGTTGCTCTGTGCAGCTTAACGCCATGCCCCACCATTCATATCTGGGGATGGGCGAGACTCGCTTCGTTAAACGGCAAACTTATGTTGTAATTTGCACATTCCGCATGACGAAGTGGCTTCGGGGAAGTGCCGGCATTCTGTCCCAGGTAATCGATAAATCTTGTTCGGGAATCTCGTATTGGAGCGAGCGAGCCAGAAAGCGGGCCGCAACGCTCATCAATGCGACGGCAACGCCTTCTCCTGGACAGCGATGGTTAACATGCGGGTCGCCTGGTCCTTGCGGGATGAAGCAGTATAGCGACGGAAAGTCGGACCGAAAACGCTCAGGCTTGAAGTCATCTGCGTCCTCCCAGAGGCGGGAATCATGATTGGTTCCGTATAAATCCAATAGAACCAGAGTGTCCTTTCCGAAGGCATATCCTTCCCATAGAAAATCTTCTCTCACGCGAGCGCTGACCGCTGGGAAGAACGGATAAAAGCGCCGCACTTCCTGCACAAAGCAACGAACATAATTTTCATTCCCCGATTGCAGGTTCTTCAGACAACCCGGATGTTTGTGCAGCGCTAGCGCTGCAAAGGTTATGAATACCGAGACGGCTACCGTCGGCCGTAGCAAATTCAGCAGTTCCACTGATGCGGTATGTAGGTCCAACGGCTGTCCCTGCTGATCCTTGTAATGGGCGATGCGCTCAAGAGGCGATTGCTCTGGTGTAGGGAGAGCAGCACGAGTGGGTTCAATGAGCTCTGCCGCCCACTGTTCCAATCGGCGACGCGCCCGTCGTGCCTGCCAGTGCTGGAGACCGATCGCGCCGGCGTGCTCATAAAGTGCTGCAAGATCTTGAGTCCATTGCTGAACATCTCTTTCAGCGAGTGGAGTACCGGCCCATTCGCACACGGTGCGGCACAAAATTTCGCGAGCAATATCGTAGAGGACGATTGACTCACCGGGACGCCAAGTTTGCGCATACTCTCGCCAACGAACCTCGCTCAACTCAGCTAATTTCTGCACGCTACCGGCTGTGAGCACTCCCATGAAGAGGGCCTTTCGGTGACGATGCGCATCACCGTCCAAACCTTGAACTCCGCCTTGACCGAATAAGGTCTTTTGCAGTCGCTTGGGCGCAGCGTTCTGGCGAACAAATCGGTCAGGATCGCAGATCAAACGAGCCGCTTTGGCACCTGTTAGGCACAGAGTTTTCTGTAACATCAAGCGAGTTTGAAACACAGGCGATTGATGAAACTGACTGCGCGCGGAGATAAATCGATAGGGATCTCGCAAGAATGCACAAGTACTATCCAATCCGGTGTCACGCGGTATATTTGGCATCGCTTTCTCCGTTGAGATTCCACCCGTTCTAGCTACGTGTTGCGCTTTCATCCTGCTGTGAAGATTTGTGACCGGCCGGGTAAGCAGATGTTGGACGAAGAGGATCAATAAATTGCCCGAAATAATTTCTGGGGTAGTCCTTTTCATGCAACCCAACGTCAGCGTCGCCCAGCTTCCCGGCGCTGTCGTAGAAGGTTCCGAACATCCGATCCCACAGGGTTGAAAACTCACCGAAGTTGACCTGGGCATCTTCGAAGTCGCGCTTATGGTGCCAACGATGGACCTCAGCAACCCCGAGCACATGCCGCAGCCAACCCACGCTGTAGTCCAGGTTCGCATGCTGAAAGGCCAGATGGACGGTTAGGATGCCGAACCACGTTGCGACTACGGCAGGCGGAGCTCCAGATATGAGCAAAACCACCAGCCCCGGCCCGGCCATCAACGCCGCATGCAGAGGATGTCGGCGTTCTCCGTTCATCCAGTAGAGCCGCTCAGCGCTGTGATGGATCTTGTGAAAGCGCCACAACCAATGCACGCGGTGGCTGATGCGGTGCATCACATACAGGCTCAAATCGAGCACGGCGGCGACTAGTAGCAATTGCAACCACAATGGGCTCTCGATCGGGAAGAGCCGAATCGAAGCCGGTACCGCATCGCCTAACTCGGCCAGGAACTCCGCAGTGAATTGAATGACAGACAGGTTCACCAGCATGTGCAGCAGATCCGTCAGGGTGTCCTGATGATCTTCCAGCCAGGCTCGCCGAAAAGGCTGGATGCGCTCCAAGCCAGCAATGAGTAGCATCCCCGCCGCGGAGACTATGAGGGTGGTGGGCCAATACGGTATTCCTGCATACAGTGCCCAGACCATGAAGGCGGTACAACTGCCAAACACTAGTGGATAGCTCAGCCACCGGATGGCGAATCGCAGGGAGATAGACATCGCTCAGCTCCTGAAGAGGGAGCCATGACTGTATGTGGGATGGTCCGTTTTCAGCTTGAACGAAAGAGCTACGATTCCTGAAGATCGACTTCAGCCAGGGCGGAGGAAGGATCGATGCCCAGTAGCGCCTTAAATGTCCGGGAGAAATGCGACGAGTCAGAAAAGCCCGCCTCATGGGCCGCTTCGATGAGCAGCCCCCCTTTGGCTAGATGCTGTAGGGCTTGTGTGAGACGTAACCATTTCGCATAGCTGCGCAGCGGCAAGCCTGTCTGTTCCACGAACCAATGGGAAAATCGTGTAGGAGACAAATGCACCAACTCGGCCATTCCGTCGCGTCCCATTTGACCTCTACGCAGCGCCTCTATCACCTTGGTCAAGCGAGGATCTGGAATCGGTGGATCGGGTAGCCGCAGTGCCTGACGCACCCCCGCCCTAACCTGGAGTGCGGTGTGTCCTGTCTCGCGCAGCACGTCGATAATCGCCAATACGTCCGTCGGGGCGATCACAATCACTCTCGCTTCTTCGGTACCCCGCATACGCATAGTTGGGGCTTCATCGGATAGTGCATCCAGATAGATCGACAGAACTCGTCCAGCACTAAGTCGGTGTTTCAGGCCCGCGGCTATGAAGATGGCTGCCCCTGTTTGAATGCCCAACGGGGTTTCAACCGATACAGGTGAGTCGAGGCCCACTGAAATCTGATGCGCCTGATGGTGGTGCCACTCCTGGGGGCCGGCACGGCCATGAAAGATGCCGATGCCGGGCCCTACCCAGGCCTTGCCTGTCCAGCGCACCGTATCCGTTGAGGGCGAGCCTTTCATTCTTTGACTCGGCCAGCTTCCGCATTTGGGCTCAGCAAACTGCTCAGGATCAACATGGCGGCACCACCGACGATACTAGTATCTGCCAGGTTAAACGCAGGCCAATGCCAGGACTGCCAGTAAAAATCCAAGTAGTCGATTACATGGCCTCGAAATGCGCGATCAATCAGATTCCCAACTGCCCCGCCCAAGATAAGGCTATAGCCTAAGGCTTCGCTGTTGGCTCTGGTTTTACGCAATACCAGAGCCAGCACCATCGAAACGACCAGAGCTATAACGATGAAGAAGTAACGCTGCCAACCGCCCGCGTCAGCCAGGAAGCTGAACGCTGCACCGGTATTCCAGAAATGAACCAGATTGAAAAACGGGGTGAGAGGAGTCACGGTGCCGACCGGGAGCGAACCCGTGATTGCGCTCTTCAACGCTTGGTCGGCCGAGGCAATGGTCAGCGATAGCATCCACCAGAACCAGGGAGCAACAAAAAGTAACCTTCTAGGAGACGAGCTCATCGCGTTTCTCCTTGAAGAAGTCTCTGCAGCTCCGGTGAGATGGGCATCGGCGCAAAAGCACTGACCCTGGCGCGTCCGCTGTTTCCGAGCGGCACCCAGATCTTCGAGAACAGCAGGGCCGCTATGATTCGCGGTACTTGGCTGAGCACCTCCCGAAAGTCGCGCAACTGCCAGCCAGCCCTTAGCATCAGCCAATGGCTCTGAGCATGAAGAATAGGCATTCGCTGGTTCAATATGTGGGCTCGCTCCAGCCAGGAGAAAGCCTCGGTTGGCGTCTGTTCTTTGAGTGCTTTCCTCGCTTGGTAGAAGGCCTCATCGATGGCAATGCGGAGAGCGGTATTCATCTGGATCTCACTTACGCAGCAGATGGCCTAAGTGAACACCCTATAGCCGCTATAGGGTCAAGCGCTATGGATTGAGGCGACGCGAAAAATGACTTGAAGCCGAAATCATAAAAGAGGTTTGTCGCCCCCCAGCAGGCCCGAAAGTATCCCGCAGTCCAGGCTTTGTCGTCCGTTATCGCAGCAGCCCCGCAACGTCACCAGTTGGCTTTCCAAGACCTGCAAGGACGCAATCTGGTTCCTGACCTGGGTGATATGTCTATCAAGGAGCTCATTGACCGCAACGCAGGGTTGCTGCGGCTGTTCTTGGTAGCTCTGCAAAACACCAATTTCTTCCAGTGACATGCCAAAAGAGCGGCATCGACGAATGAACAGCAGTTTGTCCGCATGGTCTGCTTTATAGGTTCGATAGCCATTGTCCTCACGATTAGGCGGTGGAAGCAGCCCCTGACGTTCATAAAAACGAATCGTCTGAATGTCCACCCCAGCCTGCTGTGCAAGTTGGCCGATGCGCATGGTCTGTCCCTTGGTAAAAGGGCCAGTATATCCAGGCTTGACCCTATAGCTACTACATGGTTTTTAATCGGTAGCATTAAGTCCTATAGGAGAGGCGAATCATGAGTTCTTGTGATACATCCCGTGGCTGTGGCCCTGAGGCGGCAACCACTGAAGCGGCAACCGCGCCTTCGAAGGAAGGAACCTGGGTCAGCAGTTTTTCTGTGCCCAAGATGGATTGCCCTTCAGAAGAGCGAATGATTCGGCTCGCGCTCAATGGCTTGCCTGAGCTCAATTCGTTGTCCTTTGATCTGAGCAGCAGACAGGTACGCGCTTTCCATGACGGTCCGGTTGACCAAATCGCGACCAAGCTGGAGTCGCTTGGTTTAGGGGCAACGCTTCTCGGCACTCAACCGGCCAGCCAGGAAGCAGCTTCGACCAATAGCGCCAGTGAAGAGCTGACTGCTTCCAAGGAGGCCGGCACGCTCAAAATCCTGCTCGGTATCAATGCCGCGATGTTTGTCATCGAGTTGGGCGCGGGCTTGATCGCTCAGTCGACGGGCCTGATCGCCGACTCGCTGGACATGTTTGCTGATGCAGCCGTCTATGGCCTGGCTCTCTTTGCGGTCGGTCGAGCTGCGCAGCTGCAGGTTCGCGCTGCGCACCTGGCGGGTATCGTCCAGATCGTATTGGCTCTGGGGGTACTCGTGGAGGTGGTTAGACGCTTCATGTATGGCAGCGAACCTGAGTCGATGCTGATGATGGGGATTGGCTTATTTGCACTCGTCGCGAACGTCAGCTGTCTGTTGATGATCTATGGCCATCGCGAAGGCGGTGCACACATGAAAGCGAGTTGGATTTTTTCGGCCAACGATGTGATCGCGAATATTGGCGTTATTGCCGCAGGTGCTTTGGTTGCGTGGACCGGTTCTCCCTATCCAGATTTGGTGATTGGTACGGTCGTTGGTCTCATCGTGCTGAACGGTGCGCGCCGAATTCTGGCATTGAAAGCCTGACCAGCCGAATCGACAACGCCCCTCATTTCCCAAACGGAGACGCGTAGCTTGTGACTGACGTTGAGACAACAGAGATAGAACAGTTGATGTCTAGATTGGACGGCAAAATTGCCGAAGGGCATGCCGCCCAGAGTCGCGATGCTGCTTATGCCGTCTATGTGAAGCTCGCGTCGCTTCGTGAACAGCTCCCAGCCCAGCCTGATGTCAGTAAACCCCTCACAGAAGCCGGGGTGGAGAAGGCCTTGGAGCAAGCCAGCCAGAAGGCCTGGCGACTCTATGAGGCCTTTCACCTTGAAGTGCAGTATGACTTGGAATGGGCGAGCAGCCGCAGCTACGAAGACGCTTAGAAATTCTTTCTTGAAAGATGAGAAAGCGGCGAATGGGTCACGGGTAAAACCTAGCCTAAACGAATCCATCGCGCCATGAATGAGGTTTCCACTATGCAGCATCGAACTGCACACGCCTCAACGCGGAGCGGGCCCGGTGCAGCAGCACGCGCACGTTGCCGCTGGAGGTCGCCATGCCCTCGGCGATATTGTCGAGTTCCAGGCCCTCCATCTCGCGCAGCCGATAGGCGCGCTGTTGCGCACCCGGCAGCGCGGCGATGGCGCGGCCCAGACACTGGGCCGACTCGGCGGAGCACAACAGCGCTTCCGGCCGCTCCTGATGCCAGGGGCCCGGAGTCGTCGGCCAGGGATCGGCCGCGTCGAAGCGCAGGCTCTTGCCGCTGTCTGCTTCCGGGAACATCGCCGCCCAGGGCACGTAGCGCCGCTCCCGCCGCAGCCGGGCCAGTGCCTGGTTACGCACTATTGCCCAGAGCCATGTCTTGAGGTTGGCCCGCCCTTCGGACCAGGGCAGCGTCCGATAGGCGGCGAGCCAGGCCTCTTGCAACGCATCGTCGGCCCAGGCTTCGCCGACGATGCAGGCAGCCAGCGTCCGTAGTGCTTGATGATGCTCACGCACCAGGGCCGTGAATGCCTCTCGGTCGCCACTACGCAATCGCTCCGCGCTGGCCCCTTCGGTCTGCGTCCCGGCGCCGCAAGCTGTGGTGATGCGGGTGTCCACTCTCCACCTCCTCGGCTGTTGCGATCTCACTGATGCAACAGCCTTGGCTCTCGTCTCCTGGCACGGTCCGGTCTTCCCTTAACCCGCGCAGCAGGACAGTTGCTTCACGTCCTTGGTGAAGGTCTGCGCCGCCAGCTTCAATCCCTCGACCATGGTCAGGTAGGGGAATAGTTGGTCGGCCAGTTCCTGCACCGTCATCCGCGCCCGGATGGCGATGGCAGCGGTCTGGATGATCTCGCCTGCTTCTGGAGTCACCGCTTGCACGCCCAGCAGCCGGCCGGAGCCCGCTTCGGCGACCAGCTTGATGAAACCACGGGTGTCGAAGTTGGCCAGCGCGCGTGGCACGTTGTCCAGGCTCAGCGTGCGACTGTCGGTTTCGAGGCCCGCGTGGTGCGCTTCCACCTCGCTGTAACCGACGGTGGCCACCTGCGGATCGGTGAATACCACGGCCGGCATCGTACCAAGATTGAGTGTCGCCTCGCCGCCAAGCATGTTGATCGCCGCCCGAGTGCCGGCCGCCGCCGCGACATAGACGAACTGCGGCTGGTTGGTGCAGTCACCTGCCGCATAGATATCGGGGGCGCTGCTGCGCATGCCCGTGTCGATCTGGATGCCACCGCGCTGATCCAGGTTCACGCCGGCGCCTTGCAGATTCATGCCTTGGGTATTGGGCGTGCGGCCGGTGGCGACGAGCAGTTGGTCGGCGCGCAGTTCGCCGTGGTTGGTGCTCAATACGAACTCGCCGTCGGCGTAGACCACCTGGCTGGCTTGCGTGTGCTCCAGCACTTCGATGCCCTCCATACGGAAGGCCGCCGTCAGCGCTGCGCCGATGGCTGGGTCTTCGCGGAAGAACAGCGTGTGGCGCGCCAAGATGCTGACCTTGCTGCTCAGGCGGGCGAATGCCTGCGCCAGTTCCAGCGCCACCACCGAGGAACCGATCACGGCCAAACGTTTGGGAGTGCTGTCGCTCACCAGCGCCTCGTCCGAGGTCCAGTAGGGCGTGTTCTTAAGGCCTGGAATCGGCGGAATCGCCGGGCTCGCGCCGGTGGCAATCAGGCAGCGGTCGAAGGCAAGGATGCGCTCGCCGCCCTCGGCCAGTTCCACGCTGAGCGTGCGGCCATCCCTGAAGCGGGCGGTGCCGCGCAGCACGGTGATGGCCGGGGTACACTCCAGGATGCTTTCGTATTTGGCATGGCGCAGCTCGTCGACGCGACCTTGTTGCTGGGCGAGCAGCCGTTCGCGCAGGACGACCGGCGTGGTGGCCGACAGCCCGGCGTCGAACGGACTCTCGCGCCTCAGCTGGGCTACATGGGCGGCGCGAATCATGATCTTGGAGGGCACGCACCCCACGTTGACGCAGGTGCCGCCGATGATGCCGCGCTCGATCAGCGTGACGCGGGCACCACCTTCCGCCGCCTTGAGCGCGGCCGCCATGGCGGCGCCGCCGCTGCCAATGACGGCAACGTGCAGCGATTGCTCATCGCCCGCCTGTGTAGTTTCCCGACCCGACCAGCCCGACGCCTGGTCGAATGGACCGGCAGAGCCGTCGGCGCCCCGCGCGCGATAACCGAGTGCGGTGACCACCGCGATAAGCGGCTCCAAGCCCACATGGCCATCGGTCGCGATCGCTGCCAGCCCCTGCGGATAGGAAACACTCGCCGAGCGCACACCCGCCACCTGCTCCAATGCCTGTTTGACGTGCTCCGTGCACGATCCGCAGGTCATGCCCTCCACCTGGAGTTCGATCATCACTTTTCTCCCGTATTCGAATCGACTGTGCAGCAGGCCTCGGCTTTACGCTTCTTGTGCAGGGCATAAAGGGTCAGCGCAATGAAGGCGCCGAGCGCCGGAAACAGTACGTAGTCCAGGTAGCCTACCCAGGCGGATAGGCCGATTGCTCCAAACAGAACCACCAGCACCGGCGTGAAACAACAGACTGCCGCCACTACCGACCTGAACCGCCCCGCATTCTCCGGAGGCTCTTTGGTGTGAGTCATACCGCTTGGGCAGACTCGATAAATTGCCGATAGTAGATCGCTTCGGCTCCCGCGGGCGGTATGTTCCCGATGGGCGCCAGCAATCGTCGATGGTTGAACCAGTCCACCCATTCCAGCGTTGCCAGTTCCACCGTCTCGCGGCTCTGCCATGACCGCCGGTGGATCACTTCGGCCTTGTACAGCCCGCTGACGGTCTCAGTCAAGGCATTGTCATAGGAGTCGCCGACGCTGCCCACTGACGGCTCAACGCCCGCTTCAGCCAGGCGCTCGGTGTAGCGGGAAACATACTGGGCGCCGCGTCCGCTGTGATGGATGAGGCCACCTTGATCGACTGGGCGACGGGCATACAAGGCCTGCTCCAGCGCATCGAGAACGAAGTCGGTACGGGCCGAACTGGAGACCCGCTAGCCAACGATCCGTCGGGCGAAGCGGTCTATTGAAAATCCCCGCTGCGCGCATCCAGACCGGTCAGCAGTGTGGAGAGTGAGGCGACCAGCAATCACATGCCGCACGCCATGGCCAATGCAAACCGATGTTCCAGCATCTGTGTTTTAGGGCGTGCGGCTGCATGGCTGCTCTCCTTGCGATGGGTGTGAGATTCCTCGGTCCCCGGGGTGCTGAGCACGCATTGAATAGAGAATGGCGGACCACGCCTGAGGGCGAGGTCCGCGTGGCACTTAGGCCTTCAGTTGTTGCATGCCTTCGGCCAGCATCCACAGTGCTCGGTTGAGCCGCAGGTTCTGATCGATGCCTTGGACTGGCCGGGTGCTCTGGCGGCGGCCATGGGCGCTGCGCCCGTTCAAACCGCCTTTGAGGAGGTTTTCCTGAATACGATTGAACGTGGACCACAGGTCACTGCCACCGTCGCCGAAGCGGCGAGGCATCAGTATCTGAGCCTCGGTGACTGGCGTCGCCTTGTTCGGCGCGTCGTACTTGAGCGCCAATGCAGAGCGGGCCAGTAGTTCCTGCTCGCCTTCGTCCAGGGTGATGAGGCGCATCGCGTCGCGAGACTCCTGCACTTGTTCGAAGCTGTGTAAGACCTCATAGGCACCTTCGATTACGTGCTCGGCGACATTGCCTTTGTGATGTACGCGGACATCGGCGAGGGTGTTACCGCAGACCAAGCCGTTGTGGCAGACGAACCTGAACATACCGGCCAGCATCTGGTAACTGCTGGTGCCGTCGTGCGAGTTTAGGAGGATGATTTCATTCGCTTCGTTGCCGTTGATCTGGCTGGCGTGGCGAAGGCGAACCATGTGCTTAGTGAATTCGCGGCGGTCCTCGTGGCGCACGCGGGTTTGGCACACCATGAAAGGTTGGAAACCCTCTCCGCGCAGTTCGGTGAGCACCGAGGCGGTGGGAATGTAGCTGTATCGCTCGGATCGGCTTTCATGCGGGTTTTCCGCGAAGATCGACGGTACCACTGCGCGAATCTGATCATCGGAAAGTGGATGGTCAGAGCGCAGTATTGGCGAGCGCGAAGCGAAACGAGAGGCGAGTTGCATGGCCGTTCTCCTTGAGAAATGCGGCAATCACATGCGGGTTGGAAGGCCGGCACGTCTGATTGCATGGGATAAAGAAAGCCCCAAGATGGGCGATAACGGGAGGTAAGCTGCGCATGCCGCCGACACCGAGGTGCCGGGGCATGGAAGGTGCGGGACGCGTGCCCTAGGTTAGGCCCAGTGGGTCAGAACGAAGCCACCCGCGCGGGCTCCTCGACAGGGGCCAAAATGAGGGCAGTGGGTTGTGGGCCACCGTTGTCGACCTCGGCGAGAACCGTCTTGTCGGACGCGTGAACGTCTTCGGGAGCGGGGGCTTCGGGCTCTAGCGGATAGACCTTTTCGCCGTCGACTTTGATCAGGCTGACGCGAACCAGCTTCGACTTCAGGCTTCCGCTCACTTCACCAGCATGCTCGCCTTTGGTACGGACGTAGGCATCCGCCTTCATGTCGTTGAGCGTGAAGGCAAGCAGCACCTTCTTCTTCGCTTCAACGGCCTGAATGCAGCGCTGCACCAGGTGTTGGGCGCCGTCGTCAGCTACGGTGGCCTCGATATAGCGATACTCGGGATCGCCAACCGGGCCGGCCAAGGCTGCAATTGAGCACGAGAGGAACGGATCACCGCCGTTCGGGATCATCCTGGGATTGTTCAAGTAGCCGATACCGCGGGTATGCAGCTCGTGATGCTCGATTTCGTCCAAGGCGCTGCGCTCCAGTACCTCGGCCTTGAGTAGCCGGGCCTTCATGCTGGCAGCTGGATCGCCCGAGAGCCGACGGAACGGATCGATCCACAGATCACCGAGACGAAAGCGGACCAGTGGCCGTTGCTGGGGATCATCGGTACCGATGTAGGGTTGGAGGAGTTTCTTGGCTTCGGCACCTGAAACCCGCACGTCGAAGTAGCGTCGGACCGGGTTATTTGCAGGCCCGAAGAGCGCCGCTACAGTGCACGCGAGAAATGGCATAGCCTTGCGGCCACCCTTCACCTGTACTTCGCGGACACGCTGGATGTAGCCGATGCCCGAGGTGTGGATGTCGAAGTACGACTTTGGATTGGAAGTAGTGCTGGTCATGGCGGATCTCCATTGACTTGGGAACAAGAAAGCGAAGACACACCGGCCCAATGCGGGGAGGTGCGTAACCCCGCGGTGGGTTGAGGAACATATGCATCCGCTACCGGCAAGCCAGTAGGCGTTCGCGCGAGGGATGCGGTGCGAACGGGGTCGGTCACACGGGGAAACCATGAGCAGCCTTGAAGACCGAAGCTGCCTGGCATGTCGCTGACAACGTCAGCGGAACATGGGGTGAGCCTGGCGCTACGCGAATCTCTCGGCCAGGGGGAATCGGTAATCGCGCGCGACCGCATTGGTCAGTCGCCGCAATAGCTGGTGATGGGGCTGGTATCGTTGCATAGATAAACTTGGCCAAGCAGGCGTAGCTGAAGTCGTCTGGCGTTCAGCGTCTCGGGAATCGATTAGAGAGCGTTACGTGAATCGATTTTGAGGAGAGGTCTTCCCACCAGTAGGGATCGGTAACAGCCGACCCGCAGCTGTCGTTTGGTAGGCTGAATCTACAGACTATATCTAAAGGCAGAAATCGGCCCAGAGTGTGTAAAAACATCCCGGTAAACCCTTGCTATGATTTCCGAGAATCTCATCGCAAGGGACGCCCATGAAACGGTTTATCCAGGGTGAACATCGAGGTCAAAGCACCTTACTTCCCGAAAGCCTCGACGACTACGTCAGCGATACCAATCCGGTTCGGGTGGTTGACGTTTTCGTCGATGAACTCGATTTGGCCAATCTAGGTTTTGATGGCGTCATTCCAGCCGAAACCGGCAGACCTGCCTACCACCCGGCGATCCTGCTGAAGATCTACATCTACGGTTACCTAAACCGAATTCAATCGAGCCGACGTCTGGAGCGAGAAGCCCAGCGCAACGTCGAACTCATGTGGCTAACCGGGCGTTTGATGCCCGATTTCAAGACCATCGCCAACTTCCGAAAAGACAACAGCAAGGCCATTCGCGGCGTCTGCCGCCAGTTCGTTTTGCTCTGCCAGCAGTTGGGGTTGTTTGACGAAAACCTGGTTGCCATCGACGGCAGCAAATTCAAGGCAGTGAACAACCGTGACCGCAATTTCACCAGCGCCAAACTGAAGCGGCGCATGGAAGAAATCGAGGCGAGCATCGGCCGTTATTTGGCTGCGCTCGATGCGGCTGATCGACAGATTCCTAGCGCCTCCGCGCCAGACATTGCCAGCCTGGAAGATAAAATCGCCAAGCTCAAATCGCAGATGAAAGAGCTTCAAGGGATCGAAACTCAGCTCAACGATTCCCCTGACAAACAGGTTTCGCTGACCGACCCGGATGCCCGTTCGATGATGACGCGCGGCAGCGGTATCGTCGGCTACAACGTGCAGACGGCGGTCGATACGCAGCACCATTTGATTGTTGCTCATGAGGTCACCAACAGAGGTTCTGACCGCGACCAACTCAGCTCGATGGCCAAGCAAGCTAGGGAAGCCATTGGCGCAGAAACATTGTCGGTAGTCGCCGACCGAGGCTACTTCAAGGGTGAAGAAATCCTCGCCTGTCGCGATGCAAACATCACCGCTTATGTGCCAAAGCCGATGACTTCAAGCGTCAAGGCTGATGGCCGGTTCAACAAAGATGCCTTCGTTTATGACGCGACGAAAAACGAATATACATGCCCGGCTGGAGAGGCACTGATTTGGCGATTCTCCAGCGTTGAGAAAGGCATGAATATGCACTGTTACTGGAGTTCAAAGTGCCAGAGTTGCGCGCTGAAAACCCAGTGCACGCCAAGCACAAATCGTCGAGTAAGGCGCTGGGAACATGAAGCGGTGCTGGAGGAAATGCAACACCGGCTGAACCAAGCACCGGAGATGATGCGGGTTCGGAAGCGGACTGTTGAGCATCCCTTCGGGACGCTCAAACAATGGATGGGAGCAACGCACTTCCTGACTCGAAAACTGAATGGGGTGAGCGCAGAAATGAGCTTGAATGTGCTCGCCTACAACTTGAAGCGGGTGATGAAAATCATCGGCACCGAAGGCTTGTTGAAGGCGATGGCGGCGTAAAAGCCCAGCTTTTACTGCCCCAAGAGGTGCCAAAGCGCTTCATACGCGCTCTGAAGCGTTACCGGCGCTGATCGTGGTAAATAATCGGGAAATCGCCACGCATAGGAGCAATGGGCTGAAGCACGCAAGATAAGAAAGTGTTTTTACACACTCTGGGCCAGAAGCTGACTATGGCATCGGTCCGCAGCAGGCAGATAGTTGCCAGTCCTACAGACTACTAGACACTGAGCTTGAATTTCAGCCGCTTGCTGTAAGCGTCCAGCCAAGTCACCTTCCGGACTCCAGCATTAACACTACAGCTGGCCCCGCATGTAAAGGTAGGAGCCTGAGCAACAGGCGCGCGAGTATTAGAGCCAGCGTATTTGTCAAGATGTGCGATATTGCTGCAATCTGGGAGAGATCGTCAGGAGGACATGTGGTCTGTCATTTTTTGCGCGGTATCTGTAAACGTGTTCGGGGCATCTTCTGTTCTCAACAGGAGCCTACCAAGGAATCGTGGGATCTGGTCCCGCTTATCCCAAAGTACTTAGTAGAGGAGCATGGCGGCTATGCCACCGCTATCGAAGCTGCCCTCAAGGACGATCAAATCCGCAACATCGCGTTGTCCGGCAACTACGGAGTTGGTAAGAGCAGCATCTTACGGGAAGTCGCGCGGCGGCAGGACGATCGTGTTGTAGAACTATCGCTCTCGACGCTTGCGCCTATCGAGGTGACCCTGCTCGATGAATCGGTGCCTATCCAGGCGACAACCCCGACCAACCGCATCCAGCAGGAGATTGTCAAGCAGCTGCTCTACCGAGAATATCCGAGCAGAACCCCTGGCTCGCGGTTCCGGCGAATTGAGCGTTTTCGATGGTGGCGGGCGATCGGAACTTCAGTCCTGCTGGGATTTGTCGTTGCTGTAATTTTCCTGCTGGCTGGATGGACGGTACAGATTGCTTCCGTGTTCACGCCATATGTGGATAGCGGTATTTGGGCTCACCCAGCCATCTGGAGCGCAGCGGCCCTAGTTGCTCTGGTGATAAATTGGCTGTTCTATGGAAAGCTACAAATTAGGCAACTCTCGACCGGCACCGCAACCGTCACGCTCGCCGACAGTTCGGTGTCGTACTTCGATCAGTACCTCGACGAGATCGTCTACTTCTTTGAGGTATCAGGCCGCGATGTCGTGATCTTCGAGGACATCGACCGCTTCAACGACTCACACATCTTCGAGACACTTCGAGCGCTGAACACGCTGCTCAACGTTTCACCTCAGATCAAGAAGCCAATTCGATTCATCTATGCCATCAAGGACAGTATCTTCGACCGTATCGGTCTAGAGAAGGAAGGCCGCAAGCTTGAGCCGAACGTACTCGAGAACGATGATCCGGCGCAGGCCGAGGCTATGCGCGCCAACCGCACAAAATTCTTCGATCTGGTCATCCCGGTGGTGCCCTTTATCACGCACCGGAGCGCTCGCAACTTAGCCGTACGGCTGCTTGGTCAGATTGAGCACAAGGTAGCTCCGGAGCTACTCGATTTAGCGGCGCAGTACGTCCCCGATATGCGGCTGCTCAAGAACGTACGTAACGAGTTCATCGTCTTCCGCGACCGGATCTTCTCCGGCGATGGCGAACAGCTCAACCTAAGCGAGACCGACCTGTTCGCGATGATGCTCTACAAGAGCACGCATCTGACGGACTTCGAAACGATCCGGCTCGGCACCAGCAAACTGGACATCCTTTACAAGGTCAGCCGCGAGCTTGTGACTGAGAGCATCAAGCAAATCGAGGGCGAGCGCCGGGTGCTTCGACAGCGACTCCAACGGATCGAAGGGGCGGCCAAGCGCAGCGCGCAGTTGGGTGAGCGCCTGATTGCGCACATGCAGCGGACGGCAGAGGCAGCAGGTTACCGGTCGCAGAACGCGAAGTTCGAATTCAACCGGGTCGCCCTCTCATCAGATGACCTTAAGGGAGCGAGTTTCTGGACAGACTTCGCTGCGGTCGAGGCCGATGACCTGGTGCTGAAATGGAGCAACACGGTGAGGTACAACGAGGTCTATTTGTCGTTCAGCCGGGATAATCTCGCAGCAGCACTCGGCGATCCGCTAGACGCGGAGAGCTGGAACAAAGCAGATTATGAAGTGCTAAATGAGCAGCTCGATGGGAAAGCTGAGGACATCAAGTTCCTGCGAAGTGCTGATCTCGGCGTTCTTGTCAAACGACCGATGTTCCTTGTCGAGTTTAATCAGGTCAGGCAGTCATTCGAGGCGATTGCGAAGGAGCTTCTGAAGGAGGGCTTGGCCTACCAGCTTGTCCGCGCCGGATACATCAACCGCAACTTCACGCTATACACGTCAACGTTCCATGGCGATCGGGTGACTCCAGCTGCTACGAATTTCATCATCCATCATGTTGAGAGAGACCTGATGGACGAGCAATTCGAGCTTACTCCAGAGGACGTGGACGCGGTGGTTCGCGAGCAAGGCAAGAACGCGCTGACGGAGCCGGCGCTTTATAACATTGCCATCCTCGACCGTCTTTTAGCAGTCGACGTCGGTGCGGCAGAGATCATGATCTGTTCCCTCGTGAGCCTCGGGGAGCGCCAGACACGCTTTATACAAGCGTATTTGAGCGCTGGTAGTGAGCGCGCTAAGTTCATCGAACGCTTTACGGCTGCGTCTTCCCGAGTGCTCGTCTATCTCGTCAGCCACGCTGACTTGGACGATGCTTCACGACTGGATTTGATTAACGTCGCGTTGGCGCACCTTCCCTCATCGAAACAGCGGACAGATGCTGCAGTGTCTAGCTATCTGTCTACGCACTATGCTGAACTCTCGGTGCTTACGTCTGACGCGACTGAGTCGGTCCGGGCAGAACGTACTGGCGCGCTCTTTGCTAATGCGAGCATCATCCTGCCACGTCTGGAGCCGCTGGCTCGACAGGTTCGCCCGTCGTTCGTGTCACGTAACCTGTACAAAGTCACACACGACAACCTTTCGATTGCTATCGACAACACGACCACTTTTGCGCTCGATGTCATCCGGGCATCTAATGAGACGGTGTACGACTATGTGCTCGGGAATTTGAGTACATACTTGGACGCCGTCGATGGTATGTCCGCGACGATCGATTCAAACGGGTACTTCCTCTCTGTGATCGAAGATGTGCTCGGGCAAGAAACGCCACGCCTTGGCGATGTGATCGAGCGTGCTGCGCCAGATTGTGAGGTCGCGGACCTCGCAGAGGTGTCTGAGGAAGCGTGGCCCGCGCTGGCTGAACATAGACGCTTCCCGGCAACATTCAGCAACGTCAACCGCTACTTCCTGACTGTCGGATTGGTCGATGCGCCGCTGGCGAAGGTTCTGATTGCCGCTAGTAAAATCACAGATATCGGCACCGCTGACGATGAGTCGAAGACTGCGTTGGCGGTGGCAATCCTGGCAGCAACAGATCAGCTGCCATCCGCTGGGCTACGTGTGGAGCTGGTCGCAAGCTTGAACCTGGAGGATTACCTCGATATTGACGATATCGCGGCGGAAGTCGGCGAGCTCTTCGCGTTGCTGCTCAAGCACAACATCATTGAGGACGATACGAAGTCCTACGAGCACCTTGTGGCTACTGATTGGCCGACGCGCAAGGCGTTTATCCGAGAGTCGAGGAAGTTTTCGAGCTACATGACTCCGGCGTTGGTAGGGGCGGATCTAGCGGTGCTCCTGACAAGCGATGAGATCGATTCGACAATCAAGGGTGTGGTTGTCGAGCAAGCCAAAAAGTATGCGGAGGTGGCCGGCCTTCGAGGGCTGAACGAACTGGCACGATTCGCTACGCAATCCGGGCGCGAACTCTCGCCCGATGTCGTGCAGAAGATGGCCCAAGGGGATGTCTCTGCGCAGCAGATCTTACTGCTACTTGAGCCACACCTAGATGTGATCAATCGTGACCAGCTCTTCACGATCCTGCAAGCACTTGACGGTGACTACCCGGAGCTCACTGAGGTGGGCCGCAATAAATTACGAGTGTCGAATACGCCTGCTGACCGTGCGCTCCTTGAACGTCTCAAACGAGAAAATACTGTCAGCACCTATGACGAGCGGAAGGCAATGATCGAGATAAATAGGAAGCGTAAGTGAGACGGGCTATTCGAATTACGCCAGCACGAGGATGGCTGGCGCTGTAAACCTTCCGCGCAGCGAGTGGCCTCTGTGTATCCTAGAAAGCAGCCCATTAGATCGACTATCGCTGCACACCTGTTGAGCCTGCTTTAATTCGTTCGCTACCTTCCACCTATGGCCGCTTTTGGCCGGTTAGCGACCATTGCTCTGGCTAACCATCCTTGTCCTCTCACACGTGGAGGACTTGCCATGAACATCATCGCTACCTGCAGCCGTCAGCTCTGGAACAAAGGGAAATTGGTCGGGCAGAAAACCCCGCTCCGACTGAGAGATATCTGGGCGATCCGAGTAAGGCTTCAAATTGCAGAAAGAACCCGTGATCTGACCCTCTGCGATCTGGCCATCGACAGCAAGCTTCGAGCATGCGACTTAACCAAGCTGCGTGTGCGCGACGTTGCCCATGGCGAACACGTGCCATCACGGGCCATGGTGATGCAGCAGAAAACGCAGCGGCCAGTGCAGTTCGAGATCACTGAGCAAACACGGTCTGCTCTCGCGGCCTGGATACATCAAGCACAGCTCCGCAGCGAGGACTGCCTTTTTCCGAGCCAGCTGCATACCTCAGACCATCTATCCACTCGTCAATACGCTCGTATCGTCAAAGGCTGGGTGAAAGCCATTGGCCTTGATCCGGCCATGTATGGCACTCACACAATGAGACGTACTAAGGCATCACTGATCTATCGCAGAACGAAGAACCTGCGGGCGGTTCAACTGCTGCTCGGCCATACGAAGCTGGAGAGCACCGTTCGATATCTTGGGATTGAGGTCGATGACGCCTTGGAAATGGCGGAGCAGACCGAGGTTTGACCATGTATAGCGACGGTCGAAGTCAGGCCGTCGCTAACCGGCCAAAAGCAGCCATTAGCCAGCCATACATGCAGGTGTCCGCTGATACAGAGTTGACGTATTCGTGCCGCCTATTGGTTGATGCGTCGACGGCGCGCACACAAGAGTCACCATTTACAGGTGCTTTAGCGCTGAATCTTCAGGTGAGCCAAAAATTGAATCGGTGGGCGCCAGCCCAACGCCCCTTAGTGTGAGTTGGGCTGGCGCATGAAAGTATTCATACCGTACGGGAACAGCATGCTGTCCGTGGAATAAGTGTGAAGTCTCAGCGCTGTGGCATGCCCATATGCTGCTGATGCTGCATCATCTGATCCATCATCATCTGCTGCATACCCATGTACCTGTCCATCATGTATTGATGCTGCTTCATCTGCTCAGGCGTCATCTGGGAGTAGTGGCTGCCCATTTGATCCCAGCCCATCATGTGACCCCCACCCATCATCTTACCGTTACCCATCATGTGGCCACCGCCCATCATCTGACCGTCACCCATCATGTGACCGCCCTTCATGCCCCCTCCGCAGCACCCCATCATTCCGCCACCACGCATTCCGTTCATCATGTGCATTCCTTGCTGCATCATGGTTTGGTGCTCTTGCATCAGTTTCTGACGCTGTGCAGGGTCGCTAGCTTTCTGAATTTGGCTCATTTGCTCCTGCATTTTCTTCAGGTTTTCTTGTGCCTTCGCCATCTCTTGATCAAATTGCTCAACGCTCATTGGCTGCTGTTGAGCCTGGCTGGTGGCGCTGGAGTCCTGCTGCGCAAAGGTTAAGGCCGGAAAAAGCGCAGCCGCCAAAGCGAAGGCGGCGAGTTTTGGTGCTTTCATTGCTCAGTTCCTTGCAGGTGAAAGTGGGTCGTGGGGTGAGTCACCAGTAGTCAATATAGACCTCGAAGACGGGTGTAGCCTGATGCAGGTCAAAAGTTGACCCCGTACCTGCTACAGGTTGTATTAAAGCTGCCCCGACCAAGGAGGTTGCCTGGGGGAGCGAATTTTCAGTGGCCAAGAGGTATTGCTCTCTAGGTGAGCAGCCCTGTCTGGGCATGGCGTGCTTCAGTAGCTAAAGCCATTTGCCGCCAAAGCTGCCCAGCGGCGCTGACGGTGGGCGTAAAACTGACGCGCAAAAAGCCACACGAACGGGGTGAGGATGCCGGCCTCGATAGTCACGCGATCTCGGTAAAGCGTTCCGCCACTCACTTCTTGAGCCGTAATGACGTGATCCCACTTGGTGATCAGCGGGCTATAGCCGTTGTCTCTAAGCATGAAGGTCTGAGCGTTTTCCATCTGCGGGTAGGTAATCACAATCGCCTGACGGCCAATGGGAAGTACGCCGAATAACTTCAGCTTGACCCAGTAGGTGCCCTCGCTCCAGGTATCAGGAAACTCAGCCGGAGCCAGCGGGCTGAAACTCAATAAGGGTGAAGCAACCTGACGCAGCAGGCGTGGTGTGCGCACCTGGGCGATCACCTCTGCAAGTGGGCACGGCAGTTGGGTGGCGAGATCGACTTGCATGGGCGCAATCACCGGCTGGATAGGTTTTGCTCGTCACTCGCAAGCAAGGTCTGGAGTTCTTCAGGAACCGGCATGGGCTTGAAAGCACTGACTCTGGAGCGGCCTGTATTGCCGAGGGGCACCCAGATTCTGGAGAACAACAAGGCCGCGAAAATGCGCGGTATTTGCCCGGCCACCTCGCGATAATCGCCAATCTGCCAACCGAGCGTGAGCATCAGCCAGTGTGATCTGGCGTGCGGCAAGGGCTGGCGTTGAGTCAGGATGTGCGCACGCTCCAGCCATTGAAAGGCCTCGGTATTACGCCTCTGCTGCATGGCGTGCTCGGCCTGTTGAAAGGCTTGTTCAATTGCAAGTTGCAATGCTGCTTTCATCTTCAATCCTCCGTTCCTACTTTTTAAGCAGGCGCAGGCCGTTGAACACCACCAGCAGACTGACACCCATGTCTGCAAAGACTGCCATCCACATCGTCGCCTGTCCCGTTAGAGTAATGGCGAGAAACAGAGCCTTGATCCCTAACGCCAGCACGATGTTCTGCTTGAGGATGACGGCGGTCTGTTGGGACAGGCGGATAAAGGCCGGGATCTTGCGCAGGTCATCATCCATCAAGGCTACATCCGCAGTTTCGATAGCCGTGTCCGTGCCGGCAGCGGCCATGGCGAACCCGATTTCGGACTTCGCCAGCGCCGGCGCATCGTTGATGCCATCGCCGACCATCCCAACAACGTAGCCACGCGCCTGCAATGCTTCAACGGCCTGCAATTTGTCGACTGGCAGGAGATTACCGCGTGCTTCGTCGATGCCCACTTGCTGTGCGATGGCTTCTGCGGTGTGCGGGTTATCGCCGGTCAGCATCGTGGTCTTCACACCCAGCGCATGAAGCTCCTCGATTGCCTGGCGGCTGGAGTCTTTGACGGTATCGGCAACCGCGAACAGGGCAATGGCACGCTGCGGATTGCACAACACCACCACTGTTTTGCCTTGGCGTTCGAGACGTTCCAGCGTCGCCTCCAGCTCGGGTGAGCAGAGGCCAAGCTCTTCCACCAGACGGTGGTTACCCAGGTGGAAATCCATGCCATCAATGGTGCCCCGTACACCTCGACCCGGCAGGGCTTCGAATCCCTCAACGGTAGCGAACGTCAGGCCATTCTCAGTGGCATGCTTGGCTATCGCTTGCGAAACCGGGTGGTCAGAGCGACTGGCGAGGCTGGCAGCATGGGTGCGATTGAGTTCTGAGTCCTGTTCAACCAGCGGCATGTAGTCGGTTTGCACGGGTTTGCCATGGGTAATGGTTCCGGTCTTGTCGAGGGCCAGGAAGCCAAGCTTGCCGCCAGTTTCCAGATAAACGCCGCCTTTGATCAGGATGCCTTTGCGTGCAGCCGCAGCTAAACCACTGACAATGGTGACAGGTGTCGAGATGACCAAGGCGCAAGGGCAGGCAACCACCAGCAGTACCAGGGCACGGTAGATCCAGTCGTACCAGGGCTCGGCCATGAAGAGTGGCGGCACGATGGCGACAGCCAGGGCGAATAGGAATACGACAGGGGTGTATACCTTGGCGAATTGATCGACAAAGCGCTGGGTCGGCGCGCGTGAACCCTGCGCCTCCTCGACCGCGTGAATGATACGTGCCAGCGTGGTGTTGGCAGCGGCGGCCAGGACGCGGTATTCCAAGGAGCCGGCTTCATTGATGGTTCCAGCAAAAACCGGATCGCCAATGGTTTTCTCTACAGGCAAGCTTTCCCCTGTGATCGGCGCTTGGTTGATGGTGGAGTTGCCGGCAGTAACCTCGCCATCGAGGCCGATTCGCTCGCCCGGTCGAACCCTAACCAATGCGCCTACGGCGATGGTTTTAACGTCAACTTCCAGCCATGTGCCATCAATCTGCTGCACCGTGGCGCGCTCTGGCGTCAGATCCATCAGGCCACGGATGGCATTGCGAGCCCGATCCAGCGACTTCGCTTCGATCAACTCGGCGACAGAAAAGAGGAACATGACCATGGCCGCTTCTGGCCATTGCCCAATCAGCACCGCACCGGTCACCGCGATACTCATCAGCGCATTGATGTTCAGGTTGCGGTTCTTCAGCGCGATCCAGCCCTTTTTATAGGTCGTCAGGCCGCAAAGCAGAATGGCGAGCAGCGCCATGCCAGCCACAGCCCAATCTGGCGCAAGCTCGGCAAAGTGGATCACTTCCGCCGATACGGCGGCCACCCCCGATAGCGCCAAGGGCCACCAGGCCTTCTTGCGCGGGGTGCCTTGCGCTTCTTCGTTTGCTGCTGCGGAACCCTCAACCACTGGCGTGAAACCAAGCTCGCGAATAGCTGCCAGTGCTACTGGCAGGGCTTCTGCTGAGTGGCTGAGCGTCAGTACACGTTGAAGCAGGTTGAACTCCAGCGCACTGATACCGGGTAGTGAGGTCAGCTTGTCGCGGATTAACTTTTCTTCCGTTGGGCAGTCCATCTGTTCGATTTTGATGCGGGCTTGCCCTTCAGCAGATAGCGGCTCTGCTTGCATGCCCAGGGACGAGATCGCCGCTTCGATAGGCGCGGTCGACGGCAAGCTGTGCCATACCCCAAGAATCCGATTGATCAGGTTGAAGTCGAGCTTATCGATGCCTGCGAGCTTGCTCAGTTTGTCCTGAATCAGCGTCCGCTCGGTAGGGCAGTCCATTTGCGCAATGCGGAAGCTACTGAGCCTGGAGCCGGTTACGGTATTTACCGCTGTAGCCACTGTGGCAGAGCAGTTGCTTGCTTCGTTGGCGTCACAGCAGACATCCTTTGAAACCGCTTCAGGTTTGTATTCGTCACCGCAGCAGCCAGCCATGAAGGTATCCTCATTGATCAGTTGTGCAGAGTGAACACCCTGAAGCCACTTCAGGGTCAAGCGTTTGTCGAAGAGGTGCTTCATGAAAATTGGAGAGCTGGCCAAGCTTGCCGATTGCCAGGTTGAAACGGTTCGCTATTACGAGCGTGAGGGGCTGTTGCCGGCTCCGGCTCGCAGTGAGGGCAACTACCGCCTTTACAGCAGTGAGCACCTTGAGCGGCTTACGTTCATCCGTAACTGCCGAACACTGGACATGACCCTGGACGAGATCAGAAGTTTGTTGGCGCTGATGGATCGGCCAGAGGGAAACTGTGAAGGTGTGAATAGCTTAGTGGATGAGCACATTGCGCATGTGCAAGCGCGCGTGACCAGCCTGCTGGCCCTGCAACAACAGCTGGTTGAGTTACGACACCGTTGCGCCTCTGAGCGGGGCGTAGACGAGTGTGGAATTCTCCAGCGCCTGAACACCACTGGCGGAGTCAGTGCGCTTCCGGATGACGGGCACACCCATGTTGGGAAAAGCCACCGTCATTGACCATCGCCTTAGAAGAGCGCGGAAAAGTAGTTACAAGCCCCCGGCGCGATTCACGTTGTAGTGGCCACCCCCGGCCTTAATGGGAGCTTCGTCATCAAGATGAACCGCCCAGCTCGATAGCTGCTGTGCATACTGGTTGCAACGCCAAGCTGCTGACAAAGTTCGGCCCTGAGCCGCTGCTAGAACTGGTGCAGAGCGAACTGCAAAAAGTGCGCTAAACATAGCGACTGGCGCAAAAGTCATGGCTGCTTAATCGGGAGTTTTTATGCGAGCACTGGAAAACAAGATACCCCCGCCGGTTGTGACCGCTCTGTTTGGGCTGTTGATGTGGCTGGCCGCCCGCTATGTGCCGGGCCTCGACCTGGCGCATTCAGTGCGGGTACTGGTGGCGCTGCTAGTGGTGGCCGTTGGCGTTTGCTTCAGCGTGGCCGGCGTACTGTCGTTTCGGCAGGCGCAGACCACCGTCAATCCGCTGAAGCCTGAAACCGCATCGGCACTGGTGCGCTCGGGTATCTATCAATACTCACGCAACCCGATGTACGTCGGCTTTGCCCTGTTGCTGCTGGCCTGGGCCTGCTACTTGGCCTCACCAATTGCCTTGTTTGGGGTACTGGGGTTTGTGCTGTATATGAATCGCTTCCAGATCAGGCCCGAGGAGCGTGCTCTGATAACTCTGTTCGGCAGCGAGTATTCGGCTTATCAAACCCAGGTTCGCCGCTGGCTTTAACATTAGTTTGTCCATCGTTTAGAGTCGCCATCTGGAAGACAGCGGTCTTCCAAAGCAATAGTTCGTGGCAACGGCCTAGAAGTTGAATGGCCGCTTTTGGCCGATCTCTGCCCCTCATCACCGGCAGGCTCGTGCCCTCAAGCTATCCCGACGCTTCCTATTGCTTGTCGATCTCTGGTGGACTTACCGCCTTGTGATTGTCCGTATGGGAGTATGTAGGGCAGGGGTAGCACTTGTGTCCTCCACTGTTTATTGAAAATCCCGACTGCGCACATCCAGGCCAGCCAACAGCGCAGAGAGATCTGTGAGCCGCCCGGCAATCACGTGGCGTATGCCATCGGCAATTTCCAGATGGCCATCAATGCGCAGCAACTGAGACTGCAGGAATACCTGCCGCTGCCGTTCGGCCACGTCGCGCCAGACCACCACGTTGATCATCCCGAACTCATCTTCAAGCGTTACGAAGGTCACTCCGCTGGCGGTCTGTGGGCGTTGGCGACCCACTACCAGGCCGGCAACGCTGACCAGGCGATCCGGCTCGATATGGAGCAGCTGCCGTGAGCTGCGGCAGCGCAGGGTGCTCAGTTGCTCGCGCAGCAGGGTCAATGGATGCGGCCCCAGGGTGGTGCCGAGGGTGGCGTAATCGGTGTGCAGTTCCTCACCAAACGAGGGGGCTGGCAAGGCGGGCGGTGCCTCCTGTATCGGGGCTTGGCCTGCAAACAGCGGCAGTTGTGGCTCGATACCGGCCACCGTCCAGCGTGCCTGATGGCGATTGCCAGCAAGCCCCTGCAGGGCGCCGGCGTCGGCCAACCGCTCCCGGGCTCGTGCGTCCAGTTCGGCGCGGAGGATCAGGTCTTCGACATGCACAAAGGTCCGCTGCCGGCGAGCCGTTTCGATACGCCTCGCATCGCCTTCACGCATCCCGCGAATCATCCGCAATCCCATACGGATCGCCGGTTGCACTGCGCCGCCAGGCTCCAGGCTGCAATCCCAGTCGCTGTAACGGACGTCCACTGGACGTACCTCGATGTCATGGCGACGGACATCCTGCAGCACTTGGTCGGGACTGTAGAAACCCATCGGCCAGCTGTTGATCAGCGCGCAGGCGAAGGCCGCCGGCTCGTGGCACTTGAGCCAGGAACTGGCGTAGGTGAGCAGGGCGAAGCTGGCCGCATGTGACTCGGGAAAGCCGTAACTGCCAAAGCCCTTGATCTGCTCGAAGATGCGCTCGATAAAGGCGGGCTCATAGCCCTTTTCCAGCATGCGCGTAGTCAGCCGCTGGCGGTGATGTTCCAGGCCACCGTGGCGCTTCCAGGCGGCCATACTGCGCCGCAGCTCGTCCGCTTCGCCGGGTGTGTACTCGGCGGCGATGATGGCCAGTTCCATGACCTGTTCCTGAAACAGCGGCACGCCCAAGGTGCGCTCGAACACGGGCACAAGCTCTTCGGAGGGGTAGTTCACCGGCTCTGTGCCGTTGCGACGGCGCAGGTAGGGATGGACCATGTCACCCTGAATCGGCCCAGGGCGAATGATGGCCACCTGGATCACGAGGTCGTAGAAGGTTTTCGGGCGCAGGCGGGGGAGCATGACCATCTGTGCCCGCGACTCGATCTGGAACACGCCGATGGTGTCGGCACGGCTGATCATGGCGTAAGTAGCCGGGTCCTCCGCTGGCAGGCTCGCCAGGGTCCAGCGGGTGCCGCGATAACGCTCGATCAGATCGAAACAGCGGTGCAGCGCGCTGAGCATCCCCAAAGAGAGTACGTCGACCTTCATCAGACCCAGCAGGTCGAGGTCATCCTTGTCCCACTGGATCACGGTGCGCCCGGCCATGGCGGCGTTTTCCACCGGGACCAGCATGCTCAGAGGCTGCTCGGAGATAACGAAGCCGCCCGGATGCTGTGACAGGTGACGAGGAAAGCCGATCAGTTCGCCCGTCAGCACCAAGACGCGCCGCAATAGTGGGTTGTTCGGGTCGAAACCGGCTTCGGCCAGACGCTCGGCGCTGGGCGGCTTGTCACTCCAGCGCCCGCAGCAGTCGGCCAGCGCAGTGACCTGGTCGGGTGGCAGGCCGAGGGCTTTGGCCACATCGCCCACGGCGCCGGCTGCGTGGTAGCTGCAGACCACAGCGGTGAGGGCGGCGCGCTCGCGCCCATAGCGGCGAAAGATGTACTGGATGACTTCTTCACGGCGTTCGTGCTCGAAATCTACATCGATATCGGGTGGCTCGTTGCGCTCGCGGGACAGAAAGCGCTCGAACAGCATCCGCGTGCCTGTCCGAGTCGGGTCCAGCTCTGTAATGCTTAAGGCAAAACACACCGTGGAGTTGGCCGCCGAGCCGCGCCCCTGACACAGAATGTGCTGCTCGCGCGCCCACCGCACGATGTCATGCACGGTCAGAAAGTAGCTTTCGTATTGCAGCTCGGCGATCAGGCTCAGCTCATGCTCGATCAGACTCCGGGCACTGACGGGTACGCCGTCCGGCCAACGCCAGCGCGCACCGTCCTCGACCAGTCGGCGCAGCCAGGATGTGGCGCTATGGCCTGCCGGCACCACTTCATGCGGGTACTGGTAGCGCAGCTGACCCAGATCAAAGGTGCAGCGCTCGGCAATGCGCAGGGTTTCCGCAAGCAGCCGGGGCGGGTAGAGCTCCGCCAACTCCTCGTGCCGGCGCAGGTGGCGTTCGCCGTTGGGAAATAGGTATGCACCGGCCTCGGCCACCGGCAGGTGGTGGCGGATGGCGGTCATACAGTCCTGCAGGGCGCGCCGTCCACGGGCATGCATGTGCACACCACCGCAGGCTAAGGCTGGCAGGTCGCAGGCTTGGGCCAACTGGAGCTGCTTGCGCAACTTGCCGGCGTCATCGGTACCTCGGTGCAGCTCGATGCCAAGCCACAAGCGCCCGGCAAATAGCTTCTGTAGCCAGGGGGCGTGCTGGGCGTCATCGTCCGCCAGCCAGATCGCCAGCAGGCCTTCGGTCGAAGCTGGAAAATCCTCGACCAGCAGTCGATAGCAGCCTTTATCGGTCCGACGCCGGGCCAGGGTGATCAGCTGGGAGAGTGCCTGGTAGCCAGTGCGGGCTTCAGCCAGAAGGACCAGCTTGGGCCCATCCTCGACACGCATCTCGCTACCGACGATGAGCGGCATGCCGGCGTCCTTCGAGGCCTGCCAGGCGCGCACGGTGCCGGCCAGGGTGCACTCATCGGTGATGGCCAAGGCGCGATAGCCCAGGCGCGCGGCGCGCTCGAACAGCTCCTTTGCGCTGGAGGCTCCGCGCTGGAAGCTGAAGTTCGACAGGCAGTGCAGCTCGGCATAGCCCGTCATGCGAACCAGCCGTGCAGCATCAGAGGGCCTTGGCTGCCGAGCTCGCGAAAGGCCCAGCCGCGCTGGCCGCTGCGCGTCTGGATAACGTAGTAGTCGCGGCGGACATCGTCGCCATCCCACCAGCCGGATTCGATGCGTTCGGGGCCGGCAAGGATGTGCAGGGAGGCCTCGCGCAGTGGTTGAGGCTGCGCCAATAGCCAGCCGGGACGAAGCGGCGAGATCGGTTGCGGGATGGACGATTGAGTGGACCAGGCACGCTCGGGCCGGTGATCGGCACAGGCACTAAGGCCATGTACGGCCTCATCACCCAGGCGTGCGCGCAGGCGTTCACGCAGTTGCTCCCAGGGCAGGGACTGCTGCGGACGTTCATCGAACAGCTGGCGGCGTTCAGGGGCAAAACGCGGCAGATCGCGGGCGGCCAGGCGCACGGCCAGCACTGGGGCGGGTAGCTGCAGCTGTTCGAGGCGGTCACGCGTCAATTCAAAGAGCATGCTGGCGTCTCGCTCGGCTCTCAAGAGCCCGACCTGCACCTGGCTGTCGGCCATGGCGCGATGCTCCAGATGCAGGACAAAGCGCTGCACGCCGCTGTCGCGTCCGGCCAGGTAAGCGGCGAGGTCCGCCGTCAGCCGACGCAGGGGAAACAGCAGCGCCTGATGCGATTTGACATCAAAGTTCAGCTCGATGCGCTGCTCGAACACATCGGGCGGGCGGTGGAAGTCCAGGGCCAGCGGGCGGATGCCGAGCAGACGATCCAGCTGCACCAGGACCTCGGCGGGGAATCGCCGACTCAGGCTGTCGCGGGGCTGAGCGAGTATTCGCGCCAGATTGCGCAAACCCATGCGAGAAAAGGCCGTGGCTGCCTCGCGGGAAAATCCCAGATGTTGCACGGGCAGCCGATCAAGGGCCTGGCGCAGTGCGTCAGCATCGGTGATTACCAGGCCATTATGAACGTTGGCCAGTATCCGCGCAGCGGCGGGATTGGGCGCGACGGTAATGCGATGGCGAAAGCCCAGTGCGCTGAGCTCCTCGCGCAGTCGTGCCTCAAAACGCGGCCAAGGGCCGAACAGGCTGAGGCATGAGTGCACCTCCATCAGCAAACAGCGCGGGTAGTGCAGGCTGACTTGAGAGCTGAAACCGTAGGCACAGGCGGCGAGCAACTGCTGCCAGTGCTCGATTTCAACCGGATTGTAGTCTGCAGTAGCGAAGTCCTGGCTCAAGGCTTGGGCGGCGATCAGGGACTGGCCGGGGCGGAGCCCGATCGCCCGCGCCGCTGGATTGACTGCCTGCAGTACGCGCCGCTGCGCAGGTCCGGCGAGCAATGCCAGTGGTGAATCGGCATCGGCACGGTGACGCAGTACACCATCCATGGCCAGTTGCGGGAACAGGATGCAGGCCCAGAGCATTGCCACCTCAATGCCCGCCGCCGGCTACAAGCGCGGGTGTTGCGATGGGCCGTGCCGGAGCCAGGCCGCCACGGCACTTAAGAATGCGCAGCTCGCGGGCATCGAGGGTCAGGCGCAAGGCTGCGGGTGAGGCGTTCACGGCCTCGTCCAGAGGGCGGTAGGCAAAGGCCAGCGTTTTCCCCGTTTCGGCAGCCACCTGCAGGCGACGCAGAGCACGGTCGTCCGCCTGCATTGGCCAGCACACCACCGCACCACAACTGCCGGAACGCAGGCATTGCTCGGTGGCCCACAGCGCATCACGACCCGTCGCCCGGACGATCATCAACTGGCGCAGGTCGACGCCAGCAGCGAGCCACGCCTGAGGGCAGGGGATATGGGGAGTCCCTACCAGCACCACCCGTTCACCGGCTGAGGTCAAGCGTGCCAGCGTCGGCCACAGCAGGCGCAGCTCACCAATGCCGCTGGTGGCAACAAGAATCTCGCTCAGCGCCGAGCCCGGCCAACCGCCACCCGGCAAGGCTGAGTCCAATTCGGTGTGCCCGGTCGATTGGGTAGAAGAGGGGGAGCTGATTGCCTGGCCGCGCCAGACATGCCGCGAATCGAGCAGGCGGTCGAGAGCGACCACGGCAGACATAGGAAGATTCTTATTTAGCTGTATGGATGAACAGTATCCGGTTCGGCTCTGTGTTCGGTCAAGCCGAATCATGTGTGCTTGCGATCAGCGGGTCGCCCGCTTGGGTATCCGATCTTGAATGGGTCGCGTATGTGGACGTCTCCTGAGGCAGGCCAGCGTCAGCCAGCGTCGGCCTGGAGACGGGAAATGCGCAAAAGGGCGTTGCGAAAAGAAGAAGCCCCCGCGTACGGGGGCTTTGGGGGAGGACAGTTGCCATCTGGTGCTGGCGTGAGGAACAGGTGTGTGGCGGTGGCGGACAACTCCAGATCGTCTTCGAAGCGGGGCAGTCAGTGCCGACTTGGCTTACTTGCCGACAGACACTGCACGCGGATGTGCCGCCAACTACCATCGTCGATCAGATGCTCCAGCATTTCCCCGAGCGAGTCGAAGAACACTTGATCGATACGTTCGACGAGTACCCCGTCGCGTTTCAGCTCGATCACATAGAGATCATCGGCACGGTCATACAGCACGGTGACCCGACCTTGGAACTTGACTGTCGCAACGGTGAAGCTGATTGCCGGAGGCGTTTTGATGATGTCGTCGGGTAGTGGATCGACGACGGAGAAGTCCCGTGCTCCGGCATCCACCAGCAGATGGGTTATGTGACGGAACCCGTCGGGAGCGAGCAACTGTTCAAGCTGGTTGATGAGTTCCTGCAACTCTGGGCAGCGTGGCTGCGGAAGCGGTAGCTTGGCTGGTGCCGAACCGAGGATGTGCGTTTGCACCGTAAAGGGCGTGCCGTCTGCAGCGTGCTCGGTGCGTTCCTCCGGTGTGTCTGCGCGCAGGCCGTCGAAACGGCGTCGGGCATATGGCTGGATCTGCACCTTGGTGCCCTCATCAGGCACTTCGGTCACCAACTCGCGATCAAGCACGGCAAATTCGGCACGACCGGTTTTTACAACGATGGCCTCGCCGGTGTCGGCGATTACCTTGCCCTCGAAGGGTTTGGGATCGATGTGGAAACCCAACACCGAAACCTTGGGTTGCCCGTCGAAGATGCTGAATTTGAACCTGCGGATATTGCGGGGAACATGGCCGGCGACCAGAACGGGCATTTGTGCGCGGATGGCTTGGGTATCCATTGGAGACTCCTTGGTGAAAACAAGGGACTCCTGCCCGCAAGGGAAGATGTCCCTTTTGGGTTGGGTGGATGGCGCGATATGCACCGGAGCGACAGAGAAACCAGTGCGATGAACCGCACCCGCAGCCTTGAAGGTCTCGACTGCCTGGGATGTTGCCGGCAACGCCAGCGAACATGAGGCCAGCGTGGAGTACGCTTCGGTGTCAGTCGTCCGGGAATCGGTAACGCGCCACTACCGTGTTCCAAAAAGAAGAAGAGCCCCGCGTGGGGCTCGAAAGGGCTATTCGCCGTAGAGTTTCAGTCCATCCAGCTCCGGTGCGTCGGCATCGAACACGAGCAATCGCACATCGGCTAGCGCAGCAAGGTACAGAACCTCGACGAGGGACTCCGGCACGCCCTTGCTCAGGTGTTCCTGCCACAGCTGCTCGGTGGAAATGCCTTCGACGTATTCCAGGTTGGTGTTCGTCCAAGGCGTGGCGATCAGCTTTACGCCAATTGCGTGGCTGCATGGTATGCGAAAGGCGACAAACAGGAGTCCAGTTGGCGTGGTGATGTCTGCCAGACCTTCCAGGTAGCGATTCGCATCCTGCGTGATATGCGCGGTACTGATCTCCCAGCAGCGACTGTAGTGACCGGTCTCGAAGCGAAACCGCTGCACGACTTCACGCGCGGCCTCTTCGGAGTAGGTATCACCGATATGGACAGGTTGGCCAAAGTCGTCGCCGTGGACGGCATAGACAACGGCCCGGACCAGCCCTTCGCTCTGGCACCGAGCCCCCAGGTCGTCAGGTATTTCCTGACCTTCGGTGATCAGCGTGAAGTCGTCGTTGAAGATGCAGGGGAAACGTGCGACCTGATCGTCTGACAGATGTGCCTGGCTAGGATGTAGTGGACGCCAGGCCGGAGGGCAGTCGCTTTCGTAGGTGATGAATAGGCTGCGACTGATGCGCAGATTCTGGTAACCGCGGAGGAAGGGATTGGGATGGCTGGGCATGTTGACGCTCCTGTTGAAAAGAAGGGACATGCCCCCGAGGGACAGCATGTCCCTCGGGGATTGTGGGAAGAGTGGCGGAGGTGGCCGTCTCACCAGCCGTGGTAGTGAAGTAGCAAGTCGGCGATGACCTTGCGGCGTTCCAAGTCAAGACTGCCGAGATCGGCAAGCCCCTCGAACTGGCAGCGGTTGAGCATCGCGCCGCCTTCATCAGCGTTGTAAAAGCTGACCATAGCGGCAAGGAACATCCGCTGGCCGCTGCTCAGAACGCCCAGGGCGTCGTTGATCCTAGACACATTCGGCCGTAGCTCCCACTTGCTTGTGGCTTGCTGCAGCCCTCCGTGGGTGCCATCGCCAAACCATTCGACGCCGGCAATTTGGATGCCCCGTTTCCAGACTTCCAAGAATGCTGCTGGCGCATTGTCGAAGTGCAGGATCTCCTGCGCGATCTGTTCTAGTACGTCTTGGGGTAAAGACTGGTTCACGACGTTCTTCCGATGGACGGAATTCAAGGATGGAGGCGTTGTTGCCAGCATCCAATGGTTAGAGCTTGATCGGCTGCCTGGTACGAACGGAAGTACTCAATGGACTCGCGCGAGGCTGGGCCTCCTTCTTCGGTGGTTCCGATGAAGTAGCCGGCGGCGCTGTGGCGTACCTGTAGAGGTAGGCGCTTCCCTGCGTAGGTAAGAGCCAGATAACCAATGGACTCGGCTCGGGCTTGGGCGGCGTTGAGTGACGCGGAAGGTGCATGGAACATGGAGGAGTCTCCTGACTGGAATGGAACAAGGCACCGACGCCTTGCTGGCGCTCATCCGCGCGGTGGTGCGAAGCGGACTGGTGGGTCGACGCGGAGGCTTCCGCGCTGCAGCCGAGGACCCGTGCTGCGGCATGTATGACCGAGGTCGGCGACACATGCGCAGCAGCATCGAGTGGCGTGGGGAGTGCGTCAGTGGGAAATGGGAAACCAGCTTGCTCCCGATTGAGCGAGGAGAAGGTCAAGGTGCATTTGTTTGCGGGGTCGTCGAGGCTTCGTCGAGCCGACTGTTTCGAACAGGAAGGAGAAAGGTGCCGAAGGCTTGGGCCTTCGGCTGCCGAGGAAGAAACCACCTGTGAACTGATGCAGTGAGTGGCCGTCGTCAAAGCCATCTGCTGTTGCAGCGATTGCACCCGACCCGTGTCGTGGCTGGGGTCGAAATCCTTTGGCACGCATCTGCGTACAAAAAGAACCCGTTGTTTCGCCGGCGGGCACCGGCACTGAATACGGTTCGACCCGAAGGGTCTCCTGGAGGCTCGTCCCACTATCGAGACAAGACCCCAGGGGACCCTTCGGAACGAAAATCGACAGATCAGGATGTCCGTGAGATATGAACTGCGGATGAGTTCGCCTTCTCGTTGAACCAGCGAAATGCTGGCAACGGGCACACATTGCAGAAGGATGGCGTGTGCTGGGTTCCCCGCGGGCGCGAGGTATGCGTATCGACCATGGCCGATACGATGAGGAAACGGGGCCTGGGACCTTACTTCGAGATTTATTGCGACTTGCGTGTCGCGCTGCGCTTTGCGCTGGCCTTCCGGCCGTTCTGGATGGGAAGGGTGCCTTTGCAATTGGGATAGCTACGGCAGGACCAGAAGGGGCCGGTCTTGCCTGTACGTTGCCATGTGGCACCGCCGCACAGCGGGCAGGCGGGTCCCGCAGGGACTTTGATGGGCAGGGTGGCACCGCGATACTGCTGCACGAGCTGCGTGATCCACATGGATTGCTTCTCGACGAAGTCATCCAGCGTCATGTCGCCGGCCTCGATCATGTCCAGGGCCTGTTCCCAGACGGCGGTGGTACCGGGATCGGTGATGGCTTCTGGCACCGCATCAATGAGCGTACAAGCCGCTTCGGAGGCGCGAACGGTACGACCTTGCTTGACCAGGTAATTGCGGTCGAGCAGGCCGTTGATGATGCTGGCGCGTGTGGCCTCGGTGCCGATGCCTGTGGTCTCTTTTAGCTTCTGCTTCAATCGCGGATCAGTGACCAGTTTGGCGACACCTTTCATGGCCTTGATCAGATGGCCTTGGGTGTAAGGTTTTGGCGGCTGCGTCTTAAGTGCCTTCAGATCAACCTGGCCGACCTGGCAGGACACGCCTTCGCGCAAGGCTGGCAATACCTGGCTGCGCGGTGTCGATTCGTCGTTCGCATCATCCGCTGCCGGTACGGCCAACACCTGGTGCCAGCCGGGGATGATCACCTGCTTGCCGATGGCGTGCAGGTTCTGGCCGCCGCACAGCAAGTGGGCGGTCGTGCGGTCGAACTCGTGATGCGGCAGGAACTGTGCGAGATAGTGAGCGCGGATCAGCTTGTAGACCGATAACTCCTTGTCGCTCATAGCCGACAGGTTGGCCGGTTCGAGCGTCGGGATGATGCCGTGGTGGGCCGATACTTTGCTGTCGTTCCAGGCGCGTGAGCGCTGAGTATGGTCGAGCTGGTCGAGCAGCGGACGCAGGCTGGGATCGGTGGCGAGCACCGCAGCGAGAACTGTCGGCACCTCGGCGGACATGCTTTCGGGCAGGTAGCCTGAATCCGAGCGCGGATAGGTCGTTGCTTTGTGTGTCTCGTACAACGACTGTGCGATGTCCAGCGTCTCCTGCACGTCCAGAGCGATTTGCCGAGAGCACACCTCCTGCAGCGTGCCCAGATCGAATGGCAGCGGCGGACCTTCACGCACGCGCTCCGTTTCGACCGACACCACCTGGGCGCTGCCGGCAATGCGCATACGATCGGCGGCTTGTTGCGCTACTGCCTGCTGCAGGCAGCGGCCTTCGGCATCGATGCAGCTGTCCGGCGCGATCCAACTGGAGAGAAAGGATTGCCCGCCTGCGGATAGCGCGATCTCGACGTTCCAGAATGGCATCGAAACGAAGCGTGCAATCTCGCGATCGCGGGCTACCACCAATGCCAGCGTCGGCGTTTGCACCCGGCCGACCGATAGTACGCCGTCGTAGCCAGCCTGACGCCCAAGCAGCGTGAACAGGCGGCTGAGGTTTATGCCGATCAGCCAGTCCGCTCTGGAGCGTGCGAGTGCCGAGTAGTACAGCGGCAGCGTCTCGCTCGCCGGCTTCAGCGCGCCCAGTGCCTTGTGAATACTCGCGTCGTTGAGCGCCGACAGCCACAGTCGTTGGACCGGCCCTCGGTAGCCGCACAGGTCGATGATCTCGCGGGCGATCATCTCGCCTTCGCGGTCCGCATCGGTTGCGATCACCAGCTCGTTGGCTTGGCCGACGAGTTGTTTGACGATATTGAGTTGCGTGGCGGTTGCGGCTTTTGGCTCGACGCGCCAGCACTCGGGAATGATGGGGAGCTGCTCTATCGACCAACGCTTGTACTGCTCACCGTAGGCCTCCGGTTGGGCAGCTTCGATCAGGTGACCAATGCACCAGGTTACGACGGTGCCCGCTCCGCTGTAGCAGCCGTTGCCGCGTTGGCCGGCACCCAGCACACGGGCAATGTCTTTGCCTTGTGAGGGTTTCTCGCAGAGGAACACGCGCATACAGCCTCCGGGGTGTGATGGTCACCGAATGACCATCAGCATTCCCGTCAGCCGCATGGGCCGCAGCAAACAACGTGGCAGCAACAGAGTCCCAGTTGTGCGGCTGTACACGTCCTTCCAGTGATGTGCGAACAAGGCTGGCGTTGTGCAGTTACCAGCAGCTTCGTTCACAGCGGCGCTGGAATTCAGTGGAACTCGGTGGAACTATCCCCAGGGGATAGTTCCACCGAGGTCTTTTGTGGGCATTACTCCGCAGACTGGGCTGGCTCGCTAGCTTGTTTCTGGCTCAGCGTTACTGCATCAAGACGGTACGGCAGGATACCTACGCGCCGGGCCTCGATCTTGAACGTCACGCGCTCATTCTCGTCGGCATCCTCCCATTCATCGCGCACCGTGCGGCCCTCCACCAGTACGCGCATGCCTTTCTGATACAGCGTTTGCCAGTGCTCAGCCTCGCGATGCCACAGCTCCACGGGTGCCCAGTATCCACCGCGATCTTCGTAGCCATCTTTGGTTGGAACCGGATTGTCGAAATAGATGTTCAAGCGCAACAACCGCCGTGGCTCGTCGTTGCCGTTCTGGAACTCCCTGAATTCTGGCGCAGAACCGATGTTGCCTTCGCCAACAAAGTGCGTGCTCATAGTGACTCCTTGGACCATGTGGTGCGGGTGGACGCAGCGTTTCCGCGGACACGCTGCAGGTAAGTCGATTCGGCCTGGGCTACCTTGCTGGCGCACTCCTGGGCCTGGCGGCCCAAGGTGTGCAGCAAGCTGATTTGCATGTTGATGACGACCCGCTGTAGCTCCATCGCGTAGAGGTCGTTGATCAGCGTGTCGGGCGTGGCGGGGCTGGTGATCAGCGCTTGCCACAATGCCACGCCCATGGCGGAGCGGTCGGGCCTGCGCCAGCGCAAGAAAACGGTGCCTGCGCCAGTGGTCTGCTGGGCCAGTTCAACGGGTAGCAGGCGGAAGGGGTAAGCGTCCGCCTGTGCCAGGATGCGCCGCTGCGCCAGTTCGATAAGATCGTCGCGTAGCGCATGGCACTGGCTGGCCCACTCGGTGAGAGTCCCCTTACCTTTAAAAGGCTTTAAAAGGCCTTTTAAAGAGGCTGCGTGTTCCAGGCGCTGGAAGTCAGTCCGTTCCAGGGGGTGGAAACGGCGGTCTGCCGCAGATGCCGAGGTCGTCGTCATGCCGGTGCATCCCCGCTGTCTTCTGCCGTCGTCACCGGGTCGTCAGCGCCTTCAGCCGGAAAGTTGTCGCCCACCGCTGGGGCCAGAGAGGCGGCCAATGCCGAGCGCCGGATGATGGGCGGCGCATAGCGAGAGCGCCGGGTGCCTTCGAGCACGTCCTGCGGCAGTTCGCCAAATTTCTCGATAGCCGCTCTGGCCACGGCGTTGTTGGCGGCGAAGTCATCCCTGATGCAGCCCGAGAAGCGGTACTGCTGGGCCAGCGAGAACAGACTGCGCAAGGAGTGGGCTCCTTCGTTGAGCCAGCGTTCGAGTGTGCTGCGGTCAATCAATGCGGTGTGGTGGGCGAGGATCAGCTTGCGCGCCAGATCGTCGTAATCGGCCAGCAGATACACCGCCAGGAAGCCGAGCTGGGCATTCACGAACAGCGGTAGCTTCACCGGTTGTACATTCATGTTCTCGCCCAGCGACAGCGCAGGTGGCACGTCGGTCAGGGCTTGGTCGACCTGTTCGCGCAGGGCCTGCAACGTGTCCTTGGTCTGCGTCAGCTTTTCCTCAATCCTCAGCATCCACCAGTCTGAGTAAGGGTCGTCCTGCTCGGCCCCGCGCTTGATCTTGTTGGCGATGGCAATGAAGCCGTTCAAGCCAACAATGCCGGGCTTCCCGTCGCTTGCCGCTCGACCGTGCCAGATGCGCGAGGCGTGGTGGGTGTGCAGCGTCAGCGACATCACGCTGCGCAGCGATCCGAGATTCAGTTGCAAGGTGTTGTCGGTGGTCATGAGGGCGACTCGCGGTAGAAAGACGAGTCGTCAGCATGGGCACTGAGCGGAAGGCGATCAGTCAACAAAACGCAGCTGCATGCAGCCCGGTTTGTGGGCGAGGGAAGGCAGTCTGTTCCAACTATCCCTTGGGGATAGCGCTAAGGAGGTCCACAGCCGTATCCCACTCAGCATCGGTTGCGGTTCAAGAGTGCATGCAGGCTTTCCAGGTGGGCCTGGACGACTTCGGGGCGCGCAGGCCTAGGATTGGCTGTGGGTGTCGGATCGGCTGTGACGGTATTGCTCTGTCCTTGTCCAGCCCATGCCTTGAACTCACCTCGAATGGCCGCCTGGATGATGCCGAACAGGTAGCCTGCAGGTTTGCGCACCTCGCTGCTGCGACAGCGTGCCGCCCATTCGTCGAGCACCGCTTGCCGCTGTTCGGCCTCGACCTGTTGCAGAGCCACCAGAGCACCGGCCTGCTGTTCTTCTTTCAGCGACAGAAAACGCTCGGGCAGTTGCAGATCCTGGAGTTCTTGCGCGCGCGGTACTGTACGTATTTTATTTATACGATTACTAAGTACTTCAGTACGGTCCTGCTTCGGAATCCGAAGAGGGTTGGTTTTGCTGGCTTTCGAGCCTGCTTCGGAATCCGAAAGCAGTGGTTCACCATTCCGAAGAAAGGCGTCGCTGCCTTCTTCGGATTCGTGGCTGGGCTGCTCCTGTGGATAACTATTTAATGCGGGTGTGCTGCCCTGGGCCATGCGCTGCGCCAGCACCTGCAGCCGCGTTGGCAATACACGACCGCTGAGCATGGGGTCTTCGGAAAGCTCTTGTATTGCGTGGTAGCCCACTCGTTGGATTGCCTTGCTGGCGTGATTGAGTGCGTGGCTGACCAGCCCAAGGTACTCAGGGTCGAGCTGCATGGCCTCAAAGGGTGTAAGCGGTTCGTCGTGCAGGACGTAGAGGTTGCCTTTGATGCGCCCGGTCTTGGGATCGCGCCGGCGGCGCACGAGGCTGAGCCAGCGTGTCAGGCGCAGCAGTGTTAGCGCACGTGCCACGGTTTCATGCGAGGCCTGTTCCGCGCAGGGCGTTGAGGCTAAGTAGGGACGTAATTGATCGTAGGTGGGAAATGCCGTCACTCCATCCTTGTTGAGCAAGAGCCGGAAAACCTGCCAGGCGTTGCGCTCCAGTGGTGTCAGGCGTTTGTCGAGAAACAGTGTGCGTGGCACGCTTTCATGATGGTTGCCGCTATAAATAAATCCGTCGCTGCTGACAGCCACAGTACTCTTGGGTGGTGTCAGGTGCCGCAGGGCGTCGTCGAGCAGGGCTGAAAGAGAGGCAGCGCTTGCAGGTCGAGGGTTTGGCGGCACCATGGCTGGCTACACCAGACCTTGGTCGATCCAGCTCCGTATCGCGGCCCAGATCACGGATATGGGCAACGCCAAATCTTCGGCCAGGTCCATCACCAATTCCAGCATCGCGCTGTCGTCGTCCAGTGCGATGCTTCGTTCTTCAACAGCAGACTTCCAGTGCTTCCACAGGGTCATCTCCTGGTCTTCATTCAAGACGTGGTGCCGGCCTTTGCGTTTGGGCAAGCCGATGATGTCGCGACGCAGTGCCACCTCTTGATGGGTCAAACCATAGAACTTGCTGACCATTTCTGTACTGGCTCCCAAGCGCAGCATGCGATCAATCGTGGCAATCTCTTGCTCGATGTCGTGCATCTGGCTCAGGAGTCGCCACAGCACCTCACGATTGACCGTCACCGAACACCAGGGCACTTTGGCATCGACTAAGAGGTTCACCAGTGTCGGTTGCTTCAGGACGTCCAGCTCCCGCTCACTGAATCCCATCGCCAGGCAGCGACGCAGTTGACCGTTGCGTAGGTCGTGCAATGCTTGAGCCACGACAGCTTGATTCAGTGGGTGGGGTGCCAACATGGTTCTCTCCTGACCTTGTCAGTGGCCGGTCTCATCGGGATTGGTATCCAGGTCACGAAGTCGGCGTGCCAGCCGGACCAGGCGGAAGAACTTGACCAAGCCGTCGTCGCTCAGGCGGGAGCGAGTTGCTGTGTCACTGATGTCGGTCCCATGCATCAGTGATCCCAAACCATCGTCCAGCATGAAGTCGTCGTGATCGAATACGGATGACTCTGCGTCGTAATGGGTACTCAATGCGCGCAGCAGGGCCAATACCGTTCGCTCAAACACCGAAAGTGCGCTAGTGCCCTGTGTGGAAGCCCTGCAGGTGAAGCCGATGTCGGCATTGAGTGGTTCGATGCAGTCGGTCAGGTCGGCTTCCTCTGCGATTTCCCGTGCAAATTGTGCGATGTGGATACGTAGCCGATCCGGTGAGTCCAGCCCTGGATCGATGTACCAGACATCGCTGATCGGAAAGAGCCCACTGCCGGCCTGGACGGGGATGGCTTGCAATACATTTTCTGCAAACCCCGGCATGGGTTCGCCGGTTTGCTCGGCCACCAGATGCTGGATCGCTTGCAGACGTTCGGTGCTGGCGACAGGTGAAACGATATGGCCCTGAAGTTGCGCGTCTGTAATGTCCTCGCGATCAGGGTTACTCAGGGCAGCATCCGGCTCATGCGGCTCATGCGGCTGTACTGGCGTTGGCGGTGTTGCCGTGTCCGTAGCTGCAGTGCTTGGTGAATGTACCGCAGCATCATCGTGCCGAGTCGAAGTCGATTTTGGGGGAGGCACAGCGCCGGTTTCGGGGATGGCGATAGCGGGCGTAGCTTCGACTGAAGGTGGCGGGGTGTTTACTGCACGCTGACGGTGCTCGGTGTTGTCGATGTCCAGTTCCAGCGCGTTGTAGTCGGCTTCGAGCAGCTCTGCCATTTGCCCGATCAGTTCGTCTTGGACTCGCCTGGTCGAAAAGACTGCGGGCTGTGTGTCGAACGGTGCTAGGACGTCGTGGAACAGCGTTTCGAAGTCGACACCCAATGGCTTGCCGCTTGCCTGTTTTTCCCAGGTGAACTCGGCGGCTTTGCGCAGTACCGCCAGCCTTTCGACTTGGTGCCTTCCCAGTCCGTTGTACAAGACGTTTGGGATGGTGGGCAGGAGGTAGCGCACCGTGTCCTGCATACGGCTGATGTGAGGCTGCGGGATCGGGTAGCCGTCAGCGGTGAGGCGGCGAGCGAGTTCCGACTGAGAGAGCGTCTTGCCGATCTCCTGCTCGTACAGCTCACGCGCTTTTTCGACACCCAGCGCTCGCTCGATGAAGGTCAGTCCACCATGCAGTTCGTTTTCGGCCAGGTGTCCGGTCAGCGCAATGATTTCACCGCGCTCTGGCCAAGGGCGGAACAGGCTCGGGATACGGAAAAATCTTTGATCCTTAGTCTCCGCCCAGAGCTCGCGCAGAATCGCCAGTCGGGTGTTGCCGCCATTGCGGATGATGTAATGATCGGCACCGGGCCGCCGAGTGATCGATGGCGGTGCATCCAGACCCCGCTCCCGGATTGAGGCCTTGATTTCATCGTAGAGAGGATTGCGCGTAATACGTGGATCAAGCTCGTAGGGGCGCAGATCGTCTAGCGTGACAACCATCGGCGTTTCCACGGCGGGATCGCTCAGTCCCTGTGCAGTGGGACCGCTGCGAGAGAACGCATCGGCCATCAGCTTGCCGGCCATTTCCTGAGGCGTGACGTCAGCCATCTTGACCTCCCGATAGGCCCCGCTCTGCCCGGCGCAGTTGTGCCCAGGCATTCTGGCTTGCACGGCGATCGCTTGCCGTCGAGCTGGTGAATATCGGTGGCAGGCCCGTCTTCACGAATTTCAGGTGGCCTCCGGATGTGCGACTGACCTCCCAGCCATCCTCCAAGGCAAACTCGATCAGCGTTAACAGCCGATTGTGGCCACGGCACAGGTCATGGACGCTCGACATGGCTTCGCCTCCTGTCGATCCGGCCGGTCACCTGGGCAAACTGCTCCTGCCAATGCGGGCAGAGTTCGGTTGCCAGGGTACGCATGGTCTCCAGCGCCGCGGGTGCCTGACGCCCGGACGGACGCCGGTGTTCGATGCGATGTACCGGCTGGCCTGCTGTTGCAGCACGAGAAAATGCCTCGATGGCCGGTACTTCAGTACGCAGAATCTGGATCTCGTTATGTTCACGGAAGATGAGGCGCAGCGTTTGCTGGACCAACCTGGCGCTCGACGAAACGGCCGGAACGCGGTTGATCAGCAAATGCAGCGGTGGCGGTTGGATGCCCAGGTAGCGGTAAGCGGCGATTGCGTCGACAAGTTGGAGCGTGCCGCGCCGAAGTTCGCGGGCTGCCAGAATTTCCGGAGTGATCGGTGACACGGCGAAGTCAGCGGCGAGCATGGCCATCTCAAGTAAAACGCTGCGGGCACCTTGTGTGTCGATCAGCATCACGTCGTAATGTGGCTGGAACAATGACAGCAGGTTGCGTAGCCGCAAGCGTCCATCCGCTGCGTGCAGCAGCAATGTTCCCAGTTGCTGGTGCTCGTCATTGGATAGCACCACATCAAGTCCCTCGATGATGGTGTGCGAAACCAGGTGCGGCAGTGTTCTCTCGTTGAATGCCAGCAGCTCGTAGATGCCGTTCGGGGCACGGCTTGCTAGCTCGTAGTAGGACGACAGCGTGGGCTGACCATCCAGATCGAGCAGGAGCACGCGCTTGCCTGCGTCAGCGAGGAAGCCTCCCAGGTTGGCGGCGACGGTCGTCTTGCCAACGCCGCCCTTGGTCGAAATGATGGCGATCACTTGCATGACTCGCTCCTCTTGGGCAGTGGAGCGATGTCAAGCGCGCTCTTGGAGACGTTCGGTAATCCATTGGTCGATTTCAGCTGAATCCCAGCCGACAGCGCGGATACCTAGACGTAAGGCCTTGGGAAATTTTCCGTCCTTCATCAGATTGTAAATATGTGCGCGTTTGAATCCAGTTTTGGCTTCAACTTCTGCGCGACGCAGAATGCGTCGATCCGCGATTGAGAAGGTGTGCTCGGTGGACATGGTGGTCACTCCTTTATGCTTGGTAGCACTCGTAGGCGTGACTCGAGTAGATGAGCCACACTGCATGTGTGCACCAAAGAATCGGATCTTGCTGACCACCGGATTCATCGGAGAGCGACTGCGTTCGCTGATCCGATTTCTACTAATCTGAGGACATACAACGTCAAGCTGACCCGTATGCGTTCCATATTGGTAAAGTCTTTGGAGCGATCAAGAGTAAAAGGCACACCTAACCTCTGGAAGACCGACGAGCGGAAGCCCCAGTATTTTTTGTCATGCCGGTGACAGAAAGTGTCATGTGCAAAATAAGCTTTGTTGTGGTTAGAGCTGAGTGGTGCGGTGCCGCACTCGTAGTGCGTTGTGGCTGGTGTTTAGTCTGGACTCAGCTGACTTTTACAGTCAGGGATCTGACGAAAACAGTAGGGCTCTGGTTGCTGGCACGGAGCCATACATCTCATTTTGAGAAAGGTTTATCAAATAGTTGGTGCTGCACCAACTTGCAGGGCTCGCGCGATGAACCTAGCCAGCTCATCCGATGGAGGCTTGTCCAGCATGGCAATGACGGTCGCTGTGCTGGGTACGTCGTCGGTGACAGGGCGTATGATGACGTCGGAGTGCTTGTACAGGGTGGCCTGCGACGACAGCCCTACGCCAATACCGTAGCCTGCGGCCACAAGCATCATCATGGGTTCGTGACCTGAAACGTATTCGGCGACGTTAAGTGATGGCAATGTGGGGGCGCAGAACCAATTGCGAATGACATCGTGCCCGCCCGAGCACCGTTCAGGATGGCAGAGAATCAACGGATGTCGGGCAACCTCGCGAAGCGGTATTTTATCGAGAGAAAGAAGTGGGTGGTTCCGAGGGATCGCGATAGCAGGACGATCTGTCCAGACCACTTCCTTGATGAGCCTACTACCGGGCTCAGTATGCACAGTGAAACCAGCATCAATCTGGTCGTGGTCTAGGGCTTTGACCATTTCGCTGACAGTCATTTCTACGATCTTTATCTCTGTGAGGGGCTCCTCCTCACGACAACACGCCAATAACCTGGTCAGTCTTGGCTGTGCAAGGTTATCGGCTAAGCCGATACGCAACCGACCACGAAATCCTCTTGCTGCAGCATGTACTCGTGCTCGTGCTCCATCCATGCGCATAAGCACATGGCGTGCTTCCTCCTGAAATACCTCTCCAGCCCAGGTCAGGCGAATACGCCCTTGGATGCGATGGAACAGGCGGGTTCCTAGCTCTGATTCCAGTTCTTTGATCGCCCGCGAGAGGGGGGAAGGCTCAATATGGACTCTGGTTGCAGCCCGCGAAAAGCTCAGTTCTTCGGCCACAACCAGGAAGTAGCGCAGGTGACGTATTCTCATACCGTAGCTGCCTTACCGTGTTGTGAGTTTGTCCAAAGGTACAGAGCGCAACAATCGGACATTGGTCAGTTTTTGTTCTTAAAAGTCAGATAGTGAACCAGACAGGAACAGGCGTAGACAATTCGCACGGGGTCTCCGTCGATGGGAGTAGCATTGTCAGGATTGAGCACTACGTCCCAAATGGAGTAGTGGCGATGGGGTTGAAGAGGGATAAAGGATCGGACCTGTGCCTGTAGCCCATCATGCCCGGGCGAAGGTGCCAGGCTGCAGGAAGCCAGTAGCTGTCTGTGAACTATCTTGGAATAAAATTGGCGTGGGGGTTGCCTGCCTGTCCAGATAAGTCCATACTTGTGTCCGCTAATCAAACAGCGGAAGCGGAAACCCCTTTTAAATCAAAAGGTTGAAGGCTAGGCTCTAGTCTCGTTTCCCGCTCCAGTTTGTAAAGATTGCGCCGCATCAACGTGCGGCGCTTTCGTTTTGAGGCCGGTTGGCAGAGTGGTTATGCAGCGGATTGCAAATCCGTGTACGCCGGTTCGATTCCGACATCGGCCTCCATATTGAAAGCCCCGTAGATCTTTGATTTACGGGGCTTTTTCTATTTCCAGCTTAACTTGCGAGGGTGACCCGGGCTGTATATAGTCCGACCTCTTGAATGCACTACCGCCCGAATGGCGAAATCGGTAGACGCAGGAGACTTAAAATCTCTCGACCGCAAGGTCATGCCGGTTCAAGTCCGGCTTCGGGCACCATTGTCATCATTTCAGGTTTCTCCGTTCAGGCTCGTCGATAGGTCAGCAGGACGATTCCCGCGACCACGACGGCGCCGCCGAGAATCTGTATCGCAGACAGCATCTGTCCCAGTACCAGCCAGCCCATCACCAGCGTCGCCAACGGCTCGATGTTCATGACCGGCGCATTGCGCGGCATATCCAGCCGCGGGATGGAGATGAACAGTGTGATGAAGCCAGTGCCATAGAGCACCATCAGGATCAGCAGGGCGAACCAGCCACTGGCTGTGGCCGGCGTATTCAGCGCGCCGGGCAGCGCATCGCTGGCGCCAGCAATTGCTGCGCTGCAGAACACCACCAGCATGGTCAGCAGGCTGCGCACCGAACCACGTACCTGGGACAGTCTGTGATCGGTGACCCATAGCGCGCTGGCGAATGCGCAGGCGGCGCCGAAGGCCAACGCCACGCCGACCATCCACTGCGCGTCGAGGTCTGCGCCGCCGCGCAACTGGCCCGGAATGTCGAGCACCAGCAATAACCCGAGCAGTATCACTCCCATGAGTACGGCGTTGCGCGCGGTGGGTCTCGGGCCGCCCAGGCCCCAGGTCAGTAGCGCCAGAATAATGGGGAAGACATTGGCCACCAGCAGCGCCAGCGCCACGGGAATCCGCGCTACGGCGGAATATAGAAACAGGCTCTGGGTGGCGATAAGCAGGCCCAGCAGCAGTTGCCAGCGGACGCTTGCGGTGGGTAAGCGAATGGTCTGGCGCTGCCAGAACACCAGTGTCGTCAGGGCCAGCAGGGTGCCGCCGGAGCGCGTCAGGATGGCCAGCAGCACGCCGGCGCCATCATCGAAGGCGACACGGGCGGCGATATGATTGCCTGCGAACGCGCAGCCCAGGCACAGCAGCATCAACACGGCGATATGGCGGGCAAAAGGGGCGGGATTGGCAGGCATGAACGCTTCTCGGGAACGAAAACGGGGCAGGATACGAAATCCTGCCCCGTTCGTCTGTCTGCGTCTGTCTTTTCGCGTCCGGTCAGACGGTGCGCGAGAACCGCCCCCGCTGCTCGCCACCCAGATAGGCATCGAAGGCCATGGCCACGTTGCGCATCATCAGATGCCCCTGGGGCTGCAGCAGCAGGGCATCGTCGCGGATCTCCACCAGACCATCGGCCACGTGTTCACTCAGTTGTGCCAGCGATTCGGCGAAGTAGTCCTTGAAGACGATGCCATAACGCCGTTCCATCTCGGCGAAATCGATACGGCCATGACACATCAGCGAGATGATCACGTCGCGACGCAGGCGGTCGTCCTCGCTGAGCTTGTAGCCGCGCTGCACCGGCAGCATGCCTTCGTTCAGGCGTGCGTAATATTGCGACAGTTCCTTCACGTTCTGGCTGTAGCTGTTGCCGACCTTGCCGATGGAGGAAATGCCCAGGCCGATCAGGTCGCAATCGGCATGGGTGGAATAGCCCTGGAAGTTACGCTGCAGGGTGCCGTTGGCGCGGGCCAGGGTCAGCTCGTCCTCGGGCAGGGAGAAGTGATCCATGCCGATATAGACGTAACCGGCGTCGGTCAGGCGCCTGATGGTCAGCTCCAGCAGTTCCAGTTTGCGCTCGGGCGGCGGCATGTCTTCGGGGCGGATCAGCTTCTGCGCGCGCACCAGCTCCGGCAGGTGCGCGTAGCTGTAGGCGGCGATGCGATCCGGACGGATGTCGATGATCTTGTCCAGCGTGGTGTTGAAGCTGTCGACGGTCTGCAGTGGCAGGCCGTAGATCAGGTCGACACTGATGGACTTGAATCTGGCGGCGCGGGCAGCCTCGACCAGTTCGCGGGTCTGCTCTTCGGTCTGGATACGATTGACTGCGATCTGAACCTGTTCGTCGAAGTCCTGCACGCCGAAGCTCAAACGGTTGAAGCCCAGCTTGCGCAACCCGTGAATCTGCTCGGGCGTCACGGTGCGCGGGTCGACTTCAAGCGAGAATTCGTGATTGTCGCTGTCGTCCATGTTGAACGCCTGATGCAGTGTCGTCATCAGGTCCGCCAGCTGTTCGCTGGTGAAGTAGGTCGGGGTGCCGCCGCCCAGGTGCAGCTGGGTCAGCTTGCGCGAGCGGTCGAACAGCGCGCCCTGCATCTGGATTTCACGCTTGAGGTATTCCAGGTACTCAACGGCACGTTCGGTCTTGTGGGTGATGATCTTGTTGCAGGCGCAGTAGTAGCAGAGGCTTTTGCAGAAGGGGATATGGATGTACACCGACAGAGGTTTTGGCGCATCGGCCTCGTTGGTCTCCTGGGCAGCGCTGCGGTAGTCATCGATGGCGAAGGCCTGATGGAACTGAGGCGCGGTGGGATAGGAGGTATAGCGGGGACCTGGACGGTCATATTTCTCGACCAGGGCGCGGTTGAAGCTCGGCGTTTGGTCCATATTTAATTTCACCTTGCGGTTGAGAGGCTGTTTACAAATTACTGTGCTCGACCATGCTGCGTTGAAACCAGCCTCACAGCCACAGGCTGAACGCGCTTTAGCGCGGCCCCAAAGGGGTGAGCGAAGCGAATCAAATGCTCATGTACTCCTCGTACACTCCGCTTTTCCGGCTGATTGTCTCGCTACGCTCACCCTTCGGGCCAGCCTTCGGCTGTTGCTCCCGCTGGTCGTTGCGCCTTGCCTGATCTTCGCTCGCTACTTTTGTAAACACCCTCTGAGAGGATTCTGGCTGGCCGGGTGCTCACCGACCAGCCGACAGCATCTGATGTGAATTATCGACGATTCTAGCCTATTGGCCGGCTGTCCCAGATCAAGAATGGTACGGCAACGCTGTAACGCAAAAGCCGGGCCAGAGGCCCGGCTTCGGTGGCAGCGCGACCTTACAGCTTGAACTGGCTGACCAGCCGATTCAGCTCGGCGGCCAGGCGCACCAGTTCTTCGCTGATCTGCGAAGTCTGCTCGGCATCGGTCGAGGTGGTATCGGCGATGACGCTGATGGTGGTGATGTTGCGGTTGATCTCTTCGGCTACCGCGCTTTGTTCCTCGGCGGCGGTGGCGATCTGGGTGTTCATGTCGTTGATGGTGCCGACTTCACCGGCGATCACGTTGAGGCTCTGGGCAACCTTGGCGACGCTGTCCGAGCCATCATGAGCCTTGACCTGAGCTTCTTCCATGGCCTTGACCGCGTTGCGCACGCCGTTTTGCAGCTGTTCGATGGTGGCCTGGATTTCCTCGGTGGATTTTTGCGTGCGCGAGGCGAGGGTACGCACTTCGTCGGCGACCACGGCGAACCCGCGCCCCTGTTCGCCTGCCCGTGCCGCTTCGATGGCGGCGTTGAGGGCCAGCAGGTTGGTCTGTTCGGCGATGCCGTTGATCACACCCAGCACCATGCCGATGCTGACACTATCGGCTTCCACCTGCTTGATCACCTGGGCGGCATTTTCGATGTCACGTATCAGCACTTCGATACCGTCCAGCGCTTCGGTGGCGACCCGAACGCCCAGCCTGGATTCATCGTCCGCGCCGCTCGAGGCTGAAGCCGTCTGGGTTGCGTGGCGCGCCACTTCCTGTACGGTGGCGCTCATTTCGTTCATGGCCGAGGCGACCATGTCGGTTTCGTTGCGCTGTTCCATGACCGCCGAATGGGTCTTCTCGGCCACGTTGGAGACACGTTTCGACACTTCACCCAGGTTGCGCGTAACCCCCGCAACCGCTTCGAGACTGTGACGGAACTTGCCGATCATGCGGTTGAAGGCATGGCCCATGGCACCGACTTCGTCTTCGGCATGGATGGCGACGGCACGACTGAGGTCTTCATTCTCGGTCATCGCTTCCATCGTGTGGCGCATGTCGTTGATGCGGCTGATGATCACGCGACGAATGATGTAGCCCATCACCAGCAGGCCGGCCAGCAGCAGCAGCAATTGAATGCCGGCGGAAATCATGATGTTGCGGTCGACCTCGCTATCCAGCGCGGACAGGTCGTAGCTGATGCGCACCGCGCCCATGACCGAGTCTTCCGGCACCTGGTGGCAGGTCAGGCAGTTGGTGCCGCGATAGTCCTTGTGGCCGAGAATCGGATTGACGACGGTGAGGACACGGCCATTCTGGCCGCGGACCACTTCGATGATGGACTCGCCAGCCAGTGCCCGTTGATCCAGTGCATCGGCGGGTGCCTGGTGCGCGTATCCGGGACCGAAGACCGAGCTGACCGACTCGCCGCGAATGATGCGTGCATCGATCACGCCGGGGCGAGCCAGGATCTTGTTTCGCAGTACATCGCGCTGGGCCATGGTACCGGTCAGCATCATGGTGTTGATGCTGTCGAAATAGGAGTCGGCGGCATCCTTGGTCTGTTGCTCGACCACCTGCAGTACCAGCCGTTTCTCGGTGATGGCCGCATAGAACAGGGATGCGGAAAGCACCAGCGCGAATACCACCAGCAGGGCCAGGTTGATCTTCGCCTGGACAGACATTTGTCGAGTAGCGGGAGTGCTGTTCATCGTTTTCCTTGGTATTTGCTGCTGGTGTGGCCAAGTCGCCGTTGTTACCGGCTCGCTGAGGGCTGCATATCTCGCGAGTCGCCCTGTCAGGCGGCCCCGACAGACATCTCTATCGGCTCGGTAACGGTTTTCTTGAAGGGTATCGGCATTCGGCCAGACTGATGGCCAAAGGCTATTTGTGTGAATACTCACATAGTATGAGTGGGTCGTCTTGCCGGACGCTCGTCAGCCTGCGCCTGGGGTGACTATTCGCCAGTTCAATGATCTGGATCAGTCGTTTGGCTTTCCGGTGCGACGTTTTGACCTTGTTCGAAGGCTTGCTGCCGAATGCAGGTCGAAGGCGAGAAAAACGAGCAGGAGGGGGCTTGGCATTCCTGGTGCCACGCGTCACGCTATGCATCGCCATGCGGGTCAACTACCGCCCGTCATTTCTTTCATGCACTTTTCATTTGGTGCAGTGACCGAGGCGCGAACCCCGCTCGAATTCGATGGTCGTAGCCTCTGCGTCGGGCTGCCGACGAGGCGGCAGGGCAACGGCTATCGACGTCGGGGCTGCGCAACAACCGGAACCTATTTCTTCAAGGACTCACATGATCAAGAAATGCCTTTTTCCTGCGGCCGGTTACGGCACGCGATTCCTTCCTGCGACCAAGGCGATGCCCAAGGAAATGCTGCCGGTCGTGAACAAGCCCCTGATTCAGTACGGGGTTGAAGAGGCATTGGCGGCAGGGCTCAACCAGATTGCCGTCGTTACCGGTCGTGGCAAGCGCTCGCTGGAAGACCACTTCGATATCAGTTACGAACTCGAACACCAGATTCGCAATACCGACAAGGAAAAATACCTTGTCGGCATCCGCCGCCTCATCGACGAGTGCAGTTTTTCCTATACCCGTCAGGTGGAAATGAAAGGCCTCGGCCATGCGATCCTCAGCGGTCGTCCCCTGATCGGCGATGAGCCGTTCGCAGTGGTACTGGCCGATGACCTGTGTATCAACCTGGACGGTGATCCTGTGCTGGCGCAGATGGTCAAGCTGTACAACCAGTTCCGCTGCTCCATCGTCGCCATCCAGGAAGTGCCGCCGGAGGAAACCAGCAAGTACGGTGTGATCGCTGGCGAGATGATTCGCGATGATATCTTCCGCGTCAGCCATATGGTCGAGAAACCCAAGCCGGAAGAAGCGCCTTCCAACCTGGCCATCATCGGTCGCTACATCCTGACGCCGGACATCTTCGAACTGATCGAGCAGACCGAACCGGGCAAGGGTGGCGAAATCCAGATCACCGATGCACTGATGCGCCAGGCGAAAGACGGCTGCGTGCTGGCATACAAGTTCAAGGGGCAGCGGTTCGATTGCGGTAGCGCAGAGGGCTACATCGCCGCGACAAACTTCTGCTACGAAAACTTCTATCTCACCGGCAAGGCATTCTGATTCTGCTCCTGTGGGCCAGACAGGATCGCGTTCGGTAACCTACAGACGAAGGCAAGGCCAGGGCACATGCAAACGCCTGTGATGAGCAGGCGAAAAGCCTGGGTTATGCTGCGCCTTCCTGAAGGGAGATAACGGTCAATGGCTTACGACTTCGATCTATTCGTCATCGGCGCCGGCTCGGGCGGTGTTCGGGCCGCGCGCTTCGCGGCGAGTTATGGTGCGCGGGTGGCGGTGGCTGAGAGCCGCTATCTGGGTGGCACCTGTGTCAACGTGGGATGCGTCCCGAAAAAACTGCTGGTCTACGGCGCTCACTATGCCGATGACCTCGCTCAAGCCCAGGGCTACGGCTGGAGCATCGACGGCGCGACCTTCGACTGGAAAACCCTGATCGCCAACAAGGATCAGGAAATCCAGCGCCTGAACGGCATCTACAAGAATCTGCTGGTCGACAGCGGCGTGACCCTGTTGCAGGCCCACGCGCGGCTGGTCGATGGCCATACCGTCGAGGTTGAGGGGCAGCGCTACAGCGCCGGGCATATCCTGATCGCGACCGGCGGCTGGCCGCATGTGCCGGAGTTCCCCGGCAGCGAGCATGTGATCACCTCCAACGAAGCCTTCTACCTGGAGGCCTTGCCACGCCGCGTCCTGGTGGTGGGCGGTGGCTATATCGCCGTGGAGTTCGCGTCCATCTTCCATGGTTGCGGTGCCGATACCAAGCTGCTCTATCGCGGCGACCTGTTCATGCGCGGCTTCGACGGTTCGCTGCGTGATCATCTCAAGGACGAAATGATCAAGAAGGGTGTCGACCTGCAGTTCAACGCCGACATCGCGCGTATCGACAAGCAGCCGGACGGCAGCCTGCTGGCGACCCTGAAGGATGGCCGCAGCCTGGAAGCCGATTGCGTGTTCTACGCCACCGGGCGCAGGCCGATGCTGGACAATCTTGGCCTCGACCAGGTCGATATCGCCCTGGATGAACGCGGTTTCATCAAGGTGAACGACAGCTTCTGCACCTCGGTGCCATCGATCCTCGCCATCGGTGACGTGATCGGTCGCGTGCAGCTCACGCCCGTGGCGCTGGCCGAGGGCATGGCCGTGGCGCGGCAGTTGTTCAAGCCGGAGGAATATCGAGCGGTGGATTACAACACCATCGCCACGGCGGTGTTCAGCCTGCCGAATCTGGCCACCGTCGGCCTGACCGAAGAGCAGGCGCGCGAGCAGGGTTACAAGCTCGTGCTGTTCGAAAGCCGTTTCCGGCCCATGAAGCTGACCATGACCGAAAGCCTGGAACGCAGCCTGATGAAGCTGGTGGTCGATGCCGAGACCGACAGGGTGCTCGGCTGCCACATGGCGGGTCCCGAAGCGGGAGAGATCATGCAGGGGCTGGCCGTGGCTTTGAAGGCTGGCGCCACCAAGCGTGTGTTCGATGAAACCATCGGCATTCACCCGACGGCGGCTGAAGAGTTCGTCACCATGCGCACGCCGACCGGTAGCTGAGCGCCGGAGCCTGGGCTCCGGCCCAGGTTTCAGTGGTGATGATGGTTGTGCGCGTCGTCAGCGGCTTGCGGCGCGTTCTCCTGAATGGCGACATCGACGACGACCTCGCCGGCATGCTCGAAGATCAGCGTCAACGGAAAATGCTCGCCTGCAACAAGCGGTTCGTTCAGCTGGAACAGCATGACGTGATGGCCGCCAGGCTTGAACTCCGCCTGCCCGCCAGCGGGAATCTCGACCGAATCGATTTGCTCCATGCGCATGATGTCGCCTTCATGTACATGGGTATGCAGTTCGGTCTTGCCTGCGCGCGGGGTCTGCGCGCCGATCAGACGCTCCTGCCGATCACCCGGATTGTTCAGGGTGAAGTACACCGCGCCGGTGGGCGCGCTCGGCGGCATCGCGCGGGACCAGGCGCCGCTGACGGTGGGCATCTCGGCCATCTGCTGATGATGCGAATGGGCATCATGGGCCAGGGCGCTAAGGGCGGTCGTGCTGAATACAAAAGCCGTTACCAGGCGAAGCAACATGGGCGTCTCCAGAGTGATTTCAGTGTGCTCGAACCTTAGCACGCAGGAGGTTTTTCAACGACGTGTCAGCTCTGTGGCCTGCTGCGAATGGTCTTCATAAGGTCCTCGGGGCTGATCTGCCCGACCACGCTGGCCGCGCTGCCCGGCTGCGGCAGGTTGAGGATGTTGCCCTTGATCTTGCCGATCACATGCATCTCGCAGGGCTTGCAATCGAACTTCAGCGTCAGCACCTCGTCGCCGTGCACCAGCTGCATCGGTGCGACCTTGGTGCGCACGCCGGTGACGCCCTTGGCCTGCTTGGGGCAGAGGTTGAAGGAGAAGCGCAGGCAGTGCTTGGTGATCATCACCGGCACTTCGCCGGTTTCCTCGTGGGCCTCGTAGGCCGCATCGATCAGCTGCACGCCGTAACGGTGGTAGAAGGCGCGGGCCTTCTCGTTGTAGACGTTGGCGAGGAACGACAGATGCGACTCGGGGTAGACCGGCGGCGGCACGCTGACCGGCTTGCGGCTGCTGAGTGGGCGCATGGCTTCGCGGGCGACGGTCAGCGCCTCGATGGCTTCGCGGCGCAGGGCCTTGAGTTGTGAATTGGGAATGAAGAACGCCTGGGGTGCGTCGATTGCCACCTCTTCGGCGTGGTAGATCGTCGTGCCCAGCTGGCGCAGCAGGTCGGTGATCTGAGCGGGTACCTGCTCGGGCTTCTTCGCCTCGCCGAAGGGGCCGGGCAGGGCCACCGTGGCATGGGCGCCTTCTTCGCTGGTGACGTGCAGCTCCAGTTCGTCCGCGCGCAACTTCGCCAGCCAGCGCACGCCCACGCGACGTTCGGCGGAGGTCTTCAGCAGCGCCTGTTGCCAGTTGTGGTCCAGGTTGCGATTGAGCGGATGGTTCGGTCGCAGCTGCTTGAGCGCCGCCGGCATCTCGTTGGGCTCGACACGGTATTGCCAGCGGGTTTCGCCGTCTTCTTCGATCTCCTTCAACGGCTCGACCACGCTGGCGCGAAAGCCCACCACCTCGCGCTTGACCAGCACGTTGAGGCCATCGCCATTGCTCAGCGGTTCCCTGGTCTGGGCGATGAAGTCATGCTTGCCGACCTTCAGCACTTCGCCTACCGGCAGGCCGGTAAAGGTCGGCGAATCGAAGGCGCCGATGTCGATCTTGCGGTCGGTGACGAAGTAGTCGGTGCTGCCGCGATGGAAGGTCTTGTCCGGGTCCGGCACGAAGAAATGCTCGGTGCGGCCACTGGAGGCGCGGGCCAGGTCGGTGCGGTCTTCGAGGATGTCGTCGAGGCGCTGGCGGTAGTAAGCGGTGATGTTCTTCACGTAGCTCACATCCTTGTAGCGGCCTTCGATCTTGAACGAGCGCACGCCGGCCTCCACCAGCGCGCGCAGATTGGCGCTCTGGTTGTTGTCCTTCATCGACAGCAGGTGCTTGTCGAAGGCCACCACGCGGCCCTGGTCGTCCTTCAGGGTGTAGGGCAGGCGGCAGGCCTGGGAGCAGTCGCCGCGGTTGGCGCTGCGCCCGGTCTGCGCATGGCTGATGTTGCACTGCCCGGAAAACGCCACGCACAGCGCGCCGTGAATGAAGAATTCCAGGGTCGAATCCACCTGCTCGTGGATGGCGCGGATTTCCGTCAGGTTCAGCTCGCGCGCCAGGACCAGCTGGGAGAAACCGGCCTGGTCGAGGAACTTAGCCCGCTCCAGAGTGCGGATGTCGGTCTGGGTGCTGGCGTGAATCTCGATGGGCGGCAGGTCCATTTCCATGATGCCCATGTCCTGGATGATCAGCGCGTCGACGCCGATCTCGTGCAACTGGTGGATCAGCGTGCGCGCGGCTTCCAGCTCGTCGTCGTGGAGGATGGTGTTGAGCGTGACGAATACCCGCGCATGGAACAGATGGGCGAATTCCACCAGCCCGGCGATATCCTCGACGCTGTTCTCGGCATTGTGCCGCGCGCCGAAACTCGGCCCGCCGATGTACACGGCATCGGCGCCATGCAGGATGGCTTCGCGGGCGATGGTGACGTCGCGGGCGGGGGCGAGCAGTTCGAGGTGGTGCTTGGGCAGAGACATGAGCGCAGACCGGATGTGAATCGAAAGTCACGCATTGTAATGGCTCGGGATGGGTTTGGGGTCCGCCGCCGGGCATATGGGGCAGGGGTAGCGTTGTCGTGGCGCGTTATGAGGCATAAGATTCGTTGTTTACAGCTCCGACCAGCTTCCTGCGCAGTATAGGAGCTGGGGTCTTCTTTGCCTGCATCCCGGTTCATTTCTCTCATGACTCATACGGAAACGACCGCTCCCGGCGGTCGCTGGCTCAGCGTCGTCGCGCTGGCGCTGGCTGCGTTCATTTTCAACACCACCGAGTTCGTGCCCGTCGGGCTGCTCAGCGATATCGGTCGCAGCTTCGACATGCCCACCGCGCATGTGGGGCTGATGCTGACGGTCTATGCCTGGATCGTCGCGCTGGCTTCGCTGCCGCTGATGTTGCTGACGCGCAATATCGAGCGCCGCAAGTTGCTGATCTGGCTGTTCCTGCTGTTCATCGGCAGTCACCTGCTTTCCGGCATTGCCTGGAGCTTCGAGGTGTTGCTGGTCAGTCGCACCGGCATCGCTTTCTCGCATGCGGTGTTCTGGTCGATTACCGCGTCGCTGGCGGTACGTGTGGCACCGCCCGGCAAGGCCGCGCAGGCGCTGGGTTTGCTCGCCACCGGCACCACCATGGCGATGGTGCTGGGCGTTCCATTGGGCCGAGTGATCGGCGGGATGATGGGTTGGCGCACGACCTTTCTGGTGATCGCGGTGCTGGCCGGCCTGAGCCTGCTTTGTCTGGCGCGCACGCTGCCGCTGTTGCCGAGTCAGAACTCCGGTTCGTTGCGCAGCCTGCCCGTGCTGTTCAAGCGGCCTCTGCTGGTCACCGTCTATGCGCTGACGGTGCTGGTGGTCACCGCCCAGTTCACGGCCTATAGCTACATCGAGCCGTTCACCCGGGAAGTCGCGCAGATGAGCGACAACATGACCACCCTGGTGCTGCTGCTGTTCGGTGGCGCCGGGATTTTCGGTTCGTTGCTGTTCAGTCGCTACGGCGCGCGATACACGCGACCGTTCCTGGTTTGCACTCTGGTGGTCCTGGCGCTGTGCCTGCTGGCGCTGCGGCCACTGGCGGGGTTGCCGGTGGCGTTCTGCGTGATGAGCGTGATCTGGGGAACGGTGGTCCTGTGTTTCCTGCTGGTGCTGCAGTCCAGGGTGCTGCACTTCGCCTCGGATGCCACCGACGTCGCCATGGCGCTTTTTTCCGGTCTGTTCAACGTCGGTATCGGTGCCGGTGCCTTGCTGGGTAGCGTGGTCAGCCAGCAGGTGGGGTTGGAGACAATCGGCTTCTTCGGCGGCGCACTGGCGCTGGCGGCATTGCTGCTGTGTGGGCTGATGATGAAACGCTATCCGTCGATTACCGCCCGTTGAAGGCAAGCCGCCCGATCAAGGCTGATCATCGGGCGAGCTTGGCATGGCGGAGCCCGGGCTACCCGAGGACGGTACTCATCGCTGTGAGCAGCGCACCGAGCAGCGGTATCGAAAGCGCCAGGCGCGGCTTGTAGGGCATCAGCATTACAAGCGCCAGGCCGGTCAGCGAGATCAGGCCGAACCAGGCGACGGCAGCCATTGCGGATGACCAGACGTCCGTTGCGACCCAGCCGGACAGGCCCAGCAACGCCCCGCCGACCGGCGTGCAAATACGTCGTGCCACGGCGGGCAGGCGTGCGCTGGCCAGCTGTTTCCAGTGGCGCTGCATACCCAGGCAGAAACCGAGCATGCCGGCGTAGGCCAGGCTCAGGGAAAGCAGCAAGGCGGTGATGTTCATGTTGCAGCTTCCATCAGACGAGGGTTCTTGCGCGCAGGAGAAGCGGCGGTCGCAGGGATCTTGCGAGCGGCCCAGACCAGCAGCAGGCCGAGTGCCAGGGCCGTACCATCCACACCCAGACGCAAACCGTCGCTGGTGAGCCCGCTCGCCAGATCAAGCAGCGGCAGACCGATGCACAGCAAGGCCGCTGCAGCCAGCTGCTCACGCCAGGCGCGCAGCACCGGACGCAGTGCGGCATGCGCCAGGCTTGCCAGCCAGATGACGAAGAACATGCGGATTTCCCAGCCGCTGCGCCCGGCAAGGTCCGTTGGCAGCAGGCGGTTGCTCCAGAGCATGGCGACGCAGGCCAGGCTGAGGCCGGCGACGCTGGCCACATTGAGCCGTTCCACGACATTCAGGAAATGCCGCGAACCCTTGGCCTGCTTGCGCTGCTTGACGGTATAGAGCACCAGCCCAGTGGCGATCATCACGCAGCTGACCAGCCCGCAGACGAAATACAGCCAGCGCATCGGGTAGCCGCCGAACTGGGCAAAATGCAGGCCGGCCATGACCCGCTGGGTGAGCTGGCTGGCACGCGAAGGCGGCGGCGCCTGCACGACCCTGCCGCTGACGCCGTCGAATACCAACGACTCGCCCTTGGTCAGTTCGATGCGGCTGCCCAGCAGCGGGCGGACGGTGACACGGGCATCGGCCCTGCCGGGGTTGCTGACCGCCAGACCCGCCAGCATGCCCGCTCCGTAATGGGCCTCGCCCTTGCTGATGAACTCGGCCAGCGGCAGCAGTGGAGCGGCTTGCACCGGCTGTTCGCTGCGCTCGCGGCCACCCTGGCGTCCGCCACGCTCAGGCGCGCCCTGTGTTTGCGCCGCGCCACGCAGGTCGCGCTGCAGGGCCTGGCGGTCGCCGTCGTACAGCGCATCGAGCGCCGCCGGCATATAGATGAGAAAGAAGATCACCAGCCCCGTGTAGGTGATCATCAGGTGGAACGGCAGCAGCAGGACGGCGCTGGCGTTGTGCCCGTCCAGCCAGGAGCGCTGGCCCTTGGCCGGGCGGAAGGTGAAGAACTCCTTGAAGATCTTCTTGTGGATGACGATGCCGCTGATCAGCGCCACCAGCATCGCCATGGCGGCGAAACCCACCGCCCAGATGCCGATATTGCGCGGCATGTGCAGGGTGTAGTGGAAACGGAAGAAGAAGTTGCCGCCTGCGGTCTGGCGCGCCTGGACCGTTTCGCCGGTTTGCGGATGCAGCAGGGTGCCACCGCCACGGCGCTGCTCGCCGACGGAAACCGACAGCACCGGTGAACGTTCGGTGGGCAGACCGATGTTCCAGTTCTGCTCCTGCGGATGATGGTTCTCCAGCCACTGCTGCGCCGTGGCGGTGGCGCCGGCCTGGTCCAGCGGCGAACGCTCGATTTCCGGCTGCATCCACCAGTTCAGTTCCCTATCGAACACCGCCAGTGTGCCGGTAAGGAAGATGGCGAACAGCACCCAGCCGAGCAGCAGCCCGCACCAGGTATGCAGCCAGGACATGGATTGGGTGAAAGTCTTCTGCTTCATCCGAGATGTCATCCAAGATTTCATCCGAGACGCTCCAGCAGTTGCGGCCAGAAGCCGATGAGGGCCAGTGGCAGGCTCAGCGCTACGCCGAGGGTCAGCTTGCGCAGCGAATGCACCGCGAACGCCCAGAGAATGAACGCCGTGTAGAGCGCGAACGACAGTAGAGTCGAGATCAGTGCTGCGTCAGGGCGCTCGATGGGCAGAAGGCGGGCCAGGGCTGCGGTAAAGCAGTAGGTGAACAGGTAGCCGCCCAGCACGGCGGCCAGCAGCCGTGAGATCACCGGCCAAGGACGGGAGGAGGTTGTCATGGATGCGTCTCTCGCATTTGTTGTTCTCTGATGCAGAAATGAGTTTGCCTAGTGTTCGGTATCAGGTTGCCAGTGCATCGCCGTTCCGCATTCGGACACGATCTTCAGTCGCAACTGGTTGCGCTCGATCCAGGCCTGCAGCTTGCTCGCCTTTTCCGTGGCGAGGCTTTCCGGGCGCTGGGGGTGAGCGTGGCCTTGCCAGAGCAGCATCTGCAGGGACTGCGAAAGCGTGGCGATGTGCGAGGCGAAGGCCGGCAACTGCCTGAGTTCGGCAAAGGTCGCAGGGCCTTGGTGCAGGCGCTCCAGAAGCGGAGAAAGCGCCTCGGCTGGTCCCTGGATTTCGCCGATGGGCGTGCGGAAGGTCAGGGCGCCCGTGCGGGGCGTGCCCGGCAATGCCCGGAAGCGAAGTGCATCGACCTGGTCCAGTACCTGTTGCTGACTCAGACGCTCTGGGGCGCGCTGGAACAGGTCGGTACGCTGGTGCCGGTTGGCGGCCAGGTCCTTGACCGTTTCGCGAAGCGCCGGCGAGCCGAGCCTGGTCAATAGCGGCTGGATCGCACCGGGTACGCAGAGGGTTTCCAGATTGTCGAAGGCATTCGCGCTGCCTATGTAGGTCACGCCGGCCTGTGCCACGAATTGATGCACGTCCACCGAGTGCTGGGGCGCCCAGCGGTCGGTGAGAAAATCGTGGGCAAGGTAGGCGGGATGCTGTTGCTTGAGCGCACTGATCTTGCTGCTGAGGTCGGGCTGGTCGGCAAAGGCACCGGCCGCGTCCAGCTTGCCGACGAACTCCAGTGCGGCAGCGAGCTTTTCCTGGGATGTGCCGGGCAACTGCCGTGCCAGGTCGTTCAGCAGTTTTTGCACCGGGATCATCCGGGTCGCGCCGGGATGACACATGTAGTGCAGGTAGAACAGCCCCTTGGGCTTGAGTGACTTGGTCACCAACTGGAGGATGTTCTTCTGTTGGGCAGGTGCTATCCACGACCAGACGCCATGGCTGACGACGAAGTCGAAGAACAGCGTGTTGTCCTGGGCGAAGCGGGCGAAGTCGGCATGGATGAAGCGCAGGTTATCCAGGCCAATGGCCTTTGCGCCTGCCGTGGCGATGGCCAATGCCTGTTCGTTGGCGTCCACGCCCACGAACTGCCCCTGGGGATTGGTGGCCGCGGCGACCAGCAGGTTGATGCCCATGCCGCAACCCAGTTCGCAATAGGAGTAGGGTCTGGCGAGGTCGGGGGCGGTCGAGCCGAGGAACTGCGCCAGGCTGGCCAGCCAGACGGGCTGGAGTTCCTTGTGGAAGTGTGGCGGATAGGCCACGTCCATCACGTAGCCGTCATTGCTGCTCATGTTGCCTGGCCTCCTGAGCGACCGATCGGGCGGGTGCCGATTGCGCATGCGGTGCGAATTCCATACAGACGAATGCTCCCTGACGGATGGAGCCGTCAGGGAGCATCGTCTGGCGCCAATCAGAACGCCTGGGTCAGCGAGAAGATGAAGCGTCGGCCGTCCAGGTTGTAGGCGTACTCGCCATCCGTGGTCACTTCCTTGTTGCCAAGGTTGTAGACGCCCGCCTTCAAGGTCAGGTCGTTCGTCGCTCTGAACGCTACGCCAGCGTCGACGAAGCTGTATGCCGGATAGCGGAAACCGTTGGTGCCGGAACCGCTGGTGCCGGTCTGCCAGCGGCCGGAGGTCTTGCCGCGGTAGTTGTACTGGGTCCAGACGTTGATCCGGTCGGTGGCCTGCCAGTCAAGCGAGGCGTTGAACATGTGCTTGGCTATATCGTTGAGCGGCTTGCCCTTGAAGTCGCCCGACTTCTGCTCGGTCTCGGTGTAGGTGTAGCTGTGGCGATAGGTCAGGTTGTCGAGCAGGCGGTAGTCCAGGGTCCACTCGATGCCGCGCAGCTCCGCCTCGTCCACGTTCTCGTAGGCGGTGTAGCCGAAGCGATGACCTGGGTACGTCGTACCGTTGTAAACGCATGGAACGCTCTCGGTGGGGTCCTGAGGGCAAACCCGGCCGGTACGGTTGATCTTGTCCTCGTAATCGATCACGTAGGCGGTCAGGGTGGTGAGCAGCCCCAGATCCTGTTCTTCGTAGGCGATGCCGATCTCGCGGTTAACACTGGTTTCAGGCGTCAGGTCGGGGTTGCCGATGATCACACCACCCATGGAGGTGGAGCCGAAGTCCGTGGCGCTGGAGTGCAGGTCAGGTGCCTTGTAGCCCGTGGTGACGCCGCCCTTGATGGTGAAGTTGTCGTTCAGGTGATAGACGCCATAGACCTTGGGGCTGAACTGGCTGCCAAAGGCCTGGTTGTCGTCGAGACGCCCGCTCAGGGTCAGGATGAAGCTGTCGGTCAGGTTCCAGTTGTCTTCGAGGAAGATCGAGTTCTGGTAACGGTTCATCTCGACGGTGGCGTTGGCGTCCGCAACGACGGGCTCGCGCAGGCCATTGGTGTTGTGTTCCAGGTTCTCGTACTTGTGGGTCAGGCCGCCGGTGATGGCATGGGAGCCGATGAAGTAGGTTGCCTGGGTATTGGCGGTGATCACCTCGTATTCGATGCCCTTGCCAGTCACGGGGTTCAGCGTGGTGGCATTTTCGGAATGGTCGTAATTGACGTAGGACTTCAGCAGAAGGCTGTCGTAGTTGCCTTCATGCTCGATGAAGTAGTTCTTCTTGATGGACTCGTTGTAGGTCGGGGTGTCGGTCTCGAGCAGGCTTCTGCCCGGGGTTTTCCAGCGTTCCTGCTTGGTATAGCTATGGCCGAGCGTCAGATTGTTCTGCTCGTCGATATTCCAGGACAGTTTCCCGCCGGCATTACGCTTTTCGTATTCGGGGTCGGTGGCCGCACTGTCGCTGCCACCGACGAAACGGCTCTCGTCCTGATCGTGGTAAGCGCCCGTCAGTTGCAGACCGAGGACATCCTCGATCAGCGGTACGTTGAGGTAGGCGCTGGTTTGCCAGGTATCTTCATTGAGTTCGTTGGACTTGGAGGGCAGCGTATATTCGGTGGTGATGCTGCCGCTCAGCTCGTTGCTGACCTTCTTGGTGATGATGTTGATCACGCCGCCCATCGCATCGGAGCCATAAAGCGCGGATGCCGGGCCACGGATGACCTCGATGCGCTCGATGGACTCGAGCGGAGGCAGGAAATTGATGGGCGTGCCCGCCTGCGATCCCCTCTCGGAAAAGGCATCGTTGCCTTGCGCCGGGCGGCCATCGATAAGGAAGAGGGTGTAGGCTGAAGTCATGCCACGGACCATGATCGATTGCTCGACGCCACCGCCGGAAATCTGCACGCCGGCAACGTTCTTCAGTGCGTCGGTGATGTCCGTGTAGGAGCGCTTCTTCAACTCCTCGGCGGTAATGACGGAGATCGTCGCCGGCGCATCCTTGATGTTCTGCTCGAAGCCTGAGGCACTGACCACGGTGGTCGGCTGCAGCTCGATCGCATCCTGGGCATGGGCCAGGCCGCTCATGGATGCGGCTACGGCTACTGCACAAGCCAGTCTGTTTCGTTTGAAAATGACCATTACCAGCAACTCCCTGAGAATCATCCACGCATCATTGTTTTCAGCGGCCCGGATGCCGGCGCCCGGTCGAGGCACAGGCACGGCTACGCTGATCTGGCGTGAATGCTATGTATTCTCATTTGCTAGTAAAGATCATTTACAAACTATACATCTTGTAACCGAATCGTCACCCGCAGGCCGGTCTGTCCGTTCTCCGCCCAGATCCGACCGCCCTGCATGCGCACCATGCCGTGTGCGATGGCCAGTCCCAGGCCGAAACCGTCGCCACCCGGTCGTGCGGCGCTGAGGCGGGAGAAGGGGCGAAAGATCACCTTCAGGTCGCTCTCCGACACGCCGCTCCCCTGGTCTTCGATACTCAGGTTCCACCAGCCCTCCATGCGCTTGGCCGTCAGGCAGACGATGCCCTGTTCGGGGGAGTGGCGGATGGCGTTGCGCAGGACGTTTTCCATGGCCTGGGCCAGCGCGTTGAGGTTGCCGAGTACCAGGCAGCCCTCCGGCAGCTCCGAACGGATGCGTTCGCGCGGCCAGCCCGACTCGAAGCAGGCATCCTCGCAAAGCACCTCCCACAGGGCCTCGATGTCCACCGGTTGGCACTCGAAGCGGGGTCGCTCGCTGTCCAGCCAGGCCAGTTCCAGTGTGTTGTCCACCAGTTGTTGCATGCTGCCGACTTCACGCTCGGTGCGCTGGCGTAACTCGTCGGCCTGTAGCTCGCTTTCGCAGGCCACTCGCAGGCGACTCAAAGGTGTGCGTAATTCGTGAGACAGATCGCGCAGCAGCTGCTGTTGCTGGGTAATGGCATTGCGCAGGCGCTGGGTCAGATAGACCAATGAACGCCCCAGTTCACCCAGTTCGTCGCGCCGAAGCGCAATCTCCGGTGGCGGCAGCACGTCGAGATGATTACCACGCAGCGCGTTGGCCTGTCGGCGCAGGCGTTCCAGTGGCGAGATCAGCAGGGCATAAAGCAATCCGCAGAACAGTACGGAGAAGAGCACTGGCAGCAGGTATACCGCCAGCAGGGTCAGCAGTGTGTGGTTGCGCCAGGGGCGCATGCGCTCGGGCAGGCGCATGATCAGTTGGTCGTCCGCCTCTGCGAGTGGAATGCTGACCAGCGGCAGGTGCTTGCTTCGGCGACTCATGGGCCAGTCATAGTGGCGCACGAAGGTGAGTAACTGGTACTCGTCTTCGGTCAGCTCCTGGTCGCTTCGAGAAAGCAGTTGGCGATCCACCACAGCCGCCCAGCCATTTTCTCGCTGGCGCAGTTCAGCCAGCCATTGGCTCAAGGCTGCCGGCCCCTGGCGCAGCGCTACGTCCGCTTCGGCGGCATAGTCTTCGAGGACGCTACGCGCTTCCTTCGAAAGATAAGAGGTGTGATGGTCGATCTGGTGGCCGATATGATCGGCCGCCCAGATCATCGACAAGCAGAAGCTGGCGACCAGGATGACGAGCTTCCAGAATATCGAGTGGCGGCCAGGCATTCAGCTGTCCTGCCTGCTCAGGAGATAACCCTTGCCCCAGACCGATTCGAGCCGAACCCGATTCACGCCTTCGCGCGACAGCTTGCGGCGGATATTGCTGATGTGCATGTCCAGGCTGCGATCATGCTGGGAAAATCCCCGGTGCAGCACCTGCTGATAAAGAAACGGCTTGCTGAGCACCTCGCCGATCGATTCGTGCAGCAATTTGAGCAGGCGGTATTCGGTCGAGGTCAGGCCGATTCGGCGACCTTCATGGCGCAGGTCGCTGCTCTGGTCATCGAACAGCAGTACATCGTCCTCGGCGGCTGCCGGAGGCGTTTTCTCGTAGTCCACGCGCCGCAGGATCGCTGCAATCCTTACCTGCAGCTCCTCGATGCTGAACGGCTTGGGCAGGTAATCGTCGGCGCCGCTGTGGAACCCTTGGATACGGTCGGTCTCGGAGCCCAGTGCAGACATCATCAGCACCGGTGTATTGCGGCTGCGTCGCAGCCTGGCGAGCAATTCCAGGCCGTTCAGTTCCGGCAGCAGGACATCGAGCAGGATGAGGTCGTAGTTTGTATGGCTCGCCAGAGACAGGCCACAGGTTCCTTCATCGACGAGGGTGACTTCGAAGCCGCGAGCTTCGAGGGAACTCTTGAGGTGCGAGCCGAGAATGGGGTCGTCCTCGATGGCGAGAATCTGTCGTTGCAGGGCCTGATTCATGATTCCGGCTCAAATAGGAATTATTATAGTTTAGTTTCCGGTCATGGCGGCAAGCCGGTGCCGGCCTTGTAAGAGGGTTGCAGAAAATTCGCTTCCAGGGTGGTTTGCACCGGCCTGCTAGCTGCCGCCCAACAGGTCGTGGGCGTCGAGCAGGCGCCAGGCGATCTGGGGATGCTGTGTCAGGGCGCGGCGGATCGCGGCGGGAATCGAGCGGCGGGTCTTGCGGCACAGCCCCGGCTGTTCGGTGAACTCGATGGCGATGCCGCGCATGCTGCGTACTTCGCCGTGGCCGGGGGTTACGCTCAGGCGGATGCCGAGCTGCTCCTGCATTTTTTGCTGTATGCGTTCGAGATCCGCCAGGCTCTGGATATGCTCCAGACGGTCGAGCAGGCGCTTTTCTTCATGCAGGGTCAGGCGCAGGATGCGCCAGTCCGCCTCGGGATTTTCCAGCAGCTCGTCGCGCCTGCAGTCGCAGGTGCCGGGCGGGCAGGGCGGGCGGAGCGCAAGGGTCGTCATGACGGGTGATCATAGCCAGCCGGATCGTTGCTTGGCCATCGCCGGCGAGGCGAACGGGGTTGCCAGGCGACACAGGCATCGCCGCTGCTGTCACAATGCGACCCCGGTCACCCACTGCGAATCCGTCTTGATCGAAGCAAATTTCACCGCCGAAACACTCCCCCCGGTGCTTGCCGGCCCGCTACTGCGTCGCGTCGAGCCCACTCGGCTGGTGCTCTGGCTGGTGGGCTCGCGTCCGTTGCAGCTTTCGCTGATTGTCGAAAGCCAAGCGCATCAGCTGCGTCGCGTCGTAGCGCTGGACGGGACGACATGCCAGCAGCTGCCGTTCGGTCGCGATGCCGTGCTGCACCTGATCGACGTGTCGCTGGACGAGCCGCTGCCGACCGATTGCCTGATCGAATACGACCTGCGCATCGGCGGCCAAGAAGAACAGGGCACCGCCGACTGGGCGCCGCATTTGCTGTACGACGGCGCGGCGCGGCCCAGCTTCGTCATCAAATCCCGGCTCGACCGTGTACTGCATGGCTCCTGCCGCAAACCGCACCACCCGGCCAGGGACGGCCTGCTGTGCGTCGACGAGCTGCTCTCCAACGGGCGTGACAACCCCCAGGGCCGACCGGCGCTGTTGCTGATGAGCGGTGACCAGGTGTACGCCGACGATGTCGCCGGCCCGATGCTGGTAGCCATCCATGCGCTGGTGCGCCGGCTCGGGCTGTATGGCGAGCGACTGGAAGGCGCGGTGGTGGACGACAGCGAGGAGTTGTTCCGCCATCCGGCCACCTATTACCGGCGCGAGGACCTGCTGCCGGCGTTCAAGTCCAACGAGGCGCTGCGCGAGCGCTTCTTCGGCGGCGTGGAAAAGCCGGTGTTCACCACCGCCAACGGGCACAACCACCTGATCACCTTCGGCGAAGTCATGGCCATGTACCTGCTGGTCTGGTCGCCGCTGCCCTGGTCGCTGATCGCGCCGGCCATGCCGGGTTCGCTCACCGCCGAGCAGGCCGAGCGCTACCGCCGCGAAGAGGACTGCCTGCGAGCGTTCGTCCAGGGCCTGCCACGGGTTGCGCGGGCGCTGGCGCACGTGCCGTCGCTGATGATCTTCGACGATAGTCCGTGTGTAGCTATATAGACGTCACAATCCGAAGGTTATACAGTATGGACAAATAGGTCGGATTAGGGCGGGCTGTCATGGCCAGAAATCAGTTAAAGAGCAAGACCGGGCAAGACCGCTACGAGTCGAAGGCGCGGCGAGTCCTCATTCCTGAGTTCAGTTTACTAAGCCTCACCTTCCTCGAAACACATAATGGTGCCAACCCGAAAGGGTTACCTCACTATGAGTTCTCATCCGTCGAAGATGGTTATTTGCCGAACTTCCCGGTACTCATTCAAGGCGATGGCGATCCTTGGGCCATCGGAAACCTTTACTTGACCACCAAGCTACAGCGTGAGGTCGGGTATGAGTCGAGAACATTTCGGGGAATTGCCGATCATCTGCTGGACTATCTGCGCTTTCTGGAAGATGAAGGCATGGATTATTTACACTTCCCGAAGAATGACCGCCTGAAAGTTACTTACCGCTACAGGCAGCGCTTGATCGACTTTGTGACTGATGGGCAGCTTTCTGCGAGTACAGCCAGCGCCCGAATCAATGCAGTGGTGAACTTCTATCGCGGAATCATCACCTGGAACTTGGCTGATGATGCGAACATCGAGGGTGTCGCATTCACAGAGATTAAGAAATACATCAGCGTAACTTCGGACTACGGCATTTCAAAGAACCTCAAAGTCAATTCGCACGATCTGGCTATTGCCAACACGAAAAAGCAGCGCCAGGCCGAATATATCAGTGATGGCGGCGATCTGCGCCCGCTGACCGTAAGCGAGCAAACCTGTGTGTTGCAGGCGCTGCTCGAATCCGCCCGCGAATACCAACTCATGTTCTATTTTGCCTTGTTCACAGGCGCGCGAGTTCAGACAGTCGGGACTCTGCGTATAAAGCACCTTCAAGGCGAACTGGACAGCAATGGCAATCTTCGACTCCCCATCGGTGCCGGCACACTGATTGATACCAAGCGCGGTAAGCGCATGACGCTGCTTGTCCCTGGTTGGGTCGTGAGGGACATGCTGATTTACAGTCGCAGCGCCGAGGCTAAAAAGCGCCGCACACGCTCTTACTATGGAGACACTGAAGATAACTATGTGTTCCTCAGTAAGAACGGTGTGCCGTATTACACCAGCAAAAAAGAAATTCTCGATAGGCGCGATAGCCGTATTAGTGTAAGTGCGGGGATGGTGGATAGGGCGCGGGACGTTAGCATTCAGGATGGAGCGGCTGTGCGAACTCATATTCAACAGATACTTTTGCCCCGCATTCACCGCAACAGCCATAACTTCCAAGAGTTTACCTTCCATGACCTTCGGGCAACATTCGGCATGAATTTGCTTGAAAGTCAGTTGCAGCACATGGGCGACCAGAGCATCACCGCCGCCCTGGAGTACGTTCAGCAGCGCATGGGGCACAACAATAAAGCAACGACCATGCAGTATTTGAATTACAAGTCGCGCTTGCAGTGGAAAAATAGCGTCCAGCACGAATTTGAAACGCAGCTATTCGAGCATGTAAATACTTCAGCGAACGCTGGCAGGCTTGTATGAATACTGAACTTGTCCAGCGAACAGTCGTGGTCATCGACACGAAGGATGCAATGATTGAGGTCATTCATCCGCAACTGGCTGTTTTGATGGTTGTTAATAAAGTTAACGCTGGAGTTAGATATTTGGATGTGGGTGCTTGGTGCTATAGGCGTCGGGATAGGCAAAGTGCTCATCAAATCGGCTGTCCGGTTGACCTGTCTTCGCTCGATCATGCGCGAATCCCTGTCGTGCAAGGCGTAATTGAGCATCTGAGAGCTATTGGCAATGATGCGACCGCAGATAGTAGTTTTCAGCACATCAACCAATTTATTGATTGGATTGATGCTCAAGAGCAGTCCTGCGCTTTTGATGATTTGGCTGCCATAAAGAAAGCCTATGGCGACTACTCGCAGCACTTGTTGCATCGGATGAATATCTCGGGCATCAATGGGCAGCCATTAAAACAGGGCACCGCGTCGAGATACCAAATGGGCGCCCGAGAAGTTGTAATGCTGGTATCCGGCCTGAGCGACCCCGAGGCTAAAGGACTCGCCACCTATATACCCCGAAAGGATGGCCAGGCGGGTCATGTAAACCTAAAACTGCCAAATTCCGATGTGCAAGCCCGGACGTTTTCCGTATTGGTCATGTTTATTGATGAAGCACATCGCTTATTGGTTCAAGGCGGGGCGTTTCCACTGCGTCTCGTTTCGCCAAGCGGGGACTCGATATATCTGTACTCAGACCGAGTGGGCACAGAAAAAGCAAAAAGTGCGGATTTTAGCCTTCTGCCTTTTTTGGCCAGATCGCCTGCGTTTCCGACTTGGGCCGAGGTTAAATCGCACTTTGATTTTGTGGGAGATAGCGCATCTACCAAAGTCAAAAACGCAATTTATGGTAAGGCTAGAAAAAGGTATTGCCGCAATAACGACGACATGCGAAGTGATCTAAGACAGCGGATTGGCGCTCATGCCATAACGGCTGGGATGCTCGCGTTCATCGCTGCGACTTCCTGCAATCTCAGTGTCGCTCAAAACCTTGAAGTCGATACGCTTGAGATTGTGCCAACTTCGCAAGGCAACCGTTTCTCGGGAACCAAGGGACGGGCGAACGGAAAGACGGTTTACCCGGAGTTTGGTGCGCAGTTCTCACCCGTGTTCAAAAAATACCTTGAGTTGCGAAAGTGGGTATTGAGCGATGCAGAGAGTCCGTTGGTCTTTCCGCTATTCAACGAGCTATACGGCTTCGTTTCAGTAGGCAGTAACCAGATAAAAGCGCTTAGTAAACTACTCACCAAAGCGCTTCCGAATACAGGCTGGGTTACACCGACCCAATGGCGTAAAAACGTCAGCTACCAGTACGTCAGGCTCAGCAGCGGCGACATGGCGCTGGCAGCGGAAAAGTTGGGCAATACCGAAGCGACTCTGCGGCAAAGCTACAGCCGACCAGCCCTGGAAGACTTCGCAGCGGAGATGACGGTTTTCTTCGAGTCGATGCATCAGGCTGCGATTGATCGCACGCGCTCTGTAGAGCGCATTCCAGTGCGTATTGTGGATGTAAAAAGGCCCGAGGCAACCACAGGTATAGGGTCGTGCGAAAAAGCGGCTGAAACCGATCCTAAGCGCGCCCAGGGCTTTACCGCTCAGGCCCCCGCGCCGGCTTGCGGCGACCCGGAAACGTGCCTGTTCTGTGAGTTCTATGCCGTCCATGCCGACGAACAGGATATTCGTCGTCTGCTGTCGTTGCGTTATCTAATCCAAGCGATTAGGCACAAGCAGCCTGTTGACCATTGGCAAAGCAAATTTGGCCCGAGCCTGCATCGCATTGATGAAGTGCTGTCGGCCATGCAGGACGCTGACGGCAGCATCGAAGCAACTATCAATCGCGTGTGTGATGAAGTCGAATCCGGTGCGCTCGATGCGTTCTGGTCTATCCACTTCGACACATTGGTAACTGTAGGAGCCGTGTCGTGAGCATTATTGCCGATCTCCAAATCAACAAGTGGCAAGAACATCAACTTCCAGATCGTTGCGCCAGTGCATCGCAGTATCTGGATGTTGACGATGACTTTGTTATCTCCCGCACGGCGCAAGGGGTGATTGCTTCCATCTATAAGGATGATGAGTGGAATATGAAGATGTATGACGCGCGAGGCAGCTGCGTCTACAACTTCGTTAGTTGGGCCGAGGGTTCTGACAAACCGCTGGTGACAGTCATTATCGGAGAAATGAAGAAGATTCAACTGGCGCGAATGTATTTCTATCACGGGCCTCGAAAGTCCACCTCTATTAAGTTAATTGAACTTAGGAAGCTGGCCCGTCTAGCACTCAACAACAATCTGTCCCTGAGTGATCTATTTGATGATGCGAATTTCAATCGTTTGCTGCTGCCGAGCTTTGCGGAGCTAGCCGCAAATCAGATGAAATTCATGCTCCAATTACTCAAAGAGCTATTTGATCTCCGGGTAAAACATCCTGAGTTTACGTTTGCACCGACAGGTTACGCGATCATTGAGCGCATTCAGGCCTTCTACGACAAGCATCCCAAGAAGCAAGCAAATGACCCACAGCAAACCAAACTCATTCCGTCCCGCCTGTACGCGGCGCTTATTGCCGCGCTTAATGCAGAGCTGGATGACTTCAACACTAACGCCGATGCCATAGTCGGACTTTTCAGGGAGCGAAAAGCAAATCCACGATTTGGACTCCCTAAATGTCACGCTCCAAGTTATAAAGATTCTGTTGCCTGGGAGGCTGGCATCGCAAAGTACGGGCTGAGTTTGCGGTTTGAAAGCCGCTCCATTAAGAATTGGCTTGATTTGCGAGACTATCTTGGCGAAGTTCAATTTTCTGCGAAATACTGGATTCATTTGTTCACGGGTATGCGGGCAAATGAAGCGAGGCATCTGCCTGCCGACGCTTATATGACGATAAATGCGGGGGGCAATGATTTTCATATCTTGCGTGGCTACACATCAAAGATTGCAGGCCAGAACCAGACAGAAACATTCTGGATGACTGCCGAGATTATTGAGAAAGGGGTTGCCGCCGCCCTGCATATCGGAAAAATCACCGCCCTTATTAATGATTATGACGATAGCAATATCTCTCAGTACCCGCTGTTTACTTCATTAAAGACGGGCAAAAAGGCGGATATAAACTCATTTGCAGGCGCACCTGTCATCAGCCAGGGCGGGCACACGGAAAGTAAGAGACGGCTGTTCGCTCGCTGGCCTGACCTTATTGTTCAGGAGGCGGATATACGCGAACTTGAGCAATTCGACGGCTTTCGTGATTGGCGCAATGATCCAGACGTTAAAGTCGGAAAGGTTTGGCCGCTGCTTACTCATCAATGCAGACGTTCCCTGGCGGTCTATTGTGCGCGCTCAGGTCTGGTTTCTGTTGGCTCGCTGGGGTTGCAATTCAAACACCTGACGGAAGTGATGACCTCGTATTACCGGAAGGGAAGCGCCTTTGCGGTTAACTTCCTGAATACAGACGATGCTCAGAATCTCACTGATGCGATGGAGTACGAGCGTCATAAGGCTCAGTACATCGACTACGAAGCCAATGTTATCAACACAACAAGTCGCTTGTGGGGTGGTGAAGGCAATCGCATACAAGTGGCCAGGGATAAAGGCCAGCCGCTCATTATCACCACTGATAGAGAAATGACTGAAAAGAAATTCCTCAAGGGCGAGTTGACTTACAAGCTGGGCCCGATTGGCGGTTGCACGAATCTCGATCATTGCGACAAGATCGCGTTCACCAGCATCTTTGCCTGCCTCGACTGCGAGAAATCCATTCTCGATGATGACCGCAGCCTGAAGAATATCAAGCGCGGCCTGAATAACCTTAAGCGCGAACAAGCACTGTTTGTCTCGGGGAACCCGCAGTACAAGCAACTAGAATCCGAAATCAGTGAGATATACGAAAAGCTGGAGAAGCGCGGCCTGCGTGAGAAGATGGAGGCCATGGCATGAGTGCTCTTGAGAATTACATGGCGGCGTTGCAGAGGTTGATTTCAGGCAAACCTCAAAACGTCCCGAAAGGCTCTGCGATCAATAAAGATACCGTCGCCTTGGAAGCGGGCCGTAAGCGCGGCTCAATCAAGAAAAGCCGCGAGGAACATGCCGAACTTATTGAGGCCATAGAAGCTGCCGCAGCGGCACAGCAAGAGGAATCAGGGCCGACTGCTGCCCAGGATGCCGAAAAGCAAAAGGCGCTCAAGAAGGCTGCTCAGGCGCAACTTGGGAACCTCAAAGACGATTATGAATTAGCCCTTACGAAAATCGTTTCGTTGGTGCATGAGAATCACATGCTCAAGCAGAGAGTAAAGGAGCTTGAGGCAGGCAGGGATCGAGCAAATCGGGTCGTTTCAATCGAACGGCCAGGGAGGCCGTGATCTCAGTTTTACGATGAATTTCGTGGCGTTACGATATGGACAAGAATCGTTTGGTTGTCCACACAAAACCAGTGTCCATACGGATTTCTGCGAAAGCCGCTAGAACCCCCACAGAGCGGAGCTTGGAGGTGGTGTCCATGCCTCAGTGGCATTCGATTACCTGCGCCACGACATCACCGATGACTGGAACCTCTCGGCGCGCTGGGAGCAGACCGCCTACGGCCATCCCCTGTCGCGGCGGATCATCGGCAATGCGCTGATCGCCTACCTGCTGTGCCAGGCCTGGGGCAACCAGCCCGAGCGCTTCGCCGAGCTGCTGGCGCAGACCCAGCAGCTGATGGATTCGGCCCGCGACGCCTGGCTGGACAGCGAACCGCAGGACCACCTGATCGAAGACCTTCGCCAGTTCCATGGCTGGGGTTACGAGCTGGCCACCGAGCCGCCGCTGGTGGTGCTGGACACGCGCACCCGCCGCTGGCGCAGCGAGCGCAACCTCAGCCGACCTTCGGGCCTGATGGACTGGGAGGCGCTGAGCGAATTCCAGCAGAACATCCTCGACAAGCCGTCGGTGCTGATCGTCTCGCCGGCGCCGATGTTCGGCGTGAAACTGATCGAAGTGATCCAGCGCATCTTTAGCTGGGCGGGGCAGCCGCTGCTGGTCGATGCGGAAAACTGGATGGCGCACCGCGGCGCCGCCCACGTGATGATGAACATCTTCCGCCACTCGCGAACGCCCGGTAACTACGTGATTCTCTCCGGTGACGTGCATTACTCGTTCGTCTACGAGCTGCACATCCGTGATCGTGACGCCGGCCCGCAGCTCTGGCAGATCACCAGCAGCGGCGTGAAGAACGAATTTCCTCGGAGCCTGCTGGACTGGTTCGACCGTCTCAATCGCTGGCTTTACGCGCCCTGGTCACCGCTGAACTGGCTGACCAAGCGCCGCCGACTGGAAGTCGTGCCGCGCGTGCCGGATCGCAGCCAGGCTGGCGAGCGGCTGTGGAACGGCAGCGGCATCGGCCTGCTGGTGCTCGACCCCGGCGGCAGGCCGGTCGAGATCTACCAGCTCAATGCCGACGGCTCGCCACCGACGTCGTTCCTCGCCGAGCGCGATGGAGTGATCAATCCGCGCTGAGCCGGAACGCCGCTCAGGAGCCGCGTAGCGGATGGCTGGTGCTTTGCGGCGCGCTGCACGATCATTGGGGCAGCCAGGTCAGGGAGCACTTCATGCGCATTAAGTCATCGCTTGTACGTTTCGCCTTGTCGGCGCTGGGGCTGATAGGTGCTGGTGCCGCCAGTGCGACCGAAGAGCTGCGGCTCGTCGAGTCGATCAATCACTATCGCAGCGAAGTGCGCAGTTGCGCGGGACAGGCGTTCGAGGCGTTGCCGCCGCTGCTACCCGATTTGCGCCTGGTCTTGTCTGTACAAGGACAGGTCGATTTGCAGCCAGCGTTGAACGCCAAGGCCTATCCCTTCAGCAATGCGAGCGCGATCAGCCTGTCCGGGCCGCGCGACAGCCAGGCGGCCATGACCGCCTTGCGCGAAAGCTTCTGCAAGATCCTGCTGGACCCGCAGTTCATCGATATCGGCGTAAGCCGTGAAGGCCGTGACTGGCGCATCGTGCTGGCGCGGCCTCTGCTGAGCGGCGGCCTGGGCGACTGGCTGGTGGAAGGGCAGAAACTGCTGGAGGGGATCAACGTCGCGCGCAGCCAGGCGCGCCGGTGTGGCGAGCAGTCCTTCGTTGCGGCACCGCCGCTGGTATGGAACGCCAGGCTGGGCGAGGCTGCCGAGGGGCACAGCCGGGCCATGGCCAACGGCAATTTCTTCAGCCATCTCGGCAATGATGGGCGCACGCCGGGCGACCGTGCGGAGCTGGCGGGCTATGACGGGCGGCTGATCGGTGAAAATATCGCCGCCGCGCTGGATGCGCCGGACAAGGTGGTCGACGGCTGGCTGGCCAGCCCCGGTCATTGTGCGAACCTGATGAATCCGCAATTCGGCGAGCTGGGCGCGGCTTATGCGGTCGATCCGCAGAGCGATGCGGGCATCTACTGGACGGCGCTGTTCGGCACGCCCTGAATCATGGCTCGGATGGCGAGTTCCGGCCCGTTGCGTCCGCAGCCCAGAGTGGCTCCACGGGCGCGCTCGTCGTTACCGGGTCGGTGGAGGGCGCCACGCACTGCGCCAGGGTCTTCAGCAGGTTCTGGTCCAGTGTGCCGAGCGCATCGTTATAGGTAATCCAGCATTCGCCTTGCCAGCTCAGTACCCGTAGATGCTGCCCGCCAATGTAGGCGCGCAAGTTCTGAGGCTGCCAGCGCCTGCTGAAGTGCGGCAGCAACCAATGACTGAGCCAGTGCGCGAGGCGCTCGGCCATCGGCAGTTCGCTGTGGAATATCAGACGATAGGCATTGTGCATGTCGATCCAGATCGTCGGTCGCGGCTGGTTGCCGAATGCGAAACCTTCGGTGCGGCAATGAGCATGCAGTGCGCCGAAATCGTCGGAATAACCGAGCAGCTGCGCCAGCGGAGGGCCGTCCAGCAGCAGGACACCATCGGGCCGATGCAGGACGCAAAGGGTGTGGTTCTCGAACGTCACATGATGAAGGGTAGGCATTCCTTTTCCTCTCGTTGCCCGCTTCGTGCTTGGGCCACGGCCTCGGTTTCAGACGTTGTGTGTCGTGACGGATTTGTATGGCTCGCGGAGCGCATGGACGCAGACGAAACGAGCCGCGCATGGTCGAATCACGTGCCGGCGCTCCTTCCTGGCTTTCCTGTGGGTGAATGAAAGCATGAATTCAATTTTTAATACAACTGAATGTTCAGTCTGTCCTGGGGCGGGCACTTAACGTCCGCCTCCATGAATGAAAAAATGGAATTCGCCGAACGCCTGCGCAGCGCCATGCTTGCTGCCGGTTACCCTGATCGTCCTGCCGTTCTTGAAAGGGAGTTCAATTCCCGTTATTGGGGGCGCTCAGTCACTTTCCAGGCGGTGTCGCGCTGGCTGGGTGGAAAATCCATTCCGTCGCAGGACAAGCTCCAGGTCATCGCCCAATGGCTGAAGGTCGAGCCTCAGGCCCTGCGCTTTGGCGACCGCGCGGTATCGGCGATTCGCGAGCAGCGGGCGCAGTGGGAAGATCCGAACTTCTACCGCGAGCGCGAAGCCATCGACGCCTTTCTGGCATTGCCAGCCGAGCAGCGCAAGGTGGTGCGCGACGTGATCAAGGCCTTCGCCAAGGCGGGCGGCACATCCTTGGGCAAGGGCGACAAGAAGACGTCCTGAGGGCGGGCCTGAGTCCTCGCGAAGCAGGAACTCGCCGTAGCGACGTTGACGAACCCGGGCACGGGGATTGACTCGTTGAACGCCGATGTTCCGACGCCTATATCCTTTTGAAAGAGCGGCCATGGTGGCGCCTGAAGGCTTGCACGCAAGCGCGGAGCGTCGTAGCTTGCGTGCCGCTTTGCGCGGGCGGCGCTCAATTGCCTGCTGCCCGGATGGGCTTTGTATTTTCGAGGTGGATGCGTGAGAAAAAAGAAACCCGTGGACCCGGTTCGTCAGGCGCAGAAGAACCGCGCGCACCGGATCGGCTGGCTGATCGCCCTGGCGGGCATCATCTGCGGCTTTGCCCTGTTGGCGTTGAAGCCGGGGTAGGGCTGGTATCGCTAATCCGCTAATCCTGCGAGCGAGCGACCGGGCGCTGTGGATCGGTGATCCATTCACTCCACGAACCCGGATACAGCCTGGCCAGTGGATAACCGGCCAGGCAGAGGGCGAACAGGTTGTGGCAGGCTGTTACGCCGGAGCCGCAGTACGCCACCAGGGTATCGGGTGATTTCGCGTCCAAGTGCTGCTCGAAGCGCATACGCAACTGCTCGGGTGGCAGGAAGCGTCCGTCGGTATCGAGATTGTCGCTGAAGGGCAGGCAATGGGCGCCGGGAATGTGCCCCCCAACAGGGTCGATGGGCTCTACCTCGCCGAGAAAGCGTGGCAGGGCACGGGCGTCGAGCAGCGTCAGTTCAGGCGTTGCAAGCTGGTTCGAGAGCGTTGCCGCGTCGATGGTCAGGCGGGTGTCCGGAGCGCCCTGCAGCGTGCCCGGTGTGAGGACGGGGCGCTTGTCGTCGAGCGGCAGTCCGGCCTCGCGCCAGGCCTGCAGTCCGCCGTCGAGCAGATGGAGGCCATCGCGCTTGCCCAGCCAGACCAGCAGCCACCAGGCGTGGGCGGCGAAGGCGCCGGGGCCGTCGTCGTAGAGCACCACCTGGCTCTCGCCATTCAGCCCCCAGGCCTGGAATCTGGCGAGCAGTTGCCTGGGCTCCGGCAGCGGGTGGCGACCGGTCTTGCCGGGAGTCACCGGGCCGGACAAGTCTTTTTCCAGATCGGCGAAGCGGGCGCCGGGGATATGGGCCTGGTCGTAGCTGCGCTGGCCGTACTGGGGATCATCCAGAGCGAAGCGGCAATCGAGGATGATCAGGTCCGGTTGTTGCAGGCGTTCGGCCAGTTGCTGGGGCGTGATCAGTTGGGCAAGCGGCATGGTGGCGCTCCGTGGGTCGTGAGCACCGCGCGGCTGATGTTTGCGCGGCGAATTACTGAACGCACCTATATACTGCGGCGCTCTTCGGTCGTCAGCCGACAATAAAGGAGGCCATAGTGGCCATCAACACTCAATGGGTTCTGGATGATGCGCATCTGGCCCGCCTGTGCGCCGAGTGGCGGCAGCTGCCATTTGTCGCGCTGGATACCGAGTTCATGCGGGTCGACACCTTCTACCCCATCGCAGCCCTGCTGCAGGTGGGCGACGGGCGCTGTGCCTACCTGATCGACCCCTTGCTGATTACCGATTGGACGGCTTTCAGCGGCCTGCTCGAAGATGAGGCCGTGGTCAAAGTGCTGCATGCCTGCGGTGAAGACCTTGAGGTATTCCTGCGCCTGACCGGCAGCCTGCCCGCGCCGCTGTTCGACACGCAACTGGCTGCCGGCTACCTGAATATCGGCTTTTCGATGGGGTATTCACGTCTGGTGCAGACGGTGCTGAACATCGAGCTGCCCAAGGGTGAGACGCGCTCCGACTGGTTGCAGCGCCCGCTCAGCGAGATGCAGGTTCAATACGCTGCCGAAGATGCGCAACATCTGGCCGAGCTTTATCAGGCGCTGTTGCCGAGGCTGTCCGAGGAAAAGCTCGCGTGGATTCTGGAAGATGGCGCCGAATGGGTGGACAACCAGCGCCGCGAAACCGACCCGCACGAGGCCTATCGCGAGGTCAAGCAGGCCTGGCGCCTCAAGCCGCGCCAGCTCGCCGTGTTGCGGGTGCTGGCCGCCTGGCGCGAGACGCAGGCACGGGCGCGCAATCAGCCACGCAACCGCGTGCTGCGCGAACACAGCCTATGGCCGCTGGCACGTACCCAACCCGGCGATCTGGTCAGCCTGGCGCGCATAGACGACATGCATCCGCGCACCGTGCGCCAGGACGGTGAAACCCTGCTCGAACTGATTCGCAGCGCGGCTGCCACGCCCGAGCAGGACTGGCCCGCGCCATTGCCCGAACCCTTGCCGCTGGAAGCGTCGGCGTTGCTGAAGAAGCTGCGCGCGGTCGGGCAGCGTGCGGCGACCGCTCTGGATATCGCGCCCGAGCTGGTGTTGCGCAAGAAAGTACTCGAATCACTGTTGAAAACCGGCTATCCCGATGGCCCCTATCAGCTGCCCGATTCGCTACGGGGCTGGCGCCGCGAGCGGCTGGGGCAGGCCCTTCTCGATGCACTGGATGAAACCCGATGAAACGTCTCTGCTCCATCTACAAAAGTCCGCGCAAGGACGAGATGTACCTCTACGTCGATCGCAGTGAAGCACTGGCGCGCGTGCCGGAAGCGCTGCTCGCCGTGTTCGGCACGCCGCAGCATGCCTTCGACATCGTGCTGACGCCCGAGCGCACCCTGGCGCGCGAGAATATCGCGACCGTCCTGGAGAACCTGGAGAAGCAGGGCTTCCACTTGCAGATGCCGCCGCCTCAGGACGAGTATATCGAGCATCTCCCGGAAGAGTTGCTGCGCCGCAACGACGCGATCTGACGACAGCATTGCTTATTCGAGGTGATTATTGATGGCGGCGAAAGTCGAGCCCTTCTGGAGGCGCAAGCCCCTTGCCGCGCTGGATGCAGAAGAATGGGAGTCGCTTTGCGATGGCTGTGGTCTGTGTTGCCTGCAGAAGCTTGAAGACGAAGAGGATGGCGGCGTCTATTACACCCGTATCGCCTGCAAGCTGCTCGACCTGCACAGCTGCCGTTGTACGGATTATCCCAATCGCCGTGCCAGCGTGCCTGATTGCATCCAGCTTACGGCTGCCGATGCGGCGCGGTTCAAATGGTTGCCGCCCACCTGTGCCTATCGCCTGGTTGCCGAAGGCAAGGACTTGCCGCTCTGGCATCATCTGGTGTGCGGTGATCCGCAGGCGGTGCATGCCGAGCGTATTTCCCAGTCAGGCCGAATGCTCGCCGAGGGTGCGGTGGCCGAGGAGGACTGGGAGGAACATCTGATTTTCCGTGCCGGTTGAATTCACGTCGGAGCGCATCGTCATAGCACTGAACCCTGTCTGGAGCCGCCCAATGTTCCTCCGCCTGCTACCGCTGTTCGCCGTTCTGTTGTGCCTGGTCGTCGCCCCGGCGCAGGCGGCCAAGCGCGTCGATCTGGACTTCAACGTCAAATTCCTGCCCGAAGAGGATGTGGCCGAGGTCGAGCTGGTGCTCGAGGACGGCAGCGCCCTTGCCTACATCGATTTCAACCTCGGTGATGAAGGGCTTTACAGCGATTTCGAAACCGATGCCAAAGGCGATTGGCAGCAAGAGGGTGAGCGTGGTCTCTGGCGACCGGCTGCGGGCAAGGCGCGGTTGGGTTATCGGGTGCGGATCAGCCATCAGCGTGACAATGGTCGTTTCGACGCGCGCATGACTCCCGACTGGGCGCTGTTGCGAGGCGATGACCTGGTGCCGGCCGGGCGGGTCGATGTGCGCGATGGCGTGAGACTGGTGTCGCGACTGTCATTTGAATTGCCTGAAGGCTGGAAGAGCGTCGAAACGGGTTGGCCGCGTATCGGCAAGAATCGCTTTCGCATCAACAACCCCGAGCGACAGTTCGACAGGCCGACCGGCTGGATGCTCGCCGGCAAGCTCGGCAGTCGCCGGGCCAGGCTCGGTGAAACCGACGTAACGGTTGCAGCTCCGGTAGGCGAGGGGGTGCGACGGATGGATATCCTGACGCTGCTGACCTTCGTCTGGCCCGAGATGCAGAACGTCTTTCCCCGTGATCCGAAAAAGCTGCTGATCGTCGGCGCCGGTGATCCGATGTGGCGTGGCGGTCTCTCCGGCCCCAACTCCCTGTTCATGCACGCCGATCGCCCGTTGGTCAGCGAGAATGGCACCAGCTCGCTGGTTCACGAGCTGGTTCATGTGTTCAGCCGCATCAGCGATGCCGATCGCAGCGACTGGATCAGCGAAGGGCTGGCCGAGTACTACGCCATCGAGCTGATGCGCCGTGCCGGAGGCATGAGCGAGGATCGCTATCAGGCCGTCCGTAAGCATCTGAGCACATGGAGCAGCAAGGTCAAATCCCTGCGCACCGAGCATTCCACCGGCCCCGTGACCGCGCGTGCGGTGTTGCTGCTGCAGGAGCTCGACCGGGAAATCCGCCAGCGCAGCAAGAACCGCCATTCGCTCGATGATGTAGCGCGCGGGTTGATGCGCCTGGACAAGGTCACCACGGAAGATTTCGTCAATATCACCGAAACCCTGCTCGGTGGCGGCTCAGCGGTTCTGGATACCCGTCTGCTGCGTTGAGGTGACGTAGCGGGCATTTGTTTCAAAGACTAGCCGCAAAAACGTAGCCGAGGCAGGCAAGACGAGGAAAAAACAGGCGAGAAACGTAGCGCAGCGAAGTAACAGCCGCAGGCCGGCCCGCAGGGTGAGCGCAGCGAATCAAGCGGAGTAAATGAGCATTACTCACTTCGTTCGCCCTTCGGGCCGCGCTGAAGCGCGTTAGCCGCAAGCGGCTTTCCGAGCTTGTTTTTAACGACGTATTGCCAACGCAGGTAGTTTTTTAGCAGTCAAATAGCTTGATTCAATCGGGTCTATCCCCTATGCGCGGGGCGCAGGCCCGATATAATGCTGCCTTTTGCCGATTATCCATTTGGATAGTTGCAATTCGACTCCTTGTCCTGGCGTGTCGTTTTGCAGCCACTCGGTCGCAGTCTTCTGGAAGAGATCTATGAAAAGCGCAGAAATCCGTGAAGCCTTCCTCCGCTTCTTCGAAGAGAAGGGGCATACGCGTGTGGCCTCCAGTTCGCTGATTCCTGCGAACGATCCGACCCTGCTGTTCACCAACGCCGGGATGAATCAGTTCAAGGACTGTTTCCTCGGCCTGGAAAAGCGTGCCTACACCCGCGCCACCACCAGCCAGAAATGCGTGCGCGCCGGTGGCAAGCACAACGACCTGGAAAACGTCGGCTACACCGCGCGCCATCACACCTTCTTCGAAATGCTGGGCAACTTCAGTTTCGGCGACTATTTCAAGCGCGACGCCATCACCTACGCCTGGGAATTCCTCACCTCGGACAAGTGGCTGAACCTGCCCAGGGAGAAACTCTGGGTTACCGTCTACGCCAGCGATGACGAGGCCTACGACATCTGGACCAAAGAGGTCGGCGTGCCAGCCGAGCGCATGGTGCGCATCGGCGACAACAAGGGCGCGCCCTATGCTTCGGACAACTTCTGGGCGATGGGCGATACCGGCCCGTGCGGTCCGTGCACCGAGATTTTCTTCGACCACGGCGAACACATCTGGGGCGGCCCGCCCGGCTCGCCTGAGGAAGATGGCGATCGCTACATCGAAATCTGGAACAACGTGTTCATGCAGTTCAACCGCACCGCCGATGGCGTCATGCATCCGCTGCCGGCGCCGAGCGTCGACACCGGCATGGGCCTGGAGCGCGTCAGCGCGGTGCTGCAGCACGTCAATTCCAACTACGAGATCGATCTGTTCCAGAGTCTGCTGAACGCCGCGGCGCAGGCCATCGGCTGCACCAATGATGGCCAAGCCTCGCTGAAGGTAGTCGCCGATCATATCCGTTCCTGCGGCTTCCTCATCGCCGATGGCGTAACGCCGTCCAACGAGGGCCGCGGCTATGTGCTGCGCCGCATCGTTCGCCGTGCCTGCCGCCACGGTAACAAGCTGGGTGCCAAGGGCAGTTTCTTCTACAGGATCGTCGCGGCGCTGGTCGCCGAGATGGGAGAAGCCTTCCCCGAGCTCAAGCAGCAACAGGCGCATATCGAGCGCGTGCTGAAGACCGAGGAAGAGCAGTTCGCCAAGACCCTGGAGCAGGGCCTGAAAATTCTCGAACAGGATCTGGCCGAGCTCTCGGGCAGCGTCATTCCCGGCGAGGTGATCTTCAAGCTGTACGACACCTACGGTTTCCCGGTGGACCTGACCGGCGACATCGCCCGCGAACGCGAACTGACGCTGGACGAGGAGGGCTTCGAGCGCGAGATGCAGGCCCAGCGCGAGCGCGCACGTTCGGCCAGCGCCTTCGGCATGGACTACAACAGCCTGGTCAAGGTCGAGGGCGAAACCCGCTTTACCGGCTACGCGGGCACCACAGGCGCGGGCAAGGTCGTCGCGTTGTTCCGTGAGGGCATGAGCGTCGAGGCGCTGAGCGCGGGCGAAGAGGGCGTGGTGGTGCTCGACCAGACGCCGTTCTACGCCGAGTCTGGCGGGCAGATCGGAGACTGTGGCTATCTGGCCAGCGAAGGTCTGCGTTTCGATGTGCGCGACACCAGCAAGGCAGGCGGCGCTTTCCTGCACCACGGCATTCTCGACAGCGGCAGCCTGCGGGTGGGTGGCAGTGTCGAGGCGGTGGTCGATGCCTCGGTACGCCAGGCGACCGCGCTGAACCACTCGGCGACGCACCTGCTGCACGCGGCGTTGCGTCAGATCCTCGGTGAACATGTCACGCAAAAAGGCTCGCTGGTCGACAGCCAGCGTCTACGCTTTGACTTCAGCCACTTCGAGGCCATCAAGCCCGAGCAGCTCAAGGCGCTGGAGGACAAGGTCAACGCCGAGATCCGTGGCAACTCCGTGGTGGAAATAGAGGAAACCGATATCGAGACCGCCAAGCACAAGGGCGCCATGGCGCTGTTCGGCGAAAAATACGGCGATCAGGTGCGTGTGCTGAGCATGGGTGGCGGTTTTTCGGTCGAGTTGTGTGGTGGTACGCACGTCACGCGTACCGGCGATATCGGCCTGTTCAAGATTGTCAGCGAAGGCGGCGTTGCAGCGGGTGTTCGTCGTATCGAAGCGCTCACCGGCGAGCAGGCGCTGGGCTATTTGAACGGCGCCGAGGAGCAGTTGAAAGAAGCCGCGGCGCTGATCAAGGGCAACCGCGAGAACCTGCTGGACAAGCTCGGTGGCGTGCTCGAACGCAACCGCCAGCTGGAGAAGGAGCTGGAACAGCTCAAGGCCAAGGCCGCCAGCGCTACGGGTAATGATCTTGCCGGCTCAGCGGTCGAGGTGAAGGGGGTCAAGACCCTGGCGGCGCGGATCGACGGGCTGGATGGCAAGGCGCTGCTGGCACTGGTGGATCAGTTGAAAAACAAGCTGGGCAGCGCGGTGATCCTGCTGGGCGGCGTTCTGGACGACAAGGTCGTGCTGGTGGCTGGCGTGACCCAGGACCTGACCGGCAAATTCAAGGCCGGTGACCTGATGAAGCAGGCTGCTGCCGCTGTGGGCGGCAAGGGCGGCGGTCGTCCGGACATGGCGCAGGGCGGCGGCGCTGAGCCGCAAAAGCTCGACGACGCGCTGGCACTGACCCGCTCATTCGTTGAGCAGGGGCTTTAAGGCGCTCAGGCTGGTTCCGGCAGGGCGAGAGCGATATGCGAGTCGTCCTGCAGAAGATGGGCATGGTGAAAGTCGGGTTGTTTAACGAATGGCTTAGGCGGCGATGAAATGGCGTTGATCGTACAGAAGTTTGGAGGGACCTCGGTGGGCTCCGTCGAGCGCATCGAGCAGGTGGCGGCGAAGGTCAAGAAGTTCCGTGACAACGGCGACGATATCGTCGTGGTGGTTTCGGCCATGAGTGGTGAAACCAATCGTCTGATTGACCTGGCCCGGCAGATCAGTGAACGGCCCGTTGCCCGCGAACTGGATGTGATGGTCTCTACCGGCGAGCAGGTGACCATTGCCTTGCTGGCCATGGCGCTGATCAAGATCGGTGTGCCGGCGGTTTCCTATACAGGCAGCCAGGTGCGTATCCTTACCGACGGCTCGCACACCAAGGCGCGCATTCTGCAGATCGATGCGCAGAACATTCGCAAGGAGCTCAAGGCCGGGCGTGTGGTGGTGGTTGCCGGTTTCCAGGGCGTGGATGAGGCGGGCAATATCACCACTCTCGGGCGTGGCGGTTCGGATACCACCGGCGTTGCGCTGGCGGCGGCGCTCAAGGCTGACGAATGCCAGATCTACACCGATGTGGATGGCGTTTACACAACCGATCCCCGAGTAGTAGCCAAGGCACAGCGCCTGGAGAAGATAACCTTCGAGGAGATGCTGGAAATGGCCAGCCTCGGCTCCAAGGTGCTGCAGATCCGTGCCGTTGAGTTTGCCGGCAAGTACGGCGTGCCTCTGCGTGTGCTGCACAGTTTCAAAGAGGGTCCGGGAACCCTCATTACCCTTGACGAAGAGGACTCCATGGAACAGCCCATCATTTCCGGCATCGCTTTCAACCGTGACGAGGCCAAGCTGACGATCCGTGGTGTGCCGGATACGCCCGGCGTGGCGTTCAAGATCCTTGGTCCGATCAGTGCGGCGAATGTCGAAGTGGACATGATCGTGCAGAACGTCGCGCACGATAACACCACCGATTTCACCTTCACCGTTCACCGCAACGATTACCAGAATGCGCTGCATGTGCTGGAGCATATCGCGCAGGAGATGGGCGCGCGCGAAGTCATCGGGGATGTCGATATTGCCAAGGTGTCCATTGTGGGCGTCGGCATGCGTTCGCATGCCGGAGTCGCCAGTCGCATGTTTGAAGCGTTGGCCAAGGAAAATATCAATATCCAGATGATTTCCACCTCGGAAATCAAGGTGTCGGTGGTCATAGAGGAGAAATATCTGGAGCTGGCGGTGCGTGCGTTGCACACCGCGTTCGAGCTGGATGCACCGGCTGGAAAAGGGGAGTGATCCTGATTTTATGCGAGCCTGGAACCTTCCGTCGTTTGGAAGGCTGTGAAAGGAACTTTAGGCTTGCCGTTGCTGGTCAATAGCTGGTGAAAAGCTCTAGGTTCCATGTCTTGCGGAGCATTATCCGCCTTTATCTTTGCAGGCTGTTTACTGAACTGAATCCGTTTTAAGGAGAAAGGAATGCTGATTCTGACTCGCCGGGTCGGAGAGACCCTGATGGTGGGTGACGATGTGACCGTCACTGTGCTGGGTGTAAAGGGAAACCAAGTGCGTATAGGAGTGAATGCCCCCAAAGAGGTTGCGGTGCATCGCGAGGAAATTTATCAACGGATCCAGAAAGAGAAAGATCAGGAACCAAACCATTAATTTTTCTCGATTTTTCGCTTTGCAAGCGGGGTAAAGGCGGGTATTATGCGCCCCGTGTTGCGGAGAGGTGGCCGAGTGGCCGAAGGCGCTCCCCTGCTAAGGGAGTACATCTCAAAAGGGTGTCGGGGGTTCGAATCCCCCCCTCTCCGCCATTTTGCATCCTGGGGTCGTGAGTGGTTTCAGCGTTCGGTTTAATGAAAATCATTGAATCAAAGAGCTTGACCAGCAAAATCATGAACCTATAATGCGCACCCTTAGTGGACTCATAGCTCAGCTGGATAGAGTACTCGGCTACGAACCGAGCGGTCGGAGGTTCGAATCCTCCTGAGTCCGCCACTATTCAAAGTGGATCACAGCAATGTGTTTCACTGCTTCAACCAGGGGTGATCTGGTCTAAAAGCGCAAAAAACGGACTCATAGCTCAGCTGGATAGAGTACTCGGCTACGAACCGAGCGGTCGGAGGTTCGAATCCTCCTGAGTCCGCCACACAAGAAGGGCCTGCAGCGATGCAGGCCCTTTTTTCGTTCTACGGCTTCAGCGCTTGCCGAGCACACAGCCGTTTTCATCGAAGCTGATGCTGTGGCTTCGGCCCTTGCTGGCGGTGTAACGGTACTGCGTCTGCCCGTTGCGGCTGGTGATACTGTCTGGCTTGCCGAAAGTGCTTTCAATGTCGGCGCGGGTCATGCCGGGCCGGCTTTGCTGGTTGATCATGGCGTTGCGCCTTGCGCTGCCGGTTATGCGGTTGCCGCAGCCGTCGTCCTGCTCGCCGACGATGGTCAGTGGTTGGTCCTTGTTGCGGCGCTCGGCGCGTTGCTTTTGCGGCTTCGCCATGGGCACGGCCTTGCTGGAGCCAGGCGTCGGGTTGAACGCCTGCTGCCTTTCGATGGTCTGGTGAGTCGGGCAGCCCTGGTGGGTGAAGGTCGGATGCCCCGCTTCATCGACGCAGCGGTAAACGCTTGTGGCAAGTGCGGGCGTGGTGGTGAGCAGAAGTGCATAACAGCCCGAAGCAAGCAGTTTTTTCATGGTCGTCCTCCTTGACGATCTTCAAGCCAGCAGACCCTAGCCAATAATTGCATTCGTTGCAGCGGTGTCTTCTCGCAACGTGAATGCGTCGACAGGATGGCGAGACGTGTTGCTCGCCGTGATGCGCCGCGCAAGCGGTTGTATTGCCTGTATTTTCATGGTCTGTGAGGGTGGCTGCAGTGTATTATTGCGCGGTCCGCCCTTTCGGGCTTCTGGATCCCCCTCATGGATTTGCCCTGTAGTCGTACACGATTTTTGTTGGCCAATCACGTATTGAATGATTGATCCCCTGGCGCGCTCCGTCCGTTGGGGGTGGAGTGCGCCATGACTGAAGTAGAAGCAAAAAAGCCGCAGGAAAGTCTCCAGGATCGTCTGGCGCAAGTTGTCGAGCTGCTCCATCGTCAGAAGCTCGTTGAGGATCTCGCGCATCGCCAGGGCAGCGGCCAGCAGCAGGAGCTGATCGACAATCTGGTGCATCGCCAGAATCTCGTCGAGCTGCAGCGCAAGCTGGAGGCGCTGCACCCGGCGGACGTCGCGCACATCCTCGAAGCGTTGCCGCTCGATGACCGGCTGACGGTTTGGCAACTGGTCAAGTCCGAGCGTGACGGCGACATCCTGCTCGAAGTGTCCGATGCGGTGCGCGAGACGCTGATCGCCGACATGGACGATCACGAGCTGCTGGCGGCCGCCAAGGAAATGGATGCCGACGAGCTGGCCGACCTTGCCGCTGAACTGCCCCGTGACGTCGTTCATGAGCTGATGGAAACCCTGGACGCGCAGCAGCGTGAGCGCGTCCGTTCGGCGTTGTCCTACGAGGAGGACCAGGTCGGCGCATTGATGGACTTCGAGATGGTCACGATCCGCGAGGACGTGAGCCTGGAAGTCGTCCTGCGCTATCTGCGGCGTCTGAAAGAACTGCCCGGGCATACCGACAAGCTGTTCGTGGTCGACTACGACGGCGTGCTCAAGGGTGTCCTGCCCATCAAGCGGCTGCTGGTCAATGATCCGGACAAGCAGGTGGCCGAGGTGATGGCCAGCGATCCGGTGACTTTCCACCCGGATGAGGATGCCTACGAGGCGGCGCAGGCGTTCGAGCGCTACGACCTGGTGTCCACGCCCGTGGTGGACAAGAGCGGCAAGCTCATCGGTCGTCTGACCATCGATGAAATGGTCGACCTGATTCGTGAGGAGAGCGAGAGCGAAGTGCTCAACATGGCCGGTCTGCGTGAAGAGGAAGATATCTTCGCCTCGGTCTGGAAATCGCTGCGCAACCGCTGGGCCTGGCTGGCCCTGAACCTGATCACGGCGTTCATTGCTTCGCGGGTGATCGGCCTGTTCGATGGATCGATCGAGAAGCTGGTGGCGCTGGCGGCGTTGATGCCGATCGTGGCGGGGATTGGCGGCAACTCGGGTAACCAGACGATTACCATGATCGTCCGGGCAATGGCCCTGGACCAGATGGGCACCGGCAATGGCGTCCGGCTGCTGCGCAAGGAGGCCGGCGTGGGTCTGCTGAACGGCCTGATCTGGGGTGGCGTGATTGGCCTGGTGGTCTACTGGCTCTATGGCAGCTGGTCGCTCGGCCTCGTCATGACGGCTGCCATGACGCTCAATCTGCTGCTGGCTGCGCTGATGGGTGTGCTGATTCCGGTAACCCTGGCGCGCATGGGACGCGATCCGGCGCTGGGTTCCAGTGTGATGATCACGGCTGTTACCGACAGCGGCGGTTTTTTCATCTTTCTCGGTCTGGCGACGCTTTTTCTCCTCTGATTCTTTCCTGCTGCGGCTATTTGGCGTTTGCCTCGCATTTGCCGTTCAGGCTAATGTTCGCGGGCTTCGCCAATTGGCGAAGCCTCAACGCTCAATGCGAATAACAGGCGGCATGAGCCGCCGAAAGGAAGGAGGCCCCAATGACCTCAAGCGAACTCCTGCTCGAAGGCTTCGAATTGATGCTATTCGGCGTGGGTGCTGTCTTTTTGTTTCTCATCTTGTTGATTGGCTGCATTCGCCTGATGTCGTTACTGGTCGGTCGCTTCGAGAGTGTGCCGGCAAGCCTGCCGGCATGTGACAGGCCGGGCGTCGCAGCAGAGACGGATGCCGACCTCATCGCAGCCATTCAGGCCGCTATTCATCAGCACCGCGCTCGCCGTGGTTGATTCCGAAAGGGAGTTCCCTGCATGACTTCAGTAAAACAACCGCTCGGTATCACCGATGTGGTGTTGCGTGATGCCCACCAATCCATCCTTGCCACCCGTGTTCGTCTCGAAGACATGCTGCCGATTGCCGGCAAGCTGGATCGGGTCGGTTTCTGGTCGGTGGAATCCTGGGGTGGCGCGACCTTCGACTCCTGCATTCGCTACCTCGGTGAAGATCCCTGGGAGCGCATTCGCGAGTTGAAGAAGGCGATGCCCAATACGCGTCAGCAGATGCTGCTGCGTGGGCAGAACCTGCTTGGTTATCGGCATTACGCCGATGATGTGGTGGAGAAATTCGTCGAGCGTGCCGCAATCAACGGGGTCGATGTTTTCCGCGTATTCGATGCGATGAACGATCCGCGCAACCTGGATACCGCATTGCGTGCCGTCAAGCGTCAGGGCAAACATGCTCAGGGCACCATTTCCTATACCACGAGCCCGGTACATACCCTGGAGATGTGGGTCGATCTGGCCAAGCAGATCGAGGACATGGGCGCCGATTCGGTTGCGATCAAGGACATGGCAGGTATTCTCACGCCTTACATCGCATTCGAGCTGGTTTCACGGCTGAAGGCGAGCCTTTCGATTCCGATTCACATGCAGTGCCATGCCACGGCGGGGCTGTCGACTGCAGCGATTCTCAAGGCGGTCGAAGCCGGTATCGACAATGTCGATACGGCGGTGTCCTCGCTTTCGATGACCTACGGCCATTCTCCGACCGAATCGGTGGTCGCGATATTCCAGGGAACCGAGCGCGATACCGGCCTGGATCTGGAGTTGCTGGAAGAAATCGCAGCCTATTTCCGCGAAGTGCGCAAGAAGTATGCAAAGTTCGAGGGTACGCTCAAGGGCGTCGACTCACGCATCCTCGTAGCCCAGGTGCCGGGCGGCATGCTGACGAACATGGAAGGGCAATTGAAAGAGCAGGGCGCTCTCGACAAGTTCGATGAAGTGCTCGCCGAAATTCCTCGCGTGCGCGAAGACCTTGGTTTCATCCCGCTGGTCACGCCAACCTCGCAGATCGTGGGCACCCAGGCCGTGATCAACGTGCTCACCGGCGAGCGCTACAAATCCATCACCAAGGAAACCGCCGGTATTCTCAAAGGCGAATATGGCGCGGCGCCTGCACCATTCAATATTGAACTGCAGCAGCGGGTTCTGGAGGGGGCCGAAGCCATCACGTGCCGCCCGGCGGATCTGCTGGCGCCGGAAATGGACAAGCTGGCGAGTGAGCTCAAGGCGTTGGCGCAGGAAAAAGGCATCAGCCTGGCAGCGGAGGCGATAGACGATGTACTGACCTATGCGCTGTTCCCGCAGATCGGCCTGAAGTTTCTGGAAAACCGCGGCAATGCGGCGGCCTTCGAGCCGGCGCCGACCGGCAACGAGCAGGCGCCACGGGAAGCGGGCAAGCCAGAGGTGTATACCGTTCAGGTCAATGGCCAGTCATTCGTGGTGCAGGTCGACGAGGGAGGCGATATCGAGGGTATCAAGCCGCTCGGCGCGACCGCCGGTGCTGCTCCGGCAGTGTCAGCCGGTACGCTTCCCGCGGCGGATGGCGGTGAACCTCAGACGGCGCCGCTCGCTGGCAATATCTTCAAGGTTCTGGTGCAGCCGGGTCAGTCCGTGCAGGAAGGTGATCTGGTCATCATTCTTGAAGCGATGAAGATGGAAACCGAAATACGTGCCTTCAAGGCCGGTACGGTTTCCGCCGTCAGCGTCAAGGTCGGTGATGCTGTGTCTGTAGGCGATTGCCTGCTGACCATCGCTTAAGGAGAGCGGCATGGACAAGTTGCTCAAACTGTGGCAAAGCACCGGCCTGTATCACCTGGAGCCCGGCCAGCTGCTGATGATCGTCGTGTGTCTGGCGCTGATCTACCTGGCCATTCGCAAGGGCTTCGAGCCCCTGTTGCTGATTCCCATTGGCTTCGGCGGGCTGCTGGCCAATATTCCCGTAGCGAACATGGCCGAGGGTGAAGGCATTCTGCATCTGTTCTATCAGGTGGGATTGCCGACCAGTGTGTTCCCCTTGCTCATCTTTATGGGTGTCGGGGCGATGACGGACTTCGGCCCTATGTTGGCGAACCCGAAAACGCTGCTGTTGGGCGCTGCGGCCCAATTCGGTATTTTCGCGACGCTGCTGGGCGCCCTGGGGCTGGCAGCCATGGGTATTCCGGGAATGGAATTCACCATGCGCGAAGCGGCATCGATCGCGATCATTGGTGGTGCTGACGGACCCACTTCCATTTTCGTGACGGCGAAGCTTGCGCCTCATCTATTGGGACCGATTGCCGTAGCGGCCTATTCGTACATGGCGCTGGTTCCATTGATCCAGCCGCCGATCATGCGGGCGCTGACGACCAAGGAGGAGCGCGCCATTGTCATGAAACAGCTGCGTCCTGTTGGTCATGTCGAAAAGATCATCTTCCCGCTGATGCTGGCTTTGCTGATTGGTCTGTTGCTGCCCGATGCTGCTCCGCTCGTGGGGATGTTCGCATTCGGCAACCTGCTGCGTGAGTGCGGTGTCGTTGATCGGCTGGCGGATACGACACGCAATGCGCTGATCAATATCGTGACCATTCTGCTGGGGCTGACGGTGGGCTCGAAGTTGTCAGCTGACGCCTTTCTGCAGATGAAAACGCTGGGGATCTTGGTACTTGGTCTGGTTGCGTTCTGTGCCGGCACGGCTGCTGGTGTGCTGATGGCGAGGGTTATGAATATGTTCAGTACGAACAAGATCAACCCTCTTATCGGTTCTGCGGGTGTTTCGGCCGTACCGATGGCGGCGCGGGTTTCCAACAAGGTTGGGCTTGAGGCGAATCCGCAAAACTTCCTGCTCATGCATGCGATGGGCCCTAACGTGGCGGGGGTCATCGGCTCGGCTGTGGCGGCGGGGATTCTGCTCAGTTTCGTCGGTTAGCCACACAAAAACGCCTCGATCAGTCGAGGCGTTTTTGTCTGTACGGTGCAGCTGTCAGGTTGGCGTGTCACTCTTCGTCTTTGGTGGCTTCGCTATCTTGCGCGATCAGGGCGATCAGGGCGTTCTGCTGGCGGTGTGCCAGGTGGCGGAAACGTTGTAGCAGCTCACGCTCATGAAGCGAAAGTTCCGGACTGTCGAGACGCATGTTCAGGTCGTCACCCAGCGCACCTTCCTGAAGAAGGCTTTGCTCGAGGCGGGCAATGATTTCCGAATTCATGCTGCGATGATGGTTACGTGCAACTTCCGCAATACGCTCACGCATTCCGTCTGGTAGCCGAACCACGAACTTGTCAGCCGTGCGGCTGGAATAAACTGCCTGCTTCATAGGGCGCATACTTTAAACCGGTTAGTCAGGTGGGCGATGGTGGCTTATTGCCGTTCTAGTCATCGGTCTGACAGCCAAAGCCTTCGGCTGTTCCGTAACCTAAGGAAAAGATGACAGACGACTTAATGACGCCAATTATACGTCGATGATAAGCCGAGTAAAGGCATAATAGTATCAGAGTGCCTCCACTGTGATCTGCTGCCCTTTTTCTAGCGCAGAACGGGGTCGAATTTGATCCGTTTTCCGATCACCAGTGAGCCTGCAAAGAGCGATCCGAACAGTACTGCGCCGACGTTCGCCAAGGTTGCCCAGGTTTCGGCCAGCTCGACGCTCAGTCCCAGTGCCGTACAACCGATACAGAGCGCCAAGAAGAAAAAAGCAAGGATGGACATGGTTGTTTCCTCGGTTGATTCAACGATGGTGAGGATCTAGAAAACCCAGCGCTGAGGTTGCTGGGCTGATCTCACTTCGGCATTGCCAATGGTCTGGAGGGGGGAGGGTGACCTGTAAGAAGGAGCCATTGAACGGCTTTCTTCCGAAGAAGTGGCCGTATGTGGACGATCCATGCCTGACCTCATGTCTTGCAAGTGGATCGCAGCTGCGGCTGCCAGCACGACAGTGCTGAGCAAATAAGCTGAATGGGGCATAGGCGTCTCCTTCGCGTTTATGATTACTAGCTAGTAAGCATTCGCTATGCCAATTTTATTTTCTATAAAAAGCTAATTAAATCAATAAGTTAGGTTTGCGTTCCACAAGCGCCGCGGTGCGTTTTGCAAGGTTCGGCTGGTTTTTTTCGTGCAAAATGCAATTGGCTCTGTTTGCATCGGCGGGGTGGATGCTTCCGCAGGGAGCTTCAAGGGTTATGCAAGTGCCCACGGGCATGACAAATATTCCGCGGCTCGCTAATATGTCGCCCCCGCAGATGTCCCAGTAGCTCAATTGGATAGAGCATCCCCCTCCTAAGGGGAAGGTTGTGAGTTCGAACCTCGCCTGGGACGCCATCTTCAGTCATCATTGTTCAAGCTTGCTGAACCCGTAGGGTCGCTGCTCGCCTGCCCGTGCGGCATGCTGGAGAGTCATGACGGACTATGCCTGTCGACCGTTGGTAAGAGGCGAGCAGTACGCCCGCTAGTCGAGGCGATCGGCAACCTGGTCGCGTCGTGCTTCGCGCTGCAACTGATAGACGAATCGCTCGATCTGGCGCTGTGTCAGGCCGCTGATGCGGTGAAAGCGCATTCCACAGAAGGTGGTGTCGATTCTTTCATCGAAGGCGAGGTGTCGTAGCTCTACCTCGGTCGTGATGGTGCCAAAAGGCAGTTTGGCGGAAAACTGCTCGTAAACCTGGCCGGTCTGCAAGCGGCTCTGAACGTCACCCTTGAAGCTCAGCTTGCAACCGGTTGCCGACATGTCCAGCACCTTGCCTTCCAGGGGCTTCTTGATCGTTCGCCCACCGAGCACGGCGCCAATGGGCTGTCCCGTCAGTTGCGCGCGGTAAGCGTTGCGGCGCTGGTGGTAAAGAATCTCGGCGGGCAGCGGAATCCAGTAGCAGGGCGCATCGTTCAGTTCGCCAGCGTGGGCTGGGTGATCATTGTTCCAGGCGATGCGTACGCCTTCGTAGAAGCCTTCGACCTGGAATGCTTCACCGGCCTTGAGCAGTCGCTCACCGTCGCTGGGAACCAGTTCGTCGAGAGCGATCCAGCCTTTTTCCCGGTTTATGTCAACCAGAAAGGTCTGATAGCGCTGGCTGCGCTCGGTAAAGCGGAGCAGAAGAGGCGTGTGGTTGTCGAGGAGAGGGCGCAGGCTGGAATAGACTTCAACGGGCGTCTTGAGGATCTGAGGCGGCTGAGGGCCTTCTTCCTTCGCAAAAGGGTTTGACACTTTGTATTGCTCTCCGGCACTTAACGATTATCAACCGTATAGTAGCATTGTGCCTTTATTGGTTTGCGGGGTTCAGGCTTGGCTGAGCGGACGGTTGTATGAGCTTTTGGCCGCGCTGCCGCGTCGATCATAGAGGTCCGGGGCCTGGCTGCCGCCCTGCAATACGTTCAGCATGCTGCTGACTGCGCTCTGGTTGGTGCGAATTTGCTGGCCGTTGCGTTCGTTGGCGATCCGGCAGGCTTCGAGTACCTCATCGAGCTGCTCCGCTTGCGCCAGAATGCTCGGGCCCACTGCCGATGCGGCGGCAAAGGCTGCGAGGCCGTTTCGATCGATGCTCAATTGTGCCTTGGTCAGTGTCTGGCTGCGCAGGGTGCCGTGTTGCCCCAGCAGTGCCAGCAGTGCCTGCTTTTGCGTAAGCAGTGTTTCCAGGCCTGTCAGGTTGCGCTCGGCGAGTGCCAGATACTCGGCATCCATGAGTTCAAGAAGCTTCTGTGCTGTGCCGACATCTTCAGTGAGCTGTTGAAGCACTTCAGTATCCTGCATGTTGACCTCCGTGCGTTGATGCCCCGGCTAGCGTTGGCGCCTGGATTCAGCGCTGGCTTTCGAAGGACAGCAGTTTCGATGCCACGCGCTGGCTGTCGACCTGATAGCTGCCGTCGGCGATGGCCTGGCGGATGCGGGAAACGCGCTCCTGGTCGACAGAAGGCTGTTGATTGAGTTTTTCCGCAGCCTGCTGCAGGCGCTGTGCTTCGGGGCTGAGCTGGACGTTCTCGCCCGATGCCACAGCGCTGTTGTTCGTGCTTTTGGCAGCATCGGCTGCAGGGCCCTGCTGGGTGGCAGGCCGGTCGGTACTTTGAACGCCATTGCTGCGCCCACCGTTTGGCAGGTTGGCGGCACCATTTGGCCGGTTGAAATCGATAACCATGATCGAAACCTCGAAGAAATCAGTACGCTTGCCAACTTTTCGGCAGTGCACTGCAAAACTTTAGCTTTATTTCAGCTCGCAGCAGATTGCGCTTACATCAGAACCTCTACCTGACCAGGGCCTGTGACCCTTGCCCTGATCACCCGTCCGGATCGCTGGTTCTTGACCCTGATCTGGCTGCCCAGTGCTCCATCTGACAGCGCTTCGCCCGGCATTCTCACATTTATCGTCGAATTTTTCGCGCTGATTACTACCTGATCGCCCTTGCGTACAATTTCCGCTGGCGAAACATAGCTGGGGGGCAACACCTGATCCGGCTGTGCGGCGCGGGTCAGCTTGTTGCCGAGCGCCTGGTCGAGCGAAGTCAGGTAGCCCTGATTCAGCAGGCCGACATCCCGTTCGGCAAGCATTATGTCGGCGGCTTCGAGGGTGCTGTTGCGTTGCAGGGGGCGCCTGGCCACGACGACCTCGCGAAACAGATGAATCTGTGCGGGCACGAAAACGGACCAGGGTGCCGAGCCTTCACAGCTCACCCGGACGGTGGCCCGGCCGACCGGCTGGGCAGGACTTTCGAGTTTTGTCGTCAAGGGCTGATCGCACAGGGCCAGACGCAGGCGCGGGTCCAGGCGGTTGATCTCGATCTGGTGGCGCGCCTGGATTTGGCTACGCTGCAAGTATTGTGCTACCTCGTGCTCAAGAAAATCACGGGTGGCGCCGATAAGCTGTTCGGGTCGCGTTACCGTTGCCGATTCGGCAAACTGGCCCAGGCCGCAAAAAAGCGGCAAAAGGATAGTTCTGAAAAGAACCCTGCAGGGACGCCGGAAAAAAGTCATCTGTTCGCTCATGGCTCACACGAAGCAAGGTGCGTGCCGTCAAGCTCAGTCGAAGCGTCTATATGCCCATCGCGCAAGCAAGAGGAAACTGGCATGGCCGGTGTATTGGATTCGGTTAATCAGCGTACTCAGCTGGTAGGGCAAAACCGCCTGGAGTTGCTGTTGTTCAGGCTGGAAGGCAAGCAGCTCTACGGAATCAATGTGTTCAAGGTCAGGGAAGTGCTGCAATGCCCCAGGCTGACCCACATGCCCAAGTCGAGCCCGGTTGTTCGTGGCGTTGCGAACATACGGGGTAGCACGCTTTCCATCCTCGATCTCTCGCTGGCAACCGGCAAGCCGGGGCTGGATGATCTGACCAACAGCTTCGCCATCATCGTCGAATACAACACCAGGGTTCTCGGTTTTCTGGTGCATTCGGTCGAGCGGATCGTCAACATGAACTGGGAGGATATCCTTCCGCCGCCTCAGGGCGTGGGGGCTGATCATTACCTGACGGCTGTGACTCATGTGGATGGCCAGATGGTCGAAATCATCGACGTTGAAAAGGTCTTGGCCGAGGTTGCGCCCGTTTCCGAGCTGGTCTCGGTCGGTATCACGGATGACGAGACGCACAGCCGTGCATCTTCCAGTCGCGTGCTGATCGTCGATGATTCTTCGGTGGCGCGAAAGCAGATCATTCGCTGCCTGCAGGGATTGGGTATCGAGGTGATCGCGAAAAACGACGGTCGGCAGGCGCTGGACTATCTGAAGGGGCTTATCGCCGAGGGCAAGAAGCCATCCGAGGAGTTCGTGATGATGATTTCCGACATCGAGATGCCGGAAATGGACGGTTATACGCTCACCACCGAGGTCCGTCAGGATCCGGCTATGGGTGATATGCATATTCTGCTGCATACTTCGCTCTCCGGTGTGTTCAACCAGAGCATGGTCAAGCGTGTCGGAGCAGATGATTTCCTCGCCAAGTTCCAGCCGGACGACCTGGCTAGTCGAGTGATTGAGCGAATCCGGACTACGGATTGATGTCGAGGCAATGTCCTCTTGAATGGTGAGGCGTTATTAGTGTCAGGTGATCTGGATTTCGATCAGTTTCGGGTGTTCCTGGAAAAGAGTTGCGGCATTCTTCTGGGCAGCAACAAGCAATATCTCGTGTCTAGCCGTCTCAACAAACTGATGGAACAGCACGGGCTGAAGAGCCTCGGCGAACTGGTTCGACAAATCCAGGCGCAACCACACCGGGGATTGCGCGAGCAGGTCATCGATGCGATGACGACCAACGAAACGCTCTGGTTTCGTGACGCCTATCCCTTCGAGGTGCTCAGAAGCCGCGTGCTGCCGGAATTGCTCAAGACTGCTTCCGGTCAGCGCCTGCGCATATGGTCGGCAGCCTGCTCGTCGGGACAGGAGCCCTATTCGCTGTCGATGACCATCGATGAGTACGAGCGAAGCAATCCGGGCCAGCCCAAGCCGTCGGTGCAGATCGTCGCGACCGAGCTGTCGGGCACCATGCTCGCGGCATGCAAGGCCGCCGAGTACGACAGCCTGGCCATTGCGCGCGGGCTGTCGAGTGAGCGGTTGCAGCGTTACTTCGATGTCAAGGCGCCTGGGCGCTGGGTCGTCAAGCCGGCCATCCGCAGCCGCGTGGAGTTTCGCGTGCAGAATCTTCTCGACAGCTATGCCGTGCTGGGCAAGTTCGACGTGGTGTTCTGCCGGAATGTGCTCATCTACTTCTCTGCGGATGTGAAGAAGGACATTCTCAAGCGCATCCATGCCACCCTGAAACCAGGCGGCTATCTGTTTCTGGGTGCTTCCGAGGCGCTCAACGGCCTGCCCGAGTTGTATCAGATGGTTCAGTGCAGTCCTGGCATCATCTACAAGGCCAAGTGAGTCTCCGGCTTGTCCTGCAATAGCGGCAAAAAAATGTCGCCTTCCGGACTGAGGGCGGCAAAACACTGGAAAAGCCTTGCCGCTTTTGACACCTTTGCCCCGCCTTTCTTTTAAAAACCCTTGTATATCAATGCTTTGACGTAATGGCACGGCCTTTGCTGGTGTTTGCCCAGGCAGACTTGTATCCGGCAGAGGGCCAGATCATGAGCATCAGTTTCGACAAGGCGCTTGGCATTCATGAAAAAGCGCTCGGCTTTCGTGCGCAGCGCGCTGAAGTGCTGGCCAACAATATCGCCAACGCAGACACGCCCAATTACAAGGCGCGGGATCTGGACTTCAGCGCCGTTCTGGCTGAGCAGAACAGCAAGAATCAGAGCGGTTTTGGCGTGGCCGTGACCAGCAGCAGGCACATCGCCGCCGAGGGGATGGAAATTGCCGATCCCGGCTTGCGCTTTCGTACCCCCACGCATGCATCGCTGGATCAGAACACGGTCGACATGCAGGTGGAGCAGGCGACCTATGCCGAAAATGCCATCGATTTCCAGGCGAGCTTTACTCTGCTCAACAGTAAATTCAAAGGGCTGATCAGCGCCCTGCGCGGCGAATAACAAGGAGCAGCGCCATGTCACTTAGCAGTGTCTTCAATATCGCCGGTAGCGGCATGAGTGCCCAGAGCACGCGCCTGAATACCATCTCCAGCAACATCGCCAACGCCGAGACCGTGTCCTCCAGCGTTGACCAGACCTATCGTGCGCGCCACCCGGTGTTCGCCACCGTCCTGCAGCAGGCCAATGGCGCACCGAACGAATCGCTGTTCGCCGGTCAGGATCAGGCCGGCGCCGGCGTTCAGGTGCTGGGTGTGGTGGAGGACCAGAGCGAGCTGCAGGCGCGTTACGAGCCCAACCATCCCGCTGCGAACGAAGAGGGGTATGTGTATTACCCGAACGTCAATGTGGTGGAAGAGATGGCCGACATGATTTCGGCCAGTCGCTCGTTCCAGACCAATGCCGAGTTGATGAACACGGCCAAGACCATGCTGCAGAAAGTTCTGACCCTGGGCCAGTAACCCTTACGAGAGATTGCCATGAGCACTACAGGCGGCGTCGACGGTACCGGTTCGGTACTCGATCAATACCAGTTCGGCAAGGATCGCGAGGTCAAGGGCAACGACCTTGGCAAGAACGAGTTTCTCGAGCTGCTGGTAGCCCAGTTGAACAACCAGAACCCGCTGGAACCCCAGGAAAATGGCGAATTCATCGGCCAGTTGGCACAGTTCAGTACGGTCGAGGGTGTCGAGAAGCTGAATTCAAGCATGGAAACCATTCTTTCCGGCTATCAGTCTTCGCAGGCGCTTCAAGCGTCTTCGCTGGTCGGTCGCAAGGTGATCGTGCCGACCGAGAAAGCAGTGGTGGATACCAGCGAGACCTTCAAGGCCAGCCTGATCCTGCCCACCAGCAGCAGCAACGTCTATGTCAATATTTATGACGAGGCTGGCTCGGTGGTCAATCGGATCAATATGGGCTCACAGGAAGCAGGCAATGTCTCCTTCATGTGGGACGGCAAGGATGCCAGCGGCAATACCGTGCCGCCCGGTACCTACAAGTTCGAAGCGCAGGCCACCTACGGCGGTGAAACCAAGGGTCTTTATACGCTGCTGCCAGCAAACGTCGACAGTGTGACGCTGGGTGGTAACGAACTGCTGCTCAACCTTGCCGGGCTCGGCAGTGTTCCGCTTTCCCATGTGCAGGTCATCGGCCAATAACCATAGGCCGCAACTATCGGCTGTAACTGCCGGCAGTTCCGGCAAAGGAGCTCTTCATGTCGTTCAATATCGGCCTCAGCGGCTTGCGTGCTGCCAGCAAAGACCTCAACGTCACCGGTAACAATATCGCCAACGCCGGCACTGTCGGTTTCAAGCAGTCACGGGCGGAATTTTCCGACGTCTATGCCGCCTCGGTGATGGGGACCGGCAAGAACCCGCAGGGCAGCGGCGTGCTGATGTCCAATGTGTCCCAGCAGTTCAACCAGGGCAATATCAACTACACCCAGAATGCGCTTGACCTGGCCATCAATGGCAATGGCTTTTTCCAGGTCAGTAACAATGGTGCGGTGAGTTATACCCGTGCCGGTTACTTCGGAACCGACCGCGAAGGCTTTCTGGTGGATAACTTCGGCTACAAGTTGCAGGGCTTCCCGGTGGATGGCAATGGCAACCTGCAGAATGGTGTGGTTGGTGACCTGCAGATCCAGACCACCAACCAGGAACCGAAGTCCACTACCCGGATCGATACCGCCTTCAACCTGAACTCGACGCAGAAGTCGCCGGTGACCTGGCAGACGACCTATGACGCCGAGTTCGATAGTTCGGGAGATGCAGCTGCAGCGCTGGCGGCGGCCAATGCCACCTTCAATCCGGCTGACCCGACCACCTACAACAGTTCCACTTCCCTGAATATCTATGATTCCCAGGGTAACGCCCACGTCATGACGCAATATTTCATCAAGACCGGCGCCAACAGCTGGGATATGAAAGTGCTGATCGACGGGCGCAATCCGGCCGATCCTGCCGAGGAGCCGCCGCAGCCATACAATATGGGGCTGACATTCAACTCTTCCGGCGCCCTGACCGATATTGATAAGGGCGGATCGGCTTTCTTCACTGTGACCCCGGATCTGAAGGTCACGCTCAATAGCGCCACGGCTGCGAACCCCAATGGCGGGTGGATGCCGGCGATCTCCGATGGCGGTACGCCGGCCACCTGGTCGCCGAACGGTGCGCTTGCCAATCCCGAGGGCATCGTCATGGATTTCAGTAAATCCAGCCAGTACGCCAGTGCCTTCGCCGTCAACAAGGTCAGTCAGGATGGTTACACCACTGGCGAGCTCGCCGGGCTGGAGATCGATGACAGCGGGGTGATCTTTGCCCGCTACACCAACGGCCAGTCCAAAGTGCAAGGGCAGATCATCCTGGCCAATTTCGCCAACGTTCAGGGCCTGACGCCTGTCGGCAAGACACAGTGGGTGCAATCCTACGAGTCCGGCGAGCCGGTGATCGGCACGCCGATGTCTGGCACCCTGGGTGCGTTGCAGGCCGGTGCGCTGGAGGACTCGAACGTCGAGCTGTCGGACCAGCTGGTCAACCTGATCGTCGCACAGCGCAACTACCAGGCGAATGCGAAAACCATCGAAACCGAAAGCGCCATTACCCAGACCATCATCAATCTGCGTTAAAGGCCGGCAGTATTCCGCCGTAGTTTCTGTGCTGAAGGCCCCGTTTGGGGCCTTCTTTCTTTTAAAGACCTTTTAAATCAATCTATTACAGCTTGTCTGTGAGCGTGGCACGCTGCTTGCATTTTATCTCGCCAATAGAACCCTGGGCGTCAAGCCCGCGTCTCGGAGGTTTCGATGGACAAGATGCTCTACGTGGCCATGACCGGCGCCAGCCAGAACGCGCGCGCCCAGCAGGCCCACGCCAACAATCTGGCCAACCTGTCCACAACGGGGTTTCGTCGCGATTTCGAGCAGGCGCGGTCGATGCAGGTGTTCGGCGACAGTTTTCCGGCGCGTGTCTATGCCATGACCGAGCGCCCCGGCACTGATTTCACCTCTGGCACCCTGCAGGAGACCGGGCGGGATCTGGACGTTGCCGTAGAGGGGGATGGCTGGATCGCGGTCCAGGCGCCCGACGGCAGCGAGGCTTATGTGCGTACCGGCAGCTTCAACATCGACACCCTGGGCATGCTGCGCACCGGCGACGGTTTGCCGGTACTCGGCAATGCCGGGCCGATTGCCATTCCGCCGGAAGAGAAGGTCGAGATCGGCCACGATGGCTCCATCAGCATTCGTGCCCTGGGCGAAGACCCCAACGTGGTGGTGATGGTCGACCGCCTCAAGCTGGTCAATCCCGATTCCCGGCAGCTGGAGAAGGGCACCGACGGCATGATTCGCATGAAGGACGGCCAGCCTCTGGAAGCGGATGCGGCGGTGCGTGTGACGTCCGGCTTTCTCGAGGCGAGCAACGTCAATGCGGTGGCCGAGATGACCTCGATGCTGTCGCTGGCCCGACAGTTCGAGCTGCACGTGAAGATGATGCGTACCGCCGAAGAAGATGGCGCCGCTGCGGCCCGAGTATTGCAAATCAGCTAGTAAACAGCGCGTGGCGCCCGAATACCGGCGCATGAGGAGAAGAATATGCTTCCAGCACTTTGGGTGAGCAAGACGGGTCTGTCCGCACAGGACATGAACCTGACCACCATTTCCAACAACCTGGCCAACGTTTCCACCACCGGATTCAAGAAGGACCGTGCCGAATTTCAGGATCTGCTCTATCAGATCCGTCGCCAGCCGGGCGGGCAATCGACCCAGGACAGCGAGCTTCCTTCCGGTCTTCAGCTCGGCACGGGCGTGCGCATCGTCGGCACCCAGAAGCAGTTCACCAGCGGCAGCCTGCAAACCACCGAGCAGCCGCTGGACATGGCTATCAATGGTCGTGGCTTTTTTCAGGTACTGCTGCCCGATGGTACGGTTTCCTATTCCCGCGACGGCAGTTTTCATCTGAATGCCGACGGCCAGGTCGTGACATCCAATGGCTACGCCCTGGAACCGGCAATCGTCGTGCCGCCGGAAACCCAGACATTCACTGTCGGTGAAGACGGTACGGTCTCGGTCACTACGCTTGGCAACCCGGCCCCACAGATCATCGGCAACCTGCAGACGGCCGACTTCGTCAACCCGGCCGGACTGCAAGCCATGGGCAGCAACCTGTTCCTGGAAACCGCCGCCAGCGGCGCGCCCCAGGTCAGCACGCCGGGCCTCAACGGTCTGGGGACCGTGGCGCAGTACACGCTGGAAAACTCCAACGTCAGTGTCGTTGAGGAGCTGGTGAACATGATCACCACCCAGCGCGCCTACGAGATGAATTCCAAGGTGATTTCCACCGCCGATCAGATGCTGTCTTTCGTAACCCAGCAGCTCTGACGTGTGCTGGCCGTTGTAGGCAGGTGGCTGAGGCGCCTGTCGCCGTTTCAATGGCCCTGACTGGGCTGAGGTGCTTCATGAGTCGCGTATTGATTGCTTTCTCGCTGGTTTCGGCTGTTGCGCTGAGCGGTTGCGTCGCCCCCGCACCCAAGCCTGACGATCCCTATTACGCCCCGGTATTGCCACGCACGCCGCTGCCGGCGGCGCAGAACAATGGCGCTATCTATCAGGCCGGTTTCGAGACCAGCCTGTTCGATGACCGCAAGGCTTTCCGGGTCGGGGACATCATTACCATCACGCTCAACGAGCGGACCCAGGCCAGCAAGAACGCCAATTCGCAGATTTCCAAGGACAGCAACGCGAACATCGGGCTCGGCTCATTGTTTGGTGGCGCGGTATCGATGGCTAACCCGCTGACTGGCAACACGATGTCGCTTGACGCTCAGTTCGACGCTTCGCGCGAAGCCTCCGGCGCAGGCCAGGCGGGGCAGAGCAACAGCCTGTCCGGCTCGATCACCGTTACCGTGTCCGAGGTGTTGCCCAACGGAATTCTGGCGATTCGTGGCGAGAAGTGGCTGACGCTCAATACCGGTGATGAACTGGTGCGTATCGCCGGCCTGGTGCGTGCGGACGATATCGCCACCGATAACACTGTTTCGTCCATGCGCGTGGCGGATGCGCGTATCACCTATTCAGGCACGGGCGCTTTCGCCGATGCGAGTCAGCCAGGTTGGCTGAGCCGCTTCTTCGTCAGCCCGCTGTGGCCGTTCTGAGGGTCATCGTCATGTTCAGAAAAGCCATCGTGCTTCTCGGCCTGCTCGCCATCGGCGCATCGGCCCACGCCGAGCGCCTCAAGGATATCGCCACCATCCAGGGCGTGCGCAGCAACCAGCTGATCGGCTACGGCCTGGTCGTCGGCCTCAACGGCAGCGGCGACCAGACCACGCAGACGCCGTTTACCGTACAGACCTTCAACAACATGCTGGCGCAGTTCGGCATCAAGGTGCCAGCGGGCGGCAACGTCCAGTTGAAGAACGTCGCCGCGGTTTCCATCCATGCCGACCTGCCGCCTTTCGCCAAGCCTGGCCAGACCATCGACATCACGGTCTCCTCCATCGGCAACGCCAAGAGCCTGCGCGGCGGCAGCCTGCTGATGTCGCCGCTCAAGGGGATCGACGGTAACGTCTATGCCATCGCCCAGGGCAACCTGGTCGTGGGCGGTTTCGATGCCGGTGGTGCCGATGGCTCGCGGATTACCGTCAATGTGCCTTCGGCCGGACGCATTCCCGGCGGCGCGACGGTCGAGCGGCCGGTGCCGACTGCCTTCAACCAGGGCAACACGCTGACGCTGAACCTCAATCGTCCGGATTTCACCACGGCGAAGAATATTGTCGATCAGATCAATGACCTGCTCGGGCCGGGTGTGGCGCAGGCGCTCGATGGCGGCTCGGTCAGTATCACTGCGCCGCTGGACCCCAGTCAGCGGGTCGATTACCTGTCGATTCTGGAGAATCTTGAGGTCGATGTCGGCCAGGCAATGGCCAAGGTCATCATCAACTCGCGCACCGGCACCATCGTCATTGGCCAGAACGTGCGTGTGCAGCCGGCGGCGGTGACCCATGGCAGCCTGACCGTGACCATTTCCGAAGACCCGCAGGTCAGCCAGCCCAATCCGTTTTCCGATGGGCAGACGGTGGTCGTGCCCAACTCCAGGGTTCGGGCCGAGGAAGAAGCCAAGCCGATGTTCAAGTTCGGCCCTGGCACCACGCTGGACGAAATCGTTCGGGCGGTGAATCAGGTAGGCGCTGCGCCCAGTGATCTGATGGCCATTCTCGAAGCGCTCAAGCAGGCAGGTGCGCTGCAGGCCGACCTGATCGTGATCTGAGGACGAGGATATGGAAAATCGACTGGGGCTCGGCCAGCGCACGCTTGACAGTGGCAGCTACTCCGACCTGAATCGCCTGAACCAGCTCAAGGTGGGCAAGGATCGGGATGGCGAAGAGAACGTGCGCAAGGTGGCGCAGGAGTTCGAGTCGCTGTTCCTCAATGAAATGCTCAAGTCGATGCGTTCGGCTACCGAGGTGCTGTCCCAGGACAATCCGCTCAACAGCCAGGCCAGCAAGCAGTACCAGGATATGCATGACCAGCAGCTTTCGGTCACCCTGGCCAGAGAAGGCGGTGGCATCGGTCTGGCTGATGTGCTGATGCGGCAGTTGAACAAGCGGCAGGAGCCTGCTGAAAAGCCCAATCCGTTCAATCAGGTTGCGCAAACGACAGGCGCCAAATGGGCAAGCAATCCGAACGCCGTAGCAGAACCCGCCAGGGATGATTCCCGGCTGCTCAATCAGCGGCGTCTGGCATTGCCGGGCAAGCTTGCCGCAATGGCCGCGACCTCTGTCGAGATCGCTAAAAACAATCCTGAAAGCCAGCAGTCGGGCAAGCCGCAGTCATTAGTGAATACCGACTGGCAGCCGGCTACGGCTTTCGCCGCGCCGCAGGACAAGCCGTTGACCGTCAACGGCGTCGAAGCGACGGCAGCCAGTTCTCCGAGCAAGACCCGTTTCGACTCGCCGGCAGAATTCATCGCCACCATGCTGCCCATGGCCGAAAAAGCCGCTGCGCGGCTTGGGGTTGAACCACGTTTCCTGGTCGCCCAGGCTGCCTTGGAGACCGGCTGGGGCAAGTCCATGATCCGTCAGCAGGACGGCAGTAACAGTCACAACCTGTTCGGCATCAAGGCCACCGGCTGGAAAGGCGCATCGGCGACCGTCACGACCACCGAATATGTCAACGGCAAGGCCACTCGCGAAAAGGCGGGATTTCGCGCCTATGACTCCTTCGAGCAGAGCTTCAATGACTACGTGAGACTGCTGGAGAACAACGGTCGCTATCAGAAGGCGATCCAGGTGGCGAGCACGTCCGGCGACTCGGAAGGCTTCGTCAACGAATTGCAGCGGGCCGGTTATGCCACCGACCCGCAGTACGCGCGCAAGATCAACCAGATCGCGCGCAAGGTACAGACCTATCAAACCATTGCCGACGCCAGCACGGCGTCCGCCATGCGGACCAGAGGCTAAAACATGTCTGACCTACTGAGCATTGGCCTGTCGGGCCTCTCCGCCAGCAAGACCCAGCTGTCCATCACCGGCCACAACATCACCAACGTCAACACGCCGGGCTATAGCCGCCAGGATGCGACCCAGGCGACGCGTTCGCCGCAGTTCAGCGGCGCTGGTTATATCGGCTCCGGCACCACGCTGGTGGAGATTCGCCGGACCTACAGTGAATTCCTCACCAACCAGTTGCGCAGCAGCACCGCGTTGAGCAGCGATGTCGAGGCTTACAAGAGCCAGATCAATCAACTTGATTCGTTGCTGGCCGGTACTACCACGGGCATCACCCCATCCTTGCAGAAATTCTTCTCGGCGCTGCAGACGGCTGCCGAAGATCCGGCCAATATCCCGGCCAGGCAGCTGGTGCTGGCGGAAGCCGAAGGGCTGTCGCGTCGCTTCAATACCGTTTATGACCGGCTTTCGGAGCAGAACAGCTTCACCAACAAGCAGATGTCCGCCGTAACTGACCAGGTCAACCGGCTGGCGGGGAGTATCGGCAGCCTGAACGAGGCCATCGCCGTCGCTGCCGCCAACGGCAAGCAACCCAATGACCTGCTCGATGCGCGGGATGAGGCGGTGCGCGAGCTGTCGACCTATATCGGGGTCACCGTGGTTCCGCAGGACGACAGCAGCTTCAATATCTTCATCGGCAGCGGCCAGCCACTGGTGGTGGGCGGTAGTGCAGCGCGGCTGGAAGTCGTGCCGGGTCAGGGCGATCCCAACCGCCATGAGGTGCAGTTCGTCAGCGGCGGCTCGCGGCAGGGCATCACCTCGCAGATCACCGGCGGCGAGCTGGGCGGGCTGATCCGTTATCGCGAAGAAGTGCTGGATTCGACCATGAACTCGCTGGGCCGACTGGCGCTGGCGGTCAGTGATCAGGTCAATAGTCAGCTGGGGCAAGGCCTGGATCTGAAGGGGCAGGTGGGGTCGGCGCTGTTTGGTGACTATAACGACGAGGCTCTGGCAGGACTGCGGGCTTTAGCGTTCAGCGGTAATCCCTCTTTGGACACGGCAACTCCTGCTGATGCGTCATTGAAGATCAGCGAAACCAGCCTGCTCACCACTAGCGATTATTTGATGGAGTATGACGGGAGCTCCCCGAGCGGCTACAAGGCCCGTCGGCTGAGCGACAACCAGCCGATGAAAGTCGAGAGCAATGGCGGCGTCCTGACCTTCACCGACCAGAATGGTCGTGATCAGGGCTTCACCGTGCAGGTAACTGGAACACCGCTGGCTGGCGACAAGTTCACCCTGCAGCCCACGCGACGCGGCGCGACGGATATCGCAACTGTGCTTGATCAGGCGGACCAGCTTGCCTTTGCCGCACCAGTGCGGGCAGAAAGTGCTCCGCAGAATGCGGGCACTGGGGTTATTGGCCAGCCGGATATGGTTTCTGGGCCTTCGCCGATCAAGCTGGATCAACTGAACACTGCCTTCCCTAGCGGCGGCTTGGAGCTAAGGGCAAGCGTCAGCGGCGATACCTATACCCTGACCGCCGCCAATGCGTTACCAGCCGGCTGGGCCTATGTGGACAAAAATGGGGATCCACTGGTCGATGAAACGACCGGCGATCCAGTTACGCCTGAGTTCAAGTCAGGCAACAGCAACACCGTCCGGCTCGCCTACACGGCGGCTCCAGACGAGGTCTACCAGTTTGAGCTGAGTATCAGCGGACGACCGCAGACGAACGACAGCTTTTCGCTCAAGTTCAATCAGAGCGGCGTTTCCGACAACCGCAACGCACTGAAGCTGGTTGATCTACAGAGCAAGCAGACCCTCGACGTATCCGCCGGGGCTGATGGGAAAGTTACATCGGGCACCAGTTTCACCGACGGCTACGGCGAACTGGTTGAGCGCGTCGGTACCCTGACCGCCCAGGCGCGGATGGACAGCGATGCCACCGGCGCGATCCTCAAACAGGCCCAGGACAACCGCGACTCGCTGTCGGCGGTAAACCTCGACGAAGAAGCCGCCAACCTGATCAAGTTCGAGCAGTACTACAACGCCTCGGCACAGATCATTCAAGTTGCGCGCTCCCTGTTCGATACATTGATCAGCACCTTCCGTTAATAGGCCCGACCATGCGCATTTCCACCTTGCAAGCATTCAACAACGGCGTCGCCGGGCTGCAGCGCAACTACGCCAACGCGACCCGGACCCAGGAACAGATCAGTACCGGCAATCGTATTCTTACACCAGCCGACGACCCCGTCGCCTCGGTGCGCCTGTTGCAGCTCGAACAGCAACAGAACGTGCTCGGCCAGTACAACGCCAACCTGACGGCGGCGGACAACAGCCTGACCCAGGAAGAAGTGACACTCAGCTCGGTGAATACCGTGCTGCTTCGCGTGCGCGAACTGGCTCTGCGGGCCGGCAACGGTTCTCTCGATGCTGAGGATCGCAAATCCATCGCTGCCGAGCTGCGTGAGCGTGAAGACGAGCTGCTGTCGCTGATGAATACCCGCAATGCGCGCGGCGAGTACCTGTTCTCCGGCTTCCAGGGCAAGACCCAGCCTTTCGTGCGTGGCGCGGATGGCAGTTACAGCTATCAGGGGGATGAAGGCCAGCGCAAGCTGCAGATCGCCAGTTCGTTGAACATCGCCATCAGCGACAACGGCAAGGCGGTATTCGAGAATGTGACCAACGCAGGGCGATATACCGTATCGACTCCACCCCCACCAGGCTCGACGTGGAGCGTTTCCGCGCCCCTGGTGCAGGATGAAGTGGCTGTTGCGGGGAATCCGGCATTTCCGGCGGCGGGCATTGGTATCCACTTCACGTCCGATACCGATTACATCGTCTACGATCTGGCCAATCCACCTGGCGATTTCTCCGATCCCTATGCCGACCCGTCTCAGGTGATCGGTTCGGGAGTGGTCGATGGTGATGAGAAAACTGCCGACGAGCTAGTTTTTCGCGGCGTGATGATCAAGTTCGATGGTGTGCCGATCCAAGGTGAATCGGTAGAAATCCGGCTGGATCCCAGCGCACAGAAGCAGGGTATTCTCGACACCATCGCCAGCCTGCGCATGACCCTGGAAGATCCGTCCTCCTGCAATGCCGACATACGCGATGCGGTGGCCGTGAGCCTGACCAATCTCGATCACGGCATGGTCAGTGTGGATGCCACCCGGGGCAACATCGGCGCGCGACGGAACGTGATCGAGACCACCCTGACCGACAACGAAGATGTGGCGCTGGTCAACAAGTCGGTGCAGGCCGAACTGCGCGAGCTGGATTACGCCGAAGCACTGTCGCGGTTGTCATTCCAGACCATCATTCTCGAAGCGGCCCAGCAGAGCTACGTGAAGATTGCGGGCCTGAATCTGTTCAACAAGATGTGATAGAGCGTTCGAGCGATCTGGGTCACAAAACGGGTGGCCCCCTGTTTGACTTGTGGTGATTGCATCTTAAAGTGGTTGTCGCGGCGCATGGAGTACCGCGCCGGATCATTCCGACACTCAAAAGGATGTGAACAATGAACAAGTCGTTTATCTGCGCAACATTGCTGGCCCTGCTCACTGGTTTTTCCGTGGGCGGCCACGCCGCCGAGACAAAGCCTGTCGAATCCACCAGCGTTGCGCTGGCGGCGATTGCACAAGTGAATCTCAACACCGCCGACGCCGAAACCCTGACCCGTGAACTCAAGGGAATAGGTGCGGCAAAAGCCAAGGCGATTGTCGAATACCGCGAAGCGCATGGCCCGTTCAGCTCCGTTGACGAGTTGCTGGAGGTCAAGGGGATCGGTACGTCAATCCTGGACAGAAACCGGGCCAAACTCAGCCTGAACTGAACAGGTATTTAATCGCCCTGAAGCCGGTCTTTCGACCGGCTTTTTTCGTCGTGCTTCAGGTATATACCCTGCCTATAGCAATGTGGCCCGTTGTGAGCTGCCGTGAAAAATGCTTGGCTGGCGTCTTCTCATGGCAGACAGCAAAGCTGTGATTGGCCGTGAACGCCAGGCTGCGCGTCATTGTCTCTGCTGGAACAACCTTCTTTGTCAGGAAAAGCTGAAAGCGCGTGAAAAAAGCATTGACATGTTACGGTTATGCACATTCTTGAATGCAAGCTGCCTCGCTTGTGAAAGCGGATTTACGGTTTTTCTCTGAATCACATAACCTATTGATTTATAAGCTTTTTTGAAGACTGCGCAAAAACTCGTCGATCTGTTTGGAGACCGCATCAGACGGGCGTTTGAGGCAGTCATCCATAATCTGTTCACAGTGTTATCCACAGCTTTTGTGGATAAGCGGCTGGAGCCCAAACAGGATGGGCTTTGAGGGCTGGCTTTGGAGTGCGGCGATGAAAGTACCTTGGCGATTGATGAAATATCTACCGATAGCGCAACGGGTTCTGGCCCGTGGAAGGCTGCCGGCGGTTCTTCTCGCCGTCGCTCGCAAGAGCTCCTCGCGAGGCGGGCTGATCAAGGGCCTGCGTGAGGAGCTCGGGCTGCTTCAGGCCTTGTGCGTCGCCTGGTGGCGAGGTGAATACCGGGCCGTCAGCAAACCCGCACTGATCGCAGTGGTGGCCGGCCTTCTGTATTTTCTGGCGCCACTGGATGCCATTCCGGACTGGATTCCGGGGCTTGGCTTCATCGACGACCTTGCCGTGCTGGGCTGGGTGATGCGCAAATGGTCTGGTGAGTTGGAGGCCTTCCGCACCTGGCGAGACAGCCAGTCGGCAGAGACGCGCGCAGGACTGATGCGTTTGCCTGCTGCCGATGAGCCCAAGGTGGAATAGCTGAATGACTGAATAGACGCGAAATGGCAGGGATTAATCCTTTTGTGCGCTTAATTGTCTTTAAAAAGTCAATTCATGCTTGCGTTTCATTCAGTGATGCGGCCCCTTTGGCTAAAAAGCTGTCTCCGGGCTGTTAAGATTCGCTTCTACGGAATCGAACAGCAGGTAGGTAGCGGATGAATGTTCAAACCATCATGCGGGATGGCGAGCCGGAGTATGCAGTGTTGCCCTGGGCCGACTATCAGGCTCTGCTGAATGCGCTTGGCCGGCCTTCCATCGATGCGGGCGTCAAGCCCGCCCCGGTTGCCTCGCCCAGGTTCAGTGAACTGTCGGCCTTGCGGGAAGCCAGGGGTATGAGCCAGGAAGTGCTGGCACGTTCGGTGGGTATCAGCCCGGCTTATCTGGCCCTGATCGAGCAGGGCGAGCGTGATCCGGGCGAGCCCATACGCCGTGCGCTGGCACGTGCCCTGGAGGTTGCACAATGGGACCCGCAAGTGTGAGAGACGGAGCGGCGCCGATTCGTATCAGCCGGCCACACTGGCATGCGCTGCTCGATGAGCTGAATGATGCCCGGCTGCAGCGTCATCTGGTGACCTATCGTTCCCTGCTCGAACGACTTCAACTGCCGACTCCCGCCATGCAGACCCTGACGGCTGCGCTGGAGCATCTGGCGATGCTCGATGCTCAGGCGGGACGACCGCTGCGCAGCGTGCTGGTGATCAGCCAGAGCGCCAGTCGCTTGCCAAGGACCGGGTTTTTCGAGTGCGCCGCTCGCCTGGGACGTTTTTGCGGCCCCGTTGATGGCACGGCTGCCGCCTCCTGGCACGCAGGAGAAGTGGCGCGAGTGTTTGAATTCGACTATCCGGAGGCACCGTGATACTGCTCAAGGTTCGCGCACGCGCAGGTTACTGGATTGCACGCAGGCTGATGGGGTCACGCTGGGCTGTGCAGCAGCCGAAGCTGTGGCGCTGGATGGAGGGCCAGTTTTCCCGCATGGCCGGTATTGGTGATACGCAAGCACAGAGTTTCTACGGTCATATCCTGCTTTTTCGCGGCCAGGGCTATGGTGCGAAAAGGGAAGGCATACGTTTGCTGCGTCTGGCGGCCGAGGCGGGCGATGCCAAGGCCGCCTATCAGATGGGTGTCGTCAGCCTCAGTGAAGACGCTACCCACGGCCCCGATGGCACCCAGGCAGCGTACTGGTGGAAGCGTGCGGTCGAGGCTGGCCACCCATTGGCTGCGACTCGTCTGTCGCAGCTCTACACGGCGGGTGGCCACGGCCTGGCGTGCGATAAACAGCAGGCCGAGCATTACAAGGCCAGGGCCGCCGGGTTGGGGCTCTGATCTTGGGAAGCCTGCTGTGCAGTATCAACGACGTGCAGGCTGAAACCGGAAGTGTGCTTGGCCAGGCGTTTGGCTTGCGAAGCGAGTTTGGCCAGATGCGCCGCATCGAGTTCGGCTGCGGTATCGGGTTTCACATGAACGGCACCGATGGAAAGTGAAAGCAGTGGATAGCGCTCCATGCTGCCTTGACGCCCCTCGGCGATGAAGCAACCTGCCGCAAGGTGTTCGTCATGGTAGAACGATTGGCAACGCTGCTCGAACGCAGCGAATAGACGGCTGATTTTTCCTGACCAGTCCTGTGGTCCCATGACCAGCATGAAGTCATCGCCACCGATGTGGCCGATGAAGTCACAGCTCGAATCGATCTGCTCATCAAGGCAACGGGCAAGACAGAGCAGGGCTTCGTCACCCTTGGCGTAGCCGTAAATGTCGTTGAAAGGCTTGAAGTGATCGATATCCACGTAGCAGATAACGGCTTCGCGGCCTTCGTGCAGAAGGCGTGTCAGGCATTGCTGAATGGGCACGTTGCCTGGCAGCAGGGTCAGCGGATTGGCATGGCGGGCCTGCTGGACTTTCATTTCGGTAATCAGCTTCAGTACATCGATCACCCGTCCCAGCCCGTAATACTTGCCGTTGAGAGTAATCACGAAGTCTTCCTCGATACGCTGCCGGGCGCGGCTGGTCAGTAGGCGGCTGACCTGTTGCAGCGACTGACCGACTTCCACGGCGAGAAAGTCATCGCTCATCAGTCTGCTGATGGCTTTTCGCGCCAGCAGCTCGGTCGCGAAGGGCTTGAGCAAGGCATCGGAGAGCAGGCTGCGATGAACGATACCGACAGGGGCGTTCATTGCGTCCAGGACCGCAACTGAATTCAGGTTGGCCTGCCGGCGAAACAGCTCCAGCACTTCGGCAATGGGCTGCGTGACGGAGACCGCCGACTGTTTCAGCACCAGGGCGGACAGATCCTCGCTTTGCTCATTGAATGGCCCGTCACACACGGGCGTGTTTGGCAGTGCGCTGGCTATGTCAACGCAGGGCTTTTCTTCTGGCCGACCCAGCAGGTATCCCTGAACCAGGTCAATACCCATATCCGCGAGCACGCTCAGCTCTTCAGGCAGTTCGATGCCTTCTGCAATGACCTGTGCCTGGGCGGCTCTGGCTATCTTCAGGATCGATTCGACGAACCTGCGCTTGACGGCGTCCCGGTGAATGCCATCGATGAAGTAGCGATCGATCTTGACGTAATCCGGGCGCAGCTCCGACCACATGCGCAGGCTGGAATAGCCGGCGCCCAGATCGTCCAGGGCGATGGAGAAACCCATGTTGCGGTAGTGGTGCAAGGCCGTATTGAGCAGCTCGAAGTCATCGGTCGGCATCTGTTCGGTCAGTTCGATGACGACTTTGTCCGCAGGAATGCCGTATCGCTGCAGCAACTCGAGCGTGCGGCCAGGCTTGTGGCTCGCATCGAGCAGGGTTTCCGGCGAAGCGTTGAGGAACAACCGCCCCTGCAGGTGTAGCTGGCTGTAGCGGCGGCAGGCGTTTTCGCGACAGAGCATTTCCAGCTCGTTGAGGCGGTCGCCGTGACGTGCTGCTGCGAGCAGGTTGATGGGCGAATGCAGCGAGCTATCCGACGGGCCTCGCGTCAGTGCTTCATGGCCGACTATGCGGCGTTCGGACAGTGAAATGATGGGCTGGAAAAGACTGCTGATGCCGCCGTGAGCAAGGATGTGATCGAGAGTGCTCAACTGCTCGGTGACGGTCATGATGGTTCCGTATCGTGAAATGAGAAGAGCCGCTCAGGCGGCTCTTCTCATTTCACGATACGGTGATGTCATTTTGATGACATCCGGTGGAATGCTATTCCCTTGGCAGGCTGTTTTTGGCCACGGCCTCATTCAGTCCCAGCCAGTCGAGCAGGATTCTTCCGCTTTCCGCGAGGTAGGCGTCGTCTTCGGGTTTGCCTTTCTTGTCTTCGACATGCGGTGTCGTTTCGTCTTCGCGCTCCAGCTTGGCCAGGGGCTCCTCGCCCTTGGCCTCGCGCAGGGCATTTTCCAGCGTCAACTGGCGCTTCTCGATACTGTCCTGCTGCGCCCGACGTTTTTCTTCGTTGAGGCTGACCGTGGTTTCGTGGCTCAACTCTTGGGCGAGGGCAAGGCGGTTGCGGGTGAAAACGAAGTCGGGGTTTTCGCCGGTCCGTGTTTCGTGACGGGCCTTGAGTTCGGCAAGGAAGGGTTTGAACGGATTCATGTCTTCATTGTGCACGGCGCGAATGCTGTCCCAAGGCAGGGCTTCGGGCAGGGCGCTTTCGCCGATCTCGCTGGTATCGACTTCAGCTGGATAGGAAATGTCCGGGATCACGCCCTGATGTTGCGTGCTTTGCCCCGAAACCCGGTAGAACTTGGCGAGCGTCAGTTTCAGTTCGCCGTGGTTGAGCGGCTGCACGGTCTGTACCGTGCCCTTGCCGAACGTCTGGCCGCCAAGAATCAGCGCCCGATGATAGTCCTGCATCGCACCGGCGAAGATTTCCGAGGCCGAGGCGGACAGGCGATTGACCAGTACTGCCAGCGGTCCCGTATAGAAGGCGCCGGGCTGTTCGTCGGCCAGGATATCCACACGACCGTCACTGTTGCGCACCAGCACGGTCGGCCCCTGCTCGATAAACAGCCCCGTCAGTTCGGTCGCTTCCTGCAGCGAGCCGCCACCGTTGTTGCGCAGGTCGATCACCACGCCATCGACCTGTTCCTGCTGCAGTTCGGTCAGCAGCTTCTTCACATCGCGAGTGGTGCTCTTGTAGTTCTTGTCGCCGGAACGCAGGGCCTTGAAATCGAGGTAGAAGGCCGGGATTTCGATGACGCCGAGTTTGTAGTCGCGGCCCTCATGCTGGAGGTTGAGGACCGACTTCTTGGCGGCCTGCTCTTCGAGCTTCACGGCTTCACGCGTGATGGCGACGATCTTGCTGTTCTGATCGTTGGGCGCATTGCTGGCCGGGATCACTTCGAGGCGAACGACCGAACCCTTGGGGCCGCGGATCAGTTTGACCACCTCATCGAGCCGCCAGCCGATCACGTCGACCATTTCCTCGTCGCTCTGGGCGACGCCGATGATCCTGTCGGCGGGGGCGATCTGCTTGCTCTTCTCGGCGGGGCCGGCCGGCACCAGGCGCACCACCTTGACGTGTTCGTTGTCGCTCTGCAGGACGGCGCCGATGCCTTCCAGGGAGAGGCTCATGTTGATGTCGAAGTTTTCCGCGTTGTCCGGCGACAGGTATTGCGTGTGCGGATCGTAGGACTGCGCGAAGGCATTGATATAGGTCTGGAAGACGTCTTCGCCACGGGTCTGGTCCAGGCGCGAGAGCTGGTTCCGGTAGCGCTTGGTGAGCAGTTCCTCGATGGCTTTGGAGTCCTTGCCGGCGATCTTCAGCCGCAGTACTTCGTCCTTCACGCGTTTGCGCCAGAGGTCGTCGAGTTCCGCCATGTCCTTCGACCAGGCGGCACTCTTGCGGTCGACCAGCAATTCCTCGTCAAGGGTGAAGTCGAAGTGGTCCACGCCTTTTTCCAGCAGGCTCAGGGCGTATTGCAGGCGACCCTGCAAGCGCTCCAGGTGCAGCCTGTAGATGGCGAAGCCGGGCTCGAGATTGCCGTTCTTCAGGTAGTTGTCGAAATCGTTGCGCCAGGCCTTGAATCTGGCGATGTCGCCGGCAGTGAAATAGCTGCGCGACGGATCGAGCATCTCGATATAGCTGTCGAAGATTTTTGCCGAGCGGGCATCATTGAGCGGAGGTTTGTTGTAATGGTGGCGCTTGAGCAGCTCGACCACATTGAGGCTGGCAATCACCTGATCGCGGTCGGGCTGCAGGTAATCCCAGGCGCTTGCGCTTGGTTTGGCCAGCACAGACGAGGTCTGCAGGCCGATGAACAGGGCGAATACGCCGAAGGTCAGGGACCGTTTAATGCGGGAGGGGCGACGTGAGGCTGGGTAATAACGCATATTAGGCCATCATGTTGGGCGCCGGCCGCAGTCACTGGTCGACGGTGAAAAATAATAGCCCGATGGTAACAGGCGGTTGCGAACGTCAGCGAGTGATGTTGGACGAACGCAAGTTTCAACAATATGGAGGCAGCATGAAGGCTTTGCAAGGTATCGAGGGACAACTGGAGTGGGCGCAACGAGACGCGCCGCAATGCGCTCCGGGACAGGTGCGTATCCGGGTAGCCGCAGCGGGGCTGAACCGGGCCGATCTGCTGCAGCGTGCCGGGCATTATCCGCCGCCAGCCGGGGTGACCGATATCCTTGGCCTGGAGTGCTCGGGCGTGATCAGCGAGGTGGGTGCGGGCAGCGACTGGCAGGTGGGTGATCGCGTCTGCGCACTGTTGGCCGGTGGCGGCATGGCGGAAGAGGTGGTCGTCGATGGGCGGCATGCGCTACCGGTTCCCGAGGGGCTGTCGCTGCATGAGGCCGCGGTGATTCCCGAGGTGTACGCCACCGCCTGGCTCAACCTGTACCGCCTCGGCGCCTTGCGACCGGGTGAAAAGGTGCTGCTGCACGCCGGTGCCAGCGGCGTCGGGTCGGCGGCGATCCAGCTGTGCAAGGCATTCGGTAATCCCTGCTGGGTCAGTGTCGGTTCGACCGAGCGTCTGGCCTACTGCGAATCCCTGGGCGCCGAAGGCGGTGTGCTGCGCGGCGAGACGCTGGAAGCGTTGCGTGATTTCGCCCCCTTCGATCTGATTCTCGATCCGGTGGGCGCCAAATATGCCGCACTCAACCTGCAACTGCTCGGCAGGGATGCGCGCTGGGTGATGATCGGGCTGATGGGCGGGCGCAAGGGCGAGCTGGATTTTGGCGCGTTGCTGGCCAAGCGCGTGCAGTTGATCGGCTCGACCCTGCGCAGCCGCGACGCCGACGACAAGGCCGGGCTGATGGCCGAGCTGAAAGATAAAGTCTGGCCGCTCCTGGCCAGCGGGCAGCTGTCACCGCGTCTGGAGCGGACCTTCCCGATTGGCGACGTGGAGGCCGCGTTCGAGCTGCTGGCCAGCAACAGCGTGTCCGGCAAGCTGGCGCTGGTGATCGACCCCGGCCTGCAGTGAGGTGCCAGACGGGTGCTCGCCCGGTCTGCTTCAGGGCAGCGTCGGGCTCGAATAGAAGGCGCTGAGCACCTTGACCAGTTGCGCCAGATCCTGGCTGCCGGCCAGCTCGCGAATCGAGTGCATGCCGAAGGTTGGCAGGCCGATGTCGACGGTGCGCACGCCCAGCTGGCTGGCGGTGATGGGACCGATGGTGGACCCGCAGCCCATGTCGCTGCGGGTGACGAAGCTCTGCACCGATACTTCGTTTTCCAGGCAGAGATGGCGGAAGAAGCCTGCGGTTTCGCTGCTGGTGGCATAGCGCTGGTTGTTGTTGATCTTGATCACCGGGCCGGCGTTGAGTTTCGGCCCGTGATTGCCGTCGTGCTTGTCGCTGTAATTGGGATGTACCGCATGGGCGTTGTCTGCGGAGATCAGCAGCGAACGGTTGATGCAGCGCTGAAATCCTTCCTCATCGGGCAACAGGCGACGCAGCACCTGCTCCAGGAAGGGACCGTCCGCGCCGCACATGGAGGCCGAGCCGACTTCTTCGTGATCGGTGCAGACCAGTACGCAGCTTTCATCCGGCGTGGCCCGGAGCAGGGCTTGCAGCCCGGCGAAACAGGACAGCAGGTTATCCAGCCGCGCGCCGGCAATAAAGTCGCCGTGCAGACCGATGACGGCGGCGCCCTGGGTGTCGTAGAAACTCAACTCGAAATCCAGCACCACGTCGGCGAGCAGGCCGTGTTCACGGCTGAGCTGGTCGGCCAGCAGGGCGCGGAAATCCGGGCTTTCTTCGCTGGCGATCTGGGCCAGGATCGGTGGCAGTTCGGTTTGCGGATTGATGGCCCAGCCCTGGTTGGCCTCCCGGTTGAGGTGGATGGCGAGGCTGGGGATCACGGCAATCGGCAGCTTGAAGTCGACCAGCTGGCTTTCGATGCGACCGTCGCGGCTGTAGGTGACGCGCCCAGCCAGGGACAGGTCGCGGTCGAACCAGGGCGCCAGCAGGGCGCCGCCATAGACTTCCACCCCCAGCTGCCAGAAGCCCTGGCGCTGCAGTTCCGGCTGCGGCTTGACCCGCAGACAGGGGCTGTCGGTATGGGCGCCGACCAGGCGCATGCCGTGTTCGACGGGGGATTTGCTGCCGAGCTGGAAGGCGATGATCGCGGAGTCGTTGCGGGTGACGTAGTAACGCCCGCCAGGCTCGGTGTGCCAGGTCTCGCTTTCGTTCAGCGCCTTGAAACCGGCGGCCTGCAAGGCCTGGGCAAGGCTGGCGGTGGCATGGAACGGCGTGGGGGAGGCCTGGAGAAAATCGATCAGGCCCTGGTTGAGTTCTTCGCGCATGGGGGGCTCCGGACGGCAGGACGGGAAAGTCTATCCCATCGGCTGGTGAGACTGCAGTCTGCCGTGGCTGAAGCCGGTTTCAGTCCTTTCGTGCGATCACTTCAAATAAATGCCAATGCTTGGCCCGCCCAAGCGCTGTCTTGCCGTCGTATTCGAATTCGCTGAGTTCAAGCAGCGTCCAGCCTTCGAGCTGCTGCAGCAGCTGATCCCGGCTGTGAATACTGAAGTCTTTTCTCGCCCAATCGTCGCGTGGGCCAAAGAAGTGTCCGGTAAACAGACCGTCTTCACGCAAACTCCGGGTTATCCGCAGCCATAGATCGTTGAATGCGTCCGGTTGGCAGAATGGCAGTGCGAAGCTGGCATTGATGAGGTCCGCTGCCGGCAAGGCGGTCGTATCTTCGAACGTTCGGCATAGCGTGGACAGCCTGCCAGGCGCATGCATGGCTGCCTGTTCTCGCAGAAGAGCCAGCGCTTGCGGGTCGCGGTCGAGCGCGACGACTTCCCAGCCCGCGGCGAGCAGCGCCAGGCTATCGCGTCCGGCGCCGCAGCCCAGGTCCAGTGCCTGGGCGGGTTCACGGGACCACAGGGCAAGGGCTTTGTGAAGGCTGGGGTGCGCAGGTGCGCCACGGGTCGCCTGCAGAAAGTCGTTCATCAGAACGGTGCCGGGCAGTCGAAGCGCATCCGTTCGCCGGTCTGTGGATGAGTCAGGGCGAGCATGCTGGCGTGCAGGCACAGCCGTTCATGGGCGTTGAGCGCCTGTTCGTGGGCATAGAGGCGGTCGCCCAGCAGCGGATGACCGATGGACAGCATGTGTACGCGCAACTGGTGGGAACGCCCGGTGATGGGCGTCAGTTCGACGCGGCTGTGGTTTGCGTAGCGTTCGATCACGCGCCAGTAGGTCAGGGCGTGCTTGCCCAGTTCGTGATCGACCACGTGCCGGGGCTTGGTCGGCGGGTCGTAGCGCAGGGGCAGGTCGATGCTGCCGCTGTCCTGTGCAGGCAAACCCCAGCACAGCGCGGTATAGGCCTTTTCCGTCTCGCGGTCGTGAAACTGGCGCGACAGTTCGCGGTGGCTGTCGGCGTCGCGGGCCAGCACGATCAGCCCGGACGTCTCCCAGTCCAGCCGATGCACGATGCGCGCTTCGGGAAAGCCGTTCTCCTGCAGGCGGGTCACCAGGCAATCGCGGTTGTCCTCGGCGCGACCGGGCACCGAGAGCAGCAGGGTGGGCTTGTTGATCACCAGCAGGGCGGCGTCCTGGTGGACGATCTGGATATTGTTCAGGGGCATTACGAATTCCATAAACGGAAACGGCGGCCTTTGAGCCGCCGTTCGTCAGCAGTATCACTATGCAAAAATCTGCTCTGGGTCTCGCGAGCTAGAGCCCTGCAAGGCGCTACGACCAACGGGAGTAACAGCCGAAGGCTGGCCCGAAGGGTGAGCGCCAGCGAATCAAACAGGCGAGGAACGGACCGGGCTCGCGTACGAGTTTAGTGGCCTGAATGAGCATGACTCACTCCGTTCGCCCTTCGGGCCGCGCTGAAGTGCGTTAGCCGCAAGCGGCTTGCCGAGCCTGTTTTTAACGCCGCAGGGCCGACGCGCAGCAGATCCAGTGCTGATTTTCAGCGGTCCGGCAGAGTGATGTTCAGCTCCAGGATCGAGCAGCTGCCCTGGTCTTCGAGTGCGACCTGAACCTGGTCCTGGTCGATGTTGACGTACTTGCGGATCACCTCGACCAGCTCCTTCTGCAGCGCCGGCAGGTAGTCCGGCTCGTTACGCTGGCCACGCTCGTGGGCGACGATGATCTGCAGGCGTTCCTTGGCGATTGAGGCGGGCGTTTCCTTCTTTTTGCGCTCGCGGAAGAAGTCCAGCAGGTTCATTCTCGACCTCCAAACAGACGCGCCAGGAAGCCCTGCTTCTTGACATCGAGGAAACGGTGGCTGACTTCCTTGCCCAGCAGCCGGTCCACCGCGTCGCTGTAGGCCTGGCCAGCGTCGCTCTGGTCGTCGAGGATGACCGGCACGCCCTGGTTCGAGGCCTTGAGCACCGCCTGGGATTCGGGGATGACACCCAGCAGGCGGATGGAGAGGATTTCCTCGACGTCCTCGACACCGAGCATTTCGCCCTTGACCACGCGCTCGGGGTTGTAGCGGGTCAGCAGCAGGTGCTCCTTGATAGGCTCCTGGCCGTTCTCGGCACGGCGCGACTTGCTTGCCAGCAGGCCGAGCATGCGGTCGGAGTCACGCACCGAGGAAACTTCCGGGTTGGTCACCACGATGGCCTCATCGGCGTAGTACATCGCCAGGTGCGCACCCTTCTCGATACCGGCCGGCGAATCGCAGATCACGTATTCGAAGTTCTGCGCCAGTTCGTCGATGACCTTGCCGACGCCTTCGAGGGTCAGCGCGTCCTTGTCGCGGGTCTGGCTGGCGGCCAGCACGTAGAGGTTTTCCAGGCGCTTGTCCTTGATCAGGGCCTGGGTCAAGGTGGCGTCGCCATTGATGACGTTGACGAAGTCATACACCACGCGGCGCTCGCAGCCCATGATCAGGTCCAGGTTACGCAGACCGACGTCGAAGTCGACGATGGCGGTCTTGTGGCCACGCAGGGCGAGGCCGGTACCGATGGCGGCGCTGGAAGTGGTCTTGCCGACGCCACCTTTGCCGGAAGTGACTACGAGGATCTTGGCCAAGGTGATTCACCCTAAGAATATGGAAATCGGGACCTTCAGCCGAGTCGGCGTCCAGGTGCCCGTTGGTCTTGAAAAATTCGCGGAAGTATCCGTTAAAGGCGGGTGATGTTCAACACGTCGCCGGACAGCTTCATTTGTACCGCCTCGGCCCACAAGGGATCGCGCCGCAGGTCTTCGGCCACCTTGTATTGCCCGGCGATGGAAACCATTTCGGCGCCGAGCTGCTGGCAGAAGATCCGTGCATTGGCATCGCCCTTGATGCCGGCCAGGGCACGACCACGCAACGGACCGTAGACATGGATGTTGCCATCGGCGAGAAGTTCCGCACCGGGGCTGACGGGGGCCAGCACAATCAGATCGCCACCTTGGGCATAGATCTGCTGGCCGCCACGTACCGGTGTGGTGACGATACGGGTGGGGCGATAGACCGGTTCGGCTGGCTTGGCGGGTTCGGCGGCTGCCTTGGCGGACAGGTCGAGCTTGCGCTCGCGTGCCCCGGAGGGTGGCAATACGGCCAGATCGAGCGTATTCGCCGCTTCGATGATTTGCGGATCAGCGGCACGTAGCGCCAGGGTGCGCAGGCCGTGCTTGCGGCACAGGGCGATCAGCGCGGGAAGGTCGGGCTGGCTGTCGGCTGGCAGCTTGTCCAGTGCCAGCACCAGGGGCGTGTTGTTGAAGAAGTCGGGCGCCTGCTCGACCTTCATGGCCAGTTGCCGGTCGAGACGTTCCAGATCGTTCTGCGCCAGCTCCAGCACGGTGATGGCCAGCATGCTGCCCTTGAGCTGGAACACGGGAACTTGGTCGAGAAGGTCGGCTTGGCTCATGGTCTGTCTGCTGCGGTAAATGGCGTGAACTTATAACGGGGCAGACGGGGAGCTGCAAGTCGCAAGCAGCAAACGGCAGGAAAAACAAAGGCAAAAGCAGCCGCATGAAGCCAGCGGCGTCGGCATTTTTTCTTCTGAGGGCTTAGAATGCGCCGTTTTACCGGTTCGAGCTTGCCGATGGATCGTCCCCGCTTTCGCGCATCCTTTGTTCATCCGCGTTTCTGGCCGCTCTGGCTGGGCCTGGGCTTGCTGTGGCTGGTGGTCCAGCTGCCCTACAAGGTTCTGCTGCTGCTGGGGCGCGGCCTGGGCGCGCTGATGTACCGGACTGCCCGTTCGCGGCGACACATTGCCGGGCGCAATCTCGAACTGTGTTTCCCACAACTGAGCGCCCGTGAGCGCGAGCGTCTGTTGCGCGAGAACTTCGCCTCCACCGGTATCGCCTTTTTCGAGATGGCCATGAGCTGGTGGTGGCCCAGGGCGCGCTTGCAGCGGCTGGCGCATGTCGAGGGGCTGGAGCATCTGCAGCAGGCGCAGGCCGAAGGGCAGGGCGTGATCCTGATGGCGCTGCATTTCACCACCCTGGAAATCGGCGCGGCGCTGCTCGGTCAGCACCACACCATCGACGGCATGTACCGCGAGCACAAGAACCCGGTGTTCGACTTCGTACAGCGGCGCGGGCGCGAGCGGCACAATGACGATGCCACGGCCATCGAGCGCGAGGATGTGCGCGCCATGCTCAAGGTGCTGCGTGCGGGGCGTGCGATCTGGTACGCGCCGGATCAGGACTACGGGCGCAAGCAAAGCATTTTCGTGCCGCTGTTCGGCATCCCGGCGGCGACCGTCACAGCCACCACCAAGTTCGCCAGGCTGGGACGTGCGCGGGTGCTCCCTTATACCCAGGAACGCCTGGCTGATGGCGGCGGTTACCGGCTGGTGATCCATCCGCCGCTGGCGGACTTTCCGGGGGAAAGCGAGGAGGCCGATTGCCGGCGGGTCAATGCCTGGATCGAAGAGGCGGTTGGCCAGTGTCCCGAGCAGTACCTGTGGGCCCATCGCCGCTTCAAGACGCGGCCTGAGGGCGAGGCGAAGCTGTACTAGGTCGCGACCGCGAACGAAACGGGAACAGACTCTGCTATTCCTCGATCTGCAGTTCCCGCGCCCTGGTGTAGATGTAGCGGACCTTCTCGTACTCGAAGGGCGAATTGAGCTGGCCATATCTCAGGCTGGTGCCGTGGCGAAGGTCGATCAGGCGCAGTGCGGTCAGGCCGGACTCGCCGCCGCTGGCCTCGGAGTAGCGGAAATAATCGACCTGCCTCTCGACGGTAAAATCCATCACCAGCCCTGTGGTGTCGCGCAGATTGGACGGCCCCAGCGCCGGCAGAATCAGGTACGGCCCGTGGGGCGCTCCGTAAAACCCCAGCGTCTGTCCGAAATCCTCACGGTGGCGAGGCAGGCCCATGCGAGTGGCCGGGTCCCAGATGCCGCCAATGCCAATTACCGTATTGAACAGCAACCTGGCCGTGGTGTTCATCGCCCGCTCGCCCTTGAATTGAGCGAGGCTGTTGAAGAGCGTGGGAATATTGCCCAGGTTGTTGAAGAAGTTACTCACGCCCGTGCGCACGATCCGGGGCGTGACATAGCGGTAGCCGCGCACCGCCGGCAGCATCACCCACTGGTCCAGGCGGTAATTGAAGTAATACATGCGTCGGTTCAGTGATTCCCAGGGGTCGTGGATGTCCAGCGCATCGAAGGTGGCGCGCTCGAATTCACGCTGATTCAGCCCCGGATTGAAGTTCAATGTACGCAGCGGATGGGTGAAGCCATCTTCGTCGGCAATGGTTGTCTGTGCATGGGCGATGCCGGCCAGCAGCACGAGCAGGGTGGTCGCGCCCAGTTTTCTCATCAGCGTCCTAGCCACGGAAGAACTCCAGCATATGGCGGGCGTTGACCCGGTAGTCGAGGTTGCCGCAATGCCCGCCGCGCGGGTACAGGGTCATGCGTTCGCCGAAGGTGCGGCGCAGAAAGCCCAAGTCGCCAGGGCCCAGGATCAGGTCGTCGGCATTGTGCATCACGCCGATTCTGGGGTTGTCTCGCAGGTAGTCTTCCAGCGCGTAAAGGCTCACCTGCTGGATCAGCTGCTGCAGGCCACCGCCACCCTGTCGGGCGCGCCACATGGGAATCAGCTGCTCGGTCAGGTAGCAATCGAAGTCACACAGCAGTGCACGCCGGAAGAAGGGTTCGAGGCTGGTGCCTTCGTCGATGGGGTAGCCGGGCGGCACGATCAGGCCACGGCGGTTGATCAGGTCGGAGGTGAAGGCGATGTCGGCGGAGGAGAAGCGAAAGGACGAGCCGATCAGCATCGCCATCTGCTCATCGGTCAACCGCATGGGGGATTGCTGGAAGTCGAAGAGCATGGCCGCATCGAGGTCGATCACGGCTTGCCGGCGATAGTAGCGGGTGAGCTTGTCGAAGATGAGTTCGTAAAAGGTGGTACTGCTGTCGATGCCTTCCACGCGGGTCTGCACCAGCCTGTTCAGGTTGCTGATCGAGGTGTAGAGGTTCACCGGCGGGTTGAGCAGCAGGACGCGCTTGAAGTTGAAGCTCTGTCGTGTCTCGTCCAGCTGGCTGACGAAAGCCGCGTTGAGCGCGCCCAGGCTGTAGCCGGTGAGGTGGAATTCGGTGACCGGCAGGTCGCGCTGCTGCGCCCGGACCGCCTGCATGACCCGGTACAGGTCCTTGGCGTCCTCGGGGCTGTAGCCCGGCGTGGCATGGCGCGAGGCGGCGGCGATGAAGTCGAAGCTGGTCGGCGATGACAGTTGTACGACGTGATAGCCGGCGCCGTAGAAGAGGCGTTTCAGCGACTCGGTCTTGCCTGCGGCATAGCTTGCGCCCGTACCCGAGATGATGAATATCAACGGCGCAGGTCCGGGCTGGCGGGCCAGGCGATAGGTTAGTCTTTTCACCGCCCAGAAATTGTCCGGCAGGATGAACTCGCGTTCGGGGCGCAAGCGCAGGCTGTAGTCGGCCTGATCGATATCCTCATTGGCGGGGACTTCGACGCGCAACTCCACAGGGGTCGAGGCGATAGTCGCCTCGAAGGGGTTGTTCAAGGGGTAACCATATTCTTCGATACTGATATCCGCTGCATGAACAGGCGTCATGACCAGCGCGAGCAGGGCGGATAACAACGGCAATCGCATCGGGAACATCTCCATGGACGGGGTGAGAGCCTGAGTTAGCCGTCACGCTCCGCTTCGGACTCCTTGTACTCCTACATTGACCGCCGCGCAGCTTTCTGGTTGCACGCGATGGCAATCAGCCTGATTGAAAGCCATACCGGGATTTAAAGAAGGGGGTCAGGCCTGGTGATGCAACCAGGCATGGGCCGGGATCGCAGTTTGCGCGGGCTGACGCTTGTCCAGTCGCTGCCAGATCTTCTCGTGAAAATAAAAACCCACGGAATTGCACAGGGGTTCGATTGCAGCTACCAGGCCACCAGCAGCGAGGCTTCCGGTCAAGGCATAGGTCACCGAGAAGGCGATGCAGAAGTGCATCAGGGTGAAAGTGATGGTCTTGGTCATGGCCGACTCCTGACATTGCAGTCGAGAATTATTCTCTGTTGGGTGGAGTCTGCGTCAGCCCGGTGTGATCGGGAAATCACGAAACATGATGAGCGGAATAGTCGTCTTCTATGTGCGCGGCAATATGCCACGCATGCGTCTAGAACGCAGGTTTCAGGAAAATAAAAACAAGACCATCGTCGAGTGGCGTTCGGCTGGCTCGGCCCTAAAGTACCGCCCCCTGCTCTCATTGGAGGGCGAGGAATGTGCGGAGAACACTCAATGAGCAACGAAAATCTTTACCAGCAGATCTATGACAATCCGCGTTTCCAGGAGTTGGTCACAAAGCGTGGTCGCTTTGCCTGGCTGCTGTCGAGCCTGATGCTTGGCGCCTACCTGGCCTTCATTCTGATTATCGCGTTCGAGCCAGCGGTTCTTGGCATTCCGCTCGCTGCCGGCAGCGTCACCACCTGGGGTATTCCGGTGGGTATCGGCGTGATCTTCATGGCCTTTATCCTGACCGGTATCTACGTACAGCGAGCCAACGGCGAGTTCGACCGACTCAACCAGGAAATCCTCGACGAGGCCCAGAAGTAATGAAATCCCGTTTCCTGATCGCTGCCGCCCTGCTGGCAGCCTCTCCCTTGCTGCTGGCCGGCGAAGCCCTGACAGGCGAAGTTCAGAAGCAGGCGACCAACTGGACCGCCATCATCATGTTCGTGGTCTTCATCGCGTTCACGATGGGGATCACCAAATGGGCGGCCAAGCGCAACACCTCCACCGCTGATTACTACACCGCCGGCGGCAGCATCACCGGCTTCCAGAACGGCCTGGCGATTGCCGGCGACTACATGTCCGCGGCGTCCTTCCTGGGGATTTCCGCACTGGTATTCACCAGTGGCTACGACGGGCTGATCTACTCCATCGGCTTTCTGGTCGGCTGGCCGCTGATCCTGTTCCTGATGGCCGAACGCCTGCGTAACCTGGGCAAGTTCACCTTCTCCGACGTGGCCTCCTATCGCCTCGGCCAATCCCAGATCCGCATCCTCTCGGCCTTCGGCTCGCTGACCGTGGTGGCCTTCTACCTGATCGCGCAGATGGTCGGTGCCGGCAAGCTGATCCAGTTGCTGTTCGGCCTGGACTACATGATCGCGGTGATCCTGGTCGGCGTGCTGATGGTCATGTACGTGCTGTTCGGCGGCATGCTGGCCACCACCTGGGTACAGATCATCAAGGCGGTGCTGCTGCTGTCCGGCGCCAGCTTCATGGCCATCATGGTGATGAAGAGCGTGGGCTTCGATTTTGGCGCGCTGTTCACCGAGGCGGTCAAGCTGCATGACAAGGGCGCGGCCATCATGAGCCCCGGTGGTCTGGTGACCGATCCGATTTCGGCGATTTCCCTGGGCCTGGCGCTGATGTTCGGTACTGCCGGCCTGCCGCATATCCTGATGCGCTTCTTCACCGTGTCGGATGCCAAGGAAGCGCGCAAGAGCGTGTTCTACGCCACCGGCTTCATCGGCTACTTCTACATTCTGACCTTCATCATCGGCTTCGGCGCGATCCTGCTGGTCAGCACCAATCCCGAGTACAAGGACGCCACTGGCGCCATCATCGGCGGCACCAACATGGTGGCGGTGCACCTGGCCGAAGCGGTCGGCGGCAACCTGTTCCTGGGCTTCATCTCCGCGGTCGCCTTCGCCACCATCCTGGCGGTGGTCGCCGGTCTGACGCTGGCCGGCGCCTCGGCGGTGTCCCATGACCTGTACGCCTGCGTGATCAAGAAGGACAAGGCCAAGGAAGCCGAGGAGATGCGTGTGACCAAGATCACCACGCTCTCGCTGGGTGTGATCGCGATCCTGCTGGGTATCGCCTTCGAGAAGCAGAACATCGCCTTCATGGTCGGTCTGGCCTTCTCCATCGCCGCCAGCTGCAACTTCCCGGTGCTGTTCCTTTCCATGTACTGGAAGGATCTGACCACCCGTGGTGCACTGTTCGGTGGCTCGCTGGGCCTGTTCACCGCGCTGGTCCTGACCATCCTCAGCCCGACCGTATGGGTGCAGGTACTGGGCAACGCCGAGGCGATTTTCCCGTACTCCTACCCGGCGCTGTTCTCGGTCACCGTGGCCTTCATCGGCATCTGGTTCTTCTCGATCACCGACAAGAGCCGCAGTGCCGGCGAAGAGCGCGCGCGGTTCTTCCCGCAGTTCGTGCGTTCGCAGACCGGGCTGGGGGCCACTGGCGCCGTCGCTCACTGATGATCGGCTAGAGCGGTACACGTAAAAGGGCAGCCCAGGGGCTAATGCCAGTCAGTTAAGCTGACTGGCATTTTTATTTCTGGTCGGATACTTGGACGGCTTGGGTTTGACCGCTCGCGGATAACTGCGATCCTCACGACGATGAGGTAGGACGTAGTGCATGGCTGAGGCCTGTAGTTCAGCCAGGTAGCGAGGGATGTTGCCTGGATGATTCAAAGAGACCCCGTTCAAGAAGCCCAGAATCGCCCAGGTGCAAGCGGTGAAACTCATTTCGCAGGGGTAGATGCCAGGGCAGTGGCGACTCATTTCCAGCATTTGATAACGCAGCAGGTTGTACCCCAGTAGTACGCCCCACAGTTCTTGTTCAATCATCTCCGGCGTTTTACTACGCAGTGTGTAGTGACCCGCGAGCATGCCTTGCTTCATTTCTCGATAGCCCAGTTCGATTTCCCAACGCTGGCTGTACAGATCCACGATTTCGTCTGGAGGGAAGCGCAGAGGATCGATCATTGAGGTCAGTACCTGCCGCACTTTGCCCTTGATGGTCTTGCTTAATAACCGAGCCTGTAGCGTGTCTGGCAGGTCGGGCCATTGTTTACGCGCCTGCGGCGAGGTCTTTAGTGAGACGATGGCATCGTGGCGCCCTAACTTACGCAGCACCTCGTATTGAGCATCCTTTCGCAGCGGCAGTAACCAATGGCGCTGAGTGCCTGTCTGTTGCCAGCGATGAAGTAACCCCAGTGAATAGAAGCCACGGTCGAACAAGGTCAGCGAGTGATCGGGTGTGCTGTCGATCAGTTGTTCGGCCAGTTTCATCTCGTTGCTGTGGTAGCCGGCAAAAGCACTATTCACCAGCATGTGGCTGGTCAGCTCCATCTGGCAGACCATGCGAACTTGGGGATAGCCGGTATCGCCATGCTGATTACTGGCGCTGCCATAGTGCTTGCGGTTGTCGGCCGTATCCGGTGTGCGCCAGACCACGCCATCGACACTGAGCAGGCGCAAACCGGCCCAAGTGGGGTGATTGGCGCTGGCATGCCAGCGTTGTTGAGTCAGGGAAAAGACCTCTCGCACCGCAGCGCTGCCCAAACGCTGGCGACCTTGCACGATTGCACTGGGTGCTACCAATGGCTTCTGCCCAGGCAGCATGATGCCCATACGGCTCGCGGCATCCCAGGCCGACATCCGGCGAAACAACGCCATGGCGATCACGCACCAGATCATGGCTTCAAGAGGGAGACGTCGCTTACGCAGGGTCGCCACTCCCGCCGTTTCCAGTGCGGTGCTAACTAGGTCTGGATCAAGCAGCGCCCCTAGTTCGTCAAGGGAGTAAGTAGCAGATGCCACTTCGTGAGTCAGTGCCAAAGCGCGGGAAAGTCGCATAAAAAATCCGATGCTCAAAACAAGCATCGGATTTTCGTTTCAGCGCGCAGAAGGTCAAGCTGTAGCGCTTAACTGACTGGCATTAGCCCAGGGGCTGCCCTTTTGCATTTCAGCGCCCAGGCAAAGCACCCGTCATTCAGTGCTTGAATGAAGGTCAGGGCGGACATTGGCTTTCGCTAGACTCGCTGCGACTCAACGAACGAAAGGCGGCGAACGATGCAAAATCGCATGATGGTTACGGGTGCCGGTTCCGGTCTTGGGCGTGAGATCGCCCTGTGCTGGGCGCGTGAAGGCTGGCGCCTGGCGCTCTCGGACGTCAATGAAACCGGCCTGGCCGAAACGCTGGAAAGGGTTCGCGAAGCCGGCGGCGACGGTTTCACCCAGCGCTGCGACGTGCGCGACTACAGCCAGCTGACGGCACTGGCGCAGGCGTGTGAGGTCAAGCTGGGCGGCATCGACGTGGTCGTGAACAACGCCGGAGTCGCTTCGGGCGGTTTCTTCGACGAGCTCTCGCTGGAAGACTGGGACTGGCAGATCGCGATCAACCTGATGGGCGTGGTCAAAGGCTGCAAGGCCTTCCTGCCGCTGCTTCGGGAAAGTCGTGGCACGATCATCAACATCGCTTCCATGGCGGCGCTGATGCAGGCGCCGGGCATGAGCAACTACAACGTGGCCAAGGCCGGTGTGGTGGCCCTGTCGGAAAGCCTGCTGGTGGAGCTCAAGCCGCAGGGCGTTGGCGTCCATGTAGTCTGCCCGTCATTCTTCCAGACCAACCTGATGGATTCCTTCCGGGGTCCGACACCCGGCATGAAGGCCCAGGTCAGCAAGCTGCTGGAAGCCTCGCCGATCACCGCTGCCGATATTGCCGAGCATATTCATCGGCAGGTCGCCGAAGGCGTGTTCATGATCCTGCCCCACGAGCAGGGGCGCATGGCCTGGAAAGCCAAGCGGCACGACCCCCAGTCGATCTACGACGAGATGATCACGATGACGGAGAAGATGCTCAGCAAGCATAAACCTGACTGACGAGTCCAAAAGGCTTGATCGAACGGAGGGGCGGGGGTAGGGTGACCGACCCGCTCCCGGTCCGCTTCAGGATGCACTGTGAACAACCCATCCCGCTGGCTGCTCATGCTGGCTCTGGTGCTCGCCGCCATCAATCTTCGCCCTGGTATCACCTCCTTTGCGCCCCTGATCGAGCATATCGCCGCGGTGCTCGACCTCAGTCGCGGCCTGATCAGCCTGACCACCGCCTTGCCGGTCCTGTTGATGGGCCTGCTGGCCCCTCTGGCGCCTCGCCTGGCGGTACGTTTCGGCCTGGAACGGACCATCGCGCTGTGCCTGGGGCTGATCGGCGTGGCATTGGCGCTGCGCCTGCTGGGCGACAACGCGGTACTGCTGATCGCCACCGCGGCCATGGTCGGCGCCGGTATTGCGGTCGCCGGGCCGCTGCTGTCGGGCTTCATCAAGCGCTATTTTCTCGACCGCATGGGGCAGACGGCGGCGTTCTATTCGCTGAGCATGGCGGTGGGCGGAACCCTCGGCGTGGTGCTGACAGCACCGGCGGTGCAGTGGCTGGGGCAGCGCTGGACCTGGGCGCTGGCGCTCTGGGCGATTCCGGCGGTACTGGCGCTGGCGGTCTGGTGGCGTTTGCCGAACCAGCCGGAGCCAGCCAGCGAGAGTCGCACCGGTCTGCCCTGGGGTGAGCCGAGGGCCTGGCTGGTGAGCTGTTATTTCGCGCTGCAGGCCGGTCTGTTCTACGCACTGGCGACCTGGCTGGTGGCGCGCTATCACGAGGTCGGCTTCAGCCTGCCGCAAAGCAACGCGTTCTTCAGTGGTTTCATGCTGATCGGCTTGCCGAGCGCTTTCGCCTTGCCCTGGCTGGCTCAGCGTTTTGGCAAGCGGCACTTGCTGATGTCGAGTTGCGGTGTGCTGGCCACGGTGTGCCTGCTACTGATCGCCTGGGTTCCGCAGGTTCAGCCGCTGGCGATCTGCATGCTGCTGGGAGTCGCCCTGAACGGGACCTTCTCTCTGTCGATGCTGTTGCCGATGTACGAAGCGAGCACGCCGCTGGCGGTGAGCCGCCTGACCGCGATGATGCTCTGCACGGGTTATTGTCTGGCGTGCCTGTCGCCAGTGCTGACCGGTCTGGGACGGGATCTTGCCGGCGATTACCGCTGGCCTTTTCTGGTGCTTGCGAGTATGTCGGCGCTGATGTCCATACTGGCGCTGGGCCTGGCGCCGCGCCGCGACCAGTCCGCGACGTCGGGCTGAGCTGTGCAACTGTGGCCTGCATCACCTCGGGCGATGAGAGGTTCGGCGTGAGCGTTCGTGACTCTGGAATGCCGGCGGAAATTGGTTGAATATGCCGGGCTTTCCTCTGGAGTGAGCCTGTGGAGCCCGAATCCATCGTCTACGGCAGTATCCGCGACTGGCCATCAGCCGACGCCGAGCAGTGCCGCGTGCGCCGTGCCGTCAATCGCCGTGCGCTGGACAGCCTTCCGCAGGGGGAGGGCTGGCCCTTTATCGGGCGGGAAATGTTTTCCTGCTGCCAGGACGAAGGCCTGTATCAGACCCAGGTGATTCACTTCGGCGCCAGCTATCGGGCGGTGGAATACGAGTGGGCGCTGTGGGTGCGCAACTTCGAGGCACTGCTCGACGAGCTCTACTGGACCAGCGCGGTGGTCCACCTCGAAACCGAACTCAACGGCACCCACACCTTCCGCTGGGAAACCGAAAGCGGCTCGCACAGCCCGCACCAGCGCGATCTGCGCATGCGCTGTGCCTGGGAGCGGGATGGCGGCGTGCTGGGCTGATTCTTCGGCCCTACGAGTTTTCCTCAATCCTCCAGCCACTCCTTCGGCACGTCGTGCCTGAGCGCCAGTTGGCATTGCTGGTGTTCCACGTCGAAAACGATCACCGCCGTCCCCTTGGCCAGCGCCCCGCGCACCCGCTCGACACGGGTCTGCAGCGGGGTCTCGTCGCCATTGTCGGTGCCGTCGCGTGTCACGAAGTCTTCGATAAGGCGGGTGAGGGTGTCGGGTTCGAGCTGGTCGTAAGGAATAAGCATGGTTCCGGGGTGCCTGGTGACGGGTCGGCAAGCATACCGTCAGCTGGGCTCAGGTGTCCTTCCTGCCCTCTGTAGGTCTGTCGAGAATCGCATCGACCGCCGGCACCCGGGTGTCGTTTTCCATCTGCGTGTCGTGTTCGAGCTGGTGGCTGAAGCTTTCCAGCGAGTCCTGGCAGGCCTGGGCGTCGCTGGAGAATACCGGCGGACTGAGCAGGTAGGCGCAGATCAGCCGGCTCAGGGCCGTCAGGCTGTCGATATGGGTGCGCTCGTAGCCGTGGGTGGCGTCGCAGCCGAACGCCAGCAATGCCGTGCGGATATCGTGGCCGGCGGCAATCGCCGACTGGGCATCGCTGTGGTAGTAGCGGAACAGGTCGCGGCGTACCGCGATATCCTGGGCGCTCGCCAGCTTGAGCAGGTGTCGCGACAGGTGATAGTCGTAGGGACCGCCCGAATCCTGCATGGCGACCGTGACGGCATGTTCGCTGGAGGCCTGGCCCTTGGCCGTGGGGGCGATATCGATACCGACGAATTCGCTGACGTCCCAGGGCAGCGCGCCCGCCGCACCGGAGCCGGTTTCCTCGGTGATGGTGAACAGCGGGTGGCAATCGATGGGCAGTTCGTGTCCGCTCTCGACCAGTGCCTTCAGCGCAGTCAGCAGGGCGGCCACGCCGGCCTTGTCGTCCAGGTGGCGGGCGCTGATATAGCCGCTGTCGGTGAACTCCGGCATCGGATCGAAGGCGACGAAGTCGCCCACGTTGACGCCCAGTGCCAGGGTGTCGGCGCGGTTGGCGGTATGGGCATCCAGGCGCAGTTCGACGTGGTCCCAGCTGATGGGCATGGTGTCGACTTCGGTATTGAAGGCATGGCCCGAGGCGAGCAGCGGCAGGACGCTGCCACGAATCACACCCTCGTCGGTGAAAACACTGACACGGCTGCCTTCGGCGAAGCGGCTCGACCAGCAGCCCACCGGTGACAGGCCCAGGCGACCGCTGTCATGGATTTCGCGCACGCTGGCGCCAATGGTGTCCAGGTGCGCGGCGATGGCGCGGTCGGGGCTGTCGAGGCGGCCCTTGAGCGTGGCGCGGATGGTGCCGCGCCGGGTCAGCTCGAAGGGGATGCCCAGTTCCTTCAGGCGCTCGGCCACGTAGCGCACGATGGTGTCGGTAAAGCCGGTGGGGCTGGGGATTGCGAGTGTTTCCAGCAGCACGCGCTGCAGGTAGTTGAGGTCAGGCTCGGGAATGCGGGTGGTCACTTGCGCTCCTGTTCAGGTTGCTGAGCTTGCGCCAGGCTGGCGCTGTGGCTCAGGGGAAACAGCAGGTCGATAAAGCGCTCGGCAGTGGGGCGCGGATGATGGTTGGCCAGGCCGACGCGCTCGTTGGCTTCGATGAAGACGTATTCAGGCTGGTCAGGCGCCGTGACCAGCAGGTCCAGCCCGACCACCGGGATATCCAGTGCCCGCGCTGCGTGAACGGCAGCTTCGACCAGCTCGGGATGCAACTGCTCGGTGACGTCCTCGAGGGTGCCGCCGGTGTGCAGGTTGGCGGTGCGCCTGACTACCAGATGCTGGCCGCCGGGCAGGACGCTGTCGTAGTCCAGGCCGGCATCGTGCAGGCAGCGCCGGGTTTCTTCATCCATGGGAATACAGCTTTCGCCGCCCGTGGCCGCCTGGCGCCGGCGGCTCTGGGCTTCGATCAGTTCACCGATGGTGTGGCTGCCATCGCCGACGACTTGCGCAGGACGACGGATCGCGGCGGCCACCATGTCATAGCCGATCACCACGATGCGCAGATCCAGCCCCGGATGGAAGCTTTCCAGCAGTACGCGCTGGTCGAACTGGCGCGCACGGATGATGGCGTCTTCCACGTCCTCGCTGCTGCGCAGGTCCACCGAGACACCGTGGCCCTGCTCGCCATCGACGGGCTTGACGACAAGACTGCCGTGCTCGCGCAGAAAGGCGGCGTTGTCCTCGGCAGAGCCCGCCAGGCGCTGGGCCGGCAGGTGCAGGCCCGCGCGGGCAAGAGTGCGGTGGGTCAGGCACTTGTCCTGGCACAGCGTCATGCTCACGGCGGAAGTCAGGTCCGACAGCGATTCGCGGCAGCGCACGCGCCGACCGCCCTGGGTGAGGGTGAACAGGCCGGCTTCGGCGTCATCAATGGCGATCTCGATGCCGCGCCGGCGCGCTTCGTCGACGATGATCCGGGCGTAGGGGTTGAGCGTGGCTTCCGGGCCGGGGCCGAGAAACAGCGGCTGGTTGAAACTGTTCTTGCGCTTGACGGTAAAGGTCTGCAGGTCGCGGAAGCCGAGCTTGGCGTAAAGCGCCTTGGCCTGGCGGTTGTCGTGCAGCACCGAGAGGTCCAGATAGGCCAGGCCGCGGCCCATGCACTGCTCGATCAGGTGCCGCACCAGCGCCTCGCCGACACCGGGGCGCGTGCAACTGGGTGCAACCGCCAGGCACCAGAGGCTGGAACCGTTTTCCGGATCGTTGAAGGCCTTCTGGTGATTGATGCCCATCACGCTGCCGATGACCTGCCCGGAGTCCTCGTCCTCGGCCAGCCAGTAGACCGGCCCGCCTTCCTCGCGCGGTGTGCACAGTTCCGGATTGACCGGCAGCATGCCTCGCGACTGGTAGAGGCAATTGATGGCCTTCCAGTCCGCCTCGCTCTGCGCCCGGCGAATGCTGAAACCGCGAAAGCTGCGGCGCGCCGGACGGTAATCGGTGAACCAGATACGCAGCGTGTCGGAGGGGTCGAGGAAGAGCTGCTGCGGCGCATGGGCCAGCACCTGATGCGGCGCGGCGACATAGAGGGCGATGTCGCGTTCGCCGGCCTGTTCGCCCAGCAGGTCCGCCGCCAGCTCCGCTGGCTCGGCATAGGTATGGCCGACCAGAATCCGCCCCCAGCCGCAATGCAAGGTGACCGGCCCGGGCTGTTCGGCCTGGCCGTCGCCAGCCAGGCGCGCCTGGAGACGTTCGTAGGTCGGTGCCTGGCCGCGCAACAGTCGCTGTCCGTATGCTTGAGACTTCTGCATGTGGCTTTCCTTGTGTGTGGTGGACTCGCTTGCAACGCGAGTCAAAGCCCCTGTTCGCTCAGCCACAGGTTGAGCGCCGCCAGTTGCCAGAGCTTGGAGCCGCGTAGCGGCGTCAGCTGGCCATCGGGATCGTTGAGCAGCCTGTCGAGCATGGCCGGGTCGTAGAGGCCGCGATCCTGGCTGGGATCGGTCAGCAGTTCGCGCACCCAGTTCAGGGTGACACCTTGCAGATGCTTGAGGCCGGGCACCGGGAAATAGCCTTTGGGCCGGTCGATGACCTCGGCGGGAATGACCTTGCGTGAGGCTTCCTTGAGGACATATTTGCCGCCGCCGGGCAGCTTGTATTGTGCCGGTATGCGTGCTGAAAGCTCGGCGACATTGTGATCAAGGAAAGGCACGCGCGCTTCCAGGCCCCAGGCCATGGTCATGTTGTCCACGCGCTTGACCGGGTCTTCCACCAGCATCACGGTGCTGTCGATACGCAACGCCTTGTCCACCGCGGTTTCGGCGCCGGGCTGGGCGAAGTGCTGGCGCACGAAGTCGCCGGAGAAATCGCCCCTGGCCCATTGCGCCTGCATGGTTTCGGCGTACTCCTCGTAGCTGCGGTCGCGGAAGGCGGCGAGGTAGGCTGCAGCCGGGTCCTCGGCGCCATCGACCTGGGGATACCAGTGATAGCCGGCGAACAGTTCGTCCGCGCCCTGGCCGCTCTGCACCACCTTGCAGTGTTTGGAAACCTCGCGCGACAGGAGATAGAAGGCGATGCAGTCGTGGCTGACCATCGGTTCGCTCATCGCCTGGAAGGCGGCGGGCAACTGTTCGAGGATTTCCTTTTCCTGGATGCGCAGCTGGTGATGGCGGGTCTGGTAGTGATTGGCGATCAGGTCCGAATACTTGAATTCGTCGCCGCGCTCGCCGCCAGCGTCCTCGAAACCGATGGAGAAGGTCAGCAGATTGTTCGCCGCTCCGGCCTCGCGCAGCAGCCCGACCAGCAGACTGGAGTCGACGCCGCCGGACAGCAGCACGCCGACGTCCACCGCCGCACGCTGGCGCAACGCGACGGATTCACGCAGCGCCGCCAGGGTGCGTTCCTGCCAGTCCTCGAAGGTGTAGTGCTGCTCGTCTTCCCGCGCGCCGAACGTCAGTTGCCACCAGCGCTGCTGGTGGGTCTTGCCGCTGGCATCGACCCGCATGAAGGTGCCCGGCGGCAGTTTCTCGATCCCTGCGATCAGTGTATCCGGGGCCGGCACCACGGCGTGGAAGCTCATGTAGTGATTGAGCGCCACCGGGTTCAGCACGCCGGCGATATCGCCGCCCTTGAGCAGCGCCGGCAGGCTGGAGGCGAAGCGCAGACGGTCGCCGGTTTGCGACAGGTACAGCGGCTTGATGCCGAGCCGGTCGCGGGCGATGAACAGTTCCTGCACATCGCGCTGCCAGATGGCGAAGGCGAACATGCCGTTCAGGCGCGGCAGCAGGGCCTCGCCCCATGCATGAAAACCCTTGAGCAGGACCTCGGTGTCGCCTTCGGAAAAGAAGCGGTAGCCAAGGCCTTCGAGCTCGGCGCGCAGTTCCGGGTAGTTGTAGATGGCGCCGTTGAAGACCATCGACAGGCCCAGCGCCGAATCGATCATCGGCTGACCCGAGGCCTCGCACAGGTCCATGATCTTCAGCCGCCGATGCCCCATGGCCATCGGGCCGGCACTATGAAAGCCGCTGGCATCGGGGCCGCGGGCGGTGAGGTGTTGAGTGATGCGTTCAATCGCCGCCAGATCGGCGGGGCGATTATCGAAACGAAGTTCTCCAGCTATGCCACACATGAAAGTCCTTACCGGTTTTGCCGTTGGGGAGTGTGACTGATGCCCGGATCCTGAAGTTCAGGTTTCCGGACCAGCGCGCTGCCTGCGGCAGCCATTGCGTACCAGTCAGGGGTATACCCAAACAAATTCGGGATTGGGGGTCAAACCAGAATTCGTAAAACTGTCTGTCGCTTTCGCTGAACAGTGGCTACCGCGCGGCGGGAATACCGCTGCAGAGAATCGCTGAATCGCAGCGTCAGGACGCGCCGCGGATCAGCTTGCGCAGCAGAAAGCGGCTGGGATGGCAGGCCTCGGCAATGGCATGTGGCACCGGCAGCGGATCGCCGTCGATCCAGGCGGCCAGCAGCTCGCCGGACAGCGGTGCGCTGATCATGCCGCGCGAGCCGTGGGCGGTATTGACATAAAGCCCGTCCAGCCAGGGGCAGGGCGTTTGCGGCACTTGCCGCGCATCGCGAGCGAGTACCGCATAGGCCTCGGCAAATGACGCGGAATCGGTCAGCGGGCCGATGATCGGCAGGTAGTCGGGACTGGTGCAGCGCATGGCGACGCGCCCCTGCAAATGCTCGACGGGCAGGCTGTCGGCCCGCAGCTTTCGATGCAGGTCGGCGGAGATTTCCTCCAGCATGTCCAGATTGGCGCGGTGTTCGGCTGCGCTGGGCGCCGGGTCGGTGTCGGCGAAATTGAAGCTTGCGCCCAGCGTGTGCTGACCGTTGCGTGCCGGTGCGACATAGCCTTTGGCGCAGAGTACGGTGCGCAAGGCCGTGCTCTGCTCGGTCATCGGCAGGCCGGTGATCTGCCCGCGAATGCGCTTGAGCGGCAGCCAGGCGCTCTGCTCGAAGCGGGCCACATCCGCCGCGCCGGCGAGGACGACCACCGGCGCTTCGGCCAGTACCGCGCCGTTCTCGACGGCCTGCCATTGTTCGCCGTTGCGCCGCAGTTCGACGGGGTGGCGATGCGTGCGCACTTCGATGGCCGGGTTGTCGATCAGCCAGCGACACAGGGCTGGTGGATGCGCCCAGCCGGCATCCGGGTAAAACAGGCCGCCATCGCGCAGCTCGACACCGGCCAGTCGTTCGGCCTGGGTGCGATCCAGCGCATGCAGCAACCTTGTCGGGAAGACGCCGGCCAGCTCGGCCTGACGCGCGGCTTCCTTGTCATCGAAGGCGATCTGCAATACGCCGCAGGCGTCCCAGTCCCGGCCCTGTTGCAGATTGCGCAGCAGCCTGCGGGTGTAGCCGAAGCCGCTGAGCACCAGTTGTGAAAGCGCCGTGCCATGCGCCGAAAGCTTGAGGTAGAGCACGCCCTGGGGATTGCCGGAGCCTTCCTCGGCAATCTCTGCGTGGCGCTCCAGCAGCGTCACCTGCCAGCCCCGCGCGGCCAGGCTGGCGGCGCTGGCGCAACCGGCCAGGCCTGCACCGATCACCAGCGCCTTGCGCTGCTTCGGGGTGAAGGTGGGCCGGGAAAACCAGGGTTTGCCGGGCTGTGAAACCCGACTGTCGAAGCGCCCCTGCAGGCTTTCACGTTTCTGTCCGAAGCCGGGGATACGTTCGACTTCGAAGCCTGCCGTCAGCAATCCACGGCGCACGATGCCTGCGCTGGTGAAGGTGGCCAGGGTCGCGCCCGGTGCGGACAGGCGCGCCAGCTGCGCGAACAGCTCCGGCTGCCACATGTCCGGGTTCTTCGCCGGGGCGAAGCCGTCGAGGAACCAGGCATCGACCCCTGCGTCCAGGCTGCCCAGGCATTCCAATGCGTCGCCCACCATCAGCGTCAGGGTTATCCGGCCGAAGCGAAATTGCTGGAAGCCCGGATTCACCGCCACGTACCGATCCAGCAGCTGTTGCGCCAGCCCCTGCAGTTCCGGCCACAGGGCCAGCGCCCGCTGCAGGTCCTCACGGCTCAGTGGATGCTTTTCCACGCTGACGAAATGCAGGAAAGTGTCAGCCTGCGCCTGCTGCTCGAAGAGCCGCCAGGCACAGAGGAAGTTCAGACCGGTGCCGAACCCCGTCTCGCCGATCACCAGTCGCTGGCCTTTCGCCAGGGCGGCGAAGCGCTCGGCCAGCCGGTTCGGCTGCAGAAATACATGAGCCGTTTCGGCAAGCCCCGAGGCGCGCGAAAAATACACATCGCCATAGCGGCGTGATTGCGGCTGGCCGTTTTCGTCCCAGTCGAGTTCAGCGTGCTGCAGAGGCGTCGGGGTATCGGCAGGCATGGTCTATATCCTGAATCAAGGTGCGCGATTCTAGCAGCCACCGCAAAGCCGCTGCGGGCACGCTTTGTCGCATCAGAAAAGCAGAGAAGTTGGAGGCCAACTGCCATCAGTCAATTTCGGGTAGTGTTTTTGCGCGATACTTGGACAGGCCTGCTAACCATCAATGAACGCGACAAGTCTCTGGAGAACACGATGTTCGAGTCTGCGGAAATCGGCCACAGCATCGACAAGGCCACCTACGACGCCGAAGTACCGATCCTGCGCGAAGCCTTGCTCAATGCCCAGAACCGGCTTCGGGAACAGGCACGTTTTCCGGTGCTTATCCTGATCAACGGCATCGAAGGTGCGGGCAAGGGCGAGACCATCAAGCTGCTCAACGAATGGATGGACCCGCGCCTGATTCGTGTGGACAGCTTCGATGTGCCCAGCGACGAGGAGCTTTCGCATCCGCTTGCCTGGCGCTACTGGCGGCGTATGCCTGCGAAGGGGCAGACCGGCATTTTTTTCGGCAACTGGTACAGCAAGATGCTCGAAGACCGTGTGCATGGGCGCACGCGCAAGGTTGACCTGGAGCTGGCCATCAGCCGGGCGCAACGCCTGGAACGCATGCTCTGCGATGAAGGCGTGCTGATCTTCAAGTTCTGGTTTCACCTGTCCAAGGACCGTATGCACCGTCGCCTCGAAGCGCTCAAGGACGACCCGCTGCACAGCTGGCGCATCAGCCCGCTGGACTGGCAGCAGTCCAAGACCTACGACAGGTTCGTGCGCCATGGCGAGCTGATCCTGCGCCGCAGCAGCCGAAGTTTCGCCCCCTGGTACGTGATCGAGGGGGCTGACGAGCGTTACCGCAGCCTGATCGCCGGGCGCCTGTTGCTCGGTGGCCTGAATGCGGCACTCGATAGCAACGATGGACCTGCCGTGGCGCCGCATTCCGCACCGGTCGAAGCGGACATGAGCATGAATCAGCTGAGTCTGCTCGGCAGCCTGGATCTCTCGCAGAAGCTGGACAAGGACACTTACAAACGCCAACTGGCCGACGAGCAGGCGCGGCTTTCCCACTTGCTGCGTGATCGTCGCCTGCGCAAGCGCGGCGTGCTGGCGCTGTTCGAAGGACATGACGCCGCCGGCAAGGGCAGTGCCATCCGCCGTATCACCGGCGCACTGGATCCGCGCCTGTATCGCACCGTACAGGTGTCGGCGCCCAGCGAGGACGAGCGGGCCAAACCCTGGCTCTGGCGTTTCTGGCGCAATGTACCGGGCCGTGGAATGTTCACCATCTTCGACCGTTCCTGGTATGGCCGTGTGCTGGTCGAGCGCGTCGAGGGGTTCTGTTCACCGGATGAGTGGCTGCGAGCCTACAACGAGATCAACGATTTCGAGGAGCAGCTGATCGATGCCGGCGTGGTGGTGGTCAAGTTCTGGCTGTCCATCGACAAACAGACCCAGCTGGAGCGTTTCAAGGAGCGCGAGAACACGCCGCACAAGCGCTTCAAGATCACCGAGGAAGACTGGCGCAACCGTGAAAAGTGGGACGATTACGGCAATGCGGTAACGGACATGGTCGACCGCACCAGCACCGAAATCGCGCCCTGGACGCTGGTGGAAGCCAACGACAAGCGCTTCGCCCGGATCAAGGTCCTGCGCACGCTGAACGAGGCACTGGAGGCGGCCATCGCAAAGGATTAGGAAAAAACCAACCCGCGTTGCCGCCGATGTTCCGCCAGATGTAGGTCGGATTAGCCGTAGGCGTAATCCGACGCTCCGCTACCCCGGTTCCAGCATGGTTTCCGGGCGCACCCACTGATCGAATTCCTCATCGCTGAGATAGCCGAGTTGCAGCGCCGCTTCGCGCAGGGTGCTGCCTTCGGCGTAGGCCTTCTTGGCGATTTCGGCAGCCTTGTCGTAGCCAATATGCGGATTCAGCGCCGTTACCAGCATCAGGCCGCGTTCCAGGTGTTCGGCCATGCGCTCGGCGTCCGGCTCCATGCCGATGATGCAGTGGCTGTTGAAGTTGCGGCAGCCATCGGCCAGCAGGCGGATCGATTCCAGCAGGTTGTGGATGATCACCGGCTTGAACACGTTCAACTGCAGGTGCCCCTGGCTCGCGGCGAAGCCGATGGTCACGTCATTGCCCATGACCTGGCAGGCGAGCATCGACAGCGCCTCGCACTGGGTCGGGTTGACCTTGCCGGGCATGATCGAGCTGCCCGGTTCGTTGGCCGGCAGGCGCACTTCGGCAAAGCCGCCGCGCGGGCCGGAGCCGAGCAGGCGCAGGTCATTGGCGATCTTCATCAGCGCCACGGCCAGGGTTTTCAGCGCCCCGGACAGGGCCACCAGCGGCTCATGGCCGGACAGCGCGGCGAACTTGTTCGGCGCCGAGACGAAGGGCAGCCCGGACAGCGCCGCCAGTTCCGCCGCGATGGCATCGGCGAAACCATGGGGCGCGTTGAGGCCGGTGCCGACCGCGGTGCCACCCTGGGCCAGTTCGTAGACCGCTGGCAGCGCCTGGCGAATGGCATGCTCGGCGATGTCCAGTTGCGCGACGAATGCGGACAGCTCCTGGCCGAAGGTGACGGGCGTGGCATCCATCATGTGCGTGCGCCCGGTCTTGACCAGCCTGCCATGGCGCGCCGCCTGCTCGGCCAGGCCGCCGGACAGCTCGGCAATGGCCGGCAGCAACTGGTCATGGATCGCCCTGGCGGTGGCGATGTGCATGGCGGTGGGAAAGCAGTCGTTGGAGCTCTGTGCACGATTGACGTGATCGTTCGGGTGCACCGGGCTCTTGCCGCCGCGGGTGCCGTCGGCCAGTTCGTTGGCGCGACCGGCGATCACTTCGTTGACGTTCATGTTGCTCTGGGTGCCGCTGCCGGTCTGCCAGACCACCAGCGGAAACTGCTCGTCGTGCTGGCCGTGGAGAATCTCGTCGGCGGCCTGTTCGATGAGCCGGGCGATATCGGGCGGCAGGTCGCCGATACGGTCATTGACCCGCGCCGCCGCCTTCTTGATCAGCGCCAGTGCGTGGCAGACGGCGAGGGGCATGCGCTGGTCGCCGATGGCGAAGTTGCTCAACGAGCGCTGGGTCTGCGCGCCCCAGTAGGCCTGTTCCGGTACTTCCACGGGGCCTAGGCTGTCGGTTTCGGTGCGGGTCATGCCATTTTGCTCCGTTGCTGGACGATTGAGTTTAGGCTGCCGGGGGAGGGTGCGGGTTCCCCCTTCCTTGAGAGATTGGAACTCCGCGCGCAGAATGTGTCCACTGAGGCTCAACTATCGCCCACCAAGGATCACTCAATGCACCTTTTTCGTATGGCCGGCCTTTGCAGTGTCTTGTCGCTGGCAGTCTTCAGCGTTCAGGTCAGCGCCGATGAGGCCAGCCACGCCGCACGGGCCGAGCGCTTTCTCGAACTGGCCAGCGCCAACCGCCTGACCGTACCGATCTATGCCCAGGTCCAGCAGATGTTCGCCGAGCGCTTCGCCCAGACGCAGGCGCCGGAAAGCAAGCGCGCCCTGCTGGAAAGCTACCAGTCCAAGGCCGATGCCGTGCTGGACCGGGAGATCGGCTGGGACAAGCTCAAGCCCGAACTGATTGCGCTCTACAGCGAAGTGTTCAGTGAGCAGGAGCTGGCCGAACTGAATGAATTCTACGCATCCGAACTGGGCCGCAAGGTGCTGGCCCGGTTGCCGCAACTCAATGCGCGCTCGGCGCAGCTGACCCAGGCCAGGCTGGAAGGCGCCGTGCCCCAGGTGAACAAGCTGCTGGCGGAAATGACCGCCGAACTCGATACCCAGAAGAAGCCCTGACGGAGTTAGCCAGGCATGAGCAAACTGAACGTGATTGAAAACGCCCTGCGGGTGCTGCAACCCGAGCACCTGCAGGTGCTCGATGAAAGCCACATGCACAGCCGGGGGCAGGAAACCCATTACAAGGCGGTGATCGTCAGCGAGCAGTTCGCCGGCCTCAACGCCGTCAAGCGCCACCAGAAGGCCTATGCCGCCATGGGCGAACTGATGCAGCAGATCCACGCCCTGGCGCTGCACACCTATACACCGCAAGAATGGCAACAGCAGGGCGTTGCGCCGGCTTCGCCCGTCTGTGCGGGCGGACATAAATAGCCGTTTGGCTGTCACCAGAGGACAGTCGCGCGTTTGTTGTTAGAATGCGCGCCGCGCCGGCTCACGCCGGCGCTGTCGTTTTCGCATTCCCGGTCCGCCCTTTGCGAGGGTGACCACTGGAGAACCTTCATGACTCAAAAGATCGTCGTCGCGGCGCTGTACAAGTTCGTCTCCCTGCCGGACTACGTCGCGTTGCGTGAGCCGCTGCTCGCCGTCCTCGAAGCCAACGGTATCAAGGGCACGTTGCTGCTCGCCGAGGAAGGCATCAATGGCACCGTTGCCGGCAGCCGCGAAGGTATCGATGCACTGCTGGCCTGGTTCGACAACGATCCGCGTCTGGCCGATATCGACCACAAGGAATCCCGCTGTGAGGAACCGCCGTTCTATCGCACCAAGGTCAAGCTGAAGAAGGAAATCGTCACCCTTGGCGTGCCGGGCGTCGATCCCAACCAGCGTGTCGGCACCTACGTCGAGCCGAAGGACTGGAACGCATTGATCGACGACCCCGAGGTACTGCTGATCGACACCCGCAACGACTACGAAGTGGCCATCGGCACCTTCGACGGTGCGATCGATCCGCAGACCAAATCCTTTCGCGAGTTCCCCGAGTACATCAAGGCGCATTACGACCCGGCCAGGCACAAGAAGGTCGCGATGTTCTGCACCGGCGGCATTCGTTGCGAGAAGGCGTCGAGCTACATGCTGGGTGAGGGGTTCGAGGAGGTCTATCACCTCAAGGGCGGCATCCTCAAATACCTGGAGGAAGTGCCCGAGCAAGAGACTCGCTGGCGCGGCGACTGCTATGTGTTCGACAACCGGGTGACCGTGCGCCACGATCTCAGTGAGGGCGACTTCGATCAATGTCATGCCTGCCGCACGCCGATTTCGGCTCAGGATCGACAGTCGGAGCATTACGTGCCCGGCATCAGCTGCCCGCATTGCTGGAATACGCTGAGCGAGAAAACCCGCACCAGCGCCCGTGAACGGCAGAAGCAGATCGAACTGGCGCTCAAGCGCAACCAGCCGCATCCCATCGGTCACAACTACCGCAAACAGGGTGCGTGAAGGCACGGGTTCAGGAGTACTGATGAGCACCCGACTGATCTACGTGATGGACCCCATGTGTTCCTGGTGCTGGGGCTTTGCGCCGGTGGCCCAGGCATTGGCGGAGCAGGCGCGCGCCTGTGACGTCGGGATGCGGCTGGTGGTCGGCGGCCTGCGCCGCGAACGGATGGTCATGGACAGCGCCGGACGCGAACGCACCCTGTCCTATTGGCGCGCGGTGCATGAAGCCAGCGCGCAACCCTTCGACCTCGAACAGGGCTTGCCCGACGGGTTGATCTACGACACCGAGCCGGCCTGCCGTGCGCTGGTGGCGGCGCGTGGCCTCGATGAGCGCAGCGTCTGGCCGTTGGCGTTGCGTATCCAGCAGGCGTTCTACGTGCAGCGCTGCGACGTTACCCAGCCGCAACGGCTGGTGGAACTGGCCGAAGCCGTCGGGCTGGGGCGAGGCGAATTCGCCGACCGTTTCGATTCCCAGGCTATTCGCGACACCACCGCCAGTGATTTCGACTGGGCGCGCAACCTCGGCATCGCCGGGTTTCCAACCCTGCTCGCCGAGCACGATGGTCAGCTGGCGCTGCTGACCAACGGCTACCAGCCGCTGGCGGCACTGGAGCCGTTGCTGGCGCGCTGGCTGGAGCGCAACGCGCATGCCTGACCGGCTCAGCTGGGCGGAGATTCGCCGTCTCGCGTTGCATCACCGCAAGGCGCTGATCCTGGCCAACCTGGTCGCCGTGCTGGCGACCCTGAGCAGCGTGCCGATTCCCCTGTTGCTGCCGCTGCTGGTCGATGAGGTGCTGCTCGGTGACGGCAACACGGCGCTGCAGATCATGGACCGCTTCCTGCCGACAGGTTGGCAGACGGCGGTCGGCTATATCGGCCTGATGCTCGGCGTGACGCTGCTGCTGCGCGGCTCTGCGCTGGTGTTCAACGTGCTGCAGGCACGGCTGTTCGCGCGGTTGTCCAAGGATATCGTCTACCGTATCCGCATCCGCCTGATCGAACGCCTCAAGCGCATCGCCCTGGCTGAATACGAAAGCCTCGGCGGCGGTACGGTGGCGGCGCATCTGGTCACCGATCTGGAAACCATCGACAAATTCGTCGGCGAAACCCTCAGTCGCCTGTTGGTGGCGCTGCTGTCGATTGCCGGCACGGCGGCGATCCTGTTGTGGATGCACTGGCAACTGGCGCTGCTGATTCTGCTGTTCAATCCGCTGGTGATCTACGCCACGGTGCAGCTGGGCAAGCGCGTCAAGCACCTGAAGAAGCTGGAGAACGACAGCACTTCGCGTTTCACCCAGGCGCTCACCGAAACCCTGGATGCGATCCAGGAAGTGCGCGCCGGCAACCGTCAGGGTTTTTTCCTCGGGCGGCTGGGGTTCAAGGCCCGCGAGGTGCGTGACCATGCCGTGGCTTCGCAGTGGAAGACCGATGCCTCCAATCGCGCCAGCGGTCTGCTGTTCCAGTTCGGCATCGATGTCTTTCGCGCGGCGGCGATGCTCACGGTGCTGCTCTCGGATCTGTCCATCGGCCAGATGCTGGCGGTGTTCAGCTACCTGTGGTTCATGATCGGCCCGGTGGAGCAGTTGCTCAGCCTGCAATACGCATTTTATGCCGCAGGCGGCGCGCTGACGCGGATCAACCAGCTGCTGGCGCGGGCTGACGAGCCGCAGTACGAAGGTGGGCGCAACCCCTTCACGGCGGGTCGCACGGTGGGCATCGAGGTGCGCGGGCTGTATTTCTCCTATCAGGACGAGCCGGTGCTCGAAGGCCTGGATCTGAAGATCGCGCCCGGCGAGAAGGTCGCCATCGTCGGCGCCAGCGGTGGCGGTAAGAGCACCCTGGTGCAGCTGCTGCTGGGCCTGTATCGCGCCCAGGCCGGGGAGATTCGCTATGGCGATGCCACGCTCGAACAGATCGGCCTGGACTGCGTGCGCGAGCATGTGGCGGTGGTGTTGCAGCATCCGGCGCTGTTCAACGATACGGTGCGCGCCAATCTGCTGATGGGCCGCGAACGCGACGATCAGGCCTGCTGGCAGGCGCTGGAAATCGCCCAGCTGGCGGACACCATCCGGCAGTTGCCCGAGGGCCTGGACAGTATCGTCGGACGTTCCGGGGTGCGCCTGTCGGGTGGCCAGCGGCAGCGCCTGGCCGTGGCGCGGATGATCCTTGCCGAGCCGAGCGTGGTGATTCTCGACGAGGCGACTTCGGCCCTCGACAGCGCCACCGAATACGCCCTGCATCAAGGCCTGAGCCGCTTTCTCCAGGGCCGCACGACCCTGATCATCGCCCACCGGCTGTCGGCGGTGAAACAGGCCGATCGGGTCCTTGTATTCGATGGCGGGCGGATCGCCGAGCAGGGTGAGCATCTGCAACTGATCGCCGAAGGCGGGCTCTATGCGCGGCTATACGGCCATCTGCAACAGCATTGAGCGTATTTGGTCTGCACTTCGTCTGATTTATGGCGATGGATTGTTGACGTTTTGCTGCCAATGGCTGACTAAAAGGCTATGATTTAGCCCTTCGCTCCAGTCGCACCACCGGCGACTTCGTAATACGCCATTTGTAGGGTTTTTCCGATGCAGTCTGCCGATATTTTCGCCAACCTTTCCGTAGGCAAAAAGCTGCTGTTCGGCTTTGCCATGGTCCTTTTGCTGACCCTGGGTGTGGCTGGCACCGGTTTCTACGCGGTGGATTCGATTCTCACCCGCTCCTCGCAGATGAACCAGCTTTCGCGGATCAATGCCGCGATTCTCGAGGCGCGTGGCCAGGAGCGTGACTACGCGCTGACCCGCCAGGCGACGTCCGCCGAGGCGCTGCGCAGCACGCTGGAGAGGCTCAATCAGGAGCTGAATGAACTGGCGGCCCGATCCATTGCTGAAGAGCAGGCGCAATTGCAGCGGATTCGCAGCGATGTCGAGATCTACGCCAAGCAGTTCAGCGAATACGGCACGCTGATCGACCGGGGTGCGGAGCTGCGCCAGCACATGGGCGAGGCCGCGCAGCGGAGCCGTGAGGAATTCGAGTATATCGAGCTGGATATGTACGATGCGGTACGGGTGTTGCGGCTCGAAGGTGATCGCCTGAAGGGCAGTGATCCACTGACCATCGCTGAAGCGGCATCCGGTCTGACCAAGCGCATCCTCGATCTGCGCACCTTCGAGAGCATGTTTATCGGCACCAACGCCCAGGCGGCGGTCGATAGCTGGGTCGAGGCCTACGGTGACGTGAACACCATCGGCAGCAGCCTCAAGGTCTGGCTCAGTGAAGACCAGCAGGCCACGATGGACGGCGCGCTGGCGGCCATCAGCAACTATGAGCAGGCTTTTACCGAGTTTCGTGGCAATCGCGGCACACGGATTGCGCTGGAGCAGGCTATGGAAACCCAGGCGCGGCACATTCTCGATGCCGCCGACCAGGCGCTGGATCGGTCGACCGCCGCCATGCAGGCCCAGCGCAGCAATGCCCACTGGCTGCTGGGCGGCATCACTGTGCTTGCCGTACTTATCGGTCTGGTGGCCGCCACGCTGATCTCGCGCATGATCGTGGTGCCGCTGCGCTACACCGTACAACTGGCCCAGCAGGTTGCGGGCGGGGATCTGACCCAGACGCAGACGGTTACCCGGCAGGATGAGCTCGGTCAGTTGCAGCAGGCCATGGCCAACATGACCCAGAGCCTGCGCACGCTGATCGGGCGCATCGGCGGCGGGGTCGGACAGTTAGCCACCGCCGCCGAACAGCTGTCGGCGGTCACCGCCCAGACCAGTGCCGGTGTGCAGAAACAGCGTATCGAGACCGAACAGGTAGTGACTGCCATTCACGAAATGTCGGCCACCGTGCAGGAAGTGGCGCAGAATGCCGAGCAGGCCTCGCTGGCTGCACGCGAAGCTGACCGGCAGGCGTGTCAGGGCGATCTGGTGGTGCAGGATGCCGCTGTGCAGGTCGGCCATCTTGCCGGTGAGGTCGAGCAGTCGGCCCATGCCATCGAGGCGCTGCATGCCGAAAGCGGGCGCATCGGCAGCGTGCTGGAAGTCATCCGTGCCGTCGCCGAGCAGACCAACCTGCTGGCGCTCAACGCGGCCATCGAAGCCGCACGGGCCGGGGAACAGGGCCGCGGCTTTGCCGTGGTCGCCGATGAAGTGCGTGCCCTGGCACGGCGCACCCATGATTCCACCGAGGAAATCGAAGGCCTGATCGGCAATCTGCAGCGCGTCGCCAAGCAGGCGGTGGAGCAGATGCAGAGCAGCCGTGATCTGACCCAACGCACCGTCGAGCTGGCCAACGAGGCCGGCATGGCGCTGGGGCGCATCACCGAGTCGGTGTCCACCATCGAACAGATGAACCAGCAGATCGCCGCCGCCGCCGAGGAGCAGAGCGCCGTGGCGGAAAACATCTCCGAAAGCGTGACGCGGGTGCATGACATCGGCGAGCAGAGCGCCAGCGCCAGTGAGCAGACCGCCGCCGCCAGCGCCGAACTGGCGCGTCTGGGTGTCGAGCTGCAAGGGCTGGTCAGGCATTTTCGTACCTGATCGTAGGGCCGAACTCGTTCGGCCCTACACTCTGCTCAGTCGTAGCCTGGATTAGCCGAAGGCGTAATCCGGGTTTCCGAAGGCGTAATCGGGTTTCGGAGGTGCAAGCCGGAACCTGCCGGCATCATCCGGCACTCCGCTCGTCGGGTTGGTGAAGCTTAACCCGACCTACAACAGCGCCGCGTCACGTTCGTAGGCTGTAGCCTGGATTAGCCGAAGGCGTAATCCGGGTTTCCGAAGGCGTAATCCGGGTTTCGGAGGTGCAAGCCGGAACCTGCCGGCATCATCCGCCACTCCGCTCGTCGGGGCGGTGAAGCGTGACCCCACCTACCGCCTGTTCAGGTCTGCCGCCCACTCGGCCAGTGGCAGGCCGGGGTGCTGCTGCCAGATGCGTTGCCAGATCTGTTCAAGACGGTCGAGGTCGCCGCGCGCGGCTGGCAGTCTTTCGACATGGGGGATCAGCCGCCAGCCATCGCCGTTGCGCTCGGCCAATGCGAAGCGGAAGGGATGGAAGCCGGTCATGCCCAGCCGCAGATCCGTCACCAGAATCTGATCATTCACTTCGTCGTAACGCAGCACGCCATCGCTGAACCAGTGCAGGCGGGCATGCTGCGGCGAGTCGGCAAGCAGGCTGGTGAGTCCCGCTCCACGGGGCAGGCGTACCAGCTGCGGCGGGCTGTAGTCGAACCAGCTCACCAGGGTTTCGTAGTAGTCGTCACCGTCCACCACGATGGCGCGCCACAGCAGGCTGTTGAAGGGTGTCGGCGTGATGAATATCCGTTCAGCCTGGATGCTCGTGCCGGACAGGGCCGTTTCCAGCCGATTCTCCGTCATCTGTTTGCCGGCCAGGGTAAAGGCCAGGTACAGAGATGACAGCAGCAGGGCGAGCGCCGGCCAGCGCGGGGTGCGTCCCTGCAAGCCGAGGATCGTCCCGGCCAGTACCGCCAAAAGAAGGGGCACGCTATACAGCGGGTCGATGATGAACACGCTGGACCAGGCAACGGGCGCCGTCTGCAAGGGCCAGAAGAGCTGGGTGCCGTAGCTGGTGAAGGCGTCCAGCGTCACATGGGTGATCAGCACCAGCCAGAGGGTGAAGAACAGGCGCATGCCCGAATAGTCCGGGTTGGGCCGGAATCGTCTTACCAGCCAGGTCAGCCCCACGGCCACCAGGCTGAGGACGAACAGCGAATGGCTGAAGCCACGGTGATAGGTCATGTTGGCCACGGCATCGCCAAAGTCGATCACCACATCGAGATCGGGCAGGGTGCCGAGCATGGCGCCATACAGCAGCGCCTTGCGACCCTGCCAGCGACCGAGCAGGGAGGCCTGTACACTGGCGCCCAGCAGGGCCTGAGTAATCGAATCCATGGGACTGTCCGTTGCAGCGGGAAGGTAACCTTAACAGGCTGTTGAAAAACTAGCTGCGTTGGCAATACGTCGTTAAAAACAGCCTCAGAATGCTCATATAGAACACCTAAACTCCGCTTCTTCGGCTGTTTTTGCCTCGTCTTGCCTGCCTCGCCTACGTTTTTCCACGGTCTGTTAACCGAAGGCCGCGCGGGCAAGCAGCGCCAATTCATTTAGAAAGGTGTCCGGGTTGCTGCGGCGATGATGATTTATGAAGGCTTCGATGATCGAGATATCCAATACCGTGAATCTGTCCGACAGCGAGGTCGAACTGACCGCGATCCGCGCGCAAGGTGCCGGTGGGCAGAATGTCAACAAGGTCTCCAGCGCGGTGCACCTGCGCTTCGATATCAAGGGCTCGTCGCTGCCAGACTTCTACAAGGAACGGCTGCTGGCATTGCGCGACAGCCGTATCACCGCCGATGGCGTGATTATCCTCAAGGCGCAGCAGTATCGGACCCAGGAGCAGAACCGCGCCGATGCGCTGGAGCGCCTGGTCGAGCTGATTCGCAGCGCAGCGAAGGTCGAGAAGGCGCGACGCCCGACACGCCCGACCCTTGCCTCGAAAAAGCGCCGGCTGGAGGGCAAGAACAAACGGGGCGCGATCAAGGCAGGGCGGGGCAAGGTGGATTTCTGAGTTGCCCGCAGCCTCTTACGAGCCGCTGCGTTGCTCGGACTCGAGGTCAGGTGCAGGCTCTGGAAGCGGCATGTCGTCCAGCCCTTCTTCGCTGGCCGGCTCCACCGTGGGCAGCACTTCGGGCGCGTCGGGCATCAGTTCCATCACCGTGGGGCTGGTGCGTAGCATCGGCGTGAAATGGCCGTGGGGTTCGGTCACCAGATCCATGACCCGACGCGGTCGCCAGAACGAGTACAACGCCAGCACGCCCAGGCTTACGGCAAAGAACAGCGGCAATGCAATGGGGCCGGCCAGGTGCATCAGGCCACCGGCTGCCACCGGGCCAATGGCGGCGCCGAAGCCGTTGGCCAGCAAAAGGCCGCTGGAGCCCGAGAGAATTTCGTCCGGGTGCAGCTGGTCGACCATCTGTGCGACGGCTATCGAATAGATCGAGAAGGCCAGGCCACCCCAGATGAACATCAGCCCCAGCAGCAGCGGGCTGGCCGTCAGCGGGGCAATGACTAGGGCGAGCAACGCGGCGATGGCGACCACCCAGAGCATCACCACGCGCCGTTCATGCTTGTCGGAAAACAGCCCGATGGGCCATTGCAGCAGCGCGCCGCCAAGAATCGTCACGCTCATCAGCAGGCCGACCCCGGCTGCATCGAAGCCCACCTGGCTGGCGTAGACCGGCGCCAGGCCCCAGAAACCGCCCAGGGCCAGCCCTGAAATCCCGGCGCCCATCAGGGGCAAGGGCGCGATACGGGCCAGTTGCAGCAGGTCGGTGGGCGGCATTTCCGGCTGTACCGGTTGTGCCTGGCGGGTCAGGGTGATGGGCATCAGCGCGGCACAGATCAGGATGGATGACAGTGCGAACAGGGTGAACGCCATGGGGTTGTCGAGGCTCAGCAGCTGCTGCGCGGCGGCCAGCGCGCCGAGGTTGACGGCCATGTACAGGGCGAACACCTGGCCGCGCTTCTCGCCGCTGACCTGCGCGTTGAGCCAGCTCTCGATGACCATGTACAGCGTGACCAGCGCAACGCCATAGAGCAGTCGCAGCGCCAGCCACACCCAGGGGTTGACGATCAGTACGTGCAGCAGCACCACCACCGTCGCCACGCCCGCATAGAAGGCGAAGGTGCGGATATGCCCGATGCGGCGAATCAGTGAAGGCGCCAGCCAGGTACCGATGAGGAAACCGGCGAAATAGGCCGACATCAGCAGGCCGATCATGCCCGTGGAATAGCCTTCGGCGACCCCGCGCAGGGTCAGCAGGGTATTGAGCAGGCCGTGGCCGAGCAGAAGAAGGGCGACACCAGCGAGTAGTGAAGCGATGGGCGCGATTAAAGTCCTCATGACGAACAACCCTAGGCAAGTGAAACGATGATGGCAAGCTGAGAGTGCCGCGACGACCAGTGCCTTGCGTGTGCAGCCTGTTGAATTAAAAGGGGAAAATCGGAAGATTGGCCGGCATGTTGCGCTCCGGCGTTTCGCTGGTGTCTTCGGTTGGGCAACTCAGGCGCCGGAGGATTCCAACCAATTCGCTCCGATGTGTGGATGGCTCAGTGCGACGCGCAAGTCAGGGTGGCGATCAGCGCGCGCACCGTTCCGGGCAGCGCCTCCAGATCGCGCACCAGGATGCTGCGTTCACGCACGGCCCAGGGCTCGTCCAGCGCCACCGTGACCAGCTGCATGGTGCGGCTGTGGCGCAGGGCGGCGGATTCGGGGATCACGCCGATGCCGACGCCGGCCTCGATCATCCGGCACACGGCTTCGAAGCTGGAAACCTGGATGCGCAACGACAGATTGCCACCCAACCGCTCGACCTGATCGCGCAGGAAGCTCAACAGTGTGCTGCCTTCGTGCAGGCCGATGTGCTGGTAAGACAGGGTCTGGCGCAGGGTCACCTTCTTTTCCGTCGCCAGCGGATGCCCTACGGGCAGCGCCAGCAGCAGGCGGTCGGTGCTGAAGTGCAGGACCTGCAGGCCTTCGGCCTGCACCGGGCCGGCGATGATGCCCATGTCCGTGGAGCCATCCAGCACGCCACGGACGATGTCGCGGCTGAGCTTTTCCTGCAGGTCCACCGTGACGCCGGGGCGCTGGGCGAGGAAGCCGGCCAGCACCTCGGGGAGGAATTCGGTGACCGCCGTGGTGTTGGCGAAGATGCGGATATGCCCGGCATTGTCGGCACCGTATTCGGTGAACTCGCTTTTCAGGTAATCGACCTGGCGCATGATCAGCCGCGCGTGCTGCAACAACCGGCTGCCTGCGGGCGTCAGTTCCACGCCGCGACTGTCGCGGTACAGCAGGCGGCTGTCGAGCTGGCCCTCCAGCGCCTTGATCCGGGCGCTGGCGGCGGCTGGCGAAAGGTGCGCGCGCCGCGCGCCCTGGGTCAGGCTGGGGGATTCGGCGATATGGATGAACAGGCGCAGATCGGCCAGATCGAAATGCATGGTGGCGCTCGCAGGAAGAAATGGCGTTCAGGATAGCCGAACGCTGGTGTCGGTAAATACAAATTCACGGAACGCCGGCTTCGTTGCATCCTGCGGTAAAACAACACAGCGCGGACCCAAGCAATGACCGACTCTGCTTTGACTGCCTGGATCGGGCGTACCCAGGATGTTCACGATCAACTGAGCCGCAACCTGATCCAGCGTATCGCCGCTACTTTCGGCGAGCCTAATCCGGGGCATGGCGAACCACTGCCACCGCTGTGGCAGTGGTGCTTCTTCCAGGACACGGTGGCCGAGGCCGGTCTCGGTCAGGACGGGCATCCGGCGCGGGGCGGCTTCCTGCCACCGGCTGGCGAGCGCAACCGCATGTGGGCCGGCGGGCGTCTGGAATTCCACGAGCCGCTGAAAGTCGGCGGCGAAGCCAGCCGCACCACCACCATTCTCAATGTCGAGGAGAAGACCGGTCGCACGGGGGCGCTGCTGTTCGTCACCTTGCGCCACGACTACTCCCAGGACGGTCGCCTGGCCATCCGCGAGGAGCAGGACATCGTCTACCGCGAGCCGAGCCCGCCAAAGCTGTCCGGCAGCGAGCCGTTGCCGACCGGCGACTGGCGTGAGGCGGTGGAGCCTACCGCGACGCTGCTGTTCCGTTACTCGGCGGTCACCTTCAATGGTCACCGCATCCATTACGACTGGCCCTACGCCACCGGAACCGAAGGCTATCCGGGGCTGGTGGTGCATGGCCCGCTGATCGCCACGCTCAGCCTGCGCGCCTTCTGCCGCGCCAACCCCGACGCGCGCCTCAGGCGTTTCGCCTATCGCGGCGTGCGCCCGCTGATCGCGCCGCAGCCGTTCGAGGTTGGCGGGCGCATCGTCACGCCCGGCAAGGCCGAACTCTGGGCCGGCAATGCCGACGGCATCGCGCAGCAGGCCGAAGTGGAATTCGCCTGACACATCACTAGTTGTGGCGCGTGAGCGCACAACACCGACACGCATCGAGGAATCTGGATGAACCCGTACCAGAACGACGAATACAACGCCATCCGTGAAGGCGTGCGCGGCCTCTGCGTCGAGTTCCCCGCCGAATACTGGCGCAGGATCGACGAGGAGAAGGGCTTTCCCGAAGCCTTCGTCAGCGCGCTGACCGCAGCTGGCTGGCTGTCGGCGATGATCCCGGAAGAATACGGCGGCTCGGGCCTGGGTCTGGCCGAAGCCTCGATCATCCTCGAAGAGGTCAACCGCTGCGGCGGCAATTCCGGCACCGTGCACGGGCAGATGTACAACATGTTCACCCTGCTGCGTAACGGCAGCGAGGAGCAGAAGCGCTACTACCTGCCGAAACTGGCCAGCGGCGAGTTGCGCCTGCAATCGATGGGCGTGACCGAGCCGACCACCGGCACCGACACCACCAGGATCAAGACCACGGCGGTGAAGCAGGGCGACAAGTACATCATCAATGGCCAGAAGGTGTGGATCTCGCGTATCCAGCATTCGGACCTGATGATCCTGCTGGCGCGCACCACGCCGCTGGCCGAGGTGCAGCGCAAGGCCGACGGCATGTCGATCTTCCTGATCGATCTGCGCGAGGCCATCGGCAACGGCCTGACCGTGCAGCCGATCGCCAACATGGTCAACCACGAAACCAACGAGCTGTTCTTCGACAACCTGGAGATTCCGGCCAGCAGCCTGATCGGCGAAGAGGGCAAGGGGTTCCGTTACATCCTCGACGGCCTGAATGCCGAGCGTACCCTGATCGCCGCCGAGTGCATCGGCGATGGCCGCTGGTTCACGGAAAAATCCGCCCAGTACGCCCGCGACCGCGTGGTGTTCGGGCGTCCCATCGGGCAGAACCAGGGCGTGCAGTTCCCCATCGCCGAGTCGCATATAGAGCTGGAAGCGGCGGATCTCATGCGCTGGCGCGCCTGCGAGGAATACGACGCCGGTCGCAACGCCGGGGCGGCGGCCAACATGGCCAAGTACCTGGCGGCCAAGGCGTCCTGGGAGGCGGCCAACGCCTGCCTGCAGACCCACGGCGGCTTCGGTTTTGCCAACGAATACGACGTCGAGCGCAAATTCCGCGAGACGCGGCTGTACCAGGTGGCGCCGATCTCCACCAACCTGATCCTGTCCTACGTGGCCGAGCATCTGTTGGAGCTGCCGCGTTCTTTTTAATCATCGGTGGGCTGAAATCCATCCTGTAGGAGCGGGCCTTGCCTGCGAAGGAGGCTCGTCCCTCCGAGCGGGAATATTTCGCGGGCAAGGCCCACTCCTACGAAAATCATTCGATACTGGAGCCGACCGCATGAGCCAGCACACCCAGGCGCTGACCGGATTTCTCGCCGGGCTCGCTTACGAGCAGATTCCCGACGCGGTGCTCGCCCGCACCGAAGACCTGTTTCTCGACTGGCTCGGCTCCGCGCTGGCCAGCGCCGGCTCGCACCCGATCCCGTTGTTCGAACGCTATGCGCAGCGCATGGGGCCGGCAGAAGGGTCGGCGCGCATCTTCGTCAATGGCAAGAGCAGCAGTGCCTATTTCGCCGCGCTGGTGAACGGCGCCAGCTCGCATCTGGTGGAGCAGGACGACCTGCACAACAGCTCGGTGCTGCACCCGGCCACCGTGGTTTTTCCGGCGGCGCTGGCGGCGGCGCAGGATCTGGGCAAGTCCGGTCGCGACCTGCTCGTCGCTGCGGTCGCCGGTTATGAGGCGGGCATTCGCATCGGCGAATTCCTCGGTCGTTCGCATTACCGCATCTTCCACACCACCGCGACCGTCGGCACCCTGGCCGCCGCCGTGGCGGTGGGCAAGCTGATGGATTTCGACCAGCAGCAGTTCACCCATCTATTGGGCAGTGCCGGCACCCAGGCCGCCGGGCTCTGGGAATTCCTCCGCGACGCCGCCGACTCCAAGCAGCTGCACACCGCCAAGGCCGCCGCCGACGGCCTGCTCGCGGCCTACCTGACCGCAGACGGCCTGAGTGGCGCGCAGAACATTCTCGAAGGCGAGCAGGGCATGGCTGCCGGGATGTCCAATGATGCCGATCCGACCAGGCTTTCCGACCGTCTCGGCAGCCGCTGGGCGCTGGCCGAGACCTCGTTCAAGTTCCATGCTTCCTGTCGCCACACCCATCCGGCTGCCGATGCGCTGCTGGGGCTGATGCAGCGTGAAGGGCTCAAGGCTGATGAGATCGTCAGCGTCACCACCCGCGTGCATCAGGGCGCCATCGACGTGCTGGGCCGCGTGGTGGTGCCGCAGACCGTGCACCAGGCGAAGTTTTCCATGGGTACGGTGCTGGGCCTGATCGCCCTCTACGGCAAGGCCGGGCTGAGCGAATTCCATAGCCATGCGCTGAGCGATCCACGTGTCGGGCTGTTTCGCGAGAAGGTGAGCATGCTGCTCGATCCCGAGGTCGACGGCGCCTATCCGGCGCGCTGGCTGGGCAGGGTAGAAGTGACCACCACGGATGGACGCATCCTGCACGGTGCCATCGACGAACCCAAGGGCGATCCGGGCAACACCCTGAGCCGCGCCGAGCTGGAAGACAAGTTTCGCCGGCTGCTGCAGTTCTCCGGGGCGCGCGGCGCGGATGAGGCGGGCGTGTTGATCGACAAGGTCTGGCGGCTGCGCGAGATGAGCCAATTGAACGACCTGGCGTAGGGTGGATGACGGCGAAGCCTCATCCATCGTTATGCACGGGCGCCGCAGGGAATTGAACAAACGCGTGGAAATGGCTTCGCCGATTTCCACCCTACGAATTTGCAGGAGCCGGATATGAATGACACGACCGCCAAGCCCCGCCCGCTGGACGGCATCACCGTGGTCAGCCTCGAACACGCCATCGCCGCGCCGTTCTGCACCCGGCAGCTGGCCGATCTCGGCGCCCGCGTGATCAAGGTCGAGCGGCCTGGCTCCGGCGATTTCGCCCGGGGCTATGACGAGCGCGTCGATGGCCTGGCCTCGCATTTCGTCTGGACCAACCGCTCCAAGGAAAGCCTGACCCTGGACGTCAAGCAGGACGCCGCCGCGCAGGTGCTCGACCAGTTGCTGGCCAGGGCCGACGTGCTGGTGCAGAACCTCGCGCCCGGCGCTGCCGCGCGCATGGGGTTGTCCTTCGAGGTGTTGCACGAACGCTTCCCGCGGCTGATCGTCTGCGACATCTCCGGTTACGGCGAAGGCGGGCCTTACGAGCAGCAGAAGGCCTACGACCTGCTGATCCAGTCCGAGGGCGGCTTTCTCTCCGTCACCGGCGGGCCGGGCGAGAGCGAAATGGCCAAGGCCGGTTGCTCCATCGCCGATATCGCCGCCGGTATGTACGCCTACACCGGCGTGCTCTCGGCGCTGATGCTGCGGGGCAAGACCGGCGTCGGCAGCCGTATCGACGTGTCCATGCTGGAGAGTCTGGTGGAATGGATGGGCTACCCGCTGTACTACGCCTACCAGGGCGCCACGCCGCCGCCGCGCGCCGGCGCCGCTCACGCCACCATCTATCCCTACGGGCCGTTCCCCACCGGTGACGGCGGCACGGTGATGCTCGGCCTGCAGAACGAGCGCGAATGGCTGCTGTTCTGCGAAAAAGTGCTGCTACAGCCGGAGCTGGCGCAGGACGAACGCTTCTCGGCGAACTTCAAGCGCTCGGAAAACCGTGCTGAATTGCGGGCGATCATCGTCGAATCCTTCTCCAGGCTGAGCGCCGAAGAGGTGATCGTCCGCCTGGATAACGCATCGATCGCCAACGCCCACGTCAACGACATGGCCGGCGTCTGGGCGCATCCGCAGCTTCGGGCACGCCAGCGCTGGAGCGAGGTGGACAGCCCGTCCGGCAAACTGCCCGCGTTGCTGCCGCCGGCTGGCAACAGCGCTTTCACGCCGCGCATGGAGCCGATTCCCGCACTGGGCCAGCATACCGATGCGCTGCTGGCGGAGCTGGGCTATACCTCGGGCGATATTCAGCGGATGCACGAGCAGGGCGCGGTGTAACCTGCCTGACAAACGAACAATGGAAGGACACTTATATGAATCCAGGCACCCTCCGCAGCGCACTCTTCGTTCCCGCCACCCGCCCGGAGCGGATTCCCAAGGCACTGGCCAGCGGCGCCGACGCGGTGATCGTCGATCTGGAAGACGCCGTGGCGCAGGACCTCAAGGCCGAGGCGCGGGACAACCTCGATGCTTTCCTTGCAAGCCATCCCGAGGCTCGTGTGCTGGTGCGCATCAACGCCCCCGGCCATGAACAGCAGGCGGCGGATATCGCCCTCTGCGCGCAGCATGCCGGGGTGATCGGCGTTCTGCTGCCCAAGGTTGAAAGCGTGGCTCAGGTGAAGGCCGTCGCGGCTTGCGGAAAGCCGCTGTGGCCCATCGTCGAAAGCGCGCGCGGGCTTGCCGCGCTGGGCGAGATCGCGGCGGCTGAAGGTGTCGAGCGGTTGTCCTTCGGCGTGCTGGACCTGGGCCTCGACCTGGGACTTTCCAGCGGCAGCGCGGCAGCCGAGCGCATGCTCGATCAGGCGCGCTATGCACTGCTGCTGCAGTCACGACTGGCCGGGCTGGCGCCGCCGCTGGAAAGTATTTTCCCCGATATCAAGGACCTGCACGGCCTCGCCGAAGCCACGGCGAATGCGCGTGACATGGGCTTTGGCGGCCTGCTGTGCATTCATCCCAGCCAGGTCGCCGTGGTGCATGAAACGCTGATGCCCAGCGCTGAAGAGCTGGCCTGGGCGCAACGTATCCTCGCTGCCGGCGCGTCCGGTGATGGAGTCTTCGTGGTGGATGGACAGATGGTCGACGCGCCTGTCGTCGGTCGTGCCCGTCGTCTGTTGCAGCGCGCCGGGCAGGCAACCTGAAGTAGCTGGCTCGTCAGATGATCCCCCGCGCGCGCAGGCCCTGGCGTTGTTCGTCGCTGAGGCCGAGGCCGGCGAGGATGTCGTCGGTGTGCTCGCCCAGCTGCGGGCCACCCTGGCCGATGCGTCCCGGCGTGCGCGAGAGCTTGGGCAGCACGCCGGGTACTTTCAGCGGGCCGGCGAAGGTCTCGACCTGCTCGATCATCCGCCGCGCCAGATAGTGCGGGTCCGCGACGATATCGGCGGCGGTATAGGGATAACCCGCCGGCACGCGGGCACCCTTGAGCGCCTCGATCACTTCGTCGCGGCTGTGCCGCGCCGTCCACTCGCCGATGGCGGCGTCGATCAGCTCGGCGTGCCGTGCGCGGCCATCGTTATGCGCGAAGCGCGGATCGTCGGCCAGGTCCTGGCGGCCCATCAGCGTCATCAGGCGTTTGTAGATGCTGTCGCCATTGCCGGCGATCAGTACCCAGGTGCCGTCATTGCACGGGTAGGAATTGGATGGCGTGATACCCGGCAGGGCGCTGCCCGCCGGTTCGCGCACGTAGCCGAAGGCGTCGTATTCGGGCACCAGGCTTTCCATCATGGCGAATACCGATTCGTACAGCGCCACGTCGATCTCCTGGCCCAGGCCGCTGCGGTTGCGCTCCTGCAGGGCGAGCAGCACGCCGATCACGCCGTACAGTGAGGACAGCGAATCGCCGATGCTGACGCCGACGCGCACCGGTGGCTGGCCCGGATAACCGGAGAGGTGTCGCAGGCCGCCCATGGCTTCGCCGATCACGCCGAAGCCTGGCAGGTCGCGGTAGGGGCCGGTCTGGCCGTAGCCGGAGATGCGCAGCATGATCAGGCGCGGGTTGAGCTGCGACAGTGCGTCCCAGCCCAGGCCCCATTCCTCCAGCGTGCCGGGGCGGAAGTTTTCCACCACCACGTCGGCCTCGGCTACCAGCTTGCGCACGATGTCCTGGGCTTCGGACTCTCTGAGATCGAGGGTGAGCGAGTGTTTGTTGCGCGACTGCACATGCCACCAGAGCGAGGTGCCGTCCTTGAGCTTGCGCCATTTGCGTAGCGGGTCGCCGCCGCCCGGCGGTTCGATCTTGATCACCTCGGCACCGAATTCGCCCAGCAGCTTGCTGGCGAAGGGACCGGCGATCAGCTGGCCCATTTCAATGACCCTGATGCCGTGCAGGGGCAGGGCGTTGCCGCGTTGTTCCATGCTTGCGATACCTGTGTGCCGTCGTTCGGGGCGAGCATGACCGAGCGCCACCGGGCAGGGCAACTCAACCGTGCTCAGGCAGCGGTCTATGCTTGGGGAAACGCAGGGTGGCCGTGATGGAACGCATCCACCCCGGTAGGGATCAAACCCAATGTCTGCCAGGCGCGTGGATGGGAACAGGGTTTCGCCTGCGAGACAGGAGTGACAACTGATGCCATGACACACATGAGGTAATTGCCCATGAGCGCTGCGTCCCTGTATCCCGTGCGGCCCGAAGTGGCGGCGCGGTCGCTGACCGACGAGGCCGAATACAAGGCCCTGTACCAGCAATCGGTGGTGAACCCGGATGGCTTCTGGCGCGAACAGGCGGCGCGTCTGGACTGGATCAGACCTTTCACCAGGGTCAAGCAGACCTCCTTCGACGATCATCATGTGGACATCAAGTGGTTCGCCGACGGCACGTTGAACGTATCGGCCAACTGCCTGGACCGCCACCTGGAGGCGCGCGGCGATGCCGTGGCGATCATCTGGGAAGGTGATGATCCCTCCGAATGCCGGCAGATCACCTACCGCGAACTGCACCGGGAAGTCAGCAAGTTCGCCAACGCCCTGCGTGGTCAGGATGTGCATCGCGGCGACGTGGTGACCATTTACATGCCGATGATTCCCGAAGCGGCGGTGGCCATGCTGGCCTGCGCGCGCATCGGCGCGATCCATTCGGTGGTGTTCGGCGGCTTTTCGCCCGAGGCGCTGGCGGGGCGCATCATCGATGGCGACTCCAAGGTGGTGATCACCGCCGACGAAGGCATGCGCGGCGGCAAGGCCGTGCCGTTGAAGGCCAATGTCGACGATGCGCTGACCAACCCCAGAACCCGCTGCGTGCAGAAGATCATCGTGGTGCGGCGCACCGGTGGCGAGATCAAGTGGAACCCGCATCGCGACGTCTGGTATCACGAACTGATGCATGTGGCCGGCGATGTCTGCGCGCCGAAGGAAATGGGCGCCGAGGAGCCGCTGTTCATCCTCTATACCTCCGGCTCCACCGGCAGACCGAAAGGCGTGCTGCACACCTCGGGCGGTTATCTGCTGTACGCCGCGCTGACCCATGAACGGGTCTTCGATTATCGCCCCGGTGAAATCTACTGGTGTACCGCCGACGTCGGCTGGATCACCGGGCACAGCTATATCATCTATGGTCCGCTGGCCAACGGCGCGACCACGCTGATGTACGAGGGCGTGCCGAATCATCCCGATGTGGCGCGCATTGCCCGGATCATCGACAAGCATCAGGTGAACATCCTCTACACCGCACCCACGGCGATTCGCGCGATGATGGCCGAAGGCGCCGCGGCGGTGGCGGGCGCGGATGGCTCAAGCCTGCGCCTGCTCGGCAGCGTGGGCGAGCCGATCAATCCCGAGGCCTGGCACTGGTACTACGAGACGGTGGGCAAGTCACGCTGCCCCATCGTCGATACCTGGTGGCAGACCGAGACGGGCGGCATCCTGATCAGCCCCTTGCCCGGCGCCACCGCGCTGAAACCGGGCTCGGCGACGCGACCCTTCTTCGGCGTGGTGCCTGGCCTGGTGGACAACCTCGGCAACCTGCTCGAAGGCGCCATCGAAGGCAATCTGGTGATTCTCGATTCCTGGCCGGGGCAGATGCGCAGCCTCTATCGCGACCACGACCGCTTCGTCGATACCTACTTCAAGACCTTTCGCGGCATGTATTTCACCGGCGATGGCGCGCGCCGCGACGAGGACGGCTACTACTGGATCACCGGGCGCGTGGATGATGTGCTCAATGTCTCCGGGCACCGCATGGGCACGGCGGAAATCGAAAGCGCGCTGGTCGCCCACCGCAAGGTCGCCGAGGCGGCGGTGGTCGGCGTGCCGCATCCGGTGAAGGGGCAGGGTATCCATGTCTACGTCACCCTCGTCCACGGCGAGGAGCCGAGCGATCAGTTGCGTCAGGAACTGCAGCAATGGGTGCGCAAGGAGATCGGCCCGATCGCCGTGCCGGATACCCTCCAGTGGGCGAGCGGATTGCCCAAGACGCGCTCGGGAAAGATCATGCGGCGCATCCTGCGCAAGATCGCCACGGATGAATTCGACACCCTGGGCGACTTGTCCACGCTGGCCGATCCGGGCGTGGTGCAGCAATTGATCGATACCCACGTGGCGATGCGGAAAAACTGATCAGGGCGGGGCGGCGACCTGTTTCGGTCGCCGCCCCGCAGGTTCCGATCAGGGGGCTGGCGCTGATGGCTGTGGGGTTGCCGTCTGCTCCTCTGGTGCTCGGGCAACCAGCATTTCCGGCAGATTGCCGCCGATGAACTCCACCTGGCGGATGGGGAAGGCGAAGTCCACTTCCAGCTCGTGTATACCTTCGAGCAGACCGAGATTGATCGCTTCCTGAACATCCATGTACTTGTTGTAGTCGGCAGTCTGCATGATGTAGACGACCTCGAAGGTCAGCTGGCTGTTGTCGAATGAGAAGAAATGCGCCCGATCGAACTTGGCCAGCTCGATGCCCTCGATGATCCGGCGAACCAGTTGGCTGACTTCGCGCAGCTTGCTCGCGGTCGTCTTGTAGCTGATGCCGAACTTGAAGACGATCCGCCGCGTATCCATGCGCTTGTAGTTGTGGATCGTCTGCGCAAGCAGGTCGGCGTTGGAGCACACCACCTGCTCGCCACTCAGGCTGCGGATGCGGGTGGTCTTCAGGCCGATGTGCTCGATGTTACCGGCGATATCGCCGAAGACCACGAAGTCGCCGATCTCGAACGGCTTGTCGATGCCGATGGAGAGCGAGGCGAAGACGTCGCTGAGCAATGTCTGCACCGCCAGCGCAATGGCGATACCACCCACGCCCAGGCTGGCCACCATCGCGGTGATGTCCACGCCGAGGTTGGCGAGGACCGACAGCAGCATCATCGTCCAGACGACGAGGCGCAACATGATGCCGATGATGGTGGTGGTTACCGGATTGCGCGCCTTGCCATCGCGCGTCAGGCTGTCCATCCACAGATGGACAGCCGTGTCGAGCCAGAGCGCGATCTGGAACGCCAGTGCGATGAACCAGCCATGGGACATGGCCGATTCCCAACGGTCGGGCAGCTCCGCGAACTTCAGGCCGATCAGCAGCGACATCGCGATGAGCAGCAGTTGGCTGGTGCGGCTGAGCATTTCCGCGACCATGCCGGCGAAGCCGCTGGGCGATCCCTTGCTCAATTTGCGCAGGCGATTGGTGACAATCTTGAGGGCGGTTTGCAGCACCAGATAGCTGACGAAGGTGGCAACCGCGACTATGGCAATGTTGATCCACAGGGTTTCGTTCAGCATCGCATCCCAATTCATCACTCAACTCCTACGACGACGCGGCCAGGCGCCAGGCAAAGGCTACTTTTTCAGTAGCCTTTGCCACGCATTAGTTCCGTGCCGATGGCTCCGTGCTGGCAGGGAGACGCAGGAAGTGGCGTGGATGTCCGCTTTTCAGGACGCTTTCAGCGGGAGGGGACGAGTTCGCGCAATTGCTCATAACCGCCGGCATTGATGACCTGGGTGTAGCCCAGCTCCTGCAGCAGATCTTGGGCGGCTGACGAGCGTCGACCGCTACGGCAGTAGAGCACGATGGAGGCATTCTTGTCGGGCGCTACACGGGCGATGCGCTCGGCAAGTTCCGGGGTTTCGATCCGCAATGAGCCGGGGAGGGCACCCTGGGCGTATTCCGGTGCCGTGCGCACATCGATCAGAAGGGTGTCGGGATTCTGCAAGGCGGCAAGCGCCGCCGGACGGTCGATTTCACCAGCCATCGTGGCGCCGGCCAAAGTCATGAGCAGTGCGAACAATCTGTACATGGGGTTCCTCTCGGTTCGCCTCGTGGCTGGCGCTCAACTGACCAGGCGGTTCAGGTTCGGCAGGATCAGAATGATAGTAATGGCAATCAGGATCAGCGTCGCCTGTTTGAATTTCTTCTGCTTGAACATGCTGGCGCCCTTTTTATTGTTATTGCAGCGGTGGTCTTCGATCAGCCTTTCCTGTCAAAGCGGCTGGGCCTCGCGAAACGCCCTGACTTCAGAAAGCAAGCAATTTGCAGACCAGTGCACGCGAAGCAGCCAGTAATGCGTCAGGCCTACCGGTAGCCCGCAGGCTATATGCCTTGCCGGCGACGACTTGGGATTGCCTCGGGAGCGCCGCCGCCGCGATTCGCCGGGCGGCGGGTGGAAACGGAACAATGAGGGTAACGGCGAAGCGGCGTGCATGCCGGGACGAGGGAGGCATCGGTGGCTCCTCAGGCCATCAATCCTTGTTCGGTAGCAGGAAGTTGCCAGGCCCCTGGTTTTCCAGGGTCGGCACCTGGGCGTCGTCCTTGAGGTCGACCCCGGAGAGCTGCCGCCGGCAGGCTTCGCGCATCAGGTACATCAGGCGGAAGGTGGCCATGCCGTAGCTAAGGCCTTCCAGGCGCACATTGGAAATGCAGTTGCGATAGGCATCGTTGAGGCCGACGCGGGGCGCCCAGGTGAAGTACAGGCCGAGGCTGTCGGGCGAACTGAGGCCGGGACGCTCGCCGATCAGGATCACCGTCATCTTCGCCCCCAGCCGCTCGCCCACTTCGTCGGCCACCGCCACCCGGCCCTGTTCCACCAGCGTGATCGGGGCCAGTGACCAGCCTTCGGCGGTCACCTGTTCGAGCAGACGTTTGAGAAAGGGCAGGCTGTGGCGGCTGACTGCCAGTGACGAGAGGCCGTCGGCGATGACGAGGGCCAGGTCATGGCCGCCGCCGTGCTGCTTGACGTATTCATCCAGTTGGGCGGCGGATTCATCATCCAGGCGCCGTCCCAGATCAGGACGCTGCAGGTAGGTATGGCGGTCGCTGGCGGCGCTGTGCAGCAGCAGCGAGTGGTGACCGAGGTTGTGCAGTTCTTCGCGCAGACCGGCAGGGTCGAACGGCAGGTGCACGGCGTCGCGGGCCTGGGCATGGGCGAACTGGAAGTCGAGCTGGGCGCGAGTCGGCAGGCTGGTGCCGGCACGACCCAGGGCGATGCGCGCCGGGGTCAGCTGGCGCAGCTGCTGCCAGGGGTTCTCGGTGGTGGGGGCGTGGTCGGACATGCGTACCTCTGCATGAATGCGCGAATCAGGAAAGTTGCGCCAGGGCCTGGCGGAAGGCGGGTGGCAGCTCGTCACCGAGGCGCAGCTGGCCGTCCCGATGACTGAAGATGCCCATGCGCGCCAGCCACTGCTCGAACTCCGGCGCAGCTCGCAAGCCGAGTACCTGGCGGGCGTAGAGTGCGTCGTGGAAGGAGGTGGTCTGGTAGTTGAGCATCACGTCGTCGGAGCCGGGAATGCCCATGATGAAGTTGATGCCGGCGGCGCCGAGCAGGGTCAGCAGCATGTCCATGTCGTCCTGGTCGGCTTCGGCGTGGTTGGTGTAGCAGATGTCGCAGCCCATCGGCACGCCCAGCAGCTTGCCGCAGAAGTGGTCCTCCAGCCCGGCGCGGATGATCTGCTTGCCGTTGTAGAGGTACTCCGGGCCGATGAAGCCGACCACGGTGTTGACCAGGAACGGATTGAAATGGCGCGCCACCGCATAGGCGCGAGCCTCGCAGGTCTGCTGGTCGACAGCGTGATGGGCATTGGCCGACAACGCGCTGCCCTGGCCGGTCTCGAAGTACATCAGGTTGTTGCCCAGCGTACCGCGCTTGAGGCTCAGGCCGGCTTCGTAACCTTCCTGGAGCACCTTGAGGCTGATGCCGAAGCTGGCGTTGGCCGCTTCGGTGCCGGCGATCGACTGGAACACCAGGTCCAGCGGCGCGCCGCGCTCGATGGCGGCGATGGAGCTGGTGACGTGGGTCAGCACGCAGGACTGGGTGGGGATCTCGTAGCGCTGGATGACGGCATCGAGCATCTCCAGCAGGGTGCAGATCGAACCCATGCTGTCGGTGGCCGGGTTGATGCCGATCATCGCGTCGCCGTTGCCGTAGAGCAGGCCGTCGAGGGTGCTGGCGGCGATGCCGGCGGGGTCGTCGGTGGGGTGGTTGGGTTGCAGGCGGGTGGACATGTGTCCGCGCAGGCCCATGGTGTTGCGAAAGCGGGTGACCACGCGGATCTTCTGCGCCACCAGGATCAGGTCCTGCACGCGCATGATCTTCGACACCGCGGCGGCCATCTCCGGCGTCAGGCCGGGGGCCAAGGCGCGCAGACTGGCCTCGTCGGCGGCATCGCCGAGCAGCCAGTCGCGCAGGCCGCCCACCGTCAGGTGGCTGACCGGGGCGAAGGCGGCGGCGTCGTGGCTGTCGATGATCAGCCGGGTGACTTCGTCGCTTTCATACGCAATCACCGCCTCGCTCAGAAACTGCTTGAGCGGCACGTCGGCCAGGGTCATCTGGGCCGCGGCGCGTTCGGCGTCGCTGGCGGCGGCGACGCCGGCCAGGCAGTCGCCCGAGCGCAGTGGGCTGGCCTTGGCCAGCAACTCGCGCAGGCTGTCGAAGCGCCAGGTCTGGCCGCCGATGCTGTGGGAATAGGTTGCCATGATCAGGCTCCTGTCTCGGGGTGGAAGACAACCCGGCGAGTATGGCTGCCGATAGAGGTAGTTAAGCCTCTTGCGGCAGCTGTGGCTCGTTTCCGGGAGTGCCTGGGGCGTTTCAGGCCCGGGCGGCTTCTTTCGGGATCGGCAGGGGGCTGCCGTGCAGCGTCGATCCCGGATACTCATCCGCTTCGATGATGCCGGCGGCCCGGTCCTGCTGCTCCAGTTGCAGCGCCTTGGGTACCGATAGCCAGTAGGCAAGCCCCACGGCGGAGAAACCGGCGAGTATCTTGCCGATCAGCACCGGCAGGATGATGGTCGGCTGGAAGTTGGCGGTGAAGGACAGGTGATCGCCGAGCAGGAAGGCCGCACACACGCCGAAGGCGATGTTGAGCACCTTGTCCTTCGGCGGCATGAAGCGCACCAGGCGGAACATCGCGAGGATATTGGCGATGGTCGCCAGCATGCCGGCGCTGCCGACGGCGCTCAGGCCGACCTTGCCGCCCAGCGCTTCCAGCGGGCCGCCGAGGTACTTGCGCAGCAGGTAGACCATCGGGAAGGCGCCGGCCAGCATGATGCCGATATAGCCGGCGGTTTCCAGGGCGCGGGTCTGGTCCTCGGCATCGGCGATGATCGGGTCGAAGCCCCAGCCGCCCAGTACGATGGTGAACACGCCGGTGAAGTATTCGACGATGGAGAACACCAGCACCAGCTTGATCAGTGCATCCATGCCACGACCGAAGGCAATGAAGCCCTTGATCATCAGGTCCGGCAGGAAGCGCAGGCCGGCGGCAAGCGCCACCACGAAGATGATGATCGGCAGCAGGTTGGCGAACACGCCGCCCAGCCCCATGGCCAGCTGGTAAGTGGCTTCTCCGTTGGTGGCGACCACTTCGCGCACCATGGGGTTGCTGATCACCAGGATGGCGCTGGCGATCATTACACCGATGGGGATGGTCAGGATGCCGGACATGATGCCCAGCGCCATGTACTTGTGGTCACGCTTGTCGAGCATGGCCAGGCCCATGGGAATCGAGAAGACGATAGTCGCACCGCCCATGAAACCGGTGATCAGCGCCATGATCAGCGCTTCCTTGCTGGCTGCCAGGGCTGAGGCAAGGTGATAGCCGCCCATGTCCGAGGCGATGATCATTGTGGCCGCCAGTGCCGGATCGGCGCCCAGGGCGTCGAAGAACGGCCCGAAGACACTCTCGATCATCACCGTCAGGTAGGGGATGGAGGCCATGATCCCGGCTGCCGGAACGAAGATGTGCCCCGTGGCATGGATACCCTCCATGAATTCCTTGCCGAGGCCTTTTTCACTGTCACGAATGGCTGCGAAGGCTCCCAGGACCGCGCAGAACATGATGACGTAGAGGACGTAATTGCCGATCTGATCCATTGCTTTGCCCTTTTGTTATGGTTTTGCCAGGCGTCAGAAGCCAATCGGAGGCTGCGCCAGGCAGGCCTGAAACTGGCTTTGAACAGTGTCGCGGTGTTCTTTACGGAAGGTTTCGCTCCCGAAGGATCACGGTGGTGTATGTGCGGGGGCCGGACACACGCAAGGCCAGCCCCCGCTGCTCTCCGAGGCCTGTCAGAAGAAGCCCAACGGATTGATGTCGTAGCTGACCAGCAGGTTCTTGGTCTGCTGGTAATGGTCGAGCATCATCTTGTGGGTTTCGCGACCGACACCGGACTTCTTGTAGCCACCGAACGCGGCGTGCGCCGGGTACAGGTGGTAGCAGTTGGTCCAGACGCGACCGGCCTTGATTCCGCGGCCCATGCGGTAGGCACGGTTGATGTCGCGGGTCCAGACGCCGGCGCCCAGGCCGAACTCACTGTCGTTGGCGATGGCCAGGGCTTCGGCCTCGTCCTTGAAGGTGGTCACGGCGACCACCGGCCCGAAGATCTCTTCCTGGAACACGCGCATCTTGTTGTGGCCCTTGATCAGGGTCGGCTGCACGTAGTAACCGGTCGCCAGGCCGCCTTCGAGCTTCTCGGCGGCGCCGCCGGTAAGAATCTCGGCGCCTTCGCCACGGGCGATGTCCATGTAGGAGAGGATCTTGTCGAACTGCTGCTCGGACGCCTGGGCGCCGACCATGGTCTCGGTGTCCAGCGGGTTGCCACGCTTGATCTGCAGGATCTTCTTCATCACCACTTCCATGAAGGGCTCGAAGATCGACTCCTGGATCACCGCGCGCGACGGGCAGGTGCACACCTCGCCTTGGTTGAAGAACGCCAGCACCATGCCTTCTGCGGCTTTCTCGATGAACTCCGGCTCGGCCTTCATGATGTCTTCGAAGAAGATGTTCGGGCTCTTGCCGCCCAGCTCCACGGTGCTCGGGATGATGTTCTCGGCGGCGCACTTCATGATGTGCGAACCGACCGGGGTCGAGCCGGTGAAGGCGATCTTGGCGATACGGGTGCTGGTGGCCAGCGCCTGGCCCGCTTCACGACCGAAGCCCTGGACGATGTTCAGCACGCCAGCGGGCAGCAGGTCGCCGATGATTTCCGCGAAGACGGTGATCGACAGCGGGGTTTGCTCGGCGGGCTTCAATACCACGCAGTTGCCTGCGGCCAGCGCCGGGGCCAGCTTCCAGGCGGCCATCAGGAAGGGGAAGTTCCACGGAATGATCTGCCCGACCACGCCCAGCGGCTCGTGGAAGTGGTACGCGGCGGTGTGCTCGTTGATCTCGGCGGCGCTGCCCTCCTGGGCGCGCAGGCAGCCGGCGAAGTAGCGGAAATGGTCGGCGGCCAGCGGGATGTCGGCATTGAGGGTTTCACGCACGGCCTTGCCGTTGTCCCAGGTCTCGGTAACGGCGAGCTTTTCCAGGTTGGCTTCGATGCGGTCGGCGATCTTCAGCAGGATCAGCGAACGCTCCTGAACGGACGTCTTGCCCCAGGCATCGGCGGCGGCGTGGGCGGCATCCAGGGCCTTGTCGATATCCTCGGCGCCGGAACGCGGGAATTCGCCGATCAAGGAGCCATCCACCGGGCTGGTGTTGGCGAAGTACTCACCCTTCACGGGTGGCACGAACTCACCTGCGATGTAGTTGCCGTAGCGAGGCTTGAGGGAAACGATGGCGCCTTCGGTACCGGGTTGGGCGTAAATCATGGGGAAATCCTCCGAACGACTGTTGTTGTAGTTGTTGCTGCACGTGGCCGGTTCTCAAAGGCGGCTCAGGTTGATCATGAGACAGATTCATGGGGCAGACTTGACCCGCACAGGGCGCCGCTGTCGTCCAGAGTCAACTTGGTGAGTGTTTCGCGAAGTGTCAGTTCGGGCGCACGGTTCTGGTGCCCGTGTTTCCCGTTTACTCGTTTCTGGGCCATGCTGGGGCGTGATGGCTGGGCCATCACTGTCTATTTGAGTGGTTTGGCGGGGCTCGCGGAGCGCGGCGTGGTTCTTGCTTCAAGACGCGGATGGTTACGATGGAGGCGCAGATGAGTTCCCTGTTCGATCAGACGGATACGTCGGCTGGTCTGGCCCTTGTCACTGGCGGGCAAAAACATGCCGGCGTGCTGGCCGCAGCCGCCAGCGGCCTGTGCGGTTTCATCGAGCGGCAGGGCGGGGATGCCGAACGTGTGCTCGGAGTGTCCGGAATTGATCCGGACTTGCTGCAGCATCCCACCCTCAGCCTGGCGCTGCCGAATTACTGCCAGGTGCTGGAAGAAGCGGCGCGGCAATCGGGTTGCGACAACTTCGGCCTGTACTATGGTCAGCAGTTCAAGCCGCAGGCACTGGGGCTGCTGGGTTACATCGGTCTGTGTTCGGCGACGGTGGAGCAGGCGCTGATCAACTTCGCTCGCGCATTCCCGCTGCACCAGCGCAACAGTCTGATTCGCCTGGTCGACGATGGGGAATGCTATCGCTTCGATTATCAGGTTCGGCACGGCGCCATCCTCTGTCGACGACAGGATGCCGAACTGACCCTGGGCATGGCACGCAACCTGATCCGACATGTGCTCGGAAGCCAATGGGCTCCGCGTGCGGTGCACTTCGAACACCCGCGTCCGGTGGACTGGCACGAGCACAGCAAGGTTTTCGATGCGCCGGTTTATTTCGAACAACCCTGCAATTCGCTACTGATTCCCAAGGTCGGCTTGACACGGGCGATGCCGGGAAGCGATCCGGTGCTGTTGATGGTCATGCAGGATTCCCTGCGCCAGCTCAGCATGGCCGGGCGCACGGAGCCGGACATCGTCGACGATGCGCGCGCGCAGATTCGTCAGCGGCTGTTATTGGGCGAGCCGGTGCTGGAGGATATCGCCGAGCAGATGGGCATGAGCAGTTGGTCATTGCAGCGCCGCCTGCGCGAGCAGGGGCTGAGCTTCTCGACGCTGGTGGACAAGCAACGTCAGGAACTGGCGACCTACTACATGCGCCAGCAGCAGTTGCCCATCTCGGAGTTGGCTCCGTTGCTTGGCTACTCCGAAACCAGCGCGTTCTCGCGTGCGTTTCGTCGGTGGTTCGGAGTGAGTCCTCGCCAGTGGCGCCAGCACAGCGACCTGGTCAATACCAGGCAGCACTGACTCCGCCGCCCTTGGCGCTGGTGTGGCGCACAAGTGAAAAGGCCATGCGCCGGTAACCTGTTGCACGAGGCAGGTGCTTTTGTGGGAGCGGGCTTGCCCGCGAAGCTTTTGCCGGTGGCTTCGTGCCGAACCCGTTCAACAGGGCTTTCCGCTCCCCGCGGCGGCTCGTTTCGTTTCAGGAGGACATGTCTCGCTTTTCTCGTACCAGATTTGGGCTACTGCAAACAGGACACTCCATTGGAACCCCTGCCTTATGAGTCGCTATCACTCCATGAAGCGAGTCAACGGATGTAGACTTTGGCAAAAATTGCCAAGAGGCATTCACGATGAGCACTATGAACATCTCCCTGCCGGATGCCCTCAAAAGCTTTGTTGATGAGCAAGTGAACCAGCGCGGTTACAGCACGAGCAGCGAATACGTCCGCGAATTGATTCGCAAGGATCAGGATCGCCAACACCTTCGTGGTCTGCTGCTTGCTAGTGCGGCATCCGTTCCCGTCGCTCTTGCCGATGCAGACTACTTCGAATCCCTCCGTGCTCGCGGGCAAGCCCGCTCCCACAAAAGCGCCTGCTTCGCGCAACAGGCTATTGGGATAGCCAATTCATATAGCCCGTAAAAGCTGGGCTATTGCTGACGAGAAGTGGTTTTATCAGCGCTTCCTTTATTTGGTCAGATATCCAGAGGCGGCAGGTTGTTTACGAGCTTCTGGGTTTCCAGGCTGACGGTGATCACGCGCAGGAACAGCTCCAACGGATATTTCGGATTGCCCATCGTCTCGATGGCCCAGTCGTTGGCGTCGCTGACGATGCCGCTGGCCTTGTCCACCCGCACGCTTTGCCTTTCCACCACCCAATCCAGCGCTGGCTTGCCGTTGACCACGTAGTCGTAGGCTTCCAGCGGGATGCCGGTAATGGTGATACGCGGGTTGTAGTGCAGGGTAGTCAGGTCTTTCTCTTTGCCCTTCTTACCGTACTTCATCTTCTCGACGCGATAGTCCGCGTCGGTCAGAGGTTTGTTGCCGGTGTCGATCTTTACGCCGGCGTACATGGCTGCGCTTTCGTAGTTGACGTGCAGTTCGCCCAATTCGCGCCCGGCCTGGCTGAATGCCTGGAAGTCGGCGAAGGTCTTTACGCGGGGAATACGCGGTAGTTCTTTATTCAGGTTGTCGGCATATCGCTCGCGATAATCGGGCGAATGCAGGATGCCGTAGATGTAATAGAACAGGTCTTCCTTGGTCAGGGTTTCACCGGGATAGGCCGACTGGAAATGCGCCAGGCCCTCGTCTGTGATGCCGTCGCGGCGGGTCAGGGTACGAGCCTGGTTTTGAGATTGTTCGGGTTGTGCAGTCTCGAACAGATCGCCGGTAGTCGGTTCGTTCATTTCGCTTCCTCCTCTTCGTAGAGGAACATCGGGAAGCACTGCACCGTGTCCAGCACATGAAGGTTCGGCAGAGTGTCCGTCATCAGTACGGAGAAGCCGCTGCGACCGCCCATCTGAGTGATACAAATTGTGAGATTTTTCGGACGAACGGTCTTGACTAGGCGGCTCGGCGCCACATCCTGGCTGGCTGGCTGGCTGGCTGGCTGGCTGGCTGGCTGGCTGGCTGGCTGGCTGGCTGGCTGGCTGGCTGGCTGGCTGGCTGGCTGGCTGGCTGGCTATATTCGCCTCATAAAGATTCACCGGAAAGCACTGCCCTCCATGCAATAGGTGTAGGTCTGGCAAATGGCGTGTCGCCAGCGCAGAAAATGGACGATCTTCGCCAGGGCCAGGTAGGCATATGGCGATGTTGTTGCTACCTTCCGGTGGGTAAATGGCAGTCATCTGATACACCCTTTCATTGAAACGGCGGTTGTAATAGAGCCATTGCTTGGAAAAGGGCCGATATATGCTAGGTGTCAGGCAGCTTTCCTCGAAAGGAAAATTATTCTCTTTGATCAACTCTTGTTTTAATGTGTCGCTCCAACTGATTTTGGTGGCATTGGTGTTGATGAAGTCATTCACCTTTCTTTCTCGCTCTTTTCTTTCCAGCGAGCCATGGGTTTGTGAGAAACGAGTGACTTCTGAATTATAGAAATCAATCATATTTTTCATGTTTGCGCTTAGGGCTGATTTCGATGAGTTGTAAGCCCATGCGTCTCTTTGTGTTTTTACACCAGATGAGTAATTTGCAAATACTCCTTGTTTATCGCCATTTTTATCGCCCAGCGTCATAAATTCATTGAAGCTGTTATCGCGTTGCTTCAACCAATCACCATGTTCATTTGGGATGATGGACTGCCAGCCTTGTATTTTGTCTATACTAGTAATGCTGAGATAAGTGCTGATTTTCTCAAGCTTTTCTTCGCGACTGAGGTAGTCACCGATATCGTGAAAGAAAATCCGACCATGTTCCTTGGCGTCGGGATTCTTGACCAATATCGAAATGGCAATAGGAGCACGACTGCCGCTGCCGAAAATCTTTCCGCCTTCCTTGCGGGACAGCTCCCCCGACGTCCGCTGGTTACCGCGTAGGTGAAAGACGTAGAGGCTGGAGAACTCTTCTGCCAGGCAGTGCCGCAGGCCGGCTGCTGTATTAGCTTCGATAAAGCCGGCATTGGTCACGAAGCCGATTACGCCGCTATTTTGTAGGCGGTCGCTGGCCCAGCGGATGGCGCGAATGTAGCTGTCGTACAGGGCATTCTTGTTGGTGGCTCTGGAGCGTGCTGCGTAGGTATCGCGAATCCGGCGGTCGAGATAGGGGTAGGCGATATTCTGATTATTGGCATTGGCGTCGCCCTGGCCAACGGAGTAGGGCGGGTTGCCGATGATTACCCGAATATCCAGATTCTTCTGTCGTGTCCGGCGCTCGCTGTTTTCAACCAAGACTTCATTGATCAAGTCATCCTTCTCGTACATCTGGAAAGTATCGGTCAGGCAGATACCTTCGAAAGGCACATAATCACCGCCAACGATATCATGATAGATGGTTTCGATATTGATAGCTGCAATGTAGTAGGCCAGCAGTACCAGTTCGTTAGCGTGGATTTCCTTGTTGTATTTCTTTTTGATCTGCTCGGGCGTCATCAGGCCGGATTGAAGCAGGCGGGTAATGAACGTGCCTGTGCCCGTGAAAGGATCGATTATATGGACGCCATCGCTGCCCAGTGACTGGCCGAACTTATTTTTCAATACGTCATTGACGCTGTGGATAATGAAGTCCACCACTTCCACCGGCGTATAAACGATGCCAAGTCGTTCAGTCATGCGTGGGAATGCGTTGCGGAAGAACTTGTCGTACAGCTCGACCACGATCTTCTGTTTGCCCGCCGCGTTGTCGATGCCTTCGGCACGCAGCTTGACGCTGTCGTAGAAGCTTTGCAGGGTGTCGGCTTCTTTCTCCAGGCGGTGTTCGTGCAGGGCGTCCAGTACTTTCTGCATAGCCTGGGACATGGGGTTGTGGCGGGCGAAGCTGTATTGCTCGAACAGGGCGTCGAACACTGGCTTGGTTATCAGGTGCTGGGCCAGCATCTCGACGATTTCGCCGTCGCTGATGCTGTCGTTTAGGCCGTCGCGCAGCTCTTCGGCGAAATGATTGAAGGCAGCGGTTTCCTGGGTATTGCTCGGTGTGTCGAGAATGCCTTGGATGCGACCGATATGGGTATTGGCGATCTTGGCGATGTCGCCTGCCCAGTCTTCCCAGTGGTGGCGGTTGCCAACCTTGTCGACGATCTTGGCGTAGATGGCGCGCTCGATCTCTCCGACCTCATAGACCATTTCCGCTTGCAGCGTCATCTGCCCTTCGGCTTCGTAGCGGCTGCGATTTTCGCCGATACCGTACTGGCCCTTGCCGGCCTGGCCGTTCGCTGTGTCGCTGCTGCGTTTGGCCTTTTTCTCCACCTTGTCGGTGATGGCGATGACTTCCATCTTGCGTCGGTCGGGGCCATTGAGGTCGAGCTTGTTGATGGTGGCGTCGAAGCTGTCGTCGTGAGAGCGCAGGGCCTGCAGCACCTGCCAGACGACCCGGTAGATCTGGTTATCGTTCAGGGCTTCGTGCGGTGTCATGTTGGAGGGGATCACCACCGGTAGCACGACGTAGCCGCGCTTCTTGCCGGGCGCGTTGCGCATCACCCGGCCCACCGACTGCACCACGTCCACCTGGGAATTGCGTGGCGTGAGGAACAGCACCGCATCCAGGGCTGGTACGTCTACGCCTTCGGACAAGCAGCGCACGTTGCTGAGGATGCGGCAGGTGTTGGCGGGTGCTTCCTCCTTCAACCAGGCCAGCTTGGCTTCCTTCTGGCCGGCGTTCATGCCGCCATCGACATGTTCGGCTTCGCAAATCAGCCGGGCACTTTCGTCGATTTCCTCCGATGCCTGATAGGCCTCGACTACCGCCTTGAACATGCTGGCAATATTGACGGAGCTGACCTTGTGTTTGCTGCCCTTGTAGTTCGGAGAGATGACCTGGCAGAAGGCGACGGCACGCTGCATTGGCTGTTCGTCCCCGTCCAGCTGTTCGGTCAGCCCCTGCTTGGCCAGGGCTTTCCAGCAACCGACGATCTTGGCGGCATCATCGACCTTGAGCTGGTTGTTCTCGTCTTTCAGTAATTCCTGAAGGTGGCGGTTGATGGCATTTGTAGTGGTCTACTGATCCCGGACACCGATTTAGGCGAAAATCCTCGCCATTAAGAGGTGTTCGATGAGCAAGCAACGACGTACGTTTTCCGCCGAGTTCAAACGAGAGGCAGCTGCCTTGGTACTAGATCAGGGCTACAGCCATATCGAGGCCTGCCGTTCGCTGGGCGTCGTGGACTCGGCTTTGCGGCGATGGGTGAAACAACTCCAAGACGAGCGCCAGGGCGTTACCCCAAAAAGCAAAGCGCTGACACCCGAGCAGCAGAAGATCCAGGAGCTAGAGGCTAGGATCAACCGGCTGGAGCGGGAGAAAGCGATATTAAAAAAGGCTACCGCTCTCTTGATGTCGGACGAACTCGATCGTACGCGCTGATAGACCAGTTGAGTGAGCGGGAACCGGTAGAAGTGGTCTGTTCAGCCTTCGATGTGACGCGATCTTGCTACTACGCCCATCGCCTTCGACGTCGCCGTGTAGATGCTCGTCGCGTCGCGCTACGTAGCCGGGTCAACGAGTTGTTTAACCAAAGCCGGGGCTCGGCTGGCAGCCGAAGCATCCTGGGTATGCTGCGCGAGGACGGCGTGGAGATCGGCCATTTCCGTGTGCGTCGACTGATGCGTGAGTTGGGGCTGGTCAGCAAGCAGCCGGGCTCGCACGCCTACAAGCAGGCCACGGTTGAGCGCCCGGATATCCCGAATCGACTGAACCGTGAGTTCGCAGTCCAGCGCCCGAACCAAGTGTGGTGCGGCGACATCACCTACGTCTGGGCGCAAGGTCGTTGGCATTACCTGGCCGCGGTGCTGGATCTGCACACGCGTCGGGTGGTTGGCTGGGCGTTCTCCGCCAAACCGGATGCCGAGCTGGTAATCAAAGCCCTCGATATGGCCTATGAGCAGCGCGGCAAGCCACAGCAGGTGCTGTTCCATTCGGATCAGGGTAGCCAGTACGCCAGCCGCTTGTTCCGGCAGCGGCTGTGGCGCTACCGAATGCAGCAGAGCATGAGCCGCCGGGGTAATTGTTGGGACAATTCGCCGATGGAACGCCTATTCCGCAGCCTGAAGTCGGAGTGGATACCGCAGACCGGTTACCTGACGGCACAGGAAGCTCAGCGGGATATCAGCCACTACCTGATGCACCGCTACAACTGGGTCAGGCCGCATCAATTCAACGACGGGTTACCGCCTGCGGTGGCCGAAGAAAAACTTAACCCACTGTCCGGGATGGGTTGACCACTACAATTTTCCTCGACGGCCAGCACCAGCACCTTGTAGTCGACCAGCAGCTTTCGGTTGACCGCCTCGGAGAAGTTGATGACGAACAGCTCCTTGCCGTAAAGCGCCGGGTCGTCCATCGAGCAGAGGGTGACTTCGCCGGACTCGGCCTTGACCTTGGCATTGTCGCCATAGATGCGCGGAGTGGCGGTCATGTACAGACGTCTAGTGGCACGGATGTAGTCGGCATCGTGGATACGCACGAAGCTGCTTTCGTCGTCGCCGCCGAAGGTGGCGCCAGTAGTGCGATGGGCTTCGTCGCAAATGACCAGATCAAAGTTGGCCAGATCATGCTCATGCTGGGCGCGGCTGATGACGTCGATGGAGTGGTAGGTGGAAAACACCACGCTCATGTTGTCGTCATCGTGGCGCTTGAGCATTTCCGCCGCCAGGCGATCCGCCTTGGTGGTAGCCGGGTAGCGCAACTCATGGGTGAAAATCTGTACGGCGTCATCCTCGACCTTGCGTTTCTTGCCTACGTCGCTGTCGGAACACACGGCGAAGCTGTGCAACGGGGTTTCGCTTTCCTGGGTCCATTCGGTGAGGATCTGCGACAGCAGCGAGAGGCTGGGCACGAGGAACAGCACGCGTTTGCCTTTTCCGGCCAAGCGCTCGGCGATCTTCAGGCTGGTGAAGGTCTTGCCGGTGCCGCAGGCCATGATCAACTTGCCTCGCTCGGCATCCTGGAGACCGGCTGATACGGCATTTAGCGCGGTCTGCTGGTGCTCGCGCAGTTGCTTTTTGGCCTTGAGCGCAACGGTTTGTCTGGGTTGGTACTTGGCCCAATCAATCTGGCTATCTGCCAGGGCTCGCAGGTCGATCTTGCTGACCGGAGGCTGCTGACCCTGCAAGGCATCTTCGGCGTGCTCGCTCCAATTGTTGGTAGTGGTGACGATGATGCGGTGCGAGAACGGCGCCTTGCCGGAGGCGGTGAAGAAGCTGTCGATGTCCTTCTTCTGGACTTTGTAATCTTCGGCGTAGAGCTTGCACTGGATGGCGTGGTATTCGCCGGTGCCCTGGGTTTTGGCTACCAGGTCGATGCCTGCGTCCTTCCCGCTCAACCCCTGTTCCTTGGCCCAGTCGGCATAGGTCCACACCTGCTCGTATAGATCGCGGTAAGTGGCTTCGTTGCGCAGGTAGGTGCAGATCAGCTCTTCAAAGTAGGTGCCTTTTTCGCGCTCGGTGGCGGAGGCGGCGCGGTAGGTGTCGAGCAGAGCGGAGAGGGCGGTCATGCGCGAAGATCCTTTCGATAAACAGCAGGCGCAATGCTTGCGCAAAATGGTGCCGAGTTTATCACTGTGGATGCTGCTTCGAGCAGTTGGCAGGCCGCGAACTGGGTGTAGCTGTCGCCGGCAGGACGCTGTGACGCTTAATCCTCTCTTAACGGTTCTTCGACAGATGAGGCAGGGCTAGAAAGCAAAAAACCCTGAAAACTTCTTGGTTTTCAGGGTTTTAGTATTGCGAAAGTGGCGGTGAGGGTGGGATTCGAACCCACGATACGATTTCTCGTATACACACTTTCCAGGCGTGCTCCTTCAACCGCTCGGACACCTCACCGGATCTCGACGGGCGTGCTGTCCGTCGAGGCGCGCTAATGTAGCCGAACACTTTCCGGATGGCAAAAGTTTTTTGGTTTTTCATGCGCTTAGGGGCTGCTGCCGGCTTTCTTCTGGCCGCGCGAACCCCGTGGTTTCGTGACTTGCCAGTCAGTCACGGCGCTTTACGTGGCGGAATGCGCTGGGTAACGTCGGCCCACTTCTACACAAGGAATCGAGTCATGAGCGATCTGGTTGCCTACCAACTTGAAGACGGCATTGCCACGCTGACGCTGAATAATGGCAAGGTCAATGCGTTGTCACCGGCGGTTTTCGAGGCGCTCAATGCGGCGCTGGACCGTGCCGAGCAGGACCGTGCCGTGGTGATTATTACCGGGCAGCCGGGCATTCTGTCCGGCGGTTACGACCTCAAGGTGATGACCTCCGGTCCCGAAAACGCCATGGCGCTGGTGGCCACGGGTTCCACGCTGTCACGCCGGATGCTCGCGCATCCTTTCCCCATCATCGCTGCCTGCCCGGGCCATGCCATCGCCAAGGGTGCCTTCCTGCTGCTGTCGGTCGATTACCGCATCGGCGTCGAGGGCGCATTCAATATCGGCCTCAACGAAGTGCAGATCGGCATGACCATGCACCACGCCGGTATCGAGCTGGCGCGTGATCGCCTGCGCAAGTCCGCCTTCCATCGTTCGGTGATCAACGGCGAGATGTTCGATCCGCAGGGCGCGCTGGACGCAGGCTTCCTCGACAAGGTGGTCGCACCTGAAGAGCTGATGACGACGGCCCGAGCCGCCGCCGCGCAATTGCAGAAGATCAACATGACGGCGCATAAGAACACCAAGCGCAAGGTACGCAAGGCGCTGCTGGAAACCCTGGACCAGGCGATCGCGCTGGACCAGCAGCACTTCGGCTGAGACGGCATTGGCCAGGCTGGAAGAGAATTTTCCAGCCGACGCTCATTCCGGTCATTCCTGCGTTTAAACTGCGCCTGCAACGCCCCGACACTGTTGGGGCGTTTCATTTCCTATTCGTGTTGCTTCGCAGGAGAGTCCTGATGTCCGCCCCGCACACCCCGGTAGAACGTTCCGATTTCGACCAGGTCATCGTCCCCACTTTCGCTCCAGCCGCCTTCATTCCGGTGCGCGGTCAGGGCTCGCGAGTATGGGATCAAAGCGGGCGAGAACTGATCGACCTCACCGGCGGCATCGCCGTGAATGTGCTCGGGCACGCACATCCCGCGTTGGTGCAGACGCTCACCGAGCAAGCCGGCAAGCTCTGGCACATTTCGAATATCTTCACCAACGAGCCGGCCCTGCGTCTGGCGAAAAAGCTGGTGGACGCAACCTTTGCCGACCGCGCCTTCTTCTGCAACTCCGGCGCCGAGGCCAACGAGGCGGCGTTCAAGCTGGCACGCCGTTATGCCCACGACAACTTCGGCGCGGAGAAGTACGAGATCATTTCGGCGATCAACAGCTTCCATGGCCGCACGTTGTTCACCGTGACGGTTGGCGGGCAACCGAAGTATTCCGATGGCTTCGGCCCGAAGATCGAGGGCATCAAGCATGTGCCTTACAACGATCTGGAGGCGCTGAAGGCCGCCATCTCCGACAAAACCTGTGCCGTGGTGCTGGAGCCGATCCAGGGCGAGAGCGGCGTGCTGCCGGCGGACCAGGCTTACCTTGAGGGCGCGCGCAAACTCTGCGACGAGCACGGCGCGCTGCTGATCTTCGACGAAGTGCAGACCGGTCTGGGACGCACCGGCGAGCTGTTCGCCTACATGCATTACGGCGTCACGCCGGACATCCTGACTAACGCCAAAAGCCTCGGTGGCGGTTTTCCCATCGGTATGATGCTGACCACCGACAAGGTCGCCCAGCACTTCAGCGTCGGCACCCACGGCACCACCTTCGGCGGCAACCCGCTGGCCTGTGCGGTGGCGGAGACGGTGGTCGATATCGTCAATACGCCGGAAGTGTTGCAGGGCGTTCGGGATCGGCACGAGCGCCTGAAGAGTGGGCTGCTGGAACTGGGCGAGCGCTACGGTGTGTTCAGCCAGGTGCGCGGCATGGGCCTGCTGATCGGCTGCGTGCTGAACGACGCCTGGAAGGGCCGCGCCCGGGAGATTTTCGATGCCGCCGAGCAGGAGGCGCTGATGCTGTTGCAGGCCGGCCCGGACGTGATCCGCCTGGCACCGAGCCTGGTGATCGAGGAGGCGGACATCGTCGAGGGGCTGGCGCGTTTCGAGTGTGCCCTGGCAAAGCTGACCCGGGCCTGATTTTCCTTCGCGGGGCGGTTGCGCCGCCCTGCATTTCCCAGACAGAGAGAACCGATATGAGCGATGCCTTGCAACTTATTCTCGAAGATGTGGACGGCACCCAGCTGGAAACGTCCTGCACCCGTTTTGCCGTGATGTGGCAGGGCCGTGAGGTGTGGATTCAGCAGGTCGGCAACAATCAACTGATGATTGGTGTCGACGTAGAAGAGAGCGACACCGAATATGCCAACCTGCTGCTGCGTCCGCTGGCGACCAACCTGGTCAGCCTGGAGCTGGAAATGGAGCCCATCGAGGCGGGCGACGAAGAGCATGTGCACGGGCCTGATTGTGGCCACGATCACTGACTGATGGTTTGGCGGCGGCCATGCTGGCGCCGCCGCGCATTTTTCTCGCAGGGCAGGTTCAAACGCCTGCCGGCGGACTCTTCAGCGAATCGTTTCCGGTTACCGTCGCAGTGGCGGTTGCAGCCTCGGCATTGGCTTCCAGTTGCTGCCGATTGGTATCGCCATGCAGGGGCATGCCGCGCGAGGTGCCTTCGGCCTTCGGTGCATGCTCGTTCAGTTCGCAGAGCACCCGCTTGGCCTCGCAGTGGCCGCTGATGCCCCGAGCCAGTGCCATGCCACCCATGGCCAGCTGCACGATTCCTCCCAGGCCGCCGCGGCCAAGGCCCTTGCCCATGAAATAAAGCCCGCCGGCAATGGAAGCCGCGCGCTCCCAGCCATGCACGTTGGGGGTCGAATGTGAAGAATTCTGTTTCATGATGCTCGCTCCAGCTCGATGGTCTGAATGAGATGACTGCTGCGGCTCTGGAGCGTTCCAGCCACAGGTCGGAAGCGCAAATTCAGACATCTGCGAGAGCGAACACCTTCAGCACGAACGCGTATTCCAGCGCGGCATCCTTGAGCGCCTGGTAACGGCCACTCATGCCGCCATGGCCGGCGCCGAGTTCGGTCTTGAGCAGCAGCAGATTGTCATCGGTCTTGCGGGCGCGCAGCCTGGCGACCCATTTCGCCGCCTCCCAGTACTGGACGCGACTGTCGTTGTAGCCGGCCACGGCCAGGATTGCCGGGTAGGCCTGCGTCTGCACGTTTTCGTAGGGCGCATAGGCCTTGATCCGGGCATGCACGTCCGGTTCGTTGGGGTTGCCCCATTCGTCGTACTCGGTGACTGTCAATGGCAGGTCTTCATCGAGCATGGTGTTCAGCACATCGACGAAAGGTACCTCGGCGATGGCGGCACCGAACAGGGCCGGGCGCATGTTCAGCACCGCACCGATCAGCAGGCCGCCGGCACTGCCGCCGCTGATGGCCAGGCGTTGCGGCGTGGTGTAGCTGTCGGCGATCAGCTTTTCCGCGCAGGCGATGAAGTCGTTGAAAGTGTTGGTCTTGTGTTCCAGCTTGCCGGCGCGATACCAGGCCTCACCCAGATCGCCGCCGCCGCGCACGTGGGCGATGGCGAAGATGAAGCCACGCTCGAGCAGCGACAGCCGCGCGTGGGAGAACCAGGGGTCGAGGCTGTGGCCGTAGGCGCCGTAGCCGTACAGATAGAGCGGTGCGGCCTTGCCGAAGGTTTCGCGGCGCCCGACCAGGCTGATGGGCACCTGGGTGCCGTCCGGGGCTGTGGCCCAGATGCGCCGGCTCTCGTAGGCGTCGGCGTCGAAGGGACCTTCCACAGGGGTTTCCTTCAAGACCTTCTGTTCACCATCGGCCAGTTGCAGCTGACGAATCTGCGCGGGACGATTCAGCGCCTCGTAGCGCAGGCGGATCACCGGGCTGTCGAACTCCAGGGTGTTCTGCACGTGCAGGCTGTAGGCCGCGTCCGGCAGTTGCAGGCGATAGGGTGTGCTGTCCTGAGGTCGTACTTCGATGATCGGCAGGCCGGCTTCGCGCAGGCTGAGGGTGAGGGCGCCGGCATTCAGGCTGATGTCCTCGAGCATCACCTCGTCGCGGTGGGCGACCAGCTCCTGCCAGTGCTCGCGCTGCGGTGCACTTTCCGCTGCCAGGTACAGGGCGAAGTTGATCCCGGCCTGGTTGCTGCGCACGAACCAGTGCCACTGGCCATTCTGCAGGCCGTGGTCGGGGTAGTACTCATGGTTTTCCTCGCGTGGGGCGAGACAGGTCCAGCGGCCTTCGGGCTCGTCGGCTGGCAGTACCCAGGCTTCGCTGGTGGTCTTGCTGTTGGAGAGGATCACCAGCTGGCGTTCGGAACTGGCGCGGTAGCAATGCACGAAATAGCGACCATCCGGATCGTGATAGACCTCGCTGCGGCCTTCGCTGCCCAGGCGGTGGCGATGGATCTTGTGCGGGCGATGGGTGTCGTCGAGTTCGCCGAAGAACAGTGTCTGGTTGTCGTTGGCCCAGACCATGCTGCCGTCGCAATTGTCGAAGGGCAGGGCGCTGACTTCGCCGCTGGCCAGATCCTTGACGAACAGCCGGTAGATCTCGTCGCCCTGGGTGTCGAGGCTGTAGGCCAGCTTGCTGTGATCCTGGCTGATGCTGAAGGCGCCCAGCGACAGGAAGCCCCCGCCGGCCAGCTCATTGGGATCGAGCAATAGCTGTTCGGTGTTTTCGTCTACGCTGAACGAGCCGTCGATAGGGCGCGGGCAGCGGTAATGGCGCGGGTACTCATCGCCGGCTGTGGTGCGCTGGTAATACAGCCATGGCCCCCAAGGCGAGGGTAGTGACAGGTCGGTCTCGCGGATGCGGCCCTTGATCTCCTGGAACAGCGTTTCGCGCAATGTGCTCTGATCGAGCAGCTGTTCCTCCAGCCAGGCATTTTCCGCCTTGAGGTAGTCGAGCACCTCGGGTGCGTCGCGGTTCTCCAGCCACTTGTAAGGGTCCTGACCGTGATCGATGCGGGCAATGGGGGCGGGCATGGGAAACTCCTGACGAGACGGGGCGGCTGGAAGGGTTTGCAGTGTACAAGGCGTTCGTGTGCTTGTGAGGGGGCATCCGTCCATGGCGATGCGCGGAATACTTGTTCGGCCTTTTGCGGGGCTTGCTGGCCGAACAAGTTCGGCCCTACGGTCCTGCGGTCATTGATCTGCAGAACGATGGCCCGAGTGAGCTTCTGGCTTGATCGCCGATTGACAAGCGGGTGCTTTTCCATGAAGGTGTGTCCACCCAATCAAACGGGCGTATGAATCGAGCGTTTGCCATGCAAATGCCGTCTACCCTGATTATCGTGTCGGTGGGTGTCGGGTCATCGGTTTCGATGACGGTCATGAAGACCGACGACGTGCGACACGTAACGTTCAGCTTCCATATCTGGAGATCAGTTGATGATTTACGAAGGTAAAGCCATCACGGTTAAGGCTCTTGAGAGTGGCATCGTCGAATTGAATTTCGACCTCAAGGGTGAGTCCGTCAACAAGTTCAATCGCCTCACCCTCAACGAACTGCGCCAGGCCGTCGACGCCATCAAGGCCGACGCTTCGGTCAAGGGCGTTATCGTCAGCAGCGGCAAGGACGTCTTCATCGTCGGCGCCGACATCACCGAATTCGTCGATAACTTCAAGCTCCCGGACGAGGAACTGGTCGCCGGCAACCTCGAAGCGAACAAGATCTTCAGCGATTTCGAAGACCTGGGCGTGCCTACCGTCGTCGCCATCAACGGCATCGCCCTGGGTGGCGGTTTCGAGATGTGCCTGGCGGCTGACTACCGCGTCATGTCCAGTGCGGCCAAGATCGGTTTGCCGGAAGTCAAGCTGGGCATCTACCCGGGCTTCGGCGGCACCGTGCGTCTGCCGCGCCTGATCGGTGTCGACAATGCCGTCGAGTGGATCGCCTCTGGCAAGGAAAACCGCGCCGAAGACGCGCTGAAAGTACATGCCGTCGATGCCGTGGTCGCGCCCGAGCAACTGCAGGCTGCGGCGCTGGATCTGGTCAAGCGCGCCATTTCCGGTGAGCTGGACTACAAGGCCAAGCGTCAGCCGAAGCTGGAAAAGCTCAAGCTCAACGCCATCGAGCAGATGATGTCGTTCGAGACCTCCAAGGCCTTCGTTGCCGGTCAGGCGGGTCCGAACTACCCGGCGCCGGTCGAAGCCATCAAGTCCATTCAGAAAGCAGCCAACTTCGGGCGTGACAAGGCCATCGAAGTCGAGGCCGCCGGCTTCGCCAAGCTGGCCAAGACCTCGGTCGCCGAGAGCCTGGTCGGTCTGTTCCTAAGCGACCAGGAGCTGAAGAAGAAGGCCAAGAACTACGACAAGCAGGCCCGCGAGGTGAAACTGGCTGCCGTACTCGGCGCTGGCATCATGGGTGGCGGCATCGCTTACCAGTCAGCCATCAAGGGTACGCCGATCCTGATGAAGGATATCCGCGAGGAAGGCATCCAGATGGGCCTGGACGAGGCGTCCAAGCTGCTCGGCAAGCGCGTCGAGAAGGGTCGCATGACCCCGGCGAAGATGGCCGAAGCCCTCAATGCGATTCGCCCGACCACCTCCTATGGTGATTTCGGCAACGTCGACATCGTCGTCGAGGCCGTGGTCGAGAACCCCAAGGTCAAGCAGGCGGTACTGGCCGAAGTCGAAGGCCTGGTGCGCGAGGACGCGATCATCGCCTCCAACACCTCCACCATCTCCATCAGCCTGCTGGCCCAGGCGCTCAAGCGTCCGGAAAACTTCTGCGGCATGCACTTCTTCAACCCGGTGCACATGATGCCGCTGGTGGAAGTCATCCGTGGCGAGAAGACCAGTGAAACCGCCATCGCCACCACCGTCGCCTACGCCAAGAAGATGGGCAAGAGCCCGGTCGTGGTCAACGATTGCCCGGGCTTTTTGGTCAACCGCGTGCTGTTCCCGTACTTCGGCGGCTTCGCCCGCGCCATCGCCCACGGTGTCGACTTCGTGCGCGCCGACAAGGTGATGGAGAAGTTCGGCTGGCCCATGGGCCCGGCTTACCTGATGGACGTCGTCGGCATGGATACCGGCCACCACGGCCGTGACGTGATGGCCGAAGGCTTCCCGGATCGCATGAAGGACGATGGCAGAACCGCAATCGATGTCATGTACGAGGCCAACCGCCTGGGCCAGAAGAACGGCAAGGGCTTCTACGTCTATGAAGTGGACAAGAAGGGCAAGCCGAAGAAGGTCGTCGACCCGCAATCCTACGAGCTGCTCAAGCCGATCGTCAGCGAGACCCGCGAGCTGTCCGACGAGGACATCATCAACTACATGATGATCCCGCTGTGCCTGGAAACCGTTCGCTGCCTGGAAGACAAGATCGTCGAGACCGCCGCCGAAGCCGACATGGGCCTGATCTATGGCATCGGTTTCCCTCCCTTCCGTGGGGGTGCACTGCGCTACATCGATTCGATCGGTGTCGCCGAGTTCGTGGCGCTGGCCAACAAGTACGCCGACCTGGGCCCGCTGTACCACCCGACTGCGAAGCTGCGTGAAATGGCTGCCAACGGCCAGCGCTTCTACGGTTAATCGAGCGAGAGTGAAGATATGAGCCTTAATCCGAGAGACGTCGTCATTGTCGACTTCGGCCGTACCCCGATGGGTCGTTCCAAGGGCGGCATGCACCGCAACACCCGCGCCGAGACCATGTCTGCGCAACTGATCGACGGTGTGCTCGCGCGCAACCCGAAGATCGATCCGGCAGAAGTGGAAGATGTGATCTGGGGCTGCGTCAACCAGACCCTGGAGCAGGGCTGGAACATCGCCCGCATGGCTTCGCTGCTGACCCGCATTCCCCACACCAGCGCGGCACAGACCGTCAGCCGCCTGTGCGGTTCTTCGATGAGCGCGCTGCACACCGCCGCCCAGGCGATCATGACCGGCAACGGTGACGTGTTCGTCATCGGTGGTGTCGAGCACATGGGCCACGTCAGCATGATGCATGGCGTCGATCCGAACCCGCAGCTGTCGCTGCACGCCGCCAAGGCGTCCGGCATGATGGGCCTGACCGCCGAAATGCTCGGCAAGATGCACGGCATCACCCGCGAGCAGCAGGACGCCTTCGGTGAGCGCTCGCACCGCCTGGCGCACAAGGCGACCGTCGAAGGCCTGTTCAAGGATGAAATCATCCCGATGCAGGGTCACGACGAGAACGGCTTCCTCAAGGTCTTCGACTACGACGAAACCATTCGCCCGGAAACCACCCTGGAAAGCCTGGCCACCCTCAAGCCTGCGTTCAACCCCAAGGGCGGCACCGTGACGGCGGGTACGTCCTCGCAGATCACCGACGGCGCGTCCTGCATGATCGTGATGAGCGCTCAGCGGGCCAAGGACCTGGGCATCGAGCCGTTGGCGGTGATCCGTTCCATGGCGCTGGCCGGGGTCGATCCGGCGATCATGGGCTACGGTCCGGTGCCGGCTACGCAGAAGGCGCTCAAGCGCGCCGGCCTGACCATGGACGACATCAGCCACGTCGAACTGAACGAGGCCTTCGCTGCGCAGGCGCTGCCGGTGCTCAAGGATCTCAAGCTGCTCGACAAGATGGACGAGAAGGTCAACCTGCATGGCGGCGCCATCGCACTGGGCCATCCGTTCGGTTGCTCCGGAGCGCGTATCTCCGGCACGCTGCTGAACGTCATGAAGCAGAATGGCGGTACCCTTGGCGTGTCCACGATGTGTATCGGGCTGGGACAAGGTATCACCACGGTGTTCGAACGCGTCTAACAGGTGTTGAAAAACTGGCTGCGTTGGCAATACTGCGTTGAAAACAGGCTCGAGCTGCTCATTTAGATCACTAAACTCCGCGCTCTCGCCTGTTCTCGCCTTGTCTTGCCTGCCTCGCCTACGTTTTTCAACTGGCTGCTAAGCTGTTCGAGCACGGAAGGAAGCCGGGGCCTTGTGCCCCGGTTTTCATTTCAGGACCGTCATTATTTTGCAGAGGCAGCCGAAATGCAGATCACCCCAGGGCGTTACCGTCATTACAAGGGACCCGAGTACCGGGTATTCGCGGTGGCCCAGCATTCCGAAACGGAAGAGTTCATGGTGTTCTACCAGGCGTTGTACGGGGATTTCGGGCTCTGGGTCCGGCCGCTGTCGATGTTCACCGAAACGGTCGAGGTCGATGGCGAAACGCTGCCTCGCTTCGCATTGATCGAGGAAGAATCCAGCCTCTTTGGCGGCTGAACCTGCCGACGGGCTTGGTCCTTGCGCTTGACCTTGGCTCGCTCGCCACTATATATAGCGGTGCTTTTGGGGCAGAGCGAAGGCGCTGTGACCCGATCCGGCTTGATGCAAGACCCGCTGGACAGCCATGCTGACTGCGGATGAAGAACTATTTTCGGGCATGGAGTGTCCTGTGCGGCGGATGAAACGCCGCTTCGCACCTTTCCGACAGTGCAGTTTTTTCGCACTGCGGAGCAAATCTTCTCAGTTCACCTCTCGATTCAGGAACTCTCCTCTCCATGGGTAAATCGCTGGTCATCGTGGAATCACCGGCCAAGGCCAAGACCATCAACAAGTATCTGGGCAGCCAGTACGTGGTGAAATCGAGTATCGGCCACATCCGCGACCTTCCCACCAGCGGTTCCGCTTCCCGCGAGCCGGTCAAGCGTGGCAAGGCTGCGGTCGCCGAAGCGCCTGCGCTGTCGCCCAAGGAAAAGGCCAAGCGCCAGCTCTTCACCCGCATGGGTGTCGATCCGGAGCACGGCTGGAAAGCCAAATACGAAATCCTGCCCGGCAAGGAAAAGGTGATCGAGGAACTGCGCCGTCTGGCCAAGGAAGCCGACACCATTTATCTCGCGACCGACTTGGATAGAGAGGGGGAGGCGATCGCCTGGCACCTGCGCGAATCCATTGGCGGTGACGACAGCCGCTTCAAGCGCGTGGTATTCAACGAGATCACCAAGAAGGCGATCCAGGAGGCCTTCTCCAAGCCAGGCGAGCTGGATATCAACCGTGTCAATGCGCAACAGGCGCGGCGCTTCCTCGACCGTGTGGTGGGCTACATGGTTTCGCCGCTACTGTGGTCGAAGATTGCCCGGGGCTTGTCAGCGGGTCGCGTGCAGTCGGTGGCGGTGAAGCTGGTGGTCGAGCGTGAGCGCGAGATCCGCGCCTTCGTTCCGGAAGAGTACTGGGAAGTCCACGCCGACCTCGCCACGGCTGACAAGGCCAAGGTTCGCTTCGAGGTCGCGCGGGAAAATGGCCAGGCGTTCAAGCCGCTGAATGAAGGCCATGCCATGGCCGCACTGGAGCAGCTGCAGGGCGCGAGCTACAGCGTCAGCAAGCGCGAAGACAAGCCGACCAGCAGCAAGCCGTCCGCGCCCTTCATCACGTCGACCCTGCAGCAGGCAGCGAGCAACCGCCTCGGCTTCGGCGTGAAGAAAACCATGATGATGGCGCAACGTCTGTATGAAGCCGGCTACATCACCTACATGCGTACCGACTCCACCAACCTGTCGGCGGATGCCATCGATATGGTGCGCGGCTTCATCCAGGACGAGTTCGGCGACAAGTATCTGCCGGAGAAGCCCAGCGTTTATTCCAGCAAGGAGGGCGCCCAGGAAGCGCACGAAGCGATCCGCCCCTCCGATGTCAACCTGCGTCCGACCCAGCTGTCTGGCATGGAGCGCGATGCCGAGCGTCTGTATGAGCTGATCTGGCGCCAGTTCGTTGCCTGCCAGATGCCGCCAGCACAGTATCTGTCCACCAGCGTCACGGTGGTGGCAGGCAATTTCGAGCTGCGCGCCAAGGGCCGTATTCTCAAGTTCGACGGTTACACCAAGGTCATGCCGCAGCAGAGCAAGGGCGGCGAAGACGATGTGCTGCCGGAGATGAACAAGGGCGATGCCATGGCGCTGCTCAAGCTCGACCCGAGCCAGCATTTCACCAAACCGCCGGCGCGTTTCTCGGAAGCGAGCCTGGTCAAGGAAATGGAAAAGCGCGGCATCGGTCGTCCATCCACCTATGCGGCGATCATTTCCACCATCCAGGATCGCGGCTACGTGTCGCTGCACAACCGTCGTTTCTACTCCGAGAAGATGGGCGACATCGTCACCGAGCGCCTTTCGGAGAGTTTCAACAACCTGATGGACTACGGCTTTACCGCCGGCATGGAAGAACACCTCGACGACGTCGCCCAGGGCGAACGCGAGTGGAAGGCCGTGCTGGACGAGTTCTACGGTGACTTCCGCAAGAAGCTGGAAATCGCCGAAGCCGGCGAAAATGGCATGCGCGCCAACCAGCCGACCCTGACCGATATCCCGTGCAAGGTCTGTGGCCGACCGATGATGATCCGCACCGCCTCCACTGGCGTGTTCCTCGGCTGCTCCGGCTACAGCCTGCCGCCGAAGGAGCGCTGCAAATCCACGGTCAACCTGATTCCGGGCGACGAGATCGCCGCCGACGACGAGGGCGAGTCCGAATCGCGGGTGTTGCTGGGCAAGCGCCGCTGCTCGATCTGCAGCACCGCCATGGATGCCTATCTGCTGGACGAGACGCACAAGTTGCATATCTGCGGCAACAACCCGGATTGCACCGGCTACGAGATCGAAGAGGGGCAATACCGCATCAAGGGCTACGAAGGTCCGAGCCTGGAATGCGACAAGTGCGGCAGCGAAATGCAACTCAAGACCGGTCGTTTCGGCAAGTTCTTCGGCTGCACCAATGCCGAATGCAAGAACACCCGCAAGCTGCTCAAGAGCGGCGAGGCGGCGCCGCCGAAGATGGACGCGGTGAAGATGCCCGAGCTCAAGTGCGAGAAGGTCGATGACACCTACGTGCTGCGCGACGGCGCGTCCGGGCTGTTCCTGGCTGCCAGTCAGTTCCCGAAGAACCGCGAGACCCGCGCACCGCTGGTGCTGGAGCTGATCCCGCACAAAGATGAGATCGATCCGAAGTATCACTTCCTGCTGGATGCGCCGAAGAAGGATCCGGAAGGCCGGCCAGCGGTCATCCGCTACAGCCGCAAGACCAAGGAGCAGTACGTGCAGACCGAGGTGAACGGCAAGCCGACGGGCTGGAAAGCCTTCTTCGACGGCGGCAAGTGGAAGGTCGAGGACAAGAGCGCAAAATAGCTTCAAGCCGATAACGGCGCTTGAGGCTGGAGGCTGGAGGGACGCTGGCTACAGCCTCGGAACTTTTCTTGAAATGAGGCTGCCGCCCATGGCACATGAGCGCTACACCCGAACCAATCAGAAGCTCTACTTCGCCGGGCTGGCGCTGAACAACTGGCGGCGGGCCGAGGAGCAGGGCGGCGTCGGTGCGCAAGGTCCCGTGCAGGCCGAGCGCGAGGCTTGCCTGTTCCATCTCTATGGGGCGTTGCTGGGGCTCTGTCACGAGATTGCCGGCTACTACCGTCTGCCGGGCGCCAATGCGGCGCGGGTGGAGCTGCTGCTCACCCGCTCGCCGCAGGATTCGTCACCGAGTCCCGAGCTTGCCGAACTCATGGAGCTCGCCGGGCAGCCGCAGAGCTGGCTGGCGCAGTTGCTGGCTGCCCATGCGGCGCTGTTCGAGCCGCCTCGTGCGCCGGCCAAGGCCAAGACCGATCCCAGTCTGCCCTTGATCGAGGCGGTCGGTGTGGACGATGAGGTGGCGCCGCTGTCGGCTGATGAGGTGGCGACCTGGCGACAGCAACTGAAGGAGCTGACCCTGCGCTACCGCGAATCCCTCACGGAGTGGTGAAACGCGGCTCAGGCCTTCTTCCCAGCCCAGAGCACCAGCACGATGCCACCGAGTATCGCAAGGCCGGTAATCACCAGCCGGCCAGTCAATGCCTCACCCAGTAGCAGGCTTCCCGCGAGGACGGTCAGCAGTGGCACGCTGAGCTGGATGCTGGCGGCCTGGGTTGCCGCCAGGCGCGGTAGCACTGCATACCAGAGGGCATAGCCGATGCCCGACGTCAGACCGCCGGAAAGCAGCGCATAGATCACCCCGGCGCGATCCCATTCCAGGCCAGGCAACGCCAGCAGGCACAGTACCGCCGCTATCGGCAGCGCGCGGATGAAGTTGCCGGCGGTTGCCGCCAGCGGATCGCGGGTGCCACGCCCCAGCAGCGAATAGGCGCCCCAGGCGACCCCGGACAGAATCATCAGCAGCGCGGCGCCCATCGCCGGCGCGCTGGCGTCGGGCAGCAACAAGCCAATCAGGCCAGCCAGCGCCAGGGCTGAGCCCAGGGTCTGCATGGGTGAGAGCCACTCGCCCTTGAACAGTCCCCAGGCGATCATGCTCAGCTGCACCGCAGCGAACAGCATGAGCGCACCGGCGCCCGCATCGAGCTTCACATAGGCGTAGGAAAAGGCAGCCGCGTACAGGAACAGTGTCACTGCGCCCGACCAACTGCCTGCCGGGGCACCAGTCCCCTGGCGCAAGCGAAGCAGCAACCACAGCACCAGCGCGCCAGCCAGCAGGCGCAGCGCGGTGAAACTTGCCGGATCGATGTCCGTATCGCGCAGCGCAACGCGGCAGAGCAGCGAGTTGCCAGCGAAAGCGAGCATGGCCAAGGCGGTGAGTAGCAGGGTTCTGGTGGTCACGCGGGCAAGTTCCCTTTGTCGAAGATCGCCCGGCTGAAGGTCGGGTCTGTTGTCATGTTTGCCCATGCTATGCGCGATCAGGCTGCAGCGCATCCCCCGACGAAGCTGAGCCTTCCCGGCTCGTTCGACAGGGCGATCGCGCTATGGCGTCATTCTGCGATGGTCGTTCGATAAAAGCGCTGGAGGCTGGACGAAAAAAAACGCCATGTGCGCTCGAACCTGGATCGCTTGTCGTTCAGCCTCCAGCTTTCCAGCGCTGTTTTCGGCTTTTTGAGCGCATAGCGCGATTGCCCTGGCTCGTTCGACCAGAGGGCTGCCGGCTGGCTGGTCGGCTGCTACAATGCGCGCCTTTCACGGGGAGCAGACTCATGCCAACGTCTTTTCTGGAAATCGTCGAGCTACCCGACGGCAGCATAGTGCTGCGTCGTGCGGAGGACGAAGGGGTGCTGGTCACGCTGGATTTCTCCGACGACGCGAAGGTGTTTCTGCAAGGGCAGCACGTCGAAATCGCCAAGGCGATGTTCAGCGTAGGTGTGCAAATGGCCGGGCAGATGGCGGAAGGAGAGTTCGTGCAGGAAGAGGTTGCGCACGTACTGCATTGATTGCCGTGGCGCGAGCGTGATTGCTGGAAGGACGGATTCTGCGGGGGAAAGGCACATCCATGTGCCGCGCGTTTCAGTTGCCCAAGCGTATGTTCAGGCTTTGCGTGCGCCCAAGCTCGGCGGCGGCGCGCAGTCTCAGTCGGCTGGCCCGGTCGATGCGAGGGAACCAGGTGATCACCGTATGGCTGCAGCCTGACATCAATGCCTTGCAGGCCAGTTCCAGCGTGTCCTGGGTCTCGCGGGCCGGCAGCAGCAGGATGCGGTCGCGATTGAGGCTGCTTTCCCGCAGCCAGCTCTGGGAGAGCGAGGTCGGTGGTGCGATCAGTGTCAGCCAGCGGGTATCCGCCGCTTCGCTGAGTTCACGCAAAATGGGCGCGAGCAACAGGCGGCAATGGCCGTCGCTGCCGCTCAGGGTCATTTCGCTGAGACGCTCCTCAGCAGTCTGTGTCGGGACGCGCGTGATGTTCGCGAAAGGCGTCAGGCTGTGAGCGATGAGCCCTTCGAACAGGGAAAGCTGTGGTGGTTTACTGGCGGTGGTTTGGTACTGCATGGACCTCTCCTTAGCGGCGAATGACGCCGACGCTCAAGCCTTCGATAACCAGTTCCTGTTGTTCCAGATCGACTTCGATAGGGGCGAACTCGGGATTTTCCGCCAGCAGCCAGACCTTCTTCCCCTCGCGCTTGAAGCGCTTTACCGTCACTTCATCGTCGATGCGGGCCACGACGATCTGCCCGTTGCGTGCTTCACGGGCAGTGTGGACGGCGAGCAGATCGCCATCGAAAATGCCGACATCCTTCATGCTCATGCCATGTACCCGCAGCAGATAATCGGCAGGGGGATGGAAGAACGTGGGGTTGATCTGGCAGGACTCTTCTATATGTTGCTGGGCCAGGATGGGTGCCCCGGCGGCGACACGGCCAATGATCGGCAGGCCGCTTTCATCGGCGGCGGGTTCGAAGCCGGGAATACGTATCCCGCGCGATGCGCCGGGCGTCATTTCGATAGCACCTTTGTTTCTCAGCGCTTTCAGATGCTCCTCGGCGGCGTTGGGGGATTTGAAACCCAGTTCCTGAGCGATCTCCGCACGCGTCGGCGGGTAGCCGTTTTCTTCCAGGCAGCGCTTGATGAAGGCAAGGATTTCCGACTGGCGAGGGGTCAGCTTGATCATGGCGGTCTCTGTTCTTTTATACAGTGACTGGGATTATATACAGTGTCGGTGGCTTGGCAATCGTTGTTTCGATCATCGGCGGCAAGCCCCGGGCGAGAGCCTGTTGCGTATGATGGGCAGATGGTCGCGGTTGACTTGTTCTCGCGTGAAACGTAAGTTTCAAACACGTGTTTGTCGTTTTGGAGGGGGCATGGCGCAGTCGGAAACAGTGGAGCGGATTCTTGATGCAGCGGAACAGCTGTTTGCGGAAAAGGGCTTCGCCGAGACTTCGCTTCGCCTGATCACCAGCAAGGCTGGAGTCAATCTGGCGGCGGTCAACTATCACTTCGGCTCCAAGAAGGCGCTTATCCAGGCGGTCTTCTCCCGTTTTCTCGGCCCTTTCTGTGTCAGCCTCGAACGTGAGTTGGACAGGCGCGAAGCACAGTCAGACCGCAAGGAAAGCCTCGAAGAGCTGCTGGAAATCCTCGTTGAGCAGGCGCTGGCGGTGAAGCCGCGCAGCGGCGACGATCTGTCGATCTTCATGCGTCTGCTGGGCCTGTCGTTCAGCCAGAGCCAGGGCCACCTGCGCCGCTATCTGGATGATATGTACGGCAAGGTGTTCCGGCGCTATATGCTGCGGGTGCATGAAGCGGCGCCTTCGATACCGCCGATCGAACTCTTCTGGCGTGTGCATTTCATGCTGGGTGCGGCGGCCTTCAGCATGTCCGGCATCAAGGCGTTGCGCGCCATCGCCGAAAACGATTTCGGGGCGAGGACTTCCATCGAACAGGTCATGCGGATGATGGTGCCGTTCCTGGCAGCGGGTATGCGTGCCGACTCGGGCGTGGACGATTCGACTCTGGCCCAGGCGCATCCCATTGTGCGGCGCAATGCCCTGGCGATGACGCCCAAGGGGTGAATCTCGCCAGCGCTTTCAACAGCCTGTCCGGATGCGCGATCACGGATTGACCGGTAAGCTAGCGGCCATGTCCGATCTCGATCTGCTGCATATCTCCATCGCCGACCAGATGCTCTACGGCTTCAGCGCCGGCAGGCTGCGCGTCCGCTTGCCCGTATCCACTGCGTTGAATGGCGCGGGTGAACCCAACGGTTCCGGTTGCACGCCGCGCGGTCGTCACCAGGTACGTGCGCGGATTGGTGACGGCCTGCCTGTTGGCGCCGTGCTGCGCGGGCGGCGCTGGACCGGTGAGGTCTGGAGCCCCGAGCTGCATGCGCAATTTCCGGGCCGCGACTGGATCCTGACCCGCATTCTCTGGCTCAGTGGCTGCGAACCCGGCTACAACCGTCTGGGCGCGGTCGATACCTTTCGTCGCTACATCTATCTGCATGGCACGCCCGATACGGAGCCCATGGGCGTACCGCTTTCCCATGGCTGCATCAGGCTGCGCAATGCCGACCTGCTCGATCTTTTCCCCCTGGTGCCGGCGGGCTGCGCGGTACAGATAGGGGAAGAAGCCTGCCCGAGCTGGTCAGGCGCCACACTCAATTAAGGATCTGCTCACTATCATGCAAGGCTCATTGATGCTGGACATCGCCGGCACCTGGCTGACTGCCGAGGATCGCCACCTGCTGCGTCAGCCGGAAGTCGGCGGGCTGATTCTGTTCGCGCGCAATATCGAGCACCCGCGCCAGGTGCGTGAGCTGTGCCGGGCGATTCGCGCGATACGCCCCGGGCTGTTGCTGGCGGTCGATCAGGAGGGCGGTCGGGTTCAGCGGCTGCGGCGCGATTTCGTCCGTTTGCCGGCAATGCGCGAGTTCGCCCGGCGTGCCGATGCGCTGCAGCTGGCTGAAAGCTGTGGCTGGGTGATGGCCACCGAAGTGCGGGCAGTGGGGCTGGACTTCAGTTTTGCACCGGTGCTGGACCTGGATCATCAGCGCAGCGCCGTGGTCGGCACGCGGGCATTCGAAGGTGATCCGCTGCGCGCTGCGGACCTCGCGGCTGCCTTTATGAAGGGCATGCGCGAGGCGGGAATGGCCAGCACGGGCAAGCACTTTCCGGGGCACGGCTGGGCAGAGGCCGATTCTCATGTGGCGATCCCGGTGGACGAGCGCAGCCTGGATCAGCTACGTGCGGTCGATCTGATCCCGTTCCAGCGTTTGAGTGGTCAGCTCGATGCCGTCATGCCGGCCCACGTCATCTATCCGAGCGTCGATGCGCAACCGGCGGGTTTTTCGCGGCGCTGGCTGCAGGACATCCTGCGCGGCGAACTGGGGTTTGGCGGCGTCATCTTCAGCGACGACCTGTCCATGGCCGGCGCCCATGTGGCGGGCGATGCGGGCGAACGCATTCGGGTGGCGCTCTCGGCGGGTTGCGACATGGGCCTGGTGTGCAATGACCGGGCCGCAGCCGAGCTGGCGCTGGTCGCCGTGCAGCAGTTGAAGATGACGCCTTCGGCGAGTCTGGGCAAGATGCGTGGCCGCTTCGATGTCGCCCCCGAATACAAACAGAATCCTCGCTGGCGTGCGTCCGTAGCTGCGCTGAAAGCGGCAGAACTGATCGACTGAGAAGGAAGGCTCCATGACTGTCCATGCCTTCATCGGCGGTACCGGCCTGACCGAGTTGAGCGGCTTCGTCCTGCAGCAAAGGCTGGTCATGCAGACGCCTTACGGGGCGCCATCAGCAGAGATCATGCGGGGCGAATATGCCGGGCGCGAGGTGCTGTTCCTCGCCCGTCACGGCCATCCGCACCGGATACCCCCGCACCAGGTCAACTATCGCGCCAACCTCTGGGCGCTGAAGCAGGCCGGTGCGCAGGCGATAGTCGCGGTGAATGCGGTAGGCGGCATTCACCCGGCCATGGGCACCGGCCATCTATGCGTGGCGCACCAGATCATCGATTACACCCATGGCCGCGAGCAGACCTTCTTCGAGGGCGATATCGAGCAGGTTACCCATGTCGATTTCAGCTACCCCTATGACGAAGCGCTGCGCCAGCGCCTGATTGCCGGCCTGATGGCTGAGGGCTATCCGTTCAGCAGCCATGGTGTCTATGGCTGTACCCAGGGCCCACGGCTGGAAACGGTGGCCGAGATCGCGCGAATGGAGCGCGACGGCTGCGATATCGTGGGCATGACCGGCATGCCGGAAGCTGTGCTGGCACGTGAGCTGGAGCTGCCCTATGCGTGTCTGGCGCTGGTGGTCAATCCGGCGGCGGGCAAAAGTACCGGGATCATCACCATGGCCGAGATCGAAGCCGCCCTGGTCGAGGGCATAGTCAAGGTGCGAGCGGTACTGGCACGTGTATTGGCCGAATGAAGGCCTGTCGGCAAGGTGTAACGCGGGTGTGCGAAATTCGTGTGCCAAGCCGTTGCAGACAGTTTGACGCTTGTTACACTTGGCCGTCCTTTGGAGTACCGGAATGCTTTGCCAGGAACGCACGATAAAAATACTTAGAACGATGGCGTTGCTTAGCCTTCTGACCGGCCTGTCGGGTTGTTCGACCTGGCTGGGCAGCAATTTCGATGACCCGCAGGTTCAGCTGGCCAAGGTCGAGATCATCAAGGCGCGTTTGCTGGAACAGCAGTTCTTGCTGCGTTTTCGCATCGACAACCCCAACGATCACAGCCTGCCTGTGCGTGGCCTGCGCTATAACGTTCATCTCAATGACATCCAGTTGGCCAGTGGCGAATCCAGCGGCTGGCTGACCGTGCCGGCGAACAGCTTCGACTATTACGAGGTTCCGGTGCACACCAACCTCTGGCGACATATGAAGTACATCGTGCGCCTGCTGGAAAAGCCGGATCGGCCCATTGCCTACCGGCTGGACGGTGACTTGAAGCTTGGCATGTGGGGTGGACGCAGGGTGCATATTTCCCGCAATGGCGAGATAATTCCCGGCACCCTCATTCCGGAGTAGCGACTCGATGAATCACGAACCTCATGTGCATGGCCCCGACTGTGATCACGACCACGACCATCACCACGGGCATGTTCATGGTCCGCACTGCAACCACAGCCATGATCCGGTACGCAATCCGTTGAAGGATGTCGGTCGCAACGATCCCTGCCCATGCGGCAGCCAGAAGAAATTCAAGAAGTGCCACGGAGCCTGAGTCGCTGATGACGCCGTTCGCTGCAGTACTGCTCATCGGCGCTCTGCTGATCGCCGCATTGGCCGGCTATGCGCTGTATCTGTGGCGCAGGGTCTGGCGTAACGAGCGACAGCAGGCGGCGCAGCAGGCTCGACAGCATGCCGAGCTTGCGGCTGACCTGCGGATTCTGGCCAGCAGTCTGCTCGACGAGCAGCTACCCCTGATCGAGGGGGCCATTCGCATCAAGGTGTTGCTCGACAACTACGACGCGAAACTGAGTCAGGACCCACATTGCGAGGTATTCCAGGCGTTGTACGAGGCGACCGCGCAGGTGCCGACCCACGCGGCCTGGAAGGCCCTGGACAAGGCCGAGCGTCGCCGTCACGAGGCCCATTTCAGCGCCCTTGAATTGCAGCACAAGGCAGCCGCACGCCGTTCGGCACGCTGGCTGCTGGACGAGGCGCTGACGCCGGCTACCGCCTGATTCCGTCGCATCACACCTTTGCTTCTATCCTGAATACTGTCCCTGTTGCGCTCAGCTCAAAGGAGCCGTCGATGTCACTGCGTCCGCCATTTAATCTGGTTCGCCTGATTCTCGGCGCCACCGTCGCCGCCGTCAGCCTGATGGGCTGTCAGGCCTATCTGGACAGCCGCTACAGCGACAGCCTGCCGCCGAAGCAGGGCGTGCAGCCGCTGACCGGGCTGGCAGAGCGTGTCAGCATTCGGCGCAACGCCCTGGGCATGCCGCTGATCGAAACCAGCACCTTCCACGATGCATTGTTCGGCCTGGGCTACATCCACGCCACCGACCGCCTGAGCCAGATGGTCAGCCTGCGGCTGATGGCGCAGGGGCGACTGGCCGAGATGGCTGGGCCGGGTGTGCTGGAAATCGACCGCTTCATGCGCGCCGTCAACCTGCGCAAGAGTGCCGAGGTGCTCTATCGTGAAAGCTCGCCACGGATGAAGCGCTTCTTCGAGGTCTATGCGCGTGGCGTCAACGCCTACCTGTACAGGCACCGCGACAAGCTGCCGATGGACCTGGCCGCTGCCGATTACACGCCCGAATACTGGAAGCCCGAGGATTCGGTGCTGGTGTTCTGCCTGCTGAACTTCGGCCTGTCGGTGAATCTGCAGGAGGAAATCGCCGCCCTGGTGCTGGCGCAGCGCGTCGGCAGCGACAAGCTCGCCTGGCTGTTGCCAACCTATCCCGACGAGCCGCTGCCCTTCGAGGAGGCGGCGAAGCTCGAAGGCTTGCAACTGAGCGGACAGATTCCCGGCCTGGCCGCGCTCGACCGCGCAGCCGCGCAGGTCGCCGAGCTGAATATGCTCAGTGTGGCGGCGTCCAACAACTGGGCCATTGCCGGCAGCCGCACGCGCAGCGGCAAGCCGCTGATGGCCAACGATACCCATCTGCCGCTGTCGATGCCGTCGTACTGGAATTTCGTGCAGATCCGCTCGCCGAAATTCCAGGCGGCGGGGGTGACGGTCGCGGGTGTTCCGGCGGTGGTGGCAGGCTTCAACGGCAAGCTTGGCTGGGGCATGACCATGGTCATGGGCGACAACCAGGACCTGTTCCTGGAAAAGATCCGCCGTGAGAGCGGGCGTCTGCAGTATCTGGCCGATGGCAAGTGGGTCGCGGCACGCGAGCGCCACGAGACGTTCATCGTCAAGGGCCAGCGGCCCATTCGCGAGACGATCTACGAGACGCGCAACGGTCCGCTGCTCAACAGCGTGCTGGGCGAGCGCAAGCATCCGTTGCAGCCTCTGCAACTGAGCAGCGGCTATGGCCTGGCGCTGAAGACCACTCAGTTCGAGGCGGACAAATCGCTCGATGCCTTCTTCGATCTCACGCGGGCAAAAAATGTCGATGAGGCTTTCGAGGCCAGCCGGGACATCCGCGCCATGGCGCTGAACATGGTATTTGCCGACGAGCAGGGCATCGGCTGGCAGGTCAGCGGGCGTTATCCCAACCGCCGTGGCGGCCTGGGGTTGCTGCCTTCGCCGGGCTGGGACGGGCTTTACGACTGGGACGGTTTCGCCGATCCCATGTTGCATCCCTATGATCAGGACCCGGCCCAGGGCTGGCTTGGCACCGCCAACCATCGCACGGTGCCGCGCGGCTACGGCATGCAACTGTCCAACTCCTGGCACTATCCCGAACGCGCCGAGCGCCTGGCAGAGCTGGCCGGGCAGGGCCGCCACGACACTGCCAGCATGATCGCCATGCAGTACGACCGCACGACCCCGTTCGCCGCCAAGCTGGCCGCCATGTTCGAGGAGCCGTCCATGCGCGAGCCCTTGCAGCAGGCCATCGCGGCACTGCCAGCCAGCGAACGCGACAAGGCCCGCATGGCTCTTTCGCGCCTGCTGAAATTCGACGGCGTGCTGGACGCCGCCTCCGCCGATGCCGCCCTGTATTCTGCATTCCTGCATGAAAGTGCGCGGCAGACCTTCCTCGACGAGCTCGGCCCTGACGACAGTCCTGCCTGGCAGGCGTTGCTGCAGGCCGCCAACATTTCCTATTCGGCCCAGGCCGATCACCTGCTGGGTCGTGACGACAGCCCCTACTGGGACGATGTGAACACGCCGCAGCGGGAAGACAAGCCGGCCATCCTCGCGCGCAGCCTGGCGGCGGCGGTCGATCACCTGACCGCGAAGCTGGGCAGCGACAGCAGCGCCTGGCAGTGGGGCAAGCTGCACCACTACACCTGGGCCACGGGCACCACCCAACTGGCGCCCTATATGCCGGCCAGCAAGCGCAGCGGGATCAATGCCATTCGTGGCTATCTGGATCGCGGCCCTTATCCGGCGGGCGGCGATCACAGCACGCTGAACGTTTCCGCCTACCGCTGGGGGCAGAATTTCGATACCTGGCTGATCCCGGCCATGCGCATCGTCGTCGATTTCGGGCGCGACGAGCCACTGATCGGCCTGAACAGCTCGGGGCAATCCGGCAATCCGGCCAGCCCGCATTACGCCGATGGCATCGAGGCGTGGATGAAGGGTCGCTACATGAGCTTTCCGTTCAAGCCACAGAATATCGATGCGGTGTATGGCAGCCAGCGCCTGTGGCTGATTCCGGCGGAGCGCTGAAGCCGGGTAGGGTGGAAAACGCCGCAGGCTTTTCCACCAGCAGATGGGCAGTGGTCGGTGGAAAATCGCTGTGCGAGCTTTCCACCTTAGGGTTGTGTCAGGCAGGCACCACTTCGAGCACGCGAATGCTGGCGCCGTCGGGGTAATGCCAGCGAACGTCCAGATCCCAGAACTGCGCGCCGTAGCGGCGTTCGGGGTCGGGCTTCTGATAGGCCGGACGCGGGTCCTGCGCCAAGCACTGCTCGATCAGTTCCACCACCGGCTCGCCCAGCCGCAGCGCTTCTCCACGGGCCTGGGCGAGGGCGCTTTCGCTCCAGTGCACCTCGATCAGCACGGGTGCTTCTGCCGCCATGTCGTTGCGAGCCTCGGGCAGGGCGTCGGCGTAGGGCACATAGGGTTTGATGTCGATGATCGGCGTACCGTCCAGCAGATCGATGCCGGACACCAGCAGGCGTCCCGGCTCAACCTGATCGAGCCTGACCACCGACTGTCCGATACCGTTGGGACGATGCGTGGCGCGGGTGGCGAAGACCCCGACCATGCGGTTGCCGCCCAGGCGCGGTGGCCGCACCTTCAGGCGCGGTTTTTCCTCCAGCGCCTGATGGAAGAGAAACAGCAGCCAGACATGGCTGACCTGCTCCAGGCCCGCCACTGCCTCGCCCGTGTCGAACGGCGGCAGCAGCTCCAGCACGCCACGCGCCGCAGGCGCCAGACGTGGCTGGCGCGGGATGGCGAACTTTTCCCGGAAGCAGGAACGCAGATAGCCGATGGGTTCGATGCCGTGGCGCATTACAACCCCAGCAGCTGCGCCACGTAGTCGGCATCCTTGTCGCCGCGACCGGAGAGGTTGACCAGGATATGCTGGTCCCTGTCCAGTGTCGGTGCGGTCGCCATGGCCCAGGCCACGGCGTGGGCGCTTTCCAGCGCGGGGATGATGCCTTCGGTGCGCGACAGGGTCATGAAGGCGTCCAGGCATTGCTGGTCGGTGACGGACTGGTAGTCCACTCGCCCGGCATCCTTCAGGTAGCTGTGCTGCGGGCCGACGCCGGGATAATCAAGCCCCGAGGCAATGGAATGCACCGCCGCCGGATTGCCCTGTTCGTCTTCCAGCACGTAGCAGGCCATGCCGTGCAACTCGCCGGGCTTGCCCGCCGTCATGGTCGCGGCGTGGCGGCCTGGCTTGTCGATGCCTTCGCCGGCAGGCTCGACGCCGACCAGACGCACGCTGGCGTCAGCGAGAAAGGCGCTGAAGATACCCATGGCATTGGAGCCGCCACCGACGCAGGCGGCCACCTGATCGGGCAGGCGGCCATGTTTGCTCAGGAACTGCTCGCGGGCCTCGCGACCGATGATGGACTGGAAGTCACGCACCATCTTCGGGAAGGGATGCGGGCCGACCACCGAGCCGATGGCGTAGATGAAATCCTGCGGGTCCTTGAGGTATTCCTCGAAGGCACTGTCCACCGCTTCCTTGAGCGTCGCCGCGCCACGGGTCACCGGCACCAGTTTGCAGCCGAGGATTTTCATCTTGGTGACGTTGGGGTGTTCCTTCTCGATATCCACCTGGCCCATGTGGATTTCGCAGGGAATGCCCACCAGCGCGCAGGCGGTGGCCAGCGCCACGCCGTGCTGGCCGGCGCCGGTCTCGGCGATGACCTTCTTCTTGCCCATGAACCTGGCCAGCAACGCCTCACCCAGGCAGTGATTGATCTTGTGCGCGCCGGTGTGGTTCAGGTCCTCGCGCTTGAGATGGATCTGCGCGCCGCCGAGCTTTTCCGACAGGCGCCGGGCATGGAAGATCGGGCTGGGGCGACCGACGTAGTCTGCGAACAGGCTGGCCAGCTCCTGCTGGAAATCCTCGCGCTGGCGGATTTCCTCATAGGCCAGATTGATGTCGTCCATCGCCTGCTTCAGGTGCGGCGGCACCAGTTGGCCGCCGTAAGGGCCGAAGTAGCCCTGGGCGTCGGGCATAGGGGCGAATTCGAGGGTATTGCTCATGGTGTCGATCCATCGGTTTGCGGGCGATGCGGCATCTTACTCGTCAGCGCGGGAGTCAGGAATCATGTGGTAAAGAGTCGCAGCCTCAAAAGCGTCCATGCTCGTCAGGTAGCGTTACTGGCGAGCTTGCGATAGCTTTTGTACTTCAATGAGTGAATTCATGCTCTAGCGTGCCTTGGTATGTACCAGAGAGCGCTATTTGGGATCTTTGACTTTTATGTAGTTGTTGATTTTTTCTAGCAATGTTTTGGTGTGTTCTGAAAGCTTTATATTGTTCTCTTTCTGCCACTCTTCCAGTTTGACTGTTTCGTAGGTTCGACCGATTGTCACTGCTCGCCGTGCGTAGTCAGAGCCTTTTTCGTCAATTTGCTCCAAGGTTCTTTGATAGGCATCGATGGCGCGAGCATGGCCGAACTCCACTTGCAATTCCCTGTATCTCTTTTGCTGATATTTTACATAGCCATATTGTGAGAGTATGACCAAGGTTAACGCTAAGAATGATATGGAAATTAATATTTTCTTAAGCATGGTTGTTCTTGTTTATTAGCGATTAGGCCGAAGGTCAGCGTTAGCCAGCTCCAGTGAGCTACTTCAGTGCTCAGTTCCGGCGTAGATCCACATAGGCTCGGTGTTGCCTGCACGTACAAAACCAAGCGACTCATAGAACTCAATTGCCTTGCCATCCGCGGTAAGCATTTGCTGGTGAAAGCTGGCGTATTTTATCAGCATTGCCGACATCATTTTCCGGCCAATACCTTTGCCTTGAAAATCGGGATGCACCAGCATGTGTGGAAAGTATACGACGAGGTGCCCGTCAGAAATTGCGTTACCAAGTCCGACTAGTTTTCCCGCGACACGCGCAGTGACAAGGCTATGCGAGTTGCGCAAGGCTGCCATGAGTTCATCTGGTTTTCCGGCTGATGACCAGTGGTTGGCCTTGTAGATTTCAAGAACTTCTTCCGTCGTTATGGTGTCATGCATGGATATTTCGAACGGCATGGTGCCTCCTTGCTTCTGATGCATAGCATTGGTGTTAGGTTCTGTACGAAAAGTCGTCGAGCGAAGGTCAGGCGAGGCAAAAATCGGTGAGATACGTAGCGTAGCGAAGTAACAGCCGCAGGCTGGCCCGCAGGGTGAGCGTAGCGAATCAAGCGGAGTTTACGAGCTGTAAATGAGCATGACTCACTTCGTTCGCCCTTCGGGCCGCGCTGAAGCGCGTTAGCCGCAAGCGGCTTGCCGAACCGATTTTTAACGAAGCATCACCGAGCGCAGACACTTTTCGTACAGAACCTAGGTCGAGTCGGCTTGTTAGCCATCATTGGCACTGGCCAGGCAGGCAAGTGACTTCGTGCTTGATCAGCTCAATGATATCTTTCAGTTGCTCTCCACGCAGGGCCAAGCGATCTTCGCAATGTCCAAGGTAGGCCTGTCGAGCTTCATATAGTGCGGGCTGATGCTTCTCTGGCAAACGTTCCATCGCCCAATCAGCGGCGACGTCCTTTGATGCAATCTTGCCGGTTGCTGCGCTGTACCAGACACGGGCTAAAGTAAGCATCACATTCCTTTCATCCCCAGCCCTGTCCGACGGTGTGCTCCATAATTTCAGCGTGTCGGCCAACGCCTTGAAAATATCGCTCTCTGGTACCGGGTCGAAGAGTTCCGTTGCCGGTGGACCTGTCAAGGCGTTGCTGTGTTGTCTAGCTTGCGTCAGAAGAATCGCCAGATCAGCATCAACGACAGCGGGTTCGACGATACCCTCAAGGATATCTTTTCGCAGCCATTCTCCGAATTGCAGTTCCCGCCTGGCCGGATAACGCCACGGCACGATGTCGTCGTGCACGACAACAGTCACTTCCAGTGCGCGGAGATCTTTGCTTTGACCAGGCGGTGCCGAAATCTTGAGTAGATCAAGCATCAAAGCTTGCCGTGTGGTTTCATCAGGCTTTGTCGCCACTGTGACCAGCAAATCGATGTCACTGTATGGCTTCAGACCGCCGCTCAAGGCAGAGCCGTACAAATGTACCGGCAATAGCGTTGATGCCAGATGACGTTCACTAACATCTAGCGCCTGCGACAATTGTGCTGATATTTCAGTGGGTACGGAGTCAGTCATGAGGTTTGACGCTGGGTGTAACCGGGCGGTAAAAAGCGTAGCTTTTGGGCGATCCGGTTGACGAACTTGTTATGCATGGCGCGATTGTGCCAATGCAATTGCAGCTTGGATGGCCGCGCGAGCTTGCGGACTGTTCTTCCAATACGTGGAGCCGACGATAGCCGAGGCTTGAGAGACGATATCCAGTGCACTGGCTTTGCTTAGATGGGCCAGTGTTTCAAATCCCATTTGTTCAAGGCGCACCACTACCGTAGGACCAACACCTTTCACAGCCAGTAATGCCTTGCGTTCTTCCGGTGGGAATGGCATGGGTATTCTCCATGGTGCCTGACGTTTGGTTAAGGGGAAGGCTCTGGCGCGTCCGGGTTGAATGAATGGTTAGCTAGCCAGCACGCTCTAGACTCAAGATTAATATCTTTGGTGCTCCTCGGCTCAAAGTAAGTATCAAGCGATGCTATGACTATAGATACCCAGCCAGGAAATTTTTCACTGCCACTCCATTCGATATTGGAGCCACAGACGCTACAAAATTTTCTGTCAATGCTCCCGGATGAGTTGTAGGAGGTCAGCAGTTCTTGCCCGGATAGATACTCTAAATCAGATCTAGGCAAACTTGCATATGTGGCAAATGCAGCACCATGCTGCTTTTGGCACATTCTGCAATGGCAGTTCGATACAGCCTTGGGTTCAGAACGCAAGCGAAACGAAACTGCGCCACACAGACAGCTACCACGATACATATTTACTCCTGTAGCTAGCGTTAGGTTAAGGAGCGGACTTTAGCCCGTTCCAGTCATGCGTGCGCCAGGCATGGCGCACGCATGAAAAAGCCCCGCATGGGCGGGGCTGCTTTCGAGCGGTGGGGCGGTCAGATCACTTCGGCCCAGAGGTCGTATTCGTCAGCGTGGGTCACCCGCACGCGCACCTTGTCGCCGGGTTGCAGCGGGTGCTCGCTGTCGACGTAGACCATGCCGTCGATTTCCGGGGCGTCGGCCCAGGAGCGACCGATGGCGCCGTCTTCGTCCACTTCGTCGATAAGGACGTCCATCTCGCGCCCGATCTTCAGCTGCAGGCGCGCGGCGCTGATGGCCTGCTGGTGGGCCATGAAGCGATCCCAGCGCTCCTGCTTGACCTCGTCCGGCACGGCTTCCAGTTCCATTTCTTCAGCCGGTGCGCCTTCGACCGGGGAGTACTGGAAGCAGCCGACGCGATCCAGTTGCGCTTCGGTGAGCCAATCGAGCAGGTACTGGAAGTCTTCTTCGGTCTCGCCGGGGAAGCCGACGATAAAGGTGGAGCGGATGGTCAGCTCGGGGCAGATCTCGCGCCATTGCTTGATGCGCGCCAGGGTCCTGTCCTCGAAGGCCGGACGCTTCATGGCCTTGAGCACCTTGGGGCTGGCGTGCTGGAAGGGGATATCCAGGTAGGGCAGGATTTTGCCAGCCGCCATCAGCGGAATCACGTCGTCCACGTTGGGGTAGGGGTAGACGTAGTGCAGGCGCACCCAGACGCCCATCCGGCCCAGTTCCTCGCACAGCTCCAGCATGCGCGTCTTGACTGGCTGGCCGTTCCAGAAGTCCAGTTTGTATTTGAGGTCGACGCCGTAGGCGCTGGTGTCCTGGCTGATCACCAGGATCTCCTTGACGTCAGCCTTGATCAGGCGCTCGGCCTCGCTCAGCACACTGCCCACCGGACGACTGACCAGCTTGCCGCGCATGGAGGGGATGATGCAGAAGCTGCAGCTGTGGTTGCAGCCTTCGGAAATCTTCAGGTAGGCGTAATGACGCGGGGTGAGCTTGATGCCCTGGGGCGGAACCAGATCGACGAAGGGGTCGTGCTCGATGCTCGGCGGGATCACTTCATGGACCGCATTGACCACCTGCTCGTACTGCTGCGGGCCGGTGACCGCCAGCACGCTGGGATGCACACCACGGATATTGTTCTCGTCCACGCCCATGCAGCCGGTGACGATCACCTTGCCGTTCTCGGCGATGGCCTCGCCAATGGCATCCAGCGATTCGGCCTTGGCGCTGTCGATAAAGCCGCAGGTGTTGACGACCACCACATCGGCGTCCTCGTAGGACGGCACGATCTGGTAACCCTCCATGCGCAGCTGGGTCAGGATTCGCTCCGAATCCACGGTTGCCTTCGGGCAGCCGAGTGAAACGAACCCTACGCTTGGGACTTTTTTCGACATGACGGGCCGGGCCTCGGTGATGCAGCAGGAAAAAATGGCGCGCGAGTATACAGTTATTTGGCTTGTCGAGCGCGCCCTTATCCCCGCCGCTGTAACTGAATCCCTGATGCAGCACACCGAAGCCGCCCCGCACGGCTTGCCATAACTCGGACGCAGAAACACCTTGCGTGACCAACCTGGTCAGTAGCCGTTAGGGCGCGCGGCGCATGCTCATTTGTCACCCTTCCCAGAAAATTTATCTTGGGCCTCCTTGGAACATAAATCCTATACTCCGGGCTATTTTTCAACATCGCAGGCCGCCTCGATGCATCCAGCGTGAAAAGAACGGTGCGCAGGTAAACAGCTATCCGGGTGTCAGGTCGCTGTGCCGAACTGGCGGCTATGGCGAGCCATTTCAAGCACAGGCAAATCCATACACTGTCGGGTCGCCGAGGCTCAGGAGCGCCGCCTGGCTGCTCAGTGGAACGCCTTGGCCGAAGCGCTTTCTATTCAACACATCGGACCGTAAGTACGGTTTCCATTACAAGGAGCGGGATACATGGCAACGCTACATCAACGCACCGTCACTGCTATACAGGCGAATCATGCGGAACTGCAAACTGCCTGGACCGAGAATCTTGAGGCCGATGGGTCGCAGCGCGGCATGAAGGCTGGCAACCTCGCTCAGCAAACAGGCGAGTTTCTGGGGCTGTTGACTTCGAGTCTGAGCGCAGGTAGCGATAACGATCTGGGAGGGGCTGCATGGGCCGAGATGCGCCTGTTCCTGGAAAAACTGTCGCATAGCCGCGTCCTTGCGGGCTTCGACTCCCAACAGACGGCCAGCTTCGTCTTCTCCATCAAGCGTCCGTTGATGATGGTACTTCAGCACGAATATTCCGACAGCGCGGAGCAGTTCGCCGAGCAGCTCTGGACCCTGTCGGAAATCGTCGACACGCTCGGCCTGCATACCGTTCGTACCTTCCAGAAATCCCGCGAGGCGGTGATCAAGCGTCAGCAGGAAGAACTGCTGGAGTTGTCGACACCGGTGGTGAAACTGTGGGAAGGCGTGCTTGCGCTGCCGATGATCGGCACCCTCGATTCACAGCGCACTCAGGTGGTGATGGAGTCGTTGTTGCAGCGTATCGTCGATACCGGTTCGGAAATCGCCATCATCGATATCACTGGGGTACCGACCGTCGACACGCTGGTCGCCCAGCACCTGCTCAAGACGGTTACTGCCATTCGCCTGATGGGCGCCGACTGCATCATTAGCGGTGTGCGCCCGCAAATCGCTCAGACCATCGTGCACCTGGGCCTGGACTTGCAAGGCATCGTCACCAAAGCCAACCTCGCCGATGCCCTTGCGCTCGCGCTGAGCCGTTCTGGCCTTCGCGTCACCAAGGCGGTCTGATGGAACGTATTCCGATTTTGCAGATGGGTGAGTTTCTGCTCGTTACCATCCAGGTCGACATGCACGACCAACTCGCCATCACCCTTCAGGATGACTTGGCCGAGCGCATCAGTGCGACCTCGGCGCGGGCCGTGCTCATTGATATTTCCGCGCTGGATATGGTGGATTCGTTCATCGGACGGATGATCAGCACCATCTCCGGTGTGTCGAAGATCATGGACGCCGAAACCGTCGTGGTCGGCATGCAGCCGGCGGTAGCCATTACGCTGGTGGAACTCGGGCTGATGCTGCCGGGCGTCAGTACGGCCCTCAATGTCGAGCGCGGTATGCAGTTATTGCGTAGCCGTGTGAATACTCGATGAACATCCGCAGCAGCGGCAGCCAACCGGTACGCGTCGAACAGGACGTTGTGCAAGCCCGCCAGGAAGTACGCAAGCTCGCGCAGGCTTGTGGCCTGCGCCTGATCGACCTGACCAAGCTGGTCACCGCAGTCAGCGAACTGGCACGCAACACAGTGGTATATGGCGGTGGTGGCGATATGGACTGGGTCATTCTGGAAGATGGGCCGCGGGTCGGCATTCGCCTGACGTTTCGCGATGAGGGGCCCGGCATACCTGATCTCAAGCTCGCCATGACAGATGGGTGGACTTCCGGTAGTGGCCTCGGTCTGGGCTTGACCGGTGCCAAGCGTCTCGTCGATGAGTTCGAGCTCGATAGCGCACCGGGAGCCGGTACACGAGTGACCATTACCCGATGGACATGAATCTGCGGGGAAGCGTTACTCAAGTGGTCGCCATGGAGGAAGTAAGCCAGGTTGGCCACGCCCGCCGGCTGGCACAGCGGCTGGCCGAGGAGATCGGCTTCGATACCACCGATGCAGGCCGCGTTGCCTTGGTGGCCACCGAGCTGTCTACCAACATTCTCAAACATGCCGGGCACGGCGTGATGCATGTGCGCACCCTGCCTGGCAAGAATGCCGATGGAATCGAGATCATCGCGGTTGATCGCGGGCCGGGCTTCGACCTTCGGGCCTGTCTGTCGGACGGCTTTTCCACACGCGGTACCCAAGGCACGGGGCTCGGCTCGCTATCACGCCAGGCGACGGTCTTCGACGCCTATGCCGATGCACGCGGTGCCGTGGTGATGGCGCGGCTTTATTCTCAAGGCGGCACGGTCGATGATTACCGCTTCGGCATCACCCAACATGCGTTGCACAACCTTCCGGCCTGTGGTGACGCCTGGCATCTCGCTATCCGGGATGGCCGTGTCAGTGCATTGGTCATCGATGGCCTGGGGCATGGCGAGGAAGCACAGCAGGCTGCGGAAGCGGGTGCCCTGGCGTTCGCCGCGCAGCCCTTTGCGGCTCCGGAAGAACTGCTGAGCGACATGCACCAGGCGATGACCTCCAGTCGCGGCGGCGCCGTCGCGGTGGCGCAGTTCGATCCGCATACGCGAGGCCTGAAATTCGCCGGCATCGGCAATATCGGCGCTCGCCTGCTGAGTCTTGAACAGTCACGTGGGCTGGCCTCGCATCCAGGTATTGTCGGGGTGCAGTACCGCAAGGCCAAGGTATTCGACTATACCGATGCCGCTGGTCAATTGTTGATCATGCACAGCGACGGGCTGCAGTCGCGCTGGAGCCTTGGCGACTATCCTGGGCTCGCGAACCGTCATCCCGCTGTAATCGCTGCGCTGCTGCATCGGGATTTCTGCCGGGGGCGTGACGACGTGACCGTTCTGGTGATTGCCTTGGGAGACACTGAGTGAGCGATTCAATACCCGATGCGGGTGAGCTGTCCCGGATCGAAACGTTGTGCCTTGAGAACGAGTCGTTGCGCGCCGAGCTGGAGGAGACCAATCAGGGTGTTCTGGCGCTCTATGCCGAACTCGATACCCAGGCAGAAGAACTCCGCCAGGCTTCCGATCTGAAGAGCCGCTTCCTGCATTACATGAGCCATGAGTTCCGCACGCCGCTCGGCTCCATCCTGAGCATTGCCAGGCTACTGAGTGATGAGCTGGACGGACCGCTGAGTGAAGAGCAACACAAGCAGGTGCGCTTTATCCGATCCTCCGCCACTGAACTGAGCGAAATGGTCAGCGACCTGCTCGACCTGGCCAAGATCGAGGCCGGGCGAGTGACCATTTCTCCGGCATGGTTCGATATGCTCGACCTGTTTTCAGCGTTGCGCGGAATGTTCCGACCGATCGTGGAGGGCTCGGAAGTCGACCTTATTTTCGAAGAACCTGAAACCGTGCTGCGCTTGTATACCGACGACAAGAAGCTTGCACAGATTCTGCGTAATTTCATTTCGAACGCACTCAAATTCACGCTGCAGGGCGAGGTGCGCATATCCGCGCAGGTGATCGATGGCAGCGAAGTCCGTTTCGCAGTGTGCGACACCGGCATAGGCATTCCGCAAGAGCTGCACAAGGCACTATTCGAGGATTTCAGCCAGGTCGACAGCCCCTTGCAGAAAAGGCTGCGTGGCACCGGATTGGGGCTGTCGCTGTGCAAGCGTTTCGCCGATCTGCTCGGTGGCCGGGTTGGGGTCGAGAGCGAGCCGGGCAAGGGTTCGACATTTTTCGTGGTCATTCCACTTGCGTTACAACCGGAGGGCGCCGATGAAGCGTGACAGCCAGCTGCTGATTGTCGATGACAACGTCGCGACTCGCTATGCCATGCGGCGCGTTCTCGAACGTCACGGCTACGCTGTGCTGGAGGCGGGGACAGGTGCCGAAGGCCTGGCGCTGATCGCAGCGGAACAGGTCGATGCACTGCTGCTGGATGTCAATCTGCCGGACATGAGCGGTTTCGACGTTGCCCGGCAACTGCGCATCGATGCATCCACTGCGCTGCTGCCCGTGATTCACGTGTCGGCTGCTTCCATCGAAACAGGGGATATGATCACCGGCCTCGATGCCGGAGCGGACGCCTACCTGATCCATCCCGTGGACCACGATGTGCTGCTCGCGACGTTGCGTACACTGTTGCGAGTGAGAATTACCGAAGAGGCTCTACGCAAAAGCGAGAAGCGTTTTCGCGAAATATTCACCAACATCTCCGCGCCTATCGCGGTAATCGATGCCGGGCTGAACATTCATCAGTGCAATCAGGCATTCATCAAGCTGATCGGCAATGAGGGCAGCAACGGCCCGTTGGAGGGCTGCTTTGCGCCAAACCAGGAACAGGTCCTGGAGCAGTTGCGGGCGCATCTGGCAGCTGGCGAGCGCTGGCAAACCTCGCTGGATCTGTTCGTAGATGGGACGTTGCGCGAAACCGAGTGGCAACTGTCGCCTTATCAGCCACCGGATATTGGGCTGATCCTCGTCGAAGACGTCACTGAGCAGCGGCAGCGTGAGCGCGTACAACTCAAGCTGCTGGACAATGCCCAAGCGCAACTGGCGCAGGAAGTGGTAGAGCGTGCGCGCACCGAAGCCCAGCTTTTCCAGGCGCAGAAGATGGATGCCCTGGGTAAGCTGACCGGCGGAATCGCGCATGATTTCAACAACCTGCTCACCGGAATCATCACTGGCATCGACCTGATGAAAAAGCGCGTAGCCGAAGGCCGTAGTGCCGATGCGCTGCGTTTTGCCGATGCTGCCCAGCATTCGGCGATCAGGGCTGCTGCGCTTACCAATCGCCTGCTGGCCTTTGCCCGGCAGCAGCCGCTGAATGCGAATCCGGTCGACATCAATGAGCAGGTGCGCTCGCTGGAGGATCTGCTGCGCCGAACCATCGGCGAGGACATCACCCTCACGCTTCACCTGAACCTGAAGGAAGCGGTAGCCCATGTCGACGCCAGCCAGCTGGACAACGCCCTGATCAACCTCGTGGTCAATGCGCGCGACGCGCTGGCCGAGGGTGGCAATATCCACATCACCACCTTCGCCGCGCGTTCGCACGGTAATACTGAGCTTGCGGACGGAAACTACGTAGCCATCAGCGTGCGCGACGATGGCGCCGGCATCGACCCGAAGAATATCAACAAGGTCTTCGACCCTTTCTTCACCACCAAACCACTAGGGCAGGGGACCGGTCTGGGGCTGTCGACGGTTTATGGTTTTGCGCGTCAGTCCGGCGGCGAAATACGTATCCGCAGCGTCGTTGGCCAGGGCACTGAAGTCACGCTGCTGCTACCGGCAACTGAAGGTGCGGTGAGCCCGGTTGCAGAGGCCTCGGAAATCGAGGCTCAGGGAGACGGGGAGCACATCCTTATCGTCGAAGACATGCCCCTGGTACAACTCCTGATCACCGAGATGCTGGTCGAAGCCGGCTATCGCTGTAGCCAGGCCGGCGATGCCAAGGCGGCACTGTCGCTGCTGAAGCAGGATGACTCCATCCAGTTGCTGCTGACCGACGTGGGCCTTCCCGGCCTTAGCGGCATCCAGCTGGCCGACGCAGCGCGTGTCGCTCGCCCGCAATTGCCGATCCTGTTCATGACCGGCTACGCCGAAGGCACGGCTGACCAGAAAAGCTTCCTTGGCACGCGCATGGGCGTTATCACCAAGCCTTTCCAGACAGCCGAACTGCTCAACAAGGTTTTTCGGATATTGAGATGACGGCCTGCGGGTTCGTCCCAGGCTGCTTATCGGTATTCACACAAGTACGCGGTATCGGTTGCGACCTTCAACTGGAACTTGCTGTTGGTCGGCACGGTGAAGCGGGTGCCGCTGGTGAAGGTTTCAAAGGAGTCGCTACCGGGTAGTTTGACGTCCAGGCTGCCGGCGACCACATGCATGACTTCCAGTTGAGCGGTGCCGAATTCGTATTCGCCTGGCGCCATGACACCGATGGTGGCAGGGCCGTCGTCCATGTCGAAGGCGATGGATTTGACGGTGCCGTCGAAGTATTCGTTGACCTTGAACATGTGGATTACCTGAAGTGGGGAAAAGGCTGGCAAGTATGCCCAAGCGCTGTGGTGGCGTCATCAGCGCAGCTTTCAGTTCAGTCGGAAGACATCCATCAGACACAGCCCGGCCCAGAGATAGCCAGGTTTCAGCGGGCTGCTGCATCGCAAGCCTCCGGTACCTGCAAGTAGCCGATGCGCGGGGCGCCTCGCATGCTGCGTTTTGCCTCGGCAGTGATTATTATCGGCGCCCGTTTTTTTCTCGGATGACAGGGATGGAGTGTCGCCCTGGTTGCGGTGCCTGTTGCATTGCCCCTTCGATCAGCAGTCCGCTTCCCGGCATGCCACTCGGCAAGCCGGCAGGTGTGCGTTGTCTGCATCTTTCGGATACGAATCTCTGCGAGCTGTTTGCTCAGCCGACCCGGCCTGCGGTGTGCGCGGCGTTCAGTGCGGACCAAAGTGTTTGCGGTGAGAGCCAGGAGGATGCCATTCGGCTGTTGGGATGGCTGGAGCAGGCCACGGCTTGATGTAAAAAAACTTCGCGGCTGAAGCTGCTCCCACTGCGGGAGCGGCTTCAGCCGCGAATGGTGAAAGCCGATTTAACGACTGAATGCTGCTCCGGTGCCCACGACCGTAGCCGATGGCAGCAGTTGGCTGATGAAGCGGTTCCAGCGTGTGATGCCTGCCGGACCGACAAAAACCACGTCCTGGGGCTGGAGCGGGAAGCTCTTGGCCAGGGCAAAAGCGGTGGGCGATTTGGCGTTCAGCTGGAAGACCTTGGCCTGCTCGGTCGCGATGTTTTCTGCGCCGCGAATGACGTAGACCGCTTCGCCATCGGCCGTTTCCTGGCGAATGCCGCCGGCTGTCCCGATTGCATCCATCAGGTTGTAGCTCGACGTCTTGAAGTTCAGCGCCTGTGGCTGGGTGACCTCGCCAAGAACGTAGATCTTCTTCTGATCGTTATAGGGCAGGTGCAGCTGGTCGCCGTCCCTCAGGTAGACCTGATGCAGCCAGGAGTCCGGGCGGTTCAGGTCATCGAGGTTGAGCATGTATTCGCGACCGCCGCGCTTGAGCATCAGGCTGGAAAGGTCGGCATTTTCGGTATCGATGCTGGCCTGGCCGATGGCTTGCACGATGGTCATCGGTGCGGTGGTCACGGGCACTTCACCGGCGGTATTGAAGGCGCCCGAGAGGACGACGCGCTGACTGCCGTAGCGCAGCAGGCTGACATCGACCTGCGGGCTGTCGATGTAGTTGGCAAGGCGGCGTGCGATCTCGGCCCGCAGCTCTTCGATGGTACGGCCTGCGGCGTTGACGTTGCCGATATAGGGGTAGAAGAGTGTGCCATCCGGGCGAACCAGGCGACCGTTGGCGTCGAGTTGCTGTTGCGGGCCGGACGGCGCAGTCAGTTCGGGGTGATCCCAGACGGTGATATAGAGCAGGTCGTTCGCACCGATGCGATAGGCTTCAGGCTTGTAATCGATCAGCTCCTGCTTGCTGGAGGTGCCTTTGTCGGAAGACAGCTCGCCCTTGAGCATTTCCGGCGTGATACGCAGCAACTGTACGCTGCCGTTTTCCGATTCTGCTCCTTCCTTGAACTCATCCGGGTCAAGGTATTGGCCAGGTGAAAACACACATCCCTGGAGTACCAGAACGGAAGAGAACGCGAGCGCAAATAGTGGTTTCATGGGGTCTTCATCCTTGACGGAATAGTTGTTTTTCGGAGTGAAACGGCTGGATTCACTTGTCGCTTGTCACTTGAAAGAATCAGATGGAACCGGCTCTCCATATTCATTCGACCAGTGCTGCGTGATGTATGCGGAGTGGCTCGATGGTTATGGGGTCGGTGTGCCGACAGCCTTGCTGCATGTGGCGTTGCCGTTCACAGAAGTCATAGACCGTTGTGTTTCGGCGGGGTTCAGGGGCAATGGGACAAATTGCTTGCGATGAGTTGCGCAACGGAAATAGGCGCAATGCGGCGCCTAGCCTTGCTTGTTCAAGCGCCATTCCGGTTGTCATGAACTCTCTTCAAGCCCTTGTCTCAGGTGCTTCAATCATCCAGCGCAGGGTTTCACGCAGTTCTATCGGCTTCAGTTCGCCTATCAGACGGGTCAGTTTGGCGCTGCAGCCGAACAGGTTTTTTACATCGGCACTGCGTATGAAGGCGGGGTTGACCCTGACTTCCATTCGATGCCCGGATATCAGCGCGGCCTGCTGGAGAACGTACTGCAAAGTGTGGGCAGTACCCGAGCAGATATTGATGGTCTGGCCAATCGCCTCGGGTGTTTCGAGAAGTCGTCGATAGGCTCGCACCACGTGGCGTACATCGCAGAAATCCCGGGCGATATCCAGGTTTCCCAGTTCGATGATTTCGGCACGGCGGCGTGTGTGTGCGACTATTTTGGGAATCAGAAACTGCTCAGGCTGACCAATGCCCGTGTAATTGAACGGGCGGGTAATGATCAGTGGCAAATGCCGTTCATAGAGCCGTGCCAGATACTCCATTGCCGTTTTGCTGACCGCATAATCGTTGGCGGGCGCCAGGGTGGAGGATTCTTCCAGTACACCTTCGGTATTTCCGTATACGTTCGCGCTGCTGGCCAGAATCACCGCGGCAAGATCCGTTGTAATCGAGCGCAATGCTTCGAGAAGGTGCCGAGTCCCGATGAGATTGGCCTGGTAGATGGCGTCTGCGTCGGTATGCGCTACAAAAGATACCGCCGCCAGATGCACTACGTGAGTCGGGCGCAGTTCCAGCAGCAGGTCCCGCAGTGTTTGTGCATCATCCAGCGAGCAGCTGTGTATCGCGGTAATACTCGCAGGCAGTTCGCCTTGTGGAGGGCGATAGCTGAGGCCGTGAACTTCGTAGCCGTGCGCCGCGAGTTCCTCCGCCATATAGCGACCAGTAAAGCCGGTAATGCCCGTAATCAGCGCTTTCATTTACTTCCCTGCATCGGTTTGAAGGGGGCGGTGGTTAGTCAAGTCGCAAAGCCAACACTTCAGGACTCCTGCTTCGCGGGGCTGGCCTTGTGCCTTGAATGCTTTTCCCGCAGATACGCCGGCACGATAAACAGCGCGTCATTGAAATAGCGCCTTGCCAGTCGCCGTGGCTCCAGGCACATGCGGTGCAGCCATTCGAGCTTGCATTCGCGCATCCACAGCGGAGCTCGTTTGATGGTGCCGGTGGCGAAGGCAATGGAGGCGCCAATGCTGAAGCCCATTCCCGAGCGCTCATGGGCATGGGTGGCTGCGGCCAATATCTCTCCGCGAGGGGTGCCGACGGCGTACAGCACCAGCTCCGACGGGGTGTCACGGATGAATTGCAGGCAGCGCTGCACTTCTTCCGGTTTTTCGATAAAGCCCATGGGCGGGTTGTAGTGATAAAGATGAATGCCGGGATACAGGGCACGGAGTTTCTGCGTTTCGGTAGTCGAACAGCCGATCAATACCACGCGCAGGCAGTCGTCGTTTGCCCATTGCAGAAGATCGAGCGTCAGATCACTTCCCGGAATGGCTTCTTCGATATGGATACCCAGTCGATCCAGCAGCGATAGCAGAACGCGACTGTCACAGAGCCTCCAGCGCGCTTTTGCATAAGCATCACGCAGGGCATTGTCGTGTTCCAGTTGAACCAGATGATCGACATTTGGCGTAACCACGAATGAGTAGGGCTGTTTGACGCCCTCGCGAATACTGGCCAGCAACGTTTTCTTGTTGCCGGAATAAAAATTTATGCCGAAGGCTCTAGTATCACTTGACACTCATTGCTACTCCCTTGAAAGCGCCTTTGATGCCCGACCATGCGAGAGTCGGATTCTTGAACTCCTTGATGGTGGTGACGGCCGATAGAAGAAAAGCGGAGACGAGTGCGAAACCTGATCCGTAGAAACGCTTGTTGAAGCGTGTGGCGGCACGGTTTCGATAGTAGTGGTAGAACGCCGAGCGACTGCCCAGGCTGAGCGAGCCATAGTGAAAGAGGCGGCTGGCGGGTACTACTTTTATCGAGACGCCAAACTCTCTGGCGCGATATTGCCAGTCCACTTCCTCGAAATACATGAAGTACTTTTCATCCATCAGCCCGATTTCTTTTGTCAGCGCTGCGGAAAAGGCAAGGCTGCAGCCCATCAGGTAATCGGGGCTGTGCAAAAGGCCCTGCTGTTGCATGGTTTCGATGCTTTGATCTTTACCCAGCAAACGCGCCTTTCCAAGTATCGGGTAGAGTTTCCCACCGCCATAGCATTCCAGCCGTCCGGTATCGGCACTCAGGACCAATGAGCCGACGAATTGCCGATCATTCTGCCGAAGTGCTTCCAGTAGAGGCGAAAAGGCATCACTGTCTACATAGGTGTCGTTATTGACGACCCAGAAATGCGTCGGCTGCAGGTTCTCCATAGCCCAGCGCAGGCCATAGTTGTTGCCGCCTGCATAACCGCTGTTTTGAGGATTATTGAGCAGGGTGACGTTCGAATACTGCTTTTCCTCCAGCCATTGTTGCAGGGCTATTGCAGAACCATCCTGTGAATCATTGTCGATTATCACGACATGATCGAGTGTTCCGCAGTGCTCAAGCATGCTCTCAGCGCAACTGATGGTCTCAGTAGCAGCTTTGTAGTTGAGAATAAGTGCGACGTTCATGTGCTCGTTCCTTGCTGCGGAGATGGCGTGCTCTTAGAGCGTGTATAACGAAAAGCATGACAATAACCGGCTGGACATATTCGAACATGCCATTGAGAGGCCAGATCACCATGAATGCGAGAATTGCCGCGTAGCTGAAGCTCATGTCTGAATTGATATTGCGAGCGATGCGCTGATAGATGTAGAGCGTCAGAGGGACCAAGATGAAGGTCAGAAAGCCAAAGCGGAACAGTGTGCCAATGATGCCGACGTCGGAGAGGAAGAAGTGTTCGCCGAAATAGGGAATGAAGCCGTCCTGCCACATCAGTGACAGGGAGCCACTGGGTAACCATTTGACCAGCGCCAGATGATTGAATATGGATGCAATGGTATTGGGGCGTACGCCATCTTCAACGCCTTCCTCGAAGTTGCTTGTATAAAATTCAAGATTCAAGCCGAGAGTTTCAAGAAGTGCCGGGTAAAAGAAAAATGGAGATAAGAGAATGCAGAGCGAAGCAGCCCATATCAGAGCTTTGGCTCTGAGACAGAACAGGGTAAAGGCTAGGCACAGGACGATGAGCTGGCGTGTCTGAGTTGCGAAAACCAGTGTCAGCAGAATAAGGGCGGCGACGATCAGGTAAAAAAACTTCTGGCGCTTCTCACCCGTGATGGGCGATTGACCTTTTGCCCAGATCTGAATGCAGTAGAAATAGGTGAAGCACAGCAGGAACGGACCGATCGAGGAACGGTCCGGGCGATCCCAGGATGTTTGTTCCGTGCGCAAATCAGGTATCAGACCGAATTTGAACAGCCAAGAAAGGATGGCAGCAATGAGTGCCGCATAAACCAGTGCACGTTCGAATTGAAGGGTGGTCACCCGTTTGGCAAGCAGCAGCAGGGGCACGAAGCCGAAAGCGAAAAGTATCCGCCGCTCTTCGATAAGACCGTAAACAATAGGCTGGCCGAACGTATGGTAGGCAAAGATGGCGGGCAGCAGAATGAATACGAAAGCGCTGTAAAATGCATAATACATGAGCACCCGGTATTCTCGGGCTGATTCCTCCGTGGATGCGAGAATCAGCAGCAGAGATAAACCGAGGCAAATCGCCAGATAGGCTTCGTTGAGAAATTTGAAGCCAATGGGGTTGTGTGTACTGTCGCCCAGCACGGAAAAGTGGAGGATGAACAGTGCAATGATCAGTGGCACATAAAATAATCTTGAGCTGATGTTTGTCATCACCTGAGTCCTTGGGTGCCTTTTCCTTTTGAATGCGAATATTTGCAGCAAATGCACTTTTGTCAGTGTCGGCCTGGTACGAGTATCTGCTCGATATGCTCATGGATCGGGCTTATACGAAGCGTACCGGTGTATCCATAACGAAACGCCAGTGATTAAGTCCGTTATTGACTGATCGCAAGGTTTGACCGCCGGTTCCTGTGGGGGTTGCGTGAAATCCGATGATTTTTTCTGGATTGTCGAATCTCAGAAAACTCCGTATCAGCTCAATGATATTGTTTCGCCATGAACTGCAAAGCATCATGGATTGGGGCCGATATCGGCGCAGTCATTGGAAATATGTTTTTGCAGAATGCGCATTTGTGGACGGTCCTGGCCGTCGATGGGCTCGACCGCCAGCACGTATTTGCCCCAACCGGGTCCGCCGGCCCAATAAGCGCTGGGAATGCAGTTTTCATTAAGGTAGGCGAGCATGTTGTCCATGGCGACGAGCATCGATTCGGAATGGCCGGGCACGCCGTATTCGCCGAGGAAGCCCTTCTGGCCGTGTTCCTTGAGCCACTCCACGAAAGGCCGGGCCCGCTCGACGCCCAGCATCGGATCGACGACTTCATCCTCGGCATAGCGCCCCGAGAAATCCTTGTCGAAGTAGATATGCGCCGAATAGATGAGGTTGTCCGCGGGATCCTCGATCAGGAAATCCTCGTTTACCAGGCGCCAGTGGAAACTGCTGGCCCAGCGGTCACCCTCCACGAATATCGGCGTCTGCATGTCGACTTCACGGATGGCATCGACTGCGGCCTGGGCGGCGCCGGGCCACAAGCCTTCGGTGGAATGGGGCTCGTTCATGATGTCGTAGCCGAGCAGGCCGGGATGGCCCTTGAAGGCTTCGGCAAGATGGCGCCAGGCATTCGCATAGGCCGAGTAGGGGACCTCGGGCGAGCCGATCAGCTGTCCCTTGTAGCGACCGTAGTTGTGCATGTCCAGGATGACTTTCTGCCCATGCCGTGCTGCCAGGTCGAGGGTTTTCCTGAGCAGGCGCATCTGGTCGAAGTTGATGCCTTTGTTCAGATCGTGCTGCAGACGCTCCCAGATAAAGGGGAAGCGGACCAGACGGATGTTCTTGTCGGCGTAATAGCTGAAATGTTTCTTTTCGGGATAGAAATAATTGGTGCCGACTTTCCCCGGTGTGATATGCGGGGCGAAGTTGGCGCCGGACAGGTTGATGCCGATCAGGTCGATCCCGGTCGGGTTGGAATCAGCCAGCGCGCCTGATGCGCAGGCGGCCAGCGAGAGTGCCGCGATGAAGCGCAGCGCGCGTTTAAAAGACGAGAGCATGATTTTTACCTGTATTTGGCCTGCCGATGGTTGCTGGATGCGAGCGCCTGCCCGCTGTGCGGGCAGTTCGGCAGGGCAGGCGGACGGCACGTGGCCAATGCCTCACTTGTTCTTGTATTCGTACTGGTAGTAACCGTAATCGCTGTAATTGGATGCCTTGCGCAGCACGGCGTTGAAGATCACGCCCTTGACCAGCAGGCCGTTCTGTTCCAGGCGCCGCTTGGCATGCTCGATCTCCTTGATACCGTTGAGGCCGTAGCGGGTCACCATCAAAGTGGTGCCGGCCTGGCTGCCGACCAGTGCGGCATCGGTGACGGCAAGGATGGGCGGCGTATCGAAAATCACCAGGTCGTACATGCTGCTGATTTCCCTGACGAAGCGAGAGAAGTTCTCGTGCATCAGCAACTCCGACGGGTTCGGCGGCAACTGGCCGTGGGCGATCACGTGCAGGTTATGCAGCGGGGTCTTCTGGATGGCATCGAACAGCGTGATGCGGCCTGAAAGGATATCCGAGAGGCCCTTGTCGCCCTGGCAGCGCATGACCTTGTGCAGGTAGCCCTTGCGCATGTCCGCATCGACCAGTAGCACTTTCTTGCCCGATTGTGCGATCACGGCGGCGAGGTTGCTGGTGACGAAGGACTTGCCCACCGCAGGACTCGGGCCGGTGATCATCAGGATATTGTTCTTGGCTTCGATCATGGCGAAGTGCAGGCTGGTGCGCAGGCTGCGCATGGCCTCGGTAGCCAGGTCGGCAGGGTCGTTGATCGACAGCAGATAGGAGGCGTTGCTCTTGTCACGCTTGAAATTGGCCAGACGCTTTTCCAGCAGGCCCTGCTTGTCACTGAATGGAATGGCGGCATACACGGGAATCCCGGCCCGCTCGATTTCTTCCGGGTTCTCCACGCCCCGCTTGAGTGCTTCGCGCACGTAGACGAAGGCAACGGCAAGTAGCCCGCCGAGCAGGGTGGCAACGATGACGACCAGCGGCTTGTTCGGCTTGAGAGGTGTGTCGATGTCGGCGGCGGCGTGGTCGACGATGCGCACATTGCCCACGGTGCCGGCGCGGATGATGTCCAGCTCCTGGGTCTTGTTCAGCAGCATTGCGTAGGTTTCGGACGAGACTTCGACGTCACGGGTCAGGCGCAGCAGCTCCTGCTGGGTCGATGGCAGGGTGCTGATCTGCTTTTCCAGCTCGCTCTTCTGGTTCTGCAACTGGTTGATCTGGTTCATCAGCGCCTGGAAGTTCGGATGCTGGCGGGTAAAGCGCCGCTCCATCTCGGTACGCTTGAGGTTCTGTTCGGAAATCTGCTTTTCCAGGTCGACGATGCGGTCGAGCACCGACTGGGTTTCAGCCGAGATATCCACGGAGCGATTGCCGGTCTGGTATTGATTCAGCGCGGTCTGGGCGGCGTCGAGCTTCTTGCGAACCTCGGGTACCTGCTCGCTGAGAAACTCCAGGCTCTGGGTCGCTTCGGCGGCATTTCGTGCGATGTTCTGTTCCACATAACGTTTGGCGACTTCCTCCAGAACCTCGATGGCCTTGTCCGGATCGGTGTCTTCCAGGGTCACGTTGAGAATGCCGGACTGCTTGCCGCGCTCGCCAGCGGACAGACGGTTCTGGTAATCCTCGGTAGTCGCGTAGGTACGGTTGCGGGTCACGTTGAAGGTGGTGCCGGGACGGGCGTTGAGTTCGGCGACGGTGATGCCGTAATCGGGCGTTTCCACCGGCTCGCCCACCACGCCCTGGGCGACCACTTCGCCATCCGGGTCGCGCAGGATGAAGCCATTGTCTTCGGCGGCTTCCAGGGTCAGCTCTTCGCCATGGATCTTGTCCGGCACGATGAGCTGGGAGATGCGCAAGGTTTCACCACCCCAGGCATAGGATTCGAAGCCGGCTGGATACCAGCCCAGCTCGCCTTCTTCGGTCGGCTCGAAGTTGCGCGCCATGAAACCGCCGATCAGCGGGAAATGGCGCGGTTCGATGATGATGTCGAGATTCAGCGCTTCGACTGCGCCGCCTACTACGGAGCGTGATTTGAGCAGGGCGATTTCCGTCTGGGCGGGCGACACCGCCGGCGCGTTGCCGACGACATCGGTCAGGCTCGGCAGGCCGCTCTTGGCCTCGATCTGGATCATCGCGGTAGCCAGATACACCGGTGTGCTGAGCAGTGCATAGGCGATGCCCAGCGCCGCGAAAAAGCCGGTTATCGCTGCGATGGTGCCTCGGTTGTTGAGGAAGGTATCGAAGAGGTGGGCCAGGTCAATGTCCTTGTCCTCTTTGGTTTCATAGATAGGGCGTGGCATGGTGGTCATTGAAGTTCCTTCTTCTTATTCAAGGTAAGGAAGCCAGCTCTCGACGGTTTGCGTCAGAAGGCTGTGAACGTGGTTGAAAGCGGGTTTGGATTGACGAAAGGGATCGGGTATTTCCATGTCGTCCAGCCATTTGCCCATCAGGAAGGTCTTGCCATGTACTTCGGGGGCGATCTGGCGCAGGTGCTGGATATGGCTCTGCTCCATGGCCAGGATCAGGTCGGCCTGGTGCAGCAGTTCGCTATCGACCTGCCGGGCACGGTGGGTCGCATGTTCCAGCCCATGCTCCTGCAGCACCTGCTGGGCGAGCTTGTCCATCGGATTGCCTACCAGGGCGCCTATGCCGGCGGAGCTGACCGAGGGGCCTCTGCCCTGGAGTCGGTGCAGCAGCAGCGCTTCGGCTGCGGGGCTTCTGCAGACGTTGCCGACGCAGACGATCAATATGTTCTGGAACATCTCACCCTCTCACGACATGGGAGGCTGGGAGTGCGCGGAACACACATTCCATAGTGGCTCGTTTCATGGGTTCATTCCTTTGCGCACGGTGGTTCGTCAGTAGACGTCCCGGTTGAACAGCAGGGCGGGAATGGTTCGGGCCAGAATGTAGAGGTCGAACCAGACCGACCAGCGTTCGATGTAGTCCAGGTCGTACTCGACGCGCTTCTCGATCTTTTCCAGGGTGTCGGTTTCGCCGCGATAGCCGTTGATCTGCGCCCAGCCGGTGATGCCCGGCTTGACCCGATGGCGTGCGGAATACTCGGATACGGCGTCTTCGAAAAGCACGCCAGCGGCCTTTGTCGCCGTTGCATGGGGGCGCGGACCGACCATCGACATGCTGCCCAGGAACACGTTCAGCAACTGTGGCAACTCGTCCAGGCTGGTCTTGCGGATAAAACGACCAACGCGGGTGATGCGGTCGTCGTCACGGGTGGTCTGGCGCTCGGCATTGGCATCCGAGCGGGCGTGGTACATCGAGCGGAATTTGTAGACCTCGATCAGCCGGTTGTTGTAGCCGTAGCGCTTCTGCTTGAACAGCACCGGGCCTGGAGAGTCGAGCTTGATCGCCAGGGCGAGCAGCAGCATCACCGGAGCGGCGGCCAGCAGGGCCAGGCTGGAGAGAATGATGTCCTCGATGCGTTTGAACATCGGCGACCAGCCGCGCAACGGCAGGTCCGAGGCGATCAGCGTGGGCAGACCGGCAACCTCGGTGATGCGCTTGTTGGCGTGGCGGAAGGCAACCATGTCGGGGACCAGCAGCACATTGACCGGCAGCTTGCGCAGTTCGTTGATCACCTGGCCGATGCGGCTGTCGGCGAACCAGGGCAGGGCGACCAGCACCTGGGTGACTTTCTCCTCGCGGATCATTTGCTCAAGGTCGCGGGTATTACCCAGCAGCGGCAGATTGGCGAGCTGCTTTGGCAGGCGCTCCAGGCGGTCGTCGATGAAGCCGAGCACGCCGGTGCGAATATCACGATGATGGGCCAGGTACTCAGCCACGCGCACACCGTTGTCGGTGCCGCCGAGAATCACCGCATTCTGCAGGTACACGCCCTTGGCCATGAGGCGGCGGAACAGGGCGAGCATCAGCATGCGCTCAGCGCCAAACAGGACGGCACTGGTCATGAACCAGAACACCAGGTGCCCGGTTTCCAGGTAGCTGAACATGCCGAGCCCCTGGTGCATGAAGATCAGCAGGCTGAACGCCGCCGCCCAGGCCACCAGCATGGTGCGAAAGCGCAACAGAGTGCTGAACACCTCTTCGCTGTAGATGCCCACCGATTGAAAGATCACGACGCTGATCACGCCGAAGAACATCAGGAAGGTGCTGAAAGTACCGCCGGCGATGGGCAGAAACAGCAGGAGCAGGATACCTGGCAATACCGCTGTGAGTCCGTGGATCAGGCGAATGCTGGCAAGAAAGTAATCGATGAAACTGGGGTGGGCGTACTCAAGGGTTCCAACGGACTGTAAGCGCATACAAGGCTCCTTCCTTCGGCTATTGTCAGCTCAATGTTCTCGTTTAGATCGCCGCGATCCGCGGTTCTGAATGACAGGCCGCTGTTGCAAGCTTTCAACCGGACAACTGCTCCGACCACCCCCCGTGAAATGAGTTCAGCGCAGGCGTACAAAGTGGCGATTTGTTGGCAGGAATTAAGCGGGTAGCCCAAGCGATTGAAATAAAAGGAATAATTATTTGTAACGGAACCCATTAAGGGATTCGGCTGAGCGTTTCTGACCATCGGTCAAGGTGTTGGGGCGCGGTTTGAGCGAACACCGCAGCGCTCACAACTTATTACGCGCAGGCGGGTCCTAGCTCTCGGTCAACTACAGGAATTCATGGTCATGAACGTATCCGGGGCGTTGCTGATTCTTCATGGAAAGCAGGCGCTCAATGACGAGGTGCGCACGGCGGTCAATGCCTGGCGACAGCTTGATCGACATCTGGCGGTACGCGTGACCTGGGAGCCCGGCGATGCTCAGCGCCTGGTTCAGCAAGCGCTGGATGAAGGCTATCGGACACTGGTTGCCGGCGGCGGCGACGGCATGCTGTGTGAAGTCGCTCAGGCGTTACTGGAGTCGGGTGTGGATGCGAGCCTGGCGCTGCTGCCGTTGGGCACGGCCAATGATTTCGCCCATGCTGCCGGCATCCCGCTGGAGCCCTTCGATGCCCTGGCGTTGCTGGAGCGTCCGCCGGTGCGGATCGATGTCGGCGAGATGAACGGCGAGCCGTTCATCAACATGGCCACGGGCGGCTTTGGTTCGAAGGTGACGGCCAGCACCTCCGAGGAACTGAAAAAGGTGCTGGGCGGCGGCGCCTACCTGCTGACCGGCCTGTCGCGCTTCAGTGAAATACGTTCGGCCTGGGGACGCTTTAGCGGGCCGGATTTCACCTGGGAAGGGGATTTTCTCGCAATGGGCATCGGTAATGGGCGCCAGTCGGGTGGTGGGCAATTGCTCTGTCCGCAGGCGCTGGCCGATGATGGCTTGCTCGACCTGTGCATCGTCCCGGCGCCGGTCGACGCGGTGGGTACTCTGGGTACCTTGTTGAGCGGAGGCTTGCGGGGGATCGACAGCGTCTCGGTGAACGCGCGTCTGCCCTGGCTTGAAATCGAGGCGCCGGAAGAGATCGATATCAACCTCGACGGCGAACCGGCGGCGGCGAAGCACATGCGTTTCTCCGTAAAGGCCAGGGCCTTGCGGATGCATCTGCCCGTCGATTGCCCCCTGCTGAGCGATGCCACGCTGTACGAAATGCGCAATCTGCCTCGTTGAAGCATCCAGAGAGCGGTGTGATGGCATTGCGCTATTGGCTGGCGGGGCCGATGATGGGCAGGACAAATTGGTGCTGGGCCACATAAAGCGTCGAGCCTTGCTGCCGATAGCCCTTCATGTCCCGTATTCAACAAGGAGTCCTTCATGGCCGGCATTCTCGATTCAGTCGATCAACGCACCCGGTTGGTAGGCCAGAATCGCCTGGAAATCCTCATGTTCAGGCTTTCGGGCCGGCAGAAGTTCGCCATCAACGTGTTCAAAGTGCAGGAGGTGATGCAACTGCCGAAGATGACGCTGATGCCGCATCGTCATGGTTCGGTCTGCGGCGTGGTCAACCTGCGCGGACAAACGCTGCCGGTCATCGACCTGTCGCGCGCCATTGGTTTGCGTCCCCTGGTGCCCGACGAGAACAGCACCATCATCGTCACTGAATACAACCGCTCGGTGCAGGCTTTTCTGGTCGGAGGCGTGGATCGCATTCTAAACCTCAACTGGGAAGAGGTGCTGCCGCCGCCGACGACGGCGGGGCGCCAGCATTACCTGACAGCCATTACCAAGGTGGAAGACCAGCTGGTCGAAGTGATCGACGTCGAAAAAGTGCTTGCGGAAATCGTGCCCTATGACACCAGCATCTCGCCCGAGCGCCTCGCCGATCCGGTACTCGAACGCGCCAGAGGCCGTGAAGTGCTCTGCGTCGATGATTCGAACGTCGCACTGGCGCAGTTGCGCGAAACCCTCGGTCAGCTCGGTATCGCTGTGCATTCCGCCAGTGACGGTTTGAAAGGGCTGGGCAAGCTCAAGGCCTGGGCCGATGCCGGCGAGGTATTGACCGACAAGCTGCTGATGGTCTTCACCGATGCGGAAATGCCGGAAATGGACGGCTACCGCCTCACCACCGAGATTCGCAACGACCCGCGTCTGCGCGATCTGTACGTGGTCCTGCACACCTCGCTGTCGGGCAGCTTCAACCTGGCGATGGTGAAGAAGGTCGGTTGCGACAATTTCCTCTCCAAGTTCCAGCCGGAGAAACTGGTCGACGTCGTTCGTGAGCGTCTGCTGCAGGACGAACCCAACTGAGCTGATAAAAGTCGAGAGCGCCATGCATCTGTCCGCACTCTATCGCTACCCCCTCAAGTCCGGTGCGGGTGAAATGCTCGATCAGGCATGGTGCGGATCGCTCGGGTTGCATGGCGACCGGCGCTGGATGCTGATCGACGCAAGCAATGGGCGTTTTCTCACCCAGCGTTCACTGCCGGCCATGGCGCTGCTGCAACTGCGCTGGCAGGGTGAGGCGGGCGTGCGGCTGGATGCGCCCGGTATGCCCGCGCTGGACGTCCCGGTGCCGTCAGCCTCGGCGCCCCTGCGTGGCGCCTTCATCTGGGGCGAAGTGCGGCGCGTACCGGATAGCGGCGATCACGTGGCCGAATGGCTGAGCCGCTTCCTCGGTCGCGCGGTGCGCCTGGTGTATCTGCCTGAAAATGACGCCATCCAGATCGACCGGAACTTCGCCGAAGACGGCGAGCTCACCGCCTTCACCGATGGCTTTCCCTTCCTGCTGATCGGCCAGGCATCGCTGGATGACCTGTGTGCGAGGATCGGCAGGCCGCTGGACATGCTGCGCTTCCGGCCCAGCCTGGTGATCGCCGATGCCGCGCCCTATGCCGAGGATGACTGGAAACGCATCCGCATCGGCGCCATCGAGTTTCGCGTGGTCAAGCCCTGCACGCGCTGCGCGATTCCTCTCATCGATCCCGCCACGGCGCAGCGCAGCCCTGATCTGGAGCCCATGGCCACGTTGCTGACCTATCGCAAGAGTCGTGACGGCGTGCTTTTCGGCCAGAACCTGATCGCCGAGGGAACCGGAGAGCTGATCGAGGGGATGCCGGTGGAAGTCCTGGCGTAAGAACCTGTTCAAAGTCTGCTGCGCGCCGGCACTGCTGCGTTAAAAACAGGCTCGGAAAGCCGCTTGCGGCTAACGCGCTTTAGCGCGGCCCGCAGGGCGAACGAAGTAAGTACTACTCATTTACAGCTGTAAACTCCGCGTCCTCGCCTGTTTTTGCCTTGCATTGCTCTAGCTCGCGAGACTTTGAATAGGTTCTAAGCGGCGCGCGTCACTGCGTATCGAAATAGCGCTCGTGCCACTCGATCAGCGGCTGCGGTGAATTGAGCTTTTGCCCGTAGATGACCGAATAGGTCAGCACGTTCTGCACGTACTGGCGTGTTTCATCGAAGGGGATGTTTTCGACCCAGACGTCGAAGGGCAGATGCTCGGCGTTTTTCAGCCATTGGCGCACCCGGCCCGGCCCGGCGTTGTAGGCCGCCGAGGCGAGCACCCGGTTGCCTTTGAACTGACCGTAGATCTGGCTGAGATAGGCCGTGCCCAGCTGGATATTGGTGTTGGGGTTGAGGACCTGTTGGGGCGATGAAAGGGGAATGTTGAAGCGCTTGGCGGTTTCCTGCGCGGTGGCCGGCATCAGCTGCATCAGCCCCGTGGCGCCGACGTGGGAGCGGGCATCGGCCATGAAGGCGCTTTCCTGGCGGGTGATGGCGAAGACCCAGCTTGGATGGATGTCCCGTGCCTTTGCGGCGTTGAGCAGGCTGCTGCGATGGGCCATGGGGAAGCGGATATCCAGATCATCCCAGTACTGCGCCTGGCTGATGGTGCGGATCGCCGGGAAATACCATTCCATTTCGTAGGCCAGGCGCGCCTGGGCCACCAGTTCGTCGCGGCTGAACAGGCGGCTGACGTGATACCACTCGCGGCGACCATCGACGATCTGCCCGCGCGCATGGAATTCCAGGGCGCGACGAATGCCGGCGGTGTTGCGCACCTTGCGCACCACCTTCGGGTCCAGCTTCAGCGGCTGGTGATTGAAGGTGTAAGGCGCCTGGATGCGGTCGGCGGAAAGGAATCCGTAGAAATCCCGCTCGGTGGCGACGGGCTGGTAGAGCAGGGCGGCCTGCTTGTCGTTGGGCTGCGCCAGTTCCAGGCTGCGCGCCTGCCAGTAGCGCCAGCGGTTGCTGCTGGCCAGCTCTTCGGGGAAGCGTCGGGTCAGGGCATGCGCCTCATCCCAGCGGCCCAGGCGCAGCAGCAGGCGCGCGCGCCATTCGCTGACCGTGTTGTCGCGCAGGTGCGGGTCATAGTCGGCCATGACCGCTAGCGCACGAGCATCGAAGCGCTTGGCGAGGGTCAGGCCGATCTGCCGGGCGATGGCGACCTTTTCTTCCTCTGAGAACGACAGGCGTCGGGCGTAGCCATCGAGCAGGGCGAGTGCCTGTTCCGGGTTCTGCCGTGCCAGGCGGCGCAGGCCGATCGAGACGATATCGCCCGTGGTCCGGCTGGCCGGGGAAAAGCGTTCAGGTTGATTCAGCAGTTGCGGTTTCTGCGCGATCTCGATCAGGCGTTCGCCCTGGGATTTGAGCGTCGGCAGGTTTTTCGCCAGGAAAGCGGCCAGGCCGTTGTTGCCGCTCTCGACGGCCAGCTTGAGGCGCTGCCAGCGCAGGTCCTCGGTGAGTTGCCCGGCAGCGCTCCAGCGCTCGAACAGCGGGTCGCAGGCATTGTGCTGCGACTTGCCGACCAGCCAGAGCCGCTGGGCGGTGGCATAACCCTGCTGCGTATGGCCATTGGCAAGCTGGTACTGGCCGAACAGGCAGTCCAGCTCGGTGAAATTCATCTTGGGATCGTAGTGGCTGACGAAGGGCTGCCAGTCACCGCGAGCGGCCAGCAGTCGCAGCCAGCGCAGCTTCATCCAGCTGATCTGGGGCAGGTCGCCGTGCTCGGCGAGGAATTTTTCGACCTCATCATTGCTGGCCGATTTGAGTCGCGCAGTCAGGTCGTCATAGGCCAGGTAGGGTTCGAGCGGATAGTCCCGCAACGCACTGGCGTAACGCCGATAAGGCCCGCTGTTACCCTTGGCCAGCGCCTGCTTGGCCTCGTCGTAATAACGACGTTGCTGCTCAAGAGTGGCGGCGTGGGTGGTCTGAAAGGTGACGGCAGCGAGCAGCAGGCAAAGACAGAAACTGGAGAGGCGACCGCGCATGATACTTCCGGAAACGGGGCAGGGATGTTCTGCGGCTAGCTTAGCGTGGCCAACCTCCCAGTTAAATGCGGGATTAAGCTCTTGAAACAAACAGGGCCGGACTTCCGACAAAGGGGGGCTTCGCGTTTGTCGAGGTTTATGGCTGCGCTCCGCTGGCTGGTCATTGAAAAACCTGGACGTTGGCAACGCGGGTAGTTTCCTGGCGGTCTGTTAGACTGCGCGCCCTGTTTTCCGGAGGTAGCCATGACCCTGCTCAAGTTGACCGATGTGTCCCTCGCCTATGGCACCCATCCCCTGCTCGATGGCGTGTCCTGGCAGATTGCGCGGGGTGAGCGGGTGTGCATCATCGGCCGCAACGGCACGGGCAAATCCAGCATGCTGAGCCTGGTCAAGGGCACCCAGCTGCCGGACGACGGCGAAATCTGGCGTGCGCCGGGGCTGAAGATCGGCGAATTGCCGCAGGAATTGCCGCTGGCCGACGAACGTACGGTGTTCGACGTGGTGGCCGAGGGCTTGTCCGGCGTGGGCCAGTTGCTCGCCGAGTACCATCACCTGAGCCAGAACATTCGCGATGACGCGGATCTGGACAAGCTCATGCACGTTCAGCAAGCGCTCGAAGCGAAGGATGGCTGGCGTCTGCAGCAACTGGTCGACAGCACCCTGAGCCGCCTGCAGCTGCCTGCCGACAAGACCCTGGCCGAGCTGTCCGGTGGCTGGCGTCGACGTGTGCTGCTGGCCCAGGCGCTGGTGTCCGAGCCCGACCTGCTGCTGCTGGACGAGCCCACCAACCACCTGGATATCGGCGCCATCGCCTGGCTGGAAGAGGCGCTGCTCGGCTTCAATGGCGCGGTGCTGTTCATTACCCACGACCGTGCCTTCCTGCAGAACCTGGCCACGCGCATTCTCGAACTCGACCGTGGGCGCATGATCGACTGGAACGGCGACTACGCCAGCTTCCTGGTGCACAAGGAGCAGCAGATGGCGGCGGAAGAAACCGCCAACGCGCTGTTCGACAAGAAGCTGGCCCAGGAAGAGGTCTGGATTCGCCAGGGCATCAAGGCCCGCCGTACCCGCAACGAGGGGCGCGTGCGTGCGCTCAAGGCATTGCGCGTCGAACGCAGCGAACGTCGCGAAAAGCAGGGCAGGGCCAATATCCAGATCGAAACGGCGGAAAAGTCCGGCAAGCAGGTCATCGTCGTCGAGCATGCGAGCTTTGCCCATCCGGGCGGCGAACCGCTGATCCGTGACTTTTCCATGGTGCTGCAGCGTGGCGACCGTATCGGTCTGCTCGGCGCCAACGGCACCGGCAAGACCACGCTGCTCAAGCTGCTGCTGGGCGATCTGCAGCCGACCAGTGGCAAGGTGGAGGCCGGCACCAAGCTGGAAGTGGCGTATTTCGACCAGTTGCGTCACCAGCTGGATCTGGAAAAGACCGTCATCGACAACGTCGCCGAGGGCCGCGACTTCATCAACATCGATGGCCAGAGCCGGCACGTACTGAGCTATCTCGGCGACTTCCTGTTCAGTCCGCAACGCGCGCGTACACCGGTGAAAGCGCTGTCTGGCGGTGAGCGGGCACGACTCTTGCTCGCCAGGCTGTTCAGCAAGCCGGCCAACCTGCTGGTACTCGACGAGCCGACCAACGACCTTGATGTGGAAACCCTTGAACTGCTGGAGGAAGTGCTGCTGAGCTTCCAGGGTACCGTGCTGATGGTCAGCCACGACCGTGCCTTTCTCGACAACGTGGTCACCAGCACCCTGGTGTTCGAGGGCAATGGCGTGGTGCGCGAATACGTCGGTGGTTATGAGGACTGGCTGCGCCAGGGTGGTTCGCCACGCTTGCTGGGCGTTGCCGAAGCCCTGGCCGAAGCGAAAGAAGCCAAGGCCAGTGCCGAGCCCGCTGCAGTTGCGCCGGCTGTTGTAGAGACGGCGCCGGCAAAGAAGAAACTCAGCTACAAATTGCAGCGTGAGCTGGAAGCGCTTCCCGGCAAAATCGATGAGGTGGAAAAAGCCATCGAGGCTTTGCAGGTGGAAATCTCGGGCGCGGCTTTCTATCAGCAGCCAGCCGAAACGACGGCTGCGGTCCTGGCCCGCCTGGAGACCCTGCAGCAGGAACTGGACGGATTGCTGGAGCGCTGGGCCGAGCTGGAAGAATAAGCGGAGCGTTCGAGGGCTGCGGCAGCGTCTATCAGTCAACATACAAGGTCGACTTCATGAGATGGATCAATGTCAGCCAGGCCGTAGTTAAGTGATGATTCGTTTTTGCCATCATGATGGAGCATAAATGGCTATTGAATATCGCATCACCCTGGATGATGAACACACCTTCAGTTATCGGATCGAACTGGATCGTGAGTACGACAGGGCAATGGCTGCCCAGGCGCCGAAATGGACGCGTCTCGAACATCAGCGCTGCGTCAATTGCCCGTTGAGCCGGGATGATTTCAGCCATTGCCCGGCGGCGGTGGATCTGCATCGGGTGGTCGAGGATTTCCAGGGGCTGCCGGCGGTGCAGAAAGCATCGGTCTGGGTGCGTACGCCGGAGCGTGAATACAACAAGCTGGTTGGGCTGGATGAAGGGTTACGTGCGCTTCTGGGCGTGATCATGGCGACCAGCGCCTGCCCGGTTCTGGCGAAACTCAAACCTATGGCGCAGCAGCATCTGCCCTTTGCCAGCAACCATGAGTTCGTGCTGCGAGCCGTATCCCTGTATCTGGCCAGGCAATATTTCAATCTGCGCGAAGGCCGGCATGCCGACTGGGAATTACGCGGCCTGGTGCATTCATTTCAGCAACTGCAACTGGTCAATCAGGCGTTCTGGCAGCGCATCCACGCCACCTGCCATGGCGACTCCAACCTGAAAGCCTTTCTCACGTTCTTTTCCATGGCAACCAGCCTGACCTACTCCCTGGAAACCCAGTTGCAGAAGATCAGGCCGCTGGTGATGAGTGCCGGTGAGGGGGTGGAAGTCGCCTGAGGCAGGTGCTGAAAAACTGGCTGCGTTGGCAATACGTCGTTAAAAACAGCCTCGTCTTGCCTGCCTCGGCTCGGGCTTCCTGCTTCGCCTCTGCATCCATGCAGTCGTCGCCTACGTTTTCAGTGGCCTGCCGGGGCTCACTCGGCTTTTTTCAGGCGCACCGCGAGCACGTCGCAAGGCGCGCCATGAAGAATGTCGTTGGCGGTTGAACCAAGCAGCAGCGCCAAACCATGGCGACCATGGCTGCCCACCACGATCAGGTCGCAATTGTTTTCCTTGGCCAGGCGGTGGACTTCCTGACGAGGTTGCCCATACGCCAGGTGTTGCTGTTCGGCGGCCAGAGCTGGGTAGCGGTCGGCGAAGCCTGCGATGCGCTCGCGCGCCTGATCGAACTGCTGTTGCTGGAGCATCGACAGGTCCATCGGAACATCGCCGCCGAACGCCATGGCCATGGGTTCGATGACATGCACCAGCGCCAGGCTGGCGTTGCTCGCCGTCGCCAGAGCCTGGGCCCGTGCAACGACCGGATGGCATTCGTCGGTGAGGTCGATAGCGACCAGAATGTGCTGGTAGGTCATGAGGACTCTCCTGGCTGTGCTGATTGTGGCAAGTATGGCTCTTGCTGCGCATGGGGGGTGCAGCTTTTGTTTTCAGCGTTTATACGGCGTTGCAAGCAGCGTGGCCAGTGACATTGCATCGCGTGGTTGACGGCCAGAAAGGCTTCTGGCTGTTATCATGCGCGGCGTCAATGCCGGTGCGCGCTCCGACTCATACAAGAGACTTCCATGTTCCTGATCGCCAATGAATATCTGCTTGCCTGGACGGCCTACGGAGTGGCTGCGCTGGGCTGCCTGCTGGTGTGGTTCCGGATGACCCGTCCCCTGTGGCGCTGGCTGCGTGAACCCTTGCGACTGATCGTCGCCGTACTGTTGCTGACGCCGACCATCGTCGATCCGGAGCAGGAGCTTTTCGCCCCTGCGGTGGCCATTACCGCGCTCGATCTGCTGTTCGGTGTCGGCGCCAACGCCTGGCGTGCAGTCGCCGATCTGGCGCTCTACGGGCTGATCGCATTTGCCCTGTATGCTGTGCTGGTGGCGCTGCGCTGGCCGATCGAACGTAGCCTCAGACGCCGCCGCGAAGCCGCCGCTGCCGACGAGGACCCGCGCACTCTGCGTGAACGGCTCGATGAAGCCGAAGACGAGGACGAGGCCTACAGTCCCGCGAACCGCTACCAGACCAGAACCGAACCCCGCCTGTGACCTGAAATCGTTCGGAGATCGCGATGTGTGAACTGCTCGGCATGAGCGCCAATGTGCCTACCGATATTCATTTCAGCTTTACCGGGCTGATGCAGCGTGGCGGGCGTACCGGCCCGCACCGCGATGGCTGGGGCATCGCCTTCTACGAAGGGCGCGGCCTGCGCCTGTTCCAGGACCCGGTGGCCAGTTGCGAGTCGGAAGTGGCGAAGATGGTCCAGCGCTACCCGATCAAGAGCGAAGTGGTGATCGGCCATATCCGTCATGCCAATGTCGGCAAGGTGGCGCTGGTCAATACCCATCCTTTCGTGCGCGAACTCTGGGGGCAGCACTGGTGTTTCGCGCACAACGGCCAGTTGGCCGATTTCCAGCCGCCGAAGGGTTTCTACCGTCCGGTTGGCGATACCGACAGCGAAGCAGCCTTCTGCGACCTGCTCAACCGCGTGCGCAGCGATTTCCCCGAGCGTGTCGAAGCCCGGGACCTGCTGCCGCATCTGCTCGACGCCTGCGCCGGTTACCGCGCCAGGGGCGTGTTCAATTGCCTGCTGAGCAATGGCGAGTGGCTGTTCAGTTTCTGTACCACCAAGCTGGCGCAGGTCACCCGTCGTGCGCCTTTCGGCCCGGCGCAATTGAAGGACGCCGAGCTGACCGTGGACTTCACCGCCGAAACCACGCCTGACGATGTGGTCACGGTGCTGGCGACCGAAGCGCTGACCGACAACGAGCAATGGGACATCCACCAGCCGGGCGAGTGGACGCTCTGGCGGCTGGGCGAGTGCATCGCACGCGGGCAGGTGTCGTCATGCTGAGAAGCTATCTGCGTCTGAGCCTGTTTGCCCTCGGCCTGCTGATCGGCGTGCAGGTGCCGGGCTTTATCCAGGCCTATGCCAATCACGTCGAGGCTCGCCGACTGGAGGCGCAGCAGGGGCTGCAGGGGTTCGAGTCGACGGCGGGGCGCTTCTTTCAAGGTGATCTGAATGCACTGGTCGAACACTATCAGGCCAGCGAAGACCCGGTGATTCAAAGCGATGCGCAGAGCGTTGCCGGGCTGGTGGAGCGGGCGCGATTGCTGGAGCGTGAATGGCGCTTCATGCAGGGGCCCTGGTATACCCAGGCCTGGCATGTGCTGTTCGGGGCGGATCAGAGCATTCGCGGCCAGGTCTGGAACAGTTATCGCTTTCAGGTAATGCTGGCGCCGGAAGCGATTGCCTGGGGGCTGAGCTGGGCACTGCTTGCGGCCTGGATTGGCGAAAGTCTCTTCCTGCTGCTGCGTGGACTGTTGTTTCCGCGCCGTCGGCAGCGGCTGTTTCGCTGAGGCGAGCAGGGTGCTGTTGTCCTATTACGGCACAGCCGAGCGCAGGTGGATGGGGTGTCGTTTCTGCAGGCTCACCGGTGGCTCGAATACCTGCGCGTAATGTTCCCTGGCCAGCTGCCGGATGAGTCCGGCATCCCTGGCTGCCAGCATTGCTTCATGCAGTAGCCGATGCACTTCGGGCAGAGTGGGTGAGACGTAGAGAATATGATCCTGCTCGTAAACGAATACCAGATTGCGCTCCATATCCAGCTCGGGGTGCAAACGCCACTCTTCGCTCATTTCATGCACGCCACGGGGCAGGTAGTCGAGCCCGCGTGACGCTGAGGCTACCATCCGGTAGAGCCGTCGCCAGTCACCGCTGATGGATTTCAGCGGCAGCTCGTTGCTTTCCCAGACTGCCCGGTCGGCCCATGCTTCGCCCATGGCAGCGATCTTGCCCAGTTGCTGGAAATCCTCAAGGCTGCGCACCAAATCATAGTCCGGCTGGCTGCCCTTGGAGATGAAGAGGATGCGCTGGTTGACCAGGTTGTCGGTCATGCCGACAGGCACCTGAAGGAACTTGTGGTCACGCTCAGCCGTCCGGCCGAGAATCAAGGCACTGATTTCGCCACGCTTGAGCATGACTTCCAGGCGGGTCATGGGAATGTCGCCTTGGGCGGTCGTTTCCTCGATTGTCACTTGATGGCCGATGGCTTCCAACGCACCTCCCAGCAGCAGCCGGGCATAGGCGATAGCGTCTGGTGAACCTCCCAGTTTCAGGGTCAGCGGAGGGCTTGCCTGGGCACTGGCAGCCACGGTTATCAGCCAATAGAGGGCCAGACAAGAAATGATCAACCGCACCAGTCGCCTGCAGGTACGGACTGGTGTGGGCGAACCATAGGGGGTGGTATACGACGTGCTCGTGGTCATGATGATGAGGGTAGGACGGTTTGATGCAGCGTACCACTGTCGCCCGCAGTGTCATGTGTCGTCGAACATGTGGGCAGGGAAAGGCACAGCACATGGCTACCCTTCAATCCGGGCCGTATTGGTGCAGCCAGGTCCAGAAGCGGCGGGGCGTTCGGCGGTGCCGGCGCTGATCCGGACATTTGCCATTCCCAAGGTATCACGCCTCCATTAAGATGCGATCGATTCTTATCTGCATCGCCTCTTCTGGGAGTTCCGGGTGTCCATCACGTTTCCTGATCCAGCCTTGATGCACCGGCGGGTGCATGGCCTTTACCTCGATCACCACGGCTGGTTGCAGAGCTGGCTGCGCCGTCGCCTGGGCGATCGCGAACGAGCAGCCGATATCGCTCAGGACACCTTTCTGCGCCTGCTGACCACCGGCCGCTTGCCGGCAGGCGGGGAAGGGCGCAGTTATCTGGTCCAGATCGCGCGCAACCTGGTGATCGACCAGTGGCGCCGTCAACGCATCGAGCAGGCCTACCTCGACAGCCTCGCCGCGCTGCCCGAGCCGGAAACCCCCTCGCTGGAGACCCGCGCCATGATCATCGAGACCCTCATGCAGATCGATGCGATGCTCGACAGCATGCCCGGGAAAGTGCGTGAAGCCTTCCTGCTTTCGCAGTTCGAGGGGCTTACCTATGTGCAGATCGCCGAACGCCTGCAGGTCAGCGTCAGCTCGGTGCAGAAGTACATGCTGCGCGCCATCCAGGCCTGCTATCAGGTGCTCTACGCCGAATGAACCGTTCTGCCGAAGCGCCCATCGCGCCCGCCATCGTCGAGCAGGCCAGCCACTGGTTGATGCTGCACTGGGATGGTGGGTTGGATGAGTCCCAGCGCAGCGCATTCGAGGCCTGGCAGTCTGCCGACACCGAGCATCGACGGGCCTGGCAGCGCCTGGAGCAGCTGCAGGGCACACTGGCGGTAGTGCCGGCCAGTACCGCCCGCCAGGTGCTGCGTGAACTGCCAGACGCCCATCGGCGCCAGACGCTGAAACTGCTCGGCTTGCTCATGGTCGCCGGCGGTAGCGGCTACGTCGCCCACTCGCAGCTGCCCTGGCGCGAGGCCATGGCCGACCTGCGCAGCGCCACTGGCGAGCGCCTGCAACGCACCTTGGCCGATGGCAGCCGGCTGAGCCTGAACAGCGGTAGCGCGGTGGATATCCTGTTCAGCGCCCATGAACGTCGCATCCGTCTGTTGACCGGTGAGCTGCTGCTCGACAGCGGCCATGACATGGCCGACCGTCCACTGATCGTCGAGACCGCCGCTGGTGACATCCAGGCCCTGGGCACGCGCTTCGCGGTTCTCGAAACGGACGGCGGCAGCCGCGTCGATCTGTTCGAAGGTGAACTGGAGCTGCGCCCCCGGCATGCCGCCGCCAGCCGTTTGCAGGCCGGGCAGCGCCGTTGGTTCAGCGTGGCGCGCCTCGGCGAAGTCGAACGGGCCGACGTCAATGCGGCCGCCTGGAATGAGGGCCGGCTGGTGGCCGAACGCATGCCGCTCGGCCGCTTCCTCGCCGAGCTCTCGCGCCACCGTCCCGGCGTGCTGCGCTGCGATCCGGCCGTCGCCGCCCTGGAGCTGACCGGCGTATTTCCGCTGGCCGACACCGACCGCGTGCTGACGGCGCTGCAACAGACGCTACCGATCCAGGTTCACAGCCTGACCCGCTACTGGGTGACGGTCATGCCCGCGTAGGGTGGAAAACGGCGCAGCCTTTTCCACCGTTCAGCCTGAGCGTGGAGTAATCAGAAAATATTTCTATCGGCCCATTGTCGATTTCGTCGCCTCGCTCGGGATACCTCTTGAAACCAATCAAGAAGCATTCTCAGGGGGACGATCCAGAATGCCGTACCTGCCCGCAACCAACCCTTCCCGACTGACCCTGGCGGTTCGCCGAGCCCTGTTTGCCAGCCTGCTGATAACCAGCCCATTACTGCTCGCACCGGCCGCTCAGGCCCAGCCCGCCGCCAGCCAGCAAGCCCGAGCCTATGCCATTCCCGCCGGCCCGCTTGACCAGGCGCTCAACCGCTTCGCCAGCGAGGCGGGCATCCTGCTGTCGGTGAATGCTCAGCTCACCGCCGGCAAGCGTAGCCAGGGACTGAATGGTAGCTACGCGGTGAACGAAGGCCTGGCCCGCCTGCTAGCCGGCACCGGACTGCGGGCGTCCAGCAACGATGGTAACTATGCGCTGGAAGTGGCGGTGGATAGTGGTGATGCGCTGGAGCTGGAGGCGGTTACCGTGACTGGTGCCCAGCTCGGCGCTACTACCGAAGGGACCGGCAGTTACACCACCGGCTCGACCAATACTGCGACCAAGATGAACCTGTCACTACGCGAAACGCCGCAGTCGGTGAGCGTCATTACCCGCCAACGGATCGAAGACCAAAACCTGGCCAACCTTAATGATGTGGTGCAGAACACCCCTGGCCTGACCCTGCGCCGTACCGGCCCCGAGCGCTCCTCGTACTATGCCCGCGGATTCTCCCTCGACAACATCATGTACGACGGCCTTCCCACCAGCCTGGACAGTTCCCAGGTGTCCCAGGACCTGCTGTCCGCCGACATGGCCATGTATGACCGGGTGGAAGTCGTGCGCGGCGCTACTGGCCTGATGCAAGGTGCAGGGAATCCCTCTGCGGCCATCAACCTGATCCGCAAGCGGCCGACTCGCGAGTTCCAGGCCAGCATCGAAGGTAGCATGGGCACCTGGGATAGATACCGCACCGAGGTCGATGTGGCCGGTCCCCTGAACGATACCGGGACCGTTCGAGGCAGGATGGTGACGGCGTATCAGACCGGCAATAGCTTCCGGGATACGCTGAACAACGAGCGCAGCCTTTTTTATGGAATCATGGAGGCCGACCTCAGCGACAGCACCACCTTGACGCTGAGCGCCTCCCGCCAGCAGGACAACAACAACGGCAACGGCTGGACTGGCATTCCGGTAGGTTTCGACGGCAGCGACCTGCATCTGTCGCGCTCGACCTCGCTGAGCAATGACTGGGAATACTGGGACAAGACCAGCACCTCGGCCTATGCCGCGCTGGAGCACGTCCTGGACAACGGGTGGAAGCTCAATCTCTCGGCCACCAGGACCTGGGCCGACCTGGACATGCTGGGCACCTATATTCTCGGCCGCACCGCCACCAAAACCCATGACCAATTCGTCGGTGCCGGACATTATCGGGAGACCCAGAACAGCTTTGACGCCTACGCCAGTGGACCGTTCCGCCTGATGGATCGTGACCATGAACTGGTCGTCGGCGCCAGTCACCGGCGCGTGCTGTTCCGCGGTGACGTGCCCAACAACATCTTGCTGAACAGCAACATCGACATCTACGACTGGGACTCGGGCGCCACACCGAAACCGGAGAGCCAGGAGAAGCACCGCTGGCAGAATACCGATGCCAGGCTCAACAGCTTCTACGCCACCACCCGCCTGAGCTTGGCCGACCCGTTGAAGCTGATCCTGGGCAGCCGCCTGGACTGGTATGAAAACAACACCAGCGCGCCTTACAAAGGCGCCGCGGGCGACAGCCCGGAGCTGAAGGTCACCCGGCATGTCACCAAGTACGCAGGCCTGATCTACGATCTGGATGAGCATCACAGCGTCTATGCCAGCTATACCGATATCTTCAAACCGCAGAGCTACGTGGATGCCTCCCGCAATGTCATTGCCCCCATCACCGGCAAGAACTATGAGCTGGGCATCAAGGGCGAATACTTCGATGGCGCCTTGAACGCATCGGCTGCCATCTTCCAGATCGACCAGGAAAACCGCGCCAAGTCCATTACCGACACGGATCTTTGCCCTAGCTATCCGACCACTCTGTGCTATGAGGCTGCGGGGAAAGTGCGCAGCAAGGGTATCGAATTGGAAGTGCAGGGCCAGCTGACACGAAACTGGCAATTGGCAGCCGGTTACACCTTTGCCGAGGCCAAGTATCGCAAGGATACAAAACCGGAGAACGAGGGCCGCCTGTTCGACACCGATATTCCACGGCACCTGTTCAAGATGAGCACGTCCTACACTCTGCCTGGGCAATTCAACCAGTGGCGTGTAGGTGCCTCCCTGTACCACCAGAACCGCATCTACAACAAGAACACCACCTACATGATCGAGCAGGATGGCTACACCCTGATGGACTTCATGCTGGGCTTCAAACCGACCGAGCGCATCGACGCTCGCCTCAACCTGAACAACGCGTTTGACAAAAAGTACTACAACTCCCTCAGTTCCTCGGTCACTGTGCCCAGCAACGTCTACGGTGATCCGCGCAACCTGATGCTATCGGTCAAGTACAGGTTCTGACCGAGCTACACCCAGGCCTCGACTGATCAGCAAGTAGGGCGGAAACCGCGAAACGTTTCCACCCTACGCTCGACTTCACCCTCCGGGCTGTCTTCGTAATCACCCCAGCGCCCATTCCCAACAGCCCGCCTAATCCGTAGAATTGCGAAGCATTCCCATTTGCATCAATGATTCGACTGGAGGGCGGGATGTCCACGGCATCCACCGACACGGCTTTGCACGTGCTTTATCGTGACCATCACAGCTGGCTCAATGGCTGGTTGCGCCAGCGTCTGAACAATTGCGCCGATGCTGCGGACCTGGCGCAGGACACCTTCGTCCGGGTGTTGGTCGCGCGTACCGCTGACAATCTGCGCGAGCCGCGCCACTATCTTTCCACCGTTGCCCGCGGTCTGGTGATCGATCTATACCGGCGCCGATCCCTGGAGCAGGCCTATCTGGAAGCACTCGCCCTGCGTCCCGAACAATATGCGCCGTCGGCCGAGGAGCGCGTCGCGATCCTCGATAGCCTGATGGCCATCGACCGCCTGCTCGATGGCCTCGGCGCCCGTACCCGAGCCATTTTCCTCGCCGTGCAACTGGATGGCCTGACTTATGAACGAGCTGCCGAGCGGGTCGGGGTTTCGGTCAGCACGGTGCGCAAGCACCTGACCATCGGCCTGCTGCATTGCCTGCAACTGGAGGAGGCGTGAGGGCCGCTCTCGCCAAGGCGGTGGACTGGTATGTGCGCCTGCACGACAGCGCCGCCAGCGATACCACGCGTGCCGACTGGCAGGCCTGGCTGGCCGCCGATAGCCGTCATGCCGAAGCCTGGGCGCGCATCGAGTTGCTGCAGCGGCAACTCGGCCAGGCGCCCGCCGGCGCCGCCAGTGCCCTGGAAAGTGCGCGTCGGGATCGACGCAATGCGCTGAAAACCCTCGCGCTGTTGCTGGGTGTTGGGGTGATTGGCTGGCAGGGCTACCAGGTCTCGCCGTGGAGCGCCGATTACGTCACCCGTGTCGGCCAGCGCCGACAGCTGATCCTGGCCGATGGCAGCTGCCTCGACCTCAACACCGATACCCGCGTGGATGTCCGCTTCGATGCTGGACGACGCCTGATCCAGCTGCACCAGGGCGAAATCCTTGTGGAAACCGCCAAGGACTCGCGCCCACTGAGCGTACAGACCGCGCAGGGCCAGGTGCTCGCGCTCGGCACCCGCTTCAGCGTGCGCCAGGGCGAAGGGCTCAGCCAGGTCATGGTCGCCGCCGACGCGGTCGAGGTTCGCCCGGCCCTGGCCTCTCGGCAGGCCGTGCGCGTGGCAGCGGGGCAGGGCCTGAGCTTCTCCGCCCAGGGCGCCGGTCCGTTGCAACCGATGCCGACCGATATCCAGGCCTGGACGCAAGGCATGCTGGTGGCCGTGGACTGGCGGCTGGACGATCTGCTCGCCGAACTGTCGCGCTACCGCCCCGGCTACCTGGGCTGCGCGACGGACATCGGCGGCATGCGCCTTTCCGGTGCTTTCGACCTGGACGATAGCGAAGCCGCCCTGGCCAGCTTGCAGGATGCATTGCCGATTCATATACGCCGGCTGACCCGTTACTGGGTTCACGTCGAAGCTGGGCGAGGCAGCGCCTAGCAGGTTGTTGAAAAACTACCTGCGTTGGCAATCCTGCGTTAAAAACGAACTCAAAATGCTCATTTACAATTGTAAACTCCGCTTTTTCGGTCATTTTTGCCTTGTCTTGTCTTGTCTTGTCTTGCCTGCCTCGGCTCGGGCTTCCTGCTTCGCCCTACCTCCTGCATCCATGCAGTCGTCGCCTCCTTTTTTTTTCAACGACCTGCTAGCTCGATTCGATACGAGACCGGATAAATTTTTCATCCGAGGGGTAACAGATTTTCATTCCTGCTTCGGCTCCATGTTCACGCGTGCAGCAGACGCCGCTCATGCCAACCCGAACAGGATTCCACCATGCCCCAACACCCTTCGCCCCTCGCTCGCAGCATTCGCCACGCGGCACTGGCACTAAGCCTTGCCGGCTCGCTACTGACCAGCGCAACGATTTCAGCCGCGCCCATTGGCTATGACATACCCGCCGACAGCCTGGCCGCCACCCTCAGCCGGTTTGCCGCCGCCAGCGGTGTGACCATCAGCTTCGGTAGCGAGGAAACCGCTGGCCTGCACAGCAATGGCCTGCAAGGCGAATACGAGGTGGAGCAGGGTTTTGCCCAACTGCTGCAAGGCAGTGGTCTGCAGGTGCAACGCGCCGCTGACAAGCGCTACGTGCTGGTTCGCCGTAGCGAGGGCGCCGCGCTGGAGCTGGATGAGACTACCGTGATCGGTACGCAGACTGGCGGCACCACCGAAGGCACCGGCAGCTACACCACCGGTTCGACCAGCACGGCGACCGGCCTGAACCTGTCGATGCGCGAAACGCCGCAGGCGATCAGCGTGGTCACCCGCCAGCAGATCGAGGACCAGAACCTCACCGACATCGCCCAGGTGCTCGAGCAGACTCCAGGTGTGGTCGTCGACAGCATGGGGCCGGCCGGCAGCGACGCCAACAACATCTACGTGCGGGGCACGGAGATTGGCAACATTCAGGTCGACGGGGTCAACCGTACCGACAGCTACGGCTTTCGCGACGACCTCGCCGACATGGCCATCTATGACCGGGTCGAGGTGGTGCGCGGCGCCACCGGGCTGATGTCGGGCACGGGTGACCCCAGTGCCACCGTGAACCTGATCCGCAAGAAGCCGACCTTGGAGACGCAGCGCAAGCTGACCGTACAGGCCGGCTCCTGGGACAGTTACCGCACCGAGCTGGACGTCTCCGGAAAACTGTCGGAAAGCGGTCATGTACGCGGCCGTTTCGTCGCCGCGAAGACCGACAGCAAGAGCCATGTCGACCGCCAGGCGCTGGAGAAACAGGTGGCCTATGGGGTGCTGGAGTGGGACATCAGCGATGCCACCATGCTGACCGTGGGCGCTGAATATCAGGACATGGATAACGACGGCGCGGGCAACCATGGTTTTCCGATGTACAACGCCAATGGCAGCCATTTCAAGCCGTCGCGCTCGTTCAACTCCGGCGCCGACTGGAGCTACCACAAGCGTGAGACCAAGACGCTGTTCACCACCCTGGAACATGCGCTCGGCAACGGCTGGCAGGTGAAATTCAACGCCGAGCATAGCCGCCGCAGCTATGACGACGCCTTCGCCACCGCGGCCAGTGGCACCGTCAATCCTGATGGCAGTGGTATCAGTACCTGGACCGGGCGCTGGGCGGGCGAGCCGCGTCAGACCTCGTTCGACCTGTCCGCATCCGGCCCCTTCGAACTGTTCGCCCGCGAACATGAACTGCACCTGGGCGCAAGCCACACCAAGTCCTACTACCGCAGCTACGGTTATCCGCTGTGGACCTTCCAGAGCATCGACAATATCCACACCTGGGATGGTTCATTGGCAGTGCCAGAAGCCATCCATACCAGGTCCACGGAAGGCGCGCTGGATGAAAAACAGACGGGACTGGTCGCCGCGGCCCGCTGGAGCCTGTCCGACAGCCTCTCGCTGATCACCGGGGCACGGGTGATCGACTGGCAGCGTGACAAGTCATCGCGCAACCTGACGACAGGTATCGTCAGGCCGACCAAGGAGCAGGAAAACGGCATCGTCACGCCCTACCTTGGCCTTATCTACGACCTCAATGAAAACTGGTCGGCTTATGCCAGTTACACCACCATCTTCAAACCTCAGGACCGGCAGCGGTTTGACGGGACCTATCTCGAGCCGAAGGAAGGTGAGAACTACGAGCTGGGTCTCAAGAGCGAATTCTGGGACAAGCGCCTGACCGCTGGCCTCAGCGTTTTCGAGATACGCCAGGACAACCTGCCTGTGGCAGACCCCGACAATCCCGGCTATTCCATCCCCGAGTCCGGCACGAAAACCCGCGGCTTCGAAGTCGAGATGGCGGGCGAGATCCTGCCGGACTGGCAGGTTGCCGCCAGCTACGCCTATGCCGTGATTGAGAACTCGGATGACGAAAGGCTGCTCACCGAGGTCCCGCGCGACACCTTCAAACTGTTCACCAGCTACCGCCTGCAATCCATGCCGCAGCTGAAGGTGGGTGGAGGCGTGCGCTGGCAGGGTGCGGAGTACTACAAGGGCGCCGGCCCTAACGGCGAGACCTTCCACCAGAGCGCCTACAGCGTGACGGACCTGATGGCGCAGTACGCGTTCACGCCGGAAACCAGCGTGTCGCTGAACCTCAACAACCTGTTCGACGAGACCTACTACACCGCGATCGGCTCGCGCGGCTGGTACGGCACGCCGCGCAGCTTCACGGCCACACTGGCGCACGCGTTCTAGCCAACGGGCGGAAAACGCGTCCTGTCGGCACGCAAGCAGCTCATCACCTCCGAGCCGGTTCGACGGTGGCACCCCAGCACTGTCGAACCGGCTCGGCCCGGTGATCAGGGATGCTTATCCAACGCTCAGACAGAGGTCGAGCCCAAGCATGTCGTTTTCCCTTCTCGCCAGCCGGCGTCGCTGGCTGTTCATCGCATCGCTCCTGATACTGCTATGTCTTGCAGGCTGGTTCAGCCACAGGCCGGCCATCGCCTATGAAACCGTCACGGTCGCGCGCGGCGATGTGGAGGCCACGGTGGTTGCCATCGGCACCCTGCAACCACGCCATTCGGTGGAGGTCGGCGCCCAGGTGTCCGGGCAGATCATGCGTCTGCACGTGGAGCCGGGCGACCGCGTCGACAAGGGCCAGTTGCTCGCCGAAATCGACGCCAGCCTGCACGAAGCCACGGTGGAGGCCGATCGCGCCGCGCTGGACGGCCTGCGCGCGCAACTGGCCGAGCAGCAGGCGCAGCTCGACCTGGCGCGGCAGCAACATCGTCGCCAGCAGCGCCTTCTGGTCGACGAGGCGACCCGCGAGGAAGACGTGCAGATCGCCGTCGCCACTCTGCGCTCGGCCCAAGCGCGCCTGCGGCAGTTGCGCGCGCAGATCGCCGAAGCTCAGGCGCGGCTGCGCGGTAACGAGGCGCAGCTCAGCTACACGCGCATCTACGCACCGATCGCCGGCTCGGTGCTGGGTGTCGACGTGAAGCAGGGCCAGACCCTCAACGCCACCTACCAGACGCCGACGGTGATGCGCATCGCCGATCTGTCCAGCATGACCGGCTGGACGCGTGTCTCCGAGGCCGATATCCGCCGGGTCAAGGCCGGCCTGCCGCTGTACTTCACCACCCTGGGCGGCGACGAACGGCGCTGGCACAGCTCGGTGCGCCAGGTGTTGCCGGCGCCACCGGTGACCAACGCTGGCCAGGGCGAATCGAGCGGCGCCGCCGAACCGGAGAAGGTGGTGCAGTACACCGTGCTGTTCGAGGTGGACAACGATGACGGCGAGCTGATGCCGCAAATGACCGCCCAGGTGGTATTCGTCACCGCCTCGGCCAAGGACGTGCTCACCGCGCCACTGGATGCCTTGCAGGGCAAGCCGGGCCGTTACCAGGTGCGCATTCTCGGCGACGACGAGCAACCCGAGCTGCGCGCGGTGAAAGTCGGCGCGCGGGATCGCCAGGTGGCGGAAATCCTCGATGGCCTGCACGAAGGCGAACGCCTGGTGATCGGCGAAGTGCAGGCCGAGGCCGGCATGTCGAGGTTCCAGTGGTAGCGCCGCTGATCGAGCTGCAGGGCATCCGCCGCACCTACGGCGGCGATGACGGCGCACCGGCGGTGGACGTGCTGCGCGGCATCGACCTGTCGATCCTGGCGGGCGAGTTCGTCGCCGTCGTCGGCACTTCCGGTTCCGGCAAGTCGACGCTGATGAACATTCTCGGCTGCCTGGATCGCCCCAGTGCCGGAAGCTACCGCTTCGCCGGCGAGGACGTGGCCGCCTTCGATGCCGACCAACTGGCCTGGCTGCGCCGCGAGGCTTTCGGTTTCGTCTTTCAGGGCTACCACCTGATCGCCACCGAATCGGCGCGCGAGAACGTCGAGATACCGGCCATCTATGCCGGCATGCCGAGCGAGCAGCGCCGCGAGCGCGCTTCGGCCTTGCTGCGGCGCCTGGGCCTGGAGGAGCGCCTGGAACATCGCCCCAACCAGCTCTCCGGCGGTCAGCAGCAACGTGTATCGATCGCCCGAGCGCTGATGAACGGCGGACGCATCATCCTTGCGGACGAACCCACCGGCGCGCTGGACAGCCGTAGCGGCAAGGAGGTCATGGCGCTGCTGCACGAACTGGCCGATGCCGGCCACACCATCATCCTCATCACCCATGACCGCGACGTCGCCGCCCAGGCGCGGCGGGTGATCGAGATCCGCGACGGCGAAGTGATCGGCGACAGCGGTGCCACCGCCCCGGCTAATGCGCTGCCCGCGCCGGATATGCGCCAGGCCGGCCGTGACGGCGGCGCATCCTTTCTCTGCGAGCTGGGCGAGATGCTGCGCGGCGCCTGGCGCGTGCTGCTGATCCATCGTTTCCGCACGGCGCTGACCCTGCTCGGCATCGTCATCGGCGTGGCCTCGGTGATCGTCATGCTCGCCGTCGGCGAAGGCGCGCGGCAGAAGGTGGTCGCCGAAATGGGCGTGATGGGCGCCAACATGATGTACATCGGCAGCGACGTGCCACGCACCGGCGGCCCTGTCGGCGTGCTGACCCTGGACGACTTCGCGGCTATCGGCGAGCTGCGCGAGGTGACGCGGGTGATGCCGGTGCTGCGCGATCCGGCGCTGATCCGTCATGGCCAGCAGGCGCTGCAGACCGAGGTGCTCGGCGTGGGCGAAGAGCTGCCGCAGATCCATCACTGGCCGGTGGCGCGCGGGCGCTTTTTCAGCGCCGCGGAGAACCGCGAGATCGCCCCGGTGGCGGTGCTCGGCCATGAGGTATACACCAGCGTTTTCCCGGATGGCGGCGATCCGCTAGGCAGCATCATCCTGATCAACAGCTCGCCCTTCGAGGTGATCGGGGTGATGAGCGAGAAGGGTAGCGAAGCCGGTGGCAACTACCCGGACGAGCAGGTGCTGGTGCCGCACAGCACGGGCGTGGTGCGGGTCTTCCCCAAGCTGCGCGACGAGAGCTATGGGGCGATCGAGGTGAGGCGCAGCGAGCTGGTATTGCCGGCGCAACGCGCAGTGGAAGAACTCATGCTGCAGCGCCACGGTCGCGAGGATTTTCGCGTGTACAACTCCGCCGCCAAGCTGCAGGCCGAGGCCAAGACGCGGCAGAGCATGACCCTGATGCTCGGCCTGATCGCCGCCGTGTCGCTGCTGGTCGGCGGCATCGGCGTGATGAACGTGATGCTGATGACCGTGCGCGAACGCACCCGCGAGATCGGCATCCGCATGGCGACCGGCGCACGCCAGCGCGACATCATGCGCCAGTTCCTCACCGAATCGGTGCTGGTCACCCTGGTCGGCGGCAGCGTCGGCGTGGCCAGCGGGTTGCTGTTCGGCGCTTTGCTGATCCTCTGGGAGGTGCCGCTGGTGTTCTCGCTGTCGGCGATGCTGCTGGCCTTCGCCTGCGCGGTGGGCACCGGCCTGGTGTTCGGCTACCTGCCGGCCAGGACTGCGGCGCGGCTCGACCCGGTGGTGGCGCTGGCCGTGCAATGACAGGACTTTCCATGACCCGATACCTTCTGCCGACGTTGTGCGGCGCGCTGCTGCTGGGCGGTTGCAGCCATACCGCCGAAACGCCGACCAGCCTGCCTGCTGTCCCCGACGAATGGCGCCATTCCCGGGACAGTGGAGAAACGCCGACCGATACCTGGTGGCGCGGCTTCGCCAGCGACGAACTGGACGCCCTGGTTGAGCAGGCCCTGAACGACAACCAGGACCTGGCCGCCGCCGCTGCGCGCCTGCGCCAGGCCGAAGCCAGCGCCCGTGCCGCCGGCGCCGCGCTGCTGCCGCGCCTGGACGGCAACCTCGGTGCCAGCCGCGAAGGCCGCTTGGGTGGCAATGGCGAAAATGCCGGCAACCGCTACGGCGGCGGCCTCGTCGCCCGCTACGAAGTGGATCTGTGGGGCCGCCTGGCCGCCGATCGTGACGCGGCCCGCGCCGAGCTGGCCGCCAGTCGCTTCGACCGCGAGGCCCTGCGTTTGAGCCTGACCGCCAGCCTGGTCGATACCTGGCTGCGTCAGGTCGCCCTGGCCGAGCGCCTGCGCCTGGCCGAACTCAACCTGAACAATGCCGAACGGGTACTGGCTGCCGTGCAGGCGCGTCAGGCGGCGGGCGCCGCCACGCCGTTGGAACTGGCCCAGCAACGTGGCCTGGTGGCCGAGCAGCGGCGCAACCGCGAAGCCCTGCGCCAGCAGGCCGACGACGTGCGCAGCGAGCTGGCTGTATTGCTGGGGCAGGGCGAGCCGGCGACGGTCTCCTCGGCCTCACTCGGGGCGCTGCAAGCACCCTCGTTTGTCTCCGGACTGCCCAGCGACCTGCTGCTGCGCCGCCCGGATCTGGCCCGCGCCGAGGCGCAACTGCGCGCAGCCGATGCCGACCTGCGTGCGGCGCGTGCCGCGCTGTTGCCGCGTCTGGACCTGTCCGCTGGTGCCAGCGGCACAGCCGGAAGTCTGAGCCGCGTTCTCGCCGGTCCGCTGTATTCGCTGACTGCCGCGCTGGCCGCGCCGATTTTCGACGGCGGCGCCCTGGCCGCCGCACGCGAGCGCAGCACGGCCCGCCGTGAAGAACTGCTGGCCAGCTACCGCCAACGCATCATCGAAGCCTTCGCCGATGTGCAGGTGGCGCTGAATGCCGGCACTGGCGTGGAAGCTCAATGGCAGGCCCAGCAAGCGGTTCAGGCCCAGGCCGAACGCGCCTTCCAACTGGCTGAACGGCGCTACCAGGCTGGCGCCGACGACTTGCTCAATCTGCTCGATGCCCAGCGCATCCTGTACGAGGCCGAAGACCGGAGCGTCCAGCTACGCCTGGCTCGCCTGCAGAGCCGCGTGGCGCTGGCCAGGGCGCTCGGTGGTGGCTGGCGTCAGGCAGACGCCCGCTGAAATCACTTGTTTGCGGTCACAGGTCCTGGTGGTCGATCTCGACGGTGTAGCCGGGGCCGGCGTCGAAGAGGATGTAGAAGGGCGCGTCGGGCCGCTCGAAGGTGAAGGATGCCTGCTCGTCCAGTTTGCCGGCCACCAGGGTGCGCTGGTCGTAGCCGATCACGTCGAGCGTCACACCGACGGCGGGCACGCCGCCGCTGAAGCCGCCGACGCAGCGGATATTGCGTTCGTCGACGGCCTTGCACTGGCAGAAAGGCGCCTGGTGCGCCGCGGCGATCTGGACGACGCCGACGAGCAGCAAGGCGCCCAGGGTGAGTTCGATCCGGCGAATGATCATCAAAGGTTGCCTCGTTGTTCGAGCCAGGCCCGGGTATCGGGCGAGGCCTGGGCCAGGGGAATGGAAGCCTGGTGGACGCTGCCGTCCCAGCCTTCGACGGTCAGCCAGAGTTCGCTGTCCGGCGAGGCGCGCGGCGGCACCACCACTTCGCCCTCCAGCGCGTAGGGGTTGCCCATCAGCAGGGCTCCGGCGGCCCGCAGGCTTCGCGGCTCGCCGATGCGCAGGTAGGCGGCCTTGATCTGTGGCAGGCAGGTTTCGCAGAAGGCGACCACGAACGGTTTGTGGAAGCCGTAGATGCCCTCGTCGTGAGGGCCGCCCAGTTCGTGCTCGGCCAGTCGCGCGCTCCAGGGGCCGACCTGGATTTCGCCGATCTCGCGCTCGCCCAGCCCCATCAGGCCGCGAAACTTGGCCTGGTTCTGGAAGTACTGCGACATGAGCGCCAGCGGCACGATCAGCAGCAGCACGTTGAGGTGGAAGCGCCAGCGCAGCCAGGCTGCGCGAAGCCGACCGGAGGTGGTGGAAGCAGAGCTCATGGGGTGTTCTCCACGGCGGTTTCGAGGGAGGTGCCGCGCGCCGCGCGGGGTGGGCGACGTAGTTGCTGGGCGGTGGCCTTGACCGTGCGTTTGCTCCAGATCAGCAGGCCACTCAACACCATGAAGGTCAGCAGCAGGCCGAACAGGAACCACACCAGCTTCAGCCAGAGCCCGCCGAAGTCGCCGAAATGCAGCGGGTACATGGATTCGGTGACGAAGGACAGGGCAGGGCGGTCGTCGAGCAGGTTGGTGCCGACGATGCTGCCGTCGTAGGGGCTGATGGACAGCGACTGGTTCATCAGCGGATACCAGCCACGCCCGCCGATGGTGACCGGGCCATAGGTGCTTTCCGGCAGACGGATGAAGCTGGGCTCGAAGCCCGGCACCCGCGCCTGGGCGATCCGCGTGATCTCGTCGAGCCCCAGGGTCGACGGAGCCTGGCCGGCGGTGCTGGTCACCGCGTCACGCTGGATCACTGCGGGCGGGCGGCTCTCGACGTAGGGAATGTCGAAGTCCGAGAGGATCGCCTGCAGCAGGAACCAGGTACCGGTGATCGAGATGATGGCGATGAACCAGATCGACCAGATGCCCGACAGCCGGTGGAAGTCCCCCCAGAACACCCGTGCGCCCTGGTTCAGGCGCAGCCGCGGCTTGAAGAAGGCGCGCCAGAAGCGCTTGTAGACCACCAGGCCGGTGATCAGCGAGGCCAGCATCAGCGGGCCGAGGCTGCAGACCAGATACCAGCCCCAGCTGTAGCCGTCGGTCCAGGGCGCCAGCCACCAGCCGTGCAGGGCGCGGGTGAACTGGCGGAAGTCGAACAGCGGGCTGACGCCCTGGATGGCCCCCGAATAGGGGTTCACGTAAAGGGTCGCGGTGGTGGCGTCAGGGTAGGCGACCCGCACCGTCAGGGCGAAATGATCCTCCTGCGGGCGCGACAGGCCGAGCACGGCGAGCCTCGGCTCCTGCGTCTGCACGGCCTGCAGGATCTGCTCGTAATCGAGCCGTTCGGCATCGGTCGACGGCTTGCTGGCACGCACGTCCGGGTTGGCCAGCCAGACGATCTCCTGGCTGACCGTGGCGAGGGTGCCGGTCACGCAGATGATCAGCAGGAAGAACCAGATCGGCAGGGCCAGCCAGCTGTGAACGAGAAACCAGAGTCTGGAGCGGGACTTCTTGGACATGAGGGCAAGGTCTATGGCTGAGGGCGGTGGATTCGGTAGCGATGGAGCTGCGCAAGCACGTCAATGTGCTGGGCTCGGTCGGGACAAGCCGAGCGCCCCGCATGTCATTGCGCATGCAGGGCGTGGTGCGGTTTTTTGGATGTCTCAATGAACAAGACGGATGAGAGGGCGAAAACCCGCAACTGCAAATGAAAAAAAATGTTACCGGCATGCCGGTCCGGGGTTTTCGCTAGTCGTTACCGGTCGTCCGCTCAGGGGCGGCACGCAAAAGCATCGTTTCGGGAGCGGCATGCCCCGCAAGGATGTGGGGGCGTACCGACCTACGGAGCGCCCCTCGCGGCATCTCTAGGAGAGAAGCCGGGTCCGGGTGGGAAAGGCGAATTCCACCTCGTCGCTCAGGTTGCTTCTCGCCACGCCATTCACCACGTAGCCGAACACCAGTTTGCCGTACGGCGCGTTGCGCAGGCGTCGCTCGTCGAAGGCCTGAAGTCTGATCTCCAGCAATCGCGCGGTTCCAGCGTCGAGGAACAGCGGGTCGTCCGAGGGCGCGGCGCCGCTGTCCGATGAACTCTGGAATCCCACCCGAGCGTTGCGCCCCGTGATGTCGCGGACTTCGAGGATGTCGGCCTTGAGCGTCTCTTCGGTTTCGAGGGACTGCACATGGACACCGTGCTCGCCGCTGTTGCGAACCTGAGCCCGAATGAGAATATGGTCGTCGCGTCGTTCGCAGGTCTGCACGGCATAGCGCAGCGGCCTGGCAGGGTCGATCCGGCTGCCGAGGCTTTCCAGCAGTTCCTTGCCATCCTTCGCGCCGCCCAGCACCGATGTGGCCAGGGTCAGGGCCTCGACAAAGAGGGCAGTGGGCAACTGGCGTGGTTCTTCGTCGTTCACGGGCGTTCTCCTGCGACGTGTGATCGGAGTCGTAAGGAGTAGCCCATCTCCAAGGCACTGGCGAATCAGGCCTGCGTCGACTCGTCCGGTTATTTCGCCAGGAATCGCATGCCTTCTTCCAGCCCGCTCAGGGTCAGCGGATACATGCGGTCTTCCACCAGTTCGCGGATGATGCCGGTGGAAGTCGTATAGCCCCAGGTGTCCTTGGGATAGGGGTTGATCCAGATGAGCTTCTTGTACTTCTCCATGAAGCGTTGCATCCAGACGTAGCCGGCTTCCTCGTTCCAGTGCTCGACGCTGCCGCCCGGCTGGGTGACTTCATAGGGCGCCATCGCCGCGTCGCCGACGAACACCACCTTGTAGTCCGGGCCGTACTTGTGCAGCAGGTCCAGGGTCGAGGTGCGCTCGGAGGTGCGGCGGAAATTGTTCTTCCACACCGATTCGTAGATGAAGTTGTGGAAGTAGAAGTATTCCAGGTGCTTGAACTCGGTCTTGCAGGCCGAGAACAGTTCCTCGCAGACCTTGACGTGGGCGTCCATCGAGCCGCCGATGTCGAACAGGATCAGCAGCTTCACCGCGTTGCGCCGCTCGGGGCGCATCTGGATGTTGAGCAGGCCGGCATCGCGGGCGGTGTGGTCGATGGTGCCGTCGATGTCCAGCTCGTCCGCGGCGCCCTGGCGGGCGAATTTGCGCAGGCGGCGCAGGGCGACTTTGATGTTGCGCGTGCCCAATTCGACCTGGTCATCGAGGTTCTTGTATTCGCGCTGGTCCCAGACCTTCACCGCGCGGCCCTGGCGCTTGCCGGCATCGCCGATGCGAATGCCTTCGGGGTTGTAGCCGCCGGAACCGAACGGGCTGGTGCCGCCGGTGCCGATCCACTTGTTGCCGCCGGCGTGGCGTTCCTTCTGTTCCTCCAGGCGTTTCTTGAATTCCTCGATCAGCTTGTCGAGGCCGCCCAGGGACTGGATCTGCGCGCGTTCCTCGTCGCTCAGGCTGCGCTCGAATTCCTTGCGCAGCCATTCCTCGGGAATCAGCGCCTCCAGGTGCTGATCGAGGCTCTGCAGGCCATTGAAGTAGGCGCCGAAGGCCCGGTCGAACTTGTCGAAGTGGCGTTCGTCCTTGACCATCACGGTGCGCGCCAGATAGTAGAACTCGTCCATGTCGGCGAATACCACGCGGTGCTTCAGCGCATCGATCAGGTCGAGCAGTTCGCGCACCGACACCGGTACCTTGGCGGCGCGCATTTCATTGAACAGGCCAAGCAGCATTGCAGAACCTCTGGGCGCGGCGATCAGCTGCTGCTGTCGCCCTGGTGTTCGGGAAGCCCGTCGCGAATCGCGTACCAGTCGGCCTTGGAGCCGACGAAGATGTGCGATTGCGGCGGTACGGGCAAGGGTGAGTCGAGCGTGCCCACGGCGACGCCGAGCTCATGCTCGCGGTTGTCGACGAACTGCAGGTTCGAGCCGCAGCGGATACAGAAGGTGCGCGTCACGTGTTCGGAGGAGTGGTAGACGCCGAGCTGGTCCTTGCCGGACATGAAGTGGAAGGCCTCCAGCGGCACGCTCGCGTAACTGGCGAACGCGGCGCCGTGGGCCTTGCGGCACATGCTGCAATGGCAATGGGTCAGTCCGTCGATGGGGGCGTCGATACGGTAGCGCACGACACCACACAGGCACTTGCCGGTATAGGTTTGCATGGTTCTTCCCTCCGAAGAATGAAGCAACCGACTCTCCAGGCGGAACCGGCTGCAATCAGCGGCTGGCGCGGCGACTCATGAAGGCCAGGCGTTCGAGCAGCATCACGTCCTGCTCGTTCTTCACCAGGGCTCCGGCCAGCGGCGGAATCGCTCGCGTCGGGTCGCGCTCGCGGAGTACCGCTTCGCCGATGTCGTCCGCCATCAGCAGCTTCAACCAGTCGACCAATTCCGAGGTGGAGGGTTTCTTCTTGAGGCCCGGAACCTTGCGCACGTCGAAAAAGACGTCGAGCGCTTCGCTGACCAGCGAGGGCTTAATGTTCGGGTAGTGCACATCGACGATGCGCTGCAGCGTCTCGCGATCGGGGAAGGCGATGTAGTGGAAGAAGCAGCGGCGCAGGAAGGCGTCCGGCAGCTCCTTCTCGTTGTTGGAGGTGATGATGATGATCGGGCGCTGCCTGGCCTTGATGGTTTCGTTGGTCTCGTAGACGTAGAACTCCATCTTGTCGAGTTCCTGCAGCAGGTCGTTGGGGAACTCGATGTCGGCCTTGTCGATCTCGTCGATCAGCAGGATGACGCGCTCCTCGGCCTCGAAAGCCTCCCAGAGCTTGCCCTTCTTGATGTAGTTCTTCACGTCGTGGACCTTGTCCACGCCCAGCTGCGAGTCGCGCAGGCGGCTCACCGCATCGTATTCGTAGAGTCCCTGGTGGGCCTTGGTGGTGGACTTGATGTGCCAGGTGATCAGCTTGGCGCCGAAGGATTCCGCCAGTTGTTCGGCAAGCATGGTCTTGCCGGTGCCGGGTTCGCCCTTGACCAGCAGCGGGCGCTGCAGGGTGATCGCCGCATTGACCGCGAGCTTGAGGTCGTCGGTGGCGACGTAGGACTGGGTGCCTTCGAACTTCATCAGGGGTTCCTTCGTTGGCCTGGCAGGCAGGCGCTGCATGTTTGGTTTCGGCTCCGACTATAAGTGAAGGGCGGGCCGCTGTGAACGTGGGAGGCTCATTTAGTCACTCAGTGAGCGCAGGCAAGCCTGATGTTCGCGCTCATTCGTCGTCTTCGCTCAGCGAGCGCTCGAAGCGGGTCGAGAAGGCCTCGACGAAGGCATTGCGCAGGATCGCAATGAACGCCTGGAAGGGGCTGATATCGGCGCTGCGTGTGCTGCCGGACAGCTCGATACGGGTGGCGAACTGATCCTTGCGCTGATTCTGCAGCAGCTCCTGGCCGCCGCCGACCAGGGCTTCCCAGATGCCTCTGAAGAATCCCTTGTCCTCCGCCTGGATATCCTGGCGGAAGTTGAAGACCTCGACATTGTGCAACAACGGCTTGATGTAGCCGTCGAGCTGGCTGTCGTTGGCCTCGATTTCCAGAACCAGATCGCCGGTGCCCCTGGCGAAGTCGAAGTTGCCGTAGGCATTGCTGAAATCATTCAGTTTCGTCAGTTCGACGCCGGTCACGCGCAGGCTCACCTCGAAATCCTCCCAGTCGGTAAAGGGATCGAACCGGGCGCCGGCCTCCATGGGCGCCTGGTTGAACAGCTTCGCCGTCCCCTCGAAGGTGGCGACCCGCTCGCCCTGGGCGTCGGTGCTGTTGGTCAGGTTGTACAGGCTGGCCTCGATGGCACTGGCATAGACGTGCACCGGTGGGTCGGCGGTGAAATTGCGAAACGACACCTGGCCGTTCACCACGCGGATTTCATTGAGCGTGATGGGCAGCAGGGCTTCGAGCTGGTCGCGCCAGTCCACGCCATCGCCTGTCTGCGATTCGCCCGTGTCGCCACCGTCGACGAAGTTGAGCTGCGGCTGCTCGAAAATCACCTCGGCGACGATTGCCCGATGTCGCCACAATTCGCGCCAACTGATCGCGATGTCGATGACTGGCGACTTGAACAGGGGCGCCTGGACCTGCGCATCCTTCTTCTCGATGAGCAGTCCGTCGATCCGGTAGGCGCCACGCCACCAGGCCAGATCGACATCTTCGACATGACCCTGGTAATCGCCCATCTCGGCCATCTGCCTGTTCAGGTAGTCGCGCACCAGTCCGGGCAGCGCTGCATGCAGCACGATGAGCAGTACGGCAAGCGCAAGCACAATCCACAGGGGCAGTCGGTAGCGGCTTTTCATCTCGTTCCGGTCCGTTCATGGCTTATTGGATGGACCCGAACCCCTGTGCAGGAGTTCGGCTGGACTACGCACGCAGCAGCGCATAGGCTCAGACTCTGTTTTTTTTCTCATCGCAAGGACACATCATGAGCCGCATCTTTGCAGACAACGCACGCTCCATCGGCAATACGCCGCTGGTGATGATCAACCGCCTAGGGCCGAAGGGCGTGACCATCCTGGCCAAGATCGAAGGCCGCAACCCGTCGCATTCGGTGAAATGCCGGATCGGCGCCGGCATGATCTGGGATGCCGAGGAGAACGGTTCCCTCAAGCCGGGCATGACGCTGGTCGAACCCACCTCCGGCAATACCGGTATCGGCCTGGCATTCGTGGCGGCGGCGCGGGGTTACAAGCTGATCCTGACCATGCCGTCGTCCATGAGCCTGGAGCGCCGCAAGGTATTGAAGGCGCTGGGCGCCGAGCTGGTACTGACCGAGCCGGCCAAGGGCATGAAGGGCGCGATCGAGAAGGCCAGCGAGATCGCGGCTTCGGACCCGAGCCTGTACTACATGCCGCAGCAGTTCGAGAACCCGTCCAACCCGGCGATCCACGAGAAGACCACCGGTCCGGAAATCTGGAACGACACCGATGGCAGCATCGACGTGCTGGTCTCGGGCGTGGGCACCGGCGGCACCCTGACCGGCGTGTCGCGCTATATCAAGCAGACCAAGGGCAAGCAGATCATCAGCGTGGCGGTCGAGCCGGCCGGTTCGCCGGTCATCAGCCAGACGCTGGCGGGCGATGAGGTCAAGCCCAGCCCGCACAAGATTCAGGGCATCGGTGCCGGTTTCGTGCCGAAGAACCTGGACCTGTCGCTGGTCGACCGGGTCGAGCTGGTCGATGACGAAGAAGCCAAGGCCATGGCCCTGCGCCTGATGCGCGAGGAGGGCATTCTCTGCGGTATCTCCGGTGGCGCCGCGATGGCCGCTGCGGTGCGCCTGGCCGAACGCCCTGAAATGAATGGGCGCACCATCGTGGTGATTCTGCCGGACTCCGGTGAGCGCTATCTGTCGACGATGCTCTTTGCCGATATCTTCGGCGAGCAGGAGTTGCAGCAGTAACAGGTGGGCTGCGAGAGAGTCGACATGACGCAGACTACGCCGGATACCGACATCGCCCGGCAGATATTGCTGGGCTTCGACGATTACCGTGAGCACTTCCGGCTGATCACCGAAGGTGCGCGGTCGCGCTTCGAGCAGGCGCAGTGGCAGGAGACGCAGCGCGCCTCGGCTGCGCGCATCGTCCTGTACGAAGAAAAAGTCGCTGAAACGGCGCGGCACCTGCGGTCCGTGTTCGAGCGCGAGATATTGCTGGACGTGCAGCGCTGGCCAGGGATCAAGCGTGCCTATATCGGGCTGATCGACCCGCGCTTCGACGATGAGCTGTCCGAGACCTGGTACAACTCGATCTTCTGCACGCTGTTCAGCCATGACTGCATCAGCGATGACACCATGTTCATCCACAGCACCCGGCCAACCAACCGTTTCGATACGCGCCTGGCGCAGACCCGTTGCTATCGACCAGAGGGTGATCTTCGCGGGGTGCTTGCGCAGATTCTCGAAGACTTCGCCTTCGAGGTGCCTTACGCGGATTTCGACGGCGATCTCCAGCGTCTCGATGCCCAGTTGCATGGGTCGCTGCCGGACTGGGTGCGCAAGGACCCGCACCTGACCCTCGAGCTGTTCGCCTCGGTGCTCTACCGCAACAAGGGCGCCTATCTGGTTGGGCGGATATTCACCCGCGACGAGCAATGGCCTCTGGCGATTCCACTGTTGCACCACGAGGGCGTGGGCATCGTCGCCGATGCGTTGATTACCGATGAGGCGGCGGTCTCGATCATCTTTTCCTTCACCCGCTCCTACTTCATGGTCGAGGTGCCGATACCGGCCGAGTTCATCGAGTTTCTCAAGCGCATCCTGCCGGGCAAGCACATTGCCGAACTCTATACCTCCATCGGCTTTTACAAGCATGGCAAATCGGAGTTCTACCGGGCGCTGATCGATCATCTGGCGACCAGCGATGATCGCTTCATTATGGCGCCAGGCGTGCGTGGCATGGTCATGAGCGTATTCACGCTGCCCGGCTTCAATACGGTGTTCAAGATCATCAAGGACCGCTTCTCGCATACCAAGAGCGTCAACCGCGCCACGGTCATCGAGAAATACCGGCTGGTGAAAAGCGTCGACCGGGTAGGGCGCATGGCCGATACCCAGGAGTTCGCCGACTTTCGCTTCCCCGTTTCCCGCTTCGAGCCCGAATGCCTGGCCGAACTGCTGGAGGTCGCCCCTTCGACGGTCGAGGTGCAGGGCGATACGGTGCTGGTACGTCACTGCTGGACGGAGCGGCGTATGACGCCCTTGAACCTCTATGTCGAGCAGGCCAGCGAGCAGCAGGTTGAGGAGGCACTGGAGGATTATGGCCTGGCGATCAAGCAGCTCGCCGCCGCCAATATCTTCCCCGGTGACATGCTGCTGAAGAACTTCGGCGTGACCCGCCACGGACGAGTGGTGTTCTACGACTACGACGAGATCTGCTTTCTCACGGAATTGAATTTCCGCTACATCCCAGAGGCCCGCTATCCGGAAGATGAAATGTCATCCGAGCCCTGGTATTCGGTTGGCCCCAACGATGTCTTCCCCGAAGAGTTTCCGCGTTTCCTCTTCGCCGATCTCAGGTTGCGCCGGCTGTTCGCCGGGCTGCATGGCGAGCTTTACGACGCCAACTACTGGAAAGGGCTGCAACAGGCGATAGGCGAGGGCAAGGTGATCGATGTGTTCCCTTATCGGCGCCGGCTGGCAAGCGCTCAATAGGCGCTGCTTCTGAACGCCTCGATCAGCTGTCGGTCACATTTGTAGAGCCTGCATGGAAGGCTCCGCCTGCATAATCTGCAACACCTGCCGCAGGCGGTTGAGCGCTTCCTGGGTTATGCTGACATCCAGGCCCCATGGCTCCATCAGTACCCGTCACAAGCAGGAGGGTTAGACCATGAAAGCGTGGCTCAACAGTATGTTCTGGAACCTCGCAGTGGCGCTTGGCTTCATCGAGCCGCCTCGGCTGCAGCCTGTTCCCGTGCGTGCCGAGCGAAAGAAGCCCGCGTCGCGGCGCTGACGTCATCGGCTTTCCGTAGGGTGGATCGCGCTTTATCGATCCACCGAGCGGACGCATGGTGAGAAGAACGTTATTCCCTACCGGGCTGTCGGCAGTATGCGAGCGGCATAGGTGTCGATGGCTGCTCCGTCGGGTTACGCCTTCGGCTGACCCGACCTGCGCGGGACCATAGGAGTGTGAATGTCCCGTCCGCAATGTCCGAGTTGCCAGCGTCCGCTGAGCCATTGTCTGTGTCCGTTGCTTCCCTCGCTTGCCAGTCGAACACAGGTGCTGATCCTGCAGCATCCCAGTGAAAGCGCTCATGCGCTCAATACCGCCCGGCTGGTTGCGCTTGGCCTAAGCACGGCGCAGTTGCGTGTGGGTGAGCGGTTCGATGACCTGCCTGACGATGGCGTTCGAAGTTATCTGCTGTTTCCCGGAGAAGACGCCGTTCCGCTGGCAACCCTGGCGGCCAGTGTCGAACCGATCCGCCTGGTCGTGCCGGATGGCACCTGGCGCAAGGCGCGCAAACTGCTGCATCTCAATCCTGGTCTCGCCAGCCTGCCACGGGTGGCGCTGCCCGAGGGGCTGGCTTCACGCTACCGCTTGCGCAAGGCGCCGCAGCCGGGTGCGCTCTCGACGCTGGAGGCGGTGGTGGTCGCACTCAATGCGCTGGAGGGAGAAGGGCGCTACGACGCACTGCTGCGGCCCTTCGAGGCGATGATCGAGGCACAGATCGAAGCCATGGGCGTGGGAGTTTACCAGCGCAATCATGCGGGGCTTCAGCAGCCCGTCTAGCGGGCCGGAAGGGTCTTCAGGCGCAGGATATACAGCGTCACCAGCGTCGCGCTGATCAGCATGCCGATCCGTGCCCACGGGAGAGGTACCAGCCAGCAGGATACGCCGATGCTCAGCCACATGGTGCCGATGGCGTAGACCTTGCCCTTGAGTGGAATCCCGTTACCGTCCAGGTAATCCCGAAACCAGGGGCCAAGGCGGGGATGCATCACCAGCCAGTCGTAAAAGCGCCGCGAGCTGCGAACGAAGCAGGCGGCGGCCAGCAGCAGAAACGGTGTGGTGGGCAGTACCGGCACGAAGATGCCGATGAAGCCCAGCGCGACACTCAGCCAGCCCACCGTCAGCAGCACATAGCGTACCAGCGGGTTGCGATAGGCCTGTATGTCGCGGTGGGCCAAGAGGTTAACCGGCCATCAGTGCCGGCGGGGCTTGAGCAGGGCCGGCTTCTCTTCGGGGGCATGGCAGAGCAGATACAGCGCGGTCAGGATCTCCGGGATCTGCGAGACCATTTCGTCCGCCAGTTCGGGATCGGCGGCGATATCGCTGAACTCGGGTTGCTCGTCGAAGAGCCCCGAACCGACCATGATCGGCAGCAGCAACTCGCTGACTTCTTCCTCGGAGTCCTCGAACCAGATGGCTTCGCGCATGAACACGCCTTCCATGAAGCCGATGCACCAGCCGCGCAAATCGGATTCGTCCGGCTCTTCGCCCAGGTCCAGCTCGCAGGGCAGCTCCATGTCTTCGTCGCTGGCCAACTGTCGGGCGATATGTGCCTTGAGCTGCACCAGCGTCGCTTCGATGGCCTCGCGCTCGGTGTCGTCGGCGTACTGCGGCGGCTCGGCGAACAGCGCATCGATCCATTCACGGTCGGGCACCTGCTCGGAACAGATGCTCAGCGCCGTCATATAGCCATGCGCGGCAATGTAATCCAGCGCCTCTTCATGCAGATCGTCTGCATCCAGAAACACTTGCAGGCGGGCGAGTTGCTCGGCAAAGGACATGGGAGGCTACCTTGAATGGACAATTAGCGCTGATTCTAGACGAGCCGTGTGCTGCAAGCTACCGCAGGGGGCTGACAACGATCATATGCGATGAACCCGCTCGTGCAGTCCGGTTGCGCCTGAACTTGACGGTCGCCTCGCGTATACTGCGCGCCTTGTTTCGGAGACCGGCATGCTCGACCAGGCACAGCGCATACTCAAAGACGTATTCGGTTATGACGCCTTTCGTGGCAACCAGCGCGCGATCATCGAGCAGGTGGCCGGTGGCGGCGATGCGCTGGTGCTGATGCCCACCGGCGGTGGCAAATCGCTCTGCTTCCAGGTGCCGGGGCTGCTGCGTGACGGCCTGACGGTGGTGGTTTCGCCACTGATCGCGCTGATGGACGATCAGGTTGCGACCCTCGATGAGCTGGGCATTGCGGCTGTGGCGCTGAACTCCACGCTGAGCCCCGATGATCAGCGGGATATCGCCGAGCGCCTGCGCCGCAACGAAATCAAGATGCTCTACCTGGCACCGGAACGGCTGGTCCAGCCGCGCATGCTGGCCTTTCTGCAGCGCCTGCAGATCGGCCTGTTCGCCATCGACGAAGCCCATTGCGTATCGCAGTGGGGGCATGATTTCCGCCCCGAATACCTGCAGCTGGGGCAACTGGCCGAATTCTTCCCGGCGGTGCCACGTATCGCCCTGACCGCCACGGCGGACAAGCGCACCCGCGAGGAAATCGTCCAGCGCCTGAAGCTGGAGAATGCCGAGCGCTTTCTCTCCAGCTTCGACCGGCCCAACATCTTCTACCGCATCGTGCCCAAGGATCAGCCGCGCAAGCAACTGCTGGGCTTTCTCGCCGAGCGTCGTGGCGATGCCGGCATCGTCTATTGCCTGTCGCGCAAGAAGGTCGACGATATGGCTGCCTTCCTCAGCGAACAGGGCTTTCCGGCGTTGCCGTACCACGCGGGTCTGCCCAATGAGCTGCGCGCCTTCCATCAGAAGCGCTTTCTCAACGAGGAAGGCCTGATCATGGTCGCCACCATCGCCTTCGGCATGGGCATCGACAAGCCCAACGTGCGCTTCGTCGCGCATCTGGATCTGCCCAAATCGCTGGAAGCCTACTACCAGGAAACCGGGCGCGCCGGGCGTGATGGTCTGCCCGCCGATGCCTGGATGGCCTACGGCCTGCAGGATGTGATCTTCCTCAAGCAGATGCTCAACAACTCCGAAGGCGACGAGCGCCACAAGCGTGTCGAGCAGCACAAGCTCGACGCCATGCTGGCGCTGTGCGAGGAAACCCGCTGCCGGCGTCAGGCGCTGCTGGCCTATTTCGACGAGGTGCTGCCCGAGCCATGCGGGCACTGCGACAACTGCGTCGACGGCGTGCAGACCTGGGACGCCACCGAGCCGGCGCGCCAGGCGCTGTCGGCGATCTATCGCAGCGGCCAGCGTTATGGCGTCGGACATCTGGTGGATGTGCTGCTGGGGCGTGACAACGAGAAGGTCCGCAGCCTGGGTCATCAGCATCTGTCGGTGTTCGGCGTCGGCAAGGCGCTGTCGGACGGAGAGTGGCGCTCGCTGTTTCGCCAACTGGTTGCGCGTGGGCTGGCCGATGTCGATCTGGACGGTTTTGGCGGTCTGCGCCTCAGTGACAGCTGCCGTAGCCTGTTGCGTGGCGAGGTGTCGCTGGAGTTGCGGCGTGAAGTGGCCAGCAAGGCCGTGAAACCGGCAGGCAGCGCCGCCAGCCAGCTGGTGCGCAGCGAAGAGCGTGAAACCTGGGAAGCGCTGCGGGCTTTGCGCCGCAAGCTGGCCGAAGAGCATGGCGTGCCGCCCTACGTCATCTTTCCCGACGCGACCCTGCTGGAGATGCTGCGCAGCCAGCCCGGTACGCTTGGCGACATGGCGCGTATCAGTGGGGTCGGGGCGCGCAAGCTGGAACGCTATGGGCAGGCTTTCCTCGACGTGCTGCAGGGCACTGCCGCGGCAGCCAGGTCGCCAGCCGATGTGCGGCATGAACTGATTACCCTGGCGCGCGCCGGCATGACCCCCATGCAGATCGCCCGTCAGCTCGACTGCAGCGAGAAAAATGTCTACGCCATGCTTGCCGAGGCCATCGGCCAGGGCCTGCTCAGCCTGGAGCAGGCCCTGGATCTGCCGGAGGACCTGCTGGGCGAGATTCAGGATACATTTCTTGATGCGGAAGGCGAATTGCCCAGCGTCGCCTCGGTGGCGGAGACGTTTGCCGGGCGCGTGCCGGAAGCCGTGCTGTTCTGCGTGCGCGCCTCGCTCCAAGCCGAGTTCGATCTCTGAACGCAGCGTGACTCAGCCGTAAAACGTTCCAATAGACGAGACACATATGGTTGCGAGTCCGACCTATGAGCTATTGCCAGCCCATGGCCGCTGTGGTTAGCTGGCTAATAATTAGTTTTGCAGGAAAGCCCGCGTCATGTACCCCGATCAACACCGATTCGCCATGCAGTTGGCGCAACTTTCGCGTGGCTGGCGCGCCGAGCTGGATCGCCGGCTGGCCGATCTCGGCCTTTCCCAGGCTCGCTGGCTGGTTCTGCTACACCTCGCGCGTTTCGACCATGAGCCGACCCAGCGCGAGCTGGCGCAAAGCGTGGCGGTCGAAGGGCCGACGCTGGCCCGGTTGCTGGATGGCCTCGAAGCGCAGGGGCTGGTACAGCGCAAGGCCGCCCCGGAGGATCGGCGGGCCAAGCTGATCACGCTCCGGGCTGCGGCGCGGCCCATGATCGAAAAGATCGAAGCGATTTCCACCCAGGTCCGCCATGAACTCTTCAACGGTATCGATGAAGAGGATCTGCGCAAGTGTCAGCAGGTACATGCGCGAATTCTGGCCAATCTAGTCAAACGCTAGCTCAGAAGCTGCGCCCAAGATTCATGTACAGCGCCCGCTCGGCTTCATCATTCAGGCCGTAGCTGAAGTTCAGCGGGCCCAACGGCGTTTCGTAACCGATGAAGATGCTGCCGGCATTGATGTAGCCGCTGTCGAACTCGTTGTCGTTGTTCCAGGCGCGTCCGCGTTCCAGGGATGCGCCCAGGTACAGCGGGAAATCGAGTGGCAGGAAGGAGCGCGGCGTCATTCGGCGGAAATAGATCAGCCGTGCCAAGCTGATGTTCTGTCCGGGCAAGGCGTCCTGACGAAAGCCGGACAGTTGCCGCGCGCCGCCGAGCATGAAGCTTGAGGTGACGACTTCCGCATCATCCAGCGTGCGTCCGTAGCGAGCCCCGAACACCAGGGTGCTGGGGCCGTGGCTGACAGCCTTGTCCAGCTTGAATTCCCACTGTCGGTAGCGCTCGTCGGAGCCCAGGCCCTTGTCGTACTGGCGCAGCCTCAGGCCGATATCCTCGCCTTCGCGGGGGAAATCGACGTTGTCCACCGTATCGAACGAATACTGCAGCTGGTAATAGCCTTCCTCGAAACTGAAATCCGGCAGCTGCGGGTCGCCGATACGCACATCCGCCTCGCCCCAGGCCTGGCCGATGCCGAAGCGGATTTCGCCATTGTTGGCGATCTGCCGGCCCAGATGCAGGCCGTAGCCATAGCGTTGCAGGCGGTATTCGGCGATGGGGTCGTTATCCATGATCGCCTCGACGTTCTGGTTTTCGGCGAACAGGCTGGGCGCCACGAACCAGCGTGATCCCGCGTCCAGCGGCTGATAGAACTCGCTGAAAAGCTCCTGATGATCGCCCAGTTGCAGGCGGGTCAGCCATTCGGCACCCAGCTCGTTGATGCCGTTCTTGCGATAGCTGGCGCCAATGTTGAACGCGCTGTCGCCGCGAAAGTCGTCCGAGAGGTTGATGCCCAGGCGCAGATAGTCGGTGCCGGAGCGTTTTTCACGGGTGGTGATGACCAGGGTGTTGCCGGGTTTGCCATGCACCACGCGGTATTCGACCTGCTCGAAGTAGTCCAGGCCATACAGGGTGCCCATGTCTTTTTGCAGGTCTTGCAGATCCAGCGGCTCACCGATCTGCTGGCGGATATGCCGGCGGATGACCGCATCGCCGACTTTCGAGTCGTTCTCGATGCGTACTTCGCTGATCAGCGGCGTGCGCGGTTCGGTGCTGCGGGCCAGGCTCAGCGCCGGGTTGCCGCCGCTTTCGCTGCGCATCGTGAGCAGGCGGGCATCCAGCGCGCTGGCCGCACGGTAGCCGGCATCGATGAGCTGCTCGGCGCGACCGAAATCGGTCGAGCCGAAGCCGGCCAGCGCCGGCTGGATCAGCAGATCCTCCGGGCGCAGCGTCGCCAGCTGCGCTTCGGAGTTGCGTCGGGTCATCATGGTGATCGACTGGTTGAGTACATCGACGACCGTCAGTAGCTCCTCGCGTGTATGCAGGGGTGAGCCGATATCCACCACGATCAGGCGCTCGACGCCCATGCCGCGAGCGACATCCATGGGGATGTTGTCGACCATGCCGCCGTCGACCAGCAACCGACCCTCGATCTCGACCGGCGCGAACACGGCGGGAATCGACATGCTGGCGCGAATCGCCTGGGGCAGGTGGCCGCTGCGGAAGATCACCTTCTTGTCGTTGGCGATATCGGTGGCCACGGCGCGAAAGGGGATCGGCAGGCGATCGAAATCACGGGTATCGCTGGTATGCACCAGCAGCCGTTCGAGCAGCACCGCCAGGTTCTGCCCCTGGATCACCCCGAGCGGCAGGCCGAGGCTGCCATCGTCGCGAAAGCTGAGCTTGCGCTTGACCAGAAAGTCGCGGTCGTCCTGCTTGCGACGGAAGGGCACATCCTGGCGTGGCGGATCGTCGGAGAGCACCTGCTGCCAGTCGAGTTCGAGGGCCAGCTTCTCCAGTTCATCGATGCTGTAGCCCGAGGCATAAAGCCCGCCGATCACCGCGCCCATGCTGGTGCCGGCGACGGCGTCGATGCGGATGCCGCGTTCTTCCAAGGCTTTCAGCACGCCGATATGGGCCAACCCGCGTGCCGCCCCGCCGGACAGGACCAGGCCGGTTTTCGGCTGGGAGTCGGCAAATCCTGCCATCGGCAGCAACAGCATCAGCAAAAACACTAAACGGGACATGACCATACCGGGCTTGGGTGCGAGAAAGGGCAGCTATTATAGGCGCTCCGTCAGCCACCGAAGGCACGCTCATGTCCGCTACCAAACCGGAAATCGTCATTACTTATTGCACCCAATGCCAGTGGTTGCTGCGTGCGGCCTGGCTGGCTCAGGAGCTGTTGTCCACCTTTGCCGATGATCTCGGGAAAGTCTCGTTGGTGCCTGCTACAGGTGGCACCTTCCACATCACCTGCGATGGCATGCAGATCTGGGAGCGCAAGCTGGACGGCGGGTTTCCCGAAGCCAAGGTATTGAAGCAGCGCGTGCGTGATCGCATCGATCCGCAGCGCTCGCTGGGGCATAACGATCATTAGCAGGCCATCGGTGCGAAAGCCGGTCGTGAAAGACCAGCAAGCGCGCCGAGGCTCCCACAGGTTGCGTTGATTGAGGCGTATCGGTCGATTTGCCTGGCTTGTGTCGGTTCGCATAAGATGCGAACAATTCTCACATGCAATTTGCAGCAGACAATGCCGAGCCTGGACAAGACCTATCAACAGCAGGTCCATAGCTACTACAACGACCACCATGGCTGGGTCCGCGCCTGGCTGCAGCGAAAACTAGGCAACGCCAGCGATGCGGCCGACCTGGCTCATGACGTGTTCTTGCGTCTGCTGGCCAGGCCGCGTCAGTTCGAGAGCGACAGCCATGCCCGCGCTTACCTCGGCGCCATGTCCCGGCACGTCTGCGTCGACTTCTGGCGCCGTCGCCAGGTCGAGCAGGCCTGGCTGGAGGTACTGGCCAGCCGTCCCGAGGCATACGCTCCCTCCGAGGAACACCGGGCCCTGGTGCTGGAAGCCTTGCAGCAAGTCCATGCGATGCTCGCCAGCCTGCCGGAAAAGGTCGCCCAGGCCTTCCTCCTGGCCCAGTTCGAGGGATTGACCTACAAGGCCATCGGCGAACGCCTGGGGGTATCCGAGCGCAGCGTGACCAGCTACATGGCACAGGCCATGTACCGGTGCCTGCTGCTGGAGCAGGAACTGGATGAAGCGCTCGACTGACCGCATGAAGCCCGACCACGCCACATTGCAGCAGGCCGCCGACTGGTATGCCCGGTTGCAGGCGCCGGATGCCGATGCTGGCACCCTGGCCGCCTGGCGTGATTGGCACGCGCAGGGCGACATGCAACGCCAGGCCTGGCATTACGTCGAGCGCGTCAGCCAGCGTTTCGCCACATTGCGCCAGGAGGGCGACGACGCCCGGCAAACGCTGGAGTCGGCCCGCCGTGCGGAGCGCTCGCGGCGCCAGGTCCTGCGCAGCCTGTCCGTATTGTGTGGCGGCGCTCTGCTGGGCTGGGCGACCTGGCGTGCCACGCCATTGCCCGGCCTGTTGATGGCCTGGCGCGCCGATTACCGCGGCACCACCGGCGAGATTCGCGAAATCACCCTGGTCGACGGCACACGGCTCTGGCTCAACGGGGCCAGCGTACTGAACGTCGGCTATCGCAACGACATTCGCCAGCTGTATTTACTGGACGGCGAAGTGCTGATCGAAACGGCGCGGGACAATCGTCCCTTCGTCGTCGAAACCGCCCAGGGCCGGCTTCTTGCCCTGGGTACGCGTTTCAGCGTGCGGATGCATGACGAACACACACTGCTCAACGTATTCGAAGGCGCCGTGCAGGTGCACCCGCGCGATGGCGGCCAGCAGCAGGTGCTACCGGCTGGACGGCAGGTGGCCTTCGACCATGCCCATATCGGCACTTCACGGCCAGCGTCCAGCCAGCGTCAGAGCTGGCGCAAGGGCATCCTGCTGGCGGACGACATCACCCTGGGCGAACTCGTCGGCGAGTTGCAGGGGCATCATCGCGGCTATCTCGGTGTGGCGCCGGACATCGCCGGGCTGCGGGTGATGGGCACCTATCCCCTGAACGACAGCGAGCAGGCCCTGGCCATGCTGGAGCGCGTCCTGCCGATCCGCGTGCGACGCCCACTGCCCTGGTGGACGATCCTGGAAGCGCGCCAGCCCTGAAGAGCCCTGGCCAGCGAGCGACCGGCTACAGCGCCAGCGCGATACCTAGTAGGAGCCGGCTTGGTGGCAAATCACTTGGCTGTGAACGTTGTCGCTTCTGCACGGGTAGGTTTTTCGAGAAAAATTCGCATTCGTACTTCCGGTTTTCCGCGCTCATCCGAATTAGCTGATGACAACCGCGTTCCGCCAACTCGAACAGCAAGGAAAACCCGCATGTCATCAGGTTCTTTCAGCTTTGTCCTGCGTCCCCTCGCACTGGCCGTGCCCCTGGCTTTTGCAGCACTCGGCGTGCTGCCACTCCCGGCCAGCGCGGCGAGCGAGCAGATCCAGCAGCACTACGACATTCCCGCCGGCCCGCTGGCCAGCCGCCTCAGCCAGTTCGCCGCCGAGGCCGGTATCTACCTGGCCGGCGCTGCCGACCTGGCCGACGACAAGCACAGTCAGGCGCTGCGGGGCAGCTACGGGGTGGGGGAGGCGCTGGTCATCCTGCTGTCCGGCAGCGGGCTCGAAGCGGTGCAAATTGATACCGAACGCTACGAATTGCGCCGATTGCTGGCGACGAGCACTCTGGAACTGCCGTCGATGACTATTTCCGGCAAGGCACCTGGCTCGATCACCGAGGGAACCGGCTCCTACACCACCTATTCAACCAGCAGTTCTACACGCCTGAACCTGACGCCGCAGGAAACGCCACAAGCCATCACTGTGCTGACGCGACAGCGATTGGATGACCAGAAGCTGGATATCTTGGTCGATGCACTGGAGGCTACTCCAGGCATTTTCGTCCAAAGGAATTCCATCGGGAAAGGGGAAGACAGCATTGACTTCTATGCGCGTGGCTCCCGCCTGCGCAATTACCAGATCGACGGGGTACCAACATCGGCCACCATTGCCCCCTTTCTGACGAACACAGCGGCTTATGACCGCATCGAAGTAATCCGCGGCGCGACAGGCATCATAAATGGGCTGGGCACGCCTGCCGCAACGATCAATCTTCTTCGCAAGCGGCCGACCTACACGTCGCAGAAATCACTCACCGCCCAAGTCGGTAGTTGGGATCGTTATGGGCTTGGTATGGACGTTTCCGATGCACTCAACGAGGGCGGCACGGTTCGTGCCCGCTTCGTCGTGGACTCCAACCAGCATGGCGCCTGGGTCGATCATTTTGACCAGAAGAATCTGGCGCTCTACGGTATCAGTGAATTCGACTTGAGCGACCAAACACTGCTTACCATTGGCTTCAGTCATATGACCCAGAAGACTGACTCGCCGATACAGGGACGTCCCTTTTTCTTCTCCAATGGCCAACGCATCAAGCTTTCTCCTTCAGACAACGCAACACCTAAATGGAGCTACTACGATCAAGACTCAAACAGCTTCTTCGCCTCGCTTGAGCAGCGTTTCGGAGCGGGCTGGGTAGGCAAGGTAGAATATAGTCATACGCAATATCGGAAAGATCTCCTCGAGCTGGGGATTGGGAGCAATGTCGATGCAGCGACTGGAGATGGCATGGAGCTATGGCCATGGCATTCGAAAGGGAAAACCCGTCAGAACAATCTGGACGCCTATACGAGCGGTATTTTTTCCCTGTTCGGGCGAGACCACGAGTTGATCACCGGCATCACTCTGACGCGTAGCCGCTTAGAGAGCGACAACTATGATCAGGACTTGTCCAATTACCCCACTGATTTCAACATCTACGATTGGGTGGACACAGTACCCAAGCCCACCTTCATCAATACGGGTGATTGGAGCTCTCGAGAGCGTCTGTACAGTGCCTACCTTAACGCCCGCTTCCAACTCAGCGATGCTACCAGCCTGCTGCTCGGCGGTCGGAGCGCAGACTGGAAACTGGATGAAGAATCGAGCCAGCGTAAAGAAGAGGTGTTTGTCCCCTACGTGGGACTTGTCCATGCGCTGGACGACACTTGGTCGGTGTATGGCAGCTATACAAGAATCTTCCAGCCGCAAGATGGAGTCGTGTACCTGTATGGCGCTCCTGGGGCTACTCCAGACCCTGAACAAGGCGAAGGCTATGAAGTGGGTGTCAAGGCAGGCTTTTACGATGGACGGTTGACCTCCAGCCTCGCACTATTTCAGATGGACGTTGAAAACCTGGCGTTCTGGAACCGCGATGACCGCCAATATCAAACGTACGGCGAGACTCGAACTCGCGGAGTGGAACTTGAAATTAATGGAGAGTTAGCCACAGGCTGGCAGGCTGGTGCCGGTTACGCTTATGCACGATCGGAAGACGAGAACGGGGAACGCACCCTCAGACGACTGCCGAGCCACAGCCTGAAGATGTTCACAACCTATCGCCTGCATGGCGCCTGGAACAAGGTCACAGTGGGTGGTGGGGTTAACTGGCAAAGTGCGATTCATAGCGATGAGAGTATCAACTACCGACAAGGCAGCGTGGCACTGGTCAACTTGATGACGCGCTATGAGGTAGATGAGAACTTGTCCATATCATTCAATTTGAACAATGCTCTGGACAAAGAGCACTACTCTACAGTCGCCAGCAACTACGGCATATTCGGCGCCCCGCGAAACCTTACGGCGTCGATGAAGTACAGTTTCTGACCAGGGGATGAGCAAGGGCAGCGATGCTGCCCTTGCTTAAGCCGCCGAACGGTCGTCACAGAGAGGCTGTTTCTACTTCATGACGAACTAGATTGCAGCACGGAGCTCTTCACTGAGAGCACTCCAATGCGGTAAGGCAGATCAAACTTTGTAGGTCGGCTTACGCTTTCGGCTAATACGCCTACGGACTCAGTCAACACGCCGGAACGCCATACGCGATCAGCGATACCGGCTCGCCGTTTCCTGCATCTCACCCGGTCTGTCGATAACGATTCGGCTGCGCAGCCAGCGGGCGAATTCGGCTTCGTCGATGGAGCCTTCGGCCAGGCCGATCATGGCGGCATATTTTTCTTCGTCGCTGGCAACCAGCTTGCAGTCGTTGAGCTGAAGGAACACGCGATAGCAGACATGCGCCGTGCGCTTGTTGCCATCGACGAAGGGGTGATTGCGGGCCAGACCGAAGGCCAGGCTGGCGGCGAGATCGGCCAGATCCGGCGCGGGTTCGCCATAGGTATGGAGCTGCTGCGGTCGGGCCAGGGCCGAGTCGAGCAGGCCTTCGTCGCGTACACCGCTGCCACCGCCATGCTCGGCCAGTTGGCGGTCGTGAATGGCCAGGGCCAGTGCCTTACCGATCCAGACGATCATGCTGCGATCCTCACTGTGCCAGTTTGTGCAGAACCTGCCGGTCTTCGCGCATGACTTGCTCGGCCACTTCCATCTGCTCGGCCAGCGTGGGGTCGAATACGCTGAGTTTGAGGCCGTCCGGCGTTTCCAGGGCGTACAGCTCGTCTCCCTTCTCCAGGCGCAGGCGCGCCAGTATTTCCTTCGGCAGGATGACACCGGCGGAATTGCCGATGGAGGTGATCTTGAGCTTCATGGTGAGAGCCTCTGAAATGGTGTTAGTACGGATGGTATAACCTGATGCCGGCAGTATGCAACGGAACATGAACGGACGGTGCGTCGAGGCCTGCTTCAGGCAAAACGACCGCCGACTCTGATTCAGTCCGCGTTGGCTGCCCTGGGCGGCGCTGCGCTTTTCAGGCGGCTGGTGATCACCGTCGCGAGAATGATCAGGGCGCCGCCCGCCGCCATGCCCAGGGTGGGCCGTTCGTTGAACAGCCACCAGGCAAAGGCGATGCCGTATACCGGTTCCAGGGCGAAGATCACCGAGGTGGTTCGCGCTTTCAGCACCTTCAGGCTGGCGACGAACAGGCTGTGCGCAAGGCCGGTGCAGAACACACCGAGCAGCACCAGCCAGAGCCAGTCCAGTGGCGGAACCTCGGGTAGCGAGTTCCAGCTCAGAGGCAGCAGGCACAGCAGGATGATGCCGTTCTGCCAGAGCGCGGCCTGCACCGGATCGATACCGCGGGTAACCGCGCGGTTGAGCAACGACAGCAGGGCGAACAGCAGGCCGGAGAGAATGCCGTAGAGCAGGCCGACCGTGTTTTCGCTGGCCAGATCGAACGCCGGCGTGACCAGCAGCAGGCCCGCGCAGACCAGGCCCACCATGGCGAATTCGATCGGGCGTGTGCGTTCGCGGAACAGGAGCCCCTCCAGCAGCAGGGTAAAGGCCGGGAAGCTGGCGAAGCCCAGGGTGGCGATGCCTACTCCGGCGATTTTCACTGCGATAAAGAAGGTGAGCCAGTGACCGCCCAGCAGTAAGCCGCCGAACAACAGGCCGCCACGTTGACGCCAGCTGGGGCGTGCGCCGCTGCTGCGCAGAAACCGGGCCGCCAGCAGCAGCGCGAGGACCGCGAACAGGGCACGACCGAAGGTGATGGTGAGCGGGGCGCTTTCAGCCAGTTTGCCGAATACCCCGGAGAGGCCGAACATCAGCGCGCCGAAGTGGATCGCCAGCAGGGCGTTGCGGCGGGTCATGGGTGGTTGCCCGGTGCGGGAGAAAATCTGAAGCCGATCATGCAACCTCGGTACGGGCGCGCCTGGCGCTGCCATGATTTCTATTGGCCCATGGTAAGGCCCGCCGTGTGGGCCGTCTGTCGCAGCCCTATCGGCAATTGTCGAGCGACTCGCGGCGCAGCGCTCTCGGGGTACGACCGAACTCACGGTTGAGGGCGGCGGTAAAGGCGCTTTGCGAGGCATATCCGACCCGAGCAGCAATTTCCCCAACGGCAAGCCGAGTGCTGATCAACAGTTCGCGACCCTGTTGCACGCGCCGGCGTCGGACGAACTCCATGGGCGTCATGCCGGTCTCGCTGACGAAGCGGGCATGAAAGCGCGGCACCGAAAGGCCGGCTAAGCGGGCCAGATCCCTGACGGCAAGGGGATGCGCCAGGTGACGGTCGACATGGGCATGAATCGCTGCCAGAGGAAGCGGGCTGCTCTGCATGACTGGCTCGCAACCACCGGCAAGGCTGGCCAGGAGCAGTGCGGCGCCTTGTTCGCTGATGACCGGATCGTTGATCGGGCTGGCTGCCAGCCAACCGACCAGTTGGCTTTGTGCCGGGTTCAGATGCAGCGCCGCAGGCTGCGCCAGCAGTCGTCGTCCAGGTTCGGAGTGGTGGCCAAGTCGCCGCTGCAGCCAGCCATTGTCAGGAATGTCCAGAATCAGGCACTGGCTACCCACCGCGCTGCCGCAGGCATGGCGTACATCGCTCGGTACGATTGCCATTGATTGCTGCTGGATGCGGCTGCCACGACCATTCATTTCGAAATCCAGTTGCCCACGCAGGCCGAACACCAATTGGGTGTGCTGATGACTGTGGACGATCTGGTCCTGGTTGTAATGGCGCAGCGAAAGGATGGGTGGCATCGGTGACCTCGACGACATCGGGACGGTGGCTCGCTCGGCAGTCCGGAACCGCAACCAGCGACATCGTCGAATTACATGATGACCTTGTCGCGCAGCTTGTCCGCCGCCTGGTTGAGCGCCTGGATCACGCGTTCCTTGTCGAAGTTCTGTACGCCATTGGTATCCAGGTACATGGAGAAGCCAGGCAGTTCGTGTTCGACGAAGCTGCTGGTCGCGCCCAGGTCGCGGCGGAAATCCACTACCTGGTAGATCTGCACCGGACGGGAAAAGCCCTTGACGGCGATCTGACCCTTGTCGCGGCACATGATCACGTCCTTGACCAGCGAATAGGTCTCGTGGGAGATGAGGATCTCGCCGGCTTCGGCGGAGCTTTCCAGGCGGCTGGCCAGGTTCACTTCGCGACCGATGATGGTGTAGTCCATGCGCGTATCGGCGCCGAAGTTGCCGACCGTGCAGTAGCCGGTATTGATGCCCATGCGGATTTCCATGGGCTTGGTGATGCCCTGGGCGCGCCACTGCTGGCGCAGCACCTTCATGTGCTTGCGCATGGCGATGGCCATCGAGACGGCCGCCACCGCATCCTTCTTGGCCCCCTGGCTGGTGGGGTCGCCGAAGAACACCATCACGCAGTCCCCGACGAACTTGTCGATGGTGCCGCCGTACTTGAGGGTGATCTTCGACATCTCGTTGAGGTAGTTGTTGAGCAGGTCGGTCAGGGCTTCGGCTTCGAGTTCTTCTGACAGTTCGGTGAAACCCTTGATATCCGAAAAGAACACCGTGAGCTTCTTGCGCTGGGTTTCCAGGCGCACGCTGCGCTTGCCGGAGAAGATCGATTCCCACACCTGCGGCGAGAGGTATTTGGCCAGGTTGCGGGCCAGCCGCGCGGCCTTGGCCTGTTCCGCTTCCACTTCGTGACGCACTTGCGCCAGATGTACGCCCTGCTGGTGCACGTAATAGGCGGTGATGCAGATGTACAGCGTGGTGAACAAAATGCTTACCGCCGAGACCAGCACCGGGGTCGTGCCGCTGAACTGCAGAGGTACCAGCAGGCTGGTCATGCCAATGCCGGCGAGGACCAGCAGCAGTGTCATCAGCCAATGCCGCAGGCTGCCGATCACCAGGGCGCTGAAGCTCAGCGTCAGCAGGAACATCAGGCTGGGCACCAGCGCACCACCGAACAGCACGATGCCCGCACCGGCATTCAAGGCGTCGAGGCAGAGCAGCACTTGTGAAGTCCGCTCCGGGTGCTCACGCTTGAATCGATAGCTCAGGTGATAGGCGAAATGCGGGTAGAGAAGGGTGTACGGCACCATCCACAGGAGTTCGATGGCAAAGTACTGGGTATAAACGCCGGCGGCCAGCGTGGCCGCGCAGGTCAGATAGGCAAGTACCCTGGCGTAGTACTCTCGCAGCGGTCGGGTCGCAAGGCCGTTACGCCGTTCACCGGTCACGGTTGGCATCTATGATGGCTATCCCTGGAAAGGCCTGCGCTCTGGCATGCGCCCGTTGTAAGTTGCTGCGCATCGCCAGTGTAAGTGGGGCGATCATAACAAGTCGCCGAGGTTGCGCCAAACCAGTGATTTGGCCAGGCAGCACCCGAAATGACTCTTGGATACGAGGAAGCAGCGGATGGACATATACATGCAGGCGGCAATCGAAGAGGCGCGGCAGGGGCTGGCTGAAGGCGGCATTCCCATTGGTTCGGTGATCGTCCATCGCGGGAAGATCATCGGGCGTGGGCATAATCGCCGGGTTCAGCAAGGCAGTGCGGTGTTGCACGGCGAGATGGATGCTTTCGAGAATGCCGGGCGGCAATCGGCTGGCGTGTATGCCGAGTCGGTTCTTTACACCACCCTGTCGCCGTGTGCGATGTGCAGCGGCGCCATCCTGCTCTATGGCATTCCCAGGATCGTGATCGGCGAGAACCAGACCTTCCTGGGCGAGGAGAATTTGCTGCGCGAACGCGGGGTGAAGGTCGAAGTGCTGCAGGACCCGGGCTGTGTGGCGATGATGCGGGGTTTTATCGAAAGCAGTCCCGAACTGTGGAACGAAGACATCGGCGAACCATAACCAATGCTCAATGGCGCCAGAAGGCCGGGGTCAATAGCACCAGCACGGTGATGATTTCCAGTCGTCCGAGCAGCATGCCGGCGGAAAGCAGCCATTTCGCGGCATCCGGCAGCGGCGAGAAATTACCCGCCGGGCCGATGACCGAACCCAGGCCGGGGCCGACGTTGCACACTGCCGATGCCGCGCCCGTGAGCGCGGTGAGCGGATCGAGCCCGAGCATCGCCAGGCACAGGGCCAGCACGCCGATGGTCATGGTGAAGAAGAACGAGAAGGTCAGGATGGACCGGACGATTTCCTCATCGAGATTGTGCCCGTTGTATTGCTGGCGGATGACCGCGCGCGGGTGCACGAGTTGCTGCAGGTTGGCGCGCAACAGCGCATAGGCGACCTGGAAGCGGAACATCTTCAAGCCGCCGGAGGTCGAGCCCGAACAGCCGCCGATAAAGGTCAGGTAGAAGAAGACCATCACCGCGAAGCCGCCCCACTGGGTGTAATCATTTACCGCGAAGCCGGTGGTGGTGACCACCGAGACCACGCTGAAGGTCACGATTCGCAGCGAATCGAGCAGGCTGTCGTCATGGTTGATCCAGTACCAGCCGCTGAAGAGCAGGCTGGTGATCGCCAGCAGGATCAGGAAGCCGCGTACCTGCTGATCACGCAGTAGCGCGCCGTGATTGCCTCGCGCCGTGGCGACATAGAGGGTGAAGGGCAGGCTGCCCAGAATCATGAACACGATAGCCACCCAGTGCGCCGCCGGGCTGAACTTGCCCAGCGAGGCGTCGGAGGTCGAGTAGCCACCGGTCGCCACGGTGGACATGGCGTGATTGATGGCATCGAAGGCACCCATGCCGGCCATCCGGAAAGCCACGTAAGCCGCCAGAGTGAAGATCACGTAGATGACGAGCAGGTACTTGCCTGCCATGTGCGAGCGCGGCATGACCTTCTCCGACCAGTCCGAGGATTCGGTCTGGAACAGGCGCATGCCACCCACGCGCAACAGCGGCAGGATCGCCACCGCCATGCCGATAAAGCCGATGCCGCCGAGCCAGTGCAGCAGGGAGCGCCACATGAGCAGGCCGGGAGAGGCACTATCCAGGCCGGAGATCACCGTCGCGCCCGTGGTGGTGATGCCTGACATGGTTTCGAAAAAGGCATCGGTGTAGCTGATGTGATGGATCAGCATCATCGGCAGGGCGGCGAAGCAGCACACACTCAGCCAGCTCACCGTGGTCAGGAAATACATGTCGCGCGGGCGCAGATTGGTATTGGCCGGCCTGCCGGGCAGGACCAGGGCGAAGCCACAGCCGAAAGTGATCAGGCTGGCCCAGATGAATGCGTGCAGGTCGTCGGTGCGCTCGAACGCGAGCAGCGCCAGCATCGGCACCACCATGCTGACGGCCAGGGTAATCAGGAAAATGCCGAGAATGAAACCGATGATGCGCAGCGTCGGCAAGGCCATGTGTGTGGAGGGCTCGGCACTATGAGGAAGGCCGACATTCTACCCGTGTGGCAACGGCAGTAAACCGCTGATCGAATGGTTGAAAAAACTTTCGCGGTGCCCTGCCGGGAGGCTTTTCTCGGGCGCGTGGCGGTGAATAAAATAGCCGCTCTGGCGCCGGCCCTTTGCCGGCTTTCTGGTGTTCATCATCCATGTCGATCGACAATCCCTGCCTCACGTGCGGTGCCTGCTGCGCGTATTTTCGCGTGTCTTTCTTCTGGGGCGAATGCGCCTCGTCCGGCGGTACGGTACCGGATGGCGCCACCGTGCAGATCAGTCCCTTTCACGTTGCGATGCAGGGCACCGAGGCCAAGCCGGCGCGTTGCGTCGGGCTGATGGGCGATGTGGGCTGCGGCGTGCGCTGCACCCTTTATGAGCAGCGCTCGAGCACATGCCGCGAATTCGAGGCTTCCTGGGTCGACGGCCAGCACAATGCCCACTGCGATGCGGCCCGCGCAGCTCATGGTCTGCCACCGCTGACACCCCCTCTGGCACCGCAGGTATCGCCTGATCGGGTGGCGTGAGGGCGAGACGATTCCGTGCCTGGTGCCTGGCGGGCTTCGGAGTTGGAGTCATCACCGGTAAGCTGTCTTCCTTATACAGGTCTCGATATCAATCGTCGGGGCTGACAGGTCGTTGAAAAACGACCTGTGAATCTGAATGAGGAGATGGTGGATGGATGCGTTCGACCTGTTGCTCAATCGTGTTTCGGTCACCCGGCTGGTCGATCCGGCGCCGACGGCTGCGCAGCTGGAGCTGATGTTCCGTGCTGCGCTGCGGGCGCCTGATCATGGGCAGTTGCGACCCTGGCGTTTTCTCACCATTGAGGGTGAGGCGCGCGAGCACCTGGGCGAGCTACTGGCCGAAGCCCTGCGCCAGCGCCAGCCGGATGCCTCGGATGAAGTGCTGCACAAGCCGCGCAAGATGCCTCTACGCGCGCCGCTGCTGGTGGCGGTGATTGCCTGCCCGGTAACGCATCCTAAGGTGCCCGAAGTCGAACAACTGCTCGCTGTGGGCTGTGCGGCCCACGGTTTGCTGCTGGCGGCTCATGCGCAGGGGCTGGGCGCGGTGTGGCGCACGGGGGAGTTCGCCTATGACCGGTATGTCGCCGAAGGGCTGGGGCTGTCGGCGGGCGAACAGTTGCTGGGATTTATCTATCTGGGCACGCCGGAAGGCGGCTTGCGCAAGCCGCCGGTGCTGGAGCCGAAGGATTTTGTCAGTCAGTGGAACGGGAAAATTATTCTGTAGGGCCGAACTTGTTCGGCCACAGATGCAAAAGGCCGAAGGAATTCGGCCCTGCAGTCATGCTTGCTCGGGCAGCCTGACTGATTCCGGCGAGGCATTGAGCGGCAGCTTCAGGCTGGCGACAAAGCCGCCCTGGGGGTGATTGCTCAGCAGCAGTTCGCCGCCGTGGCGCTCGGCGGCGCGGCGGGCGATGGCCAGGCCCAGGCCGTGCCCGGCGGTGGTCTGGCCGGGTGCGCGGAAGAAGGGTTCGCTCAGGCGCGTCAAGTGCTCAGCGTCCACGCCGGGGCCGTGATCGCGAATGCTCAGGGTCAGCCAGTCGGCTTCAACCTGGGCGCGCAATTCGATGGGCATGCCTTCAGGGTTGAAGCGCAAGGCATTGCGCAGCAGGTTGTCCAGTGCCCGTTCGAGCATGTCGGGCCAGCCGCGCAGCGGAATGCCGCTCTGCACCTGGCTGTCTATAAGCTGGTTCGGTGCCACGATGCGTGCATTCTCTACCAGTTGCTGGAAGATCGGCTGCAGGCTGACCGCGCTCGCTGCGCCGGGTTCGGCGTCGAGTCGCGCCAGTTCGAGAATTTCGCTGATCAGTGCTTCCAGGCGATCGCATTCCTTGGCCAGGCGTGGCCAGATAACTTCCCGTTCGACCGGGGTAGCGCGTTCGGCAAGGGCCAGGGCGATGCGCAGCCGTGCCAGAGGCGAGCGTAGTTCATGGGAAACGTCGCGCAGCAGTTGTCGCTGGCTGCCGATCAGGCGCTGCAGGCGGGCGCCCATGCGGTTGAAATCCTTGGCCAGCACGCCCAGTTCGTCACGGCGCTTGGCCAGTCGGGCCAGGGAGTTCTGCTGATACGTGGTCTGCCCGAGGTCATGCACCGCGCCGCGCAGGCGATCCAGCGGGCGGGTGATGGAAAGGGTCAGCAGCAGGCTGAAGCCGGTCAGCACGATCAGCGCGATGCCCAGCGCGCTCAGCGGCCAGAACAGACTGTCGCGATGCCAGGCCTGCAGTTCGGCGTTGGGAATGCGGTAGATGAACAGGTAGGTTTCGCCGGAAAGCGGGCTGGTGTAGTCGGTAGTCAGGCGACGCCAGGGCAGGCGGCCGGCCTGGTTTTGCTGGCGGGCCTCGAAGGCGGCGGCGCGTGCCGGAAAGGTGCCGCGTATGACCGGCTGGCCGTTTTCGGCGAGGACCTGGACGTCGATATGAAAGCGATGCCGGTGCCGTTCGAGCATGAATTGCGCGGCGATCGGCCCCTGGCGTTCATAGACCTGAGTCCAGATTTGCGAGAGCTGCTTGACGCCGGGGTGGCGGTTGATGATCCAGGTGTCCTGATTCAGCGCATGCCCCAACAGCATGGCCAGGCCGGCGACCAGGGCAATGGCCAGCCAGAATGTCGCAAGAATGCGCCAGAACAGGGATCGCACCGGGTAGATACTCCAGGTCAGGGGTTGATGAAATTACCATTGGAGCGTCGGGTTATGAAAATCAGGGCCGCGGAAATGCTGGCGCTTTGTAGGCCGGGTTACGCTTCACCAACCCGACGAGCGAATGATCGAACACCACCGAGGTAAGCGCTTTATCTGTCGTGGCTCTGTGGTTGTCTGCAAGCATGCCCGTCGGATTACGCCTTCGGCTAATTCGACCTACGCAAGTTGGAGCTTCGTAGAGTGGAATCGCCGAAGGCGCTTGCTTCTTCCCGTTCTTCAGTTCTTGCTGTCGCGCTCGGCTTTCCACTGCTTGAATTCAGCACGTTCGGCGCGTTTGGCTTCCATTTTCTCGTGCATTTCGTCGAACTGCTTCTGCTGTTCGGGCTTGAGCAGGTCGCGAATCTTCTTGTGGGTTTCCTGCTTGCTGTTCTTCAGTTCATCCTGCATGGCCTTGCGCTCGGCTTCGGGCAGTTTGTCCAGGTAGCGCTGGGTAATGTCGTGGCGGCTCTTCATCTGTTCGCCCATCAGCTTGCGCATGTCGCGCTTCTGTTCCTTGCTGAGGTCGAGTTGCTCGAACATGTGGGGCGCGCGCTTGCCGCCGTGATGGTCATGACCGGCGCCGGGCATCGCCAGGGCGACGGCAGGGAGGGCGGAAGCGAAAGCGAGTGCGATAAGGGTTTTGCGCATCATGAGAACTCTCCTGTGTATGGATGCCGGCCTGTATGCGAGCGGTGTGTCTGCCCTTGACCGGATGAGCTCAGTTTAGGCAGCGCAAGGTCAAGGGCGGTCAGGGCAGGGTAAAGGCTCGGTAAAGCCGCTCAGGAAGCGTAAAGGTAACCGCGGCTGCGCAGGGCGACGATGCGCTGGCGCCCGTCCGGGTGCGGTCCGAGCTTGCGCCGCAGGTTGCTGACATGCATGTCCAGACTGCGGTCGTAGAGGGTCAGTTTGCGCCCGAGGGCCAGTTGCGCCAGCGCCTGTTTGTCCATGGGTTCACCAGGCTGGCCGAGCAGCGCTTCGAGGATGCGACCCTCGGACAGCGTCAGCGTCACTTCATGTTCACCGACGTTGGCCACGCCGCGCGCCGGGCTGTAGCACAGATCGCCCAGTTCCAGCTGGCTCGGCGTGCTGGCCGGCTGGCTGCGACGCAGGACGGCCCGCAGGCGCGCGGTGAGTTCGCGTGGATCGCAGGGCTTGGCCAGGTAGTCGTCGGCGCCCAGTTCCAGCCCGAGGATGCGATCCAGTGGCTCGCCACGACCGGAGAGCATCAGCACCGGCAGTTCGGGATATTCGCTGCGCAACTGCTTGAGCAGTTCCAGCCCGCTGCCGTCGGGCAGCATCACGTCGAGCACCACCGCGCTGGGCTGGTGCTCGGTCAACGCCACCCTGGCACTTTGGCCGTCATGGCAGGCGTGGGCGACGAAACCTTCCTGGGCCAGCCAGCTGACCAGTAGCTCGCAGAGTTCCTGGTCATCGTCTATCAGCAGCAGTTCGCTCATGCATCCGCTCGTATGGGTTTTCAGTTCAACCATTGCCGGCGGCGACGGCTGCGCGTGGTCAGTACGCCCAGCAGGAACCCCAGCACTCCGACACCGCCGCCAATGGCAAACCATTGCTGCTGCTCGTTCAGCAGTTGTGGCTGCGATTGTGACTGTATCTTCGCCTGTTCCTCATGCAACTGCATGCGCAGGCGTCGGTTTTCCTGACGCAGTTGCGCCAGCTGCATCTGATCGACGTTGATGGCCGGGTCGCGGCTGCCAGGCTCGGCACGCTGCGGTTCGTTTTCGGTCGAGGGCTGTCCTGGTTCGAGCTGAGGCTCGGTGGGAGCGGCAGTTTCTTCCTGGGCATGCAGCAGGGGTGAGGCAAGACACAGAACAAGCAGCAGGGACAGCGAACCTTGGCGCATCGGAACTCCTCTTTCCTTTTCTTTTTATGGGCCGTGGAAAGCCACGGCCTGACAGATACATGACGACCTCAGGTGATACTCAGGGATAAACCTGCTTGAACGGCTTTACGATGACCGGACCATAAACGCCGGCGGCCTTGTAGGGGTCGGCCTCGGCCCATTGCTCGGCGGCCTGCAGCGATTCGAATTCGGCAACCACCAGGCTGCCGGTGAAACCGGCGGCGCCGGGATCATTGCTGTCGATGGCCGGGTGCGGACCGGCCAGAACCAGGCGGCCTTCGCTCTTGAGCTGGTCGAGGCGCGCAAGGTGGGCCGGGCGTGAGGCCAGGCGCTGTTGCAGCGAGTCGGGCAGGTCGGTGGCGATGATGGCGTAGAGCATGGTATCTCCTGTGATCGTTCAGGTTCGATTGTATGTACTGCTGATGGCAGTTGGACAGCGGTGTCCATGATGTGCCGAACATGAGGCTTTTTGCCAATGAAATGGCATGGGCCCGTCTTGTTCGCCTTCCAGCTGGCTTTGCAAATGCGGCTCATGAAGCGCTGATTCGTTCATGGAGAGAGCCACAGGCATGGACTGGCGGCATAATACGGAAACTGTGTTTTTGGCGGAACATTATTGAGCCGTTGAGCGCTCAGCGTTTTCGGTGGCGATGTCCGCGTTGCCTGCGAGTGTCAGCGACGGCTACGGCACGCGCGCAGGCAGTGGTGGTCGAATATTGCCTACCGCCACCTCTCTGGAGAATGAGCACCCGAATGATTGTCGATCTGCATTGCCACAGCACCGCCTCCGATGGTGTTCTGGCGCCTGAGGTACTGGTCGAACGGGCGCATGCGCGCGGGGTCGAGCTGCTCGCGCTGACCGATCACGACACCCTCGAAGGGCTCGATGCGGCCCGTGCCGCTGCCGACTCGCTGGGTATTCGCCTGGTCAACGGGATTGAGCTGTCCTGCTTGTGGAATGGCGCGACCGTTCATATTCTCGGCTATGCCTTCGATCGTGAGGCGAATGCGCTGAAGCAAGCCATTGCCCGCTTGCGTGATGGCCGCTGGCAGCGGGCCGAATCGATTGCCCAGCGCCTGGCGGCCAAGGGCATGCCGGGCGCGCTCGAAGGCGCGCGGGCCGTGCAGCAGGAACTGGGCGACAGTGGCAACGCGCCGGCGCGCCCGCACTTTGCGGAATTTCTGGTGCGTGCCGGGCATGTGCGTGATCATGCCGAGGCGTTTCGCAAATGGCTCGGATCGGGCAAGCTCGGCGATGTGAAGCAGCACTGGCCGAGCCTCGACGAAACGCTGAAGACCTTGCATGAGGCGGGTGCCTGGATCAGTCTGGCACATCCCTGGCAATACGATTTCACCCGCAGCAAGCGGCGTCGGCTGGTGATCGATTTCGCCCAGGGCGGTGGCCATGCGCTGGAAGTGGTCAACGGCATGCAACCGCTGGAACAGGTGGGCGGGCTGTCGATTCTGGCGCGGGAGTTCGGTCTGATGGCCAGTATCGGCAGTGATTTTCATGCGCCTGGGGACTGGTCGGAACTGGGGATGTATCGCGCGTTGCCGGACGATCTGCAGCCCATCTGGAGGCATTTCGATCATGAACCAGACAAGTCTTTTGCCCGCTGAACAGGGAGTCGTCGTGAGCCAGTTCTTTCAGATCCATCCGGAAAATCCCCAGGTCAGGCTGATCAAGCAGGCTGTGGAGATCATTCGCCAGGGCGGCGTGGTGATCTACCCGACCGATTCTTCGTATGCCATCGGCTGCGCCATGGGCAACAAGGCGGGTATCGAGCGCATCCGTCGCCTGCGCCAGCTGGACGACAAGCACAATTTCACCCTGGTCTGCAGCGATCTGTCCCAGCTCGGCCTGTTCGCCAAGGTCGATACGGCAGCTTTCCGCCTGCTCAAGGCGCATCTGCCCGGTCCCTACACCATCATCCTCAGCGCGACCCGTGAAGTGCCGCGCATGCTGCTGCATCCCAAGCGCCGCACCATCGGCCTGCGGGTACCGCAGCTGCCCATTGCCCAGGCCCTGCTCACCGAACTGGGCGAGCCGCTGATGAGCGTCAGCCTGATCCTGCCGGGTGAAACCGAACCGATGAGCGATCCCTATGAAATGCGCGATGTGCTCGAACGTCAGGTGGATCTGATCATCGACGGAGGCTACGGTGGCGCCGAGGCCTCGACCGTCATCAGCCTGGTCGACGGCGATCCCGAAGTGGTGCGTGTCGGGTGCGGCGACCCCGCGCCTTTCTCCTCCTGATATCGCTCCTTTCACTTGCCCTTGCAGATACAACGAAGGAAACCCTTTTGAGCTTCATGGATTCGCAGCGACGTGTGGTTTCGGGGATGCGCCCCAATGGCCGGCTTCACCTGGGCCACTATTACGGCGTATTGAAGAACTGGGTCAGGTTGCAGCATGAGTACCAGTGCTTTTTCTGCATCGTGGATTGGCATGCGCTGACCACCGATGCCACCACGGGCAGTGATATTTCCCGGCATACATATGACATGGCCATCGACTGGCTCGCCGCCGGCGTCAGCCCGAGTTCGGCGACACTGTTCGTCCAGTCCCAGGTGCCCGAGCATGCCGAGTTGCATCTGTTGCTGTCGATGATCTGCCCGCAGGGCTGGCTTGAACGGGTACCGTCCTACAAGGATCAGCAGCTCGATGCGCAGCACCGGGAGCACGCCACTTACGGTTTCCTGGGTTATCCGCTGTTGCAAGCCGCCGATATCCTCGCCTATCGCGCAGGCCTGGTGCCGGTGGGTGCGGACCAACTGCCGCATATCGAGTTCGCCCGTGATGTGGCGCGGCGCTTCAACCATCTGTACGGTGGTGAAGAGGATTTTCAGGCGAAGGCGGAAGCGGCGGTGCGCAAGCTTGGCAAGAAAAGCTCCAGGCTCTACGCCAGCCTGCGCAAAAGCTATCAGGAACAGGGCGATCTGGAGGCGCTGGAGACGGCCCGCGCGCTGCTCAAGGATCAGCAGACCATCACCATTGGCGACCGCGAACGCCTGTTCGGCTATCTGGAAGGTGAGGGCAAGGTGCTGCTGCCCGAGCCGCAGGCGCTGCTCGGTGATACGCCGAAGCTGTCGGGTCTCGATGGTGGCAAGATGTCCAAGTCCAGCAACAACTCCATTTTCCTGCGCGATACGCCGGTCGAGATCGAAGAAAAGATCAAGCGCATGCCCACCGATCCAGCACGGGTGCATCGCCACGATCCGGGCGAGCCGACCCGTTGTCCGGTGTGGCAGATGCATCTTGTCCATTCAGGCGAGGATGTCTGCCAGTGGGCGGAGCAGGGTTGCCGCAGCGCCGGGATTGGCTGCCTGGAATGCAAGGCGCCGCTGATCGAGGCGATCAGGCTTGAACTCGCGCCTTTGCAGGAGCGCGCGCTGGATTACGAGCAGAACCCGGACCTGGTGCGCAGCATTCTCGCCGAGGGCGCCGAACAAGCCCGTGATGAAGCGCGCGAGACGCTGCTGGTGGTGCGCCAGGCCATGGGGCTGAACTATCGATAGCAACAGTTCGACAGCAGCAACGCCACCATCGCTGTCAGGAGAGAGCATGCAGCAAACCCAGGCCGAGGCCGTCGACACCCTGCCCGGTGAGCAGTTGCGGCTGGCGCTGGTCTACGGCGAGGCGTTCAATGAACTGCCGCAGGATCTCTACATTCCGCCCGATGCCCTCGAGGTGTTTCTCGAAGCCTTCGAGGGGCCGCTGGACCTGCTGCTGTACCTGATCCGCAAGCAGAACATCGACATTCTCGACATTCCCGTGGCGGAGATTACCCGGCAGTACATGGGCTATGTCGAGCTGATGAAAAGCGTGCGCCTGGAGTTGGCCGCCGAGTATCTGGTGATGGCTGCCATGCTGGCCGAGATCAAGTCGCGCATGCTGCTGCCGCGTTCGGTGGAGGTCGAGGAGGATGGGCTCGATCCGCGCGCCGAGCTGATCCGCCGTTTGCAGGAATACGAGCGTTTCAAGGCCGCGTCCGAGGATCTCGATGGGTTGCCGCGTGTCGGTCGCGAACTGCATGTGCCACGCCTGGAAGCCCCCGAGGCGCGGGCGCGCAAGCTGCTGCCCGACGTCAGCCTGGAGGAGTTGCTGGTTTCCATGGCCGAGGTGCTGCGCCGCGCCGACATGTTCGAGAGCCATCAGATCAGCCGTGAAGCGCTCTCCACCCGCGAACGCATGAGCCAGGTGCTGGAGCGCCTCAAGGGTGGCGCGTTCGTGCCCTTCGTCGCATTGTTCAGCGCCGAAGAGGGGCGGGCTGGGGTGGTGGTCACCTTCATTGCGGTGCTGGAGCTGATCAAGGAATCGCTGGTCGAGCTGGTGCAGAACGAGGCTTTTGCGCCGATCCATGTCCGGCTTCGCACCGAATGACGGCAACCGAAGAAGGAGTCAGGCTGTGAATCTTTCCGAACCCAAGGACCTTGCCGCGCTGCTGGAAGCCCTGCTGTTGGCCTCCGGCAAGCCCATGACCATCGAGCGCATGGGCGAACTCTTCGAGGACGCCGAACGCCCCTCGACGGCGCAGTTGCGCAAGGCGCTGGAGGTGCTCGACAAGTCCTGCAAGGGCCGTGCATTCGAGCTCAGGGAAGTCGCCAGCGGCTACCGTCTGCAGGTGCGCGAGCGCTTCTCGCCCTGGGTCGGTCGGCTCTGGGAAGAGCGGCCACAGCGTTATTCGCGGGCGTTGCTGGAAACCCTGGCGCTGATTGCCTATCGCCAGCCGATTACCCGTGGAGAGATCGAGGACGTGCGCGGCGTGGCGGTCAACAGCCAGATCGTCAAGACGCTGCTGGAGCGCGAATGGGTGCGCGTTGTCGGCCATCGCGAGGTGCCGGGGCGACCGGCGATGTTCGCCACCACCCGGCAGTTTCTCGACCACTTCAACCTGAAGAATCTCGATGAGTTGCCGCCGCTGGCGGTGCTGCGCGAGATGGAGCCCGCGCCGTTGCCGCTGGATGAGGACGAGGCGCCGGTACCCGATGGGCTGCAGGCGCGCGCCGACCTTGCCGCACAAATGCAGACGCCAGATGAGAAGCCCAGCTTCCGCAGCCTGCTGATGGAACTGGACAACATGGAAAGTGGCCTGAAGACTGACTTCGACGATTTGCCTGACGAGGCTCAAGCCACAGACCGGGAGTAACGCCATGCACGCGCAGATTCAACAGGTTACCGAGCGTTTGATCGAGCGCAGCCGGCCCACGCGACAGCGCTATCTGGCGATGATGGCCGCGGCGGCCAGCGAAGGGCCGCAGCGCGGCAAGCTGCAATGCGCCAACTTCGCCCACGGCGTGGCCGGTTGTGCCTCGGTGGAAGACAAGCAGCGCCTGCGCCTGATGAACGAGGCCAACGTGGCCATCGTCTCGGCCTACAACGACATGCTCTCGGCGCACCAGCCGTACGAACACTTTCCCGAGATCATCAAGCAGGCGCTGCGCGAGGTCGGTTCGGTGGGGCAGTTCGCCGGCGGTGTGCCGGCCATGTGCGACGGCGTCACCCAGGGCGAGGCGGGCATGGAGCTGAGCCTTGCCAGCCGCGAGGTGATCGCCATGGCGACGGCCATCGCCCTGTCGCACAACATGTTCGATGCGGCGCTGTACCTGGGTATCTGCGACAAGATCATTCCGGGGCTGATGATCGGCGCCCTGCGCTTCGGCCATCTGCCGGCAGTGTTCGTGCCGGGCGGGCCGATGTCGTCGGGCATTCCCAACAAGCAGAAAGCCGAAGTGCGCCAGCTCTACGCCGAAGGCAAGGCCAGCCGCGATGAGCTGCTGGAATCGGAAATGCTCTCCTATCACAGCCCCGGCACCTGCACCTTCTATGGCACCGCCAACACCAACCAGGTGGTGATGGAAATCATGGGGCTGCACCTGCCAGGCTCTTCGTTCGTCAATCCCTATACGCCGCTGCGCGACGAGCTGACCCGCGAAGCCGCACGGCAGATCACGCGCATGACGGCGCAGGCCGGCAACTATGTGCCGCTGTGCCGGATCGTCGACGAGAAGGCCATCGTCAATGCGGTGGTGGCGCTGAGTGCCACCGGCGGCTCGACCAACCACACGCTGCATATTCCGGCATTCGCCCAGGCGGCGGGCATTCAGCTGACCTGGCGGGACATGGCGGATATCTCGGCGGTCACGCCGCTGCTGGCCAAGGTCTATCCCAATGGCCAGGCTGATGTGAACCATTTCCATGCCGCCGGTGGCGTGCCCTTCATGGTACGCAGCCTGCTGGATGCGGGGCTGCTGCATGAAGACGTGCAGACGGTGGCTGGCCAGGGCCTCAGACGCTACACACAGGAGCCGTTCCTCGACGAGGGCCGGCTGGTCTGGCGTGAAGGGCCGCAGCAGAGCCTCGATGAAGCGATCCTGCGTCCGGTACAGCAGCCTTTCTCAGTGGAAGGCGGATTGCGGGTACTGGAAGGCAACCTGGGGCGCGGCGTGACCAAGATTTCCGCCGTGGCGCCGGAGCATCTGGTGGTCGAGGCGCCGGCCCGAGTCTTCAGCGACCAGGGTGAGCTGGCCCAGGCTTTCCAGGTGGGCGAGCTGGAGCGGGATTTCGTCGCGGTGGTGCGCTTTCAGGGGCCGAAGGCCAACGGCATGCCGGAGCTGCACAAGCTGACGCCTTTTCTCGGTGTGCTGCAGGATCGCGGCTACAAGGTGGCGCTGGTCACCGATGGGCGCATGTCCGGTGCGTCGGGCAAGGTGCCGGCGGCGATTCACCTCAGCCCCGAGGCGCTCGATGGCGGCCCGCTGAGCCGGGTGCGCGACGGCGATATCATCCGGGTCGATGGCGTCACGGGGCAGTTGCAGGTGCTGGTCGATCAGGCCGAGTTCGACAGCCGCGAGCGGGTCTTGCCACCCGCTGACCTCGGTATCGGCTGTGGCCGCGAGTTGTTCGGTTTTCTGCGGACCTCCTTCAGCCCGGCGGAGCAGGGCGCCAGTGTCTTCACAGAAGGGCTGGAGATGCTCAAGTGAAGGTGGCGCTGGTCGGCGATATCGGCGGCACCAACGCCCGCTTCGCCTTGTGGCGTGAGCAGCGCGTGGAATCGGTGGGGGTGCTGTCGACCCTCGACTACGCGCGACCGGAGGACGCCATTCATGCCTATCTAGGCAACATCGGGCTGGGCGTTGAAGCCCTTGAGGCGGTTTGCCTGGCGTGCGCCGGGCCGGTGACCGGGGATGAGTTCCGCTTCACCAACAATCATTGGCGCTTCAGCCGCAAGGCCTTCAGTGAAACCTTCGGCCTTGATGAGCTGCTGCTGATCAACGATTTCACCGCCATGGCGCTGGGTGTGACCCGGCTGGGCGGTGAGGCGCTGGTGGAGGTCTGCGCGGGGCAGTCGGACTTCAGCCTGCCGCGTCTGGTGATCGGCCCCGGCACCGGCCTGGGCGTCGCCACCCTGGTGCCTCTGGAGGATGGCAGCTGGCGGGCCTTGCCGAGCGAGGGCGGGCACGCCTGCCTGTCCGTGGGCAGTATCCGCGAGGCCGCCATCTGGGCGCGCCTGCATGAAAGGCTCGGGCATGTGAATGCCGAGGCCGTGCTCAGTGGCGGCGGCCTGCTGCAGCTGTATCGAATCAGTTGCGAACTGGATGAACGGGTGCCGGAACTGACTTCGCCCGCCGAAGTGACCGCCGCCGCGCGGGCCGGTGATGCCTATGCGGCTGCGGTGCTGGAACAGTTCTGCGTCTGGCTGGGTCGGATAGCCGGTGACAAGCTGCTCACCACCGGCGCGCGCGGCGGGCTGTATATCGCGGGTGGCGTGGTGCCGCGTTTCGTCGAGTTCTTCCTGAACAGTGGCTTTCGTCAGGGGCTGCGCGACAAGGGCTGCATGAGCCGGTACTTTGACGAGGTGCCTGTCTGGCTGGTGACTGCCGACTATCCGGGCCTGCAAGGCGCGGGCGTCGCGCTGCAGCAGTCGCGGTGTGCGAAGCGACGCCGCTGAATCCGGCAGGCGCAGCCCGCCCGCGATCCGTCAATTGCTCAGAAGGAAGTCATGCCTGCCATTACCGTTGAAGCCACGACCTTTGCCTTGTTCGGCGCGCTGGGCGATCTGGCGTTGCGCAAGCTGTTCCCGGCGCTCTACCAGCTGGATCGGGCGGGTTTGCTCAATGACGGCACGCGCATCCTGGCGCTCTCCCGCGAGCCGGGCGAACCGGCGGCGTACCTGGAGCGCATCACCCAGGCCCTGCGTCGCCACGTTCCTGCGGCGCAGCTGGACGAACAGGCCCTGGAACGCTTTCAGGCACGCTGCGCATGCCTGACCATGGATTTTCGCAATGCCGAGGATTATGCGACGCTGGCCGCCAGCGTCTCGCCCGACATGCCGCTGATCGCCTATTTCGCGACGCCCGCGGCGGTCTATGGGGCGATCTGCGAGCATCTCGCCACGGCGGGGCTGGCCGGGCAGACCCGGGTGGTGCTGGAAAAACCCATCGGTCATGATCTCGAATCCTCGCGGGTGATCAACGAGGCCGTCGCCCGGCATTTTCCCGAGACGCGCATCTACCGCATCGACCACTACCTCGGCAAGGAAACGGTGCAGAACCTGATCGCACTGCGCTTCGCCAACAGCCTGTTCGAGACGCAGTGGAATCAGCACCATATCTCCCACGTCGAGATCAGCGTCGCCGAGACGGTCGGCATCGAGGGGCGCTGGGGCTATTTCGACCAGGCCGGCCAGTTGCGCGACATGATCCAGAACCACCTGCTGCAACTGCTCTGCCTGATCGCCATGGACCCGCCCAGCGACCTCACCGCCGACAGCATTCGCGACGAGAAGGTCAAGGTGCTCAAGGCGCTGGCGCCGATTCCCGTGGAGCGCCTGGGCCAGCAGGTGGTGCGCGGCCAGTATGTGGCCGGCTCCGTGGCGGGCAAGGCCGTGCCCGGCTATCTGGAGGAAGAAAACTCCAACGCCCGGAGCGGCACCGAAACCTTCGTCGCGCTACGCGCCGATATCTGCAACTGGCGCTGGTCCGGCGTGCCTTTCTATCTGCGCACCGGCAAGCGCATGGGGGAGAAGGTTTCGCAGATCGTCATCCACTTCAAGGAGCCGCCGTTCTATATCTTCGCGCCGGAACAGCGCTCGCTGATCAGCAACCGGCTGATCATCCGCCTGCAACCGGATGAAGGCATCTCGCTGCAGGTGATGACCAAGGAGCAGGGCCTCGACAAGGGCATGCACCTGCGCAGCGGCCCCTTGCAGCTCAACTTCTCTGAAACCTATAAAAGCTCGCGTATTCCCGATGCCTATGAGCGCCTGCTGCTGGAAGTGATGCAGGGCAACCAGAATCTCTTCGTGCGCAAGGATGAAGTCGAATACGCCTGGAAATGGTGCGACCAGCTCATCGAGGGCTGGTCGCGCATCGGCGATGCGCCGAAAGCCTATCCCGCCGGCTCCTGGGGGCCGGTGGCATCCATTGCATTGATCACTCGTGACGGAAGGTCCTGGTATGGCGATCTCTGAACTCGAACTGCCCTCCGGCGTGCTGGCGCACAGTCTGGCGAGCCCCGAGCAGCTGGCACAAACACTGGCCGAGCGGGTGGCCGGGGCGCTGGATTACGCGGTTACCACCCACGGCAGCGCCAGTCTGGTGGTGTCCGGCGGGCGCAGCCCGATCGCCTTCTTCGAGGCCTTGTCCGTGCGTGAGCTGGACTGGAAGAAAGTCCAGATCAGCCTGGCGGACGAGCGCTGGGTCGAGGGCGATGACCCTGACAGCAATGAAGGTCTGCTGCGCCGGCATCTGCTGTGCCATGCGGCGGCTGAAGCCGAGTTGCTCGGGCTCTACCAGCCTGCCGACAGCCTGGAAGAAACCGCCCGCCTGGCAGGCGGGACGCTGGAGCGGCTCAAACGGCCCATCGATGTGCTGGTGCTGGGCATGGGCAACGACGGCCATACGGCTTCGCTGTTTCCCGACAGCCCGCTGCTGGTGCAGGGGCTCGATGCCGAGGGCACGCAAGCCTGCCTGCCGATGCTGGCTCCGGTGGAGCCCCGGCAGCGCATCAGCATGACGTATGCATTGCTGGCCTCCGCGCGGGTTCAGTGCCTGTCGCTCCAGGGTGCGGAAAAACTGGAAACCCTGCGTCAGGCCATGCAGGTGGAGCCCGCGCAAATGCCCATCCGTGCGTTCCTGCACGCCCCACTGGAAATCTACTGGTGCCCATGACGGCCCCGAGGAACAGCCCATGAACATGGACCAGAAAAATGCCTTGCTGGATTCCATCTGCACCGAAGCGCGCATTCTGCCCGTCATCACCATCGGCAGCGAGGCGCAGATCCTGCCGCTGGCCGATGCCCTGGCTGCCGGTGGCCTGAGGACCCTTGAAATCACCCTGCGCTCGGCACATGGCTTGACCGCTATCCGTCGCTTGCGCGAAGAACGCCCCGAGCTGTGCATCGGTGCCGGTACGGTGCTCGACAAGCGCATGATGGATGAGGTCGAGGCCGCTGGGGCGCAGTTCATCGTCTCGCCGGGATGCACCGACGAACTGCTCCAGGCCGGTGTGTATTGCTCAGTGCCGCTGCTAGCCGGGATCAGTAGCGCCTCGGATATCATGCGTGGCTATGGGCTTGGTTATCGCCGCTTCAAACTGTTTCCCGCGGAAGTCTGTGGCGGCATTGTGGCGCTCAAGGCGCTGGGCGGCCCCTTTGCCGATGTGCGTTTCTGCCCGACTGGCGGCGTCAATGCGGGCAATGCGGCGCAGTATCTGGCGTTGCACAATGTCATGTGCGTTGGCGGCACCTGGATGATCGATGGCGCGACGCTGAAGAGCGGCGACTGGGCAGCCATCGAGCGTGCAACAGCCGAAGCGCTGGCGGCGCTGGGCTGAACTAGGCTGATTTTTTTATTGGCCCGATAGTGCTTGAGTGAGGCAGCGCGTATAGTGCGCGGCCTTTCTATCGGAACTGCCACACCGGGAGGTGCCCAGATGACCGAACACGAAGATTCAACCCCTCATATTGCCCACGGCGAAAAGCTGCAGAAGGTTCTGGCCCGTATCGGCCTGGCTTCTCGGCGCGACGTGGAAAGCTGGATTGCCGCTGGCCGGGTCAAGGTCAACGGCGCTGTCGCGACGCTCGGTCAGCGAGTCGATCTGCACGACGCCATCGCCGTCGACGGGCGTCTGCTCAAGCGCGAAGAAACGGCTGAAGTGGTCCGCCGCGTGCTGATCTACAACAAGCCCGATGGCGAGATCTGCACCCGCGACGACCCGGAAGGCAGGCCGACCGTATTCGACCGGCTGCCGCGGCCGAAGGAAGGCCGCTGGATCAATATCGGGCGCCTCGATATCAACACCACCGGCCTGCTGCTGTTCACCACCGATGGTGAGCTGGCCAACCGCCTGATGCATCCTTCCTACGAGATGGACCGCGAGTACGCGGTGCGGGTGCGTGGCGAGGTCGATGACGAGATGATCGAGCGCCTGAAGACGGGGGTCATGCTCGAAGACGGGCCGGCACGCTTTACCGATATCCAGCAGGCGCCGGGTGGTGAAGGTTTCAACCACTGGTATCACTGCGTGGTAATGGAGGGCCGCAACCGCGAAGTGCGCCGTCTGTGGGAGTCCCAGGGGCTGGTGGTCAGCCGTCTGAAGCGGGTGCGCTTTGGTCCGGTGTTCATGACCTCGGACCTGCCGATGGGGCGTTGGCGCGAGATGACCCAGAGCGAAGTCAATATTCTCAGCGAGGAAGTCGGTCTCAAGCCGGTGGCCCTGCCGGAAATGAAGGCCAAGGCGAAAGAGAAGATCGAGCGCATGCAGCGCAAGGCGAGCAAGCCCGTCGGGCGGGGTGAGCGGCGTCCGCGTGTGCTGCGTCCTGCCGAGGGTGGCGCCGCTGAGAAGGGGCGCGAGCCACGTGCCGAGCGGCCCGTGCGCAAGCCGCGTGATACGGATGAGCGCAGCAATCCGAGTCGGGGTACGCCGGTGGCGGAGCGTCCGAATGCGGGCGGTCGAGGTCGCGGCAAGCCTTCGGGACGACCGGGCCCCAAGCGTCCGTAACGTCTGTCGTGAAATAAAAAGAGCGAGCCGGTGACGGTCTCGCTCTTTTTTATGACTGCAGCGCGGCGCTCAGGCTGCGGCGAAACACAGGCGGTTGCGACCGCTGCGCTTGGCTTCATACAGCGCCTGATCAGCGCGTTGCAACAATGCGTGCTGGGACTCGCTCGGGTGGTATGTGGCACAGCCGAGGCTGGCTGACAGCTGTATGGTTTTCTCCCCAATCAGCAATGGCAGCTTCTCGATGGCCAGACGGATGCGCTCGCCGACGCGGGTGGCCGCTTGCGCGTCTGTATTGGCCAGCAGCAGAACGAATTCCTCGCCACCGAAGCGGAAGACCATGTCGATATTGCGCAGCTGTTCCCTGAGCAACAGGGCTACGGCACGCAGGGCCGCATCTCCGGCGTGATGGCCATGGGTATCGTTGAGGTGCTTGAAGTGATCCATGTCCAGCATGATCACCGAGAGTGCCTGGCCGTAGCGCCGCGACATCTCGATTTCCCGGTTCAGAGCCTGTTCAAGCGCCACGCGGTTGCCGGCTCCGGTCAGGGAGTCTTTCAACGAGGCCTGTACGGCGCGCCGGTACAGCAGTGCATTGCAGAGCGGAAAGAGCAGACAGCCGATGGTTTTTTCCAGCTGCTCCAGTGTCGCCTCGGAAAGGGCCGTGCGGCTGTACAGGCTGAGTTCGCCAAGGCTCTCGCCATGATGGGACAGCTGGTAGCTGATGCAGCACGGCTCGACTTCGCCCAGTTGCAGATGGAAATCCGTGCCGGCATGACGGTAGACCAGTGCATCCAGCGGGATCAGGGGGCGGATTTCGCTGAAGAAGAATCCCAACAGCCTGTCCAGTTCCAGGCTGGTCTGCAGGCGTAGCGTAAGGTTGCGCAGCAGATCGGTGAGGCTGGGCGTGCGGACCGATGATTGTCCGAGCGGTCCTGGATTCAGCCGGGTGACGACTGCGGTATTGATATCGATGGCACTATTGTTCTGCTGCGGCAGCATGGTGGAACCCCCGAAACGCAATGGCGTTAATGAGGGCTCTATAGCGAATTCGATGCCAAGTTAACTTTTTCTTTTGTTATCAATAAGTTAGAGATTATGATCGAGCGCTTTGGTGGCTTTTCGCCATTTAGGTGGCAGATCGCTGCCGCTTTGTGCGATCCGCCACCTTGAAGGTGTCATAAAGTCGACGTTTTATGTGTGCGGTGGATTACTGAGCGTTCAGTGCCTGTCCATTGACGCCCTTACTGTCCGGCCCCATGAGATAGAGGTAGACCGGCATGATGTCCGCAGGCAGCGGATTGACCGCCGGATTCTCGCCTGGATAGGCCTTGACGCGCATATCGGTACGCGTTGCGCCTGGGTTGACGCTGTTGCTGCGTACCGTGGTGATATCGTCCAGTTCATCGGCCAGAACCTGCATCAGGCCTTCGAGGGCGAACTTGGACACCGCATAACCGCCCCAGTAGGCGCGGCCTTTTCGCCCTACGCTGCTGGAGGTGAAAACGACCGAAGCGTCGCTGGAGAGTTTGAGCAGCGGTAGCAGCGTGCTGGTAAGCATGAAAGCGGCGTTCACGTTGACCTGCATGACGCGCATGAAGTTTTCACCGGTCAGCTGTTCGATCGGCGTGCGTGGGCCGATGATTCCGGCGTTGTGCAGCAGGCCGTCCAGTCGACCGAACTCGCGCTCGATGGTGGCTGCCAGTTCGTCGTACTGATGTGGCAGGGCGGTTTCCAGATTGAGCGGAATCACCACGGGCTGGGGCCAGCCGACGGCTTCGATCTCGTCATAGACCCTGTTCAGGTTCTCTTCATTCTTGCCCAGCAGCAGCACGGTCGCGCCATGCGCCGCATAGGCCTTTGCAGCGGCTTCACCAATTCCACGGCCCGCGCCGGTCACCATGATGATCCGACCTTCCAGCAGGTTGGGTCGGGCTGAATACTCGAACATCTGAAGCCTCGTACAGTCAGGATGTGGGCAGGTCGCCCATGAATGTTGTTGGAGCCCGTGTGGCAGGGTTAGTGGTTGTCTGCCGCGCGATTGAGTATTGCGCGCAGCTCCAGTGGGTGATCGATGACCAGATCCGCCCCCCACTGGTCCGGGTTGTCCTGGGGGTGAATATAGCCATAGCGCACAGCCGCCGTTCGACTGCCCGCTGCGCGCCCGGATTCTATGTCGCGCAGATCATCGCCCACGAACAGAGTGGTCGAGGGCGCGAGCCTCAACTGGCTGCAGGCCAGTAGCATGGGTTCCGGGTCGGGTTTGCTCTTGCTGACATGATCGGGGCAGACCAGCACCGCAGAGCGAGTACTGAGCCCCAGTTGCTGCATGATGGGCTCGGCAAAGCGCAGGGGCTTGTTGGTCACGACGCCCCAGAGCAGGTCCGCCTCTTCGATGTCGCTCAGCAGCTGTGCCATGCCGTCATACAGCCGGCTTTCAACCGCGCAATGCTCCTGATAGCGCTCCAGAAATTCCAGTCGCAGGGTTTCGAATTCGTCGGACAGTGGGTCGACATCGAACGCGCTGAGCACCATGGCCCGCGCCCCGCCGGAGACGACGTCACGAACCTGCTGATCGGGAATACGCGAAAGCCCGCGGGCCAGACGCATGGCCTGGGCCACGGCGATGAAGTCGGGCGCGGTATCGAGCAGGGTTCCGTCCATGTCGAATAAAACGGCACGAAGGTGCATCAGGCCTCCCGCAGTGTCTGAACCATGTAGTTCACATCGACGTCCGGTGACAGTTTGTAGTCCTTGGTCAGCGGGTTGTAGGTCAGGCCGATGATGTCCTTGACGGCCAGGCCCGCTTCGCGGCTCCAAGCGCCGAGTTCGGAAGGGCGGATGAACTTGCGGTAGTCGTGTGTGCCGCGTGGCAGCATCTTCAGCACATATTCCGCGCCGATGATGGCCAGGGCATAGGCTTTGGGATTGCGGTTGATCGTCGAGAAGAATACCTGGCCACCCGGTTTCACCATCTTGTAGCAGGCGCGGATGATCGACGCCGGGTCTGGGACATGCTCAAGCATCTCCAGGCAGGTCACCACATCGAACTGCCCGGGGCACTCCTGGGCAAGGGCCTCAGCGGTGATCTGTCGATAATCGACTTCCAGGCCCGACTCCAGCAGGTGCAGGCGTGCGACCGAGAGAGGCGCCTCGCCCATGTCTATGCCGGTAACCGTCGCGCCGCGCTGGGCCATGGCTTCACTGAGGATGCCACCGCCACAGCCAACATCCAGCACCTTTTTGCCGGCCAGCGAAATGTGCTCGTCAATCCAGTTCACGCGTAGCGGATTGATTTCGTGCAGGGGCTTGAACTCGCTTTCGCGGTCCCACCAACGGTGTGCGAGCGCTTCGAATTTGGCGATTTCGGCGTGATCGACGTTGCTCATAATCTGTTCCGTATGAAAGCGTGAAGGGGAAGCTTGAGCTGCAAACGCTCATGTTGCCAGCTTCCATCAGACGAAGGGGCTTCGGCGAAGCGTCTTCTGCATGTCAGTTTGTCGCGGTATTGCATGGCGTTATGGGTGTCGCTCAGTGTTTGGCGCCTATCCTGCGTCCCCATTCCTGGGCGGTTGCGATGATGCGTTGTTCGTCCATGCGCAACAATTGGCGATCCCTGAGCAGCTGTTTGCCACCCACCCATAGGTGCCGCACGCAATCCCGCCCGCCTGAGTAGATCAGCTGCGATACGGGATCATAAACGGGCTGCTGGGCGAGGCGGGACAGGTCGAATGCCACCATGTCGGCGAATTTGCCGATTTCCAGCGAGCCGGTGTGATCGTCGAGGCCGAGCGCCCTTGCTCCATTGAGTGTGGCCATGCGCAATGCACGGTGTGCATCCAGTGCCGTGGCCGATCCCGCAACGGCCTTTGCCAGCAGCGCTGCCGTGCGCGTTTCGCCCAGCAGGTCAAGATCGTTGTTGCTGGCGGCGCCGTCCGTACCGATGGCGACGTTGACGCCGGCCTCCCATAACCGCTCGACCGGGCAGAAGCCGCTGGCCAGTTTCAGGTTCGATTCGGGGCAGTGGATGACACTGCAGTTGTGCTCGACCAGCAGGGCCATGTCTTCATCATTTACCTGGGTCATGTGCACTGCCTGAAAGCGAGGCCCCAGAAGTTGCAGGCGAGCGAGGCGGGCCAGCGGGCGTTCCCTTTGTGTACGAATGGCTTCCTGCACCTCATGGGCCGTTTCGTGAACGTGCATCTGAATGCCGGCATCCATCTCTGCTGCGAGTGTGCGGATGCTTTCGAGTTTTCCGTCCGAGAGGGAATAAGGCGCGTGCGGACCAAAGGCTATGCTCAGCCTGGGGTGATGCTTGAGATCGTCGAACATTGCTACGGCCTTGCGCAGCGCTTCGCCGGCATCCCGTGAGTCGGGCGTTGCGCCGTCAAAAATCGTGACGGCTATCTGTGCCCTGACACCGTGCTTGTGAACGAGCTCGCTGACGATTTCAGGGAAGAAATACATGTCGGAAAAACAGGTGACGCCACTTTGTAGCTGTTCGGCGATGGCGAGTTCGCTGCCTGCGCGAACGAAGTGCTCATCGACCCATGTGTTTTCTGCCGGCCAGATGTGCTCGCGTAGCCAGGTCATCAATGGCAGATCATCGGCAAGACCCCGGAACAAGGTCATCGCCGCATGCCCGTGCGCATTCACAAGGCCGGGCGTGAGCAGCATCCCGCTGAGATCGAGGGCTTCCCTGGCAACGTACTTGCCGATTTCCTCGCGAGGAGCAATCAGGGCGATTCGTCCATCGCGGATGCCAAGTGCATGATTCTTCAACACAACACCGGCTGGCTCTACCGGTACCAGCCAGGTAGGTAATAGAAGCAGGTCGAGAGGTTCTGAGGGGGTATGCGACATAGAGGTCATCGGACTGATCGGTATGGCCGCCAGTGTAAAGCCTGCGCAAGGCAGTTTGAAGAAAGCAGGAAAAGCGGTAACGAATAAGCGTTGTGCTATATCAAGAAGCGAAGGCTTCAGCTGCATTTCGCTGCTGGCGGAATAAATCTTCAAAAACTCGTTGACGGCTCGTTCTGTGGGCCTATAATGCGCACCTTCTCCGGCGCAGGCCCTTGGTAAAACCTCTTGTAAATCAAGAAGTTAGCTAAAAATAAGGGCTTGCACGGACGGCAAATTCAAGTAGAATGCGCCGGGCTGACAGGGCGGTGGTTGAGTCCTGTTGGTGCTTCGGTCGGTTCGATCGCAAGCGGTTGAAAGAGGTGGTTGACAGCGGTTTTGAACGCTGTAGAATTCGCCTCCCGCTGACGAGAGACGCTGAGTCGATCGACAGCATAAGCGGTTGAGAAGAAAGAAAGATTCTTCAAAAACAGCTTGACGAGATACAAGGCTGCTGTAGAATGCGCGGCCTCGGTTGAGACGAAAGGCTTGATCGAAACGCTCTTTAACAACTGAATCAAGCAATTCGTGTGGGTGCTTGTGAGGTAAGACTGGTAGTCAGCAAGATTATCAGCATCACAATGTACTCAACGAGAAATCATTGAGTGCTCTTCTTGAGTTTGCTTAAGAAGAGATTGCGATTGCTGAGCCAAGTTTAGGGTTTTCTCAAAACCCAAGCAGTATTGAACTGAAGAGTTTGATCATGGCTCAGATTGAACGCTGGCGGCAGGCCTAACACATGCAAGTCGAGCGGATGAGGGGAGCTTGCTCCCTGATTTAGCGGCGGACGGGTGAGTAATGCCTAGGAATCTGCCTGGTAGTGGGGGATAACGTCCGGAAACGGGCGCTAATACCGCATACGTCCTACGGGAGAAAGCAGGGGACCTTCGGGCCTTGCGCTATCAGATGAGCCTAGGTCGGATTAGCTTGTTGGTGAGGTAAAGGCTCACCAAGGCTGCGATCCGTAACTGGTCTGAGAGGATGATCAGTCACACTGGAACTGAGACACGGTCCAGACTCCTACGGGAGGCAGCAGTGGGGAATATTGGACAATGGGCGAAAGCCTGATCCAGCCATGCCGCGTGTGTGAAGAAGGTCTTCGGATTGTAAAGCACTTTAAGTTGGGAGGAAGGGCAGTAAGTTAATACCTTGCTGTTTTGACGTTACCGACAGAATAAGCACCGGCTAACTTCGTGCCAGCAGCCGCGGTAATACGAAGGGTGCAAGCGTTAATCGGAATTACTGGGCGTAAAGCGCGCGTAGGTGGTTTGTTAAGTTGGAAGTGAAAGCCCCGGGCTCAACCTGGGAACTGCTTTCAAAACTGGCAAGCTAGAGTATGGCAGAGGGTGGTGGAATTTCCTGTGTAGCGGTGAAATGCGTAGATATAGGAAGGAACACCAGTGGCGAAGGCGACCACCTGGGCTAATACTGACACTGAGGTGCGAAAGCGTGGGGAGCAAACAGGATTAGATACCCTGGTAGTCCACGCCGTAAACGATGTCAACTAGCCGTTGGGCTCCTTGAGAGCTTAGTGGCGCAGCTAACGCATTAAGTTGACCGCCTGGGGAGTACGGCCGCAAGGTTAAAACTCAAATGAATTGACGGGGGCCCGCACAAGCGGTGGAGCATGTGGTTTAATTCGAAGCAACGCGAAGAACCTTACCAGGCCTTGACATGCAGAGAACTTTCCAGAGATGGATAGGTGCCTTCGGGAACTCTGACACAGGTGCTGCATGGCTGTCGTCAGCTCGTGTCGTGAGATGTTGGGTTAAGTCCCGTAACGAGCGCAACCCTTGTCCTTAGTTACCAGCACGTTAAGGTGGGCACTCTAAGGAGACTGCCGGTGACAAACCGGAGGAAGGTGGGGATGACGTCAAGTCATCATGGCCCTTACGGCCTGGGCTACACACGTGCTACAATGGTCGGTACAAAGGGTTGCCAAGCCGCGAGGTGGAGCTAATCCCATAAAACCGATCGTAGTCCGGATCGCAGTCTGCAACTCGACTGCGTGAAGTCGGAATCGCTAGTAATCGTGAATCAGAATGTCACGGTGAATACGTTCCCGGGCCTTGTACACACCGCCCGTCACACCATGGGAGTGGGTTGCTCCAGAAGTAGCTAGTCTAACCTTCGGGGGGACGGTTACCACGGAGTGATTCATGACTGGGGTGAAGTCGTAACAAGGTAGCCGTAGGGGAACCTGCGGCTGGATCACCTCCTTAATCGAAGACATCAGCTTCTTCATAAGTACCCACACGAATTGCTTGATTCATTGCGAAGACGATTGGGTCTGTAGCTCAGTTGGTTAGAGCGCACCCCTGATAAGGGTGAGGTCGGCAGTTCGAATCTGCCCAGACCCACCAATGTTGTGTGGGGCGCAGGCTTCAAGACATTGGGGCCATAGCTCAGCTGGGAGAGCGCCTGCCTTGCACGCAGGAGGTCAGCGGTTCGATCCCGCTTGGCTCCACCACCACTCGTCGGGATAGAGTTCAGAAATGAACATTTCTGCGTAGGCAGTTGAATGTTGATTTCTGGTCTTTACCAGTATCGTTCTTTAAAAATTTGGGTATGTGATAGAAATAGACTGAGTGATCATTTTCACTGGTGGTTGTTCAGGCTAAGGTAAAATTTGCGAGTTGCTCGAGAGAGCGAAATGCGGATTTTCGGCGAATGTCGTCTTCACGTTATAGACAGTAACCAGATTGCTTGGGGTTATATGGTCAAGTGAAGAAGCGCATACGGTGGATGCCTTGGCAGTCAGAGGCGATGAAAGACGTGGTAGCCTGCGAAAAGCTTCGGGGAGTCGGCAAACAGACTTTGATCCGGAGATCTCTGAATGGGGGAACCCAGCCATCATAAGATGGTTATCACACACTGAATCCATAGGTGTGTGAGGCGAACCAGGGGAACTGAAACATCTAAGTACCCTGAGGAAAAGAAATCAACCGAGATTCCCTTAGTAGTGGCGAGCGAACGGGGACTAGCCCTTAAGTGGCTTTGAGATTAGCGGAACGCTCTGGAAAGTGCGGCCATAGTGGGTGATAGCCCTGTACGCGAAAATCTCTTAGTCATGAAATCGAGTAGGACGGAGCACGAGAAACTTTGTCTGAATATGGGGGGACCATCCTCCAAGGCTAAATACTACTGACTGACCGATAGTGAACCAGTACCGTGAGGGAAAGGCGAAAAGAACCCCGGAGAGGGGAGTGAAATAGAACCTGAAACCGTATGCGTACAAGCAGTGGGAGCCTACTTTGTTAGGTGACTGCGTACCTTTTGTATAATGGGTCAGCGACTTATTTTCAGTGGCGAGCTTAACCGAATAGGGGAGGCGTAGCGAAAGCGAGTCTTAATAGGGCGTCTAGTCGCTGGGAATAGACCCGAAACCGGGCGATCTATCCATGGGCAGGTTGAAGGTTAGGTAACACTGACTGGAGGACCGAACCGACTACCGTTGAAAAGTTAGCGGATGACCTGTGGATCGGAGTGAAAGGCTAATCAAGCTCGGAGATAGCTGGTTCTCCTCGAAAGCTATTTAGGTAGCGCCTCGTGTATCACTGCTGGGGGTAGAGCACTGTTTCGGCTAGGGGGTCATCCCGACTTACCAAACCGATGCAAACTCCGAATACCAGCAAGTGTCAGCACGGGAGACACACGGCGGGTGCTAACGTCCGTCGTGAAAAGGGAAACAACCCAGACCGTCAGCTAAGGTCCCAAAATCCTGGTTAAGTGGGAAACGATGTGGGAAGGCTCAGACAGCTAGGAGGTTGGCTTAGAAGCAGCCACCCTTTAAAGAAAGCGTAATAGCTCACTAGTCGAGTCGGCCTGCGCGGAAGATGTAACGGGGCTCAAACCAGGTACCGAAGCTACGGGTTCATCTTAGGATGAGCGGTAGAGGAGCGTTCTGTAAGCCTGTGAAGGTCAATTGAGAAGTTGGCTGGAGGTATCAGAAGTGCGAATGCTGACATGAGTAACGACAATGCGAGTGAAAAACTCGCACGCCGAAAGACCAAGGGTTCCTGCGCAACGTTAATCGACGCAGGGTGAGTCGGTCCCTAAGGCGAGGCTGAAGAGCGTAGTCGATGGGAAACGGGTTAATATTCCCGTACTTCTGGTTACTGCGATGGGGGGACGGAGAAGGCTAGGCCAGCTTGGCGTTGGTTGTCCAAGTTTAAGGTGGTAGGCAGAGATCTTAGGTAAATCCGGGATCTTAATGCCGAGAACTGATGACGAGCTTTCTTTTAGAAAGCGAAGTGGTTGATGCCATGCTTCCAGGAAAAGCCTCTAAGCTTCAGGTAATCAGGAACCGTACCCCAAACCGACACAGGTGGTTGGGTAGAGAATACCAAGGCGCTTGAGAGAACTCGGGTGAAGGAACTAGGCAAAATGGCACCGTAACTTCGGGAGAAGGTGCGCCGGTGAGGGTGAAGCATTTACTGCGTAAGCCCATGCCGGTCGAAGATACCAGGCCGCTGCGACTGTTTATTAAAAACACAGCACTCTGCAAACACGAAAGTGGACGTATAGGGTGTGACGCCTGCCCGGTGCCGGAAGGTTAATTGATGGGGTTAGCGCAAGCGAAGCTCTTGATCGAAGCCCCGGTAAACGGCGGCCGTAACTATAACGGTCCTAAGGTAGCGAAATTCCTTGTCGGGTAAGTTCCGACCTGCACGAATGGCGTAACGATGGCGGCGCTGTCTCCACCCGAGACTCAGTGAAATTGAAATCGCTGTGAAGATGCAGTGTATCCGCGGCTAGACGGAAAGACCCCGTGAACCTTTACTATAGCTTTGCACTGGACTTTGAATTTGCTTGTGTAGGATAGGTGGGAGGCTTTGAAGCGTGGACGCCAGTTCGCGTGGAGCCATCCTTGAAATACCACCCTGGCAACTTTGAGGTTCTAACTCTGGTCCGTTATCCGGATCGAGGACAGTGTATGGTGGGTAGTTTGACTGGGGCGGTCTCCTCCTAAAGAGTAACGGAGGAGTACGAAGGTGCGCTCAGACCGGTCGGAAATCGGTCGTAGAGTATAAAGGCAAAAGCGCGCTTGACTGCGAGACAGACACGTCGAGCAGGTACGAAAGTAGGTCTTAGTGATCCGGTGGTTCTGTATGGAAGGGCCATCGCTCAACGGATAAAAGGTACTCCGGGGATAACAGGCTGATACCGCCCAAGAGTTCATATCGACGGCGGTGTTTGGCACCTCGATGTCGGCTCATCACATCCTGGGGCTGAAGCCGGTCCCAAGGGTATGGCTGTTCGCCATTTAAAGTGGTACGCGAGCTGGGTTTAGAACGTCGTGAGACAGTTCGGTCCCTATCTGCCGTGGACGTTTGAGATTTGAGAGGGGCTGCTCCTAGTACGAGAGGACCGGAGTGGACGAACCTCTGGTGTTCCGGTTGTCACGCCAGTGGCATTGCCGGGTAGCTATGTTCGGAAGAGATAACCGCTGAAAGCATCTAAGCGGGAAACTTGCCTCAAGATGAGATCTCACTGGAGCCTTGAGCTCCCTGAAGGGCCGTCGAAGACTACGACGTTGATAGGTGGGGTGTGTAAGCGCTGTGAGGCGTTGAGCTAACCCATACTAATTGCCCGTGAGGCTTGACCATATAACACCCAAACAATTTGATGTTTGCGTGTCAGACGGTTGAAGTCGACAAACAAACCGAAAAGACGCATCGCTCGCAAAGCGAACCAAGACAAAGCAACAGCGCAACACAACACATCACATGCCCAATTAGGGGAAGCGACTCAACACCGACTCCCCAACCGAATTGCTTGACGACCATAGAGCGTTGGAACCACCTGATCCCATCCCGAACTCAGCAGTGAAACGACGCATCGCCGATGGTAGTGTGGGGTCTCCCCATGTGAGAGTAGGTCATCGTCAAGCTTCTACACCAAACCCCCGACCATCGAAAGATGATCGGGGGTTTGTCTTTGCGCAAAAGAAATTTCCTGCTTTGCCTGCATGTCAGGCTTTGAAAGTAGAGTGGTGTTTGGCTGCTTATTTCAAGCGAGAGAGGGCTCCCAGGGCGCTTCGTCAGAACAATTACGTGCGAAGCGGCTGGGGCAGAATCTTTGAATGTGCTGCGTGAGTCGCCATTGACTGTGGAGTGGTGGCGGCTCGGCTTTGCTCAATCTCCGCGATATTCGCAACCGCTTGTGCAGGTTTCATGGATGCGAATTCGCGATAGTTCAGGTAGCAGCGGCTTGAGTTCACGCCAAATCCATTTTGCCAGGTTTTCGCTGGTCGGGTTTTCCAGGCCAGGCAGATCATTCAAGTAATTATGATCAAGCCGTTCAAGAAGTGGCTTGAATATGCTTTTGATCTCGCCGAAGTCGCGTATCCAGCCGGTGTGTGGATCGACTTGCCCTTCGATGTAAAGTGCTACTCGGAATGAGTGACCATGAAGGCGCCCGCATTTGTGTCCTTCAGGCACATGCGGTAAACGGTGTGCAGACTCGAATGTAAACTCTTTGAATATTTCCACGTCGCTGGCTCACTTGGACGGGCCTCAGGGGCCGAAGGCGTTCATTTTATCTTCTTTTCTTCATGCCGGTGTCGTCAGGCAAGCTTCGGCGTTTTCCGTGACTTTGTTGCCGGTTGTATTCGTGAGGGTACAGCATGTTCTTTTGACTCTCCTGTCTGCGTAATGCAAAGTACGCAGCTTTTTATCAGTGCAGCCAAGCGGCTAAAGGGGACGAAATGAATGCTGTAGTTGCAGCAGTGGCGATCATGCTGGTTCTCAGTTTGTGTCGAGTCCATGTGGTTGTGGCGTTGATTGCGGGAGCTATTGCGGGTGGACTGTTGGGGGGGCTGGGAATTGAAGGCAGCCTGGCAGCTTTCAACAAGGGCTTGGGTGGCGGTGCCACGGTCGCGCTTTCCTATGCATTGCTCGGCGCTTTTGCCGTGGCGATCGGCAAGAGCGGATTGGCTCATGCATTGGCAGACAAGGTGCTGGCAATGCTCGGTCGGAAAGATGTGAACGGTGGCGGGGCGGTCAAGTGGATACTGGTCGGCCTGCTGCTAACTGTGGCGATTTCGTCCCAGAACATCCTGCCGATTCATATCGCCTTCATTCCGCTGCTGGTTCCGCCACTGCTTTATGTGCTGACCAGGCTTCAGATCGATCGCCGGCTGATCGCCTGCGTCCTCGCTTTTGGTTTGATTACGCCGTACATGTTCCTGCCGGTCGGGTTTGGCAATATCTTCCTCAAGGAAATCCTGCTCGCCAACGTCGCCAGAAGCGGGGCGTATGTAACGGGCGTCGCTGTTACTCAGGCCATGCTGATTCCAGCGCTGGGAATGCTCACCGGTCTGTTGGTCGCACTGTTCAGCTATCGTAAACCGCGTGCCTATGAGCTGCAGAAAGTCGATGCTTCGGTGCAGGTCGGCGTCCAGTACAGCCCGTTGACGCTGATCGTAGCAGGCGTCGCGATTGCGGTCGCTTTCGCCATTCAGTTGTGGCTCGACTCGATGATCATCGGTGCGCTGGCAGGCTTCGTTATTTTCTCGGTCTCGCGGGTAGTGCGTTGGCGCGAAGCTGACGATCTGTTCACCGAAGGTATGAAGATGATGGCGATGATCGGCTTCATCATGATCGCCGCTTCGGGTTTCGCCGAAGTCATGCGCGAGACCGGCCAGGTGAAAACGCTGGTCGATGCTTCGGCGCAATTGATTGGCAACAGCAAGGCGGTAGGTGCGCTATTGATGCTGTTGGTCGGCCTGCTGGTGACCATGGGCATAGGTTCGTCGTTTTCGACCGTTCCGATCATCGCCGCGATTTTCGTGCCCCTCAGCATGGAGCTGGGTTTCAGCACTCTGGCCATCGTCAGTCTGGTCGGAACCGCCGGCGCCCTGGGCGATGCAGGGTCGCCCGCTTCCGATTCGACGCTGGGCCCGACGGCGGGGTTGAACGTGGATGGTCAGCATAACCATATCTGGGATACGGTGGTGCCGACCTTCCTCCACTACAACCTGCCCCTGCTGGCATTCGGTTGGGTTGCGGCCATGGTGCTCTGATACGGCCATTGACGAATAACCGTCTGCATGGCTCATCGGGAGCAGGATGTTGCCTGGCCACAAGGCAACATCCCTGCTCACCGCCTGCACTCCTTCCCGCGAACGTTGACTAAAAGGAACAACTACCGCGACAGGGTGCATGATGGTCAACTCGACGCTCGAACAGAAAGTCTTCCTCGCTCTGTTGCTTGTCGTATCGCTGGCCTTCGGCTGGATACTTTTTCCCTTCTACGGTGCGGTGTTCTGGGCCGTCATCCTGGCGATCATCTTTGCGCCGGTACAGCGTCGCCTTTATAACCGCTTCAAGCCTCGCGGCAATCTGGCGGCTCTGATCACCTTGACCATCTGCCTGCTGGTTGCCGTGCTGCCGGTCATCCTCATCACCGGGGTGCTTGTGCAGGAAGGCTCGACACTCTATGGACGGATAGAAAGTGGTGAAATCGATATTGGGAGCTTTGTAAGTGCGGCGAAAGACCTGCTGCCTGCTTCGGTGCAGGCGCAGTTGCAGCGCTTCGGTTTTGATGACTGGGAGCAGATGCGGGAGCGCCTCTCTTCCGGTGCGTTGCAAGGTAGCCAGTATCTGGCGACCAAAGCATTCAGCTTTGGCCAGGGTACTTTCCAGTTCGTATTGAGCTTCTTTCTGATGCTCTATCTGCTGTTCTTCCTGATCCGTGACGGACGTGAGCTGGTTGCCCGTATCAGACAGGCGGTGCCGTTGAGTGAGAACCAGAAGAGGCGGTTGTTCAGCAAATTCACCCGTGTGGTGCGAGCGACAGTGAAAGGCAACATTGTCGTGGCTGTGACTCAGGGTGCCCTGGGCGGAATCATTTTTGCGGTACTGGGGATTCCCAGCGCGGTGCTCTGGGGTGTGCTGATGGCCTTTCTTTCGTTATTGCCTGCGGTTGGTGCCGGCTTGATCTGGACGCCCGTGGCGATCTATTTCCTGATGAAAGGCCTGATCATGCAGGGCGTGATTCTCATTTTGTACGGCGTGCTGGTGATCGGTCTGGTCGACAATATTCTGCGCCCTATTCTGGTGGGTAAGGACACGAAGATGCCGGACTATGTCGTACTGATCTCCACGCTGGGCGGGCTGAGTCTGTTTGGATTGAATGGTTTCGTCATTGGCCCCCTGATTGCTGCTTTGTTCATTTCATCGTGGGGACTGTTCACCTCTCCCGAGAGTGAGTGACGAGTTGAAGCAAGTAGCCTGAAAGCAGAAAGCCCCGGCATTTGCCGGGGCTTTCCATTCAACACGCTGGCTCAGCTTGGGGCCGAGCCGCGAACCTTCCTGTTAGTGGAACTGGTTCATGGTGTTGTCTTTACCGCTTGCCTTCAGAGCCGCTTCGCCAGCGAAGTACTCTTTATGGTTGTCGCCGATGTCGGAGCCAGCCATGTTCTGGTGCTTGACGCAGGCGATGCCCTGACGCAGTTCCTGACGCTGAACGCCCTTGACGTAGGCCAGCATGCCTTCTTCTGCGAAGTACCCTTTGGCCAGGTTGTCGGTGGACAGCGCGGCGGTGTGGTAAGTCGGCAGAGTGATCAGGTGGTGGAAGATACCGGCATGAGCGGAGCCGTCCTTCTGGAAGGTGCGGATCTTCTCGTCGGCAACCTGGGCCAGTTCGGTTTCGTCGTACTCGACGCTCATCAGCTTGGCGCGGTCGTAGGCGGAAACGTCCTTGCCTTCGGCGACGAACGCGTCGAATACCTGCTGGCGGAAGTTCAGGGTCCAGTTGAAGGACGGGCTGTTGTTGTAGACCAGCTTGGCGTCCGGGATGGTCTTGCGGATTTCATTGACCATGGCCGCGATCTGGCCAACGTGTGGCTTCTCGGTTTCGATCCACAGCAGGTCGGCGCCGTTCTGCAGCGAGGTGATGCAGTCCAGTACGCAACGTGCTTCGCCAGTGCCCTTGCGGAACTGGAAGAGGTTGGACGGCAGGCGCTTGGGACGCAGCAGCTTGCCTTCGCGCTTGATCACGACGTCGCCATTGCCCAGTTCGGCTTCGGTGATTTCTTCGCAATCCAGGAACGCGTTGTACTGGTCGCCCAGGTCGCCCGGCTCTTTGGTCACGGCGATCTGCTTGGTCAGGCCGGCACCCAGGGAGTCGGTACGCGCAACGATTACGCCGTTGTCGATGCCCAGTTCCAGGAACGCGTAGCGAACAGCGGCGATCTTGGCGAGGAAGTCGGCGTGTGGAACGGTCACTTTACCGTCCTGGTGGCCGCACTGCTTCTCGTCGGAAACCTGGTTCTCGATCTGGATGCAGCAGGCGCCTGCTTCGATCATGCGCTTGGCCAGCAGGTAGGTGGCTTCCGGGTTACCGAAGCCGGCATCGATGTCGGCGATGATCGGTACGATGTGGGTCTCGTAGTTGTCGATCTGCGACTGGATTTCAGCGGCCTTGGCGCTGTCGCCGGCTTCGCGGGCAGCGTCCAGAGCGGTGAACAGCAGGTCCAGTTCACGGCTGTCAGCCTGACGCAGGAAGGTGTACAGCTCTTCAATCAGGTCGGAAACGGCAGTTTTCTCGTGCATCGACTGGTCCGGCAGCGGGCCGAAGTCGGAACGCAGGGCCGCGACCATCCAGCCGGACAGGTAGAGGTAACGCTTGTTGGTGGTCTTCAGGTGCTTCTTGATGGAGATCAGCTTCTGCTGGCCGATGAAACCATGCCAGCAACCCAGCGACTGGGTGTAAACGGACGAGTCGGCGTCGTACTCGGCCATGTCCTTGCGCATGATGTCGGCGGTGTACTGAGCGATTTCCAGACCGGTCTTGAAGCGGTTCTGAGCACGCATGCGAGCGACGGACTCAGGGTTGATAGCGCTCCAGCTGCTTCCAGCTACTTCTTTCAGAGCGGCAACGGCCTTGATGTCGTTTTGATAAGCGGACATGGTCAATCCTTCAAAAGAAATTCGTGTTTGGTTGAGCACCGACTTTTCCCACCGGAACCTGCGTGCTTACGCTGATGATGCGAGGCAACACGCGGCAGAGCGTCGAAATACCGACCAGAGCGAGGATTGAACCTGGGGGAGGGTGTGCAGTCACGCTCATCAGGGAAGTCTTCAAGCCGTGGAATGATCGTGGCATTCCGATACGCAGCGGACGCGTGGCCGTTGCGTGAACAGGCTGGCAGCTTCGAGCTGATGGGTTAATTGCTTCCCCGTCCCTCGGGACGACTCGTTCCAGTCGCAACCTCGTCAGTCCGCCTTGTGGGCAGTACAGTCACGGATCCTCTCTGCTGGTTGGCTGAGTCTGATCCGGAGGCCCTTGCGAGGCCTCTGGTTAGCGGGAGCGGGGCAATGATGCGCTGTCAGAATAGGTTCGTCAAATGTTTTGTAGTGCTTTTTTCAGGTCACTACATTTTTGCGTCTGTGAGCCAGGCGCCTGGGTCGGGCTATTCCAGTCGGTCTACTTTCAGTCTAAGGGAAAGGTCCTGGCGTCCTTGGGTCGAATGGCGACGAAGGGTTCCATTCTGGTTGGAGCTGGCGCTTTCGTCGATGCCGCCGAGTGAAATCCACTCGCCGAGGCGCCCGCTGACCCGGGTATCGGTTTCCTGGATATCAATGACGTCTGCCCGGGACGCGCTCATTCGATCCTGTTGGCTGCTGATGGTGATCTGCACGCGATCCCCGTGGACCGTTGCGGTGGCATAAAAGCCGCGCGTGACGTTGCGATAGTGGGTCTGCTGATAGAGTCGGCCATACTCGTCGGTGGCGCTGGTGGTGAGGGGTACGCTTTGCCCGACTTGAATCAGGGCGGGGTAGCCCTCGGTTGTCTGCACCTGCTGAATGCCATCGCCTTGGCCGGTTGTGTTGCGGCGAATGATGCGAACCTGGTCGCGACCGCCTGCTTCGCCACGTCCGGCGCGCACCTCGGTGTCGCCGATGACGACGGAGCCATCGATGCGGTAGCCGCTATCGCTGCTCGCTGCCGAATTCTGGGTGTCTACGCTGATGAGCAGGCGTTTGGGCTCGTTGTCCAGTTGTGACAGGACTTCGCGCAGCTCGGCGATCACTGCCGCCGGCGCATTGACGATCAGCTGATTGCCGTAGGCGTTCACCTTGCCCTGATCGCCGACTACCGACTCCGCGATGGGAAGCATGTCCTGGGCCATGCGGAAGTTGAGCGGAATCACTTCGGTCGCGGCCTGGAGGGTCGTGCTGAGCAGGAGCGAGGCGAGAAGAAGCAGACGGCACGTCATAGCAGGAAACTCCGCAGATCCGGATGGGACAGGCTGTGCTCCCAGGCACTGTCGAATTGGCGGCGCAGGGCGCGGGCTCGACCGGGGTTCTGGTAGAGCGCATAGCCTGCAATGCGCTCCGGTTCGGGACGTATCAGCAGGCAGCGTTCATCGACGACCAGAAAGGCAGAGGTTTGCGCCGGATAGTCGTGATTGAGTGTGCGGATCTGCATGCTGCTGGTCAATCGGCGCGCCAGCGTCAGCAGGCGGTGGCCTTGCCTGATGGCAAGGGTCGGATCTGCAAGCAGAATGCGCAGGCGATTGCGTGGGTGCGCCAGAAGAAAATGCGTGGCTGCCTGCACGATATCGTCCTGATTGTAGAGCCAGGGCTCCAGATCGGGACTGTACAGGCACAGCGAGTGCCGTGCCTGCTCGAACAGCGCCAGCGTATGCCGGCGTGCGTCTTCCCGTGTTTCGAACGATTGGAGCGTGTCACTGCCATCCGCTGCAAAGGCTTCGGGACGATTTCTCCGCTGCGGCTGTAGCGGATTGTTGATGCGGTAACGCCCAGGAGACTCGAAGTCGATGGCTGCCGGTTCGCTTGCGGCCATCGGGGGATTCGAGTCATCCGTACTCATGTCGGGAATCAGCCGCTTGTGCGCAGCATGTCGACGTGAGGCAGTCCGGCTTCCAGAAATTCCTCGCTCACGACCTCGAAACCGAGTCGTTCGTAGAACCTTGTAGCGTGAACTTGGGCGGTCAGTCTTTGCTCCCTGAGACCGCGACGTTCGGCTTCGGCAATGACCGCACGCATCAGGGCGTCGCCGATGTTCATGCCGCGCCAGTCGCGCAGTACCGAAACGCGACCGATCTGGCCATCGCTCAGCAGGCGTGCGGTGCCGATGGGGTAGCCATTTTCCAGAGCCAGGAAATGGATGGCCTCTTCATCATCACCGTCCCATTCGAGTTCCGGCGGGACCGACTGCTCGGCAACGAATACGGTTTCCCTGATCCGACGCAGGTCTGCATTGTCCTGTTGCCAGTCAGCGATTCGAACGGCTATTTCAGTCATCAGCAAACTCCAGACTTCCCTGTTTTACCAGTTGCAGCACAAGATTACGCCCATCTTCATCGTTCAGCCATTGGCCAAGGTTTTCGCTGTGCAGTGCATCGGCGGAGCAGAGCAGCTTCAGCAGTTCCTTCAGATGGGGTGGGAGCAGGCGGCTCTGGCCGCTGGCGAACAGCAGAAGACCGATGTCGATTTCGCTCCAGGCTAGGCGGGCGCTGAGATTGCGCACCAGGATGGCGCCATTGGCGAGGGCCTCGGACAGTTGCTGCTCATCGATCTCCGGTCCCTGTACGCGTTCCGGATAGCGGGGTTCGGTCATGAACTGGCCGAACCAGGTCAGCAGCAGACGCTCGTCACCCATGTGTTCGTTGAGCATGGCTCGCAGGCGATCCAGCGCATCGCTCTGGATCTGGTGCGGGTCCTCGACGGGTAGCTGGTCGGCATCGCCGTAGCGTTCTTCATCGGGCAGGAACTGTGCGAGAAAATCGGTGAAATGCGTCAGTACTTCCGCCGCGCTGGGTGCCCGGAAGCCTACCGAGTAGGTCATGCAGGCATCCTCGGCGGTGCCGAAATGCGCCAGGCGGGGTGGCAGGTAGAGCATGTCGCCGGGTTCCAGCACCCATTCATCGGTACCCTGGAAGTCGGCGAGAATGCGCAGGTCGCCATGTTCCAGCAGAGGGCTTTCGCTGTCGCACATCTGGCCGATGCGCCAACGGCGCTGGCCGTGAGCCTGGAGCAAGAAGACGTCATAGTTGTCGAAGTGGGGGCCGACGCCACCACCGGGGGCGGCGAAGCTGACCATCACGTCATCGATGCGCCAGTTAGGCAAAAAGCGGAAGTGCTCGGTGAGTTCGGCGACTTCAGGAACCAGTTGGTCCACCGCCTGGACCAGCAGCGTCCAATCCCGCTCGGGCAGGTTCTGGTAGGTGTCTTCCGTGAACGGGCCGCGCCGAAGCTCCCAGGGGCTGTCGCCATGCTCCACGACCAGGCGTGATTCGACTTCTTCCTCCAGGGACAGCCCGGCCAGCTCATCGGGCGAAATCGGGCTTTCGAATGACGGAATGGCCTGACGGATAAGCAGCGGTTTCTTTTGCCAGTAATCACGCAGGAATTCGCGCGCACTGATACCGCCGAGGATTTGCAGGGGAATATCGGAAGTCATGCCGTGTACCTTGCTCTGTGGATAGAGCCGTAATAAAAACGCCCGGCACTGCCGGGCGTGCAAAAGGGGAATTCGCTCAGACCCGCTTGGCCTGGGCCACGGCGTTGCCGATGTAGTTCGCCGGCGTGAGTGCGCGCAATTCTTCCTTGGCCGCTTCGGGCATCTCGAGGCTGGCGATGAAAGATTGCAGCGCTTCAGGGCTGATGCCCTTGCCGCGCGTCAATTCCTTGAGTTTCTCGTAGGGGTTTTCGATGGCGTAGCGACGCATGACGGTCTGCACCGGTTCGGCCAGCACTTCCCAGCAGTTGTCGAGATCTTCGGCGATGCGTGCAGCGTTCAGCTCCAGCTTGCCGATGCCCTTGAGGCTGGCTTCGTAGGCGATGACGCTGTGGGCGAAACCGACGCCCAGGTTGCGCAGGACGGTGGAATCGGTCAGGTCGCGTTGCCAGCGGGAGATCGGCAGCTTGCTGGCTAGGTGCTGCAGGATGGCGTTGGCGATCCCCAGGTTACCTTCGGAGTTCTCGAAGTCGATGGGGTTGACCTTGTGCGGCATGGTCGAGGAGCCGATTTCGCCGGCGACGGTCTTCTGCTTGAAATAGCCGAGGGAGATATAGCCCCAGATGTCGCGGTCGAAATCGATCAGGATGGTGTTGAACCGCGCCACGGCATCGAACAGTTCGGCGATGTAGTCATGCGGCTCGATCTGCGTGGTGTAGGGGTTGAACTGCAGGCCCAGATCTCCCTCGATGAATTCACGGGCGTTGGCTTCCCAGTCCACGTCGGGGTAGGCGGACAAGTGGGCGTTGTAGTTGCCGACGGCGCCATTGATCTTGCCCAGCAGCGGTACGCTTGCAATCTGCGTGATCTGGCGTTCGAGGCGGTAAACCACGTTGGCCAGTTCCTTGCCCAAGGTGGTCGGCGATGCCGGCTGGCCGTGGGTGCGCGACAGCATCGGCACATCGGCGAATTGCACGGCCAGGGCGCGAATGGATTCGGCCAGTTGGCGCATCAGCGGCAGCAGCACGCTGTCGCGGCCTTCGCGCAGCATCAGCGCGTGGGACAGGTTGTTGATGTCTTCGCTGGTGCAGGCGAAGTGGATGAATTCGTTGACCTTGGCCAGCTCAGGCAGCTGTTTGGCCTGCTCCTTGAGCAGGTATTCCACGGCTTTGACGTCGTGGTTGGTGGTGCGCTCGAATTCCTTGACGCGCTCGGCGTGCTCGAGCTGGAAGTTCTCTGCCAACTGGTCGAGCAGCGCATTGGCTTCGTTGGAGAAGGGCGCAACTTCCGGAATACCGCTGTGAGCGGCGAGGCGCTGCAGCCAGCGGACTTCGACCTGAACACGGCAGCGAATCAGGCCGAATTCGCTGAAAATCGGGCGCAGGGCGCTGGTTTTGCCGGCATAGCGGCCATCGACGGGGGAAACCGCGGTGAGCGAGGAAAGCTGCATAGGAGGCATTCTCAGGCAGTCGAGCAACGAAAAGAGGGCGCAGATTATACATGAAAGCGACTCGACCGACCGAAGGCTGTCGGTTCGAGTGCGCCCGGCTACTCGGACCGTAGCATTGGGTAGAGCGTGTCGAGCATCTTGCGGCGGCTGAAAACCAGCTGCCAGCGATGCCCGCCAAGCTGGCGCCAGAGCCGCGCCGAGCGGATACCGGCGAGCAGCAGCGCACGGATTTTCGCGGCGTTGTCGGTCTGCTGGAGATGACGCATGTCGCCCTGCACCTGAATACGCTGCCGAAAGGTGCTGATGGTGTCCTGATACAGGCCGCCGAAGGACGCGACGACATTTTCATGGGTCAGCCCGAAGTGCTCGACCTGCTGCTGGATCTGGTCCAGGCGACTGCCGATCACCTGCAGCAGGTCGCCGCGCTTGTCCAGTTGCCGCTCCAGGCCGATCATCGCCAGCGCATAGCGCAGCGGTTCGCGCTGCAGGCTGTTGGTGTTGCGCTCCAGGGCGCTGGCGAGCGCCCGATAGCCGTCGCGCAAATCGAGGTCGTCGCCGCCGTAGATTTCCACCACCGGCTTGTTCTCGCGCACCAGCAGGCTCTCGAACATGCAGGCCAGCGAGGCGTTGGGCACCTGGCCGGTGCGGGCGATCCGGTCAACCAGGGTTGCGGCCTCGAATACCGCGCCGAGTGCGATCAGCTGTTCCTGCAAAGGGGTCATGGGCGATCTCCGTCGAACCAGGGTTCGGCGCTTTCGATCACGCCGCCGCCCAGGCAGATTTCACCGTCATAGAACACCACCGATTGGCCGGGTGTTACGGCGCGTTGAGGCTCGTCGAATTCGACCCGGTAGCCAGCATCGGTCTTTTCCAGCCTGCAGGCCTGATCGGCCTGGCGGTAGCGCACCTTGGCCGCGATGCGCAGCGGCGCGGACAGTTCGACAGGGTTGACCCAGTAGATGTCCGATACACGCAGGGCGCGTGCGAACAGCCAGGGATGGTCATTGCCCTGGCCGACCAGCAGTACGTTGCGCTCCAGGTCCTTGCTCAAGACGTACCAGGGCTCATCGCCAGCGTCTCTCAGACCACCGATCCCCAGCCCCTGACGCTGCCCGATGGTGTGGTACATAAGGCCGTGGTGCCGCCCGATGACCTCGCCGTCGATGGTCTCGATGTCGCCGGGCTGGGCCGGCAGGTACTGTTTGAGGAAGTCACTGAAGCGACGCTCGCCGATAAAGCAGATGCCGGTGGAATCCTTCTTCTTCGCCGTGGCCAGGCCGTATTTCTCGGCGATGGTGCGTACCTCCGGCTTTTCCAGCTCGCCGACGGGAAACAGGGTCTTGCTCAACTGCTCGCCGCCGACGGCGTGGAGGAAATAGCTCTGGTCCTTGTTCGGGTCCAGGCCCTTGAGCAGTTCGCAGTGCCCGTCGACATCGCGGCGGCGCACGTAGTGGCCGGTGGCGATCAGGTCGGCCCCGAGCGACAGGGCATAATCGAGGAAGGCCTTGAACTTGATTTCCCGGTTGCAGAGGATGTCAGGATTCGGTGTACGGCCCGCCTTGTACTCGGCGAGAAAATGCTCGAAGACGTTATCCCAGTATTCGGCGGCGAAGTTGGCCGTGTGCAGTCTGATCCCGATTCTGTCGCAGACAGCCTGGGCGTCCGCCAGGTCTTCCCGGGCGGTGCAGTACTCGGTGCCGTCGTCTTCTTCCCAGTTCTTCATGAACAGGCCTTCGACCTGATAACCCTGTTCGAGCAGGAGCAGGGCGGAAACCGAAGAGTCGACGCCACCGGACATGCCGACGATGACGCGCAGGGTTTCAGGGGCTTGGAGGGCTGGATCGGACATGGGATCTCGGTAGCAGGCTGCCAAAAACACGAAATTCTACAGGCTGACGAAGACAAAGGCTAAGGGCGTGGATCACGCAGTATGTCCAGGCTGTACAGCGAACCGGCCAGATAGTCATCGATACAGCGCGGCACCAGTTCACTGCGCCAGTGTTCGGGCCGGGCCGCCAGCTCGTCCCGGCTCAGCCAGTGGGCGGCGATGATATCGCTGTCGAGCGGTCGCTGTGGATGATGCAGGACGGGCCGGGCGGCAAAACAGACGCGCTGGTAGGTCACGCCGTTGGCGGGCGCAGTGTAGAGGTAGATGCCGACGACAGCGCTCAGCTCTACCTCCCAGCCGGTTTCCTCCAGTGTTTCGCGTATTGCCGCCTGTTGCAGGCTTTCATTGGGTTCCAGGTGTCCGGCGGGCTGGTTCAGTACCCGCTGTCCCGCCTGGGATTCTTCGACCATGAGAAAGCGACCATTGCGCTCGACGATGGTGGCGACGGTGATGTGGGGGTGCCAGGTCATATGAATATCTTCGGGGCAGTGGTGGTTCATGGTAACAGTGGAGCCTGGCCTGAAAACGCGAAACCCCAGCGCAGGGCTGGGGTTTCGTTTGCCGTAACGCCTTCAGGCGTCAGACGACAGGTTAGACCAATGCGGCGAGTGCGGCATTGAAGGTTGCGCTGGGACGCATGGCTTCACTGGTCAGTTTCGGGTTGGAGCGGTAGTAGCCACCGATATCCACCGGCTTGCCCTGTACGGCGGCGAGTTCGGCGACGATGGTTTGCTCGTTTTCAGCCAGTGTTTTCGCCAGGGGAGCGAAATGTGCCTGCAACTCCGGATCTTCGGTCTGGGCTGCCAGCTCCTGTGCCCAGTAGAGTGCCAAGTAGAAGTGGCTGCCACGGTTGTCCAGTTCGCCGGTACGACGTGAAGGCGACTTGTTGGTGTCGAGCAGTTTTCCGGTGGCGGCATCGAGGGTCTTGCCGAGCAGTTTGGCCTTGGGGTTGTCCGTCTTGATCCCGGTCTCTTCCAGGGAAACGGCCAGGGCCAGGAACTCGCCGAGCGAATCCCAGCGCAGGTGGTTTTCTTCGATCAGCTGCTGGACGTGCTTGGGTGCCGAACCGCCGGCGCCGGTTTCGTACATGCCGCCGCCGGCCATCAGCGGGACGATGGAAAGCATTTTGGCCGAAGTGCCCAGTTCCATGATCGGGAACAGGTCGGTCAGGTAGTCGCGCAGTACGTTGCCGGTCACCGAAATGGTGTCCAGGCCACGGATCATGCGTTCCATGCTGACGCGGATGGCTTCGTTGTAGCCCATGATGCGGATGTCCAGGCCGCTCAGATCATGCTCCTGCAGGTAGGTTTCGACCTTCTTCTGCAGTTCGCGATCATGAGCGCGTTCCGGATCGAGCCAGAAGATCGCCGGGGTGTCGGATTGGCGTGCCCGGGTGACGGCCAGCTTGACCCAGTCGCGGATCGGCGCGTCCTTGGTCTGGCAGGCGCGCCAGATGTCGCCTTTCTCCACTTCGTGCTGCATCAGCACGGTGCCATCGGCGAGGACGACACGCATGGTGCCGTCAGCAGTCATCTCGAAGGTCTTGTCGTGGGAACCGTATTCTTCTGCTTTCTGCGCCATCAGGCCGACGTTGGGCACGCTGCCCATGGTGACCGGGTCGAAAGCGCCGTTGGTCTTGCAGAAGTTGATCATCTCCTGATAGATGCGGGCGTAGGTGCTTTCCGGCATTACTGCCTTGGTGTCCTTGAGCTTGCCGTCCTTGCCCCACATCTGCCCGGAGCTGCGGATCATCGCAGGCATCGAGGCATCGACGATGACGTCGCTGGGAATGTGCAGGTTGGTAATGCCCTTGACCGAATCGACCATGGCCATTTCCGGACGATGGCTGTAGCAGGCGTGAATGTCGTCGAGGATTTCTTCCTGCTGCGAGGCGGGCAGGGACTTGATCTTGTCGTAGACGCTGCTGATGCCGTTGTTCGGATTGACGCCCAGCTCCTCGAAGAGCTTGCCGTACTTGTCGAACACTTCCTTATAGTAAACGCTGACGGCATGACCGAAGACGATCGGGTGGGAGATCTTCATCATGGTGGCCTTGACGTGCAGGGACCACATCACGCCGGTTTCCTTGCACTCCTGCAGGGTCTTCTCGAAGAACTCGCGCAGCTTCTTGCAGCTCATGAACATGCTGTCGAGGACTTCGCCTTCCTGTAGCGCGAGCTGTTTCTTGACTTCGACCTGACCGTCCTTGCCGACGAATTCGAGGCGTACTTCAGCAGCCTTGTCCATGGTGACGGACTGTTCGCTGGAGAAGAAGTCGCCGCCGCGCATGTAGTCGGCGTGGGACTGCGAAGCCATGCTCCACTTGCCCATCGAGTGCGGGTGCTTGCGTGCGTAGGCCTTGACGGCAGCAGGTGCACGGCGATCCGAGTTGCCTTCACGCAGGACGGGGTTCACTGCGCTTCCCAGCACCTTGCTGTAGCGTGCGCGTGCGTCTTTTTCAGCGTCGGTCTGCGGGTCTTCCGGGTAATCCGGAATGTCGTAGCCCAGGGCCTGCAGTTCGGCGATGGCCGTGCGCAGCTGGGGAACCGATGCGCTGATGTTGGGCAGCTTGATGATGTTGGCTTCCGGATTGGTAGCCAGAACCGCCAGTTTGGCGAGGTCATCCTCGATTCGCTTGTCGGCGTCCAATTGGTCGGCAAAGCTTGCAAGAATGCGTCCTGCAAGAGAGATGTCACTGGTTTCGACGGCTATGTCGGCTGAGGCCGCAAAGGTTTCCACGATGGGCAGAAGCGAATAAGTGGCCAGCGCCGGGGCTTCGTCGGTGAAGGTGTAGATGATCTTCGAGCGGGTGGACATTGATGTTGGCTCTCTCTTGCTGTGCGTGCACAGAATCCCGAAGTGCGTGGGTAGACGCTCTGGCTGCGTTTGTTGAGCCAGAAATCGAGGTTCGCCGCGATGATGTTGGGTACACCACTAGAGTGTTGGCTCCATACGGCTGCGGTTGGCAGTCGGATGGTTTCAGGAGAGGAGGACTCGTTAGAGACCGGCTGGCTCCTCATGACTCGTTAGTCACCTAAGTAGTATATCACCGCACGTCACTTTCCCAGAATGCCTAGACCATAAGACGATGGCAGAGATGGTTTCGGTCGATTCAACTGGGGTACTCTCAAGGATGACCACTGTTTTTACCCACCAAAACGGAGTCCAGCATGGGATACCAAAAGATCCAGGTGCCAGCCAGCGGTGACAAAATCACTGTCAATGCCGACAACACTCTGAATGTCCCGAACAACCCGATCATTCCTTATATAGAGGGTGACGGAATTGGTGTCGATATCAGCCCGGTAATGATCAAGGTCGTCGATGCCGCCGTGGAAAAAGCCTACGGCGGCGAGCGCAAGATTGCCTGGATGGAAATCTACGCCGGTGAAAAGGCTACCCAGGTTTACGATCAGGACACCTGGCTGCCGAAGGAGACGCTGGACGTCGTGCGTGACTATGTGGTTTCCATCAAGGGGCCGCTGACCACGCCGGTGGGGGGCGGGATTCGTTCGCTGAACGTCGCACTGCGTCAGGAGCTGGACCTGTACGTCTGCCAGCGCCCGGTTCGCTGGTTTACCGGGGTGCCCAGCCCGGTCAAGAAGCCTGCCGATGTCGACATGGTGATCTTTCGCGAAAACTCGGAGGATATCTATGCCGGCGTCGAGTGGAAGGCCGGCTCGCCCGAATGTGAAAAAGTGATCAAGTTCCTCACCGAGGAAATGGGCGTCACGAAAATCCGCTTTACCGAAAATTGCGGCATCGGCATCAAGCCAGTGTCTCTTGAAGGTACCAAGCGTCTGGTGCGCAAGGCCCTGCAATACGCGGTGGACAATGATCGCAGCTCAGTGACCCTGGTGCACAAGGGCAACATCATGAAGTTCACCGAGGGTGCTTTCAAGGAGTGGGGCTACGAGGTGGCGCGTGACGAGTTCGGTGCCGAGCTGCTGGACGGTGGTCCCTGGATGCAGTTCAACAATCCGAACACCGGCAAGACCATTGTCGTGAAGGATGCCATCGCCGATGCCATGCTGCAGCAGATCCTGCTGCGTCCTGCCGAATATGACGTCATCGCCACCCTGAACCTCAATGGCGACTACCTTTCCGATGCGCTGGCGGCCGAGGTTGGTGGTATCGGTATCGCGCCGGGTGCCAACCTGTCCGATACGGTGGCCATGTTCGAGGCGACCCACGGCACTGCGCCGAAATACGCCGGTCAGGACAAGGTCAATCCCGGCTCGCTGATTCTCTCTGCCGAGATGATGTTGCGCCACATGGGCTGGGTCGAAGCAGCCGATCTGCTGATCAAATCAACCGAAGACGCCATCGCCGCCAAGACGGTGACCTACGACTTCGAGCGCCAGATGGAGGGCGCGAAGCTGGTGTCCTGCTCCGGCTTCGGCGATGCCATGATCTCCCACATGTAAAAAGCGGGTAAGAACAGAAAAGGCCGATCACCGATCGGCCTTTTCTGTTGCTGGATCAGGCTTCTACAGCCGAATGTTGGGAGATGGGCGCGACTGCATCCTCGGTTGCCTGCAACGACCTGATATTGGTTGCATGCAGGCCCTTGGGTCCCTGCAGAATTTCAAACCTGACCGCCTGCCCAGCCTTGAGAGTTCTATACCCTTCCATCTGAATGGCAGAGTAGTGGGCGAACAGGTCCTCATCGTCACCGTCTGCTACGATGAAACCATAGCCCTTGGCGTTGTTGAACCACTTGACCTTACCGCTTAGCATGCTCTTATCCCTCTGCAAAGGAGTCCATCACTGGAGTAACATCCATTTCATTCCGCGCGGGTGCAGCACTGCATGACACCGTGCGCGCAACCTGTTGCCTTTGTGGCACATACTGTTTGTATCATCGTTTTGCCGATAGTCAAGGCGACTCGTCAGGTGGCTGTGAAGCCCTTCAATTTACCCGGCCTTGGTGCCCCGACGTAGACCGTTTATTCGCATGCGTGCATCACCAGTGATTCGACTAATATTCAATCAGGATCGACCAGAGAGCGAGGGCGACGATGCCTCCGGGGTGGCGATCGAAGAAGCCAGACCGCAACTGAAGGCACCACCCATGTTCAAAGTTGTCATGTTCAATGACGACTACACGCCAATGGACTTTGTCGTGGAGGTACTGGAGGGGATTTTCAATCACAACCGGGAGGTCTCCACCAGGATCATGCTGACGGTTCATACCGAAGGACGAGCCGTTTGTGGTGTTTACACTCGGGATGTTGCTGAAACCAAAGCGATGCAGGTCAATCAATATGCAAGGGAGTGCCAGCACCCGTTGCTTTGTGAGATCGAGAAGGACGGTTAACCCCGACTGCTGGGTAAGAGGTGAAAGCTATGTTGAACCGTGAGCTCGAAGTCACTCTGAATCTGGCCTTCAAGGAGGCTCGTACCAAGCGTCATGAATTCATGACGGTGGAGCATCTCCTGTTAGCCCTGCTGGACAACGAGGCCGCCGCAACCGTTTTGCGCGCCTGCGGAGCCAGCCTCGACAAGCTGCGGCATGATCTGCAGGAATTCATTGATTCCACCACTCCGCTGATTCCTCAGCATGACGAAGAGCGTGAAACTCAGCCAACCCTGGGCTTCCAGCGAGTGCTGCAGCGTGCGGTTTTTCATGTGCAGAGTTCCGGCAAGCGCGAAGTCACGGGCGCCAATGTGCTGGTGGCGATATTCAGCGAGCAGGAAAGCCAGGCTGTTTATCTGCTCAAGCAACAGAACGTCGCGCGCATAGATGTCGTCAACTACATCGCTCATGGTATTTCCAAGGTGCAGGGCGGCGGCAATGCCGAAAGCGACTCGGATATGCAGGATGAAGACGGTGGGGAGGCTTCTGCTTCCGGCAATCCGCTGGACGCCTATGCCAGCAATCTCAACGAGCTGGCGCGCCAGGGGCGAATCGATCCGCTGGTCGGGCGCGAACACGAAGTCGAGCGCGTCGCGCAGATCCTGGCGCGCCGCCGCAAGAACAATCCATTGCTGGTGGGTGAGGCCGGGGTAGGCAAGACGGCGATCGCCGAAGGCCTGGCCAAGCGCATCGTCGATAACCAGGTGCCGGAGCTGCTGGCCGACAGCGTCGTCTATTCGCTGGACCTGGGTGCCTTGCTTGCGGGCACCAAGTACCGGGGCGACTTCGAGAAGCGTTTCAAGGCGCTGTTGAACGAACTGCGCAAGCGGCCCCAAGCGGTTCTGTTCATTGACGAAATCCATACCATCATCGGGGCGGGTGCTGCGTCGGGTGGCGTGATGGACGCTTCCAACCTGCTCAAGCCGCTGCTCTCCTCGGGTGAGATCCGCTGCATCGGCTCGACGACCTTTCAGGAGTTTCGCGGCATCTTCGAGAAGGACAGGGCACTGGCGCGGCGCTTTCAGAAAGTCGATGTCAGCGAGCCGTCCGTCGAGGACACCATCGGCATTCTGCGCGGCCTGAAAGGGCGTTTCGAGCAGCACCACAGCATCGAGTACAGCGACGAATCGTTGCGCGCGGCCGCCGAGCTGGCGTCGCGCTATATCAACGACCGCCATATGCCCGACAAGGCGATTGACGTGATCGACGAGGCGGGCGCCTTCCAGCGCCTGCAGCCGGAAGAAAAGCGCGCCAAGCGCATCGATGTGGAACAGGTCGAGGACATCGTCGCCAAGATCGCGCGGATTCCGCCCAAGCACGTCAGCACCTCCGACAAGGAGCTGCTGCGCAACCTGGAGCGCGACCTGAAACTGACGGTCTTTGGCCAGGATGATGCGATCGACTCGCTGTCCACCGCGATCAAGCTTTCCCGTGCCGGGCTGAAAGCGCCGGACAAGCCGGTAGGCTCGTTCCTCTTTGCCGGCCCCACCGGCGTCGGCAAGACCGAAGCCGCCAGACAGCTGGCCCGTGCGCTGGGTATCGAGCTGGTGCGCTTCGACATGTCCGAGTACATGGAGCGGCACACGGTATCACGCCTGATCGGCGCGCCTCCCGGCTATGTGGGGTTCGATCAGGGTGGCCTGCTGACCGAGGCGATTACCAAGCAGCCGCATTGCGTACTGCTGCTCGACGAGATCGAGAAGGCTCATCCTGAAGTCTTCAACCTGCTGCTGCAGGTCATGGACCACGGGACGCTGACGGATAACAACGGGCGCAAGGCGGACTTCCGCAACGTCATCCTCATCATGACCACCAATGCCGGGGCGGAAACGGCGGCCAGGGCTTCGATCGGCTTCACGCATCAGGACCATGCGTCCGATGCGATGGAAGTGATCAAGAAGAGCTTCACGCCCGAATTCCGCAACCGCCTGGATACCATCATCCAGTTCGGTCGCCTGAGCCATGAGGTGATCAAGAGCATCGTGGACAAGTTCCTCATCGAGTTGCAGGCGCAGCTCGAGGACAAGCACGTCACGCTGGAGGTCTCGGATGCGGCGCGCGGCTGGCTGGCCGAGGGTGGTTACGACGTGCAGATGGGTGCAAGGCCAATGGCGCGGCTGATCCAGGACAAGATCAAGCGACCGTTGGCAGAAGAGATTCTCTTTGGCGAACTGGCCGAACATGGTGGCGTGGTTCACGTCGATGTGCGTGATGGGGAGCTGGTCTTCGAATTCGAAACCAGCGTCGAACTCGCCTGAGGAGCGGGCGAGGTATCTACCACGGGTGAAATCAGAACGCCTGGCAGTTGCCGGGCGTTTTGCTATCCGCTATTCGCGTGCAATGACAGGACAGGCGCTGGGGGCATGGAAGTACAAACAAAAAAGCCCGGCTCTGGCCGGGCATTCTTTCTCGCGTCTCGTATCAACGAGCGCGGTAGGTGATGCGACCTTTGCTCAAATCGTACGGTGTCAGTTCTACACGAACCTTGTCACCGGTCAGAATCCGGATGTAGTTCTTGCGCATCTTTCCAGAGATGTGCGCAGTAACGACGTGCCCATTTTCCAACTCCACGCGAAACATGGTGTTGGGCAGGGTGTCGACGACAGTACCTTCCATTTCGAAGCTGTCTTCTTTCGACATTCAGTAAAGCCCTCGATAACCAATGATTGACCCTGCGCAAAAATGCGCGGGTAAAAGCGGCAAGCATTGTGCCTGAAAGGGCTCCGGGAGCCAAGGGGTTGGGGCTGTTCCCGTTTCCACGCATCCGCGTACAAAATAGGAAAAGACCCTAGTTGAGGCTGATCCAGCGCTGGTTGACCAGCAGCTCGATAGGCCGGTACTCGGTCTTGTAGTTCATCTTGCGGCAATTCTTGATCCAGTAACCCAGATACAACCCCTTGAGCCCCAGCCGGGCTACCTCGCCGGCCTGCCACAGGATGGCGAAACGGCCTAGGCTGCGGCGCTCCTCAGTGGGGTCATAGAAGGTGTATACCGCCGACAGGCCGTTAGGCAGCACGTCGGTCACGGCCAGGGCGAGCAGGCGGCCATCGAGGCGGAATTCGTAGAAGCGGGAGAACGGCAGGTCGCGCACCAGAAAGGTATGGAACTGTTCACGGCTCGGCGGATACATGTCGCCATCGGCGTGACGCTGTTCGATATAGTTTGCATACAGCCCGTAATATTCCTCGGTGAAAGCGGGGCGTACATCCTTGACGGTCAGGTCTGCGTTTCGTTTGAGAATGCGTTTCTGCTGCCGGTTGAGTTGCAGGCCTTCGGCTGGAATGCGTGCCGGAATACAGGCGTTGCAGCGTTGGCAATGGGGGCGATAAAGATGATCGCCACTGCGACGGAAGCCCATCTCCGACAGCTCGGCATAGATCTGTACGTCCATTGGCTGGCTGGGATCGAGAAACAGCGTGGTCGCCTGCTCTTCGGGCAGATAACTGCACGCGTGCGGCTGGGTGGCGTAGAACTTGAGACGAGCCAGTGAAGTCATGGTCAACTCTCGCAAATCATGAAGTCAGTGTAGGTCAGCCTGGCTTGGTCGACTAGGACTCCCATCGGGTTGTGTCGGGTTCACCGAGATATCTGGCAAGCGCTTCGGCAAAGGTTTTTCGGGGTATTGTCCGGGCGCCGAGACTGGCCAGATGCTGCGTCGGCATCTGGCAATCAATCAATTTGAAGTCCCGCTCTCGCAGATGTTCCACCCATGTGACGAAGCCCGCCTTGGAGGCATCGGTGACGCGGCTGAACATGGATTCGCCGAAAAACAACTGCCCCATGGCCAGACCGTAAAGGCCGCCGACCAGATGTCCGTCCTGCCAGACTTCAACGGAGTGGGCGATGCCCATTCGATGCAGTTGCAGGTAGGCGTCCTGCATGGCGGGCGTGATCCAGGTGCCGTTGGCGTAGCTGCGCGGTGCGGCGCAGCCCTCGATGACTGCCTTGAATGCCTGGTCGAAGGTTATCTGGAATATCCCCTGACGCAGGGTTTTACGCAGGCTGCGTGAGATATGCAGCTCTTCGGGATAGAGCACCGTGCGCGGGTCCGGCGACCACCAGAGCAGCGGCTGCCCCTCCTGATACCAGGGGAAGCAGCCGTGGCGGTAGGCGGCCAGAAGGCGTTCGGGCGACAGGTCGCCACCAGCGGCGAGCAGGCCGTTCGGCTCGCGCATGGCCTTGTCCAGAGAGGGAAACGAGAGATTGTCGCGCTGCAGCCAGGTCAGCATATCGATAGGCCGGAAAGGCGGCGGTTGCAGGCAACCGCCGAAAGGGACATATCAGACTTTGAAAAACGTAGTCGAGACAGGCAAGACAAGGGAGGTAGTTTTCAACGGCCTGTTACTGGTCGAGGTACTTCTCGGCATCCAGCGCGGCCATGCAGCCGGCGCCTGCCGAGGTGATGGCCTGGCGATAGACGTGATCGGCCACATCGCCAGCGGCGAACACGCCGGGGATGCTGGTGCAGGTGGCATCGCCCTCGCTACCGCCCTTGACCTTCAGGTAGCCGTCCTTCATCTCCAGCTGGCCCTGGAACAGATCGGTGTTGGGTTTATGACCGATGGCGATGAAAACGCCGGCCAGGTCGAGCTTCTGCTCTTCGCCGGACAGGGTGCTTTTCAGACGCACCCCGGTCACGCCGCTGGCGTCGCCAAGGACTTCTTCCAGCGTATGGTTCCAGTGCAAGTGGATATTGCCGTTGGTCGCTTTATCCATGATCTTGTCCTGCAGGATCTTCTCCGAGCGCAGCTTGTCGCGGCGGTGAACCAGATGGACTTCCCTGGCGATATTGGAGAGGTACAGCGCTTCTTCGACTGCGGTGTTGCCGCCGCCGATCACGGCGACCACCTGATTGCGATAGAAGAAGCCGTCGCAGGTGGCACAGGCCGAGACGCCGCGTCCGGCGAATGCATCTTCGGAAGGCAGGCCAAGGTATTGCGCCGAAGCGCCAGTGGCAATGATCAGTGCATCGCAACTGTAGGTGGCACTATCGCCCTTGAGGATGAAAGGACGTTGCTGCAGTTCGGCGGTATGGATATGGTCGAACACCACCTCGGTGTCGAAGCGCTCGGCGTGCCGCTGCATGCGCTCCATCAGTGCCGGGCCTGTGAGACCCTCGACGTCGCCGGGCCAGTTGTCCACTTCGGTGGTGGTGGTCAGCTGGCCGCCGGGCTGGATGCCGGTGATCATCAGCGGTTTCAGATTGGCGCGAGCGGCATATACCGCAGCGGTATAACCGGCCGGGCCCGAGCCGAGGATGATCAGACGTGAATGCTTGACTTCACTCATAAAGAGCCCTCATAAGCCTTTGATATCAATAGGATAAACGTGGTTTGACAGACCATTGAAACTGGCAATGCCGCGCTGAAAGTGGCCTGCTGGTCGAGTCACGCTGCGAAAACTGGCGTTTATGCTACACCGAAGCATCGGGAAAAACCCAAGCCGGTATGGAACCGGCATGCCATTGAGTCGACAAAGCCGTACAATACCGAGGTTCTGGCTGATTACGGACCACAGAGCGCGCCGTTGGCGCAGGAAATAAAGCGTTTTGAAGAATACCTCCTCTACCGCGCCGGCTCCCGACTGGCGGCAGCAGTTGCATTATCGTCTCAAAGAGGGTGCCCTGATCGCGGCGGTTGCCGCGTGCCTGTTCCTGCTGATGACGCTGGTCAGCTACAGCAGCAACGACCCGGCATGGGACAACAGTGTCCAGGTCCATTCCTTTGATAATGCCGGTGGCATGATCGGGGCCTGGCTGTCCAGCATTCTGCTGGGAAGCCTGGGCTATTTCGCCTATCTCTTTCCGCTGTTGCTCGGCATTCGTGCCTGGCGAATCTTCCGCAACAGAAATCAGCAATGGCAATGGAATGGCTGGCTGTTCGTCTGGCATCTGACGGGGCTGGTGTGCCTGATCGCTGCCGGGACAGTGCTGGCGGATATTCACTTTGTAGCGCAGGAGGGCATGCAGCGATCCGGCGGAGGCATGCTCGGCGCCGCCCTCGGTCAGTGGACTGAGAGCGCTCTTGGCGTTCAGGGCAGTACGCTCCTGTGTATCGCTCTTTTCCTCTTCGGCCTGACCGTGTTCACCGACCTGTCCTGGTTCAAGGTGATGGACCTGACCGGCAAGATCACTCTGGACCTGATCGAACTGATCCAGAGTTTCTTCAGCCGCTGGTGGGCGGGCCGTATCGAACGCAGGCAGATGGTCGCTCAGCTGCGAGAAGCCGATGAGGTGGTCAACGAAGTGGCGGGTTCGCTGCCTGATCGCCGTGAGCGGGCGAAGGTAAAGGAGCGCCTGCTGGAACGTGAAGGCTCGCTGAGCAAGCACATGAGCGAGCGCGAAAAGCGCGTGGCACCCGTGATCACGCCGCCTGCGCCGCCCAAGGCGGCGGAACAGAGCAAGCGCGTGCTGAAGGAAAAACAAACCAATCTGTTCGTCGATCCTCTGATTGAAGGCAGCCTGCCGCCGATTTCCCTGTTGGATGCCGCCGAGAAACAACAGAAGCAGTATTCGCCCGAATCGCTGGAGGCCATGTCACGGCTGCTGGAGATCAAGCTCAAGGAATTCGGTGTCGAGGTGATCGTCGAATCCGTGCATCCCGGCCCGGTGATCACCCGTTTCGAAATCCAGCCGGCAGCTGGCGTCAAGGTCAGTCGTATCTCCAACCTGGCCAAGGACCTGGCGCGTTCGCTGGCGGTGATCAGTGTGCGCGTGGTCGAGGTGATTCCCGGCAAGACCACGGTCGGTATCGAGATTCCCAACGAGGACCGCCAGATCGTGCGCTTCTCCGAGGTGCTGTCGTCGGCGCCCTATGACGATGCCAAGTCGCCGGTGACTATCGCCCTGGGCCACGATATCGGCGGCAAGCCGGTGATCGCCGACCTGGCCAAGATGCCGCACCTGCTGGTGGCGGGCACCACCGGCTCGGGCAAGTCGGTGGGCGTCAACGCGATGATCCTGTCGATCCTGTTCAAGTCGCCACCGGAAGACGCGCGACTGATCATGATCGATCCGAAGATGCTCGAACTGTCCATCTACGAAGGCATCCCGCACCTGCTGTGTCCGGTCGTGACCGACATGAAGGAGGCGGCCAACGCGCTGCGCTGGAGCGTCGCCGAGATGGAGCGACGCTACAAACTGATGGCGGCCATGGGCGTGCGGAACCTGGCGGGCTTCAACCGCAAGGTGAAGGACGCCGAGGAGGCTGGTACGCCGCTGACCGACCCGCTGTACCGCCGCGAAAGCATGGAAGACGAAGCACCGCTATTGAAGAAACTGCCGACCATCGTCGTGGTAGTGGACGAATTCGCGGACATGATGATGATCGTCGGCAAGAAGGTCGAAGAGCTGATCGCACGTATCGCGCAGAAGGCTCGTGCTGCGGGGATTCACCTGATCCTGGCCACTCAGCGGCCTTCGGTGGACGTGATCACCGGTCTGATCAAGGCCAACATCCCGACCCGCATGGCGTTCCAGGTGTCGAGCAAGATCGACTCGCGTACCATTCTCGACCAGGGCGGCGCCGAGCAGTTGCTGGGGCACGGCGACATGCTCTATCTGCCGCCGGGCACCGGGCTGCCGATTCGTGTGCATGGCGCCTTCGTTTCCGATGACGAAGTGCACCGCGTGGTCGAAGCCTGGAAGGCACGAGGCGCGCCCGATTACATCGAGGAAATCCTGGTTGGCGTCGAGGAGTCCGGCAGCGGCTTCGACGGCGGGGGTGGTGAGGGCGGCGGTGAAGGCAGTGAGGAAGATCCGCTGTACGACGAGGCCGTACGCTTCGTCACCGAAACCCGACGCGCATCGATTTCCTCCGTGCAACGCAAACTAAAAATCGGCTACAACCGTGCGGCCCGGATGATCGAAGCCATGGAAATGGCCGGTGTCGTCACTTCAATGAATACCAATGGCTCGCGCGAAGTGCTTGCGCCGCCGCCCATGCGCGACTGAGTCGCACCGAGGGATTATGCAATTGATTCGCTTGCTGTTCGCGTCCGCTCTGCTGTTCACGCTGGTGCCGGTCCAGGCCGACCAGACCGCCTCCGTGCAGCGCCTGACCGGGTTGCTGCAGAAGGCCGAAACCCTGACCGGGCGCTTCTCCCAGCTGTCGCTCGATGGCTCCGGCACCCAGCTGCAGGAAACCTCCGGCGAACTGGCCCTGAAGCGTCCGGGGCAGTTCCGTTGGCACACCGATGAGCCAATGGAGCAATTGCTGGTATCCGACGGCAACAAGGTCTGGCTGTACGACCCGGACCTTGAACAGGTGACCATCCAGACCCTGGATCAGCGACTGACCCATACGCCGGCGCTGCTGCTTTCCGGCGATGTCTCGACCATCAGCGAGAACTTCGAGGTGTCCCACAAGGAGGCAGGCGAGGTGATCGATTTCACCCTCAGGCCCAAGGCCAGGGACACCCTGTTCGACAACCTGCGCCTGTCCTTTCGCAGCGGCGTGATCAATGACATGCAGATGATCGATGGCGTCGGGCAGCGTACCAATATCCTGTTTCACGGCGTCCGGGTGAACGCCCCGCTGGCCGCCGGGCTGTTCAGTTTCGAGATTCCCGAAGGGACCGACGTCATTTCCGAATGATGCCGCTCTGCAGTTCAGTCAACCGATACGGCCTGCTTTTCCGCAGGCCGTTTGCATGAGGGTTTTGCAGCCACGATGGACCTGTTCAGTCGCGATCCCGTCGCTCAACCGCTAGCCGCCCGTCTGCGTGCCGCCAGCCTGGACGAGTATGTCGGACAGGAGCATCTGCTGGCGCGTGGCAAGCCGCTGCGTGAGGCGCTGGAGCAGGGCGCGCTGCACTCGATGGTCTTCTGGGGGCCGCCAGGCGTGGGCAAAACGACCCTGGCACGGCTGCTGGCGAAGGTGTCCGATGCCCATTTCGAGACGGTTTCGGCGGTGCTGGCCGGGGTCAAGGAAATCCGCCAGGCCGTGGAAGTCGCCAAACAGCAGGCGGCCCAGTACGGTCGGCGCACCATTCTGTTCGTCGACGAAGTGCACCGCTTCAACAAGTCCCAGCAGGATGCCTTCCTTCCTTATGTCGAGGACGGCACACTGATCTTTATCGGCGCGACCACCGAAAATCCTTCGTTCGAACTCAACAACGCGCTGCTCTCGCGGGCGCGCGTCTATGTGCTGAAAAGCCTCGACGAGACGGCCCTGCGCAAACTGGTCGCCCGTGCGCTGAACGAGCCTCGGGGGCTGGGGGACCTGCATCTCACACTGCCCGAAGAAAGCTTCCAGATGCTCCTGGTCGCCGCCGATGGCGATGGCCGGCGCCTGCTGAACCTGCTGGAAAATGCGGCGGACCTGGCCGAGGAGGGCGGCGAGATCGGCGTCGAGCTGCTGCAGGACCTGCTCGGCGACGGTCGTCGGCGTTTCGACAAGGGCGGTGAAGCCTTCTACGACCAGATATCCGCCCTGCACAAATCCGTTCGCGGCTCCAACCCCGATGCCTCGCTCTACTGGTTCGCACGGATGCTCGATGGCGGCTGCGATCCGCTTTATATCGCCCGGCGTGTGGTGCGCATGGCCAGCGAGGAGGTTGGCAATGCCGATCCGCGCGCGCTGACGCTCTGTCTCAATGCGTGGGATGTTCAGGAGCGTCTGGGCAGTCCCGAGGGTGAGCTGGCCGTTGCCCAGGCCATTGTCTACCTGGCCTGTGCGCCGAAAAGCAATGCGGTCTATACCGCTTTCAAGGCAGCCATGCGCGATGTGGCGGAGAATGGCTCCCATGAAGTGCCGCTGCATCTGCGCAACGCGCCTACCAAGCTGATGAAGGAGCTGGGCTACGGCCAGCAGTACCGTTACGCCCATGACGAGCCCGATGCCTACGCCGCCGGCGAGGATTACTTCCCCGAGGCCCTGGAGCCGCGCCAGTACTACCACCCGGTGCCGCGCGGGCTGGAAGGCAAGATCCGCGACAAGCTCGAATACCTGGCGCGCCTGGACCGTGAAAGCCCGAAGCAGCGGAGAAAACCGTGATCCGCATGCTGCTCGCTGTAATCTGTGGCGGGGTAGTCGGCACCTTGCTGCGCTTCGCCGTCGCCACCTGGGTCAGCACACAATGGCCTCGGCATTTCTACCTGGCCACGCTGGCGGTGAACCTGCTCGGTTGCCTGCTGATCGGCTACCTGTACGCGACCTTCCTGACGCGCCCGGAAATCTCTCCGGAATTGCGTGCGGCGCTGATCATCGGTTTTCTTGGCGCGCTGACGACCTTTTCCAGCTTTTCCCTGGATGCTCTGCGGCTGCTGGAAAGTGGCCAGGTCGCGACGGCCTTCGGTTACATCGGCAGCAGCGTACTGGGCGGGCTGCTGGCAACCTGGGCCGGGCTAATGCTCGCCAGGTTATGAAGCTGGCCGCTATCGCAGTAAACTCCGCTTCCTCTTCGCCTTTCCTCAAAGCTTTCACAGACGAGACTCACCATGCTTGATTCGAAACTGCTACGCACACAGCTGCAAGACGTTGCCGATCGCTTGGCTACCCGCGGTTATCAGCTGGACGTGGCGCGTATCGAGGCGCTGGAAGCCCAGCGCAAGACCGTGCAGACCCGCACCGAGCAACTCCAGGCCGAGCGCAACGCCCGCTCCAAATCCATCGGTCAGGCCAAGCAGCGCGGTGAGGACATTGCGCCGCTGCTGGCCGATGTCGATCGCATGGCTGCCGCGCTGGACGCCGGCAAACAGGAGCTTGAGGGCCTCCAGGCCGAGCTGGACCAGCTGATGCTGAATCTGCCGAACCTGCCGCACGAGTCGGTGCCGGTGGGCAAGGACGAAGACGAGAATGTCGAAGTACGTCGCTGGGGCACGGCGAAAAACTTCGATTTCCCCGTACAGGATCACGTCGCCCTTGGCGAGCAGCATGGCTGGCTGGATTTCGAGACCGCGGCCAAGTTGTCCGGTGCGCGCTTCGCCCTGATGCGCGGGCCGATCGCCCGCCTGCACCGTGCGCTGGCGCAGTTCATGATCGACCTGCACACCCGCGAGCATGGCTACGAAGAGGCCTACACGCCTTATCTGGTCCAGGCGCCGGCGCTGCAGGGTACTGGTCAGTTGCCCAAGTTCGAGGAAGACCTGTTCAAGATCAGCCGCGAAGGCGAGGCCGATTTTTACCTGATCCCGACCGCTGAAGTCTCGCTGACCAATATCGTTGCCGGCGAAATTCTCGATGCCAGGCAGCTTCCGCTGAAGTTCGTTGCCCACACGCCATGCTTTCGCAGCGAGGCGGGTGCGTCCGGCCGTGATACCCGCGGGATGATTCGCCAGCATCAGTTCGACAAGGTCGAGATGGTGCAGATCGTCGAGCCGAGCCAGTCCTTCGAAGCGCTGGAAAGCCTGACGGCCAACGCCGAGAAGGTGCTGCAATTGCTGGAACTGCCATATCGGCTGCTGGCGCTGTGCACCGGCGATATGGGTTTCAGCGCCACCAAGACCTATGACCTGGAGGTCTGGGTGCCGAGCCAGGAGAAATACCGCGAGATTTCTTCCTGCTCCAACTGCGGCGACTTCCAGGCGCGCCGCATGCAGGCGCGCTACCGCAACCCGGAAACCGGCAAGCCCGAGCTGGTGCATACCCTCAATGGCTCCGGCCTGGCGGTGGGGCGCACCCTGGTCGCGGTGCTGGAAAACTACCAGCAGGCTGATGGCAGCGTTCGCGTGCCCGAAGTGCTCAAACCCTATATGGGCGGTATCGAAGTCATCGGTTAAGGCTAGCTGCAAGAGTGATGGGAGCGGATGTCGCGTGATCGCGGCGTTGCGGCAAAAGGCCCATCCTTGATTTTCGACAGGGGCAGGGCGGCGCTGATCGGCTGTGATGCCCCTATCTTTTTTTTGCTGAAATCAGGATCGAGCCGCATGGATTACCTTCCCCTGTTTCACAACCTCAAGGGCCGCCGGGTGCTGATCGTGGGGGGTGGCGATATTGCCCTGCGCAAGGCGCGGCTGCTGTCCGAAGCGGGCGCGCTGCTGCGCGTGGTGGCCCCTGACATCGGCTCGCAACTGGCCGAGCTGGTGGAGCAGGGTGGCGGGCATACAGTACTTCGCGGCTATGCCGACGGCGACCTGGCCGGTTGCGTGCTGGCCATCGCCGCCACCGATGACGAGCCCCTGAACGCCCGCGTTTCGCAGGATGCCCGTGCGCTCGGCATCCCGGTCAACGTGGTGGATTCGCCAGAGCTGTGCACGGTGATCTTCCCGGCCATCGTCGATCGTTCGCCGCTGGTGATCGCGGTATCCAGTGGTGGCGATGCGCCGGTGCTGGCGCGGCTGATTCGCGCACGGATCGAAACCTGGATTCCCGCTGCTTACGGTCAACTGGCCGGGCTGGCCAAGGCATTCCGTGCCCAGGTCAAAGCGAAATTTTCCGATGTCCAGCAGCGTCGGGTGTTCTGGGAGGAAGTCTTCCAAGGCAATATCGCCGAACAGGCGCTGGCTGGACGTGTCGAAGAGGCCGAGCGGCTGCTGGCAGACAAACTCTCCGGTGCGGCACCCAAGGCGTTGGGCGAGGTGTATCTGGTCGGCGCCGGGCCGGGTGATCCCGATCTGCTGACCTTCCGTGCCCTGCGCCTGATGCAGCAGGCCGATGTGGTGCTCTACGACCGTTTGGTGGCACCGGCCATTCTCGACCTGTGTCGTCGCGATGCGGATCGCATCTACGTGGGCAAGCAGCGCGCCGAGCATGCTCTGCCCCAAGAGCAGATCAACCAGCGGTTGGTCTCTCTGGCCCAAGAGGGCAAGCGGGTGCTGCGCCTCAAGGGCGGAGACCCGTTCATCTTCGGTCGTGGCGGCGAGGAAATTGAAGAGCTGGCCACCCATGGCATTCCCTTCCAGGTGGTGCCGGGCATTACCGCCGCCAGTGGCTGTGCCGCCTATGCCGGCATTCCCTTGACCCATCGCGACCATGCGCAATCGGTGCGTTTCGTCACCGGGCACCTGAAGGATGGCAGTTGCGATCTGCCCTGGTCGGAGCTGGTGGCCTCAAGCCAGACGCTGGTGTTCTACATGGGCTTGGTCGGTTTGCCGTTGATCTGCCAGCAGCTGATCGCTCATGGCCGCGCCGCCGGTACGCCTGTCGCCCTGATTCAGCAGGGCACCACCAGCAACCAGCGGGTGTTTACCGGCACGCTGGCTGATCTGCCCGAACGCATTGCGAACCAGCAGGTGCAGGCGCCGACCCTGATCATCGTTGGCGAGGTGGTGCAGCTGCGGGACAAGCTGGCCTGGTTCGAGGGCAGCGCGCCAGACTGTTGAAAAACTACCTGCGTTGGCAATACTGCGTTAAAAACAGGCTCGGACTGCTCATTTAGACCACTAAACTCCGCGTCCTCGCTTGTTTTTGCCTTGTCTTGCCTGCCTCGCCTACGTTTTTCAACAGTCTGGTATGGGCCTGATAATACAGGCTGCCAGATCTAGACATTCAGCGCGACCAGATGCCCTTGCCCGGCAGCCGTTCACGGTCATGGGCGCGCTCCAGCGCCAGTCGCGGCCCCTTGGGAATGATGCCATTGGCGTTGATCTGGCGATGGCTCGCGTAGTAATGGCTCTTGATATGGGTGAAATCCACGGTTTGTGCGATTTCCGGCCACTGATACAGCTCGCGCAGCCAGTTCGACAGGTTCGGGTAGTCCTCGATACGTCGCAGGTTGCATTTGAAATGGCCGTGGTAAACCGTATCGAAGCGTACGACGGTGGTGAACAGTCGCCAGTCCGCTTCGGTCAGAAACTCACCTGCCAGATAGCGCCGTTGTCCGAGGCGTTGTTCCAGCCAGTCCAGTTCGCTGAAAACCTCGTCGAAGGCGGTTTCGTAGGCCTGCTGCGTGGTGGCGAAGCCTGCACGGTAGACGCCGTTGTTGACGGCTGGATAGATCCGCTCGTTGAGCCTGTCGATCTCGGCGCGTAGCGGCTCGGGATACAGGTCCAGCTTCGAGCCGGTCAGTGCGTCGAAGGCGCTGTTGAAGATGCGGATCAGCTCGGAGGATTCATTGTTGACGATACGCTGTTCCTGCTTGTCCCAGAGCACAGGGACGGTTACCCGGCCCGTGTAGCTCGCATCATCGGCAGTGTAGCGCTGGTGCAGAAACTCCAGCCCGTCGAGGGCATCGCCGCTGGAGCCGGTGCTCTTGTCGAACGTCCAGCCGTGTTCGGCCATCAGCCAACTGACCACGGATACGTCGATCAGCGAATCGAGTTGCTTGAGTTTTCGATAGATCAGTGTGCGGTGCGCCCAGGGACAGGCGAGCGAAACATAGAGGTGAAAGCGCCCGGCTACCGCCTTGACGGCGCGCTGGCCGTCCGGACCAGGCGAGCCGTCAGCGCTTACCCAGCCGCGGCGCTGGGCCTGTTCTCGCTGGAATTCTCCACCATCGCTGCTTTCATACCAGCGGTCGTGCCATTGCCCTTCAACCAGAAGTCCCATGATCGCCTCCTCAATTCGAATCTTGGAGACAGTTTAGGGGGCAAGGTTCGAGCAAAGGGGCGCAATGGCGGATCAAACCCATCGATCAAGCCGATGGGTTTCGCTGTTCCCAGTAGTGCCGGGCCTGCTCGAAAGCTGCCTCGCGGGGCTGCCCGAGACCGCGAAGGGCCAGCGCCATGGTCGCTACGACGGCCAGTTCGCCATAGGCATCTTCGGTGCCGCGCCATACAGCAAGCAGGTGTTGAGGATCGAGTTGTGCGGGTTTTACATGGCGTTGCGCAGAGAGAGCAGGCCAGTCTTCGTCCCAGTTGGTGCCGGCTTCAGTGCCGTAGAGGTGGGCGATGCCGTCCGGGTTGACTTCGATTTCACCACCTTCGCCCTTGATGACGATGCTGGTATCGCCGAGCAGACGACTGGCTTCGCGATGGTTGGCCTGATAACCGGGGTGGAAAATGCTTTGCAGGCCGCAGCGCGCACCCAGTGGGTTGAGGATGCGTGCCAGCGAGTGAATCGGCGAACGCAGACCGAGGATGTTGCGCTGGTCGATCATATGCTGCAGACGGGGCATCCAGGCACCCAGTGGCATGAATGCCAGGTTGCTGCTGTCCAGAGCCGCATTAACAGCAGCCCAGTTGTCGCAGCGGGCGATATCCAGCAGGCCGAGAAGCTGCTCGGTATACAGGCGCCCGGCGGTATGTGCGCCGCCGCCGTGCATCAGAATCCGAACACCATTCTGCGCCAGGCATTTGGCTGCCAGCAGATACCAGGGCAGATGGCGCTTCTTGCCGGCATAGGTCGGCCAGTCAATGTCCGCCGCGATTGCCGGTGCGTGCAGTCGCTCGCGTACGGCCTCGGTGAAGCCGGCAAGCTCTGCGGCGCTTTCTTCCTTGTGTCGCAGCAGCATCAGGAAGGCACCGAGCTGGGTGTCCTCGGCCTTGCCGTCGAGCAGCATGCCCATGGCTTCACGTGCCTCTTCGCGGGTCAGGTCGCGGGCGCCGCGCTTGCCCTTGCCGAGAATGCGCACGAAAACGGCAAAGGGATGTTCGGCAGGCGTGACGATATTCATATGCAATTGCTCGGTTTGGGCAGGCCTGCCAGTTTGGCTGCAAGCTTGGCGGGCGTGCCTAGAAATAGTCGGTTCAGGTGCATGCTGTTGCCCTTGTCGGGGCCGAGCTTGAATGCGACATACCGGATCAGTGGGCGTGTCGCCGGCGAGAGCTGGAATTCCTGGTAGAACTCGCGCAGCAACAGCAGGATTTCCCAGTGTTCGTTTTGCAGATCGAGGCCTTCGGCCCGAGCCAATGCCTGGGCGACAGGTTCGCTCCAGTCTCCCAGATCCAGCAGATAGCCTTCCTGATCGACGGCAATTCTCGCGTCATCCACGACGAGTTCGTTCATAACCAGGCATTGGTCCGTGCGTAGCGACAGCAGAGTTCGACAAAAGCCGGGTAATCGACCTGTTGCAGATGCCTGGGCAAATCCTCCAGCCCGCGTGCGGCAATGTCCTCGTTCAGAGCGAAGAGGGCGATGCCCTCCGGCAGCAGCTCCAGCGCCTGGCGCTGGGCGGTGCCGTGCTGCAGCGCGTAGACGGCGTCGCCGCTGAGCAGCAACCCGTCGCCGGCAGTCAGCAGGCGCAGGCAGCTGGAGAGCCGACTGTCGGCGAAAGGGGAATGTGAAAGCAGGTGCAAGGTGGCCATCAGAGCGTGATCACATGGTCATAGCGATTGATAAGAGCGCCGAGCGCATCGTCGTCCAGCACTTCGACGGGAAGCCCCAGGCTGGCTTCGTCCAGCCCGCGCTCGTCGAGGCTGCGTCTGGCCGCGAACAGCGCTTCGATTCCGAACAGCGGCAGCGCCTGCAGGTTGGCGGTCAGATCCTTCTGCTGTACGGATGTCGCCTGTTGCATCGGCGCCAGCTGGAACACGCCATCATCGAGAAACAGCAGGCCCAGCGGCAGCTCGAAGGCACCGCCGGCCAGCACGATATCCAGCGCCTCGCGGGCCGTGGGGCCGGACCAGGGCGACTGGCGGCTGATGATCAGCATCGAACGGGCCATCAGTGACCTCCAAAGCAGACAAGGCGGTCGGCCTGTTGCGCCGCTTCGTGCAACTGACCCAGCCCGGAAAGCTCCCAGCCCGGCGCGAGATTGGCGGCAGGTCGCCCATGGCGTTTGGCTTCCTGCTCATCCAGCACGCCACGGCGCAGGCCGGCGGCGATGCAGACCACGCCGTCGAGCCCGTGAGCCTGGATAAAGTGACTCCATTGCCCGGCGATATCGAGTTCATCCTGCGCGGCCACGACATTGCCCGAGGCGCTGTGGACGCCATCCTGATACAAAAACAGCCGGACGATCTCGTGCCCACCGGTAAGCACCGCTTCGGCAAAGCGCAATGCGCGCCGCGAGGCGGGGGAGTGGGCCGGGGCATAAAGGGCGATTGCGAATTTCATGAGGCACCTTGTTCAGTGGACGACATGATACGCCAGCTGCAGAAACGAGTAGGGGCGAGGTTGCCCCCACCGTCCTCCAAGACATCGATCCACCACCACCACCACGGCGAGCGCCAGCGCCAGTTACAGCGCTACGCACCATGCCTAGCGCACGACGAAAAGCCCCGGATTTCGATGAGGTCAGGGGCTTTCGATATGGCGCGGCTGATCAATCGCATCGAAGTCTAGGTATGTCGGAGAGGATGAATACGGCAGTACGCGCTGGGTGAAGCGGCTTCTGGCCTAGGGTCTGTTGACGTTTTGCGGTGGGGCATTGAGGAAGAAGAGCAAACCCGCAGAATTGAGGTTCCTACACCAATAACCCTGCGGGTTTGCAATGCCCCGATTAATGCTCAGTGACGAGCTTTGGTCGAAGCTGGAAAAAATTTCTGCTTCAGCAAGCGATTTACCACAAGCCAGATCTGCGGATGACGGTTGAGGGAATGCTCTACCGGATGCGCGTGGGCTGCCCCTGGCGAGATCTGCCCAGCGCCTTCGGATGCTGGAATTCTGTCTACAAACGCTTCAACGCCTGGTCGGCGGCCGGCAAGTGGCTCAAGGTTTTCAACGCCTTGCTCGAGGAGCCTGACTTTGAGTGGGCGTTCATCGACGGCACTTATGTAAAGGCCCATAAGCACAGTGCCGGTGCTGCCAGCGGTCAGCCTGAAGCGATTGGCAAAAGCCGCGCCGGGCAGACCAGCAAGATCCATCTAGCTGTCGATGCGCATGGTTTGCCTGTGGCTTTCGAGATCACCGGAGGCGACATCAACGACTGCACCGCGGCTCCCGAGCTGATTGCACAGTTGCCGTCTGCCGAAGTGATTGTCGCGGACAAAGGCTATGACAGTGAGCGCATCCGTGAACTGATCGAGGTGTTGGGCGCTCGACCGGTGATTCCCAGAAAGCGCAATTCGATCAGGGGCAATGCCGACCTGGATAGGGGCCTGTATCGTTATCGGCATCTGGTCGAGAACGCTTTTGCGCGGCTGAAGCAGTATCGCGCGGTGGCGTTCCGATACGACAAGCTGAAACGCAATTACGAGAGCATGGTAGCCATGGCCTGCGGACTCCTATGGCTACCCATGTGAAACGTCAACAGACCCTAGCGCCAAAGCGGCGCTCTAATGAGCAAGGCGCTGATGCCCAGGCAGCATACAGAAGACGGATAAACCATTTGGAATGGAAGGAAACGGTTAAAAACCGCCTTCCCATTTGTTCCGAGCGGCTAGTGTCCGATGACCACAGCACTAAACTGCATCACAGGCTCCAGATCGGTGTAGTTGCGGATATCTGCAAGAATTTCTTCAGCATTAGGACCGAAGCTTGCCTGAAACGTCTCAAGCGAATCACAGAAGATATGGCACATTGCTATATATGGCGCAGGCACATCCGCCCCCGCCGTAATGCCTCTGTCTACTGTGTAGTAAAGACAGGCTTTGCCCATACGTTCCTGCACCAGCGGCATATGTATGTCGCGGTAGTAGTCCTGATCGAAACGTGCCTCGGGTGTGTTGGGATACATCACGCTGACCTTGATCATGCCTTTCTACTCCTTCATAGGACCTGCAAATTGCGGTCCGATGGCCACAGCTTATGAGAGTCGCAGGGCGCTTGTTTGCTACCTTGGTACACCGCGACTGGTACTTTCTGTCGGATAGCGTAGGGGCGAGGCGATTTACCCAAGCTGAGCCCTACGTCGTCCGATGAGCGCGACGTGTCAGTGAGCATGCCCCATCAGTCAGGTTGTCACCTGTGACCAGCACTTGGGGTATGTGCTGGAAAATGAAAATTGCCATCCAGGCTGATGCTGAGCAATTCATCCTGAACCCAAGCAATACCGCTGCTCAGTCTTCTAAGGAAATCCTGAAGAAGACTTCCCGTTTCTGGTGAAATACGCCGATCCTGTTGCCTGGGTTTTCCGATGAAGCAGATGACCTTTGCCGACGCCGAGTACGCCGGCAAGCGCAAGCAGACCCGTAAGGAGTTGTTCCTGATCGAGATGGATCAGGTGGTGCCGTGGACGGGTTTGATTGCTCTGATCGAGCCGCACTATCCCAAGGGTGAAGGCGGTCGTCCGGCGTATCCGCTGATGGCGATGCTACGCGTACACCTGATGCAGAACTGGTTCGGCTACAGCGATCCGGCGATGGAGGAAGCGTTGTACGAGATCACGATCCTGCGCCAGTTTGCCGGGCTGAGCCTGGAACGCATTCCCGACGAAACCACCATCCTCAACTTCCGTCGCTTGCTGGAGAAACACGAATTGGCGGCTGGGATTCTGGCGGTGATCAATGGTTATCTGGGCGGCCGCGGTTTGTCGTTGCGCCAAGGCACTATCGTCGATGCCACGCTGATCCATGCGCCGAGTTCGACCAAGAATCAGGACGGTAAGCGCGACCCGGAAATGCACCAGACGAAGAAAGGAAACCAGTATTACTTCGGCATGAAGGCCCACATCGGCGCCGATGCCGAGTCCGGCCTGGTGCACAGCGTGGTAGGGACGGCAGCCAACGTTGCAGACGTTACCCAGGTCGACAAGCTGCTGCACGGTGAGGAAAACATGGTGGGTGCCGACGCGGGTTACACCGGCGTCGAGAAGCGCCCGGAACATGAAGGCCGGGAGGTGATCTGGCAGATCGCGGCCCGCCGCAGTACGTACAAGAAGCTGAGTAAGCGCAGCGCGCTGTACAAAGCCAAGCGCAAGATCGAGAAGGCCAAGGCCCAGGTGCGCGCCAAGGTCGAGCACCCGTTCCGGGTGATCAAGCGCCAGTTCGGTTATGTGAAGACACGCTTCCGTGGCCTGGCGAAGAACACGGCGCAGCTGGTGACATTGTTTGCCCTGTCGAACCTGTGGATGGCGCGCCGGCATTTGCTGACGAATACAGGAGAGGTGCGCCTGTAATGTGGGAAATGGCCGCTGAGAGGTGTTCGCGGCGGCTAAAAACTCAGAAATGAGCGGATGACTTGATCGATTTTGGTCGAATCGCCGCTTCTAAAATTGGCAAGGGCAGAAGTCGGCCGGAAACACAGGGCTACTTCAGACCATCCCTAAGGGAGGTATGAAAAAAGCCTCACTCCGGAAACGCAGCCCAGTAGCTGTGCGGTTTACAGACCTGACATTTCGTAAAATTGGCTTTTTAAGAGTTTCCCTGAGGTCCGGTTTTAACCTCAGTACGCCACTCCATGGCACAGCGCGTGATGAATCAATACTTTAGTCTCACTTCTCCCCCGAAGGTTGAGTCGACAGAGCAACCGTCGCTGGACTGTAATTCGAGGGCCAAGAAAGTGCCACAGCTTTGTCCACAAAAGCCCGGCGGCATCGGCTACGTGCCACCTACAATAAAAATGCACGTCGTACTAGCCCATCGCGCTGCGAGAAGCTATAAGCGATTCTAAAAAGAGAGCCCGAGCATGCAAAAGCCCATTGCACCAAAGGATCTTATTAAGTGGTTACCTGGCGAGGTTCTCAGTACCAGCGAAGATCGTGGGTGGAAAGACATAGAGCAACGATCGTATCGGTACATGAAACAGGATGTTCTACTACCACCAATTGATCACTTTATGATCGTCAGTTACTCCACAGGCCACACGCCGATGGACAGGCGTACAGATGACAAATGGAAACGCGCTTACTGCACCCCAGGAGATATTTCTCTACTGACAAACTCTCAGCCATCTCATTGGCACTGGACAGAAGAAATTGACGTTTCACACATATATATTTCAAATGCACTTATGTCACGTGTGGCCATGGATGTCTTGGAGCGCACAATCGAAGATGTTCGGCTTTATGATTTGCTTCACACACAAGACGAAGCATTGACATCCATCGTTAATGCGATCACCAAGGAAACAACGAACCGTGCAATCGGCTGCTCCTTATATGTTGACTCTCTATCAATCCAACTGGCAATTCATCTTCTGCGACATTACGCCAACGTAACCCTTAGAGAAAGGGAGGCTCCAGGCTGTCTATCCCTTCTACAAAAACAGCGCTTGCTTGAGTATATTGACGCCCACCTACAGGGCACTCTACGCGTAGATGACATGGCTGATGCTGTGGGGCTAGGGGCATGGTCATTTTCCAGAAAATTCAGTGAATCCTTTAACTGCTCACCACATACATTTATTACTGAACAGCGTATCGAGAGAGCTAAGCGCATGCTGCACGATGAAAAATTCGCCATTAAAGAGATCGCCTACCTGTGTGGCTTTTCAGACCAGGCGCACTTGACTCGAGTATTGCGCACCAAGCTCGGCATCACTCCGGGACAACTAAGACGCACCGAAAATAGGATTCGTACACTACTCCCCTCTGGAAAGGCCTGAAGTAGCCTCGAATTTTTGGCCGACTTCAGCCCTGCTAATTTTTGAAAGCGGCAAAAACGATCAGCCCCCCCCCGCTAATTTCTATGTTTATAGCCACCGCGAGCACCTCGCGGCGGCTATGCCCCATATTACTCACGGGCGAACCTCTCCTGCATTCGTCAGTAAATGCCTGCGTACTATCCACAGGTTCGACGGCGCGAACAGCGTCACCAGTTATGCCATGTCCTTCGTAGGCCACGGAAACACGTCTTTACATAACCGAACTGATGCGTAATCACCCGTACGTAATAGGTACTGCCGATTCAGTAAGGATGCTCTGAGACAGTCGTCATTCCCGCGCAGGCGCACTACTGTCCGGCACGATTTATGCCGCAAAGAGCTGCCCCTGTCGTCGCTCGATTTCTTGTTTTCGCGCCTGTCGCTGTCGATAACACTCAACCTCTATCCCTGGGCGCTGTAACAAGGTTGAACGCACCGCAACCATGTGCATCCACAGGCTCTTCTTCTCACCTGTCAGCGTCCGATGGAGGCTCAGCAACAGGTAACTGATCAAGGCGCAGAGAATCTGGATACGCACCGCATTCTCACTACGCCCCAGGAACCGCTTGATCTTCAGGTGCTGTTTGATCCACTTGAAGAACAGCTCGATTCGCCAGCGACGGCGGTAAAGCTCTGCAATGCTTGCCGCAGGACTCTCCAGATCGTTGGTCGCCAGGATCAGCGGTCGCTCATGTTCTGGGCGGTGGACAATGATCTGACGCAAAGGCTTGTTGTAGTCATTGAGGCGCTTACCGCCTGGGTAGCGGTGAGTGAAGCGGACGTGTTGGTCTTGCAAAATCACGCCCTGATCGGCTGCGGCAATGGCCTTTGTCTCAAGCACGGTCAGTGCTGCGTTGTACTTGAAACGGGTGACGAAGCGGGCCTGCTGCTCATTCAGACGCGCCCACCAGTTGTAGTCGCAATAGCCTTTGTCGAAGACGTACGTCGCGTGAGGTTCAATATCCAGGCATTGGCCCACCTCGACATCGTTGATATTGGCAGCGCTGAAACGGCAATCTACGGGCTGAGCAGCCTGCTCGGCATACTGCACATGAACTTTTATCCCCTGAGTTCGACGCGTGCGATCCGATAATGTCCAGTCATCGAACCCTGAGCCTTTCAGGGTGATGGACGTCGAATCCAGTAGGTACAGCAGTTCTTGTCCCTCCCGCCGTTGCTGACGACTGGCGCCGCCCATCAAGTATTGCGCCACTTGAGCAAAGACCTCGGAGCTACGCCGGCCATTGGCCTCGGCCAACGTTGAGCGCCGGATCGCAGCCGTCCCCAGGTGATAGTGGTGATTGGACTGACTATTAAAACTGGCCTCAAGCTCACGCAGGCTGCCTGCCCCAGACAGGTGGGCGTAAAGCATCGCAACAAGGTGATCCCAACTGGTGAAGCACCGGCTGTGACGGTCAGTTCCTTGTTGATTGACCAGGCGTTCGAAGACGCCGCGAGGGAGGGCTTTGAGCAGATCGTGGAAACGGCTTATCCTGAACATCTTGTGAAACCTGTGAGATTGAGTTGGCGCTCTACGGTTTAAGCCGTACTCCCAGGTTTCACAAGCCTTTCAGCTTCATCGGCAATATACGTGCCGGACAGTAGTGCGCGCAGGCGGGAATCCAGAAGCGCTGCAGTACTTGGGCTTCTGCCCCACATCTTCGCGGGGGCGGGAGCCACGGCACAAGGCTTTTTCAGGGCTTCCGTAGCGCCAGCAGATCGCTCAGACAGCGGCCTCAACAATCAATCAAAGCCCCTGCCAAATCTTCAATATTTTCACCGTTTTCTTCAAGAACAACTACCCGCTGTGTTGTTAAGGTCTCTCCGTGCTTTGCCGTTTCGCTCTGCTTTAAAAAGTCCGACAGTAAAATTAAATAAACATAATAAAATGAGGTTTAACAATGGGTTCTCTAACGAAAATTAGTCCTGCGTCTTCCACCAGTGATAAAGTAACGCAACTGGATGCAATGGTGATTGGCGCAGGCGTGGCCGGCTTATATCAATTGCATCGCCTTCGCGAGATGGGCTTTAATGTTCGTGCATATGACACTGCCTCAGGTGTCGGCGGTACTTGGTACTGGAATCGCTATCCCGGAGCTCGCTTCGACTCCCAAGCTGAGATATATCAGTACTGGTTCTCGGAAGAATTATATAAATCCTGGCAGCCAACCGAGCGTTTCCCCGCGCAGCCCGAAACCGAAGAGTGGCTGAATTTCGTGGCGGACCGTCTGGATCTCAAAAAAGATATTCAGTTCAACACCCGTATTGTTTCAGCCCACTACTGCGAGGAGCGCGGCCGCTGGAAAGTAACAACCGAGGCCGGCGAAACAATCGACACCCAGTACCTGATCGCCTGCTGCGGCATGCTGTCCGCTCCGCTGACCAATCGCTTCTCCGGCCAAGCTAGCTTCAAGGGTGAGATTTACCACACCGGCCTATGGCCAAAAGAACCAGTGGACTTCAAGGGCAAGCGTGTGGCTGTGGTGGGTACCGGTGCCACCGGCATCCAGGTGATCCAGACCATTGCACCCGAGGTTGGATCGTTAAAGGTCTTTGTGCGTACCCCCCAGTACGTAATTCCAATGAAGAACCCCAAATACGGCAAGGAAGACTGGGAAAAGTGGGGTTCACAGTTCCACCAGCTCAAGAAGCGCGTGCGAGAAACCTTTGCCGGCTTCGATTACGACTTCGGTGCCGGAACCTGGGCTGAGAAGACTCCTGACGAGCGCCGTGCCGTGCTGGAGAACCTATGGGAAGATGGCTCTCTATCACTCTGGCTCGCCTCTTTCCCTGAAATGTTCTTTGATGAGCAGGTAAGTGAAGCGGTTTCTGAGTTCGTGCGCGAAAAGATGCGAAAGCGCCTTCACTTTAAGCCGGAACTTTGCGACCTGCTCATTCCTTCTTCCACCGACTATGGCTTCGGAACTCACCGTGTACCGCTGGAAAACAAGTACCTTGAAGTCTATTTGCAAAATAATGTCGAAGCAGTCGACTGCAAAAAAGCCCCTATTGAGCGAATCGTTCCCGAAGGCATTCAAACAGCAGATGGCAAGGTGCACGAAGTTGACATCATTGTGCTGGCCGTGGGCTTTGACGCTGGCTCCGGCGCACTCAATCGCATCGATATTCGCGGTCGCGATGATCGTTCACTAAAAGAGCAGTGGCAGCAGGAAATCCGTACCTCGATGGGGCTACAGATACACGGTTACCCCAACCTGTTCACCACTGGTGCGCCACTCGCACCGTCCGCCGCGCTCTGCAATATGACTACTTGCCTGCAGCAGCAGGTCGACTGGATAACCGGCTGTATCGACTTTGCAGGCAAGCTAGGCAAGAAAACCATCGAAGCGACCGCCGAGTTTGAAGATCAGTGGGTGCGGCATCACGATGAAGTAGCTTCCGCTACTTTGGTTGTAAAAACTGACTCTTGGTACATGGGGTCAAACGTAGATGGTAAACCGCGTCGCCTTCTATCCTATATCGGCGGTGCAGGCAACTACCACCAGCGTTGTGACCAGATAGCCGCCGAGGGTTATCCTGGCTTTAATATTATTTAGTGTCACATTCACTCGCCCGATAAAACTGTCACGGTATTATAACTTATGCCGTGACAGATATATATGAGGATAACTGACGTGGCAAATTACTACTCGCAAGAAAATCACGGTCCTTTCGAACTGATAAACATCGGAACTCTTGAGCTTGAGGAAGGCGGGAGTATCCCTGACTGCCACCTGGCAGTAGCAGTACACGGAACACTCAACGCCGACAAGAGGAACGCAATTCTTGTTCCAACCTGGTACTCCGGTACAAGCAAGATCATGGAGCAAGCCTATATCGGCGAATGCCGCGCTCTAGACCCTTCAAAATACTGCATCATCATCGTCAATCAAATCGGCAATGGCCTCTCTACCTCGCCAAGCAACAGTACAGCGGCCATGGCTGGCCCGAAATTCCCGAAGGTAAGGATAGCTGACGACGTACGCGCCCAGCACCGATTGCTAACCGAGCACTTTGGCCTTGAAAGTCTGGCACTCGTCGTCGGCGGATCGATGGGGGCCCAGCAGTCCTATGAGTGGGCTGTACGCTACCCCGACTTTGTGAAGCGCGCCGCCTGCATGGCGGGAACAGCATGCAACAGTGCACATGACTTTGTATTCACAGAAACACTCGTTGAAACCATCACAACTGATCCGGGCTATCGGGATGGCCGGTACGTCTCGGTAGACCAAGTAGCAGCAGGACTTAAACGTCATGCAAAGCTCTGGACGGTGATGGGCTGGAGTACTGAATTTTTCCGCACCAATCGGCATGAAGCCTTGGGCTTTGAATCAGTTTCGGCCTTCGTCGAGGACTTCATGACCACCTATTTCGCGGAGATGGACCCTAATAACTTGCTGTCCATGGCCTGGAAATGGCAACGGGGTGATGTAAGTCGAAATACCAACGGCGATCTCGCCGCAGCGTTAGGTCGCATTAAGGCCAAGACCTACGTAATGCCAATCTCCCATGACATGTTTTTCACCTGTAATGATGCTCAGGCCGAACAAGAGTTGATTCCAAATAGCGAGTTCAAACCTCTGAACTCAGTAGATGGGCACCTTGGGCTTTTCGGAACTGATGCAGAAATGTTAAAGCAGGTGGACTCTCACCTATCCGAACTGTTGGCATACCCTGCTCCATAAAAATAAGCTTGAAAACTGAGAACAGCTTCCTGTACTCACCCTCCAGTTTAAACTTATGAATATTTGGAAAAATCATGAAAACAATAATAAAAGCATATTCTCTACGCCTTCAAGAGTCTCTAAAAACAGCCTCTCAACAGAAGAAAGTCCGCAACATTAAGCTAAAATCTCGATCGCTTTCAGTTGTTTTCTTATTTCAATTTCCAATTCTTTGCTATGCCCTGGATGTTGACCCAGGCGACTATGACATGGTACCCCCAGACACAACGCTGGGTTTGCTTTATATGCAGCACGCAGAACGAAATAACCTGTACCAAGGCGGAGATAAAGTCAGCGACAAGCACAAATATGATACCGACATTGCAATGCTCAGGGCTGTGCGCTACAAGGATATCAGAGGGCATCTAACAAACTTCCAACTAATCCTGCCCTTCGCCCACATATCCACAGGTGGTGAAAGTGGTGCGTTCGGCAGCGAGAGCGGCATGGGCGACCCAATCCTAGGCAGCGCCATATACACTAAGGGGTCAACCACGAGTAAAACACTGGCAGTCACTCAGTACCTTCATCTCCCTTTGGGTAGATATGACAAGAACAGGCCACTTAATATCGGAGAGAATCGCTGGAAGTATGTTTTTCAAGTTGGTCACATGCGTGCTCTTACCGATAAAATCAGCCTCGACCTTGTTGCTGACGCTACCCTTTTCGGTGATAACGATGACTACACACCAGCTGGACTGAAGCTTGAGCAAGACCCTCAGTATCAGATGCAAGGTTTTCTTCGATATAAGATTGGCGAAAACCTCTCCATCCACACTGGCTATTCCCGTATATGGGGTGGGGAAACAGAGGTCGAGGGTATAAGCCAGAACAACGAAAGCAAACAAGAAAAATTCATGGCCGGGGGCTCTTATTTTGTCAGCCCTAGAACCCAGCTGCTTGCAACATTTGGTCGTGATGTCTCAGTTGAAAACGGCTACAAAGAAGATTCGCGTCTAAACCTTCGCTTGCTTCACGTTTTCTGAAACTCACATAGCCAAGTAACCACCTGATAGCTTGGACTTTCCCAGTCCAAGTTAAGGATAGGCTAGCAAGGTTTTTCCGGAAACATTGGAAACCAATGTCGAAACGCTTTCTGATCTAACTGATCAGGAAGCGTCGCAGTAATAGCTGAATCTATTACCTCTTCCCATGAGCCAGATAGATAATCTTCCCGACAAGGCTATTTGGGTACCAGCGCCACTAAGCACTGCTGATCAAGCAGAGCGGTCTGCCCAGTATTCGCAAGAAGCCATACAAATCATAGAGTAGTACAAGTCCGTGTATAAGCCCCGCAGGATCTGCGCCACCACAACCAAACAATGAGGTGCCCAGACCTTGTACAAGATGCTGATTGCTGATGACCACCCACTGTTTCGCGAAGCCATCCATGACGTCATACGAGATAGCTTTCCAGGCAGCGATATTCTTGAAACCGCCGACTTCGATGGCGCATTGGCACTGGCACTGGAAAATGAAGACCTTGACTTGATCCTGCTGGACCTCAATATGCCCGGAATGCATGGGCTCAACGGTCTGATCACTATACGCAACGAAGCACCGACTATTCCGGTGGCAATTATCTCTGCCGAGCAGGATAGGCAGATCGTCCTGCGGGCCATTACTTATGGGGCCTGTGGTTTCATCACCAAAACCTCAGCGCGTTCACAAATGGCCGAAGCGATCAAGCAGATCCTCGATGGCCATGTGTACCTACCTTTGGACATTATCCGCAACCAGCGAGCCAGCACTCACGGTGCTCAATATAATGAAAACCGCATCCCACCCCATATACTGCAAGCGCTCACGCGCAAACAGCTACTAGTCCTGGAGCGTATGACCAAAGGGGAATCGAACAAACAGATCGCTCACAACCTCGGTGTCGCTGAGTCAACGGTCAAAGCACATGTATCGACGATTTTGAATAAGCTCAATGTATATAATCGCGTGCAAGCCATTCTGGCTACTAGGGATATTGACTTCAATATTTATTTGCGTCGCTGAGAAATATGGTCAATATTATCATTGCGATAAGCTCGCCCTACGGGAAAGGTATTGGGCGGACCATAGTAAATAGCAGTTAAGGAGTGGGGTTGCCCCGTCGTCGTCTTACGCCACCGTACGCACGGTTCCGTATGCGGCGGTTGCTGACTGCTGACAGACAGAGTTCGCAGGGTTTCTGCTTTACGCTCCAGCAGAGATCACGCCTGACTATCTAGTCATGGCAAGCTCGGCCCTTCGCCACTCCAGTTTCGAGCAGCAACTACGACCTCTGCTGACTTCTGTTCATCCATCCCGTCATCTCACGATGTCGGTAGCAGATGGCAGGCAGAGCAGATATCCCAGGGTCATTCGTGCGGCCTTCCTGGTTATACCTGTCGGATTTACGCCGCAAGTACTGGGTTTTAGTGATCATTGCCACCTTACTCCGCTACGCTACCTCTGCCGGCTTCCTGTTCATCAGGCCAGCATTTTGCCTTGGGCTTCCTTCAGATTTGCAGACACTCACGACACACCACAGCCAAGCTGGTTGCGCTTGCGCGCAACGCGCCATGCCTGGCGCATCAACAAAAAAGCCCGCCGAAGCGGGCTGATTCAGCGGGCGGCTATCAGTCGTCGCCACCCATAATGCCCATCAACTGCAACAGGCTGATAAACAGGTTGTACAGCGAAACATACAGGCCGATGGTGGCCATGATGTAGTTGCGCTCGCCGCCATGGATGATGGCGCTGGTCTGGTAGAGGATGCAGACCGAGGAGAACAGCACGAAGCCGGCGCTGATCGCCAGTTGCAGACCGCTGATCTGGAAGAAGAAGCTGGCGATCATGGCGCCCAGCAGGACGAAGAAGCCGGCGGTGATGAAGCCGCTGAGAAAGCTCATGTCCTTGCGGGTGATCAGCACGAATGCGGACAGGCCGAAGAACACCAGTGCCGTCATCGACAGGGCTGAGGCGATAAGCTCACCACCGCTGGCCAAGCCCAGGTACATGTTGAGGATCGGTCCCAGGGTATAACCCATGAAGCCGGTCAGGGCGAAGGTGGATACCAGGCCCCAGACGGAATTGCGCAGCTTGGCGGTGAGGAAGAACAGACCGTAGAAACCGATCAGCACCACGAAGATGTTGGGATAAGCGGCGTTGGCCTGCATGGCCATGTAGGCGACCAGCGCGCTGAAGCCCAGCGTCAGGGCCAGCAGGCCATAGGTATTGCGCAAGACACGGCTGACTTCCCGTTGTTCAACCTGTGTGTGCGTAGATGCGTATTGTTGCTGCATGGCGACACTCCTGTAGATGTATTCAGCCTGAGACGAATTGTCCCGGATCATAGCAGAGCTTTTGTTACCAGCTGACAACAGAGTTTGACAGTGTGTTTCGTTCCGGTACTATTGCGCCCGCTCTCTGCGGAGGAGTGGCAGAGCGGTTGAATGCAACGGTCTTGAAAACCGTCGAAGGGGAAACTCTTCCGTGAGTTCGAATCTCACCTCCTCCGCCATATCGCGAACCGAAGGCCCCGTATTCCGGGGCCTTCGGCGTTTCTGGGATGCGGGAACGGCTGCGAGGGTGGTCCCAGATTGGTACCAAGCGTGTGGGCGCGTCTGGCTGGCCTTCAGCGGCATGGGGATCGTTTGGGCGTCGCTGCTATCTCCAGCCTTCGACAGCCTGGACGCTGACATCCAGCGTGACGCGGCGGACCAGCGCGGCGGCGCTCGGGCGATAATCGCGTTTGCCTCTGTGCCGCTGTCTCCACAATTCCAGCGGCGGCTGGGTGTTGGAGTCGGACTGCCTGACCAGGTTTTCCAATGTTTTGCTGTTCATGGGGCCTCCTGTTGCGCTGTCGAATGTATTGAGCGCGCATCCCTGCGCCAGCCATTCCTGGCCTTCCATGCCGCAGAGATTGCCTGGATCGGGTTACAGCCTGTTGACAGCGATGGCATATGACCGCCGAGCTGCGTTCAGACCTTACTTTCCCTTTACATCCGCTTCACACGAAGCTGACCATGGTTGTCGTAAATTCATTCCTAGGCGCTTCATTGGGGTGGTCGGCGCGTGCCGACCATCCCGAGCAGCCCATTCTGTTTCTTGCTTGTCCGTCCGGTCTGTTCGGGGCGGATCGTAATCAATGTTGACGTCGGGAGATCATCGATCATGTTTCTTCGCAGTAATTTCCTGGCCGTTGTGGCGGGTGTCGCCTTGTTTGGACAGGTGCTCGCTGCCCAGGCCGCGTTGCCTGATTTCACGCCGCTGGTGGAGGATGCCTCGCCGGCAGTGGTGAACATCAGTACCCGGCAGAACCAGCCGGTGCGCGGTGCGCCTGCGCAAATGCCCGATCTTGAAGGCATACCGCCGATGTTTCGCGAATTCTTCGAGCGGCGGATGCCGCAGCAGCCGGATCGCCGCCGCGAAGGGCAGTCGCTGGGTTCCGGCTTCATCATTTCCAAAGATGGCTACATCCTGACCAACAATCATGTGGTGGCCGATGCCGATGAAATCATCGTGCGCCTGCCGGACCGCAGCGAGCTGCAGGCCAAACTGGTGGGGGCCGACCCGCGTAGTGACGTGGCGGTGCTGAAGATCGAAGGCGCCAATCTGCCCACGGTGAAATTGGGCAATTCGGAAAAGCTGAAAGCGGGGGAGTGGGTCGTCGCCATCGGTTCGCCGTTCGGCTTCGATCATACGGTGACTGCCGGTGTGGTCAGCGCCATTGGTCGCAGCTTGCCCAACGAGAGTTACGTGCCTTTTATTCAGACGGACGTGGCGATCAATCCGGGCAACTCCGGTGGTCCGCTGTTCAATCTGGCTGGCGAAGTGGTGGGTATCAATTCGCAGATATTCACGCGTTCGGGTGGATTTATGGGGCTTTCGTTCGCGATCCCCATCGATGTTGCGATGGATGTCGCCAATCAGTTGCGTGAAGACGGCAAGGTCAGTCGCGGTTGGCTTGGTGTGGTGATCCAGGACGTGAACAAGGACCTGGCCGAATCCTTTGGCCTGGAGCGTCCTGCCGGTGCCCTGGTGGCGCAGGTGATGGATGGCGGGCCGGCAGCCAAAGGCGGGCTGCGGGTGGGCGATGTGATCCTGAGCCTCAACGGCAAGCCTATCGACCGCTCCGGTGATCTGCCGCATCAGGTCGGTGCGCTGAAGCCGGATACCACGGTCAGGTTCGAAGTGATCCGCGACGGTAGCCGCAAGAATCTCAAGCTGAAGATTGGCGCACTACCGGATGAAGGGCAGGCACTCGCTGCGGCCAGTGGCTCGGGCAAGCTCAGTGACAACCGCCTGGGGGTGACGGTGAGTGCGCTGAATGCCGAGCAGAAGCGGGCGCTCGATCTTGAGGGCGGTGTCGTGATCAGCGAAGTCGGCAACGGCCCCGCGGCCATGATTGGCCTGCGTCCGGGCGATGTGATCACCCATCTGAACAACCAGGCCATTGATTCGGTGAAGACGTTCGGTCAGGTCGTCGAAAAGCTGCCGCACAATCGCTCGGTGTCGATGCGGGTGTTGCGTCAGGGGCGGGCCAGCTTCATTACCTTCAGGCTGCCGAGATAATTGCGGCTCCGGGAGGGAGCAGTGGCTGAGGTGGTCCGATAGTCGAAAGTCGGCTGTCGGATCGCTACCTTCTGGACTATCTTTTGTCGCGAGCCTGCTGTAGAAACGCATGGACATGATTACAGCCAGCCCTGCTACCTAAATCGGGGCCGGCTGCTTTTGTCGCGGTGCCTTGTGCAGCCGGCATGATGTGGTATCGGGAGAGACTGTAACGGCATGACCGTCGACAGCGCCGAAGGAGCAACCGCCCCGGAAACTCTCAGGCAAAAGGACCGATACTGCTGTTGAACTCTGAAGAGCCGCCGGGCAATCGTCAGCCGGGCGCACCGAAGGAGCAAGCGAGTCCGCTCGTGAAAACTCTCAGGTCCAGGACAGAGGGGGCGCCTGATCCGCATAGTGCGGATGGGCTCCAATCCCTATGACGTCCTGGAGCGACACAATGAAAACAATCGCTGTCATCGGTGGTGGTATCACAGGTATCACCACGGCCTATGCGCTGGCCAAGCGCGGATTCGACGTCACTCTTTTCGAAAAGCACCGTTATGCCGCGATGGAAACGTCCTTCGCCAACGGTGGGCAGCTTTCTGCGTCGAACGCCGAGGTCTGGAACCACTGGTCGACCATCCTCAAGGGCATGAAGTGGATGCTCAAGAGCGATGCGCCATTGCTGGTTAATCCAAAGCCCAGCTGGCACAAGCTTTCCTGGTTTGCGGAATTCATCGCATCCATCCCGCAGTACCGCGCCAACACCACCGAAACCGCACGCCTGGCCATCGCCGCGCGTGAACATCTGTTTGCCTGGGCCGAGGAAGAAGGCATCGACTTCGACCTGAAGAAGGCAGGCATCCTGCATATCTATCGGGACCGGGCCGGCTTCGAGCATGCCGGTGAGGTCTCCAGATTGTTGGCCGCCGGTGGTTTGCCGCGCCGTAGCGTAACGCCGGACGAGATGCGCGTCATCGAGCCGACTTTGGCAGGACAGTATTACGGCGGCTATTACACCGAGTGCGATTCCACTGGCGATATTCATCTGTTCACCAATGGCCTGGCAGCGGCGGCGATCCGCCTAGGCGTCGATTGCCGCTATGGTCAGGATGTGAAGCGTGTGGCCACCGATGGCAGGCAGGCCAGTGTCACCCTTGGCACCGCAGATGGTGAAGAAACCCTGCACTTCGATGGCATGGTCGTCTGCGCCGGCACCGCCAGTCGGGCGCTCGCCGCGCAGTTGGGCGATCGGGTGAATATTTACCCGGTCAAGGGGTATTCGATCACGGTCAATCTCAATGACGAAGCCAGTCGCGCCGCCGCGCCGACGGTGAGCCTGCTGGATGACGAAACCAAGCTGGTGACCAGCCGTCTTGGCGATCATCGCCTGCGTGTAGCGGGGACTGCCGAGTTCAATGGCTACAACCACGACATCCGCGCCGATCGCATTCGCCCGCTGGTGGAGTGGGTGAACGAGTGTTTCCCCGGCGTCAGTACCCAGAGCGTCGTTCCCTGGGCTGGATTGCGTCCGATGATGCCGAACATGATGCCGAAGGTCGGGCGCGGCAAGTCACCTTGCGTGTTCTACAACACCGGCCACGGCCATCTCGGCTGGACGCTGAGCGCCATCACTGCGGACATGATCGGCGATGTGGTGGGGCAGACCCTGGGTTTGCCTGAGCCTGTCGTTGTACCCATCGCTGCAGCCCGGCAGTCAACTGCTGCCTGACCGGCGCTGTCAGCCTGAGCGAAACCCCGCCTAGTCAGCGGGGTTTCGTGATTATGGGCCTTTGTTCGTGAGGGGCGTCAGACCAGTACCTGGCGAGTGCTGGCGATAAGTTGATGCACCTGTTTTTCCACCAGGGGCGTGGTGGCCGTTGCCGGGCCGCGCCCGTGTGGGCAGGGCAGGCTGGCGGTGGTGCCGAACAGGCGGCAGATGAGCGGTCGCTCGTCGTAGGCTTCGCAGCCCTGCGGGCCGAGGTGCACGCAGTTCCAGTGCTCCAGCGCGGCCTCGTGTTCGGCGTCGCTTTTATGCGGCAGCCGCGCCATTTCTTCGGATGAGGCCGTGACCGGCCCGCAGCAATCATGACAGCCCGGCACGCAGGCGAAGCCGGGAATCTGCCGTCGCAGCTGATCGATCTTGCGGTTGGTGCGGTCCATTACGTGTCCTGTTCCAGGTTTCGCGGCCACCATGTTAGCCCTTCGCGGCTTCAGGTGGGCTGGTCTAGGACGTCGTTCCAGTCCGGGTGCTTGTTCACATAGGCGGCGATGAACGCACAGACCGGCACGATGCGCTTGCCGCGCCGGCGGGCATCGTCCAGCGCTGCGCGCGCCAGCATGCTGCCCATGCCTTGGCCGGCGAGGCTGTCGTCGATTTCGGTGTGGGTGAAAACCTGACGGTCGCCTTCTTCCTGATACTGGGCAAAGCCCAGAGGCTGACCGTTTATTTCCAGGACATAGCACTGCCGACTTTCATCGTGCCGAACCTGTGCGTCTTGATGGCTCATGGGGGACTTCCTCCTGCCTGTTTGCCCGTGCGGTTGCCTTTCGGATAGACCCTGTCCGGCACTGAAGTACTGCCTGATCGACCGGCAAGTCGCATGGTGCCGGTGCGGGTGCTCGCTAGCATGAGAGCACAATAATAAGGTTCGAGGCCCCCATGACCGGCTGCCGCTTTTCGTCGTATGCCCGTGCGCTGCTGATGCTGCTGATCCTCGCCAGCCCGTCAGGCTACGCCCAGGAAATGGACGCCTGGATCATGCAGCTGTTCCCCAAGGCCACGCGCATCGAGCCGAAGCAGGAAGAGCCGCCGGTCTACAGTGTCTACCAGCTCGACGAGTTGATCGGCTATGCCTTCGAATCCAGTGACTACTCGAATCTGCAGGGTTTTTCCGGCAAGCCGATACGCTTGCTGATCGGCATGAACCCCCAGGGTGTGCTGGCAGGGGTGAAGGTATTGGAGCACCACGAACCGGTGTTCCTGCATGGGCTGGGCGAGCAGTCGCTGTACGATTTCGTCGATCAGTACCGTCTCAAGCCCATTGGCAAGCCGATTATCGTCGGCGGTCGGCAGGGTGCCAGCGAAGGTGACTCGGTCACGCGAATCGATAATGTCAGCAAGGCTACGGTCTCGGTGGTCATTCTCAACGAGACGGTTCTGCTGTCGGCCCTGACGGTCGCGCGCAAGCTGCTGGACGGCTTTGCCAGCAGTCCCTTGGCAACGCCGAAGATGGATCTTTACGAGCCGCTCGACTGGAATCAGTTGCTTGAACGCGGCCTCGTTCAACACTGGACCCTGACTCGTGAAGAGGTGGAAAAAAGCCTTGGACATGAGCTCGATGGCTATCCGGAACTGGACCTGGACCAGCCAGCCTTCGCCGATCTGCATTTCGCCTACCTGAATGCGCCCCTCATCGGTCGCAACCTGCTCGGTGAGGCGGGTTTTGCACGGCTCAACGAGGAACTGAAGCCGGGCGAGCAGGCCTTGCTGGTGATGTCTTCGGGCATGTACCCCCACGTCCCGGACGACTTCGTGCCGGCCACGGCGCCCAGTCGCATCGTGCTGATGCAGAACGAGCATGCCATCGAACTGCACGACATGAACTTCAATAACGGCGCGGTACTGGATGCGCTCGACTCGCCCATCAGCGATGGCGAGGCACATATCTTCCGCATCAAGTCGCACGCGGCATTCAACCCGGCGCAGGCGTCCGGCTTGCGTCTGATCGCGCAGTTGCGGCGTAATCATCTGGTGGAAACCAAGGTCGATTTCACCCGTGATTTCCAGCTCGATGCGCAGCTGTTCGATATCCAGGAAGCCAAGGCCGAGGCCAGGCCCGTACCGATCTGGTTGCGTATTTGGCAGGAGCGCTGGTGGCAGGTCGGCCTGCTGGGGCTGTCGCTGATGGTGCTGAGCGGGGTGTTCATCTGGCAACATCGCATCAGCCAGCAGAGTCGGGGCTTCCATCTGTTCCGCGCGGGCTTCCTGCTGTTTACCCTGGTATTCATCGGCCTGTATGCGCAGGGCCAGCTGTCGGTGGTGAATATCTTCACCCTCTTGCTGGCGCTCGCGAAGGACTTCGATATCCGCGTGTTCCTGATGGATCCGGTGATCTTCATCCTCTGGAGCTTCACCTTCGTCACGCTGTTCATCTGGGGGCGTGGCGTATTCTGTGGCTGGTTGTGCCCCTTCGGTGCGCTGCAGGAAATGCTCGGCTGGGTGGCCAAGCGGCTGCGCATTCGCCAGTGGAAGATTTCCGAGCCCCTCCATCTGCGTCTGCAGTGGCTCAAGTACCTGATACTCATCGGCCTGGTGCCTGCGGCCTTCTATTCGCTGACCCTGGCCGAGCGGCTGGCGGAGGTGGAGCCGTTCAAGACCAGCATCACGCTGTTCTTCGTGCGCTCCTGGCCGTTCGTGCTCTATGCGCTGATCCTGCTCGGGCTTGGGCTGTTCGTGCACAAGTTCTATTGCCGCTACGTCTGCCCGCTCGGAGCCGGGCTGGCGGTACTGGGCAGATTCCGGCTGTTCTCCTGGCTCAGGCGCATCGATGCCTGCGGTCAGCCCTGCCAGCATTGCCGGAATCACTGCGAGATCGGCGCCATCCGGCGCGATGGTCGCATCGACTACGATGAGTGCATCCAGTGTCTGGAATGCATCGTCATTCTCAACAACGAGGATCAATGCGTGGCCAGCATCAGCGCCCGCAAGAAAATGCAGAAAGCCGGCAAGCAGGTCGACCTGATCGCTACCGATGCTTCGGTGCCCGCCTCATGAAGGGAAAAGTCGCGCCGCCGGACTGAAGATTCCGCCAGGCCGGTCGATAGTGTCCTGTATCGAGATGATTCCCGGTGACGAACCGGCTTTCTCCACAGGACCATGCATGGATACTTTATCGGCCACCGGCTCTCTGTCGCTTCTGCTGTTCACGCTTCGCAGCGGCAAACAGATGGCGATCAATCTGTTGAAGGTCAGCGAGATCATTCCGACCCCCTCGCTGATCCGCCTTCCCGAATCGCACCCGCATGTGCGCGGCGTCGCCACGCTGCGAGGCCAGCCGCTATCGGTCATCGACCTGAGTCTGGCCATCGGCATGCCGCCCCTGCAGGATGCCCAGGGTGGTTGCCTGATCGTTACCGAAATCAGCCGCTTCAAGCAGGGGCTGCACGTGCAGTCGGTGGTCAGGATCGTGCATATTTCCTCATCGAAGATTCTGCCGCCGCCTTACGGGACACGTGCCAATTCCTTTATTACCGGCGCGGCGGAAATCGACGGTCAGCTGGTGCAGATTCTCGACGTGGAAAAGGTGATTCTGAATATCGTGCCGGCCCCGATCGAAGCCGATATGTCCCAGCTCGATGACCAGGATGCGCAGCTGCTCGGAGAAACCCGGGCGCTGATCGTCGATGACAGCCAGGTGGCCCTGCACATGTCGCTGGCGGCGCTCGGCAAGATGGGCATCACCTGCCACGCGGTGCGTAGCGCCCGTGAAGGCTTTGCGACGCTTGACCGCCTGAAAGGCACCGCCGAAGCGATCAATGTGGTGGTCTCGGATATCGAAATGCCTGAAATGGACGGCTATTCCTTTACCCAGGCGCTGCGCAGCCACCGGGACTATGCCGACCTCTATGTGCTGCTGCACACCTCGCTGGACAGCACCATCAGCGCCGACAAGGCCAAGGCTGCCGGGGCTAACGCCATTCTCACCAAATTCTCGCCGCCGGAAATCACCAAATGCATGTTGCGTGCGGCGCGGGTGATCCATCTGGGTGAGGATGCGTCGGCCTGAGCGGATGCCTTCATGCAATGCCGCGTAGAATAGATCGCTTCGAGCAACATTGAGGTGGTCAGCGGTGGATCTACAGCAGGGTTTCGTCCTGACCCGGCATTGGCGCGACACGGCTGCAGGCACCGAAGTGGAGTTCTGGCTGGCGACCGATGCCGGGCCACGGCGGATTCGCGTGCCCTGTCAGCCTTCGGTTGCCTTCATTCCTGCCGAACAATGCGAACAGGCGCGGTTACTGCTCAAGGACGAGCGTGACGTCGAACTGCGTCCGCTCGATCTGAGCGACTTCCATCAGCGCCCGGTGGTTGGTCTGTACTGCAAGCAGCACCGGCAACTGATGAACCTCGACAAGCGCCTGCGCCAGGCTGGACTGGATGTCTACGAGGCCGATATCCGTCCGCCGGAACGTTACCTGATGGAGCGTTTCATCACCGCGCCGGTCAGCTTCAGCGGCACGCCGGATGCCGAAGGCGTGCTGGTCGATGCGCAGATCCGGCCTGCGCCGCAGTACCGCCCGCGGTTGCAACTGGTTTCCCTGGACATCGAAACCACGGCCACGGGCGAGCTGTATTCCATTGCCCTGGAGGGCTGCGGGCAGCGTCAGGTGTATATGCTCGGCCCGGCCAATGGCGAGGCCAGCGCGGTGGATTTCCAGCTTGAGTATTGCGACAGCCGCAGGCAGCTGATCGAGCGGCTGAACGACTGGCTGGCGCAGCATGATCCCGATGCGATCATCGGTTGGAATCTGGTGCAGTTCGATCTGTGCGTGTTGCGCGAGCAGGCGCAGCGTCATCAGGTGTCGCTGCGTCTCGGGCGCGCTGGCGAGGAGATGGGCTGGCGCGAGCACGGCAGCCGGCGCAACCACTTTTTCGCCGCGGCGGCAGGACGGCTGATCATCGACGGCATCGAGGCGCTGCGTTCGGCGACCTGGAGTTTTCCTTCGTACAGCCTGGAGAACGTCGCCCAGACCCTGCTTGGCGAAGGCAAGGCCATCGATACGCCCTATCAGCGGATGGACGAGATCAACCGCATGTTCGCCGAGGACAAGCCGGCACTGGCGCGCTACAACCTCAAGGACTGCGAGCTGGTCACGCGCATCTTCGCCAGAACCGAATTGCTGACCTTCCTGCTGGAGCGCGCCACCGTCACCGGCTTGCCGGCTGATCGCAGCGGTGGTTCGGTGGCTGCGTTCGAACATCTGTATATCCCGCTGATGCACCGCAAGGGCTTCGTCGCGCCGAACCTGGGCGAGCGCCCGCCACAGGCCAGCCCCGGCGGTTTCGTGATGAATTCCCGGCCCGGTCTTTACGAGTCGGTGCTGGTGCTGGACTACAAGAGCCTGTATCCGTCGATCATCCGCACCTTTCTCATCGACCCGGTGGGCCTCGTCGAGGGCATGCGCCAGCCAGCGGACAGCGACTCGGTGGCAGGTTTTCTCGGGGCGCGCTTCTGCAGAACGCGGCATTGCCTGCCGGCCATCGTCGAGCGTGTCTGGCAGGGCCGCGAGGCGGCCAAGCGCGAGGGCAACATGCCGCTTTCGCAGGCCCTGAAGATCATCATGAATGCCTTCTATGGCGTGCTCGGTTCCAGCGGCTGTCGTTTCTTCGACCCGCGCCTGGCGTCCTCCATTACCCTGCGCGGGCACGAGATCATGCGCAGGACGCGCGAGCTGATCGAGGCCCAGGGCTACCGCGTGATCTACGGCGATACCGATTCCACCTTCGTCTGGCTCAAGCGCGCGCACGGCGACGAGGATGCCGCGCAGATCGGCCAGGCGCTGGTGCGCCATATCAACCAGTGGTGGCATGAACACCTGCAGCGCGAGTCTGGTCTGAGCAGCGCGCTGGAAATCCAGTTCGAAACCCACTTCAAGCGCTTTCTGATGCCCACCATTCGCGGCGCGGAGGAGGGCAGCAAGAAACGCTATGCCGGGCTGGTCACTCACGCCGATGGCAGCGAGGGCCTGGTGTTCAAGGGGCTGGAAACCGTTCGCTCCGACTGGTCGCCGTTGGCCCAGCAGTTCCAGCAGGAGCTGTACCGGCGCATTTTCAAGCGCGAGCCCTATCAGGACTATGTTCGCGACTACGTGCGCAGCACCCTGGCTGGCGAGCGGGACGAGCTGCTGGTGTTTCGCAAGCGGTTACGGCGCCGGCTGGACGACTATCAGCGCAACGTGCCGCCCCATGTACGCGCCGCACGCATCGCCGATGACTACAATCAGCGGCAGGGCCGGCCACGGCAATACCAGAGCGGCGGCTGGATCAGCTACCTGATGACCCTGGCCGGGCCGGAACCGCTGGAGGTGCGGCGTGCGGCCATCGACTACGACCACTACGTGACGCGCCAGCTGCAGCCAATCGCCGATGCCATCCTGCCGTTCGTGAACGACAGCTTTTCAGCGCTGATCGATGATCAGCTCGGTCTGTTCTGAAGATTGAGGCCCGGACGCCGGGTGCGCCGTTTCTTGAGCATGATCAAGTTCAACCCTGGGATCGCTGGGTAACCTGAGGTCGTCCATCTGCTGCAGGCCGAGGTCGGCATGGCCAAGAAGTTTCCCCTGAATCCCCCGCATCCCGAGCGCATCTGCTGGGGCTGCGACCGCTATTGCCCGGCGGATTCGCTGGCCTGCGGCAACGGCGCCGACCGTACCCAGCATCCCTCGGAGATGATCGGTGAGGACTGGTATCTGCACGGCGACTGGGGCGATCTGATCGCCAGTGACAATCCCGAGAGAAAACTCGCCTGAATCCTCAGCCTCAGACCCAGCCGCTGTTGCGCTTGCGGCCACGGGTCAGCGCCGGGAGGATCAGTCCGACCAGCAGGCCGGCACCGGCGATGCTGCCACCGTAGACCATGTAGCGCATCAGTACCTGGTTGTTCTCGTCACCCAGCCGCGCCTGGGCGTCGCGCAGTTCTGACTGGGTGGCGGTGAGCGCTTCGTCGAGCGCTGTACGGCGCGCCTCCAGCTCGTCGATCAGCGCCTTGCGTGAGTCGAGGGTTTCCTGCATGCCCTGTACGCGGGCCTGCCAACTGTCATTGATGGTGCGCAGCTCTTCACTGAGTTCGGCAACCTGCTGCTCAAGTTGCGGCAGGCGCTCTGCCTGGCCAGGAACGTTCTGCAGATCGCTGCTGCGAATCCAGACGCGGTCGCCATTTTCGCCGCGTACCTGGCTGTAGTCGCCGCTGGTCTGGAGCAGCTCGACCTTCTGTCCGGAACTGAGGGTGCCAACGATGCGATAACCGTCGGTCGGACCGCTGCGTACATAGGTGTTCAGGCTGTCGCTGACCCAGCGTTCACTGCTCGCCTGCTGAGCTTGGGCCGGTACGGTGACGGCCAGCAGCGTACCCAGTACAGCGGCGCGAAAGGCGCTGCAGCAAGGGGCCGGCCTGGAAAAACGGGAAATAAGTGCAGGCAGATGACGAGATAAAGGCATGACGGTCTTCGCGTTGAAAAAAGATGAAGGCTTCGGTGAGCGGACCTGCGCGAAAGCGGACCCGGAGCCGGCGAGTTCCTTTGCAGCGTGTCGCGATAAGCGAAGGGGCAGATATACCGGCAGGAGGATGTTTTCTCCCAGGGTTGGGCCTGCGACCCTGTAATGCTGCAGACAGGACTGACAGCGGGAGGCTCCCGGGGTTCATTAAATCTTCATCATTCAGATCAGTGCCGACGCGATACAGCCTGCCATCTGGCTACAGCAGCTCGACCGCATGTGCCCGGATCAGCACCTGCTCCTGGCGGAAGCGGGTTTCCAGCGAGGCGCGGTAATTCGTCCACCAGGCGCGGTGGAGTTCGGACGCCATTACTTCGTAAATGATCAGCTCGTCACGCACGGCATGGCTGTCTTCTTCACACCACAACCCATTGACTGGCGCGCGGGTATGGGCGGTCAGGCCGCCGAACTGCTGCATCAGTTCGTCACGGACCTCGGCAAACAGTGGCTTGGGCAGGGCTTTTCCGTCATTGTCGTAAAGCGGGAGCAATAGCTGGATCAGGTGCATGGCGCAGGTTCCGATGGGTCATGAGGCTCATCCATACGACCACTGGCAAACGGGCACAGCACTGTGATGTGGATCAACGGCGGGCCCGCCTGTTGCCTCAACGCACCAGTAGTACGACCAGCGCCGCAGCCAGCGCCAGCGACAGGCCTTGCCAGAACAGCACCGGGTTGCGTTCCATCAGAGGTGGTCTGGCCCTGTTGAGAAAGGCCTGGTTCGGCTGGCGCAGCTCGAAGACGAATTCGGACAGCTCTTCGTAGCGTTTGTAAGGGGCAGGGTGCAGGGCCTTGCGCAGCACGTCGTCGATCCAGGCCGGTATTTCGCGGTCATGGTTACGGATCGGCTGATAGTGGAGCTTGTTCTGCGCCGCGCGGGTACGGCAGCGCACCACCTGCGTGCCGTAGGGTAGCTTGCCGGTGAGCATCTGGTAGGTGATGACGGCCAGGGAAAACAGGTCCGAGCGGGGCGTGCCGGCTTCGCCGAGAAAGTATTCCGGCGCGGTGTACTGAGCAGTGCCGAGCAAGTCGCTGCGCTCGATGGGCGAGGCGACCTCCATCAGCCCGGCCACTCGTGCCGAGCCGAAATCGATGATTTTCACCATGCCCGCGGCGTTGATCATGATGTTGTCGGGGCGCAGGTCCTGATGCAGCATTTCCAGCCGGTGGAAGGCACGCAGACCACTGGCGATCTGCTCGACGATGCCGCGTACCGTCTCCAGATCGGGGCGGGGGTTGTCGATCATCCACTGCCTCAGTGTCCGGCCTTCGATGAATTCGCTGACGGTGTAGAGAAAGTTGCGCGAGCGTGTTTGCGGGCAGGGCTTGACCACATGGGGGTTGTCGATTCGGCGGGCAATCCACTCTTCGGTGAGAAATCGCTCCAGATAGGCTGCGTTGTGCTGCAGCTCGATGGAGGGTGTTTTGATGATCACCCTTTCGTTGTCGCTATCGTCAGTCGCCAGGTAGACATGGCTGCGGCTGCTGGCGTGCAGCTCCCGAACGATACGGTAGCCGTCGAACCGTGCCCGTGTTTCCAGCATGGGTGGGAAGGGTAGTTCGGTGAATTGCCGGTAGAGTTCCTCGGGCGCCTGTGTCGGCAGTCCGTCGAGCCGCACGATCTGCACGGTGAGATTGTCCGTGCTGCCACGCTGGATGGCCTCGTCGACGATTGCTCTGGCGGCGGCATCCAGGTCTGTCGGATGCCGCTCGATGGTATCGATCATGAGGCCTGGGCTGACGTGTTCGTAGACGCCATCGGTGGCCAGGAGAAAGATATCGCCGATGGCCAGCTGTTCGGCGCGATAATCGATTTCCAGCTGGTCATGGATGCCGAGCGCGCGGCTCAGGTAGCTCTGGCCTTCGCAAAGCCACATCCGGTGGTCATTGGTCAACTGCTCCAGCGCTTTGCCCTGGATGCGATAGATGCGTGAGTCACCGGCGTGGAAGAGGTGTGCGGTGGTCGATTTGATCACCAGGGCGCTGAAGGTGCAGACGTAGCCCCGATCCCTGTCGTAGCGGTACAGGCTTTGCTGGCTCTGGGCGTGTAGCCAGGAGTTGGTTGCCATCAGCACGCGCTGTGCCGAAGTCTTCACCGACCAGGCATCGGCAGTGCAGTAATAGTCGGCAAGAAAGCCGGTCACCGCCGCTTCGCTGGCGATATGGCTGACGGTACTGCTGCTGATTCCGTCGGCCACGGCGATGACGATACCCTTGCTGCTCAGCTGCGGTTCACTGGGTATGCAGGCGCCGTGGAAATCCTGATTGCTTTGCTTGCGCCCCTTGTCGGTGTGCTGGCCCAGCGAAATCTTCAGTTGGTCACTCATCGGTGGGCCAGCGTCATCGGCTCAGTGAAACGCCCGTTTTGGCGCGGTCCTGATGTGAGTGGTGTAGAGCGTCAGGCCGGTGAAGGCCAGGCCGCCAACGAGATTGCCCAGCGCGGTGGGGATTTCGTTCCAGATCATGTAATCCATGACCGAGAAATCACCGCCCATGATCATCGCCGAGGGGAACAGGAACATGTTCACCACCGAATGCTCGAAGCCCATATAGAAGAACAGCATGATCGGCATCCACATGGCGATGGCCTTGCCGCCCACGGTGGTGGAGATCATTGCGCCGACCACACCCATCGACACCATCCAGTTGCACAGCACACCGCGCAGGAAGATAGTCGCCCAGCCGGCGGCGCCGTACTCCGCATAACCCAGGGTGCGGGCCTCACCAATGGTGGAAATCTTCTCGCCAACCGCGCCAGGCTCGCTCATGAAGCCCGTGGTGAAGACGAAGGCCATCATGAACGCCACCGTCAGCGCGCCGGCGAAGTTGCCGAGAAATACCAGCCCCCAGTTGCGCAGCACGCCGTTCACGGTCACACCCGGTCGCCTGTCCAGCAGCGCCAGCGGTGTCAGCACGAACACTCCGGTGAGCAGATCGAAGCCCATCAGGTACAGCATGATGAAGCCCACCGGAAAGAGCATGGCGCCTACCAGTGGCGAGCCGGTCTGTACTGAAACGGTTACAGCGAAAACGGCGGCCAGGGCGAGGATCGCACCGGCCATGAACGCACGAATCAGCGTGTCTCTCGTGGACATGAATATCTTCGACTCGCCAGCATCCACCATCTTGGTGACGAATTCCGCAGGAATGATATAGGACATGGTCTGGTTCTCTGTAAGGTCAGGCAGGGCGTAGGGTTCGGGCAGCGGCGTGCCGTTCAGCTCAGGCGGTGGCGATTTCCACCGCATCGCCATTCAGGCGCGCCGGCCAGACCCGCAGGTGCTGTTCGGGATGTTCCAGGCAGCGCCCGTCGGCGAGGCGAAAGTGCTGCTTGTACAGTGGCGAGGCGATCACCAGGTCGCCCTTGAGCTGGCCGACGATGCCGCGCCCGATGACGTTGGCGCCGGATCTGGGATCGCGGTTCTCGACGGCGAACACCTGCTCGCCGGTTTCGCCCTCGGGCAGATGGATCAGTGCGACCTGCCGGCCATCCAGCCAGGCGACCACGCCGGAATGGGCGACCAGATCGCGACGGCTGCACAGGGCACGCCAGTGGGCGGGTTCGACGGATGACAGGCGCAGGGCATTGGACGGGCTCATCAGAGCATCTCCTCGGTGACGGGAATCAGGTGGAGTTCGTTGGCGCGGGCCGGTCGACGCTGGCCGCGCTCCTTGACGAAGTGGATATCGGGGTCGCCGCGTCGGTCGTTGACGAAGGTGCGGAAGCGCTTGAGCTTCTCCGGGTCCTTGAGGGCGTTGGCCCATTCGCACTCGTAGCGGTCGACGACGTGCTGCATCTGCGCTTCCAGTTCGGCGGCGAGATTCAGGCTGTCATCCAGGATGACCTCCTTCAGATAGCCGAGACCGCCTTCCAGCGATTCACGCCAGACCGAGGTGCGCTGCAGCCTGTCGGCGGTGCGGATGTAGAACATCAGGAAACGGTCGATGGTGCGCACCAGCGTCTCGTCGTCCAGATCGGTGGCGAACAGTTCGGCGTGGCGCGGGCGCATGCCGCCGTTGCCGGCCACGTAGAGGTTCCAGCCGTTCTCGGTGGCGATCACGCCGATGTCCTTGCTCTGCGCCTCGGCGCATTCGCGGGTGCAGCCGGAGACGCCGAACTTGATCTTGTGCGGCGCGCGCAGGCCCTTGTAGCGATCTTCCAGGCGCAGCGCCATGGCGACGCTGTCCTGCACGCCGTAGCGGCACCAGGTGCTGCCCACGCAGGATTTCACCGTGCGCAGCGATTTGCCGTAGGCGTGGCCGGTCTCGAAGCCGGCCTCGATCAGATCGCTCCAGATGTCCGGCAACTCATGCAGCTGGGCGCCGAACAGGTCGATGCGCTGGCCGCCGGTGATCTTGGTATAGAGGTCGTATTTCTTCGCCACCGCGCCCAGCGCGATCAGCCTGTCCGGAGTGATCTCGCCACCGGCGATGCGCGGCACCACCGAGTAGGTGCCGTTCTTCTGCATGTTGGCCATGAAGGTGTCGTTGGTGTCCTGCAGCGCGACCAGTTGCGGATCGGTGATCGGCTGGTTCCAGCAGGACGCCAGGATCGAGCCCACCGCCGGCTTGCAGATATCGCAGCCGATGGCGCCACGTCCATGGCGTGCCAGCAGCGTTGTGAAATCGCGGATGCCCTCGACGCGGACGATGTCGAACAGCGCCTGGCGGGTATGGGCGAAGTGCTCGCACAGGCTCTTGTCCACCTCGACGCCGCGTGCGGCCAGTTCGTGCTCGAAGACCTGCTTGAGCAGTGCGCTGCAACCGCCGCAACCGGTGCCGGCCTTGGTGATGGCCTTCAGCTCGCCGAGATCGCTGATGCCGGCCTCGACCTGGCAGCACACCGCGCCCTTGCTGACGTTGTGGCAGGAGCAGATGGTCGCGCTGTCCGGCAACGCACCGGCGCCCAGGGTTGGCGCGCCGCCCGATTGCGGCAGGATCAGGCTGGACGGCTCGTCCGGCAGCCTGATGCCGTTCTGCGCGTATTGCAGCAGCGTGTCGTAGTAGCTGTTGTCGCCCACCAGCACCGCGCCGATGACGTGCTTGCCATCCGGTGAGACCACCAGGCGCCGGTAGCTGGCGTTCGCTTCGTCGATGAACCGGTAGCTTCTCGAGCCCGGCGTGGCTCCATGGGCGTCGCCGATAGAGCCGACGTCGACTCCGAGCAGTTTGAGCTTGGTGGACATGTCGGCGCCGGTGAAGGCCTCATGGGGCTCGCCAGCCAACTGCGCGGCCACGGTGCGTGCCATGCCGTAACCCGGCGCCACCAGGCCAAACACGCTGCCGTTCCAGGCGGCACATTCACCGATGGCGAAGATCGCCGGATCGCTGCTACGACAAGCGTTGTCGATCACGATACCGCCGCGTGGCCCGAGTGCGAGCGCGGCCTGCCGGCCAAGCGCATCCTGTGGACGGATGCCGGCGGAGAACACCACCAGATCGGTTTCCAGAAACTCGCCATCGTCGAAGATCAGGCGCCAGGCGAAATCCGCACCGGGAATGATCGCCTGGGTGGCCCGCGACAGATGCACGCCGACGTCGAGGGCCTCGATCCGCGCCTTGAGCGCCTCGCCACCTTCGGCGTCGAGCTGCACCGGCATCAGGCGTGATGCGAACTCCACCACATGGGCTTCCAGGCCCAGGGATTTCAGCGCATTGGCGGCTTCCAGGCCAAGCAGCCCACCGCCGATCACCACGCCGCGCCGGGCACCGACCGCTGCCACGCGGATCTGGTCCAGATCATCCAGCGTGCGGTAGAGCAGTTGCGCATTGCCCTCCGCACCGGCAATCGATGGCACGAAGGGATAGGAGCCGGTCGCCAGGATCAGCCGGTCGTAAGGCTGGCGACCCTGCGTCGTGAGGATCTCCTGCCGGGCGCGATCAATTTCCAGTACCTGCACGCCCAAGTGCAGCTGCACGCTGTGGTCGGCGTACCAGCCCGCATCGCACAGCGCCAGGGCATCGGCATCGCGCCCGCCGAAGTACTCGGAAAGGTGCACCCGGTCGTAAGCGCGCTGATGCTCTTCGCCGAACACATGAATCTGGTAGCGCTCCAGCGCATCGCGTGCGATCAGCTGTTCAACGCAGTGATGGCCAACCATGCCGTTGCCGACGATGACCAGTGTTTCGCTCTTGAGCGGGAGAACGCTTGCATGCATGACGTGTTCCTCAGTCGAAGCCGTTCCGGACGCCGTCAGCGCGAGGTGACGCCTTGATGAATGCTGCTGGCAGTCCGGGCAGTGCTGCCGGATCGCTCGGCAGGCGTTGTGACTGAGAATGCATCTTGTATGCCAGGGCCGCGAAAGCTGCCGGCAGCCTTGCTTCAGGCCAGCTGTGGCGGGCCTTGGGGGCGTGGACGGGGCGATATGCCAGCAGCGTTTGGCCTGGCTGATCGCCGTGCCAAATGGGTGCGATTACCAACCGTCGGACTCTTTTCAGGGCGAAAAGGTGAAATGTTTCAGGATTTGTCTTCTGCTGCTTGAACCCTGTTCCGCTTTCCCGGTCGGAGCAGAGCGCTATGCCAAACAGCCACCTGTCATCTCGGTCAGAGAGCGAGCCATGGAACAGATATACGCAGTCGTACTGTCGTACAAACGCAAGGATTTGCTCAAACGCTGTCTGGAGAGCATCAACGCCCAGAGCCGCCCCTGTGACGGCATCATCGTGGTTGACAATGCCAGCGGTGACGGGACGCTGGAGATGCTTCTGCAACTTCAGCTACCCACGCTCAGGGTCTACGAGTTGTCGCACAACACCGGCGCATCGGGTGGTTTCAGCGCCGGGTTCCGCATTGCCTACCAGCTGGGCGCCGATTTCGTCTGGATGATGGACGATGACGTCATACCCGAACCGGACGCCCTGCAGCGGCTTGTCGAAGCCGCCGAAACGCTTGATGCCCAGGATCAGCCCCATTCCTTCCTGCTTTCCACTGCCTATACCGAGGACGGGTTGCTGACCAACGTGCCAAATGTCGATGCGCGCAGCAACGCCATCGATTATGAAAACTGGCCGGCCCTGCTGCGGTTCGGCGTGATTCCGGTGCGTCCGGCAACCTTCGTCTCGATCCTGGTGCCCCGCCTGTCACTGCAACGCTACGGCCTGCCGCTCGCGCCGATGTTCATGTGGGGCGACGATACCGAGTTCACCCTGCGCATCAGCCAGCAGACGCCTGGCTATCTGGTGGCCGCGAGCAGGGTGCTGCACCTGCGGCGGGTCAGCGGCTCGATCGATATCCGCCGTGAAACCGACCCGCAGCGGATTGCACTGCACCGGCACTTCATCCGCAACGAGCTGTTCATTGCCCGCCGCTACCATCGTTGGCGCCGTGTGCCGGTGCTGGCTGTTTCGCGCCTGGGCCTGGTGGCCCGCCTGTTTTGGCATGGCCAGTTCATCAAGGCCCGAATGGTGCTGGCCGGCCTGCTGGAAGCGTTCAATTTCTCGCCTGTGGTGGAAGCGGCCGATGCACCTGTCGAGACGCTCGGCGTAACCGTGCGCCAATGGTGTCTGGGGCAGGCGGGCGGCGGGCGAGAAGAGACATTGGCGGTTCAGGATGATCTTCGACTTTGTTGCTCGGCGAGAACGGTTACAGGGCTCACGGACACCTGTACGGATTGATGGCTTTACGCAAACTTTTTCAAATTGTGACGGTCCGACCTAGGGTCGACAAAAAAGGACTTTCAAGATGACCACAACCCTGAAAAGAGTAGGAGTTTCCGGCACAGGCATGATTTCGCGTTGCTTCGTTCGCCTGATCATGCAGCACTATCCAGATCTGCGGATAACCCGTGTCCTCACGCGCCGGGGCATCGATGCGATCGATGATTTTCCGCTCAGGGAGGCGCTGACCAACTCCATTGATGACCTTGTCGAGCACTCTGATCTTATCGTCGAGTGTTCCGGCGATGTGTTTTTCGGTACGCAGGTCATCGAACGCGCTTTCGAAGCCGGCTTGCCGGTCGTCACCGTGAACGCTGAGTTGCAGGTCACCACGGGTTCCTGGCTGGCAGGCAAGGGGCTGCTCACCGAAGCGGAGGGCGATCAGCCAGGCTCGCTTGCCGCTCTGCACGAAGATGCCGTGCAGATGGGCTTCAAACCGCTCGTGTACGGCAACATGAAGGGCTTTCTCAACCACAACCCCAGCCGGGAAGACATGGCTTACTGGTCGAAGCGGCAGGGGATCAGCATCGATCAGACCACCTCGTTCACCGATGGCACCAAGGTGCAGATCGAGCAGGTGGTGGTGGGCAACGGCTTTGGCGCGAGCATTTCCCGGCCTGGGCTGGAGGGCCTGGCCTCGACCGACCTCAACCGCAGCGCCAGTGTGCTTGGGTTGATCGCGGAAAATCTCGGTCAGCCGATAGTGGATTACGTCATACCCAGCGGTTATCCGGCGGGAGGTGTCTTTCTGGTCTGTCGTCACGATGAAGCCCAGGCTCCGGCCATCGAGTATTTCAAGTTGGGTCCCGGCCCGTACTACGTGCTGTCGCGGCCCTTCCATCTCTGTTCCCTGGAGGTCGGCAAGACGGTACGCAGGGTGCTGGCCGGTGGTGGAGTGTTGCTGAACAACTCGACGAAACCGACGCTGGGTGTCGCGGCCATGGCCAAGCACGAGATGAAGCCCGGCGAGATCATCATGCGCGGCATTGGTGGTTTCGATGTGCGCGGCGAAGCGATACGCCTCGCTGACGAACCTGAGCACGTGCCTATCGGCCTGTTGCGCAATACCGTGCTCAAGCGTGCGCTCGAACCTGGCCAGATGATCACCTTCGATGACATCGAGCTTCAGCCGAGCCGCGTGCTGGATATCATTCTCCAGCAGCGTCAGGACGCGGGCAGGGCAGATGCTCTCGCAGTCAACAACTATGCCAGGGCGACACTGTAAGTGCCTGCCTGAGCATCTACGGAATCAAGAGGTTGCCAGCTCTTGCGTGCTGGCGCCTGTTTCGCTGCCGGCACTCACCGCATTCCAGACATCCTGCACTATCCGAACCACTGCGCCGCCGAAGCAGTTCGCTTCGGACAAGGCCTCCTGCTCGTTTTCGAATATCGCCAGTACGCTGCCGTATGGGTAGACGACTCCCCATCGCTCGGCCCCAGTAACTGCAGTCTTTGTAGTGTCCATCTGATTTTCTTCCCTGGAACTGTTGCGAGATATGACGGAATACAGTCACTTAGATAGCACGGCGTCAAAGCGCCGGCAATCGCCGTTCAGCGGAGGATCTGTGCAGGGCTGCAGCAGTCGGACCGGGCGCGCTTTTACGCAACTGTTCGGCCAGTGCCCTGGTGAATTCCTGTGCGGCTGACCAGCGTAGATGTACCGCATCGACGAAGGCATTCTCCGGCGTGTTCCAGTCCTTGTCGGCGTTCCAGTAGGTGCCGCCAGTCGTGGCCAGGGCACCGGCGATACGCCTGTCGAAATCGGCAAGGAAGGCGCCGTCCGGGTCGTACTTTTCTTTCCACTCAGGGTGCAGCGGGGTGGAAACGACCATCAGCGTGCGGCCTTCGTGTTGCAGTCGTGCGCTCATTTCCAGCAGCGCATCGAAGCAGTTGCGGTCCAGCGCATCCGGGCGGCCATACATCAGGTGGCGGGTGTTGTCGGTCCGCAACGGGCCGTCGCCGAAGCGATTGAACACCAGCGGGTCCCATTCGATCTGACCGGCGCGCTGCGCCTTTACGGTCAGGGCGTTGCGGGCGAGGGAGGCGGGTGCGAAATAGCGCATGTAGTAGCCCCAGTGCGATGCGCCCTCGTACACATAAGGGCTGACATGCTCGCGGTTGAATACCGCTGTCGGAGCCTTCCAGCAGCCGGCGAAATCCTGTGGATTGGCGATCATCACGACGCTGCGAATGCTCGGCTCGCGGTCGAGCAGCCAGTGGCCAACATAGGTCGACTGATTGGCGAACAGCCCGCAGAAAGCGCCGTTCATGGGCCGCAGGCGGGGCATGGCCTGGACCAGGGCGTTGCCATCCACATGCCGCCAGGCCACCGATGAGCCGATGACCAGAAGATTGGGCGAGTCAATCGGGTTGCCTCGCAGGAAGTTGAGTTTCTCGTCGACACAGAGATTGTTGGAGAACGCCGGTGGCGGCAGGTTGCCGGTTCGCTCCAGGCCGAACAGCGTCAGGCAGAACAGCCCCAGTGCGCCGAGCAGACCGGCAACCACGGACAGCAGATAGCGCGTGCGGACCCGGTCCGGTGCGCTGGCTGCCGCTTGCTCGCCGGTGTTGCCGGACCCGGATGCTTCGGCGGTGTAGGGCATGGTCTACCTTCCTGCGAGTCTGGCGCTGATGACCTGGGCGAAGTGACCGACGTTGCGCAGCGATTCCAGCTCCGCGGTGCGGAACTTGATGCCGAAGCGCTGTTCGGCGGCGACCGTGAGCATCACGTGGGTCTGGCTGTCCCAGCCCTCGATGTCATTGGCGGTCATTTCCGGAGTCAGCACGATGCTGTCGTCGTCGAACACGTCGTGAAAGACCGGGGTGAGTGCCTCGATTACGTCTGCTTCGGTCATGTCTTTACCTCGATGAAGTGGCGGGAGGAGCGGTTGGAACCGAGGGCGTAGCGCCAGAAGGTCGCGGCCTCGACGGGCGCCGGATGCTGGACGAAGCCCAGCCGTGGATAGTGTTCGGCGACCATGGCGTTGCGTTCGGTGGGCCGGTATTCGCCGATCAATGCACCGTAGCCCGCCGTGCTGGCCGCCTTGGCGAGCACGTCGAGGACGGCTTCTTCGACCTGCCGGCCCAGCACGCGACAGCTCATCAGCCAGCTGTCGATCAGCAGCTCGTCGTCGGCGACGGTCGCGTCCGGTCGGGCCAGCACCACGCTGATCAGACCGTTGTCGCCGAACTTGTCGGTCAGGCGGATCGCCAATGCGACCGAGCGCGGGTCGCCGGCGATGCGCTCGACCTCCGCCTCGCTGTAGCGGCGTGTGGTGAGGTTGAACTGATTGGTCTTGTTGATCAGCTGGGTGCTGCGGACAAGTTCGGCGGCACCGATGGGCGTGGCGTGCAGCACCATCTGCAGTCCGCGCAGGTAGCCTTCCATGTCGGTGGCCTGGCTCATGGCGGCCTTGCGCTCGGCGTTCAGCGCATAATTGCGCCCGCGCGTGGTGTCGTCCGTAGTAAAGGACACCGCTTCGAAATAGCCGGCTGCGGCGACACGTGCCGGGTAGTCGGCTACGTCTTCGGGCAATTCCGGCACCGCCACCTCTGGTAGCTCGCGCCGCACAATATCGCGCTCGGCCGGGTTGTCATCGACGAAGACCAGGCTGTCCAGACCGATATCCAGCATCGAGGCGATGCGCCGCAGGTTGCCGGCCTTGTCTTCCCAGTTGGCGACGAAGGCGGCGATGTCGCTGCGTTTGAGTGCCATTTCAGGATGGCTGAACGCCGCCTCGGCGATGCTCAGGTCGTTCTTGCTGCACACCGCGAGGATGATCCCGCGCCGCGCCAGCAGCGCCGCGTAGCGCTGGAAGGCAAGGAAGGCTTCGCCGCTGGGCGAGCCCTGGCCCAGATGAATGCCATCGAGGCCATCGTCACCGATCACGCCGCCCCACAGCGTGTTGTCCAGATCCAGCACCAGGCATTTGCGCGACAGACCGGCGCTGGCGGCGGCGATGCGTGCCAACTGGTCGCCATACAAGGGCGCCAGGTTCGGGCTCACCAGCTGCTTGGCCTGGTGCCAGCGCAGCGGTTCGGCCAGGCCGTCGCCGTAGCTGCCGCGCGCCGCTTCCCAGGCGAGATCCATCAGCAGCACGCCGTCTTCCCGGGCGGCGCTGCGGATGGCTGCATTCAAGCGATCGATCACTGCATAAGGTGCCGCAGGCACCAGTGCCTCGAACGAGCCGAAGATGGCTGGATCGGCGGGCACCAGGGTTTGCTGTACCACCTGGGCGGCGAAGCGTTCACGGGCGCGACGCCAGAGCAGGCGCAGCTCGTCGACACGCTCGGTCACGGCTGCATCCACATCCTCCGGCGAGGCCTCCAGCGGCAGTTGCAGGGGCGCGTCGCGGACATCCAGCGCCAGGACGATCAGTTGCGGAGCGAAGCTCGTCAGCGCCGGGTCGTCCATCAGCAGTGCCTGGCGGTACATGCCATAGGGCGCGACATGCACCGAGAGCGCCAAGCGCCGCTGCAAGCCGGCGACGCGAATCGCCGGCATCAGGTGATCCACCGTATGCGAGGCGAGCAGCGCGATACGCAGAGGCCGCAAGCCTGAAACGGATGCTCCGCCGTTGGCCACCGCCTGCAAGCCTTCGCTTGCCAGCCGGTCCAGGCGGGTGGTCAGGGTGAAGTCCCGTCGATAGCCTGCGAGCCGTGTGGCCGCTGCGAGCCGTGCGAGCGGGTCGGGCTCGCGCTTGGCTTCGCCGATAGCGGCGCTCAGGTCTGGATGTTCGGCTAGCCAGAGAAGCTGATCCATTAGCCATTCGCTCCTTTTGCGTCAGAACTGGAAGTAGAGAAACTCGGTAGGCGCCACGGAGAACGCCACGGCGAGAGCGAAGAAGCCCAGTACGCCGATGGCCACGCCGATGACCGGTGTCGGGCTCCACGAGGCGGCGGGAAGCCAGCGCAGCAGCCAGCTTTCGCGTGGCTGTGCATCCAGGGCGGTGCGGAAACGCGCCATCCATTGCTGCACGTTGGGCATCAGCCAGACGAAGGCGAGCAGCAGTGCCAGGGTGAGGTAGTCCGACTTGTCGAACTTGGTGCTCAGCTCGCTCAGGCCGAGCATGCCTGACAGCATCGCCAGCGCCGCCGGGACGCTTTCGGCACGGAAGAACACCATCGCCACGACCACGCAGAGGAAGGTCAGCAGCACGGCGGCGCAATGATGCAGGCGCTTGTCGCTGTCGAGCGGCAGGCCCCGGCGCGCCTTCCAGGCCCGGAAGCCATGGGCGACCACCAGGTAGAAGCCATGCAGCAGGCCGAACACCACGAACTGCCAGCCTGCGCCATGCCAGATGCCGGAGATGAACATGGTCAGCACGGTGGGGTAGGCCACCAGGACGACGAAGGTGCCCAGGCTCATCTTCCCCCGGCGAGGCAGTGGTTTGCCCGCCGCCATGCGTGAACGGGTGATGCGCATGACGATGGGGTTGTAGATATAGGCCGTGAGAAAGCGCGTCAGCGTCATGTGCCAGCGTGACCAGTAGTCGATGAGGTTGTGCGCCTTGAACGGGCTGTTGAAGTTCACCGGCAGGCGCAGCCCGAACAGCAGCCCCAGGCCTATGGCCATATCGCTGTAGCCGGAGAAGTCGAAGTAGATCTGCAGCGTATAGGCGAGCGCGCCGAACCAGGCGTCGTAAAGCGCCGGAACGCTGCCGTCGGCAGCGACCGCGAAGATCGGCGAGGCCTGGGCGCCCAGCGGGTCGGCGATGATCACCTTCTTGAACAGGCCGAGCACGAATATCGTCAGGCCCAGAGAGATATTGTCCAGCCGCGGACGAAAGGTGCTGTGGTCCTTGAATTGTTTGAGCATCTCGCCGTGATGGGTAATCGGGCCGGCGATCAGTTGCGGGAAGAAGCTGATGAACAGGCAGTAATTGACGAAATCATGTTCGCTCACTTCGCCGTCATGGGCGTCCACCAGATAGGCGATCTGCTGGAAGGTGAAGAAGGAAATCGCCAGCGGCAGGATGATATCGCCCACCGACCAGCCCAGGCCAAAGGCCTCGTCGAGTGTGCCGAACAGGAAGCCGGTGTACTTGTAGTAGCCGAGCAGCGCCACGTTGGCCCCGACGCCGAGCACCAGCAGCGTCCGCGATGGCCTGCGCCTCAGGCATCCACCGATCAGGTAGTTTGTCACCATGCTGCCGATCAGCAGTGGCACATAGACGGGGTTCCACCAGCCGTAGAACACCAGCGACGCCAGCGTCAGCCAGATGGCGGCAGAACGTTGCCTGCCAGACCCTGCAAACAGGATAAAGCCAAGAAGAACCACCGGCAGAAAGCCGGCGATGAACACCATGGAGTTGAAGAGCATCGGTCTTTCCTTTGCGAGTCTTCAATGCCGTCCCAGTCGAGACGGCGGCTGCTTGCGAGCATCCATTGCCGAATGCTCGCCCCTCCCATTGCACGCAACGAAATGTCGCGTTGCAGCCAGGCCTCGTTCCTTGTCGCTACTACGGAATCAGATCCCAGTCCGTTAACTGCGACACTGTCTGTAACGAAAAATTTGCGCCGCTCGTCGTCCGCTGGGGGAACCAATTGCGATAGCTGGAAAAAAGAAACCCCGCATGAGCGGGGTTTCGTCAGTAACCGAAGCGCGATGTCTTATGTCGGTTTTTAGGTGAGGAAATAGAAACAGCCGGAAATGACCACGCCCGAGTACACCAGGATCAACAGGCAGTAACCCATGATGTCGCGTGCGCCGAGGCCGACGATAGCCAGAATCGGCAGCGCCCAGAACGGCTGGATCATGTTGGTCCAGGCATCGCCCCAGGCAATCGCCATGGCCGTGACCGCCGGAGCCACGCCCAGGGCTTCGCCAGCCGGCAGCATGATCGGGCCTTGCACCGCCCATTGGCCACCACCGGACGGCACGAAGACGTTGACCAGGCCGGCACTGAGGAAGGCCAGCATGGGGAAGGTATCGACCGTCGACCAAGCGATGAAGGTGTCGGTGATCTGTTTGCCCAGCGACAGGCCGTCGGCATTGGCGCCGACCATCATGCCCATGATCCCGGCGTAGAAGGGGAACTGGATGACGATGCCGCTGATGCCGCCGATGCCGTCCTGCACCGCACGCATGTAGCGCTCCGGCGAACCATGCAGCGCCAGGCCGATGAACAGGAACAGGCCGATGACGATGTTCAGCGTCAGCGCAAAACCGTTCTCGGCGAAATAGTAGATGAAGTAAACGGCGCCCAGGGCAACGATGATCAGGTTCAGTATTTTGCTGTCATCCAGGCGCTGTGCGATGGTTTCGTGTGGCAGCGGTTCGTGTACCGGGTCGACCAGCAGGGCCGGGTCGGCGACTTTTGGCTGCTTGGGGTGCATGGCCCAGTTAAGCAGCGGCAGGCCGATGACCAGCAGGGCAATGATGGTCAGATTGAGGGGCGTGAACAGGGTATCGCCGACGCCAATGGCGGAGGTGATGACCCCGCCGGTCATGCGCTCCAGGTCGGCGCCGCCGCTGGCCAGCGACAGCGGGACCGAACCGGACAGGCCGCCATGCCAGATGAGGAAGCCCGAATAGGCCGCCGCCACCAGCAAGGGGTAGTCGACGCCCTTGACCTCGCGCGCCAGGGCGCGGGCGAATACGGCGCCGATCACCAGACCGAAGCCCCAGTTGATCCAGGAGCCAGCCAGCGCGACCAGTGTCACCATGACCACGGCGCGACCTGGCGTGCGAGCTATTCGAGCCAGACCGCCCAGCAGACGGTGGATGGCCGGTGCGCTGGCCAGGGCATGGCCGGTGACCAGAATCAGTGACATCTGCATGGCGAAGGTCAGCAACGTCCAGAAGCCGGTGCCCCAGTGCCTGGCCATGGCGGGCAGGCCCTGGCCGGTCGTCATCATGCTCGCGGCCAGCACGAACAGGCTGAGGAGAATCGCAAATACGAACGGTGAGGGCAGGTAACGCTGGACGAGCCTTACGCTCAAGGCGGTAATGGTGTTAATCATCGTTGAAATCCTTCTTTATTCTTTTTGTCAGGCATCGCCTGCCATGCCCATGACGACACAGCGCAGCGAGCCCTTGGTTGTTGCTTGCACGATGCTCAATGTGACAGGGCGTGCTGAAAATCAGCTCCGTTCCAGTGCCAGCGCCACACCCTGGCCGCCGCCGATGCAGAGGGTCGCGAGTCCCTTTTTCGCATCGCGGCGGATCATTTCGTGCAGCAGGCTGACCAGGATCCGGCAGCCGGAGGCACCGATGGGATGGCCAAGGGCGATGGCGCCGCCGTTGACGTTGACCTTGCCCGCATCCCAGCCCAGCTCCTGGCCGACCGACAGCGCCTGGGCGGCGAAGGCTTCGTTGGCTTCGATCAGGTCCAGTTCATCCAGCGTCCAACCGGCTTTGTCCAGGCAGCGGCGAGTGGCCGAAACGGGGGCAATGCCCATGACCGCCGGGTCTACGCCGGCATTGGCGTAGGCCTTGATGCGCGCCAGCACCGGCAGCCCGAGCGCCCTGGCCTTGTCCGCGCTCATCAGCAGCACCGCCGCCGCACCGTCATTGAGCGAAGAGGCGTTGCCGGCGGTGACCGAACCTTCCTTCTTGAAGGCAGGCCTGAGTTTGGCCAGCGCTTGGGCAGTGGTGCCGGCGCGTGGCTGCTCGTCGGTGTCGAAACACAGCGGCTCGCCCTTGCGCTGGGGGATTTCGATAGGCGTGATTTCATCTCTGAAACGACCGGCCTCGATGGCCGCAACGGCCTTCTGCTGCGAGGCGGCGGCGAAGGCATCCTGCGCTTCACGGCTGATGCCGTACTGGTCGACCAGGTTTTCAGCGGTGATGCCCATGTGGAAATCGTTGAAGGCATCCCAGAGGCCATCGCTGATCATCGTATCGACCAGCTCGGCATGGCCCATGCGCAACCCGGTGCGCGCCTTGGGCAGTACGTAGGGCGCCAGGCTCATGTTCTCCTGGCCGCCGGCGATGATCACCTCGGCATCACCGCAGCGAATCGCCTGGGTCGCCAGGTGCAGCGCCTTGAGGCCGGAGCCGCAGACCTTGTTCAGGGTGAAGGAGGGGACTTCATGCGGCAGGCCGGCCTTGATCGAGGCCTGGCGCGCCGGGTTCTGGCCGGCGCCGGCGGTGAGTACCTGGCCGAGAATGACCTCATCGACTTCGGCGGGGTTCAGCCCGGTCTGCTCCAGCAGGTGCTTGATCACGGCGGCGCCCAGCTCCGGCGCGGGGATATTGGCCAGCGCGCCCTGGAAGGCACCGATGGCAGTACGGGTGGCGGCGACGATAACGACGTCTTGCATGTTCTTGCTCCGATCAAATGGGTTAACAGACCGTCGAAAAAATATTTTCAACGGCCTGTCAAAAGGTCATTTCCGGTACATGGTCGGGCACCACCAGCTTACCGGCGGTCTTGGCGACGATTTCCTCGACGCTCACGCCCGGCGCGCGCTCCTTGAGCACGAAAGCGCCGTTCTCGATTTCCAGGTAGGCCAGATCGGTCAGTACGCGCTTGATGCAGCCGGCGCCGGTCAGCGGCAGGTTGCACTGGGGCAGCAGCTTGGATTCGCCATCCTTCGAAGCGTGGGTCATCAGCACGATGATGTTTTCCGCACCGGCCACCAGGTCCATCGCGCCGCCCATGCCCTTGACCAGCTTGCCGGGGATCATCCAGGAGGCGATGTTGCCGTTCACGTCCACCTCGAAGGCGCCGAGCACGGTCAGGTCGATATGGCCACCGCGGATCATCGCGAAGGATTCTGCGGAGTCGAAAATGGAGGCGCCAATGCGTGCGGTGACGGTCTGCTTGCCGGCATTGATCATGTCGGCGTCCAGTTCTGCCTCGGTGGGAAATGCGCCCATGCCGAGCAGGCCGTTCTCCGATTGCAGCATCACTTCCATGCCTTCGGGCACGTAGTTGGCGACCAGCGTCGGGATGCCGATACCGAGGTTGACGTAAAAGCCGTCCTGCAATTCGCGGGCGACGCGCTGGGCCATTTGTTCGCGGGTTAATGCCATGGGACTTTTGCCTCTTGTTCTTGGTTTAGTCGCAGGAGTCAGCTGCGGACGGTGCGCTTCTCGATGCGCTTCTCGAAGGTGCCGCAGATGATGCGGTCGACATAGATGCCGGGCGTGTGGATCTGCGCAGGGTCGATTTCGCCGGGTTCGACGATTTCCTCGACCTCGACCACGGTGATCTTCCCGGCTGCTGCGGCCAGTGGGTTGAAGTTCTGCGCGGTGTGGCGGTAGATCAGGTTGCCGTAGTGGTCGGCTTTCCAGGCCTTGACGATGGCGAAGTCGCCGGTGATGGCCTGTTCGAGAATGTGCGGACGACCGTTGAATTCGCGCACTTCCTTGCCTTCGGCAACGGGCGTGCCGTAGCCGGTGGCGGTGTAGAAGGCCGGAATTCCGGCACCGCCGGCGCGCATCTTTTCGGCCAGGGTGCCCTGGGGCGTCAGCTCGACTTCCAGCTCGCCATCGAGCAACTGCTTCTCGAACAGGGCGTTCTCACCGACATAGGAGGCGATCATCTTGCGGATCTGCCGGTCTTCGAGCAGCAGGCCAAGGCCGAAGCCGTCGATGCCGCAGTTGTTGGAGACCACCGTCAGATCGCGTGTGCCTTTGCGCTTGATCTCGGCGATGAGGTTTTCCGGGATGCCGCACAGGCCGAAGCCGCCGGCAAGAACGGTCATGCCGTCCTGCAATCCTTCCAGCGCCTGGGCATAACTGCTGACGCGTTTGTCGAAACCAGCCATGGATAAGTCCTTCTTGTTTTTTGGGAGACTCGCTGCAATCGAGTGTTTCTCCGAGCGAGTCATTTGTTAAGTTGATTTTTAAGCACTATTGATTGTTGATTCGAAACAGTTGACGGGTGAATACTCGCTTCGTCTCCGCATTCGAGAGTGGATAAATGACAGTCAAGCAGCTGCGCGCCTTCCTTGCCGTCGCACAATCGCTGAGCTTCGTGCAGGCCTGCGAACGCCTGCACCTGTCGCAGTCGGCGCTGAGCCTGACCATCAAGGCGCTGGAAGAAGGTCTGGGCGGGCGGCTCTTCAGTCGCACCACGCGGGCCGTCAGCCTGACGCCTGAAGGTGAAGTGCTGCTGCCGTTGGCGCGTCGGCTGCTGGCTGACTGGGATAATGCCGAGGACGAGTTGCGCCAGCGCTTCACCCTGCGCCAGGGGCGGGTGACGCTGGCGTCGATGCCTTCCTTCGCCGGTAACCTGCTGCCGCCGGTGCTGCGTTCGTTTCGCCAGCACTATCCCTCGATCAGCGTCACCGTGCATGACGTCATCAACGAGCAGGTCATGGAGATGGTGCGCGACCGTCAGGTCGAACTGGGCATCGCCTTCGAGCCCGAGCCCGGCATGCCACTGGATTTCACGCCTTTGTACAGCGACCGTTTCGTGGCCGTGGTGCCCGCCGGTTCGGCGCTGGCCGGCTGCGCCGAACTGGCCTGGCAGCAGTTGCTCGATTATCCGTTCATCACCTTGCAACGACCGTCAACGGTGCGTTTCATGCTGGAAGACCATCTTCGTCAGCGTGGCCGGGTGTTGCCGGTGCAGTTCGAAAGCCACCAGTTGGCAACCGTCGGTCGCATGGTCGCCAGCGGCCTGGGTGTCAGCGCAGTGCCGGCACTGTGTCGGGCGCAGATGCTCGAACTGGGCGCCCGCTGCGTCGCATTGACGGAGCCGGTGATCGAGCGACCGGTCGGCATCCTCACCAAACCCGGCCATGAACTGTCGGTCGCGGCGCAGGCCATTGCCGATACGCTACGGGCGGCGGCGGATTATCCAGATACTGGCGAGGCGGTTGTGTCTGGAAAGTGACCGGCTGGTCATTGTCCTTGGAAAACGTGCGATTATCGGGCAGGTCGGCTGTTGGGCCTTGGTCTTATCTCCTATGCTTCAGGCCAGCGATATTCTGTTCGTGATCAGAGCCGCCATTGCGCGCTCTGGCATGACGACAGGCGAGGGCGTGGGAACAGGTTCTGACAACGCCCGGCTTCACCAATAACTATAAGAGTGCCTTGTGATGGTCAGTCTGCTGGGTGCAAGAAATACGGTTTTTGAACATGCCGATCCCCATATGGTGTCGGACTACGTCAATCAGCATGTCGGTACGCACTGCATTCAACTGCCGCGCGCTGGTAGCCCGCAGGCCAGTCTGAGCCATTGCAGTTTCGGCAAGCTGGACCTGTGTCAGATCAGCTATGGCGGCAGCGTGCATGTCACCTCTCCTGCGCTGGAAACCATCTACCATCTGCAGTTGCTGCGGCGTGGCCACTGCCTGTGGCGTGGGCGCGGCCAGGAGCATTACTTCACCCCCGGTGAGCTGCTGCTGATCAATCCGGACGATCCTGTCGATCTGATTTATTCCGACGATTGCGAGAAGCTGATCGTCAAGCTGCCGGCTTCTTTTCTCGAACAGGCCTGCACCGACAACCAGTGGCGTGCACCGAGCGAAGGCATTCGCTTCGCGGCCAGCCGTTACGATCTAGGCAAGCTCGAAGGCATCGAGGGTCTGATCGGCCTGATCTGCCAGGAAGCGAAAGCCGAGCACTGCGTTGCACAACTGCAGGAACAATACGGCCGCATCATCGCCTCGAAGCTGCTATGCACCCTTGCCAGCAATATTCAGCGTGAGCCGCTGGGGGACAGCTGCCCCTCGTTCGGTCGGATCACCGACTACATCGACGAGCACCTGAAAAAGGATATTTCCGTCGAGCAGCTGGCCCAACTGGCGCACATGAGCCCGCGCTCGCTCTACATGCTGTTCGAGCGCAGGGTCGGCACCACGCCCAAATCCTATATTCGCCAGAAGAAGCTGGAACAGATTTACGGTCGCCTGAGCGATCCTTCGGCCAAGGTTCGCAACATCACCGAAATCGCCATGGACTACGGCTTCCTGCACCTGGGCCGTTTCTCGGAAAGCTACAAGAGCACTTTCGGCGAGCTGCCGTCCGACACGCTGCGCCGCCACCACTGAGTTTCCTTCGAGCTGTCCCTGACCTGCGGCAGCTCCTTTTCCTTCCCTCCCTTCTCTAATTTCCCGCTCCCGCTCCCGCTCCCGGTAACAGGCAGCGGGCGGCGGGCTTGTGTCTGTGTGTGCGGCTTCATGTCGCATTGCAGGAAGCGGATAGAGGTGCTGCAGAAAACGGATATTGATGGTCCTTCGTGCGCCGTAACCTTCATCACGTAGAAACAATAACAATGGAGGCCCCGGCCATGTCCCTGGGAATCGAATACCTTGATTCGCTGCTTGAAGAAGACAAAGAGAAGGGCATCTTTCGCTGCAAACGCGAGATGTTCACGAATCCCCAGCTGTTCGATCTGGAAATGAAGCACATCTTCGAGGGCAACTGGCTTTATCTCGCCCATGAGAGCCAGATCCCCGAGAAGAACGACTACTACACCACCCAGATGGGGCGTCAGCCGATCTTCATTGCGCGCAACAAGGAAGGCGAGCTGAATGCCTTCATCAATGCCTGCAGCCATCGTGGCGCGATGCTCTGCCGTTTCAAGAGCGGCAACAAGGCCACCTATACCTGCCCCTTCCATGGCTGGACCTTCAACAACTCGGGCAAGCTGCTCAAGGTCAAGGACCCCAAGGAAGCGGGCTATCCGGACAGCTTCGATTGCGACGGCTCCCACGACCTGAAGAAGGTTGCGCGCTTCGAGTCCTACCGTGGCTTCCTGTTCGGCAGCCTGCGTGAAGATGTCGCCCCGCTGGAAGACTTCCTCGGCGAGTCGAAGAAGATCATCGACATGGTGGTCGACCAGTCTCCGGAGGGCATCGAGGTGCTGCGCGGTTCCTCCAGTTATGTCTTTGGCGGCAACTGGAAGCTGACTGCCGAGAACGGCGCCGACGGCTATCACGTCACCGCCGTGCACTGGAACTACGCCGCCACTCAGAATCAGCGCAAGCTGCGCAACGCCGGTGAAGAAATCCGCACCATGAGCGCCGGTGGCTGGGGCAAGAAAGGCGGTGGTTTCTATTCCTTCGAGAACGGCCACCTGCTGCTCTGGACCCGCTGGGACAACCCCGAAGACCGCCCTTTGTACGCGCGCCGCGACGAAATGGTCGCCGAGTTCGGCCAGGCCCGCGCCGACTGGATGATCGGCAACTCACGCAACCTCTGCCTGTACCCGAACCTGTACCTGATGGACCAGTTCGGCTCGCAACTGCGCATCGCCCGACCGATTTCGGTGGACGAAACCGAGGTCACCATCTACTGCATCGCGCCCAAGGGCGAGAGCGCCGAAGCGCGCGCGCGCCGCATTCGCCAGTACGAGGATTTCTTCAACGTCAGCGGCATGGCCACACCGGACGACCTGGAAGAATTCCGTGCCTGCCAACAGGGCTTTCAGGGGCGCGCCATGGAATGGAACGACATGTCACGTGGTGCCAGTCACTGGATCGACGGACCCGATGAAGGTGCCAAGGAAATCGATCTGTACCCGCTGCTCAGCGGAGCCCGCTCCGAAGATGAAGGCCTGTTCGTCATGCAGCATCGCTACTGGCAGGAACAGATGATCAAGGCTGTCGAGGCAGAACAGGAAAAACTGATTCACGTGGAGGGCGCGTAAATGACCATTTCCTACGAAGCCGCGCGCGATTTCCTCTACCGCGAAGCGCGTTACCTCGACGACAAGGAGTGGGATGCCTGGCTCGAACTCTACGCACCGGATGCATCGTTCTGGATGCCGGCCTGGGATGACCGCGACCGGCTCACCGAAGATCCGCAAAGCGAAATTTCGCTGATCTGGTACGGCAACCGTGGCGGCCTGGAAGACCGCGTGTTCCGCATCCGTACCGAGCGTTCGAGCGCCACTATTCCGGATACCCGCACCAGCCACAACATCAGCAATCTCGAACTGCTGGAGCAGGCCGATGGCTTGTGCAAGCTGCGCTACAACTGGCACACCATGAGCTTCCGCTACAAGGCTGTCGATCATTTTTACGGCACCAACTTCTACACGCTCGACGTGCGTGGCGAGAACCCGCTGATCAAGGCCAAGAAGGTCGTGCTGAAGAATGACTACATCCGCCAGATGATCGACGTGTACCACCTCTGAGGGCGCAGCCATGACCTACAACATTGCATTGAATTTCGAAGACGGCGTGACCCGCTTCATCGAAACCAATCTCGGCGAAACCGTCGCCGATGCCGCCTATCGTCAGGGTATCAACATTCCGCTGGACTGCCGCGACGGTGCCTGCGGTGCCTGCAAGTGCTTCGCCGAGGCGGGCAGCTACGACCTGGGCGATGAGTACATCGAGGACGCCCTGAGCGAAGACGAAGCCGAGCAGGGCTACGTGCTGACCTGCCAGATGCGCGCCGAAAGCGACTGCGTGGTGCGTGTGCCGGCCTCATCGCAAGTGTGCAAGACCGAGCAGGTCAGTTTCGAGGCGGCGATCAGCGACGTGCGTCAGCTCTCCGCAAGCACCATCACCCTGTCGGTCAAGGGCGAGGCACTGAACCAGCTGGCCTTCCTGCCGGGGCAGTACGTCAACCTCAAGGTGCCGGGTAGCGACCAGACCCGCGCCTACTCCTTCAGCTCGCTGCCCAGGGATGGCGAAGTCAGCTTCCTGATTCGCAATGTGCCGGGCGGGCTGATGAGCAGCTTCCTCACCGGCCTGGCCAAAGCTGGCGACAGCCTGACCCTGGCAGGTCCCTTGGGCAGTTTCTACCTGCGCGACATCAAGCGTCCGCTGCTGTTGCTGGCGGGCGGAACCGGCCTGGCGCCGTTCACCGCCATGCTGGAAAAGATCGCCGAGCAAGGCAGCGAGCATCCGCTGCACCTGATCTACGGCGTAACCCTGGACCACGACCTGGTGGAAATGGACAAGCTCGAGGCGTTTGCCGCGCGCATCCCCAATTTCACCTACAGCGCCTGCGTGGCCAGTCCGGACAGCGCTTATCCGCAGAAGGGCTATGTCACCCAGCATATCGAGCCCAAGCACCTGAATGACGGTGAAGTGGATATCTACCTCTGCGGCCCGCCGCCGATGGTCGAGGCCGTCAGCCAGTTCATCCGTGAGCAGGGCCTGCAACCGGCGAACTTCTACTACGAGAAATTTGCCGCCAGCGCCTGAGCGGACGAACGGCTTCTGTAGGAGCGGGCCATGCCCGCGAAAGAAGGCCAGCACACGACCAGAAGCCCGGATTACTGCAGCGAAAGAGCTCGCGAACAAGTTCGCTCCCACAAGGGTATCGAGGGTAGTTAGATGAACAAGCGTTTCGAAAACAAAGTCGCGGTCATCACCGGCGCCGCCCAGGGCATCGGTCGCCGTGTGGCCGAGCGCATGGGCGAGGAGGGTGGTCGCCTGTTGCTGGTGGACCGCTCCGAGCTGGTCCATGAACTGGCCGACGAGCTGGGTGCCAAGGGCATCGAGGTACTGACCCTGACCGCCGATCTCGAACAGTTCGGCGATTGCCACCGCGTCATGGACGCGGCGAAGGCGCGTTTCGGGCGTCTCGACATCCTCGTCAACAACGTCGGCGGCACCATCTGGGCCAAGCCCTTCGAGCATTATCAGGAGCACGAGATCGAGGCCGAAGTACGTCGCTCGCTGTTCCCCACGCTCTGGTGCTGCCATGCCGCGCTGCCGCACATGCTGGAGCAGGGTGCGGGCGCCATCGTCAACGTCTCCTCCATTGCCACCCGCAGCCTCAACCGCGTGCCCTACGGCGCGGCCAAGGGCGGTGTGAATGCGCTGACCGCGTGCCTGGCGTTTGAAAATGCCCAGCGCGGCATTCGCGTCAACGCCACCGCACCGGGGGGCACCGAGGCGCCGCCACGGCGTATCCCGCGCAACAGCGCCGAGCAGAGCGAGCAGGAGAAGATCTGGTACCAGCAGATCGTCGATCAGACCATCGATTCCACGCAGATGAAGCGCTACGGAACCATCGACGAGCAGGCCGGGGCGATCCTGTTCCTGGCCTCCGACGATGCCAGCTATATCACCGGCGTCACCCTGCCGGTAGGTGGTGGCGACCAGGGCTGAGCACGAACCTTGTGGAAGCGGCTCCGCCGCGAAAGAACAAACGCAGTTTCGACAACAAAAACAACAGAGAGCTTTGTCATGCGTAAAGTAGATGTTCACGACGTCATTGATAGTGCCCGTTTCAGCCAGTTCCACTGGCTGGTCATGTGCCTGTGCGCACTGTTGCTGATCTTCGACGGTTACGATCTGTTCATTTACGGCGTGGTGCTGCCGGTGATCATGCAGGAGTGGCGGCTGACCCCGCTGCAGGCCGGCGCGCTGGGCAGTTACGCGCTGTTCGGGATGATGTTCGGCGCGTTGATCTTCGGCACCCTGGCCGACCGCATCGGGCGCAAGAAAGGCATCGCCATCTGCTTCGTGCTGTTCAGCGCCGCCACGGTGCTCAACGGTTTTGCCAGCACCCCGACCGAATTCGGCATCTTTCGCTTTCTCGCCGGCCTCGGCTGCGGCGGACTGATGCCCAACGTGGTGGCGCTGATGAACGAGTACGCGCCGAAGAGATTGCGCAGCACCCTGGTCGCCATCATGTTCAGCGGCTACTCGCTGGGCGGCATGTTCTCCGCCGGCCTGGGCATCTACATGCTGCCGCGCTTCGGCTGGGAGGCGATGTTCTTCGCCGCCGCGGTGCCGCTGCTGCTGCTGCCGTTGATTCTCTGGAAACTGCCCGAGTCGGTGGGTTTCCTGGTGCGTCAGGGCCGAACGGACGAGGCGCGCGCGCTGCTGCAGAAGATCCAGCCCAAGCAGACCTTTACGCCTGACGATGTACTGGAGCTGACCGAGAGCAAGGGCAAGAGCGCCTCGGTGATCGAGCTGTTTCGCGATGGTCGTCTGCTCGGCACGCTGTCGATCTGGGTGGCTTTCTTCTGCTGCCTGCTGATGGTCTATGCGCTGGGTTCCTGGCTGCCGAAGCTGATGGCCAACGCCGGCTACAGCCTGGGGTCGAGCCTGTCGTTCCTGCTGGCGCTGAATTTCGGCGGCATGTTCGGCGCGATTCTCGGCGGCTGGCTGGGCGACCGCTTCAACCTGGCCAAGGTGGTGGTGGCCTTCTTCGCGGTGTCGGTGGTGTCCATCAGCCTGCTGGGCTTCAAGACGCCGATGCCGGTGCTCTACAGCCTGATCACCATTGCCGGCGCCACCGTGATCGGCACGCAGATTCTGCTCTACGCCTGCGCCGCGCAGTTCTATGGCCTGTCGATCCGCTCCACGGGCCTGGGCTGGGCCTCGGGCATCGGTCGCAACGGCGCCATCGTCGGTCCGCTGCTGGGCGGCGCGCTGCTGGGGATCAACCTGCCGCTGCAACTGAACTTCATCGCCTTCGCCATTCCCGGCGTCATCGCGGCGCTCGCCATGACCCTGTTCGTGATCTCGAAGCGGCGTGAAAGCGCCGTCCCGGCCCCGCTGCTGGCAGCGAAAGCCTGAACCCCTACGTACCGAGGTTGAACCAGCAATGAGCCAAATCCTGATCGAAGGCATCCAGACGTCGATCGTCGACCTGCCGACCATCCGCCCGCACAAGCTGGCGATGCACACCATGCAGCGGCAGACGCTGGTGATCATCCGCCTGCGCTGCAGCGATGGCATCGAAGGCATCGGCGAGGCGACTACCATCGGCGGGCTGTCCTACGGCAACGAAAGCCCGGAGAGCATCAAGAGCAACATCGACAGCCATCTGGCGCCGATGCTGGTCGGCCAGGATGCGAGCAACATCAACGCCGCCATGCTGCGTCTGGACCAGATCGCCAAGGGCAACACCTTCGCCAAGTCCGGCCTGGAAAGCGCGTTGCTCGACGCCCAGGGCAAGCGCCAGGGCCTTGCGGTCAGCGAGCTGCTCGGCGGGCGGGTGCGCGACGGCCTGGAAGTGGCCTGGACCCTGGCCTCCGGCGATACCGCTCGGGACATCGCCGAAGCCGAGCAGATGCTCGACATCCGCCGCCACCGCATCTTCAAGCTGAAGATCGGCGCCAACCCGCTGGAGCAGGACCTCAAGCATGTGGTGGCGATCAAGCGGGCGCTGGGCGAGCGCGCCAGCGTGCGTGTCGACGTCAATCAGGGCTGGGACGAATCCCAGGCCATCCGTGGCTGCCGGGTGCTGGGCGAGAACGGCATCGACCTGATCGAGCAGCCCATCTCGCGCATCAATCGCGGCGGGCAGATCCGCCTGAACCAGAGCAGCCTGGCGCCGATCATGGCGGATGAGTCCATCGAGAGCGTCGAGGATGCCTTCAGCCTCGCTGCCGACGGTGCCGCCAGCATCTTCGCCCTGAAGATCGCCAAGAACGGTGGCCCGCGCGCCGTGCTGCGCACCGCGCAGATCGCCGAGGCGGCAGGGATCGCCCTCTACGGCGGGACCATGCTCGAAGGCGCCATCGGCACCCTGGCCTCGGCCCATGCCTTCGTCACCCTGAACAAACTGACCTGGCACACCGAGCTGTTCGGCCCGCTGCTGCTCACCGAAGAAATCGTCACCGAGGCGCCGGTCTACCGCGACTTCCAGCTGGAAGTGCCGCGCACACCGGGCCTCGGCCTGACCCTGGACGAAGAGCGCCTGGCGTTCTTCAGCCGTAAATGACCGGAGGTTGAAAACATGCTGTTCTACGTAAAGATGACCGTGAAACTGCCACTCGACATGGACCCGGCCAGGGCCGCCAAGCTCAAGGCCGACGAGAAGGAACTGGCGCAGGGCCTGATGCGCGAGGGCAAGTGGCGCCACCTGTGGCGCATCGCCGGCCAGTACGCCAACTACAGCGTGTTCGACGTCGCCAGTGTGCAGGAGCTGCACGACACCCTGATGCAGCTGCCGCTGTTCCCCTACATGGAGATCGAAGTCGATGCGCTGTGCCGCCATCCGTCCTCGATCCGTGAAGACGATCGTTGATCGATTTCCGGGCCGGGATATGCCCCGGCCAATACACCGCGTGACCACAATTACAAGATGAGGCCTGAACCATGACCGTTAAAATTTCCCACACCGAGCACGTGCAGAACTTCTTCAAGGAAGCCAGCGGCTTCGGCAACGACGCAGGCAGCAGCCGTCTGAAAACCGTGATCAACCGCATCCTGGTCGATACCGCGAAGATCGTCGAGGACCTGGAAATCACCCAGGACGAGTTCTGGAAGGCCGTGGACTACCTCAACCGTCTTGGCGGTCGCAATGAAGCCGGCCTGCTGGTGGCCGGCCTGGGTGTGGAGCACTACCTCGACCTGCTGCAGGATGCCAAGGACGAGCAGGCCGGCCTCACCGGCGGCACCCCGCGCACCATCGAAGGGCCGCTGTATGTCGCCGGCGCGCCGATTGCCGAAGGTGAAGTGCGCATGGACGACGGCAGCGAAGACGGCGTCGCCACCGTGATGTTCCTTCAGGGGCAGGTCACCGATACCGACGGCAAGCCGGTCGCCGGCGCCACTGTCGATCTCTGGCACGCCAACACCCAGGGCAACTATTCGTACTTCGACAAGAGCCAGTCGGACTACAACCTGCGCCGCCGCATCATCACCGACGCCGAAGGCCGTTACCGCGCCCGCAGCATCGTGCCGTCCGGCTATGGTTGCTCGCCGGATGGTCCGACCCAGGAATGCCTCGATCTGCTGGGACGTCATGGCCAGCGTCCGGCGCATATTCACTTCTTCATCTCTGCGCCGGGCCATCGTCACCTGACCACGCAGATTAACCTCTCCGGTGACAAGTACCTGTGGGACGACTTCGCCTATGCCACGCGCGACGGCCTGATCGGCGATATCCGCTTCAGCGAGGACGCCGAAACCGCCAACGCCCGTGGCGTCCAGGGCCGCTTCGCCGAAGTGGACTTCGACTTCCAGCTGCAGAGCGCCCCAGCACCACAAGCCGAGCAGCGCAGCCAGCGCCCACGCGCCCTGCAGGAAGCCTGAAGCATTTGTAGGTCGGATTAGCCGAAGGCGTAATCCGACGGCTCGAAGGCGTAACCGACGGGGCGAGTCTTGCCTCGTCGGGTCGGTGAAGCGTGACCCGACCTACGAACCCCAGCCATTTGTAGGTCGGATTAGCCGAAGGCGTAATCCGACAGCTTGAAGGCGTAATCCGACGGCTCGAAGGCGTAACCGATGGGGCGAGCCTTGCCTCGTCGGGCCGGTGAAGCGTGACCCGACAAACCGCGTCACCCACAACAAGAGCGATCCGGGCGCTGCCACGGATAGCCATGCCTGACTTGCGAGGCACTATGAAAACGCTACTGAAGGACTGCTCGGTCTCCGCCGTGGTCGCTGGTTTCATCGCGACGGTGATTTCCTACGCCGGCCCGCTGGTGATCATCTTCCAGGCGGCCAAGGCCGCCGACATGCCCCATGACGTGCTGTCGTCCTGGATCTGGACCATCTCCATCGGCAGCGGCGTGCTCGGCATTCTTCTGAGCCTGCGCTACAAGGTGCCCATCGTCATCGCCTGGTCCGCACCCGGCTCGGCGCTGCTGGTCACGCTATTGCCCGGCATCAGCCTGAACGAGGCGATCGGCGCCTATCTGGTGACCAATGCGATCATCCTGCTGGTCGGCCTGTCCGGCGCCTTCGACCGCATCATCGGCAGGCTGCCGGCTGCGATTTCCGCCGCCATGCTGGCCGGCATCCTGTTTTCTTTCGGCATCGGCCTGTTCGTCTCGGTCAGTGAACAGCCCTGGCTGGTGCTGGCGATGTTCGTCACCTATCTCATCTTCAAGCGCGTCATGCCGCGTTATGCGGTGCTCGCCGTGCTGGTGGTGGGTGTGCTGATCACGCTCGCCAGCGGTGAATTGAACAGCGGGGCGCTGGTGATCGGCCTGGCCACGCCGGTCTGGATCAGCCCCGAATTCAGCTGGCAGGTGCTGCTCAGCATCGTCTTGCCGCTGGTCATGGTGTCGCTGACCGGGCAGTTCGTGCCGGGCATGGTGGTGCTGCGCAACGATGGCTACCAGACGCCGGCCAGCCCGCTGATCAGCAGCAGCGCGCTGGGCTCGCTGCTGCTGGCGCCGTTCGGCTGCCACGGGCTGAACCTGGCGGCCATCACCGCCGCCATCTGCACCGGCAAGGAGTCCCACGAAGACCCGGCCAAGCGTTATGTGGCGGGCGTTTCCGGTGGGGTGTTCTACCTGCTGCTGGGCGTCTTCGGCGCAACCCTGGTGTCGCTGTTCAGCGCCTTTCCCACCGCGCTGATTGCCGCGCTGGCCGGCCTTGCGCTGCTGTCTGCGATTGGCGGCGCGCTGAGTTCGGCCATGGCGGTGCCGAAGGATCGTGAGGCGGCGCTGATCACCTTTCTGGTCACCGCTTCGGGCATGTCCCTGCTGGGGCTGTCCGCCGCGTTCTGGGGGCTGATCTTCGGCATCGCCGCCCATCTCCTGTTGGGGCTGAAAAAGCCTCGGCCAAATATTTCGGCGCACCCGCCGGCTCTCAGTGAAAGAGAACAGCCGGCGCGCTGAAACCTGTACAGCTTCACCCTGAAAAAGCAACGCAAGAGCAACCGAACGTGCCATCCGTTTGCGCAGCTGTGCGCGGAACGCGGTGGCCTGTACCCAGAAAACAACAACAACGAGAGAAAACATGACAAAGATGCTGAAAATCTCCCCGCTGGCCCTGGCTGTAGGTGCGTCCTTCATGCTGCCGTCCGCCTTCGCGGCAGAGGGCGGTTTCATCGAGGACACCACGGCGACCCTGCAGGCACGCAACTACTACTTCAGCCGGGATTTCTCCGACATTGTCGGCCCCAACCAGCAGTCCAAATCCGAAGAGTGGGCGCAGGGCTTCATCCTCCGGGTGAACTCCGGCTACACCCAGGGCACGGTCGGTTTCGGTGTCGATCTGCTCGGGCAACTGGGCATCAAGCTCGACAGCGGCGGTGGTCGGGTCAACACCGGGCTGTTGCCGACCGACACCGATGGCAAGGCGGTGGACAACTACAGCCGCCTGGGTGCCGCGCTCAAGGTGCGCCTGTCACAGACCGAACTGAAGGTCGGCGAGCAGACGCCAAACCTGCCGGTGCTGACCTTCAGCGATATCCGCCTGCTGCCGCCGACCTACCAGGGTGCCAGCATCGTCTCCCGCGAGATCGACGGGTTGACCCTGCAGGGCGGCCAGTTCCGCTCCGGCAGCCTGCTGAATGCGGCGGGCGACGGCAAGATGCGCGCCAAGCTCGGTCACACGCCACAGCTGGGCGGAGATGCTGCGACCGACCGCTTCAACTACGCCGGCGCCGATTACACCTTCAACGACAAGCGCACCTCGGTCGGCCTCTGGTACGCGCAGCTGGAAGACATCTACAACCAGCGCTTCTACAGCCTCAAGCACAGCGAGCCGGTGGGCGACTGGGTGCTGGGCGCCAATATCGGCTTCTACGATTCCAAGGAAGACGGCGACCAGCTGCTGGGCAATATCGACAACCAGGCAGCGTTCTCCCAGCTTTCGGCCAAGTATGGCGGGCACACCTTCATGGTCGGCTATCAGGCCATGTTCGGCGATGACGCCTTCCCACGGGTATTCAACAACGTCACGCCGCTGGGCAACGAAGTGCCGACCTACGAGTTCGCCGGGGCCGACGAGCGTTCCTGGCAGGTTCGCCATGACTACGACTTCGCCGCGCTGGGCATCCCCGGCCTGGTGACCACGGTGCGCTACATCACCGGCGACAACGTGGACACCGGCATGGGCTTCGAGGGCAAGGAATGGGAGCGTGATCTGGACGTGGGTTACACCTTCCAGAGCGGCGTGCTGAAGAACCTCAACGTGCGGGTGCGCAACGTCGTCGCGCGCTCCAACTACCGCAGCGACATCGACGAGAACCGCCTGATCTTCAACTACACCTGGCAGCTGCTGTAACGGGTCGGACGTTCGCGCCGCCGGGTTGCGAGCGTGCCCTGAAGGATTGCAAGCACAACCAGCGCTTACCCATTCGCAAGGTCCCGAGACCCTGGAGCAACACATGAAGAAGAATAAAAGAACCGTTTTCCACTCCCTCAACATCGGCGCCCTGGCACTGGCCATCGGCGCAACCCTGAGCAGCGCCGCTCAGGCTGCCGATCCGGTCAAGGTCGGCATGCTGCTGCCGTATACCGGCACCTATGCGGCGCTCGGTGAGGCCATCACCAATGGCATGAACCTGGCCATCGAACAGAAGGGCGGCAGCCTCGGTGGGCGCCCCGTGGAAGTGGTCACGGTGGACAGCGAAGCCGATGCCGGCAAGGCCGTGCAGAACATGCGCAAGCTGATTTCCGGTTCCAAGGTGGACGTGGTCATCGGCCCGGTGCATTCGGGTGTCGGTATGGCCGCGGTGAAGGTCGCCCGGCAGAGCGGGGTGCCGCTGATCATCACCAATGCCGGCTTCAACGCGGCCACCGGACCGATGTGCGCGCCGAACATTTTCCGCACCTCGTTCACCTCCTGGCAGACCGCCTACCCGATGGGGCAGGTGGCGGCTGACCGCGGCTACAAGAACATCGTCACCGTGGCCTGGCGCTACGGCTTCGGCGTTGAGTCGGTGGCCGGCTTCAAGGAAGGCTTCGAGAAGGCCGGTGGCACGGTCAGCAAGGAAATCTACGTGGCCTTCCCGGACGTCGAGTTCCAGTCGCAGCTGACCGAAATCGCCGCCTCGAAACCCGATGCGGTGTTCGTCTTCTTTGCCGGCGGTGGCGCGGCCAAGTTCGTCAGGGATTATGCGGCGGCCGGCCTGCAAGGGCGGATTCCGTTGCTCGGCTCGGGCTTCCTCACCGAAGGCACGCTGCTCGCCCAGGGCGCGGCGGCCGAAGGCGTGCTGACCACGCTGCACTACGCCGACAGCCTCGACACGTCGCAGAACACCAGCTTTCGCAGCGAGTACCGGCAGAAGTTCGGCAAGGAGGCCGACATCTATGCCGTCCAGGGCTACGACGCCGGCCTGCTGCTGGCGCAGTCGCTGGATCAGGTCAAGGGCAACACGACGGACCGCGAGGCCTGGATCACCGCCATGGAGCAGACGCGCATCGACAGCCCGCGTGGCGAGTGGGGTTTCTCCAAGGCACACAATCCGGTGCAGAACGTCTACCTGCGCGAGGTGCGCAACGGCATCAACGAGGTGGTCAGCATCGCCGCCGAGGGGCTGGCCGACCCGGCCAAGGGCTGCAAGCTCTAGGCAACCGTAGTCGTCTCGGGCGGCGCTGCCTGGATGCCGCGTCGCCCGAGTATCCGTGACCTTTCTGCTGGTACGCGCTTATGGATTTCTCCACTGTTCTGATTCAAACCATGAACGGCCTGCAATACGGCCTGCTGCTGTTCCTGATCGCCAGCGGCCTGACGCTGATCTTCGGCATCATGCACATCATCAACCTGGCCCACGGCGCACTGTACATGGTGGGTGCCTATCTGGCGTTCTGGGCCACCTCGATCACCGGCAACCTGTTCCTCGCGATCCTGCTGGCGTTGCCGCTGGCGGCGCTGTTCGGCGTGGTGATCGAACGCTGCCTGATGCGCATCTTGTACAAGCGCAACCACCTCGACCAGGTGCTGATGACCTTCGGCCTGATCCTGGTGATCGACTCGCTGCGCAGCATCGCCTGGGGCAACGACGTGCACAGCGTGGCCATCCCGCAAGTCCTCGCCGGCTCCATCCAGCTCACGGAGAATCTCGAATACCCGGTGTACCGGCTGTTCATTTCCGTGGTGTGCGTGCTGGTGGCGCTGAGCATGTACTGGATCCTGCAGCGCACGCGCCTGGGCATCGTCATTCGTGGCGGCGCCAGCAACCGTGAAATGGTCCAGGGCCTGGGCATCAACATCAATGCGATCTACACCCTGGTGTTCGCTGCCGGCGCGGCGTTGACGGCCTTTGCCGGAATGATCGCCGCGCCGGTTTCATCGGTGTATCCGGGCATGGGCAACCAGATCCTGATCATCGCCTTCGTGGTGGTGGTCATCGGTGGCCTGGGTTCGATTCGCGGCGCCTTTCTCGGTGCGCTGCTGGTCGGGCTGACCGCGACCTGGGGCGCCGTGCTGGTGCCCGAGTACGCCGGCATGGCGATCTACATGCTGATGGCCGTGGTGCTGCTGTTCAAACCGCGCGGGCTGTTTGCCTGACCTGCCTGTAGCAGGTCGTTGAAAAACGTAGGCGAGGCAGGCTGGCCGAGGCAAAAACGGCCGAAAAAGCGCAGTTTACTGCTGTAAATGAGCATTTTGAGGCCGTTTTTAACGACGGCCAGACAACGCAGGTAGTTTTTCAGCGGCCTGCCCGGAGGAACAACGATGCGACATATACCCAAACCCATCCAATACCTGCTGCTGGCCCTGCTGTTGCTGCTGGCACTGCTGCCGCTTGCGGGCGGTGCGCTGTTCGGCGAGCGACAGGAGTTTCTCATGCAGCAGGTCACCTACATCCTGATCCTGGCCATCGTCGCGCTCAGCCTCGACCTGCTGGTGGGCGTTACCGGCATGGTCAGCCTGGCCCAGGCGGCCTTCTTCGGTATCGCCGGCTACAGCCTGGTGCTGCTCGCTCCGGAGTTCGAGGCGGTGAGCATCTGGGTCGCGCTGCCGCTGTGCCTGGGCATCAGCGCAGTCGCGGCACTGCTGATGGGGCTGCTGATCATCCGCACCTCGGGGATCTTCTTCATCATGGTCACCATCGCCTTCTCGCAGATGCTCTTCTACCTGTTCCATGACGCGCCGTTCGCCGGCGGCTCCGATGGCGCCTTCCTGTTCATGAAGCCCAGCGTGATGATCGGCGACTGGCAGCTGCTGGACCTGGAAAACAACACCACCCTGTATTACGTGGTACTGGCCTCGATGGTGGGGGTCTACCTGCTGCTGCGCACCTTCCTGCGGGCGCCGTTCGGCAAGGTGCTGCTGGGCATCAAGGCCAACGAGGAGCGGGTGCGGGCGCTGGGCTACAACCCGGCTTATTACAAGCTGGCGGCGTTCGTCATCGCCGGCACCATCGCCGGTTATGCCGGCATGCTCGCGGCCACCCAGTACGGCTTCGTCAGCCCCAGCCAGCTGAGCTGGCAGATGTCGGCCCACGCCCTGGTGATGGTCATTCTCGGCGGTATGGGCAGCCTGTTCGGGGCCATCCTCGGCGCCTTCGCCTTCGAGGGGCTGCACCATCTGTTCGCCAGCCTGACACCGCACTGGGAACTGCCCATGGGGCTGGTGGTGATCGCCATGGTGATGCTGCTGCCCAAGGGCATCGCCGGCCTGCTGGTGAAGATTTTCGAGAAAAAACCCGTGCCGGCGGCTGAAGACAAGCCTCTGCCCGTTGTCCTGAAACAGGAGATGAGCCAATGAATGCCGTACTGGAAACCCGTGGCCTGACCAAGACCTTCGGCGGACTGACCGCTGTCAACGATGTCTGCCTGACGGTGGGGCCGCGTGAAATTCACGCCATCATCGGCCCCAACGGCGCGGGCAAGAGCACCATGGTCAACCTGCTCTCCGGCCAGTTGCGCCCCTGTGGCGGGGAGGTGCTGTTCCATGGGGCGAACATTGCCGCGATGGCGCCCAACCGTATTTCCCACCTTGGCATCGGGCGCAGCTTCCAGCGCACCAACGTCTTTCCGACCTTCAACTGCCTGGACAACTGCTGGCTGGCGGCGCAGTCGCGGATGAAGAACTCGTTCCGCTTCTTCAAGCGCAGCGAACACTACCGCCAGGTGCGCGAGCGTGCCGAGCACGGGCTGGAGCTGTGTGGCCTCAGCCGCCACGCGCATACGCTGGCCGACTCTCTGAGTTACGGCGAACAGCGGCAGCTGGAGATCGGCATGGTGCTGGCAACCGATCCCACGTTTCTGCTGCTGGACGAGCCCATGGCCGGTATGGGCAAGGAAGAGTCCGGGCGTGTGGTAGAGCTGCTGGCCAGGCTCTCGCAGGACTATTCGATGGTGCTGGTCGAGCACGACATGGACGCGGTGTTCAGCATCGCCAAGACCCTGACGGTGATGGTCAACGGCCAGGTGCTGGCCAGCGGCCCGCTGGATCAGGTGCGCAACGACCCTGCGGTGCAGCAGGCCTACCTGGGCGACGGCGAGGAGCAATTCTGATGGCAACGGCGAACACTCCCCTGATCGAGGCCAGCGGCCTGCATACCTACTACGGCAACAGCCATGTGCTGCATGGCGTCGATTTCCATATCGACCCCGGCGAAACCCTGGCGCTGATGGGCCGCAACGGCATGGGCAAGACCACCACCATCCGCTCGCTGCTGGGGCTGACACCGGCGCGCCTTGGCGAAGTGCGGGTCAAGGGGCAGCGTCAGCGCGGCGCCGGTACCCACCAGATCATCCGCAAAGGCATCGGCTATGTGCCGGAAGGGCGCGGCATGTTTCCCAACCTGACGGTGCGCGAAAGCCTGATCATGGCCGCACGCGCCGGTGTCGACGGGCGCCGGGAGTGGGATCTGCAGCGGGTGCTGAAGACCTTTCCGCGCCTGGCCGAGCGCTTCGAGCACCTGACCGGCAACCTCTCCGGCGGCGAGCAGCAGATGGTCGCCATCGGCAGGGCGTTGATGACAAACCCCGACCTGATGATCCTCGACGAAGCCACCGAAGGCCTGGCGCCACTGATCCGCAAGGAAATCTGGGACGTCATCCGCCTGATCAAGACCAGCGGCATCGCCACCCTGGTGGTGGACAAGAACGTCAACGTCCTGCTCGACCTGACCGATCGCAGCATGATCATGGTCAAGGGTCAGGTGGTGTTCGACGGCACCAGCGAGGCCCTGAAAGGGCAGCCGCAGCTGCTGCAAAACCATATCGGCCTGTAACCATGAACAACGTGAAAACAGGCTTGCAGCTGTGTGGTGTGCTGGCGGCTCTTGCTCTTGCTCTTGCTCTGGCCTGGCTGAATCCGCAACCGCTTCAGCTGGGGCTGGTGGCACTGCTGCTGGGCTGCTGCGTGATGGCCCTGCTGGCCAATGGTCGCGAGCGGCGTGTCTCCGGGCAGCCCGCGCCGGAGCCGCTGCCGCAGGTCGAGCCGGAGCTGTTGCCGGCTCTGCCGGTCGCTGCGCAGCCGCCGGCGGTCGTCGTCGATCGGAGCGAACCGTTGCGCGCTACCTTGCGTGAGGCGCTGGTCGATCTGCTGGAAAACATCGAAGGCAGCCAGCGCGACATGCAATACGCCACCGATCTGGCCAAGGTGGCGGGCGGCCATGTGCAAAGCAGCGCGGGCAGCATCGCCGGCTCCGTCGAGGCGATCAGCGGGCTGGCCGAGTATATGGGCCACATCGATCAGGTCTTCGATGAGCTGGGCAACCAGTCGCAGCGTATCGGCGCCATCGTCGGCAGCATTCAGGACATCGCCCGGCAGACCAACCTGCTGGCGCTGAATGCCGCGATCGAGGCCGCGCGGGCGGGCGATCATGGTCGTGGCTTTGCCGTGGTCGCCGATGAGGTGCGCAACCTGGCGCGGCGTGCCAACGATTCCAGCGAGCAGATCGGGCAGATCGCCGAAGGCTTGAAAAAAGCGGCGGAGGGTGCCCGTTCGGGCATGGAACAGATCGGCGATTCAACCCGCACGGGGCTGGAAAAGTCCGCCCTGGCGCTGCAGGCCATGGATGAGATGCGCGCCGGTGCGGCGGCTCGGGTGGAGATTGTCGAACGCATCGTGCAGCGCCTCGCCGGCCAGCAGGCCTTGGCGCAGCGGATGGAGGAGGCGATGCGCTGACGCAGCACGGCAGCAAGGCGTAGGGCCGAAATTGTTCGGCCTTTGCAGGCATTGGTCGAATGAATTCGACCCTGCAACATGGCGAGCACGGTGATCAGTAGCTTGGCGGCATTTTGCGATTATCGGTTTATTGATCGATAATCGCGCATCGCTCTCTGACAAGGTGATCCGCCATGACTGACGAAACCCGCCCCGGTGTCGCGCCGATGGCACCGGTCATCATCGCGTCGCCGGCCAAGCGTATCGAAGCCCTGACCGGCGATCCGAATTTCATGAGCTCGCTGGCACGCGGGCTGGCGGTGATTCATGCCTTTCAGGAGCGCAAGCGCCATCTGACCATTGCCCAGATCAGCCACCGCACCGAGATTCCCCGCGCGGCGGTGCGGCGCTGCCTGTATACGCTGATCAAGCTCGGCTATGCCACCACGGACGGGCGGACCTATTCGCTGCTGCCCAAGGTGCTGACCCTCGGCCATGCCTACCTGTCCTCGACGCCGCTGGCAGTGACCGCGCAGCCGATTCTCGACCAGCTCAGCAACCGACTTAACGAAGCCTGTTCCATGGCTACCCTGGAAGGTGACGAAGTGCTCTATGTCGCACGCTCGGCCACACCGCAACGGCTGATCTCCGTCGATCTCAGCGTCGGCAGCCGGTTGCCGGCCTACTGCACCTCCATGGGCCGCATCCTGCTGGCCGCGCTGGACGATGCGGCGCTGGACGATTACCTGGAGCACGCCAACCTGCAGATCAAGACCAGCCGCACCCTGCACACTCCGGAAGCGATCCGCGCCTCGATTGCCGAGATCCGCCAGCAGGGCTGGGTGATCGTCGATCAGGAACTGGAGATCGGCCTGCGCTCATTGGCCGTGCCCCTGAAAGATTCCGCCGGCCAGGTCCTGGCCGCACTCAACGTCGGCACCCACGTCAGCCGCATCACTCGCCAGGAACTGGAAACCCGCTTCGTGCCGGTGCTGCTGGAAGCGAGCCGGGAGCTGAGTACGCGGCTGTTTCATTGACATTGGTTCCCTTGTCGGGTCGATGAAGCGTGACCCGACCTACAACTCGGTTAAACCCTGTTGAGCAGCAACAGATGATGGGCTAAATGTAGGTCGAATTAGCCGCAGGCGTAATCCGACGGGCGGATTCACAGACAACCATAGGGCGATAATGGGTACGGCGCTTGCCTCTGTGGTGTTTGATGGTTTGCTCGTCGGGTTGGTGGAGCGTAACCCGACCTACATGGGTTGCACGGCTCTGCTTCGTAGGTCGAATTAGCCGAAGGCGTCATCCGACGCTGCGAGGCATGAACCACCACAACCCGCCCAACAGAAAGCAAAACTCATCGAGCAAGGAGTGCTTATGAGATACCGCAGGATGCGGACACCGGGGGCATCATATTTTTTCACGGTGGTGACGCAGAACCGCCGTCTGCTGCTGGCGTGCGCGGAGAATGTCGAGCTGTTGCGGGAGGCTTTCCGTATCGTGCAGCGCCAACGGCCTTTCGTGCTGGAGGCGGCGGTCGTTCTTCCTGACCATCTGCATTGCATCTGGACCCTGCCCGAGGGCGATGCGGATTATCCGACACGCTGGCGGCTGATCAAGAGCCGGTTTACCCGACGCTATACCGAGCGCCTGCTGCGCGATCCTGATTTCGCCCGTCACGCATGTGGGCAAGGGTCGATATGGCAGCAACGCTATTGGGAGCACTGCCTGCGTGACGAGGAAGACAGGCGACGCCATCTGGATTACCTCCATTACAACCCCGTGAAGCACGGCCTGGTAACACACCCTGCCGACTGGCCTTATTCAAGCTTTGCGCGGCATGTTGCAAAGGGTTTTTACCCGGCGGACTGGGCTGGATGAACGTTGACAATGAATCTGCTCGACCCTCGCCCGTCGGGTCGATAAAGCGCGACCCGACCTTGTATCTCGACTGCAGCCTTTCAGGAGGCGATAGTCCCCGGCTGATCATCGGGGGAGAGAGTGCAAGTAGTACCCGCCCTTAAGCTTCGAGCTTGTGACGTAGATAACGCTGCACTCCTCCGCACTCATCCAGCAAGTCCGAACGGTATCTTGAGCCACGAGCTCGCATTAGCAAGGTAGGACGGATGCAGTGACGATCTACCCGTTCACTGAGGAGGAAAACCATGGCCATAGTCGTTGGCGTCGACATCGCCAAACACACATTCGACATCGCGACCCTGCAGAGCAACGGCAAGCACCGCACCAAAGGCAAGCTGACCAATGACTCAGCAGGCTTTGAGGTGTTCCAGCAATGGCTGCTCAAGTACGCCGAGCCGCAGGCATGGGTCGTCATGGAGGCGACGGGCATCTACTACGAAGCCCTGGCCGAATGGCTGCTCGCGCGAGGTTACCGGGTGTGCGTCCTCAACCCGGCCCAAGTTGCCTATTACGCCCGCAGCCAATTGCAGCGGGTGAAGACCGACAAGGTCGACGCCAAGCTCATTGCCGATTATGGCAGCCTGCATCAGGCCAGGCTGCGTGCCTGGCAGCCTGATCCACCGTCCATTCGCCGCCTCAAGGCCCTGGTGCATCGCCTGAAGGATCTTCAGGAGCTGGAGCAGATGGAACAGAACCGCCTGGACGTGACCCGCGAGACCAAGGTCAAGGCGTCGATCGAGTCGGTTCTTGAACATTTACGCCAGCAAATCGCCGAGACGCTGGAAGCGATCAAGCAGCATTTCGACGACAACGATGACTTGCGCGGCCAGCGTGACCTGCTCACGAGCATCGACGGCATTGCTGAGCGGACGGCAGCACTTGTGCTGGCTGAACTGGGGGACATTCAACGCTTCGGCAGCAGCCGAGCGGTCACCGCCTTTGCAGGGCTCAATCCCAAGCTACAGGACTCGGGGATACTCAAAGGGCATGTGCGGATTTCCCGCATGGGGTCGGCCAGCTTGCGCGCAGGGCTCTACATGCCAGCCATTACGTCCATGAGCCGTAACCCTGCCATTCGGGCAATGGTCGAGCGGATGAAAGCCAGAGGCAAAGCCGGCAAACAGATCGTCTGCGCGGCGATGCGTAAATTGCTCTGTATCGCCTATGGCGTGTTGAAATCCGGCGAACCGTTCAACCCCGAACTCGCTATTGCGAAGTGAGGGGCAAGACGGTATCTACACCAGCGCAGAGCCCGCTTTTGGCTTTGTAGGTCGGATTAGCCGCAGGCGTAATCCGACGATCCGCAGGCATCAATCGATTTATCATTATGTTCGATTATCGAACGGTTAATCGATTATCGGATTGTCTCGTCGTGGGACGGTGGTTAGTGTGGGTCGCAAGCGCCGATTCGTTGGCGCATTCAGTCCATTACACGAGACATGACCCCATGGCCGAGATCCTTTCCCTTCGCGAAGCAATCGATCGCTTCGTCAGGAATGGCGATACCGTCGCCCTCGAAGGCTTCACCCATCTGATTCCCACTGCCGCCGCCCACGAAATCATCCGTCAGGGCAAGCAGGACCTGACCCTGGTGCGCATGACCCCCGACCTAGTCTACGACCTGCTGATCGGCGCCGGTTGTGCGAAGAAGCTGATCTTTTCCTGGGGCGGCAACCCCGGCGTCGGCTCGCTGCACCGCCTGCGCGATGCGGTGGAAAAGCAGTGGCCGCAGCCGCTGGAAATCGAAGAGCACAGCCACGCCGACCTGGCCAACGCCTACGTCGCCGGCGCCTCCGGCCTGCCATTCGCGGTACTGCGCGCCTATCTGGGCTCCGACCTGCCGAAGGTCAACCCGATGATCAAGTTCATCGACTGCCCCTTCACCGGCGAGAAGCTGGCGGCGGTGCCCAGCGTGCGTCCGGACGTCACCGTGATCCACGCACAGAAGGCCGATCGCAAGGGCAACGTGCTGATCGCCGGCATCCTCGGCGTGCAGAAGGAAGCCGCGCTGGCGGCCAAACGCTGCATCGTCACCGTCGAGGAAATCGTCGACGAGCTGAACGCGCCGATGAATGCCTGCGTGCTGCCGAGCTGGGCGCTGACCGCCGTCTGCCTGGTGCCGGGCGGGGCGCATCCGTCCTACGCGCATGGCTACTACGAGCGCGACAACCGCTTTTATCAGGCGTGGGACCCGATTGCCCGCAGCCGCGAGTCCTTTACCGCCTGGATCGATGAATTCATCCGTGGCACCGCCGATTTCGGTGCTTTCCAGGCCAAGCTGGCCGCACAGCAGGAGGCTCAGTGATGACCTACTCGACCAACGAAATGATGACGGTGGCCGCCTCGCGTCGCCTGGGCAATGGCAGCGTCTGCTTCGTCGGCATCGGCCTGCCGTCCAAGGCGGCCAACCTGGCGCGCCTGACCCATGCGCCGGACGTGGTGCTGATCTACGAGTCCGGCCCCATCGGCGCCAAGCCCTCGGTGCTGCCGCTGTCCATCGGCGATGGCGAGCTGGCCGAAACCGCCGACAGCGTGGTGCCGACTGGTGAGATCTTCCGCTACTGGCTGCAGGGCGGGCGTATCGACGTGGGTTTCCTCGGCGCGGCGCAGGTGGACAAGTACGGCAATATCAACACGACCGTTATCGGTGACTACCGCCAGCCGAAAGTCCGCTTGCCAGGAGCGGGCGGGGCGCCGGAAATTGCCGGCTCGGCCAGACAGGTGCTGATCATCCTCAAGCAATCGCACCGCACCTTCGTCGACAAGCTGGCGTTCGTCACCTCGGTGGGTTTCGGTGAGGGCGGCGAGCATCGCAAGCAGCTCGGGCTGCCGGGCGAAGGGCCGGTGGGCATCATCACCGATCTGTGCATCATGGAGCCGGAAGCCGGCACCAATGAATTCGTCGTCACTTCCCTGCATCCTGGCGTAACCCGCGAGCAGGTGATCGAGAACACCGGCTGGGCGATTCGCTTCGCCGGCGATGTGGCCATCACCGAGGCGCCGCGCGCCGGGGAACTGGATGCACTGCGTGCGCTGGAAGCCCGCACGGCTGCCGCCCACGGCCAGACAGGGGGTGACGAGTGACACGCGAAGTCTTTATCTGCGACGCCATCCGCACGCCCATCGGGCGCTTCGGCGGCGGGCTGGCGGCGGTGCGCGCCGACGATCTGGCAGCGATCCCGATCAGGGCGCTGCTGGAGCGCAATCCGCAGCTCGATCCGGCGGCCATCGACGAGGTGTTCCTCGGCAGCGCCAACCAGGCCGGCGAGGACAACCGCAACGTGGCGCGCATGGCCGCGCTGCTGGCCGGGCTGCCGGACAGCGTGCCGGGCGTGACCCTCAACCGCCTCTGCGCCTCGGGCATGGATGCGGTAGGTAGCGCCTTTCGCGCCATCGCCTGTGGTGAGATCGAGCTGGCCATTGCCGGTGGTGTGGAGTCCATGTCCCGTGCGCCCTATGTGATGGGCAAGGCTGAAACGGCCTTTGGCCGCACCCAGACCATCGAGGACACCACCATCGGCTGGCGTTTCATCAACCCCAGGATGAAGGCGCTGTATGGCGTCGATGCCATGCCGCAGACTGCCGACAACGTTGCCGATCAGTGGAACATCAGCCGCGAAGACCAGGATGCCTTCGCCCTGCGCAGCCAGCAGCGTACCGCCAAGGCGCAAGCTGCCGGCTTCTTCGCCGAGGAAATCGTCCCGGTGCTGATCAAGGGTCGCAAGGGCGATACGGTTGTCGATACCGATGAGCACCCGCGCGCCGATACCACCGCCGAAGCGCTGGCCAGACTCCGGCCCATCAACGGCGCGGACAGGACTGTCACCGCCGGCAACGCCTCGGGCGTCAACGATGGTGCGGCGGCGATGATCCTCGCCAGTGCCGAGGCGGTGCGCCAATACGGCCTCACACCGCGTGCCAAAGTGCTCGGCATGGCCAGTGCCGGTGTCGCGCCGCGCATCATGGGCTATGGTCCGGTGCCGGCGGTGCGCAAACTGTGCGAGCGGCTGAATATCGCCGTGAATGATTTCGACGTGATCGAACTCAACGAGGCCTTCGCCGCCCAGGGGCTGGCCGTCACGCGCGACCTGGGTCTGGCCGACGACAGCGACAAGGTGAACCCCAACGGCGGCGCCATCGCCCTCGGCCATCCGCTGGGCATGAGCGGCGCACGGCTGGTGCTGACGGCGATTCACCAGTTGGAGAAGATCGGCGGCAAGCGGGGCCTGGCGACCATGTGCGTGGGTGTGGGACAGGGGCTGGCGCTGGCGGTCGAAAGGGTGTAACCGGTTTGCGATGAGCTGCGTTCTGCGCGATCGACTCCTCGTGTCGTCGCTGGGCGCAGTTCATCTTTTTATTTTCCAGCTTCCGATGGAGTTTCCATGACCACCGTAAAACTCGACGATTGCGAATTGAATGTCCGTCTTGAAGGCCCGGTCGATGCGCCGGTGCTGGTGCTGTCCAACTCGCTGGGCACCGATCTGAACATGTGGGATGCCCAGGCGCTCGCCTTCAGCGAGCACTTTCGCGTGCTGCGCTACGACACCCGCGGCCATGGCGGCTCGTCGGTCACGCCAGGACCCTACAGCATCGAGCGGCTGGGCCGTGATGTGCTGGGCCTGGTGGACACGCTGGGCATCGACCGTTTCGCCTTCTGCGGCCTGTCCATGGGCGGGCTGATCGGCCAATGGCTGGGCATCAACGCCGGCGAGCGCCTGACGCGCCTGGTGATCTGCAACACCGGCGCGAAGATCGGCACCGATGAGATCTGGAACGAGCGTATCGATACCGTGCTCAAGGGCGGCGAGCAGGCCATGCGCGACATGCGCGACGCCTCCAGAGCACGCTGGTTCACCCCGGCGTTCGCCGAACGGCAGCCGGCACAGACCCAGCGCATCACCCAGATGATCGCCGCTACCTCCCCCGAAGGCTATGCCGCCAACTGCGCGGCGGTGCGCGATGCCGACTACCGCGAGCAACTAGGCGCGATCCGGGTGCCGACCTTGATCGTCTGCGGCAGCAAGGACCCGGTGACCACCCCCGAACATGGCCGCTACATGCAGGCGCGTATCGAAGGGGCCGAGCTGGTCGAGTTCGAGGCGGCGCATTTGTCCAATGTCGAGGCGGGCGAGGCCTTCACCCGGCGCGTGCTGGGGTTTCTGCGTGACTGATAGCGCGCGGCTGACAGCGCGCAGGTTCGGCAAGGGCGGGCTCAGCGGCCAGCCAGATCCTGTTGGGGTTCGAGCTCCAGTATGGCGATGGTCTGGTCGCTGCGCCTGAAGGAAACCAGCGCCGTCAGCCAGGCCTGCAGAACGGGCGAATGGGTTCTCTGGTTGCGCATGGCGCTGGCGATGATTTCCCTGGCGATGGTCACCATCGCGCTTTTGCTGCCGAGAAAATGCCAGTTGAACCAGCCGTCGTCGTAGCTCCCGGACGCCGCCTGGCCCGGCGCGAGGGGAATGAAGACCTTGATCGAAAGGTCGAACAGCACTTCCGGCTTGGAAATGATCACGAGCTTCACGTCGCCGACCTTGCGCAACCAGTAGCGATGATCGAAGCGATCTCCCGTGAGTGTCGCGGACTGGTTGAGGGCTTCGTCGATCAAGGCTTTGTTGTCGATCAGTTGCATGGTCGGCTTCTCTGGCGCTTGTGTTGGCGATTGGCGATGCCGGCGTCGTGACAGGCAGACGGCAAGACCGAAGATGCCGGGTTATCGGTTGGCTTCGGGGTTTGTTTAGAGCGTTCTGTCGGAACCATGGGAATGCATGCCGCCGCCTTCGGCTGGAGCGGGCGGCCTGCCGCCTGCTAACATCGCGCCTTTGTTTCTTCTGTTCGTCCCTCCGCTTTCGAGAGCTGCCATGACCACCGTTCGTACCCGTATCGCGCCGTCGCCCACTGGCGACCCGCACGTCGGCACTGCCTATATCGCGCTGTTCAACCTCTGCTTCGCCCGCCAGCACGGTGGTCAGTTCATTCTGCGTATCGAGGACACCGACCAGCTGCGCTCGACCCGCGAATCCGAACAGCAGATCTACGACGCGCTGCGCTGGCTGGGCATCGAATGGGACGAAGGTCCCGATGTCGGCGGCCCGCACGGTCCGTACCGGCAGAGCGAGCGCGGCGATATCTACAAAAAATATTCGGACGAACTGGTCGCCAAGGGCCATGCTTTCCCGTGCTTCTGCAGCGCCGAGCGTCTGGATCAGGTGCGCGCCGAGCAGATGGCCAACAAGGAAACCCCGCGCTACGACGGCCACTGCATGCACATCGCGCCGGTCGAGGCGCAGCAGCGTATCGCCAGTGGCGAATCCCACGTGATCCGCATGAAGGTGCCCAGCGAAGGCGTCTGCCAGGTGCAGGACATGCTGCGCGGCACCGTCGAGATCGGCTGGGACCGCATGGACATGCAGGTGCTGATGAAGGCCGACGGCCTGCCGACCTACTTCCTCGCCAACGTGGTCGACGACCACCTGATGGGCATCACCCACGTGCTGCGCGGTGAGGAGTGGCTGCCGTCGGCGCCCAAGCTGATCAAGCTCTACGAATACTTCGGCTGGGAGCAGCCGCAGCTGTGCTACATGCCGCTGCTGCGTAATCCGGACAAGAGCAAGCTGTCCAAGCGCAAGAACCCGACCTCGGTGACCTTCTACGAGCGCATGGGCTTCATGCCCGAGGCGATGCTCAACTACCTGGGCCGCATGGGCTGGTCGATGCCCGACGAGCGCGAGAAATTCACCCTGGCGGAAATGATCGAGCACTTCGACATCAATCGTGTATCGCTGGGCGGGCCGATCTTCGACGTCGAGAAGCTGTCCTGGCTCAACGGCCAATGGATCCGCGAGCTGAGCGTGGAGGCCTTCGCCAGCCAGGTCCAGCAGTGGGCACTGAACCCCGAATACCTGATGAAGATCGCCCCGCATGTGCAGGGCAGGGTGGAGACCTTCAGCCAGATCGCGCCGCTGGCCGGTTTCTTCTTCTCCGGTGCGCTGAACCTCGATCCGGCGTTGTTCGCTCACAAGAAACTCGATGCCACCCAGGTGCGCCAGGTGCTACAGCTGACGCTCTGGAAGCTCGAAGCGCTGCGCCAGTGGGACAAGGAGCGCATCACCGATGTCATCCAGGCGGTGGCTGCGTATCTGGAGCTGAAGCTGCGTGACGTGATGCCGCTGATGTTCGCTTCCATCACCGGCCAGGCCAGTTCCGTTTCGGTGCTCGACGCCATGGAAATCCTCGGCCCGGACCTCACGCGCTTCCGCCTGCGCCAGGCGCTGGAGTTGCTCGGTGGTGCGTCGAAGAAGGAAGTGAAAGAGTGGGAGAAGCAGCTGGCGGCGATATCGTAATCGTAGGTCGAAATTAACCGCAGACGTAATCCGACGCTTCCGGGGCGTTCGAGGCGCAACTCGGTAAATCGAAACCTGGCCTTGGCTTCGGTCGTCGGGTCGATAAAGCGTGACCCGACCTTGTATCTCGACTGCAGCCTTTCAGGAGGCGATAGTCCCCGGCTGATCATCGGGGGAGAGAGTGCAAGTAGTACCCGCCCTTAAGCTTCGAGCTTGTGACGTAGATAACGCTGCACTCCTCCGCACTCATCCAGTAAGTCCGAACGGTATCTTGAGCCACGAGCTCGCATTAGCAAGGTAGGACGGATGCAGTGACGATCTATCCGTTCACTGAGGAGGAAAACCATGGCCATAGTCGTTGGCGTCGACATCGCCAAACACACATTCGACATCGCAACCTTGCAGAGCAACGGCAAGCACCGCACCAAAGGCAAGCTGACCAATGACTCAGCAGGCTTTGAGGTGTTCCAGCAATGGCTGCTCAAGTACGCCGAGCCGCAGGCATGGGTCGTCATGGAGGCGACGGGCATCTACTACGAAGCCCTGGCCGAATGGCTGCTCGCGCGAGGTTACCGGGTGTGCGTCCTCAACCCGGCCCAAGTTGCCTATTACGCCCGCAGCCAATTGCAGCGGGTGAAGACCGACAAGGTCGACGCCAAGCTCATTGCTGATTATGGCAGCCTGCATCAGGCCAAGCTGCGTGCTTGGCAGCCTGATCCACCGTCCATTCGCCGCCTCAAGGCCCTGGTGCATCGCCTGAAGGATCTTCAGGAGCTGGAGCAGATGGAACAGAACCGCCTGGACGTGACCCGCGAGACCAAGGTCAAGGCGTCGATCGAGTCGGTTCTTGAACATTTACGCCAGCAAATCGCCGAGACGCTGGAAGCGATCAAGCAGCATTTCGACGACAACGATGACTTGCGCGGCCAGCGTGACCTGCTCTCGAGCATCGACGGCATTGCTGAGCGGACAGCAGCGCTTCTGCTGGCTGAACTGGGGGACATTCAACGCTTCGGCAGCAGCCGAGCGGTCACCGCTTTTGCAGGGCTCAATCCCAAGCTACAGGACTCGGGAATACTCAAAGGGCATGTGCGGATTTCCCGTATGGGGTCGGCCAGCTTGCGCGCGGGGCTCTACATGCCAGCCATTACGTCCATGAGCCGTAACCCTGCCATTCGGGCAATGGTCGAGCGGATGAAAGCCAGAGGTAAAGCCGGCAAACAGATCATCTGCGCGGCGATGCGTAAATTGCTCTGTATCGCCTATGGCGTGTTGAAATCCGGCGAACCGTTCAACCCCGAACTCGCTATTGCGAAGTGAGGGGCAAGACGGTATCTACTCAGTTATGGATATGCCGCTTGTCTGCGGTAAGTGTTTGTTCTCCTGTCGAAATTTCTTCATTGGCCAGTAAAAATTTCGTTGACAGTGCGCAGGAGCGCCCCTAATATGCGCCCCGTCCACGAGATGGGGCTATAGCTCAGCTGGGAGAGCGCTTGCATGGCATGCAAGAGGTCGACGGTTCGATCCCGTCTAGCTCCACCAATCTCGTAAACGAATTGCCACCGACACGCTGAACGGCGGGTCGCGTCAGAAGGTTTTGTCCCCTTCGTCTAGTGGCCTAGGACACCGCCCTTTCACGGCGGTAACAGGGGTTCGAGTCCCCTAGGGGACGCCATATTCCAGCAGCGATGCGCAAGTATCGCGAGTCGGGAGACGTTAAATCCGGGGCTATAGCTCAGCTGGGAGAGCGCTTGCATGGCATGCAAGAGGTCGACGGTTCGATCCCGTCTAGCTCCACCAATTCCACGCGCTTCGGCAACTGCCGGATCGTATCGAAGGTTTCGTCCCCTTCGTCTAGTGGCCTAGGACACCGCCCTTTCACGGCGGTAACAGGGGTTCGAGTCCCCTAGGGGACGCCATTTTTATTGCCCGTTTTGGGCGTTAAAGGGTCATTTCTCATGAAATGGCCCTTTTTGTTTTGTGCCCGACAAAAGCTGGCCAGAAACCTTTCTGGCGCAGCGGATGACAAAAGTCCGGTGAATGATCACTCATGCATGACTGCAGCAGGTGCGGCATGCAAGATAGGTTTCATCTGGCCGTGATCTCGACGGCGCACAGCACGAGAGGTATGCATGATCTGGGACCAGCCTGACGCCTTCATCATCGACATCAGGGTCGAAGCCGAGCACATCGATGAACTCGGTCACGCCAATAATGCGGTCTACGTGACCTGGTTGGAGCAATGCGCCTGGCAGCATTCGCAGCGCCTGGGGCTTGGCCTGGAGGATTATCAGCGGCTGAACCGTGCGATGGCGGTGTTGAGACACGAAATCGATTACCTGGCGGCCGCTTATGAGGACGATCACTTGCTGCTGGGTACCTGGATTACCGAATCCGACCGGCGCCTGAAGATGAAGCGTAACTTCCAGCTGATCAGGCCTGCCGACAACGTGACGCTGTTGCGCGCTCAGACCACCTTCGTCTGTATAGAAATGACCAGCGGCAAACCGAAACGGATGCCGCCGGAGTTTCTCGATGGCTATGGCAGGGCGCTGGTCGAGCCTTATCCATTGCAATTGTAGGTCGGGTCACGCTTTACCGACCCGACATGCGGAGCCGAGGTCGTTCGAGAGGATTTGTGCCGCACATCGTCGGATTACGCCTGCGGCTAATCCGACCTACAAAAGCCCAAAGCGGGCTCTGCGCTGTTGTAGGTCGGGTCACGCTTTACCGACCCGACGTGCGGGGTTGAGGTCGTTCGCGAGGATTTGCCGGACATCGTCGGATTACGCCTTTGGCTAATCCGACCTACAAAAGCCCAAAGCGGGCTCTGTGTTGTTGTAGGTCGGGTCACGCCTTATCGACCCGACATGCGGAGCCGAGGTCGTTCGAGAGGATTTGCGCCGCACATCGTCGGATTACGCCTGCGGCTAATCCGACCTACAAAAGCCCAAAGCGGGCTCTGTGTTGTGTAGGTCGGGTCACGCCTTATCGACCCGACATGCGGAGCCGAGGTCGTTCGCGAGGATTTGTGGCGCACATCGTCGGATTACGCTTTCGGCTAATCCGACCTACAAATTATTCGACCGCAGGCGGGCTTTTGCTAGCCGCCGGCCTCGGGACGTTTCATGTTGCTTTCCTTGCGTTGTTTGGCATCTTCACGCCACTGCTCCTGCTTCAGCTTTTTCATGTGCTCGCGCTTGGCCTCTTCACGGGCTTCGATATGGGGATTGGTAGCCTTGTTCTGCACGGGCCGTTCGGTTTGCATATCCTTGTCCTGAGCCTGCGCCAGGCTGGTGGTGCAGAACAGTGCGGCAAGAATCAGTGTTCCAGCATTCAGGATTTTCATGTGAACCTCCGATTGTTCCGGTTGCGGGTGGGGAAACCGCTCGACATCAGTATTGATGACATATCGCGTTTCTGCTTCGTTCCCTGTGGCTCGGCGCCGCAGTGAGCGATTTGCGCCCACGCAAGATCATTCACGTCGATTGCGACTGCTTCTATGCCGCCATCGAGATGCGTGACGACCCCGGTCTGGCCAGTCGGCCCATTGCAGTGGGTGGGTTGGCCGAGCGTCGTGGCGTCATCGCCACCTGCAACTACGAAGCGCGCGCCTATGGCGTGCGCTCGGCAATGGCGTCGGGGCATGCGCTCAAGCTCTGTCCCGACCTGCTGATCCTGCGTCCGCGCATGGAGGCCTACCGGGAAGCGTCGCGGGAAATCCACGGCATCTTTCGCACCTACACCGACCTGATCGAGCCGCTGTCTCTGGATGAGGCATTTCTCGATGTGACTGATTGCGAGCATTTTTCCGGCAGCGCCACGCGCATTGCCCAAGACATTCGCCAGCGTGTCTGGCAGCAATTGCGGATCACGGTCTCGGCGGGCGTGGCGCCGAACAAGTTTCTCGCCAAGATCGCCAGCGACTGGAACAAGCCCGACGGCCTGTTCGTGATCACCCCGGCGCAGGTCGATGCGTTCGTGCGTGAGCTGCCGGTTTCAAGGCTGCATGGTGTCGGCCGCGTCACTGCCGAAAAGCTCAACAAGCGGGGCATCCACACCTGCGCCGACCTGCGTGGGTGGAAGCGCCTGGAGCTGGTTCGCGATTTCGGTTCGTTCGGTGAACGCCTGTGGAGTCTGGCCCACGGCATCGATGAGCGCCCGGTGCAGGTCGACAGCCGGCGCCAGTCGGTGAGCGTCGAAAATACCTACGAGCGTGATCTGCCGGATCTCGCCGCGTGCCTCGAGCGACTCCCCGAGCTGCTTGAGCAGCTTGCCAAACGGATGGCGCGCCTCGACGGCAGCTATCGTCCCGGCAAGCCCTTCGTCAAACTCAAGTTCCATGATTTCACCCAGACCACGCTTGAGCAGTCCGGCGCGGGCCTGGAGCTGGAGGATTACGCCGATCTGCTCGCGGGTGCCTTTGCCCGTGGCAAGCGCCCGGTACGCCTGATCGGCGTAGGCGTGCGTCTGATCGATCTGCGTAGCGGTTTCGAGCAACTGCGGCTGTTCTGATGCCGTCGGTCGGCTTCCGGGTACGAACCTGACCATGCCGTATCTTTTGGTATGCCAGTTGCTCATGACCCGGTATAGAGCGGGTGGCGTCATATTTCGGTCGCGCTATGAATAAGGCCTGATCTTTGAGGTTTGTTTATTGGCGTTCTTAATTTGACGCTTTTATTACCTTATTCTTTATGTGCCAAATATTGGACTCTCTGGCACAATTTGCTAGATTCATGGCTATTCAGTAGCGTTTTGCCATTATTTCTGCTCAGGGATATCGGTCAGGGACAAGCCGGGATCCTGTTTTTCAATCTTCGTAGCAGTTTTCGTATTCGGCTGGAGAGCCTTCCGATGGGGTTGTCGTTCAAACGTCGCAAGCGCGTTGCAGCCGGTCTGCTCGGTATTGAAACCGGGCCGCACGGCATCGCCCTGGCACATATCCAGCGCGACGTCTCAGGTACGCCCCGGCTGTTGCGCTGTGAGTATCTTGAAGGTGCGCCGGCTACCCATGCCGAGCTGCTTCGGCAGACGGTCACCGAGCAGGGTCTGGGCGACATGCCGGTCAATCTGCTATTGCATCCTTCCTCCTATCAGATGTTCTTGCTGGAGTCGCCTGAGGTTCCCGCCGAAGAGTTGCGTGACGCCATGCGCTGGCGCGTCAAGGATCTGATCAGCGAGCCGCTCGACGACGTCGTCGTCGATTGCCTCTCCCTGCCCGAAGACGCCTACCGGGGCCGTACCCGCATGGTGTATTGCGTGGTGCTGCGCAAGGCGCGGATGAACGAGTTCGCCGAGCTGATTCGGCATGCCGGCCTGCACCTGGCGAGCATCGACATCACCGAGATGGCTTTCCGCAATCTGGGGCTGCTGGCGGGGGCCGAAGCCACCAACCTTGCCTTGCTCCGCCTGCGCACCAGTGAAGGCCTGATCAGCGTGCAGAATGGTGTCGATCTCTACATGGCGCGGCGCATCGAGAATGGTCTGGCGCGTGCCGATCAGGATCGCTCCAGCATGGCGTTGGAAATCCAGCGCTCGCTCGACTACTACGAGAGTCAGTTGGGCAAAGGCTATATCAGCCGCGTGCTGTTGCTGCCGATGAAGCAGGACGGCGAGCGCACCCACCAGGCACTGAGCAGTGGTCTGGCAGTCAACCTGCAACGGCTCGACCTGCGCGAACTCTTTCCCGATCAGCCGGCTGCCGATCTGCCCGAGGCGGGCCAGGCCTTTTGCATCGGTGCGGTAGGCGCCGCCCTGCGCCAGGAAGCCGCCTGATGCAGAACATCAACCTTTATCAGCGTGAGCGGCGCCAGAAGGGCGGTCCGCGTCCACGGCAGATGCTGCAGGTTGTCGTGCTGGCCGCTGTGCTGCTGGCCGCCCACGGCCTTTGGCAGGGCTGGCAGCTGCATCTGGCAGGCGCTCGAGCGTCGCTTGCCGAGCAACAGGCCGCCCAGGCGGAGGCCGAGCTGAACGTGGCCAAGGCCGATTTCCGCGAGCCCACCCTGGACCCGCGCCTGCCGCAGCAACTGGCCGAGCAGGAAGCCGAGAACCGCGAGCTGCGCCGTCTGGCCGATCATCTGAAGCGCCTCGATGCGCAGCGCAGCACCGGTTTCGCGGCGCTGTTGCAAGGACTGGCCGATCGCCATCCGCCGCAAGGGCTCTGGCTGACCGGGATCCGGCTGCACGCCGGTGGCGACGACATGGCGCTACAGGGCCTCGCCCAGGACCAGGAATTGCTGCCGCTTTATCTGCGCAGCCTGGGACAGAGCAGCGCTTTCAGTGGGCGCAACTTCGCCCGTTTCGACCTGCAACGTGACGAGGAGCAGCTGCTGCGCTTCCAGTTGGCGTCCCGAGCGGGCGAGGAGGGGCAATGATGAATGCACTTATCCAGCGCTGGCAGGCCCTGGCGCCGCGCGAACAGTGGCTGAGCTTCGGCGTCGGTCTGGCGCTGTCGATCATGCTTTATGTGCTGTTGCTGGCCGAGCCGCTGGGGCTGCGGATCGCCGCCGAGAAAGGCCGCCAGCAGCAGGCGGAAGCCCGTCAGGTCGAGGCGAAGAACAGCCTGCAGGATATCCGCAGCCGATTGGCCGCCGACCCCAACCTGAGCTATCGGCAGGCGCTGAAGGCCGCACAGGCCAGCCGCGAGCAATTGCACCAGCGCATCGACCTGGAAACCAGCACCCTGGTCTCGCCGGAAAAGATGAAGGCCCTGTTGCAGGAGCTGCTGCGCAACCAGGCGAAACTCAAGCTGGTCGCGTTGCAAAGCTCCAGCGCGCCCCTGGAGCTGCCGGGCGCCGCTGCGCCAGCCGCGCAGGAGCAGCAAGCCTCGCCGGTGGTCTTCTATCGCCACGGCCTGCAGTTGACCCTCGAAGGCGGTTATTTCGATCTGCTGAGCTACCTCAAGGCCATCGAGGCCAGCGGCTGGCGGCTGCACTGGGATCGGCTGGATTATGAAGTGGGCGAAGAGGGCCATGAGCGGGCGCGGGTCACCCTCGATCTGCACACCTTGAGTCGCGATGCGGGGTGGGTCGGTGTTTAAGCCAGTCATTCTTTTCACGGCTCTGGCGGCTGCCTTTGCCGCGGCGCCCGTGCATGCCATCGACCCCACCCGGCCACCCGCTGGCCGCATCAGTACCGAGGCTACCAGCGAATCCGCGGCGGCGCTGCGGCTGCAGGCAATCATGGTCACGTCCAAGAGCGCGCATGTCGTGATCAACGGCAAGCGCCTGAAGGTGGGCGACCGCCTCGGTGATATCCGCATTCTCGCCATCCGTCCGCATTCCATTCTGATCGACCGCGAAGGCAAGCGCGAAGAACTGCGCCTGAGCGCTCCCATCATCCACACGAGCCGTACCCCGTCATGATATCGACCCTGATGCCTCGCTTCGGCGTGTTGACTCTGCTCTGCCTGCTGGCGGCCTGTCAGACCTTCGAGGATGGCGACAAGCGACTCTACGAGCAAAGCAACCGCCTGTTCGAGGAAAGCCTGGAGCAGAGTCAGCAGAAAGTCCTGCCCCCGTCGGCGGTGCAGGCGGGCCTGATCCCGCCGCTGCAGACCTTCAGTGGCAGCACGGCCAGCAGCCCGCGCTTCGACGTCGCAGTCAGCGATATGCCGGCGCGCGAATTCTTCCTGAGCCTGGCCGACAGCGCCGGACAGAACCTGCTGGTGCACCCTGGCGTGACCGGGGAGATCACCTTCAGCCTGCGCAACGTCACCCTGGAAGAAACCCTGGCCGCCGTGCGCGACAGCTATGGCTACGACTACCGCCGTACCGCCTATGGCTATCAGATCCAGCCGAACCAGGCGATCACCCGCACCTATGACCTCAACTACCTCAACGTCCAGCGCCAGGGCATGACCGACACCCGCGTCAGCTCGGGGCAAGTCACCAGCAGTGACAACACCGGCGTGGGTGCTGCCGGCACGACCACCAGCAGTACCTCTTCGACGGTCAATGCCAGCCAGTTGCTGACCAGCAGCAATGTGGACTTCTGGACTGAAGTGCGTGCCGTGGTCGAGATGATGATCGGCAGCGAGGAGGGCAACCAGGTGGTGGTCAATCCCCAGGCCGGCCTGCTTGTCGTGCGCGCCTCCAGTGCTGACCAGCAGGCGGTGGAGCACTTCCTCGGCCAGGCGCAGCGCAATCTGCAGCGCCAGGTCATCCTGGAAACCAAGATTCTCGAAGTGAACCTGTCCGACGGCTTCCAGGCGGGGATCAACTGGAGTTTTCTGCAGGGCCAGAAAGGCATCGGCCTGGGCAGCTTCACCACTACCACCGGTAATAACGTGGCGGGCATCCTCGAAAACGGTATCAACGGAGTCGAGGTGCAGAGCGGCCTGCCGCGTGGCGTGAACATTCCCGGCATACCGCTGACCGGCCCCAATGGCGTGGGCGGTGTGTTCGGCGCCACCTTCGATTTCGGCAACTTCGAAGGGGTGGTGCAGTTGCTGGAAACCCAGGGTGATGTGCGCGTGCTCTCCAGCCCGCGGATTTCCACCCTGAATAACCAGAAGGCGGTGATCAAGGTCGGCACCGATGAATTCTTCGTCACCGACGTATCCACCACCACCACCTCGCTGGCTGGCGGCACCACCGCGCCGGACCTGGATATCACCCTGACGCCATTCTTCTCCGGCATTTCCCTGGATGTGACGCCACAGATTGACGAGAACGATCAGGTCACACTGCACGTGAGACCCACCGTCAGCCGCGTGCAGGACCAGAACAAGAGCATCCAGCTGGGTGGCGCCGACAACGTCTTCAACCTGCCGCTGGCGCTGTCCACCACGCGCCAGTCGGATTCCATCGTTCGCGCACGCAGCGGCCAGGTGGTGGTGATCGGCGGCCTGCTGGAAAACCGCAACACCAACAACGACGCCAATTTGCCCTGGGCCTCGAAGCTGCCATTCGTGGGGCCGCTGTTCCAGCAGCAGCGCAAATCGCTGCAGCAGACCGAACTAGTCATCCTCATGCGTCCGCAGGTGGTCAACGATCAGGTCTGGCTGGATGAGCTGCGCAAGAGCGCAGAATCCTTCCGGTCCACAAGGTAACGGACGGTATGTACGAGGCATTTTTCGGTCTGCGCGAGAAACCCTTCGCGCTCACGCCGAACACCGGCTTTCTGGTTCAGCTGGCGCCTTACCAGGCCTGCCTCAACCTGCTGCGCGTGGCGCTGGCCGAGGGTGAGGGCTTTATCAAGGTCACCGGCGAAGTCGGCACCGGCAAGACGCTGCTCTGCCGCGCGCTGCTCAACGAGCTGGACGCCGAACAGTATCAGGTCGCCTGGCTGCCCAACCCGACCCTGACGCCCATGACGCTGCGTCAGGCGCTGGCCCATGAGCTGCATATCGCCGATGTCGATGAGCTGGACAACCACGGTCTGCTCGCCGCGCTGCACACACGCCTGATCGAGCTGGCCGGGCAGGGCAAGAGCACCGTGCTGCTGATCGACGAAGCCCAGGCGCTGCCCACCGCCACCCTCGAAGCGCTGCGGCTGCTGACCAACCTCGAAACCGAACACAGCAAACTGCTGCAGGTGGTGCTGTTCGGCCAGCCGGAACTGGATGCCACCCTTGCCCGCGAGGATTTTCGCCAGTTGCGCCAGCGCATCACCTTTTCCTATTCCCTGCGTCCGCTGGATATCAGCGACGCCACGCGCTATCTGCAGGAGCGCCTGGCCGTGGCCGGCTACCGTGGCGAGCCGCTGTTCAAGACCGCGGCGGTGCGCCTCCTGGTGCGTGGCAGCGGCGGCATTCCGCGCCTGCTCAACATCCTGGCCAACAAGTCGCTGATGGTGGCGTTCGGCGAAGGTCGACGTCAGGTAAATGCCAGCCATGTTCGCCGCGCCCTGGACGATACCGAAGGCGCACGACCTTTCTGGCGTGTCGCCAGGGGCCGCTACGGCTGGCTGCTGGCCGGTGGTGCGCTGTCACTGGCCTTGCTTGTCGGTGCCTGGCCCTGGTTGCGCCAGTTCATGGAGGTGCTGCCGTGAGCCTGGTCAACGACATGCTGCGCGACCTCGAAAGCCGTCGCGCCGCTCCCGCCGAACGCCAGCACCTGGGCGGCATCCATGCGGTGGACGAGGGCGGAGCGGCCCGTCGCCAGCGCAACGAGCGCCTGCGCCGCTGGGCCCTGGCGGGTGCAACCGTGGTGGTCGTGGTTGCACTGGCGCTGCTCGCCGGGCGGAATTTTTCTGTCGCCGAGGCCGAGCCCGAACATACCGCGGCCTTGGTCGAGCCAGTCGCCCCGCTAGCTGAAGCGACTCCCGCAACACAGCTGCTCGAAGTGCTGCCGCAGAACGATGGGCGGCGCTTCGTCCTGCAACTCTTGCTCGACCATTCCCTCAGCTACCAGCGTACCGACGCCAGCGGCTCGGTCAGCTTTCGTCTGCAAGACGTGCAGCTTGTCGGTGAGGCACGCACGGGGCGTATCGAAAAGGAGGGGCAGAGCCTGTCCTGGCGCATCGAGGCGCACGGCAAGGACGTGCAGGTGCTGCTGATCGGTTTCGGTGACGCGCTGAGCGTGAGTGACCGCCTCGAATCGGCGGGCGACCGCTGGCAACTCTGGCTGGAAGTGCCTCTGAGCCAAAGCCGTGATGTGGCCGAACAGGCGACTCAGTTTCCGTTCGCCGAACCCGCCGAGCTGGACGAAGCGCAATTGCCTGACTGGGTGACCCGCGAGGCATCGCCGGCAGAGCCTTTCAGCGCTCCCGAGCCTGCCCGCGCTGCGCCGACACCCAAGGCAGCAGCCGAGCAGCCGGTCAGGACAGCGCCGAAACAGCTGAGCATCGGCAGCCACAAACCCGATTCCCTGACCGAGGCCCGACGGGCGCTGGAAAGCGGTGACCACCTGCAGGCCATCCGCCAGTTGCTGGCCCTGCACCAGGCGCAGCCGAACAACCCGCAGGTCAGCCTCTGGCTGGCGCGCGCCTATCTGGCGGCGGGGGATACTGCGGCGCTGCTCGCCTGGTTGCCGGCGCAGCTGCAGGCGCGTCCGTTCGATGCACAGCTGCGTGAATTGCTCGCCCGTGGCCAGTTGCAGATCGGCGATCTGACCGCAGCCGTCACCACGCTGCAACAGCACGCACCCGACCTGCAGAGCGACACCGACTATCACGCCCTGCTTGCCGCCCTCTACCAGCAGGTCGGTAACTGGGCGGCCAGTGCCGACAGCTATCGCCAACTGGTTGCGGTGCGACCGGCTCAGGGTGCATGGCAGCTGGGCCTGGCCATCGCGCTTGAGCAACTCGACCAATCCGCCATTGCCGCCCGCCATTACCGGCTCGCGCTGCAGGGGCAAGGCCTTGACGAAAATGCACGGCGTTTCGCCAGTGAACGGGCCGCTTCCCTTGGAGGAACGCCATGACTCAGGACAATCGCCAGCGCAAGGTGCGCCTGGGTGACCTGCTGGTGCAGGCCAGGCTGATCAGTGAAGAACAGCTGCAGCTCGCCCTGCAGGACCAGAAACGCACCGGCTCCAAGCTCGGGCGCACGGTTCTCGACCTGGGCTTTATCGACGAAGTGCGGCTGCTCACGGCATTGTCCGAGCAACTGAAGATTCCCTTCGTCGAACTCAAGCACTACAAGTTCGACAACCAGCTGACCCAGAGCCTGCCCGAGGCCGTGGCGCGGCGCTTTCGCGTCATCGTCCTGTCGCGTCACGCCGACGGGCTGCTGGTGGGCATGTCCGATCCGCTCGACCTGTTCGCCCAGGATGAAATGGAGCGCCTGCTGGGTAAGCGCGTCTATCCGGCGGTGGTGCGCGAGAGCGAACTGCTCGGCGCGCTCGACCAGCTCTACCGGCGCACCAGCGAAATCGCCTCGCTGGCCGGCGAACTGGAAGGCGAGCTGCAGGACAGCGACTTCGACCTGTCGCGCCTGGGCGCCGAGAGCAACAGCGACGCACCGGTGGTGCGCCTGCTGCAGACACTGTTCGAGGACGCCGTGCAGATGAAGGCCTCGGACATCCATATCGAGCCGGATGAAGGCCTGGTGCGCATCCGCCAGCGCATCGACGGCGTGCTCAACGAACAGGTGATGAAGGAGCACCGCGTCGCCTCGGCGCTGGTCATGCGCCTGAAGATCATGTCCGGCCTGGATATCTCGGAAAAACGCCTGCCCCAGGATGGCCGCTTCAACATCCGCGTGAAGAACCGCAGCCTCGACGTGCGGGTTTCCACCATGCCGGTGCAGTTCGGCGAATCGGTGGTGATGCGTCTGCTCGACCAGAGCAGCGCCATGTTCCAGCTCGAAGGCACCGGCATGCCGCCGGCCATGCTCGAACGTTTCCGCCGTCTGTTGCAGCGTCCGCATGGCATGGTGCTGGTCACCGGCCCCACCGGCTCGGGTAAAACCACCACGCTCTACGCCGGGCTTTCCGAGCTGAACAGCCCGGAGAAGAAGATCATCACCGTGGAAGACCCGGTGGAATACCGCCTGCCGCGAATTAATCAGGTGCAGGTCAACGCAAAGATCGAGCTGACCTTTGCACGCGTGCTGCGCGCCGCCCTGCGTCAGGACCCGGACATCGTGCTGGTCGGCGAGATCCGCGACCAGGAAACCGCCGAGATCGGCCTACGCGCCGCGCTCACCGGCCACCTGGTGCTCTCTACATTGCACACCAATGACGCCCTGACCTCGGCCATGCGCCTGATCGACATGGGCGTTGAACCCTTCCTCGTGGCCACCGCGCTGAATGCCGTGCTGGCCCAGCGCCTGATTCGCCGCGTGTGCGAGAACTGCGTCGGTGAACATCAGCCCGATCCCCGCCAGATCGCCTGGCTCGAAAGCCTCCATGGCGAATCCCTGGCCGGGGTGCGTTTCAAGCGTGGCAGCGGTTGCCACCATTGCCACAACAGCGGCTACAGCGGGCGGATCGGTGTGTATGAACTGCTCGAACTCGACGAGCCGATGATCGCCGCCCTGCGCCGTGGCGACCCCCAGGGCTTCGCCGAAGCCGCGCGCCAGCAACCGCATTACCGCCCGCTGGCCGCCAGCGCGCTGGACTACGCCGTCGCCGGCGTTACCAGCGTCGAAGAAGTGCTCAAAGTCTGCGCCACCCTCGCCGATGACGAGGTGAGCACGTGATGCATACCCGGCACCTTACCGTCCCACATCGTCGGTTTACGCCTTCGGCTAATCCAACCTACGAAAGCTGCGCCCACAGGCAATCCGTAGGTCGGGTCACGCTTCACCGACCCGACGAGCGAGGCCAGGGCCGTTCGCCAACTTATGCCCCACATCCGGCGCTGGCCTGTGGCAACAAGGAGGCACGGGCCGATGCCTAGCTTCCGCTACACCGGTCGCAACGCCCAGGGCGCCAAGGTCAACGGTGCCCTCGAAGGCGCCACGGCGGATTCCGTGGCCGGCGAACTGCTGGCGCGGCAGATCACCCCGATCACCATCGAAGCCGAGCAGGTCCAGAGCGGCGACGACGCCCTGGCCACGCTGCGACAGAAATTGCGCCGCAAGCGCGTCGATCTCGACGAACTGATCATCTATACCCGCCAGATGTACAGCCTGACCAAGGCCGGCGTGCCGATCATCCGCGCCATTGGCGGCCTGGCCGAATCCAACCGCAACCTGTATTTCCGCGAAGTATTGCAGGACGTGCGCGCCAGTCTGGAAAGCGGCCTGTCCATGGCTGTGGCGCTCAACGCCCATCCCAAGGTCTTCAGCAACCTGTTCGTCAGCATGATCAGCGTCGGCGAAAACACCGGTCAGCTCGATCAGGCCTTCAAGCAGCTTTCCGCTTATCTGGAGCTGGAGCGCGAGACCCGCAAGCGCATCAAGCAGGCCACTCGCTACCCGATCTTCGTGATGGTCGCCATGGGCGTGGCTCTGGCGGTGATCAACCTGCTGGTGATTCCCGCGTTCGCCAAGGTCTTCGCCCAGTTCCACGCCCAGCTGCCTTGGGCCACGCGCGTGCTCATCGGCACCTCCAACTTCATGCGCGACTGGTGGTGGCTGCTGTTGCTCGGCATCGTCGGCGGGCTCTACGCCTTCTTCAAATGGAGCGAGACCGACAGCGGCGAACTCAAGTGGGACCGCATCAAACTGCGCCTGCCCATCGTCGGCGGCATCTTCGAGCGCATCGCCCTGGCGCGCTTCACCCGCACCTTCGCCATGATGTACCGCGCCGGTGTGCCGTTGCTGCAAACCCTTTCCATCAACAGCGCCAGCGTCGGCAATCGCCATATCGGCCAGGCCATCCTCGGGATCCGCGAAAGCGTTGAACGTGGCGAAGCGCTGACCCGCTCGGCGCACAACTCTGGCCTGTTCACCCCGCTGGTGCTGCAGATGATGGCCGTTGGCGAAGAGACCGGCGCGCTGGACGACCTCTTCATCGAAGTGGCCGATTTCTACGAACAGGAAGTCGACTACGACCTCAAGCAACTGGCCGACGCCATCGAGCCGATCCTCATCGTCTGCATGGGCGTGATGGTGCTGGTCCTCGCGCTGGGCGTGTTCCTGCCCATGTGGGAACTGGGCGGCGCGGCGCAGGGGAGGGGCGGATGAAACAGGGCGACGAAATGGCAACCAAAATCAAGCGATTGCACACCGCGCTTGCAACGGCACGGCAAAACGAGGGCGACATGACGGCAAACCGACAATCAGGCAAGTACGGGCAGGCAGGCTTCACCATGATCGAGCTGGTCGTGGTCATCGCCATCCTCGGCATTCTCGCCGCCGTGGCACTGCCGCACTTCATAGACTCCGCCAAGGATGCCCACCGCTCCACCGTGCGCAGCGCCGGCGGCGCCTTCACCTCGGCGGTTTCCATGGTGCGCGGCCAGTACGAACTCAACCGTAACGGCGGCCACAACAGCTGCGTGGCCGGCAACTGCCAGATCGACGTGCTCGGTTATGGCAACGGCACCGTTGACGTCAACACCCTCGGCTGGCCCGTCGGTACCGAACGCAGCGGCAACCCCGGTGCCATCACCAGCATGAGCCAGCAGGAATGCATGAACCTCTGGGCCAATCTGCTGCAAGCCTCGGCGGCCAGCGTCACCGGCACCAACCCCACCTTCCGCGCCGAGGCCCAGGGCCACCGCTGCCTCTATCGCTACACCCTTGATGGAAACAACGATTTCATCGAGTACAACAGCAACACCGGCGAAGTCGCCGTCACTTTTGAATAAGGCAAAAAGGAGCAACACCATGAAAAAGCAACAAAGCGGCTTCACCATGATCGAGTTGATTATGGTTATTGTGATTTTGGGGATTTTGGCGGCGTTTGCGTTGCCGAGGTTTGCGGATTTTGGAAGTGATGCGCGTGCTGCATCAATTAACGGCGCGCTTGGTGCTGCGAAATCAGCTTCGGCAATAGTTCATGCCGCTGTATTGGCTAAAGGTGCAACTCCAGGAGCAACAAGTAGTGATCCCTCTTATGTTGAGCTTGAGGGTAAAGAAATTACTGTTGCTCATGGTTACCCAACAGCAGATGCAGCAGGGATTCTTGCAGCTGCAGGTTTGGAAGGGGACTTCAATATTGTTTCTGGAAAAATCACCCAGAAAGGAAATCCTGCCAGTGCAGAAAAGTGTGGCTTCATTTATGAGGCTGCAACGAGCGCGACAGATGCAGCTGAATTCAAAGCAGTAGCTGACGGTGCGCTACCTATCACTGCTGAACACTGCAAATAAGCCATGTAGGGCAGGTGCAACCCGCCGTGAAGTCTCATGGTAATTCATGGCTGTTGGGCTTACCCGCTCTACACCGCACCGCAACCCGGCTACTGGCCGGGTTGTCACGAATTCCCAGAGGCGGGTCGATTCTCGTCTCCAACCCGCTTGTAAAAGAAGGGCCGGCCAATGGTTGAGCAACGCGGTTTTACAATCGTCGAGTTTATCATGGTGATCGTGATCCTCGGCATTATCTCCGCCGTGGCCCTCCCGCGCTTTTTCGATCGTCAGGTCTTCGATGAGCGCTTTTATTTCGAGGAGGTTCTTTCCTCTGTTCGCTATGCGCAGAAATTGGCAGTGGCGAGTGGTTGCCTGGTCAATGTAAAAATAAATAACAGCGGTTATGCTCTGGATTATGGAGCTGGCGCTTGCAGTAGTGCCCAGATCAAAGATCCTTCCGATAAAACTTATCCAATCGAACCTCCGGCTAATGTTGCCGTTCAGGGTGAAATGGATATCGAGTTCAATTCGCTCGGTTGCATTGCGGGCAATCCCTCCGCTAATTGCAGCAGCGGAAATAACACCGTAACGGTCGGTAACTTTTCATTCAGGGTGCACGCCGCCACCGGCTTTATCGAGGTCATGCAATGACCACCGGGTTAATCACCTGCACTGCGCTTCCCGTAGGGGCGAATTCATTCGCCCGGCACCGAACTACCCGACACCTGCGGCGCGACGACAAACACCCAAGCCTCAACCCGCGTGGTTTGACACCACGACGCCTGTCGCACCTTCCGCATGGGCTGATCGCACACGGCCAGGCGAATAAATTCGCCCCTACGAAAGCAGCGTGGCCGAGCGGAAAATTAATCGGGCGGAAGCCCCGTAGGGTGGATGACGCTTCACCCATCCACCACCACGCCAATCCGCCTGACGACCCTACGAGCCCACAAAGGAATTGACTGATGGGCAGACAAAACGGCTTCACCCTGATCGAGCTGATCATGGTCATCGTCATCCTCGGCATACTCTCCGCCTTCGCACTGCCGCGCTTCTTCGACGTTTCCGCCGACGCCCGCGCGGCGCGGGTCAATGCGGCATATGGCGCCGCAAGGGTTGCGGCTGCAAACGTTCACGCCTACGCGCAGGTTAAAGGTGTGGGCTTTGGTGAGCACGATCCGAACATTTTCTTTGAGGGATCGGAAATACAAGTCATGTTCGGTTATCCGGCTACACCATTTGCACTGCTTGCGGCAGCTGGTTTGGACGCGGATTTTGGAGGGGCGGGGACTGAAGGCGGCATCACGCATATCGACGATATGGGCGTGGAAGGAGGGAAATGCGGGTTCAGGTACATCCCTCCCAGCAAACTAGGTGATGCACCGCAGTTCCTCCCGCTGAGCAACAGCGGCAGCCTGCCCGTCACCGCCGCCGACTGCAGAAGGAACTGACCATGCCGCCGCTTGCAGCCCCCCGGCAACCCAACCGTTCCCGCAAGCAGCACGGCATGACCCTCGTCGAACTGGTCATCACCATCGTCATCATCGGCATCGCCGCCGCCGCACTCTTCTCCGCCATGGCCTCCATCACCGCCCGCTCCGCCGACCCGATGTTGCGGCAGCAGAGCCTGATGATTGCGGAGAGTTATCTGGAGGCGATCACTTCTCTTCCATATGGACAGTTGAGTTCAGCGGCACAATCGCCTGCGCCCCCGCAGGACGTGAACGGCAACCCTATCGGCGAATTAGCTAGCTATTCGGTGGAGGTAGTCGTGGATAACACCGCCAGCCTGAACGGGGTGGATGCCACGCGTATCGATGTTTCCGTCAAAGACCCGACAGGACAAGCATTCACCCTGACCGGATACAGGACGGACTATTGATGAAAGGTTCCTCCTGCAAGTGTTATGGGCAACGTGGTTTCACCTTGGTCGAACTGATCATGGTTATCGCGCTGGCTGGCATTGTCGCGGTGATGATCTCCACCGTCATGTCCCGCCCCCTGCAAGGCTTCGCCGACCAAAGCCGCCGCGCCGAACTGACCGATCTCGCCGCAACGGCACTTAATCGTATGGCGCGCGATATACGGCTGGCGGTGCCGAATTCGGTTGTCGTATCCAATGGAAATGAACTGCGGTTATTACATATAGCTGCTGCCGGGCGTTATCGGGCCAACCAGCCAGCGCTTGATGGTCCACGTATGGACCCGCCTGCCTGTACTCAAGAGGGGGCGGATTGTGAGATAGAGATACTTAGCCCCCTGGAGTCAACTAGCACTGAAAAGCACTGGCTGATTATCTACCCTACGGGTCCCCTCGTAGAGGAGCCTCAAGTTTCCATAATTTCACCCAAGGAATTCACTTGGAATAACGGGAGGCTGGAGGCCAGCTTGCAAGATTTTCGATTTAAATATGCCTCGCCTCAACACCGCTTTTACCTGGTGCGCGATGTCTTGGGTTACCGCTGTGAGAACCCTGGCAGGAATTCCAGTGGTGATGGCACTGGAAGTATCCGTCGAGGGGTATCCGATACGTTGGCAGGCCCATATTCCTATGCCGACGCTGCACTGGTCGTAGATTCCGTATCCGCCTGCACATTCACCTACCAACCCGGCACCAACACCCGAAACGGCCTCGTTACCCTGCATTTATCGCTAACCAAGGGGGGAGAAACCGTCTCTCTCTTGCAACAGGTCCACGTAGACAATGCGCCCTGACCCCAAAGCCCCCCGTAGGAGCGGGCCATGCCCGCGAATCCGGACGACGCAAAAGCTTCGCGGGCACGGCCCGCTCCTACAAGGCAGCAAACAACACGGCTTCGGCCTCGTCGCCGCAATGTTCCTTATCATCGTCATCACCGGCGCAATCGCCGCCATGTGGCGTATATCCACTACTCAAACAGCTACCAGCAGCCTGGCCCTGCAACAAGCCCGCGCCTACCAGGCGGCGAGGGCGGGATTGGAGTGGGGAATAGCTAAAGCATTGAGTGATAAAGATTGTTTCCTAGATACAATTTTTACACCAGAGGGCTTTGTCGCAGAGTTTAAAGTTGAAGTAACCTGCGACCTGTCAGAAGTTGAAGAGATAACTTTCTATACCCTTGAAAGTAAGGCCGAATACTCCTCGGTCGGTAGTCCCGATTACACCTATCGGAAAATAACTGCAGTGGTGGAGCAGCCATGAAATACTACGCTAAAAGCTTGGTATGGATAGGATTGGTAGCCTTGCTTAAATGCCAGGTTGCAAATGCAGCAGTCCACAATATCAGTCAGGGTCAGTTGCCAATTTGCAATAATTGGAACAATAGCTGGTCTATCAGTGGTAGCACGTATACATGCAGCGCCTCGGTCAGTTTTGTGGCTGGAGATGAATATGTTGCGAATTCACCCATAACATTGCGGGCGGATGCAGGTATTACCTTGTCTGGTAATAAAGTAGGGACTGTAACGAGCCCTATCACTCTGCAAACCACCTACGGTACGTTGAATGCCACCGTTGGTAGTAGTGTGGTTTATGGCAACCTGAGTACTGGGAGTGGTGCCCTAACCTTGACGGGAGTCTCACTGACTGGAAATATTCAAACCAGCGCTAAGTTGACCATTACACAGTCTGCTATTAATGGAAATGTAAGCGGTACTGGAGAGGGAATTATTAGTGGCAGCAGTGTTAGTGGAGCGGTAAGCTTTGGGAATGGTTTTACCGGCTCTGATACAACCTTTGCTAGCAGCGTCTCTAGCACCGTCATCAGTCTGAAAAATGGCTCTGTTTCCGGTTCTATCACCGGCACTAACATTACTCTCAACGGTACGAATGTAGATGGGAAGGTGACTGGTACCGGTACCGGAAGCTTTACCAATCTCACGATAGGCAACAGTGTCAGCATGACTAACGGCCTTATCGCTACCAATACAGTATTTTCTTCCACGCTCACCTCCACGAATGGCGCAGTTACTTTGTTCGGTGGCTTGGTTACGGGGTTGGTTAATGTTTCCTGCTGCAAAGTAACCGTTTCACAAGGTGCGACGATATCCAACGGAATTGTTGCGGGAAACAACGGTATTGATATCAGGGATAGCACCGTTACAGGGGACCTGAAGGCAGGTAATAACCCGATTGTGATGGTTAATGTCAATATGACTTCGGGAACCATAAGCCCAGGCAATAATAGCCTTACCATTACAGGTGGGACAGTTACTGCTGATGTGACTAATGCTCACCGGGTATTTATAAATGATAACGCGGTTGTAACCGGCGACGTGCTCGCTCGCTATGAGGTCAGTGTTAGTGATAGTAAAGTCGTAGGTGATATCGCAACGGTGGTGGGGCATGACGGGTTGCATCATGTATATCTGAATAATTCAGAGGTATATGGAAATGTTACCGTCCGGGATGACTGGGGCACGATTAATGGTGATGAGTCAAGTAGAATATATGGAGTCTGCACTTATAAAATGGTTGACCCTATCTCTCTATGTGAGGCGGGAGGTGGCCCAGGCCCGATTGATCCGGTTGAGTGCGATATTTCCTTAGAAGTAGGGCCAATGATTGCGGGTAAATCTCATATTGCTAAGGTTATTGCTTTGGATGAGCCTGTTTCATGTGAAGTGCCTTCCAGTCTAAATATTCTGTTCGACTACAAGGAGCGGGATGGTCTGTACCATAATCCTGTGACAATTGAGGTTAATGGTAAGCATATAGAGGAGGGTAAGTCTGAGGAAATTAAGGATGTTGAGTGGGAGGAAAAAGAAGCAGAGCTGGCTATCGAGTATAAGGAGGCGGGTAAACTATACTTGGCAGTGCTTGATGCACATGATGAAGTGTTGGACTTTAAAGAGTTTGTTTCTTCGCCAGCAGGTATTTGCATTAGTTCGGAGAAGTTCTGTTCAATGGGCGACGGCAGTTGCCAGCGTTTCCGAGCTGTAGGAGAGAATTTTGAGATAACGATAACTCCGGTAGCCTTTAAGAGTGGTGATATTTGTGCAGCCTCTGATGTAACGAAAAACTATCGGAGAATAGGCTTGGAGATTGAGCCGTATGTAGTGGCGCCAAGTGAGGATGAAGGTGGTGAAAGAGGCATCTTGCTTGAGCCCGAAGGGGGTAATTACGATCATTTGGCAACGGGCGATCCTAATGAGTGGCAGGGCTCGATAACCAAAAATGTAGCACTTTCTGAGGTGGGAGTGTTTAGTTTGCATATTAAAGAACATTCTTACCTTGGCTTTACCGTACCTGCCATTGAGTCGAAACCGATCGGTCGATTTTATCCGACTCATTTGAAAGTCGAGGGGGCTGGCGCGTTAATTGCGGGTTGTGGAAATTTTAGTTATCAGGATCAGTTAGTTGAAATTGATGATCAGCTGACACTGGATATCACCGGCTATGGTCGCAAACCAAATGGTGAGGAGTACCCAACTAAAAATTACGACCATGACGACTTTTGGGGGTTTAAAAATCGGCCCACTGAAATTTGGATGGCGGAATATCGTGACCTAGACATATCTCGTCTTTTTTTGGATGATGATGCCGTCATTGAAAGTGGTCAGAATAATTCTGATGGTAAGCGTACCTACACTTGGACTGCTAAGCAGCTGAGCTATGAGCGTAGCTCTCTGCCAACTGTTGATGATCTTCCCTTTTCTATACGTCAGAGCTTCTCTGCGGCAGAGTTGACCGACGACAAGGATGACGTTTGCTACGACCTTGGAGCGGGTTGCCAGGGCTTCGAACGGACTATTACGAACAGCGAAATCCGCCTCGGTCGGGTTCGTAGTGAAAACAAGATCGAACCTGCGGAGAAACAAACTAAAGTACCGTTGGTGCTGGAGCATTGGTACAGTAACGGATGGGTGCCGAGAATAGACGAATGCACTGAGCTAATAGTGCCCGCAGAGAATGAAGCTCCTATTACATATCCCAGTGCTGGTGTTACTGAAGCAAGTGTTAGTTTTTGGGCAGATAAAAAGGAGCTTACCGTGACGGTAACTGAGCCGCTTAAGCCGGAAGGCAGCGTTTGGTTAAGGCGTTTCCTTGAACAAGCTAGTTCGCCAACTACGTGGCTCTGCCAGAAGCGTTCGATGGAAGAAGCACCTCTGGGTGGTGTGTGTAGCTATTTGGACGATGCTGGCCCAGCTGAGATTCGCAGCTCCGCCACCTTCGGCATCTACAAAGGTCCCACACCCCTCATCTTCCGTCGTGAGCTTTATCGCGGAATGTGACGGGTACTGACGAAAGCCTCAAAAGCTGGGTTAATCAAATTGCCCTTGCAACACACTCACCTGATAACGCGTGCTTCGTCCGCCACCGGGTAGTCTCTCGATGCGAAGAGACAAGGGGACAGATTTATTTAATGAGGCCCCAATGAGGGTGCAGAAGGTCATCTATCCCTGGCTCGTCAACATTCCGCTAATCCATTCTGGCCGCATTGGCTGGGCTGGCCTACTCCTGCCATACCTTGCAGCATGAGTAAAAAAGGAATAATTTCAACTCATGGATGAATTCGAGTTCGATGAAGCAAAAAGCCAGGCCAATCTGCAGAAGCACGGCATTGATTTTGTGGCTGCCCAAGGGCTGTGGAAAGATCCGTACTTACTGGAGATCCGTGCGAAATCAGAGGATGAGCAGCGGTTCTTGCTGGTAGGCAAGATCGGCGCGAAGCACTGGTCGGCTGTCGTCACCTACAGGCCGTATTCGCCTGATTTCAGTCAGGCGCTCCCGCAAGCAGGAGGTAGAGTTTTATGAAGGCTAAAGACTTCGATAAAAAATTTGACGCAGGCGAGGAAGACCTCGTCGATGACCTGGATCTGACCTCGGCTCGTCGCGTTAATCTGGAGCAAAAACGAATCAACGTAGACTTTCCGGCTTGGGTGGTGGAGTCGTTGGATCGTGAGGCGGCTCGCATCGGCGTTACCCGTCAGTCCATCATCAAGGTGTGGTTGGTCGAACGTCTTCAGGTGGAGTCTGCCAGCAAGCCGCTCTGATCGTTCTCTCGCTTCGCCCGCGAAGCAAGCGAAGGCTATCTGGAAATACTGACGGGGCAGGGCAGATTGCCGTGGCCAGTAAAGTGACCTTCACGTAGCTAATCCAGACTATGCGTATTGCGCCTGGGCAATCATCGATATCGATGTGATCAAGTATGGGCGTAATCGATCCATGAGCCTCGCCTTTTACCCATTCCCTTTTGGGTCTTTTGCCCCTGAAGCCAAATGGTGCTGCAATTCCATTGCATCGTGCAGGATACGCACGATCTCCAGTATCTGATCGGTGTGCTGGTATATGACCATGTGGCGGGGGTGAGCAACGCGACCTGCAGGAGAGCTGTTGCGGCAGTAGACGAGATGCAGGCTACGAAGCCCTGGTGCAAGCTCTTCGCGGGCAACGCTGCCTGCTTGTTCGGGGTTGTTGGATAACGATCTGAAGGCGGTCTGCAAGAGGCTTTGGTATCGCTGGCGAGCTGATTTGCCGAACTTTCTTTCGGTGTAGCTCAGGATATCCATGATGTCGGTGCGTGCGGCCTGGGAGAACCGTGTTGGCAGCATGCTCAGTGGTTTCCTGCCGAGTTGCCGAGTTGCTCCAGGTAATCTTCCAGCTCATCAGGTTGCACTTCATCGTAATCGCCGGTTTCCAGCTGCATGAGACCACTTGCGACGGCGTTGCGCAGGGCTTCGAGCTTGGCTGCTTCCATGGCCTCGCGCTCAAGTAACAGGCGCAGGCCGGCTCGGATGACTTCGCTGCGGTTTTGGTAGAGCCCAGAGCTGACAAGATTGTCCACGGACTGCTCCAATGGGGCGGGAAGAACGACGTTGTGGGTTGCCATGGCGATGATCTCGTGCGAATGGTCGGCATGGCGATTTATGCCATACGGCTTGTCGAATAGCAAAGTTAGCGATGGGACTGGTGGCGTCAGCCGAGACGACATTCCAGATGTTTCACACGATCCTGCCTACGAAACCCCACTGAAACGCCGCCGATATTCGCTGGGCGTGAGGCCGACGACACGGGTGAAGACCTTCCGGAAAGCGCCAGGGTCGCCATAGCCGACTTCCCAGGCGACCCGCTCGATGGGCAACTGGCTCGCCTGGAGCATCTCGCGCGCCCGGCCCACGCGCAGGCGCTGGCAATATTCGGTGGTGGTCATGCCGGTGGCTTTCTGGAAGCGGCGCAGGAAGGTGCGTACCTCCATGCCGGCGCGCTGGGCCAGGTCGGGGAGGGCGATGTGCCTGGCGCCTGTTTCCTGCAGCCAGTTCTGAACGGCCAGCACGGCCTGGTCGCCGTGGGCCAGGCGAGGGGCGAAGGCGCTGTAATAACGCTGCTGGCGTCCCGGTGGATCGACCAGGAGCATCTGCGCGGTGTCGATCATCACCGAGGCGCCCAGGTAGCGATCCACCAAACGCAACCCCAGGTCAGTCCAGGCCATGACGCCACCGGCGGTGATGATGTCGTCAGCGTCGATGATGAGTTGATCGACATCCAGGTGCACATCCGCAAAGCGCTCTGCGAATTTCTCCACATAGAGCCAGTGCGTGGTGATGGTACGACCGGACAGCACGCCTGTTTCGCCCAGCAGGAAGGCGCCGGCGCATACAGATGCGAGCGTGACGCCCTCACTGTGCTGCGCCCGCAGCCATTCTCTGTAAGGCGCCGCTGCGTGGGGGGTGATCGGTTCTTCCAGACTTGGGGGCAGGATCATCACGGCGGGCGTCGTGTTCATGCCGGGGAGCGAATCCTGGACGCGCACCGGAGCATTGCCGGGGTCTTGCATTTGCCACTGGCTGATGCGCAAGGCCGGCGTGCCTGGTTTCCCGTGCTCACTGGCGATGCGTTGTGCAAAGGTGAACAGATCAGTCAGGCCGAGTGCCGTGGCGATCTGCGCAGCGGGATAAAGCAGTATCCCGATTTCTATGACGTTTCTATCCGGCATGTGTCGATACAGCCCTCGAAGATGTCGATCGTGCCACTTCGCAACGGGCTCCCGATGGCCAATGATGGTGACTCGCTTTCCCACTCACCATCGTCAAGGAACCAGTAATGAGCAAGCGTGCATTGGTAGTAATCGACCTGCAAAACGAATACCTACCCACGGGCAATCTGCCTCTGAGCGGTATCGAGGCAGCCGTCGACAACGCGGCAAAAGTGATCGCCGACTCCCGCGCCAAGGGCGTTCCGGTCATTCACGTCCGTCATGAATTCGTCAACGGGGAAGTTCCGGCTTTCGTTCCGGGGACGCCAAACGTCGAGATCCAACCGGCTGTCGCCCCGCAGGATGGCGAACCTGTCATCGTCAAGAACTACCCGAACTCGTTCCGCGAAACGAATCTCGAGCATTTGCTCGACGAACGGGGTGTTGAAGAAGTAGTGATCGTCGGGGCGATGAGCCATATGTGTGTCGATGCCGTCGTTCGTGCCGCAGCGGATCTGGGCTATGCGGTGAGCGTGTTGCACGATGCGTGCGCGACGCTGGATCTGGAGTTCGAGGGGGTGCAGGTGCCGGCAGCGCAGGTCCATGCGGCCATGATGGCTGCGCTGAAGTTCGGCTACGCCAATGTGCTGTCGACGGAAGCGTATCTGGCGGGCTGAGTTCACCGGCCTGCGTGACGGTATAGGCGGAGTCCGGCGATTGCCTGGACTCCGCTCGTCGGATCGGTGAAGCGTGATCCGACCTACGACTCTGCCATTTGTAGGTCGCATTAGCCGAAGGCGTAATCCGGCGGTGCGCTGATGTGGCCCGTGTGAGTTGTCGTACCTTGATCCTCTCTCCATACCGATCAGCGTTTCAATAAAACCATTTCCACCAGCCAATGGTCGACTGCTTGAGTGGTGCTGCGGCAGCTTCCGTTGCGTGTCGCAAGCCTGATGCCTCCGTAACCCTCAGGAGTTGACCATCATGCCCCGAGCCATCTGGAAAGGCGCCATCAGTTTCGGTCTGGTTCACATTCCGGTTGCGCTGGTTTCCGCCACTTCTTCCCAGGGAGTGGATTTCGACTGGCTGGACAAGCGCAGCATGGAGCCGGTCGGCTACAAGCGGGTGAACAAGGTCACCGGCAAGGAAGTCACCAAGGAAAACATCGTCAAGGGCGTTGCCTACGAGAAAGGGCGCTATGTGGTGCTCAGCGAGGAGGAGATTCGCGCCGCACATCCGGAATCGACCCAGACGATCGATATCTTCGCTTTCGTCGACAGCCAGCAGATACCCCTGCAGAACATCGACACACCCTATTACCTGGCTCCCGACAAGCGGGGCGAGAAGGTCTACGCCCTGCTGCGCGAGGCGCTGAGCAGCACGGACAAGGTAGCTTTGGCCCATGTGGTGTTGCGCACCCGTCAGCACCTGGCGGCGTTGATGCCGCTGGATTCGGCGCTGGTGTTGGTAATGCTGCGCTGGCCCAGCGAGGTGCGCGGCCTGGATTCGCTGGAGCTGGGGCCGGCAGTGGCCCAACCCAAGTTGGCCAAGAGCGAGTTGGACATGGCCAAGCGGTTGATCAAGGACATGAGCGACGAATGGCGGCCCGAGGAATACCAGGACAGCTTCCAGGACCGCATCCTCGAACTGGTGGAGCAGAAGGCCAAGGCCGGCAAGATCGAAGAAGTGGAGCGGGTCGAGGGTGAGGAGGAGCGGCGCAGCGCCGATGTCATCGATCTCACCGAACTGCTCAAGCGCAGTCTTGGCGGCAAGCCCGCGGACAAGCCGAAGAAGGCTTCAGGCAAGGACTCCACTCCCCGCAAGCCGGCCAAGACCGCACGCAAATAAGCCAGGAGCATGGTCATGGCCAGGGGGCAGAGCGAATACAATCGAAAGCGCAATTTCGAACGCACCAGCGAACCGCCCGAGCGGCCCGGCAAACGGCGCAGCAAGGCCGGCGCGCTGCGTTTCGTGATACAGAAGCACGATGCCCGGCGGCTGCACTACGACTTCCGCCTGGAGCTGGACGGCACGCTGAAGAGCTGGGCGGTGCCCAAGGGGCCGAGCCTGGACCCGCGCGACAAGCGTCTGGCCGTGCATGTCGAGGACCATCCGCTGGATTATGCCGGCTTCGAGGGCAGCATCCCGGAGGGCAACTACGGCGCCGGAGACGTGATCGTCTGGGATCAGGGTATCTGGCAGCCCCACGACGACCCGGTCGCCGCCTACGCGGCTGGCAAGCTCAAGTTCACCCTGGTCGGCGAGAAGCTCGCAGGCGATTGGACCCTGGTGCGTACCCGCCTGCGCGGCAGCAGTGACAAGCAGCAGTGGTTGCTGATCAAGGAGCGCGACGACATCGCCCGGCCCAGCGACGAATACGACATCGTCGAGGCGCAGCCGCAGAGCGTGATCACTGGCGCGTTGGTGGGCGGGCCGAGCAAGGCGCCAACGCGCCAGGCGGCGAGCAAGCCGAAGGTGGTGCCCGCCGCTTTGGAGGCGTTCCCCGATAGCCTGGCCCCGCAATTGGCGAGCCTGGTCGAGCGACCCCCGGAAGGGGAATGGCTGTACGAGGTGAAGTACGACGGCTACCGCATTCTTGCGCGTATCGCTGACGGTGACGTGCGGCTGTTCACCCGCAATGGCCACGACTGGACGCAGCGCTTGCCGCAACAGGCCAAGGCTCTGGCCAAGCTGGGCCTGCACGACAGCTGGCTGGACGGCGAGGTGGTGGCACTCAACGAAGAGGGGCTGCCGGACTTCCAGCAGTTGCAGAACGCCTTCGATATCGGGCGCAGTCATGACCTCGTCTACTTCCTGTTCGATGCGCCGTTTATCGACGGCGAAGACCTGCGCCAGACGCCGCTGGAAAAGCGTCGGGAACGGCTCAAGGCGTTGCTGGGCAATACGCGCAACAGCCCGCTGCGGTTCTCCGATGCGTTCAAGGCTCATCACCGGGACATCGTGGAAAGTGCCTGTGCCATGTCGCTGGAGGGGGTGATCGGCAAACGCTCCGGCAGTTTCTATGTGTCCCGCCGCAGCCCGGACTGGATCAAGCTCAAGTGCCGCCTGCGCCAGGAGTTCGTCATCGTTGGCCATACCAGGCCGCAAGGCAGCCGCAGCGGCTTTGGCGCGTTGCTGCTGGCGGTGAACGAGGACGGCGGCCTGCGCTATGCCGGGCGGGTCGGCACCGGTTTCGGTGAAGTGGCGCTCAAGGAACTCCACCAGCGCCTGCAGACGCTGGCACGTACCGACTCGCCGTTGGCCGGCAAGCTGACCGCGGCCCAGGCGCGTGGCGTGAGCTGGGTGGAGCCGGAGCTGGTCGGTGAGGTCGAGTTCGCCGAGTGGACGCGCGAAGGCCTCGTGCGTCAGGCCACTTTCATCGCGCTGCGCAGCGATAAGCCAGCGGAACAGATCGTCCGCGAGCGGCCCGGCCTGATACCGGCAACGGAGCGCAAGCAGGGCGCTGACAAGGCGGCTAAGAAGGCGGGCAAGCCGGTGGTCGCCGGTGTGGCCATCAGCAATCCGCAGCGGGTGATCGATCCCGAGAGCGGCACCACCAAGCTGCAGCTGGCCGAGTTCTACGCGCATATCGCCGACTGGCTGCTGCCCTATCTGGACAACCGCCCAGTGTCGCTGGTACGTGCGCCGGATGGCGTCGGCGGCGAGCAGTTCTTCCAGAAGCACGCCGAGCGCCTGGCGATTCCCAATATCAAGCATCTGGACCCGAAGCTGGACCCCGGCCATGCGCGGTTGATGGAAATCGACAGCCTGCCGGCACTGGTCGGCGCCGCGCAGATGGGCTGCATTGAACTGCACACCTGGGGCGCCACCAGCGATCGCATCGAGACGCCGGACCACTTCGTGCTCGACCTCGACCCGGACCCGGCGCTGCCCTGGCGTAGCATGCTGGAGGCGACCCACCTGACCCTGACCGTGCTCGACGAGCTGGGTCTGCAGGCTTTCCTCAAGACCAGCGGCGGCAAGGGTATCCACATCATCGTGCCGCTGGCCCGGCGCGCCGACTGGGACATGGTCAAGGCCTTCGCCAAGGCGGTCGCGCAGTTCATGACCCGTCAGCTGCCGGAGCGCTTCACCGCGACATCCGGGCCGAAGAACCGGGTCGGCAAGATCTTCATCGATTACCTGCGCAATAGCCGTGGCGCGAGCACGGTGGCTGCTTACTCGGTGCGCGCGCGCCCAGGGCTGCCGGTCTCGGTGCCCATCGCCCGCGACGAACTGGATGAGCTGCGCAGTGCCCAGCAATGGACTGTCGGCAATCTGCACCAGCGCCTGGATGGACTGGAGCAGGATCCCTGGCAGGGTTACGCCAATCGTCAGCGCCTCACCCGCGCCATGTGGGATCGGCTCGGCGCCGAACCGCCTTAGCGGGAGGGGGCTGGCATCCTAGGCACAGCGTGTGTGCGAGGTTGGCGCTTTTGTGGGAGTGGCCCAGGCGCTGTGTTTGCAGGGCATGGCCGAATGAACGGGGATGCCCATGGGTAGGTCGGGTTAGCCGAAGGCGTAACCCGACTGCGTCGCAATGATCAGTTCTGTTCCGGCCAGACGCGAATCGGGGCGCCTTCGGTGGGCCAGAAGCGCAGTTGGTCGATGTTGGAGATATCCCAGCGCTCGATCTGCGAAAGCAGGTGCAGGAAATGCTGTTCCTGCTGCATGAGGTGTTCGGCGCACATCTTGCGGGTGCTGCCGATCTGGCTGAAGCGGATCTGCTGGCCGTCGAGCTGGTAGCTGGCGAACCAGTGGTTGCAGCCAGCGTTGCCGTAGGCGCGGTCCTGACTGAAGGTCAGCGAGACAGGATTGCGGCCAACCACGGGTTCGTCGCCGATCCACTCGGTGATGTAGGTGACGTCATATTGCAGCTTCTGTGACTCGACGGCGCAGCCGCTGACGAACAATGCGGCAAGGGCGGTCAGCAGGATGTTTTTCATGGCCGGGTTCCCTTGCAGGCCGGGCACAGGTGGCGACCGGCGTCGTTCCTCCAGCCGAGTTCGGCGATGCGGGCTTCGGCAGCTGGGGTACGGGCGGCGTCGCCTTTGGCTGCGTCCACGGCGAATTCGAAATCCAGCTGTTTGCCGCAGCTGTCGCAATCGACCTGCCAATTGATGATCGCCAGTTCGCGGAATACCGGCCCGCTGGCCATGGCTGTCCATTGGCCCGGTGGGTTGATGAGGTGACGAACCTTGTCCACGGTCAGACGCTGGGAAAGCTCGCGGCTGCCCTTGAGGGTAACGATCAGTACATCTCCACTGCGGATCGATCCGCCGTTACCGGTGACTTGATAGCGACCCGGCGCCAGCGCGCGGCATTCGGTGAGGGTGTGGGCGGGGTTGAGCAGGGTGTAGCGGAAATCGTGTTCGGCCATGACTCGTGTTCGATTGAGAAGGTTGCGGTGGCGGCAATGCTAGCACGGCCAGGAAAAGCAGCTTCAAGCTGCAAGTAAGCACAGGACGATGACAGGTACGGCGTTGCCTCTGTGGTGCTTGATTGTCTGCTCGTCGGGTTGGTGAAGCGTAACCCGACCTACGAAGCCCAGCCATTTTTGTAGGTCGGATTAGCCGAAGGCGTAATCCGACGGCAGATTCACAGACAACCACAGGACGATGACAGGTCCGGCGTTGCCTCTGTGGTGCTTGATTGTCTGCTCGTCGGGTTGGTGAAGCGTAACCCGACCTACGAAGCCCAGCCATTTGTAGGTCGGATTAGCCGAAGGCGTAATCCGACGGCAGATTCACAGACAACCACAGGACGATGGCAGGTACGGCGTTGCCTCTGTGGTGCTTGATTGTTCGCTCGTCGGGTTGGTGAAGCGTAACCCGACCTACGAAGCCCAGCCATTTGTAGGTCGGATTAGCCGAAGGCGTAATCCGACGGCAGATTCACAGACAACCACAGAACGATGACAGGTACGGCGTTGCCTTTGTGGTGCTTGATTGTCTGCTCGTCGGGTTGGTGAAGCGTAACCCGACCTACGAAGCCCAGCCATTTGTAGGTCGGATTAGCCGAAGGCGTAATCCGACGGCAGATTCACAGACAACCACAGGACGATGACAGGTACGGCGTTGCCTCTGTGGTGCTTGATTGTTCGCTCGTCGGGTTGGTGAAGCGTAACCCGACCTACGAAGCCCAGCCATTTGTAGGTCGGATTAGCCGAAGGCGTAATCCGACGGCTTGAAGGCGTAACCCGACGATACGACGTTGACGGATAATCTTGCCTCCAGCGGTTTTTTGCCCTTATGGCCGTGGATTGGCGAAGGTGTCTTCGAGGAAGCGTTGCATGTCGGCCCAGGAGCGCTCGTCGGCCTGTTTGTCGTAGGCGACGTCTACGCCTTTTTCCTGGAATTTGTCCGCGCCGGGATTGGTAAAGCCATGTTTGGCGCCGGGCTGGTTGACGAAGGTGTAGTCGGCGCCGGCAGTGACCATTTCCGTGTTGAGGGCGGCGACGTCTTCGATGCTGACCATGCTGTCCGCGCTGCCGTGTTCGACCAGCACGCGAGCTTTGACGCTGCCGGGCGCGGCGCGGGTCTGGGTGGCGAGGGCGCCGTGGAAGCTGACCACGCCCTCCAGCGGCACGCCTTGGCGCGCCATGTCCAGCACGACCTTGCCGCCGAAGCAGTAGCCGACCGCGGCGAGTTTGGCGGCATCGGTCTGTTGCTGTTGCTTGAGCAGGTCAACACCGGCATTGAAGCGGGCCTTGGCGGCGTCGGCATCGGCCAGCGCGGCCTGCATGAAGCTCATGGCGTCCTTGGGGTGATCGGTGTTTTTGCCTTCGCCGTACATGTCGATGGCCAGGGCGCTGTAGCCCAGTTCGGCCAGGTTGCGCGCGCGTTGCTTGGCGTAGTCGTTCAGGCCCCACCATTCATGCACCACGACGATGCCGGGGCGTGGCCCTTCGATGGCATCGTCATAGGCGTAGTAACCGATCATTTCCGTACCGTCGGCGGCGGTGTAGGGGATTTCCCGGGTCTGGATTTCAGCGTGGGCGACGAGGCTAGTGGCCATGAGCAGGCCGAGCAGGGGGTAGCGCATCGGTGTTTTCCTTCTTGTTTGGATGACAACGAGGATAGGCGAAGGGTAGTGGTAACTGTTTGGACAGTACGCCAGGCCAAATAAATTCGGCCCTACGGTACGCCAGCGTCGGATTACGCCTCCAAGCCGTCGGATTACGCCTTCGGCTAATCCGACCTACAAATGGCCGGGGCTTCGTAGGTCGGGTCACGCTTCACCGACCCGACGAGCGTAGAGTGGATGTAAAAAACGACATCCACCCTACGCTTTCGTCCAGCCTCCAGCGCCTTTGTCGTCCCTTGTGCCTTACCAACCCGGTACGCCGTGCATGTCCGGCAGACGGTGGGCGATGCCCTTGTGGCAGTCGATACAGGTGGCTTCGCCACTGGCCAGAGCCGTGGAGTGGAACTGTGCGGCGCGTGGGGCCTGGCGGGTGAAGTCCATGTAGTCGAAGTTGTGGCAGTTGCGGCATTCGAGCGAGTCGTTGGCCTTCAGCCGACGCCATTCACGCTCGGCCATTTCCCGGCGCAGGCCGAGAAACTTTTCCCGCGTGTTGATGGTGCCGAAGATCTTGCCCCAGACTTCCTTGGAGGCCTGCATCTTGCGGGCGATCTTGTCGGTCCATTCATGCGGGACGTGGCAGTCCGGGCAGGTGGCCCTGACGCCCGAGCGGTTGGTGTAGTGGATGGTGTCCTTGATCTCCATGTAGACGTTGTCTTCCATCTCATGGCAGGAGATGCAGAAGGTCTCGGTATTGGTGACTTCGAGTGCGGTGTTGAAGCCGCCCCAGAAGATGATGCCCGCGATGAATCCGCCAAGCGTCAGGGCACCCAGGCTGTAGTGCACGCTGGGGCGGCGCAGAACGTTCCAGTATCGTTTGAGAAACGACAGTATCGACTTCATCCTGGCGCCCTCACTGTTGGTTCTGTGTGTTTTCGTGATAGAGCAACTCGTCGATGTTCTCGAAGTCGTTCTTCACCAGCGGTTTCACGTCGTGCTGCACCACATGGCACTGGGTACAGAAATACCGGCGTGGAGCGACCGTCCCGAGCGTCTGGCTGTCACGGTCGGTGAAGTGGGTGATGCTGATCATCGGCGCCTGGGTGCGTGCGCTGTTGGCGCGGCTGTGACAGGCCAGGCACCTGTTGCCGTTCATGTCGACCTGGTAGCCACGGATGGCATGCGGGATGGTCGGCGGCTGCTCGGGGTAGTTGCGTTCGCGTTTGAGGTCCTTGTTCTCTTCATCCCTCAAGGGCGGTGGCGTGAATTCCTGGGTGATGCTGCCGCCGACCCGCCGCCCGTCCGGCGCGGGCGCGTCGAGCGGGTAGTCGGGTTCGGCAGCGATGGCCAGGCCGCACAAGGCAAGGAGGGTCAACGTCAGTACACGAAATTTCATGATGGCTCTCCTCAGGCGATGCTGACCACTTCGATCTTAACGGCGCATTTTTTGTAGTCGGTTTGCTTGGAGATCGGGTCGGTGGCGTCGAGGGTGACCTTGTTGATCAGTTTGTTGGCGTCGAAGAAGGGCACGAAGACCAGGCCTTTCGGCGGTTTGTTGCGACCACGGGTTTCGATCCGCGCCTGCATCTCGCCACGACGGCTGATGACCTTGACGACGCTGCCGCGACGGGCATTGATATCGCGCGCATCGTCCGGGTGCATGTACACCAGCGCATCCGGCACTGCACGGTGCAGCTCGTCGACCCGCTGGGTCATGCTGCCGGTGTGCCAGTGCTCCAGCACGCGTCCGGTGCTGAGCCAGAAGGGGTATTCCTCATCCGGCATTTCGGCAGGAACCTCATAGGGCAGGGCGAAGATGATCGCCTTCTTGTCCGGGTAGCCGTAGAACTGCACGCCGGTGCCTTTTTCCACGTAGGGGTCGTAGCCTTCGCGGTAGCGCCAGAGGGTTTCCTTGCCATCGACCACTGGCCAGCGCAGGCCGCGCTCCTGGTGATAGACGTCGAAATCGGCCAGGTCATGGGCATGCCCGCGACCGAACTGAGCGTACTCTTCGAAGAGGCCCTTCTGCACGTAGAAACCGTAATCCTCGGACTCCTGGTTGCGGTAACCCTCGGCGATGTCGCTGGTGGGGAACTGGTCGACCTGACCGTTCTTGAACAGCACCTCGAACAGGGTCTTGCCCTTGAGTTCCGGCTTTTTGGCCAGCAGTTCGGCGGGCCAGACCTCGTCGGTGGTGAAGCGCTTGGAGAATTCCATCAGCTGCCACAGGTCGGAGCGGGCTTCACCCGGTGCGTTGACCAGCTGGTGCCAGAAGTGGGTGCGGCGCTCGGCGTTGCCATAGGCGCCCTCCTTTTCCACCCACATGGCGGCGGGGAGGATCAGGTCGGCAGCTTGCGCAGACACCGTGGGGTAGACGTCGGAAACGATGATGAAGGTCTCCGGGTTGCGCCAGCCCGGCAGGATTTCCTGCATCACGTTGGGACCGGCCTGCATGTTGTTGGTGACCTGGGTCCAGTAGACCTTGAGGCCGCCATCTTTCAGCTCGCGGCTTTGCTGTACGGCGTGGAAGCCCGGCTTCTCCTGAATGGTGCCTTCGGGCAGCTTCCAGATCCTCTCTGAGACGGCGCGGTGTTCTGGGTTGTTGACCACCATGTCCGCTGGCAGGCGATGGGAGAAGGTGCCGACTTCCCGGGCGGTGCCGCACGCCGAGGGCTGGCCGGTGAGCGAGAAGGGGCTGTTGCCCGGCTCGCTGATCTTGCCGGTGAGCAGGTGGATGTTGTAGATCATGTTGTTCGCCCAGACACCGCGGGTGTGCTGGTTGAAACCCATGGTCCAGAAGGACATCACCTTGACCTTCGGGTCGGCATACAGCTCGGCCAGCGCCTTCAGGCGTTCGGCGGGTACACCCGATTCCTGAGCAGCGTGTTCCAGGGTGTAGGGCTTGAGGAACTCGGCGTAGTCCTCGAAGCTGATGTCGGTCCAGCTGCCGGCCACGCCGGCGTTCTCGGCCTTCAGTTCGAGCGGATCGGTGGGGCGCAGGCCGTAGCCGATGTTTGTCGCGCCCTTGGCGAAGCGGGTGTGGTTCTTGACGAAATCCTCGTTGACCGCGCCGCTCTGGATGATGTGGTTGGCGATGTAGTTGAGGATCACCAGGTCGGTTTGCGGGGTGAAGGTCATCGGGATGTCGGCGAGCTCGTAGCTGCGGTGCTCGAACGTCGACATGACTGCGACCTTGACGTGTGGCGCAGTCAGGCGGCGATCGGTCACGCGGGTCCAGAGCACCGGGTGCATCTCGGCCATGTTCGAGCCCCAGAGCACGAAGGCGTCGGCGACTTCGATGTCGTCGTAGCAGCCCATGGGTTCGTCCATGCCGAAGGTGCGCATGAAGCCGACCGCCGCCGAGGCCATGCAGTGGCGGGCGTTGGGGTCGATGTTGTTGGAGCGGAAGCCCGCCTTCATCAGCTTGTTGGCCGCGTAGCCTTCCCAGACGGTCCACTGGCCGGAGCCGAACATGCCCACCGCGCTCGGGCCGCTCTCCTTGAGCGCCGCCTTGTACTTCTCTTCCATGATGTCGAAGGCCTGCTCCCAGCTCACCGGCTGGAACTCGCCCTGCTTGTCGTACTGGCCGTTCTTCATGCGCAGCAGCGGCTGCGTCAGGCGGTCAGTGCCGTACATGATCTTCGACAGGAAGTAGCCCTTGACGCAGTTGATGCCACGGTTGACCTCGGCCTTCACATCGCCATGGGTAGCGACGACGCGATCACCGCTGGTGGCGACCATGACGCCGCAGCCGGTGCCGCAGAAGCGGCAGGGCGCCTTGTGCCACTTGAGGTTGGTGGACTGTGGATCGGTAATCAGGTTGGTGGCGCTGGTGGCGATCGGGATACCGGCTACCGTGGCGGCGATAGCGGCGGCGTTGGCCTTGGCGAATTGGCGACGGGTAAGGCTCATTCAGGCTTCTCCTTCGAGAGTGAGGAGTTCGTGGTAGATCAGGGCGGCGTTGAGTACGCCGGGCAATTGCTGGATATGGTCGATGGTGTCCAGAATCCGGCTTTCATGCTCGGCTTCGAGGACGACCACCACTTTTCCCGCAGCGCTTTCCTGATGCAGTTCAAGGCCAGGCAGAAGCGCCAGGTTCCTTTTTACAGCGTCAAGCAGCTCAGGCCGGCAGTGCACCAGCAGGCTTGCTATATGCAAGGCGTCATTATTTGTTTTCGTCATCAGGCTTCGCCTATCACGGTAAATGGCGTTCGCATCTGCCTTTCGGACCATATCGAAAAAATCAGTTCAGCGGGCCGGGTGGGCCAAGGAATGTCAGCTGGCTGATCCAGACGATGAAGCCGTAGCCGCCGACCAGCGCAATACTCAGCAGCGGGAACAGAAAGATCAGCAGGAACAGGAACAGGCGGGTTTCCTGGCTTTTGCTAGGGATGGCATCGGTGTCATTCGGCACTGTGTTCACCTTGGTGGTTCTGCTCTCATGTCAGGAGTCTAGGTAGTGCTGTTGGCTTAGGCAAAGAGATTTGCCGCTAAGTAGCTGATGTTGCAGGTTTATGGACATTTCATTGTCCTCGGACAAGAGACAGGATCAGGTTGCTGGCGTTCCGTCGGCTACCGGGACGGCTTTCGGAGGTCATATTGGCTGAAGGCGTAATCCGGCAACCCACCGTATGCCGCCAAAGTGACGAAATTGCCACGCTACGGGAGTATCCTTACGTTTTTCCGAGACCCTCCGTGCCGAATTTCGGCCCCTGATCATGAATACCGATAGTCAGCCATCCACTCATCTGAAGCGCGGCACCGGTGCTTACCGCCGTGCGACCCTGGCGCTGTTCTGTGCCGGTTTTGCCACCTTCGCCATGCTGTATTGCGTGCAGCCGCTATTGCCGCTGCTGGCGTCGCATTTCTCCGTATCAGCGGCCAGCAGCAGCTTGGCGTTGTCCCTGACAACTCTGTCATTGGCGGTCTGCCTGCTGGTGTCCGGGGCGCTTGCCGAAAGCTGGGGGCGCAAACCGGTGATGGTCGCGGCCCTGGCGCTGGCCAGCCTGCTGGGCCTTGCTTGTGTGCTGGTGGAATCCTGGAATCTGTTGCTGGTTCTGCGGGCCTTGCTAGGGCTGGCGCTCAGTGGCCTGCCAGCGTTGGCGATGGCTTATGTGGGGGAAGAATTCGACCCGGAGTCATTGCCGGCGGCGATGGGGCTGTATATCGGCGGCACGGCTCTGGGCGGTCTGCTGGGCCGCTTGCTGTCTGGCCTGTTGAGCGATATGGGCGGCTGGCAAATGGCGCTCGGCGGCATTGCCGGCTTGGGGCTGTTGGCGCTGGGACTGTTCGTCTGGCTGCTGCCGCCGTCGCGTCACTTCAAGGCTCAGGCGCTGTCGCTGCGTGGGTTGCTGGACAATTTTCGCCAGCATCTGGTCAATCCCGTACTGCGCAATCTGTTCTTGCAGGCTTTCCTGTTGATGGGCGGTTTCGTTGCGCTTTTCAATTACATCGGCTTCCGCTTGGCAGGTGCGCCTTTCGGCTTGTCGTCCACGGTGATCGGTTTGCTGTTCACCGTGTATCTGGCGGGCATTTTCAGCGCTGGATGGGCCGGGCGGCTGGTGCCGCGCTTCGGTGCCAAAATGGTGCTGCAGGGCGGTATTGGTCTGATGCTGCTAGGTGTGGTGCTGTGTTCTCTGCCCTGGCTGACGGCCATCATCGCCGGTCTGGCGCTGTTCACCCTGGGCTTCTTCGCCGCTCATGCGGTGGCCAGCGGGCAGGTCGGCCAGCATGCCAGGGGCGCCAGGGCTCAGGCATCCGCGCTGTATCTGTGCGCCTATTATCTTGGGTCGAGCGTGGTGGGTTACGCGGCGGGTTATGTCTGGGAACATGCGGGCTGGCTGCCGCTCATGGCGGTGCTGGCGGCGTTGTTCGTGTTGGCGGCCTGGAAGGTGCGAAGCCTGTAGGGTGGGGCACGCTCCACCGAGCGGAGTTGCGGTGGATGTAAAAAGCGGCATCCACCCTACGTGCTGTTTGCTTCGCTGGATTACGTCTTGGATCGTTGGATCATGCCTTCGAGCCGTCGGATTACACCTTCAAGCCGTCGGATTACGCCTTCGGCTAATTCGACCTACAAATGGCCGGGGCTTCGTAGGTCGGGTTACGCTCCACCAACCCGACGAGCGCACCATCAAACCCCACAATGGCAAACGCCGTACCTGTCATGGCGCTTGTGGTTGTCTGTAAATCTGCTTTCCAAAGTTTATTCCAGACGTTGCTGGCCGCTGAACACCAGCGTGGCGCGACAGCTGCGGCAAAAGTAGCGGCGACCCTTGCGTACCAGCGCATGGCGTTGGCTGGTGAAGGGGAAATCCCGCTCGGGACACTCGCAGCGATAGATATAGCGGCTGACCTGGCGGCGGGCGACTTCGTAGTTATGGCAGCGATCAGGTGGCAGCTCATAGACGCCGCGCATGATCAGTTGCCATTCCTCACCGTGGGGCTGGATGCGTGGACCGAACAGCTGGTGCGCCACCAGATGGGCGACTTCGTGAGCCACGGTCTGCTGCAGGAAGTGCTCCGTGTTCGCCCGGTAGAGTTGCTCGTTGAAGCGCAGCAGATTCTGAGCGAGATGCGCTACGCCTGCCTTCTGGCCACGCAGCTTGAGGCTCACCTGGGGGCGCTTGAAGTGCTGCTTGAAGAAAGTGTCGGCCAGCTGATAGCAGGCTTCGACACGGGCATTGAGTCGCTCGGGCATCGGGCACTCCGGTTGCAGAGCGCCGTATTATGCCAAAGCACTGGACTGAGGTGTTCGATGGTCACTCGTTTGGACGCTCGTTGAAGCGTCGCTCGTTGTCCAGCCCGCCTGGCGTTTCCTGCGGACGGTTCTCCTCGAAGCCATGGCTCTGGCTCTGTACGGTGTCGCGTTCGTAGGTCGGATCCAGGACCTGCAGCCAGAACAGGATCATCGGTACTTTCAGGTTGACCAGTACCAGCAGGCCGACAGCCCAGGTGCTGGCGCCGTAGAGAAAGGTATTGCGACTGTCGATGCGCATGAAGGTCGGCAGGCCGACGAACAGCAGATAAGTGGAATATGCACCTGCTGCAACCAGTACCGTGACGGCGGTCCAGCGGGTCGGGTAAAGCGCGCCGAGTCCGGCCAGAAAGAACGGCGTGATGACGTAGGCGGTGAAGCCCACGCACTGATTGAAGGTTGGGCGAGCCTCGAACGTGCGCGACATCCAGCGCAGGAAGAAGCCCATGATGAAGGTGCCGACGATAATGGTGAGGTAGATCAGCACGCTGAGTTGAGCGGCGCTTCGGGTGTCGACCCAGACCCGCTCGTCCTCAACCAGGCTCCAGCCTATGTAGCGGGTACCGATGAACATGCAGACGGCTGGCAATAGCGCCCAGAGAAAAAGATGCAGGAGGTAGTTGGAGCTGTTGCGTTCCTCGTCTCGGCGGATTTCGGTCCAGGCTTGGTCGGGGCGGGTCATCAGGGTGAAAAAATGCGGGATCATGGGAGTCTCCATCTGCCTCGGGTGGCTTTGCCACGGCGTAACGCCCTGGCTGGCGTTACGCTTTAGAACGGCAGATGCGCCAAGGGTTTCCCCCTGCGTCGGTATGTATCAGAAACGAAGTGGGCCGCCTGATGGCGGCCCCTTATGCCTGCGTATGTGCAGCGGTTAGCGTACGTAGACCGGCCCCACACCCATTCCCCACATGATCACCGACAGCGCGATGATCGCCACCAGCACCACAAGTCCCACGGCCAGCACTGAGCTGGAGAACAGAAAGCCTTCATCCGAAGGGATGTTCATGAAGGTCGGCAGGCCGACATAGAGCAGGTAGGCCGTGTAGCAGATTGCTGCCGTACCGACGAGCATGCCAAGCCATAGAACGGGGTAGATCGCAGCCAGACCACCGATAAACAGGGGCGTTGCGGTATAGGCGGCGAACATGACGCATTGCGTAAGGGTTGGGCTGGCATCGTAGGTGCGGGACATCCAGTGAATGAAGGCACCCATGACGGCGACACCGGCAAGCATGGCCAGGTACGACAGCAGGGTGAGTTGCAGTGCGCTGCTTTGCGTGAGCATCACGGTTTCACCGCCGCCAATGCTCCAGCCGAACTTCGTGGTGCCGATGAAGGCCGAAATCGGCGGGATCGCAGCCAGTACCAGTACTTCCCAAAGGTGCAGGCGCCCGACGCGCCGTTCTTCCCCGGTGATTTCCTGCCATTCCTGGTCGGGATGAGCGAACAGTCCCCAAACGTGATTGATCATGCCTGCGCCTCCTCGGTATTGGAGAGCCGCTTCGCCTGTCAGACCGTCGAAAAACTACCTGCGTTGGCAATACATCGTTAAAAACAACCTCGTCTTGCCTGCCTCGCCTACGTTTTTCAACGGCCTGCTGGCTTGCGCCAGCGTGAAAGCGTGCGACCTTATGACGCAGTATAGGAGGGCAAACAATGGCTGCGCTGCGCTGGTTAGAGCGTTTGGAAGCTATCCCTTCAGTCGTAATAACGCTGCAATATTTCCATCGCCAGGTTGATCGACTGGATTCGCGTCGTGCTGCCGCCACGGTCAGGATGGTGGATGCTGACCAGCTGGCGATAGCGTCGCTTGATGGCATGCAGGGTCAGCGACGGATCTTCCTGCTCCAGCTCGAACAACTCCAGTGCGGCGCGCTTCTGGTCGGGGCTCCAGGCCTCTTGTGGTTCGCCCTGGTAATCGCCACGCATGCGTGACCAGAAACTGGCCAGCAGGCGCTCCACTTCTTCTTCGTCGGTGTCGCGCAGGTTGTCCATGTCCAGGTAGTACGCACGCAGCGGGTCCGGCTCGCTGATCCCGCTGGCTGCTGCGACATAGGGCTGCAGCTGGATACTCAGGGGGGATATCTGCAGGCTGTGGCGAGCCTGCTGCCAAAGACGGTCACGCAATTGATAAAGCGCGTTGAACACCAGGAAATGCGTACGGAACAGCACCAGCTTGTCGAACAGCGGCAAATGCGAAATGTGCGTGCTGTGGCGGGCCTTGAGTTGCTGGATCAGCTGGTATTCGCTGCAACCCTCCGGTTGCTCGCGCAGCAGCACGAAAATCTGCTCGGCCAGGTCCATCTCGGGTGCGAGTTCGTCGTTCATGTCGGCAAGCCTAGCAAAGACGGAAAGGATGGACTGGGGCGATGCGCGCTTTGCGCGTAAAATGCGCGCCTTTCGTATTCCAACCGGATTCCAGACATGGGCAACCTTTCGGTCAACCAGAACAAACTGCAGAAACGCCTGCGCCGCCTGGCCGGTGAGGCAGTCACCGACTTCAACATGATCGAGGAGGGCGACAAGGTGATGGTCTGCCTGTCCGGCGGCAAGGACAGCTACACCATGCTCGACGTGCTGCTGTACCTGCAGAAGGTCGCACCCATCCGGTTCGAGATCGTCGCGGTGAACATGGACCAGAAGCAGCCGGGCTTTCCCGAACATGTGCTGCCCGAGTATCTCAAGAGCCTGGGTATCGACTACCACATCGTCGAGAAGGATACCTATTCGGTGGTCAAGGAGAAGATCCCGGAAGGCAAGACCACCTGCTCGCTGTGTTCGCGCCTGCGTCGCGGCACGCTCTACACCTTCGCCGACGAGATCGGTGCGACCAAGATGGCCCTCGGTCATCATCGCGACGACATCCTGGAAACCTTCTTCCTCAACATGTTCTACGGCGGCACGCTCAAGGCCATGCCGCCCAAGCTGCTCTCCGACGATGGCCGCAACGTGGTGATCCGTCCGCTGGCCTATTGCAGCGAGAGCGACATCGAAGCCTATTCGCAGATGAAGGAATTCCCGATCATCCCGTGCAACCTCTGCGGCTCGCAGGAGAATCTGCAGCGCCAGGTGGTCAAGGACATGCTGCGCGAGTGGGAACGCAAGTCGCCGGGCCGCACCGAGATCATGTTCCGTGCGCTGCAGAACGTGGTGCCCTCGCAACTGGCCGACCGCAGCCTGTTCGATTTCAAGAGCCTGCGCATCGACAACGACGCCACGCCGCGCTTCGTCGATGTGATGAGCCTTTAAAGGCAAACGACGATTAAAGACGCGGGAGGCTGGAGGGAAGCGGGTGGATGTCGCTTTTGACATCCACTGTGACTCTGCTTGTCGGGTTGGTGAAGCGTAACCCGACCTACAAAACCCCAGCCATTTGTAGGTCGGATTAGCCGAAGGCGTAATCCGACGATCCGCAGGCGTATCCGACGACTTGCAGCCTGCGACTCGAAACATTAAGGTTGATGCCAATCAGGAGTTGAACATGTCCCTCAGCCTCGCTTTCCAGTCCATTGCCAACGCCAGTGCCACGTGCACTGCGCAGTTGCGTGGGCAGATGATTGCGGCTGCGGGTTATTACTTTGGGTATTGGTTTAGCCGCAGGCGCGTCTGATACCCCAACAGGCGCCCCAGCAAACAGGGTCGCCACCAAACGTTTTTTCAAACCCCGGTCGGCTACCCGACCGGGGTTTTTGTTTTTTTGGCCAAACAATCTGCACAACGAGGAATACAGCATGAGCACCTATTACCGCACCGACCGTTATTACCGCTACGACTGGCGATTTAGCCGCTTCACCGCTGCCCCGACACCCCCTGAACGAACACACGATTAGCGCCGTCGCGGGATTGCCCGCGATGGCCGAAGGAACCGCCAGCTCATGAATGCTTCCGTCACTACCCAGAACGCCGCTGTCCAGCTTGATCTCGCTGAAGTCTCGGCTCCCGTTTCCATCCCCGCTCGCCGCAGCGCCCAGCCGTTGCCCAGCCCCGCCGTGTTGCGCCAGCGCCTGCCGCTGAATGCCGCGCTCGCCGAACGTATCCATCACCACCGCAACGCCGTTCGCGCCGTGCTCGATGGCCACGACCCGCGCCTGCTGGTGGTGGTCGGTCCCTGTTCCCTGCACGACCCGCTTTCCGCGCTGGAATACGCTCAGCGCCTGGCCGAACTGGCGCCGCAGGTCGAAGACCAGTTGCTGCTGGTAATGCGTACCTACGTGGAAAAGCCGCGCACCACGGTCGGCTGGAAAGGGCTGCTCTACGACCCGCACCTGGACGGCAGTGGTGACATGGCCGAAGGCCTGCGCCTGTCGCGCCGGCTGATGCTGGACATTCTCGATACCGGCCTGCCCATCGCCAGCGAACTGCTGCAGCCACTGGCGACCAGTTACTTCGACGATCTGCTCGCCTGGGCCGCCATCGGTGCGCGCACCAGCGAGTCGCAGGTTCATCGCGAGATGGTCAGCGGACTGGACCTGCCGGTGGGTTTCAAGAACGGCACCGACGGCAGCCTGGGCATCGCTTGCGACGCCATGCGTTCGGCGGCGCACCCGCACCGGCATTTCGGCATCGATGAGCTGGGGCATCCGGCGCTACTGGAAACGGCGGGCAATCCCGACACGCATCTGGTGCTGCGCGGTGGGCACGCCGGGCCGAATCACGATGCCGAAAGCGTCGCAGCCGCTCGCGCTGCGCTGGGGAAGCAGGGCATCGCCGCACGGATCATGGTCGATTGCAGCCACGCCAACAGCGGCAAGAACCCGCTGCGCCAGCCGGCGGTATTGCAAGAAGTCATCGCTCAGCGGCTGGCGGGCGACCCCAGCCTGCGTGGCGTGATGCTGGAAAGCCACCTGTTCGATGGCTGTCAGCCGCTGGGTGATGCGTTGCGTTATGGCGTCTCCATCACCGATGGGTGTCTGGGCTGGGATGCCACCGAGAAATTGCTGCGCGGCGCCGCCGAACGACTGCGCAGCCAATAGGCCGCTGCGACCTATGCGTTCGGGCGCAGTTGCTTCAGGGTTTCTGCGATCATGAACGCCAGCTCCAGCGACTGATCGGCATTCAGCCGTGGATCACAATGGGTGTGGTAGCGATCACCCAGGCCGTCTTCGGTGACGGGCCGCGAACCGCCGATGCACTCGGTGACGTTCTGCCCGGTCATCTCGATATGAATGCCGCCCGGATAGCTGCCTTCGGCGCGATGCACATCGAAGAACTGCCGCACCTCGGCCAGCACCCGCTCGAATGGGCGGGTCTTGTAGCCGCTGGAGGCCTTCATTGTATTGCCGTGCATGGGGTCGGAACTCCACAGCACCTGGCGGCCTTCGGCCTGCACGGCACGGATCAGCCGGGGCAGGCCGGCTTCCACCTGGTCCGCGCCCATGCGCACGATGAGGTTCAGACGACCCGGATCGTTTTCCGGGTTGAGAATGTCGATCAGGCGGATCAGCTCTTCGCTGTCCATGCTCGGGCCGACCTTCACGCCGATGGGGTTGCCCACGCCACGCAGGAATTCCACATGGGCGCCGTCCAACTGGCGGGTGCGGTCGCCGATCCAGAGCATGTGCGCCGAACAGTCGTACCAGTCGCCGCTGAGGCTGTCCTCACGCACGAATGCCTGCTCGTAATTGAGCAGCAGGGCTTCATGGGCGGTGAAGAAACTGGTTTCCCGCAGTTGCGGCATGTTGTCCATGCCGCAGGCGCGCATGAACTTCAGCGCCTGGTCGATTCGCGCACCCAGCTGATGGTACTTCTCGGCCATCTGCGAATTGGCGATGAAGTCCAGATTCCACTGGTGGACCTGATGCAGATCGGCAAAACCGCCCTGGGCGAAGGCGCGCAGCAGGTTCAGGCTGGCGGTGGACTGATGGTAGGCCTGCAACAGACGCTCGGGGTCCGGTACGCGGCTTTTCTCGTTGAAGTCGATGCCATTGACGATATCGCCCCGATAGGCGGGCAGGGTGACGTTACCGATGGTTTCCTCACCCGCCGAACGCGGCTTGGCGAACTGACCGGCCATGCGCCCGACCTTCACCACCGGGCAACTGGCGGCGAAGGTCATGGCGATGGCCATCTGCAGCAGCACCTTGAAGGTGTCGCGGATCTTCGTCGCGGAGAACTCGGCAAAACTCTCGGCGCAATCGCCGCCCTGCAGCAGAAAGGCACGGCCCTGGGTTACTTCGGCAAACTGCCGCCGCAGCTCACGCGCCTCACCGGCGAATACCAGCGGGGGCAGCCCCGTCAGGGTTTGCTCGACACGCTGCAAATGCGCCATATCAGGGTACACGGGCTGCTGCTGAATGGGCTTGCTCCTCCAGCTGGCGGGGCTCCAGGTCGGGTTCATCGGATTATTTCCATGGCAAAAAGTGCGGGGATTTTACCTGACGCGATGAGAGGATGCTGATAGTTGCGGGTTATGGGCCGGACGAAGGTGTACACAAACCAAAAAGAGTGCTGGGTTGGCTGATATGTCGAGGGTGGATTCCCACGCGGAGCGTGGGCGCGAGGCGCTCCTTCTGCTGTGTGTTGGCCGGCAGAGTCAGGTATTGCTGAGCTCCTGGAAAAGCTGTGTCATGGCGCTCATCAGGCTGCTTGTCAGGGCGCTGATGCTGGCTTGAAGCCCGGCCAGTTCGAGTTGTTTGGTTTCCTGGCTCAGGCTGGTGTCTGCCGTGGCTCTGGCCAGCTGTTGTTGCTGTTCATGCAACTGCCGCTGAAGGTCGCGGATGTACTCCAGCAGACGCTGGATTTCTTCGGGCAGTTCATAAGGGCTGCTTTCACCTTGGCTGCCGCCGGGTTGGCTGGTTTGGCCCAGGGCGGAGAGCGCCCGACCCAAGGAAGAAATATCTACGCTATCGGCCTGGCTGGATGGTGAGCGATTGTTTTCCGGTAGGGCAGGGTTGGCCAGGCTTGTTGTCCTGGCTGGCAGGCCGGATATGTTGGCCACTTGGGGTATCAGGCGCATGGCGTGATTGCAGTCTCTCTGTTCGTGATCTTTGTTTCGGCCAGTGGCCATTATTCTTTATCACTCCTGAGGCAGTTGCGTTTGTATATGCTGGAAACAGCTGAAGCACCTGCACAAACAGGCATCTCTGCTGGTTCCCACCGGGTTGACAGTTCGCGGGCATGGCCGCTCCTACTGCGTTCGGGCGGGGCGTCGAAGATGGTTCCATCCCTCATCAGGAGCAAATGATAGTGGGCAGGCAGGAAGTAATACTGGCCGAAGTGCGCGATGAGTTCGGTCTGGTGCGCGTGCTGGAGGTCGGGGATTATCGTTTTCTCGAATTTGGTGCGGCGGTGGAGCAGAGCTGCGTATTCACGGCTGCCCCGAGCTGGCTGGAATACGACTACACGCGCGCCATGCTGATGGGTGGGTTGTTGCACCCAGCGCCGGAGACTGCGCTGTTTCTCGGGCTGGGTGCGGGGACGCTGACCCAGGCGTGTCTCGAATTCCTGCCGCTGGACGACGTCGAGGCCATCGAGTTGCGCCCGGCGGTGCCGGAGCTGGCGATGCGTTATCTGGGCCTGCAGAACGATGCGCGCCTGTACATTCGTATTGGCGATGCGGTGGAACTGCTGGAAACGGCGGAATCGGCTGACCTGATTTTCGTCGATCTGTATACCGATGTCGGACCGGCGGCGGCTCATCTGGCCTGGGTCTTTCTCAAGCGCTGCCAGGAAAAGCTCAACCCCGGCGGCTGGCTGATCATCAATCAGTGGGGCACCGAGGATGACAAACCGCTGGGTGCGGCGCTGCTGCGGGGTTTGTATCACCGACATTACTGGGAATGCCCGGTGAAGGAAGGCAACGTGGTGCTGTTCGTACCGGCGGTCCTGGAGCAATCGCTGGATCTGGACGGGTTGCGCCAGCGCGCCGCCGAGCTGGCGCCGCGCCTGGGCTATTCGCTCGACTCATTGATCGGGGCGCTGCGACCGGCGAGCTGATTGCCCTGTTCTGGTGCGTGTTGCGGCGGAATTCTCTGCGCCTGCCTTGTAGCGAGGCGTAATGAGCCGCCGTCCGGGGATGAAACCGGCCTGGAAGCTGGTCTGTTAATTGCAATTTGCCATGGTATTCCTGTACGCAAGGAGCCGCCGTGAGCAGCCTTCAAAGTCATCTGATGCAACTGTCTTCCCGCGAACGTCACTGGCTGCCCTGGCTGGGTGGGACGGGCAAGCTGGCCATGCGCTGGTCGTGCTGGCTGAATCGCCACAGCGTTCCGGTTGTGGAGGATATATTCGAGGGGATCGCCCAGTCGCGGGCGCGTATCCTGCAGAACTGGGTGGCGGCGCACTGGGAGCAGTTGGAGGATCTGGCAAGCAGCCTTGGAGCGGATGTCCTGCGTGTGAATGCGGCATTGCTCGAAGCCAAGCGTGTGCAGATGGCCGATTTCTCCGAGCTGTTCGTGATCGAACCGCAGGGACGGGTGATCGCCTCGACCTGCGCTGCTCACATTGGCCAGCAGGATCTCGACAGGCGTGCCGTCGCCGAGGGGTTGGGCAAACCGTTCCTGCACGGACCCTATTCTGATGTGCTGACGCAGCGCCTGGGGTCCACGAGTTCGCGTTTCCATGATGCGGTGACGCTGATGTTCTACCAGCCGGTAAAGGTTGCCGGGAACACCATCGGTTGCATCTGCGCCCGCGTGCCCAACGATGTGCTGGGCGACCTGATCCAGCGCGAGGCCGGGCATATCTATCCCGAGTCGGGCGACAACTATCTGTTCATGGTCGAATCGCGTTTCGACAGCAGCATCCAGCCTGGCACGGCGCTGTCGCGCTCACGCTTCGAGGACTCGACCTTCAGTCACGGCGACAATCTCAAGAGTGGCATTCGCACGGCCTGGGGCACGGTGCGGGTGCAGCAGCACACCGAACTGGAGCTGCGCTTCACTGATCCGGCCACCGGACAGCTGCATCCGGGGGTTCGCGAAACCATTGCCAGGGGCGCCAACCTGTTCGTTACCTATCCGGGGTATTCCGACTACCGGCATATCGCGGTGGTCGGCAAGGGCATGACGTTCCAGATGCAGGGTTCGTCGGATCGCTGGGGCATGATGTGCGAGGCCGATCTGGAGGAGGTCTATCGACGCCGCTCGCTGAGCGTCGGGCTGATGAAGACCTATATGCTCACCGTGACCACGCTTTTCATTCTCGGTGGTTTGCTGCAGGCATTCAGCGGGCTGTCGCAGCCGGTACTCCATGTGCTCAACGCCTTGTTGCTTCTGCTGGGGGCATGGGTCTTTGCCGCTTTCGGTCCGCGACGGCTGGCGGCGCGGATGCAGGCCATGACCGACGTGATCCGTACCCTGGCGGAGGGCGAGGGCAACCTTCGCCAGCGCATCGACAGCGCGAGCATGCCGCGCGACGAGAGCGGCGACATGGGCCGCTGGATCAACAGCTTCATTGACAGCCTGGACACTGTGGTCGGGCAGGTCATCCATGTCTCCAGGCATGTTCGCCAGGACAACGAGCTGATGCTCGAACGCAGCGGCGAGGCAGGCCAGACCACCAGCGAGGTCGCCGAATCGATTCATCAATTGCTCTTGCTGGTGGAAGAGCAGCTTGGCGAAATCCAGCAGGCCTCGATGACCGCCGAGGACATGAAGGCCGCCATGGATGAGGTCGTGGCTCGTGCCCGAGAACGCTTCGATATCGTCCGTGAGGGCACCGAATCCATTCGCGACGTGGTGCAGCGCTCGGCCCAGAGTGTGCAACTGCTCGACAGCCGCATGGGCGAGATCGATGAAATCGTCGGGCTGATCAGCGACATCACCACCCAGACCAACCTGCTGGCCCTGAACGCCGCGATCGAGGCGGCGCGTGCCGGCGAGCATGGGCGCGGTTTTGCCGTGGTGGCCGGCGAAGTGCGTTCGCTGGCTCAGCGCACCGCCAAGGCTGCGGAGGACATTCGCACCAAGGTGGAAAGCCTGCAACAGGAAACCCGCCAGGCGGTATCGTTCATGGAGGGCGGCGTGCAGAACGTCGACAGCAGCCTGCGCCTGACCGAGGAAGCCTCATCGGAGAATGTGCATCTGCACCAGACCGTCGAGCGCATGTTCGACATCATCAAGCAGCTCAACGAACGCAGCCTGCATTACGGCCAGACCATCCGGGGTGTCGATCAGGCTTCCAGCGAAATGGGCCAGACCCTCGGTGTGCTGCAGGACAGCGCCGAGCGCGTGCGCCATACCGCCGGTAAGCTGCAGCAACTGGTCGGGCGTTTCCGCGTCAGCGCCGCCAACAGCGAGGCCGCCTGAGTCGGGAGCCTGGCAGGGCACGCCGAACCTGTCAGGCGTGCCCTTGGCGGTGATGGCCGGCTATGCAGGCTCTATGCAAAATACGCGCACAGGCGCACAAATTCCGGTATAGTACGCGCCGGCTGAAACCCAGCCTGCGTTCAGGTACTGCAACACACGAAGCGCTGCTTCGGCTGCTATCCGCTTTCGCGGCTATCCTTGACGATTCATCATTCATTCGTTTTCGCAAACCCCGCCGACCAAGGCTGCCAGGGTGACCCGTCTCCGGGTTTTACATGGCATGCGCAGCTTCGGAACATGGGTCTTTGCGGAGCATCAGGAAAAGACCCATGACCCAGGAAATCGGCGGCTTTGCCGCACTCGGTATTCATCCCGCTGTACTCGCTGCCGTTGCCGCGGTGGGCTACGAAGAGCCTTCGGCAATCCAGACTCAGGCCATTCCGGTCATTCTCGGCGGCCACGACATGATCGGCCAGGCCCAGACCGGCACCGGCAAGACTGCGGCCTTCGCGCTGCCATTGCTGTCGAAGATCGACCCGGCGCGTCGCGAAGTGCAGGCGCTGATTCTCGCGCCGACCCGTGAGCTGGCGCTGCAGGTCGCCACCGCGTTCGAAACCTATTCCAAGCAGATGCCTGGCGTTGGCGTCGTCGCCATCTACGGTGGCGCGCCCATGGGGCCGCAGCTCAAGGCCATTCGCCAGGGCGCGCAGATCGTCGTGGCGACGCCGGGGCGTCTGGTCGATCACCTCAGCCGCAACGGCGCGCTGCTGTCGACCGTGCAGTTCCTGGTGCTCGACGAAGCCGACGAAATGCTCAAGCTGGGCTTCATGGATGACCTGGAAGTCATCTTCGAAGCCATGCCGGAGAGCCGCCAGAGCGTGCTGTTCTCCGCCACGCTGCCGCATTCGATCCGTGCCATTGCCGAGAAGCATCTGCGCGAGCCGCAGCACATCAAGATCGCCGCCAAGACCCAGACCGTCGCCCGTATCGAGCAGGCGCATCTGATGGTCCATGCCGACCAGAAGATTTCAGCGGTGCTGCGTCTGCTGGAAGTCGAGGATTTCGACGCCCTGATCGCTTTCGTGCGGACCAAGCAGGCCACCCTGGATCTGGCCGCCGCGCTGGAAGCCAAGGGCTACAAGGCCGCCGCGCTGAACGGCGATATCGCCCAGAACCAGCGTGAGCGCGTCATCGAATCGCTCAAGGATGGCCGCCTGGATATCGTGGTCGCCACCGACGTCGCCGCACGCGGTCTGGACGTGGCGCGCATCACCCACGTATTCAACGTGGACATGCCCTACGATCCCGAATCCTACGTGCATCGTATCGGTCGTACCGGCCGTGCCGGTCGCGATGGCCGTGCGCTGCTGCTGGTGACGCCTCGCGAGCGCCGCATGCTGCAGGTCATCGAGCGTGTCACCAATCAGAAGGTAGCCGAAGTTCGTCTGCCCAATGCGCAGCAGGTGCTCGATGCCCGCATCAAGAAGCTCACCAACGGCCTCGCGCCGCTGGTCGCGGACGCCGAAGCCAGTCATGGCAAGCTGCTCGACAAACTGGTTGCCGATATCGGTTGCAGCCCGCGTGCACTGGCTGCCGCACTGTTGCGCAAGGCGACCAATGGTCAGGCACTGACCCTGGCTGAAGTCGAGAAAGAGCAACCGCTGGTGCCGAACAGCGGCCCGCGCGAGCGTTCCGAGCGCCCGGAACGCAGCGGTGACCGCGAGCGTCGTGCGCCGATCCCGCTGGGTGAAGGCCGCGCTCGTTGCCGCACGCCGCTGGGTGCCCGTGACGGCATCGCCGCGCGTAACCTGCTGGGCGCCATCCTCAATGAGGGCGGGCTGGCCCGCGAAGCCATCGGTCGTATCCAGGTGCGTGACAGCTTCAGCCTGGTCGAGCTGCCGGAAGAGGGCCTTGAGGGCCTGCTCGGCAAGCTCAAGGACACGCGCGTAGGTGGCAAGCAGCTCAAGCTGCGTCGTTATCGCGAAGATTAAAACCAGCCGTTTCGGCTAGGCTTTAAGGGTGTCAAAGCGAAGGGTGGACTGAAAAGTCCGCCCTTTTTTGCGTCTGCAGGATCAAAGATCGTAATTGCTCAGCTCCCGGGCGATCAGCAGGCGCTGGATCTCGCTGGTGCCTTCGTAGATCTGGGTGATGCGTGCGTCGCGGTAGTAGCGCTCCACCGGATAGTCCTCCAGATAGCCATAGCCGCCGTGGATCTGCATGGCCTTGGAGCAGACGTACTCGGCGGCCTCGGAGGCGAACAGCTTGGCCTGGGAAGCCTCCGACAGGCACGGCAGCTCGGCGCTGCGCAGGCGTGCGGCATGCAGGATCAGCAGGCGCGCCGCATTGAGCCGGGTGTGCATGTCGGCGAGCATGTTGGACACGCTCTGGTGCTCGATGATGGGCTTGTCGAACTGGACGCGCTCACGCGCATAGGCCAGCGCCGCCTCGAATGCTGCACGGGCGATGCCCAGCGCCTGGGCGGCGATGCCGATGCGACCGCCTTCCAGATTCGACAGGGCGATGGCCAGGCCCTTGCCACGCGGGCCGAGCAGGTTGGCCCCGGGGACACGGCAGTCGCGCAGGGTCACGCCGCAGGTGTCCGAGGCGCGCAGCCCCATCTTTTTTTCCAGGCGGTCGACGACGAAACCGGGATTGTCGGTAGGTACCAGAAAGGCCGACAGTCCCTTCTTGCCCAGTTCGGGGTCGGTGACGGCGAAAACGATGGCGATCTTCGCGCGCCTGCCGTTGCTGACGAACTGCTTGGCGCCGTTGATGACCCATTCGCCATTTTCCAGTACAGCGCGGGTACGCAGGTTGTGTGCCTCGGAGCCGGCCTGCGGTTCGGTCAGGGCGAAGCAGCCGATGGCGCGGCCAGCGGCAAGATCGGGCAGCCACAGGTTCTGCTGCTCGGCGGTGCCGTACTTGAGGATCGGCCCGCAGCCGACCGAACTGTGCACGCTCATCAATGCGCCGAGGGCACCATCGCCGGCGGAGATTTCCTCGACGGCCAGCGCATAGGCGACGTAATCGACATAACTGCCGCCCCAGGGCTCGGGCACGATCATGCCGAGCAGGCCGAGTTCGCCCATCTGCGTCACGACCTGGCCGTCGATCCAGCCGGCTTTGGCCCAGGCCTGGGCCTTGGGTGCGACCTCGGCGCGGGCAAAATCGCGTGCCATGTCGCGGATCATGCGCTGCTCTTCGGTGAGTTCGATGTCGTGCATGGCGGCGATCCTTCCGTTCAGAGGGTGTTTGAGCTGGCTGTTGCGGATGGCCCGCTCCTACGAACGTTTAAAAAAATCGGCGATACGCTGTGGGGTGACTTCAGCCAGCGCAGGCGGGTTCCAGCGCGGATTCCTGTCCTTGTCCACGATCAGCGCGCGCACGCCTTCGATGAGGTCGCCACGGTCGAACCACTGGCGATCCAGATGCAGTTCCATGGCAAAGCACTCGGCAAGGGATAATGTGCGCCCGCGCCGGAGCATTTCCAGGGTAACGCTGACCGCCAGTGGCGAACGGCTGTCGAGGGTCTTCAGGGTTTCAACAGCCCAGTCGCGGTACTCGGGGCGTTGTTCGGCTGCCAGGGAGTCGAGGATCGCCGGGATGCTGTCGTGGCCGAAGTGCTGTTCGATGGCCGGCGCCAGGGACTTGAACGACGCCTCCGGCAGTTCGCTGGCGGCCACCGAGGCGAGCAGGTTATCGAGGATTTCGCTGGCCGGAGCACTCCAGTCCTGCTGGTCGAGGCGCTGCTGGAGCTCGGCGAAGCGTTCGTGGGGCACACAATGGTCGGCGAGCCCGGTGTACAGGGCATCGGCGGCGTCCACATGGTTGCCGGTCACGCCCATATAAATGCCCAGATTGCCGGGCACGCGCGGCAGAAAGTAGCTGCCGCCGACATCCGGGAAATAGCCGATGCCGACTTCCGGCATGCCCATGCGCGTGCGTTCGGAAATCACCCGCAGCGAGGCGCCCTGAACCAGGCCCATGCCGCCGCCGAGCACGTAGCCATTCATCAGCGCCAGCAGCGGCTTGCTATAGGCGTGAATGTACTGGTCCAGCGCGTACTCTTCTTCGAAGAAGTCCCAGCGCAGGTTGTCGCCATTCTTGTGGCTGTCGTAGAGCATGCGGATATCGCCGCCAGCGCAGAAGGCCTTTTCCCCGGCGGCGCGCAGGACCACGGCCAGGATCTCCTGATCATCTGCCCATTGCTGCAACTGGCGGTGCAGGATACGCACCATCGGCAGGGTCACGGCGTTCAGGCCGGCCGGACGATTGAGGGTGAGGTAGCCGACGCGGTTGCGAACTTCGACCAGTACGGGTGCTTCGGTTGGGGACATGCTCAGTGTTCCTGACGGTAGAGTTTGATGATCGCAGAGAAATCCAGCGCGCCGTCGCCCTGCAGGCTGAAGGCCTGGTAGAGCTGCTGGGCGAGTGCTCCGAGGATAACCGGCTGACGCACCTGTCTGGCCGCCTCGCTGGCCAAGCCCAGGTCCTTGAGCATCAGGTCGCTGCCGAAACCGCCGCTGTAGCCGCGTGAGGCGGGGCTGTTTTCCACGACGCCGGGAAAAGGATTGTAGATTTCCGAACTCCAGCAGCGGCCACTGGAAGCATTGATCACGCCGGCCAGCACCTTGGCGTCCATGCCGAGGGTGACGCCCAGGGACATGGCTTCGGCCACGCCGATCATGGAAATGCCCAGCAGCAGGTTGTTGGCGACTTTGGCCACCTGGCCGTTGCCGCTGTCGCCGCAGTGGACGATGTTCTTGCCCATCGTCGCGAGAATCGGCTCGGCCTTCTGAAAGTCCGCCTCGTTGCCGCCGACCATGAAGGTCAGGGTGCCGGCTGCCGCGCCCACCGTGCCGCCGGATACGGGCGCGTCGAGCATCGGATTGCCCTGGCTGGCCGCCGTCGCGGCGACTTCGCGGGCAGTCATGGGGTCGATGGTGGAGCAGTCGATCAGCAGCACGCTCGCCGGGACATGACCCAGCAACCCGTCATCGCCGAGATAGACCTGCCGCACATGCGCCGCCGCCGGCAGCATGCTGATGATGACCTCGACGCCCGCCTGAGCGATGGCGACCGGTGAGGCGGCTGCCTGAGCGCCGGCTTCCACCAGGCCGGCGAGCGCCGTGGTGGAAGGATCGAAGACGCTGAGTCGATGTCCGGCCTTGAGCAGGTTGCGGGCCATGGGCCCACCCATGTTGCCGAGTCCGAGAAAACCGATATGCATGGATGTTTCCTGTTTTTGTACGAGGTGCCGTTGTTTTGAGCCTAGCAGGCCTGGAGCGGTGGGCCGTCACGAAGCGGGCGCCTTTATTTGCGACGGCGGCGGAAAGCGCTCGAAATTTTCGTCCCGAGGGCGGACCATAGCCTGCCTACAGACAACCGCGATGTCTCTACGGGCGTCGCCATTCGAGAGGATACGCATGAACAGCAAGGTCGTTTTCATCACCGGCGCCACGTCCGGGTTCGGTCGTGCCACTGCACGCCGTTTTGCCGAAGATGGCTGGTCGCTGGTGCTGACGGGGCGCCGTTTCGAACGGCTGGAAATGCTGAAAGAAGAGCTGGAAGCCAAAGTGCCGGTGCATATCGCCAGCCTTGATGTGCGCAGTATCGAAGCGGTGAAAGAGGTGATCGCGCAACTGCCCGAGGGGTTTCGTCAGGTCACTTGCCTGGTCAATAACGCCGGCCTGGCACTGGCCCCCGAGTTGGCGCAGCAGACCGATCTGAATGACTGGCACACGATGATCGATACCAATATCACCGGGCTGGTCAATGTCACCCACACGCTGCTGCCGACGCTGATCGAGACGGGCAAGGGCGCCAGCATTATCAATATCGGCTCGGTTGCAGGTTCCTGGCCCTATCCGGGTAGCCATGTCTATGGCGCCAGCAAGGCGTTCGTGCAGCAGTTCAGCTACAACCTGCGCTGCGATCTGGTGGCAACCGGCGTGCGGGTCACGGATATTGCGCCAGGGCTGGCCGAGACGGAGTTCACCCTGGTGCGTAACAAGGGTGACCAGGCGGCATCCGATGCGTTGTACAGCACGACTACACCGCTGACTGCGGAAGATATCGCCGAGCAGATTTTCTACGTCGCCACATTGCCGGCGCATATCAATATCAATCGGCTGGAAATCATGCCGTCGCGGCAGGCTTGGGCGGGTTTTGCGATTGATCGCGACAAGGTGTGACGCGGCTGCGAAAGGAGGGGTGTGTCAGGCGCTGTGTTCAGCTGAGCGCCAACGCCTGACCAGCGGAATCAGTTCACTGCATCCTTGAGTGTCTTGCCTGGCTTGAAGCCTGGCAGCTTTGCGGCAGAAATCTTGATGGTGGCGCCAGTCTGCGGGTTACGACCGTCGCGGGCGGCGCGCTCCTTGACGGCAAAGGTGCCGAAGCCGACCAGGGTAACGCTGTCACCGTTCTGCAGGGTGTTGGTGACGCTTTCGGTAAAGGCATCGAGTACGCGGGTTGCGGTGGATTTTGGAATGTCCGCGGAGGCGGCGATCGCTTCAATCAACTCGGCTTTGTTCACAGGTATGGCTCCAGATTGGATGGGGTGGTCAGTATAGGCAGCGTCGTGCTTCGTCGCCTGCGGCAAATTCTCTCTTTTTCAAAAAATAACGACTCCGGCGCCTGATACCGGTGGCGCATACGGTGCTGGAAGCGTGGTAGAGCGGATGCGCTTGAGCTCTGGACCTTCACCGTAGGCAAGGGTTCAGCTATCCCGGCAAGCCTGCCCCTGCCATTTTCGGTGGTATCAAATACAGGCTGGGGTATACTTGCATTACAATCTATAAATAAATATATTGTTTTTTAATTAAGTGAATGGCCGTATGAATAGCGAATCTCACACGCTGAATATTCAGCAGCTCAAGGTCAATGCTGCCGAGGCGAGCCAGTTGCTCAAGGCGCTGGGCAATGCCGATCGCCTGTTGTTGCTCTGCCAGCTGTCCCAGGGCGAGCGCAATGTCAGCGAGCTGGAAACCCTGCTTGGGATTCAGCAGCCGACCCTGTCGCAGCAGCTGGCCGTGCTGCGCCGTGAAGGCTTGGTGGCGACCCGCCGTGACGGCAAGCAGATTCATTACCGGATCAGCAGTCCGGAGGCTTTGGCAGTCATTTCCACTCTGTACAGACTGTTTTGCGAGAGGGAAGCGCGCTGATGACGATTGACTGGCTGAATGTCAGCCCCTGGAGTGCGTTGGCTGGTGGTGCCCTGATCGGCCTGTCCGCCGGCTTCTTTGCCGCGTGCAATGGCCGCATCGCCGGCATCAGTGGTCTGCTGGCCAGTCTGGTGGAAGAGGGCGCCGAAGGGCGACTGGAAAAGGGGCTGTTCATCCTGGGCATATTGCTGACGCCGCTGCTCTGGTCGGTTTTTACCGAGCTGCCTTCGGTCACTTTTGAAAGCGGCTGGCCGGCGCTGGTGCTGGCCGGCTTGCTGGTCGGTGTCGGCACGCGCTACGGCGCGGGTTGTACCAGTGGGCATGGGGTTTGCGGCCTTTCGCGGCTGTCGCCGCGTTCGCTGGTGGCCACCTTGACGTTCATGGCGGCGGGGTTTTCCACGGTGTTCGTCCTGCGTCACGTCATGGGAGGTTGAACGGATGCGTCAGCTGACTGCGTTGATGGCCGGCCTGGTGTTTGGTATCGGCCTGCTGCTGTCCGGCATGGCCAACCCGGCCAAGGTGCTGGGTTTTCTCGATCTGGCCGGTGCCTGGGACCCCTCGCTGGCGCTGGTGATGGTCGGCGCCATAGGAGCGGCCATCCTGCCGTTGAACTGGGCGAAGCGTCAGTCACGCTCGCTGCTGGATGCGCCCATGCGGCTTCCACAAAAGCGCGATATCGATCGACGGCTGATTGGCGGCGGATTGCTGTTCGGCATCGGCTGGGGTATCGCCGGCATCTGCCCCGGTCCTGCCGTGGCGATGCTGCTCAGTGGGTATTGGCAGGTTCCGCTGTTGGTGATCGCCATGCTCGCCGGCATGTTTCTGTTCTCTGCGCTGGAATCCCGGCGCACACCATGACCTGGAGGTCAGTCAGATGAAAAGCAATATCGGAACCCTTGATCGCGCCCTTCGGATCATCGTTGGCCTGGTCCTGATCGGGCTGACGCTGGCGGGTGTCATCGGCCTCTGGGGCTGGATCGGCCTGCTGCCCGTCGCCACCGGCATTTTCCGTTTCTGCCCGGCCTATCGACTGTTGGGAATCAGTAGCTGCAAGCTGCGCGGCTAGCAAGGACGCTTCGGCAGCCGGGCTCGGGCTCGGCTGCCGGCGGGCTCAGTCGAAGCTGGGCATCTCCGGGTGAATGACCGGCAGACCGGCTTCGGTCCAGGCATCGAAGCCCCCGGCAATGGAACGGACCGCGAAGTAGCCCATTTCCTGCAGTGAAACGGCGGCCAGCGCGGCGCGGCCACTGGTCTTGCAGTAAAGGACGATGCGCGTGTCGCGAGGGCTGAGTTCCGGCATGGCGGCGAGCTTGAATTCCAGCAGGCCGCGTGGAATGTTCAGGGCGCCATTGATATGGCCAGCGTGATATTCGTCGGCTTCGCGTACATCGATCACTACATCGGCCTCGCTGATGGCTGCTGATGCGTTTGTCGAAGGGACTTCAGTGATCTTCGAGCGTGCCTGCTCGACAAGGTCGTGTGCGCTTTTCATGGTTCCGCTTGCCTCTCTGAAGGTGAGGGTGAATGTGCGCCATCGAGCGCCTGGCGCGTGGTGTCGGGGGCGAGGGTTTTCAGAGCTTCGAACTGGCTGAGAAACACCTGGCCGCCGAAATGCTGGAGAAAATCCGACTTGCGCAGCCTGTCCATCACCGGGCTCTTGACCTCCGATAAATGCAGCTGGACACCGGCGGCCCGTAGCCGCTCACTGATGGTTTTCAGGCTTTCCAGAGCACTGGCGTCGATCAGGTTGATGCCGGGACACATCAGTACCAGATGCTCGGCATCCGGATACTGGCCGATGAGTTTGGCGATTCGGTCTTCGAGAAAACGTGCGTTGGGGAAGTAAAGGCTTTCATCCACCCGCACGGACAGCACCTTGCTGCTCTCGATCACGGCGTAGCGCTCGACGTTGCGGAAATGCTCGCTGCCCGGCACCTGTCCGACCACTGCCACATGGGGCTGGCTGGTTCGCCAGAGAAACAGCAACAGCGACAACCCGGCACCGAGCAGAATGCCCGCTTCGACCCCGATCAGCAGTACGCCGAGCATGCTCGCCGCCATGGCCGCGCCATCCTGACGGGAATAACGCCAGGTGCGTCCGAGCGCGCCCAGATCCACCAGGCTCAGCACTGCGACGATGATGGTCGCGGCCAGCACAGCGTGCGGCAGGTCATGTAGCAGCGGCGTGAAGAACAGCGCGGTAATGGCGATGCCGACAGCCGCCAGGGCGCCGGCCATGGGTGTTTGTGCGCCGGCATCGAAGTTCACCACGGAACGGGAGAACCCCCCGGTGACCGGCAGGCCACCGCTGAGCGCCGCCGCGATATTGGCGCTGCCCAGCGCGACCAGTTCCTGATTGGGCTCGATGCGTTCGCGTCGCTTGGCGGCCAGGGTCTGGCCGACCGAGACCGACTCGACGAAGCCCACCAGGCTGATCAGCAGGGCGGCGGGCAACAGCTGCCTAAGTAGCGCGAGCTCCAGTTCTGGCAGGTTGATCGTCGGCAGGCCCTGGGGAACGACGCCCACGACCTGTACGCCGACAGTGGTCAGGTCCAGTGCTCTGACGAGCAGAATCGAGGCCAGCAGGGCCATGATCGGGCCGATCTTGCCAAGACTGTCGGCGAGCCGTGGCGCCAGGCCCAGCGCGCCCAGCCAGTTCCCCAGATGGTGCCGCGACAGATAGAGAAACAGCAGGCTGGCGCCGCCGATGGCGAGGGTCGGCAGCTGTGTCTGCGGTAACCCCTGCAGCAGCCTGATCAACAGCATCACCGCGTTATCGCCTTCCACATGGATGCCGAGGATATGCTTGAACTGGCTCAGGGCGATGAGAATGCCCGAGGCGCTGATAAAGCCGGAAATCACCGGGTGACTGAGAAAATTCGCCAGAAAGCCCAGACGCAGCAGCGCCATGCCTAGCAGCAGGACCCCGGAGAGCAAGGTCAGTACCAGCGCGGCACCGGCATATTCGGCGCTGCCAGCAATGAACAGCGGCCCCAGCGCTGCCGCGGTCATCAGCGAGATCACCGCCACCGGGCCAACCGACAGCGTGCGGCTGGTGCCGAACAGGGTGTAGGCGATCAGCGGCAGGATGCTGGCATACAGCCCGCTGATCGCCGGCAGCCCGGCCAGCATGGCGTAGGCGAGGCTCTGCGGAATCAGCATCAGGGTGACGATCACCGCCGCCAGGCTGTCGCGGCCCGCCGCGTTGCGGTCATAGGTCGCGGCCCACTGCAGGCAGGGCAGGTAGCGTGCCAGTCGGAATTTCATTACAGGATTTCGTTTGCTGTCATGTTTACAGCTGGTTCAGTGGAATCTTCAGGTATTGGACGCCGTTGGCTTCGGCTGGCGGCAGTTCACCGGCGCGCATATTGACCTGCACGGCGGGCAGAATCAGCGTCGGCATGTCCAGGGTGGCATCGCGAGCGGTACGCATGGCAACAAATTCCTCTTCACTGATGCCGTCATGGACATGAATGTTATCCCGGCGCGAGGCACCCACGGTGGTTTCGTACAGATGCTTCTCGCGTCCGGGTGGCAGGTAATCGTGGCACACGAACAGGCGTGTTGCGCTGGGCAACTGGAAGAGCTTGTGGATCGACCGATAGAGCGTGCGAGCATCGCCGCCGGGAAAGTCGCAGCGGGCAGTGCCGTAGTCGGGCATGAACAGGGTATCGCCGACGAATAGTGCGTCGCCGATCAGATAGCTCATGCAGGCCGGGGTATGGCCGGGCGTATGGATGGCCTGCGCCGGGAGCGTGCCGACCTGGAAGCCTTCGCCATCGCTGAACAGTTGATCGAACTGGCTGCCGTCGGTGACGAAGCCGTCCCCTGCATTGAACAGTGGACCGAAGACCTTCTGCACCTGGGTGATGTGGTCGCCGATGGCCAGCGTGCCGCCGAGCCGTGCCTTGAGCCAGGGCGCAGCGCTGAGGTGATCGGCATGTACGTGGGTTTCGAGAATCCACTGCACCTTGAGGTCGTGCCGGTGGACATGAGCCAGCAGACGCTCGGCGCTTTGCAGTGAAGTCCGACCGGATGCCGGATCATAGTCCAGCACCGGGTCGATCAGGGCACACTGACGGGTTGCCGGATCGCTCACCACATAGCTGTAGGTCGAGGTATCGGAGTCGAAAAAGGCTTCGATGCTGGCTGTCAACTGACTAGGCTCCTGTATTTTTAATACCCCGTAGGGTATTGGTCAATGCTAGCCCAGCAGGTCGATGAAGACTACCTGTGTGTTGTTATTTCGGTTCTATGGTTATTTATTGGCCTGCAGCGCCTGATCCTGAGCGTATGAGTCAGGTTGCAGGGCCTTGAGGGCATGAGACAGGCTGGCGCGGGACAGCTCGCCCAGATGACTGCCCACTTGCCGACCCTGGGCATCATAGAACAGGGTCGTCGGCAGGGCCTGCGAGCCGACGTGCTGGCCGAGCCGGCCACCGCTGTCGATCAGCAGATTGCGCAGATCGAGGCCGCTGCCCTGCAGGAAGCGGGTGATTTCGCCTTCACCTTCGCCCTGGTTGACGAACAGGAAGACAACTTCATCGTGGTTTGCCTGGGCTTCGGCCAGCACCGGCATTTCCCGGCGACAGGGCGGGCACCAGGTGGCCCAGAGATTGATCACCAGCGGCTTGCCGGTGTAATCCTCCAGCTTGACCGGCGCACCTGAAATGTCACGCAAGGCCATCTCGGGCAGGCGCGTGCCTTGCTCGAATGCGTGCCAGCCAAGGTTGCTGAAGCCCCAGCTCAGCACGCCCACGGCCAGCGCGGCGCCCAGTGGTTTGCGCAGCTCGGCGTTGCGCCAGAGCAGCCAGCCGCCAGCCAGCAATGCGGCGAGAATGCCGGGCCAGGGGATAAAACCGCCGTCGCGGATATCCAGCATGCCCCACCAGTTGTCGCTGAAGGTCTCGAAATACACCACCACGAAGGCCAGCCGCGCCACCACAAGGGCCAGCAGCAGAAGACGAAACACCTGGCGCTCGGGGTTTCGCTGGTGTCGCCGGCCCACCCACCAGCCGGTCAGCACCGCCAGCAGCAGGCTGACCATCAGCAACAGCTGCGGAATGCCAAGCACCAGTGGGCCAATATTCAGGGTGAGCATCGGTCTTGTTCCTTCTTCATTCGTCGGATGGCCGCACCACTGTACCCTGCAAGAGGCCGTGACGCCGTGGTAGGTGGGTCGCAGGATGTTGCGACATTGGGCCGCGCTTTGTATTGGCAGGGTTTATTGCGAATAATTTTCATTGACGCTATGTTTTCTGCATTCTATCCATGACCAAGAGAGCGACCATGCAGACTTCATTTCGCCTGTTCAGCGGGGCCATTGTTCTTGTCCTGAGTGCCGCCAGCTGGGCCGAGAGCCCCCGTCCTGCTCATTACAAGGGCGAGCCTGCAGATACCACGCAGCAGGCGGTTGCCAACCTGAACGAATACAACCCCAAGCTCGATGCGATCCTGGCCAAGGACGAGTTGACGGCGATGGACATGCATGAGGTCCACCAACTGACCTATACCCTGGAAAACGCGCTGCAGAGAATCCAGGCCGATCTGGAAACCACCGCAGCACTACTGGAAGAGGTGCACATCGCATCCGAGACGGACAAGCCTGATGTCGTCAAGGCGCGCGGCAAGGCTTATCTGGAAGGTGCCCGCGCGCTGGTCAAATAGACCGGAACGCGCGGAGGAGGGGGTTTAAACCAGTACGCCCTGGCTGCGCAGGTAATCATCGTAGGTGCCGCTGAAGTCGGTCACGCCAGACTCGGACAATTCGATGATGCGCGTGGCCAGTGAGCTGACGAATTCGCGGTCATGGCTGACGAAGATCAGCGTGCCCGGATAGTTCTCCAGCGCCAGGTTCAGCGCCTCGATGGATTCCATGTCCAGGTGGTTGGTGGGTTCGTCCATCACCAGCACGTTGGGCTTTTGCAGGATCAGCTTGCCGAACAGCATGCGGCCTTGTTCGCCACCGGAAATCACCCGCACCGATTTGAGGATTTCGTCGTTGGAGAACAGCATGCGGCCCAGGGTGCCGCGCACCAGCTGCTCGCCGCCCTGGGTCCACTGGCCCATCCAGTCGAACAGGGTCATGTCGTATTCGAAGTCGTCCGCATGATCCTGCGCGTAATAGCCGGTTTCGGCGCTTTCGGTCCATTTCACCGAGCCGGCGTCAGGCTTCAGCTCGCCGACCAGTGTGCGCAGCAGAGTGGTCTTGCCGATGCCGTTGGGGCCGATGATGGCCACGCGCTCGCCGGCTTCGACGGTGAAGCTGAAGTTCTTGAACAGTGGCTTGCCATCGAAACCCTTGGCCAGGCTATCGACTGTCACGGCCTGGCGATGCAGCTTCTTGGTCTGCTCGAAGCGGATGAAGGGGCTGACGCGGCTGGATGGCTTGACCTCGTCGAGCTGGATCTTGTCGATCAGCTTGGCGCGCGAAGTGGCCTGCTTGGCCTTGGAGGCGTTGGCGGAGAAGCGGCTGACGAAAGTCTGCAACTCAGCAATCTGCGCCTTCTTCTTGGCGTTGTCCGAGAGCAGGCGCTCGCGGCTCTGGGTGGCAGCGGTCATGTACTCGTCGTAGTTGCCGGGGAACAGGCGCAGCTCGCCGTAATCCAGGTCGGCCATGTGCGTGCACACGCTGTTGAGGAAGTGGCGGTCGTGGGAAATGATGATCATGGTGCTGTTGCGCACCGTGAGAATGCTTTCCAGCCAGCGGATGGTGTTGATGTCCAGGTGGTTGGTCGGCTCGTCCAGCAGCAGCACTTCCGGGTCGGAGAACAGTGCCTGCGCCAGCAGCACGCGCAGCTTCCAGCCGGGCGCGACTTCGCTCATCGGGCCGAAGTGCTGCTCCAGCGGAATGCCCAGCCCCAGCAGCAGCTCGCCGGCGCGGGATTCGGCGGTGTAGCCGTCCAGCTCGGCGAATTCGGTCTCCAGTTCGGCCACCGCCATGCCGTCTTCTTCGCTCATTTCCGGCAGCGAATAGATGCGCTCGCGCTCGGCCTTGACCTTCCACAGCTCCTCGTGACCCATGATCACGGTATCGATGACGTTGAAGTCTTCGTAGGCGAACTGGTCCTGGCGCAGCTTGCCCAGGCGCACGTTGGGTTCGAGCATCACCTGACCGGCGGAAGGCTCGAGATCCCCACCGAGAATTTTCATGAAGGTCGACTTGCCGCAGCCGTTGGCGCCGATCAGGCCGTAGCGATTGCCGTTGCCGAATTTGACGGAGACGTTCTCGAACAGCGGCTTGGCGCCAAACTGTTGGGTGATGTTAGCGGTTGAAATCAAAAGGCTCTATCTCGCGTGTTTCAGAATGTTATGTTTTTGCTTGGGGCATTTTTGGGGCAAAACGTAGTTTGCTCATCTCAGCCCAGTCGCCTTCGCCATCAATCCAGCGCGCATAGCGAGACAGTAGGATCTGTATCGAATGGCCGAGTTGTTTGGCGATGAAAGCGGGGGTCATTCCGACCATCAAGCACATGGTTGCGTAAGTGTGGCGCGCATTGTACGGGGGGCGGTAACGAATACCCAGTGCCTTTAGGGTGGGGCGCCACTGGTGATGCAGGTCACTCGTCTGCTGCATGAACTGCTGGCCTTTGCTGGGCGGGAAGCAGTAGGGGAAATCTGTGATCCTGCCTGACCCCTTGGCGCGGCGCTCAGCGTACTGCTTGGCGAACTCAAGGGCATGTATAGCTCGATCATTGAGCAGCACGTATCGGTCCTTCTTGGTCTTGGTCCGCTCGACAACTTCGCCTTTCGCGACGGCGCGGCAAACGTGAACGGCGCGCTTGTTTAGATCGACCTCTTCCCAGCGAAGCGCGGCGATCTCGCCAGGCCGCATACCGGTATAGAAGGCGAACTCGAAGAACGCCGCGTAGATCTGGCTGGGCCAATGCGTGGTGGCGTATAACCGTTCGATGATCCGATCCGCCTCGTCTAGGGTAAATGGATCGATCTTTGCGGTGGTGCGCTCGGGTATATCGAGCGCCTTGATAGGGTTTTCTGTGATCAGCCTGTCATCTGCGGCTGACTCAAGAATGGTGCTCAGCTTGTTCATGGCGTTGGCTTTGACCCCTTCGGATGTCCAGGGGATCAGTACCACAAGCTCGCGCATGAAGGCGGTGGTCATGTTCGATAGGGGAGTCGTCGCCAGGTATGGCATCCACCAGACGTTGAGGACTGACTTGTAGTTGTCCCGCGTGCCCTCGGAAATGGTCCGGCTATCAAGCCAGACCTGGGCGTATCTGCCGAAGCCTCGGGAAACGCTGGAAAGCGCGTTCGGCGAGTTGGGGAACATCTCGGCATACTTCAGTTCGTCGAAGATGCCGAGCTTGATCAGCTGAACTACTTTATCGCGTAAACGGGATGCAGCTGCGATGCCCGCTTGCGTCGCGGGGTAGGTAAGGGTTTCAGAGCATCGCTTTCCATTCCAGCTGAATCGAAGGCGGAGTGTATCGTTGCGTAGCTCAATTCCTGCGGGCAGTGCCATAGGCTTTCTTGCCATTTCTCGTACCTCGAACGGCTGTAATAGACGCGGCGACCAACAAGGTTCCAGACCCCCTCTGGGATCTGATTTCTTGCGCGGCGACCTTCAAGTGCTCGGTCAGTTGTGCCCAATATCTGGGCCATCTGTTGCTCGGTCACTTTGTCAGGAAACCATTCGGGCAGATCGCGTATTCGCTTCTCTACGGACATAGAAAATCCTCCCCGCCCGACTCTCGCCGGCAGGCTGTGTGATGTGATGGGGTTAGGGGATCTGGGTCAGTGCAAGCGCATAAGCGAAGCCGACGATCAGCCATTGAGCGCAGAAGAAACGCCAGAACGGCAATGGCCAAAGCAGCACGGCCAGCGCGGTGAATATGGCGCTCGCGATGATCTCAGCCATATCACGCCTCCTTCGCAGCCATGGCGGCGCCAATAGCAAACTCAAGCATGGCTTCAATCATGTCCGCATCGAACACTGTGGTTTCGCGAATGTGCTCGACCACAAACGCGGGGTTCATTTTTGCCCAGCCCGCAGGCGCCTTCCGCAGCGCCTCGACCTCGGCTCGGAGCTGGTCACGCTCGGCTTGAACCGCATTGCGTCGCTCGAATTCCCGCGCCCAGTCCATGCACTCGCTGTTTGTCGCTCGGTGCGCACGCTCCAGATCAACAAGCAGCCTATCCCGCTCGGCGGTCAGCTGGTCAATCTGCAATCCCGCCTCGCCGAGCATGGCGATGTAATCAGCGGTCAGGCTGATGCTCTGATCCCGCTCGGCGGTCACGGCTGATAGGGTGGCGTAGTCGGACGCCAGCACGACCTCATGTACTTCAGGCGCACCCCGGTATAGCTCGACGATGTATCGCTTAGCCTCGCTCATTGTCGGGCTCCTGTTCTCGCTCAAGCCTGAGCAGATCCCCAGCAATAATTGCGAGCACACCGGAATTTCTTCGCAAACTGCGCTGAAGCCCGTCCACGATGATCCCTCGCTCCACACCGAAACGATCACAGTCGGCATAAACACGGTCACCCTCGCCCGTTTTTGTAGCCTCATGCAGTCGCGCCATGCGCTCGACGTATTCAGACAATTTGTCCTGGGCATCGAGAAATTCGCGAATCTGTTTTGCGTTCATCACACGCCCTCCTTCGCAGCCATGGTGCTCACTCGAGCGAACAGCTTGGCGCCTGGGTGCTCTTCCAGCCAGCACGTCAGCGCATCGATGCTACCGTCGTCATAACCACTGTCCGCGATCTGGCGTAGCAAGGTGTTCGCCCGCTGAGCCATTGCCTGCAGCCCCTCGACCTCGGCGCGGAGCTGGTCGATTTCCATCTCCATGCCGCTACGCTGCAATCGTAAATCGTCGTTCTCTTCGCTGAGCTGGTGCCACTGCTCGCGCAGCTTTATGTTCTCCTCTATCTCTCCGCTCAGCATATCTGCCAACCTATCCCGCTCGGCGGTCACGGCTGACAGGGCGGCACCCATGCGGCGCACGATCTCCTCGACCTGCTGCACGCGCGGCTCCTCATCGGCGCTTACGTCGAGACGGTCCAGGAGGTGCAAGGCCATCCACGCATCGCTGCCCATCTCGACTGCCCCTTCCACCTCTGCGGGACGGTCTGCGCGATGGGGGGCGGCGTAGAGCCCAAAGGCAGTGAGTCCGCCATCTAGAAAAGCGCCGGCCAATTTGCGGGCTACGTTCTGGCAGTCGGATTCGCTACCTCGGTACAGCTCCTGTTCTCCGTCTCCTGCTCGCACTGCGTAGCGATGCAGAGTGCCGGCGCCAGCCGAGCCAACGCGGTAGCGATCGGTGGCCAGCTTATCCATAGCCTCGTGCGGGTACGCTGTCGGCCACTGCTGCGCGCGACTAGACAGCATGATCCGACCGTGGCCTTGGTAGCTTGGTCCGTTTTCAGGATTGGTATAGGTACTGATCCACCAGCGGATGGTCTCCAGCGGCTGGAAATCTTCCGGCACGACAATGGGCTGCTGCTCGGTCTGCGCGGGGCGGGTGTAGAGTCGATGCTCTCCGTTTGGCAGCACGTTCCACGACAGCAGGCGAGGCTCGCGCTCACCTTCGTAGAAGCCGATAACTGCTGCGACCTCCTGATCATCCTGCGCCGCTGCTTGCTCTACTGCCGCCTGCCCATCCCTGAACCCCTGCGCTGCGGCTGTGGCCATGTCGACGGCGGTGAAGGTGTCGGCGGGATCGGCCTGCCGGGAAAGGGCGGCATCCACCCGAGCCTCCAGATCGGCGTCCCATGCGTATTCGCTGGTGATTTCCCGCAGCTCCCGCAACAACCCGCGCAGCCTTTCGTTCTCTTCCATCGCATGCCCTGCAATGGCTGGGTGTATTTTGGTCATATCAATCTCCTTCTGATTCGATCTTGTGGCCGCAGTCAGGCACGCCCATCATTACGGGAATACCGCGATAGTGTGGAATGCCGGCCTCCCGGTCCCACTGCGTAAACGCCAGATAGCGCTGGCAGGTATCGCGCTGCTCGCACCACTGGCCGTCCGGCAGTAGGTCCAGGCGGCCTGAACAGCGGGATATGTCGTAGGGCAGCGTCTTCATTGGTCCTTCTCCTTGGGCGGCTGGCAGCGTAGGCACGGACATGTGCCGATCAGCAGGCCGCTAGTTCGGCAATAGGTGGGGCGGTTCATGCTGCGAGCGCCTCCCGGACACGCCAGGGGTTATTGGCGCGGGCAATGGCGGCCATCGGCGGCGGGCTGACGCTGTTGCCGCACATGTGCACCTGTTCGGATTTGGTGAAGCGGCGCCCATCGTGGCCGTGGGTGATGACGTAGTTGGGCGGGAAGCCCTGGGCCATGTAGAGCTCGTGGGGCTGCAGCATCCGCAGGCAGATATCGACGATCACGTAGGGGTCGCCGCCGATCCAGACCGTGACCAGCGCCAGGCGGTCGCGGGTGGTGATGGTGGGCAGCGGCGCACCAGGTGACGACAGGTTGTCCGTGCCGTAGTAACTCATCAGGAACGCCGCGCAGCGCAGCGCGCCTTGCTCCACGTCTGGCGAGAGCGTGCATTCAACAACTCCGAACCGGGCGGCGCCGGCCAGGACGGTCGGCAGCGGTTGTGCGGCATCGATGCTGGTGACGTTCTGCGCCATGGCCGTCAGGTGGGCCGTCACCAACTGCTGCTGGCTGCCGGTGTTGGTCACCGTGGTCATGGGCTCGGTCAGTGGCTTGGAGTGGGTGGTATTGAAGCCGCCGTTGGCCTGGGCGAGGAAGGCGGTTGCCAGAGCAGTGTCGCCTTTGGCCGTTATGGTGTAGGCCGGCTGATCGCCTGAGCGCGGCTCAGTCTGCCCGGCTCTGCCGCCAACCCCCACCAGCATCGGGCTCGCCACCGCAAACGACCCGCCACGCGGCCAGGCCGTCACGGTATTCAGCGGCTGATCCACCGGCTGGACCGCATCACGCGACCAGTTGGCGATCGGCACGATGAAGGGCTGCGCCTTGCCGAGCACTTCACGCTGAATGCCCTTGGCGATGCGGCGCATGGTGGCCTCGGCCAGCGGCTTCTTGCGGCCGAAGATCGACTGGCCCGGGATCGACCAGTCAATGCACTCGGCAGCGGTGCGGTAGGGCTTCTGGCCCTTTGCAGGCTTGGCCGCATGGGTCGGCTCCGGCCAGACGATCGGCTCTCCGTCGCGCCGGGCGACCAGAAACAGCCGCTCGCGACTGGTCGGTGCGCCGTAGTCGCAGGCCCGGAGGATGCGATGCTCGACGGTGTAGCCGAGCGACTGCAGCTGCCCAAGGAAGCGGTGCCAGGTGCGGCCCTTGCGCTTGGGGTCCGGCACTAGGAACTGCTCGTCGCGGGGCACGCGCTCGCCGGGCCCCGCCACGCTGCCGTCCAGGCGCATGACGCGGCCGGTCACCTTGCAGCGCTTGGCGATCAGCGGCCCCCACTGGCGGATCTGCTTGACGTTCTCGAGGCTGATCAAGCGCGGCTGGCCAATGCCGGCCCACTTGACCACTACCCACGACAGGTCGCGAATCTCTTTCTTGCGCGGCTGGCCGCCGGCTGCCTGGCTGTGGTGGGTGCAGTCCGGCGAGGCGTGAAACCAGCCGATCTTGCGCCCGGCCAGCACCTGTACCGGGTCAACCTGCCAAACGTCCGTCTGCAGGTGCAGGGCGCCGGGGTGATTGGCTTCGTGCATGCTGATCGCCGCCGGGTTGTGGTTGATGGCGATGTGCACCGGGCGCTGCAGGCCCATCTCCAGGCCGGTACTGGCGCCGCCACCTCCGGCAAACAGGTCGACGTTGATTTCCTCATCCTGCTCGGCAAGCGGGAGGGCGTATTGGGTGCGGAAGTCGAGCGGGGCAGGCTTCTTCAGTGAGGTCATGGGGCTGGCTTCTCGTCGTCTTCTGTGACCGATGCGCAGCCGATATCGAGGTTGCGCAGATCCTGAATTGAAATGGTGCTAGCGCCATCGCTAATGGCCCAGCTAGGTAGCTCAAGGTTCTTGAAGGTGCCGGCGAAGTGCCGGTATGCACCTAGCGCTGCTCGCTTGAACGACTTGGCAGCGACAGCGCCGATGGGGATGTCTTTACCCCCCCCCCGTGAGGACGAGCTGGTACGTCGACATACATGCGATGCGTTTTGCGGCTGCTCGAACTGTGCTTGGCGAAACCTTCAGGTCTGCGGCGAGTTCTTTAACTGACTTATCCAGCAGCGCTTCAACGATGGCCTGATCTCGCGAGGGGTTGCGTAGGCCGGCATAGATTACGGTTTGCATGGCTCTCTCCAGGCAAAGCGCCGCCATGCCACTCACGCGGCGGCGGCAAACACGGTTCGTGACGGGTGGGCGTGACAGCGCGTTGCTATGTCGAGGCGCGCTTTAGCTGATCGGTCAGCTGGGTGGGCAGGTTGCGGATGGTCAGTATGTCGCGCGCCTGGTCAAACTCGACTTTCGAGCCCAGCAAGTGCGATTCAAAGCTGATCGACAGGCCCTCGGTACGCCCGGTGAAGCGGCGGAACTGGTTGAGGGTGCGCTTATCCGCCGGAATTTCAGGTGAAAGACCGTAGTCCTTGTTGCGGATGTGGTCGTAAAAGGCATTGGGTCGCTCTTCGTCGAGCAGGCCAGACAGTTCCTCAAGGGTGATCGCTTCGCCCAGCTTGGCCTGTGCCGTGGCGTAGTCGACCAGCGTGGCGGTTTTCGCGCGCGCTTGATCTTCCGCCAGGTCTTCGCTTTCAACGTAGTCGCTGAAGGCCTTAAGCAGAGTGCGGGTCTCGCCGGGTCCGTCGATGCCTTCCTGGCAACCGATAAAGTCGCGGAAGTACTCCGAGACCTTCCGGCCTTGCTTGCCTTTCAGGTAGGACACGTACTGCCTGGACTTCTCGTTGTTGCGCCACTCGCTGAGGTTGATGCGCGCCGCCAAGTGCAGCTGGCCGAAGTCCAGATGCTTGATTGGCGTGACGCCCAGCGAATCGGTGACGGTCACGCCGTTGCTGTGGTGGAGCAGGGCGATGGCCAGGTAGTCGGTCATGCCTTGCTGGTAATGAGCGATCAGCACATGGCCGCCCGTGGCCAAGTTTGATTCTTCCATCAGGCGCTGCAGGTGCTCAACGGCGTGGCGCCCGGCGAGGTGCGCGGTGTGTTCCGCACTGACGCTCAGTACCTGGTTGCCGACAACCATTCGAGCCTTGAAGACGCCGTCCGCACGGCCGCGCATGAAATGATCGGACACCGGGGCATCCGCGGCCTACTGGGCGACGAGATCACCGCAACCATGGAGCGCATCTATTCGAGCGAAATGACGCGCGCAACAGGCCGCAAGCGCATCGAGCAGATTCGTGAGCACTACGCCAAGGTGCTCAAGGGCAAGTCGCCCGAGCAGCAGCGCACGATGATCGCCGAAGAGATTATCGCTCACCTGGCGGAAGACGGTGACCGGCCGGCGCTATTGCAGCGTGTCGCCTCCAAGATTCGCGAGCTGCTGCGCAAGCTTTTCCCGCAGGTGGCCTGGACCTATACAGATATGCTGGCGCTGATCGGCCAGTCACGTGAGTGGCTGCGCCGCAACAACTCCGACGCAGGGTCAGAATCCCACACGGATCAGCTGTACAGCTTGAGGTCCAGCCGCCAACACACCTCTGAGGCCTTTAGCGACCTGACCGCCAAGCAGAAGGAGGCGCTGAGCAAGATCGCCCCCCTGACCCCGCAGCAGCGCGCCATCGACTGGTTCCGCCAGCACTCTGACCGGGCACTGCTGAAGATCCGCCAGGGTCTGGTTGATCGCTTCGCCGCCTTGCGCGAACTGGACGAGGCCGCGCACGGGAAAGATATCCTGAATACGGACATCACCAGCAGCTCATGGGTGCTGGCGCGCATGTCGTCTGCGGCGAGCGGCGCCCTGCATGCCATGCTCAATAATGGCCGGATCTATCTGGACCAGCAGCAGAAGGTGATCGATATCCAGCCCGGCGACGCAATGGGGCTTGGGTCCACCCTTGCACGCCTGGGCACTGCAGCCGAGATCGAGCGCTTCTTTGGCTGGATCGCCGGCAACCGCTCCGCCAAGCTGGCCGCCGAAGGCCGTGAAAACCTTTTCGACGCCGCGGAGATCGACGCGCTGCGCACGCTCAACCGCGGCACGACCGAGGGCGGAAAGGATCGCGGCGCTCTATACAGTGAGGTGTTCACCGAGTTCCAGCAGTACCGCGACGATGTGCTGGCCATCGCCGAGCAGACCGGGGTTATCACGCCGGAAAGCCGGGCGCTCTGGCGAGACGAGTTCTATGTGCCGTTCTATCGTGTAATTGATGAAGACGGCCCGTCTGGCCCGATGGCATCGAAGGGGCTTACCCGGCAGGAGGCCTACAAGAAGCTGAAGGGCGGCAAGCAGAACCTGAACGACCTGCTGCAGAATACGCTGCTGAACTTCAACCATCTTCTGACCGCCAGCCTGAAGAACCAGGCGGCGGCGCAGGCGATCAGCAACGCGGAGCACCTTGGCATTGCGCAGCCGGTGAGCGAGTCGGCCCGCGACAAGAAAGCCAGCACCTTCGTGCTCAAGGCTGGCGTGAAGCAGTGGTACAACATTGATGACCCGCTGGTGTTCGAGGCGCTGAGTTCGCTCAGCGATGCCGGGCTGAACAATGCAGCCGTGCGCGCCATGAGCTTCTTCAAACGCCTGTTCACCAACATGACCACGATCACGCCGCAGTTCATCATTGCCAACCTGCTGCGAGATTCGATGTCGGCCACGGCCACCTCGCCGGTGAGCAAGAACTTCCTGAAAAATATAGCAGTGGGCGGCAAGGACTGGACCGACGCACGCAAGCGGGCGCGGATGCTCGCCAGCGGCGGCGCTTTCAGCTTCGGCCATATCTACAGCAACGACCCTGATGAGGTGAAGGCGCACCTGACGCGCAACCTGCGCAGCGCCCAGCTAATCGACGGGCCGAAGCTGGTGCCGCAGGCGATCAAGGCCGGGTGGGATGCCTGGAACGCCTTCGCCAACACGGCGGAGAACACCAACCGCGCAGCGATATACGGGCAGAACGAGCAGAGCAAAGGGAAGCTGACCGCGGCATTCGAGGCGCGCGACCTGATGGACTTCTCGATGCACGGCGCATGGCCGGCAGTCCGGTTCCTGATTCGCGTGGTGCCTTTCCTCAATGCGCGACTGCAAGGTCTGGATAAGCTGTATCGAGCAGGCGTCAAGCCATCGCTTCTGACCGCATTCGGCCAGGGCGATGCATCTGACAAGCAGGCCGCCAAGCGATTCCTGACTGTCACCACGGCGCTGTCCTTGGCCAGCATGGCGCTCATGCTGGTCAATAACGACGATGAGGAATACCGCAAGCTGGAAGAGTGGCAGAAGGATACCTACTGGTTCGTCCGGCTGGGCGGCAAGGCCTTCTTCATTCCCAAGCCGTTCGAGGTGGGGGCTATTGCCACGATGACCGAGCGGCTTCTGCAGCAGGCCATCGACGACAAGGCGACCGGAAAGCTGTTCGCGCAGCGTCTGGGGCACACCCTGACGCAGACCTTCTCCTTCTCCCCTGTGCCGCACATGTTCCAGCCAGTGCTGGACGTGTACTCAAACGTGGATGCCTTTACCGGCAGACCAATCGAGTCGACCGGCATGGATCGCCTGAGCAAGGGGCTGCGTACCAGGGCCAGCACAACTGCGCCCGCTAAAGCCGTATCGGCAGCCAGCCGTGCATTTGGCGATGAGTTCCCGCTGGCGGTCTCGCCTATCCAAGCAGACCACCTGATTGCCGGGTACCTGGGGCAAGTCGGGGCTTGGTCTGCGGGCATGGCTGATACGATCTGGCGCTCCGCCAATGGCGAAACTCAGCCGGCGAGACATTGGCATGAGTATCAGCCGGTGCGCCGCTTCTATCGAGACCTGGACACGCCGGCAGCCTACACCCGCTACAGCACGCTCTTTTATGAGGGGCTGCGCGAGGCAGGCCAGGCTTACGCTGACGTGAAGGAGCTGCAGGAGCTTGGTCGCATGGAAGAAGCGCGCAAGGTGATCGCCGATAAGCGCGACGTGCTGGGTATGCGCAAACAGCTCAACCAGGCTCAGCGCCGGCTTTCCGCTATAAACAGCAGGATGGATGCCGTTCGGCTGAGTAGTCTCGATGCCGACTCCAAGCGCCGCGAGCTGGATCGCATGCTTGTCATCAAAGGGCGCCTTACCGAGATGGCCGGCAAGCGGATTGAGGATATGCGAGCGAGGCGCTAGTCAGCGCCTGCGTCTGGGCTGGCCGGCATACAAGCCGGTCAGCACAAGGGCGCCAAACAGCAGGGCCGGCACGTTGATCAGCAGGCCGATGAGCATGACGAACAGCGGGATGCCCAAGAGGCTGACGAGCAGCCAGCCTCCTGTGGTCTGCCATTCCCTTGGCATTTGGGTCATGACAAGGCCACCAAGAACGAGCAGGCCGAGAATGCCGCCGATAAGCGTTTGAATATCCATATAGGCACGGTACCGGTGGAATGGAAGGACTGCGAGGCCCTTGTAAGTGATCTATGTTTGCTGGGGTATCGAAGCTGCCCAGAACGGGCAAGAGACAGCCTCACGAAAAGCCCTGTGGTGATCGCCGTTTTTGGGGCAATTCCTGGGGCACTTCTTGGGGCAGAGTGCGGTTTTTGGTGGTTCGGTGTGGGCTGAAGCCCAGTAAATACGGGGGATTAACCCCCCTAAAAACCCGTCTAGAACCGTTGGGTGATGTTAGCGGTGGAGATCAAGGCATTTTCCCAGGAAAAGAATGAAACGGCCCGTTGGCGTGGCCTGGAGCGTTCGAACAGGCACACGGGCGAAAAAGGGCGGCTAGTGTAGTGCGCTTGCGTGCCGACTGACAGGGCCGAGGGGCAAGTGGCTGCCGTTCGCGCTACCATCGCGGCTGTCTTTTCGGATGGCCGGTGCCATGCAATACCCCTCTCCACTTGCGCGTTACCAGCAAGCCATCGCCCGCGAGGGCTTCGTCAGCGATGCGGCGCAGTTGTGCGCCGTCGAGTCGCTGCAGCGCTGTCATGAAGCCCTGCACCGGACCGAAAGCGACGACTCTGTGCCTGGGGTGTATCTCTGGGGGCCGGTCGGGCGCGGCAAGACCTGGCTGATGGATCAGTTCCACGCCAGTCTGCGAGTGCCGGCACGACGGCAGCATTTTCATCACTTCATGCGCTGGGTGCACATGCGTCTGTTTCAGCTTGGCGGTACGGCTGATCCGTTGCAGGCGCTGGCCCGTGAACTGGCCGAAGAGGTGCGTGTGCTGTGCTTCGACGAGCTGTTCGTCGGCGATATCGGCGATGCCATCATTCTCGGGCGGCTGTTCCAGGTGATGTTCGAGCAGGGCGTGGTGATCGTGGCGACTTCCAACCAGCCGCCAGAGCAGCTGTATGCCGACGGCTTCAATCGCGAACGTTTTCTGCCCGCCATCGAAGCCATTGTGCGCCATATGCAGGTGGTGAACGTGGATGGCGGCGCGGACCATCGCCTGCGTCCCGGTGCTGCGCTGCAACGCTACTGGGTGGCTGATACGGACAGCGGCAACTCTGCCTTGCAGGCTGTATTCGATGAACGGGCGAACGGCGTTTTCAGTACCGCGCCGGTCACCCTCGGCAGGCGCCCGTTATCGGTGGTGCGATGCAGTGAAACGGTGATCTGGTGCCGCTTTGCCGAGCTGTGCGAGCAACCGTTCGCGGCGCTGGATTTCATCGAGCTGTGCGACCGCTTCCCGCTGATTCTGCTCAGCGAAGTGCCGGCGCTGGGCGGCGAGCAGAGGGAAGGGCGTATCGCCCGCGGAACCGAAGATGCGGCGCAGCAGGTGAAGGCCGGTGACCGCCAGCTGCCGCAACTCGCCAGGCGCGACGATGCCGTCCGCCGTTTCATCGCCCTGGTGGACGAGTGCTACGACCGGCAGGTGCCGCTCTATATAGAAGCCGAGGTGGCCATGGAAGAACTCTATACGGACGGCTACCTGGCCTTTCCGTTTCGCCGCACCCTGAGCCGCCTGCGAGAGATGCAGCTGGAGCGCTATCAGTCGCGATAGAAGACCTGCACCAAGTGATAGCCGAACTGGCTTTTCACCGGCCCGTGCACTTCACGCAGCGGCTTCTTGAAAATGACCTGATCGATACTGCGCACCATCTGGCCGGGACGTACCTCACCCAGGTCGCCGCCTTTCTTGCCGGAAGGGCAGGTCGAGTATTTCTTCGCCAGCACATCGAAGGCCTCGCCATTGGTGATGCGCTTCTTCAGTTGCGCGGCTTCGGCTTCGGTCTTTACCAGAATGTGGCGGGCCATGGCTTTGGGCATTGCAGGTCTCCTCGGGTACGCCGCCATTGTAAACAATGGCGCGCCATTCGGGCCGGGCCTTAATCCTCCGGCTGCGCCTGGGCGGTGACTTGCTGGGCGATCTCGATCATCTGCTCGCGCATCCAGCGGTTGGCCGGGTCCTGGTCGGTGCTTTCGTGCCAGTAGAGGTGGGTTTCCAGCGGCGGGATGTCCACCGGCAGAATGGCCTGATGCAGGTCGTGGCGGCGGGCGAAGCGCTCGGGCACCGTCACCGCCATGTCGGTGTGCTGGATCACCTGGGTGGCCATCATGTAGTGCTGTGAGCGCAGGGCGATCTTGCGTTGCAGGCCCATCTTGCCCAGCGCCAGGTCGACCATGCCCAGGCCGCTGCGGCGACTGGATATGTGAATGTGCGACAGTGACAGGTAGTCCTCGACGCTCAGCCTGTCCCTGGCCAGGGGATGACCACGGCGCATGGCGCAGACATAGCGGTCTTCCAGCAACTTGACGTGACGCACCTGCGGGTCGGTGTTGAGCGGGGCGTCCATGGCGAAGTCGAGGCGGCCAGCGGCCAGCTCCTTGGTGGTTTCGCGGCGCCTGGCCAGCATGCTCTCGATCTTCACGTTCGGCGCCAGGCGGCGCAGACGCTGGAACAGGGGCGGGAAGACCACCGCCTCGGTGAGGTCGGTCATGCTGATGCGGTAGGTCTTGTTCGCCTGCAGCGGGTTGAAGGTGCGGCTTTCCTGAACCGACACGCGCAACAGCTGCAGCGCATTGCGCACCGGCCCGATGATGTTCTGCGCCATCGGCGTCGGCACCATGCCCTGCGCGGTGCGCACGAACAGCGGATCGTTGAAGGTATCGCGCAGGCGCGCCAGGGCGTTGGAAACGGCGGGCTGGGTGATGCCGACGATCTGCCCGGCGCGGGTCAGGTTGGCTTCGGTGTAGATGGCGTCGAAGACGATGAACAGGTTGAGGTCGACCTTGTGCAGGTTCATGGCCACAGGCGCTCCGGCTGGGATATTCGCGCCGATCATATATCGCTTGTGAATGAGCCTGCACTATGAAAATAGCTTTAATGGATTATGGGCTGCTTTCTTTCGAAGGTGGAAGCGTCAGTACACCCAGACTTCCACGCGCCTGTTTTTGATACGGCCCATCTCGGTGTTGGCGGCCACGGGCAATTGCGCGCCCAGGCCATCGATGTCTCTGACCAGGATGCCGCCGCGCACCAGTTCGCGGCGTACCGCCATGGCGCGCAGTTTGGACAGCAGTTCGGCCCGTGCCAGGTCTTCGCGGGCATCGCCGAATCCCACCAGCACTGCCGAACTCATGGTTTTGTCGTTGGCTTTCAGGTAGTCCACCAGTCGCCCGATATCGCGCAGGGCCTTGTTGTCCAGCTGCGCGCTGCCTTCGGCGAAACGGAAATTGACGGTCAGGCGCTGCGCCTCGCTGGCCAGTTGTCGATAGGCGGGCGGCATGTCGGGCTGCGCGGGCTGGCTGATCGGCACGATGGTCTGCGCGATGTAGCCGGAGGTTTCGACGATGGCCTGGCCGGCAGGGCCGTGGACGAAGGCGAGGTAGTCGCGGGTCCACTGTGATTGCAGGCGGGGGCTGGCATAGAAGAACAGGCGCCGCGACAGCGGATAGTCCTCGGTAGCCACCGAGGCGTTAGTGGGCAGCATCGGCAGTGACTCGCCATCGGCAATCGCCAGCGCCCGGGCATTGCCAATCGAAGCGAGGCCGACGAAGCCGATGGCGCCGGGGCGCCTGCTTACGGTGCCGGAAAGCTGATCGTTGGATTCGTAACGGGCTGCCGCCGTGGACAGCGTTCTGCCCTGGGCGCCGAGCACCAGTTCCTTGAAGGTGTCATAGGTGCCGGACTGGTCGTCGCGGGCATGCACTTCCACGCGCAGGTCGTTGCCACCCAGCTCCCGCCAGTTGCCGATCTCGCCGGAGAACAGCCGGGCGACCTGTTCGACGCTGAGCGCCGCGATAGGGTTTTCAGGGTGAACGATGATCGCCAGGCCATCGATGGCAATGACCTGTTCGGCATCGGCGTTGCGCAGATCGCCCAAGGCGCTCAGGCTGTCGCGCTCACTCTGCTTGATGGGGCGCGACGCCGCAGCCAGATCGGCGGAGCCGTCCTTGAGTCCGGCAAAGCCGGTGCCGGTGCCGTGGGCAGCGACCAGCGCATGGAAGGTGCGCCCGGCGGCGTTGGTGCCGAGCACGCGCTGCTCGTTCTCGCGCTCGGTCGCCACGATGCGCACCGACTGCAAGCCACGGGCCTCGAACAGCCCGGCGATCAGCATCGGCGCCAGTTTCGCGCCGACCGTGTTCGAGCCCTGGATGCGCAACACCTCGTTGCCTTTGCTCAGTGCCGACTCGCTTGAGCTTGCCGCGAGCGAACCGGCACTCCACGCTCCAAGAAATCCCAGGCACAGCGATCGCATACCGATGCTGCGCAAGAACGTTGAAAGCCCCATCCAGACACTTCCCGATAAAATTTCGGGGAGGTTATGTGGTTTGGCTTACTGTTATGTGACAGCTGCTCGAATCAGCGCAGTTCGATCCACACCGGGCAGTGATCCGAGGGTTTTTCCATCGCGCGGATGTCGTAATCCACGCCGGCATCGACTACCCGCTGGTGCAGGCTGTCGGTGGTCAGGATGTAGTCGATGCGCAGGCCGCGACGTGGGTCATCCTCGAAACCACGGCTGCGGTAGTCGAACCAGCTGAAGCGGTCAGTGACCTCCGGGTTGAGCGTGCGGAAGCTGTCCTGCAGACCCCAGCCTTTGAGGCGTTGCAGCCATTCGCGCTCTTCGGGCAGGAAGCTGCACTTGCCGGTGCGTAGCCAGCGTTTGGCGTTCGCTTCGCCAATGCCGATATCGCAGTCTTGAGGCGAAATATTGAAGTCGCCCATGATCGCCACCGGCTGATCCGGCGTGAAGCGCTCCTCCAGCAGGGCCTGCAGGTCGGCATAGAACCTGGTCTTGGCGGGAAACTTGACCGGATGGTCGCGGCTTTCGCCCTGGGGGAAATAGCCGTTCATGACCGTCACCGCCCGACCCTGGGCATCGGCGAAGCGGCCCCAGATAAAGCGCTTCTGCGACTCCTCGCCATCACCGGGAAAACCCTTGTGGATTTCCAGCGGCGCCTGGCGCGACAGCAGGGCAACGCCATAGTGGCCTTTCTGGCCGTGATAGTGCACGTGGTAGCCCAGAGCCTCGATGGAGGCCAGGGGAAACTGCTCGTCGTCGACCTTGGTTTCCTGCAGGCCGATGACGTCCGGCTGGTGCTTTTCGATGATCGCCGCCAGTTGATGAGGCCTTGCCCGCAATCCATTGATATTGAAAGAAACAAGTTTCATCAGTGGTGCTCCCCGAAAAAAGCGTGATTCTAGCAGTCCTCATGGTCGAGAATTCTCTCAGCCGCAGGCAGTCCAACCGGTGAATGGCAGCGATGAATCCTTCTGATGCCTGCTTGCGCCGTTGTTGTCTTACCGGGATTGGGTTTATGCCGTGCTAGCATTCCGCGCCATGCGTATTTCTTTAATGGGCCGTTTTGTGACGGTCAGCCTTGCCCTGTTTTCTGCATCATCCGTTTTCGCGGCGCGGCTGGAGGTGAATATCGAGCCTTCCAGCCGCGCGTTGCGCGAGAACGTGGAAAACCATATCGGCGATCTGGGGGAGCGCGACGAGCGCGAATTGCTGCGTTACAGTCGCATCGCCCGACAGCAGGCGGAAAAGGCCTTGCAGGCCCTGGGTTATTACAACGCCACGATCGAAACCGAAGTGCAGGGCGGCGATGAGCCGCGCCTGATCTTACGCATCGCGCGTGGCGAGCCGGTGCGTCTGCGCATCATCAACCTGCGGGTGGACGGGCCGGCGGCGCAGCTGAGTGCCTTCGAAGTCCCGCGCGATACGCTCAAGAGTGGGGCCGTGCTCAATCATGGCCGTTATGAAGAGGTCAAGCAGCGCATTCTCAACCAGGCCTCGCGCTACGGCTTCTTCGATGGCCGTTTCGCCTACCAGCGCCTGGCCATCGACCCGGTGGAGAATGCCGCCGATGTCGAGCTGGTATTCGACAGTGGACCGCGTTACCTGTTGGGCGCGGTGAGCTTCGAGGGCGATTCGCCGTTCGATCCCGACCTGCTGGCGCGCATGGTGCCGTTCGAGGCCGGCACGCCCTACGATTCGGAACGGGTCGCCGAGCTTAATCAGGCGATGCAGTCCAGCGGCTATTTCGAAGGCGTACGGGTCGATGCCAACCCGGCCAATGCCGTGCAGCAGCGCATCCCGGTGGTGGTCCAGCTGGCCACCCGCGACCCCCGCACCCTGGGCCTGGGGCTGGGCTTTTCCACCGACGTCGGGCCGCGCATGCGCTTTGATTTCCGTCGCCACTGGGTCAACCCGCAAGGCCACAGCTACGGCCTGGAGAGCGAGCTGTCGGCGCCACGGCAGAATGTCGGGCTCTGGTACGACGTGCCGCTGGACCCGCCACTCACTGACAAGCTGCGCTACGCCGGTGGCTACCAATATGAAGAGCTGGGCGACAACGACAGCCTCAGCCGCCTGCTGACGGTCGGTCCCGAATGGCATCGCAAGCTGCCCAGCGGCTGGCAGCGTGTCTGGTCGCTGAAATGGCGTCACGAACAATATGAGCTGGGTGACGATTCGGGCGTCAGTACGCTGCTGATGCCGGGCATCGCTTACAGCTTTTTGCGCAGCGACAACCGCATCGATCCCAGCCAGGGCTACCGGTTGGAATTCGAGCTGGGCGCGGCCAAGGATGGGGTTTTTTCCGATGCCGATCTGATCCATGCCAACGCAACGATCAAGGGCCTGACGACCCTGTTCGACCGGCACCGCTTCCTCGGGCGCGCGCAGATCGGCGGCAACTGGACCAACGAATACACCAACGTGCCGCCGTCGTTGCGCTACTTCGCCGGTGGCGACCAGAGCGTGCGCGGCTATGACTACCAGAGCCTGTCGCCGACCAACTCCGATGGCGACCGCATCGGTGGCCGCTACCAGCTCGCCCTCAGCGCTGAATACCAGTACGAGGTGGTCGAAAAATGGCGCGTGGCGACCTTCTACGACCAGGGCAACGCCTTCAATTCGCTGGATTTTCCGACGCTCAAGAGCAGCGTCGGCCTGGGCGTGCGCTGGGTGTCGCCGGTGGGGCCGATTCGGGTCGACCTGGCCCATCCGCTGGATGGCGACGGTGGTGTGCGCCTGCATTTTTCCATGGGGCCTGAACTGTGAGGCGAGGGCTGCGAATTCTTTCATGGACGCTGGTGCTGCCGCTTGCGCTGGTGCTGCTGGTGGTCCTGGCGCTGGGTGTGCTGCTGGGCACAACGGCGGGCGGACGCTGGGCCTTGGGGCAGGTCCCCGGTGTGCAGGTCGAACAGTTCCAGGGGCAGCTGGGCAGTCGCTGGCAGGCCGAGCGGCTGGTCTGGGAACAGGACGGCAACCGGGTTGAGGTAACTGCGCCCCGGTTGGACTGGTCACCGCGCTGCCTGCTGCGTATGGCGCTCTGTATCGAAGTGCTGCAGGCCAGTGATATCGACCTGGTTTTCCCGCCAGGCAGCGATGAAGCGGCCAGCGAGCCTTTCAGCCTGCCGGACATCCAACTGCCGCTGGAGCTGCGTATCGAGCGAATCGAAGTGGGGCGGGTGCGGCTGAATGCGGTCGAGCAGCTGCAGAGCCTGCAATTGCGCGCGGATTGGCGCCGTGACGGCCTGGATATCAGAACCCTGCAGCTGCGCCGCGAAGACCTCACCCTGGCTCTTGCCGGGCGCCTGCGACCCGACGGCGATTGGCCGCTGGAGCTGCATGGCGATGCGGCCATTCACCTGCCCGAAATGCCGGCCTGGACGCTGAAGATCGTCGTGGACGGCGAGTTGCGTGAACACCTGGCGCTGGCCGTGCAGAGCCAGGGCTATCTGGATGCTGCGCTCAGGGGCCGGATACGTCCGCTGGAGACCGATCTGCCGGCGAACCTGCAACTGACCGTGGACGGCTTCAAGGCCAGCCCGGAACTGCCCGATGCCTTGCGCCTGGAACGGCTCGAACTCAGCGCACAGGGCAATCTGGATGATGGCTACCGCCTTGCCGGCGACGGCAGCCTGCAAGGCGAGGGCGGCGCGGTCGCCATCGTGCTGGAGGCCTTGCTCGATGCCGCCCAGGTGCGTGTCGATACACTTCGGCTGGTCGCCGGCGAGGAACAACGGATCGATCTGAACGGGCAGCTGGGCTGGACCGAGGGCATTCGCGGCGAAGCGGATCTGGCCTGGCGCGACTTCCCCTGGCGCCGGCTCTATCCCGAGGTGGACGAGCCGCCCGTGGCGCTGCGTCGGCTGGATGCGCAACTGCAATACGACGATGGCAACTACCTGGGCAACTTCGACGCGGCGCTGACCGGCCCCGCCGGGGACTTCAGCCTGCAAAGCCCCGTCAGCGGCGATCTGGGCATCGTCCATCTGCCGCAATTGCAACTGATTGCCGGCCAGGGCCGGGCCAGCGGCAATCTCAGCCTGGGCTTCGCCGATGGCATCGACTGGAACACGACCCTGACGCTGAGCGCGTTCGATCCTTCCTACTGGGTGGCCGAATTGCCCGGACAGCTCGGCGGCACCCTTGCCAGCCGAGGCGCACTGCGCGATGAAGCCTTGCAGGCGGAGGCGCGGCTGGATCTGGCGGGCACTTTGCGCCGGCAGCCGTTGCAACTGCAACTGGACGCCAACGGCAAGGATGCCGCCTGGGATGTACCTCGGCTGGAGCTGCGCCTGGGCGACAACCATATTCAGGGCAGTGGTCGCTGGGCCGAGACGCTACGGGCCGACCTGCAACTCGCTCTGCCGCGTCTGGCGCAGCTCTGGCCGGGGCTGCAAGGGCGACTGGCGGGTAATCTCACACTGGCGGGCACCCCGCAGGCGCCGCAGGGCGAGCTGAAGCTCGACGGCAGCTCGATCGCCTTGCAGGACAACCGGGTCGAGCACCTGGAGCTGAGCGCGGCAGTGGGGGAAGGGCAGCGCGGCCAGCTCCGGCTGAGCGCCGGGAACCTGCAGGCAGGAGATACCGAGCTGGGTGATCTGCAACTGGCTGCCGAGGGCACACAGCAGGCGCATCAGGCCACAGTGCAACTCAAGGGCGGGCTGCTCGATCTGTCACTGGCTGTCGATGGCGGACTGCGTGGCGATGACTGGCGCGGGCGTCTGCGCAGCGCCGAGCTGCAGGCCGAGGGGCAGCAATGGGCGCTGCGCCAGCCGGCGTCGCTGGAACGATTGGCCAGCGGCACTTTCACCCTCGGTGCGCACTGCTGGGCGAGCGGGCCGGCGACCCTGTGTGCGGACAACCAGCGCCTGCTGCCCGATCCGCAGCTGCGTTATCGCCTGCGTGATTTCCCCCTGCAATCGCTGGCCAGCTATCTGCCTGACAACCTGCGCTGGCTGGGCGAGGTCAATGCCGATATCTCGCTGGATCTGCCGGCTGCCGGCCCGAGTGGCAATATTCGCGTGGATGCCGGCCCCGGTACGCTGGAACTGCGCGATGGCGAGCAGTGGCTGGAGTTCCCCTATGCCACCCTGGCCCTGACCAGCGAGCTGTCGCCCCGGAGCATCGACAGCCACCTGCGTTTCGAGGGCGGCGAACTCGGCGCGCTGGAACTGCGCCTGGCCATCGACCCTGCCAGCGAAGCCAAGGATATAGAAGGTGATTTCCGCCTGAGCGCTCTCGACCTGTCGGTGGCGCGACCCTTCGTTACCGTGGTCGATAGGCTCGAAGGTCAACTCAACGGCAGTGGCCAGCTGTCCGGCTCCCTGCAGCAGCCCTGGGTTCGCGGCGAGCTGCGCCTCGATGGCGGTGAAATCGCAGGGAGCGAATTGCCGGTCAGCTTCGAGCAGTTGCAGATTCGCGCGCTGATCGATGGCGAACAGCTACGGATCGATGGCGACTGGCGCAGCGGCGAGCAGGGGCGCGGCGAAATTGCCGGCACCTTGGACTGGCGCGATACACCGGACCTGGACATCGCCGTGCGTGGCAGCCATCTGCCGGTAATCGTCGAGCCCTATGCGGAACTGGAAATCGAACCTGATCTGCGTTTGCACCTGGCCGGTGAAAAGCTCGCCGTGAGCGGAAAGCTGAGTGTGCCCCGTGGTGAAATCGTCGTGCGCGAACTGCCGCCGTCCACGGTCACGGTGAGCAGCGATGCGCAGATCGTCGGTGAGGAGGCCGAAGAGGCGCAGACGCCGCTGGCGATCCACATGGACATCGACGTCGAGGTTGGCCAGGAGCGCCTGCGCTTTTCCGGTTTCGGCCTCAGCGCCGACCTGGCCGGCTATCTGCACATTGGTGACGACCTCGACGCCCGTGGTGAACTCAATCTCAACAATGGCCGCTACCGGGCCTATGGCCAGCGTCTGACCATCCGTCGGGCGCAGCTGCTGTTCACCGGCGTGCTGACCCAGCCGTTCCTGAATATCGAAGCCATCCGCCGCATCGAGGCCGACAACGTCACCGCCGGCCTGCGCATCACCGGCAGCGCCGAACAGCCACGGGTGGATGTCTTCGCCGAGCCGGCCATGAGCCAGGAGCAGGCGCTGGCCTATCTGGTGCTGGGACGTCCGCTGGGCGCCGATACCGGGGACAACAACATGCTGGCGCAGGCGGCGCTGGGGCTGGGGCTGGCGGGCAGCGCCTCGATCACCGGCAACGTCGCACAGCGTCTCGGTATTCAGGATTTTCAGCTCGACACCGAAGGCAGTGGTGACGCTACCAGCGTTGTCGCCAGTGGACGTCTGACGGATCGCCTGACGCTGCGCTACGGCGTCGGCGTGTTCGAGCCGGCCAACACCGTCGCACTGCGTTACCAACTGACCCGGCGCATCTTCCTCGAAGCCGCCAGCGGCCTGGCCAGTTCGCTGGATATCTTCTACCGCCGCAACTTCTGATGGAAAAGGGACCTGTCGTGCGAAGCATGGCCTGGTGTCGGAAAATGGCTGCTTTTGTGTCCGCGAGCTTCCAAACGGGCGCCACGCTCATCCCCCTGTCTCCGCTCGCTGGCTCGACTGTAGGGCCGAATTCATTCGGCCACCTGCGTGCACAACGGTCGAACAAGTTCGACCCTACGACAGCGTCAGACCGTAGCCTGGATTAGCCGAAGGCGTAATCCGGGTTTCAGAAGGCGTGATCCGATGATTCGTTACCTGACGTTCCGCTTGTCAGGTCTTCTTCAGCGACCAGTAACTCGGCCTGAACAGATCACGCTCGCCCAGCGCAACCACCCCAGCGGCATAGGCGGCCAGCACCAACGTGATATACAGGCACAGCTGGAGCAGCCCGTGTGGTGCCGGCAGCCAGTGCAGTGCGGCGGCAATGGTCGCGCCTATGACCAGCCAGCGCAGCAGCACGGCGATTCCCAGGCCGTGGGGTGTGGCGCGGTAGACGTACAGCCCCATGAAGACCGCCTGCAGGATCGCGCCGCTGGCGAAGGCAATGGCCAGCCCTTCGGCGCCATAGGAGCGATAGAGCAGGGCGTCGAGGCCGATGGTCATCGCCGAGCTGATCAGCGTGATGACCAGGAACAGTCGTGCCTGATGCTGGGCCAGCAGGGCGCGACCCCACAGCAATGCCAGCCCCATCGCCGGCAGGCCCAGCGCGTATAGCACCACCAGCGAGGCGGTGGATTCGGTTTGCGCGGCGCCGAACTGGCCCCGCTCCAGCAGCACCGACACCACCGTATCGGGAAAGGAGCAGAGCACTACCGTGGCCGGGAACAGAAACAGCAGCGTGGCCAGCAGGCCTTTGCGCACCACGCTGGCGTGGCCATTGTAGTCTTCGTCGTTCCAGCTCGATACGAAGCGTGGAAAGAGCACTGCCAGCACCGCCAGGGCATAGAGCGTGAGTGGAATGCTGACGATGCGGAAGGCGAACGAGAGCATAGTGATGCTGCCTTCTTCGAGATAGGAAGCGAAGACGCGTTCGGCCAGGATGCAGCCTTGCTGCGCGCCGGCCGCCAGCAGCACCGGCGCGAAGGCCAGTCCGAAACCGCGTCCATGGTTCTCTGTCGGGGGGCTGAGCTTGCGCGGAACACGCAAACAGGTGATGCGCCGATGCTGGACCAGGATCAATCCCAGTTGCGGTAGCAGCATGCCGATGAAAATCACCATGCCGCTGGGCTGGAACAGCACGATGGCGATTATTGCGCCGGCGTTGAGCAGCACCGTGCGGGTCATCGGGAGGACGAAGATGTCATCCATATTGAGCAGCGCGCCCTGGCAGTAGAGCACGGCCTGTACCGCGATCAGCAGCGCCCCGACGCAGAACACCAGTTGCCCGGCCTCGAGCTGCACGGTGCTCCAGCCGGGGGCCAGCAGCCCGAGCAGCCAGTAGCTGGCGACGATGGCGATGACACTGACCAGGATGCCCATGAGCATCACGCGCCAGTAGAGCCAGCGGGCCACGGACGCGAACAGCGCCTCGGACTGGCTGCGCAGCTTCTGCAGATAGGGAATCATCGCATCGCGCAGGGCGAGGCCGAGGAAGTTCTCGAAGAAGACCGGCAGGATCAGCGCCACGAAGATCAGGTCCGCTTCCCAGCTCAGACCGAAAGCCCTGGCGATGAACAGGTCACGCAGGAAACCGAGCAGAAAACTGGCGACAGTCAGCGCCAGGATGATCATTGATGCGTTCATTCCTTGATCCTGTACCGGCCATCATCGATTGGCCTGGATTGACGTATCGCATCGTTGAGAGGATGGATGCGAAGGTACACAACAGACCCTAAGACTGGATGGTCGAAGCATGGTTCCAGCGGGGTTGAGGGCGCTTTGCCGACCGTTGAACAGCGAGAACATGCCCGGATACGTAAAAATGCCGTAAATCCTCTTTGCGAGTGGGCCGCGACTGCTTATGGTTCACGCTCTTTTCCAGGCGAACAGCGTTCATGTCCGAGGCAAACACTTCTTCCAGCGGCTCCCTGCGACGCGGGCTGGTCATCCTTCTCGTTGTGGCAGCCGCCGTGCTGCTGATCTGGTGGCTATGGCCCGGCGCCGATGAAAAACCCCAGCAGCCCAGAGGACCACGCGGCATGCTTGGTGGTCCGACGCCGGTGCGTGTCGCGCCTGTAGAGAAAGGGCGATTCGAGGTCTACGTCAAAGCGCTCGGCACGGTCACGCCGCTGAATACGATCAACGTGCGCAGCCGGGTAGCGGGTGAACTGGTGGAGGTGCGTTTCGATGAAGGTCAGCGGGTCGAGGCTGGCGATCTGCTGGCGGTGATCGATCAAAGGCCCTACCAGATCGCGCTGCAGCAGGCCGAGGGCACCCTCCAGCAGAACCGCGCCCTATTGCAGAATGCCGAAGTCGACCTGAAGCGTTATCAGGGCCTGTTCGCTGACGACAGCATCGCCAAGCAGACTCTGGATACCCAACAGGCGCTGGTCAGCCAGTATCAGGGCACTCTGGCGTCCAACCAGGCGGCGGTCAACGAAGCCCGCCTGAACCTCAAATTTACCGAAATCCGGGCGCCCATCGACGGTCGCGTGGGCCTGCGCCAGCTGGACTTGGGCAATCTGGTGGCGGCCAACGACGCCACGCCGCTGGTGGTCATCACCCAGACTCAGCCGATGGCGATCAGCTTCACTCTGCCCGAAGGCGAGCTGCCGCCGGTCATCAGCCGTTTTCGTCGTGGCGATGAGCTCCAGGTGCAGGCCTGGGACCGTGGCGAGCGGGTGCTCTTCGGCGCGGGTGTGCTGGAGAGCCTCGACAACCAGATCGACGTGACCACCGGCACCCTGAAGCTCAAGGCGCGCTTCGACAACGAGGCGGAGCTGCTGATCCCTAACCAGTTCGTCAATGTACGGCTGCGTGTGGAAACTCTCGACGATGCCACCCTGATCCCTTCCGAGGCTCTGCAGTTCGGTTCGCGCGGCCACTTCGCTTATGTCGTCGGGGACGATGCCAAGGTCCAGTTGCGCATTCTCGATGTGGGACCCAGCAACGGCGAACAGACCGTGATCAACGAAGGCCTGGTCGAGGGCGAGCGGGTGGTGCTGGAAGGCACCGACCGTCTGCGTGACGGTACTGAAGTGGAGGTGGTCGATCGCCGGAAGCTCGCCGAAGAGGCAGCGGAAAATCCCGTGATCGAAACCCAGGGTGGCAGCGGGCGTCCGGCGCGATGAATATCTCGCGGCTGTTCATCCTGCGGCCTGTGGCGACCACCCTGAGCATGGTCGCCATCCTGCTGGCCGGTCTGATCGCCTACCGCATGCTGCCGGTGTCGGCGCTGCCGCAGGTGGACTACCCGACCATCCGCGTCATGACGCTGTATCCCGGCGCCAGTCCGGACGTGATGACCAGTGCCGTCACCGCGCCGCTGGAACGCCAGTTCGGGCAGATGCCGGGCTTGACCCAGATGTCCTCCACCAGCTCCGGTGGCGCTTCGGTAATCACCCTGCGCTTCTCCCTGGACGTGGCGCTGGATGTGGCCGAACAGGAAGTGCAGGCCGCCATCAACGCCGCCGACAACCTGCTGCCCAACGATCTGCCGGCGCCGCCGGTGTACAACAAGGTCAACCCGGCGGATACCCCGGTGATGACCCTGGCGATCACTTCCGAGAGCCTGGCGCTGCCGAAATTGCACGATCTGGTCGACACGCGCATGGCGCAGAAGCTGGCGCAGATCAGCGGCGTGGGCATGGTCAGCATCGCCGGTGGTCAGCGTCCGGCGGTGCGTATCCGGGTCAACCCCGAGGCATTGGCGGCCTATGGCTTATCGCTGGCTGACGTTCGCTCGCTGGTCACCAGTTCCAACGTCAATCAGCCCAAGGGCAATTTCGACGGCCCGACGCGGGTGTCGATGCTCGACGCCAACGATCAGCTGAAGACGCCCGAGGAGTACGCCGAGCTGATCCTGTCCTACGAGAACGGGGCCACGCTGCGTCTGAAGGACATCGCCGATATCATCGACGGCGCTGAAAACGAGCGCCTCGCCGCCTGGGCCAACGAAAGCCAGGCCGTGCTGCTGAATATCCAGCGCCAGCCGGGCGCCAACGTCATCGAGGTGGTCGAGCGCATCCAGGCGTTGTTGCCCGAGGTCAGTGCGAGCATGCCGGCGGGCCTCGACGTGGTGGTGCTGACCGACCGTACCCAGACCATCCGCGCCGCCATCACCGATGTGCAGCATGAGCTGCTGCTGGCGACCTTCCTGGTGGTGATGGTCACCTTCGTCTTTCTCAAGCGCCTCTCGGCCACCGTGATTCCTTCCATCGCCGTGCCGCTGTCTTTGATCGGCACCTTCGCGGTGATGTACCTGGCCGGCTTCTCGCTGAACAACCTGACGCTGATGGCCCTGACCATCGCCACCGGCTTTGTGGTGGACGATGCCATCGTCATGCTGGAAAACATCGCCCGTCACGTCGAAGACGGCGAAACGCCGTTGCAGGCCGCGTTGAAAGGCGCGCGGCAGATCGGTTTCACCCTGATTTCGCTGACCCTGTCGCTGATCGCCGTACTGATCCCGCTGCTGTTCATGCAGGACGTGGTAGGGCGGCTGTTCCGCGAATTCGCCATCACCCTGGCGGTGGCCATCCTGATTTCCCTGGTGGTGTCGCTGACCCTGACGCCGATGATGTGCGCCAAACTGCTCAAGCCCGCCACTGTGGACGAGGCCAAGCCGGACTGGGTCGAGCGTCTGATCGGCGGCTACGCCCGCTGGCTGACCTGGGTGCTGAAGCACCAGACGCTGACCCTGCTGGTGGCGGTCGGGACCCTGGCGCTGACCGTGGTGCTCTACCTGGTGGTGCCCAAGGGCTTCTTCCCGGTGCAGGACACCGGCGTCATCCAGGGTATCAGCGAGGCGCCGCAGTCGATTTCATTCCGCGAGATGAGCGAGCGTCAGCAGTCGCTGGCGCGGGTGATCCTGGCCGATCCGGCGGTGGTCAGCCTGTCGTCCTATATCGGTGTGGACGGCGACAACGTCACCCTCAACAGTGGCCGGCTGCTGATCAACCTCAAGCCCCACGGCGAGCGCGACGTGACCGCCAGCCAGGTCATCGACCGGCTGCGACCGGAGCTGGCGAAGCTGCCGGGCATCGAACTGTACATGCAGCCGGTGCAGGACCTGTCCATCGAGGATCGGGTCAGCCGCACCCAGTTCCAGTTCAGCCTGGAATCACCGGATACCGCGCTGCTGCAGGAGTGGTCGCCGCGCCTGGTGGCGGCGCTGCGTGAGCGTCCCGAACTGACCGATGTCGCCAGCGACCTGCAGAGCGACGGCCTGCAGATCTTCCTCGACATCGACCGCGACGCCGCCGCGCGGCTCGGCATCGGGATTTCGGCGATAACCGATGCGCTCTACGATGCCTTCGGCCAGCGGCAGATTTCTACCATCTTCACCCAGGCCAGCCAGTATCGCGTGGTGCTGGAAGCCGAGGCGGGCAATCGGATCGGGCCGCAGGCGCTGGAGCAACTGTTCGTGCAGAGCGAGGGCGGCACGCCGGTGCGGCTGTCGAGCCTGGCGCGCCTGGAGCAGCGCAACGCGCCTCTGCTGATCAACCATATCGGCCAGTTCCCGGCGGTGATGCTGTCGTTCAACCTGGCCGATGGCGTGTCGCTGGGCCATGCGGTGGAAATCATCGAAGCAGTCGAGGCCGAGATCGGTCTGCCAGCCGGCATCCAGACGCGCTTCCAGGGCGCGGCTGCGGCCTTCCAGGCGTCGCTGTCGAGCACGTTGCTGCTGATCCTGGCGGCGGTGGTGACCATGTATATCGTGCTGGGCGTGCTCTACGAGAGCTATATCCACCCCATCACCATCCTCTCGACACTGCCCTCGGCGGCGGTCGGCGCGCTGCTGGCGCTGCTGCTGACCGGCAACGACCTGGGCCTGATCGCCATCATCGGCATCATCCTGCTGATCGGCATCGTCAAGAAGAACGCCATCATGATGATCGACTTCGCCCTGGAGGCCGAACGTCATCAGGGCATGAGCCCGCAGGACGCCATCTACCGTGCCGCGCTGCTGCGTTTCCGCCCGATCCTGATGACCACCCTGGCCGCGCTGTTCGGCGCGGTGCCGCTGATGCTCGCCTCCGGTTCCGGCGCGGAACTGCGCCAGCCGCTGGGCCTGGTGCTGGTCGGTGGGTTGTTGCTCAGCCAGTTGCTGACCCTGTTCACCACGCCGGTGATCTACCTGTTCTTCGACCGGCTCGGCAATCGATTGGCCCGGGGGGATGGGGTGGGGCGGGAGGTCGAAGCATGACCGCTTCGAAAAAGCGCTGGAGGCTGGAGGCTGAACGAAGAAGCTGGCTCTCCATTCGTCCAGCCTTCAGCCTTCAGCCTCCAGCGGCTTTCCCGCTATGAACCTCTCCGCCCCCTTTATCGCCCGCCCCGTGGCGACCATGCTGATGAGTCTGGCGATCCTGCTGCTGGGCGGGGTGAGTTTCGGTCTGCTGCCGGTGTCGCCGCTGCCTAACATGGATTTTCCGGTGATCACCGTGCAGGCCAGCCTGCCGGGGGCCAGCCCGGAGATCATGGCCTCCAGCGTGGCGACGCCGCTGGAGCGTTCGCTCGGCAGTATCGCCGGGGTCAGCCAGATGAGCAGCCGCAGCAGCCAGGGCTCGACGCGGATCATCATCCAGTTCGACCTTGAGCGCGACATCAACGGCGCCGCGCGGGATGTGCAGGCGGCGATCAACGCTTCGCGCAACCTGCTGCCCAGCGGGATGCGCAGCATGCCCAGCTACCGCAAGGTCAATCCGGCGCAGGCGCCGATCATGGTGCTGTCGCTGACCTCCGCGGTGCTGGACAAGGGCCAGCTCTACGACATCGGCTCGACCATCCTGGCGCAGAAGCTCTCGCAGGTGCCCGGCGTCGGCGAAGTGCAGGTGGGCGGCAGTTCGCTGCCGGCGGTGCGGGTCGAACTGCAGCCGCAGCAACTGGAACAGTACGGGGTTTCCCTCGACGAGGTGCGCCAGACCATCGCCAACGCCAACGTGCGTCGGCCCAAGGGCATGGTCGAGGATGACCATCGCCACTGGCAGGTGCAGGCCAACGACCAGTTGCATCGGGCCGAGGACTACCTGCCGCTGATCATTCGCCATCAGGAGGGCGCCGCGCTGCGCCTGAGCGATGTGGCCAGGGTGCGCGATGCGGTGGAAGACCGCTACAACGACGGCTTCTTCAACAATGACCGCGCCGTGCTGCTGATCATCAACCGCCAGGCCGGCGCCAATATCATCGAGACCATCGAAGGCATCCGCGCCGAACTGCCCGCGCTGCAGGCCATCGTGCCGGCCAGCGTCAACCTGGCGGTGGCGATGGATCGTTCGCCAGTGATCCGCGCCACCCTGCACGAGGCCGAGCGCACGCTGCTGATCGCCGTGGGGCTGGTCATCGTGCTGGTGTTCCTCTTCCTCGGCAAGCTGCGTACCGCGCTGATTCCGGCGCTGGCGGTGCCGGTGTCGCTGGTCGGCACCTTCGCGGTGATGTACCTGTTCGGCTTCTCGCTCAACGTGCTGTCGCTGATGGCGCTGATTCTCGCCGCCGGCCTGGTGGTGGACGATGCCATCGTGGTGCTGGAGAACATCGCGCGGCATATCGACGAGGGTGTACCGCCCATGCGCGCCGCCTATATCGGCACCCGCGAGGTGGGCTTCACGCTGCTGTCGATGAACCTCTCGCTGGTGGTGGTGTTCATTTCCATCCTGTTCATGGGCGGTATCGTCGAGCGCCTGTTCCGCGAATTTTCCATCACCCTGGCGGCGGCCATTCTGGTGTCGCTGCTGGTCTCGCTGACGCTGACGCCGATGCTCTGCGCGCGCTGGCTGAAACCGCACGACCCTGAGCATGACGGTCGTCTGCATCGCTGGAGCCATGAGGCTCATCAATGGCTGCTGCGCCATTACGACCGCTCCCTGGGCTGGGCGCTGCGGCATCGGCGCATCACCCTGATCAGCCTGCTGGCGACCATCGGCCTGAACGTCTTCCTCTATATCGAGGTGCCGAAGATCCTGTTGCCGCAGCAGGATACCGGCCAGCTGACGGGCTTTATCCGTGGCGACGATGGCCTGTCGTTCCAGGTGATGCAGCCGAAGATGGAAATCTACCGGCAGGCCGTGCTGGCCGATCCGGCGGTGGAGAGCGTCGCCGGTTTTATCGGTGGCAGCGGCGGCATCAATAACGCCTTCATGATCGTCCGGCTCAAACCGCTGGAAGAGCGCAAGATTTCCGCACAGAAGGTCATCGAACGGATTCGTGCCAATCAGCCGAAAGTGCCGGGCGGGCGCATGTTCCTCATGGCCGACCAGGATTTGCAGTTCGGCGGTGGCCGCCAGAGCAGTTCGCAGTATTCCTACAACCTGCTGGCCAGCGACCTGGCCGACCTGCGCACCTGGACGCCGCTGGTGACGCGGGCGCTGATGGCCTTGCCGGAGCTGACCAGCATCGATGCCAATGACGGCGAGGGCGCGCAACAGATCAGCCTGAAGATCGACCGCGACGAGGCCAAGCGCCTGGGCATCGACATGAGCACGGTGACCACGTTGCTCAACAATGCCTTCAGCCAGCGGCAGATTTCCACCATCTATGAGTCGCTCAACCAGTACCGGGTGGTGATGGAGATCGATCCGGCCTATGCCCAGCATCCCGAGGTGCTGGAGCAGATCAACGTCATCACCAGCGATGGCCGGCGGGTGCCGCTGTCCGCGTTCGCCCGTTACGAGCGCAGCCTGGAAGAAGACCGTGTCAGCCATGAAGGCCAGTTCGCCGCGGAGAATATCGACTTCGATCTGGCGCCGGGTGTCAGCCTCGATCAGGCAACGCGGGCGATAGAGCGCGCGGTAGCCGCCATCGGCATGCCCAGTGAAGTGCAGGGGCGTTTGGGTGGCTCCGGTAGCGCCTTTGAAAGCACTCAACAGGGGCAGCCGCTGATGATCCTCGGCGCGCTGGTGCTGGTCTACATCGTGCTGGGCATTCTCTATGAGAGCTACATCCATCCGCTGACGATCCTCTCCACGCTGCCTTCTGCGGGGGTCGGGGCCCTGCTGGCGATCATTCTGATGCGCGAGCAGTTCAGCCTGATCTCGCTGCTCGGGCTGTTCCTGCTGATCGGCGTGGTAAAGAAAAATGCCATCCTGATGATCGACCTGGCGTTGCAGTTCGAGCGCAACGACAAGCTGCCGCCGGCAGAGTCGATTCGCCGTGCCTGCCTGCTGCGCTTCCGCCCGATCCTGATGACCACCCTGGCGGCGATCCTCGGCGCGCTGCCTCTGCTGCTGGGCGGTGCGGAAGGCGCCGAGATGCGCCAGCCGCTGGGCCTGACCATCATCGGTGGACTGATCCTGAGCCAGATTCTGACGCTCTACACCACGCCTGTGGTCTACCTGTACCTGGACCGCCTGCGCCATCGTTTCAACGGCTGGCGTGGTGTTCGCACCGATGCCGCAATGGATAATCCGCTATGAGTTCGCTATTCCCCCTGCGCCCCCTGGCCGTGCTGGTCATGAGCCTGTCCCTGGGAGCCTGTACCCTCGGCCCCGACTACCAGCGCCCGGATCTGCCGACGGCTGGCGAGTTCAAACAGGCCGAAGGCTGGAAGCCGGCCACGCCCGCCGACCAGTTTCTTGGCGGGCCATGGTGGCAGCTGTACGAGGATGCCGAACTGGATGCCCTGGTAGAGCGCCTGAATGTTTCCAACCAGAATCTCGCCGCAGCCGAGGCGCAATATCGCCAGGCCAGGGCGCTGGTGCGCGGCGCCAGGGCCGGCTTCTTCCCGTCGCTGTCCGGCAATGTCGGCAAAACACGTTCCGGTCGGGGCACAGGCAGCAGTACCACAACGCTGCCGGATGGCTCCACGGTCACCAGTGCTGGCGGCGGCGGGGTTTCCCAGAGCTACGATCTGAATTTCGCCGCCAGCTGGGAGCTGGATCTCTGGGGGCGCCTGCGCAGGGGGCTGGAGTCCAGTCGCGCAAGCATGCAGGCCAGTTCCGCCGACCTTGCGGCGGTGCGGCTGAGCCTGCAGTCGGAACTGGTGCAGAACTACCTGCAGTTGCGGGTGCTCGATGCCCAGAAGCGCCTGCTCGACGCCACGGTGCAGGCCTACGCGCGTTCGCTGCGCATCAGCGAGAATCAGTACCGTGCCGGAATCGTGCCCAGATCCGATGTCAGCCAGGCGACGACCCAGCTGAAAAGCACCCAGGCTCAGGCCATCGATCTCCAATACCAGCGTGCCCAGCTGGAACATGCCATCGCGGTCCTGATCGGTGTGCCGCCTTCGGAGTTGTCAGTGGCCGAGGCGGAGGATATTCCGCGCCTGCCGCAGATTCCCGGTCTGCTGCCGTCGCAACTGCTGGAACGGCGCCCTGATGTGGCGGCTGCCGAACGTTCTGTCATGGCCGCCAATGCCGAGATCGGTGTGGCCAAGACCGCCTGGTTTCCCAATCTCAGCCTGAGCGCGGCGGGCGGTTATCGCAGCGGCACCCTGGATGACTGGATCCAGACGCCCAACCGCTTCTGGTCCATCGGGCCGGAATTCGCCATGACCCTGTTCGATGGTGGGTTGATCCGCTCGCGGATCGAACAGGCCGAAGCCAGTTACGACCAGACCGTGGCCAGCTATCGGCAGACGGTGCTGGACAGTTTCCGTGAAGTCGAAGACAGCCTGGTGCAGTTGCGGGTGATGGCCGAGGAAGCGCAAGTGCAGCGCGAAGCGCTGGAGGCCGCACAGGAGTCGCTGCGCCTGATTGAAAACCAGTACCGCGCCGGCACCGTGGATTTCCTCAGCGTGGTCACCGTGCAGACCACCGCGCTGAACAATGAACGTACCAGCCTGAGCCTGCTGGGCAGCCGCCTGACCTCCAGCGTCCAGTTGGTGACGGCACTGGGCGGTGGCTGGCATAGCGAGCAGTTGGCCGAGGAAGCGCTGGCCGAATGAATTCGGCCCTGCGTTTGCTGCTGTGTCGCTGGCTGTAGGTATTTGGCCATGCACCGCCTGCGCTGCTCGCAGGGCCGAACGTGTTCGGTCTTGTTGCGAATATATTCATCAGCCAATCCTGGCTTTTTACCTCCATGTGCCCAGAGAGCAAAAAATATCTGCTTTCAGCGGGCGGAAGATGTGACTCCTGCGGTTTTGCGCAGTCTCACCAGACATACAGGGCACGCCAGGCTTGGGAAAGCCGCTTCGCCTGCCCTGTATGGTGTTACAGGCCAAGCCCAAAGGCGGGGGTGCATGGATAGATTCGTTCAATCTTCCCCATGACCTTTGTCTGTTTCCACAAGAAACCAGGGCAAGGCAGACTTTCAACCAGCCCCATAACCCTCGGGGCAACCAGTGTGTTATGCCAATGGAGGCAATTGTGAATTTCCCGCATCAGGTCTACCTCGCCGAGTTTGCTCTGCAGCACGCACGTCGCGGAGTCGTCACTTACTACTACATGGCCAGCGCCGTAAAGCGGAGCATGTCTCCCAAGGTAGTGACCTCCTGATTAGATAGCGGATCTTCATCATTTGGAAGGCCCTTCGTCCGGGCCTTCTAATGCAAGTAATGTAAGGCCTCTACGGTATTCGTCGAGGCCGCCTGGACGAATCGTTCATAATGCTTGTCCGGCCTCAAGCTCTGCAGGCATTCAATGAAAAACAACTGGTCAGCCTTTCCCTGGGTCTGTTTCGCCATGTGCGTAGGCGTCATGGGAACGGCGCTCATTTCCCCTCTCTATCCTCTGTATCAGGAAGCCTGGCAGTTGCGCACCAGCGAGATTTCGCTGATCTATGTGCTGTACATGCTGGGTGCCTTGTGTGGCCTGCTGTTCATGGGGCGTCTGTCGGACACCTTGGGCTTCCGTGCGGTGATGCTGCTCGGGCTGCTGCTGGGCTGGTGCGGGACGTTGCTGACGATGCTCGCCTGGGACCTGTCGAGCCTGAATGTCGGGCGCTTTGCCGTAGGGCTTTCTTCCAGCCTGATCGTTACCAGCTCCACGGTAGGGTTGATGCAGATATCCAAAGGCGACAATTCGCAGTGGGTATCGATGATGACCAGCTTCCTGCTGGCTTTCGGCTTCGGGCTGGGGCCGCTTACCGGCGGGGTCATCGGCCAATGGCTGCCGCATCCGCTGGTCGTGACCTATATCCCGACCCTGGTGCTTTGCGTGCTGGCGGGCTATGCGTTGCTGCGCATCGAGCTCAAACCCCATGCGCTAGCTACGACGGGTACAGGGCTTGGTTGGCGGGCTTTTATTCCGCGCCTGACCTGGACGGCTCGGAGCGATACCTGGCCTTTTATCCTGACCTGTGCCTGCCCGTTTTTCGCCTTCGGGGTGTTCGGCCTCTATGCGTCCATGGCACCGTTGTTCCTGGAAAAGATGCTGCCCTGGCACGGGCCGGTGGTGAGCGGGACCGCCATCGGCGTGATCCTGCTGGCTTCGGCGGGAACCCAGTTGCTGTGTGCCCGGCTTCCGGTGCGCTGGTGCGGCCTGCTTGGCCTGCTGGCGATCGTTCTCAGCAATGCCTTGCTGATCCTCAATTTCAACGCCGGCTCCAGCCTGATGTTCATCATCGGCGTCTGCTCCACGGCGCTCGGTCATGGCTTGTGTCTGCTGGGCGGGATCAGCATGGTCAACCGCATCGCCAGCCCGGCCCAGCGTTCCGGCCTGATTTCCACCTACCTTGTATGTGGCTACGTCGGCAGCATCGCGCCGCTGTTCGGTGTCGGCTGGATCGCCGACCATTATGGCCTGCCCACGGCGATCACCCTGTTCGGCGGTACGGTCATCGCCTTGGCTTCGCCGCTTGCGCTGTGCTTCTTCCTCCACTCAAGGATGCGTGGGGGCTGAAGAACTGCGCAGTTTCTTGGCGCGGGCTTCGAGCAGGATATAGACCAGCGTCGCGAAGAGCAGCGGGATGAGGAAGTAGATCACGCGGTAGCCGATAAGTCCGGCAACGATGCTGCCCTTGCTCATGTTGCCGGCGAGCAGGGCGACGAAGACGGCTTCGATGACGCCCAGGCCGGCGGGGATATGAGTGATCACCCCGGCGATGCTGCTGATCAGCAGGATACCCAGTACCAGCGGGTACTCGACATTGCGCGAGAGCATGAAGTACACCACCAGGGCCATCAACGACCAGTTGGCGGCGCCCAGCAGCATCTGGATCAATGCCAGCCGCCAGGAGGGCAGTTCGATCTCGTGCCCGCGAATGGACCACTGCCGGCGTTTGGAAAAGCGGCATAGCCCCAAGTAAAGCAGGCTTGTCGCGATCAGGAGCACGCCCAGCAGGCGCAGCGCGCTCGCGCCGATCTGCCAGTCCGTTGGTGGCTTGATCCAGCCCATGACGAAGATCGCACCGGCCAGCCAGAGGTAGCCGACCCAGTTGGTCAGCACGCTCATGGTGAAGATGCGCGTGATCTGTGCGGTGCCCAGACCCAGACGTGAATAGAGCCGGTAGCGCAAGGCGATGCCGCCGACCCAGGCACTCAGGTTGAGGTTGAAGGCGTAGCAGACGAAGGTGATGGGGATGACCTGCCTGACCGGCAGATGATGACCGACATAGGCCTTGCCGAGAACGTCGTAGCAGCAATACACGGCATAGCTGACCAGCGCCGCGCCACCGGCCAACAGCAGGGTTTGCGCGCTGTAGCCGCGCAGGGTTTCGCTGACTTCGGCCCAGTCCAGGCTCCGCGCCAGGCCGATCAGCAGGCCGGCGACCAAGAGGAAGAAGGCATAGGTGAGCACTTTTTTTATTGTCGGCCAGCGCCGTTTCCAGACACTGCGAGGCTCATCACTCATGGCATGTCGGTTCATCGATGGTCTCGCTGCAAAGGCGTGGGAGCGGGTTCCAGCGGCTCGGGGGCGAGCAACTGCATCCTGGGTTTGTGTGCCGGGAAAAAGCCCACCAGCTGCGGAAAGTGGCGAAGGAAGTGGAAGATCAAGAAGGCCAGTGGCGCGCGCCACCAGAAGCCGCGAACGATCCGTTCGAGCGGGATTCGGCGGCAATCCTCCTGCAGCAGCCTGTCAAGGCTTTCGTGCAGTCTGCGGTTGAAGCTGTGATCACGAATGATCAGGTTCGCTTCCAGATTCAATGACAGGCTGAGGGGGTCGAGATTGCTCGAACCCACGGTCGACCATTCGTAGTCGGCCAGTGCGACCTTGCCATGCAGCGGGCGCCGGCAGTATTCGTGGATCTCCACGCCGGCGTTCATCAGGTAGTTGTAGAGCATGCGCGCGCCGAACTTGGCGATGGGCATGTCGGGTTGGCCCTGCAGGATCAGACGCACCCGCACGCCGCGCCGCGCCGCGTTGCGGATCTCGCGCAGCACCCGGTAGCCGGGAAAGAAGTAGGCATTGGCGATCAGCAGGCGCGAGCGCGCGTCGCGTATGGCCTGCAGATAGTGCTGTTCGATGTCGTTGCGATGGTCGTCGTTGTCGCGGGTGACGAAAAGCGTCCGCGCCTCGCCACGATTGATCCCGACGAAGCCGTTGCTCTGGACGCGGACCCGGCGCTGCCACCAGCGCCGTCCGGCCTGAGGGGGCGCGATATTGGCCAGGGCAAAGCGATGGATGTCGTGGACCACTGGCCCTTCGACCTGCAGGGCGTAATCCTGTTTGGCTTCCGGGCCGAATTCCGCCAGATGATCCGCCGAGAAGTTGATCCCGCCGATAAAGGCCAGTTCGCCATCCACTATCACGAGCTTGCGGTGCATCCGGCGGAACACGTTGATGCGCTTGCCGAGCAGGCGCTTGCCCGGATCGAACATATGGATGCGCACGCCGGCCTGGACCATGGCGCAGGCAAAATCGCCGTTGAGGTCGGCCGAGCCGTAGCCATCGACGGTCACCTCGACGCTGACGCCACGCTCAGCCGCACCGATCAGGACCTCCTGCAGCTGGGCGCCGACCTTGTCCTTGTAGAAAATGAAGGTTTCCAGCAGAACTTCCTTTTTCGCCGCGGCAATGGCCTCGAAGACCGTCGGGAAGAATTCCTCGCCGTTTTCCAGCAACTGAAGACGATTGCCGTCTCTCCAGTGAAAGTTCATAGCCTTATCTCCACCGCCAGGGGCAGATGATCGGACAAGTGCGTCCAGGGTTTGTTGCCCAGGATTTGCGGCTCATGGCTGGTGGCGTTGCGCACGTAGATGCGGTCCAGGCGCAGCATGGGCCAGCGTGCGGGAAAGGTCTTGGCCACCTGACCGTGAGAGAGGGCGAACACCTCGTGCATGCCGGCGCAACGATTGAGGGTCCGGGCGGCTTTCAGGCGCCAGTCGTTGAAGTCGCCGGCAACCACCACAGGTGCGTTTTCGGGTAGCGAATCGAGCAGTTGGCAGAGTAGTTCGAGCTGCTTCTGGCGATGCGACTCGCGCAGGCCCAGGTGCACGCAGATCGCATGAAAGTCATTGTGCCCCGGCACCTGCAGAATGCTGTGCAGCAGGCCGCGCCGCTCCGGGCCGCCGATGGACACGTCGAGGTTTTCGTAGCGTGTGATGGGGAATTTGGACAGCAGCGCGTTGCCGTGATCGCCATCCGGATAGACCGCGTTGCGACCGTAGGCGAAGTCGGTCCAGATGCTGTCGGCAAGGAATTCGTACTGTGACATCTTCGGCCAGTCCTGAAAGCGCAGGGCGTGCTTTTCATGGGTGCCCAGCACTTCCTGGAGAAACACGATGTCGGCTGATACGGAGCGCACCGCTTCACGCAGCTCCGGCAGGATGAAGCGCCGGTTCAGCGCGGTGAAGCCCTTGTGGGTGTTGACGGTGAGGATGCGGACCGACTCCACCGCAGTGGCCAGGTGGCTGTCCAGGTCGGCGCTGTGCAGATGCTGATTTTTGTCCAGAGTCACGCAGCGGCTCCTTCAGGCTGGCCGGCACGGGCTTAGGAACCTCGGTCGGCGCAGCGTCGGATAAAACGGTCATGCCGTTCACGGCAGGTCTGTTATTCCGACTGACCGGGCCTGCGGCAGTTCAGCTTTTCGTCGCTATAGACCCCAGGGCTGAGTGCTGCCAAACGCTTGGGCAAGAAAGTCGATCATCACACGCACCTTTGCCGGCGGGCGTCGGTCCGGTGGGTAGAGGATGTAGATGCCGTCGATGGTCAGCGTCGGATGGTCCAGCTCCAGGACCACCAGCTCGCCACGGCGCACCGCCTCCACGGCGATGAACAGCGGCTGGTAGATCAGGCCCTGGCCCTGCACCGCGGCAGCAAGCAGCGCTTCCCCGTTATTGGCCACCAGGTCGCCATCGACCTTGATGCGAATATCCCCGTTGCGACCGAATACCCATTCGTGAGCGTTGGTGCTCGTGGACAGGCTGTAGGTCAGGCAATTGTGCTGCGCCAGATCGGCGACCCGGCGTGGTACCCCTCGCGCATCGAGATAGGCGGGGGCCGCACACAGCACCAGAGGAACGTCGCCGAGCTTGCGCGCTTGCAGCGAACTGTCACCGAGGCGCCCGATGCGCACCGCCATGTCCCAGCCGCCGTCGATCAGGTCGACCTGGCTGTCGGTCAGGCCCAGCTCCACCTTCACCGCCGGATGCCGGTGGCTGAACTCGAACAGCAGCGGCGCGATGTAATGAATGCCGAAGGTCAGTGGCACGTTGAGGCGCAGCAGGCCGCTGGCCTCGATGCGTTGCGAAGCGATGCCGGCTTCGGTTTCGTCGATGTCGGACAGAATCCGCTGGCAGGCTTCCAGATAGCGGTTGCCGGCTTCGGTCAGCGTCAATCGGCGTGTGCTGCGGTGAAACAGCTTGACACCCAGGCGCGCCTCCAGGGCATCGACGTGCTTGGTCGCCATGGCCGGCGACATGCCCTGATGGCGAGCCGCGGCGGAGAGGCTGCCGGCGCTGGTCGCACGCACGAACACACGCATGCTGGTGATGCGATCGAGCAACAGTTCCTACTCCTGATGATAACTGTTAGTGGTTTTTGGTCGGTTCTAATGTCATGCATGTTAATTCATGCTGGCCCCATATTCTTTCAGGAGGCCTTCTCCATGCGAACGCCCAACCTTTTAGCGAACGGTAACCGTATGCCGACACTGTTCGTACCCCATGGCGCCGGGCCATGTTTCTTCATGGACTGGCATCCATCCCATGCCTGGGACGCCACCGCCCGCTTCCTCAAGGGTGTGGCTGCGAGCCTGCCGGAAAAGCCGAAGGCGATCCTGCTGGTTTCGGCACACTGGCTGGAATCCGAATTCCGTGTCACCGGCGCCGCGCAGCCGGGGCTGATCTACGATTACTACGGGTTCCCGGCGCATACCTATGAGCTGCGCTATCCGGCGCCGGGCCATCCCGAACTGGCCTCGCGCATCGTCGAGCTGCTGGGCGCAGCCGGGCTCGATGCGTGTCGGGACGAGGCGCGTGGTTACGACCACGGCATGTTCATTCCACTGAAGCTGATGTTTCCCGATGCGCAAATCCCGGTCGTTCAGTTATCGCTGCGCAAGGATCTCGATTCCCGTGTACTGCTCGAAGCGGGCCGGGCTCTGGCCGGGCTGCGGGATGAAGGCGTGCTGATCGTCGGCAGCGGCATGAGCTTTCACAATATGCGCGGCTATGGCGACGCCCGCTTCGGGCCGATTTCGGACGAGTTCGATGCCTGGCTGGGCAGCGTGATCGAGGCCCCGGCGCAGCAGCGCGAAGCGGCGCTGGCGGACTGGGAACAAGCGCCTTCGGCAAGGTTATGTCACCCCGAGGGTGGCGAGGAGCACCTGCTGCCGTTGATGCTGGTAGTCGGGGCGGCCAACGATTCGAGCGGGCGCAGGCTGTTCAGCGACCGCGTCATGGAAACCACATTGTCGGCCTTCGGGTTCGGCAGCAACCGAGGAGTTTGAAAAATGCACATTGATCTATCCGGCAAGAAGGCCGTCGCCACGGTCGCAACCGAAAACCCCTCGCGGCTGATCAACCGGCTCTGCAAGCACTGGGGCCACAAGTTTCCGGTGCGCCATGACGAGCGCGAGGGTGAGATCCAGCTGAGCATCGGCGATTGCCGGCTTCGTGTGGTCGAAACGGGGCTGAACGTCTCCCTGCAGGCTGAAGACCCCGAGCAGCTGCAGCAATTGCAACAGGTGGTCACCGATCATCTGCAGCGTATGGCCACCGGGGAAACCCTCAGCTTCGATTGGCACTGATGAATTCCGAATGAACGAAAGGAGCACATAAAATGATCAATGACTCGAAAGAGCGCTACGGAAGCGTCAGTAAATGGCTGCACTGGCTCATGGGCGGACTGATTCTCTGGCAGTTCCTGAAGTTCTTTGATCGCATCAGTGACGGCGAACACTGGGTCGGTCAGACTCTGGTGCCCTGGCATGTATCCATCGGCGCGCTGTTGTTGGTGCTGGTGGTCGTGCGGATCGTCTGGGCATCGAGCCAGCTCAAGCAACGCCCGAAGCATGATCCGGCGACGGCCTTCGTGGTCAAGGCGGGGCACTTGGCGTTGTATCTAGGCATGGCGTTGATGCCGATCACCGGCGTGTTGACCATGCTCGGCAATGGCTATGGCCTGACCGTATTCGGCGTGCAGCTGGCAGCCAAAGGACCGGAAATCGGATGGGCGGCGAGCCTGGGCAGCCTGCATTCGCCAGTGGCCTGGATCACGCTGCTGCTGGTAATCGGCCATACGGGCATGGCCTTCCTGCATCATTTCAAGGGTGACGATGTGCTGCGGCGGATGCTCTAAGATGGCTTGTGGGTTTATCCGACCAAAACACTAGGACTTTATCCGGCGCAGTGGTTGGCGTACACTGCGCCCATGTCTGAGAGGAGTTCCCATGAGCGCCATTACCATTACCGACGCTGCACACGATTATCTGGCCGATCTGCTGGAAAAGCAGAACACCAAGGGCATCGGCATTCGGGTTTTTATCACTCAGCCGGGCACGCCCTATGCGGAAACCTGCATTGCCTATTGCAAGCCGGGAGAGGAAAAGCCCGATGACATTGCCCTTGGCCTGAAAAGCTTTACCGCCTGGATCGATGGCACCAGCGAGCCATTTCTGGAAGATGCGCTGGTCGATTACGCCACTGATCGCATGGGCGGGCAGCTGACCATCAAGGCGCCCAACGCCAAGGTGCCCATGGTCAATGAAGACAGCCCGATGAACGAACGCATCAACTATTACCTGCAGACTGAAATCAACCCCGGCCTGGCCAGTCATGGCGGACAGGTGACGCTGATCGATGTGGTCGACGAGGGAATTGCGGTATTGCAGTTCGGTGGCGGTTGCCAAGGCTGCGGCCAAGCGGATGTGACGCTCAAGGAAGGGATCGAGAAGACCCTGCTGGCACGAATTCCCGAACTCAAGGGCGTTCGTGACGTGACAGACCATACCAATCGGGAAAATGCCTACTATTGATGAAGAGGGGCCGCTATTGCGGCCCATTCCGATAGTTTCTTGGCAAAATGCCACTATTTCGTGGCGTCACCACCACAGCGCTCGTTTGCTGAGATAAGCTGTCCGGATTCGGCAATCTGGAAAGCGAAAAGCGAGTGCTGCATGTCTTCCGTTTCCCTGTTGATTTGCGATGATTCGAACCTGGCGCGCAAGCAATTACTGCGTGCGCTACCGGCTGCCTGGCCACTGGATATTCATCAGGCGGCTGGTGGGCGAGAGGCCCTGGCTCGGATTCGGCAGGGCGGCATCAATGTCGTTCTGCTCGATCTCACCATGCCCGACATAGACGGCTACCAGGTGCTGGCCGAGCTGCGTGCAGACTCGATTGGTTGCAAGGTCATCGTGGTGTCGGCGGATATCCAGGAAGAAGCGGTACGCCGTGTGCTGGATCTCGGTGCGCTGGCCTTTATCCGCAAACCCGCCGATCCCGTGCATTTGCAGCAAACTCTGGCAGGTCTGGGGTTGATGGGCGGCGACCTGTCGATGCTCGGTATGCGAGAAGCAGGCGAGGTGGGGTTTCGCGATGCCTTTCGTGAAGTCGTGAATATCGCGATGGGGCGGGCTGCGGCGCTATTGGCCAAAGTGCTCGGTGTGTTCGTGCAACTGCCCGTGCCGAACGTGAACATCCTCGAAGTTGGCGAGCTGCACATGGCCCTTGCCGATGCGGCCCAGAGCGACAGACTCACGGCAGTTTGCCAGGGGTATATTGGTGGCGGCATTGCCGGCGAGGCGCTGTTGATCTTCCACGATTCGGAAGTATCCGAGATGGCCCGCCTGATGCGCACCGCCGAATATCGTGAACTGGAAATGCTGCTCGACCTGTCGAGCCTGCTGATCAGTGCCTGTCTCAGTGGCATTGCCGAACAGATCGACGTGGTGTTTTCCCAGGGCCATCCACAGGTGCTGGGCCAGCACGCCTCCATCACCGAGCTGATTCGTCTCAACCGGCAGCGCTGGAAGAGTACGCTGGCGGTGGAAATCAGCTACAGCGTCGAGGGGCACGACATTCACTTCGATCTGTTGCTGCTGTTCACCGAAGATTCGGTTGAGCTACTGTCCCGTAAACTCGCCTACCTGATGAGCTGAGCATGACCGACTCGATCGAATTGAGCGAACTCCATTGGTTACTGGCAATTGTCCAGAATATCGATGTTGGCGTCGTGGTACTGGACCGTGACTACCGGGTGGATGTCTGGAACACCTTCATGGAGAACCGTTCCGGTTACCTCCCGGACGAGGCTCGACAAAAATCCTTCTTCGAGCTGTTTCCCGAGGTTGACGAACAGTGGTTCCGGCGCAAGGTCGAGAATGTCGTGGCCCTGGGAACGCCATCCTTTACCGTCTGGGAGCAGCGCCCCTATCTGCTGCGCTTCAAGAACTACCAGCCTATCACCGGGCTGGAGGAGTTCATGTACCAGAACACCACGCTGCTGCCCTTGAAGAGCATCAGCGGCGCGATCGGGCAGGTTTGCCTGATCATCTACGATGTGACCGATGTAGCGACCAACCGGCATCAGTTGCAGGCCGCGAACGAGGAGTTGCAGCGGCTATCCAGTACGGATCGCCTGACCGGTCTGTTCAATCGCGGTCACTGGGAGGAAATGCTGCGCCAGGACTATGCCCGGCATCGTCGTTACGCCATCAACTCGGCGCTGGTGATGTGCGATATCGATCACTTCAAGCAAATCAACGATACCTACGGTCACCAGATTGGCGACAGGGTGATTCAGCACACCGCCAACCTGATCCGGCAGAACATTCGGGACTCCGATGTGGCGGGGCGCTACGGTGGCGAAGAGTTCGTGGTGTTGCTGCCCGATACCGACAGTCAGGGCGCGCTTGTGTTCGCCGAGCGGCTGCGCCAGTCCATCGAAGGCTACGAAGTGCGGCATGAGAGCCACAGCATTCGTTTCACCATCAGCCTGGGCATCGCCGACCTCGGCCAGCCTTCCAGTGACCATGCACAACTCATCAAGTGGGCCGACTCGGCGCTGTACGCATCCAAAACCGCCGGACGCAATCGCGTGACGCTGCATCAAACTCAGGCTTGACAGGCCGTGTGAAAACGCAGCATGACCGAGCGCAGTAGTTTTCACACGGCCTGTTGAGCGGGGGCTACGCTTTTCTGGAGAAATTTCAGCAATGCAGCTTCCTCTGCGCTCAGCCATTTACGCTTGCGTGCGGCGCGCAGATTGCTCAATGCGCCTTCGCTGAAGGCATGCAGAATCGCGGGATGGATGTAGCACTGGCGGCAAACGGCGGGGGTATTGCCCAACTGGCGGGCGACCTGCTTGATCGTTCCGACCAGATTCTTCTTCGCTATCGTTTCGGGTAAGCACTCCAGCTGGCGTAACCGTTCCAATGCCAGCGCGCTGCCGGCCCAGGTGCGGTAATCCTTGGCGGTGAAATCGCGTCCGGTCATTTCACGCAGGTACAGGTTTACGTCATTGGAACTGACGGTCCGCCGCTGGCCATCTTCGTCCAGATACTGGAACAGCTGCTGGCCCGGCAGCTCCATGCAGCGGCGCATGAGCCTGGCCAGGCGTCGATCACGCAGAGTGACTTTGTGCTCCACACCGCTTTTGCCACGAAACTGGAAGCGGATCGAGGTGCCCTGAATGTCCACATGCCGGGTGCGCAGGGTGGTCAGGCCGTAGGAGTGGTTGGTGCGCGCATACCGTGGATTGCCGATGCGAATCAGCGTCGATTCGAGCAGCATCACCACCAACGCCATGACCTTCTCGCGCGGCAGGCCGGGAAGCACCAAATGCTTTTCGAGGCGGCTGCGCAGGCGTGGCAGTGCCTGGCCGAATTCGAGCATGCGCTCGTACTTGTTGCTGTCGCGGATTTCACGCCAGCGGGGGTGGTAACGATATTGTTTGCGTCCGCGAGCATCGCGTCCGGTGGCCTGCAGATGGCCTTGCGGGTCCGGGCAGATCCACACGTCCTTATAAGCCGGAGGGATCGCCAGCTTGTTGATTCGCTGAATTTCGTCAGGGTCGCGGATACGTTTTCCGCTCGGCAGAAAGTAAGCGAATTTGCCACGCAGAAGCTTGCGGCTGATGCCGGCCTCGCCATCATCAACGTAGCTGAGGTCGGAAGGAAGGGTCGGACATGACGCTGAACTTGCGGCATCTCCAGACTCGGAAGAAGGAGTCTGGCTGGGAGGCGCAGCGCGTAGGTCGTCCTGTAAGAGAAGCATGCTTACGCCTCCACGCCTTCGGTATTCAGCGCGTCAGTAGTGAGCGCATGCCGTGTTTGGCTCAGCTCTCCTGCTCCTCACTGTTGCGCATCAGCAGCCTGATCGCGGCGACCAGCTCATCGATGGCTTCGCGATAAAGGGCAGGGTCTGCGCTGGTTTCGGCATGGTCGGCATGTTTGCGCGCGGTTTCCAGATGGTCATTTATCGATGCGTAATCGCCTATCATGGGTGCAATCTCCAGTTCGCTGAGGAAGCCTTGTCTGTTGTAAGGACAGGTACGAGCGGCGTCGGTTCGTCCCGCCTATCAGTGCGTGCGCTGTGTGCTCAGCGCCAGGCTCCATTTCTCGTTTCGGCAGCGTGGGCAGGTAGCGTGCTGCTGGTTGTCGAGGCTGTGGGTAAAGCCGCAGCGGGTACAGGCATAGATGGCGCTGGCCGGGACTTCCCGGTAAACCGGGCGGTGCTCGTCCGGCAGCACCGAGAGTCCTGGTCGTACCGCTTCGGATTCAGTGAAAAAGAGGCTGATATCGCCGTCGGTCTCCACGATACCCAGGCGTACCTGCCCCAGATGCTCGACGCCTTGCTGGCGCAGCTCCATGAAAAATTCCTCGGATGAAATGTTCAATTGGTTCAGGCTATTGAGCTCGTACAGGCCGTCCTTGATGATGGTGATCGGCTTGCCCTCCATCCAGTTCTCAAACCGGGAGTTATGCTCCATCGCCAGCATTGTCAGACGATAGAGCAGCAATAGCGTGACAAACACCGTGACGATGGGCAGCAGCGGCTCATCCTCATTGAAGGAGACGTCACCTGCCGCCGAGCCCAGGGTGAGAATCACCACCAGTTCGAACAGCGACAGCTGCCGGATGCCACGGCGTCCACTGACTTTCAGGAAGATGAATACCGCCACGTAGGCGAAGAGCGCGCGCAACGCGACCTCGGCGACGAACAGCAGCGGGAAATCGTTCAGCCACATGCGTTGCCAGTCGAAGGGGATCATGTCGGTCACTTCCGTGAAAGATCTTTTGCTTGAGCAGAAATAGCGACGGCTCGGAGCAGAGGATCAACTACTGCTTAGGGGCCACCTCGAAGATCAGGTCGATGCCATCGCCACTGCCATCCCCGACCACCGAGCCAATCACGGGTTTGTGTGTCACCCGGCGGCCCGGATAGTGCTCGCTCAGTTTTTTTCGAGCGACTTCGCAGACGTGCGTGAGCAGCCCCGTGAACTGGGCGTCCCGAGGAATGATGAATTTCAGGGTAATGCAATGCTTGTCGGGACCTTCCGGCAGGTCTGCCAGACCGCTGCTCTGCCACTGGTCGTTGACGTAGGCCTCGGCGCCTTTCATAGATCGCTCCTGTTTGTCCTGTTACAGGTGGGACCATGAAACGCAAGAATGGATCAGTTGCAGGGGAGGGGAGGTGCGATCGAAACAAAAAAGCCCGGCGCTTGCGCAGCCGGGCCTTGGGTGTATTCGTGAGCTTATTCAGGCATCTGCCATGGGGCGAGGTGGGCGCCCTGACGGCTCAGGTCGGCGCGCGCCTGCTCCAGGGTCTGCCCGAGCTTGACCGGATCGGAATAGACGCTGCTGGACAGCTTGCAGTGGCCCAGGGTGCGGGACTCGCTGTCATCGACGACGGTGATGCTGAGCTCGCCGTTGCCTTCGAGCAGCGTCCAGGCTACGCAATGGAATGGCTTGAAGGCGCGGTCAGTGATCAAAAGAGCGTCATTGAAGCGAAGGGGGTTGTTCATGGGGCAAATGTCTCTCTGTGTGATACCCGGAAAACGAAGTTGTCCAGGCGTCGGGCTGCCGTCGCTGGACTTACATAGCATTGATGTAATCAGGGGGCCACTAAGTCACATCGAAATTTAGAAATGGAGAATATTTTTTCAATTAGCCAAAGGTATGAGATTTTTGGAGACCGAGGCAGGAGCTTTGAAAGATTTGTAACCCATTGATCTGAAAGAACTCAATGCTTCCTCAGCACGCTGCTTCGCTGGAAATCAGCATGCAATGAAAAATGCCACTGCCTGCTGAGGCGCTCTCCTTGATGCGATGCATCGAGGTGCGATGCGCCGTTGGACAGGGGCGGACAAGGTGGTTGACATTGAAGTTAACTTAAAACTTATGCTTTGCGGCGATCTCCTCTCCAACCCTGAGGCAACGCCATGAAAAGCACTTCTCTTGCCCCTCTCTTCAGCGCATGCCTGCTGGCCGCTGCCACATTCGCGCAGGCGACTGAAACACCTTGATGCATGTGGCGCAGGATGACTTGCCTTTCGGCGGCGTCGGGCCGAGCGGCATGGGGGCCTACCATGGTATCGAGGGCTTCCGTGCGATGAGCCATGCCAAGGGCGTCTTCGTGCAGGGCCGCTGGAACCTGCCCAGCCTGCTGCATGCGCCTTTCGGCAAACTCGCCGATATGGCGGTCTCGCTCACGCTGGGGAAACCGGGGAAGCACCATCAGGGAGATCGGAAAACCACCACCCGAACAGGAACGATGCAATGAGTGAGCACAATGCTAGGCAGTGGATGATCTATGGCGCCAACGGCTATACCGGGGAGCTGATCGCCCGTGAAGCGGCACGGCGCGGGCTCAAGCCAGTGCTGGCGGGCCGCAGGCGCGACAGTGTCGAGGTGCTGGCGTGCGCCCTGGGACTGGAAGCACGTGCTTTCGATCTCGATGACGTGGTAGCACTGACCGGGCAGATTGAAGGCCAGGCGCTGGTGCTGAATTGCGCCGGCCCGTTCTCGGCGACGGCTGCGCCGATGATGGAGGCTTGTCTTCGGGGCCGCGCGCATTATCTGGACATCACCGGCGAGATCGCTGTGTTCGAGTTGGCGCAGTCGCTCAATGCCCGCGCGCAGGACGCGGGTGTCGTACTCTGTCCTGGCGTGGGCTTCGATGTCATTCCCACCGACTGCGTTGCCGCTGCGCTGAAACAGGCGCTGCCGGATGCGACGCACCTCGCGCTGGGTTTCGATTCGCGCTCGGGTTTCTCGCCCGGCACCGCCAAGACCTCTGTCGAGGGCCTGGCGCAAGGAGGCAAGGTTCGTCGTGACGGCAAGATCATCACCGTACCGCTGGCCTACGAGGTTCGCTCCCTCGACTTTGGTGACGGTGAGAAGGAGGCGATGACGATCCCCTGGGGGGACGTATCCACCGCTTACCACACCACGGGTATTCCGAACGTTCAGGTGTTCATTCCAGGGTCGCCGCGCATGATCGCCAGCGCCCGACGTGCCAACTATGTCCGGCCGATCCTCGGCCTGTCGTGGGTACAGAAGATGATCAAGGCGCGCATAGCCAGGACGGTGAGGGGGCCCAGCGAAGAGCAGCGCGCGCAGATGCCCACTTTCGTCTGGGGCGAGGCCATCAATGCACGTGGGCAGAAGAAGACCGCACGCATCCGTACCGATAATGGCTATAGCCTGACTGTAAACGGCTCACTGGTCGTGGTGGAACACCTGATGACCACCCAACCCGCTGGCGGCGCGTACACGCCGGCCAGGCTGGTAGGCGCTGATCTGATAGGGCGGTTGCCTGGCTCAGGGCCGCTGCAGATTGTTTAGGTTTCCGCGGGGCAGCATCACGATGATCTGCCCCCGTCAGCCCGGCGGATCAGCTCCAGCCCCTCCCGATAGGTAGTCACCTGAAACTCGGGGAAGCGACGCTTGAATTTCGTGGAATCGAAGAGGTTGTCCTGTTCATAGTGGGGCAGCAGTTCCCTGATCTCGCGCACCGGCTTCGAGAAAAACCCGAGTGTGGTCAGCGCCCACTTGCTGATGATGGTATAGGATGATTCCCGTTCGAAGACCTGGCTGGCCATCGCGACGAACTCCTTGTACGTTGGCTGGTCGTCGCAGCACGGCAGGTGCCAGGTCTGGCCGAACGTATCGGGTGCATTGCCCAGGGCTGCCAGCGCCCGGCTCGCATCGGGTGTCCAGATGAGCGTGCGGCGCGTGTCGTCACGTACCGGCACGCGCGGCGTCTTGTCGGCCTGGAGTTTTTCGATGACCAGCGCATTGGTGAAGCTCTGCGTCTTGCCCGGGCCGTAGAACTCAGGTGCCCGGCCAATGAGGACGGGGATCTCTCCTCGCGCCATCTCTTCAAGCACCATGGACGCCATGGCTGCACGCACCTTGCCCTTGCGGCCAACCGGGGCAAAGGGTGCTTCCTCCGTCAGCAATCGTGCATCCTGCGCATACATGTAGGTGTTGTCGAAATAGGCGAAGCTCGCGCCCTCCGCACGACAGGCGGCCAGGGCGTTCTTCAGCATCGTGGGGAACTGCGCTTCCCACAATTCCGTGTCCGGCGGCAGGCCGGCCGTGAAGTAAACGATGCTGCTGCCCTTGACCGCCTCCAGGGTCTGCTTCGCATCGAGCAGGTTGGCGGGCGTCAGGCTATCGGTGTCGTTGACCTTCGGATTGCGGCTTACGAGCCGCACATCGTTCGTGTATTGGCGCTGTAGCTCTCGCGCCAGCTCCATGGCGATCTGGCCATTGGCCCCCAATATCGTCTGCATGGCGTCCACCTTTTGAATCGCAACTTGTGGCGTGATGGTTGGAAGACTAACCTTGAACCAAGATTTAACGTAAAGCTTTATGTCTCTCGGAGCCCCTCGATCATGAAGATTGGAGAACTTGCAGAACGCACCGGCCTGGCGCCTTCGCGCATTCGCTTCTACGAACGCATCGGCCTGCTCAAGGCGGTCGAGCGTCAGGCCAACGGTTACCGCAGTTACCACGACGATGCGGTATTGGCGCTCAAGCTGATTGCAGCCGGACAGCGTGCGGGCTTCAGTCTGGACGAGTTGCGGGCGCTGCTGCCCAGTGATCTTGCCAGCTGGGAACATGGCACCCTACTCGACACGTTGCGTCGCAAGGTACAGGACATCGAGGCGCTGCAGGCACAGCTCACGCAAAGCAAGGCCCAACTGGTTGAGCTTATGCAGCAGATCGAAGCCAAGCCGCAGGACATGGATTGCGCCGCTAATGCCCGGCGTGTGCTGTCTGAAATGCAGTTGGTAGAAACGGTCAGCGGTCCGGCCTCCAACCCAAAGGCCCGTCGCCGTTAGAAGCATTCTCTGGAGTGCGTATGTGCTATCGCTTCCTTGCCGGCAACGCGTGCCGGGCTTGGTGCGTCTTGGAAGTAAGCCTTCATCAGCGTTGCGCATAGCTCCTGGGTTGCGGGAGCTATGCGCGCCGCTATGACTAGACCTTGAACTGCCTGAGCAGCCGGTTCAGCTGTTCTGCCAGCTCGCCCAGCTGCTTGCCGGCAATGCTCGATTGCTGCGCGGCGCTGGTGCTTTCGTGAGCAAGGCCGGCGGCCTGGGTCACGTTCTGGTTGATGTCTTCGACCACATGAGTCTGCTGCAGTGTGGCACTGGCAATCGAGGCATTGAGCCCTGAAAGATTGCGTAGCGCCTGGGCAATCTGACCAAGGCTCTCGCCCGCCTGGCTGGCCTGTTCGACGGTGGCCTGGGTGGCGCGATTGCTTTCCATGATGACGTTGACGGCAGCACCGGAATTCTTTTGCAGCCGCTCGATCATCGTATGGATCTCAGCCGTCGATTGCTGAGTGCGCTGTGCCAGCAGTCGTACTTCGTCCGCCACGACAGCGAATCCACGGCCCTGCTCACCGGCGCGCGCCGCCTCGATGGCCGCATTGAGTGCCAGCAGGTTGGTCTGGTCCGCGATCGAGCCGATGACTTCCAGAACCGAGCCTATCTTGGTGGTTTCATCCGCCAATGATTGAATAACGTTGACGGCCTGGCTGATGGTGCTGGAAAGCTGGTCGATCTGTTGCAGGCTGGCTTCGATGTTCTGCTGACCAAGCCCCGCCTGTTTATCCGCTTCACCAACCTCATTGGAGGCATGCTCGGCGTTTTTCGCCACTTCCTGCACCGCGTAGGTCACCTCGTTGACGGCAGTGGCAACCAGCTCCATTTGCTGAAGCTGCTGCTGGCTTTGCTGGTGCGTCTGCTCGGCAAGTTTCTCCAGTGTGCCGGATGACTGATCCAGCGAGCTGGCGGTATCCGATAGCTGGCCGATCAGCTTGCGCAGCTTGCGGCTGAAGGCATTGAAATCGCGGCTCAGGGCGGTCAGCTCATCGTTGCCGGAGACATCGAGTTCGCGCGTCAGGTCAGCCTCGCCGCTGGCGATATTGGCCATGGCCTGCATCGAATGCCTCAGCGGCTGCGTAATGCTGCGGATAAGAATGGCAACCATGACTGCCAACAGCGTTGCGATAGCCAAGCCGATCAGCGAGAAGCGTACCAGGTAGCCCTGGAATTCCTTTTCCACGTCGTCCACATAAATGCCCGAGCCGATGATCCAGCCCCAGGGCTTGAACAGTTGGACATAGGAAATTTTCGGTACGGGATTCTTCTCGCCGGGTTTGGCCCATTCGTAATCCACCAGTCCAGCGCCCTGCAGGCGTGCCACCTTGACCATCTCGTTGAACAGCTCCTTGCCGTTCGGGTCCTTGCTTTTGGACAGATCCTGGCCATCGAGCTCTGGCCGCATGGGATGCATCAGCATCGTTGGACCCATATCGTTGATCCAGAAGTAGTCATCCTGGCCATAGCGCAGCACTTTTACCTGCTCCATTGCCGCCTTCTGGGCGGCGGCTGTAGTCATGGCGCCGCTCGCTTCAAGTTGCTGGTAATGGCTGAGGATGCCCAGAGACGTTTCGACGATATTCTGAGTCATGACCTGTTTGCCCTTGTACAGGTCGGTGCGTACCTGCTGCATCATCAACAGGCCGAGAAAGAAGAGCATGGCAACAGATACCAGCGGAATCAGCCAAAGACGTTTACTGATCGGAAAATTACGCAGCATATTCATTGGCTTGAGAGCTCCTGTCGAGGCTTGATCATTATTATCCGTACGCCGGTATTCCTTGGCGTGTGGCATCCTGCCCCAGTCAGCGGGTGGCGATGCCTGATTTTCATAGGCTTGTGAATAGTGTTTCGGCATCGCGCCTGAAAAAATGAGGATGACACCGCAGCGGCGGTGAATTTACTTGTCCGCGGTGAGTCAGAACAGCGCCGAGCTGGCTATCTGGCATATACCTTTGTTGCATATTCAAATGCGGTGGCTGCACTGCTGATGGGGATTGGATGGATCTTTGGCTTGCCTTTCAGGCATTGATTTTAGGGGTGGTAGAGGGCATTACCGAGTTTCTTCCAATTTCCAGTACCGGGCACCAGATCATCGTTGCCGATCTGATTGGTTTCGGTGGTGAGCGGGCGCTGGCTTTCAATATCATCATTCAGCTGGGCGCAATCCTGGCCGTTGTCTGGGAGTACCGGCGCAAGATTTTTGATGTGGTAACCGGATTGCCGAAGGAAAGGCAGGCACAGAAATTCACGGGCAATCTGCTGGTCGCGTTCATGCCGGCTGTGGTGCTGGGTGTGGTGTTTGCCGATCTGATCCACAAATACCTGTTCAATCCGATTACCGTTGCCACTGCGTTGGTCATCGGTGGCGTGGTCATGCTCTGGGCGGAGAAGCGCCCGCATCGCATCCAGGCCGAAACCGTCGATGACATGCGTTGGAGCCATGCGCTGAAGGTGGGCTTTGCCCAGTGCCTGGCCCTGATTCCCGGAACCTCGCGCTCCGGCGCGACCATCATTGGCGGGCTGCTGTTCGGCCTGTCGCGCAAGGCGGCGACCGAGTTTTCCTTTTTTCTCGCCATGCCGACCATGGTCGGTGCGGCAGTGTATTCGGGCTACAAATACCGGGACCTGTTCCAGCCAGGTGATTTTCCGGTATTCGCCATCGGCTTCGTCGTCTCCTTCATCTTCGCCATGCTGGCCGTGCGCGCCTTGCTGAAATTCATCGGTAACCACAGCTATGCGGCATTCGCCTGGTACCGAATCGCTTTTGGGCTCTTTATCCTGGCGACCTGGCAATTCAGCCTGATCGACTGGAGCACCGCTACGGGTTGATGGCTGGAGCCAATTCAGGGCAAGAGTATCTGAGTCGGAGTCGGCAACCCGGTGTCTGGGGTTGCCGGGATCGGTCAGTCCTTCGCCACCGGCTCTGCATCGGCCTTGCCGACGACGATGGCTTCGATATCCTCGATCACCTGCATCGCGGCCAGCGGCCCGCCGGTGGAGGTCCAGAGCGAGCCGTCCACGGGGCCGAAGCGTTTGGCCTGGATGGCTGTCAGTTGCCGGAAAGCAGGGGTTTCCTCGGCCTGACGCATGGCCTCGACGGCCTCGCCGCTGGTGGCGAGGGTACCGATCACCAGCCAGTCGGCGTCGAGCAGCTGCAGCGATTCCAGGCTCAGCGCCATGGAGTGCGTGTGGCCAGCATCCTGTTGGTGGGCCGGGCGACGCAGGCCGACATCTTCGACGATGGTGCTGGCGAAGGACTCCTTGAACATGTAGGACGGCCCCTTGGGATTCCAGCGCGCGATGCTGAAGGTCTCCCCCTGGTGATCCTTCAGGCGCTCACGCGCCTCGACGGTACGTGCTTCGTAGCCTTCGATGAAGGTCCTGGCCTGGGCATCCTGGTTCAGGATGTGGGCGGTGCGCTGGAAACTCTCCTGCCAAGGGCTTCCCCAGTTGTAGGTGACGACGGTAGGGGCGATCTCGTTGAGGATCGCCAGCTGCTCCGGTTTCACCGGGCCGGTGAGGATCAGGTCGGGCTGCAGTTCCAGCAGGGTTTCCAGGTTGGGGTTGTCGAGATCGCCGACCACCTTGATGCCGGCGGGCATCTTGTCTTCGAGATAGCGGGGAGGCGCGGCCTGACCACGACCATTGACGGTGCCGACCGGCGCCACACCGAGGGCCAGCGCGCTGTCGAGGTCGCTTTCACTGAGGGTGATGACTCGCTGCGGTTCGGCCGGAACGGTCACCGGGTTGCCCAAGGCGTCTTCCACCTGCCGGGTGTCCGCGAGTACTGGCAGTGCCAGCAGGCCGCTCAGCAGTGTCGCGGCGAGGTTTCGTAGGTTCCTGTCGATCATTGCGTTGCATCCTCTTGAACGAATTCGGGCACCTGTGCGGTGCGGGTATTGGCCGACGTGGCAGCCGCCAGCGACCGGCGCCTTGGAACGATCACCGGCGCGCCGTCACCGGGCGCAGGCAGGATGTCCACGTCGGTGTCGTAGAGGCGATCCACCAGATGTTTGGTCATGACCTGGCGTGCCGGCCCCATGGCCTGGATCTGGCCATCGGCGAGGGCGATCAGCTCGTCGCAATAACGCGCCGCGATACCCAGGTCATGGATGACGATGAGCACCGTGCGGCCTTCCTGAGTGATCCGGTGCACGGCCTCCATCACCTCGGCCTGGTGGCCGATATCCAGCGCGCTGGTGGGCTCGTCGAGCAGGATCAGGTCGGTGTTCTGCGCCAGGATCATGCCCAGCCACGCACGCTGCGCCTGGCCGCCGGAGAGCGACGAGGCCTGGCGCCGCCAGATGGCATCGAGCTGCATGGCCTCCCGCGCGCGGGCCACCTGCCGCGCGTCTTCGTCGCTCCACTGGTTGAACCAGCCTTGGTGCGGATGGCGCCCGTACTGCACCAGTTGTTCGACGCGAATGCCTTCGACCATCACTGGACGCTGGGGCAGAAAGGCCAGTTGTCGGGCCAGGCTCTTCATCGAATAGCTCGACAGCGACTGCCCTTGGATGTCCACCTCTCCGCCTTGCAGCGGGAGTTGGCGCGCCAGCAGCTTGAGCAGTGTGGACTTGCCGCTGCCGTTGGGGCCGACGATGCCGATCAGCCGGCCCTTGGGCAGCGAGAAGGAGATATCCCGCAGGATGACCTTGTCCTGGTAGGCAAAATGCAGATTCCGAGCGTGCAAGGCAGTCATCATTCAGCTCCTCGTCTGTCCTTGACCAGCAGGCCGAGCAGCAGAATGCCGCCCAGCAGCCGGGTCATGATGCCGGTGGGAATTTCCTCGGGCTGGGCCAATACCCGCACCAGGGTGTCGCTGCCCAGCAGCAGCACCGCACCGCACAGGGCTGACAGCCAGATGGGGGCGAGATTGCCGCGCGCCAGCCAGGACGCGAGGATCGGTGCGGCCATGGCGATGAACACCACCGGCCCGCCGATGGCCGTACCCAGCGAGGCGACCACGATGGCCAGGCCGAGCACACCGAGCTGTACCAGCGGCACCCGTACGCCAAGGTTTCGCGCCGTGGCATCGCCGAAGCGCAACAGTGCCAGCGGGCGGTTGAGCAACACCATCACGGGGCAGAGCACCAGCAACACCAGCACGATGGGATTGACCGTCTGGTAGCTGACCCCGGCGAAGTGGCCCATGGTCCAGAGGTAGATGTTGCCCAGATGGGTCAACGGCTGGGTTGCCATGGCGAAATCGCCGAGGGCGCCGAGCAGCTCGGAGAGCGCAATACCGATGATGATGAACAGGTAGCCTTGCTCGCCGGGCCGACGGCACAGCGTGAAGAGCGCGGCTGCCGCCAGCAGCGCACCCAGCGGGGAGGCCCACCAGGGCCAGCTGCCCAGCGTCAGGTACAGGGCGAAGCCGACCACCGCCAGTGACGCGCCCTCGTTCACGCCGATCATGTCCGGGGTGGCCAGGCGGTTGCGCACCAGGGTCTGGATCAGGCAGCCGGCCATGCCCATGGCGAAGCCCGCCACGATGGCCGCCGCGACCCGCGGCATACGGATCTTGAACACCATGATCTCGTGCAGCTTGCTGCCGTTGCCGGCCAGGGTGGCGAGCACGTCGCGCACGCCCATGTTGCCCGAGCCCAGGCTGATCGCCAGCACCACCAGCAGCGCGAGCACTACCGACAAGAGGGCGAACATCAGCCAGTTGCGACGGTGCAACAACAGGCTCATCGCGCCCAGACGCAAGGTCCAGACGCCGGTTGGGGTAACGGTCGCCATGCCTACCTCACCGCCAGCAGTGAACGGAAACCGCCGCGCAGCACGATGGCGATCAGCGCCGGCGCGCCCAGCGCGGCCAGCAGGGTACCGACCGGCAACTCGTAGGGTTGCAGCAACCAGCGTGCGAGCACGTCGGCGGCCAGCAGGAATGCCATACCGAACAGAGTGGAGAACAGCAGTTGCCGCAGCAACGCCACCGGTTCGATCATGCGGGCGCAATAGGCGGCCAGAAAACCGACGAAACCGATGGGGCCCGCGAGGGAAATCGCACAGGCGATCAGCAGCGTCGAGGCGGCCAGCACGCCCAGGCGTACCCAGGTGGTATGAATGCCCAGCGCCCGCGCCTGGCTGTCGCCCATCTGCATCAGCGTCAGCTTCCGACAGAGCAGGGCGGCCAGGACCAGGCCGAACAGTGCGACTGGTGCCACCGTAGCCAGGGCATCCAGGCTGGAGGCCGACAGCGATCCCAGGTTCCAGAAACGGAACTGCTCCAGCGCGATGCGCGTACGCAGAAGCATGAAGTTCGACAGGCCGCTGAAGATCGCACCCAGGGCAACGCCGGCGAGGATCAGCTTCAGCGGGCTGGCCTGACCGAGCATCAGCCCGATCACCAGCACTACCAGGTTGCCCAGCAGCGCACCGGCGCCGGACCACAGCAGGTAACCCTGGGTGGACTCGACGCCGAAGAAGATCAGGCCGATCACCAGCCCCAGCACCGCACCGGCATTGACGCCGAGCAGGCCGGGTTCGGCCAGCGGGTTGCGTGTCGCGCTTTGCAGCAACGAGGCGGCGATCGCCAGGCTCGCACCGACCACCAGCGCTGCCAGGGTGCGGGGCAGACGCAGCGTATCGACCACCATGGCCAGTTTCTCGTCCGCCACGGCGAGCGGATCGCCCAGCAGATAGCCGAGCACGTCACCCGCGCCGTAGACACCCGCGCCGATACTCATCGAGAGCGCCAGCAACCCCAGCAGCAGGCCGCCGCCACACAGGATGACGGTCTTCTGATGGCCGGGAAGCGACTGGTTAATCGTTGCCATTGTTCATCTGTTACTACTCCGATGAAACCCGGCGGTCGAAACCACCGGGGGTTGGTGGGTCAGATGTCGTAGCTGAAGCCCACGAACAGCGTGCGACCCATGAGGATGTTGTCGATCGACTGCGCAACCTCGTCGCGCTTCTCATTGGTCAGGTTGTTGAGTCCGCCGCGGAGCGTCAGCTCGTTGGTGGCCTTGTAGCGGGCGCCGACGCTGAGCGTGTGGAAAGCACCGGACTCGACTTCGGGCTGTGCGGCCGAGACATAGACGAACTGGCTGCCCGTGTACTGGTAGTCCAGGTTCAGGTCGAGGTTCGGCAGGGCGGACCAGTCTACACCGATGTTGGCCATGTGCTGCGGCGTGTTGCGCAGGGGCTCGTCGGTCTCGCGGTTCTCAGCGTCCGCATAGGTGTAGTTGGCGCGCAAGCCAATCGCATCGCTGAAAGCGTAGCGGCCTTGCAGCTCGTAGCCCCTGACGCGCGCCTTGTCGACGTTGGTGTAGGTCATCACGCTCGGCATGTAACCGGCACGCCAGCTGTCGGTGTAGATCATGTCCTCGATCTCGTTATCGAAGAACATGATGCCGGCCTCGATACGCTGGTCCTGGTAGAGCGTGCCGAGCTCGTAGCTGGTGGCGGTTTCCGGCTTCAGGTCGGGGTTGCCGACCAGGGTGCACCTGCCACGGCAGGCCAGCACGCCGTAGGTCTCGTCGAACTGGTAGATGCTCGGCGCCTTGAAGGATTTGCCCGCGCCGCCCTTGATCACCCAGTTGTCGGTCAGGTTGTAGACACCGTAGGCGCGCGGGCTGAACTCGCCACCGAAGCTGTCGTGATCGTCCCAGCGACCGCCCAGGGTGATGTCGAGCCTGCCGATGGAGAATTCGTCCTGCAGGTAGATGGCCTTCTGATCGACTTCGGTATCCGCGCCCAGGTTCTGGTTGTGCGACAGTTCGATACGGCGGAACTCGCCACCCAGGGTGAGCAGGTGGTTGCCAAGGAAGGCGCTGACCTGACCATCGACGGTGTGGTTCTTCTGCTGCACGTCACCCTTGGTGCCGTGCAGGGTGGTCATGAGCTCGGAGTCGTCCATCAGGTCGACGTCTTCGTAGTAGTAGCGCAGGCGAGTGTTGAAGCCGTCCCAGTTGCCGTTGTGCGCCAGGCCCAGGGTCCAGCGATCCATTTCCTGGACGTTGGTCGGGAAGGACACGCCGGAATTGTTCCAGATCGCCTTGCGGTCATCGCTGCGGTAGCTCATGTCCAGGTCGATGCTCTGGCGCTCGTCCAGCAACCAGCTGAGGGTGCCGAAGGCGCTGCCGTTCTGGCGTTTCTCGACCGCATCGGTGTTGGCGAAGACGGTCTGCTCGGAACCCCAGGCCGCCTGGTCGGTAGTTTCGACGATCAGGTTGCCGCGTAGCTTGTTCTCGATCAGCGCACCGCTGATGTAGCCGCTGGTCTTGTGGCTGTCGCCGGAATCCCCTTCGGTCGGGTGCTCGTAGGTATAGGCGAGGCCGGCGGCGGTTCTTTCCGTTGGCTGGCGCAGGATCACGTTGACCACGCCGCCCAGGGCATCGGCGCCATACAGCGAGGACATCGGGCCACGGATCACCTCGATGCGCTCGATGGCGGCCATGGGAATCGACGACAGGTCGAAGTCGTTGGCGTAGTTGGAGGTCAGGGCTTCGCGGGAATTCACGCGGCGACCATTGACCAGCAGCAGGGTATAGTCCGAATCCATCCCGCGCAGCTTGATTTCCTTGCGGCCATAGGATGAAGACGGGTTGATGTGCACGCCCGGCAAATACTTCACCGCGTCGGCCAGGTTGTAGACCGGCATCTTTTCCAGCTCTTCGCGCGTCACCACCGACACACTGGCCGGTGCGCTGAGTTCGCTGTGGGCGGTCTGGGTGGCGGTGATGACTTCGTTCTTCAGTGCTACCGGATCATCCGCGAGTGCGCAGAACGGCAGAAGACTGGCCAGGATGGTCAGGGATAGGTGACGAGGACGGCTGATTCCTCGGTTTCTTACGATTGGCATAGCATGCTCCGTTGCTGCTTGATGTTGTTTGAAGCGGACTGATCACGAATCCCCGGCAGGTTCATCCCGCCTGTTGTTCTGTCATCTCCTGGTGGCTGGCATCGCGCTGGCGCAGGCCATGCAGCAGGTAGAGGACGCCCAGACCAGCCACCAGCCCGACGAGCGCGTAGAAGCCGGCCAGGTGCTCGAAGCCGATCAACTGGTGCTGTGCGCCGGACGTCAGGTAGAGCGCGGAGCAGAGGCTGCCGATCCCGGCGGCGACATTCGAAACCGTGCCCTGGAACGCCATGAAGGCCGCGCGCTGATGCGGCTGCGGAATGCCGGCGGCGATGGTCATGGTGCTGTTGCTGCGCACGGCGCTCAGCGCCATGAACAGGGTGAAGATGATGTAGAGCGAGACGCCCAGCGATGTTGCGAAACCCAGCGCGGTTACCAAGGCGAGGCCGCCGCTGCTGACCAGCACGACCGTCACCGCGCCACCGCGATCGATCCAGCCGCCACCGAGGCGCATCGCCGCGAGGCTGGCGAGACCGCCGAGGAAATAGAGCAGGCCCAGGCTGCTGCGGGGAAAATCCAGGTTGAACTGGAAGTAATTGGCGAAGTGCGGCACCAGCAGGAAATGGCCGAACATCTGCAGCGCGGTGATGGCCAGGGCTGCCAGGCACAAACGCGAGGAAAGCAGCGGCAGGATCGAGCCGCGTGGCCGCTTGGCAGCAGGCGGCGAGGGCAGAAGCAACTGGCACAGCAATGCCAGCAGCAGTCCGGCGCCACCCAGAATCAGGAATGGCGATGTCCAACCCCAGCGGGCCGCGCTTTCCAGCGACAGGGGAATGATCAGGATGGCCGCCAGTGAAAAGCCCATGCCGACGTAGGCAAGCTGCCTGCCGCGCTGCGCAGGCGGAATCATGTCCAGCATGGCCGCCATCAATACCGCGCCCATCGGGCCTGCCAGCAGGCCCGACAGAATGAACAGGGCGATGAGCTGATTGGCGTGGGTGGCCAGCGCGCAACAGAGCAGAAGGACGAAGCGAAGCGTCAGCAGGGTAACGAGCGCGCGCTTGCGGTCGAAGCGATCCAGCCAGGGAGCGGCTACAACCGCACTGAAGGCGGCGGCGAGGGTCGCGCCGCCGCTGATGTAACCCACATGGCTGGCTTCCATGCCGAGGTGGCGAACGAGGTCCGGCCCCAGCGGCATGACCATCATCAGCGACCCCAATGACAGCATGTTGACCAGCATCGCCAAGTTGACAGCGATTCTTGACTGTTCAGCAACGTTCATAGGGCGGCACGCTCGGTAGAGAGGCGGGCAGCATCCTAATTGATTGCTAATGCTATATCAAATGCAAATCATTATCATTGGTGGTGGATTGTCTGTTGAACAGGTGCGACGTGACATCAGCCCAGTGTCATCAGGCTGGCATTGCCGCCCGCTGCGGCGGTGTTGATGCTCAGGGCGCGCTCGATCAGCAGGCGTTCCAGCGGGATATCGGTTTCGCCAGGGGCCAGCCCCTGCACGCCGACGATAGGCCCGCTGCGCGTTGACAGCTGCTGGCTGAGGTCGCGTAGCTGGTCGGCATCGCCATGGTGCAGCACGCTATCGAAACGCACCTCATCGCGGCTCCAGTCGGCGACGAGCCGGGTTCGCGCCTGGACTTCCTGCGGCAGTCGCTCGATCAGGCTGCGACCGGGCGGAGTGTCCGGCAGCACCGCCTGACTGCCGATGGCCAGCACGGCTGCGAGCTGGGTCAGCAGGTCCTGCCCGGTTTCGGCCAGGCACAGCACATATTCACGCGGCAGCAGGCTGTAGCTGTTGCGCTCGCCGGTGGGGCCGTTGAGCAGCCGGGTGCTGCCGCTCTGGGATTGTTCGCGATAGCCCTCGCAGAGTGCGGCCAGTTCATGCATGCCGTTGTCCTGCGCCCACTGTTTGAACAGCCGGGCGGCGTTTTCCTGTTCTTCGTCTCGGTGGATCTCCGGCGCCGTCTGCGTACCGCCGAAGTCCAGCGCCCGGCGCAGCGCGTCATCGGGCCTGGCCGAGAGCAACCGATACAGGTACAGCGGACCGCCCGCCTTGGGGCCGGTGCCGGACAGGCCCTCGCCGCCGAAAGGCTGTACGCCGACCACCGCGCCGACGATGTTGCGGTTGACGTAGAGATTGCCGACCCTGGCGCGCTCGACGACCCTGGCAATCGTCTCGTCGATGCGAGTATGCACCCCCAGCGTCAGGCCGTAGCCGGCGGCATTGATCTGGTCGAGCAGGGCATCCAGCTCGGCGCGACGGTAGCGCAGCACGTGCAGCACCGGGCCGAACACTTCCTGCTGCAACTCATCGAGGCGTTCCAGTTCGATCAGCGTCGGCATCACGAAGGTGCCGTGGGCACACTCGTCTGCATCGACACGGGCCATCTGCTGAACCGTCCGGCCCTTGTCGCGCATGGCCTGCAGATGCTTTTCGATAGCGTCGCGGGCTTCGCTATCGATCACCGGGCCGACATCCACCGACAGCCGCTGCGGGTTGCCCATGCGCGCTTCGGCCATGGCGCCCTTGAGCATGGCGATGATGCGCTCGGCCACCTCTTCCTGCAGGCAGAGTACGCGCAGCGCCGAGCAGCGCTGCCCGGCGCTGTCGAAGGCCGAGGCCATGACGTCCATGACCACCTGTTCGGCCAGCGCCGAGGAGTCGACGATCATCGCGTTCTGTCCGCCGGTTTCGGCGATCAGCGGAATGCTCCGGCCACGGGCGTCCAGGCGTCCGGCGATGCTGCGTTGCAGGATCGAGGCGACGGCGGTGGAGCCGGTGAACATCACGCCGCGTACCCGCTCATCCGCCACCAGCCGTGCGCCGACGGTTTCGCCACGGCCCGGCAACAGCTGCAGCGCCCCTCTGGGAATCCCGGCTTCATGGAGGATCTGCACGCCCATCGTGGCGATCAGCGGGGTCTGCTCGGCAGGCTTGGCCAATACCGTATTGCCCGCGCCAAGGGCGGCGCAGACCTGGCCGGTGAAGATCGCCAGCGGGAAATTCCAGGGGCTGATGCATACCACAGGCCCGAGCGGCAGGTGCGTTTCGTTGTCGAAATTGCTGCGCACCTCGGCGCTATAGAAGCGCAGGAAGTCCACCGCTTCGCGCACTTCGGCGATGGCGTTGACGAAGGATTTCCCGGCTTCGCGAACCAGCACGCCGAGCAGTTCCTGCATACGGCTTTCCATCAGCTCGGCGGCCCGTTCCAGTGCGGCGGCGCGTTCGGTTGGCGGGGTTGCCTGCCAGCTTGCTGCGCTTTCCTGGGCGCAGCGCAGGGCGTTGTCCACGTCTTCCTCGGTTGCTTCCTGCAGCAGGCCCACCGGGTCACGGTGGTCGGCCGGGTTGAGCAGTGGTTCGGCGACCGCTGTCATGGAGGCCGCGCAACCCAGCAGGGGTGCTGCGCTGTAAAGCCGATGCGCGCTGGCGAGCAGGGCGGAGGACAGTGAAGCCAGGCGCTGTTCGCTGGACAGGTCGATGCCGCAGGAGTTGAGCCGTGCATCCCCGTAGAGATTGCGCGGCAGTGGAATGCGCGGATGCGGCAGGCCGAGCGTGCCTTCTTCCGCCAGCAGTCGTTCGACCGTGCGCACCGGGTCGGCCACCAGTTCCTCCAGCGCGATGCTCGTGTCGGCGATGTGGTTGACGAACGAGGTGTTGGCGCCGTTTTCCAACAGCCGGCGCACCAGGTAGGCCAGCAGGGTTTCATGGCTGCCCACCGGCGCGTAGATGCGGCAGGGGCGATCGAGACGGCCATCGCCCTTGCCCACCACCTGCTCGTAGAGGGGTTCGCCCATGCCGTGCAGGCACTGGAATTCATACTGGCCGGCATAGTAGTTCGGCCCGGCGAGCTGGTAGACCGCCGCCAGGGTGTGGGCGTTGTGCGTGGCGAACTGCGGGTAGATCGCCTCTGGCGCGGCCAGCAGTTTGCGTGCACAGGCGAGAAAGGACACATCGGTATAGGCCTTGCGGGTGTAGACCGGATACCCCTCCAGCCCGTTGATCTGCGCCAGCTTGATTTCGCTGTCCCAGTAGGCGCCCTTGACCAGCCGGATCATCAGCCGGTGCCGGCTGCGCCGAGCCAGGTCGATCAGGTAGTCGACCACATGCGGGCAGCGCTTCTGGTAGGCCTGGATGACGAAACCGATGCCGTTCCAGTCCGCCAGCGAAGGCTCGAAGCACAGGCGTTCGAGCAGGTCCAGCGACAGTTCGAGGCGATCGGCTTCCTCGGCGTCGATATTGATGCCGATGTCGTACTGCCGGGCCAGTTGCGTCAGTGACAGCAATGTCGGGTAAAGCTCGTCCATCACCCGCTCGTATTGCGCTCGGCTGTAGCGCGGGTGCAGGGCCGAGAGCTTGATCGAGATGCCCGGCCCTTCATAAATGCCGCGCCCGTGCGAGGCCTTGCCGATGGCATGGATCGCCTGCTCGTAGGCGGCGAGATAGCGGCGCGCATCCCCGGCGGTCAGCGCGGCTTCGCCGAGCATGTCGTAGGAATAGCGAAAGCCCCTGGCTTCCATGGTCTGGGCGTTGGCCAGCGCCTCGCCGATGGTTTCGCCGGTGACGAACTGCTCGCCCATCAGCCGCATCGCCATATCCACGCCCTTGCGGATCAGCGGCTCGCCGCCTTTGCCGATCAGCCGGTTGAGCGAAGAGGTGAGGCCCGTCTCGTTGTGGGTGCCCACCAGCCGGCCGGTCAGCATCAGCCCCCAGGTCGCCGCATTGACGAATACCGACTGGCTGTTGCCCAGGTGCGGCTGCCAGTTGCCGGTGCTGATCTTGTCGCGGATCAGCGCATCGCGCGTGCCCTTGTCCGGCACCCGCAGCAGGGCTTCGGCCAGGCACATCAGCGCCACGCCTTCCTGGGAGGACAGCGAAAATTCCTGCAGCAACCCCTGTACCAGCCCCTGGCGACCGCCGGCGTTTTTTCGGTTGCGCAGCTTGCCAGCGATGCGCATGGCAAGCTCGTGCGCTGCGGTGGCCTTGTCCGGCGCAAGCCGCGCCTGCTCCAGCAGTATCGGCACGGCTTCAGATTCGGGGCGGCGGTAGGCGGCGGTGATGGCAGAACGCAGCACCGACTGCGGCAGGATGGATTCGGCGAATTCGAGAAATGGCAGGCTGGCCGGCTCGATGTTCAGGTCCGCTTCCTGCTCGATAGTGCCCGCGCGGCTGCTCTCGCCTATCTGGCCTGTGTTATCGAGTTGTTCGAGGAAGTCGAAGATGGCCTGCCGGACCAGCCACTGCGGTGTGCGATCGAGCCGGTGCGCGGCTGCGGCGAGTCGCTCGCGGGTCGCGTCATCGAGCCTGATGCCGAGCGTGGGGGTGGTCATGGCGGCTGCCCTCTGTGGTTCTCTGACAGAGCTTAGACCTTCTTGGGCGAAACATTCGGATCGCCTGTAAACACCGTGCCAGACACATTAATGAAATGAAAATGTGTTTGCGCATATGTACACGGTGACTACGCTGACCTTGTACGAGGCTGATAACAACAAGAGGGGCTCGCCATGCTCAACAACCGGAATACTCGGGTCGTTGCAATGGAACTGTGGCGCTTTTGTGCACATTGCCTTGCCGCCATCGTGGTGGCGGGGGCAGTGTTGATTGGCTTTGTCGTGTCCTGGCCGTTGGCGCTGAAGGTCGGTGTGCTACCGCTGCTGGCGTTGCTGGCGGCCGATACGCTGATCAGGCGCCACGCGATGATCCCTTCTGACAAGCGCGGGTAGCGCTCTTGCCAGCGGCGACGGAAGGCCGCTGGCAATGCTCCGATCCTCCCCTGGTATCACTCCTGCTCCTGCCTGAAACAGCCGCGACAGTCCAAACCATTCCAGCGCCTGCGGATTCGATCTGTCGGGTAGCATCCAGGCGCCCGGCTCGGGCAGTATAGCGCCGCCGCCCGGCCACTCCGGTGGGCGTGGCACGATCCTCCCAACACAAGGCAGAGAAATACGCATGACAGAGCAGGCGTTGTTACTGGTCAATCTGGGTTCGCCAGCGTCCACCGAGGTGGCCGATGTACGGCGTTATCTCAACCAGTTTCTGATGGACCCCTATGTCGTCGATCTGCCGTGGCCGCTGCGCCGTCTGCTGGTGTCGCTGATTCTCGTCAGGCGTCCGCAACAGTCGGCCCACGCCTATGCCTCGATCTGGTGGCCGGAGGGATCGCCGCTGGTGGTGCTCAGCCAGCGCCTGAGCGAAGCCGTGCGCCCGTACTGGAAGGAAGGCCCGGTGGAGTTGGCGATGCGTTATGGCGAGCCGTCCATCGAGCGTGCGCTGGTCAAACTGGCGGGGCAGGGCATTCGCCAGGTGACCTTTGCGCCGCTGTATCCGCAGTTTGCCGACAGCACCACGAAAACCGCTGTCGAAGAGGCACGGCGGGTCATTCGTGACAGGGGGCTCGATATCGAACTCTCGATCCTGCAGCCCTTCTACGATCAGCCGGAATACCTCGACGCCCTGGTCGATAGCGTCAGACCTTATCTGGAGCAGGATTTCGATCACCTGCTGCTGAGCTTCCACGGCCTGCCCGAGCGTCATTTGCACAAGACCGACCCGAGCGGCGCGCATTGCCTGAAAAGTGATGATTGCTGCCAGCGTGCCGAAGGTGCGGTGCTTGCCAGTTGCTACCGTGCCCAGTGCCTGCAGAGTGGTGCTGCCTTCGCGAAACGTGCCGGATTGCGCCCGGACCAGTGGTCAGTGAGCTTCCAGTCCCGCCTGGGGCGCGCCAAGTGGATCGAGCCCTATACCGAAGCCCGTCTGGACGAGCTGGCGGCGCAGGGTGTGAAGAAGCTGCTGGTGATGTGCCCGGCCTTCGTCGCCGACTGCATCGAGACACTGGAGGAAATCGGCGACCGTGGCCGCGAGCAATTCGTGGCTGCCGGTGGTGAGGAGCTGCAATTGGTTCCCTGCCTGAATACTCATGAAAGCTGGGTACAGGCGCTGGTGACACTGTGCCGCCGGGCGCCGCGGGCGCTGTAGGTCGGGGTACGCTCCACCGACCTGGCGAGCGGGAGCAAGGTCGTTCGCCGAGGGGTGTCTCCACCCTATATTGTCGGCTTGCTGCGGAACCCCGGATTACGCCTTCGGCTAATCCAGGCTACGGACCGCTCATTCCGTAGGGTCGAATGCATTCATCCAAGGCCGAACAAGTTCGGCCTTATGCTCGGGCTTCAACAAGGCCCATCCAAGGACCGAACAACGTCCGCTCTACGAGCAGACCTCTGATCGCTGTTGCTCGTCTTCCAGTTCCAGCCGCTGCTGCATGCAGTCCTGCATGGATGAGTCAAAGAAGCGCAGCGCATTCTTGCCGTTGTTCTTGGCTTCGTACATCGACAGGTCGGCGCGCTTCATCAGCTCGTCGGGGCTGACGCCCACACCGCAGAACAGCGCAATGCCGATGCTGCCGCTGCTGTGGAGCATTTCCCCCTCCAGGGAATAGGGCGTGGCCAGGGTCGCCAGCAGCTTGTCGCCGATCTGCCGGGCCTGCTCGGCGGCTCTTTCGGGCTGGCTGTCGAGTTCTTCGAGCATCACCACGAACTCGTCGCCGCCCAGGCGCGCCACGGTGTCGCTACCACGCACGCCGGTGCGCAGGCGCTGGGCGGCCTGTTGCAGAAAGAGGTCGCCGACCGGGTGGCCGTAGGCATCGTTGATGTTCTTGAAATTGTCCAGATCGATGAACATCAGGGCGCCGTGGCAGCCTCTGCGCGCGCTGCTCGTCAGCGCCTGCTGCAGGCGGTCGAGCAGCAGGCGCCGGTTGGGCAGGCCGGTCAGCAGGTCGTAGAAGGCCAGGTGATGAATGCGTTCTTCTGCCGTCTTGCGCTCGGTGATGTCGCGCAGGATGGCAACCACCGCGCGCTTGCCGTCGGGCGGTGTTTCCAGGCGTTGTGCGTGAACATCGTAGAATTTCAGACCTTCCTCGGTCTGGTAGGGGAACTCCAGTGTCAGCGGCGTATTGCTGGTCAGCGCCTGCTCGATGAGTCCCATGAAGCGCTCCGTATCCTCCTGGCGCAACGCCTGGTGCATGCTCTGGCCCGTCAGCGCCTGGCAGCCGGCAAATGGCGGGCTGCTGTCGGAGGAGACGATTTCCATATACTGACCGTCTTCATCGATGACCAGCAGCAGGTCCGGAATGGCACGGGTGATCGCACTCAGGCGCGCTTCGCTGGCCAGCAGGGCCTGCTCGGCGCGGTGGTGGCGCGAGAGGTCATCGAGCAGCAGGCCGACCATCACTGTCGCCAGTGGCATGATCAGCAGCGTTGGCAGGGCCAGCTCCCCGATGCTCAGGGAGGCCACCGAAGGCAATGCGAGCATGGAGATCAGCGCGGAGGCATGCAGAATGAGTCCCAGGCCCAGCAATGGCCAGAAGCCGATCTTCCACAGGCCACGCTTGTGGCCAAGACGAAAGCCAAGACCCAACAGTACCGGCATGGCGATATTGAACAGGCCGATGTAGCTTCCCGCTCCACCCAGCCACAGCCGGTAGCCTCCGGCCATGACGGCGGCGATCGCTGCCGTCAGCGGCCCGCCAAAGAGACTGGCCATGCTCAACACCGCCGCGCGGCTGTCATAGATGACGCCCGGCTGCAGCGTGAAGGGCACCATCATGCCGACCACGCAGACGCCACCGAACCAGAGGCCAGTTAGGGTATTGGTAGCCGTGGGATGTCTGTTGGCCCTGTGATGCAGGGTAAAGCCGAGCAGCCAGCACAGCGCAAGGAGAAGGGCAGCATTCTGCAGAAGCGTCAGGGTCATCACGGCACCTCGGATTGACTGACTGGCTTTGTGCTACGAGCTTACCTGATGGTCCATGCCGAGGCATCCGTCAGCGCAGATGGTTTGCAACGGCCTGCTGAGCCAATACTTTGGCACCATTGTGTCGAACACGGCTTGGCGCGATCCTGCCCGGACCTCTGCCGGAGCCGCCATAGCCCATGCCTCTGCAAACCGATTCTGTCCAGCGTCCACCGCAGATCAGCCTGCCCAATGGCCTGCGTGTACGCCTGCTGTGCCTGCCCGAGGGGGCGCAGGCTGCCGCGTTTGTCCGCGTGCATGCCGGCGCCCACGATGCGCCCGCGGCCTATCCGGGGCTGGCGCATTTTCTTGAACACCTGCTGTTTCTCGGTAGCCGGCACTATCCCGTCGAACAGAGCCTGATGCCTTTCGTCCAGGCCTGTGGCGGGCAACTGAATGCCTCGACCCGCGAGCGCCACACCGACTATTTCTTCCAGGTGCCCGCCGACCGGCTCGAAGAAGGCCTGTCGCGCCTGCTGGACATGCTTGCCCGACCGCTGCTCGACCCTGCCGCGCAACAGCGTGAACGCGAGGTGCTGCATGCCGAATACCGGGCGCGCGTCGAGGATGCCGAAACCCTGTGCGATGCGGCGCTGGGGCAGGTGCTCGGCAGCGGCCATCCGTTCAGCGCCTTTCACGCCGGCAACCGCGAAACACTGCCCGTCGAGGATGAGCACTTCCAGCAGGCGCTGCTTGGCTATCATCAGCGCTTTTACCGCACGGGGCAGATCGAACTGCTGTTGGCCGGCCCGCATGCGCACGCCGAACTGATGCGGTTGGCGCGGCTGGCTGATGGTTCGCTTGCCGCTGGCCCCTTCATTCGGCGTGATGCGCCGCCCTTGCAATATCCGCGCGAGGCCTGGCTGCGCCTGCAGCTGGACAAGGCTGCGCCACGCCTGCTGCTGGGGTTCGCCCTCGACGGGATGTCCGCGCATGGCCTGTCGGCGCTGGATCATCTGTCCAGCTGGATCGCATCCGAAGCGCCGGAGAGCCTGCTGTCACGCCTGCGCGACCAAGGGTTATGCCAGTTGCTGAAGCTGCGTGTGCCGTACTGGTATGCGGGGCAGGGCGTAATGGTGATCGAGGCGACGCTGACTGAGCAGGGCCTTGCGCGGCGGGCGCAGGTCGTCGATGCATTGTTCGATTGGTTGCGCTTCTTTTCCAGTGAAGCCCGCTGGCAGGCCTGTCGCGAGGAATACTTGCGCGTGCTTCGGCGCGGCTTGCAGGTAGCCGAGCCCCTGGCGCGGCTGAGGCACTGGGTCGAGCCACTGGCCTGGAGCGATGGCAGCGACGAGGCGGCAGTCCGCCAGGCGCTGGGGGGCGTGCTCGAACAGGTGCTCGCTGCGCAACCGGTTGTACTGACCACAGACACGAGCCATTGTGAACCCATCGAAACCGCTGGTTTTCCGCTACGCCTGAGATTCGAAACGCCAGAGCGAGCAGCCTCCATCGCTTGGCATTGGCGGCAGCCGCAGGCCAATTCCTGGCTGCAAGCCGGCCTGCGAGGCAAAGCAGACGCACTCGAACCGGCCCTGCACTGGCTCGGCCCGGAGGATGCACACGGGCGTGCAGCGCTGTATCTGCGCTGGCGATTCATGCCCAGCACGATTTCGGCGGGATACTGGCAGGCGCTTCGGCACGCCTTGCAATCGCGGGTCTGGGCGGCGCGGCAAGCCGGCGTCGAGCTGCGTTTCGAGGATCTGGGACATGGCTGGCTGCTGAGTCTGTACGGCATTGCCGAAGCCATTCCGCTGATTCTGAAAGACCTGGCCGCATTGCTGGCCAAGCCGCCGCAAACTTCTCTCGCCCAAGGGCCGCAACTGGCCGAGCGTGCCTTCAGGCTGGGCGGCGATGAATTGCCGATTCGCCAGCTGCTGACATTGCTGCCGCGCTTGCTCGCCGAGGCGACACCCAGAACCGAGCAGGCTTCGCTGGAGCAGACCGGGCTGAGGCAACATTGGCAGGGCGCCCGATGGCAGGGGCTGGCTCTGGGTTTCGCAGCAGATCTCAGTGGCCCGCTACAAGCGGCGATTGCTGCGTTGCCCGGACAAGCCATGTCGGCACAGCCTGAGTTGACGACCAGTCCGGATGCCCATCACTGGCACAGGCTCGGTTCGCAAGAGAACCGAGGCGAGACAGCTCTGCTGCTGTTCTGTCCGTTGCCAGCAAATGCTGACTGCGAGGTCGAGGCCAGTTGGCGAGTGCTGGGGCGCCTGCTTGAACGCGCCTTTTTCCGTCGTCTGCGCAGTGAATTGCAACTGGGCTATGCCGTTTTCAGTCGTTTCGCCTCATTCGCTGGCCAGGGTGGGATGCTCTTCGCCATGCAGTCGCCAACGGCTTCGGCAGTGGAGATTCTCGGACATATCGAGGTCTTTCTAGAGGATCTCGCCGCGCAACTGGCGAGTCAGGCTGTGCAGATCGAAGAGACCGCGCGTGAACTGTCCCTGCGCCATGTGGCCGGCACGGCTGACCTGCGTGCCTGTGCCGAGCAGCTCGGACAAGCCTGGCTGGCGGGTCACGAAGATGAACATCCGGCACGGGTGGCGCAAGTCATGGCCAACCTCAGTGCAGCGCAGGTGCTGGCGGCGCTGGACTTTGTGCGCCATGGCGCTGGCGGCTGGCGGGTTCTGGCCAATGCAGCCGCCCCGGATGCACACTGGTCCTGAACCTGACAGGTTGAATCACCTGCTAAAGCGCTACGGCTTACTACCTAAGCGCTGCTTCCTCCGGCTCTGCTCGTGCCTGCTTGCAGCTCAAGCCCCCGTCTACAGCCAAAGTACTAGCCATACGCCGCTATGGCAGCGTATGGCTCATCCGTGGTGCTTTCGATAATCCGCCTCGACACGACTGCCCGTCGTCACATCAAGCGGAGAGCGCCATGCACAACAAGAAAAAAACCTTTACCCGAATTCTGCCCCTGGCTCTGTCCAGCGCGATCGCCATGGGGCTGAGTCAGTCAGCCATGGCCGCAATCGTGCTGTACGACGATCAGGAAGGCACCACCTTCTCCACCGATGGTTACTTCAACACCTTCTACGTCCACAGCAAGGTGGACCGTGCCGGTGAGCAGTTCGACCGCAACCAGTCGCGCGTCAAGATGGGCTTCCTGCCCAACTACATCGGCTTCAACTTCAGCAAGCAGGTCGGCGATCTCAAGCTCGGTGGCCGCTCCTCGTTCTGGGTAACCATCAACGACAGTGAAAGCAATGGCACCGAAAGCGGCATCGACGTCCGCCAGTTCTACGCCACCGTCGCCAATGACGAGTGGGGTGAAGTGCTCTTCGGTAAGGACTTCGGCCTGTTCGCCCGCTCCAACATCCTGCTCGACGAGATGCTCACCGGCTATGGCCAGGTCAGCGACACCCTTGGCCTGGTGGATGGTGGCGGCGTTTCCTTCGGCAACATTGGTACCGGCTACCCCTATCCCTTCCCGGCAGCACAGGTCACTTATCGCTCGCCGGTCATGAGCGGCCTGCGTGTTGCTGTCGGCATCATGGACCCGGTGGATACCACCAGCGATACGAGCGCAGCCCTGAACAAGGCGTATCAGGACACGCCGCGCTTCGAGACCGAAATCACCTATCAGTTCGAGGCAGGCGGTGCGCAGTTCTACACCTGGCTCGGCGGCATGCAGCAGAGCTCGGACAACACCGACAGCAGCGTGCGTGACGTAGACTCCAAGGGCATCAGCTACGGCGTGCAGGCGAAGATGGGTGATCTGTCGGTGACCGCTTCCGGCTTCCAGGCCGAAGGCATCAACCCCTTCTTCACCAACAACCTCGGCGAGGCGCTGCTGCGCGAAGTAGACAGCGACGGTTACCTGCTCCAAGGCTCCTACCGTTTTGGCAAGAACCGCGTGGCGCTGTCCTACGGCAAGACAGAGGATGATGGCAACGGCCTGGGTACGGCTGCCGACTTCGAAACCCGTGGTATCGCGCTGTTCCACAGCATCAACGACAACCTGACGCTGGTGGCCGAGCTCAACGAACTGGAAGTCCGTGGGCGTAATACCGCCGCTCTGGACGAAGACACCCGCACCTTTGCCGTAGGTGCTGCGCTGAGCTTCTAACCCGCGCGCAACAGGGCACGGCTGGAATCCGAACCGTAGGTCGCTCCATCCGTTGCATCGCAGTGGCCCGTGCGCTGAGCGCACACCACGCCCTGGGCACAGTGGTCAACACTGCGCCGCATCACAGAAGGCCGGTATTCCTCGGAATGCCGGCCTTTTCGTCTGCGCCATGCGTGATTTCGTCGCGTTACGACCTTGGCAGGCCGTCACCGGTACTCAAGTAGCATTTGCCTGCCCCGTGCCCTGACCAAAAATGAGAGCTGTCAGGTAGTTTTTCAATGGCCTGCTATCCGATTCAGGTGGTACGGGAGTGCGGTGCGTGATCGAACAAAGAGCCGAGGTGATACGCACGGCGATGTCGGAGGCAAGGGATGCTGAAACCGTGGCCCAAGATCTGGCCCGCCAGCTGATTCATCCCCATCTTGGTTTCGTGCTGTTCTTCTGTTCAGCCGAGTACGACCTGCCAGCCCTGGGCGATGCGCTGCAACAGTATTTCGGCGGTGTGCGCCTGGTGGGCTGCACCTCGGCGGGGGAGATCACCGCCCAAGGCTACAACCGTAGCTGCGTGACGGCGGTCGGCTTCGATCACCGCAGCTTTTCCATTTCCAGCGAGCTGATCGTCGAGATGGACCGCTTCAGCCTGATCGATGCCCAGCAATTGGTCGAACGCCTTGGCAGCGATTGCCGCAGCAACTCGCTGGCACCGATCAAGGATCACAGTTTCGCCCTGACCCTGCTCGATGGCCTGTCCAGCCGCGAGGAAATCGTTCTCTCGGCACTCAGCGCCGCGTTCGGCAGCATTCCGCATTTCGGCGGGTCGGCCGGTGACGACAACCACCTGAACGACACCTACGTCTATTACGAGGGCAAGTTCCGCAGCGGCGCGGCCATCGTGGTGCTGATCAATACCTGGCTGGATTTCGAAGTATTCACCACGCATCACATGCTGCCGCGCAGCGAAAAGCTGGTGGTGACGATGGCCGACAGCAATGCCCGGCGGGTCTATGAGCTGAACGCCGAGCCCGCCGCCGAGGAATACGCCCGACTGATCGGGGTGAACGTCAGCGATCTCAACCATGCCTTGTTCGCTGCCCACCCGCTGGCCGTGCGCATCAATGAACAGTACTACGTGCGCTCCATCCAGAAGGTCAACGAAGACCTGAGCCTGACCTTCTATTGCGCGGTGGAGAACGGCATCGTGCTGACCGCCATGCGTCCCGGTCCCTTGATGCCCAACCTTGAGATGTTGTTCGAACGCCTCGAACAGCGGCTCGGCGAAACCCTGCTGACCATAGGTTGCGACTGCTTTCTGCGACGGATGGAAATCGAGGGCAACGGCACCACGGAGCAGACGTCCGCCTTTCTCCGACGCCAGAAGGTGATCGGCTTCAACACCTACGGAGAACAGTTCAATGGCATGCACATCAATCAGACCTTCACCGGGGTCGCCATTGGCCGTCCCGGAGGACGAGGCGGTCGCTGAGCTGTCGAACCGACTGACCGAGCTCGAACGTGAGAACGCCAAGCTGCACCGGATCAATGCGGCACTGATCGAGCGTATCGAATCCAGCAGTTCCGGGCGTGATGCCTCCTATGCGGCGTTTCAGCATTCGGTGGAGCTGGCCGAGCAGGTGCGCGAGCGCACCGATGCGCTGAACCAGGCGATGGCCGAGCTGAAGGCCAGCAACCGCCTGCTCAGTGATGCCCGGTTGCGTGCGGAAACCGCGCACCAGCATCTGGTTGACGCCATCGAGAGCATTTCCGATGCCTTCGTGCTGTTCGACAACGATCAGCGCATCGTCCTCTTCAATCGACGCTTCAAATCGCTCTGGAGCCGCACCGGCGCCCGCATCAATGGCGGCACCCGGCTGTCGGACATGCGTCGCCTGGCCGACAGCAGTGGACTGATCGCCGAGGAGCACCGCGGCAAGGGCAACGAGCCCACAGTCTACCGCCTGCATAACGGGCGCTGGGTGCAGGTCAGCGAGCGCCCGACCCGCGAAGGCGGGCTGGTGATGCTCTATACCGACATCACCGAGGTCAAGATCAGCGAAACCATGCGCCGCGAACAGGCCCTGGCGCAGAAGTCGCGGCTGCTGCAGCGCGCCGTGGACAACCTGTCCCAGGGAGTCGCGATGATCAGCGCCGATGGCAGCCTGGAGTTGTGGAATCGCCGCTTTCTGGAACTCTGCGGGCTGGCGCCGATCGAGGCGCACCGACCCTTCGAGGAGGTCATGGCCGAGAGCGAACTCAAACTGCTGACGCCCAACACAAGGGGTGCCAGCGGCCAGCCACTGAGCGAACTGGAACAGCACCTGTTCGATGGCCGTACCCTGGAAATCCGCACCCATCCGCTGCCCACCGGCGGCTTCGTCAACACCTTTACCGACATCACCGAGCGCTACCGGCATGCCGAGGCGCTGCGCGAGAGCGAGCGCTGGATACGCCTGATCACCGACCATGTGCCGGCGCTGATCGCCTATGTCTCGGCGGACCTGACCTACGCCTTCACCAACAAGGTCTATGAGGAATGGTATCGCTGGCCCAGGGACGGCATGCTCGGGCAGTGCCTGCGCGAGATCCACAGCGGGGAGCATTGGCAGCAGCTTGAACCCTATATCGAGCGGGCGCTGTCCGGTGAAAACATCAGCTTCGAGATGGCCGAGCCCAACCATGCCGGCCAGCAGCGCTACATGCTGCGCTCCTATGTGCCCAATCGCCTGGCCAGTGGTGAGGTGGCCGGCATCTTCGTGCTGATCCAGGACATCACCGACCGGCGCCGCACCGCTGAGGCGCTGCATCAGGCCTACCAGAATCTCGAACAGCGGGTGCGGGAACGAACCGCCGAGCTCACCAGCCTGAACGAGCAGCTGCTGTGCGAAATCGACGAGCGCGCACATGCCGAAGCCCGCCTGCGCGAAGCCAAGCGCGAAGCGGAGCTGGCCAACCTGTCCAAGACCAAGTTCCTCGCGGCGGTCAGTCACGACCTGCTGCAGCCGCTCAATGCGGCGCGGCTGTTCACCAGCGCGCTGCTGGAGCAACCAGCGGCACCGAACGGGGGGCTGATTCGCAATATCAGCAACTCGCTGGAGGACGTGGAAAACCTGCTCGGCACATTGGTGGATATTTCCAAACTCGATGCCGGCGTGATCAAGCCTGATATCGCCTCGTTCGCTGTCAGTGAGTTGCTGGAAAACCTGGCCGTTGAATTCCGGCAGATTGCCGGCAGTGAACAGTTGCGGCTGGACTACATTCCCAGCTCGGCCCTGGTGCGCAGCGATATCCAGTTGCTGGCGCGGATCCTGCGCAACCTGCTGACCAATGCCATTCGCTACACCCCCACGGGGCGCGTGCTGCTGGGTTGTCGGCGGCGGCGTCAGAGCCTGTCCATCGAAGTCTGGGACACGGGTGTGGGCATCGCCGAGGACAAGCTGGAGGAGGTGTTTCAGGAATTCAAACGCGGGGATGCGGTGCAGCCCAACCAGGATCGCGGGCTCGGACTGGGCCTGGCCATCGTGGAAAAGATCGCGCGCATGCTTGGCCATCGGATCATGGTGCGCTCGCAGCCGGGGCGCGGTTCGGTATTCGCTGTCGAGGTGCCGCTGGCCCGGCGTGCGTCAAAGGTTCGTGCGGAGCCAACCACCACCGAGCTGGTGCTGGAACGGTTGAACGGTGCGCGGGTCTGGGTGCTCGACAACGACGCAGCCATCTGCGCTGGCATGCGCACTCTGCTCGAAGGCTGGGGCTGTGTGGTGACTACCGCGCTTTCGGAGGAAGACCTGGCGCGGCAGGTGGACAACTTCCACGCCGATGCCGACCTGATCATCGCCGACTATCATCTGGACAACGGCTGCAACGGCCTGGACGTGGTCACCACGGTCAACGAGCGCCGCGCCAGCTCACTACCGGTGCTGCTGATCACCGCCAACTACAGCAACGACCTCAAACTGCAGGTTCGGGAGCTGGGGCACATGCTGATGCACAAACCGATCCGCCCGATGAAGCTGAAAACCGCCATGTGTCATATGCTCGAGCATGGTCAGGTGGGGTGAGAAAGCCATTCGCGGTGCGAGCTGTGACCCGACCTACAACAACGCAGAGCCCGCTTTGGGCTTTGTAGGTCGGATTAGCCGAAGGCGTAATCCGACGAGGCGGCGCGTAACCCGGCGAATAACCCCGACCCCCGCCAGTCGGGTCGATGAAGCGTGGCCCGACCTACAACAACGCAGAGCCCGCTTTGGGCTTTGTAGGTCGAATTAGCCGAAGGCGTAATCCGACGTTGCGGAGCGTAACCCGGCGAATAACCCCGACCCCGCTCGTCGGGTCGATGAAGCGTGACCCGACCTTGTATCTCGACTGCAGCCTTTCAGGAGGCGATAGTCCCCGGCTGATCATCGGGGGAGAGAGTGCAAGTAGTACCCGCCCTTAAGCTTCGAGCTTGTGACGTAGATAACGCTGCACTCCTCCGCACTCATCCAGTAAGTCCGAACGGTATCTTGAGCCACGAGCTCGCATTAGCAAGGTAGGACGGATGCAGTGACGATCTATCCGTTCACTGAGGAGGAAAACCATGGCCATAGTCGTTGGCGTCGACATCGCCAAACACACATTCGACATCGCAACCTTGCAGAGCTACGGCAAGCACCGCACCAAAGGCAAGCTGACCAATGACTCAGCAGGCTTTGAGGTGTTCCAGCAATGGCTGCTCAAGTACGCCGAGCCGCAGGCATGGGTCGTCATGGAGGCGACGGGCATCTACTACGAAGCCCTGGCCGAATGGCTGCTCGCGCGAGGTTACCGGGTGTGCGTCCTCAACCCGGCCCAAGTTGCCTATTACGCCCGCAGCCAATTGCAGCGGGTGAAGACCGACAAGGTCGACGCCAAGCTCATTGCCGATTATGGCAGCCTGCATCAGGCCAAGCTGCGTGCTTGGCAGCCTGATCCACCGTCCATTCGCCGCCTCAAGGCCCTGGTGCATCGCCTGAAGGATCTTCAGGAGCTGGAGCAGATGGAACAGAACCGCCTGGACGTGACCCGCGAGACCAAGGTCAAGGCGTCGATCGAGTCGGTTCTTGAACATTTACGCCAGCAAATCGCCGAGACGCTGGAAGCGATCAAGCAGCATTTCGACGACAACGATGACTTGCGCGGCCAGCGTGACCTGCTCTCGAGCATCGACGGCATTGCTGAGCAGACAGCAGCGCTTCTGCTGGCTGAACTGGGGGACATTCAACGCTTCGACAGCAGCCGAGCGGTCACCGCTTTTGCAGGGCTCAATCCCAAGCTACAGGACTCGGGAATACTCAAAGGATATGTGCGGATTTCCCGCATGGGGTCGGCCAGCTTGCGCGCAGGGCTCTACATGCCAGCCATTACGTCCATGAGCCGTAACCCTGCCATTCGGGCAATGGTCGAGCGGATGAAAGCCAGAGGCAAAGCCGGCAAACAGATCATCTGCGCGGCGATGCGTAAATTGCTCTGTATCGCCTATGGCGTGTTGAAATCCGGCGAACCGTTCAACCCCGAACTCGCTATTGCGAAGTGAGGGGCAAGACGGTATCTACCACACACTTTTGGCTTTTGTAGGTCGAATTAGCCGCAGGCGTAATCCGACGATACGGGGCACAACCAGGCGAATGTTCTCGACTCCGCCAGTCGGGTCGGTGAAGCGTGACCCGACCCACGAATCCATGGCCGAATGAATTCGGCCCTACGGTTCAGCGGCGCAGATAGGCCGCGAAATCGATATCGCCCGCCGAGAGAATCGCCTGCACCCGGTTGTGCACGTTGAGCTTGCGCAGGATGGCCGAGACGTGGGCCTTGACCGTGGTTTCGGCGATGTCGAGGTTGTAGGCGATCTGCTTGTTCGACTCACCCTTGGTCATGCGCTCCAGCACCAGCAACTGCTTGCGGGTCAGCGCCTGCAGGAGTTCGGGAGGGATGCTCGATTCATTGTGATGGGAGTGGCGGGTGGTCGCCTTCTGGCTGCGGATAATGTCCGAGGGCAGGTAGACATTGCCGTTGAGGATCTGCTCGATGGCTTCGGTCATCTGTGCCCGTGGTGAGGACTTGGTGATAAAACCGCAGGCGCCGTAGGTGATGGCCTGCAGCACGATCTGCTTGTCCTGTTCGGCGGAAACGATCACCACCGGAATGGTCGGCGCTTCGTTGCGCAGGTTGATCAGGCCATTGAGGCCGTGCATGCCGGGCATGTTCAGGTCCAGCAGCACCAGGTCCAGGTCGTCGTTTTCCAGTGTCAGCGCCAGAGCGCTGTCGAGATCGGCCGTTTCCAATATCTCGCTGCCCGGAAAGCCGTCATTGATGACATTGTGAATGGCTTCGCGGAAGAGCGGATGGTCGTCTGCGATCAGTATCTTGTACAAGACCGGTCACCTCATTGTTTTGATTATGGTGTGCAGATCGTGTGTACGAGGGCTTGTAATGCCCCAGTACTTCGGTCGGACACATTACAGTTCACCGAGCGTCTTTTTGAAATCCTACAATCGACACTTGAACCGGCACCAAAGTAGTAGTGACCCTTTGCGGGTAGCGGTCGCGCAGCGTCGCAGCCGTAACTCCAGCCAGCCCACACTCCGAGCGGCGGGAGAATACCAGCGATGGCCCGTGCGCGGGTCAATGCCGCTATCCCGTGCAGGCCCCGGCAGCCGGGGCCATGTCATCGGCTCTAGTCGAACTGCCAGCGCACTCCCAACCAGGCGGTGCGCGGCGCGCCGGGGGCGACGAAGGTCTCGCCCACCGAGTTGCTGCGCCGACCATTGACCGTACCATTGGCTGCCGCGCCATCGGTGCGCATCACGCCGCCGGCATCGAAGGGGTTGACGCCGAGCATGGCGGCGGTGGCGTATTCGCGGTCGAAGAGGTTGTTGACCTGGGCGAACACGCGCCACTGTGGGGTGATCTGGTAGGCGCCGTTGAGGTTGAACACGGTGTAGCCGCCGACCTTGCCGCTGCCCAGATACAGGCCGCCACTCTGGTGGTCGTTGTTCTCGTTGCCACGGGCGTAGGAGCCCGAAACACTGATGGCGTCGGCGCCGATGCTGAACTGCTCGGTGACTGCGTAGCGGGCCGAGAGCTTGAGGATATTGCGCGGGATCATGGGAATGCGGTCGCCGGATTTCACGCTGATGTTGCCGTCATCCGCGCTGCTGTTGGCCTCGCCCATGAAGGTTTCGTTCGACTGGTAGGTGGCGTCGATGAAGGTGTAGTTGGCACCCAGCATCCACGCGCCCCAGGTGCCGGCGATACCGGCTTCGACGCCACGCCGGCGGGTTTCACCGAAGTTGTCGAAATAACCGCTGCCGCTGGTACTGGAGGAGACGAACATGATGTCGTCGAGGTTGCGCGAGCTGAACACCCCGGCATTCCACTGCGCGTTGTCGCCGATCAGGCCACGCAGGCCGGCTTCCCAAGTCTTGGTGACCACCTGCTCCAGCGGCGGGTCGCCGGCCATGGAGTTGGGCAGGCGACAGGGGGACTCGGGGTTGGCGCAGCCCAGTTCGATGGTGGTGGGGGTACGGCTGCCTTCGCTGTAGCCGATATAGGTGGTCAGGCTGCTGCTCGGGCTGAAGGTCAGGCCGATGGCGGGATTGAAGCGACTGAAACTGTGCGTGCCGCTGAGCGAGGCGTTTTCGTCGATGTCGTCGCTCAGGCCGTCGCCGGCGGCATTGAGTTCGTAGTGGGTCAGCTGGTCGTGGTTGCGCACCGAGACATGGTTGTAGCGACCGGACAGGGTCAGGTTCAGCCCCTCGGCGAGGGTCAGGGTATCGCTGCCGTACAGGCTCCAGGTGCGGGTGTCGCCCTTTAGCTTTACCGCGCTGTCGTCCAGTTCGCCGTCCATGTTGAAGACATTGCCCGCCTCGGAGAACACGCCGGTGCCGATGATGCCGCGGTCGGCGGTGAGGGCGCCGTATTCGGCTGACTGGTCGAAGCGCACCTGGCTGTAATCGAAGCCACCGCCGATGGCGAAGGTATTGTCCTTGCCGAATAGCCGGTTGCGCACGGACAGCTGGCTGAAAACGCCGGCGTTGCTTTGCACGGTGTGGGTGCGGTTGATCATGCCGGTGCATTTCTCGCCCGGCTCGCCGCCTGGTTCGAATTCGTCGATACAGGCGGCCAGGTTGCCGACCGGTGTATAGGCGCCGGGGTTGAGCAGGATGTTCTGCCCCGGATTGCCGACGCCCTCGGGCAGGGCTTCGTCGTTGATGTCACCGTTGAAGGTGTCGGTCTTGATGTGGCGGTAGTAGGCGTTGCCGGACAGCATCAGATTGTCGCTGTAGCGGTGGTCCCACTGCAGGTTGAGGAAGCTGGAGGTGTTCTGGGTGTTGTCCGGGTGGGTGTAGACGCTGTCGTAGTCCCGGCGCAGGAAACTCTTGGGCACCATGCCGTTACCGTTGAGGTCGGTGTCGGCGAAGCTGTAGGTCAGTTTGAGATCGGTGGCATCGCCGTACCAGCCGAGCTTGCCGAACAGGTTCTGGGCGTCGGATTCGGAATGCTCGCGCCAGCCGTCTTCCTCGAAGTAGGTGCCTGCCAAGAACCAGTCCCAGCGACCGGCACTGTCGCCGTATTCGGCTTCCTGGATCAGTCGACCGTGGGAACCGATGGTGCTCTGCAGCGCGCCGCCGGGGTTGTCGCGACCGCTTTTGGTCTGCACCGAGAGGGCGCCGCCCAAGGTGTTGAGGCCGAAGACGGGGTTGCTGCCGGGAGCCAGCGAGACGCTGGAAATGGCGTTGGAGGGGATCAGGTCCCAGCTCACCACGTCGCCGAATGGCTGGTTCATGCGCACGCCATCGACGTACAGCGACAGCCCCTGGGGTGTGCCCAGAAGGGGGGAGGCGGTGAAACCGCGGTAGTTGATGTCCGGTTGCAGCGGATTGTTCTGGATCTCGTTGACGTAGACACCGGGAGTCTGTCGCTTGAGGTAGTCGGCCAACCCCAGGGCCTGACTGTTACGCAGGTCCTCGTCGGTGAAGCCCTGTATCGGCGCGGCCACGCTGTCTTCCGGTACACCCAGCGAGGGTAGCAGCAGGGTGCTGACCACATTCATCTGTTCGAGGGTGAGCACCGGCTCTGTTTCCGCGGCTTTTGCGGCCAGGGGCGTCACGCAAGCGGGGGCCATGAGCAACGCCAGAGTGCTCAGGCGGAACGGGGTGGCTGTAGGCATGTTGGCTACCAATGTTGTTGTTGTGTTGGGAAATGCGAGGCGTTCCCGCAGGGGTACGCGCTCGGCGAGCGGGCGCTGATGGGCTCAGCCGGCCTGCTGCCAGGTGTCGTTGCGCAGCAGTTGTGAGGCGAGCGGCGTAGCGCCTGTGTTTGGCGACACCCGTGGCTCCACCGCGAGGCTGAGCTTCAGGAAGCCACCCAGGTGTATCCGAGACTTGCGCATCCACGACTCCGGGTCGGTTTTGCAAATGATGGCCACCGGCCGTGGCGGCGGTGGCGCTCCAATTAGATTCCTGGGCGCTGCGGGGCAAAATCCTTCATTGGCATCGAGCGGGCGCTACCAAAGTACAGCCATCACTGGCCGGTGCCGCGGCGCAGGGTGGCGTGCTGCGGATTGAAGCTGACGATGGCGAGTACGACGAACAGCAGGGTCAGCCCACAGCAGATCGCCAGGGCCGTTGGGTTGAAACGCTGATACAGGGCAAAGCGCACCAGTTCCACGGCGTGGGTGAAGGGGTTGAGGGCGCAGATCCAGTACAGCCAGTCGCTGGCTTCGCGCATCTTCCACAGCGGATAGAGCGCCGAGGACAGGAAGAACATGGGAAAGATGACGAAATTCATCACCCCGGCAAAGTTCTCCAGCTGGCGAATGCCGTTGGACAGCAGCAGGCCCAGCGCACTGAGCAGCAGCGCGACCAGCAGCAGCGCCGGCAGGGCGGCCAGCAGCCCCGCCATGGGCGGCTGCACGCCGTAGAACCAGGCGATCAACAGGAAGGCATAGACCTGCAGCAGCGAAATCAGCGCGGTGGCCAGGAGTTTGCTGGCCAGTAGAAAGCTGCGCGGCATGGGGCTGGTCAGCAGCACGCGCATGCTGCCCATCTCGCGGTCGTAGACCATCGACAGCGAGCCCTGCATGCCGTTGAACAGCAGGATCATGCAGGCCAGCCCCGGCACGATGTAGGTCTCGTAGGTGATGTAGGTGTCGTAGGGCTCGATGATGGCGATGCCCAGGGCGGCACGGAAACCGGCGGCGAACACCACCAGCCACAACAGTGGCCGCACCAGGGCGCTGAAAAAGCGTGAGCGCTGCTGGACGAAACGCAGCCACTCGCGGAACACGATGGCGCGCAGGCATTCCCAGTGGGCATTCATGGACAGGTCTCCAGTAGGACGGAATCGCGCAGGCGCTTCCGTCATGGGGTTCATGCAAGGGTTGGCGTTAGGGATTACGCCTTCGGGTTGTCGGATTACGCCTTTGGCTAATCCGACCTACAAATGGCTGTGGCTTCGTAGGTCGGATTACGCTCTATCAACCCGACGGACAGAGTCAGGGTATGCCTTTGAAGCATCAGGTTGCGCCTGCGCATCTCATCCAGGCTACGGTTTATGTTTTTCAAACACGGGTCAGGCGGGCGAAGGTTTTCTCCAGGCTGCCATCGGCGGCTGAAAGCTCATCGGCGCGGCCTTGAGCCACCAGGCTGCCGCGATTGAGGATCAGCAGTTCGTCGTCGCTCTGCACTTCATCGAGCAGGTGCGTGGTCCACAGCACGCTCATGCCTTCGCTCTGGCACAGCGAACGTACGTGAAGGTTGAGCGCCTGGCGGCTGGCGGGGTCCAGGCCGACGCTGGCTTCGTCGAGCAGCAACAGGCTCGGCTTGTGCAGCAATGCGCGCGCGATTTCGACCCGGCGGCGATGGCCGCCATTGAGTTCGCGCACCCGGCTCTTGCGTCGCTCGATGAGCTGCTGGCGTTGCAGTTCCTGCTCGATGCGCTCGTTGGCCAGCACGCGCGGCATGCCATGCAGGGCGGCGTGGTAACGCAGGTTCTGTTCGACGCTGAGGTCCAGATCCAGGGTGCTTTGCTGGAATACCACGCCGAGGCGTCGCAGCGCCTCGCGCGGGTGCGTGCGCAGGCTGTAACCGGCCACGCGGATTTCGCCCTGCTGCAGATCATAGAGGCGGGTGAGCAGGGCGATCAGGGTGGACTTGCCGGCGCCATTGGGGCCGAGCAGGGCGGTGAAACGCCCGGCTGCGGCAGTGAAACCGACATCCCGCAGGGCCTGTCGCTCCCCATAGGCAAAGCCGAGGTGCTCGACCCGCAGGGCACTCATGGCGTCACCACCACGCCCCAGGGGTAGCGCCCGACCTTGATCGACTTGATCACCTTGAGGCTCTTCACGTCGATTACCGAGACATCGCCGCTGACGCCGTTGGTGGTCAGCAACTGGCTTTCGTCGGTATTGAACGCCATATGCCAGACCCGCCGACCCACCAGCAGGTAATCGAGCACCTCGTAGGTCTGCGCATCGACCACGGCGATATGGTTGGCCGGGCCGAGGGCGACGAAGGCGTATTTGCCGTCCGAGCTGAGCTTGATGCCCACCGGCTGAACCCGGTCCGGGTGGACGCCCTTGATGGCGAAATTCAGTGTCTTGATGATCTGCCGCTGCGCCACATCGACCACGCTGACCGTGCCGCCGATTTCCGACGAGGCCCAGAGGAGCTTGCTGTCCTGGGTGAACTCGACGTGCCGTGGGCGCTGATCGACCAGGGTGTTGTCCACCAGTTCGTTGCTGGCGGTATCGATCCAGTGCAGCATGTTGGTGGTTTCGCTGGTGTTCACCGCCCACTTTCCGTCGGGGCTGACGGCCATGCCTTCGGGCTCGACGCCGACGTCGATCTGCGCCAGCACCTGTCCGTCGTCCACGTCCACCACGGTGACCAGGGCATCGTCCTCGTTGGAGATATACAGCCACTTGTTGTTCGGGTGCAGGGCGAACTGTTCGGGATCGGCGCCGGAAGGCAGTTGCTTGATGATCTGCCGTGTGGCCAGGTCCATCACCTGCACGGTGTCCGAATCGCTGGCGCAGATATAGAGCAGCTTGTTGTCATGGGACAGGGTGAGGCCGCGTGGGCGCATGCCGACCTCCAGTGTCTCGACCGTTTCCATGGTGACAAGATCGATCACGCTGATGGTGTTGTCCTTCTCGTTGGAAACGTATGCGCTGGCGGCCAGGGCGGACGCGCTGGCGCACGCCAGGGCGCAGGAAATGGCGGCGGCAAGGAGGGTTCGGGTCATGGTCGGGCTCTCTTTTGTCGTTATGTGTGGCCGGCTTTGGGCTAGCGGAGCGAATCGGTGTTGCTGGTTTCGTCCAGGCGCAGCAGGTAATCGTTGGCTTCAGTCTGGCCGTCCGCCGCGGCGCGCTGCAGCCACACGCGCGCCGCCGCGCGATCAGCTTCCACGCCGCGCCCTTCGGCCAGGGCCACGCCCCAGTGGTAACGCGCGAGGCTCACGTAGCTGATGTTGTCGGGCTGCTCCGCGCCCTGCCTGAGCAGTGCGGCGGACCGGGAAAGGTCAGGCTCGACGCCGTTGCCGTTCTCATACATCTGCGCCAGCCAGATCAGTGAGTAGACGTCGTTCCAGCGTGCGACGCAGTCCTCGAAAATGGTTTTGGCCGCCTCGAAATTGCCGGTCTTGGCGGTGACGTAGCCGTACATGCATTTGATTCGCTTGGGGCTGTCGATGTAGGCCTCGTAGCTCATCTCCTCGCTGGCATTGGCCGGGGTGCCGGACAGCATTGCCAGGGCCAGCAGGGCTGCGATTGTCTTGCGCTTCATGATTCGACCTCGCTCAGTCGGCAGCTGCTTTCCGGGGCATCGAAGCCCAGGGTGTCGAGTTCGCTGGAGGGGTGCAGGAAGCCCTCCTGCGGCGAGTTGGACACCAGCCCGCGCGGATGCACCAGCGGGATGGGCTGGCGCAACTGACCGTTCCAGGGGCGGAAGGTCAGCTTGCGGCCCTTGAAACCATCGAGCGGCAATTCTTCGCTGAGCGACAGTGTGCGGATTGCCTGGGGATCGGCTTCGCCAAGCCGGGTGACGGCGGCGGCCAGGCTGCGCACCCCCATCCAGGCGGCGAAATCACGGTCGTTCATCCAGCGATCGGCATGCGCTTCGAAGCGTTTTTGCAGCTGTGCGGCGCCGTAGGTTTCCACCGTCTTGTGCCAGCCGGTGGGCGTCAGGCCCTGGGTGCCGACGACCGGACGTGGCAGCCAGGTGTGGTAGGGCACGTACTCGCCAAAGTCGCCGCGCTCGTCGGCCACCACCACCACATCGTATTCGCGGGACTGGGTGAACAGCGGCATTTCCGCCTGGGCGCTACGGCGCTGGTCGTTGTCGAAGCTCCAGGCCTTTTCTTCGACGATCTTGTGGCCGAAGCGCTTGGCGGCGCGGCGCAGCGCCTCGGCATAGGCCTGGTCCTCGGCAGTCGGGCCGGTGATCAGCAGCCAGCGGTTCCAGCGCCGCACGGAGAGGAACTGGCCCAGCGCGTCGGCGAGCATGCTGCGGCTGGGCAGGGTGTGCAGCACGTTGGCCAGGCAGCTGCTGCTGCGCAGTTCGTCGGCGGCGCTGCCGGCGTTGATCAGCAGGCTGTCGGGCAGGGCCTCGGCGAGCTGGCGCAGCGGCGCGGCTGGCGCATTGATCACGAACAGGCGCAGGCCGTCGTCATGCAACCTGCGCGCTTCTTCCAGCAGCTGCTCGGGGGTATCGCTGTTCAAGGCCTGCAGCTGGTAGCTGTGCTTGAGAAAACGCCCCGTGGTGTTGCTGTCGGCAATGGCCAGCTCGGCCCCGCGCTGCCCGGCATCGGTCGGCTCGGGAATTACATTGGAAAGCAGCGGACCGGGATCGGGGCGGTAACCCAGATAACCGATACGCACGGACAATTCCTTGGCCGGCACGGCATGGGCCACTGTGGCGCAGCATGCGAGGACGATCAGCCAGCTGGCGTGTTGCAGGAAATGGCGCATGGGGGGCTCCTGTGGCGTTGCGGCCAGCATAGGAACCCTGTCGGAACGGGGGAATATGCAGAAAGTACCAGTCGCTGTGTACCAAGGTAGTAAAGGGGGGGCGGGGTACTACCCCTAGGATAGGCACATCGATAACAACAAAAGAGATCAACCCCATGCGCGTTGCCAAGCCCTTTTTGCTCAATATCCTGTTTATCGGCAGCCTGATCGGCTTCGACCAGAGCCAGGCGGCGGGTGACCTGACGCTGCGCACGCAGTCGCTGCCGGATCTCGCGTTCGGCTCCGAGGAAAGCGATTACGCGGTTTCCCAGAAGCAGTACCAGCTTGAAACCGGCGTCGCCTATCAGCTCAAGATCAGCTCCGGTGGCCAGAAAGAGTGTGCGTTTCAGGCGCCCGAATTCGCTCAGTCGATCTTCCTGCGCAAGGTCGAGGCGGGCGGTATCGAGATCAAGGCCGTAACGCTGCTCGAACTGGAGTTCGAGGATGCCGGTGAAGCCGAGATATTCTTCCTGCCGATCAAGCCCGGCAGCTATCCCTTCTATTGCAAGGGGCTGCAGAACAAGGGCATGGAAGGCGAATTCATCGTCAAGTAGTTCTTTTAGCCGGGACGAACCCCATGTCCGCACTCTGGCGCATCTACTGGTTGGTCTCGCTGTTCTTCGGCCTGATCGGCACGGTTTGTCTGTTGGTACTGCTGCGTCAGGCCAGCCATGACGTGAGCCGCGAGCTGAGTGCGGCGCAGGCGATGGTGGTTTACCTGAGCGAAGTCGCCGAGCGGGACCCCGCCGCGTTGCAGGCGGAACTCACCGACAACCTGCGCCATGTGCGTGTGCGCTGGCTGGCGCCTGGGCACGTGCCGGAGCCGCAGGGCGCGCATTCCTGGTTGAGCGCGCAGCTTTATCCGAGCGATCTCGCCGAGCCGGTGAGCCTTCCGATGCCTGATGGCAGGATTCTGCAGTTGAGCGTCGATCCAGGCGACGAGATCGATGAAGTCCGGGATTCGCTGCTGCAACTGCTGACCCTGTTCGGTTTCGCGCTGCTGCTCAGCCTGCTGGTGATTCGCTGGGCGCTTCGACCGGCACTGGCGGTGCTGGATGAACTGCTCACGGCCCTTGAGCAGGTTTCCCAGGGGCGGCTCGATACCCGTCTGGGCAGTCACTCGCTGGCCGAAGCGCGTCAGCTCGCCGGTCATTTCAACCGGATGGTGACCTCCCTGCAGAGTGCCCGGCGGGAAAACGATGAGTTGACGCGCTCGCTGCTCGCCTTACAGGAGCGCGAGCGCACTCAACTGGCGCAGGCGCTGCACGACGATCTTGGCCAGTACCTGGCCGGTATCCGTGCTCAGGCCTGTCTGTTGCAGGCCGTCAAGGATCAGCCAAAGCTGGTCGCCAGCACGGCGCGGCGCCTGGATGACAATTGCGAACAATTGCAGAACGGTTTCCGCCGGCTGACCCGCGAACTGTATCCGGTGATGCTCGATCACCTGGAGCTGCCGGAAGCGATCCGCCAGCTCGGCGAACAATGGCAGGACGCACAGGGTATCGAACTGCGCCTGCACATCGATGCACGTATGCCGGCGTTGCCACTGGCCACCAAGGAGCATCTGTACCGGCTGCTGCAGGAAGCCCTGACCAACGTTGCCCGGCATGCCCACGCCAGTCGTGTATGCATCCGCTTGCGACTGCGCGGCGAGCGATTGCGCCTGCTGGTTCGTGACAACGGCTGTGGCGCGAGCGAGGTGCGACCGCTGGGTATCGGCCTGCGCTCGATGCGAGAGAGGGCACGCTGTCTGGGCGGAACCCTGGCCTTGTCCAGTCGTTCGGGCAGTGGTTGGGTGATCTGTCTGAATATTCCACTTATAGAGGCCATGACGCATGAAGATTCTTCTCGTTGACGATCATGCCGTGGTCCGCCAGGGCTACGCGGCGCTCTTGCGCGCACTGCTGCCTGAAGCCCAGGTGGTCGAGGCCTGCGATGGCGAAGAGGCACTGGCGAAAGTGCAGGAAGAGATACCGAGCCTGGTGATCATGGATGTCGGGCTACCCGGTATCAGCGGGCTGGAAACCACTCGCCGGCTGATCCAGCGGCTGCCGCAACTGCGGGTGCTGTTTTTCAGCATGCATGATGAGTTGCCCCTGGTGCGCCAGGCACTCGATGCCGGCGCTGCGGGTTACATTACCAAGAGCTCTTCACCGCAAGTGCTGGTGGATGCGGTACGACGCACGCTGGCCGGCTACGCTTACATCGAACAGCCCCTGGCGACCCAGCTGGCACGCAACCCCACGGCAGCCAACGCCCAGGATCCGCGCCTGCAGAGCATGACCCAGCGTGAGTTCGAGATCTTCGTGATGCTGGCCAAGGGCACCCCGGCACGGGTGATTGCCGAGCGGCTATGTATCAGCGGCAAGACGGTCTCCAACTACCTGACCCTGCTCAAGAGCAAACTGCAGGTCAGCTCCCAGGCTGAGCTGGTGCATCTGGCCATCGATACGGGCGTGTTGCGTGTCGGTGAGCGGGCGGCTTCGTAGGTCGGGTTGCGCTTTACCGATCCGAGGTGCGGAGCCTAGACGGATCGTCGGATTACGCCTTCGGCTAATTCGACCTACAAATGGGCGCGCGACGTGCGGAGTCCTCGTTCGTAGGTCGGGTCACGCTTCATCGACCCGACGTGTGGAGTCCAGGAAGATATAAAAGCCGGGTGATACGTCGGCGATTGGCCTTATTTTTCCCAACCCTGCGGGCAATCCTTGCACTGCTCCATATTGGTGCCCTGAAAGGTCGCGTAATGGCGGCGGGCACCGGTGAGGGTGGCTTCGGCCAGGTTGGCGTCGTTCAGCTTGGCTTCCTGCAGGTTCGCATCGGTGAGGTCGGCGCCCTTGAGGTCGGCCTTGCTCAGCCAGGTCATTTCCAGATTCGCCGCTCGCAGCTTTGCTCCGTGCAACTTGGCCCCGCTCATACGGGCGAACTCCAGATTGGCCGCGGTCAGATCGGCTCCCTGGAACTGGGCGGCCTGGCCGAACAGCCCCCAGCCCTGGATCGCGATCATCCGGGCATCAGTGAAGTTCGTCAGACGCAGGCTGGCCTGTTGCAGGCTGGCGCGGTTGAGGGTGGCGCCGGTGAGGTTCGCCTTCTCCAGATTCGCCAGGTCGAGCCTGGCATGACGCAGGTTCGCACCGGACAGATCGGCGCCGGCAAGGTTGATTTTGCTCAGATCCATATTGCTGAGGTCGGCACCGCGTAAATCGGCGTCCGGGCATTGGCTTTCAGGTTGCAGCACACAGCCGTTGATGGTCAGCGGCTGGTCGTCCGCGGCGAGTGCCGTGATGCTGGCAAGCAGTGCGAGGGGGAGCAGAAGGCTGGGTGATTTCATGTCGGGTTTCCGGTTGGAGGTTCTGAAGCGGCTTTGGCCGCTGAATCGCGGACAAGTCCGCTCCCACAGAAAGCTGAAGGCCGGGAACCGAGAGCGCCAACTCTGCCGATTCCCGGTCAACTCCATGGCCCCGTGGTCGAATTCATTCGGCCACGGGGCCATAAAGGCCGAACAAGTTCGGCCCTGCAAGTCAGCGCTGTGCCGTCTTGCTGTCCCATTCAGGCAGTTTGAACACCCAGAACGAGCCGCCCTGGGCGACCGGCTTGGTCAGCGTGGCCATGTCGCCACCCCACAGCGGCACCGCGCCGCCATAGCCGACGGTCACGCCGATGTACTGCTGGCCATCCTGCTCCCAGGTGATTGGCGGGGAAATGACTCCGCTGCCGGTCTGGAATTTCCACAGCTCGTCGCCGGTCTTGGCGTTGAAGGCCTTGAGGTAGCCATCGCTGGTGCCGGTAAACACCAGGTTGCCCTTGGTCGCCAGTACGCCGGCCCACAGCGGCAGTGGTTCCTTGTGCTCCCAGGCGACCTTGCCGGTGGTGGGGTTCATGGCGCGCAGGATGCCGACGTGGTCGTCGTACATGCGTTTGATGCGGAAGCCCTGGCCGAGATAGGCGTTGCCTTTCTTGTAGCTGACTTCCTCGGTCCAGTAGTCCTCTTTCCAGTGGTTGGCGGGCACGTAGAACAGACCGGTGTCCTGGCTGTAGGCCATGGGGTTCCAGTTCTTGCCGCCGAGGAACGGTGGCGAGACCTCGACAGATTTACCGCGTGTTTCGCCTGGCTCAGGCTTGGGTGGGCGCTGGCCGTCACGCTCGACTGGGCGACCGGTCTCGAGGTCGATATGGCTTGCCCAGGTGATGTTGTCGACGAAGGGGAAGGCGTTCTTCAGCTTGCCGTCCTTGCGGTCGACCACATAGAAGAAGCCGTTGCGGTCGGCGTGGGCGGTGGCTTTGACCGTCTTGCCGTCCTTGTTCTTGTAGTCGAAGAGCACCAGCTCGTTGTTGCCGGAGAAGTCCCAGGCATCGTTGGGGGTGTGCTGGTAGAACCATTTCACTTCGCCGGTGCTCGGGTCTACGCCGACCTGACCGGAGGTATAGAGGCTGTCGTAGTCCTTCGGATCGCCGCCGTCGCTGGTGCGTTCCCAGCCGTTCCAGGGGGCCGGATTGCCGGCGCCGACGATGATGGTGTTGGTTTCCGCATCGAAACTCGCGCTCTGCCAGGGTGCGCCGCCGCCCTGGCTCCAGGCTTCCTTCTTGCCGGTGGGGTGGTTGGAATCGTCTGGCCAGGAGGGTGCCTTGATGTCGCCGGTGGGCGTACTTTCCTTGCCGTTCAGGCGGCCCATGTGGCCTTCGACGAAGGGGCGCATCCAGACTTCCTCGCCGGTGTCCGGGTCGCGGGCGAAGAGCTTGCCGACGATGCCGAACTCATCACCGGAGCTGCCATGGATCAGCAGGACCTTGCCGGTCTTGCCGTCCTTCACCAGGGTGGGTGCGCCGGTCATGGTGTAGCCCGCGCCATGGTCGCCGAACTTCTTGCGCCAGACGACCTTGCCGGTGTCCTTGTTGAGCGCCACCACGCTGGCATCGAGGGTGCCGAAGTAGATCTTGTCACCGTAAATGGCGGCGCCGCGGTTGACCACGTCGCAGCAGGGGCGGATGTCGTCGGGCAGGCGGTGGTTGTAGCTCCACAGGCGTTTGCCGGTGCGTGAATCCAGGGCGAATATGCGTGAATAGGAACCCGTCACGTAGATCACGCCATCGTGGACGATGGCCTGGGATTCCTGGCCGCGCTGCTTCTCGTCGCCGAAGGAGAAGGACCAGGCCGGGGTCAGTTTGAAGACGTTGTCTTCGTTTACCTGGGCCAGTGGGCTCCAGCGCTGGGCATGGGTGCCGAGCCCGTATTGCAGGACGTTTTCGGTGGAAAGGTGGTCATTGGCGATGTCTTCCCAGGTGACGTTCTTAGCCTGCGCGAGGCCGCCCAACGCCAGGCCGCCGGCCAGCGCCAGGCAATGTACGGCGAGGGCAAGAGGGCGTTTGCTGCCGGGGTGCGATCTTGTTGTCATGGTTGCGATTCCCTTGGTCGATACGAACGAGGCCTTGCCGCATGAACGTCGTTGTCCGCTGCGAGCCAATGGCCAGGCACGTCGATTATTGGAAGCGCGAACCCCGACCGATACGGAAAAGCTCCCGACAATGCAGGGAAAACTTCCCAAATGGCCTGTGTTTTCGCCTTGCTACTGCGGGGCGCTCAGGGCGGCCCAATGCCCTACTACCAAGGAAGGAGATGCAGACAACCAAAGCAGGATTCTGCCTTCCCTGCGGCACCGCCAAGATGGCGGCCATGCGCTCCGTCAGGGAGCCGCCTTGCTCAGGTTTCAGAACTCAACGGTGGTAGTCATGAATAATAAAACCCTATTGCGCGCTCTTTTTGCTGTCGGCCTGCTTGGTGCAGCCGGTTTTGCGATGGCCCACGGCGACGTAACGCCACAGAAAGTCGAGACCAAGGGGTTGGCCCCACTGGGTGAGGAATGGCTGGATGAGAATCCTTACCGTGAACCGAGCGAGTTTCATGACAGGGCTGTTGAAATTGGCTCCTCGGCCTATAACCAGAACTGCGCCCGCTGCCATGGCCTGGAAGCGATTTCCGGTGGCATCGCCCCGGATCTGCGCGAGCTGGAAGCCGACTTCGATGGCGATGAGTGGTACAAGGATCGCGTGATCAATGGCGCGGTACGCGACGGTGCAGTCTATATGCCGCGCATGGCTGACTACCTCAGCCAGGAAGCACTCTGGGCGATCCGTACCTATATCGAAAGTGAGGCTGCCAAGCAGTGATCACCATGCGCCGGTTGCTTGCGGGCCTTTGTCTGTTGGCGTTTTGCGCCCTGGTACAGGCACAGGTGCCGCATGTGGCGAAGGTGCGCGAGTTCGACGACATTATCGAATCGGGTGTGCTCAAGGTCGCGCTATACCGGGACTTCCCGCCGTACAGCTACATGGTCGATGGCGAGGCGCGCGGGGTCGATGTCGAGCTTGCAGAGCAACTGGCGGGCGGCCTGGGACTGAAGGTCGAACTGTTGTGGATCTCGCCGGACGAAACGCTGGACGATGACCTGCGCAACTTCATCTGGCGCGGGCACTACCTGCGCCCCGGCATAGTGGCTGACGTCATGTTGCGCGTGCCCTACGACCGCGAATTCTCCTACAAGCAGAACGAGCTGGGCGAGCTGATCAACGAACTGGTGGTGATGTTCGGCCCCTATCAGCGTGAGCGCTGGCAGTCGGCATTCGACCAGCGGCGCCTGGAGGAAGTGTCCAGCGTCGCGGTGTTCCAGTACCACCCGGTCGGGGTGGAAGTGGAAAGCGTACCGTCGTTCTACCTGTCCTCGGTGCTCAACGGCAACATCAGGAAGATGCTGCATCATTACCCGAGCACCCAGGCGGCCTTCGCGGCGATGCAGGACGGCGAAGTGGATGCGACCATGGGCATGCGCGGCGAGATCGACTGGCTGCTGAAACAGGCCAACGACAGCAATCTGCAGCTGGCCGACAATGCTTACCCGAACATGGGCAGGCAGGTCTGGGACCTGGGCATGGCCGTACATGAATCCAACCGCCAGCTGGCCTATGCCATCGAAGGCGTGCTGGAAGGGCTGATCGGCGACGGCAGCCTGGAGCGTATCTATGCCGGCTACGGCTTGCGCTATGAGCTGCCGGGGCTGTACCAGACCGATTGATGCTTTTGTGTCGGATTACGCCTTTGGCTAATCCGACCTACAAAGACGGACTCTGCGCTGTCGTAGATACCGTCTTGCCCCTCACTTCGCAATAGCGAGTTCGGGGTTGAACGGTTCGCCGGATTTCAACACGCCATAGGCGATACAGAGCAATTTACGCATCGCCGCGCAGACGATCTGTTTGCCGGCTTTACCTCTGGCTTTCATCCGCTCGACCATTGCCCGAATGGCAGGGTTACGGCTCATGGACGTAATGGCTGGCATGTAGAGCCCCGCGCGCAAGCTGGCCGACCCCATACGGGAAATCCGCACATGCCCTTTGAGTATTTCCGAATCCTGTAGCTTGGGATTGAGCCCTGCAAAAGCGGTGACCGCTCGGCTGCTGCCGAAGCGTTGAATGTCCCCCAGTTCAGCCAGCACAAGTGCTGCCGTCCGCTCAGCAATGCCGTCGATGCTCGTGAGCAGGTCACGCTGGCCGCGCAAGTCATCGTTGTCGTCGAAATGCTGCTTGATCGCTTCCAGCGTCTCGGCGATTTGCTGGCGTAAATGTTCAAGAACCGACTCGATCGACGCCTTGACCTTGGTCTCGCGGGTCACGTCCAGGCGGTTCTGTTCCATCTGCTCCAGCTCCTGAAGATCCTTCAGGCGATGCACCAAGGCCTTGAGGCGGCGAATGGACGGTGGATCAGGCTGCCAGGCACGCAGCTTGGCCTGATGCAGGCTGCCATAATCGGCAATGAGCTTGGCGTCGACCTTGTCGGTCTTCACCCGCTGCAATTGGCTGCGGGCGTAATAGGCAACTTGGGCCGGGTTGAGGACGCACACCCGGTAACCTCGCGCGAGCAGCCATTCGGCCAGGGCTTCGTAGTAGATGCCCGTCGCCTCCATGACGACCCATGCCTGCGGCTCGGCGTACTTGAGCAGCCATTGCTGGAACACCTCAAAGCCTGCTGAGTCATTGGTCAGCTTGCCTTTGGTGCGGTGCTTGCCGTTGCTCTGCAAGGTTGCGATGTCGAATGTGTGTTTGGCGATGTCGACGCCAACGACTATGGCCATGGTTTTCCTCCTCAGTGAACGGATAGATCGTCACTGCATCCGTCCTACCTTGCTAATGCGAGCTCGTGGCTCAAGATACCGTTCGGACTTACTGGATGAGTGCGGAGGAGTGCAGCGTTATCTACGTCACAAGCTCGAAGCTTAAGGGCGGGTACTACTTGCACTCTCTCCCCCGATGATCAGCCGGGGACTATCGCCTCCTGAAAGGCTGCAGTCGAGATACAAGGTCGGGTCACGCTTCACCGACCCGACGGATGAACGGCCAGACATTGCGAGAGGCGATGCCTCGCGCGTGGGGTTAAGTCTGCTGATCGTCGGGTTACGCCTTCGGCTAACCCGACCTACAAAGGCGGGCTCTGCGCTGTTGTCGGGTCACGCTTCACCGACCCGGCGGGCGGACGTCCAGACATTGCGAGAGCCGATGCCTCGCGCGTGGGGTTATGCCTGCTGATCGTCGGGTTACGCCTTCGAAACCCGGATTACACCTTCGGCTAATCCAGGCTACGGCTACATCGTCCGCCGGTGTCGAGGCATATGAGATAAATGCGCTCAGCGGAGGTCGTATGGAGTCGACCGCCTCTAACCCTTAATCTGAGGCGATACTTTTATCCTCTCAGGGAATGACCCATGAGCATCGACTCCAACGCAGGATGCCTGCCTGACGAACACTCGCTGATCCACATTCCGCGCCTGGTTTCACGTTACTACAGCGAGCGTCCCGACCCTTCCGACCCGGCGCAGCAGGTCTCCTTCGGCACTTCGGGGCATCGCGGTTCTTCGCTCAAGAACAGCTTCAACGAATGGCATATCCTGGCGGTGACCCAGGCTATCTGCGATTACCGCAGGGAGCAGGGCATCGATGGGCCGCTGTTCGTCGGCATGGATACTCATGCGTTGTCCGAGCCGGCGTTCGTTTCGGCCCTGGAAGTGCTGGCGGCCAATGGCGTCGAGACGCGCATCGATGCCGGCTGTGGCGAAACCGGCGGCGCGCCCGGCTATACGCCGACGCCGGCGATCTCCAATGCCATTCTCAAGTACAACCAGGGCCGCAGCGGTGGTCTGGCCGATGGTATCGTCATCACACCGTCGCATAATCCACCTGCCGATGGTGGCTTCAAATACAACCCGGCCAACGGCGGCCCGGCTGATACCGGCGTGACCCGATGGATTCAGGAGCGCGCCAACGCTTTGCTGGTGGCCGGGCTTCGAGGCGTCGAGCGCATGGACCATGCCCGTGCGTTGAGGGCGCCGACAACCCAGCGCTTCGACTTCATCGACAGCTATGTCGGCGGGTTGGGGCAGGTGATCGATCTTGAGGCGATTCGAAGCTCGGGCCTGAAGTTTGCGGTCGATCCGCTTGGCGGCGCAGGCGTGCACTACTGGACGCGCATCGCCGAGCGCTATGGCCTGCCGCTGGAGGTGCTGTCCACGGTGGTCGATCCGACCTTCCGCTTCATGCGCCTGGACTGGGACGGCAAGATCCGCATGGACTGCAGCTCACCACACGCCATGGCCGGAGTGATCGAGAACAAGGACCGCTTCGACGTGGCCTTCGCCTGCGACACCGACCACGACCGTCACGGCATCGTCACGCGCTCTGCCGGGCTGCTGAACCCCAATCACTACCTGGCCGTGGCCATCGAATACCTCTTTACCCACCGCCCCGAGTGGCGCGCAGAGGCGGGCATCGGCAAAACCCTGGTGTCCTCGTCCATGATCGACCGTGTGGCCAGCGGAATAGGGCGGCGGGTGATCGAGGTGCCGGTGGGCTTCAAGTGGTTCGTCGAGGGCCTGATGGACGGCAGCCTGGGCTTTGGCGGAGAGGAATCAGCGGGTGCTTCCTTCCTGTGCAAGTCAGGTAGCGCCTGGTCGACCGACAAGGACGGCATCATCCTCGGCCTGCTGGCTGCGGAGATGACAGCCGTCACCGGCAAGGATCCTGGCGAGCGCTACCAGGCACTGACCGAACGTTTCGGTGCGCCGGTCTACCAGCGTATCGACGCTCCCGCCGATCGTGAACAGAAAGCCAGGCTTGCCAAGCTGTCCGCTTCCCAGGTGACCGCTGGGGAACTAGCTGGCCAGCCCATCACCCAGATCCTTACCGAAGCACCGGGCAACGGCGCTGCCATCGGTGGGCTCAAGGTCGTGACGGCCACCGGCTGGTTCGCCGCCAGACCGTCCGGGACCGAAGACGTCTACAAGATCTACGCCGAAAGCTTCGAAGGCGAATCCCACCTCAAGCGTATCCAGGAAGAAGCCAGGGCGTTGGTGGATAGGGCGTAAGAAGCGCTGGCTATTCCCGGCGCTTGTCTTCTTCCTGCGTCGGGATTCAGGAAGTGCTCACGGGCTGTTCAAACTCTGTACAACATGCTACAAACGACCGCAACCCAAATGATCTAGCCGCTTGAAAACGAAGGGAAAACCATGACCAAGTCGGAGTTGATCGAGCGAATCGTCACCCAGCAAGGGCTGCTTTCGTCCAAGGATGTGGAACTGGCAATCAAGACCATGCTTGAGCAAATGGCTCAGGCATTGGCCACTGGTGATCGCATTGAAATTCGCGGCTTCGGCAGCTTTTCCCTCCATTACCGCGCCCCTCGCGTCGGTCGCAATCCCAAGACCGGCCAATCCGTCCCACTCGACGGCAAATACGTTCCGCATTTCAAGCCTGGAAAGGAGTTGCGGGATCGGGTGAATGAGGACGAGTGACGATACCTGCCGCAAGGCTCCTTATCGGGGCAATCTTCGCTTTTCGTAGGAACGGGCCATGCCCGTGAAGGGCCACACTGAGGTGTAGGCCTTGTTTGCGGATGTGACCCTCCCTTTACGCGCACGCTGCAGCTGTTAGCAAGGTTTCCGGCTGAACTTTTACGGGCTCTTCTGGTTCGGAAGAACAGACTTTGTGAAACCCCTTCCAGTGGGTTTTCCTCGGTGTATCCGGCCCGCTTGATGTTCGTTCCAGAAGCGGACGGGTTTGCCGTATCGCAGCCTTCACGCGTCAGGAGCCCGTTCGATGTCCGAAGCACCGTCTCACGCCACCCTTGCCCCCCGACTTGAACAGGCTCTGCGGTTGCCGCGCATTGCCATCGATGCCATACAACCTGTGCTGGATGAGGGGCGCTTTGCGGCCAAGGCGATCATCGGTCAACCGGTTGTGGTCAGTTGCCGGGTATTCGCCGATGGCCACGATCAGCTTGCCGCTGCGATTTGCTGGCGGCAGCAGGGCGAGGAGAACTGGCGTCGCGCTCCGCTGAAGCGGGCCGATGCTGGCCGGGATATCTGGCAGGGCCAATTCACCGCCACCCAGGTCGCTTCGCACGAGTTCCGGGTTGAAGCCTGGTGGGATCTCTACGAAACCTACCGCTATGAACTGTCCAAGAAGCATGCGGCGGGCGTTGGGGTTTCACTGGAACTGACCGAAGGGCGTCTGTTGATCGAGCGTGCCGCGCAACGGGCACAGGGTGAAATTCGCGCCATGCTCGATGATCTGCTGCATCGGCTCGACAGCTCACACCTGGATGACGAACGCGTTTCGGTGCTGCTGGCCGCGGAAACCGCGGCGGCCATGGCCGAGGCCGATCCCCGTGAGCATTGCAGTGCAAGCCCTATCTACCCGCTTGAAGTCGAGCGGCCACTGGCGCAGTTCGCCAGTTGGTACGAGCTGTTTCCCCGCTCGGAAACCGATGATCCGAACCGCCACGGTACTTTTAGAGATGTACACAAGCGCCTGCCGATGATTCGCGACATGGGCTTCGATGTGCTCTATTTTCCGCCGATCCATCCCATTGGCCGCGCGCATCGAAAGGGACCGAACAACAGCCTGCAGGCTGGACCGAACGATCCGGGCAGCCCCTACGCCATCGGCAGCGAAGACGGCGGTCACGACGCCATCCACCCGCAGCTGGGTACGCTAGAGGATTTCCGTGAACTGGTTGCAGCTGCCGCTGAACACGGTCTGGAGATCGCACTCGACTTCGCCATCCAGTGTTCCCAGGATCATCCCTGGCTGAAGAAGCATCCCGGCTGGTTCTCCTGGCGACCGGACGGGACCATCCGCTATGCGGAAAACCCGCCGAAAAAGTATCAGGATATCGTCAACGTCGATTTCTATGCCGAGGACGCCATGCCCGACCTGTGGCTGGCGTTGCGTGATGTGGTCTGGCACTGGGTGGAGCAGGGCGTGAAGATCTTTCGCGTCGACAACCCGCACACCAAACCGCTGCCGTTCTGGGAGTGGCTGATCGCCGATATACGCGAGCGTGATCCCGATGTGATGTTCCTGTCTGAAGCCTTCACCCGACCGGCGATGATGGCGCGCCTGGGCAAGGTCGGTTTCAACCAGAGCTACACCTATTTCACCTGGCGCAACGCCAAGGCCGAGCTCAGTGAGTATCTGACCGAGTTGAACGAGCACCCGTTGCGCGATTGCTACCGACCGAATTTCTTCGTCAATACGCCGGACATCAACCCCTTTTTCCTGCAGGAATCCGGGCGTGCCGGGTTCCTCATTCGCGCTGCGCTGGCGACCATGGGCTCGGGTCTGTGGGGCATGTATTCGGGCTTCGAGCTGTGCGAGGCCGCCGCCATCGCCGGCAAAGAGGAATATCTCGACTCGGAGAAATACCAGATCCGGGTGCGCGACTATCACGCGCCCGGCAACATCATCGCCGAGATCGCCCAGCTCAACCGCATCCGTCGTCAAAACCCGGCACTGCAGACTCATCTTGGCTTCAAGCCCTATCTGGTCTGGAACGACAACATTCTCTACTTCGGCAAGCGCACGCCGGACCTGTCGAACTTCGTGCTGGTGGCCGTCAGCCTCGATCCGCATAACGCTCAGGAAGCCCATTTCGAGCTGCCGCTCTGGGAGCTGGGCCTGCCTGATGACGCCCACACCCAGGGTGAAGATCTGATGAATGGCCATCGCTGGACCTGGTACGGCAAGACCCAGTGGATGCGCATCGAACCTTGGCAACTGCCGTTCGGCATTTGGCGATTCAGCATGGTTGCTCCAGATCCAGGCTTAAAGTGAATTCTAGAATAATTTACTTAACCGTTTTGAATCAGTGACTTGTAATTAAAACTAAATCCTTTTTATAGATTGGTTCTGCCGTTCGGATTACCGGCGCCGGAGCACTGAAAGGAAACGAAGAACATGGCCAAAGCGCGCAAGCCTGCCGCCTTTATCAAAGACCCGCTCTGGTACAAGGATGCGGTGATCTATCAGGTTCACCTGAAATCCTTTTTCGATTCCAACAACGACGGCGTCGGTGATTTCGCCGGCCTGATCGAAAAGCTCGACTACATCGCCGACCTGGGCGTCAACACCATCTGGCTGTTGCCGTTCTACCCCTCGCCGCGCCGTGATGACGGCTACGATATTGCCGAGTATCGCGGCGTGCATCCCGATTACGGCAACATGGCCGATGCCAAGCGCTTCATCGCCGAAGCCCACAAGCGTGGCTTGCGGGTCATCACCGAGCTGGTCATCAACCACACCTCGGACCAGCATCCCTGGTTCCAGCGTGCGTGCAAGGCGAAGAAAGGCTCGGCGGCGCGCAATTTCTACGTCTGGTCGGACACCGACGACAAATACCAGGGCACACGGATCATCTTCCTCGATACGGAAACTTCCAACTGGACCTGGGACCCGGTGGCCGAACAGTTCTTCTGGCACCGCTTCTATTCGCACCAGCCGGACCTGAACTTCGACAACCCACAGGTGATGAAGGCGGTGCTCAGCGTGATGCGCTACTGGCTGGATCTGGGCATCGATGGTCTGCGCCTGGATGCCATTCCCTACCTGGTCGAGCGCGATGGCACCAACAACGAGAACCTGCCCGAGACCCATGTGGTGCTCAAGCAGATTCGCGCCGAGATCGAGGCCAACTACCCCGATCGCATGCTGCTGGCCGAGGCCAATCAATGGCCGGAAGACACCCAGCTCTACTTCGGTGGCGAGGATGGCGGCCCAGGCGACGAATGCCATATGGCGTTCCATTTCCCGCTGATGCCGCGCATGTACATGGCGCTGGCGCAGGAGGATCGCTTCCCGATCACCGATATCTTGCGTCAGACGCCGGATATTCCGGCCAACTGCCAGTGGGCGATCTTCCTGCGCAACCACGACGAGCTGACGCTGGAAATGGTGACCGACAAGGAGCGCGACTACCTCTGGAACTATTACGCCTCGGACAAGCGCGCGCGTATCAATCTTGGCATTCGCCGCCGTCTGGCGCCGCTGCTGGAGCGTGATCGCCGGCGCATCGAGCTGCTCAATAGCCTGCTGCTGTCGATGCCCGGCACGCCGGTGATCTATTACGGCGACGAGATCGGCATGGGCGACAACATCTTTCTTGGCGACCGCGATGGCGTCCGTACGCCGATGCAGTGGTCGCCGGATCGTAACGGCGGTTTCTCCCGCGCCGACCCGCCAAGCCTGGTGCTGCCGCCGATCATGGACCCGCTGTACGGCTATCAGGCGGTCAACGTCGAGGCGCAGCAGCGCGATCCTCATTCGCTGCTCAACTGGACCCGGCGCCTGCTCGCCATTCGCAAGCAGTTCAAGGCCTTCGGTCGCGGCACCTTGAAAATGCTGGCGCCGAGCAACCGGCGAATCCTGGCGTATCTGCGCGAATTCACTGGCGCCAATGGCGAAACCGAAGTCATCTTCTGCGTGGCCAACGTCTCCCGTTCGGCCCAGGCGGCGGAGCTGGAGCTTTCGCAGTACGCCGGCATGGTGCCGGTGGAGATGGTCGGTGGCAGCGCCTTTCCGCCCATCGGCCAGCTGTCCTATCTGCTGACGTTGCCGCCTTACGGGTTCTACTGGTTCCAGTTGGCGTCCACGCATCAGATGCCGATCTGGCACCAGGAACCGGTGGATGTCATGCCGGACTTCCAGACGTTGGTGTTCAAGCGCCTGGACACGCTGAACAGCGCCTGCAAACGTACCCTGGAGCATGACTCCTTGCCGGCCTACCTGCCCAAGCGGCGCTGGTTCGCCAGCAAGGGGGCACCGATCGATTCGATCAGGATCTGCTACGGCGTGCCGTTCGGTGATCCGCAACGACCGGTGCTGTTCAGCGAAATTGCGGTGGAGTCAGGCGGGCATACCGATCTCTACCAATTGCCACTGGGTTTCCTCGCCGAGGCCGATTTCGGTACTGCGCTGCCCCAGCAACTGGCCATCGCGAGGGTGCGACGTGGCCCGCAGGTGGGATTGTTGACCGATGCCTTCACTCTGGAGCAGTTCGTGCTGGGTGTGATCCAGGGCTTGCGTGACGAACAGGTGCTGAGCTGTGGCGAAGGCCAGATACGTTTCGAGCCGTTGCCGCAACTGGCTGAAATCGAACTGCCCGACGGTGTCGAGGTGCGCTATTCCTCGGCGGAGCAATCCAACAGTTCGGCGATCATCGGCAACGAGATGATGATCAAAATGCTGCGCCGCGTTTCGTCCGGCGTGCATCCGGAGCTGGAAATGGGCCGTTTTCTGACCGAGCAGGGCTTCACCCATATTTCCGCGATGCTCGGCCAGGTCAGCCGCGTCAACAAGAAGGGCGAGCCGCACGCGCTGATGGTGGTGCAGCGTTTCCTCGACAACCAGGGCGATGCCTGGGAATGGACGCTGACCACCCTGGACCGTGCGGTGCGCGACGAGCTGGCAGGTGGCGTCTCGCTGGTGGAAAACCAGTACAGCGCTCTGGAAGAGCTGGAACACTTCAACCGTCTGCTGGGCCAGCGACTTGGCGAGCTGCATATGACCCTGGCTGCTGAAACGGACAATCCGGATTTCGCCTACGAAACCACTTCGCAAGCCGACAGTGAAAAATGGGCAGCGAGTATTCGCGAGCAGCTCGAGCATGCGCTGGATGTGCTTGCCGCGCAGCGTGACGGCCTGAACAGGAAGGCTGCAGCCGAAGTGGAGCATCTGCTTGGCTTGCGCGGCAGGCTGCTCGATGAAGTGGACCGGCTCGCGAACAGCACCATTGGCGGCCTGCGCACAAGGGTGCATGGCGATTTGCATCTCGGGCAGGTGCTGGTGGTGCAGGGCGATGCCTACTTCATCGACTTCGAAGGCGAGCCTGCGCGGTCGCTGGAAGAGCGCCGCGCCAAGCTTTCCCCGCTGAAGGATGTGGCCGGTGTGCTGCGTTCCTTTGAGTACGCCGCGTCCATGATCCGGCGTAACGCCCAGGGCAGCGACACGTCCGCCGAAGCCGAAGATGCCCGTCATCGCATTGCCGAAAACTATCGGCACAGTGCACGTTCAACGTTCATGGATGCCTATCGACAGGCTGTCGCCGGAATGCCTCATGCCTGGCATGACGTCAACGGTGCCGAGGCGGCTCTGAACCTGTTCAGCTTCGAGAAAACCGCATACGAAATCCTCTACGAAGCAGAGAATCGACCCGCCTGGCTCCCGGTCCCTTTGAGGGGGTTGTGGGAGATGGCGCAACAGTTATCCAGCGGAGGTTTCAATGAATGATCGGCCTGCGGTGACCTTGCACGGCGAACACCTTTTGCCCAGCGACGCTGATGTCGATGCGCTGGTTCGCGCCGAGCATGGTGATCCGTTCTCGATTCTCGGCCCCCATCCCGACGGCGACGGTCTGGTGGTTCGTGCTTATCTGCCCAATGCGCTGAGCGTCGAGGTAATGGAGCGTGCCAGCGGTCGTACGCTGACGGCCATGGAGCAGGGGCAGGTTCCGGGGTTGTTCTTCACGCGCCTGACCCACCCGCAGCCGTATCTGTTGAATATTCGCTGGGCCGGCGGAGAGCAGATCACCGAAGATCCCTACAGCTTCGGCCCGCAACTGGGCGAAATGGATCTCTACCTGTTCGCCGAAGGCAACCACCGTGAACTGGGCCGTGTATTTGGCGCGCAGCTTATGGAGGTCGACGGGGTACAGGGCGTGCGCTTCGCCGTCTGGGCGCCCAATGCCAGGCGTGTTTCGGTGGTGGGCAGTTTCAACGACTGGGATGGGCGGCGGCACCCGATGCGGCTGCGTTTTCCGGCGGGCGTATGGGAAATCTTCATTCCCCGACTGCATCCGGGCGACGTCTACAAATACGAGATTCTCGGGCCGCACGGCATTCTGCCGCTGAAGGCCGATCCCATGGCATTGGCTACCGAGCATCCACCTGGGACCGCTTCGGTTATTGCCCGACCGCTGGATTACGAGTGGAAGGATGAATTCTGGTTGCAGGACCGGGCGGCCCGTCAGTCGCTCAACGCCCCGATGTCGATCTACGAGGTGCATGCCGGCTCATGGCAGCGCGAAGGCGGTGAGGGCGGACGCTCGTACAACTGGCACGAACTGGCGGAACGGTTGATTCCCTATGTGGTGGAGATGGGTTTTACCCATATCGAATTGATGCCGATCATGGAGCATCCCTTCGGCGGCTCCTGGGGTTACCAGTTGCTCTCGCAGTTCGCCCCGAGTGCGCGTTACGGTTCGCCTCATGACTTCGCCGCCTTCGTCGATGCCTGTCACGCTGCTGGCGTCGGCGTGATTCTCGACTGGGTGCCGGCGCATTTCCCCACCGATGCCCATGGCCTGGGCATGTTCGACGGCACGGCGCTGTATGAGTACGCGCATCCGTTCGAGGGTTTCCATCAGGACTGGGACACTTACATCTACAACCTCGGTCGCACCGAGGTACATGGCTTCATGCTGGCTTCGGCGCTGCATTGGTTGCGCGAATTCCACGTCGATGGTCTGCGCGTGGATGCCGTAGCCTCGATGCTTTATCGCGATTATTCCCGGCAGGAAGGCGAGTGGATTCCCAATCGCCACGGCGGGCGCGAAAACCTGGAGGCCATCGAGTTTCTGCAGCACCTCAACGAGGTGGTCGCGCATGAAGCGCAGGGCGCACTGATCATCGCCGAAGAGTCCACGGCCTTTCCCGGCGTGAGCAAGCCGGTCGCGGAGGGCGGTCTGGGCTTTGCCTACAAATGGAACATGGGCTGGATGCACGACAGCCTCAAATACATCCAGGAAGACTCTATCCATCGCAGCTATCACCACGACAAGATGACCTTCAGCATGGTCTACGCCTATTCGGAACACTTCGTGCTGCCGATTTCCCATGACGAAGTGGTGCATGGCAAAGGTTCGCTGATCGGCAAGATGCCGGGTGACCGCTGGCAGAAATTCGCCAACCTGCGCGCCTATCTCTCGTTCATGTGGACCCATCCCGGCAAAAAGCTGCTGTTCATGGGCTCCGAGTTCGGCCAGTGGCGCGAGTGGCATCATGACCGTGAACTGGACTGGTATCTGCTGGGCGAAGCCGACCACAAGGGCGCGCAGGACCTGGTGCGTGATCTCAATCGCCTGTACCGTGAGGAGCCGGCGCTGCATGAACTGGACAGCGACCCTGCCGGTTTCCAGTGGCTGATCGGCGATGACCGCAGCAACAGCACCTTCGCCTGGCTGCGCAAGAGCACCAGCGGCTATCCGTTGCTGGTGGTGGCCAATTTTACACCGGTGGTGCGCGAGAACTATCGCATCGGCGTGCCGGAAGGCGAGCGCTGGACGGAAATCTTCAATAGCGATGCGGCCTGCTATGGAGGTTCCAATACCGGCAATGGTGGGGGCATTCTGGCCGAGCAGGTTGAGCGGCATGGGCAGCCTTTGTCCCTGTCACTGACCCTGCCGCCGCTGGGGGTTGTGATCTTGCGACCGTAGGTCGGGCCACGCTTTATCGATCCGACAGGCAGGGGCTGAGGTTGCTCGTTGGGTTACGCTACGTATCGTCGGATTACGCCTTCGGCTAATCCGACCTACAAATGGCAGGGGTTTCGTAGGTCGGGCCACGCTTTATCGACCCGACGGGCGGGGCTGAGGTTGTTCGCTGGCTTACGCCTCGCCCTGTCGGATTACGCCTTTGGCTAATCCGACCTACGCTCAGTTGCGCTGTTTGCGATTGACGGCTTGCGCCGCCTTGATGATGTCTTCGCCGATGACTGATTCGAACTGCTGCCAGACCGGGCGCATCGCCTCGCGCCAGGCTTCGCGTTGTTCCGGGCTCAGCTCGATGATTTCCGAGGTGCCGGCATTGATGATGCGCGTGCGGTCGGTCTGGTTCGCGTCTTCGGCTGCGCGGTTCACCTCGTAGGTCACTTCATCGATGATGCCTTCAAGCTCGGTGCGAATCTGATGGGGAATGCCGAACCAGAAGCGTGTGTTGCTCACCAGCATGTAGTCCAGCACGCCGTGGTTGGTTTCGGTGATGTAAGGCTGCACGCTGTGCATCTTCTGGCTGTAGATGTTCGACCAGGGGTTTTCCGCGCCCTGGACAGTGCCGCTCTGCAGTGCGCTGTAAACCTCGCCGAAGGCGATTTTTTTGGTCGATGCACCTACTTGGGTGAATTGGGATTCCAGTACTGCAGACGGCTGAATGCGAAAGCTCAGCCCTGATGCATCGCTCGGCAAGTGCATGGCACGGGTGGCGGACAGCTGTTTCATGCCGTTGTGCCAGTAGGCCAGGCCCGTGATGTTTTCCTTTTCCATCGAGCGCAGCAGTTGCCGCCCTTTGGAACGCTTCTGGAAGCGATTGACAGCCTCCAGGTCATCGAACAGAAACGGCAGGTCGAAGACCTGCAGCTGCTTGGTGTATCGCTCGAACTTGGCCAGCGAAGGTGCCAGCAACTGAACGTCGTTGTTGCTCAGGGCCTCCAGCTCGTTGGCGTCACCATAAAGGGTGGAGTTGGGATAGACCTCGACGCGCACCTGCCCCGGCAGGCGTTCCTCGACCAGGCGTTTGAAGAGCAGGGCGCCTTTGCCTTTCGGGGTCTCTTCGGCGACGACGTGAGCGAACTTGATGACGATGGGGTCGGCCTGGGCAGCTGCGCCGACCATGGCGAACACCAGGCCGGCGAGAGTGACAATCGGCTTGATCATGAACGGCACTTCTCTTTGTTGGGATGGCAGTACATGCGGCAGCCGGGTTTCGACTGCACGTCAACGAAGCGTTATGCCAAATTAACAGCATCACCAAAAGCGCTTTCTTGCAAAACCGCCATCCTGACCGTTGGGACCGGGAACAGATCACATTTTGAGCCGCAATGCCCCATCGTAAAGCCGCTCAGCTGCTGCCCGGCTGCCAACCTCCGCCCAGTGTCTTGTAGAGCGCGACGACCCCACGATAGACCTCCACTTCCGCCTGCGCCTGGGCATCCTCGGCGGCCAGCCGCTCGCGCTCGGCGTCCAGCAGCACGAGAAAATCCACCGTGCCTTCGCGGTAGCGGATTTCCGCCTGTTGCGCCGCCGCGCGGCTGGCCGTGGACTGGCGCAGCAGCGACAGCAGGCGTTCCTGGGCGCGGGCGTAATCGCTGAAGGCGTTCTCCGACTCTTCCAGCGCCAGCAGCACCTGCTGCTCATAGCTCGCCAGCGCGCCGTCGGCGTCGGCTTCGGCACCGCGCAGGCGGGCGCGCACGCTGCCCAGGTCGAACGCCGCCCAACTGATGCTCGGCGCCACGCCCCAGGCCTCGGCCGCACTGGAGCCGATCTGCGAACCGCGCCCGGCGATGAAACCGAGGAAGCCGGACAGGCTCACCCTCGGGAACAGGTCGGCCGTCGCCACGCCGACATTCGCGGTCGCCGCGGCCAACTGGCGTTCGGCGATACGGATGTCCGGTCGGCGACGTAGCAGTTCCCCGGGATCGCCGATCGGCAGGGCCTTGGCGATCGCCGGCAGTTCGCGCGGCGACAGGTCCACGGCGAGGCGGTCGGCGCGCTGGCCGAGCAAAGTGGCGATGCGGTTGCGCGCACGGGCCTGCTGCGCCTGCAGTTGCGGCAGACTGGCCTCGGTGGCGGCCAGGCGCGCGTCGGCACGCAGCACGTCCAGCTCGCTGCCCATGCCGGCATCGCGCAACTGCTCGGTCAGTTCGTGGGAATCGCGCTGGTTCGCCAGGTTGTCGCGGGCGATGCGCTCGCGCAGCTGGGCGCCGCGCAGTTGCCCGTAGGCGTCGACCAGCTCGGCGATCAGGCTGACCTGCAATTGGTAAAGCTCGGCTTCGGCGGCCTCGGCCTGGGCGTCGCTGGCCTCCAGGCGGCGCTGGATGCGGCCGAACAGGTCCAGCTCCCAGGCCATGTCCAGGCCCAGGTCGTAGCGTTCGGCATTGACCCGCCGCTCGCTGACGCCGGGCTGCTGTGCCTTGCCGATATCGGCGCTGGCGCCAGCGGTGACCGTGGGGAAGCGATCGTTGGCGTCGTCGTCGCGGATCGCTCGCGCCGCGCGCAGACGCGAATAGGCGATGCGCAGTTCGCGGTTCTCGGCCAGGGCCTGTACGACCAGAGCGTCCAGCGTCGGGTCCTCGAACTGATGCCACCAGGCGGATTCGAAGCGTGAGCGGTCGTAGTCGCTGTCCTCGGCATGGGCGATGCGCGCGGGCTCGGGCTGTGGCGCTCGGTAGTCCGGGCCGACGGCGCAGCCGGCCATGGCCAGGGCGAGCAGGGAAAGGGCGAAGAACTTCATGCGCGGGCCTCCTCGAATACCGCCTTGCGCGCCGCGCGTTTCTCGACGAAGGCGCGGATCACCAGATAGAACACCGGGGTCAGCAGCAGCCCGAAGAAGGTCACCCCGAGCATCCCGGAAAACACCGCGACGCCCATGGCGTGGCGCATCTCGGCGCCGGCGCCGCTGGACAGCACCAGCGGCACCACGCCCATGATGAAGGCGAAGCTGGTCATCAGGATCGGCCGCAGGCGCAGGCGGCAGGCTTCCAGCACCGCGGCGAGGCGGTCCATGCCTTCCTCCTGTTTGTCCTTGGCGAACTCCACCAGCAGGATGGCGTTCTTGCACGCCAGGCCCACCAGCACGATCAGGCCGATCTGGGTGAAGACGTTGTTGTCGCTGCCGGCCAGGATCACCCCGGCGATCGCGCAAAGCAGCGTCATCGGCACGATCAGGATCACCGCCAGCGGCAGGCTCCAGCTCTCGTACTGGGCGGCCAGCACCAGGAAGGCCAGCAGCACGCAGAGCGGGAAGACGAATATCGCGGTATTGCCGGCGAGGATCTGCTGGTAGGTCAGCTCGGTCCACTCGAAGCTCATGCCGTTGGGCAGCTCGGCCCGCAGCAGGCGCTCCATGGCCGCCTCGGCCTGGCCGGAGCTGTAGCCCGGTGCGGCGGCGCCGTTGATCTCGGCGGTGAGGAAGCCGTTGTAGTGCATCACCCGATCCGGGCCAGCGCTGTCGCTGACCTTGACGAAGGTCGACAGCGGGACCATCTCGCCGCGGTCGTTGCGCACCTTCAACTGGCCGATCTGCTCGGGCGCCAGGCGGAACTTCTGGTCGGCCTGGACGTTGACCTGGTAGGTACGGCCGAAGCGGTTGAAGTCGTTGGCGTACAGCGAGCCGAGGTAGACCTGCATGGTGTCGAAGATCTGGTCGATGGCCACGCCGTGGGTCTTGGCCTTCTCGCGGTCGATGTCGGCGTCCACCTGCGGCACGTTGACCTGGTAGCTGGTGAACAGCCCGGCCAGTTCCGGATAGTCCGCGCTCTTGGCGATGATGTTCTGCACCTCGCTGTAGAGCGCCTCGTAGCCGAGGTTGCCGCGATCCTGCACCTGCACGCGGAAGCCGCCGATGGTGCCCAGGCCCTGCACGGGCGGTGGCGGGAAGATGGCGATGAAGGCGTCCTGGATCTGCGCGAACTGGCCATTGAGGTCGGCGGCGATGGCATTGGCCGAGAGCGCCGGGTCCTTGCGTTCGTCGAAGGGCTTGAGCGGGGTGAAGACGATGCCGCTGTTCGGGCTGTTGGTGAAGCCGTTGATCGACAGGCCGGGGAAGGCCACGGTGTTCTCCACGCCCGGGTGCTTGCCGGCGATTTCCGACATGCGCTGGATCACCGCCTCGGTGCGGTCGAGGGTGGCGGCGTCCGGCAACTGGGCGAAGGCGACCAGGTACTGCTTGTCCTGCGGCGGGACGAAGCCGGTCGGGGTACTGGCGAAACCCAGGTAGCTGAGGCCGACCAGGCCCACGTAGACCACCAGGGCGATGCCGCTGGCGCGCAGGATGCGCCGCACCACGCCGACGTAACCGTGGCTGGCGCGGTCGAAGACGCGGTTGAACGGGCGGAACAGCCAGCCGCCGAGCAGCCGGTCGAGCAGGCGCGAAAAGCCGTCCTTCGGCGCATCGTGGGCCTTGAGCAGTGTGGCCGCCAGCGCCGGCGACAGGGTCAGCGAGTTGAACGCCGAGATCACCGTGGAGATGGCGATGGTCAGCGCGAACTGCTGGTAGAACTGCCCGGTGAGGCCGGAAATGAATGCGGTGGGAATGAACACCGCGCAGAGCACCAGGGCGGTGGCGACGATCGGCCCGGTGACCTCCTTCATCGCCTGGCGGGTGGCCTCCACCGGCGACTTGCCGAGGCCGATGTTGCGCTCGACGTTCTCCACCACGACGATGGCGTCGTCCACCACGATGCCGATGGCCAGCACCAGGCCGAACAGCGACAGCGCGTTGAGCGAGAAACCCAGCAGGTGCATCACCGCGAAGGTGCCGATCAGCGACACCGGCACCGCCGCCAGCGGGATGATCGAGGCGCGCCAGGTCTGCAGGAACAGGATCACCACCAGCACCACCAGTACGATGGCTTCGAGCAGGGTGTGCACCACCGCCTCGATGGAGCCGCGGACGAAGATGGTCGGGTCGTAGACGATCTCGTAGTCCACGCCCTGGGGGAATTCCTGCTTCAGCTCGGCCATGCGCTCGCGCACCAGGTCGGAGATGGCGATGGCGTTCGAGCCCGGGCGCTGGAAGATCGGCAGGGCGACCGCCGGCTGGTTGTTGAGCAAGGAGCGCAGGGCGTACTGGCTGGAGCCCAGCTCGATGCGGGCGATGTCCTTCAGGCGGGTGATCTCGCCGTCCGCGGCGGCGCGCACCACGATGTTCTCGAACTCTTCCTCGTCGACCAGCCGCCCCTGGGTGTTGATTGACAGCTGGAAATCGGTGGCGCCCGGCGCGGGCGGCGCGCCCAGGGCACCGGCGGCGACCTGGCGGTTCTGCTCGCGGATGGCGTTGACCACGTCGCTGGCGGTGAGGTTGCGCGAGGCGACCTTGTTCGGGTCGAGCCAGACGCGCAGCGAGTAGTCGCCCATGCCGAACAGTTGCACGTCGCCCACGCCATCGAGCCGTGCCAGCTCGTCCTTGACGTTGAGCGCGGCGTAGTTGGACAGGTAGAGCATGTCGTAGCGTTTGTCCGGCGAGGTCAGGTGCACCACCATGGTCAGGTCCGGCGAGGCCTTGTCCACCGTAACCCCGATGCGCTGCACCTCGGTGGGCAGCTTCGGCATGGTGCGGGTCACGCGGTTCTGCACCTGCACCTGAGCGTTGTCCAGGTCGGTGCCGAGGGCGAAGGTGATGGTCAGCGTCAGCTTGCCGTCGGCGGTGGCCTGGGACGACATGTAGAGCATGCCCTCGACACCGGTGATGGCCTGCTCCAGCGGCGAGGCGACGGTTTCGCCGATCACCTTGGGGTTGGCGCCGGGGAATTCGGCACGCACCACCACGGTGGGCGGGACGACTTCCGGGTATTCGCTGATCGGCAGCTGGAACAGCGAGATGGCGCCGCCGATGAGGATCACCAGCGACAGCACGGCGGCGAAAATCGGCCGCTTGACGAAGAATTGCGAGAAATTCATGACGCACTCCGGGGGAGAGGGTGCGCAACACGCACCCTGGCGGAATCTGTTGTTGTGTGGTGCGGCGCGACTGCTGGCGCAGCGCCGGGCTCAGGTGCTGGGCGGCTGCGGCATGCTGCGATCCACCACCTGCGGCTTGAGCGCGGCACTGATGGCGCGGTGTTGTTCCTGCAGGGCGGCGAGGGTATCGGCGTCGGCCATCGGCACGCTCTGCGGCTCGACCGCATTGCCCGGGCGGATGCGCTGCAAGCCGTTGACGACAATGGTTTCGCCTTCACCCAGGCCGTTGCGGACGATGCGCAGGCCTTCGAGTTTCGGTCCCAGTTCGACCGAGCGGTAATCGACCTTGCCGTCCTCCCCGAGCACCAGCACGAACTTCTTGCCCAGGTCGGTGCCCACGGCCACGTCCTTGATCAGCACCGCGTCGTAGGTGGCACTGCCGACCAGCCTGAGCCGCGCGTAGAGCCCTGGGGTGAAGCGGCCGTCGCGGTTGTCGAACACCGCCCGCCCACGGATGGTGCCGGTGCGCGGATCGACCTGGTTGTCGACGAAGTCCATGCGGCCCAGGTGCGGATGGCCGTCCTCGCTGGACAGGCCGAGGTACACCGGCGTCGTCTCGCCGCGCGCGCCCTCGCGGGCCAACTCGCGGTACTTGAGGTAGGTGCGCTCGTCAGCCTCGAAGTAGGCGTAGACCCGGTCGGTGGAGACCAGCGTGGTCAGCAGCGCCTCACCGGCGTTGACCAGGTTGCCGGCGGTGATCAGCGCACGTCCCACGCGGCCATCGATGGGTGCGCTGACGCGGGTGAAGTCGAGATCGAGCCTTGCTGCCTCCAGCTGTGCCTGGATCGCCGCCGCCGCGGATTTCGCCTCGCTGGCGGCACTGACCCGTGCGTCGGCCAGTTCGGCGGAAATCGCGTTGTTGGCGCGCAGCCGCTCGCCCCGCTGGGCCTCGCTGGCCGTACGCTGCTGAATCGCGCGGGCCTGCTGCAGCTCGGCTTCCAGCCGCTTGACCTGCGCCTCGAAGGGACGCGGGTCGATCTGGAACAAGAGGTCGCCTTTCTTCACCAGGGCGCCTTCCTCGAACGCCACCTTGTGGATGAAGCCGGAGACGCGCGGGCGGATTTCCACCGACTCCGGCGCCTCCAGACGCCCGGTGAGTTCGTCCCATTCGGTGACCTGATGCTTGATGACCTGGGCGACGCTGACAGCCGGCGGCGCGGCTGCCGACTGCGTGGCCTCGGGCGCCTTGCCGCACCCGGCGGCGACGACCATGACCAGCGCGACCAGAGGGAAACGCAAGGCGTTGAGGGAAGATTCCATGCTTGACTCCACAACTCGGATTTATCGATGAGCGGGAGTCTGCGCGGTCGGGCGGTGCAGCAGAAATCGAACGAGGCAAAGGTGAATATCATCGGCGATGATGGTTTGGCGTTCGGCATCAGGTGCACGCGAGGCCATTCGCCGATGATCTGTGGCCATCGCAGGCTGAGTGGGACCGCCGATGTCGGGCGTAGCGAAGCCCAACGCGCGCGCTGTCCCGTCGGATTTCGCCGTGAGGCGGCTCAACCCACTGTCATACCGTTCGGTCAGGACATGAATTTGTGTAGAAGGCAGAGGTGTAAAGGTCGAAGATCACTCTTCGCGGGTCCCCATCTCTCGTTCTTCGAAGGCGCAGCGCACGGCTTCCACGACGCGTTCCGCCCGCTGAGCGTCGTCCAATTGCGGATACGCTTTCTTCAACTTGGCGGATACCTGCCAGCCGTTTTCCTTGAGAGAGCGAATGATGCGGTTCGCGTCCTGGTCCGGCATTTCCAGCACTTCTTTGAGTCGCTCCTGGGCGCGTTGGAAAATGATCAGCACACGGGCCTCATCGGCCATCTCGGTACGGACCGTATGCGCCACGACCTGTGCCGTGTACAGGACGTGTTCGGTCAGATCGGGATAGCGCCATGCGAATTGCGCGTCGTCGTAGTCATCGAAGGCCAGGTTGCTCGGGGTGCCATCCTCGTAGACGACGAGTTCGCCAAACCGATAGGACGCTGCGTAACGTTGCATGAAGGGCCGCGAAAAAACCTCCAGCGTACGGTCGTAGCGCGCCCGGAAATCGATGGAACTCGTGATGGTGGCCGATACCGGCAGGATCACGCCATCAGGCACTGCCTTGTCGCGGATCAGGGTGTCATTGATCAGGAAGCGATGGATCCGGCCATTGCCGTCCCGCATGGGGTGGATATACACAAAGGCAAAGGCGAGTGCTGCTGCCCGAGCCAGCGGCTCGGCGCCCCGTGTTGCCCGCTCGAATGCTTTCAGGCCATCCAGCAGTTGCGGTAGCACCTCGGATGGCGGCGCAATGTAGTGCACGATGTCCTCGCGCATGGTCGCCTGTCCGACGAAGACCGGCGAGCGCCGCAGACCCAGTCCGAAGGCCTCATGCCCCAGAATACCGGCTTGCAGCGTGTGCAGACTGTCGTTGCTCAACGGATCTTCGATATGGCCGCAGTACTTGGCGATCACATGGGCAAACCGCTGGATCCTGTCGGCCTTGTCCGCCTCTTTCTCGATGAGAAAGCTTGCACGCGATTCCTTGAGCGTCAGCCAACTGGCCGTGCGCATCAGGATATCGGCGCCAAAGGTCTGGTTCAGCTCACGCAGAGCCGCATGCAGGTCGAATTGCAGCGCTTGCTGTACGGTCCCGGTACGGCGGACCAGGGGGCAGAACGCCGGCACGCCGGGTAGATTATCGTTGATGCGCCATCGCCGTATCCGCAGTGGCTCGACACGAGTCAGGTATTGCCGTGATGAAATGGCATCGACATAGCCGCCATTGGTGACATCGGGCACATCAAGGTGCTGCCCGGTCAGCCACTCGTAGAGGAATCCGGTGCGACGGGCATATTGTCCAAAAGGCGCTTTCCGGCACCAGGCTTCGATCGGCTCCGGGCCGACAACCGCAAACAGCCGGGCGAAAAACTCGAGGTGGATCTCTTCGTACTTGAGCCCAAACTCGAAATGCCCCGCAAAGTCGTCCGCCGGCTGATAGCTGGCGGGATACTTGTTCTCGACATGTCCGTTGCTCTCGCAGCTCATTCGTCTCGTGCCGATCACCGACTCGACGCGCAGGGATTGTGCAAGCGCGATACCGTAGCGATCGGCGAGTGCCTTGAAACCTACTTGCATTGTCGAATTCCCTAACAAGAGCCAAAAAATAATAACCAACAGAGGGACGTGCGCGAAAACAATAATTCGATAAGTGCTAGAACGCTAACATTCATGCAAATTTGACAAAAAATCAGCTGTTCTCGGCGAAAAAGATAAAGGCTGGGCCTCCGGCGGCCTTGCCCCTAAAACCAATGTCAACGTTGGGCCTACCGTATTCAGAGACTATCCGGATCACCCACGAACATCTGGATGCGCGAGCGTAGCCAGCGCTCGGCGGGGTCGTTGTCCTGGGCGCCGCGCCAGGCCATGGACAGTTCGAAATCCTGGCTGGTCTCGAACGGCAGTGGTTCGGCACGCACGCCGCCGTTGGCCGCCAGGGCTGCGGCGGCGTAATCCGGGACGGTGGCCACCAGATCGGTGCCCGCCAGCAGGCTGGCCAGGCCGTTGAACTGTGGTACGGCGAGTACCACTCGACGCTTGCAGCCATGCAGTGCCAGCTCCTCATCGATATAGCCATTGAGGTCGCCGGCGAAGGACACCATGGCATGCGGACGCGAGCAGTAATCTTCCATGCTGATGCGCCCCGGGATGGCGTCGGCGCGCAGCAGCATCGGCTTCGGGCGGCGCAATACCTTGCGTTTGGCATTGGCTGGCAGCTCTTCGGTGTAGCAGACGCCCACCGAGATTTCTCCGGATGTCAGCAGCCCCGGCATTAGCAGGTAGTTGGCGCGACGCACCACCATCACCACCCCTGGCGCTTCGGCTCGTATGCGACGCAACAGCGGTGGTAGCAGGGCGAATTCGACTTCGTCGGTCAGACCGATTCGGAAGACCTGGGTGCTGGTAGCAGGATTGAAGGATGAGGCACGACTGACGGCGGTGGAGATCGAGTCCAGCGCCGGCGACAACAGCCGCGCGATTTCCTCGGCGCGGGCGGTGGGCTCCATGCTGCGACCGGTACGCACGAACAGCGGATCGTCGAACAGCGTACGCAAGCGGGCGAGCGCGGCGCTGATCGCCGGCTGCCCGAGAAACAGCTTCTCAGCCGCACGGGTCACACTACGCTCGTGCATCAGTGTCTCGAAAACGATCAGCAGGTTGAGATCCACACGGCGAAGGTCGTTGCGATTCATGCCATTCACTTCATGCTGCGGTCGGGCGGTAAGCCCTTCCTCGAACGTTGCGACTGCATTCTAGACAGATCGATGCGTGCTACGCATGCCCATTTCCGCTTGCAAACAGCGCGCAGCCGCTCTGGGATGCGCCTATACATACGCCTTATCGTGCAATCCATCATCATCGGCGGACATGGCAACTATTGACCGGAATGCGTCCTGGCGACTGGAGTTGTGCTCACTGGACAGATAGAGTCTTCAACACAGTAGTAATCGAGGGGTCTTTCCATGTCCCGCATCATCCGCTTCCATCAGTTCGGTCCTGCCGAGGTGCTGCGCTACGAGCAGCAGGAAACACCCAGACCCGGCCCCGGTGAGGTGCTGGTGAAGGTCGCCGCGATCGGCGTGAGCTGGAACGACGTGCTCTGGCGGCAGGATCTGGCGCCGCGTCACGCGCGATTGCCAGCGGGCCTGGGAAGCGAAGTGGCCGGCGTGGTGGAGGCCGTGGGCGAAGGTGTCGAGGGTTTCGCCATCGGTGAGCGGGTGGCCAGCTTTCCGGCCCACGATCTCAACGATTACCCACTCTACGGCGAACACGTACGCATTCCGCAGACCGCCCTGGTGCATTACTCCGCCATGCTCAGTCCCATCGAGGCCTGCGTGCATTACACGCCATTGCTGATTTCCTATTTCGCACTGGTGGAACTGGCGCAACTGGAGCCTGGCCAGTACGTGCTGGTCACCGAAGCCCGGCATTGCACCGGCCCGGCAGCGGTGCAACTGGCCAGAGCGCTTGGCGCGCGAGTCATCGCAACCTGCGCGTACAGTGAGGACCGGGAATTCCTGCTGAACCTGGGTGCCGAGACGGTCATCGCCACCGAGGAGGAGGATCTGGTCGGTCGCCTCGACAGGATCACCGATGGCAAGGGCGTGGAGATCGTACTCGACTCCTGCGGTGGGTCGCAGATGAAGCTGCTGGGCGACGTGATCGCACCGCGTGGCAAGCTGATTCTCTACGGCATCATCGGCGGCAACGAAACGGCGTTTCCCGCGTGCGCGGCGTTCAAGAAGAACTTCAAGTTCTTCCTGCATTGCCTCTGCGACTTCACCGGCCAGCCGGAAATGGGTATCGAACAGAACCGTGAAGCAGTGGAGCGGGCGCTGTCGCACATCAACCAGCTGACCGCCGACCGGCTGGTCGGCCCGCAGATCGACAAGGTTTTCCCCTTCGAAGAGGCCGTCGCTGCGCATCAGTATCTGGAAAGCGGTGCGGCGCGAGGCCGCATCGCGTTGCGCATCGAGTGATCTTGGGTCTGTTCCCGTTTCGTTCGCGACGAAACGGGGCAGTCCTCTAAGGCTGCCTCTCATCACCCGATAGAAACTTTTCAGCTACCCGCTCAGTCCTCCGCAGACAGGTTATTCCCTTGACGGAGGAATCAGCATGGCTGACGAGAAGCAGACAATGCCCCCACAACAGCAACCGGAGCCCGGCAAGGAAGACGAAATGACGCCTCGCCCGGAGTTTCGCGGCGAGGATTACAAGGCCGCTGGCAAGCTGCAGGGCAAGGTAGCGATCATTACGGGCGGTGACAGCGGCATTGGGCGTTCGGTAGCGGTGCTGTTCGCCCGTGAAGGCGCTGATGTGGCGATTCTCTATCTGGACCAGTACCAAGACGCCGACGAAACCCGTCGTGTGGTGGAAGAACAGGGACGCCAATGCCTGACTTTCGCCGGAGACGTAGCTGATCAGGAAATCTGCCGCAAGGTGGTCGATGAGACAGTGGCCAGATTCGGCAAGCTCGACATCCTGGTCAACAACGCCGCCGAACAGCATCCGCAGGAGCGCTTCGAGGACGTCACCCAGCAACAGTGGGAGAAGACCTTCCGCACCAACGTCTTCGGCATGTTCCAGATGACCCAGGCGGTATTGCCGCACCTCGGCAAGGGCGCCTCGATCATCAACACGACTTCGGTGACCGCCTACAAGGGCAACCCGATGCTGATCGACTATTCGTCGACCAAGGGTGCGATCGTCGGCTTTACCCGTGCCTTGTCGATGAGCCTGGTCGAGCGTGGTATCCGGGTGAACGGGGTGGCGCCGGGGCCGATATGGACACCGCTGATCCCGTCCACCTTCGATGCCGACAAGGTCGCCGAGTTCGGCGCCAACGTGCCGCTCAAGCGCCCCGGACAGCCGGAGGAGGTCGCGCCGGCCTACGTCTATCTGGCCAGCAGCGATTCGTCATACGTCACCGGACAGGTGATCCACGTGAACGGCGGTACGGTGGTCAACGGTTGAGCATGCGGCATCGGCTGTCTTGCGAACGCAACGACAGCCATCGGCTCGACGCCAGCGATTGCTGATCTATGCTCAATATCGACAGGTGAGTCGCCCCTCTGGCGACTTGCCAGGGGCGCCAGAAGTGCAGAAGCGGAACCCCGAGCGAGCGAGGCAGTCCACTGGATCAGTTGGCTTGCCAACAATAACTACAAGGAGATACCCATGACCGTGAGAGTATCCCGTCGCCAGTTCCTCAAGTTCGGTGCCGCCGGTGTCGGTGCGTCGAGCATGGCCATGATGGGTTTCGCCCCGGATGAAGCCGTCGCTTCCGTCCGCCACTTCAAACTCAGCGCCGCGCGCATGACGCGCAACATCTGCACCTACTGCTCGGTAGGCTGCGGCATGTTGTTCTATTCACGCGGTGACCAGTCGATCAATGTCGTCGATGAGCTCTTCCACATCGAAGGCGACCCCGATCACCCGGTCAGCCGCGGCTCGTTGTGCCCGCGTGGAGCCGGTGTGCTGGACTTCATCAAGAGTGAATCGCGGGTCAAGTTCCCCGAAGTGCGCGAGCCGTTCACCAATGAATGGAAGCGCATCAGCTGGGACGAGGCGTTCACGCGCATCACCCGGCACATGAAGGATGATCGCGACAGGAACTTCGAGACCCATGACGAGCAGGGCCGGCTGGTCAATCGCTGGCTCACCACCTCGATGGTGGCGGCCTCGGCCTGCACCAACGAAACGGCTTATCTGACGCAGAAGATCACCCGGGCACTGGGCATTCTCCAGCTGGACAACCAGGCGCGCGTTTGACACGGACCAACGGTGGCAGGTCTTGCCCCAACATTTGGTCGCGGTGCCATGACGAATCACTGGGCGGACATCGCCAATGCGAATGTCATCCTGTCCATGGGCGGCAATTCGGCTGAGGCGCATCCGGTTGGCTTTCGCTGGGTCATGCGCGCCAAGGAACGCAATGATGCGATCCTGATTTCCATCGACCCGCGTTTCAACCGCACCACGGCGGTGGCCGATTATCACGCCTGGCTGCGCACCGGCACGGATATCGTCTTCCTCGGCGGGCTGATCAACTACCTCATCGAAAATGACCGCTACGCCCACGAATACGTGCGCGAGTACACCGATGCCAGCCTGATCGTGGCCGAAGGCTTCGGCTTCGAGGAAGGTCTGTTCACCGGCTATGACCCGGCCAGCAAGACCTATGACCGCCAGACCTGGAACTTCGACATGGATGAGCGCGGCTTCGCCCGACGCGATCCGAGCCTGCAGCATCCGCGTTGCGTGTTCCAGCTGCTGCGCCAGCACTACAGCCGTTACACGGTGGATCAGGTCGAGAACATCTGCGGCATGCCGGGAGATACGGTCGTCCAGCTCTGGGAGCTGATCGCCCAGACGTCGGCGCCCGACAAGACCCTGACCATCCTCTATGCCTTGGGCTGGACCCAGCATTCCATCGGCTCGCAGATCATCCGCTGCGGCGCCATGGTGCAGTTGCTGCTGGGCAACATGGGCATGCCGGGCGGTGGCGTGAATGCGTTGCGCGGGCACTCCAACATCCAGGGGCTGACCGACATCGGCTTGCTCTCCAACCTGCTGCCGGGCTACCTGAACCTGCCCTCGGCCAACCTGCAGACCTATGCCGACTATATGCGCACGCGCATCAAGCAGCCGCTGGTCGAAGGCGAGGTGTCCTACTGGAAGTTCTACGAGCGCTTCTTCGTCAGCCTGATGAAGGACTGGTACGGCGATGTCGCCACGGCGGAAAACGACTGGTGCTACGACTGGCTGCCGAAGCTTTCCGTACCCACCTACGACATTCTCTACGCCATCAACGACATGACCCAGGGCAAGATGACCGGCGCCTTCTGCCAGGGCTTCAACATCCTTGCCGCCTTCCCCAACAAGGCGAAAGTGGTCGCGGGGCTGTCGAAGCTGAAGTTCATGGTGATCATGGACCCCTTGAAGGTGGAAACCGGCGAGTTCTGGAGGAACTTCGGCGAATACCACGACGTCGATCCTTCGCAGATAGGCACCGAGGTGTTCCGCCTGCCCACCACCTGTTTTGCCGAGGATGACGGCTCCATCACCAACAGCTCGCGCTGGTTGCAATGGCACGAACGCTCAGTGCCTGGGCCGGGCGAGTCGATGACCGATACGGAAATCCTTGGCGAGGTGATGCTGCGACTCAAGAAGATGTATCAGGAGGAGGGGGGCGCCTTCCCCGATCCGATCCTCAACATGAGCTGGAACTACAAGGTGCCCAGCTACCCTACGGCGGAGGAGCTGGCCAAGGAGTACAACGGCAGAGCGCTGGTGGATCTGACCGATGACACTGGTCGGGTCGTTCGCCGCAAGGGCGAGCTGCTCAAGGACTTCAGCGAACTGCGCGACGATGGCAGCACGGCCTGTGGTTGCTGGATCTATTCGGGTGCCTGGACCGAGGAAGGCAACATGATGGCCCGGCGCGACAACTCGGACCCCTACGACACCGGCAATACCATCGGTTGGGCTTGGGCCTGGCCAATGAATCGCCGAGTGCTCTACAACCGAGCTTCGGCGCGGCCCGACGGCACGCCCTGGGCGCCGAACAAGGCGTTCATCTGGTGGGATGGCGAGCGCTGGACGGGGGCCGACGTGCCGGACTTCCCGCTGACCTCGCCGCCGTCCGCGGGCGTGGGGCCGTTCATCATCACCCAGAGTGGCGGCGGGCATTTCTTCGCAGCCGAATGGCTGAACGAGGGGCCGTTCCCAGAGCACTACGAGCCGATGGAGTCGCCCATTGATCGCAACCCCATGAGCCCGAACAACCCTCAGGCCTTCAACAATCCCATCGTTCGGGTGTTCGAGCAGGATCGCGACTCGTTCGGCTCCAACAAGGACTTCCCTTACGCGGCGACGACCTACCGGCTGACCGAGCACTTCCATTACTGGACGACGCACGCACGGCTCAATGCCATTGCGCAGCCGGAAAAGTTCATCGAGATCGGTGAAGTGCTGGCCGCAGAGCTGGGAATCAGTGCGGGCGAGCGGGTCAGGGTGACCTCCAAGCGTGGCTATATCACCGCGGTTGCGGTGGTGACCAAGCGCTTGATTCCGCTGCAGATCGACGGTCGCACGGTTCACCAGATCGGTATTCCGATCCACTGGGGCTTCAAGGGTGTGGCGAAGAAGGCGCACCTCACCAATACCCTGACGCCCTTCGTGGGTGACGGGAATACACAGACACCGGAATTCAAGTCGTTTCTGGTGAATGTGGAGAAGATCGGAGGGACCGCCTGATGCGTGGTGACCAGATCAATCTGCAAAACATCATCGCCCGTTCGGCGAGTACGGTGCCTTCACCCCAGGTGCGGCAGGGCGGCGTGGACAAGGTGACCAAGCTGATCGACGTCTCGGTCTGCATTGGCTGCAAGGCCTGCCAGGTGGCCTGTTCGGAATGGAACGACCTGCGGGATGAGGTGGGGTCCTGCGATGGTACCTACAACAACCCGCAGGACCTGACCGCCGAATCCTTCGAGGTCATGCGTTTTTCCGAGTACGAGAACGAACAGGGCAACCTCGAATGGCTGATCCGCAAGGACAACTGCATGCACTGCGCGGAGCCCGGCTGCCTCAAGGCCTGCCCGAGCCCTGGCGCCATCGTGCAGTACGCCAACGGCATCGTCGATTTCAACTCCGAGCACTGCATCGGTTGTGGCTATTGCGTTGCCGGCTGTCCGTTCGATATCCCGCGCATCTCGAAGAAGGACAACAAGGCCTACAAATGTACGCTGTGCTCCGACCGGGTATTCAACGGCCTTGAGCCGGCCTGTGTGAAGAGTTGTCCGACCTCGGCGATCATGTTCGGCACCAAGGAAGACATGCTCGACTACGGTGCCATGCGGGTGGCCCACCTGAACGGACGCGGCTACGAGAATGCCGGTATCTACGACCCGCCGGGCGTGGGTGGCACCCATGTGGTGTACGTGCTGCAGCACGCCGACAAACCGGAAATCTACAGTGGCCTGCCGCGCGATCCGCATATCGCGCCGACGGTCGAGCTGTGGAAGGGCATTACCAAGCCGATCATGTCGGTGGCGCTCGGCATCTCGGTGCTGGCTGGCTTCTTCCACTACGTCACCCAGGGGCCCAAGGAGGAGCCGGAGGACGACCCGGATATCGAGAAGGCGACAGCAGACCGTGAGTTCGACCGTCGCGAGGAGGACCGGCCATGAGTCATTCCAATGTTCGCCACGGCATCCTCCGCTATGGCAGATGGACGCGGGTCAACCACTGGATCGTCGCCATCTGCTTCGTCCTGCTGACCCTGAGCGGACTGGCGTTCTTCTACCCGGCGTTCTTCGGGCTCACGGCACTGTTCGGCGGCCCCGAGCCAACGCGAATCATGCACCCCTATATCGGTGTATTCATGTCGCTGCTGTTCGTCATTCAGGCGGTGCGCTTCTTCCGCGACAACCTGTTTCGCCGGCACGATGTGCAGTGGGCCAGGCAGATTGGCGATGTGCTCAGCAACCGTGACGAGCGCCTGCCGGCGGTGGGCAAGAACAACGCCGGGCAGAAGCTGGTGTACTGGATCTTCCTCGCCACGGTGCCGATCCTGTTGATCACCGGCCTCGTACTCTGGCGCCCGTGGATCGCCGATGGCATGCCGGTATGGGCGTTGCGCTGGGCTGTGACCATCCATGCCTACGCGGCGTTCATCGCCATCATCACCCTGGTGATCCACATCTACTCGGCCATCTGGGTCAAGGGCTCCATCCGTGCCATGACCCAGGGCCGGGTCAGCCACGCCTGGGCCAGGCATCATCACCCGCTCTGGTACGAGGACATCATGCGTGACCGCAAGACCGATGCGCAAAGCGCTTCGCCAACCAGCGAAACGCAGAAGGACCGGCCATGACAGGATCATCGATGAAAGGGGATGCAGTGAGCCACATCTACGGAAGCGCACCCTCGGGCATCATGCAGGCGCCCGAGGTCATCCTGGCGGAGGCAAAACTGTTCAGTAAACGTGCCCTGCGCCTGCGCGAACTGGTCGAGCAGGTGCCGGCGCTGGACGAGTTTCTGGCGTTCATGGCCCGCCTGGCTCAGGCACAGCATCAGGTATTGAACGAACGCGAGCCGGCCTGGCGACCGGCGCCGGATGCCTTCGATGCCGCGCTGTTGCACGGTATGCCGCCGCTGGGGCATCGTGCGCTGCGTCGCGATATCGATTGGCAGGCCGATCTGCTGGCGATTCTCGATGCGCTCGATCTGCATGTGGGCGAGCGCCAGCGCCCCTTGCTCAAAGCCCTGCGCGAGATGCCGGACGAGCAGCGTGCCGCCCTGGCCGAAGACGTGCTGGAGGTACGTCCCGGCAGCGAGGCAACACGCGGGCTGATGCCCTTGGTAGCAGCCGCGCTGCAGGTTGCCTGGCTGCGTCTGGCCCTGTCGCTGCCCAGACCGCCAGACAGACCGGACGAACAGGCGCGTGCGCTTTGCCCCTGCTGCGGCTCCCTGCCAGTGGCCAGCGTGATCCACAGCGAGAAGCAGCGCAGTGGTGTGCGCTATCTGCACTGCAGCCTGTGCGCCACCGAGTGGCATCTGGAGCGGGTCAAGTGCAGCGAATGCGACAGCGCCAAGCTGCTCTACCTCAGCCTCGATGACGACAAGGGCAAACCCTTCCTGCCCGTGCAGGCCGAAGCCTGCAGGGAGTGCCACAGTTACCTGAAGGTGGCCCAGCGCGAACTGCATGGACGAGCCGACCCGGTTGCCGACGACCTGGCGAGCCTGGCGCTCGATCTACTGCTGGCCGAGCAGGGCGAATACGAGCGCAGCGGCTACAACCCGTTGCTGATCGTTGGAGGCTGACGCAAGCGCTCGTAGGTCGTGTCAGCCGAAGGTGTAACCCGACGTGCAAAACGTCGGGCTTCAGCGGGGCGTAACCTTGGCCCCCCGGCAGGTCGGTAAAGTACAAGCCCAGCCACTTGTAGGTCGGATTAGCCGAAGGCGTAATCCGACGGCTTGAGAGCGTAATCCGACGATTCCGCACACCTTGCCAGAGCGCCTATGCTCAAGGAAGAAGCCATTCGTTCAACAAGGAAAATCATATGACTTTGCTCTGGCTGCTCGTTCTCCTGCTCGGCATCGCCGTGATCGCCCATCTGAGGGTTTCGCCCGTGTCGGCGCTGGTAATCGTCGCGGCGTATCTGCTGCTGATGGGTATTGCCGGCGAGCCGCCGGTCTGGCTGATGATCGTGCTCTGGCTGGTACTCATCGCCGTGGCCGTGCCGCTGTTGGTCGCCGACCTGCGCATCAAGTACATCAGCGGGCCGATGTTCGACTGGTTCAAGAAGGTGCTGCCGCCGATTTCCGACACCGAGCGCGATGCCATCGAGGCCGGCAGCGTCTGGTGGGATGGTGAGCTGTTCAGTGGCCGACCGAACTGGGACACCCTGCTGGGCTATCCCAAAGCCAGGCTCACCGAGCAAGAGCAGGCATTCCTCGATGGTCCCACCGAAACGCTCTGTGCCATGGTCAGCGACTGGGATATCGGCCAGCGGCTGGATCTGCCGCCCCAGGCCTGGGACTACATCAAGACCGAAGGCTTCTTCGCGCTGATCATTCCCCAGGAATACGGCGGCAAGGGCTTTTCGGCCTACGCCCACTCGCAGATCGTGATGAAGCTGGCCACCCGCAGCGGCGACTTGGCCAGCACCGTGATGGTGCCCAACTCGCTCGGTCCAGCTGAGCTGCTGATGCACTACGGCACCGAGGAGCAGCGCAACCATTACCTGCCGCGACTGGCCAACGGCACGGACATTCCCTGCTTCGCCCTGACCGGTCCCTATGCCGGCTCCGATGCGGGCGCGATGAACGATAGCGGGGTGATCTGCAAGGGCATGTGGCAGGGCGAAGAAGTGCTCGGCCTGCGCCTGAACTGGGAAAAGCGCTACATCACCCTGGGACCGGTCGCGACCTTGCTCGGCGTGGCCTTCAAGACCTACGACCCTGAGCACCTGCTGGGCGATGAGGAAAGCCTGGGGATCAGCCTGGCGCTGATTCCTACCGATATTGCCGGTGTCGAGATCGGTCGTCGGCACCTGCCGCTGGGCGCTGCTTTCATGAACGGGCCGAACTGGGGCAAGGATGTCTTCGTGCCGCTGGAGGCCATCATTGGCGGGCGCGAGATGATCGGCAAGGGCTGGATGATGCTGATGAACTGCCTGTCGGTTGGCCGCTCCATCTCACTGCCAGCCACCGGCGTCAGCGCCGCCAAGACCTGCAGCTACGTCAGTGGTCGCTACGCGCAGATTCGCGAGCAGTTCAACGTGCCGCTGGCAGCCTTCGAGGGTATCCAAGAACCGCTGGCCCGCATCGGCGGCAACGCCTGGCTGATGGACAGCGCGCGCATCCTCACCGCCAGCGCCGTGGACCTGGGCGAGAAACCCTCGGTACTCTCGGCCATTCTCAAATACCACCTGACCGAACGTGGCCGCCAGTGCATCACCGACGCGATGGATATTCACGGCGGCAAGGGCATCATCCTGGGGCCGAACAACTACCTGGGACGCCTGTGGCTGTCCGCGCCGATCTCCATCACAGTCGAAGGCGCCAACATCCTTTCACGCAACCTGATGATCTTCGGCCAGGGCGCGATCCGCTGCCATCCGTTCGTGCTGCGTGAAATGGAACTGGTGCAGGAGCCGGATCGCGACGCAGCCGTAGTGAAGTTCGACAGGCTGCTTATGCAGCATGTCGGCTTTGCGGTCGGCAATACCGCTAGCACCCTTGTACTCGGGCTGACTTTTGGCCGGCTAGGCAAGGCGCCAGGCAGCGACCTGATGCGCCCTTATTTCCGCGCACTGAATCGTATTGCCGCGGCCTTCGCCATGCTGGCAGATCTTTCCATGATGCTGCTCGGTGGCGAACTCAAGCGTCGCGAACGGCTGTCGGCGCGCCTGGGTGATGTGCTCAGCCATCTTTATCTGGCCTCCGCCGCGCTCAGGCGTTATCAGGACCTGGGACATCCGGCAGAGCAGGCGCCCTTGCTGCGCTGGGCGCTGGAAGATTGCCTGTGCAAAGCCGAGCAGGCGTTGGCAGATACCCTTGCCAATTTCCCCAACCGGATTCTCGGTTGTGTATTGCAGGTCCTGGTGTTTCCCTTTGGTACACGCCACGCGGGGCCGTCCGACGAGCTGGATGCCGAAATCGCCGCCATTCTCGGTCGCGCGGAAGGGGACCCGGCGCTTGAGCAGATTCTCGATGGCGTATACCGACCGAAGGATACGAGCGAGCCACTCGGCGCGCTCAGGCATGCCTTCGACATCCTTGCCAAAACCCAGCCGCTGGCCAGGAAACTGCAGCAGGCCATCAAGCGTGGCGAACTCAGCCCCGCTGCCAACGAATCCCCGATACTCGCCGCGCTGGCAGCCGGCATACTCTCCCACGAGGAAGTTGAACTGCTGCGCAGCGCTGAAACAGCCAGGCGCAAGGTCATCGACGTGGACGACTTCGCCAAGGAAGAACTGGAACCGCAGGCCGGACGGGTGCGCTAGCCCGCCTGTCTTGATTCGTAGGTCGGATTAGCCGAAGGCGTAATCCGACGATGCGGAGCGTAATCCAGCGAATAATCTCGACGCCGCCCGTCGGGTCGATAAAGCGTGACCCGACCTACGAAGCCCAGCCATTTGTAGGCCGGATTAGCCGAAGGCGTAATCCGACGATGCGGAGCGTAATCCAGCGAATAACCTCGGCCTCGCCCGTCGGGTCGGTGAAGCATGACCCGACCTACGAAGCCCAGCCATTTGTAGGCCGGATTAGCCGAAGGCGTAATCCGACGATGCGGCGCATAACTCAGCGAATAACCTCGGCCCCGTCTGTCGGGTCGGTAAGGCGTGACCTGCCCCGCAGAGTTCAACGCTGCGCGGTGCTCTGGCTACGCTGGTTGTAGAGGCTGACCAGCACCTGATCCAGCACCGACGATGCGCCCCATGGGCGCGGGTGGTTGAGGATGGCGACGACTGCCCAGGTGTTGCCGTCATTGTCGCGGCTGTAACCGGCGATGGCTCGCACAGTGTTCAGGGTGCCGGTCTTGATGTGCGCCTTGCCGGCGACGCCGGTGTTATGCAGACGCTTGCGCATGGTGCCGTCCAGCGCGGCCACCGGCATCGAGGAGATGAACTCGGCGGCGAACGGGCTTTGCCAGGCAGCCTGCAGCAGGCTGGCCAGCTCGCGGGCGCTGACGCGCTCGGCGCGCGACAGGCCCGATCCGTTTTCCATCACCAGATGCGGCGAGATCAGCCCCTTTTTCGCCAGCCACTGACGGATGACCCGTTGTGCAGCCATGGAATCGTCGGGGTCCGCTTCGTTGCGAAACTCCGCGCCCAGGCTCAGGAACAGCTGCCGGGCCATGGTGTTGTTGCTGTATTTGTTGATGTCGCGAATGATTTCCACCACATCCGGCGACCAGGCGCGGGCGATCATCCGTGCGCTGTCGGGCACTGTGGCGACCCGGTCCTCTCCCAGGATGCTGCCGCCCAATTCCTGCCAGATGGCGCGCACGGCACCGGCGGCATAGCGTTGATGATCCAGCAGCGACAGGTAGGTCTGCCCGCTGCAACCCGCCGGCAGCTTGCCGGTGACCACCACGCGCACGCCGTCGCCTTCCTCGATGGGGTTGTAGCGAATGTCCGGCCAGCCGGGGCACTTGGCCTTGGGCAGGGCTTCGATACGATTGTCGATGCGCACCGTGGCGATGGGCGGCTCGACCAGAACGTTCACTTTCCCGTCATCGTTGCGGGCAATGAAGCGAAGTGCCTTGAGGTTGACCAGCAGGGAATCGGGGCCGACCAGAAAGGGTTTGTTCTTGTCGTTGCCGTCGTCATCGAAGACTGGCAGGTCAGGCTGCACGAAATGGCTGCGGTCGAGCACCAGATCTCCGCTCACCGTCTGTACGCCGTTGGCGCGCAGGTCGCGCAACAGCAGCCAGAGCTTTTCCATGTTCAGCTTGGGGTCGCCACCGCCCTTTAGATACAGGTTGCCGTTGAGGGTGCCGTTTTCGATGGGGCCATCGGCATGGAACTCGGTTTTCCATTGGTGATTGGGCCCCAGCAGCTCCAGCGCCGCATAGGTGGTGACCAGCTTCATGGTCGAAGCGGGGTTGATCGAAACGTCGGCGTTGACGAAGGTCGGCGACGCGCTACCGTTGAGGGGCAGCAGAACGACGGACAGGGCACTGCTTTCTATCTTGTTGGCCTTGAGTGCCTGCGCGACGCTGGCGGGCAAACGTTGATTGGCCGTTTCGGCCACTGCCTGAAAAGCCAGCGGCATGGCCAGCGCGGCAATGGCGAAAGGACGTATGAGCCTGCTCATGCGAACGAAGGAAATAAATGACATGAAGATTCCCTACAACTTTCAGGGAAGAAATAACGAGACACTATGCTCGCACCCAAGTGATGTACTCCACATGTTGCCAAGCGTAGCCGGCTGGTTCGAGGTTCTGCAAAGAGATTTGCCGCAATGTATGACTTTTCCAGACAGGCAGCCTGTCGGCGAGGGTTCGTAATCGCACAAGTGCGGCGTAGCTGTTAGAGTGCGCGCCGTTATCCCGTCAAGAAAGGACCGATTCAATGGCTACCAATCGCTCGCGTCGCTTGCGCAAAAAACTCTGTGTCGACGAGTTCCAGGAACTGGGCTTCGAAGTCACGCTGTCCTACGTCGAGGGCCTCGATGGCAACGCCGTGGACGAATTCCTGGAAGCCTTCCTGGTTGAAGCCATGGAAGCCAATGGCCTGGGTTATATCGGTGGCGAGGACTATGGCTTCGTTTGCCTGGCCAAGCGTGGTTCGGTAAGCGAAGAGCAGCGTGGCCAGGTCGAGGCATGGCTCAAGGGTCGTAGCGAGCTGAGCGAATTTGGCGTAAGCCCGTTGATGGACGTCTGGTATCCGGAAAACGAGATCAACGTCAAGGCGTGATCGAGTTGTCCCGGTCCCGGCTCCTGCCGTGATCAGATACGGTTTCGGTTGATTGTCCGGCTCTGCGCAATGCAATCCGGGCGATCAACCGGCGCAGCAGATACATCAGCAAGGTGACCGCCAGTGCTACGCCGATGCCAGTCACGGCATTGATCAGGCGTACCTGAGGCAAGTCCCAGTCCTGGGCGAGGGTTTCGGTCAGCAGGATGAAACTCAGCGTCGTCTGTAGAACGAAAAGCCTGTAGTGATGCGCCTGAAAGGCACGGCTGAGCATCAGCAGCGGCAACAGGATCATCACCATCAGCGGCGGGTCCACCAGGCTGTGACCCATGTAGATCAATATGGCTGCCGCGCACAAGATCCCCAGGCCTGCCTGCAGCGCACGCACGAGGCTGCGTTGTACATCCATCTGCAGAACCGTGAGTATCGCCAGCGTCAGCCAGTAGCCGCGTGGAAGGTCGGCGAGCACCACGATCAGGCCACCCAGTGCAGCTGCCAGTAGATGCGTCAGGGCTTGCAGGCGCCACCGTCGGGCAGATATGCGCCGTGCCCGACTTCGCAATACCCTGATCACACTGAACAGGCGCGGCATATAAGGCCACATCCGCAGCCCGTGCAGTCCGCGCAATCCGAAAGCCAGTAGCATGACCCAGAGTCCGCCCAGGACGAACAGCATGGCAATTGCCTGTGGGTTGTTGAAATCACCCATGCCGTACTGACCCTGACCAAGACACAGACAGATGGCAAGGCCGATCCCCAGTTTGCCGGCTTCGTTGCCGTAGCGTTGCAGCCAGGCCAGCAGCAACCCATAGAAGGCAAAGAGGCCCATGCTTATCAGGGGATAGGACGCCGCCCAGAAACCAAGACCGGCGCTACAGGCGCCGAGTGCAATCTGCGTCAGCATGCGCAGCATGCCGAGTCGGTGCAGCGGGTTGGCCCTGGCGGCCTGGAAGGCGCCCAGGGTTGCCCAGAGAAAGCCCGGATGCCCGCTGAACAGCCCGAGCAGAAGCGGCAGGGCACAGCCCAGGCCGGTAATCGCTGCCGCTCCCCAAGCGGGAGGTCCCGGCCTCCAGCCGTTTCTGCGCCACAGTGGTTTCTTCATGCTGCTCACGTCGGGCTTGAACGTCCGGTCATCTCCCCAGCCATTTCGGTGGCGTAGCTATCAGTCATGCCGGCGATGAAGTCGATCATGCGCAGGAAGGAGCGATAAAGCGGCCAGTCGGGGTCCGGGGCATTGCTGCCCAGCAGGTCGAGTATGCGACGATTCTTGAACGAAGGCGTGCGTCCACCGTGCTGTTCCAGCGCTGCGCCACAGAAGGCGTTAAGGAGGATTTCGAGCGTGGTGTAGGCTCCGATCTCGTGCAGCGTCTTGCGCTTGTCCTGGAAGATCTTTTCGCGGGCCATTGCCTTGGCCTGCACCACGCACTTTTTGGCCGGGCCATGCATATGCTCGACCAGATCACCGACGAGGGTACCGGCCAGCAGCGCATCCTGTTGTTCGACGAATGCGCTCGCGGCGGCATTGGTAAGGTGCTCGATGGCCTTGCCCCTGAGGATCGCCAACTTGCGCCTGCGCGAATCATTGGGACCGAGCAGGCGGTAGGTTTCCGGCAGGTCATCGCCGACCAGCCCCAGCAGCAGCGCTTCCACCTCGGCGTAGTCGAGCAGCTCCATCTCCAGGCCGTCTTCAAGGTCGATCAGGCCATAGCAGATGTCGTCCGCGGCCTCCATCAGGTACACCAGCGGATGGCGTGCCCAGCGTTGCTCTTCCAGTTGCGGCAGGCCCAGTTTCGAGGCGATCTGTTCCAGCAGCGGCAGCTCGCTCTGGTAACAGCCGAACTTGTGCTTCTTGTAGCCGAGCGCCTCGGCGTGACGCGAGGTCCATGGGTACTTGAGGTAGGTGCCGAGGGTTGCGTAGGTCAGCCGCGTACCGCCGTCGAACTGATGATATTCAAGCTGCGTGAGCACTCGGAAACCCTGCGCGTTGCCCTCGAAGTTGAGGAAGTCGGTACGCTGGGCATCGCTCATGCCGTCCAGCCAGCCGCGTCCGGCGGCCTGCTGAAACCAGTGACGGATGGCATCCTCGCCTGAGTGACCGAACGGTGGGTTGCCGATGTCATGGGCAAGGCAGGCCGATTGCACGATCATGCCGAGGTCGGCCGGGCTGCACCATTCGGGCAGGTTTTCACGCAATACTTCGCCCACGCGCATACCCAGCGAGCGACCGACGCAGCTGACTTCCAGCGAATGGGTCAGGCGCGTATGGATATGATCGTTGCTGGATACGGGGTGCACCTGCGTCTTGCGCCCGAGCCGGCGGAAGGCCCCGGAAAAAATGATCCTGTCGTGATCCTTGTGAAACGGACTTCGTCCGAGTTCTTCGGTGCTGTGAACAGATTTTCCGAGTCGTTCACGATTGAGCAATGTGTGCCAGTCCAAAGGGCTATCTCCTTGTTGCCGCCAGGTTCCTGGCATGCCGACAGCGCCAGTGTGGCGCATTCCATGTGGGGATTACAGATCTGACCAGCACCCGTAGGGCCGAATTCATGCGGCCATGAATTTGCCGGCAGCGGCCGAACACGTTCGGCCCTACGGTTCAGCCATTTCGTCGCGGATCAGGCAGCCTGACTACTGCCGCAGTTTGCGAACCAGCGGATAGAGCGTGATGCCCAGCCGGGCGAGCTTGCCCACTTTACCCAGGCGTGGCCCGAATATCGCGAGGACGACGGTCGCGGCCAGCATCAATGGGCTTTTATCGGTGTGGCGCCCGGAAGCTGTGCCACGGTTGATAATCATGCCCTTTATGCGCTGTACCGGATGGGCCAGAGGCTGTGAGTGATAGAGGATCTGCTGACGATTCATCTCCATACGCAGTCGAATCAGATCCTTGCGCATGGCCAGATCGCTGGATGTGCTCAATGGAGTGCTCATGGTAGTAAACGCTCCTGATTGCGGGCCAGTTCCTCGACTGTTGCCTGGAAGGGCGAAGCGCACGCCTTGGCGAGGCGAATGGCCCTGCTGATGCATATCGCAAGGACAATCGCATAAACCCCACAAAGAATCAGAATGGCCGCGATGGGGTTGGTTTCCCAGAAGGCGATGACAATGGCCGCTGATAGTCCTACCAGAACCAGCAGACCCAGGATCAGGCTTATGCTGGCCAGGAGGAACAACCTGAATACACGGCTACGTTCTTCCTGAAGCTCTATTCCCAGCAGTTCCAGATGCCCTTGAAGAAGGCCGACAAGCGCACCGCCCATTTTTTTCAGGGACGGTGCGGGCGCTTCATCGGAATGTTTCGCTTCCATTGGCCTGCTTTCCTCTATCAGCGGCGCATGATCATGCCGAGAAGAAAGCCGGCGCCTGCAGCGATACCAATGCTTTGCCAAGGGTGCGTTTGAACATATTCCTCGGTGCACTGAATGGCGGCCTCGCTCTGATCACGCAACGTGCCTTCCTGCTCTTTCAGCATTTCCCGAGCACGATTCATATTGGCGGTGATTTTCTCGCGCAGCTCTTCGGTCTGGCTGCCGGCAGTTTCCTGAGTGTGCTTGAGCAGGCGCTCGGTGTCGGCGATAAGCGTATGGAATTCTTCGATCAGCGCGTTCTGGGCGGCCTGAAGATTGCGGCGGTGGGCAGATTTATCGATCAGCGACGAAGGGCTTGAAGTGGATGCGTCGGGAATTGGGGTGTTATCGCTGGTGCCAAAAGTGGATTCGGTAGACATCTGCAGCTCCTCTTGAGTCTTGTGGGACGAAAAGTCCCGTTGCCTCAGGTTTCGAGCATGACAACGGCGCAAGGTTCCCGCTTCGGTTTGAATGACGCGGCAGATAAGTTGCAGGCGATAAGCGGCAGGCGGTGAGTAAGTGGTTTGGAACTGGCTTCGGCGGGGCGTGGTGAATGGAGGGAGTGTCTTCCAGGGTGTCACCTGCAAATACACAGATCCGAGGTATAGGTTGAAATAGTCGAAGGCATAACCCAACAAACTTCCGAAAAAGAGAAACCCGCCGAAGCGGGTTTCCTATCTACTGCATTGAAATGCGGTAGGCCGCTATTACATCAGCGGAATGGTGTAGCTGACGATCAGACGGTTTTCGTCAAGGTTGTTTCCGCTTGCGATATTGCCACGGGAAGTTGCGTTACGCCATTTGACGTTGAGGTTCTTAAGTGCGCCTTCCTGGAAGGTGTAGCCGATATCGGTATCACGTTCCCACAGCTTGCCTTCGGACTGACCTGCGCCACGCTCCACATTGTCGCCTGTGAGGTAACGGGTCATGAAGGTCAGGCCAGGGATGCCGATGGATGCAAAGTTGAAATCATAGCGAGCCTGCCAGGACTTCATGTCTGCAAGTGCAAAATCATTGATCTGCACATAGTTGACCAGGAACGGATCCGCGCCGCCGCCGAGATAGGCGAAGCCGGTATCACCACTCATTTTCTGGTAGCCGAGACCGAAGCTATGACCACTTACCGAGTAGGTGACCATGGCGCCAAGTGCCTTGTTATCAACGTTTGAACTGCCGTCTTCGCTGGAGCGAGCGTAGCGCAGATCAGTCTTCAGTGCTTGCTTGTCACCCAGCGGCAGTACATGCACCAGGTTGGTCGAATGCTGCTTATAGACTTCCTCCAGGTTGCTGTAGTAGTACGAAGCAGTAAGGTCATCGTTAACCTTGTAGCTGCCACCTGCGAAGATGAAGTCGTCAGCGTTACCGGCGACAACAGGAGTCTCGCCGACTGCAGCGCCTTTGCCGCCCCAGTACATCCCTCTGTTTCCACTGGCGTTACGATCGTTCATGCGGTTCAAGTAACCCGCATCGAGAGTCAGACCTGCAATTTCCTTCGAGGTAATCTGTCCGCCTTGAAAGGTTTGAGGCAGCAGGCGGGAATCACTGGCAGATACAGCCATGTTCTTGGGGCGAAGCGTGCCGATCTTCAGAACGGTTTCAGAGAGTTTAGCCTTGGCTGTCAGGCCTAGTTCAGAGTAGTCGTCGCCTGCTTTTCCCGAGTCCCCGAGAGGCAACAGGCCAGTACCGGTACGACCGCCGCCCGAATCAAGCTTTACACCCAGCAGACCGAGAGCATCGACACCGAAGCCTACGGTGCCTTCGGTATAACCTGATTCGATGTTGAGCAGGAAACCCTGAGCCCACTCTTCTGCCTTGGCATTGCCAGTGCCTTCACGGAAATCACGGTTGAAATAGAAGTTACGCAGCTCCAGGCTAGCCTTTGTATCTTCAATAAAAGCAGCCTGAGCCATGGAAGGAATGGCCAGTGTTGCTCCCAGAGTGGCCAGGGCCACGCCCCGGGCGATTGGGGTCTTGAGCATTTCTTGTTCTCCTCGTTGGATGATGCTCTGAAGGTCGCTCTTACGGCGACATGCAATAAAACATTTCGTTATTGTTTCAGCCTTTAGACCTTAGTCTTTAGGACTTGTACGTCAAGGCTGGAGTGGCTCGCTCGGTATCGCTGTTGCGTATTGAAGGCTATGGATTCGAGTATCACTACGCTACCGAGTTGGGCGGGCCAACCTTGCCAACCCGCCAGTTGCAGTGCTGGGAGGGCTGCCGAATCCTACCGTTTTGCTGGCGACGAGTCGAATGCAGAAGTCAAACTCTCGTTTGAGTGAGTTCGGCGTCACGCTTTTTGGGGTCTACTTCGAAAGGAGGATATTGCCTGGCGGCCAATACCACTACGGATGGCCTGCTAGAATTGACTTCGTTAATCACCCCAACGAGTCTTCGTCAATGCTTCCTGAATGCCAGCTGTTTGGAACCCTGGGCTGTCACCTGTGCGAGCAGGCCGAAGCGGTAGTGATGCCGTTGGTCGAGCATGGTTTGTTGGTGGAGTTGCTGGATGTGGCAGACAGGGCCGAATGGGTTGACGATTACGGCCTGCGCATCCCGGTACTGAGAAGGGTCGATACGGGCGCGGAGCTGGACTGGCCGTTTGAAACCGAGCAGGTGGTCTGGTTTCTGCGTGATTGAAGCTCGTCAGAAACGCCAGACAAAAACAAAAAAACCGGCTGCAAGGCCGGTTTTTTGATATCAGACACACGAGAAGTGTTTCGATATCGGGAAATGGTCGGAGCGACTGGATTCGAACCAGCGACCTTCTCGTCCCGAACGAGACGCGCTACCAAGCTGCGCTACGCTCCGAAGCTGGCGCGCATTTTACAGAAATACTTTTGTTTCACAAGCGCTTAGCGCCCGTTTTTTGAATGTTCCGGCGAAAAAGCCGATGCACATTTTGTGCTGTCCGGCCTGCGTAGGCTGGATTGGATGAAGGTGTAATCCTGTGGGCAGATTTACAGCCAACCCCAGGCTCATGACAGGCACGGCGCTGATCTTTGTGCTGTTTGATCGTCCGCCCGTCGGGTTGGTGAAGCGTAACCCGACCTACAAGCTTTGTAGGTCGAATTGGCCGAAGGCGTACTCTGACGGTCAGAGTTCCTTGACGGTACGAACCTGGTCCTTGTTGACCTTGCCGGGTTTACCGTCCAGACCTTCGTATTCATAGAAGCCGGATTCATCGTCGAAGTCCGGTCGGTCCAGTGTCTGGATTTCGCGACCATCGTTGAGCGTAATGACGCTGGGGCTCGAACAGCCGGCAAGCAGGAACAGTCCGAGCAGCAATGTCAGGGTGGGAGCGATTCCTGAACGCATGGTGATTCTCCTCAATGGATGGGTTGTGTCTGTGACGTTTTCGGGGCGCGTCAAGTTCCCATGGGTGGGTTTTGTCCGGCGAGCAGTTCCGGAGAGTTCAGGTTGGCAAGGCGAGGGTCGTCTTCGGGCAGGTCGAGGCTGCGCGCGCCCAGTTTCAGGAGTATGCGCCGGTTGCTTCGTTCGCCAGCTTGCCATGCGGCTTCGATTGCAGCGGCCAGGCGAAGCGGAATGATGCAGAAAAGAGGTTCCCACTGTTCACCGCGGCGCAGCATGACGGGCGTGTCAGGCGCCTCCTGCGCAGCGTTGTGCAATTGCAGAAGCAGTGCTTCGTCGATCAGTGGTGCATCGCATGGCAATACCAGTAGCCACTGATGACGTGCCGCCGCGAGGCCCGCGCGAATGCCGGCAAGTGGGCCGGGGAAGTCCGCCTCATCGTCAGAGATCAGTCGATCGGCGAAGGGGGCGTAATATTCTGGATTACGGTTGCACGAGATGAGCAGGTCATCCGTCAGCGGGCGCGCGATTCGCTGCGGCCAGGCCACCAGCGGTTTGCCGTGCCATACGACCAGGCCCTTGTCATGCCCGCCCATCCGTTGCCCACGGCCACCTGCGAGCAGCAGTATCGAACAATCGGCAAGCAGGTGTTGTGGCATCGGAGGCTCCGGCAAAAGCCTGTGATATAACACCCGGCATCGTAGGCCAACAACCGGAAGTCGTTCATGAGTCACCTCGCCAATCAATCTTTTGTCCCTCTCAATATTGCCGTTCTGACGGTCAGCGATACGCGTTCGCTGGATACCGATACCTCAGGCCAGCTGCTTGTCGACAGGTTGCTTGAGGCTGGGCACCGGCTTGCCGAGCGGGTGTTGCTGAAGGACGACATCTATCGGATTCGTGCGCAGGTTGCCCACTGGATCGCCGAAGACAGGGTGCAGGTCGTGTTGATCACCGGCGGCACCGGCTTTACCGCGCGTGACAGTACGCCGGAAGCGGTTGCTTGCCTGCTGGACAAGCAGGTCGATGGTTTTGGCGAGCTGTTCCGGCAGATTTCGGTTGCGGATATCGGCAGCTCCACCGTGCAGTCACGTGCCTTGGCCGGGTTGGCCAATGCGACGCTGGTCTGCTGCATGCCGGGGTCGACCAATGCCTGCCGAACCGCCTGGGATGGCATTCTTGCCGAGCAGCTCGATGCGCGACATCGTCCCTGCAATTTCGTGGCGCACCTCAAGCAGGCCGCGCCCTGCGAGAGTCGCTCATGACGCTGGCTGCGCCGTCGGCGCTGATGTCGGTGGAGGAGGCGCGCGAAGCTCTGTTGAAGATGGCGCATGGCGCAGCGATTCAGGATGTCGAGACAATTGCGCTGGGCGAGGCGGATGGACGTGTGCTGGCCGAGCCGCTGGTTGCGCAGCTGGATCTGCCGCCGTGGCCCAATAGCGCCATGGATGGTTACGCCCTGCGCCGGGCGGATCTGGATGGCCAGCCGCTAGTGGTCTGCCAGAAGATCTTCGCGGGCAGTCAGCCGCTACCGCTGCAGCCGGGCTGCTGTGCGCGAATATTCACCGGTGCGCCCATGCCGGAAGGCGCGGACAGCGTCGAGATGCAGGAGAACGTCGAACTGCTCGAAGATGGTCGGGTGCGCTTCGTCGAACCGGTCAGGTGTGGTCAGCATGTGCGGCCACAGGCGGGGGAGGTTCGCACTGGTGAGACCGTGCTGGAAGCGGGCGTCCAACTGGGGCCGATCGAGCAGGGGCTTGCCGCATCGCTGGGCGTCGCACGGCTGACGGTGGTGCGCAGGATCACGGTGGCGCTGCTTTCCACTGGCGATGAGCTGGCTGAGCCGGGGCAGCCGCTGGCGCCCGGGCAGATCTACAACAGCAATCGTGTGCTGTTGCGGCACTGGCTGCAGCGCCTGGGTTGTGAGGTGGTCGATGTCGGTATCGTGCCGGATGACCCTGCGCAGGTTCGTCAATGCCTGGCCGCGCTGCGGCAGGTCGATCTGATTCTCTCCACCGGCGGTGTTTCGGTGGGTGAGGCCGATTATCTGGGGCAGGTTCTGCGCGAGGAGGGTGAGCTGGCGTTCTGGAAGCTGGCCATCAAGCCGGGCAAGCCGCTGACCTGTGGCACCTATCACGGCGTGGCGGTAATTGGTCTGCCCGGCAATCCGGCGTCCACGCTTGTGACCTTCGGCTTGTTTGCGCGGCCTTATCTGCTGCGCCGCATGGGTGTCACGCAGGTAGAGCCTCTGAGTTTTCCGGTTCCCGCCGGCTTTGTCTGGGACAAGCCTGGCAAGCGTCGCGAGTATGTGCGGGCGCGGCTGGAGTCGGGCAGGGCGGTACTTTATCCCAACCAGAGTTCATCCATCCTGCGCAGTGCGGCCTGGGCCGACGGACTGGTTGAAATACGCGAGCACAGCCAGCTGCGTGAAGGCGATCCGGTGAGGTTCATCTCCTTCGCTGAACTGTTCGGCTGACACTTCTGTTCTCGGGCTGCGCGACAGACCGGCAAGCGGCCCGAGGTTCCGTCCAGCAAACAGCTGACAAACGGATCGTGCTTTCCATTGTCTACGTCTTTTCATCCTGCCAGTGACTGGTCGGGATTGGTGCGTCTGCTATTGCCCTACCAAAGGCCGATGAGAAGGAGGAACGGGATGCAGGAGAGAAACACCTGGGTCGATTACGCCAAGGGTATTGGCATCATTCTGGTGGTCTACGGGCATGTCGCGCGTGGTGTCTTCAATGCCGGCCTGCCGATGGATGAAGGTCGATACGTGCTGGTGGACAGCATCATCTACAGCTTCCATATGCCGCTGTTCTTCTTTCTTTCGGGCCTGTTCTTCTACGATTCCCTGATGAAGCGGGGCAAGACAGGGCTGATCGTTAACAAGATCGACACCATCGTTTACCCGTTCCTGCTCTGGTCGCTGTTGCAGGGGCTGTTCGAGGTGATCCTGTCGGACTACACCAACGGCGATGTCACTCTCTCGCAAGTGGTGTTTTCACTGGTCTGGTCGCCGCGTGCGCAGTTCTGGTTTCTCTATGCGCTGTTTCTGGTGTTCGTGGTGTGTTCGTTCATTTACGCCAAGGCTGGCCGCCGTCTTTTTCTGCCGATACTGCTGGTCTTTTCCGCTCTTTATGTCTTCAGGCAGGAGATGGTGGCCAACAGTGCCGTCCAGTTCGTTCTGGGCAACGCCGTGTTTTTCGCGCTGGGCATCTGGGTCAATGAGATCAAGGCATTCCTGCTGGCACGCCATACTCAGTTGATGCTGCTATTCGGTGCGCTGTTCGTGCTGGGGCAATATGTGTTTCATGTCACCCTTGGGCTGACCTGGGATGTCGGCGGTTTGCCGGTTCTCGTGCTGGCGACGATTTCGATCCTGTTCATGGTCACGCTGTCGATGTGGCTGGGACAGTTTCGTATCCAATGGCTGCTGTTCGTCGGCGCTTCTTCGATGACGATTTATCTGCTGCATATCCTGGCGGGCAGCGGGGTGCGGGTGATCATGAGCGCTGTCCTGGGTATCGATTCCATTGCCGTGCACCTGCTGGTCGGCACGCTGGTGGGGCTTGCTGCGCCCTTGCTGGCGCAGGTGATCATCCAGCGTTACAACCTGTATATGCTGCTGACGCCACCCAGATCGGTGTCCGCGACCCGCTTGCGCATGCGGGCAATGCTCACTCAATAGCCGCTAGCCGCAGCTGAGGTGGCGGATCACGCCTTTTTCATCCGTCGACAGCGTCAGGCGCCGGGCGTTGTATTCCAGCGTGACGACATCGTCAGGGCGGAGCAGGCGCGCCACCTCGGCGCCGCTGTCGCGACGGGCCTGGTCGAGCAGTGCGGGGCTGGCCTGCTTGCCAACCAGATCGCGTACCGCGGCGGCGTTGCAGTCGCCAGTGGCGGGTTGGGGCTGTGGCGAGGAGAGTGACTGGCAGCCCGCCAGCGTCAGGCCGAGCAATAGCAGTGCGGTCGTTTGAGTTTTCATGCTGTCTCCTGGAGCGTGATCGAGCTGTACGAACTGAAATTATCCTGAAAGGGAACTGGTGCAACAGCGACACCGTCTTAACTGCGATGGCCCATTGCGATGGCGCGAGGGCTGACGAACAAGATGAAGGAGTTCCGCCATGTTCAACTCGTCCCTGATGAAGCGTGTAGCCAGTATCCTGGCCGCGATGCATTTCATGCTGTTTGCACAAATCCCTTTGGCTCAGGCCACGATGATCGGCACACCAGAGGTGATTGCCGAACAACAGCAGCAGGTTGACCGCCAGCAGTTGCTGACGATGCTCGAAGATGCCGATGTGCAGAAGAAGCTTGAATCCATGGGTGTCGACCGTAATCAGGTTGAGCAGCGCATCAATAGCCTGACACCCGCGGAGCTTGCGCAATTCAACCAGCAGCTCGATCAGGCGCCGGCGGGTGCGGGTCCGAGTGTGGTTGGGGTCATCGTGCTGTTTCTGGTGGTCTTCATCATTACCGACATGCTGTGCGCGACCAATATCTTCAACTTCATCAATTGCATCAACCGTTGATAGGGAAACTGCTCCTGCTGTTCGGCGTCGTTCTGCTGGGGGCCTGTGCGCGTAGTCCAGTGGTGGTGACACCGCTGGACCTGCCCCAGCGGGTCGAGCTGGCCGAGGTGCCGTTCTTTCCTCAGGAGGATTACCAGTGCGGACCGGCTGCGCTGGCGACCATGCTGACTCATCGCGACATCGCTACTGATCCCGAGCAACTGGTCGGGCGTGTCTATATTCCGGGGCGAAAGGGCAGTCTGCAGGTCGAGATGGTGGCTGCGGCCAGGGCGCATGATCTGCTGGTCTATCCGCTTGAACCGCGTCTGGAAGCGCTGCTGGCCGAGGTGGCGGCGGGCAATCCGGTGCTGGTGCTGCAGAACCTGGCCTTCGACAGCTGGCCCCAATGGCATTTTGCCGTTGTGGTGGGTTATGACTTAGAGAGTCAGACGATCATTCTGCGCTCTGGCACCACCCAGCGCTGGACGGGCAGTTTTCATCAGTTCGAGCGCAGCTGGGCCAAGGGTGAACGCTGGGCCGTGGTGACGGTCGAGCCGGACCGGCTGCCGGCCAGCGCCAAGGAAACGGTATGGCTCAAGGCGGCGAACGATCTGGAGCAGACCGGGCGCAAGGATGCGGCGCGAAAGGCTTATGAGACGGCGGCGGAGCATTGGTCCGGTGGTTTGTCCTGGTTCGCGCTGGCCAATAGCTTGTATGCCGAAGGCGACCGGCGCGCAGCGGAACGCGCCTTGCGCAGCAGCATAGCGAGCGATGATGCCTTCGCGGTTGGCTGGTTCAACCTGGCCCAGGTGCTGGCCGAGCGCGGCTGCACGGCGCAGGCGTCCAGGGCGAAAGCCTGCGCCGTGCAACTGGCGCCCGAGGACCCGCGCTTTGCCGCCGGGCTGTCGCAGCCGCGCGAGCGGGGGGAGGTTTGTGAGCCGCTGCCATTATGCAGGTGAATGAAAGCTGTGTTGCCCGGCTCACGGCTTGGGCAGTGGCAGCGGGCTTGTCCGCGAGAATTTGCCGTAGGGTCGAACTTGTTTGACCGCCGCTGCGCAAATGGCCGAATGAATTCGGCCCTACGGTCGATCCAGCGAGCGCGCCCTGCGGGAGAGGCCCTAGCCGCGAGCTTTGGTTCTTTGGTTCGGGCGCGGGCGATAAAAGCTCGCGGGCAAGCCCGCCCCCACAAAAAGCAGGTGAACCCGCCAGCTGGTGGTGGGGGGTTATTGCCGGAATAACGCGCTATTTAGAATCCTATCCGGTCACGCAGGCTGTAATACAGCGCACCGAGGGCGCTGAGTGGTGCGCTGAAGCGTTGTCCGCCAGGAAACGGATAGTGCGGCAGGTTGGCAAAGGCGTCGAAGCGCTCGGCCTGGCCGCGCAAGGCTTCGGCAATGATTTTCCCGGCCAGGTGGGTATAAGTCACTCCATGCCCGCTACAACCCTGTGAATAATAGATGTTGTCACCGATCCGCCCGACTTGCGGCAGGCGCGACAGTGTCAGCAGGAAATTGCCGGTCCAGGCGAACTCCGTCCGAATGCCTTGCAGTTGCGGAAAGGTCTTGAGCATCTTCGCGCGGATAATCGAATCGATATCCGCCGGGTCGCGTGCGCCGTACACCACGCCGCCGCCATAGATAAGGCGCTTGTCCGCCGAGAGGCGGAAATAGTCGAGCAGGTAGTTGCAGTCCTCGACGCAGTAATCCTGCGGCAGCAGGCTGGCGGCGAGTTCATCGCCCAGCGGCTCCGTGGCGATCACCTGGGTGCCGCAGGGCATGGATTTGGCGGCCAGCTCGGGCACCAGGCCGCCGAGGTAGGCATTGCCCGCGACGACCACGAACCTGGCGCTGACCCGGCCATTGGCCGTGTGTACGCATGGTGTGTCGCCACGCTCGATGCGAATCGCGGGACTCTGCTCATGAATGATGCCGCCCAGCGATTCCACCGCCGCCGCTTCGCCCAGCGCCAGGTTGAGGGGATGGATGTGGCCACCGCCGTGGTCGAGCATGCCACCGGCATAGCGCTCGCATGCCACGACGTTGCGGATGCCGTTGTGATCGAGCATTTCCAGCTGGTCGTAGCCGTAGCGCTGCCAAAGCGCTTTCTGCGCTTCCAGATGGCGCATTTGCCTGGAATTGAAGGCGGCGAATACGCCGCCGTTCTTCAGGTCGCAGTCGATGCCATAGCGTGCGACCCGCTCGCGAATGATCCGTGCGCCCTCGAATGCCATGGCGCCGATCAGGCGCGCCGCGTCCGGGCCGGCGCTGCGCTCGACGGCATCGATATCGCGGCTGTAGCTGTTGACGATCTGCCCGCCGTTGCGCCCGGAGGCGCCGAAGCCAACCCCGGCGGCTTCCAGCACGACCACCCGAAAACCCTGCTCCAGAAGAAAGAGTGCAGTAGAGAGTCCGGTGTAGCCTGCGCCGATCACGCAGACATCCGTCTCGATGGCATCGTTCAGGGGAGCGCGGTCCGGTGCCGGGTGCGCGGAGGCTGCATAATAGGAATCGGGATAGGGTGTGTGCGGCATTTCGTTAACCCCTGTTCTGAATATTTGACGCGATGCTAGCGCTACAAGCCCTTTCGCACCATAGGGACGCCGCCTGTGTTGCTTGCCGGTTTCAAAAATCACAAATATCAGTGGCTTAGCGAAAAAAAGCTTGACGCTGTCATGCGTATCTATAGAATGCGCGTCCATCGGAGGCACATAGCTCAGTTGGTTAGAGCACCACCTTGACATGGTGGGGGTCGTTGGTTCGAATCCAATTGTGCCTACCAAATTCCGAGAAAAAGGGTCGCGCTAGCGGCCCTTTTTTATTGCTCGACTTGTAAGGAGTCGGGCAGTTAAATAGCCCGTTTCGTTCATCCTCCAGTGACTTCGATTCGCGTCGGTCGGCCTTCGGGCTACTGCCATTGTGCGGCAGGCCAAGCCGGTGGATCGCTTTCCTGGCTCATCCCAACCCACGTGGCCTTTGGTAGGGGTCACCACTAGGAGAGGAGGCGCCATGCCCATCATTACTCTTCCTGACGGCAGTCAGCGTGCGTTCGATCATCCGGTTTCAGTTGCCGAGGTGGCTCAGTCCATTGGTGCCGGTCTTGCCAAGGCGACGATTGCCGGCAAGGTCAACGGTCGCCTGGTCGATGCCTGCGACCTGATCGAGAGCGACGCAACCCTGCAGATCATTACGCCCAAGGATGAAGAGGGGCTGGAAATCATTCGCCACTCTTGCGCGCATCTGGTCGGGCATGCGGTCAAGCAGCTCTATCCGACGGCGAAGATGGTCATTGGTCCGGTGATTGCCGAAGGCTTCTATTACGATATCGCCTTCGAACGTCCTTTCACGCCGGAAGACATGGCCGCCATCGAGCAGCGTATGAAGGCGCTGATCGACACCGAATACGACGTGATCAAGAAGGTCACCCCGCGTGCCGAGGTCATCGAGGTGTTCCAGGCGCGTGGCGAGGATTACAAGCTGCGTCTGGTCGAGGATATGCCGGACGAGCAGGCCATGGGCCTGTATTACCACGAAGAATACGTCGACATGTGCCGTGGGCCGCACGTGCCCAATACGCGTTTTCTCAAGTCGTTCAAGCTGACCAAGTTCTCCGGTGCCTACTGGCGCGGCGACGCAAAGAACGAGCAGTTGCAGCGTATCTATGGCACCGCCTGGGCCGACAAGAAGCAGCTGGCGGCTTATATCCAGCGCATCGAGGAAGCCGAGAAGCGCGACCATCGCAAGATCGGCAAGCGCCTGGGGCTGTTCCATGCCCAGGAAGAAGCGCCGGGAATGGTCTTCTGGCATCCCAATGGCTGGACGCTCTACCAGGTGCTTGAGCAGTACATGCGCCAGGTACAGCGCGAGAACGGCTACCAGGAAATTCGCACGCCGCAGGTCGTCGATCGCGTGCTCTGGGAGAAATCCGGGCACTGGGCCAACTACGCCGAGAACATGTTCACCACCGAATCGGAAAGTCGCGATTACGCGATCAAGCCGATGAACTGCCCGTGCCACGTTCAGGTGTACAACCAGGGCCTGAAGAGCTATCGCGAGCTGCCATTGCGCCTGGCCGAGTTCGGCGCCTGCCACCGCAACGAGCCGTCCGGCGCGCTGCACGGCATCATGCGCGTGCGCGGTTTCACGCAGGACGATGCGCATATCTTCTGTACCGAAGAGCAGATGCAGTCCGAGTCGGCTGATTTCATCCGGCTGACGCAGGCGGTGTATGCCGACTTCGGTTTCGAGGACATCGAGCTGAAGCTCTCGACCCGCCCGGAAAAGCGCGTCGGCTCCGATGATCTGTGGGATCGCGCCGAGGCGGCTCTGGCAGCTGCGCTGGACAGCGCGGGGCTGCCTTACGATCTGCAGCCGGGTGAAGGCGCTTTCTATGGACCGAAGATCGAGTTCTCGCTCAAGGACTGCCTGGGGCGTGTCTGGCAGTGCGGCACGCTTCAGCTGGACTTCAATCTGCCGATCCGTCTGGGTGCCGAATACGTCAGCGAAAACAATGATCGCCAGCATCCGGTCATGTTGCACCGGGCGATCCTGGGTTCGTTCGAGCGCTTCATCGGTATTCTCATCGAGCATTACGAAGGTGCGTTCCCGGCCTGGCTGGCGCCGACGCAGGCAGTGGTGATGAATATCACCGACAAGCAGGCCGATTTCGCGAGCGAAGTGGAGAAAATTCTCAATCAGAGCGGCTTCCGTGCCAAGTCCGACTTGAGAAACGAAAAGATCGGCTTTAAAATCCGCGAGCATACCTTGCTCAAGGTTCCCTATCTTCTGGTTATCGGAGATCGGGAAGTCGAGACACGATCCGTTGCCGTGCGCACCCGTGAAGGAACCGATCTGGGCTCCATGCCCCTGGATGATTTCGCCCGGTTGCTCGCACAAGCGGTTTCCCGGCGTGGTCGCCAAGAATTGGAGTAATCACTATTAAGCGTGAAATGAGACAGGATAAACGAGCTGCACCCAAGGCCCCGATCAACGAGAATATCTCGGCTCGTGAGGTCCGTTTGATTGGTGCTGATGGCGAGCAGGTTGGCATCGTCTCGATTGATGAAGCGCTTCGTATTGCTGAAGAAGCGAAGCTGGATCTGGTGGAAATCTCCGCTGATGCAACGCCTCCCGTATGCCGGGTGATGGATTACGGCAAGCATCTGTTCGAGAAGAAGAAGCAGATTGCTGCGGCGAAGAAGAACCAGAAGCAGATCCAGGTCAAAGAAGTGAAGTTTCGCCCAGGGACGGAAGAGGGCGACTATCAGGTCAAGCTGCGTAACCTGATACGTTTCCTGAGTGAAGGGGACAGGGCCAAGGTGTCGTTGAGATTCCGAGGTCGTGAGATGGCCCATCAGGAGCTGGGGATGGAACTGTTGAAGCGGGTCGAAGCTGACCTCGCTGAATACGGCTCGGTCGAACAGCATCCGAAGATGGAAGGACGCCAGCTGATCATGGTCATCGCTCCCAAGAAGAAAAAGTAACCTCCAGGGCACTGGCAGGCCTTGCGGTTATTTGTAATCACCCACACTGTGGAGTACCGAACATGCCAAAGATGAAGACTAAAAGTGGCGCTGCAAAGCGCTTCAAGAAGACGGCTAATGGCTTCAAGCACAAGCACGCTTTCAAGAGCCACATCCTGACCAAAATGTCTACCAAGCGTAAGCGTCAGCTGCGTGGTACATCTCTGATGCACCCGTCTGACAACGCAAAAGTAGAGCGCATGCTGCGCGTACGTTAATCGGTCAAGAACAGAGGAATAACTCATGGCTCGTGTTAAGCGTGGCGTCGTCGCTCGTCGCCGTCACAAGAAAATCCTGAAACTCGCAAAAGGCTACTACGGCGCTCGTTCGCGCGTGTTCCGTGTTGCCAAGCAGGCGGTAATCAAGGCTGGCCAGTATGCCTACCGTGACCGCCGTCAGCGCAAGCGTCAGTTCCGCGCTCTGTGGATCGCTCGTATCAACGCCGGTGCGCGTGTAAACGGTCTGTCCTACAGCCGTTTGATCGCTGGCCTGAAAAAAGCGGCCATCGAGATCGACCGCAAGGTTCTGGCCGAGTTGGCAGTGAATGAAAAAGCAGCTTTTGCTGCGATTGTCGAAAAAGCTAAAGCTTCTCTGGCTTAAGCCCATCGATAATCTCGAATCTTAGGATTCGTGGCGTCACCGATAGGGGAAGAGCCTTGTGCTCTTCCCCTATTTCGTATTTGAAGGGGCCTTTGCAAAAGTGCATGTGGCGGTGCGGCTCAGGCTGCTGTCGCCGGGTGCGGTTCTGCAAGAACCTCTGGAGGTTGTACATGGAAAACCTGGATGCACTGGTCTCGCAAGCGCTTGAGGCGGTGCAACATAGCCAAGACATCAATGCCCTGGAGCAGATCCGGGTCCAATACCTCGGCAAGAAAGGCGAGCTGACCCAGGTCATGCAGACGCTGGGCAAGCTGTCTGCCGAAGAGCGGCCAAAGGCCGGCGCCCTGATCAATGCAGCCAAAGGCCGTGTGCAGGATGAGCTGAACGCGAAGAAGGCCCGTCTCGAGCAGGCGGCGCTGAGCGCCAGGCTTGCAGCCGAGCGCATCGATGTGACCCTGCCCGGCCGCGGTGAAGCCAGCGGCGGCTTGCATCCGGTAACCCGCACGCTTGAGCGTATCGAGCAGTTTTTCAGCCATATCGGCTACAGCGTTGCCGAAGGTCCGGAAGTCGAGGACGACTACCACAACTTCGAAGCGCTGAATATTCCAGGGCATCACCCTGCGCGGGCGATGCACGACACCTTCTATTTCGATGCCCGGATGCTGCTGCGTACCCATACCTCGCCGGTACAGGTGCGCACCATGGAGTCGCAACAGCCGCCGATTCGCATCGTCTGCCCCGGTCGGGTCTATCGCTGTGATTCGGATATCACCCATTCGCCAATGTTCCATCAGGTCGAAGGCCTGCTGATCGACGAAGGCATCAGTTTCGCGGACTTGAAAGGCACCATCGAGCAGTTCCTGCGGGTGTTCTTCGAGAAGCCGTTGGGCGTGCGTTTCCGTCCGTCATTCTTCCCCTTCACCGAGCCTTCGGCTGAGGTGGACATGCAGTGCGTGATGTGCAGCGGCAAGGGCTGCCGTGTGTGCAAGCAGACCGGCTGGCTTGAGGTGATGGGCTGCGGCATGGTGCATCCGAACGTGCTGCGCATGTCCGGCATCGATCCGGAGAAATACCAAGGCTTCGCGTTCGGCATGGGCGCCGAGCGGCTGGCTATGCTGCGTTATGGCGTCAATGATTTGCGCCTGTTCTTCGATAACGACCTCAGGTTCCTGGCGCAATTTCGCTAGGCGCTCGAAACGGTTAACGAGAATTCTTTAGGAGAGCAGGATGAAATTCAGTGAACAATGGCTGCGCACCTGGGTAAATCCGGGTGTATCGCGTGACGAGCTGGTCGCACGTCTGTCCATGGTCGGCCTCGAAGTGGACGCCGTGACTCCGGTTGCCGGTGAGTTCAGTGGCGTGGTGGTGGGGGAGGTGCTGAGCACCGAACAGCATCCCGATGCCGACAAGCTGCGCGTGTGCCAGGTCAGCAATGGCAGCGAAACCCTTCAGGTGGTCTGCGGTGCGGCCAATGTGCGCCCCGGCCTGAAAATTCCCTTCGCCATGCTCGGCGCGAAGCTGCCGGGCGATTTCAAGATCAAGAAGGCCAAGCTGCGGGGCGTCGAGTCCAATGGCATGCTGTGCTCGGAAACCGAGCTGCAGATCGGTACCGATGACAGCGGGCTGATGGAGCTGGCGGCGGATGCTCCGGTGGGCAGCGATCTGCGCGAATACCTGGGGCTGGACGATGCGAGCATCGAAATCGGCCTGACGCCGAACCGGGGTGACTGCCTGTCCATCGCCGGGCTTGCCCGCGAAGTAGGGGCGATTTACGCCGCGCAGGTTGCACCCGTCGATATCGCGCCTGTGGCTGCCACTCATGACGAAGTGCGTCCGGTTGAAGTACTGGCGCCAAAAGCCTGTCCGCGCTATCTCGGTCGTGTGATCCGCGGTGTCGATCTGTCGCGTCCGACGCCGCTGTGGATGGTCGAGCGTCTGCGCCGTTCTGATATCCGCAGCATCGATGCGGTGGTGGATATCACCAACTATGTGATGCTCGAACTGGGGCAGCCGCTGCATGCCTTCGATCTGGCTGAAATCCAGGGCGGCATTCGCGTGCGGATGGCCGAAGAGCAGGAAAAAATCGTTCTGCTCGATGGCCAGGAAGTGACACTGCGCAGCGACACCCTAGTCATCGCCGATCACCAGCGCGCCCTCGCCATTGCCGGTGTGATGGGTGGTGAGCACAGCGGTGTGAGCGCTTCGACGCAGGATTTGTTCCTTGAGAGCGCCTTCTTCGACACCATCGCCCTGGCCGGCAAGGCGCGCTCCTACGGCCTGCACACTGATGCCTCGCATCGCTACGAGCGTGGCGTGGATTCGCAGCTTGCCCGTCGCGCCATGGAGCGGGCGACCGCGTTACTGCTGCAAATCGTCGGCGGCAACGCAGGCCCGGTGATCGAAGCAGCCAGCGAAGCCGATCTGCCCGATATCGCGCCGATTGTGCTGCGTGCCGAGCGTATCGATCAGATGCTCGAGCTGGAAATGCCGGCGGGGCAGGTCGTCTCGCTGCTCTCTGCGCTGGGCCTGGGCGTTGTCGAGAAGTCGCAGGGTTGCTGGGAAGTCAGCGTGCCCAGCCATCGCTTCGATATCAGCCTGGAAGTCGACCTCATCGAAGAGCTGGGGCGGTTGTATGGCTACGATCGCCTGCCGGTGCGTTATCCCCAGGCGCGCCTGGCACCCGAGGCCAGCCCGGAAGCCCGTGCAGAGCTGCCGGCGTTGCGTCGCCTGCTGGTTGCGAGGGGCTATCAGGAAGCGATCACCTACAGTTTCATCGATCCGAAGCTGTTCGAGCTGTTCAGTCCCGGTGTCGAGCCGCTGCAGCTGGCCAACCCGATCTCCTCGGACATGGCGGCCATGCGGGCAACCCTATGGCCGGGCCTGATCAAGGCGCTGCAATACAACCTGAATCGTCAACAGACGCGGGTTCGCCTGTTCGAAAGCGGTTTGCGTTTCGTCGGCCAGCTTGGCGATCTGAAGCAGGAAGCGATGCTGGCTGGCGTCGTGACCGGGAGCCGGCTGCCGGAAGCCTGGAGCAATGGGCGCGAAGCGGTCGATTTCCATGACATGAAAGCCGATGTTGAAGCCGTACTTGCCTACGCGGGCGATGCTGCGGCCTATACCTTCATCGCCGCCGAGCATCCGGCCCTGCATCCAGGGCAGACGGCGCGTATCGAGCGGGAAGGGCGTCTGGTCGGTTTCGCCGGCAGCCTGCACCCCGAACTGGCCTCCAGCCTGGGTATCGACCAGCCGGTCTATCTGTTCGAGTTGCTGGTCGCCGAAATCAGTGAAGGGCGGCTGCCGCGTTTCAGCGAACTGTCGCGCTTCCCCGAGGTGCGTCGCGACCTGGCGATCCTTGTGGCAATCAGCGTAGCGGCGGACGATGTGCTGCGCTGTATCCGTGAAGCGGCGGGCGATAACCTGACCGACCTCAAGCTATTTGACGTCTATCAGGGTAAAGGTATTGATCCGCTTAGCAAAAGTGTGGCAGTCGGCTTGACCTGGCAGCACCCTTCGCGCACTCTAAACGACGATGAGGTGAGCGGTGCGATGCAGAAAATCCTTACCTCCCTGGAAGAAAGGTACAACGCCACGTTAAGGAAATAGCGTATGGGGGCTCTGACGAAAGCTGAAATGGCCGAACGTCTTTATGAAGAGCTAGGCTTGAACAAGCGCGAGGCCAAGGAGCTGGTCGAGCTGTTTTTTGAGGAAATTCGCCAGGCGCTGGAGCAAAACGAGCAGGTCAAGCTGTCCGGGTTCGGCAACTTCGACCTGCGCGACAAGCGCCAGCGGCCTGGGCGCAATCCGAAAACCGGCGAGGAAATACCGATCACGGCGCGCCGTGTCGTGACGTTCCGCCCAGGGCAGAAACTCAAAGCCAGGGTCGAGGCCTATGCTGGAACCAAGCCATAACGACGAGCTTCCGACAATTCCGGGCAAACGCTACTTCACCATCGGTGAAGTCAGCGAACTCTGCGCGGTAAAGCCCCATGTGCTGCGCTACTGGGAACAGGAATTCCCACAGCTCAACCCGGTGAAGCGCCGAGGCAACAGGCGCTACTACCAGCGCCAGGACGTACTGATGATTCGCCAGATCCGGGCGCTTCTCTACGACCAGGGTTTCACCATCGGCGGCGCCAGACAGCGCCTCTCCAGCGAAGAAGCCCGTGAGGACACCACCCAGTACAAGCAAATGATCCGCCAGATGATTTCGGAACTGGAGGAAGTGCTGCAGGTGCTACGGAAATAATCCACCGGAGCGCTAAAAAACTTTCACATTTTCAGATGCTTAAGGTATAGTTCGATCCGTTTTCAGCAGCACTGAAAACACCAGTCGGGGCGTAGCGCAGCCTGGTAGCGCACTTGCATGGGGTGCAAGGGGTCGAGTGTTCGAATCACTCCGTCCCGACCAAAAAAACCCTAAAAAATCCAGTTACTTAGCGGTGACTGGATTTTTTTATGGGCGCTTCACACCTAAAAGCGCAGGGACTTTTGCGGGACTTTTTTTCATCCTGCCATTCTCCTCAAAATTGTCAGGGCCGGCCCGCGCGAGTCGGTAGCCGAAATCCTGTTGGCTTCATCGATCAGTTTGCCCAGCTCGGCGGCCGAGTAGTGACTGGTGATGCTGCCGTTCTTGTGGCCCAGCAGAGCCTTCCTGTCCTCCTCCGTTACCCCAGCTGCCCGAAGTCTTCGACCGAAGGTGTGCTTCAGATCGTGAACGCGGATCGAAGCAAATCCAGGTGGAGCAGGACGCAGAAAACGCTCCTGGAACTTCTTCGCTGCTCTGACCCTGGCTTTCTTCCATGCCGAATCGTTCATCCGGTGAACTGGAGTGGCCTTGCCGTTTCGATCGGGTTGTCCGTAAGGAAATACCCAGACCGGATCAAGCCCGCGCTGCCCCTCGATCACCGACTTGGCTACGCTGTTGAGCACCACGAGCCGCTCGTCGCCGTTCTTGACCCCGGAGCTCTCATGTCGGCCACCAAAATCCGCCGGTATGAGAAATACGCTGGTGTTGAGCTCAGGAATCGGTATCTCCCAATCCCAGCGAAGCTTCACAACCTCCTGTTCGCGTGAGCCGCTGTTGACCTTGTACAGGGCCATGCGGCGCAAATGATCAGGCAGTTCGGCGAAGAGAATCGACTGCTCTTCCCAGGACATAGGGTAGGGGAGTCGCCTCGTCTTCTTCTCTTCCAGCTTGGTGATCATTGGCACAACGTCGAGCCAGGGACGCTTCTGCTCATCACGCCATTTTCGGGCGCACAGGTTCAGGATGCGTATGACGCGCTCCAAGGCGATGTTCACCGTGCGGTGTGAGACGCCAGGCTTCAACTTGCCATCGCTGGTTCTGCTGCTCTTGAGTCGATCCCTTATGTAGGGAGCCAGGGTCTCGTCGTCGACATGAGTCAGAGGCTGGTCGCCAATATACGGGTCCAACTGCTCCAGATAGATGGCTGTGAGGCCTATCGACGGCTGGTCCCTGTACTCGGTCAGGTAACGCGTAGCGGCTTCCCGCCAGGTTCTGATCGTACGGATGCCGTAGATCTTCTGTTCCCGGAGCTTTTCCAGCTTGTGTATCAGGTATTGCTCTGCCTCCTTCCTATCGCTTGATCCAGTGCTTTCCTGAATTCGCTGACCTCTGAAGACCTTGTCGATGTGCCAAATCCCGTTCCTTTGGTAGAGGCCGCTAATGGTTTTTCGCGCCATGGTTTTTCTCCTTGGCGCTCGCTGCGGGAGTGATCATGTCCCTTGGCACCTTCCTTTTCAATGATGGCCCGGTCGATGTAGGCGTCTGCCCAGGCATCCAGCTCTTCGCGATCAAAGCCGATGCCTTGCACGCCAATGCGGAATTCCCGCACGTAAGGCCGGACGGTTTTGTTGAATTCTGTGCGGCACATGCCGAGGTAGGCTGGGGCCGCACTGGCTCGCAGGATTCGGGGTGGGCAGGTGATCAAGCGTGCGGCTATCTGTTCAGATGATGCGGGCATGAATATCGCCTCCTTATCGACCCTGATCCGTTCTGCAGATGCTGTCCGTTGCTCGCCGGGCGAACAACGTGGTGGAGGGGGCTGGGGAGGGTTTGGTACAACAACCGTTTTGGTTCGGTTTGACCTGATGGATCGTTGCGTATGGCCAGCCGTTGGTTGGTCGGCGATATCAGGCTTGAGGATTGATACGTGTCTTCCGAAGAGGTAGCCCAGCAACCTGGTTCCAGTCCTGGTGGCCCAGTCAGTCGTGAGGAGATGTACGCAGAGGTGTGGCGGCGTCCCATGACCAAGATCGCAGATCACCACCGTGTTTCTTCCAGCTTCTTGGCGCGCGTGTGTGCCCGCATGAATGTCCCGCGGCCGCCGCGCGGGCACTGGGTAAAGCTGGAGAATGGAATACCAAGTCCTCAGCCACCGCTGCCTGAGGCTGGGCCTGGTGATCTTCAGGTCTGGCGCAAGGGAGATGCTCTTGGTGCTGTTTCTCAACCGGCTCCGAAGGCACCGGTGCCGCGTAAAATCAGGCCTGAACAGCTCCGTATATCGCGCTCAAAGCAGCATCCTGTTGTCATGGGGGCGTATGAAGTATTTGAGCAAGGCCGCGTCATCGACCAGGGCTTCCTCAAGCCCGGGAGGCAGCGCCTGGTAGATGTTGTGGTGACCAAATCGCAACTGGAGCCTGCCCTGAAGCTGGCGAATCTGCTGTTTCTCAAGCTGGAGGCTGCTGGTCATCGGGTGATGTTTGCTCCGAGTGACCGAACCTATGCCCGGGCCTCGCTTGATGAGCATGAGCATCCACCCAAGAAGCCAAGGCACCGGCATCCGGCGTTGTGGTCACCATCCAAGCCGACAGTGGTCTTCGTGGGGACGGTTGCCATTGGGCTGACGTTATTTGAGATGACTGAGGAACTGGAGGCCCGCTACATCGATGGCAAGTACATCCCCACCTCCAAGATACCGTCGCAGCAGATGCGCCGCTTGAGCCCAACCTGGAACTGGTCGACTCGGATGGACTTTGCGACCGGCCGCCTATGTATAAGGGCGTTCTCGCCATATCCGTGGACTGATTGGTCTCAGAGTTGGAAGGAGGCTAAGCAAGGCTCGCTACGCGGCCAGCTGGATGAGATCGTCCAGCAGCTCACGGACGCCGCGCCTGTAATTGCCCGATTGGTAGAGGAAGCCGAGGAACAGGCGAGAATTCGTCAGCAGGAGTGGAAGGAGCAGATGTGCCGGCTCGAGGAGAGAGAAACGGATTCGACGTCAAAACGAAGCAAGGGAGCAGGCGAGAGCTGATTTGCTGAGTGCCATCAAACAGTGGGATGACATAAAGCGGATCCAGGCCTTTTTCAGTGATGCGGAGAGCTCCGCATCGAATCTGCCCGAAGCCGCGCGATGCATTGCTATGGATAAGCTCGCCCAAGCGCGTGAGCTTGTTGGCGAGCTGGATCCGCTTCAGGCGTTGCTGGAATGGAAGGGGCCGCGGGAGCGCTGAAACTGATTCTGTCTGGGTTTACGAAACTCGGAAAATGCTCGCTGATAGTGAGCATTTTTTATATTTCTTAAACCTGTTGCTTGCTCTGAATGCATTGGTTTGTTCAGCTCGCCTAAATGATAAAAAGATGCGGCTATTGACGTGTTTCTCGAGCCGCGTGTTGCTCGCTAAGAACCTGCTGGGCAGTCTGTTCTATGTAGTCGAAGACTTCAGTGGGTACCGTGTACTGGTATTGCTTACGACGGTGCTTCGAAACAAAGCCATCATTGGTTAGGCACATCATCACCAGATTCGCCAAGTCGCTGCCGCGGATGTCGAATCGTTCATCCACATCCCTGTAGACGGCGTCGTAGCACTCCAGAAAAGCGGCTTCTTCGCGGAGTTCGACCTCCAGGGCGTGCTGAGCCATTTCCATGGTGAAGATGACGCAGGCAGTTGCGTCCCAGTAGCGGTAGATCGCTGCATCTCCCCGGAAGTCGAAAGCCAACTTGCCAAAGTCGATCCACTGCACATCCCAGAAATCCCGGGCTGGGCGGGAGAAGTCCTGCAGTGCCTCCAGATACAGGCGCTCCTCACGTTTCATTGCCACCGACACTGGCAGTAGCAGGCCGTTCTCCAAGGCGCCCGCGCGGCAAAGTGCCTGGTGGATCAGAAACCGGGATAGGCGTCCGTTTCCATCCATAAAGGGGTGGAGGAATACGAAACCAAAGGAAATGATTCCAGCCGCTACCAGCGGGTCGATTTGGGTGGGGGCCTCATTCGCAAACCGCATGAGGTGCTCCATCAGTTCGCGGCACAGCTCTGGTGGAGGGGGAACGTAAGTTACCCCAGCAGCCCCTTGAAGGGCTCCTGCGAGGTGGTTTTGTTCATGCCTGAATGCCGCAGCTAGATCATAAGGGTTCGATACCGTGGCGTTCTGCAACGCCACCAGATACTCCTCGGTCAGCGGCTGGCGTTCGTGTGCCTGGCGTAGCAAGTGAATGAATCGCCGCGACTTGTCCTCGTTCGGCGCTTCGCGTTCGATAGCGAACGAATCCTTGGTTTCATGCAAATATGCCCAGTTGATCGCCCGATCCATCATGACCGGAGGCAGGGACTCCATGAAGGCTTTCGCCCGGCCAAGTATGTCGTGTTCCTGAAGTTCGATCAGCCTGGCGGTTCTTTCCACGGTGGCGCAGTAGCTCACGTCGCCAAGGCCGTTGAATTCCACCCGCCACCGGGAGTTTCTTGTTCCCGGGCGGGTCACATAGCGCTTGGGATCGAAGAGCGGTACGAAAGCCCCCCGAACCGGTGCATGCTGAGGAACCTCCTCGCCGGTGAATGCTTCTCTCAGATAGCACGCCTTGCGAATGTAGATGCCGTTGGGCGCCTCCTGCAGGGCATTCTCCAGGGCTGCGACTGGTATCTTGGGGAGAGCCTGAGTCAGAATGGCAAGATTGACCCCCCTCATGCTTCAGCGCGAAGAGGACATGGCCCAGCAAGTCATCAGCAGCCGGTGCGATGGCAGATGGTACAGCCAAGGTCTGGCCTATCTTCTTCAAGCGAGTGACAGGCTGCACAATCGCTGGCAGATGCAAGGGGAATGCGGACAGTTGCATGGCTTCGCGTAGCCAAGCGTAACCGACTAGGTGCATGTCAAAAATTCCTTTAGCTTGGCTCTGGCCCCCAGATTTTCTTGAGTGAGACAAGAAAATCTTCATTTTTTCCGATTCTACTGATTTTTTCTTAATTTATTCAGGCCGATTTCGTCCAACAAGCATTGGGATGACATAAAGCGAATCCAGGCCTTTTTCAGTGATGCTGAGAGCTCCGTATCGAATCTGCCCGAAGCCGAGCGGTGTATTGCTATGGACAAGCTTGCCCAAGCGCGTGAGCTTGTTGGCGAGCTGGATCCGCTACAGGCGTTGCTGGAATGGAAGGGGCCTCGGGAGCGCCTGTAGCAATGTTCAAGAACTCCTCGGTGCTGGTTTATAAAAGCTGAATTTTGCTCACTAATGGTGAGTTTTTTTTGGTTTCTATAAACCTTCTTCTTGCGGATGGTTTAGAAAATATCTATTTTGCTCACTATGAGTGTGCAAAAACCTGAAAAACTAAACTCCTTGCTTGCAGGGCTCGGCGACAGCGATCTGGTGTCCAGTAGCTGGTTGAAGGCTCATGGCTACAGCAGCAACCTCGTAGCGCGATATACCGCGAGCGGCTGGCTGGAATCGCCTGCGCGTGGAGTCTATCAACGACGAGGCGGACGTCTCACCTGGGCTGCTGTAGTGCGTGCGTTGCAGGAAGGAGAACGATTGCCGCTGCATGTTGGTGGGCGTTTTGCCTTGGCTTGGCATGGGCACGAGCACTATCTGCGGTTGGGCGAGCGTGAGAGGGTTACTCTGTATGGCCCTGGAAGCCTCCCTGCCTGGGTGGATAAGCTTCCATTGAAAGCTGAGTTAGTGTTGTGCGGCAAAAGCCCATTCAATCTTTCAGCACTGTCATTCAAGGCCGACATGGATGACGAAGCCCTAAGGAATCTTGGGCTCGAGTGGGTGGATGCTGATGGCGACCGCGGCCGCATCGTCGTCGCGACACCTGAGCGCGCAATCCTCGAACTCTGTGATGGCGTGTCAGACGCATCGCTCGTTTATGAAGTGGATGCGCTGATGCAGGGTGCGGATACCCTTCGTCCCCAAAGGATAAGCATGCTGCTGCGACATTGCACCAGCATAAAAGCCAAGCGCTTGTTCCTAGCCCTCGCAGAACGCCACCAGCACGCCTGGATGGATCATGTCTCGTTGGACGGCGTCTATCTAGGGAAGGGAAAGCGTTGCCTGGTTCCCGGTGGTCGCTTGAACCCAACCTACCAAATAACCTTGCCGGCGGATCTTGATGAGCACCTGGGATAAGCGCTACACCGACCGAGTCCAGTTATTGGTGGAAATTCTGCCGACCTTGGCGAAAGAAACACGATTTGCCCTCAAAGGGGGGACGGCGATCAACCTGTTCGAGCATGACTTGCCCAGGTTGTCTGTGGATATCGATCTGACCTGGTTGCCGATGCAGGACTATGCGCAGGATGCTGGTCAGATCTCCGATGCATTAGAAAGTCTGGGAAGGGCACTTGGCTCTGCGCCATTAAGGCTACAAGTACAAACATCAGCGCCAGAGAGAGGTGGTTTCGTAAACCGGCTGATAGTGAGTCGTGGACGAGCCCGAGTCCAAATAGAAACGACTCCGGTGATGCGCGGTTCCGTGCATCCGGTACGGACAATGGTTGTCCAGTCGCAGGTCCAGGAGGCCTTTGGCTTTGCCTCGATCCAGGTGCTCGACTTTGCGGATCTATATGCGGGGAAAATGGCAGCAGCATTGTCGAGGCAGCATCCGCGCGACCTGTTTGATATAGGTTTGCTTCTGGCCGATCCGCGCACAGATGAGCGACTTTGGCGAACCTTCCTGATCTACATGACCTGTAGCCCGAAACCTGCCTGGGAGATGCTGGTTCCCAATGAGCCCAAGGATTTCGAGGCGATATACCAGACCCACTTCCGTGGTATGACTGCAGCACCTGTCAGCTCAGAGATGCTGCTGGAGCACCGCGCCAGGCTTCTTCTGCAAATTTCGGAGTGGCTGACTCCGCGGTCGAGAGCATTTCTGGAGTCCGTCGAGATGGAAAATCCAGATTTTGACTTGATCGAGTTGCCACAGGCAGCAGAGCTCCCCGCGATAAAAAGGAAACTGCAGAATCTTGCTTCACGATCAGCTACGAAGCGGGCCTCCGACCATTCTCAGCTGCAATCGGCCTTCGAGATGTTTGATCGTCGGTAGTATTCGCGGTCTGCCCAGCCGTTGTCATTTCGGCATGTGCTGGGTGGGCGTCGCTGGAAAGGCTAATCCCTCAGCAGGATGTGGATAGCGGCGCTCGTTAGCGCGACGAAAACTTCAGGCTATTGCCTTGGCTTCTCGAATGAGTTTCGCTTTTTCGAGTACCTTGCGCTGACTTTCGATGGCGCGCTCAGCTGCTGCGCCGTAAGCAGCGCGCTTGGCTGTATCAGAGCTGCTCCTGAAGAAGGTCGATAGTGGGCTTGAATTGCTCCCAAGAATCTTTCTTCTCATCGATGTCGCCTCCCTCGTTATCAGTCGTCATCTTCCATACGGAATTAAGCAATCGCAGCAAAGCGTTCGATGTGCGGCTGTTCGCGATGCCTGGCTTGCCAAAGGTCGTAGTCGGCTTGCACGCCGAGCCAGGTGCGAGCTTTGCCGATGCCGGCCAACTCTAGACGAACAGCCAAATCCGGACTGACCGGCGCATGGCCGTGCAAGATGCGAGACAGGGATTCCCGCGCAAAACCAAGGCGGCGGGCAAGCTCGGCAATGCTGATGCCCAGTTCGGGGAGCACGTCCTCAAGCAGGGTTTCACCAGGGTGCGGTGGGTTGAACATGGTCATGGATAACCCCCTCCTGTTCAGTGGTAGTCAAGGTAGTCGACGAGCTCGATGTCGCTACCCACGAATCGAAAGATCACTCGCCAGTTTCCATTGACGGTGAGTGACCAGAACTCTTCCAGTTCCCCTTTGAGGGGATGTAGCCGCCAACCGGGGATGTCGAGGTCGGCGGGTTCATTGGCTCTATCCATAAAACTCAGCATTCGGCCCAGGCGCTTTGCGTGGTCGGCCCGGATGCCTTTGGTTGAGCCAGATTCAAAGAAAATGCGTAGACCTTTGTGCCGGAAGCTTACGATCATGGCGATAAGTGTGATGTATTAGGTCACGGTTTTCAACCGTGCGTGGGTTTTCTGCCGTTGTCATTACGGCAGCTGGGAGGGGATGCAGGCTTATCAATTGCCGCTGCAAGATTGTGTATTTGTTCTCCTGAAAACCCGATCCCTCGCCATGAATGCTTCCAGCATGTGCGGGATGAGCGTCAGGGCGTCGACCTCTTCGCCATAGGTATGCGAATGCAGTGCCGCGTAGCGCTCGAGGTCGGCCTTCAGGCTGGCAGGGCAGGTGAAGGTCAGCTTCAGGTTCTCGGTTTTCGGCAGTGGGCCGAGGCGCAGTTTGGCCGTGCTCATTGCGGGCTTCCTTGTTGAGCTGTGACGGGTTGGTAGGGGCGCAGCACGAGGTCGCGATTGACGATCACCCGCAGGGGCAGGCCAGGGCGCTGGGTCAGCGTGGGCTGGATATCGAGGTTGCGGCGGGTGACCTCCTGGCCGACCTGGTTCACCGTGTCCTGCAGGCTGTCGCGCCCGGCGAGGATGATGCGGTCGCCGTCGGTGCGAGTGGTCGGTGCCGCCAACTCGGCTCCGATACCCAGCAGGCTGGTCATGGCCGCGCCGGCGACGATCCGGTTCCAGTGCCAGTCGACGCCATCCTCGAGACCGGCATAACCGGCGGCGTCCGTACCGACCAGATTGTCGAGCTGGAAGGACGAGGTGCCCGGCAAGATCACCCGCTGCCACACCACCTGCACGCGGCTCTGCCCATAGCTCACCTGACTGTTATAGCGGCCCAGCAGGCGTGCACCCTGAGGGATCAGCACGTGCTGACCGGTGGCACTGTCGTAGACCGGCTCGGTCACTGTGGCGATTACGTCGCCGGGCAGATCCGACTTGATACCGGTTACCAGTGCCGCCGCGATGACGGTGCCGGCCATCACCTGATAGGGCGACTCAGGCATCTGCAGCAAGCCGGAATTACGGATTTGTGCGTTTACGGATTTACTGAGAAACGCCTCATTACGTTCCTGCTGGGTCGGCGTTCCTGCTGTTGCGGCTACCGCGCCTGACGAGGCCATACCCAGGGTCATGGGATCTGGCTGGGCACTCCCGGTGGATGCAACGTTCGATTTCCTCGCGCTGCTGGTCTGGAAGAACACCGAGGACTGCGTTGCCTCCTCGGCTTCCTTGAGCAGGGCCAGGCGCTCTGCTTCGGCGGCATCTGGCCCATGTCCATAACCTTGCGCCTGTTGCTCCGCCCTGAGGATTGGCCCGCCCAGATCACCTGGCAGCGGCGGCCCCAGTTGCGTTACTTCGGGCGCAGGTGGAGGCTGCAGCTGCGAGTAGTCTGCCGGCAACTGCTCCAGCCCCTCGGAGCGTGCCACGCGGTCGACGTTGTATAGCTCGTTCGGCTCGGCACCCTGGCGGCGCTGCGGCTGCAGCGACCACAGCATGGCACCGAGCACCGCAGCCGACAGGCCTCCGGCCACTACCACCAGCATGCGCGGATTGAGGCGAGTAACCAGGCGCGGCTTGGCGCGCAGCTCCAGCGACTCCGGCGCTTCCTTGGGCGGTAGCGAGGTTCCTGCGGTTTGGTCGTTGTTCTTGGCCGTCATGCTCAGGGCCTCCGTACCACGCCGTCGGTGCGCTCGATCCGCACCACGTCACCCTTGTCGGCACCCAGGCGCAGCTCGGCTGCGCCGAACAGGCGGTCGACGATGTAGTAGGGCGAGCGGAAGCGGTAGTTGACCAGTTGCCCGTCACCTTCAGGGCCGATCAAGAACAGCGGCGGCAGCTCGCCTTGGGCGATGCCAGCCGGGAACTGGATATACACCTTGCGGCCGTCGTCGAAGGCGCGCAGCGGCTTCCAGGGTGGATTGCTTCCGCTGATCGCATAGCGAAATCGCAGCTGTTCCAGCGCCAGGCCGGCGTCCACAGGCGCCGCGGCCTGTGCGGCACTAGCGTGGCGTTGCAGGGCGAGCATGCGATCCTTCGGATAGTCCCAGGACACCGAAGCCATCCAGGCGTTTTCGGTTGAACTCAGCTCGATCAGGTAGGTGCGGCGCGTGGTGGTGATCACCAGGTTGGTGTTGAGATCGATGCGCGTCGGTTTGATCAGCACGCTGGTGCGCAGCTCGTCACCGCTGCCACTGGTGGTGTCGCCGACGATCCAGCGCACCGTATCGCCGGCGGCCACGGTGACCAGCTCCTCGCCAGGCTGCAGGTTGATCGCTGTGACCCGGCCAGGACTGGCATACACCTGATACAGCGCGCCATCGGAATAGGGCCACACCTGGATGGCGTTGATATAGCCCTCGCGGCTCGGCGCTACCCGAGCATCGCGATTGGCGCGCGAGACCCGCACGCGTTCATCGGTCGGTTCCTTGGCCGGCTTGCTGGGTTGAGTTTCCAGCAGTGGCTTGAGCTGAGCCGGCAGAGCCAGGGGCTTGGGCACTTCTACCACCTCGATTGGCTTAGGTGGCTCCGCTAGGCGATGCGCCTCGACCGGTTCGTCCAGGGCGATCACTGGCGGTTGCTGGCTGGCACAGCCGGCCAGCACGCTCAGCAGCAAAGGGCAGAGGCAGAGGCTCAGGGAGGTTTTCATGGTTTCTTGGCTCCTTCCGTAGTGTCCAACTCACGGCTCCAGGACAGGCCGTTGACGTAGATGCCGAGCGGGTTGCGGCGCAGCTTTTCCTCGGTGCGCGGAGCCTGTAGCACCAGCGAGATCACTGCCGTCCAGCGCTCCAGGCCGGCGGCCGAACCATTCACGAAACGGCGTTCGATCCAGCGCACCTGGAAGGAGCTGTCGCTGGCACGCACCACGCTGGTGACTTCGACTGATACCGACTCCTTGCCGACTCGGGTGAAGGGATCGTTGGCGCGGGCATAATCGTTGAGAGTGGCCGCGCCGCGGTCGGTGGTGGAGTGGTAGGCCTCCAGCCAGTTCTGCCGGACGACCACCGGATCGATCGACAGCGAGCGCACCTGCTCGATAAAGCGCGCGAGATGGTGCGCGATCTGCGCATCCTGAGGCTGGTAGGGGCTGGCGGCTTCGCCGACGGCGCGCACCTGGCCGAGGTTGTCGACCTCCACCACATAGGGCGTCACCGTCGACTGCGCCGAACGCCAGACCAGACCGCCGGCCATCAGCAGCGCCAGGCCCAGGCAACCGAAGGCCATCAGCCGCCAGTTGCGTGCCTGCGCCAGGCTGCTACCCATGCGCAGGTCCCAGGCCTGTGCCGCTGCCTGGTAGGGGGTGACCGGTTGAGGGGTGTCGCTGTAGCGCACCCGTGGACGTCTGAATCGCATCCTCGTCCTCCTTTACGAATTCGATGGGTCGCGGATCTGCGGCCCGGGTGATGAGCCACCGCCATCGCCACCACGAAGGGTGTGAGCGACTGTGCTGGTAGCCTGTGAGAGTTGTTGCCTGCGCTGCAGGCGCCTGGCCCAGTCGGGCTGTTTGGCTGGAGCAGTAGCAGGATCGGACGCGGCGGGGGCGCCACCTGCTGCAGCACCGGAAGAGGCTCCTGCCAGAGAGCGAGCGCTGCCCATTGCTACGCGCGCTGCACCGGGTGCCATGCGTGCACCGGCCAATACCGCGCCGCCGACACCTGTGGCTACTGCAGCAGCACCAACTGCCATGCCCGCCACGCCGAGCGCGGTACCGGCAGCTGCACCAGCACCCAGTTGCGGTGCGCCGGAGACCAACCCGCTGGCAATGCCCGGCCCGAAGATGCCCAGGCCGAGCAGGGCCAGCGAGGCGAGCATGACCACCAGCGCATGGTCGATGGAGGGCTCGTCCGGTACAGCCTGGAACTCGGCGAACAGCCCGCTGCCAATGCCGACGATCACCGCCAGCACCAGTACCTTGATGCCGGACGCCACCACGTTGCCCAGCACCTTCTCGGCGAGAAAGGCGGTCTTGTTCCACAGCGCAAAGGGCACCAGCACGAAGCCGGCAAGGGTGGTCAGCTTGAACTCGATCAAGGTCACGAACAGCTGAATGGCCAGAAAGAAGAAGCTGACGATCACCACCAGCCAGGCGAGAAACAGCACAAAAATGCTATGCAGATTGCTGAAGACTTCGGGAAAACCGCTGAGGCTGCTGATCTGCTCAAGCAGCGGCCCTCCGGTCTCAACCCCAATTGCAGCCAATCGTCCCGGCTGCAGAAATTCCGCATGACTCAACGCAGAACCTGAGGCCAGCAGACCCAACCCGGCGAATGAGTTGAAGACGATCTTCGCGAGCATGTTGAAGTTGCCGATGATAAAGGCGAAGGCGCCTACATAGAGGGTCTTGCGGATCAGCTTGGCGCTGACGTCTTCACCGCCCATGGCCCAGAACAGCCCGGCCAGGGTCATGTCGATCACTACCAGCGTCATGGTGAGAAAGGCCACCTCGCCGCCGAGCAGCCCGAAGCCGGTGTCGATATACAGCCCGAACACCTCGAGGAAACGGTCGATCACGCTGACGTCGTTCATGGCACGTCCTCGTCGAAACTTGCTGGTATGGCGGGTAGGTCGGCAGGACGAAGAAACTCGCTGGGATGGGCGCCGCCCGAGTAGAAGCGTTCAGGTGCATCCTCTTGCCGAGCCATGACGCCGTTGTCAGCCTGTCCGCAGGCGGCCAGCACCAGCAGCGGTAGCAGTGTCAGGAGTCTCATGACGCCGCCTCCCTAGCGATAGAACTGCACGGGGTAGGGGGTGTAGGGCGTGCCGTTGCCCATAAATCGGCGCCGCCGTTCGCGTGCTTCCTCGGCCGCAGCAGACTGACGGGCAAGCTCCAGGGCGACGGCGCGGTTCTGGGTGATCTGCAGTTGCTGCGCCTGGATCGACTGCTTGGCCTGCAGGGCCAGCAACTGGTTGGTGGCCTGAGCAGCCTGCAAGGCGCCACCCGCGGACTGGCTCTGCTGGACCAGCGCCGCCAAGACGCTTTCATCCTCGGCCAGGTTCTGCGTCACCTGTGCCTGCACGCGCAGCGCCGTATGCAGCCCGTCGAGGCCCTGCTGCCAGCGCTCCCGCGCCTCTTCTGCCAGGCGCTGGCTGCTGACGTCGCCGGTGTACTCGTTCGGGTAGAGTCGGCTGAACTCCTGATCCAGGCGCTGCACTTCGTAGGCCAGCCCTTGCGCCCCGGCGAGCAGCCGCTCGGTATTGGCCAGGCTCGCGCGCAACTGGCTGACCACGTTGTAGTCCAGGCGCTGCAGATGACGGGCCTGGTTCAGCAGCATCTGGGTCTCGTTCTGCAACTGGCGAACCTGGTTGTTCGCCATCTCCAGGGTGCGTACTGCGGTCAAGGTGTTCTGCACCAGGTTGGTCGGATCGATTACGGTGAAGGCGTTGGCCGGCTTCAAGGCCAGCAGACCCAGTACCAGCAACGTTGCGCCGGGAAAACGGTGGGCAGGGGATCTCATGGCAGGCACTCCTTGTGTGATGAGGGATAAGCGGTGAGCAGGTCGGCGGCCCAGTCCAGGCCACGGTGACGTAACCAGACAGGGGCGAAATCGGCGGTGCTGTACGCCTGCAGGATGCGGTCGATCTCGCGCTGCTCGGCCGGGCTGGCCGAGGCGGCGAAGGCCAGCGCCACCGGCCCCAGATCGAGGTCGAACAGGCGGTTGCCCAGGCGCGACTGGTAGTAGTAATCACGCTTGGGCGTGGCCTGGGCGATGATCTCGATCTGCCGGTCGTTGAGGCCGAAGCCCTCGTATATGCCGCGGATCTGCGGCTCGCCCGCCTGCGGGTTGGGCAGGAAGATGCGGCTGGCGCAGCTCTCGATGATTGCCGCAGCGATGCTGGAGTCCTTGATGTCGGCCAGCGACTGGGTGGCGAAGATGACGCTGACGTTCTTCTTGCGCAGGGTCTTGAGCCACTGGCGGATGCGCGCGGCGAACAGCGGATCGTCGAGAAACAGCCAGGCCTCGTCGAGGATCAGCAGGGTCGGCGCGCCGTCGAAGCGCTCCTCGAAACGGGCGAACAGGTAGCTCAGCACGGCGGCCACCGCCGCCTTGCTGTGCATCAGTTCCTCCATCTCGAAGCACTGCACGTCGGCGCCGCCCAGGCGATCCTGATCGGCATCCAGCAATGCGCCATGAGCGCCGCCTAGCACATAGGGTTGCAGCGCCTGGCGCAGAGCGTTGTCCTGAAGCAGCACCGAAAAACCGGTCAATGTGCGCTGCGCTTCGGGCGCGCCGGCCAGACTGTCCAGCGCCGTCCACAGCGCAGCCTTCTGCTCGGGGCCGATAGCCACGCCCTCCTGCAGCAGGCGAGCCTCCAGCCACTCGGCGGCCCAGGCTCGGTATCCCGGCTGATCGATGCGCGCCAGAGGCTGGAAGGCCAGCTCGCCATCGCCGCCGAGGTCGTAGTGCTCGCCACCCAGGCCCAGCACCGTTGCGCGCAGCGAGCGCCCCATATCGAACAGAAACAGGCGCGAGCCCGGGTAGCGTCGAAATTGCAATGCCAGGGTCGCCAGTAGCACCGACTTGCCCATGCCGGTAGGGCCAGCCACCAGGGTGTGGCCGACATCGCCAACGTGGGTGACCAGGCGAAACGGTGTCGCGCCATCGGTGCGGGTGATCACCAGCGGCGGGCCATCCAGATGTTCGTTGCGTGCCGGGCCAGCCCAGACTGCCGAGATCGGTATCAGGTGCGCCAGATTGAGCGTGGAGATCAGCGGCTGGCGGACATTGGCGTAGGCGTTGCCGGGGATCGACGACAGCCAGGCCTCCACCGCGTTGAGGCTCTCGACGATGGTGACGAAACCGCGGCCCTGGATCACCCGCTCGACACGGCGCAACTTCTCGTCGGCGACCTGGGCGTCTGCATCGCTCACCGTCACGGTGGCGGTCACATAGCCAAACGCGACCTGGTCGGCGCCGAGTTCCTGCAACGCCGCGTCGGCGTCGCTGGCCTTGTTCGCGGCGTCGCTGTCGAGCAGCGGGCTTTCCTGCTGGAAGATCGCTTCGCGCAGCAGCGCCAGGACGCCCTTGCGCTTGGCAAACCACTGCCGGCGTAGACGCACCAGTTCCTTCTCGGCCTCGTCCTTGTCCAGGCAGATGAAGCGGGTCGACCAGCGATAGGCGAAGCCCATGCGGTTGAGATCGTCCAGCACGCCCGGCCAGGTCGCGGTGGGGAAGCCACGTACCGACAGTTCGTTCAGACGCTTGGCATGTTCGGGTTGGACAAACAGGTTGAGGCGGGCTCGGCTCATAGGGCTACTCCATCGTCAGGGTCGAGGGCGGCCAGCCGCGCTACGCGCTGCAGGCGTGGATCCGGCTGGGTGAGGAAGGGCGTGGGAATGTCGTCCTCGTCGAGCAGCAGCAGGTCGCTGGCCAGCTCGTCGTGATCCGGCAACTGGGCGACTTCCGCCAACTCGGGCTGAATGTTCGGGCCGCCGCCGTCGACGGTCTCGTCATCGGTCAGGCCAGCCGGCGAAGCGCCGATGGCGGCAGGTACGACCAGGCCGCTCCAGTCATCCGCGCGTGGCGTCGGCGCGTCGGCATAGCGGCCCGGCTGCAAGCGCGGCGCGGGCAGTACCCGGCTCTGGAAGTTGGCGTCGGTGAAGTAGCGCAGCTTCTTCGCGCGGATTGGCGCCAGGCCCGAGAGCATCACCACGGCCTCGTCGCTGGGCAGTTGCATCACCTCGCCCGGAGTCAGCAGTGGGCGGGCGGTTTCCTGGCGCGAGACCATCAGATGGCCCAGCCAGGGCGCCAGACGGTGGCCGGCGTAGTTGCGTTGCGCGCGCAACTCGGTGGCGGTACCCAGGGTCTCCGAGATGCGCTTGGCGGTGCGTTCGTCGTTGGTGGCGAAGGTCACTCGCACGTGGCAGTTATCGAGGATCGAGTGGTTCTGGCCGTAGGCCTTATCGATCTGGTTCAGCGACTGGGAGATCAGGAAGGCGCGCAGACCATAGCCGGCCATGAAGGCCAGGGCCGTCTCGAAGAAATCCAGTCGCCCCAACGCCGGAAACTCATCGAGCATCAGCAGCAGCTTGTGTCGACGCTCGATACCGTCGGAGCCGTCGAGCGATTCGGTCAGGCGCCGGCCGACCTGATTGAGGATCAGGCGGATCAGCGGCTTGGTGCGGCTGATATCCGAGGGCGGTACCACCAGGTACAACGACACCGAATGCTCGGCCGAGATCAGGTCGGCGATGCGCCAGTCGCAGCGCGAGGTGACCTCGGCCACCGTCGGGTCCCGGTACAGGCCGAGGAAGGACATGGCCGTGGAGAGCACGCCCGAGCGCTCGTTGTCGCTCTTGTTCAGCACCTCCCGTGCTGCCGAGGCCACCACCGGATGGGGTGCATCGCCAAGGTGCGGCGTGGTCATCATCCGGTGCAGGGTCAGCTCGAAGGTGCAGGCCGGATCGGAGAGGAAGTTGGCAACGCCGCGCAGGGTCTTGTCCTGGCCGGCGTAGAGCACGTGCAGGATGGCGCCGACCAGCAGCGCATGGCTGGTCTTCTCCCAGTGGTTGCGCCGCTCCAGCGCGCCTTCTGGGTCGACCAGGATATCGGCGATATTCTGCACGTCGCGCACCTCGTGGGCGCCACGGCGTACTTCCAGCAGCGGGTTGTAGGCAGCCGAGGCCAGATCGGTGGGGTTGAACAGCAGGCAGTGGGAGAAGCGCGAACGCCATCCCGCAGTCAGACTCCAGTTCTCGCCCTTGATGTCGTGGATGACCGCCGAGGCAGGCCAGGAGAGCAGGGTGGGTACCACCAGGCCGACGCCCTTGCCCGAGCGCGTAGGCGCGAAGGTCAGTACATGCTCGGGGCCTTCGTGACGCAGGTATTGATCGTCGAACTGGCCGAGGAACACTCCCGCCGGCTGGGTCAGGCCGGCCTGGCGCACCTCATCCGCATCGGCCCAGCGCGCCGAGCCGTAGGTGGTGACGCGACGCGCCTGGCGCGCGCGCCAGATAGCCATGCCGATGGCCACCACCAACGCCAGCAGGCTGCTGCATGCAGCGATGCTACCGCCGACGTTGAAGACCTCCGGCGCATAGGCATCGAAGACGAACCACCACTCGAACAAACGCCAGGGGTGATAGACCGGTATGCCCAGCAACTCGAACCAGGGTGCTCCCAGGCGGGCCTGGTGGCCGAGCGCAGCAGCCGTCCACTGCGTGGCACACCACACCCCGGAAAGGGTAATGGCCAGAACCACCAGCACCTGGCCGTAAAGCACCGTTGTCACTTGCATCCCTGAACCCAGCCTCCGAGACAAAACGCACGGCACGCCGATGTGCCGCGGGCGAGAGGTTCGGTACTGAAGGAGTAGGGGTCAAAGACCGTTTCGGCGGGTACTAAGACAGATAGGACAACACAGCAGACAGCGGTGGGTGGCGGACAAGATCAACGGGGTATGGTGTAGATGGCCGGTTGGCGGCCTTTAAGCAGCAATCGGCCAAATGCGGTCATTGCTTCCGGAAATCAAAACGGCTTCGAAGCCGGGGGCTACTCTGCAAGAGGAGACGTCACTGATTCCAGTCCCAACAGCGATAGTCTCCGTTGGCGAATGTACGAGCGTTCTGTCCTTAGAGTCAGTCGCCTCGTGGGGGAGCGAAATGTGGGTGCTGTCGACTGAGCTGCTGTGTTGAGGCGCAGTCATGAAGCTTGAAGGTACAGCCCTCAGGTCACGATAGTGACCGACGCAAAGATGGCGAGACGCTGTGAATGGAGCAGTTTCCACCAAGGAACCACGAGACTGTAATTTTCTGAGCTCCAGCAAGAGTTCTCAGAATGTGCTCAACCAAGAATGGCTTGAGACTCAAAGCATCTCTTATTTCATAGAGGCTTGTAAGACCGTTATTTACAATAGTCGAGACTACAGAACGAAAGATGTTGTCGTAGTCATCTACATGGTCGCGAGCGTACAGCTCAAATCCGGCGTCGGTTACTGCGATAAATGGGAATCCACCACTTAGGGTGTGCCGAAGATCAAATGTCCCGTGTTCGCCCAGTATTTCAACCGATTCTCTTAACTGATGTTCGGGGATGATCAATGCGCCATCTTGACAGAAGGCTGAGATATCAACGTGTCTAGTGCCAGCCTCTAGGGCGAACTCGCAAGCTAACTTGCATACTAGGCTATCTACATTATTGTGGCCGGACACGCCAACGCCGAAGCTACCCACGTAGGCCGGTGGTTTCCCCAGTGCAGGCTTATCCGAAGCCCCAAAAATAGACGCAACGATACGTTCAAGACTGGGCTGATACGCAGTTGTATCGTGAACTTTCTCCCAAAGGGTCGCTTTCAGAGCCTCGGGTACTTCGCAGTCGTCGATGACAATAGGGATTAGTTTGCTACCGGTATTGATTCTTTTCACGCAAGCGGCATCAAGCTCATGTTTGATCCAAGGTTTGTCAATGCTATTCTTGGAGAGCACAACTATTACTGCTTGCGCATTCTTGATCCCCTCATCGAAAATTTTGGTTATGAGACTGTCACCAGGCAGCATCTCCCACTTGTCAAGCCAGGCATCAATTCCTACTTCCCTTAATTTGGTTGCGAAATCTAGTACGAAACGCTCTTTGTCTTCGCTTGCATGGCTTACAAATACTTTTGGGGGAGTATTCATTCTCGTGTCCTGTTGGTGTCAGATTTTAGTGTCACTACAGAGGTCGCGATGCCTAAGTTGGGTGCCGATACATAGGGATTCCAAGCAAAGCGGTACGCGCTGTAAGTGGTTTAGTGGGAGCTAGGCACGCCGAGTTATTTTTTCAGTACCTTTTACCCAGCTGGCAAGGCCGGCGTACTCATTTTCGGATTTATTAATCCAGAGCTTCTTCGTTGTAGAGTTGGCAATGTTTGCGAGGTCAGCATATGGGTACAGGCCCAGGTATTCTTCCCCTTTGAAGGTGCTATTCGAGAATTGCTTGACAGGAAGAATGCCTACGGTTCCTTTCAGGCCGTCGAAGAAGCCGAGCTCCCATGGCATCCATCGAGATTGGGTCGAATATCGGCTATAGATATAAAGCAGCGAGTTTGATTGGCGCATCCGTGCTCGTAAGATCTCTGCGGTCTCCGGTGTAACGCTATTTGGAGAGAGATATGGATCGTCAACTTTGTCTAGATATACCTTCAGCCCTGCATCTTCCAACAGACCCTTGATGCCAAATACTATGTCAACTGGCTCATTGGATGAGTGACTCAGGAAAACATCAAAGTATTCTGACGATGCATGGCTGTCATAGGTGGATTTGAACATTCGAGCTGAGCGGTTGACTGTGCGAGATCGCGCTATTACCTCTGATTCAGTTAGGATGGCCATTCGAATTTCCTTCTCGCGTAGATATTGTCTGGGCAGGTTATTTTTTAATATTAAGAAGTCCGCGAATTACCAAGATTACTGCTTGGTCTATATATGGCGTGGTTGCAAGTGCTAAGTTTTCTTCGGTAGAAAGCCCATTATTTAAGCTTTCAATGCCGAATGCCGAAAAAGCACTTGCACCATTCCAGGTTGGGATTGACGCTACTTGATTGTTTGGTATGCCCATCGCGTCCAATATCTCCCGCGTACAACCCCCAAATCCACCCAAAAGATAAACGGGGCGCTGAGTGGTTAGTGAGGTCATGATCTCTTCTGCAATTCCGGGCATATCACCCATGAAATTCTTCGTCTTTCCGCCAAGGGCAATTCGCGCCGTAGATTCGGCAGTGGTTCGAACTCGCATTTGGGTGAGAGATTTTGCCCAGTGTAAATGCGCATTGGATTGATCATCCGCTGTGTAAGGTGATTGCGACAGCTCCCCATTGATATCTAGAAGGCAAATCTCTGCAGTGCCAGCCAACTCGCGTCTTAGGTCTTCTAACTGTTCCTGAGAAAACGACAAGATGGATGGCCATGGTAGATAATTTATAATGCTTGCGCGGTTTTTCTTATCCGGAGAGTCCTTTCGATAGCGTGAGGCTAACTCATAAAGTAAGCGGGTGAAGCCGCGAGCACGAAGGTCTCCACCATATATTAACGTTGCACCCAGTGCCAACATATGGCGTGCTAGCTCACACATGGCTTCAACTAGATGCACCTCACTTAGACCTAGAGCCTGCATGTGCTCGCTTTCTGAAATAGATATGGCTATTTTTTTTCCATCCAGAACTTCTTTGTAGCTCATCGGGTAGCTCCCGCCTTCCATTCATTTAGGCTGCGAATTTGAACGTGGGGGGCTACACGATTGAGAAGCCTCTCTTCCTCAGTGCTCAAGGGGGGGTCAGGATAGATAATAATTAAGTCTCGAGCAGAGCTATCCTGAGTGTCTGGATATACATCCGGAATACATGAAAGCGAAATAAGTTCAGGAGGACGGGGGATGAAGATAGCTCTTGCTGGCAAATCTTTTCTAATTTGTTGTGTCTGACATTTCCACAGAAAGTCTTTCAGAACCTCGTCAAGCAATCTTCCAATAACAATGTCAATTCTAGTCGTATCTGTTACATCATAGCCAAGTCGAACTAGCGGCACATTTCCCATATAGGGAAAGCCTCTTTCGTCCATTGTGTTTATACTGTTTGCAACGACTAGGGGGACGTTCCAGGTTTTTGCTTCGATGATTTCTTTTCTGCACCATTCTCGAGATGAGTACGAGTCGGTATGGATTGCCACCATTGCACTCACACGGACTTGGTGCAGCAATACTTCATCAAACTGGAGGCCGGCAGGGATATCGTGAACGTCAAAAAATGAAGCTAGACCGGATCCTTGATAAATTCTATCGCGTATCGCGTTGGCAATATCGACCCCCTCGTCATCATGTTTTGAGTGGCTCAGAAAGATTTGGACTTTCTTTAAGTATTCGGCGATATTTCTTTCTGTAGGGTGCTCAAGTTGTGCGAGATTGTAGCGTAAAATTCTACAGAACTCGTACGTTAGGTCGCTAAGCAACCGCTGAATTCGCTGTCCATCGTTGCCTTCCCAATTATACCAGCGGATAGCTTGTGCTCTTATTTGGGCATTTGACAGCGCTTCGTGGCTAATCGCTACAGGAAAAAATAGCCTTTTGAATCCACCTTCAGACGCTTCGGTTACTTGGGCGTTCGCTCGATTTATGTAATCTAGCCACTCTGTCGACGAAACTAGATTTTCGTCAAGTACTACTACAGTTGCCGATGTTTCAGAGTCCTCTAGTAAGATTGGAATTGGCGTGCTTGCATCAGGTAAGCATGTGCTTCGAAATACCACTGGGATTCCGATGCCGCCAACAATGTTCTTATAGAGGTTCCGTCGGAAGTGCTGCATCAGCGTGTCGGCAATTATTTCGCCAATTTCACATGAAGGGTGCCAAACTACATGGACTACAAAGAAAGGACGGGCAAGGTCAGTGCAAGTCAAGTCAGCCATTTCTCGCCTTTTTAACTCTGCTGTTGTTGATCAGGGTCTTGGATTTTGATTTTGCTGTTTTTATGTGCTGATCGAGCGCATCAGTTGAAGCAGTTATCGCTGCCCAGCTTACAAAGCTTGCGAAGCCGCTAATTATATTGTCGTAAAGGCGTCCGGGGACAACTATTTTATTGTCGAATTCATTGCGCTTGGCTGTAGGGAGGTAAATGCCTATCAATGCATGGTTTTTATCTAAGGTCGCTTTAATTTCCCAGTCAATGTACTTTCGCTTATACGTTTCCGCACCTATCAAGACCAGAGTGCAAGAGGTGCCCGTGAGATATTCTTCACGAATTTTTCTCATTACGTAGTCGCTATTATCGCTATCAATTTCATCGTCTAGCGAGTGGTCGTGGATAGACTCGTAGGCGTCATGAAATTTCGTGGAGAAGGCTTCGTAGTAGGCTTGGTCTAGCGTGTGGTGATAACTAACAAAGACTTTATGTTTTACAGGCGGCTCGAGAGCTTGGAGCAGCTTGCGTAGGACTTCGTCTTGCATAATCTCTCCCTGATTTTGCTGATAGGTGCCGTGCCGCTTAGTGGCAGAGTGTAGTTAGTAGCAATGATGGCGTTTTGATGCAATAGGGCAGTCTGCCACTAGATAGGTACAACACGACCTCGGGGCGGGTTCTGCAGACTGCGGTGCTGCCGCTCAGACGTTCTTCTGAGGAGGGCTGCGAGGGGAAGGTTTTGTGCCAGGGCCGATCAAGCGATCTCCTTCTGTGATGTGTGATCGGGCAGCGACTCCTGGCTTTCCGCGGGGCTTACCCGCTCGATAAACCGGGCCAGTTGCTCGGCCGGCTCGCCTTCGCGCCGTATCAGGTAAGTGGTCAACATGGTTGTGCAGCCGTCTAGCGGACGGGCCACAACGTCCGGATTGTTGAGTTCGTTGATGCGCGCCAGGCTGGAAAAGCCGAGCCCGTATCCTGCCGACACCAGCGCCATCATCAGGTCCAGGGTGGGGACGCGGTCAGCGATGGTCAGTCGCGTATCGACGGCGCCCAGTACCCGCTGCAGCTGTTGCCAGAAACCTTCGCAAACTTGTGGATCGCAAAGTACCAACGGGTAGCGTACGACCTCTTCAAGCGGCACACACCGGTAGCTCAGCAGCGGGTGGCGGGCAGGCACCGCCACAACCAGTGCATCGAACCAGATTGGCTCGGCCACCAGCCCATCGCCAACCTCGTCGGACTGTGCGAGCCCGATGTCGAACAGGTCGCCGTTCAGGCCCCTGACCTGTTCGCTGAAGGTAACCTCCGACAGGCAGATCTCGACCTCCGGCTCCTCTTCGCGGCACTGGGCGAGCAGGGCGGCCAGGCGTGCCTGGGGTATGCCGTCGGACAGCGCGACGCGGATGCGCCCGCGGTAGCCGGCCGCCGCGCTCTTGACGCTGGCCTTGGCCTGGTCGACCACGGTGAGCACCCGGCGGGCTTCTTCCAGGAGCACCTTGCCGGCCCAGGTCAGGCGCGTGCGCCGTGTGGTGCGCTCGAACAGTTGCACGCCCAGGCGGTACTCCAGCTCCTTGATGATCCGCGACAGGGGCGACTGCTCGATATGCAGGCGCGCGGCGGCGCGGGCAAAATGCAGTTCTTCTGCAACGGCGATGAAACAGCGAAGGTGGCGCAGTTCCACGGCCTTTCCTCCGTCAGTTGTAAATTTCGGCTTGCACGTCGCCGTTCAAGCTTGGTTGGCGACGCAGGTTGATGATCTGCAGCAGCGCGCCCAGCGCGGCGACGCCACCGGCACTGGCGGCCAGGGTCCAGGTGGGCATCTGTAACAGCAGCACGAAGCCGCCGGCTGCGGCGCCGATGGCGCTGCCCAGGTAGAGCGCCGACTCGTTCAGGGCGATGGCCAGGTTGCCGTCACCCTGGGCCTGGCGCGCCAGTATCAGCTCGTTGTTCTGCGGTACCTGCAGCGCCCAGCCGACGGCGCCCCACAGGGCAATGGGCAGCATCACCAGCCAGGTGTTGAGGGCAGCTGCTAGCGGCAGCACGAACAGCGACACGGCGAGGATCAGCATGATGGCGAAGGTCAGCACCGGGCCCCTGATACGGTCCACCAGCGGGCCGATCAGGAAGCTGCCCAGCACGCCGCCGATGCCCCAGACCCACAGGTAGGGTGTGACCGAGCGCACCGCGCCATAGGTCGGGTCAGCCAGCAGCGGGGCGATGAAGGTGTACATGCCCAGGCTGGCGATGGCGGCCAGCAGCGACACCAGCAGGATGACCAGCACATGGCCGTCACCGAGAATCGCTAGCTTCTGGCCCAGCGTGGTGGCAGTGGCTGCCGGCAGGGAAGGGAGCTTCAGCAGCAGGCCGAACAAGGCCACCAGGCCAAGCAGGGTGACCAGCCACAGGGCAGCTTGCCAGCCCAGCTGTTCAGCGATCAGCAGGCTGAGCGGAACACCCAGCACCACGCCGCTGGCCATGCCGCCCATGATGATGGCGATGGCCTTGCCACGGCGCTCGGGGATGGACACGGCGGCCGAGGCGCCAATACCCATGGCCAGGTAGACGCCGGCGCCGATACCGGCGATGGCCCGCCAGGCCATCAGCGCGGTGAAGCTCTCGGCCAGCGCGCTGGCAGCGTTGGCGATGACGAACAGGCCCAGGGCCAGCAACAGGCCGGCGCGCTGACGGTGCGCTGGGGTCAGGGCGACGAAGATTGGCGAACCCAGGCCGTAGGCCAGGGTGAAGGCGGTAACCAGCTGCGCGGCCACCGCGACGGAGACCGCGAACGAGGCCTCGATCATCGGGATCAGCCCGGCGGTGACATAGGAGGCCATGCCGAGGGCAAAGGCACCCAGCGCTATGAGGTAGATGGGTGATTGGTTGGGAGTGTGCATGCTCGGACTCGCTTGCGTTGCAGGAACGTGTAGGTGGTACAGCGGAGGGATGCGGCCCCGCACCGGGGCCACATCCGGTTGGGGCTAGAGTTCGAGGCTGACGTCGTACTCGTTCAGCCAGGTGTTGAGGCCGACCGCCAGTTCCATGCCCATGCGCTCGTACATGGGCGAGACATTGCCGAGCGGTTTGGCCAGGGTTTGCTGGATACGGGCGCTGTCGAGCAGCGGCGTGACCGGCGCGTTGCAATCCGCCTGGATGGCAGCCAGGGCGTCACGCAGCGCTTGCTCGTAGGCCGGATCCTGGGTCGAGGGATAGGGACTCTTGACCCGCTCGCTGATCGACTCCGGCAGCAGGTCGCGGGTCGCCGCGCGCAAGATGCTTTTCTCTCGCCCGTCGAAGGCCTTCAACGCCCACGGGATGTTGAAGGCGTACTCGACCAGGCGGTGGTCGCAGAAGGGCACCCGTACCTCGAGGCCGGCGGCCATGCTCAGTTGTTCCCGAAGAAGTGCTTGGTACATCCGTTTATCTCCTTAGCGAGTTGATGACACGTCTCTGTGTGGATCCTCATCAAGCAAGAGCCCTGGCACGGGTGTTTGCGGCCAGGTCGGGGTATTCTTCTCGGGATTTATAGGGGTTACAATTTGACTGTTTATCCTAGTGCTGGAGGTAACCGGATGAGCGCGCCTCGCACAGCCGAACGCACTCGGGTAGAGCTGGCCGAATTCCTGCGCAGCCGCCGCGAACGTATTTCGCCGGAGGAGGTGGGTTTGCCCGCCGGTACTCGGCGGCGCACGCCGGGGCTGCGCCGCGAGGAGGTTGCAGCCCTGGCCGGAGTAGGGTTGTCCTGGTACACCTGGCTGGAACAAGGACGGGAAATCAGCGTGTCCGCGACCTTCCTCGACAACCTCTCGCGCACGCTCAAGCTGGATGCCACCGAGCGTCGCCACCTGTTCCTGCTCGCCCACCAGCGACTGCCGCCAGAGCCGGGCAAGACCTGGTGCACGGTGCCTGCGCTGATTCATCGTCTGATGGGGGATCTGCCGTCACGTCCGACCTACGTGCTCAACCTGCGCTGGGATGTGCTGGCCTGGAACGCCGCAGCGGATCGGGTGTTCGGCTTTTCCGTCGTGCCGGCGGACCGCCGTAACCTGCTGTGGATGCTGTTCACCAACCCGGCCATGTGCGAGCTGTTTAATCCCTGGGAGGAGCAGGCGCTGCAGATACTCTCCAGCTTCCGTCGTGACTTCGTGCGGGCGACCCAGGATCCGGATATCGCCGCGCTGGTGAAGGACCTGGAGAAGGCCTCGCCGGACTTCAGGGAATGGTGGCGGCAGCAGGACATCCACGGCCCGTGTCAGGGGAACCGTCACCTGAAGATCGATTCGGTCGGCCAGGTGGTGTTCGAGCACACCACGCTGACCATCGACGAGGATCGCCACCTGCGGCTGGTCTACTACGTGGCCAAGGAAGGCATGCCGCAGAGCCGAGACTTCGAGCAGTGGCTGCTGCAGGAGCCGGCGCTGGTGTAAGCCCCGGCGCCTGTTGTTCAACCAATCGACGGCCCGCGCTGGCGACCCAGTTGCCAGGACACCCTGTTGCCCTGGATCAGCGCCGATACGCTCTGCCCGAGCCGCTGCTCAATCACCGGCTTCCACGGCACCAGGCTGAAGCCGATGCCATCGTCGAGAAGGGCATAACGGCCGCTGGCCAACTGCACGCTGCGCCGGTAAATCCCGCTGACTCGCTGGCCCTCAACCGCCGGGTGGTACCGCATGCCCGTCTGCGCCGAGATATCGCGCGCCGCAGCGGTCAGCTCCCGCCCGCGCAGGGTGACTAGCAGGTTGCGTGCAAGCACCACGCGTTGGTCCTGGCGTTGGGCCAGGCCCTGTTCCACTAGGAAGTCGGCGCGCTGTCGCAACGCTTCGCGCACCTCCTTGCCAAAACCTTGGTCGACCAGTTCGCGGTTGCCGCTGATCAACTGCTGGTCCAGCCAGGTGGCGCCGACGGCGCGCACCTGCTGCCCGAGGGGCAACGGCGTGCGCAGTTCGACGGCGACGTCGCCCAAGCGGCGGGCATCATACCGCCGGCCTTGCTCGGGCAGATCGGCCGGTACCCGCCAGACGCCCTCGGCCAGCCGCTCGACGATATCGCTCCGGCGTAGCGCTTCCAGTCGCCGTACATGACGCTCGACCAGTGCCTGGGGATCCTGTCCTTCGACTGTCTGTGATCGTGCCAGGGGCAGGTGATGATCGGTGCGATAAATACCGCCCGTAGCCAACGCGGCAATCGACCTGTCCACTGTGCGCGGTTCTCTCAGGCTGCGCGTTTCCACCACGCCACCGATGGGGTAGTGGGCCAGTTCCGCGCGTGCAGGCATGGCCAGGTAGTGAGCCTTGCCGTCGAGACCGTCGACCACCAGGTAGCCGCGGTCGTGCAGCTCGTCGGCCAGCCCCTTGGCGACGATCCGGCCGACTACCTCGGGGCCATCCTTGCCCGGCTGGAATACAGTCAACTCGCGCTGCGCGCCCCCCATGGCCCGCTGCATCGTGCGTACGATATCGCCGCGCTCGCCCATGGCGCGCAGGGTCGCCTCGGCGGCGTCCCGCAGGAGCCATTGTCCTGGGCGAACTTCATCGGTCAGTTCAAACTTCTGTAGTTGCTGCAGGCGACCGATCAGCAACTGCCTACGTGGATGGTTGGCGAGCCCCTTCAGGCTGAGCACGCCAGTCTGGCGTTCGCGCAACAGGGTTCGATCCAGACTGGTGAAACGCTCCTGCTGCACCTCGCGCTGCAGGCTCTGCTGAATCTCCAGTTCGGTACGCGGGCCGAGCCATTCGGTGGCCAGCTCCGACGCTCGGTTGCGCATGCCCTCGGCGATGTAGTCACGGGCGATCACCAGGTCCTTGCAGGTGTCGTCCCTGCCGCGCAGGACGATGTGGATATGCGGGTTGTCGGTATTCCAGTGGTCGACTGCTACCCAGTCGAGGCGCGTCCCGAGGTCGGCCTCCATCCGGCTCATCAGGTGGCGGGTGTAGGTGCGCAGGTCGTCGAGTTGCTCGGCATCCTCGGACGAGACGATGAAGCGAAACTGGTGACGATCGTCCCTGCCGCGCTCCTCGAATGCATTGAGGTCGGCCTGGTCGGTCAGTGGCCCGTAGGCCTGACCCGGATCGCCCTCGCGGTTGACGCCGTCGCGCTCGATGTAGCGCAGGTGGCTGAGCGTCGAGCGCTTGCCAGCCTGGCGCAGGTTTACCAGGCGCGTCTTGATGGTGACGCGGCGTGCGTTGGACGGCAGTTGCTGCGCGCTGAAACGGGCGGCGACATGCCCGCGGCCGAGGCGGGCGCCGGGCTGGTGGCCTGTCTTGCGTGGCTTGCCGGTGCCGGCCTTGTTGGCCTGGCGCAGCACCTGGTTGACGAAGGGTTGTCCGCGTTGCTGCGCCTTGCCCGGCTGCGGGCGAAAGCGCAACTCGTCGTCAGGATGGCTTCCCTTGCTCATGTTTAGACTCCTCCAAGTTGATCGCAATAGGGCGTGTCAGGCACGCTTCCCGGCCAACACAACTGTGGGGCGAACACGATTCCGGCACCTGGCGACGCAGGCGCCGTGTCACCGCCAACCCCCGTGCAGACTGCTTTCCGGGCCAACGAAGTGCCGCCCCCTTTTATCTTGCCCTCCGCTTTTTCCGTGCCTTTGCGCTGCTGAGTTGGGTAATCAGGAGAGGCAGGACGACGACCTCCAAAGCCTCTGGCAGGCAGGCGAGGGCAGAAGAATCTACAGCCAGGGGGCCCGCGACCGTGCACGTCGAGCGCATGCGGTCGGCAGGCAGATCGATACGGAGAAGGCCTGTTCATCGACGCGACTCCAGCCACAGGGGCTGCGCCCGACCGATCACCGCGTCGACAGACACCAGGCCGAAGTAGCGGCTGTCGAACGACTCCGGGTCGCTGCTGAGCAGAAGCAGTTCATCGCCAACCAGGCGCCGGCAGGCCTGCCAGGCTGGCAGCGCGCGATCTTGGAGATCCCACTTCAAGCGCCTGGCAACAACGACGCCATCGATGCGTACCTGATTGCCCACCACGCATACCTGCTGCGATGCCATCGCCACCACTGTCTTCAGCAGTGGCACGTTCGCCGGCAGGTAGCCGCGCTGCGCTGCCAGCGACCTGACCTCCGGCGGCAGATGAACCAGCACCAGATCGCCCGGCGCTAACAAGTTGGCCGGCGAAATGCGGTACCAGCCGACCGGCACGCTATCGGACGCGTTGTAGACTAGCCGTGGTGGTGACGTTGTGAGCGCCGCCCAACCCAGGCCAACCAGGCCACTGGAGAGCAGCGCCAGTGACCACAGCGAACTCCGGTTGCCCAGCGTCATACGGCCGCGTCCGGGAACTGCTGCTCCAGCACTTCGCGCAGCATCTCTGCCATCGTCACGCCGTGGTCGAAGGCCGCCAGCTTGATCCGTGTGCGCAGTGCCGGCGTCACGTCCAGCGTCAGCCGGGCGCTATAGCGCTCGACCTTGCCATTGTCGATTCCAACGCCCTGGCGTATCCAGGTTTCGGCCTGCGGATCAGCCAGTGGGCGTGCACCGATACCGATGCGCTTGCCGCTCATGGCGACCACCTCAGCAGCTCATCGACCAGGCTGCTGACCTCGCGCGCGGCGGCGCTGTCCGGTGCCAGTTCACGTGCCAGGCGACCGGCCGCCACGCTCTCGGCGAAAACGATGCGCTGGCGTACTTCGGCCTGTAGCGCCGGTAGCGGTTGGTCGGCCAGTGCGCCGCGTGCCTCGCGGCCGATCACCGTGGTGCTGACGCGGCGGTTGATGGCAAAGGCCGCGCGCAGCGTCGGCCTGAATACCTGGGCCTCGCGGATCAGGTTGACCATCTCCGCGCTGGCCCACAGGTCGTAGGGGCTGGGCTGCACCGGGATCAACACGCGATCCGCTGCCAGCAACGCCGAGCGGGCGAGGGCGGCGATGCGAGGTGGTCCGTCGATGATCACGTGGTCAGCACGGAAAGCCAGTTCCGGGGCTTCTTGGTGCAGCGTCTCGCGCGCCAGGCCGACGGCGCTGAACAGTCTGGGCAAGCCCTGCTGGCTGCGTCGCTGTGTCCAGTCCAGGGCCGAGCCCTGCGGGTCGGCATCGAGCAGGATGACGTTCTGTCCGCGCAGGGCCAGCTCACCGGCGATATGTGTGGCCAGGGTGGTCTTGCCCACCCCGCCTTTCTGGTTGAGCAGGGCGATGATCATGACCGGATCTCCCCGGCCAAACCGCGTCGATCAGCCCCTGTCCACAAGCGGGCGCTGCCCCAATAACAAGTTAGAGCTTTTAAGTTAGTTAAGTTAAGGGCGGCTGAAAGACACGCCAGCCGCGGCTTGCAGAGAAACTCGTGCGCCCGATGGCACGAGGGTGATGCGCCTGATAGCACGCGCCCGTTTGCGCCTGATAGCACGACTGCATTCACAGCCTTTACGCAAGTTATCCCCGTGCCGTCTACGGCACGCGTCGGAAGGCCAGCAGCTCGGTCGATGGGGGCAGGTGAATGATCTTCAGGCGATACCCCGGCAGCGACTGCCGGGCGACTAGTGCACGTACATCCAGAGCAAAGTCGGAATAGCGCGCGGTGCTGCCTGATTTGCGGTACAGATGGCGAAAATCGAACTGCCAGCCGCCCTCCTGCTTGCCGCCGTGCTTGCGCACCAGGCGGTACAGCCAGCGCTCGATGCCGCCGGTAAGCCGGAAGTAGGCCGGGTCGATGGTCAGCACCAAGGCCTGATCCAGTACCCCACTGTAGAACCAGTCCGGCAGGATCAGCTCGATACCCAGTGACCGGCCATCCGCCGTGGCCAGCTCCTTCCACTCGTTGATCCACGAAAAACGATGCAGGCGTCGGCCGGTGCTCTCGCGGATGGAGGTGGCCACGCTGGTTGACTGCAGCCGGTCCAGGGCAGCTTTCAGGCGCTGGTAGTCGCGCAGCGAGGCGCCACGACCGATGAAGCGCAAGATCTGGTAGGGCGTTGCACGCATCAGCCGCGAAGTGGGGATGCCCGCATCGCGCGCCTCGACAAGCTGGCTGGCCGCCCAGATCAGGATGTCGGCATCCCAGATCGTGGCGATGCCATGCTCCAAAGTGCCCTCCACGCGGACCGTCACTTCTCCCGAGCGAAAGTCGATGGGCACGGTGCGTCGCGACTTGGCCAGTGAGAAGAACGGATGCGCCATCAGGTCCTGGGCGTCGCGTGGCGCCATGTCCCCCGGCAGGGCACGGAACAGATCCAGTTGCTCGTTCTGCGAAGGCAAATCGAGATGCTGACGATTCATTGGCGGAGGTTTCACTGATCATCACGCTGCGCTCCCGGGTGGCGGTCGATGTACTCGGGATCGAAGGTGGTCTCGAAGCTGCGCTCACCGGCCCAGGCGTGGAGATCGGCAAGCGCATACATCACCCGCCGGCCGAACTTATGGAAGCGCGGCCCGCCGCCGATCACCCGCTGCTTCTCCAGCGTGCGCGGCGACAGCCGCAGGAAGTCCGCTGCTTCGCTGTTGGTGAGATAGCGAGGGGCAGAGCAGGTCTGTGGTGTTTGCGCCTCGCCAGCACTCTCAACGGGCCGCATGGCATGCGCCGTTGGCCCGGCCTTGCGGTGCAGTGGGGCATCGATATCGATGCGACGTGGTTGGCGGGAAAGCTTGGTTGAGAGCGACATGGTGTGTCCTCCGTTGACGTGGGAGGTGCACCGTGCGGTAGCCGTCGCATTCGATCATGCCGGGTTGGGTCTGAGCGAATGCGCTGGCAGGAGACGCGAGAATTGATGCCGGGAAGGTCTGAGCGCTGATCGGATACGCCCATCTACGCGTGTCACCGGCCACGGTGCCCAAGCACGCCCAGCTCCGCACGCGTAGCCCTACGGATTTACGGGGCTACGGCTTTCCACAAAACCGGAAAACCGCAACGGCGGATTTCTGTAAATCCGTAGAAGCGTAAAACCGCTTTCCCACCAATCCGTAAATCCGTGGATATGGATCGAAGGATTTGGGCAGAAACGTAAGACCGTAACGGTCCCAATCAACTGGAGGCACAACGTGGTGTTCCAGGCTGATCGCCAGGGGTGCCCGCCGGGACATCAGCCTTCCGGGTGGGGCGCGCGGGTGACCGGCAGGGCAGGGGCGCAGAAAACAAGGCACCGGATCGCCCCGGTGCCTTCCTATGCCTAGCGATTCCAGAACACGTGCACCTGCTCGAAACCGGTTTCCAGGGTGAACAGGTCACCGCTGTACTCCATGTCGCGGGCCATGGCGCGATAGTCGATGTACATGGCCAGGTGCTGCGGAATGCCGGTGGTTTCCTCGGTCAGCTGCTGGGCGTAGTCGGCCAGCGAGCTGTAGCAGCCGCAGTAATCTTCCTCAGCCGTCTTGCGCGCTTGCTCCAGGTCGTTGAAGTGAGCGAGCAGGGCGCCGCCGAACTCGGGGTGCTCCTCGATGAAGCACGCAACCTCATGGGCGTTTTCGAGGCCCTCGTACTCGCCGAGGCGGTAGCCGTCGAAGCCCTCGAAATCGTGGATGGCGTATTCCTCTGCATCCTTGACCGGCGAGGCCGCCAGCATGACGCTGACTTGCGTCTGGATGTCCTCCAGTTCCAGGGTGGCGTCGATCCAGACACCATGCAGATGACCGGCGTTGTAGGCGGCCAGGTCGGCAACGTAGATCCTGATTTCTTTGCTCATGGCTTTCGCTCCTTCATCTTCAGGGTTCTGCGCTTGCGCTGCGCATGAACCCCTGCCGACTAGGGCGACTAAGGCGGTCGTGAAAAAATCAGGAAAAATCGCGGAGGCTCCACCCAGCGCAGCGGCCGGGTGGAAACCGTCTATTTTTCTTGATTTTGAGGGGGCAAGAACCCCTGCTTTTAAACAGGGAGAACTTCACCACGAGTGGTGAAAGCAACCAGAACAGAGACTGGACGCAGAAGGCGTCCAGTCTCTGATAGCTGTTAGCTTGAGGTCATCGGTGTCGCTTGCTCCAACACGTGGGCAATGCGCAACAAGTCATTTCTGCTGGCACAGCGATTACCGGCTTGAGCGAGTTTATGAGCTAGAGCGGCCAACGCCTCTGGATGCTCTATCAAGATCTCAACCTGCTCCAACGGAGTCATGCCGCGAAGGTTTCGCTTCCATGCAAGCTCAGGGGCTAGTTGTAAAAGACGTTCGGTCGCATACAGATTCGCGGTCCAGGCTGAAGTATGAAGCGGGGACTGGCCGTCAAAAGTGGTCTTGTCGAGCCCGCATGGATGATCGAGCAGGGCATCGACGCAACTGTCCACGCCGGACTTGATCGCAGAGTGCAGAGCGGTCATGCCCTGCACATCCTGCATATCAGGGTCGGCACCTGCGTCCAGCATTAGCGTGACCATCTCAGTATCCCCAACTTCCGCCATCAGCATGAGCGGGGTTTGCTTCTTGAAGTCTGCAATATTCAGCTGTTTCGGTGCCTTCAGTGCCAACATGCCAATGGCTTGATGCCAGTGTTTAAGCATGATCTCAAGACGGCTCCATTCGCCTTGCAATTCGTTTGGTGTCATATATCGAAGGTGGGGAAGTCCGCGAAGAAAATTGCTGTGTCCCTTTATCCAATGCATCAACAGTGAATCGCCGGTCACCGACGGAAGTGGCGCGTTGAGTTTGCTGCGATTGCGCTGTATCCAGTCAAGCAGTCCCGTCTGGTCACCGGCCACCAGAAGTCTGATGGACTCTTGCACTTTTTCACGAGCCAGAGGCTCCAACTGCTCAATACCCGGGTAGGGTTTGTACAGCGTGCTCCAGAAATAATCGCTGGCCCAGCGTGCCGTATCCTCGATGCTGGGAATCTCACTACTCTCGACCATTCCACCGGCCAACATCTCTCGATAATATTTTTCGTGGTTTTCCGGTACGAGCCTCTGATTAGCCACCGCTATGGCAAGACAGTCCCGTGCCACTTCACCACGCAATGGCCCACAGTTGCGCTCCAGTCCAGCGTCTAAAGCCTCCCGAAACAGCTTGCCAGCACCCTCGAAGTCATTGCTGGCCAACAGATGCTTGGCCTTGTACTGCAAGATTGCGGCCTTCCACAGAACGTAACCATCGCTCGCCTCGGCTTCGTCGAGCAATGCCTGGACCCGCTTGCTGCAGTCTTTCGGGCGTTGTTGATGGTCGCCGTTCAGATAAGCATTGAGCTCGAACAGAATCGCCTGGACAGTCTGTGCCGGTGTGAGGGCCAGCTCACGCAGGCGCTGAATCGCGGCCGCTTTGGCGCATGTGCTGAGCTCGGAGTGATTGACCACTTGGCTGACTACCCAGTAGCGATGTTCACTTTGCAAGGCTCGCCACGAGGAAGAACGCTTCATGCGAGCTATCAGATGCAACTCTGTATTCAGTTCGTCTGCAATGGCAGCAGCACGTTCCGCGTTGCGCATGATGATAGGTCGTGCGGATTCCGTATCGAGCCCCAAGTGATCCTCAAGCTTTGCGCCTGCCTGTACTTCGGAGAAGTAGCGCGTCAGCAGGTGTGCCAGCTCCATATTGGCAGTTTCTCGACGTGACGGCAGGATGGAAAGGTATAGCCCACGTCTATCTGTGGCGGGCAGGTGCTCCTCGAACCAAGCATTCTCTGCCGCCTCGCCCTTATCCCCGCAGTTACGCCAAGCGTCGATAGTCATGTTGTAGACAAACTTGTAGATAGCGAGTGGCTGCAGCAGTTTGTTCTGCTTAGGGTCAGTGCATTGTGAGTTAACGCCGGGGCACAGAAATTTGAGCAAACGCTCATAACCATCCTGCACCATTCGGGCAAAGAGCAGGCGTTGACGGACCGTGTGTAGCGACGGAATAGCATAACGATCAGCCAGGCATTCGATGAAAGCAGCCTTTTCATCTTCATCAGCAGCACCATCCAGAATGGCCTCAAGACTGCCCGGTTGGGTCATCGGAATTTCGAGGCGGAGTTGGTCTGCTGTAAGTTGTTTGCGTGTTACGAATGCCTGCGCGTCGGCGAACTGCTCGGCAGGCGAGCGACTGTTGTCGAGGGTGAACGCTCCCTTGAAGTCCAACACCGCTTTGTCCGAAAAGTACTTGCGGAAGGAGTCGGGGCGGATATTGGTATCCTTTCGCCAGTTGTACAAGGAGCGCCGTAGGCCATCATGTCCGCCTCTTGTGATCTCACTGCGCTGATCGGCAAGCTCTTCTAGAGGCATCCCCAGTAAATCCAGTAGCCAATCCACTACCTGGGCAACGGGTAGATAGAGGCTCTGTTTTCCGCTCACCTCGCGGGGTTCGGGCAGATACCAGAAGCGCCCGCCAGGCATGCCCGTGTCCAATGGTTTGCCCAGATTCCAAAATGCGGCGCGGCGAGCCAGTCCAGGCATATAGACGTACCCCAGCAGCATCCACAGGATCTGGCGCTCATCGGCGGCAAAGGTCCAGGTATTAAGCTCTAGATATTTGTAGGCGTTCCCGAACTCGGTAAGGTTGTCGAGGACATCGCGGCGAGCCCGAGGATCCATATCCAGAGCATCGAAGATAGCGTGCAGGACTTCTTCGCCCATGGCCTTGTGGGCTGCAAGGCTGTCTTGCCCGTTCGCAAACTTGTTCTTTTTGGTGGTCGGATAGCTTGAGCAGCCGAGGCTCTGATGAATCTCCAGTAGAATAGCTTCGGCCAGTGGTAGGGTGCTCATGGCGCCTGTCCTTGGTGTTGTTGACGGTGCGTTAATCCTTGCAAAGCGTTGCAACCTTACCACTGAAAAATCGTGTACCCCCCCCTACGCAGGAACGATGAGGAGGGGGGTACGCCGTTCTGCATACCGGGTAATCAGGTGCACTGAGATCCTGCGCGGACCCCAACAGACGGAGTCCGCTTCATGCAACCACCCACCCAGCTTGTCCTGAACTGGCATCTCACCGAAGCATGCAATTACCGTTGCCAATACTGCTATGCAGCCTGGAAAGAATCTGCGTGCCCACGAGAGTTGATCCACGATGCAGATCAAACCACAGCGCTGTTAAGAGAACTGTATCGATTCTTCCACCCTACTAACCACGCCAACCCGCTGGCTAGGCGAATGTCCTGGAACTCCGTCCGTCTCAATCTGGCCGGTGGCGAGCCTCTGCTATATGCCAAGAAGCTCCCTGCCATTGTTAGTCAGGCCCGGGCGCTTGGCTTTGAAGTCTCCATGATCAGCAATGGGGCAAGTCTGACCCGGGAGTTACTGGATCGTTTGGCACCCCAGCTAACCTGGCTTGGTATCAGCATCGATTCGAGTAGTTCTGAGACCAACCGTGCAATCGGCCGAGTCGACCGTCGTGGCAAGCTTCTCAACCTGAGCGATCTGGCCAGCGCCCTCGACAGTGCTCGTCAGTTCAACCCTGGTTTGAGGCTCAAGCTCAATACTGTGGTCAACCAGGCCAATCATGCTGAAGACATGAGCGATCTTTTGGGCCTTTTTGCTCCGCAGAAGTGGAAAGTCCTGCGCATGCTGCCCGTGGTCAACCAGCACTTGAGCATCAGCGAAGAGCAGTTCGCCGCCTTTGTCCTACGTCATCGCGCCTTCGCGAATATCTTATGTCCGGAAGACAACCAGGACATGGCCGAATCCTATCTGATGGTTGATCCACATGGGCGCTTCTTCCAGAACAGCCCGCTGATTGTGGGGAGCGGCTACACCTACAGTAGACCGATCCTGGAGGTAGGTGCGGATGCGGCCCTTTCTCAAATGTCCTTCGACATTGAGCGTTTCCTCGCACGCTATATCCTGCAGGCAGGAGAGGGCGCATGAAGTATTGTTCGAACAAAGAAATCGATGCGCTCATCCGTCAACTGGTTCGTCAAGGATGGCGCTTCCATCGTGGAGGTAAGCATGGACGGCTTACTCATCCTAGTGGCCGACCGACAGTGACCGTAGCCAAGTCACCTAGCGACTTCCGGAGTTTGGAAAATTTCCGCCGCGACTTACGCAAAGCTACTGGTTGATGCTGGAGGCCAGCGGTCTGCTGGTTCACAATCTGATCGCTTGTCCAGCACGGTATTTCTACTTTGGAACTGAAGACGCGCAAGTTCGCCAAATGATCTAGACCCGAGGTAGACCACCCGGTCTGTAATTGTCGTGCTTGCAGCAGTCGTCAGGCTATTGGCTCAACAGGGATCACAAAAGGAGCAGGGATGGGAGTTTTCACGCCGGCTGGAGAAACGCGTGTAGCTGTTCTGGTGGATTGCGACAACGTATCGCCCGAGATTCTGGAGCATGCCCTGCGCGTGGTCGCCCAGTTCGGCCGTGTCGTCCTGAGACGGGGGTATGGCAATCACGGCACCTTGGCCAACAAATGGCAGGAGGCTCTGGTTCGACTGGCCTTCACGCCATGCCTGCAGTATCAGTATGCAGCCGGCAAGAATACTTCCGACATTGCCCTGGCCTTGGATGCGATGGAGGCGCTATTCGATCAGCGCGCGGATACGTTCTGCCTGGTAACCAGCGACTCAGATTTCGCCTACCTGTGCCGCAAGCTCAGAGAGCGCGGCGCTACCGTCTGCATCGTCGGTGAACCCATGACCCCCGACGCACTGCGTAACGCCAGTGACCAGTTCTTCGAGTGGCGTCGCGAGGAGCATTCCCAGGAACCTGTTGCGGAGCATGCCGAGAAGCTTGCGGCCAAGGCTGAGTCGAGCGGCAAGCAGGAAACCGCCAAGCCGGAGCCCTGCAAGCCTGTCGTCAAACGGCGACCAAGGTTCGTGGTCGATGCCGTATCTCTGCTTGCAGGTGGAACCAGCGAAGGCAAGGTCACCCTGAGCGCCCTTGGGCAGTACCTCAAACGTACCGATCCGGCATTCTCGCCAAACGCCTACGGCCACTCTGGTCTACTGGACATGATCAAAACCTACGACCTGCTGCATCTGATCCAAGAGAACGGCGGCCACTGGACGGTGGGGCTGGCGGCCAAGGAGGAGGAGCCGACGGAACACGCTGCGGACGCCTGAAAGGCCGCAGCAAAAAGGGGGCTCAGCCCCCTTGGTTCATAGCAACCCAAGCTCGGCGAAAGACACCGTGCGTTGGCCAGCCACGATGACGTGATCCAGCGAGCGGACATCGACCAGCGCCAAGGCTTCTTTCAAACGCTGAGTGAGCACCTTGTCAGCCTGGCTTGGCTCTGGATTTCCGCTTGGATGATTGTGCGCGAAGATCACTGCAGCTGCATTCAGGCGCAGTGCCTCCTTGACCACCTCGCGTGGGTACACAGACGCACTGTCGATGGTGCCGCGGAACATCTCGACGTATTGGATCAGGCGATGCTTGGCATCCAGAAACAGTGCTGAGAAAACCTCGTGCTCAAAGCCACCCAGCTTCGTGATCAGGTACTCCTTGACCAGCTCCGAAGACGTGAAGGCTGCGCCTCGCTGAACCTTCTGATCGATCACCTTGCGAGCGGCATCCAGGATCTGTTCTGCAGTGGCAGGCAGATAGCGACCTTGCTCGTCGCGAATCATCAGGGAAGCGTCAAAGACGAGAGAAAGCTGCGACATGATCATGCTCCAGTTGCTCGGGCGGAATTGCCCGGAACCGGTCCAGCACGGCGCAGCGCAGCCGTCAGGGGGCTATAGCCGGCCCAGCCGCAAATGCGCGAAGCGCATGCAGCCCTTGACGGCGAGAACGCCGTGATACGGTGAGAGGAAACAGCAAGACCACCATTCCACCGATCTCACAGACGCCACCAGCAAGCGCAGCGCGCAGGCTCTAACGACAACTGCTATTGAGCTGTTGACGGCATTTGGCCATTATCGCGGTGTGCTGATTTATCGGATGATTGGCACATCGACGCGCCCGCTATTCAGGTTGCACTCAAGCCGCTCTGCCCAGGGAAGAAAATGTATGGAATGGCCTCTATCCATCGCGCTCGTCGTCGCACTGTTGCTGTGCGCGAAGCTTTTCCAAGGCTCCAGAGCGGCCCGCAAAGCCCACATCGCCGAGCAGGTGTTGAGGGATTCGAGAATCCATGAGCAAGAGCAGGTGATGGCTCAGCAGGCCTCTCAGATAAGGCTGCTGCAGTTAGAAATATCTCTGCTCACCGACGCGCGTGATGCTCTGCTAAAACGGGTCGAAGCGCTCAGCAAATACACCTCAATCGAGGATGTCGAAGCCGTTGCTAAGGCCATCGTGGTTGATGCGCAGCGCTTGCTGGAGCAGTCTAAGTCAGACGCCAATAACTTGCGCCAAGAAGCCGAGCTGGCCGCCAGGAGCACAGTCGAGCAGGCGAATCTAAAGTCCCAGAATGCCTTGGAGCAGGCCGAGCGCCGTATTGAGGCGGCCGGACAGGAAGCAGAGAGAATTATCACCGCCGCCCATCTGCGAGCGGAGGAAATCGCCGGTGATGCTTATACCGCAATGAACCGCGCCAAGGACTTTGCCAACACCGCTCAAGCGATGAAAAACATCATTGAGGGCTATGGCGACGCCTACATCGTACCCACCTACAACCTGCTCGATGACCTGGCTGACGAGTTCAGTTTTACTGAGGCAGGGCAGAAGCTCAAAGACGCTCGCGACACCTGCCGCATGATGGTAAAGAGCGGACTTGCGGCCACCTGTGACTACGTAGAGGCAAACCGCAAGGAAACAGCCATTCGCTTTGTCGTAGACGCTTTCAACGGCAAAGTCGATTCCATTCTTTCTCGTAGCAAGAGCGATAACCACGGCAAGCTGGAGCAGGAAATCCGCGACGCTTTCTCGCTGGTCAACCATAACGGTGCAGCCTTCCGCAGCGCTCGTATAACCGACAGCTACTTGGCAGCGCGTTTGGAAGAGTTGAAGTGGGCGGTAACCGCCAAAGCCTTGAAGGACGAGGTGTAGTGGTCAACCCATCCCGGACAGTGGGTTAAGTTTTTCTTCGGCCACCGCAGGCGGTAACCCGTCGTTGAATTGATGCGGCCTGACCCAGTTGTAGCGGTGCATCAGGTAGTGGCTGATATCCCGCTGAGCTTCCTGTGCCGTCAGGTAACCGGTCTGCGGTATCCACTCCGACTTCAGGCTGCGGAATAGGCGTTCCATCGGCGAATTGTCCCAACAATTACCCCGGCGGCTCATGCTCTGCTGCATTCGGTAGCGCCACAGCCGCTGCCGGAACAAGCGGCTGGCGTACTGGCTACCCTGATCCGAATGGAACAGCACCTGCTGTGGCTTGCCGCGCTGCTCATAGGCCATATCGAGGGCTTTGATTACCAGCTCGGCATCCGGTTTGGCGGAGAACGCCCAGCCAACCACCCGACGCGTGTGCAGATCCAGCACCGCGGCCAGGTAATGCCAACGACCTTGCGCCCAGACGTAGGTGATGTCGCCGCACCACACTTGGTTCGGGCGCTGGACTGCGAACTCACGGTTCAGTCGATTCGGGATATCCGGGCGCTCAACCGTGGCCTGCTTGTAGGCGTGCGAGCCCGGCTGCTTGCTGACCAGCCCCAACTCACGCATCAGTCGACGCACACGGAAATGGCCGATCTCCACGCCGTCCTCGCGCAGCATACCCAGGATGCTTCGGCTGCCAGCCGAGCCCCGGCTTTGGTTAAACAACTCGTTGACCCGGCTACGTAGCGCGACGCGACGAGCATCTACACGGCGACGTCGAAGGCGATGGGCGTAGTAGCAAGATCGCGTCACATCGAAGGCTGAACAGACCACTTCTACCGGTTCCCGCTCACTCAACTGGTCTATCAGCGCGTACGATCGAGTTCGTCCGACATCAAGAGAGCGGTAGCCTTTTTTAATATCGCTTTCTCCCGCTCCAGCCGGTTGATCCTAGCCTCTAGCTCCTGGATCTTCTGCTGCTCGGGTGTCAGCGCTTTGCTTTTTGGGGTAACGCCCTGGCGCTCGTCTTGGAGTTGTTTCACCCATCGCCGCAAAGCCGAGTCCACGACGCCCAGCGAACGGCAGGCCTCGATATGGCTGTAGCCCTGATCTAGTACCAAGGCAGCTGCCTCTCGTTTGAACTCGGCGGAAAACGTACGTCGTTGCTTGCTCATCGAACACCTCTTAATGGCGAGGATTTTCGCCTAAATCGGTGTCCGGGATCAGTAGACCACTACAAGGAGAGGGAAGAGCAACGCCGGCTACGTGAGCAAATCCGGGAGGAGGAGAAAGCTCGCCGGGAATACGAGCGCGCCATCAAGGATGCGGCCAAGGAAGAAGATACGCTGCGCAAAGCCATGGAAAAGGTGCAGAAGCAGGTTGAGGCTGCCAATGAGGTTCAGCGTGCCGAGTTCGAGGCCAAGTTGATGGAGCTTGAAGCGAAGCTGCGCGAAGCCGAGGAAAAGAACCAGCGAGCTCTCTCCATGGCCCAGCAGACCCGCTCCGGGCATGTGTATGTAATTTCCAATATCGGCTCGTTTGGCGAGGAAGTATTCAAGATCGGCATGACGCGTCGCCTCGAGCCTCAGGATCGTATTCGTGAGCTGGGTGACGCCAGTGTGCCGTTTGAGTTCGATGTGCATGCCATGATCTTCAGTGACGATGCCCCCGGGCTTGAGAAAAGCCTGCACCGGCACTTCCTGCGGCAGCAGGTGAACAAAGTCAACCCGCGCAAGGAGTTCTTCCGCCTCGGGCTGGAAGACATTAGACAAGAGCTGGAAAACCTGGGGGTTGAGACGCATTGGACGATGACGGCCAAGGCTCATGAATACCGGGAGAGCCTGCGCATTGAGCAGCAGATTCTGGAGAACCCGGAAATCGAACGCGAATGGACAAGGCACCAGTTGGAAGTCGAAGCTGTGGTCGAAGAAGAAGAGCTTGTCAGTTAATGCGCGTGGATAGGGGGAAACTACAATGAACATCGATATCACGGCTATTGAGCGCTACTTCAGGCTCTTTGCGTTGCCGGTTTTTCTCATGCTCATAGGCATCATGGGAGTGATGCTGTTCTCTGGTACCGCCCCCGCTAGTGATCTTGCTTCCGCCTTACTGGCTAATGTTGGGAGGGTGCTTTTTCCCGCCAGTGCGGCGCTGACCCTTGTCGCCTCCATCTGGACTGCCTGGAACTGCTGGCAGCTCCTTCGCTGGGAACGCGGCGACCTTCAGGGCGGCTGTAACCGCTGCGGTGGGGTTATGTCCCATAAAGACGGACGCTATGGCACGTACAGCGTGTGCAAGATGTGCGGCGGCAAGCGTGAAGGATGGCATTGAGCATCGAGTGAAACTGAGGTGGCAGTACTACGAGACACAGGGGTTTGCAACGTGGCTGCCATTGTGAATCGGCATGAAGAAGGCCTGCCTTTCGTAAGGCAGTTATCGGCCCAGACTGTGTAAAAACGTTGGCATCGACCTTGCTGTGATTTGATGGATTCAAATCAGCGGGGGATGCCGATGAAGCGTTTTATCCAGGGAGAGCATCGAGGCCAAAGCGCGCTGCTTCCCGAGAGCCTGGATGACTACGTAGCGGACACCAACCCGGTGCGGGTGGTCGATGTGTTCGTCGATGAACTCGACCTTGGCCAACTGGGTTTCGAGGGTGTCGTCCCGGCTGAAACAGGTCGGCCCGCCTACCATCCTGCCGACCTGCTGAAGATCTACATCTACGGTTACCTCAACCGCATCCAGTCCAGTCGACGTCTCGAACGCGAGGCTCAGCGCAACGTTGAGTTGATGTGGCTGACCGGACGTTTGATGCCGGACTTCAAGACCATCGCCAACTTCCGCAAGGATAACGGCAAGGCAATCCGCGGCGTCTGTCGGCAGTTCGTGGTGCTGTGCCAGCAGCTTGGCCTGTTCTCTGAAGCGCTGGTGGCCATCGATGGCAGCAAGTTTAAGGCGGTCAACAATCGCGACCGCAACTTCACCAGCGCCAAGCTTCAGCGGCGAATGGAGGAGATCGAGTCCAGCATCAATCGCTACCTGACCGCACTGGATACTGCTGATCGTCAGGAACCAGCCGTGGCGAAGGTCAAAGCCGAACGCCTCCACGACAAGATCGCAACCTTGAAAACTAAGCTGCAGGAGCTCAAGGGAATCGAGGTACAGCTCAACGAAACACCGGATAAACAGATCTCTCTGACCGATCCCGATGCCCGCTCAATGAAGACGCGGGGCAGCGGAATGGTCGGCTACAACGTGCAGGCGGCGGTCGACGCGAAGCACCACCTGATCGTGACGCACGAGGTCACGAACGACGGAGTCGATCGAGACCAACTGAGCTCCATGGCCAAGCAGGCGCGAGAGGCCATGGATGTCGAGAAGCTCTCGGCGGTCGCAGACAGAGGGTATTTCAAAGGCGAAGAAATCCTGGCGTGCCATGAGGCTGGAATCACCGTTTTCGTGCCCAAGACGCTGACCTCGGGTGCGACAGCGGCTGGCCGCTTCGGCAAAGGTGATTTCATCTATGACGCAGCCAAGAACGAGTACCGCTGCCCTGCTGGGCAAAGCCTGATCTGGCGTTTTGCAAGAGTCGAGAAAGGGCTGAAGCTGCACCGCTACTGGAGTTCGCACTGCCAAGGTTGCGCGTTGAAAGAGCACTGTACGCCGAGCCCACAGCGCCGGGTGAGCCGCTGGGAGCATGAGGCCGTGCTCGAGGCGATGCAGAGTCGCCTGGATCAAGCGCCCGAGATGATGCGGATCCGTCGCCAAACGGTCGAGCACCCGTTCGGCACGCTGAAATCCTGGATGGGTGCCACCCATTTCCTCACCAGAACGCTCGACCGGGTGAGCACCGAGATGAGCCTGCATGTGCTCGCCTACAATCTCAAACGCGTGTTGAACTTGCTGGGCAGCGGTGCCCTGATGGCCGCGATGAAGGCCTGAGGCCTGTTTTACGAGTCCTGCCGTCCTCCAGCAGACGCGTCGAAGCCTAAAGTGCCATAACAACCAGAATCACCGAATGCGCCTGATTGGGCCTCCGGCGGCCTCCTGGACGCTGAGAAAATCCCCCGGCAGCTGATTGCCATCGCTTGCTGCGTTTTTACACGGTCTGGGCCAGAAACGGACATCTGTACTAGTTGTTCGGAGATTTGGCTGTGGTCTCTTGATAGATCGTGAGCTTGGCTGGCGAGTGTGATGCCAACAACAGAAACTTTAGGGCCTGGACTCTGATGCATATCGCAAAACTGACGCTCGTCAATTACCGGAACTTCGCAAGTGCAGATCTGATGTTCACGAAAGGTGTGAACACAATCATCGGAGAAAACGGGTCGGGAAAGACAAATTTGTTTCGAGCAATTCGCCTTTTGCTCGACGACTCGATGTCACGATCAGCATCTCGCTTGGAGGAGGCTGACTTTCACCGTGGTCTCGACAATTGGCGTGGTCATTGGATCATCATTAGCCTTGAATTCGACGAGGTCGGTCCCGATGAGGCGATTCAGGCACTCTTCTTACATGGAGCAGGTGTGATAGCTGGTGCAGCGCCAATCGGCAGGGCCACCTATAATCTGATCTTTCGACCGAAAAAGGACGTCCGACTCAAGTTGGCCAAACTTGCAAATGGGGACATAGCTGGGTTGGCTAGAGTCAGGGAGTCCATTGAAATTACTGACTATGAAACGGTCATCACCGGCAGAAGCACGGCCGACTTTGGGAGTCCCGCGACTTACTCCGAGATTGTGGGCGACTTTGAGAACTGCATAATTAGCTACGAGACTGACGATCCACGTATAGGCGCTCGCGTGTCTCCGCTTCTTTCGGTCGCAAGCGAGGTCTCGTTTACTTACATTAAAGCGTTACGGGACGTCGTGGCAGAGTTCCATAACAATCGAACTAACCCTCTGCTCACGCTGCTAAAAAGCAAGAGCGGCTCGATCTCCGCGCCTGACATGGATCCGATCGTCGCCAGAGTCCGCGAGCTCAACGAATCAATCGTGGCACTAAACGATGTGCAGGTCGTCCGATCTGATATTCGAAGCACAATTAAGGCGGCTGCGGGCGAGACCTATTCGCCAAGCTCGTTGTCAATCCGCTCGGATCTACCAGAAGAGGCTGACAAGCTTTTCCAGTCGTTGAAGCTTTTCGTGGGTGAGTCGGACGAAAATTATGAGGGTGCCATTCATGAGCTTAGTCTTGGAGGGGCCAACCTGATCTTCCTGACGTTGAAACTGCTTGAATTTCAGTATCAACGAGCACGTCAGTCGATTGCCAATTTTCTGCTCATCGAGGAGCCAGAGGCACACATCCACACCCATATCCAGAAAACCTTGTTCGATCGCATCTCTTACGCCGACACGCAGATCATCTACTCCACGCACTCGACCCAGATTTCCGAAGTCAGCAAGGTCTCCAGCGTCAATGTGCTGGGACGACGGGGTGCAGCGTGCGAAGCATATCAACCCACAACGGGTCTCGATCCAACGGCAATTGATACGGTGCAGCGGTACCTAGATGCAGTTCGAAGCAACCTATTGTTCGCCAAGAGTGTGATCCTAGTTGAGGGCGACGCGGAAGAAATTCTGATACCGCTGATGTTTAAGCAGGTGACGGGGCTCAGTCTTGACGAGATAGGCGTCAGCCTCATCAACATCCGTAGTACCGGTTTCCAGAATGTGGCAACGCTCTTTCACCAATCTCGAATCCGCAAGCGCTGTGCCATTATCACTGATCGTGACGCAGCCATTATCGATACAGCCCACATGCCGGGCGATTCTGAGGCGGAAGTTCGCTACAAAAGGAAGTGTCATGGATCGGACGTGAAGGGACTTGCACGCAAGCTTGCTCTCGATCTCTTTGTCCGGGGCAACCCTTGGCTGTCCTCCCATTATGCAGATCATACGTTCGAGGTTGATTTCATCGCAGCTGGAAATGCAGCGAAAGTTAGAGCGCTGGTGCCGATCATCTATGTTGATCCACAAACGCTCGTGGCGGCCGACGTTGAGCTGGCATCTGGGGACAAGGCCCAGTTCGGACGGCGCGTTCTGACGATGGCGGCTAACCAGGGGAAAGGTTGGTTTGCTATCCAGCTGGGCAGATACTTGGATTCTAACACTGTTATCCCGCTATATATTCGAGACGCAATTTTCTTCGCCCAGCCGACCCTGTCAACGGAGCTGTTCTCGAACATCTATCGCTACAGAGTTAGCAAGGCCATACAAAGTGGTGTCCTAGCCGCGCCAGACGCCGAAGCATTGCATGAGTTGATCGAGCAGTACCGTTCCGGCGCTCTACCTCTCGCTGACCTCAAAGCTACACTGCTGGCAATGCTGCCGAACGATCAGATCCATCGACTGCTGGCGAATGTCGCTTGAGGGGGCTTTGATGTTCGCTTGGTCCCGACATGAGCTCAACCCTGAACAAGAGGCTGCGGTACTTTTCGCGGGCAGTCAGCTCCTAATCGCCTGTCCGGGCAGCGGTAAGACACGAACGTTGACGTATAAGATCGCTTATGAACTCTCACGGCTGACGTCCGCCCGCCAGTTTGTCATCGCAATCACCTACACCAACCGTGCTGCCGATGAGATACGCGAGCGAATCGAGAATTTGGGAGTCAACACCGAGCGATTGTGGATCGGCACTATCCATGCTTTTTGCCTTGAATGGATTTTGAAGCCCTACGGTCTTTACCATCCCGATCTGGCTCACGGGTTTCGAATCATCGATTTGCACGAGCGCGAAAAGCTGCTGGAGCAGCTGTGCGATCCATACCGAGCTCAATACGTCACTTTTTGGGATTGTGATTACTACTTTACCCCTCGCGAGCGTGTGCTGGGATGTAGTGATACGCGCAAACATGCGTTCATCGGAAATGTACTGGACGAGTTCTTTGCGACGCTAAAAGATAAGCGTCAGATTGACTTTGAGCTGATCCTCTTCTATGCGCAAAGGCTCGTGGCTGCGCATCCTGCGATCAGTAGAAATCTTTCCAATCTTTTCTCATTTGTCTTGGTTGACGAGTATCAAGACACCAAAGAGATTCAATATGCGATTCTAGGAAAGATAATGTCAGCTGGCGGTGGTACCACCAAGTTGTTGATGGTGGGAGACCCCAACCAGTCGATTTTTGGTTCGCTGGGTGGTTTCCCTATCGATCTCAACGGCCTGCGAGCCATAACGGGGTTAGAGATCGAGTCGAGAACGTTGTCACGAAACTATCGCTCTTCCCAGAGACTCATCGACTACTTCGAGAACTTCAATCTGTATGGGATGCAGATCCAGGCTTCGGGTCCAGACCGAGACTTTGCCAGCCTGATCACCTACGACGCAACCATCCATAAGGACGATCTCGCCGACGAAATCGCGCACTTGATTCAGCACAACATCGAGGTGCTGGGTGTGCCGCCCAATGAGATCTGCGTCATCGCCCCTCAGTGGCCTTATCTGACAGCCATGACGCGCGCGCTTGTCGTGCGGTTGCCGGAGTATAGGTTTGACGGTCCGGGCATTGTCCCATTCGCTCGAGACACGGAGAACTTTTGGTATAAAGTGGCGCGGCTCGCATTGACCGAGCCCTCCCCTGGCGGCTACCTGCGTCGCTTGCGATGGGCAGGCGACGTGATCGAGGATCTGAGCAGCGCAGGCGTCGACGTTTCCGCTTTCAACCGAAAGCAGTTTCTCGCTGAATGCAACGCGGTCGTGATCGATGAGACGAACGGCCTTCGTTATCTGCGCAGGTTCTTCGATACCCTGTTCCATCGTCTTCAAGTGCCCTACATTGATTTTGCGAGTCTGTTAGAACACCACGAGGCGTTCTTCGCGAGCTCCGAGGCGCGATTACAAAGACTGCAAACTGATGGAGTCGCCGCTGCGAGCGATGTCTCCTTTTTCAAAAAGGCGTTCCAGGCGCGATCCGGGATTTTGGTATCCACCATTCACGGCGTCAAAGGAGCTGAGTTCGATGTCGTCATCGCTCACACTCTGCTCCAGGGGATGGTGCCGCATTTCAATGACGCCGGCGGAGACGACAGTGCAAAGAAGCTCCTTTACGTCATCGGATCCCGCGCACGAAGGCATCTACACATGTTTTCTGAGACAGGTCGCGCAAGAGGTCGGCGAGGCGACACTTGGGAGGCGACTAGGCTATTGAAGGCCTGTGTATTTCCCTATGACTCCCAATAGAGACGCTGCCACGTATCGATACCCGACCTGGCGTTCGGTTGCATGCAATTGGCGCAGACGATTTGAATCAAGGGCCGTTGCCAGCGGCACAAGCAATAGCGCATGGTAGTAGACCGCGCTCGGCGATCATTACTGCCCAGAGCCATCCGCTACGAACGTTATCGAGCCAGGTCTGGGCCAGCCTCACGCTCTGGTTGAATGCTTCTCTGCAGTCGGCAGCCCAGGCTATTTCCATGCCTGGATGGCCGTCGCTACGGAAGGTAGGTGATAACGCTCTTTCTCATCTGGCACCTCCTCGAGCGTCAGAGAGGGCGCGACGATAGAGCACGACCATCTCATCGAGTAGAGCCAGCGCTGAGTGAGCAGCTATGCGCACGCGCAGATCGGCTGGCTGCAAACCGTCAGGTTCAGCTAGTTGATCGAGCAGATTGCCGAGCATCACACCACGCAATTCAGCTGCAGCTTCAGAGGGTAGGGAAGAGCGTTCGGATTCATGCAGCGGGCTTCGCTGCAACGGAAAAGGTACAACGCAGGATTCGAACTCAGCCATGGCGCACCTCCCGATCAGAGGTGGACAGCAGGATCTGAAGACCAAGGCGGAGCTCTTGGGTAAAAAGGGGATAGCGCATTTTCCTTATGCTCCTTCGTGAGATTAAGGAGCCGCAGCCATTCGCTACCACACAAATGGAGGCGGACCGTGCAAGGGTGGTAGACCGACCCACGAAGGAAGGCCGGCCAGGCCGAAGCCTGCCTCACACGGCCCGCCATAAATGCACGAGAAAACTGCAGATCCTGAGAAGGGCCTGCTCTCGTTTATGACGCAACCGCGCCTTCGTGTGAATCGGGCTACCACACCCGGCCGTGGGATTGACCACGACGGGCGCACTCTATCCCGAGGGTTTCAGGATGGCAACCTAGTGTGGCGTAGTGGAATGATGGTTAGCATTCCAGTCACCCAGGCAGGGTGCGATTTCTGGTGCCTTGGTGGTCGTGCATCTATTCGCGGTAATCGCTGGAGGGACGTAAAAAACACCTACCATTATCCTCAGTCTGATTAAATGGTGATCACTATGCGACGGATGCGCGCATCATTTTAGAGTCGGTTCGCGCACGTTGGCGTAGCAAAATGCTATCGTGCGTTGCGTCATACTGATCACCACTGCTCTCTCTATGAGCCAAGATGCATGTCGATACAGAAACTTTCCGACTTAACCCAGCCACAACGCGACCGTCTCGCGTTTGTAGAGTTGCGCATACGATTCATCGGGGAGATTCGCCGACAGGACTTAGTGTCGCGGTTTGGCATCCAGTCTGCTGCCGCGACTCGGGATTTGGCTTTGTACAAAGAGATCGCTCCCGGCAACATCGACTACGACGCCAAAGCAAAGGCTTACGGTCTGGGCACGACTTTCCGGCCGGTCTTTGATTTCCCCCCAGAGCGAGTAATGTCGTGGCTGACTCAAGGTTTCGGCGACGGCGAGCCCATGTATATCAGCGCCTGGGTGATCAGCGAGCGCCCGTTTTGCCTCACCTACCCAGATCTGGATGTACTGGCGGGCGTGACCCGGGCAATTCACCAGGAATGCCCGCTTGGCATTGAGTACCACTCCATCTCCAGTGGCCACACAGAGCGAGAGATTGTCCCGTTCGCCTTGATCGATAACGGCCTCCGCTGGCACGTACGTGCCTTCGACCGTAAATCTCAGGAGTTCCGGGATTTCGTCATAACCCGTATCAAGAACCCTGTCGTGCTCAAGGGACTGTCGGTAGCGCCGCACGAGAGAAACGACCAAGACATTCAATGGACTCGGGTCGTCGAGCTGGAGTTGGTGCCGCACCCGGATCAACCTCGACCAGAGATCACCGAGATGGACTACAGCATGGAGGAGGGCGTCCTGCGGATGAAATTGCGTGCCGCGACAGCCGGATACATTCTGCGTAGATGGAGCGTGGACTGCTCTCCTGACCATAGCCTGCGTGGGCATGAGTATCGGCTCTGGCTAAAAGATCCTCTGGCGCTTTATGGCGTTGCAAATGCAACGCTTGCCCCTGGTTATCGAGCCCCGACACCTCACCCCTCCGGCGGAGGGGCTGCATGAGCGACTTTGATCTATTGGACGTCGTTCGGCGAGGTATGAAAACCGGTCCCGTCACACTGGACCAGTTGTGGGTGGACCATGGCACGCAATGGCATCAGCTGGGATGGAGTCGTGCGCAGTTGAGCCTATGGCTGGCTTGTACGCCGTCCTTGCAACGCTGTGAATTGTCCGGTGGTGAACTCGCGTGGTCTCTCAAAGCTGGGCAAGGCCACGCAGCGCCCAGCCTGGCCGACGAAATGGTGGCGCTACTGCACAAGACGGGTCGCCCCATGCCCTTGGCCCAGCTCATCAGCAAATTGCCGACAGGTTTGGTGGTCACCGAGCCGATGCTGCGCAGTGCAGCTCAACAAGATGCTCGACTCGAATTAAAAGGCCCGCTACTCAAGCTGGCTTAACGGATACACAGGATAAAAGAACCCATGGCAACCGAACAAACACTGGATCAACGCTACCAAGCCATCCGCGCCAAATACAGTGATTACACCGAGCACACCCCGCTGAATAGCGATCACGAATTCGCCAAAGCCGGGCTGGTCTGGGGGGTGGATCAAGGTAATCAGACTCCCTCAGTGTTGTTGATCGCCCTGGAACCGGGGCACTGGGACTATTCCCGCGAAGACAAACTGGATCAACTTGCTTACGAACTGTTGGCCAGTGTCAGTGGTGACTGGCCAGTGTTTGCCCATCTGCAAGACGACAAAAACACCCGCTGCTACAGCCTGTTTGGCGTCGATGGCAGTGATGGCACCCACTCGGTGGACGAGGTGCCTTCCATCGAGCTAATTCGCAATTATGAAAAGCTGGAAAAAGACCCGACCTTCCGCTGGTCGATGCGTATCTACACCCGTCTTATGCACCGTTTTGACGCCTTCCATGAGCAGGTTTTCCAGACCGTCAAGGATCGCGTCAACGACAAGAACGACATCATTGAGGAAGTGGCCAAGCTGCTATTCCTTGAAACCTTCCGCGTCCATCACGGCGATGAACTCAGCTTTACCGACCACGAAGGCAAGACCCAGCGCTTTCGCGAGGTGTTTGACCATCGCTATGTGGCCAAGCACGGTGCCAAGGCAGTCGAGCAAATCAAGGCAGCTTTTGAAGCCTTTAAAGCACACGAAGACTACGTGGTGGTCAGCGATGACGGTACTCGCAACGCCATCTTCCCCAGCGACTCCCACCTACGTCTGACGCAGCCGGAAAACTACCGTACCTTGCTGGAAGCTATGCAAGACCTTGGGCCGGTAACGGACAACCAGGGGCGTATCATCGCTGGAAAAGAAGTAGGCACCTTGGCCGATGTGGCGGGCGATCTGCTGGGCCGGGTATTCGATGTGTTCCTGCGTGCAAACTTTGAATCCAAAGGCGGCCTGGGGGTGTACCTCACACCCAACCCGGTCAAGCAGGCTATGTTGGAAATCGCTATGCACGATATCCAGCAAGACAACGCCGCCATGGAGCGCCTCACCGCTGGTGCCTTTCGCTTTTGCGACCCCACCTGCGGTTCGTTCGGCTTTGGCTCCGTGGCGCTCAGCCACATCGAGAGCGTGGTCGATCACCTGGGCGGTATGAGCGACGCGCAGAAAAAGGCGCTCAAGCAAACCCTGCGCGACACCGCCTTCACCGGTGCCGATGCGGCTCCACGCATGGTGATGCTGGCCCGCGTCAACATGGCTCTGCAAGGGGCACCCAAGGCCAAGATTTTCTACACCGACAACTCGCTCACCACCAAGGCATTCAAACCCAACAGCTTCGACCTGATCTGCACCAACCCGCCTTTTGGCACACCCAAGTTCACCAGCGACAAAAAGGGTAAAGAATCCAAAGAGCGCTACGAAGCTCAGATGGAGCAAGTGTTGGGAGGTTTCCGCCCCACGGAAAAAGTGGTCGATGAGTATGTGGCCTACTACGACCACCTCAGGATGAAGTGGGAAGACACGGGCGATCTCTATCTGGATGACGATGGCGAACCCAAGTGGCCAGGCTACCGCACCGACTTGCGGAATATGTCCTCCGGTAAAAAGGCGGTCTACAACCTGTTCCCCACCACCAGTGGCCTGGCGCTGGGCAGCAAGCCCGATGGCAAAGGCAACTGGAAACCGGTGGGGGCCACCATCGACCCGGCAGTGCTGTTTATCGACCGCTGTCTTCAACTGCTGCGCCCCGGTGGCCGCCTATTGATTGTGTTGCCCGATGGTGTGCTGTGTAACTCCGGCGACCGCTATGTGCGCGAATACATCATGGGCAAGAAGGATGAAATAACCGGCCAGTTTGTGGGTGGCAAGGCCATTGTCAAGGCGGTGCTCTCGCTCCCGGCGGACACCTTCAAGCTCTCGGGCACGGGTGCCAAGACCTCGGTACTCTACCTGCAAAAACGCGCCGCCAGCAAAGAACGCCCGGAGCAGTTCCTGCCTGAGCCGCAAGGCGATGTGTTCATGGCCGTGGCAGAAACGCTGGGCTATGTGGTGAAAAACAATATAGAGGACTACTCAGCCGGCGTGCCGAATGATCTCGATAAGATTGTTGGCGCTTATAAGCGGGGTGAGTGATGAATAATTACTCACGGGTTGGAATTAAAGAATTGACCGAAGCGCGGCTGGACGCAAATTACTACGCGCCACGATTCCTGGAAAATGAAAAAATCTTAGCTCAGTGCGGCTTATCCAGGAAAAGAATAATTGAAGTTTCAGGCTTGTGTAATTGCGGCGCCACTCCAGTTGATGTTACTTACTCAAATGAAGGGTTAGGCTTAGTTAGAACGTCTGATGTTCGCCCAGACTATTTCAGAGCAGAGAGGGTCCTTAGAACAAAGGATCTAGACTTGTCTGATCTTAGGGAGTCCGTAATTGCCAGGCCTGGTGATCTGCTTTATACGATGAGCGGAACCATCGGTTACGCTTGTGTTATTCCAGATGATGAGATGCCAGTTAGCTTCAGTAATACAATAGCTCGGGTTCGGATTCCGAAGCAATCTCCGTATGATGCTCATTATATTGCAGTGTTTTTTAATTGCCACTATGGCTATGAGCAATCTCTTCGTCTTGTAAGCGGAGGAATGCAAGGGCATGTGATGCCCAACCCATTTAAGGAATTACTTGTCGCCCTTCCGAACTCAGTTGCACAAAAATACATCGGCGACAAAGTCCGCCAAGCTGAGCGTCTGCGGGCTTGGGCGAAATTGGCTGAGACTCACGTCAACCAATACCACCAGAAGCTTGTCCCGCAGCAAACGGGTCTGGATTTCGCCAAGAGAGTGCGAGTTGTCTCACCGGCACGCATGAGTGAGCGCTTGGATGCTCATTTTTACCCAGGCGTCGTTGATGAATATTTGCGTTTGCATCAAGGCAAGTTCAAACAGCTCGGAAAGCTGTGTGCAACCATTTACAACGGTCAAACGCAGCCTGAGACGGCCGGGTCAGCTTCATGCAAACAAATCACGGTGACGAACCTTTCTTCTTCGTTCTTGGGGGGAACTCCAAGAGATGTCGAGGCGCCCGTAAAAAAGGAAAAGTTCCTCAAAGCCTATGACATCCTGATGTGCAACGCTGCGCATAACAAGAGTTACATCGGTAAAGACTTAACCTTTGTTCATTCCGAAGCGGCGATTTTGCCCTCCACGGAGGTGATGGCAATCCGCGTCGATCGAAATCAGGTTCCTTCCTCTTACGTTCGGGCTTATTTGCTGACCAAGCTGGGCTATGTGCAGATTCAATCGACCATTCGTGGCATTACAGCGCATTCTTACCCAGATGACATGGCGCTACTGGATATCTATGCCCCAGAAGTTGCTGATAAAGACAAAGAAGAGTGGTTTGCCTGCGACGAGAAGCTCGCGCTAGCGGGCAAAGCTTGTGAAGTCGCAACGCAGCTAACCAATGCCGCAAAACTCCTCGTCGAGGCCCTGATCGAAGGCCAACTCACCGAAGCTGAATTGCTCACTGCCGAAAAGGCACTGCAAGCGGGCAACGACCGACTGGATCGCGTTATTCTGAGCCGATTGAATACTGATGGTATCGATGGCCAAGGTCCGGCGCTATTTGGCGATCTGGACGAGCTTTACCAGTTGCTCTCACTTGCTGAGGGGGAGTGATGACTAGCCCCCATGCTATTTTGGTTGCCTTGATCCCGCACTTGCGCGCCTTGCTCACAACGGGCTTTATGCCTGACATTGCAAATGAGTGCGACGGCTCGGCGCTGTTACGCAACCTGGCTCACCCGGTAGAGCCAGATGGGACCGGCGACCAAGGTAATGGTAAGGGGGCGCAGGATCATCTGGGCGCTGGTACAGGTTGGATTATCAGCCAGCGCCTACTCGCCGTACGCCCGGCCTTGGCGTCTGACGCCGAGTTGCTCTGTTCCCTCCTGGCACAGCACTCTGAGGTGCGCCTTGCATGGCTGGCGATTGCCGCTGCGCGCTGTAAAGAGGCGGGGGAGATGGCTGCTCAAACGGCGGCTCAGGGAAACAACAGTGCACCGCTGGTGGAGTTGGTATCTGGCTTGGGGCCAGCCGCTGCTTGGGTGGAATCGGCCTTGGAAAGCGCGCGACTCACTGCCAGCCCCTACGCTGCGCTTGAGCGGGATTTGCTGGGCGTCAGCTTTGAGCAGGCGGCGGCAACGCCTGCACTGGTGCGTATTCTCGCTGTCGCCGCCCAGTTGGCCGCGTTTGCCGATGCGCTCCCTCCCTTACCCAAAGTGGACGCCAGCGGCATCCATGCGCAGCAGAATTGGGTACTGGGACGACTATTGGCATTGCCCGTTGTACTGGACCTTGCCGATCAAAAGCCAGCCATCGATGCGCACGTGATCTTGCAGGGTGGCTTGGTGCCTGCAATACCAGAAGGCCAAACCACCATGAACTGGGTGTTGGCCCAGCCCTGGACGCTGCTGCTAGCCATGCTGGTGTTTGCGCAGGATGCCTGGCGCGCAGAAAACCGCGGCGGTTTACTACTGGAATTGCCTGCAGGTCAGAACGCTTTTGCGCCAGCTGAAATTGCCGTCACAGTGATTGGCACTGAGGGCGACGAGGTGCGCTGTGGCACGCTGGCCGACCTGCTGTTGGGCATGCTGGCAAGGCTAGGTGTGGCCTGCTTTCCGCAGCAGCCCATCGCGGCAGAATTGAATGCGCAACTGTCACCGTTGGTGGGCTTGTTGCTCAAGCACGCGGTCTGGCGTTATCAGGACGGGGCCAGTAGCCAACTAGGCCAGTTCCAGATTCATCCGCAGTTTTCTGATCAGTGTTACAGCCTGCCCGCGAGCCGGGTGTTTAACCGCACCGGCAAGTTGTTGTGGCAGGCCGCACGCTTGGCTGCCGAGGCACTGTATCAGGACTACAAGAAAGTCTATCAACACCGTTCCGTCCGCGAACCGGAGGCGGCGTATGTGGTTCAGGGGGAACCTACTGCATGAATAAAAACGATCAGCTTTCCGCCGCCGATATTATCGACCTGGCCCGTCTCCATAGCTGGGCGGCCACCGGTGTTTCCGATTATCCGCCGCGTGATCCCTTGGTTGGCCAGAGTCGTTTCTTCAAACGCTATCGCACCTTTATCCACACGGTGGATCAGGAGGCGGACAACTTTGCCCATGTGTTTGCGGTGGAGGCGGAATGGGGGCGTGGTAAATCGCGCCTTGGCCATGAGCTGATCGCCCAGATCAACGATTGTTCCAAAGGCTGGTTTGTACGCGAAGACGGTGCGCGGCTCGAAGATAAAAAGCTGTTTGATCAGGCTACGCAAGATAAGTACCTGGCGCTGTACATCCGATACTCCCAAGTCGCCTCCGACTACCAGAACTCGGACAACTGGTTTGGTTTTGGGCTTTACAGGGCGCTGCTGCCGCTGGCGACCGGCAAGTTTGATGGTTCGATTCAAAGCAAAATTGCCGAGCAGGCACTGCATCGTTTAAATCCAGCGGGCTTCGACCCTCAACAGCTGGCGCAATGCCTTGAGCTAGATCAGGCTCACTCTGAAGAGTCACTCTACGAAGAAGAAGGCTTGGTCGTGCGCCTGGTGCAGGCCGCCTATAGCTATCTGGAAAAATTTGGCATCGGCTATGTGCTGGTAGTGCTGGACGAGCTGGAAACCGTGGCCGAGGCGGCCACCTTTGGATTGGAGCAAGACGACGCCAAGCGCCTCGATGGCCAAGCCATCCGCCTGATAGGCAAAGCCATCAAGGAGGAGGACCCGCGACGCAAGCTGCCATGGCTGCGTTATGTGGCTTTGTGCTCGCCCTTGCTGGGTCAGCAGTTGCGCGAGATTCAATCCGTCGCTCGCCGTTTTGAGCTGGTGGAGCTGGAGCACAATGCCTTTGCCGATGTGTCTGACTATGTGGCCCAGCTCAAAGTCGAGCGCAAGTTGGCATACGACTACCCTACTGGGCTGGTTGAAGCCGCCTATGCCATGAGCGGAGCCAACTTTGGTTGGTTCAACGTGATCATGGCCAATGTGGATGCGGTGCTGGCTCAGTACGCGGCAGTGGGTAAGCAAGTCACCGATATGGGCGTGCTGTTCGATGCGGTGGTAGAGAGCTCTGGCCGTGTCGCTGAGCATGTGCTGGACAAGCACGCCATCGAGGGCATCAAGACTGGTGATCACGATCTGCGCGCCATCGCGCAGTCGTTGCTGTACGGCCAACTGCCTGTAGCCCTGGATGCCGCACCAGCGCGCTGCAAAGAACTGTTGCAGCTGGCCAATGAGGATGGCGAACCGGTCGCCAGCCTGTATCGCAAGATGCCATTTGATGCGCTCCAATGCCGCCAGGCGCTGGAAGAGGCCAAGTTCAAACGTGACAAGGATGAATGGCTTTACCCAGCGGTGGAGCAGGCACTCAGCCTCACGGCTTTGCTGCAAAACCTGCGTACCTTTGCCATCAATGAGGCTGACAAAGATGTGCTGCTGATGCCGCTGTCGCGCGGGGAGTTCAAGCATCTATTGAGTTTGCTCTACGACCACCCTGCGGTGGAGTTTGCTGCCGACGCTCTGTGGCAAAAGCTGATTGGTGGTGACCAGTTCATTCCGAATGAAGAGGCCACGCATATTGGCCCTAGCGTGGCCATGTTGCTGCGATTGGACTTGCGCTACCGCAACCAGCAACACAACTCGATGATCTTCCGCGACCCGGCGGATGCGGCTGTGCACGAAGCCGCGATGAAGACCTTCTTGCAGGCCAGCGGCCACAACCCGGGCCTGCGCTGGACGGCACGCCTGATGGGGTTGATGCGTTTGCTGGACAAGAATTGGCAGTACGCACAGACGGGTCTCTCCAACAAAGAGAATCTGCACATTCAAACCAGCCCACGTGGGCAAGGCGCAGGCCAGCGTGGTGGCTTGTTGTATTGCGAGGGGTTGAAGCTGCACCCGGACAATCTGGCGTGGTTTGCCTGGGTGAACAACCGTGAGGAGCTGGAGCGCCTGCATCAATTGGCAGCAACGCGCCATACTGATGAAGGACGCTTCCCGGTGATGGCATTCACGGCATCGACTCACTTGATGGAGCAGTACAACCGGGGCGATGTCAGTGAAAAGCTCAAAGACAATCTGCTGCTCTATTACCTGAACCCCAGCGAAGTGGACCAGCTGGAACGCATCGGCCTCTCGGTCGAGCAATGCAAGGGCTTGGTGCTGGATGAGGCACGACTGACCAGCAAGTTCAAGAACAAGCTCAACGCTCTGCGTGACTTTGCCTATCAAGCGATCCATCAATGGCGTGCCCGCTTGAATGAGCGCGGCTTAATTGCTTGGCCGCTCAAGCCTACCGGCAAGATCAACACGCAGGACCGCGATCTGCTGCTGCAGGCCTGGACCTTGTTTATGTTCAAGGAGCCAACCCTTTCTGGTCTGAATGACCTGGAAACCAAGCACGGTATTGATGCTGAAGATGTGGCATCGCTGATGCAACGCCTGGCCTTGCCAAGCAAGCTGCTCAGCCTGGGTTTTACGAAGGATGAGCATGCAGGCTTGTTTAGCGATTTGGCCAACCCGCAGCAGGCGCAAGCCAAGGTCCCCTTCTTCTTGGCGCATATAGCAAACCCGGCCAGCACACAGGAATGGACACTTGAGAAGGCCAAGCGCGACTGGTACTGGGGCTACTTGCAACATGCCAACGTGACCGCCAAGAATGTGTTCGATGATTGGATGTGGTGGTGCGGGGAGTTGCATTTGTTGCAGCTGCTAGATGCCACGGCCGCAGCAGCCAAATGGCAAAGTCTGCCACGGGCCAAGCTGGATAACGCCATCAACGAGGCGCAGAACTGGTTTAACGGCAACGGTGCCGACGGCTACAAGGCTGTGGTTGCCAAGTTGGAACGTGTTTTCGGCTATGACCGCATCCCTGGGCTCTTCGCACCCTTGGGTAAGTCACCCACCGGCACTGAAACGGTGGAGGCGCATGAATTGCTCAAAGCGGCCCGCTCCGCCTTTGACGCGCTGAAGGTCGGCGAAGAAGCGCTCGCCTTGCAAGGTGCCGATGCTTTGTCTGCTATTGCTGACGAGATACCCACTCTGCTCGCCGGACGCTTTGAGGTGCTGCAGCGCGTTGCGGGTGTCAAGCCGGAGCACGTGCCTGAAATTACCTTGGGCAATATCAATACCCTGCGCCTCGACGATAAGAGCCAATCGCTCTATCAGCGCATCGAACAGGCCCGGCTGTTTGCAGATTACGTGGAGAAGGCGGCAGCTCAAATCAAGCAAGGCATCGATCATCTGATCACCAACATCGAAGCTGATGCAAAGAATCTGGCTTTGTTCCCGCGTAGCTTGTTCACCCTGTCGCTACAGACGGTGACCAACATTCTTGATGGGGCTTTGCAGCAACACAACGCCAGCGGCACTGCGGCGGCAGAGGGTACTGCGAGCTCAGACACCTTGCTGCATTACCTGCGCTCACTTCAACTGGACAAGGCGGCGGATCGCCTGCGCCTGCTCGCCGAGGAAGCGGGCGTCAATATCGACAATGGAACGGCTTTGGGGCTGGCCGATAACCTTGGCTGCATTGCCAGTAGCTATCGAGCGGGCAAGAAAAAATTTGTTGAGATCACCGGGTACCTCGCGGAATTGCAAACACGATGTGCAGAGGCTGCACGCGTTTTGGAGCCCATGCCTGCGGATTACTCGGCGCCAGAACACGCACAAGAGCTAGCAACGCTCGCTCAAAAACTGGTGTTGATTGGCGATGCGTTTGAGGACTTGGCTGACTTGGCCAAGAACGAGCGTGAAAAGTTTCGCGAGCAAGCACGCAAGGGGCAGTTCAGTGCCATCCGCGACATCCCTGACCGTTTGCTCAACCCCATTCACTCTCAGTTGCACAGCGTTGGTGGCGCCATCAGCAAGGTTGAAAACACCATCCTGTCGCATCGCGAAACCTTGGTAAGTCAGACCAATGAGCGCTACCTTCCAGTGCTGATGCCACTGTTCAGTGCTTGCAGCGAAGCTGCGCCAGCGGCAATTAGCCTAAGTAGCGTATCTCTACTCACCTTGCATGACCTGCATGTGACGATAGATGTGCAGCAAACGCAGTGGGAAGCCAAAGCGACTCAGTTGTTAAGCGGGACAGGCCTAGACTTCGCAAGCTGGCAAGATTTGGCGTTGGCGATCGCTGAGGGTAAAAGCCCAGTGCTGTCGCAACCCGCGCAAGAGGCTTTGGTGGCCAAGGGCATCCTGAAAATGAAGCTCTATTTCGGGGGGGATGCGTGAAGCTTTATTTGACTCCGGAATTGCAGACACACCGCAGAGGGCGTTTCTTGGCCAGCTTGCTGGGAATCTCCCAGTCGTCTCAGCTTGGCTTGCCGAAGACCGGTTTTGTGTTGATGACAGGCGAAGCTTTGCAAGCCTCGAGAGAGACTCAGGAGGAATGTGCTGCCTGGGTACGCCAACCCGGTTGTTCACTGCTGCTGCTGCCGCCATACCAGGAAGGGAGTATTTTTCATTTTCTGGACTGGATGGTTGAGTTGGCCCAGTCCAATCCACTAGCCGCCAAACAGGCATCGCTTGCGAGCATGCTAGAGGGCGAGGTGGCGTTCAATCTGTGTGGGATAGATGGCGCTTGTACAGGGGAAATGACGCCGGGGGAGCTGACCGGCCATACACGCTATTGGAAGGCACACTCCAATAGCGGCCTGATCGCTGCCACAACGCTACCGCTTTGGTCCATCAGTTTGTTGGATCAGGCGTCGTTGGTTCATGACTTTCTGGCCAATATTGAGCGGCATTGTGGGTTGCCCTCTCTTAGTGCCGAAGAAATAAAGCCCCAAGAAAATGATGCGATACGCCCGGAGGATGTCACCGTGTTGGTGTGCTGCTACGGATTCAATGTCGCGACAGCCGAGGGCATGCTAAGCAGGTTGAAGACATATGCCGTGCCGCTGTTGAACTTGGCCAGCTTCGATTTGCCGGAAAGCATGGTTCGCCTTAGAAATGCCGGACTGATCAATGAACATGGATTAACTGAGCAGGGATTAGTCTATCTGATGGGGTGTAGATACTGGGCATTTGCCGAAAGCTTGAGAAATGAGGCCTAGCCAATGAAAGCAAAAACTCTTGCGCAAGCATTGGCTATTGATAGTCAGCTGGGATTGCCGGGCAGTGCTGGGCGTTTGCTCAAACAGATTCGTGATATTGAACATGTCGCCCCCATATTTCGGGATGCCGGCTTAGTTAAGGGTGTCAAGCGGCCAGCTGTCGTCAACCTCACGGTTTCGGGCATTGCGAGTCACTCATGCATTCACCGTGCTCTGGGGGGCTTTATCTACGCATCCGCAGCTGTGCGGACAGATCTCACCATTCAGGAAAATAAGGTCGGCACAGCTGGGTCCGATTCAGTATCAGAGTTAGACGACATAGATTTCGAAGCCCAGAGAAAGCGCTTGGACTTGGTGGAGATGAGGCACTGCTACGCCCTTGTCGAGCGACTGTTAAAACAGGGTGGTTCTGCCAACTTGATTTTGATCGACACCCCGTTGTTCATTGACCGGGAAATGGTGCCTCTGAAGCGAAATGCACGGCATTGGGCCGAGTTTGAAAAGACCAGGGATGTAATTGAAAAATTTTGGCAGAAAAACCGGAAAGCTTTATTTCCATGGAATCCGGAAGGTCCTGTGCTCGTTAGCATTCTGGCTGAGCGATTCTCTGCCATTGTCAGTATCGCTCGTCAGGACTTACGAACTGAAGACGGCCGCAAGCACATTTTGATCAACGATGGTTTTGCACCGAAATCGGCCGCCATGCTCGAAGGCCTAGAGACTCGACTGAGCGGCATTGGTGATACGCGTTTTATCAATGGAATATTGGGTAACTTCACCCGGACTATTGCTTTTCGGATGACTGAAAATCGCTCCCGAATGGAACCAGCTAGTGAAGTAAGCCAAGGCGTTATCGGATTTCACTTCCGCAGTGCGCGTGCAAGTCAAATAAAGATGGCTCAATTGGCTGGCGAAGAGTCGGACTGGGATTCCGCCTTGTTAGATACCGTGGCATCTCAACTGATGATTCTGGACATGCAAAGCCAGAAAAAATCCATGCCACTACCGCAGCTACTCAGTCGGCAGCAACTCAATATTCTCGAAAAATTCGCTGCCTACTACCGGCAGGGGCTAAATGAAGCATTGCGGAGTAACGACGTGGAAAGCACGTGGTTATCCGGTCTCGATGAGGGGTTTGAATCATGAAACACAAGGTACTTGGAAAGCTGGTCGGTAACACCGGCGATGCGGCACAGCTGACTATGGTGGTTCAGGATTCCTTTTCCGTTCGTCGTGGAGAGTTTGTCCGCATCATGCATCAGGAGCGCGCGGATGAAAGCGTGGTCCCGGTGCTTGGGCGAGTCACCAGGATTACCCGAACCAATATGCTGTTCAACGCTGGATTTGGTGATGGAGTAACTGAACTTGAGTTGCTCCCCGGTGCCAGTGTCACAGGCGAGAACCTCTACGCAAATGTCGAACTGGTCGGCTATCGCGATCCGGTTTCTCGCCAGATAAAAATTCCACGCCGCCCGCTAGACCCAGGTGCTGCCGTTGAAACGGTGGACTTCCAATTTCTAAGCGACTTCTACGAGTTCAACGAACACACCAGTTTGCACCTGGGTAATCTGGTTGGCTATGAGCGCGGCGATAACACGGTGCCAGTCTTTTTAGACGTAAACAAACTGGTCACTGAGCACATGGCCGTACTGGCGATGACGGGATCGGGAAAGTCCTACACTGTTGGCCGCATCATTGAACGATTGGTAGCGTTGAACAACGGAACCGTAGTTGTTTTTGATCCGCATGGTGAGTATGGAAAGGCCCTGGCGAAGGGACAATTGAATTTCGCGGGAGGTCTAGCGGAGATCGAAGACGGACGCGATCGTGCGGCACTACCTAAAATTCGAGAAACCTTGGAGCGATTGCAGGAAGCTGGAGCAGGCATCCATGTTTACACGCCACAAAATGAATCATTCAAACACAAGTACGCAGGCAAAAACGTCCAGCTTGCGCTGCAGTTCGATCACTTTGAAATGGATGATGTGGCAGAAATTCTGCCTGGGCTGACCGAACCTCAACAGCGGGTGCTTGATGTTGCGTTGCGCTATTGGCGGACAGCCGACAAGGCCGAGCCGCGGGACATCAATCGCCTTCGACATCTTCTCGGAGATGGTATCGAAGAGTTGCGTGAGTGGGATGACCTTTCCGAGGCAGAAGGCAAAGCATTGAATGGACGCAGTGCCGCTGTCACATCGATGAAGCTGTCGCGGGTGCTCAACGAAGCGCAAAGCTTTTACTCTGCTGCCATGTCTGCTCCAACCGACATCTACAAAATGATCGGGCGTCCTTCGAATAAGCAAGGGCGACTCGTTGTGATCGATCTACAAGGACTGAGTGATACGGCCAAACAGGTAATCTGCGCACTGCTTTCCAGTGAAATCTTGCGCGCGGCCTCCAGCAAAACAGATCCTCTACGCCCTTGTTTCCTGGTTTATGAGGAAGGACATAATTTCGCGCCAGCTGGTGGAAATGCCGTCAGCCATCGAATCATCAAGAAAATTGCCGGCGAAGGTCGCAAGTTCGGTGTTGGTTTCGCCATCGTTAGCCAGCGCCCATCGAAACTCGATGCTGACGTGACGTCGCAGTGCAATACCTTGATCACCATGCGTCTGAAGAACCCCGATGACCAGCGATTTATTGCAAAAGCATCTGACATGGTAAGTAAAGCCGACCTGGATGAGTTGCCAAACTTATCAACGGGTGAGGCGTTGGTCTGTGGTCGATCTATTCCGGCATCGCTACTAGTTAAAGTTGGTGGCAAGGCACTAATACACGGTGGTGAGTCGCCTGAAGTGCTGCGCGTTTGGGGGAGTTTTGGTGGCTGACCTTCCAGTGCGCATTTGTTCCGCAATGTCCACTCTGGAATTTGTCGATCGCAGCTATCCCATGTTGTCGAGCTGGGGCGTTCGTGACGAGGATGTATTAGTGCACAGCTTGGGTTGCAGTGCCTGGAATGAGCTTGGATCTGAGCTTGGCTTTATGGCAGTGGCGGAATGCCCGGTACCAATGACGCATGGGGCAGATATTCGGGCCGACTCAACTTGGTTTAGTCGAACGCAACGCACACCTGATGTATTGATTGAGTTTGAACGATTCGATGGTACCGATCGGGGGCAAAAAAAGCTTGACGAGAAGCTTTGTAATTTACTGGAGGCATCGATGAGATGGGGTGATGCCCCCTCGGTGCTAATCCTTTCGGCATGGAACAAGGGAGTTGTCTCCGCGCCAAATAAAGAAGTGTTTGCACAGCGATGTCGGCAAGGTTTCAAATCGTCGGTTGGTGCGCAGGTGCCGCCACTTAGAAATACAGCAGTTCTTTTCAGCCGGTTTATTTTTGAGGTTGAGTGCAGTGGAACGCTGCTTCTCAAACAGATGCGCTGTGAGAGGTTGTTGTGAATATAAAATCCGCACACTTTCTGCCGGGAACTAATAAGCGCTTAGGGGATAGGTATCTCTTGCTTGAATGCCTCGGTGACGGCAGTCATGGTTGGGTATGGCGGGCGGAGAGGCTATCGGACAGTACCATCGTCGCAGTGAAGATTCCTAAAGATCTGACAAAGGATGATCGTCTGCTGGCTGAAGGGAAAGAACTACTGACAATAGATCCACATCCCAATATTGTTCGGATTTGCGATATGGGGAGAATTCCACCGGAGAACGAATGGTTCTTCATCGAAATGGAGTACTTCCCGAGCCAAAGTCTTGCCCAAAAGCTTGAGCAGAGAAATCAGAATTTTGGAAACACGTTTGAGCGTCTGTTTGACATCTACGCGCAGGTGCTCGACGCAGTTGGTTTTTTGGCGACCTTGCCGACACCTATCTCACACGGCGATATCAAGCCGCACAATATTCTTGTGGGCGCGGGAGATTTGGTGAAGTTGACTGACTTCGGTAGCTCCGCTCTGCCAGAAGAAATTTATGTTCGAACTAGAGAGAACGGCGGCACTGTTCTGTACGCTGCGCCAGAATTTTCCGACAGTGTTTCACGTAAGGGGACTTTTGATGACTTGCTGAGAGGCGACATCTACAGTCTCGGTGTCCTCTTGTATCAACTGCTAACGGGACAGCTCCCTCACGACACGCCATCTCAAGTGCGTCGTCATGCGCCATTTAAGCGCCCCAGCGAAATCAACGCCAACATCGTACCCATGGTTGACGCCTTAATCCTTAGGTGCATGGAAAGGGTCCCCTCCGCTCGATATCACGACATTGCTTCGCTTCGCAGTGCTTTTGAGCTGGCGAGGCAGCAACAATTAGACGCGGCCCAGTATTCCATAACGCCATTTGGCGGGCAGGCTTCGGTTGATTGGTCGACATCAGTTGTCGAAGCTCTGGAGACAAAAGACTACCTAAAGGCGGCAAGAGTTGCGGAAGAAGAGTTCGCCCGTACCCACGATTCCGCTGCGTTGCTGCAACAACTTAATGCGCTATATCGGGCAAACAGGCTATTCGAGTTCGAGGAGGTATTTTGCCGAGAATACAAAGGTAATTCGCCGGGGGGAGACCAGCAGTTAATTCGGCTGCTGGGTATTAAGGCGTTTTTGACTTTGCGCAAAACTGGAGTTGCAAAAAATCTTATTCAAGATTCTGAAAATCAGGGTGGCGAGTCGTTAGAGCTTGATTTTTTGCGCGCAACGCTTTTCGGTTTAGAGGCTGATTTTCCAGGTGCCCGCTCAGCACTTGAGGTGATTAATAGGAAGTGTCCAAGCAAACCTCAAGTTCTAATCCGACTGATCCAGGTTTGTGAGCAGATGCGCGACTACTCCGCCGCTGTTGGATATTTAAAGCATGCTTTGCGTGTGGTCAGTAACTCGGCGGAGTTGAATGCTAAGCGGCAACGTTACCAAGAACTAGGGCTATGGTAACGGAATGGCGTTGCGTTGATGCTATATGTGTGGCGAGAGGGTGAAAATGGCGTTGAATCTGGCGAAACGGGACGAGGCGCGACTCTCTTCATCATGACGACCGTTTGATGTCAGGGTACTTAGATTCTCTCAGGGACTTTTGCGGGGAATCGTTGAAAATCGTTGGATAGCGTAGAGCAGTGACTGCAGCGAGCGCTCAAAATTACCCTAGTAAAATCAATGACTTATAAGATCGACCTCCGGCATGGGGTGCAAGGGGTAGGGTATTCAACTCGCTCCCTCCCAACCCAAAAGCTCCAAAGGCTCAAAGCACTGATGAATGTTTGGATTTTTTAGTTGCCACGAAAAAGGGGATGCCAAAGCATCCCCTTTTTCGTCTTCACAACCAGGCGATCAAGCCGCTTTTGCCTCGGCTTCACGCATGGCTCGGTTCAGGGCGCTGAACAGGGCGCGGATGCTGGCGGTGGTGATGTTTTCGTCGATGCCGATGCCATGCAGCGGGCGCTCGCCGTTCAGGCGTACTTCGATATAGGCCGCGGCCTTGGCGTTGCTGCCGGCGCCGATGGCGTGTTCGTGGTAGTCCATGATTTCCAGCTTGACCGGCAGGGCGGAGACCAGGGCCTCCAGCGGGCCTTTGCCGATGCCGCGCAGGTGCAGGCTGTTGCCTTCGTGGGTGACTTCCACGTCCAGTGCGCTGGTGCCGTTTTCTTCCTGCAGGCGATGGTTCTTGAGCGCGTAGGGCGTGACCGCTTGCAGGTATTCGGCTTCGAGCAGGGCGTAGATTTGCGTGGCGCTCATTTCCAGGCCGAGGCGATCAGTTTCCTTCTGTACCACTTGGCTGAATTCGATCTGCATGCGCCGGGGCAGGCTGATGCCGTATTCCTGCTCAAGCAGGAAGGTGATGCCGCCCTTGCCCGACTGGCTGTTGACGCGGATTACCGCTTCGTAGCTGCGACCGATGTCGGCTGGATCGATGGGCAGGTAGGGCACTTCCCAGACGCCGTTCGGGTCTTGCTGGGCGAAGCCCTTGCGGATGGCGTCCTGGTGCGAGCCGGAGAAGGCGGTATGCACCAGATCGCCAACATAAGGGTGGCGTGGATGCACCGGCAACTGATTGCATTCCTCGACCACCTTGCGCACGGCGTCGATGTCGGAAAAGTCCAGCTGCGGATCGACGCCCTGGGTGTACAGGTTCAATGCCACGGTCACCAGGTCGACGTTGCCGGTGCGTTCGCCGTTGCCGAACAGGCAGCCTTCGACGCGATCGGCGCCGGCCATCAGGCCCAGTTCGGTGGCGGCTACGCCGGTGCCACGGTCGTTGTGAGTGTGCAGGCTGATCAACACGCTGTCGCGCTTGTTGATATGGCGTCCGAACCATTCGATCTGGTCGGCGTAGATGTTCGGTGTGGCCGCCTCGATGGTGGCCGGCAGATTGAGGATCAGCTTCTGCGCAGGCGTCGGCTGGAATACGTCGATCACCGCGTTGCACACCTCGACGGCAAAGTCGGTTTCGGTGGAACTGAACACCTCGGGCGAGTACTCGAAACGCCAGTCGGTCTCAGGCGCGGCGGCGGCCAGGCGCTTGATGATCTGCGCTGCGCTCACGGCGATGTTCACCACGCCGGCCTTGTCCTGATTGAAGACGATGCGGCGGAAGCTCGGCGCGGTGGCGTTGTAGTAGTGGACGATGGCCTTCTTCGCACCCTTGAGCGACTCGAAGGTGCGCTCGATCAGATCCTGGCGCGCCTGGGTCAGCACCTGGATGGTGACGTCATCGGGGATGTGGCCGCCCTCGATCAGCTCGCGCACGAAGTCGAAATCGGTCTGTGAAGCGGAGGGGAATCCCACCTCGATTTCCTTGAGGCCCACCGCGACCAGCGTCTTGAAGAAACGCATCTTCTTCGCCGCGTCCATCGGCTCGATCAGCGACTGATTGCCGTCACGCAGATCGGAGCTGAGCCAGATCGGCGCCTGGGTGATGACCTTCGATGGCCAGGTGCGGTCGGGGATGTCTATCTGGGCAAAAGCGCGATATTTCTTCGACGGATTCTTGAGCATGGTCATGGTGTTTCCTTGGAGTTCGCTCGTGGCGACGGCAATCGAAACCGGTTTTGCCGGTTGGTTATGGTGCGAACTTAGTGCTTGCGAGGGTGTTCGTGCAATAGTTCGTTAAAAATTGGCAGTAATTGTCTTTGGAGTGTCGATCTAAGCATTTTTATGCTTGTTATCTGTTCGTTTCGTGCGCTTGATTGCCCTTGGTTTTTGCGGCTCTATGTCGCAGTCGCTTCGTCAAACCGCTCATGCGATCATCCAGATCACGGCTTGCGCAGAGCCCATGTCATTGTTAAGCAAGGATTTAGTGGTGCAGAACAAACGGCTTTCGACATTGAGCATCTGGCTTGGCCTGTTCGCCATGCTGATGATTCATGTCGGTCCGTTGTACTCGGCGATACAGGCGGCGCAGACGGCTGCGATGCCGATGGGCGAGCATCACCAGCATGCCGGCCATGATGCTCATTCTCCTTCCGCGCATGGCCACCACAGGCAGTCCACGGGCCAGGAACCGGCCTGGCTGAGCGCACTGGAGATGTGCGGTTATTGCGAGCTGCTGACGCTCAACCCGCCGTTGACCCTTTCCCTCGATCTGGCCCTGCCTCGGCACGAGCCGGCGCATTTCCTGCCGCTGCCCGACGAGCCGCTGATCCGCGCGTTGCGCCGCAGCAGTGGCCATGCACGCGCACCTCCGTATTTCCACGCCTGATGTCCGAAGCCGTGCTGTCACGGCTGTACAACACCTTTAGAAGTGGAAATGCTTATGTCCCGTATCATTCGTGGCTCCCAGGCGCGCGTGCGCCTGTCCGATACCTTTTCTATCCAGCCATCGCGCCTGCGTTGGCAGTTCGCCCATGCGGCTCTGCTGGGGCTGCTGGCCAGCGGTGCGATCGCCGCCGAGCAAGGCGCGCATCACAACCATGCCGAGCATGACTCCATGGAGTTGGCGCCCATGGTCATTACGGGTGTCGCCCAGCAATCGCCGCTGACCGTGGCCACCAACCCGAAAATTCCACGCCAACCCGTACCGGCCAGCGATGCTGGGGATTACCTGCAGACCATTCCGGGCTTTTCCGCCGTGCGGGGCGGTGGCTCCAACAGCGATCCGGTGTTTCGCGGCATGTTCGGTTCGCGGCTGAAGCTGCTGACCAATGGGGGCGAGATGCTGGGGGCCTGCCCGAGCCGTATGGACTCGCCCAGTTCCTACATCACGCCGGAGAACTACGATTCGCTGACGGTGATCAAGGGGCCGCAGACCGTACTCTGGGGGCCGGGCAACTCGGCGGCGACGATTCTGTTCGAGCGTGACCCGGAGAGCTTCAGCGAACTGGGCGGACGCATCGATGCCAGTTTCCTGGTCGGCTCCAACGGTCGCTTCGATCGCAATATCGATGCCGCCGCCGGTGGCGAGCAGGGGTATATCCGCCTGCTCGCCAACCGCTCTGATTCCGATGACTACCAGGACGGCAACGGTGACGACGTGCATTCGCGCTGGGACAAGTGGAGCACCGACCTGGTGCTTGGCTGGACGCCGAACGAAGACACGCTTCTGGAGCTGACGGTCGGTCGCGGTGATGGCGAGGCGCGTTATGCCGGGCGCGGGATGGATGGTAGTCAGTTCGAGCGCGAGAGCGTGGCCCTGCGTTTCGAGCAGGACAATATCGGCGAGGTGCTGCAGAAGATCGAGGCGCGGGTTTATTACAACTATGCCGACCATGTGATGGACAATTACAGCCTGCGCACACCCTCGGGCATGGGCATGATGGCCAATCCCATGGCCAGCAACGTCGACCGGCGCACCCTGGGTGGTCGCTTCGCCACCACTTGGCAGTGGAATGATTACGAGCTGGTAACCGGCCTGGATGCGCAACGTAACGAGCACCGCAAACGCAATTCCCAGTTCGATATGATGACCGGCACGCTCATCGAGCATGACCGCTTCGCCTGGGACAAGGACGCCGACTTTCACAATTATGGCCTGTTCGGCGAGCTGACTCGCAATTTGGGCGATGACAGCCGCCTGATCGGCGGCGCGCGCCTGGATCATGTGACAGCCAAGGATTACCGCAGCACCGGACCGTCGGCAGGCGACAGCCGCAGCGACAATCTGCCGAGCGGCTTCCTGCGCTACGAGCATGACCTGCAATCTCTACCGGCAACCGCCTACGTAGGCTTGGGTCACACCCAGCGCTTCCCCGACTACTGGGAGCTGTTTTCCGGCGGTGCCAACGCCTTCGCGAATGTACAACCGGAAAAGACCACCCAGCTGGATTTCGGTCTCCAGTACAGCCAGGGGCCGCTGGAGGCCTGGGCGTCGGCTTATGTCGGGCAGGTGCGTGACTACATCCTGTTCAGCTACCAGACCAACATGATGGGCATGTCTTCCTCAAGCGCCGACAACATCGATGCACGCATCATGGGCGGCGAGCTGGGCGCCAGCTATCGCCTGACCCCCAACTGGAAGACCGATGCCAGCCTGGCTTATGCCTGGGGCAAGAACAGCTCCGATGGCGAGGCGCTGCCGCAGATGCCACCGCTGGAAGGACGTCTGGGCCTGACCTACGAGCAGGGCGACTGGAGCGCTGCCGGCCTCTGGCGCGTGGTCGCGGCGCAGAATCGCGTAGCCGAGAACAAAGGCAACGTGACCAGCAAGGACTTCGACGAAAGCTCCGGCTTCGGCGTGTTCTCGGTCAATGGCGCCTATCGCCTGAACCAGCACTTCAAGCTCACTACCGGCATCGACAATCTGTTCGACAAGGCCTACAGCGAGCACCTCAACCAGGCCGGCAACGCCGGTATCGGCCTGTCCGCCGATGAGCGCATCAACCAACCGGGCCGCACGTACTGGGCTCGCGTCGATATGAGTTTCTGATTCAACAGTGGCAAGGGGCGGGAGCAATTCCCGCTCCGGACGTAGGTTGGCGCTGAGGCGCGGGGTGCAGGGGCAGCCCGCGGCGCTGGCATCAGGGATGAGGCAATGGGCAGTGCCAGAGGTCGCCCATGTGCTTCGTGCCTCAGCGCCAACCTACGATTACTTCCCGACTGTCAGGCTGGTTGCTGCTCTCGTTCGAGCCGTGGCAGTGAAGGTTCGCCGCGTGTATCCAGAACATCGCACCAGGCACGCATATCGGCACCGCTCGGGTGCTGGAATACGCGCAGGCCGAACTCCGGGAGGATGGCCAGCAGGTGATCGAAGATGTCCGACTGGATCGCTTCGTACTGCACCCAGGCCACTGTGTTGGTGAAGCAGTATATTTCCAGCGGCAGACCGTCTGCGGTGGGGGCCAACTGGCGCACGATGAAAGTCATGTTCTGGTGGATACCGGAATGGCTACGCAGGTAGCGCTCCACGTAGGCCCTGAAAGTGCCGATGTTGGTGACGCGGCGGGTGTTGACCGGTTCCTGGCCGCGCTCGGCGAGCTTCTCGTTCCAGGCGTCGATTTCCTTGCGCTTGTCCGTCAGGTATTCATCCAGCAGGCTGAAACGATGCAGATGCTTGCGTTCTTCGGCATCGAGGAAATGCACGCTCTGCTGATCCAGGTAGATGGCTCGCTTGATACGGCGACCGCCGCTTTCCTGCATCCCGCGCCAGTTCTTGAACGAGTCGGAAATGAAGCGCTTGGTCGGGATGCTGGTGATGGTCTTATCCCAGTTCTGGATCTTGACCGTATGCAGGGCGATGTCGATCACATCGCCATCGGCATTGAGTTGCGGCATTTCCACCCAGTCGCCGACGCGAATCAGGTCGTTGGAGGTGATCTGCACACTGGCCACCAGCGACAGCAGGGTGTCTTGGAAGATCAGCATGAGCACCGCAGCCATGGCGCCGAGACCGGACAGCAGGATCAGCGGCGAGCGATCTATCAGGGTGGCGATGATCAGGATGGTGGCGATGGCGTAGAGGACGATCTTCACCACCTGCAGATAGCCCTTGATCGGGTGCAGGTGGGCATCCGAACGGCGCTGGTAGAGCAGGTTGACGATGTCCAGCACTGCCGCCAGGGCGAGTGCGATGGTCAGCACGATAAAACCGCCGCAGACGTTCTTTACCACCGTCACGACAGCTTCCGGCAGCCCCGGCACGGCATTGATGCCGACCGACAGCACCAGCGCCGGGACGATATTGGACAGCCGCTTGATGACGCCGAAATCCTGCAGCTGCGCATCGCGGGCATGGCGCAGCAGGTGATAAAGGCCGCGCACCAGGATGCGCTTGACGACCCAGTTGGACAGCCAGGCGGCAAAGATCAGCGCGGCGCAGGCGGCCAGTGTCTGCAGTTCAGGGTGGGCTCTGAGCCAGTCCAGCCAGCCGGCAAACTCGTCAGTCATTTGATACTCCGTTCGGTTCTCGTTGCGGCGGAACGTGCCGCACGGGGGCGGACCTTAACAAATCCGCCAGGCAGTCCCAAACGGAGCGGTAGCAAATTACAGGCTCAGCGAATGAATTCGCGGCTGATGCTCCTGAACAGATCGGTACCGGCGCGCTCCATCCATTCGAAGGCCACCATCTCCCGCGAGACGATCTCGGCACCGGCTTGGCGCATGCGCTGCAACGCCAGCGCCTTGTCCGAGGCGCGGCGCGAACTGACCGCTTCCTCGACGACGAACACCTGATTGCCTCGCTCCAGCAGGTCGAGCACGGTCTGCATGACGCAGACATGGGTTTCGCAGCCGCAGATCACGAATTGTTGACGTTCGCCACCGGGGTGCTTGAACAGCTCGCCGTCGGCGGCGCTGGAGAACTCCATCTTTTCCAGAATCGCGTTGGCCTCGACACCTTCGCGCAGGGTCTGAACGGTCGGTCCCAGGCCCTTGCTGTACTGCTCGGTGATCAGCGTTGGCACGCCGACACGCCCCGCGATCTGCTGCAGCCAGGCGGTATGTTCGATCATGCTGGCGCCATCGAGAATGGCCGGCAGCAGGCGTTCCTGGATATCGACGATGAGCAGGGTGGATTGGGTGGCTCTGATGCGCATGGCTGTTTTCCTTGTGGGTCAGTGTTTGAACGCGCCGATGAATATCGATGGATCGACGCGGGCATCATTGAGGCTGACGTTCCAGTGCAGGTGCGGTCCGGTGGCGCGGCCCGTGGCGCCGACCTTGCCGAGGATGTCGCCGCGCCCCAGTTGATCGCCGGTCTTCACGTCGACGGCCGACAGGTGGCAGAACATGCTGATCAGCCCCTGGCCATGGTCAAGAAATACCGTCTTGCCGTTGAAGAAATAGTCGCCGGTGAGGATCACCCGGCCCGCCGCCGGCGCCTTGATCGGCGTGCCGGTTCTGGCGGCGAAATCCAGCCCCGAATGTGGGTTGCGTTCCTCGCCGTTGAAGAAGCGGCGCAAACCGAAAGGGGAGGAGAGCGGGCCGTCGACGGGCTTGTCGAACAGCAGATTGCTGGGCTGGCCGGGACTGAACTGGCGGTAGGCCGCGGTCTGTTCGGCCAGTTCGCGCTCGATGCGTCTGAGATCATCCGGATTCGGGTTGACCTGACGTTGGTTCTTCAGGGTGATGTGCTGTGCGCGATATTCGCGAGGCCGGACCTGAAAACTGCGCAGGCTGCCATCGACCTGCACCTGCTGCTCGCCGGGTTTGACGGTGAGCGGAATGCCGAGGATGGCGATCCAGCGCTGGCCGTCCTCGCGAATCACCAGCGCGGGTTTGTCCTGATAGCGCACTTGCGGTGGCGTGGCGCCGTTGCCCAGTTCGACCACCGCCACCCCGCCCGGCACGGGCTTGTTCAGCAGGCGCGTGATGAAGCCTTCGGCGTGGGCGGAAAGGCTGAGTGCGAATGAAAGCAGCAGAGCAATGACGCGTGACATAAGCGGTTCCGCTTGAAAGGACGGCTCATCCTCGCGTAAACGCCAGGCAAGGGGAAGGGCGGCCTGCCGCTTACGGACTTTCAGAATGCAGCCCACGTAATGGGCGCATAGGCTTTTTCAGAGCAGCGGCAGCGTCACCGGCTGCAGATGGTTGTCTTCAACCCGCACATCCAGTTCCCCTTCGCCGAGGCGGGCCTTGAGGCGCTGGCCGGGGTGCGTCTGGCTGGCACGGTAGATCGCCTGGCCACGCTCGTCCAGAAGGATGCTGTAGCCACGGGACAGGGTGGCCAGCGGGCTGACGACATTGAGCGTCTGCGCCAGGCCCTGTAACTGCTGGCGGCGGCTGTTCAGCCGTTCCTGCATGGCGCGCGGCATGCGTTGGGACAGATGCTCCAGACGCTGGCGCAGCAATGCCAGTGTGCGGCCCGGATGCTGTGCGCTCAGACGGGTGTCGAGGCGAGCCAGACGCTCCTGGCCCGCACAGAGACGACGGTCGATGCCGCGCAACAGGCGCTGCTCCAGATCGTCGATACGCTGGGCCTGCTGTTGCAGACGCTCACCGGGATGACGCAGGCGCTGGCTCAGCCCATCGAGGCGCGCGCCTTCGCGCAGCAGGCGTTCGCGCATGCGCAGCAGCAGGCGCTGACGCAGACTTTCCAGGCGCTGGCGGATATCCGTGCTGCTGGGCGCCAGCAGTTCGGCGGCGGCGGAAGGTGTGGGTGCGCGCACATCGGCGACGAAATCGGCGATGGATACGTCGGTTTCGTGGCCGACAGCGCTGATGATCGGTGTCTGGCAGGCGGCCACGGCGCGGGCGACGGCTTCTTCGTTGAAGCACCAGAGGTCTTCCAGCGAACCGCCGCCGCGCGCCAGGATCAGCGCATCGAAACCGCCACGGTCGGCCAGCTCCAGGGCGCGCACGATCTGCGCGGTCGCCTCGCGGCCCTGGACGGCGCTAGGCACCAGGGTCAGCGCCACATGCGGTGCGCGACGGCGGAACACCGAGATGATGTCGCGTATCACCGCGCCGGTTGGCGAACTGACGATACCGATGCGCTGCGGATGGGCGGGCAGGCCGCGTTTGCTGCCGGCGTCAAACAGGCCTTCGGCGGCGAGCTTTTCCTTCAACGCCTCGAAGGCCAGGCGCAGGGCGCCATCGCCAGCCGGCTCCAGCGAGTCGAGAATCAACTGGTAGTCGCCGCGCCCCTCGAACAGCGAAACCTTGCCGCGCACCTTGACCGCCAGCCCGTCGCGCAGCGCCTGGCGCACCCGCAGGGCGTTCTGCCGGAACAGCGCGCAGCGCACCTGGGCGTTCTTGTCCTTGAGGGTGAAATAGAGGTGGCCGGAGGCGGGGCGGGCAAGATTGGAAATCTCACCCTCGACCCAGACCTGGGCGAACACGTCTTCGAGCAACAGCCGGGCACGGCCATTGAGCTGGCTGACGCTGAGGACCTCGCGGTCGAGATTGAGGCGCTGGAAGGGATCTTTGAGCATGGGCGGCATGATAAGGCCTTGATAGGCGAGCAGGGGCAAAAACCTTCGTTGCGCAAGTGGGATGCACCAAATTGGCGCAGCCCGTACCATTCGCACCTTTCATCGGTGTGGCCATGCCGCCACAAACGGTCATTGAACCAGCAAGGAGCTGTGTATGAGCAAGCAGATTCGGATTGGCATCGCCGGTTACGGCAACCTCGGACGAGGCGTCGAAGCCGCCATCGGCAAGAACCCGGACATGACGCTGGTGGGCATCTTCACCCGTCGTGCCCCGGGCGAGCTGACGCCGCTTGTCGCCGGCACGCCGGTGTATGCCATGGATGCACTGGACGAACATCGTGAAGCCATCGATGTGCTGATCCTCTGCGGCGGCTCCAAGGACGACCTGCCCGTGCAAGGTCCGCAGCTGGCGGCGATGTTCAATACCGTCGACAGCTTCGATACCCACGCGCGGATTCCCGAATACTTCGCGGCGGTGGACGAGCCTGCGCGGGCCAATGGCAAGACGGCACTGATCTCCATTGGCTGGGATCCCGGCATGTTCTCCATCAATCGCCTCTACGGCGAAGCGTTGCTGCCCGATGGCGTGACCTACACCTTCTGGGGCAAGGGGCTGAGCCAGGGGCATTCCGATGCCGTGCGCCGGGTGCCGGGCGTCAAGGCCGGCGTGCAGTACACACAGCCTTCGCCGGTGGCCATCGACCGCGTGCGCAGCGGCGCGCGCCCCGAGCTGAGTACACGGGAAAAGCACACGCGCGAATGTTTCGTGGTGCTGGCCGAAGGCGCCGATGCCGCTGCCGTGGAGCAGGCCATCGTCAGCATGCCGAACTACTTTGCCGACTACGACACCAGCGTCAACTTCATCAGCGAGGAGCAACTGCGTCGGGATCACCAGCGCATGCCGCATGGCGGCTTCGTGATTCGCAGCGGCAACACCAGCGATGCGCATGCCCAGGTCATCGAGTACTCGCTGCAGCTGGAGAGCAACCCCGAATTCACCGCCAGCGTACTGGTGGCCTATGCGCGTGCGGCGTACCGGCTGAACCAGCAGGGCCAGATCGGCGCGAAGACGGCCTTCGATGTGGCACCGGGGCTGCTGTCGATCAAATCCGCCGAGCAGCTGCGCGAAGAACTGCTGTAACCGGCTGCCGCTCCGGCCCGCTCGACAATTTCTCCGGGGTTGTCGAGCCGACTGGAGAGAGGTCGTCTTGATGAGCCGGGTTGGCGCCGTGCGCGATTGCCACTCAGACGCTTTCGAGCAGGCGGTCGAGCAGCCAGGCGGCAACCGGGCGCAGTTCGTGCTGGCGTGACCAGACCACATCAACCGGGACGTGTTTGGGCCAACCGGGCAATTGCAGCTCCTGCAACTGCCCGGAGTCGTACCATGTGACCAATTGGCGCGGAAGGGCTGCCCAGCCGAAACCAAGCACTGCCATTTCCAGCAGTAACAGGTAGTCGGGTGCTGTCCAACAGCGGGCGCCGCTGACGAACAGCTCATCCGAGGGTGTATCGCTGGTGGTCACGCTGCTCAGTCGCAAGGCTCGCCAGCGCGCCAAGTCCTCGATAGCCACGGTCTGTAGCGCTGCCAGCGGATGGGAACGCGCGACGAACAGGCCAAACTCGGCGCTGGCCGGGACGCGGGCATAGGCGATATCCCCTGAATAGGTTGGCTGGGCTGCCAGCAGACCGAGATGAGCGCGCCCCTGGCAAACCAGGTCGAGTACGTCGGTGTGCTCGGCGAGCAGGCATTCGAACTGCAGGTCAGGGAAGCGCTGATCCAGTTCCAGCAGACGCGCTTCATATTGTTTGGGCTGGTAGGCGTCGGACAGCGCCAATGTCAGTCGTGTCTCCTGGCCGCTGGCCATGCGTGCGGCGTGGCGCGTCAGGCGGTCGCTGGCAGCCAGTACCTCCTTGGCATAAATCAGTAGATTGGCACCGGCTTCGCTCAAAATCAGCTGGCGGGGACCGCGTTCGAATAGCTGGACGCCTAAGTCGAGCTCCAGGCGTGCAACAGCTCCGCTGACCGTTGACTGGCTCTTGCCCAAGCGCCGGGCTGCAGCACTCAGCGAGCCGCAGCTAGCGGCAAGAACGAAGGCTTGGAGTGACTCTGGGGAGTGGTTCATATCGCTTTTCCCGATGGCAGCTAACTTGTTGATAACCGCTTTGCCGATGATGATAGCGCCAGTTTTTCATTCGAGAGGTGTCTTCATGAACCAGCCACCGCAGCGTTCTGTGCGCGAACGTATCGGTCATGCGCTTGCGTTCGAGCTTATCGCTGTAGCCATCAGTGCGCCGGCATTGGCCTTGCTGATGGACAAGCCGTTGGTCCAGGTGGGGGCTTTGACGCTGATGTTCTCCACCGTCGCCATGCTCTGGAACATGCTGTTCAACTATTGGTTCGACGGGGCGCAGCGTCGCTTGGGCTTTCACCGAGGTTTGTGGGCGCGATTGGTTCATGCATCGCTGTTCGAGCTGGGCCTGATTGTGGTTCTGGTACCTCTGGCTGCTTGGTGGTTGTCGATTAGTCTGCTTGAGGCACTGGTGTTGGATATCGGCCTGATCCTGTTTTTCCTGCCCTACACCATGGCTTTCAACTGGATCTATGATGTGCTGCGGGCGCGCTGGACAGGGCAGGGTGGCAGCCGGTCGGTTTCGCAAACGCTTTGAGCGCCCGGGCTTGATTTGCCTGGCACAAGGCTTAAGCTGCCGCCCCCCTTTGGTCATCGCCCTGTATCGTCATGACTGCGCAACTGATCCTCGTCCCCCGGATATCCAGCCTGCCCGCGCATGAGGCGAAGGCGCGGGCCCTGTTGCGCTGGCTGGTCAGGAGCGAGATCGTCGAGGAACTGCCGACCACGTGCGGTCAGGGCGGCGATGGCATGGCCTATGCCATCGGGCCGGGAGCCCGGCGCATCGCGCAGCATCCGGAGCGTTTGCCGTATGGCCAGGCGCATAACGGCCTGGAGATTGTCACCCAGCGCTGCATCTATATGCCGACGCGCGACTTTCTCGGAGAAGCGGGCTGCCCCGATTGCCGCCAGGAAGTGGGCGTGCCGCTGTTCGACAGCCTGGAAGCCTGGTGGCCAGGGGAGACCGATGTATTCACCTGCCCGGAATGCGGCTTCGAAGATGACATCAATGGCTTCCTGTTCCTGCAGCCCTGCGGCTTTTCCAACCTGGGCTTCATCTTCAACGGCTGGGCCGAAGCAGGGCTGAGCGAGGCCTTCGTCGAGGCGTTCGCCGAACGGCTGGGCTTCGCCTGCGCACAGGTCCGGGTGGATCTCTGAAGCGGCGGATGTGCGTTGAGTGCGGGCGCTCTGGCAGGTATAATGCCGCGCTTCCTTTTTCCCGCCTGGGGAGCCCCCGCCATGCTGCGTATCAGCCAAGAAGCCCTGACATTCGATGATGTTCTCCTGATCCCCGGATATTCCGAGGTCCTGCCGAAGGATGTCAGTCTCAAAACCCGCCTGACCCGTGGGATCGAGCTGAATATCCCCCTGGTTTCCGCAGCCATGGATACCGTCACCGAAGCTCGCCTGGCCATCGCCATGGCGCAGGAAGGCGGCATCGGCATCATTCACAAGAACATGAGCATCGAGCAGCAGGCCATCGAGGTGCGCAAGGTCAAGCGCCATGAAACGGCCATCGTGCATGATCCGGTCACCGTCACGCCGGAAACCAAGATCAGCGAGCTGCTGCGCAAGGCCCATGAACTGGGCTTCTCCGGCTTTCCGGTGATTTCCGGCAAGGAACTGGTCGGCATCGTCACCGGTCGTGATCTGCGTTTCACGCCGAATGCCGGCGACTCCGTGGCGGCGATCATGACGCCCAAGGACAAGCTGGTCACCGTCAAGGAAGGCACCGGCCTGGAAGAGATCAAGACCAAGCTCTACGAGCACCGCATCGAGAAGATGCTGGTGGTCGACGACAGTTTCCATCTGCGCGGTTTGGTGACCTTCCGCGATATCGAGAAGGCCAAGACCTACCCGCTGGCCTCCAAGGATGAGCAGGGTCGCCTGCGCGTCGGCGCTGCCGTGGGTACTGGCGCCGATACCGCCGAGCGTGTCGAGGCCCTGGCGGCTGCGGGTGTCGATGTGGTGGTGGTGGACACCGCCCACGGCCACTCCAAGGGCGTGCTCGACCGCGTGCGCTGGGTGAAACAGAACTTCCCGCAGTTGCAGGTGATCGGCGGCAATATCGCCACCGGCGAAGCGGCCCTGGCGCTGGTCGAAGCCGGTGCTGACGGCGTCAAGGTGGGTATCGGCCCAGGCTCGATCTGCACCACCCGTATCGTTGCCGGTGTCGGTGTGCCGCAGATTTCCGCTATCGCCAATGTTTCCGCAGCGCTGGAAGGCACCGGTGTGCCAATGATCGCCGACGGTGGTATCCGCTTCTCCGGCGACCTGTCCAAGGCCATCGTCGCTGGCGCCAATGCGGTGATGATGGGCTCGATGTTCGCCGGTACCGAAGAGGCGCCGGGCGAGATCGAACTGTTCCAGGGCCGTTCCTACAAGGCCTATCGCGGCATGGGCTCGCTGGGCGCCATGTCCCAGGCCCAGGGTTCCTCGGACCGTTATTTCCAGGATTCTTCCGCCGGTGCCGAAAAACTGGTGCCCGAAGGCATCGAAGGCCGCGTACCGTACAAGGGCACACTGGCGGCGATCATCCATCAGCTGATGGGCGGCCTGCGGGCTTCCATGGGTTATACCGGCAGCGCCACCATCGAAGACATGCGTACGCAGCCGCAGTTCGTGCGCATCACCGGCGCCGGCATGGCTGAATCGCATGTGCATGATGTGCAGATCACCAAGGAAGCGCCGAACTACCGCGTCGGTTAATCGAACTTTTCGCTGGAGGCTGGAGGCTTGAGGCTGGACGAGTACGCTTTTTCGTTCAGCCTCCAGCCTCCAGCCTTCAGCCATTTAATCCAGGTGAAGAAAAAATGGCCCATCCCGACATTCACGCCCATCGCATCCTGATCCTCGATTTCGGCTCCCAGTACACCCAGCTGATCGCGCGTCGCGTGCGCGAGCTGGGCGTGTATTGCGAACTGCATCCCTTCGATATGAGCGATGAGGACATCCGCGAATTCAACCCGCGCGGGATCATCCTCGCCGGCGGCCCGGAGTCCGTGCATGCCGAAGGCAGTCCGCGCGCGCCGCAGGCGGTGTTCGAGCTGAACGTGCCGCTGTTCGGCATCTGCTACGGCATGCAGACCCTGTCCGAGCAGCTTGGCGGCAGGGTGCAGGGTTCCGATGAGCGCGAATTCGGCTATGCCCGTGTCGATCTGGTCGGCAAGTCCAAGCTGTTCGACGGCATCGAGGATCACATGGACGACGATGGCATGTTCGCCCTCGACGTCTGGATGAGCCACGGCGACAAGGTCACCGACCTGCCGGAAGGCTTCCGTATTCTGGCCAGCACCCCGAGCTGCCCGATTGCCGCCATGGGCGACGACACGCGCGGCTACTACGGCGTGCAGTTCCATCCCGAAGTGACTCACACCCGCCAGGGCGGGCGCATCCTCTCGCGCTTCCTGCTGGAAATCTGTGGCTGCGAAGCGCTGTGGACGCCCTCCAACATCGTCGATGACCTGATCGAGCAGGTCCGCACCCAGGTCGGTGACGCCAACGTGCTGCTGGGCCTGTCCGGCGGCGTCGATTCCTCGGTGGTTGCCGCTCTGCTGCACAAGGCCATCGGCGACCAGCTGACCTGCGTCTTCGTCGACAACGGCCTGCTGCGCTTGCACGAAGGCGACCAGGTGATGGCGATGTTCGCCGAGAACATGGGCGTCAAGGTGATCCGCGCCGACGCCGAAGCGCAGTTCCTCGAGAACCTCGCCGGCGAAGCCGACCCGGAGAAGAAGCGCAAGATCATCGGCCGCACCTTCATCGACGTCTTCGATGCCCAGGCCAGCAAGCTCGACAACATCCAGTTCCTCGCCCAGGGCACCATCTACCCGGACGTGATCGAGTCCGCCGGCGCCAAGAGCGGCAAGGCCCACGTGATCAAGTCGCACCACAACGTCGGTGGCCTGCCGGAAGAGATGAACCTCAAGCTGGTCGAGCCGCTGCGCGAACTGTTCAAGGACGAAGTGCGCAAGATCGGCCTCGAACTCGGCCTGCCTTACGACATGGTCTACCGTCATCCTTTCCCCGGTCCGGGTCTGGGCGTGCGCATCCTCGGCGAAGTGAAGAAGGAATACGCCGACCTGCTGCGTCGCGCCGACCACATCTTCATCGAAGAGCTGCGCAACTTCGACTGGTACCACAAGACCAGTCAGGCCTTCGTGGTGTTCCAGCCGGTCAAGTCCGTGGGTGTGGTCGGCGATGGCCGCCGCTACGCCTGGGTCGTCGCCCTGCGCGCGGTGGAAACCATCGACTTCATGACCGCCCGCTGGGCGCACCTGCCCTATGCGCTGCTGGAGAAGGTCTCCAACCGCATCATCAACGAAATCGAAGGCATCTCCCGCGTCACCTACGACGTGTCGAGCAAGCCGCCGGCGACGATCGAGTGGGAGTGAAATCAGTCCCTGCGGGAGCTGTCGCTTCCTGTCAATAAGATGCTGTAACGTATTGATTGATAAGGAATACGTTGCGGCATCTATCGGTGGCTATCGCCGAGCAGCAGAACGCTCTGGCGGTAAGGGTGACGGTAGGAATCGGAAGCCGGATTAAGACCCTCCCGTTTACTATCGAGACCAAACCGGTCTTTGACGGTAAATCTCTCCTTGGGAAAGCTTGCACCATGCGGCTTTCCGGGCATCAGCAGGTCTCCTGGCCCTTGACGGTAAAAGCCGTCATGAACAGGAGGAAAAAATCTCGATGCTGACCGACACTGCGCTACGCAATCTCAAGCCCAAAGCCAAGCCCTACAAGGCTTCCGACCGAGATGGCATGTACGTGACGGTATCGCCCGGCGGTACCGTCACCTTTCGCTACGATTACCGTCTCAATGGCCGCCGTGAAACGCTGACCATAGGACGGTATGGTCCAGCGGGGATTTCGCTGGCCATGGCTCGCGAGAAGCTTCTGGATGCCAAGCGGATGGTCGCCCAGGGCATATCCCCCTCCCTAGAAAAACAGCGAGCCAAGCGGCGTCTGACAGCCGCCAAGTCGTTTGGTGACATGTTGAAGAGCTGGCTGGCTGATGCGCGTATGGCTGACAGCACGCGGTCCATGCGCAAAAGCATCATCGACCGCGACATCCTGCCGGTCTTCGAGAACCGGCTCCTGACCGAAATCACCCCTGACGATCTACGCGCGCTCTGTGCCAAGGTAAAGGGCCGTGGTGCGCCTGCCACGGCCGTCCACATTCGCGACATCGTGAAGCAAGTCTTTGCGTTCGCAATCCTGCATGGCGAGAAGGTCGAGAATCCGGCCGACGATGTGAAGGCGGCATCAATCGCCACCTTCGTGCCGAAGGATCGAGCGCTGACCCCGACCGAGATACGACTGGCATTCCATCAGTTGGAGTCCATTGCTGCGTACCCTACTATCCGTCTGGCCTTGCGCCTGGTGCTTCTGACCCTGGTGCGAAAGAGCGAGCTGATTGAGGCGACCTGGAATGAAGTGGATTTTGAGAACGCCACCTGGACGATCTCCAAACAGCGGATGAAGGGACGCAATCCCCATGTGGTCTACCTGTCGCGCCAGGCTCTGGACATCTTCGTCGCGCTGCACACTTGTGCTGCTGGCTCGAGGTTCGTGCTGCCCTCGCGCTATGACATCCACCGCTGCATGTCACACGCCACCTTGAACCGGATCACCCAACTCATTGCATCACGTGCTAAGGAAGCGGGGCTGCCGTTGGAGCCGTTCACGGTTCACGACCTGCGCAGGACTGGCTCCACGCTCCTCAACGAAGTGGGCTTCAATGGTGACTGGATCGAGAAGTGCTTGGCGCATGAGGACGGGCGTTCCTCGCGCTCGGTCTACAACAAGGCCGAGTACGCTGAGCAGCGTCGCCACATGCTGCAAGAGTGGGCCGATATGGTTGATGCCTGGGTCGATGGTCGGACTCATGTGCCGAAGCTGCTGCCCGACAATGTGACCGTGCCGGTGTTGAGTGCCGCCGTTTAGAGGAATGGACAGGTTGTCAGTTGACAACCTGTCGAGTCGTGGGAATACTGGAGATCATTAATGGCCCGTCCCTCACATCCGAAGAAAGAGGTCGAAGAAGCGCTCAAGCATGCCGAAGGGCAGGGGTGGCGCATCGAAGTTGGCGGCAGTCACGCCTGGGGACGGATCTACTGTCCCTACAACGACGAAGAGTGTCGTTGCGGCGAGTTCTGCATCACCAGCGTGTGGAGCACGCCGAAGAGCCCTGGTAACCACGCACGCGCCTTGCGACGCGTCGTGGATAACTGCACCACGCACCGTAAGCCGCAAGAGGCTGCCGACGGCGCAGAGGAGTAGCACGATGGAATACACTTTCACTCTGAAATACCAACTAGCCGATGATGACCGTAACCCGGATGTGCTAGTCGAGCGCCTTGGCGAGGCTGGCTGCGACGATGCCCTGGTAGGCATCGGTCAGCCGGGGCGGCTGGCGCTGGAGTTCACCCGCGAGGCTGAGAGTGCAGATACGGCTGTGCGCAGTGCACTGGCCGACGTACGCAGTGCAGTGCCCTCGGCCAGGCTGATCGAGGTAGCCCCCGATCTGGTCGGCCTGACCGACGTGGCCGAAATGGTCGGGGTCTCGCGACAGAACATGCGCAAACTGATGCTGGCCAATCCGGGCAGCTTCCCGGCACCGGTGCACGAGGGTAGTGCATCGATCTGGCACCTGGCGGACGTGCTGGCCTGGTTGCAGGCCAAGGGCAGCTACTCGCTGACCAGGGATGTTCTGGAGGTGGCGCGTGTGGCCTTGCAGGTCAATCTGGCCAAGGAAAGTCGGCGTCTACCACGTTCGACTTCTGAGGAACTGGGGGCTCTGGTCGGCTAAGGCAATCATAGGCCTCATGCTTGATCCGAACCCGCCCGAACCGGGCGGGTTTTCCGTAGGCGGACATCCGGGCCGCTGATGTCTCTGCGAGGCGCCTGCTTGCGCTCCTCAATCCATGCTTCCACCTCGGCCAAGTCCCACACCACGCAACGTGGTGTCAGGTTAAAGCGTCGAGGGAACTCGCCACGCCGCTCCATCTCGTAGATGGTCGTCTCAGATAGCGGGATGATCTGCCTCAGCTCTTGTCGCCGAATGGTGCGCCGGAAGGGCAGGGGGCTTCGCTTCGGAAACTGCGGCAGTGCCTCGTAGGCTTCCGTGTCAGGCATCGGAAGAGACTGGCCGGTCTCGGAGATTGACGCGCCGGGCGGAGGCGATAGATGTTCCATCTCGGACTCCATGAGTCTGGTTGGATGGGGCATCGTGCGGTTCAGTGCCTTATCGGGACAACCCGCTGCGGCGTACAGGGGCAGACTTTGGTGCGATTATTAGTTGCTAGATAGCTTTCAGTGATGTTATTTCATCGCTGAAGTTGTGGCAGTTCTCCAGTTAATTCGATCCTGCCCCTTATCCCAGCAGCTCAGCCGGCTGCACGAGAGTGCAGCCGGAGGGGATCATTCTGTAGATGTCGATTTTGGTGCCTTCTTTCGTGATGCTGAAGAAGTCAGCGACGGCAGGCACTCAAACAGACGTTCCGCATACACAAACCCCATACGTCTGACGGCACTCTGATCGAAGTACAGCAGCCAGGCCGCGAGTAACGCCATCGAAATAAGCAGCGTCAAGCCAGCGGCGAGCCCCGGGTCTGCAAAATGCACGGGGTAAAAATGGGGAGGCGTGATCTGCAGAACCTTTGCAATCAGCAATCCGTAGAGGATTCCCAGGAGGCTCGACAGGATGCCTACAGGCTTCATCGCCAGCATATTGCGGTGGAATCCGTAGGCAATATTCTCTTTCAGTAGGAGTTGCTTATTGGTACGCGTGAGTTCGCGAAGTCGCTTGGTTGCTCCGATGTAGATGTCGTCCGCTTTGTCAGGGTTCGCTGATTCTTCTTCTGCCGTTGGTATGTCAATACCCAGTTTAGTTGTGATCGCAGAGTGGTACCTCTGCTTGCTGACGCTATCGAGAAAATTGTCGCGATGCCGCAGGGCTATGGTTGTAGGCATGCCGCCCCATTTCTTGACTAAAAGCTCTTCAAGCTTTTTACCGCGCCCACGTGCCACGCTCGCAAGCGCGTAAATGGCGCCGCAGCCGCCAAGTAAACCGATAACGCCTGTGAGCACAGGATGCTTTGCTCCGTATACGCATAGCAAAGGGACGAGCAATGGCAACGCCACAAGAAGACCCGGAACCACTCGAGCCTTGCGCTCGTAGGGGTCTTTAACTAGTTCGAAAATTGTTGTCATGGGAGGTCAGGCCTGGGCTGTCAAAGCATCGATGTAGGGTTGGATTTCATCGCGATTTCTCAGCGTGATCTGTTGCGCGAGAGGGTCTGCGGCTTCCTTGGTATGCAAGCCCAAACGCCTTAGCGTGTAGTACAGAAAAGCTTGACGGCAGGGAAGCTTGACCTGCCCTTCTTCCATGCCGTAATCCAGTTCCAGTACTCGTTTTTTAGCTGCAGGCAAACCGGGATGCGGTGCAAGCACTAGCGTCAGAACGGTGTGCCAATGAGCATCCTGGCTGGAGTCCACATGACTCGGCTCGAACCCTTCGATGTGCAAAATTCGAGCGAGAACAAAATCGCTGAAGCGCTGACGCTTGTGGCAATACGCTCGCACGTGCCAGCGAAAACCATCATTGCCGAGAGCGTGCGGCGAAAGCAGTCGGATTGACTCTTCTAGAGACGTCATGGACTGGTAGCTCACTCGAATAGCTTCCTGCTGCCGAATAGCCCGGACCACTGCTTCTACGGTCTCTTCATTGATCGAGCGCCAGGGGGATGGAGCCCAATCTGTTTCGGGGGCTGAGCCAATAAAGCTGGCTCTCGGTTCGACAACGCCCATCTTGGTTGCCAGCAGTTCCGTTAGATAGCGTTGAGCCGAGCTTCGTTGGTAAAGCGGTTGAAAGTGTGAGGTGGCGGTGTAGGTCTTGGAGCGACGGTCATAGGTCAGATTGTTCGGCGCTAGCTCTATGTACTTGGCAATGTCCAGCGATGCCTGAGGAACCGATATGGCGAAATGCTCGGTGAGATCCGTTCGATTGATGCGTCGCTCCCAGCGCAGACGAAAATCGATGAATTGCAATCTGCTCTCCAGACCCCAGCTCAAGCTCTTGGGCTCAGAGAGTTCGACATTAGTATTCGAGGCTTTCTTCATAGTAACCATCTAAAAAGTAGACGGATATAAAAAATATCCGTACATTAAGTGTACGTGACTGCTGCTTTGGTCGTCTACCTGGAGACCCCAGATTCCTACAACCATCACATTCTTTCCTGTAGACAACGGGGATATGGCCCTCATCAAGTTTGGCGATGTGGACGCAACCACCCTGCTGATCGACATAAACATTCGGCAGGACGCTGACGACCCGGATGGGGTGGCACGCGATGTTGCTAAGGATCTTCGCGATCGTTTGAAGCGGGATGAGAACGGAAGGCCTTATGTCGATGCATTCTTGCTGAGCCACCCGGATCACGATCATTGCAGGGGTCTGACGCGGCATTTCTATCTGGGACCGCTGGACAAGTACCCGGATGACAAAAAGGACGATAAGGACAAGAAAATCGTGATCCGCGAGATGTGGTCGTCCCCCATCGTGTTTCGACGCGCCAGCAAGACGCACACCCTGAGTGACGATGCCAAGGCATTCAGCACGGAGGCGCGTAGGCGGGTGCAGATTAATCGCGATAAGAATTTCGCTGCCGGGAGCGGTGATCGTATTCAGATCATGGGCGAAGACATCGAAGGAAAAACTGACGATCTCACTCCGATTGTGCGGAGAGTGGACACGAGCTTCTCGACGATCAATGGCAAGAGTTCTGCGTACTTCTCCGCGTTTCTTCTGGCGCCCCTGGGTGCCCAGGATAACGAGGAAGAGGAGCAGAGCCTGATCAAAAACCAGTCAAGCGTGATCCTAAACATCACATTGGCCGCTGATGCAAATACGCCAGATGGCGCGAAGTTTCTTACTGGTGGCGATGCTGAAGTGTTCATCTGGAACCGCCAATGGCAGCGCCACAAGGCTGAAGCCGATGTGCTTGAGTACGACATCATGCAGGCGCCGCATCATTGCTCTTGGCATTCGCTGTCCGAAGACAGCTGGTCTACCCATCGCGAAAAGGCCAAACTCGACCCTGACGCTCGTAAGGCGCTTTCGCAGACTCGTGACGGTGCTGTCATCGTTGCTAGTTGTAAGCCCATTGCAGACGACGACAGTGATCCTCCCTGCATTCGTGCAAAGCGTGAGTACGCCGCAATCGTGGGTGAAGCAAAAGGCGAGTTTTACTGCACGGGCGAATACCCGAGCGAAAAATCTGCTGAACCTCTCGTGTTTACCGTCACTACTCAGGGTGTACAGCCCCCCTCGAAGAAAGAAGCTGGATCGAAGGCTGCAGCCGTGATCACCTCTGCGCGTACCCCCATGCCGCACGGCGCATCGTGATGGACAGGATTGCGGATGCACTGCATCAGCTTCAGCGGCATCGAGGCTTGGTCCGCGTTGGGGAGCCAAGGGTAAGCTGTGAATTAACGCAGATCGAAGTCGATGTTTCTGTTGAGCTACCGAGCCGGTCTCGGCGCTATGGCGTTTCCGAAACCGGCGTACGTTCGGTCGAGACATGCATTCTGGTCTTCGACAATGACTGGCCTCTATCCGCGCCCAAGCCTCTCTTGCGTACGGACTTTCCGCTCAACTTGCCGCACATCAATCCCCATCGCGAAGGCGAGTTGGTCTCACCTTGCCTGTTCGAGGGGGCATTGGACGAGCTACTGCATCGGTTTGGTCTGGACGCGATTATCGATCAATTAATCGATTGGCTGCACAAGGCTGCAGCTGGGGCGTTGCTGGATCTTGAGCAGGGGTGGGAGCCGACGCGTCGAGACAGTTGTCCTTCGACCATTGCATTCAGCGCCGAGAAGGTCGCGTCCGCTGCTCCCGCTGACGGCTCGATTTTGATAGTACCCGTTAGCTATGTGACGATTGATGATGGCCTATACGCCATCATCAATACCGAACTGACCGCCCAAGTCGATCCTGTGTTCTGCCAGGACGCTCACAACGACAAGCTGGGTAAATGGGGAAACGGCCATACCGCGGCCTTCATCGCACGCGCTCCAATAACCGACGGCCTTCATGTGATCGACCGTTATCAACCGGAGACGGTTTTCGATCTCGCGACGTTGCTTGATCGAGCTGCGGAGCTCGGCATTGATCGCGACGCTTTGGCCAGAAGTCTGGATGGTTTTTACGGACACTCGATCCTGGATGTGCAACAGGACTCGCGCGGCTGGGTGCATGGTTTGTACGCGGTTGTGATTCTGACTGTGCAAAGGCCTGCATCGCTTGTGGGCTCACCAGGGCGAAGTATTGAGGTACTGCCCTATGTGGTGCGCTATGAGCTCAACGCTCAATCGCTCCTAGAGCGAAGCGCCACGGTTCACCCAGCCTTTCATGCGCATGCATTGTCCCCCGAACTGTTGGCAAGGACGTCCGGCATTCCAGCGGCGACCATATCTCAGCCGCTGGTCATGCTCGGCTGCGGAAGTGTAGGGTCGAAAATCGCGATGCATCTGGGGCGAGCCGGTTTCGGTTCAATGGCTTTCGTCGACAACGAATCCATGTCGCCTCACAACGCAGCACGGCATGCCCTCATTGAGCGGGCATCAGTGCTGGTCCCACCTCGAAAGGCTGCTCTGATGAAGACGGCCTTTGAGGAGCTGTCTCATCTTCAATCGCGCGCGTTCGACGCCGACGCAGTGAGCCTCCTAGTCGATCCAGTACAGTTCTCGACAACTGTTCCGCAGGATGCAGCGCTTATCGTGGACGCAACAGCTTCACTTAAGGTGCTAGCCGCAGAAACACAGTCGACAGCGCTGGATCAATCACCTGCGCGGCTCGTACGGATCGCGATGTACGGTCAGGGCCGCTGTGTTGCAGTTTTGCTCGAAGGACTTCGCCGCGCCGGTCGGGTTGATGACCTCACGGCATTCTTGTTCGAGTGCTGCCGATTTGTGCCGGAACTGCGTGCATCGATTGCCGGTGATACTTCTGAGCCGACGCGTATTTTTGTGGGCGACAACTGCCGCTCACTGACCATGCCAATGTCTGATGCCGTCGTTTCGCGGTCTGCTTCACTGGCTGGGCTGCAACTGGAACGCTGGCTCATTGACGGGCTTCCGAAGGAAGCGACTCTTTGCGCTGGGATCTCGGATGCTGAAGGCCTCGGCATAGCATGGACTCGCACCAGCCTTGGTCCTACCACTGTGCTCGATGTGGCGGACGATGGTGGTTGGAGCATTCGGATTCTGCACCCGGTCGCGCAAGCGATCCATGCTGATGCGCTGCGCTGGGGTGCGTTGGAAACAGGCGGTGCCATAGTCGGCCGCATCTCGTTTGAAAATCGAACCATCATCATTGCGGGGCTTGTTGACGCACCGCCAGACAGCGTTCGAGCGGCCGCACGCTTCGTTTTGGGCACCGATGGGCTTGTTCAAGATTTGCGTACTGCAAATTCGGCCTCTTTGGGATATCTCGCCTTTATCGGCACTTGGCACAGCCACCCGAAAGGCGGCGCTCATTCGGGTATAGACCGACATACGTTGCGCGGCATCGCTGAGGATGCTGGTGGTCTTCCTGCTGTGTCGTTGGTATGGACTCCGACAGGACTCACATGTGCGGTGGATCGCTGGTAGGTGGAGAACCACCGGCACTTCGTTGGTATTAGGCAAGAGGGATGTATGGCTGACTACTTTGAGATCGATTTTCTTGGCGTCGAAACAGCGAAGAGCGGGGATGCAATCACGCTGCGCTACTCGGTAAATGGCACCGAAGGCATACACGTGGTTGACGGTGGGTATCTAGATACCGGTGATCAGATCGTTGAGCACCTGAAAACCTACTATGGCACAACGGTTATCGATCACGTGATCCTCACGCATCCGGATCGTGATCACGCCAATGGGCTTCGAAAAGTCTTGGAGCAATGTACGGTCAAGAATCTCTGGATCAATAGGCCGTGGATATATGCAGAGCAGTTGATAGATCGATTCGAGACCTATGAATCAGTGGAAGCGCTGAGGCGGAAATTACGTTCTGTCTACGATGCCACTGCAGCTCTTGAGGACATTGCGCTTGAGAAGGGAATCCCGATTCATGCTCCGCTTCAGGGGCAGAGCATCGGCCCCTTCACGGTGATGGCACCGACGCTAGGTCGCTACATGGACTTAATCGTGGATTCCACGAAGACACCTGAAGCTGTTGAAGAAGGTGCCATGGATAGTGCTCTGAGCAGCATTTTTCGGGCAGTTAAGGCTGCGACTTCCTTCATCAAATCCTTGTGGGGCGACGAGTATTTTCCGTCTGCGCCAACTAGTCGTGAAAACGAAATGAGTGTAGTGCAGTCAGCTGTCCTGAATGGTCATCGCGTCATGCTTACTGGCGACGCCGGGCGTGAGGCGCTGCAAGAGGTGATTGACTACGCACCTTTTGCAGGACTTACGTTGCCCGGCATTCGGTATTTCCAGGTGCCGCATCATGGCGGGCGACGCAATGTTTCGACTGAGATTCTGGATCAGTTGGTTGGCCCAAGGTTGGACAGCATGCCAGACAAACATACCTGGAATGCCATATGCAGCTCCGCTAAGGCGGATGAGGATCATCCACGGAAATCGGTGATTCGCGCTGTACTGCACCGGGGTGGGCACTGGGCAGCAACCGAAAGCAAGAACATACGCATCGGGGCGGGTATTACCCGTGATGGCTGGGTATCAATTCCCCAAGCAGCGTATCCAGAAGAGCAAGAAAGTTGAGTCTAGTAGAGGCGCGGCCCTGCTTTTTAGGCTCCAGAGCATGGGCAGTCTATGGCCCATTTATTTGTAGTAGGTCCGAGTCTCAATGAAACCACGGTCTTTCATTCGTGCGCTTGGTGACTACTGGGACATCGTAAGTGCCATCTGGTCTCGGTACGAAACCCGCACCCTGACCGAGCGCGAACTGCTACATATCGTACGCCCGCTCACTATCGGTACCGATCAGCCTGTGCAGGTTGCAGTCAAGCGCATGGTCGATATCGGCATCCTTTCGGAGTTCTCCCGCGGTGGGCAGGGCTATTCACTGAATCTGCAGATCGTACCCTTTGTGCAGTTTTTGCTTGATGAGCAGAGTCTGGGCTTGATCGAGGAGATCAGCGCTAACGCCAACAGGCTCGAGGGGCACCTTGAAGAACTGGCTGCGGCCCTGCTCAGCAGTCGGCGCACGGGTTTTTTCGCCAAGTCCCAGGAGATGCAGTCGCGCTTCCAGACGTTGCGCCGCATGGTCGAATCTAATACGCGTGCTATCTACGCGCTGGTGGACAAGGCCAAGCGCTCGGATCAGAGCCAGCCGCTGGCCGAGCGTTATGAGCAGGTGATCAAGGCCTGGGACGAGTACGTAACACCGGCACTACAGATGAAGAGCATGGGTGGGCCGTTCGATCTTTCGCTCATGCGCATCAAGCGCACTCTGCAGGAGTGGCAGCAGGACCCGGCGCTGCACCTGCTGAGCATGGATGATGCACGCTACGAAATCGACAGCATCCTGTTTCGCATGCTCGATTTTCGCGAGAGTCTCAATCATTCGATCGAGAACATGGCGAGCCATCTGGCGCCGCTGGTGCGCCAGGCGCAAATTAATGCGCGCATTGCCCAGGGAGCGGCGCTGGGCCTTCAGGACCTTGGCCACCACAGCAGCCAATTGGCGCGCAGCGACACTCTGGCCCTGCCGCCGCGCAAGCGACGCGTCCATAAGCCTGACCAGGATTCGCTGCAGGCCTGGTGGGCGCAGCTCAAGGAGCTACAGTCGATTGCCCCCGACGCGATCCTCGTGCGCGTCCCCTCGGCCGCAGCGCTCGAAGCCCGCGAGCGGCGGGAGATGTCCCCGCAGATGCTCGTGTGGCTGAAGAGTCAGCAGCCTGTCGAGGATGTCGTCGCGAAGCTGATGGCTCAGTACCCCAAGGCCCGGCCTGACTCGGTGTTGCGCGTGCTGACCCGCTTGACGATGGAAGATAAGACTGCGCCTTTCATCCAACGCCACGACGACATGCAGCACTACCGATTCGAGGAACTCGAAATCCGCATGAACCGGCGCTCATACAATGCCGAACCGGCCCCGCGGCGATTGGCCCCGATCGCCTTCTACAGCCATTACGAACCCTTGCCTATCCGAGAACCCGCCGATGGATGATCTGCCTCAGGACGAGTCTGCCGAGGATCTCGAGCTGTCGCTCGAAGATCGAGTGCGCGATGCCAGACACTATGCCCAGCGCCTCGAGCGAGAGCTCCGCCTGTTCTCCCGGATTGTCGAAGCGCTCGAGGCGGGGCGCTTTATCAGCAGCACCGACCGAATTAAGGAATATCGCGAGCTGTCGCGCTTTCAGGACACCTACGAGGTGTTGTTGCGCATGATGGGGCATGAGCTGCGACATCACACCACAGGGTTTTACTATTTGCAGCCGCGCGAGATGAGCCAGGCCCAACTGCCCCAGCGCGAGCGCATGGCAGCAGCGGCGATCTTCTCCCTGATCGAGCACCTGTGCGACAAGGGATTGCCGATTGAATCGATGATCACCCATGAAGAACCCATCCTCATCGACGACCTGGGAGCGATGTTCAGCCAGTGCCACGACCGGCTCACCCGTCTTGGACTGGGCAGTGTGGAGTCATTCATCGACAACGGCATTCGCCGGCTGGTCGACGTCGGGGTGATGAATGAACGCCGTCTCTCCCAAGACAAGGTCGCCTACACCTTGGGCCTGCCGGCCTACTTCTACCTCGACATCTGCCGGAACCTGGCTGAACAGCATCAGCAACAGCTTGAGGCCCAAGAGCGCGGGGAAGACTATTCCTACAGCGACCGCTCGGTGAACGAGCTGGCAGACGACTTTCTGAATACCCAGCCCGACGAAGACGACGAGACCCCGGAGTAACGATGCGCAGCAAAGCACTTAAGACCCGCTGGGGCGTGCGCCATTACGCCATGGTCAACTCCGGCAACCACATCATGTCGGTCTTTCCCATGGACGGGCCGCTGAGCATCTGCGGACACAACAACTTGGGTAAGACCCAGGCGCTGCAAAGCATGCAGTTTATCTTCTTCACCCACCTTGCACACATGCACTTCGGCGCCCACCAGGCCAACACCAGCCGCGCGTTCTTCTTTCCCAGCGACCACAGCTACCTACTGATGGAGGTGCTGACCCCCGACGGCGTGTTCATCGTTGGTGCTCACGGCAAGGGTCCTACCGCTGGCAACGAATATGAACTGTTCGTGGCTAAAGGTGAGCTGGACATGGGTGATTTCGTTGACCCGATCAACCGCATACGCCCCTATAAGGAGCTGTTCCGGCACTGGTACGAACGGGGCATCGAGGTGCGCAACCTGACCCGCGAACAGATGCGCCAAATGCTCTACGGAGAGAGCGGGCGGGTCAAAGGCGGTGACTGGGATGTGACCATAGTGCCTCTGGCGAACGCCAACGAAAGGCGCTACCAGGTGTTCCGCCAAATCTATCGCAACCTGCTCACTCAGCAGCTACTCAAGAGCCGCGAGATCAAGGAGCTCATCCTCAACGTCTTCAGTGAAAAGCTGAGCAATGCCAATTTGAATTTCCTCGAGGTCCGCGAGCGCGCGTTCCAGCGCTTTCGTCTTGCCGAGCGGGAAGTCGAGCGACTTGCGTACCGTCGTGAGGACATCCTCGCCCTCGGCAAGGAATACGACGAATACACCGAACTTTCGCAAGAAGGCGGCTGGTTGGCGCGCGAGCTGAGGGTAAACCTGACCCTGGCGGTGGAGCGGGCACCGCTATGCATCGAGGAGCTCAACGCGCTTCACAAGGAAGAAATCGAAAAGCGCGCCAAGCTCAACGAACAGCTTAATAGCCGCATGCAAGAACGCGATCGAGCGGTCGAGCAGCGCATCACCTTGGCCGGCCGGCTGACCCGCCTCGACGAGTTACGTGAGCGCAATGCGATGACCTGCCGCGAGACGGTCGAGAAATCGATTCGCACACTGGCAGCCCAGCACGCCACGCTCAGCGATCAGTTGCGCCAGGCTGACATCTACGATGTGGCAACCGTCAGTAGCAGACTGCGCCACACTGAAAATGAAATTCGCAAGCTCAACAAGCGACTGGAGCAGGTCCGCAATGGAGACGGACTGTTGGATACCCAAGGCTTTGTCGATGCGGAAAAGGCCGAGCTGTCGCGGCTGCTTCGCAGCGACATGTTCAGCCTTGAGGCCGCAGCACTGACTGAAATCCACCCGGGCAGTTTCAACAATTGGGTACGCACCCAACTCATGTCGAAGGAAGGGCTGCTCAATTTACAGGGTTTCGAGTTAGACCTGACCGATCTGCCTCCAATGGATTTTCATGGCGATGACGCGGCACAGCTACAACAGTCAATCGCCATGTACCAAGAGGACCTGGCCAAGCTTCAGGGGCAACTCGAGGTTGCCCAGAACCAGACGCTCAAGCGTAACGAATTGGAGTCGCTGGCAAAGCAGCTGAGCAACCAGCAGGGCTACCTGCAGGAACTGACCGAGCTCGCGGCTCTGGAAACCACCGAGACCGCTGATCGCCATGTGCTCGAGAGTGTAATGATGTGTCTCGCCCAGATCGACGAATGGCTGCAAGGGCACCAGGAGCGGATCGAGGAGGCCACCCGGGCCATCAGTGTTATCGAGCAGAAGCTCAACGATGCCCTCGAGCAGGCCCGCCAGCTCAAGGTCGTGCAGCAACACCGCCAGATCCAGAACAGTCCTTTCATTCTCGCTGAAGGGCCGAACGAGGACTTCGAGCGCGATCTCACCGGGTACAACTTCGGTGACACGTTGAATCGGCTGGAGTGGATCAGCAACGCGCTCGACCGCATATCCCTGACCATGAAGAACTACCAGCACTCGATCGTTGGCGACCTACCTGATCTTGCCCGACATGCGAATCTGAGCGATCTGGTGCAGCATGCACGCGAGCGTTTGGAAACGCTGCCGCAGATGCGTGAGATGCTCAAGCGCTACCATCAGGAGGGCATTGCCCAGCTCTCGGGAGCTCTGCGCGATCTTTCCGAGAACTACGTGACGCTGGAACACGAGATAACGCTATTCAACCGCCGGATCAATGCGCGAAAAGTCTCGAACCTTCGTGGCTTCAGGTTAGATCTGAAGAGGAACGAACCGATACTTGAAGCCATCAATACCCTGTCCTCACACATCGCCCAGGCTGACGAAAACGAGACCGACCTGTTCGGCCAGCAAGGCGGGGGCGCATCCCAGGCGAGGCTGGTGCGCGCTATGGATCGGCTGTCTCGTCTGGTTGAAGATGGTCGTGACGGTACCCTCGAGCTCGGCGATCTATTCGACATCGGATTCACCGTGGAAGAGGTCAACGGCAAGGTCGTTGTCTGCAACACACTCGACGAGCTGGCTTCTAATGGCTCGACCATGACGCTCAAACCGTTGTTGTATTTCTCTCTGATTCGCCACCTGACCGACCGTGGTGCTCGGGTCGAACCGTTCCTGCCGTTCTACTTGGATGAGATCGCTTCGGTTGATCCGAACAATCAGCGCACAATCTTGGCATTCAGCGAGAACCTTGGTTTCACCCCTGTGTTTGCATCTGTCGACCCGACTACCACGGTGCGCTATTGCATCAATATCAGTGAGTGTATCAACGCCGACAATCGTATCTATGTGACCCAGGCGGACTGGCAGCACTTCGATCATCACGAAGACGTCAAGCCGGTGCAGGCTCCGCAGCGAAGCGAGAGAGACGAGAAGTCCGAGGTAGACGTCGAGCAATTCAGTGATAGCTTGCAGGTGGCGACCGCGAAGGCTGACACGGTAGCTCAGTCATGAGTCGGCCGAGAGAGCTGGAAATACTACAGCGGTTGCGCAAAGGGCCTGTCCCTGTGCGCAGTTGGCCGAAGGCACTTGAGGCTGTGCTCGATCAGCTCAGAGTCTCCGGCATCGTCACGGTGGGCCGTGTGCCCGGGCGAATATCGCCGCATGTGATTGTGCAGCATGCCGATTCTCTAGGGCAGCGTATTGCCCGGTTGCAGCCGCCCAAGGATTTGGAAAGCTGTTCGGTGCGCGGCTTGAACATTATCCACGGCGGCTCGAGCAAGCGCGGGGGGCGACTGCCCTCGCTCATGATCAGTTGTAGCGCTGGCGAGGCCGTCAGCTGGGAGGATGCACAGGGTAATATCCTGCAGTGGGAATCGCCTTCACCGGCGTTTCTGAAGTTGCTATGGCACGACGAGCGCAGACCCGACGCGACCCCCAAGCCAACCGGCCATGTGGTGCTAGTGGAAAACCGTGACACCCTGCTGCATCTGCCGACACGGCTGCCGGCAGTATTGAGCGGCGCGCTGGTGGCTCATTACGAAGGTTGGCTATCTGATCGGCTGCTGGCGCTGTTGGTGTCTTGGGAGGGCGCGAAGATCTGGCTGCTGCCTGACCTTGATCCAGTTGGCCTAGCCAATGCCCGGCGCATAGCCGAAGCCTTGCCCTGTGCGGGTATGCTGGTACCACTTCTGAGTCCCGAAATAGTCGATCAGTATGGAGACGAAACCATCTGGCGGGAGAGCTTTGCCCTGGTCCCGCCGCTGCTTCCTTGGCTAGAGCAGCAGGACCCACCCCTGCGGGATCTGTTCGCCCTGCTCAAATGCAAGGGTAGAGGTGTTGAGCAGGAGTATTGCCTGGCAGTGCCCTCGACCGTACTTCAACCCATAGAACTAAGAAGGGGCTGATCGCCCGACTTAGCCAGTCGCAGTGGCCAATCCGATTAGTCCGGTGCGATTCGATGAGCTGCTTCAGCGGCTCCGAGGAGAGCCGCTGAAGCTTTATTTAGTTTTCTTCGAGGTTGTTAGCATAGATGTCACCCATTGCCTCGTACTTTGCTTTGATGAGATCAATTGGCGGATTTTTTGCCACAAGGTGCTTCTTGTTGAACAACGCCGGGAAAAATTCTCTGGCTAAGTCTGGTGGCACTATGGCGGTCGAAAACCACAAGTGATTCCAAGCTATAAACTCTCTTTCTGTTTCAATAGCAAAAACTGGTGAGGGCTGGAGCTTGCGGAGTTTTCGCGCCTGCTCCCTGCCGTCAATTGGGCGAGGTACGCGAACCTCATTGCCTTTCTTGTCCCAGCCTATCCAGTAGCTGTAATGGCCAACTCCGCCACCAGGCAGGACAGTCAGTTGAACGTAAGCTTTGTTGCGGAGCGGCAAGCGCATTTGGCAAATCCGCTGCATCAGGCGCATTGTGCTTTTTTGAAGGCGATCTTTTGCGGGCTCGTTCTTCAAAGTGTCGAGCAGATGGTTCCAGTTTTGGTAACCCAAGTGCTTTGCTTTGAGCTCCAGCTGACGGCAGCGGGAAAGGTCGTCGGGCACGCTGTCCAGCTCCATGGCTCGAACCGCGTTAGCTACACATTCGAAATCGAACATCACAAATTTCCTCGACAAAATGCAGCCATTAAAGCTTTCGCTTTGCTGAGCATGCTGCTTGCCGGGCGGGCCACAAGGGGAAAAATATGGGCTTCGATTTGAGCTGGTTTTCCTCGAGGCAGCAAGGCGGATACCAGAACCAGACCCGATCCTAGCGGCGGCCCTATAACGGATCAATATCTTCGTGCTGCTTGTGCTTATTAGAATTTCAATGGGAGATAGTTCATCTTTCGCCGATGAGTTTTGTCACTTCATTCTTTTTGAATTGAAGTTGCAAATTCGTGTGTTCGCTATGCGCTAGTGTGCCCCGGCGTTCCGCCGTCGGGCTCGCGGGCTACGCCCCGTGCTTCGTGCCGAATCCCGGCCATTCGGCTTTAATCCCTGACACCTCCGGCCCTTGCGGGCCTGCGCGCTCCGCTTGCCGATCCGTGGCATGGGTGGAGTGGGGGCGGTCTTGCTGTTCCCTTCACCGTATCACGGCGTTCTCGCCGTCAAGGGCTGCGCGTGCCTTGCACGCTGGCGTCCTGGCGGTCGTCGTTGACCCCTGACAGCTGCGCTGCGCCGTGCTGGCGCCGGTTCCGGGCAATTCCGCCCGAGCAACCGGAGCACGACCATGTCGCAACTTTCCTTTTCCTCGTTCGATTCCATGCTGCTGGTGCGTGACGCAAAAGGGCGCTACCTACCGGCATCAGTGGAACAGATCCTGAGCGTGGCGCGCCAGGCGATTGATCAGAAGTACCAGCGTGGGGCGCTGTTTGACGCACCGGACGTGGTCAAAGATTACCTGAGTACCAAGCTGGTTGGTTTCGAGCACGAGGTGTTCGCGGCGCTGTTCCTGGACAGCAAACATCGGTTGCTTGAGTACGTGGAGTTGTTCCGCGGTACCATCGACCAGGCTTCGGTGTATCCGCGCGAAGTTGTGAAGGAGGCGTTGCGGATTAACGCTGCCGCGGTGATCTTCTCGCATAACCATCCGAGCGGGAATCCAGAGCCAAGCCAGGCGGACAAGGTGCTGACCCAGCGCCTCAAGGAGGCGCTGGCGCTGGTGGATGTACGCACGCTGGATCACATCATCGTGGGCGGCGAGGCAACGGTTTCGTTCGCAGAGCAGGGCTTGCTCTAGCCGCAGGGGGCTTCGGCCCCCTTTTTTTGCTGGGTCGTCGAATGCGGGCGGCATGGAGTCACTTGTTTTTAATCCGCTACCCGTTCCACAGCAGAATCGGCGGCCTTATCCGGCATACGCTCTTTTGGCTTTTTTTGACTACGTCGTGCTTGGCCGCGCTGCCGCTTAGCTTGCTGCTTCGCGTGCAGCGCCTGGTTCGCCGTCACCACGCCAACCGCCTGACCATTCAGGTCCATGCGTGGCGCATTCTCCGTCATGCATGCCCAGTAGCGACTTCCTCGGCACCAGATAGCGACGCCTTGCTTGAGCTGTTCCTTGGTTATTCCGAGCAGATCCAGGTGTTGCTCAGCATCTTGGAGAATCCCTTCCTTTAGCGGTACCTTGGGGGCCGGACTGACCGGGAAAGCCAATGGAAAACGCTTCTGCAACCGCCAGATTGCTTCCACCGCAGGATCTTGCTCGCGAGGCTCTGTCTTCCGAGAAGGCTTCCGCATACGCTGCTGCTTACCATCAGTCTTTTCCTGCACCTTTTCTGCTCGTAGGCGGTCTCGTAGCTCTGCTAGTTGTTCAAAACCCATCGTTCAGTTCGCAGCTTCATCGTTGATTCGTGGCGATAGGGTATCCCATGCAAACGTTTTACACAGCCTGCTTAAGAGTGCGTGAGCGCGGCATCTGACCCGCCTGACTACTGATCGTTGTGGCTGCCACAACCGGCGCGGGCTTCGGCCATCTTTGTGCTGCGCCACGGCACACATCACTTGTCGCGGAGGCGTTGGCGAAGTCGTTTTACGTAGGTGCTGTCCGCAAGCTCATCCGGCCCCAAGTCCAACGCGCAATTCGCCAACGAGGCGAGCGCGCCATCGCTGAGCCGAAAATCTTCGGGCAGAGGTCCGCCGCTCTGTGTGCTGTTTTCCTCAATGGCAGCAAACAATGCCTTGGAGAAGTCGGTTCGCGAAGGCCGCGTTCCTGTAGACGCGGCGCGGGTCAGCGGATCGGTCGCCTCCAGAGTGGCGCTATTTGCGTCCGCTGCGAGGGCTCGGACAAGCTGATCCGGCGAGGGCCAGTATTTCAGGTCGAACTGGCCGCAGAGGGTGTCCAGGCGGTCTTTCACATAGGCATTGAACAGTGAGTGGTTCCCGGCCGCCGCCTCGATCACATCGCAAACGTGATAGTGGGTGCGGCTGCTGAAACCAGAGGTTTCATGCAGCCAGGTACGCTGCTCCAGCAGCTGCGCTAACTCCGCGGCCTTTCGCCCAATTTGACGGTTGGTCTCGATGAGTTCGTCTCGCCGGTCGCGGGACTTGGCGATCTTTTCCGGGCTCCAAAAGGCTGCGGTACTCAGCAAAAGGCCCAGCAATACCCTGAGGGCCGGCGGACGCGAGTGCAGCTTCTCGTACAGCTCGCCGTAGGCTGATTTCAGTTCGAGGCCGCGAGTGAGCAGTCGATCGATAATGGCGTTCTCGCTACGCAGAAGGCTGCGCTCGGTGTTGTAGCGCTTTCCGCCGATCAGGATGTTTTCGCAGGCTTGCTGCGGGGTCATGGTCTGCGCTGTAGGCATGTGTCATCCCTTATGTTGAAGTCGCTTCAGCCTATTTGACCTTGTTGGGTGTGTCGGTACCCCAAACCACATTGCTTGACCGGCTCTCAGGTACTTCAGCTGTTTGGGCACCCCCGCCTATGGCCGGGCGCGCTGTCGTGCTGTGCATCGAGCCTCGCTGCGCAAGTCTCGCCCTTTGGGCTTCCATCGTTCCCTCGCTGTGCTCGGCTGATGCCTTCGACCCGGCTGCTCCGGGCCTGCGCGCTGCGCTTGCGTGGGGCCGCCGCCCATGCTGCGGCCATTGCCTGTCGATCCGTCTTTCCCTGACTTCATCACCTTGTCGCGACTGTAGCGCGCGGCCTCGCGCCTTCAAGGCGCGCCGGGCCGTGTCCTCGGCTGCGCCTGCGGGCCGCACCCTCCCGACGCTTGCTTCCTTGACGGCACCCGTCCGCGCGCCCCTGACCGTCGCGGGCGATGAACTCAGGAAAGACGGTGGCAACGAGGCCGGCCCAGGTCTCCGCGCCGCCCCCACCGGAAGAGCTGAAAGCGGGCTCCGAATCTAGGAATCCGGTGGGGGTTGAACAGCAAACCTTGTCAGGAGAACGACCATGCAACTTGCTTCCAACTTCTCATACCGCTCCCCGCTGCTGCGCTCGGAATCCCCCTTGTCGGATGAGCAGATTCGCGCGGTGGCGCCGTCGATCTTCGCCGATGCACCGCACGAAAGCCGCTCCGAGCGCTACAGCTACATTCCCACCGCGAGCGTGCTGCGGGAGCTGCGCAGTGAGGGCTTCGAGCCCTTCATGGTGTGCCAGACCCGCGTGCGCCGGGAGGACCGGCGTGATTTCACCAAGCACATGATCCGCCTGCGCCATGCCAGCCAGATCGACGCCCGAGGCGAGGCCAACGAAATCATCCTGCTGAACTCGCACGACGGCACCAGCAGCTATCAGATGCTGGCTGGCATGTTCCGTTTCGTCTGCCAGAACGGCCTGGTCTGCGGCGACACCGTGGCGGACGCGCGCGCGCCGCATAAAGGCGACGTGGCCGCCCAGGTGATCGAGGGCGCCTACGAGGTGCTGCACGGCTTCGAGCAGGCGCAGGTGTCGCGCGAGGCCATGCGCGCCGTCACCCTGGACGGCGGCGAGGCCGAAGTCTTTGCCCGTGCCGCGCTCGCCCTAAAATACGACGACCCAGAAAAACCGGCACCGATCACCGAACGGCAGGTGCTCGCCCCGCGCCGTCTCGACGACAACCGCGCCGACCTCTGGAGCGTGTTCAACCGAACCCAGGAAAACCTCATTCGTGGCGGTCTGGTCGGGCGCAGCAATAGCGGACGCCGTCAGCGTACCCGCCCCGTGCAGGGCATCGACCAGGACCTACGCCTGAACCGTGCCCTGTGGCTTCTGGCCGAGGGCCTGCGCCAGTTGAAAGCCTGAAGCCCACCCGGAGGGGCCGTCAGGCGGTCGGCCCCTCATATATTTCGAACGTTGTCGTAACCGTGCGTGGTGTTCCGCCACGGAGAGTTGAATCGAGACCTCGGATCAGCCGACTGCTACCGAAGACGCTATTGGTCCAAGTTTTGAGCGATGTGCCCGACGAGCTTCAGGGGCTCGCGACTGTTCATCACGGTAAACATGAGGTCGCGTTTGCTGCGGGGGAGGGCTTGGGAGCAACGCTTGGCAGTGGCCTTTACTGCCGCATCCGTGCCGTGGAGCTTGGCGGTAAGAAGAAGTGCGATGGTCGCATCAGTCAGGGTCACAAATATCTCGCTTGAGCTGCGAAGTAACGCGGCCGTATTTTACATCTAGCCACATCCATGGAGGAAAGAAGAACTCGAGCGGTCCGTGAACAGCAAACATAACTGCCAACATTAGGCGTGTTGGAAGTCCAGCCAACGAGCCGCAACGAAACGCTAGTTGGCAGGCCGCTGTTACAGCGGCCTGCCAACTAACTCAGCTTAAAGCCACCCCAGATACGGCTCGCCGATACAGCACCACCATCTCATCGAGCAGCGATTCGGCGGCATACAGCGTCATCTTTAGCCGCAGGTCCTGGGGATAAAATCCATCAGGTCCGCCTATCTGCTGCAGTAAATCCTTGACCATATAGGCCCGCAGCTCGGCTTCAGACAACACAGGCTGTCGTGCAGAGGCGCACGCAGCGGATGAAAGCGGCGAGGGCGCTCGTGGGCGGTGAGGGAAGGGTAGAAGCCTGGATTCAAGATCAGCCATTGCCCACCTCCCAGTAGGTGACACAACACTGGACTGCTGAATCGAGGTGGAGCGCGGGGATAAAAAGGACGTATCGCATGTTGCTGGTGCTCCTTGGACAGTTAAGGAGCCGCCATCCAGCCTTCTCACGAGCAAGGGTGGCGGACCGTGCAAGGGTGAGAACCGGCGTCCAAGGGAACCGGCCAGGCCGAAACCTGCCTCACACGGCCCGCCATAGCGTCGCTACAGCACAGTGCAAACACTGGCTGTGCGCTACGGCGCAACCGCGCCTTGGACAAACACGCCGGGTTCTCACGCCCGGTCGCGGGATTTACCGCGACCGGGCCAGTCTAGCGCGAGGGTTGAGGGAGGGCAAACATGCTGGGGCGTACTCGCGATTGAGGCATATTGAAGACAGTTCTGTCGCTTTTAATTAACGCGGTTGCCATTTAGTCACGAGTGTTTCTGCCATTTCCGGATCCACTAAATGTGATGAATGGGCTCTAGCCCGAATGATGCTTCGCATTTCGCCAGGTGTAATACAGTCAAAAGGAGAGTTGACCTCTACGCCGTAATCTATCTGCAGTTCACGCTTCATAGCCGTCACTACATTGAAGCATCCTATGCAGATTTGCCCAGTAGATTTCCAGGCCGGGCTGTATCGAGTCGGTCCGTGGGTATGGAAGCTAACTTTTCCTTTTTTATAATTGACGATCTGATACTTGGAACGCTCACATATAGGGCATTTCCATTGGTCCGGAAGTGCAGCCCACATACGAGTGCATCCCGGCAGTGATTGTATGATTGCTAAGAAATTAGGAGGTGGTATGTCTCCGATGCTCTGTTCTCCTGAGCGCCATCTACTGTAGTTGGATTTGTGTTTAAAGGTGCTTCTTGCCATTTCATGAACTAGCGCTTCGCCATTAACTAGCTCTAGTCCGTTGAATCTGCTAAATCCGTTAGATAAGGTAGGTACCGGGGTCGTTTCCCCTTGATATCTCTCGAACCAATAATCATGTAGCACTGCGGCTTTTGCTACTTCGTATACTAAGTTCATTCGTGCAACGTAAGCAGGGCGAGCGAGATTCCAAATTTCTAGGACTTTTACTTTGTCTATAATGTGCGGGGCATGGTTGCGGGCGATAATGAACTGGCTAATCTGCCCAATGGAGAAAGAATGCCAATCAACTTTTCGGCCTGTATCCGAAATGACCTTCTTTGCAGCAGCATCTGCGTTGTTGCAGTCTTCGCAGATCAAAACGGATGGGTAGGCCGAAAACGCTGGTGCCATTCGCTCAATTAGCGCTAACCCGGTACTAGTAGGTTTATCGGTACCGCTCTCGATGAAAACCTTTCTGAATGCGGCTTTTAGTGCATCAGACATATGGTCGTGATGCTCTACGAGTTTCGCAAGGATTTGTCCTTTGCCGCCCAATCTAGAAATTTGAAACTTCCCTCGTGCGCAGCAGGGGCACGTCCAATACTGTGCAGTTTCGATCCAATTGCCGTTCATCTCAAAGAGACTAACTCCATGATGCGCTTTGATTTTTTGTGAAAGCGGTGATATTACGCCATCAAGTGAAATTATTGAGCCGTCAGCGATCCCTTCAATAGCTAACCTTAAAGCTGTCTCTTTTCTCTCCTGAATGTCATCCCTGCTGATTTCGTACTGCTTGGCCCAAATTGCCAAGGCATGTTTAGGGTTATTATTCATTAAATTCACACCATGGGCGCTTTATACGGGTCCAGGTTCGATTCCTGCTTCCAGCTGTTCCTATAATCAGCCATTTATCTGCATCCTTTGTTTCGAAGACGGGGCGTCGCATTATTCATCGAAAAAACCAAGAAGGAGGGGTGGCCTCGTCTTGCCCGCCAGCCAACATGGGCATCACGCCTCAAGCAAGTTCCTGCAGTGCGCAAAGGCGCTCTCGCTTGTCGTCTGCGATGCAGGCCTTTTTTGCCCGCTTTAGGGAGCAAACCGGTGAAGCGTCCTGCTGTAGGTCCGAGTTGGCCGCACTCCTTTCGGGAAAGTTCGCCCCGCTGCGTCCTTGGCTTGTCGTGAATCCTGACGGTGGTACGGCTGTGCCTCGGGCTTCATGGCAGCAACCGTTCGGCGCAAACAATTTCCCCTCCGCTGTGCGGATTCCTCACCCACAAATTCTGTGCGCCTCTCGGTCCTCCACGTTGTTGCGGCCGCTGTGCGGTGCGGCCTGCCCGACCTCCGTCTGCCGGTTCACAACAAGGACGCGATGGGCGCGACCTTGGTACCCCGAAAGGAGAAATCACCATGGCCAACATCGGCACTTTCACCGCACAGAACGACGGCTTCACCGGCACTGTTCGCACCCTGACGCTCAACGTCAAGGTCAAGTTCGTTCCCAACGACAGGAGCAGCGAAAACGCCCCCGACTATCGCATCCAGACGGCCGGTGGCTACGACATCGGCGCGGCCTGGGAGAAAGTCAGCCAGGCCGATCGGGCATACCTGTCCGTGACCCTGGATGATCCTTCGTTTCCGGCAACGATCTACGCCCGTCTGATAGAAGAGGAGAACGGTACGCACAACCTAATCTGGTCGCGCAGCAAGTCGGTGGCCTGACCACCTCATCGCCCCGCCCGTTGTGGCGGGGCACTGTTACGGAACTACAGCCGAACGTGCCGGCGTCGTGAACAATGCTATCCAGCGCGGCAATACGTTCCAGAGCTCGGCCACGCCGGCGTACTCGATTCAGGCCGCTTTTTAGCTGGCTCTGCTCAGGCCTCGCTCGATCGGTCGCGCCTGAATGGGGAAAATCTTTCTATTGCAATGACGTTTTCGTGCTTTTTCAGAAAGTATTGGTGGCCGTTTCGGACAGAAATGTCAAAGTGCTTTTACATCTTTACAGAGCCACGCAAAGCCGGGTTTCCGGTTTGGTTCTTTTACGGTTTCGCCCGTATGAGGGTTCGTGCACTTGGAACGATGCACAAATCCGTATCGGCAGCTCGGCGGTTTCGTGCACAAACCCATCCCTGCAAAAGCGTATTTGTGACTAACCGTAAGCGGTCAGACCGGCAGTGTCTGAATCGGTGTTTCTGTCTTCTACGGACGTAAGCCTGACCTATCGGGTCATTGTTTAACCCCCGAACGATGCAGGATGGCTCAGCACTGCACGTCCTTGTTTCGTGTCGCGAACAGATGGTTCGGCTGGCGCTCCGGCGTTATTGGTCTTCGCATAGCGGCCGTCGTTTTTCCGTTGCGAGCCAGGGGCGGCTATCTCGAAGCAGGGAGGTTGGCCGATGGCTCATCGCAACGCCGAGCAGAAGTGTCCCACCGCGGCCTATCTCTACCTTCTGCACCTCGATGAGCATGCTCTTGCCTGGGAGTACCTGCGCAGAAACCCGGAGTACCGGCGTGACTGGCAAGACTGCGTGCGCCGGGCTGCGACCGCGCACCGCTGGGGTTTGCGTGTGCTGGAAGATCCGGGGTTGGACGCCCGCGACGCGCATCCGCTCTGGCTTGTCGACCATCCAAGGCTGGTCCAGCTCCACCCCGACGTTTATGCCACACCCGACGCGGCAGCATTTAATTTCTGGCGCATTCCGGGCCGCAAGGGCCTAGTCCATGACGGTCTATGTCTGCGCGTGGCCACCAGTATTTCCGCCTGCCGGATCAGGCTGGCAATGGCGCCTGGCCTGAAAGATGGCGACGCGTTCGTTGTCGCCATGCGCCCAGGCCGCCTACCAGGGGCTCGTGCGCGCGTCATGACTGAAGCGCTGAACGAACTGGCCGCTGGATCCCATACCACGCCACTCGCACAGACTTTTTCTAGGCCGAGCGCCACCGCCTTGCTTGAACTGCACACTTTGCAAGCGCTGGATGCCAGCCTGGCGGGTGCCTCTCTACGGGAGGTCGCCTTGTGCCTCTTTGGTTCCGCGGCGGTAACACAGGGCTGGCATGCCGACGCGAGTCTGCGATCGAAGGTTCGCCGCTTGGTCCGGCGAGGCCGAAGGTTAATGCTCGATGATTATCGGCGTCTGGCACGGCTCGACCTGCAGGGGAGGGCCGTTCCGAGCCATCACCAAAACGACCCTGAGCAGGGGAGTCCAGCTGTCTGAGACTGGCTCCATCCGGCTGCACTGGTGCGGCCGACTGTCCTGAATGCTGGAGGTTTACCTTATGCGACCTGCTCCTGTGCAGCCTGCTGCTGCGCCCGGCACATCGATGCAACTTGCTGCTGTCCAGCCGCAGCGCTACCTCACGAACGAAGAGGCGGCCACCTACCTTCGCCTGTCGCCACGTACGCTGGAAAAGCAACGTGTGATCGGCGGTGGCCCGCGCTTTCGCAAGTTCGGTCGCCGTGTCATGTATGCCATCGTCGACCTCGATGCCTGGGCCGACCAGCACAGTTTCGAGGCCACCTCCGATCCTGAATATGCCGAGCAGCACTCGGCTGACAGCCGTGCGCGTTGACTGGCGGCCGTATGGCCAGCTCGGAGCACGAGCGTGCCCAGCTCGACCTGTTCCGCGCGCTGCCAGGCGACATGGCGCCGCGCGACAGCCAGGACTTGATGGCACATCCGTTCTTCTCGCTATCCAAGTCGCGGCGTACGACGCCAATCGACTTCCGCACGGCTGGCGTCACGGTCCGCGTGGAGGGCACTCAGGAATATGGCATTGCGACAATCTGGGATGCCGACATCCTGATCTGGGCGGCCAGCCAGATCGTGGCGGCTCGCGATGCCGGCATCGCTCCGTCACGGCTGATGCGCGCGACGCCCTACGAGATCTTGCGCTTCATCGGGCGCGGTGTGTCGCTGCGCGACTATCAGCGCTTAAAGGCGGCTTTGGATCGCCTGCAGTCGACCACGGTGGCCACGTCTATTCGCGAGACGACCGGGCGGCGGCTGCATCGTTTTTCCTGGATCAACGAGTGGAAGGAACTGGCCGACGCTCGAGGTACGCCGTTGGGCATCGAACTGATCCTGCCGGACTGGTTCTTCGCGGGTGTGTTAGATGCAGCGTTGGTGTTGACCATCGACCCCGCCTACTTCCGGCTCACCGGAGGGATCGAACGTTGGTTATATCGCTTGGTTCGCAAGCATGGTGGGAAGCAGCCGGACGGCTGGCCATGCCCGTCTACACCGCCGAGCGTCACTCCGCCTGGCTGACGAGGCGGGGGCTGCAGTGATGAGCATTGCCGACCTGTATCAATCGTCACGAGGCCGTGGTCGCCTTGTGGTCGCAGCGCTTAGCGCCTGTGGGCTAGCGGCACTGGCGTGGTCGGCCTTCATACGCCCCGATGTCCGGTTCGTCTACAACGCCTCGGACAGCGTGCCGGTTGGTTGGTATCGAATCGATTCGGCAGGGCGGCAGGTTAACGCGTGGCCTGTTGGCCGCATTGTGCTGATTCGCCTCCCGGACGCCGCCGCAACGCTTGCAGCGCAGCGCGGATACCTGCCGTTAGACGTTCCTTTGCTCAAGCGCGTGGCTGCGGTGGCAGGACAGCATGTGTGCATTGCTGACCGCACCGTGCACATCGACAACGCTGCCGTGGCTGTAGCGCTGGATGCTGACAGGATGGGTCGGCATCTGCAGGCTTGGTCGGGGTGCCGGCGGCTTCGACCCGGTGAGCTGTTTCTGCTGAGCCCGACCAATCCGGCGTCGTTCGATAGTCGTTATTTCGGACCGGTTGATACCTCCGCCGTGCTCGGTATTGCGCATTCGCTTGGGCTGGGAGCGGAACAATGAAGCGCGCCGACTCGCTATCCCCTGTCGCATCAAGTCGGGCCCAGGACTTGCGCCTGCCTTCGTATCGTCGTGCGAGCACGGACGTGTTCGCATCGCGCTACGGATTGCAACCGGCGCAGCCAACCTGCGTGCAGCCGTCTTGCCTTGAGCATAAGCAGCTAGCGGCCGTTGCGATGTCCATCGGCGACCTCGCCGCGAGCAACACAGCCGCGACAGACCACCGATGCCTGGAGCACTTGCGGCTGGCAAAGGCGGAAGGCAAGACAAAAGGGGGCGGCACCCGGACGGTCGCAACGCCAGTCTGCACGTGGGGGAGGTGCGGCACCCGGCTGCGTCTTCGCCGTGCCGTATATGGCGTGCAAGGCGCACTAATGCTGGCCTTTCTGCGTGCCTCACACGCCGGGCTTCGCCTCTGCTTGCTGAGGTCACCGTCATGACCGACCGCCGCGATGATGACTTTCGCCTTCGCCCTGGTGCGCCGAAGAGTCGCGATAAGGGCTTCGTTTCCAAGGTGCTCAAGCAGGTCGGCAAGGCCGGTGGGAAGTCAGCTGTGCGGCGTCCAGCACTGGCTGGTGGCAAGGGACAACACGCCGGTCAGCGGCCGGGCTCGCGCCTCGGGCGAGGGCACACGGCAGCGCGCTTCGCAGGCGCCTCGCTCACACCGTTCTCACGCCGGGTGACCATCAAAACCCTGCTGGTCAATCAGCGCCAGGCAAGCCCGCAATCGTTGGCCAAGCACCTGCGTTATATCGAGCGTGATGGCGCGGGACGCGACGGCGAAGCAGGCCGAGCCTATGGAACACTGACGGATGAGGTTGATTTGGGCGCGTTCCGGGAGCGATGTGCTGATGATCGCCATCACTTTCGCTTCATTGTCGCACCGGAGGACGGGGCCGAACTGGACGACTTGCGCACCTACACCCGACAGCTGATGGGGCGTATGGAGGCTGACCTGGGTACGCGGTTGGACTGGGTGGCGGTAGACCACTGGAACACCGACAACCCGCATACACACCTCGTCGTTCGAGGACGCGATGACACCGGCAAGGACCTCATCATTGCCAGCGACTACATCGCCCACGGCTTCCGCCGTCGGGCCGCCGAACTGGCCACCGAATGGCTCGGCCCCCGCACCGAGTTGGAACTTCAGCAATCCTTGCAACGTGAGGTGAACCAGGAGAGTTGGACGAGCCTGGATCGCACGTTGTGCCTGGAAGCCGGGCCTGAGCGGACGCTGCGAATCGAACGTTTTAACCAGCCGCCGCTGCAACGCCAGCGCCTGGCACTGATTGGCCGTCTCCAGCGACTACAGCAAATGGGACTGGCTGAAGAGGTCCGGCCCGGGACATGGTCCATTCAGGCCGACGCGCAGACAACCTTGCGCACCCTGGGTGAGCGAGGCGACATCATTCGCACCCTGCAGCGTGCCATGAGCGGACGGTCGCGCGAGTTGGCCGTGTTCGCGCCAAAAGAGGACGGGGTTGCAGTCACAGGGCGGGTGGTCGCCAAAGGCTTATCCGATGAGCTCGGTGACCGAGGTTATCTGGTCGTCGATGGTCTGGATGGCAAAGCGCACTACGTCTCCCTCAGTGCGAGCGACGAACTGGCCAACTACCCGACCGGCTCGGTGGTGAGCGTACGCGGCTCGGCCAAGATACGGGAGACGGACCGTACCATCGCCGCACTCGCGGGCGATGGTCTGTACCGTTGCGACCATCATCTGGCGATCACCAAGGGCCAGGCGAACGGTAAGGCGTTCAGCTTGGTGCCGTGGAAACCTGTCATTGAGCCGCGCCTGGGTCAGCAGCTTGCCGCAACGGCACGGGGTAATTCGGTTTCTTGGGAGCTTGGAAGGTCCCGCGGTGTTGGGATTTGAAGGCCTCGTCACGCTGTTCTGTTTGTCGGCTGCTCTCGGGCGACCTCCGCAACCGTCTATCTGGTCGCCTACGCACTCAAGCTAGCGGGGCTGGACGCATTCTTGGCCCTTTCAATTTTCAACCGCAACCCTGAGGAAACGAGCCATGAGAACCCTGACACCGATACTCTGTGCACTGGCACTCACCGCCTGCGGCGAAACCGGGAGACCTGAGGCGCCGCTGCCGACAGTTGACGAGCTGGCCGCCGACCCTGCGCGGCTGGAAGAGCTGCGCCCGCAATGCAAGCTGGACCGCGCCAAGCTCGGTGATGCCTTGTGCAATCGAGTGGCCGAAGCAACGCGCCGGCGCTTCATCGGGGACGGAAGGGTGCCTTATACGCCGTCGAAAGAGGTGCCCAAATTCTAGGCGTTACCCCTCGCAAAATCTCCAACGGTCCCACCGATACGCCGCAACGCGTTCAGGCTTGCGGCGTTTCGTTGCCACTAGCCCAAGCCTTCATTGGTGCATTTTGGGCCACTGTTGTTCCGATAACGGTCTTTGACCGGCACCGGAACGGCACCGAAGCTCCCCCCCAAGCAGCCAGCTCAAGCGTGCTGCATGCAAAAGGGGGAGCGCCGTCATGCTCGGTACCAACGTACTGTTCGGACAAATTGCCGTTGTGTTCGGTGTCGTGATCGCCGGGGTGTGGAGCGCGACGCAATGGACGGCTGCTGCGCTGGGCTATCAGCCTCGTTTGGGTTTGCCGTGGTTCGAGCTTTTCGAAACGCCGATTTATCACCCCTGGCGACTGTTCGACTGGTGGTTTTTCTTCGGTGCCTATGCGCCGGAGGTGTTCGACATCGGCGGTACCATCGCCGGTGTAAGCGGCCTGGTCGCGGTGGGCGTCGCCATCGCCATGTCGATATGGCGCGCCCGCCAGTCGCGTCAGGTCACCACCTACGGCTCGGCGCGTTGGGCCGAACCTGAAGACATCCGTAAGGCGGGGCTCACCCGCCCGGCCGGTGTGCTTCTCGGGCTGTACGACGACCATTACCTGCGTCATGAGGGCCCTGAGCATGTTCTTGCCTTTGCACCGACTCGCTCGGGCAAAGGGGTCGGTCTGGTTGTTCCCACTTTGCTGAGTTGGCCTGCCTCGGCGGTGACCGGTCGCGCGCATCGTGGCGGTGATCATCATCATCGCCACAGGCCTCGCGCTGGCATTCGGTGACACCTCGGGTGGTTTCCGCAAGCTGATCCAGATTGTGTTCGGCCTGAGTATTGCCTTCGCCGCGTCGTCGTTTTTCCTGACGTTTTTCAGCTTCGCTGGCGGAGCGGTTGTATGAGCGCCGAAGTCGACTTGCCGGGCTTCGAGGTGCCGCTGCACCGAGCACTGACTGAGCCGATCCTGCTGGGTGGGGCGCCGCGGACCGTGGCCATTGCCAACGGTACGCTGGCGGTGGCCGTCGGGCTGGGTTTGCAGCTCTGGCTGCCGGGGCTGGTGCTGTGGCTGATTGGCCACGCGCTGGGGGTCTGGGGCGCGCGCGTCGATCCACAGTTCATGCAGGTGTTTGCCCGGCATCTCAAGCACAAGCCGCTGCTGGACGTGTGAAAGGGAAGGCGCTGCAATGCTAAATCTCACCGAATACCGTCAACGCCCAGCGCTGCTCGCCGACTGGCTGCCCTGGGCCGGGCTGGTTGCGCCCGGCGTCGTGCTGAACAAGGACGGTTCTTTCCAGCGCACGGCACGCTTTCGCGGCCCTGATCTCGACAGCGCGACGCAGAGCGAGCTGGTCGCCACCACGGCGCGGCTGAACAACGCATTGCGCCGGCTCGGCACCGGCTGGGCGATGTTCGTCGAAGCCGAGCGTTGTCCGGCGGCAAGTTATCCGCACTCCGACTTCCCCGAGCCGTTGTCGTGGCTGGTGGACGAGGAGCGCCGCGCGGCGTTCGAAGAAGGTGGCAACCACTTCGAGAGCTGCTACCACCTCACGCTGCAGTACCTGCCTCCAGAAGAGTCGCGTGCCCGCGCTGCCAAGCTGATCTATGAAAACACCTCGACGGCCGGCGTGGACTGGCGCGAGCGCCTCACGGCTTTCATTGTCGAGACTGAGCGCATTTTCGACCTGCTCGCGGGCGTGATGCCGGAGATCGGCTGGTTGGATGATGGTGAGACGCTGAGCTACCTGCATACGACCGTCTCGACACGGCGTCATCGCGTCGGGGTTCCGGAGGTTCCGTTCCACCTCGACATGCTGCTGACGGACGTGCCACTACTAGGTGGCTTGGCGCCGATGCTGGGCGATGAGCACCTGCGTGTGACTACGCTGCGTGGGTTCCCGACCTCAACTTGGCCGGGGATCCTCGATGACCTCAACCGGCTGGGCTTTGCCTATCGCTGGAGTACACGCTTTGTATGTCTCGACAAGGACGAGGCGGAAGGGGAGCTGGGTCGCCTGCGTCGCCAATGGTTCGCCAAACGCAAGAGCGTGCTGGCGCTGCTGCGCGAGACCCTATTCCAGCAGGAGAGCCCATTGCTCAACACCGACGCCAGTAATAAAGCGGCGGATGCGGACGCTGCCCTCCAGGCGTTGGGCAGTGATCAGGTTGCCTTTGGCTACCTGACTTCCACCGTGACGGTGCTCGATGCAGACGCCGACCTGGCCGACGAGAAGCTTCGCAGGGTGGAGCGCGTCATACAGGGACGAGGCTTCGTCACCATTGCAGAAAGCCTCAACTCAGTGGAAGCGTGGCTTTCGTCCATCCCGGGCAACGCCTACGCCAACGTGCGTCAGCCGGTTGTGTCGACGTTGAACCTCGCGCACCTGATGCCCTTGTCCGCCGTATGGGCCGGACCGGAGCGCAACGCCCACCTCGACGGGCCACCCCTGATCGTGACCCGTACCGAGGGTGCGACGCCGTTCAGGCTCGTGACACATGTCGGCGATGTTGGCCATACGCTGGTCGTCGGTCCGACCGGCATGGGCAAGTCGGTTTTACTCGCCACACTGGCGATGCAGTTCCGTCGCTACAAGGGTTCACGGATTTTTGCCTTCGACATGGGGCGCTCGATGCGAGCGACCGTGCTGGGTCTGGGCGGCGAACACTACGACTTGGGCGGTAATGGCGCGATCGCCTTCCAACCGCTCGCACGTGTCAACGAGGAGGGCAGTCGTAGCCGGGCTGCTGAGTGGGTCGAAGGGCGTCTGCTTCAAGAAGGAGTGGCCGTCGGCCCCGATGAAAAGGTGGCTATCTGGTCAGCGCTCGGCAGCCTCGGGGGGGCTCCTGTCGAACAGCGCACTCTCACCGGTCTGTCGCTGCTACTGCAGTCAAACACGCTACGCCAGGCGTTGGCGCCTTATGTGCTCGGTGGCGCGCACGGCAAGCTGCTCGATTCCGACCTCGACTACCTAAGTACGGCCGATGTGCAGTGCTTCGAAATGGAGGAGCTGATGCCTAGCAAGGCCGCGGTTCTGGCCGTGCTGGGCTACCTGTTCGCGCGTTTGGAGGAACGCTTCGATGGCGCGCCGACGCTGCTGATCCTCGATGAGTCCTGGCTGTTCCTCGACGACCCGATCTTCTCCGCGCGCATCCGCCAGTGGCTCAAGACCCTGCGCAAGAAGAATGTCAGCGTCATTTTCGCCACCCAGTCTCTGGCCGACATCAAGGATTCAAGCATCGCCCCGGCGATCATCGAGAGCTGTGCGAGCCGCATTTTTCTGCCCAATTCGCAGGCAACCGAGCCACAGATTCGCAGCATCTATGAAGGCTTCGGCCTAAATGCACGGCAGATCGAGATCGTCGCTAATGCTCAGCCCAAGCGCGATTACTACTACCAGTCCCGTGCAGGCAATCGCCTGTTCGACCTCGATCTTGGGCCGGTTGCGCTTGCGTTTGCCGGCGCCTCGTCGCCACAGGACCAGCAAGCAATCGATCAGATGCTTCGCGACGCCAGCCTGCCAGGGTTCGTCGGCGCCTGGCTGCGTCATCGCGGCCTCGACTGGGCGGCTGACTTGCTGCCATCTGCACCACCGCCGGCTGTTTCTACCGAACCGGAGGAGGACGCTTGATGAGCAAAGGCGTGCATTTCTGGCCCCTCGCTGTTGCATGGTCGTTGCTGACAGTGCAGCCAATTTCAGCCATGACGGTCATCGACCCCACCAACCTGGTGCAGAACACGCTGACAGCGGTTCGCACGCTGGAGCAGATCAATAACCAGGTCGAGCAGCTGCAGAACGAATCGCAAATGCTGGTCAATCAGGCACGCAACCTGGCGAGCCTCGATTACAACGTCCTTAACCGCCTGCATGCGTCACTGGCGAAAAGCGAGAAGCTGATCGCAGAGGCACGAGGGTTGGCCTACGACGTGCAGAGCCTCGACAGTGAGCTTGCTCGGCTGTACCCAGAGGAATATGCGTCCACCATCAGCGGCGATCAGATGTACCGGGACGCGCGTAAACGTTGGGCGTACACGCTCGATGGGCTGCACACCGCCATGCGTGTACAGGCCCAGGTCTCTGGCAACCTCGCCGACGACGAGAGGGCGTTAGCCGACCTGGTGGGACAGAGCCAGTCGGCCAGCGGCTCGCTGCAGGCCATGCAGGCCACCAACCAGCTGTTGGCGTTGCAGGCAAAACAGTCGATCCAGGCACAGCAGCTTCAGCTTACACAGGACCGTGCCGCCTCTTTGGAGCTTGCTCGGCAGGCGGCAGCCACCGAGCGTGCCCGCGAAATCCGCCGCCGGTTCTTGGGCGACGGCACGCCGTATACACCCTTTCCCGTCCGTTTTTACGGGAACTGACTGAAATGGCCATGCGCTATGTTTTGGTGTTGTGGACCGGACTGTTGGTCGCCTGCGACCAACCCTGGGATGGGCTGGCAGGCGATCCAATTCGGCGCGAGACGCAACACGCACTGCACATAGCTGTCGGCGGCAGGCCGAGTATGGCTACAGCCGAGGTGTATCGACACCGCTTTTTCAGCGGTAAGGGTGGCCCCGACGAATTCGGAACCCTAAGGCAACTGCCCGCGATTCCGCCGACATTCGATGGGCCCGTTGAGGTTTATCCCGATGAGAGCCGTAGGCCGCTTGCGCGTCAGGGGGTTGCCCATGAATGACGTCACGGTCATTGACCGGTTCCTCGATACGTTTTCCCGCTACATCGACTCGGGGTTCGGGCTGCTGCAAGGAGAAGTTGCCTACCTGACCGCCACGCTAGTGGCCATCGACATGACGATTGCCGGCCTGTACTGGGCGCTCGGCCATGCCTCAGGCCAGGGCGAGGATGTCATGGCGAAGCTGATCCGCAAGGTGCTCTACGTCGGTGCCTTCGCCTACATCATTGGCAACTTCAACCGGCTGGCTGGCATCGTCTTCAACTCCTTTGCCGGGCTGGGTCTGACGGCAACCGGCTCGCTCAGCATGGAGAGCTTTCTACACCCCGGGCAGTTGGCTAAGGCGGGTATCGATGCCGGTGCGCCGATCCTAGAGCAGATCGGCAAACTGACCGGCTTCCCCGAGGTGTTCGTCAATCTCGAACCCATCGTTATCCTGTTTCTGGCCTACCTGGTGGTCATTGTCTGTTTCTTCACCTTGGCCGTGCAGCTGTTCATCACCCTCATCGAGTTCAAGCTGACCACGCTTGCCGGGTTCGTGCTGGTGCCGTTCGCGTTGTGGAACAAAACGGCGTTTCTCGCCGAGAAGGTGCTCGGCAATGTGGTGTCCTCGGGCGTCAAGGTCCTGGTGCTGGCCGTAATCGTTGGCATCGGCACAGGTCTGTTCGCCGAGTTCCAGGTACATCCCGACGAGCCTTCCATTGATCATGCGCTGGTCGTCGTGCTGGCGTCACTGGCGTTACTCGCTCTGGGCATTTTCGGCCCTGGCATCGCGACCGGGTTGATCTCCGGAGGACCACAATTAGGTGCTGGGGCCATGGCCGGTGCTGCCCTTGGCACAGCCGGGCTGGCGGCGGGCGTCGGCGCCGCAGCGACCGGTGTAGGCACCGCAGTTGCCGCCGGGGCGCGTATGGCGTCCGGCGCAAAACTCGCAGCAGGCGCGCGCACGCTTGAAGGCCAGTTTGCAACAGCAGGCGGAGGAGCAGCCGCAGGTCACGCGGCTGCACCGAGCAACACCGCAAACGCCTTCACCAATACCAAGGCGCAACCTGCCTGGGCCAGGCGCCTGCAGCAGCGTCAGCAAATCAGCCATGCCGCTACCACCGTTGCGCACACGTTACGCGGCGGTGACGGCGGTGGCTCCGGCAGTGGGCCGAACCTGCGCGATGCAGATGGATAAGGGGGAGTCATGCGCTTCAAACGACCACGTGTGCGCTACGCCGAAACGCCGCAACCTGCTACACCATATCAAGCCGCTGGGCAGGCTTGGGATGAGCGCATTGGCTCGGCGCGCGTACAGGCGAAAAACTGGCGCCTCATGGCCTTTGGCTGCCTATCGCTTGCCCTGCTAATGGCGTGTGGTTTGGTTTGGCGCTCGGCACAGTCCATCGTCACGCCTTATGTGGTGGAGGTCGCTAGCAGCGGCGAGGTGCGGACGGTCGGCGAGGCCGCCATGCCCTACCGGCCATCCGATGCCCAGGTGGCCTACCACCTGGCGTGCTTCGTCACCCTGGTGCGCTCACTGTCGATCGACCCGATTGTCGTTCGGCAGAACTGGCTAGACGCATACAACTACACCACTGATCGCGGTGCCGCCGTGCTCAACGACTACGCACGCAACAAGGATCCGTTTGCCCGCGTCGGCAAGGAGTCTGTCACGGTGCAGGTGATCAGCGTAGTGCGGGCCAGCGATGCTTCATTCAACGTGCGCTGGACCGAGCAGCGCTTCGTCAACGGTGGGTCTGCCGGCACCGAACGCTGGAACGCAGTGATTTCCATTGTTCAGCAGACCCCGCGCACCGAACAACGTCTGCGCAAAAACCCGCTGGGTATTTACGTCAACGGGCTGTCTTGGAGCCGCGAACTGGATGCGTCTGAAGGAGCAAAGCCATGAACCTGTTCTGCCCCGCGGTTACGCTGTCGGCCATCGTACTGGCGTTGGCCGGTTGTGCGACTCAAGGCAAGCCGGCGCCGCGTATCTCGCTCAACGAGCCCGTGCAGGCGCAACCGCTGCCCGAGCCGCCGAAGCCCATCGCAGTCGTCGAGGTACCGCAAGTGTTGCCGATGCCTGCGCAGATGAAACCTCTACCGGGCGCTGCCAATAACCAGACCTCGCCGGAGCCGGCCGATGAGAAGCGACGCGTTACCCAGGCGAACCGCGAGGCCCGAATGCCCCCTACCCGCGAGGGGTACATCAATGCCATCCAAGTCTGGCCGTACAGCGAAGGGGCGCTGTATCAGGTATATGCCGCGCCGGGGCGGGTCACGGTGATCGGGCTGCAGGAAGGAGAGGAGCTGGTGACAGTGGCCGCTGGCGACACCGTACGCTGGATCGTCGGCGATACGTTCAGCGGTGCTGGCGACGCGTTGCGCGTCAGTGTGTTGGTCAAGCCAATACGTTCGAACCTGAAAACCAACCTGGTGATTACAACCAGCCGGCGGACCTACCTGATCGAACTGACCTCTACCGAAAAAGCCTGGATGGCCTCGGTTTCCTGGAATTATCCGAAAGACCGGATGCTGGCGCTGCAGCGTCAGGCACGGGCCGCACAGGTTAGCGCACCGGTCGATGCCGGTCTTTCACTGGAGCGGATCCGCTTTCGCTATGTGATCAGCGGGAGCAACCCACCCTGGCAGCCGCTGCGGGCCTTTGATGACGGCGAAAAGGTCTACATCCAGTTTCCCGCCGGCATCGCTCAGGGCGAACTGCCGCCCATGTTCGTGATTGGCGCGCAGGGCGATGGGCAATTGGTCAACTACCGCTTCCGCTCGCCGTACTACATCGTCGACCGGCTTTTCGGTGCAGCTGAACTGCGCCTGGGGGCAGACAAGGGCGACGTGGTGCGTATCGAGCGTACCGACGGTCTGCCGCGAGGGCGATAAGCATGAGCCAGGAAGACAATCCCGAGCGCTTAGCGCCACCGGTTGATAAGGTCCCGCCGGAAGCGGTGGCGTTGCGCGCTCAGCCACGTCCCGTCAAACGCTTGAGCCGGCGTACTCTGGCAGCGCTTGTAGGTGGACTCGCTGTCGCTGTGCTGGGTGCCACGATCTGGTCGCTGCGGCCTCCGGAGCGACGCGAACGTCACGGCCCGGCCGAGCTATACAACGTCGATCGCGTCTCTCGCTCCGAGGGGCTCGAGAGTTTGCCGACAGACTACTCTCAGCTACCGCCAACATCTTTGGCGCACCCTCCTGAACTGGGGCCTCCGCTTCCGGGCGACCTCGGGCCAGCCATCTTGAAGTTCCAGCGGCCCGCGGTACCCATATACACGCCAGCCGGCCAGGATCCCGCCGAGGCCGAGCGACTGGCGCGATTGAAAGAGGCCGAAGAGGCGGCTGGCTCATCGCTGTTTTTTCAAACCGACAGTCGGCGTTCTGCTTCAACTGCAAACGCCTCGTCAGAGCGAACGGCGCAAGCGTCCATGCTGGCGGCTTTTGATCCGCTGGCGACGGTGTCGAGCTCGGAAGTGGCGCAGCCAACCGATCCGATGGCTGTGCAGAATCGACAGCAGCAGAAGGAACAGTTCCTGCGTCCGGACACCAGGGCCACACGCAACACAGGGGACCTGCAGCTACCGGCATCGCCTTATCAGGTTATGGCGGGCACGGTCATCGCCGGCGCGCTGGTGACCGGCATAAAGTCCGATCTTCCAGGCGACATCATCGGTACCGTGACTGAGCCGGTCTACGACACGGCAACGGGCATCCATGCCGCACGCAACCCGTGCCACTCGGTCGATAAAACGATCCAATGGTGCTGACGGCTCGCTATTGCGACGGACCAAGTAGGTGGTCAGCGTGCTCTGGCCCGCCAGGGGACGGGTGGCGATGTCCGGATTGTGGAGCTCTGAAATTCGCGCCAGGCTGGAGAACCCCAGACCGTAACCGGCGGCTACCAACGCGATCATCAGATCGAGGGTTGGCACACTCTCCGCGATGGTCAGTCTGGGCGCAATAGGCTGTAGTACGAGCTGTAGCTGCTGCCAGAACCCTTCGCAGACTTGAGGCTCACAGAGCACCAATGGGTGCCCGGCGAGTTCCTCCAGTGGAATCTCGCGGTGGGCGAGCAACTGGTGGCGTGCTGGCAGGGTAACGACAAGCGGGTCATGCCATACGGGCACGGCCAGCAGCCCGTCAGCCTGGTTTGCGGTTTGCGACAGACCGACATCGAACAGATCGTCCAGCAGGCCTCTGGTCTGCATTGCAGACGGCACTTCACGCAGGAAGATTTCGATGTCGGGGTCTTCCTCGCGGCACAGCGCGAGCAGGGACGCCAGCCGCAATTGCGGGACGCCGTCGGACAGGGCAATACGTAGCTGACCTTGGTAACCCGAAGCGGCGCCTTTCACGCTCGCTTTGGCCTGTTCTACGACCGCAATGACACGCCGGGCTTCCTGCAACAGGACCGTGCCGGCCCAGGTGAGACGCGTTCGGCGCGTTGTGCGTTCGAACAGCTGCACACCCAAGCGGTACTCCAAGTCCTTGATGGTCCGCGACAAGGGCGATTGCTCCATATGCAAACGTTCGGCAGCCCGTGCGAAATGCAGCTCCTCGGCGACGGCCACGAAACAGCGAAGATGACGAAGCTCCAACTTGCACCTCCGGCTAGGTCAATGGTTGGTTTCAGGTTGGACTGTGCGCGGCCAGGCTCGCTGACGACGAAGGTTGAGAATCTGAAGCAGTGCGCCGAGTAAGGCGATCAAGCCGGCACAGGCGGCCAGCGTCCAGGTGGGCATCTGTAGCAGCAGGACGAAGCCTCCGGCGGCCGCACCTATGGCGCTGCCCAGGTACAGCGCCGATTCGTTGAGCGCGATGGCAAGGTTGCCATCGCCGTGTGCCAGCCTGGCCTGTATCAGTTCGTTGTTCTGCGGTACCTGCAGGGCCCAGCCTACGGCGCCCCATGCCATGATCGGCAACATGACCAGCCATGTGCCGAGCGTGGCCGAAACCGGTAAGAGGAACAAGGAGACCGAGAGGATCACCATAATGGCGAAGACCAGCACGGGCCCCCTGACTCGATCGACAACCGGGCCCACCAGAAAGCTGCCGAGTACGCCGCCGATGCCCCAGATCCAGAGATAAGGCGTTACCGAGCGGACTGCACCGAGTTCCGGGTCGGCGAGCAGTGGAGCGATAAAGGTATACATGCCCAGACTGGCAACGGCAGCTAGTAGGGAAATAAGAAGTATGGTCATCACGTGCCCATCGGCAAGGATCCTGAGCTTTTGTCCCAGGGAGCTGGTGGGCGCCGCTTGCAGCCTCGGCAACATCAATGCCAGGCCCGCAAAAGCTAACAACCCCAGCAAGGTGACGAGCCAAAGTGCAGCTTGCCAGCCGAAGCTGTCTGCAGTTATCAAACCCACTGGAACTCCCAGCACAACGCCGCTCGCCATGCCTCCCATGATGATGGCGATCGACTTTCCGCGCCGCTCGGGCGATGAGAGCGCTGCTGAGGCGCCGATGCCCATGGCGAGGTAGACGCCGGCGCCTATTCCGGCCACGGCCCGCCAGATCACCAGTTCGGCAAAGCCTGCTGCGAGGGCGCTGGCCGCGTTTGCCAGAACGAACAATCCAAGGGCGAACAGCAAACCGGTGCGTTGATGATCGGGTGGGGTCAGCGCAACGAATATCGGCGAGCCAAGGCCATAGGCGAGGGTAAAGGCGGTCACCAGCTGCGCAGCCACAGCGACCGAAACGGAAAAGGAGGCCTCAATTAGGGGAATCAGGCCTGCTGTGACATAGGAGGCCATGCCCAGCGCAAATGCACCGAGTGCGATCAGGTAGATGGGAAGTTGCTTGTTGGGATACGGGGTATTCATAGTATCGCCGCTCCAGGAAGGAGGCTGGACGCGGTCGCTGGACCGCGTCGCGCTGAGTTAAAGATCGAGGCTGACATCCTGTTCGGTCAGCCAGGTGTTCAGGCCAACCGCCAGCTCCATGCCCATTCGGTCGTACATGGGCGAGGTGTCGCCAACGGGTCTCTTCAGGGTGCGCTTGACCTGCGATGCATCGAGAAGGGCTCGCACAGGTGCGTCCTTGTCGGCCATGATCTGGGTGAGTGAGGTGCGAAGCGCCTGCTCGTAAGCAGGATCCTGCGTCGAGGGGTACCTGAGCCTTGGATTTCTCGATCTTGCGTCTGGCTTTGTACAGCGCGCTGCTCTTGCCCAGCTTTTTGTAAGTGCTGCGCCGTGCTGCCACCTACCAAATCACTTCGCGGCCATCATGCTCGGCACGCTTCTCGACGCCGGTATAACCCGCATCGGCGCAGACCACGTTTTCCTCGCCATGCAGCAACTTGTCGACCTGGGTGACGTCCGCCACGTTAGCCGCCGTACCTACCACGCTATGCACCAGGCCCGATTCGTCATCGACGCCGATGTGGGCCTTCATGCCAAAGTAATACTGGTTGCCCTTCTTGGTCTGGTGCATCTCTGGGTCGCGCTTGCCGTCTTTGTTCTTGGTCGAACTCGGCGCATTGATCAGCGTGGCATCGACGATGGTGCCTTGGCGCAGCGACAGGCCACGGTCACCCAGGTAGCCATTGATCACGGCCAGGATGCCAGCAGCCAGTTCGTGTTTCTCCAGCAGGCGACGGAAGTTGAGGATGGTGGTTTCGTCGGGGATACGCTCCAGGCTCAGCCCCGCGAACTGCCGCAGGATGGTGGTCTCGTACAGTGCCTCCTCCATCGCTGGATCGCTATAACCGAACCAGTTTTGCATTAGATGAACCCGCAGCATTGCCATCAACGGGTACGCCGGACGGCCACCTTCACCCTTGGGGTAATGCGGCTCGATCAGGGCAATCAACCCCTTCCACGGCACCACCCGATCCATCTCGATCAGGAACAGCTCTTTGCGGGTCTGCTTGCGCTTGCCGGCGTACTCGGCATCGGCGAAGGTCATCTGCTTCATCAGAAAACTCGGTGGGTGGCGTTCGGCTATTTTGCCAAAATCAGAAAGTCTTTTTCAGACTGTCCCTAGGCAGGTGTAGTTGTGTTCCTGACGACACGTGATACCTTAGCCTAGCGGTTAGTCACCCTACGAAACTCAGCAAAATGCCCGCAGCAACAGCGGAGCCGATGACCCCCGCCACGTTCGGTCCCATTGCATGCATGAGCAAGAAGTTCTGTGGATTCGCCTCGAGCCCCACCTTGTTCGACACCCTCGCAGCCATGGGTACGGCCGATACGCCTGCCGAACCAATCAGTGGGTTGATCTTGTTCGTGCTGAACATGTTCATCACTTTAGCCATCAGCACACCGGCGGCCGTTCCGCCACAAAACGCAACCATGCCGAGTACCAGAATTCCCAGGGTCTTCATCTGCAGGAAGGCTTCGGCAGACAGCTTGGAGCCGACGGTCAAACCCAAGCCGATGGTGACGATGTTGATCAGCGCATTACGCGAGGTATCAGCCAGTCGATCGACCACCCCACATTCACGCAGCAGGTTACCGAAGGCGAACATGCCCACCAGCGGAGCGGCATCCGGCAATAACATGCCAATCATCAGGGCAAGCATCAGCGGGAAGACGATCTTTTCCGCCTGACCGACATGGCGCAGCTGCGTCATCACGATGGCGCGCTCTTCCTTGGTGGTCAGTGCTCGCATGATCGGCGGCTGAATCAACGGAACCAGCGCCATGTACGAGTAGGCCGCCACGGCAATCGGACCCAGCAGGTGCGGTGCGAGCTTGGCGGTAACGAAGATCGAGGTCGGGCCGTCCGCACCGCCGATGATGGCGATCGAAGCCGCCTCGCGCATGCTGAACTCCATACCCGGAATCCCCATCGCTGCCAGCCCCAACGCACCGAGCAAGGTGGCGAAGATACCGAACTGCGCTGCCGCACCGAGCAGCAGGGTCTTAGGGTTGGCCAGCATAGGACCGAAGTCCGTCATCGCCCCCACGCCCATGAAGATCAGCAGGGGGAACACGCTGGTCGGCAAACCCACTTCGTAGAGCAGGTGCAGGATACCGGCACCCTCGGCCATGTTGGCGACCGGAATGTTGGCGAGCAGGCCCCCGAAGCCGATCGGGATCAGCAACAACGGCTCGAACCCCTTGCGAATCGCCAGATAGATCAGGGCAAGGCACACCACGATCATCAGCAACTGGCCGGGCTCCAGGTGATACAGACCGGTGCTGTGCCACAGCTTGAGCAACTTATCCATGCAGCACTCCTTAAGCGATGGTCAGCAGGCTATCGCCCACCGACACCGCGTCGCCGACCTTGACGTTTACACCCGAGACGGTGCCGGCCTTGAATGCACGGATTTCAGTTTCCATTTTCATGGCTTCGAGGATGATCACCAGATCGCCCTCCTGAACCGACTGACCGGGCTGTACGAGCACCTTGAAGATATTGCCTGCCAGCGGTGCCAGCTGAGGCTCACCAGTGCCAGCGGCCGGTGCAGAAGCGGTTGCAGCTGTTGCGCCAGAAGCGTCACCGATCGGCTTGAGTCCCTCGATGTCGCCACCTTCGTTGACCTGTACCACGTACGACTTGCCGTTGACCTCGACGGTGTAAAGCTCGGATACGCCCGCTTCGCGTGGCGCCTGCTCGTTGCCGGTCGGCATCGGCTCGAAGGCGGCGGCGTTGCCGCGGTTCTCGAGAAACTTGAGGCCGATCTGGGGGAACAGCGCATAGGTGAGGACGTCATCGATCTCGTCCTTGGCCAGCTTGATGCCTTTCTCCTGAGCCAGGCCTTTCAGCTCGGCGGTCAGCTTGTCCATTTCCGGCTGTAGCAGGTCGGCGGGGCGGCAGGTGATGACTTGCGCGCCGCCGAGCACGCGTTGCTGCAGTTCGGTATTGAAGGGAGCCGGCGCGGAGCCGTACTCGCCCTTGAGGATGCCGGCGGTCTCCTTGGTGATGGACTTGAAGCGCTCGCCGGTGAGCACGTTAATGACAGCCTGTGTGCCAACGATCTGCGAAGTTGGTGTCACCAGCGGGATGAAGCCGAGGTCTTCGCGGACGCGGGGGATCTCGGCCAATACCTGGTCAAATTTGTCGAGCGCGCCCTGCTCCTTCAGTTGGCCTTCCATATTGGTCAGCATGCCGCCAGGCACCTGCGCGACGAGGATGCGTGAATCAACGCCCCTGAGCGTGCCTTCGAATTTCGCGTATTTCTTGCGTACCTCGCGGAAATAGGCGGCGATTTCTTCCAGCAGTTCCAGATCGAGCCCGGTGTCGCGCTCGGTGCCCTGGAAAATCGCCACCACCGATTCGGTCGGCGAATGCCCGTAAGTCATCGAGAGCGACGAGATAGCGGTGTCTACGTTGTCGATGCCAGCCTCAACGGCTTTAAGGATGGCTGCCGTCGACAGGCCCGCCGTAGCGTGACACTGCATATGGATCGGAATCGACAGGTTCGTCTTAAGGCGCGAAACCAGCTCGAAGGCCGTATAAGGCGTAAGAATACCGGCCATGTCCTTGATCGCGACCGAATCGGCGCCCATGTCTTCGATCCGCTTGGCCAGATCGACCCACATCTCCAGGGTATGCACCGGGCTGGTAGTGTAGGAGATAGTGCCCTGGGCATGCTTACCCTGCTGCTTGACGACACGCAGCGCGGTTTCGAGGTTACGCGGATCGTTCATCGCATCGAAGACGCGGAACACGTCGACGCCGTTGACCGCTGCCCGCTCGACGAATTTTTCCACCACATCGTCGGCGTAGTGTCGATAGCCCAGCAGGTTCTGACCGCGTAGCAGCATCTGCTGACGGGTGTTAGGCATCGCTCTCTTTAGCTCACGGATGCGCTCCCACGGGTCTTCGCCTAGATAGCGAATGCACGCGTCGAAGGTCGCGCCACCCCAGGATTCAACCGACCAGAACCCCACCTGATCGAGCTTGCCGGCAATCGGCAGCATGTCTTCAAGACGGACGCGGGTGGCCAGAATGGATTGGTGGGCATCACGTAGCACCACGTCGGTAATGCCGAGCGGCTGTTTGACAGAACTCATGAGCGAACTCCCTTTCTGATCAACCGCGGCGCGCGCGGTGCTGATGAATAGCGGACTGGATGGCGCTCAACTCGTCGCCATCCAATTCAATAAAGGCAGAAGGGCTCGGCGCTGCATGCATGACCGGAGTCGGCGTTGGCTCGAAGCGACCCACGCAGAACGACATGAGCCGGATGCAATAGATAAGTAGGACAAGAAATACGAAGACAGAACCTAAGCCGAACAGCATAAGTTCGACGCCTTCCCAGAGGAGCTGGTTAGAAGTCATAACGGAAACCGCCTTGTTAGGTTCGAATTAAACAGCGACCACGTCAATCTTCGCCTTGGCCGCGGACTCACGGAACTCAGCGATCTGGTCGAAGCTCAGGTAGCGGTAGACATCGGCAGACATGGTGTCGATCTGTTTCGCGTACTGCATGTACTCCTCGACGGTCGGCAGCTTGCCGGTAATCGAGGCGACTGCAGCCAGCTCGGCAGACGCCAGGTACACGTTGGTGGCATCACCCAGGCGGTTCGGGAAGTTACGGGTCGAGGTAGAGACCACGGTCGAACCGGTCTGGACACGTGCCTGGTTGCCCATGCACAGCGAGCAGCCTGGCATTTCCATGCGCGCACCGGCCTTGCCGTAGATGCCGTAGTAGCCTTCTTCGGTCAATTGGTGAGCGTCCATCTTGGTCGGCGGAGCCAGCCACAGACGGGTCGGAATGCCACCCTTGACCTTGTCCAGCAGCTTACCGGCAGCGCGGAAGTGACCGATGTTGGTCATGCACGAACCGATGAACACTTCGTCGATCTGCTCGCCAGCAACGCTGGAGAGCAGGCGGGCGTCGTCCGGGTCGTTCGGGGCGCAGAGGACTGGCTCTTTCACGTCGGCCAGATCGATCTCGATCACGGCGGCGTATTCGGCGTCCTTGTCGGCTTCCAGCAGGCTCGGCTTGGCCAGCCACGCTTCCATCGCCTGGGCACGACGCTCCAGGGTGCGGGCATCGCCGTAGCCTTCGCTGATCATCCAGCGCAGCAGGGTGATGTTGGAGCGCAGGTACTCGGCGATTGCGTCTTCGGGGAGCTTGATGGTACAGCCGGCAGCGGAACGTTCGGCAGAGGCGTCGGACAGTTCGAAGGCTTGTTCAACGGTCAGGTTGTTCAGACCTTCGATTTCCAGGATGCGGCCGGAGAAGATGTTCTTCTTACCCTTCTTCTCGACGGTCAGCATGCCTTCTTGAATGGCGTAGTAGGGGATGGCATGGACCAGGTCACGCAGGGTGATGCCCGGTTGCATTTCGCCCTTGAAGCGCACCAGTACGGATTCCGGCATGTCCAGCGGCATGACGCCAGTGGCGGCAGCGAAGGCTACCAGACCGGAACCGGCCGGGAAGGAGATGCCCATCGGGAAGCGGGTGTGCGAGTCGCCACCGGTGCCGACGGTGTCCGGTAGCAGCATGCGGTTCAGCCAGCTGTGGATGATGCCGTCGCCCGGGCGCAGAGAGACACCGCCACGGTTCTTGATGAAGTCAGGCAGGGTGTGGTGGGTGTTGACGTCGATTGGCTTCGGATAGGCCGCAGTATGGCAGAAGGACTGCATCACCAGATCTGCAGAGAAGCCCAGGCACGCCAGGTCTTTCAGCTCGTCGCGGGTCATCGGGCCAGTGGTGTCCTGGGAGCCGACGGTAGTCATCTTCGGCTCGCAGTAGGTGCCTGGGCGCACGCCCGTGCCTTCCGGCAGGCCGCAAGCGCGACCGACCATCTTCTGCGCCAGGGTGAAACCCTTGCCGCTGTCAGCCGGGGCGATCGGCATCTTGAACAGGTTGGCCGGACCAAGGCCCAGTTCGGCGCGCGCCTTGTCGGTAAGGCCACGACCGATGATCAGCGGAATACGACCGCCAGCGCGGACTTCGTCCAGCAGTACGTCGGTCTTCAGCTCAAAGGTGGTGACCAGCTCGTCGCTACCGTGGCGGCGCACTTCGCCCTTGTATGGATACACGTCGATGACGTCGCCCATGGCCAGGTTGGAGCAATCGAACTCGATAGGCAGGGCGCCGGCGTCTTCCATGGTGTTGTAGAAGATCGGGGCGATCTTGGTGCCGAAGCAGAAGCCACCCGCGCGCTTGTTCGGCACGTTCGGGATGTCGTCGCCGAAGAACCACAGCACCGAGTTGGTGGCGGACTTGCGCGAAGAGCCGGTGCCGACCACGTCGCCGACGTAGGCGACCGGGAAGCCCTTGGCCTTCAGTGCTTCCATCTGCTTGATCGGGCCTACCGAGCCGGGAACGTCCGGGTTGATGCCGTCGCGGGCCATTTTCAGCATGGCTAAGGCATGCAGTGGGATGTCGGGGCGCGACCAGGCGTCTGGAGCTGGTGACAGATCATCGGTGTTGGTTTCGCCGGTGACCTTGAACACGGACAGGCTGATCTTTTCAGCCAGCGCCGGGCGGTTCTGGAACCACTCGCCATCAGCCCAGGACTGCAGTACGGCCTTGGCGTTGGCATTGCCGGCCTTGGCTTTTTCGGCGACGTCGTGGAAGGCGTCGAACATCAGCAGGGTGTGCTTGAGTTGCTCGGCGGTCACCGCGGACAGCTCGGCATCATCCAGCAGCTCGACCAGGGTGGCGATGTTGTAGCCGCCCTGCATGGTGCCCAGCAGTTCAACGGCGCGTTGCTTGTTGATCAGTGGAGAGGTGGCTTCGCCTTTGGCGATGGCGGAGAGAAAGCCTGCCTTGACGTAGGCAGCTTCGTCGACACCGGCAGGGACGCGGTTGGTGATCAGGTCGACCAGGAAGGCTTCTTCGCCGGCTGGCGGGTTCTTCAATAGTTCGATCAGGCCTGCGGTCTGTTCGGCGTTCAGCGGCAAGCCAGGAAGTCCTTGGCTGGCGCGTTGTCCGAGTAGAATTCGATAAGCTTCGAGCACAATGTTTTCTCATGCAGCCCTGAAAGCAGGCCGGATAGTCGGGTTAATTTGTAAAGCCGAGGGGGCAAAGCAAACCGAGCGTTAAGAATCGAACAGGGCCTATCTTGCAGCCTGCGGCGCTTAAGATGTCGAGGCGAATTCCAAAAATATGAACAAAATATGGATAAACGTACAGAAAGTAAGTTGCATACGGTTCGTTGTCAAACTCAAATTGGTCAAAACAAACCCGGCGTGAATCGAGGGCTGACGTGCGACCCAGCCATCGTGGTGCCGAAGCGGTTGTTTATATTTGCGGACCGGCTGCTCATGAATTCGATGACACTCCCGTTGTTATCGGAAATGGCGCGGACAAGGCGGGGTGCCTGACTCTTAGCTCATGGACTTTTTTCAGCGGCCGGATTGCTTGCCGCAGTGACGTGGATGACCGTCAGACCCGCTACTGTCAGCCTGCGATAAGCGATTTGCCCCATTTGTGAGCGACCAATGAACGCTGGGTTTGGCCAATGACACGCTGCAGCGATCCGAAGCGTTTGCGACGCGCCCAGACGCTCCCACCAACGCCGAAGGTTGCTGGGTCGCCCATCTCAGGTTGGGCTAGCTACACGGACACGTGCATCGCTTCGTCATGCATGCGCTAGCAAATCCCGCTCCGTCTGTTTTCCGTTTTTTATCACCTTGATGGCGACGAACTTGGATGTAGGTGTATGGCTTCCTTCACCGAAGCTTCCTAGCGGCACCAGTGGATTGGTCTCCGGGTAATAGGCGGCGGCCTGGCCCAAGGGGGTGTCGTAGGCGAGAAGGGTAAATCCGCGCACCTTCCGCTCGATGCCGTCGTCCCAGAGCGAGATCAGATCAACGACTTCTCCGTTCTCGAACCCGAGCCGTTGAAGATCGCTTGGGTTGACGAACACAACCTCGCGCATGCCTTTGACTCCGCGATAGCGATCATTCAGCCCATACAGCGTGGTGTTGTACTGATCGTGCGAACGCAGCGTCTGCAAGATAAGGTCCGGCGTTTGGCCGTCGCGGCTGGCCTCTGCCGGCACCAAGTCCAGGGGCAGCGGGTGGTGCTTGAACTGAGCACGACCGCTCGCAGTATTCCAGGTTCGGCGTGCGGCTGCGTTGCCCAGGTAGAAACCGCCGGGCTGCTTGAGTTTGGCATTGAAGTCGGCGAAGCCGGGGATGGTTGCTTCGATCAGTTCCCGAATGCGTGCGTAATCTTCCACTAACCAGTGCCAATCCATCGGATGCTTACCGAGTGTGGCTGCGGCGATGCCAGCGACGATCGCCGGCTCCGAGCGCATCTGTGGCGATAGCGGCTGCAACTGGCCCCAGGAGGCGTGAACCATGCTGAACGAGTCTTCGACCGTCACGGCCTGCGGACCGCTGGCCTGCAGATCGATGTCGGTGCGGCCGAGGCAGGGCAGAATAAGCGCCTGTTTGCCATTGGTCAGATGACTGCGGTTGAGTTTGGTGCTGATCTGTACCGTCAGCTCGCAATTGCGCAGCGCTTCGTGGGTGCGGGGCGAGTCGGGCGTCGCCTGAGCGAAATTGCCGCCCAATCCGATGAACACCTTCGCCTGGCCGGCAAGCATGGCGTTGATCGCTTCGATCGTGTTGTGGCCATGTGCGCGTGGCACGCTGAACGAAAAGCGCTGCTCGATGGCATCCAGCAACGCCGCTGGCGGCCGCTCATTGATGCCCATGGTGCGATCGCCCTGGACATTGCTGTGACCGCGCACCGGACAGGCGCCAGCGCCCGGTTTGCCAAGGTTGCCGCGCAGCAGCAAGAGGTTGGCGATCTCCTGAATGGTTGCTACTGAATGGCGATGCTGGGTGATGCCCATGGCCCAGCAGACGATTGCCCGCTCTGCGTGGCGGTACATCCGCGCAGCCTGTTCGATATCGGCGCGCGACAGCCCCGATTGCCCCTCGATCAGCGACCAGGGTGTAGCGTCGATGACGTTCAGATAGTCATCGAGCCCCTGCGTGTGTTCGTCAATGAAGGCATGGTCGAACACCGCGTCGGTGCCTTGCTGCTGGGCGTCGCGCTCCCATTGAAGAAGAAACTTCGCCATTCCGCGCAACGCTGCCAGGTCGCCGCCGAGGTTGGGACGAAAATAGGCGGTATTGGTCGGTGCATCCTGGTTGCCGAGCATCTCCAGTGGCTTTTGGGGATGTTGGAAACGCTCCAGTCCTCGCTCCTTCAGTGGATTGAAACAAACGACCTGAGCACCGCGCTGCACTGCCTCGCGAAGCGGTTCGAGCATGCGCGGATGGTTGGTGCCGGGGTTCTGGCCGAGCACGAAGATGGCGTCGGCATGAGCGAAATCATCGAAGGTAACCGTGCCTTTGCCGACACCGATGCTGCCGCCGAGCGCGACGCCGCTGGCCTCATGGCACATGTTCGAGCAGTCGGGAAAATTGTTGGTGCCGAACGCGCGGCCGAACAGCTGATAAAGAAACGCGGCTTCGTTACTGGCCCGTCCGGAGGTATAGAACTCCGCCTGATGAGGCGTTTCCAGCCTCTTCAGCTGCTCGCCGATCAGGGCGAAGGCCGCATCCCAGCCGATCGGCAGATAATGATCAGTGTCGGCGTCGTAGCGCATGGGCTGGGTCAGACGACCCTGGTACTCGAGCCAGTAGTCGCTTTGCTCGCGCAATTGGCTGACGCTGTAACGGGCGAAGAATTCGGCATCGACACGTCTTTTGGTCGCCTCCCAGTTCACTGCCTTGGCGCCGTTCTCGCAAAACTTCACCGTATCGTCATGGGGCGAATCTCCCCAGGCACAACCGGGGCAATCGAAGCCGCCGTTCTGGTTGGTTTTCAACAAGGTGCGAATGTTCTTCAGCGCGTTGCCGCTGCCCAGCCATGATTGCGCCACGCTGCGCAGCGCGCCCCAGCCACCAGCGGGACCGTGATAGGGCTGGTAACGAGAGGCAGGCTGGGAACGGGGCGGGCGGCTCATGCTCAATACTCATCTGCGCGTAGGTTCACATCGACCTGCCTGTACCCAGGTAAGGCCGAGCCGTGCGCGATGTGCACCACGACCTGTGGAGCCTATGAGTTCTATGGCAACAGCGTCCAATCGCTATGTTCGATTGCGTTATCGACACGCTTGATCACCGGTTTGGCTCAATCCGGCATGTGGACAGCGCAGAGCATGGCCTCGGCTTCGGCGAAACAGGCTTCGCCGAGTACCGAACGTGGGGCATCGAGGCGAAGAATCAGGCCAAGCGGGGCGAGCGTGCTGGCATCGTCAATAGGCGTCAGGGTCAGATGATCCGCCGATTCACCGAGCCCACTGTCCAGTGGCATCACCGCGCAGCACAGGCCTGCGCTGACCCCTTGCAGCAGATGATGCACCGCGTCGGTTTCCAGTTTAGGGGCGGGATTCAGGCCGCGACTGCGCAACGCATGATCGATTGATTGCCGGAAATGCATGCCGCTCGACAACATGCCGAGCGGCAGCGTCACCAGCGCCTCCCACGTGACAGAGGCACCTGGAAAGCGAAAGTGACGCCGGTCGTGCAGCAACCCCATCCGCGTTTCACCCAGCGGCAGGCTGGCGAAATGCGCCTGGTCGAGACGCTCGAGATAGGAAATACCCAGGTCGAGCTGGTTCCGGTTCAGCCTCTCCAGAATCTGATCGCTGCTCAAGGCAAACAGCTGGAAGTGCAGGCTTGGATGCCGCTCGGCAAATAGAGTCACCAATTGCATCGGATTGAAACCCGCCAGCGGTACCACTCCCAAACGCAGACTACCCACCAGCTGGCCGCGACAGGATGCTGCCTCGGCGTAGAGACCGTCCTGCGCCGCAAGCAGGCTACGGGCCCAGGCCAGAATGCGTTCACCCTCCGGGGTAAAGCCCTCGAAACGCTGACTGCGCGTCACCAGATGCAGGCCCAGCTCATCTTCCAACCCGCGCAAGCGCATCGAAAGCGTAGGTTGAGTGACATGGCAGCGTGCTGCGGCCTGGCCAAAGTGCCGGGTTTCGTCCAGCGCTACGAGAAATCTCAGCTGCTTGATATCCAATGGTGCGTCTCAGACAAGTGGTGGCCGTATCCGCGAGGATTTGCGATCAAAACGCCTACGCGTACCGGCGAAGAAAATATGAACAAAATATTAAAATATGCCTATTTAATGTTGTTTCGTTTTACACCAAGGTCTACTTTGGTCTGAGGCGAGGCGCCCGGATCGGGGACGTCGCCTGGCTGCATCTACAATAACAATACGAGGCAAACATTCGATGGCGACCAGCTCATGGTGGGCTTCGGCCCTTTGCGAATCCGTGAATAATGTAAAGCCTCTCGCCGTGACCTGCGGCGGGGAAGAACTGGTTCTGTTCCGCAACGCTGAAGGGCAGGTCTTCGCCCTGGAAGATCGCTGTCCGCACCGGCGGGTGCCGTTATCGCTAGGCTGCGTCGTGGGTTCCGGGCTGCAGTGTGGCTATCACGGCTGGACGTTCGATGGAGCCAGCGGCGCCTGTACCGCTATCCCGAACCTGAGCGCCAGCGAACGCGTCCCGCAACGCCATGCGGCGCGCGCCTTTGTGGCAAAAGAAAGTAACGGTTTCGTGCATGTATGGGTGGGCGACGGCGAGCCGGACGCCACCCTGCCAAGCGCCGATTACTCCCCTACGGGGCGTGAGTACACGGGAAGCGCCGTCGTCAGCATGACGCACGATGAGTACCTCGCCGTGATGCTGGATGGGCCCAACTGCCTGTTGGGCTTCGACTCAGTGCAAATAACGGATTTCTTCCTGGGCGATCCGCAACTGGTGAACGACCGTCTCGTGCTCGACAGGGGCGCGGTCTGGTCGAGTCAGATCTTGCCGTCGCAGTTCGTGGCTGACTACCCGCTGATCGTTCGCACGGCGGTTCCGCTGCGTGGCGGCACCATCCGGGTGGACCTGCTGAGCCAGGATGAAACGCCGCTCAGCACGCTTTTCATCGGTGCGAGCGCCAACCGACGAGGCACCACCAGCCTCTGTTGGCGCGGCTTCCAGCACACGACCAGCATGGCGGGCGCGCCGTTGCGCTGGCGCGCCTCACGGACTGCAGGCAGAGCGCCGTTCAGCGTGAATGCCACGATCGATGGCTCGGCCATCGCCGCGTTATTGGTCGCACCCTCGCGTGACTTACATGAGTTGCGTCAGCAGATAGTCGTTGAACAACGCCTCGCCGTCTGATCTTCATTCAGCTGAACCCGGAGAATTCCATGCACGCCGCCACGCCTCTTTCCGATGCACAGCCGCAAGCCGCTGCGCGCCGGATTCGCAAAGACTGGACACCGACCAACTATGACCTGCGCGATACCTGGTTCCCGGTATCCCACAGCCGCGATGTCACCGAGCGGCCCATCCGCCGGATCATCCATTCCCAGAGCTATTACCTCTGGCGAAAGGACGGTCGGCCATTTGCGGCCGAGTTTCATCCCGAGCGCCTGCATGCCGAGCGTGCATCATTCACCGAGTTTACCGGCGGTATGGGCTACTACCCGGTTGTCGAGCGTTACGGTTATATCTGGGCCTGGTATGGCAATCCTGATGCGGCCGATTCCTTGCTGCTGCCGCACATCCCGTTTCTGCCGGTTGATGGCAGTCTTCCTGGTTACACCCAGCGCACGGTTCGTTTCGATGCCAGTTCTGCCTTGTCGGTGGAAAACCTCATCGACCTGACCCACGCCGACTTTCTACATGCCAATACCATCGGCGACGGGATATCGGAATCGGACGTGGTGGAAGTGGAGTGGACGTCGGAAACCGTGACACGTACCCGCACGGTCGCGCAGAAGTCCGTCGCGCCAGTGATGCGTTGGGTCGGCGGTGTGCGAGCGAAGTACCAGGACTTCCGCGCCGTGCTGCATATTCATCTGCGCAGCAACGTGTGTATCTCCTATCCGCGCTTTCGTCCGGGTTACGACGTGCCCAATCTGCAGCCATTCCTGCCGGTGGGCAAACACCGCTCGCGCTGCGACGTGACGTTCAACACCACGGCGGCACCTGCACCGTTCCGCTATTTGATGCCGCGCATCAATTACATCATCCAGCCGCAGGACAACTCCGTGGTGCGTCCGCAGAACCAGCGTTATTTCGAGCCGGGTGAACGCATCGACCTGCATTCGCGCTTCGATGCGCCCGGCACTCGTTATCGCTTTCAGATGGAGCAGCTGGCCGAACGTCAGCGCAAGGGCGATTTTTCCTATGGCTCCGATGCCGAACCGGGTCGGGACATCACCCAATTGCTGGGTATGGACGGCTGATACCTCGCCGGCGCGAGGACGTCGAACACGCAATACGCCGACACCGTTGGCAACGACAGGAAGCAGCGTTATGGATTTGGGAATCGCAGGGCGCAGCGCAATTATCTGCGCTTCGTCTCGTGGCCTCGGCAAGGCCTGCGCGCTGGCGTTGGCGCAGGAAGGTTGCCGCGTATTGATCAACGGGCGCGATGCCGAGCAGTTGGAGCGCACGGCGGCGGAAGTCGAGACCGCCACAGGTCACAGGCCGCTTGTCGTGCGCGGCGATCTGAATACCGAAGAAGGCCGAGCCGCCCTGATCGCCGCATGTCCCGCGCCCGACATCCTGATCACCAACAACGGCGGCCCCGCGCCGGGCAGGATCGAAGACTGGGACCATGCGGCCTGGCTGCGGGCTATCGAGGCAAACATGTTGTCGGCAATCTTGCTGATCCAGGGCGTGGTCGGTGGCATGCGCGAGCGGCGCTTCGGACGGATCATCAACATCACCTCGGCCATGGTGAAGTCGCCGCGCCTGCCCTTGGGACTTTCCACCGCCTCTCGGGCAGGGCTGACGGCGTTTTCCAAAGCGTTGTCCAGCGAAGTGGTGCGCGACAACGTGACCATCAACAACCTGCTACCTGAACGCATCGAAACCGACCGCTTGCGCTACATGACCGCGCAGCTGGCCAAGCACAGAAAGCTGAGCCTGGAAGATGCGCGCACCGAGATGCTCAGGCCCGTAGCGGCGCGGCGGTTCGGCAAGCCGGAAGAATTCGCCGCGGCTTGTGCATTTCTTTGCTCGGCTCAGGCGAGCTACATCTCGGGGCAAAACCTTCAAGTGGATGGCGGGAGCTACGATGGCTTGATCTGACGCGGCGGCAAGCGGGCTTTCCAGTCTTCGGGAGGCGTTTCCTCAGCCGCGAAGTCCAGCTCCACTTCCACGCCATTGGGGTCCAGGAAAAACAGCTGCCAGGTACGGACCGCCCCCGGCGCTCTGATGACACGAAATTCGATGCCGCGATCTTCGAGCAGTTGCCATGTCTGCCGCAGCCCTTCGGCCCAAAACGCCATGTGGTCGAGCACGCCGCGGCGGGGCTCTGGCATTCGCTGCACCTGCACCACGTGCAGCAGCGGGTGGCCGTTGGCATAGAGCCACAAGCCAGCCACCGGAAAAGGCGGGCGCGGGCCTTCGGTCAACCCGAGCAGGTCAATGTAGAACTCGCGCGTTGCCTGCAGCTGATCCGTCACGATCGTGAAGTGGTCCATTCGTTCGATCACGAAGCTCTCCCTTGGATGTGGTCGCATCGCATATGAACAGATGCTGGCATCGCGACGCTAGGTAATTGTACATATAGCTGATATCTGTCTATATTCAAGATTCCAACAATAAGAATGACTTGAATGTACGCATCCGATTCTGCTTCACGCCCTGCATCAATCCCTTCCGCTTACGGCACCGCTCGTGACCCTGTCGGCGTCATCTGACGGAGCGCTCGCTGAGCCCTTTCCTACTTCAAGCTGTGGGTCCTGGTGCTGTAGATCGGCATGCACTCATGCCTGACCGGGATGCGCATGGCCGCGCCACTGCAGCTGCTGCAACGCGATATGGATGTCTGGGCGGTCGGCGTGGTGATGGCGATGTTTGCGACCGCGCCGGTATTTCTCGCCCTGACCGCGGGTCGTATGGCGGACCGACACGGCTATCACCGCCCGACACGCATCGCCGCGAGCCTGTCCTTTGCCGGCGCGGTGATCGCCAGTTCGACGAGTCATTACCTGTGGCTTTGTCTGGCTGCCGCACTCTGTGGCGGCGGCTCCAGTTTCGGGTTGATCGCGCTTCAGCGCACGGCGGCGCGCCTGGCGCGTAACGCAGGCGAGCGCATGAAGGTATTCGGTTGGATCGCTATCGCGCCGGCCCTGGCCAGCCTGATCGGGCCTCTGGGAACGGGACTGCTGATCGATCATTACGGTTTTCGCATTGCGTTTGCGGCCCTGGCGATACTGCCCCTCGGTACGCTGCTGCTATCGCAGTGGGTGCCGCGCGAACAGATGGCCGCCCCGGTATCGCGCGAGCAGCGACGCCCTGCATGGGATCTGCTGCGCGAGCCGTCGTTTCGCCGATTGTTATTCATCAACTGGCTGGTGTCGGCCAGCTGGGATGTGCATTCCTTCGCCTTGCCGATTCTGGGCAATGCCCGGGGCATGAGCGCCTCGGTGATCGGCGCGATCCTCGCCGCCTACGCCGTAACCTCGACACTGGTGCGGCTGCTGTTGATACCGCTACTGGCCAATCGTCTGTCGCAGCGCTCGATCATCTTGAGTGCCCTGCTGCTCACCGCAGCGGTGTACGCCATCTACCCCTGGCTCGGCCCCGCCTGGGCGATGGCCCTGGGAACCGCCACGCTGGGTGTTGCGCTGGGCACCATTCAGCCTGCGTTGATGACACAACTGCACCATGTAACCCCCAGTGCGCGTCACGGCGAAGGGCTGGCGGTGCGCTCGGTATTTATCAATTGTTCCGGAGCCAGCATGCCGCTGCTGTTCGGCGTGCTGGGCGCGGCGCTTGGTGCCGCGTCACTGTTCTGGTTGATGAGTGGCGTGCTGCTGGCGGGGGTAGCTGGCAGGCGCGTCGGCTAGGCTCTGCCGGGGGATAGCCAAGTAGGCTGCAAAAAATCGTACGAAGTTAGTGCAAATAAACAATTTATAGGATTCTGTATAAAAACTATCAGTCTGACACTGGAATCATCCTGGTTCATGCACTAGCTTCTTAATTCGCCGAACGAGGCCGGGCACGGTTTCGCTCCGGCGTAGAACAGCAGAACAGCAGAACAGCAGAACAGCAGAACAGCAGAACAGCAGAGCAGCAGAACAGTGAAACATTGGAACAATAACAAGACACCCAGAGGTGCTTATGAGTGATTCAACATTGCACGGCCTACGTGTTGTCAACCTGGGTTCTGGTATCGCGAGCTCTGCGGCGGGGTTGCAGCTATGTGAGGCAGGAGCCGAGGTGATTCTGGTCGAACCGCCCGACAACCCGGCTCGGCGCGAGGAAGCGCTGTTCGCGGTGCTCAATCGGGGCAAGCGCAGTGTCACGCTGGATATCAACGTGCCGGACGGGCAGCAGCGGCTCGAACGGCTGCTGGCCGCGGCCGACGTGCTTATTCACGAATTCACTCCCAAGCAGGCCGCGACGCTGGGGCTCGACGATGCACAGCTGGCGCAGCGCTTTCCTGCGTTGATCGTTTCGGCCATTACCGGCTGGCCGAAGAAGCATCCACTGGCTGGGGCAGTGCCACGTGAAACGCTGGTGCTGGCACGCCTGGGCCTGCTCGACGAACAGCCGGGCCACCGCCCTGGGCCGGTCTTCGTGCGCATGCCCTTTGCCAATTGGCTGGCAAGCTGGCTGTGTGTGGTGGGCGTGATGGCGCGGTTGATCGCGCGTGATCGTGATGGCCGTGGCGGCGCCGCGCACACCAGTCTGGCTCAGGCCGCGCTGGTCCCGATGACCATGCACTGGAGCCGCGCGCAAACACCGACGCCGGTATTCGCCAAGGGGCTGGACAAGCACATTCCGATCCCGCTGCACCAGTGCGCCGACGGCCGCTGGATTCATGTGCATTACTCGCCGGATAAAGCCCCATTGATGGCCAATGCCATGGCAGAACTGGGCGAGGCGGAAGTCGCCCGGCTCAATGCGCAATGGCCGCCGAGCCACGTGGCGCCGAATTTCGGAGCCAACCGGGCCATCATCGCCACGCGGCCCGCTCATGAGTGGGTCGAGCATTTCTGGCAGCACGATGTTTCGGCGCAGATTGCCGCGCCCTTCGGCGACATCTATTTCGATGAGCAGGCGCGACTGAACGGGTATGTGGTCGAAGTGGAAGACGCCACGCTCGGCAAGACGCTGCAACCGGGGCCAGCCTGGATGATCACCCCACCGGCACGCATCGGCCGTTCCGCACCTCAGCCCGGCGCGGACAATGACAGCGACTTCAAGGACTCGCCAACGCTGCGTCTGGTTCCGGGCACTGGGCGTCAGGGCGAGCCGTTGCCTCCTTTGCATGGTCTCAAGGTGCTCGACTTGGGCGCCTATCTGGCTGGGCCGTTCGCCTGCATGATGCTGGCCGATTTGGGCGCGGAGGTGATCAAGGTCGAGGCCCCGACCGGCGATGCCATGCGCCGACTGGAGCGCATTTTCAGTGGGACTCAGCGCGGCAAGCTGGGCGTAGCGCTAAAACTCGGCGATGAGCTGAGTCAACCGGCGGTCGAGGCGCTGGTGCGTTGGGCCGATGTGGTCCATCACAACATGCGCCTGCCGGCGGCACGCAAGCTGAAGGTCGATTACGACAGCCTCAAGCGGATCAATCCGCAACTCATTTATTGCCACGTCAGCGCTTACGGACCCACCGGACCACGTGCCGATTGGCCCGGCTTCGACCAGTTGATGCAAGCCTCTTGCGGTTGGGAAGTGGAGCAGGGCGGTGCCGGCCAACCGCCGATGTGGCTGCGTTTTGGCGTTGGTGATTTCTTTGCAGGACTTTCTTCGTTGTACGTTCTGCTGTTGGGGCTTTACCAGCGCGCGCGGACCGGTGAAGGGCAGATGGTGAACGCGTCGTTGCTTGGCGCGACCTTGCTCACCATGAGCGAAGCGGTGGGCCGTGAGGACGGCAGCGTCACGCCCATCGCGCATTTGGACGCCAGCCAGACCGGCCTTTGCGACACGCACCGGCTGTTTTGCTGCAATGACGGTTGGATCGCCGTGGCGGCGCTGGAACCCGAAGAAGCGCAGCGTTTCCGTGCGCTGGCCGGAGCGGACCCCGAAACGTATTTCGTCGGGCGGACCCAGGCCGATGCGCTGTCATCCTTGAGCGCACAAGGCGTGCCCGCCGAAGCCGTTCTCGAGGCGCAGCTCGACCCCTTTCTCGACAACCCCGACCACGCCGCGGCTGGCTTGCATACCCACTATCAACATGCGGTGTACGGCGAGCTGCAACAGATTGGCGCGTTCTGGGATTTCGGTGATCTGCCGTTGTCGCTGGATCGTCCGCCGCCCGCCCTCGGCCAGCACAGCCGCGATGTACTCGGCGGGCTTGGCTTGGAAAACAGCGAACTGGAACGTCTGGCCGCGGCCGGTGTGGTTCGGCTGTAAGCAATTGATGCACGAAGGCGGCCCACTCCGGCCGAAGTCAACGATGAACCCGACCCGATCGTTCGATCGCGGGTTGGGTTGAACACACAGGAATAACGCATGAACGAATTGGATTTCAGCGGCAAGACGGTGCTGGTCGTCGGTGGCTCCAGCGGCATCGGTAACGGCATCGCGCAGAACTTCCGTCAACGCGGCGCCGAGGTGCACGTCTGGGGCACTCGTCCGAGCGCGCAGGATTACGCCGACTCGGCGGATTCGCATCTTGAAGGGCTGCACTACGTGCAGGTCGATGTCTCCAACGCCAGCCTGATCGAGGCGGCGATCGTGCCGTTCACTCGCCTCGACGTGCTGGTTCAGGCGCAAGGTACAGTGCTGTACGACCGTCAGGAATTTCTCACCGACGGCTTCAAGAAAGTCGTCGATATCAACCTCACCAGCCTGATGGTTTGCGCGCAGAAGTTCTTCGAACTGCTGAAGGAATCACGAGGCGCGATGCTCATCGTCAGCTCGGCCGCCGCCTTCCATTCGACCCGCGGCAATCCGGCCTACAACGCCTCCAAGACCGGCGCTTTCGGTTTGACGCGCACGCTCGGCGAGGCTTGGGCGCGTGAGGGAATCCGTGTCAACGGCATCGCGCCGGGCCTGGTGGAAACCAAGCTCACGCGCATCACCACGGAACACCCCAAACGTCTCGAAGGTGCGCTTCGTGGTATCCCGCTGGGCCGCCTCGGCACCCCGCAGGACATGGCCAACGTTGCGCTGTTCCTGGCTTCGCCGCTGGCTGGCTACATGCTGGGTCAGACCCTGTTGGTCGACGGCGGCATGCTGCTCGCTTGAGCGCCACTCATATTTTTTGGAGCACGACATGGCCTGGGATTTCGAAACCGATCCGGACTTTCAAACGGAACTGGACTGGATCGACCGCTTCGTCCGCGAAGAGGTCGAGCCGCTGGAACATGTACTGGGCAGCCCCTGGAACATCCACGACCCTCTGTTCAAGCAATTGGTGCGTCCACTACAGGCGCAGGTCAAGGCGCGCAGGCTCTGGGCCTGTCATCTTGGTCCGGAGCTGGGCGGGCCGGGATACGGCCAGGTACGCCTGGCGCTGATCAACGAAATTCTCGGCCGCGCACTGTTCGCGCCTATCGTGTTCGGCTGTCACGCGCCGGATTCGGGCAACGGCGAAATCCTCGCCCACTACGGCAGCGAGGAGCAGAAGCGCAAATACCTCGAACCCTTGCTCGATAACGAGATCGTCTCCTGCTTCGCCATGACCGAGCCCCAGGGCGGCGCCGACCCCAGCGTGTTCACCACCGAGGCCGTACGCGACGGCGATGACTGGCTGATCAGCGGCGAGAAGTGGTTCGGCTCCAATGCACGCTATGCGGCGTTCTTCATCGTCATGGCGGTGACCGACAAGAGCGTATCGGTGCACAAGGGCACCACCATGTTCATCGTGCCGGCGAATGCGCAGGGCGTGACCATCGTGCGCAACGTCGGCATAGCGGATGATCCGGAGGCGACGCACGCCTACCTGCGTTTCGATAAGGTGCGGGCATCGTCCGCCGACCTGCTCGGCAAGCCCGGCGAAGCCTTCGTCGTCGCTCAAGTGCGACTCGGCGGTGGTCGCGTGCACCACGCCATGCGTGTGATCGGCCAGGCGCAGAGAGCGCTCGATGCGTTGTGCGAGCGCGCCCTGTCGCGCACCACGCAAGGTGGCCTGTTGGCCGAAAAACAAATGGTGCAGGAAAAGATTGCCGACTCCTGGATCGAACTGGAGCAGTTCCGGCTGCTGGTGATGCGCACCGCCTGGCGCATCGACAAGTACCAGGACTATCTGCGCGTGCGTAAAGACATCGCTGCAGTAAAGGCAGCCATGCCCAAGGTGCTGCATGACATTGCCGCCCGCGCGCTGCATGTGCATGGCTCGATCGGCGTATCCGAAGAGATGCCGTTCGCCGGGTACATCCTGCGCTCCTTCCAGATGGGGCTGGCGGACGGGCCGACCGAGGTGCACAAGGTGACGGTGGCCAGACAGCTGCTGCGCGACTATCAGCCAAGCGACAGCCTGTTTCCCAGCTACCATCGCCCGACTGCGGCGGCACTGGCGCGTGAAAAATATGCTGAAGCGCTGGCGACGCTGGAACAAAGCGGAGAGCAGCGTTGAGCGGCGGGGCTGACTGGCATGAGCTGGTCGATCTCGCCCGCTTGGGCGCCTGGATGGATGAGCGGGAGCTCGCGTCCGGGCCGCTGGAAAACGCCGTGCGACTGACCGGCGGCACCCAGAATCTGTTGCTGCGCTTTCGGCGAGGCGAGCGTGAATTCGTGCTGCGTCGGCCATCGGCGGCGCTACGAGAAGTAGGCGGCAAGACCATCGCGCGCGAAGCTCGCATGCTAAAAGCGCTGGCGGGCAGTCGGGTGCCGCATGCGGGCTTGGTCGCCGCCTGCGATGACGAGGCCGTTCTGGGCGCGAAGTTCTACCTGATGGAACCGGTGGATGGCTTCAACCCCAATTCCGCGGCCGGCTTGCCGCTGCCCCACGCCGCCGACCGCGACATGCGTCGGCGCATGGGGCTGGCCATGGTCGATGCGCTGCTCTGCCTTCATGAGCTGGACTATCGAGCCATCGGCCTCGACGGCTTCGGGCGCCCCGACGGTTTCCATCAACGACAAGTCGCGCGCTGGCTGCATCAGCTCGAAAGCGTCGCCGGCTATGCCGGTTGGCCGGGCGCAGACAGTCTTCCCGGACTCGACCGGCTGGCGCGCTGGCTGAATGACAACTGCCCGCAACGGTTCAGCCCCAGCATCCTGCATGGCGACTATCACCTGTCCAATGTGATGTTCAGCCGCGAGGGGCCGGCGCTCAGCGCGATCGTCGATTGGGAGCTGGCTACCATTGGCGATCCTCTGCTTGATCTGGCCTGGCTGGTGGTGACATGGCCGGACGCCAGCGGCCATGGCGCCGGCACGATCGAGGTGCATCCCTGGGACGGCTTTCCCGCAGCGGATGAATTGGTGGCGCGCTACGTGGTGGGCAGCTCCCGAAGCTTCGAAGCCTTTACCTGGTATCTGGTACTGGCGGCTTTCAAGCTTGGCATATTTCTCGAAGTCAGTTACGCCCGGGCCTGCGCGGGCAAAGTGTCGATAGAACACGGCAGAAAACACCATGCCTCGGCGCTACGGCTTTTCGAGAAGGCGTTAGAGCGTATTGGCTAGCTGTTCGAGCGAACCGGCCTCGCTGAGCTAGCCAGCGTTAACCTTGGGTCGACTCAACGAGGGTCGATTTGTTGCCAACACGGCGCTAAGCACGAAATCGATCGCGTAGCTGCGCCACGCTTTCAAACCTGCGGGTGTATTGGTGTCAAATCCCGTTGCGGTGGAAGTGATGTGGCGACTGGTGAACCAGAGGGTGGTCAGTAACATGGAGGCACCGCAGAACATACGCGCGTCTACGTCAGGCAGAAAATCTCCGCTTTTAACGCCGCGTTTGAGGATTCGTTCGATCAGCTCTATAAGCGGTGCAGCTATGGCGCCGAAGCGATTCTGGTTGTGCGTCCCATGCTCATGGAGGCGAAAGCTCTCCTGTGCGAGTGATCGCAACTCAGGATCCGCGCCGTATTGATCAAAAAGGTATTCCAGTAGAGCTGTCAGCGCCTGGCGTGGCGGCAACTGATCAAGGTCCATTGATAGCAGGTCCTTTATAATTTGCGCCGTGCTTTCGTCCAGCACGCTGGTGAACAGAGTCTCCTTATTGCTGAAGTATTGATAGATCAATTGGCGCGTGACGCCTGCCGCGCTCGCAATTTCCTCTAGCCTCGCACCAGCGAGGCCCTTTTCCGCAAAGATTCTGCGCGCCTCCGCAAGTAGACGCTCCAGAGTGGCGCGTTTTCGGGAAAAGGCTTCGGTCTCGCGTGGCGGATGCATGGTGTCTCGACATCTTATTGGTAAGCATCTGAGCCTAAGCCATCTCGGCCAGGGCAGCCAGGCCAGTGAATGATGCATACCGTTATGATTGAGGTCTGCCTGCCCTCAAAGTGGAATGTAGGCTCGATATCGGAATTTACTTTGGCTGCGCAGAATCGCATCCCGTGCGTTTCAGTCTGTGATCGCCTCCAGCCAAATCGCTTCGGCGGGGCAGGCAGCGGCGCCCTCGCGAGCGCCTTCTTCCAACTCCGGCGGCACGCGGTCGATGGTTAGATAGACAATGCCGTCATCGTCTAGTTTGTAGATTTCCGGACAGACCGCAGCGCAGAGTCCGTAACCGCAGCAACGGCTGCGGTCGGCGATTACTTGGTATTGGGTTGTGTGCAGGCTCATGGTGTTTCTCCGGCCAGGTTTAATGACAGAGCGGCAGATTGGCGAAAATGAGGACGCCCCAGAGGCTTGCTCGTTTCCGTAACGCTGCCCATTTGCTCGGTTCAGGCATGATGTCCTCCCGTAGTGCAGCGATTTCCGGCGGGCGTTAGACAACGGTGGAGGGGCGGCCTTGCGGCCGCCTCGTTTACGTGGCTCGTCACGCGCTCAATCCCACAGCACATGGATGTCGCGGGTACCACGCAGCTGTCCACCGGAAATTCTGGGTGCTGGCTTGGATGGGTCCAGGCGCATGTTTGGAAACAGATCGAGCATTGCGTTGATCGCGCAGTTCAGCTCCACCTTGGCGACGAACTGCCCGATACACATATGCGGGCCGAAGCCGAAGCCGAATGACGGCTTTACTTTGCGGTCGATGTCAAACTCGTCCGGGTTCTCGAAGACGTCCTCGTCGCGGTTGCCGGATATGGTCATGCACTGAACCATGCCGCCTTTCGGCACGATGATCCCGCCAATTTCCACTTCCTTCGAGGTCTGGCGAACCTTGAAGGTCGAGATAGGCTCGTGGCGGATCCCCTCGTCGATGAGTTTGCCGATGAGGCTGCGGTCGTTGCGTATCCGCTCCACTAGTTCGGGACGTTGCATCAGGTTGGTCATGATGCAGCTGAACGTGCGAGTGGTGGTTTCCCCAGCTGCCGGGGTCAGCGAGCGGACGAATGTTGTGATCTCATGGTCGTCCAGTGAGCGGCCTTCGGCTTCGGCGTTGATCAGGCGACTGATCAGGTCTGTCTCTTGGGTGCCTTGGGCTCGCCGTGCAACGACGACCTCCTTGATTCCATCATAAAGGTGCTTGGCCGCCTGACCAGCCAGTGGGCCGTAGATCTTGGCTTTTTCCGGGTCGATCTGATTGCCCGCCACCATGGCTAACGCCCAAGTAGCGTACGTCTTGTATTTTTCCGTGTCGCTGGTTGGAAAGCCCATCAGGGCATACATCACGCGTATCGGGAAATCCAGTGCGAAGTCCATCAGGTTGGCTTGCTTATCCGCCACCATCGGTTGCAAATAGTCCTCGCGGATAACCCGGTCGATTTCCGGACGCCACTTGTTGACCGTCTCTGGCATGAACACCGGTTGCAGCAGCGCCCGGGTCCGGCGGTGCTGCTCGCCATCCATGGCAAGGATGATCAGGCCGTCGAAGAACGCGCCTAGCCCTTCGGCGATGAAACCATTGGTGTAGGTTTCGGCGTCGCGCATGATGGCCATGATGTCCTTGTGCTTGAACACTGTCACCGTCGCCTTGGCCGCTTTGGCGCCAGCGTTTGTCGGCACCTTCAAATAGGTATCGACGAAATCGCCCTTCATCACCGGTTCGTTATGGCGGTACTGGCGGCACAGCGCGTGAATGTCTACATCGGTGCCGAGGTATGTGTCGCTTACGGCGTGATAGGCCGCGACGATGTCGAGTTGTTCAAACTGGCTCATTGGCTTCGATTCCCGATTTGGTTTTGTTGTAGTTGTTCTCATGCCTCGAACAGGCGACTTGGGCATGTGGCCGGCATCCAGGCAAGTTGGAGCCGGGTGGCATTCGTTTCCCGAGCGGCGATAACCGAGTCATTCGCGTGTCCGCTTTGGGCGTCTGTTCAGCAGAGCGCTCACCCTAACAGCGACAGCGATTTCTCGGGCGGGAAGCCGTTTACACGGCGTAAAGTCGTGGTGCCCAAACGCCTCAGGACAAGGGTGCGAATTCTCCTTGGTCCGCCGTTAGCGCGGCGTTGCGACTTGTCGATCCAAGGCCCCGTTGGGTACGGAGGCTTGGGTTTTCTCCAAGTATTTCGAGCAAGCAGCGCTGGTGCGCAAAAACTCAATACATGAAAGGTTCCCTACATTCCGTTTGACTTCGGGTTAAACGAAAAACCGTATGTAAATGGCGATACGCCCGCAGCGTCCGATGTTGCTTACTAAGCTTCTGGATGAACTTCATTCACTCATGCCCGTTGCCGTTGCGCGAAACATGACGTGATCGCCAGGAAGCCGCCTTTATACGAAGGCCCATATAGTTTGGAGCACAGGCATGCAATTGAATAACAAGCGCGTCATCGTTACGGGTGGCGCACGAGGAATTGGCGCCGCGGTAGTCGCGGCTTTTGTAAACGAAGGCGCCCATGTGGCGAGTCTCGACTTAAGCGAAAGCGCCCCGCAGGAGGCAATCGAGGGCAATGGCTGGGCTCGTTCGCATATCTGCGATGTCTCGGATACGGAATCGGTAAAAAGGGCCTTTGCTTGGGCTGCCGCACAGTTGGGCGGGCTGGACGTATTGGTCAATGCTGCCGGAATTGCGCCCAACGCCACTGCAGATGAAATCACCCTGGATGAGTGGGAAAAAGTGTTCGCGGTGAATGCTCGCGGCACCTTTCTGACCAATCGCGCAGCCTACGAGCATATGCACCAAGGTGGCGGGAGGATCATCAACTTCGCCTCAGCCGCTGGCGTGGGCGGGCAGCCAGGCAAGGCACACTACGCTGCCAGCAAGGGCGCGGTCCTGGCATGGACGCGCACCGTCGCACGCGAGTGGGGTCCGCACGGCATTACCGTTAACGCCATCGCTCCGGCGATATGGACGCCGATGTATGACGCCACTCGCGCCAGCATGAGTGACGCACAGCTCGAGCAGCACGATGCATTCATGGCCAGTCTGATCCCGCTGGGAGGTCGGCTTGGCGATGCCGCGCAAGACTTGGCACCCGTTCTGGTTTTTCTTGCCGGCGAAGGTTCGCGCTTCGTAACAGGCCAGACTCTAATGATCGACGGCGGAATGTTAATGCTGAGTTAAGTCAGCGACCGGAGCACTAGTTGCCACGGAGCGGCTTTGACATTCAGGGGCATCCGCCCCGCCTTACCGGAGGTAACGACAATGAATAAGAACATGTTGATCTTTTGCGGTCTGGCTATCTGTCTGCCTGTAACGGCAATGGCTGATGGGCTCGATCTGGACAAGCAGCTGAACGGTCTCGACATCGAGACCGAGGTGGTTGGTTCCAGCGGAGGAGGGAGTGCTGGCACGGCCACTGCCAGCACAACGCAGATGCTGCAGATCACTAACAATGCCGATGTCAGCGTTATGTGCGAACTGCAGCCGGGACCGGCTGAAGCCCAAAGCGACGCGCCGCCACCCACCACCATAGAGCCGGGCGAACAGACCAGCCTCGCCGTGCCGGGTAAATACACCGGCGCACCGTTGCAAGCCAAGTTGGTCTGCGAGCCTCAATAAATTTGCAGTGATGCAGTGATAAAGAATCGCCGGGCATATGCCCGGCGACTTCGTTCTTCTGGCACCCCGTGCGGCCGCGCACTTTATAAGCACATCCCCGCGTGTAGCACTATCGTGCTACTTCAGGCCGCCGAGGAAGTCCATCTTGCCTAGCGACACGCCGCGGTGCCGCAGAATGTCGTAGGCGGTGACGACGTGGAAGAAAAAGTTCGGCAACGAAAATATCTGCAGGCTGCCCTGGCCGGTGAATGGAAGGTCGGCTCGCGGTGTGGCCAGCACTATTTCGCGGTCTTCGCTGCCGTTGAGATCCTCGGGGCGAACGCTTTCCAGAAGGGAGACGGTTTTGCTAATCCGCGAGCGCAGCTCGGCGAAGCTGCGATCTTCATCCTTTTGGAGTTCGGCAGGCTTGCCCGTGATGCCTGCGACAAACAGCAGTGGATGCAAGCATGCCATCTGAATCTGCTGGCTGAGGTTGAACATGTCATCGGTCAAACGGGCTTCAAGCAGGTCTTTCGGATCGGCGCCCGTTTCGTCCACATGGGCCTGCGCCTTGGCGAGGATGTCTGAAAGGTTGTTCAACAGGCGGGTGAAATAAAAAACAGATGACTGGTGCATAGTGAGCGCCATTGTTGTTCTCCTGTTAAGGCGTTCAATAGAAACGGTCGGCGTGGCTGTAGAGTCGCCCGGCGACCGCGCGGACATCAGCGTTGGGTGATACGGCTGACAATGGCCTCGGCATTCATCTGCCGCTCGGGTAACGCTTCCTTTGGAATCTTGAAGCCACCCTTCAGCCCGTCGTTGATCACGCCGTACATGCCCTTGTTGAAGTCGTAGATGACGTTCTTCACAGCGTATGGAATCTGCTTGTCATACAGCTGAACGCCACTCAGGAACATCGAGCGGTAGAGGTTTCCGTCCTGGTCCCAGGCGTCATACAGGCCTGCTCCAAAGGTGTCTTCGTCCAGGTAGTAGTGGCGCTTGCTGTACACGTGGCGCATGCCGGGCTTGAGTGTGGCTTCCACTACGTAGACGCGATGTAGCTCCCAGCGTTCGTACTTCGGATTGGCGTGATGATCGCTGAACTGGTCCATTTGGTCGGCTTCGAAGTTGAACTTGTACGCGTTGTAAGGAATGAACATTTCCCTCTTGCCCACCAGCTTGAAATCGAAGCGGTCCTGCATGCCAGCGAACATCTGCAACTCGTCGAACAACGTCACGCCACCCTGGCTCGCCACAGGCGTGTCATAGGCGAACTCAGGCGCGAGCTTGACGCGGCGCTGGCCTGGCGTGTAGCTCCAGGCGCGGCGTGGCTTCTTGGTCGGGTCCAGATAATCGCTGATACCTGTTACTTCGCCGGCTCGGCGCGCAGGCTGTTTGTTTAGAGAAAACACACGAGCATACATTTCCGGGTCACGATCATCGCGGTCTGTCTGGTAGTAGGGGAATTCCTCGAAAGTGGCCTGTTCGGCGGCCTTGGTGATGGTGCCGTTGCTGTCAATAACCCAGCTGTTGGAGGAGGTCGTAGTGGTAGCGGTCGGCCCGTTCTTGTAGCGCAGCAACTGGTTCCACATCACTTCGTTGCCGGTTTTCGGAATCGGAAACGGCAGGCCGCCGCGGCATGCCGGCTCGATGGAAAGCCCATCGTTATAGGTCTTGCATGCAGTGGCGTTACGCACAGTCGCTTCCATCACATTTTCCGGATACGCCGCAGTGCGATGGGTCGGATACACGTCCATGTACCAGGTTTCCGGATTCTTCTTGAGCAGGTGCTTCTGGCCATCGCTGAGCTTGTCGGCGTACTGGTCCGCGTTGGACGCATCAATACGGTACAGCGGCTTCTCGTCCCTGAACGGGTCGGCCCAGAAGCCACTGTCGGGCTTGAAGTCGGCAGGCGCGGTGGTCAGCCCGCCTTCATACGCGGGGATCGTGCCTTCGGCATTACCGGCCTTGGTCGCGCCAAAGAGGGTGAGTTCGTTGCCCAGTTGCTTGGCTTCTTCGGGGCTGACTGCGGCAATAGAAAACGTCGTGATGCCGCTGAGGGCGGCGCAAAGAGCGAGTTGGAGTTTCATCGTGGGGTCAGTCTCCGTTTTTGGATTTATTAATGGAGCTTCTTCGAGCAGGAGCGAGGTCGTGCATCAGGACCTACCCTAGCCGTTAACGGTTTTTGCGGCTTGCGTACCGTTTTATCTCGGGTCAAACGAAACAGCGCCGAGTCGCTGGCGAATAAATGGTGGGGTTGTAGGCTGAGGTACAGCAGCCCGTGACGGCAGGTTCCGATCGATCAACACATTGCAGGCGCCAGGCGTAAGCCTCGATTTCACGACCGACAAACAGGTACTGATGCCGATTCGACTCGCCACGCGAGCGAATCCCCGTAACCAGGAGCGACTGGTGGTTCGCTGCTCTACCTTCGGGTGAGCAGCTTTTTTTTGTCCGCACGTCCGACGACCATGCAGGCTTCGCGGTGTAGTGCTCGCGGGGCGCTCAATCGCGGTGCCCGGCCAGGGTGATCGACACCGATTCGGCGAAGCGAAGGGCGTGCGGCTTGTCGATTTCCACTTCGGCATAGCGTACGGCCTGCGGCGCCATCGCCAGATCCAGCACCTCCTGGGTTAGCCGCTCCAGCAGGGCGAAGCGGTTTTCCTCGACATGCCGGATAATTGCCTTGGTGATGGTTCGGTAGTTGAGAGCCTGTTCAATGTCGTTATCGCGCACGGCATCGGCGGCCGGGTACAGGATGGTCAGGTTGATCAGCACGTCCTGCTTGTTATGGATTTCATCTTCCTTGATGCCGATATAGGTACGCAGGCGCAAATTCTTGACACGAATCTGCGCCAATCCCGGTTCCAGTCTCGGCATGTTAGCGGCCTCGAATGAGCTGCAGAAATTCCTGGCGAGTGTTGTACGAATCTCGGAACTCACCGAGCATCACCGAAGTTGTCATGACTGAATTTTGCTTCTCGCAGCCCCGCATCATCATGCACATGTGCTGCGCTTCGATGACCACGGCGACGCCAGCAGCGTTGGTCACCTGCATGATCGCGTCGGCGATCTGCTTGGTCATGTTTTCCTGAATCTGAAGACGCCGGGCGAACATATCTACGATTCGCGCCACCTTGGACAGCCCGAGGACTTTGCCGGTAGGGATGTAGGCTACGTGGGCTTTGCCGATGAAAGGAAGCATGTGGTGTTCGCACATTGAATAGAGCTCGATATCACGGACGATGACCATTTCATCATTGTCCGACTCGAAAAGTGCACCGTTGACGACTTGCTCAACGGTCTGGCCATAACCCTGGCAGAGGTACTGCATGGCTTTTGCGGCCCGCTTGGGTGTGTCCACCAGACCTTCGCGTTCCGGGTTTTCGCCGACACCTTCAAGAATGCCGCGATAGTGCTGAATCATGTCTTCGTTCATAACTGCTTCCTTAACGTTCGCCTCGATTGTGCGGAGGCTATTGGCATTGAGGTGAAGCACCTTTGTATTTGAAGCAACTGCGTCGGCTGCTCAGGCCGAGCGAGCCAGCGGTAAAGATCGTTCCGCGCTGGGTCCCGCCAGCCCACCAACCGCCATCTGCGTCACTACTGCTATAAAACCTTCGACTGCAGAGGCATCGTCCGGTGACCACCACGTGGGCGCATCCTCGAGGATCGACATCAGGCTGCGCGCGACAGCACTCCTTTGTCCGGCCGCGGCCGGTGAGGGTATCTGCCGAAGAATTTTTTCCAAGTGATCGACGTGAGCCTGTCGAGTTGCCTCGATTGAAGCGCGTTGCTCGGCGCTCAGGCAGCGGGACTCCCGGCGAGCCAGCACCAACCGATGTTGATGCATCAGGTTGTATCGAATGTGCAGGTCGACGTAGCAGCGCAGGCGGGCCAGCCCGTCCGCCTGACGGGGATCTTCGGCCTCCAGTAGATCCAGTAGGTCCGTTTCGTGCTCCTCGATCAGCTCGAAAAGCAGGGTTTGCTTGCTCTCCATATGGTTGTACAACGAGCCGGCCTGCATGCCGAGTGCCATGGCCAACTGGCGCAGGCTGACCGCCTGAAAGCCATGCTCGACGAATAGCGTCAGCGCCACTATTCGTAGTCGCTCATGCACCGGCGGTGTATCAGCCCGAAATGGCCGACTGGCGTCTCTGTGGGTGAGGTCAATCAGCGGTTGAGGCCTGCCCCGTTGGCAGTCTGCGCGCAAGGAGCGGTTCATGGTCAGTCTCGCTGCAATGTCAGTGCGACGCCCTGACCGCCACCGATGCATAGCGTGGCCAGCCCTTTCTTGGCGTCACGGCTAATCATCTCGTGGAGCAGGGTAACTAGCACACGACAACCGGATGCGCCGATAGGGTGGCCCAAAGCGATGGCACCGCCATTGACGTTTACCTTGTCGCTGTCCCAGCCCAGCTCTTTGCCGACCGACAGTGCCTGTGCGGCAAAGGCTTCGTTTGCTTCGATGAGCTCGACTTCTTCGAGTGTCCAGCCGGACTTGTCCAGGCACTTGCGAGTCGCACTGACCGGTCCAATCCCCATGATCGCAGGATCTACGCCAGCGCTGGCGTAACCCTTGATGGTGGCCAGAATCGGTAGGCCAAGCGCTTTGGCCTTGGACGCGCTCATCAACAGCACCGCTGCCGCACCATCGTTAAGCGTCGAGGCGTTGCCGGCGGTGACGCTGCCGTTCTTATCGAAGGCTGGTTTGAGTTTGGCCAGAGACTGGGTCGTGGTGTCTGTCCGGGGCTGCTCGTCGGTATCGAACAGCAGGGGATCGCCTTTGCGCTGCGGGATGGATATGGGTGTGATTTCCGCCTTGAAGCGACCGCCAGCTATAGCGGACGCCGCGCGCTGTTGGGATTGCACAGCGAAGGCGTCCTGTTCTTCGCGGGTTACTTTGTAGCAGGCCACGAGGTTTTCTGCGGTGATGCCCATGTGATAGTTATGAAAAGCGTCAAGCAACCCGTCCTGCAGCAGCGAGTCGGCCAGTTGAGCATGGCCCATACGTAGGCCGGTGCGCGCCTTTGGTAACACATAAGGGGCGAGGCTCATGTTTTCCATGCCGCCCGCGATGACGATTTCGGCATCGCCGCAGCGTATTGCCTGGGCAGCCAAATGCACGGTTTTCAGGCCGGATCCACAGAGCTTGTTCACAGTCATAGCTGGCACGCTATAAGGAAGGCCAGCATTGATCGTCGATTGGCGCGCCGGGTTCTGCCCGCAGCCAGCGGTAAGCACTTGGCCCATGATCACTTCGTCGACCGTGGCCGGGTCGATGCCGGTTTTCTCCAATAGCGCACGGATCACCGTGCTGCCCAGTTCTGTTGCGCTCACATTGGCCAGTGCGCCTTGGAACGCACCGATCGCAGTTCGTGTTGCTGCGACGATTACAACGTCTTGCATGTCTGTCTCCTTGATCCTGATGCCGCCCATGAAGCGACCCTGCAGGGGAAAGAATAAAAAAGCGCCCGCCGTCAAAAGGTAAGGGGAGCGGAGCGTAACGGCGGGCGCTTGGGTAATTAGCGCTGCATGTGGCAGCGAGTGGCCTGCTGTATCTGTATTTCAACCGCTTCACTGGCGAGCTTGAGCATTACCTCGACGCCTGTTCTCGACAGCTTGTTCTTGCATTGAGCCAAACGAGTCATGTTTGTGTTGTAAGCCGGCCGCAGGCCAGCTCATCGTTTCATTGTTACAAGGCACTCAGCCGCGCCCGCGCTACCCGCGAGCCGTTTTCCCGCCCGAGAACATCGCTGATGCGTTGCCCGGCAGCGACCAATAGATCCAGATCTATCCCGGTATCGATACCCAGCCCGTTGAGCAGGTAAAGCACGTTTTCGCTGGCGACATTGCCGCTGGCGCCTTTGGCGTAGGGGCAGCCGCCGAGCCCGGCGACCGAGCTGTCGAATACGCAGAGGCCTTCGAGCAGGCTGGCATAGATGTTCGCTAATGCCTGGCCGTAGGTATCGTGAAAGTGCCCAGCAAGCTTGTCGCGCGGGACTTCACGACTGACCGTCTCGATCAGCTGGCGGGTCTTGCCCGGCGTGCCGGTGCCGATGGTGTCGCCCAGCGAGACCTCGTAGCAGCCCATGGCGAATAATTCGCGAGCCACATGAGCGACGCGCTTCGGATCGATCTCACCTTCGTAGGGGCAACCCAGCACGCAGGACACATAGCCACGCACCTGGATGCCGTTCTCGCGCGCCGCCTCCATCAGCGGGGCGAAGCGCGCCAGGCTCTCGTCGATGGAACAATTGATGTTCTTCTGCGAGAAGGCTTCGGACGCGGCGCCGAACACCGCGACTTCGTTGACACCGGCTTCGATGGCCGCTTCGAGGCCTTTCAGGTTCGGCGTCAGGGCCGCATAGGTCACGCCCGGTTTTTGCCGGATTTGTGCAAAGACCTCGGCCGAGCCGGCCATCTGTGGCACCCATTTGGGCGACACGAAACTGCCGACCTCGATGTACTGCAGGCCGGCGGCGCTGAGGTCGTCCACCAGCCGCACTTTGTCGGCGATGCTGATCGGCTGCTTTTCGTTCTGCAGGCCGTCGCGGGGGCCGACTTCCACCAGACGGACGTGTTTGGGCAGAGTCATTTGTTCTCCATGGGTGTCGCGATGTTTGCAGCGTCACCTGGGTTAGGGGTGAGATCGTGAGACCTTTTCATCGTGCCTGGTGGGCTGAAGCCCACCCTACAAGGCTAGTCTGTGGCGTGAGCCACCCATATAAGCGGGGTGCAGAATCTCAGCAGGGTAGGCCGGGCGGCGCTCCGCTTCAGCTCACCAATGCCATGCAGAAGTTTCCGCATCACGCCGTTTTCCATCCTGCGTCAGGCGTCCTCCAGCTCCAGCTCCAGCAATACCGCACCTTCGCTGACCATATCGCCTTCGGCATAAAACAGACCTTTGACCACGCCTGCCTGTTGCGCACGGATGCTGTGCTCCATCTTCATCGCTTCGAGCACGATGAGCGTGGCACCTGCCTCGACGCTTTGGCCGGCCTCGACCAGCACCCGAACGATGCTGCCATTCATGGGCGCGGTCAGGCCGCCGTGGTGATGGTGGCTGGCTTCGACTTCAGCGATGGGGTCGAACGCGGTTACGGCGTGCAGCTCGCCATTCCATTCCAGATAGAGCGTGCAGCCCTGGCGGATGGCTTTTGGAAGATGCTTGATCTCGGTTGCGGCGCGACTGCTCACGCGTATCTGACGGCTCTCGCCATTGCACATCAGATGTACACTGGTTTGCGCCGGTAATCCGAAGCGCAGGCCATAGCGCTTTGCCCATGGCGAGTGGAGATCGTCTTCACGGACCTTGGCCGGCTCGGTCTGCACGAAGAGCTCGCCGGCCAGTTGCCAGAACTCGTCCGCCAGTTCGCCGGGTTTGCGCATCAGCTCCGCTTCGTGACGCGGAATGAAACCGGTGTCCAGTTCCGCGTCGGCAAAAGCAGGGTGGCCAATTACGCGCCGCAGAAAAGCCAAGTTGGTCCGCACGCCGCCGACGTAGGTTTCATCGAGCATGGTCAGCAGCCGCAGACGCGCTTCCTCGCGGTTCTCGCCCCAGGCGATCAGCTTGCCGAGCATCGGATCGTAGAAGGGCGAAACCGTATCGCCTTCGGCCACACCGCTGTCGACACGACGGCCCGGACCGGCGGCAGACTCGCGGTACAGATCAAGGGTGCCGGTGGCGGGCAAAAAGTCATTATCCGGGTCTTCGGCATACAGCCGCACCTCAATGGCGTGGCCGTTGAGTGGCACCTGATCCTGGGCGATCGGCAGCGGTTCGCCACGGGCGACACGGATCTGCCAGGCCACCAGGTCGAGGCCGGTGATGGCCTCGGTCACCGGATGCTCGACCTGAAGGCGGGTGTTCATTTCCATGAAGAAGAATTCGCCGCGCGCATCGAGCAGGAATTCGACCGTGCCTGCACCGACGTAACCGATGGCCTGAGCAGCCTTGACCGCCGCTTCGCCCATTGAACGGCGCAGCGCTTGCGAAAGGCCCGGTGCAGGCGCTTCCTCGACAACTTTCTGGTGGCGACGCTGAATCGAGCAGTCGCGCTCGTTGAGGTACAGGCAGTTGCCGTGCTGATCGGCGAACACCTGAATTTCCACATGGCGCGGCTTGAGCACGTACTTCTCGACCAGCATCCGCGAGTCACCGAATGAGGATTGCGCCTCGCGCTGGGCCGATTGCAGCGCTTCGGCGAGATCGGCTTCGCGCTCGACGACCTTCATCCCTTTGCCGCCGCCGCCTGCTGTGGCCTTGAGCAGTACCGGATAGCCGATCTTTTCCGCGGCCGTGCGGAAGGTTTCCACATCCTGCGCTTCGCCGTGATAGCCAGGCACCAGCGGCACACCGGCTTTTTCCATCAGCGCCTTGGCGGCGGATTTGCTGCCCATAGCGTCGATGGCCGAGGCGGGCGGCCCGAGGAAGATCAGCCCGGCGTCTTCGATGGCGCGGGCGAAATCGGCATTCTCAGAGAGGAAGCCGTAGCCAGGGTGGATAGCCTGGGCGCCGCTGGCCCTGGCGGCTTCGATCAGCTTGTCCACGCGCAGATAACTGTCGGCCGGCTTGGCGCCGCCGAGGTCGATGCGGATATCGGCTTCGCGCGCATGTCGCGCGTTGGCATCGATGGCGCTGTGGACTGCTACCGTGGTCAGACCCATGGCTTTGGCCGTGCGCATCACGCGGCAGGCGATCTCACCGCGGTTGGCCACCAACAGGGTGGTGATGTGTTGTTTGCTCATGAATACTGTTCCTGCCAGGCCGGTTGACGTTTTTCGAGGAACGCGCGTAGCCCTTCTTGGCCTTCCGGGCTGGTTCGCACTCTAGCGATGACACTTTCGGTATAGGTACGCAACGAAGGCTTGAGCGCGCCGCTGCCAACCTGATGAAGCAAGCCCTTGGTCGCCCGCATAGCCTGAGGACTGTTAAGCAGCAGATTGCCAAGCCACACATCCACTTTTTCATCAAGCTGTTCGCTCGAGCAGCTTTCGGCGAACAGTCCCAACTCGTGGGCGCATTCACCGCTGAAACGTTCGGCGGTGAGGGCGTAACGACGGGTGGCGCGTTCGCCGATCGCCTGGACGACGAAGGGGCTGATCACGGCTGGTGCTAAACCAATGCGCACCTCGGACAGCGACAGTTGAGCATCGGCCGTCCCGATGGCTATGTCGCAGCAGGCAATGAGACCAACCGCACCGCCAAACGCTGCACCCTGGACAACGGCCAGCGTGGGCATTTTCAGGTGATAGAGCTTGTGCATCAGCTCGCCCAGTTCATGGGCGTCGCGCACGTTGGCGTTGTAATCGAGACGGGCGGAATCTTGCATCCACGCCAGATCCGCGCCGGCCGAAAAATGCTTGCCGCGACCGCGCAGCAACAGGAAGCGCAGCGATTTATCGCTCTGCACTTCGTTGAGCGCCAAGATCAGTTCATGGATCATCTCGGCGTTGAATGCGTTGTTCTTTTCGGGGCGATTCAGCCAGAGGGTGGCGAAGCCTCTGGCGGAGCGCTCGAGTTCAATGGTTTGAAAGGGGGACGTGCTCATATTGACTTCCTGCAGACGAAGGCCTGCGGCCCTTGGCTTGAGGCTGAAGGCGGGCGACAAGCCTCTAGCCTTCAGCACCGTTATCGGTTTTTCATTACATCCGGAACACGCCAAAGCGGGTCGGCTCGATCGGGGCGTTGAGGGAAGCCGATAACGCCAGCCCCAACACATCGCGGGTCTGCGCGGGATCGATCACGCCGTCATCCCACAGCCGGGCACTGGAGTAGTAGGGGTGGCCCTGATGCTCGTACTGCTCGAGAATCGGTTGCTTGAGCTGGGCTTCCTCTTCGGCAGAAAACGTTTGCCCGCTGCGTTCGGCCTGTTCGCGTTTGACCTGCGCCAGCACACCGGCCGCCTGTTGCGCGCCCATCACGCCAATCCGCGCGTTCGGCCACATCCACAGGAAGCGTGGGTCATAGGCCCGACCGCACATGCCGTAGTTACCGGCGCCAAAACTGCCGCCGATGATGACGGTGAACTTCGGTACCTTGGCGCAGGCCACTGCGGTCACCAGCTTGGCGCCATGCTTGGCGATGCCGCCGGCCTCGTATTTCTGCCCGACCATGAAGCCTGTGATGTTCTGCAGGAACAGCAGCGGGATGCCGCGCTGACAGGCCAGCTCGATGAAGTGCGCGCCCTTCTGCGCGGACTCAGCGAACAGGATGCCGTTGTTGGCCAGAATCGCGATGGGGTAGCCCTGGATGTGTGCGAAGCCGCAGACCAGCGTGCTGCCGTACAATGTCTTGAATTCATCGAATACCGAACCGTCGACGAGGCGGGCGATCACCTCGCGTACGTCGAATGGCTGCTTGGCATCGGCAGGGATGACGCCGTACAGCTCCTCGGCATCGAAAAGCGGCGCAATCGGCGCGCGACTGTTTACTTCACCAAGCTTGCGCCAGTTGAGATTGGCGATCGAACGACGGGCCAGGGCTAGGGCGTGCTCGTCGTTTTCGGCGTAGTGATCGGCGACGCCGGAGGTCTTGCAATGCACGTCGGCGCCGCCCAGGTCTTCGGCCGTCACCACTTCACCGGTAGCGGCTTTTACCAGCGGCGGGCCGGCGAGAAAGATGGTCGCCTGATTGCGCACCATGATGGCTTCATCCGCCATCGCTGGCACATAGGCGCCACCGGCGGTACAGGAGCCCATCACCACGGCGACCTGCGGAATGCCGATAGCGCTCATGTTGGCTTGGTTGAAGAAGATGCGGCCGAAGTGTTCGCGATCAGGAAACACCTCGTCCTGACGCGGCAGGTTGGCGCCGCCGGAATCCACCAGGTAAATGCATGGCAAGCGGTTCTGCTGCGCGATGGTCTGCGCGCGCAGGTGCTTTTTCACTGTTAGTGGATAGTAGCTGCCGCCTTTTACCGTGGCGTCGTTGGCAATGATCATGCACTCGACGCCTTCGACCCGGCCGATGCCAGCCACCAAACCGGCGGCTGGCACCTCTTCGCCATAAACCTCGTGGGCGGCCAGCTGGCCGACTTCGAGAAATGGCGAGCCAGGGTCGAGCAAGCGATTGATGCGTTCGCGGGGCAGCAATTTGCCGCGCGAGGTGTGGCGCAGCTGCGCCTTCTCGCCACCGCCTTCATGGACGCGACCGAGCAGGGCGCGCAGGTCATTGACCTGGACGAGCATCGCCTCGCGATTCGCGGCGAACTCAGGCGAGCGGGTATTGATCTGGGTATTCAGGATAGCCATGAAAAGCCCTCGAAAAAAGTGCTGAAGGCTGGAGGCTGAACGAGGAGCACGGCTGCTCTTGCGTCCAGCCTCCAGCTTCTAGCCTCTAGCGATTTTTTATTTCGTTTCGTTGAACAGCTCGCGGCCGATCAGCATCCGACGGATTTCGCTGGTGCCTGCGCCAATTTCGTACAACTTGGCGTCGCGCCACAGGCGGCCGACCGGAAACTCGTTGATGTAGCCGTTGCCGCCCAGAATCTGGATCGCTTCACCGGCAAGCCAGGTCGCCTTCTCCGCGGCGTAGAGGATGACGCCGGCGCAGTCCTTGCGGACTTGGCGGACATGGCCGCTGCCCTGCGCATCGAGGTGCTTGCCCACCGCGTAGAGGTAGGCGCGGCATGCCTGGTGGGTGGTGTACATGTCCGCTATCTTGCCCTGGATCAGCTGGAATTCACCGATGCTCTGGCCGAACTGCTTGCGGTCGTGGATATAAGGAATGACCACGTCCATCGCCGCCTGCATCAGGCCCAGTGGACCGCCGCTGAGCACCGCGCGCTCGTAGTCGAGGCCGCTCATCAGCACCTTGACGCCTTCGCCGACGCCGCCAAGCACGTTCTCTTCCGACACCTCGACATCCTGAAACACCAGTTCGCCGGTGTGCGAGCCGCGCATGCCGAGCTTGTCGAGCTTCTGCGCCACCGAGAACCCCGGGGCGCCTTTCTCGAGGATGAAAGCGGTCATGCCCTTGGGGCCGGCAGCCAGATCGGTTTTGGCGTAGACCACCAGCACATCGCAATCGGGGCCGTTGGTGATCCACATCTTGGTGCCGTTGAGCACGTAGCGGTCGCCTTTCTTATCAGCGCGTAGCTTCATCGAAACCACATCGGAACCGGCGTTGGGCTCGCTCATGGCCAGCGCGCCGATGTGCTCCCCCGAAATCAGCTTTGGCAGAAATTTGCGCTTCTGCGCCTCGCTGCCATTGCGGTTGATCTGGTTGACGCAAAGGTTGGAGTGGGCGCCGTACGACAAGCCGATGCCGCCAGCGGCGCGTGAGATTTCTTCCATTGCGATCATGTGCGCCAGGTAGCCCATGCCGGAGCCGCCGTATTCTTCCGCAACGGTCAGGCCAAGCAGGCCCATGTCGCCGAACTTGCGCCAGAGATCCATCGGGAACTGGTCGGCGCGGTCCGCTTCCTCCGCACGCGGGGCGATTTCCTTGGCAGCGAATCCGGCAACGGAATCGCGCAGCATGTCGATTTCCTCACCGAGGAAGAAATTCAATCCGGGCAAGCCATTCATGGTCCAACTCTCCTGTTGTCATTATTGGTTTCATGGGCGACACCGCCGGCCTGCTCCAGTGCCAACCGGCAGCGTTGTTCCGCAAGGTCCAGCTCCGCCTGCATTTTCTGGATGTCCAGCACCTGCCGCTTGAGCTGCTGGCGCCTGTCGCCAATCGTTTCCAACAGCCGGCTCAGCTGCATGCTGTTGCCGCCGGCTGGGTCGTACATGCTGATCAAGTCCTTGCATTCGGCCAGCGACAACCCGATGCGTTTCCCGCGCATGATCAGCTCCAGCGTCACCCGGTCGCGCTGCGAGTAGAGGCGCTTCTGACCGCATCGCTCGGGCAGCAGCAGGCCCTGCTCTTCATAGAAGCGAATAGCACGAGTGGTCACCGTCATCTCCCGAGCCAGTTCGGAAATGCTGTAGATGTTGGGCATGTTCACTCGCGACCACCTCTCCTTCACGTTAACGTCCGTCCGGTGTCGGCGAAAAATGGCGTTCGCCTGGGCCGTCCGGTTGTTACTAATTGTTGGGTCACCCGGCCTTCGCTTGAAGGCCGGGTACCACATCAAAGCTGGACGGCGTCGATGCGTTTCGATGTACCGGTCTGGCTCGCGTCGTAAAAACTCGAGCCGGTGCGCAGTTGCTCCAGTAGCTGCGCCTTCCTGCTTTCGGCGTGCGAGAGGTAACGCTCCTTGACCGGGCCGTAACCACGCACCGCATCTGGCAGCTGTGCCAGTTGCACAGCCAGATCGAAGTTGTCCGTAGCGACCTTGGTCAGGAGTTCGTCGAGCAGCGCTTCGTAGCTCTGCAGCCAGTGACGTTCGACCTTGCGTTCCTGGGTGTAGCCGAATGGATCAAGCCAGGTATTGCGCACGAATTTCAGCTTGGCCAGTAGCCTGAAGCCCTTGAGCATCCAGGGACCGTAGCTCTTCTTGGTCGGTTCGGTGCCGGGCTCGGCCTTGTTAAGCACCGGCGGTGCGAGGTGGAAGCGCAGGCTGTAATCGCCCTCGAACGTCGCCTCAATCTTCTTCAGGAAGTCGCCATTGGTGAACAGCCGTGCCACTTCGTACTCATCCTTGATCGCCAGGACCTTGAAGTAGTAATGGGCCACGGCTGCCGTGAGCGCGCCAGGCTGGCCGACAAGGGCCGTTTCCTTGGCGCTGAATTGCTTCACGCGATCCAGATAACGCTTTGCGAGCGCCGTGTTCTGGTAGTCGGTGAGGTAGCTGCTACGCCGTTCAATAGTCTCCTCCAGCGTCTGCGAGAGTTGCCGATCGCGGGTCTGGACTTTGCCGGACTCCAACTTGTGCTGCACGCGAAGCAGATCGACCGCTGCGCGACGGCCCCAGACAAAGGCGTTGCGGTTGAATTCCACCGCCGTGCCGTTCAGTTCGATCGCCTGCATCAGGGCCGCTTCGCCCACCGGCAGCCAACCCTTCTGATAGGCGTAACCCAGCATGAAGGTATTGGTGGCGATGGAGTCGCCCATCAATGCGGTGGCGAGCTTGCTGGCGTCTATGAAGGTCGCCTGGCCGTCGCCTACTGCTTCGCGAATTTGTGCTGCCATGTCGCCGGTCTGGAAGTGCGGGTCCGGGTGCGCTTCAAGGTCGCCGCTCTCCGCCTGCATGGCAAAAGTACGGACGAAGGCGCTGGTGATGCTTTCTTCACTGTTGACCACCGCATGGGTCACACCCTGGCGCATCTTCGACAGCGTTTCGGTGTTGGCGCTGACCACCAGATCGCAGCCCAGCAGCAGGCTGGCTTCGCCTTCGGCGATGCGCGGGGCGAAAAGCTGATCCTGCTGAGCGGCAATGCGGATATGCGACCACACCGCGCCACCTTTCTGAGCCATGCCGGCCATGTCGAGGTTTAGCGCGCCCTTGCCTTCGATGAAGGCAGCCATGCCGAGCAGGGCGCCGATAGTGACCACGCCAGTTCCACCAACGCCAGTGACCAGAATGCTATAGGGCTCATCCAGCGCCAGTGGGGCGGGCTGCGGCAGCTCCCAGTGGTCCTCGGGGTTTTCCGCCAATGCCTTGGGCTTGCGCAGCTTGCCGCCTTCGACCGTGACGAAGCTCGGGCAGAAGCCAGACAGACAAGTGAAGTCCTTGTTGCAGGAAGACTGGTCGATTTCGCGCTTACGCCCGAATTCGGTTTCTACCGCAACCACGGACATGCAGTTGGATTTGCTGCTGCAGTCGCCGCAGCCTTCACAGACGGCCTCGTTGATCACCACGCGGCGCGCCGGGTCCGGAAACTTGCCGCGCTTGCGTCGGCGTCGTTTCTCGGCGGCGCAGGTCTGGTCGTAAATGATCGCTGATACGCCGTTGAATTCACGCAGCTCGTTCTGCACGTCGTCCATGCGGTCCCGGCGATACACCGGAACGCCGGGGGCGAGGTCCTTTACGTGTTCATATTTGTCCGTGTCTTCGCTGACCACCACGATATTGGTCACGCCTTCGGCGGCCAACTGGCGAGAGATCTGCGACACGCTCAGCGTACCGTCGACAGGCTGGCCGCCCGTCATGGCTACGGCGTCGTTGTAGAGGATCTTGTAGGTGATCGAAACCTTGGCAGCCACAGCCGCGCGGATCGCCAGCAGGCCGGAGTGGAAGTAGGTGCCGTCGCCGAGATTGGCGAACACATGCCTGGTTTCGGTGAAGGGCGCCTGGCCGACCCAGGCGACGCCTTCGCCGCCCATCTGGCTGAAAGTCTGGGTTTGCGGGTAGATCCAGGCAGCCATGTAGTGGCAACCGATTCCCGCCAGCGCTCGGCTGCCTTCCGGAACCTTGGTGGACGTGTTGTGCGGGCAACCGGAGCAGTAATGCGGCACGCGATCCATCAGGTTGACCAGATGGCCCTTGCTGCACAGTTGCGCTTCCAGTACGGCCAGGCGCATCTGCAGCTCCCCGCCCTGGTAGACCCGCAGAATCCGCTGCGCCAGCGCACGGGCGATTTGCGCGGGCGTCAGCTCGCCAATTGCAGGCAGCAGCCAATCAGTGTGTGGCCGTGCCCATTCGCCTTTGTCGTCAAACTTGCCGACGATGGCGGGGCGCACGTCCTCGCGCCAGTTATAAAGTTCTTCCTTGAGCTGGTACTCGATCATGTGGCGCTTTTCTTCGACCACCACGATTTCTTCCAGGCCTTCGGCGAACTGCCGCACGCCTTCGGCCTCGAGCGGCCAGATCATCCCTACCTTGTAGACACGCAGCCCGATTTGCTGAGCGAGCGCGTCGTCGATGCCGAGAATCTTGAGCGCCTGACACACGTCCAGATAGGACTTGCCAGAGGTGATGATGCCAAGGCGCGCCTTGGGCGAATCGACCACAATACGGTCGAGGCGGTTGGCGCGGGCGTAGGCCAGAGCGGCGTAAACCTTGTGTTCGAACAGCCGCTTTTCCTGATCCAGTGGCGGGTCTGGCCAACGAATGTTCATCCCGCCTTCCGGCATCGGTACGTCGGGGATGATCGGCTGCACGCGGTGTGGATCTACGTCGACGATGGCGGCGCTTTCTACGGTATCGGCAACCGCCTTGAGGGCAACCCAGCAGCCGGAAAAACGCGACATGGCCCAGCCATGCATGCCGTAGTCCAGGTATTCCTGCACGCCGGACGGTGCCAGCACGGGCATCATTACAGCTTTGAAAATGTGTTCGGTCTGGTGCGGCAGGGATGAAGACTTGGCGCCGTGATCGTCACCGGCGATTGCCAGCACACCGCCGAAGCGCGATGTGCCGGCGGCGTTGGCGTGGCGGAATACGTCGCCACAGCGGTCCACACCCGGACCCTTGCCATACCACATGCCGAACACACCGTCGTACTTGGCGCCTTCAAAGATGTTGACCTGCTGGGTGCCCCACAGCGAGGTTGCCGCCAGGTCTTCGTTGACGCCCGGCTGGAAGTGAACGTGGTATTCCTTCAGATGGTCGCGAGCCTTCCATAGCGCCTGATCGAACCCGCCAAGAGGCGAGCCGCGATAGCCAGAGATGAAGCCTGCAGTATTGAGCCCATTCTCGAGGTCGCGCTGGCGCTGCATCAATGGCAGACGCACCAGCGCCTGGATGCCCGTCATCAGGACTTTGCCGGTCTGCTGGACGTATTTGTCGTCCAGCGATGGGGTTTTGCTCATGGCCAACCTCCAGATTGTTCTTGTTTACGCGGCACATGGCGGCATGGATTATTTGAACAGATTATCTGTTTACGTGTAAATATCGTAAAACGATAAAATTAGCTATCTGGTATCAGATAAACAGATATCAGGCGGCGCAGGGGAGGAGAGATAACGAAGCCGCAGCGATGGCGCGACTGGCTGAGTGGAACCGCCTGGATAACGAGTGACCGCCGTTGCGGCGATCACCCAATTCGCTATTACTTGGCCAGTTCGGCTTCTATCATCTGTTGCAGGCGCGGGTCATCCGGGCTGACATCCGGCGAGAAACGCGCCACCACCTGGCCGTCGCGACCGATGACGAACTTCTCGAAGTTCCAGAGCACCTCCGGGGCAGCGTTGGTCTGGATGCCATAACCGGCGAGCCGCTCACGCATGGGACCTTCACCGGTAGCGTCTGGCTTGGCGGCGGTCAATTCCCCATAGAGCGGATGACGATCCTCCCCAGCGACGGACACCTTGGCGAAAAGCGGGAACTGCACGTTATAGGTCAAGGTACAGAACTCCTTGATCTCCTGGTCGCTGCCCGGCTCCTGCTCCTTGAAGTTATTGGCGGGGAACGCCAGCACCTCCAAGCCTTGTTCGCGCTTATCTTCGTAGAGCTTTTCAAGCCCTTCGTACTGCGGCGTCAGCCCGCATTTGGAGGCCACATTGACGACCAGCAATACCTTGCCTTTGTAGCGCTCCAGCGTAAGCGACTGGCCGTCATTGGATTGAACCGGGATATCGAAGATTGAAGCCATGGATGTCCTCCTTCTGTTATGAAATTTCCAGCCTAGACGAAGATTACAGAGGATAAGCAGAATAACGATACAAACTTACGAAAAGTGAATAGATTATCTGGTGGTCGTAGTGCGTCTGCCCGCTTGGTGGTCCATCGATGGATAGCGCGAAGCCGGCGCCACGGTTCAACAACAATTATTACTGGACAAAATTCGATAAAATGTTCAACTAATGACCTGACTTCAACCCCGACAACAAGACAGACAAGAGGAGATTGGCATGCGTGCAGCCATCATTTCCGAGCGCAATGCTCCACCGGTAGTAGGCAATTTTCGCGAACCTGAGCCGCAGCAAGGCTCCGTCATGATCGACGTCGACACTGCCGGCCTGGGCGGTTGGGACGTGCTCGGCGCTTATCGACTTGGGGTCGAGTATCCCTGCGTCATTCGTGGCGAAGGTGTTGGTCGCGCGGAAGACGGTCGTCGAGTGTATTTTGGCGAGCGTTCGGTTCTGCCTTTTGGTGCTTGGGCCGAGCGCACGCTGGTACCGACTGCGGAGGTCTGGAACGTTCCGGACGACGTAGATGACAAGACCGCGATCAGCATGGGTATCGCCGGGACCGGCGCCATCGTGCCGCTGGAAAAGGCGCAAATCCAGAAAGGCGAAAAAGTGCTCGTGCTCGGCGCTACCGGCACCCTTGGGCAGATCGCTTTGCAACTGGCTCGTGGCATGGGCGCCGGAAAGGTCGTGGGTGCGGCACGCTCTGCTGAGGCACTGACGCGCTTGAAGTCGCGAGGCATCGCCGATGACGTGGTGACGCTGGGCGGCGCCGATGATGTTGCGGCACTGAAAGACGCAGGCGACGGTGGGTTCGACGTGGTGCTGGATCTGGTTTGCGGCCAACCCATGCTTAGCTCCCTGAAGGCTACCAACTGGGGGGCACGGATCATGACCATCGGCACCGGGGCAGGGCGCAAGCTCGATCTCGACATTGCCGATCTGCTGTTCCGTTCGCTGTCGTGCATCGGCACCGGCCAGCGCCCGCCCGCCGACCGCGAGCAAATCTGGCTGCGTCTGCTGAAGATCGCGAGGGAGCAGGAAGTCCAGATCGACTACGTCGATTACACCCTCGACCAGGCCGCCGAGGCGTGGGCTGCACAGGTGTCCGGTCCGCACGCGAAGATAACCGCGAGCATTCGCCGCTGAACCTACGAACGGTGCCGGCCAGGCGTCTGGGATTATTTCGGTCGCGGCCCGCCGGATACGGCCGATAGCTCTGGCTGAGCGGCGAGTTCGACCTGCTCGCGGGTTATCGCGCCGCGCCCCAACCAACTCGACAGACACGCTTTGGGGCGGGCGCTGCCTGGTGGTCAGACAAAGCGATGATAAGAAGATTCAGGAAGTGACAATGCATAACAACAGGAAGAAATGGGCGTCACTGTTCGTGCTGTACATGGTTATCGCTGCGCCGGCCTACGCTGAGCAGGCGCAAGCGAAGTTGCAGGCGATCCAAGAAATGCGCTCCCTTGCGTTTTTGACCTGCGCCAATGTGCTGGTGTATTTCAACCAGAACGGCAGCCCTTATGAGGTGCGTAACAAGCAAGGCTATCAACAGCAGATGGTCCGCTTGCGAAGCCTGGCCACGAGCACGGAGGTGCCGGATGTCGTTGCTGAGTTGGAGCGCCTGCAAACCCGCCTCGACGATACCGACAAATTGCCCCAGGAGAGCTCAGTCCTGCGCGCAACGGAACCGTCCTACTCGCGCGTCTTGTTGCCGGTGATCGAATCGCACGCGCATCTGCAGGTCTTGCTGGACAAGCACTATGCTCAAGCTCAGAGTGGCGAGCCCCTGCGCGAGCAAGGCGAACTGCATGCTCTTAGTCGTGCTATCGGCCAACTGATGGTGGGCTACCAAATCGCCTCATTCAGTCGCCTCGGCGCCGAAACCTGGGTGATGCGCGACGAGCAGATCCGCGAACGCGATCAGCAGGTCACCGAAGCTTTTGAGCGTTTGTCGGCCGAGCATCCTGAACATGCTGAAGCGCTCAAGCGTTCTGCACGCCAGTATGTGTTCGTCAGGGGCGTGGTGCTCCAGCAGGACGGTAACTGGTCGCCAAATGGCGTTGAACGCTATATGCAACTGACGATTACCGAAGTCGACCAGATCGCCAGAGGGTTGCTCAAGTAGATTTTCCGCTCGCCGCTTCCGGTGTGCCGCTTGCGGCGGCAAAGCTGTTTCGCGTCACTGCGCTTTTATTGCCCGGCGGTTGGCGGCCATTTGCCATCATTCAGCAGTGAGTCGAACGCCTCCGTGGCTTCGCGTGCCGAGCAGGGGTAGTCGTGGCGTACCCACCATAGCCAAAGCCCTAACAGCGCACCGACAAAGCAGCGTACCGCTACTTCGCCCCGCAGTACCTGATCCTTATGGATGCCATGTTTGCGGTAATGCTCACGTACCAGAATCAGCAGCAGATTCTCCAGGTGAGCAAGAATGATCGCGTGTGACGGGCTATTGAAGAATGAGGTAGTCAGGGCTGCATGCCGCTCGGTGGCATTGAACAACCATGCCGAAACGTCGAGCACGATCCGATCCTCCCCAGCTACATTGCAAACGCGGGTTGGCGGCACGCCGATGCATTCATAGCCGGCCACCAGCAAATCTTCCTTGTCGCGAAAATGTGCATAGAACGTTGAGCGAGCCACCCCGGTATGGCTGAGCAGGTCCTGCACCGAGATTTCCCGGAAATCCTTTTTCAATGCCAGCCGATACATGCCGTCCAGAAGCAGGTCACGGGTGCGCTGTGCACGCAACGCGTGGCGCTTGCTGGCCATGTCATCGTTGTCCGGCCGTTCCGGCAGGGCAGAGTTTTGCTGGTTCATCCTGTGCCTCTGCAAGGTGTTTGTCAGTCGTGATGCCAGTTATGCAAGAGCGTAGCTGGCGGTGAGCATTGAGACTGGCACACGCGCTCCATACCAGACAAGGCTTGTCCGGCTGTCCACTCGCAATAGCCGTGTTTCAGCGTCGAAATCGAACAGATCACAAATTCTGTCCGTTGTGGATTCTCCAGTCGGGACCTACCTTTCTCTCCGTTCACAAGCGCCGACGGAGAATAATAATGAATGTCGATCAAGCCGCACCCGTGCCCGATCATATCCCGCAACACCTGATTCGGGACTTCGATCTGTGGGCTGAGTTAACCACCCAGGGAGAGAACGCTTACGCCTGGGCTGCCGAGTTGCACCAGAGCATGCCGCCCATTTTCTGGGTGCCCCGTTTGGGGTTTCTTCCCGGCGCTTGGATACCGCGCCGTTCCGAAGATCTACGACGCATCCTGCAAGATCCGGAAACGTTCAGCAGTGTCGGCTTGACCCCGTATCCCATGTTGCTCGGCGAAAGCTGGCGTCTTGCGCCGCTGGAGGTCGATCCACCCGATCACGCCAAATACCGTGCATTGCTCAACCCTCTGTTCACGCCCAAAAAAGTCGACGCGTTGGAACAGGATATCCGCGGTCTCGCGACCCAACTGATCGAAGCGGTCACTGACAAAGGCCGCTGCGATTTCAACGAGGATTTCGCCAAACCCTTTCCGACCCTGATTTTCCTCAAGCTGATGGGATGGCCGCTGGAAGAGCGCCCGCTGTTCCAGCATTGGACGCAGACGCTGATCAAGAGCTTCGACATGCAGGTCGTCACCGAAAATGCGCGGGCGATCACCGGCAGGATTCGAGCCTATATCGCCGAGCGACGCAAAGACCCGGGCGACGATTTCACCAGTTATCTGCTGGCCAGCCAGATCGACGGGCGGCCGCTGACCGATGACGAGATGCTCGGTATCAACTTTCTGATTTTCATCGGCGGGCTGGATACCGTCACCTCCAGCATCGGATTGTTCTTCCGCCACTTGGCGCGCAACCCCGAACAGCAGGCGCAGCTGCGCGCCAACCCGGAACTCATCCCGGATGCGGTGGAGGAGCTGCTGCGTTCCTATTCCATCGTCAACATGCGCCGCACCGTGACTCGCGATGTGCAGATTGGCGAGGCGACGATGAAAGCGGGCGACATTGTGCTAATCAGTACCGAACTGGCCAACCTCGACCCGGAGGTATTCGACGATGCGGGCACGGTGGATTTCCAGCGCAGTGCAGGCAATGCACCGCACATGGCGTTTTCCTATGGGGTTCACCGTTGTGTCGGCTCCCACCTGGCGCGCCGCGAATTACGCATTGCCCTGGAGTTGTGGCTGAAGCTGATTCCGCCGTTCCGCATCGCCGCTGGCACCGAGCCGCTGTTCAACGCCTTCGGTGTATTCGGCATGGATGACTTGCACCTGGAGTGGGACCTGCCTGACTCGAGCGCCAGCATCTACACGAACCAGGCAGCCGAGGCGAGCGCATGAAGGTTGTCGTCGACAGCAAGGCCTGCGCCGGCCATGCCCGTTGCAACCACGTAGCACCCGGCCTCTACGAACTGGATGAGAACGGTTACATCGCCAGCGCCGATTTCACGGTCGAAGCGGGCCAGGAGGGGCTTGCTCTGCGCGGCGCGCGGGCCTGTCCGGAGCGGGCGATCCAAGTGCTCGAAGACGCATCGGCAAGCACCTGTACGCTAGGCCTGAGGGATGGAGCCGCTGGAGAAAGTCGCGACATTCAACCCATCCAAACATCAGAAGAACAACCATGAGCCAATCCTACGATTACATCATTGTCGGTGCCGGCTCTGCCGGTTGTGTGATGGCCAACCGGCTGTCCGCCGACCCCAGCGTCTCGGTACTGCTTATTGAAAGCGGCCCCGACCACACCAGCCCGTTGATCGCAATGCCGCGCGGCATCGGCAAACTGCTGATACCCGGAAACCCGCATGTTTACGACTACCAGGCCTCGCGCGGTAAAGGCATGGCCACCGAATTGTGGCTCAAGGGCAAGGCGATCGGCGGCTCCAGTTCGGTCAATGGCATGGTCTACGTGCGCGGCGCGCCGGCCGATTACGATGGCTGGGAAGCGCAGGGTTGCTACGGCTGGGGTTGGGCGGACATTGGCCGGCAGTTCGTCGCGCTGGAGGACCATCAGCTTGGCGCATCCCAGTGGCGTGGCGCTGGCGGGCCGCTCAAGGTCACCATACATCCATCGGGCGATCCGCTATGCGAAGCCATCATCAACGCCGCCGGCTCGATAGGCACTGCGCGGGTTGCCGACACCAATCATGTGGATTCAGTCAGCAGCGGCGGCTTCGGTTACCAGCCGCAGACTACCTGGAACGGGCAGCGCTTCAGCGCCGCCAAGGCGTTTCTCGACCCGGTGCGGGATCGCCCGAACCTGACCGTGATGACTGGCACTAGCGTGCAGCGAATCGAGTTCAGCCAGCGCCGCGCGGTTGCTGTGCATATAGCTGGGAAGGGCGGCGCGCAGTCGTTTGGCGTTCGCCGGGAAGTGGTGTTGTGCGCGGGCGCCATCGAGTCGCCAAAGCTGTTGCAGTTGTCCGGCATCGGGCCGGCAGAATTGCTGAAACAGCATGGCATCCCGCTCGTGCTGGATTCTCCGAACGTGGGTCGCAACCTGCGCGAGCACGTCTATATGGCGGTGCAGTATCGGGTTACCAGCGGCAGCCTGAATCATTGTTTCGCAGGCCTGGGCCTGCTGCGTTCGGTGGCGCAGTATTTTTTCAGCAAGAAAGGCCCGATGACCCATGCCGCGCACGAAGCGGGCGGTTTCGTGAAGACCCGGCCAGGACTGGAACGCCCGGACGCGCAGATCGGCGTCAGCCTGTATTCCATGGATGGCGACGGCAAGACGGTGATGATCGACAAGCATCCCGGTCTGACCATCGGCGGTTATTTCATGCATCCCGAAAGCCAGGGCGAAATCACCATTCAGTCGGCCGATCCAGCCGTGCCGCCGAAGATCGTCGCCAACTACCTCACCGCCGAGGCCGACCGGGTCGCCGCCATCTCGCTGCTGCGCTGGATTCGCCGTCTGGCGGCCGAGCCGGTGCTTAAACCCTTCATCGTTCAGGAGCTGACGCCGGGTACGCAGGTGCAAAGCGATGAGGAAATCCTCGCCGCGTTCCGCCGTTTCGGCCAGACCGCCTTTCACGTTTCCGGAACCTGCCGGATGGGCGCGGACAGCGATTCGGTGCTTGATCCCGAGCTGAAGGTACGCGGGGTTGAGGGCGTCCGCGTCGTTGATACCTCGATCATGCCGAGCCTTGTCTCGGGCAACACCAATGCGCCGGCGATGGTCATCGCCATGCGCGCAGCGGAAATCATCTTGGGCAAATTTGCCACCGGAAAACCAAAAGGAGCTGTAGCGGCATGAGCATTCCATTTACGCAGCTGAACAAACTCTATATCGACGGCGCCTGGGTTTCGGCAAACGGCGCGACCGAAGCCGTGCTCAACCCCGCCACCGAGGAAGTGATCGGCCAAGCGCCGGTGGGCGATACCGCCAGTGCCGACGCCGCCATTGACGCCGCGCGCCGTGCGTTCGACAGCGGCCCCTGGCCGTGGCTGAGCATGGCCGAACGTGCCGGTTACATGCGCCGCATGCACAGCGCGCTGGTGGCGCGCCGGGAGGAAATCGCCGCGCTGATCATCGCCGAGGTCGGCTGCGCGCAAGGGGTCACCTATGCAATGCAGGTCGACATGCCGCTGGCCCATGTACTCACAGCCATCGACCAGTCGCTGCATGATGGGGCGCAGCAGATTCCCGTGGAAGCAACGCCCAATCCATTCAACCCGGGTGGGCCGATGATCCTCGGCAGCGGGAGCATCGAGCGCGAACCGATCGGCGTGGTTTCAGGCATCACCGGCTATAACTTCCCGTTTCTGCTCAACCTGGCGAAGATCTTCCCGGCGTTGCTGGCGGGCAACACGCTGGTGCTCAAGCCGTCCCCGTTCACGCCTTACTCGGCACTGCTGTTCGGTGAAATCGCCGAGCAAATCGGTTTGCCCAAGGGCGTGCTCAACATCGTCACCGGCGGTGTCGAGGTCGGCAGCCTGCTGAGCAGCGATCCGCGGGTGGACATGGTGTCGTTCACCGGTTCCGAAGCGGTGGGCGTGAGCATCATGTCCCAGGCTGCGCCGACGCTGAAGCGCGTGCACCTGGAACTGGGCGGTAAATCTGCCTTGATCGTGCGGCCCGATGCTGACATCCAGGGTACGGCCTTGGGCGCCATTGCCGGTCTGACGGTCAATGCCGGGCAAGGCTGCGCCTTGCTCACGCGCTTCCTGGTGCACAACTCGATCCGAGAGCAGTTCGTGCAAGTCGCCAAAGCGGTGGCCAGCCAGATGAAGATTGGCAACCCGGCCGACCCGAGCGTGGTGATGGGTCCGCTGATTCGTGAATCGCAGCGGGCCAAGGTCGAGCATTTCGTTGCCAGTGGCCGCGATTCGGGTGCCACGCTGGTATGCGGCGGTGGTCGGCCTCAGGGGTTGGACAAGGGCTTCTTCAGCGACATCACCCTGTTCAACGACGTGCGCAACGACATGGCCATCGCTCAGGAGGAAATCTTCGGGCCGGTGGGAGTGGTCATCGGTTTCGATACCGATGAAGAGGCCATCGCCCTCGCCAACGATTCGCGCTACGGCCTCAACGGCGCGGTCGCCACGGCGGACGCCGCGGTTGCCTACCAGATGGCTCGGCGCATCCGCGCAGGCAGCGTTTATATCAACGGAGGCGGCGGCAAGATGCCCTACGCGCCAATCGGCGGCTTCAAGCGCTCGGGCATCGGTCGCGAGTTCGGCCCGGACTGGCTGAAAGAGTTCACCCAGGAAAAATCCATCATTTATCCCATAGGGCGCTAACGCCTTCGATACCAAATGGTGCCGTCAATGGCGGCGCCAATGGGTTCTCGACGCCTGCATTTCGTCGAAATCACATGAAAACGGCTGGAAAAATAAAAACAAAAAGGTGGTTTGAATGAGAGAAGTGGCCAAACGGGGAATGCTGAGCGCTACCCAAGGAATGACGACGTTGCTAATGCTGGGCGTTGCGGGAAACGCACTGGGCGCCGCCATAGAGTTACCGAACCCCGATTTACGCCTGCGCTGGGACAACACCGTTCGCTACACCCTCGGCATGCGTACCGAAGAGCAGGACAGTCGGATAATGCGCAACCCGAGCTACGACGAGTCCGACGGAAAATTCGACAAGGGCGATATCGTGACCAATCGCCTCGATCTGTTGAGCGAGATCGATTTTTCCTACCGCAGGGTTATGGGCGCGCGAGTAAGTGCATCGGCATGGTACGACCATGCCTATCGCGACGACGACGTTCAAAGCTACGTCCAGAACCCGGACAGCAGCTACGACGACAACCGCTATAGCTCGGAAGTGGACCGTTTCGTTCACGGGCCTTCGGGGGAAATCCTGGATGCCTTCGTCTGGGGCAACTTCAGGCTCGGCGAGTCGCTGGTCAACGTCAAGGTGGGGCGGCATACCAACTTCTGGGGCGAGGGTCTGCTGTTCGGCGCGCATGCCATTTCCTATTCGCAGGCCCCGACAGATGGGGTCAAGGCAGTCACCAGTCCCGGTATCGCAATCAAGGAAGTCTTTCGTCCCATTGGGCAGATTTCGGCCAAGGCTCAGGTCACCGATAAGCTCTCCGTTGCGGGCCAGTACTTCTACGAATGGGATTACACCCGCATCCCTTATGGCGGTACGTACTTCGGCGCGGCCGACCCCTTTTTCGAAGGACCGGATCGCCTGCCGGTTTTCGAGGGATTTGCATTACGGCGCGAGAAGTCCCGGTATGGTCGCGATACCGCCAACTGGGGCGTAATGGCCAAGTACGACGCCCAAGCCATAGATTCCACGGTCGGCGTCTACTACCGCGAATTCGACGACTACCAGCCTTGGTTCGCGCCAGAGATCAGTACCACGAGCCCAAGCTATCGCCTGGCTTATGCGCGTGATGTAAAGCTGATCGGCGTTAGCTTTTCGCGGGTGTTCAACGCGGTTTCGTTCGCTGGTGAGTTGTCCTACCGCAAAGATGGCGCCCTGAACGCCGTTGCCGTGGATGCGACCGATCACGAAGGCCCGCGCGGCGATTCGATCCACTTCATCGCCAACGCCGTGACGCTGATGCCGCCAAACTTCATTGCCAAAAGCGCCTCTCTGGTGGGTGAGTTCGCCTATAGCCACCTGCGCGACGTGACCAGTCATGAAGAGCTGTACCTCGGCGAAGGCAGCGCTAACTGCATTGATCCGCGCATCGGCGCGCCGGGCTCCGGCGACAAGTCGGACAATTGTTCGACGCGCAATTACTACGCCGTGGCCGTCAACTACACGCCCGAGTACCTGTCGGTGTTCCCGTCCTGGGATCTACGTGTGCCAGTGACCGTCAACTACGGGATTCATGGCAATGCGGCCACGGCCGGCGGCGGCAACGAGGGCGCGCTGACGTGGTCGGGCGGGGTGCAACTGACGTATGCGCAGCGTTACGAGTTCGGTTTGCGCTATGCCGATAGCGGGGCGAAACCCAAGACGTTGGCTGACGGTAGCGTCGGCGGCAACGGCCCGGTTGGCGGTACTGACCGTGGCTGGCTGGCCTTGACATTCAAAACCTCCATCTAACAAATCCAAGAACGGAGAGCATTCGATGAAAAAGCAAATCGCCTTTGCCTGCGCCCTGATGAGCGCCACCTTCAACAGTATGGCTGCGGTTACTGCCGAAGAGGCCCAGGAGCTAGGCAAGAGCCTGACGTCCTTCGGCGCGATCCAGGCCGGCAATGCCGATGGCAGCATTCCCCCGTACGAGGGTGGGCTGCGCACTAGCCCGGCCGGACACAAACCCGACAGCGGCTTCTGGGTCGATCCCTTCAAGGACGAAAAGCCCCTGTTCCGCATCGATGCCAGCAACGACGAACAGTACGCCGACAAGCTCAGCGAAGGGCAGAAGACCCTGATGAAAAAATACCCGGATACCTGGTACATGGATGTCTATCCGAGTCACCGCACCACCGCCTATCCGCAGGAAATTCTGGATGCGACGGTGCGCAACGCGACCGGCTGCACCACGCAAAGTGATGGTTTGGCTGTCGATCCGGTCTGTCGTGGCGGCCTGCCGTTCCCGATTCCGAAAACCGGCAATGAAGCCATGTGGAACCAGCAATTGCGCTACAAGATAGGCCCTGGCTATTCGACGACGTCTTCGTCCAACAGTTGGGTGGTAGATAGCAACGGCAGTGTCACCAAAACCGCCGAGTCCGTGACCTTCGAGGAAATGCCGTACTACCAAGTCGACCAGGCCGATCGCGACCCCACGATGTATGCCCGCGTATGGGCGATGGACACCTATCCCGCGCGCAGTGCCGGCCAGCTGATCATTCTTGCCGACTACCTTGATCCGCAGGCCAAACCGAGACGGGCCTGGAGCTATACGCCCGGAATGCGTCGGATCAAGCTGGCTCCGGAGTTTGCCTATGACACGCCGGTGCCGAACCAGGGTGGCGTGAACCTGTTCGACGAGCTGCAGATGTTCTCCGGCAGCCAGGACCGCTTCGACTACAAACTGGTGGGTAGGAAAGAAATGTACATCCCGTACAACGCCTACAAGTTCTATTTCGGTTGCGGGCAGGAAGAGCAATTCATGAAAAACCACGCCAACCCGGCATGCGAACGGTGGGAGTTGCATCGTGTCTGGGAAGTCGAAGCCACGCTCAAGCCAGGCCAGCGTCACGTCTACAGCAAGCGTACCTACTATCTCGACGAGGATACTTTTGGTAGCGGCCTGTACGACGCTTGGGATCAGGCCGATGCACTGTATCGCTCGTTATTCCTCAGCGGCGTACAGATCTACGACAAGACCATTCCCTACAACGTGAAAAACGTCAGCTACGACTTCAACAAGAACATGTATGCGCTGGTTAACGATGCGCTGTAGGGCGGCTACAGGTTCCATGACAAACCCAAGTCCGAGCGTGACATGAACCCCGAAGCGATCGTTTCCATGGAGACCCAGCGCTGATTGATGAGAGTCTGGAGCGTCATCGTTTACGGCCCTTCGCGGGCCGTTTTTTTTGGGTCAGCAAACAGGCTGTCCCGTCGTTGGCCGTCTGTGGCGCTTGCAAATATGGGCGATGCATTTCAGCGATATCGCTATGCAGTTGAGCGATAGCCGGTTTCGTTGTGTCCCCGTCAGCCGTCCCGTCTACTGAAGCCGCTGCCCCTGGATAGAGGGGCAGGGAAGTCAGCTGACAATAAAAACAATGGGCGCGACGGAGAATGTGATGTTCAAGACCAAGGTAATTGCCAATTCGGCGCTGAGCCTGGCGGCGGTTCTCGTCTGCGGCAGTCAGGCGCAGGCGGCTCAATACGATCTCGGCAACCCCGACCTCTCGATGCGTTGGGACAACACCTTGCGCTACAACCTGGGCATTCGTGCCGAGAGTCGTGATGACGCATTGGCCAACAACGCCACCTATGACGAATCCGACTCCAAGTTCGACCGCGGCGATGTGGTGACCAATCGCGTCGACCTGATGAGCGAATTCGAGTTGGCCTACAAGCGCTACCACGGTTTTCGCATCAGCGGCGCAGCCTGGTATGACCAGGCTTATTCCGATACCGATGTCGAAACCGGTTCGGGCGCGGTGTACTACCCAGGCGCGTTTCCCGGTGCGAGCGTTCCGAGCTATCGCGGTGGGGAATATTCGAGCCATACCAAGCGTTATCACCATGGCCCCAGCGGCGAGCTGCTGGATGCCTTCGCGTTTACCCGCTTCTACCTGGGTGACGCCCCCGTCAGCGTGCGGGCCGGTCGGCATACGGTGTACTGGGGCAACGGACTCCTGATCGCGGGACATGCGTTGTCGTATTCCCAGGCACCGCTGGATGGCCGCAAGGCGCTCGCCAATCCGGGCACCGAAACACGGGAAATCTTCCTGCCGCTGGCTCAGGTTTCGGCCCAGGCACAGGTCACCGACCGACTATCCGTCGCCGGCCAATATTTCTTCGAGTGGGACAGTACCCGGGCGCCGGAAGGCGGGACCTATCTGGCCTCGGCCGATGTTGCCCTTGAAGGCCCAAATCAATTGCCGGTTGCACCGGGTTTCGCGCGTCCCATCGTCGATGCGCTGGAGCCGGGCGACAGCGGCAATTGGGGCGTAATGGCCAGTTACGGGCTGGACTTCATGCATTCCGAGATCAGCGCCTATTACCGTGAATTCGATGATTACACGCCGTGGGGCCTACAGGTCGGGCCGGATTTCGCTCGCTACGTGTACGCCGAAAACACCAAGCTTTACGGCCTGGGTTGGTCAATGGGGCCTGTGCTGGGCGGCGCTTCGGTAGGTATCGATCTTTCCTACCGCAAGGATGCGCCCTTGATATCCAGTGGCATCAGCCTGGCGGACAACCAGGGCGCGCGTGGCGACACCCTGCATATGGTGGTCAACGGGTTGTGGCTGTTGCCGCGCACGGACTATTTCGACACTGGCACCCTGATCGCCGAAATGGCTTACAGCCATCTGGACAAGGTCACCCATAACGAGGGCCTGTTCCGCGGCGAAGGCTACGGCGGCTGCGCAACGGGGCAGGACAAGGAATGGGGTTGCGCCACGCGCAACTATGTCGGCGCGGCGCTCAGTTTCACGCCGCAGTGGCTGGGTGTGTTCCCCGGCTGGAACCTGTCCATGCCCATGAGTGTGGATTACGGCATCTCCGGCAACGCCGCGACAGGTGGCGGCAACGAAGGCCGCTACACCTACAAGGTCGGCGTGAAGGCGCTGTTCGACGAGCGCTACGACTTCACCCTGGCTTACATCGGCTATGGCAGCCAGCGCGACTACGACTATATCGCCGGCGTCGGCAAGACCGTCGTCGGCGGCAGCGGCGACATCGGCCTGTCCGACCGTAACTGGCTATCGCTCACATTCAGCACGGCATTCTGAGCAGATCACCACGCGTCGGCCTGCATGCAGGCCCGCCGCGAATCTGCGCGCTTTCCGGTATCGCCGAGACTTGCTCGACGGGCAGGCGCGCTTTCCAGGCGATGACAAAAACAACGATGACTGGAGGTATACATGTTCTTCAACCGATCTTTGACCGGGTTGCTGGCGGCCATGAGCGCAGCGTCAGTGTGCGCAGCGTCTTATACGCCCGCTGACCTTGGCAATGAGCTGACCCGATTCGGGGCAATAGCCGCAGGCAACGAAGCGGGCACCATCCCGCCCTATGACGGCGGCTTCAAAGTACCGGCAGGCCTGAAGCCCGGCGACGGTCAATGGTCGAATCCGTTCGAGGGCGAGAAGCCTAGGCTTCGGGTAACGGCAGCCAACGCCGATGAATATGCCGAGCAGCTTTCATCGGGGCAGATGAAACTGCTCAAGCAGTACCCCGACACCTATTACATGGATATCTACCCGACGCACCGCACGGCGGCATTTCCAGAGGCGTTTCTGGCGGCCACCGAGCGCAATGCCAAAAGTTCGGAGTGCAAGACCATTAACGACGGCCTTTCGATCGCCGAAGCCTGTCGGGGAGGCTTACCCTTTCCGCTGCCCGAAAGCGGTGAGCAGGTGATGTGGAACTACATTCTCAATTACCAAGGCATCAACGGTTGGGACTGGAACCACAGCGCTTATGTCGTCAATCAGGGCCACGCCACGCTGACCAATACCAATCAATCCACCGGTGAAAAACCGTATTACCAGATCGGCGTAGACGGTCGTGACCCGGCGATAGCCCAGCGCATATGGTCGCGGGTCGTTGCGCCAGCACGCACCGCAGGGCAGGCATCCGGTTACTGGGATTACCTCGACCCCGTGGAGAACTCGCGCTACGCCTGGAGCTACTCCACCGGCCAGCGCCGAGTCCGCCAGGCACCCGAATTCAACTACGACACGCCCAACTCGGCCTTTGGCGGCGTGGCGTTCTATGACGAGATTTTCCTGTTCTCGGGAAAGATGGATCGCTTCGACTGGAAGCTGGTCGGCAAGAAGGAAATGTTCATTCCCTACAGCAATTACAAGCTGAAGTGGGGCTGCGACATGGATACCAAACTGATGCCCAACCACATCAATCCTGACTGCGAGCGCTGGGAGCTGCATCGCGTCTGGGTGGTCGAGGCAACCCGCAAGGAGGGCGTGCGCCACGCGCAGAGCAAACGCCGCTACTACATCGACGAGGACACCTTTGGCGCAGCGGTTTACGACGCCTGGGACGACAGCGGCGAAATGTTCCGGGCCGGCGCCCAATACAACATCCAGGCCTACGGCATTCCCAACAATCCTCAGCAGGACGCCTACTCGCTGTACGACTTCACCCGCAGCCAGTACGGCATGTTCGGCAACGGCCCGACGCGCTATCGCGACAAACCGATCGCCGAGCGCGAAGCCAATCCACAAACCATAGCCGGCGGCCAGACGCGCTGAGCACTGCACGCGGCGAGCGCCGTGTCTGTCGCTGAAAGCGGGGCAGGCGATCGCTGCCGCCGCTGGAGTCACGGGTGGCCTAGATGAATTAAAGAAGAGGGGCGTTGTTGATGAGCAATCGACTGGAAAACAAAGTGGCGCTGATCACCGGCGCGGGCAGCGGCATCGGCCGCGCATGCGCTCAGATGTTCGCGAAGCAGGGCGCTCAGGTCGTGGTGACCGACCTCTACGCCGACGCGGCCGAGCGCGTCGCTGAAGACATCTCTCAGGCGGGAGGCAAGGCGATAGGGATGAAGGTCGATGTGGGCCATGAAGAAGATCTGGCCCAGATGGTCGAGGCTGCGATGACAACCTTCGGCCGTCTCGACGTGCTGTTCAACAACGCCGTGAACAAGAACCCCGACACCGCAAGAGACGTGGACTTCCTCAATTTCAACGAGGATCTGTTCCACGACAACATGCGCGTCAACGTATTGGGCGGCGTGCTCGCCTGCAAACACGCTCTGCCACACATGCTCGAGCAGGGGCAGGGCTCGATCATCTTCACCTCGTCCACCAGCTCGATTGCCGGTGAAGTTGCCCAGTTCAGCTATGGCGCTTCGAAGGCCGCAGTGAACTGGTACGTGCAAACGCTGGCGGCAACCTTCGGCAAGCGCGGCGTGCGCTGCAACGCAATCCTGCCGGGCGTGATTCGCACCGCCGCCCTCGACGGCTGGGCCAACGACAAGATGGTGCAGGGCTTTGTGGATATCCAGAACGTGCCGCGCCTCGGCCTGCCCGAAGACATCGGCGCGATGGCCGTTTACCTCGCCTCTGACGAATCGAGCTACGTCAACGGCGCGCTCATGCGAGTCGACGGTGGCATGAGTTGTACCACGCCGATGGTGCCGGTGGTACGCGCCTATCTCTGAGCGTCACCCGTCCTCCGGCGGGAGACGTCATCACCTTTCCTGGGAAGCAAACATGGGCATACGACAAGAAACGTTTATCCGCGAATTCCTCGACGCCTGGGGCGACGGCACGGCCGAATCGCGCCCGCAGCTCGACAGGATCATTTCGATGATGGCCGAGGACGCCGTCTGGCAACTGTGGGTGCCGGGCGGGCCCGTCATTCGGGGGCGCGAGGCGCTCAGGCGCGAGATCGAACGGCAGATGAGCTACGTCACCCACAACAAATGCACGATCCGCCAGATCGTGTCTTCGGATGACGTGGTCATGACCGAGCGCGACGACTATGCCGTGTCCAGCGGCAAACCGATGCCGCATTCGATGGTGGCCGTTTACGAACTCGACGAGCAGGGCCTGATCAAGGCCTGGCGCGAATATCTCGATACCGCGGATCTGGCCAAGAAGCTCGGTGTATCGGTCGCCGACGTCGGCGGGCTGAGCCTTCAAGCGGCTGAGCGCTGAGCCCCCATTGTTTAGGAGTGTGGAATGGATACGGCAGTAAAAGAACAAGAAAGCGCCGCTGCAACCAGCGAAAGCAAGTTGAAGGCATTCGTCGAGCAGCTCACGGGTGGGCGGATCACGAACATGCAGCGGCTGGTTCGCTGGCGTCCGGCGTGGAATCTCGAAGTCGACATCAATGGCCAGACGCTGTGCCTGCACCTGCGAGGCGAACGCGGCGGCGACGTCAGCCCCTTTCCTGACCTGCGCCGCGAAGCCGAGATACTCATGTTGCTTGGCCAGCAGGGCATTCCCGTGCCGCGGATTCACGGGTTCTGCGAAGACCCGCCGGCCATCGTCATGGAGCTGGTGCGCGGGACGCGCGATCTTTCCGCTGCTCGCAGCGACGAAGAACGGCGCGATCTGGCTCGCCAGTATGTGCGGGCAATGGCCGCCATGCACCAGTTGCCCGTCGAGCCCTTCGTGGCGCAGGGCATCGACCGGCCCCAGGGCGCCGAGGCCATCTCGCTGGCGGGGTTGGAAGCGTATTACCCGCTCTACGAACGCAACAAGACCCGACCGCAACCGCTGGTGGAATTCGCTCTCGGCTGGCTGCGCCGCAACGTACCCATGCACCGCACCGAGGCGCGGTTCGTGCAATACGACTCGGGCCAGTACCTGTTCGAGAACGGACAGTTGAACGCGCTCTATGATTTCGAGTTCGCGATGATCGGTGACCCGCTGGCCGACCTCGCCTCGGCGCGCATGCGCGACAACTATGAACCGCTGGGCGACACCTTCAGTGATCTTTATCGCTACTACCAGGACGTCACGGGCGAGCGGCCGGAGCCGGACGTGGTGCGCTTCCACACTGCCCTGTTTTCCACCGTGAGTGCCATGCAGTTTTCCTGCACGGTGGCGACGCCGCAACCGGGGGACCCGCACGATACCTACACCGAGTTCGACATCGCCTTGCGTCGTGTAGTGGTGCATGCGCTGGCCGAGGCGATGGGTGTTCCCCTGGAAACCCCGGCACTGGACATCGCCACGCAAGGGCCGAACACGGCATTGCTGATGATGCTCGAGGATGCCGTCGCGCAGGTGAAGGTGAGTGATGAGTTTCAGCAATCCAAGCTCAAGTCGGTGAGCAAGCTGGTCGAGTATCTCTTCAAGGGAGACGCCATGACGTTGCGATTACAGGCATTGGAACAGGCGGACGCCGAAGCGCTGCTCGGCCGCACATTCGACCATTACAGCGAGATCGACGCGGCATTGGAGGACTTCGTGCGCAGCGCCGGCCCGGAATATGACGAGCCCTTGTTGAAACTGTTCATGAAACAGATCGAGCGGCGCGTGCTGGTGTTCGGCGGCACCGCGATTGGTGGCTCGGCGAGCCATATCGATCTGCCGCCGATCGAGCCCCGCTGAAACCGGCCAATCATTGCCGTAGCCAAGCCACCCGTTCAGTTAGAAAGGAAGTTGTCCCATGTCCGAGCAAGACACTCTCGCCTTCACGAAAAAATATGGCCCTTGGGCCGTCATCGCAGGTGCTTCCCACGGTGTTGGTGCCGCGCTTGCCGACCAGGTGGCTGCAAAGGGCCTGCACTGCGTGCTGGTTGCCCGGCGCGAAGAAGCCCTGACCGACCTGAAGAACCAGCTTGTCGACCGTTATGGCGTCGAGGTGCTGGTCGTCACACTGGACCTGACGCTGGACGATGCCGCCGACCGGCTGGTGGCAGCGGTGGCGGACAGGGAAGTCGGGCTGCTGATCTATAACGCCGGCGGCGATCCATACATCACCCGCTTCCTCGACACGCCGGTTGAAGACTGGTGCAAATTGCTGCACCTCAATACCCGGACGATCATGCGCTGCTGCCATGCGTTCGGTGGCCGAATGGTTGCGCGTGGCGCCGGTGGGGTCTTGCTGGTTGGCTCCCAGGCTGCGCTGGGTGGCGTGCGCAAGCTGGCTATGTACGCGGCCACCAAGTCTTTCGCCATGACGCTGGGCGAAGGGCTCTGGGCCGAATGGAAGGGGCAGGGCGTCGATGTGTTGAACCTGCTGATCGGCACGGTCGATACGCCAACCATGCGCGACGCGATGGTCAGGCAAGGAATCGCAGGCGCCCTGACCATGCAACTGGCCAAGGCCGAGGACATCGCTGCGATCGCGCTACGCGAACTGCCCAACGGGCCGACGCTTATCCATCCCGACGATCTGGCCGAGTCGCCCACCGGGTCGCATTCGGGGCAGGCGCGGCGCGAACATGTACAGCGGATCAGCGCAGAGTCTGCGCTCTTTGTTGGTGATTGAAACCGTGGAGCGAGGGCGGCCGGTCGAGTATGCAGCGATGGGTTAGCACTCATCAGATATGGGGCGGCGCAGTGCCGTGCTCGGCAGTAAATGCAGTGGGTTTTCCATACACCAGGCAGAGTCCCGAAACATGAAAAATTTCGACAATACGGAGTTCAAACGGGGCTGGCGGATTCTCATCCTTGCAATCGTCGGGGTGGCCACCAGCTCGAGTTCCCTGCTGTTGTACAGCTTCAGCTCGATGGTGATTCCGCTCGAGGAGGCGATGGGCTGGCCGCGCGCCGACCTCCAGGCTTCGATCACCGCGCTTTCGCTGGGGACCATCATTGCCGCGCAAATGGCCGGCTGGCTAAACCTGCGTTACGGTTTGCGGCTGGTCACGCTGATCTCCCTGGTGACGCTGGCACTCAGTATGTTCGCCTTGTCGCGTGCTTCGGGATCGATCTGGATGCTTTATCTGGGGTTTTTCCTGGTTCCGCTGGCCGGTTTGGGGACCCTGCAGGTGACCTGGTCGCATCTGGTCAATCTCTGGTTCGAGGAGAACCGAGGCTTTGCCCTGGCGATCATCCTGAGCGGCTCCGGGCTGGCGGCGATCATGCTTCCGCTCATCACGACCTGGGCGATCTCGCGCTGGGACTGGCGGGCGGGTTTCATTGCGCTGGGTGCGTTGCCGGTGCTGCTGGCGTTGCCACTGACGCTGCGCTGGTTGTTGCCGGTGGCCAAGGGCCACGCGTCACACTCGATGCAGAGCGGCGCCGAGCGAAGCCATCCGGGAATGCTGCTGCGTGATGCGCTGCGTTCGTGGCGCTTCTGGATCTGCAATCTTTCGATGACGCTGGTGGTGTCCTGCGTGGTTGGCATGGTGACCAACATCATTCCGCTTTTGCGGGACAAGGGCATCGCGGCGGAGCAGGCCAGCCAGATCTTCAGCACCTTCGGGATATCGCTGATCCTTGGTCGCCTAGTGGTGGGTTACCTGATTGATCGATTGTGGGCACCTGGCGTCGCGGCTGTGGCCTTGCTGATGCCCGCCTTGGCCTGTCTGGTGTTTCTCTATGCAGATGCCAGCATCTGGTTGTTCGTTCTTGCAACCCTGTTGGTCGGCCTTGGCGCAGGTGCGGAATTCGACATCGCCGCTTTCCTGATCGCCCGCTATTTCGGTATGCGTGACTACGGCCGCCTGTTCGCCGTGCATCTGGGCCTGATCACTGCCGGGGCCGCTGCCGCGCCTTTGCTGTTCGGCGCCCTGTATGGCGCGAGCGGCAGCTATACCGGCCTGCTGGCCTTCTGCTGCATCTGCTTTACCGTGGGGCCATTGTTGCTGCTTGGATTAGGCGGCTACCCGGTGTTCGAGCGCGAGGCGGAGGCCGCACCGGTCTAGCTGGCGTTCTGCTCATCAGGCCAGGCCTCGCGTTGGCCTGGTGAGCGCTGTCGACGGAACTCCTCGGGCGTCCAGCCGACCGCTTTTCGAAACGCCGCGGAAAAGGCGGCGGCGCTCTGGAACCCGGTCATGTAGGCGATCTGCTTGATCAACAGGGAAGGGTCGCCGAGGAGCCTCATTGCCCGGTTGACCCGTGCTTCGGCCGAGTACTGGCGCAGGGTCTTGCCCGTGGTGTTCTTGAAATAAACCGACAGCTTTCGTTCCGGCAAGGCACACAGATCGGCCAGCTTGCGCAGCGAAATATCGTTTGCATCGGCGTCCAGTGCTTCCCTCAAGTGCTGCAGCTGACGGCGACTCAGCTTGCCGGGTTCGTCGTCATCGCGCTGTTTGCCAAGAAATTCCTTGCGCAGTTCCAGCGCGATACCGGTCATCAGGCATTCGATATGGAGCTCGCTGGCAAACCCGGGGAATGCAACCTCTTCGCCAAGCCTGCGCAGCGAGGCCTGCAGATAGTTGCTTTGGAGGTTCAACATGGCGTCCGTGATGCAGTGTTCCCAGTCCCAGCGGTAAGCCGCGAGCGGCGCGATGGCAGCGGGGTCGAACAGGCAGATCACCGCTTTTTGCTGACAAGCCCGATGCTTGAAGTGAAAGTCGCTTCCCGGTGGGATGAAGATCGTCTGGCCGAGCGGCTGGCAGCTTCCGCGGTTGCCCGACAGGGTGCCACGATTTGACAACGGCGCGTTTTCGGGAGCTTCGGCCAGCAGTAGCCTGATCAGACAGTGATCGGTCAGGTGAATCAGCGCGGCTCCCGAGCTGGACCAATGTGCATGCTCGACGCGAACCTCAAAGCCCTTGTTGGACAAGCCGGCTTCGGTGGAAAAATTGCCCGCATGGGGGGACTCGTATTCCCGATATTCGATGACATTCATGTCGCTTCCTTCAGCCGTTCTTATTGTTGATGCTGAGCTTTCCTGTCGCTGACAGACATGCCAGATGCAGGTTTACGAAATGAGGACCGTCTCCGAGTGTACTTTCAGATCAAGCTTGGCGATTGATAGCGTTCGGAGCCGGATTTGAAATTTTCATGGTAAAGGGCGCCAGCCACTCGCTGCGCCAGCCGCGCTAGTCGTGGCGGCACCTGCTGGGCAGCTTCTCAGACGGCGGATGTTTTACCCAGCTCAATATCGGGTTCTCGTTTGTCCCGCAGTCAAAGCTGACCGATGGACAAGGGTGCAGGCTCGGCCTAGTTTTCCATACCGCAACGGCTGAAAAGCCTGCCCGACCCGATTTTGCGGACAACAGACAACGGAGAGAACCGTGAGTAACACGATCGAGGACAACAAAGCGCTGGTGCGTCGATATGTACAGGCCGTTATTGACGGCGACATGGATACCTTCGAGGCGTTGCAGCATCCAGATGTCAAATGGTGGACGTTGACCCGAGGCGACATGAGCCGCGAAGCGTTCAATACCGCGGTACGCAGCGGCCTGCTAAGTGCCGATAAGCGCTCGGTGGTAATCACCGGATTGACCGCTGAAGGCGATCGCGTCGCCTATGAAGCGCAGGGCGAGATGGTGTTTGCCGACCGCGTCTATCGCAACAGTTACCACAACCTGCTGGTGATCCGCGACGGCTTGATCGTCGAGGGCCGCGAATACATGGATACCAAGGCCTCCACCGAGGCGCGCCTTGCATAGCCGGCCATTCTCAAAACTGTAAATCGAACGAAGGCGGGCTGACTGAAGGGTGGTCTGCCTGGCCAAGCGCCGCCCCGTCTGGCGGCGGCTGGTGCAGTCATGCGGTGTTGCGGCGAGCAGGCAACAACCCCTTGCCCACTGCGCGAACGCCAGTACCGATAGCGCGCCCGTCCCCAGTCATCGCTTCAAGTTGCCGGCTCGGTTATCGCCCCATCCGTAACGGTGGCTGTCGCCACTTCCCCAGGAGCCGTGGGAAGGGTGGGGTAACGCCCCAACGTCAAAAGCAGCAGCGCACCGATACCAAAACTGACCATGCAGAACATCAGCATCGCGTGATAGGAGCCGGTTGCCTCGAACAGCGCGCCGAAGAACGCCGGAGCCATGGTGCTGCCGATCGCACCAAAGCTCATCTGGAAGGCGAAAATCCGGCTGTAGTCGCGCAGCCCGAAATAGCGCGCGATCAGATACGACGCAATATCCATCTCGGCGCCGGCGCCCAGCCCGGCGAAGACACAGGCGAGCACCAACAGGGGAACATGCGCGCCAACCGTGCTGAACAACAGGCAGCCGACGCCGGGAAGCAGCAAGACGAAAAAGGCCACCCCAGGCGCCCACACCCGGTCGATCAGATAGCCGATGAACAGCCGTCCGAAAATCAGCGATACGCCGAACGCACCGAACACCTTGGCCGCCTCGGTTGCTGAAAGGCCGCTGTCCTGCATCATCGGCACAGCGTTGATGATCATGCCCATCATGCCCATGATCGCGAGGAACAACGCGCAGTTGATGACCCAGAAGCGCCGCGAGTGCAACGCCTGGCGAAGCGAGAAGCCCGTCAGTCCGACGTCCGGCTGCGCAGGGAGAGATGATCGTTGTGTCGCCTGTTCCACGGCCCCTCGGGTGCTCAACCAGCGCAACGAAAGCGGCAAGGTCACCAGCAATGGCAACAGCGCCAAGCCCCAGAACCAGGCGCGCCAATCCCAGCGGATGATTGCCCAGCTCAGCAACGAGGGCAGCACCAGGGCGGCCAGGCCCGTGCCACACAGGATGATCGCCAGCGCCAGGCCGCGGTTCTTGTCGAACCAGAGGCAGGTCAGCTGCGTCCAGGTCACGTGTAGCGTGCCCACCCCGGCAAACGCCAGCAGACCAAAGCCCAGATTCAATTGCCACAAGTGGCCGGTGTTGAGGGCCATGGCGAAGTAGGCGAGCGGCAGCGCGATCAGCGAGCAAAGGGTCACGCGACGCGGCCCGTAGCGTTTGTTCAGCCAGCCGGCGACCTGAAAGGCGATGATGGAACTGCCGTACTGAAAGGCCGCCGCCGTCTGGATTTCGCCTCGCGACCAACCAAAGGCCTCCTGTAACGGCAGCACCAGCGTGCCGAACGCATAGATGGGCGCGACGGCGACCGAAGTGGCGATGCCCAGCAGCGCCAGAAGCAGCACCCGCCATCCCTGGCGGAACTCTGTCCAGTCGATAGCCAGAGAGGTGTGGGGCTTAGCGGCGGAAACGGCCATGTGGCGTCCTCTTATTGTTGTCATGGCGATACCCTCAGCCCGGCTTTCAAGCGCCCGGCGGGTCATGTCACAGGGTCAATTCAGCTGCTCAGCGCCTATCTGCGCGGCAGGCTCGATAGCCGGTTGCGGGACATCGTCCTGAGCCAGGGCCAGCCCGGCGAGATAGCCAAAGGTCAGGCTGAGCGTATTGTTCGCGCCGTTGCCCGGCGCGCGGCCCCGCCATAGCGAGTTCATGTCCAGACCCACCGCGTGCAGACCGGGAATCGGCTGGTCGTTCCCGTCCAGCACGCGCGCCTTGCCGTCTATGCGCAGGCCGACCGTGGTGGTGGAGTCGCCGGGAAATATCTGCACGGCATAGAACGGCCCTTGCTGAATCGGCCCGAGGCAGGGATTGGGTTTGTGGTTGGGATCGCCCAGAGGCATATCGGCCTTGTCCCGTCCACGCCCGAAGTCATTATCCACACCCCGGGCGGCTTGCTGGTTGAAGCGCGCGACAGTGTCGGCGAGGTTGCCGGGATTGACGCCGATACGCGCGGCAAGCGCATCGAGGGTCGGCTCGGTGAGGATATAGCCGGCGGCAATCAGCCCTTTCAGCCCAAAGCCGCCCGGGCGCACCAGGCCCAGGCCGTATTTCTTGATGAACGGGTGGTCGCAGACAAGGTGCGCCGGCACCGAGCCGGTGCGGTGCATGGGCTCCACCAGGTTGGTCGCCGCCTCGTTACCGAAACGCCTACCGTCCCGGTTGACCGCAATGCAGCCTGGCTTGCCGCGATCCATATAAAGGTGCGGAAATTTGCGTATTGCGCCGTCGGGCTTCCTCAGCAGCGAGACCACCACCCAGCCGGCATTGCTCAGGTTTTCGCCATCGAAGCGGCCGCCAGCGTCGCGGGCTTGCTGCAAACCGTCGCCGGTATTGCCCTCCGGCACCAGCGACACATGGTGTTCGGCAAACGGAATGTACTGTTTGCGCATGTCCGGATTGGCGGAAAAACCGCCGGTGGCCAGCACGACGCCACGGCGTGTGCGAATTTCCATCAGCTTGCCGTCGCGCTCGACAACCACGCCTTTGATCGCCCCATGCTCGTGGATCAGGCTGCGCATGGGCGTGTCTTTCCACAGCTCCACCCCGGCATCGATCGCCGAGCGCAGCAGCCGGGCGGCCATGGCATTGCCCATGGTCAGCCGCGTACCGCGCGAATAGCTCAGCCGATCCAAGCCAAAGCGCACCGCCAACTTGGCGATGTGTTTGAACGAGGTGAACGACTTGGTGACCTTGGCGATGTGCGGCATGTCGCCAATGCCGAACATCATGCCGCCCGGCGCGTTGAATTCAGTCAGCGGGGGCCGTAATTGGTCGAAGTATTCGCCCAGCTCACGACCGTCATATTCCACCGGGCAAAGCAAACGGCCATCGGCGGAAAAGCCCTTGGCCTGCGGATGCCAGTCGGCAAAACCGCGCTGCACGGCGAAACGTACCGAGGTACGCGCGTGCAGGTAATCGACCATGCGCGGCGCGGCATCGAGAAAAGCCCGCAGCAGATCGGTACGCAGTGTCGGCCCCACCACTTCCTGAACGTAAGCGAAGGCTTGCTCTGGATCATCTTTCAAACCGGCCTCGGCCGCCTGGGTATTGCACGGCACCCAGATGCCGCCGCCGGAAAGCGCGGTGGTGCCGCCGAACAGCCCGGTCTTTTCTACCAGCAGAACGTCGAGGCCGTGGGTTGCGGCGACTATCGCGGCCGTCATGCCGCTGCCGCCAGAGCCGACGACGACTACGTCTTTTTCAATCACCGGATTGTCATTCATTCTTGTAGGTTCCGTCGTTTCTGAAACTGATCGAGATGAGGGTGCTGCCCCGTACGCTGGTCAGTCCGATGTCTGCTGGGTCTGTTGATACAGCTCGGCAAAATGCGGCTGACAGCTGTTCTTGCCACCGTTGATCTCGATGCATTCGCCTGTGATGTAGCCGGACTCGTCGGACGCGAGAAAAGCGGTCAGCGCCGCTATGTCTTCAGGCGTGCCGAGGCGTTTGGTCAGGACGTACTTGCTCGCAAAGGCAAGGATCTGCGGAGCCGTCGCCTCCATTGCAGGCGTCACGATGACCCCCGGTGCGATGGCGTTGCAGCGCACGCCTTGGCGGCCATATTGCGTCGCGATGTGGCGCGTCATATTGATGATCGCGGCCTTGCTGGTGCCGTAAGCGATTCGCACCAGATCGCCCTTGGTGCCGGAGCCGGAGGCGGTGTTGATGATCGACCCGCCGCCCGCTTCGATCATGTGGGGAATGGCGAACCGGCAGGCCAGCATGTAACCGGTCAGGTTCACGTCCAGGGTTTTACGCCATACCTCCATGGGTATTTCCAGCAGACTGAGGTCCTGGCCGTGAGTCTGCGGGTCGGTGATCGCGGTGTTGTTGTGCAGAATGTCCAGCCGACCGAAGTGCTCGACCGTCTGGGTCACCATCGCCTCGATGCTGTCGGCATCGGCGGCATCGAACCGCAGCGCCAAGCCGTTGCCCTCCAGCGCATCGGCGGCGTGTTGCGCCGTTTCCAGATTGATATCGGCGCACACGACTTTCGCGCCTTCACGCGCCAGGCGCAACGCGGTCGCCGAGCCGATACCACCGCCGCCGCCGGTTACGATTGCCACTTTGCCTGCCAGACGTTGCATCCGTTTATCTCCTGTCATTGTTGTTTTCGGGTGTGGCATGAAGCGCCTCGCGGATCGCAACAGCCGCGCCATGTATCGACGAGGCCTGGCTACGCGCCAGCCAGCCCGGCGATACCGGTGCGATCAGCGCTGCGTGTACTTGGATACGATGGCTTCCGGATTCTGCGTGCCGTTGGACGGTGCCTCCTGCGTAAACTCCAGGCGTCCGGTCAGGAAGTCGTTGAGCACGCCATACATGTTTTTGTTGAAATCGAAGATCGCCAGCTTGGTCGCGTAGGGAATGTTCTTGTCATAGATCTGCACCCCGGCCATGTACACGGTCCGGTACAGATTGCCTTCCTGGTCCCAGGCGTCGTACAGGCCCGCGCCGAAGGTGTCCTCGTCATGTAATAGCGCCGCTTGCTGTACACATGGCGTTGGCCAGGCTTGAGCGTCGCCTCCACCACATAGACGCGGTGCAATTCCCAGCGCTCCACCGCCGGGTTAACGTGATTCTTCATGAACTGCTCGGGCGCTTCGATTCCGAAGTACCACTTGTAGGCGTTGTAGGGGATGTACATCTCCTGGCGTCCTATCAGCTTGAAATCGAAGCGATCCTGCTTGCCGGCAAACATTTGCAGCTCGTCGAACAGGGAAATGCCGCCCTGGCTCGCTACCGGCGTGTCATAGGCGAACTCCGGCGCCAACTTGACGCGGCGCTGACCTGGCGAATAGCTCCAGGCGCGACGCGGTTTCTCGGTCGGGTCCAGAAAATCGGAAATACCGGTCATCTCCCCCGCCCGGCGCGCCGGCTCGTTGTTGATCGACCCGGCACGACCGTATACCTGTGGATCACGGTCCTCCAGATGCGTCTGATAGAAAGGAAATTCCTCATAAGCTCGCTGTTGCGCCGTCTTAGTGATGTTGCCGTTGGAGTCGACAACCCAACTGGTGTGCTCGTCCAGGACGCCAGTCGGTCCGTTTTTGTAGCGCAACAGCTGGTTCCACATCATCTCGTTACCAGTCTTGGCGATGGGAAACGGCAGGCCGCCCCGGCAATCGGTTTCAAGCGATAAGCCTCCGTTGAAGGTTTCACATCCGGTGGCGTTGCGAACCGTTGCCTTCAGCACGTTATCCGGATAGGCAGCGGTGCGATGGCTCGGGTACACATCCATGTACCAGGTGTCCGGATATTTTTTCAGCAGGGCTTGCTGCCCCGCGCTCAATTTGTCTGCGTACTGATCCACGTTTTGTGCGGTGATCCGGTACAGCGGTTTTTCATCCCGGAAAGGATCGGCCCAGGCTTTGCCGGGTTCGAAGTCCACTGGAGCGGTCCGCAAACCGCCTTGGTAGGGCGGAATAGTGCCTTCGGCGTTTCCGGCTTTTATCGCCCCGAACAGGGTGAGCGTATTACCCAGTTTCTGCGCCTCTTCTGGCGAAACCGCAGCGCAGGCAAATGTGGAAATGCCGGTCAAGACAATGCTTAACGCGAATCGGGAAATCATGAGCAGTCTCCGCTTATTGGATTTATATGGAGCCGTAAGAAGACGTGATGCATCGCCCCTCTAACTTAGCCAATACGCGTTTACATGCCGTTCATACCGTTTCACCCACGGTAAAACGAAAGCGGATATTTAGTGGTGTTAAAACCGGCAGTTGGTCCTAACCTGAAGCCCGTCAGCCGAAACCACGAAGCGCCTGATGATTTGAAGCCGACGTTACGTTGAATTTAATAAGAGCAAACGCTAAAGCCATGCCCATGTTTCCATTTTTCCCTTATTGCAAGCTGGTTCTTCAGGCGTCTGTATCTAAATTCGAACGGGTCAGGCCTCTGCGTAACCCTCCGTTCAACGACTCAATAACAAGAGATAAAAGATGAAGACTTTTTCCAAGATCCCCGAGCGAGGCGATTTCGCCTATCAAACCCTGGTCGCGCCCTATAAGGTGACCGGCGAGTCGATGCATGGTGGCCGTGGCTTTTTCGGCTTGCAGTTGAGCAAGAGCATGCCGTTCGGCTCGGTTCGTGACGAAGAAGGACATATCTATTCGTTCACCCGTTCGGTCATGGCGCCAACCGGCACGCCGAACCCGACCAAATTCTTCTATCTGTCCACCCGCATCGATGGCAAGAACATCCGCATGGACCAGGCACGCATGGCGGAACGCGGAGTGACGCCGGCTCCGGCGTTGTCGCTGCAAGGCGATACCGTTCGCTGGACCAACCAGCCTGATGACACCGGGCATCCATGGGAATTGACCGCCAACAGCGAAACCTTCACCTGGAAAGAAGACAACCTGTTCCAGCTCGAAGGCCGCCTGCTCGGCAACGGTATGCAGTGGTACTTGCCGGGCGTCGAGTGGGGCACCTTTTACGTTTCCCAGATTTGGGATGTCAGCGGCGTCTGCGAAGGGCGTCCGGTCAAGGGCGCCATCCTGCTCGACCAGGTGTATATGGCGGAAGGCGGTGCGATTCACTTCAGGTGGTGAACAACAAGATGCACGTGCTGTGGTGGTCGTTTGCCACGGTCTACAAGGACGGCACCTACGATGTCGGCTCATTCATGGTTGGCCATGACCACCTCGGCTACGCGATTTTCCAGAATGAAAAGGGCGAAGTGCGTACCACCACCGCCATCGAATGCGTAACTAAGCACAAGGACGGGAGCTACTTTCTGGAGGCTGCCAAAATCACGCTGGACGGCAGTGAAGAATGGGAATTTTTGCCCGATCCCCGCGGCGAAATGATCGACTTCGTTGGCGGCTTTCCCGTCACAGCACAGCAGGAAGGCCGCTGGCGGCGAGTGGGTGATACTCGCGAGCCGGATCACTGGGTGGCCTGGGGTGAATCGGACCGGCGCAATGGCGCGGCACGCAATGTCCCTGGCAGCGATATCAACTAATCGCGCAGCGGGCGGAGCGGCCTGCTGCGATGGCTGATGAAGCGGTACGAGTCAGCGGCTCGACTTGCCCGAAGTAGTGAGCGAGCCCAATGAACCAGGAGCGACTGGTGTTTCGCTGCTCAACCCCTTGGAGGCGAGCAGCTTTTTTTTGCATTACTAGCCCGCTTACATACAGCGCGGAAGCCCTCGGGCGAAGACGTCCCAGGGGCGAATCCCAAAGCAAACACCCCGAAAAGCCATCGGGGCGTTTGCTTTGGGAATTAAGGTCTGTTGACGTTTCGCAGCAAGCCGCGTTGCTGCGACAAATGGCGCCAGGCCGGGCGGCGTTCCGCAAGGCAGCGCCCGGCGGGCTTGCTGCTGCATTCACCACATCCATGTGGATTGCTCGGGACGCAGGCAACGGTTATTCCCTTGACAAGTCCCGCATCTCCGCGTGGCGCCATTTGACGCACAACCCGCAGGGACGGGGCCGTCGCGGCCGCGACGAAACGTCAGCAGACCCAAGGTCAGATAGATCTGCCACGAACGGAACAGCCGGACATCAGCCTGCGGTTAGATAACGGTCCCGTAGACGATTCAAGCTCGCCGCATCGAGGCCGACGCACGTCTCGATGTAGGCGTCCATCGATCCATAGTGCTTGTCCACGCAGTCGTAGGCCGTTTGCAGGTACTCGGGCCGGGCATCCATGATCGCGTCGACCGCTTCGTCAGGACAGGGCTTGCCGATCATGTTGCTGACCAGCGTACTCATCAGCTCTCGCCGGTCGTCGCTGGCGTCGGCCATTCGGCGGGCCGACAGCTGATAGTCAGCGACAATGACGTCCCGCGCTACGCCGAGCGCGTGAAGAATGACCGCGACGGCAAAACCGGTGCGGTCCTTGCCCGCTGCGCAATGAACCAGCACGGGCACCTTACCCGTCTCGAACAACCCGAACAGTTTCGGCAGATGCGGCGCCAGCATGCCCGGCAGACGCCGGTATACCTCGAACATCATGGCCTCGGCGCCGGCAAGATCCGGGCTTTCAACCAACAGGCTCGACACGCTTTTGTCGGCGCGCATGTCGCCGGTGACCTCAAGTGCCAGCTGCTCAAGTTCAACAGGCAGATTGTTGGGCGTCCGCTGGCGCTCACCCTCGCTGCGCAGGTCACATACGGTCTTTACGCCAAGGGTCCTGAGGGTTTCCCAGCCCTCGGCGCCAAGCATGTGCAGCTGGTCGGACCGTAGCAACGTATGCCCGGCGATGCGCCGGCCGTCATGGGCCGGCAAGCCTTTGAAACTACGAAAATTATCGGTGCCTGCTAACTGCAGATTTATCGGGGCTCTCATATCTGAATGCTCGAACGTTCGCCTAATGTGATCAAGCGGAGGCGAATCCCCGAAATTGCGTGAGATCCAGATTGTCGGTCACCGGCGGTTTAAGGAAATAGCACACCTGAAGTTTGCCTGGTGAGAAACGGTAGGTTTCGATGCTTTCAATGGCCAGCCCGGTACCATTCAGGCAATTGCGATGATGAGCCGCAACGTCGTTGCCGTTGTAGATGGTCTCCACCACTTCCAGAGAGATGTCCGCATTGTGCTTGTCGAACATCTCTTCGAGGATAAACCAGCCATCACGCGTGTCAGTGCGACCAGCATATTCGATGACCAGCGACTCAGGCGCAATTTGGCGATAACAGTCAAGAAAGGCCTCGCGATCGTGGGCGTTCCATGCCGAGACCTGGCCCTTCATAAAACGTTGGATACTTTCAGCATTCAGTTGCGACGTCATTTCGATTGCACTCCGTTTATTGTTTTTGTTCGTTACACCATGATCCAAGCCATCAATCGTCCAGCAAATGCCGAAACTGCGGGAGAACCTGACGAGCACCCTCGCCCAACTTCACGTTACGGCGTGGCGCTTTGCCGGCGGTCAGCGTTTTCACGGTTTCGAAATCCTCCGCGGCGGCGAAGAATCGCTCCACCATGATGCGCCCGTCCTGGCCCCACTCATCGACATTGGCCAGCCATGCCTGCATGCCATACATGGGCCAGCGGCGAAATTGTTCCCAGGCGGCGTCCTGTCCAAGTACGCCTTCGGCGCCCAGGCTGATCAGCTTCTCGCGGTAGACCTTGACCAGATCCCAGGCCGAAGCCCGCCGCTCCTCGATTGTCAGCGCCCCGAGCATGAAATAGGCAATATCGCGCCATGGCCGCCCCTTGCGCACAAGCTGCCAATCAAGCCAGACCCGCTCGCCGCTGTCGCGCAGAAAGCTGTTGCCCTGGTGAGAATCGCCATGAACGAGACAGATGGGTGTCTCCTGCTCAAGTTCATAAGCGCGCAACTCGTCAAAGGCATGCCCAAACAGCTCCGGTGTTTCATACATCCACTTCGGCAGGATGGCTTGGTACTCAGGCTTGCGCAGATTCAGCCGAATGTAGTCGTACATGCGTAAAAACTGATCGTAGTCGACCGGGTGATCCATGGAGGTGGGCAGCCAGCTCTGCACCTTGAGTTCAGAACTTCCCCACAGTGCGGCATGCAACATCGCCAGCGACTCCAGCCCCTGGGCCACGCCATCGACGCCGAGGTGATGGGTACTGTGACCGAACTGGCCTGGCGCCATTCCGAGGTCTTCCATCACGACGACGCCCCGACCGCCACCATCGCCATCCCAGTCGGAAAAATAGCTGTCCGGCACCGGCGTGTGCAGACGCTCGCGCATGAAGTGGTAGAAGCGCGCCTCCAACTCGCAGATCTCGCCGCTTTCGAACCCTTCCGACCAGTTGGACTTGAGGCAAACGTTGCGCGGAATGCCAGCCGCCTGGCCAACCTCATTGAGGTCCAGCGCGAGCCGTAGCTTGGTGGTGTGCCCGTTACGCACCTCTACCTGCTCGAAATCATTCACCGCGATCCCGGGGTAGCGGTTCTGAAGCAGGCTAGTCAACCATTGGGGTGTGACGTCTTGCAGGTGGCGAGGAAGCTGGCCCTGGCGAGCAGGATAAGGGCGCTTCGTCCGCAACTCTTCGATACTGGTCATTGTTGTTTTTATCTCTGAAGGCGAAATATAAGCGGCTTCCTGTAGAAACCGTACGACAGCGGAAACGCGCTTACTCACGTATTCGGCGTAAACCCGAGTGTTGATCAGGCGCGCTGCGTCAACAAGGCAAACACGCTCTCGATACGCTTGAGTTGTTTGACCGGCGGTCAAATGCGTTTTTGTTCTGGAGTCGAAATGCTCATCGGAAAATAGCTGTTGATACTTGAGGGCGTGGGTCAATCGGACCTGCTCGAGGGCGCCGGAGCTATATCAAGATTTACCAAAACCGGAAGCACTGGCGGTTGACTATTGGTAAAACAAAAAGACGGCTCGCGCATAGTCAACATGGCAACGTGTTGCTTATATATAAAACCGCTTGATGTCGCGGCAAAGGCGTTGCAAATGCAAACACAGATCCGCTCGAAGTCCGATAAACGTCAGACAATGAGCCGAATGCTTGCCGCCGCGCATCAGGAGTTTTGCAACAAGGGACTGGCTGGCGGGCGTATTGACGAAATTGCCCGCAATGCTGGCGTTACCAAACAGCTGATCTTCCACTATTACGGATCGAAGGAAGGCCTGTTTGTCGCGGTGCTTGACGAAACCTCTGACAGACTCATGACCGGGTGGGTCGATTTCGATGTCGAGCAGCTGACCCCGACGCAAGCGCTTCGAGCCTTGCTCAACCACATCTTCGATCAATATCGCAACGATCCCTTGCTCGCCAGGTTGGCGCAGGAGGGCGTTCGCTATCACGATTACAATCAAACGCCGCGCAACCGCTTCCTGGAACTGGCACCGGCCCTGGTCGATAAGGTTGGCAGGATCGTCCAGCGAGGCATTGAATGCCGTAGTTTCAAGCCGGACACCCAGCCTCGGCTGCTGCTTGCCACCGCGGCTCTCATCGCTACCGGCTGGTTTACCAACGCTTACTCCACCTCAGCGCTGGTCGGCCTCGATACTGCTTCCGAGGAAGGTATGGAAACCTGGCGCAAACACTGTGCCGATTTCATTCTGGCCAGCATCGTCGCGACGCATGGAGGAGAACCGCGCAGCCCTCGCGCCGATTGATCATCGCGTTCTGCCGGGTCTCGCGCAGGTCTCGTTAGGGGCGCTCGATTCATTGGAGCGCTCATGGTCATCTCACCGTTACGTCATAGCGCGTAACGTGGGCTGCGCTTATAACGCCTGCTCGACACCGTGACCGAATCTTGCGTTCGCTGTATGGTGCGCGACTAGCCTGAAGTGGTCGCACTGAGTTGGTGAAGGGTAACGGGATGGCGAAGGGCAAAGACATATCGATGCGCCAGCTGCGCTACTTCATGGCCGCGGCTGAGGCAGGGCAGCTTTCCCAGGCAGCGGTGAAGGTGCATGTGTCGCAATCGGCCATTACCGCCGCCGTTCTGCAACTTGAACAGACATTGGGCGTTCGGTTGTTCGACCGGCTGCCTTACGGCGTCACCCTGACCGCAGAGGGGCATAAGTTCGCCCAGCATGCGGGCCATATTCTTGACACACTACAGGACGCGCTCAGCGAGCCGCTTTTTCTGAGCCATTCGATCCAGGGAGTGATTCGCGTCGGGGCTTCTTACACGGTGCTCGGCTATTTTCTGCCGTCGCTGCTGGCGCGGTTCAAGCGGAGCTATCCGCAGGTGGAAATCGATCTGGTCGATATGGATCGGCCTGTCATCGAAGATGCCATCGCTGCGGGAAGGCTGGATATGGGGCTTTCCATCGTCTCCAATACCGAAAACCCGCAGCGTTTCGAGCATCAGGTATTGATCCGTTCGCGCCGTCAGTTGTGGCTTTCCAGTGAGCATCCACTGATGCGGGCCTCGGTCATTACACTCGAAGATGTGGCGCGTCACCCTTACATTCTGCCCACCGTGGATGAAGGGGAGAGTTCCACGTATCGCTACTGGAATTCTCGCAGCCTGGAGCCGAATGTGGCGTTCCGGACGTCTTCGATGGAAGGATTGCGAGGGCTGGTCGCCCATGGCTTCGGCGTTACGATTCTCTCCGACATGCTCTATCGGGCCTGGTCGCTGGAAGGCAAGAAGATTGAGGCGCGGCCCCTGGTTGACGCCATCCCACCCATGGAACTGGGCTTGATCTGGCGCCGCGAGACGGAGTTGCCGCAAACCGCTGAAGCGTTTCGCCAGTTCCTCATCATGGCGTGCGCATCCTGAGTGATCCGCATGTCGGCTCAACGCCAATATTGCTCGAATGCGGTCGCGATCAGATGGCCTTGCGCTCTGCCGGCCTGCGCAGCGATGGCGCGCCGCGCTGGATTCAGCGGGTTCCTGCCCATCGCCGCTGCCGATGCGCTGTCGGGGCCGATAACCTGGACTCGCGTCCCGGCCTGTTCGAGTTTCTCTATTTGCCTGGTCAGCGTGCGACCAGGAATTCCTTGGCGCACACCAAGGGGCGATAGGATGATCACTCCTGATGAACGCTCGGCCAGATCGGCATTACTCGAGCTTCGGATTCCGCCATCCATGTATTGCCGTCCGCCGATGTTAACGGGCGGCCAGATACCAGGCACGGCACAGCTGGCGGCGACCGCATCGGCCAATCCCACGCCGGAATCTCGGTCGAACATTCTGGTTTCGCCAGTCAGTGCATCGACAGCGACGACGGCCAGAGGTTTGACTGGCCAGTCCTGTCGAGGATGCTGCCGGGCAGCAATGACGGACTGCCTGGCTTGTGCATTCCCAGCCTCGGCTCGTAGCGCCAGCTGGCCGATTCGCTTGATGCGCTCGGTGGGAGCATTCAGCTTTGGCAATACGGAAATTGCCAAAGGCAGTAATCGCAGCAGTCGTATTTGAGGCGCGAGTTCCTGAACCTGTTTCGATGCGTTGACCTGACGCTCGTACAGTTCCCAGAGATCGCTATCTTCGCGGATCTGCGCCGCGACCGTGGCGCCGGCTGATGTCCCAAGCATCTTGCCGCACTCACGCAGGTCAACGCCCATTTCGTCCAAGCCAAGCAGCAGGCCGGTCATCCAGGCGATACCGGTGATTCCGCCGCCACCTAAAACCAGGGAATGGTCGGTAAACATGGCTGTTTGTCCTTGCATACAGAGGTAGGTAGGCATTACCAGAGCGTCATCAGAACATGCCATCACGCGGGTGATGTTCGGGTGACAGTGCGGATGTTCTGCCTCTGGTATCTATTCTTGTGAACATATATTGAGTATATGTCTATATTCTGCTGATGCGCATGTTCTAGTGCAGGCGTAATCAGAACCGAGAAATCCCTAAGGGGACCCTCAAACAAGAAAAGGATTGGAATGCCATGCTGATCGATGTCCACGCTCATTTGTTGACCGAAGGAATGTTCAACCGCCACGAATTCTGGGGACCTTTCATGAAGGTCCAGGGGCTTACGGTGGGGCACTTTGCGCTCGGTACCAAGCAGCCCGCCAAAGCGTCTTCGGATGAGGAAGCTCAGGCCAACCTCCTTGCCCGAATGACCCACGAAAGCCGACGCAAGCTGATGGCTGAGCGGGGCGTCGACAAACTCGTCATGTCCACCCCGTCCCATTGCTTCATGTACTGGGCGGGCGACTTCGCAAACGAATATGCGCGTGTTTGTAATGACGAATTGTCTGCGTTCTGTCGCAAGGACCCGGAGCATTTCGATTTCTGGTGCCACGCCAACCTGGCGGACCCGGAGGCGGCAGCGAAGGAAATCGATCGCGCCGTGCGTCAGCTGGGCGCACGCGGCGTCTGCGTAGGCGGGGCCAATTTCAATGGACTGCAAGCGTATGACGAGCAGCTATTCCCGGTTTGGGAGAAGCTCTCTCAGCTCGACGTGCCGATCATGGTGCATGGCTTCAACCAGTCGATCTACTGGGGCGAAAAGCATACCGATGACAAGTTCGAAACCACCTCGATCATTGGCGATTGCGTCGATGAGACATTGTTCTTCTGGTATCTGATCTGCGGCGGCGCGCTGGATGTATTTCCCAACCTGAAGACCTACATCACCCACGCCGGCGGCATGGCAGTGTTTCAGCTCGGCCGGCTGAGCGAGCTCAACCGCGCCATGGCGCCGGACAGCCGAAACAAGCGGCCCTTGATGGAATACATGCCCAATTTCTATTTCGATCTGGACGTGCATGCGCCGGGCTTGCGGCGTGGGGTAGCGGAAGTAGTCGGCGCGGATCGCCTGCTATACGGCACCAATTTCGGCGGCGCCTACGATCATGGCGACCTGACTCATGGCCTGGGTTTGTCCGAGGATGAACGGGAGCGCATCCGCAGCGGCAATGCCATCGAGCTGCTCAAGCTGGACGTCTCCGTGCCGGTCGCTTGAGGCAGCGGTGAGTCAGCGACGCGTCGCTGGCTCATCTGCCCCAGGGCTATGCCGAACAGGATCAGGCCGCCGCCCACCGCGTGGTAGAGATGCAGCGTCTCGCCGAGCAGCATGATTGCCAGCATAGCCGTGAATAGTGGCACCAGATTCATCAGCGCGGCGGTTTTTTCCGCACCTAACGAGACGAGCCCGCGCATCCATAACCCAGGCGCCATGGCGGACGCGAACAGGCCGGCGAAGAGAACCAATGGCAGATTATCGCGGGTCAACGCCGCCGAAGGCGCCAGTATGAAAGGCGGCACCAGTACCAACGTACCGCAAAGTATTTGTACATACAGCGACACCCAGGTGGGCAATGGAATTTGCCATCGTTTGACCAGCACGCAATAGAGCGCATAAGACAGCGACGCCATCAGCATCATGAACTCGCCTTTGCCCATGCCTTGGCGAAAGAGTGCAGCCAGGTCGCCGGTGCTGATCAACCAGGCCAGCCCGAGAAAGGATATGAGTGCGCCTGCAAGCATTCCCGCCGTGGGTCTGGCGTGTAGCAATGGAATGGCCAGAAGGATTGTCAGCATCGGCATGGTGGCCAGGATCAGTCCCATGGACGTGGCGGTGACGCTGTGGGCGGCGAAATAAGCCAGCGATTGATACAGCGACATGCCGAGGCAACCAAGCACGAACAATTGTAGAAAATGTGTCCGAATAACCTGCCGCGCGCTCCAGGCGTTCGTCAGCACGAAGGGTGTTATCACCAGAGCTGCGAAGAGCCAGCGGTAGAACGAAATGGCCGCTGGGTCTATCACGCCAACGGCCAATCGATTTACCACTGTGCTGGCTGCCCATATCAGCGTGGCAAGAATGGGCAACAACAGATTCATCAGGCCTGGCATGGAAGGTTCCTGAGATTGTAAGCGCCAGTGGCGCCAGCGAGATGCTGGCGCCAGCTGTACCGCGTAACGGAGTACCAACCAAACCGCGAAGGGCGACTGGCCGCTGTGTCACTTGGCGGCGTTTCGTTCCTTGATGGCGGCGGCAAAATCGCGCTTGAGGGTAGGGAAGTAGGCAATCTGTCCACCCATGCCGCCGGCAATATCGATCGATGCGGCACTGATGAAGCTCGCATATTCACTGGATAGGAACAGCACCATACCGGATACGTCCTCGGGTTTACCGTAACGGCCAACCGGCACCACTTTCATGACCATCTCGTCAAACTCTTCGCGGCTTACGCCGGGGCCCATCTCCTTGTAATGACGGTCCCACTGCCCGGTATCGATCCAGCCCATGTTCAGGCTGTTCACAAGAATATTTTCTTTCGCCAGCGACATCCCCAGCGACTTGGACAGCGCGACGCAGGATGCGCGGTTGATCACCGATGGGATGCCGTCGGGCGTGGGAATAGTCCCGGCCAGCGCGTTGATCTCGACGATTCGCCCCCAATTCTGCTTACGCATATGGGGTACCACGGCCTGAACGAAACGGAAATGCCCCATCTGTAAGACATTGGCATGTTCGAGAATCGCCTCAGGGGTAAGGGTATCGATATTCCCGCTACGGCCTTGACCGGCGTTGTTCACCAGTACATCCACGCCGCCCCAGGTCTTGGCCACTTCATCGACGAAGCGGCGCACGCCGTCCGTGTCGGTGACGTCGACCGCGCGTGCGATCACGCCAGCGGCTGTCTCGGCAAGCTCCTGACTAGCTGCTTCGACTGCTTCCAGAGATCTCGCACAGATCGCGACGCGCGCGCCTTCAGCAGCAAATGCACGTGCGATGGCCAACCCGATGCCCCTGGACGCGCCGGTAACGATGACGCGTTTGTCGCTCAAATCGATGTTCATTTGGATTCCTGCCTCTGCATGGCCGCCTGGTGGATGGCTTGCTGTTTCGAGCGATGAAAAAATCATCCGTCATGAAGAAAAATGAACGAAATTATGATAAATGTCTATATTCATGGTCGTAAGCCCGGCTGCCGACTGTGAATTTGGTAGTAAGGCAAACGTGAAATTCTGGATAAAGAATCTAAATCTCCATGTGGAATTTCGGGGAGATTTCCGCTAGGGTTGGCCTAAGCATCGGGAGCTAATCGACCCATGCTATATACGCACAGCGATCATAACGGTTTCGCCAGGCGTAGGAAGGCTTCTCAGGTTGAACACGTTTCGGTGTAAGCCACTGAAAATAAAAATAAAAGGATCACAACGATGAAAGAATGCCGCCGCTTCAGAACTCAGCCCTCGCAGCTAACCGGCATCGCCTTGGCGGTCGCTATGCTCGGTGGCGCAGGGAGCGCTTTCGCAATGGAAATCGATTTAGGTAATCCTGATTACCGTCTGCGCTTCGATAACACTGTCCGATACAACCTGGGTGTTCGGATGGAGGATCAGGACGATCGCATCATGAACACGCCGACGACGGACGAGTCGAATGGCAAGTTCGATAAAGGCGATATCGTGACAAATCGCGTCGATCTGCTGACTGAAGTCGATTTTGCTTATAAGTATCTGTGGGGCGCTCGCGTAAGCGCGGCAGCCTGGTATGACGACGCCTACAAGGACGGCGGCGTCGACAGCAATATCCCCGGATATTCGACCAGCTATGACAACGACCATTACAGCTCGGAAGTCGATCGCTACGTTCATGGTCCTTCCGGTGAGATCCTCGATGCATTCATCTGGACCAACTTCAACATTGGGCCGGTGCCGGTCAACCTCAAAGTGGGTCGGCATACCAACTACTGGGGCGAGGGCCTGTTGTTCGGTGCGCATGCCGTGTCTTATTCGCAGGCACCTAGCGACGCTGTGAAGGCCGTCACCAGCCCTGGCATCGAGACGAAAGAAGTGTTCTTGCCGTTAGGGCAGGTTTCGATCAAGGCCCAGCTGACAGACACCCTTTCGGTGGCGGTGCAGCAATTCTTCGAGTGGGACAACACTCGCATGCCCTATGGCGGTACCTATTTCGGTCCAGCAGATCCGTTCTTCGAGGGGCCAGATCGCTTCCCGCTTGCGCCGGGCTTCAACCTTGAAAAGCGAAGCACCAAGCGCGGGCGCGACACTGCTAACTGGGGCGTGATGGGTAAGCTCAACCTGGAACAGATCGAGTCCACGGTCGGCGCCTATTATCGCGAGTTCGATGACTATCAGCCTTGGCTCGCCCCCGAGCTGGTCGCTGCTCCCGATGGCTATTACCGGCTCGTCCATCCTCGAGATGTGAAGCTGGCGGGACTGAGCTTTTCCCGTGTCTTCAACTCCGTCGCGGTGGGCATGGATCTCTCTTATCGCAAAAACGGTGCATTGAACGCTACAGGCGTAAGTCCTGTTGACGAAGAAGGCCCTCGTGGTAACACCATTCACTTCGTAGCCAACGCGGTATATGGCGTTCCACGTAACTTCATCGCCAACAACGCGACCTTGGTTGGCGAATTTGCATACAGCCACCTGGACAAGGTGACCAAGCATGAAGAGCTCTACAAGGGCGATGGTTACGCGGCGTGTCGTGATGCGCGCAGTTCAGCCCTTGCAGGAGGCAAGGAAGACGGCTGCTCCACCGATGACTACTACGCTGTAGCTGTGAACTATACCCCTCAATACCTTTCGATCTTCCCGTCCTGGGACCTTGAGGTTCCGTTTACCGTCAACTACGGGATTAGCGGAAACGCGGCAAGCGCGGGCGGCGGTAGCGAAGGAGCCCTGGCTTGGTCCGTAGGTGCAAAAATGACTTATATCCAGCGCCACGAATTCAGCCTGCGTTACGCAGACACTTCTGCCCAGGAAAAGAATCTGCTCAACGGCGGGGTAGGCGGCAACGGTGCTGTGGGTACCACCGATCGCGGTTGGCTTGCGTTTACCTACAAAACTTCCTTCTAAGACATATAAATAAAGGGGAATTCAATGAAACTCCAAGTCGCTCTTGGTCTGATGCTCAGCGGTATTTCTTCTCTATCGATGGCTGCGGTCTCTGCTGAGGAAGCTGCGAAACTGGGCGATACGCTCACTCGCGTTGGTGCCATAGCAGCAGGTAACGAAGCCGGCACCATCCCTACTTATGATGGCGGTCTGCGTACTGCACCGCCGGGATTCGAACCCGACAGCGGTGTATGGGCCGATCCCTTCGCTAACGAAAAGCCTCTGTTTCGTATCACTGCCGCAAATATGGCTGAACACGCCGACAAGCTGAGTGATGGTCAAAAGGAGGTGCTCAAGCGCAACCCTGACTATTACATGGACATCTACCCGACACATCGCACAGCGGCATACCCGGAAGAGGTCCTGCAGGCCACGGTGCGTAACGCGACCGGATGCGAAACCAGAAAGGATGGTTTGGCCGTAGAGACCGACTGCCGGGGCGGTATTCCATTTCCGATCCCCCAGACCGGCAATGAGGTCATGTGGAACCAATTGCTTCGCTATAACGACGGCAAATTTGGAACCACGACGGCTTCCTCTAATACCTGGGTTGTGGACAGCAACGGCGGCGTAACCAAAACCGCCACGCAATCTACTTTTGTAGAGCGTCCTTATTACCAGACCGATGTAGCGGGTCGCGATCCGGAGATGGCGTATCGGGTTTACTCGGTGACCAAGGCACCTGCCCGGAAGGCCGGTGAACTGACCGGCCTCAATGACTACCTCGACCCAACCGTTAAACCGCGTCGAGCTTGGAGCTACACCCCAGGGCAGCGCCGCGTGAAGCTGGCTCCCGAGTTTGCCTATGACACCCCAGTCGCGAGCATGGGTGGTCTTGAATTATTCGATGAGCTGTTCATGTTCTCGGGTGTTCAAGATCGCTTCGACTTCAAGCTGGTGGGTAAAAAGGAGATGTATATCCCTTATAACGCCTACAAGTTCTACTTCAACTGTGAAGACCAACTCCAGAACTCGCATCCCAATCCCGCCTGCGAGCGTTGGGAATTGCACCGAGTATGGGAAGTTGAAGCGACTTTGAAGCCCGGCATGCGCCACGTTTACAGTAAGCGCACCTACTATCTCGACGAAGATACCTATGGCGCGGGTCTGTACGATGCATGGGATCAGAGCGGTCAGCTCTATCGCGCAATGATGCTTGGTGGTGTTCAGTTCTACGACCACGACATTCCTTATATCGTCAAACACTCCATCTATGACTTCAACAAAGGCATGTATGGCGTGATCAACGATGGCTTGGATGGTGGTTATCGAGTTCTGACCGAGCCGCGTTCCGAGCGTTCGTTGAATCCGGAAGCGATTGTAACGAGGGAAACCCAGCGCTGATCAGTTTCAGGTCTGCACGTGCGCTTGTAGGTGCAGACCTGTCGATCCTGGTTTCATTCTAGGTTTGCAAGCGATGTTAGATCGTGGCGATAGGCATCGCGCGCATACTGATTACGCTGGTTGAGGATAAAAATAATGATATTCCCGGTCCCGCTTGCTGTGCCAAACGCTTCTTCGGCGACCATCACCCGCTTCTCCGGGAAATGGCTCAGCGTGATGCTATTGGTCCTGCTGTTGCCATTTGGTGTGGAAGCGTCTGTTGCGGCGGAGGGGCTCGATCCCTTGCGCGAGCCATCGAAGCCGATCAGCGCTCCGGCGCCGCTCCTGGGTATGGACCGTGCGGGTGATGTGCTTGTTGGCGTCGGGTTGCACGGCATGATCAAGCGCTCCACCGATGGCGGGACAACCTGGCAGCAAGTGCAGAGCCCTGTTTCCACGGACTTGGTCCAGGTGCGCTTTCGTGACCCTATGAACGGATGGGCCGTCGGTCACGATTCTGTGCTGCTGAATACCACCGATGGTGGTCTGACCTGGTCCGTTCAACTCGACGGTCGCACGGTGCTTGCGCGTCTCAACGCGTTCTACGGTGAGCGTGCGGAACGTGGCATCGAGGGCGCTGCAGACATGCTCCAAGAAGTGGAGTTTGCCATGAACACGTCGGCGACGCCCGATGTGCTGGCGTCACCGTTTCTCGACGTCATGTTCAATGAGGACAAGATTGGCTACGTCGTGGGTGCGTTCGGGATGATCCTGAGAAGCACGGACGACGGTGCAACCTGGGAGCCTTGGGTCGAGCAAACCGACAATACTCGCCGTATGCACCTGTATGGCCTGGAGGAACGCGAAGGCGTTTTCTATATCGTTGGCGAACAGGGCTTGCTCATGCGTCAGGATCCCCAGACTCAACAGTTCACAACGATCGAGACGCCCTATAACGGCACATATTTCGGTGTGCGTGCGCTTCCCCACCTGCTTCTGGCCTACGGCCTGCGCGGAAACCTGTATGCGAGCCGGGACGATGGAGAGCAATGGCAGCAGATAGACACCGGCCTCAATGCAAGTCTGATCAGCGCAGTGGATTCAGGACAGCAGCTGATCATGGTTAGCCAGAGCGGCGCGATGATCGCGCTCGACAAACAAAGTTTGAGCGTCACACCTTTGCAAGCACCACGCGTGGGTGAAGTGTTCGCAGCCAGTGATACTGGAAGAGATGGCGAGATGGCCGTGACTTTTTTCTCGGGTGCAAAACTCGTCAAGATAGCCAAGGCGAACTAATAAACGCGACATGTTAGTGAGAATAAGAAAATGGTAGATCAAAAGTACAATAGTGGAATGCCCGTAGTTCCGGATGTAGGCGATTTCGACAAGTCGTCCGGAGGGTTTTTCGAGCGGGTTATTTTCAATAACCGCGTACTTGTGCTCGTGGTCTGCCTGCTGGCCACCGTCGTGCTTGGTTACTTCGCGGCTCGTATAGACGTCAATGCCAGCTTCGAAAGAATGATTCCGAGCAGCAGTCCCTATATCAAGAACTACTTTGCATACAAGGATCAGCTTCCCGGATTGGGCAACAGCATTCGTATAGTCGTGGAAAACAAGCAGGGCGATATCTACGACCCGGAATACCTGACGGTTCTGCAGGAAGTGAACGATACGCTGTATCTCATTCCGGGCGTCGACCGCTCTTGGATGAAATCGCTGTGGATGCCGATTGTCCGCTGGAAGGAAGTCACCGAGGATGGAATCAGTGGCGGTGCGGTAATGCCATCCGACTATGACGGCAGCGAGACGTCGATAACGAAACTACGGCACAACATTTCTCGTGCCGGAATCATCGGGAGTCTGGTCGCCAATGATGGACAGTCGAGCATGATTGTCGCGCCGTTGCTCGACTTGCATCCTCAGACCGGAGAGCCGCTCAGTTACGGTGAATTCTCCGACCAGTTGGAAGAGAAGATCCGCTCCTTCGAGAGCGACAAGATCGGCATTCATATCGTCGGTTTCAGTAAGCTGGTCGGCGATTTGATCGACGGCCTGTACAGCGTGATGGTTTTCTTTGCCATCTCCGTCCTGATCGCCGGGATCTTCGTCTACCTCTACATGCGTTGTCTGCGCAGCACCATATTGTTGATCGGCGTAGCAGTGGCCGGGGTCGTATGGCTTCTCGGTCTGATGCAGCTGCTTGGATATGATCTCGATCCATATTCGATCCTGGTACCGTTTCTGATCTTCGCCATTGGTGTCTCCCATGGCACACAGAAAATGAACGGTATTCTCCAGGATATTGGCCGCGGTACGCATAAGTATGTGGCGGCGCGCTATACCTTCCGCCGTCTCTTCCTCACCGGGCTTACCGCGCTGCTGTGCAACATTGTCGGTTTCGCGGTATTGGTGATCATCGACATTCCGGTTATCCGCGACCTGGCGATAACCACCAGCATCGGTGTCGCGGTACTGATTTTTACTAAACTACTATTGATACCCGTCGCGCTGTCCTATATCGGCGTGAGCAAAAAAGCGGCGTTGATCGCTCTCGAGAAAGAGCGTGCCGGAGCCGAAAACCGCAACTGGCTCGGTCATATCTGGCACGGCCTTGACCGTTTCACCGAGCGGCGCTGGGCGATTGCGGTGATTTCGATATCGGTTGTCGTCACTGTCATCTGCAGCATCGTCATGCTCGATCTCAAGATCGGTGATCTGGATCCAGGTGCGCCAGAGCTACGCGCCGACTCGCGCTACAACCAGGACAACGCTTACATCACCAGCCACTATGGTCTGTCCAGCGACCAGTTCGTCGTGATTATGAAAACCGATCCGGACAGCTGTCGGTTGTACCAGACGCTGCAGACCATGGACCGGCTTGCATGGCAGCTGCGTCAGACACCTGGTGTGCAGACCACCAGTTCGCTTGCCGAGTCGACTCGTTTCGTGACCTCAGGTATGGCGGAAGGCAGCGGTAAGTGGCTGACCATCAGCCGCGACCAGGCCATCACCAACGCGTCGGTCGATGCCGCGATGATTTCTTCGCCCGGCATCACCAACCAGCAATGCTCGATTACACCGCTGATCGCCTATCTGACCGATCACAAGGCCGACACGCTGCGTCGCGTGATGGGGGTGGTCGAGACCTTTGCCGTCGAATACAACACCGCGGCCGATTCAGAACGACCGGTCGAGTTCCTGCTGGCCGCAGGCAACGCGGGTATCGAAGCGGCGACCAACATCGAGGTGGAGAAAGGCATCATCACCATGTACCTGGCGGTATATGGCGCTACTGCTTTGCTCTGTCTGCTGACGTTCCGCAGCATTCGCGCCACCATCGTCGCGCTCATTCCTCTGATCATGACCACCATTATCTGCAAAGCGTTGATGGTCTGGCTCGGTATTGGCCTGAAAGTCGCGACCCTGCCGGTCATCGCAGTTGGCGTGGGGGTAGGTGTGGATTACGCGCTGTATTTGCTCAGTGTGCAGATTGCCGTGCAGGAACGGGGCGGCTCGCTTGCGGTTGCCTATCGCCGGTCGCTGGACTTCACCGGCAGAGTGGTGGCTCTGATCGGCTTGACTATGGCGGCTGGCGTGATCACCTGGGCTTGGTCGCCAATCAAGTTCCAGGCCGACATGGGCATCCTTCTGACGTTCATGTTCTTGTGGAACATGCTTGGCGCATTGGTACTGATCCCGGCTCTGTCGCATTTTCTGCTGAACCCAAAGACTACTTCGGCCTCACCGGAATCGCCGGCCATGCTTGATACGCCGGTTGAAAAGGCTGCCCAGAAAAAAAAACTAACTGACGCGGCTGCCGCTCATTGATCGGACGCGCCCGGTTGGCGCTTCCACTGACTGTAAAGCCGGGCCCAGAGCCATGGCGCGATATTGAAGGGAGAGGGTTATGTTCGAGTTGTTGATGAGTGCCGACATGATGGTTCCGGATCCAGACGGGATGACGGAAAAGCTGGTGGATAAACTCGGCATCTTCAAGCATGAGCGCTGGCGCCAGGCGTTCGATAACCATCCGTACATTGCGCACTTTTTGCGCGTGCACAAGTCGCTGGCAGTTTCACCTACCCGTATCGAGCCGCAGTGGCACCTGGATCGTCCAAATCCAGGCGATCCGCTGTTTCATGATTTTTTGGAAAGCCTGAAGGATTATCAGGGGCATCATCGCCCCATGATCACCCACTCGATCGTGCTCGCGCTGCATGGCGACAAGTTCGATGCTCTGGTCAGCAAGCTGATGCGCCGTCGCCTGCCGTTTCGTATGGCCCAGCGCACACCGGAGATGCCGTTCGACCGCCTGTGGTTGGGCGCGACTCCGGAAAAACCTTACTACGAGCCATCCGTGGACGGCGGCCTGTGCATCGAAATCATGCCCACCGAGCCGTTGCAAATGCCGCCGGAAACCTACGCAACGCCGCCGGCGCAGCCACGTGAGCAGAAGCCGGGCGACATGGTTCGTGTCACGGCGCGTGGCTTCCTGGTGCGCGATCTCGATGAAACGCTGCGCAAGCTTTCCACCAATCTTGACTGGGAGCCGTCCTGCCCGGTGGAGAATATCGCCAGTGAAGGTTATCGCCGTGCGCGCATGGGCTTCACTGTCGCCAATAGCGCCACGCTCGACGTGCTTGAGGCGACTTACTGGAATACCGACGCCGGCCATTATGTGAACAACTGGGGCCCTGGTCCGTACTACATCCGTATCGGCGTTAATGATCTGGCCGCCAAGGCTGAAGATTTGCGCGCTCGCGGGACGGCCTTCGAGTGGATCGAGTCGTCCGCGGCAGTAGGTGGCAAATCGCTGATCAAGGTTGATCCGAAAGAGTTGGATGGCCAAGTGTTTGAGTTCGAGGAGTGTCCGGTATGAGCGCCGAAGAAAATCAGCAGGCGCCACTGGTTATCAACGAGTCAGTTCGGATAGAGCGCGGCGCCTCGGTTGGCTGGGTTGTGTTGACTCGACCAGGCCAGATCAATGCGATCAATGACAGCATCCGTCAGGGCGTACCCCGGGCGCTTCAGTTGCTCGACAACGACCCGCAGGTGCGAGTCATCGTCATCCGCGGTGAAGGCGAGCGTGGATTTTGCGCTGGCGCCGACATCAAGGAGCGTCGTGGTGAAGAAACCTCCCTGCAGGTGCGTCAGCGGATGGAGCGTTCGCGCTGGATCGAATCGCTTGACGGAATTGCCAAGCCGGTCATCGCTGCTATCCAGGGTTACTGCATGGGTGGCGGACTGGAGTTTGCATTGGCTTGCGATATTCGATTCGCCGCTCCCAATGCGATTTTCGCATTGCCGGAAACCGGCCTTGGGCTGATTCCCGGCGGTGGCGGTACTCAACGGCTTTCGCGGGTCGTGGCGCCGGGGCGCGCCCTCGATATGTTGCTGACGGGCGACCGCATGAATGCGGACCAGGCATTGCAGATCGGCCTGGTCAGTCGCCTGGCCGCCGACAACGCGACTCTGGTCGAGGAGGTCAGGATTTTTGCCGAGCGCATCGCCAGTAAGCCGCCAGCGGCGTCGGCCTTCGTCAAGCAGGCCGCTCGGGCTGCACTGGAACTGGACCTGAAAAGCGGACTCAATCTCGAACTCGACCTGTTTGCCCTTCTAGCGCCAACAAAGGATGTGCGCGAAGCAGCGCAAGCTTTTAGTGAGCGACGCGAGCCGCGCTTCACGGGCGAGTAGGATTGGCATGGCTAACAACAAAATAAGGAACACCAGATGAGTATGGGCAAGCTGGCAGGGCGGGTTGCGATCGTCACCGGTGGTGGCAACGGGCTGGGCGCCGAATGTGCTCGGGTGCTGGCCGAGCACGGCGCTTCTGTCGCGGTAGTAGATGTCGACGGCGACGCCGCCAACCGGGTGGCAGAGTCCATATCGGCGCAAGGCATGCCAACCCAAGGCTTTCGCGCCGATGTCTCTTCCGAGGAAGACGTCAAGGCGGTGATTGCCCAGGTAATGGAGAAATTTGGTCGGATCGATGTACTGCACAACAATGCGGCCGTGCTGAACGCCGACCAACGCCAGCGGGACCGTGATCTGGCCAACCTGGATATGGAAGCGTTCGACCGCGCTATAGCGGTAAATCTGCGTGGCTCCGTGCTCTGCACCAAATACGTCATTCCGGTGATGCTGGAGCAGGGCAAAGGCTCGATCATTTTCGCCACCTCCGGGTTGGGGATGCAGGGCGACATGTCGCTGACTGGCTATGCGACCTCCAAAGCGGCGCTGATGATGCTTCCGCGCCTGGTCGCGTCTCAATACGGTAAGCAAGGGATCCGTGGCAATGCAGTGCAGATCGGCCTCGCACCACAGCATGAAATGCCGGCGCCGTTATTGGAAATCATGCGCGACAACCACTGCACAGCCGAACTGGGTACGCCAAGGCAGATTGCCGATGTGGTCGCGTTCCTGGCTTCAGATGAGTCCTCGTTCGTGACCGGCACTACGCTGGTGGCAGATGGAGGATTCAGCAGCCACACGCCATCTCTTGTTGCCATGCGCGCCCTGTTTGAAAAAATGGGTCGCACAGGCATGTAAGTAATGCCGGCCCGCGAAAGCGGAGCCGGATGCCCCCTTTTATTGCCAACCTCATACCTGGTTCGCACGCAAGCTTCGCTCTTACCAGTATGCGCGGCACATGGCAGAAGGTACGCACACTGTAGTGGTCAACAATCCCCGGACACAGAATTGAGTTTTTCCTCCGCTACAGCCGGCGGCACGAAGCCATTGTGCTGATGGGGTCTGACCCAGTTGTACCGCATGAAGTAACGGCCGATATCCTGCTCGGCCGTTGCCTTCGTCATATAGCCCACCGCCGGCACCCACTCGGTTTTCAAGCTACGAAACAGTCGCTCCATCGGTGCGTTGTCATGGCAATTTCCTCGTCGGCTCATGCTCTGCGTCATGCGATAGCGCCAAAGTCGCTGGCGAAAACGACGGCTGGCATATTGGCTACCCTGGTCGCTGTGAAACAGAAGCCCGCTCGGTCTGCCGCGCACTTCGTAGGCCTTGTCGAGCGCCTTGATAACCAAGTCTGCGTCTGGTCTTTCTGACATAGCCCAGCTCACTACCCGACGGCCATACAAGTCCAGCACGGCAGCCAGGTAATACCATCGACCCTGCGCCCAGATGTACGTGATATCGCCGCACCAAACCGTATTCGGCGCTGCAACAGTGAATTGGCGCTCAAGGTGGTTGGGAATGTCGGGCCGTTCAACAGTGGCGCTCTTGTACGCATGGGAACCAGGCTGCTTACTGATCAAACCCTGCTCCTTCATCAGGCCTCTGACCTTGAAGCGGCCCACTTTGATGCCCTCATCCCTGAGCATGGCAACGATACTGCGGCTGCCAGCTGAGCTACGGCTTTGGCTGAAAAGCTCGGTGATGCGGCTGCGTAAACCCACCCGCCGGACATCAATGCGGCGGCGCCGAACCATATGGGCGTAGTAACAGGAACGGGGCAGTTCAAACACTGAACACAGCAGTTGAACGGGATAGCGTGCTGCTAACTGCCGAATCGACTTCAACGTCTGCGCCCGCGCTCCTCGGCCATCAAGAGCGCAGTGGCCTCCTTTAAGATTTTCTTCTCAAGCTCCAGCCGGCTGATGCGGGCTTTGCCGCTTTGGTAGGAGCGAGCTTGCTCGGGAAACGGGGGCAGGCGCGCCTTCGGCTTTTTATAGCGCGCTCGGTTCGCCCTTACGCTCCACTGAAGACGCGCCCCGTATTACTGCTCTGCCCGAACCACACGACTCTTTTACCGTTGGTAAAACGGATGCCGGGTTGCCCGGTGGCGTTTATTGCTAGGGTGCTGCTCAGCGCCAAGACACGGGCAACAGACAAAACCCTTAACCGTCTCCTACAAAGCGATATCTCTGGCTTTTGCCGGATCGGTTGATTGCGCTCGTATTGCCTGGTGTTGCGGCTTTGAACCGAACTCTTGCAAGCGGATTGCAGCGGCTTTTGCGTTGGGCAAATGTTGTTGAAGTCCGATAGGACCAACAAAGAATGAATAATAAAAATACAGATTTCGACGTAATCATTGTCGGCGGCGGCACGAACGGCTTGTCAGCGGGCTGCTATCTGGGGCTGGAAGGCAAGAAGGTCTTAGTGCTTGAAGCCCTGGACAAAGTCGGCGGCATGGCTTCCTCGGGATACCTGATCCCCGAGGCGCCACAGCATCTCGTCCATCCCTGTGCGCTGGACATGATGTCGATGCGGGTTCACGCCCATGTTCCGAAGGAACTTGATCTCGAGCGGCATGGATTCAGGTCGATAGAGCTGGCGCCGGGTTATGTTTACCTGCATCCGGACGGCACGTCGCTGATCTTCTGGCGAGACCGTAACAAGACCGCTGCGGAGATCAAGCGTTACAGCGAGGCCGACGCAGCGGCTTTTCTCAAGTTCATGGATGTCATCGACATGTTCCTCGACATCGCGCTGCCGATGATGCGCGCCGACCCAGCCGAACTGAATTTGGGTGCCAAGTTTCAGGTGCTTGGCTCAGCGTTGAAGAACCGCAAACTCAAACCCGAGCTGATGGCGCTGATGACCGGCTCGGCCCATCAAGCCGCCCGTGAACGCTTCGAGCATCCCGTGACCATATCCGCGATGTGCGCGCTGACCGGCCTCGCTGGTGACATTAGCGCCGACGGTGGCGGTATCTATTACGCTTTGCTTGGCTTCCTTCATCGCTTCGGCGTCGGTCGTGTTCTGGGTGGCATGCAGCAACTGAGCAACGCTATGCAGGCACGGCTTGAAGAGCTCGGCGGTCAAGTACTGGTCAACGCATCGGTTGCCGAGATCGTATCGGTTGGTGGGCAGGTCAAGGGTGTGCGCCTGACTGATGGCCGCGAATTCACGGCGCGCGCGGTGATTGCCGGCTGTCATCCCAAAGTGGCGCTGGAAATGGTCAGCACGGGTGAGATTCCGTCCTACCTGTTGACACGTATCGCGATGGCACCGGCCAACGCCAAAGGCTCAGGTCCTTTGAAAGTGGACGTCGCCTTGAGCGGGCAAATATCTGTGCCTCGGTTTGAAGCTGTCAGGGGTGACGATGTCGACCTGCGCAAGACCTGCCTACTGATAGGAACCGAGGAGGCTGTGCTGGAGAACTTCGCAGCGTGCATGCGGGGTGAAGTGCCGACGCTTCCCTACATCACCATGGCAGCTCCCAGCGCGGCGGATCCGTCCCAGGCACCCGCCGGTCAGGACGTTCTATACATCTATCCGCCGGTGATGCCGGTCAATCCCCTGCAAGGATGGGACGCAATCCGAGAGCGGGTGGCAGATCAGGTCATCGATCAGGCTTCGGAATATGTCGAGGGGCTCAAGGACCAGATCATCGGTCGGCGAATCGAGGCAGCGCCTGACTTCACTGCGCGTTTGAATACGGTGAATGGCTGCGTCGTGCATATCGATACCACCACCATGCGCTCCAGCACCATGCGCCCTGCCCATGGGCTCGGCGGCAATACCTTGCCGGTGGCGGGGCTATACCTTGGCAGCGCCGGCATCCATCCGGGTGGCGGTGTAAACGGAATGGCCGGGCGTCTCGCGGCCAAACGTGTCGCCAAATACCTGGCTAAGGTAAGCAAGTAGCGGTCATCTCGTCGATATGCCGGGAGTCTTACGGCGCTGCCGGCTTCGCCGGGTCGCTACTGGGGCGCCAGGCCTTCACCGCCAGGTGCAACCGATATGCTCGCCAAGATGAAATCCGCCGAATGTTGTCTCCAGATCGCCATGCCGTCGGGTGAGGCGGTATCCAGCCCGGTCAGGGTCGACATCGAGTAACGATTGGTGAACCAGCCGGTGGTGACCAGCGCCGCTGTTGCCAGAAGCAGCCTTGGATTGATTCCCTTCCTGAAATGTCCTGTAGCGGCGCCGCGTTGGAGGATGTCATCGAGTTTCGCAATTAGCCCAGGGGCCAGCTCAAGGAAACGGTTGCGCGGTGTTTCGTGGGCATGGTGATACCGAATGCCCTCCAGTGCCAGCGCGCCGAGAAGGGGGTCGTGGCAGTACTGGTCAAAGAATCGGTTGAGCATCGTTCGCAGCGCAGCGGGCGGCGTCAATTGCTCGATTTCGAGGGCTACCAACTCGGACATGATGCTTTCAGACGATTCATCGAGCACCGCGACGAACAGGTTCTCCTTGGAGCCGTAGTAGTGATAGACCAGTTGCTTGGTGACACCGGCCTCCTGTGCAATGTTCTCCACTCTCGCGCCGCCAAGCCCTTTGCTGCCGAACTCGTTGCGCGCGGCAGCCAACAGTTTGTTCATCGTGTTGCGCTTGCCTGACTCGGCCGGCTCCGAACTCTTCACGTTCTTGTTCTCCTTATCGTGACGCTACATGAGGATGTGCGTTCGTTTGACCATGGGTCAAACGAATCGAAGGACGTATCGCGGCGAAGGCGCCTACCATCGATTGCAGTGCTCGTCTCGTGGTTTGGCTTGATGCTGATCCGAGTGAGCGACTAGCCGCGTGGCTTCCGAACCGGACATTTTTGGTGCGGTGGACAATAAAAACAAGAGACGCGTCATGCCATTCGAACCCCATCCGACCAGTGTTGACCGGAGCCTTTGCAGGTTCAGTCGAATTGGTTGCAGCGAAACCAGACAGTATGTTTTCACGCTCGCGATCAGCTCGGCGGTCTGCGCTGGTCTTGCGTATCGCTGTCCGGATTGCCGGTGGATTGGAACACATCGCGGCGACTCGCTTCCCTATTGATTCGATGTAAAAGGAGAGTTTTGATGAGCACCGAAAATACCGCGATGGACCTGGAAACCGCATACTCGGCGGTATCCGAAATGTACCGCGGCGCGGATCTGGACATCCACGCCCTCAGCCGGGAGATGCGCCACAACTCTCCCGTATACGAGGGTGATTTCGTGGCTCAGTTTGGTGTGCCGACGAACGCCGGGATGCAACAGGGCACACGCCCTACATTCGCCTTGTTCAAGTACAACGACGTGATGGCCGTCCTGCGGGACGGGGTCAGTTTCACCAGCGGATTCATCGCTGAAGGATTGGGCGCGTTCTTTGATGGCCTGATCATTCTCGCAATGGACGGTGAGCAGCATCGTCGGGTCCGCGCGCTGTTGCAGCCAGCCTTCATGCCGCAAACAGTGAACAAATGGCGCGACAAGATCGACTACGTGATCCGCCATCATTTTCTGGAGCCCATGGTCGAACACAAGCGCGCCGATTTGATGGACTTTGGTCTCAACTTTCCGATCCGCGAGATGTACTCCTTGATGGGCTTCCCTGATGGCGATCCCGAGAAGTACCGCCAGTACGCCGCCTGGGCATTGGCCATGGTCGGTGGCAACCAGATCGACCCCGCAAAAGCCCCTGAGGCCCGCCGCCAGGCCGGCATCGCGGTAAAGGCGCTATACGATGCGATCATGGAAGTAGTCGTCCAGCGCCGCGCCGCCGGTAGCGTGGGCGATGACCTGATCGGTCAGTTGCTGCGCGCCGAGCACGAGGGCCGGATGCTGGACGACCATGAGGTCACCACCTTTGTCCGCTCATTGTTGCCGGCCGCGGGGGAGACCACGACGCGCACTTTCAGCTCGGTGATCACGCTAATGATGACCACTCCGGGGCTGATCGACCGCATCCGCGCGGACCGCAACCTGATACCCAAGCTGATCGACGAAACCGTGCGCTATGAACCGGTGGCTACCTTCAAGGTTCGCGAGACGTCCAAGGACGTCGAAATCGGTGGTGTGCGGATTCCCAAGGGCTCGTTCGTTCAGTGCATGGTCGTGTCGGCCAATCGTGACGAAGATGCTTTCGAGAACCCTGATGTGTTCGATATCGATCGCAAAACCAAGCCGTCATTTGGCTTCGGGTTCGGCCCGCACATGTGCATTGGGCAGTTCGTGGCCAAGCTCGAGCTGACCTGTGCGATCAATGCGATTCTTGATCTTTTCCCCAATATCCGCCTCGACCCAAGCAAACCTGTGCCTGTGATCAGCGGTGCGCAGCTACGTGGCGTCTCTTCTATCCCGGTGATCTGGGACTGACCGCCGACTGCGCATATCACTTCAGCAAACAATAAAAAGAGGGAACCCATGAGAACGTTTAAGTCTATTCCAGAACGCGGCGATTTCGGCTTTCAGCAGTTGGTGGGTCCGCACAAGGTGACGGGTGCGGCGATGGCCGGTACCCGCGGTTTCTTTGGATTGCAACTGAGCAAGAGTTCGCCGTTCGGCTCGGTCCGTGACCAAGAGGGCAATATCTATTCGTTTGTCCGCTCGCTGATGGCGCCAAACGGTACACCGAATCCGACAAAGTTCCTCTACCTGAACAACCACGTGGACGGTAAGAACCTGCGCATGGATTTCGACAAGATGGCGCTGCAGGCCCTTACGCCCATTCCGGTCCAGACACTGGAAGGCGACACCGTGCGCTGGACCAACCAGCCGGGAGAGCAGGGCAATCACTGGGAAATTACCGCCAACAGCGAACGAATGACCTGGAAGGAAGATGGGCTGTTCCAGCTCGAAGGCCGCCTGCTCACCGGGCTGCAGTGGTATCTGCCAGGCGTGGAGTGGGGCACATTCTATGTCTCGCAACTGTGGGATGTGGCTGGCGTAGTCGAGGGCCGGCCGGTGAAAGGTGCCATCGCGCTCGATCAGTTTTACCTGGCCGAAGGCGGCGCGATCCACTTCAAGAAAGACTTGGTGGTAAACAACAACAAGCATGTGATCTGGTGGTCCTTCGTCACGGTGTACAAGGACGGCAGATGGGATGCCGGCTCGTTCATGGTTGGTCATGATCACCTCGGCTACGCCATTTTCAGCAATGAGAAGGGTGAAGTACGGGTCACCACCGACATCGAAGGCTTGGCCGTACACAAGGACGGTAGCTACTTTCTCAAGTCAGCCAAGGTCATTCTAGAGGGCACGGAAGAGTGGGAGTTTCTGCCGGACGAGAAGGGCGAAATGACCGACTTCGTTGGCGGTTTTCCGGTTACCGCGCAGCAGGAAGGGCGCTGGCGGCGGGTAGGCGATACTCGCGAGCCGTCGCACTGGCTGGGCTGGGGCGAATCGGACCGGCGCAATGGCTCGGCGCGTAACGTCTTTGGCGCTGATCTCTGATAGGAACCGGGTATCCGCGACGTAGACGTCGCGGATTGCGCGAGAACAACAATAATGAGGAACCACGATGAAATTTCGCGACAAAGTAGTGTTGATCACTGGCGCCGGACGCGGCATGGGACGCGCCATTGCCCTTGAATACGCCAAGCAGGGCGCCAAGGTCGTGGTATCGGCCCGGACCGCAAGGTATGGCGAAGAAACCGTCAAGCAGATCAACGCGCTGGGCGGCAGTGCCTGCCTGGTGGGTGGCGACATTGCGGATCGAGCGGCGATCAGATCGATGGTCGAGGGCGGCGTAGACGCATTTGGCTCGCTGGATATCGTGGTGCACTGCGCGGCTGATGCCCCTCATGGACTCATCGCCGAGATGACTGACGACAGCATCGACCGTCTCGTGCGCAGCAATGTTCAGTCCCTGTTCTGGCTGGCGAAGGATGCCGCACCGTATCTTTCCAAGGCGAAGGATAAAGGCCGCCTCATTTTCATTTCTTCCGGCGAAGCCAACCGAAAATACACGCCAATGTTGATCGGCTACGGTTCGAGCAAGGCGTTCATGAACGCCTTCGCGCGCGGCCTGGCGGTGGAGTTCGGGTCGTTGAATATCCTGGTCAACGTGGTCGAACCCGGCCTGGTCGGCACCGATCGGATGACCGAAGCGCTGGGCGAAGACTTGCCCCATAAACTGGCCGAACACTTTCCAGTGGCGCGCCTCGGGCAGTCCCTGGACATCGCCAACGCGGTGCTTTTTCTGACCTCCAACGAGGCCTCTTACATCACCGGCACGTCGCTGTTGGTCGACGGCGGTGCGACCATGGTCTCACTGCCGATCGATGAAATACTCAAAGGGCACTGACAAGCCGGTGAATAAGGTAGCGCAGTAATTTTCAACAATCCGCTAACCCATGCCGCGCATTCGGTGTGCGCTGAGTGCGCCAGGAGTCTCGTCATGACAGCCGAATCCCGTTCGCAGAGCTCGACAACCGATACCAATGAATTCAAGCAGGGTTGGCGCATCGTGCTGCTCGGTCTGGTAGGTATCTGCACCAGTATCACCGCCGCATTGCTCTATGGTTTTGGCACCATGGTCATTCCGCTAGAGCAGGCCTTTGGCTGGAGCCGGGGTGATCTGCAGGCATCCATTACATTCCTGTTTGCCGGGGTCGCCATTTCCACTCAACTGGTTGGCCCGCTGTATCGGCGCTTCGGGCTTCGACGGGTCGCCATCATTTCTATCGTGCTGCAAATCATCGGCTATTTCGCGATCACCCAAATCGAGGGTTCGATCGGCTGGTTGTACCTGGCTTTTTTCCTGATGCCGATCGTGTGTGCGGGCACCATCGCGATCACCTGGACTCAGTTGGTCAATCTGTGGTTTGAGCGTAACCGGGGGCTGGCGCTGGCCGTCATTCTTTGCGGGACTGGATTGATGGCAATGGTTCTGCCACCGTTGCTGGCGCGGCTCATTGCGGAGTACGGCTGGCAGGCCGGCTTTTTCGCGCTGGGTGCCATGCCGCTGCTGGCGACCTTACCACTGTCGCTGCTTTGGTTGCGCTTACCCTCGGAAACCACCGCCCGAAATCAGACTGGCGAGAAGAAAAGCACTGAACTGTCCGGTATGTCATACAAGCAAGCCCTGCGCTCCAGAACCTATTGGGGCTTCAACGTCGCGTTGATTATGTCGGTGTCGCTTACGGTCGGCATGGTCACCAATATCGTGCCGATGTTGCAAAGCACAGGCTTGAGCGCACAGACGGCTGCTCAGGTATTCGGCACCTTCGGCATCGCGATCATCGTCGGGCGGCTGCTGGTCGGCTATCTGCTGGACCGCTATTCGCCATCGCTCGTGGCCGCGATCAGCTTGGCCCTGCCGGCGGTTGGCTGCGCCATTTTTCTGTTTGCCGATGTCCAGAACGTACCGCTATTGGTGCTGGCCACGCTGACCATCGGGGCGAGCGCCGGAGCTGAGTTCGACCTGGCGGCGTTCCTGATGGCCCGCTATTTCGGGCTCAAAGACTACGCTCGCATATTCGGCTTGCACCTTGGGTTGATCACTATTGCCTCAGGCCTGGTGCCAATGTTTTTTGGTTACCTGTTCGAGCTTTATGGTGGTTACTCCGCTGTGCTGACGAGCTGCCTGGTCTTTGCGATTGTTGGCCCGTCGATTTTGCTCTGCTTGAGGATGGAGCCGGCATACCGCGGCCGGCAGCAGCAAACCGCCTGAAGCGACTGCCCGAGCTTGAACCATTACCGCGGGTAAAACCGCCCTTCATCGAAACGAGGAAATCAAATGAGTGACGAGGCAAAACAAGCTATCGAACACTTCCTGCATGGTCAGGTGGAGTGCTGGAACAATGGCGACAAGGAAGGTTTTTTCGAACATTACCGCAGTGTGACTCGTAGCGGTCTGAGCATCGAATTCGTCGGACGACCGCTGCCAACAGATTCCTGGGAAATCCTCGAAGGCATGTGGGCGCAGCAACAGCCGCGCTGCCGCATCGAAGTCAGGGAGACCATCATCAACGGTGAAGAGGCCGCGTGCTACCACTACAACGCAATGCGTAACGGCGATGGTGGTATCGAAACCATTGAGCTGTACCGTTTCGATGGCGGCAGGCTTTGGGTGCGTTATTTCATCAAGAATTGATGGAGTGTTTCCGGATGCAAAAAGGGTGCGATACGTCGCACCCTTTTTGCATCTTTCCACGTCCGGTGAGGTGTTTTCGGGTCCAGCGATGAAGGCCGGTACGCTAGCTTCAGTCTTCAGTCTTCAGTCTTTTTGCGCGAAGCCCAAAAGCCTTTTGCCAGTAGCAGTGGCAGGCAAAGGATGACGCGCAATCCGAGCAGCCGGGCGGCCTGCCAGCAGTCTTCCGGGTTGACTAGGATGGTGGTGGTCATGGCGCCCATGACCTTGCCCTTGATCACCAGTCGCTCACCGTCCCGCGTGATGGATTTGACGTCCATCATCTCCACGCCTTCTTTGCTGAACATTTTCATGCTGCGCTCGCTCCTGCCAGTGGGCTCAGGCACCGACCAGTTCGTCGAAGTCCAAGCCGGATTCCTCCAGCAGCACCCGCGCCACGTTGCGCCCGGAAGCCGCGGTGACGCCGCCGCCGGGGTGGGTGCTGGCGCCGGCCAGGTACAGACCTTCCACTGGCGATTTGTACTGGGCGTAGCCGGGGGCGGGGCGGTTGCCGGCGATCTGCCAGGAATAGGAGCCGAAATGCAGGATATCGGCGCCGATCATGGCGTTGTTGTGGCGTTCGATGTCCAACGGGGTCATCCAGGAGAAGCCGAGGATGTTGTCATCGTCCATGTTGGTGGTGAGCTTGCGCAGGTCGTCGAGGAAGGCGTGGGCCACCTCTTCGCCGATCTCGTCCCAGCGCTGGGCGCCGCCCTTGAGGTGGTAGGGGCAGAAGGCGTACATGTTGAGCACGCGACTGCCTTCCGGGGCGCGGGTCTTGTCGTAGGTGTCCTGGGTCACATAGGCGATGAAGTCGCGGCGTGGGATGCCATATTCCAGGTCGCGGAAGGCCCGGGCGAACTCCTCGGGGTCGGAATGCGAGCGCTCCACCCAGAAGAAGTCGTCCACCGCCGGGCCGACTTTGTAGCGCGGTGCCTCGCGCAGGGCGACGTGCATGTTGAACGGCTGGAAGCTGCTGTGCTTGAGGGTGCGGATGCGCTGCTCGAAGCCTTCGGGCAATTCGCAGCCGGGGACCATGGCGGGGAACACCTGCTTGGCGTGCAGGGTGGAGATCACGCCCTGGCGGGCGAGGATTTGCTCGCCGCTGTCGAGGATCACGCCGGTCGCCTTGCCGCCTTCGATCTTGAACTCTTTGATCGGCGCCTCGGTACGCACCTCGCCGCCATGGTGTTCCAGGCAGGCGCGCAGGGCGTCGGCGAAGGCGCCGGAACCGCCGACCGGGATGCCCACGCCGTAGCGGTGCATCAGCGGCAGGATGATGTAGAAGCCGAAGCCGGTGCCGTTGTCGAACGGGTTCATCATCGCCTCGGAGGCGTAGCGGGCCAGGGCGATCTTGACCTTGTCGTTCTCGAACCATTCGCAAATGTAGTCCCAGGCGCTCATCGCCTGGGTACGCATCAGTTCCTGGCCGACCTGGCTCTGCTCCATCATCAGCGCCTGGTGCGAGGCGCTCGGTGGCGTGTTGAACATGCCCATGACCAGCATGTCGAGGTTCTGGAACACCTGGTGGTTGAAGCGGCGGTAGGCGTCGGCGTCACGCTCGGAGAACTTGGCGATGGCCTGGCAGGTGCGCTCCAGGTCAGTATAGAACTCCAGGGTGCTGCCGTCGTCATAGAAGATCGCGGTCATGCGGTCGGGGTTGATGTACTGCAGGCCGAACTTCGCCTTCAGCTCCAGCTCGTCGTTGCGCAGCAGCGGGTTGGCCTGCAGCAGGGTGTGCGCCACCGAGCAGACGTCGTGCTTGAAGCCGGGAATGGTCAGTTCGCGGGTCATGACCCCGCCGCCGACCTTGTCGTTCTTCTCCACCACGCACACGCTGCGCCCGGCCTTGGCCAGGTAGCAGGCGGCGACCAGGCCGTTGTGGCCGCCACCGGCGATGACGATGTCGTAGGTCTTGCTCATCTTTTTGTCCTTTTTCTGTCGATGTTGGTGTTGGATTCGCGCGCTCAGTCGTCGGGGTAGCGCTCCACGGGCATGACGCTGGGGCCAAGGATCGGTCCGACCCGCTCATGGCCCCAGACGCTCAGGTGCTCGGGGTTCAGCTCGAAGCCGTCGTGGTGCCAGGGTTCCAGTTCGTGGATGCACTCCACCGCGAACCCGGAGGGGCTGAAGTGGTAGAAGGAAACGTGCGGGTCCTGACAGTGCTGGCCGAGGGTCATCTGCATCGGCAACTCGCGCTGGCGCACGATGTCGTAGGTTTCGCCGAGGTCGCGCAGGCTCTTGACGAACAGGCCGATGTGCTGCACGCCCTTCATGCCGGGGGCATGGCCGAAGGCGATGTCGTGGCTGGTCTTGTTGTTCAGCTTGGCGCGGAAGAAGCCGGTACGGCCCTTGCCGGCGCCCGCGCCGTACCAGTGGAAGCCCATCAGCTGGATGAAGAAGGCTTCCAGCTCGGGACCGTAGTCCGGCGTCATCAGGACGATATGGCCGACGCCACGCTCGTCGGCGACGAAACCGCCGTGAAGGCGGCCGGGAACGAACGAGCGCGGCGTCCATTTCTGTCCGTAGAAGAGTTCGTGCTGGTAGCCCGCCGGGCAGCGGAAGCGCACCAGTTCGCGCACCCCGCGTATCTCGCGCAAGGCGTCATCGCCGATTTCCAGGGCCACCCCGGCTGCGCGAAAGCGCGCCACGGCGGCGTCGAAGGCCTGCCGTCCGCGGGCTTCCCAGCCGATATAGGCGATGCGGTCGATGGGACCGGGGTGAAAGGCGATGCGGTGACGGCGGTCGTCGCTGCGCAGGTACAGTGAGTCGGGGTCGCCCGCCGGGGTGTTGCCCAGCCCCAGGCCGAGCACCTGCGGTGCGTACTCGTGCCAGGCGTTCAGGTTCGGGCTTTCGAAGCCCAGGTAGCCAATGCCGATGATGTCCATGCTGGCCTCGTGTCGTTGTCTTGAACCGTGCCCTCCCGGCCTTTGCCCGGGAGGGGCGCCTTGGCCTTTCCTACAACGCGGTCTGGGCGTCCGCCTGGGCGAACATCGCGTTGATGTCGCCGGAGGTCACCGGCTTGCCTTTCTCGCGCTTGGGCGCAGCCCCGCCCATGCCCAGTGCGGGCTCTATATTGACGTGCGTGGCCTGGGCGCGCAGCGCGCCGACCGTGCAGTTTTCCCGGCCGAGCAGGGGGAACGGGTCGTAGGAGAACTCACGCATGGCGTTGAGGTGGGTGACCTTGTGGATGGTCGCCTCGGGCAGCTTGCGCAGGCTTTCCCAGGCCACTTCCGGCGAATTCGGCCAGGTGCAGTCGGAGTGCGGGTAGTCGCATTCCCAGGTGACCATGTCCTCGCCCACGTCCGGCAGGTTGCGCAGGCCGAAATCGTCCTCGATGAAGCAGGTGATGATGTGCTTGCGGAAGATGTCGCTGGGCTTCTTGCCGCCGAAGTCGGCGTTGGTCCAGGCGTGGTGGTGGCGGTGGGTGAAGTCCGCGCGTTCCAGCAGGTAGGGAATCCAGCCGATGCCGCCTTCGGACAGGGCCATGCGCAGGTCGGGGAACTTCTTCCACATCGGCGCCCAGATCCAGTCGGCCGCCGAGTTGGCGATAGATATCGGCATGGAGGTGATCCAGGCGTCGATCGGCGACAGCTCGGAGGCGTGCTCGGCCTTGATGCCGGTGCCGATGTGGCAGCAGATCACCACCTTGTTGTCGGCGCAGGCTTTCCACAGCGGGTCCCAGTAGTCGCTGTGGATCGACGGGAAGCCGTGCAGCGCGGGGTTGTCGGACAGCGACAGGGCATGCACGCCGAGCTTCGCCAGGCGCCTGACCTCGGCGGCGGCGGCCTGCATGTCCCACCAGGGCACCAGCATCAGCGGGATGAAGCGTCCCGGCGCGACGTTGCACCAGTCGTGCAGGTGCCAGTCGTTGTAGGCCTGGATCGCCGCCAGGGACACGGCGCGGTCCGGGTGGTTCTGGAAGCGCTGGCCGGCGAAGCCGGGGAAGGTCGGGAAGCAGATCGAGCCGAGGATGCCGTTGGCGCTCATGTCGTCGACCCGGGCCTTGATGTCCCAGGTGCCGCGGCGCATGTGCTCGTAGCCCAGCGGCTCCATGCCGTATTCCTCCTTGGGCCGGCCGACCACCGAGTTGAGGCCCATGTAGCCGGTGGCCTGGCCTTCGAATACCCAGACGTCGCGACCGCCGTGCTGCTCGACGCGCGGCTGGCGACCCTTGAAGCGCTCCGGCATGTGGCGGTCGAAAGCCCCGGCCGGTTCGATGGCGTGGTCGTCCACGCTGACGAGGATCATGTCTTCGAGTTTCATCTGTTGTTGTTCTCCATGGTTGGCCGCAGTCACTGCGGCCATTGTCCAAGTGGGTCGATCAAAGGAAGATGCCGAGGTTCGGTGTGCCGATTACTACCTGATCCAGCATGATTTCCCGCCGCGCCAGTTTCAGTTGGCCGCTCTCGCGGCGCAGGATGTCCTGGCGTTCGCAGGGAATCAGGTTGAACGTGTCGAAATCGAAGCGGCTGCGGGTCACCAGCAGGTAGCTCAGCACCTTGTATTCATCGGCCTTGTCGGTGCCGAACACGCGGATATTGCTGACCAGGCGTTTGGTGCGCGACGGCGGATCCTCGCCCCAGGCGCTGCGGGTGTCGGTGATGCGCATGATGCGCACCATTAGCGAGGCATGGTTCTCGTGCAGGTGCTGGACGTTGCGCACCACGGTCTGCTGTTGCTGACGGTTGGGACGGGTCAGGCGCAGCGGTGCGTTGTACTCGATATCCTGGGTCAGGATTTCGCTCCACTCCTTGAGTTGCAGGGTGTCCAGCAGCTCCGCTTCGTCGTAGAGGAAGTCGACGATCTCGCTATGGAGCGGGCTGCCGCTGGCGATGCGCTTGCTGCGGTCGGTCGGCGGCAGGGGGGTGGGGGCGAGCAGGGTCTGTAAATCGTTCATGGTGGTCTCCGTGAAGCTGTGCGTGCCATCGGCCGCGCTGTGCAGCCGGGCAGGGTGTACAAGGGTGGGTGGTCAGGCCGTCATCAGCGCGTGCCAGTATTTCCACCACTGCCACTGGGTATCGTCCTTGGTAAAACCCTCGCCGACATAACCGGGGCCGGGCCAGTCGGCGGGCTTGGCGTCGTCTTCGTACAAGGCCTGATACTTGAGGGTGATGTCCTCGCTCATCGCCCCCTTGGCCGCCAGCGTCATGTGTGGCCAGGTGTCGGAGTCATCCTGTTCGACCATGCCGGAGGTGCCGAGCAACTGGATCGACTGGCGCAGCATGCGCGCCTTGATTTCCGGCGGGGTATCCTTCTCGGCGAGGATCCAGTTGACGAATTCCAGCTTGTCCGGTCCCTTGGGCACGTAGGCGTGCAGCGCCATGGCACCGAGCACGGTGCCGTCCGGCTGCGGCAGGTAGATAAACTCGAACAGGCCATTGGGGAAGAAGTTGCCCACCTGCGGCGGACGCCAGCTCATGACGTGCAACTGCTCCGGGCTGAAGCGCTTGAGCAGCTCCGGCACCATTTCCCGGGTAATGCCTGGCGGTGGCAGCAGGGTGAGTTTTTCTTCGGCGCTCATGGTTGACGGGTCGCGCCCGGTGAGGCGCTGGATTTTGCGGTCCAGTTCGATGCAGCGCATGGTATGCCCGTGTTCGGTCCAGACTTCGGTGCCATACATCTCCGGGCTGAGGTCGCCGCTTTTGCCGTCTGCATCCGGTTTTTTGGTGTAGGGGCCGACCTCGGCGAGCCAGCGGTGCAGGGTCAGGACGTGAAAGCCGTCCGAGGCAGACTGCTCGCAAGCGGTCTTCCAATTGGCACGAATAGTGAAGCGCTGCGGCGGGCCTAGCACTTCCATGCCGGCGGTGGTGCGGCACCAAAGGGTGTCGAAATACCACTTGGCATCGCCGAGAAAGTCCTCGAACGACGGACCGTCGATATTGAAAGTGGCGAAGATCAGACCACCGTAGACGGACACACGAGCCTTATGCAAACCGAGTTCGGCCTTCGTGCGCATTTTGCCGTGCATGCACTCTTTCTCCATCGGTGCGGCGATGAAGTCGCCGTTGGGCCTGAAGGTCCAACCGTGGTAGATACATACATGGGCTGCGGCATTACCGCCGTCGAGGGTGGAAATCCTCATACCGCGGTGGGGGCAGACGTTCAAGGAGACATGGATCTGCTCGTCACTGGAGCGGGCGACGATCACCGAGTCGGAGCCCATGTCGCGGACGATGAAGTCGCCCTTGTTCGGGATCTCGGTTTCGTGGCCGAGAAAGACCCAGGTCTTGGCGAAGATTTTCTTCATTTCAAGGGCATAAAGCTCGGGGTCGGACAGGGTCCGCATTTTCACTTCATGCTTTTCGAGATCGATGAGGTCCGAGATTTTCGTACCGTCGCTCAGGATGGGGTTCGTGTTGGTCATGCGTGCTCTCCCATAGTTTGTTTTTATTCTTGGCTGCACAGAAATGCATAAAAGTGTGCAACTTGTTCGTGAGTATCCTCGTCGAATCCGATTTTTGAATTGACCTGGATCAATAAACGTGTCGGCTGTTGGCGAGCGCTCGATTGGAGCCGCTGTTCATTTCGCCAACTCCCTGGAACGCCACCGGCAGCAGTCGGTCCAGGCTTGGTTTGCGCTGTGCAAATCGTTCGCTTGGACGGCTAGACCTCTCTCGTACCCAAAGAAACAGGGCTTATCACAGCCCTTGCGCCTGACCCGGTGGCTGTCGCCAATGCATTGTTTGCCGACTATCTCCGGCAGACTGACAATCCGAGCGTGAAGGGCGGGTTAAGCGCCGCTGCCAACACAAAGTTGGACGGTTTTTATAATTGTGTGCCTATTTTTCGGCTACAGTTAAATCGACCACAACAATAAGAAGGCGGACTGCGTGGAACTCAAATTGGATGGAAAGGTGGCGTTGGTGACGGGCGGGACGACCGGCATCGGTCTGGCGGGCGCGCTGGGGTTAGCTGGAGAAGGCGCGAGAGTGGTGGTTTCCGGACGGCGGGTGGAGGTTGGCGAACATGCCGTGGCGAGAATTCGTGAGGCTGGCGGCGAGGCGGAATTCGTTCAGGCCGATGTCAGCCGCAGTACCGAGGTGCAGGCGCTAATTGAGCGGACGCTGGCGCTGTGGGGACGTCTGGATGTGCTGGTCAACTGTGCCGGCATCGAAGGTACGCCCTTCGTTCCGGTAGCGGACTATGCCGAGGCGGACTGGGATCGAGTCATCGACGTCAATCTGAAAGGCACCTGGCTTTGCATGAAGCATGCGATTCCTTTTCTACTCAAACAGGAAGGCGCGGCGATCGTGAATATCTCTTCCGTTGGCGGGGTCAATGGCGGCTCGCTGGGAGTTGCCTACCATGCTAGTAAGCATGGCATTCTCGGAATCACCCGCTGTGCAGCCATCGAATATGGCGCCAAGGGTCTGCGCGTCAATGCCATTGCGCCGGGTATATTCGCTACCGAGATGTCTGACCGGTTGTTTCCAGGAGAGGGTAAATACGATGCCGTGGCACAAACCAATCCGATGAAGCGTTGGGGTCGCCTGAAGGAAGTGGCCGGTGCGATCGTCTGGTTGTGCTCGCCGAGTGCTGGCTATGTCAATGGACACACACTCGCTGTCGATGGTGGCTTTCTGATTCAGCGAGATTCAGCGGCTCAGCGCACCAGTAGCGGCCGACACTGGTGTCGCCTGCGAAGGAATACCACCAGCATGAATCCGATACCTGAAAGCAGCGCGGAGCCGAGAAACACTTGGCCAAGGCCCAAGCTGGCTGCAGCGAGGCCCATCAAGGGACCTGCCAACCCGACAGCCAGGTCGAAGAACAACGAAAGCGCGCTCAATGCGGAGTTGCGATTGGCGTCTGGCGTACGCGCCAGGGTTTCTACGGCCAGTCCGGGATAAACCCAGGACACTCCCACGCCGGTCAGCGAGGCTCCAAAAATAGCTAGCTCGGGCGACGAAGCCAACCAGACGAGCAGTAGCCCCAACCCCTGTACCAGCAGACAAACCGTCACGACTGGGTAGCCACCGAAACGTACCACCACGTTGGGCGTGATGAGCCGGGCGACGATGAAAGCGGCACCGAAGCCAGTCAGGCACCAGGCGGCATTGGCCCAGCCGAGGCTGTCGAAATACAGGGCGATGAAGGCGGTCAGGCTGCCAAAGCCGGCCGAACTGCATGCCAATGCCAAGCCGTTGGGCGTCACCGACCAGAACACGTCGAAAAAGGGCAGCCGTTCGCCACGCAACAGCGGCGCTGGGCGTCTAACTGCCGCCAGGAGCAGCGCAAGCAGGCCGAGCATGACAATGCACAGCCCGATGCTGGCCAGATTGAATTGATCGCTGATCAATACTCCCAAAGGCGCGCCGACGGCGATACCGCCATAGGCGGCGATGCCGTTCCAGGACATCACCCGTGCGGTATGCGCCTTGCCATGCAAACCGATGGCCCAAGTGCAGCAGGGCGTGGAAATCATGGCTGAAACGATGCCCTGGATAATGCGAGCGCCGATCAGGATCGAGACACTGAGCGAGGGCGAGGCGTGCATAACAATCGCCAGCGTGGTCAGTACGCCGCAAAGCGCAAGGCCGGTCAGCCCGACGATGACAGCCCATTTCGCGCCGAAGCGATCGGCCAGCACTCCGGCCAGTGGTCGTGACAGCAGAGTTGACACGTACTGCGTGCCGATGACGATGCCTGCCCAGACAGTACCAAATCCCAGGTCGTTGAGAACGAAGCCGGGCAGCACGGCCAGAGGCAGTCCATTGGCTACGTAGGACATGAAGTTGAAGCAGACAATGAAAATGATCGACAAGTTGAGCCGCGTGGAGGTTGTAGTTCCGGTATCCAAAGCGGCTTGCTCCTGAGGTGGACGACGCTGGCCTTTACCCCTGAGGAAGAAGGGTACCGAGCGAACCTGTGCGTCCGCTCGAGCATGCTGGCTCCGTTTCGGCTAGGAAGCGCCGTCAGATGAAGCGGACAAGTCACGCCATTGTTCGATTTCTTCTTTCACCTTGTCGAGCTTGCTGGTGAACGCTTCATAAGCGCCGGATCCCGCGACGTAGCGGAGCGGCGGCTTTTCCGCGCTTGCCAGCTGCACGAGCGCTTCGCCCAGCTTGGCTGGATTGCCTGTCTGGCGATGGTTGTTGGCGGCTGAGCCTGCCTTGATCTTCGCGGTAAACGTTGCGTAGTCCTCAAGCCCATTGGCGCCGAAAGCCGCGGAGCTTGGGTCAAGGAAATCCGTACGGAATACGCCAGGCTCGACCAGCGTAACCTTGATGCCAAACTGGCTGACTTCTTGAGCCAGCGATTCGGAAAATCCTTCCACTGCGAACTTGGAGGCGCAGTACAACGCCGCGCCTCCCATGGCGACCAAACCAGCGACTGACGACACATTGAAGATATGGCCGCTGCGCTGCTCACGCATGATCGGCAAAGCGGCTCGGCATACGTTGAACACGCCAAAGACATTGGTGGCGAACTGCCGCTCGGCATCGCCAGGTGTATTTTCTTCGAAGGGTGCAAGTTGCCCATAACCGGCATTGTTGACCAGCACATCGATGCGTCCAAAACGCGTAACGGCAGCCTCAACCGCCGCTATCGCTTGGTCCTCCCGGGTAACGTCAAGCTCCACCGCAAGCGCTCTTTCGGGGGCTTGCGCGACGAACTTATCCAGCTGTTCGAGCCGGCGTGCGCAGACCACTACATTATCGCCAGCAGTGAGCGTGGCCTGAGCAATCGCCGCGCCGAGGCCGCGAGAAGCGCCGGTAATGAACCAGGTTCTGCTCATTTCATATTCCTTGAGTAATGGTCAGCGTCTGTGCGCCATCCCGGCTCAGTCGCGATTGGCCGCTTCCCAGGCTTTCAGATCGAAGCCTTCGGCAGCTGCTGTCTGTGGGGTGAGCTTGGGCGGCCGGGCAAGAATCTTGCGTGCCGCCATGTGATCGCCCATGCGATTGCAGGACTCAACTGCGACCAGATGTTGATTGCGGAAACACAGCACCGATACTTCACGCGCCTCGATCGAGCCTAGAACCACAGTGCTGTCATAACCGGTCGAGAGCCCGGCGATCTGCAACTTTAGGTTGCCCTGATCTGTCCAGAACCACGGTAAGGCGGAGTAGGGCGCGGGCTTGCCCATCAGTCGCGCCGCAATGCAGCGACCCTGATCGACGGCGTTCTGCACCGACTCGAGCCGGGTCGGCTGTTCATCGTTGTGCAGGCAGGGGAAGCAAGCGGCATCGCCAAGGGCGGAAATCTGCGGGTCTACGGTGAGCAGGTTGGCGTCGACCTTGATGCCGTTTTCGATCTGCAAGCCTGCTTCGGTCGCCAGTTGAACGTTGGGGATCACGCCGATGCCGAAGACCACGAGGTCGGCCGGCAGCGTACGGCCATCGGAGGTTTCTACCGCGCATACCCGTCCGTTGTCCCCGACGACGCGTGCCAAGCCCTGACGAAAGTCAAAATGGACACCCCAATTCTCATGCGCATCCCGGAATACCTCCGACATTTCTCGCGACAGCGCGCGAGCCATGGGACGATCCCCCAGTTCCAGCACATGCACGGTAGCGCCTAGGGCTGCTGCGACTGCTGCGAATTCGAGGCCGATAAAGCCGGCGCCAACCACGACGACATTTCGCGCTTCCTTTACCAGCGGCGCCAGCACATCAGCATCGGCCTTGGCCTTGATGCCGAAAACACCCTCCAGTTCGGCACCAGGAACGGGCAGCGGACGATTGTGCGCGCCGGTGGCAAGCACCAGATGGTCGTAGGTGGCAACGGCGCCGGAAGCGAGCAATACCCTGCGGTTCAAACGGTCTATCGCCGTGGCCTGGTCATGCAACAGCTCGATACGTTGAGTGTCGAAGAATTCGGCAGGACGGAAGAGCAGACTCGTCTCGGTGATCTTGCCGAGCAGGTAGGCCTTGGACAGAGGCGGCCGCTGATAGGGCAGGCCTGGCTCATCACCGATTAGGGTGATTTTTCCGTCATAGCCTTCCTGACGCAGCGAGGCAGCTACCTGAAAGCCGGCGTGGCCGGCACCGATGATCACTACCGAGGCGAGTGACATAAGACCTCCTTGAATTACGCTAGCATTCGGCGCTTAGAATTGGGACTCGGGCAGGTGGATAACCAACCCGTCCATGGCTTCGCTGATCACCAGCTGACAGGTCAACCGGCTGTTCTCGCGCCGCTCGAACGCATAGTCCAGCATGTCCGACTCCATGCCTTCGGCGGCAGGAAGTCTTTGCATCCACGCTTCTTCGACGTAAGCGTGACACGTCGCGCATGCGCAGGCTCCACCGCAGTCCGCCGGAAGTCCGGGAACCGAGGCAAAGGTTGCGGCCTGCATCACCGACTGACCGATGGCACCGCTAACCTGATGTTGCGTGCCGTTGTGTTCGATAAAGATCAAGGTAGGCATGGTCTGCTCCGTTTTTATTGTGGGTCAGGGATGGGTCAGCATGGGCAACGCGGCAAAGCGCGGTGTTCGCCCCAATGTAAGCAGCAACAGCGGGCCAACGAGGCAACAGGCGGCTGAATAGAGCAGCATGGCGTTGTAATTTCCGGTGGTGCTCAGCATGTACGCGAACAGCAACGGGGCGAGAGCAGAGGCCACGGTGTTCAAGCCTTGATGCACGCCGAACAGCCGGCCGTATTCGCGCAGACCGAAATAGCGTGCGATCAGGAATGCGGCTATATCGAACTCCGCCCCGGCGCCAAAGCCGACGAGCACCGCGGCCAGCAGCAGTGAAGAAAACTCCCCCGTTCCGCTGAGATAGATCGCACATCCGATGGCTGGAAGCGCCAGGCTGATGGCCGATATTCCGGGCGGCCACACACGGTCGAGTAAATAGCCGATCAGCATGCGACCGAAAATAAGCGAAAAGCCAAAGCCGCTGAAGATCAAATTCGCATCGCTTGCCGACAACCCTCTGGACTGCAGCATCGGTACCGTGCTGGTGACCATTCCCACGATCGAGGAAATCACCAGCCCGAGCGCGAGGTTGCAGGTCCAGAACTTTCGCGAGGTCATACCTTTGCGGAAGGACATGCCGGGCAGTTTCTGTAGATCGGCCTCCCTTTTGTCTGGCTGGGCCCCGGCAGCGCCTGGAACCTTTAACCACAGTAGGATAAGCGGAAGCAGTACCAGCAGATTGAGCAAAGCTAGAATTATGAACGCGGCGCGCCAGTCCCATTGGCCGATCCCCCAGGCCATCAATGGGGGAATGGTTGCGGCCGTGATGCCTGTGCCGGACAACCCGATCGCCAGAGCCAGCCCACGGTTGCGGTCGTACCACAGGCTGAGCAATTGGGTCCAGGTGACTGCCAGCGCACCCATGCCAAGAATGGGTAGTGCGGCGAAAGCGAAATACAGCGACCAGATAGATCCAGTGAGCAACGTGGTTGCTAGGTAGCCGAGAGAGAGCAGCAGCAGGGAAGCGACGGTGACCCGCTTCATGCCGTAGCGAAGGTTGAACCAGCCGACTAGCTGCAGCGAAATGACCGCGCCACCGAACAGAAAGGTGATGCTTGCTTGAAGCTCACTCTTGCTCCAGCCAAAGGCATCGCCCAGCGGTACGACGAGGGTACCGAAGCCATAGAGAAGTGCCGCGTTGATACTGATTGCGACGCCCGCCACGGCGAGAATCAGTATTTTCCAGCTCTGGCGAAATTCGAGGGTATCGATCGCCACTTCGTTCTTCGAAGGGGGCATGGTTTGGCTTCCTTATAGATTTTGTTGAGCCAAGCGAAACGCGTCGCACTGTTGAATTCTTAATATGAAATCAAATACTGTATTGAGAATAAAGCGACTGTGGCAGCCTGTCTAGCCATAGAGAGCCTCAAACTTAAAACAACAAGATGGGAATCATCATGCCAACCCTGGGCCGCTTCACCATTGGAGCGAAGCTCCTGTTGCTTCCGCTTTTTTTCATCGTCTCGCTAGTCGTCCTCTCGGGCGTCGCCTACCAGGGGCTGGAAAAGCAGCAGGCCGTGATAGATGAAATAGACCAGTTGCGATTTCAACAATACAAACGGGTTCTTGAAACGTCTGCGGCTTCCCAGGCGGCGATGATCAACGCGTACGCCATGGTGGTCCGAATTCTCGAGTCCAATGGGCAGGCTTCAAGTGAGGAGCTGGAGTTCTATCTGGTAGAGATGGATTTGAGTTCCGCTGAGATGCTAAGCCTGCTTGACACGGCGGCGAAAGAAACACGGCTTGTCGAGGATGAGCAGACTGCTTACCAGACCTTGCGGGAACAAGCGGAAATTTATGCGCACGGTTTGGCGGACATGAAACAGGCTGCCCTGAGCTACCCACCGCAAGCGGTATCGCTTCTTGGGATTGTACGTGCGGATTTCAACAGTCTTTCCGGGCAGTTCAGCCGTTTGCTGACCCTGCAGGAGGAGCTCACCTCTGCAGCGTTTACCGGTGCCAGCGACCGGGTAAAAACCGTAGTGGAAGTGCTCGCCGGCGTGCTGTTGGCTGCAATCGCGGTTTCCTTGCTTGCGAGCGTCATGTTACGGGGCCAAATTGTCCGATCCATCCGTGTAATCGAGCACGCGTCGATAAAGCTGCGCGATGGCGATCTGACTCAGCGTGTACGAATCATCGGTCGTGATGAAATCGCCCATACAGGCCAAGCGTTCAACGAGCTGATCGAGAGCTTTCAGCAGGCGGTGCGCCGCGTGGCGAGCGTGGCAGCAGCAGTGGGGGCTTCGGCGGAGGAGCTGGTTGTGACGTCAACGCAGGTCGCGCAGAGTTCGGCCAGTCAATCCTCCGCTGTGACGGAGGTGTCCGCTACGGTCGAGCAAATGAGCACTGGCATCGCCTCGATATCGTCTCATGCGCAGGAACTGCGCAGTTCCGCCGATGCCAGCCTGAAGGGGGCCGAGGCGGGGCACTCTACCCTGACGCGACTGCTTCGAGAAATAGAGAGCGTGCGCCAGGCCTTCGCCGCCATCCGCGGATCGGTGGGTGATTTCGTTGAGAGCACATCGGCAATCACTGCGAGCATCACGCAGGTAAAGGAATTGTCGGCTCAGACCAACCTTCTTGCATTGAACGCGGCGATAGAGGCGGCTCGTGCAGGCGAGAGCGGACGCGGCTTCAGCGTGGTTGCCGATGAGGTGAGGAATCTAGCGCAACGCTCTGCTTTGGCAGCGAATTCGATCAATGACCTCACCTTGAAGCTGGATGATCAGTCTGGAGTGGTCGACCAAGCGCTGCAGGCTGGTACTGTCGCGCTGGATGATAGCAGCAAGCTTCTCATGGAACTTGAGAGCACGCTGCAACAGGCAGCTGCGCTGGTAGGGGATTCCACGCGCGGCGTCGATGAGATCGCAAGGGCAGTCAAGGCTCAAAGTGAGGGTGGGCGTGATATAGCCTCGAATGTTGAGCGCATAGCGCGTATGGCTGGCGAGGGGGATGCGATCACTCACAGTGTTGCAAGCGCTGTTGCGGGGCTTCGCGAGCTTTCACAGGAACTCAACCTTGCGGTGGGCCGTTTCAGCTTCGAATCTGAAGCGATGGAATGTTCAAAATAATAATGTACAAAAAATCGATAAGTGTTCATTATCGGTGGTAGCTGGACCTGATAAGGAGACAAGAAATGAGTTCAGAAAAAGTACAATTCAAAGTGGTTGCTGACCGTAGCCGCTGCTGTGGATATGGTCTGTGCGCGTCAGTCTGCCCGAGCATCTACAAGCTCGATGCAGATGGTCTTGTGTATCTCGATAGTGATCTTGTTCCCGTAGAGCTCGAAGAAGAAGCCCGCGAGGGTGCGGCCGCTTGCCCCGCCGAAGCGATTTGGCTCGAAGAAATCAAATGAACTACGAATCGGCCTAGGCGCTGGTAGTTAGGACTAGGCAGAACGGGGTATCGGGAGGACAGCAATGGTGGGTCGCTTACAGAACAAGGTTGCGCTGATCACCGGTACTGGTGGTGGGCAGGGCAGGGCAGCCGCACTGCGTTTCGCTCAAGAAGGCGCCATTGTGGTCGGCTGCGACTTCAATGGGCCGGCGCATGAGGAAACCGCTGCGCTGATGCAGGAGCAGGGTTTGCGCTTATATGGCATGGCTCCGCTGGATCTTGGCGACCACGAACAGGCCAAGGCCTGGATCGACGCCGCCGTGGCCGAGCACGGTCGCATCGACATCCTATATAACAACGCTTCGGCCGCGCGTTTTGGTGCGGTTAACGAGATGTCGATCGATGACTGGCACTACACCATCCGGAACGAGTTGGACCTGCTGTTCTACACCACCAAATACGCTTGGCATCATCTTGCCGAGCAGCGTGGCGTGATTATCAATATTTCATCCACTGCAGCTTGGGGCGGCTCCAAGGTCGCCGGTATATCGGCGCATTCGGCTGCGAAGGGTGCGGTGGTGTCCTTTACCCGCCAGCTCGCGGTGGAAGGTGCGCCGGTTGGCATACGAGCTGTCAGCCTCAGCCCCGGATTCGTTGCGACGCCTGGTACCCGAGCATTTCTGGAAAATCCGGAAGCGCGTGCAGCGTTGCTAGATGGCGTACTAATGGATCGTCCCGGTGAGCCTGAAGAGGTGGTCGCCATGGCACTGTTTGTGGCTTCTAGTGAGGCCTCGTTCATTACCGGGTCGGATTTCGTCATAGACGGCGGTCTGCTTGCAATCTAGCAGCGCCCGTGCGGGCACCGGTGGCGCCCGTGAACCTAGAACAACAAAGAGGTGAATTCTCGTGGATATAATCGGCATCGGTTACATGGGCTTCGAAACCACTAAACTCGATGAGTGGCGTGACTATGGTCCAAACGTCATGGGCTTCGGAATCGGCCGCAGTCCCGAGAGCGACCCCGATTCGCTTTATTTCAAGATCGACGATCGCCGCCATCGTTTTGCCTTCCACCCCGGTAAGGTCGACCGTCTCGCCTATATAGGCTGGGAAGCGATAGGACGGATGGCCTTCGAGGATGCGTTGAAGAAATTCACCGCTGCCGGCGTTGAGTTCACCCGCGGCGACGCGGAGCTTTGCGAGAAGCGCGGCGTGCGCGAGCTGATCCGTTTTCGCGATCCGGTCGGCTATCAGCATGAACTATTTTACGCACAAAAATGGACGCCACGCTCCTTCATGCCGGGGCGCTGCCATGGTGGCTTCGTTGCCAACGAGCGCGGTGCTGGGCACGTCGTGGTGATCACGCCGGAATACGGCCCCGAACTCGAGAATTTCCTGATCAACGTGATGGGCTTCAGCTGGTATGGCGCAGGCGCTGGCAAGGGTCGCACCGGCTTTTTCCGTTCCAAGCTGAACCATCACACCAGCCATGACATCGCATATGGTTTCGGGCCGGGGCGTATGGGTGTACAGCATGTCGGCATCGTTGTCAGCAGCATCCGCGACGTTGGCGAGACCTACGACATCGTGCGTAAACGTGAGCTGCCAATGATGATGACGCTCGGCCAGCATACCCAGGACCCGCACGTGTCCTTCTACCATTTCACGCCTTCGGGCTTTGCCATCGAGACCATTGCCGAGATCGAGCCGTGGCAGGGCGATCCGTTCGAACTCAATCCAGAAGTATTGAGCGTATGGGGGCATGAAATGGTTGGCCCCATCCTCGGGCCGAGCGTGAAAACGCCTGAAGAGGTACTCGATCCGGAATACTTGGCCAGCAAGCGCTGAGATGCGCATCGCGCGCGTGGAAGTTGCCGGCGAGGCCTTTTGGGCCTTGCTGGATGCCAATAGCGTTTGCCTGCGGGCCATTCGGGCGCCTTTCAGCGAATGGGCACCGTCGCTTGGCGAGCAAGGGGAAGCGGCGCTGGACCTCGACGCTGAGTGGATTCCTCTAGCAGCGTGCCGCCTGCTACCGCCACTTCAGCCTGGCGGGCGGATTTTCGGCGTTGGCCTCAACTATCTGAGCCATCTCGAGCGGCTAGGTAGCAAAGCGCCGGCACATACCCTGGCGTATTTGATTCCGGAATCAGCTCTGGTTGGCGCGGGTGAAGACATTCAGTTTCCGGCCGTGACGGGTGAGCTCGACTATGAAGTCGAGCTGGTCGCCGTGGTCGCCCGTCCTCTACTGGACGAGCCGCAGGCGAGCGCGTGCTTGCTCGGCTATACGGTTGGCAACGACATCAGTGCGCGAGATGCGGGCCGGCAGATCGGTCGTCTCGACCTGCTTACGCAAAAGGCCATGGATCGCACTACTCCGATAGGTCCTTGGATAGTTACGCTCGATGAGCTCGGTGGTCCCGGTCAGCCGGCACTGAATCTGCAACTGAGCGTTAATGGTGAACAGCGTCAGCAGGACAACACCGGAAACATGATTTTCCTGGTGGACGAGCTTCTGAATTACCTCGATGCACGAATAACGCTTCGCCCAGGGGATATGGTTTTTACTGGCTCGACGCATGGCGTGGCGCTGGAAACGGGCAACTTCCTAAAACCCGGCGATGCGATCGATGCCCGAATCGAGGGCGTTGGGCAACTGTGCAACCGCGTCGGTGAGCGGCGCGAGCTGCATGCTGCACGCAAGGTGGGCCGGCTTGGGCTGCCTGCGGGTGGTGCCGTTATAGGCTAAGTGGCGCCCATCGTTCGCAGCCTTGTGTGAAGGAGCAGCAATGAAAGAGGGATCACCCTGGATTCCGTTCCGTCACCGAGTATTCCGAGGCCTCTGGTTTGCTGCTGCTGTCGTAAACCTGGCCATCTGGATGCAAACGGTCGGTGCGGCCTGGATCATGACGACGCTGTCGTCGTCACCGCTGATGGTCTCGCTGGTACAGACGGCGATGACGCTACCGGTCTTTTTGTTCGGCCTGCCAGGTGGAGTGATCGCCGATCTGGTGGATCGCCGCCGCTGGCTGATCGTAACGCAGGCGACGATGCTCGGCGCGGCCGCAGTGCTATGTCTGCTTGCCTACAGTGGCCTACTGGGTGCCTGGACGCTGCTTTTGCTGACATTTGTTCTGGGTACTGGCAGCGCGTTGGGAATGTCCGCGTGGATGGTGACCATCGTTGATGTGTTGCCGCGAAGTGAGGTTCCGGCCGCAGTATCGCTGAATGGCATCGCGACCAATGCCGCTAGGGCATTGGGGCCGGCCATTGCCGGCGTGCTGATCGCATACTGGAACGCGGCATCGGTGTTTCTGGTGATTGCACTGTGCATGACGGCCGTGATCCTGTTTATTCTCACCTTGAAATCGAGCCGGCAGGCGCATGACCTGCCACCGGAAACCTTTAGCGGCGGCATGCGCAGCGGTTTGCGCTATATCCGGCACTCGTCAGTCTTGTTCAATGCTTTGAAACAGGTGTTCGTTTTTACCAGTTGCGCCAGCGCACTTTGGGCGCTGATGCCTCTGGTAGCCAAGGAAGAGCTCGACATGGACGCTGGCGGCTATGGCTTGCTCATGGCATTCATGGGCGGAGGAGCAGTGGTAGCTGCTCTCAATCTAACGAAGCTGTATCGCCGATTTACGTTGCGCACGCTCATTGCCTCAGGCGCGATCGCTTTTGCAGCTGCAACACTTGCTGCTGCCCTAACGCATAACCGTTACGTCGTGTGCGCGATGCTGATCTTCGCTGGCATGGGCTGGATGGCCGTGAATGCGACCATCTCCACGGTCGTGCAAACCTACGCGGCGAACTGGGTGCGCGCCCGGGTCGCTTCGGTGTACCTGCTAATGCTTATGGGAGCCATGGCGCTGGGCGGGGTTTTGTGGGGGGCGTTGGCAGAATATATAGGACTCAATAACGCGCTCATCATTTCTGCCGCGACTATTCTGTTGGGGCTTCTCATCACCCGTAATGGCCCAATCGAGTTGGGTAACGAAGCTGATTTCGCTGAAGCACAGCAGACCGACAAGCTGGTGCTGGCACGCGATGTTTCTCACTCCGATGGTCCGGTGTCTGTGGAAATCAGCTACCGAGTCAATGATGCCGAACATGGCATTTTCGTGCGCACGGCCTATGAGGTCGGCCAATCCAGACGGCGAAACGGGGCACAGAACTGGCGGCTTTACCGCGATCTGAGTGAAAAAAACCTTTACGTTGAGCGTTTTATCGTCGAGTCCTGGCTCGAATATCTGCGCCAGCAGGCTAGAGTCACCAAAGGTGACGAGTCTAGAGAAAATAGCTTGCAGCGATTCCGATGTGACACTTTGGCAACGCGCCGCTACATCTACCAAGCCCCTTCGGTAAACGATCAGTAATACCGCTAGGCATCCGTATGCTGAATTAGTTGCGGCGTTTTATTCTCAGTATAGAATGCAGATCTAAATCGAGCATGAGTTAGGGATCTGATGAATAGCAATGAAATTTTAGACCTAGGTGAACAGCAGAAGGCCAACGGTGCCGTCCTTGTCAAACCGGTGTCTAATGCGATTCGTATCTTACGACATCTGAGCCAAGTCGGTACGCCTGAGCGCTCCGTTGATATCGCACGCCAGCTTTCAATCAATCCAAGCACATGCTTTAACATCCTGCGCACATTGGTCGCTGAAGACGTGGTGGATTTCAATCTCATGTCAAAGCGCTATTCGGCGGGGATAGGGCTGGCGCGTCTCGTTGAGCAGTTGGTCACCCAGGGGCAGCGGGTGCAACTGGCGAAGCCGTTATTGCAAAGCCTGGCTGCGAGGCAGAGCATCACTGTCACGTTGTGGCGGCGCCTGGGTGCGGACCGCATTGTGATCGTCAGTTCCGCGGCAAGCCCCACGGACGTTCGAATCGATATGGCCGAAGGGCAACGTCTGCCGATGCTGATGGGTGCCAGCGGCAGATTGTTCGCTACGCAGATCGATCTCGACAGCCCCGAAATACGCGCGACGTACGACAGCATCCGCTGGGCTCGACCGTTGCCTTTCGATATGTACCGGGAAGAGGTACGCGAGGCTCAGAAGCGAGGCTGGGCAACAGACGATGGCCATTTTTCCGTGGGCATTCTGGCCGTTGCCGCGCCTGTTTTTTCCCCCGGCGGCAGCATTGACTTTACGGTTTCGGCAGTGATGTTCCGCGGTCAGCGTGATGAAGAGGGCATCGCCGAATTGGGCGATGCTCTCGTCGAATTCTGCAGCGAACTGACCGGCGTTCTTTTCTAAGTAACTACTCCCGGACCAGCAAAAGGCTGCCGCCCAATGGTCCACCGCCAGCCGCCACTGCACAGACGCGGTTCTCCGTAGTTTGCCGCCCTTCGGCTCGCCCCCAAAGCTGCAGGCAGGCCTCATGCACATAGCCCAGGCCGTGGGTGCGACCGCCGGAGAGCTGGCCGCCGTTGGTATTGATGGGCAGCTCGCCGTCCAGGGCGATACGCTTACCGCCTTCGACGAAAGCGCCGCTTTCGCCGGTCGGACAAAGTCCCAGCGCCTCCAGCCAGATCATGGTGAGGATGGAAAACCCGTCGTATAGCTGCACGGAGTCGACATCCTGTGGCCGATAGTCGGTGCGGTCCCACATCATCCGGCCTACGTCGAAGGCCGCCATCTGGGTTAGCGAGATCTGATCCCACGACCACGGCTGATTTAAGGCCGCACCAATGGATTCGATGCGAATTGGAGAGTTGCGGGTGTCGCGCGCGGCATCCCGCCGTGACAGCACGATCGCGGTGGATGCGTCGCAATGTACGTCGCAATCGAACATACGCAGTGGAGTCGAGATCATCCGCGATGCCATGTAGTCGTCCATGGTCATCGGCGTTCGATAAAGCGCTTTGGGATTGCGCATCGCATTTCGGCGACAGGTCAGGGCTATCTGAGCCAGCTGTTCGGGTCGTGTGCCGTACTCATGAAAATGGCGCTGCGCATAGAGCGCCATTAGATTGATGCCGGACATTACGTTGAACGGCGTGAACCATTGCCATGCGAAGCTGCTGTCGCGGCCCTGAGTCTTGTTGGTGAGCGCGCCAGCCTGCTTGTTCGACATGCGGGCGGATGCTTCGGTGATGGTGCGAAATACCAGCACATGTTTGCACAGGCCTGCTTCGATGGCCATGGCTGCGTTGATTACGCCAGCAAGCGGGCCGGGGCCTTCATAGCCTGCACCGAACCAGTTTACGTTCAGGCCCAGTGCGCTTTTGAGCGCGCTGGGGCCAACGGGAGAAAAGGGGTCGCCGTTATTGTTGTCCCCCGGCCAGCACGCGACGCCGTCTATGTCGCTACGCTCTAGGCCTGCGTCGGTAATGGCTTCCAGGCAGGCGTCAAGCGTCAGACGCATTGCTGACAGCGAAGATGGCCGCCCGATTTCGGACTGTCCGATGCCGGTGATGGCTACTTGTTTATCGTATCGACGATCGAACATTCATTGATCCCTTTCGAACATGGGCAGCCAGACGTCCTCGACGTTCAGGAAGCTGACTCGGACCGGCATGTCGATATGCACCTGTTGCGGATCCATGCCGATAACGTTACTGACAAAGCGCAGACCCGACTGCTCGATCAATTCAATGATCGCTACGACGTACGGCACGTCGAGTTCGGCGGTCCATGGCTGGTAGTTAAGCGTGTAGCTCACCACCGTACCTTTACCGGAGACTGAGCGTGGGCCGACCTCGAAGCTGGCACAGCGAGGACATATGGGACCGGGAGGATGAAAGAACCGAGAACATGCTTCGCAATGGTGAATCAGCAGTTCACCTCGCTTGCCGCCCTGCCAGAAGGCGAGGGTATCGGCGTTCAGCGCGGGTAGTTTTCTAGGCATCGACATTTCATCCAGGTGCGCATCTTTCAGTTACGTTATCATTTGTACATAAAATCGAAAAGTGTCATATTTCGTTTCGAGTTGGCACTGCCCCGAGCGGTGCGTCGTAGAAAAAAACAAGAGGCTTTCAGTATGTCCCAGTCTTTGCAAGACAAGACCATTGTCGTCACGGGCGGCTTCGGCGTGCTTGGTAGAACCCTTGGCGATCTGCTTCTGGCCCGAGGTGCCCGAGTAGCGCTACTCGATCGCGCCGAGCTGTCCGGCTCATTACCTGAAGCTGCAAAATTGCATGCCATCGGCGGCGTTGACCTGACGTCCGTCGACGCGGCAGCGGAGGCATTTAACAGGGTAGTCGAGCACTTCGGGCGCATCGATGGATTGGTCAACGTAGCCGGCGGTTTCGCTTGGGAAACGCTTGAATCCGGAAGCCTCGATACCTGGGATCGCATGTATCAAATGAACGTGCGCACGGCGGTGGTAGCCTCCCAGGCGGCACTGTCCCATCTCGCCGCGACTGGCTCGGGGCGGATCGTAAATGTCGGCGCATTGGCCGCACTCAAGGCTGGCATGGGTATGGGTGCTTACGCTGCGTCCAAGGCTGGCGTGGTTCGTCTGACCGAGGCGCTGGCAGAGGAGGTCAAGGATCGGGGCGTCACTGTCAATGCCGTACTGCCGAGTATCATCGATACGCCGACTAATCGCGCCGACATGCCGGACGCCGATCCGGGCCGCTGGGTATCGCCAGCGGCTCTGGCGTCGGTAATCGCGTTTCTCCTGTCGAATGACGCAGCCCCCGTAACCGGCGCCTGTCTGCCTGTGTGTGGTCGCGTATGAGACTCGTAACCTATATCGATGGTGCTGGCTTCGAGCGCGCCGGGGCATTGATCGAAAACGATGGACTGATTGTCGACCTGCAGATTGCCTATCGCAGCTTGCAAGGTCGCGAGAGCCCTGAATTCGCGAGCGTTCTGGCGTTGATTGAAGGCGGCGAACAGGCCCTCGAACAAGCTCGGACGCTGGTAGCCAAGGCGCCCTCCGCAGCTGTCATCGAACGCGCCACCGTCAAGCTGCGCGCGCCGATCCAGCCACCGCCGCAGATGCGTGACTGTTCATGCTTCGAGCTGCACTTGAAACAGAGTTTCGCCGCCGCCAGACGAGCGCGTGCCCTACGTACGCCGGACCCGGAAGCGACACTGAAAGCGATGAACACGGGTGCCGATGACCGGGTAATCGAGACCTTCAATCGACAGCCGATCTATTACAAATGCAACCGCTTTGCGGTAGTCGGTATCGACGATGAGTTTCAGTGGCCGAGCTTTAGCAAGGCACTGGATTTCGAACTGGAATTCGGCTGCTACATCGGTAAGCGGGGCAAGGACATAAGCCGTGACGCAGCCCGCTCGCATATTGTCGGCTACACCATTTTCAACGACATGAGCGCGCGCGACGCCCAGGCGAAAGAAATGTCCGGAATGCTCGGCCCTGCCAAGAGCAAGGATTTCGACACGGCCAATATCATGGGGCCCTGCCTGGTCACCTCTGATGAACTAGGCGATCCCTATGATCTGGACATGGTGGCGCGGGTGAATGGCGAAGAATGGGGGCGCGGTAACACGCGAGACATGCGCTGGCAGTTCGAAGATGTCATCGCTCATGTTTCACGTTCGGAAACCCTGTATCCCGGCGAATTTCTCGGTTCTGGCACCGTGGGCAATGGTTGCGGGTTGGAGCAGTTGCGTTATCTCAAGCCAGGAGACTTGGTGGAGCTGGAAGTGCAGGGCATCGGCGTGCTGCGAACCCGTGTCGGCACCGCCACGAACGACGCCTGAGGCAGTGGCCTGTTTGGCCAGTTGGCCTGGCTCAGAACCTCAAGCTAGCCATGCCGGTTTATTTCAGCAGCAAGATGTCACATAAAGAACATGGGCATCTAGTATACATATTAGTGAAAAGTGTCTTATATTCAGCTTGTCTCAATCGCCCTCGGCGGCTATGCCCTATAAACAGGAGGCAATCATGCTAACAACAACGAGCCCCGTATTGTCCGACGGAACCAAGGTCTCGGATCTTATCTACCCAGCGACACGTGAAGTACAGATGCGCGTCCTGAGCGACCGGGAAATCTATGAGCTGGAGATGGAAAAGATCTTCGGCAAGATCTGGGTCCTGCTCGGCCACGAATCTGAAATCCCTGACTCTGGCGATTTCATCGTGCGCGACATGGGCTCGGATTCGGTGATCGCCGCCCGAACTAAAGACGGCGAAATTCACGTATCGCTCAATGTTTGCCCACACCGCGGCATGCGCATCAGCACCGCCGATTGCGGTAATACCCAGATTCACAAGTGCATCTACCATGGTTGGGCGTTCCGGCCAAACGGTGACTTCATCGGCTCGCCGGTCGAGCGCGAGTGTATGCATGGCAAAATGATGGCTAAGGAAGAGCTGGGTCTGAAAAAGGCGCGCGTAACGCTTTATGGCGGTCTGATCTTCGCAACCTGGAACGTCGACGGCCCCTCTTTCGATGAGTTCCTGGGCGATGCCAAATGGTATTACGACATGCTCTTCTGCCGCAGCGACAAGGGCATGGAGGTGTTGGGCCCACCGCAGCGGTTCATTGTGAACGCGAACTGGAAGACCGCTGGCGAGCAGTCCGCTGCCGATGGTTTCCATACTCTCACCTTGCATCGCTGGCTGGGTGAAGTGGGCAACTACGCCAAGAAAGGCGAAGGCGAGGGCGAGGGTACCGACCTAAGTCCGGAAATGATCGGCGTTGAGATCAGCTCTCCCCACGGCCATGCACTCCGTTGTATCGATCTGGCGCGCAAGATCAAGCGCCTGACGGGCCTGGATCCAGCGACCTTGTCGGTCGAGGAAAAACTGAACGCGCTGCCACCTGCCGGCATGACGTGTGACATGGTCGAGCAGCTGGCGCGTAATTTGAGTGAAGATCAGCTCAAGGTGCTGACCAGCATGCCGCCGCAGGTGGGAGGCATGTTCCCGAATATCCTGTTTGGCTTCGTATATATCCCGCAGCCGGATGGCAGCGTAGTTGGCTCCATGACCCTACACGCCTATGTTCCTCAAGGGCCGGATAAGCTTGAGTTCGTCAACTGGGTGTTCGCCGAGAAGGATGCGCCGCCAGAGCTTCGTGAAAAAATGCTCAAGCAGACTATCCAGCTTTTCGGCACATCCGGCATGGTTGAGCAGGACGACTCCGATACTTGGCCACACATGACTCACGCCGCGAAGGGCGCGATGGGGCGCAAGAGCACTCTGAAGTATCAAGCCTGCTTCGAAACCGGCGCCCCGGAAGGATGGCCTGGCCCTGGCATCGTCAATGAAGGCTTTACCAAAGACGATACCCAGTGGCACTGGTGGCAGTACTGGCATGAGCTGATGACCGCTTCAGACGAAAAATAAGCGCTCGCTGGCCGGGTCACGACAATAAAAAGTAATGGAGATTTCCATGGCAGAAGTTCAACAACGCGGCGAGGACCAGATCCAGCCGGGCTCTCCGGTCGGTATCAAGCGTGTGCCGGTCGGGGCGGATATTTACAACCAGGCCGTGACCTTCCTTTACGAGGAAGCAACGCTACTGGATCAGATTCGTCTGCAGGAATGGGCAGCACGGCTTGATACCGATCTGATCTATACCGTGCCGCTGCGGCATACCCGCACCCAGTCCGAGCTGTCGGCGAGCATCGTGCGTACCGTTCAGCATTACCACGATGACTATCGGTCGATCATGGGGCGTGTGCTTCGCCTTTCCGGCAAGAGTGCCTGGGCGGAAGATCCGCCGTCGCGTACCCGGCGGCTGGTGACGAATGTGTTCGTCGAGGAAACCGCCAACCCTGATGAGTATGTGGTGACCAGTTATCTGCTGTTGACGCGCAGCCGGTTCAAGGACCACCACGTCGACATCATCAGTGGTGAACGTCGCGACGTGCTGCGTATGCGCGAAGACGGCTTCAAGCTGGCGCGGCGCGAAGTCATTATCGACCAGGCCGTTCTGGGCACTCCAAACCTCGCTGTATTCCTCTGATGACGAGCCCGCACCTCTTTCGGGGTGCGGGCCGTCTTATGCGCAATTCGTCCTTCGCTATGATCCTCGGCTGTTCAGCCAATCCTGATCACTAGCACACAGTTGTTCTTGCGACGATTCGAAATCCCACGTCGAACCCTTCATGCGTATGGCTTGTTCCGCTCGCTTGGGTTGCTGGCTATAGCAGAGGCCGCTTGGGACTGCATGTATCTGCCTGTCCAGGTCACGTTCCCGTCCCAACGAAATGAGCGTACAGCGGCGCAGTATCAAAGCAGCTTCCGCTTCCTCTTCCGACAATGTTTGCAACGCCCAGCGCGCCATCCCCTCGCGTAGATTGACTCCGGCGTAAGTCTCGGGAGCCTCGATAAGCGGACCATTTACGGACCAGTTCAGTTTCCAGTCCTGATCTCGCGTCAATCTCGCGATTGTTCGATTGTCGACTCGGCCAGGAATCTCGATATCGTAACGACGCTTGCGACTCTGACGGGCAGCTGCGGCAATCGCCAGCCCTGCCAGATCGAGTAGATGCGTGCACTGGTGCGTTGCGTCCGTCTGGCGTGTTACCGAATGGGCGACCCGGCTGAGCTGCATGCCGACCAAGCGCTCAAGGGGCTCAGTTGCCTGCAGGCAAGCGGTGTAGGGGTATCGTATCGCTTCGCCACCGACAGCAATCAGTGCGCCTGCTTGGTATTTTGCCCATACGCGAAAGTGGTGAAAGTCATCTTCGAGCGCCGCGCGAACTTCACCTTCGCCGTGTCCTTCGCAGGTCACTATGTCTACTCGGCGGCGAAACGTACTCATCTCGATATCCTTTTTTGCTGAATAATGCCCGATGATGCGGACAAGAGTATATTTGAACACTATAGTAAAAAATGTCTATCTAACAACAAGAGAGGAGGGGGGTATGAAACTGTTACGAGAGCGTGTGGCGCTTATTACTGGCGCGGGCGGTGGTATAGGTCGAGGTGTGGCGTTGAGCTTCGCCAAGGCGGGCGCTGCGGTGGTAGTTGCAGAGCTGGACGAACAAAGCGGCACGGCCGTTGCGCAAGAGCTGAAAGCGTTGGGCGCCAGAGCGCTCTTTGTGAAGACCGATGTTTCCAGCAAGGAAGATATCGAGGCGGCTATTCAGGCTTCCGTGGATGAATTCGGTGGGCTCGATGTCCTGGTGAACAACGCCTTCGCGCCTACGCCCAACGTCCTGCTTGAAGATAAGACCGATGAGATGCTGGCCCAAACGCTCAACTCCACGGTTTGGGCGGCCTGGTGGGCCATGAAGGCTGCGCTGCCTCATATGAAGGCGCGTGGCGGTGGAAAGATCGTCAACTTCTACTCCATCGACACCGAGATCGGTGCGTGGCTGCATGGCGATTACAACACCGCTAAATCAGCCATCGTCGGCCTGACCCGCAGCGCTGCGTCGGAGTGGGGGCGGTTCAACATTTGCGTCAATGCTGTAGCGCCCACAGCCATGGGCGCTACCTTTCATAAGCTGGCGGCGGAAAACCCGGGGTTCGCGGAAATGTCGGCGTCGATGCGGCCATTGGGGCGCTGTGGCGATCCTGAGGAGGACATCGGCCCGGTGGTTGTCTTTCTGGCCTCGGAGATGTCGCGTTTCATTACTGGCGAGACCATTCACGTGGATGGCGGCCTGCACTTGCCGGGCTACAACTCCCGCCCTAAAGACGTTCCCGTTCGGGAGTACTGAAACAATTGTGGGCGCAGCTCTCGCTGCGCCCACATGCCATTCCCATTCCTTAGCCCGCCACGGTTGCTTTGCGAGGCGGGAAAGGGACTGTGCCCAGCCCCTCGCAGCAGCCTTAGCGCTTGTCGACCTTGATATCCGTATCTTCCCAGTCCCAGGTCGAGGCTGTTTTACCTTCGTCTCGCAGGAGATATTTCAACACACGGCCCTGCGGGTTCTTCGGCAGCGTCTCGCGGAATTCGATGTACCGTGGCAGCGCGTAGTAAGGCACCGAGTCGGTAGCCCACCTGAATAGCTCTTCTGGCTGAAGCGACGCGCCATCATGCAAGACCGCGGTGACCTTGACGTCATCTTCACCCTTGTCCGACGGAACGGCGTGTACCGCGACCTCGGAAATGTCCGGGTGCACGGCGAAGGCGGCCTCCATCTCAAAGCTGGAGATGTTCTCGCCACGCCTGCGCAGATAATCCTTTTTCCGATCGACGAAATAGAAGAAGCCGTCGTCATCGAACTTGCCGATATCTCCGGTGTGGAACCACATGTTGCGCATCAGCTTCAGCGTGTCCTCCGGACGTTGCCAGTAGCCCTGAAACATGATGTCCGGGCGCAGCGGGCGCACCACAATCTCACCGGACGTGTTCGCAGGTACTTCACGATCTTCGTCATCGACAATGCGTACATCGAAGTCCGGGATGCGCTTGCCGGATGAGCCAGGCGCAGCATATTCGCCGCCTGCAAGCGAGGTAATCACGCAGGCCTCGGTGAGACCATAGCCATTGCCGCCCACTAGCTTCGTACCAAAGCGCTCACGCCAGATCTTCTTGGTTTCCTCGGTATATGGATTGCCGCGAGCCGTATGAATCTGGCCATAACACCGCTTCATTGCGTCGTTCTCAGGCGCCTTTGCCAGGAGTCCGCCCATGCCACCGAGGATCGATGCAATGGTGGCGCCGGAGCGTTCGACTTCCTGCCAGAAGTTAGAAACCGAGAAACGCGGCAGTATCGCTGCCCGCGCGCCCACCAGAATACTGGCGATGATCGACACGCACAGGGCGTTCATATGAAACAGCGGCAGCGGCGTGATGGTTACGTCGTTCTCGTTCGCAGGTCCGGCCCGCAATTGCAGGCGGGCAAGGTTGCACATGAAGTTGTAGCTGATCATGCAGCCTTTCGATGGTCCCGTAGTTCCCGATGTGTAGATGAGGCAGGAGAGATCGGATGGCTGAGGCTTGGTCTCGAAGGGCGTTTCGTCATGGCCGCGGAACTCATCCAGCGAAGCGACCGAAATGGCGCATTCAGGAAGCGATTCCAGCTGGCCACGGTAAAGAATGCTCTGCACCTCAGACAATTTCGATGCAAGCGGCACTATACGATCCAGATAGGCCGCCTCGCAGATCACCACCTTGGTATTGGTGTCGGCTATCTGGTGGCGCAAAAACTCGCCCTTCAAGGCGGTATTGATCGGCACGCTAACGGCGCGAAGCTTGTTGATCGCGAGCCATGTCACGACGGCGTCGATGTTGTTGTTCAGCATCGTCAGTACCGTTTCGCCTGCCTGCACACCTAACGAAGCCAGTGAATGAGCCATTTTGGTGGAAAGTAGATCAGTTTCTCTGTATGTGTATAACTCACCACTAAAATCAAGCAGAACCTTGTCTGGATGCCGCGCCACAGCGCGCTCAAGCGCTGCGATAACAGTGTCTCTTTCGCCTACTGCCCAGGTGTCTGAATTTCCCGTGCCGCTCATGGCTCTTCTCCTTGTGGGGCGCCGCCAGTCGCTGGATCGCCCGATGTTATTTTGAAGGGAGAATTCGATTCTAAATACAAATTCACAGAATGTCTTTAGGCAAAAGTTGAACAAATCTAGATTATGTTGCCTATTTCATATGCTAGTGTTGCGTATCTTTCTTGTTATGAGCCCGTGCACCCATGCCAAAGCGCGCAAATCAGCTTGCTGAAGCAGCGTCACCTCCGTCGAAAAAGAAGGCCGCACCCCGTGTGAAACCTGTGAGTACCGTCAAGAAAACCGTTCGTCAGGGCATTGGCGTTTCATCTTCTGGCGCCAAGGTAAAACCCAACCGCCGGTCGGAAGAGACAATCTCCAATATCCTCGCGGCCACCGAAGAAGTAGTGCTGCGATCAGGTGCTGATCGCATTTCGATCCTTGACGTGTGCCAGGTCGCCGGTGTTTCCCGTGGGACGTTCTATCGATACTTCTCGTCGCAAGACGACCTGCTCGATACCTTCTCCAGACACAAGCGCGACAGTTTCCATACATCGCTGACCCAGGCGTTGGGAGATATCGCCGATCCGGATGCGCGGCTCAACGCGCTTATCGTCTATTTGGACAATTACCTCGAGCAAAGTCGCGCGCAGCGCCTGCTGACGGTCGCGCCTGAATATGCGCTGGGGTTCTTCCGCCGAATTTTCCATGACTCCATTGTTCGTTTCCAAGATGTGCTCGACATCGTTTTCGACGAGTGGGACGAGCGACTTGGCGTCAGGCTTGATCGCGAATTGATCAGCGAACTGATCATCCGCTATGTGATGAGCGAGACGCTGGTGTCCGAGTCGGCGAACCGTCGCATGCTTCCCGTTCGTGTGAAGAAGCTGATCGCGGCCCTGACAATCGGATCGACCTCGCGCTCGCGCCGCTAGTCCGTCACTACCCGCTACACCTAAAGCAGAGCTCTCCTCCCGAGGGTTCTGCTTTTTTTTGCGCGCCATTTTTTCAGCCGAAATGCGAACGGAACCGCGATTCGAGCGCTTTTACGTTCCTGTGTGGTGATGGCTTCCGCAGGGAGGCGCTCTAGAACACTGCTTCCGGCGTAGCTATAAAAATAAATTGAACAGTTTTTTGATTTATGACCAGATTAATTTTATGATCTGTCCATGGGGCTTGCACGCTGCCGTTCAGGGGCAGTAGACCCCGGTTATACGGCGCAGCTGCACTGCGCTACACATAATTTTAAAAAGTGCCAATTTCTGAGGTAACCGGACATGCTTATTGATCTTCACGCCCACGCGCCACACCCTGATTACTACGACCAGCATCCCCATTGGGGGCCGGCTTTTGAGTCGCAGCCCGATGGCGATATCAAGTTGCGTGTTGGTGAGTGGATTCTTTCTCTAGGCGCACCAGAACGTAAGAAAGCCCTGCGCGAGGCCCATGCCCGCGGCGAGACCTTGAACGTCGAAGAGTACATGGCCAAATGGCGCGACCCGAGCAACCGCCTCGCGGCTATGGATGCGGCGGGGCAGGATGCTCAGGTTCTGTCCGTTCCAAGCCATTGCTACATGTATTGGACCGAAGCCGAGTTCGCTGTCCCGTTCGCTCGCAAGGTCAACGACGTGATGGCTGAGTATTGCTCGGCAGCGCCCAACCGGCTGATGTTCTGGGCGCACGCTCCGCTGAACGTACCCCTTGAAGCGGCCAAGGAAATCCGCCGTGCCTGCAACGAACTGGGAGCGAAAGGCCTGAGCGCCGGTGGCTCTAACTTCGGCGGGCTGGAATATGACTCGCCAGAGCTTGATCCGGTCTGGGAAGCGTTGTGCGAAGTGGACCTGCCGATTTTCGTTCACGGATACAACCAGTCCGTGACCTGGGGCAAGGACGCCAATACCGATAGGTATGAAACGACCGCGATCCTCGGCATGAATTACGACGAAACCAAATGCCTGTGGTACCTCATTAACGGCGGAGTGCTCGATCGCTTCCCGAAACTGAAGATTTACATCACCCACGGTGGCGGCTTCGTTCCTTATCAGCTGGGTCGGCTTGCCCAGACCAACCCGAACCTAGACGTTTTCCACAACAAAAAGCCATTCCTAGATTACCTGCCCAACTTCTATTTCGACGTGGAGCTGCACGAGCTTCCCATGCGTCAGGCCATGGTCGATGTCATCGGCGCGGATCGGGTTCTTTATGGATCGAACTTCGGCGGCAGCGACGCAGTCCGTCACGATCTGACCGAGGGGCTTCGCCTGTCGGACGAAGACCTGCAGAAAATTCGCTGGAAGAACGCCTGCGAACTGCTGCGCCTCGATCCCGCTAAAGTCGGCAAGGTTGGTGTCTGATGAAACTGGCGCGTTGTTCCCATAAAGATGGCGAACCCTTCTGGGCGGTAGTCGACATCCAGCAGGATGAAGTCACGCCCATCGTCGGCCTGTTTTCCGAGTGGGCTCCCGCCATCGCCCAAGGCAAGGGCATCAGTGCGTTGCGTTTCCTGGGGCGGCCAGTGCCGCTTTCCCAGGTTCGCCTGTTACCGCCAATCGAGCCCGTAAATCGAGTGGTTGTCGCTGGGGCGAATTACACCAAGCACCTCGCCGAGGATTTTGGCCTCAGCGCACCGGCGCAGCCTGTGGCCTTTCTCAAGGCCTACGGCGCACTCATCGGAGCCCACGATCCGATTCGCTTTCCGCCGCTGACAGAAAAGCTCGATCACGAGGTCGAGCTGGTGGTGGTCATTGGCAGCAGCGAGATCGACCTGGCTGACCCCTTGGGTTGCGTCCTCGGATATACCGTTGGCAATGATGTAAGCGCCCGCGACCTGCAGCTCAGCGGTCCACCGGGAATCGGAATGGATCTGTTCGCCGCCAAAAGCCAGGACAAGACCACCGGACTTGGTCCGTGGATCGTCACCAAGGATGAGTTCCCCGCAGGGTCTCCAGCCCTGGGGCTGACCTTGAAGGTGAATGGTGAAACCCGCCAGGACAGCTCTACCAGTGAAATGACGTGGAACGTGGGCGAGTTGATCAACTTCGTCCAGCAGCGCTCCAGCTTTGCCTGCGGTGACGTGCTGTTCACGGGGTCGCCGGCCGGAGTAGGGATGGGAACTGGCGTGTTCCTCAACCCTGGCGATGTGGTCGAGGCGACCGTGGAAGGCATAGGTACGCTACGTAACGTAGTTGGCGAAAAGCCCAGCGTCTAAATCGAGAGCGAATTAAATGACTAATAAAGAAGACAAAATTGTAGTGGTTGGTGCCGGCTTGATGGGCACCGGCATTGCGCATGCATTCGCTAGCTCAGGATTTGCCACTTTGTTGGTGGACACCAACGCCGAGTCGCTCACTCGTGCCAAAGGCAACATCGAAAGTATCCTCAGCACCGGCGTCAAGCTGGGAAAGATTACCGATGAGGTCGCCCAATCTTCGCTGGCGAATTTGATTACCTGTGGTGATTTGAGCGAGGCGGCGCTTGGCGCCAACTGGCTGGTCGAAACCGTTTCCGAACAGCTGGCCGTGAAGAAGTCCGTTCTCGGTCAGGCTGCGCCTCTGCTGGCTCCGAACGCGATCATCGCGACCAATACGTCAGCGCTGAGCGTCACCGAGATTGCCGCATCGGTACCCGACTTTGCCGACCGGGTCGTTGGCATGCATTTCTTCAATCCAGTGCACAAGATGAAGTTGGTCGAACTGGTGCGCGGCCTAGCCACCACTGACGAGGTCGTCGTGCGTACCAAGGCCCTGTGCGATGCGATCGGCAAGACTTCGATCACCGTCAACGAGTCGCCCGGCCTTACTACCAGCCGCATGTCCGCGCTACTTGGTAACGAAGCCATGTACATGCTGCAGGAAGGCACAGCGACGGCCGAAGATATCGACACTGCGCTGCGCATGGGTTTCAACCATCCGATGGGGCCGCTGGAACTCGGCGATCTGACAGGTTGGGATACTCGTCTGTCGGTGCTGCGGTACTTGCACCAGACACTGGGAGAGAAGTTCCGACCCTGTCCGCTGATCATCAAGATGGTTGCCGCCGGACGTCTGGGTCGCAAGACGGGGCATGGCGTCTATCGTTACGAGGACGGTAATCGAGTGCCGGGCTCCGGTCTGAAGGCGAGTGCGCTATGAAAGACATCGTAATTGTTGATGCGGTGCGGACACCGGTCGGTCGTTTCCGTGGAAGTCTCGCCGGCGTACGAGCCGACCACCTGGGTTCGCTGGTCATCGGCAAGCTGCTTGAGCGTGTCGACCTGTCGCCATCTCAGGTCGACGACGTGATTTTTGGCTGTGTTACGCAAATCGGCGAACAGTCGGCAAACATTGCCCGCACCGCGCTCCTCGGCGCGGGCTGGCCGGTAACGATTCCGGGGCTGACGCTAGACCGCAAGTGTGGCTCGGGCGAAGCTGCGGTCCATGCGGCCGCAGGCGCTATCGCGTCTGGAATGGCGGACATCATTGTTGCTGGCGGGGCGGAGAACATGAGCCGCGTGCCCATGGGCAGTAACCGTGAGATCCACGGTGAAGCCTTTGGCTGGATGGCGGCGGAGCGTTACGAGCTGACCAGCCAGGGCGAGGCCTCCGAGCGGATGGCTGACAAATGGTCACTCAGTCGCGAAGCGTTGGACGACTACGCTTTCAAAAGTCATCAGCGTGCCGCGAAGGCAGCTGATGCGGGTTATTTCGACAGCCAGATCGTTCCGGTACCGGTCGAGTTGTTGCGTGAGCACGCGCTGACCGAACCAGCAGCTGATCTGGCGGCGGACGAAACCATCCGTCGCGATACCTCAAGGGAAAAGCTCTCGACGCTGAAAACCAGTTTCCGCCCGGAGAATGGACGGATCACTGCAGGTAATTCATCGCAGATATCCGATGGCGCCGCTGCGCTGCTGTTGATGTCCGGGGACACCGCCAAGCAGCTGGGCCTTAAGGCTCGCGCGCGCATCCGCGCCTTCGCGACCGTAGGTGCAGACCCAACGCTGATGTTGACCGGCCCTATCGAGGCGACCAAAAAGGTGCTGGACAAGGCTGGTTTGTCCATCGATGACATCGACCTTTTCGAGGTCAACGAAGCCTTCGCGTCGGTACCGCTTGCCTGGATGCAGGAAACCGGTGTGCCGCATGACAAGCTCAACGTCAACGGCGGAGCCATTGCGTTGGGTCACCCGCTGGGTGCCAGTGGCGCGCGGCTGATGACTACGCTGCTCAATGAACTTGAGCGGCGGGGCGCCCGCTATGGCCTGCAGACGATCTGTTGCGCTGGCGGCCTGGGTACTGCAACGATTATCGAGCGGCTCGACTGATCTTCCGACAGTGAGGTAGCGGTTATGGCGCGCGTGTCTTTCGTTCCGCTGGATGAAATGCCGAAAGAGTTACGTAGCGCCGTTGCGCGCGGCCAGCAAAGTCGGATGCTGAGCTCGCCCAGACCTGTTCAGGTCTGGGCGCATCGGCCCGGTGCAGCATTAGCCTGGCTTGGTTTGCTGGAAAGCCTGCATCAGGACAGCCTGCTCGATGAGCGCCTGCGTGAATTGGTGCGCCTGAAAATCGCCAGCATCACCACCTGCCAAGCGTGCCAACTCGCTCGTAAATCCGACCACGTGACGGAAGATGACATCGCCTGCCTTTCTTCAAATAGCGATCGTTTCGAACCGTCTGAACGAGCTGCTTTGATCTTCGCTGAATTGTTCGCCAGCGATTACATGGCCATCAGCGACGAACACTATGCGCGTCTCGCCGAGTTCTTCTCCGAGGCTCAAGTGGTCGAGCTGAACATGTACTGCGCGCTGATGCTGGCGGGCGGTCGGATGACCTATGTGCAGCAGGCGTATTGAGCGGGTCGACGCCCTGCATGGATGTGGAGCAGACCGCCCGATAAATTTGATCGAAATGTAAAAAGCCGTTCAATAAGTGCGCAGTTGGGCCTAGTATCTCGCCCATGCAGTCAGTTTTTAGACGCAATGGCGTATGCCTGAACAATAACAAGGAGAAGAACAATGTCTACACAGGCGCGGGACAATCTGGGCAAGGCGTTCGCGGACGTCGCCAGCAACTATCGTGGAAGCGATGTGGACCTTCATGCGGTATACCGCGAGATGCGCATGAATTCGCCGGTTCTTGAAGAGAACTTCATGGCGCGTCTGGGGGTGCCGAGCATCGCCGGCCTGGACGCCAACCGTCCTACGTTCACCTTGTTCAAATACAACGATGTCATGGCAGTAATGCGCGATGCCAGCAACTTCACCAGTGGTTTTATCGCTGAAGGCCTGGGCGCTTTTTTTGACGGGCTGATCCTCACTGCGATGGATGGAGACGCGCACAAGAACATTCGCAACCTGCTGCAGCCGGTGTTCATGCCTGAAACTGTCAACCGCTGGAAAGAAACCAAGATCGATCGGGTTATTCGCGAGGAATACATCAAGCCGCTGGTGCCGAGCAAAGGCGGCGATCTGATGGACTTTGCCCTGTATTTTCCGATTCGGGTTATCTATTCCCTGATCGGCTTTCCTGAGGATCGTCCGGACGAGATCGAACAATATGCTGCCTGGGCGCTGGCGATCCTTGCCGGCCCGCAAGTTGATCCTGAAAAAGCCGCCGCCGCGCGTGGTGCCGCGATGGAAGCTGCCAAAGCGCTCTATGACGTCGTAAAGGTTGTCGTAGCCGAGCGCCGCGCAACCGGTGCCGAAGGGGATGACCTGATCAGTCGGTTGATCCGAGCCGAGTATGAAGGCCGTTCGCTTGATGATCATGAAATCGCGACCTTTGTGCGTTCGTTGCTGCCGGCCGCCAGCGAAACCACTACGCGCACTTTCGGTACGTTAATGACATTGTTGCTCGAGAACCCTGAGGTACTGGAGCGGGTGCGCAACGATCGCAGCCTGGTCTCCAAGGCCATCGACGAAGCCGTACGTCTGGAGCCTGTCGCCACCTTTAAGGTGCGCCAGGCTGCAAAGGATATGGAAATCCGCGGTGTGCAGATTCCCAAGGGCGCTATGGTGCAGTGCATCGTCACCTCGGCGAACCGTGATGAGGATGCATTCGAGCACGGTGACGTATTCGACATCGACAGACGACCGAAACCCTCGTTCGGCTTTGGTTTCGGGCCGCATATGTGCATCGGGCAATTCGTCGCGAAGACGGAACTCAACTGCGCGCTAAACGCGATTCTCGACCTTATGCCGAATATCCGCCTGGATCCTTCCAAGCCTGCACCAGAGATTATCGGCGCCCAGTTGCGCGGACCGCACTATCTCCACGTCCTCTGGGATTGAGGCATCGGCTTACTGCCCTCACGCCACGTCCAGCCCTTTCCTGCCCCGCAGGGAAGGGCGCCTGCCCTTGTTGTTTTTCCCTCGTTGAATTTTGCGGTGCTTGGTACCGGTAAATGAATGTGTTCGCTCTCAAGATTGGATTTGAACACAATTGAAATATGTGTTTAATTTGATCGCAACGTGTTCTATGCTTTGGACACAACAACAAACCCATTTGCGAAGGGGAAGAACAATGAAGGTTGAAGATCTCATTCTCGTCAGCGTTGATGACCATGCCATCGAGCCACCAAACGCCTTTGCTCGCCACATGCCTGAGCGCTTCAAAGGGCGCGAGCCTCATGTCGTCAAACGCGGCGACCGCGATGTATGGGTTTTCGAAGAGCAGGCCACCGGCTACATGGGCCTGAACTCGGTAGTGGGCCGACCGAAGGAAGAGTACGGCATGGAGCCGTTGGGTTATGACCAGATGCGTCGCGGTACTTGGAGCGTGGCTGATCGTGTCGACGACATGAACGCCAACGGCGTGCTCGGCTCGCTGTGCTTCCCGACGTTCCCAGGTTTTGCCGGTCAGCGTTTCCAGAATCATCCGGATCGCGCCGTGTCCCTGGCCGCGATCCAGGCCTACAACGACTGGCATCTACACGACTGGTGCAACGCTGCGCCGGGCCGCTTCATTCCGCTGATGCTGGTGCCATGGTGGGACATGCAGGCCGCCGCCGCCGAGGTTACGCGCCTGGCGAAACAGGGTGTGCATGCGCTGTCACTGTCGGACAATCCGGCGATCCACGGCTACCCGTCGATCCACAGCGATTACTGGGATCCGCTCTGGCAGGCCTGCTCGGACAATAACGTCGTGATCTGCTGCCACATCGGTACTGGTGTAAAGGCCAACCATGCCTCCGACCTTTCGCCAATCGATGCCTGGATCACGTCCATGCCTATTTCCATCGCCAACTCCGCGGCCGATTGGATCTGGGCACCGATGTGGAAGAAATTCCCCAACCTGCGCATGGCGCTGTCTGAAGGCAGCATCGGCTGGATTCCTTATCTGCTCGAGCGCGCCGATTTCACCCACCGTCACCACAACGCGTGGACCAACTCGAACTTCGGCGGGCAGATGCCCAGCGACATCTTCCACAAGCATTTCATCACCTGCTTCATTGAGGATAACTTCGGTCTGCAGAACCTGAAATTCATGAACGAAGACATGGTTACCTGGGAAAGCGACTACCCGCACTCGGATTGCACCTGGCCGAACTCGCCGGAGTCCGCATGGGAAGGGCTGCAGCACCTGTCCAAGGAAACCATCGACAAGGTCACCCATCTCAATGCCATGCGTGAGTTCTCCTTCGATCCATTCTCCATTCATGGACGCGAGAACTGCACCGTAGGCGAGCTTCGCAAGAAAGCGACGCACGTCAAGATCGAGCCCGCATTGGGGCTCGGCGGCGCCGACCACGGTCGCAATGACGGCAAGCCGGTCACGTCGGGGGACATCAACGCGATGTTCGAGAAGGCTGATGCCGGAACTGCTCTCTAACAGGCCGTAAAAAGTAGCGGCAAGGCGCGGCAATTCCCCGTTGGGGCAGGTTCATTTGCGATAGGTATTGACGCCTCGCGAGTGCGCCTGCCCTGGGGCTAGTTCTTGAGCCTTGCGCCCAGTTGATGAGCGTGCACATGTCTATCACTCAGTTCAGTTACAGCAGGATTCCCGCCGAGGCCGAGTCTCTTCGGGCGGAAGTGCGGGAGTTTCTAAAAAGCAATCTTGCCGACTATCCGGCAACAGCCAGAGCGCAGTCCTGGATGGGTTTCGATGCTGCCTTCAGTCGCAAGCTAGGCGCCCAGGGCTGGGTTGGCATGGCGTTGCCCGAGCAGTACGGCGGCGCCGCGGCAGGTCCGTTTGCGCGTTACGTGATCATCGAAGAGTTGCTCGCAGCCGGCGCGCCGGTTTCGGCGCATTGGATTGCTGACCGGCAGAGCGGACCGCTGATCAACCGATTCGGCACCGAGGCGCAGAGAGAGCGCTATTTGCCGCCGATTTGCTGTGGTGAGAGTTATTTCTGCATCGGCATGAGCGAACCGAACTCCGGCTCCGATCTCGCTTCGATCAAGACCTCAGCTGTGCGTAATGACGCCGGCTGGCTGCTCAATGGGCAGAAGGTCTGGACGACCAACGCGCAGCACTCGCACTACATGATCGCCTTGGTGCGCACCGGTGAAAAACAAGCGGCGCGTCACGAAGGCATGTCGCAGTTCATCGTCGATCTTAAGTTGCCGGGCATCACCATTCGGCCAATCCGCGATCTTGCTGGCGGCGAGCATTTCAATGAGGTGTTCTTCGACAATGTGCAACTCGATGCAGACGCGCTGATTGGGACCGAGGGCAAAGGCTGGGATCAGGTAACGGCCGAATTGGCTTTCGAGCGCAGCGGCCCGGAGCGTTTTCTCAGCTGTATAGAGCTGCTCAAAACGTTGATCGCCGGGATGGGCACAGCGCCGGACGCTTTGCAAAGCCGCGAAATTGGGCGACTGACCGCGAAGCTGCTGACGTTGCGCAACATGTCGCTGGCAGTGACCGCACAATTGGCTGCCGGCGAACATCCAGCCTGGGCTGCGTCATGCGTGAAAGACCTGGGTAACCAGTTCGAACAGGAAATACCCGAGATCGCCCAATTGCTGCTCGAAGCTGAGCCTCGTCAGAACGGCGGTAGCGAACACGCGCAGGTTCTTGCCTACCTGACTCAAATGGCACCGTCTTTCTCACTGCGCGGAGGCACCCGCGAAATCCTGCGCGGGATCATCGCGCGCGGATTGGGGTTGCGATAATCATGCGAGAACTATTCGAATCGACTATCGAGCGCCTGCTCGCTGATCTGGCGACACCTGAATACGTACAAGGCTGCGAAGGCGGCGAGTGGCCTGCGCAGCTTTGGGCTGCGGTGGAAGAGTCCGGGTTTGCGCTGGCTGCTGTTCCAGAATCCCTTGGCGGAGCACAAGCGGGATGGGGTGATGTGTATGTCTTGGCGCGCGCTGCTGGACGGTACGCCGCGTCTGTGCCGCTGGGCGAAGCGCTATTGGCTAACTGGTTGCTGGGTAAGGCCGGGCTTGAGCCGAGGACCGCGGCCATCAGCTTTTCAGCCAATGCGCAGCTGAGCCTGAATGGCGGGGTGGTACACGGCACCGTGCGAGACGTGCCGTGGGGCCGTCATGTCGAGTCGCTGGTCGCTATAGCCGACGCGGGTAGCGAGACGCCCAGCGTCGTGTTGCTGTCGGTAGCCAGCGCGGCCGGTCAGACGCTCAGCTTGAACGTCGCGGGCGAGCCTCGCGACTCCCTGCATTTCAACAAAGCCCAGGTACTGGCTTGCGCTCCGTTGCCTGGCGAGCTGTCCGCCGATGTGTTGTTGTTGGGTGGCGCCATGCTGCGCTCGGCGCAGATCGCAGGTGCCTTGCATACGCTGCTGGACATGACATCGGGCTACGCCACCGAGCGCTCACAGTTCGGGCGGCCAATCGGCGCATTTCAGGCCATTCAACAGCAGCTTGCGGTGTTCGCCGAACAGACGGCAGCCGCGAACGTCGCTGCCGAGGCAGCCTTTGCTGAGTCGGATGCCGGACTTGCGGGGCTGACCATTGCGGCTGCGAAGGTCAGCTGTGCCGAGGCGGCCAGCGCTGGCGCAGGCATTGCCCATTCGGTGCACGGTGCCATCGGCTTTACCCAGGAATATTCGCTGCATCTGTTTTCCCGCCGGCTGTGGGCCTGGCGCAGCGAGTTCGGCTCGGCCAGCGTCTGGAGCCAGCGCATCGGCCAGATGGTCTGCGCAGCAGGTAGTGGAGGCTATTGGCCGCTGATCACTGGGCATGCCAGTCAGTCGCTATCAACCCTCGCGGAGAAACCGTTATGAGTGCATTTCTGCAAATCGAGCGTGATGGCGGCATCGTCACCGTTCGCATGAACCATCCCGAAACCCGCAATGCGTTAACTTCCCCCGAGCAGATTCAGGAGTTCGTCGATCTCTGTGCTCAGTTGCGGAGCGACCGCACTGCGCGGGTAATGGTGCTGACCGGCAATGGCAGTGCTTTCTGCGCCGGTGGCAACGTGAAGGACATGCGCGACCGCGCGGGTATCTTCGCCGGTTCGCCGTATGAGCTGCGCAACACCTATCGTGACGGTATTCAAAGGATCCCGCTGGCGCTGTATGAGCTGGATATACCCATAATCGCCGCGGTCAACGGCCCGGCGATCGGTGCGGGCCTCGATTTGGCTTGTATGTGCGACATCCGTCTGGCTGCGAGCTCGGCACTCTTTGCTGAAAGTTTCGTGCGCTTGGGCATCGTGCCGGGAGATGGCGGCGCCTGGTTGCTGCCGCGGATCATCGGAATCCCCAAGGCCAGCCTGATGGCGTTCACCGGCGACACCATCAATGCTGCGAAAGCATTGGAGTGGGGTTTGGTGGAGCAAGTCTGCACACATGAAACGCTGCAGGCGGAAGCGCAGGCGTTGGCTCAGCAAATCGCCGCCAATCCTGGGCATGCGCTACGGCTGTGCAAGCGCCTGTTGCGCGAAGGCCAACATATGCGACTCGACTCATTGCTGGAGCTGTCCGCGGCGTACCAGTCTTTGGCGCATCACACCGAAGATCATCAGGAAGCGGTGGCTGCCTTCGTCGAGAAGCGTAACCCTGACTACCTGGATCGCTGATCAGCGCCGTTTGCAGAAGCAACGAAGAATTTAGGAGTAGTAATGATGCGTGGCGTTTTCCGCGAAGATCACAATATGTTCCGCGAAATGGCCCGGCGTTTCGTCGATCGCGAAATCGTGCCGAACCTGCATGAGTGGGAAAAGAACGGCATTGTGCCCAAGGAGGTCTGGCTCAAGGCCGGCGAATTGGGGCTGCTCTGTTCGACCGTTCCTGAAGAGTACGGTGGCTCCGGTGGCGACTTCGGCCACTCCGCCGTCATGATCGAGGAGCTTGCGCGGGCCAATGCGACCGCCGTCGGGTTCACCACTCATTCGGAAATAGTCGCGCCTTATATCGTTGCTTATGGCAGTGAAGAGCAGAAACAGAAGTGGCTTCCCCGGATGGTCAGCGGTGAGCTGATTGGGGTCATCGCCATGAGCGAGCCGGGCATCGGCAGCGATCTGCGTTCGATGCGCACCTCGGCCCGGCATGATGGCGATGACTACATCGTTTCCGGACAAAAAACCTTCATTACCAACGGTAGCAATGCTGGGCTGATAGTCACGGCAACCAAGCTCGATCCAGCCGCTAAAGAGCTGACGCTGATCTGTATCGAAGAAGAGCGCGAGGGCTTTTCAAAAGGGCGGCGGCTGGAAAAGATCGGCCTTAAAGGCCAGGATACCGCTGAGCTGTTTTTCGATGAGGTGCGAGTCCCGGCCGCTAATCGCTTGGGCGAAGAAGGCATGGGTTTTAAGTACCTCACCCATCAGCTTGCCTGGGAGCGGCTGATTATTGCGATCCGCGCAGCGCAGTCAATTGAAACCTTGTTGCAGGAAACCATTGATTACACGCGCGAGCGCAAAGTATTCGGCAAGCCGGTGCTGGAGTTCCAAAACACTCGCTTCAAGCTGGCGGAGGCCAAGGCGCAGGCGACCATGCTGCGTGTATTCGTTGATGATTGCCTGGAAAAGGTCATGCGTGGCGAGCTTACACCCGACGTCGCAGCAATGGCGAAATTGCTGGGCTCCGAAATGCAGGGCAAATTGCTCGACGAGTTCCTTCAGCTTCATGGCGGCTATGGGTTCATGAGCGAATATAAGATTAGCCGTGCCTGGGTCGATGCCCGAGTGGCGCGTATATATGGCGGCACCTCGGAAATCATGAAAGAAATTATTGGCCGCGCTTTGTGACATTTCCAAAATGCCAGCCAGCGGGAGCTAGGAGAATGACACCCATGGGCTTCTATCGAGTCTTTCTTGCTTTGTGCCTGAGTGCGGTTTCGTTGCTGAGCGTTGCCCTGCCCGTCAGTCAGGCGGACGACTATAGCGCTGAGGCCGAACGCGCCAGTGCGCTGTTGGGCAAAGCCGTGACGGCTTACCAGGCGGAAGGCGACAAAGCGTTGGCCAAGTTCAGCCGACAAGGCGACTACATCGATGGTGAGCTCTACATCTATGTTGTCGATACTTCGGGGGTGATGCTCGCCAGTGGTGGCCCTTCAGCGACGCTGATTGGCAAGCAGGTTACCAATGTTCTGGACGAGGATCTGAAGGCTGCGTTCGAAGCCGCATTAAAAGCGCCTGAAGACGGTACGGTTCGCAGCGCGGATTACCGCTGGTGGAACTGGCAGCATGGCAAGGTCGAACGCAAGCAGGTGTTCTATCAGCGAGTTGGCGACCGCATCATCTCAGTCGGCTACTACATGCCTCGTTCCAGCAGTGAAGCGGCAGAAAAGTTGCTCGAGAAAGTCGCCAGCGAAGTAAAAGCCGATCCGAAGACGACTTTCGACCGAATCAACAGGCACGACAAGGCGCTGAGTCAGGATGACCTGTACGCATTCGTGGTTGATTTGAACACTCAGAAGTTTATTGCTCATGGCTTCATACGCCGCTTGGTAGGCACCGATTTCCAGGCGTTACGCTCTGCCGACGGCCAGCCGATAGGGAAGCAGATGCTGCGGGCTATGGCGCAGGGCGATACCGGGGAAGTCTCATATATATGGCGCAACCCTGTAACCGGCCAAACCGAGTATAAGAAGACCCTTTTAAGAAAGGTCGATGGTTATGCCGTCGCGGTCGGTTTGTATGAGAAATCAATGAAACTGGATTAATGGCCGACCGGCGTAGGACAGGGTGCTAAAGGAGGGTGTATCGATGACCGACCTAGTATTGCTTCATGGCGGGCAACACGGGTCTTGGTGCTGGAAGTTTTTGGTCGATGCGGTCAAGCAGCGCGAGGCCTTGTTCGAGCGGGTCATCTGCCTTGATATGCCTGGTTGCGGCACGAAGCGTGGGCGGGATGTAACGACGCTGACCCTGGGCGACATTGTCAAAGAACTCAACGATGAGTTGAGAGCTGCGAACGTTCGCGACGCGGTGCTGCTTGGCCACTCGATTGCAGGTGTTTTGCTGCCAATGATGGTCCTCGAAGATCAGTCGCTCTACTCGGGGCTTGTCTACCTCGCAACTGCGATACCGGCCGAAGGTCAATCGATCATGCAACTGCTCGGTTCGTCCTTGCATGGCCAGAATTCGGAAGAGGTTGGTTGGCCGCTGAATCCTCTTACTACCCCGCCAGCTGACATGCAGAAAGCAATGTTTGGTGCTGATATGAGCGACGCTCAGCTTGTTTGGTTACTGGGAGAAGCAGCCGATGACGTTACGCCTCCTGCAGTAGCCACCCAGCCGGCAACCCGAAAAGGCTACGCAAATTCCGTACCTTCGGTTTACATCCTAACGTCCAGGGATGGCATTTTGCCGCCGGAATGGCAGCGCCGGTTCGCTGAAAGATTAGGCTGTGAGCACCTCATCGAAATCGATACGCCACATGAACCGTTTGTAACTGACCCTGAATTGCTCGGCGCGACGCTGGCTGACTGGATGATGAGTCGACGATCCTGATTGTGGGCTTAGATCGTTTTCGCTGGCCCCCTTAGCCTTGATCAGCTAAAGCGACGGCATTATTTAAACGTTTTTGTTGATAGCGCCTAAAAAAGCTCCGAATGGTAGTGGCGCTAGGGCCAGCTAAAGCCTATCTTGAGTCTTGGACATTCACCCTCACACAGAATAAAAGGGGCATGAGCCATGAAAATGTTGCGTATTGCGATGTTTAGCACTTTCTGCTTTTTTGTCACTTCATCCCAGGTAGGCCGGCAAGTGCATACTTCCGTTGAGATAACGGCGGGTGTTGGATGTTCGAACGAGCACCCATGCTTTTATGCACTACCAACAGTAGTCTCCCTTTCAGGCCTGTTTTTCTAGTAGCTCGCATTTTGCTGCACTATGGCGTAATCATCCATCCTAAGCCTATCCGTCTCACAGACGATCGGGGGTCGGTGCGGTCGCCATCGGGTCACCGTGAAACATGCCCATTAGTCGTTGCTGCATTAGACAATCGACCGGTTGCTGGTCATTGTCGTGGGGCTTGGGCCGGGGGTGTTAGTCACAGATGCGGATGAGTGTCGTGAAAGTGCGGTATTGGTTGGGCGACTTCAATGACTCCAGCTATTCGTGAAGCAATAAATGACAATCCGTTTATCTCCTATCGATCAAGCCGCCTCACCCATGATTGAGCGCTCTGAAATGGGTTTTGCGCGACGTTGGCTAGTCTAAGTGCGGCGTTAAGGGGTTACTGAGGGTCACCAGATGAGCGCGCCACGCAGCCTCGAACGAAACCGGGCCGAGCTTGCGGACTTCCTGCGCAGCCGCCGCGAACGCATTACGCCCGAGGAAGTGGGGCTTCCGTCGGGCGGCAGGCGACGCACGCCGGGACTTCGACGTGAGGAGGTCGCGGCTCTGGCTGGGGTGGGTTTGTCCTGGTACACCTGGCTCGAGCAGGGGCGGGAGATCGGCGTTTCGGCAGCATTTCTCGAGAATCTCTCTAGGACGCTCAAACTGGATGCGACAGAGCGTCGCCATCTGTTTCTATTGGCCCACCAGCGATTGCCACCGGAGCCTGGTAAAACTTGGTGCGTGGTGCCGCCGCTGATTCACAGATTGATAGCCGATCTGCCGATGCGCCCAGCGTATGTTTTGAACCTGCGCTGGGACGTACTCGCCTGGAATGCGGCGGCCGACAGGGTGTTCAGCTTCTCTAGTTTTCCAGTCGAGCGCCGCAACCTGCTCTGGCTGCTGTTCACCGCACCTACGATTCGGACCCTGTTTGATCCTTGGGACGATCAGGCACTGCAGATCCTTTCAAGTTTCCGCCGCGACTTCGTCAGGGCGCCGCTCGATCCGGACATCGGCACGCTGGTCAAGGATCTGGAAAAGGTCGATACGGAATTCAGGACCTGGTGGCGTCAGCACGACATCCACGGTCCTTGCCAGGGTGTACGGCACTTGCGAATCCCGGACATTGGGCTGGTAGTGTTCGACCATACGTCTCTTACGATCGATGTCGACCGCGATCTACGTCTGGTTTATTACGCGGCGAGGGAAGGGCAAGCCGCAAGCCGGCTATTTGAACAATGGCTGACCGACGAGGTCGGCGTCACCAGCATGGGGAATGAGCCGCTCACCAATGACCGTGGCCCGCGAGCGCCCGAGGTGCCAGGAGACCTGTCCGCGCTATCTGCGGCGTCTTCCTCTGCTGGTGAGATGGTGCTCTCGCTTCAGTCCCCAAGCGCATTGAGATAGCCAATCAGGGCGCGCGGAATCTCCTGTAGCCAGATCCGCTCCAGGCTTTCGTTCGTCTCAGGAGCCGAATGGAACATCCCGGATGGTATGGATAACAGAACCGCACTATAGGCGCGCAAATCTTCGGCACTTGCGTCGGGCAACCTCATGTGGAGAACCTTTTCGTAGATGGAACGCACTGCGGCGCGAAGCGCTGGCGAATGAAGCTGCCGATCGCCTAGGGTCGGGCTGAGCAGCAACTGGATATCCCGGTGACGAGCAATGTATTCAAGAAAGGGAACGATGAGCCGTTCCACCATCTGCGCTGTAGAAAGGCGCTTCCAGACGTGATCGTCGATCTGCTCCAGTCGCTTGGTGATGGTACACAGCGCGTCGGTGTGACGCTGATTGAGGGCGGCGAGGACGCTGTGCTTGTCGGGGAAGAAGTGATAGAGCGAGCCAATGGAGGTGCCCGACTCCTTGGCGAGACGATGCATCGTCAGGCCCGCTTCGCCATCGCGCTGCAACACCTTCGCGCAGGCATCCAGAATGGCGGCGACACGCTCGTGTCCACGGTCCTGCTGTGGCTTGCGGGGCGTCCGGCCTGCTTTCACAGATGGACGCGTGGTGGGCGCTAGTTCTGGGGTCATGGCCTGAATGCTAGCGGAACGCAGCGAAGAGTGCAGTAATACTAGACAGAAACTTCTAGTTAAGTAACATGCGCAGCTTCATCCCAGATCGATTCGCATGGCCCAGCCCCAGTATTTGAAGCCCAATCCGAATTGGGAGCCTCACGAGCGACCATCTATGCCGGGTTCGCCGTCGACGCCATTGCACAGCAATCCGGTCAGGCTCGCCTATGCGCTCGTCGCGATGCTGGTTGGCATCACCGGCGGCCTGGGCAATGCGTTGTTTAGCGCCAATCTCGCCGCCATCCAGGGGGAGCTGGGGCTGACGCCCGAGCAGGGCGCCTGGCTGCCCGCCGCCTACCTGATGGTCAACGTTTCCACTAATCTCCTGCTGATCAAGTTTCGGCAGCAATACGGATTGCGCCGTTTCGCGGAGATCGGCCTGACGATCTACGCGCTCGTGACCGTTACTCATATCTTCGTCGAAGGCTTCGGCATGGCCGTATTCGTTCGGGCGGTCAGCGGTTTCGCCGGTGCCACGGTCAGCACCTTGGCCGTGCTCTACATGCTGCAGGCGTTTCGCAAGGCCGACATGCCCAAGGGGCTGATCATCGGCATCGGCATATCCCAACTGGCGACGCCGCTGGCCTGGCTGCTGTCCCCGGCCTTGCTGGATCTGGGGGAGTGGCATCGCCTGTACGTATTCGAGGCGGGCCTCGCCCTGTGCTCGTTGGCGGCGGTGGTGGTGCTCAAGCTGCCGCCGGGCGAACACATCAAGGCATTCGAACCGCTGGATTTTCTCACGTTCCTCCTCATCGCTCCGGCGCTGGCGCTGTTCGCCGCCGTGCTGGCCCAGGGGCGGGTGCAGTGGTGGTTCGAGCAGCCCTGGATCGCCTATGCGCTGATCGCCGGGCTGGTGCTGATGATCGCCGCCCTGACGATCGAGCATCATCGGAAAAATCCTCTGGTGCAGACGCGCTGGCTGGGTATGGCCGACACCCTGCGTTTCGCCATCGGCGCGATCGCCCTGCGCTTCGTCCTGACAGAGCAGAACTACGGCGCGGTCGGGTTGCTGCAGACGCTCGGCATGGGGGCTGATCAGTTGCGGGGGCTCTATACCGTGATGCTGATCGGACTGGTGCTCGGCATCGTCGTCAGTGCGCTGACCTTCGGCCCCAGAACCATCGTCGCGCAGATCGTCCTGTCCATCGTACTGATCGCGACGGGCAGCTTTCTGGATACCGATGCGACCAACCTGACCCGCCCCCACGATATGTTTCTCAGCCAGGGCATGCTGTCCTTCGCCGGCGGCCTGTTCATGGGGCCGCTGATGTTGACGGGGGTCATGAAGGCGCTGAAGAACGGGCCGAATTATCTGGTGAGCTTCGCCGTGCTGTTCTCGATCACCCAGAGCCTCGGCGGTCTCGCCGGCCCGGCGGTATTCGGCACCTTCCAGGTGGTGCGTGAGAAGGCCCATTCCAGTTATCTGACCGAACAGATCAACCCGGCCGACCCGATCGTGGCGCAGCGCCTGCAACTGCAGGGGCAACTCTATGCGCCGCTGATTAGCGATCCACTGCTGAGGCAGGCGCAGGGTTCCGCGCAGTTGAGCCAGGTGGTGCGCCGCGAAGCCAACGTGCTGGCCTTCAATGATGTGTTTCGCCTGATCGGGCTGGTGGCCATCAGCGTACTGAGCTGGTCGCTCTTCCACATTCTGCGCGCGGCCCGGCAAAAGAAGCGCGAGAGCCTGGCCAGCGTGACTCCCCCTACCGATATCCAAGATACCTGAGCCATGACCGACAAAAAGAAGCCCCGCGAAGATCTGCCCGCTGCCCCGGTCGTCGAGGAATCCGCCGCGCCGGCCGATGCCGGGCCGGTCGAGAGCGAGCTGCCGAAGACGATCAGGCCCAGGGCCCGCACCGTGGTTCTGATGCTGGGCGTCGCCCTGGTCGGGATTCTCGCAATACTCTACGCCTGGCGGCTGCCGCCGTTTACCAGCGGCATCGTCACCACGGAAAACGCCTATGTCCGGGGCCAGATCACCGTGCTGGCACCGCAGGTCAACGGCTATGTCTCTGAAGTCCTGGTCGAGGATTTCCAAGCGGTGGAGCAGGGACAGGCGCTGATCCGGATCGACGACCGCATCTATCGTCAGAAGGTGGCGCAGGCAAGGGCGGAGCTGGCCGCGCGCCAATTCGAACTGGATAACGTGGTGCAGGCGCTGGCCTCCGATCAGGCGACGCTGGCTTCCCGACGCGCCGAAATCGGCGCGGCGAAAGCTGAGTTTGACCGTGCGCGGGCCGATGAACTGCGCGTCAACGAGCTGTCCGAGCGGGGCTCAGTTTCGGTTCGCGAGCGCGACCAGATTCGCGCCACCGCGCGCTCGGCCGCCGCCAATGTGAAGCGCTCGGAAGCCGCGATCCAGATCGCCGAGGAAAGCCTCAAGGCCACCGGCGTCTCCAAGGGCGGGCTCCAGGCCCAGGTCGCGTTGGCCGAAGCGTCCCTGCGCCTGGCCGAAATCGATCTCGCCAACACCCTGATCAAGGCACCGAGAGGCGGCCAGGTCAGCCAGGTCACGGTGCGCCTCGGACAGTACGTCTCGGCGGGTTCGCAACTGCTCTATCTGGTGCCGCGGCAACTCTGGATCATCGCCAACTACAAGGAAACCCAGATCCACCACATGCGCGTCGGCCAGCCGGTCACCTTCGATATCGATGCGCTGGACGGCGCCACGCTCACCGGACGGGTCGAGCGGCTGGCGCCTGCCACCGGTTCAGAGTTCAGCGTGCTGGCGCCCGACAACGCCACCGGCAACTTCACCAAGGTGGTTCAGCGGCTGCCGGTGCGCATCGCCATCAATGCCGAGCAGCCGCTGGCCGAGCGCCTGCGTCCGGGCCTCTCGGTGGTCGTCCATGTCGATACCAGCGCCGATGACGAGGAGGGCGTGCAATGACGCGGCCCGACAGGGTCAGCCGGGCGTTGTCCCCCCTGCTGCTGGCCATGGCCCTGACCGCTTGCGCGCCGGCTCGGCAGGCGATACCGCTGGCGGCGCAGGTCGAGGTGCCGGATGCCTGGCGCGACGGCACGGCAGCCAGGTCGGCCATCCAACTGCGCTGGTGGCCGGGTTTCGCCGATCCGCAACTGAACCGCCTGATCGAAACCGCACTGGCCTCGAACACCGACATCCTCACGGCGATGTCCCGGATCGACGAGGCGCGCGAGCAGGTTCGGCTGGCGCGCTCGTCCCTGCTGCCCAGGGTCGATGCCGTGATCGGCGGGCAGCGCGTCCGTGATCTCGGCACGACGGGAATCCAGCACACCACGGCCTTTCAGCCGGAGTTGCAGGTATCCTACGAGGTGGATGTCTGGGGCCGTCTGGGCAAGCTGCGGGAAGCGGCCGAGCTGGGTTACCAGGCCAGCGAAGCGGATCACGATGCGGTGCGCCTCGCGGTGGTCAGCACCCTGGCCAGGGCCTCACTGCTATCGCTGGACTACCAGTTGCAGGTGACCCGCCAGACCGCCGAATCCCGCCAGGAGGCTCTGCGCATCGCCGGCGACCGGGCGAGCCTCGGCTACACCTCGCAACTGGAGCTGACCCAGGCGCAGTCTGAATACGAGGCCGCCGCACAACTTATTCCCGAACTGGAACAGGCGATCCGCCAGCAGGAGAATGCCATCCGTCTGCTGACCGGCACGCTGCCCGGTGCGGTCACGCGCGGCAGCCATTTCGACACCATCGCCCTCCCAGCAGTGCCCGCGGCTCTGCCGTCGGAGCTGTTGCGGCGCCGGCCCGACATCCGTCAGGCCGAACTGCTGTTGGCCGCGAGCGATCTCAGCCTCGACGCCGAGCGTGATCGTTTTCTGCCGCAGGTTCAGCTTTCCGCGAACATCGGCCAGTTGTTCGTCAACGCGCTGGACTACGATCCAGAGCGGGTCTGGGGGCTGGGCGGCAGCGTACTGGCGCCTTTGTTCAATGGCCGACGGCTGGAAGCGGGGGTTGCGATCGCTACCGCTCAGCGCGATCAGGCCGCTTACCGTTATCGAGCCTCTGCGCTGAACGCCTTCAGCGAAGTAGAGAGCGCCCTTTCCGGCATCCACCAGTTCGCCGCGCAGGCAGAGCGCGTCGAGGCGCGGCGCGAGATTCTGGCGCGGTCGCTGGAAATCGCCCGCGACCGCTACCGCGGTGGCTACTCCTCCTACCTCGAAGAACTCGACGCCCAGCGCAACCTGTTCAACACCGAACTGGCGGTGATCCAGATCGAAGAAAACCGCATCGGCAACCTGATCAACCTCTACCAGGCGCTGGGGGGGGGCTGGCAGGCGGATGCGATCCACGCGAGCGAGGAGCACCCCGTTCCTTTGAAACATATTAAGAGGGATCATTGATGAAATACCGCACCCAACTCCGGCCAGGCCTGCTGGTCATGCTGCTGGTCGCTTGTGCCGCGGCGGAAGCCGATACGCTGTCGATCAAGGCGGAAAACGACATCATCTCCTCGGGAAGCGATGGTCATTACAGCAACGGGCTGGAAGTAATCTGGGGCTTCGAGCCCGAACAGGATCACTGGAGCCGTAGTCTCGCAGATCTCCTGCCGGGCTGGTCGGGCAGTGCGGTGGACAATGTCGCCTATCGCTTTGGCCATCAGATCTATACCCCTGAGGAAATCGAAAACAATGGACTGATCGAGGACGATCGTCCGTATGCGGGACTGATGTTCGCCGGGGTGTCGATGTTCTCCGACACCCCGCACGAGGGCTGGCGTTCGGCCGAGGAATTGCACCTTGACGTCGGCATCGTCGGCCCGGCTGCGGGCGGCAAGCGATTGCAGCGCGCCGTGCACAAGGCCACCGGCAGCGACGAGCCCAACGGCTGGGAACATCAATTGGAGAACGAGCCCTTCGTCAATCTGGCCTATCAGCACCGCTGGTGGCTGCAGAAGCGCATGGGCGGGCTGGAGCTGGAATACGGCCCCAGCCTGGGCTTCTCGCTCGGCAATCTGTACACCTACGCATCGACAGGCCTGGGGGCGCGGCTCGGGCAGAACCTGCAGCGTAGCTTCAGCATTCCTTCGGTCACTCCTGGGCAAAGCGGCAACCAGTTCTTCCACGCGGGCAGCGGGTTCGGTTGGTACGGCTTCGCCAATCTCGAGGGACGCTACATGGCGCAGAACATGCTCCTCGACGGCAACACCTTCGAGGACAGCCATTCGGTGGATCGCCGCGAATGGGTCGGCGACGCCACGCTCGGCGGCGTGCTGACCTGGAGCCGCTGGCAACTGGCGTTCGCCAGCGTCTGGCGCACCCGCGAGTTCGAGGGACAACAGGAGCACGACCAGTTCGGCTCGATCACGCTCTCGACCTGGTTGTAATGCTGACGAGGGGCTCTGCGCGGCCTAAGCAAACCATCTCAACAGGAAGAAACTGGAAATGGATGAATTGAATGTAATGATTTCCATACTGCTGGTGGCGTTCCTGACGATGACTGTCGGGTTCGCCGCGCGCGAGAGGAACTGGGGGGTTGCATTGATCGGACTGGGCATCGTCGGTGTGTTTTCGGTGCTGGGATACAAGATGTACATCACTTTCGGCGGTGCGTGACAGGCTCCGTATTCTTGGCGGCCGAAAAAGCCATGCATGGCGCCGGTACTGCGAGTGCCGGTGGCCGCTTCCTTTATTCGCATTCGAGTTCCTCAGTTTGAATCGTCAACCAGCTCCGCTCCGCGGACAGTTATATGGCTCCATCCTCCGGCGGGGAGCGTTCCTCGTGCTTCTGCTGCTGATGCTGGGCGGTTGCGCCGGGGTCAAGGTGTCCGCCCTCGAAACCAGGGACTACATCTCCCTGCGCCGCGGGGATGTGCTGAGCACAGGGCAACTCAGCTCTTCGGTGGGGACCGCGCTGCAGGTGGTCGGCATCGGCCAGGACGAATGCAAGGCAGCCGCTGCCGTCTGCCTTCGAACGCTGGGCGAGTCGAAAGCGCTGGGCGACGAGCAACGGCTGTCGGTATTGGCCGAACTCTGGCTGCAGGAAGCGTTGCGGCTGGATCGATCGGCGCAGACCGATGCGCAGACCGACGCCATGCTGGATGCTTACCTGGAAAGCGCCCGGCACGCTTACGCTTACCTGTTCATGACCGAGCGCACGGTGGGGCAGAGGGCCCTGGACGATAGGCAGACCCAGGTGCGCGACTATTACAACTTCTCCGTGCAAAAGGCGTTGACTGGGCTCTTTGCGCGCTATCAAGGCAACCCGCCACAGGCTGGCGAAGGCCAGGGCAACTTCGTGCTGCATAGCGGCCGCTGGCAGATTCAGGGTACGGTGGGCGATGTCCGTCTGGCTGGCGGCCGGGACCTGCCGGAGGCGCTGATTCCAGCGGCTTCGCTTTCCTTTAAGGGCTTGCGTAACCAGTATCGGCGGGACGGGTTGGGAGCAGAACTGGTCGCCATGACTGACCGCAGAGTGGTGAGAAAGGACAGTGCGGAGCTGGCCTGGAGCGAGACGCCGTTCCCGGCCGTCACTGCAGTGGCGAGTTTTCCAGGAGCGACCCTGGACGAGGTTCTGAGCACGCAAAGGGTGCATATCGTCGGCTACGACCCATTTCGCCAGGACAGCATCACGATGGCCGGGCGAGAGATCCCACTGGCGGCTAGCTTCACCTCTGGCTACGGGCTCTGGCTGGCTCGTTCGGGATTTGCCTCCCAGTCATTGCTGACACTAGTGGGCAAGGGCGAGGTACTGGAAAAGCCACACGTCTATCTGATGCAGCCCTACGATCCGAACCGCCGCATCATCATCATGCTGCATGGCCTGGCCAGCAGTCCGGAAGCCTGGATCAATGTCGCCAACGAGGTGCTGGGCGACGAAGCCCTGCGGCAAAACTACCAGATCTGGCAAGTCTATTACCCGACAAACGCCCCTCTGGCATTCAACAACAAGGCGATCCGTACGGCCCTTGAGCAGACCCTTGAGCACTTCGATCCGAGCGGAACGGCCCAGGCCTCTCGGGATATGGTGGTAATCGGGCATAGCATGGGTGGGGTGCTGTCGCGGTTGATGCTGTCGTCTTCCGGAGATCGTCTGTGGGCCGCCCTGCTTGAGAGGTATCCGCTTCAGGGGCGTAGGCTCGAGCGGGTGCAGAAGGAGGTCGGCCCCTATGTGAGGTTCGAGCCCTTGCCCGATGTCAGCCGCGCGATCTTCGTCGCGGCCCCGCACCGCGGCACGCCATTCGCTGAGAACCGCATTTCCCGCTGGGCCGCTGGCCTCGTCAAGCTGCCGGCCTCGGTGCTTGGGCGGATCACCGATGTTGCGCAATTGCTGATCGTCCCGGGCTCGGCCAATGCCGAGGTGTTGACCCGGCCACTCAACAGCATCGACAATCTCAGCAGCAACGACCCCTTTGTCAGGCTGAGCGCCGACCTGCCCATCTCGCCTGCGGTGCGCTACCACTCGATCATCGGCAACTACACCCCCGCGTTGTCACTGCTGGATTCCAGCGATGGTGTGGTGCCGTATTCCAGTGCCCATCTGGCCGCGGCAGAGTCGGAAATCGTGATTCCTTTCGGCCACAGCGTGCAGGAGACGCCCGAGGCCATCATGGAAATCCGCCGCATTCTGCACGTTCATCTGCACGAGTCCGACGGCGACCGGTTCGCGGGACCGGTACCATGACCCTGCGTGTTTTCCTGCAGGTGCTGGCTTCGCTGGCAATGCTGCTGGCGACAGCCTGGGGGGGCATGGCGCTGTGGTATCAGTTGCCGATGATGGCTGCGGGCAAGAGCGCGTCGATAGCCCTGTGGTGCATCCTCGCCTCGGCGCTGCTCATCGCGCTCTGGCGGCTTCGGCCCTGGATAGCGATTTGCGGCTACCTGTCGCTGTTCGCGCTGTTGCAGGTCTGGTGGAACTCCCTAGAGCCCTCGAACCATCGGGTCTGGACCGATGATCTGATGGGAATGACCCACGGACGTGCGGAGGGCAGTCAGGTAACCTTGCACAACGTGCGCAATTTCGACTGGCGCAGCGACGAGGACTATGACCCACGTTGGGAAACCCGCCGCTACGATCTGGATCAGCTGACGTCGGTCGATTTGGCGACCTCTTACTGGGGGATGCCGGCCATCGCTCACGTTCTGGTTTCGTTCGGCTTCGATGATGGCCAGTTCGTGGTATTCACGGTGGAAATCCGCAAAGAGCGTGGCGAAAGCTATTCGGAAATTGGCGGCTTCTTCAAACAGTTCGAACTGAGCATCGTTGCCGCCGACGAGCGAGACGCGTTGCGGGTGCGCACCAACGTTCGCAACGAAGATGTCTATCTGTATCGGGTAAATATGTCCGAAGAGGCGATGCGGGCGCTCTTCCTGTCCTACATCCAGCAGACAAATCAGCTGCAGCAAGAACCTCGTTTCTACAACACCATTACCGCCAACTGCACCACCATCGTCTTTGAGATGATGCGCCAGATCATCCGCGGGTTGCCGCTAGATTACAGGCTGCTGCTCACCGGCTATCTACCCGGATATGTCCAGGATGTAGGCGGTTTAGAGCAGAATCTTAAACTAGAGGAGTTGCGTCAGCAGGGACGAATCACCGAACGGGCTCGGCGGGCAGGTAACAATATGGACTTTTCTCGGGTAATACGCGATGGTGTGCCCGGCTGGTAAGGGAAGGTCCAGTATTGATTTCGCACTAGAGCACAAACCTCTGTGCTAGTTCTGCCAGTGGCCGACGCAAGGAAAATGCCGGCTCCCCGCTGACGAGGCGAACTTCGGAATGGCTAAGTTTCATCGTTCTAGCACAATCATAGTCATGACGTGAACGTATTCGTCGCTGATATTCTGTGATGTTTGACGACGATCCGGGTCGCAGTCGATACCATGAGCGCGGTCTTGAGGAGTCGCTGTTTCGTCCGCGCACAGGTAACGGCTGCAGAATTGAATGAGGATAGGACCGCTCAGTTTCTGCTTGAATGTCTCAGGTTCAACCTCCTCTGGATTCTAGTCCCGACGCAACCCTGCAGCATACCCACCGCATCGTCCAATCTGCCGATGCCGCTGAATCCTCCGAATTCAGCAAAGTCGGCTGCAGCGGCCAGTTTGGGCCCCATAGAACCGGCCGGCAGATCGAGCGCACGCCCTTCCTCCACGCTCAAACTCCTGATCGCCGCTGCGCTGTCCGTGCCGAAATCCCGATAGATCGCATCGACATCAGTCAGCAGCAATAGGGCATCGGCCTGGAGCTGTTGCGCCAGCAGGGCGCTGGCTGCGTCTTTGTCGATGACCGCCTCAACGCCGACGGTACTACCGTCTTCGTTGCGTAGTATCGGAATGCCCCCACCACCGCCGCAGATCACGACTACGCCTTGTTCCAACAGCAACTTGATCACCCGCATGTCAGGGATTTCAAGCGGCTTGGGAGAGGGCACCACTCTTCGCCATCTGTCGCCATCTTGAGCGATATGCCAACCGGCGGTTTTGGCCCGGGATTCGGCTTCGGCCCGTTCATACACGGGTCCGATGAATTTGGTCGGGTTATCGAACGCTGGGTCATGCTGATCCACCACGACTTGTGTCAGCAACGTAGCTACTGGTCGGTCGTGATTCAGCGCATTCTCCAGCTCCTGTTCGATGACGTAGCCAATCATGCCTTCGGTTTCAGCCCCCAACATATCCAGAGGATAGGCCTCGTCCGGTTTGTAGGCAGCGCCCTGCAAAGCCAGAAGCCCCACCTGAGGGCCGTTGCCATGGGTAATGACCAGATCATGGCCAGCCCGTACGATGGCCGCTAGCCCCTGGGCGGCGATCCGCACATTGGATCGTTGGGTACGCGCGGTCAGAGGTTCGCCCCGCTTCAATAGGGCGTTGCCGCCCAGGGCTGCTACTACCAGCATGTCAGGCTCCCAGGGTGGCGACCAGCACCGCCTTGATGGTGTGCATGCGGTTTTCCGCCTGATCAAAAACGATCGAGGCGGGGCTTTCGAAAACCTCGTCCGTGACTTCCATGGCGTCGATACCGAATTTTTGCTGAATCTCCTTACCAATCGTCGTCTCGGTGTTGTGGAAGGCCGGCAGGCAGTGCATGAAGTGCGCCCGCGGATTGCCGGTTTTTTCCATAAGTGCGGTATTGACCTGATAAGGCAGCAACAGCTTGATCCGCTCGGCCCATTTTTCCTCGGGCTCGCCCATCGACACCCAAACATCGGTATAGACGAAATCCACACCGGCGACCGCGCTATCGATATCCTCTGTGATCATGATCCGGGCGCCGGTGGTGCTGGCAATTCGCTGTGCTTCCTGCTGGATATTAGTATGCGGCCAGCAGACCTTTGGAGCACACAGACGAACGTCCATGCCCATTTTGGCGCCGCCGATCAGCAGGCTGTCCCCTATATTGTTGGCGGCATCGCCAATAAAAACATAGGCTATGTCACGCAATGGTTTTTCCACATGCTCCTGCATGGTCAGAAAGTCAGCCAGTATCTGCGTTGGGTGGAATTCATCCGTCAAGCCGTTGTAGACCGGCACACCAGCATGCTCGGCTAACTCCTCAACCACGGTCTGGCCGAAGCCCCGGTATTCGATGGCATCATAGACGCGCCCCAACACCCGGGCGGTATCCTTGACCGATTCCTTGTGGCCAATATGAGTGCCAGTCGGCCCCAGATAGGTGACTTTGGCGCCCTGATCAAAGGCCGCCACCTCGAAACCTACCCGCGTGCGGGTGGAGTCTTTCTCGAAGATCAGGGCGATTTCCTTGCCACACAACTGTGGCACTTCGGTACCAGCATATTTGGCTGCTTTCAGGTCGGCTGCCAGTTTCAGCAGGAAACTGATTTCGCGCGGGCTGAAATCCCGCAGCGTGAGAAAGTGTCGGCTTTTCAGATTGAAGGCCATTGCATGCTCCTCGAGTGTCAGATGGCGTCGCGTATGGTCGGGCAGCTCATGCAACGTCCACCGCCGCGGCCTCGGCCCAGCTCTGCGCCGGGAACTTTCAGGACTTCGATTCCGGCCGCTTCCAGAGCGGCGTTAGTGTCGTCATTGCGGTCATAGCCAATGACCACGCCCGGACTCAAGGCCAGAACGTTGTTACCATCATTCCATTGCTCGCGTTCACGCTCGGCGGGCGTATCGCCTCCGGTGGGGATCACGGTCAGGGATTCATAGCCGAGCACGTCGGCGACCACGTCGAACATCGGGCGAGGATCCTGACTGAACGTCAGGTGCTTGCCGCTCGTACCGGGACGCAAGTCATAACAAACCATTTGATCGGCGACTTCCTTGAAGGCGGTAACAACATTGCCGCCGCAGAAGGTGAACACCGTATCCAGGTGCATGGACGCTCGGCTTTTGGGGATATGGCAGGCCACCACGCGATTGACCGTGCCGCGTTCAAACAGTGCATTGGCCATTTGCCCGATCGCCTGGGGTGATGAGCGCTCGCCCATGCCGACCAGCACGGTGCCATTGCCGACCGGCATGATGTCGCCGCCCTCCAGGGTGGCCAGCGCATGATCCTTGAGCGGATCCCCCCAGAGCACCTCGACCTTGCCAGAAAATTTTGGATGAAACCGGTAGATTGCCGCCGTCAGCAGCGTTTCGGGTTTACGTGCGGCCCAGTACATGGGGTTCAGGGTGACGCCACCGTAGATCCAGGCGCTGTTGTCGCGGGTAAAGAGGAAGTTCGGCAGGGGCGGCAGGACAAAGCCATAAGGCCCCAAGTGGTTGCCGAACAGACCGCTCGGATCGAACGGCAGATCGTTCACTTGCAAGCCACCGATCAAGAATTCGGCCAGGGTGTGTCCCGGTAGTTCTTCCATCCAGGCCCGCAAGTCAGAGACCATACCGACACCAATATGATTCCAGCTGATCCGGTGGTCAAGAATCCAGCTTCGCGCTTCGGCGATGTCGAGGATTTCGGCCAGCAGTTGATTGACGTCCAGCACCTCCACCCCTCGGGCACGCATCAGGTTCGCGAATACATCGTGATCCTTTTGCGCCTGCTTGACCCAGAACACATCATCAAACAACAGGGCGTCGCAATTGCTGGGCGTTAGCCTGCGATGGGCAAGGCCGGGTCGACAAACGATGACTTGCCGCAGAATACCTGTCTCGGAGTGAACACCAAGAGCATGTTCAGACATGTGCCACCTCATTTATCAGGGAATTACAGGAAGACACCGATGCTGATCACCAAGGTGATGAACACGGTCAGGATCGCCAGCAAGGGCCAGATGAATACGAGCCAGCGGTCATAGGAGACCCGACCTATGGCCAGGCCGCCGATCACCACCGCGAAGGTCGGGTTGATTAGATTCACCAGGCCGTTGGCTGATTGATAAGCCGTCACCACCAGGTCGCGGCTGACATTGGCAAAGTCCGCCAGGGGGGCAAGAATGGGCATCGACAGTACGGCAAGACCGGATGACGAAGGCACGAGGAAGCTCATGCCTGTCTCGATCCAGAACATCAGGTTGATGAAGCCCAGTTCCGACATGTCGGCCAGGCGCAATTCAGCGCTGTGCAGAATCGTGTCGGCAATCATGCCCTGCTCCATGATGACAACGATGCCTCGCGCCAGACCAACGACCAGAGCCACCCCAAGCAGATCGCGGGCACCGTCTACGAAGCTGCCGGTCAGCTTTTTCTCGCCTAGGCGGGCGACAAGGCCAGCGACGATCGCAGCACCTAGGAACAGTGCGCCCATCTTGTCCATCCACCAGCCCTGGGAGGAAACACCCCAGATCATGACCACAAAGGTCAGTGCAAAGATCGACAGGACCAGTTTCTGGGTCAGGCTCAGCTTGACGTCGTCTAAATCGTCATGCCCCTGTAGAAAAATTTTGCGGTGGGCATCGCGCTGTTTGGCTACCACGGAGCGCGAAGGGTCGGCCTTGACTCGTTTGGCATAGCGCATCACGTAGGCGGCACAGATCACCAGCCCACCTACCAGCAGCACTAGACGCAGCAGCATGCCGTCCGTAAAGGGAATGCTCGCCGCATTGGAGGCGATGACGGTGGCGAATGGATTGATGGTCGAGCCCAGCACGCCGACTCCGGCGCCGATCAGAATCACCGCTACCCCGGTCACCGCATCGTAGCCGGCGGCAATGACGATCGGAATCAGAATGCCGTAGAACGCAAGGGTTTCCTCGGCCATGCCGTAAGTCGTGCCGCCAAGCGCGAACAGCGTCATCAGGATCGGAATCATCCATATCTCTCGGCCTTCCAGATGTTGCATGACGCTGCGTATACCGGTGTCGATCGCACCGGTGGCATTTATCACCCCGAGAAAGCCGCCCAGAAACAGCACGAACAGCGCCACGTCGATGGCGTTGGCGACATAGCTTTCTGGATCATAAAAACCCGCAATGGGAGCCAGCATGACGTCCATAAAGCCCTGGGGGATGGGCTCGACCACTTGGTAAGTACCTGGCACAGCCACTTCACGACCGACCTCTTCATTCATCACCCGCTCATACTTTCCGGCGGGAATAACCCAGCTCAGCGCAGCAACTAGAACGATCAGTAGCAGCAGGATGGTATAGGCCGTTGGAAAGCGGCTTGTCAGATCCTCTTCCGGGTTTTGCGCGGTAGTGTTTTCTTCAGCCATGGTGGCTCTCCTTCTCTGTGGCCTCACTGAAGACTGCGATAGCGCAGCTAGTGGTGCCGGTAGATTGGCAGTGATCCTTCGATCAACGGTAGCGGGGCAATAAAAAACCGTCCAGTCGTTTGTTTTTGTGAGCGATTTAAATGCGTTGGAGTTGATTAAGATCTATCTATTGAGCAACAAATGCGGGAGTAGCATTCCTTTATGCATCCCCAGCTTTACTGTGAGCATTGGGGCGCCTAGCCAATGGCGATTGATAGCAGAGGTGAGGACAACCGCACCATCGCCGTCGGCGTGCCTAGCTCTCCGCCAGAGGTACTAAGGGGAGAGGTGTATACCGTTGACTGAGGTGACCGCATCGGTTTGAATTCAGCGGCAAGGGCTGGAGGGTTAACCTGGAAGGTCGACGTTTTTCGGAACTGGATCTGGAGCGCACACGACAGCGTTATTGAATGCCCCGCAGAAACTGGCGAGCCAAGTTCTGATCGGGGCGATCAGATCCTATCAGTCAACACTTGCTTCGCACGATACGAGCATTTGTTTACGAGTACACGCGGCAGCCAGTCACGCCATCTGGCCGATGGTTTTGCGAAAGCGTGCCAACGACAGGAAAAACAGCACCGTGCCGATCAGGGCCAGCGCCAGGAACGGCTGCCATACCGTCTCCAGGCCCGCACCCCGGTAGAGAATGGCCTGGCTCAATTCCACGAAATGGGTGGTGGGCGCGATCAGCATGATGTTCTGCACGATCTCGGGCATGCTTTCGCGCGGCGTGGTGCCACCCGAGAGCATCTGCAGCGGCATGATCGTGAGCATCATCAACATGCCGAACTGCGGCATATTGCGCGCCAGCGTGGCGATGAAAATGCCCATCGAGGTGGTGGTGAACAGGCTGAGGGCCGCGCCGGCGAAGAACAACGCAATCGAGCCCTCGATGGGCACGCCCAGGATGCCGCGCACCATGAGATTCAGGGACAGGAAGGAGGCGATCAGCACGACCAGGGCCATCGACCAGACCTTGGAGAGCATGATCTGCGCAGGGGTAACCGGCATCACTAGCAGGTGCTCGATGGTGCCGTGCTCGCGCTCCCGGATGAGCGCCGCGCCAGTCAGGATAATAGACAGCAGCGTGATGTGGTTGATGATCTGCACCACGGAGCCGAACCAGGCCTTGTCCAGCGCGGGGTTGAAGCGCGCGCGCATCGCCAGATCAACGGGGGGCGCGTCGGTTCCACGATAACGCTTGACGAACTCGTTGACTTCACCCGTGAAGATCTGTTGAACGTAGCCACTGCCGGTGAACGCCTGGCTCATGCGGGTGGCGTCGACATTGAGCTGCACGGCGGGCGAACGCCGCGCCAGCACGTCGCGCTGGAAGTTGGGCGGAATGACCAGGGCGAACGTGTACTGCCCGGCATCCATGCCCGGGTCCACGTCCCCATAGTCGATCATGGCCGGCTGGGTGAATTGCGGCGGGTAGAATGCCGAGGCAATCCGCTGAGACAGCGCCGAATTATCCTCGTCGACGATGGCGATGGGCGCGTTGTGCAGCGTCTCCGGCATGGATGTGGCAGAGGTGTAGACCGACGCCGTGAACACATAGAGGATGAGCACGAGCATCATCGGATCGCGCCACAGACTCCACAGCTCCTTGACACCGAGGTCGTAGATATTGGCCAGGGTTCTTCTGCTCATCTCAGCGCTCCTGCTTCTTGAGTAGCAAAACGGCTGCGCCCAGAATGACCGGGACCGACAAAAGCATCGACCACAGCGGCCCCGTCAGATCGGCCAGGCCGAGCGCTTTGCTGAAAACGCCGCGGCTGATGGAGATCATGTGCGTGGCGGGATAGATCTGCCCGATGAACTTGCTGGAGCCCTCGAGCGAGGACACCGGATCGATCAGACCGGCAAACTGGGTGGCCGGTATAAGCGTGCCGATCATGGCAAAGAACATGGCAGCGATCTGGCTGCGAGTGACGGCCGAGGCCAGCAGCCCCATGCCGGTCGCGGCAAAGGAGAAGATCAGCGCGGCCAGCGCGAGAGTGAAGAAGCTGCCCGTGACTGGCACGCCAAAGATGGTGACCGCGAGCAGCGTCATCAGTAGGAAGTTCACCATCGCCAGGCCGACATAGGGCAGTTGCTTGCCAAGCAGAAACTCGAGACGCGTGACCGGCGTCACGTACAGATTGGTGATCGAGCCCGTCTCCTTCTCGCGCACCACCGCCAGCGCAGTCAGCATCGCCGGCAACATGAGCAGCAGCAGAGGGATTACCGCCGGCACCATAGCCGGCAGGCTCTTGACATCGGGGTTGTAGCGAAAGCGTGTCTCGACGCTCGCATTACTGGCTGCACTGGCGCCGCCGCGTTCGCTAGCCTGAGCTAGCAGCCAGTGCTGGTGCATGCCCTGGACGTAGCCTTGGACGGTCTCCGCGCGTTGCGGCATAGCGCCGTCGATCCAGGCGCCTATCTGTACGTTCTGGCCCCGCAACACATCGCGGCTGAAGCCAGGGGGGATTTCGATGGCCAGCGACAGCTCCCCGCTGCGCATACGCCGGTCGAGGTCCTCGTAGTCGACGATCGGTGCGTGCTCGGTGAAGTAGCGCGAGCCGGCGAGGTTCAGCGTGTAGCTTTGGCTTAGGGTGGTCTGGTCGCGATCGAGTACCGCATAGCTCAGGTCCTCTACGTCCATGGTGATGCCGAAGCCAATCACAAACATCAGCAGCAGTGAACCGCCCAACGCCAGTGTGGCACGTACAGGGTCCCGCTGCAGTTCGAGCGTCTCACGCCACAGATAGCTAAACATGCGCTGCAGACTGAAACCGCCGGCGCCGTTCCCGCCGTGCTCAGCAGGCGCCGCAGAGGGTTGATTCTCGTGATTAGCGGCCTCCGGCTGGCTGAGCGGGGTGACTGGGCCGCCGCCCTCGGCTTCGAGGAGGTAGCCGATGAAGGCCTCTTCAAGGGATTTGGCGCCGCGCTTCTCGACCAGTCTTGCGGGCACGTCGCTGTCCAGCACCTTACCCGCATGCATCATCGACATGCGGTCGCAGCGTTCGGCCTCGTTCATGAAGTGTGTGGAAATGAAGACCGTTACCCGGTCGCGCCGCGACAGCTCGATAAGCAGCCGCCAGAACGCATCGCGCGCCACCGGATCGACGCCGGAGGTCGGTTCATCCAAGATCAGCAGCTCGGGCTTGTGCACCATGGCAACGGCCAGCGATAAACGCTGCCGTATGCCCAAAGGCAGGCTGGCCGGCAGGCTGTCGAGGACGTCCACCAGCCCGAAGCGCTCCACCATCTCATCCACGCGGCCGGGAATGTCCTTCGGGGGCACGCTGAAGAGCTTGGCGTGCAATTCCAGGTTTTGCCGTACCGTGATTTCGCTATAGAGCGAGAACGCTTGCGACATGTAGCCGACGCGGCGACGGGTGTCCAGATCATGCGGATCGACTTCGTGACCGAACAGCCAGGCCCGACCCGCGCTCGCCGGCAGCAGGCCGGTGAGCATCTTCATGGTGGTGGACTTGCCACAACCGTTGGAGCCGAGGAAGCCGAAGATTTCGCCGCGCCGGATGCGAAAGGAGACGCTATCGACGGCGATGAAGTCGCCAAAGCGCATGGTCAGCTCCTCGGCTTCGATGGCGATATCGTCCGCGCCGTCATCCGGCAAAGGGGGAATGACTACCGCTTGGTGTCCGCGCTTTTTCTCTTCCGGGAGCAGGCGGATGAATGCCTCTTCCAGGTTCAGGCTGCTTGTTCTTTCGAGCAACTCCTGCGGTGTGCCGGTGGCGAGGACATTGCCGTCGTCGATGGCCGCCAGCCAGTCGAAGCGCTGGGCCTCATCCATGTAGGCGGTGGCCACAATCACGCTCATGCCGGGACGATCAGCGCGGATCCGGTCAATTAGATCCCAGAACTGCGCGCGCGCCAGCGGGTCCACGCCGGTCGTCGGCTCATCGAGAATCAGGAAGTCCGGGTCGTGAATCAGCGCGCAGCACAGGCCGAGTTTTTGCTTCATGCCCCCTGAGAGCTTGCCTGCCGGGCGCGACAGGAATTTGAACAGGCCGGTGGCCTGGGTCAGCTCATTGATGCGCTGGCGGCGCTCTGCGGCACCATGACCGAACAGGCGCGCAAAGAATTGCAGATTTTCCTCGACCGAGAGCGTCGGATACAGGTTCTTGCCCAGTCCCTGCGGCATGTAGGCGATGCGAGGGCACACTTGCTTGCGATGGGCCTTGCTGGCCATGTCGCCACCCAGTACCTCGACCGTGCCCTTCTGGATGATACGTACGCCAGCCAGCAATGAGAGCAGACTGGATTTACCGACGCCGTCGGGGCCGATCAGGCCAACCATCCTCCCGGCGGGAATGTCCAGATCGATGCCATCCAGGGCGATGACATCGCCGTAACGCAAGCGCACCTGACGGACGCTTGCAACGGTCGTGAGCTGCGCGCTCCCACTGTGGCTCATACCTTACTCCGGCACGCGAAGGGACAGGTTTTGAGGCCATTCGGCATTTGCGTCGAGCTTGATCCAGGCCACGCCGGGCAGCCCGGTCTTGACCTGATTCAGGTGTTCACGCAGCAACTCCGGCGAAATCTGCGCGCGCACACGAAACATCAGTTTTTGCCGTTCGCTGGCGGTTTCGACCGTTTTGGGGGTGAACTGTGCCGCGCTGGCGACGAAGGAAACGGTGGCTGGTATCACGTACTCCGGCGCGGCATCCAGAACGATGCGCACCTCTGAGGCGAGCCCGACGCGCCCGGCCACGGTCTCGGGCAGGAAGAAGGTGAGGTATACGTCCGACAGGTCGATCAGGTTCAGGACGCGTCCGCCCGACCCAAGCACCTCGCCAGGTTGCGCCACGCGCACCTGAACCCGCCCGTCACGCGGCGCGCGCAGTTCACTGTCGCGGATGTCGGCTTCGATGCGAATGATGCTGGCCGTGGCGGCGGTCACGCTGGAGCGGGCGCCGACCAGTTGTGCTTTGGCTGCCTCGACTGCGGCGCGGGCAGCGGCAGTCTGCGCTTTGCTGGCCGCGAGCGTCGCCTGTGCGCCCCGTACGCGCGCCCGGTCATCGTCCAGCTCCTGTATCGAGGCGGCGCCCTCTCGGGACAGTGTCTCCGAACGTGCCAGACGCCGCTGTGCGGCGTCGAGCTCCGACTCGCGCTGACCGACGAGTGCCTGCGCCGCAGCAACGTCGGCTTCGCGCAATGCGACCTGTGCCTGCGCTGCGGTCACCGCGTGCTCGGCCTGTTGACGCATGGCGAAGGCTTCGTCGCGCTGTGCCTCAAGCGTTTCCAGTTGCATCCTGGCCAATGGCTGGCCAGCTGTGACGAAATCGCCTTCACGTACCAGGATGTCTTCGATACGTCCGGGAAGCTTGGTAGCGATGTCGATTTCGGTGGCTTCGATTCGGCCGTTACCGCTGACAAAGCCTTCGCCGGGTCCGCTGTCGGCAAACTTCGTCCAGCCCCACCAGGCCAGCGCGACGACAACCGCTGCAGCGGCAACGACCAGGAGTTTTTTCTTGAGAGAGGGTGAGAAGGTCATGGGTTCGGCGTGCCTTAGCGGGTTGATGGGATGGAGGCGGGAGTCGAGGTTGCACCGTCTACCTCGTTGGATGCGGCGAGGGTGCCGCCGCCGAGCGCGGCATACAGCGCTACCTGGCTGGACAGCAGCGCGCGGCGCGCCTGTACCAGTTGTTGCTGGGCACCCAGCAGATCGCGTTGGGCGTCCAGCACCTCTAGGAAAGCAGCCGAGCCGTTGTCATAGCGCAACTGGGCTAGTCGTGCGCGTTCGCTTTGCGTTTCCAGGTTGGCTCCCTGGATTGTCAACTGTTCAGCCAACCAGTACTTGGCGCTTAGGGCATCAGCCACCTCGCGAAAGGCCGTTTGAATGGTCTTCTCGTATCCGGCCACGGCGATATCGCGACGCACTTCGCTCAGTTCCAGGTTGGCGCGCCGCCGGCCGCCATCGAAGATGGGCATCGACAACGTGGGCATGAAGGTCCAGGCACGACTACCTGAATCGAACAGGCCATTGAGATCGCTGCTGGCCGTGCCGAAGCTGCCAGTCAGCGCGATGCGCGGTAAGAACGCTGCACGGGCCGCGCCGATGTTGGCATCGCCAGCACGCAATTGGTGTTCGGCGGAAATGATGTCCGGGCGACTGACCAGCAGCTCCGAGGGCAAACCAGCCCGAAGTTCGGCCAGCACCGTCGTTTCATCGAAGAGAGCCTTAGCAGGCAGCGAGCCAGGATCGGCGCCCACCAGCAGCGCCAACGCGTGCAGTTGCGTGGCGCGAGCTTGCTCAAGCTGGGTTAGTAGCGCCTGAGCCTGGTTCAGGAGGGTCTGGACTTGGGTGAGATCCAGCGTCGAGGTCGAGCCGACTTCGACACGACGCCGGAAAATGCGATAGGACTCCTCGCGGGTTGTCACGGTTTTCCGCGCGATAGCCACGCGCTCGTCGATCTCGCGCAAGCCAAGATAACCGTCCGCCACTTGGGCGATCAACGCTAGGTGGACAGCCCGGCGCGCTGCATCGGTAGCCAGCCAGGTTTGCAGGGCGGCGTCTTCCAGATTACGAACTCGGCCCCACAGATCCAACTCCCAAGTGCTTAAACCCACCTCGGCCCGATACTCGCCACCCACATGCGATCTGCCCGACATGTTCAGATCGCCAGGGACGCGGGCGCGTCCACCCTGGGCGCCCACGCCCACGGCAGGAAATCGATCCGAGCGCTGAATGCGGAATGCGGCGCTGGCTTCCTCGACACGCAGCGCGGCCAGGCGCAGATCGCGGTTGTTCTCCAGTGCAGTCTCGATAAGGCGTTGCAGCAAGGGATCCGTGAAGTACGCCTGCCAGGCCAGTTCTCCCGCATGGGCGCCGTCTGTGCTCGATTCAAGATGACTAGGCCAAACCTTGGGTGCTGGCAGCGGTGGCGTATTAGGAGCAGGAGCGAGCGACATGCAGCCGGTTAGTGCGACGGCGCTCAGTGCCAGCGTGGCAGTGCGCAATCTGAACTCAGGAAACAAGAGAGAAGCTGGAGGCATGGTCATGTTCCGTACGGGTATCGGGCCTAATGGGGTCTGGTTGTAGAGCGGCAGGCGTCCATGTGTAGAGGCGTGCTGATGGCGGCGCTCGCTTTGGCATCGATGAGCGCGCATGCAGTAATTCGGCACTTCGATCATGAAGGTCTGCCGCAATCGAGCGGGGCCTTGATGGCTGTGCGCACCTTGTATTACGCCTGTCGACACCAACGTTCAGAACACGGTGAAAAAGGAGGTTTGTTGGTGTTGGATTCGCCGAAGGGCCAGTGCAGCCTATTGCATGGCATGTAGGTTCACCCTTGCACGGAGTGTGGCTCACGCCCGCCACCAGCTTTTCTTTCTCGCAAGTTTGATAAAACCCACGGCATCTCCGTTAATTGTGTATGCATCCGGGTCTTAGCGGCTGGTCGACGAGGCGCTCTTTTGGTCGTATTTCTCATCATTATAGGTTTTTTTAAAAAAAACGACCAGACGGTTGTTTTTAACAGTGCGTTACAATTCCTCCTCCGCAACCCCTGGGGCGGCTCGTTGATACCGGTTGACGGAAATTGTCTGGGCGGGATCAAGGTTGTTTTCGGTGGAGTCGGTGGCCATCCCGTGAGAACATTTTTCAAATTTGGAAAGGGGCTTTGAATGCCAGCCAGGAAAGAAGACGTCGTCACAGAGAAGCGCCGCTACTTGTCCTCGGCAGCTAGGAAAGAGGAAATATTGGACGCGGCTCTGGTTGAATTCTCGGATCGGACATACAACGCCGTGTCGATGGAGCGTCTAGCGGAATGCGCGGGAATGTCAAAGGCAGGAATTTACGCGCACTTTAAAAGCAAGGAAGAGATCTTTCATGCCTTGCTCGAACGTATGACCAAGCAGCTTTGCGATTTCCAAGGCTGGCTCCCGGACGAAGATTTGACTTTGCCGGAGCTAGTAGACGTGTACCTTGATCGCCTGTACGCGACGTTTGACTCCCCCGCTACCATATCGGTCTACCGACTGCTCCTAGCCGAAAGTGCCAGAGCACCTGCACTGGTCCGGCATTGGCGAGAGGAAGTTGCGCGCGGATTACGGGAGCGGGCGCAGCTCATCATCCAGCGCAACATAGAACGCGGGGTCATTCGCCCAGGTGTCTTGACCGAGCACTTTTTCCCGCTGGCGCTCGCTCCCGCATTGCTATGGCTGAACTCTTCAATGTTATCCAGAGGCGACCCGTCAATATCGCTTGTACAGTTGCGGGAGGCGCATAGGCAACTGCTGCTTGAGCTTCTGCAGCCAGAGGTGAGTAGGGGCAGCGGGCTGAATTAGATGTCGGTTTGCCATAGTATTGCCATTACCATCGTCGGGACCGCACTGGCATGCCATACAACCGAAGCGACTGGAGGCTGCATAGCGCAACGGCGATCAAAGCGAACAAGCGGCTGCCTCGCTAAATTGAATGAAACATGCTGACGGCGTCCAGACATTGCTAATCGCGGCATCCCCAAAGTTAGAGCAGCCTCGACCTCGTTCTGAATACACAAACCGCCCGATGCGCTGCACCGGGCGTCTTAAAGATTGGGGCTGGGGGAAACGCTGCAGCCATTAAGTGCTACATCGCGCCAGAGTCTCAGGGCCGCAAATCAAAACACAAAATGTGTCAGGGCAGGGTGAACAGCACCTTCACTGAATCATTGACCGCGGCGCTGTCGACATAGCCGATAGCGTCGGCTTCGGCGGCGACTTTGGCCACAACCGCCGAGTCGCCGGCTTCGGCCGGCAGGGGCTGGCCCTTACCGGTGAATACCAGGCCCGACCAGTAGGACTTCAGCTGGGCTTCGTTCTTGCTGGTGACGGCGGAGTAGAATTTTTCCTTGGTGGGATTCCAGTCTTTCTGGTCGATGCCGCTTAAGGTTTTGTCCCTGCCGAGAAAGATATTTGCCACTTCTGCCTGTGAGGGCGCTTTGGTTGCGCCCGGATTGACGATCACGGCCACCTCGGCGTGCGCCATGGCAGAAGCCAGGCTTAGCAGAGCGGCGGCGAGAGTCTTTTGAGTGAAACGATTCATGTTGGCTCCTCTTAGAATACGAAGTCAGCGCCGATGCTGAAGATGTCGCCGTCGAACGTTGGCTCGGCAGTGTTATACGCCGGCACAAAGTTGCCGTTGTAGTTCCGGGTGGATTCGACGCGTTTGTATTCGCTCTTCAGCGTAACGTTGGCGTTCAGGCTGTAGTTCAGGCCAAACGCCCATGACGAGTCGCGGCCAGCGTCGCTTTCGTCATGCTGGGCATAGGTAACGTGAGGCAAAAGGTCACCGAAGCGGTGACCGGCCATGATGTAGAACGCGTCGTGCTCGCCCAGCGGGCTGCGGCGGTTGATGATTTCTGCGTTAGTGACCCAGCTGCCGTTGTCGTACTGATGGCCAAAGGACATGAATTTGCCCTTGAACTCGTCGCTTTGATCCCCGCTCAGAGTGGACTCGGTATAACTGTATCGGAACGTCCCGATGTCGTTGGTCGCCAGGCTCACGCTGCCGGTCAGCAGCTTTTTGTAATCCACGTCTAGACGGGCATCGAGACCATGAATGAAGATATTGCGGTTTACTGCTTGGCCGTAACTGGCTTGAAAATTCAGCGTACCGAAGGAAAGCGGAAGGCTGTATAGTGCTGCAACAAGGCAGCCTTGAGGCATCGGGCTTGAGCCTTATCAGCAGGCAATGGGTACCGAGAGGCTCATAGCTATCCAGCTCGAAGCCTTCCCAGAACAGGGCGAGCAAACTAGCATCCATGGCGACGGCGGTGGTGGGGTCGGAAATGTTTTGGCGAACACCACCTTAGCCCTTCTCGCCGCCGTCTCCCCTCGCTTTCCCGCTAATCCGCGATGAACCATATTTTTGGGGTGGCCTTTCGCTACGCATCCTCATTTAATCTCTGTAGCAAGCTAATCCTGCTTGTCTGGGGTCGAATTCTTCTATCGTGTGCCGATAACCTTGCTGTCATTCCGTTGCGGCAATTGAAGCGCTCCGCTCCGCCAGCACTAATAAAAACAACAGGTATTTCATGGGTGTTAGCCAGATAATCCTTCGCCGCTCGCTTCCTTTGCTGCTCGCCGTGCTCCTGGTTGTATCGTCTGTTATCTCCTATTCCGTTAAGCGAATGACCGATACGCTTGACCGTAACGTGATCGAGCACAGCCATTTCTTGATAGAGAAGGCGTTAAGTCACAGACAGGCCATGCTTCGGCAGGGAATGGCCGCATTCGTCACGCTCAATAACGCCTCAACCGATCCGCAATCGCGAGCTAAGATGGCGGCTCCAGACGTGCTTTTTTACAGCCTCGATTTCGATGCCCTTATGGTGTTTGGCTCCGGCGTCGAAAAAACTCAGGCGCTCACTTCCGAGGCAGTGCGGGACAGCGATCTGCTTCAGCGGCTCGGCGTTGGGTTGGATGGGCTGTTAGAGCAAGCCCGGCGGGGTGGCCCCGATGCGTTGACAGGTGGAATTCTGCGGCTCGATGACTGTAGTGGTCAACCCATCCCGGACAGTGGGTTAAGTTTTTCTTCGGCCACCGCAGGCGGTAACCCGTCGTTGAATTGATGCGGCCTGACCCAGTTGTAGCGGTGCATCAGGTAGTGGCTGATATCCCGCTGAGCTTCCTGTGCCGTCAGGTAACCGGTCTGCGGTATCCACTCCGACTTCAGGCTGCGGAATAGGCGTTCCATCGGCGAATTGTCCCAACAATTACCCCGGCGGCTCATGCTCTGCTGCATTCGGTAGCGCCACAGCCGCTGCCGGAACAAGCGGCTGGCGTACTGGCTACCCTGATCCGAATGGAACAGCACCTGCTGTGGCTTGCCGCGCTGCTCATAGGCCATATCGAGGGCTTTGATTACCAGCTCGGCATCCGGTTTGGCGGAGAACGCCCAGCCAACCACCCGACGCGTGTGCAGATCCAGCACCGCGGCCAGGTAATGCCAACGACCTTGCGCCCAGACGTAGGTGATGTCGCCGCACCACACTTGGTTCGGGCGCTGGACTGCGAACTCACGGTTCAGTCGATTCGGGATATCCGGGCGCTCAACCGTGGCCTGCTTGTAGGCGTGCGAGCCCGGCTGCTTGCTGACCAGCCCCAACTCACGCATCAGTCGACGCACACGGAAATGGCCGATCTCCACGCCGTCCTCGCGCAGCATACCCAGGATGCTTCGGCTGCCAGCCGAGCCCCGGCTTTGGTTAAACAACTCGTTGACCCGGCTACGTAGCGCGACGCGACGAGCATCTACACGGCGACGTCGAAGGCGATGGGCGTAGTAGCAAGATCGCGTCACATCGAAGGCTGAACAGACCACTTCTACCGGTTCCCGCTCACTCAACTGGTCTATCAGCGCGTACGATCGAGTTCGTCCGACATCAAGAGAGCGGTAGCCTTTTTTAATATCGCTTTCTCCCGCTCCAGCCGGTTGATCCTAGCCTCTAGCTCCTGGATCTTCTGCTGCTCGGGTGTCAGCGCTTTGCTTTTTGGGGTAACGCCCTGGCGCTCGTCTTGGAGTTGTTTCACCCATCGCCGCAAAGCCGAGTCCACGACGCCCAGCGAACGGCAGGCCTCGATATGGCTGTAGCCCTGATCTAGTACCAAGGCAGCTGCCTCTCGTTTGAACTCGGCGGAAAACGTACGTCGTTGCTTGCTCATCGAACACCTCTTAATGGCGAGGATTTTCGCCTAAATCGGTGTCCGGGATCAGTAGACCACTACATGCGTCAACAAACTTCAATAAACCCGCCCAACCCCGGATTGTGCGTAAAGGCTCTGGTTTTGCCGCATCCGACGGCATTGGTCAAGGATGCTAAAGACGGCTAAAATTGCCGGCGACCGCTAAGTCTTCACTGTTCGAATAGCTCCATCACCGCGCAATATAGATGCTGGCGGAATGGCGGTAAATGTGACGGTAAAACCTATATCGATTAAATTTGTCCCTTTAACCATGCGGGTTTAGGCGACCTATTGATGATTGAGTGGGAGTGAAATCAGTCCCTGCGGGAGCTGTCGCTTCCTGTCAATAAGATGCTGTAACGTATTGATTGATAAGGAATACGTTGCGGCATCTATCGGCGGCTTTCGCCGGGCAGCAAAAAGCTCTGGCAGTAAGGGGCAGCGGCATTGAGTTCTGCCAAATGCTTTGGCGCTACCGCATCAAGCTGAACCCAACAAGGCAGCAAGTCCTTTCTGAAGGCAAGCTGGGGCTGTAGCGGGGAAGAAAAGTTCATGGCCCACAAAGATTGGGCGGTACGCGCCCCAAAAACGAAGCTGGAACGCATGGAAGCGTACTTCGGCGGCTTTGGATTCGAGCCCCATAGGCACGATACCTACGCTGTGGGTCGCACACTCGCCGGCGTGCACAGCTTTCGCTATCGCGACGGCATGAAGCACAGCCTTCCGGGTGGGACGATCGTCATCCATCCGGATGAGCTGCATGATGGCGAAGCCGGAAGCAGCGAAGGATTCCACTACCGCATCCTGTACATAGAGCCCGCTCTGCTTCAGCAGGCGCTGGGTGGCATCACGTTGCCCTTCGTCCCGGATGGCCTTTCACGCGACCCACGACTGTTCGCTGCGACCCAAACGCTCATGCAGGGAATGGATTGTAAGATCGATCCGCTCGAGGAAGAGGATGCGACCTACGATCTGGCACAGGCGCTCGCCGCCGTCACCGGTGTCCGCAAACGCCGCCGCACCCTGAACTACGCAGCTGCCGAACGTGCGCGCCAGTACATCCATAGTGCTCTGGACAGCACCATCACGCTTGAAGAGCTTGAGGGAGCCAGTGGTCGGGACCGGTGGAGTCTTTCCCGGGATTTCAGGGCGCTATATGGAACCAGCCCCTATCGATATCTGACGATGCGCCGGCTCGACCAGGTGAAACTACAGCTTCTGTCGGGACAGTCGCTGATCGATGCTGCGCTGAATACCGGTTTTGCAGATCAGAGCCACATGGCACGGCATTTCAAGAAGACCTATGGAATATCGCCGGCTCGGTGGCTGCAGATGTTGCGCTGAAGCTGAGCCGCAAACCTGCACGATCGTTCAAGACCTTCGAAACACTTCTCTCCAGACTCGTTTGCGTTGCGCTTGCCGAAGAGCTTCGTCTCTTCGCATGCCGCTGCATGTCCTCATGGCCTGGCCAGGCCAGGGCATGCACTCACGGAGTGCGTCGTCAGGGCGCTCGAAACAATCGATCCCGTAGACAATGATTGGCGCTGTCGTCGATTTCGACCCCACGTTCTACCGGGACATCCGGGTGATCGAAATCAACCGCTGGGAGAATCGGGCGTATGGGCGCACTCATGAAAGATTGGTCATGACGGTCGAGGGTTGAATGAGGAACGTCGCGCGAATCCTTGGCCAGGGCGCCACTCTGCTGCAAACCGGTGCGATACGTCGCACGCTTGGTCGCGTGGCGCCGACTGCGCTTGCGATCGTTCCCGTCAGCGTGCTGTTTGGCGCACTTGCCGCACGAGCCGACTGGTCGTTGCTCGAGATTCTGGCGGTGGGTGCGCTTGGCTTCTCCGGTAGTGGCCAGTTTGCCTTGCTGCCTCTTGCAGAAGTCGACGCCGGCTTCTTCACCATGCTGTTGGTCACGGCATCGATCAATAGCCGCTATGTGCCCATCGCCTATGCTTCGTCGGGGCGTCTGCCGGCATCGTTCACCCGGCGAGCCATCGTCGCACACATGCTGGGTGACGAAGCCTACGCCACAGAGCATGAGTCGGACAGCAGGCGAACCGTCATTCTGATACGCGGGACGATATTCGGCGCCTGGGTTGGTGCGGGCCTGCTGGGGGCTGTGCTTGGCCAATTCATTCCGGCTGCCTGGATCGGGGAGGGCGTGAATCTTGGTTTTCCGGCGAGCGTGGTGCTGATGTACCTTTCAGCGTCGCAGCTGCGCGCCCGGCTCTGGCTGGCGCGGGATGATGGCAACAATCGTTCCGGGCTGCTTGCGGCAGCGGGGTTGTGCGCAGGTGTGTCGCTCCTGCTGATCAATCTGCTTGGCCCGCTTTATTTCTGGATACCGAGTGTTCTTGCCGCCACCGTAATCCTGGGAAGGACCAGAATATGAGCCAGTCGGTGGCCGTCGCGATCGGCGCATTGTTCCTCACCAGTTGCCTGGTCCGAATCCTTCCTGCGTTCGTATCGGTTCGGATGGGGCCTGAGAGTCGGCGTTACGTGGAGCGAGTCCTGCCAGCAGCAGTCTTCATTAACTTTGCCGTCTATATCGCCTATTCCGAGGCGGTGCGAGAACCCTTGGCGGCGTCAGTCTCGCTGGCGGTGGTAGCTGCTATCGCTTTCCTGAATGCGCTCGGACTGATCAGTGCAGCAGCAATGGGGACCGCGCTCTATTTTTATCTGACGATTTGAGTGCCTTCCGAACTGAAGGAGGGGGCCGAAGCCCCGGTTTGCGCTAGAGCAGTCCGAGTTCGGCAAACGACATGCCGCCTGGCTCAGCTGTCTAGGCAAGAGCTGTTGGGCTGGCATCGTACGACAAATTTCTCCCGGGAAAGCTTGGGCCATACGGCTTCTTGTGGGAAGCCGTATGGCTGACTACAGCAGCCCTGTCAGGCTGCAGGCCGTTGCGTTTGAACGTGGATGTTCAGTTGTTTTGGCGGTGGCGGCTGCAATGGGTGGCAGCTTCCTCAGTGGCGCTTCAGGTCGTCAGCTCGGGTGATGCGCAACGCATCGACAACCAGGGAAAAGGCCGGCGATGGCTGCCGACGGCTGGGGTAGTAGAGGTAGTAGCCGTCGAACGGTTCGCACCAGTCTTCCAGTACCCGCATGAGCCGGCCTTCTTCGAGGTGAGGGGTGAATTCTTCCTCGGGCAGAAAGGCGATGCCCAGTCCCGCCACGGCGGCATCCACGATATTGGGCGAGGTGTTGAAAACCAGCTGCCCGTCCACACGCACGTTCAGCTGTTGGCCGCGCCGCTCGAATTCCCAGACGTACAGCCCGCCCGATGACTGCATGCGCATGTTGATGCAATTGTGATTCACCAGATCACGCGGGTTCCCGGGGCTGGGGTGAGTGGTGAAATAAGCCGGTGAAGCCACGGCGGCCATGCGCAGCTTTGGCCCGATGGGAACGGCGATCATGTCCTTGTCGATGGCCTCGCCCAGGCGCACCCCGGCATCGAAACGATCCGCGGCAATGTCGCGCAAGCCATAGCTCACATCGAACTCCACCTTGATATCGGGATAGTCGAGCAGCACGGGCGCGAGCTTGGGTAGCAGTGTGGTGCGCAGGACGTGATCGCCACAGGTGATGCGCACCGTGCCGGCGGGCTTGTCGCGCAATTCCGTCAGCGCATCGAGTTCCGTCTCGATCTCGTCGAAGCGATGACCGATGGCCTGCAACAGGCGCTCTCCGGCTGCGGTAGGCGAAACGCTGCGCGTGGTGCGGGTGAGCAGGCGTATCTCCAGCCGGTTTTCGAGACCACTGATGGCCTGGCTCAGCGCCGACTGGGTGACGCCGAGCACCGCAGCGGCACGGGTGAAACTGCCTTCGCGGGCTACGGTCACGAACGACAGCAGATCATTGAGGTTTCGCTTAATCATGGCAGCAGTTTCCCATGAAGCATTGATTAGTAAAACTTACATACTCATTAAGCATTCATTAGATAGTAAGGGTGCCCGGCTTGCGTGAGAATTTGCCACCAGAAAAACCTCTCCGTCACCTAGAGACCGGCATGACTTCTACCGCATCCGACGCCCCGGCAGGCGACACGCAACGTCAATGCAGTTCGGAAAATCAACCGGCCTGCTGGGGCGGTGTATTCGCCATGACCCTGTGCGTGTTCGCGCTGATCGCATCGGAGTTCATGCCCGTCAGTCTGCTGACGCCCATCGCTGGCGAACTGCGCGTCACCGAGGGCATGGCCGGGCAGGGTATCGCGATTTCCGGTGCCTTTGCCGTGGTGACCAGCCTGTTCATTTCCGTGCTGGCCGGCGGCCTGAACCGCAAGGTAGTGCTGCTGGGGCTGACCGGGGTGATGGGATTATCTGGTGCGGTCATCGGGCTGGCACCGAATTATTTCACCTATATGGTGGGTCGTGCGCTGATCGGTATCGTCGTCGGCGGGTTCTGGTCGATGTCGGCGGCCACCGCCATGCGCCTGGTTCCAGCCAGTCAGGTGCCTCGCGCGCTGGCCATCTTCAACGGCGGCAATGCGTTGGCGATGGTGCTGGCCGCGCCGCTGGGTGCTTATCTGGGCGCGATCATCGGCTGGCGTGGCGCCTTTTTCTGTCTGGTACCGGTGGCGCTGATTGCCCTGGTCTGGCAATGGTTCAGCCTGCCCTCCATGCCGGTTGAGGCGCGCGCCGCCGGTTCGGCCAGTGCCTTCAGCGCCCTCACACTGCTGCGCAGGCGGGTCGTGGTCATCGGCATGTTGGCAATCGGCTGCTTCTTCATGGGGCAGTTCACCCTGTTCACCTATGTAAGTAAGACCGTTTCTGGAAACAGTGACGCAGGTGGACGTGGGCACGCTGTCACTGGTTCTGCTGGTGATCGGCATCGCAGGCTTTATCGGCACAACCCTTGTCAGCGCGGTACTCAGGCGCGGTTTTTACCAGACGCTGATCGGCATACCGCTGTTGATGGCCGCCATCGCCGTGACCCTGGTCGTCTTTGGCAGCGCGACAGCCGCCGCCGTGGCGCTGCTGGGCTTCTGGGGGCTGATCGCCACGGCAGCGCCGGTGGGCTGGTGGGCCTGGGTGCCCATGACCTTCCCCAGGAATGCCGAAGCCGGTGGTGGCCTGATGGTCGCGGTGATTCAACTGTCCATTGCGCTGGGTTCGACCGTGGGCGGTCTGCTGTTCGACATGAGCGGCTACCAGAGCGCCTTCGTGGCGAGTGCCGTGCTGCTGTTGATCGCAGCGTTCCTGACGCTGCTGACCGCGCGTTCGCAAGCGGCAAAGACCGCCTGAGACAGGCTCCTACACGCGCATCGGCCATGTCGATGAGCCCGCCGTGTTGGCCCAGGTGCTTGGGCGTGGCGGGGTGCGGGTGATTCTTTCCGATGAGCCTGTTGCCGACTGAGATAAAGCGCTGTCTTGAACACGCTGCCAGCACTGCACGATGGCCGGGAGAAATAGTTGGCGCGCGGTGGGAATTTGCACGGTCAGTCCCTATCCGAATCAGAGGAGTGTCGAGACTGGAGCGAAAGTATGAGCTTATTGCGCCTATTAGCTAGGCTAATCAATCGTTTGGATAGTGTGTAGTAGGATGCGTAGATCATTCATGAATATAGGCAGTGCAGACATGGGCTATGTCTTTGCACGTGAGGCGCTGCCCATGACATGGCTTCAGCCAAGGCGCAGGCGCGGGTTTTCTAATGCCTCACCGATGCGCCTGCATTGGGTGGGATAGAGCGTATGTCTGTACAGCAACACCCCACCGTGATCGTCCTGGCTGCCGGGCGAGGCGAGCGTTTCGCGCAGTCCGGCGGGGCGACGCACAAGCTCGATGCGCCGCTGGGCGGCGTGCCGGTATTGCAGCGGGTACTGCGCACCGTGGCTTCGTCGGGGCTGCCCTGGCATCTGGTGCGGCCCGAGGAGGGCGCCGCCGCAGAGGCTGCGGGGATGGGCGATTCCATCGCGCGCGGAGTCAGGGCGACAGCCGATGCCGCCGGCTGGCTCATTCTGCCCGGTGACCTGCCGCTGATCGGCGTGGACAGCCTGCTCAAGGTGGCTCGGGAACTGGCGACGCATGCGCTGGTGTTGCCGTTGTATCGGCAGCAACAGGGGCATCCGGTCGGGTTCGGTCCAGGCTGTTTCGCTGCGCTGAGCATGCTCGGCGGCGACAGGGGCGCAGCTGCCGTGGTACGTGCGCATCGGCAGGCCGGTACGGTGCGGGTGCTGCATCTGAACGATCCGGGCATCGTGACGGATATCGACACACTGGACGATCTGGCGCGGGCCGAAAAACTGCTCGCCACGGGCAATCATTGATGGGAAACCTGTATGGAAAGCGTTGATGTCCAGGTGCTGCGCGCCGCTCGCGACTGGTGTGCCGCCGGGCAGCGAGTGATGCTGGTGACGGTTGTCCGAACCTGGGGTTCGTCGCCGCGCCCGGTGGGCTCGATGATGGCCCTGCGCGAGGACGGTCGTTGCGCAGGCTCGGTTTCCGGCGGCTGCATCGAAGACGACCTGATCCACCGCTATACCCGCGCTTTCGGCGAGGGAGAAATTCCACGGGGCACGCCTATGCTGGAGCGCTATGGCGTCACGGCGGACGAGGCCCATCGTTTCGGATTGCCCTGTGGCGGCACCCTGGAGTTGTTGCTGGAGAGTGATCCTGACTTGACCACCCTCGATGCGCTGGTGCGGCAGCTGAAGACCGGAGTCCTCGTCCAGCGCAAGGTCGATTGTGCGACCGGTGCGGTGACGCTGACGCCAGTGACGGAGCCCGAGACGCTGCACTTCGATGGCACAAGCCTGATCTGCACCCTGGGGCCGCAATACCGCATGCTGCTGATCGGCGCCGGGGCGCTGGCCGAATACCTGGCCACGATGGCGCTGTTCAATGATTTCGCGGTAACGGTTTGCGATCCGCGCCAGGAATACCTGGGCGGCTGGTCCGTGCCGGGAGTAACGCTCGACAGGCAAATGCCCGACGATGCGGTGCAGGCGCTGCAGCCGGATACGCGCACCTGCATCGTGGCGTTGAGCCACGACCCCAGGCTCGACGACCTGGCCCTGCTGGCGGCGCTGCACAGCCCGGCCTTCTATGTCGGGGCCATTGGTTCGCGGCGCAATACCGACAGCCGCAGGCAGCGCTTCATCGAGCACTTCGGCGAGACCGAACAATCTCTGGCACATCTTCACGCACCCGTCGGCATCTACATCGCCAGCAAGACGCCCGCCGAGATCGCGGTGAGCGTGATGGCCGAGGTGCTGGCGGTCAAGAATGGCGTCGAACTGCCTCGGACGCTCTCCGTGGCCAATGCAAAATTACGGCTTGATGCCCAGCTGGAGACATAAACGGCGCATGGCGGCAGCCCGGCCTCGATTCGACTTTCATTTTGTAGGGACAGACCATGAGCTTCACTCTCACGATCAATGGAAACCAGCATAGTGCTGACGTCGACAGCGATACGCCCTTGTTGTGGGTGCTGCGGGACGTGCTGGGCCTGACAGGCACCAAATACGGCTGCGGCGCGGCGTTGTGTGGGGCCTGTACCGTGCATGTTGATGGCGCGGCCATTCGCTCCTGCGTCACCCCGGTGACAGAGGCCGCAGGCAAAGCCATCACGACGATCGAGGGCGTGACCGCATCGGATGAAGGACGGGCGCTCCAACAGGCCTGGCTGGAAGTGGACGTGGTGCAGTGCGGTTATTGCCAACCGGGGCAGATCATGTCGGCTGCTGCGCTGCTGAGGCAAACGCCCGTGCCAAGCGACGAGCAGATTCGCGACGGCATGGCCGGCAATATCTGCCGCTGCGGGACCTATGAGCGAATCCATACGGCGGTCAAGCAGGCGTCACGCCTCGTTCAAGCCAATGCAAAGGAGGCGTGAGATGCGCACGGATAATTCTCTTTCCAGCCCGGCAGGCCTGTCACGACGCGCCTTTCTCAAGGCGGCGGGCGTGGGTGGCGCGTTGCTGCTGAGCGTCGAGGTGCCGCTGGCGATTGCCAAGGCGCTGGAGACAACCAGCCCGGCCAACGCCACCTTCAACGCCTTTGTGCGCATCGACACCGATAACACCGTGACCCTGGTGATGCCCCGCGTCGAGATGGGGCAGGGCACCTACACATCATTATCGATGCTGATTGCTGAAGAACTGGAAGTCGACCCGGCCAGTGTGCATCTGGAGCATGCGCCGGCTGACGATCTGCTCTATGCCTCCGCTCCAGGCGGGCAGCAGATCACCGGCGGCTCCGATTCGGTGCGCATGGCCTGGTTGCCGATGCGTGAGGCCGGCGCCGCCGCCCGCATGATGCTGGTGGCTGCTGCGGCAAACGCCTGGAACGTGCCGGTGGAGGCCTGCATTGCCCGGGACGGCAGCGTCGTGCATGAACCCTCCGGCAGGCAACTGCGTTACGGCGCGCTGGCCGCAGAAGCAGCCAGGTTGTTCGTGCCCGAACAGATTGCCCTTAAAGACCCGAAGCAGTTCCGCCTGATCGGCAGCGACCTGAAGCGGCTGGACGGCCCGGCCAAGGTCGATGGCAGTGCGCAATTCGGCATAGACGTCAAACTGCCGGGGCTGCGCGTGGTCACGGTGGCCGCCAGCCCATTCTTCGGCGGACGGGTGAAAAGCCTGGCGCAGGACAAGGCGCTGGCCGTGCGTGGTGTGCGCCAGGTGGTGCAGCTCGACGATGTGGTCGCCATCGTGGCCGATCACATGGGCGCTGCGCAAAAAGGCCTGGCGGTGGCCCAGGTGCAGTGGGAAGAAGGGCCAGCCAGTGGTTATTCGACCCGGACCATGCTGGATGAGCTGGCGGCGGCATCGCTGCGCGAAGGGGTGACGGCCCGCCAGGAGGGGGATGTGGCGCAGGTGCGCGCTGCTGCAGAGGCCAAGGGGCACCGTACCTTCGAGGCGGTCTACCAGCAGCCGTTGCTGGCCCACGCCACGATGGAGCCGATGAACTGCACCGTGCGTCTGAGCCCTGAAAGCTGCGAAATCTGGCTGGGCACCCAGGTGCCGACGCGCGCGCAGGCGGCGGCTGCGCAGGTGGCGGGCCTGCCCACGGAGAAGGTGCAGGTTCATAACCAGTATCTGGGCGGTGGTTTCGGGCGGCGACTCGAAGTCGACTATGTGATACAGGCAGTGCGTATCGCCCGTGAAGTCGAGGGTCCGATCAAGGTGGTCTGGAGCCGCGAGGAAGATATGCAGCACAGCTCCTATCGGCCCTATCACTACAATCGTCTGAGCGCCACGCTCGACGAACAGGGGCGCCCACTGGCCTGGCATCACCGCGTTACCGGCTCGTCGATCATGGCTCGCTTTGCGCCTGGAGCGTTTACCGATGGCATCGATGTCGACGCCATCCGTGATGCGGCAGGCCCTTATGAATTCCCCAACCTGCTGGTTCAGTTCGTGCGCCAGGAGCCGCCCGAGGGGCTGCTGACCAGTTGGTGGCGCGGCGTGGGGCATATGCAGAACGCCATTCCAGTGGAGTGCTTTATCGACGAACTGGCGCAGGCGGCGGGGCAGGATGCGATTGCCTTCCGTAAGCCGTTGCTCCAGGCCCATCCCCGCGCGCTGCGGGTGCTGGAGGCGGTGGCCGAGAAGGCCGGTTGGAACAATCCTCTGCCGGAAGGGCGCGGACGCGGCATCGCGCTGACCTTCGCGTTCCAGACCTATGCCGCCCAGGTCGTGGAAGTCAGCCTCGATGCGGCGGGCAAGGTGCGCACGGAGCGCGTGGTCACGGTGGTCGACTGTGGTCGGGTGGTATCGCCGGCGACCGTGGAAGCACAGGTGCAGGGTGGAACCCTGTTCGGCCTGTCTGCAGCGCTGTTCGGCAATATCACGATCGAGGGCGGGCGCATCGAGCAATCCAACTTCCATGATTACCGCGTGCTGCGCATGAACGAAACGCCGGTGATGGAGACGTATATCCTGCCCAGTAGCGAAGCGCCTACCGGTATCGGCGAGATTGCCACGGTGCTCATCACTCCGGCGTTGCTCAATGCCGTGCACGACGCTACAGGCCAGCGCATCCGTGAGCTGCCTCTCGCCTCAAGCGGTATCGGACTGGCATGACGGCGAGGCTCGGTGCCTGGCGAGACATCATGTCGCGCATCCGAGGGCCGGTGAGGTCAAAGCCGGCTCGCGGAACCGGCCAGCAAGTGAGAAAATCTCTCATCTTTTTGGCTGGCGAACTGGTATCTCATGACGTTTACCCGCAGACAAATTCTTGCCGGCCTGGCCGGCCTTGGCGTGGCCGGTTTCGGTGCGACTGGCATACGCTACTGGCTGGGGCGACCGCAGGACGTGGCCAGCCATGACTACGAGCTGATTGCTGCGCCGCTCGATGTCGAACTGGTGGCGGGACACAAGACACCCGCCTGGGCCTATGGCGGGCAGGCGCCCGGCCTGGAGTTGCGAGCGCGTCAGGGCGAACGCTTGCGGGTGCGTTTCATCAATCATCTGGAGGTGCCGACCACCATCCACTGGCATGGCATCCGCCTGCCGTTGGCGATGGATGGTGTGCCCTATGTGTCGCAGCTGCCGGTCTTGCCGGGTGAGTATTTCGATTACGACTTCATCGTGCACGATGCCGGCAGCTTCTGGTATCACCCGCACACCGCCAGCGCCGAGCAGCTCGGGCGTGGGCTGGTGGGACCGTTGATCGTCGAGGAACGCGAGCCCAGCGGCTTCCAGCATGAGCGCACCCTGAGCCTGAAAAGCTGGCACGTCGACAAACAGGGCGCCTTCACCGATTTCAGCGTGCCCCGTGAAGCGGCGCGTGGCGGTACGCCGGGCGTGTTGTCGACAGTCAATGGTGAGCATGCGCCGACGCTGGAATTGCCGGCCGGGCAGATCGTGCGGCTGCGTATTCTCAATCTCGACAATACCCTGACCTACCGCCTCAACCTGTCCAGTGGCGAGGCGCGTATCTATGCCCTGGACGGCAATCCGGTGACGCCCCGGCCAATGGGCAAGGAGTACTGGCTGGGGCCGGGCATGCGTATCGATCTGGCGCTGAAAGTGCCGGCTGCCGGCGAGCAGCTGTCGCTGCGCAACGGGCCGCTGCGGCTGGCAACCCTTCATTCGGTGGCGAGCAGTGAGGCGGAGGGCAGCTGGCCCGCGTCCTTGCCGGCCAACCCCATTGCTGAGCCCGATCTGCAGCGTGCTGAAACGCTGCGTTTCAATTTCGAATGGGCGGGCGCGCTGTCGCAGAACATTGAACAGGGCGGTGCGTACAGCTTCTGGCAGGTCAACGGCCAGGCCTGGGATATCAATGACAAGACCTGTGCGGATCGGCCCATTGCCACCCTGAAAAAGGACGGGCACTACATCTTCGAGTTGCGCAACCTCAGCCAATACCAGCATCCGATCCATCTGCACGGCATGACCTTCAAGGTCATCTCGTCCAACCGCCGCCAGATCGAGCCCTGGTTCACCGACACCTATCTGCTGGGCAAGAACGAAACCGCCCGCATCGCGCTGGTGGCGGATAATCCCGGTGTCTGGATGTTCCACTGCCACGTCATCGACCATATGGAAACCGGGCTGATGGCGGCGATCGAGGTGGTATAGGCGAAGCTGAATCATGAAAAAACCACAGATCATCGATCGCAGTCACGACGAGTATTTCATGCGTGAAGCGCTGGCACTGGCCGCCGAAGGGGCGGTGCTGGGGGAAGTGCCCGTGGGCGCCGTGCTGGTGCAGGATGGGCGCATCATCGGGCGCGGCTACAATTGCCCGATTTCCCGCCATGACCCCAGCGCCCATGCGGAAATGGTGGCGATCCGCGATGCCGCATCGCAGCTGGAAAACTATCGCCTGCCCGGCAGCACCCTGTACGTCACGCTGGAGCCTTGCAGCATGTGCGCCGGGCTGATCGTGCATTCACGCATTCGGCGCGTGGTGTATGGCGCGACAGAACCCAAGGCCGGCGTTGCGCTCAGTCGCGGGCAGTTCTTTGCCCAGGATTTTCTCAACCACCGCGTACTCGTCGAAGGCGGTGTGCTGGCGGATGAGTGCGGCGCAGTGCTGAGCGATTTCTTTCGTCAGCGACGTCAGCAGGCTTCGCGGTCCTGAGGCGTTTCAAGGCCGTGTGCCGATAACCTGTTGCGCGAGGCAGGTGCTTTGTGGGAGAGGGCTTGCCCGCGAGCTTTCGCCGGGTGACTCCGTGCCGGCAGATGTAGCGCCGCGCGAAATTTGAAGCCCGCTCGCGCGATAAACGCCATTTCACTACTTGTTGCCGTGGGCGTAACGGAATTCAAATAAGTTGATTTTGTACTGGCCGCACAATTAGCGACCAGCGTCGGGTGCAGCCACTCTGGAGAACTATAACAGGGCACGCTGGGGCATTTGGGAGGGGCCGTCGAGATGGTACTCCCTGCATTCAACGATCTCTTCCGCGCCAGCGAGTAAAATCCGGGGAGTCCGGATGATGAGCTGCCATTGGCAAAAACTCCGAACGGCTCCGAGTGAGTTAACCCTTCCACCCCTTGTAAAATCAAGGCGCCACCAAAATAAAAAGTCCAAACAATTCGGAAATTGCCGACGTCGGCAGTCCATTCCGGTCGGCTTGCTGATTTCTCCGAGAACGCCAAACTATTTGGTTTTTCCGTGCGCTACGAAGCGTTGGCGTATATGTAATTGAAGACTACCTTCAGCCAAAACTCCGCACTGCGCGAGATTCCAGTCGTGGCTACTCTCTTTCCAGGTTTCGAGCATCCGCTGTAACTGCATCCATTACTGCGCTCAGTTCGCTCGCCAGATCAGGCTCATAGCGCTTGAAGTAGGCGGCAATTGCGGCGTTACGCATCAGTTTGGCGATGTACCCTTTGGTCACGACGAGTACCAACATTGTCTCCCCCAGCGTGTCCTCGACAAGGCGGTAGTCGTGGTACAGCTTCTCCATTTCCCGCTCCATTCGGGCGATATCTTCAGCGCTTGCTTCTCCGTTGGTTTTCTTCTTGGCACTGACCAGAAGCTCAGGCCTGGTTGCAACCAGCACCATCTCAGCATAGCGAGCGGTGAAACAGTTTGCGGAGATCATCATCTCCGCCGTTTCTATCTGCCGTATTGGTTTCATCTTACGGAGTGTCTGGAAGACGCTCTGGCTGACCATGCGGTTTTTAAGCATCTCTGTAACTTCTAGCGCAACTCCATCAAGAAGCCGTTCCCTCGCGCGAATACGATCCACATTGACGTTGAGGGTCTGGGCAATTCTCTCCGCAGATACCCCCTTGCTGATTGTTTCCAAGATCATCTTGTGTTCCTGGATGGGTGTGAGGCGATTGATCTGCCTGTTGTAGGTGAAGCCTTCGTCGTCTGTCGCCATCAAACAAAGGGCCTCGGTGGCCCCCAGTTGACGTAGGGCCTCTATGCGTAAGTGGCCGTCAAGCAGGATGTAGCAAGGATTTCCGCCCGCATCAGCAGTAGTTGATGGGTGTACAGCCAATGGCTCGATTACACCAAGCTCACGGATCGAGGCCAAAATAGATGTGAACTTAGGGGAATGCAGTTGATCCTTGGTAGCCCGGTACGTAGGCAAGATTTGCGTCAGTGGAATAGATACAACAACTGGTTCGAACGCGTGCTTTACCGCTGTCATTTTCGACCCTTCCCGTAGATGCGGTCGGCTAAAACTTGCGGCATATCACCGATCTCCTCACTGCGAAGAAGGGTGCAGAAGTAGTCGTCAGCTAGGAGTTTTCGGAAAGCAGAAACTACGAATAGGAGCCGCTGTTCGCTGACGTCCGCTTTTTTGATCATTAGCTTCTGGCGCCGCACCTCGTTTTGATATGCCTTCAACAGCTTGCTCGGTGTGGGCTTCTCGTCCGATTTCTGCCATCGCCCGTAGCCTTTGCCCATCGTCCGGCGCCGATCAATAAGGCGCCGAACGCGTATCAGCTGATCCCCTTTGAGCAAGCCACTTTCATAGGCATCCAGCATCGCTTCTTGCGTCTGTGCGTCATCTGCACGGGCCAGTTCTGTTGCGACAGTGATCGGCAGCCACCCTTTCTCGACAGCTGCGATCATCCGTTCCTCACCCTGCCTGAGAAGGATAAGAATGCCTCGAATGTAGGTGATATCCAGGCAGGTCTTTTGAGCAATCAGCTTAGGCGAGTAGCCACGCTCAGAGAGGATGTTTATGGCACTCAAGAGGTCTTTGTTCGAGTGTTTTCGGCGTGCCAGATTCTCTACAAGGCTGATCAGATAGCGCTCAGCCTGAGTAGCGGATACCACGACACAGGGCATCTCTGTTTCGTCGAGTATTTTGAATGCCTCGAAACGTCCCTGCCCACACACTAAGTCATAGTTATCACCATTTTCAGCGACCGTAATAGGGCGTTTCAGGCCTAGGCTAGCGATGTTCTCCACCAGGCTCGCAAAGACCTTTTGGTTTCTGGTTCGCGGGTTCAGAACACGTATACGACTGATGGCGATCATTCTGATGGGGGCTGCATCCGCTACGTGTAGCGCTGAGTTGGATACAAGCACTGTGGCCATCACGCGGCTCCTGGTAGTGCCACGCGACGAGTCAGCGTGGAGAGAATGTCCAAGGTATCGAAACGATATAGCTCCAGCTCGCGAGGGTTCGCCTCGGCCAAGCGAATCTTTGAAGCGAACTGATCCATGGCGGGGAAAACGTAGTAGTCACGGGCCTCTAATTCGCCGGGCTGCATGCGCACGGCAATGGTCAGGTCCGGAGAGAGCCCAGCATCGAAGCGAATCTTCCAGCGCAAGCTGCCAGATGGCAGCTCCTGGCAGCGACAGAGTACGACTGAGGCTCTGACCTCTTGGCTGATCCAAAGTATCTGAGTGCTTTCTTCAACCTCGACCTGAGCCCCGACTTCTTGTATGCGTTGAATGGTGGCCGTCAGCACTTGGGGATATAGCTTACGTAAGCGCTGATTGGCTTCGATGTAGGCATAGTCACGGGCAGGCGTATAACCGATGAGTGAATAGCTGCGTAGCAGGCTGCCAAATCGAGATCGAAAGGTGCTAGTGGAGGGGCATTTCTCTTCTTCGTCGATGAGGAGCCCTGATAGATAGCCTTTCCTGACAAGCAAACCACGTAGAGCATCTAGGATTTGATCGTCTGTTAGATGCGTGGTGCGTGATTGGATAATGAGCTGAGCCGCGTTGAACAACAGGGGTTCAACCAGAGCCGGAAAGGCATTGTCGGCTCTGATCCAGAACGTCTCAGGGTTACTGACACGCCGTTCGTTCAGCTTGCCAGACGTTCTGTTCCAGACATTGTGCCCTGCATACTTCTCATTAATGAGGATCTGATGTACTGCGCCCCGCGTCCATTGATGACCGGGGCTAGGGAGTTGCCCACGATCGTTGAGTATCTGCGCCACCTCCCTTTCGGCGCGACCCTCCTCAACGAACATCCGATAGATCTCCCGGACAACCTGTTGCTCTGACTCAGGCCCCGGAACTAACACAACTCGATCCGTGTGAAGGCTCTTGTGTTCGCCAAGTTCGAGCACAGTCTTTAGGTTACCGTGTTGGTCAACTAGCTGACGGCGCAGGCCATAGCCTGCGGGACCTCCCTGGCGAAAACCCAACCCAATCAATCTCGACTGACCTGCAAAAACCTTTACAGAAAGCTCCCGGCTGTATTCGGCAGCCATGGAGCGTTTGACCTGCTTGACGATGGCAGAACTGAGGCTTCCATCGTTTCTGAATTGCTCCGCGCAGTATTCGATTGCCACCCCAGCTTGGCGGCAGCGGACTTCGTAGCTGGCACTGACATCAGGATCTTGAAAACGCCCCCAACGGCTGACGTCGTAGACCAGAACGATGGTGAAGTCGGTCGAGCCGCTTTCGATGTCTCTGAGTAACCGCTGCAGTGCATCTCTGCCGTCTAGACTCAGGCCGCTTTTTCCAAAATCGGTATAGATGCGGACGATCTCTAGACCATTGTCGTTAGCGTATGCCTTGATTGTGTCTAGCTGATTTTCCGTCGAATACTGCTGATGCTCGGTGGACATCCGCACATAGGCTGCAGCACTTATTGAGCTGGGTGGGGAGTCGCTATTTGGTGTGCGATTCAGGCTACTCACGCGAATGCCTCGGAACGCAGTTCTCCCTCAAGCCTAGCCAGGCTGTACTCAGGCTTATGGAGAGCCCATCGGTAAGCATTGAATATAGAAGAGAGGTGCCGGAAAAATGGTCACTAAAATGGGTAATGAGTTTCCGACTCATACGAGTTCAGAGTATGCGGGTATCCTGGCAAATGCACTGAGGCTTGAACTGGGGACATCCCACCGGGCGGTAAAGACACTCCGACAATGGACTGATGCGAGTGAGCGCACTGCGAAGCACTGGCTAGCTGGTACTCATGGACCTAGCGGACACCATTTGATCGCGCTGGTTAGGCATTCGGATATTGTGCTGCAAGCCTTTCTCAGTTTGTCGGAGAGGCAGAGCTATTTGATTGGTAGCTCACTACCCTCGATAAGGGCAAACCTGATCCAGGCGGTTGGCTTGATAGATGAGTGCCTTGTAGCAGGGGAGAAGAGAGCGATCCGGCATGAAATATGAAAAGCCTCTTCTGGGGTCAGTCCTCTTGCTGCATTGTTAAAATAGCGGCTTGGAAAGTGGCGGTAGATCCTTATTGCTGCCGAACCAACCCGCACGCCAATTGGAAACCGGTCAGCTTGACTGAGAATGCGATCTACAGGCTGCTCGAGCGAATGTAGGGCAGGAAGTAGCGCAAAATCGACTTCTTCGGCGGCCTGTTGTACTGGCCGCCGCCGTATCTCCCTCGGCAACAGCTATCGACCGCAGATAGATACTTGCATGGCTAGAAGCTCATCCATTGACTCCCTCGATATCCTGGACTCCTTGGTCCAACAGTACCTGGATCATCCTGAATGGACTCTGCACCGATACCTCTTCGGCAGAAAGGAAACGCTGCTACAAGCTCAGGCAGAGAAGGACAAGGCTCTTGCCAATGAGATGTCGACCCGCAAGCGCTGCTTGGAGCTGGCCTCTGCTCTCTATAAGGGCGACGATCCCAAAGAGATGATAAGCATAGCTGAGGACCTGTTGGACTGGATTCAGCAAACAGATACGGCTCGACTTCCGGTTGAATCCTTTTTCCGAGAGTGAAGCACCGTTACCAAACGCCATCCCGGTATAGCCCTCTATCCATTGCTATATCTCGGAATTATTGCGCTTTTCCCTCTGGTTTTTCTCAAGCCTGCACAGGCAGAAAACAGAGCTCGCGGCCAAGGCCCCTCCCTCACTGAGGGGCGTGAGTTCGTCAGAATCCGCCGCTGTAACGACGCACGCCGCTCTTGGGCAGGGTTTCATGGGCGGCGACGCTGCCCTGGGCGGGGAACACCACCAGATGATCGGCGGCGATGGCGATGCCGATCTGCTGCCCGGTGGGGTAGTCGGTATGGCTGGGGAAGATGCCTTCCAGCTGGTTGCCGGTGGGCAGTTGCAGACGGTACAACGTCGAAGCCCCGAGGAAGGTCTTGCCGACGATCAGTGCCTTGAGTTCGCTTTGCGGCGCGTAAACGATATCGTCCGGGCGCAGCAGGACGTCCACCGAACTGCCATCGGGCATGATGTAGGCGCGGTCGCCGTGAATCACGCCCAGCTCGGTCTGTACCGTTTCAGGGTCGATGAGCTGGCCACGAATGAAATAGCCCTGGCCGATGAAGCTCGCGACGAAGGGCGTCAGTGGTTCGTGATAGAGGTTGAAGGGCGTGTCCCACTGCTCCAGGCAGCCATCCTTCAATACCCCGATCTGATCGCTGACGGCAAAGGCTTCCTCCTGATCGTGAGTGACCAGAATTGCGCTGGTGCCGCGTGCCTTGAGGATGTCCCGCACTTCATGACTGAGGCGCCGGCGCAGATCGACGTCGAGATTGGAAAAGGGCTCGTCGAGCAGCAGCAGCTCCGGTTCCGGCGCGAGGGCGCGGGCGAGGGCGACGCGTTGCTGCTGGCCGCCTGACAATTCATGAGGGTAGCGCTTGCCCAGCTGTGTCAGGTTCACCAACTCCAGCATCTCGCCGACGATGCGTGGCGCCTGGGGATGCTTGCGGATCCCGAAGGCAATGTTGTCCGCCACGGTCAGATGGGGGAACAGTGCGTAATCCTGGAATACCATGCCGATACGGCGCTTTTCGGGGGCGAGGGTGAAGCCGGCGCGTGACAGTACGGTATCGCCCAGTTGGATCTCGCCGGCACTGAGATGCTCGAAACCGGCGATGGCCCGCAGGGTCGTGGTCTTGCCGCAGCCGGAGGGACCCAGCAGGCAGCCTATGTCGCCACGATTGAGGTGCAGACTGAGGTTCTGCACGATGAGTTGCTCCGCATAGCCGCAATCCAGGCCGCGCAGGTTCAGCAGAGGCTGGTCGCTCATGCGTGATTGAACGCCGGTTCGACCAGGAATTCCAGCAGGGCCTTCTGCGCATGCAGGCGATTCTCGGCCTGATCCCAGGCAACCGAGCGCGGGTCGTCGAGCAGGTCCTGGCTGATCTCCTCGCCGCGGTGTGCCGGCAGGCAGTGCATGAACAGGACGTCATCCGCCGCGGCATCGAGCAGGGCGCGATCGACCTGATAGGGACGGAAAGTCGCAAGGCGTGCCGCCGTTTCATCTTCCTGGCCCATGGAAGCCCAGACATCGGTGCTGACCAGATGCGCCCCGGCGACCGCTTCGCGTGGATCACGGAAAATCTGTACGCGATCACCGGCCTGGGCCAGCAGCTCTGCCTTGGGTTCGTAACCTTCGGGGCAGGCGATGCGCAATTGGAAGTCGAACTGGACGGCGGCTTCCATATAGGTGTTGCACATGTTGTTACCGTCACCGATCCAGGCGACCGTCTTGCCGGCGATGCTGCCGCGATGTTCGTGGAAGGTCTGCATGTCGGCCAGCAACTGACAGGGATGCAGGTCGTCCGACAGGCCATTGATCAACGGCACCGATGAGTGGGCGGCGAACTCGGTCAGCGTGGAGTGAGCGAAGGTGCGGATCATCACGGCATCGAGCATGCGCGACATGACGATGGCCGAATCCCCGATGGGCTCGCCGCGTCCCAGTTGGGTGTCGCGTGGCGAGAGAAAGATCGCCTGGCCGCCGAGCTGGATCATTCCCGCCTCGAAGGACAGCCGGGTACGGGTCGAAGCCTTCTCGAAGATCATCCCCAGTACGCGGCTTTTCAGCGGCTCGAACAGAATGCCGCGCTTGCGCAGATCCTTCAGCTCGATGCCGCGACGAACCAGGCTGTTGAGTTCCTTGGGCGTGCAGTCCATCAGTGAGAGAAAATGCCTTGCGCTCATATCAACTACCTTGTGTTGCCGCAGTCGAAGGCCGGAGGTTTTACAGGAAAAAGAGGGCCTTACGACAGGGGGTCGCACGGAAAGCGACGAAACGGGAAAGGCGCGATCTTATCCAGAAAGGCTTCACAGGCGCAAATCGGCCTCAATGCACCTGCCTTACATGGTCCGGTGCATGGCCGGACGAGGCGGTAGCTCGATGATCGGCGACAAAAGCCGACTCCGCGACTCGGCTTTTAGGTCGTCGTTCTGTACAATGCGCGCCATCCGTGACTAGCCGAGGTGCCCCGTGGAAATTATCGAAACCATCAAAGAGCAGATCGAAAAGAACCCGGTGCTGCTGTACATGAAAGGCTCGCCCAACGCGCCGCAGTGTGGGTTTTCCTCCCGCGCCAGCCAGGCCGTGATGGGCTGTGGCGAAAAATTCGCCTATGTCGACATCCTGCAGAATCCGGAAATTCGCTCGGAGCTGCCGAAGTACGCCAACTGGCCAACTTTCCCACAGCTGTGGGTTGCCGGCGAGCTGGTCGGCGGCAGCGACATCATTCTGGAAATGTTCGAAAAGGGTGAGCTGCAGACGTTGATCAAGTCGGCGGTCGGCACGACTGACGCCTGAGGCAGCCATAAGCGGCAAGCGCTAAGGTCTCCAGGCTTTGCCGCCCATTGAGCCATAAAAAACGCCATGTTCCTTTCGGGCCATGGCGTTTTTTTGCATTGCGGAAGAGGTTATTCGTCCATCTGCGACTGCAGGTAGTTTTCCAGTCCTACCTTGTCGATCAGCCCCAGCTGGGTCTCCAGCCAGTCGATGTGTTCTTCCTCGGCTTCGAGGATATCTTCCAGTAATTCGCGGCTGCCGTAGTCGCCGACGCTTTCGCAGTAGGCGATGGCGACCTTGAGATCCTGCACGCCGCTGTGTTCCAGCCTGAGATCGCAATCGAGCATCTCGCGGGTGTTTTCGCCGATCTGCAGCTTGCCCAGGTCCTGCAGGTTGGGCAGGCCTTCGAGAAAGAGGATGCGCTTGATCAGCTTGTCCGCATGCTTCATCTCGTCGATGGATTCTTCGTACTCGTGCTTGCCGAGCTTACCCAGACCCCAGTCTTCGTACATGCGCGCATGCAGGAAGTACTGGTTGATGGCGACCAGCTCATTGCCAAGGATCTTGTTGAGATGCTGAATGACCAACTTGTCGCCTTTCATGTCTGTGTCCTGTCTCGATCAACCGTGGTGACTGAGAAGTCTGGCCACGAAGCGCGGGACTGTCAAACCTAAGTCATTGAATGCAAAAGGTAAAACGCAATAAGAATGCTTCCGTTCCACGGTTGTGGCCAAAGCCTTGATTTGCGGACATAAAAAAGCCGGGCAATGCCTAATGCCAGTCAGTTAAGCGCTACAGCTTGACCTTCTGCGCGCTGAAACGAAAATCCGATGCTTGTTTTGAGCATCGGATTTTTTATGCGACTTTCCCGCGCTTTGGCACTGACTCACGAAGTGGCATCTGCTACTTACTCCCTTGACGAACTAGGGGCGCTGCTTGATCCAGACCTAGTTAGCACCGCACTGGAAACGGCGGGAGTGGCGACCCTGCGTAAGCGACGTCTCCCTCTTGAAGCCATGATCTGGTGCGTGATCGCCATGGCGTTGTTTCGCCGGATGTCGGCCTGGGATGCCGCGAGCCGTATGGGCATCATGCTGCCTGGGCAGAAGCCATTGGTAGCACCCAGTGCAATCGTGCAAGGTCGCCAGCGTTTGGGCAGCGCTGCGGTGCGAGAGGTCTTTTCCCTGACTCAACAACGCTGGCATGCCAGCGCCAATCACCCCACTTGGGCCGGTTTGCGCCTGCTCAGTGTCGATGGCGTGGTCTGGCGCACACCGGATACGGCCGACAACCGCAAGCACTATGGCAGCGCCAGTAATCAGCATGGCGATACCGGCTATCCCCAAGTTCGCATGGTCTGCCAGATGGAGCTGACCAGCCACATGCTGGTGAATAGTGCTTTTGCCGGCTACCACAGCAACGAGATGAAACTGGCCGAACAACTGATCGACAGCACACCCGATCACTCGCTGACCTTGTTCGACCGTGGCTTCTATTCACTGGGGTTACTTCATCGCTGGCAACAGACAGGCACTCAGCGCCATTGGTTACTGCCGCTGCGAAAGGATGCTCAATACGAGGTGCTGCGTAAGTTAGGGCGCCACGATGCCATCGTCTCACTAAAGACCTCGCCGCAGGCGCGTAAACAATGGCCCGACCTGCCAGACACGCTACAGGCTCGGTTATTAAGCAAGACCATCAAGGGCAAAGTGCGGCAGGTACTGACCTCAATGATCGATCCTCTGCGCTTCCCTCCAGACGAAATCGTGGATCTGTACAGCCAGCGTTGGGAAATCGAACTGGGCTATCGAGAAATGAAGCAAGGCATGCTCGCGGGTCACTACACACTGCGTAGTAAAACGCCGGAGATGATTGAACAAGAACTGTGGGGCGTACTACTGGGGTACAACCTGCTGCGTTATCAAATGCTGGAAATGAGTCGCCACTGCCCTGGCATCTACCCCTGCGAAATGAGTTTCACCGCTTGCACCTGGGCGATTCTGGGCTTCTTGAACGGGGTCTCTTTGAATCATCCAGGCAACATCCCTCGCTACCTGGCTGAACTACAGGCCTCAGCCATGCACTACGTCCTACCTCATCGTCGTGAGGATCGCAGTTATCCGCGAGCGGTCAAACCCAAGCCGTCCAAGTATCCGACCAGAAATAAAAATGCCAGTCAGCTTAACTGACTGGCATTAGGGCAATGCCCGGCTTTCGGAAAGTCTGATGCGCTCAGGCGATGGCGAAACTCGCGGGATAGGCGAGAGCGGCCTGGGCCGATTGGATATCGCCCAAGGTTTCACGCACTACTTGCTTGGCGACACAGGCGCATTTTCCGCACTGGGTGCCGACACCGGTCGTCGCGCGTACTTCCCCATAACTGCAGCAGCCTTCATAGATGGCTTCGCGAATCTGACCGTCGGTAACACCCTGGCAAAGACAGACGTACATAAGAACTACCCGTTGAGCCTGTTTGATGACGGCGATGCTAAACAGAATGAGAATGATTGTCAAAACATCCTGATCGAATGGTCTTTTTCCGAACGGTCAGCTTTTACCTCTCGGAACGCAGGACATTGCGATGGCGAATCGCTAAAGTTGTGATGCTCTTGGCGCTTTGAGAATCCGGGTCGATCGACCGGATGGGCGCGCGGGTCGGTGCCTCTATGCAATTAAGCGTCCCAACCCTCATCGTCACCGACATCTATGTGATGCTACTGGTGGCGCTTCTGATGTTCCTGTCCTGGCGTAGCGGGCGTCGGGAGCCGACGCTCGGCTATCTCTGTCTGGGGCTTTTTCTCGGTGTCGTGGCCACGGCCCTGGGCGCGCTGCGCAACATGGGTATCGACTGGGTGCCCATTATCCTGGGCAACTCGTTGCTGGCGCTGGCGCTGGCCTTCAACTGGACGGCGATGCGCGTATTCGCCGGACGTCAGCCGCACTGGCGAGGGATCGTTGCCGCTCCGCTGATCTGGGCGGGTCTCTGTTTGTTTCCGGCCTTTTTCGATGCGGATGCGTTGCGGGTGCGTATCGCCACGCTGTCGCTGCTCACCATCATCTATATCGGCATGGCCATGGCGGAACTATGGCGTAGCCGCCAGGTGATTCGGGTATCCCTGCGCCCTGCACTGGTGCTGATGGCGGTGCATGTCACGGTCTATGTCTTGCGCATTCCCTTCGACCACGGTCGGCCCTTCGAGGTGTCCGGGCAGTTCGACTTCTTCGCCCTGGTGATCTTCGAAACCATGCTCTACGCGGTTGGCATCGCCTTCGTGACGCTGGCGATGGTGCGCGAGCGAGCCGAGTTGGAGTACCGCCAGGCGTCGCTCAGCGATCCGTTGACCGGCATCGGCAACCGCCGGGCCTTCATCGAATATGGCGAGCGGCTGTTGCTGCGCTGTCGCGCCGCCGGGCAGCAGGCGACACTGCTGCTCTGTGACCTGGATCAGTTCAAGCGCCTCAATGACACCCTTGGCCACAAGGCCGGCGACCATGCGTTGATCAGTTTTTGCCAGGTGATGAAGTCGCGCATGCGGCGGCAGGATGTTTTCGGACGCATCGGTGGCGAAGAGTTCGCCTGCCTGCTGGCCGATGCCGACGCGGGGGTCGCCCGCGATGTGGCCGAGCGCATTCGCGCTGAGTTTGCCAACTTGCCGTTCCGTCCGTCCGGAATGCTCAGCGTCAGCATTGGTGTGAGTGATACGGCGTGCGCCGGCTATGACCTCGACCGCCTGATGGGCGAGGCCGATCGGGCACTCTACGAAGCGAAGGCAGCGGGGCGCAATTGCGTTCGGGTGGCTGGATAAGCCAGCGACCCGCTGCACTGATTTGCTAGACTGCGCCCCTTTTTCCAGGCGACGCTCCCATGGCCTTGCAAGCGACTCCCTATAAAGTCGAACTCAATCTCACCGACCTCGATCGCGGCGTTTATGAAAACGTCCGTTTCACTGTGGCGCGCCATCCGTCCGAAACCGAAGAGCGCCTGGGTATCCGCCTGATCGCCTATGCGCTGTGGTACAGCGAACAACTGGCCTTCGGTCGCGGGCTGTCGGATATCGACGAGCCGGCCCTGTGGGAGAAGAGCCTGGACGGTCGCGTGTTGCACTGGATCGAGGTCGGACAACCGGATGCCGAGCGTCTGACCTGGTGCTCCCGACGTGCCGAGCGCACCAGCCTGGTGGCTTACGGTAATCTGCGCGGCTGGCAGGGCAAGGTACCCGATGCGGTCAAGGGTCTGAAGAATCTGTCCATTGCAGTCATCGAGTCGGAGACGTTGGCCGACCTGGTCACGGACCTGCCACGCAGCATCCAGTGGGGCGTGATGATCAGCGATGGCACCCTGTTCATCACCGACGAGCGAGGGCAGTTCGAGGTGGCGCTGAGCTGGCTGATGGGCGAGCGCTAGCAGGCCGATCTATTTCCCGCTTTCCGAGCAGCAAGCAAATCCCGAGACTGTCGAACTTCATGCGTATCGAACCCCGTCCTCTTCCCGCACAGCTGCCCGACCTGGGCGACCTGCCACCCTTGCTGAGGCGCCTGTATGCCGCGCGTGGCGTGCAGTCCGTGGCCGAGCTGGACAAGGGGCTGGCGCGGCTGATTCCCTACGGCCAGCTCAAGGGCATCGAGGCGGCTGTGGAGCTGCTGGTGGAGGCGCTGGAAAAACGCCAGCGCATTCTCTTCGTCGGCGATTTCGACGCCGATGGCGCCACCGCCAGCGCGGTCGGCGTGCTGGGCCTGCGCCAGCTCGGCGCGGCGCATGTCGATTATCTGGTGCCCAACCGCTTTGAATATGGTTATGGCCTGACGCCTGAAATCGTCGCTGTGGCGCTCGAACGCCAGCCCGACCTATTGATCACCGTGGATAACGGCATCTCCAGCGTGGACGGTGTCGCTGCGGCCAAGGCTGCCGGCTTGATGGTGCTGGTGACCGATCACCATCTGCCCGGTCATGATCTGCCGGCAGCCGATGCCATCGTCAATCCCAATCAGCCCGAATGCGCTTTCCCGAGCAAGTGCATCGCCGGCGTTGGGGTGATTTTCTACGTATTGCTGGCGCTGCGGGCGCGGCTGCGCGAGTCGGGCTGGTTTGTCCGCAATGGCTGGAGCGAGCCGAACCTGGCCGAGCTGTTGGATCTGGTAGCGCTGGGCAGTGTTGCCGATGTGGTGCCGCTGGATGCCAACAACCGCATCCTGGTGCATCAGGGGCTGGCGCGGATTCGTGCGGGGCGGGCGCGACCGGGTCTGCGGGCGATCCTCGAAGTGGCCGGGCGCGACCATAAGCGCATCACCTCCACCGACCTGGGCTTCATCCTCGGGCCGCGCCTGAACGCGGCGGGACGCCTGGACGACATGGCGCTGGGCATCGAATGCCTGCTCTGCGAAGACGAAGCGCTGGCACGCGACATGGCAGTACAGCTCGATCAGCTCAATCAGGACCGTAAGGGCATCGAGCAGGGCATGCAGCGCGAGGCCCTGGCGCAACTCAAGGACCTGCCGCTGGACGATCTGCCGTTCGGCCTCTGCCTGTTCGAGCCGGATTGGCATCAGGGCGTTATCGGTATCCTCGCTTCGCGCCTGAAGGAACGCTATCACCGACCCACCATCGCCTTTGCCGACGCCGGTGATGGCGTGCTGAAGGGCTCGGCGCGTTCGGTGCCGGGCTTTCATGTACGTGATGCGCTGGACGCCGTGGCCGCCCGTCATCCGGGCTTGATCAGCAAGTTCGGTGGCCATGCCATGGCTGCGGGGCTGTCGCTGCCGCAGGAAAACTTCGGTGCCTTCGCCTCGGCGTTCGACGCCGAGGTTCGCCGCCAGCTGTGCGAGGACGATCTCACCGGACGCCTGTTGACTGACGGCCAGCTCAGCATCGAGGAGTTTCATCTGGAGCTGGCCAAGGCGCTGCGTAATGCCGGCCCGTGGGGCCAGCACTTTCCAGAACCCATGTTCCACGGCGTGTTCCAGCTGGTGCAGCAGCGTCTGGTCGGCGAGAAGCACCTGAAGATGGTGGTCAGGAGCGAGTGCGGCTCGCTGACACTTGACGGCATCGCCTTCAATATCGACCGCGGGCTCTGGCCCAATGCCGGTGTGCGCTGGGCCAACCTGGCCTACAAACTGGACGTCAACGAATTTCGTGGTCGCGAAAGTGTGCAGTTGCTGGTTGCCCATATCGAGGCACGCTGAAGCGGTGATGCACGGGTGATTACTGCCCAGCCTCTCTGGCGTGCGAATGGTCTTTACTGCAAGGTGTCCATATCGCATTCGTTGCAGTAGAAGAGGCCGACCATGACCCAACTGTTCGCATCGCTGACCTTGCGCCAGCTGACCTTGCCCAACCGTATCGCCGTCTCGCCCATGTGCCAGTACTCGGCCAGGGAAGGCATGGCCAACGACTGGCACCTGGTCCACCTGGGCAGTCGCGCCGTAGGCGGCGCCGGGCTGGTCATCATCGAAGCCACTGCCGTGGCCGCCAACGGACGGATCTCGCCTCAGGATCTGGGGCTCTGGAACGATGAGCAGATCGAGCCATTGCGCCGCATCACTAACTTCATCGAGGCCCAGGGCTCGGTGGCTGGTATCCAGCTGGCCCATGCCGGACGCAAGGCCAGCACCTGGAAACCCTGGCTCGGCAAGCATGGCAGCGTGCCCGTCGCCGAAGGCGGCTGGATGCCGGTGGGGCCGTCGAGCATTGCCTTCGATCCACAGCACGCCATTCCCGAAATGCTGGACGAAGCCGGTATCGCTGCCGTGGTGAAGGCTTTCGTGCGCGCAGCCGAGCGTGCGCTGGCGGCGGGCTTCAAAGTGGCTGAAGTGCATGCCGCACATGGTTATCTGCTGCATCAGTTCCTCTCGCCGCTGTCCAATCAGCGTCAGGACGCTTATGGCGGCTCGTTCGAGAATCGCATCCGCCTGCTGCTGGAGGTGACCCAGGCCGTGCGGGCCGTGTGGCCGGATGAGCTGCCGTTGTTCGTGCGCCTGTCGGCCACCGACTGGGTCGAGGATGGCTGGAACTCCGACGAAACCGTCGAGCTGGCGCGGCGCCTGAAAGCGCTAGGGGTCGATCTGATCGATGTGTCCTCCGGCGGTACCGCCGCCAATGCGGAGATCCCTGTCGGACCGGGCTACCAGACGCAATTCGCCGAGCGGGTACGCCGTGAAGCCGGAATCGCCACCGGCACCGTGGGCATGATTACCGAGGCCGTGCAGGCCGAGCACATCCTGCGCACCGGCCAGGCCGATCTCATCCTGCTGGCGCGCGAGCTGTTGCGTGATCCCTATTGGCCGCTGCACGCGGCAGAAGACTTGCGTGAGAGTTCGGTCGCCTGGCCGCCACAATATGTACGTGCTGCGCATCGGGACACGCCGCTTCGGTCGGCTTCCGGTATCCCCGATTGATCCATCTGTTCCTTTTCGAGGGTTGTTTATGAAAACCAGTGGTTTGCTCGATCAGCTTCTGAAATCCGGCCAGGAATTGCTGCAGAAGAAACAAACATCAAATCCCGCTCCCGGCGCTGGTGGTGGCTTGGGCGATCTGCTTTCCGGTCGCGGTGACGGAGGCCTCGGCAGTCTGCTGTCGGGCGCTGGCGGTGGCGCATTGGCAGCGGGTGCCATGGGATTGCTGCTGGGTAATCGCAAGGCGCGCAAACTGGGTGGCAAGGTCATCACGTATGGCGGCCTGACAGCGCTTGGCGTGCTGGCCTACAAGGCTTATGGCAACTGGCAGGCGCAGCAGAACGGCGCATCACCGCAAGCCACGCGGACGCCCATGACGATTGACCGCCTGCCTCCGGCGCAGGCCGAAGAGCACAGCCAGGCCATCCTCAGGGCGCTGATTGCAGCGGCCAAGGCCGACGGCCATGTGGATGATCAGGAGCGTCAGATGATCGATGCGGAACTGGCCAAGCTGACCACCGATGTGGACTTGCAGCGCTGGTGCGACGCGGAGTTGAACAAGCCGCTGGATCCGGTCGAAGTGGCCGCAGCCGCCACCTCGCCCGAGATGGCGGCGGAAATGTATCTGGCCAGCGTGCTGATGGTGGACGAAGAGCACTTCATGGAGCGCGCCTACCTGGACGAATTGGCCCGCCAGCTCAAGCTCGACGAGGCGCTCAAGGCGGAGCTTGAGCATCAGGTTCGCGGCATATCGGCCTGAAGCGCCTGTTTATCCACTTCGCTCATTCGCGCCATCGATCCAGTCCGGGCTGTCAGTGATGGCCCGCTGGGTTTATAATCGTCGGCTTTTCAAAACGTCCGTTTGAGAGCTGCCTACCTATGGAAATCAACCCGATCCTCAACAGCATCAAGGACCTGTCCGAGCGCACCCTGTCGATTCGGGGGTATCTTTGACTACGATCAGAAGCATGATCGTCTCGTCGAAGTAAACCGCGAACTCGAAGACCCCAACGTCTGGAACAATCCCGAGTACGCCCAGAACCTGGGGCGTGAGCGCGCCACCCTGGCGCAGATCGTCGAAACCCTTGACGAACTCGAAGGCGGTCTGGCTGATTCCCGCGACCTGCTCGACATGGCGGTCGAAGAGGACGACCAGGGCGCAGTAGATGATGTGGCTGTCGAACTGGATCGCCTGCGCGCCATTCTCGAAGGGCTGGAGTTCCGCCGCATGTTCAGCGGCGAGATGGACCCCAACAACGCCTACCTCGATATCCAGGCCGGTTCCGGCGGCACCGAAGCCCAGGACTGGGCCAACATGCTGCTGCGCATGTATCTGCGCTGGGCCGACAAGCACGGTTTCGACGCGACCATCATGGAACTGTCCGAAGGCGAAGTGGCTGGCATCAAGGGCGCAACCCTGCACATCAAGGGCGAGTACGCTTTCGGTTGGCTGCGCACCGAGATCGGTGTGCATCGCCTGGTACGCAAGAGTCCGTATGACTCCGGCAACCGCCGCCACACCTCGTTCACGGCTGTATTCGTTTCGCCGGAAATCGACGACAACATCGAGATCGAGATCAACCCGGCGGACCTGCGTATCGACACCTACCGCTCCTCCGGTGCCGGTGGTCAGCACGTCAACACCACCGACTCGGCGGTGCGTATCACCCACGTACCGACCAACACCGTGGTCAGCTGCCAGAACGAGCGCTCCCAGCACGCCAACAAGGACACCGCCATGAAGATGCTGCGGGCCAAGTTGTACGAGCAGGAGATGCAGAAGCGCAACGCGGCCTCGCAGGCGCTGGAAGATACCAAGTCGGATATCGGCTGGGGCCACCAGATCCGCTCCTACGTACTCGATGCCTCTCGCATCAAGGATCTGCGTACCGGCGTCGAGCGCAGCGATTGCGACAAGGTGCTGGATGGGGATATTGACGAGTACCTCGAAGCCAGCCTCAAACAAGGCCTCTAGAGCAGCGGCAAGCTGCAAGCCTCAAGCGACAAGCCTGGCGCGACCTCTCCGGCTTGAGGCTTGAGGCTTGAGGCTTGCAACTTAATTTCATCTTTGACCGGAACGACCCGCCGACATGAGCGAACAACCGCTGAACCAGCACGCCCTTCAAGAAGAAGAAAACAGCCTGATCCTTCAGCGCAAGGAAAAACTGGCCGCCGAGCGCGCCAGGGGCAATGTCTTCCCCAACGACTTCCGTCGCGACAGCTACTGCAACGACCTGCAGCAGAAATACGCCGACAAGAGCAAGGAAGAGCTGGAAGCAGCGGCCATTCCGGTAAAGGTCGCCGGGCGCATCATGCTCAACCGGGGCGCCTTCATGGTGCTGCAGGACATGACCGGACGCCTGCAGGTCTATGTCGACCGCAAGGGCCTGCCAGCCGAAACCCTGGAAGCGATCAAGACTTGGGACCTGGGCGACATCGTAGCCGCTGAAGGCACCCTGGCGCGTTCGGGCAAGGGCGACCTGTACGTCAACATGAGCGCCGTGCGCCTGTTGACCAAATCCCTGCGTCCGCTGCCGGACAAGCACCACGGTCTGACCGACACCGAGCAGCGCTACCGCCAGCGCTACGTCGACCTGATCGTCAACGAGGAAACCCGCCACACCTTCCGCGTGCGCTCCCAGGTCATCGCGCATATCCGCAAGTTCCTCGCCGAGCGCGACTTCCTCGAAGTGGAAACGCCGATGCTGCAGACCATCCCCGGTGGTGCCGCGGCCAAGCCGTTTGAGACGCACCACAACGCGCTGGATCTGCCGATGTTCCTGCGCATCGCGCCGGAGCTGTATCTCAAGCGCCTGGTAGTGGGCGGTTTCGAGCGTGTGTTCGAGATCAACCGCAACTTCCGCAACGAAGGTGTCTCGACCCGGCACAACCCCGAGTTCACCATGCTGGAGTTCTACCAGGCCTACGCCGATTACGAAGATAACATGGACCTGACCGAGGAGCTGTTCCGCGAGCTGGCCCAGGCCGTGCTCGGCAGCACCGACGTGCCCTACGGCGACAAGGTGTTCCACTTCGGCGAGCCGTTCGCGCGGCTGTCGGTGTTCGACTCGATCCTCAAGTACAACCCGGACATCAGCGCCGACGATCTCAACGATCTGGAAAAAGCCCGCGCCATCGCCAAAAAGGCCGGCGTCAAGCTGCTGGGCCATGAAGGTCTGGGCAAGCTGCAGGTGATGATCTTCGAAGAACTGGTCGAGCACCGCCTGGAGCAGCCGACCTTCATCACCGAGTACCCCTTCGAGGTCTCGCCGCTGGCGCGCCGCAACGACAAGAACCCGAACGTCACCGACCGCTTCGAGCTGTTCATTGGTGGCCGCGAGATCGCCAATGCCTATTCCGAGCTCAACGACGCCGAGGATCAGGCCGAGCGCTTCCACGCTCAAGTAGCGGAGAAGGACGCCGGTGACGACGAGGCCATGCACTTCGATGCTGACTTCGTCCGCGCGCTGGAATACGGCATGCCGCCCACCGCCGGCGAGGGCATTGGTATCGACCGTCTGGTGATGCTGCTGACCAACTCGCCGTCGATTCGCGACGTGATCCTGTTCCCGCACATGCGTCCGGAAGTCTGACGAACCCCGTGCCGGGTCAGGCCCAGCCGGCCCGGCACAGGAGACCCCTGCGATCCAGAGAGGTAGCGATGAACACTTCCCACACACTGGACGACTATCAGCTCACGGTGCGCGCGCTGTCCGACCGTATCGTCGAGGCGCAGGCCCCGGTGCGGGTGCTCGATGCGGTGAAGTGGGACGACAGCATCCGTCAGGGCTTCTTCGCCTCTGGCTGTCGCGAGCTGCCCAGGATCGATCGCGCCTGGTACGAAGGCCGACCGCTGGCCTTCGACTCCAGCGCCAAGAAGGAAGAATTCCAGAACATCGAACGCGACATCACCCGCCAGCTGGGCCAGTTCAACCCGGTCGGGCAGATCATGCGGCGCATGTGCCGCGAATATCGCATGGTGATCCGCATGCTTGAAGCGCGTGGCACCGCCGACTTCGGGTTGATCTCCCAGGAACTCTACGGCGCGGCCTCGGACGCCTTCCATGCCGGCGATCCGACGTTGTCCGATCTCGGCCTGATGCTCTCCGACTACCTGAACAACATCGCCGACCGGGGCGACCTCAAGGACGAAGCCAAGACACTCAATGCCCAGCAGGCCGTGGACATGCTGCAGCGAAGGCTGGACCTGGTATTCGGTGAAGGCGAGGGCGTGATCCGGGTGTTCGAGTCCGACGGCATCCTCGCCGATGCGGCAGCCGGCGCCGACTACATCAAGATCCGCAGTGACGCCATGTTCAACGCGCGCGACGTGCGTGCCCTGGAAGTGCATGAGGGGCTGGTGCACGTTGGCACCACGCTCAATGGCCAGAACCAGCCGATCTGCACCTTCCTCGCCAAGGGGCCGCCGTCCTCGACGGTGACTCAGGAAGGCCTGGCGATCCTGATGGAGGTGATCGCTTTCGCCTCCTATCCAACACGCCTGCGCAAGCTGACCAACCGTACCCGCGCCATCCACATGGCCGAGGAGGGCGCGGATTTCCTCGATGTGTTCGCCTTCTTCCGCGAGCAGGGTTACGACGAGGACGAGTGCTACAGCAACGCCAACCGCGTGTTCCGTGGCTCGCTGCCCAATGGCTTGCCCTTCACCAAGGACCTGTCCTATCTGAAGGGTTTCATCATGGTCTACAACTACATTCAGCTGGCGGTGCGCAAGGGCAAGCTGGAGCAGATCCCGCTGCTGTTCTGCGGCAAGACCACCCTGGAAGACATGCGCACCCTGCGCCAACTGGTAGACGAGGGCATGGTGGCACCGCCGCGCTATCTGCCGCAGCAGTTCCAGGACCTCAATGCGCTGTCAGCCTGGATGTGCTTCTCCAACTTCCTCAACCACCTGAGCCTGGATCGTATCGAAGCCGATTACGCCAATATTCTCTGAGTGCCCGCACAACGCCCTTTCCAGACGAGACTACAGATGTCCGAACGCAACCCCATCCCACTGATTCTCACCGCCATTGGCAGCGTCTTCGGCACCATCGCCGTGCTGAGCTATTACGGCTACGTGCATATCGCCAAACCCGAGGATGCGCTGCTGCTGGCCGACTACACCATGCTCAAGACCGTGCCTGGCGAGGATTATCGGGTATCGCTGAAACCGGCCACCCAGGTCGCGCAGTGCATCGATGGCGTACTGGTGTTGTTCGATACCGAGCAGAAAGGCCTGACCGGCGTGCTGGTGGATAACAAGAAGCGTGCCGTGCGCTGCATGGAGGAAGGCGTAGGCCGCTAACGGACCTGGCGCAGCAAGCGCCAGGTCATGTCGGATTACGCCTTCGGCTAATCCAGGCTACGGTCTCGTAGGATGGAATCGCCGAAGACGCTTCCGTTGTTTACCTGGGAGGCTTTAATCGGTGAGCGTCGCGACCGGGGGCCGAGGAGGGCAAGTCTCTGTCGAGCCTGTCGATCAACTCATCCAGCGGTATCGGCCTGGCGAACCAGAATCCTTGGCCCTGATCGCAGCCGCTTTCCTGCAGGCAGACCAGTTGCATGCGCTTCTCGATGCCTTCGGCGACAGTCTGCATGTTCAGGCTGCGAGCGAGAGCGAGAACCATGCAAACAATGGCACGGTCGTCGTCATTGTCCGGGAGCCCGGCGATGAAGGAGCGATCTATCTTCAATTTATCGAATTGAAGCTGCTTCAGGCGCCCCAGTGAAGAGAAACCGATACCGAAATCGTCCATGACCAGGCCGATGCCGGTCTTTTTCAGATCGCGGGCGTTCTGCAGGACCGAGTCTGAATGGCTCATGGCGGTTTCCTCGGTGATCTCCAGTTCCAGCCGGTTGGGTGGCAAGCCGGTGTCGTCAAGGACCTGCAGAACCTGCCCGACAAATTCCGTCTGGCCGAAAAAAGGCGCGCAGACATTGACCGCCACCACTACATCCAACAGTCCTCGTTCGATCAGTCTCGCATTGTCAGCACAGGCCTGGCGGATGACCCAGCGGCTGATATCGGGCATCAGCCCGTATTTCGCCGCAAGTGGAATGAACTGGTCTGGCTGAATCAATCCATGTTCGTCGTCGGGCCAGCGCAACAGGGCTTCCAGACCAGAGGGCTGCAGGGTCTGCATGTCGAACTGCAGCTGGTAATGCAATTCGAACCGACCGAGAGAGATGGCTTCGCGCAGGCGCTTGAGCATTTGGTAGGTCTGCTCGTCCTTCTCGCGCTGTTCCCGGTCGAATAGTTGCATCCGGTTGCCGCCGATCAGCTTGGCCTGGTACATGGCGAGGTCCGCGGCATTGATCAGCTCGTCGGCAGCCTGGCCATGCTCGGGGAACAGGGCGATGCCGATACTGGCGCGCACCGAAAGCATGATGACTCCCATGTCGAAGGGCTCCGCAAGGCTTTCGAGCAGGCGCGTACAGATCTGCTCAGCCATTGCCGGCTCACCGTCGAGCGTAACGATGGCGACGAACTCGTCGCCGCCCATGCGCCCCAGTACATCGGTTTCGCGCAGGCAGTTGCGCAGACGCCCGGCCACTGCCTTGAGCAACCGATCGCCGAGCGGGTGACCATGGTTGTCGTTGATCAGCTTGAAACCATCCAGGTCGATGAACAGTACTGCCAGCTGTCGACCGTTGGCACTGCAGGTGCGTATGGCCTGGCCGAGTGCCTGGATGAAGGGATTTCGACTGACGCATTCGGTCAGGGCATCGTAGGTCGCCAGAAACGTGATGCGTTCGGTGAGGCGCCGCCGCGCGCTGATGTCGTGGCAGATGCCGACGAACAGCCGCCGTCCGTCCTGATCGAACTCGTTTACGCTCAGATGCAGCGGAAAACAGCTGCCATTCTTGCGCCGGCCCATGACCTCCCGCCCCTTGCCGATGATCTCGGACCTGCCGCTGCGGCGGTAACTTTCCATGTACCCGTTGTGGGCCCGCGCATGGGATTCGGGCATCAGCAGCGAGACGTTGCTGCCGATCAACTCATCTTCGCTAAAGCCGAATTGTTCCAGCATCGCACGGTTGACCGCCTGGACGATGCCTTGTGCATCGATGACCAGAATGCCGTCCACCGCCGCCGCGAAGATGGCCGTGGCCAGTGCTGAATCTATCGGCTTGCCGTTAGCGATGAGTGATACCGCGCTCTGCCCAAGGGTCATGATCTTTCACCGCCAGGCTCTGTCTTGCGGGCTTGCTGACTGCTGAAGCGCTCGACCAGGGCGTACATGTCGTGCGCGGTCTGTTCAAGTTCCTCACCGGCCTGGGCTGACTCTTCGGCCAAGCCGGCATTGACGTCCGAGGCGTCGGCGATGCGGGTGATCTGCCGGGAGATGTCTTCGGCCACATGTGCCTGCTGTTCGGATGCGACCGCCATTTGCTGACTCATGTCGTGGATCAGCTCGATGGCGTCACCGACCTCCTGCAAGGCCTGCTGGGTGGTAATGACCTGACGAACGCCATCGTCGGCTTCCTGCGTGCCGGTGCGGGCAATTTCCACTGCCTTCGCTGCACGTTCCTGCAGTGTTTCGATGATCTGTTGGATGATGGCGGTGGAATCGCGGGTTTTCGAGGCCAGTGCTCGCACCTCATCGGCAACCACGGCGAAGCCGCGACCCTGGTCGCCGGCCCGCGCGGCCTCGATGGCGGCGTTCAGCGCCAGCAGGTTGGTCTGCTCGGCGATCGCGCGGATCATGTCGGCGGCCTGCTGGATGGACTGGGTATCCTGCGCCAGCTCTTCCACCGAGGCGCTGATTCCCGCCACGCTGTTCGCCAGCCGCTCGATCACCTCGCGGGTCTTGCCGGCTTCCGCCGAGCCGTTGTGGGCCAGCGCGGCGATCCGGCTGGCTTCGTCGGCGGTTTGCTGCACATGGGTCGCCACTTCGGATATCGATGCAGCCATTTCATGGATGGCGGTCGCCGTCATGTCCGCTTCCTTGCGCTGTTCATGCAGGGAGGTTTCCGACTCGCTGGTCAGCCGGGCGCTGCGCTGGGCCAGCGCCATGCTCTGCCTGGCGAAATCGGTCAGGCGACCGAGCAGGGTGCGCAAGCGGGCTCGCTCGCTGATCAGACTCATCTGCAAGCGTGCCTGCCTGCCTCTGGCATCGGTATAGGCGCGAGCGCTGAGCGTATCGTCGAAAGCGCCTTCCAGGCTGCTCTGCACGTGCTGCAGCAGTCGTGTCTGACGCCAGTTGTTCCAGCCCTGCAGGGCGGGCAGCGCCGCCAGCGCGCAGCCGACTCCGGCCAGGGGCGAAGCGTAGTGGTAGGCGGCCAGCGCCAGCAGGGCGGCTACGAGGGGCCAGGCACAAAGCGAAGCAATGCGCCACGGAGACAGCGCCGAAGCATCCTTCGCGCCCCCCTTGTGCATCTGCGCATAGAGCTGGCTGGCGCGGCGCACCTGCTCGGCCTGCGGCTTTACGCGTACCGATTCGTAACCACTGATGCGACCATCGGCAAATATCGGTGTCACATAGGCATCGACCCAGTAGAAGTCACCGTTCTGGCAACGGTTCTTGACGATGCCCATCCAGGGTTTGCCAGCCTTGAGGTAATGCCACATTTGAGCGAACACCGCTCCCGGCATATCCGGGTGGCGCACGATGTTATGCGGGCTGCCCAGCAGTGTCTCGCGGTCGAAACCACTGATAGTGGCGAACTCGTCGTTGCAGTAGGTAATGGTGCCTTGGGGGTCGGTGACGGTAATCAGTCGAATTCCCGTCGGGAGAAGGCGTTCCTGCTGGCTAGCTGGGGTATGGAGGCGCATGGGCTTGATTACTTGACGCTGAAATGGATTGCACTGGCTATGTTAACTAAAAGTTACGTAACTGGCTTAATTAGCATTTTCTATCGTGTTACGCCGCGCCTGCCGCACTCTCCGTAGTGTGCGGGCATGGAAAACACTCGCGAAAAATTCGCCAAACGCTTGTGTCACGCTCTGCAAGAGGCTGGCTATGAGGCAAAGCCGGCCATTCTGGAGCGTGAGTTCAATTTGCGTTATTGGGGGAAACCCATGACTTTGCACGGCGTTCGCCGTTGGCTCAGAGGTGAAGTACTGCCAACGGACGACAAGATGCTGGTGCTGGCGCAGTGGCTGCGGGTCGACCCCCGCACGCTGCGATTCGGGGAAGAAGCTGCCCATCAGATAGAACAGGAAAAGACGTTGTATGAATCCGCTGCCCGTCAGGAGCGGGAAGCAATCGAGATATTTCTCGGACTTTCGCCGGCTCGCCGGCGTCTGGTGCGCGAGGTGATCATGACCTGTGCGCACGCCGAGCAGCAGGATCAGGCTTCGGAAACTGTCCGCAAGAAAAGGACGGAGCGTGCAGTCGATCAAACACGCTCCAACCCCACCCAGGCTTGATGTTTCCAGCGTGACTCCGTGTCATCGTTTTCCGTAAGTCAGAATTAGCTGAAGGCGTCACCCGTCGATCAGAAGGTGTAGCCCGGCGAGCGAGGCTGGGAGCGGTCCCAGCCTGTATCTCAACCTCTCGTTTCGTTCCGGCTTGTCTAGCGCATCGACGAACGCGGCGCGACGCGCTGATTGTCGTTGGAAATCGTGACTTCCACGCGGCGGTTCATTGCGCGGCCCGAGGTCGAGTCGTTGCTCGCGACTGGATACTGCTCGCCGTAGCCGACGGCCTGGATCCGTTGCATGTCGACACCGGCGCGGGTCAGGGCGCGGCGCACGGATTCGGCACGGCGTTCTGACAGCTGCTGGTTATAGGAGTCGGAGCCTGTGCTGTCGGTATAGCCCTCGACGACTACCTTGCGCTCCGGATTCTCGTTGAGGAAATCGGCCAGCTTCTGAATGCCGCGCATGCCGGAGGGTTTCAGGTCGGACTTGTCCAGGTCGAACAGAACATCACCGAAGGTCACGAGGGTTCCCCGTTCGGTCTGCTTGGCCTGAAGGTCCTGTTGCAGGCGGCGAATTTCATCCTGCTGTCGCTGTAACTGCGCTTCGCGTGATTCCAGGCGCGCCTCGGCACGTTTGGCCGAAGCCTTCTCGATATCCTGTTCGGCGGTGCGCAGGGCGATGGTCTGTTCGGCAAGCTCAACTCGACGCTGGGTCAGATAGGCCAGTTGGTCGACCTTCTCTTTGTCCGCATCATCCAGATAGGCTTTATTGGCCTTCTCCAGCATCCGCGCCGCATCTTCGGTTTCCAGAGCCGCAAGCTGGCTGGAGCGAGCATCGCTCTGCAACAGGGCAAACTGGCCACGAGCCTGTTCGAGGTTCTGATTGGGTTGCGAGGAGCATGCCGCCAGGCCGATGGTCATGGCCAGAACGGTGGGCAGTGTCAGTAGTTTATTCATGGCAAATCATCCTTTGTTGCAGGCTTGAGAGGCGGAAGGGGGGTTATTGAACGACGCTGCGCATGCTTTCTTCGCGCAGCTCATCGATACCCTGCTTGGCGTCTTCCACGGCCTTCTGTGCCTTGGCTGCCTGAGCCTTGCGTTCGGCGACACGTGCGTCCCACTCGGCCTGCTCGGCCAGCAGACGGGCTTCATCGTACTTTTCCTTCTGCATGGCCAACTCGGCCTGCTTCCACTTTTCCTGTGCGTTGCGCATTTCCACCGCCGCATATTCGGTGCCGCCAGCACTGACCGCGCTACGTACTGCGGATTCGGTAACGGCAAACTGTTCGGTGGGTGGATTGCCGGCGCAGCCAGCCAGCAATAGCCCTCCCAATGCAACAGCCGCCAGCTTGGGCAGCTGGAATCGTTCGAGGGTGTTTGTTTTCATGGCCAGTCTCCAGTGCGTGTTTACCTGAGGATTTCGCGAAGTGCCCGCAATCCCTGTCCCGCTCCTGTGGGGCCGGATGGGGTGGGGTATGTTTTTGTGAGGCCGCAGAACCGTAATCGTTCCGATGAATGGCTAAAGGAATGGCCGTAACCTTGTCATTGGCGAGTGTGGTGGGCACTCTGTTCGAAGTGTTTCTTCCAGGCACCGCTCACCTGCTGCAGAGCGGTTGCCAGTGATCAACGATGCGGCTGGTGGGGAAGGGTTCATGGCGAAAATCGATGCGCGATTGCGCGAGAATGTTCATCTGCTCGGAGAGTTGCTGGGCGACACCATCCGCGCGCAGCACGGCGATGTCTTCTTCGAGAAGATCGAGCGAATCCGCAAGGGGGCCAAGGGGGCGCGGCGCGGTTCGGTGGAGGGGGCCAGGCAACTGGAGGAAACCCTTGGCGGGCTGACCGACGACGAGCTTTTGCCGATGACCCGTGCCTTCAATCACTTCCTCAATCTGGCCAATATCGCCGAGCAGCATCATCGCATGCGCCGCCGTCGCCCCGAGGAGTCGCCGCCTTTCGAGGCTGGCGTTTTGGCGGAGTTGCTCGAACGGCTGAAGGTCGAAGGATTCGATCAGGCGTTCATTGCCCGCCAAGTGGCGCAACTGAATATCGAACTGGTGCTGACTGCGCACCCGACCGAGGTTTCACGGCGTACCCTGATCCAGAAATACGATGCCATCGCCGCCCAGCTCGCCGCGCGTGACCATGCCGATCTCAGTGCGGCGGAACTGGCCGATATCGAGCTGAACCTGCAGCGGTTGATCGCCGAGGCCTGGCACACCGAAGAAATCCGGCGCATCCGGCCCACGCCGGTGGAAGAGGCCAAATGGGGCTTTGCCGTCATCGAGAATTCGCTCTGGCAGGCGCTGCCGAACGTGTTGCGGCACACCGACAAGGTGCTCGCAGGCAGCAGCGGCCTGCACCTGCCGCTCGATGCCGCACCGATCCGCTTCGCCTCATGGATGGGCGGCGACCGCGATGGCAATCCCAATGTGACGGCGGCGGTGACCCGCGAGGTGCTGCTGTTGGCGCGCTGGATGGCGGCGGATCTGTTTCTGCGCGATGTCGAGGGCCTGATCACGGCGCTGTCCATGCAGACCGCCAGCGACGAACTGCTGCAACACAGTGGGGAATCCGCCGAACCCTATCGCGTTCTGCTCAAGGGTTTGCGCGAGCGCCTGCAGGCCACGCGGGACTGGGCGAGTAGCGCGCGCGAACGGGGCAATCCCGAGCCTGCGGCGGTGCTGCGGGACAACCGCGAGTTGCGCCAGCCGCTGGAACTCTGCTACCGCTCGCTGCACGCCTGCGGCATGGGCGTGATCGCCGATGGCGCCCTGCTCGATACGTTGCGGCGTGCCGCAGCCTTTGGGCTGTTCCTGGTGCGTCTTGATATTCGCCAGGATTCGGCCAGGCACAGCGCGGCCCTGTCGGAAATCACCGACTACCTGGGCCTCGGCCAGTATGAACAATGGGACGAAGGACAGCGCCTGGATTTCCTCCAGCGCGAGCTGGATAGCCGGCGTCCCTTGCTGCCGCCGCATTTCCAGCCTTCAGCCGAGACTGCCGAGGTGCTGGCTACCTGCCGTGTCGCCGCCCAGGCGGCGGCGGAGTCGCTGGGCTCCTATGTCATCTCCATGGCCAGGCAGGCATCCGATGTGCTGGCGGTGCAGCTGCTGCTCAAGGAGTCCGGCCTGCAACGCTCGATGCGCGTGGTGCCACTGTTCGAGACGCTCGACGATCTGAACAACGCCGGTCCCAGCATCGAGCGGCTGCTGGGCTTGCCCGGCTATCGCCAGCGCCTGAACGGCCCGCAGGAAGTGATGATCGGCTATTCCGATTCGGCCAAGGATGCCGGCACCACGGCGGCGGCCTGGGCGCAGTATCGCGCCCAGGAAAGCCTGGTCGAAATCTGCCGCGCGCATGAGGTCGAACTGCTGTTGTTCCACGGTCGCGGTGGCACCGTGGGTCGTGGTGGCGGCCCGGCCCATGCGGCCATTCTTTCGCAACCGCCCGGATCGGTCGCGGGGCGCTTCCGCACCACCGAGCAGGGCGAAATGATCCGCTTCAAGTTCGGCCTGCCGGACATTGCCGAGCAGAACCTCAACCTCTATCTGGCCGCGGTGCTGGAAGCCACCCTGTTGCCGCCGCCGATGCCGGAGCCTGACTGGCGTGCGCTGATGGAGCGACTGGCCGGGGAGGGCGTCGAAGCCTACCGGGGCGTGGTGCGCGACCATCCGGGGTTTGTCGAGTATTTTCGCCAGGCCACGCCCGAGCAGGAGCTTGGTCGTCTGCCCCTGGGCAGCCGGCCTTCCAAGCGGCGTGAAGGGGGCGTGGAAAGCCTGCGGGCGATTCCCTGGATCTTCGCCTGGACCCAGACCCGCCTGATGCTGCCCGCCTGGCTCGGCTGGGAGCGGGCGTTGCAGGTTGCGCTGGAGGGTGGCGAAGACGAGCGACTGAGAACCATGCGTCAGCGCTGGCCGTTCTTCAGTACGCGCATCGATATGCTGGAAATGGTCCTGGCCAAGGCCGATGCGCAGATCGCCGCACGCTACGACGAGCGTCTGGTCGCTGCACCGCTGCAACCACTGGGCGGCGATTTGCGTGACCGATTGTCGCAGGCGATAGACGCTGTGCTCGGGCTGACCGGGCAGTCCGAATTGCTTGCCCACAGCCCGGAAACGCTTGAGGCGTTCAGCTTGCGCAACACCTACCTTGATCCCTTGCACCTGATGCAGGTCGAGTTGCTGGCCCGCTCGCGACATCAGGAAAACCCGGCAGAAAGCCCGCTGGAACAGGCTCTGCTGGTCAGCGTCGCGGGAATCGCCGCCGGTCTGCGCAATACCGGCTAGGCCTTTTCAAGGAGGGCTGCGGCAGGCCGGGGTGGCTGTCGCAGCCGTCACCGCACAGTCTTTCAGCGTCGTTTTGCGCTCGTGCCGATTGGCCATCATGCCCATGGGATGATGTTGCGCATGCTGCTTGTCTGGGTTCCATGCGCTGTGTATCGTGTTCAACCTTTTGTCGCATGGCGGCAAACCAGATTCTTTGATCGCCAGAGTTGGGATTGCAGCAATCGTTCCTGGCGGTATCCCCCTTGCTAAAACTTGAGGACTCATCCATGCGCGTGATTCTGCTGGGAGCACCGGGTGCCGGAAAAGGCACACAGGCAGCCTTCATTACCGAGAAGTTCGGCATCCCGCAAATTTCCACCGGCGACATGTTGCGTGCAGCAGTCAGGGCTGGCAGCCCGTTGGGCCTGAAGGTCAAGGACGTGATGGCCAGCGGTGGCCTGGTCTCCGATGAAATCATCATCGACCTGATCAAGGAGCGCATCACCCAGTCCGATTGCGCCAACGGCTTCCTGTTCGACGGTTTCCCACGCACCATTCCCCAGGCAGAAGCACTGAAAGCCGCCGGCGTGACCATCGACCATGTGGTGGAAATCGCAGTGGAAGACGAAGAAATCGTCAAGCGCATAGCGGGTCGTCGTTTCCACCAGGCTTCCGGTCGCACCTACCACGTCGAGTACAATCCGCCGAAAGTGGCCGGCAAGGACAACGAGACCGGTGACGAATTGGTTCAGCGTGAAGACGACAAGGAAGAAACCGTGCGTCATCGCCTGTCCGTCTATCATTCGCAGACCAAGCCGCTGGTGGATTTCTATCAGAAGCTGTCCGCTGTCGAAGGCACGCCGAAATACAGCCTGGTGCCGGGTATCGGCTCGGTGGACGAGATCACCGCCAAGGTGTTCGCTGCCCTCAGCTGATTGGCTTTTGGCTGCAAACCACGGCCCGCTTGCGGGTAGTTGTCATTTCTGCGGTTCGGTAATTCCCGTGCCCGGTCATCGGCGGACGGGCTTATAATGCCGGCCCCCTTTTTTCACCGGACGTTGCAATGACCACCCTGCTGGCCCTCGATACCGCCACTGAAGCCTGTTCCGTTGCGCTGCTGCATGAAGGCCGGGTGCTGAGCCAGTACGAGGTGATTCCACGGTTGCATGCGCAACGACTGTTGCCGATGATCCAGGCACTGCTGGCCGAGGCCGGTATCGCCTTGTCGGCGGTCGATGCGCTGGCCTTCGGTCGCGGCCCAGGCGCCTTTACCGGCGTGCGAATTGCCGTTGGCGTGGTGCAGGGGCTGGCCTTCGCGCTCGAACGTCCGGTTCTGCCGGTTTCGACCCTGGCGACCATCGCCCAGCGTGCCCATCGCGAACACGGCGCGGAGCAGGTGGCGGTAGCCATCGATGCGCGCATGGACGAGGTTTACTGGGGCTGCTATCGCCTGCAACAGGGCGAGATGCGCCTGGCGGGCCTCGAAGCGGTATTGCCACCAGAGCAGGCAAGCCTGCCGCGTGACAGCGCCGGCCAATGGTTTGGTGCAGGCACCGGCTGGGGCTATGGCGAACGCCTTGCAGTCAAGCCGGCAGCCCTCGATGCCACACTGCTGCCCCACGCCGAAGATCTGCTGCTGCTGGCCAGCCATGCCTGGCAACGGGGTGAGGCGGTGGAGGCCGATCAGGCCCAGCCGGTCTATCTGCGCGATAATGTCGCCACGCCCAAGAGCTGACGCGACCGTTGCCAAAGTTGTGATGGGCCGTTAAAGTCGCCGCACTCCCGATCGAGTTGAAAGATGCGCGTCGAAGGTTCCTTTCCTGTCCCTTATTCCACGGATCGTACTGCCCGTATCGGCAGCGCGAGGGATGGTTATGGCGAAACCCAGCGCGCCGCCGAGGCTGATCGCCAGATCGACAGCCGAGCGGCAGGGCAGGATTACCAGCCGCAGGCTGCGCGGCCCCAGCAGCGGGTCAACGAAAGCGCGCTGATCGAACGCTATGCGGCATTCCGCGACGCACCGCCTCAGGCGGATCGCACTCTTCCAACCCATGTCGCCCAGGCGTTGGCCAGTTACGTCAGCACTGCCAGCTTCAACAACAGCGATTTCGGTGGCTACGAGGTGCTGGGCCTCGATCTCTACGTCTGAGACGGGCACTTGCGTTGAACCTTCCTTATTTTCTTGGCTGTCCGTCTTGGAGCGAAAGCGCCTGGCTGGATTCACTGTACCCGGCGGCTACGCCTGCCTCCGAATTCCTTGCCCGCTACTGCGCGATGTTCAATAGCGTCGAAGGCAACACCACGCTTTACGCCTGGCCCTCGCAAGCGAAGGTCGAGCGTTGGGCCAGTCTGATGCCCGAAGGATTCCGCTTCTGTGCCAAGTTGCCGCGCGAAATCAGCCAGGCGGACAACCTGCATGGTGTGCTGGAGCTGGCGCTGGCTTTTCGGCAGCTACTGGCACCTTTGGGCGCGCGGGTCACGCCGTTCTGGTTGCAATTGCCGGCGAGCTTCGGCCCAGGCCGTCTCGGTGAACTGGCCGGGCTGATCGACAGCTTTGGCGCGCCACTGGCGGTGGAGGTGCGGCATCGGGCGTTCTTCGAGCGTGGCGAGGAGGAGCGCGCACTGAACCGCCTGCTGCTCGACCGCGGTGTCGAGCGCATCTGCCTGGATTCCCGTGCCTTGTTCAGTTGTCGCTCGCAGGACCCAGCCGTACTGCACGCGCAGAGCAAGAAACCACGCCTTCCGGTGCGCCCGACCGCGTTCAGTGAATCCCCGCAGCTGCGCTTTATCGGCCATCCGGAGCTGGAGGCGAACGACAGCTTCATGGCGCCCTGGCTGGACAAGGTGGCGGGCTGGATCGAAGCCGGCAAGAAGCCCCATGTCTATCTACACACACCGGACAATCACCGCGCGCCAGAGCTGGCCCAACGCTTCCATTTACAGTTGGCTGAGCGCCTGCCAGGGTTGCCGCCGCTGCCATCTTTTTACCGCGCGCCGCAGTTGTCCCTGCTGGGCGACTGACCAGCCTTGTAAAACATCGAATCCAACTTCCGTCTCGCTATGTTGCCTATAAGGCATGACTTTCGGACGCTTTTTTCTACTGTTGCTTCTATTACTGACAGGCTTCGCTTATGGCGTCTGGCGCGGCCATATCGACGTGCCGCCGCAATGGAACCCCTGGGCGCCGCTGGATATCCAGGCGACACCCAACGTACTGACAGCCTTCAAGCTGCGTCGCCTGCAGGAAGACCGCGAGCTGTGTGAGAAAGCGCTGGCAACCTCCGACCTGACTTATGTGGCGGTGCCGGATAGCACGCCGCAAGCAGGCTGCCCGGTGGAAAACGCGGTGCGGGTGAACGGTTCGGCAGTGCGTTTCAATGGCGCCTTTCTGGCCACCTGCTCGCTGGCGGCGGCTTATGCTCTGTTCGAGCGGCATGGGCTGCAACCGGCGGCGCAGCAGGTGTTCGGTCAGCCAGTGGTACGCATCGACCATTTCGGCAGCTTCGCCTGTCGCAACATCGCCCGCAGCAACAGGCGCAGCCAGCATGCTTCGGCCAATGCGCTGGACCTGGCCGGCTTTTATCTTCAGGACGGCACTCGCATCACCGTAGCGCGTGACTGGGCAGGCGATAACGACAAGGCGCGCTTTCTACGCCAGGTAAAGGCGGCGGCCTGCGATGTCTTCGGGGTGACCCTGAGCCCGGAATACAACGCCGCACATCATGATCACTTCCATGTGGATATGGGTGGTTTCGGTATGTGCCGCTGACAGGCTCTGGCAAAATGCCGGTTTTTCCAACACAGGTTCACCCATGTCCACCTCCATTCCCCAGGTTCGCGTAGAAGCGCTGGCATCGGTATTCGCCGAGCAGGCACAAGCCTGGGCGCTGCGCCTGGAACTGCCCTTACAAGCGGACGAGGCCGAATTCGTGCTACAGCTGGGCGAAAACGGCCTGCAACTGCAGCAGCTCGGTGATCAGGCGCCGGGGCCAGTGCGGGTGGATTTCGTCGAGGGCGGTGCGGCTCACAGGCGCCAGTTCGGCGGCGGTAGCGGGCAGATGATCGCCAAGGCCGTGGGCATTCAGCCCGGCATTCGTCCCAGCGTGCTGGACGCCACGGCAGGCCTGGGGCGGGATGCTTTCGTGCTGGCGTCTCTGGGCTGCGAGATGAAGTTGTGCGAGCGGCAACCGCTGATTGCTGCACTGCTGGAAGACGGCTTGGCGCGTGCCCGGCAGGACTCTGAAGTTGCGCCCATCGTTGCCCGCATGCAACTGCGGCAGGGTGATGCCATCGAACTGATGCGCCAGTGGCAGGGCGAGCCACCACAGGTCATCTACCTGGACCCGATGTTTCCGCACCGGGAAAAGAGCGCGCTGGTGAAAAAGGAAATGCGTCTGTTCCGGCCTTTCGTGGGTGACGATCTGGATGCGGCCTCTCTGCTGGCCCAGGCGCTGACGCTGGCCAGTCATCGCGTGGTGGTGAAGCGCCCGCGCAAGGCGCCGGCCATCGAGGGTGTCAAACCGGGCTATAGCCTGGAGGGCAAATCCAGCCGCTACGACATTTATCCCAGGAAGAAGCTGCAGCCCGACGGCTGAGCGGATCGTTCTCTTGACGGCGAGCAAGTTACAGCGCTCTGGCGGTCTTTGTTTCCGTGATGCCCTTGCTTAATACCGCCAACAATGGCATTTCTAGGTCAGGCCGTTCGAGGCTGAGCGGTGGTTACCTAGAGCGTTTAGAAGGAATAGCGTATGCAGATCCAAGTTCACAGCGATAACCACATCGACGGAAGCGCCCGCCTTGCTGAGTGGGTCAGTGCCAGCGTTGCCGACAAGCTGGATCGGTTCGACGACGAAGTCACTCGGGTAGTGGTCCATCTGAACGACGAGAACGGGGTCAAGGCTGGCGCACAGGACAAGCGTTGCCAGATCGAAGCACGACCCAAGGGGCTGCAACCCATCTCGGTCACACACAAGGCCGAATCGCTGGAATTGGCGGTCGATGGCGCCATCATCAAGCTGAACAACGCCCTGCAACATCAGTTCGGCAAACTGCGCAGCAAGCGCGCGGCGGCACCGGTGCCGCTGGAAGGCGAGACCCTTGAAGTCGAAGGTCGGGACGCACTACTGGAGGAAGATTTTCTTGCCGATGAGCAACTGCGCTCGTCCTGACTCGATACGTAACACCAGCCAGTGCGCTGGTTGAACAACCCCCGAAACAGGCAGGCATCGGCAGACGATGCCTGCCCCTCGCAACGCCCTGTCATCGTCTCGATTCGCCTGCGGTTGAACTGTACGCGGCGGGCTCCCTCTACTGAATGAACCGTCCCGATAGTTCTGGAGCCTGCACCATGGAATTGCCCAACAAAGACCTTGGCACCCTGTTCGCACAACTCGGTTTGCCCTCAGATCCAGCCAGCATCGATGAATTCATCGCCACCCATCGACCGCTGCCCAATCACATAAAGGTGTCCGAGGCACCGTTCTGGAATGAAGCTCAGGGCTCATTTCTCAAGGAACAACTGCTGGATGATGCCGAATGGGCGCCTGTGGTCGATGAGCTCAACGTGCGCCTGCATGAGCAGGTCGACGACGCTCCGCAGGATTGAATACATTCAGGCCGCCGGACCTGGCTGTTAGAATCCGCACTCCAGCGCACCTGCAGCGCGCCGCTTCGCAAGGGAAACCATGAATTCCGTACCTCCGGCCCTCGATGTCGAGGCGCGTTACACCTGTGCCAGAAATCTCGCGCTGGAGGCGGCGCAACTGGGAATGGGTCATTACCGCCAGCGCAACAAACTGCTTGTCGAGCACAAGGGCAATGATCTGCAGGATGTCGTCAGCATCGCCGACAGGCAGATCGAAGACTTCATTCGCGCACGGCTTGCCGAGCGCTTTCCGGAAGATGGCTTTCTCGGCGAAGAGAGCGGCAGCTCCGATCTCGCCGCCCGCTGCGTGTGGGTGATCGATCCTATCGATGGTACGGCCTGCTTCGTCAACGGCCTGCACAACTGGTGTGTGTCCATCGGTCTGCTGATCGATGGTGAGCCGTACCTGGGCGCGATTGCCGATCCCAATCACGATGAGCTCTTCCATGGCTGTCTAGGGCAGGGGGCCTTTGTCAACGACACGCCACTGCAGGTCAGCGCAGCCACGCATGTAGCGCAGGGCCTGACCGGCACCGGCACTTTTCATCCACGCGGCAAGGAGCACTTCATCCCGTTTCTGGAAAAGCTGCTGGCCGAAGGTGGAATGTTCTTTCGCAATGGCTCCGGCGCGCTGATGACGGCTTACGTCGCGGCAGGACGCTTGCTCGGCTACTACGAAACCGAACTCAAGAGCTGGGATTGTCTGGCGGGACTGGTGCTGCTGAAGGAGGCGGGCGGGCAGGTGAACGACTTTTTCCGTGACGACGGGTTGTTGCGTGGCAATCCCTATCTGGTGGCCTGTCCGGGTGTCTATGGGCAACTGGCCGCCATGATTGGCCCGTCGCTGGACGGCTGACCGGCACGGCGTCAGCTATTGGCGAGGCACTCCGGCAACTCTTGCCCGCCGTGGGAGCGGGCCATGCCCGCGAATCGATGCCCGAGCATCGGTACGGTTCCAATCGCGGCCAAGGCCGCTCCCACAGAAGGCTTCAGTTACGTAGCTCTGGCGGTACGTTGCCACCATGCTCGGCCAGCTTGTGCATCACGGTGCGATGCAGCCAGATATTCATCTGCGCCGAATCAGCCATTTTCTCCGCAGGACACCCCAGTTCGCTGGCCAGCTCCTTGCGTGCCTGGAGGCTGCTGTCCAGACCGAGCAGCTTGAGCAGATCGACGATGGAGGTGCGCCAGTTCAACTGTTCAGGATGGGTCGTGGCCATGCCATCGAGCTTCGCCGATACATCCACAGCGGTGACAGGAGCTGCTGAAGCAGTGGTAGTCGTGGATGGAGTGCTGGTGGCGTTGCTGACTGTATCCGGTCGTTCTGAATCGACAACCGTATCAGTGGGGTGCTGGCCGATGCCAGAGTCGGGAGCCGCAGACTTGTGCGCCTCGTTGCCCACGCCTAAGCCCAGTTTGTCCTTTATCCGGTCGAACAGGCTCATTGAAGGTTCCTCGCTTGATTCGAGTGATAACGAACGGGGACAGCGAAGCGCTGCGATCCCGTTCGAGGGTGTTCGCGTCAGAAAATCAGCATGAACAGGCCGATAACCACCAACAGACCGATCAGGAAAATGATGCCGACAGTGCTGCCCAGAAACTTCAGCATGAGGAGGACTCCTGTTGCAGTGGGTTCACTATTTCCGACTGGCACCGTCCCTGATCGTTCCCAAAAACCGCTGGGTTACCCTTTGCCTTCCAGCCAGTTGTGCGCTTCGGTCACCTGGTGCGTATCGAATGCCTTGACCGCCAGACCCGGTATTAGGGTGCCTTCCAGCGTGCTGGCCTTACGAACCCATTCACGTGCGCAGACCACTGCGCAACGGTCGAAGCGGCGGATAAAGCGAAACACCTCGGGAATGCGTGACAGTTCGACGGCTACCGCGCCCAGTGTCGGCCAGTCGAAGTCGCCGACCCGGTAGAGCATCTGCCCGTGCTCGATGCCTTCGGATTTTCTCATCAGCTCGTCGAGGGCGAAGCGCATTTCGCTGCTGTCGAGCTTGCCGGAAAAGTCCACGTCGATGCGTGTGTCGCCAATGCGGGTTACATGGAACATGTGGATACCCTCTCGATGCTTGGAGTTGAGTGGTCCTGTTCCCTTGACGATAGCCCGTATGGCGCGCTGGGGTTGTTCGACATTGCGCTTCACCAACCCGACGAGCAGACAATCGAATGCCACAAGAGAGCAATGGTTGTCTGTGAATTCGTCCGTCGGATTACACCTTCGGCTAATTCGACCTACGACTGGAGGGGAGAGGCGGGGGCTAACGCGAGAAATCCCCGCACGCTCAGGTGCGGGGGCGAGTGATCAGTCCTGGCGGCTGGTCACTTCCAGCAGGTGGTAACCGAACTGGGTCTTGACCGGGCCTTGCACGACGTTGAGCGGCGCGCTGAATACCACGGTATCGAATTCCCTCACCATCTGGCCGGGGCCGAACGAGCCCAGGTCGCCGCCCTGACGGCTGGACGGGCAGGTGGAGTTGTCCTTGGCAACCTGAGCGAAATCGGCGCCGCCTTCGATGGCTGCTTTCAGTTCGTTGCACTTGTCTTCAGTGGGGACCAGGATGTGGCGGGCAGTGGCTCGGGCCATGGGGAGTTACTCCGTCTTGAGAAGACGCTGAGACTAGCCTAGTTGCCAGCTGTTTCAAATACACGGGCGTGTGCTTTCAGGAAGGAGCCGGAGCAGCCAGCTTCAGATAACGCCGCAAACGCTCCTGCTCCCGCGGCGTGAAGGTCAGGCCGAGTTTGGTTCGCCGCCAGAGAATGTCTTCGGCCTGGGTCGCCCATTCTTCTCGGCACAGATAATCCACTTCCTGTGCATACAGGTCCTGGCCGAGGCATTCACCCAGGTCGGCAATCGCACGAGCCTCACCCAGCATGCGCCAGACGCGATTGCCATAAAGGCTTGCCCAGCGCTGCGCCAGCGACTCATCGATACCCTGGACCTTTGCTTTCAGCTCTTCGGCCAGGGCCTGCGGCGTGCTCATGTCTTCGCCGCCGGGCAGGCTTTCGCTGGCCGTCCAGGGCATGCCCATACCCACGAAATAGGGGCCTAGTTGCGTCAGTACCGCCTCGGCCAGCCGGCGATAGGTGGTCAGCTTGCCGCCGAATACCGAGAGCAGGGGCGCCTGCTGCGCGGTCGTCAGGGACAGGCTGTAGTCGCGCGTGACCACGGCGGGGTTGTTGGCCTGATCATCGCGCAACGGACGGACGCCAGCGAAGCTGTGCAGGATGTCCCGGGCCGTCAGTTGCCGGCGAAAATGGGCGTTGCTGACTTCCAGCAGGTAGCGGATCTCGTCCTCGCTGATAGCGACCTTCGCCGGGTCGCCCCGGTATTCACGATCCGTGGTGCCGATCAGGGTGTAGTGCTCCAGATAGGGAATCACGAAGACAATGCGCTGATCCTCGCTCTGCAGGATATACGCCTGCTCGCCCTCATATAGCCTGGGTACGATGAGATGGCTGCCCTGCACGAGCCGGATGCGATAGGGCGAACGCTGTTGCAGGTTTTCCCCGAGAAATTGCGCCACCCAGGGGCCAGTGGCATTCACCAGCGCCTTGGCGCAAAGGGAAAGACGAGTGCCGTCCGCCTGCTGCAACTCGAGATGCCAGAGACCATCGTCCCGCCGGGCGCTCAGGCAGCGGGTGCGCGTATGGATGTGCGCGCCTTTTTCCCGTGCCGCCATGGCATTGAGCACGACCAGACGCGCATCGTCCACCTGGCAATCCGCGTATTCGAAGCCACGCCGGATGTCCGGCTTGAGCGGGCTGTCGGCGCCGAAATGCAGGCTGCGCGAGGCGGGGAGCCGTTTGCGTCTGCCGAGATGATCGTAAAGAAACAGGCCGGCGCGGATCACCCAGGCCGGGCGCAGATGCGGGCGGTGCGGCAGCACGAAACGCAACGGCCTGATGATATGCGGCGCCTTGGCGAGCAGCACTTCGCGTTCCGCCAGTGATTCGCGCACCAGACGGAACTCGTAGTGTTCGAGATAACGCAGGCCACCGTGGATCAGCTTGCTGCTCGCCGAAGACGTATGGCTGGCGAGATCGTCGCGCTCGCAGAGAAACACCGATAGCCCGCGACCTGCCGCATCGGCGGCGATACCCACGCCATTGATGCCTCCGCCGATCACGGCGATGTCGTAAATCTCGGAGACGATGCGGGCAGGGTCAGTCACGGTGCTCTCATGCCGAATGAACAGGCGCGCATCGTATCACCCTGGATCAGCCCTCATCCCAGTCGCGGGTGCGGCTGACCGCCTTCCGCCAGCCGCTGTACAGCGCTTCACGCCGCCCCTCATCAAGGGCCGGCTCGAATATGCGCTCGACGCTGGCCTTGCTGCGCAATTCATCCAGACTGCACCAGAAACCGCTCGCCAGCCCCGCCAGATAAGCGGCGCCGAGGGCGGTGGTTTCCTTCATCCCGGGGCGCTCGACCGGAGTGCCGAGCAGGTCGGCCTGGAACTGCATAAGGAAGTTGTTGGCGACCGCGCCGCCATCCACCCGCAGCGAACGCAGGGGCGCGCCGGCGTCCTTCTGCATGGCGTCGAGTACATCACGGGTCTGGTAGGCGATGGACTCCAGGGCGGCGCGAATGATGTGGTCCATCTTCACCCCGCGCGTCAGGCCGAACAGCGCGCCTCGGGCACGCGGGTCCCAGTAGGGCGCGCCGAGCCCGGTGAAGGCCGGCACCAGATAGACGCCGTTGCTGTCCCTGACCTTGCTGGCGAAGTATTCGGAATCCAGCGAATCGTTGATCACCTTCAGCTCGTCGCGCAGCCATTGCACGGTCGAACCGCCATTGAAGATCGCCCCTTCCAGCGCATAGCTGACCTCACCGCGCGGACCGCAGGCGAGGGTGGTGAGCAGGCCATGCCCGGATTGCACGGCTTGGGTGCCCGTGTTCATCAGCAGGAAGCAGCCCGTGCCATAGGTGTTCTTGGCCTGGCCCGGTTCGACGCACATCTGCCCGAACAGCGCGGCCTGCTGGTCGCCGGCGATCCCGGCGATGGGAATGCCGGTGCTCTGGCCCGTGCCCAGATAGGCATGGCCGTAGACCTCGGACGAAGAGCGAACCTCAGGCAGCATCTGGCGCGGGATATCCAGCGCCTCCAACAGCGCCGGGTCCCAGTCCAGTTTATGGATGTCGTAGAGCAGGGTGCGCGAGGCGTTGGTGTAGTCGGTGACGTGTGCCTTGCCCTGGGTCATCTTCCAGACCAGCCAGCAATCGACGGTGCCGAACAGCAGTTCGCCCCGGCGCGCGCGTTCGCGGCTGCCTTCGACGTGATCGAGAATCCACTTGATCTTGGTGCCCGAAAAATAGGGATCGATGACCAGGCCGGTGGTGCTGCGGATATGCTCCTGCATGCCGTCGCGCTCGAGCTGATCGCAGATCGGCATGCTCTGGCGGCTCTGCCAGACGATGGCGTTGTGGATCGGTCGTCCGCTGGCCTTATCCCAGACGATGGTGGTTTCGCGCTGGTTGGTGATCCCGATTGCGGCCACTTGCTCATTGGTGATGCCGACCTGTGCCAGCGCCTCGACGAACACGGCGCTCTGGGTGGCCCAGATTTCCATGGGATCATGTTCGACCCAGCCCGGTTGCGGATAGATCTGCGCGAACTCGCGCTGGGCGATGCTCACCACGTTGGCATTGTGGTCCAGCACGATGGCACGAGAACTGGTGGTGCCCTGGTCGAGGGCGACGATAAATTGCTTGTTGTTCTGGTTGCTCATGGTGATGACTCCTTAGCAGGCCGTTGAAAAACGTAGGCGAGGCAGGCAAGACAAGGCAAAAACAGGCGAGGACGCGGAGTTTAGTGGTCTAAATGAGCAGTACTCACTTCGTTCGCCCTTCGGGCCGCGCTGAAGCGCGTTAGCCGCAAGCGACTTTCCGAGCCTGTTTTTAACGCAGGATTGCCAACGCAGGTAGTTTTTCAGCGGCCTGTTAGAGCTATTCGAGCGCTAGACACTCCGTGCTCGATACCGTAACCGGCTTTGCCTCCGGGTGCTTGAAATCGTCGTCAGCCAGGCACTCTTTTCAGTGTTTCCGGGTCCGCCTTGCCGTCGTAGAAGGCATCCAATACCTGCCGGAAAATCGGATTCTCAGGGGCAGCTGAGGCGAACAGCGTCATGCTCGAGCGCAGTTTCAGATCGTCAGGCGAGCCGAGTATCTGCCGCGCCGTGCGGCCAGTGTGTTGCAGCAGTGCCTGAGCACATTCCTCCAGCCGGCGGCCTAGTAGGGGATGCTGTAGATAAGCGACCGCTTCGTTAAGGTCGGCGATGGCGTAGCGCTCCGCCATTGCACTGCGACCAAGCCCCGCAATCTGCGGAAAGACGAACCACATCCAGTGACTTTGCTTGTGCCCGGCTTCCAGCTCGGCCAGCGCATCCTGATAGTGGGAATGCTGGGCATCGACGAAACGCTTCAGATCATGGCTATCGGGCATGGAGCCTCCATATATGCAGCGGCTGCTGCGCGTGCCTGGTTCAGCAGGAAGCATGGCCGCAACCGAGCGGGCGCCGGCATGGCCGGCTCGGTTTATTGGCGATGGCCCGGTGCCGGTTAGTCATCGTCATCCAGATGAAACTTGTGAAAAACCCGATGCGGAACAGGGGCGATGACGATGCTGCTGGTGGCGACGTAGACATAGCCACAGAGGATGCCATACAGGCTGGCAAACAGCTGGCCGGTGATCCGATTCTGGCAGGACCGACAGGCCCTGGCCGCTCATCAGCGTCGTGGAAGCCACTAGAGCCGTGATGAACGACATGTCGTCGAAATAGATATGCCCGACCACGCCCACGGACAGGGAAAGCCCGACCAGGGTCAGCGCCAGCAAGACGTGGTTCAGCATGCGCTTGCGAAAGTGTTGCCTGGAGATTAGCGGCTTGTTTTTGTGCTCGTACATGACTTTACCTAACGAAGCTGGCCAAAAAAGGGGCAGATTTTTAAATACCCAACAGTTTCTCCTAAATAAATCTGTCCCCTTTTCCAACACTTTTCCATTGTTAGCATTTTTTGAATACATGACTCCGGTGATACTTCAAGTAACCGACCATTTTTACAGGGAGCTTTCTCAACCTAATTGCATCAGTTAACTCAAGCTTTTCGATATCATCTTTAGATAGAGCTGGAGAAAATATTACTTTTCCATTTTTGTCAAAAGAAATTAACCCCATATCAAACAAGTGGTCTAGCGTTGGCTGTAAGAGAAGACCGTTTATTGGATCTAACCGTTCATGATTAGATGAATCCCGCCATGGTTTTATATGCGATGCTCGAAGCAAAGAAAGATTGCTTAGGCCAGTAACAGCACAACCTCCCCAAAATGCTATCACGTTATCCCTAAATAAGCCTTGCCCAATACGGCTTTTTACAATTGAATCCCTCTCTGTTTTATCCAGTGTTTTGTATTCGTCTTTGTGTGATTCAATGTCATCAAATATGTCAGGGTCATGGGTTTCGTTTCCAACACTAAAAATGAATTGACTTGAATCCTCAGTAAGCAGGGAATATTTTTTTAAATGGATCTGCCCATAGTAAACGAATGGCGTATGATGGATTTCTCTATAAAATAAGTGTATTTCGTCATTAGTAGATCCAGCATTTACGATCCTAGTATCTGATGAATGCTTTTTTCTCCTTCCCAATGAAGCAAGTCGCCATCCAAGTAATCTTTGTATTGAGTAAGCGCTTGCTGCTTTTCTTTTGTAACAAATAGAATGATGTAATTGGTTCCAGAAGGTGTGACCACTCCCCTCGAAATAGCCTGGAATCCTTTGTATCCCTAAATATCGGCTAAAAATGGACGTTCATATTCCTGCCCAATTTCCAGTTTCTCAAAGCTGATTGGCACGATATCTCCTTTTGGCGGCTAACGTTCGCAGCACGCGCGGCTTTTTAGTGTAGGCGAAGCCGCAACGGAAAAGCCGTCGCTGTGCCTGCGCTTGTTAAGAGGCGATCCGCTTGCACATGACATCAACCGTTACCCCCTTATATTCGCACCGCTCCAAATAGCGCCAGCCGAGCTTCTCATAAAATTTCGAGGCGAACTCAGTGTAAAGATACCAGGCATTAGCATTTGAGCGAGCTGCTTCAGCTTCGCACCGAGCGACCAATTCGGTAGCTATTCCTTGATGCCGGAAAGCCTCTTTTACATAAACGGCAGCCAGCCAAGGAGATAAATCTGGCCTAGTGTGCATATCGTTCTGTACTAGAGCAGCCGAACCAACAAGCTGACCCCCTGACACTGCAATAAAGATTGAAGGGACACCCTCATGCCTCGAAGCTTTAGCAATGGCTTCGGCTCGTCCTTCCAGAGTAAGCGACGAGTTCAAATGCTTCCACTCTGCATGATGAAGCTCCGCCAACTCCGCAATGAATTCCTTCTTATCAGCCAGAGGAATGATTTCCACAGTCTTTGCCTCTTAACGTCGAAATTCAGCGGCTGGCGTAGCCAGTCCGCTGGAATGACAGGTTAGAAAGCACTAGTCTTCCAGAACAACGGCACCTTTCCCGGCCGCGCCGATCCTGACAAGGTCAGCAGTGGTCCGAGCCGCCAGACCAGCAAAAGTCAGATTCGCGCCAGTACTCGACGCAGCTGCAGCAATGCGAACAAGATCTGCAGTCGTACGAGGTCCAGCGTTTAACCGAAAGCCACCACCCGCAGCAGCGATACGGACTAGGTCGGCAGTAGTACGTGATTCGAATGACACGATATTTACCCCTTGTGATTTCTAACAGTGATTAGACGGAATTCTTCATAATGGCGTAAGGCAGTAATCTATATAATCACAAAAATTAACAGTCACGATTTCTACGCCTGCCCTTTAAAATCAATGACCTACGAGCCTTGATGTGGGTTAGACCGAACGCTATCTAACCCACGGTAGGGCATACCCAGCAATGGCAGAACGCTACTATTTATCACTCGCCGCTGTCCACCCATAAAGAGCCTGACCTGAACTTCTGGGAACTACAGTGGTTCCTTGGCTCTTCGTAGGCACCGCCTTGGCTCGATCCCCAACCCTACTGCCGCTGATTACGAAAACAGCTCTGACAAAGCCGAAACTGGCGGCTGAGCACCGGCATCGCCTTGCCGCATTGCTGACACTTGCTCGTTTCCCCCGATACGCGCCGGCGGTCCGAGCTGCGCGGTTTGCGCCGCCGCGACAGCTCGCGGGTGATGGCCTCGTTGAGCAGGCTGCGGTGCCCTTCGGCCTGTTCCAGGGCGGGGAAGTGCGCCGGCAGCGTGCGGGCCAGGTGCAGGTAGGTTTCGATGACGTGCAGCGTGCTTTCCAGGGTGGCCAGGTCGGCCTCGATGAACAGGCGCGGTAGCTCGACCGGCTTGTCCTGCGCGACCTTCTTCAGCCATTGCTGGGCGTGGCTGGCAGCCGGGCTGTCGAGGCCGCCGCGGATCGGCGTGCAGGCGAATATCCAGCGCAGGCGCAGGTCGATCTGCGGGTCGTCGATCAGCTTGATCCACTCGGCCAGCTCGTCCGGCAGGATGGAGATGAATTCCGCGCCATAGTTGATGTTGCGGTTGAAGGTCAGCCAGGCGCGTAGCAGGCTGGGGTCGCCCATCAGTTCGGCGATGGCCTGCAGGTGCTCGATGGAAGGCCGTACCTGGAACTGCGCGAGGTCCACCGGCTGGTCCGGACTATGGAACAGCTGCCGGATCGCTTGCAGCGTCTGGCCGTCCAGCGCGGTGATGGTGCCGCTGTCGTGATGGCCGAAGCGCCCGGCGCGCCCGCCGATCTGCTTGACTTCCTGCACCCTGAGCTGGCGGTTCTGGATGCCGTCGTATTTTTCATCCGTGTAGAAACACAGGGTATGCGCCGGCAGGTTGAGGCCCATGCCCACCGCATCGGTGGCCACCATCAGGTCCGCTTCGCCTTCGCGAAAACGTCGGGCCTGCTCGCGGCGCACTTCCGGCGACAACGCGCCGTAGACCACCGAGACGCTCTTGCCAGTCATCTCCAGCAGCGCCTTGAGTTCCAGCACGGTCTTGCGGCTGAAGGCCACCAGCATCGAGCCTTCGTCCAGTTGCTTGAGCGAGGTGGCGCGGCGGGCCACTTCCACCGGCGACAGGCGCTTGGTGCGCTTGACCACCAGATGGTCTTCGCAAAGGTCGCACAGCGTCTTCAGCGAGGGCTGGATCAGCATCGGCCCGGTCATGATCAGCTCCGGCGTGTAGGCACTCACCAGCGCATCGACCCAGGCCCAGCCGCGCTGCGAGTCGGCCATCATCTGCACTTCGTCGATCACCACCACATCCCAGTGCTGGTGGCGAAAACGCGCGAACTCCTCGACGGTGCAGCAGAAATGGGTGGCTCCTTCGCGAATGATCTCTTCCTCACCGGTGACCAGCGAGCAGGGCACGCCCATGGACTCGATGCGTTCCTGGTTCTCCAGCGCCATCAGCCGCAGCGGCGACAGGTAGATGGCATGGGTGACCGCCGTCATCGCTTCGATGGCGCGGTGCGTCTTGCCGCTGTTGGTGGGGCCGAGGAGGGCAGTCCAGGTTCGCGTCAGGCGCCGCGCCGCGTAGAGCTTGTGGTAGTGCATGAAGCGCGGATCGCTTTCCAGCAGCACCGCGAAAGTCATTTTTTCCTTGTGGTCCTGGCGGGCGAAGCGGATGGTGCGGCGCAGCTTCTTCGGCTCCATCATGAAGACTTCGGTCAGACGCTTCTCGCCCAGCACCTGCAGGTCGAAGTCGCCGGCTTCCTCGATCATCATTTCGAACTTGGCGATCAGCGCCTGGCGATCCTCCTCCTTGCGCTCGGCCACTTCGCGCTCACTCAGCACATGGCCCTGGCCAGCTGGGATGCGTCGCTGCAGGTCCAGTGCGACGTCGCCATGGCGTAGTTCAACCACGTAGCGCAGTTCGTGCTTCACCTCGTTGAGGATATCCACGGCCTTGTGGGCGAAGTCTTCGACCCGGGAAATCTTCGGCTGCAGCCGCTCCAGGCTTTGCGCTTTCTGTTCCTCGCTCATGCTGGCGAAGGGCTTTTCCAGCACGCGCAGCCGACTCAGCACCAGATCCTGAATGGCGCTGCGCACATGGGTTTCGAATTCGTCGCTGGAGCTGCTGGTGTCGATGCGCAGGGCGATATCGGGCTCAAGCAGGTTTTGCACCGGGCCACAGTCGAAGTGTTTTTCGATCCCGTGGATATCGACGCTGCAACTGAAATCGTTGAGATCGCGATTGAGCAGGCGACCGATCAGACTGGCCGGATCGACCGCTTGCAGGGCGGACTCGACCGCCGTCTCATCCAGCCCCAGCCAGAACAGCCGGGCGGCGCGACCAATCTCCGGCGGCTGATGACCGATATAGGTGGCGAACCATGCATCCTGATGCTTCTTCTTCTGCACGAACCCGGGATGGCGCTCGGCAGCCCAGCCGAGAAAGCGATGCAGCCGCTCCAGACCGATGGTGTTGCGATGCCTGACTTCACCCTTGCGCATGATCGACGCCTTTCCTGATCAGTGGTGCGGCGAATACAGCCTGCCTGCTTGTGCAAAGTCAACAGGAGCAGGGGGGCGGGGGGCGTTTCTGGTAATCTCGACGGCGATGGCCATCAAGAAATCCGAACTCTATGTATCCCGGTGGAATCCTGCGACGCGCGGCGCGGCAGAAGGAATTGCAGACCAGCCTGCCGAGCATCGAACAGATCATCGAGTGGAACTGACCGACAATACCGACTCAGCGGATGAGCAATAAGTCCATGACCGAAGCCGACCTCTTGCAAACTCTCGTTCGTGGCGAAGACAGCCGCCAGCAGTTCAAACGTGATGCCAGCAACGTAGATGCACTGGCGGCGGAGTTGGCCGCTTTTGCCAACAGTGGTGGTGGGACGCTGCTCCTTGGAGTCAATGACGATGGCTCCGTGGCCGGATTGGATGCTGTCGCCGTGCGGCGTTTGAATCAGTTGCTAGGCAATGCGGCGTCGCAGCATGTGCGCCCGCCGGTGCATCCGATCACGGAAAACGTGCCGACGGCCAACGGCATCGTGATGGTGGTAACTGTGGCCGACGGTCTGTCCAAGCCGTATCTGGATGCTCAGGGGCGTTTGTGGGTCAAGCAGGGCGCGGACAAGCGCCATGTGACGTCGCGTGAGGAAATGCAGCGCATGTTCCAGCGCTCCGGGCTGGTGCGCGCCGACCGGGTGCCGGTGGCAGGCTCGACGACGGCTGATCTGGAGGACAAGGCATTTGCTGCGTACTTTGAACGCCGTTACGGCCAGAGCATTGAGGGCACGGGCGCAACCTTGGATCAAGTGCTACAGAACGTCGGCCGGGGCGACGGGCGTGAGCTGAATCTGGCCGGACTGATGTTGTTCGGTCGCAATCCGTTGCGCCGGTGCCCGGCATTCACGATCAAGGCAGTGGCCTTTCGCGGCACGGTGATCTGGGATACGCGCTATCTGGATAGCGAAGACTTCAGCGGCACGCTGGTCGAGCAGTTCAAGGCCGCGTTCGCCTTCCTCAAACGCAACCTGCACCACGTGCAGCACGGGCGCGGCTTCAATACCCTGGGCGAGCTGGAGATACCCGAAGCGGCTCTGGAGGAACTGCTGGTCAATGCGCTGGTACACCGCGACTACTTCACCAGCGCGTCGATCCGCATCCTGGTGTTTGCCGACCGGGTGGAGATCATCAGCCCCGGCCACCTTCCCGACAGCCTGAGCATAGAGGATGTGCGCCAGGGTAAAACCAACCGCCGCAATCCGACGCTGACGGAGCATGCCTTCAAAGTGCTTCCGTACCGTGGTCTGAGCAGCGGTATCCCGCGTGCGCTGGAGGAATGGCCGCGTATCGACCTGATCGACTACGTGAGGGGCAACCAGTTCAGCGCTGTGGTGTGGCGGTCGAAACCGGAGTGGGTGAGTGCGACTGATCAGAGCAAAGGCGAGGGGATCGATCAAGTCACCCCCGAAGTCACCCCCGAAGTCGCACGGCTCTTGAGCGTATTACACGGCGCGATGGCCCGCAGTGATATCCACGCCGCACTGGGGCTTAAAGACGAGAAACACCTGCGCGAGGCCTACCTGAAGCCTGCGCTGAAAGCCGGCCTGATCGAGATGACCATCCCGGACAAACCCCGCAGCCGCCTGCAGAAATACCGCCTCACGGCCAAGGGCCGCTTGTTGCAGCTTGGCGAGTAAATGCTCAGACAGCATTCTCTTGGGGGCGTACATCAATCCCGAGACGAGATCGAGAAAGCTCTGCGTCTTGGCATCTGCCGCAATGGCGTGTGCTATGTGAAGAGCTGAGCAGGTCAGTGCTGGCAGAGTTTTAGACAGGCACTGTCTCTCTACCATATTACTGGTTTAACATAATATAGATTATACGAACTTCTGATTTATTCTGTGCTATCGTCTCTGCCTGATTTTAGAGGTGTTGATGGATGAATATGCCGCACGCAATGCGCCTCTTTGTACGTGTCGTGGATACAGGGAGCTTCACGGCTGCACAGCAAACAAAAACCTCACTACCCAAGCTTTTCCAGGCTGGCGTTGCCAGCCCGATCTGCAGCTGATTATGTAATAGCCTTTCATCTGAACAGTGTTTTTCCCGCTTCCGTCAGCCTTTAGGCTAGTCATGGGCAGGCGTTACCCTGTTCATCTCCCAAGTCGTCCTGCCCAGAGTGATCACGCATGGAAAAAATCTTATGGATTGCCGGCCTTGTCATCGCCGCACCGCTGGCCAGCGCTGAGCCGCAGTTATCTGACTATCAGTACGGCGATCAACTCGATATCGCCAAGGTCTTATCGCTGACCATTCCGGTGGGCGGATGCGAAGTGGTTGAAGCCACTATGACCTATCTTGATTCCAAGGGCGAAACGCATGTGATGCGTTACCTGCGCCAAGGCTCAGGCTGCCACGACTTTTGATAAGCGAGCGGCAGCCCGTAAGTCGCCTATCCGGTCGCTGAAAATCGTCCGGCTATTCCAGTGTGCCCGGATCGGACGCCGGGTCGTTCGGCACGCCGGGATTGGAGTAGCGATCCGGTGCCAGGGCCGGGTCATCCTTGTCGTCCTCAGGCATGGTCTCCACGGGCAGGCCATCTTCGGTCACGAGTCGGCCCTGGCTGTCCCGCTGCGTCTCCAGGGTTTCCTGGGGTGTCGGGTTGCCCATGGTGCTTGGCGGGGAGCCACGTTTATCTTCGGGTGTGCCTGCAGGCCACTGGGCGAATGCGGCGGACGATGCCATCAGGCTTGCCAATGCCACTATCTTGAATGTGCTCATGCAACCTCCTCGGTAGACGCCATGGCGCCGGACGGTGGTTTACAACGCGCGAGGCCCTGCTAGCGTTTCAGTAGGCAAGACAGCCACCCTCCGGGACGGACCACGACCCGGCGCTCGGACAAACGGTGAGAGGAAGGAATATGGCTACGCGCCTACCCCTGCTGACGATAGAAAGCATCCTTCGCAACCATCTTCACCCCTATCACTGCGACTGCCATGCTCAGGAAGACAGCCGTGTTACCGTTCGTCTGTATAAAGAACACCACGATGAAGAACTGACGGTTTTCGGCATCACCGACGAGCAGTGTCGTGATGCCGCCAATCTGGTGCGTCTCGCCCAGGAGCTGCGTTTCGAGCTTTACGCAACCCGGGGTGGCTCGAAGGGTTCCAAGTCCACCGAGCATTAGCCTGCCGCTTGCTGACTCAGCGCTTGGCTTCGACACCAGGTGCCTCGGCTCGTGTCAGATAGGCCTGAGTCAGTTGCGCGAGATGGCTGCGCATCCACTCCGCCATCGCAACCTCCTCTGCCAGGATGCGGGTACAGATTTCCTGGGTCTGGGTATCGCCTACTGCCTCGGCAGCTGCGATCAGGATTTCGTAAGAAGCGATCTCCAGATTCTCGAAGACGTAGCCCATCATTGCGCCCTTGACGATCTCGTCGTTGATCATCATGCCGCCCATGGCCTGCCCCATCGCCATCATCTTGCCGCCCAGGTCCTTGAGCCCGGAATAGGACTTGTCGTAGCGCTGCAGGCAGCTTTCGATCAGCCTGGCCTGGTTCTGGGTTTCGCTGATGTGCTGTTCGATGCGTGCCTTCAGCTCGGGATAGTGCTCGATGCGGCTGGCCTGTCTGGTGAGCATGGTTTCGGCCTGGGCTTCCATGGCATGGGCGTCACGCAGCCACTCGATCAGGCGTTCGATACGGATGTCGTTGCCGGTTTGTGCGCTTTGCATGTGCATCTCCAGATTTGGCGTTCTCTTTCTTGTGTGAAAGAAGGCATCCGGCAGAGTTCCCCGGGGCCGACTGGCTGCATCAACGTGTGGCGCGCAATCTGTCCATCAGCTCCGCATAGCGCTCCGGCAGGCACTCCAGGGCGTAGCGTGCGGCCTGTTCACGAATCGACACACGATCCCCCTCGAAATGCCGCGTCTCACTGATGCTTACCTGCCGCTCGTCCTGCTTCAGTGCAAAGGCGTAGCACTGGGTACCGCCACGATCCTCTTCGCTGTCGTCGGCCACTCCGGTGTTGGCAATGGCAATGTCGGCAGCACTGGCATTCAGCGCACCGAGCGCCATTTCGGTCGCGACTTCCTCGCTGGTCAGGCCAAAAGTCTCGATGGTGTCGAAGCTGACGTGCAGCAGCCGGTTCTTTGCGTTGGGCGAATACACGACGAATCCGCTGTCCAGTACCTGACCGCAGCCTGGGATATCCCCCAGCAGGGAAGCCATCAGGCCGCAGGTGCAGGATTCGGCAGTGGTCAGCGTCATCCGGACGTCACTTAGAAAGCGCACGATTTCGGCAAGGTCTCGCATGGTCCTGGCTCCGCTGAAATGCCCTGTTGGCTCAGTTTTCGGAGCCGGCACGCACAGGCAAAGTTCCACAGGTGAGTTTCGTCAGAAATCGAGAACCAATTCGCGCTCATCCGGTCTTTCTCAAAGTGGAGCCATAGAAGCTCTATGCCGCATACCAAAGCAGTTCAGTCTTGCCGTGCTCATTGGTTACAGCGCCACAAATGGTGGCTGTGTTGGGGAAACGTGCTCGTAACCGACCTGGCGCCCATGCCGGTCCTTGGGAAAAGTGCTTATGAGTATTGCTGCTGTTGAGAATGCGCCTGTCCCTGTGAAGCTCACCGAGCGTCCATCGCCACCGTCGGAGCGGCCCGTACTGCAGTTGCGCAGTACGCAGGAGCAGAAGAAGAAAATACTGTTCGTGACCTCTGAACTGACCGATCTGGTCAAGACGGGCGGCCTTGCCGACGTGTCCGCCGCCCTGCCCCGCGCGCTGGGTGCGCTGCACGATGTGCGTGTGCTGATTCCCGGCTACTCGCAAGTGATGCAGTGCGGTATGCCGATCCGCGTGGTGGGCAGTGTTCTGTCACATGGCGACATTCCGTCATGCCGAATCGGGCGACTCGACATGCCTGATGGGCTGATCATCTATGTGGTGATCTGTCCGGAACTCTACGAACGCGACGGCCTGCCCTATGGTGACGAGCAGGGGCAGGACTGGCCGGACAATCCGCTGCGCTTCGCGCGCCTGTGCATGACGGCAGCGGATATCGCCGCAGGCGCCGCCTGCATGAGCTGGAGCCCGGACCTGGTGCATGCCCACGACTGGCCGACCGGCCTGACGCCGGCCTACATGCATTGGCGCGGTTTGACCACGCCCAGCGTCTTCACCATTCACAACCTGGCCTACCAGGGCAATATCAGCATGCAGCTGCGGCGCAAGCTGGGCATTCCGTTGGAAGCCTGCGGGCCGGAACGGATGGAGTTCTACGGCTCGCTGTCGCTGCTCAAGGCCGGTATCGCCTATGCCGACCAGGTCACCACCGTCAGCGCCACCTATGCACGGGAGATCACCACGCCGGCCTTCGGCTGCGGCATGGAAGGTTTTCTCGCCATGAAGGCGCGTCAGGGCCTGCTCAGCGGGCTGCTCAACGGGATAGATGAAAGCTGGGATCCGCAAAGCTGCCCGCACCTGATCAGCCCGTTCGGGCCACAGGACTGGAACGGCAAGCGCGCCAACGCCACCCACGTCCGCCAGCTGTTCGGCCTTGAGCCTGGCGAAGGTCCCCTGTTTGCCGTGGTGTCCCGCCTGGTACAGCAGAAAGGCATCGACCTGAGCATCGAGGTGGCCGAAGCCATCGTCGAACGCGGCGGCCAACTGGCCATTCTCGGGCGTGGCGAAGCCGCTATCGAAGAACGGGTACGGCGGTTGGCGGAACGTTTCCCCGGTCGGATCGGTGCGCATATCGGCTTCAACGAGACCGATGCCCGGCGTCTGTTCGCCGGCAGTGACTTCCTCCTTATGCCGTCGCGCTACGAGCCCTGCGGATTGAGTCAGATGTACGCGCAGCGCTTCGCCTCGCTGCCCATTGCCCATCGCACCGGGGGCCTGGCTGACAGCATCGACAATGGCGTGACGGGCTTTCTCTTCGATGAACCCACGGTGCAGAGCTATCGCCATGCCGTGGAACGCGCCCTGGCGGTGTACGACAAGCCGCATCTGCTCAACGCCATGCGCTGCCGCGCCATGAGCGCCGGTTTTTTCTGGAGTCATGCGGTCGAGCCCTATGACCGGCTGTATCAGCGCCTGCTGCATCAGCGGAGCGAGGCTAGCGCCACTGCTTAAGAGGTTATCGATGCAACATGGGCCGTTACTGCTGGATGATTCCCGCACCCGTTTCAGACTCTGGGCGCCCGACGCGCAAAATGTCAGCCTGGTGCTGGTCAGTGGTGACACGCTGCCCATGCCGCGTCTTGACGAAGGCTGGTACAGCCTGGATGTCGAGGTCGGCGCGGGTACGGCCTACCGCTTCCTGATCGACGGCGAGCTGCAGGTGCCGGACCCGGCCTCCCGCGCCCAGGCAGGCGATGTTCATGAGCCCAGCCTGGTCACCGATCCCAACGCTTATGTCTGGCGCAATCAGCAATGGCGCGGGCGGCCCTGGCACGAGACTGTGCTCTATGAATTGCATGTGGGCGCCTGCGGTGGCTACGCACAGATCGAACAGCGGCTCGCCGCGCTGGCCGAACTCGGCGTGACGGCCATCGAGCTGATGCCGCTGGCGGAATTTCCCGGTGCGCGCAACTGGGGCTACGACGGCGTGCTGCCCTATGCGCCAGAAGCCTCCTACGGCAGCCCCGATGACCTCAAACGGCTGATCGACGCTGCCCACGGCCACGGCCTGATGGTGTTTCTCGATGTGGTCTACAACCACTTCGGGCCGGACGGCAACTACCTGGGCTACTACGCCAAACATTTCTTTCGCCACGACCAGCAGACGCCCTGGGGCGACGCCATCGACTTTCGCCGGCGCGAGGTGCGCGATTTCTTTATCGACAGCGCGCTGATGTGGCTCAACGAGTACCGCTTCGATGGCCTGCGCCTGGATGCCGTCCACGCCATTCCCGAGCGGGGCTTCCTGGTCGAGCTGGCCGAGCGCGTACGCGCCGACACCGAGCCGGGGCGGCATGTGCATCTGGTTCTGGAAAACGAGGACAACCGCGTCAGCCTGCTTGAGCAGGGCTTTACCGCGCAGTGGAACGATGACGGCCACAACGTGTTGCATAGCCTGCTGACCGGAGAAAGCCAGGGCTACTACGCCGACTTTCACCAGGAGTCGACCCGTAAGCTGGTGCGCTTTCTCGGCGAGGGCTTCATCTACCAGGGCCAGCAGGATCGGCGCGGGCATGCGCGGGGCGAGCCGAGCGGGCACCTGTCGCCCACCGCCTTCGTACTCTTTCTGCAGAACCACGACCAGATTGGCAACCGCGCCTTCGGCGAACGTCTGATCGCCCTGGCCGAACCCGACGCTCTGCGCGCCGCCACCGCCCTGCTGCTGCTTTCGCCGATGATCCCGTTGCTGTTCATGGGCGAGGAATGGGGTGCGCGTGAACCCTTCCTGTTCTTCACCAGCCACCATGGCGAACTGGCCGATGCCGTGCGCGAAGGTCGCCGGGGCGAATTCGCCGAGTTCACGGAGTTTGCCGACGAAGCGACGCGCGCGCGCATTCCCGACCCGAATGCAGCGGAAACCTTCGCGACTTCCAGGCCGGATTTCGCCCGGATCGACAGCCAGTGGGCCGGGCTCTACCGGCAACTTCTGGATATCCGCCATCGGGAAATCGTGCCGCGCCTGCAGGGTGCCGCCTTTCTCGGTGCCACGGCGTTGGGCGAAGCCGCCGCCCTGGCGCATTGGCGACTGGGCGATGGCAGCCGGTTGCGCCTGGAACTCAATCTGGGCACTCATCAGGTGGCACTGACATCCGCACCTGCCAAATCTCGCTTGCTGTACAGCAACCGGAAGGACACCACAGACGCAGGTTCGCTGCCGCCGCACACCGCCAGAATCCATTTGGAAGACATCAATGAGTGACGAGCGCCTGAAACGCCTGGCCGAAGCGGCAGGCCTGTCCATCGACTGGGTCGATGCCGATGGGCGCGACCAGCGAGTGGCGCCCGAGGTCCTGCGCGCCGTACTGCATGGCCTGGGCCTGGATGCCGACAGTGATGAGGCCGTCGAGCGCAGCCTGGAAAAACTGCATGTCGATGGCGGCGCCAGCGACCTGCCGCCGCTGCTGACTCTCGACCAGGGCGCAGCGCTGGAGCTGGCACGCCATTGCGAGCCAGGCGCCCGCTACAGCCTGGAGCTGGAAGGTGGTCAGCGCTGTGAGGGCACACTCGACGAACAGGCGCGCCTGGCACCCATCGACATCCCCGGCTATCACCGCCTGGAAATCACCGGGCGCCAGCTGACCCTCGCCGTTGCGCCGCCGGCCTGCCCCGCCGTGCAGGACCTGGCCGGCCCTAGTGCCTGGGGGCTGACCGTCCAGCTGTATGGATTGCGCCGTGCCGGCGATGGCGGCCTGGGCGATACCCTGGCCCTGGAAGCCTTCGCCCGCAATGCCGCCGACCACGGCGCCGATGCCCTGGGCATCAGCCCGGTCCATGCGATGTTTGCCGCCAACAGCGGTCATTACAGCCCCTACTCGCCCTCCAGCCGGCTGTTCTACAACGTGCTGTACTGTGCGCCCGAGGCGATTCTGGGGGAAACGCCACTGCGTATCGCCATCGAGGCCTGCGGCCTGGGCGAGGAACTGCGGCGCCTGGAAGGACTGGAGCTGATCGACTGGCCCGCCGTGAACGAAACCCGCCGGTGTCTGCTGCGCCAGCTGTTCGAGAACTTCTGCAGAGGCGGCAATGCCCAGCAGGCGGACTTCGACAGCTTCCGCGCAGCCGGCGGCCAGGCGCTGGAAAATCACTGTCGTTTCGAGGTGCTGCACGACAGCCTGCTCAGCCCTTCCGGCCACCCGCAGCACTGGCGCGACTGGCCGCAGGAGTACCGCACGCCGCAGAGTCCGGCGGTCGAACGCTTCGCACGGGCGCAGGCCGATGAGGTCAGCTACCACGCCTTCTGCCAGTGGCTGGTCGCGCGCGGGCTGGAGCGTGCGCAGATCGCCGCGCGTAGCGCCGGCATGAAGATAGGCCTGCTCAGCGATCTGGCCGTGGGTGCCGATGGTGGCGGCAGCCAGGCCTGGAGCCGGCAGGAAGAAGTGCTGGCCACGTTGAGCGTCGGCGCACCGCCGGACATCCTCAACCGGGCCGGGCAGAATTGGGGCATCTGCGCCTTTTCTCCCTGGGGGCTCAGGGCCAATGGCTACCGCGCCTTCATCGAAATGCTGCGCGCCAACCTGGCCCATGCCGGCGGCATGCGTATCGACCATGTGATGGGACTGATGCGCCTGTGGGTCATGCCCGAAGGCGCCGGCCCTGACCAGGGCGCCTACCTCAACTACCCTTTCGACGACCTGCTGCGACTGCTGACGCTCGAAGCCTGGCGGCACGACGCGGTGATCCTCGGCGAAGACCTCGGCACCGTGCCGGCGGGCCTGCGGGAAAAGCTTGCGGCGCGGAACATCCTCGGCATGCGCGTGCTGCTCTTCGAGCAGGACAATGCCCGTTTCAGACCGGCCCACGAATGGTCGAAGGATGCGCTGGCCATCACCACCACGCACGACCTGCCCACCCTCGGTGGCTGGTGGCGTGGAGAGGATATCGACTGGCGCATCCGTACCGGACAGAACAGCGAGGCCGAGCGTCCGCAGCAAACTGCCGAGCGCGAGCACGAGCGTCGCGGCCTTGATGCCGTGTTGCGCCCCTATGTGCCAGACGTGCCCCGTGAATCACCGGGTGAATTGCTCGACGTCGAAAGCGCCATCCAGGCCAGCGCCTGCTTTATCGGCCATACCCCGGCACCGCTGGTGCTGTTGCCCCTGGAAGACGCGCTTGGCCTGGAGGAACAGCCCAACCTGCCCGGCATCGTCGATGAGCATCCCAACTGGCGGCGACGCTACCCCGGTGACAGCGCCAGCCAGCTTGACCATCCTGACGGCTCCCGCCGCCTGCGTTGCCTGGCAGACGCGCGGCGCAAGGCCAGCGGAGACGAACAACGATGAAGCCCCTCAGTGCGACGTTGCGGCTGCAATTCCACCGCGGCTTCACCCTCGACGACGCCACTATCCTGGTCGATTACTTCGCCGATCTGGGCATCAGCCATCTCTACGCATCGCCCCTGCTCACCGCCCGCCCCGGTTCCATGCACGGCTACGACGTCATAGACCCGACTTGCATCAATCCGGAACTCGGCGGCGAAGAGGCCCTGCATCGGCTGGTCGAAGCCCTGCGCGCCAGGGGCATGGGACTGATTCTGGATATCGTTTCCAACCACATGGCCGTTGGAGGTTCCGGTAATCCCTGGTGGCTGGACGTGCTGGAATGGGGACGGCGCAGCCCCTATGCGCTGTTCTTCGATATCGAATGGAATTCCCCCGACCCGCTACTCGAAGGTCAGCTGCTGGTGCCTTTCCTTGGCAGCGACTACGGCGAAGCCCTGCAGCAGGGCAGCATCGTCCTGCGCCTGGATGCGGAAGAAGGCGCTCTCTATGCCGAGCATTACGAACACCGCTTCCCCATCACTCCGCCCAGCTACGGCGAGGTGCTGCGTCTGGCCGAGCAGCCGCCGCTGCGTACCCTGGCGCAGCACTTCGACGCCCTGAAAACCGAACCGGCGCCCTGGCAGACCGCCCGCCAGCTGCGCTCCGAACTGGCCCGTGTCCTGGAAAATCACAGCATCCTACAGCCTCTCGAAGAAGCGCTCAAACGCTACGACTCCACCCACGAGGAAGGCTTCCGGCGCCTGCATGCCCTGCTCGAACGGCAGAACTATCGCCTGGCCAGCTGGCGTACCGCCGGTGACGACATCAACTGGCGGCGCTTTTTCGATATCAACGAACTGGGCGGCTTGCGCGTTGAACGACCGATAGTTTTCGAGGAAACCCACGCAAAAATCTTCCAGCTGATCAGCGACGGTCTGGTGGACGGCCTGCGCATCGACCATATCGACGGACTGGCCAATCCGCGCGGCTATTGCCGTCGCCTGCGTCGCCGGGTGGATCGCCTGAATGCTGCGCGCCCTTCCGAAGCGGCCCAGGATCATGTGCCGATTTACGTCGAAAAGATCCTTGCCGGTAACGAACGTCTGCATGATGACTGGGGTGTGGACGGCACCACAGGTTATGAGTTCATGAACCAGGTGTCGCTGCTGCAGCATGACCCGCTCGGTAAATCCGTCCTTTGCGGTTTGTGGAGCGAAACCGCAGAGCGCCCCGAGGATTTCATGGAAGAAGTGCGCCAGGCGCGACAGCTGGTGCTCACCGGGCCGCTGGCCGGCGACTTCGAGAGCGTCGCCCAGGCGCTGCTGCAGGTGGCGCGGTATGACCTGATGACCCGCGACATCACTCTCGGGGCGATCCGCCGGGCGCTGCTGGAGCTGATCGTGCATTTTCCGGTGTACCGCACCTACATCGCTGCCCAGGGGCGTCGAGAGGCCGATGAGCCCTTCTTTCAGCAGGCATTGGCCGGTGCGCGTACTACCCTCGGCGAGGCGGACTGGCCGCTGCTCGATCATCTCGACCGCTGGCTTGGCGGCGAACCCTTGCGCTCCCTGCCACCAGGACCTGCACGACGCATTCGCCGCTACGCCTGCACACGCTTCCAGCAGCTCACCTCACCCGCCGCCGCCAAGGCTGTGGAAGACACCGCCTGCTATCGCTCCGGAGCCCTGCTTTCACGCAACGACGTCGGTTTCGACCCGCAGCATTTCAGTGCACCGGTGGATGCCTTCCATGGCGAGTGCCTGGCTCGCGCCGAACACTTTCCGCGAAACCTGCTGACCACCGCCACCCACGACCACAAGCGCGGCGAAGACACCCGCGCGCGCATGGCCGTGATCAGCGAGCGCGCCGACTGGTTCGCCAGCAAAGTGCGCCATTGGCGTCAGCTTGCCTATGGGTGGCGCCAGCAGCTGGCTGACGGATCAGCGCCCTCTGCCGGTGACGAGTTGCTCCTGTACCAGGTCCTGCTCGGCAGCTGGCCGCTGGAGCTGGTCCCGGAAGACCGTCAGGGCGTCGAAGCCTATTGCGAGCGGATCATCCAGTGGCAGGAAAAGGCTCTGCGCGAAGCCAAGTTGCGCACCAGCTGGACCGATCCCCACAGCGAATACGAAAGCGCTTGCCAGCAGTATCTGCGCATCCTGCTGCTCGGCGATGAAGGCCGGGCCTTGCGCAGCGAAATAGCCGAAGCGGCAGCCGAACTGGCGCCAGCTGGTGCGCTGAACAGCCTGACCCAGACGCTGCTGCGTATGACTACGCCGGGCGTGCCGGACCTTTATCAGGGGACCGATTACTGGGATTTCAGCCTGGTCGACCCCGACAATCGTCAGCCGGTGGACTTCGCCCGGCGGCGCGCCTCCTTCGATCCGCAGGCTCAGCCCGCCGAACTGCTGGCGAGCTGGAAAGACGGTCGCATCAAGCAATGGTTGATCGCACGCAGCCTGAACCTGCGCAGCGTCCAGCCAGGACTGTTCAGCGGGGGCGCTTACCTGCCGCTGAAGGTTGAAGGCACCCATGCCGATCAGGTGATTGCCTTTGCCCGGGAGTGGGAAGGCACCTGGATCATCGTCATCGCCGCCAGGCTGGCCAGCGGACTTCTGGGGGACAGCCGCACGCCACATATTGCTCCCGAGCAGTGGAAAGACACCTTGGTGAAGCTACCCGAGGTGCTGAGCGGTCTGCCGCTCATGCGACTTTTCGGCGTGGATGCAGTCAGACCCAGACAAACGAGCCTGCACCTTCAGCACGCCCTGGAATCGCTGCCTGTGACCGTTTTGCAAATAACAATCAAATCGTCAGGAGAAGAGGAACGATGAATCAACAAGAACAACGCATTCGCGAATTCGCCTATGAAATCTGGCAGTCCGAGGGCTGCCCGGAAGGACAGGATGCCCGCCACTGGGAAATGGCCCGCAAGCTGGTCGAAACCCAGGGTAGCGTTCCTCCCGCAAAACCGGCACGTCCCCGCAAGACGGCCACCAAGCCGGTCGATGCGACACCGGTCGAGAAGCCGGTAAAAGCTGCCGCAGCCCGCAAGCCTCGGACGCCGCGCTCAGCCAAACCAACAGATAGCTGAACAGGCCTGGCCATAAGCCCAGCCATGTCGCGACTCGTTCATCGGAGTATTCATGAGCAAACAAAAACCTTCCGCACCTCGGCCCCAGCAGATTTCGCGCGTTCACGAAGGGCTTCCCTTTCCCTTGGGGGCGACCTGGGACGGCCTGGGCGTCAACTTCGCCATCTTCTCGGCGCATGCCACCAAGGTTGAGTTGTGCCTGTTCGATGCCAGCGGTGAAACCGAACTGGAGCGTATCGAATTGCCCGAATACACCGATGAAATCTGGCATGGCTACCTGCCCGATGCCCATCCCGGCCAGGTCTACGGCTACCGGGTGCATGGTCCTTACGAGCCGGAAGCCGGCCATCGTTTCAATCCCAACAAGCTGCTGATCGACCCCTATGCCAAGCAGCTGGTGGGTGAGCTGCGTTGGTCCGAGGCGCTGTTCGGTTACACCATTGGCCATCCCGATGGCGACCTGAGTTTCGATGAGCGCGACAGCGCGCCCTTCGTGCCCAAGTGCAAGGTCATCGATCCAGCGTTCACCTGGGGGCGGGATCATCCGGTGCAGGTGCCCTGGGACCAGACGATCATCTACGAAACCCACGCACGCGGCTATACCATGCTCCACCCGGCAGTGGCCGATGAGGAGCGTGGTACTTTCGAGGCGTTCAAGACACCGGAAGTGATCGATTACATCCGCAAGCTGGGCGTCTCCAGCATCGAGTTCCTGCCCATCCATGCCTTCGTCCAGGATCAGCACCTGCTGGAAAAAGGCATGAGCAACTACTGGGGCTACAACAGCATCGCCTTCTTTGCACCGCACCCTAAATACCTGGCCAGCGGCAAGATCAGCGAATTCAAGGAAACGGTCGCGCACCTGCACAATGCCGGCCTGGAAGTCATTCTCGACGTGGTCTACAACCACACCGCCGAGGGCAACGAACTCGGCCCGACACTGTCCATGCGCGGCATCGACAACGCCTCCTACTATCGCTTGATGCCGGATGACAAACGTTACTACATCAACGATTCCGGCACCGGCAACACCCTGGACATGAGCCATCCCTGCGTGCTGCAGATGGTTACCGACTCGCTGCGCTACTGGGCCACCGAGATGCATGTGGACGGCTTCCGCTTCGACCTGGCGACCATTCTCGGTCGCGAACACGAGGGCTTCGATGAACGTCACGGTTTTCTCGTCGCCTGCCGCCAGGACCCGGTACTGGCCAAGACCAAGCTGATCGCCGAACCCTGGGATTGCGGCCCCGGCGGCTACCAGGTCGGCGGCTTCCCGCCTGGCTGGGCGGAGTGGAACGACCAGTTCCGCGATACGGTGCGCGCCTTCTGGAAAGGCGACGAAGGCCAGCTGGCGGACTTCGCTTCACGCCTGACCGGTTCCGGCGACCTGTACAACCAGCGTGGCCGACGCCCCTTCACTTCGGTCAACTTCGTTACCGCGCACGACGGCTTCACTCTCAAGGACCTGGTGTCCTACGACCACAAGCACAACGAGGCCAACGACGAAGACAACCGCGACGGTAGCGACAACAACCTGTCCTGGAACCATGGCGTTGAAGGACCCACCGACGACCCGCAGATCAATGACCTGCGTTACCGGCAGATGCGCAACTTCTTCGCCACCCTGCTGTTCTCCCAGGGCACGCCAATGATCGTCGCCGGTGACGAATTCGCTCGCACCCAGAATGGCAACAACAACGCCTACTGTCAGGACAGTGAAATTGGCTGGGTGAACTGGGACATCAGCGAAGACAGCCAGGAACTGCTGTCCTTCGTGCGCAAGCTCGTGCGCCTGCGCCAGCGCTTTCCGATGCTGCGCCGCAGCCGTTTCCTGGTCGGTGCCTTCAACGAGGAGCTGGGCGTGAAGGATGTCACCTGGCTGGCGCCCAACGCCGAGGAGATGTCCGTCGAGCAATGGGAGGACGTCAACAATCGCTGCATGGGCATGCTGCTCGATGGACGCGCGCAGCCTACCGGGATCCGTCGAGCTGGCTCGGATGCGACCCTGCTGATCGTCATCAACGCACACCATGACCAGATTGATTTCAGCCTGCCGGAGGTCCCGCAGGGCGTCTACTGGAACCGCCTGGTGGACACCAACAACCCCACCGCCCGCCCGGAACGTTTCGATTTCGGCGACGAATATGCCGTCACCGGGCGTTCGCTGCTGATGCTGGAGCTGATCAAGGATGTGCCCTCTTCTCTCTGGTAGTCCGCTTGTCGGGACGATGAAGTACGAACCCCAACCATTCGTAGGTCGGATTAGCCGAAGGCGTAATCCGACGGCTTGAAGGCGTAATCCGACAATCCGGGCACGATCCGCTCAGAGATTCTGATAGCGATTCATGTCGAGCACGCCCGCCTCTACCGGATCGGTTTCGTACAGGTAGCGCGTGAGATCGTTGAAATGCGCCCAGAAATCAGGATGGGTGCGGCGGATGCCCCAGCGCTCGACGATGTGCTCGAAGGCGGCCTGGTCCTTCGCCTGCTCCATGGCGACGACAAAAGCAGGCACCTCATGGGCCGGCAGGCTGAACAGGAAGTTCGGGTAGCTGCTTAACACACCCGGATAGACCGTCAGGGTGTCCATACGCGGTTTGTAGCGATAAGCCTCGCCGAACATGAAGGCCACATTGGTATGGGCGCGATTGCGCAGCAGGCTGTAGACCTCGCGCGGCTCGCCGTCATGCTCGACGCGCAGCAGGGTCGCTTCGGGCAACCACTCGATCACCTTCAGGCTCGCCGCAACCCGGTTGGTCAGCCGGCTCAGCGCCTGTTCGGAGGCTTGTCGGGCGGCACTCTGCCCGTCGCGATAGCAATGGCTGGTGCGACAGCGATTGATCGGGTCGGGGCTGGCATTGATGGCCGCGTGGCGCTCCAGCAATTGCCAGGCGAAACTCTTTTTCGGCGCATCGCGTTCAAGTGACAGGGCCGTCGGGGTGGCCGTATCGATTTTCGTATAAGCCAACCACAGCTTGAGCTGGCCGCTCTTGTCGTACCAGTCATCGAGAATGCCCTGACGCGAGTCGGCGGGCAGCAGGCGCAGGAAATTCAATTCAGCGCCATTGCGGATCAGATCGAAATACAGCCGGGTCTGGCCTTGATGCGAGACGTTGCCGAATACGTCGAAATTCACCACCAGTTGATAGTAGGTGCGCTCCAGCAGCGGGAAATCCATCCACCAGAGTGTCTGCGGAATTTCCCCGATCAGGCCTTTGCGCACCGAAGCGCTGTCGTGCTGGCGAAAGACGCTCAGCAGCGCGTTGTCGTTGCCGCGCCAGATATGCTCCCAGCGCGCGGGCATCTGCGTGTAGGCCTGCAAGCGTAGTGTCTCGTACTGATTGCGTTTTTCCTGATAGATGCGCCAGAAGTCCATCAACCCGCCGAGGTTATCGATCTGCCCCGGCATCGCCAGCAGCGGCGTGGTCTGGCGCTGGTAATCGGCGTCGGTGAGGTAAAGGTCATGCTGCGGGTCCTGAAACAGCACCCAGAAGTTGTCGCGGATAACGTCCGTGGCGATCTGTCCCCGGCACACCGGCCCGCGTATGAAGGTGCGCACGAAGTATTCGGCGTTATCCAGCATGAACTGATAGCGCGCCCGCGCCGGAATCGCCTGGAAGGTATCGAACGGATTGGCGCGGTGGTAAGTGCCATAGCCTGGCAAGGCGTCTAGGGTCCAGTTCTCGCCGAAAAACAGCTCGTCGATGCGCGCCAGTTTCTGCCCGTTGAGGGGATAGGTGATATGTGTCTTGTGCACGATTACCCCTTCCACGGGGCGGATACGATAGAAGAAACGGGTACCCGGATCGTCGTTGGGCCGGCGCGTGGCAATCGGATCGACCGGCTGGCCGGCTGGCGTGCGTGAACGCACCAGCTGGAAGAAGCGCCCGCTGTTGCCGCTATCGAAATACAGATGGGCGATGAACAGATGTTCATACAGCCAGCGGCTGACCAGCGCCTGACGCTCGCCGGGAGCATTGAGCATCGCTTCCCACTGGGCAATCTGTGCTGCCTCGCTGGGCGAGAGCTGTGCCGACTGCTGGTCAGTCGGTGCGCCCTGCTCGACCCAGGCCTGCAAGGTAGCGTATTCGCTGTCCGTCAGGCCGGTTGCGGCAAAGGGCATGCCGCCGTGGGGGTTCTTCTTCGCGTAATCGGCGAATTCGCCAGGTTGCGGGCACTGGTTGTCGCGGTTGATGCCGATCTCCAGGCTGGCCGGCAGCTTGGTGTTGGCTGGCCAAGGCTCGTTGCGGCCCAGTTCGAGCATCCGTGCCAGCAGCGCCGCCTGCCCGTGCGCCGGTGCCAGCACCGAATGGAAGTCACGTCGACGCCAAGCCGCTTCGCCGTGGGCATCCAGGTACAGGCGAGTGGTTATCTGGGCTTCATTGCGTGTCCCGTTGTAGACCGGCTGTTTGTGTGCGCCGCGCAGCACGCCCGCGTCGCTGCCCAGGTTGAGCTGACAGGGCGCGTCGTAACAGGCATGGCAGGCTACGCACTTGGCCGTGAAGATCGGCTGTACGTCGCGCTGATAGGACAGCGGCTCGGCACGGGCAAAACCACAGGCAACCAGCAACAGCCCGGCAAAAATGGCGCGACGCTTCATGGACAGCTCCTTGATGACAGGCGGCATGGTAGCCAAACCTGTCGCGTTCAGGCTAACGGCGCATAAAGGCTTCATTGTAGGGCCGAACGTGTTCGGCCACGGGCCAGCGAGATGGTCGAACACGTTCGGCCCTACGAAGCGAATTCGCCCGCGAGCTTTTTAGCTTGGTCAATATGAATTCTGCTCATGCAAAATCGCGAGCGATCAAAAAACATGCAGCCTTGCTATCATTCGCACCCCTTCGTATTCCGCTTTTTCAGGTAGTCCCATGTCCAATCGCAACGACCGTCTCCAGGCCCTCCAGCAAGCGCTCAGGGAGCGCATCCTGATTCTCGACGGCGGCATGGGCACCATGATCCAGAGCTACAGGCTGCAGGAAGCCGATTATCGCGGCGAGCGCTTCGCCGACTGGCCGCAGGATGTGAAGGGCAACAACGACCTGCTGATCCTCAGCCGCCCGGACGTCATTGGCAATATCGAGAAGGCTTACCTGGATGCCGGCGCGGACATTCTCGAAACCAACACCTTCAACGCCACTCGTATTTCCCAAGCCGACTACGGCATGGAAGCGCTGGCCTACGAGCTGAACGTCGAGGGCGCGCGCCTGGCCCGCCAGGTCTGCGACGCCAAGACCGCCGAGACCCCGGACCGACCGCGCTTCGTCGCCGGCGTGCTCGGCCCGACCAGCCGGACCTGCTCGCTGTCGCCGGACGTCAACGATCCGGGCTTTCGCAACGTTACCTTCGACGAACTGGTGGACAACTACAGCGAAGCCACACGCGGCCTGATCGAGGGCGGCGCCGACCTGATCCTGATCGAGACCATCTTCGATACCCTCAATGCCAAGGCGGCGATCTTCGCCGTGCAGGGCGTGTTCGAGGAAACCGGCATCGAATTGCCGATCATGATTTCCGGAACCATCACCGACGCTTCGGGCCGCACCCTGTCGGGCCAGACCACCGAAGCCTTCTGGAACTCGGTACGCCACGCCAAACCCATCTCGGTCGGTTTGAACTGCGCGCTGGGCGCCAAGGAGCTGCGGCCTTATCTGGAAGAACTGTCCGCCAAGGCCGAGACTCACGTTTCCGCCCACCCCAATGCCGGCTTGCCGAATGCCTTCGGTGAATACGATGAAAGCCCGGCAGAAATGGCAGTCGTGGTCGAAGAATTCGCCGCCAGCGGTTTCCTCAACATCATCGGCGGTTGCTGCGGCACCACCCCGGCGCATATCCAGGCCATCGCCGAAGCTGTGGCCAAGTACCCGCCGCGTACTATCCCGGACATCCCCAAGGCCTGCCGGCTGTCGGGCCTGGAGCCCTTCACCATCGACCGCAGCTCGCTGTTCGTCAACGTCGGCGAACGCACCAACATCACCGGCTCGGCACGCTTCGCCCGGCTGATCCGCGAGGAAAACTACACCGAGGCGCTGGAAGTCGCCCTGCAGCAGGTGGAAGCCGGCGCCCAGGTGATCGACATCAACATGGACGAGGGCATGCTCGACTCCAAGGCGGCGATGGTGCGCTTTCTCAACCTGATCGCCGGCGAGCCGGACATTTCCCGCGTGCCGATCATGATCGACTCCTCCAAGTGGGAGGTGATCGAAGCCGGCCTGAAATGCATCCAGGGCAAGGGCATCGTCAACTCCATCTCCATGAAGGAAGGCGTCGAGCAGTTCAAGCAGCAGGCCCGCCTGTGCAAGCGCTACGGCGCCGCCGTGGTGGTGATGGCCTTCGATGAAGCCGGCCAGGCCGACACCGCCGCGCGCAAGAAGGAAATCTGCCAGCGCAGCTACGACATTCTGGTCAATGAAGTGGGCTTCCCGCCGGAAGACATCATCTTCGACCCGAACATCTTCGCCATCGCCACCGGCATCGAGGAACACAACAACTACGCGGTGGACTTCATCGAGGCCTGCGCCTATATCCGCGACGAGCTGCCCCATGCGCTCACGTCCGGCGGCGTGTCCAACGTGTCCTTCTCGTTTCGCGGCAACAACCCGGTGCGCGAGGCGATCCACTCGGTGTTCCTGCTCCATGCCATCCGCAACGGCCTGAGCATGGGCATCGTCAACGCCGGTCAGCTGGAAATCTACGACGAGATTCCCAAGGAGCTGCGTGAAGCGGTCGAAGACGTGGTGCTCAATCGCAACGCCAATGGCACCGAAGCCCTGCTGGCCATCGCCGACAACTACCGCGGCGACGGCAGCGTCAAGGAGGCTGAAACCGAGGAGTGGCGTAGCCTGGACGTGGTCGAACGGCTCAAGCATGCGCTGGTCAAGGGCATCACCTCGCACATCGTCGAGGACACCGAAGAATGCCGCCAGCAGTGCGCGCGCCCCATCGAGGTCATCGAAGGCCCGCTGATGGCCGGCATGAACGTGGTCGGCGACCTGTTCGGCTCGGGCAAGATGTTCCTGCCGCAGGTGGTCAAATCCGCGCGCGTGATGAAACAGGCGGTGGCGCACCTGATCCCCTTTATCGAGGCGGAAAAAGGCGACAAGCCGGAAGCCAAGGGCAAGATCCTCATGGCCACGGTCAAGGGCGATGTACACGACATCGGCAAGAACATCGTCGGCGTGGTGCTCGGCTGCAACGGCTACGACATCGTCGATCTGGGCGTGATGGTGCCGGCGGACAAGATCCTCAAGACCGCCATCGAGGAGAAGTGCGACATCATCGGCCTCTCCGGCCTGATTACCCCGTCGCTGGATGAAATGGTCCACGTCGCCCGCGAAATGCAGCGCCAGGGCTTCAGCCTGCCGCTGATGATCGGCGGCGCCACCACCTCCAAGGCGCACACGGCGGTGAAGATCGACCCGCACTACAAGAACGACGCTGTGGTGTACGTCACCGACGCCTCGCGCGCCGTGGGCGTGGCCACCACCCTGCTGTCCAAGGAAATGAAGCCGGATTACGCAATCAGGACTCGCGAAGAGTACGCGATGATCCGTGAACGCACCGCCAACCGCGCCGCCCGCACCGAGCGCCTGAGCTACGAACAGGCCATCGCTGCCAGGCCGCAGTTCGACTGGTCCGAATATGCCCCGGTGAAACCGACCTTCACCGGCTGCAAGGTGCTGGAAGATATCGACCTGCGCACGCTGGTGGACTTCATCGACTGGACGCCGTTCTTCATCTCCTGGGACCTGGCAGGCAAGTATCCGCGCATCCTTCAGGACGAAGTGGTGGGCGAAGCCGCTACCTCGCTGTTCAGCGACGCCCAGGCGATCCTGAACAAGCTGATCGATGAAAAACTGATCAGGGCGCGCGCCGTGTTCGGCTTCTGGCCCGCCAACCAGGTGGCCCATGACGATCTGGAAGTCTATGGCGACAACGGCGAACAGCTCGCCACCCTGCATCACCTGCGCCAGCAGACGGTGAAGACCGACGGCAAGCCGAATTTCAGCCTGGCCGATTTCGTCGCACCCAAGGACAGCGGCATCACTGACTATGTGGGCGGCTTTATCTGTACCGCCGGCATCGGTGCCGAGGAAGTGGCCAAGTCCTATCAGGACGCCGGCGACGACTACAACTCGATCATGGTCAAGGCCCTGGCCGACCGCCTGGCCGAAGCCTGCGCCGAGTGGCTGCACCAGCGCGTGCGCACCGAATACTGGGGCTACGACAAGGATGAGCAACTGAGCAACGAGGACCTGATCCGCGAGCAGTACAAGGGCATCCGCCCTGCGCCCGGCTACCCGGCCTGCCCCGATCACACCGAAAAGGCCACGCTGTTCCGCCTGCTCGATCCGCAAGCGGAGTTCAACAAGGCCGGTCGGAGTGGCGTGTTCCTTACCGAGCACTTCGCGATGTTCCCCACCGCCGCCGTCAGTGGTTGGTATTTCGCCCATCCCAAGGCGCAATATTTTGCGGTCGGCAAGGTCGACAAGGACCAGATCGAAAGCTACTCGCAGCGCAAGGGCCAGGACGTCGAAACCAGCGAGCGCTGGCTGATGCCGAACCTGGGGTACGACGTATGAGCGAAGCCATGACGCCCTGCCTGCTCGACCAGCTCGAAGCCGCCGACATGCTGCTGATCGATGACCTGCACGTATTCGACTTCAGCCTCGACGACGCCCTGCTCGATCAGGCCGACGCCGCTGCCGAAGCCGACGAGCCGTTTGCTAGCGAAGAGATCGTCGTGACCCTGGAGGCGCTCGACGGACGCGAGCGCAAACGCTGGCGCTTCAGCTACAACGACGTAATGGAAGCCGAATACCAGGCCGGGGACGACAGCTGGCAACTCGGCCCGCATCGCCTGAAATGCCTCGCCGCCACCCGTGCCAGCAGCGAAGACGAATAACCACCAACTTTCCACTTTTGCAGGGTCGAACTCGTTCGGCCATTTGCGAGGCTCGTTGGCCGAACAAGTTCGGCCCTACGGGCAGACCGTTGGATTCGAAGGTGTAATCCGACGATCCCGGCCACAAACCTCATCTCTCGCGCCGCAGCAGCAAACCGATGGCCAGCACGACCAGCAGGCTGCCCGGCATCCACTGCCAGCCCATGCGCCCGGGCTGGTCGAAGAACAGCAGCAACATCGAGACGAAGGGCACCAGATAGCTGTAGGCGGTGACGGCGCCCGGCGTGAGCACTGCCGTCGCGCGCTGTTGCAGGAAAAAGGTCATGGCACTGGAGAAGACACCCAGGTAAATCACCAACAGCAGGTCGAGCAGGTTCATTCTCAGCAACGCTTGTGGTGCTTCCCACATCATTCCCATCAAGCCGATCAGGACAGCGCCGCAGACCAGGCTCCAGAAGGTGCGCAGCCCGGCTTGCCTGGGCAGCACACCGCGCGCCAGCCCCCATTTGCTGAGGACTGGATACAACGCCGACGCCACGCAGCCTAGAAAAAACCCAAGCTCTCCCAACCCCAGCTGCATGCCGGCGAAACTTCCGCCATTCTCTGCCCAGGCCAGCCCCAGCGCACCGCTGGCCCCAAGCGCAAGAATGGCCAGCAGCAGCCCTGCCGGCTGCTCGACGCCCAGCCCTCTTCCAAGGCAGTAGGCCAATAGCGGCACGCTGACGAACAGGGTCGCCATCGACAATGCACTGACCCGGTGGGCAGCCCAGAACATGGTGCCGAAGAAGCCCGCCAGGCACAGCCCCATCAGCGCATAGAGCAGCAAGGTCGCCAGCCCCGGCCTGCCTTCACTCTGCCGCCAGGCCAGCGGCGCCAGCACCAGCGCCGCGATGCCAAAGCGCATGGCCGTCAGCAGCAGCGGCGGCAGGCCTTCACTGAGCAGGCCAACCGCCGGAAACGACAGGCCGACGAACAGCGCCCACAGCAGCATGCCGAGGTGGGCCAGCGTGGTGCGCGATTTCTGCTCAGGCATTGTCCTGCTCGGTGGTTGGGCGTAGGGCTATTTCAATTGCGAGGGTGAGTTGCGCACGATCCTGATGCTATGGGTGAGCGCAGGCTTGCGGGTCACGCTGATCGCCCGGCGCGTCACGGTGTCGATGGTGATGTTCCAGAAGCCGGTGTTGGGGACTTTGATCTTCGCCGGGAACTTGTCGAATGCCCCGCCGTGGTAGGCGTGACGTCCGCCATTTCTGAAGCTGCGAAAATTCTTGTCGTTCATCAGGCGGATATTGCAGGGCTGCGAGCACTCGATGATCACGAAGTCATCTTCGTTGAGGTGTTCGCGTTGGTGAATGAACTTCATGTACCGCTCCGGGCCGCATTGCTGGTCAAGGCGGAAGGTTAACATGCGCCGGGGATGGCTCGGCGGCTTGCCATTCTGTGACCCGTGATGAAACGGCGGGTTGCATCGGTTCTTTGCGATAATGCCCCCCCGCTCACTTCTTCGAGGTCACCCATGCCTGCGGCACCCTGCTCCGTCGATGCGGCATTGCCTGCAGCCCGCCGCGCCGCCCGTGTCGGCTTTTTCATGGCCGGTTTCGGGCTGTCCATATGGGCGCCGCTGGTGCCTTATGTGCGTGGGCGCATCGAAATGAGTGATGCCCTCTTCGGCTCGCTGTTGCTGTGCATCGGCGTCGGTTCGCTGACCTGGATGCCGCTCTCCGGCATGCTGGTGAATCGTCGCGGGATACGCCCTGTGGTGCTCGCCAGCGTACTGCTGCTGGCGCTGGCACTCGCAGGGGTGGCACTGACGGATTCGCTCTGGGTCCTGGCCCTGGCGCTGTTCTGTTTCGGCGGCAGCCTGGGCGTCATCGACGTGGTGCTCAATATCCAGGGCGTGCTGATCGAGCGCGAGACCGGCAGGCGTCACATGTCGAATTTTCACGGCATGTTCAGCCTCGGTTCGATCTGTGGCGCACTGGCGCTGACCCTCGCCCTGACACTGGGGCTGGCACCAGAGACCGCAACGCTGCTGATGATTACCCTGATCGTGCTGGCGAACCTGCTGGTGGCTCCCGGTTTTCTGCGCGACCGGGGGCCGGCGGGTGGCATGGCCTTCGTCCGCCCCACGGGCATGGTGCTGCTGGTCGGCATCATGTGTTTCGTGGTCTATCTGGCCGAAGGTGCAGTGCTGGACTGGAGCGCGCTTTACCTCACCGAGCGCAAGGCGCTGGATACGACGATGGGCGGCCTGGGCTACGCAAGCTTTGCGCTGATGGTGACCATTGGTCGTTTCGCCGGTGCTCCGCTGGTCAATGCCCTGGGCGCGGCGCGTGTGATCGGCTTCGGCGGCTTGCTGGCAGCCCTCGGCATCGCCATCGGCCTTGTCACCGAGCACTGGGCCTTTGCGCTGCTGGGTTATGGCCTGTGCGGGCTGGGCTGCGCCAACGTCTCGCCGGTACTGATTTCCTCACTGAGCCGGCAACAGGTCGTACCGGTGCATCAGGCTGTGACCGCCGCAACCACCATCGGCTTTGCCGGTGTGCTGGCCGGCCCGGCACTGATGGGGGTGATCGCTCATTACGCATCGCTGACCTTTGCCTTCGGCCTGGTCGCTTTGATGTTGGCCGGGCTGGTACTGGGCAGCCGTCGCTTCCAGTCATGATCTCTGGCGGCGCGCCTGTTGCCCGCATAGAATGCGCGCCCTATGCGTATTTCAGATGTTCAACAGCAGCTTGCCGACATCGGCGCCAAGCCCGTGCACATCGGTCGGATGACCCGTGCCTGGCTCAAGGGCCAGCCGCTGGATGCCGGTATTCGCCATCAGAAAAGTGAAGATTTTCTGCCTCTGGCGGTACGCAACGGTCTGCCTGCCATCAGCAAGATCGTCGAGAACCTGGCCAGCCTGAGCGCTGAGCATCCGGCAGCCGATGGTTCCGCCCGTCTGCTGGTGGCGCTGGCCGATGGTCAGCTCGTGGAGAGCGTGCTGCTCCCTCGCGGAGGCCTGTGCGTTTCCAGCCAGATTGGCTGTGCGGTGGGCTGTGTGTTCTGCATGACCGGCAAGAGCGGCCTGCTGCGCCAGCTCGGCAGCGCCGAAATCGTGGCCCAGGTCGCCCTCGCCCGGCGCTTTCGCCCGGTGAAGAAAGTGGTGTTCATGGGCATGGGCGAGCCGGCGCACAACCTCGATAACGTGCTCGAAGCCATCGACCTGCTGGGCACCGAGGGTGGTATCGCGCACAAGAATCTGGTGTTCTCCAGCGTCGGCGATCCGAGGATTTTCGCGCGCCTGCCGCAGCAGAAGGTCAAACCTGCTCTGGCGCTTTCGCTGCATAGCACCGATGCGGCGCTGCGGCAGGTATTGTTGCCTCGTGCGTCGCAGTTCGATCCCGCCGAGCTGGTCGAGCTGGGTGAAACCTATGCACGATTGGTGGACTATCCGATCCAGTACCAGTGGACGCTGCTCGAAGGCATCAACGACAGCCAGGCGGAGATGGACGGCATCATTCGTCTGCTCAAGGGCAAGTTCGCCATCATGAACGTCATTCCCTACAACAGCCTGGACGATGACGCCTTCCGCCGCCCCGCCGCCGAGCGCATCCACCAGATCATGCGTTACCTGCACGAAAACGGCGTGCTGACCAAGGTGCGCAATTCCGCCGGCCAGGACATCGACGGCGGTTGCGGCCAGCTGCGTGCCCGCGCCGAGCACGCACTCAAGGCACCGAGAAAAATCGCTGTTGGCTAAGAACCTGTTCAAAGTCTCGCGAGCTAGAGCAATGCAAGGCAAAACAGGTTCTAAGGCACGACCTGCGCAGTTGCAGGTCATAGAACGCGCAGCAAACAGCGGCAGGACCAGGACAGATATGCATACATTGGAGCGCCTCAGACGCGGCGAACTGGCAGGCATCACCCGGCTCGATCTTTCGGAAGACCTGACGGAGTTCCCGCAGGAAATCTTCACCCTGGCCGACAGCCTGGAAGTGCTCAACCTCTCCGGTAATCGGCTCTCCGGCCTGCCGGACGACCTGCCACGGTTGCGCAAGCTGCGCATCCTGTTCTGCTCGGACAATGCTTTTACTGAAGTGCCAGCCGTTCTGGGCCAGTGCCCGGTGCTGGAAATGGTGGGTTTCAAGGCCAATCGCATCCGCCGCCTGCCCGCCGCAGCCCTGCCGCCGAAACTGCGCTGGCTGATCCTCACCGACAACCAACTCGAAGAATTGCCTGCAGAAATCGGTCGTTGCGAGCAGTTGCAGAAGCTGATGCTGGCCGGCAACCGTCTGCAATCATTGCCCGTATCGCTCGCCAACTGTCATCGGCTGGAATTACTGCGCATTGCCGCCAACCAGTTGCCCGATCTGCCTGCCTGGCTGCTGACAATGCCGCGCCTGAGCTGGCTAGCCTTTGCCGGCAATCCGTTCAGCGATGCCATCGAGGCCGAAGTGCTGGCACAGCATCCGTTGCCGCCAATCGAGCGTGAGCACCTCGTTCTGGGTGAGATCCTCGGCCAGGGCGCCTCGGGCGTTATCCATCGTGCCGACTGGCAGCCTCCCGCACAGGTCACCAGACCCATGGCCGCCAAGCTGTTCAAGGGCAGCCTGACCAGCGACGGTCTGCCCCACAGCGAGATGGCCGCGTGTATCGCAGCGGGCGAGCATCCCAGCCTGATTCGTGTCGCCGGGCCGCTGGCCCCTCATGGGGATGCCCCGCCAGGATTGCTGATGGAGCTGATCGATCCGTCCTTCAGGGTGCTGGCTGGCCCGCCATCGCTCGCCAGCTGTACGCGCGACTGTTACCCAGCGCAGCAACGCTATTCCACCGAGCAGGTGCTTAAGATCGCCACCAGCGTGGCCAGCGCCATCGGGCATCTGCACGAGCGCGGCATTCTTCATGGCGACCTCTACGGCCACAACCTGCTGGTCGACCCAGCCGGCAAAGGCCTGCTGAGCGACTTCGGCGCGGCCTCCTTCCATGATCCGCTCAGTGATGAGGGCCGAATGCTGCAACGGCTCGAAGCCAGGGCGTTCGGCTATCTGCTGGAAGAGTTGCTGGAGCGTTGTGATGACAGCGCACACGACCCGCGCCTGCAGCAAATGGCCAGCCTCAAGCGGCAATGCCTGGACAGCCCGCAGCAACGCCCCGATTTCACGACCCTGGTCCAAGAGCTGCCGGCTATTGACTAGCATTCAAGGTGGCTGGAAGGGCCGATCACGAGCCCGGAGCCTCCACCTGGCAGTCTCATCTCAGCAGGCTGGCTGACCTGCCGTGTATTTGTCCGCAGGATCGATCGCGGCGCCCAGATCGCGAATGGTTTTAGCCCCAATCAGAAGTGGATAGCTGAAATGCCTGCGATCAGTAAGGTTCACCTCGGCCTCGTGTAGCTCGCTGCCGATACACAGTTGCATGCCGATGACCGGGCGCTCGACCCGTGGCGGCTCGTCATCGAGGTCAATTTCATCCACCTCTTCGGCGCGCGACTTGATCTGGCTGATACCGACCAGAGGCCTCTCATAAAGAGTGTCGTCGGCGCCTTTGACGGCCAGACGGAAGCGAATCCAGTCTTCACCGTCGCGCTGGAACCGTTCGATATCACGCGCCGACAGCGATGCGGTCATGGCACCGGTGTCCATCTTGGCGGGCAGAATCTTGCCGATTTCTTCGATCTTGATATGTTCGTAACGACCATAGAGGACGGGGTCGGTCGCAAACGCTGGAAGCGCCAACAGCCCCGTAAGGAAAAGAACGCGAGACAAAACAAGCTCCTGTGTTTTGATAGTGGAAAACTATCGATGGCCTCCCAGCCACAGCGTTCCATCCGGCCCCTTTACAAAACGTTTCGCCCATTGGGTGCACAGCACGTGATTTATGACGTAACGGGGCCAAACACATGGCATGCACGGCTATCATTCATCCATTCTTCACCATCGGCCCCACCATGCCCGCATCCTATTCGACTCACAGCGCCACGCCTCTGGAACATGATCCCTTCGTCATCGGGTTGAAGCAGCGGCTCCCCGAAGAGTTGCGTGAAAGCTTCTCCGATGAACAATTGCAAGGCTTGCGCAGCGCACTCGCCACTCGCTCATGGGCGCGCCACAAGCTGGATCTGCGCGGGACCTTCAACATCTGGCGCACCCAGTACTATTTCGTGATCGTCGCAGGGCGCAACAAACGTGGTCTGTCACGCGCGCAGCAGAAGCTGTCGCTGGCAGCCAAGGCCGGTGCGATCACCTTGTTCCTGTTCTTCTCGGCGCTGCTGGGGCTCGTCATGCTCTATGTGCTGAAGTCTGCGCTCGGCATCGACCTGCTGCCCAATTACTCCCTTGGATTATGGGATTGGTTCAAGGGCAACCGTTGAGCGGAGCCATCAGCCTGCTCCAAGCCTCAGCAGTGTGTGGCCCAGGCCGATATCGTCGACCTGCTCGTCAATGACGAAACCCGCTTCCTCGACAATGGCCAGGAAGTCATCACTGCGATAGAAGCGGCTGTTGCCATTGGCCAGGCAGGTGAAATACAGCGAAGTGGCGTTGAGGCTGTAGGCCGCCGCCTCGAACTGCTGGCGATCCCAGAACAGCTCCAGAATGTAGACGCTGGCATCCGGCTGCATGGCGGCGCGAACCCTGCGCAGGATGTGCAGGATCTCCATGGGCGAGAAGCAGTCCAGGAACTGGCTCATCCACCAGACATCCGCCTGTTGGGGCAACGGCTGGCTTTCGTCGAGAATATTCATCGGATGCCCGTGAATCCTCTCGGCGAACCCGCGTTCGCGGGCGTTCTCCATCGCCAGGGCCAGCTGACGCGGCAGGTCGACGATGGTGACTTCAACCTCGCTATCGTGGGCGCAGCACTGCAGCGACCAGCGACCGGTATTGCCGCCGATATCGACGATCCGCCTCGGTCTGTGGGCGAACACGTGCTTGAGCAGCTCGGGAAAGGCCCGGTCGCTGTAATAATGATCGAAGGCGAACCAGCTTTGCCGCGCCGGCTCGGGCAGTTGCGCCAGACCTTCGTAGATGGTGGGCCAGTCGCCCAGCTCTTTCAGCCCTTCGGGACGGCCATTGCGAATCGCCGCGCTCAGGTGCGACATGGCCCGATAGCAGACGTCCGCGGTGAAATCCATGTTGATGCGCGTCATCGCATCGTGCAGCAGGAAATGCCCGACGCGCGCGAGCCGGTAGGTGCCGGCCTGGAAAGTGACGATCAGCGCACTCAGGCCCATGTCCAGCAGCACCTTGACGCCGTATTCGGACACCCCGCTCTGTTCGGCGATCTCCGTGACCCCGAGGCCGGCAGGCCCGGCCTCGTCCAGAATCGCCAGGATGCCCAGTTCCTGAAGGCAGCGTGCCGCCTGGAAGGCCACCGGTGCAAAGGCCAGCTTCTGCGCCTGCTCCTTGGCTTGCAGGGCTGTCAGGGGGTCCAGATCGTAATGACTCAAATCGCATCTCCTTGCCTGAATGAAAGCCTGCGCATAAGCGACCGCAGAACGCGCGCATGCCATGCCCGGCGGTTGCTGAAAAAAATGATCGCCGGCAGCCGCCGGGCATGATGCCGCATTCCACGACTAGACTTCCTGCAAACTGCACATAATGCTTGCGAGGTTGACCATGGCTGACAAGCAGGAACGCAAGACGCTCACCTTGAGGCAGATGCTGCAAAGCGTCCTGGCGGGTGCACTGGGCGTGCAGAGTGGCAAGAATCGCGCGCGCGACTTCGGCCAGGGCAAGCCCAGTCATTTCATTCTGCTGGGGGTGGGCTTTACCCTGCTTTTCATTCTGACGATTCTGGGCATCGTCAAACTGGTGCTGTATCTGGCTGGTCTATAAGCAGCTACTGCTGGCTGACCCAGAAAACCGCCGTCGCGACCGCCAGGATGATCAGCACGAGAATGGCGGTGGCATCAGCCCGGCTGTCGTTGCCATGATTGGAGTGTTCGCTCATATTCTTTTCCTTTTGTCGAAACTCACCTGCAAGGCAGTTAAGACCACCCAGGCGAGGCTCTCCACCCCCCGGCGGTTCAAATACCTAAAAGCACTATTTCGTTCTAAACATATTCCCAAACATCACTTTTGCGCATAACCGCTAACTGGTATCTTGCCGCCCTTCCCTCAATGGGTGCGCGACCGTGCGCGCGACAAGCTGTAGACAGCCCTGAGAACAGGACACTCCATGTACGTTTATGACCAGTACGACCAACACATCATCGAAGATCGCGTACATCAGTTCCGCGACCAGATTCGCCGCTATCTAGCGGGCGAACTCACCGATGCCGAGCTCCTGCCACTGCGCCTGCAGAATGGCCTGTACATCCAGCGTTATGCGCCAATGCTGCGCATTGCCGTGCCCTACGGGCTGCTGTCCTCTACCCAGATTCGCAAGCTGGCGGAAATCACCCGCAACTACGACAAGGGTTACGCCCACATCAGCACCCGGACCAACGTGCAGCTCAACTGGCCCGAACTGGAAGACGTACCGGATATCCTCGCCGAGCTGGCCACCGTGCAGATGCACGCGATCCAGACCAGCGGCAACTGCATCCGCAACACCACCACCGACCAGTTCGCCGGTGTGGCCAAGGATGAGCTGGTCGATCCTCGCCCCTGGTGCGAGATCATCCGCCAGTGGTCGACCTTTCATCCGGAATTCGCCTTCCTGCCGCGCAAGTTCAAGATTGCCATCAACGGCGCCGTGAGTGATCGGGCTGCCATCGAAGTCCACGACATCGGCCTCGAAGCGGTGCAGAACGACGCCGGCGAACTGGGCTTCCGTGTATCGGTCGGCGGTGGCCTGGGTCGTACGCCCATCGTGGGCAGCTTCATCAATGAGTTTCTGCCCTGGCAACACCTGCTCACCTATCTCGACGCCATCCTGCGGGTGTACAACCGCTATGGCCGCCGCGACAACAAGTTCAAGGCGCGCATCAAGATCCTGGTCAAGGCGCTCACACCTGAAGTTTTCGCCGAACGTGTCCAGGCCGAGTGGGAATACCTCAAGGACGGCCCCAATACGCTGACCGACGCGGAAGTCGAGCGTGTCGGCAAGTTCTTCATCGATCCGGCCTACAAGGCGCTGGAAGACCAGAGTGCCGCCCTCGCCCGGCTCGATGCCGAGCATCCTGGCTTCGCCCGCTGGCGCCAGCGCAACGTGGTGGCGCACAAGAAGCCCGGCTATGCCGCCGTCACCCTGTCGCTGAAAAGCACCGGCGTCGCGCCCGGCGATGTCACCGACAAGCAGCTGGACACCATCGCCGACCTGGCCGATCGCTACAGCTTCGGTGAAGTGCGCAACTCCCACGAGCAGAACATGATCCTCGCCGACGTCGAGCAGGCGCGTCTGTTCGAGCTGTGGAACGAACTGCGCGAGCTGGGCGTGGCCACCCCGAACATCGGTCTGCTGACCGACATCATCTGCTGCCCCGGCGGTGATTTCTGCTCGCTGGCCAACGCCAAGTCGATCCCCATCGCCGAGGCCATCCAGCGCCGCTTCGAGGATCTGGATTACCTGTTCGACATCGGTGATCTGGACCTGAACATTTCCGGCTGCATGAATGCCTGCGGTCACCACCACGTGGGCCATATCGGCATCCTCGGGGTGGACAAGAAAGGCGCCGAGTTCTACCAGGTTTCCCTTGGTGGCAGCTCGGGGCGCAACGCAAGCCTGGGACAGATCCTCGGCCCATCCTTTGCCCAGGATGCGATGCCCGACGTGATCGAAAAGCTCATCGGTGTCTATGTGGAGCAACGTACCGAAGATGAACAGTTTCTCGACACCTACCGCCGTATCGGCATCGACCCCTTCAAGGAGCGTGTCTATGCAGCGAATCATTAAGGGCGATCAGGTCATCGATGAAAGCTGGCACCTGCTGCCCAGCAACGTGACCCTGGCCGAGCTGAGCAATTGCGACGATCTGATCGTGCCTTTCCAGCTATGGCTCGAACATGCTCACGCACTGAAAGCCCGCGATGGCGGGCTCGGTATCTGGCTGGATGCCGATCAGGCCGTGGAAGAGATTGCCGATGATCTGCAGCATTTCCAGGTCATCGCGCTCAACTTCCCGGTATTTACCGATGGTCGCCACTACTCCAGCGCGCGCCTGCTACGCGAGCGCTATGGCTACAAGGGCGAGATTCGGGCAATTGGCGACGTGCTGCGCGACCAGCTGTTCTACATGCGCCGTTGCGGCTTCGATGCCTTTGCCGTGCGCCCGGACCGCGATCCCTACGACGCGCTGGAAAGTCTGAAGGACTTCTCGGTGACCTACCAGTCGGCTGTCGATGAACCGCTGCCGCTGTTTCGCCGCCGCCAGGGCTGATTGCCTTCCGTACAAAAGAAAAAACCCGCAGCGTGCGGGTTTTTTCTTATTGATACATCCAGAAGTTCGGATGCTCGTTCGGCGTCATGTCGTCTGAATGCTTGCGGGCGAAGGTTTCCCTGATTTTTCTGGCCAGTGCTTTCATGATCGATTCCTGCTGTTGCGTTCAAGAGTTGCCTTAGCTTCCCTCAATCGAACGCGCCAGCGAAATCGATTCTGCCTATGTGACTGATAGACCGTAGCCTGGATTAGCCGAAGGCGTAATCCGGGGTCGAAGGCATAATCCATCGCCATGCCCACGCCAAGCTCTTGCGCCAACCCAATGCTGGAAGTGCCTGCGGCGATTCCATCCTGCGAAGCTGACTATGTGGCTGATAGCACTCAGTCCAGACGAACCAGCATACGCCCTACCTGCTGGCCGGCAAGAATGCGTTCGATGGCCTCTGGCAGTTCCTCCAGCGCAATCTCCTGCACCAGGCTGTCCAGATTCGGCAGCTTCCATTGCAGGGACAGTTTGTCCCACATGGAAGCCTTGACCACCAGCGGGATTTCCACCGAGTCGACACCCAGCAGGTTGACGCCACGCAGGATGAACGGCAGAACGCTGGCCTGGAAGCCGACACCGGCGGTCAGCCCACAACAGGCGACACTACCGCCACGCTGCAACGACTTGACCGCGTTGAACAGGATATCGCCACCGACCGTATCCACCGCGCCCGCCCACTGCTCCTTGAGCAGCGGTTTCTCCACACCGCTCTGCAACGCCCCACGCTCGACGACCTGAGTGGCACCAAGGCCTTGCAGAAACTCAACCTGATCGGCCTTGCCAGTCACCGCCGCGACCTTGTAACCGAGGCTGGCCAGCAGCATCACCGCGATGCTGCCGACACCGCCGGTAGCGCCCGTCACCAGCACGGGCGCCTCGCCGGGTTCGAGCCCTGCCTGCTCCAGCTTGTCGACGCACAACGCGGCGGTCAGGCCTGCCGTGCCCAGAACCATCGCCTCACGTAGCGAAAGACCGCTGGGGCGCTTGATCACCCAGGCGGCGGGGACGCGGATGTACTGGCCGAAACCGCCGGCGGTATTCATGCCCAGGTCGTAGCCGGTGACGATCACCTCATCGCCCGGCGCGAACTCCGAGACGCTGGATTCGGCCACAGTGCCGGCGGCATCGATACCTGGCGTGTGCGGATAGTTGCGGGTCACGCCACGGTTGCCGCTGGCCGAGAGCGCATCCTTGTAGTTGAGCGAGGAATAGCTGACGCGAATCAGCACCTCGCCTTCCGGCAGGTCCGCCGTGCTGCGCTCGACCACCTGTGTGTGGAAGCGACCCTCAGCGTTCTCGCTGGCCTGCAGTGCTTTGAAAGCTGTCATGTGATATCCCCTTATTGCCAGAATCGTTGTTCGTTCAGCCGGCTCCAGCCCTTGAGCAAACCGTGCTCCATCACTGAGCCCACCGCCATGCCGAATCGCTCGGGCAGGCTTTTTTTCTCTGCGTAATGCAATTGGAACAGGTCCGCTTCGTGCGAGCGTGCGGCCAGGTATTCATCGCTGGTCTTGAGTTCGTCGACCAGATTCTTGCCGAGGGCGGCGATACCCAGCCAGACCTCGCCGGTGGCCACCTCGTCGATGGACAACTGCTGACGGTAGCGCGAGACAAAGTTCTTGAACAGTTCATGGGTGGTTTCCAGATCTTCCTGGAACTTCTCCCGGCCCTGGTCGGTATTCTCACCGAATACCGACCAGGGTCCGCTTGTACTCACCCGCGGTCAGCATCTCATAGTCGATGTCATGCTTCTTCAGCAGACGATGGAGGTTGGGCAACTGCGCCACCACGCCGATGGAGCCGAGTATGGCGAAGGGTGCGCTGAGAATCTTCTGGCCGATGCAGGCCATCATGTAGCCGCCGCTTGCCGCCACCTTGTCCACGCAGACCGTCAGCGGCACGCCGGCGTCGCGAATGCGCACCAGCTGCGAGGCCGCCAGGCCGTAGCCATGCACCATGCCGCCACCGCTTTCCAGGCGCAGCACCACTTCGTCCTGCGGTGTGGCCAGGGTCAGCAATGCGGTGATTTCGTGGCGCATGTTCTCCACGGCGGACGCCTTGATGTCGCCGTCGAAATCCAGCACGAACACGCGCGGTCGGTCCTGCGGGTTTTTTCTGGCCAGCTTCGCAGCTTTTGCTTCGCCTTTGCGCTGCTGCTTGAGCTGATCCTTGTCGATCAGCGATTGCTCGAGGCGCTCGCGCATTGCCTTGTAGAAATCGTTGAGCTTGTGCACCTCAAGATGCCCGCCCGACGGCCTGCCCCGTCCGCGCCGCAGCGAAGCCAGTGCGATAAGCACCACCACAATGGCGACCACCAGCGTCACGGTCTTCGCCAGAAAGCTTGCATAGTCAGCAAGAAACTCCACAGATCCTCCTCGGATTACAGTCGCCAGCGGAACTCCGGCATGGCTAAAACCGGCCAAGCATACCGACCGTCAGGCCGATGGAGCCAGTGCCGAGCAATTCAAACAAACGTATGATTTTTCGTTGACACTCCCTGTGGTTCTCCCTACCCTCGCGAAAATCGGGGTTCGGAGCAGAGCATGGGTAGTATCTACCTGATCAGACACGGTCAGGCGTCTTTTGGCGCGAAAAACTATGACGTCCTGTCACCGCTCGGCTTTCGCCAGTCAGCTGCCCTGGGCGATTATTTCGCTCAGCTGGAGCTGCGCTTCGACCGCTGTATCAGCGGCGAACTGAAGCGTCAGCAGGATACGGCACAGGCAACGCTCGAACGACTGACCACCCGCAGCGAAAACAGCCAGCCTGAAATCGAAATCGACCCGGCATTCAATGAATTCCTTGCCGATGAGGTGATTCGGGCACACATGGACGACCTGCTGAGCATCGAACCCGACGCCGTGCAAATCCTGCGCAACGCGGCCAATCATCGGGCCGAATTCCAGCGTCTGTTCAATCACGTGATTCACCGGTGGGTCTCGGGCGAGCATGAAAAGGAAGGTCTGGAAAGCTGGCAGAGTTTTATCGACCGCGTCCAGGGTGGCCTGAGCCGTCTGCTCGAGCAGGCTGGCCAGAAAGACCGTATCGCGATCTTTACCTCGGGCGGGACCATCACCGCGCTGCTTCAACTGATCATCGGGGTACAACCGATCAAGGCTTTCGAATTGAACTGGCAGATCGTCAACACTTCTCTCAGTCAACTGAAGTTTCGCCAACGGGAGGTTTCCCTGGCGTCCTTCAACAGTCACGCACACTTGGAACTGTTAAAGAATCCGGAGCTCATCACCTGGCGATAGGCTCCATTCCAACGGCGATCAGAGATCGCATGTTTTTCACGATAATAAAGGACATACCCATGAGCACCGTCGACGAAACCATTCAGGGCATGAAAGCCAAGTTCAACGCCAGCGCCGCCACCGGTCTGGATCTGGTTTTCCAGTTCAACATCACCGATGCGGAAAACTATTACCTCATCGTCAAGGACGGCGCCTGCGACTTCCACAAGGGCGAATCGGCTGATGCCAACGTCACCCTGATCATGGACAGCGAAACCATGCAGGGCGTGATCAGCGGCGAAACCGACGGCATGCAGGCCTTCATGGCAGGCAAGCTGCGCGCCGAAGGCGACATGATGCTGGCGCTGAAGCTGAGCGAGCTGTTCCCGGCCTGATCGCCAGAGCGGATGTGACGAAAACCGAAATCGAGAGATTTCGGTTTTTTATTTCCGCATACCCCGCTCCAACTGAACCGTAGGGCCGAACTTGTTCAGCCTTTGCAGGCAAATTCCTGGCTGAATGAATTCGGCCCTACGGCTGCGGGTCAGGGCTGTGATTCCCACCTGGAATGCGCCATACGGGCCTTCACAATCAGACGCCAGCTTTGCGGCGGAGCAGTTCACGCTTGCGCTCCACGCCCCAGCGATAGCCGGAAATATCACCGTCGCGGCGCACGACGCGGTGACAGGGAATGGCGACGGCGATGTGGTTGGCTGCGCAGGCTTGCGCGACGGCGCGTACAGCTTTGGGCGCCCCGATATGCTCGGCAATCTCGGTGTAACTTGCCGTGCCGCCTGGCGGAATTTCACGCAATGCCTGCCAGACACGTTCCTGGAAGGCGGTGCCGCGTACATCCAGCGGCAGATTCAGGCCGAGGGATGGCGTTTCGATGAAGCCGACACGCCAGCAGTACCAGATTCGCACGCCCGGCAGCCGCGCTGCTCTGATCGCCCTGGACGCGTCGGCTCGTTCGGTAACCCGCGGCTTCGGCTGCCTCGGCATTATCGAAGAACTCGACGTTCTCGCGCCTGGGCAGACGCGCGGACGAACTGGCCGTCGGCGGCGCAGTCGCGTGTCTGAACGGCCTGCCAGCGGGCCTCATCCGTTGCGTACCCGGCAAGGGAAGGAACACTCGTGTTCATGGGCAATGTCCTGACTGTTCAAGTGATGCCGGCAATCTGAGCCAGAATCCCAGTCGCAAGCACTCCGAATCTTGCGGTTGAATTGTCATCCGCTTGACCTGCACGCCTCTGGCGACTGAAAAACTAACCAGCCTTGCGAAAGGTGAAGTTGATGCGCCTGCTGCCAAGCAGTGGATGCGGCGCGTCCATGAGAGGCATCACCGCATGATATCGCAGGCGATCCTCAGCCCCCCAAACCACGACGTCACCGTGTTGGAGCGCCACCTTTACGGTCTTGTCCGTTCGCTTGTGCCCACCGAACAGAAAAGTCGCCGTCATGCCCAGTGATACCGAAACGATGGGCGCCTGGAAATCCCGCTCGTTCTTGTCCTGGTGGAGGGACAATCGCGAGCCGGGAAGATACTGGTTGATCAGGCATGCATCGGGCTCGAACTCCGCGAAACCTGCCGCCAAGGCGGCCTTGTGCGCCAACCGTGCAAAGACTGGCGGCATGGCTGGCCAGGGGCGCTGGTTGTCGGGGTCTGTACGCGTATAGCGATAGCCCCGTCGATCGCTCACCCAGCCCAGCTCACCACAATTGGTGAGCGCGACCGACATCGTGAAGCCACCCGGGGTGAGCATGTTGCGAAACGGCGATTGCGCTTCGATATTGGCAATTTCAGGTAGCAAATCGTCGACATACGGCAGCGCAAACCCTCGAAGAATAAAAGCCGAAGGTCCGAGGGATTCACGCTGCCCGATGAGGTAGTCAGCGAAAAGATCGAGGGTTGTCATGGCGGCTGGACTCCCGGGCGACAGCTGTCAGCAAATACCTGGCATCAGGCCCCTTGATTGCTTGGCAACACCTTTGCCAATAACGAGCCGCTTCACTTGGTGAAGTCAGGGCACAGCCTTTAGATTAGCGCTTCACTCGCAGGCATCGTCGCCGCATCGATCATAAAAAGGGACACGCATGGCGCTTACAGACCAGACCAGCCGAATCCGGGAGGGCGAGGAGCTGCCCGCCGAGGCAATCGACCCGTATCTGAAGGCCCATATTCCAGGCCTTGAAGGCACGCCGCGCATTTCGCAGTTTCCCGGTGGCGCATCCAACCTGACCTACCTGCTGGAGTATCCCGACCGGGAGCTGGTGCTGCGCCGCCCGCCGTTCGGCCAGAAGGCCAGATCGGCACACGACATGGGCCGCGAATACCGCATCCTCAATCAGCTCAACGCCGGTTTTCCCTACTGCCCGAAAGCTTATGTCCATTGCACCGACGAGAGCCTTATCGGTGCCGAGTTTTATGTCATGGAGCGCGTCAGAGGCATCATCCTGCGCGAAGACATGCCGCCCGAACTGGGTTTCACGCCGGAGCAGACCCGTGCCCTGTGCAAGAGCTTCATCGACAAATTCGTCGATCTGCACAACGTCGATTACCAAGCGTGCGGCTTGGGTGACCTGGGCAAGCCCGGGGGTTACGTCCAGCGCCAGATCAGCGGCTGGATCGAGCGCTACGAGCGCGCCATCACCCCCGATACGCCGACTTGGGAGCCGGTCAAGGCCTGGCTGCGCGACAAGATGCCGGCTGATCACCCCAAGCCCGGAATCATCCACAACGATTACCGCTTCGATAACGTCATTCTCGACCCGGACAACCCGATGCAGATCATCGGCGTGCTCGACTGGGAAATGACCACCCTCGGCGACCCTCTGATGGACCTGGGCAACACCCTGGCCTACTGGATCGAGGCCGACGACCCGCCTCCCGTGCAACTGATGCGCAAGCAGCCGAGCAACGCGCCGGGCATGCTCACGCGCCAGCAGTTCGTTGACTACTACGCCGAACGCGCCGGCATCCGCATCGACAACTTCGATTACTACTACACCTATGGTCTGTTCCGCCTGGCCGGCATCATCCAGCAGATCTACTACCGCTATTTCCACGGTCAGACCCAGGACAAGCGATTCGCCCGGTTCGTGCAACTCAACGCCCTGCTTGAGCAGATGTGTTTGCAGGTCATCCACAAATCGAAGCTGTAGAACAGCCCGCCCTTACAGGAAATCTCATCATGAGCAAAACCACCCTTTTCGACCTGGATGGCAAGATCGCCTTCGTCTCCGGCGCCAGCCGTGGCATTGGCGAGGCCATTGCCCGCCTGCTCGCCCGGCAAGGCGCCCATGTCATCGTGTCCAGCCGCAGGATCGAGGGCTGCCAGACGGTGGCCGACGCCATCAATGCCGAGGGCGGCAAGGCGACGGCGATGGCCTGCCACATTGGCGAACTGGAGCAGATCCAGGCTGTTTTCGCCCATATTCGCGAACAGTTCGGGCACCTCGACATCCTGGTCAACAACGCAGCGACCAACCCGCAGTTCTGCCACATCCTCGACACCGACGTCTCGGCCTTTCAGAAAACCGTGGACGTGAACATTCGCGGCTACTTCTTCATGTCCGTCGAAGCCGGCAAGCTCATGCGCGAGCACGGTGGCGGCAGCATCATCAATGTCGCCTCGATCAATGGCGTCACACCGGGGCATTTCCAGGGAATTTACTCCGTCACCAAGGCCGCCGTGATCAACATGACCAAGGCCTTCGCCAAGGAATGCGCGCCGCTGGGCATCCGCTGCAACGCCTTGCTGCCGGGTTTGACCGACACCCGGTTCGCCTCCGCACTGGTCAGCAACGATGCCATCCGTGAAGAAGCGCTGCGCCATATTCCCCTGCATCGCGTGGCCAATCCCGAGGAAATGGCCGGCGCTGTGCTCTACCTGGCCAGTGATGCCTCCAGCTACACCACGGGCCTGTCGCTCAATGTGGATGGTGGCTATCTGGCCTGATCATAATAGGAAGGGAGCCATTCAGGCTCCCCATACGTACCGCTCCTGTACGTTACCAATCCTTCATCGCCTGCTCGGCGGCGGCATTCACTGGCTGTGCCAGCGGTCCTGTCGGTGTCATCTCGATGGCGTACTCGGCTCCATCCGCGACGGGCAGGAAACTGACCCGGTGCTGCTGCGCCTCGACCAGTAGCGAGCCACACTGACAACGCTGCAGCCAGGCCCAGAAATCCAGCCCCAGCCGGCTCTGCTCCAGCACGACCCGTACATTGCGTGCCTGCTCCTGCTGTTCTACCGCCAGGTAGCGGCCTGAAAGCCTTTGCAGTCGAAAGCCGCTTTCAAGGCCGATCAATGACGCCAGGCCTTTCCACTGCAGCACGCGCAGATCGAGCTGCCAGAGGTCGCCCTCCAGGGTGACGAAACGGGTCTGCCCATGCTGCTCAAGCCTTGCCTGATAGCGCTGCGGCCCTTCGGCCTGGAAGGCCAGCCGGGCCAGGGGCTTGTCCTGTGGCAGCGGGCGATAGGTCGTGACGTCCCAGGCGATCAATGCGATCACGCCGCCCAGTGCGAGCAATAGCAGGCCGAAGGTGCCGCGCAACCATCCCAGCAGCCAGTTGCCGCCCAGCAGCACACGCAACGCGAGCAGTGCGGTTACCAGTGCAAGGAAGCCGACCCCTACTGCAAGTCCCAGATATTGCATCACATGCCTTCCTGAAAAATCGGTGAAGCATTATCGGTGGCACCCTGCATGGCATCCAGCATCAGCTTGGAACACTGATTACGAGTCGACATTATGTCGCTGCTTCCGGTTGCCAGGCCGTTGGCTTGGCGTGATGCAAGCGGCATCATGCGCCATTCTTCTCCGCCCTCTCCCTTTAGCAAGTGTCCCATGCCCTTTCTCGAATTAACCCTGGATCTACCCGTACTGGCAGCCTTGCTGGTCGTTGCCTTTCTCGCCGGCTTTATCGATGCCATTGCCGGTGGCGGCGGCCTGCTGACCCTGCCTGCTCTGCTCACTGCCGGCCTGCCGCCGCATCTGGTGCTGGGTACGAACAAGCTGTGCGCGACCTTCGGCTCGGCCACGGCCAGCTTCACCTTTTATCGGCGCAAGCTTTTCGACCCCCGGCAGTGGGGACGTGCGCTGGTCGCCACGGCCATCGGTGCGGCGCTTGGCGCCGGACTGGCGCACCTGATTCCTGCGCAATGGCTTAATCAGCTGCTGCCGCTGGTGGTTTTCGTCTGTGGGCTGTATCTACTGTTCAACCCCGTTCCGGTGACACCCAGGGAAAACACCGCGCCGATTGGCAAGCACCGCCAATGGCCACAGGGACTGGGGCTCGGCTTCTATGACGGCATTGCCGGGCCGGGTACAGGCGCCTTCTGGACAGTCAGCAGTCTGCTGCTGTATCCGCTGGACTTGCTCAGGGCAAGCGGCGTGGCGCGCAGCATGAACTTCGTCAGCAACGGTACGGCGCTGGCTGTTTTCATCATCAGCGGTCAGGTTGCCTGGGTGCTGGGCCTCGGCATGGGGCTGGCGCTGATGGCCGGCGCCTACCTTGGCGCACGAACGGCAATTCGTGGCGGCTCGAAATTCATCCGGCCAATCTTCATTTTCGTGGTGTTGCTGTTGAGCCTGCGCCTAGCCTGGCAGCACTGGTTCGGCGTGGCCTGAACGCCGGGCCAGATAGAGTTCGATCAGGTAACGGGCGATGGATTTCGGCGCCGGCAAGGCCGGTAGCCGGTCGATATGAAACCAGCCGGCGTCCTCGATTTCCTCCGGTTGCATGACGATTTCCCCTGCCGCGTACTCGGCATGAAAGCCCAGCATCAACGAGTGCGGAAAGGGCCAGCCCTGGCTGCAGATGTACTGCGGCCTGTGGATCGCCACCCCGACCTCTTCATGTACTTCACGTATCACGCACTGCTCCACCGACTCACCCGGCTCGACGAACCCGGCCAGGGTGCTGTAGACCCCAGGGGCGAAACGCGGCGAGCGTGCGAGCAGCAACTCGTCGCCACGGGTCACCAGCACGATCATGCTCGGCGAGATGCGTGGATAGTGATGGATGCCGCATGCGGCGCACTGCATCGCACGCTCTGATGGATGCTGGCGCATCGGCTGGCCACAGCGACCGCAGAAGCGATGCTGGTTGGCCCAGGTACCGATCTGCGCGGCAAAACCGAGCATGCGAAACCGGTCGACATCCTCATCCTGCATCATGAACTGGCGCAGGCCCTGCCAGGATGCGCCAGGCACTTCGGCCTGATGGGCCAACTCGAACAGGAATACCGGATCGCCCTCGAAGTAGCCGAGGCCCTGCTCGCTGATCAGCGGCAGGTCCAGACGCTTGAGCCAGGCCCTGGGAAACAGTACGCCGCTGTCGTCATGAAGAAAGCCCTGCTGGCAATGCACGAGCGCCCATCCGCTTTCACCGCTCGGATCGAGTCGTGCGGGTTGCCAGCGCAAACTCACTCAGGCGGCTACCGGCAGGCCCAGCGCGCGCACACTGTCGGCGGCGAGGTCCAGAACGCTGATGCGCGAATCGTCACGACGCAGGATCGCACCCCCTTCGAGGTAGTACTCCAGGCTGGTCAGGGCATCGGCAAGGGTTTCGAGCATCTGCTCCGAAGGCATCTGCACACCTTCGAGCATCTGCTTCTGAATGAAGTCTGCGCACGCGCCGATCAGCTCGGCAGCGCGATCCTGTTCGAGAAAGCGCAGCCCGCCGCGAACCGCCATCAGGCTGAACGGGACATTGGCCAGATGCAGTTTCTCGCCATTGGACTCCAGATAGGCGGTGATGGCCCGCTTGGCCAGGGCCAGTCCCGCCGTCGCCTCGCCGATCACCACGATACAGGCCTCGGTGAGCTGGTGGTTGGCGAAGGCTTGCGCCTCATGGCCGGATTGAATGGTCTGCGGGCGAGTATCACGCCGCTCACCCCGTTCGAGGCTGGCCACCATGCTTTCGACATAGAGCACCGCATCGGCCAGTTTGAGCAGTGCTTCAGAGGCCGGAGGGTTTTCGGCAGTCCAGCCCGAGGCCTGACTCAACTGTGCATGCAGGGCGCTGGAGGCAGACGATAAGCCTACCATGCCAAGGGTCTTGGCCAGCTTGCCGAGCAGGCTGTGCAGATTGGCATAGGATTCCGCTGCCGCGGTCTGACGCTCGATCAGGTCCAGCAGGTCCTTGAGGCTTGCAAGCTCCTCGCGGATCGCCGCGGACAGCGAGCGCATCACGGCCTGACCGGGGCCGGCCAGGCGCTGGGATTCATCTTCGAGAAGATGATCGGTGAAGGGCAACGGGCCCAGGGAAAATATTTCCCGAACCTGACTTGCGATCGGCCCGCCACTTTCAGCCAGCGCAACCAGATACAGCAACTCCTTGAGCAGGCTGCGCGGCGGCTCATGGCCACTGTTGACGATCAGTTGCCGAAGCTCCCGGTCGACTCTGGAAAACAGCCGTTTGCGTGACTGGCGTGGCAGCAGCTGACCATCGAGCTGCGCTTCCAGCGCGGCGCTGCCCAGCCAGCACAGGCGCCCAGCTGGCGTATTGGCGTAGAGCATGTCCAACCGGCTGAGCGCCCGGCCCATGAGTTTGAGGCTGGCCGCCGCATTGGGTTCACGGATGAAACCGAGCAGACCAAGCTGATACATCTGCCGCAGTCGACGCGCCTCGGCAGTGCGCGCAGCGGGCTCACGCACCGGCGCTGTTAGTGCTGGACGCGCATGGTCGAGACGGACGCTGAAGAAAAAGCTTTCCGGCAGCGGTGGCTGGGCACCGGCCAGACGCAACGCATTGATCGGGGGCAAAAGCAGTTCGGGCATTTCCTGGCGACTGGCATCGACACTTTCCAGATAGCGCGCAAGCACGTACAGCGCATTGCTCAGCGCCGTCAGTTGCGTGTCGCGATCTTCTCCTGCACCAACGGGAATATCCGTGGCCAGTTGCAGAATTTCCTGCGCCAGCAGCTCGGCACCGGTCAGCTCGATAAGGCTGAGGGTGCCGCGAACCTGCTTGAGGTTCTCGACCGCCTGCTGCAGCAAGCCACCGTTATTGCGGTCGATGATGAAATGTTCGAGGCTCTGCTCGGCCTCTTCCATGGTGGCGAACAGTTCATCGCGAACCAGGCTGAGTGAAGTCGCTCCGGTTACCATGCCTGGCGCACCCCCCGCGCAATGTTTGGCTGATGCATCAATCGGCGAAGTCCGGCTTCTGTTTGCTCATGTGCGCGGCCATGGCCACCTTGAGGTCTGCCGACTGGAGCATGGCCGCATTCCAGGTCGCGACATATTCGAGGCCGTCATCGACGCGGTGATCACGCATGTAGCGAATCATTTCCTTGGTACCACGGATGGCCACGGGCGATTTGTCGGCGATCTGTGTCGCCAGCTCGAGCACCGCCGCCATCATGGCCGGCTGGTCCGGGTAGGCCCGGTTGACGAGGCCGATCGCCTGCGCTTCCTGCCCATCGACCGCGCGCCCGGTATAAGCCAGCTCACGCATGATACCGTCGCCGATGATGCGCGGCAGACGCTGCAGGGTGCCGACATCGGCGGCCATCCCCATGTCGATTTCCTTGATGGAGAATTGTGCGTCGAAGGTGCTGTAACGCATGTCACAGGCCGAGACCAGGTCGATGGCGCCACCGATGCAATGCCCCTGGATGGCGGCGATTACCGGCTTGCGGCAGTTGTCCACGGCGTTGAAGGAGGCCTGCAGCTTGAGTATCTGCCGGCGCAGACGGTCGGCATTGCGCCCGATGTCGCTGCCCATGCCACTCGCGGCCTGAGCCAGCAATTGCAGATCGATGCCCGCCGAGAAGTGCTTGCCCTCGCCGGTCAGCACCACCACCCGCACCTCGTCGGTATCGTCGACCCACTGGAAGATGTCGACGATCTCGCTCCAGAAGGCAGCATTCATGGCATTGACCTTTTCGGGCCGGTTGATCGCCACATGGGCGATCCTGTCCTTCAGCTCCACACGAAAGGATTGGTATTCAGTCACGCTATCTTCCTCGGCTGGGCAGATTGTCAGGCCTTCTCGGGGACCTGTTTCAAGCCGCACAACTATAACAACAGCCGGCTGAAAGTCGATGCGAGAGCGTGTGATGCAGCCCACGCCCTGGCACATCATAAGCCCGTATTGCCGGTTCAACCCTGCATGATGCAGTCCACCGTATAACGATGGCCCTCGGGATGATCCTCGCGCTGCAGCCCATGCACATCGGCATCGAAGCCGGGAAAGCGCAGGGCAAAGCGCTGGGCGAAATCGAGGTAGTCGAGAATCGAGCGCGTCTCGGCGGTAAAGCGTTCGCCTGGCATGATCAGCGGTATACCCGGCGGATACGGCACCAGCATCACGGCTGCGATGCGCCCTTCCAGGGCATCGATCGGTACGGCCTCGACCTCGCCGCGCACCAGCTTGTCGTAGGCGTCAGCCGGCTTCAGTACCTGCTCCGGCAACGCGGTATACATGCGCCGCATGGCTTTTGCGGTGGCATTTTCCCGATAGCAGCCATGCAGTGCATCGCACAGATCGCGCAAGCCCATGCCGGCATAGAGGCTGCCACCGACGAGGGCCACGCTGGGCAATGCATCGCAGAGCGGAACGTTGTCGTCGTAGTGCCGCTTGAATTCCAGCAACTCGGTCAGCAGCGTGCTCCATTTACCCTTGGTGATGCCCATGGTGAACAGGACCAGCATCGAGTAGAGCCCGGTCTTCTCTACCACCAGGCCACGCTCCCAGAGAAACCGGCTGACCACCGCCGCCGGAATGCCGCGTTCACTGAGTTTGCCATGGGCGGTCAGGCCGGGCGTGGTCAGGGTCACCTTGATCGGGTCAAGCAGTACGTAATCCGCAGCGACATCACCGAAGCCGTGCCAGTCCGCCTCCGGCTGCAGCAGCCAGTCGGCAGTGGCCAGGGTCTCCGCGCCATCCGCGGTTTCCGGTTGCCAGATGCTGAACCACCAGTCATCCGCCGCCAGATGGCTGCGCAGATTGGCCAGCGCGCGGCGGAAGCTCAGCGCCTCATCGAAGGTTTCCTGGATCAGCGAGCGTCCCGCCGGACCTTCCATCATCGCCGAGGCCACATCCAGCGAGGCGAGGATGCCGTACTGCGGCGAGGTGGAGGTATGCATCATGAAGGCTTCGTTGAAGCGGTCGAGATCCAGCTGGCGCTGCTGGCTGTCGAGCACATGGATCATCGAGGCCTGGCTGAAGGCCGCCAGTACCTTGTGCGGCGAGTGGGTGGTGAATACCAGCGGCCCCTGCTCACGGGTATCCATGCCGTAGCGGCCATCGTAGAACTCGTGAAAGGCCGCGTAGGCGTACCAGGCCTCGTCGAAATGCAGCACGTCGACGCTGTTGCCCAGGGTGCGCTTGATCAGGTTGGCGTTGTAACAGAGGCCGTCGTAGGTCGAATTGGTCACTACTGCCAGCTTTACCCGTGGCGGTCGCCCACGCGCCAGCGGGTTGGCATCGATCTTGGCCTGAATGGAAGCCGGCGTGAACTCTTCCAGCGGAATCGGCCCGATGATGCCCAGCTCATTGCGCGACGGCGTGAGGTAGAGCGGAATCGCGCCGGTCATGATGATCGAATGCAGGATGGACTTGTGGCAGTTGCGATCCACCAGCACCAGGTCGTCCCGCGCCACCATCGAATGCCAGACGATCTTGTTGGCGGTCGAGGTGCCATTGATCACGAAAAAGGTGTGGTCGGCACCGAAGTTGCGCGCCGCGCGGGCTTCGGCGGCGGCCAGCGGCCCGGTGTGATCGAGCAGCGAACCCAGTTCCGGCACGGACACCGAAAGATCCGACCGCAGGGTGTTCTCGCCGAAGAACTGGTGGAAGGCCTGCCCCACCGGGCTCTTGCGGTAGGCCACGCCACCGCCGTGGCCCGGTGTGTGCCAGGAGTAGTTGGAGTCGCCGGTATGCTGCACCAGCGCGCGGAAGAACGGCGGCAGCAACCCGTCCAGGTAGTTGCGCGCGGCCCGTGCCACCTGCCGGGCCAGAAAAGGCACCGTATCCTCGAACAAGTAGAGCAACCCGCGTAGTTCGTTGAGATCGGCCATCGCTTCGGCGGGGGCGTTCTCGATGGTGATCTGCTCGCCGAGGGCGAAGATCGGCAGCTTTGGCGCCCGCCGTCGCGCCACGCGGATCAGGCCGACCACGTCCTGCAGCAACCGCTGGTTTTCCCCGGCACCTTCCGCCGCCACCAGGATGCAGGCCAGACCATGATGGGTGGACGCCACGATGCGTCCTTCGGCGGCGCTGCCGGTGGGCAGGATATGAAAACCGTCCTGCTCCAGTTCGGCGGCAATTTCGCGGACCCGTTCACCGGCTACCGTATCGGCCTTGATGTCTCGGTGAACGATGAGAATGGGAAATTTCAGGTCTTTGTGCATGAGGGTTTCCTGAAGGAGCGTTCCTTCAGGGTAGAAGCTTCGCCCCTCAAGCACCAAGCCTGAATAATGCGTGCTGGCTCAAGTCTGCCTCTCGCCTGCCTGTTCCAACTGCAACCACAGGGGTTGAGCCCCTGCCGCCTTCTCGATGGCCTGCATGCGTGCCGAGTGTGCGGCGATTTCCTCGGCATTGGCGCGCAGCACCTGAGTCAGCGGGCGCCCCGCTGGCAGGCGGCGAATCGGCGTGGCCTGCTGCCTGCCGCCGTTGTCACCCTCCGCCCCGTCTCCGGCCAGGGACAGGTTGGTCTGCCCGCCGGTCATGGTCAGCCAGACGTCGGCGAGGATCTCGGCATCGAGCAAGGCGCCGTGCAGCTCGCGACCGGAGTTGTCCACGCCGTAACGTTTGCACAGGGCGTCGAGACTGTTGCGCTGGCCGGGATGGCGCTCACGGGCCATCAGCAGGGTATCGAGAATGCTGCAGTGATCGCTCAGCTCGGCACGCTCGCGCTGGCCGAGCAGGGCGAATTCGTTGTTGATGAAGCCAACGTCGAACGCTGCATTGTGGATGATCAGCTGTGCGCCCTTGATGAACTCGAAGAACTCATCGGCGACATCCCTGAAGCGCGGTTTATCGACCAGAAACTCATTGTTGATGCCGTGCACCGCGATGGCGCCCTCGTCCACTTCCCGGTCCGGCTGCAGATAGACATGGTAATGCCGGCCCGTCAGGCGTCGACCGATGACCTCGACGCAGCCGATCTCGATGATGCGGTGGCCGTCGGTCACCGGCATGCCGGTGGTTTCTGTATCCAGCACTACGCTACGCATGTTCCCTTCTCTCAGGCAGTTTGTCGTTTGGCTTGTACCACGCCGCGATTGGCCAGCAGGTCGGCCTGTTCATTTCCGGGATGGCCGGTATGCCCGCGCACCCATTGCCAGGTCACCTGATGGCGGTTGACCTGCTCGTCGAGCAGCATCCAGAGATCGGCATTCTTTACCGGCTGTTTGGCGGCGGTTTTCCAGCCGCGCTTCTTCCAGTTGGGCATCCAGTCGTTGATACCCTGCATGACGTACTGGGAATCGGTGACCAGGCGCACCTGGCAGGGTCTTTTCAGCTCTTCCAGCGCACGAATGGCTGCCATCAGCTCCATACGGTTGTTGGTGGTCTGCGCCTCGCCGCCCCAGAGCTCGCGCCTCACGCCCTTGTAGATCAGCAACGCGCCCCAGCCGCCGGGGCCAGGATTGCCCTTGCAGGCACCATCGGTATAGATCTCGACCGCGTCATCACTCATGAAGATTACAGACCCTAGTGTTCGGCATCGCGCCGACTGACCTTCGCCACGGGCATCGGCAACAGCTGGCCCATGCGCTCGCGACGACTTTCCCGCAGGGGTCGCAGGCCCACCATCAGCTTGCGCGCCACCAGCAGATAGAAACCGCCCGTGGGCGCCTGCAACCGCTGGCCGATAGTTTCCAGTGCGGACAGTCGCGCCTGCCATTGGCTCGAAGAAAGCGGCGGACAATAGCATCCGAACCGGCGTTTCTCCAGTGCGAAGCCAAGCAGGTTCAGCCAGTCGCCGACCCGCGTCGGACGGATGCAGCGCGCCTGACGAAAAGCCTTGCGTGACAACAGGTGCGAGGCCCCCCAGGGGCTCCAGGGGTTGACGCCGATTATCAGCAGATGACCGCCCGGCCTGACGCTGCGTGCCGCTTCACGCAACAAGGCGTGTGGTGACAGGCTGAAATCGAGACCATGCTGCACCACCACGACATCAGCCGCATGTTCGCCAATCGGCCAGGATTGCTCCTCGCAGACGATTTCGACGCCTGGCAGCGGCGGCCCCAGTCGTACACTGCGCTTGAGCTTCTGCGGTTCGATGGGGGTATTGGCGAAAGGCCCGTAATGCACCAGGTAACTGCCGAAAAAGCGTCCGAGCTCCTGAGCCAGCACATACTGTTCATGTTCCAGCAGCTGTCGGCCTGCGGGACCGTCAAACCAGGCGCTGGTCTCGCTCATCAGCGCCAGCCAGGGGCTATCGGCCCCGGCGCACGGCTCATCACTCATGGCTCGGCTCCATTGATCGCTTCGGTCGTCAGGGCCGCAACTTGCGGTCGGTTCCACTTTCGAATCTGGCTGTTAGGATGCGCTTTTGCGATTGACTTGGCGACCCGCACTCATGTTGAAAATAGATGCTCTGCCCGCTTTCACCGATAACTACATCTGGCTGCTGCAGGATACGCAACGACAACGCTGTGCCGTGGTGGACCCCGGCGATGCCACTCCCGTTCAGCTCTGGCTGGATGCCCATCCAGGCTGGCAACTGACGGATATCCTCGTTACCCACCATCACCATGACCATGTCGGTGGTGTGCAGCAGCTCAAGGCGCAGTACGGCGCCAAGGTTTACGGTCCCGCCGCCGAGAAGATCCCCGCACTGGATCAGGGGCTCGCTGACGGCCAGCGCATCCGCATTCTGGAGCACGACCTGGAGGTGATCGAAGTTCCGGGGCATACCCTGGGCCATATCGCCTACTTCCATGACGATACCGATACACCCTGGCTGCTGAGCGGCGACACCCTGTTCGCCGCCGGTTGCGGACGCCTGTTCGAGGGGACTGCGGCACAGATGTTCGCATCGTTGCAGCGGCTGACAGCACTGCCTGCACGCACCCTGGTGTACTGCACCCATGAATACACCCTGAGCAACCTGCGCTTCGCCCAGGCCGTGGAACCCGACAATCGGGACATCGCCAGGCGCTTCGAACAGGTCACCCTGCTGCGCGAAGCCGGCCAGATCTCGCTGCCCTCTGACCTGCTGACCGAACGGGCGACCAATCCCTTCCTGCGCTGCGGCGAACCGAGCGTAGTGACGGCCTGCCAGCACAAGGGCCATCGAAGCGAAAACCCCGAAGCCGTATTCGCAGCGCTGAGAGCCTGGAAAGACAACTTCTGAGAAAGGCAGGGATCTGCTGCGCTTCGCAGCAGATCCCTGGCGATCGCGCTATGGCGCCATTCTGCGATGGTGGTTCGATAAAACGCTGAAAAAACGCCATTTGCGCTCGAACCTGGACCGCTTGTCGTTCAGCCGCCAGCTTTCCAGCGCTGTTTTCGGCTCTTTGAGCGCATGGCGCGATCACCCTGGCAGCAGATCCTGCACCAGTCCGCAAAACCGCAGCCTTTACTTGACCCACCGGAACGGCATTTCTACACTCCCCCGAATTTTGCGCCAGGGGAAGCCTTCAGCCAATGTCGTCCGACTCTTCGAATCGCCCATCTCCGGACGCCTTGGCAGCCTCCGGTCGGGTCCTGGCGCTGGCCATCTGTCTCGCTATAACCGGTTGCCAGAGCACCACTGTTTCGCGAGCACCGGCAATCAGTGCCGAGCCCCTCCCGGCCCCATCGCTGACACAGAAAACCCTGTGGCTGGAGCCACAGCCTGCCGAGCTCCAGTACCCGGACATCTGGGGTCGTATCAGGGACGGCTTCAAGCTCCAGGAACATCTGGACAGCAATCCACGCATCGAGCAACAGCGCCTGCTGTTTGCCGGTCGTCCCCAGTCCATCGAGATCGCCGGCGAGCGCGGCAGCCTTTATATCCATTACATCGTCGAGCAGCTGGAAGAGCGCAACATGCCGCTCGAACTGGCCTTGTTGCCCATCATCGAGAGCGCCTACAACCCGTTCGCCTATTCGCCGGCCCAGGCGATGGGCCTGTGGCAGTTCATTCCCTCGACGGGCCGCCACTTCAATCTGCAGCAGACCAACTGGTACGACGGCAGACGCGACATCACGGCTTCGACCGCTGCCGCGCTGCGCTACCTGTCCTATCTGCACGGGCTGTTCAACGATGACTGGCTTCTTGCGCTGGCGGCTTACAACGCCGGCGAGGGAACGGTCAGCCGCGCCATCGAGCGCAATCAGAAACTCGATTTGCCAACCGACTACTGGAATCTGCCGCTGCCCAAGGAAACCCGTGATTACGTGCCCAAGCTGCTGGCGCTCTCGCAGATGGTCCAGAGCCCCGAAGCCTACGGACTCAATCTGAGCCCTATCGCCAATGAGCCCTACTTCGAAGTGGTTGCCCTGAAGCAGCGGATGAATCTGGCCACCGTCGCGCAAATGGTGGACCTCGATGAAGATGAACTCTACCAGCTGAATCCGGCCTTCACCCGCCGCATCACCCTGGACGGCCCGCAGCATCTGCTGGTGCCAAGTGCAAAGGCAGAAATGCTGGCTGCCAACCTGGCACTGATGAAGCCACAGGATGCCGTCGATTGGCAGCAGTACAGGGTAAAGCCCGGCGATACCCTCGGAGCGATCGCCAACCGCCATCATCTGTCCGTCAACATCATCCGCGATATCAATCACCTCAAGAATGATCGTCTGCGCATCGGCCAGGTGCTCAGCCTTCCGCAACCCCGTGACGCGCGCCCACGCGAGCTACTGCACGCCGTTGCCCGAAGCCAGCCGGCATCTGGAAGCTACCAGGTCCGCAAGGGCGACAATCTCTGGGAAATTGCCAAGGCACAGAAGGTTTCGGTTCGCGATCTGCAACGCTGGAACAAGCTTTCCGGCAGCAGCCTCAAGGTGGGCCAGGTCTTGGCCATCCAGGCCGTTGAAGAAAGCCGTGGCAGTAACTCCGAACCGACCTACTACAAGGTCAGAAAAGGCGATTCGCTTTATGAAATCGCCAAACGCTTCAACGTGCGGCTCAATCATCTGAAGAGCTGGAATCCCGAGGACAGCACCCTGCTCAAGCCCGGCCAGACACTGACGCTGTATCTTGCGCCCTGAATGGCGCTGCAGCGGTGGCTGGCGGCTGTCATCTATTGACGCAAAGAGTGATGGATAGCGAGCTTTTTCCAGCGGATACAAGCTGTTACTGTAGCCGACCGAAAAGCCCGCAAGTGCCATGGATCGGATTTTCCGTTTGATGCGCCTCACCCTGCTGCTATTGATCTGCCTGGGATTGAGCTTCCCATCTTTCGCCGCCATCAGCGAAAGTCATGGTTATGCCCAGTTCGGCACACTCAAGTATCCCGAGAACTTTACCCACTTCGACTGGGCGAATCCCGATGCGCCCAAAGGTGGGCGGCTACGGTTGATGGCCGCAGGCAGCTTCGACACGCTCAACCCCTACACCTTCAAGGGCACCAGCCCTATCGCCACACCGGGCTTCTTTCAATACGGCATCAGCGAGCTGAACGAGACACTGATGGTGGGATCGGGCCTCTATGATCCTTCGGGCGACGAGCCAGCCTCGGTATACGGGCTGATCGCCGAAACCATCGAATACAGCGACGACCAGAGCTGGGTCGTGTTCAATCTGCGCGATTCGGCGCGCTTTCATGATGGTCATCCCATCACTGCCTACGATGTCGCCTTTTCCTATCGCCTGCTGCTCAGGGACGGCCATCCCCGCTATCGCACCGACCTGCAAGGCGTCAGGCGGGTCGACATCCTCAACCGCCACAAGATTCGCTTCGTGTTCGACAAGCCCGACAATACGCAGCTGATCATGCGGCTTGGCGAGCTGCCGGTACTGCCCCAGCATTACTGGAAGGACCGCGATTTTCGCGCCACGACGTTCGAGCCCCCGCTGGGTAGCGGCCCTTACCGCATCAGCAACGTCCAGCCCGGACGTCGCATCCAGTTCGAGCGGGTAAAGAACTGGTGGGGCGCGGAGCTCGCAGTCAATCGCGGCAAGTACAATTTCGACCGGGTCGAGGTCGAGTTCTACCGCGACAGCACCGTGGCCTTCGAGGCGTTCAAGGTGGGCGAGTTCGACTTCTATATCGAACACCAGGCGAAAAACTGGGCCAACGGCTATCAGTTTCCGGCGCTGTCCAGAGGCGAGGTGGTGCGCGCCGAGATCCCGCATCAGATCCCAACCCAGACCCAGGCCCTGTTCATGAATGGTCGCAGACCATTGTTTGCCGATATCAGGGTTCGCCAGGCACTGGGCATGCTGTTCGATTTCGAGTGGACCAACCGAGCCCTGTTCTACAGCGCCTACCAACGCAGCGAAAGTTACTATCCCAATAGCGATTTTGCCGCGACAGGCCGCCCGGAAGGCGGTGAATGGCTGTTGCTTTCACCGTTTCGCGAGCAGCTCCCTGCCGCGCTCTTTACCGAACCCTTCGAACTGCCAAGGACGGAGGGGCGCGGCATCCCACGCGATACCTTGCGCCAGGCCCTGGCACTGCTCAAGGACGCCGGCTGGAAACTGAAGCCCGAAGGCCTGCGCGATAAGAATGGCCGCCCGCTGCAATTCGAGATCCTGCTGGTCAACCCGCGTCTTGAGCGTATTCTTCAGCCTTATACCGGCAATCTCGCCCGCATCGGCATCCAGGCGCGCCTGCGCACCGTCGATGCCGCCCAGTACAAGCAGCGGCTGGATCAGTACGACTACGATATGATCCTGGCCACCCTGGGCCAGAGCCTCAGCCCCGGCCTGGAACAGTGGCTCTACTTTCATTCGAGCCAGGTGAATATCAAGGGAGGCCGCAACTATGCGGGGATCGCCAATCCGGTTATCGATCAGTTGCTCGACAGGCTGATCGCCGCAAAAACGCGCGAGGAGCAAGTTGCCGCTGCCCGCGCCATCGATCGTGTGCTGTTGTGGAACCACTACAGCATCCCCAACTGGTTCATCAGCAATCACCGTCTGGCGTACCGCAACCGGTTCGCCCATCTCACCACACCGCCCTACACCCTCGGGTTGCGCGCGTGGTGGTTGAAGGATTTGGAGAAGGCTCAATGACAAACAGCTTACGTTGGCCATCCCTGCAAGCAGGCATTCTTAGCCTCTGCTGCCTGGCCAGCTTCGCCACGGCAGCGCCACAGCACGCACTGACCCTGTATGGCGAAAAACCGAAATATGCCGCTGACTTCAGCCATTTCGAGTACACCAATCCCGATGCACCCAAAGGCGGCGTGCTGCGCCAGGCAGGTTTCGGCAGTTTCGATTCGCTCAATCCCTTCATCAACAAGGGCGTTGCCGCCGACGACATCGGGCTGATCTACGATACCCTGGCCACCAGCAGCCTCGACGAACCCTTCACCGTCTATGGCCTGCTGGCGGAAAAGATCGAAAAAGGCCCCAACAACCAGTGGGTACGCTTTCACCTGCGCCCCGAAGCGCGTTTCCATGACGGTGAGCCGGTCAAGGCCGAAGACGTCGTATTCACCTTCGAAACCCTGATCAGCCAGGGTGCGCCACATTATCGCGGCTACTATGCCGACGTCGAAAAAGTGGTCGCCGAGACGCCACGCCGGGTTCGCTTCGATTTCAAGCACGCCGGCAACCGTGAACTGCCGTTGATTCTCGGGCAGTTGCCGGTCCTGCCGAAACACTGGTGGGCCGAGCGCGATTTCGCCGCCACCAGCCTGGAGCCACCGCTGGGCAGCGGCCCCTACCGCGTGGAGCGGGTGCAGGCGGGGCGTTCGATCCGCTATGCCCGCGTCGAGGACTACTGGGGCAAGGACCTGCCGGTCAACCGCGGTTTCTACAACTTCGATCGGATAAGCCTGGACTACTACCGCGACAATACCGTGGCGTTGCAGGCCTTCAAGGCCGGGCATTTCGACTTCTGGGAAGAGCGCACCGCGAAGAACTGGGCGACCGCCTACAACATCGAAGCGGTGCGCAGCGGGCGCATCGTCAGGGACGAGATCGCCAATCACAACCCGCAGGGCATGCAGGGCTTCATCTTCAACATCCGCCGGGAACGCCTGCAGGACGTTCGGGTTCGGGAAGCCATCGCCCTGCTGTTCGATTTCGAATGGACCAACCGCCAGTTGTTCAACGGCGCTTATAACCGCACCCGGAGCTATTTCGACAACTCCGAACTGGCCTCCTCGGGACTGCCGGACGAGAAGGAACTGGCCCTGCTCGAACCCCTGCGAAATCAGATACCTGCAGAACTCTTCGAAAGACCTTTCGAGCTGCCGCGTTCCAGCGCCGATGGCGTGATTCGCGAACAGCAGCGCAAAGCCTACAAGCTGCTGACCGACGCAGGCTGGAAGATTCAGGATGACCGGATGGTCGACAACCTCGGCAAACCGGTCAAGCTTGAGTTTCTGCTGGTGCAGGCTGAATTCGAACGCGTGCTGCTGCCCTACAAGCGCAACCTGGCCGATCTGGGCATCGATCTGGAAATCCGCCGTGTGGATGTCTCGCAATACATCAACCGCTTGCGCTCACGCGACTACGACATGATCGTCAGTGGCTTCGGCCAGTCCAGCTCGCCGGGCAACGAGCAGCGTGAATATTGGCATTCGGCCAGTGCCGACAACCCCGGCAGCCGCAACTTCATCGGCCTGAAGGACCCGGCAATCGACACCCTGGTGGAAAAGCTGATCGCCGCCGACTCGCGCGAAGAGCTGATCACCCGCACCCGCGCGCTGGATCGCCTGCTGCTCTGGGGCCACTATGTCGTGCCCAACTGGCACATCAAGACCTGGCGGGTCGCCTACTGGAATCATCTGGCGCATCCGGCAATCACGCCCCGCAGCGATATCGGCCTGATGACCTGGTGGCACAAGCCCGATAGCGCGGCACCCGATCCGAACGCCAGCGACGAGCAGCCGCTCACTGAAGCGCAGGCCAGCAATCCTGCCCAACCAGACGCGGAGCGCTAGGAATGCTCGCCTATATCTTTCGCCGGCTGCTGCTGGTCATCCCGACCCTGTTCGGCATTCTGCTGATCAATTTCCTCATCATCCAGGCCGCACCCGGCGGCCCGGTCGAACAGGCCATCGCCAAGCTGGAAGGCTTCGAAGGCGCCACCAGCCGCATCGCCGGCGGCGGCTCGGAAGTGGCCGCCGCCGGCAACAACTATCGCGGTGCCCAGGGCCTCGACCCCGACCTGATCGCGGAGATCGAGCGCCTCTACGGCTTCGACAAACCGCCTGCGGAACGCTTCTGGATCATGCTCAGCAACTACCTGCGGCTGGATTTCGGCGAAAGTTTCTTTCGCGATGCCAAGGTGACCGACCTGATCATCGAAAAAATGCCGGTGTCGATCTCCCTGGGTCTGTGGAGCACCCTGATCATGTACCTGGCCTCGATCCCCCTGGGCATCGCCAAGGCCACGCGCCACGGCAGCCCGTTCGACGTCTGGACCAGCTCGGCGATCATTATCGGCTATGCCATCCCGGCCTTCCTGTTCGCCATCCTGCTGATCGTGCTGTTCGCCGGTGGCAGCTACTGGAACTGGTTTCCACTCCGAGGGCTGACCTCGGGCAACTTCGACGAGCTGACGCTGGGCGGCAAGATCCTCGACTACTTCTGGCACCTGGCGCTGCCCGTCACCGCCCTGGTCATCGGTAACTTCGCGACCCTGACGCTGCTGACCAAGAACAGCTTTCTCGACGAGATCAACAAGCAGTACGTCATCACCGCCCGCGCCAAGGGCCTGAGCAAGAACCGGGTGCTCTACGGGCACGTGTTCCGCAATGCGATGCTGATCATCATCGCCGGCTTTCCGGCAGCCTTCATCGGCATGTTCTTCACTGGCTCGCTGCTGATCGAGGTGATCTTCTCCCTCGATGGCCTGGGACTGCTCAGCTTCGAGGCGGCGATCAACCGTGACTACCCGGTGGTGTTCGGCACCCTCTTTCTTTTTACCCTGCTGGGACTGGTAGTGAAGCTGATCGGTGACCTGACCTACACCCTGGTCGATCCACGCATCGATTTCGAAAGCAGGGAGGCCTGATGACACTGTCCCCCCTCAATCAGCGCCGTTTTGCCCTGTTCAAATCGCATAAGCGCGGCTGGTGGTCACTGTGGCTGTTTCTCGCATTGTTCATTCTCAGTCTCGGTGCTGAACTGGTCGCCAATGACAAGCCCATCGTAGTGCGCTACGACGGTGAATGGTTTTTCCCGGTGTTCAAGCGCTACCCGGAAACCCGCTTCGGTGGCGAGTTTCCCATGCAGGCCAACTACAAGAGCCCATACATACAGGAACTGATCGAGGAGAAGGATGGCTGGATGATCTGGCCGCCGATTCCGTTCAGCTATTCCAGCATCAACTATGATCTGCAGGTGCCCGCGCCCGGCCCGCCCTCGACAACCAACTGGCTGGGCACCGACGACCAGGGCCGCGACGTGCTCGCCCGCATCATCTACGGCTTTCGCATCTCGGTGCTGTTTGCGCTGACCCTGACCCTGATCAGTTCGGTCATCGGCGTGATCGCTGGCGCCCTGCAGGGCTTCTACGGCGGCTGGGTCGATCTGCTCGGCCAGCGGGTGCTGGAAATCTGGTCCGGGTTGCCGGTGCTCTATCTGCTGATCATCCTCGCCAGCTTCGTGCAGCCGAACTTCTGGTGGCTGCTGGGCATCATGCTGCTGTTCTCCTGGATGAGCCTGGTCGATGTGGTGCGCGCCGAGTTCCTGCGCGGACGCAATCTCGAATACGTGCGTGCCGCGCGGGCACTGGGCATGGGCAATGGCGCCATCATGTTCCGCCATATCCTGCCCAACGCCATGGTCTCGACCATGACCTTCATGCCCTTCATCCTCACCGGCGCCATCGGCACGCTGACGGCCCTGGATTTTCTCGGCTTCGGCCTGCCGCCCGGAGCACCCTCGCTCGGTGAGCTGGTAGCCCAGGGCAAGTCGAACCTGCAGGCGCCCTGGCTGGGCATCAGTGCCTTTATGGTGCTGGCGATCATGCTGAGCCTGCTGGTATTCATCGGCGAGGCCGCTCGCGATGCCTTCGACCCCAGGAAATAGCATGGCTGAGAATCTGATAGAAGTGCGCGACCTGGCCGTCGAGTTCGTCAACGTGGACAGAGCGCAACGCGTCGTCGAAGGCGTCAGTTTCGACATTCGCAAGGGCGAAACCCTGGCGCTGGTGGGTGAAAGCGGCTCGGGCAAATCCGTCACGGCCCATTCGATACTGCGACTGCTGCCCTACCCGCTTGCCAGGCACCCAGCCGGAGAAATCCGTTATGCGGGCGAGGACCTGCTCAAGGCGGACGAGAAACGCATGCGGCAGATACGCGGCAATCGCATCGCCATGGTGTTTCAGGAGCCCATGACTTCGCTGAATCCGCTGCACACGGTCGGTACCCAGATCAACGAGGTGCTGCAGCTGCACAAGGGGCTGAGGGGCAAGGCGGCCAGCGCCCGCACCCTGGAACTGCTGGAACTGGTGGGCATACCGGAACCGAAAAAACGCATTCGCGCCTATCCACACGAGCTTTCCGGCGGTCAGCGCCAGCGCGTGGTAATCGCCATGGCGCTGGCCAACGAACCCGAACTGCTGATCGCCGACGAACCCACCACGGCGCTGGATGTCACGGTACAGCTGAAAATCCTTGAGCTGCTCAAGGAATTGCAGGCACGCCTGGGCATGTCCTTGCTGCTGATCAGCCATGATCTCAATCTGGTTCGGCGCATTGCGCATCGCGTATGTGTCATGCAGCGCGGTCGCATCGTCGAACAGGCGTCGTGCGAGGAGTTGTTTCACAAACCGCAGCATCCCTATACCCAGGAATTGCTCGCAGCCGAGCCCAGCGGCGACCCGGCACCAGCCGAGCCTGCGCCACCCCTGCTGGAAGTGCAGGACCTGCGGGTCTGGTTCCCGATCAAGAAGGGCTTGCTGCGGCGCACGGTGGACCATATCAAGGCTGTCGATGGCGTCACCTTCAGCCTGCCCAGAGGGCAGACACTGGGAATTGTTGGCGAAAGCGGCTCCGGCAAGTCAACATTGGGGCTCGCGATACTGCGTTTGCTGTCCAGTCGCGGCGAGATACGTTTTCAGGACCAGGCGCTGGAGAAGATGTCCCAGCGCGCGGTACGCCCCCTGCGGCGGCAGATGCAGGTGGTGTTCCAGGACCCTTTCGGCAGCCTCAGCCCACGAATGTCCGTCGGCCAGATCGTTGGCGAAGGCCTCGACATTCATGGAATGGGCAACGCCGAGGAACAGGCGCAGGCGATCATCGATGCGCTGGTCGAGGTAGGGCTCGACCCGGAGACTCGCCATCGCTATCCCCACGAATTTTCCGGGGGCCAGCGACAGCGTATCGCCATTGCCAGGGCCCTGGTGCTCAAACCCGAGCTGATTCTGCTCGACGAGCCGACCTCTGCCCTGGATAGAACCGTACAACGGCAGGTTGTGGAGCTACTGCGCTCGCTTCAGGCCAAGTACAACCTGACCTACCTGTTCATCAGCCACGATCTGGCGGTGGTACGGGCGCTGAGCCACCAGATGATGGTGGTCAAGCAAGGCAAGGTAGTTGAACAGGGTGCGGCCAGGACCATCTTCGCCGCGCCCCAACATCCATATACACAGCAGTTGCTGGAGTCCGCCTTCATGGCGCCAGCGGCTGAACAACCAGAAGAGGGACAAGCACATGGGTTTTCTTAGCGGCAAGCGCGTACTGATCGTTGGCGTTGCCAGCAAACTTTCGATCGCCTCGGGCATCGCGGCGGCCATGCACCGCGAAGGCGCCGAGCTGGCGTTCACCTATCAGAACGAGAAGCTCAAGGGCCGTGTCGAAGAGTTCGCCGCGAGCTGGGGCTCGGGTCCGGAACTGTGCTTCCCCTGCGATGTGGCCAACGACGATGAAATCGCCCAGGTCTTTAGCGAACTGGGCAAGAAGTGGGATGGCCTGGACGGCATCGTCCATTCCGTGGGCTTCGCGCCGGGCGACCAGCTCGATGGCGACTTCACCGACGTCACCACCCGTGACGGCTTCAAGATCGCCCACGACATCAGCGCCTACAGCCTGGTGGCCCTGGCCAAGGCCGGGCGTCCGATGATGAAGGGCCGCAACGGCTCCATCCTCACCCTGTCCTACCTCGGTGCCGAGCGCACCATGCCCAACTACAACGTCATGGGTATGGCCAAGGCCAGTCTTGAAGCCGGCGTCCGCTACCTGGCCGGCAGCCTTGGCCCGGAAGGCACCCGCGTCAATGCGGTTTCCGCCGGCCCGATCCGCACGCTCGCAGCATCCGGCATCAAGAGCTTCCGCAAGATGCTCGCCGCCAACGAGAAGCAGACTCCGCTGCGTCGCAACGTGACCATCGAGGAAGTTGGTAACGCTGGCGCCTTCCTCTGCTCGGATCTCGCTTCCGGCATCAGCGGTGAAATCCTCTATGTCGATGGCGGCTTCAACACCACTGCCATGGGTGCCATCGAAGACTGATTCTGCACGCCGGAAAAAGTCGTAAAAAAACCGCACCCAGGTGCGGTTTTTTGTTTGTGCAATCCAAGCGCTTACGAACTTGTAAGCGCCCGGCCAGCCGATACGGATCAGAAGGTCTCGATCTTGGCCTCGGCATGCTGCATTTCACGGTAGGCCGCGAAATCCTGCTGGCCGCTGCGTGAGGCCAGGAAGCGGCGATAGCTCTGCTTGTCCTGCTCGGAAAGCTCGGCATTCGGTTCGCTGACGCCCTCCAGGCGAATGACGACGAAATCACCGTTACCGAGACGAACGCTGCCATAGCTTGGCTTGTCGCTCGCTTCCGGGCGTGGCATACGGAACGCTTGCTGCAGCACGGCAGGTTCAACGCCTTCCTGACTGCGTGAGGCGGCCTCTGTCGCCTGCCACTGCCCTTCAACCTGCTCGCCGTCACGCAGTGCGTTCAGCAGGCGCTGGCCTTCCTCGCTGGCTTTCTGGGCTGCCTCGCTCTGCTGCAACTGGGCAATGATACCCTCCTTCACCGCATCGAACGCCATAACTTCAGGCTGCAGATGCTGCTTGACCCGCACGACGACGGCGGTATCCGGGTCCAGTTCGATAATGCCGCTGTTGGCACCATCAACCAGAATTTCATCGCTGAATGCCGTCTGAATAACCTGACGATTGGCGGCGATGCCGTTGCCCCCTTCGCGACCGAAGGCCTCGGTGGTCTGCACGGTCAGCGCCAACTCCTGCGCTGGCTGGGCCAGATCGGAAGACTCGAAGGCATAGTCTTCCAGTTGCTTGCTGACTTCCACGAAGCGCTGTTCGACCTGTTGCGCCTTGAGCTCACGCACCAGTTCGGGCCTCAGGCTTTCCAGTGCCGGTACTTCGGGCGACTGAATGCCCAGCAGCTTGATCAGATGCCAGCCGAACTCCGAACGTACGGGCTCCGACACCTGATCCTGTGCCAGCGCATAGAGCGCATCCTCGAAGTCAGGATCGTAAACGCCAGGACCGGCAAAGCCCAGATCCCCACCCTCGCCAGCGGAGCCGGGGTCCTCGGAGACTTCCTTGGCCAGCGCCGCGAAATCTTCACCAGCAGCCAGGCGCTGGGCGATTTCATCGATTTTCGCCTTTGCCTCGGTGTCGCCTGAACCATCCGACTCGATCAGGATATGTGCCGCGCGGCGCTGCTCCGCCAGGTTCGCGATACGCTGCTGATACAGGCTTTGCACCTGCTCATCGGTGACATCGACCTGATCGAAGAAAGACTCCTTGTTCAGCTCGATGTAGTCCAGCACAACCTGTTCGGGTGAACGGAAACGGTCCGTATTCTGCTCGTAGTATTCACGTGCCTGCTCCTCGCTCACCTCGACCGCAGTGTTATCTGCAGGCACTGTAACGATTGCGAAGTCACGGGTTTGCTGCTCAAGGCGTGCGAAGTGCTGGATCTGCTCATCGGTAACGAAACCGGAAGCGCCGATACCCGCCTGGAGCTGGCCTACCAGCATTTCCTGGCGGAGCAGATCGCGGAACTGAAGCCTTGTGTAGCCCAGTTGCTGAATGAACTGGTCGAAGCGGCCAGCGTTGAACACGCCATCGACGGCAAATTCGGGCGTTTGCAGAATCAACTGGTCGAGTGCTGTATCGGAGAAGGCGAAATCAGCCTTGCGTGCGCCCTGCAACAGCAGGGTCTGGTCGATCAGACCGCGCAGGGAGGATTCACGAACCAGTCGATCATCCAGCAGCGAAGGATCGAAATCGCCACCCAGTTGCTGGACCAGCTGCCGGCGCTGCATATTCATCGCCTGATTGAGATTGTCCAGCGAGATTTCCTCGCCATTCACCTCAGCGGCATTACGGCTGCTGCCCGATGTGTTGAAAATGGCTTCGAAGCCCGTCAGCGCCAGTAGCATGACGATAATGCCGATGATGGTCTTGGCAATCCAGCCTTGTGAATTGTCCCTGATATTCTGAAGCATGCATCCCCCAGGAGTCAGCTGCGCAAAGTCACTGCAGCACGGGTGGAATCCGGATAAAAAGAAAGGCGCATCCGGGGATGCGCCTTCTCGGAGCTTTTGGAGCGGTTGGACTTGGTTTCAAGCCCGACTGCAACAGGCATGGCCTACAGGTAACCGCTCCATGGCAGGGTCAGAACGAGCTGACAACCGGCCGGATCGAAAGCGCTTAGTTGACCGCGTCTTTCAGAGCCTTGCCAGCCTTGAAGCCCGGAATCTTGGCCGCGGCAATGTTGATCGGCTTGCCAGTCTGAGGGTTGCGGCCAGTGCGTGCGGCGCGCTCCTTGACAGCGAAAGTACCGAAACCAACCAGCACCACGGAATCACCAGCCTTCAGAGCGCCAGTGACGGATTCAATCACTGCATCCAGCGCGCGGCCAGCAACAGCTTTCGGGATATCAGCAGATGCAGCGATGGCATCGATCAGTTCCGACTTGTTCACTCTAAGTCCCCTTATTTCTGTTGAGTCGTATCTTTAATTTTGGGTGTAGGCAAAACGGTGCTGAAACGCCAGCGACACGAAGGGCCGGTTTATATCAAGGGCGCCGAAAATATGTCAACAAAGCCTTTCAGGCTAATGCGTGCTGATTCGCTCCTTGGAATCAGACTCGCGCTTGTCTTCCTTCGCAACGATATCGGGAGCCGCGTCAGGCAAGGGCTCCGGCGCGTATTGCAGCGCAATTTGGAGGACTTCGTCAATCCACTTCACAGGTTTAATCTGCAGGTCCTGCTTAATATTCTCGGGAATCTCTTTCAGATCACGCTGATTCTCTTCAGGGATGATCACTGTTCTGATGCCGCCCCGGTGCGCAGCCAGCAGTTTCTCTTTCAGCCCGCCGATGGCCAGCACCTGTCCGCGCAGAGTGATTTCGCCGGTCATGGCGACCTCCGCGCGTACCGGAATTTGTGTCAGGGCCGACACCAGCGCCGTACACATGCCAATACCGGCGCTTGGGCCGTCCTTCGGCGTTGCCCCTTCCGGAACATGAATATGGATATCCTGTTTTTCATGGAAATCCGGCGCAATGCCCATACTGGCGGCACGGCTGCGGACCACGGTCAGCGCTGCGGTAATGGATTCGCCCATCACGTCCCCCAGAGAGCCGGTCTTGGTCAGCCGGCCCTTGCCAGGCACCACCGCCGCTTCGATCGTGAGCAGTTCGCCCCCGACCTGGGTCCAGGCCAACCCGGTTACCTGGCCGACCTGATCCTCCAGTTCGGCGAGGCCATAACGGAACTTGCGCACGCCCAGAAAGTGCTCAAGCGTCTCGCAGGTGACCGTTACCGCGAAGCTCTTCTGGGCAGCATGTTCCTTGACCACCTTGCGGCAGACCTTCGCCACTTGGCGCTCCAGACCACGAACGCCGGCCTCGCGGGTGTAGTAGCGGATGATGTCGCGAATCGCGTCTTCGTCGAACTGCAGTTCGGACTTCTTCAGTCCGTTGGCCTGGACCTGCTTGGGCACCAGATAACGGATGGCGATGTTGATCTTTTCGTCCTCGGTGTAGCCGGGAAGACGAATCACCTCCATGCGGTCGAGCAAGGCCGGAGGGATGTTCATCGAGTTGGCGGTACAGAGGAACATCACATCCGACAGGTCGTAATCGACCTCAAGGTAGTGGTCATTGAAATTATGGTTCTGTTCCGGGTCCAGCACCTCAAGCAGCGCCGAGGCCGGATCGCCACGCATGTCGTTGCCCATCTTGTCGATTTCATCGAGCAGGAACAGCGGGTTGCGCACGCCTACCTTGGTCATCTTCTGGATCAGGCGCCCCGGCATCGAACCGATATAGGTACGCCGATGACCGCGAATTTCCGCCTCGTCACGCACCCCGCCCAGCGCCATCCGGACGAACTTGCGGTTGGTGGAACGGGCAATGGACTCGGCCAGAGAGGTTTTACCGACACCAGGCGGCCCGACCAGGCAGAGCACCGGGCCCTTGAGCTTCTTCACGCGCTTCTGCACGGCCAGGTATTCGAGGATGCGGTCCTTGACCTCCTCCAGCCCGTAGTGATCGGCATCGAGCACTTCCTCGGCCTTGGCCAGATCCAGGCGCACCTTGCTGGCGGCCTTCCACGGCACATTGACCAGCCAGTCGATGTAGGTCCGCACCACCGTGGCCTCGGCTGACATCGGCGACATCTGCTTGAGCTTGTTCAGCTCGGTCGTCGCCTTGGCATGGGCGTCCTTGCTCAGGCCTGCATTCTCGATGCGCTTTTTCAGGTCATCGATTTCGTTGTGTCCTTCGTCGATATCGCCCAGCTCTTTCTGAATGGCCTTCATCTGCTCATTCAGATAGTACTCGCGCTGGCTACGCTCCATCTGTTTCTTGACGCGACCGCGAATACGCTTTTCGACCTGCAGCAGGTCGATCTCGGCATCCAGCAGCGCCATGACATGCTCGACCCGGGCCGGCAGATCGGTCACTTCCAGAATGGCCTGCTTCTGCTCGATCCTGAGTGCCATATGGGCGGCCATGGTATCGACCAGGCGCGCCGGCTCGACAATGCTCGCCAGAGACGACAGCACCTCGGAAGGCACCTTCTTGCCGAGCTGAACGTACTGCTCGAACTGACTCAGCAGGCTGCGAGTAAAGACTTCCGCTTCGCGCGCTTCGATGTCCGCCTCATCGATCAGCGATACATCGGCACGGCAGTGATCTTCGAGCTCGATAAAACGCTCCATGGCGCCACGCTGCTCGCCTTCAACCAGCACCTTGACGGTCCCATCCGGCAGCTTGAGCAGCTGCAGTACGGTTGCCACCGTACCTACACGGTAGAGGCCTTCCTCAGTTGGATCATCGTCCGCCGGGTTCTTCTGAGCCACCAGCAGGATCTGCTTGTCGCCTGCCATCGCCGATTCGAGCGCTTCGATGGATTTTTCACGGCCAACGAACAGCGGTATCACCATGTGCGGGTAGACCACGACATCGCGCAGCGGCAAAAGGGGCAATTCGATGGTTGTCTTCATAAAATTCAGCTCTACGACGGCCATACGGCGGTAAACGGGAAACACCATGCCGGCTAAGATGAGGGCACGCTGGGCAAAAAACAAGGATGGGACAGAAAAGCAAAGGGGCCGAAAAGGCCCCTTTGTTCGTTACGCGTCCGGCGCAGCCTTGGCGGGTGGCTCGTTGTTTTCGTAAATCAGCAACGGCTGCGAGGTCCCCTCGATGACACTCTCATCGATCACTACCTTGCCGACATCCTTCTGCGAAGGAATCTCGTACATGGTGTCGAGTAGAATGCCTTCGAGAATCGAACGCAGACCGCGTGCTCCGGTCTTGCGCTCCAGTGCGCGCGTAGCCACTGCCTTGAGGGCGTCCGGACGGAACTCAAGCTCCACACCTTCAAGCTCGAACAGCTTGGCGTACTGTTTGGTCAGTGCGTTCTTCGGCTCGGTGAGAATCTGCACCAGTGCCGCCTCATCCAGCTCATCGAGCGTCGCGATAACCGGCAGGCGGCCCACGAATTCCGGAATCAGGCCGAACTTGACCAGATCATCCGGCTCGACCACGCGCAGCGATTCACCGATCTTCTTGCCGACATCCTTGCTGCGCACTTCGGCATTAAAACCGATGCCGCCCTGGGTCGAACGCGCCTGGATAACCTTTTCCAGACCGGCGAAGGCGCCGCCACAGATGAACAGGATGTTGCGCGTATCGACCTGCAGGAATTCCTGCTGCGGATGCTTGCGACCGCCCTGAGGCGGAACAGAGGCAACCGTGCCCTCGATCAGTTTGAGCAATGCCTGCTGCACACCCTCGCCCGACACGTCGCGGGTGATGGAGGGGTTGTCGGATTTGCGCGAAATCTTGTCGATTTCATCGATATAGACGATGCCCATCTGGGCCTTTTCCACATCGTAATCGCACTTCTGCAGCAGTTTCTGGATGATGTTTTCGACATCTTCTCCGACATAACCGGCTTCGGTCAGAGTGGTCGCATCGGCGATGGTGAAAGGTACGTTGAGCAAGCGCGCCAGTGTTTCGGCCAGCAGTGTCTTGCCGGAACCGGTAGGACCGATCAGCAGGATGTTGCTCTTGCCCAGTTCGATCTCTTCCTTCTTGTCGCGCTGGTTCAAACGCTTGTAATGGTTGTACACAGCCACTGCGAGGATTTTCTTCGCGCGCTCCTGACCAATGACGTACTGGTCGAGAATGCCGCTGATTTCCTTGGGCGCAGGCAGTTTTTGCGCGCTGCTTTCGGCCTGGGCTTCCTGCACCTCCTCACGGATGATGTCGTTGCACAGGTCGACGCACTCGTCGCAGATAAAGACCGAGGGGCCGGCAATCAATTTGCGCACTTCATGCTGGCTTTTGCCGCAGAAAGAGCAATAGAGCAGCTTGCCGGAATCCTCGCCGTTACGGGTATCAGTCATTCGATCGATCCAATCGGGGAAGGCTTGAAACACAAGATGAAGGCAATCGTGGGCTTTTTCAAGCCCACGCATTAGCCGGATATCGCCAGATCAGAAGTTCAGACTGCCAGCTGGCGCTGGCTCAGAACCTGGTCGATCAGCCCGTACTTGACGGCTTCCTCGCCGCTCATGAAATTGTCGCGGTCGGTGTCGCGTGCGATCACTTCCATGGGTTGACCGGTATGGTCGGCCATGACCTTGTTCAGACGTTCGCGGATGGTGAGGATCTCGCGCGCGTGAATCTCGATGTCCGAGGCCTGGCCCTGGAAGCCGCCCAGCGGCTGGTGAATCATCATCCGCGAGTGCGGCAGGCAGTAACGCTTGCCTGCCGCGCCGCCGGTCAGCAGCAGCGCGCCCATGCTGCAGGCCTGGCCGATGCAGATGGTCGAGACGTCCGGCTTGATGAACTGCATGGTGTCGTAGATCGACATGCCGGCAGTCACCGAACCACCCGGAGAGTTGATGTACAGGTGAATGTCCTTCTCGGGATTTTCCGCCTCGAGAAACAGCATCTGTGCGACGATCAGGTTGGCCATGTAGTCTTCGACCTGACCGACCATGAAAATCACCCGCTCCTTGAGCAGACGGGAATAGATGTCATAGGCGCGCTCGCCGCGTGCCGACTGCTCGATGACCATCGGCACCAGACCGCCAGCGGCCTGGATATCCGGAGCTTGCATAAATGAATTACGGGACATGTCCAGCGATACTCCCTATGTCATGCCTAAAATACATAAGCCAGCACGAGGCTGGCTTATGAGTGTTGTGCTTGATCGGTTGAAGAAGATCAGGCCGCTTGCGGTGCCTCCGCTGGCTTGACCGCTTCCTCGTAAGAGACCGATTTATCGGTCACCTTGGCCTGTTGCAGAACAGTATCTACAACTTGTTCTTCGAGCACAACCGAACGCACTTCGTTCAGTTGTTCGGCGTTCTTGTAGTACCAGGACACAACCTGCTCGGGCTCCTGATAGGCCGAAGCCATCTCCTCAATCAGCTCGCGAACGCGCGCATCATCAGGCTTGAGCTCGTACTGCTTGACCACTTCGGCAACGATCAGACCGAGAACCACACGGCGCTTGGCCTGCTCCTGGAACATCTCGGCTGGCAGTTGCTCGGGCTTGATGTTGCCACCGAACTGCTGAACGGCCTGGACGCGCAGACGATCCACTTCGTTGTCGATCAGGGCCTTGGGCACTTCGATCGGGTTGCTGGCGACCAGCCCTTCCATCACCTGGTTCTTGACCTTGGCCTTGATGGCTTGGCGCAGCTCGCGCTCCATGTTCTTCTTCACTTCGGCGCGGAAGCCTTCGAGGCCACCTTCCTGAACGCCGAACTGAGTGAAGAATTCGTCGTTCAGCTCCGGCAGCTGCGGGGCCGCGACGCTGTTGACGGTAACCGTGAACTCGGCGGCCTTGCCGGCCAGATCGAGATTCTGATAGTCCTCCGGGAAGGTTGGCGTGATCACGCGCTCTTCGCCGGCCTTGGCGCCCAGCAGTGCATCCTCGAAGCCCGGAATCATGCGGCCCGAACCCAATACCAGTTGGGTTCCCTTGGCCGAACCGCCGGCGAAGATTTCACCATCGATCTTGCCGACGAAGTCGATCGTCAACTGATCACCGTCCTCGGCAGCACGCTCGACGCTTTCGTAACGGGTGTTCTGCTTGCGCAGGATATCCAGCATGTTGTCGACATCAGCATCGCCTACTTCAGCCTGCTGGCGCTCGATTTCGATAGCCTCGAAACCTTCAACCTTGAACTCGGGGAAGACTTCGAAAGTCGCTACGTATTCCAGATCCTTGCCCTTCTCGAACACTTTCGGCTCGACAGCGGGTGCGCCAGCCGGATTCAGCTTCTCGGCCACCACGGCCTCATAAAAGGTCGACTGAATCAGGTCGCCCAGCGCTTCCTGGCGAGCCGCGGCTTCGTAGCGCTGACGGATCACGCTCATCGGCACCTTGCCGGGGCGGAAACCTGGGATCTTGGCACGGCTGGCGGTCTGTTGCAGACGCTTGTTGACTTCGGTCTCGATGCGCTCGACCGGCACGCCAATGGTCATGCGGCGCTCAAGAGCGGAGGTGCTTTCAACAGAAACTTGCATGGATTTTCCTCGTTGCACAGACATAAGCCGGGCGTTCCGGCCCCAGAATGGGCAAGCATTCTAGTGGCTCGAATGACAGAAGTCACCCTGCTCTGACGATGCGTGCGTATAAAGTGGGCATACGGTGCGTGGTCGACTGCAGCATGCGAGAAACTGCTCACTGCCTATATATAAGGAGATAGGCGCAGCGCGACATCAAGCCCGTTCGCGCAGCGAAGAGCAATCCGGGTTTCGCGCATGACGAAATGAAAGGAGGTTCCGGAAATCGAGTTTATGCGCTGGACATAGGCAGGGAGTATTCAAGAAAAGACAGCCACAAAAAAACCGGCTCAAGGGCCGGCTTTCTAGCGTTCCGACTCATGCATGGGCATGGGGAACCATTCGGATGGTGCGGACGGAGAGACTCGAACTCTCACACCTTGCGGCGCCAGAACCTAAATCTGGTGTGTCTACCAATTTCACCACGTCCGCGAGTGCTTCAAACGAAAACGCCAGGCAGTGCCTGGCGCTTCGGAATATGGGGTGGACGATGGGGTTCGAACCCACGACCGCAGGAGCCACAATCCTGTGCTCTACCAACTGAGCTACGCCCACCATATTGCTTTGCTTGTGCCAGAGACCAAATGAATGGCGCACCCGGCAGGATTCGAACCTGCGACCATCCGCTTAGAAGGCGGATGCTCTATCCAACTGAGCTACGGGCGCTTTTATCTGCATTCGATTCGGAGCGCAGACTTCAAGCTCCGGCTATTGAAGTCACCTTCAAAAGCCGTCTTACCCAGCAGCAGGCTGTGCTCGACAAGCGGGGCGAATCTTAAGGCTCTGCCGGCAGGCCGTCAACAGCAAAATGAAAAAAAGTTCAGCAGGGTAAAGGAGTTACGCGAACTCATTGACGCAGCGTCTTTGCCGGGCCGTGTCGTCGTGCGAGAATGCGCGTCCTTTTTCAGTCCTCTCCGATGGTTAATCAAGCGTCATGACCGCAAAACTGATCGACGGTAAAACGATCGCTGCCAACATCCGCCAGCAGATCGCCGGCAAAGTTGCCGAGCGCACCAGGCAAGGCCTCAGGGTTCCGGGGCTGGCCGTGATTCTCGTGGGCACGGACCCGGCCTCTCAAGTCTACGTTGCGCACAAGCGCAAGGACTGCGAGGAAGTCGGTTTCAAATCCACCGCTCATGACCTGCCTGCCGAGACCGGTCAGGACGAGCTGTTGAAGCTTATCGATCAGCTCAACGATGACCCGCTTGTTGACGGCATCCTCGTGCAGCTGCCGCTGCCCCGGCATCTGGATGCTTCGCAGTTGCTCGAGCGCATTCGTCCGGACAAGGACGTGGATGGCTTCCATCCCTACAACATTGGCCGGCTTGCCCAGCGCATGCCTCTACTGCGCCCCTGCACACCGAAAGGCATCATGGCGCTGCTGGAAAGCACCGGCGTCGATCTGCACGGGCTCAATGCTGTCGTTGTCGGCGCATCCAACATCGTCGGTCGCCCGATGGCTCTGGAGCTGCTGCTGGCCGGCTGCACCACGACCGTTACCCATCGCTTCACCCACGACCTCAGCGAGCATGTCAAGCGTGCCGATCTGATCGTGGTGGCCACGGGTATTACCGGCCTGGTCAAGGGCGAGTGGATCAAGGAAGGCGCCATCGTCATCGATGTCGGGATTAATCGACAGGCCGATGGCAAGCTGCTCGGAGACGTCGAATTCGATGTTGCCGTACAGCGCGCCGGCTGGATTACACCCGTGCCCGGCGGCGTTGGCCCGATGACGCGTGCCTGCCTGCTGGAAAACACCCTGCATGCGGCGGAACACCTGCACGATTGACCCACGGCACTCAAAACAAGAACGGCACCTCGCGGGTGCCGTTTTTTGTTTCAGCCCAGGTTATTCACTCAGACGCCAGGTGGTGCCACCTTTGCCGTCTTCCAGCACCACGCCCATCGCGGTGAGCTGATCGCGAATGCGGTCGGACTCCGCCCAGTTCTTTTCGGCGCGAGCCTGCAGGCGCGCTGCGATCAAGGTTTCGACCTCGGCAGCATCGACCTTGCCTTCGGCACCGGCCTGCAGGAAGACATCCGGGTTCATCTGCAGCACGCCGAGTACGTTACCCAACTCCCTCAGGCGAGCGGCCAGCGCCGCGGCCGCCTGTGGGTCGGCATCGCGCAGGCGGTTGATTTCGCGCGCCATGTCGAACAGCACCGCGCAGGCTTCCGGCGAGTTGAAATCATCGTCCATCGCCGCACCGAAGCGCTCGACGAAGCTTTCGCCACCGGCTGCGGCCACCCCGGGCAAGCCCCGGAGCGCGGTGTAGAAACGCTCCAGCGCGCCCTTGGCTTCCTTGAGACTGTCTTCGGAATAGTTGATCGGGCTGCGGTAATGGCTGGACACCAGCAGATAGCGCACCACTTCGGGCTGATACTTTTCCAGCACCTCACGAATGGTGAAGAAGTTGCCCAGGGACTTGGACATCTTCTCGCCGTCCACACGCACCGCACCGGCGTGCATCCAGGCATTGGCGTACTGCTTGCCGGTGGCCGCCTCGCTCTGGGCGATCTCGTTCTCGTGGTGGGGGAACACCAGATCCGGGCCGCCGCCATGGATATCGAAGGTCTCGCCCAGGCAGCAGGTGGACATCACCGAGCACTCGATGTGCCAGCCCGGCCGCCCGGCGCCCCAGGGCGACTGCCAGCTGGGCTCGCCCGGCTTGGCGGCCTTCCACAGGACGAAGTCCAGCGGGTCTTCCTTGGCTTCATCGACCTCGATGCGTGCGCCGATCTTCAGGTCTTCGATCCTGCGCCGCGAAAGCTTGCCGTAGCCGACGAACTTGCCGACGCGGTAGTAGACGTCGCCGTTACCCGGCGCATAGGCGTAGCCCTTGTCGATCAGGGTCTGGATCATCGCGAACATGCCGTCGATATGCTGGGTGGCGCGCGGCTCGACATCCGGGCGCAGTACGTTGAGGCGCGCCTCGTCCTCGTGCATCGCGGCGATCATGCGCTCCACCAGCGCCTCGAACGGCTCGCCGTTTTCATTGGCACGGCGGATGATCTTGTCGTCGATATCGGTGATGTTGCGCACGTAAGTGACCTCGTAGCCACACTGGCGCAGCCAGCGGGTGACCACGTCGAAGGCCACCATCACTCGTGCATGGCCGATGTGGCAGAAGTCATAGACGGTCATGCCGCACACGTACATGCGCACCTGGTTGCCTTCCAGCGGCTGGAAGGCTTCCTTGGTCTTACTCAGGGTGTTGTAGATCGACAAGGCCATGTATCAGGCTCCCCAGGAATCGCGCAGGGTAACGGTACGGTTGAACACCGGCTTGCCGGGCTGCGAATCCTTCAGGTCGGCGACGAAGTAGCCTTCGCGCTCGAACTGGAAGCGTTCTTCTGGGGCGACATTGGCCAGCGCCGGCTCGACGCGGCAACCGGTGAGCACCACCAGCGATCCGGGGTTGATGTTGTCGAGGAAGCTGCCGCCCTGCTCTTCATCTTCAACGGACGCCTTCTCCGGATTGGCGGAGCGGAACAGGCGGTCGTACAGGCGCACCTCGCACTCGACGCTTTCGGCAGCCGGCACCCAGTGGATCACGCCCTTGACCTTGCGGCCCTCGGGGTTCTTGCCCAGGGTGTTCTCGTCATAGGAGCAACGCAGTTCGACGATATTGCCTTGTTCATCCTTCACCGCCTCGTCGGCGCGGATCACGTAGCTGCCGCGCAGGCGCACTTCGCCACCGGGAATCAGGCGCTTGAAGCCGGCCGGCGGGACTTCTTCGAAGTCGCTGGCGTCGATATAGATTTCGCGGCTGAACGGCAGGACGCGCACACCCATGTCCTGCTTGGGATGGCGCGGCAATTCGAGGTTTTCGACCTGGCCTTCCGGGTAGTTGGTGATCACCACCTTCAGCGGCTTGAGTACGCACATGGCCCGCGCCGCGTTAGCATCCAGATCCTCGCGGATGGCGAATTCCAGCATGCCGATATCCACCACGCCGCCAGCGCGGTTCACGCCGATCATGTCGCAGAAGTTGCGGATCGACGCCGGCGTATAGCCGCGGCGACGGAAGCCCGACAGCGTCGACATGCGTGGATCGTCCCAGCCACTCACGTGCTTCTCGTCGACCAGTTGCTTGAGCTTGCGCTTGCTGGTGATGGTGTAGTTCAGGTTGAGACGGGCGAATTCGTATTGGCGCGGTTTGGCCGGCACCGGCAGGTTGTCCAGGAACCATTCGTAGAGCGGACGATGATCCTCGAACTCCAGGGTGCAGATCGAGTGGGTGATGCCCTCGATGGCGTCCGACTGGCCATGGGTGAAGTCATAGCTGGGGTAGATGCACCACTTGTCGCCGGTCTGGTGATGATGGGCGTGACGGATGCGGTACAGGATCGGGTCGCGCAGGTTCATGTTCGGCGAAGCCATGTCGATCTTCGCCCGCAGCGCACGAGCGCCGTCGGGGAATTCGCCGGCCTTCATACGTGCGAACAGATCCAGGTTCTCGGAGACCGAACGCTCGCGGAACGGGCTGTTCTGGCCCGGTTCGGTCAGGCTGCCGCGGTATTCACGCGCCTGCTCGGGCGTCAGGTCGCAGACGTAGGCCTTGCCCGCCTCGATCAGGTGGATGGCCCATGCATGCAACTGGTCGAAATAGTCGGAGGCATAGCGCTCTTCACCGGCCCACTGGAAGCCCAGCCACTGCACGTCGCTCTTGATCGCGTCGATGTATTCCTGGTCTTCCTTGGCCGGGTTGGTGTCGTCGAAACGCAGGTTGCATACGCCGCTGAATTCCTTGGCCAGGCCGAAGTTTAGGCAGATCGACTTGGCATGGCCAATGTGCAGGTAGCCGTTGGGCTCGGGCGGAAAGCGCGTGACGATGCTGGCATGCTTGCCCGAATCCAGGTCGGCCTGGACGATCGGGCGGAGAAAATTGGTGGCGACGGTAGTCTCAGGCTTGCTCATGGTGTCCTTAACGATCAGCGAGTGCGGCTCAGGGTAGGCCGGCCAAATGTCGGGCAGGGACAGGCCATTACTGGCCCGTCCCCCCCTAAGAACCGTACGTGCGGCTTTCACCGCATACGGCTCAAGTTTACGAAAAGTCAGCTACTGGCTGACCGGCAATAATGACGCGTGATCTTAGCATTCCAGACCACCGTATCGCAGAGTTACCTTTTCACGCCGGCTATGCACTAGCGCATGGCAGTTGGGATGAAGCAGCACGCGGTTCCTCAAAGTATCCGGCCCGCCGTCCACACGCTTGATGACGTGATGGTCGTGCCAACCGGTTTCCTTGCTGATCGCATGCCCGCACAGGGCACAAAGCCCCTTCTGTCTGCGAAAGATACTGAGTATTTGTCCCCGATAACGCAGCTTGTGCTGCATCCGTTGAACCCTCAGAACCTCCCACTTCAGCTCATGCGCCACGTCGTAGGGCTGATATTCCCCCGGTAGACGTTTGTGACACACGATTGCGGTTTCCGCCAGCTTGTACAGCCGTCGGTACTGCTTTTCTCCTTTGCCATTTTTGTAGGGATACGCAAACACCCAGTTCTGTCCGCCTATGGATCGGAAGTATTTATTCCTGATCCAGTCAGCCGATTTCCTTGGATGCCTGCGCTTCGCCCACCTCCAGAGCCGCCAGAACACCAAGTGATCAAGCTTGCTGAAGGTTTGTTTTGCCACGACCGGGGAGTGGTATTGCGCCCACCCCTTCAGTACCGGGTTCAGCTGGCCGATCAACGCATCCTGCGTCAATGCTCCACTGCTTTTGATGATCTCACGTACTTTCCGATAGAACGCCGAGGCGTTCTTCTTCGAGGGCTTGATCAGCAGCTTGGCCTTCCTATACGGCGATTTCGGCACGTACTTCCTGAAATTCCACCCCAGAAAATCGAAGCCTTGGTGGATATGCGTGATCTGCGTTTTCTCCCGTGACAGCGCAACCCCTCGTACCGACAGAAATTGCTCTACCCAGGGTTTGACCTCTTCCTCCAACAGCTCTTTCGAGGCTGCCGTGATGACGAAATCGTCCGCATAACGAACACATTGGACCTTGGCTGTCTTGGCTTTTTTAACCCCTAACTTCTGCGCCAGATGGCGTTTTAGTTGAGTCTCCAAGCCATTCAAGGTGGCGTTTGCCAGACAAGGCGAGATGATCCCTCCCTGCGGCGTCCCGGCCTCCGTAGCCATGAGTTGTCGCCGGTCAATAACCCCGGCTTTCAACCATTTGCGCAGCACCCTCCTGTCCATCGGGACATTCCGACACAGCCACTCGTGGTTGATGTTGTCGAAGAACCCTTTGATGTCGCCTTCCAGAATCCAGACCGGCGCCGTTTGCGGCGACAGCAGGTGGAACAGCTCAACCATCGCATCAGCAGTCGAACGATCCGGGCGAAACCCATAGGATTTCGGATCGCTGGTGCTTTCGATTACAGGTTCCAACGCTTGCAGATACAGCGCCTGCATGGCCCGATCCAACATCGTCGGGATACCCAGTGGGCGTTTCTCTGGCTTGCCGGGCTTCGGTATCCATACCCGCCGTAGCGGCTTGGGCCGATAGCCTCGCTTTTTCGACAGACGTCCCACGGCTTGGAGCTTGGCCTGAGGCGTTCCCCAGGTTTCTCCATCGACACCCGGCGTCTTGCGACCCCGGTTCTCCGTGACTCGCCTTACAGCCAGACAGCGGCCATAGAACGAGTGGGTCAGCAGTCGTTGCAGGCGTTTAACCCTGCGCCAGTTGCCTTCCCCAGTTGCCTGCGCAATCTTTAGCTGCGTTTTCCGAACGGTTTGTTGAACCCTGGCCCAATCAAGATCGTGCCAGCTCTTCATCCCGTCGAAGGACGCAGACGCGACCGGTGCTGCTGGTTGCGTTTTCATACTGTCCTCCTGAAATCACGACATTCAGGACGGACTACTCCCCTATGGGCAGTAGTCGCCCATAGGGTCGTTTGTTATCGCTGGAATCAGCGGCTATGTTTTGCGCTCGTAAACCAGATGCACGTCAGCCAGGGTTGCCCCTGCCGGTGATGTTTCAACCGGTATGCCACCCATTACAGGCAGCCCTTCGCTTGTTGCATCCTCCCATTCCCCACACCCATCAGCGCCCCTTGCGGTTTGCCTGCCTGACCGAGCTACTGGCCAGGCGAGTGGTCGGGATTGCCACGTTCCCCGAGTCGCATCTATTTCCCGTTTAGGCTTCGTCTATCCCCCGGCAGTTGTGTGGTACCGCATCACAAGCTTTGACTGTGATGTCCAACTGCGCTGCCGTTTTGGCTGAGGCCGATAATTGCCGTAGGCCCGTCCATATTTACGAGGGTTCTGGCGACGATTCACATGAGTTAGCCATGCGGGTTGGGTCATTAGCCTCAGCACGTCCGTGCAATTCGGACGTATGGCGTTCTCCGTCACCGGATAACACCCTCTTGCGAGCGAGACATTGTTAACCGGGCTTCACACCCCAGGGTTGGCCCCTGACGCATGCCGGTCTAATGAACTGGCGGGTACACGCCAGGCTCGATACTCCCTGAAACAAGCGGAGCTGAGCAATGCGATTCGGAGCTGACGCTCCGTGCTTGGTTCAACGTCCCCCAACGTCTCACGACGGTGATAAAGGCTCGATGCCCAACGTGAGGGACGAAATCTGCCCAGAGGGCGGAATTCACCCTCTGGGTTAGACATTATTTGTAACAATCGAGCTAGGCTAGATTGCAACTTTCTGGTTTCTACACCCCATTGCGGACCCATTTTGGGTGCGAATTGATGCAGATTCATTGCCTAGCCTCGTAAAAACGCAGAGCGTCCGAAGCGTAGGATTACCAGGCTGAGCCGGGTACATTGACTGCTGTTTTAAGCATTAACCCCTTGAAACAAAGGGTTTGGAGCCATGGTGCAGTGAACCAAACCAAGCACGACACGTACATACGTGTCGCACCAAAGCGCTTATGATAGCGGACCCGTCAACCCCCTGACAGAGCCAGGCGCTTGCCCTCTGCAGCAACGACATCCCTCTTCTTGATACAAGGAAGCCTTCCATGATCCTGCTCCATACCAATCACGGCGTCATCACCGTCAAGCTGTTCGAAGACAAGGCTCCTGAAACCACGGCCAATTTCAAGGAATACGTCAAGAGCGGCCATTACGACGGCACCATCTTTCACCGCGTGATCGGCAACTTCATGATCCAGGGCGGCGGCTTCGAGCCGGGCATGAAGCAGAAAGCCACCCGCGCCCAGATCAAGAACGAAGCCAACAACGGCCTTTCCAACAAGACCGGCACCCTGGCCATGGCACGCACCATGGAGCCGCACTCGGCGTCCGCGCAGTTCTTCATCAACGTCAAGGATAACGACTTCCTCGACCACACCGCCCCCACCGTCCAGGGTTGGGGCTATGCCGTTTTCGGCGAAGTCGTCGAAGGCATGGATGTGGTCGAGAAGATCAAAGGTGTTTCCACCACCATGAAATCCGGTCATCAGGACGTTCCGGTGGATGACGTCATCATCGAAAAGGCCGAGATCGTCGAGTAAGCCTCGTTGATCCTGCTGATTTCAGATCTGCATCTGGAAGAGCAACGCCCGGATATCAGCCGGGCGTTTCTTCGTTTTCTTGAAACCCGTGCCCCCCAGGCCGAGGCACTCTATATTCTCGGCGACTTCTTCGAGGTCTGGGTCGGCGACGATGGCATGACACCCTACCAGCGCAGCATCGCCAGCGCGCTGCGCACCCTGAGCGAAAGCGGCACACGCATCTATCTGATGCATGGCAACCGCGACTTCATGATCGGCCAGGCGTTCTGCAAAGAGGCCGGCTGCACGCTGCTGTCCGACCCGCATGTCGCCATGCTCGGCGGCGAGCGCGTTTTGCTGATGCATGGCGACAGCCTGTGTACCCGAGACGAAGGCTATATGCGCCTGCGCCGCTGGCTGCGCAACCCGCTCAGCCTGTTCATCCTGCACCACCTCTCCCTTGCCAAACGGCAAAAGCTGGCGCAGAAACTGCGTTCGACCAGCAAAGCAGAAACCCGAATGAAAGCCAGCGATATCGTCGACGTGACGCCTGACGAGGTGATCCGGATGATGCACAAGCACAAGGTCCGCACCCTGATCCACGGCCACACGCACCGCCCGGCAATACATTCACTGCAACTCGACGGCCAGGTCGCGCAGCGTATCGTCCTGGGCGACTGGGATCGGCAGGGTTGGGCCTTGCAGATCGACGAGTCGGGCCGGCACCAGGCACCTTTCGATCTCGACTGATCAGGCCGCTTCGGGGATGCCGCTGTGGAAGCGGAACTCGGAATCGGGGCTTTCGATCAGCTCGCGCTCACGCTCTCGCACCCGGACGATGGTCGCATCGATATCGGCAGCGTCGCCGTAGAGATAGGCCAGTTTCAGATAATCCTGGAAATGCCTGGCCTCGGATTTGAGCAGGCCGTGATAGAACTTGCCCAGTTCCTCGTCCAGATGCGGGACCAGCATGGCGAAGCGTTCGCAGGAACGCGCCTCGATAAAGGCACCGATCACCAGCGTATCGGTCAGTCGATAAGGCTCGTGGTTGCGCACCAGCTCACGTAAGCCAGCCGCATATCTCGACGAACCCACATTGCGCAGGGCGATTTCCCGCTTGCGGATGATCGACAGCACCTGCTCGAAATGCCGTAACTCCTCTCGCGCCAATCGCGACATCTTGTGCTGCAGATCCGGTTTGTCGATGTAACGAAACATCAACTGGAAAGCAGCGCCGGCGGCCTTCTTCTCGCAGTTGCCGTGATCGATGAGCATCACGTCCTGATTCTGCAAGGCAACATCGACCCAGGCCGCGGGAGTCGCGCAGCCGAGAAATTCATTCAATTCAGCAAGCATGATGAGCGTCTTGATAGTGGCAAGTAATGAAAATGGCGTATTAGTCATCGCCGGCGATGCATTATACGAGGCATTCTCTAGGGTCTGTTGACGTTTCGGCGCAAGCCGCGTTGCAGCGTCAAATGTCGCCAGGCAAGGCGCGGGACGCAGGTAATGGTCGCTCCCTTGCCAAGTCCCGCAACGCCGCATGGCGACATTTGCCGCGCAACCCAAAGGGACGGGCCAGTTTTTTGCGCGGAGCGTTGTTGCTCAACGGCTCATTTGGACGACCAAACTTCGCGTCTCGCGCCTAGCCCCGCGCAAAAACTGGTTCCGTCGCGGTCGCGAGCGAAACGTCAACAGACCCTACACGACCAGCGCTGATTGATTTGCATCACTGACCAGCGCCGGCCCCTTGTCTATAGTCCAGTGACTCGAACAGGAAACGGAGCCGATCATGCAAGCCATTCGCTGTATTCTCGTGATAATCGATCCCAAACAGCCAGAAAACCTCGCACTGAAACGCGCCTGCCTGATTGCCAGTGTCAGCCAGTCACGACTGCACCTGCTGATCTGTGATGGCAAGCAGGATCACAGCGAATACCTGGACCGCCTGCGCGAAGAAACGGAAACTCAGGGCCACACGGTCAGTACTGCACAGGCGTGGCTCGAGAACATCTACCAGACCATCATCAGCGTGCAGCAAGCCGAAGGCTGTGGCCTGGTGATCAAGCAGCATATCCCCGACAACCCTCTCAAGCGGGCGCTGCTGACTCCTGATGACTGGAAACTGCTGCGTTACTGCCCCTGCCCCGTGCTAATGGTCAAGACGGAAACCCCCTGGACCGGCGGCAAAGTACTGGCTGCGGTGGATGTCGGCAACGCTGATATCGAACATCGCACCCTGCATGCCAGCATCATCAATCACGGTTACGAAATCGCCTCTCTGGCTGGCGGCAATCTGCATGTCATCAGCGCCCACCCTTCGGCCATGCTCTCCGCGGCAGATCCGGCGTTTCAGTTGAAGGAAACCATCGAGGCCCGCTACCGTGATGCCTGCAAGCAGTTCCAGGCCGAGTTCGACATCCCCGACAGCCAGCTGCATATCAAGGAAGGTCCGGCTGATGCGCTGATTCCGCATGTCTGCAAGCAGCTTCAAGCCGTAGTGACCGTCATCGGCACCGTCGCCCGTACCGGCCTTTCCGGCGCATTGATGGGCAATACCGCCGAAGTGGTGCTCGATGCGCTGGAAAGCGATGTTCTGGTATTGAAGCCGGACGATATCATCGAGCACCTCGAAAACCTGGTAGCGCAGCGATAATCCTCGGGCGCACCGCCCCGGCGCGCTGAGTCGGGTGCAGGCAAAGTTGCCTGTACCCAGTAATCAGTCAGCGGATATCCCCGGCAATGAATCGCGGAGCGATGTAGCGCTCGTAATGAGCCTGCGAGAGCAGAAAGAACTCTTGATCAATGGCATCGCGCAGTTCAGGCAATGACCAATTGCGAAATTCCGGCAACAGCACAACGCCATAGGCCTCAAGTTGCTGGATAACCCGCGCACCTCGCGCAATCAGCTGATATGCCCAGCCATAAGGTGATTGCCCGTCAACAAAACGGATCTGTCGAGCCAGCAACTGCTGTCGTAGCAAGCCGGCATCGAAGACTTCCAACTTCGCCGCCATCACTTGCGTCAGAAGCTGCTCCAGGCGCAGCCAGACGGCGCGCTTTTCATCCTCCGCATAAGCGTTCCAGCCCACCACCTCATGATTGAAGCGCTTGCAGCCACGACAGACCAGATCGCCATAAACGGTCGAGCAGAGGCCAACACAGGGAGTTTTGATGCGCTGATTTGACATGATGGACATGAATCGAAGAACAGCCCCATATCTTAGACTTTTGTCCTAGGCGGGTCACCGTTGAATCGTTCGCAGCAGGCCGGAAGCCGCGCCAGACCTGCTCTCGGCGTCTTTTTAGAACATCCTGAATCTGCTTGGAAGACACAGTCGCCGCAGCCCTTCACTTAACTTTATGGCCCCGTTCCAGTAGAATCGGCCCGCCGTTTTCGGCGCCACAATCCGTACGAAGCTGTTTTCAAAGCGTCACGAGCACAGTTGAACCGGCCATTGCTGGATGCGCAGATCCCTCTAACCAGCGCATCCAGCACCTCAAGCCGACGTAAAACTTTGAAAACAGCTTCCGGATGCGCGTCCCGAAACATCCAAGGGACCAATGATGAGGGTAATAAACTGTGCTTGAAGCCTATCGCAAACATGTAGAAGAGCGTGCCGCCCAGGGCGTCGTGCCCCAGCCGCTGAACGCCGAGCAGACCGCAGGCCTGGTCGAGCTGCTGAAAAACCCGCCAGCCGGCGAAGAAGCCTTCCTGGTTGACCTGATCACCAACCGTGTGCCCGCAGGCGTCGACGAAGCCGCCTACGTCAAGGCCGGTTTCCTCTCCGCTATCGCCAAGGGCGAAGCGACTTCCCCGCTGATCAGCAAGCAACGCGCCGTCGAGTTGCTGGGCACCATGCAGGGCGGCTACAACATCGCCACGCTGGTCGAGTTGCTGGACGATGCCGAACTGGCTGCCACGACCGCCGAGCAACTCAAGCACACCCTGCTGATGTTCGACGCTTTCCACGACGTCGCCGGAAAAGCCAAGGCCGGCAACGCCAACGCCAAGGCCGTGCTGCAGTCCTGGGCTGACGGCGAGTGGTTCCAGAGCCGCCCTGCGCTGGCCGAGAAGATCACCCTGTCCGTGTTCAAGGTCACTGGCGAAACCAACACCGACGACCTGTCCCCCGCTCCAGACGCCTGGTCGCGCCCCGATATCCCACTGCACGCCCTGGCCATGCTGAAGATGGCCCGCGACGGTATCGAACCCGACGCTCCCGGCTCGGTCGGCCCGATCAAGCAGATGGAAGCACTGAAAGCCAAGGGCTTCCCGGTTGCCTACGTCGGTGACGTGGTCGGCACCGGCTCTTCCCGCAAGTCCGCCACCAACTCGGTGCTGTGGTTCTTCGGCGACGACATCCCGAACGTGCCGAACAAGCGCGCCGGCGGCTTCTGCTTCGGCACCAAGATCGCCCCGATCTTCTACAACACCATGGAAGATGCCGGCGCCCTGCCGATCGAATTCGACTGCACCAACCTGGCCATGGGCGACGTCATCGACGTGTACCCCTACAAGGGTGAAGTGCGCCGTCACGGCAGCGACGAGCTGGTCACCACCTTCGAGCTGAAGACTGACGTATTGCTGGACGAAGTCCGCGCCGGTGGTCGTATCCCGCTGATCATCGGTCGCGGCCTGACCGACAAGGCCCGCGCCGAACTGGGCCTGGGTCCGGTTGATCTGTTCAAGATGCCGGTCGCGCCGGCTGACAGTGGCAAGGGCTTCACCCTGGCGCAAAAAATGGTCGGTCGCGCCTGCGGTCTGCCGGAAGGCAAGGGCATTCGCCCCGGTACCTATTGCGAACCGAAGATGACCACCGTCGGCTCCCAGGACACCACCGGCCCGATGACCCGTGACGAGCTGAAGGACCTGGCTTGCCTGGGCTTCTCCGCCGACCTGGTCATGCAGTCCTTCTGCCACACCGCGGCCTATCCGAAGCCGATCGACGTCAATACCCACCACACCCTGCCGGACTTCATCCAGAACCGTGGCGGCGTCTCCCTGCGTCCGGGCGACGGCATCATCCACAGCTGGCTGAACCGCATGCTGCTGCCCGACACCGTCGGCACCGGCGGCGACTCGCACACCCGCTTCCCGATGGGTATTTCCTTCCCGGCCGGTTCCGGCCTGGTGGCCTTCGCCGCCGCCACCGGCGTCATGCCGCTGGACATGCCGGAATCCGTACTGGTGCGCTTCAAGGGCGAAATGCAGCCAGGCATCACCCTGCGTGACCTGGTCCATGCCATCCCCTACTACGCCATCCAGGAAGGCCTGCTGACCGTCGAGAAGAAGGGCAAGAAGAACATCTTCTCCGGTCGCATTCTCGAAATCGAAGGTCTGAGCGGGTTGACTGTCGAGCAGGCGTTCGAGCTGTCCGACGCTTCCGCCGAACGCTCCGCCGCCGGTTGCACCATCAAGCTGCCGGAAGAGGCGATCGCCGAGTACCTGCGCTCCAACATCACCCTGCTGCGCTGGATGATCAGCGAAGGTTACGGCGATCCACGCACCCTGGAGCGTCGCGCCCAGGCCATGGAAGCCTGGCTGGCCAGACCTGAGCTGCTGGAAGCCGACAAGGACGCCGAATACGCCGCCGTGATCGAAATCGATCTGGCAGACGTGAAGGAACCTATCCTCTGCGCCCCGAACGACCCGGACGACGCTCGTCTGCTCTCCACCGTTGCTGGTGAGAAGATCGACGAAGTCTTCATCGGTTCGTGCATGACCAACATCGGTCACTTCCGTGCTGCCGGGAAGCTGCTGGAGAAGGTCAAGGGCGGTATTCCGACCCGTCTGTGGCTGGCTCCGCCGACCAAGATGGACGCCCACCAGCTGACCGAGGAAGGCTACTACGGCATCTACGGCAAGGCCGGTGCGCGCATGGAAATGCCGGGTTGCTCGCTGTGCATGGGTAACCAGGCGCGCGTGCAGACCGGTTCGACCGTGGTCTCCACCTCAACCCGTAACTTCCCGAACCGTCTGGGCGATGCGACCAACGTGTACCTGTCCTCTGCCGAACTGGCATCGGTCGCCTCGATCATCGGCAAGCTGCCGACCGTCGAGGAGTACATGCAGTACGCGAAAGAGATCGACACCATGGCTGCTGATGTCTATCGCTACCTGAGCTTCGACCAGATCGCCGAGTTCCGCGAGTCTGCGGAAAAGGCCAAGATCCAGGTTGTTGAAGTCTGAGGCTGAACCTCCCAAGGTGAACTATCTGAACAGGTAGCTCAAAGGGACGAAAATGCCCGCATCGAAAGATGCGGGCATTTTTATGCGCCCTTGATCGGTTACGCATCCCCACTTATCTGTTGCCAATAAAAAACCCGGTCCTGCATGTTCTGCAGGACCGGGTTCAGTAGTTCAGCCAGGTATCAGCGAACCTGAGCTTCCACTTCAGCTTCAACGCGACGGTTGATCTGACGGCCTTCCTCGGTGCTGTTGTCAGCAACCGGACGGGACTCGCCGTAGCCGACCGAGTCGACGCGCTGGCTTTCTACGCCATACTGATTGACCAGCACTTCGCGAACGGCCTGAGCACGACGCTCGGACAGACGCTGGTTGTATTGGTCGGTACCCACGGAGTCAGTGTGACCTTCGACGGTGGTGCTGGTCTGCGGGTACTGCTGCATGAAGTCAGCCAGGTTCTTGATGTCGCTGTAGCTTTCTTCACGCACACGGGACTTGTCGAAGTCGAACTTCACGTCCAGCTCGACACGGACCAGTTCCGGCTCTGGCTCCGGCTCGGTGTCGACGATGGGCGCCGGTGCGGGCTCTGGAGTCGGCTCGACCTGTGCAACCTGGCGGGTGCCGCCGCCAAAGTTCAGACCAACACCCATGCCAGCCATCCACTCGGCTTCGTCAGCATCGATGTTGTACATGCCATCAACGCTGGCCTTGGCGAAGAAGTTCTCGGTGAAGTAGTACTTCAGACCAGTACCGACGTTGGCGAAGGTGCTGCGGTCACGACCACCACGATCAGCCTGACCGATGCTCTGGTGAGCAGCGCCAGCGGAAACATAGGGACGCAGACCAACACCTGGCTGACCGAAGTGATAAGTGGCATCAAGTGAAGTCAGGCTGCCCTTGATGTTCTTGTGACCACCGGCGCCCAACGGATCCTGGGACGTCAGATCGTGGTATTCACCATAGGACAGACCAAGCGATACATCGTCGGTCAGGAAGTAACTGACGCCAGCGCCATAGAGCTCACCGTCGCGCTGCACATCACGCGAGCTGTCGGTGAAGTAGTGCTTGCCGAATGCCTCCACCTCAACGGCGCCTTGGCCCTGAGCCAGCGCGCTAACAGAAGTGGCGGCAATCAGGGAACCAATTGCAACGCCCAAGGTGTTTTTAAGCTTCATCCGTAAATCCCCATCTGGTGGTTAGTATCAGAACAATCTAAGGAAACCCCGGCTAACTGAAAACCCAAGCTGTTCGCTGTCTCTATGACAACTTTGAGCCATCAAGTTTCAATTATCCCGGAAAATTTTTCGCGAAGTTTATCAAGAGCACGCTTGTAACGCATCTTCGTTGCGCTTAGCCCCATGTGCATGATGTCAGCAATCTCCTGGAACTCCAGCTCTGCAACAAAGCGCAAAACAAGAATCTCCCGATCAATCTGATTCACATGCACAAGCCAATGCTCAAGACCGCTCTTCTCAGTCACGACAGGCGCGCTGTCGTCGGAAGCTTCCTCGACCGGGTCGAGACTCAAAGCATCCAGCAACCGTCGCTTGCGTCGCTCCTTGCGATACTGCGTAATACACTCATTATAAGTAATGCTATATAGCCATGTTTTGAACTTTGACTTCCCTTCGAAGTTCTTGAGGCCATACAAGACCTTCAACATCACCTCTTGACACACGTCATCGGCGTCTCGTTCGTTTCCGAGATAACGAGCACACACGTTGAAAAGAGTGCGTTGATATCGCCGCATCAGCTCTTCATATGCACGGGTTATATGAAACAACTCGCCATGGGCACGCTGCACCAACTCTTCATCGGAAAGCTGGCGTGGGTCATAGCTCATGGTTGGCGGATGGACTGTAGTCAAGACGCTTCGAACCGGCTGTCAAAGTCATGGCCAGCATTCATGGAAGACCAACAAAATTAGCGGCGTACTTTAACAGATTATCGGCTCAGGCGGCTGTCCACGCGCTGCTCCAGCAGCACTCTGTTTGCAATCGAGACCCGCTCGCCATCATCCGTCAGCAACTGGGTCTTGGCTGTTCCGATTTCCTCGATTTCGCCCTCCAGTTCCAATCCGTCAAGGCGAACGCGCTGCCCTACCCCATACAGCTCCCGCACATAGATGCCGGCGAGAATCTGGCTGACCAGTTCGCGACTACCCAGCCCCAGCGCCAGCGCGACGGCAAGTCCGACGGAGATCAGGGCAATGGCGATAACATAGTTGAGCAGCTCGGTTTTCACCTCGAGCTGACCGATCGCGACCGAAATGCTGATGATGATTACCAGCCCCTGGGCAATGCGTCCCAGCCCGCTGGCATATTCAAGCCCGACGCCTTCCGCAGCGCCGCGAACCAGGCCGCTGACCAACTGAGCCAGCAGCACGCCAGCAAGCAGGATCAGTCCCGCGCCAAAAACCTTCGGCACATAGAGCGCCAGCATGTCGAGGGTTGCCGAGACGCGGGCCAGCCCAAGCGACTCGGCAGCCGAGACAAGGAAAATCAGCAGCACGAACCAGTAGACGACTCTACCGATCAGGGTGGATACCGACGCACGAATACCGGCACGACCCAGAAGCTTGGTTGTACCCGTGCCGGCGACCAGTCGGTCGAGGCCTATTTTTGCCAACCCCTTGGACAGCAGGGCATCAAGCAATTTGGCAACGAGAAAGCCAATTGCGACAACCAGCAATGCTCCAAACAGACGTGGGATAAAAGCTGCAATGGGTGCCCAGAGCGCACTCATTGCAGCGAGCAGACTTTGGCTCCACTCCATGATCAATCAGCCTTGTCGAAAGAGGTTGGATGGGTCGTGTGGCGCGGGGTGACAGCTGAAGAGCGGGAAGCGCCGCTGCTGAGCACAACCAGCAGCGTTTGCAGCCAGTGTCCCATCAAGCCGAACAGATCACCCGCGCCCACCTGACGGTTGGCCGTTTTCAAGACTCGGTCCAGACAGGCGTCATCGTCATGCCCGGACTGCGCCTTGAGCATATCGCGCAGGGATTCTTCAAAGGGATCACCCATGCTCACCTCGTTACACTCCAACTCGGGAACCTTTTACGTTTCACAGCACACCGAGGAAACGTTTCAGTGCCTAGACGGCAGCTGTATGAAAAAGTCACATTCATACCCATTTCAGGCGACGGAATATCCACCATTGAAAAACCGCTACCGCAGCGATAAGCGCACATGCCAGCGCAAAACCATAGGGATTCTCCGAGCCCGGAATACCCCCGACATTGATACCCAGCAGCCCGGTGAGAAAACTCATCGGAAGAAAGAAACCGGTGATGATGCCAAGCAGATACATGGTTCGATTCATTCGCTCGCGCATGCGCCGCTCCTCGGCCTCCAGTACCAGATTGGCCCGTTCACGGACCAGCTCCAGCTCTTCGAGGTAGCGGATCAGGCGGTTGCTCAGCTCGTTCCAGTACACGGTATCGTCATCGACGAACCAGGGAAGCCGTTTGCGCGCCAGTTGTCCGTAGATCTCGTTCTGAGGCAGCAGAAACCGGCGCAGGCTTGCAGCTTGGCGCCGCAACGCAAGCAACTTGTCCTGCGGTGGCGCATAGCGCGGCTCGGTTTCGAGGCGATCCTCTTCGTCATCCACTTTCTCGGCGAGCAGCGCAACCAGATCATCCACGCGGTCGGTCAATGCTTCGGCGAGACTGATCAACACCTCGGAAGCCGTTTTCGGGCCTACGCCTGCAGCCAGTTGCTGGATAACCGCCTCGGTGGAGCGCAGTGGTCGCAGGCGCAGCGAAAATACTCTGCGCGCATCGGCGAAAACCCGCAGTGAAACCATGTCCTCAGGTTCGGCATCCGGATTGAGGTTCACCCCTCGCAAAAACAGCAACAGCTCGTCAGCCGGCAAGGGCAGCAGTCGTGGGCGCGTGTTTTCCTCAAGCAGCACATCACAGGTAAAACCGCTCAAGCCACTCCGTTCGCGCAACCAGGCCTGGGCCTGAGGCTGGCTGCGATCCCAGTGCAGCCACAGGCTTTCGCTCTCGACCAGCTCCAGCGAGGCAATGTCCGCATAAGTGAGTTGACGGGCGCCACCCCGCCCATCCAGCACCAGGGCATGCAACAGGCCCATTTCCTCATCAGCCAGCATGGCTTCCCCGCTCAGACTGCAAAAAAGCCCGGCTTGACCGGGCTCGTGTAACCGAAAGCATGACTCAATCAGGCATTTTCAACGCTTCTGGCGAAACCACGATGCCGTTGTTGTCGGCATAGAGGTATTCACCCGGGCGGAAGGTCACGCCGCAGAAGGTCACCGGGATGTTCAGTTCGCCGACACCCCGCTTGTTGCTCTTCAGCGGATGGCTGGCCAGCGCCTGCACGCCCAGGTCGGTTTGCGCGACGATATCCACATCACGGATGCAGCCATAGATGACCAGCCCCTGCCAGCCATTGCGCGCAGCCTTCTCGGCCAGCATGTCGCCCAACAGGGCGCAACGCAGCGAGCCACCACCATCGACCACCATCACCTTGCCGGCACCATCGAGCTCGACCTGCTCCTTGACCAGCGAGTTGTCCTCGAAGCACTTGACCGTGACGATCTGCCCGCCGAAGGAATCACGACCACCGAAGTTGCTGAAGATCGGTTCCACGACCTGAATCAGCTCAGGGTAGGCATCGCACAGATCTGGCGTGACGTATTGCATGAGTGTTCCCCTTGTTTTGTTGGTACGAAAAAGGGCGAATTTCGCCCTTTTTACCTGTGAGCGATCAGTTGATCTCGGCATCCGCCAGGAAGAACCAGGTATCGAGTACCGAGTCAGGGTTCAGCGAAACGCTCTCGATGCCCTGCTCCATCAGCCACTTGGCCAGATCCGGGTGGTCGGACGGCCCCTGGCCGCAGATGCCGACGTACTTGCCGGCCTTGTTGCAGGCTTCGATAGCGCTTGCCAGCAGCTTCTTGACCGCCGGGTTACGCTCGTCGAACAGGTGCGCAATGATGCCCGAGTCACGGTCCAGACCCAGCGTCAGCTGCGTCATGTCATTGGAGCCGATAGAGAAACCATCGAAGAACTCCAGGAACTCGTCGGCCAGCAGTGCGTTGGATGGCAGCTCGCACATCATGATGATGCGCAGACCGTTCTCGCCACGCTTGAGTCCGAACTGAGCAAGGATGTCGATGACCTGCGAGGCCTCGCCGAGGGTGCGCACGAAGGGCACCATCAGCTCGACGTTGGTCAGCCCCATCTCGTCGCGCACCTTGCGCATGGCACGGCATTCGAGCTCGAAGCAGTCACGGAAGGATTCGCTGATATAGCGCGAGGCGCCACGGAAGCCGAGCATCGGGTTTTCTTCTTCCGGCTCGTAGAGCCTGCCGCCGATCAGGTTGGCATATTCGTTGGACTTGAAGTCCGACAGGCGCACGATGACCTTCTTCGGCCAGAAGGCTGCAGCCAGGGTACTGACGCCCTCGACCAGTTTCTCGACATAGAAGTCGACCGGATCGCCATAACCTGCGATGCGTTTCTCGACACTGTTCTTCACATCGCTCGGCAGGCCGTCGAAATTCAGCAGCGCCTTGGGATGCACGCCGATCATGCGATTGATGATGAATTCCAGGCGAGCCAGGCCAACGCCTTCGTTGGGCAGTTGGGCGAAGTCGAATGCGCGGTCGGGGTTACCGACGTTCATCATGATCTTGAACGGCAGTTCGGGCATGGCGTCGATGGAGTTCTGGCGGATATCGAAGCCCAGTTCGCCTTCGAAGATCAGGCCGGTGTCGCCTTCGGCACAGGTCACGGTGACGCGCTGGCCATCCTTGAGCAGCTCGGTGGCGTTGCCGCAGCCGACGACAGCCGGAATGCCCAGCTCGCGCGCGATGATCGCCGCGTGGCAGGTACGGCCACCACGGTTGGTGACGATGGCGCTGGCGCGCTTCATCACCGGCTCCCAGTCGGGGTCGGTCATGTCCGATACCAGCACGTCGCCCGGCTGGACCTTGTCCATCTCCGAGACGTCGCGAATGATCTTCACCGGACCGGCGCCGATACGCTGGCCAATGGCGCGGCCTTCGACCAGCACGGTGCCCTTTTCCTTCAGCAGGTAGCGCTCCATGACATTGGCGCTGCTGCGGCTTTTGACGGTTTCCGGACGTGCCTGGACGATATACAGCTGGCCGTCGTCACCGTCCTTGGCCCACTCGATGTCCATCGGGCGCTCGTAGTGCTTTTCGATGATCATCGCCTGGCGCGCCAGGTTGCTGACTTCCTCGTCGGTGAGGCAGAAGCGCATGCGCTCGGCCTGATCGACATCGACGGTCTTGACCGACTTGCCGGCGCTGGCTTCTTCGCCGTAGATCATCTTGATCGCCTTGCTGCCCAGGTTGCGGCGCAGGATGGCCGGGCGACCCGCTTCAAGGGTGTGCTTGTGTACGTAGAACTCGTCAGGGTTGACCGCACCCTGAACCACGGTCTCGCCCAGGCCGTAGGCGCCGGTGATGAACACCACGTCACGGAAGCCGGATTCGGTATCCAGGGTGAACATCACACCGGCAGTACCGGTTTCGGAGCGCACCATGCGTTGCACGCCAGCGGACAGGGCGACCAGTTTGTGGTCGAAGCCCTGGTGCACGCGATAGGCGATGGCGCGGTCGTTGAACAGGGAGGCGAACACCTCCTTGGCAGCACGGATCACATTGTCCACGCCACGAATATTGAGGAAGGTTTCCTGCTGGCCGGCAAAGGAGGCATCCGGCAGGTCTTCTGCGGTTGCCGAAGAGCGCACCGCAACCGCCAGGTTGTCGTTACCGGCGGACATCTCGGCAAAGGCTGCACGGATATCGGCATCCAGTTGCGGCGGAAACTCGGCGGCCATGACCCAGCCGCGAATCTGCGCACCGGCCTTGGCCAGGGCGTTGACGTCATCCACATCCAGCGCATCGAGCAACGTATGGATCTGCTCGTTCAGACCGCTGAGTTCCATGAAATCGCGATAGGCCTGCGCCGTAGTGGCGAAACCACCAGGTACTGAAACACCCGCGCCTGCGAGGTTGCTGATCATCTCGCCCAGGGAGGCGTTCTTGCCCCCTACACGCTCAACATCATGATTGCCGAGCTTATCGAGGGAAACTACGTACTCTACCAAGGTGATCTCTCCACGTTGTATTGGAAACTCGGTTCGCGCCCAGGTGGCACGGTGGCCCGGCTCTGCAAAATAAGTGACAATGCCAGCCAATCGAGGCTCTTCAAGGGGCCTTCACTATAGCTGAGAAGCGTTCTCGACTTAAGGCTCCAAGGGCAATGAAACGAACTGCTTTTTTCATCTCCGACGGTACCGGGATCACGGCCGAAACACTCGGCCAGAGCCTGCTGGCACAGTTCGAAACCATCAACTTCACCAAGCTGACCCGGCCATACATCGATACGACCGAAAAAGCGCGGGCAATGGTACAGCAAATCAATAAAGCAGCGGAAAGCGATGGTGCGCGTCCGATCATATTCGACACCCTGGTCAATCAGGAAATTCGCGACATCCTCGCCGAATCCAACGGCTTCATGATCGATATCTTTTCCTCGTTCCTCTCACCACTGGAACATGAACTGATGTCACGCTCCTCGTATTCCGTGGGCAAATCCCACTCCATCGGTCACAGCAGCAACTACATGGAGCGCATCGAGGCGGTGAACTTCGCCCTCGACAATGACGATGGCGCCCGCACCCGCTACTACGACAAGGCCGACCTGATCCTGGTCGGCGTATCACGCTGCGGCAAAACCCCGACCTGCCTCTATATGGCCATGCAGTACGGCATCCGCGCTGCCAACTACCCGCTGACCGAAGAGGACATGGAGCGCCTGCAACTGCCCAGCGCCCTCAAGACCTACAAGGACAAGCTGTTCGGCCTCACCATCGACCCCGAGCGGCTGGCCGCCATCCGCAACGAGCGCAAGCCCAACAGCCGCTACGCCAGTTTCGCCCAGTGCGAATTCGAGGTGCGCGAAGTCGAAAGCCTGTTCCGCCGCGAAAACATCAATTACATCAACTCGACGCACTTCTCCGTCGAGGAAATCTCCGCCAAGATCCTGGTGGAAAAAGGCGTCGAGCGGCGATTCAAATAAATGCCGCTTCGCTAGACAACAAAAAGTCCGCCAGGTGCGGACTTTTTGCTTTTCACGCCGCGATAAATCCGCTTCGGGGCTCGACGCCCCTCAGAACGCATCCTCGGGAACACGCACCCAGCCTTCCATCAGTATCCGCGCACTGCGGCTCATGATGGCCTTGGTCACCGTCCACTGATCATCGATCTGCTTCGCCTCGGCGCCGACACGCAACGTGCCGGACGGATGTCCGAAACGTACCGCCTCACGCTCACCGCCGCCCGCTGCCAGGTTGACCAGCGTGCCGGGTACCGCCGCCGCCGTGCCGATGGCCACCGCGCAGGTGCCCATCATGGCGTGGTGCAGCTTGCCCATGGACAGCGCGCGGACCAGCAGGTCCACTTCGCCGGCCTCGATGCTCTTGCCGCTGGACGCCGCGTAGGTTTTCGGGCTGGAAACGAAGGCGACCTTCGGCGTGTGTTGGCGGGTCAATGCCTCTTCTGCCGTCTTGATCAGTCCCATGCGCAGCGCGCCCGCCACGCGAATAGCCTCCAGACGTGCCAGCGCCTCGGGATTGCCGTTGATGTCTTCGCGCAGTTCGGTGCCCTGATAGCCGATGTCTTCGGCATTGACGAACACGGTAGGAATGCCGGCGCTGATCATGGTCGCCTTGAGCGTACCGATGCCGGGAACGTCGAGCACATCGACCAGGCTGCCGGTGGGGAACATCGAACCGCCCTCTTCGCCGTCATCGGACGGATCGAGAAATTCCAGCACGATTTCCGCCGCTGGGAAGGTCACGCCATCCAGCTCGAAATCACCGGTTTCCTGTACCTGGCCATTGCTGACCGGTACATGGGCGATGATGGTTTTCTGGATATTGGCCTGCCAGATACGCACCACGCAGGTGCCATTCTCGGGAATCCGCGATGGGTCGACCAGGCCTGCGTGGATGGCGAAGGCGCCGGCACCGGTGGACAGGTTGCCGCAGTTGCCGCTCCAGTCGACGAAGGGCTTGTCGATGGAAACCTGGCCGTAGAGGTAGTCCACGTCGTGGTCCGGCTGGCTGCTTTTCGACAGGATCACGCACTTGCTGGTGCTGGAGGTGGCGCCGCCCATGCCGTCGATATGCGCGGCATAAGGGTCGGGGCCGCCGATCACGCGCATGAACAGCTTGTCGCGGGCCTTGCCCGGCACCTGGCAGCGCTCGGGCAGGTCCTGCAGGCGGAAAAACACGCCCTTGCTGGTGCCGCCACGCATATAGGTAGCGGGAATCTTGATCTGGGGTGCATGAGCCATGAAAACGAGTCCTCATGAACGTTGCCGCCAGAGGGCGGCAGCGGGAATGGAATGCAGACGTAGGGTGGATCACGCTTTACCGATTCACCGGGTGGCGATCCACCGGGTGGCGAACCACCGAGCGGTGGCGCGGTGGATGTAAGAAGCGACATCCACCCTACATCGCGACGTCAGGCCTGCCCGAGGAAATCCTTGGCGAAGCGCTGCAGTACGCCACCCGCCTCGTAGACGGAGACTTCGTCGGCGGTATCCAGACGGCAGATCACCGGCACCTCGAGGGTTTCGCCATTCCGGCGGCGGATCACCAGCGTCAGCTCGGCACGCGGCGTGCGCTCACCGATCACATCGAAAGTCTCGGTGCCGTCGATACCCAGGGTCTTGCGGTCGGTGCCCGGCTTGAACTCCAGCGGCAACACGCCCATGCCCACCAGGTTGGTGCGGTGGATGCGCTCGAAACCTTCGGCGACGATGGCTTCCACACCTGCCAGGCGCACGCCCTTGGCCGCCCAGTCACGGGACGAACCCTGACCATAGTCGGCGCCGGCGATGATGATCAGCGGCTGCTTGCGGTTCATGTAGGTTTCGATGGCTTCCCACATGCGCATGACGGTGCCTTCCGGCTCGACGCGCGCCAGCGAACCCTTCTTCACCTGACCCTCGACCACGGCCATTTCGTTGACCAGCTGCGGGTTGGCGAAGGTGGCGCGCTGCGCCGTGAGGTGATCACCACGGTGGGTGGCGTAGGAGTTGAAGTCCTCTTCCGGCAGGCCCATCTTGTGCAGGTATTCACCCGCGGCGCTGTCCAGCAGGATGGCGTTGGATGGCGACAGGTGGTCGGTGGTGATGTTGTCCGGCAGCACCGCCAGCGGGCGCATGCCCTTGAGCGTGCGTTCGCCGGCCAGCGCGCCTTCCCAGTAAGGCGGACGACGGATATAGGTGGACATCGGTCGCCAGTCGTACAGCGGGCTTTCGGCCTCCTGCACTGCGCCGAGGTCGAACATCGGAATGTAGACCTGATGGAACTGCTCCGGCTTCACCGAGGCGGCGACGATAGCGTCGATTTCCTCGTCGCTCGGCCACAGATCCTTGAGGGTGACGGGGTTGCCCTGGGCGTCATGGCCCAGCACATCCTGCTCGATGTCGAAGCGCACGGTGCCGGCGATGGCATAGGCGACCACCAGCGGCGGCGAGGCAAGGAAGGCCTGCTTGGCATAGGGGTGAATACGGCCATCGAAGTTGCGGTTGCCGGACAATACGGCAGTGGCGTACAGGTCGCGGTCGATGATTTCCTGCTGGATCACCGGGTCCAGCGCGCCGGACATGCCGTTGCAGGTGGTGCAGGCGTAGCCGACGATGCCGAAGCCGAGCTTTTCCAGCTCGGGCAGCAGGCCGGCCTCTTCCAGATAGAGCCTGGCGACCTTGGAACCCGGAGCGAAGGAAGTCTTGACCCAGGGCTTGCGCAGCAGGCCGAGTTCGTTGGCCTTTTTCGCCACCAGGCCTGCAGCGACCACGTTGCGCGGGTTGGAGGTGTTGGTGCAGCTGGTGATGGCCGCGATGATCACGGCGCCATCGGGCATCAGCCCTTCCGCTTCCTCGGCTTTACCGGCTTCCAGCTTGGCCTCGTCGGCGATGCCGCGTTCGTGCAGTGCCGAGGTCGGCAGGCGACGGTGCGGGTTGCTCGGACCAGCCATGTTGCGCACGACGCTGGACAGGTCGAACGACAGCACGCGCTCGTACTCGGCGGTCTTCAGCGCATCGGCCCAGAGGCCGGTGGTCCGGGCGTAGTTCTCGACCAGCGCGACCTGCTCCGACTCGCGACCGGTCAGCTTGAGGTATTCGATGGTCTGCTGGTCGATGTAGAACATCGCCGCCGTCGCACCGTATTCCGGGCACATATTGGAGATGGTGGCGCGGTCGCCGATGGACAGGCTGTCGGCGCCCTCGCCGAAGAACTCGACCCAGGCACCGACCACGCGCTCCTGACGCAGGAACTCGGTCAGGGCCAGGACGATATCGGTGGCGGTGATGCCGGGCTGGCGCTTGCCGGTCAGGCGCACGCCGACGATATCGGGCAGGCGCATCATCGACGGACGGCCAAGCATGACGGTTTCAGCTTCCAGGCCACCGACGCCGATGGCGATCACGCCCAGGGCATCGACGTGTGGCGTGTGGCTGTCAGTGCCAACGCAAGTGTCAGGGAAAGCCACGCCGCCGCGCGCCTGGATCACCGGACTCATTTTCTCAAGGTTGATCTGGTGCATGATCCCGTTGCCGGCAGGGATCACATCGACGTTCTTGAATGCTGTCTTGGTCCACTCGATAAAGTGAAAGCGGTCTTCGTTGCGACGCTCTTCAACGGAGCGGTTCTTCTCGAAGGCATCCGGATCGAAGCCGGCATGCTCCACCGCCAGCGAGTGATCGACGATCAGCTGGGTCGGCACCACTGGATTGACCTTGGACGGATCGCCCCCCTGCTCGGCAATCGCATCACGCAGGCCGGCAAGGTCCACCAGCGCGGTCTGGCCGAGGATGTCATGGCACACCACACGTGCCGGGTACCAAGGGAAATCCAGGTCCTGCCTGCGCTCGACGAGCTGCTTCAGCGAATCGCTCAGCATCGCCGGATCGCAACGGCGCACCAGCTGTTCGGCCAGCACGCGGGAGGTATAGGGCAGTTTGTCATAGGCGCCGGGCTGGATGGCTTCGACCGCCGCGCGGGTATCGAAATAATCAAGCAGGGTGCCAGGCAGAGGTTTGCGGTGTTCTGTATTCATGCCGGAAGAACTCAATCCAGTAATGTTCCGTGAAGCAAGGAAAGGGGAGCCCTCGCGGTCTCCCCCTTATCCGATCAACGCTCGGCGATCGGTACGACCTTGCGCTGTTCCGGACCGATGTAATCGGCGCTTGGCCGAATGATCCGGTTGTTGCCGCGCTGTTCGAACACATGGGAGGCCCAGCCGGTTACACGCGAGCAGACAAAGATCGGCGTGAACAGCTTGGTGGGAATGCCCATGAAGTGGTAAGCCGAGGCATGGTAGAAGTCGGCGTTGGGGAAGAGCTTCTTCTGCTCCCACATGGTCTCGTCGACGGCTACCGATACCGGATAGAGCACGGTGTCGCCAACTTCGTCGGCCAGCTGCTTGGCCCAGACCTTGATGACCTCGTTGCGCGGGTCGGAAACGCTATAGATGGCGTGACCGAAGCCCATGATCTTGTCCTTGCGCTCGAGCATGCCGAGGATGGCTTCGCGGGCCTCTTCGGGGCTCTTCCACTGCTCGATCATGTCCATTGCCGCCTCGTTGGCGCCGCCGTGCAGCGGGCCACGCAGCGAACCGATGGCGCCGGTCACGCAGGAGTAGAGGTCGGACAGCGTCGAGGCACAGACGCGCGCGGTGAAGGTCGAGGCGTTGAACTCATGCTCCGCGTAGAGGATCAGCGAAACGTTCATCACCTTGACGTGCAGGTCGCTCGGCTTCTTGCCGTGCAGCAGCGCGAGGAAGTGGCCGCCCAGGGTGTCTTCGTCGCTGGTGCAGTTGATGCGTACGCCTTCATGGCTGTAGCGGTACCAGTAGCACATGATCGCCGGGTAAGCGGCCATCAGGCGCTCGGCGACATCGCGCTGCTGCTCGAAGCTGACTTCAGGTTCCAGGTTGCCCAGCATCGAGGTGCCGGTACGCATGACATCCATCGGGTGAGCGCTGGCCGGGATGCGCTCCAGCACTTCCTTGAGGGTCTGCGGCAGGTCACGCAGGGTCTTCAGGCGGTTCTTGTAGGCAACCAGTTGCTCGCCGGTGGGCAGTTCACCGTAGAACAGCAGGTAGGCCACTTCCTCGAAATCGCATTCAGCAGCCAGGTCGCGCACGTCGTAGCCGCGGTAGGTCAGCCCGGCGCCGGTCTTGCCGACGGTGCACAGTGCAGTCTGACCTGCGATCTGGCCGCGAAGGCCTGCCCCGGTCAATACTTTTGCTTCAGCCATGGGTTATCTCCTTATTGGATTTATTCGGGATATTTCAACTTGCATCGATGAAGACCCGCCGACTCCGAGCGTCATGACGGTCGGAGCCAGCCACCACTCAGCTCTTCTTCTGGGCGAACAGCGCATCGAGGCTTTGCTCGAAGGCGTGGTAGTTGATGCGGTCGTACAGCTCCATCCGGGTCTGCATGGTGTCGACCACATTCTTCTGCGTGCCGTCGCGGCGCAGCGCGGTGTAGACATTCTCCGCCGCCTTGTTCATGGCGCGGAACGCCGACAAGGGGTACAGCACCAGGGACACGTCGACGCTGGCCAGTTCTTCGGTGGTGTACAGCGGCGTGGCGCCGAATTCGGTGATGTTGGCCAGGATCGGCGCTTTCACGCGGTCGGCGAAGGTCTTGTACATGGCCAGTTCGGTGATGGCTTCCGGGAAGATCATGTCGGCGCCGGCCTCGATGCAGGCAGCGGCGCGATCCAGAGCGGCATTCAGGCCTTCGACGGCCAGCGCATCGGTACGCGCCATGATCACGAAGCTGTCATCGGTACGGGCATCGACGGCGGCCTTGATGCGGTCGACCATTTCCTGCTGGGAGACGATTTCCTTGTTGGGACGGTGGCCGCAGCGCTTGGCGCCGACCTGATCCTCGATGTGGATCGCCGCCGCACCGAACTTGATCATCGACTTGACGGTACGCGCCACGTTGAAGGCCGAGGAACCGAAGCCGGTGTCCACATCCACCAGCAGAGGCAGATCGCAGACATCGGTGATGCGACGCACGTCGGTCAGCACGTCGTCGAGCCCGGTGATGCCCAGATCCGGCAGCCCCAGCGAACCGGCGGCGACACCGCCACCGGACAGGTAGATGGCCTTGAAGCCGGCGCGCTTGGCCAGCAGGGCATGGTTGGCGTTGATGGCGCCGACGACCTGCAGCGGATGTTCACTGGCCACGGCGTCGCGGAAACGCTGACCGGCAGAAGGAAGAGTCATGCATTACCCCTTTTATATGGTGTGTGTTCGAGAACGCCCTTGAAGTGGCGCTCAACATTGCGCTTGGAAGCGGCGATATGGCGGCGCATCAGCAGCTCCGCCAGCTCGCCATCGCGTTCGGCGATGGCATCGAGGATGCGGTGGTGTTCGGCGAAGGCCTGATGCGGACGGTTCGGCGTGGTGGAAAACTGGATGCGGTACATGCGCACCAGCTGGTAAAGCTCGTCGCACAACAGCTTGGCCAGGGTGCGGTTGCCGCTGCCCTGGATGATCCGGTAATGGAAATCGAAATCGCCTTCCTGCTGGTAATAACCGACGCCCGCCTGGAAGGCCTCGTCGCGTTCGTGCGTACCCAGCACGCGGCGCAGCTCTTCGATCTCGGCGTCGCTCATGCGCTCGGCAGCCAGCCGGCAGGCCATGCCTTCCAGTGACTCGCGGATTTCATAGAGTTCGATCAGTTCGGCATGGCTGAGCGAGACCACGCGGGCGCCCACATGGGGAATGCGCACCAGCAGCTTCTGCCCTTCGAGGCGGTGAATCGCCTCACGCAGCGGACCGCGACTGATGCCGTAGGTACGCGCCAATTCCGGTTCGGAAATCTTGCTGCCCGGCGCAATATCGCCCTTGACGATGGCCGCCTGGATCAGCCGGAACACGTGCTCGGACAGCGTGCCGCTGTCCGCTTGCTGTATTGCCGTGGGAAATTCCAGTGTATCGAGCATGATTGTCAACACTTGACCATTTCAATGCCCGCAAATTACGCCGCGATTGCCCGGCAGTCAAATCAGCACAGGGATAATTGTCAACAATATGACTAAAGTCGGAGATGGCACAGGTGCTGTTCGAGCCGTCCGGTTACGCTGTCGCGACCCTGAAACCAGCATGCTAGAATGCTGGCCTTCGCAGTGTCGGCGCCCGCCTGCGGCAACAATGACAAAAGCATGGGCCGGTTCCGGCCATTCGTTTCCAATCTCGAAGACCACAGGTTCCATGAGAGTCAAAGCCTACTCCCTGCTGCTCTGCGCATGTTTCTCGCCCTCGATTGGCCTGGCCGCCGACAAGACCATTTATGGACTGAACGAACATGTGGCGCTGCCCGACTTCGGTCTGGAAGTGCCCGCCAAGCTCGACACCGGCGCCCAGACGGCTTCGCTCAGCGCAAGCGACATCACTCGTTTCAAGCGCAACGGAGAGTCCTGGGTACGCTTTTATCTGGCCATCGACAGCGCGCACAGCCACCCCATCGAACGTCCGTTGGCGCGTATCAGCAAGATCAAGCGGCGTGCCGGAGACTTCGACCCGGAAGAAGAAAAAACCTACACGGCGCGTCCCGTCATCGAGCTTGAGCTGTGCATGGGCAAGGCACTGCGCACCATTGAAGTGAACCTCACGGACCGCAGCGCTTTCCAATACCCACTTCTGATTGGTTCCGATGCCCTGACCCGCTTCGGTGCGCTGGTCGATCCAAGCCTTACTTACGTCGCCGGCAAGCCCGGCTGCATCACCGAATCCGACGCTGACGAGTGACCCCATGCGCGCGCTAACCCTGCATCTGAAAGTTCTGATCTTCCTGCTTGTCACGCTGGGCATTGCGATAACGGCCTACCAGATCTTCATTCTCGGCATTCCGGTGACCGAAGACGAAACCGATGATCTGTGGAATATCGATGCCAAGGTCGAGTTCCAGGCCAATCCGCGCGAGCCGGTCAAGCTGCAGATGTACGTGCCGCCGCTGAATCAGGAATTCGTCAGCCTCAACGAGAGTTTCATCTCCAACAACTATGGCGTCAGCATCAACCGCGCCGATGGCAACCGCCGGGTCACCTGGTCGGCGCGCCGCGTCACGGGCAAGCAGACACTCTATTACCGCCTGGTGCTGACCAAGCGCTATAGCGGCGAACAGACCAAGGCCAGCGGCCCGATCTTCCGCGACAGCATTCCGGTCGAAGGCGCGGAGAAAATCGCCGCCGAGGCCCTGCTCTCGCCGATTCGCCAGCACTCGGCGGACGTCGAAACCTTCATCAGTGAAGCCATCAAGCGTGTCAACAATGCCAATGATGACAACGTGAAACTGCTCCTCGGCGGCGACTCGGCCACGGCGAACAAGGCCCGCGTGATCGAATTGCTGCTGTCCATCGCCCACGTGCCCATGGAGCGCGTGCATACGGTGCGACTGCTGTCCGACGTGGCGCAAACGCCGGAGCTGTGGCTGCGCAGTTTCAATGGCGACAGGTGGCTGTACTTCAACCCCGAAACCGGCGAACAGGGCCTGCCGCAGGACCGCCTGGTCTGGTGGACCGGCGACGAGCCGCTGGTCACCCTGGAAGGCGGACGCAACCCGCAGGTGACCTTCACCCTCAACAGCAGCGAGATGAACGCGATTCGCCTGGCCAAGCTGACCGACGAGAACACCGACGCGGATTTCCTCGAATACTCGCTCTACGGCCTGCCGCTGCAGACCCAGCAGACCTACCAGATCATGATCATGATCCCCATCGGCGTGCTGGTGATCCTGATTCTGCGCAACCTCGGCGGCCTGCAGACCCTCGGCACCTTCACCCCGGTACTGATCGCCCTCGCCTTCCGCGAAACCCAGATCGGTTTCGGCATCATCCTGTTTACCGTGATCACCGCGCTGGGCCTGTCGCTGCGCTCGTATCTGGAACACCTCAAGCTGCAGATGCTGCCGCGCCTGTCGGTGGTGCTGACCTTCGTCGTGGTGCTGATTGCGGTGATCAGCCTGTTCAGTCACAAGCTCGGGCTGGAACGCGGCCTCTCGGTATCGCTGTTCCCGATGGTGATCCTGACCATGACCATCGAACGCCTGTCCATCACCTGGGAAGAACGCGGCGGCGGCCACGCCTTCAAGGTGGCGGTCGGTACTCTGATCGCGGCCAGCCTGTCGTTCATGCTGATGAACATTCCAGAGCTGACCTACTTCATCTTCACCTTCCCGGCGGTGCTGCTGATCATGGTGGGCTTCATGCTGGCGATGGGTCGCTACCGCGGCTACCGCCTGACCGAGCTGTTTCGTTTCAAAGCCTTTCTGAAGGATTGAGCCCATGTTCGGTCTGATCAAGACGTGGAAGGCGCTGGAAGCCAAAGGGATCATGGGCATCAACCGCCGCAACGCGGACTACGTGCTCAAGTACAACAAGCGCAACCTGTATCCGATCGTCGATGACAAGATCATCACCAAGGAGCGCGCCATCGAGGCCGGCATCGATGTGCCGGAGATGTACGGCATCATCGAGACCGAAAAGGACATCGAGAAGCTCAAGGAGATCGTCAAGGATCACCCCGACTTCGTCGTCAAGCCGGCCCAGGGTGCCGGCGGCGACGGCATCCTGGTGATCGCCGATCGCTTCGAGGGCCGCTACCGGACGGTGTCGGGCAAGATCATCACCCACGAGGAGATCGAGCATCAGATCTCCAACATACTCACCGGCCTCTACTCGCTGGGTGGCCTGCGCGACCGCGCGCTGATCGAGTACCGCGTGACGCCCGACCCGATCTTCAAGAGCATCAGCTACGAAGGCGTGCCGGACATCCGCATCATCGTGCTGATGGGCTACCCGGTGATGGCCATGCTGCGTCTGCCCACACGCCAGTCGGGCGGCAAGGCCAACCTGCACCAGGGCGCCATCGGCGTCGGCGTGGACCTGGCCACCGGCATCACCCTGCGCGGCACCTGGCTGAACAACAAGATCACCAAGCACCCCGACACCACCAATGCGGTGGACGGTGTGCAACTGCCCAACTGGGACGGTTTCATGACGCTCGCCGCCGGCTGCCATGAGTTGTGCGGCCTGGGCTACATCGGCGTCGACATGGTGCTCGATGAGGAAAAAGGCCCCCTGATCCTCGAACTCAACGCCCGCCCCGGTCTGAACATCCAGATCGCCAACGATTGCGGCCTGACCCACCGGGCACAGGCGGTGGAAACCCGGCTGGCGGAACTCAAGGAAAAAGGCATCAAGGAAACGCCCGAAGAGCGGGTGAAATTCGCCCAGGAGCTGTTCGGACACGTTCCGCCCCACGCTGACTGATCCACACCGGGCCGCTCGCGCCATGACCAGCAGGCTGTTTTTAACGAAGTATTGCCAACGCAGGTAGTTTTCCAACGGCCTGCGAGCGGCCCCACACCGACCCAGCCCATGCCCATCTGCACGCTGCACCCACTGCCTTATCAAGCCGACCCCGCGTCTTGGTTCGAGCGCATTCGCCACGCCCCCGGCGCGGTACTGCTGGACTCGGGCCGCCCGGTCGCCGAGCGCGGACGCTACGATCTGCTGAGCGCCTGGCCGCAGCGGATTCTCCAACCCACTGCCGAAGAATCCGCAGCAGACTTTTTCCAGCGTTTACGCCAGGCCTTGCGGCAACTGGGCGCGGCCAGCGCACCCGAGGGTTGCGAACTGCCCTTCATCGGCGGCCTGCTCGGCTTGCTCAGCTACGACTTCGGCAGGCTGCTGGAAAGGTTGCCGCAGCAGGCGCAGGCTGATATCGACTTTCCCGCCGCCCGCTTCGGGCTTTATCCCTGGGCGCTGATAACCGATCACCAGCAGCGCAGCAGTCAGTTGGTCTTCCATCCTTCGCTGGCAGGCAATGAGCGTGAACGGCTGATCGACCTCTTCGGCGCACCCGCTTCGAGCGCTGTCGACAACACAGGCTTTGCCCTGCTCGGTCCCTTTACCGCCGATCTGGAGGTGGACGGCTATCGCCAGGCCATCGAACGCATCCAGCAATACATCCAGGCCGGCGACTGCTATCAGGTGAATTTCGCCCAGCGTTTTCGCGCCGCTTGCCAGGGCGATGCCTGGGTCGCCTACCGGGCGCTGCGTGCAGCCTGTCCGACACCTTATTCGGGCTTTGTGGCGCTGGAGCACGGCGCCATCGCCAGCCTGTCACCGGAACGCTTTCTGCGCCTGAGCCAGGGCGAGGTGGAGACGCGCCCGATCAAGGGTACGCGCCCTCGCGGACAGGACGCGCCAAGCGACGCCGCACAGGCGCAAGCGCTGCTCGACAGCCAGAAGGATCGTGCCGAAAACCTGATGATCGTCGACCTGCTGCGCAACGATCTGGGCCGCAGTTGCCGAACCGGCAGCGTGCAGACGCCGGAGCTGTTCGCGCTGGAAAGCTATCCCAACGTGCACCATCTGGTCAGTTGCGTCAGCGGTCGTCTTGCCGAAGACAAGGACGCCTTCGACCTGCTGGCCGGCAGCTTTCCCGGTGGCTCGATCACTGGCGCACCGAAAATCCGCGCCATGCAGATCATCGACGAACTGGAAGCCACCCGTCGTGCCATCTACTGCGGCTCGTTGCTGTATATCGATGTGCGCGGGGAAATGGACAGCTCCATCGCCATTCGCACCCTGCTCGTCCAGGACGGACAGATCAATTGCTGGGGCGGTGGCGGCATCGTCGCCGACTCCGAATGGCAAGCCGAATATCAGGAGTCGATCGACAAGGTGAAGGTGCTGCTGGGGACGCTGGAGGGGCTATAAGCTGCAAGCTGCAAGCTGCAATGTAGGGTGGATGCCGCTTTTTACATCCACCTGGCTCCGCTCGTCGGCTCGGTGAAGCGTGAGCCGACCTACAGAGGCTGGAGGCTGGAGGCTGGAGGCTGGAGGCTGGACAGCGTGTAGCCTAATGCCAAAACCCCATCAAGCTTTTCCGTCCAGCTTTCCAGCTTCAAGCGCTCTTATCGGCTTTTCTCATCCAGCTTTCCAGCCTCAAGCGCTCTTATCGGCTCTTGCCGTTAAAGCGCCAACTTGCGGTTCGAAGCCTTGATGAATTCCTGCTTCAGCTCGTCGAAGGTATGCACCGCCGGGAATTGTGGGAATTCGGCGATGACGTTGTCCGGCGCGTGAAAGAGGATGCCGGCATGGGCTTCGCTGAGCATGGTGGTGTCGTTGTACGAATCACCCGCCGCGATGACGCGGTAGTAAAGGCTCTTGAAGGCCAGGACCGACTGGCGCTTGGGATCCTTCTGGCGCAGCTGATAATCCACCACACGATCGGATTCGTCGGTGATCAGGCGATGGCACAGCAGCGTGGGGAAGCCCAGCTGGCGCATCAGCGGCTGGGAGAATTCGTAGAAAGTGTCCGAGAGGATCACCACCTGGAAGCGTTCGCGCAGCCAGTCGACGAACTCCACCGCGCCATCCAGCGGTTTCAGGGTGGCGATAACCTTCTGGATGTCGGCCAGCTTCAGGCCGTGCTCATCGAGAATGCGCAGACGCTGCTTCATCAGCACGTCGTAGTCGGGAATGTCCCGCGTGGTCGCCCGCAGCGATTCGATTCCGGTGGCCTCGGCAAAGGCGATCCAGATTTCCGGAACCAGCACACCTTCCAGGTCGAGACAGGCTATTTCCACGGGCCACTCCTCAATGCATAAAATTGAAGGCGGCACTCTAACGGCACGGCACGGGCGAAGCAATGCGAGGCTTATATTCGAAATGCTTGATCTTGGTAGTTAAAGGTTATTTAGCGATATAAAACCCTTTTGATACCATCCGCGCCCTCAGAGCGCCGAAGCGCCGCATAGAAGGAAGCCGCCCGATGAGCCCATCCATTGACGTTACCGTGTTGGCCGAAGCCTACGCCGGCAAATCACCCCAAGAGATCCTCAAGCTGGCCTTCGACCTGTTCGGCGATGACTTGTGGATTTCCTTCAGCGGCGCCGAGGACGTGGTCCTGCTCGACATGGCCTGGAAGCTGAACAGGAACGTCCGGGTCTTCACCCTCGATACCGGTCGCCTGCACAGCGAAACCTACCGTTTCATCGAGCAGGTGCGCGACCATTACAAGATCCCTATCCAGATCATGACTCCGGATTCGAAGCTGCTGGAGACGATGGTCAACGAGAAAGGGCTGTTCAGTTTCTACCGCGACGGTCATGGCGAATGCTGCGGCATCCGCAAGATCGAACCGCTGCGGCGCAAACTGGCCACCGTTCGCGCCTGGGCCACGGGCCAGCGTCGCGACCAGAGCCCCGGCACCCGCAGTCAGGTTTCGGTGCTGGAGATCGATACCGCGTTCTCTACGCCAGACAACACCCTGTACAAGTTCAACCCGCTGGCGCAGATGACCAGCGAGGAAGTCTGGGGTTATATCCGCATGCTGGAGATTCCCTACAACAGCCTGCATGAGCGCGGTTTCATCAGCATCGGCTGCGAACCCTGCACACGCCCGGTGCTGCCCAACCAACACGAACGCGAAGGTCGTTGGTGGTGGGAAGAGTCCACGCAGAAGGAATGCGGGTTACACGCCGGCAACCTGATCGCCAGGGAATAAGGTTGCGGGGTTCGCAGAGCCGAACCCGTTACACCTGCTGCAGCCTTGGCCGAATGAATTCGGCCCTACGGAAAAGCACAGCGATACTCTGCTCAGTAGGTCGGCAGCTCGACGTCCTGAAACAGCTCTTCCAGTTCGAGCTTGTTGCGGCACTTCACGGCCTTGTCGAGCATTTCCCGATCCAGATGCGGTGCGAAGGCTTCGATGAAATCGCACATGAAGCCCCGCAGAAAGGTACCGCGCCGAAAGCCGATCTTGGTGACGCTGGCCTCAAAGAGTTCGCTGGCGTCGAGCACGACCAGATCGGGATCGAGCTTGGCATCTACCGCCATCTGCGCCACGATGCCGACTCCCAGCCCCAGCCGCACGTAGGTCTTGATGACATCGGCATCCGCCGCCGTGAACACAACCTTGGGTGACAGCCCTTGATGGCTGAAGGCCTCATCGAGCTTGGAGCGCCCTGTAAAGCCGAACACATAGGTGACGATGGGGTGTTCGGCGAGTGCTTCCAGGGTGAGCTTTTCCAGTTTCGCCAAGGGATGCCCCTGCGGCACCACCACGCAACGATTCCAGCGGTAGCATGGCATCATCACCAGGTCGCCGAACAGCTCAAGCCCTTCGGTGGCAATGGCGAAATCCACGGTACCATCGGCGGCCATTTCCGCGATCTGCAGCGGTGTGCCCTGATGCATGTGCAGGGAAACGTCGGGGTACTGACTGATGAACCGGCTGATGACCCTCGGCAAGGCGTAACGGGCCTGGGTATGGGTAGTGGCAATGCTCAGCGTGCCCTTCTTTTCGTTGGAAAACTCCTGGGCAATCTGCTTGATGCTTTCGCACTTGCGAAGAATTTCGCCAGCCGTGGTGATGATCCGCTCGCCAGCGGGCGTGACTCGCGTCAGATGCTTGCCGCTACGGGCAAACACCTCGACACCCAGTTCATCTTCGAGCAGGCGAATCTGCTTGCTGATACCCGGCTGCGAAGTGAACAGGCTTTGCGCGGTGGCCGAGACATTGAGGTCATGATGCGCCACCTCCCAGATGTAACGCAGTTGCTGAAGCTTCATAGAAATCCCTCAAAAAAGCAGTGACATCCGATAGCCATCACTTCTTATAACGCTTGCGCATAGATAGCACGCGATTCTAGATCATTTATCCATGTGCTGCCTGCCCGCTTTGCCCGCAAGCACAGCAGGATTCGATAGCTTGGTTTGATCTTAGCAGTCCGGTACGAAACCACTACCAAGCGGGCTGTCCGACCAGCTCTTGCGACTTCAAGGTGATTGTCGAAACGACTCGATACGCGATAAGGTTCCGCCTCCCCGCTGCGCCCCCAAGCCCTGCTCCGCCGCACCGGGATGGCTGGCGGACGGCAACCGTGACCCTGACGAGTAACACGATGGCTGATTTACCGATCGACGACCTTAACGTTTTCTCCAACGAAACCCTGATCACACCGGAGCAGTTGAAACGGGAACTCCCGCTCACCGCCTCCGCATTGAAGACCGTTTCCGAAGGGCGACAGGTCGTTCGTGACATCCTCGATGGCAAGGATCATCGCCTGTTCATCGTGATCGGCCCCTGCTCGATCCACGATCTCAAGGCCGCGCATGAATATGCCGAACGCCTCAAGGTGCTGGCCGAGAAAGTGTCCGACAGCCTGTTTCTGATCATGCGGGTCTACTTCGAGAAGCCGCGCACCACCGTCGGCTGGAAGGGCCTGATCAACGATCCCTATATGGACGACTCGTTCAAGATCCAGGACGGCCTGCACATTGGTCGCAAGCTGCTGCTCGACCTGGCCGAGATGGGGCTGCCCACTGCTACCGAAGCCCTGGACCCGATCTCTCCGCAGTATCTGCAGGACCTGATCAGCTGGTCGGCCATCGGCGCACGTACTACCGAATCCCAGACGCACCGCGAAATGGCCTCGGGCCTGTCCTCGGCGGTCGGCTTCAAGAACGGCACCGATGGCAGCCTGACCGTGGCGATCAATGCGCTGCAATCGGTGTCCAGCCCGCACCGCTTCCTCGGCATCAACCAGGCGGGCGGTGTCTCCATCGTCACCACCAAAGGCAACAACTACGGCCATGTGGTGCTGCGCGGCGGCAACGGCAAGCCCAACTACGATTCGGTCAGTGTCGCGGTATGCGAGCAGGAACTGAGCAAGGGGGGCATCAGCCACAACATCATGGTCGATTGCAGCCATGCCAATTCCAACAAGGACCCGGCGCTACAACCACTGGTCATGGACAACGTCGCCAACCAGATTCTGGAAGGCAACAACTCCATCGTCGGACTGATGGTCGAAAGCCACCTGGGCTGGGGAAACCAGTCGATTCCCAAGGATCTGGCGGACTTGAAATACGGCGTATCCATTACCGATGCCTGCATCGACTGGGACACCACCGAGAAAGCCATACTCGGCATGCATGCCAAGCTCGCCGAGGCACTGCCGAGACGGGCGCGCGGTTGACTGAAAGAATCGAATGAAAAAACGCCGCTTGCGGCGTTTTTTCATTCGGGAACCTAACTGTCGGAACCGCCTTGCGATTTGCCCTGCTTTTCTATGTAGCGCTCGACGTACGAGCAGGAAGGAATCACCGTATAACCCTCGCGTTCGGCGTATTCCAGCGCATGCCGGGCCAGAACAGCCGCGACGCCTCGACCACGTAGCGCATCGGGAACGAAGGTTCGATAGATATCTAGGGTTTGCTTGCCCAGATCCATATAGGCCAGATAAGCACGATGACCATCCACGGTCGTCTCGAACTGGTGGCCTGCCCGATCATGGTGGATGGTCAGTGTGTCGCTCATCACGCCTCCTTCAATGTGAGTTCTGCATGCTCGCCTGCCTCGTACAACGCTGATAATGCCTTCAGCGAACAGCGCGCGCCATCTCTCTGTGCAGTCTCGCGTGCCAGTGCTCTGCTGCTTGCCCCTGAAACCTGCCTGCGCTGTTCAACCAACCGCCAGACGCCACAAACCACAGTCTCGAAAAGCATCGGTTACTTGCCGCTCAAACTGGCACGATGGTGCAACTTTGAGTTTCCGCCAGAGTCAATACAACGGATAAAAGTGCTGGCTTTGGCTGTTTTTCAGCCAGACAGCTCAGCCGCCATTGAAAAACAGGCGAGTTCGCATAAAAACTGTGCTGGCAGGTGTCTGCCTCAGTTTACTTGGCGAAACTTATCGGTAGTATGTGCCCGCCAACTTTCCATAATGGAAGTTGCCATGGATTTCATTTCAAGGGGAACACGATGAACAACGTTCTGAAACTTTCTGCTCTGGCTTTCGCTGCCGTTCTGGCTACTGGTTGCAGCAACAGCATGACTCAAGAAGGCGAAGCTCGTCTGACCGCCACCGAAGACGCTGCTGCTCGCGCCCAGGCTCGTGCCGACGAAGCGTACAGCAAGGCTGACGAAGCTCTGCAGGCCGCTCAGAAGGCTCAGCAGACTGCTGACGAAGCCAACGAGCGCGCACTGCGCATGCTGGAACGCGCCAGCCGCAAGTGAGTCTCTGTGCCGCCCTGAAAGCCGAAAAGCCATTCAGGGCGGATTACAGGCGTTAAAAAGCCGACCTGTAAACAGGTCGGCTTTTTTATGCGCGAAGATTTTTCAACATCTTAGAAAACCGGCTCTTCATGGCTCACCAGGGTCTGGCCCTGCTCGGCAATCTGAATGGGCAGGCCATCTTCTCCCGCGATGATCTCGCGTACCATCTCCCAATCCAGCCGTAACGTCCCCGCATCATCGTCCCGCTTGAGCAACGTATTGACCACCACGGCATGCTTGTCCATGAGCGTCATGGGCCGGTCCTCCTCCTCCAGCGGCGTATGCGCTTCCAGGTAGACCTTGCCCTGGCTGACACCAAACTTGTATGGCTCGTCGATGATACGCACCGGCGTGCCTACCTTGACTCGCCCTGACAGCTCAAGAACGTTGTGATTGAGCATACGGAAACAGCCATGGCTGACACGCATGCCAATGCCGAACTTCTTGTTCGACCCATGAATGAGATAGCCCGGCATCGCCAGGGTCATCTTGTATGGCCCCAGCGGGTTGTCCGGGCCTGGGGGGACCACCTTAGGCAGTGGATCGCCATCAGCGGCGTGCTCGTCACGAATCGACTGTGGCGGATACCAGGCCGGATTGCTGGTCATGGCTGAAATGCGTGTATTGCCCACCGGCGATCCCCAGCCTTCCCTCCCGATGCCCAGCGGATAGGTATGCACCACGGACTGACCTTCCGGGTAGTAGTACAGACGGTACTCGGCGAGGTTGATCACGATGCCTTCGCGTGGACCCGGCGGCAGGATGAAGCGTGTCGGTAAAATGATGTCGGTGCCTTCACCCGGAAGCCAGGGATCGACCCCCGGATTCGCTGCGACAAGCTCCAGGTAACCCAGGTCATAGGTCTCGCCGAGGGCCGCGAAGGTATCTTCGTATTTGGCCTTGATGACCTGAATCTCGCCCACCACATCCTCGCCTTCGGGCGGCAGCGGCAATTCGAGCGCCGCCGATTGTCCGGCCAGCAGCAAGGCAGTGAGTGACACACAGGAGGCGACTGCAGAGGCACGCGAGAGCATTCAGGGTTCCTTGGGGTGAGTGGTGCTGTCGGCGATTGTACGTGAAGGAAGGAAGAACTCCGAGTCACCTACCAGGCACTGAGAGCCGATGGTAGACGCCGGCGCTGTGCGCTGAGCGTGTCACGACAGACCGGACAGAGCCGACGATCCTTCAGCAGGCCCTGCTCCAGATCCTGCCAGCGCGGCTGCGCCGGCAGAAAACCACCGCACAGGGTGCGATCAGCCTGGCCGTTCAGCTCCAATTGGCGCAGGGCCAGATGCAGGCGATTCTCACGGCAGGCGAACAGATCGAACTGCTCATCCGGGACGATAAGACGGTAGGCAAAAAGGGACCAGGCTGGGCGAGGCATTCGAGGCTCCAATCAAGGGGCGCGACACTATCCGCGCCGCTGCCTCAAAGCAAGGGTTCGAGCACCGACCAGAGGTTGTTCAGCAACCGTTCCTGAGCGATGGCCGTGGGGTGAATGCCATCGGACTGCATCATGTTCGCGACGCCACCTACCCCTTCGAGAAAGAACGGAACGTAGGGCAGATCCTGCTCACCGGCGAGTGAGTCGAAGGCATTGGCGAATGCCGTGGTGTAACGCTGGCCCAGATTCGGCGGCATGCGCATGCCCAGCAGCACTACTTGGGCTCCCGCTTCCTGCGACATCTCGACCATCGCCGCAAGATTCTGTTTCAATCGTTTGAAAAGAAGCGAGACCCCAGTAATTTCAAGGGTTTCAGCCGATGGACGCTCAGGTCATTCAGCCAACTGTTAGAAGTGTGTTAGAAGTTTTGCTCGCCAAGCCGTGGCATTACCGCCGATCTGGGGTCTACTACCTCAGGGTCCGCCCTCTGCGCTCCAAGGGCACCTGTACGCTCTCCCTCCGCTCTACTGATAGACCAACCGCAATGACCACCAGCAAACAGCTCCTATCGACCCTCAGGGCCTTCCATCTCGACAAGCCGGACGCAACCTGGGACGAACTGCGCGACCACCTCAGGTCAATCGCTGAGGACACCCTGGCGACCTCAACCGACTGGGAGGAGCTGGACGCAGTGGGGATGACTTACTCAGATATCCGAGGGGACCTACAGCGGATCGCCCGCACCTCGCTGACACCGCCCCAAGCGAAAGCCGTGGAGATGGGCAAGCGGATCATGTGGGAATCGGAGAGAAGGCTCGAAGGGCACCCCAAGGGATTGGCTGATATCATAGACGAACTCAATCACGATGAGGATTATGATAGACACAGGCGTGCTTCTGTTTCCCTATCTGTAAGTCCACCTCCGGCCAACCCTGCAATCATTGAGGAACCCAAGCCCTTGTCTTGGGAGGACCTATCGGACAGCTACATGGCCGAACACTCAGTTAACGTGAAGGTATCGACCCTGGGAGCCCTTCGGACACAACACACGGTCATCGGAAGGGCCTTTGAAGCTGTCGGCGTCTCTGACCTCTCCAAGCACAAGCGGGAGGACCTGATAGCCGTTCGGGCGAGCCTGCTGGAGTCCCGAGAGCCGTCCACCGTGAATAACCTACTCGCCACCCTCTCGACGGTCCTAAAGTGGGCCGAAGCGAATGATCTAATCAAGAAGGCATACACCGCTAAGCTCAAGCTCACCAAGAACACCACGAGCAAGCGGGGGGGCTTCACCGAGTCCCAGGTAGCGAAGGCCATGAGTCACGCCAACGGACTCCCTGCGACCTCCTGGCAACGATGGGGGCTGTCCCTCCTGGCAATCACCGGGGCTCGCGTGGGGGAAATCGCTCAGTTGACCAAGGCGGACATCAAGCAGGTCGATGGTTGCTGGTGTATCGACATTAACGAGGATGGCCCAGGGAAAAGCCTCAAGAACCGCTACAGCACCCGTCTGGTCCCGTTGACCGATGGAGCCTTAGGATTCGACCTAACGGCCTTCCTTGAGGCAGTCAAAGCGGGAGCCCTGCCGTCTGACAATGGGATCAACGCAATGAACGCCAGTCGTGGCCTTGGGGCCTTGCTCAAAGAGGCGCTTGGGGAGGACCGGGAGCAGAACCAGACCCTCCACTCTCTGCGCCACTCAATGGCCTCCAGGCTCCAGTCCAAAGGCACGCCGGTCATCTATACCCAGGCGATTCTTGGGCACGCCTCCGGGTCAATCTCGTATGACACCTACGGCAACAGCGTCCCAGTCAAGGCGCTCGCTGAGGTTCTGAGGGAGGTCTATAAGACTGGGGATCGGTAGCGTAGCTACTGCCGAGCTGGACGTTCTGATCGGCCACCCCGAGCATGACCTCCTGTTCATCGCTACTCAGGTCGCCCGAGCGGCTGGCCTGAAGAACCCTGCCGGTTCCGTGGCGTCGTACCGCAAGACGAAACAGGGTACGGGACTCAAGCTGACGCTGGGGGCACTGATACAAGATTCTTGCATTAGTCTCCCAGTGGATGACCTGGGGCGGGCGTTCCGCACCACAACAGCAATAATGACCGAACCCGAGACCTACCAGATGCTCCTCAGGGGCCACGCACCGGCCAGCGAGCCATTCCGCAAGTGGGTCACCGAGGAGGTCCTCCCGTCCATCCGCAAGACCGGCCAGTACAACGTCAATGAGTCCACCACTGAGACCGGCCAGCAGTTCGCCGGGGAGCTGGCCGCGCTGAGTGACGCTGTATCGGGCCTCCTGAAGCAGAACTCTACGATCCTGGGGATGCTCCGAAGGAGACAAAGGGGGGATGCTGGTCAATCTTTCGGAGCAATACTCGCGCTCCTACGTGAAATCTGAAGGGCTCGCTGGGTCCTGACCTTGGGGATTTGGCGTAGCGACGGGCTGCGAGGCGGCACCAAGGGCAATCCTTAAGCATAGCTGGTGCCCCTTGGTCAACTTCTATTTAAAAACCCTCACTAATAGGACAGACGATGATTCTGAGAGAAAATAATTCTCAGGGTCCTCCTCGACCCATTCGACTTCCCTGCGGTTGCTCTTAAAGCAGCTCACCAGGGTGACCCTTTTGTTTCCACTGGAATGACCCGCCGCTGACTACAGCACAGGGACCCAGCCGTGGGCCCGGTAGTCGAGCCGGGGTGAGCTATGAATTAAGCCGAGTGTTCCTCGGTCGTCTCAGGGAGGTGGTGGCCCCTGATTCGTTCATAGACACAAGGGTGGCTGTTACTTAAAGATTCTAAAGGGTCATCTTCTTATTACTCTTTTAATAATCTTCTAAACCTTAGGTTTTCTTTGGGTCCTTAGGTTTCCCTCTCGGAGAACCATGGTTGTCTTCAAGTTTGGGACAGGTCTTGCCAGACCATGATCCTGATCCTTTGAGGCAACCTAATGTCCTTGAGTCTGGCTCTCGGTCAACCTGTGCAAAAGCTGCATAGGTCCACCTCAGTTAAAAACCCTCACTAATAGGACACACCCCTCGGTTGTCCCTCATTGCCCGTCGCTGGGCACAAACGCCAGTTCCTCTGGCAATCCCAATCCAGTCTTTCTGATAGCGCCTTTCATGCCACGCCGGTTCCCTTGTCTGGGGTCTGGATGACCGGCTGTGGGTGCGACCTGAAGGGCGCTATCAAAAGGAAAACAGACAATGAATATCGACATTAAGCACAAGCACGCTGGGCACCTGATCGTCATCGAAGGGCACCCCTTTAAGGCAAACGATGCGGGCCAATGGGACCTGACCGAAATCTGGCAGACCTTGAAACTTGCCAAGGGTAAGCAGCCGAAACGCTTCGTTGAACGCAAAGAGGCTCAGCGATTGGAACAAGCCGGAAAAATCGGCTCGTTAAATCGTGGTCGGGCAGGCTCCCAAACTCTCGCAGCAAAGCAGGCAGTTATCCGCTATGCCGCCTGGGTTTCCTCTGAGTTCGAGGATATGGTCTTCGATGCCTTCGAGGCTATCCTTGAGATGCCTGAGGTCGCCACGGTAGTCATCCAAAAGATGGCCGAGATGGGGCGAGAGAAGTCCGCTGAGCTGCTGGCGCGCAGTGCCTTCAACGATAAGTGCGACTGGAAGGCCCTCAAGCGAGGTCCTCAGTCCCAGACCCCAGCCGCCAAGGCCCACCGTCAGCGTAAGGCTCAGGAAGCCAAGCTGGCCGCTCGGATTCGTCGCAACGTCAGCCGGGAGGGCATCTAATGCGCTATCGACTGATCCCAGGCCCAGGGTGCCCTCAGGCCCTCTGTGACCGACTCAACGACGCTCTGGCAACCCCAAGCGCCCGCCGTGTCTATCATGCCGCTCGGAGCGCCTACAGGCTCCACACGGACCACACCCTGGCGTCCTTTCAGGCCGACCTCCAGGAAACCCTCAGGCTCCCCTTGGGAGAGCTGGACGGCATCCTTGAGCGAGCCGCTATGACGTTTCAGGAAGCAATGCTGTTGCCTGTCCGGTTCGACCTCACAGCGCGACCAGCAGCCGCTTAACGCCACACATTGAGCGCCTGTAGGGCTCCCAGGGAGTCGCTGGGTTTCGTCTTTAAGGTTTCATCATCCGTTATCGACAACCGCCAGCCATTGGCGCCCACTCCAGCGACTCACCTGGAAGCCCTACAAGCTCACACCAGTAGCGAACTAACGCTACGCCCTTCAGTTCCCCACCTGAAGTCCCCCAAACGCCCATCCCACGGGCGACACACTGAAATCAAGAATCCATAGAGCAAACCCCCAGGGTCGGCGTGTTTACGTCTCCTTGCGTCTTGTCGCGCCTGCCGTGCGGACTGGGGGTTTGCTCTATGGGATAGGAGACCTACCCAAATGAAAATTACCGTTAGCAACGTAACTCCCGAGACCGTAAGCATCCACGGCCAAACCCTGGCCCGAGAGTATGCCGAGCTGGTCCTCCTGCCTCTGTTGGTCGCGGCTGAAGGCCAGAACCATCCGGCAATCGTAAAGGTAGCCGAGGCGTTCGCTACCGCTGGGCTGAGCCTTGAGGGCTCCCCTGAGGCAACCCGACTCCATCGGAGCCACCAGCACCAGCAGCGAGTCGAGCAGGAACGCCTGAAGGCTGAAGCCCAGGAACATGCCCGCCGTTGCCACGTCCCGACGCCCCAAGAGATTGCCCAGCAGATCGCTGAGCGTGAGCGCAAGGCCCGAGAGATTCGTGAGCATGGCGAACGCCTGCGTGCTGCCCGTGGACGTTAACGCTATGGACCTTCTGGTCCTCGTCCTGATTACCACTCGCCAATACTTTTTCTAAGGAGTTACCAACAATGAAACCTTTCCAGTACAAGAAACCCGATAGCGTCTACTCCCAGACCGTCACCACTGCCCACGGCTCAACGGCCACCCAGGCAACCTTCCACACCTCCGACATCCGAGCGGATCACATGGCTGCTACGGACCCTCTGGTCTATGCCCAGGCCATGTATGAGGCTGCTGATGACCACCTCAACGGTGACGAGTGGCGCGACAACATGAACACGGCGTTTCCTTCTGAGGTTCGCCCCTACGGCTCCCAGCCGACCGCTCCCCAGGTCGCCCTAATGGCTGACCGCTCCGTTACCTTCGATCCCCGCCAGACCTATGATGGGCAAACGATGACCCACGGCGATGCCAAAGCAGGCTCCCTGGTCTCGATGGAGGCCCCTGAGGTCGGCATTCTGGTATCGGGTCGTGTGTCGATCTTCGACCACACCGTCCAGTTCGGCTTCACTGAGCGCAGCATGGCGCAGACCGGGGAGAAACTGCTGGATGACCTTGAGCTGACCCTGGCCGGTAAGATTGCCCAGAGCCTTGAGGGTCAACCTTCGGTCACCAAGGCATATGCGGGAGCCCTGAGCGGTAGCCCTGCTGCCCAGGCTGAGGACCTACTGGACATCCTGGCGGTCAACCTCGACACCTTCTGGGGCCGTGATGTCTCCGAGTTCGGCGTTCTGATCCCCGTGGCTCTTCGTCCGACCCTCAACCGTGCCGCTCAACGGGCTGGCCTTGAGGACATCGACGAGCTGGTGGGGACCCGTGTTCAGGTCTACAGCGGTCCAGACCGTGGCATCTTTCTGGTGCCCAAGGCGTTCGCCCTGTTGTCGTTCCGTGAAGACCAGAACGGCGATGTCTGGCGGGTGGAACTGAGCCGTAATGCTTCGACCCAGAGCTGGGACCTTGAGGTCTCCGCTGTGGTGGACGTGATGGCAACCGCTATGGTCGAAGTGAAGCTGGGTGGTTCCGAGTGGGAAACCACCCCGGTAGCCCTGCCGATCATCAAGCAACTGGTCCTCTCAGCGCAGCCGTAAGGCCCTGGGAGTCGCACCAAGAGGACGGGAGGTGGCCAGTAAGCTGGCGTGGTTGTGATAACCATCCTCCTTCCAATCCAAAGGAATGAGCCCTGGGTAAACCTGGGGCCATCCTCTGCCGACAACTGGCTGTCACTGGGTCTCCTTGAGATTCGGTTTAAAGCTCCTCGACCTGAATGGGTCTTGGGGCTTCTTTTTGCAATACCTGACTAAATCAGTAGGAGACTCACATGGGCAAGCTACAGGCTGCTTATTGGCTGCTGGTGGTTGCTCCTTGGGTCGTCTCGCTGGTCGCTCGGTCTGCCTTGAGAATCTGGGAGAAAAATCTGAGACCTCATCTCAATAAAGAAGACCAGCCACATTCCCCCGTGCCGCCCTCGGTCCCCTTGGATCGCTGAGGCACGTGAAGGTCCTTCGGTGTTAGAAGTTTGTTAGAACACTGTTAGACATTCGGGGCGTAAAGCCGCTACGCTTGGCGTCTCTCGCTCAATCCTTACGGTTGAATCAGAGCAGCGGTTCGAGAGCAGGCCAGACGTTATCCAGCAGTTTCGATTGGGCTTCAGCAGTCGGATGGATTTGGTCACCCTGCATCATGGAAGGCACGCCAGCCACGCCCTCCAGCAGAAACGGGACCAGTGGGACATCGTACTCAGAGGCCACTTCAGGGAACACTTTGGCGAACGCCTCGGTGTATCTCTTGCCCAAATTAGGGGGCATAAGCATCCCTAAAATGAGCACCTTGGCTCCCGCTTCCTGCGACATTTCAATCATCGCCGCAAGATTCTGTTTCAATTGCAGCGGTGATTGACCGCGCAGGCCATCGTTGCCGCCCAACTCCAGAATCACGACTTCAGGTGCATGCTCATCGAGCAGCGCCGGCAGCCTGGAACGCCCGCCCGCCGTGGTGTCACCACTGATCGAGGCATTTACCACCTGATACTCCAGAGCCTGTGAATCCAGTCGTTGTTGAAGCATATGCACCCAGCCCTGGCTGGTTTCCAGGCCGAAAGCGGCGCTGATACTATCCCCGACCACCAGGACCGTCCCGCCCAGGGCGCCCTGGGTCCAGCACAGCAAGACCAGAACCCCACCTTTCAGCCACATTCGCATCGGAATCTCCATGAGCGACAGCATTCTCAATGCCCGGAACCTTAGCAAAGTGGTACCCAGCGCGGAAGGTGAACTGGCCATCCTCGACGCGGTGTCACTGACCCTGGACAAGGGCGACAGCCTGGCCATCGTCGGCACTTCCGGCTCGGGGAAATCCACCCTGCTCGGTCTGCTCGCCGGGCTCGACCTGCCCACCTCCGGTGAAGTAACCCTGGCTGGCCATCGGCTTGGGGAGCTGGACGAGGATCAGCGCGCCAGGGTCCGTGCCGAGCATGTCGGTTTCGTTTTCCAGTCTTTCCAGCTGCTGGACAGCCTCAATGCATTGGAAAACGTCATGCTGCCGCTGGAGTTGCATGGTCGTCGCGATGCCCAGGCAAAGGCCAGCGAACTGCTCGAACGTGTCGGTCTGGGTGCGCGCCTGCACCACTATCCACGGCAACTGTCCGGCGGCGAGCAACAGCGCGTTGCCGTCGCCCGTGCGTTCGCCGCCGAACCCGAGGTGCTGTTTGCCGACGAACCGACCGGCAATCTCGACAGCCACACCGGCGCGAACATCACGGAACTGCTTTTCGAGCTGAACCGCGAGCGCACGACCACGCTGATTCTGGTAACCCATGATGAGCAGCTTGCGCAGCGCTGCCAGCATTTACTGCGCCTTGAAGGTGGCCGCAGGATCGACGCCGAGCAGACTCGATGAGGCGCATGACCATTGGCCGGCTGGCCACCCTCGCCCTGCGACAACTCATGCGCGATGCCCGCGCGGGCGAATTGCGCATACTCTTCTTTGCGCTGCTGATCGCCGTGGCGGCCAGTACCGCCATCGGTTATTTCGGCGCGCGCCTGAACGATGCCATGCTTCTGCGCGCCACCGAATTCCTCGGCGCCGACCTGGTCGTGCGCGGCAGCGCCCCCGCAGCGCCGGAACAGATCGAAGCGGGCAGCCTCTTGCAGCTCGATCATGCCCGAGTGGTTGAGTTCTCCAGCGTCATCGCCACCGATGAAAACCTGCAACTGGCCAGCGTCAAGGCCGCCGACAGCCATTATCCGTTGCGTGGCGAACTGCGCAGCGCCGCCGCGCCCTATCAACCCGAGCAGATCAGTGACGACGGACCGCAACCCGGCGAAGCCTGGGCCGAGGCACGGCTGTTCGCCGCCCTGGATTTGCAGATTGGCGATCTGATCGAAGTCGGTAACAAACAGCTGAAGCTGACCCGCGTACTGACCTACGAGCCGGATCGTGTGGGTGACTTCTACAGCCTGACGCCACGGGTGCTGATGCACCTTGACGATCTGCAGGCAACCGGTGTCGTCCAGCCCGGCAGTCGCGTGAGCTACCGCGAACTCTGGCGCGGCCCGGCGGCACAGTTGCAGGCTTATCAGCAGGCCATCCAGGCGGATCTTCAACCACACCAGCGCATCGAGACCGCAAAGGACGGCAATCGCCAGATCGGCGGTGCCCTGGGTCGCGCCGAGCGCTACCTGAACCTGGCCAGCCTGGCGGCGGTATTACTCGCCGGGGTTGCCGTGGCCCTGTCCGCCGCACGCTTTGCCTCACGTCGTTTCGACGCCAGCGCGCTGCTGCGCTGCCTCGGGCTGTCCCGGCGCGAAGCGCTGCTGCTTTATACCCTGCAACTGACCTATCTCGGCGCACTGGCCAGCATGACCGGCGCGCTGCTGGGCTGGGCGGCGCAGCACGGGCTGTTTTTTCTGCTGCGTGATCTGGTGGTCAGCGAAATTCCTCCCGCAACACTCTGGCCGGCGCTGGCCGGCATCGCCACGGGTCTCGTGGCCCTGGCCGGTTTCGCCCTGCCGCCGCTGGCCGCACTGGGCCGCGTGCCACCGCTGCGTGTGCTGCGCCGCGACATGCTGCCGGTGCCGCCCAGCACCTGGCTGGTCTACGGCACGGCCATCGTCGCCCTGGGGCTGATCATGTGGCGCCTGAGCCTGGACCTGAAAATCACTCTGGCCCTGCTCGGCGGCGGGTTGCTCGCCACGCTGGTCCTGGGCGGCCTGCTGTTACTGACTTTGCAGGGACTGCGCCGGACGCTGTCCGGCGCCTCCCTGCCCTGGCGGCTGGGCCTAGGCCAGTTGCTGCGCCATCCGCTGGCCGCTGCCGGCCAATCCCTGGCCTTCGGCCTGATCCTGCTGGCCATGGCGCTGATCGCACTGCTGCGCGGCGAACTGCTGGACACCTGGCAGGAGCAGTTGCCGGAAAACGCCCCCAACCACTTCGTGCTGAACGTGCTGCCGGCGGACAGTGCCGCCTTCGGTGAGCGCATCACGGTCCTGTCCGATCACGCCGCCCCGCTGTATCCGGTGGTGCCGGGACGGCTGGTGGCCATCAATGGCGAGCCGGTACGGCAGATCGTCAGCAAGGAAAGCCAGGGCGAACGGGCGGTCCGCCGCGACCTGAGCCTGACCTGGGCGCAGGAACTGCCTGCGGACAACCGCCTGACGGCAGGCCACTGGTGGAGCGAAAAGCCGGGCGAACTACCCGGCGTATCAGTGGAAGCGGAGCTGGCTGAGAGCCTGAGGGTAGGACTGGGTGACCGTCTGACCTTCACCGTGGGCGGCATTACCCGTGACGTCAGCGTCACCAGCCTGCGCGAAGTGAACTGGGACAGTTTCCAGCCCAATTTCTACATGATCTTCGAGCCACAGACCCTACAGGACGTCCCGGCCACCTATATGACCAGCTTCCACCTGCCGCCCGGCAAGGATCGCGAACTGGTGCAGCTCGCCCGCGATTTCCCCTCCGCGACGATCCTGCAGGTCGAGGCCCTGCTCGGCCAACTGCGCAGCATCCTCGCGCAGGTCTCTCTGGCGGTGGAATACGTGCTGATGTTCGTGCTGGCAGCGGGTCTTGCCGTGCTGTTCGCCGGCCTGCAGGCGACCCTCGATGAACGCATCCGCCAGGGTGCGCTGTTGCGGGCACTGGGCGCCGAGCGCAAGCTGCTGCTCAAGGCCCGGCGCGCCGAATTCGGCGTACTCGGCGCGGCCAGCGGCCTGCTGGCCGCGCTGGGCTGCGAACTGGTCAGCGCCCTGCTCTATCACTTCGTCTTCGACCTGCGCTGGCAGCCGCATCCCTGGCTGCTGCTCTTGCCGGTGATCGGCGCCTTGCTGGTCGGCGGCGCGGGCGTGATAGGTACACGTCGTGCGCTGAACGCCAGCCCGCTCAATGTGCTGCGCGAGAATTGAGCCCGTATCGGCCCTGCCGCAGATGCTGCTGGCTGAAACTGGCCACCAGCTTACAATGTGCGGCCCCGATAGCCGATCCGGATAGTCCATGAGTCGTTACCGTCCGCCGCGCCCTGCCGGCACCCCGCTGATCACGCCCGAAGGTGAAGCGCGCCTGCGTGCCGAACTGCACGAACTCTGGCACGTCAGGCGCCCGCAGGTGACCCAGTCGGTCAGTGAAGCCGCCGCGCAAGGCGATCGCTCGGAAAACGCCGAATACACCTACGGCAAGAAAATGCTGCGCGAGATCGATAGCCGCGTACGTTTTCTCACCAAGCGGCTGGAGAAGCTCAAGGTCGTCAGCGAGCGGCCAGGCGATCCAGGCAAGGTGTACTTCGGCGCCTGGGTGACCGTCGAGGACGAGGATGGCGAACAGGCCCGCTATCGCATCGTCGGTCCGGATGAGCTGGATCTCAGGCAGGGCCTGATCAGTATCGACTCGCCCCTGGCCAGAGCCCTGGTAGGCAAGCCACTGGATGCCGAAGTGCAGGTACAGACGCCGACCGGGGCGAGGCTCTGGTATATCGTCGCCATCGACTATCAGACATGAAAAACTACCTGCGTTGGCAATAACAGGCTCGGCAAGCCGCTTGTGACTGACGCGCGTTTCTCGCCTGTTTTCGCCTTGTCTTGCCTGCCCGGCTACCTGGCCGCACTCTGCGGCCCCGCCTCCAGCAGATTGCGCTCCCGGTTGTAGGCCAGGTAATACTTGTTCACTGCATTGACGTAACTCACCACGCCCATGCCCATGGTTTCCATGGCGATTCGTTCGACCTGGAAGAACCACTGATCCGGATTGAGGCCTCGGCGGCGGGCTTCGGCACGCATGCTCTGCACCCGTTGCGGCCCCAGGTTGTATGCGGCGAGGATAAAGGCCATGCGCTCACGCTCGTTGAGCCTGGGGCTGGCGAAGAAATCCCGGCGGATACTGGCCAGATACCTGGCACTGGCCAGTACATTGTCGTCCAGCTTGCCGATATCGGTGACGCCCATACTGCGAGCCGTGGCGGGTGTCACCTGCATCAGCCCGGTGGCGCCTGAAGCGCCACGGGCCGCCGGGTCGAGGGTCGACTCCTTGAAGGCCAGCGCTGCCAGGTTCAGCCAGTCGATGTCCTGCTGCCGGGCATGACGCTGCAGGGTCGAGCGGACCTTTTCCAGACGCTGCCGGCCAATGGAATCCAGCGGATACTGCACCCGATACAGACGCCGGTACACTCGCACGAAAGCGGCATCCTGATTGTCCGGGACACGATAACTCGTCAGAAAGCGATCAGCGCTGGCGCGCAACATGCTCGCGTCCTTGTGCACGAACCAGTGCATGTCCGCGTGTTTACCCAGCGTCAGTTGCGATTCGATACGAAGTTTCGGCAACACCTTCGCCCAGCGCTCGGCAATCGTCCGCTCAACGAGGGTCGCCGGATAAATGCCGGCCTGGACCATTTCCAGCACATCCTCCACGGCGAGCGTCGAGTCGACCCACTCGACAACGATGGGTGCCCGTCCGGCCTGCATCAGCTCACGGTTGATCTTTTCCAGCGTGGTGCCGGCGACACTGCCTGCCGGCAATGCCAGGCTGCGGCCAGAGAGCTGTTGCAGTTGCGTATAACGTCGACTGCCCTGACGCGTGACCAGTACCATCGGAACCTGTTCCACAACGGCACGGGTACGGCTCACCTGGCGCATGGTGCCTCGTTCGAGCAACTCGCCCGGCGCAACCAGGTCGCCTTCTCCCCTCTGCAGGGCGGCGAGCAACTGATCCTTTGCCTTAGGGATGACTTTCAGGGTGATCGTGTGTCCCTGCGAGTCGCGATTGAGAAACTGCTCGAATGCGCGCAAGCGCACATACTCGACGCCGATCGCCTCCCCCTTCACCTCACCGGAGCTGTTGCGGCTCTGATTCACCAGCACGCGCAACACTCCGCTGCGGCGAATCTGCGCCAGATCGCGTACCGTATCCGCCGCCTGCCAAGCCTGCGGACCAACCACGCGGGCAACCGCCGGCCAGGGCGCAAACAGCACCAGCAGACAGAGCAACAGAGGCAGTAAACGGGTCATCGGCGAAGGTATCGACTCGAATGGAACAAGATGCCGTGCGGCCAGCCCTGGCGCAAGGCGGCGAAGGTTCTCACAGCAGAGAAGCAGTCGCCAGCAACTACCGACACATGACCTTAGCTATCAGCCTTAACCAATTGAATTATATAGTTATATTTTCATCTTATAAGTGAGCTTATTCATGCAGCTTGTCGATATTGGCGTCAATCTGACACATCCGACCTTCAGCCGTGACCCACGCGCCGTTCTCGACCGCGCCCATGCCGCCGGCGTCATGCAGATGGTGCTGACCGGCACCAGCCTCAGCGAAAGCGAAGCGGCCCTGGCGCTCTGCCGCGACCTGGACGAAAGTGGCCAGCGACTGTTCTGCACTGCCGGCATTCATCCACACGAGGCAAGCCAGTGGTCATCGCAGAGTGCGGCAGCACTCCGGCAGTTGCTCGACGAGCCCGAGGTACGCGCAGTCGGTGAATGCGGGCTGGACTTCAATCGTGATCTTTCGCCGCGCACGCAGCAGGAGCGAGTCCTCGAAGAACAGCTGCAACTGGCAGTGGAAACCGGTCTGCCGGTTTTTCTTCATGAGCGCGAGGCCGATCAGCGTCTGGCAGACATCGTCCGGTCCTTTCGTGATCAGCTCAGTGCTGCCGTGGTGCACTGTTTCACTGGTGAAAAACGTGCTCTTTACAGCTATCTCGACCTCGATCTGCATATTGGCATTACCGGCTGGATCTGTGACGAACGCCGCGGGACGCATCTGCATTCGCTGGTGCGCGAAATACCCAGCGAACGTCTGATGCTTGAAAGCGATGCACCCTACCTGCTGCCGCGCACGCTGCGTCCCCGGCCCAGGCACAACGAGCCGGCGTATCTTCCTGAGGTCCTGCGCGAAGTCGCACGGCATCGAGAAGTGAGCGAACAGGAACTGGCTGCAAGCAGCACAGCCTGCGCGCAGCGGTTTTTCCGTATTCCAGCGCTGTAGTCAGCCGAACACCGTTACCGTCTGCCGACTCAAGGCCAGCAGTTCGCCCTGGGGGCTCCAGAGCGCGGCGGCGCAGTGGCCGTAGCCATCGCGGGCGTGCTCGATCACGGCGCGGTACTGGCACCAGTCATGGGTATCGACGTGTGGCTGCGGCTGAATGAACTCGATGGTCCAGGTCAGCGAACTCCCGGGAGCGAAGCCTTTGAGGTGCGACAGCACGGCAGGCGGCCAGGCGTCCACCAGCGCCAGTACATGGGCAATGGTCAGCGGTTCGCGCGCGACCTCGCCACGCTGGCGCACCCAGCCGCCCATTTCCCGCGAGGTGTTGCCGCTGAACGGCAAGCCACCAATGCCCCAGCGCATGGCCAGGTGCCGAGTGAACTCCGGCGCGACACCGGGTATGTAGGGCAACTCCTGGCAGGCCTCCAGCGCAGGCATGCTTGGTGCCGGCTCCGCCTCTACCGCGACGACGGACGCACGCGAGGCGCCGAAACTGCCCTGCACCAGTGTCACCACCTGGCCGTTCTGCATGGCCCGACCGAGCACCTGGCTGACCGCCTTGCCTTCACGCAGCACCTCGGCCTCGAAGCTGACCGGCGTATCCACCAGCAGCGGGCCGACGAAGGTGATGGCCAGCGAGCGTACCGGGCGATCTTCCGGCACCTGCGCCCGCATCGCCTCGTACACCAGCGCCGCCGCCAGCCCGCCAAAGCCCGCCCGGCCCTGCCCCCAGCTGGCGGGTACGACGAGTTCCTGTGGGTTGTCGCGCACGGCTTGTATCAGTTCGGAAAGGGTCATGCTTGCCTCGAAAGCCGGTGATGGGCCGCTATCTTAGCCTTGCCCGGAGACACGGGCGCACGGCCTGACAGGGGAGATTAGCCAATCTGCAGGGCCGAAGAAGCCGAATGAGCTCGTCCTACGGCTTCCCGCGCCCCCCGGTACGCCACGGCAGGCGTCGCCCGAGCCGCGCCAGCGCGCTCTGTATCGCAGCCTTGTCCGGCGCCTCGCCGGCATAGCGTGCACGCTCGTACAGGCGGGCAAAATCGCCAATGGCCTCGGCCTGCGCCGGCAACTCGCGCGCCGCACGCTCGGCGAAGTCACGCGCGCCCTCACCATCCTCGCGGATGACGCCACGCCGCGCCAGCAAACGCTCGAAGCGGCGGAACAGGCGCAGTTGCGGATCACGCTCGTACTGCCAGGGCTTGAGCAGCAACAGGGTCAGCAGCGCAATCAGCACGGCGGCGCAGACGAGCAGCAACAATCCGAGCTGACGCGTATCGATGTCACCAAACCACCCCTTCAGGGTTCGCAGCTGACGCTCGCCCTGGTAATCGAGCACCCAGCGCTGCCAGCCGTAGTTGAGGTTGTCCCAACCAAAGCGCAGTTCGTTCAACCAGCCAATATCACGGTAGCGGCGCAGGTTCATCGGAGATTCCTGAAGCAGGCTCTGTTCATCGACCAACGCTTCTTCCAGCCCCAACTCGATGCGTTCCGGCGCAACCTGAAAGGTCGGATCCACGCTGACCCAGCCGCGTTCCGTGACCCAGTATTCGACCCAGGCATGAGCATCGAGCTGACGCACCGACAGGTAGTTGCCGGCAGGATTGACCTCTCCGCCCTGATAACCCGCCACCACCCGTGCGGGTACTCCTGCGGCGCGCAGCACAAAAGTCATCGCTCCGGCATAGTGGATGCAGAAGCCGTTGAGGGTCTCGAACAGGAAATCATCGACGATGTCACTGCCCACCGGCGGCGGTCGCAGCGTGTAGCCGTAGGGCTGCCGGTTGAAATGGCGCAGCAGCGCCTGCACCAGCGCTTCGGGGTCCTGATGCTCGCGGCGCAATTGTGTCGCCCAGTTGCGGGCGCGTGGATTGCCTTCGGCGGGCAGCTGCAGGGAGCGCTCCAGGGTGGCCGGCGCAGGCCTGGGTTCACGCAGGGCGTCAGGCCAGGAAGTCACCTCGTAGAGCAGCGGCTTGTCCACCGGATGCCGACGCTGCAGATGAAAGTCGGTCATCAGGCGTACATCGTCCGCATCGACCTCCCCCACGTCCAGCGCGTACAGCCAGGGACGACCACTGGGCTGCATGACGATGCTGTAGTTCAGCGCCGCGCCCTGCGGATTCCACTCCGGCGCTTGGGGCACCTGCGCCGCGAAGGACTGCGACCAGCGTCGGCCATCGAAACGTTCGAACGTGACGGCGCGCCAGTACAGACGATCCCGCTCGGGCATCGGTCCTTCGAAGCTGGCCCTGAAGGCCAGCGCGGGAGAGCGGCTCAGTTCGGCGATATCGCCCGGCGACATACTGTCGGCCAACCCGGAAATCGCCCGGTCCTTGGGCTGTGGCAATGACCATAGCGGACCGAAGCGTGGGAACAGCACGAACAGCAGCAGCATCAGCGGCGCCGCCTGCAACAGCAGCGAACCGGCCAGCCGCAGCGTCGGCCAGGGATGGGTTCTGGCGCTGCTCTGCTGCAGGCCGATCATCGCCGCCAGCAGCGCGATGATCGGCAACAGGCTGTAGAGCCCGGCCAGCAGGCTGTCGTTGAACAGGTAGCTGGTAACGACGGTGAAGAAGCCGAGGAAGATCAGCACCAGCGCATCGCGGCGACTGCGCATTTCCACCAGTTTCAGGATGAACGCGGCGATCAGCAGCACCACGCCGGCTTCCAGGCCGATCAGGCTGCCGCGAGACAGATACACGCCAAACCCCGCGCCGATCATCATCAGCGCTTTCATCCAGCCGCGCGGATAACGCGCCTGCATGCGAAATATCCGTACCCGCCATGCCGCGCAGCCCAGCCAGAGACCGATGATCCACAGCGGCAGATGGTCCAGATGCGGCAGGATCACCAGCACCTGGGCCACCAGCAGCCAGACCAGGCCGTTGCGGGGTATCGGCTGGATGCCACTCATCACTCGCTCTCCCGCTGACCAAACAGCGCCAACGCACGCAGACAACGGTTGCGATGATCGGCTCCGCCAGCCGGGCCAATCGTCAACTCCGCAAGACGCAAGGCGAAGGGTTGCTGTCGGGCCGACAACTCGACGACCCAATGGCAGAGCCGCGACAGCCGCGCCTCCAGCTCACCGTCGAGGGCATCCAGATCGAGCAGCGGCTCCTGCCCAACCAACGCCGAAAACTCCTTCACCAACAACCCTTGGCCACGTGAAAAAGCCTTCCAGTGCAGCCGCCGCCGCGAATCCCCCGGCTGCCAGTCACGCAATCCCTGATAATCATCTACCCCATGACCCAGCGCGCGACTGCCTTCATCCTCATCGTCAAGGCCGGCGGTTTGCGGCAGCCCGCCGGCTTCGGGCCGGGGATAGACCAGCGCCGCCAGTTGCAGATCGACCCAGCTCCAGGCCACCAGCAACCCCAGCGGGAAACGGCTTTCCACCCGCAACCGACCGGGGCGCAGCCAGCCACGGCGCTCGCTCGGCAGACTGAGTTCGACCTCGCAGATGCCGCCAACGGGCACATCGACTCGTTGTAAATCACCGCCCGGCCACCCCAGCGCGACGGCCTGATACAGACGGCCACGGCTTTCCAGCCTGACGCGCAGGCGCGCCTGTTCGCCGAGAAATACCGCATCCGAACCACCCGCCTGCAGCACCAGGCCGGCCAGGTTGCGCCAGGTATGCAGGATGGTTACCACGAACACCGAGCCGAGCAGGAAGGTCAGCGCATAGGCCAGGCTGTTCTGGTAGTTGATGGCCGCTACCAGCATCAGCAGCAGAGCAATCATGAAGGCCATGCCGACCGCGCTGGGCATGATGAAGATTCGTCGCTGATCGAGGCGTACGCTCGGCCCTGGCGGGATGCGCTTGAGCAGCCAGCGCTCACGAGTTCGCGGTAGCAGCCTCATGGGACCCAGGAGACCATCAGAGCGCCGGTACTTCGCGCAGCAGCCACTGCACCAGTGCACCGCCACCATGGCCACCGGCATCGGCGCGCTCGCGCAGCCGATGCCCTGTCACCGAGGGCAGCACCGCCTGCACATCCTCGGGGATCACGTAATCCCGATCATCCAGATAGGCCCAGGCTCGCGCCGCCGCCAGCAACGCAAGGCTGCCACGCGGCGACAATCCCCAGGCGAACTGCGGCTGCGTGCGCGTCGCTTCGACCAGTCGCAGCACATAATCGACCAGCGCATCGCTGACGCGGACCTGGGCCACGGTCTCCTGAATCGCCACCAGCGTGGCGCGGTCGAGTACGGGCTCCAGCCGTGCCAGCAGATCGCGCCGCGAATCGCCCAGCAACAGAGCCTTTTCCGCCGCCTTCGCCGGATAACCCAGCGACAGGCGCATAAGAAAACGGTCCAGCTGCGATTCCGGCAAGGTGAAGGTGCCACCTGAACTGACCGGATTCTGCGTGGCGATGACGAAAAAGGGTTCAGGTAGGGGCCGCGTGGCGCCCTCGATAGTGACCTGGCCTTCCTCCATGGCTTCGAGCAGGGCGCTCTGGCTTTTCGGTGTGGCCCGATTGATTTCATCGGCCAGCACCAGTTCGGCGAAGATCGGCCCCGGATGAAAGACGAACTGTCCGCTGTCCTTGTCGAACACCGAGGTGCCAAGAATATCGCCCGGCAACAGATCGGAAGTGAACTGAATACGCTGGAATTCCAGCCCCATGACCCTGGCCAGGGTGTGGCTCAGAGTGGTCTTGCCCATGCCCGGCAGGTCCTCGATCAGCAAATGCCCCCGCGCCAGCAGGCAGGCCATTGCCAGTTGCACCTGTGATTGCTTGCCGAGCAGGACTTCATTGACCGCTCGTAGACAGACTTCCAATCGTGCGCGCATGCCACTCTCCTTCATTCGTCAGCCCTGATGCTACTGACACCGGGAGCCACAGGCAAAAGCACGGGAAACTGTTGTGATGAAGTTCCAGGGTGCGACCGAGCTGTAGCCGCAAAAGCGTCGTCGCAGGGCCGAACACGTTCGGCCCTGCGAGCGGCAACTAGCGCCCCGCGCGCGACTCGCGCAGGTAGAAGCGCGCCTTCTTGGCTTTCTGGGTACAGCCTCGATAGGCCTCGAACTGCTGCTGGGTCTTGGCGCCGGTCAGCAGGGCCATCGCCTTGGAGTAGCTCACGGTGCCGGCGAAACCTTCCGCTTCGGCCAGGCTCTGCTCCTCCCAAGCCGCATCCAGCAGGGATGCGCAACTGTCGCGATAGGCGGTTTTAGCAGCGCAACCGCTCAGGGTCAGCATCAGCAAGGACAGACAGATCAGGTTCTTCATCACCAACTCCTTCTTCAAAGGCTTTCATCGTGTTTGCGTGCAGCACGCTCGCGAAGAAACTCGACCACCGCGTCCTGCTCACCAGCAAATTCGATTCGGGACGCCTTGCTCTCACGCTGATAGACGTACATCGGGTCGTAATAGTCTGTGAGCAGGGCTTCGATCCAGTCGCGGTGAAGGTCCACCGCGCCACTGCGGGCCTGCTCGGCCAGCGCCTGATCCATGATCAGAGCCAGTTTCCTGTAGTGCTCGCCGCCCAGTCGCCTGCTGATATTGACCAGACTCTGCTGCAAACGCTCGGCGAAGGCAGCAAAGCCGGCATCACCCTGCCCGGCTATGAACTCGGCACACAGATCGACCACATAGTCTTTCAGAATCCGCTCGACACGCCCCTCAAGGCTGTCTTCCAGCCATACCAGGGGATAATGCTGCATGCCCTGGAACAGCGGCAGCGGGATCGAGCAGCGCCCCACCAGGCGCGCCTCATCCTCAAGTACGAACTGGCTGACATTTGCCGCCTGCATTTTCAGCAGGCGGACCGCCAGCGCATTTTCGAAGTCGATCTGTGCCGGCTGCGGCGTGGCACGCTTGCCGAAGCTCGAACCGCGATGATTGGCCAGACCTTCGAGGTCCACGCTGTTGCCCAGGCGTGCCAGCACTTCGGTCTTGCCGGTACCGGTCATGCCGCCGACCAGCACGAAATCCAGGCCGGTCGCTGCCTGTTCGAGCGTATCCAGCAGGAAATGGCGCATCGCCTTGTAGCCGCCGGTCACGCGCGGGTAGTCGATGCCCGCCTCGCTCTTGAGCCATTGCTGCACGATTTGCGAACGCAAGCCACCACGAAAACAGTAGATGTAACCGTGCGGATTATTCCGGACGAAATCGACCCAGGCTCCCATTCGCTCGGCCTTTATCTGCCCGCTGACCAGCCGATTGCCAAGCTCGATGGCCGCCTGTTGCCCGTGCTGCTTGAAGCAGGTGCCGACCTTCTGCCGCTCAAGGTCATTCATCAGGGGCAAATTGACTACGCCAGGAAAGGCGCCTTTGGCGAATTCCACCGGTGCCCGCGCATCCATCAGCGGAATATCGTCAAGAAACAACGCTCGGTAGTTATCGGTATCACCGCGCATCAACGAACCTCGACCGCAAAAGCACCGGCTTCGACCAGCTCGCCAATCGGCTCGAGCGTCAGACCCAGCTCGGTCGCAACCGCCAGGAACTCCGTCTCGCCTTCGGGCGTCACGGCGACCAGCAGGCCACCACTGGTCTGCGGATCACAGAGCAGCTGCTTGTGCGCCTCGTTCAGCGCGGCGATGCGCTCGCCATAACTGTCGAAGTTACGCCCGGTGCCGCCCGGCACGCAGCCCTGCTCAAGGTAATATTCGACGCCTTCGAGGCGCGGCACCCGTGCGTAGTCGATGCGCGCTGTGACGCCGCTGCCATCAGCCATCTCGACCAGGTGCCCAAGCAGGCCGAAGCCGGTGACATCGGTCATGGCATGCACCCCGGCAAGCTTGCCAAAACGGCTGCCGGGCGTGTTCAGCGTACACATCCAGTCTCGTGCGCGGCCCACGTCCTCGGCACGCAGCTTGGCCTGCTTTTCCGCCGTGGTCAGGATGCCGATGCCCAGCGGCTTGGTCAGGTAAAGCTTGCAACCCACCGTGGCTGTATCGTTGCGCTTCATCTGGCTCTTGTTGACCAGCCCGGTCACGGCCAGGCCGAAGATCGGCTCGGGCGCGTCGATGGAATGCCCGCCTGCCAGCGGAATACCCGCTGCATCGCAGACCGCGCGACCGCCGGCGATCACCTCGCGCGCCACTTCCGGCGACAGCACGTTGACCGGCCAACCCAGAATGGCGATGGCCATCAGCGGATCGCCGCCCATGGCGTAGATGTCGCTGATGGCGTTGGTCGCGGCAATACGACCGAAATCAAAAGGATCGTCGACGATGGGCATGAAGAAATCGGTGGTTGAAACCACACCGCGCTCGCCGTCGATGCCATACACCGCCGCATCGTCGCGCGAGGCATTACCGACCCACAGGCGCGGATCGAGGTTCTGCGCGCCGCTGCCAGCGAGAATCACATCCAGCACCTTCGGGGAAATCTTGCAGCCGCAACCGGCACCATGGCTGTACTGGGTAAGGCGGATGGGTTCGCTCATCTGGAAAGCCTCATGACGGTCGCAAAATGGGCGCCGATTGTAGCAAGAAGGCAGAAAGGCTGGCGCATGCCGTATCGAGCAGCAAGCGCTCAGCGGCGGGCTCCATCCAGAGCCTTGTCAGACTAAATATTGTTGTCCCGCGCTTGAAGCTCAGCCACGCAGGCTTGATGCTAACGTTCCTGCCACAGGGAGAATTGCATGGGCAACAAGGTCGCACTGGTTCTGGGTTCCGGAGGTGCGCGAGGTTATGCGCATATCGGCGTCATCGAGGAGCTCACGCTGCGAGGCTACGAGATCGAGTGCATCGCCGGCTGCTCGATGGGCGCAGTGGTCGGGGGCATCTACGCGGCGGGCAAGCTGGACGAATACCGCGCCTGGATCGAAAGCCTCGACTATTTCGACATGCTGCGCCTGGTGGATCCGAGCTTCAGCCTCGGCGCCATTCGCGGCGAGAAGATTTTCGGACGCATTCGCGACATGCTCGGCTCGATCAATATCGAAGACCTGCCGATTCCCTTTACCGCCGTCGCCGCCGACCTGACCAACCAGCAGGAAATCTGGTTCCAGGAAGGCAACCTGGAACTGGCCATGCGCGCCTCCGCGGCGATACCAAGCCTGTTCACACCGGTCATACAGGGTAACCGGGTGCTGGTCGATGGCGGCATACTCAACCCGCTACCGATCGTGCCCGTAGTATCCAGCCACAGCGACATCATCATCGCGGTCAACCTCAACGCCAACAATCATCGTCAGTACCCCTTGCCGGAGATATTCCGACCGGGTCGTTTCGACAGCATGATGAGCTCGATCAGCTCGCATATCCCGTTCTGGCGCAAGAACAATAATGGGCTGGATGAACAGCTTGCCGAGCTTCAGTCCGGCGAAGAAGCCCGTGCAGGTCAGCCGCCTGCGGCGCCGACCGGGCGTTGCCCGCCGAAATCGGCTGAAGGCTCGATGGTGGTGGATGTGAGCGGCCCGGCGTCGCTGCTCGAACTGATCAACCAGAGCTTCGAGGTGATGCAATCCTCCCTGACGCAATACAAGATCGCCGGTTACCCGCCCAACGTCCTGATCAATATCCCCAAGCGCGCCTGCCGCTTCTACGAGTTCTACAAGGCGCCGGAACTGATCAAGCTGGGGCGAATCGTCGCCAGCGATGCCCTGGACAAGTACGAGAAGGACCAGTGCTAGCAAGCCGCTGAATAACGCTTGCTACGTCGGATTACGCCTTCGGCTAATTCGACCTACGAAGCGGGGCCGAGCCATAATGCCGGTCAGATAAGGCTGCAGTCGGAGGGGTCGCGTACAAGCTAAACAACCACGCCGATGCTCTGTGGGAGATTCTATGTCAACGACGGCCTCACCTCCTGTGGTTGGTAGGCCGTCTGCGTCTGCATGAGGGCAAAGGCAATTCGGGCGAGTTTGCGGGCCAGGATGGTCAAAGCTTCGGTTTTCTTCAGTCCGCGTGCTAGATAGCCCAGATAGATTTCCTTCCATCGTTTGGTGCGGGCTGCAGACATGGCGGCGTTGTGCAGTAGCCGGCGGATCTCCGGATCACCTTGCTTGGTCAGCTTCCGTCGACCGCTGTAACGGCCAGACTCCTTGAGCCGCACGTCCAGTCCCAGAAATGCGATGAAGGCGTCGCTGTTGCGAAAGTACCCTCGCAGAAACGCCAGGTTCAGCGCTGCAGCAGTCAGAGGCCCAATACCCTCGATGGCTTGGCAGCGCTTGCTCTGTTCCTTCAGGCCGGCCTCGTCCAGAGTTGTCTGAATCGCCTTCTCCAAACGCCGCTCCAGGACGGCCATACGCTTGAGGACCGGCTTCAGTGCATTGGCCAGTGTGCGGTCCTGAGAGAAGCTCTGACGCAGCGATGTCGCGCTACGAACGAGCGTTGCCCGACGATGTAACAACGTCTGCAAGCGGCAGTACGCCTTGCTCGGCGGTTGCCAGGGATCCAGTTGAGTCTGCTCATGAGACAGGTAACGGGCCAACAGTTGGGCGTCGCTACGGTCGTCCTTGTTTCGCCCACCAATGCCCTTGCGATAGTTGCTCAGGCGGAAGCCGTTAATGACGTAAATCCGGTGCCCCTTGGTATGAGCCAGGGTCGCAACATCCATGTGGTAGATGCCTGTGGCTTCGATAGCGATGGCGCAGCACCCAGGTAGAGTCTTGAGCCAGGCCTTGATCGTGCGACGGTCATTGGCTAGCTCGAACACCTCACCAGACCGCGTATCGCAGACGCTCAGCGTCTCCTTGGCCACATCGATTCCGATAACTGCAACTTGGCTTGTCATGGCGCTCTCCGACGGGGAAGATGAAGATCACCTGTCGGGGCTCACAATGGCGCAGGCTTGCCGGTATTGTCGGTATGAGCAGCCACTCAATCCGATGGATTCCTTATCGGCGCTTGTCGTGAGCGCGTGGATGGGGGAAGTCTCCCACCGTCTGGCTTGCAGAAGCGGACTTTGTCCCTCCACCCCCGACAGGTTCCTACCCTAACGCCATACAAGCGGACTTGTCCGCGAGCTTTGCTTTTCTGCCTTGGCACGCAGCCCCCGCCAAAAGCTCGCGGGCAAGCCCCCTCCTACAAAGCGCCTACCTCGCGCAACAGGTTACGGGTACATAACCAAGTGGAAATGCCAACCCGCTTAGCTGACTGGCATTAGGTTTTTTCTTCCGGCGCTTTTATCAGGCTGCAGCCCCTTCGGCCATCACTCGGAGCGCTTCCTCGGCGCTTTCGGCGGTGCGGCGATTTCCGGGACTTCCTTGGCTACCCAGTCACCCAGCAGGCTGTAGGCGACTGCCAGCAGCGTTGGGCCGAGGAAAAGTCCCATGAAGCCGAACGCCAGCACGCCACCGAACACACCCAGCAGCACCACCACCAGCGGCAGGTTGCCACCGCGGCTGATGAGGTAGGGTTTGAGGACGTTATCCACGCCACTGATGATGAACATGCCCCACACGCCGAGGAATACGGCCATGCCGTACTGCCCCTGCCAGATCAGCCAGGCGACCGCAGGCCCCCAGATCAGCGGTGGCACCATCAGGAAGCTGAACGCGAAAGTCAGCAGTCCGAGGACCAGTGCCCCCGGCACACCGGCAATGCTGAAGCCGATATAGGCCAGGATCGCCTGCGCCGCCGCCGTGCCGATCACGCCGTTGACCACGCGCTGTACCGTGCCGGCCACCAGTTCCAGATAGTGATCGGCACGGCCTCCGATCAGTCGATGCAGCAGGCTATGGACGAATGCCGCAAGCTTGGGGCCATCGCGATAGAAGAAGAACACCAGCACCAGGCTCAGAGCCAGTTCCAGCATGCCGCCACCGATACGCGCACTGCGCACCAGCAACCAGTTGCCAACCTGGCCGACGTAGGGGCGGATGGTGGCGAAGAATGCCGTGCCCTGCTCGTCCAGCGTGTGCCACAGATCCAGAAGGTTGTCGCCTATCAGCGGAAACTCACCGAGCCAGGTCGGCGGCTCCGGCAGCCCTTCGACCTGAAGGCTGTGGACCAGGACGTTGACCTCCCGAATCTGATCGGCAATGTTCAGCCCCAGCCAGACCAAAGGCACGGCGACCAGTACCATCCAGCTGAACGTCAGCAGCGTCGCGGCCAGGGTCGAATTACCATTGAGCCAGCGCGTCAACAGGCGCATGACCGGCCAACTGGCAAACGCCAGTACCGCCGCCCAGAACAGTGCGGAGGCAAATGGCGCCAGCACCCAGAGACAGGCACCGAGCAGCACCAGAAGCAGGATCTGCACCAGCAGACGATCATTGTTAAGCATCAGACTACCTATCCGGAAAAAACGTGGTGCGACTGCAGCACGCCTGAATCAGGCGGCTATTGCAGTCTGAAACGCACCTCAGAACCTGTTCAAAGTCTCGCGAGCTAGAGCAATGCAAGGCAAAAACAGGCGAGGACACGGAGTTTACAGCTGTAAATGAGTAGTCCGAGCCTGTTTTTAACGCGGCAGTGCCGACGCGCAGCAGACGTTGAACAGGTTCTCAGCGCAATAGTCTGATGCGCAGACCTTCTTCAGCAGAGGCCTCGCCATCGAGGCGATGAGCCGCAATGCGCTCGGCCAGCAGGGCTTCATGCCAGGCAGCGGCGCCCTGACCTTCCAGCACTACCCGTATCGTGCTGTCGAGCCGCAGGACATTGGCCAGCAGCGCCGCCCACTCCTGGCTGGGCGCGTCGGGCAAACGGGGTAGCCACAGGGTTCCCGCGCTTTTCAGCTGGCGCAGCAGCGTTGCCGGGTTCGGCAGAATATCGCCCAGCGGCTGTTCCGGGCTGAACTGCTCCACGTGCAGATAGGGCCGGCCATTGCCACGTGTGATGCCGTAGAGCGCCACGAGACTGCCGGCATCATCCGCCAGGCGTGCCAGCAGGTAGGCCTGCTGGGCTTCGGGGCCATAGAGCGTGGCGCGCTGAAAGATATCGTTGGCCCAGAGACTGCTGGAACCACACTCACGGCCTTCACACCAGAAAAGCAGCTCGGCCCCCGTCTCGATCAGCTGATTGCGGGTCGTCTCGAATGCTTCGATGCCGGTATGCGTCTCCGGCAACTGATAAGTGATGGCCGCCAGCTGGCCAGTGGCACTGATCTGATCGCTCACTCTCAGGCGCCCGCTGATACGGCGTATGGCATCCAGCGGATAGCTCCGCTCCACCGTCGGCTGTTCCCTGGCGGAGACGATTTTCGCCTGCGGGTAGTTCGCCAATACCTCGACACCCCTGCTGGCAGAAAGGTCCGCGGCATTTGCCACACCGACAAACAGGGTCAGGCCCAGTATCCCTATGGCTCTGTAAAGTCTGCACTCCCTGACCATGGCGGCCCTGTGAAAATCGATCATTGCACTGTGTTTCCTGCTGAGACGAATGCCCCAGCCTCACCAGTTGGCAAAAGCGTGTCAAGCGAGGCTTTGCGACAGATTCTTGCGCGGGTCGTCCGTTACCCGGCCACAGTCGCGAAGAAAGGATTGAAAACAGCCGCAATCGCTGCCGCACCCGCCTGATCATCCAGATGCAAATGGTGTCCGCCAGGCAAGTGATGCAGGTCGAACGGCAGGGATTGCACCCGCTCACGCAGGCCCGGATCGACCAACAGGCCCTGCTCGGCAAGCACCAGGCTTGCCGGACAGGTTACAGCCTGGATAAAGGCCTGCGCATGGGCCTGGCTCAGACGCAGCGGCGACGGCAGCATCAAGCGCGCATCGGTACGCCAGGTGTAACCGCCCGGCACCGGCATCAGGCCACGCTGGGCCAGTAATTCAGCCGCTTCCCAACTGACCGCACCGACACCTTTCATGCGTGCCGCAACCGCCTGCTCGAACGTGGCATAGACCGGCTTGCGCTTGTTCTTCACTTTAAGCAGCGCCCGCAGCGATTCACCGAGCTTTTGCGGGGCGCCAGCGGCTTCGCCGGTAAAGGGAACCACGCCATCGATGAGCGCCAGACGCTCGACCCGCTCTGGCATGGCGCCGGCCAGCAAGACCGCAACGATGGCGCCCATGGAATGCCCCAGCAGCGAGAATCGCTGCCAGCCGAACTGCTCCGCCGTCTGCAGCACGTCATGGGCGTAATCCCAGATGTTGTAGGCGGCCCCCATGGGGCGATGATCGGAATGGCCATGACCGGGCAGATCCAGCGCGACGATGCGCAGGCCGTCGAGCAGCGGCGCGAGTCGGCTGAAGGTCGCCGCATTGTCGAGCCAGCCATGCAGGGCAATGACCGGCTGACCGTTTTCCGGGCCATAAAGATGAGCCGCTACTTCGATATGCGGCAGGCTCAGACGGACCTCTTCGAAAGCGACGGTCATGCGACACCTCTTTTCTGATTCGCCTCGCCCCAGCGCATGAACAGCTCCCCGAGCAGGACTGCCGTATCCTGCGGATGCTCCAGCGGAAACATATGCCCGCCGGGCAATGTATGCCCCTCGCCGTGCGCAACCAGACGCAACAGATACAGATGATGCGGCAGCACGACTCGACTTTGCCGGCCTCGCACGACTGCCAGCGGGATTTTCAGGGCATGCGGCCAGCCAGGCGTGATATGCGGCACGCTGCGGTAGATGCGGATCTCCGTATCGGGATCGAAGCGCAGGCGCACGCCCTGCGCCGTCGGCTCCAGACCGTGCTCGACATAGGCATCCAGGCATTCGGGATCGAAGCTGCGAAACAATGCCCGACTGGCAAAATACTGCCGCGCCTCGTCAGTGTTGGCGAATTCTTCACGCCGTCCCAGGGTGCGCCCTGCCGGCGTCAGGCGATCGATGAAGCCGCAGCGCTTGGCGACCCAGATAACTGTCTGGTCGAACCAGGTCGGCATGGGCGAATCGAGCATGACCACGCCACGGTAGAGCTCGGGCCGCTGCAGCGCCGCGTGATAATGCAGCATGCCGCCCAGCGAATGCCCGACACCCCAGACTGGCTCACCGATACGTTCCAACTGCTCCAGTAGTTCACGCACCAGATTGTGCCAGTTGTCATCCACTGGAAAGCGCGGATCGTGACCGTGCTGCTCAAGATGGGTGACGCTGTAATCAGGTGCCAGTAACTCGAACAGCTTACGGTAAGTGCCTGACGGGAAGCCGTTGGCGTGGGCGAAGAAAATGCGCTGCGTCATGGATTCCAGGTGCCAAGGGAAAGACGTCCATTGTCTGGCAGCCCTTCCCTATGCGGCAATCGACCCAGGCGGCAGAATGAAAGGCAGTCACGCCAAACAAGGCGCCAGCGACGCCGGTTGACTATCGGCCTGGTCGCACGGACCCAAGCGGCACCACCGCAACCGTCAATCTTGAGATACAACTGGGTTTGCCATCCTCGCCGCTCAGGCGAATATCCCAGACATGAGTCGAACGCCCCAGGTGCACCGGGCGGCACACCGCCGTGACACGCCCGCTGCGCAGGCCGCGCAAATGGTTGGCGTTGACCTCCAGCCCTACGCAATAGAAACGCTCGGGATCGATACAGTAGTGACTGGCCATCGAGCCCAGAGTCTCGGCCAGCACCACCGAGGCACCGCCATGCAGCAGCCCATAGGGCTGATGCGTGCGCGAATCCACCGGCATGCTGGCGGTAATGGACTGTTCGTCGAGTGCTTCGAAGCGGATATCGAGCAGCTCGACGATGGAGTGCTTGCCGCTGACGTTGAGCTGTTCGAGATCAGGTTGGCGCTGCCAGATGCTCAAAGGGGCTTCCTCATGGTCACTATCTGCTCGGATGACGAAGCAAGACAAGCTGCATCAGCCCAGCCGCCAGGTACTCGCCTTCCAGTTCAGCCAGGCTTCCCGTTGCCATGGGCAGCGGCGTATCACGACGCCCACTGACCAGCAGGTCACCCAGCGCGCCGACCAGCGGCTGGTGCGTCACCAGGAGGATTTCCTCTTCGCTGCGGCGACCGAGATAAAGCAGCGCATCGCCCGGATCGGATTCGGGCGTGAGCCAGGGCACGGTCTCCACCGCGCCGCTGAAGCCAAGCGCCTGCCGGACGATCTCGGCAGTCTGCTGGGCGCGGCTGTAAGGGCTGGCCAGAATGGCCTGCAAGTGGCGTCCGCGCAGATGAGCCGCACTGTTGTTCACTTCAAGCCTGCCGGCATCAGTCAGGTTGCGCTCAGCATCGGTACGCGCCCTGGGTTCGGCCTCGCCGTGACGCAGCAGCCACAGCCTCATGGCTGCTGCCCCTGCTGCGGCGCTTCGGGCGCAACCGGCGGGGGCGTTTCGATGTCGGCAGGACGCGGCACCGGCCAGTCGGACATCGGCCATGGCTTGCGGTCGGTGTTGAAGGTGCCGAAACGACCAATCTGCGCCACGTACTGACTTAGACTGTCGCCAAAGCCACGCAGGCTCTCGTTGGGCTTGCCGTTCAACGCCCGCATGACCAGCTGCGCAACCACGACTATCAGCAGCACTACCTCGGCGATCTGCCAGACGAAAAAGAACAGCAGCATCCAGACCGCGCGCATGATCAGCGACTGGCGCTCGGCATTATTGTGTGATGAGTTCATCTGTATCTCCGCTTTCTTGGCTCAAAAGCCGTCGGTCGAAATGAAATCCACATCGGTCTTGGGCTCACCACGCATCAACAAGCCAATGACCTGTTCCAGCGTACGACCCTCGAACAGGATGGCATGCAGCCCTGCGACCAGCGGCATGTAAACCTGCAACTCCTCTGCCTTGGTCTTCAGCACCCGAATGGTATTGACGCCCTCGGCTACTTCGCCCAGGCGCGAGACGGCCTCATCGAGACTCAAGCCTTGGCCGAGCGCCTGGCCTACCTGGAAATTACGGCTTTTTGCCGAAGTACAGGTAACGATCAGGTCGCCGACACCGGCAAGGCCGAGAAAGGTCATCGGATTGGCGCCCAACCTGACGGCAAAACGAGTCATTTCGGCCAGGGCGCGGGTAATCAGCATGCTGCGGGTGTTCTCGCCCATGCCCAGGGCTGCGGCCATGCCGGCCATGATCGCGTAGACGTTCTTCAGCGCGCCACCCAGTTCGACGCCGAAGCGGTCGGCGCTGGCATAGACGCGGAAGGTACGCCCGTGCAGCACGGCCTGCACCTGCCGGCAGAGCGCTTCGTCATGGCTTGCGACCACGGTGGCGGTCAGTGCATGCTCGGCGACTTCACGCGCCAGATTAGGACCGGAAATCACACCGATACGGGCCTGCGGAGCGATCTCTTCGAGAATCTGGCTCATCAGCAGAAAGCCCTGGGCCTCGATGCCCTTGGTGGTGCTGACCAGCATCTTGCCCGCCAGCCGGTCGGCGAACGGCGACAGCGCCTGACGCAGGGCTGCCGAGGGCAGCGCCACAAAGATCAATTCGCAGTCATCGAGCGTCTGGCCGAGGTCCGTGACCGGATCGATCTGAGCCAGTAAGGTCACGCCCTTGAGATAGCGCGGATTCTGGCGCTGGGTGCGCATGCTCTCGGCTTGCTCGGGATCGCGCATCCACAGACGCACGCTGTGGCCATTCTCGGCCAGAAGATTCGCAATGGCGGTACCGAAGCTGCCGCCGCCAAGCACCGCGATGGGTTGCTGTTCAGTCATGGGGTATCCGTTTCGAGCCATCGGCTGGCGATGCCCGGCATTATTACGTAGCCATCGGCGCACAGCCAGAACAAAGGCTGCCGGGGTACGGAATCATCAGGTTACAGATCCAGCCTATACGAACAAACCCCTTGCGCCTGTCTCACGCAGCTATTACCCCATAGTCTATGGGGGACAGTTTGTCATAAGGTCGTTGTCACAACGCAGGAGTGGTAAAGTAGCGCCCCGTTTCTGTCATGTAACCTCTCGTGGCCAGATGGAAACGGAAGACGCCCTTGTTCTTGCGCTGTGACTTTAGGCGCAGGGTGGCAGTCTATTACTAGTCTTTTATGATCGTACTCTTGATTTTCGAGTCGAATGAAAAGCAGCAAGCCCTCCATAAAAGGGACCATTGAGGAATACGCATGACCAAACAACAGGCCTTTACTCGGGAAGATCTGCTCCGTTGCAGCCGCGGCGAGCTGTTTGGCCCCGGTAATGCGCAACTGCCCGCACCGAACATGCTGATGGTCGATCGCATCGTTCATATCAGCGAGGTGGGCGGCAAGTACGGCAAGGGCGAATTGGTCGCCGAGCTGGATATCAATCCGGACCTCTGGTTCTTTGGCTGCCATTTCGAAGGCGATCCGGTCATGCCCGGCTGCCTGGGCCTGGATGCCATGTGGCAGCTCGTCGGTTTCTACCTTGGCTGGCAGGGCAACCCCGGTCGTGGTCGTGCACTGGGTTCTGGCGAAGTGAAGTTCTTCGGCCAGGTCCTGCCGACCGCCAAGAAAGTCACCTATAACATTCATATCAAGCGCACCATCAGCCGCTCGCTGATCCTCGGCATCGCCGACGGCACAGTCAGCGTCGATGGCCGCGAGATCTACAGTGCCGAAGGTTTGCGTGTCGGCCTGTTTACCTCTACCGATAGCTTCTGAAGGACTTCCGCATGCGTCGCGTCGTGATCACCGGCCTGGGTATCGTTTCCTGCCTCGGCAATGACAAAGACACCGTCTCCGCCAACCTGCGCGCCAGCCGCCCCGGCATTCGCTTCAACCAGGCCTACGCGGACATGGGCTTGCGCAGTCAGGTTTCCGGTTCAGTCAACCTGAATCTGGAAGAACTGATCGACCGCAAGATCCTGCGTTTCATGGGCGATGCGGCGGCCTACGCCTATCTGGCCATGCAACAGGCCCTGGAAGACTCGGGCCTCAGCGCCGATGACATCTCCAACCCGCGCATCGGCCTGATCGCCGGTTCCGGTGGCGCCTCGACCATCAATCAGATGGAAGCCATCGACATCCTGCGCGACAAGGGCGTCAAGCGCATTGGCCCATATCGCGTGCCGCGCACCATGAGCAGCACCGTGTCGGCCTGCCTGGCCACGCCGTTCCGTATCAAGGGCATCAACTATTCCATCGCATCGGCCTGCGCCACCAGCGCGCATTGCATCGGTCATGCCATGGAACAGATCCAGATGGGCAAGCAGGACGTGGTCTTTGCCGGTGGCGGTGAAGAAGAACACTACAGCCAGAGCTGCCTGTTCGACGCCATGGGCGCTCTCTCCAGCCAGTACAACGACACGCCGGAAAAAGCCTCGCGCGCCTACGATGCCAAGCGTGACGGCTTCGTCATCGCCGGCGGTGGCGGCATGGTGGTGGTCGAGGAGTTGGAGCACGCGCTCAAGCGCGGCGCCAAGATCTACGCGGAAATCGTCGGCTACGGCGCCACGTCCGATGGCTACGACATGGTCGCCCCGAGCGGCGAAGGCGCACTGCGTTGCATGCAGCAGGCGATGGCCACTGTCGAAGGTCCGATCGACTACCTCAATACCCACGGCACGTCCACTCCGGTGGGCGACGTCGCGGAAATCAAGGCCGTACGCAACATGTTCGGCGACAAGGTTCCGGCAATCAGTTCGACCAAGAGCCTGTCCGGCCACTCGCTGGGCGCCGCCGGCGTTCACGAGGCGATCTACTGCATGCTGATGATGCAGGGCAACTTCATTGCCGGCTCGGCCAACATCGACGAGCTGGACCCGGAAGTCGCCGACATGCCGATCGTCCGCGAGACGCGCGAGAACGCACAGTTCGACACCGTCATGAGCAACAGTTTCGGCTTCGGTGGCACCAACGCCACCCTGGTGCTCAAGCGCTGGAAAGGCTGATCCGCTTCAAGCGCACCAACGAAAACGCCCCGACCGGTTCGGGGCGTTTTCGTTTCCGGCTTCAATTGCGGGAATCATCAGCTCCAGGGTTCATTCGGCAGCTCGACGGTATCGCCATGGGCGATACAGGACGCTGCCGTGAACAGCGCATCGGTGGACGAATTCAGTGCGGTCTCCGCCGAATCCTGCACGATGCCGATGATGAACCCGACCGCCACCACCTGCATCGCCAGGTCATTGGGAATTCCGAACAGGCTGCACGCCAACGGGATCAGCAACAACGATCCCCCCGCCACACCCGAGGCGCCGCAGGCAGAGATTGACGCCAGCAGGCTGAGCAGAATCGCGGTCGGCACATCCACCACGATGCCCAGCGTATTGACTGCAGCCAGGGTCAGCACCGTGATGGTGATGGCCGCGCCGGCCATGTTGATGGTTGCCCCGAGCGGAATCGACACCGAATAGGTGTCCTTGTGCAGCCCCAGACGTTCGCACAGCTGCATATTGACCGGAATGTTCGCTGCCGAGCTGCGGGTGAAGAATGCAGTGATCCCGCTTTCTCGCAGGCAGGTGAAAACCAGTGGGTAGGGATTGCGGCGAAGCTTCCAGTACACGATCAATGGATTCATCAGCAGCGCCACGAACAGCATGCTGCCAACCAGTACCAGCAACAGCTGAAAATAGCTGGCGAGCACCGCGAACCCGGATTGCGCCAGCGTTCCGGCGACCAGCCCGAAAACGCCCAGAGGAGCGAAGCGGATCACCACCTTGACGATAAGCATCACGCCCTCGGAAATATCGCTGACCAGCTCGCGCGTGGTTTCCCGCGCATGGCGAAAGGCAAATCCCAGCCCAATCGCCCATGCCAGAATGCCGATGTAGTTCCCCTCGATAAGTGCATGTACAGGGTTGTCGGCAATATTGAACAGCAGCGTCTTGAGCACGGCACCGACGCCAGATGGCGCCACTACATCGCTTGCCTCGTTGACGAGGGTCAGGGTCGTCGGGAACAGACTACTGGCAATTACGGCCACCACCGCCGCACTCAGGGTTCCAAGGGCATATAAAAGCAGGATCGGGCGAATATGCGTGGGTTGTCCCTGCTTGTGGTTGGCCAGCGAAGCGGTTACCAGCACGAAGACCAGCACCGGCGCCACGGCCTTCAGGCCCGCCACGAAGAGATCACCCAGCAAGCTGACCGAACGCGCGGCTTCGGGAAACAGCCAGGCCAACAGGCAGCCGGCAACCAGCCCCGTGACGATCTGCGCCACCAGACTGATACGGCTATAGGCTCTGAAAACACGAGTGGACAGGTTGGACATGAAGAGAGTCTCGGCGTAAGAGGCTACGGATACTGGCGCGTGGCGGACAACACGAGCACGCTGGGCGACCGGATAAAACGCCGGATGGTACGCACCCGCGGCCCATCTGCCCAGCACTTGCAATGCAACGTCTGAACGATATTGCAGCGTGCGTGACGCCTCGACTGGCCCGAGGCGTCAGCTGCCTGTTCAGATACGGAAACGCGCGACCAGGTTGTTCAGATCGATGGCGAGCCGGGACAGTTCCTGGCTCGCCGCACTGGTCTGGTTGGCGCCGGCGGCGGATTGCAGCGACAGGTCACGAATATTGACCAGGTTGCGGTCCACTTCGCGTGCGACCTGAGCCTGCTCCTCCGACGCGCTGGCAATCACCAGGTTACGTTCGCTGATCTGGCTGATGGCCGCCGTGATGCCTTCCAACGCCTCGCCAGCGGCCTGCGCAAGCTCCAGTGTGGTGTGGGCACGATCACTGCTGGTCTGCATGGCCTGTACCGCTTTGTCTGTGCCCTGATGGACAGCAGCGATCATCTGCTCGATTTCCTGCGTGGACTGCTGCGTGCGATGCGCCAGTGCCCGCACCTCATCGGCCACGACGGCGAAGCCACGACCGGCATCGCCAGCGCGTGCGGCCTCGATGGCGGCGTTCAGAGCCAGCAGATTAGTCTGATCGGCAATCGAGCGAATCACATCCAGCACCTGGCTGATATCACGCACTTGCCCCGCCAGCCGCTCGACCTGCTCAGCCGTCGCGCTCACATCAGCGTCCAGAAGATTGATCGAGTCGACCGTTCTGATGACCTGCTGGCGACCCTGCTGCGCAGTTGCGTCCGACTCGCGCGAGGCTTCGGAAGTCGCCACGGCATTGCGCGCTACTTCGTCGACCGCCGCGGTCATCTCGTTCACCGCCGTCGCCGCCTGCTCGATCTCATGGTTCTGCTGATGCAGGCCACGGGTCGAATCCTCAGTGACCACATTCAGCTCTTCAGCAGCTGATGCCAGCTGATTCGAGGAATCGGAAATACCCTGGATGGTGCTGCGCAGGGTTTCCTGCATGACTTTCAAGGCTGCCAGAAGACGTGCCGGCTCATCACGTCCGAGCACTTCGACGTGCTGCGTCAGGTTCCCGGCTGCGACCACTTCAGCGATGGCAACCGCCTCATTCAGAGGCTGGACGATACTGCGGGTGAATACCCAGGCGAGCAGCGCTGTCAGAAATGCCGACACCACAAATGTTGCAATCATCCACAGCCGAGAGGTCTGAAAGATCTTCTCCGAGTTCTGGACCGAAAGTGATGACTGTTCAGAACTGAATACAACCAGCTTATGCAACGAATCGTTTAGCGCGTTGCCGGTCACATTCAGTTTCGAGCCGATCACTTCAATCGCCGCCCCGGTCTGGCCCTGCCGCTCCAGACTGGTGACCTCTGCGAGGACCTCTTCGTAGGCTTCCCGCGTACTCCGATAGTTGTCAAAAAGTTCCTGTTCGCGCGCCAGCACTATGTTGCGCTGATACGCCTCTTCATAGTGACGTAGCCCATTTCGGAACTCATCAAGAGCTGCGCGATTCGCTTCGGCCCGAGCAGGGTCGAGTACCAAGCGCAGAGTATAAATACGGGTACGCAGCGTATGTTGGTTCAGCTCTCCCAAAGCTACGATGCTCGGCAACCAGTGTTCACTCAGCCCCTTCGCTTCGCTGTGCATCTGCGACATTTTCTGCAGCGCGAACAGCCCCAGCAGAACCAGAATAGTACCTATCAGGCCGAATCCCAGCGCTGATCGCCGAGAAACATTCATATTGCGCACAAGCATGGGACAACCTCACTCCATGGAACAAAATGCTGTATCCGAACGTTTACAGCAACTTGAGCGCAGTATCGTCACCGGCGGCTAATTACTTGAATGATTGACGTCAAATTAACGTTATTTAGCTTCGCACCCTGACCGACGGTACGCGAAGGATGGCTCAGCGCACCTGAGCCTGACGTTTGCGTGGCAGGATGGCGAGGAAGTTGTCGAGCGCTACTTGGTTGGCAACCTTCTTCGGCAGGGCATCGAGAAAGGGCACAAACGCCTGCATGCCTTCAGCAAGGCTGTCAAAACGCCCCACCACATCGCTGCCTAGCATGAATCGAGTCGGGTGACGCTCGACCAGCTCCAGCCACTCCTTTCGAGGGGTTCCTTCAGCATTCAGCAGGTAGGGCTTAAGCATGGTCCAGGACAGATCGATATGCAGGTTGGGGTAATCATCGAGCAGGCGTGAAACCGTTGGCAGCAGAAAATCAAGCTGCTCCTGATGACGATGCAGCTCCATGCTGGTACCGGCATGTGCCCAGATGAAACGGGTATGCGGATGGTTGCGCAGCGGCTCCTCCAGCTCGCCCAGATACAGCGGATTGCGTTCGCGCTTGGAGGTGATGTTGGAATGCAGCATCACCGGCAGGTCGAATTCGGCGGCCAGGTGATAGACCTTCGCCAGCGCCTCGTTGTTGGCGCGCGGCGTGTCGCCTTCGGTCAGCGCGGTGATGTCGTCGTGACGAGTAAAGACCTCGCCGATGCCCTGCCAGAGGCCGGGGTTGAGTTCGAGCATGCGGCGGATATGCGTGGCGGCATTCTTGTCGTTGGGGTTGAATCCGGACAGGAAGGGATGGAAGCGCAGGCGCTGTTGTTCATCCAGTTCCTCCATGGCAGCCGCGACGATCATGTCAGTTGCGCTGTACCAGTACACGGGAGCATCGTCGCCGGCGTAATAACGTGGTCTTTTCGGCTCGTTTTCATGCCACTTCTTCGCCACCGGAATGCCACTGACCATCACATGGTCGATGCCACCCTCATCCATCGCCTCGATGAGTTTCTCGATGCCGGCACTTTCCTGGAAGAAATCCACCAGATGCAAGTGCGCATCGCTGTAGCGGTAATCACGCGCCTGGGCCGGCGCAATGGATGCGACCAGACAGATCGCAGCAAGGTATTTCTGAACGTTGAGCACTGTTGTCCTCCTGACAGCCAAGCGGATAGACCACCAACCTGGTAGACGGGTTCAGGTTTCAGTCCCACAAATACCCCGCTGGGTATATTGATGATGATCAACGCCGCGCCTCGATCCCACCGTTAGGCTAGGGCCTCGACACTTATTCAATCAGGAGCGGAATCAGACATGGCCATCAAGACCATCAGTGCCAAGGGCGAAATGAATGCCGGCATGAGTATCGAGGTGCAATGCGGCAACCATCGCCTGGTCATGGACCAGCCGAAAAACGCCGCCGGCCAGGACCTTGGCCCCACGCCACTGGAAGCGATTCTCGCGGCGGTGGCCGGCTGCTTCGGCACTATCGGACGCTTTATCGCGCATCAGAAGAAAATCGAATTACGCAGCATGCGTTTCGAAGTTGAAGCCGACTACGATCCGGCTGGCCTGCTCGGTCGCGATCCAGATGTGCGGCCAGGCTTTCAGGAGCTGCGGATCAAGGTCGAGATCGATGCGGATCTCAGCCGCGAAGAAAAGCAGGCCCTGCTCGAACAGATCGAAAAACGCTGCCCGGTCGCAGACAACCTGACTTATGGCACGCGGCTGGTCAGCGTGCTGGCCTGAACGCAGAAAGCCCGTCGATGACGGGCTTTCTGCATTTCTATAGCGGATCGATCAAGCGGAAAGCTCAACCAGCAACTTGTTCAGACGCTGCACATAGGCCGCAGGGTCCTTGAGGCTGTCGCCCGCCGCCAGTGCCGCCTGGTCGAAGAGGATGTGCGAAAGGTCGGCGAAGCGGTCTTCGTCCGGCTCGGCATCCAGCTTCTCGACCAGCGGATGCTGCGGATTGAACTCGAAGATCGGCTTGGACTCCGGCACCTTCTGCCCGCTGGCTTCGAGGATCTGGCGCATCTGCAGGCCCAGGTCCTGCTCGCCGATGGCGAGGATCGCCGGCGAGTCGGTGAGGCGATGGGAAACCCGCACCTCGGCCACCGCGTCACCCAGCGCTCCCTTGAGGCGCTCCACCAGGCCTTCCTTCGTCTTGGCGATTTCTTCCTGGGCCTTCTTGTCCTCTTCCGAATCCAGCTTGCCGAGATCCAGGTCGCCACGCGCCACGTCGACGAACTGCTTGCCGTCGAACTCGGTCAGGTAGCTCATCAGCCACTCGTCGATGCGGTCGGTGAGCAGCAGCACTTCGATGCCCTTCTTGCGGAAGACTTCCAGGTGCGGGCTGTTCTTGACCTGCGCATGGGACTCGCCGGTGAGGAAGTAGATCTTGTCCTGGCCTTCCTTCACGCGGCCCAGGTAATCGGCCAGCGAAACCGTCTGCTCGCCGGAGGCATCCTGGGTGGAGGCAAAGCGCAGCAGGCTGGCGATCTTCTCCTTGTTGGCGAAGTCTTCGGCGGGACCTTCCTTGAGCACCTGGCCGAACTGCTTCCAGAAGGAGGCGTACTGCTCGGGCTCGTTCTTCGCCAGTTTCTCCAGCATGTCCAGCACGCGCTTGGTCAGCGCCGACTTCATGGAGTCGATCACCGGGTCCTTCTGCAGAATCTCGCGCGAGACGTTCAGCGACAGGTCGTTGGAATCGACCACGCCCTTGATGAAGCGCAGGTACAGCGGCAGGAACTCGTCGGCCTGGTCCATGATGAACACGCGCTGCACGTAGAGCTTGAGACCCTTGGGCGCTTCGCGCTGGTACAGGTCGAACGGCGCGCGGCCTGGCACATAGAGCAAGGAAGTGTATTCCAGCTTGCCTTCGACCTTGTTGTGGCTCCAGGCCAGCGGGTTCTCGAAGTCGTGGGCGACGTGCTTGTAGAACTCCTGGTATTCCTCGTCCTTCACCTCGGTGCGCGGACGGGTCCAGAGCGCGCTGGCGCGGTTGACCGTTTCCCACTCCGGCTCGGCGGGCTTGTCCTTCTCTTCGCCATGGAATTCCTTCGGCAACTCGATGGGCAGCGCGATATGGTCGGAGTACTTCTTGATGACGTTGCGCAGACGCCAACCATCGGCGAACTCTTCTTCGCCGGCCTTCAGATGCAGGACGATACGGGTGCCGCGCTCGGCCTTCTCGACGGTGGCGACCTCGAATTCGCCCTCGCCCTTCGAGGACCAGTAGACACCCTCTTCTGCTGGCGTACCGGCGCGGCGGCTGAACACTTCCACCTGGTCGGCGACGATGAACGCCGAGTAGAAGCCGACGCCGAACTGGCCGATCAGGTGCGAATCCTTCTTCTGGTCGCCGGTCAGGTGCTTCATGAAATCGGCGGTGCCGGACTTGGCGATGGTGCCCAGGTGGGTCACCACGTCGTCGCGGTTCATGCCGATGCCGTTGTCATCGAGGGTAACGGTCTTGGCGTCCTTGTCGAAGCTGACGCGAATCCGTAGATCACCGCTGCCTTCGAGCAGCTCAGGCTTGGCCAGCGCCTCGAAGCGCAGCTTGTCGGCGGCGTCGGAAGCGTTGGAGATCAGCTCGCGAAGAAAGATCTCCTTGTTCGAATACAGCGAATGAATCATCAGGTGAAGCAGTTGCTTCACTTCGGTCTGGAAGCCCAGGGTTTCTTTGTTTTGAGTCTCCACACTCATCGTCTACGAACTCCACATCGTCAATGGCACGGGCCGCGATCGCGGCGATGTCAGGCAGATGGGGGCTATGGGGAGAAATTCAAGCCTGCGCCTGACAGACCATTGAAAAACCCACGCTAAGGCTCAAGCAATTCGAGCAGCACGATATCGTCTGGCGTAAGGTTGTAGACCGCTTCACCCGAGCCTTTGAGCAAGTGCCTGATGGCCAGGTTGCCTTCCGGATCGATACCGATGAAGCGCCCCTCGGCCATTGCGCCCCGCTCTGTATGCGCGCGCACCCGCAGCTGTACATAGCGCGCCGGATCACCCAGCAGATGCTGCAAGGTAAAACCATGACGGCGGTCGTTGAGTGACGGACCCTGCGCAGAAACTGCCTGCTCGCGGCTTGCCTGATCTTCGCGGGGCGGGTCGGCCTGCTCGTCATGAGCATGCAGGCCATCCGTAAGCAATTCGATGCTGCCGCTGATACTGGTGCGCAAATGCAGGGGTAGAACCAGATGAAAATCACCGGCCAGTTTGTTGGGCGACACCGGCTGTAGATCCAGATGCAGTGTGTAACCACTCTGGACTCTCCGCGCCTCGGGCAGCTCCTGCTCCGGTCGTGTCCAGCTGATTTCGATTGCAGTTGAAGGATGGGCGTCTTCTGGCAGGACATCGAGGCGCACGGCGCCGGGCTGAATGTTGCCGAGACGAATGACCAGCTCCTGCCGGGCAAAGGGATCATGGCCTTCACGCAACGTCAGCACACCATCGACAAGCGTCCCGACGCTCGGGGTGAAAGATCGCCCATACAACTGGCCATGCAGGTTGAACGCCAGCCTGCTGCCCTGGATATCCTCGTCCGGCTCAAGCCATTTGAGGCCGACAATGGTTTCGAATCGCTCCGGTGCCTGGCTGGCCAGCAGCGAGAACCCCACCACCAACGGGATGATGCCCAACCCGCAAAGCCCGACCGCCTTGCGTGCGGTCTTCCAGTGAGCGATGACATAAATGAGCGTGATCGGCGGGATCATGGATCCCACTCCCCACAACAGGCTGGTGCCGAAGGCCAGCACCACCAGCCAGATGCCAGAGACAACGATCAGCAGCAATCCGCCGAGTATCAGCAACGCATCCATTCAACTTCCTTGAGGCTTCTACGGTGGTAACCGCCTGACGCTTCAGGGCTCATCGACCTTGAAATGACAACGTGCGGTAGCAATGGGCTCGGCCTGGTTGGTCTGCCAGGCAGTGACCGCAACGTTGGCGACACGACGGCCCTGGCGCCACACCTGGCAGGCGGCAAAGGTGTCACGATAGAGACCGGCACGCAGATAATCTATCGAGAAGTCGATGATTTTGGGCAAATGTGGGCTGCCCATGAACATCAGCAGATGCAGCATCGCCGCATGTTCCATGAAGCCGGCGATGACCCCGCCATGCAACGCCGGCAGCGTGGGATTACCGATATTGTCCTGGCTGCTGGGCAGGCGGAATACCATCTCATCACCCAGGCGCAGGCACTCGATACCGATCAGCCGGGCATAGGGCACCATCTGCAAAAGCGGATCGTAGTCGTTGCTTTCGTGGGCCTGACGCACCCATTCGTTCAGGTTCCTGTCGCTCATGCAGATGCGCCCCGCTCGCTCATCACCGTCCCCTTGCCCATCCGCATGAACGCACCGACCACATGGGCAATGGGTTCGTTGATGTCGCGCTGATAGGCCACGCCACGGGCAAAGATCACGGTCGGGGTAACTCGGTAGCATTCGGCGAAACCGAATACATCGTGCCCCGGCTCGGCGGAGTGCATGTAGTCGATGCGCAGATCCAAGGTCGGGCAGATTTCCAGTTCGGGCAACGCGCAGGCCGTGGAGATGCCGCAGGTGGTATCCATCAACGTGGTGATGGCGCCACCATGAATGATGCCGGTTTCAGGATCGCTGACGATATTTTCGCTGCAAGGCAGGCGCAGTGTCAGGCCGGTTCGGTCGGCCCGCTCGACGCTCATGCCCAGCACCTGGCAATGCCGCAGGAAGGATAAGAAGCGCTGGGTACGCTCCAGAATCACGGGGTCGCTCATGGGGCGATGTCTCGACAATCAAACAAGCCGCACATGGTAACGCCTCACTGCAGGACGACCTATTCCCCGGGCAGTTCGCTCGGCAAGGTTGGCGTGAATACCATCACCTTGAGCACATCGGAATGGAATTCGCGACGGTAGAGAATCAGCACGACACCCGTCGTCACCGCCATGAAGAACCAGGGGTTGATGAACCAGGACAGGGTCGCCATACCGAAATAATAGGCGCGCAGGCCGAAATTGAACTGATTGGCGGCCATTGACATGACCCTGGCCGCCCGCTCGGCGAACGACTTGCGTTCCTGGTCACTGACGTTGCGCTCTCCCACCATAGGCGCAGACGCCACCAGCACGGCAGCAAAGTTGTACTGACGCATGCACCAGCTGAAAGTGAAGAAGGCATAGACGAAGACTACCGCCAGTGCGAGCAGCTTGACTTCGGAAAGCTCGCGGCTCACCGGCTGGGCGAAAGGCAGGTCGGCCAGCAGCGACACGGCACGATCGGAGGCACCCAATGCCGTGAGAATACCGGCCAGGATAATCAGCGTGCTGGAAGCGAAGAAGGAAGCGTTGCGCTCCAGATTGCCGATCACGTTGGCATCGGCAATACGGTTGTCGCGCAACATCAGGCGGCGCATCCAGTCCTTGCGATACAGATGCAACACACTGGCCAGACAGGCCGTATCCCGTCCGCGCCAGATGGCATAACGGGTATAACCGACCCAGCAGACGACAAACCAGACGACGGCGATCAGATGCGGCAGCAAATGCTCAGGAATGGACATCGGGCCTCCCTCCGACACTGCGCCGCATTATAGCCAGCACGGATACCGGGCTGTCGAGGCCTGCCAGCCGAACCTGAAAGGTCCGGCTGGCGCAGAACTCACTTCGCCGGGCGCACGCCCATTAGCCGGTCCACGATGATCGTGGCCAACAAGGTGAGCAGCACCGGCAGCACCCAGCCCATGCTCTGCGCGGCCAGTGGCAGTTGCTTGAACAGTTCTGGAACCAGCTGATCGAAGCCAGCCGCCGCAAAGCCGTCCACCACACCGAAGATCAGCGTAACCGCCATCGTCGGAATGAAGATCCGCTGCTGCGATAACCACAAGCGATCCAGCAGGCTGAGGGCAACCAGCACGATCGCCAGCGGATAGAGGCCCACCAGCACGGGCACCGAGACACTGATCAGCTGGGTCAGACCCTGATTGGAAACCAGCAGACTGAACCCCGTGAACACCACCACCACGGTGCGATAGCTGACGGGCAGTACACCACTGAAAAACTCGCCACAGGCCGCTGTCAGGCCAACGGCAGTCGTCAGGCAGGCCAGCGTAATGACCACAGCCAGGAGCAGGCTGCCGGTGCTGCCAAAGGTGTGCTGCACATAGGTCGTCAGGATCTGCACGCCATTGGATGCATCCCCGGCGATACCCTGGCTGGTGGCGCCGAGGTAGAACAGCGTCAGATACACCAGCGACAGACCGGTTGCGGCAATCACCCCTGCGATCATGGAGTAACGGGTCACCAGTGCCGGCTCCGTTACGCCGCGGTCACGGATGGCGGTGGCGATCACGATGCCGAATACCAGCGCGCCGAGGGTGTCCATGGTCAGATAGCCGTCGAGGAACCCCTTGAGCAACGGGCTGGTGCGATAGCTTTCCGCCGTCTCGCCAATCGGCCCGGCTGGCGCGAAGAGCGCAGCCCCTCCAAGAACCAGCAGGGCCGCCAGCAGAACCGGCGTGATGAATTTGCCGATCCGGTCGATCAGTCGTCCGGGGTTCAGTACCAGCAGCAGGACTGCGACGAAGAACATCGAGGTATAGGCAAACAACGGACCGGCCGAGTTACCCGTAAAGGGCGCGATTCCCATTTCGAACGACACTGTTGCAGTACGCGGTGTTGCGAACAACGGACCGATTGCCAGATATACTGCAACGGCCAGCCCCAGGCCTGCCCAGCGGCCCAACGGCGCAGTCAGGCGGTCCATGCCACCCCCTACGCGGGCCAGCGCCACCACCGTCAACAATGGCAAGCCGACAGCGGTCAGCAGAAAGCCAATGGCACCCGGCACAATCCGCTCGCCGGCGGCCATGCCGGCACTGGGTGGAAAGATAATGTTGCCCGCCCCCAGGAACAGCGCGAACGTCATGAAGCCAAGTGCCAGAAGATCCTGGCCTTTCAATCGAGTCATTGGAGTTACCACTGCAGGAGACGCGAGCGCGTCCAAGGCTATTCGGTTCAATTGCGGCAAGAAACGCACGCAAAAAAGACGTCGCACCTTACTGGAATTGCCGTCTTCAGACGAGTTTATCGCGACAGAATTAGTGACCAGGCGGTCAGGTCCTGACGACTTTCACTCCGAATATGCTGAAAGCTTCGCGGCTGAAGCCGCTTGTATTCCACGGGAATGCTCGTAACGAACTTGTAGGAACGACTTCAACGGCAAATGGCTGGAAATACCAGTCAGTAACCTGACTGGTATTTTCGCGGCAGGACGGTTTCAGGCCTGCTTGCTTTCCCAGCCTGTCACCTCGGCCAGCGCCTTGCCGATATCGGCAAGGGAGCGCACGGTGGTCACTCCGGCATCCTGCAACGCGGCGAATTTCTCATCCGCCGTACCCTTGCCGCCGGAAATGATCGCGCCGGCATGGCCCATACGCTTGCCGGGCGGAGCGGTCACACCGGCAATGTAGGACACCACCGGCTTGGTGACGTTGGCCTTGATGTAGGCCGCCGCCTCTTCCTCGGCGGAACCGCCGATTTCGCCGATCATCACGATCGCCTCGGTCTGCGGGTCTTCCTGGAACATAGCCAGGATATCGATGAAGCTGGAACCCGGAATCGGGTCGCCACCGATACCCACGCAGGTCGACTGGCCGAAGCCTGCGTCGGTGGTCTGCTTGACCGCTTCGTAGGTCAGGGTTCCCGAGCGCGAAACGATGCCCACCCTGCCCGGCTGATGAATATGACCCGGCTGAATGCCGATCTTGCACTCGCCAGGTGTGATCACGCCCGGGCAGTTCGGCCCGATCAGGCGTACGCCCAGTTCGTCGCACTTGATCTTCACTTCCAGCATATCCAGCGTCGGGATGCCTTCGGTGATGCAGACGATCAGCTTGATGCCGCTCATCGCCGCTTCGATGATCGAATCCTTGCAGAAGGGAGCCGGCACGTAGATGACCGATGCATCGGCGCCGGTGGCTTCCACCGCTTCGCGCACGGTGTTGAAGACCGGCAGGCCCAGATGGGTGCTGCCGCCCTTGCCGGGCGTCACGCCGCCGACCATCTGAGTGCCGTATTCGATGGCCTGCTCGGAGTGGAAGGTACCTTGCGAGCCGGTGAAGCCCTGGCAGATAACCTTGGTGTCTTTGTTGATCAGGATGCTCATTACTTGCCCTCCGCAGCTTTGACGACCTGAACGGCTGCATCGGTGAGGCTGTTCGCACCGATGATGTTCAGCCCACTTTCGCTCAACATCCTGGCGCCCAGGTCGGCATTGTTGCCTTCGAGACGTACCACCACCGGCACCTTCACACCCACTTCCTTCACCGCGCCGATGATGCCTTCGGCAATCATGTCGCAGCGCACGATGCCGCCAAAGATATTCACCAGCACCGCCGCCACGTTAGGATCGGAGAGGATGATCTTGAAGGCTTCGGCAACCCGCTCCTCGGTCGCACCACCGCCGACGTCGAGGAAGTTGGCGGGCTTGCCGCCGTGCAGGTTGACGATGTCCATGGTGCCCATGGCCAGGCCGGCACCGTTGACCATGCAGCCGATGTTGCCATCGAGTGCTACATAGTTGAGTTCCCAACGTGCCGCGTGGGCTTCGCGCGGGTCATCCTGGGACGGGTCGGCCATGTCGCGCAGCTTGGGCTGGCGGTAGATGGCGTTGCTGTCGATATTGATCTTGGCGTCGAGGCAATGCAGGTTGCCATCCTTCTTGATCACCAGCGGATTGACTTCCAGCAGCGCCAGGTCGTAATCGACGAACAGCTTGGCCAGTCCGACGAAGATGTGCACGAACTGCTTGACCTGATCACCCTTGAGCCCCAGCTGGAAGGCCAGTTCACGCCCCTGGAACGGCTGCGCGCCGACCAGTGGATCGACGGTGGCCTTGAGGATCTTTTCAGGGGTGTCGTGGGCGACTTTCTCGATATCCACGCCGCCTTCGGTGGAGGCCATGAATACGATCCGGCGCGAGGCGCGATCGACCACCGCGCCCAGGTAAAGCTCCTTGGCAATCTCGGTACAGGCTTCGACCAGAACCTTGCTGACCGGCTGGCCATTGGCATCGGTCTGGTAGGTCACCAGTCGCTCGCCGAGCCATTGCTGGGCGAATGCACGTGCCTCGTCCTTGCTGCGCACCAGCTTGACCCCGCCGGCCTTGCCGCGACCGCCCGCATGCACCTGGGCCTTGACCACCCATTCAGTGCCGCCAATCTTGTCGCAGGCCTCGGCCGCTTCCCGGGGATTGTCTACCGCGTAACCCGCCGAAACCGGCAGACCGTATTCGGCAAAGAGTTGCTTACCCTGATACTCGTGGAGATTCATGCTTGGCTACCATTGGTTGATATGCATCAGACGAGGCATCTCTGCCTCGCCACCCCAAGTCACTGAAAACTATCGTGGATACCTTTCAAAGACCTGATGTTTCAATGCATCTGGTGCCGTAGCCGTATCGGCGCGCCGCGCAGCGAAACGGTATAGACGCCCAGATAGACAAAAGCCCGCAGTGTTCGCGAGAACAAGGCGGGCTTCGTCATTCACATGGCCATTAGCGCTTCTTGCGGTTGGCGATGTGAATTGCATGGCCATTTACCGCCAGCGCCGCTTCGTGCAGCGCTTCGGACATGGTTGGGTGCGAGAACACCATCATGCCCAAGTCTTCGGCACTGGTGCCGAATTCCATGCCGATGGCGCCCTGCTGAACCAGCTCGGCTGCCGCCGGCCCCATCACGTGGACACCCAGGACACGGTCGGTCTTGGCATCGGCGATGACCTTGACCAGGCCGGCAGTGTCGTTGGCTGCCATGGCGCGACCGCTGGCGGCGAACGGAAAGGTGCCGACGTTGATTTCCACGCCCTCGCCTTTCAGCGCCTGCTCGGTCTTGCCGACCCATGCGATTTCCGGATGGGTGTAGATGACCGACGGAATCAGGTCGTAGTTCATTTGCGACTTGTGCCCGGCGATGCGCTCGGCAACCATCACGCCTTCTTCGGAAGCCTTGTGGGCGAGCATCGCGCCGCGCACCACGTCACCGATGGCATAGACGCCCGGAACGCTGGTCGCACACTGATCATTGACGAAGATGAAGCCGCGCTCGTCCATGTCCACGCCGGCATCGGCAGCCAGCAGGTCGGTGGTGACCGGACGACGGCCAACCGCGACGATCAGCTTGTCGAAGGTCTGCTGCTGCTCGCCTTCGGCAGTCGTGAAGCTGACGGTAACTTCGTCGCCCTTGACTTCAGAAGCGGTCAGACGCGCGCCCAGCAGAATCTTCAGGCCCTGCTTGGACAGCACCTTGAAGGCTTCCTTGGAGATTTGCTCATCGGCAGCCGGCAGGAACTTGTCCATCGCTTCGATGACGGTCACTTCGGCGCCCAGACGCGCCCAGACCGAACCCAACTCCAGACCGATGACACCTGCGCCGATCACACCCAGGCGCGCCGGAACGCTCTGGAAGTCCAGTGCGCCAGTGGAATCGACGATGGTGTTCTGATTGACCGGAGCGGGCGGAATATCCACCGGCTTGGAGCCCGACGCCAGAATGACGTTCTCGGCAGCCAGGGTTTCGGTGCTGCCGTCTAGTTTGGTGACTTCGACCTGCTTGCCGGCCAGCAGCTTGCCATGCCCCTCGAACACGGTGACGCCATTGGCCTTCAGCAGCCCGGCAACACCACCGGTGAGGTTTTTGACGATCTGGTCCTTGCGCGCCACCATGGTCGGCACGTCCATCTTGACGTCGCCAGTGCTGATGCCATGCACATTGAAGCTCTCTTGGGCTTCATGGAACTTGTAGGAGCTGTCCAGCAGGGCCTTGGACGGGATGCAACCCACGTTCAGGCAGGTACCGCCCAGCGCGGTCTTGCCGTCCTTGCCCTGGTATTTTTCGATGCAGGCGGTCTTCAGGCCCAGTTGCGCCGCACGGATGGCAGCCACATAGCCGCCGGGACCGGCACCGATGACGACGACGTCGAATTTCTGACTCATTGCAAATCCTCTCTAGCTTCAAGCGAAAAGCGGCAAGCCACAAGCGAGGCTGCCTCGTAGCAGCTCCCGCTTGCAGCTTGCCGCTGCTTTTTTAGATATCCAGCAGCAGGCGAGCCGGATCTTCCAGCAGGTCCTTCATGGTGACCAGGAAGGTCACGGCTTCCTTGCCATCAATCAGACGGTGGTCATAGGACAGCGCCAGGTACATCATCGGCAGAATGACGACCTGACCATTAACGGCCATCGGGCGTTCCTGGATCTTGTGCATACCGAGAATGGCGGTCTGCGGCGGGTTGACGATCGGAGTCGACAGCAGCGAACCGAACACACCACCGTTGGAGATGGTGAAGGTGCCGCCAGTCATCTCTTCGATGGTCAGCTTGCCGGCCTTGGCCTTCTTACCATAGTTGTTGATGCCACCTTCGATCTCGGCCAGGCTCATGTGCTCGGCGTTGCGCAGCACCGGCACCACCAGACCACGATCGCTGGACACGGCGACACCGATGTCCTGATAACCATGGTAGACGATATCGTTGCCATCGATGGAGGCGTTGACGCCCGGCTGGCGCTTCAGAGCCTCGACCGCAGCCTTGACGAAGAAGGACATGAAGCCCAGGCGCACGCCGTTGTGGGTCTTCTCGAACAGATCCTTGTACTTGGCACGAAGCTCCATGATCGGCTTCATGTTGACTTCGTTGAAGGTGGTCAGCATCGCCATGGACGACTGTGCTTCAACCAGACGCTCTGCAACCTTGGCACGCAGGCGGGTCATGGGCACGCGCTTCTCGACGCGATCACCAACGGCAGCTACAGGTGCGGCGGCAGCGGCGGCAGGCTTGGCAGCCGGCGCGGATTTCTTGGCTTCAATGGCGGCAACCAGGTCTTCCTTGGTGACACGACCATCCTTGCCGGTGCCCTTCACGCTGTTGGGATCGATGCCGTTTTCCTCGGCAAGCTTGCGCGCAGCCGGCGCAAGGATCGCGTCTTCGGCGCTGGCAGCAGGAGCGGCAGCAGCAGCGACGGCTGGTTCAGCGGCAGGTGCAGGCGCGGCTGCAGCGGTGGCACCGGCTTCAAGCTTGCCAAGCAGCTCACCGCTGAGGACAGTATCGCCTTCGTTCTTGACGATTTCAGTGAGCACGCCATCGGCTTCGGCAAGAACTTCCATCACGACCTTATCGGTCTCGATGTCGACGATCAGCTCATCGCGTTTGACCGCATCGCCCGGCTGCTTGTGCCAGGTGGCAACGGTGCCGTCAGCGACCGATTCGGGAAATTGAGGGGCTTTGATCTCGATAGCCATTAGCTGGGTCCTATTGATTCGGTTTCTACGGCGAGGCCGCGATGTTTCGCGGCCTCTTGCTCGAATGATTAAACGGTGAACGCGTCCTGCAGCAGTTTTTCCTGCTGTTCGGCATGCATGGAGGCATAGCCGACGGCAGGTGCGGCAGAGGCTTCACGGCCCGCGTACTGCAGGAACAACTCTTTCTTGTGCGCGACGGCGACACGACGCATATGGTGCTGACTGCAGTACCACGCGCCCTGGTTCATCGGCTCTTCCTGACACCAGATGATGTTCTTGAGGTTCTGGTAAGGCGCAAGCACCTCGGCCAGATCCTCTTCAGGGAACGGATACAACTGCTCGATACGCACGATGGCGATATCTTCGCGGCCTTCGTTGCGACGCTTGTCCAGCAGATCGTAATAGACCTTGCCGCTGCACATGATGAGCCGTTCGACCTTGGCCGGATCGATTTGATCGATTTCTCCGATCACGGTCTGGAACGAGCCTTCGGTCAGATCTTCCAGCGTGGAGATGGCCAGTTTGTGACGCAGCAGCGACTTCGGCGTAAGCGCTACCAGCGGCTTGCGCAGCGGGCGAATCGCCTGGCGACGCAGCATATGGTAGACCTGTGCCGGGGTGGTCGGCACGCACACCTGAATGTTCTGCTCGGCACAGAGTTGCAGGTAACGCTCCAGACGCGCGGACGAGTGCTCAGGCCCCTGCCCTTCATAGCCATGCGGCAACAGCATGGTCAGGCCGCACAGACGCCCCCACTTGTGCTCGCCACTGGTGATGAACTGGTCGATCACGACCTGGGCACCGTTGGCAAAATCGCCGAACTGCGCTTCCCATACCACCAATGCGTTAGGCATGGTGGTGGCATAGCCGTATTCGAACGCCAGCACGGCCTCCTCGGAGAGGAAGGAATCGTACAAATCGAAGCGCGGCTGACCTTCGTACAGGTGCTGCAGCGGAATATGGGTGCTGCCATCCTTCTGGTTGTGCAGCGCAGCATGGCGATGCGAGAAGGTACCGCGACCCACGTCCTGGCCACTGATACGGATTGGGTGGCCTTCGAACAGCAAGGTGGCGTACGCCAGTGTCTCGGCATAACCCCAGTTGATGGCCAGGGCGCCGGCACCCATTTTCTGCCGGTCTTCGAGGATCTTCGACACCTGCCGCTGAACCACGAAGCCTTCGGGTACAGCGAGCATCTTGCTCGACAGTTCCTGCAGAGTTTTCAGATCGAAACGGGTATCGTGGCGCGCGGTCCAGGCATGTCCCAGGTAAGGACGCCAGTCAACGAACAGCTCCTTGTTGGGCTCCTTGACCAGGCTCTTGACCACGTGCAGGCCGTTATCCAGCGCGGTGCGATATTCATCGACCTTCGCCTGCACGCCCGTCTCATCGAGCACGCTCGACTGCATCAGCGAATCGGCATACAGCTCGCGCGTGGTGCGCTGCTTGGCGATCTTCTGATACATCAGCGGCTGGGTACCGCTCGGTTCGTCAGCCTCGTTGTGGCCACGACGACGGTAACAAATCAGATCAATGACGATGTCGCGCTTGAACTGCATGCGGTAATCGACAGCGAGCTGAGTGACGAACAGCACGGCCTCGGGATCGTCCGCGTTCACATGGAAGATCGGCGCCTGGATCATCTTCGCCACGTCGGTGGCGTACTCCGTGGAGCGCGCGTCTTCCTGCTTGTTGGTGGTGAAACCAACCTGGTTGTTGACCACGATACGAATGGTGCCGCCGGTCCGATAGGCACGGGTCTGCGACATCTGGAAGGTTTCCATGACCACACCCTGGCCGGCGACAGCCGCGTCGCCATGGATGGTCACTGGCAGCACCTTGTCGCCAATCGGGTCGCAACGACGATCCTGACGCGCACGCACCGACCCCTCGACCACCGGGGAAACGATTTCCAGGTGGGATGGGTTGAATGCCATGGCCAGATGAATCTCGCCACCGGGCGTCATCACGTTGGAGGAAAAGCCCTGGTGATACTTCACGTCACCCGAGCTCAAGCCTTCGACCTTCTTGCCTTCGAACTCGTCGAACAGGTCACGCGGGTTCTTGCCGAAGGTGTTCACCAGCACGTTCAGACGGCCACGGTGGGCCATGCCGATGACGATTTCCTTGGTGCCGTAGGAACCGGAGCGCTGGATGATCTCGTCCAGCAGCGGAATCAGACTCTCGCCGCCCTCCAGACCGAAGCGCTTGGTGCCTGGGTACTTGGTGCCCAGGTACTTTTCCAGCCCCTCGGCAGCCGTCAGACGCTCGAGCAGATGGCTTTTGATTTCCGGCGAGAATTCAGGGCGCCCGCGCACACTTTCCAGGCGCTGGATAAACCAGTTGCGCTGCTCGGAATCAACGATATGGGTGAACTCGGCGCCGATGGTGCGGCAGTAGGTCTCTTGCAACGCCTGGTGAATTTCACGCAAGGTTGCCTCGTCCCGGCCCAGGGCGAGATCGCCGGTACGGAAAACCGTATCCAGATCGGCATCAGTCAGATTGTAGTGATTGATCGACAGGTCGGCTGGAGCCTTGCGCGACTGCAGCCCAAGCGGATCGAGCTGTGCAGCCTGATGACCACGCATCCGGAAGGCCTGGATCAGACGCAGGACTTCAACCTGCTTTTTCTCGTGCTCGCTGCTGACACTGCCTGCGGACACAGGCTGTGTACGACGCTGATTCCTGGCCAGCAGCACGAAATGATCGCGAATCGTAGCGTGCGAAACATCAGCCGTATTGCCGCCGCTGACGGGCAGCTTCTGGAAGTAGGTGCGCCACTCTTCGGGCACAGCGTTGGGATCGTGCAGGTAGAGCTCGTAGAGTTCTTCCACATAGGCAGCGTTACCACCGGATAGGTGGGCACTGTCCCACATGCGCTGCATTACGCTTTCTTGCATGTCTGGTCACCTTCGATAAGGAGACACCACCAGCGTGGAGACCGCAGCATGACTTTCCCAGTTCTGAAGCAGCGACCCAGGTAAAGCCACTACGGACCGCGCAGATAGTTTCCGAGAACCACCCCGGATGCTCCTGCTGGTCATCAAATTTTCAGAGCGGAACCCTGGCTTTGTAAGCTGGGATTCCTACTAAAACTACGGCGCCGAGGTTGAACTCAGCGCCGTAGGTATCGCGGTAAAACATTACGGACCCATAGCTACACGAATAGCCACAGGCCCTTGCTCATCAAGTCGCGCTCTGCAGCAACATGTTGCGCACATGCCCGATTGCCTTGGTAGGGTTCAGCCCCTTCGGACAAACGCTTACGCAGTTCATGATGCCACGGCAGCGGAACACACTGAACGGGTCATCCAGAGCAGCCAGACGCTCTTCGGTTTCGGTGTCACGGCTATCGGCCAGGAAACGATAGGCCTGCAGCAACGCCGCCGGACCGAGAAACTTGTCCGGATTCCACCAGAAGGACGGGCAGCTGGTCGAGCAGCAAGCGCACAGGATGCACTCGTACAGGCCATCCAGCTTCTCGCGATCTTCCGGGCTCTGCAAACGTTCGATAGCCGGTGCCGGTGTATCGTTCATCAGATAAGGGCGAACCTTCTCGTACTGCTTGTAGAAGATGCTCATATCGACGGCCAGGTCACGGATCACCGGCAGACCCGGCAGCGGGCGAACCACCAGCTTGCCGCCTGCGACAACAGCCGACAGCGGCGTGATGCAGGCCAGGCCATTCTTGCCGTTCATGTTCATGCCATCGGAACCGCAGACGCCTTCACGGCAGGAGCGACGATAGGAGAAACCTTCGTCCTGCTCCTTGATGAGCGCCAGCACGTCCAGAACCATCAGATCCTTACCGTCGGTATTGACCTGGAAGTCCTGCATGTAGGGCTTTTCGTCTTTTTCCGGGTTGTAGCGATAAACGCTCACTTGCAACATAACGACGACCTCAGTAAGTCCGAACCTTAGGTTCGAAAGTCGGAACTGTCTTCGGAGAGAAATTGACGCCACGCTTGGCTACGCGCTTCTCACCTGGGAAATACAGGGTGTGGCACAGCCAGTTCTCATCGTCACGCTCTTCGAAATCTTCACGCGCATGCGCGCCGCGCGACTCCTTGCGGGTCTCGGCGGCAATGGCGGTAGCTTCGGCGACTTCCAGCAGATTCTGCAGCTCCAGCGCTTCGATACGTGCGGTATTGAACGCCTGGCTCTTGTCGGAAATCTTCACGTTGGCGATACGCTCGCGCAGATCGGACAGCTGAGCGATACCCTTCTGCATGTACTCGCCGGTACGGAACACGCCGAAGTAGTTCTGCATGCAGTTCTGCAGTTCCTTGCGCAGCGGTGCAACGTCTTCGCCGCTGGTGCGCTCGTTCAGGCTGGCCAGACGGTTGAGTGCCACGTCCAGATCGGTTTCGGTCGCACCGCGATGCTCGACGCCGTCCTTGAGGGCCTTTTCCAGATGCAGGCCGGCAGCACGACCGAAGACCACCAGGTCAAGCAGCGAGTTGCCGCCCAGGCGGTTGGCGCCATGCACCGATACGCAGGCCACTTCGCCCACGGCGAACAGACCCTCGATGATCTTGTCGTTGCCGTTGGCATCCTGGCTGATCGCCTGACCATGAATGTTGGTGGCGACACCACCCATCATGTAGTGGCAGGTCGGAACAACCGGAACCGGAGCGGTGACCGGATCGACGTGCGCAAAGGTCTTGGACAGCTCACAGATACCGGGCAGGCGGCTGTGCAGCACTTCCTCGCCCAGGTGATCGAGCTTGAGCATGACGTGGTCGCCATTCGGACCACAGCCATTGCCCGCCAGGATTTCCTTGACCATGGAACGTGCAACCACGTCACGGCCAGCAAGATCCTTGGCGTTCGGCGCATAACGCTCCATGAAGCGCTCGCCATGCTTGTTGATCAGGTAGCCACCCTCGCCACGGCAACCTTCGGTCACCAGCACGCCCGCGCCGGCGATACCGGTCGGGTGGAACTGCCACATTTCGATGTCCTGCACCGGCACGCCGGCGCGCAGCGCCATACCAATGCCGTCACCGGTGTTGATCAGGGCGTTGGTGGTCGAGGCGTAGATGCGACCCGCGCCGCCAGTGGCCAGAACCACGGCCTTGGAGCGGATATAGACGGTTTCGCCGTTCTCGATGCAGATCGCGATCACACCGACGATGGCGCCATCCTGGTTCTTTACCAGATCGACGGCGTACCACTCGTTGAGGAACGAGGTACCGGCCTTCAGGTTGGCCTGGTAAAGCGTATGCAGCAGCGCGTGACCGGTACGGTCGGCAGCGGCGCAGGTACGAGCGGCCTGCCCGCCCTTGCCGTAGTCCTTGGACTGGCCGCCAAACGGACGCTGATAGATGCGGCCCTGCTCGGTACGGGAGAACGGCAGCCCCATGTGCTCGAGTTCGAATACAGCTTCGGGGCCAACGGAACACATGTATTCGATAGCGTCCTGGTCACCGATATAGTCGGAACCCTTGACGGTATCGTACATATGCCAGCGCCAGTCATCGTTCGGGTCGGCCGAAGCGATGGCACAGGTGATGCCACCCTGGGCGGAAACGGTATGCGAACGAGTCGGGAATACCTTGGTGACTACAGCGGTCTTGTGGCCACCTTGGGCCAGCTGTAGTGCTGCGCGCATGCCTGCGCCACCGCCACCGATGATGATGGCATCATAAGAAAGAGTACGAATGCTAGCCATGAATCAGATACCCCAAAGAATCTGCACGCCCCAGACGAAGAAAGTGAACATGGCGATGCCACACACTGCCTGGAACAGGAAACGTACGCTGGTAGCCCACTTGCCGATGGCCATGTTGGTCAGGTAGTCAGTGGAAATGGTCCACATGCCGACCCATGCATGGACACTCAGGGAAACCAGTGCCAGCAGACTGAAGATGCGCATCCAGTTGGCCGAGAACAGGGCATGCCACTGCTCATATTCCAGCCCCGGATTGACAACCAGGTATCCGATCAGAAAGAGGAAATAAACCGCCAGAACAACCGCGGAAACGCGCTGAGCCATCCAGTCATAGAGGCCCGAACGCGAAAAGTTCGTGACGTTGGTTACCATATCCACACTCCCGCCAGAACGATCAGCACCGCCGAAACGGCCAGAACGATTTTCGAGCCCAGCTTGCCGCCTTCCAGCGTCTCGCCATGCCCCGCATCCATAATCAGGTGACGCGTACCGGCCACCAGGTGATACAGCAGCGCAGACAGCAACGCCCAAACCACCAGCTTGGCCAACGGACTGCCGAAGCACGCCTTCACCTCTTCAAAGCCTTCGGCAGAAGAAAGCGAGGAGTCCAGCGCAAACAGCAGAACGGCCACACCGACGAACAGAATGACGCCGGAGATACGGTGAAGGATCGACGTGTAGGCAGTGATTGGGAGTTTTATTGTCCTAAGATCTAGGTTTACAGGTCGTTGGCTTTTCACGGCTTTTTTCACACTTGAGGCCCCAAGGCGCAGGGCAAAGTTGTTGGGAAGAGTACTCAGCGGCACCCGCCACCCACGAGTGACAACCCACAGGAAACTGCCTGTTAGGCCCCTGCCGGTCGGTTTCCGAGTATAAACAGTTAGGTCGCTAATGACAATGTGGTGAAGTGCCACTAAAGGTGGATAGCGACCCTTATATAAATGCCGTAAACAGGCTTCCTGTATTGTGAATTCACCCCGCAACCCCCTCTGCGATGGGGTTCCGCGCAAATTGACTTTGTGATTTATCTCACTATAGTGATGCGGGCCCTGCGTGGGGGGCCATGATGATTCCAAGCATAAAACAGGAGGCCATACATGGCTGACAACAAAGCGCAGTTGATCATCGAGGGCTCAGATGCCGTCGAACTGCCCGTTCTAACCGGTACCATGGGACCTGACGTAATCGACGTACGAGGCCTGACCTCCACGGGTCGCTTTACCTTCGATCCTGGCTTCATGTCTACAGCCTCTTGTGAGTCCCAGATCACCTTCATTGATGGCGACAAAGGCATCCTGCTGCATCGCGGCTACCCTATCGAGCAACTGGCCGCCAAAAGCGATTATCTAGAGACCTGCTATCTGTTGCTGCACGGTGAGCTCCCTACTCCCGAGGAAAAAGCCAAGTTCCTCAGCACCGTCCAGAACCACACCATGGTCCATGAACAGCTGAAGTCCTTCCTCAATGGCTTCCGCCGCGATGCTCACCCGATGGCCATCATGTGCGGCGTTGTCGGCGCGCTGTCAGCCTTCTATCACGACTCGCTGGACATCAACGATCCGAAGCATCGTGAAATCTCGGCAGTGCGACTGGTCGCGAAAATGCCGACCATCGCCGCCATGGTTTACAAGTACTCCATGGGTCAGCCGCTGATGTATCCGCGCAACGACCTGAGCTACTCGGAAAACTTCCTGCACATGATGTTCAACACCCCCTGCGAGATCAAACCGATCAGCCCGGTGTTGGCCAAGGCCATGGATCGCATCTTCATCCTCCATGCCGATCACGAGCAGAACGCTTCCACTTCCACCGTACGCCTGGCTGGTTCCACCGGCGCCAACCCCTTCGCCTGTATTGCCGCCGGCATCGCAGCACTATGGGGTCCGGCTCATGGCGGCGCCAACGAAGCCGTGCTCACCATGCTGGACGAGATCGGTGACGTTTCGAACGTCGAGAAATTCCTGGCCAAAGCCAAGGACAAGAACGACCCGTTCAAACTGATGGGCTTCGGCCATCGCGTCTACAAGAACTTCGATCCGCGTGCCAAGGTCATGAAGCAGACCTGTGACGAAGTCCTGGGCGAACTGGGCATCAACGATCCGCAACTGGATCTGGCGATGAAGCTGGAAGAGATCGCTCTCAACGATCCGTACTTCGCCGAGCGCAACCTGTACCCGAACGTAGACTTCTATTCGGGCATCATTCTCAAGGCCATCGGCATTCCGACCAGCATGTTCACCGTCATCTTCGCCCTGGCGCGGACTGTCGGCTGGATTTCCCACTGGAAGGAAATGATCGCCAGCGGCCAGAAGATCGGTCGCCCACGCCAGCTCTACACCGGCCACACCAAGCGCGATCTGCCATTCTGATCCGTCCGCCGATATGAAGGGCTTCTCCAAAAGCCTTTCAGATCACCCCCAAAACCCCGACTTTCGTCGGGGTTTTTGATTTTAGAGCTACCGGGTTTGAAGCGTCGCGATATTGTGGTCGCTCCAAAGGCCGGTAAGGTGTGCAGCGGCGATGAGAATGCTTCAGGGCTGTATTGAGTGAGCATGCGTGAACGCATCGAGGCGCTTCCTGGCCAGCTTGTGCCGGGGGAACGCTCGATGATCACTTCCACACCAGCGCCCAGGCCCATATCCACGGCGTAGCTGCCCGTACTGGCAGCACAGGCAAACGTCACTAGCTAAGCCAATCCAAGGTCAAGACCAGCCGTTTCTCGCTCATCTCCATTTGCGGAGAGCGATGAATAAGCCCCCTCCCTTCGTTACCCAACCACTTTTCCCCTTTGAACAAGGCCACATGGCCACATCCGAGCTGATGGATGGAGTGCCGTGGCTCTTCTGCAGGATTGCCCAGTTGGGAGCGACACATCGCCCCCTCTTCCAGCCACTGGCTGCCGGCGCCCACGTAGGTGGTAATCAAGCGCAAGGGCACATAGTCGACGTGAAAGCGAGGACACATGGTGCGCTCCAGGACTCGCAGCTGTAGTCCAACTCTCCTCGCCCCCAGCAGACAACTGTAGGCTTGCACCAGCCAACCGACATCCGCCATGAAATCCGCGCACCCATCGATATGCCGGTAGCCTGCAACCAGGCCTTGCAGGCCGGGTTGCGCATCCTCGGTAGGCAGCTCCACGGCAAGGCTTTCAGCCAGATGAGTGACTGTATTGATCAAGGTCGAGGTAAATGCCTTCACTGAAGCAGGCAAACGCCGCTCCCAGACGGAGAGGTTGACTCCCTCCTCCAGCGCTGTGGCCAGCACTTCGGGTGTAGGCCCGGAAACCTGTCTCGCAAGCAGCCCAGGCTTGATCGCCAGCATCAGGCAACGACCTCTTGCCATTCGTCGAACGGATCAGGAAGCCACTCCCAGGCTTCCACCCCCGCGGCCAGCTCCTGGTCGTCGAGCAGGCAGGCATCCAGTTCGGTGCTCAGCCGTTCGAAATCGATGTTCTGCCCGATAAACACCAGTTCCTGCCGGCAATCGCCGATCTGGCCGTCCCAGTGCCTGAGAATTTCCTGCAGACCCTCGTCATCCGTCGGCCATTGAGTCTTGGGTACGAAACGCCACCAGCGCCCCGCCAGGCCATGACGCATCAGGCCGCCGGCCTGAGACCAGCTTCCAGCATCCCGGTGCCTGCTTGCCAGCCAGAAAAAGCCTTTTGAGCGCAGCAGTTTGCCGTTATTCCAGGGGCGATTGAGGAACTCGTGAAAGCGCTGCGGGTGGAATGGCCGGCGAGCACGGTAGGCGGTCGAGGCGATGCCGTATTCTTCGGTCTCCGGCACATGCTCGCCACGCAACTCCTTCAACCATCCCGGCGCCATGGCTGCACGCTCGAAGTCGAAACGGCCAGTGCTGAGGATCTTGTCGAGCGTTACCTGCCCCATGCTCATCGGCAGGATCTCGGCATGGGTGTTGAGGCTGCGCAGGATTGCCGACAGTTCCTCGCGGTCGGCACTGCTGATCAAATCGATCTTGCTGATCAGAATGACGTCGGCGAATTCCACCTGCTCGATCAGCAGGTCGGTAATCGAGCGCTCATCCTCCTCACCCAAGGTCTCGCCGCGGCTGGCCAGACTTTCCGATTCGTGGAAGTCGCGGAGAAAGTTGACCCCGTCGACCACCGTGACCATGGTGTCCAGGCGCGCCAGGTCGGACAGGCTGCGCCCCTGCTCGTCGCGGAAAGTGAAAGTCTCGGCCACCGGCAAGGGCTCGGCGATGCCGGTGGACTCGATCAGCAGGTAGTCGAAACGGCCTTCGCGGGCCAGCCGGCTGACTTCCTCCAGCAGGTCCTCGCGCAGGGTGCAGCAGATGCAGCCGTTGCTCATCTCTACAAGCTTCTCTTCGGCCCGGTTGAGACTGACATCGCGCTGCACCTCGCTGCCGTCGATGTTGATTTCGCTCATGTCGTTGACGATCACCGCGACGCGACGGTTATCGCGGTTCTTCAGCACATGGTTGAGCAGCGTGCTCTTGCCGGCGCCAAGAAAGCCGGACAGTACGGTGACGGGAAGTTGAACACTCATAAGGGAAACCTCAGCTATCACGTAGGTGTTTTTCTTTCTTTTCCTGCCGCTCCTTGGCCTCGATGCACAGGCTCGCGGTAGGTCGCAGCAGCAGGCGACGCAGGCCGATCGGCTCGCCCGTCTCCTCACACCAGCCGTATTCGCCACAGGCCAGGCGTTCGAGGGCTTGGTCAATCTTGTCGAGCAGCTTCTTCTCCCGCTCAAGCAGTCGCAGCTGCCACTGGCGCTGCTCTTCGGCACAGCCGATATCCACGGGGTCGCTGTTCGGTTCGAGCTGACGCAACGCATCGAGCTCACCTGATATCCGCTCCTGTAGCTTGCATCGCTGGTTCAGCAGCAACTCACGGAAAAATATCTGCTGCTGCCCGTTCATGTAGGCATCGGAGGGTTGCCGAAGAAGCTCTTGCTCAGTCATGGACAGCACCATTGAATTCAAAAGTTATAACATAACATTTGAATTGAAAACTGCTTACAGCTTTTCGTCAATATTCAGGGGACTCCAAGGCAAGTGCATGAGCAGATCGGTCGCCAGCCCGAGTGTCGGCAGCAACAGGTGATGATCGACGCTGCCCAGCAGCCCACGCGCCACTTGGGCGCACGAGGCCGAGAAAGCCACCAGCCCGCAGAAGCAGCGACCAGGCAACAAAGTTATGGGATTAGCCAGAACGGCCTAGAAATGCTTGGAAAGCCTGAGCAGTCAGGCAAAAGAAAACGGCGATCCATAGGTTCGGGCTTGTGCTACAAAAAACGCTACAAACCGTTGCTACAAATCGCCGTTTCGACTTCCTTGTAAATGCTTGATTTACAGGGATTTTACAATAGTGGCGGAGAGATAGGGATTTGAACCCTAGGAACAGTTGCCTGTTCAACGGATTTCGAATCCGTCCCGTTCGGCCACTCCGGCATCTCTCCAGCGGCGCGCATGATATCAGTTCATGCGCTTTTGTCGAACCCTGCGACAGGGCTTTTTTGCCTGTTTTTCAGTGTATTGCACGCCCGCAAGGCTTTTCGCAGGTACAGCAGCCTCAAGCCGTAAGGCGGGTCAGGGCTTCGCGGTATTTGTCGGCCGTTTTCCGGGCGACATCAGCCGGTACCGCTGGAGCGGGTGGCTCCTTGTTCCAGCCAGTGGATTCGAGCCAATCGCGTACGAACTGCTTGTCGAAGCTGGGTGGATTGCTGCCTTCACGGTAGCTGTCTGCTGGCCAGAAACGACTGGAGTCAGGTGTCAGCACTTCATCCATGAGCGTCAGGTTACCGTCTTCATCGAGACCGAACTCGAACTTGGTGTCGGCGATGATGATGCCGCGAGTTGCGGCGTATTCCACGGCGGCACTATAGAGCGCGATGGAGACGTCGCGCACCTGCGCAGCCAACTCCTTGCCGATGATGGCCTCACACTGCTCGAAGGAGATGTTTTCATCGTGATCGCCCACGGCGGCCTTGGTCGAGGGGGTGAAGATCGGTTGCGGCAGCTTGGCCGCTTCCTTCAGGCCAGCGGGTAATTGTATCCCGCAGACGGTGCCGCTCTTCTGGTATTCCTTCCAGCCAGAGCCGGCGATATAACCGCGCACGATGGCTTCGACCGCAACCGGCTTGAGACGCTTGGCAACCACCGCTCGGCCTTCCACTAGCGGCAACTCATTGGGACTCACCACATCCTCGACCCTGTCGCCGGTGAAATGGTTGGGCACCAAGTGATTGAGCTTGTCGAACCAGAAGTTGGAGATGGCGGTGAGAATCTTGCCTTTCTCCGGAATCGGTTCGGCGAGAATCACATCGAATGCCGAGAGCCGGTCGGTGGCGACCATGAGCATGCGTCTGTCATCGATTTCGTAAAGGTCGCGAACCTTGCCGGAGTAGATTTTCTTCAGGCTGAGGGCACTTGGAGTAGTCATGTCGATTCTCTGGATTCCGATACGCTGCCGAAACCGGCAACCGTAGCAAAGAAGGTCTGTCATCAAACGAAACAGGCGAAACCAATGGTTTCGCCTGTTTCGGCATTCCGGGCCGCCGCGTCGATCAGCCCAGACTGTCCTTGAGCATGTTCAGTACGCGCCGCGCAACATCGGCCGGAGCTACTGTGTCAAGGTCCTTGTCGAGAGTGATCTGAACGTTTCCGCTCACTTCCGTCACGCGAACCTGATAGCGCTCGGCGCGGGCTTCGATTTCCTTGCGGTCCGGGGCTCCGCCGAACAGCCTGGAGAAGAAGCCCGGTTTGTCGTCCGGATTCGCTGCGCCTTCGGCCAGGTTGATGTAGTACACACCCAGGCTTCGATCCAGGTCTTCAACAAGAATGTCGCTGGCGGCCAGCGCACGACCAACACTGGACCAGGCACGGTTGAAGTCGGTGTCGAGCTGCAACACCGGGCTGCCGCTGCCGGCTTCGCTGAGTGTCACCCGGCTCGGCGCGTCAAATGCTCGCTCAGCCAACAGCGAGGTAGAACCGCCCTGCTCCGCACTGCTGGTCAAATCGGCCTGCAGCTCATCGAGAAGGACCCGGTCAAGCTCGGCATTGACGGTTTTTTCAGGCCAGCCGATATCAGCCGTGCTGCCGGCTGGACGCTGGACGCTGAGCAGGAAGATTTCGCTGGTGTTGCGCTGAACACCAGGCTCTACGCGCACCCGAACACGGGTTTCGCCTTCGCCCAGGCCAAGGTTACGCACCAGAGCCGGAGTCAGTTGATCCCGGGTCTGCCAAGCAGTGGTGAATTCTCCGGTCTGCGGACGTTCATCGGCAATCTGGAAACCGTTGTCGGTAAAGAACTGCCGCGCCGCAGCCCAGACTTGCGTCGGTGCACGGAGCGCAACCAGCCAGCGCGCATCTTCAGATGTTTGCAGACTGAATTCACTGGCTTCTTCGGTGACGACCAGCCGTTGTGGTCGTGGCACCTCATATTCGCCTGTCGAGCGGGTGTCGGCGATATGCTGGGGAATTGGCAACAATGACTCGACCGAACGCAGCTCGGCGCTGGCCGGGATTTGCATGGGCGCGACCTGATGCGCTTGCAGATAATCGCTGCCACGGTCGCGGAAATATCCCTCTTCACCCCACAACCAGCCACAGCCGCTGGTTCCAGAGATGATCAGGGCAAGGGTCGAGAGTCCGGCCAGTCGCTTCATGCGTGTTCCTTCATTGTTAAAACCGGTACACCGGAATGGTTCAAACCAGCACACCGGACTGCCGCATGGCCTGACGCAGGGGATCATGGCAACGCTGGCTGAGCCAGGTCAGGGGCAGGCGAATGCCGTCGGGTATCAGGCCCATTTCGTGCAACGCCCATTTCACCGGTATCGGGTTGGCTTCGATGAACAGCGCCTGGTGCAGAGGCATCAGTTGAGCGTTGATCGCACGCGCCTTTTCCGCCTCACCAGCGAGCGCGGCGATGCACAGATCGCTCATTGCACGTGGCGCGACGTTGGCGGTGACGGAAATATTGCCCTTGCCGCCCATCAGCATCAGTTCCACGGCGGTGGCATCATCACCGGAATAGACGAGGAAATCCTTGCTGACCCGATCGAGCACTTCCTGGCCGCGCTTGAGGTCGCCGGTGGCTTCCTTGATGCCGATGATATTCGGCACCTTGGACAGCCGTTCCACGGTTTCCGGCAGCATGTCGCAAGCGGTGCGACCGGGTACGTTATAGAGAATCTGCGGAATCGCCACGGCTTCGGCGATGTGTCGGAAGTGCAGGTACAGACCTTCCTGGGTCGGCTTGTTGTAGTACGGGGTAACCAGCAGGCAGGCATCGGCACCCACGGCCTTGGCCTTTTCGGTCAGTTCCAGCGCCTCACGGGTGGAGTTGGCTCCCGTGCCGGCGATCACCGGGATACGGCCATTGACCTGATCGACCACACGGCGGATCACTTCGATGTTTTCGCTGTAATCGAGGGTCGCCGATTCGCCCGAAGTACCAACCGCCACGATTGCGTCGGTGCCTTCCTGCAAATGGAAGTCCACCAGTTTGCTCAGGCTGTCCCAATCGAGGCCACCCTGCGCATCCATGGGCGTGACCAGTGCCACCATACTGCCCGCAATCATGCAACCGCTCCTGCCGGAAAAAGAGAGGCGTAATGGTACAAGGCTCCTTTGCGCTTTGCGAGTACGCCGGAGGCATCCGGCGCAATGAAAATCCTGTTCGATTCGATGCCATCCGGGCTGCGCCATCGCTGTAGATTTCCCTCTGGCGGCGCTTTTCGCTACTCTTGCTCGTTTTCGGCTTGGCTGGCCGCCCGATTCATTACCGCCAGGAATGCTGCATGTCCACCCCTCCCGTACCCCGTGAACAGTTTCTCGTCATCAGCGCCATGGGCCGCAGCCCAATGGAGCTCACCAACGTGCTCTGCAGGGCCAGCAACGAGAATCGCTGCGCCGTAGTCAACACCCGACTGACCCGGCATGGCGAATACTGCGCGCTGGTACTGGAGATCACCGGGACCTGGGACGCCCTCGCACGCATGGAAACGGCACTGCCGGGTCTGGCGAAAAAGCATGACTTCACCACCCACGTGGTACGCAGCGAAGCGCTGGAAGTCCGTCCCCAGGCACTGCCATACGTGGCTTACGTCAGCTCTGTCTACCGTCCGGACATTCTCAATGAGCTGTGCCAGTTCTTCATCGACCATCGTGTCGAGCTGGAAAGCCTGACCTGTGACACCTATCAGGCGCCACAAACCGGCGGCACCATGCTCAACGCCACGCTGACCGTCACCCTGCCGGCCGGTACGCAGATCAGCTGGCTGCGCGACCAGTTCCTCGACTTCGCCGATGCGTTGAATCTGGATGCCCTGATCGAACCCTGGCGCCCGCAGAACCCATAAAAGAGGAAACCATCATGTCCGTCGAGATCGACCAACCGCTACCCGCTTTCCAGGCCCAGGCTACCAGCGGCCAGCTGATCAACCTCGAAGCGCTGCAGGGCAAGCAGGTGGTGCTTTACTTCTACCCCAAGGACAACACGCCGGGTTGCACCACCGAAGGCCAGGGCTTTCGTGATCTGCACGAAGCATTCGCAGCGGCCAACACGCTGGTATTCGGCGTTTCACGCGACAGCCTGAGAACCCACGAGAACTTCAAGGCCAAGCAGGGGTTCCCCTTCGAACTCATTTCCGACAAGGACGAGCAGCTCTGCCAGCTGTTCGACGTCATCAAGCTGAAGAAGCTGTACGGCAAGAAATACATGGGCGTTGACCGCAGCACCTTCCTCATCGACAGCGCAGGCATTCTTCGCCAGCAATGGCGCGGCGTGAAGGTCCCAGGCCATGTCGAAGCCGTATTGCAGGCCGCCCAGGCACTGAACCCGCAATAACGAACGACGGGCCGGAAAAATCCGGCCCTGTCTCTCTTGCCGGCGCCCCCGTCAGGTCTTGCGCAGCCAGTAGCGATAAACACCCTCTTCCATTTCTTCATGCAGCAACGCATGACCTGCAAGCCTGGCGAAGCTGCGAAAATCCCGTTGCGAGCCCGGATCGGTCGCCGTCACCTTCAGCACCTGGCCGCTGGTCAGCCCGTTGAGCGCCAGCTTGGCCTTGAGCAACGGCATCGGACAGGCAAGCCCGCTGGCGTCCAGCTCGGCGTCATGAGTCGTGACGCAAGCGTCCTGTTCAGTCATTGATCATCTCCTCGAAAGGACTGCAGGATACCGAGCCGCAAGCAGCTCTGGCCAGCCACCCGAGCACAAGGCTACAGTAGCGATCCCCCGAATCGATGAGCCCGTCCGGATGAAACTGCTGCGCCCTACCCTGCTGACACTGGCCGTTCTGATCGGGCAGCCGGCAATGGCCAACGACCTGCCTTCCCTGGGCGACTCCAGCTCGGGGATCGTCTCGCCGGAGCAGGAATACCAGCTGGGGCGCGCCTGGCTCAGCCTGTTGCGCGGGCAGGTTCCACAGCTGTCCGATCCCCTGCTCAAGGACTATCTGGAGCGCAGCGTCTACCGTCTGGCCGAAACCAGCCAATTGCAGGATCGACGCCTGGAGTTCGTGCTGCTGAAAAGCCCTCAGCTGAACGCATTCGCAGCCCCTGGCGGGATTATCGGGGTCAATGGCGGGCTGTTCATTCATGCCCAGACCGAGGCCGAATATGCTTCCGTGATGGCGCACGAACTGGCGCACCTTTCCCAACGCCACTTCGCACGCGGCCTGGAAGCGCAGAAACGCATGCAACTGCCGTTGATGGCAGCCATGCTCGCCGGGGTGGTGGCCGCAGCCGCCGGTGCTGGCGATGCAGGTATCGCCGCCATCGTCTCGACCCAGGCTGCCGCCATCCAGGCGCAACGACGCTTTTCCCGTCAGAACGAACAGGAAGCCGACCGTATCGGTCTTCTCAATCTGGAACGCGCCGGCTATGACCCGCGTGCGATGCCGGAGATGTTCGGTCGCTTGATGCGCCAGTATCGCTACGATCAGAAACCGCCGGAATTCCTGCTGACCCACCCGGTCAGCGAATCGCGTATCGCCGACACCCGCAACCGGGCCGAGCAGTACCCTCAGGGCGGCGTGCAGGACAGCTTGCGTTATCAACTGATGCGCGCGCGCGTGGACTTGCAGTTCGAGAGCACGCCCGGCCTCAGCGCCAAGCGTTTTCGCGCCATGCTCAGCGAAAATGAAGGCCTGGATTCCGCCCGCTATGGCCTGGCATTGGCGCAGATCAGGAGCGCTCAGCTCCAGGAGGCTGCAGCCACTCTGCAGCCTCTGCTGCTGAAAGCACCCAACGAAATCACCTACAACCTGGCACAGGTCGAGCTCGACATCACCGCCAACCGCATGGGCGAAGCGCAGAAACGAACCAAGCAGTTACTCGAACTCTATCCCGGCAGCTACCCAGTGCGTCAGACGCACATCGACTTGCTGATCAAGCAGGGCCTTTTGCAGGGGGCAGAACACGAGTTGGACAGGCTGGTCGAAGCACGCCCCAGGGATCCTGACGTCTGGTATCAGGTATCGGAAGTTCGCGGCCTGACCGGCAACATCCTCGGCCTGCACCAGGCCCGTGCAGAGTTCTTCGCACTGGTTGGCGACTACACCCAGGCCATCGAGCAGCTGGACTTCGCCAAACGTCGCTCCAGCACCTTCCAGACATCCGCCCGTATCGACGCGCGCCAGCAACAACTGGCCGATGAAAAGCGCATGATCGAAGACATGCTACGCTGATTGCTCACCCGCGCAGCATGGGCTTCGTGGGTGGCATCAGGCGTTGCCAGCCTGCTTGAGGCGCGCTGCCCTGGTGAAATCCAGCATGCGCTTGAGCGGTTTGACCGCTCGCGGAATCAACACGGGATCAACGAGTATTTCATTGCTGCCCGTACGCAGGCTCTGCAGGATGCGCTCAAGGGTATTCATCGCCATCCAGGGGCAATGCGCACAACTGCGGCAGGTGGCGCCGCTGCCGGCTGTAGGCGCCTCGATAAAGCTCTTTTCCGGGCACAGCTGCTGCATCTTGTAGAAGATGCCGCGGTCGGTAGCGACGATGAAGGTCGAGTTGGGCAGGGTTTGCGCCGCCTTGATCAACTGGCTGGTGGAACCGACCGCATCGGCCAGGGCAATCACCGCTTCCGGCGACTCGGGATGCACCAGCACGGCCGCCTCGGGGTAAAGCGCCTTCATGTCTTCGAGCTGTTTCGCCTTGAACTCTTCATGGACGATACAGGCGCCATCCCAGAGCAGCATGTCCACACCGGTTTCGCGCTGCACATAACTGCCCAGATGCTTGTCCGGCGCCCAGATGATCGTCTCGCCGTTATCCATCAGGCTCTCGACGATTTCCAGCGCACAACTGGAAGTAACGACCCAGTCTGCCCTCGCCTTCACCGCAGCCGAGGTATTGGCATACACCACCACCGTGCGCTCGGGGTGCTGATCGCAGAACGCCGAGAACTCTTCGACCGGACAGCCGAGATCCAACGAACAGGTCGCCTCCAGCGTCGGCATCAGCACGCGCTTTTCCGGGTTGAGGATCTTCGCGGTTTCGCCCATGAACTTGACACCAGCAACCACCACGGTTTGCGCCGGATGCTCATTGCCGAAGCGTGCCATTTCCAGCGAGTCGGAGACGCAGCCTCCGGTCTGCTCGGCCAGCGCCTGAACCACCGGATCGGTGTAGTAATGCGCCACGAGGACCGCATTCTGCCGTTTCAGCTCAGCGGTGATCTCGTTACACAAGTGCGCTTCCTGTTCGGGCGTCAACGGTACAGCCTGCCTGGCCGCCAGATGAGCCTGCACCAGAATGCGTTCGGGGATGTCCGTCATGTTCACAGGTCCTGCAAGCACGTTATTGCATGAAGTGCCGAGTATAACCCGAGCGATGAAGTCGACCCTGGGCAGAACACGGTAAGCAAGCGCCACGCGCAGGCTTGCGTGCTCTGGCCGGTCAAAGGGGCAGGAATACTAGCCGAAGCATTCACAAAAGGGAAAGCGAGGCGATTCCATCAGCGTTTTGTCGGCGCCTGCAAGCTGCCAGCGTATGACAAACCGATACCCCTGAGAAAACCAGAGGCATTAAAAAAGCCGGATACCTTGCGGTATCCGGCTTCGCATCTCACAAGGAGAATATGGTGGGTCGTGTGGGACTCGAACCTACGACCAATTGGTTAAAAGCCAACTGCTCTACCAACTGAGCTAACGACCCGATGCGGAGCGCATGATACTGATTTGATTGAGTAAATCAAAGTTTTTTTGAAAAAAATCAGTGATATCGAGTCGGGTCCTCGATACCTGCTGCCTCGAAGCCAGCCGCGCGCAGGCGACAGCTGTCGCATTTGCCACATGCGCGCCCCATGTCATCGGCCTGATAGCAGGACACCGTCATCGCGTAATCGACACCCAGGCGGACACCTTCCTGGATGATCTGCGCCTTGCTGAGATTCTGCAGAGGCGCGCGAATGGTGAACCCCTGCCCCTCGACGCCAGCCTTGGTCGCAAGATTGGCCAGTCGCTCGAAGGCCTCGACGAACTCCGGACGACAATCGGGATAACCCGAATAATCGACAGCATTCACGCCAATGAAGATGTCTCGCGCACCCAGCACTTCAGCCCAGCCCAGCGCCAGGGAAAGGAACAGAGTGTTGCGAGCAGGCACATAAGTCACAGGAATGCCGTCAGCCAGCTCCTCAGGCACATCCATACTGCTGTCGGTGAGTGCCGAGCCACCAATGCCGTTGAGGTTCATGCCGATCACCTTGTGCTCGACCACACCCAACTGCCGGGCAACCCGTTCGGCAGCATGCAGCTCTGCACGATGCCTCTGGCCATAATCGAAACTCATGCTGTAGCAGGCATAGCCCTGCGTCTTGGCCATTGCGACCACGGTCGCGGAATCGAGCCCGCCCGAGAGCAGGATTACGGCTTTCTTATCAGTCATTGCAATTACCTTCACAAATGCCATCGACGATGGATGCCGAGTGATCAGTGCCCGGGAGCATCGTTCCAGAGAATCTTGTGCAACTGGAGTTGCAGGCGCACCGGGAGGTTGTCGCTGACGATCCAGTCAGCCAGTGCTCGTGCATCGACCTGGCCGTGACTGGGCGAGAACAGCACTTCACCTGCACGCGCATCCAGCCGGTACTCGATCAGCTTGGATACTGCCCAGTCATAATCCTCCCGTGAACAGATGACGAATTTCACCTGGTCGTTGGGAGTCAGCCAGCGGATGTTCTCGTAGAGATTGCGCCCCATTTCAGCCGAGCCTGGCGTCTTCAGATCGACGACCCGACTCACGCGCTCATCGACAGCGGAAATATCCAGCGCACCGCTGGTTTCGAGCGACACCTCATAACCGGCATCACACAGCTGCCGCAGCAACGGCACACAGCCCGGCTGGGCAAGTGGCTCGCCGCCTGTGACGCAGATGTAGCGGGGATTGAAGGATGCAACGCGCTGCAGAATCGCTTCGAGCGTCATGATCTCGCCGCCAGTGAAGGCATAGGCGGTATCACAATACTGGCAACGCAGGGGACAGCCGGTCAGGCGGACAAATACCGTGGGCAGGCCACTGGTACGCGTCTCGCCCTGCAGCGAGTAAAAAATCTCGGATATTCGCAGGGTATGGTGCATATCAGCCACGGGCGTAACGGCTAAACAGGCCGTCCGCCTCCGTTGCGGGAATTAGAGGCAGCGATTCTAACGAAAAAACCCGCTGTCAGGCGGGTTTTGTCAGCCGTGCCATTGATTGCCTATCGATTCAATTGACGCTGGGCCAGCTGTGCAGCCGAACTGCTGGGGTAGTCGGCGATGACCTGACGGAAAATCCCGTGAGCCCTGTCACGATTACCCAGACGCAATTCGACATCGGCAAGCTTGTACAGCGAATCCGGTACCTTGCTGTGCTGCGGATAGGCCTGGCTGACCTTGGCAAAAGCCTGGCCGGCAGCCTGCAGATCACCCTTGGCAAGATTCACCTCGCCCAGCCAGTACTGGGCATTACCGGCATAAACGCTCTCGGGATACCTGCGCAAAAACGCAGCAAAGGCCTGACTGGCCTTGTCGAAATCCTTGGCCTTGATCAGATCGAAGGCGGCATCGTAATACAGCTTTTCCTTTTCCGGATCGGCACTCGCCGTCCCTTGCGCCGGAGCACCTGCGGGTGCCTGGGCGGCTCCACCGGCGTTATTGGCGCCAACGGTTGAAGAATTCTGACTGGCCTGGCTACCTGACGCACCTTGCGACAAGCGACGATCCAGATCCTGGTAACGCTCCAGCCCTTCCTGTTGCAGGCGCTGGATATCATTCTGCTGCACTTCGAGCATGCCACGCAGTTGCGCGATTTCTTCCTGCATCTGCTGCAATTGGACGAAGAGCATGCCCTGTGCCGAGGACGGAGCAACCGCTCCGCCTCCGGCATAGGCACCGCCAGTATCCGAGCCCGCAGAATATCCCGACTCAGGCGCAGCATTTCCGCTGCGCGAGTCATATTCCACGATCGGGACCTGAGCCACCGCGGCAAGCGGCAGCCCAAGCGCGAGAAGCATCAGAGCATGACGGTACTTGAGCATGGCTTATTACTTGCGCAGTTCTACGCGACGGTTCTGAGCCCAGGACTGCTCGTCGTTGCCCATGGCAACCGGACGCTCCTCACCGTAGGAAACCAGTTCCAGCTGTGCAGGAGACACGCCCTGCAGAACCAGGTAGCGCTGAACGGCCTTGGAACGACGCTCGCCCAGAGCCATGTTGTACTCGCGGGTGCCACGCTCGTCGGTGTGACCTTCCAGAACGACACGGTTGCCAGCGGACTGCAGATCCTTGGCGTGAACGTCCAGAGCGCGCATGGCTTCCGGCTTCAGGTCGGAGCTGTCGTACTCGAAGTAGAAGGTGGTGATGGCGCGCAGAGCAGCTTCTTCGCTCATGCTGCCGTCAACGGCACCGCTATCAGCGCCATAACCGGCGTTCGGATCGATGGCAGAGCCTTCGCCGGAGTCATCGCCGCCTTTGGACGAACAACCAACAGCTACGGCCATAGCCAGTGCCAGAGCAGCAAACTTACCGAATTTCAGCATTTCCATGTGTAACAACCCCAGGTGTGTTTATTGGTTAGGTTAAGCGTTGATACCGCATCAGTTCAGGTAAGGGGACCACGATGGCTCACGGACTTCGCCTTGAGCAGTAGGAAGCGGGAGCCTAACTCGACCATTGATTGATACGAGCATCAAGACTCCCCGGCCCTGCTGGCGGGTCGCATAGATTAGCATGGTGCCATTAGGCGCAACAGTGGGCGACTCATCTAAACTTGTGTCAGAGAGTAGTCGCAAATTGCCGCGCTGCAGGTCCTGTGCCGCCACCTTGAAATTGGTATAGCCCTCCTGGCGATGGATCATCACCAGCGTCTTTTCATCTGCCGAAAGCTTGGGATTCGCGTTGTAGTTGCCTACGAAGGTCACCCGCTCGGCGTTGTTGCTACCCAGACGCTGCTTGTATATCTGCGGCTTGCCGGCGCGATCGGAAGTGAAATAGATGGTCTGTCCATCGGCTCCCCAGAAAGGCTCCGTATCGATGGCGTAATGATTGGTCAGCCGCTGCAGCTGACGCGAATTGAGGTCCATCACGTAGACTTCCGGGTTGCCGTCCTTGGACAGCACAAACGCCAGACGGTTGCCATCAGGCGAAAATGCCGGCGCGCCATTGAGCCCCTCGAAATTGGTGACCTGCTCACGGCGACCGGTATCGATGTGCTGGATAAAGATGCGCGGGCGCTTCTGCTCGAACGACACATAAGCGATGCGACGGCCATCCGGCGAGTAGCGCGGCGACAGGATCGGCTCACGCGATTGCAGCAGCGTCACGGCCCGCGCACCGTCATAATCGGAACGCTGGAGTGTATAGCGGGTATTGGCGCTGCCGAGGCGTTCGGCGGTGACATAGAGCAGCCGCGTTGAAAACGCACCCTTGATTCCGGTGAGCTTCTCGAAGGCCTGGTCCGCCGCAAAATGCGCCATGTCGCGGATTTGATCCTGGCTGCCACCCACCGTACCGTTCATGACCTGCTGCTCGGTGGTGACGTTGAAGACTTCATAGCGAATCTGCAGCTTGCCGGCCGATGGCTCGATATTGCCCACCATCACGTACTGTGCACCCAGTGCTTTCCAGTCACGAAAGATGATTTCACTGCCACGGGTCGGCAGGCTGATCATGTTCTGCTTGGGAATGGGCTCGAATACGCCGGTGTTGCGCATGTCATTACCGATGATCTCAGCCATGTCGTCCGGCAGCACACTGCCGCCCTGCCAGCCAAAGGGCACGACGGCGATGGGAATGGCACGATCGGTACCGCTGGTGACCACAATGTTCTTTTCCTGGGCAACGGCACTGCCCATTACCAGCAGGGAAAGGACGATAAAACCTCGAAGGTAATTGATCACAACGCAAGATCCTCAGGCGTAAATGTCATCATGAACGAGCGGTACGGCTGAAAATCCTGTGCAGACAATCCCTGCATCTCGGTCAGCCGACCGATATTCTTTACCGCAGCCACTGCGGAATTGTCGAATGGTGCATCACCACTCGAGCGGGAAACGCTCACAGCCGTGATGGTGCCATCCGGCAGCATATTGACCCGCAGCGATACCGACATGTTGTTGCGCGCAGAGGGTGGCCGGGTCCAGTTTTCTGCCGCACGCATACGGATCAGGTCATCGAAGTCGCCAGCCACCTGATCGCCCTGGGTATCGGCCAAGGCCTGCTGTCGCTGGGTATCTTCCGACAACAATTCAGCCAGCGCCTGGGCTTTTTTATCTTCCGCCGCCTTGCGTGCAGCATCAGCCGCGGCTTTTTTCTTCGCAGCTTCGGCAGCCGCCGCCTTTTTCTTCGCCTCTTCAGCTGCTTTTTTCTTGGCGGCCTCGGCAGCGGCTTTCTTTTTCGCTTCTTCGGCGGCTTTCTTCTTCGCCGCCTCATCAGCCGCTTTCCTGGCGACTTCCGCCTGTTTTTTCTGTTCAGCTATTTTCCTGGCTTCTTCGGCCTTTTTCGCATCGGCGGCCTTCTTTGCCGCGTCAGCCTTGGCCGCTTCGGCCTTTCGAGCATCCTCGGCCTTCTTTTGTTCCGCAGCCCTGGCAGCCGCCTGCTTCTGCTGCTCGACCTTGCGCTGCTCCATCTGCTCGGCTTCGTACTGTTTGGCAGAGGTCTTCTGTGCTTCGCCAGCGATTTTCTGGTTGGTCTGGGTCGTCGCCTGACTCTGCGACTTGAGCTGATACAAAGTCGCCTGAACGATCGGCTTGGACGGCGGCAGCTCAGGCGTCATGGCGAAGCTGACGAACAACGTACCGAAAATGATGACGTGCAGGCCCACCGCGAGAATCGTGGGCCAGTAATAGCTCTCCGAGCGCGAACGATCAGACTGGCGCATCAAGGTGCCTCGGTGATCAGGCCGACGTTACCGACACCCGCTTCCTGCAGCCCGCCCATGGCGGACATGACCGATCCATAGTCCACAGCCTTGTCGCCACGCACGAACACCTGCACCTGCTTACCCTGACTGCGATTCTGGTTCATGATCGCCGTGACCGCCCGGGTCATCTCCTCCAGCGTCAGCGCCTGGTCCTGCACCGTTTCGGTGTCGACCTCCGTCCCCATGTTCCAGAAGTAGGTCTTGTCGGCCTTGATCGAAATGGTCAGTACCTGGGCATCGTTATCCTGCGGCAACACCTCACTGCTGACCTGCGGCAGATCGACCTTGACGCCCTGATTGAGCATCGGCGCGGTCACCATGAAAATCACCAGCAGCACCAGCATCACGTCGATGTAGGGCACCACGTTCATCTCGGCGACCGGCTTGCGTCTATTGCGAATTCTGGCCATGGCCTGGGGGCCTCAATCTTCGGTGGTGTGGACTTTGCGATGGAGAATCGCCTGGAACTCGTCGGCAAAGGTGTAGTAACGACCGATGAGCAGCTCGCCACGCGCCGAGAAGCGGTTGTAGGCGATGACCGCCGGAATCGCCGCGAACAGGCCGATTGCCGTGGCGATCAGCGCTTCAGCGATACCCGGCGCGACGGTGGCCAGCGTCGCCTGTTGTACCTGGGCCAAACCGCGGAAGGAGTTCATGATGCCCCAGACCGTGCCGAACAGGCCGATATAGGGGCTGGTGGAGCCAACGGTCGCAAGGAACGGCAGGCTTTGCTCGAGTTTTTCCTCTTCACGGGAGATGGCGACGCGCATGGCCCGGTTCACCGCATCCATCACCGCATCGGGATCGACGCCCGGCTGCTGACGCAGACGGGAAAACTCCTTGAAACCGGCACGGAAGATCTGCTCGACGCCCGAATCCGGGTCCGGGTTGCTGCCGGACTGGCGATACAGCTTGGACAAGTCGATACCCGACCAGAAACGCTCCTCGAAGGTATCCAGCGAGCGCTTGGCGGCACGCAGCATATTGCCGCGCTGGAAGATGATGATCCAGGACATCACCGAGGCCGCCACCAGGATCAGCATGACCAGCTGAACCACAAAGCTGGCATTGCTGATCAGGCTCCACATGGACATATGATCGACGTTGGGTTCCACGCTTACTCTCCTGCAGGGGGTAGACCCGACCCGGCGAAGGCTGACCGCAGCGCTTCGGGAATGGGGCGGGGTTTCAAACTCTCGGCGCGTACACAGGCCACCAGAAACTGCCCTTCGCAGAGCAGCAGATCATCCTTGGCACGCCTCACCTGCTGCCTGAAACGCAGGCTTGCGCGCTTTATCTCGACTACCTCGGCAGTCACCAGTAATTCATCGTCCAACCGCGCCGGTGCGTGATAACGCGCCTCGCTGGAGTGCACGACGAACAGCAGGTCTTCGCCCGCCAGCTGCGACTGGGCAAAACCCAGGCTGCGCAACCGCTCGGTACGGGCCCGCTCCATGAACTTGAGGTAGTTGACGTAATAAACGATGCCGCCCGCATCGGTATCTTCGTAATAGACGCGACAACGATGAGTGAACGGCCGAACAGGTGATTCCGCGCGCATACTAGTGCCAGACACTGCAAATTCCAATTGGCTGAAACAAGAATATTTTCATCACATTGTGTCGCCGTCGAAGAGGTCCGCTACTGGCGAATCGCCCAGGCGTTTGGGCAGGTTCAGGCCGAAGTGCAGATAGGCATGACGGGTGACCACACGCCCGCGTGGTGTGCGCATGACGTAGCCCTGCTGGATCAGGTAAGGCTCAAGCACATCCTCGATGGTATGTCGCTCCTCGCTGATTGCCGCGGCAAGACTGTCAATACCGACCGGCCCACCGTCGAACTTCTCGATCAATGTCAGCAGCAGCCGCCGATCCTGGTGGTCCAGGCCCCTCTCGTCGACATCGAGCATGTTCAAGGCAAGATCGGCGGTGGCTCTGGTAATCTCGCCATTGCCCCGCACTTCGGCAAAATCGCGCACCCGTCGCAACAGGCGATTGGCGATACGTGGCGTACCCCGCGCACGGCGGGCGATCTCGAATGCGCCCTCGCTCTCGATGGGCAGGCCGAGAATGCCGGCGGAACGACTGACGATGGTTGCCAGATCAGCTGTGGAATAGAACTCGAGGCGCTGCACGATGCCGAAGCGATCACGCAACGGATTGGTCAGCATGCCCGCTCGGGTAGTGGCACCGACGAGGGTGAAGGGCGGCAGGTCGAGCTTGATCGAGCGCGCCGCCGGACCTTCGCCGATCATGATGTCCAGCTGAAAATCCTCCATCGCCGGATACAGCACCTCCTCGACGATGGGCGAAAGTCGATGAATCTCATCGACGAAGAGCACATCGCCTTCCTCCAGGTTGGTCAGCAGCGCGGCAAGATCACCAGGCCGCTCCAGCACCGGACCGGAAGTGCTCTTGATCGAGACGCCCATTTCCTGAGCGATGATGTTGGCCAGCGTGGTCTTGCCCAGACCGGGAGGACCGAAGATCAGGGTGTGATCCAGCGCTTCACTGCGCCCACGCGCGGCGCGGATGAACAGATCCATCTGCTCGCGTACGACCGGTTGGCCAATATATTCGGCCAGGCTCAGCGGACGAATGGCGCGGTCGAACTGTTCTTCGCGATCACGACCGGTGGCGGTAATCAGACGATCAGCTTCAATCATGGGCTTACACCATTCCCTTGAGGGCACGGCGAATCAGATCTTCACTGCTCAAATCGTCTTCCTGTACGGCGGATACGGCACGGCTGGCTTCTTGTGGCTTGAAACCGAGGGAAATCAGCGCACTGACCGCATCATTCTCGGCGCTTGAGACTGCCATACTCGCACGGGGTTCCATTACCAGAGGAGCAATGGACGGCATGCTTTCCCAGGCCTTGAAGCGATCCTTGAGTTCGACCAACAGGCGTTCGGCTGTCTTCTTGCCGACACCCGGAATCTTCACCAGCACGGACGTGTCCTGCGCCTGAACGCAGCGCACCAGTTCGTCCACTTCGAGTCCGGACATCAGTGCCAGCGCCAGCTTGGGTCCGACGCCATTGAGGCGGATCAGCTCGCGAAACAGCTCGCGGTCGCGCTTTTCGGAAAAGCCGTAGAGCAGTTGCGCATCTTCACGCACAACCAGGTGGGTGTGCAGCGTCACCGGCTCGCCAAGCGCCGGCAGACGGTAAAGCGTCGTCATCGGCACTTCGACTTCATAGCCGACGCCATTTACATCCAGTATCAGATGCGGCGGCTGTTTCTCCGCCAGGGTGCCACGCAAACGTCCAATCACAGTATCGCTTCCTCTCTTGACCGATCGAGCGGCCCGAATGACCTGCATGCTCGCTTTTACAAACGCAAGCGACCGCCTCTGCGCTTGGCGCCGGCCAGGCCGTGCGGAATCAGGCTCTGCCGATGATGCGCATGACACAGGGCAATCGCCAGCGCGTCGGAGGCATCGATCTGCGGCTTCTTCACCAGCTTCAGCAGGTGCATCACCATCATCTGCACCTGCTGCTTGTCGGCGCCACCAGTTCCGGCAATCGCCTGCTTGACCTGGGTGGCGGTGTATTCGGCGATTTCCAGACCCAGCTCTGCAGCAGCCACAATCGCAGCACCACGGGCCTGGCCGAGCTTGAGTGCGGAATCGGCGTTGCGCGCCATGAACACCTGCTCGATGCCCATGGTTACCGGCCCATGCAAGCGAATCACCTCACTGACGCCGACGAACACCGCGCGCAGGCGTTCGGGCAATTCGCCACTGCCGGTGCGAATGCAACCGGAAGCCACGTATTCGCAGCTGCGACCGGTATCACGGACGACGCCGTAGCCAGTAATTCGTGAACCTGGGTCTATCCCGAGGATAAGCGTCATGCCGCCGCCATACTGTCTATTTATCCAGCGGCAAGTATAGGGAGCTCATGGCGCGGCGGCTAGCCACATAACTCCGCGCTCGCGACGGAGCCCGCAGGGCCGAACCTGTTCGGCCTTCTCGAATCCATGACCGAATGAATTCGGCCCTACAGAACCCGAAGACTGCACGGCGACAACAAAAAGCCGGAAGCACCGAGGTACTTCCGGTTTCGACTCACCTAAGGCCTCAATCCAGCTGTTCCACGATCTCGTCCGGAATCTCGGCGTTGTGGTAGACATTCTGCACGTCGTCCAGATCTTCCAGCGCGTCGATCAGGCGCAGCACCTTCTGTGCGGTTTCCAGATCGGCGAGCGGTGCGGCAATCGAAGGAATCATCGCGATCTCCGCCTCCTCGCCCTTGAAGCCGGCAGCACTCAGCGCCTCGTTGACGGCATGGAAATCGGCGAAGCTGGTGGAGACCAGCGCCGAGCCGTCATCACCCATTTCCACATCATCGGCACCCGCTTCCAATGCCGCTTCCATCAGCGCATCTTCGTCAACGCCCGCGGCAAAACTGATCTGCCCCTTGCGGTCGAACATGTAGGCGACCGAGCCGTCGGTGCCCAGGTTGCCGCCATGCTTGCTGAAGGCATGACGCACTTCGGCAGCAGTGCGGTTGCGGTTGTCGGTCATGGCCTCGACGATGATCGCCACGCCGCTGGGTGCGTAACCTTCATAGCTCAGCTCGACGACATTGTCGGCCTCGTTGTTGCCGGCGCCGCGGGCGATGGCGCGGTCGATCACGTCTCGCGACATGTTGGCGACCAGCGCCTTGTCCACGGCCAGGCGCAGGCGCGGGTTGTCCGCCGGGATCGGGCCGCTCTTGGCGGCAACGGTCAGCTCACGAATGATCTTGGTGAAGATCTTGCCGCGCTTGGCGTCCTGGCGCCCCTTGCGGTGCTTGATGTTGGCCCATTTGGAATGACCAGCCATAACTGTCCCCCTCTTTGATCAACTTTCTACTTGGTATAACGCAGAAGCCCAGGTTTCCCTGGGCTCCGGCTTTGCCGTTATTCGGCTTTGGGCTGCTCGCGCAGGCGAATATGCAATTCGCGCAGTGCCTTGCTGTCCACCGCACCCGGCGCCTGGGTCATGACGTCCGCCGCGCTCTGGGTTTTCGGGAAGGCGATCACTTCACGGATCGACTGCGCGCCGGTCATCAGCATCACCAGACGGTCCAGGCCGAAGGCCAGGCCACCGTGCGGCGGCGCACCGTACTTCAATGCATCGAGCAGGAAGCCGAACTTCTCGTTCTGCTCCGCCTCGTCGATGCCGAGGATGCGGAATACGGTCTGCTGCATGTCCTTGCGATGAATACGGATGGAGCCGCCACCGAGCTCGGTGCCGTTGAGCACCATGTCGTAGGCGCGCGACAGTGCGGCGCCCGGATTGGCTTCCAGTTCCTCGGGGGAGCACTTGGGCGCGGTGAAGGGATGGTGCAACGCCGACAGCGAACCGTCGTCGTTTTCCTCGAACATCGGGAAGTCCACCACCCACATCGGTGCCCACTCGCAGGTCAGCAGGTTCAGGTCATGCCCCAGCTTGATGCGCAGCGCACCCAGCGCCTCGGAGACGATCTTGGCCTTGTCGGCGCCGAAGAAAACGATGTCTCCATCGACCGCACCCACACGATCGAGGATCGCATTGAGATTGGCTTCCGGGATGTTCTTGACGATCGGCGACTGCAGACCTTCGACGCCCTTGGCGCGCTCGTTGACCTTGATGTAGGCCAGACCCTTCGCGCCATAGATGCCGACGAACTTGGTGTAGTCGTCGATCTGCTTGCGCGGCATGCTCGCCCCGCCCGGCACGCGCAACGCGGCAACGCGGCACTTGGGATCGTTGGCCGGGCCGGCGAATACCTTGAATTCGACATCCTTGAGCTGGTCTTCGACATCGACCAACTCCAGCGGGATACGCAGGTCCGGCTTGTCCGAGCCGTAGCGACGCATGGCTTCCTCGAACGGCATGTGCGGGAACTCGCCGAACTCGACGCCCAGCACTTCCTTGAACAGCTTGCGCACCATGCCTTCGGTGATGCCGATGATGTCGGATTCGTCGAGGAAGCTGGTCTCGATGTCGATCTGGGTGAATTCCGGCTGGCGGTCGGCGCGCAGGTCTTCGTCGCGGAAGCACTTGGCGATCTGGTAGTAGCGATCGAAGCCGGCCACCATCAGCAACTGCTTGAACAGCTGAGGCGACTGCGGCAGAGCAAAGAAGCTGCCGGGATGAGTGCGGCTGGGCACCAGGTAATCGCGGGCGCCTTCAGGGGTGGCGCGGGTCAGGATCGGCGTCTCGACATCGAGGAAACCGTTTTCATCCAGATAACGACGGATGCTGGTCGTGATACTGGAGCGCAACTTGAGCTTCTCGGCCATTTCCGGGCGGCGCAGGTCGATGAAGCGGTAGCGCAGACGAGTTTCCTCGCCCACGTCGCTGTATTCGTTGAGCGGGAACGGCGGGGTCTCCGCCTCGTTCAATACCTCCAGCTCATAACCCAGCACTTCGATCGCGCCGGAGGCCATGTTCGGGTTGCGCGCGCCTTCCGGGCGCAGGCGGACCTTGCCGGTGATCTTCACGACATACTCGCTGCGCACCCGGTCAGCCGCTGCGAACGTCTCGGCGCGGTCGGGATCGAACACCACCTGGGCCATGCCTTCGCGATCACGCACGTCGAGGAAAATGACCCCGCCGTGGTCGCGGCGGCGATGGACCCAACCGCAAAGAGTGATTTCCTGGCCGTCCAGGCTTTCGTTCAACTGGCCGCAATAGTGGCTGCGCATCATGGTGGGGTTCGCTTCTCGTATCTTGAAATTCATCGGGTCGCGCAAGGTGCGACTGGTCACAGGACACCGCACAAGCATCCTGTCGAACCGCATCACTCGCTATACGGACTGATGCAGGCAATCGTGATCAAGCGCTGGCGTCGCCCACAGGAAAGCGGGTCGCCGGGCACAAGCGCGAGATTATATCCACATAATCGCTCCGACGCAGCCGCTGGCGACACCCTAGCCTCGTCGAGAGCATGTGCAAGAAAATGAAACCGATTCCCCCGGGCGACTTCAAAGAACGAACTCGCCACACGCATATGCAGCACGCCATGTTTTCTGGCATAACTACAGCTACTTCATCGATCAGGAGAAAAATCATGAAAATCGACATCGGTATTGGCGAACAGGATCGCGCCGCCATCGCAGAAGGCTTGTCCCGACTGCTCGCGGACACCTACACGCTGTACCTGAAAACACACAACTTCCACTGGAATGTGACAGGCCCGATGTTCAACACCCTGCACACCATGTTCGAGACGCAGTACACCGAACTGGCCTTGGCCGTGGATGACATTGCCGAGCGCATTCGCGCCCTGGGCTTTCCGGCTCCCGGCACCTATGCCGCATACGCCAAGCTGTCCTCGATCAAGGAGCAGGAAGGCGTCCCCTCCGCCGAAGAAATGATCAAGCTACTGGTAGAAGGCCAGGAAGCGGTCGTGCGCACCGCACGCGGCATTTTCCCCTTGCTGGAAAAAGTCAGCGACGAGCCGACTGCAGACCTTCTGACCCAACGCATGCAGATTCACGAAAAAACAGCGTGGATGCTGCGCAGCCTGCTGGCCGCCTGAGGCAAGGCATCGCCTCGTTCATCCTGGACAGTTGCGCAAGCGACTGTCCAGAGCCTGCCGGCAATGTCCCGATCACGATACGGCTTGCCACCCCACCCGCCGGAACCACCCCGCCCCACCAGGCACGCGATTTGAGCAGCGCTCCCCTTTACTGTTAAATACGCCCGCGCCGCAGCCTGGGCACCTCAAAGCCAGGCAAACGATTTATCGTCTGTCTGCACATTCCTTTCGCCCGGTTCCTGCCGCTTTTTCCATCGTGCTATTCAACTGTGAGTCATAACAATGCTTAAGATCGTTCATGTATTGACGGGCGTTGCCGCCCTTGTGCTGTCATTCGTTCCCAGCCTTTCCAGCGGCTTGTCACCCCTTATACAACCCGAGGCGCTTTGCCTGCTGCTGCTGGGCCTGCTGAACGCACAGTTCGCTTCGTTTGCGCAACCAGACAGCAATAATCGTACCCGTCCTATCATCCTTGCCGTGTCCGCATTGCTGATTGCAGCTGTCGTGATTCAGGCCCTGGTGCTGCTGGCCCCGATAGCCGCCATTGCAGGCCAGCCTGCTACGCTTGCCAGCCTGCTGCCGGCATTTATCGCCGTCGTACTGCATCTGGCCACCGCCCAGACCGGCCAGGTACAGCCTGTGCGCCACGCTCCCGTAACGGCTGCACGTACAAAAAGCGCCCCAATGAACACTGCCGCACCTTCCGCCGGTCGCGAGACCGGGACGGTCAAATGGTTCAACACTTCGAAGGGGTTTGGCTTTATCTCACGCGACAGCGGTGACGATGTATTCGTCCACTTTCGCGCCATTCGCGGCGATGGCCACCGCATTCTGGTTGAAGGCCAGCGCGTGGAATTCACCATCATGATGCGCGACAAGGGATTGCAAGCCGAAGACGTAGTGCAGACCAACCACTGACCCCTCGTCACCTCCGCCGCGAAACCTCAGTAATGCGGCGGAGGCGCCTCATCCCCCTCTATCCCGATCCCGCTCTGCATATCCTCCTGGCGCCTGGCCAGCATCTTCAATTGTGCCTGCAGCCGCTCGACAGCCGCCTGCTGGGCAACCAGCACATCGTTCAGCGCCTGAATCGTGTCGTCCTGGAAGGCCAGGCGCGTTTCAAGATCGGCGATACGTCGCTCCAGCTCCATCTTATGACTCCGCAAAACGAAAATCATCGGTCAACACAAGCCTGAGCTTCTGCCGGATGGCCTCAACCTGTTCGTCAGTGTAGGGCCGCGCAGGCTGATGCCCCCAGACGGGCGCCGGCCAGGCCGCATCGTCCCGGCGGCGGGCGATGACGTGCATGTGCAACTGGCTGACCATATTGCCAAGCGTCGCAACATTCATCTTGTCGGCGCCGAAGGTGTCTTTCAGCGTCTCGGCCAGCGCCGTCGCTTCACGCCATAGCGATTGCTGATCGGCACCATCGAGTTGAAACAGTTCACTGACCTCTTCGCGGCGTGGCACGAGGATGAACCAGGGATAGCTGGAATCATTCATCAACAGCAGTCGGCACAACGGAAAATCACCCAGCGGCAGAGTGTCCTGCTCCAGGCGCGAATCAAGAACGAACATAATCGCACTCCTGCTCATGTCGGGAATCGACGCAACATCGAGTGCCGCGCCGTATCGTCGGGTGAAGAATACTCCACCAGCCACCACAGCGGCTCGCACCAGACGAGCGCACGGATGGCTCAAAAGCGCTCTGCTTTGGCGCGATCAGAGGATGGACAGCAACACGTGCGAGGCACAAAATCACCTTTTAAGACTTTGTGCATGATTATTGCTGTAGGTCAGTAAAGGCTGAAAACAGGCAGGAGAAAAGCAGAAGAGCCGGGTTACACTTGCCGTCACGAGCTTCCCCGGCTACACAGTAATTTCAGGAAATATTTTTCTGATTCTGTCGTGACAGCAATCAGCCGGGTCAACAGGAACCGAAATCGAATAGCAAAAAAGATGTCTCTTTCTCTCGAAAGCAGGCAGCCGTTTGAAACCGAGGAGCAATCACAATGAGCGTGATGAAGTGGAGCGTAATCGCCCTGGCAGTCGCCGCGGGCACTTCCCAAATGGCTTTCGCCAGCCAGCAATCCGAATCCAAGGGCTTCGTCGAAGATGCGAAGCTGGATCTGTTGCTGCGTAATACCTACTGGAATCGCGACCATAAAGACGGCAACGACGACGTCAATACTTGGGGTCAGGGCTTCATCGCTACCTTTGAGTCTGGCTTCACTCAAGGCACCATTGGCGTAGGCATCGATGCTTACGGTCTGTTGGGTGTAAAACTTGATGGCGGCCAGGGCGATATGTTCCCAGGCGAACCGAAAAACTGGGAAGATGACCTTTCGGAAGCCGGAGCAGCCATCAAACTTCGCCTCTCCAATACCACTGCCAAGTATGGCAATCAGTTCGTGGGGCTACCGGTAATCGCATCCGATGATTCCCGCCTGCTTCCGCAAGCATTCACCGGCACCCTGGTCACCAGCAACGAAATCGAAGGCCTGGAACTGAATGCCGGTCGTTTCACCGCAGACAGCCCCATGGGCTCTCCTGCTCGCGATGATGGTCGCCTGAAAAGCCTCGACGTTTTTGGCGGCACCTATGCCTTCAATGAAAACCTGAGCGCCTCTCTGTACTTCTCCGATGTCGAAGACACCTACGACAAGAAGTACGCCAACATCAACTACGTCATGCCGCTGTCCGATGATCAATCGCTGGCATTCGACTTCAACTATTACAAAACAGATGATATCGATCAGCGCTTCGCAGGTGCGACCGGCGAGAGCGTGGACGACAACACCATCTGGAGCCTGTCGGCCAAGTATTCTGTCGGATCACACGCTTTCATCGTCGCTCACCAGCGCGTTTCGGGTGACACTGGCTACCTGTACGACAACGGTGACGGCGGCGGCGCGATCTGGGTCGCCAACTCCTTCCTTTCCGACTTCAATGCCAAGGATGAGCGTTCCTGGCAAGCCAGCTATGAGCTGGACTTCACCGGGTATGGCGTGCCGGGCCTGTTCTGGAAAACCGCTTATCTGCGCGGCAGCAACATCGATATGGAGTACTACGGCGGCACTGGCGAAGGAACCAACAGGGAAATCTTCAACCAGGTTTCTTACACCGTACAGAGCGGTGCAGCGAAGGACCTGAGCCTGAGAGCACGAAACTCTATCCTGCGTACCAGCAACGGATACTGGAACGACCTGAACGAGTGGCGTCTGTTCATCGAATACCCCCTGAGCATCCTGTAACCCAGGCGCCTCAGCTATTCGAAGCAAAATGGAGCCCGGCGAAAGCCGGGCTCTTTCGTTTCGGCAAAGCTTTCCAATCCAGCCCCGCATTCTGTACGCCGCATTCCCCGCACCGTACAATGCCCAGCCAAATTTTCGCTCTTGCAAGGACACCACGGCCCTCATGCGCACCAGTCAGTTCCTGCTTTCGACCCTGAAAGAAACTCCATCCGATGCAGTGGTCATCAGCCACCAGCTGATGTTGCGTGCCGGAATGATCCGCAGGCTGGCTTCGGGCCTGTACACCTGGATGCCGATGGGCCTGCGCGCGCTGCGCAAGGCCGAAGCCATCGTGCGTGACGAGATGAACAAGGCCGGTGCCCTGGAAGTGCTGATGCCCGCCATCCAGCCGGCGGAGCTGTGGCAGGAGTCCGGTCGCTGGGAGCAGTACGGCCCGGAACTGCTGCGCCTGAACGACCGCCATGACCGCGCCTTCTGCGTGGGCCCGACCCACGAGGAAGTCATCACCGATCTGGCCCGCAACGAGCTCAACAGCTACAAGCAGCTGCCGATCAACTTCTTCCAGATCCAGACCAAGTTCCGCGACGAGATCCGCCCGCGCTTCGGTCTGATGCGCGGGCGCGAGTTCCTGATGAAGGACGCCTACTCCTTCCATGCCGACCAGCCGTCGCTGCAGGAAACCTACGACCGCATGCACCAGGCTTACTGCAATATCTTCACGCGCCTGGGCCTGAATTTCCGCCCGGTGCAGGCCGACACCGGCTCCATCGGCGGTACCGGCTCCCATGAGTTCCATGTACTGGCCGAATCCGGCGAAGACGATATCGCCTTCAGCGACAGCTCCGACTATGCCGCCAATATCGAAAAGGCCGAGGCCATTCCACGCGAATCCGAACGCGGCGCCGCGACCGAGGGGCTGCGCCTGGTCGATACACCCGACACCCGCACCATTGCCGACCTGGTCGAACAGTTCCAACTCGCCATCGAAAAAACCATCAAGACCCTGGTGGTGCACGGCGCGGAAGAAGGCCAGCTGGTGGCGCTGATCGTCCGTGGCGACCATGAGCTGAACGAGATCAAGGCGGCGAACCTGGCCCAGGTAGCGAGCCCGCTGGTGTTCGCTTCCGAAGCCGAGATCCGCGCCGCCATCGGTGCCGGTCCGGGTTCGCTCGGCCCGCTGAACCTGCCGATCGATTGCGTCATCGACCGTTCCGTGGCGCTGATGAGCGACTTCGCCGCTGGCGCCAACAATGATGACAAACACTATTTCGGCCTCAACTGGGAGCGCGACCTGCCGCTGCCGGAAATCGCCGACCTGCGCAACGTGGTGGCCGGAGATCCGAGCCCGGATGGCCAGGGTACTCTGGTGATCAAGCGCGGCATCGAGGTCGGGCATATCTTCCAGCTCGGCACCAAGTACAGCGAGGCCATGAACTGCAGCGTGATGGGTGAAAACGGCAAGCCGGTCACCCTGACCATGGGTTGCTACGGCATCGGTGTATCGCGCGTGGTCGCCGCCGCCATCGAGCAGAATTACGACGAGCGCGGCATTCTCTGGCCGGAGGCCCTGGCGCCCTTCCAGATCGCCCTGGTGCCGATGAAGTACGAGAACGAGGCGGTTCGCGAAGCGACCGACAAGCTCTATGCCGAGCTCACCGCCGCCGGTTTCGACGTTCTGCTCGATGACCGTGACAAGAAGACCAGTCCGGGCGTCAAATTCGCGGATATGGAGTTGGTGGGCATCCCGCATCGCATTGTCATCGGTGATCGCGGGCTGGCTGAAGGCACCCTGGAATACAAGCATCGTCGCGATGCCCAGAGCCAGGCCGTTCCTGTCGCCGACATCCTTGAGTTCATCAATTCGCGTGTCAATCGCTGACGGACATCATGCTCAACCGAAGTATTCTGGCTTCCACCAGCGCCACGCTTTGCGTGGCGCTTCTGCTTGGCGGCTGCGCCAATCATCTGCCGCAACGCAGCGAACATGAGGCGCGCACCGAGCGCAAGCTGCTCGATCACAGCCTGCGTATCGAGGTAGGCGAACCCCTGCTGGAGCTGCCGCAGCGGCGCATCCGCATTCTCGATCAGAAAACCTGGGAAGTCACCGACTTCGAGGTAACGCGCCGCTACGACCGCTATACGCCGTACCAGGCATGGCGCAAGCTTTACGAAATCCCCCTGGGCGCCGTTGCCGTAGTCGCTGGTGTGGGCGCCAACGTGCTCAACGTGGTGATGCTCGGCAAACTGCCGGAAAGCGCCACACGCGGCTGGATCAACTATGGCTTTGCAGGGCTCAACCCCTTTCTCAACGTCGAATCCAATGGCCGCTCGCAACAGAACCTGGCCAGCCTGGAAGAACAACGCCGGGATGCACGCCTGGAATACTCCAGCCTGCCCTGGGCCGAACGCCCGGTGCTGGTCACGGCAGGCGCCGAGACGCATGAATTGAGCACCGACCGCAACGGCCTGCTGCGCCTGAACCTGCTCGACGGCCCCTTCGCCGAGCAGGACATCAGCCTGATCGGCAAATTGCAACTGCAGGTCGAAGACCCGCAGGACGCCACTCACGCCGATGCCACGCTGCTGGTCAGCCGCAGCCTGCGCAGCAAGCTCCTCGAAGCCCACGAGCTGATCTTCAACGACCTCGAAGGCGACGATGTGGGCCAGTGGGTGCATCGCGTCAAGCGCCTCTCGGAGCTGGGGCTGGAAGAGGAAGCCAGCGAACTCGAACAGAGCCTGGTGGAGCTGACGCGCAATGACCCCGAGCTGCAGCAGGAGTTTCTGCGCAGCCTGCTGCAGGACGCCGGTCGCCAGGCCAGCGACCTCGGCGAAGACGACTGAGAACGATGAAGCTGCGCGCCTGCCTGCTGTTGCTGTGGCTGGCGTTCGTGCCGCCAACCTCGGCGAATCTGCGCCAGGCGCCCGAGCCGGAACTGCGCGACCTGCTGCAGAAAACCGTCGCCGAGGCGGACAGCTTTCAGGATCGCTTCGAGGCCGAAGTCTGGCTGGTGGACATGTCCGCCCGGCTCAAACGCTATCTGCCCGACGCCCAAGAACGCCTGTCCCTGCTGCGCCTGGTGCACCAGGAAGCCAGCAAGGCCGGGCTCAGACCCGAACTGGTGCTGGCGCTGATCCATGCCGAAAGCCATTTCGACCGCTTCGCCATCTCCAGCGTGGGCGCGCAGGGCATGATGCAGGTCATGCCCTTCTGGAAAGCCGAGCTCGGTCGCCCGCAGGACAACCTCACCGACAACGCGACCAACCTGCGCTATGGCTGCACCATCCTCAGCTACTACCTCAAGCGCGAAAAAGGCGACATCAACCGCGCCCTCGCCCGCTACAACGGCAGCCTCGGCCAGACCCGCTATCCCAGCAAGGTCATCGGCTTCTGGCAGGACTTCTGGTACGTGAGACCTTAAGCAGCTGTAAGCCGCAAGCTACAAGCTGCAAGTTAAGAGCAAGAGCTAGAGTGGCGCTTTTACTTGTAGCTTGAGGCTTGCCGCGCTTAACGCTGCCTTAACTCTTGCAGTTGCGCCTGCAACCCTTCGGCGGTCTGTTCACCCACCAGCCGTTGGCGTACCTTTCCGGCGCTATCGACGAGATAGGTCACCGGCAGTACCGCACTGCGTGGCAGATCCAGGCGCTCGGCGGGATCGAGGCTGAGCACGCGGAAATCGATCCCCAGATCAGTTGCCGCCGCCGCCAACTCTTCCCCCTGCAGCCCATCGAAATTGACGCCCAGTACGGTGATGTCGCCGTGCGCATCATCCAGTGCATTCAACTCGGGAATCTCGGTGCGGCACGGTCCACACCACTCCGCCCAGTAGTTGATCACCAGCCACTGGCCGTCGAGTTGCTGCGCCGTCACTTGCGCACCATGCTGGTCCAGGCCCCAGTCTTCACTGCAGCCCGCCAACGCCAGGCAAGCCAGCAGACTCAACCCCATCAGGGATCGCTTGATCATTCTCGACTCCTTGCATCATCACCCGCAGGCGCGCTTGTCGACTCCGCCTGCAGCCAATCGGCAACACTACCGCCGAATAGCTTCGACCGTTCTTCCTGCAGCGACTCCATGGCCTGACGCAAAGCCGGGTACCAAGGCTCATCCAACTGCTCAGGCAGCGCGTGCATGCCCGAAAGCGGCCAGGGATTACTGCGCAGCAACTGATCGAAGCTGTAATGATGCAGATCCCGAGACATGACCCAACCGGACGAACCAGTGCGACAGACCAGACGCTCGCGCTCGAAGAATTCCAGTATCTCGTCCCACTCATCCTCAGGCAACAACCAGCCGTTGCGATGGGCATCTCTGAGCCGCACTGCGCGCCCGGCCTGCTGATGCTGGTAGAAAATCCTCAGCAGCGCCAGCATCACCAGCAAGCGAGGCGCCGGCTGACGCCGCCATTGTTGCGAAGACGACAGGCCGCAGACCAGCTCGGCCCCGAACAGCACGATCATCCAGGACAGGTAAATCCACAGCAGAAACAACGGCACGGCGGCAAAAGCGCCGTAGATCAGCTGATAGCTGGGAAAGTAACTGACGTACAGGCCGAACACCTGCTTGGCCGCCTCGAACAGCACCGCCGTGAAAATACCGCCGACCAGCGCATGCCGCAGCGGCACACGGGTATTGGGCACGGCGGCGTAGATCAGCGTGAAGGCGGCAATGCTCAGCAGCAGCGGCATCGCCTTGAGCATGGTGCCAGCGCCAATCAGCGCGTAGGGGCCGGACAGCAGCGACAACGAGGCGATATAGGTGCTCATGGCGAAACCCGCGCCAAGCAACAGCGGGCCGAGGCTGAGAATCGCCCAGTACAGCAGGAAGCTCGACATTCCCCGGCGCGGCTGGCGCACACGCCAGATAAGGTTGAAAGCCTTTTCGATGGTCAGCAACATCATCAGCGCCGTCGCCATCAGAAAACCCACACCAAACCAGGTCAGTTGCCGCGCCTGATTGGTGAAGGCGACCAGGTATTCCTGAATGGTTGCGCCCGTCGAGGGAATGAAGTTGTTGAAGATATACATCTGAATCTGCTCGCCCACGCCCTGGAAGGCCGGAATGGCCGAAAGCATGGCGAAGGTGACGGTCATCATCGGCACCACCGCGAACAGCGTGGTGTAGGTCAGCGCCGCCGCGCTCTGAGGCCCGTGATCCACGAGAAAACGCTGCACCAGAAAACGGCAGAACTCCACGAAATCGTTGATCCGTTGCTGCATTCCATCTCCTCGGTGAACGCCTGCTGCTGCCTGCCAGCGTTTCAGTCATCGCCGCTTTGAAGGTTAGAATGACCAACTACATTGGCGCGAAGCAACCTCAAATGACCGAACTCACCCTTTACCACAATCCACGCTGCTCGAAATCACGACAGGCCCTGGAATTGCTCGAAGAGCGTGGTCTGCAGCCGACCATCGTCCACTATCTGGAAGCGCCGCCCACAGCGAGCGAACTCCGGGTGCTCCTTGCCAGCCTGGGCATCACCCCGCGACAGTTGCTGCGCAGCGGCGAAGAGGAATACAGCAACCTCAACCTGTCTGACCCTGCGCTCAGCGACGCACAGCTCATTGCAGCGATGGCCGCTCATCCCCGCCTTATCGAGCGTCCGATCCTGACTGCTGGCGATGTAGCAGTAATTGGTCGACCGCCGGAAAAGGTACTGGAGATCCTGCCATGAGCGCGCCCTATATTCTGGTGCTGTATTACAGCCGCCACGGCGCCACGGAGGAAATGGCCCGGCAGATTGCCCGTGGCGTGGAACAGGTCGGGCTCGAAGCACGACTGCGCACCGTGCCTGCCGTTTCCACCGAGTGTGAGGCCGTTGCGCCGAGCATCCCGGAACAGGGCGCAATATACGCAACGCTCGACGACCTGAAGAACTGCGCAGGCCTGGCGCTCGGTAGCCCGACCCGATTCGGCAACATGGCCGCCCCGCTGAAATACTTTCTCGACGGCACCAGCGGTCTCTGGCTGACCGGTGAACTGGTCGGCAAGCCAGCCGGCGCCTTCACGTCCACCGCCAGCCTGCACGGTGGCCAGGAGAGCACCCTGCTCTCCATGCTGCTGCCACTGTTGCATCACGGCATGTTGTTGATGGGCCTGCCGTACAGCGAAAGCGCACTGCTGGAAACACGTGGCGGCGGCACACCCTACGGCCCCAGTCATTTCGCCGGAGCGGATGGCAAGCGCCCGCTGGACGAGCATGAAATTACTCTGTGTCGTGCTCTCGGCGAACGCCTGGCCCGCACAGCAACCGCACTGGAGTGCAAACGTGGCTAGAAAGAAAAAGCCGTTGCCGACGCTCGAATGGCTGAAACCGCGAGTCAAGATCAGCCGGACGATCAGCATGGTCAGCTTTGTCGCCCTCGCCGCATTACTGCTGGTCTGGAATCTGGCATTTGCCGAACTCTACGGCGCGCGTACCTGGGTGGTGATCAGCATTCAGCTGATTCCCTTGCTGCTGGTCGCGCCCGGAATGATAGGCGGCAGCCCCCGCGCGCATGCCTGGACCTGCTTTATCGTCAATCTGTACTTTATCCAGGGTGTACTTGCTGCCATCGACCCGGCACGAATGATCTATGGCTGGCTGGAAGCGAGTATCAGTCTGACCTTGTTCATCAGTGCCCTGCTCTACACCCGCTGGGGCTACCAGTACGAGCGAAAAGCCGCTGGCGAGAGCTGATCGGGAGCATTTCGATGCAACCTGAACCATCGACTTTCGTATAACTGCCAAAAAAGCAGGGAACCCTAGAATGGGGCGAGCAAGTAGGGCCTGCTCCCGTTCCCTCGTGATTCGACGAAACGGGAATAGCCCCTTGGGGAATGTAAAATTGCATGCACGCCACCCTCAATGGACTTCCGCAAGTGCGGGTGGTAAAAGAGTCGGGTTTTTGCCTTCCGGTTTGGAAGACAGCTGCATCCAGCGCCTTTCAGGGCGCCAGGTAAATCACGGATGCAGAACCTCGACAGACATTCATGAGACGAATTCTACGGTGACTTCATGACAACGGATTTGAACAAATACATTCGCAATGCTGCATTCCTGGATAAAGTCGTTTCCGCAGAAGAAGCTGCATCGTGGATCGAAGACGGCATGACACTGGGCATGAGTGGCTTCACTCTGTTCGGTGAGCCAAAAGAATTCCCCAGAGCATTGTCTGAGCGCGGCCAAAAAGAGAAGTTCAAGGTCAACCTGTTCACCGGCGCCTCCATGGGGCCTGCCGCTGACCAATCCATGGCTGAAGCCGGCATCATCAACAAGCGCATTCCCTATCAGGGCAACCCGGTCCAGCGCAAGAAAATCAACGCCGGTGAAGTCCTCTATATCGACCAGCATCTGTCCCACATGGCAGAGCTGATCCGCCAGGGCGTCCTGCCTCAGGTCGACTACGCGATCATCGAAGCGGCAGCCATTACCGAAGACGGCCAGATCATTCCGACCGGCTCCGTGGGTAACTCGCCGATCTTCGTACAGACCGCCAAGCACGTGATCATCGAGCTGAACACCTCCGCTCCGCGCGAGTACGAGGGCATGCACGATATCTATGTGCCTGGCCCTGCCGGTGAAAACGCTCGTAAAGACATCCCTGTCTATGACATCAGTACCCGTATCGGCACCGTGGGCATCCCGGTTGATCCGGCCAAGGTTCGCGGCATCGTCCTGTCCAGCCAGCCGGACATCCCGTCGCCGCTGTTCGAACCGAACGAAGAAACCCAGCAGATCGCCGACAACCTGCTGGACTTCCTCCGCGCAGAAGTAAAAGCCGGTCGCCTGACCAACAGCCTGGCTCCGCTGCAGTCCGGTGTGGGTTCCGTAGCCAACGCCGTACTGAACGGCATGCGCACCTCCGAGTTCAAAGACCTGGTGGTGGCTTCGGAAGTACTGCAGGACGGCGTATTCGACCTGATCGACGCTGGCGTGGTGAAGTTCGCTGCCGGCACCGCCTTCTCGCTGTCCAAGAAGCGCGTCGACAACCTGGCTTCCGACATGGCCAAGTACGCAGGCAAGGTGGTATTCCGTCCGCAGGAAATCTCCAACCATCCTGAAGTCATCCGCCGCCTGGGTATCATTTCCTTCAACACTGCGCTGGAAGCCGATATCTACGGCAACGTGAACTCCACTCACGTCAGCGGTACCCACATGATGAACGGTATCGGCGGTTCGGGTGACTTCGCCCGTAACGCACGCATCAGCATCTTCGTGACCACCTCCACGGCGAAGCAGGGCAAGATCTCTTCGATCGTGCCGTTCGCAACCCACATCGACCATACCAACCACGATGTGGACTGCATCATCACCGAACAGGGCTATGCCGATCTGCGCGGCCTCGCGCCCGTCGAAGCGGCTCAGCGCATCATCGAAAACTGCATGCATCCCGATTACAAGCAGCAAGCCTATGACTATCTGGAAGAGGCCAAGGCGCGCGGCGGCCACACTCCGCACGTACTGGAAAAAGCCTTCTCCTGGCACGCCAACCTGGCTGAGCATGGCACCATGCATCTGAAGAAGTAATCGGCACTGCCAGCAACTGAAAAGGGTCCCGCGAGGGACCCTTTTTTGTGGCCTGCCATCCCTGGCAGCCACCCTGCGGGCCGTCGCTGGCGCGACGTCAAAAATCGCTCCCGGCGATTTTTTGTGGGTATCTCGCGAGCAAGGAAGTACTTTCCTTGAGAGTTGCAGCTCGCCCTCGTCGGGTTACGCCTTCGGCTAACACGACCTGCGAAACTTGCCGCCGCCCTTCAACTTTCCAGGCGTTCAGCCGATAGGGTTGGATAGCGCAAGGAGTGCAGGCATGACCCTCTTTCTCGATACCGCTTCCAGAGCATCTTTCATCCAGCGTGCCGATGCGAGCACGTCACGTATCGCCCAGGCCGCTGTCGAGTCCGATGAGTCCACGCCTGATGTACGCCAGACCCTCGGCGCAGCCTTGAAGAAAACAGGCGAAGCCGCCCACGCCTTTGGCAGCGCACTCTCCACCCGCTTCGATGAAGCCCGCAAAAACAGCGCTCGCGAGCAGGTGTCGCAGGTTCATCAACGCATCCAGATGCTCAAGCGGATGATTTTGCTCTTTGGCGGTTCCAAGGCCCTGCTGCGTGAGCTCAAGCAACTGGCCGGCACACTCGCCACAGCGGCCAAAGTGCTGAACGAAGGCGGCAACGGCATGAATACGCCGACATTTACCTACAGCGAGACAGGCACCCTGCCCAGCCAGCCCGGCATGCCGACCGACAGCCCTGACACCTCATCCATGCCGGAGAGCAACGAACAACAGCAAGCCCAGACGCTCACCGCACAAGTCCAGCAAGAACTTACCGATCAGCAAGCCAGCGCCGAAGAAGAAAACGAAGACGAAGAAGCGCCCCACCCGCAGCCCACCTCGTTCGACGCCCAGCCCCCTGCAGGAAGCCGGCAATCTCAACGCCATTCCGACGCCAAACTGCTCGCAGAGGCCCTGCGCGAACTCAAGGCCCTGGTGGCTGCCGCCAAGGCAGCCCAGCGCAAACCCGACCGCGAAGACCAGAAAGATCTCAGTAAAATTGATAGAGACCTGAAACAGGTTGAGCAGTCCATAAGCAGCCTGAACGCAACGACAGCACCCATGCCTGGCAGCCTCTCCATCCACGCATAGGCTGGCACAACCCTTCGCGCCTGAAGTCGCTTCCACGAATGCTCCGCCCCGTGGAGCAGCCTGCCTTCAGATCGGCTTGGCGTTTACCAGCCGAGCGTTTCCTTGAGGAAGGGAATGGTCAGTTTGCGCTGGGCCTGCAATGAGGCCTGATCGAGGCGGTCGAGGAGTTCGAACAGTGCGTTCATGCTCCTTGCGCCGCGTGTGAGGATGAAACGACCCACATCATCCGGCAGGTTCAGGCCACGCCGCGAGGCACGCAACTGAAGCGCGCGCAGCTTGTCCTCATCAGAGAGCTGCTGCAGCTGGAACACCAGCGCCAGGCTCAGCCGGGACTTGAGATCGGGCAGCTGCACGGCGATTTCACGCGGCGAGGCATCTGCCGCGAGCAGCAGACGGCGCCCGCTGTCGCGCAGGCGATTGAACAGATGGAACAGCGCCTCTTCCCAAAGCGGGTCAGCGGCGACCGCATCCAGGTCATCCAGGCACACCAGCTCGCATTGCTCCAGATTATCCAGCAGCGCCGGACCATACTCGGCTACCTCAGCCAGCGGCAGATAGACAGCCCGCTCACCACGCTGTTCGACACGCAGGCAGGCAGCCTGTAACAGGTGACTGCGCCCGACGCCAAGATTGCCCCAGAGATAGATCAGCTCATCCGACCAGCCGGCCTCGGGCGAACAGACACGCTCGACATAGCCCATCGCAGCAGCATTGGCGCCCGGATAGAAGTTGGCGAAGGTTGCATCGTCACGAAGACGGATGCCCAAAGGGAGCTGGATGGGTTTCATGGCTGACTTGGCGGCTCGATGGGTGCAGGCGCTTCGACGACGGGCTCGGCGTACAAATCGGAGAGTTTATAGAGATCATGCACATGACGCAGCAGAACCATGATCACCGCCGCCACCGGCAATGCCAGCAGAATGCCAGCAAAACCGAACAACTGTCCTCCGGCCAGCACCGCAAAGATCACAGCCACAGGATGCAGGCCGATCCGATCCCCCACCAGCAGCGGCGTCAGCAACATGCCTTCGAGCATCTGCCCCACCGTGAATACCGCCACAACGCCCAACAAGGGATAGGGAGCGAGGCCGAACTGGAACAGTACCGCGACGATTGCCGCACCGATGCCGACCACGAAGCCCATGTAGGGCACGATGCTGGCGAGCCCGGCCAGCACCCCGATCAACAGTCCCAGCTCGACGCCGATCAGCATCAGACCAACGGAATAAACCACCGCCAGCGCCAGCATCACCAACAGCTGTCCACGCAGAAAGGCGCCGATCACCTCATGGCATTCACGCATCAGCTGCATGACGGTCTGCTCGCGCCGGCGCGGCAGCAGCCCACGCAGCTTGGCCATGATCAGGTCCCAGTCACGCAGCAGGTAGAAGCAGACCACCGGCACCAGCAGCAGATTCGCCAGCCAGGCCAGCAGTGCCAGGCTCGAAGCCGTCGCCTGGCTGAGAATCACCGCCAGCACATCCTTTGTGCTGCCGAGGTTGCCTGAGAATGCGCTCTTGAGCTGGTCGAGGCGCCAGAAGTCTTCTTCGAGGCCGAACCGCGTCTGCACCCAAGGCAACGCCGTGACCTGCAGCCAGTCGAGCCCCTGCGGCGCCAGCTCGTACAAATGCATCAATTGCTTGCCGAGCATCGGCAGCAGCACCAATAGCAGCAGCATGCAGAGCAAGGTAAACAGCGTGAACACCACGATCACGCCCCAGGTACGGGAAAGGTTCCTGCGCTCCAGACGATCCACCAGCGGGTCGCCCAGATAGGCCAGCAGAATACCCACCAGAAACGGCGAAAGAATCGGCGAAAGCCGATAAATCAGCCAGCCGAGCAATACGAGTGCCGCCAGCCATAGCCAGCGGTTGGTATGTGTAATCGTCATGTTCAGTATGCCTTGTTCAGATATCCGCAGACTGCAGGGTGGCTGCAGCCGCGAATCCAGCATGCGCATCGGAATGCGGCGCGCCATGCGCCGGCCAAAAAGTGAACGTCCATCACCAGCGATAGCGCAACACGTCGCCTTCGTCGGGCTGCTGCGGTTGCTCAGCGGCAGGCTGATCCGGCTCTGCCAGCGCAGCCTCGGCATCCAGCGGCGTTTCGACATCCGCCGATACTCCGGCGTCCAGCGGCAGCGGGGCCGCAACCTCGTCGGCTGGCACTTCCCGCAGTCGCGCCAGGGCAAGCTGCGCTCGCAACTGCTCCGGGCTGGCGTTGAGCTGATAGACCAGCCGGTCACTTTCCACCCGCAGCAGACGCGCGCCGAAGGGCTCCAGCAGACGGTCCAGCTCGGCAAAGCGCTCGACATCGGCCCCCAGCACCTCAAGGGTGATCTCCGCAGTCGCACCCGGCGCGACACGGTAGTGGGGTGCGAGGAATGCGCTGACCGCCCGCATCACCGCATCGGCCAGCTCGGCGCGATCATCGTCACTCGCCTTGCCCTGGGTCTGCTTGTCGGCCAGCCAGAATATCCAGTCCGCCTCCCAGCGCTCGCCGGACTGGCGCGCCCTCACGGCCAGCAAGCCATCCGCATCGTAGCGTTCGGACAGCTCGCGAAGGGCCTGCGGATCTTTCGCGGCCAGGGTTTCAGCGGTGATGGCGAGCTGTTCGCTCAGATCGGCGAGCGGCAGGCGCAGCGGCAGGCCACGGTGCTGGGCGGCAGCCTGCAGATCGGCGGTACCTTCCTGCGCGTCACCCACGAGCCGGGAACCCTCGATCGATTCGATCAGCCACCAGGCCAGAATACCGGGACGCTCCGCGCCCCACAGCGACAGCCCGGCGGAGCGCAGCGCACGTTCGGTCGTGAGTGGGTCGAAGTCCACCACCAGCGCGCCTTCATCATAGGCATATCGGCTGACCAGCTGCTGCGGGTCCTGGCGCAGTTGCGCAACGGCCTCGCTCGGCGTATCCGCATCGCCCGTCAGGCGCAGCAGCAATGTGTCGAATGCCTGGCGCAACGCATGCTCGCGCTCATCCGACCGCTGCGTGGCAACCGCTTCACGCACCTTGTACAGATCGGCAAGCGGCGCGGCCATGGCTGAAGAAGTGGCCAGCAGCGCGCAGCAGAGGGTCAAAAGACGGGGAATAAGACGCATGAAAGTACTCGCTGGCTGGGCAGACGGGAAAGCCCGGTGGCAACGGCCCATCAGGCCATCGGGAATCAGGCTCACACCTTAAACAGGCCCCTGAATCAGGGCAACCGCTGCGCTGCATGTTGGGCGACAAACAAAGATGGATAGGCAAAACTTCACCGGTCAGGAATCATGCGCGGGATGGCCGCTATGCGGCAAGCCTGATAAAATCGCGCGCTTTCCGCAGACCGGTCTGGCGCCCTCGCCACGTCGAGGCTCAGCCTCGTTCCGACCTGGTCGCCCCGCATTCCCTTCACAGGTCCGGATTCTCTATGAGCAAGCAACCCTCCATCAGCTACAAGGACGCTGGCGTCGATATCGATGCGGGCGAAGCGCTGGTCGAACGCATCAAGGGCGTCGCCAAGCGCACCGCGCGCCCTGAAGTCATGGGCGGCCTGGGCGGCTTCGGCGCGCTCTGTGAAATTCCCGCCGGCTACAGGCAGCCGGTACTGGTTTCCGGCACCGACGGCGTGGGCACCAAGCTGCGCCTGGCGCTGAACCTGAACCGTCACGACAGCATCGGCCAGGACCTGGTCGCCATGTGCGTCAACGACCTGGTGGTGTGCGGCGCCGAGCCGCTGTTCTTCCTCGATTACTACGCCACCGGCAAACTCAACGTCGACATCGCCGCCACCGTGGTCACCGGCATCGGCGCCGGCTGCGAGCTGGCCGGCTGTTCGCTGGTCGGTGGTGAAACCGCCGAAATGCCCGGCATGTACGAGGGCGAAGACTACGACCTGGCCGGCTTCTGCGTCGGCGTGGTGGAAAAGAGCGAAATCATCGATGGCTCGAAAGTCGCCGCCGGCGATGCGCTGATCGCGCTGCCCTCTTCCGGCCCGCATTCCAATGGTTACTCGCTGATCCGCAAGATCATCGAAGTCGCCGGCGCCGATATCGAGCAGATCCAGCTCGACGGCAAGCCGCTGACCGAACTGCTGATGGCGCCGACACGCATCTACATCAAGCCGCTGCTCAAGCTGATCAAGGACACCGGCGCGGTCAAGGCCATGGCCCATATCACCGGCGGCGGTCTGCTGGACAATATCCCGCGCGTCCTGCCCGAGGGCAGCCAGGCGGTCATCGACGTCGCCAGCTGGCAGCGTCCGGCAGTGTTCGACTGGCTGCAGCAGCAGGGCAACGTCGACGAGCACGAGATGCATCGCGTGCTCAACTGCGGCGTCGGCATGGTCATCTGCGTGGCGCAGGAACAGGTCGAAAGCGTTCTCGGTAACCTGCGCGCAAGCGGCGAGTCGCCCTGGGTCATCGGCGAGATCGCAACCGCTGGCGCTGATGCCGAGCGTGTCGTGCTGAACAATCTGAAAAACCGCTGATGAGCGCACCCTGCAATGTCGTCGTACTGATTTCCGGGTCTGGCAGCAACCTCCAGGCCCTGATCGACAGCCTGGGTGACGAAAACCCTACCTGCATCCGCGCGGTGATCTCCAATCGCGCCGAAGCATTCGGACTGCACCGCGCGCAGGCTGCCGGTATTCCCGCCCATGTGGTGCAGCACAAGGACTTCAGTGATCGCGAGGCCTTCGATACCGCGCTGATGGCGATCATCGACCAGTATTCGCCGCAACTGGTGCTGCTGGCCGGCTTCATGCGCATTCTCACACCCGCATTCGTGCGCCATTACCAGGGCCGTCTGCTCAATATCCATCCCTCTCTGCTGCCCCGGCACAAGGGACTGGATACGCATCGCCGCGCCCTCGAAGCCGGCGACAGTGAGCATGGTTGCAGCGTGCACTTCGTCACCGAAGAGCTTGATGGTGGCCCCGTGGCACTACAGGCCGCCTTCACCATCGGCAGCGATAACAGCGTCGACGCCCTGACCAGCCGGGTACACGCCGCCGAACATGTCATCTACCCGCTGGCCGTTCGCTGGTTCGCCGAAGGCCGCTTGCGTCTCGCAGCCCAGGGCGCGATGCTGGACGACGTTCCGCTGCCGGTCACCGGCCACCTGATACGAATCTAGGAGACTCCAATGCGCCGCGCCCTGCTGCTCGCTCTTGCCGTACTGGCCCTGCCGGCCCACGCCCTGGACCTCAAGCCCTTCTCCGCCACCTACACGGCGGACTGGAAACAGGTGCCCGTCAGCGGCACGGCCCAGCGCAGCCTGGAAAAACTCGACGATGGCAACTGGCGGCTCGATTTCGAAGCCTCCATGCTGGTCGCCAGTCTCAACGAGCGCAGCACCTTTGCGCTCGAAGGCGAAACCTTCCTGCCTCAGAGCTACCGCCTCAAGCGCAGCGGTCTGGGCAAGGGCAAGGCGGTCAAGCACACCTTCGACTGGGATGCCAAACAGGTAGTCGGCGAGGATCGCGGCGATCCGGTCAAGCTGCCGCTCAATCGCGGGCTGCTGGACAAGTCCACCTACCAAATTGCGCTGCAACATGCCGTGGCGGCTGGCGAGCGGAGCATGAGTTACCAGGTCGTCGATGGCGATGAAATCGAAACCTACGACTTCCGCGTGCTGGGCGAGGAACAGGTCAGCACCAAGGCTGGCCAGGTCGATGCGATCAAGGTCGAGCGCGTGCGCGATCCCACGCAGAGCAAGCGCCAGACCATTCTCTGGTTCGCCACCGACTGGGACTACCTGCTGGTGCGCCTGCATCAGGTGGAAAAGGACGGCAAGGAATACCAGATCATGCTCGAAGACGGCATCGTCGGCGGCAAAACCGTAAAGGGCAACTGATCCTTCTGCGCCAGCCCGCTGGCGCTCATCTACCTCGAGCTACGCCATGATCAGCCATCGCACTCTGCTGTTTGCCTTGCTGCCACTCTTCGCCGGCTGTCAGATGCTCGGCTGGAATGAGCGCGCCACGGTCCAGCCGACGGAACGCCTGCAAGGCGAGATCACCCGCAGCGAAGGCCAGTTCCTGCTGCGTACCTGTCAGGGTCAGCGCCAGCTGGAACTCGTCGATACCGCCGCAACCGACCTGTCGGACGATGCCCAGGCCCTGTGGAGCGACGGCGGTCAGGCCCTGTTCGCCGACGTGCGCGGCAAACTGGTTTCCAGAGCTGACGGCACAGGCCAGCTGCAACTGACCCGCGTCTATCGCCTGCAGAGCGAAGGTCACGGTTGCAATGCCGACAATTTCCAGCACCTGATGCTGCGCGCAAGTGGCAACGAACCCTTCTGGAGCCTGCGCATCACCCGCCAGGGCATGCTGTTCGAGCGCCCCGATCATCCCCCGCTGGCGCTGCCCTATCTCGAAGAGCAACTGCCCGGTGGGCAGGCCAGTTTCAGCAGCGAAGCCGACAATCAGCGACTCAATCTCTGGGTCGCACCGCAGCGCTGCGTGGACAGCGCCTCGGGCGCCATCAGCCACCTGAGCGCCGAACTGCGCCTCGACGACGGCCAGACCCTTCGCGGCTGCGCCTATTATGGCGGCGCGCGCAACGACTGAAGAGCACCTCTAAAAACTACCTGCGTTGCCATCGCTGCGTTGAAAAAAGCCTCGTGCGCGAGTCCGATCAAAATGCTCATTTACAGCTGTAAACTGCGCTTTTTCGCCTGTTTTCGCCTTGCGCTGACTGCCTCGCCTACGTTTTTAGAAGCACCCTTGAGATTATTTCCCGACGTGTCGAAGACTCCAACAATGAATGACGCCCTGAACCTGCTGCAGCCCTACCCCTTCGAAAAACTCCGCGCCCTGCTTGCCGATGCCCAGCCGCCCGGCGACAAGCGCCCCATCGCGCTGTCCATCGGCGAGCCGAAGCATCGCTCACCAGACTTCGTCGCCCAAGCGCTGGCGGACAACCTCGACCAACTGGCCGTGTACCCGACCACTCTCGGCATTCCTGCACTGCGCGATTCCATCGCCGGCTGGTGTGAGCGCCGCTTTGGCCTGAACCAGGGCGCACTCGACCCGGCGCAACATGTGCTGCCGGTCAACGGCACCCGCGAAGCGCTGTTCTCCTTTACCCAGGCCGTGGTCAACCGCCAGCCCGACGCCCTGGTGATCAGCCCCAACCCCTTCTACCAGATTTACGAGGGCGCCACGCTGCTGGCCGGCGCCACGCCGCATTACCTGCCCTGCACGGCGGAGAACGGTTTCAACCCGGATTTCGACCAGGTTTCGGACGATATCTGGAAGCGCACCCAGATTCTCTTTCTCTGCTCGCCCGGCAACCCCACCGGCGCCCTGGTGCCGCTGGAAACGCTGAAGAAGCTGATCGCGCTGGCCGACGAACATGATTTCGTCATCGCTGCCGACGAGTGCTACAGCGAGCTGTATTTCGACGAAGACCAGCCACCGCCCGGCCTGCTGTCTGCCTGCGCAGCCCTGGGTCGCGATGACTTCAGCCGCTGCGTGGCCTTTCACAGCCTGTCCAAACGCTCCAACCTGCCGGGCCTGCGCTCGGGCTTCGTCGCTGGCGATGCGCGCATCCTCAAGGCCTTCCTGCTCTACCGTACCTACCACGGCTGCGCCATGTCGGTGCCGACGCAACTGGCCAGCATCGCCGCCTGGAACGACGAAGCCCACGTCCAGGCCAATCGCCGGATGTACCGGGAAAAATTCGCTGCCGTGCTGGATATCCTCGCACCGGTTCTGGACGTACAGCGCCCCGATGGCGGCTTCTACCTGTGGCCGAAAACACCCATCGACGACCAGTGCTTTACCCGCGAACTTTATGCTCGTGAACACGTGACCGTAGTACCGGGCTCCTACCTGTCGCGCGAAGTCGATGGCTTCAACCCCGGCGCGGGCCGCGTGCGCCTAGCGCTGGTCGCGCCGCTGGCCGAGTGCATCGAAGCCGCCGAACGGATTCGCGCGTTCGTCCTTTCCCTGGATAGCGAAAGGTAGGGGTTACACCTGCGGATCGTCGGATTACGCCTTCAAATCGCCGGATTACGCCTTCGGCTAATCCGACCTACAAATGCTGGGCTTCGTAGGCCGGGTCACGCTTCACCGACCCGACGGGCGGAGTCAACGTTATTCGCCGGATTAATCGTCCCTGAAGCCACGAAGCTTTTGCTAAAAAAAACGGGAGCCGAAGCTCCCGTCTTTCATTCAGTGTCGCCTCAGCGCGGGAAGGCCGGCGGGTTGACCCCGGCCATGTCTTCCATGACGCGCACGACCTGGCAGCTGTAGCCGAACTCGTTGTCGTACCAGACGTAGAGCACGACACGGTTGTCGCAGCTGATGGTCGCCTCGGCATCGACGACACCGGCATGGCGCGAGCCGACGAAGTCGGTCGACACCACTTCCTGCGAGTTGACGAAGTCGATCTGCTTCTGCAGATCCGAGTGCATGGCCATCTGGCGCAGGTACTCGTTGATTTCTTCGCGGGTGGTGGCCTTCTCCAGGTTCAGGTTGAGAATCGCCATCGAGACGTTGGGCGTTGGCACACGAATGGCGTTGCCGGTCAGCTTGCCCTTGAGCACCGGCAGCGCCTTGGCGGCAGCAGTGGCGGCGCCGGTCTCGGTGATGACCATGTTCAGCGCGGCGCTACGACCACGACGGCTGCCCTTGTGGAAGTTGTCGATCAGGTTCTGGTCGTTGGTGTAGGAATGCACGGTTTCCACGTGGCCGTTGACGATGCCGTACTGGTCATTGACCGCCTTGAGCACCGGCACGATGGCGTTGGTAGTACAGGAAGCCGCGGAGATGATCTTGTCATCGGCGGTGATGTCGCCATGGTTGATGCCATGCACGATGTTCTTCAGTTCGCCCTTGCCTGGCGCGGTCAGCACCACGCGTGCAACGCCTGGGCACTTGAGGTGCTGACTCAGGCCTTCGGCGTCACGCCACTTGCCGGTATTGTCGACCAGCAGCGCGTTCTCGATGCCGTACTGGGTGTAGTCCACCGAGGCCGGATCGTTGGAGTAGATCACCTGGATCAGGTTGCCGTTGGCGGTGATGGTGTTGTTCTCGGCATCGATATGGATAGTGCCGTCGAACGGGCCGTGTACCGAATCGCGGCGCAGCAGGCTGGCACGCTTGACCAGATCGTTCTCGGCACCCTTGCGCACGACGATGGCGCGCAGACGCAGGCCATCGCCGCCACCGGTCTTCTCGATCAGGATACGCGCCAGCAAGCGGCCAATACGGCCAAAACCGTAAAGCACCACGTCGGTGCCCTTGCGCTCGGTGGCTGCGGTGCGCTTGCCCGCGACCTCGGCCAGCTCGTCACGCACGAACTGGTCCAGAGTACGGCCATTGCCTTCGGCCTTGAACTTGCCCACCAGCTTGCCCAGGTCGACCGAAGCGGCGCCCAGGTTCATGTCGGTCATGGTGGTGAGGATCTGGTGGGTTTCGTGGACGGACAGTTCCGCCTCATCGGCCTGGCGGTGGCGAGCGAAGCGATGTGCCTTGAGAATGGCGATCACCGAGCGATTGATCAGGCCACGACCATAGATGGAGGTCACCACGTTGTTGTTGCGGTACAGCTGGCCAATCAGCGGAATCATCGCTTCAGCGAGCGCTTCGCGGTCAATCCATTCACCAAGACACTGGTCGGGCTTCTGAGTCACGGGCAGTTCCTTCCAACATGTAGGGGCAGAGAAAAAGGGCTACATTATGCCGTCGCGCCCCAACTCGGGCAATTGCAACGGACGAAACACTGACAGCCGCGCTCCACGATAGTTACAATCCCGGAGATCTTTTTCCCCGTCCGGAGTCACGTCCACTCGTGTCCGTATTGCGCCTTCCGCCCATGCCTGCCGCCAGCGGCAAGCAAACCTGGGGCAACCTTCCCGGAGCCGCGCTGAGCCTGGCCATCGCCGAATCGGCCAGCCACGCAGAGTGCTTCACCCTTCTTCTCACCGCCGACAGCCAGAGCGCCGAGCGCCTCAAGGAAGAACTCGCCTTCTTCGCCCCCGAACTGCCGGTGCTGCATTTCCCCGACTGGGAAACGCTGCCCTACGACGTGTTCTCGCCGCACCAGGACATCATTTCCCAGCGCATCGCGGCGCTCTATCAACTGCCCGAACTGACCCATGGCGTACTGGTAGTTCCGATCACCACCGCGCTACACCGCCTGGCGCCCAAGCGCTTTCTGCTGGGATCGAGCCTGGTGCTGGACGTCGGCCAGAAGCTCGACGTCGAACAGATGCGTCTGCGCCTGGAAGCCGCCGGCTACCGCTGCGTGGACACGGTGTACGAACATGGCGAATTCGCCGTGCGCGGCGCGCTGATCGACCTTTATCCCATGGGCAGCACCCTGCCCTACCGCATCGACCTGTTCGATGACGAGATCGAGACGCTGCGCACCTTCGACCCGGAGAACCAACGCTCCATCGAGAAAGTAGACTCCGTGCGCCTGCTGCCGGCCCGCGAGTTCCCGCTGAAGAAGGAATCGGTCACCGGCTTTCGCGCGCGCTTCCGTGAACGCTTCGACGTGGATTTCCGCCGCTGCCCGGTCTATCAGGACCTCTCCACCGGCATCACCCCAGCGGGCATCGAGTACTACCTGCCGCTGTTCTTCGACGAGACCTCGACGCTGTTCGACTACCTGCCCGAGGACACCCAGGTGTTTTCCCTGCCGGGCATCGAGCAGGCCGCCGAGCAGTTCTGGAAGGATGTGCGCAACCGCTACGAGGAACGCCGCGTCGATCCCGAGCGCCCTTTGCTGCCGCCCGCCGACCTGTTCGTCCCGGTCGAAGACTGCTTCGCCCGTCTCAAGTTGTGGCCGCGCGTGGTCGCCAGCCAGGAGGATGTGGAAACCGGCATCGGCCGTGAGCGCTTCCCCGCCAGCCCGCTGCCGGAGCTGGCCATCGAAGCCAAGGCCAGCGAGCCGCTGGGGGCGCTGCGACGCTTTCTCGACGAATTCCCCGGTCGCGTGCTGTTCACCGCCGAATCGGCCGGTCGCCGCGAAGTACTGCTGGAACTGCTGGCCCGGCTGAAACTGCGCCCGCAGGAAGTCGATGGCTGGCCGGCATTCCTGCAGAGCGAGGAGCGCCTGGCGATCAGCATCGCCCCGCTGGACGACGGTCTGCTGCTGCAACAGCCGCAGCTGGCGCTGATCGCCGAAAGCCCGCTGTTCGGCCAGCGCATCATGCAGCGCCGCCGCCGCGAGAAGATCCGCGATGCCGGCGACAACGTCATCAAGAACCTCACCGAACTGCGCGAAGGCGCGCCGGTGGTGCACATCGACCACGGCGTGGGCCGCTATCAGGGCCTGATCACCCTGGAGATCGAAGGCCAGTCGGCGGAATTCCTCCAGCTGCAGTACGCCGAGGAAGCCAAGCTCTACGTGCCGGTGGCCAGCCTGCACCTGATCGCCCGCTACACCGGCAGCGACGACGCCCTGGCGCCGCTGCACCGGCTGGGCTCGGAAAGCTGGCAGAAGGCCAAGCGCAAGGCCGCCGAGCAGGTGCGCGACGTCGCCGCCGAACTGCTCGACATCTATGCCCGCCGCGCCGCCCGCGAAGGCTACGCCTTCCAGGACCCGCAGCTGGACTACGACACCTTCAGCGCCGGCTTCCCCTTCGAGGAAACCCCGGACCAGCAGGCGGCCATCGAGGCCGTGCGCGCCGACATGCTCGCGCCCAAGCCCATGGACCGGCTGATCTGCGGCGACGTCGGCTTCGGCAAGACCGAAGTGGCCATGCGCGCGGCTTTCATCGCCGTCCACAGTGGCCGCCAGGTCGCCGTGCTGGTGCCCACCACCCTGCTCGCCCAGCAGCACTACAACAGCTTCCGCGACCGCTTCGCCGACTGGCCGGTACGGGTCGAGGTGATGAGCCGCTTCAAATCCAGCAAGGAAATCCAGGCGGCGGTGGACCAACTGGCCGAAGGCAAGGTGGACATCCTCATCGGCACCCACAAGCTGCTGCAGGACGACGTGAAATTCACCAACCTGGGCCTGGTGATCATCGACGAAGAGCACCGTTTCGGCGTGCGCCAGAAGGAGCAGCTCAAGGCGCTGCGCAGCGAGGTAGATATCCTCACCCTCACCGCCACGCCGATCCCGCGCACCCTGAACATGGCCGTGGCGGGCATGCGCGACCTGTCGATCATCGCCACCCCGCCGGCACGCCGGCTGTCGGTACGCACCTTCGTCATGGAGGCCAACAAGCCGACCATCAAGGAGGCGCTGCTGCGCGAGCTGCTGCGCGGTGGCCAGGTCTACTACCTGCACAACGACGTGAAGACCATCGAGAAATGCGCCGCCGACCTCGCCGAACTGGTGCCCGAGGCGCGCATCGGCATCGGCCACGGGCAGATGCGCGAACGCGAGCTGGAACAGGTGATGGGCGACTTCTACCACAAGCGCTTCAACGTGCTGGTGGCCTCGACCATCATCGAGACCGGCATCGACGTGCCCAGCGCCAACACCATCATCATCGAGCGCGCCGACAAGTTCGGCCTGGCCCAGCTGCATCAGCTGCGCGGTCGCGTCGGGCGCAGCCACCACCAGGCCTACGCCTACCTGCTCACACCGCCGCGCAAGCAGATGACACCGGACGCCGAAAAGCGTCTGGAAGCCATCGCCAATGCCCAGGACCTGGGTGCCGGCTTCGTGCTGGCCACTCATGACCTGGAAATCCGCGGCGCCGGCGAGCTGCTCGGCGACGGCCAGAGCGGGCAGATCCAGGCGGTGGGCTTCACCCTTTATATGGAAATGCTCGAACGTGCGGTCAAGGCCATCCAGAAAGGCGAACAGCCGAACCTGGACCAGCCACTGGGCGGCGGTCCGGAGATCAACCTGCGCATTCCAGCGCTGATCCCCGAAGATTATCTACCGGACGTGCATGCCCGGTTGATCCTCTACAAGCGCATCGCCAACGCCGCCGACGAGGACGGCCTGAACGAGCTGCAGGTGGAGATGATCGACCGCTTCGGCCTGCTGCCCGATGCCGCCAAGCACCTGATCCGCCTGACGCTGCTCAAGCTGCAGGCCGAGAAGCTCGGCATCACCAAGATCGACGCCGGCCCACAGGGCGGGCGCATCGAGTTCGCCGCCGATACGCCGGTGGACCCGATGGCGCTGATCAAGCTGATCCAGTCCCAGCCCAAGCGCTACAAGTTCGAGGGAGCGACGGTGTTCAAATTCCAGGTGCCCATGGAGCGGCCCGAAGAGCGCTTCAACACGCTGGAAGCGCTGCTCGAACGCCTTGCGCCGGCGCCCGAGCCGTGAAGCCGGTCGCCGGGGATGCCGCGGCACAGCCCGGCACACCGGGCCGCCCGCAGACAAGGCGTATCGATGATCTGGCGCCCCGCCCGCGTCTGGCGCTGGGCAGCCATCAGTCGCTGAACTACCACCTTGGCAGCGGGCGGATGATCAGCGAGCAGCAGCACCGCGCCGGGCTCAGCTTCGTCTACGACCGCACCGCGACCCACGGCAAGGGCAAGGCCGACGAGCGCCTGCGCCAGCCCGGTGAGCGGGAAATCCTCAGCATTGCCCGCCAGCCCGCCGCCGAGCAGGCCTTGCGTCAGCGCTTGCAGCACCTGGGGCTGCGCCCTGCCCTGCGCCAGAGCCTGGCGCTGCCGAAAGACTCCGCCGAGATGTACGAACTGCACAATGAAAGCGCCTGGCTGCAGTTCGTGCAGGTGCAGCTGCCGATATTGCGTGACGAAGGCTGGGAAATCCTGATCCAGCCGGGGTTCGCCTACGATCTGCGCGAGGTCGAACAGTGGTACGCCGAGGTCGAGGAATCGCCGGAGCACAGCTGGTTCGAGCTGGAACTGGGTATCGTCGTCGCAGGCGAGCGCATCAGTCTGCTGCCGGTGCTGCTGGACGTGATCCGCAAGACGCCGATGCTGCTGGCCCCGGAACAACTGAGCCTGCGCGGCGACGACGAAGTGCTACGCATCAGCCTCAAACGCCGCGACAGCGAATATCCGCTGCAGGTGCTGCTGCCCTTTGGCCGGCTCAAGCCGATTCTCGCCACCCTCGGCGATCTCTATCTGCAACCGTCCCTGGGCGACAGCCTGCGCCTGGGCCAGGCCGATGCCGCCCGCCTGGCCCAGCTCGACGCAGTGCCCCTGCAATGGCGCGGCGGCGAACACCTGCGTGATTTCGCCCAGCGCCTGCGCGACTATCAGCAGCGCCCCTGCCTGCCACCTGCGGGGCTGCGCGCCGAATTGCGGCCCTATCAGCTGCAGGGCCTGTGCTGGATGCAGACCCTGCGTGAACTGGAAGTGGGTGGCATTCTCGGCGACGACATGGGCCTGGGCAAAACCCTGCAGACCCTGGCCCACCTGCTTACCGAAAAAAACGCCGGTCGCCTTGATCATCCTGCGCTGGTGGTTCTGCCCACCAGCCTGATTCCCAACTGGCAGGACGAGGCGGCGCGCTTCACCCCCGACCTGCGCGTGCTCACCCTGCATGGCCCGAACCGGCAGAAGCACTTCGACGAACTGGCCAACTACGACCTGCTGCTGACCACCTATGCGCTGCTGCCCAGGGATATCGAACAGCTGGTCGAACAACCGCTGCACGTGCTGGTCCTCGACGAGGCGCAGAACATCAAGAACGCCACCAGCAAGGCCGCCCAGGCCGCCAGCCGTTTGCAGGCACGACAACGCCTGTGCCTGAGCGGCACCCCCATGGAAAACAACCTGGGCGAACTCTGGGCGCTGTTCCATTTCCTCATGCCCGGCTGGCTGGGCAGCGCCAGGGAGTTCACCCGCACCTATCGCACGCCCATCGAAAAGCATGGCGACCCGCTGCGCTTGCAGCACCTGAACGAGCGCATCCGCCCCTTCCTCCTGCGCCGGCACAAGGAAGAAGTAGCGCACGAGTTGCCGCCGAAGAACGAAATCATTCACTGGGTAGAGCTGAGCCCGGCGCAACGCGACCTCTACGAGACGGTGCGTCTGGCCATGGATCGCAAGGTGCGCGAGGAGATCGACCGCAGGGGCCTGGCGCGCAGCCAGATCATCGTCCTCGAAGCCCTGCTCAAGCTGCGCCAGGTCTGTTGCGATCTGCGCCTGGTCAAGGGCGAAAGCGCACGTGCGGCTCGCGGCGGCAACTCGGGCAAGCTCGACAGCCTGCTGGAGATGCTGCAGGAACTGCTGGCCGAAGGTCGCCGGGTGCTGCTGTTCTCGCAGTTCACCTCGATGCTCGCGCTGATCGAGGAAAGCCTGCGGCAGCGCGGCATCGACTACGTGCAGATCACCGGCGACACCCGTGACCGCCGCACCCCGGTGCGGCGCTTCCAGAACGGCGAGGTGCCGGTGTTCCTGATCAGCCTCAAGGCCGGCGGAACCGGGCTCAACCTCACAGCCGCCGACACCGTGATCCATTACGATCCCTGGTGGAACCCGGCTGTGGAGAACCAGGCCACCGACCGCGCCTACCGCATCGGCCAGGACAAGCCGGTATTCGTCTACAAGCTGATCGCCCGTGGCACGGTGGAGGAAAAGATCCAGCAACTGCAAGTGCGCAAGGCCGAGCTGGCCGCCAGCGTGCTGCAAGGCACGACGGGTACGGACTGGGCGCTGGACGAACATGATATCGAGGCGCTGCTGGGGCCGATTGAAGGTTGAGCGTAGGGTGGATGTCGCTTTTTTACATCCACCGGGCTCCGCACGTCGGATCGGTGAAGCGTGATCCGACCTACACTGTTACCCGTACAAAGGAGATATCCATGAGCCGCTACGAAATCGCCTTTTCCGGGGAGCTGGCGCCCGGTGCCACGCTGGAGCAGGTCGAGGCCAATCTGGCGCGGCTGTTCCAGGCCGACGCCCAGCGCATCGCCCTGCTGTTTTCCGGTCGCCGCATCGTCATCAAGCAGGACCTGGACTACGACAGCGTCGAGAAATACCGCCAGGCCATGACCCGCGCCGGGGCGGTTGCCGAGGTGCGGCCCATGCCGGTGGAGGTCGAGGAAATCGAACTGGCGCCGCCGCCTGTCGAAGCGCCTGCCACCCCGCCAACCCATGAGCCCGGCACAACGCCCAAGCCATTGAAAGTCGCACCGCGCGATGAATACATGGCCGCCTTCGTCGATGTCGAGGCACCGGACTTCGGTATCGCACCCATCGGCGCCGATCTGCAGGACGTCCGCCCCTCGACCCAGCCACCGGCGCTGGACCTGTCACAGTTCAGCCTGGCGCCCGTGGGCAGCGACATGAGCGAGCGCCGCCGCGCCAGCGACGCACCCGCGCCGGACACCTCGCATCTGAAGCTGGTGGACTGACCGCCGCCTCGGGCAACGGCGGAAAAGTTTCCGCCGCTTGCCTGCAGGCGTAGGGCGGATTTCAATCCGCCTGGTTGCGCGGTCCGGCGATGTTTCGCGGTGGCGGAAAGATTTCCGTCTTACGGATTCGCCGAACTCGCGCTGTTCCGGCAGGTTCCAAGACTACAAGCCCTCAACCTGCCTGTAGCCATGGACCTTGTCGTCGCCCGCCCCGAAGGCCTCTATTGCCCGCCCGGTGATTTCTACATCGATCCCTGGCGCCCGGTGGAGCGTGCCGTCATCACCCACGCCCACGGCGACCATGCGCGCTGGGGCATGGGGCATTACCTTGCCGCCGCCGACAGCGAAGGCATCCTGCGCTCGCGCATCGCCGCCGACATGCCGCTGCAGACGCTGGCCTACGGCGAAACCATCACTCATCACGGCGTAACGCTCAGCTTCCATCCCGCCGGCCACGTGCTCGGCTCGGCCCAGGTGCGCCTGGAATACAAGGGCGAGATCTGGGTCGCCTCGGGCGATTACAAGGTTGAGCCCGACGGCACCTGCGCACCCTTCGAGCCGGTGCGCTGCCATACCTTCATCACAGAATCGACCTTCGGTCTGCCGATCTACAAATGGCCCGCGCAAAGCGAAGTGTTCCGCGACATCAACGACTGGTGGCGCGCCAATGCCGCTACAGGGCGCGCCAGCGTGCTGTTCTGCTACGCCTTCGGCAAGGCGCAGCGGATTCTCCACGGTCTCGACGAAAGCATTGGCAGCGTGGTGGTGCACGGTGCGGTCGAGCCACTGAACCGCGTCTATCGTGAGGCCGGTGTGTATCTGCCTCCCACGGTCTATGCCGGCGATCTGAAGAAAGGCGATCCGCGCCTGAAACAGGCGATCATTCTCGCCCCGCCTTCGGCGGGCGGCAGCACCTGGATGCGTCGCTTCGGCGACTATGCCGACGCCTTCGCCAGCGGCTGGATGATGCTGCGCGGCACCCGTCGCCGGCGTGGCGTGGATCGCGGCTTCGTGCTGTCCGACCACGCCGACTGGCCGGGCCTGCTCTGGGCCATCGAGCAGACCGGCGCCGAACGGGTGATGGTCACCCATGGTTCGGTACCGATACTGGTGCGTTACTTGCGCGAACAGGGCCTCGATGCGCAGGCATTCGAGACCGAGTACGGCGACGAGGACGAGTCCGAGGCCGACGAAGGAACCTCTGCGGGTGATGCCCGATAGGCACTTGGTCCACAATGGGCGCTCGTTCCAAGAGAAGCCCTCCCCCGATGCTCCATGATCCCTTCGATGATCCTTTCGCCAGTCCGGTTTGCGCCATCGCCCAGGACTATGTCCATGGCGAGCGCGTGCCGGCACACCGGCACTCCCGGGCGCAGTTGGTCCATGCGTTGAGTGGCGTGGTCACGGTGAATACCACGCAGGGCAGCTGGGTGGTGCCACCGGGTCGCGGCGTCTGGTTGCCGGCGCAGGTGGAGCACGATCTGAAATTCGCCGGGCGGGTGCGCATGCGTACCCTGTTCGTCGACAGCCTGGCCAGGGCCGACCTTCCATCCGCCTGCCGGGTGGTGGACATCACGCCTCTACTGCGCCAGTTGATCATCGCCGCCATGCGGGTCGCGCACCATTACCCGCCCGGCGGTCGGGACGAACGGATCATGGAGCTGATCCTCGATGAGCTGCGCGTGCTGCCGATCCTCGCGCTGCACGTCCCGCTGCCGATCGACCCGGCGCTGGCCGAACTGTGCCGGACCATACGCCGCCGGCCGGCGGACGACTGGAGCCTGCAGCGAAGCGCCGAGCAGCTGGGTATCAGCGGACGCACCCTGACCCGGCAGTTCCAGCGCGAAACCGGGCTGAGCTTCAGCCAGTGGCTGCAGCGGGCCCGCCTGCTGGCCGGTCTCGATGCGCTGGCCGCCGGGCACCCGATCATCGAGGTGGCGCTGGATCTCGGCTACGACAGCCCCAGCGCCTTCAGCGCCATGTTCCGACGCACCCTGGGCTTGCCACCCAGCCAGTACTTCGGCGACACCCCGGCGCATGGCGCCGAGGGTGACTAGGACAACAACCGCGCGGTGGCGCTGATCAGCGCACGAATCGCGGACGCCGTGGCATCGCTATCGATGCCCACGCCGAACAGGCTCCGGCCCTCCGGCCCCCGGCACTCGACATAGCTCACCGCCCGGCTGGCGGTCTCGCGACCGAGGCTGTGCTCCTGATAATCGAGGATTTCCAGCTGCAGGTCGAAGGCGCCGCGCAAGGCATCGACCGCGGCGCTCAGCGCGCCGTTACCCTGCCCTTGCAGCGAGATGACCTCGTCGCAGCGGCGCACCTGGCCGGAAAAGCCATGCAGCCGGTCGGCGTCTCCGGACCCGCTGATCCGATAATCCAGCAGGCTCAGCTCGGCCTGCCCATGCAAGCCATAGGTCTGGCGGAACAGCTGCCAGAGCTGCGCCGAGGACTGTTCCCGGCCGGTCTCGTCGGCCCGCAGCTGGACGATGCGGCTGAACTCCATCTGCAACCGGCGTGGCAGCCGCAGGCCGTGATCCTGCTCTAGCAGCCAGGCGATGCCGCCCTTGCCCGACTGGCTGTTGACCCGGATGACCGCCTCATAGCTGCAGCCGACATCGGCCGGGTCCAGCGGCAGATAGGGCACGCACCAGAGCCCGTCGCTGCGTTCGGCCTGCGCCGCGAAGCCCTTCTTGATCGCGTCCTGGTGCGAGCCGGAAAAGGCGGTGAACACCAGCTCGCCCGCATAGGGATGACGAGGATGCACCGGCAACTGGTTGCAGGCCTCCACCAGCCGCACCACTTCGCGCATATCGGAAAAATCCAGCCCCGGATCGATCCCCTGGGTGTAGAGGTTCATCGCCAGCGTCACCAGGTCGACGTTACCGGTACGCTCGCCATTGCCGAACAGGCAGCCTTCCACCCGCTGCGCCCCGGCCAGTTGAGCCTGCTCGGCACAGGCCACTCCCGTGCCCCGGTCGTTGTGCGGATGCACGCTGATGGTCACCGCCTCGCGGGCGCCGAACCGACGGCAGAACCATTCGATCTGGTCGGCATAGACGTTGGGCAGCGACACTTCCACGGTCGCCGGCAGGTTGAGGATCAGCGGCCGTTGTGCATCGGGCTGCCAGGCTTCGGCCACCGCCTCGCAGATTTCCAGGGCGAACTCCAGTTCGGTGAAGCAGAAGGTTTCCGGCGAATACTCGTAGGTCCAGCGGGTCTGCGGTTGCGCCTCGCACAACTGGCGGATCAGCTGCGTGCCCCTGACCGCCAGATCGATGGTCGCGGCCTTGTCCTGGCGGAAGACCACTTCGCGGAACAGCGGCGCCGTGGCGTTGTAGAGATGGACGATGGCCTGCGGTGCCCCACGCAAGGACTCGAAGGTCCGGCGGATCAGGTCCTCCCGGGCCTGGGTGATGACCTGGATGCAGACGTCCTCGGGGATGCGCCGCTGCTCGATGAGCTGGCGAACGAAGTCGAAGTCCGTCTGCGAGGCCGAGGGGAACGCCACCTCGATCTCCTTGAAGCCGAGCGCGACCAGCAGATCGAAGAAGCGCGCCTTGCGCTCGGCGTTCATGGGTTCGATCAGGGCCTGGTTGCCGTCGCGCAGGTCGGTGGAACACCAGCGCGGGGCGTGCGTCAGGGTACGGGACGGCCACTGGCGGTCCGGCAGGGATACAGCGGGAAAGGGACGGTATTTGTCTTGCGGTCGTTTCAGCATGAGCGTGCTCCAAGTGGCTGGCAGCACAGCATCGCCGCGGATGACGCCTCGCTGCGCAGGCGCAGCGGACGGTCGCCGTCGCGAAACGGACACGAACGCCTCCCGGGCCCGGGCGTCTGAATAGCAACGCTGCATCGTCAGAGAATCCGATGAAAGCCTTCGCCACCCTCTACAGCCGTCTCGATGCCACCACCTCGAACAACGCCAAGCTGGCCGCCATGCGCGACTACTTCCGCGCAGCCGACCCCGCCGATGCGGCTTGGGCGGTGTACTTCCTGGCCGGCGGCCGGCCACGCCAGCTGGTGCCGGCGAAGGTGCTGCGCGCGACAGCCATAACAGTTGCGCAGCTGCCCGAATGGCTGTTCGAGGAGAGTTACCAGGCCGTCGGCGACCTGGCCGAAACCATTTCCCTGCTGGTGCCCGAGGTTAGCCACAGCTCCGACGAAGGCCTGGCCGTCTGGCTGCAGGACAGGCTGCTGCCCCTGCGCGGCCTGCCACCCGACGAGCAGGCAGCGCGCCTGCCCGCGCTCTGGGCGCAACTGGACCGGCTCAGCCTGATGGTCAGCATCAAGCTGATCACCGGCGCCTTCCGGGTCGGGGTTTCGAAGCTGCTGGTCACCCGTGCCCTGGCCGCGCTGGCCGACCTCGACCCGAAACGGGTAGCGCAGCGCCTGGTGGGCTACACCGACCTCTCCCACCGGCCCAGCGCCGAAGGCTACCTGGCGCTGATCGCCGACGAATCGGAACACGAACACGCCCAGCGCGGCGGCCAACCTTATCCCTTCTTTCTCGCCCACTCGTTGCAGGCGCCGGTGGATGAGTTCGACACGCTGCTCGGAGCGCCGGAGCACTGGATGGTCGAATGGAAGTGGGACGGCATCCGCGCGCAACTGGTCAAGCGTGACGGGCAGATCTGGATCTGGTCGCGTGGCGAGGAGCTGGTCAGCGAGCGCTTTCCCGAGCTGTGCGAACTGGCCGGCTGCCTGGCGGACGGCACGGTGATCGATGGCGAGATCCTGGTCTGGAGACACCCGCCCGAGCAACCACCCGCCGCGCTGCCCGGCATCGATACCGTGGCGCCCGCCCTCGAAAGTTTCGGCGTGCAGCCCTTCGCCCTGCTGCAACAGCGCATCGGGCGCAAGAACCTCAGCGCCAGGGTGCTACAGGACGCACCCGTCTCCGTGCTCGCCTACGACCTGCTGGAATGGCAGGGCGAAGACTGGCGGCAACGCCCGCACCACGAGCGCCGGCAACGGCTCGAAGCGGTGGTCGCGCAATGTCCCAACCCGCGCCTGATGATTTCGCCGCAGGTCACGGGCTCCGGCTGGCGGGACCTGGCCCGCCAGCGCGAAGCCTCCCGCGCCTTGGGCGTCGAGGGCATGATGATCAAGGCGCGCGCTGCCCAGTATGGCGTCGGTCGCACCAAGGACGTGGGTCTCTGGTGGAAATGGAAGATCGACCCTTATTCGGTGGATGCCGTGCTGATCTACGCCCAGCGCGGCCACGGCCGCCGCGCCAGCCTCTATACCGACTTCACCTTCGCCGTATGGGACGGCGAACCGGGCGATCACGAACGCAAGCTGGTGCCCTTCGCCAAGGCCTATTCGGGCCTCACCGACGAGGAAATGCGCAAGGTGGATGCCATCGTGCGCAAGACCACCGTGGAAAAATTCGGCCCGGTGCGCAGCGTGACGCCGACACTGGTGTTCGAGCTGGGCTTCGAAGGCATCGCCGCCAGCAGCCGTCACAAGAGCGGCATCGCGGTGAGATTCCCGCGGATGCTGCGCTGGCGTCATGACAAGCCAGTGGAAGAGGCCGATACGCTGGAGACGCTCAAGGAACTGCTGGGCGTAGGGCCGAATTCATTCGGCCAACCTGCCCCGCCCTAATATCTGCAGACCGACACACCTGGCCGAACACGTTCGGCCCTACAATACAGCCACAACTCGCCCCCGACCGTAGGGCCGAATTCATTCGGCCAGCCAACCACACCGCATCCCACCACGGATAATCGCCGATACGCTCCACCAACCCGGCACGTAGCGGGTTGGCGACGATATAGCGTGCAATCGCCTGGACGTCTTCTTCGCAGCGCAAGGCATGATCGTGATAACCCGGCTGCCACACCGAACCCGGTCGTTGCAACGCTCGACTGAGGACTTGCCCGCTGCGCCCCTTGAAGCATTTCAACACCTGATCGAGCGCATGCCGCTCGCCAAGCTCGAACAACCAGTGCAGGTGATCGGGCATCAGAACCCAGGCAAGCGTGGAAACCCAAGCATCGTCGTTCAAGACGCGCATCTGGCCAATGACCAGGCAGGCGCAAGACGGGTCCGAGAACAATGGCTGGCGGTTTTTCGTGCAGGTGGTGACGTGGTAAAGCTGACCGGGCGCGGAATAGCGACCCAACCGCAAAGCGTCGCGCGACATGTCCTTATGTCCCGTACGGTGGAGGAAGACAAACCATAGGGAGGCCGTGTTGGCCGAACAAGTTCGACCCTACAAGCCTGTGATCGCTGCCACATCCGTGCATGCCTGACTTGACCGAACACGTTCGGCACTACGGCACATATCTGCCGCCCCGCCCCCGACCGTAGGGCCGAATTCATTCGGTCGCTCTAGCGCACCACTCCGGCGCGCGCGATGGGGAAGCTGCACGTATCAAGCACCACCCTGGTGCAATCGTTTAATTCCCAAAATCCTACATAGCGACCGTACCGCCCTGAAACCCACCAAGGCACGACTATTGCTGGATGGCGATCAAACGATCAAAGAACTCTGTTTGCGATGACCGCACTGACGCCCCTGTTCACCCCTCACTGGCACGCCGAGCTGGAACTCGGTTATGCGCGTTTCGGTGAATCGACGCGCCCGGTACAGCGGCGGCACAGCGGCCCCCTGCGGGTGCAGAAGCATCTGTATGCCGAAGGGCCTGAAGTCTGCCAGCACATCATCGTGCATCCACCCGGCGGGATTGCCGGCGGGGATCGTCTGGATATCAGCGCGCAGGTAGGCGCCAACGCCTGGGCGCAGCTGACCAGCCCCGGCGCGGCCAAGTGGTACCGCGCCGCTGGCCCGGCGTTTCAGCAGGTGCGCTTGCATGTCGAAGCCGGCGCCACGCTGGAATGGTTGCCCCAGGAAACCATCGTCTATTCCGCTGCGCAGGCCGAGCTCACTACCGCCATCGAACTGGAAGCTGACGCCCGGCTGTTCTACTGGGACATGGTCGCACTGGGCCGCCCGGCGGCGAACGAGCGCTTCGACGCCGGACACTTCCAGGCGCGACTGGATATCCGCCGTGACGCCAAGCTGCTCTGGCACGAATGCCAGCGGATAACAGGCGACGACGGCCTGCTGGATTCACCGATTGGTCTCGATGGCCAACCCGTATTCGCCACGCTGATCGCCAGCGGCGAGATCGATGGCGAGCTGCTGGAACGCTGCCGAACACTGCCGAGCCGGGTTCGCGGCGATCTGAGTCAGTTGCCGGGGCTGATCATCGGGCGCTGCCTGGCCAGCGAAGCCCTGCATGCGCGTGCCTGGCTGATCGAGCTGTGGCGCCTGCTGCGCCCGGCACTGCTGGGGCGCAAGGCCGTGCCGCCACGGATCTGGAATACCTGACACCCTGGTGGGCAAGGCTTTGCCGTTGCCGACCCTACGAATGGAGCAAGCGATGGACCTCACACCCAGAGAGAAGGACAAGCTGCTGATCTTCACCGCAGGCCTGGTCGCCGAGCGCCGCCTGGCGCGTGGCCTGAAGCTCAACCATCCCGAGGCGATGGCCTATATCTCGGCGGCGCTGCTCGAAGGCGCCCGCGATGGCCAGACCGTCGCCGAGCTGATGCACTACGGGACCACCCTGCTCAGCCGCGAACAGGTTATGCAGGGCGTACCGGAGATGATTCCGGAAATCCAGGTGGAAGCGACCTTTCCTGACGGCACCAAACTGGTCACCGTTCATCAACCAATTCCCTGAAAACGGGTCGATGTCTACTGCGCCCTATCGCCAACCGTATTGAAGGATTTGACCGTGCAGCTACGTGACGCCCTGGACACCGACCTTGAAGGCATCCTGCTGATCTACAACGACGCGGTGCAGAACAGTACCGCAATCTGGAACGACCGGCTTGTCGATCTCGACGAACGCCGCGCCTGGCTGGCCGAACGCCGCGCACAGGGCTACCCGGTACTGGTTGCCGTCGATGAGCGGCAACAAGTGATCGGCTACGCCTCCTTCGCACCCTGGCGCCCGCACGACGGCTTTCGCCATACGGTGGAAAATTCCGTCTATGTGCGCCCCGGCCAGCGCGGCAGCGGCGTCGGACGCAGCCTGATGGAAGCCCTGATCGAGCGCGCCCGGCGGTTGGACAAACATGTGATGGTCGCGGCAATCGAGAGCGAAAACCGCGCTTCGGTGCATATGCATCAGCAGCTCGGCTTCATTCACGTGGGGCAGATGCGCCAGGTCGGCTGCAAATTCGGTCGCTGGCTGGACCTGACCCTCATGCAACTGAACCTGAACAGGACGTCCGCCCCATGATTCCAGGCGAATACCAGATCCAGGATGGCGAGATCGAACTCAATGCCGGGCGCCGCAGCCTGAGCCTGACCGTGGCCAACAGTGGCGACCGGCCCATCCAGGTCGGTTCGCACTACCACTTCTTCGAGGCCAACGATGCGCTGGCCTTCGACCGTGCCGCCGCGCGAGGCATGCGCCTGAACATCCCCGCCGGCACCGCAGTGCGCTTCGAACCGGGCCAGAGCCGCGAGGTGGAGCTGGTCGAGCTGGCCGGAGAGCGCCGGGTGTTCGGCTTCGCCGGGCGGGTGATGGGAAATATCTGAAAAGACGACAAGAGCGGCTGGAGGCTAGAAGCTGGACGGATGATCTGCTTTTTCGTCCAGCCTCCAGCCTTTAGCCTCCAGCGAATTGGAAGGAACTCAAAGCATGAAGATTTCCCGTCTGGCCTACGCCGACATGTTCGGCCCCACCGTTGGCGACAAGGTGCGCCTGGCCGACACCGAGCTGTGGATCGAGGTCGAAAAGGACTTCACCACCTATGGCGAGGAAGTGAAGTTCGGTGGCGGCAAGGTGATCCGCGACGGCATGGGGCAGAGTCAGCTGTGCGCAACCGAGGTGGTCGATACGCTGATCACCAATGCGCTGATCATCGATCACTGGGGCATCGTCAAGGCCGACGTGGGCCTCAAGGACGGGCGCATCGCCGCCATCGGCAAGGCCGGCAACCCGGACATTCAACCAGACGTGACCATCGCCATCGGCGCGGCGACAGAAGTCATCGCGGGTGAAGGCATGATCCTCACCGCCGGCGGCATCGATTCGCACATCCACTTCATCTGCCCGCAGCAGATCGAAGAAGCCCTGATGAGTGGCACCACCACCCTGATTGGCGGCGGCACCGGGCCTGCCACCGGCACCTGTGCCACCACCGTGACGCCCGGCCCGTGGCACATGGCGCGGATGCTCCTGGCTGCCGAAGCCTTTGCGATGAACATCGGTTTCACCGGCAAGGGCAATGTCTCGCTGCCCGAGCCGCTGATCGAACAGGTGAAAGCCGGCGCCATCGGACTCAAGCTGCACGAAGACTGGGGCACCACCCCGGCCGCCATCGACAATTGCCTGTCAGTCGCGGACCAGTACGACGTGCAGGTGGCGATCCACACCGACACCTTGAACGAATCCGGCTTCGTCGAAACCACCCTCGGCGCATTCAAGGGCCGCACCATCCACACCTACCACACCGAGGGCGCCGGCGGCGGCCACGCACCGGACATCATCAGGGCCTGCGGCTTGCCCAACGTGCTGCCCAGCTCGACCAACCCGACCCGGCCCTTTACCCGCAACACCATCGACGAGCATCTGGACATGCTCATGGTCTGCCACCATCTGGACCCGAGCATCGCCGAGGACGTGGCCTTCGCCGAGAGCCGCATCCGCCGCGAGACCATCGCCGCCGAGGACATCCTGCATGACCTCGGCGCCTTCTCCATGATCAGTTCCGACAGCCAGGCCATGGGCCGCGTCGGCGAGGTGATCATCCGCACCTGGCAGACCGCCGACAAGATGAAGAAACAGCGCGGCGCTTTACCCGGTGACGGGCCGGGCAATGACAATTTCCGCGTCAAACGCTACATCGCGAAATACACCATCAACCCGGCGATCACCCACGGCATCAGCCACGAAGTGGGTTCCATCGAAGTCGGCAAGTGGGCCGACCTGGTGCTCTGGCGCCCGGCCTTCTTCGGCGTCAAGCCCACGCTGATCCTCAAGGGCGGCGTTATCGCCGCCAGTTTGATGGGTGATGCCAACGCCTCGATTCCGACTCCGCAGCCGGTGCACTACCGACCGATGTTCGGCAGCTACGGCGGCTCGCTGCATGCGTCGAGCTTCACTTTCATCAGCCAGGCGGCATTCGACGCCGGCGTGCCCGGGCAGCTCGGCCTGAAGAAGAAGATCGGCGTGGTGAAGGGCTGTCGTTCGGTGCAGAAGAAAGACCTGATCCACAACGACTACACCCCGGACATCGAGGTCGATCCGCAGAATTATCAGGTCAGGGCAGACGGCCAGTTGCTCTGGTGCGAGCCGGTCGAGGTGCTGCCGATGGCGCAGCGCTATTTTCTCTTCTGAAGGGCTGCTTCGCAGGAACCGTACCGCATGGTACGGCGGTCGTATCTTGGAAACGCTCCTTGAGCGTGGCGTATTCGTCCAGATACGCAGGACCCCATCGCTGCGCTTTCAATGCCCACGGCAGACAGCAAAAGATATCAGCGCAGCTGGCTATCCTTGCTGCCGCGGCGGTTATAGCCGCTGAACTGTGCGTCCTGCTTATCCTGCTCGGCCTGGCACACCACGCAGAGCCGTACGCCCGGCACCGCCTGGCGCCGCGCCTCGGGAATCTTCGCATCGCATTCCTCGCAGTGCGTCAGGCTTTCGCCCTGCCCCAGCCTGCTGCGGGCACGCTGCACCGCATCATCGATGGTGCTGTCGATCTGTTCCTGCACCGCACCTTCCTTCGCCCAACCAGTCGCCATTGCAACCTCCTGCCTGCTCGGGCAGCCCATGGGTATTCAAGACATTGGAACCGCGGAGCGACAGGCCGTTCAGTGCCGGACACGTCGCCAGCCGCTGCGTTGAAGATACTCACAACCTGCACATGGCGGAAGCATTGCACCAAAGTTAGGCGCAGAGCCGTTCTGCGCACCATGACGAAACGGGCCGATCCCCCTTTCAAGGCACATCCGCCTGAGAAACCCGCGCGACGCTTCCGCCCTCAAGGTTGGCAAGGGCCTTGCTCTGCTTGTTCCATCACACAAGCGGAACTGCCCATGCTGGTCATTCATCAACGTATCACCGCGCAGGCCACCGGCGACGCCGAGCTGGAACTGACCTGCGAGGCGCGCAGCAAATCGCGGTTGCGCTGTTTCTCCACGGCTGGCGAAGAGGTTGGCCTGTTTCTCGAACGCGGCCAGCCGCCGCTGCAGGATGGCGAAGCCTTGCTGGCCCAGGACGGTCGCATCGTTATCGTGCGCGCCCGCGCCGAAAAGTTGCTTCACGTGACCTGCGCCAACAGCTTCGAGCTGACGCGGGCGGCCTACCATCTGGGCAATCGCCATGTGGCCCTGCAGGTGGGCGATGGCTGGCTGCGCCTGCTCGACGACTACGTACTCAAGGACATGCTGCTGCAACTCGGCGCGCGGGTCGAAGCCATCGAAGCACCCTTTCAGCCGGAGCATGGCGCCTACGGCGGCGGCCATCATCACTCCCATGCCGGCGAAGCCGAGTTCAGCTATGCGCCACGCCTGCATCAGTTCGGTGCGCGCAGGTGAATCACACGGCGTTCGCATTGCTGCGGCTGGCCAGCCCGCAACTGCCCATCGGCGGCTACAGCTATTCCCAGGGCCTGGAAATGGCGGTGGAACAGGGCCTCGTGCAAGACGAGACCAGTGCCGGAAACTGGCTCGCCGACCAGATGCTGCTGAACCTGGCGCGTTTCGAGATGCCGTTCCTGCTGGCCCATTGCGAGACAGCCGCCGCCGAAGACTGGGCCGAACTGGAGCGTCTGGCCGCCCGCCATCGCGCCAGCCGCGAAACCCGGGAATTGCGCCAGGAAAGCCGGCAGATGGGCTACTCGCTCAAGCAACTGCTGAGCAATCTGCCGGAACTGGACGAGCCTGCCCGCACCCTGTTTGCACGCATTGAAGAACCCAGCCTCGCCCTGGGCTGGGGGCTGGCCGCACGCGCCTGGGGCATCTCGCCCGAAGATGCGCTCACGGCCTGGCTCTGGGGCTGGCTGGAGAACCAGCTGGCGGTGCTGATGAAGACCCTGCCGCTGGGCCAGCAGGCCGCACAGCGCCTGACGTCCGGGCTTTTGCCGACACTGCGGCAAGCCCAGCACACCGCGACCGAGATTACCCCCGAACACTGGGGCAGCGCTTCCTTTGGCCTGATGCTGGCCAGCATGGCCCATGAGCGCCAGTACAGCCGCCTGTTCCGTTCATAAGCGAGGCAGACAGCGCCTAGAACGCTACCCACGCATCCGCTCCCATTACAGAGGACCTCACCATGAACACCCAACCCCTGCGTGTCGGCATCGGCGGCCCGGTCGGCTCCGGCAAGACAGCCCTAACCCTCGCCCTGTGCCTGGCGCTGCGCGAGCGCTACAACCTGGCCGTGGTCACCAACGACATCTACACCCAGGAAGACGCCCAGTTTCTGGTGCGCAACGAAGCCCTGGCACCCGAGCGCATCATCGGCGTGGAAACCGGCGGCTGCCCGCACACGGCAATCCGCGAAGACGCCTCGATCAATCTGGAGGCCGTGGAGCAGCTCAATCGGCGCTTTCCGGGGCTGGACCTGATCATCGTCGAATCCGGCGGCGACAACCTCTCGGCCACCTTCAGCCCGGAACTGTCCGACCTGACCCTCTACGTCATCGACGTTTCTGCCGGCGACAAGCTGCCGCGCAAGGGCGGGCCGGGCATCTGCAAATCCGATCTGCTGGTGATCAACAAGATCGACCTGGCGCCGATGGTCGGCGCCTCACTGGAAGTCATGGACCGCGACACCCGCAAGATGCGCGGCGACAAGCCCTTCGTGTTCAGCAACCAGAAGGTTGGCCAGGGCCTCGACGAGATCATCGCCTTTATCGAAAAACAGGGAATGCTCCGCGCAGCCTGACACCCCAATCCAAACCAAGGAGATCCATCGATGAAGCTTCGCCTGCCCCTCGCCATGAGCGCCCTGCTACTGACTCCGGCCCTGGCCTTTGCCCATCCGGGACACGACCATTCAGGCCTGATATCCGGCATTGCCCACCCGATTCTGGGCCTCGATCATCTGCTGGCCATGCTCGCCGTCGGCCTGTGGGCCTCTCAACAGCAGGGCAATGCGCGCCTGGCGCTGCCGTTGAGCTTCGTTGTCACCATGCTTATCGGCGGCCTGCTGGGTTTCGCCGGCATTCAGCTGCCATTGATGGAAACAGGCATCGCCGGTTCAGTCCTTGCGCTCGGCCTGCTGGTGGCGCTGGCGGTGCGCCCGGCATTGCCGCTGGCAGCCGGCCTGACCGCATTGTTCGCGCTCGGTCACGGCATGGCCCACGGTCTGGAACTGCCGGAACTGGCCAGCCCCTGGGCTTATGCCGCCGGATTCATCGCCGCCACGACCGCCCTGCATGCCGCCGGCTATGTCGCTGCCCGCAGCCTGCCGGACGCTGCCGCACCCCTGGTGCGCATCGCCGGGATCGCCTCGGCACTGGCCGGCGCCTGGCTGCTGGCGGGCTGAGCGAAGCGGCATCCGCTCTCGCACCATGAACGTGCAGCACCCTGCCACAGCCTTTCACACCGCCCCGTTTTCGCCCTGCAGCAACGCGCCGCCCCTCGCGGCGCAGACCCGAAAAAAGCCCGCAAAGCCCTGCCACACAAGGCTTTCAGGAAATTGGCACGGATGCTGCCATTGCTCCTTGCGTCCCGATGGACCCAACCCACAGTTACGCATGGACAGCCAAGGAGCCGCCCACCATGAAACGCCGTCCTCTACTGAAGTCCACCCTCGCCGCCAGCGCGCTGATGCTGTCCGGCCTGTTCCCCTTCACCCTGCAGGCCGCCGAAACCATCAAGGTCGGCATCCTGCATTCGCTGTCCGGCACCATGGCCATTTCGGAAACCTCCCTGAAAGACATGGCGCTGATGGCCATCGACGAGATCAACGCCAAGGGCGGCGTGCTCGGCAAGCAGCTGGAGCCGGTGGTGGTCGATCCCGCCTCGAACTGGCCGCTGTTCGCCGAGCGTGGCCGTCAGCTGCTGACCCAGGACAAGGTCGCGGTGACCTTCGGTTGCTGGACCTCCGTTTCTCGCAAATCCGTGCTGCCGGTCTACGAAGAACTGAACGGCCTGCTGTTCTACCCGGTGCAGTACGAAGGCGAGGAGCTGTCGCCCAACGTCTTCTACACCGGCGCCGCGCCGAACCAGCAGGCCATCCCCGCCGTGGAATACCTGATGAGCGAGGACGGCGGCAGCGCCGAGCGCTTCTTCCTGCTGGGCACCGACTACGTCTACCCGCGCACCACCAACAAGATTCTGCGCGCCTTCCTGATCAGCAAGGGCGTGCCGGAGTCGTCGATCGAAGAGGTCTACACGCCCTTCGGCCACAGCGATTACCAGACCATCGTCGCCAACATCAAGAAGTTCTCCGCCGGCGGCAAGACCGCGGTGGTCTCCACCATCAACGGCGACTCCAACGTGCCCTTCTACAAGGAACTGGCCAATCAGGGCCTGGAAGCCACCGAAGTCCCGGTCGTGGCCTTCTCGGTGGGCGAAGAAGAACTGCGCGGCATCGACACCAAACCGCTGGTCGGCCATCTGGCCGCCTGGAACTACTTCCAGTCGGTGGAAAACCCGGTCAACGAGCAGTTCGTCGCCAAGTGGAAGGCCTATGCCAAGGCCAAGAACCTGCCGGGCGCCGACAAGGCCGTGACCAACGACCCGATGGAAGCCACCTATGTCGGCATCCACATGTGGGCACAGGCGGTCGGGCAGGCGGGCACCACCGAGGTGGACAAGGTGCGTGACGCCCTGGCCGGGCAGACCTTCGCGGCGCCGAGCGGCTACACCCTGACCATGGACGAGAAAAACCATCACCTGCACAAGCCGGTGATGATCGGCGAGGTCCAGGAAGACGGCCAGTTCTCGGTGGTCTGGGAGACCGAAAGCCCGGTCCGCGCGCAGCCGTGGAGTCCGTATATCCCGGGTAACGACAAGAAGCCGGATTACGCGGTGAAGAGCAACTGATCCCTCGGGGCCTGCCCCCATCCACCCTGTAGGAGCCAGCTCGCTGGCGATCGAAGCGGCGCGATCATCCTGGTAGACCGTGATCGCGAGCAAGCTCGCTCCTACAGTGCCCCTCTTCCAGGACACCGCCATGCCCACTGCCCTGCACCGATTATTGCTGTTGCTCCTGCTTGCGCTGCCCTGGGCAGCCCAGGCCGGAGACGCAGCCGATTACGCCAAGGCCAGCCCGGCCAAACAGGCAAAACTGCTGGAAACCTGGGCCGCCGCGCCCGCCCCCGAGCGGCTGGCGCTGATCGAAGCGCTACGCGCCAACCGCGTGGTTATCGACGCCGACAACGCCCCCTTCATCGAAGAGAACGCTGGCTTTCGCGCCCTGCAAGGCGCCGCCGAACCCGTCGGCACGCTGAAGAAGCTGCGCCTGAACAACCGCCTGCGCGGCCTGCTGAATACCGCGCTGGCCAGCCACCAGCTGTTCGCCGAAGATCCGGCGCAACGCCTGAGCGCCGCCAAACGCCTGCAGCGTAGCGCCACACCGGACCAGTTGAGGCTGCTGGAAGAACGCCTTGAAGCTGAAGAAGACCCGGCAGTGAGCGAAGCCCTGACCCTGGCGCTGGCCAATCTGCAACTGACCGCGACCGACCCGGCGATCCGTCTGGCCGCCGTGCGCCTGCTCGGCGAAACCGGTGCGCCGCTGGCGCGGGTACGCCTGGAAAACCTGCTGGCCGACGCAGCGGAAACCGACGCCGAGGTGCGCAAGGCCGCGGAGGCCAGCCTGGCCCAGGTCAAGCGCAAGCTGCTGATCGGCGAACTGCTCGGTCAGGCCTTCAGTGGCCTGTCGCTGGGTTCGATCCTGCTGCTCGCCGCCCTGGGCCTGGCCATCACCTTCGGCCTGCTGGGTGTGATCAACATGGCCCACGGCGAGATGCTGATGCTCGGCGCCTACACCACCTACATGGTGCAGGTGCTGATGGCGCGGCTCGCCCCGGAAGCGCTGGCGTTCTACCCGCTGGTGGCGCTGCCGGTGGCCTTTTTCGTCACCGCCGCGATCGGCATGGCGCTGGAGCGCACGGTGATTCGCCATCTCTATGGCCGCCCGCTGGAAACCCTGCTGGCGACCTGGGGCATCAGCCTGATCCTGATCCAGCTGGTGCGGGTGGTGTTCGGCGCGCAGAACGTCGAAGTCGCCAACCCCGCCTGGCTGTCCGGCGGGCTGCAGGTGCTGCCGAACCTGGTGCTGCCCTACAACCGCATGGTGATCATCGGCTTCGCACTGTTCGTGGTGCTGCTGACCTGGCTGCTGCTGAACAGGACCCGCCTGGGCCTGAACGTGCGCGCAGTCACCCAGAACCGCAACATGGCCGCCTGCTGCGGCGTGCCGACCGGGCGCATCGACATGATGGCGTTCGGACTGGGTTCGGGGATCGCCGGGCTGGGCGGCGTGGCGTTGAGCCAGATCGGCAACGTCGGCCCGGACCTTGGCCAGGGCTACATCATCGACTCCTTCCTGGTGGTGGTGCTCGGCGGCGTCGGCCAGCTGGCCGGCAGCATCTTCGCCGCGTTTGGCTTAGGCATCGCCAACAAGATCCTCGAACCGCAGATCGGCGCCGTGCTGGGCAAGATCCTCATCCTCGCGCTGATCATCCTCTTCATCCAGAAACGTCCGCAGGGACTGTTCGCCCTCAAGGGGAGGGTCATCGATTGAACCAGCCACTCACGATCACTGCCGCGCAGAAAGCCGGCCCGACACTCACCGCCGCCGCCCTCGGCACGGTGCTCGCCATCCTGATCGCCATGCCGCTGCTGCACCTGCTGCCGGCTGACCACGCGTTCCATGTCTCGGCCTACACCCTGACGCTGGTCGGCAAGATCCTCTGCTACGCCATCGTCGCCCTGGCGCTGGATCTGGTCTGGGGCTACGCCGGGCTGCTGTCGCTGGGCCACGGCCTGTTCTTCGCCCTCGGCGGCTATGCCATGGGCATGTACCTGATGCGCCAGAGCGCGGGTGATGGTCTACCGGCATTCATGAGCTTCCTCGCCTGGAACGAGTTGCCCTGGTACTGGTACGGCACCTCCAGTTTTCTCTGGGCCATGTGCCTGGTGGTGCTGGTGCCGGGCGTGCTGGCCTTCGTGTTCGGTTACTTCGCCTTCCGCTCGCGGATCAAGGGTGTGTATTTCTCGATCATGACCCAGGCGCTGACCTTCGCCGGCATGCTGTTGTTCTTCCGCAACGAAACCGGCTTCGGTGGCAACAACGGCTTCACCGATTTCAGGACCATCCTCGGCTTCTCGATCTCGGCGCCCGCCACCCGCGCCACGCTGTTCCTGGCCACCGTCACCCTGCTCGTCGGCAGCCTGTACCTCGGCTGGCGGCTGGCGCGCAGCAAATTCGGCCGGGTGCTGACGGCGCTGCGCGATGCGGAAAATCGCCTGATGTTCTGCGGCTACGACCCGCGCAGCTACAAGCTGTTTATCTGGGTATTGAGCGCAGTGTTGTGCGGCCTGGCCGGCGCGCTCTACGTGCCGCAGGTCGGGATCATCAACCCCAGCGAGATGGCGCCGACGCAATCCATCGAGGCCGCCGTCTGGGTCGCCCTGGGCGGGCGCGGCACGCTGATCGGGCCGCTGCTGGGCGCCGGTCTGGTCAACGGCATGAAGAGCTGGTTCACCGTGGCCTTCCCCGAATACTGGCTGTTCGCCCTCGGCGCACTGTTCATCATCGTCACCCTGTACCTGCCCAAGGGCGTGATCGGGCTGCTGCGCAAGGAGAAAGAACAATGAACGCTACCACTTGCCAGGCCGAGCTGTCGCCGGACAAAGGCCAGCTGATCGGCAAGACCGTCAATGTCCGCCACGGCACCATCCTCACCCTGGAGGAGATCAACGTCAGCTTCGATGGCTTCAGGGCGCTGACCGATCTCAACCTGTACATCGGTATCGGCGAACTGCGTTGCATCATCGGTCCCAACGGCGCCGGCAAGACCACCCTGATGGACGTGATCACCGGCAAGACCCGCCCCGACACTGGCAAGGCCTGGTTTGGCGAGCAGTTCGACCTGACCCGCATGAGCGAAGCCGAGATCGCTCAGGCCGGCATTGGCCGCAAGTTCCAGAAACCGACGGTATTCGAGGCGCTTTCGGTGTTCGAGAACCTTGAGCTGACCCAGAAGACCGACAAATCAGTGTGGGCCAGCCTGAAAGCGAAGCTCTCCGGCGAGCAGAAGGACCGCATCGACGAGGTGCTGGCCACCATCCGCCTGGAGGGTGCGCGGCGCCGCCCTGCCGGGCTGCTCTCGCACGGCCAGAAACAGTTCCTGGAGATCGGCATGCTGCTGATGCAGCAGCCGCACCTGCTGCTGCTCGACGAGCCGGTGGCCGGCATGACCGATGCCGAAACCGAATTCACCGCCACGCTGTTCAAATCGCTGGCGCGCAAGCACTCGCTGATCGTGGTCGAGCACGATATGGGCTTCGTCGGCTCCATCGCCGATCACGTCACCGTGCTGCACCAGGGCCAGGTGCTGGCCGAAGGGTCGCTGGAAAAGGTCCAGGCTGACGAGCGGGTGATCGAGGTGTACCTAGGGCGTTAAAAACCGGAAAAAGCGCTGGAGGCTGAACGGAAAAGCTGCTTTTCGTTCAGCCTCCAGCCTCAAAGTCTTCAGCGGCTTATAAGGATTCAAAGCATGCTCAATATCGAAAATCTGCATCAATACTACAGCGGCAGTCATATCCTGCGCGGCCTGTCGTTCGAGGCCAGGATCGGCGAAGTCACCTGCCTGCTCGGGCGCAACGGGGTTGGCAAGACCACGCTGCTCAAGTGCCTGATGGGCCTGATCCCGGCCAGGGAAGGTTCGGTGAGCTGGGAAGGCAAGCCGATCACCGGGCTGAAACCGCACCAGCGGGTGCAGGCCGGCATCGCCTACGTGCCCCAGGGAAGGGAAATATTCCCGCGTCTGACCGTGGAGGAAAATCTGCTGATGGGGCTGTCGCGGTTCAGCGCCAAGGAGGCCAGGGAAGTACCGGAATTCATCTACGAACTCTTTCCAGTGCTCGACGAAATGAAACACCGCCGTGGTGGCGATCTCTCCGGTGGCCAGCAACAGCAACTGGCCATTGGCCGGGCGCTGGCCAGCAAGCCGCGCCTGCTGATCCTCGACGAACCCACCGAAGGCATCCAGCCCTCGGTGATCAAGGAAATCGGCGTGGTGATCAAAAAGCTCGCAGCCCGCGGCGACATGAGCATCCTGCTGGTCGAGCAGTTCTACGACTTCGCCGCGGAACTGGCCGACCAGTACCTGGTGATGAGCCGCGGCGAGATCGTCCAGCAGGGCCGGGGCGAAACCATGGAAGCCGACGGCGTGCGAGGGCTGGTGGCAATCTGAGACAGCGCGGTCGAGCCAGGCGGCGCCGCGCGCTGTCAGACCAGGTGGTGCTTACGGAAGGCCGGCCCGTCATGGCCGGCCAGGCCCTGCGAGGGCCTGAACGACCGGCAGGCAAGATCCCACCAGACGGAATGGCACATGACGCAGTCCCCGCTGAAAGCCGGCCCTCTCGCCGAAACCTGGTTCGCCCGCCGTGGCTGGCAACCCTTTGCGTTCCAGCGGGACGTCTGGCAAGCCGTGCAGAACGGCGAGTCCGGTCTGCTCCACGCCACCACCGGCTCGGGCAAGACCTATGCCGTCTGGCTCGGCGCGCTCGATCGTTTTGCTTCCGTAGGAGCGGGCTTGCCCGAGAAGAAGCCGCAAACTACCGCCAAACCCGCCCCACTCAGCGTCCTCTGGATCACGCCCATGCGCGCCCTGGCCGCCGACACCGCCCGCGCATTGCAGGCGCCACTGGACGATCTCGGCATCGCCTGGAGCGTCGGCCTGCGCACCGGCGACACCGGCAGTGCCGAACGCGCACGCCAGAGCCGACGCCTGCCCAGCGCGCTGATCACCACGCCGGAAAGCCTGACGCTGCTGCTGACCCGCGCCGATGCCCGCCAGGCCTTCGGCAGCCTGCGCATGCTGGTGGTGGACGAGTGGCACGAGCTGCTGGGCAACAAGCGTGGCGTGCAACTGCAACTGGCGCTGGCGCGGCTGCGCCGCTGGATACCGGAGCTGATCGTCTGGGGCCTGTCCGCCACCCTGGGCAACCAGCCCCACGCGCTCGACGTACTACTGCACCCCGGGCAGGGGCGGTTGATCCAGGGGCGCATCGACAAAGCGCTCAGGGTCGACACCCTGCTGCCTCCCAGCCTCGAACGCTTTCCCTGGGCCGGGCACCTGGGTCTGCGCATGTTGCCGCAGGTGGTCGAGGAGATCGAATCGGCCGCCACCTCACTGGTGTTCACCAACACCCGCTCGCAGTCGGAGCTCTGGTATCAGGCGATTCTCGATGCGCGCCCGGATTGGGCCGGGCTGATCGCGCTGCACCACGGCTCGCTGGCCCGCGAGGTGCGCGACTGGGTCGAGCTGGGCCTGAAACAGGGTGCGCTGAAGGCCGTGGTCTGCACGTCCAGCCTGGACCTGGGGGTGGATTTCCTGCCGGTCGAACGCGTGCTGCAGATCGGATCGCCCAAGGGCGTCGCCCGCTTGATGCAGCGCGCCGGGCGTTCCGGTCACGCCCCGGGACGTACCTCACGGGTGACGCTGGTGCCCACCCACAGCCTGGAAGTGATCGAAGCCGCCGCGGCGCAGGTGGCGGTCGCCGAACGCCGGATCGAGACCCGCAGCGCCCCGCAGCGACCGCTGGATGTGCTGGTGCAGCATCTGGTCAGCATGGCGCTGGGTGGCGGTTTCCGCCCCGAAGAACTCTTCGTCGAAGTGCGCCAGGCCTGGTCCTATCGCCAGCTGGACGACGACCAGTGGCAATGGGCGCTGGCGTTCGTGCGCCACGGCGGCCATTCGCTGACGGCCTACCCCGATTATCAACGCGTCGAGCCGGACGAAACCGGCCTGTGGAAAGTGCCGAGCAAACGCGTGGCGCTGCGCCATCGCATGAGCATCGGCACCATCGTCAGCGATGCCAGCCTGACGGTGAAATTCTGGGCCCGAGGCGGCACCGGGCGTTCGTTGGGCTCAGTCGAGGAAGGTTTCATCGCGCGCCTGCGGCCGGGTGACAACTTCCTCTTCGCCGGACGCCTGCTGGAGCTGGTGCGGGTGGAGAACATGACCGTCTACGTCAACCGCGCCAGCGGCAGGAAGGCGGCTGTGCCACGCTGGAACGGCGGGCGCATGCCGCTTTCCAGCGAACTGGCCGATGCCGTGGTGGAGCAGCTGGGCGCCGCCGCGCGGGGACGCTTCGACAGCCAGGAGATGCGTCTGGTGCAACCGCTGTTGCAGGTGCAGATGAACTGGTCGGCGCTGCCCAGCGAAACCACGCTGCTGGCCGAGGTGCTGAAATCTCGCGAGGGCTGGCACCTGTTCCTCTACCCCTTCGCCGGGCGCCACGTGCACCTCGGTCTGGCCAGCCTGCTGGCCTGGCGCATGGGCCAGCGCCAGCCGCTGACCTTTTCCATCGCGGTGAACGACTACGGCCTGGAACTGCTCTCGGCCACCGAAGTGGACTGGCTGCAAGGGCTGACCCCGGCGCTGTTCGACACGGGCAACCTGCTGCACGACGTGCTGGCCAGCCTCAATGCCGGCGAGCTGGCGCGCCGGCGCTTTCGCGAGATCGCGCGCATCGCCGGGCTGGTCTTTTCCGGTTATCCCGGTGCGCAGAAGAGCGCGCGACAGTTGCAGGCTTCCAGCGGGCTGTTCTTCGACGTGTTCCGCCAGTACGACCCGGCCAACCTGCTGCTGACCCAGGCCGAGGAAGAAGTGCTGCGCCAGGAGCTGGATGTGGAGCGGCTGGAACAGACCCTGACGCGCCTGCAGCAGCGCCGGCTGGACGTGCATCAGGTCAAACGCACCACCCCGCTGGCCTTCCCGCTGATGGTCGAGCGTTTTCGCGAAAGCCTGACTTCGGAAAAGCTGGCCGACCGCATCCGGCGCATGGTCGCCGAGCTGGATAAGGCCGCCGGCCCCGGCGGCTATCAGCCCGAACGGAACGCCGCCATCGCCGTCGAAAAGGAGACCGGCCCGAAACGCAAACCCCGCACGCGCAAGGACGGCACACCGAGACCGCGAAGATGATGACCGTAGGGCCGAACTTGTTCGGCCTGGCACAACCGCTGGCCGAATGAATTCGGCCCTACAAGCCTCACGCAACGACCGACCGAACGGGTTCGACCCGATAGGTGACGAAAACGGCCAGCGACAGGACAACGATGAACCCCTATCTTCCCATCGAGCTGGAACAGACCGAACTCTGGCTGCTCGCCGACAAGGCTGTCTACTGGCCGGGCGAACGGGCGCTGTTGATCGCCGACATTCACTTCGGCAAGGCCGCGGCCTATCGCAGGCTCGGCCAACCGGTGCCCCAGGGCACCACCCAGGCCAACCTGCAACGCCTCGACGCACTGCTGGCGCAGTATCCCAGCTGCCGGTTGATCTTCCTCGGTGACTTCCTGCACGCCCCCGAATCCCGCACGCCGGCGACGCACGCACAATTGCTCGCCTGGCGCCAACGACATCCGCGGCTGGAGATCACCCTGATACGCGGCAACCATGACCGCCGCGCGGGCGATCCACCCAAGGAACTGGACATCGGCGTCGTGCCCGAACCGCTGCTGCTCGGCCCCTTTGCCCTGCAGCACGAACCCGAGCCGCATCCCAGCCACCACGTGTTGGCCGGCCACCTGCATCCTGCCTTTCGCCTGCAGGGGCGCGGCCGGCAAAGCCTGCGCCTGCCATGCTTCTGCATCGGCGAGCGAATCAGCCTGTTGCCCGCCTTCGGCGCCTTCACCGGCATGCTGGAAGTCGGCGCCGAAGACGCTCAGCGCATCTATGTGGTGGGCGAGGACAGCGTCTGGAGAGTGCGCTAGGGTCCGTTCCCGTTTCGTCGCGAGTCGCGCCTCAGGCCTGGGAAATCCCCGTGATGGTGATGCCGTAGCGCTCGGCCAGGCGGGTGGCAGGCGTGTCCTCCAGGTCCGGGTCATGTTCGTGATCCAGATCCCCTTCGCCAAATTCGCGCCGGGCCATCTGGGTGACCAGTTCGACCGCCTCGTCGATATCCGGCTGGTGATCGGACTCGGTTTTCAGGGTGGCGGTATTGCCGTCCTTGTTATAAGCGATGATCCAGGTGGTCATGGGCAGCCCTCTCTCTAAAAAGCGCCTTCGGCCGGAATAAAGCCCGCCGACATCGACGTCTGCCTGTTAGAGGCCTGGTCACCTGCTTCAGTTCGGCGGCTCGGGTTACATCCGCCTTCCGTCGAGCCGAATGAACAGGCCCTGTGGGGCCGGGTCATTGATAGACACCCCACCAAGAGGAGCGAGGCCATGAGCGAACCCCGCCTTAGAGCCTCTGCCGAGGTCAGCGAAAAACAACTGGTAGCCCTGCTGCGTGCCCATGCAATCGCGCTTCCGTCGATCGACAACCCGCATTTTGCCGACCATTTCGAGCGCTTCGCCGACGCCCGCGTGGTATTGATCGGCGAGGCCAGCCATGGCACCTCGGAGTTCTATCGCGCCCGCGCCGCCATCACCCGGCGCCTGATCGAGCGCCACGGTTTCAACATCGTCGCCGCCGAAGCGGACTGGCCGGACGCCGCGCAGATCGACAGCCACGTGCGCCAGCGCCAGCCCGCCACCTGGGTCGAGGACTCCTTCAAGCGCTTCCCCGCCTGGATGTGGCGCAACCGCGAGGTGGCGGACTTCACCCGCTGGCTGCGCCAGCACAACGATGCGCTGCCGACCGAGCGGCGCGTGGAGTTTCGCGGGCTGGACGTCTACAGCCTGGGCGCCTCGATACGCGAGGTGCTGAGCTATCTCGATCAGGTCGACCCGGCGGCGGCAAGCGCCGCCCGCCGACGCTACGGCTGTCTGAGCCCCTGGCACGAAGAACCGGCCGGCTACGGCCACAACGTGATGCTCGGCCAGCCATCCTGCGAACAGGCGGTGACCGAGCAGCTCAGCGCACTGCTGGCGCAGCGCCTGGAATACATGGGCCGCGACGACGGCGACTTTTTCGATGCCGAGCGCAACGCCCGGGTGGTGATGGCCGCCGAGCACTATTACCGCGCCATGTATCGCGGCTCCACCGAGTCCTGGAACCTGCGCGACCGGCACATGTTCGACACCTTGCGCGCACTGCTGGAGCATCGCGGCGCGGACGCCCGTGCGGTGGTCTGGGCGCACAATTCGCACATCGGTAATGCCGCCGCGACTTCCATGGGCTGGGGCGGCGAGTTCAACATCGGCGAGCTCTGTCGCACCGCCTTCGGTCGTGAGGCGGTGCTGATCGGCATGGCCACGGACCGCGGCGAAGTCGCCGCCGCCGACAACTGGGACGAACCCATGCAGCTCAAGCAGGTGCGCCCGTCCCGACCGGACAGCTGGGAGCAGCTGTTCCTGCAGGCCGGCCATCCCGCCTCGCTGACCGAGTGGCGCGGCGACAACCATCGCGAGCTGCGCCAGGCACTGGCGCGGCCACGCCTGGAACGGGCGATCGGCGTCATCTACCGGCCCCAGACCGAACGCCAGAGCCACTACTTCCAGGCGATCCTGGCCGAGCAATTCGACGCGCTGCTCTGGCTGGAACAGACCACGGCAGTTACACCCATCGGCCCGCGCCGTATCGACGAAACCACCGTGCCCGACACCTACCCGTTCGGAGAATGAGCCATGCGCATGTTCGTTCCTGAATCGAGCCTGTTCCGCGACCGTGTCCACGCCGGTCAGGAACTGGCCGAAGCCCTCCTGCACCTGGCGAGCGAACAGCCGCTGGTGCTCGCCCTGCCGCGCGGCGGCGTGCCGGTCGCCTTCGAGGTAGCCAGCCTGCTCAAGGCGCCACTGGATCTGGTGCTGGTGCGCAAGATCGGCGCGCCGGGCAATGAGGAACTGGCGCTGGGCGCGGTGATCGACGGTGCCGATCCGCAATGGGTGGTCAACCAGGCGTTGCTGCAGCAGATAAACCCGCCGCCGAGCTGGTTCGAGGAAGAGATGCAGCGCCAGCTGACCGAACTGGAGCGGCGGCGCCAGCATTATTGCGGCGATCGTCCGGCACCTTCGGTGGCAGGTCGCTGCGTGATCGTCATCGATGACGGCATTGCCACCGGCGCGACCGTGCGGGCAGCGCTCAAGGGCCTGCGCCAGGCCGGCCCACGGCGAATGGTGCTGGCAACCCCCGTGGGTCCACGTGACGTCATCGAAGTGCTGCAAGGTGAAGTGGATGAGCTGATCTGCCTGGCCATGCCCGAGCCCTTCATCGGCGTCGGCCGGCATTACGCCAATTTCGACCAGACCCGCGACGAGGAAGTGACCGAACTGCTGCGGCAGGCCGAGGGCCTGGCAGCGAATACCGCGGCGGACTAGGGCTGCGTGGGCTGAACCTGTCCGCCCTTGGGCAACGGCTGGCCGAATGAACTCGGCCCTACGGGTGGAGCTTGCCAAACCGTAGGGCCGAACTCGTTCGGCCTGATGCGATGCCTAAGGTGCCTGGTGTCCTTCTCAGGCCACCGGTGCGGGTGGCGGCTGATCCGGCACCGTTGGCACACCCGGCTCGGTGGGCAGGTCCGGTACACCGGGCTCTTCCGGATCGCCCGGTACACCGCCGGCTTGCAGGTCGAGCCTGTCGAATACGTAATGACGGATGGATTCGTTACCCATAGCGTGAGTCTCCACTGCGGCAATCGGACGATCCGATCGAGTCTATGGGTAGAGGGCTGAGGGCCGCTTTCTATCCCTCCTTCCGTCGGCGACTCACCACATCAGGTCGTCGGGAATCTGATAGGCGGCGTAGGGGTCGTCAGCATCCGGTGCTTCGGTCTGCACGTTGAGCTGCACGATCCGGCGCGGGTCGCGCTCCTGGATCTTCAAGGCGGCCTCGCGCGGAATCACCTCGTAACCACCGCCATGACGGACGATCGCCAGCGAGCCGCTGGAGAGCTTGTCGCGCATCAGCTTGTTCACCGACAGGCGCTTGACCTTCTTGTCGTCGACGAAGTTGTAGTAATCCTCGGTGGTCAGCTTGGGCAGGCGGCTGGTTTCGATCAGCTGCTTGATCTGTGCGGTACGCGCCTTCTGCTCGGCCTTTTGCTGCTGCTGGCGGTTGAGCTCCTGATCGCGCGCCTGCTTCTCGGCCTGCGCCTTGAGCGCCGCCTCGCGCTGCGAGTCATCTTTCTCGGCTTGGCCTTTGTGCACCAGACGCTGCTGTTTCTTTTGCTGCTTGCCGGCCTGTTTGACCTGCTTCTCATTGACCAGCCCGGCTTTGAGCAGCTGATCGCGAAGGGAAAGACTCATGTTTCGGCTCGTCTGTCGTGAATTCAAATTAAGCGAAGGGTCGATTGTCGTGGATGTGCGAAGCAACATCCACCAGTTACCTGCGGCCCCGTGGCTGCTGGACCTGCGTAGGGCCTAACTTGTTCGACCTTTGGGGCACCGTGGCCGAATGAATTCGGCCCTACAGGCATGAAGGGATTGTGGTGGATGTGAAAAGCGACATCCACCCTACGGAGCGTCCAGCTGCTTCTTGGCCTGCTCCCACAGCTCATCCAGCTCAGCCAGGTTGCAGCTGTCGAGGGGCCGCCCCGCTTCCCGCAAGGCCTGCTCGATATAACGGAAGCGCCGTTCGAACTTGCGGTTGGCTGCGCGCAGGGCGTTTTCCGGGTCCACCTTCAGGTGCCGCGCCAGGTTGACGGTGACGAACAGCAGATCGCCGATCTCCTCGGCCATGGCCTCGGCGTCGTTCTCGCTCATGGCCACGAGCACTTCATCCAGTTCCTCGCGCACCTTATCGACCACCGGCAGTGCGTCCGGCCAGTCGAAACCGACCTGGGCCGTGCGTTTCTGCAGCTTGGCGGCGCGGCTCAATGCCGGCAGCGCGCCGGGAACGTCATCGAGCAGGGACAACTGCTCGGGCGCGGCGGATTTCTCGGCGCGTTCCTCGGCCTTGATCTCTTCCCAGCGCTGCTTGATGGCCGCCTCGTCGAGGCGCGGCAGATCGAACGAGCCGTACAGGTCGCCGTCGGGAAAGACATGGGGATGCCGTCGCACCAGCTTGCGGGTGATCGCATCGACCACGGTGGCGAAATCGAAACGCCCCTCTTCCTGGCCCAGCTGGCTGTAGTAGACGACCTGGAACAGCAGATCACCCAGCTCGCCAGGCAGGTGCTCGAAATCGCCGCTCTCGATGGCATCGGCCACTTCATAGGCCTCTTCGAGGGTATGCGGGACGATGCTGGCGTAATCCTGCTGCAGATCCCAGGGACAGCCATGCTGCGGATCGCGCAGCCGGGCCATCAGATGCAAGAGATCGTTGAGTTGGTACATGGGAATTCTCGGCTGGAGGCTGGAGGCTGGAGGCTGGAGGCTGGAGGCTGGAGGCTGAACGTCGCGCTTTATCGTCCAGCTTTCAAGCCTCCAGCGCTTTTATCGTCTTCACCTACGAGGCCCTTTGCCGCTTGGCCTCGATAATATTGGGCAACTGCGATATCCGTCCCAGCAAGCGGCCCAGAGCGTTCAGACCCGGGATCTCGATGGTCAGCTGCATCTGCGCGGTGCTGTCTTCCTTGTTGGAGCGGGTGTTCATCGACAGTACGTTGATCCGTTCGTTGAGCAGCATCTGCGAAATATCACGCAGCAGACCGGAGCGGTCGTAGGCACGGATGATGATATCCACCGGATAGGTTTTCTCCGGGATCGGTCCCCAGCTGACCTGAATGATCCGCTCCGGCTCGCGGCCAGCCAGTTGCAGTACCGAGGCGCAATCCTGACGGTGGATGCTGACGCCACGCCCAACGGTGATGTAACCGACGATGGGATCGCCCGGCAGCGGCTGGCAGCAGCCGGCCATCTGCGTCAGCAGGTTGCCGACGCCCTGGATCTGCACGTCGCCACGCTTGCCCGGCTTGTGAGGCGCCGAGCGCCGGGGAATCAGCTCAAGCTGGTCATAGCCGCGCTCCGGCTCCACCAGTTGCTGCGCCAGGTTGACCAGATGGGCCAGGCGCAGGTCGCCGGCGCCCAGCGCGGCGTACATGTCTTCGGCAATCTTCAGGTTGGCCTTTTCCGCCAGCTTGTCGAAATCCACCGGCGGCAAATCCAGGCGACCCAGTTCACGTTCGAGCATTGCCTTGCCGGCAGCGACGTTCTGGTCGCGCGCCTGCAACTTGAACCAGTGGACGATCTTCGCCCGCGAGCGCGAGCTGGTGATGTAGCCCAGGTTGGGGTTCAGCCAGTCGCGGCTCGGCGAGCCCTGCTTGCTGGTGATGATCTCCACCTGCTCGCCGGTCTGCAGGCTGTAGTTGAGCGGCACGATGCGCCCGTTGACCTTGGCGCCACGGCAGTTGTGGCCGATCTCGGTGTGCACGCGGTAGGCGAAGTCCAGCGGCGTGGCGCCCTTGGGCAGATCGATGGCGTGGCCGTCGGGGGTGAAGACGTAGACCCGGTCAGGCTCGATATCGACCCGCAGCTGCTCGGCCAGGCCACCGATATCGCCCAGTTCCTCGTGCCACTCGAGCACCTGGCGCAACCAGGCGATCTTTTCCTCATAGTGATCAGAACCGGAATTGACGTCGGTGCCCTTGTAGCGCCAGTGGGCGCATACGCCCAGCTCGGCCTCCTCGTGCATGGCCTTGGTACGGATCTGCACTTCCAGCACCTTGCCTTCCGGGCCAAGCACGGCGGTGTGCAGCGAGCGGTAGCCGTTCTCCTTGGGGTTGGCGATGTAGTCGTCGAATTCCTTGGGAATGTGCCGCCACAGGGTGTGCACGATACCCAGCGCGGTGTAGCAGTCGCGCACTTCGGGCACCAGCACGCGCACCGCGCGAACGTCGTAGATCTGGCTGAATTGCAGGCCTTTCTTCTGCATTTTCCGCCAGATGGAATAGATATGTTTGGCACGGCCATCTATATCGGGTTCAATGCCCGCCGCGGTCAGTTCGTCGCGCAGTTGCTGTACCACGCTTTCGATGTATTGCTCGCGATCCAGGCGCCGCTCGTGCAGCAGTTGGGCGATCTGCTTGTACTGCTCCGGCTCCAGGTAGCGAAAGGACAGGTCCTCCAGCTCCCACTTGATATGGCCGATACCCAGACGATGGGCCAGCGGCGCGTAGATATCGAACACCTCACGGGCGACACGGTGGCGCTTGTCGTCATCGGCATTCTTTACCGCGCGGATGGCGCAGGTGCGCTCGGCCAGCTTGATCAGCGCGACGCGCACGTCATCGACCATGGCCACAAGCATTTTGCGCAGGTTTTCAACCTGGGTCTGGGAACCCAGCACCAGGGATTCGCGCGGGTTCAGGCTGGTGCTGATCGCCGCCATGCGCAGCACGCCGGCGATGAGTTTGGCGACCACCGGCCCGAATTGCCGATGGACATCGGCCAGCTGGATCTTGCCCTCGCGCACGCCGCGATAGATCACGGCGGCGACCAGGCTTTCCTGGTCGAGCTTGAGGTCGGCGAGAATTTCGGCAATCTCAAGCCCTGTCTGGTAACTGGACGTGCCTTCGCTCCACAGGTTCTGTGCCGCGTTGGCCTGCTGCTCAGCCACGCGGGCGTAGTCGCAGGCTTTCCTCAGTGCGTCACGGTCGAGCGCCGGGACCATGCCCAGCACATGATCGAGCCAGCCTTCGAGATTGATGCTGCCGTCGGTATTGATCGGCTGAAGTGCTCTGACCTGAACCATCTGTTTACCTTCCCTCTACGCAGTATCTGCGTCGAATACGCCGAATTTCTAGGAATCGGTCGGTTGAACTGGCAGGCTACTCGCCCGCCGAAAATACCCGCTACACGGGTCGCACGAAAAGCGCCATCGCCTCTACATGCGCTGTTTGCGGAAACATGTCCAGCACACCGGCCCGTTCGAGTAGATAACCCTGACGGACCAGCTCGGCTGCATCACGCGCCAACGTCGCAGGGTTGCACGAAACATAAACCACGCGCCGTGCGCCTAAAGTAGACATCTGCCTGACCAGCTCCAAGGCACCGTCACGTGGCGGGTCCAGCAGTACTGCAGCAAAGCCGCCATTCGACCATTCTGCCTCGAGCAGCGGCTTCGACAGATCCGCCTGGTAAAAGTGCGCACTGGGCAGGCCGTTACGCACCGCATTGGTGCGGGCACGTTCGACCATTTCACCCACCCCTTCGACCGCCACGACTTCCGCGCCGTTGCGTGCCAGCGGCAAAGCAAAATTGCCCAGACCACAAAACAGATCCAGCACCCGCTCCCCGGCTTCGGGCGCCAGCCAGTCGAGCGCCTGGGCGATCATCGCCTCGTTCACCGGGGCGTTGACCTGGACAAAATCACCGGGTCGCCAGTCCAGCTGCACATCCCATTCAGGCAGGTGATACCCCAGCGCAGAGTCCGGCTCAAGCGGCTGCGGCAGACCTTTACCCTGCAGCCAGAGCTGAACACCCTGCTCCCGCGCAAAGTCCGTCAAGCGTTGCAGATCCGCCGACGCCAGCGCCGCCGTGTGGCGAACCAGCACGGCATCGGCGAAGCCACTGAACAGTTCTACATGCCCCAGCACCTGGGGGTTTTCCAGAGCGCGCAGCGTCGCCAGCAAAGCGGGCAACAGCGCCTGCAAGGGTTGTACCAGTACAAGGCATTCACGGATGGAAACGATATCCTGGCTGGCAGCGGCACGAAAACCTACGTCCAGCCGCTGCGAACCTGCATCCCAGCGCACCGCCAGCCGGGCTCGCCGGCGATAACCGAACTCGGGACCGCTCAGCGCAGGCGCCCAGGCCTTCGGCTCGATCCCGGCCTGGCGCGCGAGTTGATCTGCGAGGCTGCGCTGCTTGAGCGCCAGCTGATCACTGGCCGGCAAATGCTGCAGGTTGCAGCCGCCACAAGTTCGCGCATGGACACAGGGCTCGGCACGACGCTGCGTGCTGGGGCTCAACACCCGCTCGCTACGCGCCTCGACCACCTTGCTGCGCGCCGCCAGCACACGCGCCTCGACCTCTTCACCGGGCAAGGCGCCCTCGACAAACCAGGTTCGTCCCTCGACAAAGGCAATGCCGCGCCCATCGTTGGACAGGCGTTCGACGTTCAGGCGCTGTTTTTTGCCCACCGGAATCTGCAGCTTTCTCTCGCCACCGCTGGGTTGGAAGCGTAAGCCGCCGCCGTGTCTGGCCATCAGTTGCTCCAGCCAATCAGGCTTACGTTACTCAAGACAGCGCTGCTCATTGGGGTTCGTCGTAGACGCCGGTCGACAGATAACGGTCGCCCCGGTCGCAAATGATCGCGACGATCACCGCATTTTCAACTTCCTGCGAAAGGCGCAACGCCGCCGCCACCGCACCGCCCGAGGACACGCCGCAGAAGATACCTTCCTCGCGCGCGAGCCGACGCATCACCTGCTCGGCCTCGGCCTGGGACATGTCGACCACTCGATCAACCCGCTCGGCCTGATAGATCTTCGGCAGGTATTCCTGCGGCCAACGGCGGATGCCGGGAATCGCCGCGCCTTCCATGGGTTGCAGGCCGACGATCTGGATCGCCGGGTTCTGTTCCTTGAGGTAGCGCGAAACACCCATGATGGTGCCTGTGGTGCCCATGGAGCTGACAAAATGGGTGATGCTGCCGCCGGTCTGCTGCCAGATTTCCGGGCCGGTGCTGCTGTAATGCGCCTCGGGATTGTCGCCATTGGCAAACTGGTCGAGCACCTTGCCACGGCCTTCGGCCTGCATCTTCAGCGCCAGGTCGCGGGCACCTTCCATGCCCTCTTCCTTGCTCACCAGAATCAGCTCGGCGCCATAGGCGGTCATCGCCGCCTTGCGCTCGGCACTGGAGTTGTCCGGCATGATCAGGATGAATTTGTAACCCTTGATCGCCGCCGCCATGGCCAGGGCAATGCCGGTATTGCCGGAGGTCGCCTCGATCAGGGTATCGCCGGGGCTGATGTCGCCCCGTGCTTCGGCGCGGGCAATCATCGACAGCGCAGGGCGGTCCTTCACCGAACCGGCCGGGTTGTTGCCTTCGAGCTTGACCAGCAGCGTGTTGCTGGTTTCACCGGGCAGGCGCTGCAGGCGCACCAGCGGTGTGTTGCCGACGCAATCGGCAATGGTCGCGTACTGAATAGTCATGGCGTGGTAGAACCGCACGGCGTGAAAAGGCGCACATGATACCGGCAACGACCGCCAACGGGCATTGCTTTGAGGCGGGAGAGCGCTCGACGGCACCCGCCGGCCGGGAACGATCACACCGGCGGCTTTTCTGTAAGCTGTCGAGCCGACCTTATCGCCAATGGGTGAATCGCCATGTTCAACGCACGCATCGCACTTCTTTCAGGCCTGCTGCTGATCGGTGCGAGTGCCTGCCATGTTCCGCGGCATTCCCCTGAAACGCCCAGGATTGCCCCTGAAGCCGCCAGCGGCTTCACCCACAAGCCCGGTTGGGCCGTCGAGCGTTTCGCAGTGGCCGCCGCCAACCCGCTGGCCACCGAAGCGGGCTACGAGATCCTCAAGGCCGGTGGCAGCGCACTGGATGCCGCCATCGCTGTGCAGATGGTGCTGACCCTGGTCGAGCCGCAATCGAGCGGCATTGGCGGCGGTGCCTACCTGCTGCACTGGGATGGCGAACGGGTCGCCGCCTTCGATGGCCGTGAAACGGCACCGGCAGGCGTGGATGAAAATCTCTTCATCAGCGCCGATGGCACGCCGATGGGCTTTCTCCAGGCTGTGGCGGGTGGCCGCTCGGTGGGGGTTCCCGGCGTTCTGAAGATGCTCGAACTGGCCCACGGGGAGCATGGCAGGCTGCCCTGGAAAGACCTGTTCCAGAGCGCCATAGACCTCGCTGAAAACGGCTTCGAAATCAGTCCGCGCCTGCACGCCCTGCTCGCACGCGACCCGGCACTGCGCAACAACCCGCAGGCTGCCAGCTTCTATTACCAGGCGGATGGCTCACCATTGCCGGTCGGTCACCGCCTGCGCAATCCCGCTCTCGCCGCGCTACTCCGAGAGATTGCCGATCAGGGCAGCGCAGCTTTCTACAGTGGGCGCAGCGCCGAAGCACTGATTGCTCAAGTGAGGCAGCACCCAGACAACCCGGGATACCTGACGCTTGCTGACCTGAACGACTACACGCCCCGTCAACTCGACGCCATCTGCACCCTCTGGCAACAGCGTTACCGGGTCTGCGGTTTCCCGCCGCCTTCCTCGGGGCACATCACCCAAATGCAGATTCTGGGGATGCTGGAGCAGCTGTCACCGCTCCCGGCGCTTGAGCATGGCGTGCCTTCCGCCGACTTTCTGCATCGCTACACCGAAGCGGCACGGCTGGCCTACGCCGACCGTGCGCACTATCTGGCCGACCCGGATTTCGTGCCGCCTCCCGGCGGTGACTGGAACAGCCTGCTCGCACCCGGCTATCTGCAACAACGCGCCGCCCTGATCGGCGAACGCAGCATGAAAACGGCCAAAGCCGGCAAGCCGGGATCGATGCCCATCGCGTTCGCCGCGCAACCCGAACAGCCCGAGTACGGCACCAGCCATATCAGTATCGTCGATGCGCAAGGCAATGCGCTGGCGATGACCGCCAGCATCGAGCAGGCCTTCGGCTCGCGCCTGCTCAACGACGGCGGCACCGGCCTGCCGGGCGGCTATCTGATGAACAACGAACTCACCGATTTCGCCTTCATCCCGCGTGATGCCGAAGGCCGGCCCGTGGCCAACCGCGTCGAAGCGAACAAGCGCCCGCGTTCAAGCATGAACCCGACGCTGGTCTTCGATGCCGAGGATAATCGACTACTGGCCAGCGTGGGCTCACCCGGCGGCTCGGCGATCATCCACTTCACCGCGAAAACGCTGCTGGGCCTGTATGGCTGGGGGCTGGATGCACAGCGGGCAATCGACCTGCCGAACTTCGGCAGCTTCAACGGGCCGACGGTGCTGGAGGCCGGTCGTTTTCCGGCAAGCACCGTCAAAGCGCTTGAAGCACGCGGTCACAAGGTCACGGAAACGCCATTGACCAGCGGCCTGCAAGCCATCCAGCGCACGGAAAACGGCTGGTTCGGCGGCGCCGACCCACGCCGCGAAGGCGTGGTGATGGGGGAATAGCGCTAGTGCCTGAGAGCCCGCTCGTCGGGTTGGTGAAGCGTAACCCGACCTACGAAACTACATCCGGCATCACGTTACGTGTGGGGATACCGACCGTAGCCTGGATTAGCCGAAGGCGTAATCCGGGTTTCCGAAGGCCTAATCCCACAGGGCGAGGCGTAATCCGGCGAATGACCTCGGCCCCGTCCGTCGGGTCGATAAAGCGTGACCCGACCTACGTCCGGGATCACCTTACGTGTGGGGATACAGACCGTAGCCTGGATTAGCCGAAGGCGTAATCCGGGTTTCCGAAGGCCTAATCCGACAAAGCGAGGCGTAATCCGGCGAATCACCTCGGCCCCACCTGTCGGGTCGGTGAAGCGTGACCGACCTACGGCCCTGAAGCCGCGAATGGAGGTTGGGCCAAGGTCCGCGCCCGATCGAACAGCCCATGCCGTGTTGAGCGCTAGGCGATCCGGGTTTCCTGCTGCAGCCGGTCAATGGCCATATCCAGTTCATCCAGGGCATGGGCGGCGTTGGGGTGATCCTGCTTGAGCAGGATCTCGCTGCGCTCGCAAGCCGCACGCAGCTGCGGAACTCCGCAATAGCGCGTAGCACCATGCAGCCGATGCACACGGTCGATCAATGCCTGGCGGTCATCCCCTAACCGCGCCTCACGGATGGACAGGCGATCACTCTCCAGAGAGGCCAGCAACATGCTGATCATTTCTGCCGCCAGATCAGGCTTGCCCGCCGCCAGGCGCAAACCCTCTTCTGTATCCAGCACCTTGAGGTTGTTTTCGGGTGGTGCCTGCTCGACAGGCGCAACACCAACGCTGCGAGGCAATGGCAAGCCGGTCCACTTCAGCACCACCTGCGCCAGCTGCCGTTCGCTGATCGGCTTGGTCAGATAGTCATCCAGTCCGCTCTGCAGCAGCGAACGCTTCTCGCTGGACAGCGCGTGTGCGGTGAGCGCAACAACCGGAAGGGGCGGTTGACCGCTATCGGCCTCCCATTGGCGGATCGCCTCGGTGGCCTGGCGACCGTCCATGCCAGGCATCTGCATATCCATGAACACCATGTCGAAGGTTTTGCGCCTGACGGCCTCAAGCGCTTCCTGCCCACTGCTCACCGCCTCAGCCTCACCACCCATATGGATCAGCAGGGTTTCCAGCAGCAGCAGATTGGCGGGGTTGTCGTCGACACAGAGTACCCGTGGCGGACGGCTTGTACTCACCAGCGGAGATTCGACCAAGCCCTGCTGCGGATGCAACAGATCGAGCAGTATCCGCTGCAGTTTGCGCGTGCAGGCAGGCTTGCCCTGCAACTGGGCATGGGTGTGGGATTCGGGCAGCGCTTCATGAAACTGCGCCTGCTCGCTGGTCGGGCATAGCACGATGCACTTGCAGCCGAGCCCTTCGAACTCCCACAGGCGCTGACGCAGTTGCGCAGGCGCAATTTCGCGACCGGTCACGCCAAGCACGGCAGCTTCGACCGGCTGTTCGCCTGCTCGCTGCGCGGCTACCGCTTCCTGCAACTGATCCAGACTGTCGAACGGCAGCACTTTCAGGCCACAGCTTTCCAGCTGGTGCCGCAGCGCCTCGCGGGCCAGCGGGTGCTGTTCGAGCAGCGCGACCCGACGCCCCAGCAGGGCCGGACGCGGCAAGTCTTCAATATCGTCGTGAGCTCTGGGCAGGCTCAGGCTGATCCAGAATTCGGAGCCCTCATCGGGAATGCTGTCGACCCCGATCTCACCACCCATCTGTTCCACCAGGCGCTTGGAAATCACCAGCCCCAGGCCGGTACCGCCCGGCTGGCGCGACAGCGAGTTGTCCGCCTGGCTGAAGGCCTGGAACAGCGCCCGCAGGTCCTGATCGGTCAAACCGATGCCGGTGTCCTGCACGCTGATGCGCAATTGCGCACGATCCGCACGCTCGTCCTCGACCATGGCGCGAACCACGATGGTGCCTTCATTGGTGAACTTGATGGCATTGCTGACCAGGTTGGTCAATATCTGCTTGAGCCGCTGCGGATCGCCCACCAGCGACAGCGGCGTGTCGCGATAGACCAGGCTGACCAGTTCCAGCTGCTTGGCATGCGCCGCCGGGCCGAGGATGGTCAGGGTTTCCTCGATCAGGTCACGCAGATTGAAGGGTACGTTTTCCAGTATCAGCTTGCCGGCTTCGATCTTGGAGAAGTCGAGAATCTCGTTGATGATGCCCAGCAGGCTGTCGGCGGACTGTTCGATGGTCGCCAGGTAATCCTGCTGACGCGGCGTCAGGTCGCTTTTTTGCAACAGATGGGTGAAGCCGAGAATGCCGTTGAGCGGCGTGCGGATTTCGTGGCTCATGTTGGCGAGGAACTCGGACTTGATCCGGCTCGCCTCCAGGGCTTCCTTGCGCGCCAGATCGAGTTCGATGTTCTGGATTTCAATGGTTTCCAGGTTCTGCCGTACATCCTCGGTGGCCTGATCGATGCTCTGCTGCAATTCCTCGCGAGCGCTGAGCAGGGCCTCGGCCATGCGGTTGATGCCGGCGGCCAGCTCGTCCATCTCGTGACTGCCCAATGCCGGCAGGCGGGTTTCAAGATGGCCGTCCCGAAGTTGCGCCACAGCCACCTTGACCCGATGCAGCGGCTTGCTGATGGCGGTGCTCATGCGTAGCGCCAGCATTGCGGTAATGACCAGCCCGGCGCTGATCAGCAGCAGGCTGGTGAACATGCTGCGGTAGCCACGCAACAGCGTACCCTCGTGCGACAACTCCAGCTCCAGCCAGCCAATCTGTCGCAAATCGCTGTTCTGGGTGTCCCCGGCAAGGTTCAGATGCTTGCCCAGTATCGGCAGCAGAATACGTGTGGTGTCGAGGCTGCTGACCTGGGTCAGGGCTTCGGGGTCGGCTGGCGGCGAGGGCGTGACCATGTTCGGCCCGGCGTGGGCGAGCAGGTTGCGCTCGATACCAAGCACCGTTACCGCACGCACATCCGGCTGGTCGAGCACCTGGTTGAGAATACGCTGCAGGCGCCGACCATAGCCCTGCGCCATGGCCGGCGCGGCCAGCGGTGCCAGCTGCGTGGCAATCAGCTGGCCGCGTTCATCGAGCTGGTGACGCATCTCGCTCAGCTGCATCCAGGAGAAATACGCCCCGAGCACCAGCGCCAGCGCGGTCCCCGGCAGCAACGTCAGCAGCACTACACGACTCTTTATTCCCAGGTCCTTGAGCATGGATCCATTCCCATGATTGCCAGCTTGGCAGTGTAGCGGCTCGACGAAGGGGAATCTGCCCTGTCACCTGACCGAACGGCTGGAGTCAGCTGAATCAGTCCAGGCCGCGAATGTCCTTGCCGTTGAAGTCCGGCAGTTTCCAGCCAAAACTCATGGCCAGCACGCGGAACAGGAAACCGCTGCCCAGGGCCAGTAATGTCGCGACCGAGCTGTTGACCTCCAGCCAGAGCATGCCCACGTAGAACACGCCAGTGAACAGCGCCACCGTGGCATAGAGTTCGCGCTGCAGCACCAGCGGCACCTGGTTGCAGAGGATGTCGCGCAGCAGACCGCCGAAGATACCGGTGATCACCCCGGCCAGCACCACGATGGACGGGTGCGCCTCCATTTCCATCGCCACGCCGCAGCCGATGACCGTGAAAGCCACCAGCCCCAGGCCATCGACCAGCAGAAACACCTGGCGCAGGTGATGCATATGCCGCGCGATCATGGCGGTGACGATGGCCGCGCCGATGGTGAAGCTGAGGTATTCGGGATTGGCGATCCAGCCCACCGGATAGTGCCCCAGCAACACGTCACGCGCCGTGCCGCCGCCAAGCGCGGTGACGGTGCCCAGCAGGCAGATGCCGAACAGGTCCATGCCGCGCCGCATGCCCATGATGGCCCCGGACATGGCCTCGGCCGTGATCGCGATCAGATAGATAGTGTGCAACAGGGTCACGGCAACTCCAGAACGGGCAGGGTGAAAGGCGGCGCGATTATGAGGCACACTGCGCCTGAACTGTTGTAGCTAAGCAAATTTAGGCAATACAAATATTTACTTAACCGGAGCAGCGCGCCGTGCATCTCGACCCCCGACAGACCGAGGCCTTCCGCGCCGTCATCAGGACTGGCAGCTTCGAGCAGGCCGCTGTGCACCTGCACCTGACGCCACCGGCGATTTCGCAGCGCGTGCGCGCCCTGGAAAGCACCCTGGGCAACGCCCTGGTGGTACGCAGCCGTCCCTGTCGCCCGACCGAGATCGGCCAGCGGCTGCTGCAATACCTCAAGCGCGCCACCCTGCTGGAGGCCGATCTGTTGGCCGACCTGGCCGAGCGCAGCGACGCACCGCTGGTGGTGGTCGCAGCGCTGAATGCCGACAGCCTCGGCACCTGGTTCTTCCCGGCCCTGGCCGAGGTGCTGATGCGCGAACGGGTGCTGCTCGACCTGACCGTCGAAGACCAGGACCACACCTACAGCCTGCTGGAAACCGGCCTGGCCATCGGCTGCATCAGCACCGAGCCCAAACCCATGCGTGGCTGCAGCGCAAGCCCGCTGGGCAGCATGCGCTATCGCCTGGTGGCCTCAAGCGAATTTCGCCAGCAGTACTTCGCCAACGGCCTGACCCGCAACGCGGCGCGCAAGGCCCCGGTGGTCGCCTATACCCGCAAGGACCGCCTCACCTCATCCTTCCTGCTGCGCCAGCTGGGCCTGCCGGAAGGCGCCTATCCCTGCCACTACGTGCCCGGCACCGAAGCGCGCTTCAATGCCATCCGCTTTGGCCTGGGTTACGGCATGGTGCCGGAACTGCTGCTGCACGAGGCCCTGACCCAGGGCACCCTGGTCGATCTGGCCGGCGCTGCGCCGCTGGACATCTCGCTGTACTGGCACACCTGGAAGGTGCAATCACCCAGAATGGAAAACCTCTCGCGGCAGATTCTCGCAGCCGCCCCGAAGATCCTCGCCCGGCCCGACGAAGCCGCCGTGGCCTCGGAGACATGAGCCCGATGAGCCCTCAACCGTCCCATCCCGCCTGCTGCTCGCCGCTGCTCGAGCACTGGCCCCTGCCACGCGCCCTGCCCGGCGTGCGGTTGCTCAGCACCCGTTTCGACCCAAGCCTGCTGGAGGCCGAGGATTTCAGCCGTTGGGACATTCCGATACCGGACGCGGTGAGCAAGCGCCAGACCGAATTTCTCGCCGGACGCCTCTGCGCCCACGAAGCGCTGCGCAGGGTCACCGGCGTAGCGGGCATACCCGCCATTGGCGAAGACCGCGCGCCCTGCTGGCCCACAGGCGTGGTCGGCTCCATCACCCACGGTGCTGGCTGGGCGGCAGCGGTGGCCGCGCGCAACGAGCAGTGGCGCGGGCTGGGGCTGGATGTGGAAAGGCTGCTGCCGGTGGCACGCGCCGACCGCCTGGTCGGCGAAATCCTCACCCCCCGCGAGCAGGAAGGCTACGCCGCGCTGGATGACACGCAGCGTGCGCTGCGGGTGACCCTGACCTTCTCGATCAAGGAAAGCCTGTTCAAGGCGCTCTATCCCCTGGTGCACAAGCGCTTCTATTTCCAGGAAGCCGAGTTGCTCCACCACGACAGCAGCGGCCATGTATGCCTGCGTCTGTTGAATGACCTTTCGCAAGAGTGGAAAAGCGGCACCGAACTGGAGGGGCAGTTCGTACAGTTCGAGGATTACCTGCTGAGCCTCGTCAGCATCCCGAGATAGGCCGTCGCTTCGCAAGAGGATCACACCGCAACGCCGAACGTGTTCGGCCTGTGTGCCCCCCTGCGGTCGAATGAATTCGGCCCTACGGGACAATCTGTTTGCGCGGCCAGGCCAGGCTGAAGCAGGCGCCACCCAGCTCACTGCGGCTGATCTGCGCGCGGCCACCGTGCCAGTAGGCAATCCGCCGCACGATGGACAACCCCAGCCCATGCCCGCCGGAGGCCCGCGTGCGACTGTCGTCCAGGCGCAGGAAGGGCGTGAATACCTTCTCCCAATCCGCCTCCGGCACGCCCGGCCCGTCATCGTCGACGCTCAGACTCGCCCGTTCAGCATCCAGTGCAAAGCTCACCAGCACCCGCGTTTCGGCATGACGCATGGCGTTACTGACCAGATTGATCAACGCCCGACGCAGATAATGCGGCTCGGCCTCGACCTGGCTGTCATCACCGAGCGTCACACGAACGCCACACTCGATCCGGATATCCGTGCGCAACGGCGCCAGCTCGACGATCACCTGATCGACCAGCGTGCCCAGGTCGATGTTCTGGAAATTCAGCGCTGGCGAGCCGCGTTCAAGCCGGGTATAGACCAGCATTTCATCCACCAGCCGGTCGAGGTCGTCGATGTCGGCGTCCATGCCCTGCAGGTATTTATCCCGCGCCTGGGCATTCTGCGCCTCGGCGGTCATCTCCAGGCCGAAGCGCAGGCGCGCCACCGGCGTGCGCAGCTCGTGGGCCACCGCGCTGACCATCTCGCGCTGCACTGCCAGCAGTCGTTGCAGGTGAACGGCCATGCCATTGAAGGCCCTCGCCAGCTGCCCCACCGAATCGGTGCCGGCGTCCGGCACGCGCGTGGCCAGGTTGCCATTGGCGATGCGTGTGGCGGCACTTTCCACCTCGCGCAGACGCCGCTCCAGCTGGCGCACCAGCAGATAGACCGTCAGCCCGATCAGCGTCAGCCCGAGCGCACCGATCAGCAGCAACAGGTGCGGCGGATAGGGGTTGAACGGGTACAGCGGTCCCAGCGCCATGATCCGGGAGGTGCCGGATACCGCCGCGAATACGCGAATCGCCTCGCCGCCCCGGTCCAGTGCCATCACCGTATCACCCTCGTCAAGGCGACGACGCTGGTCATCATCCAGGCTGGCGCTGTCGCGCGTGAGCAGTTCGAGGGCATAGCCGAAACCGTGGGTCTGCTTGAGTTCGGCCAGGCGCTGCGGCTGTTCGTCTTCGGGAAAGCGGATCAGTTCGTCGATCAGCAGATAGATGGTTGCACGCGCCAGTTGCTCGCTGATCTGTTCGACTTCGGCGGTCAGCACCAGCCTGTCGGTGTCGCTGACCAGCGCAAAGACGGTCGTACTGTGCGGGCGCAGTTTCTCCACCAGCACCTGCCCACGCAGCAGTCGCGCCTCCAGGCGGCTTTCCAGATTGACGTCATCCAGGGTACGCACCCGCAATGGCACGCCCAGCAGACGGCCCCAGAGGTTGGCCGCCTGGCGCCGCTCGATGGGCGTCATGCTCTGCATGTTGTGCGCCATCAGGCGGAAGGTGCCACTGGCCAGCGTCTCCCGATGGCGGTCGGCACGTACCTCGTTGAGCAACTGCAGACCGCCCGCGCCCAGCAGCGCGACCAGCACCAGTACGGCGAGCATGCCGCCGTAGATACGCAGGAAGATGGAGTTCACTGCAGCGCTTGCGCCGCTTCGGAGACGAAAAGGTAGCCCTTGCCGCGCACCGTCTTGATCAACCGCGGGTGCTCGGGATCGTCACCGATGCGGGGCCGGATGCGCGAAATGCGTACATCGATTGAGCGATCCTGGCCGTCGTATTCGATACCGCGCAGTTCGGCAAAGATTTCCTCGCGGGACATGATCCGCCCCGGATTGGACGTCAGCAGCCAGAGCAGGTCGAACTCCGCCCCGGTCAGTTCGATGCCCTCGCCGCGCAACCAGGCCTCGCGCAGGGCACTGTCGATCACCAGCGGGCCATACTGCAGCCGCTTGCTGTGCGTGGTTGGCGCTTCAAGATGTTCGCGGCGCCGCAACAGGGCGCGAATTCGCGCCAGCAGCAGCCGGGGACGCACCGGTTTGCAGACATAATCGTCGGCGCCGGTTTCCAGGCCCAGTACCTGATCGAGGTCGTCGGCGCGGGCGGTCAGCATCAGGATCGGACCCTCGTAGCGCTCGCGCACCTTGCGGCAGACGCTCAGGCCGTCTTCGCCCGGCAGCATCAGGTCGAGCACCACCAGATCGGGCCGCTCGTTGATGATGCGTTCGACCGCTTGGGCGCCATCGGCCTCGATCGATACCTGCAAGCCGTTGCCTTCGAGATACTCCAGGGTCAGCTCGGCCAACCGCCGGTCATCTTCGACAATCAGGATGTTCCACGACTCTTGATCCACCATGCGCCCTCCCCCTGAAGCATCGGCGGCATTGTAGCGTCACGTCGGCACCGCAGGGCAGCGCCGCAACCGTCGCACCAGGCTTGCCCATTTCCAGCCAGCCCTCATTTTAAACGCCTTGGCAGGCACGCCACCCACTTTGACAAAACACTATATGTAGTGTTTGGCCGGAAACACTCCCAACCGCGAACCGGGCACCGGCGAAGGGCATTTCGTCCGGTTGGCGGCTAACCCGGCAGTGGTGCGGGCCGGTGATTTTTAACCCACAAACGACCCACATGTTATCCACAGCTTGTTCAATCCTGGCGCCTTGCACAAAGCGAAACCCGGCATTATCGTGTCGCTCCTGACGATAAAGACCCCATATGTTGGGTTGAGAAGAGCCATCAAGCACAACTGACGACAAAAGCAAGCGAAATAATTTTAGCCCGGCCTTTCCGCCCAAATCCTCCTTTCGAAGACCCGGTAAACCACTTTCGGGCTGCGCTCCCGACGCCAACGCCCTTGATTGTGCTCAATTCCAGAAATGGTGTACCCGAGGACCAGCTCACACTACATGTAGTGTTTTGAGGTTGTGAACTTCACGACTGATGACTATCCTTCGGGACAATCGATTCGCCACACCCAGACAGGTGAGAAATTCCCTTTTGTTGTCCCGCGCCGGCAAGCCGGCGCGTATTCATTGCAAGTACGAACCTTACGTGCCATCGAGACAGAGAGAATCCGGAGACCCCATGCAGAACGATTCCATTCGCGAGAACCCGCAGGCAGCCGAGACCACGCTGGATCTGGCCGCCACCGCGCCGGGCCAGTTGCGCGTGATCAAGCGCAACGGCACTGTCGTCGCCTACACCGATGACAAGATCACCGTGGCCATCACCAAGGCCTTTCTCGCCGTGGAAGGCGGCAACGCCGCCGCATCAAAGCGCATCCACGATACCGTCGCGCGCCTGACCGAGCAGGTCACCGCCACCTTCAAGCGCCGCATGCCCTCGGGCGGCACCATCCACATCGAGGAAATCCAGGACCAGGTCGAACTGGCCCTGATGCGTGCCGGCGAGCAGAAGGTCGCCCGCGACTACGTGATCTACCGCGAAGCGCGTAGCCAGGAGCGCAAGCGTGGTGCCGTCGATACTCCGGTCGACGCCCACCCGAGCATCCGCATCAAGCGTACCGACGGCAGCCTGGCGCCGCTGGACCTGGGCCGCCTGAACACCATCATCAACGAAGCCTGCGAAGGTCTCGCCGAAGTCGACGGTGCGCTGATCCAGAAGGAAACCCTGAAGAACCTGTATGACGGTGTGGCCCAAAGCGACGTCAACACCGCCCTGGTGATGACCGCGCGCACCCTGGTCGAGCGCGAGCCGAACTACTCCTACGTCACCGCCCGCCTGCTGATGGACACCCTGCGCGCCGAAGCGCTGGGCTTCCTCGACGTCGCCGAAGCCGCCACCCACCACGAGATGGCCGACCTCTACGCCAAGGCGCTGCCGGCCTACGTGGAAAAAGGTGTGGAGTTCGAGCTGCTCGACCCGCGCCTGAAGGAATTCGACCTGGCCAAGCTGGGCGCCGCGATCAACCACGAGCAGGACCAGCAGTTCACCTACCTCGGCCTGCAGACGCTCTACGACCGCTACTTCATCCACAAGGACAACATCCGCTTCGAGCTGCCGCAGATCTTCTTTATGCGCGTAGCGATGGGGCTTGCGATTGATGAGTCGCAAAAAGAAGCCCGCGCCATCGAGTTCTACAACCTGCTCTCAAGCTTCGACTACATGGCCTCCACGCCGACCCTGTTCAACGCCGGCACCCTGCGTCCGCAGCTGTCCTCCTGCTACCTGACCACCGTGCCGGACGACCTGGGCGGCATCTACGATTCCATCCGCGATAACGCCCTGCTCTCCAAGTTCGCCGGCGGCCTGGGCAACGACTGGACCCCGGTGCGCGCCTTGGGCGCCTACATCAAGGGCACCAACGGCAAGTCCCAGGGCGTCGTGCCCTTCCTGAAAGTGGTCAACGACACCGCCGTGGCCGTGAACCAGGGCGGCAAGCGCAAGGGCGCGGTCTGCGCCTATCTGGAAACCTGGCACCTGGACATCGAGGAATTCCTCGAACTGCGCAAGAACACCGGTGACGACCGCCGCCGCACCCACGACATGAACACCGCCAACTGGATTCCGGACCTGTTCATGAAGCGCGTGTTCGACGACGGCAAGTGGACCCTGTTCTCGCCAAGCGAAGTACCCGACCTGCACGACCTCACCGGCAAGGCCTTCGAGGAGCGCTACGAGTACTACGAGGCCCTGATCGAGTACGGCAAGATCAAGAACCACAAGACCCTGCAGGCCAAGGACCTGTGGCGCAAGATGCTCTCCATGCTGTTCGAGACCGGCCACCCCTGGCTGACCTTCAAGGACCCGTGCAACCTGCGCAGCCCGCAGCAGCACGTCGGCGTGGTGCACAGCTCCAACCTCTGCACCGAGATCACCCTGAACACCAACAAGGACGAAATCGCCGTCTGCAACCTGGGCTCGGTCAACCTGCCGAACCACATCGTCGATGGCAAGCTCGACACCGAAAAGCTTGCGCGCACCGTGCGCACCGCCGTGCGGATGCTCGATAACGTCATCGACATCAACTACTACTCGGTGCCGCAGGCGCGCAATTCCAACTTCAAGCACCGCCCGGTAGGCCTGGGCATCATGGGCTTCCAGGACGCGCTGTACCTGCAGCACATCCCCTACGGCTCCGATGCCGCCATCGATTTCGCCGACAAGTCCATGGAAGCGGTCAGCTACTACGCCATCCAGGCCTCCTGCGACCTGGCCGACGAGCGCGGCGCCTACGAGACCTTCCAGGGTTCGCTGTGGAGCCAGGGCATCCTGCCGCTGGATTCGCAGCAGATCCTCATCGAGGCCCGTGGCCAGAAGTACATCGACGTCGACCTTTCCGAGTCCCTGGACTGGGCCCCGGTACGTGCCCGCGTCAAGAACGGTATCCGCAACTCGAACATCATGGCCATCGCGCCGACCGCGACCATCGCCAACATCACCGGCGTGTCGCAGTCCATCGAGCCGACCTACCAGAACCTGTACGTGAAATCGAACCTGTCTGGCGAATTCACCGTGATCAACCCCTACCTGGTACGCGACCTCAAGGCGCGCGGCCTGTGGGACGCGGTGATGATCAACGACCTCAAGTACTACGACGGTTCCGTGCAGCAGATCGAGCGCATCCCGCAGGAGCTCAAAGACCTCTACGCGACCGCCTTCGAAGTGGAAACCAAGTGGATCGTCGATGCCGCCAGCCGCCGCCAGAAGTGGATCGACCAGGCGCAGTCGCTGAACCTCTACATCGCCGGCGCCAGCGGCAAGAAGCTCGACGTGACCTACCGCATGGCCTGGTACCGTGGCCTGAAAACCACCTACTACCTCCGTGCCCTGGCCGCGACCAGCACCGAGAAATCCACCGTCAACACTGGCAAGCTCAATGCCGTATCCAACGGCAGCGGCGACGGCTTCAGCGGCAGTCCGGCAAAAGCGGCTCCGGCACCTGAACTGTCCGCCGGCCCGGCACCAGTACCAAAAGCTTGTGCGATCGATGAACCCGACTGCGAAGCCTGCCAGTGAGTTAACTGGCGCACGAACCTGAGCGGCGCCCGCGTTGTTGCCGGGCCGCTTCGGCTCCTCACGTACAACAGTACGCTCCGGGGCCAAAGCAACCCGGCGCCTAGCGCTCACTCGCTCAGTTTCGCGCTCGCACGGAGCTGCCGCTGATAAGCGTGCTCTTCAGTAGGAGCGAACTTGTTCGCGAAACGCTATCCACCAACTCACAACCTGAGTTAACGCATAGCCGAAGCCACCTCAAAACCCATCCCCTCGCTCCTCCGGGGAGAGGGCCAGGGTGAGGGGCAGCCCCACCAGACAACCAAAAGGCCGGCCCTAAACCCCGACCTAATACAGAACACCGGGACCAGGGCACCACTCCCCCCCGACAAAACACCCGCTTTTGCGTGCAAACCAAAAGCCACCCGAACACTTCCGACCGGCCACCACCGGTCCCCAATCAGGAGAAACCGCCATGCTGAGCTGGGACGAATTCGACGAAGAAGAAACCACCACTGCCGCGCCGACCGCCGCTGCCGCACAGCCCGCGCAACAAAACACCGTCAAGCTGGACAACGAAGCCGCCGGCTCCGTCGAAGAAGCCCGCGCCGTCACCGCTGACGACTCCGCTGCCATCGCCCGCGCCAAGCAGGCCCTGAACGACCTCGACATCCAGGAAGGCCTCAACGAACTGGAAGGCGAATCCGCTCGCGTCCAGGTCGACGAGAAGCGCATGATCAACGCCCGCGCCGACCTCAACCAGCTCGTACCCTTCAAGTACGACTGGGCCTGGCAGAAGTATCTGGATGGTTGCGCCAACCACTGGATGCCGCAGGAAGTGAACATGAACGCCGACATCGCCCTGTGGAAGAGCCCGGACGGCCTCTCCGAGGACGAGCGCCGCATTGTCAAGCGCAACCTCGGCTTCTTCTCCACCGCCGACAGCCTGGTCGCCAACAATCTCGTGCTGGCCGTGTACCGCCTGATCACCAACCCCGAGTGCCGCCAGTACATCCTGCGCCAGGCCTTCGAAGAGGCGATTCACACACACGCCTACCAGTACTGCATCGAATCGCTGGGCATGGATGAAGGCGAGATCTTCAACATGTACCACGAGATTCCGAGCGTCGCGAAGAAAGCCTCCTGGGGCCTCAAGTACACCCGCTCGATCTCCGACCCGACCTTCCAGACCGGCACCGTCGAGACCGACAAGGAATTCCTGCGCAACCTCATCGCCTACTACTGCGTGCTGGAAGGCATCTTCTTCTACTGCGGCTTCACCCAAATCCTCTCCATGGGCCGCCGCAACAAGATGACCGGCACCGCCGAGCAGTTCCAGTACATCCTGCGCGACGAGTCCATGCACCTGAACTTCGGCATCGACGTGATCAACCAGATCAAGATCGAGAACCCCCACCTGTGGGACGCCGACATGAAGGACGAAGCGACCCAGATGATCCTCCAGGGCACCCAACTGGAAATCGAATACGCCCGCGACACCATGCCCCGCGGTGTGCTCGGCATGAACGCCGCGATGATGGAGGACTACCTCAAGTTCATCGCCAACCGTCGGTTGACGCAGATTGGTCTAAAAGAGGAGTATCCCGGCACCACCAATCCGTTCCCGTGGATGAGCGAGATCATGGACCTCAAGAAAGAGAAGAACTTCTTTGAGACGCGGGTTATTGAGTATCAGACGGGTGGGGCTTTGAGCTGGGATTGAAAACAGACAAACTCTTAAAAAAGGGGCTCTTCTAGAGCCCCTTTTTTAAAAAAAGCACTATATTTTAAAAAACTTATCTTCATCATCCAAAAAAAGCACCACATCTCCTTCATATTTTTTATATATCTCATCGCTAAACTTGTCAGAAAGCAAAGAAATTATCTGCTGACCCGGCAAGCCCTTCGAGAAGGTAAATATTTCATCAATCTGCTTATGATCAATATCTTCTATACTGTCATGAAAAACAAACTTAGGACGACGTATATCCAATAAGCTCACAGACTTGATGTAAGCAAAATCAAAAGCAATAACCTCCGCCTTCTTTTTACCCCCTTCTGGATTCGTCACTTCATTCTCTATAACTACAGAGCTAGAACCCGACGCCTCATCAAAACTGAAGTCAACACCGTACTCTTCCCCATGAACTGCTCGGGTAATAGCCTTAAACTGTGAATTCAAAACAGCCTCAAACTCGTAGACAATCTTGAGTTCCTTAACAATCTCCTCAACAATTTCGGACAACACGCTCTCAGCCGACGTCAACTCGCTTTTCGCTTTACTTTGCTGAAGCAGCAAACCCTCCAGCTTGCCGAGTTCAACCTTTACTTTCCCCAGCTCCCGCAATTTTTCTGTAATACTCTCTATGCTTCTTGTAGACCTCATATCGGAAAATATCGACAATTTCTTTTCTTGAAGGTTTTTTAATAGATCACCATATTCATTTTTTTCATTTACCAAGCCGGACAAACCAGTTTCTAAGAACTGCTTTTTCCGACTGATCAGTGTTTTATGTAGACCGAGTACAGAATTAAGATCCCTGATAGCACCATCAACATTAACACCAGCGTACTTATAGATCGATCTTAATTCAGAGCCTAGATACTCTCCTTTTTCAGCATTGAGAATTTCGACGGTCTTTTCGATGTTCAGCAATTTCCTTTCAACCGCCAGCAGGCGACCTATAGCATCGTCTTCAGCCTTTTGGATTTCCTGCAAAAGACTCACAGGATTCGAATACTCCGGAGAATAATCAAACTTAAGAAGATCATTCTCAAGTTTAATCGCTTGCCTTTTAATATTTCCAATTTCGGTCGCCGGCTTTTGCTCTTTAACTAATGCGTTGAGGGCTTGGGATTGCCTCTTACGTCGGCCGACCGCATTACTTGCATCTCGCTTCTGAGTAAGCAACTCAGTATTCTGAAACCCAAACAAATACAAGTACAATTCGCTGTATTCTTTAGCTGCAGCACGCACATCTAAAAAGTGCGTTGTATTGAGCATGCGATGACTGTCATTTCTGACAAACTTAGCAGCAACAGAACGCACAGTTGGCCTACGCGTAGATATATCAAAACAAAATTTCTGTATATTGCTTTCGTATTCCCTTTCTTCCACTAAGCTTCCATCAAAGACAAAGCGCGGCTTTCTATCACCTATGGCAAAATTTCGCGCCAATTGATGAAGCTTTCCATCTACACCTAAAAACACCAACTCTGCAATAACATCATGAGAGATAAACAAACCCTCAATCTCTTGGTTTGGACGTTTAAATTCCTCATCTATATATATCGAGTCAATCGAACCCAAAAGCAAAAAGTCAAAAACTCTCGAGAGGGTGGACTTACCCACACTATTCCCCGACCGCCCTACCCCTCTTCGATTTGTCACTAGGTTGAGTCCATCATGAAAACCAACTATACGCCTCGACTCGCCATCAACCTTTATTTCAATACTGATTAATTTCATATGCGCGAATCCTTTCACCCTCAATATAAACTGCACCAATCATGTAAAGCCAGTCCAAACTTAAAATAATATGATCAACTGAAACCCCAACCTCTGAAGGAAAAACATTTAACAACCAGTCAATTTCAACCTTTCCAGATAAAATTTTTTCCAGAATTCTTGCACCAAGCACTAACACGTTTATTTCTGGATCACAGCCTGGACTAGGGAGCATCTGGATTCTCCATGACCACGCACTCAATAAAAGCGTGCGCCACAACCACATTAACTCCTAATTCTATGCTTTCTTTATAAGCCGGCTTATTCATCGATTCGTAGACAAAATTCCGCAACCTCGTGATTACAAAATCAATAATAAAAATAGAGTTTTCACGGATCTTTTCAATATCAACAGCGCCGCATACGTAATCTATACCCAACTCATCCAGAGCCGAGCAATAGAACCCATTTAGATTCTGCAGAATCAAGTCCTTCCCAAAAGGAACTTGCACATCCATATCTTTATAAGCCTCTTCTATTTTTGAGGAGTGCTCAAGATACTGCTTTATTATATTTGATCTCGCCCGAAGATTATTATGTTGGATTTTTTGTACCGTCTCCGCTGTCGGCCTTCGATTAAGCCGAACATACGAAGATGCTTTACTTGCAAGACATACAAGCAGCTCGCTAATAGCTGAATTGACCTGGTATTCAGGCGAATCACCTATATTAACGTTACCGGCTAAATTTTCTATAGTTACTGTCTTCGTAACACCATTCATCACCACCCCCAAAGTCCAACCTACATATTTATTGTCATTCCACCAGAATTCCTCTTAGTATAAACATTCCCATCACCCGAGAGAGCAACGTTATCGTTCCCCATGCTCTCCAATTTAACCTCTAAAGCTCCAAGTTTAACTCTTAGTTCTTTATTCTCTTTAGCCTTCAAAATTCCGAAAACTGTTCCGATTACGGTACACAGCCAAGAAATAGAAACACCAACATCAGACTTAAAAAATTCGACGATCATATCCATACGCTCACCCTTACTAAAAATAGAACCACACAATAGTTGGAGACACTTTTCAAAATTCAATTAGCAACATATTTCTATGTATTTTTCACTTTGGCGAGAATACCTCGGGAAACCTCCTTGTGCCACTACAGTGACATCATATAACCCTTTGAATAAAAGCGAGCAGCCTGGAAGCGACGCGAGGAAAAGGCTTCGCCGTTTCCACCCTACGCTGCGGCGAACTAGCCAGTCAGCTCACACAACCCACCCGGCACCTTCATCACCCAATCCCTCACCGCCAAAACCGTCGGATCATCCCGCCGGCCCTCCGGATATACGAGATGAAACGGCTTCCCCTCCATCACCGGCCCAAAGGGCTGCACCAGCCGCCCTTCCCTCAACTCATCCTCGATCAACTGGCGACTCATCAAGGCCACGCCCTGCGCGCCGATGGCGGCTGAAATGGCGTGGGTTTCGTCGGAGAAGACCAGCCCGGCGCTGACGTCCAAACCCGGCACGTTGGCCAGTTTCTGCCACGACGCCCAATGTATCGGGGCGGACGTCGCGCCCTGGGCGCGGAAATGGATCAGGGAGTGCTTGGGCAGCTCTGCCACGTCATGCAAGCCAAGCAGCGGGCTGCAGGTCGGGACGAAGGTGTTGTCGAACAGCTTCTCCGCCACCAGCCCCGGCCAGCGGCCGTCGCCATAGCGGACGGCGATATCGGCCGTGACGCCATCCAGCGCTACCGGTTCGTGGGAGGTATGAAAGCGCAGATCAATCTCCGGGTGGGAATCGCGCAGCATGCACACCCAGGGCACCAGCCAGCGGACCGCTATCGCCGGTGTGGTGCTGAGCGTGATCGCCTGGCGGCAGGGCCCCGCGCTGAGGCGGTCGACGGTTGTGGCGATGGAGTCGAACGACGTTTCCAGCACCTGATGCAGTTCGCGCCCTGCGTCGGTCAGTTCCAGCTTACGGGGCTTGCGCAGGAACAGCGCCACGCCGAGCGACTCTTCCAGCAAGCGAATCTGGTGGCTGATGGCCGTGGCGGTGACGGACAGTTCTTCCGCCGCCTGCTTGGCGCTCTCATGGCGGGCGGCCGCTTCGAAGGCGCGCAAGGCGGAAAGCGAGGGCAAGCGGCGGTTCGCCATGGCTGAGTTTTCCTCATCTGTACCCGGAAATAATGATCGTTTGTCGCTTACAGAGCCTAAACCTAGCCTGGGTCTACCGCGAATGACAGATGAATTCATCTACAGAGGAGACCCACCATGACGCACCTTCTGCACCTCGATGCCAGCGCCCGCCCCGGCCTTGCCGGCAAGGACGCCCACGGCTCCCACAGCCGCAATCTCAGCCAGCGTTTCGTCAGCCAATGGCTGTCCCGCAATACGCAGGACAGCGTGACCTATCGAGACATCGGCCAGAACCCGCCCTCGTTCATCGACCATGACTGGATCGCCTCGGCCTTCACGCCGGTAGAGCGCCGTGAGCCTTGGATGAAGGACGCGCTGGCGGAAAGCGACCAACTGGTGGATGAGCTGATAGCAGCCGATGTGCTGGTAATCGGGACGCCGCTTTACAACTTCAGCATGCCCGCGGCGCTCAAGGCCTGGGTCGATCAGGTGGTGCGTCTGGGCCGGACGGTTGAGGTCGACGAATCCAAACCAATCGATCCCTACGTCCCCTTGCTCGCAGAGCGGCCACGGCATGCGGTCATCCTCACCGCCAGGGGCGGCGTAGGCTTTGGCGCCGGAGGGGAGATGGCACATATGAACCATCTGGAATCCAGCCTGGCGACAGCGCTTGAGTTTATCGGGATCACTCGCATCCACCAGATCGCGATCGAAGGCCAGGAAGTCGGTGGCGAACTGTTGGCTGCCTCGGTAGCCCAGGCGCAACGTCGGGTTGATGTCTTGGTGGCAGAGCTGCAGGCGGAACTTGAGCGCACCGCTCCGGCCTTGGCCCACCAGACGCAGGCCGAACTCATTTGCTAGTAGCGATCATCGATCGTTCCCACGCTCCGGCGTGGGAACGCAGCCTTGTTGCCCGGCGCTCCCCGCTACCGGATGGTCTGGAACACTTACTGGCGCAGAGCACCGCGAATTGGCTCCCACGCAGGAGCATGGGAGCCATCAGCCGCTCCGGCGTGGGAGCCATCAGTATCGCTCCCCCCGAACGTCTTGTTCCTGGGCTCGTAGCTTGACCACCTCCCACACGCCCCCTACCCTAGCCGCTGGCGCCTAAGAAACGCCTCACACAGCGGCCTGCCCGCTTCCGACATCGCGGCTTTTTTGTGCCTACGGCCCGCCCGTGCGCGCAAGAAAAACACCTCTGCGACGTCGGGAGTGGGCTAATAAAAGACCCGAAAGGGAAATACGTCCGGCCCTCTGTGTGGGGTTTCTTAGCTCCCGGCACCAGCCAGCCCTAAGAAAGCTGACCAATCACACAGAGGTAAAGGAAATGCCTACCACTCATACCCTTCATTTTGAAGGCAAGCCTGTTCGCATCCATCATTTCGTCGACGGTCAACCCTGGTTCGACGGCAGCGATCTCGCGCTGTTCCTGGGCTATGCGGACGCTATCGAAGCACTGCATCGTCACTGCAATCAACAGGGCCTGAACTTCGGCAGCGGGACGCGTCCGTTACGCCTGATCGACCTGGGCAACGTGTACCGTCTGATCGTCAACAGCCCAACCGCCCAGGCGGAACGCTTCGAGAGCTGGCTACGCCAGGATTGCTTGCCGCACTTCGTCGATTTCGCGCGGCCATCGCAGAGCGACGGGCCGAAGCTGGAAAAACGCTACGTGGAAGTGTTGTGGTGGCAAGGCAAGCACTGGATAAGCCTGAGCGACCATGACGACGGGGGCTGAGCCCACATTCAGTTTGCGTTAGATCGGTATCGGGGCAGAGATTTACCCGATAAAGGAGCCTGGAAGGGACGCGTGGAAAAGGCTTCGCCGTTTTCCACCCTACATGCGGATGCGTCGACGGAATCAGGGGTGTGCATGACGTAGGGTGGATAACGCTTTGCTTAACCACCGATACGCATCAACCGACCACGCCACGCTCAAGGATGAGCTGCCATGTCTCGATACCGCCGCGCACGGGTGCCGGGTGCAACCTATTTCTTCACGGTCAATCTGCTGAACCGCAGAAGCGATCTGCTTGTGCGCCATATCGATCTGCTGCGCGATACGGTACGCGCTCCCCCCTGGCGCGCCATCCTTTTCATATCGACGCCTGGGTCGTGCTGCCCGACCACATGCATTGCGTATGGACGTTACCGGACGGTGACGCCGATTTCGCTCTGCGCTGGAAGGTGATCAAGTTCGGTTTCGCCAAGAGGTTGCCGAAAACCGAGGTGCTGACGGCAACCCAACACGCCCGCGGTGAGCGAGGCATCTGGCAACGACGCTATTGGGAGCACCTGATCCAGGATGAACGCGATTACCGGCATCACGTCGACTATGTGCATTTGAATCCACGCAAGCACCGCTTGGTGGACCGCGTTGCCGATTGGCCTTATTCCAGTTTCCATCGAGCCGTCAGGGCTGGTTTCTATTCCGGGGGTTGGTGCGGCGACGACGGTACGGGACAGGATGCGTAGGTGGATGCTGAGCAACGCGTGGAAAAGGCTTCGCCGTTTTCCACCCTACAGGACGCCGGGCATGACCGCGCCTTGCATTGCCACAGTGAAGCGTGTGAAATCGCGCATCAGCGCCTGAACACCCGCAAGTGCCGAGTGTCCTACCGACGACCGCAGCCTTGCCGGGCTCAGGAATTGCTCACAACAGTCACTGGCTTCAGCCAACCCGGCCACAGCCATCAACGGAAGGCCCACAAGGCCTACGATAAGGACTCCTCATGACCTCGCCCAAACTGCCTCTGATCGCCCTTCTCTGCACCCTACCGCTGGCAGCCTGCGCCGCCACGCCCGAAGCGCTCAAGCCCTACCCGACCGCTGCCGAGGGCTACCAGCGCCACGTGATCGATCTGCCGCCCCAGGCCAACGAAGCCGAGCACAAGGTGGAAATCATTGCCGGCAAGACCCTGGAAGTGGACTGCAACCAACAGCGCCTCGGTGGCCAATGGCAGGAAAAGACCGTGCAAGGCTGGGGCTATACCTATTACGAACTGGGCCAGGTCGGCCCGGCCGTCAGCACCCTGATGGCCTGCCCCGATGACAGCCGCAAGCAGGCCTTCGTGCAGGTGGGCGGCGAGCCCCAGCTGGTGCGCTACAACAGCAAGCTGCCACTGGTGATCTATGCGCCCGCCGACATGGAAGTGCGCTACCGCATCTGGTCCGCGGCGCAAGACGCCACCCCCGCCCCGCGCCAGTAAAGAGTTCGAACCTCGGTTTTCCACTGGGGGACTATCGTGCGAATCAATAAGAATGGGATTACATCGACTATCAGGGCGCCTTTGTCATTCCGGCCATGTAGGAAGAGTCATTCGATCCAGAGACGATTTCGGTCCGTAATAACCGCGTGACGGGCATGTCGCCCCGCCGTTTTCAGCAGGCCTACGGTCCAGCAGGCTCTTCTACCGGTGCGGGCAGAGCCACCAGAACCGCAAGACCCGGCCGGGCGGCACGTATCTCTAAAGTCCCACCATGCGCCTGCGCCACCAGGCGAGACAAGTACAGCCCTAGGCCCACACCACCAGCGGCGCGCGTTCGTGCACTGTCAGGACGGTAGAACGCCTGGGCGAGCTGCGAGCGCTGCGGCTCCGGGACGCCGGGGCCATGGTCGCGCACCTCGATTTCCAGACCGCCTTGCAAGCTGCGATGCAGCGTGACCTCGGGGGCCTGAGCCCCACTGGCGCCATGCCGCAACGCGTTGTCCAGCAGGTTGCGCAGCAGAACGCGTATGCGGTTGGAGTCCAGTTCCAGGCGGGGCAGATCCGCGTCACTGTGCAGGCGCACCTGTTCGGCCGCCGCGTAGCTCACTGACAGTTCCTGAAGCACACCCCGGGTCAGCGCGGCGATATCGACCGGCTCGCGCTGCAGGGCCACGTGCCCGACCAGGCGTTCGCTCTCCAACAGGTCCTCGATCAGCCGGGCCATAACCTGACAATCTCGCAGCAAGGCATCACGTTGCGGCAGTATCTCGGCCGTCTCGGGCAGCAGCTCGGCATTCAGGCGCGCCCGGGTCAGCGGGCTGCGCAGTTCATGACTGATGGCCAGCAACAGGGCGCGCTTGGCTTCGAGCATCTGGTGGATTTCACGCCCCATGTGATTGAGCGTGGCGGCCAGCTCGCCCAGCTCGCCGGGCTGGTCCGCATAGCGTGCGGCTATCGGCTGGGAGAAGTCGCCAGCCCCGAAGCGCCGCGCGCCATCGCCGATGATATCCAGCGGCCGGAGAAGACGCCGCACGTACAACCAGGCCAGCAGGGTCAACAATAGCAAGGCGCTCAGCCCGTAGCAGCGCCACTGCGCCCCGCTATCCACCGCCGATCCGTCGATACCAAAGGTCAGAATGTGGCCATCGGCCGTGTTGCGTTGCAGCAGCAAGTTGATCTCTTCAAGCGGGCCAACACGGTGCGGCGCAGGCGCTTCAAGATCATACGAGGCCCAGTTGATCGCCGGGCCGCGGATGGACAGCGTCAACGGCAGCCGCTCGACCAGCGCCTGCGCTCGGGCAAGGTCGGGTCTTCCGTCAGGGGCGACATCGCTGGCCAGTCGGTCGATGTATTCGACCAGCAGCGGACGCGCGGCTCCGCGCCAGCCTTCGGACACTGCCTGGCGCGCACCGGCCAGGAACACCAGGGTGAAGGCGGCGGCCAGCAGCAGGAATACCAACACCATACGCATCTTGATCGAATGCGCGATGCGCCGCCGCGCCTGATGCAGGCGTGCGATGTTCATGGCTGGGGCGTCCGTGCACGCAGCGCCAGCGTGTAGCCGGCGCCGCGCAAAGTCTTGATGCAATCCAGCGGTTCGAGCTTCTTGCGCAGCCGGCTGATGACGATATCCACCGCACGAGTGAACAGCTCGGCGTCCTTGCCGCGCAGGCGGTTGAGGATTTCGTCGCGGCTGAACACTCGGCCGGGTTCGCGGGCCAGCAGCACCAGCAGTTGGTACTCGGTGCCGGTAAGTTCCACCTCGGCACCGAAACGCGACACCCTGTGGCAGGCGGTATCGATCGACAGTCCCTCGTAGCCCAGCGTTTCGCCGCCGATTTCCCTATGCCGTGACGGTTTGAGCCGGCGCAAAACCGTCTGCAGCCGCGCGACCAGCTCGCGCGGCTCGAAAGGTTTGGGCAGGTAGTCGTCGGCGCCCAGCTCAAGCCCCACCACACGGTCCATCACCTCGCCGCGCGCGGTCAGCATGATCACCGGGATATCGCTGTCGCGCCGGATGGTGCGGCAGACCTCGAAGCCGTCCATTTCCGGCAGCATGACGTCCAGGATCACCGCATCGAAGTCACCGCCGCGCAGGCGCTCCAGCGCTTCGCTGGGGGTCACCGCCTGCGTCAGTTGCAGTTCGAAGCGCTGAAAGTAGGCGCTCAGCGGTGGGCCGAGCTGCTCGTCATCGTCGATCAGAAGAATACTGTTCATGCCGATACTCGTCGCGCCGGTCAGAAACCGGGGCCGCCCCAGCCCCAGCCACGGCGACGTTCTAGGCGCTCGCGCACCTGCTGCTGTTGCTCCGCAGTCAGGCTGTCGTAGAAGTCCGCGAGTGCGATCAGCACCCGTGGGCCCTGGGTCTGCAGGGCCTCAGTGCGTTGTGTCAGCATCGCCTGCGCCTTGTCACGGTCGAACCGCTCGGTGGCGATCAGCATGGCGAATTCGGCCTGCATATCGGCGCCCTCCCCGCGCATGGCCTTGCGCTGGGCGTTCAGCTCATCGCACAGGGCGTTCAGCTTGAGGCGTTGCTCGGCGCTCAGCTCCAGCTTGTCGCTGATGCGCTCGATCATCTTGGCGTGGCGTTCGGCGCTGCGCTCTGCGTTCCAGTAACCCGGGCCATGCGTGCCGCAGGCGGTCAGACCTCCAAGCAGCAGGGCGGTGCCGGCCAGGCCGATCAGGGTTCGTTTGAGGCTCATGGTGCTACTCCTTCGGTTGGGCTCGAAGCCGCTACCCACCAACATACCCGGGCAAGCGACTTCCAGCGTCTGATGCAAATCAACAGAATCTAGGGAATCAGCGTGCGGCCACTCGGCCAGTCAGCCGTAAACCGTCCCGCATGCTGCGGACCAGCAGGGTGACGTTGACGGCGCCGGCCAGCAGTTCCACAACTTGCAAGGCATAGAAACCAGTGTCGAAGCGGCCGTCATTGGCCCAGGCCGCGAGCACGAAGGCGCTGGGCAGCAATACCAGCAGGCCGTTCGCGGCGATGACCTTCATGCGCCGACCCTTGGCCTCGATGAGGCCACCACGCCGCCCACGAGCATTAACGAAGCCACTGGCTCCAGTCATGGCCATGGCCGGGATCAGCAACCACATGCCGGTCAGTACGGCGTTCTTTACCGCCGCCACATCATGCGGCGCCAGAAACAGTTCCGCGACGATCGTCGAGGTCCAGAAGGTCGCTATACAGACGAGCGCGATGGCACCCGCCACACCATGCAGTATCGATTTCACGTTGTGCGCTCCCTTGGATGTTGTCGGGGTTAGTTCGGACCACTGCGATAGGCGCGATGGCAGGCCACGCAGGTGTCGCCCAACTCCCGGTGCGCCTGGCTCAGCTGTTCGCGGTCGGACTGCGGAAGGGCGGCCAACTGCTGGAGATTGTCCGCCGCCTGCTTGAAGGCCTGCGACTTCTCCACGAAATCGGGGAAGTTTGTCCAGATGGCGCCCTTGGCTCGGTTGAAAAAACCGCCGGTGCTGCCGGCCGGATACAGCTCGGGAATACGCTCGGCAAACGTGGCCAAAGATTGCGCGGAGGATGCCAGCGTTACCCAGTCGCCGGCGTCGATGGCCTCAGCTATCCGCTCGACGGACTTCTTGGCGGCCTTGTAACCCTGCTTGCGTTCATCAACCGGGTCGTTCGAGGCCGCGTAGGCCAGACCTGACAGGCCGACGGCCATCAGGGCTAAAGCAGTGGCAATCGGCCGGAGGTACGTCGTCATAGGAGATTCCTTAGCGATATGAACTGGCCGTCAGCGTGCCAGTAGGCACCCCGCATTGGGTCTCGAACAGGTAGCGATTCTTTTCGTTTCGTTTCAACACCGGGCCCGCCCGCTACAATGCCCACCCCGCCGCACCGGAGCTTTTGCATGTTCACCCTCACCCACCTGGACACCCCGCCGCCCGAGTCGATGAAAAGTCAGGTGCTGCAGATGGTGGTGGACTACCTCGGCGACATCAGCGCGGTTTCGCTCACGTCCGGCAACCCGCTGTACCCGCTGTATCAGTACGTAGTGGGGTTCGAGGTGCATCGCTACCTCGATAGCATGGATGGCGCGCAGGCAGGCAAGCCCGAACTGATCATGGCACTGGATGCCGACGACCCGGCTCGCCTGCTCGGCTTCGCGCTATACCTGCCCTACGTCGATGATCCCGACGCCTGCTCGCTGATCTATCTGGCCGTGCAGGAAAGCCATCGCCGGCAAGGCATCGGTCGGGCCATGGTCGAAGAGATGGTGGCGCGTTACCCCCACGCGGAAGTGGCCTGCGTAGCCGGCAAGGTGCCGTACTTCGAAGCCCTGGGTTTCCTGCCGCTGGCGGCTCGCGGCCCCCAGGTGGTGATGAACACCCGCAGCCAGGCTTCGAACGGCGCGTTGGCGGTGCAGGATCTGGAGCCGATCTTCCACTCCAAGGAAGTCCGGCAGATTCACGGCTACCTCGTGAAACAACACGGCGAAAAAGCCATGAGCGACGCGGAGAAAGAGCGTGATCGCCTGCTCGACCAACTGGCCCGACAGGCACTGCACCTCACCGAGACCTATGCGGTAGCCAAGCATTTACATTGATCGCCCGACGGACGGGCACCAACGGATCCTGCTGCGCATTCCCCGACGCCTCGGCAGCTGAAGCCGCGCGGATCAGATCTTCACACAGACAAACAGCGCATTCCCCGACGTTTCGTTCCAAGGAACGATCTTCCCGTAGTCGTGCTCGAGCACATGCACTTCGAAGTACGGCTCCAACAGCCCAATCAGTTCGCCAAAACCCACCGCGACCATGGGATGCTCGTCGTGCCATACCTGGGTCTGCTCCGCGCTCGCCTTTTCAATACTGAGCCTCAGCGACTGTTTCTCGCCAACGCCGCAATAATTCCAGCCGGAGCTGAAGGTGAATCGGCTGCCCTCATGCTGGGCGGTATGTTTCACGAATAGATGGTTGTCGATCTTGTGCTTGTCGACGGCGTTGAAGCAGAAGACCCCTTGGGTTGCGAGCGCGCCATGCACGCTGGCGATGCAGGCTTTCAGCCGCTCGATCCCGGCGCTGTAGTGGATGGAATACAGGAAGCAGGTAATCAGGTCCACCGGCTCGCTCAACCTGAACTCGCACATATCCTGCAGGGAAAAGCGCGCTTCGGGGCAGCGAATGGCCGCCCTGTCCAGCATGGGCTGGTTGATGTCGAGCCCGGCGCTGTCATAGCCGTTATCGATGAAATGACGAACATGCGGCCCAGTTCCACAGGCCAGATCGAGATGCCTGGAGCCACCGTTACCGAAAAGCTGCTGCAGCCGATGAACGCAGTGGCTCTGCGCCTGATAGTCGATGTCGGCGCACATCAGGTCGTAATAACCGGACAGGTCGGTATAGAGGGCATTGACGGACATGGTGACCTGACGATTAAGCGGGGCTGTTGAGGCGGCGCATCATAAGCGAGTCCGAGGCAAGGCGTGGAAAAGGCTTAGCCGTTTTTCACGCCTGCGGTGCTCAGACGACCGCGAGCGAGCTCCGCCCCGTATAATCGCCATTTCCCCGCGAGTCCTTTCCGTGAGCAACAAACGATATGCCTGCATCGGCCTGAGCAACCCGAAATCACCTTCCAACGTGGGGGCGATCATGCGTGCGGCGGGCTGCTATGGCGCCGCCTCGGTGTTCTACACCGGCACCCGCTATGACCGCGCCAAGGATTTCATCACCGATACCAAGAAGGTCCACCAGGACATCCCGCTGATCAATATCGACGACCTGCGCAAGATCCTGCCGCTCGGCTGCGTGCCGGTGGCCGTGGAGCTGGTCGAGAATGCCCGCGCCTTGCCGGAGTACACCCACCCCGATCGTGCGCTGTACATTTTCGGTGCCGAAGACGGCTCGCTCAGCAAGGAAATCCGTGACTGGTGCGAGGACGTGGTCTACATCCCCACCAAGGGCTGCATGAACCTCGCGGCAACGGTCAATGTGGTGCTTTACGACCGCCTGGCCAAGGGCAACAACACCCGCTCCGGTCCACGGTTCTGAATCATGGGGATACCGCCACGCCAGAATGCCGAATGTCCGGGATGATCAATCGATGCAACGTCGGATACCCACGGTGCTCAGGGAAAACCGCTGCGTCGCCGGCCCCGATCGGAAACGACGACATCAGCAAGGAGCCGTCATGATGAATGTCGTGATCAGACGCCAACGCAAGCGCTTCATCCACCTGCTGGAGCACAGCGGTCGCCATTTTGCATGGGTACTTGGCTTGCTGACGGTGAGCCTGCTGGGCCACTGGCCGTCGCAGGACATTCTGGTCGGCGGGGCAGCACTGGGGCTCTGGTTGTTGCTCCTCTCGTTATGGGTTTTTCGCAGTCGCCTCGACCTGGCCTGGCTGATTGCCCTGCTGGCGTTTCAGGCTGTCTGCCTGCCGGTTGTCAGAACCCTCACGATCGAAGCCAGTTGGTGGCATATCCCGCAGATGCTCCTGAGCATGATGGCAGTCTTTTATGCTCTTCTCCTGCCCGTGCGCAGCCGCTTGCAGAACCTTGTCAAGGTGGGCAAATGATCGGCGCACAAAATAGGACTTTGATTGAGGCGCGGATTTCCACCAGCTAATCCCTTCCGCAACACGGGGCCATGCTCATGCATTTTTCACGATTATCACTGGCATATCCCTACCAATCGTCGTGATATTTACGAAAAACTGCACTCTTTCGTTTGCTGGGAATCAGAAAAGCTTGCTAGGGTCCGAACCGCTTTTTACCCAGGAGACAACAATGAAAACAACATGGTTGAAGACCGTGATCGCAGTTGCAGCAGGTGCCCTTTCCACTCAGGCCCTGGCTGCAGGTTTCGCCCTCAACGAACAAAGCATCAGCGGCATGGGTACTTCTTTCGCCGGTCGCTCCTCTGCTGCCGAAGACGCCACCACCCTGTTCGGCAACCCTGCCGGCATGTCCCGCCTCAAGCGCGAGGAAGTCAGCTTTGGCGCGGCGGCGATCTATGCCAAAACGGATATCAAGAACAGTTCCGGCTCATTTTCCGGACCGGCCCTGGGGGGGGCGAGCCTGCCCTACGGCGGAAGCAACGATGGCGACATGGTCCCCTTCACCGCAGTCCCCATGGGCTATTACGTGAAGCCCATTGACGACAAATGGGCGGTAGGCGTCGGCATCTACGTGCCATTTGGCCTGGCGACCGACTATGAAAGCGGGTATCAGGGTCGCTACTTCGGTGACTACAGCGAAGTAGCCGTCATTACCGTGCAGCCCACCGTCAGCTACCGTTTCAACGAAAAACTGTCCGTTGGTTTCGGCCCGACCCTCAACCACATCGAAGGCGAACTGCAGAGCGCATCACCCAACCCCACCAGCCTTGGCGCCAATGATGGCCGAATCAAGGTGACTGGCGACGATACGGCGCTGGGCTTCAACGCCGGCATTCTCTACGAGTTTTCACCGCAAACCCGTGCGGGCCTGACCTATCACTCCAAGGTCAAGTACAAACTCAAGGGCGACACCAGACTTTCCGGCGGCGGTTTCGATGTCGCAGGCGCTTCCGGCAAATACGATGCTTCCCTTGAACTCGATACCCCCGAGTCCATCGACGTCTCCGTGACTCACGAGCTCAACGATCAGTGGACCCTCTACGCGGGTGCCATGTGGACGCGCTGGAGCCGTTTCGAGGCGATTATCATCGAGAACGATGGCATTCCCGCCAATTTGCAAGGCAACCTCGCGCCAATCGTCGAAGATCAGGACTGGCATGACACTTGGTCCTACGCCATCGGAGCGGCCTACAAGCTGAACCGCGAATGGACCCTGCGAACCGGCCTGGCCTTCGACCAGAGCCCAACCAACAATGTGCATCGTTCGCCGCGCATCCCATCCGGCGACCGCACGGCGATCAGTTTCGGTCTGGCTTGGAACCCCACCGAGGACGTCACCGTCGATCTTGCCTATACCTACCTGCGGGAGGAAGAAGTCGATGTGAGCAGGAGCCGGTCTTACCAGGGCGGCATGCTCACAGCCGACTATGACGCGACCTTCGAAAACAGCGCCCACGGCTTCGGCGCTGCTCTGAGCTACCGCTTCTAAGCAAAAGCGCCCCGGCCTTGTGCCGGGGCGTCCTCTCTACTTGGCCAACGCCTTTTCCACCGCCGCGATCAACTTCGGATCATCCGGCTTGACCTTGCTGGAAAAGTAATCGACCACCTGCCCGTTGCGATCGACTACGTACTTGTAGAAGTTCCAGCGCGGCGCCCCTCCGGCCTGCCTGGCCAACTCCTTGAACAGCGGTATCGCATCGCTACCCCTGACCGGCTGCGTCTGTGCCATGGGAAAGGTCACGCCGTAATTCACGTAACAGACCTCAGCCGTTTCAGCAGCGTCATCGGATTCCTGAAAGAAGTCATCGGATGGCACACCAAGCACCACCAGGCCCTCATCCTTGTAACGTTGATAGAGGCTTTCCAGGCCCTCGAACTGTGGTGCAAAGCCACAGAAGCTCGCGGTATTGACCACTACCAGCGCCTGCCCCTGAAACTGCTGGCAAAGATCGATGGTTTCCCTGGAGCGAAGCTTCGGCAACTCATGCTGCAGCAGTGCCGGGCAGGAATCCGCCAGCGCAGTGCCGGACAGCAGCACCAGGGCCAGTGAGCCAGCGAGCAGGTGGTTCTTCATGGCGACTACTCCGAGCGGGATCGCCTTTACGCTACTCCCGAGACGGCAGACCGACAACACCTTCCGGCCTTTGAAAGAGGTGAGGAATCCCTGATGGGAACGACCTCAGGCGCGAATACCCGAAGTGCAGGCTGTTGTAGGTCGGATTAGCCGAAGGCGTAATCCGACAAGACAGGGCGTAATCCGGCGAATAACCTCAGCCCCGCTCGTCGGGTCGATAAAGCGTGACCCGACCTACGAACCCTAACCATTTGTAGGTCGGATTAGCCGAAGGCGTAATCCGACAGACAGGGCGTAATCCGGCGAATAACTTCGGCCCTGCTCGTCGGGGGCTGTATTCATTCAGATGGGCGCTCCCTTCAGCACCATTGGCAGGCCCGCCACGGTGAAGGTCACACGCTGGCAACGCTCGGCCACCGCCTGGTGCAGCCAGCCGGCCTCATCCACATAGCGCCGGCTCAGCTCGCCCAGCGGTACCACGCCAAGGCCGGTTTCATTGCTCACCAGCAGCACGCGCCCCGGCAGTGTCGCCAGGCAATCGAGCAAAGCATCACGTTCTTCGACCAGGCGCGCCGGATCATCCTGCATCAGCAGATTGGTCAGCCACAGCGTCAGGCAATCGACCAGGATGCAGTGATCGTCACGCGCGATTTCACGCAGCACCCGCGCCAGCGCCAGGGGCTCTTCCAGCAGCCCCCAATCGGCTGGCCGACGGGCGCGGTGATGAGCAATGCGTTCGGCCATTTCAGCGTCCAGCGGCTGGCTGGTGGCGATATAAGTCACGAGCAACCCGCTTTCCATGGCGAGGCGTTCGGCCAGGCGACTTTTGCCAGAGCGCGCACCGCCGAGAATCAGTTCAAGCATGTTGATCTCCAGCATCCTCTAGGAGCGAGCCATGCCTGTGAAGGATTCCGCGCCGGGGGTGTGGGTCTTGTTCGCGGGCATGGCCCGCTCCTACGCCTGGTGCGGACACGGCTAGACATCACACAGTTCTCGCAACAGGCGGGTATCCAGATGCATCTCGACCAGATCGGCGAGGCGTTCGATATCGCGCTCGCGCAGGGCGTGATAATCGACTGCCTGGACGTCATCGAGCCCGGCCCAGCGCAACAGCGCCTCACAGGCGGCGGGTGACTCGAACAGGCCGTGCAGATAAGTGCCCAGCACCTGATTGTCCTCGCTGATGGCGCCATCACAGCGGCCATCGTCAAGGCATACGGCGGCTCGCCCGAGCGCCGGCCCGTGACTGATCCCGGCATGGATCTCGTAGCCGCTGACACAGGCATCGGCAAACGTCAGGCGGCCACGGACGTTGCGCAGCTGTTTTTCGCGTTCCAGTCGCGTGGACAGAGCCAGCAGACCAAGCCCATCGCTATGCCCCGCCGCGCCTTCCAGCCCGTGGGGATCGTCGATACCTTCACCGAGCATCTGCAATCCGCCGCAGATGCCCAATACCTTGCCGCCATAGCGCAGATGACGTTGGATGGCCGTCGCCCAGCCCTGCTCACGCAACCATGCAAGGTCGGCGCGGACGCTTTTCGAGCCGGGCAGAATGATCAGATCGGCGCTCGGAATGGGCTGTCCGGGGCCGACGAAACGCAGATCCACCTGCGGATGCAGGCGCAGCGGGTCGAAATCGGTGTGATTGCTGATGCGCGGCAACACCGGCACCACGACTTTCAGCGTGCGCTCGCCCTTGGCTGACTGGCGCACGTCGACGGCATCCTCGGCTTCCAGATGAAAGTCCATCAGATACGGCAGCACGCCCAGCACCGGCTTGCCGGTGCGTCGCTCCAACCAGTCCAGCCCCGGTTGCAGCAACGCGATATCGCCGCGAAAGCGGTTGATCACAAACCCCCGCACCCGCGCCTGCTCGCTTTCCGAAAGCAGAGCCAGGGTGCCGACCAGATGGGCGAAGACACCACCCTTGTCGATATCGGCGATAAGGATCACCGGGCAATCCACCGCCTCGGCAAAGCCCATGTTGGCAATGTCATTGGCGCGCAGATTGATCTCGGCGGGCGAGCCTGCACCCTCGACCATTACCACGGAATACGCCTTGCTCAAGCGCCGATGGGACTCCAGTACCGCATTCATCGCCACACGTTTGTAATCGTGATAGCCGGCGGCATCCATCTGGGTGACGGCCCGACCATGAATGATCACCTGGGCGCCGGTATCGCTGTTGGGCTTGAGCAGCACCGGGTTCATATCGGTATGCGGCGCGAGCCCGGCGGCCTGTGCCTGCACGGCCTGGGCACGACCGATCTCGCCGCCGTCGGCGGTCACCGCGCTGTTGAGCGCCATGTTCTGCGGCTTGAACGGCGCCACCGCCACGCCCTGGCGTGCCAGCCAGCGGCACAGCGCGGTCACCAGGGTGCTCTTGCCGGCATCGGAAGTGGTGCCCTGAACCATCAAGGTGCTCATGAAGCCCTTTCCCTGTAATGCGCCAGCGCGCTTGCCAGCCGGCTCCAGCCCCGCTCATCCGCCGGCAGGCCGAAACGCAGGCTCGACGGAGCGTGAAAACGGCGAACGAGAATGCCCAGACCGGCGAGAAATTCGTACAACGGGTCGGCCTCTTCGCTCAAGACCCATTGGAACAGCGCACAGCCACCGGCAGACGGCAAACCATGGGCTGTCAGCAGATGCATCAGTCGCTTGCCATCGGCCAGAAGCTGCTCGCGCTGCCGACGCTGCCCTTCGCGGTCAGCGAGCAAAGCCATGCCGATCAACCTCGACGGCCCGCTGATGGGCCAAGGCCCCAGGGCATCACCCAGGGCACGCAACAGCTCGTCTTCAGCCAGCACAAAGCCCAGCCGGGCACCGGCCATGGCGAAAAACTTGCCGAACGAACGCAGCACAATCAGCCCCGGCAGGTGGCTGTATGGCGCCAGGCTGTATTCGGGTGTTGGGTCGATAAAGGCTTCATCGACCACCAGCCAGCCACCCAGCTCCGCCAATCGCGCATGCCAGTCGAGCAACTGCGCGGGCGGCAGCAGGCGCCCTGTGGGGTTGTTCGGATTGACCACCACCAGCACGTCGAGTCGATCGAGCACACGTGGTACGCCGCCCTCGCTGAACTCGCTCAGGTGATGCCCTTCACGGCGCCAGGCCTCGGCATGCTCGGCGTAACAGGGCGAGACAATGCCGACCTGCAACCGCCGTCGCAACCTGGGCAGCATCTGGATCGCCGCTTGCGAGCCGGCGACCGGCAGCAGTGAAGAAACACCGTAATAATCGCGGGCGACGGTCTCCAGCTCATCTTCGGTTTCCGGCAGTCGACTCCAGGCATGCGGCGGGATCGGCGGCAAGTCGAACCCGTAAGGCGCGATCCCGGTGGACAGGTCGAGCCAATCCGTCAGCGGAATGCCGAAGTCATGCGCCGCCGCGCGCAACCGTCCGCCATGCTCAAGCATGCAACCCGCTCCCCAGCAGCATCACCAGCAGCCAGAGGCCGACGCCAGCCCAGACCAGATCCAGCGCCCGTTCGATATCACGCGCCTGCGGCGCTTCGCCCTCGCCCAGCGCCGGTCGCTCGTGCCGCTCACCGTGGTAGATCGCCGAACCACCGAGTAGCACGCCCAGCGTCCCGGCCCCGGCGGCCATCACCGGCCCCGCGTTGGGGCTATCCCAGAGTGGCGCCTGCAGGCGCCAGCAACGCCAGGCCTTGCGCGTCTGTCCGAGCACGGCGTAGGTCAGCGCCACCAGCCGGGCAGGGATGAAATTGAGCACGTCATCGATGCGCGCCGCGGCCCAGCCGAAGCGCTCGAAACGCTCATTGCGGTAGCCCCACATGGCATCCAGGGTGTTGCTCAGGCGATAGAGCACGACACCCGGCGCACCGGCAATGGCGAACCAGAACAGCGCAGCAAATACCGCGTCGCTGCCGTTTTCCAGCGCCGACTCGGTGGCGGCGCGGGCTATGCCCGCTTCGTCCAGTTCGGAGGTATCGCGGCTGACGATAAAACCGACACGCCGGCGCGCCTCGGGCAGGTTGCCGCTGCGCAAGGCGCTCACCACCGGCAGCAAGTGCTCGCCGAGGCTGCGCAATCCCAATGCGAGGTACAGCAAGGCGATCTCCACCAGCCAGCCGACACCCGGCAACAGGCTGAGCAGCCAGGCCATCACTGTCAGCGGCAGCACGGCAATGCACCAGGCCGTCACGCCGTGGCTGCGCCAGCCACGCCCATCCGGGCCGTTGAAATGCCGCTCCAGGCGATCGGCCAGTTGCCCGAAGGCCACCAGCGGATGACCGCGTCGCAGCTCACCCAGCCATGCATCCAGGCCGACTCCGGCCAGGCAAGTCAGCGCCAGGCTCACTCGCGCTGCCCCCAGCGGTCATTGAACAGCAACTCTTCCAGCGGGCGCGGCTGGGTCCAGCCTTCCAGCGCCAGCATCGGCGCCGGATAGAACTCGTCGACCGGGCCGAGGCAGATCACCGCCACGGGCATGGCGCCGCTGGGCATCTGCAAGAGTTCCGCCAGCGCCTGGGGGTCGAACAGCGATACCCAGCCCATCCCCAGCCCTTCACCGCGCGCCGCCAGCCAGAGGTTCTGGATCGCACAGGCCGCCGAGGCGAGATCCATCTGCGGCAACGTGCGCCGTCCGAATACGTGCGCTTCGCGCCCCTCCATCAACGCCACCACCAGCAGCTCGGCGCAGTCCTGAATGCCTTCGACCTTCAGTTGCATGAACTCGCCGCCGCGCTCGCCCAGTGCCTCGGCGGTGAGCAGGCGCTCCTGCTCGACCAGCCCGGCAATGGCCGTGCGCAGCTCACTGCGGGTAATACGGATAAAGCGCCAGGGCTGCATCAGGCCGACGCTGGGCGCCTGGTGCGCGGCTTCCAGCAACCTTGCCAGCAGCTCCGGTGCCACCTCGCCGCCCGCGAAATGACGCATGTCGCGGCGCTCGGCAATGGCGCGGTAGACCGCCGCGCGCTCCTCGGGACTGAAGGCATGTTCACTCATGGACGCAACAACTCCGCGGCTGCGGTCGGATCGGACGGCAGGTAGAAATGGATGTAGGACGCCGTAAGGCGCCCCTGGCGGTAGACCGCCTCGGCGGTGCGCTTATAGTTCGGGCATTCGCCAAGCGCAAGCGGTTGCAGCGATGTTTCCAGCGCCGAATGGTGGTAGGTATGCCCGCGCAAGCGCCCTTCCGGCAGTTCAACTGCCTGCAACGCCAGCGCCGTCAGCCGCGGCTGCAGCCGCGCCTCGCCGGACAGTAAACCAAGCATGGCGCCGTGTGTGCCCGCCTTGTCGGTGAGGCCGTCGAGCAGATAGAGCATGCCGCCGCATTCGGCGAGGATCGGCTTGCCGGCGGCATGATGGGCGCGGATCGCCTCGGTCATTCCCCGGTTGTCGGCCAGCGCGCGCAGGTGCAACTCGGGATAGCCGCCGGGCAGGTAGAGGCTGTCCACCAGCGGTAGCGCTGTATCGGCGAGCGGCGAGAAGAACACCAGCTCGGCGCCCAGCTGGCGCAACAGGTCGAGGTTGGCCTGGTAGAGAAAGGCGAAGGCCGCATCGCGTGCCACGCCGATGCGCACGCCCTGCAACAACGGCTCGAACGTGCGCGATAGCGGCGCGGCAAAGTTCACCGTAGGCGGCAGCGCCACATCGGCGCTGGTCGCCAGGGCATCGGCGGCGGCATCCAGGCGTGCATCCAGGTCGGTCAGTTCGCTGGCCTGCACCAGCCCCAGATGGCGGCTCGGCAGTTCGATATTGGTGCTGCGCGGCAACGCGCCGTACCAGCGAATCGCCTCCGGTAGGCTGTCGCGCAGGATCTCGCCGTGCCGCGTGCTGCCGACCCGGTTGGCCAGCACCCCGGAAAACGGCAGGTCCGGCTGGAAGCTCGCCAGCCCGTGGGCCAGGGCACCGAAGGTCTGCGCCATGGCCGAGCCGTCGATCACCGCCAGCACCGGCACGCCGAAACGCCGCGCCAGGTCGGCGGCGCTGGGGTTGCCATCGAACAGCCCCATCACGCCTTCGATGAGGATCAGATCGGCTTCGCCAGCGGCTTGCCAGAGCAGCCGGCGCGATTCCTCCTCGCCGACCATCCACAGGTCGAGCTGATAGACAGGCTGGCCGCTGGCGCGGGCGAGAATCATCGGGTCGAGAAAGTCCGGCCCGCACTTGAATACCCGCACGCGCTTGCCCTGGCGCGCATGCAGCCGCGCCAGGGCAGCGGTGACGGTGGTCTTGCCCTGGCCGGACGCAGGCGCGGCGATCAGCAATGCCGGGCAGCTTCGGCTATTCATCGCAGCCTCGCAGGGCGAGTCGAGTCATGGTGAATGTAAAGAGCGACATCCACCCTACGGTTCCGAGGTCTGGCGTAGGGTGGATGTCGCTTCACCCATCCACCGACAACGCGGACGGTGGATAAAAAAGACGTCATCCACCTTACCCGCCCTGTAAGTGCCGGCATCAGAACTCCACACCCTTCTGCGCCTTCACGCCCGCCTTGAACGCATGCTTGACCAGGTTCATTTCGGTGACGGTATCCGCCGCCTCGATCAGCCCGGGCGGTGCCCCGCGACCGGTGACCACCACGTGCTGCAGCATTGGCCGCGACTCGATATCGGCCAATACCGGCTCCAGCTCCAGATAGCCGTATTTCAGCGCGATGTTCAGCTCGTCCAGCACCACCAGACCGATGCTTTCATCGGCCAGCAGCTCACGCGCCACCGCCCAGGCCTCCTGCGCCTTGGCGATGTCGCGCTGGCGGTCCTGGGTTTCCCAGGTGAAGCCTTCGCCCATCACGTGATAGCGCACTTCCTCGGGGAAACGTCGGAAGAAGTTTTCCTCGCCAGTGCTGGCCGCACCCTTGATGAACTGCACCACGCCGACCTTGATGCCGTGGCCCAACGCGCGGGCGACCATGCCGAAAGCCGAGCTGCTCTTGCCCTTGCCGTTGCCGCTGTGCACCAGCAGCAGGCCGTACTCGTCCTGGGCCTCGGCGATCTTCGCGTCGACCACCGCCTTCTTGCGCTGCATGCGCGCCTTGTGTCGCTCGTCGCGCCCGTCCATCAGTGCACCTCCCGCGCGCGCAGGCGTAGCGCCGAGAGAATACCCACATGCAGCACCAGCGCCGTACCGACGTAGAACGCCAGGTTACCCAGATGACGCGGCACGTACTGGGCGATACGCGCCAGGAAGCCCGCCAGGGTCGGTTCGGGGTAGCGACCGGAGAAGAAGTAGAAACCACCGCCGGAGAACAGGTAGGCCACGAAAGCCGCCACCACCAGCGTCAGCGCCAGCATGGCCAGGCTGCGCAGGTCGTCGCGCTGCCAGCCGGCGAACAGCCGCCCGGCCAGCCACAGGCTGCCGTAGGCCGGCACCAGCGCCCAGTAGGCCGGCGACAGGCACCAGTCGCTGATGGTGCCGCTGGCCAGGGAGCCGAAGTCCAGCACGGATGCCAGGGCGAACAGCAGCACGAACATCCAGCGCGGGCGCAGGTAGAAGCCGGCGAGGAAGAAGATCGACCAGCTGGCGCTGGGCAGATTCTGGACGCTGGCGAAGTGTTGGCCACGGGTCATGGCCATCAGCAGGATCAGCGCGGCGCCTATTGCCAGTTGGGCGCGCATGGACAGGACGTGCATGGGGGGGTGCTCCTTTGTGGGGGTTGCCGGTTACAGAGCCTGGTAGCGGACGGTGAAATACACCGCGCGACCGGGCTGTTCGTAGGTCTGGGTAGTTTCGTAGTCGCGGTCGAACAGGTTCGACAGCTTGACCTGCAGGCGCCAGGCCTCGTCGAAACGGTACTCGCTGCGCAGGTCCACCAGGGCATAGCCCGGCATGCGCGAATCCTCGGCGTTGCTCGCCTTGTCGAAGCGCTCGCTCGCCGCGTACAGCGACGCGCCCAGGCCGACGGCGCCGAACTGGCGATCCAGGTCCAGATTGAACTGGCGCTTGGCGCGGCGTTGCAGCAGATGGCCGTGGTTGGCCTTGCTACGGTCCTGCGGGTCCATGAAGGTCAGATTGGCGTTCACATCCCAGCCGGCCAGCACGGTGGCGACGCTGGTCTCGATGCCGCGGATGCGCGCCACGTCGACATTTTCCGGGCGCATGGGGCTGCTGCCCGCCCAGACGATCAGGTCCTCGATCTGGTTCTCGTAGGCATTGACGCTCCACTCGCCCCAGCCGTGGCTGCCACGGATACCGATCTCGTAGCTTTCCGATTCTTCCGGCTTGACGTCCGGGTTGCCGGCGGTGGAGGCGCTTGCCGGGTAGTACAGGTCGTTGAAGGTCGGCGCACGGTAGGCGGTGCCGAAGGCGGCGGTCAGCGTCAGCGCGTCGCTCAGGTCGAAGCTGTAACCCAGGCTGCCGGTGTCGTGCGAACCGAAGAACTCATCCTTGTCGCGACGCAGCCCGGCCTGCACGCCATGACGACCGAAGGCGGCCTGGTACTGAACGAAGTAGCCCTTGTTGTAGCGGCTGTTCTCGGCATAGTCGCCGTCGCTGTCGATGCGGTCCGTCTGATAGTCCATACCGAGGCTCAGCACCTGCGCCTCGCCGAAATTGAAATCGTTCTGCCAGGTGGCGCTGTCGCGGCGGGTATCGAAGCGTGAATAGAAACGACCGTCCTGGAAGTTGTCGCCCAGGTCTTCGCTGTGCCCGGCCTGCAAGGTGACGTCCCAGAAGGCCAGCGGCGAGAAGCGCGCACGGCCGCTGATCGCTTGCAGGGAGCCGTCGCTGTAGGCATTGCGGCCGGTGGCTCCGCTGCTTGAACGGGAGTCGAAGTCGCTGTGGTTTTCGCTCTGCAACCAGCTGCCGTCGAGCTCCAGACCGTTGTCGAAGCGATAGCCGGCGCGCAGCTGGGCCGACAGTTCGCGGTAGCCGTCGGCATCCGGCTCATAGGCATTGGGTGCGGTACTGCGATAGGCGCGGGCATTGATGCCGTCGGTGGACTCGCTGGCCACGCCGAGGTTGAACCAGCCGTTGCCGTGGCTGCCGGCCACACCGGCCGACCCGCTGTAGCTCGAGCGCGAACCGGCGCCCACCGAGAAATAAGGCTTGAAGCCCTCGGCGCCGCCACGGCGGGTGAAGATCTGGATCACTCCGCCCATCGCCTCCGAACCGTACAGGCTGGAGCGCGGCCCACGGACGATCTCTATACGCTCGATCTGCTCCACCGGGATGCTCTGCAACGCGGCGCTGCCGGAGGTGGCCGAGCCAACCCGGACGCCGTCGATCAGCACCAGCACGTGCTTGTCGCTGGTGCCGCGAATCGACACCGAGGTGCTCTTGCCGCGCCCGCCGTTGCTGGTGACGCTGACCCCGGCCAGGCGCTGCAGCAGCTCCGGCACGCTGCCGGCCTGCTGGCGTTCGATCTCGTCACGGGTGATGAGGCTGCTGGAAGCGATGGACACCGGCGAATGGCCGGTCCGGCTGGCGGTGATCACCTGCTGGCCCAGCAGCAAGGCATCGCCGTGATCGGCCAGGACACAGGAAGGAAGGCCCAGCAGCACCGCGGCCAGGGGAAGGGAATTACGCATTGGATCGAGGTTCTCCGTCGTGCCCACCCGCACGACCAAAATGTCGGTGGAGACAGACGGAAGAACTTGAAAGAAGGGAGTACCGCAAAGGTACGCACCCGCTCAGCGCCCGCCGCACTGTCAGTGAAATGCGACAGGCCGGTCTCCGGGCTTGCGAGCGAATGCGTCATGGCATCCCGAAACCGCGCCTTCCCGTGCGTGGAGCACAGTGGCCGTTGCGGTTTCTCGACTCGCCTACCGTTGCGGGGGCAGCGCCGGAATCTTCGTGAGAATGGACCGGCTTCCCTGTTTCACCCATGTGGCTTTTTGCCAAGGGCACCTGAGGCGACGCGGAGGTTAGTCCAAGGCCGGGCGTCGCGCAACCGCGAGTTACGGCGCCGGATCGCGACGAACATCGGTAAATCGCGAGAAGGCGGACCGGGTCCGTTCGACGGATAGCCGCCTGCTCCTGAGTCAAGCCCCCGTGTCCTCGTTCAGCTTCCAGCCTCCAGCGCTTTTCATCGAACAATCAGGCCGGGGTGCAATTGCCCTGTATCCACACAGAATCGTCTCGCCCAATTGAATTGTTATGATATAACATCTTTAATCACATCAACTGCGAGGTCCCGTCATGAAGCCAGGCATTCATCCCCATTACCGCCCCGTGCTCTTCCACGACACGGCGGCGGATGTGTATTTCCTGATCGGCTCGACAGCCGAAACCACCCGTACGCACCAGCACAGCGATGGCAACACCTACCCGTACATCGCACTCGATGTGTCCAGCGCATCGCATCCGATCTACACCGGCAAGCAACGCAAGACCACTGCCGAAGGGCGCATCGCCGGTTTCAACAAACGCTTCGCCGGGTTTACCGCGAAGAAGTGATCTCCCTCACCGCCACAAGCGAGTCGGCCCGAAGCCCGGGCGGCTCGCTTGTGGCCAGCCCTTTCAGCCAAGGAAGATGATGATGTCCCGCTGCACCCGCCTTCACGTCCTGCCCAAGCCCGCACGAATGATCACCGCCCTCGCCTTGCTGCCGCTGTCGGCGCTCGGTGCTGCAGAGCGGATAAATCTCGAACCCACGGTCGTTACGGCCACCTCCACCGAACGTCAGCTGAACGACGCACCGGCGAGCGTTACGGTCATCAGCCGTGAGGAATTGGCCCTGCGACCCGTACAGGATCTGGAAGACGCCCTGCGTGGCACGCCGGGCCTGCAATTCACCGGCATCGGCATGGCGCGCCGTGGGGTGAGCATCCGGGGGATGGGCAGCGAGCACACGTTGATTCTGGTGAACGGACAACGCATCAACAGCGCGGCCGGCGCCGTGGCGCATGCCGATTTCGACCTGGGCTGGGTGCCGGTGGAGGCTATCGAGCGAATCGAAGTCATACGCGGGCCCATGTCGTCGCTATACGGCTCCGAGGCGCTGGGCGGGGTGGTCAACGTCATTACGCGGCGCGGCACCGACGCATGGCACGGTGCGGCCCAGCTCAACGGTGGCGTTCGCGAGGATGACCGGGGCGGTCAGACACATCAGCTGGGTGTCTATGCCGGCGGCCCGCTGGTGCCGGGCGTGCTCGGGCTGTCGCTGAGCGGGGAGACGCGACGACGCCAGGACACGCCTCTGCACGCCGACGCTTCCCAATCGGAAATCGAAGGCCGAGACGCGCAAAGCGCCAGCGCCACCCTCAGCTGGACCCCGGACACGGCGCAGCGTATCGACTTCAGCTACGCCAACGGCCTGGAGGATCGCTGGCGCAACACCCGCAGCGCAGGCCGCGCACCGGTGGAATATGAGTCCAGCGACCGCATCGAGCGTGAGCGTTTCTCCATCGCCCACAGCGGCGACTGGTCTTGGGGCAGCAGCACCCTGCGCGCCTACCGCAACACGCTGGAGCGCACCCAGCGCTACACCAACGGTGTCGTTCCGACGTCCCCACGTCAGGAGCTCACCGACGACATCATCGATGGCAGCCTGAGCCTGCCACTGGCAGACATCCATCTCGTCACCTTTGGCGGCGAATGGCGCAAAGAACAGCTGGAGGATGGCGGTTTCGTCACCGGCGATGCCCAGAGCATTCACCGCGCCCTGTTTCTGCAGGATGAAATCCAGTTCGATCCGTCCTGGTCGCTGGTACTGGGCAATCGCTTCGATCAGCATGAGCAATACGGTTGGCACAACAGCCCGCGCGCCTACCTCGTCCATCATGTCAACGATGCACTGACCATCAAGGGCGGTGGCGGTCGAGGCTTCAAAGCGCCGTCGCTCAAACAGCTTTCACCGGGCTACTCGGCCATCGGTGGCGGCGGCATGTTCACCATCTACGGCAACCCCGACCTCGAGCCCGAAACCAACACCACTTACGAAATCAGCGCGGACTATCAGGCAGACGGCTGGTCGCTGAACGCCGGGTTGTTCCAGAACAACGTGCGTGGCCTGATCCAGACCGTATGCGTGTCCGACTGCGGCCAGCGCGGCCGCGAGGTGCGCAACTACGACAATGTCGACAAGGCACGCATTCGCGGCCTCGAGCTGGGCGGCGGCGTGGACCTGCCAGCCAACCTGCGCTGGGACCTGAACTACACCTATCTCGACGCCATCGACCGCAGTGCCGACCGGCGTCTGGGCGACCGCGCCCGCCACCTGGCCAACACCCGGCTGCAATGGTCGCCAAGCGCCGCCTTCAGCGCCCAGCTGCGTGGCGAGTACGTCGGTAGCCAGCTGACCTACTCCAGCAACACGGCCTATGGAGTACCTGCCTACAGCCTCTGGCACCTGGAGCTGACCCAGCGCATCACCGACGACATCAGTCTTCGCGGCGGCATCGAAAACCTCACCGACGAGGACTTCAGCGACGCCTCCGACAACTTCACCTTCGCCGAGCCAGGCCGCACCTACCACATCGGCGTGAGCCTGAGGTTCTGACATGCGCAAGCTGAGCCTTCTGGTGCTGCTGGCGCTGTTCGGGTACGACACGGCGGCGGCCGATCCCGCACGACAAGACGCCGTCCAAGTACGGGTGCTGACGACCGAGTTCGTGCTGCAGGGCAAACTCGACCGGCTTGCGGCGTGGGCAGCCGAGTCGAACGTCACGCTGGATGGTGTGCGCATCGCATCGGCCACCGATCAGGTCGCGCACGACGATCCGGATTTGCTGATCCTGGATACGCCGCGCCCCGCCGACCTCGCGCAGGTGCAGCAGCTTCTCGGCGACCGATTCAAAGCTGCCGACACGCCCTGGATACGTGTCGGCGGCGGTCCCCCAGCCTTCGGCAACCTGCCGGCAGCGGTCGCCAAGAGCCTGATCGGCTATTACGGCAACGGCGGCGAGCGCAACCTGCTTCACCTGTTCACCTACCTGCGTGCCTGGCATGACGGCATCGCCACCGATGCGATTCCCCCCCCGGCGGAACTCGCCCATGCCGGCATCTACCACCCTGCTGCGCCAGAACCCTTCGAGCACCTCGCGGATTACCTCGCCTGGGCTGCCGACCGCTGGGCCGCAGACGCACCGCGCGTGGCCTTCGCCATTCACCGCGGCGCACTGGTGGACGGTCAGCTGCAACTGATCGATGAGTTGATCGACCGCAGTGAGGCACGCGGCCAGGCGCCGATGGCGTTCTGGATGGACGACCGGGACCCGCAAGCGCTGGGCAAACTGCTCGGCCCCGCCCGCACCGATGTGCTGGTCAACCTGCAGCACATGCAGAACGGCCCGGCGCGGCAGGCTGAATTTCTCGCACTGGGCATCCCCGTGCTGTCGACCCTCACCTGGCGCGACGGGAACCGAGAACACTGGCAAGCCTCCAGCAGCGGCGTCTCGCCGCGCACCGCCGCCACCCTGCTGACGGTGCCGGAAAGCTGGGGCATGACCGATCCGCTGGTGATTGCCGCCATCGAGAATGGCGAACCGGTTTCGATCCCGCAGCAGCTCGACGCGTTGCTGGCCAAGGTCGACCGTCTGACGCGGCTGCGTCGGCTGGCTCCAGCCGAAAAGCGCCTGGCCGTGATGTTCTGGAACCATCCCGATGGCGAAAGGAATGTCGCCGCCTCCAATCTCAACGTGCCACGCAGCCTGGCGCATCTGATCGCCGCGTTGCAGCAGGCCGGTTACCAGGTGCCCGCAACCGACGAGAGCCAGTTGATCGAAACGGCCCAGCGCCTGCTCGGCGGCTACCACCGACCGGACACGCTCGACCAATTGCTGGCCGATGACCTGGCCGAAACCCTGCCGCTGACGGCCTACCAGCGCTGGCTGGCGACCCTGCCCGATACGAGCCGACAGGCGTTGCTCGAACGCTGGGGCGAGCCCGCCGAGCACTGGGCCTTGCGCGAGATCGACGGGCAGCCGCAGTTCGTCATTCCCGCCGCGCGCCTCGGCAAGCTGCTGCTGATGCCGCAACCACCCCGTGCCGGTCGTCCGGGCGAGGCCTATCACGATAGCAAGGTCCCGCCCGATCATCTTTATCTGGCGGCCTACCAGACACTTCGCGAGGAGTTCGAGGCCGATGCCCTGATCCACTTCGGCACCCACGGCACCCAGGAATGGCTGCCCGGCAAGGATCGGGGTCTGGCCACGGGCGATTACCCCTTCCTCGCGCTGGGCGATCTGCCGGTGTTCTATCCCTACATCCAGGACAACATCGGCGAGGCCATCCAGGCGCGCCGCCGTGGCCGCGCCGTGATCGTCAGCCACCAGACGCCGCCCTTTGCGCCTGCCGGCCTCTACGCCGAACTGCGCGATCTGCATGCGCTCATCCACGAATACCAGCAGCTCGATGAAGGCGCGGTGCGCGAAACCACCGCCGAACGCATCCGCCAGGCGGCGCTGCAAAATTCAATGCTGCCGGATATCGGCTGGGACGAAGCCCGCATGCGCGCCGAGCCGACGGGATTCCTGCAGGCCCTGCACGACCACCTGCACGAACTGGCCGAAGCGAACATGCCGCTGGGCCTGCACACCTTCGGCGAACCGGCCTCACCCGAACACCGCCTGGCCACGGTGTTGCAACAGCTGGGCGAGCCCTATCTGCAAGCGCTGGACCTGACCGGGGACGAACCCCTGGCCGAAGACTTCGCCGGGCTGCAGGCAAGCCTTCCCTATCGCATCCTGCAACGCTATCTGCGCGACGGCGAAAGCCTCGACTCGATCGATGATGCCGGCCTGCGCGAACAGCTCGAACGCGCCCGGCTGCTGGACGCCCATCTAAGCGAACCCGGCGAAATCGAGGCGCTGTTGGCCGGTCTTGCCGGTGGCTTCGTCGCGCCCGGCCCCGGCGGCGACCCGGTGCGCAACCCGGAAGTCCCCAGCGGTCGCAACCTGTACGCCTTCGAGGCGGACAAACTGCCGACCCGCGCAGCTTACGAGGCGGGTGGCAAGGCGCTGGAGCAGTTGATCGCCCGCTATCGTGACGAGCATGACGGCGATCCGCCGGAAAAGCTCGCCTTCAGCCTCTGGTCGTCCGAAGCCATGCGCCACCTCGGCATCCTCGAAAGCCAGGTCCTGCATGCGCTTGGCGTGCGCCCGGTGTGGGATGCAGGCGGACGGGTGCGTTCGCTGGAGATCATTCCGGCAGCTGAACTCGGTCGGCCGCGTATCGACGTCGTGGTCCAGGTCACCAGCGTCTACCGCGACCAGTTCGACGGCTTCATGCGCCAGCTGGCCGATGTGGTGGAACGCCTTGCGGCACTGGATGAGCCCGGCAACCTGATCGCCGCTAATAGCCACGCCCTCGCCCGGCGATTGCAGGAACAGGGCTTCGATGCCGAGCGCGCCGAGCGCCTGTCGCAGCTGCGGCTGTTCGGCAACGAACCGGGTGACTACGGCACCGGTGTCTCGCAGCTCACCCTCGACTCGACGCGCTGGGACAACGACGCCGAACTGGCCGAGCAGTTTCTCTCGCGGCTGCAATATGGCTACGGCAGTGGCAGCTGGGGCGAAAGGATCGAAGGCCAGAATCTGTTCGCCGAACAGCTCAGGGGCGTGCAGGTGGCGGTCATGGCCCGCTCCAGCGAACTCAACGGCGTCTTGTCGACCGACCATCCCTTCGAGTTCCTCGGTGGCCTTTCGCTCGCCATTCGCCATCTCGACGGCGCCAGTCCGTCGCTCTATATCTCCGACCTGCGCAAGACCGAGCCGCGCACCACCGGCGCGGCGAGCTACCTGGCCAGCGAGCTGCGCAGCCGCTACCTGAATCCGCAATGGATCGGCGCCATGCAGCAGGAAGGCTACGCCGGCACCCTGGAAATACTGAACGTGGCCAACAACCTCTGGGGCTGGCAGGCGGTCGATCGCAGCATGGTACGCGCCGACCAGTGGCAGGCATTGCATGACACCTTCGTCAACGACCAGCGCGAACTCGGCCTCGACCGCTGGTTCGAAGCGCACAACCCCACCGCCCAGGCGCAGCTGATCGAGCGCATGGCCGAGGCGATCCGCAAGGGCTACTGGGATGCCTCCGACGAAACCCGCCGCGAACTGGCCGAACGCTGGCAGGCACTGACGAGCGAGCATGGCGCCGACAAGGGCGAGGCGCTCACCCGCGAATTCATCGAGCAGATGGCCGGCGGTTTCGGCCTCGCCCACAGCACGGCACCTGGCGCTACCGAGCCTGCCGCTTCGAACGCGACCGCTGGCGAAGCGGTGCGCGGCCAGGTGATGCAGGAGGTTGTCGAGCAACCGGTCGAAACGCCGAGCCGGCTGCGACTCCTGCTCGGCATCACCGCCCTGCTCGTCTGCCTGCTGCTCGGCGCCTTGCGACAGGCGGTAGGGTCTGTTGACGTTTCAGCGCGTCCGCGCCGGAGCCTGTTTTTGCGCGAGGCAAGGCATGAGGAGAGAAGTTTGGCATTCCAAATGAACGACGAATAACGCCGCATCGCGCAAAAACAGGCCCGGCCCGAAGGGTTGCGCGGCAAATGTCGCCATGCGGCGTTGCGGAACTTGGCAAGGGAACCACCATTGCCTGCGTCCCGCGCCTTGCCTGGCGACATTTGGCGCTGCAACGCGGGGTGCGCTGAAACGTCAACAGACCCTAACAACCGCCGTGTCGCTCTCCTTTCCTGAATCGAACGAACGAACCCAATGAACGCACTCGAAACCAGTCTCTACGAACTCACCCGTGTTTTCCTCGTACCCGTCTTGCTGCTGATCCTGGCTGCGCTGCTGTATGCCTTTTTCGCCTTGGGCAGCTTCGTGATGGAGGGCTGGCAGCGGCGCCGGGGTCGCTACCAGTCCGCCCTCGCCGCCCGCCAGGCCGCCCATGGCGGCACCAGCGACGATCTCGAACTGTGGATCATGCAGCGCCTGGAATGGCTGCGCGTGACCTCGCGCAGCGCGCCGATGCTGGGCCTGGTCGCCACCATGATTCCCATGGGTCCGGCCCTGCTCGCGCTGACCGAAAGCGATGCCCAGGGCATCGGCAATAACCTGGTCGTTGCGTTCTCGGCGGTGATCCTGGCGCTGGTGGCGTCCAGCATCAGCTTCTTCGTCCTCACCGTGCGCCGCCGCTGGCTGCTGCAGGAGCTGCGCGCCATCGAACGCGCCGGAGAGATGCACTGATGCGTTTTCTCGATCATGACGATGACGACGATCCGCTGCTCGCGGTGGTCAACCTGATCGATCTGTTTCTGGTGGTGATCGGCATCCTGCTCATCGTCATCGTGCAGAACCCGCTCAATCCGTTCAGCCAGGACAAGGTCGTGGTCGTGCAGAACCCCGGCGAAGCCAACATGCGCATGCTGATCAAGGACGGCCAGGAGCTGAAGCAGTACGAGTCCAGCGGCGAGATCGGCGAAGGCCAGGGCGCCAAGGCCGGCGTCACCTACCGCCTGAACGACGGGCGGATGATCTACGTGCCGGAGGTAGCGCCCGATCAGTCGTCAGACGAGGCATGACCCAGGTGTCACGTTACGCGGCTTTTGCCAAGGGCACCTGAGGCGACGCGGAGGTTGGTTCAGGCTCCGCGCCGCGCAACCGAAAGCCAAACGGGCTTGGCGCAACGGCACTCAATGTGGGTATCTTGCAGGCAACGGGCGGAACCCGCAGAGCTTTGCCCGCTTCGAATACCAGACCAGCCTCACTCGCCATCCAGCCATCTCTGGAGAAAACGCCCGCCCATGACGACCATCGTGCAGATCTCCGATACCCATTTCGGCACTGAACAGCCTCTTGTAATACACGCCCTGGAAGAGCATGTACGCGCGCATGGCGCTGATCTGCTGATTCTCTCCGGGGATATCACGCAGCGAGCCAGGGCTGGGCAATTCGCCGCCGCGCAGGCATTCGTCCAGCGCCTTCAGGAGCTGGGCATTCCTGAAACGCTGGTGATTCCGGGCAATCACGATATTCCGCTGTACAACCTTTTCGCCCGTGCCTTCACGCCCTATCGCAACTACCGGCGTCATTTCGGAGACGATCTGGAGCCGATCTTCGAGAGCGACGAGATGCTGGTCATCGGGCTCAACACGACGCACCCGCGACGGCACAAGGACGGCGTGGTCACCACCGAGCAGGTTCAGGCCGTGAGTCGCCGCCTGAAAGGCTGCGCCCCTGGCAAGGTACGCATTCTGGTCGCGCATCAGCCATTCGGTGCGATGGTGCAGAGCGACCTGAGCAACCTGCAGCACGGTGCCGACGCCGCCCTGCATTGCTGGGCCGACGATGGATTGGACCTGGTCATGGGCGGGCATATCCACCTGCCCTACGTGCTGCCGCTTTCCGGGCAGTACAGCGGCCTGTCGCGGGAAATCTGGATGGTTCAGGCGGGCACTGCGCTGTCGTCGCGCCTGCGCGGCACTTCGCCCAATTCATTCAACCGATTGAAGTTGCATTCGGGCGCGGACAAGAAGGTCTGTGTGGAGCGTTGGGATCTGCTGGGCGATCACTTTGCGCCGGCTTCGCATTTCAATCTGCACTGGTAGCAGACAGCCACGCGCACTCGTCAGGGATTGAGTGCCAGTTGATCCTCATTAAGCACGCGTCGCGCGTTGAGGTAGTTTTTTTGCCAGTAACTGTTGGAAAGACTGTCCAGGCGGACCGTGCCACCGCTGGACGGCGCATGCACGAAACGCCCCTCTCCTACATAGATCGCCGCATGGCTGACACGCTGCCCGCCGCTGGTGGCGAAGAACAGCAGATCACCCGCCTGCAGGGCTTCACGCCTGACGGGGCTGGCACTGCGCATGGCATTCATTTCGCGTGTGGTGCGTGGCAGAGCGATACCTGCCGCGCCGCGGTAGACATAGCCGATCAGGCCACTGCAATCGAAACCGCTGTCGGGCGTGTTGCCGCCATAGCGATAAGGCGTTCCAACCAGACCCAGCGCGGTAAACAGTACATCCTCGGCTGCGCCTGATACAGGCTGCAGTGCCGGCGCAATGACCTGTGGCTCGACAGGTTGCCGCCCCGCACAGGCACCCAGCAGCAGGGCCGTCAGCAGAAGGATCGAGAGGCGGGCCAGAAAGGGCATGGCAGAGCTGTCCGGGCAAAGAAGCCATCACTCTGCCGGTATGTGCTGCGTGATGCAACCCTGAAAAGGTTGTCTTCAGTGACGTGAAGCCACGTCGCTCGCAGCGGAAGCCAGCGCCAGTACGCGCTTGGCCTGCATGAAACTGGCACGCCAATAGGCGTCGTCCAGGCTGTCCACGCGCACGCCGCCACTACGGCTGCTGGAGGAATGAATGAACTGGTCGTCGCCGATATAGATGCCGGCATGACTGACACGGCCACGGCCACGATTGTTGAAGAACACCAGGTCGCCCGGTTCCAGCTCGCTGCGTTTGATCTTCGGTGCATCGAGGCCGATCATTTCGCGAGTGGAACGCGGCAGGTCGATGCCGGCTTCCTTGCTGAACAGATAACCGACGAAACCGCTGCAATCGAAACCGGTTCTGATGGACTTGCCGCCATAGCGGTAAGGCGTACCGACCAGGGTAAAGCCACGCTCGAGAATACTGTCGGCAAGCGGCGGCAGTTCATAGCTCTGCTCGTCGGCAAGCTCACGCAGCTGCTGCTCGCTGGGTTCGCTCGCCTCGGCTTGCGCCTCTTGCGCGATATCGCTCATGCCTGTAACCAGCGGCGCAAAATCGAACTTGAAATCGTCAGACGCCGAGATGCGCTCCTGTCGTTCCGGTTGTCCGGCACAGGCCGACAGCAGCAGGACGAGCGATAGAGGCAGCAGAGGTATGAGACGTTGGCGCATGACTGAACACGGGAAGTCAAAAAAGTGGGCGCAACTATGCCTTTTATGAGGCCGATGAGCAAATTCAATCGCAGGAAATGTGACGGACTGGCCGCGATGAATCGTCTGGTGCGCCGGCCTAATGATTGACCGTGAATGCCAGCATGGCCGACAGTTGGCACAAGGGCCGACCGCTTTCCGCTCTCCACTGATTGAAGGCGGCCTGTACCGCAGCCTGATCGCGCTGACTGCTCGGCGCCCGATCGACGATCCCCTGGGCCTTGAGCGCGACGACGCCGTCGTTGCTGGGGATGAAGGTGTCCTTGCCAGCCATGCGCAGGAATGCCGGCGCGGACAGGCCACCAAGCTGGGAGCCGTGTTTGGCCAGGTAGCGCCAGAGGCCGACGATATCCTCCACCGGCCAGTCGGCAAGCAGATGGCCGAACCCGCCCTTCTCCTTCGCCACATCCAGTACGAACTGAGCATTGCGCGGCACGCTCCTGAGCTTGCCCAGATGCCGGATCAGTTGCGTGTTCTGCATCATTCGCTCGATATGCTCGCCGCCCATCAGCACCACTTTTTCCGGGTCGAAACCAAAGAAAGCCTGCTCGAAAGCCGGCCACTTGGCGTCCACCAGACTGTGCTTCAGGCCCGCGCGGAAGATCCGCAGGGCAAGCAGCGAAAGGTAGCGGTCATCGGGAATCGCTCGCAGTTCATCGGCACTGCGGGGCTGCGGCAACAGGCTCTCCAGCGCAGCCGCCGAGCCAAAACGGTTGAGGCAGTACTCATGCAGCCATTTGTAGTCACGCATGCTCATGTCGGTCCGAAAGGATTCTGGATCGCTGCCGGGCGCCCGGCAGCCACACTGAAGAAAGCCGCAGAGATTGCCATAAACGACAATGCCCGTATCGGTCGATACAGGCATTGTTTTCAACTCATCTTCGGCTGGTGGGTCGGGTCACGCTTCAGCGACCCGACAGCCGTTGTGTCTTCGGATTGTCGGATTACGCCTTCGGCTAATTCGACCTACAACAACCCACGCTCCGAAGTTTCTTCAGCCCTGCTGAGGCGATCAGGCCTTGATGCGGGACTTGTATTCGCCGGTGCGGGTATCGATCTCGATCGAGTCGCCGATTTCGCAGAAAGCGGAAACCTGCAGCTCTGCACCGCTCTTCAGGCGAGCGGTCTTCATGACCTTACCGGAAGTGTCGCCACGTACGGACGGCTCGGTGTAGACGATTTCGCGAACGATGGTGGTCGGCAGTTCAACCGAGATCACCTTGTCGTTGTAGAAGGTGGCTTCGCAGACGTCGCTCATGCCGTCTTCGATAAAGGTCATGACGCCTTCGAGGTCATCCTTTTCGATTTCGTACTGGTTGAACTCGGCGTCCATGAACACATACAGCGGGTCGGCGAAGTAGGAGTAGGTCACTTCCTTGCGCTCGAGGATGACCGGCTCAAGCTTGTCGTCGGCTTTGTAGACAGTTTCGGTAGCAGAACCATTGAGCAGGTTCTTCAGCTTCATCTTGACTACGGCACTGTTGCGGCCGGACTTGTTGAATTCGGCTTTCTGGATAATCCAGGGTGCGCCGTTGATCACGGCCACTTGGCCGGCACGAAATTCTTGTGCGGTTTTCATACGAATGTCCGAATGGGATTAGAGACAAAAAACAGGCCGCGTATCATAGCCAATCCGCGTAAAAAAAGACCAGCTTTCCGGCCAGATCGCCATTGGCGACCTGTTTGTGAGTCCAGCGCTCGGCATGAGCCTTCAGCTCCACCTCATGTTCGAGCATCGCCGACCAGGCTTCGCCACTGCCCTCACCACTGTTCCAGGCATTCCAGAAGCCGCGTAGCGCAGCACTGGCAGCAGGCGACAGGTCGCGCAGATAGAGCTCTAGGAAAGCATTGAGCTTGTCCCAATGGGCATCCTCTTCCTGGGGATAGATATGCCAGACCAGTGGCCGCCCGGCCCATTGCGCGCGGATAAAGGATTCCTCTCCACGTACCGCATTGAAATCACAGCACCACAGCAGCATGTCGTACTGGTGCTGGGTCATGAAGGGCAGCACTGCGATCTGCAGGTTGCCGCGCTGATGCCGATCACCTGCGCGCAGCTGCTCAAGCTCCAGCCAGCGCGCCACGTCCCCAAGCACGCGCCCTTCCGGCACCAGCAACTGCGACGGTCGTGCCTGAGCCGCCAGGGCATCGAGCCAGCCAGCAATGGCCGGGTTCTCGTAGGCGAACAGCGATAGCAGCGTCGTGCCGGGCTGCACATTGAGATCGAAGCTCTGCAAAAAGGCTTCGCACAGCAGCGGATCATTCTGGAACGCCTCACGCCGGGCAATCAGGTCACCCTCGCGGATCAACCCGCCAGTGCCCTGCTCGAAGCCGGGGAAGAAGAAATACTTCTGCAGGCCTTCGGACTGCATCGAAGGCAGCGCATGGCAACCCACCACCCAGTCTTCGGCGCTCAGGTATTCGAGATTGAGCCAGAGGATGCGCCGCTGGTTGGCGGCCATGGCCGCGATGTAGTCATCCGGCAGGTTGCAGGCAAAGGCTTCGATCACCACATCGGCGGGTTCGGCGTCCGGCCATTGGGGCGACCAGTGGCGGATCTCGACGCCTTCATGCCACTGCTGGCTGGCCGTGGCGCTGGCGCCGGGCTGCAGTCGGACAAAAGTCTGCAGGTCATCGATCCACAGACGTACCTGCTGACCATGCTCGGCCACCAGTTGCCGAGCCAGACGCCAAGTCACGCCGATATCGCCGTAGTTGTCCACCACGACGCAGAAAATGTCCCAATTCGCCTTGACGGACAAATCGATTGCTCCTGCAAAAATTCAGGAAGGCTTGCACCAGCCCCGCATGCTGAAGAAAGAAGAATACAGGCTCACCCAATGGGATGATCTTGAAGCGATGCGATTGTTTTCGTGGCAGCTGTTCAGCAACGTGCTGCTTGAGGAGCGGGTTGAATCCGCAAGGTCTTGCGAGGGGGATGACGATTCGTTATGGAGGTGAACCCTACCAGCCACACCCCGGCACACAATGTCACCGCTGCGGCTGCTCCCTTCCGGGCCTGACCGGGTTCACGGCTGATCGTTGCGAGGGGACCGGCAGGGCCCACCATAACAAAGCCCACCTGGCGGCGAGCGGCGCCATTGTACCGGCTTGATCCCAACTTACAACTGCTTCATCACTTGATTGGCATAACAATCGCAATGGCTGATTGCAGCCGCCCGCACGGGCAACGCATGATGCGGATGCATGACGAACAGGCCAGCCCGCCCCGTCTGTCAGCCATTGAAAAAATCTTCTTGAACTCCAATCACCCCGAACCCCCAGGCAGAAGCAACAGTCTGTTGGTGGATGGAACACGCATCAATCATCAGCGTTTTGCTCTTCTGCAAAATCTGCTGTTGAGCCCCAGCAGAACCGAACCAAACGGCGCAGTAGCCGGGCAACCGAGGCTGACAGCGCCCCTGTGAAGAGGTAAGCATGAGCACAGCTCCAATCGCCATTATCGGGACCGGCATTGCAGGCCTTTGCGCCGCGCAAATACTGCATGCCGCCGGGCAGTCGGTACAGCTTTTCGACAAGAGCCGCGGCCTTGGCGGACGCATGTCCAGCAAGCGCAGCGACGCCGGCCACCTGGATCTGGGCGCGCAGTATTTCACCAGCCGCGACCGGCGATTCACCGAGGCCGTGCGTCAATGGCAGGCACAAGGCTGGGCCGCCGAATGGTCACCGAATCTTTACCAGGCCCGAGGTGGGCAGTTGTCGCCCTCTGCCGATGAGCAGCTGCGCTGGGTTGGCGTCCCGCAGATGAGTTCGATTGCCCGCGGCCTGCTCGGCGACATACCGGTCACCCTCTCCTGCCGAATCACTGAAGTCTTTCGCGGCGAGGAATTCTGGACGCTGGTCGATGCCACGGGCACCAGCCATGGCCCCTTCAGCCAAGTGATCATCGCCCTTCCGGCGCCTCAGGCCAGTGCGCTGCTGGCCTCGGCGCCAAAGCTGGCCGCCGTCGCCGCCAGCGTTGCGATGGAGCCGACCTGGGCGGTCGCACTGGGCTTTGCCACACCACTACAGACGGCGCTCGACGCCTGTTTCGTGCAGGATGACGCCCTCGACTGGCTCGCCCGCCACAACAGCAAACCCGGACGCGATGGCCGCCTCGACACCTGGGTGCTGCACGCGACCAGCGCCTGGAGCCGGCAGCATCTGGACCTTTCCAGAGAATTGGTGATCGAGCAGTTGCACGGCGCATTCGCCGAACTGATCGACTGCGTCGTGCCCGCACCGGAGTTCACCCTTGCCCACCGCTGGCTCTACGCCCGCCCGAGCCAGTCCCACGAGTGGGGCGCGCTGGCCGATGCGCATCTGGGCCTGTATGCCTGCGGCGACTGGTGCCTGTCCGGGCGCGTCGAAGGCGCCTGGCTGAGCGGCCACGAAGCCGCGCGCCGATTGCTGGAAAATCTCTGAGGCAAGATCGGGCTCTACCCACCAGGCTGCAGGGCCAACTAGCACGGTGCTATCATGCCGCGTTCCTCGCCCTGCCCTGTTCGGAGCTTCGATGAATCCCTCAACCCTGATCGGCATGGTCGCGAGCATCGGCCTGCTGGCTGTCGTGATGCTGTTCGCGGCGGAAGATCCGTCACTGTTCATCGACCTGCCCAGCCTCGGTATCGTCGTGGTCGGTACCCTGGCTGCAACCTTCATCAGCTATCCGCTACGGGAAGTCATGCGGGTGTTCGGGCTGATCTGGACGGTGATGCGCAACGAGCGCCTATATACCCACCAGGATCTCGAAGAGCTGGTGCAGATTTCCCGACTGTGGATCAGCGGCGACCTGCCTGCGGTCGAACGCGCGGTGGAAAAGGTCAGCAATCCCTTTCTGCGCACCGGCGTGCAGCTGGTGATCGACAACACGCCTGAAGAGGACATCATCGACGTGCTGCAGTGGCGCATCGCTCGCCTGCGTGCACGGGAAAATGCCGAGGCGCAACTGTTTCGCGCCATGGCCAGCTATGCGCCCGCGTTCGGCATGATCGGCACCCTGGTCGGGCTGATCAACCTGATGTTCATGCTCGGCAGCGGCGACATGGAGCAGATTGGTCGCAGCCTCGCCGTGGCGCTGATGACCACCTTCTATGGCATCCTGCTGGCCAACCTACTGCTCAAGCCGGTGGCGGTGAAGCTCGAACGCCGCACCGAACAGCGCGTCGCCCTGATGAATCTGGTGATGCAGGGCATCTCAATGATGTGCAACCGCCGCAGCCCGGCCTACATGCGCGAGACGCTGAAATCATTCATCGCCCATCACGACGACGATATTCGCGAAAACGGCAACGCCGTGAAGCGCGCCAGGCAGCAGGATGCCTGAGATGAATGGGCAATCAGCACCTGGTGGTCGCTTCGCCAAATGGCATATCGAGCCGCGCCAGGAAGAGGAACAGGACGCCTGGCTGCTGACCTACCTCGACATGCTCACCCTGCTGCTGGTGATGATGGTCATCTTGCTCACCCTCGCGGGCAAGGCCGATAGTGAGGGCTATTCCGACACACCAGCCGAACCCGTATTCGCCGCCCCGATCACGGGCGGCGACCCGCTGCAACTGCCGGGTTCGCACCTGCCCATCGCCCCGATCATTGCCGCACCGCCAACCGAAGTTCCTGCCGACGCGCCGACAGATACGACTGGCCAGCAGGCGCTGGCAATGGATCTGGGAGAAGACATCGAAGTGATCGTCAATGAGGGCAGCATCAGCTTTCGTATCAACAGCGAGATCCTTTTCAACTCCGGCCAGGCCGAGCTGGAAAACGCCGGGCTTGACGTGATCGATCGCCTGATCCCGACACTGGCAGCGGGCAGGCATCGAATTCTCGTCGAGGGCCATACCGACAACCTGCCGATCCAGACCGAGCGATTCCCTTCCAACTGGGAACTCTCGGCCAGCCGCGCCAGCAGCGTGGTGCGCTACCTGCAACTGACCGGCATCGAGGCCGCACGCATGAGCGCCACCGGCTACGCCGATACCCGCCCGCTCGGCGACAACGCCAGCGACCAGGGCCGCGCCAGCAATCGCCGCGTCGAACTGGTCATGCAGACCCAGCCACAATAGCCTCAACCCAGCGCTGTATCCAGAAACATCATCACCGCAAAGCCGCCCATCAGCCCGACGGTTGCCGGGGTCTGGTGGCCGTTGCGGTGGGTTTCCGGGATGACCTCGTGAGACACCACGAAGATCATCGCCCCGGCGGCCAGCCCCAGACTGACCGGATAAGCGATGGCGAGCCCGCTGGAAATCCCCAGACCGACCAATGCACCCAGCGGCTCCATCAATCCGGAGGCGGCGGCGATCAGCACCGCTCGCCAGGCGGAAACGCCGATGGTACGCAACGCCAGCGCCACGGCCAGCCCCTCGGGGATGTCCTGAATGGCAATCGCCATGGCCAGCGGCAGACCCACGCTCATGTCACCTTCGGCGAAGCCCACACCGATCGCCATGCCCTCGGGAATGTTGTGCAGGATGATCGCGAAGACGAACAGCCAGACCCGGCTTATGCGCCGATGCTCCGGCCCGAAGGCTCCGGCGCTCACGTGTTCGTGCGGGGTGAAATAATCCAGCCCGAGCATCAGCAGTACGCCGAAACCCAGGCCCACCACCACGGTCGCCGCCGCGGCAGGGCCATTACCCCAAAGCTCACGGGCCGCCTCCAGCCCCGGAAGAATCAGCGAGAAGGAACTGGCCGCAAGCATCATCCCTGCAGCGAAACCCAGCATGCTGTCCTGGGTGCGCACGGAAATATTACGCAGCACGATAGCCATCAGCGCACCGAGCGAGGTGGCCACAAAACCGGCAGTCCCCCCCAGCAGGGCGTAGCGAATATTGCTCTGTTCGTTGTTCTCGAAGGCGCTGTAACCGCTCGTCCCCAGCAGAATCAGTACGACCAGCAGGGTGCCAACGAGCCCCAGCGCGATGAGCGGGTTTGCCTGGGCATGGGCAAGCCATGCCGCGCGCAGCGTAGCTGTTGCACTTTGAGTACTTGCCATCATGCGGCCCTTGCAAGGGAGGTCTGTTGCTGTCATCGCGCTCAGAAGCGCGACGAACAACTATTGCTACGACCCTAACCGGCTCGCTGAGTTTTGCCCAGGCTTGCCCAGCTGCCCTGTAGCCAGTGGGAACACTCGCCGGTAGGATGCATCGCGGACCCTCGATCCCAAGGACTCGAATGAAAGACGACACTCCCGCCCCGATCAATATGCAGGATCAGCAACAGGCAATGCTCCGGCGACTGGCGCGCATCGAAGGCCAGATTCGTGGCATCCAGGCGATGATCAAGCGCGGCGAAGATTGCGAGTCGATTGCCCAGCAGTTCTCCGCCTCACGCAGCGCGCTGGACAAGACCTATCGACTTTTGCTCACCTGCCTGCTCGAAGAGGCCCTGCATGACAACGAGCAGGACACTGCCGAAGCCCTGGCGCGTGTGCGCGAGATTTTCACCAAGTACACCTGATTTCCGGGCACTTCTAAAAACGTAGGCGAGGCAGCCAGCGCAAGGCGAAAACAGGCGAGAAACGTAGCGCAGCGAAGTAACAGCCGCAGGCTGGCCCGAAGGGTGAGCACAGCGAATCAAGCGCAGTTTACGAGTTGTAAATGAGCATTTTGATCGGACTCGCGCACGAGCCTGTTTTCAACGCAGCGATGGCAACGCAGGTAGTTTTTAGAGGTGCCCGTCAGCGCGCCTGCAACTTCCAGGCACGATGGATCCTGCTGTTGCGACGGAAATCCTCATCCAGCGTGGCGCTGCTGATTTCCTCCACCGCATAACGCTCGCTCAGCCCCGGATCGAGCACGAACTTGCGGAAGTTGTTGGAGAAATACAGGGTGCCGCCCGCTGCCAGGCGCGCCATGGCCAGATCCAGCAGGGCGACATGATCACGCTGAACATCGAACACACCTTCCATGCGCTTGGAGTTGGAAAAGGTCGGCGGATCGATGAAGATCAGGTCATATTCCCCACGGTCTTCCTCCAGCCACGCCATCACATCCGCTTGTTCCAGACGCTGCCGATCCGACAGGCCGTTCAGCGCCAGGTTGCGTCGCGCCCAGTCCAGATAGGTTTTCGACAGATCGACGCTGGTGGTGCTGCGCGCACCGCCCTTGGCCGCATGCACGGTCGCCGTCGCCGTGTAGCAGTAGAGATTGAGAAAACGCTTGCCGCTCGCTTCGCGCTGGATACGCAGGCGCAACGGTCGGTGATCGAGGAACAGCCCCGTGTCCAGGTAGTCGGTGAGGTTCACCAGTAGCTTGACGCCGCCCTCGTTCACTTCAAGAAACTCGCCCTGACTGGCCTGGCGCTCGTACTGGCGCGTGCCGCTCTGACGCTCGCGGCGCTTGACCACCACTCTGTCGCGGGAAATGCCCAGCGCCTGGGGAATCGCGCTCAACGCATCGAACAGACGCTCCTGGGCCTTCTGCGGATCGATCGAGCGTGGCGGCGCATATTCCTGTACATGCACCCAATCACCATAGAGGTCGATGGCAAGGGCATATTCGGGCATGTCGGCGTCATACAGGCGGTAACACTGGATGCCTTCCCGGCGCGCCCACTTGCCCAACTGGCGGAGATTCTTCTGCAGACGATTGGCGAACATCTGCCCGCCTTCACTGAGACGCGCCAGTTCCGCCACGGGTTGCGGAGCGGCATTACCGGCAGCGGGCGCCGCACGCTGGCCGGTGACGAACTGATCCAGTTCGACCTTGATCAGCAACAGCTTGCAGGGCAAGGCGCCGTTCCAGAAGGCGTACTGCTTGTGGCTGCGAATGCCCATGCGCTTGCCCAGGTCCGGCGCCGACGTCAGCACCGCCGCCTCCCAGCCGAGACAGGCCTGGCGCAGGCGTTCACCGAGGTTCTGGTAGAGATAGACCAGACTCGCCTCGTCGCCCAGGCGCTCGCCATAGGGCGGATTGCAGATCACCAGGCCTTTCTGGTTCTGATCGGGGCGTGGCTCGAAGGTCGCCACATCGCCCTGGTAGACACGAATCCAGTTCGCCAGCCCGGCCCGCCCGATATTGTTCCTCGCCGGCTGGATCAGCCGCGGATCGGCCTCGTAGCCGCGTATCCACAGTGGCTGCCGGCTCAGGCCCGCCTCGGCCCGCGCCTGCGCCTCGTCATGCAGGCGGTTCCACAGCGCCGGCACGTGTCCGAGCCAGGCGCTGAAGCCCCAGCGCTCACGGCGCAGGTTCGGTGCGATATCAGCGGCGATCATCGCGCCTTCGACGAGAAAGGTGCCGACGCCGCACATGGGGTCGGTCAGCGCGCCACCGGCAGCGGCGATACGCGGCCAGCCGGCACGAATCAGCACGGCGGCGGCGAGGTTTTCCTTGAGCGGCGCGGCGCCCTGCTGCAGGCGATAACCGCGCTGGTGCAGGCTATGCCCGGAAAGATCCAGTGACAGCACCGCCTGGCCACGATCCAGGCGCAGGTGCACGCGCAGATCCGGGTTCAGCTTGTCCACACCTGGCCGCTCACCGGCAGACGTGCGCAGCCGATCGACGATGGCGTCCTTGACCTTCAGCGCGCCGAAATGGGTGTTGTCGATTCCCGAACCATGGCCACTGAACTCCACCGCCAGCGTGCCGGTCGCCTCCAGATGCTCAGCCCAGTCGATCTGGTAAACGCCGTCATAGAGCGTTTCGGCATTTTCAGTGGCGAAGCGGTCGAGCACCAGCAGCACACGGTTGGCGAGCCGTGACCAGAGGCATAGCCGATACGCCACCTCCATCGAGCCGAAGCCACGAATGGCTGCGGTCTGCTCGCGAGCCTCTTCAAGCCCGAGGCCTATGGCTTCGTCGAGCAACAAGCCTTCGAGGCCCTTGGGGCAGGTGAGGATAAGTTCGTGGCGGTCGGTCATGGTAGGTCCAGAAAAATACGATTCGTTGACAGTCGGGCTGCAGCTTTTTTGCACCGGCTCAGGCAGGCGTCGGAGGCGAGCCTCGTGTAATCCACGATTGGCGCGCCTTATGGGGGAGATCAGGGTTCGGTTACTTCCTTATGACAAAACGATCATTCCAGCTTTGGACCCATTAGGTTAGAACTCGACTCAGTCCGGCAGCGCAATGCTGCCGGAAGAACTCCGCCACGCCGGCAGCGGACTTCGATGGCAGTCTAACTGCCCGACCTCGCCATGAGGTCAACAGGAACACCAGTCAACCACTGAGGGCAATACCCAATGAGAAGACTCAAGCGTGATCCGATGGAACGAGCATTTCTACGCGGTTATCAGCATGGCATACACGGCAAATCTCGCGATCTGTGCCCCTTCTACCATCCCGAAGTGCGCCAAGCCTGGATTAACGGCTGGCGGGAGGGTCGCGGCGACAACTGGGATGGTCTGACCGGCACCGCCGGTCTTCATCGACTGAACGAACTCAACGCAGTCGGCTGACACAGGATCACACCGACTTCAACAGGCACGCCCCACCCGGGCGGCGGGCTGAAGCCCAGGGGCTCCTTAATGGAGCCCCACCGGGTAATCCATACCGCTTAGAAATTCACATCCTTGCGCGAGCGAATGGCGGCGATGGCGTCCACCGACTCGCGAATCAATGCCGGGCCTTTGTAGATAAAGCCCGTGTACAGCTGCACCAGGCTCGCACCCGCCTCGATCTTCTCCGCCGCATGACGCCCTTCGGTGATGCCACCCACCGCGATGATCGGCAGGCGACCGCCCAGGGTTTCGGCCAGCACCTTGACGGTGTGGGTGCTCTTGTCACGAACCGGCGCGCCGGAAAGACCACCGGCCTCGTCGCCATGGGCCAGCCCGGCGACTCCCTCGCGACCCAGCGTGGTATTGGTGGCGATGATGGCATCCATTCCGGCCTGGAAGACCGTATCGGCCACCAGCACGATTTCCTCGTCGGTCATGTCGGGGGCGATCTTGATGGCCAGCGGCACGCGCTTGCCATGCAGCACTTCCAGATCCTCGCGACGCAGGCGCAGCGCGTCTAGCAGCTGCTTGAGCGAGTCACCGAACTGCAGGCTGCGCAACCCTGGCGTGTTGGGCGAGCTGACGTTAACCGTGACGTAGCTGGCCTGGTGGTAGACCTTGTCCAGGCACAGCAGATAGTCGTCCTGGGCGCGCTCGACCGGGGTATCGAAGTTCTTGCCGATATTGATGCCCAGAATGCCTTTGAAGCGTGCCGCATCGACCCGCTCCAGCAAGGCGTCGACGCCATGGTTGTTGAAACCCATGCGGTTGATGATCGCTTCCGCTTCCGGCAGGCGGAAGATGCGCGGCTTGGGATTGCCAGGCTGCGGCCTGGGCGTCACGGTGCCCACTTCGACAAAGCCGAAGCCCAGCTGGGACAGGCCACAGATCGCCTCGCCATTCTTGTCCAGGCCAGCTGCCAGCCCGACCGGGTTGGGAAAATCCAGCCCCATCACCCGCACTGGCAGGCTTGCCGGAGCCTTGCTGAGCATGGCGTTCAGCCCCAGCCGGCCACCCGCCCCGATAAGGTCCAGCGACAACTCATGGGAATTTTCAGGGGTTAACTTGAACAGCAGCCGGCGAGCCAGGTTATACATACGCAGCTAGATCCTGGGAAAGGGTGACGCGAAAGTATAGCAGGCAGGATGCCGCCAGCGCCTGTTTGCCCATCACGATAACCGCCCCGCCCCATCGAGCCGACGCAGACAGACCAGCTTGCCGTCATCGGAAAATTCCATCTCGAATGAACCATACACCCCAGCCGTTGTCGTAAACGGACGCAAATGGTGGGCTGGCAAACTGACACGTGTTCCATCCCTGCTTCTGACCAGAATGCGATTGGCCCGCCCTTGATAGACTGCCAGCAGCCGTTCTGCAGGCAATGCGATATCCAGCACGAGGTTTGGCATGGAGGCTCCTCAATGATCAGTGCGCCGGCAATAGTGCCACAACCCGACTCGCTACCAGCACATGCGGGCCTCGCTTGCAGCCATGAACGCCCTGAAATCATTACAGGTTCTTCCTGGCTCTGGCACACTTCGCCTCCAGTACAACGAGCCCATCCACGATGATGAGCCAATCCGAGCCGATGCCGTCAGTGATTTCCCGACTTGCCAGATTTGCCCAGCACATTGGACTGACCGGAAAACCGCCGCGTCAGACGCTTGAGTACGCCAGTCAGATCCGCTTGCCCTTTGCACCCCTTGCCGAACCGGCCCCGAGCATTTTCTGGCAGGACGGCCCCTGCCTGCAAAGGGTCGTCGATCTGCCCCGCGGCGCACTTTCCGGCCCGATCCAGGAAGACAAGGCCAAGGCCCATGCCGCCCTGACACGCCTGGTGCGCAAGGACGTCAGCGCTTATCCAGCACTGGATCTGCGTCAGATCGACGGCATCAGCAGTCAGAGCGCAGACGGCAACATCTATCCGACTTTCGAGGCCTTCGCCGCTACTCCGGCCTGTCGCCAGCTTCGCGTGATCAGCTACAAGGACTTCGTGCGCACCCTCGGCACCGCCCTGCCCGGTTTTGAGAAACAGGCACCGATAGAACTGCGTCAGGCCAGCTGGCTTGGCGAGCGGATCTACTGGGCGGGCGAATATCACGCCGAGGCCTTCGCCTGCGCCATCGCCTATGCACGGCTCAGGGGCCTGGAGGTCCTGCTGCCGTGCGAACTGACCGACTACCGTCTCGATAGCGCCGGCCTGCAGGCGCTGGATGACGACTACCATGCCATCGCCATGCCCGCCCAGGCCTGGAGTGATCGCAACTTCATGAGGCTGCTGCTCGATGCAAAGGTGCCTTATGCACGTCTGCAACTGCTGCGCGATGCCAACAACTCCGAACTGCTCCTGCTCGACAGGCACGTAAGCGCCGCCAACGCCCTCGGTGAAGGGCTCAAGCTCGCCGGCGCGCCGGACATGGTCCGTTACCTGCGCGACCTGCCGCAGATCACCCGCTTTCGCCTCGGCCATCGAACACAGGACGCCTGACCTTTGCCTGGTGAAGCGTGACCCGACAGCCTCAGCCATTTTTGTAGGTGGATTAGCCAAAGGCGTGATCCGACGGCTTGAAGGCGTGATCCGACAAGACGGGCGTAACCCGGCAAACAACCTCGACTCCGCCCGTCGGGTCGATAAAGCGTGACCCGACCTACGAACCCCAGCCATTTGTAGGTCGGATTAGCCCAAGGCGTAATCCGACGATCCGCAGGCGCAATAGACGGTCTGAAGGCGTAATTCGACAAGTCAGGACATAACCCGGCGAATAACTTCGACTCCGCCCGTCGGGTCGGTGAAGCGCGACCCGACCTACGAGCCCCAGCCATTTGTAGGTCGGATTAGCCAAAGGCGTAATCCGACGATCCGCAGGCATAATCCGACGGCTTGAAGGCGTGATCCGACAAGACGGTGTAACCCGGCGAACAACCTCGACTCCACCCGTCGGGTCGATAAAGCGTGACCCGACCTACGAACCCCAGCCATTTGTAGGTCGGATTAGCCCAAGGCGTAATCCGACGATCCGCAGGCGCAATCGAAGGTCTGAAGGCGCAAACCAACGAACGAGGCAGACCTTTGGAGACGTCTGCCCGTTCGCTCATCGGGTCGATGAAACGCGATCCGACCTACTGCTGGGGCTTTTCCAGCGCCAGATCCTGCAATTCGCGACCGGCCACAGCGTACATCGCGTAATCGACGCTGCTGGCACTGCGCAGCTCGGCGAGCATCTTCCGCCAGCGTTCGACCTGATACTGGCGCTGTGCCAGCCAAGACTGCACCAGCGCATCGATATCTTCCGGCGCTCCGTCCATCTGCAACACCGATACGGTAATCGCGCGTTGCTGGCTGTCCAGGTCATCACGAAAGCTCTCGCGCGCCAGCGCCTGCCAGTTATTCTCCACCGGCAGTGCGGTCAGTTGCTGCAGATACCAAGGCAGCTCCAGTGCGCCACCCACCGCGAAATAGGCCGCGGCCACCTCGGTCGGCAACCGTCCGGTTTCGTCAGCGGCCTCCAGAATCGGCAACAGTGTGTACAGGTGATGCGTACCGGCGACCATCCGCGCCAGCAATTCCGGCACGCCCGCCTCGGTGTAGCGCTCGTAGCGCGCCTGCCACAGCTCGCGCGTACCGCCTTGCAGCAGCGTATCGAGCTTGAGCCCGAGCGCCGCCACCCGTGGGCCGAAATGTCCCACATCACGCGCCGCATCCAGCTCGTGGCGCCGATTGCGCAGGAACCAGCGCGTCGCGCGGCGACCCAGACGCATCAGCTCTTCCATCAGGTGCAGCTGCAGCTCAGCTGACACCCGGTAATCCAGCGCCTCGATCTGACGGAACCAATGCGGCAGGTGGAAGATGTCACGCACGACCACATAGAGCCCGGCGATATTTGCCGAGCTCAGGCCGGTGGCCTCGCGCAGACGCTGAACGAAGGTGATGCCCATGTTGTTGATCAGGTCGTTGGCGATCTGCGTACTGACGATTTCACGCTTCAACCGATGCTGCAGCATCGCGTCGCGATAGTCTTCGGCCAGCGCCTGTGGGAAGGCGCTCTCCATCTCCCGCGCCAGATAGGCATCATCCGGCACCCGTGATTGCAGCAATGCCTCCTTCAGGTCGATCTTGCTGTAGGAAATCAGTACCGACAGCTCCGCGCGCGTCAGCCCCTTGCCCTGGGCCGCCCGCTCGTCCAGCGCCTCGTCGCTCGGCAGGAATTCCAGCGCACGGTCCAGCAGCCCTTCGGCTTCGAGCGCGCCGATCAGGCGCCGATATTCACCGCCGCCCGTGCGGGCCCGGCGCTCGGCCTGAGACAGCGCCTGGGTCTGCTTGTAGTTGTCGTGCAGCACCAGCGCGGCGACGGCATCGGTCATCTGGAACAACAGCTGGTTGCGCTGTTTCCCGGTCATGTCTCCGGCACTGACGATTTCGTTGAGCAGGATCTTGATATTGACCTCATGGTCGGAGCAGTTGACGCCGCCGGCGTTGTCGATGAAATCGGTGTTCGAGGCGCCGCCATGCAGGCCGTACTCGACGCGACCCAGCTGGGTCACGCCCAGGTTGCCGCCCTCACCGATGACCCTGGCGCGTACTTCGCAACCGTTGACCCGCACTCCGTCGTTGGCCTTGTCGCCGACATCCGCATGGCTTTCCGCCGTGCTCTTGATATAGGTGCCGATGCCACCGTTCCAGAGCAGGTCCACCGGCGCCTTGAGCAAGGCATGGATGAGTTCGGCGGGGGTCAACTGGTCCGCCGCGATATCGAAACGCGCCTTCATCTGCGGAGTGATCTCGATGCGCTTGGCCGAACGCGCGAAGACACCGCCGCCTGCGGAAATAAGCGAGGTGTCGTAATCGGTCCAGGATGAGCGCGGCAGATCGAACAGGCGCTGGCGCTCGACAAAGCTGCGGGCGGCATCCGGCTCGGGGTCGATGAAGATGTGCTGATGGTTGAAGGCGGCCACCAGGTGCAAGGCCTCGGACCTGAGCATGCCGTTGCCGAACACGTCGCCGGCCATGTCGCCGATGCCGATCACGCTGATACTTTCGCGCTGCACATCGATGCCGCGCTCGCGGAAATGTCGCTGCACCGACACCCAGGCGCCCCTGGCGGTGATGCCCATCTTCTTGTGGTCATAACCGGCCGAGCCACCGGAAGCGAAGGCATCGCCGAGCCAGAAATCGTATTCGGCGGCGATGCCGTTGGCCGTATCGGAGAAGGTCGCCGTACCCTTGTCGGCGGCGACGACCAGATAGGGATCATCCTCGTCGTAGCGCAGGACGTTGGCCGGCGGCACCACCTGACCGTCCTTGAGGTTGTCAGTGATATCCAGCAGGCCACTGATAAAGATCCGATAGCAGGCGATGCCCTCGGCGAATACCTCATCGCGCGTACCATTGGGCAGCCGGCGCGGTACGAAGCCACCCTTGGCGCCGCCGGGCACGATGATCGCGTTCTTCACCTGCTGGGCCTTCACCAGGCCGAGCACTTCGGTACGGTAATCCTCTTCACGGTCCGACCAGCGCAACCCGCCACGCGCCACCTTGCCGCCACGCAGGTGCACCCCTTCGACCCGTGGCGAGTAGACGAAAATCTCGAACTTCGGCACCGGGCGAGGCATCTCCGGGATCGCGCGCGGGTCGAGCTTGAAGCTGAAATAACGCTTCGGCTTGCCGTTGGCGTCGGCCTGATAGAAGTTGGTCCGCAGGGTGGCCTGGATCAGTGCCAGATAACGGCGCAGGATGCGGTCTTCATTGAGGACTGCCACTTCATCGAGCGCGCTCAGGATCGCCTGCTGCAGCCGCTCCTGCTTGTCGGCCAGGTCCTCCTCGCCCAGCTTGCGCGCCAAGTAGAAACGTATCTTGAACAGCCGCACCAGCTCGCGTGCGATATCGACATGATTGAGCAGGGCACTGGCGATATAGCCCAGATCGAAACCTATGCGAATCTGCTTGAGGTAACGCCCATAGGCGCGCAGCAGCGCAACTTCGCGCCAGGTCAACCCGGCGGTCAGCACCAGTCGGTTGAAGGAGTCGTTTTCCGCCAGGCCATTGTGGATATGAATGAAGGCATCCTGCAGCGACTCGTTGATCTCCATCAGATCAATGTGCAGGCCTTCGGCATAGGTAAAGGCGAAGTCGTGAATCCAGAACCGGCGACCATCCTTGCCCTTCAAATGGAAGGGAAATTCACCCAGCACGCGCAAACCGAGATTTTCCAGAATCGGCAGCATGTCCGACAGGGGCAGCGGCGTATCCAGATGATAGAGCTTGCAATGCAGGCGATTCTCGAGGGTCGTGATCGGCTGGTAGAAGCTCATCGCCAGCGGGCGCTCTTCGCTCAGGCCCAGCACATGCTGGATGTCCACAGCCGCCGAAAGCGGATCGAAGCGCTCGCGATAGCCCGCCGGAAAGCCTTTCGGAAAATCACTGAGAATGCGGGTGCCCCGGGCCTCGCCAAAACGCTCGATGATCAGGCCGGAATAGTCGTCCTGCCAGGTGCGGCAGGCCTGCACCACTTCCTTTTCCAGTTGCAGCGGATCGATCTGCAGCGGTTTTTCCGGGTCCAGCCGCAGCAGGAACTGCACGCGGATCAGCACCGACTCGGAAAAATAGGTGGAGAACTCGCAACCGCTGGCGCCCAGCCGATCGATCAGCACCTGCTGGATGCGCAGGCGCGTCTCGGTCGAGTAGATATCGCGCGGAACGTAGGCCAGGCAGTAACAGAAACGGCCATAGGGGTCGGTACGCAGGAACAGCCGCAGCCTGTTGCGCTCCTGGATCTGCACGATGGCAATGGCGGTCTCGAAGAGCTGGTCGAGGGTCATCTGGAACAGCTCGTCGCGCGGTAGCACTTCGAGTACCTGGACCAGCTCCTTGGCCAGATGCGCCGAGTCATCGAACTGCGAACGCTCGACCACCTGCGCGACCTTGCTGCGGATATAGGGAATGCGTCGCACGCTCTGGGTGTAGACCGAAGAGGTGAACAGGCCGAGGAAGCGGCACTCTCTGGTCACCCGTCCCTGCTCGTCGATCTCGCGCAGGGAGACATAATCAGGGTAGGCCGGGCGATGCACCCGGCTGGGCGTCGCCGCCTTGGCGAACGACAGCAGCAGCGGCTCACGCAGGTAACTCAGCGCCGCCGGCATCGGCAGCTGGTCCTCATCCTGACCGGTGCGCAGATGCCGCGACAGGCCCAGCAGCGATGATTCGTCGTAGATCAGACGTCCGCTTTCACCCTGATCATCGAGGGTGAATTCCTCGTAGCCGAGGAAGGTGAAGTGGTCATCGACCAGCCAGCGCACGAAATCCATGATCTCGCCCAGCTGGCCGGTGCCGGCCTGCCCCTGCAGCCCGCTCAGGCGCTGGTGATGCTCCTCGGCCTTGGCCTTCATCGCGGCAAAGTCGCTCACCGCCAGACGCACATCGGCCAGCACGGCGTGCAAAGACTGCTCCAGCTCACGCAGGGCGCTGGCACTGGCACACCTGTCCACCTCGACGAAGATCAGCGACTCCGCACGGCTGTCAGCGGTGCTCTGGCCCCTGGGCAGCAACTCCAGGAACTCGCCATCGGCACCACGGCGTACCTGCAGCACACTGTTCTGCAGGGTATGGATGGCATAGCCGCGGCGCATCAGTTCCATGCGCACCGAGTCGACCAGGAACGGCATGTCCGGGTGCAGCACCTCGACCAGGCTATGGGTCGATTGCCAGCCGTGCTTCTCGTAATCGGGGTTGAAGACCTGAACCTGCGGCTGCGCCGGATCGAAGCGCTCCAGCAGCCGCCAACTGGCCAGCGTCGAGCCGACCAGGTCGCTCATGCGCCGCTCGGCAAGCTCGGACAGCGCGACGATTCCAAAAAACTGTTCGGCGAAAAGTCCCACTTGTGGCAGGAGTTTTTCATCGACATGCTGCGCCAGCGCCGCTTGCAGTTGTTGCTGGAAGTCGGCTTTGCTGGCTGCGGTAAAGAACGCCATGGGTTAGCTCCATTCTGGCAGGGTTCGACACACCCTTGCGGACATGACTGATGACGAAACACCTTAGTTCAACCCCAGGCCTGGGTCTGCCCCCATTTCGTCGCGGCCACATAAAACGCTTGCCTGGTGTGAGCAAGTTGCCGAGCCGCACATAGCCTCGAACCCGCCAATGAATTAAAGTCTGACCCGGCGCGCCCTGCCCTTTTCAGAAGAGCCCGAAGATGGACCACCGTGAAGCAATGGTCGCCTTGCGACAGTTCCTTTCTACCCAGATTCTTGGCCAGGAACGCCTGATCGAGCGGCTGCTGATCGCACTGCTGGCCGACGGTCATCTACTGGTCGAAGGCGCGCCCGGCCTGGCCAAGACCCGCGCCATCAAGGAGCTTGCAGGCGGCCTGGAAGCCGAATTCCACCGCATCCAGTTCACCCCGGACCTGCTGCCCGCCGACATCACCGGTACCGAAATCTATCGTCCGGAAACCGGCAGCTTCGTCTTCCAGCAGGGGCCGATTTTCCACAACCTGGTGCTGGCCGACGAAATCAACCGCGCACCGGCGAAGGTCCAGTCCGCACTGCTCGAAGCGATGGCCGAGCGCCAGGTCAGCGTCGGTCGCAGCACCTACGACCTGTCGCCACTTTTTCTGGTAATGGCCACGCAGAACCCTATCGAGCATGAAGGCACCTACCCGCTACCCGAGGCGCAACTGGACCGTTTCCTGCTGCACGTGCGGCTCGGCTTTCCCGACGCGTCAGTGGAGCGGCGCATCCTGCAGCAGGCCCGGGGCGAAGCCATCAACGGCGAAACCACGCCGGAACATCGCGTCTCGCAGCAAGCGATTTTCGCCGCGCGCAAGGAAGTCCTCGACCTGTACATGGCCGATGCGGTGGAGGAATACCTGGTGCAACTGGTCATGGCGACCCGTACGCCGGCCAAATTCGATGCCGAGCTGGCCAGCTGGATCGCCTATGGCGCCAGCCCGCGTGGCTCGATTGCGCTGGACCGCTGCGCACGCGCCCACGCCTGGCTGGCGGGCCGCGATTTCGTCAGCCCCGAGGATATCCAGGCCATGCTGTTCGATGTGCTGCGCCATCGCCTGATCCTGTCATTCGAGGCCGAGGCCTCCGGCATCGACCAGGACCGTGTCCTGCAGCGCATCCTCGACGTGGTCGCGGTGGCGTGATGCATGCTTCGGCGCCCGACACTGCTGCCCAGACGGCCCGCACCTCTGGCGCCGGCATTCGCGTGAGCCTGGCCGAGCTGATCGACATGCGCCACCGGGTCCGTGAAGTCCCGCTGTTTTCCAGCCCGCAGCGGCGCGCGCCGCTGGTTGGCCTGCACCATTCCAAGCTGCGCGGGCGCGGCGTGGATTTCGATCAGGTACGCATCTACCAGGCCGGCGATGATGTGCGCACCATCGACTGGCGTGTCACGGCGCGCACCCAGGAGCCTCACACCAAGCTGTTTCACGAGGAACGCGAGCGGCCCATCTATATCCTCGTCGAACAGAGCCCGCGACTGTTCTTCGGCAGCGGCCTGGCACTCAAGTCAGTGCTCGCGGCGCAGACTGCCAGCCTGATCGGCTGGGCCGCGCTGAGCCACAATGATCGCGTTGGCGGACTGGTCTTCGGTCAGGGCGAACAGCGCGAGATCAAGCCACGACGGAGCAAACAGAGCCTGCTGCAGCTGCTCGACCGACTGGCCCGTGCCAACGCCGCACTGGCCGCCGACCAGTTCAGCACCCCCGAAGCGTTCGGCATGGCCCTGAGAAGAGCCCGCGAAGTGCTGCGCCCCGGCAGCCTGGCGGTGATCATCTGCGATGAACGCACCCTGAGCGACAGCGCCGAACAACAACTGACCCTGCTCGCGCGCCACGTCGATCTGCTGCTCATGCCGCTTTCCGACCCGCTGGACCACGCCCTGCCTGCCGCCGGCCACCTGCGCTTCGCCCAGGGCAACGCGCGCCTGGAGCTCGATACCCATGATGCCGCGCTGCGCCAGACCTGGCGTCAGCAGGCCCAGGCGCGTAGCGACCGCTGGCAGCGCCTGGCCGACCGTCTGCGCTCGCCGCTGATGCCGCTGGGCACCCAGCGTGAACTGGTGGAACAGCTGCGCGAACACCTGAGCGTGCAACAACCCGGTGCCAGGCGATGAACAGCATCGAGGACCTTCAGCCGCTGATCGCACCGCCGCCGATTGCCTGGTGGCCACCCGCACCGGGCTGGTGGTTTCTCGCTGCGCTGGCGCTCGCCATCCTGCTGGCAGTGCGTCTGCGCCCCTGGCGCTATCTGCAGCGAAACGACAGCAGCGAGCACGAAACCGAGATCGAGCCGCACCGGCATATCGCCCTGGCCGAGCTGGCCCGGTTGAGCAAGCCCTACGACGGCCAACCCGCCAACCAGTGGTTGCAGCAACTCAACGCCCTGCTCAAGCGCCTCTGCCGCATCCGCTACCCCGATGACAATTCGCATACGCTCAGCGGGCGCGCCTGGCTGGCATTTCTCGACAACCGCTGCCCGGCAGCGGGGCTGACACGCTGGATGGTGCTGGTCGAGGGTGGTTATCGCGCCGAGTGCCGGCTGGACGACAAGGCCATCGCAGGCCTGGAACAGGCCGTGCAGATCTGGATTCGCAAGCATGTTTGAGCTGGCCTGGCCCTGGATATTCCTCCTGCTGCCCCTGCCCTGGGTCATGCGCGGGTTGCTGCCCGCCGCCGACAGCGGCGATGCCGCGCTGAAGGTCAGCTTTCTCGACGACCTCCAGGCCCTGTCCGGTCGCCGCGCCAGCATCGCCCTGCCCGCCTGGCGCCAGCAGATACCCTACGCGCTGGTCTGGCTGCTGCTGCTGTGCGCCGCCGCCCGCCCGCAATGGCTCGGCGAACCGCTGCCCTTGCCCACCAGCGGTCGCGACCTGCTGCTGGCGGTGGATGTGTCCGGTTCGATGGACTACCCCGACATGCAGTGGCAAGGCCATGAAGTCAGTCGTCTGGAACTGGTCAAGCAGTTGTTCGGCGACTTCATCATCGAGCGTCATGGCGATCGCGTCGGGCTGATCCTGTTCGGCAGCAAGGCCTACCTGCAGGCACCGCTGACCTTCGACCGGCAGACCGTACGCACCTGGCTCGACGATGCCAGCCCGGGCATCGCCGGCAACAACACGGCCATCGGCGACGCCATCGGGCTGGCGGTCAAGCGCCTGCGCGAGCGCCCGGCGGAAAGCCGCGTGCTGGTGCTGATCACCGACGGCGCCAACAACGGCGGCGAGATAGAGCCCCTGCTCGCGGCACGCCTGGCAGCCGCGCAGAATGTAAAGGTGCATACCATCGGCATCGGCGCCGTCGTCCCGGCAGATGGTGCACTCGGTCATTTCGGCTTCAACGCCTCCGACCTCGACGAGCCGACCCTGCGCGCCATCGCCGAACAGACCGGCGGCGAGTATTTCCGCGCCCGCTCCAGCGACGAGCTGAAAGCCATCGGCGCCGCCCTCGACCAGCTCGAACCGACCGCTCAGCAACCAGCGCAGGCACACGTCGCCGATGCCCTGTACGTCTGGCCATTGGCGGCGGCCCTGCTGCTCAGCCTGTTGCTGGTGGCAAGCCGCCTCTGGCCGACACCGTTGCAGCGGCTCTTGCCCGGGAAACAGCCGTGATCGACTTCTGGCCGCATCTGCTCAGACCCTTCTGGCTGTTGCTCGTGCCGCTGCCGCTCTGGCTGCTGTGGCGTCTCTGGCATCGCCGTCGGCAGACCGGGCGCTGGCAACGCCTGCTGCCCGAAGCCTTTCATGCGGTACTGCTGACGAGCGGCAAGCTGCGCAACAGCCGGCTGCCCTGGCTGCTGCTCGGCTGCGCCTGGCTGCTGGCCTGCCTGGCGCTGCTCGGCCCGAGCTGGCAGCAGGCCGAACAGCCCGGCCTGTCGCGCGATGACCCGCTGGTGATACTGCTCGACCTGACGCCGGCCATGCTCGCCGCAGACGTACGGCCCAGCCGTCTGGAGCAGGCCAAACACAAGATTCTCGATCTGCTGCAGGCGCGCCAGGATGCCCAGACCGCCGTGGTGGTGTTTGCCGGCAGCGCCCATACCCTGGTGCCGCTGACCCGGGATCTGGCCACGACACAGAACCTGCTCGATGCCCTGCACCCCGACCTGATGCCCGCGACCGGCCAGCGCGCCGATCTGGCGGTCGCCCAAGGTATCGCACTGCTCGAACAGGGCGCACGTGGCCGTGGGCGCCTGCTGCTGATCGGCAGCAGCCTGGACGAGCACGAGCGCAACGACATCCAGGCACAGCTGAAGGCTGCCGGCCTGCGCCTGCTGATCCTCGGCATCGGCACCCGCCAGGGCGCGCCCATCGCCAGTGAGGACGGCAGCTTTCTCAAGGACGACAAGGGCGCAATCCTGATTCCACGCCTGGACGACAGCGCCCTGCGGCGCTTCGCCAACGACAGCGGTGGCCGCTACCAGCAGGCACGCCTCGATGATCAGGACCTGCGCAGCCTGGGCCTGCTGGAACGCGGCGGCGCCCTGCAGGCGCGTGACGACGAGACCACGCAACTCGACATCTGGCTGGATCAGGGCCACTGGCTGTTGCTGCCACTCCTGCTGCTGGCAGCCTGTGCCGGGCGGCGCGGCTGGCTGCTCTGTCTGCCTTTGCTGATCGTCCTGCCGCCGCCGGCCAGCGCCCTCGACATGGATGACCTCTGGCAGCGCCCGGACCAGCAAGGCATGCGCCTGCTCGAGCAACGGCGTCCCGCCGAGGCCGCCGAACGCTTCGAGGATTACCGCTGGCAGGGTTTTGCCCGCTACCAGGCCGGTGACTTCGCTGGCGCCGCCGAGCGCTTCGCCCAGGGCGATAGCGCCAGCGATCACTACAACCGCGGCAATGCACTGGCACGCAACGAACAGCTCGAATCGGCCATCGAAGCCTATGACCAGGCGCTGGAACAGGCCCCCGGTTTGCAGGCGGCACAGCACAACAAAACCCTGGTCGAAGAACTGCTGCGCCAGCGCGAACAGCAGGCGCAACAACACCAGCCTCCGCAGGACGCTGCTGACGGTGGCCCATCGTCGGAGCAGTCAGCCTCGACCCGTGACGCCGCCACCGCGCCGGGAGAACCCGCCGCAGCCGGCGACGAGCAGAATGCGACCACTCCGCCAGCGGCTGAAGCAAGCGACGAAACCGCCCAGGCCGAAGCCGATGCACAGCCTGCCCAGGCCGGGGACGCCTTCGCCGATCCGGAACAGGATCAGGCGCTGGAGCAGTGGCTGCGCAAGGTGCCGGACAACCCCGGCGAGCTGCTGCGGCGCAAGTTTCTCCATGAACATCGCAAGCGTCAGGAAATGAATCGGGAATGAATCCATCATGCGTCTGCTGACACTGCTACTTCTCATGCTGCTCGGCCTGCAGGCGAGCGCGGCGAGCCTGACGGCACGTGTCGACCGCACCCAGCTGAGCCTGGATGAGACGCTGGAGCTCACCCTGGAAACCGACGATGCGACGATCTTCGGCAAGCCGGACCTGCAACCGCTCGACGGCCTGTTCAAGGTGTTCGGCAGCCGCCAGCTCAACCAGCTAGCGAGCATCAACGGCCAGACACGCGCCATCACCCAGTGGCTGATCACCTTGCAGCCCCAGCAGAGCGGTTACGTGGTGATCCCCCCCTTGCAGGTCGGCGAGCTGCACAGCGAACCCATCACCCTGCACGTGCGCGAGACTAGCGCCGAAGACGGCGACCGGCTGGCACCGATCTTCATCGATGCCAGCCTCGACCAGGACAGCGTCTACGTGCAGGCCCAGGTGCTGCTCACCCTGCGCATCTACCACTCGGTTTCGCTCTATGACGACAGCACCCTCTCGCCGCTGCAGATGAGCGATGCGCTGGTGGAGCGGCTCGACGAGCCACGCACCTACGAAAAGGACATCAACGGCATCCGCCACGGCGTGATCGAAATCCGCTATGCCCTGTTTCCGCAGAAAAGCGGAGCGCTGACCATTCCCTCGCAACTGTTCAGCGCCACGGCGGTTGCCCCGGCCACGGGTGATCGCTTCGGCTCGCGCTTTGGCCGCTCGACCCAGGTCAAATCGCCGGCCATCCCGCTGCAGGTCAAACCCAAGCCAGCCGAATACCCGGCGGATGCACCCTGGCTGCCGGCAACCAACCTGACCCTGGTCGAAGCCTGGAGCCCGGAGCCTGCCGAAGCCCGGATCGGCGAAGCCCTGACGCGCAGCCTGCTGCTCAAGGCCGACGGCCTGACCAGCGCCCAGTTGCCGCCACTACCCTCGACACAGGTGCCGGGCCTGCGTGGCTACCCCGATCAACCCGGCCTGCGCAACGAAGTCGCCGCCCATGGCGTCAGTGGCAGCCGTGAACAGCGCGAGGCGCTGGTGGCGACGCAGCCCGGTGACTTCCAATTGCCCGCCATCGAGCTGGTCTGGTGGAACACCATTGAAGACCGCCTGGAACGCACCTCGCTGCCCGCCCGTTCCTTGCAGGTGGCGGACAATCCTGAGCTGCAGCAGCCTGCCATCGAAGCCCCGGCCAACTCGACGCCGACTGCTACCCAGCTGCTCTGGCCCTGGCAACTGAGCAGTTTGCTGCTGGCCCTGACCACCCTGCTCGGCTTCGGCCTCTGGCTGCATGCACGCAGCCAGCCGGCCATCGTTCGTACCGTGCAGGCCGGGCCGACACCTCGCAGCCTGCTCGATGACCTCAAACGCGCCTGTCAGGCCAACGACACCCAGGCGACCCGTCACGCCATCGACGCCTGGGCGCGGCAACAGCCGGAAACCCTGGCCGACATGGCCGCGCGTTTCGTACCGCTGTCCGACGCGCTCGACGGTCTCAACGGCGCGCTCTACAGCGAAACCGGTCAACGCTGGCAGGGCGAAGCACTGTGGCAAGCCATTCAAGACCTTCCGGCGGCGCATCCCCCTGACGCCCAACCGGATACGATCACCCTGCCGCCCCTGTACCCCCGCTGAACAGTTCAGCGCAATGATCAGAGTGCGCGCCCGATAGGATTCCTGCGAACGGGTCAGAGTCAGTCTTGCGGAGCGAGCGAAGAAACACACCGGAGCGGCCTCTCAGCCAGCCATATCTCAAGCTCATCAGGAGGCAACGGCGGTGAGAACAGATAGCCTTGCCCCACGTGATAACCCAGCTGCTTGAGAATACGGCGCTGCCCTTCAGTTTCGATGCCTTCGGCTACCACCGTCAAGTGCAGGCTTTCACCAAGGCCGATTACCGCACGGCTCAGGGTCCGGCTGGTGTTATCACGCTCCAGATCGTAGACGAAGCTACGATCCAGCTTGAGCTCACCGATGGGCAGGCGATGCAGATGACTGAGGCTGGAGAAGCCGGTACCAAAATCATCCATCGCCAGCGAGACGCCCTGGGCATGAATCTGATGGAGGGTCTTGCGAAAACCGGGAGTGTTATCCATCAGCACGCTTTCAGTTATTTCCAGCGTCAGGTCAGTGCCCTTGAGTCCGTATTGCGCCAAAGTGCTGGCGATCACCGCTGGCAGGTCGAGGTCATGAAAATTGGAGGGCGACAGATTGATCGATACTGCCGGAATCTCCAACCCCCGCTGGCGCCAGACAGCGAGTTGGCGGCAGGCTTCATGCAATACCCATCGCCCAAGCGCGTCTATCAGCCCACACTGCTCCGCCAGAGGAACGAAGCTTGCCGGGGAAATATCACCCAGTTGCGGGTGCCGCCAGCGAGCCAGAGCCTCCACGCCATGCAACAGCCCCTCACGTAAAAAAATCTGCGGCTGGTAATACAATTGCAGCTGGTTTTGCTCGATGGCTGCGCGCAGAGCGTTTTCCAGGGGCAACTCCAGGGCTGACCGCTTCAACTCCTCGCTGAAGAAGCAGAATCGACCCGATCCGACGATTTTCGCCCGGCACATCGCCATATCGGCACGATGGATCAGCGTGTCGATATCATAGCCGTCGCCGGGGAACAGGCTGATGCCGATGCTGGCCGAGGGTACAAGGGGGACGTCGGCAACCCTGCAGGGTTTGCCAAGAGTGACCAGCAGTTGCCGGGCCAGCATGGCGGCCTGTTGACCACTGCACTGTGGCAATACCAGAACGAACTCGTCACCGGACAGGCGAGCGACGATGTCCGAGCGGCGCCGGCCCTGTTCGAGACAACGGGCAACCAGGCACAGCAGTTCGTCACCGCCGGTCCGGCCAAGGGAATTATTGACTCGCTTGAAACGGTCAAGGTCGATGAACAGCACAGCAAGCGTGCCCTTGTCGCACTGCGCCTGGACGACTGCCTGTCCCGCCCTGACCAGCAGCAGGCTGCGGTTGGGCAGCCCAGTGAGCTCATCGTAAAAGGCCATGCGGTGCAGGCGGGCGCGGCTTTCCTCCCGCTCCAGAGCCAGGGCACAGAGTGGAACGCAGGTATCGATCAGGCTCCGGTGCAGCGGGCTGGGTGTGGACGTTTCACGCAACTGAACGGCGAGAGCCCCGAGCATCCGGCCATTTCCGGAATGAATGGTCTTTGCCCAGCAGCTTGTACCCCAGGGCACGACGATGGCGCGCAAGCCTTGCGCCACCGAAACACCAGCAGTATCCACGGATTGCATGGCACTGCAGCCGGTCATCGTAGTGGCGAGCAGTTCTTCCAGCACTTGGACCTGCCGGACAGACAAGCCGGAGCCCACCAGCAGCCGCAATACCCCCTGCTCGTCGACGCGCATGATGAAGACCAGCGCATCCGGTGCAATCCGTTCTATTTCCTGGCAGATCAGCGCCATCAGCCCTTGCAGGGAGTCCGTCAGCAGACTGTCGAGCGCCTTCCGGGTAAGGTCCATGAGATTGCTTGCACTTGGCATAGACAGTTCGCCAGTAGTCGGGGGTTCTAAGGGGCGTGGCTTGCCTTGGATCACCTGGCCGGCAATGCAGATCGCTACGAAACTAGAGTGTGAAGCGCCTTACCATTTCATGGAGCCCAACCGCCAGACGCGACAGCTCGTTGCTGGCCGCGCTGGTCTGGTTGGCACCGGTCGCAGCACTGGTGGAAAGGTCGCGGATGTTGATCAGGTTGCGATCCACCTCGCGCGTCACCTGAGCCTGCTCTTCTGCCGCGCTGGCGATCACCAGGTTGCGCTCGCTGATCTGCATCACGCGCTGGAAGATATCCTCCAGCACCTGGCCGGCGTTGCGGGTCGAATCCAGCGAGGACTTCGCCCTGCGGGTGCTGACAGCCATCGACTCGACGGCCTGGTCGGTACCGTTGCGGATGCTCCCGATCATCAGTTCGATCTCACCGGTCGATTCCTGAGTGCGCTGGGCCAGGGTACGCACTTCGTCGGCGACCACGGCGAAGCCACGTCCGGCCTCGCCGGCGCGTGCGGCTTCGATGGCGGCGTTGAGTGCCAGCAGGTTGGTCTGCTCCGATACGGCCCGAATCACATCGAGCACCTTGCCGATGCTGTGCGCCTGTTCGGCCAGTTCCCGCACCAATTGCGAAGTGAGCTCGATATCCTGGGTCATGGCCTCCACCTCGGCGAGGGTGCTCTGGACCTGGACGCGGCTCTGCTGCGCCAACTGATTGGAGTCATTGGAAGCTTGAGCCGTGGACACCGCGTTGCGTGCAACTTCGTCCACCGCGGTGGTCATCTCGTTCACCGCCGTCGCTGCCTGCTCCAGCTCCTGGTGTTGCTGATGCAGACCGCGATTGGATTCCTCGGTGACCGCGCTGAGCTCTTCGGCAGCGGAAGCAAGCTGGCTCGACGAAGTGGAAATCCTGCCGATCGTTTCGCGCTGGCTTTCCTGCATGCTTGCGAGTGAGGCGAACAACACGCCGATCTCGTTGGTCGAGCGCACTTCGATCCGGCTGGTCAGGTCGCCTTCGGCGATGCGACCGAAGATGCTTCCGACTTCACGTAGCGGAGCGAGCACACGGGTTGTGACGAACCACCAGCAGCCAGCCGCCAGCAGCAGGGTCATGAGGGTCAGCACAATGGCCTCGGTCAAGGCCAGCGCATAACGGTCATGGGCGTCCTGCATGACTGCGGTGGTATAGGCGTCCATGCGCTGCTCATAGTCCTGCAACGCCTTGTCGAAGCTGTCGTTCGCCGCACGGGCCGTCAGGTTGACCTCGATGTAGCGACTCAGAGACCCGGCGTGCAGCACCTGCAGTTGCTCCTCCAGCGCCACGTAATAGACAGTGAACGCCTGTTGCAGGTTCTGTTCCAGGCTCCGCCAGGAATCCCCGGCGCTGTCGTGGATGAATGCAGCGAAGGCGGTGTCCGCCTCGTCGATCAATCTTTCGGTGATGACCAGGGTGGCCTGTGCCTTGTCCATATCGCCGGCGCTGGTTTCCAGAAAAGCCCCAGCCATACCGATGCGGGCGCGCAACAGACGAGCATAGGCTTTCTGCAACTGACCACCGCGTTCGATTCCTTGCAGATGCAGGTTCTGAATCTGCTCCATGCTGATCTTGGCACCTCTCCAGGCGGTGAAAGTCGACACCAGCAGAGCTGCGATCAAAGTGAAAAGGACGATCGATATTCCTGTGCGTATTTTCAAGTTGGCCAGCATTCCATTTCCCCGCGCAAATCTCCGGCAGCGCTCTAGATAGCACTCTGATGCCACAACTATCGCTTGCGTGCATGATGAACGTCAATGAAAAATGATGTTTAAAGCCTATATTGTTAACGTTAAACGCCATTCTTTTCTCGAACGGACGCTTAGAGAATGACTCAAAACGTCACACCCAATGACGTGAGAGGCTAAGCGAATGAAAGGCAAAGGACTGGTGTACGAGGTGGGCATGGCGATTGCCGCCCGTCGCAAGACCAAAGGAATGACTCAGGCACAGGTGGCAGAAATCATGGGCGTCGAGAAAGAAACGATCAGCCGTATGGAAAACGGAGTGATATCGCCGACTCTGCCCCGACTACAGCAGATCGCCGATATTCTGGAGTGCTCGCCGAGCGACCTTTTCCGCGCCGCCCCCGCCAACGCCGCCGAGCATGCCCAGTCCATAGGGGAAATGATTCAGGGCCTGCCCGACAACGAGCGGATGCTGGTAGTGAGTTTCGTCAGCGAGGTGGTCAAGGTATTCAAGGCCAGGGCATCGGCAGGCGGTGCAGATGATGGCAATGCGCCCGACCTGTGATACGGAGGGGCGCAATCTTGTCTGTCCAACACAGGCCCCTCGAAGGGGCAAAGCACGCTAGAACCTACAACCCAACCACTCAGCGACGGGTGATCAACCCCTGGCGTGCAACCCGTGTCAGTTCGCGAATGCAGCTTTCGAGGCAATCGACCGTAGGCGACTGGATCACCGCAAGATCGAAGCTGTTATCCGCGAAGCGAGTCAGGGACTCACCGGCAGCGGCGAACTGGACAAGCATGGCACGGGACTTGCCGTTGCGGCGTGGCCAGCCATCGAGATAGCGCAGCAGTGATGGCTGATGGATGCCTGCGAGAAGGACTCTGGGATTGGAGCGAACCGGCCCGCAGAGGATCGGAGCCAGAGATAAGCGTGCGCGAGTTGCATTCATATACGGGATTCCGCCTCACCTGTTCCGCTGGGCAGCGGTGGGAGGCTTCACCGGAACCAGCGCTTTAGCGGTATTTCGGAACCTCCCGGTTCCCGGCGCCCCGCAAGTAGCTGACTAAATCGGCGCATGAACGAAACTGTAGGGAAGCCGTATTGCCTCTGTCAACCGACAGAACTGCATTCGCAATTCCTTCCGTCGCCAAACGCCCCGACAGACTGTTGGTATTCGTTTCCCTCGACTCTCGCGAAAGGCGACCCGGCGATGATGCCGGTCAAGGCGAGTCTGAACGTTTGCTGCGACGATACGTCACAACTGAGACCGAGTCGTATTCGCCGCAAAAACATTTCAAAAAGTTTCATAAGCCCATGTACTTGCTCAAGCGATGGGCCTAGAATGCTGCGACATTGTATACATGCGACGTGTTGTCACACATGCGACACGTCGTAAAGCCTTCGAGCCGTTCCGACAAGGAGTCCGGCATGCCTGATTTGTCCCTGTCCCACAACTGGGGCTTTGCAATATTCCTTCTGGGCGTCGCAGCGCTCTGCGCATTCATGCTCGGCGCCTCCAGCCTGCTCGGCAGCAAGGCCTGGGGTCGCGCCAAGAACGAGCCCTTCGAGTCCGGCATTCTTCCCACGGGCAGCGCACGACTGCGCTTCTCCGCAAAATTCTATCTGGTCGCGATGCTCTTCGTGATCTTCGACGTTGAAGCCCTATATCTCTTTGCCTGGGCTGTCTCGGTGCGCGAAAGCGGCTGGGCGGGCCTCATTGAAGCTACCGTATTCATAGCAATTCTGTTGGCGGGTCTTGTCTACCTTTGGCGGGTGGGTGCGCTCGATTGGGCGCCATCCAGCCGTCGCGAGCGACAGGCGAAGCTAAAACAATGAGGCTCTTCACATGCAATACAAACTTACCCGGATCGATCCGGATGCGGTCAATGACCGTTATCCGATCGGCCAGCAGGAGACTGTTGCCGATCCATTAGAAGACCAGGTTCATCGCAACATCTACATGGGCAAGCTGGAAGACGTGCTGAGTGGCGCGGTCAACTGGGGGCGCAAGAATTCCCTCTGGCCGTACAACTTCGGTCTGTCGTGCTGCTATGTGGAGATGACCACCGCCTTCACCGCGCCTCATGACATCGCCCGCTTCGGCGCCGAAGTAATCCGTGCTTCGCCGCGCCAGGCCGACTTCATGGTCATTGCCGGCACCTGCTTCATCAAGATGGCGCCCATCATCCAGCGCCTCTACGAACAGATGCTCGAACCCAAGTGGGTCATCTCCATGGGTTCGTGCGCCAATTCCGGTGGTATGTACGACATCTACTCGGTCGTTCAGGGGGTCGACAAGTTCCTCCCCGTGGACGTGTACATACCCGGCTGCCCGCCCCGCCCCGAGGCGTTCCTGCAAGGCTTGCAACTGCTGCAGGAATCCATCGGCAAGGAGCGCCGCCCGCTTTCCTGGGTCGTCGGCGATCAAGGCGTCTATCGCGCCGAGATGCCGTCGCAGAAGGAACAGCGACGCGAACAGCGTATCCAGGTCACCAACCTGCGCAGCCCCGACGACGTGTGAATTCCGGCTTTCCCGACCGGAAGGCCTTCGCACACCCAAACGTTGACCGAAAGCGACCGAGATCATGACTGCAGGCAATGCTCTGTACATCCCGCCCTACAAGGCTGACGACCAGGATATCGTCGTCGAACTGAACGCGCGCTTCGGCGCCGAAACCTTCACGCTGCAACCCAGCCTGACCGGCATGCCTGTGCTCTGGGTGCCCCGCGAAAAGCTCATCGAGGTGCTGGGCTTCCTGCGCCAGGTGAGCAAGCCCTATGTAATGCTCTACGACCTGAGCGCCACCGACGAGCGCCTGCGCACCCAGCGCCAGGGCCTGCCCGCCGCCGACTTCAGCGTCTTCTATCATCTGATGTCGCTGGAGCGAAACAGTGACGTGATGATCAAGGTCGCGCTCCGAGAAGGCGATCTGAACCTGCCCACCGCCGTCTCCGTCTGGCCCAACGCCAACTGGTACGAGCGCGAGATCTGGGACATGTTCGGCATCACCTTCGATGGCCACCCGTTCCTCACCCGCATGCTGATGCCACCGACCTGGGAAGGCCATCCGCTGCGCAAGGACTATCCGGCACGCGCCACCGAATTCGATCCCTACAGCCTGAACGCCGCCAAGCAGGACCTGGAGCAGGAAGCCCTGCGCTTCAAGCCCGAGGACTGGGGCATGCAGCGCCACAGCGAGCACGAGGACTACATGTTCCTCAACCTCGGCCCGAACCACCCTTCGGCCCACGGTGCCTTCCGCATCATCCTGCAGCTCGATGGCGAGGAAATCCTCGATTGCGTGCCGGAGATCGGCTACCACCATCGCGGCGCCGAGAAGATGGCCGAGCGCCAGAGCTGGCACAGCTTCATCCCCTACACCGACCGCATCGACTACCTCGGCGGGGTGATGAACAACCTGCCCTACGTGCTGGCGGTGGAGAAACTGGCCGGCATCACCGTGCCGGACCGCGTCGACTTCATCCGCGTGATGATGGCGGAGTTCTTCCGCATCCAGAATCACCTGCTGTACCTGGGCACCTACATCCAGGACGTCGGTGCCATGACACCGGTGTTCTTCACCTTCACCGACCGCCAGCGCGCCTACCAGGTGATCGAGGCCATCACCGGTTTCCGCATGCACCCGGCCTGGTACCGCATCGGCGGCGTCGCCCACGACCTGCCGCGCGGCTGGGACAAGCTGGTGCGTGAATTCCTCGACTGGATGCCCAAGCGCCTCAACGAGTACGAAAAGGCCGCGCTGAAGAACAGCATCCTCATCGGCCGTACCAAGGGCGTCGCCGCCTACAACACCAAGCAGGCGCTGGAATGGGGCACCACCGGCGCCGGCCTGCGCGCCACCGGCTGCGACTTCGACATTCGCAAGGCACGCCCCTACTCCGGCTACCAGCACTTCGAGTTCGAGGTTCCGCTGGCGGTCAACGGTGACGCCTACGACCGCTGCATGGTCAAGATGGGCGAGATGCGCGAGAGCCTGAAGATCATCGAGCAGTGCCTCAAGCACATGCCCGAAGGCCCCTACAAGGCCGATCACCCGCTGACCACGCCGCCACCGAAAGAGCGCACGCTGCAGCACATCGAGACCCTGATCACGCACTTCCTGCAAGTCTCCTGGGGCCCGGTGATGCCGGCCAACGAGAGCTTCCAGATGATCGAAGCGACCAAGGGCATCAACAGCTACTACCTGACCAGCGACGGCAGCACCATGAGTTACCGCACGCGCATTCGGACGCCCAGCTTCCCGCATCTGCAGCAGATCCCCTCGGTGATCCGCGGCAGCATGATCCCGGACCTGATCGCCTACCTGGGCAGCATCGATTTCGTTATGGCCGACGTGGACCGCTGATATGAGCACTCTGATCAAGACTGACCGTTTCGTCCTCAGCGAAACCGAACGCTCGGCCATCGAGTACGAAATGCACCATTACGAAGACCCGCGCGCGGCCAGCATCGAAGCCCTGAAGATCGTGCAGAAGGCCCGCGGCTGGGTGCCGGACGGCGCCTGCGATGCCATCGGCGAGATTCTCGGCATCCCCGCCAGCGACGTCGAAGGCGTGGCCACCTTCTATAGTCAGATCTTCCGCGTGCCGGTGGGCCGCCACATCATCCGCGTATGCGACAGCATGACCTGCTACATCGGCGGCCATGAAAGCGTGCTGGACAGCATCCGTAACGAAATCGGCATCGAACCCGGCCAGACTTCCAGCGATGGCCGCTTCACGCTGATTCCGGTGTGCTGCCTGGGCAACTGCGACAAGGCCCCGGCCCTGATGATCGACGACGACACCTTCGGTGACGTTCAGCCCGGCGGCGTCGCCCAGTTGCTGGAGGCCTATCAATGAGCATGAAGCAATTGGCATCCTTCGGTCCGGCCAACCGCATCGCCCGCAGCGAAGAAACCCATCCGCTGACCTGGCGCCTGCGCGACGACGGCCAGCCGGTCTGGCTCGACGAATATCGCCAGAAGAACGGCTACGCCGCGCTGCGCAAAGCGCTGGCCGAAATGGCCCAGGCGGACATCGTGAAGACGGTGAAGGAATCCGGCCTCAAGGGCCGTGGCGGCGCGGGCTTCCCCACGGGCGTGAAATGGGGCCTGATGCCCGCCGACGAATCACTGAACATCCGCTACCTGCTGTGCAACGCGGACGAGATGGAGCCCAACACCTGGAAGGACCGCCTGCTGATGGAGCAGCTGCCGCACCTGCTGGTGGAAGGCATGATCATCAGCGCGCGCGCGCTCAAGGCGTATCGGGGCTACATCTTCCTGCGCGGCGAATACGTCGATGCGGCGCGCAACCTCAACCGCGCCATCGACGAAGCCAAGGCCGCCGGCCTGTTGGGCAAGAACATCCTCGGCAGCGGCTTCGATTTCGAACTGTTCGTGCACACCGGCGCCGGCCGCTACATCTGCGGCGAGGAAACCGCGCTGATCAACTCGCTGGAAGGCCGCCGCGCCAACCCGCGCGCCAAGCCGCCCTTCCCCGCCGCCGTCGGCGTCTGGGGCAAACCGACCTGTGTCAACAACGTCGAAACCCTGTGCAACGTGCCGGCGATCATCGGCAACGGCGTGCCCTGGTACAAATCCCTGGCGCGCAGCGGCAGCGAAGACCACGGCAGCAAGCTGATGGGCTTCTCCGGCAAGGTGAAGAACCCCGGCATCTGGGAACTGCCCTTCGGCATCAGCGCGCGTGAACTGTTCGAGGACTATGCCGGCGGCATGAAGGATGGCTACACCCTCAAATGCTGGCAGCCCGGCGGCGCCGGCACCGGCTTCCTGCTGCCCGAACACCTCGAGGCGCAGATGTACGCCGGCGGCGTCGCCAAGTTCGGCACGCGCATGGGCACCGGCCTGGCGCTGGCCGTCGACCACACCGTCAGCATGGTCTCGCTGCTGCGCAACATGGAAGAGTTCTTCGCCCGCGAGTCCTGCGGCTGGTGCACGCCATGCCGTGACGGCCTGCCCTGGAGCGTGAAGACCCTGCGCGCGCTGGAGCGCGGCCAAGGCACCTCCCAGGACCTGGACATCCTGCTGCAACTGGTGGACTTCCTCGGTCCCGGCAAGACCTTCTGTGCCCATGCGCCCGGCGCGGTGGAGCCGCTGGGCGCCGCGATCAAGTACTTCCGCTCGGAGTTCGAGGCGGGCGTGGCCCAGGTGAGCGCCACACCGCCACAGCCGGCGCTGACGAATTAAAAGACGCTGGAGGCTAAAGGCTGGACGCTTGACGAAAAAGCGACTCGATCCTCGTCCAGCCTCAAGCCTTCAGCCTCTAGCGAAGATTTTTCCTTAGCCAGACCCGCGCAAGCGGGATGAGAAGACCTAGAAATGGCCACTATCCACGTAGACGGCAAAGACTACGAAGTCGATGGGGCGGACAACCTCTTGCAGGCCTGTCTGTCCCTCGGCCTCGACGTTCCCTATTTCTGCTGGCACCCGGCGCTGGGCAGCGTCGGCGCCTGCCGCCAGTGCGCGGTCAAGCAGTATTCCGACGAGAACGACACGCGCGGACGGCTGGTCATGTCCTGCATGACGCCGGCCACCGACAACAGCTGGATTTCCATCGACGACGAGGAGGCCAAGGCCTTCCGCGCCAGCGTCGTCGAGTGGCTGATGCTCAACCACCCGCACGACTGCCCGGTGTGCGAGGAAGGCGGCCACTGTCATCTGCAGGACATGACGGTGATGACCGGCCACAACAAGCGCCGCTACCGTTTCACCAAGCGCACCCACCAGAACCAGGAACTCGGCCCCTTCATCGCCCACGAGATGAACCGCTGCATCGCGTGCTACCGCTGCACGCGCTACTACAAGGATTACGCTGGCGGCACCGATCTGGGCGTGTTCGGCGCCCACGACAATGTCTATTTCGGTCGCGTCGAGGATGGCGTGCTGGAAAGCGAGTTCTCCGGCAACCTCACCGAGGTCTGCCCCACCGGCGTGTTCACCGACAAAACCCATTCCGAGCGCTACAACCGCAAGTGGGACATGCAGTTCGCTCCGAGCATCTGCCACGGCTGCTCGCTGGGCTGCAACATCAGCCCGGGCGAGCGCTACGGCGAGATTCGGCGCATCGAAAACCGCTTCAATGGCGAAGTGAACCACTATTTTCTCTGCGACCGCGGTCGTTTCGGCTACGGCTACGTCAACCGCGACGACCGCCCGCGCCAGCCGCTGCTGGGCGGTGAAACCCTGGGTATCGACGCTGCCCTCGACGACGCCGCCGAGCTGCTCAGGGGCAAGCGCCTGATCGGCATCGGCTCGCCGCGCGCCAGCCTGGAGAGCAACCATGCCCTGCGCGAGCTGGTCGGTGCGGACAACTTCTACAGCGGCATCGCCGCCGCCGAGCTGGAAAACCTGCTGCTGATCCGCGACATCCTGCGCAACGGCCCGCTGCCGGTGCCCGCGCTGCGCGAGATCGAAGAGCACGACGCGGTGTTCGTCCTCGGCGAAGACCTGACCCAGACCGCCGCCCGCATGGCCCTGGCCCTGCGCCAGTCGGTCAAGGGCCGCGCCATCGAGATCGCTGCCCAGGCGAGGATTCCCGAGTGGCACCAGGCGGCGGTACAGAACGTCGCACAGAATGCCCGCAGCCCGCTATTCATCGCCAGCCTTGCTGCCACCCGCCTCGACGATGTCGCCGAGGAATGCGCGCAGGCCGCGCCGGAGGATCTGGCCCGCCTCGGCTTCGCCGTTGCCCACGCCATCGACCCCGGCGCTCCGGCAGTGACCGGCCTGGACGCCGAAGCCGCGCAGCTGGCGCAACGCATCGCCGCCGCCCTGCTGGCCGGCAAGCGCCCGCTGATCGTCTCCGGTGCTTCCCTGGGCTCGCGCGCCCTGATCGAAGCGGCGGCCAACATCGCCCAGTCCCTGAAGAGTCGCGAGAAGAACGCTTCCATCAGCCTGATCGTGCCTGAAGCCAACAGCATGGGCCTGGCCCTGATGCTCGAAGGCGAAAGCCGTGACCACTCCGCAGACGCCGCCCTGCAGGCACTCGAAGCCGGCAGCGCCAATGCCGTGCTGGTGCTGGAAAACGACCTCTACCGCCGTGCCGAACGCAGCCGGGTGGATGCCGCCCTGGCCGCTGCACAAACCGTGATCGTCGCCGACCACCAGCGCACCGAGACCAGCGCCAAGGCCCATCTGCTGCTGCCGGTGGCCAGCTTCGCCGAAGCCGACGGCACCCTGGTCAGCCAGGAAGGTCGTGCACAGCGCTTCTTCCAGGTGTTCGAGCCCAGCTACTACGACGGCAAGATCCTCGTGCGCGAAGGCTGGCGCTGGCTGCACGCGCTGCACAGCACCCTGCAGAACAAGCCCGTGGACTGGACCGATCTGGACCAGGCCAGCGCCGCCTGCGCCGCAGCCAACCCGTCACTGGCGGCCATCGTCGATGCCGCACCGCTGGCCTCGTTCCGCATCAAGGGCCTCAAACTGGCGCGCCAGCCGCTGCGCTACAGCGGACGTACCGCCATGCGCGCCAACGTCAGCGTGCACGAGCCGCGCCAGCCGCAGGATCAGGATTCGCCCTTCGCCTACTCCATGGAAGGCTATGGCGGCACCGTCGAGGATCGTCAGCAGGTGCCCTTCGCCTGGTCGCCCGGCTGGAACTCGCCGCAGGCCTGGAACAAGCTTCAGGACGAAGTGGGCGGTCATCTGCGCGCAGGCGATCCCGGCGTTCGCCTAATCCACCCGACCCATGCAGGGTTGCCCTGGTTCGCCGCCAACAGCGCCACTGCGCCCACTCCGGGCCAGTGGCTGGCGGTGCCGCTGCATCACCTGTTCGGCAGCGAGGAAACCACCGCGCTCGCCGCGCCGATCCAGCAGCGCATTCCCGCGCCCTACGTCGCCCTGGGTGAAGACGAGGCGCGGCGCCTGGCCCTTGCCGAAGGCACGCTGCTCGGGCTTGAAGTCGACGGCCAGTTCCTGCGCCTGCCGCTGCGCATCCTGCCGGAACTGGGCGAAGGGCTGGTGGGACTGCCGGTCGGCCTGCCCGGCATTCCGGCGCTGATCGCCGGCGCTGCGGTCACTGCACTGAAGGAGATCACGGCATGAGCTGGCTGACGCCCGAAATCCTCGACGTGATCATCCAGGTGATCAAATCCCTCGTCATCATGCTCGCCGTGGTGGTTGCCGGGGCGCTGCTGAGCTTCGTCGAGCGGCGCCTGCTCGGCTGGTGGCAGGACCGTCACGGTCCCAACCGGGTCGGCCCCTACGGCCTGTTCCAGCTCGGCGCGGACATGCTGAAGATGTTCTTCAAGGAGGACTGGAACCCGCCGTTCTCCGACCGCCTGATCTTCACCCTGGCGCCGGTGGTGGCGATGAGTTCGCTGCTGATCGCCTTCGCCATCGTGCCGGTGACGCCGACCTGGGGCGTGGCGGACCTGAACATCGGCCTGCTGTTCTTCTTCGCCATGGCCGGTCTCACGGTGTATGCGGTGCTCTTCGCCGGCTGGGCGAGCAACAACAAGTTCGCCCTGCTCGGCGCCCTGCGCGCCTCGGCGCAGACGGTGTCCTACGAAGTGTTCCTCGGCCTGTCGCTGATGGGCATCGTCGCGCAGGCCGGCTCGTTCAACATGCGCGACATCGTCGAGTATCAGCAGCAGAACCTGTGGTTCATCATTCCGCAGTTCCTGGGCTTCTGTACCTTCTTTATCGCTGGTGTCGCGGTTACCCACCGCCATCCCTTCGACCAGCCGGAAGCCGAGCAGGAGATTGCCGACGGCTACCACGTCGAATATGCCGGGATGAAATGGGGCATGTTCTTCGTCGGCGAGTACATCGGAGTGGTGACCATCTCGGCGCTGCTGACCACGCTGTTCTTCGGCGGCTGGCACGGCCCGTTCCTCGACACGCTGCCGTGGCTGTCGTTCTTCTATTTCGCGATCAAGACCGGCTTTTTCATCATGATCTTCATCCTGCTGCGCGCATCGCTGCCCCGACCGCGCTACGACCAGGTAATGGCCTTCGGCTGGAAGTTCTGTCTGCCGCTGACCCTGATCAACCTGCTGGTGACCGGCGCGCTCGTGCTGGCCGCGGCCCAGTAAGGAGAAAATACGATGTTCAGATATATAGGCTCGGTACTGCACGGTACCTATACCCAGCTGCGCAGCCTGATAATGGTTTTCAGCCATGGCTTTCGCAAGCGCGACACCCTGCAATACCCCGAGGAGCAGGTCTACCTGCCGCCACGCTACCGCGGTCGCATCGTCCTGACCCGCGATCCAGACGGCGAAGAGCGCTGCGTGGCCTGCAACCTCTGCGCGGTGGCCTGCCCGGTAGGCTGCATCTCCTTGCAGAAGGCCGAGACCGACGAAGGCCGCTGGTATCCGGAGTTCTTTCGCATCAACTTCTCGCGCTGCATCTTCTGCGGCCTGTGCGAGGAAGCCTGCCCGACCAACGCCATCCAGCTCACCCCGGATTTCGAGATGGGCGAATACAAGCGCCAGGACCTGGTGTACGAGAAGGAAGACCTGCTGATCTCCGGCCCCGGCAAATACCCGGACTACAACTTCTACCGCGTCTCGGGCCTGGCCATCGCCGGCAAGCCCAAGGGGGCGGCGCAGAACGAAGCCGAGCCGATCAACGTCAAGGGGTTGCTGCCATGAAGCCTTTCGATAAAAAGCGCTGGAGGCTGGAAAGCTGGACGAGTTCCCCGGCTTTTTCGTTCAGCCTTCAGCCTTCAGCCTTCCAGCGCTCTAGGAGCTTGTGATGGAATTCGCCTTCTACTTCTCCTCCGGCGTGGCCGTGGTGTCCACGCTGCGGGTCGTCACCGGCAGCAATCCGGTGCACGCACTGCTTTACCTGGTCATCTCGCTGCTGGCGGTGGCCATGTGCTTCTTCGCCCTCGGTGCGCCCTTCGCCGGCGCTCTGGAAATCATCGTCTATGCCGGCGCCATCATGGTGCTGTTCGTGTTCGTGGTGATGATGCTCAACCTGGGGCGCAACACGGTCAGCCAGGAACGCGCCTGGATGGCCCCGCGCCTGTGGATCGGGCCATCGCTGCTGGCCGCCGCCCTGCTCGCCCAGCTGCTTTACGCCCTGTTCAGCGAACCTTCGGGCGCGACGCTGGGGCAGACCGAGGTCGGCCCGAAGGAAGTCGGCATCGCGCTGTTCGGCCCCTACCTGCTGATCGTCGAGCTGGCCTCGCTGCTGCTGCTCGGCGCGCTGGTCGCAGCCTTCCACCTGGGCCGTCACGAGGCGAAGGAGTAACCCATGCACGCCATTCCCCTCGAACACGGCCTGGCCGTCGCCGCCCTGCTGTTCAGCCTGGGCCTGGTCGGCCTGATGGTGCGGCGCAACATCCTGTTCATGCTGATGAGCCTGGAAATCATGATGAATTCCGCCGGCCTGGCTTTCGTGGTCGCCGGCAGCCGCTGGGGCCAGCCTGATGGGCAGATCATGTTCATCCTGGTGATCACCCTGGCCGCCGCCGAAGCCGCCATCGGCCTGGCGATCCTGCTGCAGCTGTACCGCCGCTTCAACACCCTCGATGTCGATGCCGCAAGCGAGATGCACGGATGAACCTACTACTGCTCACCTTCGTCTTTCCGCTGCTGGGCTATCTGCTGCTGGCCTTCTCGCGCGGACGCCTGTCGGAAAACCTCGCCGCGACCATCGGCGTGGGCTCGATCGGCCTGTCGGCTCTGACCAGCGCCTGGATCATCTGGCAGTTCAATGCCGCGCCACCGCAAGGCGGCGTCTACACCCAGGTGCTCTGGCAATGGCTGAACGTCTCCGGCTTCCAGGCGGACTTCGGCCTGCATCTGGATGGCCTGTCGCTGACCATGCTCGGCGTGGTCACCGGCGTCGGCTTTCTGATCCACCTGTTCGCCAGCTGGTACATGCGCGGCGAGGAAGGCTATTCGCGCTTCTTCGCCTACACCAACCTGTTCATCTTCAGCATGGTCCTGCTGGTACTGGGCGACAACCTGCTGCTGCTGTACTTCGGCTGGGAAGGCGTAGGGCTGTGCTCCTACCTGCTGATCGGCTTCTACTTCAAGGAGCGCAAGAACGGCAACGCCGCGCTCAAGGCCTTTCTCGTCACCCGCGTCGGCGACGTGCTGATGGCTTTCGGCCTGTTCATCCTGTTCGTCCAGCTCGGCACCCTGAACATCCAGGAACTGCTGAGCCTGGCGCCGCAGAAATTCGCCGAAGGCGATCTCTGGATCACCCTGGCGACCCTGGCGCTGCTCGGCGGCGCGGTGGGCAAGTCCGCCCAGTTGCCGCTGCAGACCTGGCTGGCCGACGCCATGGCCGGCCCGACCCCGGTCTCGGCGCTGATCCACGCCGCGACCATGGTCACCGCCGGGGTCTACCTGATCGCCCGTGCCCACGGTCTGTTCCTGCTCGCACCGGACGTGCACGAGCTGGTCGGCATCGTCGGCGGCGTGACCCTGGTACTGGCCGGCTGCGCCGCGCTGGTGCAGACCGACATCAAGCGCATCCTCGCCTACTCGACCATGAGCCAGATCGGCTACATGTTCCTGGCGCTGGGCGTGGGCGCCTGGGACGCGGCGATCTTCCACCTGATGACCCACGCCTTCTTCAAGGCGCTGCTGTTCCTCGCCTCAGGCAGCGTGATCCACGCCTGCCACCACGAGCAGAACATCTTCAGGATGGGCGGCCTGTGGAAGAAACTGCCGCTGGCCTATGCCAGCTTCATCGTCGGCGGCGCCGCGCTGGCCGCCCTGCCGCTGATCACCGCCGGTTTCTATTCCAAGGACGAGATTCTCTGGGAGGCCTTCGCCAGTGGCCATAGCGGGCTGCTCTATGCGGGCCTGATCGGTGCCTTCCTGACCTCGCTGTACACCTTCCGGCTGATCTTCATCGCCTTCCACGGCGAAGCGCAGACCGAAGCCCATGCCGGGCGTGGTCTGGCCCACAACCTACCGCTGCTGGTGCTGATCGTGCTGTCCACCTTCGTCGGCGCGCTGATCGTGCCGCCGCTGGCCGGTGTGCTGCCGCAAAGCATCGGGCATGCCGGTGGCGACGGTCGGATCGGCCTGGAGATCTTCTCCGGCGTGGTCGCGGTGGCCGGCATCCTGCTCGCCGCGCTGCTGTTCCTCGGCAAGCGCAGTCTGGCCACGGCCATCGCACAGAGCGCGCCGGGACGTTTCCTGTCGGCCTGGTGGTTCGCCGCCTGGGGCTTCGACTGGCTCTACGACAAGCTCTTCGTGCAGCCCTACCTGCTGATCTGCCGCCTGCTTGCGCGTGACCCCATCGACGCCGGCATCGGCCTGGTGCCGCGCACCGCACGCGGCAGCCATGCCCTGCTGAGTCGCAGCGAAACCGGCCAGTTGCGCTGGTACGCTCTGTCCATCGTTGGCGGAGCCGTGCTGCTGCTCGGCATCGTTCTGCTCTGACTTGTCCAAGGATTCGATATCGTGATTCTGCCCTGGCTAATCCTGATTCCCTTCATCGGCGGCTTGCTCTGCTGGGTGGTCGAGCATTTCGACCAGACCCTGCCGCGCTGGATCGCCCTGTTCACCATGGGCCTGCTGCTGGGCCTGGGCCTCTGGCTGTGGAGCACCGGCGACTACAGCCTGGCGCCCTCGCCCGACGCCGCCTCGACCTGGGCACTGGAGTTCAAGCACGTCTGGATCGAGCGTTTCGGCATCAACCTGCACCTGGCGCTCGATGGCCTGTCGCTGCTGATGATCCTGCTCACCGGCCTGCTCGGCGTGCTCTCGGTGCTCTGCTCGTGGAAAGAAATCCAGCGCCACGTCGGCTTCTTCCACCTCAACCTGATGTGGATTCTCGGCGGTGTGGTCGGCGTGTTCCTCGCCCTGGACCTGTTCCTGTTCTTCTTTTTCTGGGAAATGATGCTGGTGCCGATGTACTTCCTCATCGCGCTCTGGGGGCACAGCGCCGAAGGCAAGCGCTCGCGGATCCACGCCGCCACCAAGTTCTTCATCTACACCCAGGCCAGCGGCCTGATCATGCTGGTGGCCATCCTCGGCCTGGTGCTGGTGAACTACCACAACACTGGCGTGCTGACCTTCGACTACGAACTGCTGCTCAACGCAGAGCTGGACCCGGCCATCGAATGGCTGCTGATGCTGGGCTTCTTCATCGCCTTCGCGGTCAAGTTTCCCATCGTGCCGCTGCACTCCTGGCTGCCCGACGCCCACGCCCAAGCGCCTACCGCCGGCTCGGTGGACCTGGCCGGCATCCTGCTGAAAACCGCCGCCTACGGCATGATCCGCTTTGCCCTGCCGCTGTTTCCCAACGCCTCGGTGGAGTTCGCGCCGATTGCCATGGCGCTGGGCCTGATCGGCATTTTCTACGGCGCCCTCCTGGCCTTCGCCCAGACCGACATCAAGCGCCTGGTGGCCTATTCGAGCATCTCGCACATGGGCTTCGTGCTGATCGGCATCTACGCCGGCAGCGAGCTGGCGCTGCAGGGCGCGGTGGTGCTGATGATCGCCCACGGCATTTCCGCCGCCGGGCTGTTCATCCTCTGCGGCCAGCTCTACGAACGCCTGCATACCCGTGACATGCGCGAAATGGGCGGCCTCTGGTCGTGCCTGCCGTGGCTGCCGGCGCTGAGCCTGTTCTTCGCCGCCGCCTCCCTGGGCCTGCCCGGCACCGGCAACTTCGTCGGCGAGTTCGTGGTGCTGTTCGGTGCCTTCGGCCAGTGGCCCTGGGTCGTGGTGATCGCCACCTTCGGCCTGGTGTTCTCCTCGGTCTACTCGCTGATCATGATCCACCGCGCGCATTTCGGAGCGAACCGTATCGAGAGGACACTGAAAGGACTGGATGCCCGCGAAGTCAGCATGATCCTGCTGCTGGCGCTGCTGCTGGTCCTGCTCGGCGTCTATCCGCAGCCGGTGTTCGACACCTCGCTGGCGACCATGAGCGGCGTGCAGCAGTGGGTCGGCGCCGCTTTCTCCCCATTCGCTTCAGTCCGGTAGCCGCACCATGGAATTCACTCAACAACACTTCATCGCCCTGCTGCCGCTGCTGATCGTCTGCACCACCGCCATCGTAGTGATGCTGGCGATCGCCTGGCGGCGCAATCACGAGCAGAGTTTCATCCTCAGCGCCATCGGTCTGGTTCTCGCGCTGCTGTCGATTCCGCTGGCCCACCCGCCCGGCGGGCTCGGCGTGACCGCGCTGCTGCGGATGGACAACTTCGCTTACCTCTACACGGCGCTGGTCCTGATCGCGACCCTGGCCTGCGTCACCCTGGCCCACGCCTACCTGGGCGAAAGTTCGACGGGCAGCGGCTTCCCCGGCAACCGCGAAGAGCTGTACCTGTTGATGCTGCTGTCCGCAGCCGGTGGCCTGGTGCTGGTCAGCGCACAGCACCTGGCCAGCCTGTTCATCGGCCTGGAGCTGCTCTCGGTGCCGGTCTACGGGCTGGTGGCCTATGCCTTCTTCAACAGGCGCTCACTGGAAGCCGGCATCAAGTACATGGTGCTGTCCGCCGCCGGCAGCGCCTTCCTGCTGTTCGGCATCGCCCTGCTCTATGCCGAATCCGGCAGCCTGCTGTTCAGCGAGATCGGCGTCAGCCTGGCCAGCCAGGGCTCATCGCTGCTGGTGCAGGCCGGGATCGGCATGATGCTGGTCGGGCTGGGCTTCAAGCTGTCGCTGGTGCCCTTCCACCTGTGGACCCCGGACGTCTACGAAGGCGCCCCCGCACCGGTGACGGCCTATCTCGCCACTGCCAGCAAGGTCGCGGTATTCGTGGTGCTGCTGCGGCTCTACCAGCTGTCACCGGCCACCGCCGGCGGCTGGCTCGACGATGCACTGGGCCTGATCGCCATCGCATCGATCCTGGCCGGCAACCTGCTGGCGCTGAACCAGAGCAACCTCAAGCGTCTGCTGGGTTATTCCTCCATCGCCCATTTCGGCTACCTGCTGGTGGCGCTGATCGCCAGCGATGGCCTGGCGGTAGAAGCCGTCGGGGTCTACCTGGCGGCCTACGTGCTGACCAGCCTCGGCGCGTTCGGCGTGATCAGCCTGATGTCCAGCCCCTTCAAGGGCCGCGATGCGGATGCGCTGTATGAGTACCGTGGCCTGTTCTGGCGGCGCCCCTACCTGACGGCGGTGCTGGCGACGATGATGCTGTCGCTGGCCGGCATCCCGCTGACGGCGGGCTTCATCGGCAAGTTCTACGTGGTCGCCAGCGGTGTGCAGTCACAGCTGTGGTGGCTGCTGGGCACGCTGATCATCGGCAGCGCCATCGGCCTGTACTACTACCTGCGGGTGATGGTCACCCTGTTCCTGCTCGAACCCGGCCTGCGTCGCCACGACGCCCCCTTCGATTGGAGCCAGCGGGCGGGCGGCATCATGCTGCTGGTGATTGCGCTGCTGGTGTTCCTGCTGGGCGTCTATCCTCAGCCGCTGCTGGAAATGGTGCAGCAGGCGGGTCTTGTCGCCGGCTAAGTCCGCCGGCAAACAGCCAGACGCGGTAAATACCGAAGTGTTACGCGTGGATTGTGCTCTCCGAAGGTCGGATTACGCCTACGGCTAATCCGACCTACGAAAGCGGCGTCCACACGCAATCCGTAGGTCGGGTCGCGCTTCACCGACCCGACGAGCGAGGTCAAGGTCGTTCGCTGGAGTACGCCACGCATCGTCGGATTACGCCTACGGCTAATCCGACCTACGAAAGCGGCGTCCACACGCAATCCGTAGGTCGGGTCGCGCTTCACCGACCCGACGAGCAAGATCAAGGTCGTTCGCAGGAGTACGCCACGCATCGTCGGAATCCACCTTCGGAAACCCGGATTACCCCTTCGACTAATCCAGGCTACGGTCTAACGACGACAGGTCCCGCCTGTAAAAAAACAAGGCCCGCATCCTTCGATGCGGGCCTCTGTTGCAACCAATCACTGAAAGGGTCAGTGCGCTATCAGCGACCCTCCCGTCTTGCCTTCCAGCTTCTGTGGCTTGATCAGGAAGCGCGCCAGCGCCGGCAACAGCCACAGGGCACCGAACATGTTGACGATGAACATGAAGGTCAGCATCAGGCCCATGTCCGCCTGGAACTTGATCGCCGAGAACACCCAGGTAAAGACGCCGATTGCCAGGCACACACCGGTGAACATGACAGCCTTGCCGGTCGATTTGAGTGTCTGGTAGTAGGCTTCCTGCAGCGTCATACCCTGACGCAGGTAGGTTTCGAGACGGCTGTAGATATAGATGCCGTAATCCACGCCGATACCCACGCCCAGGGCGATTACCGGCAGCGTCGCCACTTTCACCCCGATACCCATATACGCCATCAGCGCATTGCCCAGAATGGACGTCAGCACCAGCGGCAGAATGACACACAGGGTTGCCGCGACTGATCGGAAGGTCAGCAGACACATGAAGCTCACCGCCGCATAGACGGCAATCAACATGGTGGTTTCCGATGCCGCGATAACCTCATTGGTCGCCGCCTCGATACCAGCGTTGCCTGCTGCGAGCACGAATTCCAGCCCTTCGCGATTGTTCGCTTCGGCAAATTCACTGGCAGCAGAAACCACATGATCCAGGGTTTCCGCCTTGTGGTCGTTAAGGAACACCAATACCGGAGCCAGCGAGCAATCACCGTTGTACATGCCTTCGGCGCGGGCAATGGAATTGTTGAGCACAAACTGATTACGCGACAGCGTTTCCCATTTCAGGCTGCCCTCGTTCATACCCTTGATGCTCTGACGAGCCACGGTCACCATCGATACCGCCGACTGTACGCCTGCGGTGTTTTCCATCTTCCACATCAACTCATCCATGGCGGCGAGCGTGTCGTAGTGGGCACAGCCCTCGGGCGCCGTCTTTACCATGATCACCAGCACATCGGAGCTGGTCGAGTAATTGTTGATGATGAAATCGTTATCCAGGTTGTAGCGCGAGTCCGGGTGCAGTTCCGGGGCACCCTGGTCGAGATCGCCGATCTTCAGGTTCTGCCCGTACCAGAGGCCGCCGCCGACAGCGAGCAGGGCAATCACGATGGAAACCGGTGCGACAACCGGATTGGCGAAATTGGACAGCAGCCGCCAGAACGGATGTTCGCGCGAGGCGTCTTCACGCGCCTGCTTGACCGCGCGCTGGCTGATTCCCATGTAGGAAATCGCCACCGGAAGCAGGATCAGGTTGGTCAGGATGATCACCGCCACGCCGAGCGACGCACCGATGGCCAGCTCGCGGATCACCCCGATGTCGATCAGCAGGAGTGTCACGAAGCCCACGGCATCGGAAGCCAGCGCCACCATGCCGGGCACGAACAGCTGGCGGAACGCCAGGCGCGCCGCAATCAGGGGATCGTCGGTTTCGCCCGACGCCATGGCAATGCCGTTGATTTTCTGCACGCCGTGGGAAATACCGATGGCGAACACCAGGAACGGCACCAGCATCGAGTACGGATCCAAACCGAAACCCAGGGTGTGCAGCAGGCCGAGCTGCCATGCCACCGCGATCAGCGTCGTCACCACCACCGCGATGGTGCTCTTCACGCAGCGGGTGAACCACAGCAACAGCGCCAGCGTGATGCCGATGGCGACGAAGAAGAACAGCACCACGCCCGCCAGCCCATCGATCAGATCGCCAACCTTCTTGGCGAAACCGATAATGTGGATTTCCACGTTGGGATTCTGTGTCTGGTACTTGTCGCGGATTTTCTCCTCGAGTTCATGGGAGAACTGCTGATAGTCGAGGTTGATCAGTCTGCTGCGATCTTCAGGATCGGAATAGGACTCCATCAGCGGCACATCGATGATGCTCGACTTGAAGTTGTTAGCGACCAGACGCCCGACCTGTCCCGACTTGAGAATGTTATTGCGCAGGTCTTCCAGGCTCTCCTCAGAGCCATCGTAGGTCTGGGGGATCACTTCACCGCCAGCGAAGCCCTGCTCGGTCACTTCGGTCCAGCGAACACTGGAGCTCCAGAGCGACTTCATGTTCGAGCGATCGACACCCTGGATATAGAAGATTTCGTCATGGATCTGGCGAAGCGTTTCCATGTACTCCCTGGAAAAGATGTCGCCATCCTTGGCCGCCACCGAAATACGCACCGTATTGCCGAGGTTGGCCAGATCATCACGATGCTCGAGCATGTTCTGGATATAAGGGTGCCCCAGCGGAATCATCTTTTCGAAGCTGGTCGAAGGCCGTACCTGCGCGGCCTGATAAAACAGGAATACGCTGATAAGCAGGCAGATCAGGACCACAAGCGGCCGATTGTTGAAAATCAGACGTTCCAGGAAGGAAGCTGGTTTCTGTTGATGCTTGGTCATGGCTGCTCCGGCTTATTGTTTTTGTTGGGCAGATCCGCGCCCGACGGCGAAGCGATGCGTACACCACTCTGCCCTACCAGGATCAGGTTGCCGTGGGCATTGGCCACGACACCGGACAGGGAGCGTCGATCAGGGCGGTTGTAAATCTCGAACGAACGCCCCTGATCATCGCTGCTCAGGACCACACCACCGTGACCGATAACCACCATGCGGCCATCGCCGAGAACGTTGCCGTCGGCAAGGCCGGCTTCCAGCGGATTATCGCGGTTGCCCAGGGATATCGTTTCCCAGCTGCTGCCGAAATCCATCGAACGGAACAGGTGCCCACGCAGTCCGAAGGCAACCACAAGGCCCGCTTCGCTGCCACTGATCACGCCGAACAGCGAGCCCTGATAAGGTGACTCGACTCGCTCCCAGGTCTGCCCCATATCCGGAGAGCGGAACATTCCACCCATCTCGCCGACGACGAACAGACCGGAGTCCTTGATCGCGGTGATGGCGTTCAGGTGGTAGCCGTCTTCATTGTCGAGCCGATCCCTGATGTCCTCCCAGTGCTGACCACCGTCATGGGTTTCCAGCAACGTCCCGTAGGCACCCACCGCCAGCCCGTGTTCGGCATTCTCGAACCAGACGTCAAGCAGAGGCACTTCGCCCTCACGATCCTCGTACTGGGGTGCCCAGGTCTCCCCGCCATCGGTGGTTGCCAGGATCAGCGCATCGTGGCCGACGGCCCAGCCATGCCGATCATCAGTGAAATAGACGGCGGTAAGCAGTTGCCGGGTGGGCACCTTCGCCTGGGTCCAGCTGGCACCACCATCGTCGGAGTAGAGGATATGGCCCCGGTCACCCGCAACTACCAGACGAGACCCTGCATGGGTTACGTCCAGGAGCAGGCTGGAAGCCGCTTTCGGGGACTCGATGGAATAGCGAATCTGGGGATCGCCAGGCTGTGCATGAAGCGAAGCACCGCCACACAGCAGTGCAAACAGGCTGCATGCCGAAAATAAACGGACCAAGGACGAGAAGCAGTTGCGCTTCGGCCTACAGGACGCGGCAGGCACAGGGCCAGCCTGGCCACGCCAGAAGACGGGCTCAGTCATAACAATCCCCTTTGTTCTTATTAGCAAGGGCCCGTAACCAACGACGGGCGCAGCCATCCTAGCCAGCTTTGGAAAGCACTTACAATCGACGGGACGTTATCTTTTGTTAACTCTCGAGACCTGATCACAGGACCGGATCAGGTTGACGGTGCCGGCTCCAGAAACCCACCGGCTGGCGATGCTGCGCAAGCCATCGCCATGATCCACTGGCTTCTGGAAAAGCCGGCTCGATACCTCAAGCCAGGCTCTTGCTCACCACTTCATAGACATCGCTGGACAGCTCGCCGGAGGCCAGGATGCGCTCCAGTTCGGCCTTCATCAGCGCCTGGCGGCTGCTGTCGTACTTGCGCCAGCGGGTCAGCGGCCCGAGCAGGCGCGAGGCGATTTGCGGGTTCATGGCATTCAGCGTGATGACCTGATCGGCCAGGAAGCGGTAGCCGCTGCCATCGGCGCGGTGGAAGTTGACCAGGTTCTGGCCGGCGAAGGCGCCGATCAGCGCGCGTACCTTGTTGGGGTTCTTCAGGGTGAAGGCCGGATGCTGCATCAGCGCCTGCACGCGCTCCAGGCCGCCGGGCAACGGACTGGCCGCCTGCACGCTGAACCACTGGTCCATCACCAGCGGGTTGTCCTTGAAGTGCTCGGCGAAGGTCTGCAGCGCCAGCGCGCGCTTCTCTTCGAACGGCGAGTTGATCAGCGAGGCCAGCGCCGACAGGCGCTCGGTCATGTTGTCGGCGGTGTCGAACTGGTCCAAGCACAGCGAGAGGATGTCCGAACGCTCGCTGAACATCAGGTAGGCCAGCGCGATGTTCTGCAGCGCGCGGCGGGCGAAGTGTTCCGCCGAGGCTACGTAGGGCGTCTGCCGCGATACTTCGCGATGAGTCATGTAGCGCTGGTAGAGCGGCTCGAACAGTCGGCTGCCCAGTTCGCGCCGGGCGAATTCGCGTGCGGCGTGGATGGCGTCGACATCGGCCACTTCGCTGATTTCGGTGAGATAGGCTTCGCTGGGCAGCGAGAGCATTTCGGCCACCATCGCCGGGTCGAGGGTTTCGTCCTGCAGCAGGCTGCGCAACGCCCCGGTCAGGCGCTCGTCCATCGCCAGCGGCTCGCCGCGCTGATGCTGGCCGATCAGTTCCTGCAGCACCTGCACCGACAGTTGCTGGCCGGCCTCCCAGCGGTTGAAGCCGTCGGAATCATGCTGCATGAGGAACATCAGCTGGTCGCGGCTGTAGGGAAACTCCAGCTTCACCGGGGCCGAGAAGTCGCGCAGCAGCGACGGCAGCGGGCGCTCGGCGATATCGACGAACGTGAAGCTCTGCTCGGCTTCGGTCACGGCCAGCACACGGCTGGTGCCGACCGGTGCAGCCTCGCCGTGCAGGCGCAGCGGCATCTCGGAACCGTCGGCGGACAGCAGACCCAGTCCCACCGGAATGACGAAGGGTTCCTTGCTGTCCTGGCCGGGTGTCGGCGGGCAGCTCTGGCGGAAGTTCAGGGTGTAGGTGTGCGCGGCCTCGTCATAACGCTCGCTGACCGTCAGGCGCGGCGTGCCGGCCTGGCTGTACCAGCGCTTGAACTGGCTGAGGTCGGCGCCGTTGGCGTCTTCCATGGCCTTGACGAAGTCATCCACCGTCACCGCCTGGCCATCGTGACGCTCGAAATACAGGTCGCAGCCCTTGCGGAAGCCTTCCTTGCCCAGCAGCGTCTGGATCATGCGCACCACTTCCGCGCCCTTCTCGTAGACGGTCAGGGTGTAGAAGTTGGAAATTTCCATGAAGGATTCGGGGCGCACCGAATGGGCCATGGGGCCGGCATCTTCGGCGAATTGGTGGGTGCGCAGGTAGGCCACGTCCTCGATGCGCTTGACGGTCGCCGAGTTCATGTCGGCGCTGAACTGTGCATCGCGCAGGACGGTGAAGCCTTCCTTGAGCGACAGCTGGAACCAGTCGCGGCAGGTCACGCGGTTGCCCGACCAGTTGTGGAAGTACTCGTGGGCAACGATGGCTTCGACACGCTGGTGCGCGGCGTCGGTGGCGGTTTCGGCGCGGGCCAGCACGGCGCTGGAGTTGAAGATGTTGAGGCCCTTGTTTTCCATCGCCCCCATGTTGAAGTCGTTGACGGCGACGATCATGAAGATGTCCAGATCGTATTCACGACCATAGGCCTCCTCGTCCCATTTCATCGACTTCTTCAGGCTGTCCATGGCGTGCTGGCACTTGTCGATGTTTTCCGGCTCGACATAAATGCGCAGCGCCACGTCACGCCCGCTCAGGGTGGTGAAGCTGTCCTCGACGCACCAGAGATCGCCAGCCACCAGCGCAAACAGATAGGCCGGCTTCTTGAACGGGTCTTCCCAGGTCGCCCAGTGGCGGCCATCGTCTTCGCTGCCGCTGGCAATCGGGTTGCCGTTGGACAGCAGGATCGGATAGCGCTGCTTGTCGGCGCTGACCGTGGTGGTGAAGATGCTCATCACGTCCGGGCGGTCGAGGTACCAGGTGATCTTGCGAAAGCCCTCGGCCTCGCACTGGGTGCAGAACATCTTGCCGGATTTGTAGAGGCCCTCCAGCGCGGTATTGGTTTCCGGGTGGATGACCACGCTGCTGTCGAGGGTGAACTGTTCACTGTCGGGTTGCAGCGTCAGGCTTTCTTCGCCGATCTGATAATCGCCCGCCTCCAGCTGACGGTCGTTGAGCGACAGCGACAGCAGCTCCAGATCCTGACCATGCAGCTCCAGCGGCGGCAAGCCGGCACCGGCTTCCGGGTTGCGGCGCATCACCAACTGGGCATGCACCAGAGTACGGTCCTCATACAGCTCGAAGGTCAGGTGGGTTTCATCGATCAGGTACGCCGGTACCTGATAATCCTTGAGATGAATGACTTTCGGTTGTTCGGTACGCATGGGTTGGACCTCTTCTGGGCAGCGGCAAGCGGCGAGCTTCAGGCTGCAAGTAGGATTGCGTCAGCTTGCAGCTTATGCCGTGCAGCTGATGGCTAACTGATAAGCGGTGAACTTGCGGATGTTGATCACGCCGGTATCGAGGATCAGATATTGACCCTTGATGCCCTTGAGCGTGCCCTCGACCATCGGAGTCTTCTCCAGGTCCAGGCTGACGATCTTGGTCGGATAGGCGTCCACCGGATAACGGATCTCAACGACTTCGGCATCGGCCACTGGCTGGATCGCCTGCAGACCGAAGCGCTGCTGCAACGCCTGCAAACCCTCGGCACAGGCATCGAAAATGTTCTCGCGGGTCTGCACCAGATCCATCGCCTCGGCATCACCCTTGAGCAGCGCACGCCAGTTGGTGCGGTCGGCGACCTGGCTACGCAGCAGGTCTTCCACCAGACCCGACTGCTGGCGCGTGGCAACGCGCATGATCGGCAGCGCCTGGCTGGCGCCCTGGTCGAGCCAGCGGGTTGGCAACTGCGTGGCGCGGGTGATGCCCACCTTGATGCCGGACGAATTGGCCAGGTAGACCACATGGTCGGTCATGCAGAAGTCCATGCCCCACTGCGGGTCGCGGCAGGTGCCGAAATCATGATGGCACTTTTCCGGGCTCATGATGCAGACGTCGCACTGCGGCAGCTTCTTGAAACAGGGGTAGCAGTAGCCCTGGCTGAAGCTCTTGTTGGTCTTGCGCCCGCAATGGGTGCAGTTGATCGCGCCGAGATATTCCAGTCGCAGGGCCTTGCCGAGCAGAGGATTGACCGGCACCTGTTCGTCGTTCAGGCGAAAGGCGTACTGCGCCGGCACGCCGGTTTCGAGCTGCACGGACATCTTGCTCAGTGCGCCGCGTCCCAATTCAACCATCAGTGACGGGTCCCTGAAGCGGGGGCGAACAGGCTGGTGTCGATGGGCGCCTTGTTCTTGCTCTTGGAGCCGCACTCCTGGCCACCCAGGTAGCCGGTGCGCTGCTCTTCGGGAAGGTTCTGCATTTCCCAGGCGATCATTGCCGCCAGGCAGGTTTCCTTCTGCTCGACGGTCAGCTTGCGCCCATCGCCCCACTTGCCCAGTTCGACGGCAAGCTTGAGGTTTTCATAGATTTCGGGGGTGATGTTTTCGATGGCTTCGATAAAGGACGACATGGCCTGCTCCCGGTGAAAATGGGCATTCTAGCGGAACTGGCAGCCGGAAGCTGGAAGCCAGGCCGTCGGGTCATGCTTTAGCAGGCGGGGTCGAGGTCGTTCGCAAGGATTTGTGCCACGCATCGTCGGATTACGCCTGCGGATCGTCGGATTACGCCTTCGGCTAATTCGACCTACGGAAGCGCACGACGGTGGATGCCAGCATCGTTTTATTTACGCGTCAGCAAGCCGCCGATGATGCCGGTGACGCAACCCGCTACCAGCCCACCGACATGCGCCGCATTGGCGATGGCCAGAGTACCGAAGCTGAGCACCTCGATGGCTCCGGTCAGGCACACCACCAGCCAGATCAGCATCAGCACCACCACGCCCGAAGGCAGACGGTAGGCTTCGTCCGGTGCCAGTTTCTGGAACAGCCAGCAATGGCCCAGCAGCCCATAAAGCACGCCGGACAGGCCGCCGAAGATGCCGGGGCCGCCGAACACATACTGGCTGGTGTTGGACACCAGCGCGAAGAGCAGCGTCAGCCCGAGCAGCATCAGCGCGCCCTGGCGATACTCGATGCGCCGTCCCAGCTCCCAGTACCACATCGAGTTCATCGCCAGATGCAGAAAGCCGAAGTGGACGAAGATCGGTGTGATCAGCCGCCACCACTGATGCGTCGCCAGGGTCTGTTCCAGGGTGGCGAAATAGGCGTACTCGCCCTCGATATGAAAATCGCTGAAATTGAGCCAACGGATGGCAGCGAAGTTGTCGCCCAGCATCGTCACCGCCGCCGCCACCAGCGTGAGCAGTAGCATCGCCGCGGTCAGAGGGCTGCGGCGCAGGCTCGCAACGAAGCCACCGCGCCGGCTTGGCGGCTGTTCGAGCACCACGGTCTGATCGCCCTGGGGATAACGCTGGTACAACTCGCGCACCTGCTCGGCGGTTTCCGCCGGCACGCGCAGCACCTGCTCGCCCGCTTCTTCGCTGACGCGACACGGCACCTGCAGCCGTCGCAGCAGCGCGACGAAACCGCTCAAATCAACCGACAACGGCAGGCGCAAGGCCTCGACTGCGGACATCTAGCGCTCCACGTTCACCCAGAAGAATTTCGCCGGATCGAGCAGGGTTTCCTGATCGAGCCGATAAGCCACCAGCTTGTCGTTCTTCACCGCGCTGTAGTCCAGGCAGGCCAGGTTGTGACGGATCGGCGCCGGCTGCCCGCTGCGCCAGTAGTGACCGACGAACAGCAGCGGCTCATCGGGGCCATAGAGAAACAGGCGGCTCTTCTGACTCTCGCTGAGTGGCAGACAGGCCGCCTTTTCCGGCAGGCCATCGGGCTGGAAGACAATGTCGCCATAGGTCTTGGGATTTTCTTCCCAGAACTTGGTGCGAAAGAAATTGCGCGTAAAGCCCTCGGCGCTGGTCAGTGTCAGGCCCTCCGGCAGCGGCATGTCGGTGCCGCGCAACAGGCGATCCAGCGCCTTGGCGGCGAACCCCTTGGAGAAGGCCGCCTCCCGCAGAAACTCGGCATCGATCCGGCCCTGCGGCAGGCGCTGGCGCAGCTGATCGATCACCGCGTTGTCCCAGCATGCATGCACCACGCGGAAGCGCTCGCTGTGCAGGAACAACGGCAACTCCATGAACCACTCGCGAAAAGCCTGCCACTCTTCTGGATAACGCTCGAACTGCTCGAAGGTCTGTTGCAGCAGCATGGCATAGCGCGGCGTGTGTTCACGCACGAATTTCTGGCCGCTTTCCGCTGGCGCCTCGGCATACCAGCCCAGCGCGTTGAACTCATGATTGCCCATGATGCAATGGGCCTGCCCCCCCTCGACCATGCCATGCACCAGATGCAATGCCTCACGGATGCGCGGGCCACGGTCGATGATGTCGCCGAGAAAGATCACCTGCCGACGCCTGTGCCGCCAGATACCGCCTTGCTGCCGATAGCCGAGCTGATCGAGCAGGCGCGCCAGGGTACGGGCGCAACCGTGTACGTCCCCGATCAGGTCGTAGCTACGGTCCGGATCGACAATCACTATTCGCCTCCACCGAGGCGACTGCCCCAGCCCAGTTTGGTGCGGCAGACCTCGTAGTAGTTGTGGCCCAGCGGGTGGATCAAGTGCAGCTTCTGCGGCTTCTTGCGCACCGTCACGGTGTCACCGGGGGCACAGGTGAAATGGTTCTGCCCATCACAGGAGACCTGCGGGTAGATCTGCATGTTCGGCGACACCACGATCTTCAGCTCGCTGTTGCCATCGACCACGATGGGCCGACTGGACAGCGTATGCGGATACATCGGCACGATGACGATGGCATCCAGGCGCGGATGCATGATCGGCCCGCCAGCGGAAAGCGAGTAGGCCGTGGAGCCGGTGGGCGTCGCGACGATCAGGCCGTCGGCCTTCTGCGAGCAGACGAACTGACCGTCGATATACAGTTCGAATTCGATCATCCGAGTCGACTTGCCCGGATGCAGCACCACGTCATTGAGCGCATCGCCCTCGCCGATGGACTCCTCGAAGCGTCGCACCTGGGCTTCCAGCAGGAAGCGGTTCTCCAGCGTGTACTGCCCGCTGAGCACTTCGGCCACCTTCTCTTCCAGCTCGTCAGGACGGATATCGGTGAGAAAGCCCAGGCTGCCCCGGTTGATTCCCAGCACCGGCACGCGATGCTTGGCCATGGCCCGCGCCGCACCGAGCAGGCTGCCGTCGCCGCCCACCACAATCACCAGGTCGCAGGATTCGCCCAGCCGCTGCCGTGAGGAAGTCTGCATGCCGTGCCCCGGCAGCACCTCGGCAATGTTCTCTTCGAGAATCACGTGCAGATGGCGCTCCACGAGAAATTTCTTCAGCCGGCGGATGGTATCCAGCACCTGGGAGCTGCCCAGGCGGCCGATGATGCCGATATTGCGGAACTGATCCATTGAGGCTCCCTGACGGACAGAGGTGGCGGGTGGTGGCGGGCTGCTCGCGCCGCAGTGCGGTGAACGATTATGGGTGAAAGGCGCAAGGGGCGGCAAACGGACCCAGAGTCTATCTGCCGATTGCGTGCGCCGGAGCATCGACCCACCCTGGGCTATGCTTGCTGCATGAACCTGCCCAGCCTTGCCGAACTGCTGCCCGGACTCTTGCACCCGCAGGTGCGGGATCTCGCCTGGACGCTGCTCTCACCACCGCTGCTGAGCAACACGCCTGCACCGCAGCGACATCCGCTGACGGCCAGCCGCTGGGCCAGCAATCCCGATGAGCTGGCCGGCTGGCTGCACCTGCTGGACGCTCAGCCGGCGGTGCTGTACGCCTGGCTCGAACAGCGCAGCAATCGTCGGCTGGGGCTGTATTACGAGCGCCTCTGGCAATTCGCGCTGAGCCAGGCGCCAGATATCGAATTGCTGGGCGCCAACCTGCCGATCCGCCAGGACGGCCAGACGCTTGGCGAACTCGACCTGATCTTCCGCGACGCCGAAGGTGTGCATCATCTGGAACTGGCGGTGAAGTTCTACCTGGGGCTGGAAAACAGCGACCGCAGCCGACACGAACACTGGCTCGGCCCCGGCAGCCATGATCGGCTGTCCATCAAGCTGCAGCGCCTCTGCGCGCATCAACTGCAGCTGTGCTCCACCCCCTGCGCCCGCAGCATCCTCAGCGAGCTCACCTGTTGCGCAATCGACAGTGCGTTCTGGCTCGGCGGTTATCTGTTCCAGCCCTGTGGCGAAGTCCGGGTCTCACCCGTAGGCGCCAATACCACGCACCTGAGCGGGCGCTGGTTGCGCCAGCGCGACTGGCCCGATTTTGCCCGCAACCACCCGCAGCGCGATCAGGAAACACGCTGGCAGCCGCTGCCTCGCCATGCCTGGCTGGCGCCGGCACATCTGGAGAGCGCTGCGGTCTGGCAGCCGTCGGACTTCGACAACTGGGTCAATGCCACCCCGACCCGCTCGCAGCCCTGGCTGCTGGTGCGCCTCGAAGTCAATGCCGAGGCGTACTGGACTGAGCGGGAGCGCCTGTTTCTGGTACCTGATGACTGGCCTGATTGAACTGGCCCAAATACGCCTGTCATCTGCCTGTTGCATACTGGACACCTGCCACTGCACCGGTCTACAGATGCCCCCGCTCACCAACACCTCGCACAGCCTTCACTCTTCAAGCGCCTGGAGCATCTTTCTGGTCTTCCTGCGCCTGGGCCTGACCTCCTTTGGTGGCCCGGTTGCCCATATTGGCTATTTTCGCGAGGAGTTAGTCCACCGCCGCCAATGGCTCGACGAACGCAACTATGCCGATCTGGTCGCGCTCTGCCAGTTCCTGCCCGGCCCATCCAGCAGCCAGGTGGGCATCGCCATCGGCCTGCTGCGCGGCGGTTACGGTGGTTCCATAGCCGCCTGGGCCGGTTTCACCCTACCCTCGGCAATAGCGCTTCTATTGTTCGCACTGGGCATCGCCAGCTGGGGCAATGGCCTGCCGCAAGGCGTCCTGCACGGCCTGAAGATCGTCGCGGTGGCGGTCGTGGCCCAGGCGGTATGGGGCATGGCACGCAGCCTCTGCACAGACGCTCTGCGTATCGCGATGGCGCTGATCGCCGCCCTCGCAATTCTTGCCCTGCCCGGTGCATGGGCACAGCTGGGCGTGATCGCCCTGGCCGGACTCATCGGCCTGATGCTGTTTCGTCCCGCAGCGCCCGTCACCGCCACACCCTTGCAGCCGCGTACCCGCAACCTGATCGGCGTAATGGCGCTGGCTTCGTTCTTTGCTCTGCTGGCTGTCCTGCCCATGCTGGCCGCCGCTTCGAGCAGCCAGGCACTGGCTCTGCTGGATGCCTTCTACCGCGCCGGCGCGCTGGTGTTCGGTGGCGGTCACGTGGTGCTGCCGCTGCTGCAGGCCGAAGTGGTACCCAGTGGCTGGGTCGGCAATGACGTCTTCCTCGCCGGTTATGGTGCGGCCCAGGCCGTACCGGGTCCCTTATTCACCTTTTCGGCCTTCCTCGGCGGCTCCATGGCTGGCGGCAACGGACCTGTGCTGAACGCAGCCCTGTGCCTCTTCGCCATCTTCGTGCCTTCATTCCTGCTGGTCTTCGGCGTCATGCCATTCTGGGAGCGGCTGCGCGCCAACCGGCGCATACAGGCGGCCCTGGCCGGCGTGAATGCCGCGGTCGTCGGCTTACTATTGGCGGCCCTCTACGATCCGGTCTGGACCAGCGCCATTCACGGCCTGAAGGACTTTACCCTGGGCCTGATCGCCCTGGCGGCGCTGATGCTCTGGAAGCTACCGCCCTGGCTGGTGGTACTGGCCGGCGGGATCATGGGCTGGGTGCTGGGCTGAGACCCGACCGCTGCGCCCGGCACAGCCATGGGGTTTTCAGATCAGCGCAACAGCTTGTCCAGCGATGCCTGAGCGGCCCTCCGGCCCTGCAGGCCACCGGTGTGCACGAAGATGATTCGCGCCCCCCTGGCGAAGTAATCGTCCAGCACGCAACGGCGTAACGCCATCATCGCTTTCGCCGTATAGACCGGCTCCAGCGGCAGGCCGGTCGCGTGTTCGGTTTCGGTCATGAAGTGCGCAAGTTCCGCATCAAAACACCCGAAGCCGCCGCGACTCGCATCGATCAGCCGGTAGCCGTGATTCGTCATCCCCGCGTCGCCCAGCAGCCTGCCGACTTCCTCTGCAACACCGTGCGCAGCAGGCCCCGCCAGAGCACCGTGAACCGGATGCTCGCCCCGTCCCTGTTCACCGATCACCAGCCCGGCCAGAGTCGTGCCGGTGCCCGCAGCAAGCCACCAGCCGTCATAGTCATCCCAGCCCAGCGCCATCAGCTGCTTCTGTACATAAGACACCAGCGGCGTGCAGCCCAGGGCGCCGGACAACCCGCCGCCGCCTTCGGGCACACAGTAGTAACCGGGGTAGCGCTCCAGCCAGGGTTCGAAAAAGTCAGACCGGTGACGCTCGCGATAACCGCCATACCCCAGCCAGTGCAGCTGCATGCCGAAGCCTTGCAGATCATCGATAGTCGGAGTCGTCTGCGCAGTGCCGCGCAACAGGCCGACCGTAGCCAGACCGAAGCGCTTGCCAGCGGCAGCCAGGGCATGCAGGTGATTGGAGTGAGGCCCGCCGAGGCTGATCAGGCCGCACGCGCCGGCGTCACGCGCCGCCTTCAGATGATGGGCAAGCTTGAACCACTTGTTGCCGGAAAGCTCCGGGTCGATCTGGTCCAGACGCAGAATGGCCAGTTGCACGCCCGCTTGATGCAGCCAGGGCAGCTCGACTGGCTGCAGTGGCGCATCAGGGAAATCGGCAAGGGATGGTATGGATAACAAGACTCAGCTACCGGTACGCAAGCGCTCCTGCGAGCGATGCCTGGCGCAGCAGTTGGACTCGCCGATGGCAAAGCGGCTGGGCGAATCCACCTTGTCCAGCGGCATGTTGCAACGCTCGCCGCTTGGTAGCATCGCCACGCAGCTCGGCTGCTGATAATGCTCCACCCACTGGCGGTACTGCTCCTCTGAGACACCACACTTGGCGGCGGCATAGGCCAGCGGACTGTGCTGATAACGCGTCAGATCCTGCAGCGGGATGGTCAGGTGACCGGCGCCCGGATGATAGGCGACGAACAGCACACCAAGCTTCGACAGCCGCGCCAGCACCCGCTCGCTGCCGCTTTCGGTGAGCGTCTGGCATAGCTTGCGCAACTGTTCGATTTCTTCCTGCAACTGGGCATCGAGCTCATTGCGATAGGCCAGTTCGACATCGCGTATGGCGATCTGTTCCTGAGCCTCGGCCACGGCTGCCGCCACCTGAGCCTGCATCTCGCTGTCGAACTGCATCCGCGCATCCTCGGCTTCAGCCCGACTGTTGCGCTCCAGAGCGCGCAATTGTCGGCTCATTTCCTCACGCGTACTCTGGAAACCCTCGGCCTGCGCCGCGAGTTCCGCACGCAGGCGGGCGACGACCTGTTCCTGTTCGAGCAGGTCATGGCGCAACCGGGCGTTTTCCTGCTGCAGCTTGCCTTGCTGCTGAACGGCCAGCTCACGCAGCTTGCCGAGTTCCATTTCACGCTGGCGTTCGAGGCTGGCGATACGCAACCGCTGCTGCTTGATCAGTTGCGCAGCCTTGAGGCGCTGTTCCTGTTCGAGTTTTTCGTCCCGCCGCACCTTGGCGGAATCTGCGGCGTACCAGGTTTCCTCGGCGACCACCTGCAGGCGCTCGGCGGCAACCGCCTGCGGTGTTTCCTCCTCGACCAGCAAACCCAGCTGGTTGCGCCTGATGCGATCACGCAGCATGAGCAGATGATTTCGCGCCTGAGTCAGTTCGGGGTCCCACAGGTGCATCTGGTGCCAGGCAACCGGACACTGGCTGCGACAGGCCAGGCGAATCGGCCCGGCACCCAGGTCCGGCCCGCGCCCGGTGCGCTCGGCCAGGCTGCGCAGTGGAATGTTCCAGCCACTGTCCGCCGAACCGTCTTCGTTGAAATCGAGATAAAAGAACACTGCCGCGCGTATCTGCAGGCGTGCATTGACCAGCGCATAGACGACACGCATCTGCTGGTCGGCGAATTCGGGCATGGTCACCACACCATCGAGCATGGCCTCGAATTCGGGATAGAGCATTTCCTTGCAGACACCGGCATCGTTGAAGAACAGAACGGCTTCGACCGTCTGCGGTTTGTTCTGCATGCTTGGCATCCTCAACAGCTCGGTGGGGCAGTGAATATGTGAGGCAGCGACTGCGTACGGTCGCCATCCCATGCCCGACAAGTGTAGGGGAAAAGCCGCAACCGGCAATGTGACTGGGTTGGCAGGCACCCGGGCAACGGGGGCTGCCGGCAGATGGACGGTCACAAACTGTGATCGAATCGGGATGCCAGCCTGCCAACAACCGGCAAACCAGTGCCTGCCGCCTTCGATTGAAGGCCGCGCAGGCATGAAGCTCGTGGCTTGAAGTGGCTTCTACAAGGCAGCGGCCAGACGCGAGCCCTGGTCGATCGCACGCTTGGCATCCAGTTCTGCGGCGACATCCGCACCGCCGATCAAATGCACCTTGAGGCCGCCCTGCTCAAGCTCGGCCTGCAGCTCACGCAAGGGGTCCTGGCCGGCGCAGACAATGACGGTGTCCACCGGCAATACCTGCGGTTCGCCACCGGCGATGGAAATATGCAGGCCCTCGTCATCGATCTTCAGGTACTCCACCGAGTTGATCATCTGTACCTGCTTGTTTTTCAGTCCGGTGCGGTGAATCCAGCCGGTGGTCTTGCCCAAGCCGCTGCCAACCTTGGATTTCTTGCGCTGCAGCAGATATACCTGACGCGCCGGAGCCTGCAGCATCGGCTTGACGCCCGCAACGCCGCCCCGGGCCTGCAGGCCCAGGTCGATCCCCCACTCCTTCCAGAACGCCTCACGGTCCAGGCTGGTGGACTGGCCATCGTGGGTGATGAATTCGCTGACATCGAAACCGATACCACCGGCGCCGATCACCGCCACGCGCTGGCCCACGGGCTTGCGCTGGAGAATCGCATCGAGGTAGCTGATCACCTTCGGATGCCCGATACCCGGTATCTCCGGTGTGCGCGGCACGATGCCGGTGGCGAGGATGATTTCGTCGTAGCCGCCGGCCAGCAGATCACCTGCGCCGACGCGGGTGTTCAGGCGCAGATCGACGCCGGATCGCTCGAGCTTGCCGTCGAAATAGCGCAGGGTCTCGAAGAACTCTTCCTTGCCCGGCACACGCTTGGCGACATTGAACTGGCCGCCGATCTCGCTGGCCGAGTCGAACAGGGTCACCTGATGGCCACGTTCGGCAGCGACACTGGCCGCCGACAGCCCGGCCGGGCCAGCGCCGACGACGGCGATCTTCTTCGCTGCAGCGACAGGGATGTAGTTCAGCTCGGTTTCATGACAGGCGCGGGGGTTGACCAGGCAGCTGGTCAGCTTGCCGCTGAAGGTGTGATCCAGGCAGGCCTGGTTGCAGCCGATGCAGGTGTTGATGGCATCGCTGCGACCGGCGGCGGCCTTGTTGACAAACTCCGGGTCGGCAAGGAAGGGCCGTGCCATGGACACCATGTCGGCATCGCCTTCGGCCAGCACCTGCTCGGCGACTTCCGGGGTATTGATGCGGTTGGTGGTGATCAGCGGAATGCCGACCTCGCCACGCAGCCTGGCCGTCACCTTGGTGAATGCCGCGCGCGGCACCTTGGTGGCGATGGTCGGGATACGCGCCTCATGCCAGCCGATACCGGTGTTGATGATGGTCGCGCCGGCCTGCTCGATGGCCTTGGCCAGCACCACCACCTCATCCCAAGTGCTACCGGTTTCCACCAGATCGAGCATCGACAGGCGATAGATGATGATGAACTCGGGGCCTACCGCTTCACGCACGCGGCGCACGATTTCCAGCGGCAGGCGCATGCGGTTCTCGTAGCTACCGCCCCAGCGGTCGGTGCGATGGTTGGTGTGGACGACCAGGAACTGGTTGATGAAGTAGCCTTCCGAGCCCATGATCTCGACGCCGTCATAGCCGGCCTCCTTCGCCAGGCTGGCGCAATTGACGAAGTCCTGGATCTGCTTCTCGATACCCGCCTCGTCCAGCTCGCGCGGCTTGAAGGGGTTGATCGGCGCCTGGATGGCACTGGGCGCGACGAGCTTGGGGCTGTAGGCGTAGCGACCGGCATGAAGAATCTGCAGACAAATCTTGCCGCCGGCTTCGTGTACCGCCTGGGTAACGACCCTGTGTTCTTCGGCCTCCTGCGGGGTGGAGAGTTTGGCCGCGCCGGCCCGGACCGAACCTTCCTCGTTGGGGCCAACGCCGCCAGTGACGATGAGGCCGACACCACCCCGCGCGCGCTCGGCAAAAAACGCCGCCATGCGCTCGAAGCCATTGGGCATTTCCTCGAGGCCGGTGTGCATCGAGCCCATCAGAACGCGGTTGCGCAGCGTGGTGAAGCCCAGGTCCAGCGGGGCCAGCAGGTGCGGGAAGGCACTCATGTTCATTCCTCATCAAGGGCACGTGCTCTCGTGCCAGAAGCCAACGGTTGGGCGCCAGACTCTCGGGGCATGGTCGCCATGCAGCGAAGATAAACAGCCACAGCCACAGGCTCAATGATCGAAACTGACAACTGCCTGACCCAATCGAGCCGGAAGGCTTGGCAATCGCCAGGCAAGTGCCTAGGCTCGCCGTATCCCCTTCACTGAAAAGCCCTGATCCAATGCGTCTGCGTACCAAGCTGCTTATCCTGACCGTACTCGCCTTAGCCGCGCTGATGGTCTATCTGAACTGGACTGACGACCGGCGCAGCGGGCCGCTGTTATCGGACCTGCGCACCCTGCCGATCAGCAGCCAGGGGCTGCCGGGAGCAGCGGGCAACCTGCTGGGGATCGAAACCCGTCTGCTGCCCGCCGATTACCAGAGCCGCGAACGCCTGCATATGAAGTTCGCCACCTACCTCGATCAGGCCCGCGACGCCGGCCTGCTCGGCCCCCGGACCATCGTCGTACTGCCCGAGCATGTGGGCACGGGTCTGTTCGCCCTGGGTGAAAAACCCGAAGTCCAGCAGGCACGAACCCTGCGCGACGCGATGCAATGGATGGCCCTGAGCAATCCCTGGGACTACTTGCGTGCCCTGTTCGACAACACCAGCGAAGATCGCCGCACCGAAGCGGTGTTGCGTATCAAGGCGCCACAGATGGCCGAGGACTACCAGCGCATCTTCGCCGGTCTGGCAAGGGAATACGGTGTAACGCTGGTGGCCGGCTCCATCGTGCTGCCCGAACCCCAGCTGCAAGCGGGCCGACTGAAGGCCGGTACAGGCCCGCTGCGGCAGGTCAGCCTGGTCTTTACGCCTGCTGGCGAGCCCATCGGGCCACTGCACTACAAGACGGCCCTCAGCCGTTATGAACGCCGCTACAGCCAGGCCCCCGAAAGCCAGGAGGTCACGCTGCTGCATACCCCGGCGGGGCGCCTGGCGGTACTGCTCGGTTGCGACGGCTACACGCGCAGCCTGCCCGCCACCACCGAACTGCTCGCCCTGCCGGGCGTCGATGAGCGGGAAGCGAACGCCTGCGTGCCCCTAGAACCGCAGGATACGAACCTGCCGCGCATGGCCGTGCGCACCCTTGGGCTGCCCTGGAACCTGCTCGGTTCACCGCGAAAGCCGGCACAGCGTACCTCTGGCGAGCCGGTCCAGTTGCACAACCTCTGGCTGCCGGAGCGGCCATGAAGCAGCCACGCATACGCCTCGGCGATCTCTCGGTGGGTTTCGTGCATAGCCTGGACAGCGCCCTACGGGAAAGGCAGATCGACCCGCGGCCATTGCTGGAAGCCTATGGCCTGGACCCCGCACGGCTGGCCGAGCCTCATGCGCGGCTATCCATCCCGCGCTACATGCGCCTCGGTCATGCCGCCATGCAACTGACCGGCGACCCGGCGCTGGGACTGGAAATGGGCCGACTGCGCAAGGCCGGCCACCTGGGGCTGGCCGGCATCGCCGCGACCCAGGCACCCACCGTGCGTGAAGCGGCGCGAGCCCTGATCCGCTACGAGCTGCTGTATGCCTCCAACTATCGCGGCGCATCGGAGTTACACGAGGATGCCGAAGGTGCCTGGCTGCGCTTCTATTCCATCAGCCCCTACAACAGCTACAACCGCTTCGTGGTGGATACCGTACTGGCCAGTTGGATCACCCAGCTGAGTGCTGTGGCAGACTGCCCGCTGCAGCCGAGTGCGGTACAGATCGAGTTCGAGCGCCCCGATTACGCCGCCCGCCACGAGGCCTTTTTCGCGCAGCCCGTGCTCTTCGCCAGCGAACACAACCAGCTGCGGCTGGACAAGGCTGCCCTCGCCCGACGCAACCCGGAACACTGCCCCGGCACCTGGCAGCAGCTGCTGGAGCTGTGCGAAGCGGCCCTGGAGCAACGCACCCGCACCACCAGCCTGCGCGAGCGAGTCGCACAGATGCTGGCGCAGATGCTCAAGGGACAGGAGCCGGATCTGCAGCAGATCGCCCAGCGCCTGCAATTGCCGCCCTGGACGCTGCGCCGCCGGCTGACCGAGGAAGGCAGCAGCTACCGCGCCATTCTCAACGACACCCGCCGCGACCTGGCGATGGCCTACATTCGCGATACCGAACTGGCATTCGGCGAAATCGCCTGGTTGCTCGGCTTCTCTTCAGCCGAAGCCTTCCAGCGCGCCTTCAAGCGCTGGAGCGGGCAGACGCCCGGTGACTATCGACGCACACAGCGGCGCGCCGAGTGAACTCACAGCTCGAAGGCATCCTCAGCCGGCTCCGGCCCATCCTGCTCAGCCGCGTGCCATTCGAGAAGTTCGTCAAGATAATCATCCATAGTGGATTCCTCCAAGTTGGTCGTCTTGGTACTAACAAGGTCCATGCCATCCTGACCAACCTTCATGACAGAAACATGATTCGCTCACGGCGCAGTCAGCCCGGCAGCCGTCATGAACTGACGCAGCAACCAGGCCAGCACACCCAGCGCCAGCACACTGGCGCACCAGATCGTTACCAGCCAGGCCATGCGCTGCCATAGCGGCTTTGCACTCTTCGGGGGCTTTTCAGACATACGAGGCTCCATCACGAGGCAGATCAGTGATAGCCATCCTCGGCGCTGACCTTGCCGCGAAACACGTAATAGCTCCATGCGGTGTACATCAGGATCAGCGGAATGATCAGCAACGCCCCCACCAGCGTGAAGCCCTGGCTCTGGGGCGGCGCGGCGGCTTCCCAGATGCTCACCGAGGGCGGGATGATGTTCGGCCAGAGGCTGATGCCAAGCCCGCTGTAGCCCAGGAAGATCAGCGCCAGGGTGTACAGGAACGGCGAATAGTGAGCGTAGCGCGCGATAGAGCGCAGCAGCCCGAAGGTACAGAGCAGCACCAGGATCGGCACCGGCATGAAGAAGATCAGGTTCGGCATGCTGAACCAGCGCTCGGCGATGTCTGGATGCGTCAGGGGCGTCCACAGGCTCACCACCCCGGTCACGGCCAGCACCGCCCAGACCAGCGGAATGCCGATATCGTGCATGCGCTTCTGCAGGTCACCGGCGGTCTTCATGATCAACCAGGTACAGCCCAGCAAGGCGTAGGCGACGATCAGCGCAATGCCGCAGAACACCGAGAACGGCGTCAGCCAGTCCAGCGGGCCGCCGGCATAGGCGCGATCCACGACCGGAAAACCGTGAATGAAGGCTCCCAGCGCGACCCCCTGAAAGAACGTCGCCACCAGCGAGCCACCGACAAATGCCTTGTCCCAGACATGCTGGCGGGCGGCACTCGCCTTGAAACGGAACTCGAAGGCGACCCCGCGAAAGATCAGCCCCATGAGCATGAAGATGATCGGCAGGTAGAGCGCCGACAACACCACCGAGTAAGCCAGCGGGAAGGCCGCGAACAGCCCCGCCCCACCAAGTACCAGCCAGGTTTCGTTACCGTCCCAGACCGGCGCCACGGTATTCATGGCCACATCGCGTTCGGAGCTGTCGGCCAGAAAGGGAAAAAGAATGCCGATGCCCAGGTCGAAGCCATCCATCACCACGTACATCATGATGCCGAAGATGATGATCACGGCCCAGATCAGCGAAAGATCGATACCCATGCTCAATTCCTCTCGCCCAGTTGGTCGCCCTGCTCATGGCCAATCGCCTCATCCGCAGCCGAGATAGGCCTGGCCGGTGTGCGTTGTTCACCCGGTCCGCCAGTGCCCGTGCTCTTGCCTTGGTGTGGCACCGGCCCCTTGCCGATCAGGCGCAGCACATAGACGAAACCGACGCCAAACACCGCGAAGTAGATCAGCACGAACAGCGCCAGCGTCAGTCCCAGCTGTTCGGCACTGTGGCTGGAAACGCCATCGGCAGTGCGCATCAGCCCATAGATCACCCAGGGCTGTCGCCCGATCTCGGTGGTGAACCAGCCGGCCAGTATCGCGATAAGCCCGGACGGCCCCATGTACAGCGCCAACCGCAGGAAGGGTCGCGACTCGAACAGCCTGCCGCGCCGCCGTAGCCAGAAGCTCCACACGCCGGTCACGATCATCAACAGACCCAGCGCGACCATGATCCGGAACGTCCAGAACACGATGGTCGAATTGGGCCGGTCTTCGGGAGGAAAATCCTTCAGGGCAGGAATCGGCTCGGTCAGGCTGTGTTTGAGAATCAGGCTGCCCAGGTAAGGAATCTCCACCTTGAAGCGGGTCTCTTCCCGCTCCATGTCCGGCCAGCCAAACAGCAACAGGGGGGTCGGCTCACCCGAGGAGTTATCCCAGTGCCCCTCCATCGCAGCGATCTTCGCCGGCTGGTGCTCCAGCGTATTGAGGCCGTGGAAATCGCCGACCAAGGCCTGAATCGGTGCCACGATCAGCGCCATCCACATCGCCATCGAGAGCATCTTGCGGATGGCCGGGTTGTCGTTGCCACGCAACAGATGCCAGGCCGCCGAAGCGCCCACCATGAAGGCCGTGGCGAGGAACGCGGCAATCGCCATGTGCGTCAGGCGATACGGAAACGAGGGGTTGAAGATGATCGCGAACCAGTCCACCGGCACCACGATGCCATCAATGATCTCGTGCCCCTGCGGCGTATGCATCCAGCTGTTGGAGGCCAGAATCCAGAAGGTGGAGATCAGCGTCCCGACCGCCACCATCACCGTGGAAAAGAAATGCAGTCCCGGCCCCACGCGATTCCAGCCGAACAGCATGACACCCAGAAAACCTGCTTCGAGAAAGAACGCCGTCAGCACTTCATACGCCAGCAGCGGCCCGGTCACACTGCCGGCGAACTCCGAAAAAGCACTCCAGTTGGTTCCGAACTGGTACGCCATGACGATGCCGGACACCACACCCATACCGAAGTTGACGGCAAAAATCTTCAGCCAGAAGTGATAGAGGTCGCGGTACACCTCACGCCGGGTCTTGAGCCACAACCCCTCCAGCACGGCGAGAAAACTCGCCAGCCCGATGGTGATCGCCGGAAAAATGATGTGAAAGGAAATGGTGAACGCGAACTGGACACGCGCAAGCTCAAGCGCTTCCAAACCAAACATTGCCATCCCCCTCGTCAGTGAGCCATCTAGGCATTACTGACAGCGGAAAACGGCAAGGGTGCGTCGCAGGCGCCGATCCGTCGAAGGCAGAGAGGAATGAATGGGGGAAGTGGAAAACGAAAAAAGCGACCCGAAGGTCGCTTTTTTCGTAGCTTCCAACACTTGCGTGAGAAAGCGAATATGGCGCAGCGGACGGGACTCGAACCCGCGACCCCCGGCGTGACAGGCCGGTATTCTAACCGACTGAACTACCGCTGCGCGTCGGTCGGACTTGCGTCCGTTTCACAAGACCAGTCAGCTGTTGCAACTGGCTATCACCTTGTGAGGCGCGCAATGTACGCATCCACCCGAACCAAGTCAACAGCCCGACCGTTTTTTTTATTCAAAACAACGGCCTTTTGCAATCACCGCCGGGATTCACCCTGTATCGGGCACCTTTTGCCGGAAAAACAGTCAGTTGCACTGGCATGGCCAGCACCTTCAGCGTTCCCTCTATTCGCTCTCGATTGCCAGCAATGCCCGCACGCCTCTTCCAGCGTCAGCGCGGTCTCGCACCCGGCTGCCTGGCATGGGTTGTCACAATCCGGCTTACGGAGCGCCCGGCTTGGCTTTCCCTACGGCACTGCACAAGGCAAACCGGCACGCGCCGCTGATCGCGAGCGCGGTTATCGTCGTGCTGTTCGGCCTCTACCTCGCAGGCCGCATCAATGACTGGCTGCAGCTTGAACGCACACCACCCGCACCGGTCGCCGGCAACAGCCAGCCAGCAGGCGTCGCGCCGGATATCCAGCGTATGGAAAGCCTGTTCGGAGCACCAGCCGAACAGGCCCACACCAGCACCTTTTCCGGCTCCGAACTCGCCCTGCATGGCAGCTTCGTGCATGCCGACCCTCAGCGCTCCACAGCCATCATCCAGCGGGCGGGCCAGCCACCGCAGCTCTACAGGATCGGCGAAGAACTTGAACCCGGCCTGAGTCTGCACAGCGTTCATCCAGACAGGATCGAGGTGCTGCGCGAGGGTCGAATCGAGAGCTTGCATTTCCCCAGCACGCGCTCCGCCTCCGCCATGACGGACTACAGTGAAGAGGCCATGCCAGTGGAGCAACCGGATCCGCAAGCGCAGTTGCTGGATTCCCTTCGCCAGCAGATGGAAGGCGTTGCCACACCGACAGAGAACGCGCCCGCCGATCAACTCTCCACGGAAGATGACTGAACTGATGCCGCCTTTTTCCTCTCGCTCGCTCATCGCATTGATCGCCGCCGGGCTGCTCTGCGCGCCCCTGCCGTCGCTGGCCGCCGAGCCCGGCATCGAGGCTGCCGAAGCACAGCAGGATGGCTGGACGATCAACCTCAAGGACGCCGATATTCGCGCCTTCGTGGACCATATCAGCCAACTCACCGGACAAACGTTCATTGTCGATCCGCGTGTCAGAGGGCAGGTCAGCGTGGTGTCATCGACCACGCTGTCGCTGGCCGAGGTCTACCAGCTGTTTCTTTCGGTGATGGCCACGCACGGCTACAGCGTGCTGACCCAGGGCAACGTGGCGCGCATCCTGCCCAATGCCGAGGCCAAGACCGAAGCGGGCGGCGGGCCAAGCGGTGGCGACCTGCTGGAAACCCGCGTCATCCAGGTGCAGCACTCCTCCGCAGCGGAATTGTTACCGCTGATACGTCCCCTGGTTCCGCAATACGGCCATCTGGCGGCCGTCAGCTCCGCCAATGCACTGATCATCAGCGACCGCAGCGCGAACATTGCCCGTCTGGAAGAGCTGATTCGCCAACTGGATCGCGCCCAGAGCGGCGAACACAGCATTGTCGACCTGCAATACGGCTGGGCTACGGACATTGCCGAAGTGCTGCGCAACACCCTGGCGCGCGGCGAGGCCCAGGATACGGCGGGCGCGCAGATCATCGCGGACTCACGCACCAACCGGCTGGTCTTTACCGGCCCGGAACAGGCCCGGCAGAAGCTCGCCAGCCTGGCGCAGACACTGGACACACCCAGCACCCGCTCGGCCAACACACGGGTGATCCGCCTGCGTCACAATGATGCGAAGGCGCTGGCGGAAACCCTCGGTGACTTCTCTGAAAGCCTCGCCGCGCCCGCAGAAGGCGAGATGACCAGTGGACGCATCCAGAACACCCTCATTCGCGCCGATGAAAGCCTCAATGCGCTGGTGATGCTGGCCGAACCGGAGCTGCTCGGCATGCTCGAGTCCATCGTCCGCCAGCTCGACATTCCGCGCGCGCAGGTCATGGTCGAAGCGGCCATCGTCGAGGTCTCCGGCGACATCACCGACGCCCTCGGCGTACAGTGGGCGGTGGATGCACGCGGCGGCACGGGCGGCGCCGGCGGCGTCAGCTTCGGCAACACCGGGCTCTCCATCGGGCGCGTGCTCAATGCGATCAACGACAACGAGATTCCCAGCAACCTGCCCGACGGCGCCATCATCGGCATCGGCACACGCAGCTTCGGCGCGCTGATCACCGCGCTGTCGGCCAACAGCAAAAGCAACCTGCTCTCCACCCCAAGCCTGCTGACGCTGGACAACCAGGAGGCGGAAATCCTCGTCGGCCAGAACGTCCCCTTCCAGACGGGCAGCTACACCACCGACGCCTCCGGAGCGAACAACCCCTTCACCACCATCGAGCGGCAGGATATCGGCGTCACGCTCAAGGTCACCCCGCATATCAACGAGGGCGCCACGCTGCGCCTGCAGATCGAACAGGAAATCTCATCCATCGCCCCCAGCGCCAGCCTGACGGCGCAGGCGGTCGATCTGGTCACCAACAAGCGCTCGATCAAGAGCACCATTCTTGCCGAAGACGGCCAGGTGATCGTGCTCGGCGGGCTGATTCAGGACGACGTGACCCAGACCAATTCCAAGGTGCCGCTGCTGGGTGACATTCCGCTGCTGGGCGCACTGTTTCGCTCGACCCAGGAAACCCACGTCAAACGCAATCTGATGGTGTTCCTGCGGCCAACCGTCATCCGCGACCGCGCAGGACTGGCGGCGCTGTCCGGAAAGAAATACAGCGACATACGGGTCATCGAGACCGATTCCGGCAGCCCGAGCATCCTGCCCGCGACACCCGAAAGGCTCTTCGACGGACAGGGCCAGCCGGCGCCCGCCATCGACCTGCGTTCCAGCGAGCCCGAGCGCCGCAGCGTTGCACCCGCAACGCAACCGGCAGCGCCAGCCTTCAGCCCACCGCCACCGGCCCGCTCTGCGGAGCCTGCGGCTGCGCGGAGCGGATGGGCCGTACAACTGGCAAGCCTGAGGAATCGCGATAATGCGACAGCGCTTCGGGACAAGCTGACCGCAGAGGGCTTCGATGCCTATATCCAGACATCCCTGGGCCTGTATCGCGTATTCGTCGGCCCCTTCAGCGAACGTGCCGAGGCCAATCGCCTGCGCACGCAACTATCTGACGAGCAGAGGCTGGATGGGTTTGTCGTAAAGCTAGGGCCCGCCAGCGACTGACGGACCCCGGGGATCAGAGCGCAGCCAATCCCCTGGCCAGGTCGGCCTTGAGATCGGCCAGGTCTTCCAGGCCCACGGCGACACGGATCAGACTGTCGCGAATTCCCGCCGTGGCACGCTCTTCCGGCGAGAGACGACCGTGGGTGGTCGAACCCGGATGGGTGATGGTCGTCTTGCTGTCCCCCAGGTTGGCCGTGATGGAGATCAGCCGGGTCGCGTCGATGAAACGCCAGGCCCCTTCCTTGCCGCCGACCACGTCGAAACTCAACACGGCGCCGAAGCCTTTTTGCTGCCGCTTGGCCAGTTCATGCTGCGGGTGGCTAGGCAGGCCGGCGTAATAGACCTTTTCGATGCCTGGCTGCTGTTCCAGCCACTGCGCCAGTGCCTGCGCGCTGGCGCAATGAGCCTGCATGCGCAGACGCAGGGTTTCCAGCCCCTTGAGAAACACCCAGGCGTTGAACGGGCTCAGGGTCGGTCCGGCGGTGCGCAGGAAACCCACCACTTCCTTCATTTGCTCGGCACGACCGGCAACCACGCCACCCAGGCAGCGACCCTGACCATCGATATACTTGGTCGCCGAATGAATGACGATGTCGGCACCCAGCGCCAGCGGCTGCTGCAGGGCCGGCGTGCAGAAGCAGTTGTCCACCGCCAGCATGGCGCCCTTGGCATGGCACAGCTGCGCCAGCGCCTCGATGTCCACCAGCTCGGCCAGGGGGTTGGAAGGCGACTCGACGAAGACAAGCCTGGTATTGGCCTTGAAGGCCGGTTCCCAGGCATCCACATCGATCAGCGGCACGTAATCGACTTCGAGCCCGAAACGTTTCAGGTATTTCTCGAACAGCGAAACAGTGGCGCCGAAGACACTGCGTGACACCAGCACATGGTCGCCCGCCGAACACAGGCTCATCACCATCGCCATGATCGCCGCCATGCCGGATGCCGTGGCAACGGCCTGCTCGGCCCCTTCCATGGCGGCAATGCGCTCTTCGAAGGCGCGCACGGTGGGGTTGGTGTAACGGGAATAGACGTTGCCCGGAACCTCGCCGGCAAAGCGTGCCGCCGCATCGGCAGCACTGCGAAAGACGTAGCTGGAGGTGAAGAACAGCGGCTCTCCATGTTCGCCCTCGGGCGAGCGATGCTGGCCGGCGCGCACCGCCAGCGTGTCGAGGCCGACGCCCGACAGGTCACTGTCCAGCCGACCCGCGTCCCATTCGTCAGTCATGATTTCATTCCACTCAGGAGCGAGCGCGGTTACCGCCCGCTCGCATTCAGTTGTTGTACAGGTCGATGATGGCACTGCTGACCGCCGCCTGGCTCTTGCTCAGGTCGTTGCGGGCCTGTTCGATCCGGTGCAGGTAAGCATCGTCGATATCACCCGTCACGTATTTGCCATCGAATACCGCGCAGTCGAAGTGCTCGATCTTCACCTTACCGCCGCCCACTGCATCCACCAGATCCTCCAGATCCTGATAGACCAGCCAGTCGGCACCGATCAGCTCGGCTACCTGCTCGGTGCTGCGCTCATGGGCGATCAGCTCGTGGGCGCTTGGCATGTCGATACCGTACACGTTCGGATAGCGCACGGCAGGCGCCGCGGAACAGAAATAGACATTCTTCGCCCCGGCCTCGCGCGCCATCTGGATGATCTGCTTGCAGGTGGTGCCGCGCACGATGGAGTCGTCCACCAGCATCACGTTCTTGCCACGGAACTCGAGGTCGATGGCATTGAGCTTCTGCCGCACCGACTTCTTGCGCGCCGCCTGACCGGGCATGATGAAAGTCCGACCGATATAGCGATTCTTCACGAAGCCTTCGCGGAACTTGACGCCCAGACGGTTGGCCAGTTCCAGGGCTGCGGTGCGGCTGGTATCGGGAATCGGGATCACCACGTCGATAGCGTGCTCGGGGCGCTCGCGCAGAATCTTGTCGGCCAGCTTCTCGCCCATGCGCAGGCGCGCCTTGTAGACCGAGACGCCATCCATCAGAGAGTCCGGGCGCGCCAGGTAGACGTGCTCGAAAATGCACGGCGCATACTGCGGGTTGGCCGCGCACTGGCGCGTATGGAGCTTGCCATCGGCGGTGATATAGACCGCCTCGCCGGGCGCCAGGTCGCGAATCAGGGAGAAGCCCAGCACATCCAGCGAGACGCTTTCGGAGGCGATCATGTATTCGACGCCCTGATCGGTGTGGCGCTGGCCGAACACGATCGGGCGGATCGCATGAGGATCACGGAAGCCGACGATGCCATAGCCGGTAATCATGGCCACCACGGCATAGCCGCCGACACAGCGCTCATGCACCTTGGCCACGGCGGCGAACACGTCTTCCTCGGTGGGCTGCAGCTTGCCGCGCACCGCCAGTTCATGGGCGAAGACGTTGAGCAGCACTTCCGAGTCGGAATTGGTATTGACATGCCGCAGGTCCGACTCGTAGATCTCCTTGGTCAGCTGATCGACATTGGTCAGATTGCCGTTGTGCGCCAGGGTGATGCCGTAGGGCGAGTTCACGTAGAAGGGCTGCGCCTCCGCCGAGGTAGAGCTGCCAGCGGTGGGATAGCGGACATGGCCAATGCCCATGTTGCCGACCAGGCGCTGCATATGACGCTGCTGGAAGACATCGCGGACCAGCCCGTTGTCCTTGCGCAGGAACAGTTTGTCGCCGTCACTCGTCACGATGCCGGCGGCATCCTGTCCGCGGTGTTGCAATACGGTGAGTGCGTCGTACAACGCCTGGTTGACGTTCGACTTACCGACAATGCCGACAATGCCACACATGCAGGGACCTCTCAGTTATTACAGGCTGATCCGGACAGGACGCCGGGCGCAAACCCGGCGGCAGGCCGTGGTAAAAAAGATGCTCGTCTCAACCGGAGGTATCGAGCGAGCCGGTCATCCACTGGCTACCGAACCCGAGAATCAGGTTCTTCGACCAGTCGGCAATCAACAGAAAATGCGGCAGCAGCACCGACTCGCGCCACCAGGGATCCTGCTGTACAGGTGCAAGACTCAGCAGGCCCACCAGCACCACGATCAGCAGCCCGCCTCGGGCCGCGCCAAAAACCATTCCAAGAAAACGATCCGTGCCGGACAGCCCGGTCACTCGAACCAGTTCACCAATGAGAAAATTGATCAGCGCCCCTACCAGCAGTGTCACCACGAACAGAATCGCGCAAGCCGCGATGACCTGGAACGAAGGCGTGCTGATGTATGCGGCGAGATGGTGAGACAGCGCACCACCGAACATCCAGGCAACCACACCAGCGACAATCCAGGTGAGCAGGGAAAGCGCTTCCTTGATGAAACCGCGTTTCAAACTGATCAGGCTGGAGATGACTACAACGGCGACAAACGCCCAATCGACCCAGGTGAACGTCACGGGGTTTCCTGCACAGGGGAAAAGCGGCGCATTTTAGCAGAGCGATTGCCGAGGAGTAACAGGTCGTTGAAAAAGGCTATGTCCCGATGATGTGATGCGGGCCTGTGAGGGAGGAGTTCTTTGTGGAAACGGCTTCAAGCGCGAATATCCGAGGTGCAGACTCCTGTAGGTCGAATTAGCCGAAGGCGTAATCCGACGTTGCGGGGGCACAACCCGGCAAATGACCTCGACTCCGCCCGTCGGGTCGATAAGGCGTGACCCGACCTACGACAACGCAGAGCCCGCTTTGGCTTTGTAGGTCGAATTAGCCGAAGGCGTAATCCGACGTTGCGTAGCACAATCCGGCGAATGACCTCGACTCCGCCCGTCGGGTCGATAAGGCGTGACCCGACCTACGACAACGCAGAGCCCGCTTTGGCTTTGTAGGTCGAATTAGCCGCAGGCGTAATCCGACGTTGCGGGGCACAACCCGGCGAATGACCTCGACTCCGCCCGTCGGGTCGGTGAAGCGTGACCCGACCTACAACAGCGCAGAGCCCGCTTTGGCTTTGTAGGTCGAATTAGCCGCAGGCGTAATCCGACGTTGCGGGGCACAACCCGGCGAATGACCTCGACTCCGCCCGTCGGGCCGGTGAAGAGTATCGATTCGCGGGCATGGCCCGCTCCTACAGGGGTGCACACTCACATGCCGACGCAGCCTTGAAAACAAGCGCTCTTCAGCCCTTTTCTGGCTCGAAGCGCACGACGAACCCATCCAGTTTCTGCTGGCGCTGCAGCACATCACGCAATCGATTGGCTTCGGCGCGCTCGACCAGCGGGCCGACGAATACCCGGTTCATCCCACCTGCTGTGCGTATGTAGGCGTTATAGCCCTGGGAGCGCAGGGTGGTCTGCAGCTTTTCGGCATTCTCGCGGCTGGACAGGCTGGCCAGTTGCACCGACCAGCTGACTGGCAGATTGGCCGCATCCAGCCGCTGCTCCTGTGTCGTGGCCGCTGGCGGAGTACTCGGAGCCGGAGTGGCTTGCGGCTCGGCAGGCGCAACCGGCGGCTCGGCAAGAGTCGGAGCCGGCTCAATCGGGGCTGTCGGAGCTTCAACAGCCGCTACCGGCGCCTCTTCGATGATTTCAAACTCCTCCGGGAACGGCTCGCTATCGGGTATCGGCACCTCGACTGGCTGCGGTTCGATAACCGGGGCTGCGGGCGTATCGGGCATCGCCGGAGCATCCATGCTCACCTGGGGACCGTCATCCTCACGATTGAGCAACATCGGTACGAAGATCACCGCCAGCGCCAACAGCACCAGCGCCCCCACGATACGTTGCAACAGCCCTTTATCCACCAATGCCCTGCCCTCGCTCCGTCGCATGCCGATCAAGCCAGTCCAGCGCTTCGGCCACGCAATAAAAAGACCCGAACAACAGTATTTCGTCCCCGGCAACCGCCCGGTCGCACTGCGCGTCGAGCGCCTCGCATACTGAGGAGTAGATAGTGACCGAGGCTCCGTGTTCCATCAATGCCCCGCTCAATTGCACGCCAGAGCGCGTACGCGACGTGGACAGGGGCGCAACGGCCCAGTCATCGACGACAGGCAGCAATGGCCCGATCACGCCGTGCAGATCCTTGTCCGCCAGCAGGCCGAACACCGCAAGCCGCCGCCCGCCCAGTGGTTGTCTTTGCAGAGCGTGGGCCAGATAGGTCGCTGCATGCGGGTTGTGTCCGACATCCAGCAGGATCGACAGCTCGCGGCCCCTGTGCTGAATCACCCGGCGATCGAGCCTGCCGACAACCCGCGTAGCAAGCAGCGCCGCAGCCAGCGAGCCCGGCTGCCAGGGCATGTCGAGCAGGGCAAAGGCCTGCAGCGCCAGCGCGGCATTTTCCAGGGGCAGATCGAGCAGAGGCAAGTCACGCAATTCCAGTGGCTGAGCGGAACGATCACGGCCATGCCAATGCCAGCGATCCGACTCGACCAGCAGATCGAAATCACGACCGCGCAGCAGCAAGGGTGCTTCCAGACGGGCCGCAGCGTCGATCAGGGTTGCAGGCGGTTCAAGGTCACCACACACGGCAGGCCTCGCCGAGCGGAAGATCCCCGCCTTCTCGAAACCGACGCTTTCGCGGCTGTCACCCAGCCAGTCAGCATGATCCAGGCCGATATTGGTCACCACCGCCACATCGGCATCGACCAGATTCACCGCATCGAGACGTCCGCCAAGGCCGACTTCCAGCACCACGGCATCCAGCCTCGCGCGCTCGAACAGCCAGAATGCCGCCAGCGTGCCCATCTCGAAATAGGTCAGAGAGGTTTCGCCGCGCGCGGCCTCGACCGCGGCAAAAGCTTCGCACAGCGCCTCATCGGCGGCTTCGGCGCCATTGATACGCACGCGTTCGTTATAACGCAGCAGATGCGGCGAGCTGTAGAGACCGACGGTCTTGCCCTGCCCTGCCAGCATCTGCGCGATGAAGGCACAGGTCGAACCTTTGCCATTGGTACCGGTGACCGTCACGACGTGTGGCGCCGGCCTCGTCAGACCAAGCCTTGTCGCCACCTCGCGACAGCGATCGAGGCCCATGTCGATGGCCGTGGGATGCAGCTGCTCGAGATAGTCGAGCCAGTCCTGCAAACGCCGGGAGGTCATGCGTCAGCCGTTACCAGAGCCGGTTCGGCGATGGCCGGCAGCCGCTGCAACTGAGCGAGAAGACGGGACAGGCGAGCACGCAGCTCGGCACGCGGAATGATCAGGTCGATGGCGCCGTGGTCGAGCAGAAACTCGCTGCGCTGGAAACCTTCCGGAAGTTTTTCACGCACGGTCTGCTCGATCACACGTGGGCCGGCAAAGCCGATCAGCGCCTTGGGCTCGGCCACGATGACATCGCCGAGCATCGCCAGACTGGCCGACACACCACCGTAAACAGGATCGGTAAGCACCGAAATGAACGGCAGACCTTCCTCACGCATACGTGCCAGTACCGCCGAGGTCTTGGCCATCTGCATCAGGGAAATCAGTGCTTCCTGCATTCTCGCACCGCCGGATGCCGAGAAACAGACCAGCGGACAGCGCTGCTCAAGGGCGACGTTCGCCGCACGCACGAAACGCTCACCGACGATCGCCCCCATGGAGCCACCCATGAAGGAAAATTCAAAGGCACAGGCCACCACCGGGTTGTTCATCAGGGTGCCGCGCATGGCGATCAGCGCGTCCTTTTCTCCGGTCTGCTTCTGTGCGGCGGACAGACGATCCTTGTACTTCTTGCTGTCGCGGAATTTCAGGCGATCCACCGGCTCAAGGTCGGCGGCGATCTCTTCACGGCCTTCCTTGTCGAGAAAGATATCCAGGCGCGCGCGCGCATCGATACGCATGTGATGTTCGCACTTGGGGCAGACATCCAGGGTTTTCTCCAGCTCCGGGCGATACAGGACCGCCTCGCAGGATGGACACTTGTGCCACAGCCCCTCAGGTACCGAGCTCTTCTGCGTTTCCGAACGCATGATCGAAGGGATCAGCTTGTCTACCAGCCAGTTGCTCATGCTCTTATTCTCCACAGCTTGTCAGTCCCGCGCGTAGTCACTGCACGCATCAGGCGGATTCATCATCGCGACCAGCCTCCAACCGGAGCTCACTGCGTCGCCTGGGCGATACGCCAGAAGGCGCTATCGCTGAAACTCGACCCCGCCGGATATGACGGGTATCAATCAAACAGAGGGCTTCGCCAACCAGCGAATGGTAACTGGACGGCAAGGACTCCCTGCTCGTCACATACTGGCGCGAACCTGGCCAACAAATTCACGCACGCGGGCGGCATCCTTCACTCCCTTGCGCAACTCCACCCCACCACTGACATCCACCGCGAACGGGCGCACCCGCTCGATGGCCTGCTGCACATTCTGCGGGGTCAGCCCACCGGCCAGAATCAGCGGCCTGGGCAGATCGGCAGGCACCAGCGACCAGTCGAACATCTCGCCTGTCCCACCCGGAACGCCGGCAACGAAGGTATCCAGCAAAACCGCACGGGCTCCGGCATAACGCGCAGCCTCAGCGCGGATATCGTCACCGGCCCGAACCCGCAGCGCCTTGTACCAGGGCCGGTGAAAGCCCTCGCAATCGGCTGGCGTTTCATCACCGTGAAACTGAAGCAAATCCAGCGCAACGGCATCGAGGGTTTCGTTGATTTCACAACGCGATGCGTTGACGAACAATCCGACGGTAGTCACAAAGGGAGGCAGCGCGGCGATGATTTCTCGCGCCTGGGCGATGCTCACGGCACGCGGGCTTTTGCCGTAGAACACCAGGCCGATGGCATCGGCACCGGCTTCGGCAGCCACAAGCGCGTCTGCAACGCTGGTGATTCCACATATCTTGCTACGGACGATAGGCAACGGCAGATACCTGCGAGAAAAGACCCCGGATGGTAACAAAAGCGTCGCCTGCTGCAAGTGGCATCATCAGCCGCTGTCAGCCGCGCACATCAGGTAGTCCCGACAAGAAATGCGGCCCCAGGTAGCGTTCGGGCAACTCGAACTCCTCGGGATAATCCACCTGGACCAGATACAGCCCGTAAGGATGCGCCGTGACCCCGCCTGTACGCCTGATGCGTGTCTCCAGCACTTCCCGCGCCCACTCCACCGGGCGCTCGCCCGCGCCGATGGTCATCAGCACGCCGGCGAAGTTGCGCACCATATGGTGCAGAAAGGCATTGGCCCGCACGTCGAGAACGATCAGCCGCCCGAACTCCAGCAATTCCAGATGGTGGATGGTCTTGATCGGCGACTTCGCCTGGCACTGGCGCGCACGGAATGCACTGAAGTCATGGGTACCGACGAACGCTCTGGACGCCTCGCGCATACGCGCGACATCCAGCGGGCGATGGTTCCAGGTCACTTCTTCGGCCAGGTGCGCCGGCCTGATCTGGTCGTTGTAGATGACATAGCGATAGCGTCGGGCCATGGCGCTGAAGCGCGCATCGAAATGCTTCGGCATCTCCTTGGCCCAGGTCACACTGATGTCGCCGGGCAGGTTCATGTTCGCACCCATCACCCAGGCATGCATGGAGCGCGTCACCGGGGTATCGAAGTGCACGACCTGCGCGCAGGCATGCACCAGTGCATCGGTGCGCCCGGCGCAGCTCAGGGTGACCGGATGACCACCGGCAACCTTGCTCAGCGCATTTTCCAGCGACAGCTGGATGGAAGGCACACCATCGCGCTGGCGCTGAAAGCCACGATAGCGCGAGCCTTTGTATTCGACGCCCAGAGCGATTCTGGAAACGCCAGCGGCAGCCGATGTGGCTGCCGCTTCAGGTACTGCTTCAGTCATGATCAGGCGAGTTTGGCGAGCATCTCGCGCGCCTCCTGTTGTTGTGTGTCGCTGCCCTCGGCCATCACCTCATCGAGGATATCGCGTGCGCCTTCGGCATCACCCATATCGATATAGGCGCGAGCCAGGTCCAGCTTGGTCGTGGTTTCGTCGGTTTCAGCGAAGAAGTCGAAATCATCGTCGCCCATTTCTTCGAGCGGCTCGCTCGCAGGCTCGTCAGCCAGATTCATCGGGGCCGGTTCGGCACTGACTTCCGGCTGGAGCGGCACTTCCAGATCGCGAGAGATATCCTCAAGTTCAGCCTCTATCTCGTCGAACTCGGAGACGAAAGTTTCTGACTGCGCATCTTCGCTCAACTCCTCTTCCAGAGAAAGATCGAACTCCTCGGGCATGCTCTGGGGCTGTTCAGGCTCGGGCAGATCGAAGTCAAGGGAGTCGACCGGCTCAGATACCACCGGAGCAGGCTCAGCAGCAACATCATCCAGATTGAAATCGCTGTCCGATGCAGCCGGCAGGTCTTCATCCAGCTCCAGCGAGTAGCTGGCCAGTTCGTCTGCAAGGGAAGCGTTACCGGCGGGACTGGAAAGCTCGTCCAGATCAAAGGAGAAATCGTCCGCAGCCTGCTCGTCTGCCGCAGTTTCAAGATTCAGCTCGTCGAAACTCAGTTCGTCCAGCGCATCCAGCGTCTCGTCGCGGGTCTCGGCCAGCGGTGCAGCCGGCGCTGCAAAGTCATCGCTGAGCTCCAGATCATCCAGGCTCAGATCAAACGAATCATCGAGGTCCTGGCCTGCGGCTGGCGCAGGCTGATCAAGTTCAAGATCATCCAGATTGAAGCTGTCGAAATCGGTATTGTCGGTCGCGGCTGCCGCCGCCACACCTGCCACTGCCGCGAAGCCCATCGCTGGGTAGCGGGCTTTCAGTTGATCGATACTTGCGGAAGAGCCACCGATATCACGCAACTCCGCTTCCTGCCGGGCGAACCCGTCGCGATCACCAAGCTCTGCGTAGACTTCCATCAGTTTCAGACGCAGATCGCTACGCTGTGGCTCGTCGTTCAGTGCGCTCTGCAGCAAGTCGGCAGCCTGGTTGAAACGACCGTAGGCAATGTAGATATCCGCCTCGGCAATCGGGTCATTGGCCAGGCCGGCAATGGAGTCCATCGCATCATCATCATCATCATCATCATCATCAGCAGCAGGCACAGCACTCTGAGCGGCAACTTCGTGATCAGTAACGGAAAGGGCCGGTTTGTCTACAAAAAGGTTATCCGGCTCACTTTCGACCAGCAGGCTCTCCTGAAGCTCGGCTTCCTTCATGGCGTTACGGCGCGACAGGGCCATCAAAGCGACCAGCAACAGCAGCAGGGCGCCTCCACCCAGAGCGGCAAGCAGCAAGGGGTTGGCCATCAGTTGCTGGAGATAACTGTCAGACGCTGACTCTGCGGAGGGGCTGACAGGCGTGGTCGGGGCTGGTGTAGCGGCGGGTGCGGGCCTGGCGGCTGGCTCCGGCTCTGCCGCGGGAGGGGTAACGCCGGCCTCGGGCTCAGCTGCGGCTTCAGACTCGGCTGCGCCGTCTGCCGATGGCACTCCGGCCTCTTCGGCAGCGTCGGGTACAGTATTTTCCGGCATGGCGGCTTCGGCACCGGGCTCGCCACCGCCGGCCAGCTGTGCCTGCAATTTGGCAAGCTGGTCGTCCTTGAGCTGCATGAGTCGTTGCAGTTTTTCCAGCTGGCCTTCGAGATCGTTCAAGCGATCCTTGAGATCAAGATTCTCGCGACGGCTGGAATCGAGGCTCTCTTCCGCACCTGCGAGCCGGTCTCGCAGTGCCCTGGCATCATCGGCGGTGCCGGTATCGCTGCCAGTAGTAGACCTGCCGGTTTCCGGTGCCACCAGGCGCAGGCTGTCGCCTGTCTCGCTGCGCGTTGGTGCCGCACCCGCTGCGCTGCGCTGCCTGGCATCGAGCTGACGTTCACTGCCAGCAGGCTGGGCACGCCCCTGACGCCAGCTGGCATTCTGCCGAGCGACCTGCTCGACAGCTTCCGCCTGGGAGCGATTGGCGATCTGCTCGGCACTGGGCAGGCGCAGCACCTGGCCATTCTTCATCCGGTTGATGTTGCCGCCAATGAAAGCGTCCGGGTTCAGGTCCTGGATGGCCAGCATGGCCTGATGGACCGTGCCGCCCTGCCGCGTGCGTTCGGCTATTTCCCAGAGCGTGTCATTCGGGGTGACCCGGTACTCATTGCCGGTTGGCGAAGAAGCCCCAGCAGATGAGCGGACCGGAGCTGGCTGAGACGCTGCCCGCGGCGCTGCTGTTGGCCGGGCAACCGGTGCAGCAGTAGGCAACTGGGGCGCGACAGCTGCAGCCGTTTCGGGTGAATAGAGCGGTGGATCCAGCAACAGCGTGTATTCGCGCAGCAGACGGCCACTTGGCCAGAGGACCTCAACCAGGAAATTCAGATAGGGTTCGCGAACCGGCTTGGTCGATGAAACCCGGATGATATTCTTGCCATCCGGACGCAAAACAGGGGTAAAGGTCAGGTCGGTCAGGAAATACGGACGATCGATACCCGCCCGATTGAACTCCTCGACGGATGCCAGCCCCGGAATCACTTCGCCTGGGGCCAATGTTTTCGCATCCAGCAGCTCGATTTCAGCAACCAAGGGTTGGTTCAGCGCCGACTTCAGCGTGACCTCCCCCACTCCCAGCGCATATGCCATTTCGGATGTCAGTGCGGTAGCAGCCGCGATTGCCAGCACCAGATTGCGAACCCGAACCATTATGTAATCCCTTGTTTTGCTTTCTCGGACTTTCGAGAGGGGCCTTGTACTGCCAGAGACGGTCCCCGCCAGCGACAAGCCTGAACAGTATGTCAGCTAGAAAATTTCTTCGAATTTCCAGCAAGTATCTTTTACAGATAGTGTTTTATCAACAACTGCCCGGACCGCACGGCGTTGCCCGCTGCGCCTTTTGCCACGTTATCAGACACAATCCACAAATTGAGTTCACGCCCTGACAACCACTGGAAGGCATTGCCCCCTACGGGATGGCATTCTGCCCCAAGGTTGCAAAAAACTATCGACCGGCTTCACATAAAAAAAGCGCCATGGCAAAGCCAGGGCGCTTTTCTGTTAACCACTGTTTTTTATCGTTCCAGCAGAATGCGCAACATGCGGCGTAGCGGTTCGGCCGCTCCCCACAGCAATTGATCACCGACGGTGAAGGCACCCAGATAATGCGAACCCATGTTGAGCTTGCGCAAACGCCCTACCGGTACGCTCAGGGTACCGGTCACGGCAGTCGGGCTCAGCTCCTGCATGCTGGTGTCCCGATGGTTCGAAACGAGCTTCACCCAGGGGTTGTGCTGGCTGATCATTCCCTCGATATCCGAGATCGGCACATCCTTGTTCAGCTTGATGGTCAGCGCCTGGCTGTGGCAGCGCATGGCGCCGATGCGTACGCAGATGCCATCGACCGGAATCGGGTTCTTGAAGCGTCCCAGAATCTTGTTGGTTTCAGCCTGCGCCTTCCACTCTTCACGGCTCTGGCCGTTCGGCAGTTCCTTGTCGATGTAGGGAATCAGGCTGCCGGCCAGCGGCACGCCAAAATTGTCCACCGGGAAGGCTTCCGAGCGCTGGCACTCGGCAACCTTGCGGTCGATCTCCAGAATCGCACTGGCCGGATCGGCCAGTTCGTCGGCCACCGCCGCGTTGATACTGCCCATCTGCCGGATCAGCTCACGCATGTTCTGCGCACCGGCACCGGATGCGGCCTGATAGGTCATGGCGCTCATCCACTCGACCAGGCCATTCTCGAACAGACCACCCAACCCCATCAGCATCAGGCTGACGGTGCAGTTGCCACCGATATAATTGAGAGTACCGGCATCGAGCTGCTGGTCGATGACCTTGCGGTTGACCGGATCGAGCACGATTACTGCGTCATCCTGCATGCGCAGGGCGGAAGCCGCATCGATCCAGTAGCCTTTCCAGCCGGCTTCACGCAGCTTGGGGAAGACTTCATTGGTGTAGTCGCCCCCCTGACAGGTCAGGATAACGTCGAGGCCTTTCAGCTCTTCGATGCTGTAGGCATCCTTCAGCGGCGCGATGTCCTTGCCAATGGAAGGTCCCTGACCGCCCACGTTGGAAGTGGTAAAGAACACCGGCTCGATCAGGTCGAAATCCCGCTCTTCCAGCATCCGCTGCATGAGCACGGAACCGACCATGCCGCGCCAACCGATCAGACCTACACGTTTCATCGCAACTACACCTATATAAAAAGTGGCCCGCCCACTTCACAGACCGTCGAGGCGGGCCAAGAGATTACAACTTCGCGAGCGCCGCGACTACTGCATCGCCCATCGCCTGGGTACCGACCTTGGTGCAACCTTCGGACCAGATATCTCCGGTACGCAGGCCCTGGTCGAGCACATCGCTGACTGCCCGCTCGATGGCGTCCGCTGCAGCCGCCTGACTGAAGCTGTAACGCAACATCATCGACACCGAGAGGATGGTCGCCAGCGGATTCGCGACGCCCTGACCGGCAATGTCCGGCGCCGAGCCGTGGCATGGCTCGTACATACCCTTGTTGCTGGCATCCAGCGAAGCGGACGGCAGCATGCCGATGGAACCGGTAAGCATGGAAGCCTCATCCGAGAGGATGTCGCCGAACATGTTGTCGGTGACCATCACGTCGAACTGCTTGGGTGCACGGACCAGTTGCATGGCGGCGTTGTCCACGTACATGTGGCTCAGCTCCACCTCCGGGTAGTCCCGGGCGACTTCTTCGACCACCGCACGCCACAACTGGCTGGACGCCAGCACGTTGGCCTTGTCCACCGAGCAGAGCTTCTTGTTGCGCACCATGGCCATGTCGAAACCGACCTTGGCGATGCGCCGAACTTCGCTCTCGCTATAGGGCAGCGTGTCGTAGGCCATGCGCTCGCCATTTTCCAACACTTTGCTCTCGCGCGGCTGACCGAAATAGATGCCGCCGGTCAGCTCACGCACGATGAGGATGTCCAGGCCGGCAACGATCTCCGGCTTCAGGCTCGACGCTTCGGCCAATTGCGGATACAGCAGCGCCGGACGCAGGTTGCCGAACAGCCCCAGCTGCGATCGAATCTTCAGCAGGCCGCGCTCCGGGCGAATGGCCGGGTCGATAGTGTCCCATTTCGGGCCGCCGACAGCCCCCAGTAGAATGGCATCGGCGGCACGCGCACGCTCCAGGGTTTCATCAGCCAGCGGCACGCCATATTTGTCGATGGCCGCCCCGCCCAGCTCGTCATAGCTCAGTTCGAAATCGAGCTGGAACTTGTCGTTGGCCAGCTGCAGCACCTTGACCGCCTCGGCCATGATTTCCGGGCCGATACCGTCGCCGGGGAAGATCAGAATCTGTTTTGCCATATCGCTATCCGTCATCTCGATGAGTTATGTCGCTGGAGGCTGGAAGGCTGGAGGCTGAACGAAAGAGCTGTCCGCGTTCTCGTCCAGCCTCCAGCCTTCAGCCCTAAAAGCCGAAGGCTTCGGCTTCACGCCTTGATTGCGCCGAACAGCCAGGGCTGGTTCTGACGGTGTTTTTCCTCGAACGCGCGGATCTCGTCGGCGTCCTGCAGGGTCAGGCCGATGTCGTCCAGACCGTTGAGCAGGCAGTGCTTGCGGAAAGCGTCGACTTCGAAGCCGTACTGCTTGCCGTCCGGGCGGGTCACGGTCTGGGCGGCGAGGTCAACGGTGAGCTGATAACCCTCGGTCGCCTCGGCCTGCTCGAACAGCTCATCCATCTCGGCTTCGGCGAGGATGATCGGCAGCAGACCGTTCTTGAAGCTGTTGTTGTAGAAGATGTCGGCGAAGCTCGGCGCGATGATCGCGCGGAAGCCGTATTCATCCAGTGCCCAGGGCGCATGTTCACGCGACGAGCCGCAGCCGAAATTCTCACGTGCCAGCAGCACGCTGGCACCCTGGTAGCGCGGGAAGTTCAGCACGAACTCCTTGTTCACCGGGCGGTTGGAGCAGTCCTGGTTCGGCTGGCCGACATCCAGATAGCGCCACTCGTCGAACAGGTTCGGACCGAAACCGGTGCGCTTGATGGATTTGAGAAACTGCTTGGGAATGATCTGGTCGGTGTCGACGTTGGCGCGATCCAGCGGACAGACCAGGCCGGTGTGTTGGGTGAATGCTTTCATGCTGTTGCTCCTCAGGCCTGGATCAGTTCGCGAACGTCGATGAAATGGCCGGTCACCGCCGCCGCCGCAGCCATGGCCGGGCTGACCAGGTGGGTACGCCCACCAGCGCCCTGGCGGCCTTCGAAGTTGCGGTTTGAAGTGGACGCACAATGCTCACCACTGCCCAGCTTGTCAGGGTTCATCGCCAGGCACATGGAGCAGCCCGGCTCGCGCCACTCGAAGCCCGCTTCGAGGAAAATTCTGTCCAGCCCTTCGGCTTCGGCCTGCTGCTTGACCAGACCCGAGCCCGGCACCACCATCGCCTGCTTGACCGTAGCGGCCACTTTGCGACCTTTGGCCACCTCGGCAGCCGCACGCAAATCCTCGATGCGCGAGTTGGTGCAGGAACCGATGAACACGCGATCCAGCTGGATCTCGGTGATCGGCTGGCTGGCACGCAGGCCCATGTACTTCAGGGCGCGCTCGATGGAATCGCGCTTGACCGGATCGGCTTCGGCAGCCGGGTCCGGCACCTGCTGATCGACGGCCAGAACCATTTCAGGGGACGTGCCCCAGCTGACCTGCGGCTTGATGTCCTCGGCCTTCAGTTCGATGACGGTGTCGAACACCGCGTCTTCGTCGGACACCAGATCCTTCCAGGCCTCGACCGCCTTTTGCCAGTCCGCGCCCTTGGGCGCATAAGGACGGCCTTCGACATAGGCGACGGTCTTCTCGTCACAGGCCACCATGCCCACGCGGGCACCGGCCTCGATGGACATGTTGCAGATGGTCATGCGGCCTTCCATGGACAGCTCGCGGATGGCGCTACCGGCGAACTCCAGGGCATGACCGTTGCCGCCAGCGGTGCCGATCTTGCCGATCACGGCGAGCACGATGTCCTTGGCAGTGACGCCGAATGGCAGTTTGCCTTCGACGCGCACCTGCATGTTCTTCATCTTCTTGGCCACCAGGCACTGGGTCGCGAGCACATGCTCGACTTCGGACGTGCCGATGCCGTGGGCCAGCGCACCGAAGGCGCCGTGGGTGGAGGTGTGCGAGTCACCGCAGACCACGGTCATGCCGGGCAGCGTTGCGCCCTGCTCCGGGCCGATCACGTGGACGATGCCCTGGCGCACGTCGTTCATCTTGAATTCGAGAATGCCGAACTCGTCGCAGTTCTCGTCCAGGGTCTGCACCTGAATACGCGAAACCTCATCGGCAATGGCTTCCAGGCCGCCTTGGCGCTCGCCCCTGGTGGTCGGGACGTTGTGGTCGGGGGTGGCGATGTTGGCGTCGATGCGCCACGGCTTGCGCCCGGCCAGACGCAACCCCTCGAACGCCTGCGGCGAAGTCACTTCATGGAGGATGTGACGATCGATATAGATCAGCGACGAACCATCGTCACGCCGCTTCACTTCGTGCATTTCCCAGAGCTTGTCGTAGAGCGTTTTGCCGGCCATCGGACTTTCCTCATCTGCTTTTTTATGCGGGGCAAATAGCCCTTTCGCTTATGGGGTGATGCTATGGGTTTACACGCGATTACTCAAATTCATATTTTTTATCCGATGCATTCCTTTGAGGAATCGAAAAAAGCGCTATAGGCTTGAGGCTGAACGAACAAGCCCGGCCTGAACACTATCGTCCAGCCTCCAGCGCTTTTATCGGTTTTTACGAGGAAATCATGGACCTGGCCAACCTCAACGCCTTTATCGCCATCGCCGAAACCGGCAGCTTTTCCCTGGCCGGCGAGCGCCTGCACCTGACTCAGCCCGCCGTGAGCAAACGTCTTGCGGCCCTGGAATCCCAACTCGGCGTGCGCCTGTTCGATCGCCTGGGCCGGGAGATCGGCCTGACCGAAGCCGGGCGCGCCCTGCTGCCGCGCGCCTACCGGATTCTCAGCGTACTGGACGACACGCGGCGTGCCTTGACCAACCTCAACGGTGACGTCAGCGGTCGGCTGTGCCTGGCGACCAGCCATCACATCGGCCTGCATCGCCTGCCACCCTTGCTGCGTACCTTCACCCGCGCCCATCCTGCAGTGACGCTGGACATTCGCTTTCTCGACTCGGAAATCGCCTATGAGGACGTGCTGCATGGCCGCGCCGAACTGGCGGTCATTACCCTAGCGCCACACACCGCACCACCAGTACGTGCGAGCCGGGTATGGGACGATCCGCTGGATTTCGTCGTGGCGCCCGAACATCCATTGGCGCGGATGCCCGAGGTCTCGCTTGCAGACGTGGCCAACCATCCAGCGGTTTTCCCGGGCGACAACACCTTTACCCACCATATCGCTCAACGACTTTTCGAGCGCGAAGAGCTGCAACCGAATATCACCATGAGCACCAATTATCTGGAGACCATCAAGATGATGGTCTCCATCGGCATCGCCTGGAGCGTGCTGCCGCGTACCATGCTGGACGAACAGGTGGTGCGCCTGTCTGTCCCCAGCGTGCAGCTTGAGCGCCAGCTCGGCTACATCGTTCATACCGAACGAACCCTGTCCAATGCTGCCAGAGCATTCATGGCGTTGCTCGACTCTGAACGGGATGCTTGCATATTGCCATCATCTACGGCTAACGTCGCGCACTAGAATAAATATGGCGTATGGCCGCGCCGTAGCCGCCGGGATGCGTTGGTGCGGCACATCACGGAATCGTTACTCATGTCCCTCGACAAACGCTCGCCCCGCTCTTACCTCTGCACGACCGGATCAAGCGAGGCTTTTCAGAATACCGCTCACCTTGCCAGCGTACTCAATGGGGCCAATCTCGGTGTCTGGTCATGGGACCCGTATACCGGGTCGGTGTTGTGGTCTGAAGGCACCCAGAGGCTCTTCGGGTTTGGTGCCGAGCGGCAGATCCCCATCGACACCGAATATTCACACCTGGTAGCTGCGGAGGATCGCCCGATGGTCCGCGAGCGCTTTCGCATGGCGCTGAGCGAGCAGAACGCACATTTCATCATCCGTCACCGCATCCACTGGCCCGATGCCTCACAGCGCTGGCTGGAGCTGCGCGGACAACGTCAGAGCAACGAAACTGGCCAGCCCATACTGGTCGGTGTAGTGCGCGACATCAGCGAAGAAATTCACCAGGCGCAAGAACTGGAAGACAGCCAGGAGCGCCTCAGCCTGGCGCTCAACTCGGTCGAACTGGGCACCTGGGACTGGCACATTCCCAGCGATACCCTTTATGCCTCAGCCCGCGCCTCCGAACTGCAGGGTGTTATCGAAGGCCCCTATCACGGGCCTTTCAGGGATTTTTTCGCCTGCATTCTTCCCGAAGACCGTCAGACCATGCGCCAGACCTATCGCGAGCTGCTGGCCGGTCAGCGCCGGGATTACCAGGTCATCTATCAGGCACAGCTGTGCGACGGTACGGTGCGCCACCTGGAGAGTATCGCCAAACTCTACTATGACGAGCACGGCGCGCCTCTGCGCATGGCCGGTATCGTCATGGACATCACCGAGCGGGTGTTGCGCGAACAGCAAGCGGCAGCCTCGGAAGCCAAGTTCGCGACCCTATTCCAGGGCAGCCCGGACGCCATCAGTCTGTCGCGCATTCGCGATGGCATTTTCCTTGAGGTCAACCCCAGCTTCACCCGGACCTTCGGCTGGCCAGCCAGCGAAATCATCGGGCTCGACGCGCCACAGATCGGTTTCTGGCAGGACGACGAGCAACGGCAGGTCCTCTACCAACAGCTCAGCCGCGACCAGCATCTGGACAGCGTCGAGGCCCAGTTCCGCACCCGCGATGGGACTGCCGTCACCTGTGTGGTATCCAGCCGCTTCATTCGCATCGAGCGGCGGCTCTGCATCATCACCACTTTTCGTGATATCACCACGCGGCAACGGGCTGAGGCAGCGCTCAGGGCCAGCGAGACCAAATTCGCCAAGGCGTTTCATTCCAGCCCCGACGCCATCACCATCAGCGAGCGCAGCAGCGGGCGTTTCATCGAAGTCAACGAAGGCTTTCATCGCCTCACCGGCTACCGTCCGCACGAAGTCATCGGACGCACCGCCGCCGAACTCGCCATCTGGCCCGGCGAGCAGCGCCAGCAGATTCTCGAAGTGCTTGAGCGTGACGGTCGCGTATGCAACCAGGAAATACATGCCCAGGACCGTCATGGCCAGCTCAAGCACATCGAGGTATCGGTAGAAGTCATCGAGCTCAACGGCACCGAATGCATCCTGCTGACGGCACGTGACACCAGCCAACTGAAGGCCGCCCACGCGCAGATTCATCACCTGGCCTATCACGACCCACTGACCAACCTCCCCAACCGTGCGCTGCTCATGGATCGCCTGGTGCAGCAGATCGCACTGCACAAACGCCACAGCCTGCGCGGCGCACTGCTATTCCTCGATCTCGATCATTTCAAGCACATCAACGATTCGCTCGGCCATCCGGTTGGCGATGCAGTGCTGAAGACCATTACCGCACGCCTCCAAACCAGCATTCGCCAGGAAGATACCGTTGCCCGCCTCGGTGGCGACGAATTCGTGATTCTACTGACCGGCCTCAGCGGTAAACGCGCAGAAATCACTCGCTACGTACGCGAGGTCGCCGAAAAGCTGCGAAAACTGCTGGCCGACCCCATGGTCTGCGAGGGCAACCGGCTGCAGGTCACGCCCAGCATCGGCATCGCCCTGATTCCTGATCACGGCGAGACGCCGGCTGACCTGCTCAAACGAGCCGATATCGCGCTGTATCGGGCCAAGGATGCCGGGCGCAACGCCATTCAACTGTTCCAGAGCACCATGCAGGAAGCCGCCAGCACCCGTCTGCAGCTGGAAGGAGAACTGCGCCTGGCGCTGCTGCACAACGAGTTCGAGCTGTTCCTGCAACCACAGGTCGATTCGCGCTCAGGAACGATCATCGGAGCCGAGGCACTGTTGCGCTGGCAGCATCCCGAGCAGGGTCTGCGCTCACCTGCGCATTTCATCGATGTGCTGGAAGACAGCGGCCTGATCATCGAGGTCGGCGCCTGGGTCATCGGCGAAGTCTGTCGGATGACGGCCTCGCTATTGGCGTCTGGTCTGGTCCGCGCCGATGCGTTCAGCCTGTGCATCAACATCAGCCCGCGCCAGTTCCGTCAGAACGACTTCGTTGAACGGATTCTCGCAGCAATCAATGAAACCGCCCTGCCGGTGCAGATGATCAAACTGGAAATCACCGAAGGCATCGTCATCGAGAATCTGGACGACACCATCATCAAGATGCATCGCCTGCGCAGGCACGGCGTGAGCTTTGCCATGGACGACTTCGGCACGGGCTATTCCTCCCTTACCTACCTCAAACGGCTGCCGGTTGATTTGCTGAAGATCGACCAATCCTTCGTGCGTGACGCACTGGACAATGGCAACGACGCCGAGATCATCCGCGCCATTGTAAGCATGGCCAAAAGCCTGGGGCTGGAAGTGATTGCCGAAGGCGTCGAGCAGCAGGGGCAACTGGACCTGCTGCAATTGCAGGACTGCCATCTGTATCAAGGCTATCTGTTCAGCCACCCGCTGCCATACACACAATTCGCGGAGTTGCTGCGTACGCAGTCAGACATTCAAAACTGAAAGGGCGTCTTGCGACGCCCTTTCGACAGTTCAGCCTTCGAGCGCAGGACGCTTGCCAGCGGCGCTGATCGGAATGCGCTTGGGCTTGGCCTCTTCCGGCACGATGCGTTCGAGGTCGATGCTCAGCAGGCCATTGTCGAGCGCTGCGCCTTTGACTTCTATGTGATCGGCCAGGCGGAACGACAGCTTGAAGGCTCGCTGGGCGATGCCCTGGTGCAGATAGGTGACATTTTCCGCACCGCTCTCACGCTTGCCGCCACTGATGGTAAGCACGCCCCGCTCGACCTGCAGGTCCAGATCGGACTCCTGAAAGCCTGCAGCTGCTACGATGATGCGGTACTGGTCGTCACCGTGCTTCTCCACGTTGTAGGGCGGGAATGAGCTGTTCGCATCGTTGCGCAGGGCAGACTCGAACAGATCGTTGAAACGATCAAAGCCGATGGATTGGCGAAACAGTGGAGCCATGGAAAAACTGGTCATTTTGCGATCTCCTGATATTCAGCGAGTGGTTGCCACAGAACCCGAATTCGGCATCCTGTGTTGCCCTAGATAGGAACTGCCCGGTTCATTTCAAGACCGTTCGTCGGAGCTTTTTATGCCCAGAGTCATGCTGATCACAGGTGCCAGCCGCGGGATTGGCGCCGCCACCGCCAGGCGCGCTGCCGCTGAAGGTTATGCGCTGTGCCTGAACTTCCATCATCGCCAGGATGCCGCACAGCAATTGCTCGAAGAGCTGAAAAGCACCGGCGCACCCGCCATCGCGGTAGCCGCCGACGTGGCAGACGAAGCTCAGGTCATCCGGCTCTTCGCCACCCTGGACGCCGAATTCGGCAGGCTCGACGTCCTGGTCAACAACGCCGGCATGCTGGAGCGCCAGATGCGCCTGGACGAAATGGACGCCGCACGCCTGGCGCGTGTCTTCGCCGTCAACGTCACCGGCAGTTTTCTCTGCGCCCGTGAAGCCGTCAAACGCATGTCCAGCCGGCATGGCGGCAACGGCGGCGCCATCGTCAATGTGTCCTCCATCGCCGCCAGGCTTGGCGCACCCAACGAATACATCGACTACGCCGCTGCCAAAGGCGCCATCGACAGCATGACCCTGGGCCTGGCCAAGGAAGTCGCCGCCGAGGGCATCCGCGTCAATGCCGTGCGACCGGGGGTCATCGACACCGACATTCACGCCAGCGGTGGCGAACCGGGCCGCGTTGCGCGCGTCAGCACCAGCGTGCCCATGGGTCGCGGTGGCAGCGCTGAAGAAGTGGCCGAAGCGATTCTCTGGCTGGCCAGCGAAAAGGCCAGCTACACCAGTGGAGCATTGCTAGATGTCAGCGGTGGGCGCTAAGTGATTCCGAAGGCAGACTAAGGCAGGGCTCGCAGGGCCGAACTTGTTCGGCCTTCGCCTCTGCGGTCGAATGAATTCAACCCTACGGGTAATGCCCCACAGGACTCTCCTCCAGCCCCAGCAGCCGGTCGATTCGCTCGCAATCGCTCTCGCGGCGCAACTGATCGAACAGCGCAACGGCCTGCGGATAACTGCGCGTCAACATGGAAACCCATTGCTTCAACCGGCCCGGCGCATAGCGCGGGGACATCTTGCGCCGCGCCTGCAGCCAGAAATCGGCCAGTAAAGGCTGAAGGCAGGTCCAGCTCATGGGCTCGACTTCCAAACCGTTTCTGGCGGCGTTGATCTGTCGCGCCAGATCAGGCCGACAGACCAGCCCGCGCCCCAGCATGATGTCCTCCACGCCGCTCACTTCCCGGCAACGCCGCCAGTCATCCAGCGACCAGATATCGCCATTGGCGAACACCGGCACCGCAACCGCCTCCTGCACCTTCGCCACCCACTCCCAGTGCGCCGGCGGCTTGTAGCCATCGGTCTTGGTGCGCGCATGCACCACCAGTTGCTCGGCGCCCCCGGCAACCAGGGCACGCGCGCAATCCAGTGCACCGTCCGGGCTGTCGAAACCCAGGCGCATCTTGGCCGTAACCGGAATATCCGCCGGCACGGCCCGCCGCACTTCGCGCAGGATCGCATGCAACAGCTCGGGCTCGTTGAGCAACACGGCGCCACCACGGGACTTGTTCACCGTTCTGGCCGGGCAGCCGAAATTGAGATCGATAGCCGGGGCGCCAAGGCTGCATGCGCGCGCCGCATTATCGGCAACGCAGGCCGGATCGGAGCCCAGCAACTGTACCCGCACTGGCGTACCGGCGCGTGTTCGCGCACCGCTATCGAGTTCCGCTGCCAGCTTGCGAAAGCTTGAGTTCGGCAACAGCCGATCCGACACGCGGATAAACTCGGTTACGCACCAGTCCACACCGCCCACACGGGTCAGCACGTCGCGCAGGATCTCATCAACCAGCCCCTCCATGGGCGCCAGGGCAATCTGCATGGGTCACGATGCTCGCCGAAAAAGAGCGGCATTGTACGGGGTCTGCCTGTACGATTGAATTCATCCGCTCAGTCATCGCCCAATCTCGGGCGACGACGATGTTCCATATCCGTCTCATTACCACCATGGCCCGTCTCGGCCTTGGGGTCAGGATTCTGCGCATCGATCCATTTAGGCTTCTGTCTGTCAGGGGCATCTGCATCCCTGGAAGATTCGGCGGGATAACCGATACCGTCCCCCATCCCCATCGAACCATTGCCTGCCCCACGGTCGACCGGGCCAGTATTCTGGGCCACAGACTCCTGAGCGCTTATCCCCATGGCCGCAAGCATCGCTGCACAGCCAAACGTACATACAAGAAAGCGTCGCATGAGCACACCTCCACCATTCACCTGAATGCTTAGGCAAGCAAACGGCCAGCAAGTGCGCCACGCACCAGATCGGATGGCTGATCGACGCAGCACTTTGCCGTAGCGAAGGCTCGGCAATCATCCAAGCATTTGATGGCTAAATACTTTTCCAAACATAAACCGTGACAACAGTTCGGAAAGCTGTAGAATGCCGGCCACAGACGCGGGATGGAGCAGTCTGGTAGCTCGTCGGGCTCATAACCCGAAGGTCGTCGGTTCAAATCCGGCTCCCGCAACCAAATACGAAAGGCCACTCAGAAATGAGTGGCCTTTTGCATTTTGGGGTGCACCAGGTCGAACAGTGCACCTGCATCCCGACTGAACGCTAAGCTTAAGCGCCTGAAGAAACGCTTTCCGGCGAAAGTGAGTTGACAGAAGCACGGCAGCCTGTAAAATGCCGGCCCACAGACGCGGGATGGAGCAGTCTGGTAGCTCGTCGGGCTCATAACCCGAAGGTCGTCGGTTCAAATCCGGCTCCCGCAACCAAATACGAAAGGCCACTCAGAAATGGGTGGCCTTTTTTATTGGGCAATGAATACTCTAGAGCACCCCGGCAATTGATCTATAGACTCATTTAATATACTTTCGAGTCTACAGAGCATTACCAAGGGGCAGCCATGACAACAGCCATTCAAGCTCTCGACTTTTCAAAAGAGCAATGTGTTGCCGGCCTGCGTGCAGCACTGCATATCCTGGACAAATGGACCGCCTCCTCCGAGCAGGCCTGCCGGATCCTGCGTATTTCACGCAGCACTTACACCCGCGCCAGGCAACGTGATTCCGAGTGGTCCGTCGGACTGGACGCCGACCAACTGCAGCGCATCAGCATGGTGTTGAATATCCATGCAGCGCTTCGCCTCATTTTCGACAATCCCGAAAATGTCTATGGTTTCCCTACGATGGAAAACCACAATGAATTCTTCAATGGGCGCACGCCGCTGGACATCATGGCTCAGGGCGACATGATCTCCCTGTACGAAACGTTCAGGCGGATCGACGCCCTGAGGAGCGCTCAATGGTGACTCTTGGCAGCCTCGCCGTTTCAAGCGGCGAGAGCCTTCAGGCTTACCGCCTGGTCAACTCCAGATTTCCGCCCATTGCCTTGTTCGATGATGTCGCTGATGCCAGGGACTTCGACGCGATATACCAGCTGCAGGCAATCACGAACCCAAGGCTGCAGAACGAAATTGGCCGACTGGAGCTGGTTGCTCGCGACGAAATCCCTTTCGGCATTCCTGGCTGCTCCTATGCAACAGCCCCTTTCACCCACGTAAACCCGGACGGGTCACGCTTCAGCGATGGCAGCTTCGGCATACTCTATCTGGCCGACAGGATGGACACCGCGATTGCCGAGGTGCGTCATCACCAAGGGCGCTACTGGTCGAAGGTGCAGGGTCTGAATTACGAGAGATTTACCTTCAGAGGCCTGAGCTGCAGCTTTAGCGATGCCCGGATGAGAGACGCCACGGTGATACCGCTGACCGATCCGGTATACGCCCCGGATGACTACAGTCACTCTCGACGACTGGGGCACGAAACAAAACGGGAAGGATGCCCTGGCTTGCGCTACAACTCGGTCCGCTCTCCAGGCAACGTCTGCTGGGCTCTGATGACCCCAAGGTCTGTGACATCGATGATTCAGACCGCCCATTACGAGATGATCTGGAGTGGCCAAATCATCAGTGTCAATCAAATCACGACACTGACCCTGTAGACCTTCATCTCTCTGAAGTCGGCATAGCTGTCGGATTACGCCTACGGCTAATCCGAGCTACAGGGACGATAGTTTCGGCAGCCTTCAGCCAAGGCTCTCGTATGCCCGATTGACCTGCTTTGACTGATTGAGCCTGGTCAGATCGGCGGCGATTCTTTCACGCTCTTCCCGAGCTGCGTGCTGCAGCTCGGCATAGAGTTTCGACAGGGCCTCGACCTGCTCGCGCAGTGCAGGGTCGCCATTGTCACCTACTTCGCCAACCAGCTCGCGGCACTGCACATCCAGCGCGCCTATCGCTTCCCAGTCCAGCTGAGCCAGCGCTTCACGCAAATCTGCCTGGAGCGCTTCAAGTGACTGAATAATGGGTTGCATACGTGCCTTCCGAGAGTCCAACAGTTGACGATGCGCTCGTCATTAACAGGTCGCTGATACCCAGCCCTACTGGGCGATACCGTCCCAGCCGGCTTTGACTTCGCGCAACAACCCGGCTACCTCATCGAGAATTGTCGAATCGTTTTTCAGGTTCGCTTCGAGCAAGCGAGCAGTCATGTAAGCGTAGAGGTTATCCAGATTAGCCGCCACTTCGCCGCCCGCCTCCTGGTTCAGGGCCTCACGCAGCCCTCCAACGATATCCACTGCTTTGCCGATCAGTGTGCCCTTCAGCGCCACATCGCCCCGCTCCATCGCGCCACGCGCCTGGGCAAGACGAGTAAGGCCACCCTCCATCAACATCTGAATGAGACGGTGCGGGCTCGCATCCACAAGCTGCGCATTGGTATTGACCGATTGATACTGCTTCATGGCTGCCATTGCATACATGGGAATTGCGCTCCATTTGTGGCGGGAATAACCCTTTATCGGCATGCCTCACCGTAGCTTTAACGGGGCGGTCAATAAAGTTCCGGAGCAGGTTTCACGCTACAGACATGCTGGGCTCTTGCCTTCGTGGGAGCGGGCCATGCCCGCGAAGTGATTCCGTATCGAAGTATGGGCTTTTGTTCGCGAGCATGGCTCGCTCCTACAAAACGCGTAGGGTGGATGTCGCTTTTTACATCCACCGCGACTCCGCCTCGGTGGATCGGTAAAGCGTGATCCACCCTACCGGGCTGCCACAGGATCGGTATGCACGCGGCCATCGTGGGAGGGGCCTTGGCCGCGAATGGAGCCACGCCGATGCTCGGGCATCGATTCGCGGACAAGTCCGCTCCCACAAAAGCAGGATTGCTCCACCAACACGTAACGGGGACATAGCCGAATGAATTCGGCCCTACAGAAAACCCGAAGATTGCGCGGCGACAATAAAAAGCCCAAGCACCCAGTGGCCTCCGCTTGCACAGGATGTGCGGTGTGCGCAGGGCTTCGTGGGAACGGTCCAGCTCGCGCCTACAAGGGCAAGAGCGGCGCTACGCCTTACGGTCGAGAGCGCTTATTTACTGCTCTTCTTGACCACGCCTGGCAGGCTGGAAAGAGTAGATTCCAACCAACTGCTGGTATTGGAAAGCTGCGCGACCATGCTGTCCATGGCGTTGAATTGGGAATAGAGACGAGCAGTCATCGACTCGATCCGCAGCGTCAGCTTCTCGCGCTGGGCAGCGATATCGGATTTGGTTGCCTCCAGGCCGGAAACCCGCTGCGCCAGAATACCCCCGGTCTGATTGAAACCATCGACCCGATTATTCAGACGGCTCATCAACCCTGCTTCACCGGTAAAGAAGCTCCCGACGGCATCGAAATTATTCTCGAGCGCAGTCTTCAACTTCTTGTCATCGATCGCCAGCGTACCATCCTTCTGGGTGGTGATGCCGAGATCGGACAAAATCCGCACGCCGCCATTCTCCCCTCCAACCGAAATCAGCTCGTTCTGGATGCCGGAAAGTATGCTGCGAACGCTGGAGTCACCCACCAGCCCCCCAGTCGACGGTATACCGTCCTCACCGATCTTGGTCACCCTGGTCAGCGAGTTGGTTGTCTTGATCAGATTGTTGTAGGCATCGACGAACTTCTTGATGTTGGCGGTCACACCATCCTTGTCCTGTGCAACCGTGACCTTAATCGTCTTTTTATCATCCGCCGCAACCAGATTCAGCGTCACGTCGGGAATGGCGTTTTCAATCTTGTTGGCCGCGCTTTGCATCGCCAAACCGTCAATGCTGAATTTGGCGTTCTGCGCGCGCTCCAGCACATGAGCCGACCCTTCAGATGTATCAATGTCCAGTTCTTCCAGCCCTTCGCTGGCGCTGATGGAAACGTCCTTGCCCACCCCCGTATTGGTGGAAGACATCACCAGACGCGTCTCCCCCGAACTGGGATCGGTCAGCAGATTGGCGGTAACGCCCGAATCCTTGAGCGCCGCATTCAGCGCATCCTTCACTTGCGTCAGCGAAGCACCTTCGCCGATTGCAACATCAATGCCTTGTCCGTCACCCACCTTGACCGTCAAAGTGCCGGCGGCGGACGTTTCGAAATCACTGGCCAGCGCGGAAGTAGCCGTTTTGCTACCTGTGGCCAACTGTTCGATCTTGACGTTGTAGGTGCCCGACTGGGCAGTCTTGCTGGCCGTAGCGGTCAGCAGATCGGTATTGGACGATTTGGCGGAACGGTTCTCGAACAGTTTGATGTCGTTCAGATCCTTGAGCGCCGTCTGGAAGCTGCTCAAGGCCGTACGCAGCGTACCCAATGCGGAAATCTTGGTGGTGTTGGCAGTCTCCAGGCGGGCCAACTGCGCCTCTTTTGGCGCCTTCTCCGCTGCAACCAAAGCACCGACCATCGCATCGATGTCCATGCCTGAGCCAATACCTGTGATACCTGCCATTTCCATCACCTCGTCATAGGGTTGACGTTTTAAAGCCAAAGCCCAGCAACAGCAAGAATCGCGCCGCTACGCTTGGGCCTTGAACAACAGACTGCGTGCCTCTTCCAGGTTTTCGGCCAGACGCAGCGCTTCTTCAGTGGGAATTTGCCGCACCACCTCGCCCGTAGAACGATCCGTCACCTTGACGACCATCTTGCCACTGGAATCATCCAGATCGAAACTCAGATCACGGCGAATGGTCTGTACGAAATCCTTGATGCTCGCAACGGCTTCACCAAGCGATTCGACGCTAACCGCCTGCTGCTGTTCGGCTGAAGCAGCATTACCGGCAACCGCGGAATCGCTCTGCCTGCCCGTAACACCTCGCGGCGCCTCCTGCTGCCCCTGCGCCTGTGCCGTTTGGGTCGGTAGCCGGGTTGAAATCGCAATATCCATTTTTATCACCTCGCAACGGCAAAACGGGAGGAAGCGCTCAAGCACTTCCTCCCGCAGTTATTGCAGACCTACCTGTTCGCTTACTGCAGGAGGCTGAGCACCGCCTGCGGCAGCTGGTTGGCCTGGGCCAGAATCGCCGTACCGGCCTGCTGCAGGATCTGGTTCTTGCTCAGCGCAGCAGTTTCAGCGGCGTAGTCGGTATCCTGGATACGACCTTTCGCTGCCGAGACGTTTTCGCCGATGTTCTGCAGGTTGGCAATGGTGTTCTCGAAGCGGTTCTGCACCGCACCGAGCTCGGCACGCTGTGAGTCGATGGACTTGATCGCCTCGTCGATCGCCAATACGGCAATCTGAGCCCCCTGAGCAGTCGTCAGATTGATTTCCTTTATCGTAGTCTGAGTACCGTCAACCGGGTCAGTCGCGGTACCCGCTGTAACCGTTGCAGCTCCGGTAGTGGTAACGGTCACACCGCTTACTGCTGCTTGAGTAGCATCTGCATCGCTGCCTTTGGAGACAATAGTTATCTCGCCAGCATCACTGACGAAAGCACCCACGCCCGAGTTGGTATCGTTGATTGCCGCAGCAATCTTCTGATTGACGTCTTTGGCAGTATCACCGGCCTTCAAATTGGCATCTACACTATACGTTTTACCGTTGACCGAGAACCCTACCGTGACTGAACCACTTGCAGCCAGTTTCCCGCCTGTATCGCTAATCGTCGCAGCTTCGAGCGTCGTTTCGAAGTGCGTGGCCTCAAGCGATTTAGAACTCATCTCGCCGATGGATACACTGATCATCTCGTTGGCAGCCGCACCGACCTGGAAGCTGGCAGTTCCGAAGTCGCCATTGAGCAACTGACGACCACCGAAAGTAGTAGTGTTGCTGATACGATCCAGCTCTTTCTTCAACTGGGTGACTTCATCGTTAAGTGCGGTACGCTCAGAGTCGCTGTTGGAGCCGTTGGCCGCCTGCAGGGACAGGTCACGCATACGCTGCAGGATATTGGTGGACTGCTGCAGAGCGCCTTCAGCGGTCTGCGCCATGGAAATACCATCGTTGGAGTTCTTCACCGCAACATTCAGGCCGCTGATCTGGCTACCCAGGCGGTTGGATATCTGCAGGCCGGCGGCATCGTCCTTGGCGCTGTTGATACGGCTACCGGTGGACAGGCGCTGCATGGTGGTCTGCAGTGCACTGGAAGAATTGCTGAGGTTGCGCTGAGTGTTCAGGGAAGCAACGTTAGTATTGACGGTCAAAGCCATGATGTGTGTCCTCCATCGGACCTAGCTTGTTTGCCTGAGTGTGCGACCTTGGGGAGGGAACTTACCCAGGCACCCATAAAGTTCGCATTCAATCTCTATTTCGGCGCTGACCTCGAAAGCTTTAGGGGAGTGGCGAGAAAAATTTTCCTGCTCGCTTGACTTCCCCATGACTGCCGGCCATGCATACAGCATTTCGGCAGGCATGCAGAAAACCTGAGCGGTGGGCTTGAGCTACACAGGCATTGCACCGACCTTGTGGGAGCGAATTCATTCGCGAGCTTTTCATGGCGCCCCGCCTAAAAGCTCGTGGACAAGTCCACTCCCACGATGGCCCGGTACAGTGTCTGGTCCCCCTGTAGGCAATTTCAGTTGCGAATAAAACCGGCGCCAGGGCTGAAACAGGCCACATTTCACATGCCTTCGTGCTGCTGACCTGGCAAGCAAAGGCTTCGTGGCTCAAGCCACACACAAAAGCAGGATTACCCCACCAGCACGCAACAGGGCATGACCTAAATTTTGTATACCCAGATTCCAATATTTCAAATAATGTTCGTCCTGTTCAAATAATCCTGTCCTGGAGCAGCGGATGAAGAGCCAGCTCGTCGGCTACGCCTTTCTGGTCGAGGCCATGAAACTGAAGGTCTTCTCAATCCGCTGCCCCGCGGTGATCAGGCCCGTCACGCGGATCGAGCTGCTGGGCGGCGAACTCGCGGTGCCCCAGCGCCTTGCGCCACCATCAGGCGACTACTGCGCCCATATCCTGTTCGCACTCAAGCATGAAGGAGTCAACCTGGGCGTGCTGGCCCAGGCGCTGCCGCGCATCCCAGCCGATGCCATGCTGACCGAGCTGCGCAAGGCACCTGGCGGTGCCTATATCCGCAAGGCCTGCTTTCTCTGGGAAGCATTCAACGGAACCCGCCTGCAGCACGACGCCAGCCCGCGGGGTGCCACGACGCCGCTGTTCGATCCGATTCGCTACATCACCGGTCCTACACGGCGCGATGCCCGCTGGCGGGTGGACTTCAATGGCCTCGGCACACTCCGCTACTGCGCCACGGTGAAGCGGACACCCGAGATCGAGGCGCTGCTGGCGCTGGACATTCTCGGCAAGTCTCGGGACTTCATCGGCGCCCTGCCCACGGGCATGATGGACAGGACCCTGAGTTGGGCCTATCTGCACGAAACCCACGACTCGTTCGCCATCGAACGAGAAGCGCCCAGTGCCGACAAGGCCGAGCGCTTCGTCCAGCTCCTGAAGCAGGCCCATGAGCGCCAGCCCCTGAGCGAGGTCTATCTGGTCGCCCTGCAGAACGGCACGATCAGCAATCCGTTCGACCGGGCGGCAGCCTTCCGCCACGAACAGAACCACTTGAACAACGGCCTGCGCGGCGCAGCGGGTGTGACCTACGTTCCACCGCCTGCCGAACTCTGCCGGGAGCTGATGGAAGAGCTGATGCGCTTCGCCAATGAAGCGCCCTTGCAGATCGACCCACTGGTCGCCGCCGGCATCACCGCCTTCGGCTTCGTCTTCCTGCACCCGTTCATGGACGGTAACGGTCGCCTGTCCCGCTTTCTGATCCACCAGGCACTATGCCGAAGCGGTGCCATGAGCCACGGCCTGCTGTTGCCCGTGTCGGTCGCGATGAAGCGCGAGGAACAGCGGTATCTCGACGCCCTGCAAAGCTTTTCGCGACCAGCCCGCGAGTTCTGGCGAGTGCTCTGGCTCGATGCAGACAACCTGAGCTTCGAGTTCACCGGGGCTGAGGGCATCTATCGCTACTGGGATGCCACCGCATGCGTGGCTTTCACCTTGGAAATGGCCAGGCAGGCGTTGGAAGTCGAACTGCATGAGGAAACCGAATTCCTCCAAGTCTACGACCGGGTATTCAAAGCCGTCGACGCACGCTACGACGTACGTGGCAGCGACCTGACGCAACTGGTAATGATGTGCCTGAGCAACAACGGCAGTGTCTCGCGCAACCGCCGCAAGCAGTTCCAGTACAGCGTGCCGCAGGAAGTGTTCGACTTCATCGAGGACCGAGCACGGGAGGTGCTGGCCGAGCAAGCGGCGGAGAGGCCGAGTCCGCCTGCGTCATCAGCAATCCATCGAAGGTTGGTGCGTGTGAGAAGCTGAATCAGCATTGAAATTGTTTTGCTACTACGCTGCTTTGTGTGGCCATCGTCACTCAATAGCACAAGGAGCAAGTCATGAAAAAAATCATCTGGATGCTGCTCTTGGTTCCACTGACTGGATGCTTTCACCATACAGCCAAGGAGAACGTGAACACGAAAACAGACGCTTCATCAATTGACCTAGTCGAAGCGATGCGGCAGGTGGGAAAAGGGCTGACCGAGATGCGCAATGCTCAAGGTGGCGTGAAAACCGGACTTATAGCTGATACAGCGACTGTGACGTTCAATATTTCGGCAGACAGTAGCTATGGCGGCAAACTGAAAGTGGATCTATCAGCCCCGATTATCAGCGAGGGGGCTGGAATTGGTGGAGAGGTTAATTCTCAGCAAGAATCGAAAAGGTCTAATTCGGTGACAGTCACATTCAAGAACATACTGACAATACCGAAAGACACCGTGGGGCATGCGTTAGCAACATCTACTGCCACGAGCAAGGAGAAAAATGGACTCTTAAAAGCCATGGAAGAAATGGACATCCAAATACAAAAGCAGATTGGCGCTGACCGCTGAGGCGTTCGTGAAGAAGAAAGCTCTCCCGCGAGGGGCTTTGTGTTTGGCTATATCCCCGTTACGTGTTGGTGGAGTAATCCTGCTTTTGTGGGAGCGGATTTATCCGCGAATTTCGCGGCTGAAGCCACACAGAAGAAGGCTTACTCAGAGCTGAGCGAGCCTATGCAACGCCCCATCCGGGTCGTAAACGCGCAATTGCGCCGGTGGTCTGGCCGAACTGCTGTAGATCACCAGGTTGGTCCCCCCTGGCCGCGCCTGGGAGGGAAACAGGATGCCGTCCAGACCGACCGCCACCACGTCGTCGGCCATATACCAGGTCGGCGGCTCGACGTACCTGCCGAACCATTCCGCCCGCCAGTCCACTGCGAAATCGGCCCACAGCGATGACCAGTGCTCGGGATCGAAACCAGCGCTCAAATCGGCCACGCGCAGCCCACTGACGAAGAAGGTGCAGATCGTACCTGGGCGCAGCCATGAATTGTCCTGCTTGTACTCCGCCAGCGCCGTCGCCTCATCCAGCGATAGGTACAGCGCCTCCTGCTTGGGGCGATTGAAACGGCCACCCTGGCGCGCCGCGCCCATACCGGATAACGGCGAGCTGGCGTAGGCCGGCACGATGACCCGGTAACAGGCCTCGTCCGCACCAAGGGTTCTCGAAATCATCCAGCAGCACCGCCAGCGAGGGACTCCAGATAGGCGATCACCGCATCGGCCCGCCCTTCTTGAATCAAGTCATCGGCAGTCTTGTAGCCGAAGGCCCGCAGCGGCTCATTGCGGAGCAGGAAGGCAGCCCGCTCCAGGTTTCCAGTCATCTCGGTGGCAACGGCCAGCACCTTCACCATCTCCTGCAGGTACTTCTGCAACTGCGGGGCCTGGGGCCGGGCAGTCGGGGTGTTGCGATGCACATGAGCGCGCTCGGCCAGCTCCTGTACCCGAAAGCCGAAGAAGTCACCTACCTTGGCCGGCGACAAGTATGGGGTATTGGGTTCGCGAAACCGCTCAACGAAGGGTTCTTGCAGGACGGTATTCATGATGTATCACCTGGCACAAAGAGCACGCACTTATTTTGCACTCAAAATACTCTTTATACAAACGATGCTACGGCTGAAAGGAGGACAGTCAACTCATAAAAATCCTCACGCTTGTAAGGATTGCGCAAGAAAACAATCTGACCGCCTCGTAATCCACACGATCTTGAGGATTCATTTTTACCCTGGACGATGGGATAGACCTGCTCCTTCATCCTCAAACGCCATATCAATTAGCAAACCCATATGGCGTTTTCTTCAGCGAGACCTCAGCTCAATCCGGCAACCACGCCTTGCGCCACGCCTCGAGGTTTTCACCCTCAAGCATCCAGCCGTTCAGTACAGCGGTGCGTAGTTCATCCCCCGCCCTGGCGGCGGCATCGAGGTCGTTAATATGCGCCCGGATCGCTTCCACCCAATCCTTGAAGCGGTTCTTGACCCGGGTGACCGGCAAGCCATCACTCTGAAAACAGCGCACATCGCTGCAGATCACCGGGAAACCACAGGCGCCGTATTCCAAAAGGCGCAGATTACTCTTGCATTCGTTGAACAGGTTCTGCTCCAACGGCGCAAGGGCCAAATCCAGATTCAGACTGGCCAGCGCCGATGGGTATTGATGGATGAACACACCCGCGTGGAATTCATGGATGTAGGGTCGAAGCTTGTCCGGGCACATACCCAGGAACACCCACTCGACCTCATCAGCCAGCTCCTTGACCACATCGGCAATCAACTCCAGATCGCCCGTGTGACCTGCCCCTCCAGCCCAGCCGACACGGGGCTTCGTACCCACGCGGCGCTCACTCTGCAAGCCCTTCCACCAACCGGCAGGCAGGCGGTTCTCGATCACCCGGATATCGCCATGCAGCCCGGAGAAGGCCTCGGCCAGCGGCTGGGTGGATACCACGAAACGATCGACATACCCCAGCCCTCGCCGCAAGCTGCGGAGAATATCCTTGGGCATATGCAGACGGTGGATGCTTTTGATCGGCAGGTTCGGCAGGTAATCGTCCAGCTCGAAAACCTTGAAGGCCCCAGAGAACGCCTGCATCCGGCGCATCTTTTCCAGTTGCTCATCGAGCACCGCTCGCTGCAACACAACGACATCCGGCGCATAACGGGCCAACTCTGCAGGCGACAGCAGGCCCGTCGAGAGATGCCCCTCGATCAATCCGGCATCTCGCATGGCGTTGAACGGCTGGATCATCCGGTAATGGCCACACCCTTGTCGATCCGCGTGATGGCCCAGTACGACCGGCAAAGGCCGCCAGGATTGCAAGGGCTGCCAGGACAATTGCGGATCGGCCAGCTTGAAGCCCTGCTCGACCTGCAAACTGAAACCAGGGTTATAGGCCGGGTCGCGCGCGATAACAGGCAACCAGCGCTCATACATCGCATCGTCTTCCGCCACCGTCGGCGCAACTTCTGCAGGTGCAACCATCAGCAACTGTACCCGTGGCGTCCAGACATTCAGATAGCCTGCCTGTTGCAGCCGTAGGCAGAGGTCCACATCCGCCCAGCGTGCCAGCAGAGGCGCTTCGTCGAAACCACCGACCTGCTGGAAAACCTCGCGATGAATCATCAGGCACTCACCACTGAGGGCCGAATAGTTCTGTTCGACCTGTAAACGCTGCATATAGCCGGGATCGTCGAACGAGGCACCCTCGAAGGCACGCCCTGCTGGCCCACAAAGACCGAGCAAAAATCCGGCGTGGCGCACCTTGCCATCCGCCGAGAGCAGCTTGCCGCCCACGGCACCGACTTCCGAACGCTGGCCGTGATTGAGCAATTGCTGCAACCAGTCCTTGTCCATGACCCCTGCGCCATCGCCCAACCACAGGAGAAAATCCCCCCTCGCCTGTTGGGCTGCCTGATTGCACAGGGCAGAACGCGACAAGGCGGAGTCGAAGCGCAACACCCGCAGTTGATCCGCTCCCATTGCCTCCACACCCGCCAGCCACTCGCGCATCTCCGGAGCTTGGTTGCCATGATCGAGCAACAACACTTCGTAATTGGTGTACCCGGTATGCTCCAGCAGGGTTTCCATACAGCGCTGTATCTGCGGCAAACGATCCTGGACTACGATCAGGATGCTCACCGAGCCCAACTGTGCATGCCCGTAGTCCAGCTCGTAACGCCCCGGAAGACGACTGCCCACTCGGGCCTGCTGATAACCACGAGCCTGCAGATGGCGCTCGATCACCGCTCGCTCCTGCAGACTATCCCGTAGCGCGAAGGCGTCACTGGCCAGAAGAGGCTCACTGATATGGCCGATACAAGCCAGGCCATGGCGCTCGATCAGGCGTAACTGATAGTCCAGCTCGAACGCCTCGCCACACTCCGCTGCAAAACCGCCTTGCTCCAACAGAACGTCACGCCGCAGCAGCCAGTGCCGGGAAAGCCCCGCCGGGAAGCTGAGCAACAAGTCCAGGTTCAGATCCGGGCGCAGGGCAATCCCGTGCTCACCATCCTCCAGGCGCATCAGCTCATCGGCATACACCGCCAGGCAGGAGTCTGGCGCGCCTAGCAAATCCAGCGCGGCAATAAGCAGGCCGCTGGTAGTAAATTCAACCCCCGCCTCCACGCTCAGCAGCCAATCAGCCATGCTGGAGACAGCCGCCGCATTGAGTGCCGCCACCTCCTGGCCATCGGCAAGCGGCAACACTTCGGCCCGCCCTTCGACGCCCGGCAAAGCCAATGGCGAGAGCACCCGAACGTCCAGATTGCGGTATCGGTTCTTGTTTTCCAGGCTGAGCAGCGTCCGCTCGACCGCCTCCACCTCGCCTTTGCCATCGAGCACCACTACCGCAATACGCGGTCCGCCAGCATTGGCTTGCAGACGCTGGTCGATCAGCCCCTGCTGTACATCCCTGGGCCACCGCTCGCCCAGCCAGGCAGACAACGGCACACTGCCCAGGCCTCCAGCTCGCTGAATGGCTGCGAGCACATTGACTGACTTGAATACCCGCGCTTTGAGCTGCGTGATCGGAGCCACTCGCACAAAACGGTTGTCCTCGTCGGCGCGATACCAGCCCAGATCGCGAATGGCCTGGCGGAAATCAGCGTGGCCTTTTTCGCCGATACCTGGCTGGTCGCGGCCTTGTTGGCTGAATTGCTCCTCTGAAACCCTGAAATCGGATAGGGCCTCGCAGCGCATGGCCAGATTTCCACTACGCAACAACTTGGCATAGATGGCCAGATCACCAACCCACTTTACTCTCACATCATTCAATGTGCTTAGCTGTTTGCCCATAGGCAATACATCGGCACGCCTACACATAACAGAGCTGGGCTCGCCAATGAAGTTGATCGTATGGTCGACCAAGAATGAAACGAGTTGCTCACCATCGATCAGTACATCAGTGTCAAAAGGATAGGCTGTGGCATATATGTCAAGAATAGGAACACCTTGAGCATCGATACGCCGGCGTCGGGAGCTGGCAAGCGAAACATCAGGATCACCTTGCATAAGTTCCAGCAACGACGCTATACAGTTCGGTTGAAGCACATCATCATCATAGAGGAACTTTATATATTCCCCTGTAGCCACCCGAATGCAGCGGGCCAGATTCTTTATCTCATTCAGACGCTTCGGGTTGTGTTTATATTTAACTTTGAAATCCGCACGCTCGGCAAAACGCTTCACAACCTGGCGCACATCATCGTCGCGGCAATCATCACAGATCACCAGCTCCAATGGGCGATAGGTCTGGCGTAGCACACTTTCCAGAGCCTCTTCCAGATAGGTAGCCTTGTAGGCTGGCATCACCACGCTAACCAGGGGCCTGACTTCATTCGTTTGGATCACTGTCATTCCTCGTACGTATTCAGCATGCGCAATCTCTCGACGACTCGCTGAGCGTTTTGATCATCCAGATGGTTGAAAAAGAACTTCTTGCAGATTTGGTAACGCTCGCAAGATACCTGATCCCCCTCGACCAACTCTTTCTCCAGCGCTAGCATTAACGCTTCAAAATCGGTCACGACCGGTCCGGGAAATACGATATCCATGTCATACAACAAGCCATTTTGCTTGCTGCGATAGTGTTCCAGATCATAGGCAAAGCTGATCACCGGCCTATCAAGATAAAGCGCATCGATATACACCGACGAGTAGTCGGTCAATACAAGGTCCGCTTCTCGCAATACCGGTGCGATTTCACTGATCACGGCATGTCCCAGGTCGATGATCGATTCATCATCGACATAACGCTCCAGATTGAATAGCTGATCGCCTTTTCGGAAATAGTGCATACGAAAGCCCAGGACGGCACCATTCCGGCGTAGCAGCTCCTTGAGTCGCCTCACTTGCTCTTCACTGAATTGGTAGCATCCCGCTCCTGGCAAATCAGTCTCGCGAAATGTTGGTGCATAAACCACCAAACGTTTGTTTTTCTTCAGCCGACGAATATGTTCGACTTCTTCATGAAGAAAATGCGGTAGCGTCCGCTCCGGCATACGGAGGAAATCGTTGCGTGGTAGCCCGGTGATCCAGATCCGCTCGTAATCGATGGGGTGAAAAATTGCCGCCATCGCATAGCTATCAATATCGGAGGAAGCGATCAGACCGTGGTAATGGCGCCGCTCCTTGCGGCGGAATGCAACCCTGTCAGCTCGCTGGCGTTGTTCAGGATTGGCCAGAGCGAACAGTCGTTTCAAGGGTATGCCATGCCAGAGATTGATCAGAATGCGCCGCCGCAGGCTGGGCTTGACCACACTGAAAGAGCCGTTTGGCCAGCGCCAGGACATATCCAGCGCAATGGCATTGGTCAGCAGGTAAACCCCACAGCGCGCTAACTCAGCCAGGCCGCGCAGGCTCTGCACATCGACCACCTCGGTATTGCAAGCGCCCTCGATCCGCAGATCGGCATGCAGATCACGTGTGAAAACCCGTTTATGGATATTCGGATCGGCCTTTACCGCCTCGAACAGCGCGCGTGAATTTTCCACGAACTGGCTCGCTTTGAGCGGATGAACGAAGAAGGCCCAGTGCTGACGGTTTTTCGGTGCCAGACAGTCATAGACACGCCATAGCGGCAGGATCAGCCAGTGCGCCAGCCATTTGTGCCGAATCGGCAAGTGCCACACCCTCTTCATTGAAACAGCAACTCCAGCGCATCCACGTCAAACACCGGGATAGCGCAACTACGCGACACCTCCAGACGCTCGGGAAAATGGTTGTCAATGAAGATGGCCGCACCCTGGATGACTGAGGACTTCGACTCGCCGAAGCGCAGATGAATGATCTCATCGAACAGTTCTGCTGCAATCCGAGCGCCTGCCAGGGTGGTACGCACGTCACCCTCATGCCGTGTCACCAATACCAGGCGCTTCCCCATCTCGAGCAGCCGATAAACGAAACGCATCGCCTGGGGATTGGCCCGTCCATCGCAAACCAGGGTGTCGTCGAAATCCAGATAGGCCGTATCGAAAGCGTAGTCCAGCACCGCGACACTCTTCAGGCGACGCTCGATCAAGGTGATCCTGGCATCGTCCAGCACCTTGAGATCACGGCCCATAAAGTCCTGCACCGCCATCAATGGCAAATTGACCCCTGCCACCCGCTGCGCAACGGAACTGCTGGACAGTCGGCAGCTGATCTCCAACAACTTCCAGTGCCCCTCGGCATCCCGTTTAACCTGGAAAAACCAGGGGCCGCGCAAGGTCAGGCGCTCATTGATCCGATCGGCAATATGACGGATAGCTTCCTCGACGGTACGCCGCTGCGAACGCATGGCAATCCCCCCCAGAACGCGCTCACGACTACGCGGACCGATATGGAGCAACTGCCCGCGCCAGTCGCTGAAACAGTCCACCGTCAGTTCCTCTCCCGGCAGGTATTCGCAGATCAGCGGCTGCTCCATATGCGTCAATGCCGCCTCAGCCTGAACACGATCCGCTACAAGCATCACCCCTTGCCCCCCCTGCCCCTGATCGGGCTTGATCAGGACCGGCCAGGTGGCTACCTGATCAAGACTGGCAAAACACCTGGGCACCCAGAACTCACCCTCGAACAGGTTATAAGTAGCGGACTTGCTGCGCGCAATACGAGTGGCCTGTGGATCACCATTGACCAGATGCACTCCCCAACGGGCAACATGCATCGCCAGATAGTCCATTACCGAGTCATGGGTGGCGAATATCAGATCGATGCCCCACTCCGCCAGCAATTCGCCAAAGCGAAGGTCGAAAGCTGCCTCGGCGATATTGGGTACTTCGGCGTAACGGGCAAAGGCCAGGCGTCCATGATCCTCTCGACTGGAAGCACCATGTAAACGCACATGCACGGACAGGCCAAGCGCCTGGGCAATCTCCAGGCCGATTTCGGAGCCACAGGGAAAGACCAGGACATTGACCCGACTCATGCGGCCTCCAGTAAATCGTAGTCCCGCAGCATAGCCAGCACCTGTTCGGGGGCATTGTTCATCAACACATCGATGATGGATAAACCGGGTACGAAAGACCTGCCACCACGCTGGGCATAAACAGGAAAGTGATTTTGCAAAAAGCGCAGGCGAACGCCACAGATTGCAAAGTCCTCACTGTCATACAAGCCTTGTCCACCTGCCGCATTGTGATAAGTATCTGCAGAAAAATGCCGGCAAAGATCGAGAATACGCTGCTGTCCGCCTACACCCTCATTCGGTAAGGATGACGCCAGGGAACAGGAAAAAGGCAGTTGCAAATAATCGAACACAGCCTGTATCGAAGCCGCATTTTTTTGCGCCACATTCTGTTCGGGAGCCAGACAGACCGATTCGACCAGCGTGAATACAGGCTCGAAAAAGGGTGCTTTGGAATAGGCATGGCGCAACTGCGTAAGGAAAGTATCGAACTCGCCAGTAAAATAATGCTCATTGATTCGCCGGTTCTGGCTGATACGCCCAACCGGAATGCTGAACGCAAACGGCTGGCCATCCAGCAGAATGCGATTGCGGTTGATGAAGCCCTTCTTGATAAAGGCCACGTCGTCCAGAAATACGAAGTGATCGACACCGCTCGCCAACTGGAAATAACCCAGGTATGGGAACAGGTAAGGTTGCATCACCGCAAGAATCACCGCGTCCCCGACTCAATGATCAGGTTGCAGATGGTCTCGACATCCTCATCGGCCAGATCAGGGTAGATCGGCAGGCAAATCACCTTGCTGGCAACCGAACGCGCCACCGGCAGATTCGCCGGCTCAGCCGAAGGCAAAGCACGGTACATGGGGAAATCGCTGATCAGCGGATAAAAATAACGACGCGCCAGAATGTTATTTTCGCGCAAACGCTGATACAGCTCATCGCGCGCCAAGGGGAACTCAGGCTCGACCAATATCGGGAAATAGGCATGGTTGGTGTGCTCATAAGCCAGGCTCTCCACGCACCGCACCCCCGACAACCCATCGAGCAGGACTCGGTATAGCCGGTCAATTTCACGACGACGAGCCAGCGCCTGATCGATATGCTGCAACTGCAACAAACCGAATGCCGCGCTGACCTCGTTCATCTTTCCGTTGATTCCCGGCGCAATCACGGTGGTTTCGTTGACGAAGCCAAAGTTCTTCAGATGACCGATGCGCCGATAGGTTTTCGCATCCGGACAGATGATGGCGCCGCCCTCGAAGGTATTGAACACCTTGGTGGCGTGGAAGCTGAGCACGCTCAGGTCGCCATGGCGCAGAATGCTGCCGCCCTCGTCCCGCACGCCGAAGGCATGAGCTGCATCGTAGATCACACGCAGGTTGTAGATTTCCGCAATTCGTTCGATAGCCGCGATATCACAGGGATTGCCATAACAGTGCACCGGCATGATCGCCGTGGTGGAAGGTGTGATGGCCGCTTCAATCTTTAACGGATCGAGATTGAGAGTCGCTGGATCAATATCAACAAACACCGGCTTGATGCCATTCCACAGCAACGAATGAGCGGTAGCAACGAATGAGTAAGGGGTGGTAATGACCTCGCCGGTAATGCGTAGTGACTGCAAGGCAGTAACCAACGCCAGAGTGCCATTGGCGAACAAAGCGATGTGTTCGAGCCCCAGATAGTCGCACAACGCTTGCTCCAGTTGCTGATGCATCGCACCGCCGTTGGTAAGAATGCGGCTCGTCCAGATCTGCTCAAGATAGGGGATGAACTCCTCTAGTGGCGGGAGCAGTGGGCTGGTGACGGTTATATCTTTCTTCATCAAGATATCTTATTTAGAATACTGACTATGAGCTTTCATCAATTCAGAAAAATATTGATCAGGGGAAAGTCTTAATATTTTCCCAAGCTCATCATCTACCTGAACCAAGCCATGTTCAACCACCTTTTTAGTAAAAATAAAATTACTGAACGGGTCATGCATGGAAAAATCAGGAAATAAATTCATCTGAGAAGACCTATAGCCCCCAGAAAAATTAAGGTTTAGAAAGAAATTGACATTAAACACCTTGACCATCTGGGGAAAAAATCGCAACACATCCATCAGCACACGCTGGATAGCATTGGGGCTGCCAAACAGGAAAGGACAACTATCAAACCGCCAAACCGCCAATCGAGTTCTAACAGGAGTCTTCAACTCAGAAAGCCAGCTATATGTAGATATGCTGACTTCATCCACAACCACAAAACCCAGCTTGTTCATTGTATCAAAATAATCTACGTCACATTCTCGAGCAAGATTTTTATATATATAATAACTTACGTCAGTACGAGTACCAAATTTTTCCGCATCCAACATCAACGACTGGCGATGATTAAATCTTATTACAACATCAAATTCGTCAATCTCTGCTCCGTTCAGTAAACCCACATCAACCGGCCCAACAATAGCTACTCGCTTACCCTTAATGTAGTCCCCAAAAGCCTCATCAACTACACTATTTATCCAGGGCTGGTTTCGCCGGGGCGTGACACTTCCCGAATATAATCCACCAAGCGAGACAACCTTGCTTGCAACTTCATGGTCGACTACACCTTTCTCTAATGCCACCTTAGCAAATTCAGATATATCAGATTTATTCGAAAATTCACACTCATAAGCGATCCGGTAGAATAATTCCACATCTCTCAAGTCGTCTCGATTGTCATGAATTTCCGCTGGTAACTTCTGAATGAAAGCCGTTCGCAGAAAGTAATAAAGTTCTGCATAGCCAAACATCAAAAAAAATCTTGATAGAAAAGCCAGGTACCCACCAGGCAATTTGGAAATTTCTGCGATATAGAACATTGCCCTATTTGCTAACTCATCTACGGGCACAGCAATCAAATCCTGCTCTATATCAGCAAGAGGAAAATCTACTAACTTTAAAAACTCAATAACTGGAGAAAGAACGGCAAGAAAATCGTCACAAGCATCTTCATGCCATGTAAGAGAAATCACCTCATCAAGCCCTGCAGCTTGACGGGAAAACAAATTTGCATTCTTGAAATAAGCCCAATAAGTAAGAACGCTAATCTTTTCATTATCACTGGAACACACAGAGACATTCGACATCAAAAAAGCATGCCAACGAAAATAACTGGAAGAATATAGCCAGCAATCAGGCTTAAGCGCATTTGCCTCGCCTAACAAATTCATCGTCTCTCTCCAGCAACCAGCCTCATAGGCCAGCATTGCTTCTCGAAACGAAGAGCGTGACAAAAAACTTTTATCATCAGGATAAAAGGCATACCCGCGATTTACAATATCTACGTGTACGGCCCAATCTTTCAGAACCTCACAGCAACGGGCATATGCATGATAATCCTCTCGCTCAGCAAGCCCGCCAGCGGCATCTAGCTCCGCCCAGAGCAAACCTGCCTCCCTCCAATGGTGCCGGCACATCAACTCGATAGCCATACTCTTCATAGAGGCACCTTTAAAAAAAACCGTACTTCTCAGTTAGCACATCAACATCAACCCCCATTGCGATCTCATTCAGTATCTTTTTCTCACTTGCCGCCCTATTATAAACCGCCTCAATAACTTTACTTTCAATTTTCTTAGGGATAACTATGACACCTTCATTATCTGCAAAAACCAAATCGCCAACGACAACCCGAACCCCTGACATCTGTATTGGCTCATTAATTGAATCAACGGTTGCACGTCTCCTTACATCTTGGCAAGTGTATCCTGTAGAAAAAACAGGATATCCCAGAGTCAAGACTTCATTACCATCCCTAGTCTTTCCGCCAACTATCGTTCCTATAGCACCAGCTCGCAAAGCCAGATTAGCATTTAGCTCACCAAAATAAGCATATTCACCCATGCAATTTTCAACCATGATAATGTCATTAGGAACGACAGTATCATAGGAACGCAAGGCAGAATAAATACCTTTGAAGTCCTCTCCGGGACGTAGCTCACGCAGCTTTAAGGTTTTGGCACGCCCCAGAAGCTTTCCACCAGAGATATTAGGAGTTAACCCAGAGATAATTTGCCCGCAATACCCAAGGTCATCAAGGATATCCGACAATATAGGCGACGTCATAAAACTTTTTATATTGTTAAGTAGACGTCTATCACGCTCCCTCAATCCAGCAGCTAGTAGGTTAGCCATCTCAAAATCATCAGGATAGTTCACATCAAATGCATCTTGCACCGAAGCATTGATGAGATATGGCTTATCACCAATACGCCTCCCAGTACGCAGAGCCGCATCCCGCTTCACAACATACAACCCCATCGTCTCAACGATAGCATCAGACAAGTCTACGCTATTTGGAATATTATTTATGTCATACTTAGGCCCCTGTTCATCCCAAGCATATTGTTTCTCACGCCGGACCAAAACTGCAGAGTCGAAAATATCCGACTCACGCAATGCATCCACACCCTCCTTTATCTTGAGCGGACTAATAAAAGGACTAGTACCCAAAACCTGTATATATATATCGGCCTCCACATGGGAAACCTCATTCATAAATAACTTATTTCCATCAGTAGCATTAGAAGCTAGACTGACATCTCTCCGCAAAATTTTTGCTCCCGAATGAGCCGCGAGAGATATAATATCCTCACTCTCCGTATCGAGATACACCTCATCAATAAAATCACATGATATTAATTTCTCTAAAGTATGTAAAAAAAGAGGCTTTCCATCCAGCAGTTTAGTGTTTTTATTCTCAACTCTTGAACTACTACCTTTTGCAGGAACAAAAGCAACAACCTTCATATCCACCTCGCAATCGTAAAACAGCTATCGCCAAACCTTGGCGCGCCTGATTCAATTCAGCCCACGATGAATGGCTCTTAATAACTCTAAAGCATTTACAACATCAATTTCACTAGAAACAAACTTATCAAGCGTCCCTCGCAGCTCTGTAGAAGATACTCCAAGAGTCCTGTCTAGATAGACCACCTCGCATAAATCGCCCAAGTAGTCGAACTCGCCTCTCCAATCACTGCCCATTACAAAAACATCAACTTTGTGCCGGCAAATATCTTCTACTTTTTGTTCCCAAGAACTTTCAGGAATTACCAGATCCACATACTTCAACGCCTCGACGATCTCATGACGCTCGGCATAGGGCATTAGCGCCTGCTTTCCCTTCAGAGCATTAAACTCATCGGTGGATACCCCGACGATTACCCGATCCGCCAGCTCACGCATACGCTTGAACAGGCGTAGATGCCCGATATGGAACATATCGAAGGTGCCGTAGGTAATAATGGTTCTGGGCAAGTCAGCCTCCATCAATTTCACCAATGAGAAATTAGATCGTTGGTTTAACGTAATAAGGGCTACCTTTAATACTCTCCCGAAGCTCCCCGATCCTGTCACCTAAAAACTCATAGACAGCTTTCCGGGCACCAGGAAAACGCTCATCGGCATCGGCTTCTATCTTAAAATCATCGAAAACGATAATACCGCCAGGTACCACCTGATCATATAGATAGTCCAAAGCATTTTTATAAGGCTCGTAGAGGTCACAGTCAATGTTCAACAGTGCTATTCCCCCTCCCTGATACCCAGGCAGTGTTTCTTTCAAATATCCTTTAACCAAATGAATTTTCGTAAGATTCGCACTAGCTTCTTGGAGCACTCGCCCAATGAATTCCGGAGTATAGTCGTAAGCGCCCGATGGTGAACTCGCCCATTCGCCTTTGCGAGGCTTGCGCCAAGAATCATCTTGTAAGCTCGGACTATCGAATCCGGCAAAGCTGTCAAAAGCCCAGATATCTCGCTGACCTCCTTCAGCCTGTTCATACAAAGCATTAAGTGCTGCAATAATCAAGAGTGAACGCCCGCGCCCAACACCACACTCAACAATAGCTCCTGGAACATTACTCACCAACTTAAAGAAGAAATTCCAATACAACACCCTTCCAACAGCCGATGTGTCCAATACATGAAAACGCTCATCCACATCAGTCGGGTGCGGTCGGTCAAAATCACTTATACGTTTCATAACTCTCCTTGCCGAAGCTCATCCTGGTGCTCCAGTACTCCTTTACGAAGCACCTGCTGGAGTTCACGGCGTATAAACAGTTCTGGCTCATCGCTATTCCCTCTTGTCACCCAGATACCAGTCCGCCACTTGGCGGATGGCGCCATGACCGCCGGCCTGCTCGGTCAGCAAGTCGGCGGTACGCAGCACTTCAGGGTGAGCATCGCTGGGAGCAATGGCCAGCCCCACCCGACGCAAGCATTCCAGATCATTCAGGTCATTACCCATGTAGGCTATCTGATCCCATTGCAGCCCTCGCTCGATCAGTACGGACTGTAATGCATCCAGCTTGTCACCTTGTCCAGGTAAACACTCCAGCCGCAGCTTCCGACAGCGCTGGGCCACCACCGAACTGGTTTCAGTAGAAAGCACCAACATTTCCAACCCGGCTTTTTTCAGATAATCCAATCCCAGACTATCAGACCGGCTACAGCACACCGACTCTTCACCAGTGCTGCTGACATACACTCGGTTGTCGGTAAACACACCATCAAAGTCGAACACCAATAGTTTCATCTTGCGCAGCCTGCTCACTGCGCAAGATTGCGGTTCACGCATGGACAAAGCACTCATGCATGCCTCGATTAGGGAAACATCTTCTGGCTCATCCAATTGCAGTGACTGCACGGCGTTCATAGGATACACCGTCACTTTTCCACCCATTCGGCTGCGTTGCCTGCGTAATATATCCGGGCGCATGACGTAGATACTGCCGTTTTCCAGGTATTCGATCGGGTAGTCCTGACGCATCGGACGCGCACCGGGCTGGAAGTTGACGGGAACGACTCCATCACCGCCGCTATACCGCCAACGCCCGGTGAAGTGCTCTGAACAGACACTGAAGCATGAATCGGCCTGCTCGTTCAGAAGCCGTTCAACGGCACCATCCACATCTCGCGCATGACGAATCGGAGAAGTGGCCTGCAGAAACACAAGTAATTCAGGATTACAGCCCTGCTGCTGCAACTGTTCCAACGCATGCAACAATGCAGACTCCGAAGACGCCTTGTCCCCGCTGATCTCTACCGGACGCATGAGGACATCGGCCCCATGCTGGCGAGACACCTCGGCTATTTCGTCATCATCTGTGCTGACGATCACCCGTGTTACATGCCTTGCATTACGGGCTGCCCAAATACTCCAGGCCACCAGAGGATGCCCGCAGAGCCGCAGCAGATTCTTGCGTGGGATTCCCTTGGAGCCGCCACGGGCAGGGATAATTGCAACCACCTCGCCGGCATCAACCACATGCGTAGCAGTATGCGCAGAACGGTCGTCCATTCCTTACTCCCAATAGCGCAGCTTCTTGGCAACCTTTTCTTCTTCTTCGGTCACTCTCTTCACGCCATCGCCCAAGATCAATGGCAAGAACTCAACGTAGGTCTGCATTTTCTTCAGGCCGATACGTTCCAGCGAGGCAGACTGATCCGTACCATACATCTTACGATCCAAGGTAATATGACGCTCTAGAGCAACAGCTCCCAGCAAGGTAGCGAAGTTCACCACGTTAGCCATAACAGTTTCATGGCCGCTATATCCCACCGGCAGACCGTAACGCTCACGTAAGGAATTGATCACTAGTAGATTAAGTCTCTCAACCGGCGCGGGATACTCGGAAACCGAGTGCATTAGCACGATGGGACATTGATGTTTGGCAAAAATCTCCACCGCTTTATCAATCTGCTCATAGGTGGACATACCCGTAGAAACGAAGGTGGGCTTACCTTCGCCAGCTATCTCCTCAATGAAAGGCAGATGGGTCAGCATTGCCGAGGCCACTTTATTGTAAGGAAGGTCGTACTTCCGTAGAAATTTCAGACTTTCAATATCCCAAGCGGATGCAAACCAGCCAATCCCCTTACTTTTACAGTAACCATTGATCTCATTGTATGCCTCCTCGTCAAACTCAAGACCTTCCTTCTGTTCACGTTGCGTATCACCCCACGGGCTTTGACGCGGCTGCTCTAGTTGCTCCTGTGTATAGACAACATCAATAGTACGCTTTTGAAATTTTACATAGTCGCAGCCAGCATCGGCGGCCATATCAATCAACTGTTTGGCAATTTCAATAGAGCCGTTATGATTAATGCCAATTTCCGCAATCACAATAGGTCGCCGCACGATCGGCCAAGGTGAAGTCTGGATATACTCGAAATCAAATCCACGAACACTATTCATAAACGCTCCAACGCAACTCAATTAATTTGACCAGCTTGCATACCATGATGAAAAATCCCTATGAAAATCCCTTAACTCCTTCCGCCGCTGCGACAATCGCTGAACAGTCACTTTATTACCTTGCTCACGACGGTTCAGAACGCGCTCCGCACATTCCATTAGGCGAGCCTGCCAGCCGGGTGTTAGGGAAATACAATCATCCAATAACTGCATATCCTCAAACAAACCATTAACCTTATGGTGCGTTGCAATTCCTATCACAGGCGTACCCTGCCCCAATGGCACGACGCAGGAATGAAAACGCATACCAATAACCAGGTCAGCCTTCTGGTAAATATCGAAAACCTCATGCCAACCCGGACTTCCATTGACATATGGCGCCACACTTACTTGCTTTCGCCTATACTCATCGGGCATTTTTTCCAAGACCTTAGAAATTATACCCATATCTGAATAAATATGAGGGACAAAGACCAACCTAACCGTAGTCCCTCTACTCAACAACCCGCTTGCCACATCAGCTATGCCCTGAACGAACTCATCCTGAGTTGACAAGAAATTTCCAGAAATATCAAATCGACAGTCCGGCATATCACCAGCAAGATTCACAGCAATTAGGGATTCCCCAAGAAAAAAATTCGCATTACCACTTGGCTGAATTTTACAAAACAACCCACCATCGGCAATAACTCTCATAGGCTCTATATATTTCACCCCAACAGCCTGACTCAATATTTTCTGGCTTCCATCATTCCTCAAAGATAACAAAAAGTTTTTTTGATATGCGACATCTATGAAGCGTCTAAATTTCAGCATAGCCGCTTCATCTACTCCTCGACTCGCATCGCAGCCTAGGCCATAGAATGCAACGGGACGCTCAATACGCTTCAACAACTCAGGAGAAAAATCAAAACATGTCCCTGTAGCAGTATCTGCACGCCATAACTGATAACCACCAAGCCCACCAAAAATTGCAAGATCGAAGGTATTCAAATAATCAATGAATTCTTCATCAAAATACCGCCGCCCCCAGTGAAAGAATTCACGAATTTCCAGAGGCGTATAGATAAATTCCACTGAGCAATCTTCAGCACGAGTCCGGTAGGCACCATCGTGCATGGCACTATCGCCGAGATTTCCCTGGAAAGAGGCCACATGCAAGACTTTAACTACGTTACCTTCATGATCCACATGCATATCCTCAGTCTATTTTAGCCAGAAAGCAGGTATGACTACTCCGTAGACTCTCTATATACTCTGAAACCGTTAGAGAAACTATACCCTCCATAACTTTATCCACTTCAATTCTACCGACACAAACAAGCCGCTGCATAAAAACAAAATTACTGACTGGATCATGTAAACTCAAGCCAGGAAATACATTTCCTCCATTACGCCCCAAGGTTGAATGCCGCAGATATTCAGTGCAATAGCGCATACTTGTAAAGAGATCAGAGGAAAAAACCTTTACGCGAGCCGGAGAAAATCGCAAGATATCAAGCAAAGCCCGTTGTATAGCACAAGGATAGCCAACAAGCATGGGGTTCTTCAAATATCCCCTCAGCCCCAGCCGTTCTCTTTTTCGACAATCAATCATAGACAGCCATTGGCACTCACGCCAAGAAATACCATCAACTACAATGTAGTCTAAAGCTGACATTCCTTCTATCAGATCAATCCCACCCTTCATCAATACAGGGTGCAAATAGTACGAAATGTTAGTTCTTTCACCAAACACTACCGGGGCATATTCCAGCCCCTTACGAAAATTGAAGCGCACAACCACATCGAAGCTATCAATTTCAGCACCACTGTCTAACCCCACATCAACCGGGCCGACGACAGCAATACTTCTATTTTTAATGTAATCAGAAAAATCCTTATCTTGTTCTGACACAAACCCAGAATAACGTTCATCCGCATAATAAAATGCAGACAAATCAAAATAATGCTGCACGCCTTTCTTTCTAGCCTCAAGCTTCGCTACACGCTTCTCCAGTTGCGCATAGTGTTCAGCATCACCCAACTCATTAGCCAAGGAAACCTGATAAGAAAATGCCAAAACTCTCTTGGGCTCAGTACGAAATAACGAAAGCAGCCCCACGAAATGGCTACGCAACTTAAAATAAAGATCTAGATAACCAAACGCCAAAAATAAACGAGAGAAAAACTCATAATAGCCAGCAGGCAGCCCAGTCAGTTCTTCAGAATTCTCGTGCCAGAAAGCAGCCACATTCGCCACTTCTATGCTCAGGGTTTCATCAACAATAAGTCTGACAGGCAGATCATAACTGCTTAGACAAGCAATCAACGGGCTTAGCCGAGCATCGAAAGCCACTCGCAGATCTTCACCCCAATCCAAGCAATCAACGGCCAACATGATTCCGACAATACCCTGTGGCAATACATCACTACTCTTGAAAAAAGATAACTCCTCTATCTTTTTCAGTTTCTCCTCTCTGTTTTTTGTATTCATCAAGCATCTTGACAGCTGCACATGATGCCAGTAATAGTTCGTAGCACATGGCCATTCCCACTGCATCCTATTAAGCCGTTGAGATTCTAAGATACTCCATGCGCCATCCCAGTCACCATGACTGATACAATTCATTGCATATCCATGCTGCTGCCGAAACTTCAATTCCTTATCAGTAGGAAATTCTTTAACCCCTTGAGCCACTAGAGCAGAGTGCAAGTCCCAGCAAGCTAGGCGCTCATAAACACGAGCACAGGCATTGTAATCACTAGCCGCTGGCGAAGGTTCATGCTCCATGTAGCTATTCCATAGCTGTGCCGCTTCATACCAGCGACCTTCCTGCATGGCCAAGATCGCTGCTTGTGACTCTAGACCCTCCATGCATACTCCTTATGGAACCAATCTAAAAATGTTGATCTACAACCAAAATCTTTATCAAATGAACCATACCTCGAACTCTTTACCAAACAAGCTACAAACAACAAGCTCAATGTCTATCCAAATGCCGTTACCTGAGCCCACTGCGCAAACTCTCCCAATGCCTGCAAAGCACCTTCTCTCGTGTATGAATTGGCCCATACCTTGAATCCAAGGTAAGACGTCTTGCCTCCTTCGACCCAAGGCTTTTCGGCACAGGACCAGGCATATCGGTTCGAAGCTCCAGCCTCATGGAAAGCATTCTCTATCGCCTCCTGCCTTTCCTGTATAAACGCTCGATTCAGATACAGGAAAATCTCGAACCCCACCGCGCCATCCGCTGCGTCCATATCCTGAAAATAGGCAAGCGTGATGTTGGCTTCCGGTATCGTTTGCGCCCAGTTGGCCGGGAAGAAACGCAGCGCACGATAGCCATTGCTCCAGGTCTGGCTACGCGTGGCTACGGCGGTGTCGATTCCGTCACCGGCCAGTGCGCTGGTCACCCGGCTCACACCTTCCTTCAGCAACTCTTCCTCGAACTGCTGCAATAGCTCGCCGGCCTGCTTCAGCAGCTGGAAGTTCTGCAGAACCAGTGTGCGCGTCTCCGGATTCATGACACGACTCCTTGCGGACCCAGTGTTCTGAGGTGTTGCAGGAATTCACTGTAGAAAACCTGCCATTTGCTGAAAGGCTGAACGGCAACCTCCGCTCCGTACAAAGCCAGTGCCTGCGTCACCAGTTCGTCGTAGGTAACTACTGGCCAGTTAGGCGGTATATCGCCGGTCCTCGCTTCGGGGCGCAGGACGCATTGGAATATTCGTCGGTTATCCGAGCGGGCCTGGAGCAGTGATTGGTAAACCTCGAAAGGATTCGAGGTCGCACTGGCATATACCTTGTTTTCGATGCCAAGGACGAAGTTGTTACCCTCGACCAGTAGATCGAGGCGCTTGCTGACCTCAGCTTGGTCGGCCTTATAGGCGACTTCACGTTCGGCAGTGACGCTGTGCCAATCGACCTGTTCAAGGTCCGAGGTTTCCATCAGGCCACGCCCTACCAGGCAGTACAGCAAGGCTTTGCTCAGCCAGCAGGGCACCTGTGAAGTAGCACCCATGAACAGGGCCAGCAGGTCGGAGGTGGGGTTTTCCAGATAGCCACGGCCACCGCTGGAAAAGAAATTGAGCTCGCCTTGGGGCTTTTCCGGCAGGCGGGCAATGGCATCCAACAATTGTGAGAGGCTGTCGCAGGTCATCACTGTCATAAAGAGTCCTGCCGGCCAGGCCAGTCGCTGTATTTATATCGCATCACGCCGCACCCATGGAGCCATGAGCCACGTTGTTGCAGATCGGCGGGACGAGATAAGTGGCTGCGCCTGCTCCCGACTGTGTCAGTTAGCCGTCGCTTTAAAGCCATGAGCAAGGATCAGACCAAATCAGCAACTTGGCCTTCTCCGCTCGCAAGAATGCCATCAATTTGATGGCGCCCCCAAGGCTGGCATGTGAGTTTCCATGGCCGGCAGGCTTTCAAGAAGGGTGTACTGCAGTGAGCCGCTACGAGCGCTTGCAAAAGCTTCGTGGCTGAAAGCCACTCCCACAGGCACTGCGTTCTCCCACTGTAGTTGCTGAAGTTACTTGAAGGGGGACATGGAATCCGCCACAAAAGCAGGAGCGCTCAGTAGCCGGTAGCGAAGAGATTCTGTCCAGAACCTTAGCAGGGGCTTCCGTCGTTTACCGCAAAACCATTGGCGACAGGCAAAGCCAATACGACAACAGCTTGTAGCCTATCGCTATGGCGCGGTATCTGACTGACCAAACAGCTCTTCCAGGCTTTGCGCCTCGAATATCGCTTCGGCCCAATGGTTGATCTGCTCCGGAGTGGCCTGTCGAGGTGCTTCACTATCCATTCCGGCAAGGGGCCGAAGCGGACGCTCAGTTGACGGCCCAGCAATGAGGCTTGGCCTTGCTGCCTGCCTTCCTGCATCCATTTCTGCATGCCTGCACGCTCGAAGTCCCGCTCCCATTTCTTGATGATGCGATCGGCCAGCATGGTTTCAACCTCCTGCAGGTTTTCAAGCCTCAGCTCATTAGCGCCACGAAACGCGCGGATAAATCCGCGCCTGCAAAAAGCAGGAGCGCTCAGCAGCCGGTAGCGGGAACATGGCCTTTTTCAATGCAGGCTGAAGACGTCGTCAAGGGTTTCGGCATCGAGGATGTTCTCTGCCCAGCGCTCCAGCTCCTTGGTATCCGCCTGTTGCAGGCGTTGCTCTATCTCGGGCGTCAAGGTGCCGAAGCGGCGCACCAGCAGTCGGCTCAATACAGTCACCTCACCCTGTTGCATGCCCTGTTGCATGCCCTGTTGCATACCTTGCTGCATGCCTTGATGAAGCCCCTGCTGCTTGCCCTGCTCCAGCAGGCGTTCCGTCAGTCGAGTCATACCTTGCTCCTCCTGAGGGTAGCGATCCCGGTAGATACGTCGTTCATTGTCGTCCAGGGCCGAATAGATGTCGATGAAGTCGATGTACTTGAGCTGTTTCTCCGGGTCCGGCTCCAGTTTCAGCAGGCCACGAATGGCCTGAGCGTAGATATCTACTTTGTGCCGGGCCGCCCAATGCATGTTCGGCAGGTTGAGCCGGGCCACCAGGTTGTCGCTGTGCAGATAATCCGCAGCCGGGGTGCAGGCCAGCAGGCAGCGCAGGTAGTTGAATCCGAGATAGATGTGGCGCTCGCTACCCAGTTCGAGCCGATCAGGAATGCGCTCATTACCCTTCAGGAAAATCACTACCGGAACCACTCGCCGTGTCTGGCACAGTTCAGCCAGATCCAGGCAGTAATGCGCCAGACGGTGGATGGAAAAGCGTGCCGGATCACTTTCCTCTTCGAGGATGAACAGCAGCGCTTCACGTCGGCCATCGGGCCACTCCACCAGCAGCGGTATGTCCAGCTCGTGGAAACGATCACTCAGCCGCTTTTTCAGTTGCTCCTGGCGAATCGGTGTGATGCTGGTCGAGGCATCGATATCCACGGCTTCGGTGGCAGCGAAGAAAGCCAGGGCCTGGCGAGGATAGTCGAGAATGAGGTTCTTGAAATTCTGATCATGACTGTTCTTCCTTGTCATAAGTGCGTCCTGATTGCCTGTACGAACACGGGGCTCTGTTAGCTCCATTCAGCCCAAAATACTGGATATCCATCCAGATAACAAATCCTGTCGAAGCCCTTGCAACTGTAAACGCTCCTAATTGCAGGGCTTCTGTACCATTGCTGGCCAAGTCATCGAAGCAGGTTTTTTATGACCATCAACGAAGTTGAAGCAGCGTTGGCACAGTATCCGGAAATCAAGCTGGCCTATGTCTTTGGCTTGATCGCCGACAACACTGCCGGACCGGATAGCGACGTGGATATTGCCGTTCTGGGAGCCGCGCCTCTGGATATGAAACTCAAGGTCCGGTTGATTTCGGAGATCGCTTCAGCGACAGGCCGTCCGGTTGACCTGATTGATCTCGCTACCGTCGGTGAGCCTCTGCTGGGCTGGATTCTTCGCTACGGAGTCCGTATACGTGGCGATGCGGCTCTGCATGCGCATTGAGTTACCCGCCATATTTTCAATAATGAGGACTTCATGCCCTATATCAAACGCATGCTCGCCGAGCGGAGGCAGCGGTGGATAGGTTGATTATCAAGCGTTAGCCGATTGCCGAACTGGCCGGCTCCCCCCAGCACCTACCCCCCTTCCAACTGCGCCAGCCGCTTCAGAAACGCCTCTTCATCCAGCACGGTCAGCCCCAGCTCATTGGCCTTGGTCAGCTTCGAGCCGGCACCCGGCCCTGCCACCACGCAGCTGGTCTTGGCCGATACGGAGCCGGCGACCTTGGCACCCAGCACTTCAAGGCGGGCTTTGCCTTCGTCACGGCTCATGGTTTCGAGGGTGCCGGTCAGAACCCAGGTCTGGCCGGCGAGTGGCAGGCCTGCGGCTTCCTTGCGCTCGCTTTGCCAGTGCATGCCGAAGTCACGCAGTTGCGCCTCGATCAGGCGGGCGCGAGTGGCGTTTTCAGGATTGTCGAAGTAATCGCGCAGTGACCGGGCGGCCTTTTCGGTGAAGCGTTCGACCTGGCGCAGATCGAGCCAGTCAGCGGCGATGATGGCCTCCAGACTGCCGAAACGGTCGGCCAGACGTTGCGCGCCGGTGCTGGCGATAAAGGGAATGTTCAGCTTGTCGATCAGCCCGGAAAGGGTTGCGCAGGCAGCAAACTCGGGATGCAGTTCACCTTCCTCCTGCAGTTCAACACCGCGCTCACGCAGTTGGGCGATCACCGTGCGGTTGTGCCCATCCTGAAAGAAGCTGTGGATTTCGTGGGCGACTTCGAGGCCCACTTCTGGCAGGTAGACAAGCACATCCGGTAACGCCTGAGCGATACGCTCCAACGAGCCCAGGGCGCGCGCCAGCAGCTTGGCGGTTTCTTCGCCGACATCGGGAATGCCCAGCGCATAGACGAAACGCGCGAGCGTCGGTTTGCGGCTGGCATCGATGGCCTTGAGCAGGTTGCGTGTGGAAACCTCGGCGAAGCCTTCCAGTTCGATGATCTGTTCATAGGTCAGGCAGTAGAGGTCCGCCGGTGAATTGACCAGGCCCTTGTCTACCAGCTGTTCGACGATCTTGTCGCCCAGGCCGTCGATTTCCAGTGCGCGGCGCGAGACGAAATGGATGATTGCCTGCTTGAGCTGCGCCTGGCAGGCCAGGCGACCGACGCAGCGGTAGATCGACCCTTCGCTGACCGACTCACGGCCCTTGCTGCGCTTGATCAGCTGGGTGCGCTCGACTGCCGAGCCGCAAACCGGGCATTGTTCGGGTACCTGCACGGCGCGGGCATCCGCTGGGCGGCGTTCGGGAATAAGGCCGAGGATCTGTGGAATCACGTCGCCAGCGCGACGCACTATCACGGTGTCGCCGATCATCACACCCAGGCGCGCGACCTCATCCATGTTGTGCAGGGTCGCGTTGGAGACAGTGACGCCCGCCACCTGCACCGGCTTGAGCCGCGCCACGGGCGTGATGGCGCCAGTGCGACCGACCTGGAATTCCACGTCCAGCAGCTCGGTGATTTCCTCGCGTGCCGGAAACTTGTGAGCGATGGCCCAGCGCGGTTCGCGTGCACGAAAGCCCAGTTCGCGCTGCTGCGCCACGGAATTGACCTTGAACACAACGCCGTCGATCTCATAAGGCAGCGCATCGCGTTTTTCGGCGATGGCGTCGTAGTAGGCCCGGCATTCGGCAATGCCCTTGGCCAGTTTCAGCTCGCGGCTGACGGGCAGCCCCCAGCCTTTCAGCGCATTGAGAATGCCGATATGGGTATCCGGCAAATTGCCGTCACTACGTCCCACGCCATAGGCGCAGAGCTCCAGCGGACGGCTGGCGGTGATCTTCGAGTCCAGCTGGCGCAGGCTGCCGGCGGCGGCATTGCGCGGGTTGGCAAAGGGCTTGGCACCGCTTTCCAGCTGCCGTGCATTGAGCGCCTCGAAACCGGCCCTGGGCATGTAGATTTCGCCGCGCACCTCCAGCACCGCCGGCCAGCCAGTGCCGTGCAGCTTGAGCGGGATATTGCGCACCGTACGCACGTTGGCGCTGATGTCCTCGCCAGTGCTGCCATCACCGCGAGTGGCGCCGCGCACCAGATGGCCGTTCTCGTAGAGCAGGCTCACGGCCAGACCATCTAGCTTGGGCTCGCAACTGTATTCGACCTCTGCACCATCGCCGAACAGATCTCCACCTGGCAGATCCAGCCCTTCACGAACGCGGCGGTCGAAGTCGAGCAGGTGCTGTTCCTCGAAGGCATTGCCGAGGCTGAGCATCGGCATCTCATGGCGCACCTGACCGAACGCCGCCAGCGCCTCACCGCCAACACGCTGAGTCGGCGATTCGGGCGTCACCAGCTCCGGATGCTCGGCTTCCAGCGCTTTCAGTTCATTGAACAGGCGGTCGTATTCGGCATCGGGAACGCTGGGTTCATCGAGGACGTAGTAGCGGTAGTTGTGGGCGTCGATTTCGCTGCGCAGTTCGGCGATGCGCTCGGCAGCGGTTTGGGCGGAAGGCATATGACGGAGCCGTAGCGAGGTGATGAAGGGTGAGGATTTTAGCCGATCGGGAAACGTCGGATTATGTCTTCGAAACCCGGATTACGCCTTCAGCTAATCTGGGCTACGGCCATGTCGCCAGCCAAGAGTGTGCTTTCTGTGGGAGCGGGCCATGCCCGCGAAAGATTCCGCGCCAGGGTGTGGGCTTTGTTCGCGGGCGTGGCCCGCTCCTACCAAAAGCCGCGCCGCATGGAATCCCTCACGGAACCTAACGCTTGACCGTCATCTTCCGGCGTTCGTATTCGACGATGCGCTGGCGGTAGTGTTCGATGGTCTGTGCGGTCAGGACGCTGCGCTGGTCGTCTTTCAGCTCGCCGTTCAATTCGGCGGACAATTTACGCGCGGCGGCGACCATCACGTCGAAGGCCTGTTTCGGATGACGCGGGCCTGGCAGACCGAGGAAGAAGCTCACGGCAGGCGTGGTGAAGTGGTCGATGTCGTCCAGATCGAAGGTGCCGGGCTTGACCGCATTGGCCATGGAGAACAGCACTTCGCCGTTGCCGGCCATGCTTTCGTGGCGATGGAAGATATCCATTTCGCCGAAACGCAGGCCGCTTTCCAGGATGTTCTGCAGCAGCGCCGGGCCACGGAAACCGGAAGAATCGCGGGCGATGACGTTGATCACCAGTACTTCCTCGACAGGCGGCAGCTCCTGCTCAGGGTCACTGTTTTCCGCTTCGTCGTCTGCGTCGGCAACGGGATTGAGCAGCGTCGGAACCGGCTCGTCACCGGGAAAATGCAGGTCGCCCTGCTGAGGCTCGCTGCTGCGGCGATTGCCGCTGTCCCGCGCGCTGATCGATGGCAGATCGTCCTCGTCCAGTGCTGGCTCGCTGTCGCGATTGACGACGCGCGGCGGGCCGAGCACTTCATGGTTGTCATCGTCGTCGGGGAAACTATTGGCAATATTGCGGTCCAGCTTGAATTTCAACTTGCCCTTGCTGCCGCGCATCCGCCGCCAGCCATCGAAGAGAATGCCGGCGATGACAATGATGCCGATGACGATCAGCCACTCGCGCAGACCGATATCCATTAATGCGTAAACCCCTGAAATCGATGATAAAAACGCAGATTCACCGCCGCTGAACAGGCCGATCTGCGCATCGTAAAAATTGCGCTCTAAACTAGCACGACGAACGGTAGATGTGCACCGCTGCCGCCTCTCTTTTATAAGCTGCCGTTACACACCGTCTTGGCAGAGCAGCACGTCTTCATGCTTCCACCAGTGCCACCGCCTGCTCGACATCAACCGCGACCAGACGCGAGCAACCCGGCTCGTGCATGGTCACGCCCATCAACTGGTCGGCCATTTCCATCGCAATCTTGTTGTGCGTGATGTAGATGAATTGCACGGTCTCCGACATTTCCTTGACCAGCCGCGCATAGCGGCCAACGTTGGCATCATCGAGCGGCGCATCCACTTCATCGAGCATGCAGAACGGCGCAGGGTTGAGCTGGAAGATCGCAAACACCAGCGCCAATGCCGTCAGCGCCTTCTCGCCGCCCGACAACAGGTGAATGGTGCTGTTCTTCTTGCCCGGTGGACGCGCCATGATCGCTACCCCGGTATCGAGTAAATCTTCCCCGGTAAGTTCCAGATAAGCGCTACCGCCACCGAAAACCTTGGGAAAGAGCGCCTGCAGGCCGGCATTGATCTGGTCGAAGGTTTCCTTGAAGCGATTGCGGGTTTCCCTGTCGATCTTGCGGATGACGTTTTCCAGCGTTTCCAGCGCCTCGCTGAGATCGGCATCCTGCGCGTCCAGATAGCGCTTGCGCTCGGACTGCTGCTGATATTCATCGATGGCCGCCAGATTGATCGGGCCAAGGCGCTGGATGCGTGTGTCCAGACGCTCCAGCTCCGCCGCCCACTCCGCCTCGCTCGCGCCATCCGGCAGAGTCGCGAGCACGCCATGCAGATCGAACCCTTCTTCCTGCAGTTGATCCTGCAGCGCCTTGCGCCGAACATCCAGCGCCTGCCATTCCAGGCGTTGCTGTTCGAGCTGGCCACGCAACAGGTGCGCCTGCTGTTCGGCCTGGGTCCGGCGCTTCTCCGCCTCGCGCAACTCGCGGTCGGCATCCTCGAGCGCAAGCCGGGCCAGCTTGAGTTCATCCTCCACACCCATGCGCCGTTCGAGCAGTTCCTCCAGCTTCATGCGCAGCTCCTCCAGCGGCGCCTCGCCCTCTTCCAGGTTCAGGCTGAGCTGCTCGCGACGCTCCACGGCACGCTCGAATTGTTGCTCCAGGCGTTCAAGCGCCTGGCGCGTCGAGTCATGCTGAGCCTTGAGCGAGCCCACGCGAACCGCCAGTTGATGCGCCTGATCCTTGCGCTGACGGGCTTCCTGGCGCACCTGATCAAGCCGTTCGCGCAGGCCATCGCGGCTCGCCAGCAGCACCTCGCGCCGTTCGGTGTCCAGCGCCATGGCATCGAGGGCGTCCTGCAGTTGCAGCCGCGCCTCGGCCAGCTGTTCGGTTTCCAGAACGCGCTGCGCGGCCAGTTCGATCAGCTCTTCATCGAGACGGCCACGACGCAGATTCAGCTGTTCCAGTCGGGCCTGACCGGCCGAGAGGCGCGCCTTGAGCTCGGCCTGCTGACGGGCTTCGTCCTGCTGACGGCGGCGCTGCTGCTCGCGCTCCTCTTCCTGCTGGCGCTGGGCATCGCGCAGCTGGTCGAGACGCTCGTCCAGTAGTTCAAGATCCGTTTCACGCTGATCACGTTCGGCCTGCAGGCGCTCCAGCTCCTGTCCGCGCGCCAGTACCCCGGACTCGGCTTCAGCGGCACGCCGCACCCGCAAAAAATGCCGACTGACCCAGTAACCATCACGGCTGATCAGGCTTTCGCCATCGCCCAGCTCAGCACGACCGGCCAGCGCCTGGTCGAGGGTTTCCACGGGGCGTACTCGACCCAGCCAGGGCGAAAGGTCCGTCGCAGACTCGACCTTGTCCAGCAGACAGCCGGCAACGCGCTCGCCATGCGCCGCACTGACCAGGCGCAAATCACCCTGTTCGAAGCCACTCATGTCGAGACCGTCGAAGCCGTCCAGCAATACCGCCTGCAGGTCCGCGCCCAGCACGGTTTCGACCGCCAGTTCCCAGCCCGGCTCGACGCGAAGCCCTTCGGCCAGTCGCGGGCGCTGGTCGAGTTGTTGCTCACGCAGCCATTCGGACACGCCCTTGCCGGGATCCAGCGCCGCCTGCTGCAAGGCTTCCAGCGAGGTGATGCGGCCATTCAGGCGCTGCAGTTCGCCCTGCGCCTGCTGCTGCGCCCGAGTGGCGCCCTGCAGTTGCTCGCGCAGTTGCTCCAGCTGTTGTTCAGTGTGTTCCTGGGCGGCGGTCAGCTCTTCCAGATTCAGCTCGCTGATGGCCAGTTGCTCGCCCACCTCCAGCATCGCGGCATCTTCCGGGTCGCTGGCCAGCGAGGTGCGCTCATCCTCCAGGCGCCGCTGACGCTCGGCCAGCCGCTCCAGGCTCTGTTCGAGCTGCTGAATACGCGACTGCTGCACCTCGGACGCGCGGCGCGGCTCGGCGCTCTGCAGGTTGAAGTGCTCCCACTGCTCCTGCCAGTGCTGCATGGCGGTTTCCGCTTCTTCCAGCTGCGCGGCGGTTTCTTCCGCCGCCGCGCCCGCCAGTTCCTGCTCGGGCTCCAGCATCGCCAGCTCTTCGCCGAGGGTGGCCAGCAGGGTGCGGTCGTGGCCCAGGTGGGATTCGGTTTCCAGGCGCGCCTGCTCGGCCTCGCGCAGGTCGTCCTGCAGCTGGCGCAAGCGCTGTTGGCCGTGCTGGATGCTCTGCTCGACCCGCGCGATATCGCCGCCCACGGAATAAAATCGGCCCTGGACCTGATTGAAGCGTTCGGACAGTTCGTGGTGGCCATCGCGCAGGCGCTCGATGCTGGCATCGGCATTACGCTGCTCGGCCACCAGCGCCTCGAAGGCCACGTCCTGATCGCCGATCACCTGCTCGCGCTGGCCGACCTGCTCGTTCAGCGTCTGCCAGCGCAGCGCCGATAGCTGTGCCTTGAGCTGACGCTCTTCGGCCTTGTATTGCTGGTACTTCTCCGCCGACTGCGCCTGGCGATGCAGGCGCTCAAGCTGGCGTTCCAGCTCTTCGCGCAGGTCGGTCAGGCGCGCCAGGTTCTCATGGGTGCGGCGGATGCGGTTCTCGGTTTCGCGGCGGCGCTCCTTGTACTTGGAGATGCCGGCGGCTTCCTCGATGAAGTTGCGCAGGTCTTCGGGCCGGGCCTCGATCAGCTTGGAGATCATGCCCTGCTCGATGATCGAGTAGCTGCGCGGCCCCAGGCCCGTGCCAAGGAAGATATCGGTGATGTCGCGACGACGGCATTTCACACCGTTGAGGAAATAGGTGTTCTGCGAATCACGGGTGACGCGGCGACGGATGGAGATTTCCGCGAAGGCCGCGTATTCGCCGGTCAGGCTGCCGTCGGAGTTGTCGAAGATCAGCTCGATGCTGGCCTGGGTCACCGGCTTGCGCGTGTTGGAGCCATTGAAGATGACGTCGGTCATCGACTCGCCACGCAGGTTCTTCGCAGAACTCTCGCCCATCACCCAGCGTACGGCATCGATGATGTTGGATTTGCCACAACCATTCGGCCCGACCACCGCCGACATGTTGTTCGGGAAACTGACCGTGGTGGGATCGACGAAGGACTTGAAGCCAGCAAGTTTGATGCTTTTCAGACGCATGCGGGGCCTTATCCGTGGCGGTCAGCGGGAAGATGAACAAGCAGGGTCGCCGTGAGCATCGCAATTCCTGGCATCGAGTGGACGCGAGCGCGAAAACGGCGGAGTTTATCACGCTGATCGAGCCGTCTTGCAGGAGGGTTATCAGGGTCTCACGGATAGGTTTGCCATTACCTTGTAGGAGCGGGCCATGCCCGCGAAAAAGGCCGACACCATGCCGCTGGGTCCTTCGCGGGCATGGACTCGGCATCCCAGCCCTTCCCACAAAAGCGACAGCACACCCACCTTCGAGCCATGCTCGCGAACCCGATCATGCAAGCCATTCGCGGCCAAGGCCTACGGAAACAGCAGCGCCCCGCCGCCACGGCATCAGCCGCCGGTCATGCTCATGAAGCGCACCACCTGTACCTGCTCGTCGGTGCGGAATTCATGCTTTTCCGGCTTGAGCTGCAGCGCATCGACCAGTGCCTGGCGCAGGCGTTCGCTGTCGCCGGGATGACGGCGCATCAGGCTCTTGAGGTCCAGCGCGCCTTCATGCCCGAGGCAAAGCACCAGTTTGCCTTCAGCGGTGACGCGCACACGATTGCAGCTGCCGCAGAAGTTGTTGCTGTGCGGCGAGATGAAGCCCACCTGGGTTTCACTGCCCGCCACCTGCCAGTAGCGCGACGGGCCGCCAGTGGTGTGGCTGCTGCGCACCAGCGTGTGACCCACTTCGATACGCTCGCGCACTTCGTCGCTGGAGCAAAAGGTGATCTCGCGCTGATGGCTGGAAATGCTTCCCAGGGGCATTTCTTCGATAAAGCTGATGTCCAGCCCGCGCTCGACAACGAAATTCACCAGATCCAGCACTTCGTCGTCGTTGCGGCCCTTCTGGATCACGCTGTTGATCTTGATCCGACGGAAGCCCGCCTGGCGTGCAGCGTCGATGCCTTCGAGCACCTGGTCGAGCTTGTCGCGGCGGGTCAGCTCAGCGAAGCGCTCATGCTTGAGGGAATCAAGACTGATGTTCAGCCGCTTGACGCCAGCGGCTTTCAATATCGGCGCCAGCGTCGGCAGTTGCGAACCATTGGTGGTGATCGCCAGGTCTTCCAGCTCCTCACGGGCGCCCAGGCGCGCCAGCAGATCAGGCAGCCCCTTGCGCACCAGCGGCTCGCCGCCGGTCACACGAATGCGTTTGACACCCAGGCCGATAAAGGCATCGGCCACCGCATAAAGCTCTTCCAGAGTCAGAATCTGCGCGCGCGGCGCAAACACCATGTCCTCGCTCATGCAATAGGTGCAGCGGAAGTCGCAGCGATCCGTGACCGACAGTCTCAGATAGGTGATGCGTCGACCGAACGGATCGACCAACTGTGATTCAGGCATGTCGCTCTCCAACTGCTTGATGCGCATGAGCTTTCCAATACCGCCAAGGCTATGCCTAAACGAGGCATAGGGCAAAGCCTGGAGCCGAATGGCACTCATAGAGCCACTTCCAGAGCTTAGCCGAACCGCCGGGACACAGGGCTGTCACAACCTCTGACTTGCCGTGGGCCGGATGGAGACGTGAATGCCCTTGCTCAAACTGCTGCACTTCGCGAGCCTGTTGTGCTGGTGCGGCGCCCTGCTGTACCTGCCGGCGCTGATCGCTGCCGGCACCCGGCGCAGCGAACCGCTTTTCTACCGAGACCACGCACATCTGACGCGCACGGTGTTCAACCTGATTGCGACGCCAGCGGCGCTGATCGCCATTGGCTCGGGCAGCGCGATCTTCCTGCGTGACGGGCTCGTTGCCGGTTGGCTGATCGTCAAGCTCACCACGGTCGCCGGCATGGTCATGTGTCATGCCTTGTGCGGCGTACTGGTGTTACGCATCGAGCGCTCGCCAGAACAGAGCGCCAGCATCCAGTGCCGAATTCTTGGCGTGTTCATCGCGACCTTTATCACGGCGACGCTCTGGCTGGTCCTGGCCAAGCCTTTCTAATTCACGAATGACTCGGCAAGCACTCATGACCGAACCCAAGGCACATCATTCCTCAGACCTTGTCCAGATCGACGCCTACCGCATGCTCGTAGACCAGGCGCCCGCCAAGATAGGCCGCCAGGGCGATCAGCACGGCGGTGATGGCCGACAGGTACAGGCCCCAGAGGTAAATGTTCTGCCCGTCGTTCTGGTAGCGCAGCAGCCAGTTGAGCGAGGCGAGCGAGAGCATCATCACGGCGAGGATGGCGTGGCACCAGGCGGTGATCTTCTGGCGAATCTCGTTCACCGTGAGCAGATCGATCAGGCCGAAAAGGCTGGCGACCCAGCCCCCCAGCGCGCCGACACCAGCCAGCCACAGGCCGGCACGCCACCAGAAATCATCCAGCGTCCACAAGTGGGCCAGGTCGACCGGCAGCAATGCAGTCAATGCGGCGACCGGGAAATGAATCAGCATCGGATGCAGGGGATGCCCGGCAATCGCGGCGCGGCTATGGATGGAGTCTCGGTAGTTGGCCATTCGGCCCTCCAGTGGCAGACGGAAAAAGGGGCCATGCGAACCGGTGGCCTCTGTAACAGGCCGTTGAGAAACGTAGGCGAGGCAGGCAAGACAAGGCAAAAACAGGCGAGGAAGCGGAGTTTAGGTGTTCTAAATGAGCATTCTGAGCCTGTTTTTAACGCGGTATTGCCAACGCAGGTAGTTTTTCAACGGCCTGTTAAATGGACCACGCTGACGCTGGCAGTTCCTTGGCTGAGTGCCTGTGGTGGCCCGCTGTCCACGCTCGATCCGGCCAGCCCGATGGCCCATCAGGTGGCCACTGTCTGGTGGGGCATGTTTGCCTTCGCCACGCTGGTGCTGCTGGCGGTGAGCGCGCTGTGGATCTACGCCATGCTGCGCAAGCCGCGCACGGTCAGCGAGGAACAGGCGAGCCGGATCAATCGACGCTGGATCATCGGCGGTGGGATCGTACTGCCAAGTGTCAGCATCATCGTGCTGCTGGTCTTCGGCATTCCCACCGGGCGCGGCATGATCCCGCTGCCGGTCGACGGCGAGCAGCCCCTGAAAGTGGAAGTCACCGGCCATCAGTGGTGGTGGGAGGTCCACTATCCCGACAGCGGCGTCACCACCGCCAATCAGTTGATCATTCCCGCCGAGCGCCTGATCGACGTGCACGTGACCAGTGCCGACGTGGTGCATTCGTTCTGGGTCCCGCGCCTGGGCGGCAAGATGGACATGCTGCCGGGGCGGACCAACGTCATCCGTATCGAGGCCGGGCACACCGGCATATTTCATGGCCAGTGCTCGGAATTCTGCGGACTTCAGCACACGCACATGAAGCTGCACGTCGAGGCGATGACAGCTGACGCCTTCGATGACTGGATCGCGGCGCGGGAGGATTTCAGCGTGCAGCAGCCCGCGTCTGGCGCAGGTGGCGAAGTCTTCGCCAACCGTTGCGGGCAATGCCACCGCGTGGCAGGCATCAGCGAAGGGAACCGCGCACCGGACCTGACCGACCTGGCGAGCCGCCCCAGCCTCGGCGCCGGGGTCATCGACAACGATGCACAGGGCCTGCGCCGCTGGCTGCGTGAGCACAAGACGCTGAAATTCGGCAACGCCATGCCGGTCCATGACGACGTGCCGCCAGAAACTCTCGACGAGATTGCCGCCTGGCTGGAGACGCTTGCACCATGAGTTATTTCGACCGAAGCAAAGCGCCTTCCACCGACCCGGAGCAGTTGCACGACCAGTTCAACGAAGTCTGGGGCAACCCGCGTGGCTGGCGGGCGCTGACCATCGTCAACCACACCAGCATCGGCCTGCGCTTCATGATCACCGGCGGGGTGTTCTTCCTGATCGGTGGCCTGATGGCCATGCTGATCCGCACCCAGCTGGCGCTGCCCGGCTATGTGCTGATGGAGCCGGACATCTACAATCAGGTCTTCACCATGCACGGCACGGTGATGATGTTCCTCTTCGCCGTACCGATGATGGAAGGCCTGGCCGTCTACCTGATTCCGAAGATGCTCGGTGCGCGGGACCTGGCCTTTCCGCGGCTGTCGGCGCTGGGCTATTTCTGCTACCTGTTCGGCGGCATCATCCTGCTGTCGAGCGTGTTTCTCGAAGTGGCGCCCAAGGCCGGCTGGTTCATGTACACGCCGCTGTCGAGCGCCGCGCACATGCCGGGGATCAATTCGGATTTCTGGCTGCTGGGCATCACCTTCGTAGAGATTTCGGCGGTGAGCGCCGGGGTCGAGCTGGTGGTGTCGATCCTGCGCACCCGCGCCAACGGCATGGCGCTGCACAAGATGCCGATTTACGCCTGGTACATCCTGGTGATGGCGATGATGATCGTCATCGGTTTCCCGCCGCTGATTCTGGGCAGCATCCTGCTGGAGCTGGAACGCGCCGCCGGCCTGCCCTTTTTCGATACCGCCAGGGGCGGCGATCCATTGCTGTGGCAGCATCTGTTCTGGCTGTTCGGCCACCCCGAGGTGTACATCATCTTCCTGCCCGGCGCGGGCATCGTCTCGACGCTGTTGCCGGTGTTCTGCCAAAGGCCGCTGGTGGGCTATCGCTGGGTGGTGCTGGGCGTGCTGAGCACGGGCTTCCTGAGCTTCGGCTTGTGGGTCCACCATATGTTCACAGTGGGCATTCCGGCGCTGGCGCTGGGCTTTTTCTCGGCTGCGAGCATGCTGGTGGCGATCCCCACGGGGGTGCAGATCTTCGCCTGGATCGCCACGCTATGGCTGGGCAGGCCGGTCTATCATGTGCCGATGCTGTGGCTGGTGGGCTTTCTCATCGTGTTCGTCGCCGGCGGTCTGACCGGCGTGATGGTGGCGCTGGTGCCCTTCGACTGGCAGGTGCATGACACCCATTTCGTGGTCGCGCACATGCACTACGTGCTGGTGGGCGGCATGTTCTTCCCGCTGATGGCCGGGCTCTATTACTGGCTGCCGCACTTCTCCGGGCGCATGCCTTCGGTGCGGCTGGGGCGCTGGGGCTTCTGGCTGGTGTTCATCGGTTTCAACACGACCTTCCTGATCATGCACTGGACGGGACTGATCGGCATGCCGCGGCGGGTCTACACCTACGACACGGGGCTGGGCTGGGACATGCCGAACCTGGTGTCGTCCATCGGCAGTTTCATCATGGCCATCGGCATCGGCACCATTCTGCTGGATATCCTGCTGCACTTCCGCTTCGGCCAGCCAGCGAAGAAGAACCCCTGGAATGCCGACACCCTGGAATGGGCCACCAGCCTGCCGCCCAGCCCGTACAATTTCGTCAGCCTGCCGGATATCGATGATCGTCATCCGCTATGGAAGGACCCGAACCTTCCCGACAGCATCGCCCGTGGTGAACACGCACTGACGGTGATCGACCATGGCCGGCGGGAAACCTGGGGCGTCGATCCCCTGACCGGCAGGGTGCGCGAAATCGTTCACCTACCCGGCAACAGCTGGCTGCCCTTCATCGCCTCGCTGTTTCTCACCGCGCTCTGCCTGAGCCTGCTGAACAAGGCGTACTGGATCGCCCTTGCCGCCACTCTGGCAACCCTGGTGGTGCTGTTTCGCTGGTCCTGGGAAAACGGCACGCATCCCAATGCCGCACCGGACGCCCGCACCCAGCCCGGCGAGCCGCCGCTGCATTCTCGCACTTTCGACGGCCCCGGCCTCTGGGGCATGGGCGTGACGCTGCTGGCCAATGGCGCGCTGTACCTGTGCCTGCTGTTCGGCTGGTTCTACCTGTGGACGGTTGCGCCCGAGTGGCAAGTGCCGCAGCGGTCCGATCTCAATGGCTGGCTGATGCTCGCCAGCGCCTTGCTGCTGACAGCCGCCACCCTGTGGATGCGCCGGGTGCCGGCACAGTTGCGCCGGGGCACCTCCACGCATGTGCTGCGCGACCTGTGCATCACCACGGGCCTGGGTCTGGTGCAATGTGCGGCACTGCTGTGGCTGCTGCTGGATGCCAGCCTCGCCATAACCGAAACCGCGCATGACGCGGTGATCTTCGTGATGCTGAGCTACAGCCTGATCCACTGCGTCCTGGCGAGCATTCTGACTGTCCTGCAGAGCTGGCGGGTGGTGAAAGGTTACGTCGGGCTGCATGCACCCTACGAACCCGTCGTGGTGGAACAGCTCTGGTATTACAACCTCGGCGTGCTATGGAGCGCTTATGCGGCCATCGTCCTGTTCCCGAGCACCTGGGGAGGCGCCTGATGAAGCCGCGTTGGTTCTCTGCCCTGCACCCGATACAGATCGTCCTTGGGCTGATCATCTGGAGCGTCTGGTTCGCCGGCATCTACGGCGCTCACGGCGTGGCCTGCGTGGTCAACCCGCCCGATCCGGCGCAGGGCATCGCCAACTGGCTGAACGCGAGCTTCGCCATTGTCACGCTGGCAGTGGTCGCGTTGCTGTTGTGGCTCGGATATCGCGCCTGGCAGCTGACACGCCCGCCGCACCAGCTGGACGAACGCCAGTTGTTCGTCAGCCGGGTTGCGGCGGGCATTCACCTTATCGCGGCCCTGGCCACCCTGTTCATCGGGCTGCAACTGGCGTTTTTACCACCATGCGTATGACTTCCACCCTCCGTTGGCCCCTGACGCTGCTCCTGATGGGCTTACTGCCGCAACCGGCGCTGGCCCACGGCCTGTTCGATGGCCATTTTGTCGAGCGTGCACCGCTGTTCATCACGGCCCTCGTCCTGGCCGTGGCCTGGGGGTTGTATATCCTAGGCGCCCGGCGCATCCCGACCCGGCGTAGCGAAGCCGCCTGGTTTCACGGCGCCATGCTGCTGGTGGCCTTCGCCGTATTCGGCCCCATCGACGACTGGGCGGAAACCAGCACCAGTTGGCATATGACCCAGCACATGCTGTTCATCGTGGTGATCGCCCCCATGTGGGCACTGGCGCGCCCGCTGCCGCAATGGCGCGCGGTCACCGGACGGGTGGCACAGCCGGTGTGGAACGCCATTCTGCGCTGGGGTCGATATCCGGTGGCGCTGGCGATGCTGCATGGTGCGATCATCTGGATCTGGCACACGCCCAGGCTGTATCAACTCGCACTGGACAACCTCTGGTGGCATGCCGTCGAACATGCCTGCTTTCTATTCAGCGCCTGGCTGTTCTGGTGGTCCACCCTGCGCGCAAACCCGAAACAGGTGCCGCAGGCACTGATGGCCAACCTCCTGACACTGATGCACACCGGCCTGCTGGGCGCCCTGCTGACGTTCGCCAGCACGCCCTTTTATGGCGAATCGCGGGATGTGGCCGACCAGCAACTGGCCGGTCTGATCATGTGGGTGCCGGGCGGTCTGATCTACCTGCTGGGCGCCGGCTGGATCACCTGGCGCTGGCTGACGCGGATGTGGCGGCGGCAGGAGGCGAACGCATTGTCGCGGTGATATTGCCGAACCTGCCGCAGCGAGCTGTGGGGTTATTGTAGAAGGGGCCTTGGCCACGAACGGAGCCGCACCGATGGCCGGAGTCGGTCCGCGCTCATGTCGGTTCGCGGGCATGGCCCGCTCCTACCGGGCGCCCCAGAGCCCAAACCCCAAGCCTCAATCGCTTTTCTTGCGAATCCAGTACAGGTAGGCGCCTTCCTGTGTCTGTTGCTCGATCAGCTCGTGGCCGAGAAAGACGCAGAACTTGGGAATGTCACGTTGGGTGGACGGGTCGGTGGCGATGACCTTGAGCAGCTCACCGCCGCTCAGGGCACGCACCTTGTTGTGCAGCATCATCACCGGCTCCGGGCAGTTGAGGCCGGTGGCGTCGAGCAAGGCATCGTGGGACAGGTTGTTCGGGTCGGTCATGAATAGGCTCCGCAAAACAGACGGGCATTGTCGCGCACCCCTGCCCTTGCGGTCACCTGTGACGACGCAAGAGACGGCGAACAACCCGGCAGCCAACCGGGCCATCCGCGCCTCATGCGGTACAAGGTAGTCAATAACGCTTGTTGCGCAGCATGGTGCGCATGTTCTCGTCGATCGGCAGCGCATAGTCATGCACCGCGAGCACCAGATTGGTGTTCGGCTGGATCACTTTCAGGTTGATGAACACATAGTCCTTGCTCTCACCGTAGCTGCCGACGATCACCGCTTGGGCATTGTGGGCACTGGCCAACTCGTGGATTTCACGTGTCAGTATCAGCTCGCCCTGGCTTCGCGAGATGTACACGCTGTTGCGGAACTTCATCTCCACCATGCGATTGCCAGCCTGGGTGAAACGCGCCGAAACCTGTTCGGAGACCAGCCGCCCCATGGTCGAGGAGCGCTCCAGTGCGTCGATGTTGACCAGGGTCGCGATGATCATGGTGCTGCCGCCGCCCGGCAGCTGTTGCAACAGCGCGTCGGCGGCCTGGTGATTGGCGCGGATGAACGGCGAATTGCGGGCATTCTCATAGTTCGGAGCCGCATTGCGCACACAGCCGGACACAACGACGACCAGCAACAGGGCCAGCAGGGAATGGGCAAGACGCTTCATTGGGCTGCCCCCCTGAGCGGCAGGCGCGCATTGCGGGCATACAGGCCCCAGTCGGTCTGGGTGGTGTAGTAGGCGCTGCTGACCTGGGCGAAGTAGCGATCGGCAGTGGAAACGCTGGTGGTAACGATCAGCTCGGTCTGTGGCACGACGTGCCGGCCTTGCTGATCCTGGTACAGCTCCAGCGCCTCGGCCAGGGCTGCCACCCTGATGACCGCCCCCGCCGCAGCGCCGGTCTTGCTGACGCTGCCATAGATGTTGTCGGTGACCTTGTAGACGGCCAGCAGGCCACCCGTCAGCAGGCTGGCGCCCAGTGTCTTCGAGCCGAGGAAGGAATCCTGATAGCGTCGATCTTCGGAGAATCGCACCGGGTTGGCGGAAACCTCGACCAGCAGGGTTCCCTGGCGGTCGGCATGTTTCATCACCGGATAGCCGGCGCGGGTCAGTTCGGTGACGAGCTGTGAAGTGAAGGTTTCCTCGAAAGGACTGGCGGTGCCGTCCTGGCGCACCACATGCAGCGGACGCTTCTCGGGCAGGGCCGCGATCAGCTGGCGAGCAGTGTCTTCAGCGATCAACTGCCAGTGCGATGCCGCCCGCACGTGCTGCTGATCCTGCAGCGGAAAACCGCTTGGTCGCGGTGCTTCCGCGATCTGTACGCAACCGCCCAATACCGTGCTGCCCGCGAGCAGACCCATGATTATTTTCTTACGCATAGTCGATCCCTGGAGACGCGGAAAAAATCCCGCTTGGCCATTCAGTGCCATGTCCGGATGCCCGTCGACGGGCCGCCCATATCCCCGCAGCCCCGACCGGCAGTTCTTCCCGGCATGAACTAGGCATATTAGATCAAATCATTATCTAAACAAATTAGAACCTAACGAGCAGAACGTGAACGCCCAATCATTTCGCGCATGGATTCCGCCATGACAATTTAGGTTTAGCCGTGCGTCAGGAACTCGCTGCAACCGTAGGCAGGATCATTGCCCGCCACCGCACCGCGCTGGGTATCACCCAGGACCAGCTGTCACTGGCACTGGACGTGGACCCGATTACCGTTTCCCGATTCGAACGCGGCGTTACCCTGCCCTCGCTGCTCACCATCCAGCGCCTGTGCGAGGTCTTCGGCGTCAGCCTCAGCCAGTTCTTCACCGAAGATGCGGAGCCGCCAACAGCAGCCAGTGACGACTCCACCGCCCTGCTGGTGATGCTCGGCTCCCTGCACGAAGAGGAGCGCGCCTTCGCCATCGACACGCTGAAGCGCTTTTGCCGCCTGGCGGCCAGACGGCGCAAGTAACGACAACTCCTCCGCATCCCGCCTCACACCGCCCGCCAAATCCGCTCGGGAACCCAGGCGTATGTCCCCTGTCCAGTGAACAGTTGGCATGCAGCCGGCATCGCCTGCGCTATCTGAAGACTGCATTGCGCGCTGGCGACCCGCCACATGGCCAAACACCTCGTCAGGGACTAGATTCAACCCAGATCCCCGACCTCAGCCAGCCCGACCGTGCGGGCGCAAGGAGAGACGAATGCGATCCCTGGACAGCCTCAATTGCCGTCGAAGCCTGGATGTGCACGGCAAGACCTACCTTTATTACAGCCTGCCCGAGGCGGCGAAAACGCTGGGCGATATCAGCCGCCTGCCGACCTCGCTCAAGGTGCTGCTGGAGAATTTGCTGCGCTGGGAAGATGACGTCACGGTGCGTGCCGATGACTTCAACTCGCTGGCAAGCTGGCTGCAAGCGCGCACTTCGGAGCGCGAAATCCAGTACCGCCCTGCCCGCGTATTGATGCAGGATTTCACCGGCGTGCCGGCGGTGGTGGACCTGACCGCCATGCGCGATGCGGTGTCTCGCGCCGGGGCCGATCCACAGCAGATCAATCCGCTGTCGCCGGTGGATCTGGTGATCGACCACTCGGTGATGGTCGACCGCTTCGGCAGCGATCAGGCATTCGAGCAGAACGTCGAGATCGAGATGCAGCGCAATGGCGAGCGCTACGAGTTTCTGCGCTGGGGTCAGCAGGCCTTCGACAACTTTCGGGTAGTGCCGCCAGGCACCGGCATCTGCCACCAGGTCAATCTGGAATACCTCGGCCAGGTGGTCTGGACCCGCGATGAAAACAACGAGACCTACGCTTATCCCGACACCCTGGTCGGCACCGACTCGCACACCACCATGATCAATGGCCTGGGCGTGCTGGGCTGGGGTGTCGGCGGTATCGAGGCCGAGGCAGCGATGCTCGGCCAGCCGGTTTCCATGTTGATACCGGAAGTGGTGGGCTTCCGCCTGAGCGGCAAACTCAACGAAGGCATCACCGCCACCGATCTGGTACTGACCGTGACGCAGATGCTGCGCAAGCAGGGTGTGGTGGGCAAGTTCGTCGAATTCTACGGGCCTGGGCTGGATCATCTGCCACTGGCCGACCGCGCCACCATCGGCAACATGGCCCCGGAATATGGCGCCACCTGCGGCTTCTTCCCGGTGGACCGGATCACCATCGATTACCTGCGCCTGACAGGTCGCAGCGAAGAGCGTATCGCTCTGGTCGAGGCTTACAGCAAGGCCCAGGGCATGTGGCGCGACAGCGACTCGCCGGACCCGCTGTTCACCACCACCCTGGAACTGGATCTGAGTCAGGTACAGCCTTCTCTCGCCGGCCCCAAGCGCCCACAGGACCGGGTGTCACTGGGCGATATCGGTGCCAGCTTCGATCTGCTGCTGGAGACCAGTGGCCGCAAGCAGCAATCCGATACGCCCTTTGCCGTCGCTGGCGAAGACTTTGCCCTCAGGCACGGCGCCGTGGTCATTGCTGCGATCACTTCCTGCACCAACACCTCCAACCCCAGCGTGCTGATGGCGGCCGGTCTGGTGGCGAAAAAAGCGCTGGAGCGCGGTCTCACCCGCCAGCCCTGGGTCAAGTCCTCGCTGGCGCCCGGCTCCAAGGTGGTCACCGATTACCTGGAACGCGCCGGACTGACGCAATATCTGGATCGGCTCGGTTTCAACCTGGTGGGTTATGGCTGTACCACCTGTATCGGCAACTCGGGACCGCTGCCGAATGCCATCGCCCAGACCGTCACCGACAACGACCTGATCGTCTCCTCGGTACTCTCCGGCAACCGCAACTTCGAGGGGCGTGTGCATCCGCTGGTCAAAGCCAACTGGCTGGCTTCACCGCCGCTGGTAGTGGCGTTCGCCCTGGCCGGCACCACGCGTATCGATATGGATCGCGAGCCACTGGGATACGACACACAAAACCAGCCGGTCTATCTGAAGGATATCTGGCCGAGCAGCGCGGAGATCGCCGAAGCCGTCAGCCGTATCGATGGCGAGATGTTCCGCAGTCGCTATGCCGACGTATTCAGCGGCGACCAGCACTGGCAGAAAATCCCGGTCAGTGCCGGTGATACCTATCAGTGGAACGCCGCCTCCAGCTATGTACAGAATCCGCCGTTCTTCGAGAACATCGGCCAGCCACCCGCGCCGCCTGCCGATGTCGAGAACGCGCGCATCCTGGCGCTGTTCGGCGACTCCATCACCACCGACCACATCTCCCCGGCGGGCAACATCAAGGCCAGCTCGCCGGCAGGGTTGTACCTGCAGTCACTGGGCGTACAACCGGAAGACTTCAACTCCTACGGCTCGCGCCGAGGCAACCATGAAGTGATGATGCGCGGCACCTTCGCCAACATCCGCATCCGCAACGAAATGCTCGGCGACGAGGAAGGCGGCAATACCCTGTATCAGCCCGGCGGCGAAAAGCTCTCGATCTACGATGCGGCCATGCGCTACCAGAGCGAAGGCGTGCCGCTGGTGGTGATCGCCGGCAAGGAATACGGCACCGGCTCCAGCCGCGACTGGGCGGCCAAGGGCACCAACCTGCTGGGGATCAAGGCGGTGATCGCCGAAAGTTTCGAGCGTATCCATCGCTCCAACCTGATCGGCATGGGCGTACTGGCACTGCAATTCACCGATGGCCAGACGCGCCAGTCGCTGGGCCTGGACGGCAGCGAGACGCTTTCGATCCGTGGCCTGGACGAGAATATCAAGCCGCGCCAAATGCTCACCGTCGAGGTGCAACGCAGCGATGGTTCCCGGGATTCGTTCCAGGCCCTGTGTCGCATCGATACGCTCAATGAAGTTCAGTACTTCAAAGCCGGCGGGATTCTGCATTATGTGCTGAGACAACTGATCAAGGCTTAGCGCCTTCGTCCCGTACAACGCCCGCAGCTGAAGCTGCGGGCGTTTTTTTATGAACCACTGGTCAGTTTTTTCCTTAAGCCTTTGGTTTTCCAGCCGTTAATTTTCGCTACAACCAACCTTTATATTTTGACGTCAAACCTCAAGCGCTCTATAAATGCTCTGCAAGAGCGCTTGTACGCTATTCATAAATATAAAAAATCATCCCAATTGCCAGGCGCACCTCACGCATGCGAAAGAATCTTCCCATCACGCAACGCGATTACCCGTTTCCTGACCAGCAGAGGCTGATTTCCACTACAGACCTGAAAGGCCGAATCACCTACTGCAACGATATCTTTGCCCAAGTCAGCGGTTTCGAACGCGGCGAACTGATAGGCGCGCCACACAATCTGATCCGGCATCCTGATGTGCCCGCCGCCGTATTCAACCATCTTTGGATGACGCTCAAGGATGGCCGCCCCTGGATGGGCATCGTCAAGAATCGCCGCAAGAATGGCGACCATTACTGGGTCAACGCCTATGTGACGCCGGTACTCGATCCACAGCGCCAGATCATCGGCTACGAGTCGGTACGCACCAAGCCGACCTCCGAACAGATAAAGCGCGCCGAAGCCCTCTATGCACGGCTCAACACCGGCAAGCGTGGCGTGCCATTGCGTGATACCTGGATGCCTCTGGTCGTCGGCTGGCTGCCCTTTATCCTGACCAGTCTGGCCGGCTTCGCAGTTGGCGCCTGGCTCGATCACGCCTGGGGCTTTGTACTGGCTGCGGGGCTTTCCATTCCCCTTGGCCTCGCTGGCCGCCACTGGCAGATGCGCGGTACCAATCGCCTGCTGCAACTGGCCGAGCAGTCACTGAGTGATCCGCTGATCGCACAGATGTATACGGACAGTCACGGCAGTGAAGCCCGGCTGGAAATGGCCATGCTCAGCGAACAGGCACGCCTTAAAACCTGCCTGACGCGCCTGCAGGACAGCGCCGTGCAACTGCAGCAACAGGCAAAACGCGCCGAAGAACTGGCGCAGAGTAGCTCCGGTGGCCTGGCACGACAGCATCATGAAACCGAACAGGTGGCCACTGCGATCAATCAGATGGCCGCTACCACACAGGAGGTGGCAGGCAATGTGGCGCTGGCTGCCGATGCAACCGGGCAAGCCAACAGACTGACGACCCAGGGTCGCGAGATCAGTGCGCAAACCCGCCAGGCCATCGAGCTGCTGGCCAGCACCGTGAGCGAAACCGGCGATGCCGTTACCGAACTGGCCCGCAACAGCAACGAGATCGGCAGCGTGGTGGATGTGATCAAGAGTATCGCCGACCAGACCAATCTGCTCGCGCTCAACGCCGCCATCGAGGCAGCACGCGCCGGAGAATCTGGCCGCGGCTTCGCAGTGGTCGCTGACGAAGTCCGCCAACTGGCCCAGCGTACCGCCGCAGCCACTGGTCAGATCCATCAGCTGATCGAAAAACTCCAGCTGCAGGCTCGCCAGGCTGTAGAAGCCACCGGACAGGGCAAAGCCCAGGCAAGCGCCGGTGTCGAACGGGTCATCGATGCCGACAAGGCGCTCGCAGGTATTGGCGCTGCGATGGAAAGCGTCATCGACATGACCACCCAGATCGCTTCGGCCACCGAGCAGCAGAGCGCCGTAGCCGACGAGATCAGCCGCAACGTCAGCAATATCGCCCGCCTTGCCGACCAGACCTCGGGCGATGCCCAGAGCACGGCGCTGCTGTCCGAGGATCTGGCGGCAACTGCGCAGGCACAGTATTCACTGGTGGAGCGTTTCAACCGCTGACAGGCCATTGAAAACTACCTACATTTTTCAACGGCCTGCGATCATTGCAGAAACTCGGCAATCCTGTCCGCAGCGCTATCCAGGTGCTGCTCATGGGTCAGCCCTGAGCGCTTCAGAGGTTTCAGGTCATGGTCGGCGGCGGCCAGCCAGTGCACCTCGACCGCTGGCGACAATGCGTAGCCGGCAACGGTATGGCGGTCACCGAGCGCGTCGCGCTCACCCTGTACGATAAGGGTGGGCGTGCGCAGTTCGGCCAGATGCACCACGCGCGGCTTCTCCGGCTTGCCTGCCGCATGGAAGGGATAACCCAGACAGATCAGCGCATCAGCCTTCAATTCATCGGCCAGCAGGCTGGCCATTCTTCCGCCCATCGACTTGCCTCCGAGAGCCAGCCGGCCTGCGGTCTGCTGTCGCACCAGCCTATACACCTCGCGCCACCGCTCCAGCAGCCGAGGCTGCGGATTCGGTGGCCGCCTGCGACCATCGAGTCGCCGCTCGGCCATATAGGCGAACTCGAAGCGAACCACCTCGATCCCACGCGCCACAAGGCGCTCGGTCATCGCCTGCATGAACGGACTGTCCATCGGCGCACCGGCGCCATGAGCGAGTATCAGGCTGGCCGAAGCCGCGCCATGCGGGCGGTCAGTCCAGACAAGCGGAATTTCTCCCCCCTGCGTGTATTGACCCGCGTCAATACCGGCCACTTGCCCTTTCCCCATGCTTGCCCCCGCTTTCTACTGAAAGAAACAACTGCTTACACGCAACAAAAAAACGCTCATTACCGTGGATGGAAGCCCATACATGAACACAGCAACCAGTACCGCCTACCAATACAAGGTGGTCCGCCAATTCGCCATCATGACGGTGGTGTGGGGAATCGTCGGGATGGGGCTCGGCGTTTTCATCGCAGCACAGCTGGCGTGGCCCGGACTCAACTTCGACCTGCCCTGGACCAGTTTCGGGCGTTTGCGACCCTTGCACACCAACGCGGTGATTTTCGCCTTCGGTGGCTGCGCATTGTTCGCGACTTCCTACTACTCCGTCCAGCGCACCTGCCAGACCACCCTGTTCGCGCCCAAGCTGGCCGCGTTCACCTTCTGGGGCTGGCAACTGGTCATCCTGCTGGCCGCAATCTCCCTGCCGCTGGGCTTTACCAGTTCCAAGGAATACGCCGAGCTGGAATGGCCGATCGACATCCTGATCACTATTGTCTGGGTAGCCTATGCGGTCGTCTTCTTCGGCACGCTGGCCACACGCAAGGTCAAGCACATCTATGTCGGTAACTGGTTCTTCGGGGCCTTCATCCTGACCGTGGCGATTCTGCATGTCGTCAACAACCTGGAAATCCCGGTCACCGCGATGAAGTCCTATTCGGTCTATGCCGGTGCAACCGACGCCATGGTGCAGTGGTGGTACGGTCACAACGCCGTGGGCTTCTTCCTGACTGCCGGCTTCCTCGGCATCATGTACTACTTCGTGCCCAAGCAGGCCGAGCGTCCGGTGTATTCCTATCGCCTGTCGATCGTCCACTTCTGGGCGCTGATCACCGTGTACATCTGGGCTGGTCCGCACCACCTGCATTACACCGCCCTGCCGGACTGGGCTCAGAGCCTGGGCATGGTGATGTCGCTGATTCTGCTCGCACCGAGCTGGGGCGGCATGATCAACGGCATGATGACCCTCTCGGGCGCCTGGCATAAGCTGCGCAGCGACCCGATCCTGCGCTTCCTGGTGGTCTCCCTGGCGTTCTACGGCATGTCGACCTTCGAAGGTCCGATGATGGCCATCAAGACCGTCAACGCCCTGTCCCACTACACCGACTGGACCATCGGCCACGTTCACGCCGGCGCTCTCGGCTGGGTTGCCATGGTATCCATCGGCGCCCTGTATCACCTGATTCCGAAGGTGTTCGGGCGCGAGCAGATGTACAGCATCGGCCTGATCAACGGTCACTTCTGGCTGGCCACCATCGGCACCGTGCTCTACATCGCCTCGATGTGGGTCAACGGCATCGCCCAGGGCCTGATGTGGCGTGCGATCAACGAAGACGGCACCCTCACCTACTCCTTCGTCGAAGCACTTGAAGCCAGCCACCCAGGCTTCGTGATCCGCATGATCGGCGGTGCGATCTTCTTCGCCGGCATGCTGCTGATGGCCTACAACACCTGGCGCACCGTGCGTGCAGCCAAGCCGGCCGAATACGACGCCGCCGCGCAGATCGCCTGAGGAGCCGAGCAATGAAGAGTCATGAAAAACTAGAAAAGAACGTCGGTCTGCTGACCCTGTTCATGATCCTCGCAGTGAGCATCGGCGGCCTGACCCAGATCGTCCCGCTGTTCTTCCAGGACTCGGTCAACGAGCCGGTGGAAGGCATGAAGCCCTACACCGCACTGCAGCTGGAAGGTCGTGACATCTATATCAAGGAAGGCTGCGTCGGTTGCCATTCACAGATGATCCGTCCGTTCCGCGCCGAAACCGAGCGTTATGGCCACTACTCCGTCGCCGGTGAAAGTGTTTACGACCATCCGTTCCTGTGGGGCTCCAAGCGTACCGGTCCGGATCTGGCCCGTGTCGGTGGCCGCTACTCCGATGACTGGCACCGCGCGCACCTGTACAACCCGCGCAACGTGGTACCGGAATCGAAGATGCCGTCCTACCCGTGGCTGGTGGAGAACACCCTCGATGGACAGGATACCGCCAAGAAGATGAAAGCCTTGCGCACCCTGGGCGTGCCTTACACCGAGGAAGACATCGTCGGTGCCCGGGATGCCGTCAAGGGCAAGACTGAAATGGATGCCATGGTGGCTTACCTGCAGGTTCTTGGCACGGCCCTGACCAACAAGCGTTGATCCGATACGCCTTAGAGAGATGACGGTCTGCCGTGGCGGCGACCGTCAGGGACTTCAATCGCGGACAGCCAGAGTGGCTCGGGCTGTCCAGGAGTAGCACATGAGCACTTTCTGGAGTGGATACATCGCCCTGCTGACGCTGGGCACCATCGTCGCTCTGTTCTGGCTGATCTTCGCCACCCGCAAGGGCGAATCAGCCGGCACGACCGACAAGACCATGGGGCATTCGTTCGACGGCATCGAGGAGTACGACAACCCGCTGCCCAAGTGGTGGTTCATGCTGTTTATCGGCACGCTGCTGTTCGGCATCTTCTACCTGATCCTGTACCCCGGCCTGGGTAACTGGAAAGGCGTCCTGCCGGGTTATGAGGGCGGCTGGACCCAAGAAAAGGAATGGCAGCGCGAAGTGGATCAGGCCGACGCCAAGTTCGGTCCGATCTTCGCCAAATACTCGGCCATGAGTGTTGAGCAGGTTGCTCAGGACGAGCGCGCATTGAAAATCGGCGCACGCCTGTACGCCAACTACTGCGCCATCTGCCACGGCTCCGACGCCAAGGGTTCCAACGGTTTCCCCAACCTGGCCGATAACGAATGGCGCTGGGGTGGCGCACCGGAAACGATCAAGGAGAGCATCCTTCACGGACGCATTGCGGCGATGCCGGCCTGGGGCCAGGTGATTGGCGATGAGGGCGTGAAGAACGTTGCCGCTTACGTGCGCAACCAACTGGCTGGCCTGCCGCTGCCCGAAGGGCACGAGGCCGATCTGGCCAAAGGTTCCGAGGTGTACGGACAAACCTGCTCCGTCTGCCACGGTGCCACCGGTGAAGGCATGGCCGCCCTTGGCGCACCACAACTGACCAACCCTGCCGCCTGGATCTACGGTTCAAACCTGCCGCAACTGCAGCAGACCATCCGCCACGGTCGCAACGGTCAGATGCCGGCACAGGAACAGTACCTCGGCAACGACAAGGTGCATCTGCTGGCGGCTTACGTCTACAGCCTGTCGCAAAAGCCGGAGCAACTGGCGAAGCAGTAACACCTTCAAGGCCCTGAAAATGTAATGCAGAATTTTCAGCGGCCTAGTACAGGGCGGTCCAAACCGCCCTGTCTCCAATCAAGTCCACCGCCTCAAAGCCCCCATGCGACGCTCTGTCGCACACCGCTCGATACATCCCTCTTTGCCGTACGGTCAAACCGCTTCCATACTCCCTGCTACTCGCCAATATCCCGCAGAACTACAAGGCGAAGCCCTCGATTCAGCACGCCGACGCGGTGTGCCAGGCGCACCTGTAACAGGCAGGGAAGACGCTTGAAATCAGGGTCGGAACGGTACTGATGGGGTCGGAGCTCGTTTGCATTACCCCCCTCCTTTCTCCATACTTGCCGCCGTTTTTGCCCCCCTTGATATGCCATTTAGCGTGGAAGCCTTGCATGAGCACAGCAATAAGTGAGACTGCATATAACTATAAGGTGGTTCGCCAGTTCGCCATCATGACGGTGGTGTGGGGAATCATTGGAATGGGTCTGGGAGTCTTTATCGCCGCGCAACTGGTGTGGCCGGGACTCAACTTCGACCTGCCCTGGACCAGCTTCGGTCGTCTGCGACCGCTGCACACCAACGCGGTGATCTTCGCCTTCGGCGGTTGCGCCCTGATGGCCACATCCTTTTACGTGGTGCAGCGTACCTGTCAGGCGCGGCTGTTCTCCGACAGCCTGGCCTCCTTCACCTTCTGGGGTTGGCAGGCAGTGATCGTGCTGGCGGTGATCACGCTGCCGCAAGGCTTCACCAGCTCCAAGGAATACGCCGAGCTGGAATGGCCGATCGATATCCTGCTGGCTGTGGTCTGGATTTCCTATGCTCTGGTGTTCTTCGGCACCATCATGAAGCGCAAGTCCAAGCACATCTATGTCGGCAACTGGTTCTTCGGGGCCTTCATCCTGGTGACGGCGATGCTGCATATCGTCAACAACCTGGAAATCCCGGTCAGCTGGTTCAAGTCCTACTCGATCTACGCCGGCGCGACCGACGCCATGGTGCAGTGGTGGTACGGCCACAACGCCGTGGGCTTCTTCCTGACCACAGGCTTCCTTGGCATGATGTACTACTTCGTGCCCAAGCAGGCCGAGCGTCCGGTGTATTCCTACCGCCTGTCGATCGTGCACTTCTGGGCGCTGATCACCCTCTACATCTGGGCCGGCCCGCACCACCTGCATTACACCGCACTGCCGGACTGGGCTCAGAGCCTGGGCATGGTGATGTCGATCATCCTGCTGGCGCCGAGCTGGGGTGGCATGATCAACGGCATGATGACCCTCTCGGGCGCCTGGCATAAGTTGCGCACCGACCCGATCCTGCGCTTCCTGGTGGTCTCCCTGGCGTTCTACGGCATGTCGACCTTCGAAGGTCCGATGATGGCCATCAAGACCGTCAACGCCCTGTCCCACTACACCGACTGGACCATCGGCCACGTTCACGCCGGCGCCCTCGGCTGGGTGGCGATGATCACTATCGGCTCGATGTATCACCTGATTCCGAAAGTCTTCGCTCGCGAGCAGATGCACAGCATCGGCCTGATCAACGCGCACTTCTGGCTGGCCACCATCGGCACCGTGCTCTACATCGCCTCGATGTGGGTCAACGGCATCGCCCAGGGCCTGATGTGGCGTGCGATCAACGAAGACGGCACCCTCACCTACTCCTTCGTCGAAGCACTTGAAGCCAGCCACCCAGGCTTCGTGATTCGCATGATCGGCGGTGCATTCTTCCTCATCGGCATGCTGTTGATGGCTTACAACACCTGGCGCACCGTGCGTCACGCCAAGGCCGCCGACTTTAACGCTGCCGCACAGATCGCCTGAGGAACCGAGCAATGAAGAATCACGAAATACTGGAAAAGAACGTCGGTCTGCTGACCCTGTTCATGATCCTCGCGGTGAGCATCGGCGGCCTGACCCAGATCGTCCCGCTGTTCTTCCAGGATGTAGTCAACGAGCCGGTGGAAGGCATGAAGCCCTACACCGCGCTGCAACTGGAAGGCCGCGATCTGTACATCCGCGAAGGCTGCGTCGGCTGCCACTCGCAGATGATCCGTCCGTTCCGCGCCGAAACCGAGCGCTACGGCCACTACTCCGTCGCTGGTGAAAGCGTCTACGACCATCCGTTCCTGTGGGGTTCCAAGCGTACCGGCCCGGACCTGGCCCGTGTCGGTGGCCGCTACTCCGATGATTGGCACCGCGCGCACCTGTACAACCCGCGCAACGTCGTACCGGAATCGAAGATGCCCTCCTACCCATGGCTGGTGGAGAACACTCTCGATGGTCGCGACACTGCCAAGAAGATGAAAGCCTTGCGCACCCTGGGCGTGCCTTACACCGATGAAGACATCGCCGGTGCGAGAGACACGGTAAGGGGCAAGACCGAAATGGATGCCATGGTGGCCTACCTGCAGGTCCTTGGCACTGCACTCACCAACAAACGGTAACGCACCATGGATATCGGGACTCTTCGCGGTCTGGGCACTATTTTGGTTGTCGTCGCCTTCATTGGCGTCGTGCTCTGGGCCTATAGCAGCAAACGCAAGAACAGCTTCGATGAAGCCGCCAACCTGCCCTTCGCAGACGAGCCCGACGCCAAGAAGCGTGATGAAGAAGCGTCCAGGAGTAAGAAATAAATGACCTCGTTTTGGAGTTGGTACATCACCCTGCTGAGTCTGGGGACCATTGCAGCCCTGGTCTGGCTGCTGCTGGCGACTCGCAAGGGACAGCGCCACGAAAGCACCGAAGAAACAGTCGGCCATTCCTATGACGGTATCGAGGAATATGACAATCCGCTGCCGCGCTGGTGGTTCATGCTGTTCGTCGCCACGGTGGTATTCGCCCTCGGCTATCTGGTCCTGTATCCAGGCCTGGGCAACTGGAAAGGCATCCTGCCCGGCTACGAAGGTGGCTGGACCCAGGTCAAGGAATGGCAACGCGAGATGGATCGTGCCAACGAACAATATGGCCCGCTCTATGCCAAGTTCGCCGCCATGCCGGTCGAAGAAGTCGCCAAGGACCCGCAGGCCCTGAAAATGGGCGGACGCCTGTTCGCCTCCAACTGCTCGGTCTGCCACGGTTCGGACGCCAAGGGCGCCTACGGCTTCCCCAACCTCACCGACCATGACTGGCTGTGGGGCGGCGAGCCTGAAACCATCAAGACCACCATTCTGGCAGGCCGTCAGGCCACCATGCCGGGCTGGCTGAATGTGATTGGCGAAGACGGCATCCGCAATGTCGCCGGTTACGTGCTCAGCCTGTCCGGACGTGATACGCCGGAGGGTATCAACGTCGACATTGAGCAGGGTCAAAAGATCTTCGCCAGCACCTGTGTAGCCTGTCATGGTCCTGAAGGCAAAGGCCTCCAGGCAATGGGCGCACCGGACCTGACGGACAATGTCTGGCTGTACGGTTCGAGTTTCGGTCAGATCCAGCAAACCCTGCGCTACGGCCGTAACGGTCGCATGCCTGCCCAGGAAGAAATTCTTGGCAATGACAAGGTGCACCTGCTGGCAGCTTATGTGTACAGCCTCTCGCAACAGTCGGAGAACTGATCCAGTGAGTCTGGGCGCGACCTCCCGCCGCACCTGACTCCGACTATCGGGGCGTAACATTCGCAGCAGGTCAGCAAATGAACCCGGTCGGCACGCATCGACCGGGTCACTCACCCTCCGCCGTGGTACGCACTCGATGACTGAGCAAATCCCCGTTCATGATGTAACCCCTCCAACCAAGGTCCAGGCCTCAACGGACCTTTACGCTGCTCGCGAAAAGATCTACACCCGCTCGTTTACCGGCCTTTTCCGCAACCTGCGTCTTGTGGGCGGCGGCCTGCTTTTCATTCTCTACTTCGGCACGGCCTGGCTGAACTGGAATGGTCGCCAGGCGGTCTGGTGGGATCTGCCCGAGCGCAAGTTCTACATCTTTGGCGCCACCTTCTGGCCACAGGACTTCATCCTGCTCTCGGCGCTGCTGATCATCTGCGCCTTCGGCCTGTTCTTCATCACCGTATTCGCAGGGCGTGTGTGGTGCGGCTATACCTGCCCGCAGAGCGTCTTCACCTGGGTCTTCATGTGGGCGGAAAAGGTCACCGAAGGTGACCGCAACCAGCGCATGAAACTCGACAAGGCGCCGATGAGCGCCAACAAATTCCTCCGCAGGCTGGCCAAGCACAGCATCTGGCTTGGCGTATCCCTGGCCATCGGTATCACCTTTGTCGGTTACTTCACACCGATCCGCGAACTGGTACCCGACCTGCTCACCCTGCAAGTCGGCGGCTGGGCTCTGTTCTGGGTCGGTTTCTTCACCCTCGCCACCTATGGCAACGCCGGTTTCCTCCGCGAGCAGGTGTGCATCTACATGTGCCCCTATGCGCGCTTCCAAAGCGTAATGTTCGACAAGGACACCCTGATCGTCTCCTATGATCCGCGCCGTGGCGAAAAACGTGGTCCGCGCAAGAAGGATGCCGACTACAAGGCCATGGGTCTGGGCGACTGCATCGACTGCACCATGTGCGTACAGGTCTGCCCGACCGGTATCGACATCCGCGACGGTTTGCAGATCGAATGCATCGGCTGCGCCGCCTGTATCGATGCCTGCGACACCATCATGGACAAGATGAACTACCCTCGCGGGCTGATCAGCTACACCACCGAGCACAACCTTTCCGGACAGAAGACGCACCTGGCCCGCCCGCGCCTGCTTGGCTACGCCTTGGCGCTGGTGGCGATGATGGGCCTCTTCACCTATGCCGTGGTCGACCGCTCACTGGTCAAGCTCGACGTCCTCAAGGACCGCGTGCTGTACCGCGAGAACGAGCAGGGCATGGTGGAAAACGTCTATACCCTGAAGGTGATGAACAAGGCTCAGAGCGAGCAGACCTTCATCATCGAGGCCAGCGGCATCGACGGCCTGCGCTATGAAGGTCGCAACGAAATCCACGCGGCAGCCGGTGAGCTGATCACCATTCCGGTGGAGCTGTCCATCTCCCCGGAAAAACTGCCCTCCAGCACCAATGACATCGTATTCCATGTCAGGTCGGCTAACGATTCCTCAATCAAAGACGATGCAGAGAGCCGCTTCATCGGCCCGAGCATTCGTTGAACAGGTAGTACATGAGCGCATCCGATAACGAAAAAACCCGTTGGTACACCCAGTTCTGGGCCTGGTTCGTCATCGGCATCCTGGCGATGTCGGTGATCCTCGGCACCTCGCTGCTGACCATCGCCATCCGCAATGCCGACACCCTGGTATCGGACAACTACTACGATGCCGGCAAAGGCATCAACCAGTCGCTGGAGCGCGAGAAGCTCGCCGAGAGCCTTCAGGTGCAGGCGCAACTGAGGCTCAACGATGAGCGCGGGCTGGCCGAACTGCAGCTCAGTGGCAACAGCCGTCCGCAGCAGCTGGTACTCAACCTGCTTTCGCCGACGCAACCCGAGCGTGACCGTCGCATCATCCTGCAACCCCAGGGAGAAGGCTTTTACCAGGGGCAGATGCAGGACTCAGTGACTGGCCGACGCTTCATTGAACTGATCGGTCGTGAAGGAGAACAGGACTGGCGCCTGTTCGAGGAAATGGAAATCAGCAGCGGTCAGACCTACGAACTGAACCACTGACCGATTCGATGGCAAATCCTCTTCCCTGCTATCACTGTGGTCTGCCGGTTCCCGCCGGCAGCACCTGGCACGCCCGCGTACTCGACGAGACGCGGGCCATGTGCTGCCCCGGTTGCCAGGCAGTCGCCGAGGCCATCGTCAGCGCCGGCCTGGAAAGCTATTACCTGCACCGCAGCGACACCTCGACCAACCCAGGCGCTCTCCCCCAAGCATTGTCCGATGAGCTGGCGCTGTACGACCGTAAAGACGTCCAGCAACCCTTCGTGCAACATGAAGGTGATCTCGCCAGCACCGCGCTGATGATCGAAGGCATCAGCTGCGCCGCCTGCGGCTGGCTGATCGAGCGGCATCTGCTCGGCCTCGACGGCATCGCCGAGGCGAACCTGAACCTGTCCAATCACCGACTGCAGGTGCGCTGGAGCGATAGCCGTCTGCCACTCAGCGAGTTGCTCGCCGAGCTTCGACGTATCGGCTATGCCGCGCATCCCTACCGGGCCGACCAGGTCGCGGAACGGCTGGCCAGCGAGAATCGCCGCAGCCTGCGCCAGATCGGCGTGACGGGATTGCTCTGGATGCAGGTGATGATGGCGACCATGGCCACCTGGCCCGAATTCAACCTGGACCTTTCGGAAAGCTTCTTCGTTACCCTGCGCTGGACCGCGCTGCTGCTCACCACGCCCATCGTGTTCTATTGCTGTACCGATTTCTTCAAGGGTGCCCTGCGCGACCTGCGCACGCGCCACCTGACCATGGACGTCTCGGTTTCACTGGCCATCGGCGGCGCCTACCTGGCCGGCATCTGGTCCACCGTGACCGGCCAGGGCGAGCTGTATTTTGACGCCGTGGGCATGTTCGCCCTGTTCCTGCTCACCGGACGCTATCTGGAGCGCCGCGCACGCGAGCGCACGGCGGCGGCGACCGCGCAACTGGTCAACCTGCTGCCGGCATCCTGCCTGAAACTGGATGCAGACGAGCAAACCGCCCGTATCCTGCTCAGCGAGCTGTGCGTGGGTGATCGGATACTGGTGCAACCTGGCGCCCTCGTCCCGGCCGATGGCCGTATTCTCAACGGACAATCGAGCATCGACGAATCGGTCCTGACCGGCGAGTACCTGCCGCAGGCGCGCGGCATCGGCGATCTGGTCACCGCCGGCACACTGAACGTCGAAGGTCCATTGACGGTCCAGGTGCAGGCGCTCGGCGACGATACCCGGCTGTCCGCCATTGTCCGCCTGCTGGAACGCGCCCAGTCGGACAAGCCTCGCCTCGCCGAACTGGCCGACCGCGTCGCGCAATGGTTCCTGCTGGTAGTACTGCTGACTGCCGCCGTCGTCGGCATCGTCTGGTGGCAGATCGATCCGCAACGGGCCTTCTGGGTAGTGCTCGCACTGCTGGTCGCCACTTGCCCCTGCGCCCTGTCTCTGGCCACACCGACTGCGCTCACCGCCGCCACCGGCACGCTGCACAAGCTCGGCCTGCTGCTCACCCGTGGGCACGTTCTGGAAGGCCTCAATCACATCGATACGGTGATCTTCGACAAAACCGGCACCCTCACCGAAGGCCGTCTGACCCTGAGCGAGATTCGTCCCCTGACCGATCTGGATGCCGACGCCTGCCTGGCCCTGGCGGCCGCATTGGAAAACCGCTCCGAACACCCGATATCGAAAGCCTTTGGCCGCGCCCCGCAAGCGGCAGACACGGTGGACAGCGTGCCCGGCCTTGGCCTGCAGGGCTCGGTGGGCGGGCGACTGCTGCGCATCGGCCAGCCCGGCTTCGTCGCTGCCGGCTATGCCGGAGCTACGCCCGAGATTCCCGGCAATCAGGGCCAATGGTTGCTATTGGGTGACACACGGGGGCCGCTGGCCTGGCTGGTACTCGATGACCGCCTGCGCGACGACGCCCCGGCCCTGGTGCAAGCCTGCCATCGTCGTGGCTGGCGCACGCTGCTGCTGTCTGGCGACAGCTCGCCGATGGTCGCCGATATCGCACGCCAGCTGGGCATCGACGAGGCCCGCAGCGGGCTGACCCCCGCCGACAAACTCGACCATCTGCAGCGCTTGCAGAGCGAAGGCCATCGCGTGCTGATGCTCGGTGACGGGGTCAACGATGTACCGGTTCTCGCCGCCGCCGACATCAGCGTGGCGATGGGTTCTGCCACCGACCTGGCCAAGACCAGCGCCGATGCGGTATTGCTCTCCAACCGCCTCGACAGCCTGGTGCAGGCTTTCAGCCTGGCGCGCCGCAGCCGGCGTATCATTGTCGAAAACCTGAGCTGGGCGACCCTTTACAACGGCCTGATCCTGCCGTTTGCCGCTATTGGTTGGGTGACGCCGCTATGGGCTGCGCTGGGTATGTCCGCCAGCTCGCTCCTGGTGGTGCTCAACGCACTGAGACTGACCCGGCTACCGAAGGCGCCTGACGCGCCGAACCCGACCAGCCTGAAGTAGGATGAGCGACACTCGCTTGCCCTGCGTCACAGCATTTTCCGGAGGCTCCATGGCCGCGCTCTATATCCTGATCCCCGTCGCGGTCGTGCTGGTGGCTCTGGCCATCTGGGTATTCTTCTGGGCCGTCGATGCCGGCCAGTACGAGGACCTCGATAGCCCGGCACACAGCATTCTATTCGACGACGAAGATCCCAAGCACCGGGCCGGCATCGACCAGGCCGCACAAAACGACGACGAGAAAACCAAGCGTGACTGAGCTGTTGCCCTTGCTGCTGTCCGCCTTTGTTCTCGGCCTGCTCGGCGGTGGACACTGCCTGGGCATGTGCGGCGGCCTGATGGGTGCTCTGACCATGGCCATTCCTGCCGAACAGCGCGGCAAGCGCCTGCGTTTGCTGATTGCCTACAACCTTGGCCGGATACTGAGCTACGCCGCCGCCGGCCTGATTGTCGGTCTGGCCGGCTGGGCGGTTGCCAAAAGCCCGGCGGCGATGGCGCTGCGGGTCGTGGCGGCGCTGCTGCTGATTGCCATGGGCCTGTATCTGGCAGGCTGGTGGAGTGGCCTGACGCGCATCGAAGCCATGGGACGCGGCCTGTGGCGACACCTGCAGCCCATCGCCAGTCGCCTCATGCCGGTGCGTAACCTGCCGCAGGCGCTGTTTCTTGGTGCGCTCTGGGGCTGGCTGCCCTGCGGCCTGGTCTACAGCACCCTGCTCTGGAGCGCGAGCCAGGGCGATGCACTCGACAGCGCCCTGCTGATGCTGGCCTTCGGTATCGGCACCTGGCCGGTCCTGCTGGCCACCGGCCTGGCCGCCGAACGCATGACCGCACTGCTGCGCAAGCGTGGTGTGCGCATGGCCGGCGGCATCATGGTCATTCTCTTCGGCCTCTGGACCCTCCCCGGCCCGCATCAGCAGTGGCTGATGGGGCACTGAGGCTTGCAGCTTGTCGCTGTTTTCCGATCCGCTCGTCGGGTCGATGAAGCGTGACCCGATCTACGAAACCCAGCCATTTTGTAGGTCGGATTAGCCGAAGGCGTAATCCGACGGCTTGAAGGCGTAATCCGACGAGAAGACCTCAGCTTCTAGAGGTCAGATCATCCACTCCCCAGTGCCTTTATCGCCTCTCCGGCTCTTTCGGCATTTCCCGCTTGTGCTGCGACTTGTCATAGGTCTCGATAATGATTCGCGCGGCCTCGTCCGAGACCTCGAAGCCCTGCAGGAAGGCGTCGATCTGCTCGTAGCTCACGCCGTAGGCGTCTTCGTCCGGCCTGCCGGGCTTGAGTTCTTCCAGATCGGCGGTGGGCACCTTGTGTACCAGTTGTGACGGAGCCCCCAGCGCTGCGGCAAGCTCCCGGACCTGGCCTTTGACCAACCCTGCCAGGGGCGTCAGGTCGCAGGCGCCGTCGCCGAACTTGGTGAAAAAGCCCATCACCGCCTCGGCCGCATGGTCGGTACCGATGACCAGGCCCTGACGCGCATTGGCGATGGTGTACTGCGCCACCATGCGCATCCTCGCCTTGGTATTACCCAGCACAAAATCCCGCGCAGCATCCGCCAGGGGCTCCAGCGCCTCTGTCGCGCGCGAAAGCCCCAGGACCGCCGCGCCGATATTCACCGTATGGCATTCATCCGGCCCGATGCTATCCACCGCTAGCTGCGCTTCGTCCTCGTCGTGCTGCACCTGATAAGGCAGTCGCACCGCGATGAATCGATAATCATCGCCTTCACCCGCCGCACGCATGCCTTCCACCGCCCGTTGCGCGAGCAGCCCTGCGGTGGTCGAATCGACCCCGCCGCTGATGCCAAGCACCAGAGTTTTCAATCCGGACTCGCGCAGGCATGCCTGGATGAAAGCCACCCGCCGGTTGATTTCAGCCTGAACAGCCTCGGGCCCGTCAAAAGGCGGACACACATCGAGTGCGGCAGCGATCTGCTGCTGACGACCTTGCATTGGCTTACTCCTTCGATAAACGAACAATTCAGTTAACAGGCTGTTGAAAAACTATCTGCGTTGGCAATACTGCGTTAAAAACAGGCCCGGCAAGCCGCTTGCGGCTAACGCGCTTCAGCGCGGCCCGAAGGGCGAACGAAGTGAGTACTGCTCATTTAGACTACTAAACTTCGCGTGATTCGCTGCGGGCCAGCCTGCGGCTGTTACTTCGCTGCGCTACGTTTCTCGCCTGTTTTTGCCTTGTCTTGCCTGCCTCGCCTACGTTTTTCAACGGCCTGTTGCGGTCTGTGGACCGCAGTTTGACAATCCGACCCCATACGCGCCAATAAATCTCCCTCCTTCATGCCACTCGTCACAAGGCTCCGGACGGGGTCCGGGCTGGCTTGATACAGGTCAAGTCTGTACCTGTGTGCCCCCCCTAGAATCCGGCCACTGCAGTCAATCCGAGAACGCACGATGCTCGACGTCATTCGCTGGAATACCGACCTGATCCGTAACTACGATCAGACCGGGCCGCGCTATACCTCGTATCCGACTGCCCTCCAGTTCAATGACAAGGTCGGCTCCTTCGACCTTCTGCATGCCCTGCGTAGCAGTCGCCATGCCAAACGCCCGCTCTCGCTGTATGTGCACCTGCCGTTTTGCGCTAACGCATGCCACTACTGTGTGCGCAACAAAGTCATCACCAAGGACCGTGGCTGCGCACTGCCCTATCTGCAACGCCTGGAAAGGGAGATCGAAATGATCGCCCGCCACCTTGGGCCTGATCAGGTGGTCGAACAGCTGCACTTTGGCGGTGGCACGCCAACTTTCCTCAGCCATGACGAACTGCGGCGCCTGATGGCGCATCTGCGTGCCCATTTCAATCTGCAGGACGACGACCACGGTGACTTCAGCATCGAAATCGACCCGCGCGAGGCCGACTGGTCGACCATGGGCCTGCTCCGTGAACTGGGCTTCAACCGCATCAGCGTCGGCGTGCAGGCACTGGACCCCGAGGTCCAGCGCGCAATCAATCGAATGCAGACGCTGGAGCAGACCCAGGCGATCATCGAAGCCGCCCGAACCCTGCAATACCGTTCGATCAACATCGACCTGCTCTACGGCCTGCCCCTGCAGACACCCGAACGCTTCGCGCAAACCGTGAAGAACGTCATGGCGATGCAGCCGGACCGCGTATCGCTGTTCAGCTATAGCCATGATCCCGAACGTTTTCAGGGGCAGCGTCGAATCAATGCCGCAGAGCTACCTGGCGAGGCAGAGAAGCTGGCGATGCTGCAAGTCGGCGTGGAAGGGCTCACCCATTCCGGCTATCGCTACATCGGCATGGATCATTTCGCCCTGCCAGATGACGAGCTGGCGATGGCCCAGGAAGACGGCACCCTTACCCGCAATTTCCAAGGTTACACCACGCATGGCCATTGCGACCTGATCGGACTGGGCGTCTCGGCCATCAGCCAGATCGGCGACCTGTACTGCCAGAACAACACTGACATAAGCCTCTACCAGCAGTCGCTGGATCAGCAGCAGCTCGCCACCAACCGAGGCCTGCGCTGCAACGAAGACGACCGCATCCGGCGGCAAGTGATTCAGAGCTTCATCTGCGAGTTCGAGCTGCGCTTCGAAGTGATCGAACGCACGTTCAACATCAACTTCAGGGATTACTTCAAGTCAGCCTGGCCAACCCTGGAACAGATGGCCAGCGACGGTCTCATCCAGTTGAGCAAAGACACCATCGCCGTGCTGCCCGCGGGTCGCCTGCTGGTCCGTGCGCTGTGCATGCAGTTCGATCATTACCTGCTGCCCGAACACCATCCCAAACGCCTTTCCCAGGCTTTCTGAGTCTGATTGCCGATCGATAACCCTGCGACTGTTGTGCAATTGGCCTAAGCCGGCTGCCTGAGTTAACCTTGCGCAAATCTCGTAAGGTTTTTCAGGATTACCTATGTCCGAGTCGATCAAGGCCCGCACACAGCGGCAAGCTCATTGCAAGGATTGCAGCCTGTCCGGCCTGTGCCTGCCGCTTTCGCTGAACATGCAGGACATGGACGCTCTGGATGAGATCGTCAAGCGTGGACGTCCTTTGAAGAAGGGGGAAATGCTGTTTCGCCAGGGGGATACGTTCAACTCCGTGTTCGCGATCCGCTCCGGCGCTCTGCGCACCTTCAGCGTCACCGACACCGGAGAAGAGCAGATCACCGGCTTTCATCTGCCCAGCGAAATGGTCGGGCTTTCCGGCATGGACACCGAAACCTACCCGGTCTCGGCACAGGCGCTGGAAACCACTTCGGTTTGCGAAATTCCTTTCGAGCGTCTCGATGAACTCAGCGTCCTGTTGCCACAGCTGCGCCGTCAGCTGATGCGTATCATGAGCCGCGAAATCCGCGACGATCAGCAAATGATGCTGCTGCTCTCGAAGAAAACCGCCGATGAGCGCATCGCCACCTTTCTGATCAATCTGTCGGCCCGCTTCAGCGCACGTGGCTTCTCTGCCAACCACTTCCGCCTGCCCATGTCACGCAACGAAATCGGCAGCTATCTGGGGCTGGCAGTCGAAACCGTTTCCAGGGTTTTCACCCGTTGCCAGGCAAGCGGGCTGCTGGAGGCGGAAGGCAAGGAAGTGCGTATCCTCGACTCCATCCGCTTGTGCGCGCTGGCTGGCGGAAACATGGACGCCTGAAGGAGCCCACCATGATTTTCGATGAATTCACGATCAAGAAACTGATTCGTCCCGTTCCCGACTTCCCAGGGCCCGGTGTGGTGTTTCGGGATATCACCCCACTGCTGCAGTCGCCCAAGGCCCTGCGCATGGTCGCCGACAGCCTGATCCAGCGCTACGTCGAAACCGATTTCAGCCACGTCGGCGCCCTGGATGCGCGCGGCTTCATCATCGGCTCGATCATCGCCTACGAGTTGAACAAGCCGCTGATTCTATTCCGCAAGAAAGGCAAGCTCCCCGCTGATGTACTGGTCGAGTCCTACCAGAGCGAGTACGGCGAAGCCTTTCTCGAGGTCCATGCCGACAGCTTCTGCGAAGGTGACTCGGTACTGCTGCTCGATGACCTGATCGCCACGGGCGGCACCTTCATCGCCGCGGCCCAACTGGTGCGGCGCATGGGCGCACAGATATACGAAGCCGCAGCGATCATCGACCTGCCCGAACTGGGCGGCTCGCAAAAACTTCAGGATATGGGCATCCCGACCTTTACTCTGACGGCTTTCGAGCTCAAAGAGCGTTAACAGCTTAAAAACTGGCTGCGTTGGCAATACTGCGTTAAAAACAGGCTCAGCAAGCCGCTTGTGGCTAACGCGCTTCAGCGCGGCCCGAAGGGCGAACGAAGTGAGTACTGCTCATTTAGACCACTAAACTCCGCGTGATTCGCTGCGCTCACCCTGCGGGCCAGCCTGCGGCTGTTACTTCGCTGCGCTACGTTTCTCGCCTGTTTTTGCCTTGTCTTGCCTGCCTCGCCTACGTTTTTAACGATTATTGCAAAGCTGCTGCGTTGGCAATAGTGATGGCCCGTCACTGCGGCGGGCTACAATCGAGCCAAGCCCTCTGACGAACAAGATCGCCATGCTTGCTTCCCTGCTTTTGCGCTGCCTGCTGATCGGCACGCTCGCCTTCACCCTCCCGGCATTCGCCCTGGATCGCAACGCCCTGCTGGACGAGGCCAATCTGTTGCTGCTGCCGCGTGAACGCCCCCTGCCCAACATCGAACTGATCGACCAGGACGGCCAGCCCTTCGAAACCCAGGCGCTACGCAACCGTTGGCACATTGTCTTCTTCGGTTTCACCGCCTGCCCGGATATCTGCCCCACCACGCTCAGCGACATGCGTCGGGTGTTCGCCCAGCTACCGAACGAGCTGCGCGAACAAGTGCAACTGGTGATGGTCACCGCCGACCCGGCACGCGACACGCCCAGCCAGCTGAAAACCTATCTGGGCTACTACCGCGCGGGCTTTACCGGTCTGACCGGCGAGATGACGCAACTGCAAAGGTTATCCAAGGCACTGGGCCTGCCGTTCGTTCCAGCCAGCATGACCGAAGGCGACTACAGTGTCGCCCATAGCGGCAACCTCGCACTGATCGCCCCCGACGGCACCCTGCGTGGACATATCCGAGCGCCGTTCAAGCTCGAAGGGTTGCCCAAGGCTTTGGCTCAGGTCCTGAGACAACCCTGACGGGCAGCTCAGTGGCAATCCAGAGTATCGGCCAGCACATAGGCTTGAAACGCTACTTCATCGATCCAGAAGCGGATCAGTTCTTCCAGCGTCCCCTCTTCCTTCCACTGCGCCAGCAACCCGTCGATGCGCGCCTGCAGCACGGCATCCGGCGTGCTGATACGCAGCTGCTGCTCGCCTTCGGGCAGAGCCGCCAGCAGGCTGTCGTAACGACGCCACTCGGGCAGCTTCGCTATTTCCGCAAGCAGGCGCTGGTCGTCAACCACCGAGCGGCATTCACCAAGCTTGAGGCCGATCAGGGCATGTGCGGTGCTGGGGTATTCACGCGGCTGTGCGCCGAAGCGCTGCGTAACCAACTGCGCGTAAGGGCTGGCCGCAACGAGACAGACCGGCTGGTTGCGAAGATGCTGCCAATCGGCGACACCGCCTTCGTTGGCCGTCAGGGCGGCGGGGACCGACTGGTAGTAGAGCTGGCCAGCGTCTACCGGCCCCAGCCGCAGGTTGGCGCTGTCAGGCTGATGCGTAATGGTTACCGCCTGCCCCAGCGCCTCACCTAAAACCTCCAGCAGTGCCGACTCGAAGCTGTCCGTTTCGGTGCTCGACAAGATGCGGTATTCCGGCAGCGTCGCCTGCAGCGGCTGTGCAGATGCCAGGACCGGCCCCAGCAGGGCCGGCAACAAGACTAGAAACGGTAATACGCGCACGGCAAGCGACCTCAGACGTATTGGTAGCGCAGCATCCTCTGCTTGAATTTTTCCAGCACCACCTGATCGATCAGGGTGGCGAGGATGGCGATCACCAGAATATTCATCATCACGCCGCTCATGTCGGCGATCTCACCTGAATACGCCAGCGAACGTCCCAGGCCCTGGCCGAAACCGATCAGCATTTCAGCGGAAATCAGCGCACGCCAGGCGTTGCCGAACGCCAGCTGGGCACCGGTGATCAACTCCGGCATTACCGCCGGCAGGTAGACACGGCGCAGCAACTGCCAGCGTGACGCCCCCATCACCCGCGCGGCGGCGACATGTACCGGCTGCACGCTTTCGGTGGCATTCATCACCGACAACGCCATGGGGAAGAATGCGGCCAGCGCCACCACCACGATGATCGGCAGGTTGCCAAAGCCCATGACGATCAGGAACAGCGGTACCCAGGCAATCGAGGGAATCGACTGCAGGATGACGATGGCCGAGCGCAGGATTTCACGGAAGAAGAACAGCACCCCGCCGACCAGGCCAAAGCCGATACCGAACAGCAAGGCAAAGCTGTAGCCACTTCCGAGACGACTCATGCTGCCGTACAGGCCTTCGCGAAATGCTGGCTCCTGTACCGTGGTGAACAGCCGCTCAAGCACCGTGGGAATTCCCGGCATCAGGAATGACGGCAGGCTCCAGGCCGCCGCCTGCCAGATCAGCAGGATGAACAGAACCGCCAGCACCACGGCGAGGTATTTTTTCGGGCCGGTTAGACGACGTGGCTGACTCATGGCTGGCCGACCTCCGTCTTGATGCCCAGCAAGCGCAGGATCTCGGTTCGCTCGGCGGCGAACGCGGTCAGATCATGGCTCTTTTCGCAATGGGTGAAGTTGAAGGTTTTCAGCACCTGCGCCGGGCGCGCACTGAATACCAGCACATGGTCGGCCAGGTACAGCGCCTCATCGACATCATGGGTCACCAGCAGCACGGTGGGCTGGTGCTGCTTGATCAGTTCCAGCAACACGTCCTGCAGTGCCATACGGGTCAGCGCATCCAGTGCACCGAAGGGCTCATCGAGCAGCAGCACTTCGGGCTTGGCGATAAAGGCACGCGCCAAGGCCGTGCGCTGACGCATGCCGCCGGAGACCTGGTGCGGGTAGTAATGCTCGAAACCATCCAGACTCACCCGCGCCAGCCAGCCCGCTGCCTGCTCGAAAGCGCTGGCCTTGGCCACGCCCTGCAGCTCCAGCGCCATGGCGACGTTGCCTTGCAGGCTCAGCCACGGGTAAAGCGCGTGCTCCTGGAACACCAGCGTGCGACGGGGGCTCGGGCCGGGAATCTTCTCGCCATCGGCCAGCACACGGCCAGCGGTGGGATTTTCCAGTCCGGCCACCAAGTGCAGCAGGGTCGATTTGCCGCAGCCGGAAGGTCCGACCAACGCCACCAGTTCGCCCTGGGCGAACTCGGCATTGAAGCCTTTGATGACCTCAAGCTGCCCGAACCGCTTGTCTACTTCTTCGAATCTGAGTTGCATGAAAAACCTGAAAGAACTTCGCCGGCGACAGCCGGCAGAATGAAAACTGCCCGGCACGTGGCCGGGCAATGAGCCATCAGCAGCATCAACGGCCTGTCAACAGGGCGCTGATGAAGCGATCAGAGTTCGCGTGCTTCTTGCCAGGACAGGTCCAGGATCGCGCGGGTATCGAACGGCTTGCCGTCGCGGGTCTTCAGCGAACCCAGCTCCTGCAGAATATCGGCCAGTTCCTGAATGCGCGCCAGATCAGCCTCATCCAGTTTCGCAGTGAAATCCTGGGTGGCGATGGCTTCCTCGATCACCACTTCACGCGGCAGCTCGCCACGCTCCAGGGTCTTGAGCGTCGGCTCGGCGATGAAATAGCCGGCGATCAGCCTGGCGGCTTCGGCAGGTTGGTTCTCCAGCAATTCGATGGCTTCGCGCTGGGCATCGAGGGATTTCCACACGGCCTCCTTGCGCTTGCTCAGGGTTTCGCCGGAGGTGATGACCACCATGCAGGGGAAAGGCCAGACTTCACCGATCTCGTAGATCTGCTTGACCGGAGCCACCAGTTGGGCGATGCGGTCATAGGGTTCGAACAGGAAGGCTGCATCGACCCGCCCGGACACCAGCGACTGCACGGCAACTGCCGGGCTGACACCCATGATGTTCACATCGCTGGGCGCCAGCCCGGCAGCCTTCAGCGTCACGCCGCGCAGTACCGAATCGGCAGTGCTGCCCTCGCGCTGCGAAGCCAGACGGTGCCCCTTGAGACCAGCAACATCCTCGATACCGGTTTCGTTGCGCACCAGAATCGAGTGATAGCCCTGCTGGGCTCCGCCAACCACCTTCAGATCGGCGCCCTTGGAGGCCCAGGCAACGGCATTGGTGAAACCCAGCACCCCGGTGTCCAGCTGCCCACCGACGATGGCCTTGATCAGATCGGTACCGGAACTGAATTCGACCAGCTCGACATCCAGGCCATGCTTCTTGTACAGCTGCGCCTCATGGGCAACCATCGCCTGGGCATCATCCATGACGCGGATGTAGCCAACCTTGAATGTTTCCTGTGCCTGCGCGAATGCGCTCACCAGCAACAGAGCGGGGACCAGCCAGTACCTTGCCTTCATCTTCGACCTCAACGCTGTGCACGCTTGCGATATATAACCAAAAGAAAGCTTATTATTCGACTTGGTTATATATCTTCATTGGCTTAGAACTTTACACGATCTGATGCATAGCCTGCACCTCTTGACTGGCCATATGCTCCAGACGGAAAGTTATATCGATGCAGTGATTGGCACTGATGTAGGTCGGCTAGCGAAGCGTAATCCGACGATCCGGATACCTGATCCGACAAACTGATGCACAGGCAACCGCAAGCAAGGCTTTCGCCCTATGCCGTCTGATCGTTCTCGTCGGGTCGGTGAAGCGTGACCCGGCCTACAGATGGATGGTCTTGCGCCCGGCCAGCGCGTGGGCCAGAGTGCCGCCATCCACTAGGTCCAATTCGCCGCCCAACGGCACACCATGCGCGATCCGGCTGAGGGTCAGCCCCTTGGGGATCAACAGCTGCGCGATGTAATGGGCGGTGGCCTCGCCTTCCACGGTCGGGTTGGTGGCCAGGATCACTTCGCTGAAACTGCCTGCAGCAACACGTGTCAGCAATTCGGGAATACCAATGGCTTCCGGCCCCAGGCCATCGAGGGGCGACAGATGCCCCTTGAGCACGAAATAGCGCCCGCGAAAGCCGGTCTGCTCGACCGCGAAGACATCCACCGGACTCTGCACGATGCACAGCAGGCTATCGTCCCGGCGCGGATCAGCACACTGCGCGCACAGCGCCTCTTCGCTGAGGGTGCGGCACTGCTGGCAATAAGCGACATTCTCCATCGCCCGCGTCAGCGCCTGGGCCAGACGCAAACCACCACTGCGATCACGCTCGAGCATCTGCAGGGCCATGCGTTGTGCCGTCTTCTGCCCGACGCCGGGAAGAATGCGCAATGCGTCGATGAGTTGGCGAATCAGGGGGCTGAAGCTCATAAGATAAGTGTCGCTATTGGAGAGAGGCTGCACGGGGCAAGGGGCGTTCAGGCGGCGTGCAGAGCAAGGCGCTAGAAGGCGTGGGCACCGGAGTTTACTGCGCGTAAATGAGGATGCCCGCGCCTTCTAGCAACGCAGCTATGCGCGTCGGCTGGGCGGCCCGGTTAAAAAGGCATCTTGAAGCCGGGAGGGAGTTGCATGCCGGCGGTCATACCGGACATTTTTTCCTGGCTGTTCGCCTCGATCTTGCGTACCGCATCGTTCACGGCGGCGGCAATCAGGTCTTCGAGGATGTCCTTGTCTTCCTGCATCAGACTGTCATCAAGGCTGACGCGCTTGACGTCATGACGACCATTCATCACCACACTGACCAGGCCAGCGCCGGATTGGCCGGTCACTTCAGCGTTCGCCAGCTCTTCCTGCATTTTCTGCATCTTTTCCTGCATCTGCTGCGCCTGCTTCATCAGGCCGGCCATGCCACCTTTCATCATGGGGATTTCCTCGGGTCGATCAGGGTTGTTCCAGGGGTTCGATGGTGCCCTCGCGGATCACCGCCGCAAATTGCTGCATCAGTTGTTGGACCAGCGGATCGGACTGGATCGACTGCTCGGCGGCCTGCTGCCGCTGCGTACGATACCGGGCCGCCGCCTGAGCCGGGGTTTCCTGTTGCGGTGTCTGCAGTTCGATCACCAGCTTCAGGGGCCGGCCATGATACTGATCGAGCGCCTCGTTCAGGCGCCGTTGCTGGGTTGCATTGAACAGTGCGCTCTGCGCCGGATCCAGGTGCATCAGCCAGCGATCATCCTCGACCGAAATCAGCGTGCAGTTGGAGGCGATGCTGCCAGTCAGGCCAGACAAGCCCAGCTTGAGATAGATGCTCTGCCACTCCGCAGCCAGGCCCGTGGCCGGCTCCATGGCAAGCGCAGGCTCGGCGATTTCGGCAGCGGGCTCGAATGATTCCAGCGTGTCCAGATAGGCTTCGGCCTGGGTTTCAGCCTCGAAATAATCCTCATCGCTCAACGGTGGCTCGTCATCGTCCACCTCTTCGACCGGAACCGGCGCAGTGGCGGGCTCAACCGGCTCGGTAACGGCCTGCGCCGGTTCGCTGCGGGCGGGCGGCTCCATAACAGCCGGGGCTGGACGCTCTTCCCAGGGCGGATCGATGGGCGGCGCTGCGGGCGTGAACTGTGCCGCCGGTTCCTCGGCAACGGGCGCCTGCGCAGGCTCATCTGAGGGCTCTTCGAAAGCCGACTCAGCGACAGCATCAGAAGCAGGCTGCGCCAGAACTTCAGGCTCGACGGCAACACTGGATGGCACAGGTGCAGCGGCGACAGGCACCGCGGGCGCAGCTGCAAGCATCGTGGCGGCCACCGGCGCCGCCTGGGAATCAGTCGTGGCCGGACTGATTCCCTGATTCTTTAAGAGTGTTCGCGGCGCGTTTTCACTACCCGCCGGGCGAAACGCCAGCATGCGCAGCAGGACCATCTCGAAGCCACTGCGCGGGTCCGGCGCCAACGGCAGATCGCGCCGACCGATCAAGCCCATCTGGTAATAGAACTGCACATCCTCGGCAGGCAGCGCCTGGGCCAGCGCCAGCACCCGCTCACGATCACCCTGGCCGTTGTCCACCGCCTCGGGCAACGCCTGGGCAATAGCCACGCGGTGCAGCACGTTGAGTATTTCCGCCAGCACACCGCCCCAGTCAGGGCCTTGCTCGGCCAGATGGCGAACCGCCTCCAGCAACGCACGGGCATCGCCTTCCAGCAGCGCCTGCAACACGCCGTAGACCTGACCATGATCCAGGGCGCCGAGCATGCTGCGCACATCCTCGGCCAGCACCTTGCCTTCACCGAAGGCGATCGCCTGGTCGGTCAGGCTCATGGCATCGCGCATCGAACCGTCGGCGGCACGCCCCAACAGCCAGAGCGCATCGGGCTCGAAGGGTACGTTTTCCGCACCCAGCACATGGGTCAGGTGCTCCACCACCCTTTCCGGCGGCATGTTCTTCAGCGAGAACTGCAGGCAGCGCGAAAGAATGGTGACGGGCAACTTCTGCGGATCGGTGGTGGCCAGCAGGAACTTGACGTGCGGCGGCGGCTCTTCGAGCGTCTTCAGCAGCGCATTGAACGAATGCGACGAAAGCATGTGCACTTCGTCGATCAGATAGACCTTGAAGCGACCCCGGCTGGGTGCGTACTGCACGTTGTCCAGCAGCTCACGGGTATCTTCGACCTTGGTGCGACTCGCGGCATCGACTTCGATCAGGTCGACGAAACGCCCCTCATCGATCTCGCGACACACCGAACATTCGCCACAAGGCATGGAGCTGACGCCGGTTTCGCAGTTCAGGCACTTGGCGATGATCCGCGCGATGGTGGTCTTGCCGACGCCACGGGTGCCGGTGAACAGATAGGCATGGTGCAGACGCTGACTGTCCAGCGCATTGATCAGGGCCTTGAGCACGTGCGTCTGCCCGACCATTTCGCGGAACGAGCGTGGACGCCATTTGCGGGCTAGAACCTGATAACTCATAACACCATCGCGGGATAAAGCAGGAAGACGGGCAATGCTAGCGGAGCAGGCTGTAAATTGCATCCGGCCTGTCACACCCTGCGCGCTAGCCTTTCAGACTACAGCCCAGCGCCCGGACGATCTGCTGAAGCTGTGCCTGGCCGTCGACATCGACCTGCAGCCCATCGATTTCCCGGCGTGGCGGATAGTCCTTGCGCAACTGATCGAAAGCCATCCGGCGCTGTTCGTCATCGCCACCGAGGCTTCGGCGGAAGGCCGCATCGTCCCGACGCGGGTCGTAGACCGCTCGGCAGAGGGTCGTCAGCACCTCTTCCGGGGTAGCGCTGCTCGCGAAGGACAGCCCGCGAAGCGGCGCCTGCGGCATCAGTTTGGCCAGCGCTACCGTCGGTTCCAGCCCTTTGCTGGCGCAGAACGCCTGATAGATCTGTGCGGTGCCGCGCAACTTGCCATCCAGGCTGTAGCCGGCGATGTGCGGTGTCGCGATCCAGCACAGTTCGGCCAGCCCGACATCCACCTGTGGCTCGCTTTCCCAGACGTCCAGCACGGCCTGGATATCCTGGCGCAGGGCCAGCTGGCCGCGCAGTGCCGCGTTGTCCACTACCGCGCCTCGGCTGGCGTTGATCAGCCAACTGCCAGGGCGCAGCTGTTCGAGGCGCGTCTGGTCGAGCAGATGCAAGGTGGCATCTTCGCCCTCCAGCGTCAGCGGCACATGCAGGCTGATGACGTCGCAGGTCTCGATGACTTCGTCGAGACTGGCGAAATCACCGGCCTCCCGCGCCTGACGCGGCGGATCACAAACCCGCACATCCCAGCCCAGGCCACGCAACACCTCCACCAGCCGCCCGCCGACCTCACCGGCGCCGACCACGCCATAACGCCGGCTGGCCAGCTCGACGCCCTCACCTTCGGCCAGCGTCAACAGGCTGCCAAGCACATAATCCACCACGCCACGGGCGTTGCAGCCCGGTGCGCTGGCCCAGGCGATGCCGGCTTGCGCAAAGTAATCCAGGTCCAGATGATCGGTGCCGATGGTGCAGGTGCCGACGAAGCTCACCTGACTGCCTTCCAGCAGTTCGCGATCGACCCGCGTCACCGAGCGCACCAGGAGCACGTCCACCTGCTCCAGCGCGGCCCGGTTGATGCGGCGCCCTGGCATGCGCCGGATCTCGCCGCATTCGGCGAAGAAGGATTCAACCAGAGGGATGTTTTCGTCAGCAAGAATACGCATGTGCGGCTCCATCAGTGATAGGCCTATTCTAGACCGCCCGCACCTTCCGGGGGCGCTTCGCCGGGCGTAGACTACGCCGCCTCTTGTATACAACTCGGATTACCCGGAAATGCCTGCTGAGCCAAGACTCAGGCGCGTGCGCAGCGAACTGCGTGCGCTCTTCGCCATCGCCCTGCCCATGATGATCGGGCAACTGGCCAATACCGCCATGGGTTTCGTCGACACCATGATGGCCGGGCGCGTCAGCCCTCGCGATCTGGCTGCCGTCGCCCTGGGCAATTCGGTCTGGGTGCCGATGTTCCTGCTGACCAGTGGCGTGATCCTGGCGACCACGCCGAACGTGGCGAAGCGTTTCGGTGCCGGCGAGCACGGGCAGATCGGGCCAGTGGTGCGCCAGGCGTTGTGGATGGGGCTGGGGATCGGCGGCTTCTCCGCCGTGCTGATGTGGAATGCCGAGCCGCTGCTGCATCTGTTGCAGGTCGAAACGGATCTGATCGAACCCAGCATGGCCTATCTGCGCGCCGTGGCCTGCGGTTTTCCGGCGATGGCGCTGTATCTGGTACTGCGCTGCTACAGCGATGGCCTGGGGCACAGCCGGCCAAGCATGGTGATCGGCCTGCTCGGCCTGCTGCTGAACATTCCGCTGAACTACATCTTCATCTACGGCAAGCTGGGCGTGCCGGCCATGGGCGGCGTCGGTTGCGGCTGGGCCACGGCGCTGGTGATGCTGTTCATGTGCCTGGCCATGCTGTTCTGGGTACGTCGCGCCGGGTATTACCAGCCAAGCCGGCTGTTCGAGCGTTTCGACGCGCCATCCTGGCCGGAGCTCAGCCACCTGCTGGCCGTCGGTATCCCCATCGGCATCGCGGTATTCGCCGAGGCGAGCATCTTCTCGGTGATCGCCCTGCTGATCGGCGCGCTCGGCGCGACCGTGGTCGCCGGCCATCAGATCGCCCTCAACTTCACCTCGCTGATCTTCATGATTCCACTGTCGCTGGGCATGGCGATCACGGTGCGCATCGGCCAGGCGCTGGGCCGCAACGCGCCGCGCGATGCGCGCTTCGTGGCAGGCCTGGGCATCGCTACCGGTCTGCTTTTTGCCTGCTTCTCGGCCACGGCCATGCTGCTGTTCAGCGAACAGATCGCTCGCATCTACACCACCGATCCGGTGGTCATCCAGGTCGCGGCAGGATTGTTCTTCTATGCGGCGCTGTTCCAGTTCTCCGATGTCGTCCAGGTCACGGCAGCCGGCGCCCTGCGCGGCTATCAGGACACCCGCATGACGATGGTCTTCACCCTGGTCGCCTACTGGGGAATCGGCCTGCCGCTGGGTTACACCCTCGGGCTGACCGATACCTTCGGCACCGCCAGCGGGCCGGTTGGACTCTGGCAGGGGCTGATCGCGGGCCTGAGTTGCGCGGCGCTGCTGTTAAGCATTCGTCTGGTACGTAGCGCGCGCAAGGAGATACGTCGCGCGCCTAAACCTCAAGCGCCAGCAACGCAGCACTGAGTAACAAAAAGCCGCTGAACAGCAGGCGCAGCAGGCGCTCCGGCAGGGCGTGCGCCAGCTTCACGCCCAGGCTGATGCTGAGCAGTCCGCCGATGGCCAGCGGCACCCCCAGCGCCCAGTCGACCTGCCCGTGGAGTGCATAAGTCGCCAGCGTCACCCCGGTGCTGGGCGCTGCCAAGGACAATGACAAGCCCTGCGCAACGACTTGCGAAGTGCCGAATATCGAAGTGAGAACCGGCGTGGCCAGCACCGCGCCGCCCACCCCGAACAATCCGCCCAGAGCGCCCGCGCCGGCCCCCAGGGCACCCAGCCAGGGCCAGGGGTGGCGCAGTTCGGTAGCACCGGTCTGCGGCCTGAGAAAGACGCGCAGCAAGGTATAGATGGCCAGGGCCAGCAGGAAGCCGACAAAGGCGATGCGCATTCGCCCCGCATCCAGCGATACCGCCAGTGCCGCACCGGCGATGGCGAAGCAGAAACTGGAGATTCCCAGCGCTGCCGCATGGCGGACATCGATACGATTGCGCTGGTGATAACGCCAGATCGCCAACAGCACGTTGGGCACCACCATGACCAGCGCCGTACCTTGCGCCAGGTGCTGATCCAGGCCGAACAGCACGCCCAGCACCGGAATCGCGATCAGCCCACCACCGATGCCGAACAGCCCCCCCAATGCGCCCAGCATCAAGCCCAGTGCAATATTCAACGCGATGCTGAGCAAGTCCATCTCTTAGTTTTTCCGTCAAAAAAAACGATGCTATAGCGCTCAGGCTGTTACGGATATGCACAGCCATGCACAATGACTATGCAATTCTTGCAAAGCCAGTGATACCCGTATGCAATCAGACCCGCTTTCCGATCAGTTCAGGCTGTTTCTCGATATCCTCGACAGTGGCAGCTTCTCTGCCGCTGGCCGCCTGCATGGCCTGACGCCCTCCACCGTCGCCCGGCGCATCGATGCTCTGGAGAACAGCCTGGGCTGCCAACTGGTCAGCCGCAGTACCCACACCATCAAGCCCACCACGGCAGGCCAGGTGTTCGCCGAACGGGCCAGGCGTATCGTGCAGGAACTGCAGCTGGCCCGTGCTGAAGTCACTTCACTGCAAAACGCGCCGCGCGGTCGGATTCGCATAGACGCACCCGCCCCCTTCGGTCGCCGGCACCTGGCCCCTGCGTTGGCAGAATTTCTCCAGAGTTATCCCGAGGTGGATATCCAGCTGCGTCTGATCGACAGCTTCGTCGATCTACGTGGTGAACACCTGGGCGAAGTGGATCTGGTGCTGCGCATCGGCCCGATGGCCGATACCCGACTGGTCGCCACGCCTCTGGCCCCGTTGGTGCGCATCGTTTGCGCCAGCCCCGACTATCTGGCGCGGCGCGGGGCACCACTGGATGCCAATCAATTGCCAGCGCATGACGGCCTGGACTGGGATGCCCTGGCACCGCCTCATGCATGGCGTTTCGAGCATGACGGCAAGCGGCAACTGCTGCGCCCCGGTCGCATGCGGATGGTCGCCAACAACGCCGAAGCCTTGCTCAGCGGCACGCTGGCGGGCCTGGGTATCGCACATCTGCCGACCTGGCTGATTGCCGACCACCTGTTGCGCGGCGAGTTGTTGCCCCTGTTCTGCGAAAGCGGGCTACCCCAGCCCGAGCCCAGCGGCATCTATGCCCTGCGCCTGACACGGGAAGCCGATTCGCGCAGTCGTCTGCTGCTGGAGTTCCTGAAGAGCCGCTTCGGCCCGGTCCCACCATGGGACCAGGCACTGCAAGGGGGATTGGGTTTCGGATGAAGCTGTCAGACAGTGCAGCCGGATAGCTCCTGAGTCACGCCCCAGCCATCGACCACACCGCCCAGCGGTTCGACAAGATTCTCCAGATCCTGCTCGAAATCACCGATGCCATCGAAAGTGGCGTACATGACTTTGCTCACCTGAAGATTCCAGGCGCCATCGTTACGGGGAAAAACCTGTGTATTGACGCATTCGCCACGAAAATTGCTGGCGGCTGCGCATGCCTGTTCACGGTCGGAAAACACGGCATAAAACTCGATGGGATGAACGCGGGCGAAATCGAAACCGCCTTCCTTCATCCTCAAGAGCACGTTGCTGCTGACATCCTCATGGAAGGTGGCACTCATCTTTCAACCTCCTTTATGGATGGAATGGCTTTCGCAGAGAAAGCCTTCTTGTCGAGCCTCGTTGCGGGTGTTGAAGGGATGAATCGAGTGTGTGGATGATTTGCTCGGTCAGGCCCGGAACGTTATGGAGCCCAACCGACAGGTTCGAACATAGGGTATCTGGATCAGTGTCGCAATGAACTTGCCGCTTGGTGCATGCCGCAAGCCCCCTGCCAGGCTGCTGAGTCAGTCGTTACTGGCTTTGCCGATGGCCTGCAAAACGTACTGGGGCAGCGCAAAGGCCGCGAGATGGACATGCGGATTGTAGTAGCGCGTCACAACCCCGCTGCCGGCAAAACGCTGGGAAAGGGTTTCCAGCGGCAACCGACGACTGGCTGAATCGCAAGCACCCCAGGCGAAGGTCATCGCTCCACCGCTGCAAGTGGGCGCCGCCGCCTGGTAGAAATGCCAGTCTGCAAACAGGCCATTCATCCGTCTGGCCGCTGCCTGCACCTGCGTGAGCTGCATGAACGGGGTACCGGTGCGGGCGACCAGAATGCCGCCATTGTTCAGGCAGCGCCGGCAGGCCTGATAGAAGCCCTCCAAGGCCTCATCTGCAGCGCCGTTATCGGCGCTGCAGATGATCACATCGAACTTCTCTTCACAGGTATTGAGAACGTGCAGCCCGTCATCGATCAGCAGATTCAGGCGAGAATCGGTGAAAGCGCCTCTGGAATGCTCCGGCAGGAAGGTCTTGCACGCTTCCACCAGGGCGGCATCAGCCGCAACCATGGTGATGCTTTCGACCTCACGGTGCCTGGCGACCTCGCGCACGATGCCACCATCTGCGCCGCCGATGATCAGCACCCGCCGCGCCAGGCCATGGGCTAGGATCGGTACGTGAACAAGCATTTCGTGAGGAATGAACTCATCGGCCTCAGTGGTCTGAATCACCCCATCCAGCGCCATGACACGACCCATGCGCGCATTCTCGAAGATGGCAAGATGCTGATGCTCGGTGCGGGCGTCATGCAGCATCCGGTCGATGCTGAAGCGTTGGCCGTATCCCTCATAGAGAGCTTCCTGATAGTCACTCATGGGTGTCTCCCGTGATGGATAGCGTTGCAGAAGGCGCAGCGGCAAGCTGCCTTCGCCTTCAGGAAAGCACCGTATTCTACTTTGGTCCAATGCAGGCTAAACCACGGGGCGCTTTCGCTACAACCTGACCTTGGCGAAACGCCCGACTGCGATGACCCACATGATCAACCCGACCACTGGCAGAAGCGCGATCACCAGGCTCCAGATGATCTTGCGGCCATACTCGATACGGCTGAACCAGACGTGAAGAATCGCCAGAAAGTCCGCGATCAGCACCAGAACGGCCAACAATGGAGTCAGCTCCATCTATCAGCGCCTCAGGCTCATGTCGTCTGGCCGGTTACCGCGCGGGCCCATGAGAGCCCAGAGGATCAGGCCCAGCACCGGCAGGAAGAAGATGAGCAGAACCCAAAGCACTTTCTTCCCGCTGGCGGCATCACTTCGCACCACACTGACAATGGCCCAGATATCCAGCAGCAGGATGATCAGGCCGAAAATACCGCCGAAGGCATCGGTCATGGGTGGCTCCTCATTACGATGGGTTCGCAGTTTGGATGCCTGGCAAGCCCGAGGGTTCAGGCATGCAGACCGAAGCGGCCTGTATCTGCCCGCCGCAAAGAGCGGCACCCTGTCCTTTGGCCATGCCTGTGGACAGCGTTCAACTGGTGGAAACCGGATTATTTCCAGTAATTGTTCGCTGCTGCGACGGTCTGGAAGTGAATGGCGACCACTTCAGAAGCATGCATCAACGCCTCGCCCTTCTGAGCGTACTTCTCACGTTCCCGGAACAGCACTTCCTTGTCTGGCTGGGTACTTTTGACGCCCATTCTGGACAACTTGACGGCCAGCTCGAAGCCCTCTTGCGGCGTTTCGGTGATCAGGCTGGGCAACCAGCTCTGAGGCGCCTTGTCCTGCGCCTGAAGTGAAAAGGGCAAGCCCAGAACAAGCACAGCGAACCCAATTGCGGCAGTACGTTTGATGGACATCGTTTTCTCCAATTTCCCTGGCAGACGAAAGAGGCTTCGTGGTTGCGGTTTGCTCCAGCACTTGCTGGAGCCGTCGCATTAAGGGCCTAAAACGTCGGGTAGCTCAATGCCTCTTTGGAGTGACGACTTTGGATCAATCTTCCAGTCGCGGAAAACGACTCGCGATATCGTCGCCGGTGAACTGCGGAGCACGACCTGCCGGATTAACGAACAGGCAAATGGCAACCAGATGCGGGTTTTCACCCCTGTCGAACCAGTGACGAACGCCCGCTGGTATCAGGATCAGGTCGCCTTTCTCACACAGCACGGCATAGACCCGATCTACGATATGCAAATTGAACAGCCCCCTTCCGGCAATGAAAAGACGCACCTCGTCCCCGGACTGAACGTACTCTTCCAGTTCCTGTGCGCGCGAATCGCCCAGCCCGTAACGCTCCTGGGTCAACCTGAGCACTTCCACACCGGCATGGCCGTACTCGTTCTTCAAAAGGTCGATCTGCGGTTGATAAGCGGCGACCAGCTCTTCATCACTGGCATCCGGGCCGATGGCTGTGCTGGCTTGCCAGCGTTCCAGGTGTACACCCACCTCGGCCAGCGTGGCGGCAACGTCCTCGTGATGCGTGAGCACCTTGAAGGGCTGTTCGGGCGTGCTGTGGTGATAGACACTGAGGATGCTCATGGTCGCTGTCTCCGGGCCGGGCGATGACTGACCCGGTATCTGATCGATGATTCGTTGGCAGGGCGGCAGCCGTTGGCGGTCATGCCCGACTGCCCTGCACAGGGGTGGCCATGATAACGGCTGCGGCCAGGGCCGCCAGACTGGCGATGGCAAAGACCCAGACCGGCCCCAGACTGGTCCAGCTGTAACCTGAATACAACGCCCCCAGCGCGCCACCGATACCGGCCAGCGTCGCATACAGGGCCTGGCCCTGCCCCTGCTGGCGATGACCGAAACTGCGCTGGACGAAATGCACCGCGGCGGCATGGAAGCTGCCGAAGGTGGCTGCATGCATCAGTTGCGCGAGCAGCAGCACGACGAGGTGATCGGCCAGCGTTCCCAGCAGCAGCCAGCGCAGCGCCGCCAGCAGGAAGCTCGCCACCAGCACCTGGCGCAGGGAAAAGCGCTTGAGCAATGCCGTCATCACCAGGAACACCAGAATCTCGGCGATCACGCCCAAGGCCCAGAGCAGGCCGATGGTGCCTCGATCATAGCCGAGCGCTTCCAGGTGGATGCTGAAAAAGGTGTAGTAAGGTCCGTGGCTGACCTGCATCAGACCGACACAGGCATAGAACGCCAGCACGCCGGGGCGGCGCAGCTGACGCAGGAAACCGCCCTGCCCGGCGGCTTCCGGTCGCTGTTCGGGCTGCGCATTGGGCACCCAGACGCTGCTGAGGACGATGCCTGCCATGATCACCATGATCGCCACCGGGTAAACATCCAGGCTGAGTCGCTCGAACAGCATGCCCAGCCCCACCACCGTAACGATGAAACCGATGCTGCCCCACAGGCGAATCTGGCTGTAGCGCGCCGCCTGTTCGCGCAGATGCGCCAGAGTGATCACCTCGAACTGCGGCAGCACCGCATGCCAGAAGAACGCATGTAGGGCCATCACCAGTACCAGCCAAGCGTTGCTCTTGTCGAAGAAGATCAGCCCGAACGACAGCAGCGTGCACAGCGCCCCGAGGCGCACGATAGCCAGCCGCTGCCCCGTCGCATCCCCCAGCCAGCCCCACAGGTTCGGCGCCAGGCAGCGCATCAGCATGGGAATCGCCACCAGCTCGCCGATGCGCTCGGCGGAAAAGCCGAGGTGGGCGAAATACAAACCGAAAAACGGCGCCGCCGCGCCAAGCAGCGCGAAATAGAAGAAGTAGAAGCCCGAGAGGCGCCAGTAGGGTAGCTGTAAGGACATGCGATCTGCCATTTCGCTGAAAGCTGGAGGCTGAACGCTGGACGAAAAAGCGGCTTGTACTGTCCAGCCCTCCAGCGTCCAGCCTTCACGCCACAGGCGTCGACCGTCAGGCCTGCCCCAACACCGGCGTCGTTACCTGCACATCGGCATTCTGCCCACGGTGGCGCAGTAGATGATCCAGCAGCACGATGGCCATCATCGCCTCGGCGATAGGCGTGGCGCGGATGCCGACGCAGGGGTCGTGACGGCCCTTGGTGATGACCTCCACCGGATTACCTTGGGTGTCGATGGAACGGCCCGGCGTGGTGATGCTCGACGTGGGCTTGAGCGCCAGGTGGGCAATGATCGGCTGGCCGGACGAAATCCCGCCGAGAATGCCACCGGCCTGGTTGGACAGAAAGCCTTCCGGCGTCAGTTCGTCACGATGTTCGGTGCCGCGCTGGGCGATGCTGGCGAAACCGGCGCCGATCTCCACGCCCTTGACCGCATTGATGCTCATCAGCGCATGGGCCAGCTCGGCATCCAGGCGATCGAAGATCGGCTCACCCAGCCCCGGCGGTACGCCCTCGGCCACCACGGTGATCTTCGCGCCGACCGAATCCTGGTCACGGCGCAGCTGATCCATGTAGGTCTCCAGCTCGGGCACCTTGTCCGGATCAGGGCTGAAGAAGGCGTTCTGCTCCACCGAATCCCATGTCTTGAACGGAATCTCGATTGGCCCCAGCTGGCTCATGTAGCCACGCACCTGGATGCCCAGGCTCGCCAGGTATTTCTTGGCGATTGCACCGGCGGCGACGCGCATGGCCGTCTCGCGCGCGGAGCTGCGACCGCCACCACGGTAGTCGCGAACGCCATATTTGTGGTGGTAGCTGTAATCGGCATGGGCCGGGCGGAACTGATCCTTGATCGCCGAATAGTCCTTGGACTTCTGGTCGGTATTGCGGATCAACAGGCCAATCGGGCAACCCGTGGTACGCCCCTCGAAAACCCCCGACAGGATTTCGACTTCATCGGCTTCCTGGCGCTGGGTGGTGTGACGACTGGTGCCGGGCTTGCGCCGGTCGAGGTCACGCTGCAGGTCTTGCACAGACAGCTCCAGCCCCGGCGGGCAGCCATCGACGATGGCGACCAGCGCCGGCCCATGGCTCTCGCCAGCGGTGGTGACGGTGAACAGCTTGCCGTATGTGTTGCCGGACATGCAGGGAGCTCCGCGATCGACCTGAACAAAGGGCGCAAAGTATACCCGAGCCGCTGCGTATTTCGTCGTGTCCGATGCCGACGCCACTTTCCGCAAGCGTTTATGGCACATCGCTACCCTTCAGTTGACAGGTCGACAGCCGACACGCACTTTAACAAGCCGTTGAAAAATGAAGTCTTGCCACGCAGGTAGTTTTTCTACGGCCTTTAACCCGTCAGTAACGACTGATACCCACAAGGCCACGGACGCCATAATGACCGACAGCACAGCACCGACCGATAGCGACGCCAAGGCGCCTGATTCGCCGCAATCTCATCCCTGGGAAGAACTCGCACCGGATCGCTTTCGCCTGCTGCGCCTGGCGCCGTTGCCGACCGACAGTGACAGCGGTGCACGCCCGCTACGCTTCGTCGAACTGGGGCAGATCGAACGGCATTCACGGCAACTGAGCCTGCTGAAGCTCAGCATCAGGCTTCCAGGCCAGGTCCTGTCTAAAAAGTACAATGTGCTGGAAATCTGGGTGGATCATGAAGCCAAGGAGCTGCGCTTCGGCCCGGACTCGGGTCTGCATCTTGAGCCGAGCAATCGTGGCCTCGGACGCTTTCTGCTGGCCCAGGGCGCGCTCTGGGCGCAGAAACGCTGGGCGCACTACCTGGTCAAAGAGGGCGTCCTGCCTGCGGGGGATGTAGCCAACGACGATATGCGTCTGCGGCGGGATCATTGCCTACAGAGCCAGGGCCTCGACGTGACCTACCCCGATTCACAGCAGCTCAAGGCGCTCTACAGCGTGCCGCGCGTCAGCACGCTGCGCCCCGACTGGAACGCCGAGAAAGTACAGATCATCGAGCTGACCGATGCCGCGGCCATGCTCGAACAGGCCGACCGCAACCTGCTCGAACAGGAAAACACCATTCGCGACATTCAGGAACGGCTCAACCGGTTTCGTCGCGAAGACGGCACGCTACGCTTCACCATCGCCTGCCTGATCGCCTTTTCACTGTTTCAGGCGGGCCTGCTGATCTGGATCGCGACCCGCTGAAAGCACTGCCGCTCAGGGCCTGCTGCGTTCGCGAAATAGCGCCTGATGCTCACGACACTGGCTTGCCGCCAGTAGAAACACCCCATGCCCGCCCTCGGCGAATTCCAGCCAGGTGAAGTCCACCTCCGGGTAAAGCGCCTTGACGTGCACCTGGCTATTGCCAACCTCGACGATCAGGCTGCCGCTATCGGTCAGGTGATCCGCCGCCTCGGCCAGCATCCGCCGCACCAGATCCAGACCATCGCTACCGCAGGCCAGCCCCAGCACAGGCTCATGATGATATTCATCGGGCATATCGGCGAAGTCCTCCGCATCCACATAGGGCGGGTTGGACACGATCAGATCGAAGCGTTGCCCAGGCAAGCCCTCGAAACCATCGCCCTGCACCGTATAGACACGCTCGTCCAGACCATGATGCTCGATGTTGCGGTTGGCCACTTCGAGCGCTTCGAAGGAAATATCCGCCAGCACCACTTCGGCATCGAGGAACTCATAGGCGCAGGCAATGCCGATGCAACCCGAGCCGGTGCACATATCCAGAATGCGCGCCGGTTTCTGCGCCAGCCAGGGCTCGAAACGCCGCTCGATCAGCTCGCCGATGGGTGAACGGGGAATCAGCACACGCTCATCGACGATGAACGGCAGGCCACAGAACCAGGTTTGCCCAAGCAGGTAGGCGGTGGGCACGCGCTCCTCGATACGCCGTCGCAGCAGGTTCTGGAGGTGCTCGCGTTCATCATCCTCCAGGCGGCAATCGAGGTAACTGTCGGCAATTTCCCAAGGCAAATGCAGCGCACCCAGTACCAACTGACGCGCCTCATCCCAGGCATTGTCAGTGCCATGACCGTGGAACAGCTGTTCGGCATGAAAATGGCTGACGGCCCAGCGTATGTAATCGCGCAGCGTACGCAATCGGGAAGGCGAAGCGGTCACGTCGGCATCTCCGGTCAAAAGTGCGAAAGTTTAGCCGATAGTGTGCAAGGTTTCTCAGCCTTCTGCTCGCCATCGGCGCTGGCCTATCGCCAGGATAAGATCCATTCAGCGAGCGAATCATGGGTTTCGACGGTTCACATATCCGTCATCTGAGGCCACAATCAGGCCCCTCACACAACAAGGAGTCAGTCATGTCCAAGCCACAGACCTTGCTACAGCTCAGTGGCCGCAGTTATGCACCGGCGACTCTGGCCAACGCGACGCTCGTGGTTATCGACGCGCAAGAGGAATATCGCACTGGAGCGATGGCCCTGCCGAACCTGGCGCCGGCGCTCGAGGAAATTACCCGCTTGCTGGCGCTTGCCCGTAAAAACGGCACGCCCATCGTGCATGTCCACCACCTGGGCATCACTGGCGGCCTGTTCGATCCTCAAGGCCTGCGCGGCCAGATCATGCCGGAAGCAGCCCCTCTGGCCGGCGAAGGCGTGATAGGCAAAACGCTCCCCAATGCCTTTGCCGGCACGCAGTTGCATGAACTGCTGCAGCAGCATGGCCGCCTCGATCTTGTCGTTTGCGGTTTCATGACTCACTCCAGCGTCAGCACCACCGTCCGCGCCGCCAAGGACTACGGCTACCGCTGCACCCTGGTCGACAAGGCCTGCGCCACCCGCGACCTGCCAATGGGCGATGGCTCGATCGATGCCGAACAGGTGCACCGCATGGAAATGACCATCCTTGCCGACAATTTCGCTGTCTGCGTGGCCGATGCCGGAGCGTTGGCCTGAATCGAATCGGAAAACGTACCTGACGGGCAAGTGAACCTGGCCGGGCTTCCTCGGTCACAGCCCTGCCCCTGAGAGGTAACCGAAATGAAACTGACCGATAGCTTCGATGCGCGCCGCCTCCGGCCACGCGAACCACGGCGATGGCGCTCACGCATCGGCATGCTTCTCGGTCTGCTGCTGATCATTCTCGGCATGCTTCTGGCACTTGCGGGTGCCGCATCCCTGCTTGGCAACAACGATACCCTTGGCAGTCTGACGCTTGATCCTGAAACGGCGATCGCCTCGCTGCTACCGGGGCTGGTTATGCTCTGGATTGGATTGCTTGTCAGGCGTCGGGTACGCCGCCGCTTCTACGGCCCGGGCAGCATCAGCCTGTCGCCTCGCCTCGGCAGGAAACGCTGAGAGCGTCCACCTTCTGCATCTGCAAAGGCCAACGACCGAATCTCAAGTGCCATACGGCCAACCCCTGGGATAAAATTGCCGGCAAATGCGGAGGCAGCATGCAAGAAGACGATTTTTCCCTTTTCAAAGCAGCAGTTCGCGGCGTCAAACCCATCGAACACGATCGGGCCGACACCGGCAAACCACGCAGCAACAAGGCCCAGATCGCCACCCGTCGAGCGAATGCCAGCATCAGCAACGATGAAACCCGCATCGATGGTCTGTCCGATCAATTTGTCATCGACGTGGCCGCTGAAGACGAGCTCTACTGGGCGCGCGACGGCGTGCAGGAAAGCCAGATACGCAAGCTCAAGGCCGGTCAGATCCCCTTCGAGGGCAGCCTCGACCTGCATGGGCTGAGCGTGGAAAAGGCGCGCGAGCTGCTCTGGGATTTTCTCGCCGAAGCCGGCAAGTTCGAAATCCGTTGCGTGCGCGTCACGCACGGCAAGGCCGCACGCATCGATGGCAGGCGGCCTCTCATCAAAAGCCATGTGAATACCTGGCTTCGTCAGCATCCCCAGGTGCTCGGCTTCACCTCATGCCTGCCCCGCCACGGCGGTACTGGCGCGATCTACCTGTTGCTCAAGCGAACCATGCTCGACGGACGAGACGAGTAAAGACTCTCAAGCTTCCAGTGAATGAGCCTCATGTCTCCTCTTGCGGCATATGGCTTGCGGCCCGCCGCTGGTTTTTCCCCTTGCCAGCGCGGCGGGTGCGTCCTACCCTTCGCGCTTGCGCTCACATGAAGCCCACAGGTAGCTCAATGTCACTGGAACAACATTACACCGCGATCCTTGGTCAACTCGGCGAGGACGTCAACCGCGAGGGGCTGCTCGATACACCCAAGCGCGCCGCCAAAGCCATGCAGTACCTTTGCAAGGGCTACCAGCAGACGCTGGAGGAAGTCACCAACGACGCCCTGTTCAGCTCCGACAACAGCGAAATGGTGTTGGTGAAGAACATCGAGCTGTACTCGCTGTGCGAACATCACATGCTGCCGTTCATTGGCAAGGCACATGTCGCCTATCTGCCCAACGGCAAGGTGCTGGGCCTGTCCAAGGTTGCGCGGATCGTCGACATGTATGCCCGACGCCTGCAGATTCAGGAAAACCTCACCCGCGAAATCGCCGAAGCAATTCAGCAAGTAACCGGCGCCTGGGGCGTTGCCGTGGTGATCGAAGCACAGCACATGTGCATGATGATGCGCGGCGTGGAAAAGCAGAACTCCTCGATGGTCACCTCGGTGATGCTCGGCCAGTTCCGCGAAAACCCCGCCACCCGCAGCGAGTTTCTCGGCCTGGTCAGATAATGGAGGCTGGAGGCTGGAGGCTGGAGGCTGGAGGCTGGAGGCTGGAGGCTGGAGGCTGGAGGCTGGAGGCTGGACAGCGTGCGGCCTAATGCCAAAACTCCGTCAAGCTTTTCCGTCCAGCCTTCCAGCTTCCAGCGCTCTTAATCGGCTTTTCTCGTCCAGCCTTCCAGCCTCCAGCGCTTTTATCGTCTTTTACCTTTAATCGAACATGCCCACATGTCGCGGATGGCTCGCAACTCGCTGCAACCAGGTGCGGATTGCCGGATAGCCTTCCAGTTCGAAACCACCCTCCTCGGCGACGTGGGTATAGGCATACAACGCCACATCTGCAATCGAATAGTGCTCACCCACCAGGTACGGGGTGCGCAGCAATTGCTGCTCCATCACGTTCAGCGCGTGATAGCCATCGTAGCGCTTGGCCTCATATTCTTCACGACGCTCTTCCGGCATACCGAGATGCACTTTGATGTACCTGGCAACCGCCAGAAACGGCTCGTGACTGTACTGCTCGAAAAACTGCCACTGCAGCACCTGGGTACGCAGTCGCGCCTCGCCCGGTAGAAATTCGCTGCCCTCAGCGAGAAAGTTGAGGATGGCGTTCGACTCCCAGAGGCAGGAGCCATCCTCCAATTGCAAAACCGGTATCTTGCCGTTGGGGTTAAGCTTGAGAAACGCCTCTTCGCGCGTTTCACCGCGCAGGATATTCACCGGCACCCACTCATAAGGTTGCTCAAGCAAGTGCAGCATGAGCTTGACCTTGTAGCAGTTGCCGGAACGATAGTCGCCGTAAACCTTGTACATTTCATTCGCCCCTATGAGTGCACGTCGAAGCTAGGCCGCTTCGGCGGTAGATGCCTGACGAACCACAGCTGCCAGGCGGCATATCCCTTCAGCCAGCCGCTCCGGTGCCACGTGGCTGAAGTTAAGCCGCAAATAGCCCAGGTTGCAGTCAGGATTCACGAAGAAAGGCTCGCCGGGCATGAACACCACATCCTGCTCCAACGCTGCATCGAGCAGCGTGCGCGTATCCACGGGCTGATTCAATTTCAACCAGAAGAACAAGCCACCCTGGGGAAGCTGCCACTGGGCAAGATCGACGAAATGCTCGCTCAGCGCTGCCTGCATGGCATCGCGGCGTAACCGGTAGAAGCCGCGCAGCTCGGCCAGATGCTCGCGGTAGCGCTCACTGCCCAGCCACTGCAGGGCCTGCCACTGGCCAACACGGTTGGTATGCAGATCCGCCGACTGCTTCAGGCGCAACAGATAGGGAAACAGGTCGGGCGTTGCGATCAGGTAACCGACGCGCAGCCCCGGCAGCAGCGTCTTGGACACCGTGCCGGTATAGATCCAGCTGGCGCTTCGCAAGCGGCCTGCAATAGGCCGTGCGAGTTCCTCATCGAAAACCAGCTCACGGTAGGGCTCGTCCTCGATCAAGGTCACACCGAACTCGTCGAGCAAGGCCGCAACGACATCGCGCTTCTCTTCGCTGTAACGCACCCCGGACGGATTCTGAAACGTCGGGATCAGATAGGCGAAGGCCGGCTTGTGACGCTCCAGTCGCTCGCGCAAGACCTGCAACTGCGGACCATCGTCCTCTTGCGGCACCGCCAGGCAGTCGGCGCCGAACAGCTGGAACGCCTGCAGCGCCGCCAGGTAGGTCGGTGCCTCGAGCAGCACTTCGGTGCCCGGATCGATGAACAGCTTGGCCGCCAGATCGAGCGTCTGCTGCGAGCCACTGACGATCAGCACCTGCTCCGCACTACAGGGTACGCCTCGCTCGCGTGCCTCGGCGGCGATGGCTTCGCGCAGTGCCGGCTCGCCCTCGCTCATCCCGTATTGCCCCATGTCCACCGGCATATCCGTCCACTCGATGCTGGGCAGCATCGCCGCAGCCGGCAAGCCACCGGCGAAAGACATCACCTCGGGGCGCTGCGCCGCAGCGAGGATTTCACGGATGAGCGAGCTTTTCAGGCGGTCGATGCGTTCGGAGAAGGCCATTGGGGTACCGGATGCGAAGGCGAGAGAAATAAGTCAAACTACTTGACCGAAATTACGCCCACTCCAACAAATACGTCAATATGCCTGACCTAAAAAAAAGCAGCGATCAGCGCCTGATCATGGAGCGTTTCTTTCTCGGCTATCAGGCGTTCACCGCCAAGCCGGACGAGATGCTCGCACGCCGCGGCCTGTCCCGCGTGCACCACCGCATCCTGTTCTTCATCGCCAGCTACCCCGACCTGAGCGTCAAGCAGTTGCTCGGCTACCTGGGGGTCAGCAAACAGGCGTTGAACACCCCGCTGCGCCAACTCATCGAGATGCATCTGGTGGAGAGTCTCACTGCCGAGGACGACAAGCGCAAACGCATGCTGCGCTTCACCAGGGAAGGCGCAAAACTGGAGCAGGCGCTGCGCCGGGAACAGATACGCCTTATCGAGAAGGCCTTCAACGAGGTGGGCGAAGAAGCCGTCAGCGGCTGGCTGGCGGTCAATCAGGCCCTAACCAACCTCGCCCACCGCAACTAAAGACCACTGCGCACGCAAGAAATCCCAGGCACAAAAAAGGGCGAACCGAAGTTCGCCCTTTTTCATTCAGCTGGAATCAGAACTCAGTTCTGGTTTTCCATCTGTGCGCGGATCAGATCACCAATGGTGGTCGGGCCGGCGGAAGGTTCTACGTCCTGCTTGGTACGCAGTTCCTTCATTGCGTCTTTCTCGTCCTCGACGTCTTTCGACTTGATGGACAGGCTGATGACGCGGCTCTTGCGGTCGATGCTGATGATCTTGGCTTCGACTTCTTCGCCTTCCTTCAGCACGTTGCGCGCATCTTCAACGCGGTCGCGGCTGATTTCGGAGGCTTTCAGCGTGGCTTCGATATCGTTGCCCAGATCGATGATGGCGCCTTTGGCGTCAACTTCCTTCACGGTGCCACGAACGATGCTGCCCTTGTCGTTGACGGCGGCGTAGTTGGAGAACGGATCGTCTTCCAGCTGCTTGATGCCCAGGGAGATGCGCTCGCGCTCCGGATCGACCGACAGGATGACGGTATCCAGCTCGTCGCCCTTCTTGAAGCGACGCACGGCTTCTTCACCGACTTCGTTCCAGGAGATGTCGGACAGGTGAACCAGACCGTCGATGCCGCCGTCCAGACCAATGAAGATACCGAAATCGGTGATCGACTTGATGGTGCCGGAGATACGGTCGCCCTTGTTGAACTGGCCGGAGAAGTCTTCCCATGGGTTGGACTTGCACTGCTTGATGCCCAGGGAGATACGACGACGTTCTTCGTCGATGTCCAGAACCATGACTTCCACTTCGTCGCCGACCTGTACGACCTTCGACGGGTGGATGTTCTTGTTGGTCCAGTCCATTTCGGAGACGTGCACCAGGCCTTCCACGCCCTCTTCCAGCTCGGCGAAGCAGCCGTAGTCGGTGAGGTTGGTGACCTTGGCCATGACGCGGGTGTTTTCCGGGTAACGGGCCTTGATGGCAACCCATGGATCTTCGCCCAACTGCTTCAGACCCAGGGAGACGCGGTTGCGCTCGCGGTCGAACTTCAGCACCTTGACGTCGATCTCGTCGCCGACGTTGACGATCTCGGAAGGATGCTTGATGCGCTTCCAGGCCATGTCGGTGATGTGCAGCAGGCCGTCCACGCCGCCCAGATCGACGAATGCGCCGTAGTCGGTGAGGTTCTTGACGATACCCTTGACCTGCTGGCCTTCCTGCAGCGATTCCAGCAGCGCTTCGCGCTCGGCGCTGTTCTCGGCTTCCAGGACGCTGCGACGGGAAACGACAACGTTGTTGCGCTTCTGGTCGAGCTTGATGACCTTGAACTCGAGTTCCTTGCCTTCCAGGTGAGTGGTATCACGCACCGGACGGACATCGACCAGGGAACCTGGCAGGAACGCACGGATGCCGTTAACGTCGACCGTGAAGCCGCCCTTAACCTTACCGTTGATAACGCCCTTGACCACTTCCTCAGCTGCGAAAGCCGCTTCCAGAACAATCCAGCACTCGGCACGCTTGGCTTTCTCGCGGGACAGCTTGGTCTCACCGAAGCCATCTTCAACCGCGTCCAGCGCAACGTGAACTTCGTCACCCACGCTGATGGTCAGCTCGCCCTGCTCGTTGTAGAACTGCTCGACCGGGATGACGCCCTCGGACTTCAGACCGGCATGGACGGTGACCCAGTCACCATCGATGTCGACCACGATGCCGGTGATGATGGCGCCCGGCTGCATGTCGAGGGATTTCAGGCTTTCTTCAAAAAGTTCTGCAAAGCTTTCGCTCATGTTTATTCCTGCTGTTTTCAGGCGAGAATCCGCCCAATCTCCACGCCCCAGATAACGTGGGTTCATTCATATAAAAAAAGGCCTGCGGGACTGGACCTGGTCTCCCACATGCCTCCTTGTTGACGGCCCTGAATCAGGCCGCTGAGACGCCTTTCGACGCCTGATCATCAGGCGAAATCGCGCTTGTCGACTTCGCTCAGAATCTGTCCCAATACCTGCTCGATGGACAGTGCAGTGGAATCCAGCTGGATGGCATCGTCTGCCGGCTTCAGCGGCGCCACTGCACGCTGGGTATCGCGCTCATCGCGCGCCCGTATCTCGTCGAGAAGACTCGCGAGGTTAACATCATCGCCCTTGGCCTTCAACTGCAGGAAGCGCCGACGCGCCCTTTCCTCGGCGCTGGCGGTGAGGAATATCTTCAGCGTAGCATCGGGGAAAACCACCGTTCCCATGTCCCGACCATCGGCCACCAGCCCGGGTGCCTCACGAAAAGCCTTCTGCCGCTGCAGCAGGGCTTCACGCACCACCGGCAGGGCTGCGACCTGGGAAGCCCCGGCACCGACGACCTCGTTGCGGATGGCCTCGGTGACGTCTTCGCCTTCGAGCACGATGCGCATGCCATGCCCATCCTGCGCCGCACCGAACTGCACATCCAGATGGGCGGCCAGTGCCTTGAGGGCTTCCTCGTTGGTCAGATCGACGCAGTGGTTGCGAGCGGCGAAGGCAAGCAAGCGATACAGCGCGCCGGAATCGAGAAAATTCCAGCCCAGCTTGCCGGCAAGCAAAGCCGCGACCGTGCCTTTGCCCGAACCGCTCGGGCCGTCGATGGTAATGACCGGAACCTGCCTGATCATGAAGCCTCCTCCACGGCAACCCGCATGCCCGCGCGCCCGGCCAGTACCAGGAAATTGGGGAACGAAGTCGCGACGTTGGCGCAATCGTGGATGCGGATCGGCGCACTGGCGCGCAGTGCCGCAACGCTGAATGACATGGCGATGCGATGGTCGCCATGCGCCCAGACTTCACCGCCGCCCATGGGGCCACCGTCGATGACGATGCCGTCGGGCGTCGGCTCGGCCTTGACGCCCAGGGTCTGCAAACCGTCGGCCATCACCTGGATACGATCCGATTCCTTGACCCGCAGTTCCTCGGCGCCACGCAGCAGCGTGCGGCCTTCGGCGCAGGCGGCGGCGATGAACAGCACCGGGAATTCGTCGATGGCCAGCGGCACCAGCGCTTCGGGAATCTCGATGCCCCTGAGCTGCGCGGCCCGCACACGAATGTCGGCCACCGGCTCGCCACCCACTTCACGCTGATTGGTCAGCTCGATGTTGGCGCCCATCAGCTTGAGGATGTCGATCACGCCGGTGCGCGTGGGGTTGATGCCCACATGTTCCAGAGTGACATCCGACCCCTCGGCAATACTGGCAGCGACCATGAAGAAGGCGGCGGACGAGATATCGGCCGGTACTTCGATCTGCGTGGCGCTCAGCGTGTGGCCCGGTTCGACGGTTGCGGTGCTGCCTTCCACCAGAACCGGATAGCCGAAGCCCTGGAGCATACGCTCGGTGTGGTCGCGGGTGGGCGCAGGCTCGGTCACTGACGTCCGGCCTGCAGCATAGAGCCCGGCGAGCAGCAGGCAGGATTTGACCTGGGCGCTGGCCATGGGCATGTCGTAATGCATGCCGGACAGCTTCTGGCCACCACGGATGGTCAGCGGCGGACGGCCCTCGGCGGCGGTTTCGATGATCGCGCCCATCTCGCGCAAGGGGTTGGCGACGCGGTTCATCGGTCGCTTGGAGAGCGAGGCATCGCCGGTCAGCGTGGTATCGAACGGCTGCGCGGCGAGCAAGCCGGCCAGCAGGCGCATGGAGGTGCCGGAGTTGCCCAGATAGATCGGACCGGGCGGCGTCTTCAGGCCGTGCAGGCCGACGCCATGCACGGTCACGCGGCCCTGGTGCGGCCCTTCGATGACCACGCCCATGTCGCGGAAGGCCTGGATGGTGGCCAGCGCGTCTTCGCCTTCGAGAAAGCCCTCGACCTCGGTGGTGCCTTCGGCCAGCGAGCCGAGCATGATCGAGCGGTGGGAAATGGATTTGTCGCCTGGCACACGCAACTGGCCAGTCAGGCTGCCGCCAGGGTTGGCGAGGAAGATCAGGTCATTGGAATGCATAACGTCCACATAGGCTCTGCGAGCCAGTATTTTGCTGAAATGTTCCCGGGCAGCCCTGGCGCGCGTGAATACGCCCAGCAGTGTATGCCCGTCTCCTTCATCGACTGCGGCGCGCAGGGCGTCGAGGTCGGTACGAAAATCATCCAGGGTAGCCAGCACCGCTTCACGATTGGCCAGGAAGATGTCGTGCCACATCACCGGATCGCTGCCCGCTATGCGGGTGAAATCGCGAAAACCGCCGGCAGCATAACGAAAGATCTCCAGATTCTCATGACGTTTGGCCAGCGAATCCACCAGCCCGAACGCCAGCAGGTGCGGCAGATGACTGGTGGCCGCCAGCACCTCGTCATGGTGGGCGACTTCCATGTGCTCGACAGACGCGCCCAGCGCCGTCCATAATTGATCGACCAGCGCCAGCGCCTGCGGATCGGTGCCGGCCACGGGCGTCAGGATTACCTTGTGCCGCCGGAACAGCGAAGCATCGGCGGCGCTGATGCCACTGCGCTCGGAACCCGCGATGGGATGGCCCGGCACGAAACGCGCCGGCATGGCGCCGAACGCTCGCGTCGCACAGCGCACCAGATTGCCCTTGGCGCTGCCGACATCGGTCAGGACCGCATCGCCCAGCTCCAGTTGCGACAACTGTTCCAGCAGTTTTTCCATCGCCAGGATCGGCGCGGCCAGCTGGATCACGCTGGCGCCACGGCACGCCTCCTCCAGCGTCTCGGCGCAACGATCCACCACACCCAGCTCGACGGCCAGCTGGCGGCTGTTGGCATTCGGATCGAAACCCACCACCTCGTTGCACAGCCTCTGCTCGCGCAGCCCCTTGGCGAACGAGCCGCCAATCAGGCCAAGCCCGATCACCACCAGGCGATCGACGACAGGTTTCTGTTGTTGCAAGCTGAGGCCCCGGGTCACTGATCGAGCACTACACGCAAGGCTTCGAGGAAGCGGGCATTTTCCGTTTCGGTGCCGATGGAAACCCGCAGGAAGGTCGGCATGCCGTAACCGGCAATCGGTCGGACGATGACACCCTCGCGCAGCAGTCCGGCATTGATAGGCGCCGCATCGCGCCCCAGATCGACTGCCAGGAAATTGCCCCGCGAAGGAATCCACTCCAGCCCCAGCTCGCGCAGGCCGTTTTCCAGCTGCGCCATGCCGGCACGGTTCACCCGCCGCCCTTCGGCCAGATAGTCCTCATCGTCCAGCGCAACGCAGGCCGCCGTCAGGGCGAGGCTGTTGACGTTGAATGGCAGGCGCACCCGGTTGAGCACATCGGCAATCTGCGGCGACGAGGCCGAGTAACCGACCCGCAGCCCCGCCAGGCCGTAGGCCTTGCACAACGTGCGCGACACCAGCAGGTTGGGATAGCGATCCAGGTAGTTTAGGCCGTTGGGCAATTCGTCGCCCTCGGTGAACTCGATATAGGCCTCGTCCAGCACCACCAGAACGCTCGCAGGAACGCGGTCGAGGAAAGCCTCCAGCGCCTGCGGGCCGAACCAGGTGCCCGTGGGGTTGTTCGGATTGGCGACGAAGACCACGCCGGTCTGCTCGTCGATGGCGTCGAGCATGCCGTTCAGGTCGTGACCGTAGTCGATGGCCGACACCACGCGGCTTTCGGCACCCGCGGCTTGCGTGCACAGCGGATAGGCAGCAAAGGCATGAGCACTGAACACCGCATTGCGGCCCGGTGCCAGCCAGCAGCGCGCGACCAGATCGAGGATATCGTTGGAACCATTGCCCAGGGTGATCTGCTCGGGCTTGAGGCCGAAACGCTCGGCCAGCTTGGCTTTCAGCCGGTAGCCACTGCCATCGGGATAACGCGTCAGCTCGGGCAGCTCGGCGGCAATCGCTTCCAGCACGCGAGGATTCGGGCCAAGCGGATTTTCATTGCTGGCCAGTTTGACGATCTGCGCCGGATCGATACCCAACTCACGCGCCAGCTCATCGATCGGCTTGCCGATCACGTAAGGAGACAGTTTTTGTACGCCCGGTACGGCCAGGGCGAGGAAATCGGCACTCATGTTCAGCTCCGCTCACAGCCGGCTGAGCCGGCGCTTGAGGCTGTAGGCTTGAGGCTGGACGATCAGCCTCAAGCCCACCCTCATGTTCATCGGCACGCTTGCCTTCAACAGCGCACCATACTTATCGTCGAGCCTTCAGCCTCAAGCCTCCAGCCAAAGCCGTGCTTACAGCACGGCTTTCGGGTACGACCCCAGCACCTTGAGCGCCACGGCTTCGTTGCCGATCTTTTCCAGCACGTCCCTGATCAGCGGGTCCTGGTGATGGCCGATGCAGTCGATGAAGAACACATAGGTCCACTTGCCGCTGCGCGACGGGCGGGTTTCGATGCGGGTCAGGTCGATGCCGTTGGCATGGAACGGCATCAGCAGTTCATGCAGCGCGCCCGGCTTGTTGCGCATGGAGACGATGATCGAGGTCTTGTCGTCGCCGGTCGGCGGCACTTCCTGGCTGCCGATGATCAGAAAGCGCGTGGAGTTGTCCGGGCGATCCTCGATCTTTTCCGCCAGCTTGGTCAGCCCGTACAGCTGTGCCGCCATGTCGCCGGCGATGGCCGCCGAGTTCCACTCGCTCTTTACCCGTCTGGCGGCGTCGGCATTGCTCGATACCGCCACGCGCTCGACATTCGGGTAGTGCGCGTCCAGCCACTTGCGGCACTGCGCGAGTGATTGTGCGTGGGAATAGATGCGGGTGATGCGATCGGTCTTGGTCGTTTCGCCCACCAGCAGGTGGTGGTGGATGCGCAGCTCGACTTCACCGCAGATGACGATGTCATGTTCGAGGAAGCTGTCCAGGGTGTGGTTGACCGCACCCTCGGTGGAGTTTTCCACCGGCACCACGCCGAAGTTCACCGCGCCGGCGACCACTTCGCGGAACACCTCGTCGATGGCCGCCATCGGCTTGCTGACCACAGACTGACCGAAATGCTTGAGCGCCGCCGCTTGCGAGAAGGTGCCCTCCGGACCGAGATAGGCGACTCGCAACGGCTGCTCCAGGGCCAGACAGGAGGACATTATCTCGCGGAACAGACGCGCCATTTCTTCATTGTCCAGCGGCCCCCTGTTCAGCTCCATGATGCGCTTGAGCACCTGCGCCTCGCGCTCGGGGCGATAGAACACCACCTCCTCACCCTCGGCCAGCGACGCGGTCTTGACCCGCGCCACATCCTGGGCACAACGCGCACGTTCGCTGATCAGGTCGAGAATCCGCTCGTCCAGATTGTCGATGCGTACGCGCAGGGCCTTGAGCTGATCGGCTTCACTCATCAGCCGTGCTCCTTCTCGAATTCGGCCATGTAGGCGACCAGCGCTTCGACGGCATCCAGACCCACCGCGTTATAGATGGAAGCACGCATGCCGCCGACCGAACGATGGCCTTTCAGGTTGAGCAGACCGCGCGCATCGGCGCCAGCCAGGAAGGTCTTGTCCAGACGCTCGTCAGCCAGACGGAACGGCACGTTCATCCAGGAGCGGGCATTCACGGCAATCGGGTTGGTGTAGAACTCGCTGGCGTCGATGACACCGTAGAGCAGCTCCTTCTTGGCGCGGTTGCGCTGCTCCATCGCTTCGACGCCACCCTGCTCCTTGAGCCACTCGAAGACCAGTCCCGACAGATACCAGGAAAAGGTCGCCGGCGTGTTGTACATCGAGCCGTTGTCGGCGGCGATCTTGTAATCGAGCATCGTCGGGCAACTGGAGCGCGCCTTGCCGAGCAGGTCTTCACGGACGATCACCACCACCAGCCCGGAAGGGCCGATGTTCTTCTGCGCGCCGGCGTAGATCAGGCCGAACTTCGAGACGTCGATGGGACGCGACAGGATGTCCGAGGACATGTCGACCACCAGTGGCGTGTCACCGAGGTCCGGCACCCAGTCGAACTGCAGCCCGCCGATGGTCTCGTTGCTGGCGTAATGCAGGTAGGCGGCGTTGTCGCTCAGTTGCCACTCGTTCTGCCCCGGAATGGCGAAGTAGTCGTAAGGCTTGGCGCTGGCGGCCAGGTTGACGTTGCCGAAGCGCCGCGCTTCCTCGATGCTCTTGCGCGACCAGATGCCGGTGTCGACGTAATCGGCGATGCCGTCCTCGGGCAGCAGGTTCAACGGAATCTCGGCGAACTGCTGGCTCGCGCCGCCCTGCAGGAACAGCACCTTGTAGTTCGACGGGATCGCCAGCAGGTCGCGCAGGTCCTGCTCGGCCTTCTCGGCTATCGCTACGTATGCGTCGCTGCGATGACTCATTTCCATCACCGACAGACCACGACCCTGCCAGTCCAGCAGTTCGGCCTGGGCGCGTTGCAACACCGCTTCGGGCAGCGCGGCGGGGCCGGCGCAGAAGTTAAAGGCGCGTTTGCTCATCTTCGTTCTCTCAAAAACGGTCGATACCATGTTCGCTCCGCCCGTCGCCTGAAGGCCAAGGGCCAGCGCTTGCAATGCTTTCGGCCCAGCGGCACGGGCAATCCGCAACGAAGGCGAGGCCTTGCGACCTCGCCTTCGCGCGAATCAGTTCTCGTCGTCGGTCGGCACTACATCAGGCGGCACATCACCGCCACCACCGAGCAGTTCGTCTTCATCGGGTTCGGTGCTGACGACAGGCATTTCCTTTTCTAGCGCCTCGTCATCCAGACTCGCCTCGATCTCTTCAAGCACCTCCTCCTCGGAAGGTTCCTGAACACGCTCGAGACTGACCAGATGCTCGTTCTTGGCCAGCTTGATCAGTGTCACGCCCTGGGTATTGCGGCCCAGCGATGAGACCTCATCGACACGGGTACGCACCAGCGTGCCCTGGTCGGAAATCAGCATGATTTCCTCGCCAGACTGCACCTGCACCGCGCCGACCAGAGGCCCGTTGCGCTCATTGGTGACCATGGCGATCACGCCCTGACCACCACGACCGCGCCGCGGGAACTCGTCGATCACCGTGCGCTTGCCATAGCCATTGAGGCTGGCAGTAAGAATCTGCGCCTCGGGTTCCGGAATCAGCATGGAAATCAGGCGCTGACCTTCCGGCAGGCGCATGCCGCGGACGCCACGGGCGGTACGGCCCATGGTGCGCACGTGTTTTTCCTTGAAGCGGATGACCTTGCCGCCATCGGAGAACAGCATGACTTCGCGGGCGCCATCGGTAATCGCAGCGGCGATCAGGGTGTCGCCCTCTTCCAGGCCGAGCGCGATCAGGCCGACGCTGCGCGGACGGCTGAACTGCGACAGCGGGGTCTTCTTCACGGTGCCCTTGGCGGTCGCCATGAAGATATAGGTGCCGGTAGGCTCGTCCACCGAATCATCGGCTTCCTCGCCGTCGAGCGACTCTTGCGTCTCATCGCTTTCGCCGATGATTTCCGCATCTTCGACGTCATCGTCCTCATGCAACTGCTGACGCGCCGCCTCGATGTCGATCTGCAGCATCGCGGTGATGCTTTCGCCGTCATCCAGTGGCAGCAGATTCACCAGCGGACGGCCACGCGAAGTACGCGACGCCTCGGGGATTTCGTAGGTCTTGAGCCAGTACACCTTGCCCTTGCTGGAAAACAGCAACAGCGTGGCGTGGCTGTTGGCGACCAGCAGATGCTCGACGTAATCCTCTTCCTTGACGCCGGTTGCCGCCTTGCCGCGACCGCCCCGGCGCTGCGCCTGATAGGCCGCCAGGGGTTGCGACTTGGCATAGCCACCGTGGGAAATGGTGACGACGCGCTCTTCTTCGGTGATCAGGTCGGCCAGGGTCAGATCCAGACGCGCTTCGAGAATCTCGGTGCGACGTGCATCGCCGAACTCGGCCTTGACGCCTTCCAGCTCCTCGCAGATGACTTCCATCAGACGCACAGGGCTGGTCAGGATGCGAATCAGCTCGCCGATCTGGGTCAGGATTTCCTGGTATTCGCTCAGCAGCTTCTCGTGCTCGAGACCGGTCAGGCGGTGCAGGCGCAGATCGAGGATGGCCTGAGCCTGCTCCGGCGACAGGTAGTAGCGACCGTCGCGCAGCCCGTACTGCGGATCGAGGTCTTCGGGACGGCAGGAGTCGGCGCCGGCACGCTCGACCATCGACTCCACCGCACTGGACTCCCAGGCCGTGGCGATCAGCGCATCCTTGGCTTCGGCCGGGGTCGGCGAGGCCTTGATCAGGGCGATGACCGGATCGATATTGGACAGCGCAACCGCCTGCCCTTCGAGGATGTGCCCACGCTCACGCGCCTTGCGCAGCTCGAATACCGTACGCCGCGTCACCACCTCACGGCGGTGGCGAACGAAGGCTTCCAGCAGCTCCTTGAGGTTCAGCGTACGCGGCTGGCCATCGACCAGCGCCACCACGTTGATGCCGAACACGCTCTGCAGTTGGGTCTGCGCATAGAGGTTGTTGAGAATGACTTCCGGCACTTCGCCGCGGCGCAGCTCGATGACGACGCGCATGCCGTCCTTGTCGGACTCGTCGCGCAGCTCGGTGATGCCTTCGAGCTTCTTCTCTTTCACCAGCTCGGCGATCTTCTCGATCAGCCGCGCCTTGTTCAGCTGGTACGGCAGCTCGGTGATGACGATCTGCTGACGGCCACCCACCTTGTCGATGTCCTCGATGGTCGAGCGGGCGCGCATGTAGATGCGACCGCGACCGGTGCGGTAGGCCTCAATGATGCCGGCGCGACCATTGATGATGCCGGCGGTGGGGAAATCCGGACCGGGAATATGGGCCATCAGTTCGTCGATGCTGATATCCGGATTGGCGATCAACGCCAGGCAACCGTCGATGACTTCACCCAGGTTGTGCGGCGGGATGTTGGTCGCCATGCCCACCGCGATACCGCTGGAACCGTTGACCAGCAGGTTCGGGATCTTGGTCGGCATGACCGCCGGAATCTGCTCGGTGCCGTCGTAGTTCGGCACCCAATCCACGGTTTCCTTGTGCAGGTCGGCCAGCAGCTCGTGAGCCAGCTTGGCCATGCGCACTTCGGTGTAACGCATGGCCGCGGCGCTGTCGCCATCTACCGAACCGAAGTTGCCCTGGCCGTCGACCAGCAGGTAGCGCAGCGAGAACGGCTGAGCCATACGGACGATGGTGTCGTAAACCGCCGAGTCGCCGTGAGGGTGGTATTTACCGATCACGTCACCGACCACACGGGCCGATTTCTTGTACGGCTTGTTCCAGTCGTTACCCAGCTCGCTCATGGCAAAAAGCACACGACGATGCACGGGCTTCAAGCCGTCGCGCGCATCGGGCAGCGCCCGCCCGACGATTACGCTCATTGCGTAATCGAGGTAGGACTGCTTGAGTTCGTCTTCGATATTGACCGGGAGGATTTCTTTGGCCAGTTCGCCCATGGAAGCCTGGTTCCTTATAGTCAGCAGGGTCCTGCGATTAAGCGCGGAATGTTATCACAAGGCAGAGAGGCGCTGGAGGCTGGAGGCTTAACGAAGAAAGCACTCGATCGACGCTACTCGTCCAGCTTCCCAGCCTCCAGCCGCTTTTCCCGGCTTTTTTGCCTGCTAATGCAGCCGCTTGTGGCTCATCAACGCCGCTATCTTCGCCGCATTGGGACGTTCGACGAGGCCTTTTTCGGTGATGATGGCGTCGATCAGGTCGGCGGGTGTCACATCGAAGGCCGGGTTGAATGCCTCGACATCCGCGGCGAAACGCTGACCGTCGAGCGCCAGCAACTCGCTGCCAGCCCGCTCTTCGATGGCAATTTCCTCGCCGCTTTCCAGTGCCAGGTCGATGATCGAACTCGGCGCCACCACCATGAAGCGCGTCCCATGGTGCATGGCGAGCACGGAAAGCTGATAGGTGCCAATCATGCCGAGAATGTCGCCATTGGCGGCGATCCGTTCCGCCCCGACGATGACCCAGGTGATGCCACGGGTCTTCATCAGGTGTGCCGCGCATGAATCGACAGTCAGCGTTACCGGCACGCCTTCGGCATCCAGCTCCCAGGCCGTCAGCCGAGCGCCCTGCAGATCGGGGCGGGTTTCATCGACATAGACCCGTTCGACCAGCCCTTCCAGATGCGCTGCGCGGATCACGCCGAGCGCCGTGCCGAAACCGCCGGTGGCCAGCGCACCGTTGCCGCAATGGGTCAGCAGGTTCTGCAGATTGCCCTGGTGCCGGCGGATCAGCTCGCCCCCCTGCTGCGCCATGCCGAGGTTGATTTCGCGATCACTGGCCAGCATGGATGCCGCCTGTTCCTCGGCGATGGCAAAAGGGTCCTCGCCAGGCTTGAGACGATCCAGCCGCTCGCGCATCCGGCTCAGCGCGCCGAAGGGACCGACCGACGCCGGGCACGCAGCAGCCAGCACCTGAACATCCTCTTCCAGCGCCGCACGCCAATCGCCACCTGTGGCCAGCCGCGCACGCAACCCCAGCAGCAGTCCATAGGCCGCCGTGATCTCGCTTGATGCAGCGCCACGCACGACCCCTTCGTCAATGGCGGTCGCCACAGCGGCTGCGCACTCACAGGTATGCCACACCTCGGCCAACGGCAACCGGCGCTGGTCGATCAGGCTCAGCTGGCCGTCCCGCCACTCGATGGCCTTCACCTTTTCCGCGCTCAGCAAACGCTCGCGCATGACAATACTTCTTTTCAAATTGGCGTCCTGACGATCGGGAGTGGAAGCGGCCAGCCGCCCGGAATATGCGAACCGCACAGAAAAGCCCGGCCATTCGCGGACCGGGCTTGTGCGTTTCAGAGATGATGGCGCGCGACTCGAACACTCACGCGCCAGACAGGCGGCGAATCCTAATCGACTGATTTTCCTGGCACAAGGAAAGCACACGATGGGCGCTCACCGCTGCGCTGCAGGCTTCGCACAGCGCATCCCGGGACCCGCTCAAAGCCTGTCCAGTGCCGATAACGTTCTATCTATACCGCCGCACCCGCTTCCAGAGGTTCTAGAACCTGCCGGGGAGCCGCCTGGCGCACAGTCCGCCAGGTGTTGTAGGCCATCAGCAGCATCCCCAGAACGAAGGTGCCGCCGCCGACCAGCCGCACCACATACCCTGGATGGCTGGCGTCCAGCGCCTCGACGAATGAATAGGTCAGGGTGCCGTCATCATTGACCGCCCGCCACATCAGGCCCTGGGCGATGCCGTTGACCCACATCGAGGCGATATAAAGGACGGTGCCGATGGTCGCCAGCCAGAAATGCGCATTGATCAGCCGGACGCTGTACATCCGCTCCTGCCCCCAGAGCGCGGGAACCATGTGATAGAGCGTCCCGATGGAAATCATCGCCACCCAACCCAGCGCGCCGGCGTGCACGTGACCGATGGTCCAGTCGGTGTAGTGGGACAGCGCGTTGACGGTCTTGATCGCCATCATCGGCCCCTCGAAGGTGGACATGCCGTAGAACGCCAGCGATACCACCAGGAAGCGCAGGATCGGATCGGTGCGCAACTTATGCCAGGCGCCGGACAGCGTCATCATGCCGTTGATCATGCCGCCCCAGCTCGGCGCCAGCAGCACGACGGACATCGCCATGCCCAGGCTCTGCGCCCAGTCCGGCAGCGCGGTGTAATGCAGATGGTGCGGTCCGGCCCAGATATAAAGGCTGATGATCGCCCAGAAATGCACGATGGACAGACGATAGGAATACACCGGGCGTTCGGCCTGTTTGGGCACGAAGTAATACATCATCCCGAGGAACCCCACCGACAGGATGAAGCCCACCACGCTGTGCCCGTACCACCACTGGATCATCGCGTCCGTCGCCCCGGAATAGTAAGAATAGGACTTGAGCAGCGTCACCGGAATGGCGACGTGATTGATCACATGCACCATCGCCGTGACGACGATGAAAGCGCCATAGAACCAGTTGGCGACATAGATATGTCGCATCCGGCGCCGCGCAATGGTCCCGAAGAAAAGGTACGCATAAGCCACCCAGACCAGCGTGACCCACAGGGCGATGGGCCACTCCATTTCGGCGTACTCCTTGGACGAGGTGAAACCCAGCGGATAGCTGACCAGCATCGCCACGATCGCGATCTGCCAGCCCCAGAAGACGAAATTCGCCAGCCCATCGGAGATCAGCCGCGCCTTGCAGGTGCGCTGCACCACGTAAAACGAGGTGGCGAACAGCGCACCGCCGCCAAAGGCGAATATCACCAGGTTGGTATGAACCGGACGAATGCGTCCGAAACTGGTCCAGGGCAGTCCCAAATTGAGTTCGGGCCATACCAGCTGGGCCGCGATGACCGCGCCCATGCCCATCCCGACAACACCCCAGAACAGGGTCATCAGCGTGAAGCGCCGAACGACCTCGTAGTTGTATGTCGGGGCGGTTTCATCAAAAGCAGCGTCGACCATGGCGATTCCAGGCAGGTTGAAGATCATCCTTCGTCACCTCATTCCTGACCGGAAACGCCAGGCACGTGAAATGACGACCAAACAAGCCTGGAAAGTGTGCAACCTAGATTTTAATAAAACCAACGAATATTAATGAACATTTAACTCATTAATATTCATGTAAATATTCGTCTGGCATGATCTTGCCTTCGTGCAAATCACCGTACTGCACGCGCGATAAATCATTAAGAGCCGAACCCGGTAAATGCGCGCCTCCTTTTTCCGCACCCGGCAGCCGTTCGCGCCCTCAGTCGCACGTGTTCAGAGCGCCCGGTCGAAAAAGGTGTCGAGTCCGCAGCGCTGGGCCTGGGCCACGGTGTAGGCGCGCACCTTCTCGGGCCACTCGATGGCTTTCACCACGCTCAGGCTGCGTAGCATGGGAAATAGCGTGACGTCGTCCCAGCGCGGATGCTCGAGGGTCGGTGTCAGGTCGATGATCTCCGGCAAGCGCTTCAGTTGTGCTTCGACCTCGCGAGCCTTGGCCTCGGTGTTGGCCATCGCCTCGTCGAAGTCGCCGATGGTTTCGGTTTTCTTTTCGCGGAAATGTGCGTATGCCGAGGGGCTTGCGAACTCCTCCAGACCGATCTGCGTCCAGCGCGGGTAACCGAGGTATTGCAGGTTCGGCACAAAGGGCTCGAGCCACTGCTTCACTGCGGCGGTATCCGGGTCCTGGATCATGGGCTGGCCGTCGAGATAATCGAGGTATTTGACGATGCCCATGCTGTCGGCCATGGGCGTGTCGTCATCGCGCACCAGCACCGGTATCTGGTGCTTGCCGATCAGATGGGTGATGGTCTGCTCGTCATCGGCTGGTAGCACCACGCACTCGGCTTCGATCCCCTTCAGATTCAATGCCATGCGTACTCGGGCACTGAATGGACAGTGGTCGTAGTAATAGAGCTTCATCGTTCACCTCCGCACAGGGTTAAAGAAAATGACCGGAACAAGCGTTTGCGGTTTTGTCTTTCAGCCATGAACCGACGAGAGGGGCGGCACTGCGGGTTGGCGGTCATCCGCTTCATAACTCGCCACGTGCCGCCAGCGCACGAATGCGATCGGCGGTGCGGCAGGCGATCGCCTGGATGGTCAGCGACGGGTTCACCCCGCCAGATGTCGGAAACACCGAGCCGTCGCAAACCCACAGGTTGGAAATGTCCCAACTGCGGCAGTCGCCGTTCACCACGCTGGTCGCCGGGTCGCAGCCCATGCGCGCGGTGCCCATCAGGTGCGCGGTGCCGTCCGCTTCGCTCCAGAGGTTGCGCGCGCCCATGCCGTCGAGGCCGCGACGCATGAAGTCGACCGCATGATCGACCAGGTACCGATCGTTATCGCCCATCGACCAGGTGACGCGGGCAATCGGCAGGCCGTATTGGTCCTTTTCGTCCGCCAGGGTCACCCGGTTGCGCTCCTGCGGCAGTGTCTCGCCGACGATTTTCAGCCCGACCTGATGGTTGTACTTCTGCATCTCATCGACAAGCACCTGGCCCCAGAGACCGTGGTTACCGGTCTGGGTGGCAGCCCAGGCGGCTGGCAGCGGGCCCTGGCTCATGATCGAGTATCCGCCGTGAAAATCCTTGCCGCGGTCTTCGTAGTTCCAGTGCTCACACACCGCAAGCGAGGGCGGCCCCTTGTACCAGCGGATTTCTTCGTCGACCTCGCCCCATACCGCCTGGTTGGTGTGCACCATCAGGTTTTTGCCCAGCAGCCCGCTGCTGTTGGCCAGGCCGTCGGGGTAACGCGCGTTAGCCGAGTTGAGCAGCAGCCGCGGCGTCTCGATGGCATAGCCGGCAACCACCACGTTGCGCGCACGCTGGAAACGCCACTGGCCGTCACGCTGGTAGTGCACGCCGCTGGCCAGGCCGTCGCTGGCCGTTTCGATGCGACCGACCATGGCGAGATCACGAACCTCCGCGCCGGCTGCCAGCGCCCTCGGAATCCAGGTATTGAGCACGCTCTGCTTGGCGTTGGTCGAACAACCCGCGACGCAAAAGCCACGGTAGACGCATGGCGGCGCGTTGTCGCGTGGCGCCGAAAGGGTCGCCAGGGGCGTCGGCGCCCAGGCCACGCCCATCGCTTCGCAGGCCTTGACCAGGGCCATGCCGGAGGCGTTGATTTCGTGCTGGCGATACGGGTAGCGTGGCCGCTTCGGTCCCCAGGGATAGCGCACCGGGCCGGAGATTTTCAGCGCCTGTTCGACCTCTTTGTAGAAGCGCCACATTTCCTGCCAATCGAGCGGCCAGTCGAAGCCGTAGCCAAGCAGCGAGCGCGCCCTGAACCACTCCGGGCGCATCCGCAGGGAAACCATGGCAAAGTGCACCGTGCTGCCGCCGACCGATTTTCCGCTGTTATTGGTGCCGAGCTTGAGCGGGTTTTCTCCATCGCACAGGCGTTCATCGGTCCAGAACAGTTTTTCCTGGTGCGCTTCGTCCGAGGCGAATTCCTCCAGTGGGCGCCACCAGGCGCCGGCATCGAAGGCGACGACGGAAAAACCGGCTTCAGCCAACTTGCAGGCGAGCGTGCCGCCACCAGCGCCGGTACCGACGATGGCGAAATCCACCGACTCGTGCTCCGGGTACTCACGCATCGGTACCCAGCCGCCACGGAGGAAGACATTCGGTGCCTGCCCGTGGCGGCCACGCGGGGTATGCAGGGCATCGAGCCAGCGATCAGCGGACACGACGGTTCAGCTTCCGTGCTTTGGCTTCCTTGCCGGCATGGGCTTCGGCCGCTTCCCAGCTGTCGCGGGCATCTTCGGCCAGCCGCACATAGCCGCGCGGGCTGGCCGGGCCGCCAAAGCCGAGTTCGTTCCAGGAGGTCGGATGGCTGTAATAAGCGCTGGTGATGTCATGCACCAGTCGTTGGCTGAAAAAGACAGCGGTCGGCATGCCCTGCCAAGCCGGGCCTTTCAGTTCATCGCGCTGCATGGCGGCGAGCAGCTCGTCCTGCAGCACGGCGGGCAACTCGGCGAATGGTTGTTGATAACGCTTATTCGACTCCTGATCGAGCGCTTCGAGGCCGATCTTCCAGGCCTGCTGCAGCGGCGGCAGCCGCGCGTCGCGATAGCCGTCACCGGCGCCCTCGGCAACCTTGATTTGCACCAGGGCAGCGACGGGAATCGGTGGGCGGTCTGCCGGTTGCGGCACGATGCGCGCGCAGACCGCCTGCAAGGTACGCCACTGCGCCGCGCCGAAGTACATGGCCTCGCGCGGCACGGCCAGACGTTGATCGACGACCTGACGGCTCGGCTCGTCCCAGGACGGCCCCTGGCGTTTGCGCAACACATCATAGTCCGGATAACGGTTGGTCATTATTTCCACCATCGGTATTGGGCCAGTTCCCTTTCCTCATCCAGCAACGAGTGCGCCACGAGCCCGGCCAGTGCGAGGCCGGTAAAGCTCGGCGGCGCCGGCAGTGGCGGGCCGGCCTGCAGATTCTGTCGCCAATTGCGCCAGCCACCGTTGTTGCGAGCGATGCCGAAGGCATGGAAGCCGGCACCGGCGAACCCCATGATGGCGGTGAAGCGCAGGGCCAGGCGCGACAGCCAGCGCAGCCGCCGACGGTGTGGGCTGGTCAGGGCACTGACGGCCAGCAGACCGGCGGCGAGTGGCGGCACGGTCACTGGCAGGTACATGGCGGGGTTCTGGAACGAACCGCGAAAATGCAGCAGGGCGGCTTCGGCGGTGGAGCCGATCAGGCCGCCTGCAGCCATCAGCGCCACTGACTTGCCCGCTGGCAGGCCGAACACTCTCGGCACGACATCACCACTGGCATTGCGCAAACTCTCGGCGTAGTAGCCCAGCAATCCGGAGAGCACTAACGCTGAGGGCGCGCCCAGCGGCGCTCCATAAAAGAGGTTGCTCCAGCCGACGCCACCCGGTCGCTTGCTGACGTTGTAAAGGTGAAACCCGGTACCCATCAGGCCGGTCAGTCCGACCAGCAGGTAAAGGGGGGTACGCACCTTGCTGGCGATAGCGGTCGGAGCCTGCTGCCCTTGCCCGCTGGCCAGCAACGACAACATCGAGGTGATCAGCGGCGTATACATGGCGCGGTTCTGGAAATCTCCGCGGTAGTGCTCCATGGCGCTGTCCAGGGCCACCGAGGTGGCCAGCAATCCGGCGCCGCGGTCCAGCGAGCGTGCGGCGTCGACCAAAGTGCCTTCGCTCGGGTGGAACGACAGGTCGTGATCGCGCTTCTCGTATTTCTGCCAGCTCAGCGCCGCCATGCCCAGCGCGGTAGTGGCGCCGACAGCCAGCAGCCGGAGTTGCGTACGTGAAACCATGCTTCCCCCATCAGATGGCGTATCGTCGGGCATCCGCCTTGCGCAGCCGCAAGCCATGGCCGGGGCGCATCAGGTCCGGCGCTACATGACCGTCCTTGAGCTGCGGCGCCCCCTCGAACAGCATCGACTCCAGCCGCACGTGATCGTGGAACCACTCCAGGTGACGAAAGCGAGACGCGGCGCAACAGGCATGCAGGTGCAACGCCGGTGCGCAGTGTGCGGAAAGATCCAGATGGAATGCCTCACACAAGGCCGCCGCCTGCAGGAATCCGGTTATGCCGCCGCAGCGGGTCAGGTCCGCCTGAAGCACATCCACCGTTTCATGTTCGACGAGGCGGCGAAAATCATCCGTCGTGTAGGCGTACTCACCGGCCGCCACGTCCATTGCCTGACCGCTGGCACTCAGCGCCGCATGCACCTCGCGCATACCCGCGAGATCATCCGAGCTGACCGGCTCCTCGAACCAGCCGACCTGCTGCTCGGCCACCCGATGAGCGAAGGCGATGGCGCTGCGCGGCGTATGGGCACCATTGGCGTCGATGAACAGTCCAGCCTCGCCGATCGCTTCGCGCGCAGCCCGGACACGTTCGGCATCGCGCAGCACATCGGCACCGATTTTCATCTTCACCCAGCGACAGCCGTCCTCGTGGACCCAGCGTTCGAACTGCTTGCACAGACGGGTATCGTCGCAGGTGGTGAATCCGCCGCTGCCATACACCGCGATACGCTCGCGGCGTGCATCGAGCAGGCGCGCCAGTGGCAAGCCAAGCAGGCGCGCCTTGAGGTCCCAGAGCGCACAGTCGACCGCGGAGATGGCGCAGGCCGCCAGCCCCGAGCGACCGAGGTTGCGTACGCTGGCCCAGAGTTGATCGTTGAGCCGACCGATGGCGAAGGCATCCTCGCCTTCGACTCGCTCGCGAAGGCGCCCCTCGATCAGCCGCACCAGAGACGCATCGGCATAGGTATAGCCGAGCCCGGTCTCACCGGCAGCGTCCAGCTCGACCACTACCAGCGTCGTGGCGTTCCAGGCAAAGGTACCGTCAGCCTCTGGCGCGTCGGTTGGAATTCGGTAGGCCGCCACCCGCAAGGCACGGATGGCGGCAGCCGACCACAGCGTCACTTTTCGTCCTTGTGGTGCCCCGGCATGATCGAGCCGAGCACCTGCTTGGCGGTCTGCTTGATGATTCCGCGCTGGTCAGGATCGCCCTGCAGCAACACCGAGGCGTAGGCCTTGGCCTGCTCCAGTTTGATGTGCGGCGGCAGCGGCGGCACGTTCGGGTCGGTCTTGAATTCGAGCAGCACCGGTCGGTCTGCTGCGAGCGCTTGTTCCCAGGCGGCAGCCACCTGATCCTCGCGGTCGCAGAAGATACCTTTCAGACCGATCGATTCGGCGAAGCGGTGATAGGGCACATCGGGAATGTTCTGCGAAGCCTCGAACTTCGGATCGCCTTCCATCACGCGCTGTTCCCACGTCACCTGGTTGAGGTCCTCGTTGTTGAAGACACAGCAGATCAGCTGCGGGCTGGCCCATTCCTTCCAGTACTTGGCTACGGTAATCAGCTCGGCCATGTTGTTCATCTGCATGGCGCCGTCGCCGACCAGCGCCACCACCGGGCGGTCCGGATAGGCGAACTTGGCGGCGATGGCATAGGGCACGGCGGCGCCCATCGAGGCCAGACCGCCCGATAGCGAGCACATCATGCCGCGGCGGATCTTGATGTCGCGCGCGAACCAGTTGGCACAGGACCCCGAGTCGCTGGTGATGATCGCCTGGTCCGGCAGACGTGGCGACAGCTCCCAGGCCACGCGTTGCGGGTTGATCGGATTGGCCGTGGCCATGGCCCGCTCTTCCAGCTTCTCTTCCCACTTGCCGCGCCACTTCTCGACCTGCTGACGCCAGCTGCGGTCGGTCTTCTCTTCGAGCAGCGGCAGTAGCGCGCGAAGGGTCTCCGAAGACTGGCCCTGAAGATTGACCTCCATCGGGTAGCGGATGCTCAGCATGTCGGCCTTGATGTCGATTTGCACGCCGCGCGCCTGGCCTTCCTCGGGCAGAAACTCGGAATAGGGAAAGCCCGAGCCGATCATCAGAAAGGTGTCGCATTCGGTCATCAGCTTGTAGCTTGGCTCGGTCCCGAGCAGACCGATCGAACCGGTGACCCAGGGCAGGTCGTCCGGGAGCGCTGCCTTGCCGAGCAGCGCCTTGGCAACGCCAGCGCCCAGCTTCTCAGCCACGGCGATGACCTCGTCGGTCGCATCCAGCGCACCGGCACCGACCAGGATGGCGACTTTCTTGCCCGCGTTGAGCACTGCGGCTGCACGTTGCAGGTCGACTTCGTAAGGCACCGTCTTCGGTCGGGTGTAGCCGATACCGGACAGCACAGCACCATGCGTGCGTGGCGGTTCGCTGTACTCGGCTTCCTGCAGGTCATTGGGCAGAATGATGACCGCCACCTTGCGCTCGCCATAGGCAGCGCGAATCCCCCGGTCGACCAGATGACGCACCTGGGCCGGAGCGCAGGCCTGCTGGACGAAGGCACCTGCGACATCCTTGAACATCGCCGGCAAATCGATTTCCTGCTGGTAATGGGCGCCCAGCGCAGTGCAGGCCTGTTGGCCGCAGATGGCGAGCACGGGCATATGGTCGAGGCGTGCGTCGTAGAGGCCGGTGAGCAGGTGCGAGGCACCGGGGCCTGAGGTCGCCAGGCAGACACCGAGGCCGCCACTGAATTTGGCATCAGCCGAGGCCATGAAGGCCGCCATTTCTTCGTGGCGGGCCTGGATAAAGCGGATCTTGCCACCGGCCCGGTTCAAGGCGCCGAGCACGCCGTTGATGCCGTCACCGGGATAGCCGTAGATACGGCGCACGCCCCATTGGTAGAGCCGCTCGACAAAGTAATCTCCGACTGTCATTCCACTCATCGTGTACTCCTCTCGTTGATCGATGCGCTTGGGGCAGGACAAGCCCGCCAAGCTCATCGCGAAAAGCGGCCTATCCCCATCGCTCGCCAGCATGACTGCGCATGGCTTTCAGCAAGTCGGCGCGGCTTGCGCCATGGAGGCACATCCAGAACGCGATCCAGTGCGAACACCTGGGTACGCGGAGTCGCCTTTGGGTGGGCGCGCGGTCCGCAGTAGCCCAGGCTGCCGTGCCTCGGCACTCCAGAACGCCGAGATGGGGCGTTTTTTGTGCGATGCCGGTAAAGCAGGTGAAGTTCCACCCATCTGCCAGACGGACTCAGACAATGAGACGACGGGAGGCTCAGTGCGCAAGCCATCTCGTGCACACAGCGGCTGTTGCTTATAAAAGTAGGGGAGTGGAAGAGCGACACCTACATGCGCACTCGCTTCGATTACGATATCTCAGCTGCAGTCTATGATGAAAAAGGCAAGGTTCTCGGCTCAAGCCGCAGGAAAGGAAGCGGCCCAATCGCGAACTTTCTAACCGCCGGCAGCGAGGCCTTGGGCTCGGCGATAAATGACGAAAAGGTTAAATCAGCGCTCGTGGGCGGAGGGCCTCTCGCAAGAGATGGTAAAGCTGCTGCGCCGGCTCCTGCGAGACTTTCAGGATCGGTCTACGATAGCTGCATGGCGAGGGTCATGCGTATCTCGGACAGTGCGCTGCGCCTACGAGCCATGTCCGCCTGTGATGGGGCGCAATAACCGCCGAGGATGACAGGAGAGGCCCGCCAAGCGCTGGGTGTTTGTGCTGGCGTTTTGGTACTCTCGCCCCTTTACTAAGCGGGGGTGGGGAGATGGCGGTAGTTAAATGCAAGGAGTGCGGTGGGCAGGTTTCCTCGAAGGCGGAAAGGTGCCCTGGCTGTGGGGCGCCACCTCCGCCGAAACACATCGGAACCATTCCCGGTCTGCTTTTTATCGGCCTAGCAACTTGGGGCATCTTCACACTGCTCGGGGCGGATTTCAGCAGCGATGACGCGCCACCGAAGTCAACGAAGGCTGAAGTGTGCGGAAGCGAGGGGATGGCCTACGTCATGTCTCAAAACTTCGTCAAGCAGCGGCTCAAGGCGCCATCGAGCGCCAAGTTTCCATACAAGCCGACGACGCAGACCTACGCAGGTGATTGCCGGCATTCAATTGTCGGTACGTTCGAGTCGCAGAACTCGTTTGGCGCCATGCTTCGCGGCAGCTACAGCGTGACCATGATCTACCTGCCGGACGAAAAGAAGTGGCGGGCCGAAGGTCTTTCCATTCAGTAAGCCCGTGATTCGGGGCAAGTGTTCAGGGGGAAAGGGGTGAGTAATTCAGCAATAAACTTCTGGTCTGGCGCGGCCTGGGTTATGGCTTTCATCAACGCCATTGCGTCTATCGCTGCGATGATTGCTTTCGGAACGGCCGAGATTGATGTTGGGCGCTATGTGCCGATAACTGAATCCACAGTAGTGTGGCCCGTCATTTTAGGAGGCACTGCCAGTGCGGTTTATGGCTTTCTCTTTGCCGCACTGATGAGCATTGCGCGGATTGCTGCGATAAATTCTCGTACCGCCCTAGAACTCAGAATCAAGCAGAAGAGCGACTGACGGAAGTCGCTACCACATAGCCGCCTTCGGGCGGTTTTTTATTGCCCACGGAAAGCCCGCCATTGTGCGGGCTTCGTCGTTTCTGGAGATCCGAAATGACCGAAACAGCGCGGCTAGTAATTGCGGTCGACAGCACACAAGTTGGCCGGGCTGATGCCGATCTTAAGAAATTCGGCCAGACAACCACGGCGGTTGATCGGCAATCTGCCGCGCTGGCTGGATCGGCATCGACACGCTCGACGATGATTTCGCCATCGCGCCAGATCACGAAGTCACACCAGTCGCGCATCGTGCAGGCCAGCTGAAGCTGGATCTGCGCGGCGTAGTGCGGCACCTCTGCAATGCTGGTGTAGGTGGCGCGGAACGGGCACTTAACCTCAATCAGCCCGTCATGCCCGACCAGCCCGTCCGGCGATGCTGCCAGCCAGTCATGGTCGGCGTGAACATGCAGGCCGTGATTCGCGAAGACCGGGCGAACCGTGTTCAATATCTCGGCGAGGTCCGCATATTTGCTTTTGAAGTGCGGGTTGCTGCTCGACTTGCTGGCGTTCTCCAGCTCGCCCTGAGCCTTGGCTAGCGCGGTGGCCAGCTCGTTGATTTGCTCGGATTTGTTCACGATATAATTCTCCTGCCGCGCCACGCGCAGCCTTTGAATTGATTGGGTAATGAATCAAGCCAGCCAGTAAACCCAGCAGGCCAAATGCGCGGCGCATGATGCGAGGATGAATGCGGTCTTAGCCATGTGCCCGCTCAAGCTGCCGGGCGCGAATCAGCGCTGCCTTGTGGCTGACGCAAAACCCCGCCGTCTTGCCGGTTAGCCTGTCGTGGATGTGCCACATGTTGCCGACGTTGCAGGCCTGAAAGCGGGTTCGGATCTCTGCCAGCTGCTCATCGATCAGGCTGGTTACGGGTGCTGCGCCCATGGCTGCGCTCCTTTCCAGCTGACCTCTAGCCACATGTCGACGAATTGGCCTTCATGGCAGCGAATCCGGCACTGATAGCCGAGCGCAGTCAGTTGCTTGATGATTGCCTTACCAAACTCCGGCCACTTGTCCTCATTCGAGTAGTAGGCACCATCTCCGAAACCAAACTGGCGAACCTGAATTTCATACTTTCCGTCGCCGGCTGCCGCGTCGATCATTGCCAGGATTTCGTCAACCGTGGCGGACGGGTCTTTTGCCTTTGCCTTGTCGCGCGCTTGATCTGCTGTCATTCGTGTCATGGCTGGTGTTTCCGAGCATCCCCTGCATCGCCTTAGCTGCGAAGTAATCGCGAAGGGTCATGCCCTCGGAGCCCGCTGCTGTTTCGGTTCCTAGCGGCAGCGGAAACGCCGGCCCGCCTGTTTTATCGTTCATTCATCCTCTCCTTTCCAATTCCTCCCCCACCACTCCCTGACAATCCATACGATCCAGATAGCGGTGAGGGATATGAGTGCTTGCCAGAGGGTCATTGCGGGGGCGGGGGGAGTGGTTGCCAGTGGGTTACGAACTGATCAGGTCGGCCGTGCACCCGGAACATCTGTTTCTCTGCGTCGAAGTAACCGAGCCTTATCCCCCAGCCACCGCCCTGGCGGCATTCACTGTCGAACAAGCTGCAGTGACCGTTTAGGAAGCAGAGCACTTCCTCACTGTCTTGGCCTTGTTCGCCGGGCAGCCGATCCTCAACGCTTATCCATTCGCTCATCTCATCCTCCTATGTGCTTATAGGTGCCCATGGGGCATTGGGTTATTTACGTTCCCGGCGCCAGTCATAAGCCAGGGTGGCTAGAAGGACGGCTGTAGTGGTCAACCCATCCCGGACAGTGGGTTAAGTTTTTCTTCGGCCACCGCAGGCGGTAACCCGTCGTTGAATTGATGCGGCCTGACCCAGTTGTAGCGGTGCATCAGGTAGTGGCTGATATCCCGCTGAGCTTCCTGTGCCGTCAGGTAACCGGTCTGCGGTATCCACTCCGACTTCAGGCTGCGGAATAGGCGTTCCATCGGCGAATTGTCCCAACAATTACCCCGGCGGCTCATGCTCTGCTGCATTCGGTAGCGCCACAGCCGCTGCCGGAACAAGCGGCTGGCGTACTGGCTACCCTGATCCGAATGGAACAGCACCTGCTGTGGCTTGCCGCGCTGCTCATAGGCCATATCGAGGGCTTTGATTACCAGCTCGGCATCCGGTTTGGCGGAGAACGCCCAGCCAACCACCCGACGCGTGTGCAGATCCAGCACCGCGGCCAGGTAATGCCAACGACCTTGCGCCCAGACGTAGGTGATGTCGCCGCACCACACTTGGTTCGGGCGCTGGACTGCGAACTCACGGTTCAGTCGATTCGGGATATCCGGGCGCTCAACCGTGGCCTGCTTGTAGGCGTGCGAGCCCGGCTGCTTGCTGACCAGCCCCAACTCACGCATCAGTCGACGCACACGGAAATGGCCGATCTCCACGCCGTCCTCGCGCAGCATACCCAGGATGCTTCGGCTGCCAGCCGAGCCCCGGCTTTGGTTAAACAACTCGTTGACCCGGCTACGTAGCGCGACGCGACGAGCATCTACACGGCGACGTCGAAGGCGATGGGCGTAGTAGCAAGATCGCGTCACATCGAAGGCTGAACAGACCACTTCTACCGGTTCCCGCTCACTCAACTGGTCTATCAGCGCGTACGATCGAGTTCGTCCGACATCAAGAGAGCGGTAGCCTTTTTTAATATCGCTTTCTCCCGCTCCAGCCGGTTGATCCTAGCCTCTAGCTCCTGGATCTTCTGCTGCTCGGGTGTCAGCGCTTTGCTTTTTGGGGTAACGCCCTGGCGCTCGTCTTGGAGTTGTTTCACCCATCGCCGCAAAGCCGAGTCCACGACGCCCAGCGAACGGCAGGCCTCGATATGGCTGTAGCCCTGATCTAGTACCAAGGCAGCTGCCTCTCGTTTGAACTCGGCGGAAAACGTACGTCGTTGCTTGCTCATCGAACACCTCTTAATGGCGAGGATTTTCGCCTAAATCGGTGTCCGGGATCAGTAGACCACTACAGGCTTCCATTAGGTACAGCTCGGGGAGGGTGGGCATGGGTTAGGCTTCGAGCTTTGCCAACTCATCGCGTAGCTGCTTGATTCGAGCCTTGCGGTTGGCGTCGGCTTCTTCCTGATACTTAGCCATAACGTCATCAGGAACGACGATGCCCTTGATCTTCTGCCAGCTTGCAAGGTCGATACTGCTGCGCTTGGCTTCCAGATATGCGGCGCATTGCTCTTCAAACTCAGCCTGCGCCATCGCTAGCGCCTCTTCGTAACCGGCGGCTGGCTTCACATCCTTTCCGCCGCCACTTCCATCGCTGTAGTGGGAAAGCCTGTAGCTAAGCGAGCCATCAGAGCGACCCAGCAACGAGACCAGCTTCATGCCTTCGACCTTGACGCGACCGCCCCAGCTATCAACGTCGAACGGCTCGTTGCTATCAGTGAAGTCGACTATCTGCGGCGAATAACCGCCCACGAACAGATGGGTGATTTCGCCCGACATGAATTTCTTCAAGGTATCCAGCTGGCTGTCGTCAGAGTTGGCGGCGAAGCGCAACAAGCAATCCGTCTTGGCCTTGGCTTTATCCATTGCCATGCGCAGCCGGCGGGCTTGTTCGTCCATTTCCCGCTCAAGCTTTACCTTCTGCGCTGCGTAGCGCGATTCGAGATCACGAAGGCTCTTCTCCTTCCACGACTCGGCCGGCTGATCGTGAAGGCTCTTGACCACGAAGTTCTCGCCGCTCGGTATCTCCTGCCCGTTGCTGACGAAAATCTCCTGAACGATCGTCTGCTCGGCGTTCAACTTCCCGACTACAAGAACCTTCTTGCCGTCGCTTGTGTACTTAATGTTGTTCATTCCGTATTCCTTTTCGGTTGTGATTCATCAAGCCGCCAACTGCACCTCATCCAGCCGCTGAATCCGCACTACCGTCTGCGCTCTTGGTGCATCGGGACGGCGAACCGGTTGAATCTGTTGGACGTTGCCGCCACCGATCAGCAGGGCAACCATTAGCGGGGCGATGATTCCGCGCTTAACAGCCTCAAGGCACAGCCCGCGGACCGTGCGAATTGGGCGATCGTCTTCGCTTAGATTGAATCTCGCTCGATCGAGAGTCTTTTTGGCCGTCGAAGGCGCGCAATCCATGCAGCGAGCTATCTCCTTCATCGTCATATCCTTCGCCGCGTAGATCGTTGCCAGCAGCTGCCTAGGAGCCAGGCCTTGGCCTAGGCGTCCTTGCCATCCTTCTATCTGGATCGTGTCCATGTGAGGCTCCTTTGGTTGGTGTTTTGGTGCCGGCGGGGCGGTGGGTTACTCTGCTCGCTCTTCCTTCTCAGCGGCTTCTCCCTGAAGGCGGTTGAGGCGTAGTGCTTCTGCCATGCCGGCGTGGTCGCGCGGGTTATCGACCCATTCCAGCTCCCAGTTTCCGACGCCGTAGTGGGCGTCGTAGTGTTCGTGCTTCCAGTTGGAGCCGATGCCGAGATCGTGGCGAGCCCAACCGTCACTGCTGGATGCATGGCCGGCCAAGCAGGTGCCGTCCTCAGCCACGGCCACCGCGCTGTAGAGGCCAGGGGCTCCCCCGTTGATGAAGCAGAAAATCTTATTCATGTCCTTTCCTCTTGAGTGATGCCCGGCTCTCGGGCTCTCGGTTGTCATCCCAAGCAGCCCTCGCTGGAAGGCTGCTCAGTGATGATTTCCGTTCTCCGCTGCGATTCCTTGTCTGAGTCGTCTCTTTCCCGCTGCCGCTACTGGCGTCGCACCGGGTGACATTTCGCAACTTCGCTCGACTACATGTGGAGCCGAGGCCAGTTCCAGAGCTGGCATGGGGCGGGGAATTTGTTGAGCGCGCTGTATGCCGAAGCAGACCCCGCCGCGCTGATCTTGAATTCTTAAAGAACTTCCGGTTGACGTTCCTGTATGGACCGGGAGTTGCCCATGCCAGCCTTTCAGCGCGGCAGGCAAAGGAGCTGGGTTTGCTGACGAGCGGCACCTCTGGCCGTCTTTCCATTGGCTTATCGAGCAGTGCCGCCCTCCAGTCGTCTTTGGAGAGCAGGTTGCAAGCAGCGATGCAGGCCCTTGGCTCGACCTTGTACAAGCTGACCTGGAAGCCATGGAGTACGCCTTCGGGGCCGTCCCGTTCCCGTCTGCGGGCGTCGGTGCTCCGCACGTCAGGGATCGACTCTTCTGGGTGGCCAACTCCGACAGCGGCGCTAGCGGACAAGGGTGTAAGGACATTCGAGGGCGGGTTGCTCGAGGCAATGCGAAATCACGGCCCGGACTTGGCGGCGGCAGCCTGCCTGACGGGTTGGCCAACTCCGATGGCTCGCGACCACTTCCCGGCGCACTCGCCGCAGTACATTGCTGCCAAGATGGCCCAAGGGCATGGAATGGCGAATTTGAACGACCGAGTGCAGCTGGCGGGACGGCCAACACCGATGGCTGGGACGCCAGCGCAGAACGGGAACAACGCAGCGGGCAACAACGACAGCAGCCGCAAGACGGATCAACCGGCCCGGTTAACGGCCTCTGGGCAGATGCTGACTGGATCTTCTGCCGGGATGGAAAGTGGCGGCCAGTTGAACCCGGCACATTCCCGCTGGCTCATGGGGCTGCCAGCCGAGTGGGACGACTGCGCGCCTACGGAAACGCCATCAATGCTAAAGCGGCGGAAGTCTTCATCCGAGCCGCGATGACCGCCTAACCCCGCACACGGGAGGAGATAGACATGCAGCACACAGACAAGGCGATAGCGGAGTTCGAGGCGTGGTTTGAGAAAACGCATATACCAAGCGTCGAGCCTGGGTTCTTGAAGGCGCGCCGTCTGCAAGACGGATGGGCGCTATTGAAGGCAGAGCGACTGCATGCTGCATGGCAAGTCTGGCAAGCGGCACGCGCAACGCTGGCGATTGAACTGCCGGACGCCTATGCCGACTGCCCGCCATACGCCTGCTATGAGGGTGGCTGGAACGACATGCGGGATGAAGCGGTTGACCGACTCGAAGCAGTCGGCGTGAAAGTGAAGGAGTGACAATGAACACAGCATTTCTACTGATGGCGCAGTACAGCGGCGCCGCGATCATTCCGCTTGAGCGAGTTTGTGCGGATTACTTCAGCCACTTGACGCCGGAGAAGATGAAGCTGAAGGTCGCCTCCGGGCAGATCGACCTTCCTTTGGTGCAGATGGAGCGCAGCCAGAAGTCAGCCCGTGGCGTGCACTTGAGCGACCTGGCATCGTATCTGGATAGCCAGCACAGCCGGGCGCGCGCCGAGCACGACAAGCTGATGGGGCGAGGCTTGCGCCGCGTCTCTTGACCCTACCGGGCCTCAATCACGGGGCCCGTTATTACCCGCTCCAGCCAGGCCCAATTTTCGTATGGGTCGCCCTTCCCCCGCAGGTGCGTATAGCGCCGCATCGAGTTCCAATCCCGGTGGCCCGAAACGCTGGCCGCGCGCGGAATATCCCAACCCAGTTCGAACAATCGGCTCACGCCATCGTGGCGCAGGTCGTGGAAATGCAGATCCTCGATTTCAAGGAACCGGCACGCTCGTGTAAACGACGCAGACACTGACCGGGCGTTGTACGGAAACACGAACTCAGACACCTTCGGCATCGACTGCAGGATGCGCCACGCTTCATCCGGCACATGGCACCACACGTCATTGCCGAGCTTCTGGCCGGGGTTCTTCATGTCCGTAATCAGAACTGATTGATCTTCATCGCGCATAGCATCCCAGCGAATGCGCGTTATCTCTTCCTGTCGGCGGGTGCTGAACAAGGCAAAGACCACGACGCGCACCATATCGATCTGCTGCTGGCGTCTGTCGCGCATCTCGCAGAAGTAGCTCAGCAGGCGGTCAAGTTCATCCTTTGTCGGGCGCCGTGCCCGCTCCTTGCTCTTGCTGACCGCGCCCATCTTCCGCAGCACGCGCCGGGCGTCAGGCATTGCCATTGGGTCAATCTCATAACCCCATGCTGGCCGCGCCACAGCCAAGACAGCCCCAAGGTGCGCCAGATCATTGCCGACCGTCTGCGCCTGAATGCCGTCCTCCTGCATGCGCCGATTGCCGTACTCGACCAACGCCTGACTCGTAACCTCGATATCCTTCAGCGAGCCGAGCCAGGTTTCGCTGATTGCCTTGAGCGTGGCGCGCTTGGTCTTGCCCAGTGGGCGGATCTTCTCGTACTCCTCAAGGTACTTGTCGATCATCTCCTTGACCGTCACGCCGCTGCGTTTTGCTTTAGCAATCGCACCAGGCTCTGCAAGCTCGGTCTCGCGCTTCTTTATCCACGCCTGCGCCGTCGCCTTGCGGTCAAAGGTCTGGCTTTCGGTATAAACTGTCGCGCCCTTCTGCATGATGCGTATCTGCGCGGTATACCGGGTCGCCCCGTCCTTGCGCTTACGTGTCGTGATAGTGCCCATTGATTTTGCTACATGAACTGGACGGCTTGCTACATTGTAGCAACGCACTTTCAGAAACAAGCGAAAACGGCAGGAAACGGTATCAAATGAGCGAAGCGACAAAGCCGGCAATTCAGGCCACGAAAGCCGCAAACACAGGCACCACGGTAGATAGGAGGTTTTCTGTCGCGCCGATGTTGGACTGGACCGACAGGCATTGCCGCTTCTTCCTGCGTCAGCTTTCCCGCCACGCCCTGCTTTATACCGAGATGGTCACCACCGGCGCCCTGATCCATGGCGATGCGGCGCGCTATCTGGCCTATGACGAGGTCGAACATCCGCTGGCGTTGCAGCTCGGCGGCAGTGTGCCAGCCGATCTTGCAGCCTGCGCGAAGATGGCTGAAGGCGCCGGCTATGACGAGGTGAACCTGAATGTCGGCTGCCCCAGCGATCGCGTGCAGAACAATATGATCGGTGCGTGCCTGATGGCACATCCGGCGCTGGTGGCCGACTGCGTGAAGGCCATGCGCGACACGGTGGACATCGAGGTGACGGTCAAGCATCGCATCGGCATCAACGGGCGCGACAGTTATGGCGAGCTGTGCGATTTCGTCGGCCAGGTGGCCGAAGCCGGTTGCCGCAGCTTTACCGTGCATGCGCGGATCGCCATTCTCGAAGGCCTCTCGCCCAAGGAGAATCGCGATGTGCCGCCCTTGCGCTACGAAGTCGCGGCGCAACTGAAGGAGGATTTTCCGCAGCTGGAGATCATCCTCAATGGCGGCATCAAGACCCTGGACGAGTGCGAAACCCATCTGCAGCGTTTCGATGGCGTGATGCTCGGACGCGAGGCCTATCACAATCCCTATCTGCTGGCGCAGGTGGACGCCCGGCTGTTCGGCGGAACTGAGCCGATCATCAGCCGCGCCGAAGCGCTGGCACGGATGCGGCCCTATATTCAGCGACACGTGGAGGCTGGCGGCGCAATGCACCATATCACCCGGCACATGCTCGGACTGGGCCAGGGCTTTCCCGGTGCGCGGCGTTTCCGTCAGCTGCTTTCGGTCGACATCCACAAGTGCAAAGATCCGCTGGCGCTGCTCGATCAGGCGGGCAGTCTGCTGGAAGGACGCTGACAGGCTATTGAAAACAGCTTCCTTTCCAGGTTACGTATTATTCGAGTTCTGAAAACCGCAGAAGCGGTTGAGTTGTAGCGCCTCGTGGGAACGGGCCATGCCCGTGAAGTGTTTCCACACCGAAGCATGGGCCTTGTTCGCGGGCATGGCCCGCTTGTATGGCGTTAGGGTAGGAACCTGTCGGGGGTGGAGGGACAAAGTCCGCTTCTGCAAGCCAGACGGTGGGAGACTTCCCCCATCCACGCGCTCACGACAAGCGCCGATAAGGAATCCATCGGATTGAGTGGCTGCTCATACCGACAATACCGGCAAGCCTGCGCCATTGTGAGCCCCGACAGGTGATCTTCATCTTCCCCGTCGGAGAGCGCCATGACAAGCCAAGTTGCAGTTATCGGAATCGATGTGGCCAAGGAGACGCTGAGCGTCTGCGATACGCGGTCTGGTGAGGTGTTCGAGCTAGCCAATGACCGTCGCACGATCAAGGCCTGGCTCAAGACTCTACCTGGGTGCTGCGCCATCGCTATCGAAGCCACAGGCATCTACCACATGGATGTTGCGACCCTGGCTCATACCAAGGGGCACCGGATTTACGTCATTAACGGCTTCCGCCTGAGCAACTATCGCAAGGGCATTGGTGGGCGAAACAAGGACGACCGTAGCGACGCCCAACTGTTGGCCCGTTACCTGTCTCATGAGCAGACTCAACTGGATCCCTGGCAACCGCCGAGCAAGGCGTACTGCCGCTTGCAGACGTTGTTACATCGTCGGGCAACGCTCGTTCGTAGCGCGACATCGCTGCGTCAGAGCTTCTCTCAGGACCGCACACTGGCCAATGCACTGAAGCCGGTCCTCAAGCGTATGGCCGTCCTGGAGCGGCGTTTGGAGAAGGCGATTCAGACAACTCTGGACGAGGCCGGCCTGAAGGAACAGAGCAAGCGCTGCCAAGCCATCGAGGGTATTGGGCCTCTGACTGCTGCAGCGCTGAACCTGGCGTTTCTGCGAGGGTACTTTCGCAACAGCGACGCCTTCATCGCATTTCTGGGACTGGACGTGCGGCTCAAGGAGTCTGGCCGTTACAGCGGTCGACGGAAGCTGACCAAGCAAGGTGATCCGGAGATCCGCCGGCTACTGCACAACGCCGCCATGTCTGCAGCCCGCACCAAACGATGGAAGGAAATCTATCTGGGCTATCTAGCACGCGGACTGAAGAAAACCGAAGCTTTGACCATCCTGGCCCGCAAACTCGCCCGAATTGCCTTTGCCCTCATGCAGACGCAGACGGCCTACCAACCACAGGAGGTGAGGCCGTCGTTGACATAGAATCTCCTACGAGCGAATACCCATCGCTCAGTTGTAGGTCGAATTAGCCGAAGGCGTAATCCGACGATCCGAAGGTGTAATGCGACCATCCATGCCTGACCGCTCGGCATTTAACGTGTCCGGTCGCTCGCCTGTCGGGTCGGTGAAGCGTGACCCGACCTACCCGATGTGATGACCACCTGTGGGAGTGCTCCAGCAACACGTAACGGGGACACAGCCATTGAAAAATCACCTGTTAAACCGGCTTCACTGAAACATGCATCACTGAAAAAGGAACACGCGGGACCCTTTTCAATCCAAATGATGGCCGCCCGCCCCTGCTTGTCAGCTTCGGGCCAGGACCATGCTACTCAGAAGACAGAGCGCTCACATGACATCAAAGCTGGAACAACTCAAGCAATTCACCACCGTTGTCGCCGATACCGGCGACCTCGACGCCATCGCCAACCTGCAACCGGTGGATGCCACAACCAACCCGTCGCTGCTTCTCAAGGCGGCAGCCCTGCCCCGCTACGCTGACCATCTGCAGGCGGCCATGTCGCGTTGCGGCGGCGATATCGGGCTGGGTTGCGATCTGTTCGCGGTCGCGGTCGGCGGGGAAATACTCAAGCTGATTCCCGGGCGCATCTCGACGGAAGTCGATGCACGGCTTTCCTTCGATGCCCAGGCGATGGTCCAGCGCGGTGAACGCCTGATCGAGCTGTATGAGCAGGTGGGCGTCTCCCGCGAGCGCGTGCTGATCAAGCTGGCCTCGACCTGGGAAGGCATACGCGCCGCCGAGCAGCTGGAAAAGGCCGGCATCCAGACCAATCTGACGCTGCTGTTTTCCTTCACCCAGGCCGTTGCCTGCGCGCAGGCCGGCGTGTTCCTGATTTCACCTTTCGTGGGCCGTATCTACGACTGGTACAAGAAGCATGAAGGCCGTGACTACGCGGGTGCTGAAGACCCTGGCGTGCAATCGGTCAGCCGCATCTATGACTACTACAAGGCCCACGGCTACAAGACGGTGGTGATGGGCGCAAGCTTCCGCAACATCGGCCAGATCGAAGCGCTGGCAGGCTGTGATCGCCTGACCATCAGCCCTGAGCTGCTCGGCCAGCTGGCCCAGGCAGAAGGTCCGCTGGAACGCCAGCTGGTGCCGGGCCGTGCTTCCGAGCCGCGCCTGGCGATGGATGAAGGGGCTTTCCGCTGGGGCCTGAACGAAGATGCCATGGCCACTGAGAAACTGGCCGAGGGCATTCGCCAATTCGCACGGGATCAGGAAAAGCTGGAAGCCCTGCTCCAGGCCAGACGCTAACAGGCTCAGACGTGGCGGCAACAGACCCTAGGAGCGCTCCAGCGCCATAACCAAGTCCCGAAAGACTTCGCGGTTGGATTCATTGAGGCTCATCAGAATGCGGTGAGCCTCGAGCACCTTGGCCTTGACCACATCCTCGGACTGATCCTGATTCGGCAGGTCTGCCAGTTGCTCGGGTGACGGCAACGGCTGATCGACGATGTTGAAGACCTGATCGAAGCCCATGGAGTGCAGCAGGCGGGTGATGTCGGCGTGGGTGGTAACCAGCGTCGGCAAGAGGCCGACCTTCTGCCGGGAGAGAATCGAGAGTTTGGCCAGCAGGCCGAGGGTCGTGCTGTCAACGCTGCTGCTCTCGGTGAGGTCGATGACGATCGAAGAGAAGTTCAGCGACGAGAAGATCTGTTCGATGGTCGCATCCAGCGCCGAACACAGCGTCAGACGTATTTCACCGACGAACTTGAGGACGAAGGTACCGTCCTGCTCGGCGAACTGGATTTTACCGGTGCTCATGCCAGGTTCCTGCTCAATACCAGCAATGCGATGTCATCAGGCATATCCTCCAGCTCGGCCAGACCGAATGCCTGGCGAAGGCCATCAAGGGTGCCACCCGCCTCGGAAATCAGCCCGGGCAGCTGCGCCTCCTTTTCTTTGAGGGTCTCCCCTGGCAAAAGGTCCAGAATGCCATCCGACAATAGCGTCAGGCTGAAGGATTCGGGCAGTGCGATCTCATGATTATCGTAGGTCGCTTCGACAAAGAGTCCAACCGGCAGGCCCCGCCCCTCCAGGTAGCTGGCCGAACCGCCGGTATAGAGCACCGGCAGCGGCAGATGTCCGCCGATGCTGTAGTGCAGCACATTGCGCTCCTGATCGATGACCCCGCCGAGCATCGTGACATGCTTGCCCAGCTTGCAATTGATCAGCCCGCGGTTGATGTGATCGAGCACTTCCGAGGGCTTGAACTCGCGCAGGGCGCCACCACGCCGCGATTCATACAACAGCCGCGTCGTCATGAATTTCAGCAGTACCGTAACGAATGCCGAGGACGCACCATGGCCGGACACATCCGCCAGGTAAAAGCCGATGCGGTGATCATCGATTCTGAAGTAATCGACGAAATCACCCGAGAGGTACAGCGACGGAATGATCTGATGATCGAAGTAAAAATCGTCGAGGGCGTAAGGCGTGATCGGCAGCATGTTCATCTGCACCTGGCGACCGGCGTCCTGATCTTCCTGGAGCAGATGCAGGCTGGCCTGCAGGTCACGATTGGCTGCTTCCAGCTGCTCGCGATAACGACGGTTTTCCAGGCGCAGGCGGGAACGGTCCAGGGCTCGCCGAACCGCATGTTCGAGCATCGCCAGGTCTTCGAGAGGCTTTATCAGGTAGTCCGCAGCGCCCAGGCGTAGCGCCTCGACGGCATCGCTCATGACGCCGGCACCCGACACGACGATGACCGGAAGATCGGCCTGACGCTCACTGATCAAGCGGATCAGCTCCAGGCCATCCATTTGCGGCATGCGCAGATCGCAAATCACCAGGTCAGGCTGCTCGGCGTCGAACAGCTCCAGCCCTTGAGGCCCGTTCTGTGCCTGCAGGACCTTGAAACCACTGTCATCCAGATAGGCCGCCAGGCTGGCCCGTACTACATCGTCGTCATCTATGATCAGTAGCGTCGTGCTTGGGTTGTGCATGTTCCTACCAGGCTGTATCGCCAGGGCTACTGGCGAAAGCATCGGCCCCGCGCAGGCGCTGGGCAAAGGGATCTTTTCAAGGCGCAGACGGTACTCCCATACGACAAGCGTTTCAAGCCGGGCGCGACAGCCCCGCCCGCGCTTTACAGGCCCGACAGACGGGGGCTATAAGAGCGCGTACAGCCTCATTCAAAGGATAGAAACATGACCCAGAGTGACCGCTATTACAGCGAAAAACGCGACTTCATCCGCATGCAGGTCGAAACTGCCATCAGCCTTACCCATGGTGGGCAGACCTGCAACGGCGTTTGTCTGGACCTTTCAAGCACGGGCATGCAGGTGCTGGCCGAAACCGCACTGCAACTGGGTGACAGGGTCCATGTCCATATCCCCTCGCCGCACAGCGAACTGAAGGGGCTGGATGCAGAGACCGAAGTCGTGCGTGTCGGAGTCCAGGAGGATGGCCGCCAGGCTCTCGGGCTGGCCATCCTGTCCATGAGCTGAGCCGGGCGGCTCGGACCGGTCAGAAATCGTCTTCGACCTGCCCATCCATGGTGCGAAATTCACGATTCTGCAGATAGGCGTTGCGCACGAAGATATATTTGTCGCCGGTGATCATCCTCTCCGCAGAAAGCAGGCCGGCGCGCATGTCGACCACACCCGTTCCGTAGGTCACATTGCGGGTCGGCACGTGATCCATATAGGGATAAGGCTGCAGGAAGGCGTCGGGTACGCGCCCCGCTGCATCGCGCACCGTACTCGGCCCCAGCAGCGGCAGCACCACATAAGGGCCACTGCCCAGGCCCCAGGCGCCCAGCGTCTGGCCGAAGTCCTCATCGTTCTTCTGCAACCCCATGCGCGTGGCCACGTCGAAGAAGCCCAGCACGCCAAAGGTGCTGTTGAACAGAATGCGGCTGGTGTCGATGCCGGCATCGCGGATCTTGCCCTGTAGCAGGTCGTTGGTCAGCACGACAACGTCGCCGAGATTGCTGAACACATTGCCGATGCCATCTTCGAGAAAGTCCGGGGTCACCTTCTGATAGCCCTTGGCGAGCGGCTTGAGGGTGTAGGTGTCCAGGGTGTCGTTGAAACGGAACACCACACGGTTGACGTCCTCCCAGGGATCTTCCTCGGCGGCCTGCACGGGCGACGCAGCCAACGCGGCCAGCGCAGCGAGCAGCGCAACCTTGCAGTATCCGACCCAGTCCTTGCCAATCACTTGCATGCTGAACACCCTCATTATTCCAATGACGCCGCCGCCTGACAGGCGCAGCAGTATAAATCCATTCCGGCTTTTGTCGGCAGCCGGCAGATATGCGGCCACTGCCGAGCCGCTCGACATTAAAGAGACAGACAAGCCCAGGCCGCTGGTTTAACCTTCCTTCATCGAACAGGCCATACGAGAGGGAAGCACCATGCCGGAACATGATCTGCAGTCACAGCTTGCGGAGCTGCGCAGCCACCTGGCCCAGGACACCCCGCTGAGCGAAGAAGAACGCGCCGCACTGCACGCCATTGCCCAGGACATCGAACTGCGCCTGGCCAATCAGGGCGTCGTCGATCAGAACGATTCACTGGTCGATGGCGTTCACCTCGCCGTGGAACGCTTCGAGGTCAGCCATCCGAATACTGCCATGACGCTGCGCAACATCATGCAGACCCTGGCGAACATGGGCATCTAGCAAAAACGGTACTGGAGGCTGGACGCAATTGCCCCGCCGGTCTCCAGCTGCCACTCACTGTCTGACGAGACGTCCGTTATCGGTCGCAACGGCCTCGGTGCTGCGATACGGATTGATATCCAGCCCGCCACGGCGCAGATAGCGCGCATAAACACTCAGCCGCTCCGGCTTCAGCAGACGCTGCAAGTCGAGGAAGATGCGCTCCACGCACTGCTCGTGGAAGTCGGCATGCTGGCGAAAGCTCACCAGATATGCCAGCAGACTCGACGGCTCCAGCGCCGCGCCGCGATAGTCGACCACCAGCGAACCCCAGTCCGGCTGCCCCGTGACCGGGCAGTTGGACCTGAGCAGATGGCTGTGCAGGCACTCCTCGACCTGGCGTGACGCATCGCAACGCAGCAGTTCGGCCTGTGGCGAATCGTAGTGCTCTATCGTCACGTCCAGATCATCGATGCAACGCCCCGGCAAGGGCGCGACGCCCTCTGTGGCGACGTCATCCAGCGTGCGCAAACGCACCTCGACCGGTTTGCCAGCCGCCGCCGAAAGGTCCTTCACCATCACCGTCAGCAACGCTTCACGGCTCTCGAAGACCGACTGGTTCAGCGAGTTGAGGTAGAGCTTGAAGGACTTGGACTCGATGATGTTCGGCGAATCGGCAGGAATCCTGAACTCGCCGATGGCCACCACCGGCTTGCCGGACGGCAGCAGCCAAGACAGCTCGTAGCAGTTCCAGATATCGACGCCCCGATAGGGCAGCGTCTCGACCGTCAGTCCCAGCTCGGCCCATTTGGGCGCACGCGCAATGGGAAACAGCTGCTCGGGACTGTAGGTCGCGACATAGGCACTGGACTTGCCCAGCGGCGAGAGTTCGGCGGGATGCTGCATATTGAGAAGAACCTGAACGAAAACGCCGCGAAGTTTAACGCTTCGCGGCGTTTTTTCCAGCGGCTGTGGCGCTATCGCGATTACTGGCGCATGCCGCGACCGCTTTTCAACAGACGAATGCACCACAGGTACATCAGTACCGCTGCAGCAGCCATGAAACCGATGGCAATGCCGATGCTGATATCCGAGACCCCGAGAATGCCGTAGCGGAACGCATTGACCATGTGCAGCACCGGGTTGGCCAGCGACAGCGTCTGCCAGAACGGCGACAGCAGGTTGATCGAATAGAACACCCCGCCCAGATAGGTCAAAGGGGTCAGCACGAAGGTCGGGATGATGGAAATATCATCGAAGTTGCGTGCAAAAATCGCATTGAGAAAGCCGCCCAGAGCGAAGATCGCAGAGGTCAGGGCGATCACCAGCAGCGTGATGCCCAGGTGATGCACCTGCAGGTCGGTGAAGAACATCGACAACAGCGTGACGATCAGCGCCACCGCCAGTCCGCGGGTGATGCCGCCCAGTGCGAAACCGATGAGAATCACATGGGGCGAGACCGGCGAAACCAGCAATTCCTCGATGGAGCGCTGGAACTTGCTGCTGAAAAAGCTGGACACAACGTTGCTGTAGGAATTGGTGATCACCGACATCATGATCAGCCCCGGCACGATGTACTCCATATAGCTGAAACCATCCATCTCGCCGATCCGCGCACCGATCAGATTGCCGAAGATGACGAAGTACAAGACCATAGTGATCGCCGGCGGCAACAGGGTCTGCGGCCATATCCGCATGTAGCGGCGAATTTCACGATGCACGATGGTCTGCAGCGCAACAAGATTGGCCTGAAACTCCGTGTTCATTGGGCCTCCTTCAGGTTGCTTTCCACCATCGAAACGAACAATTCCTCCAGCCGGTTGGTCTTGTTGCGCAGGCTCACCACTTCGATGCCCTGCGCCGACAGCAGGCGAAACAGGTCGGTAACGCCCTGGCTCTTGTCCACCTGCACTTCCAGTGTGTGATGATCGACCAGCCTGGCCGGATAACTGCCCAACTCCGGCGGCACCAGCTGCGACTCCTTCAGATCGAGCAGGAAGGTTTCCACATGCAACTGCTTGAGCAGCTCGCGCATGCTGGTGTTCCTGACGATCTGGCCGTGGTCGATGATGCCGATGTTGCGGCACAGCTGCTCGGCCTCTTCCAGATAATGGGTGGTGAGGATGATGGTGATGCCTTCGCGGTTGAGTTCGGTGAGGAACGACCACATCGAGCGACGCAGCTCGATATCCACACCCGCCGTGGGCTCGTCGAGGATCAGCAGGCGCGGCTGATGGATCAGCGCACGGGCGATCATCAGCCGCCGCTTCATCCCGCCGGACAGCATCCGCGACGACACATCACGCTTATCCCACAGCCCCAGCTGGTTCAGATAACGCTCGGCACGCTCCTTGGCGACCTTCGCCGGAATGCCGTAGTAGCCGGCCTGGGTGACAAGAATGTCGAAGGCCTTCTCGAACTGGTTGAAGTTGAATTCCTGCGGCACCACGCCCAGGCAACGCTTGAGTCCGGCGGGATCTCGATCCAGATCATGACCGAACACGTTCACCGTGCCGCCGCTCTTGTTCACCAGCGTCGAGAGAATGCCGATGGTGGTGGACTTGCCGGCCCCGTTGGGTCCGAGCAAGGCATAGAAATCACCCTCAGCGACATCCAGGTCGATGCCCTTGAGGGCCTGAAAGCCATTGCCATAGGTCTTGGTCAGCTGCCGAATGGACAGAGCAGTACTCATAGAAAATGCACACAACGCAGGAAGTGAAGGCCTTTCGCTCGCAAGCGGAGCGAAACGGCGAAACAAGCTAGATAAGGGCGCGCGCAGGCATTTTCAACCGCGCGCCCGTTTCAGCCACGGTCGCACCAATCGGATACTGATCGCATAAGCCGACGGCCAGACTCGGTCGCTCAGCCCAATCCAGCAATAGCGGAGTTCGTTAACGGCCATGTATTGGCGAAGCATTCTGCTTTGCGGGAGCGGCTTCAGCCGCGAATATCCGCAGTTGTAGGTCGAATTAGCCGCAGGCGTAATCCGACGATACGGGGCACAACCAGGCAAATGTTCTCGACTCCGCCTGTCGGGTCGGTGAAGCGTGACCCGACCTACCCAATGTGATAAGCCGCCTCTGGGGGTACGGGGACATAGCCTTGTCAATGCCTGACGCTGTGCTCGGACATGCTGAGCAGCTGCTTTTCCATGTTCCAGTCGAACGGCTCGCCACTGCTCTCGGCTTCGTAGCGGCGCTCCTCCAGCCTCTGGAACACTTCAATCTCTTCGTCCGGCATGAAATGCAGGCAATCACCACCAAAGAACCACAGCAGGTCGCGCGGCACCAGATGAGCGATCTGCGGATAACGGTGGAAGACCTGACAGATCAGGTCCTGCCCCAGATGCCGCTCCTCGGGGATGTCGCGCAGATTCATCACCAGCTCATCGAAGCGCTCGAGAAACAACGCATGACTCTCGTCGGAGACCTGCCCGGTTTCACCCATGGCGAGCAGGATGCCGCGCAAATGGGCCAGGAGTGCCAGATTGTGATCGTGATATGCGTTGGCCATGCTTCACCTGTCTTGATGTGGGCACGCGATTATAGGTGCACGCACCAGCGAGTGGGACTTGTCTAGTTGACTCGTTGGCAAGGCCCGGGTTCGCCCCCGAGCGTCGATTGCGCAATGGCAAAAGGGCCGGCGACCCGAACAGTCATCCGCATGGAGGCGATCGGCAAGTGGAATAACGAAACGAAAAAAGGGACCCGAAGGTCCCTTTTTCAAGGATGTAAAAGACGTTAAATCTTTTGCACCTGTATCTGGAGCGGGAAACGAGACTCGAACTCGCGACCCCGACCTTGGCAAGGTCGTGCTCTACCAACTGAGCTATTCCCGCATCGTCTTGGTGACGGGCGCCATTTTATATCTTCGGCGCCAGCCGTCAAGCCCTTGATTAAAAAAGTCTTTATTTCTTTTCTGTCGGGCTCAGATGAGGCCATGCCGCCATCAGGTAGTTGACCATCGACCACAGCGTCAGCCCCGCCGCAATGATCAGCAAGGCATAGCCGGCACCCACCCAGATCGTCATCAGCGGCGGATTTGCCAGCAGGATGATGAGCGCCACCATCTGTGCGGCGGTTTTCCATTTACCCAGGCTGGACACCGCCACCTGCGCTCGCGCGCCCAGTTCGGCCATCCACTCGCGCAGGGCCGAGACGACGATCTCGCGACCGATGATGATCGCCGCCGGCAAGGTCAGCCAGAGGTTCGCATGCTCCTCGACCAGCAACACCAGAGCCACCGCCACCATCAGCTTGTCGGCAACCGGATCGAGAAAGGCGCCAAAGGGGGTGCTCTGCTTCAGCCGTCGCGCCAGATAGCCATCCAGCCAGTCCGTCACGGCGGCAATTGCAAACACTGCGCTGGCTGCCAGATAGCTCCATTTGAAGGGGAGATAGAACAGCAGGACGATGATTGGTATCAGCAGCACACGCAACACGGTGAGAATGTTTGGAATGTTCATTGATACCAGCGATCCGCGAATTTGAAGGGGATTCTACTCACTGTGCAGGGTGGCATAAATCAACTCGGCAAGCTTTTTACTGATACCGGGCGCCTTGGCGATTTCCGGAAGGCTGGCGCGGTTCAATTCCTGCAGACCGCCGAAATGCTTGAGCAGCTCGCGACGCCGTTTCGGCCCGATACCCGGAACCTCTTCCAGCGTTGACGTGGTGCGTGCCTTGCCGCGTCGCGCACGGTGGCCGGTAATGGCGAAGCGATGCGCCTCATCGCGCACCTGCTGGATCAGATGCAGCGCCGGCGAATCTCCCGGCAGAGTGAATTCGTGTTCGGCATCATTGAGGTAGAGCGTTTCCAGCCCCGGCTTGCGGGTGACGCCCTTGGCCACGCCCAGCAGGATCAGATCGGGCACGGCCAGCTCCTGCAACACCTCGCGGGCCATGTTGAGCTGTCCCTTGCCGCCATCGACGAGCAATATGTCCGGCAGCTTGCCCGTCCCTTCGGCAGCCTTTTTGAAACGACGCGACAGGGCCTGATGCATCGCCGCGTAGTCATCGCCCGCCGTCACGCCTTCGATGTTGTAGCGACGATAATCCGATTTCAGCGGTCCTTCCGGGCCGAAGACCACACAGGACGCCACTGTCGCCTCGCCACTGGAATGGCTGATATCGAAACACTCCAGCCGCGTCGGCGGTTCGTCAAGCTCCAGCGCTTCGGCCAGCGCCTGAAAACGTGCGGCCAGATGCTGACGACTCGCCAGCCGCGCAGCCAGCGCCTGCTCGGCATTGGTCAGTGCCAGCTGCTGCCAGCGCGCGCGCGTTCCACGGACGCGATGGGTAATGGCAAGCTCCTCGCCGCGTAACTCGATAATGGCGCTGATCAGGGTGGCGAAGCCTTCATGGATGCTGTTGACGATCAGCTCGGCAGGCAGCTCCCGCTCCATCGAGCCCAGATAATACTGTTCGAGAAAAGCCTGCAGCACGTCGCTGACGCTTTCCTCGATGGCCACTTGGGGAAAGAAGTTCTTGCTGCCCAGCACCCTGCCGCCACGCACGCTGATCAGATGGACACAGGCGCCGCCGGGGCTTACCACCGCCGCGACGATATCGACATTGCCACTGCCGCCTTCCATGCTCTGCTGGTCCTGAACGCGACGAAGAAGCGCGATCTGGTCGCGAATTTCCGCGGCACGCTCGAAATCAAGCGCCATCGCGGCGGCTTCCATGCTGGCGGAAAGCTCTTCGGCCAAGGCATTGCTGCGCCCTTCGAGGAACATCACTGAATGGCGCACGTCCTGGGCATATTCCTCGGCAGCGACCAGCCCCACGCAAGGCGCCTTGCAGCGCTTGATCTGGTATTGCAGGCAGGGACGGGTCCGGTTGCGGTAGAAGCTGTCTTCGCACTGGCGGACGAAAAAGGCCTTTTGCAACAGACTCAGGCTTTCGCGGATCGCTCCGGCGCTCGGGTACGGGCCGAAGTAGCGCCCGGATTCCTTTTTCGCGCCGCGATGAATGCTCAGGCGTGGGAAATCGCCGCTGGACAGAAAGACGTAAGGGTAGGATTTATCGTCGCGCAGCAGGATATTGTAAGGCGGTCGCCACTGCTTGATCAGCGTCTGCTCCAGCAGCAGCGCCTCGGTCTCGTTCGCCGTGATGGTGATTTCGATCTGGGCGATCCGGGCCACCAGCGCCGCCGTCTTGGGGGCCTGCCCGGTCTTGCGGAAATAGCTCGACAGGCGCTTCTTGAGGTTCTTCGCCTTGCCGACATACAGCAGCTTGGCCTCGCCATCGAACATCCGGTAGACACCGGGCCGCACACTGCAGGAAGCGAGAAATGCCGAAGAGTCGAAAGCGCTCATCAGTTGATGGTGTCGACCATGCCATGTCGCACCGCGAGCAGGGCCAGCTCGACGTCACTGGTAATCGAGAGTTTTTCGTAGATCCTGTAGCGATAGGTATTGACGGTCTTGGGCGACAGGCAAAGCTTGTCGGAAATGGCCTGGACCTTCTGGCAATTGGAAATCATCAGGGCAATCTGTATTTCCCGCTCCGAGAGCAGATCGAAAGGCGAGCCATTGAGTTTCGGCTGGAAGGATTTGAGCGCCAGCTGCTGCGCGATCTGCGGGCTGATGTAGCGCTGGCCGGCAAACACCATCCGAATGGCCTGGATCATTTCTTCCAGCGCCGCGCCCTTGGTCAGGTAGCCGGCGGCTCCGGCTTGCAGCAGGCGCGTCGGGAAAGGATCTTCTTCACAGATGGTCACGGCGATGACCTTGATGTCCGGATGGCTGCGCAACAGTTTGCGGGTCGCTTCAAGACCGCCGATTCCGGGCATCTTGATGTCCATCAGAACGACATCCGGTTTCAGCTCGCGCGACTTCCTGATCGCCGCCTCACCGGAGTCGGCTTGCCCAATCACCTGCAGGCCATCTATGTCGGCGAGCATCCGGGAAATGCCTGTGCGTACCAGGTCATGGTCATCGACCACCAGCACCCTAATCAATCAGACACCTCATTGCTGGTATTGAAGGCTCGCTTCACAAGCGCCAGACATTACCAAAAAATGACCCATATACCCAGACCACACGTCTGTATATGGCCATATAGCATCACAACCGTAAGCAATCGGAGAAGGTTGCAGCATGAATATCGGTTGTTCTCGCACTCAAGCCCAAGGGGAGGACGGTGTCTTGTAATTTCAAGGCACCGTCAGGACGGGAGACATCGAAGCGCGCCGAACGTTGCGAGGCAGTGGCCTCATGGCGCATCCATCACCGCTGCTACGGCTTTGCCCTGCCGCGACGCATCAGCCTGTAGGCCGCCGGAAGCACGAACAGTGACAGCAACGGCGCGCTGAGCATGCCACCAACCATCGGTGCGGCAATGCGACTCATCACCTCACTGCCGGTGCCGGCACCGAGCAGGATCGGCAGCAGGCTGGCAACGATCACCGCCACCGTCATCGCCTTGGGCCGCACACGCTGCACCGCACCTTCACGGATGGCTTCGCAGAGCGCGGTCTCATCGTGCCGGCCAGCCTGTTGTCGTTCGTTCCAGGCATTCTTCAGGTACAGCAGCATGATCACACCGAACTCCGCCGCCACACCGGCCAGGGCAATGAAACCGACGCCGGTGGCCACCGAGAGGTTGTAGCCCATCAGATAGAGGAACCAGACGCCGCCGGTGAGGGCGAACGGCAGGGTGAGCATGATCAGCAGCGCCTCGTCGAAGCGCCCGAACGTCAGGTAGAGCAGCACGAAGATGATCAGCAATGTAGCCGGCACCGCCAGCTTGAGCCGCGCATTGGCACGTTCGAGGTATTCGAACTGCCCCGAATAGCTCAGGCTCATCCCCGGCAGCAATGGAACCTGGTCGCTGACCGCCTGGCGCAGATCGGCGACCACCGAGGCGATGTCGCGCCCACGCACATCGACGTACACCCAGCCGGACAGCCTCGCGTTCTCGCTGCGCAGCATCGGCGGGCCGTCGCTGACGCGCACCCGTGCCACACTGCCCAGAGTGATCTGGCTGCCCTGCGGGGTGAGAATCGGCAGTTGTTCCAGGGTCTGGGGCGAGTCACGCCATTCGCGCGGATAACGCACGCTGATCGGATAGCGCGCCAGCCCCTCAACTGTCTCGCCGATGGTTTCGCCACCGATGGCATTGGCGACGATAGACTGCACATCGGCGATATTCAGCCCGTAGCGTGCGGCATCCTGTCGATCGATATCGATATCGATGTAGCGCCCCCCGACCAGACGTTCAGCCAACGCCGAACTGACGCCCGGCACGCCCTTGGCGACGGCTTCCACCTGCTGGCTGACGCGGTCGATCTCCTCCAGTGTCGCACCCGCGATCTTGACCCCGATTGGGCTCTTGATGCCCGTGGCGAGCATGTCGATGCGGTTACGAATCGGCGGAATCCAGATATTGGTCAGGCCCGGCACCTGTACCGCACGATCCAGTTCGTCGACCAGCTTTTCCGGCGTCATCCCGGCGCGCCACTGCTCGCGCGGTTTGAACTGGATGGTGGTCTCGAACATCTCCAGCGGCGCTGGATCGGTGGCCGATTCGGCACGCCCGGCCTTGCCGAACACCGTGGCGACCTCCGGCACCGTGCGGATCATCCGGTCGGTCTGCTGCAGCAGCTGCGCGGCCTTCTGTGCGGAAAGCCCCGGCAGCGCCGATGGCATGTAAAGGAGGTCGCCCTCATCCATCGGCGGCAGGAATTCCCCACCCAGGCGAGCCATCGGCCAGAACGTAGTCGCCAGTACCAGCAGCGCAACAGCAATGGTGACCTTCGGATGCTCAAGCACCCTCTCCAGCGCCGGACGATAGATGCGGATCAACAAGCGGTTCAGCGGGTTGTGCGACTCATCGGGCAGGCGCCCACGTATCCAGTACCCCATCAGCACCGGCACCAGGGTCACTGACAGTCCTGCCGCGGCAGCCATGGCATACGTCTTGGTAAATGCCAGCGGGCCGAACAGACGGCCTTCCTGTGCCTGGAGGGTGAACACCGGAATGAACGACAGCGTGATGATCAAAAGACAGAAGAACAGCGCCGGGCCGACCTCCTCGGCGGCAGCGGTCATCACTCGCCAGTGTTCTTCTCCCTCCAGCGTCCTGTTCGGGTTGGCATGACGCCAGGCCTCGGCCTTCTTGTGGGCATTCTCGATCATCACCACCGCCGCATCGACCATAGCGCCAATGGCGATGGCGATTCCGCCGAGCGACATGATGTTGGCGTTGACCCCCTGGTAGCGCATCACCGCAAACGCGATCAGCACACCGATAGGCAACGAGACGATGGCCACCAGCGATGAGCGCAGGTGCCAGAGAAAGAGACCGCAGACCAGCGCGACAACAATGAACTCCTCCAGCAGCTTGAAGCTGAGGTTCTCCACCGCACGGTCGATCAACTGGCTGCGGTCGTAGGTGGTGGCGATCTCCACGCCCGTTGGCAGGCTGCCTTTCAACTCTTCCAGCTTGACGTGCACGGCGGCAAGGGTTTCCCGTGCGTTCTTGCCGCTGCGCAGGATCACCACGCCGCCGACGGTTTCGCCCTCGCCGTCCAGTTCGGCGATTCCGCGCCGCATCTCCGGGCCAAGCTGGACATGCGCGACATCGCCCAGGGTTACCGGCACTCCGGCAGCACTGAGTTGCAACGGAATCCGGCGGAAGTCATCGAGGGTTTTCAGGTAGCCCGAAGCGCGCACCATATACTCGGTTTCCGCCAACTCCAGCACCGCGCCGCCGGTTTCCTGATTGGCCCTGCCAATGGCTTCGATCACCTGGACCTGCGGTACACCGAGACTGGCCATCTTCAACGGGTCGAGTACCACCTGGTACTGCCTGACCATGCCACCAATGGTGGCGACTTCGGCCACATTGGGCAGAGTGACCAGCTCGTACTTGAGGAACCAATCCTGCAGGCTGCGCAATTGCGCCAGATCGTGGTTGCCACTGCGATCGACCAGCGCGTATTGATAGATCCAGCCGACCCCGGTGGCGTCCGGGCCAAGCGACGGCTTGGCACCCTCCGGCAACCGGTTCTGCACCTGGCTGAGGTATTCCAGTACCCGCGAGCGCGCCCAGTACAGGTCGGTCCCGTCCTCGAACAGGACGTAGACATAGCTGTCGCCGAAGAACGAATAGCCACGCACGGTCCTGGCCCCCGGCACCGAGAGCATCGTGGTAGTCAGCGGGTAGGTCACCTGATTCTCGACGATCTGCGGCGCCTGGCCTGGATACGGCGTGCGGATGATCACCTGCACGTCGGAAAGGTCCGGCAGTGCATCGATCGGCGTGGTGCGCAGCGACCAGACACCCACGGCGGTCAGCAGCAACGTCACCAGCAGCACCAGGAACCGGTTGAATACCGACCAGCGAATCAGTGCGGCGATCATGGCTGCTGCTCCTGAAGCTGTAGTTGCTCGATGACCAGGCCGCTGCCGGTTTCGCGCACGGCGAAGCGCACCCGGCTATCGACGTGCATCCCGTGCAGCAGGTGCGGATTGGCGACGGCGAAACGCATGGCCATACCTGGCATGCCCAGCGTCCGGAATGGCCCGTGGGCGATTTTCACACCCTGCTCGGTTATTTCGACGATACGTCCTTCGGCTTCATGCAGTGCGGGGGCAAGTGCTTGCTCGTGCCCATGCTCAGGTTCATGCACGTGCCCTGGCGCGTCTGCCATCGTCTCGGCCACGGCGGTGATGCCGCGCAGGCTGGCTTCGGAGTCGATCAGGAATTGCCCCGAGGCGACCACCTGCTGGCCCTCCTCCAGGCCCTGCAGAATCGCGGTCTGGCTGCCGCTGTCCTCACCGACCCGTACTTCCACCGGGCGGTAGCGCCCGCCGGCTTCGGCGAGCATCACCAGGGTGCGCTTGCCGGTACGGATCACCGCCTCGCTGGGCACCAGCAGCGCGCTGTGCGAGCGCTGTGCAACCAGTTCGACCCGCGCACTTAAGCCCGGACGCAAGCGCCCGTCGGTATTGGGCAGTTCTACCCGCACACGCAGGGTGCGGGTGGCCGCAGTGGCTTCGGACAGCACTGCGGCGATGGTTCCCTGCACCGGCTCGCCGGCCAGCGCCGGCAAGTGGGCGGTCACCGCCTGGCCGACACGAATGTTTCCGGCCTGCCCCTCAGGCACCGCCACTTCCAGCCAGACGCTCTCCAGGCCGTTGATCCGCGCCAGCGGCGCTCCGGCGGCGACGCTCATGCCCTGACGCACCTCCAGCTCCTGCAGAACGCCGCCTATGGGCGCACGCACGGTCTGCTGCGCCTGCACCCGACCGGAACGCTCCAGTTGCCGGATCGTTTCCGCCGGCATGCCAACCAGGCGCAGGCGCTGACGCGCGCCCTCGAGCAGAGCGCGGTCGCCAACACGCCGCAATGCGAGAAACTCCTCCTGCGCGGCCACCCACTCCGGCATCAACAGGTCTACCAGCGGCGCACCCGCTTCCAGCACATCGCCGGGTGCCAGTCGATAGACGCGCTCGACGAAGCCCGCCGATCGTACCTGCACCAGCGCCACGTCACGGGCATTGAAGCCCAGCACACCGACCGCCTCGACAGCACGCGACAACTGCCCACGGCTGACTCTGGCCAGGCGCATGCCGAGGTTGCTGGTGATTCCGGCATCGATGCTGATCGTCTGCGCGCCGGAGGCGCCCGCGTCGTCATCGGCGTAGCGCGGCACCAGTTCCATATCCATGAACGGCGATCGGCCCGGCTGATCGAACCTGTGCTGCGGCACCATCGGATCGTACCAGTACAGCACCCGACGCTCGCTCTGTACGCTGACAGGCGCAGCCTGGACGGTAACGTGCGCTTGGCGCTGAGCGAACCAGTAGCCGCCGGCCAGCCCCAGAGCGGCAGTCACGATGAATAGCGCGCCTGTTTTGAGAAAAATCCGGCTCATTGGGCATCTCCATAGGCGAAATACAGACGGCTGGCGGCAATCGCCTGCAGGCCTTCGAGGTCAATCTGTTTGAGGTGGGTTTCGATCAGTTCGCGACGCGCCGTCAGTACCCTATCCAGCTCGCCGCTGCCGGCACGGTAGTCGGCCAGGCTGAGCTCGGCGCGTTCGCGCGCCAGAGGCAGGAACACTTCACGGGTGCGCGCCAGGGCACGCTGCAAACGTTCGAGCTCGGCCAGTTCGCTGCCCAGTTGCTCTGCAAACTGACGCTCCAGCGCCTCACGTTCGGCCTCCAGCTGGTTGAGTTCGGCATGCCGGGCGGCGATGCGCGGGTTCTGCCGCGAGCGCTGGAAAATCGGCAGATCGAAGCTGACTTGCAGAGTGACCATGTCACCGAACTCGCGTCCGCGCCGCAGGTAATCGACTTCCCAGCTCCAGTCCGGCTTCCGCTCCGCTGTTGCCTCGCGAATACGCGCCTGCGCCTGCTGCGTCATCGGCGCATAGGCCTGCAGCTGAGGATGATTGCGCAGCTGATGCTGCAGCTTCTGGACATCGATCTGCCAGTGCGGCAGGCCGCCATCCAGTGGTTCACGCGCCGCATCGCCGACCCAGCGCTCGAGCGTGGCCCGCGCCTGCTGGCGCTGCTGCTGCAACTCGTCGGCGCGCTCGGCGAGCAGCGCCGCTTCCTGGCGCGGCAGGACGCTCTCGACGACCTGTCCACGACCACCAGCAATACGCGCCCGCACAATCTCGGCGAGCAGGCGGTTCTCTGCATACAGCCCGTCGAATGCCTCCAGCTTGCGTTCGATGGCATGGCTGACAATCCACGCCTGGGCAGTGGACTGGCGAACATTCAGCGCTTCTATTTCACGCTCGGCCGCGGCACGCTCGATTCCGGCGCGCGCCACTTCGACACGGGCACGTCGCTTGTCACGGTTGGGCATGTCCTGCATCAGTCCGACCATGCTCATGGTCATGCCGTCCCGATCCAGGCTCCAGCGCTCGGCGCCTTCGATCGGTACGCTCTGCACGCCGAGCAGCAGTTTCGGGTCGGGCAGCTCGCCAGCCGGTATGGAGTCGCTACGGGCGGCTTGCAGCTTGGCAGCTTCAGCCTGTAGAGAAGGCGCCTGCTGCTCGGCGAGCCGCAGCGCGTCATCGAAGGTCAGTGCATTGGCCAGGCCCGGCAACGCCAACGCACAACACATCACGGCCTCGCATGGCCGGATAATGCGCAAGATTGGGAACATCATTCTGATTCCTTGCAGATCCTGCGTGCCATGCAGGCACGCACACGGCACCCATCAGCGTTTCGGCAATGGATGCATCAGGTCAGCGGAAATCAGAAGCGTGGTGGACGCCAGAGGTCGTTACCCGAGCCGGAGGGAATATGCTCGGGTATATAGGTGATCAGCAGATGTGCGGTGGTTGTCAGCACCGATTTGGTTACAGCCACCTGCAACATACAGCTTGTCTTGCATTGGTGGTCGCTCTTGCAGAGCGGGTTCTGCCCATGTGAATGCTCTGCCCCGTTCCCGACACCCGTATCGTGCGCCGCATGGTCTGTCGGCGCGGAAATCATTACTTCGCCGTCCTGCATCTGGCAGGCCTCAATAACCAGCCCAACAGCCGCCATCCCGTTAACGGGAAGCGAGAAGCTGATCAATAGAATCAGACAGAGCCGCAGGTAAGGTTTCATGGCAGGGATTCTAGCTGCTCAATCGTGCCCGGATACTTGATCCGAATCGGCTTTGGATCATTCAGGACCACCATGGCCCTTGTTATGGAGCAAATGACTCAGGACCGAGCGCAGTTTGCCGGCCTTGACCGGTTTGTTAAGCACCGGCACCCCGACACCCTGCAACTCGCGGCGGCACTGGTCGCTGCGGTCGGCGGTGATCATAACCGCCGGGATCGAGTAGCCGAAACGTGCGCGCAGCTTCTGGACCGCCTGCCAGCCGGTCATCCCCTGATCCAGGTGATAGTCCGCCAGGATCAATTCCGGCGGCGATCCGGCCAGCACGTGGCTCGCTTCAGCCTCATCGGTCGCAATCAGCACTTCGCAGCCCCACTGACCGAGCAGTGCGGCCATGCTGTGCAGGATGCTCAGCTCGTTGTCCAGCACCAGCAAGCGCCGTCCCGGCAGAGGATCGCCCGGCAGTGACAGCATTGGCGCTTCACCTGCCACTGGCGATGGAGCATCGGCCAGCGGCACATCGATACTGAATACCGAACCGCGCCCCGGCTGCGAACGGACCTGCACCCGATAGTCCAGCATCGCTGCAATACGGTCGACGATGGCAAGGCCCAGGCCGACTCCGGTGCGTTCGGCGGCGCGCTGCACGCCCAGCTGGTTGAATTCAAGGAATATCGACTGCATCTGATCCGCCGCGATGCCACGCCCGGTGTCCCATACCTCGATGCGCAGGTTGTCACCGCGCTTGCGCGCGCCCAGCAGCACACGACCCTGGTCGGTATAACGACAGGCGTTGCTGAGAAAGTTGCGCAGGATGCGCGTCAGAAGCCGGAAATCGCTGTGCAGCGCGTAGGCCGGGATGTAGTGCTCAAAACCAAGCCCTTTCGCTTGCGCCACCGACTCGAATTCGGACACCAGCGGCAACAGCACTTCATCGAGGCGGTAAGCATAGATGTCAGGCTTGATCGCCTGCTGATCGAGCTTGGAAATATCCAGCAGGTCGGTGAGCAGGTCTTCGGCACCTTCCAAGGCCTGATTCGCGCGCTCGACAAGGGTCTGCTCCGCCTCCGGCAGGCTCCGTTCGCGCAGGGTGGAAATCAGCAGGCGCGCGGCATTCAGCGGCTGCAACAGATCATGACTGGCCGCCGCCAGATACTTATCCTTGCTGCGGTTGGCCGCCTCGGCGGAATCGCGCGCCTGACGCAGTTCCAGGGTGCGTTCGGCGACACGCTGTTCAAGCTGCTCGTTGAGATGCTGCAGATGCAACTGCGCCAACTTGCGCTCGGTGATATCGGCGACGAAGCCCTCGACCAGACCGTCCTCGTCCGGTTTGAGCAGCAGATTCATCATCACGTCGATGGCGCTGCCATCCTTGCGGCGCAGCCGGGTTTCATAACCGAACAGCCCCAGCTGGGTGCTCAGCACATGGCGAACCTGCTGCAGCTCCTCTTCCCCGCCAATGAACAGATGGTGGGAAAGATCGGTCAGCCCCCAGAGCGCATCCTCCGGGCTGTCATAGCCGAGCATGCGCGCCAGGGCCGGGTTGGCGGCGCGTATGCCTTCGCGCAGACTGGCCTGGAAGATGCCATGCACCGCATGCTCGAACAGCCACTTGTAGCGATTGCGCTCGGCCTCCAGCTCTTCGAGCCGGCTGAGCAATTCCGGATAGTGGCTCTTGCGCGCCGAGTGGGTGCCCAAGCCAAGCAATCCGGCCAGCGCATCGTTAGGCTCAGAGTGCTTCGGCATAGACCACTTCGACGTCACGCTGGGTCGACGAACGCGGGTTGGTAAGGATGCACGGGTCCTGCATGGCATGCCGGGAGAGGAACGGAATGTCCGAGATATTCACCCCGTGCAGCCCCAGGGTTTCGCTGAAGCCGATGGCCTGCTTGAGCTGGATCAGATGGGCCACCAGGCGATCACGAATCTGTGGGTGGGTCAGGCCACGGGTATCGATACCGAAGGTCTGTGCGACGATCTTGAAGCGCTCGGGCGCGGCGCTGTAGTTGAACGCCACCACATGCTCGATCAGCACCGCGTTGCACAGGCCATGCGGCAGATCGAGATAGCCGCCCAGGCTGTGGGACATGGCGTGTACCGCGCCAAGAATCGCATTGGAGAAGGCCAGCCCCGCCTGCATGCTGCCGAGCATGATCTTCTCGCGCAGCTCGATATCCGCCGGATTGGCGATCATCTGTACCAGGTGGCCGTTGATCAGGCGCATCGCCTCCAGTGCGTGGGGATCGGTGAGCGGCCCGTTGCCGGTGGACACGAAGGCCTCTATCGCATGCACCAGTGCGTCGATGCCGGTGCAGGCGGAAAGAAAAGGGTCCATGCTCAGGGTGGTTTCCGGGTCGATCAGCGACACGTCGGGCACCGCGCCCTTGCTGACGATGGAAAACTTCATCCGCTCGTCCTGATTGGAAATGATCACGAATTGCGAAACATCCGCCGAGGTGCCTGCCGTGGTCGGGATCAGAATCAGCGGCGGGCTCGGTACGCGCAGGGTGTCGACGCCCTCGAACTCGATGATGTTGCGCCCATGCGCGACTGAAATGCCGATGCCCTTGGCACAATCCATCGGGCTGCCGCCGCCCACCGCAACGATGGCATCGCAGGCCTGGCTGCGATACACCTCGGCGCCCAGCATCACTTCTTCGGCACGCGGATTGGCCGAGACCTGGGTAAACAGATGATGCTCGATATTCTGCCGCGCCAGGCTCATCTGGATATCCAAGACCCAACCGGCGGCAACCACGCCTGGATCAGATACCAGCAGCACCTTGCGGGCGCCAAAGTTCTTCGCATAGTTGCCCGCGCTATGTCGGCAACCCGCACCGAAGACGATCTCGGGAGAAACGAATTTGCGCTGCAGGCTAAGATTGGGGCTCATTACTACGGCCTATAGTTATTTTTTGTTACGACCGGTAAGACTACTGCTTTCCACTGTTAAAGCAATCAGTCGCCTCCACGCTCAGCAGGCACTGGTAGAAACGAAATTCCCGCTCCAGCGCATCGGCCAGATGGTACGCCTGGCGAAAGCCGTGGCGCTCCTCGGGATAAAGTCGGTACTCGACGGCAACGCCCTGCTCGCGCAATGCCGCCACCATGGTTTCGGTCTGCTCCGGCAGCACCACCGCATCCTGCCCGCCCTGGAAGAAGATCACCGGCACGCGAATCCGCTCGGCATGGTACAGCGGCGTGCGCTGCCGGTAGCGTTCGGCATCGGCCTGCGGGTCGCCGATCAGCCAGTCCAGGTAGTCGGCCTCGAACTTGTGCGTGACCCGACGTAACGCCAGGGGATCGCTGACGCCATAGAGGCTGGCCCCGCCACGGAAACCGGCATCAGCCACGAGGGCGCCGAGCGCGGTATAGCCGCCAGCGCTGGAGCCTCGGATAAAGGTACGCGCCGGGTCGATCTGCCCACGCCGGGCAAGTTCGGCCACGGCGGCGCAGGCATCCTCCACGTCCAGCACGCCCCACTGGCCACGCAAGCGCTGGCGATAGGCACGCCCGAAGCCGCTGCTGCCACGGTAATTGATATCCGCCACGGCAAAGCCGCGCTGGGTCCAGTACTGGATACGCGGATCGAAGACCGGATAGCAGGCCGACGTCGGGCCGCCGTGGATAAACACCACCAGCGGTGACTTCTCACCTGCAGGAGCACGATAGCGGGCATTGCCCGGCGGATAGAAAAAACCGTGGGCGGTCTCGCCATCGCCGCCGGGAAAGCTAAACGGTTGCGGCCTGGACAGCTGTTCAGCCGCCAGTGGCTGCTCGCCTCCGGCAAGCAATCGGGTCTGGCCGCTGCTTCGATCGATCGACAGCACGCCCGGCATCCGACCTGGCGAGCCGGCAATGCAATAGAAACGATGTTCGTCGGCTGCCAGTTGGCGGCAACGGCTGAATTCCCTCGCCAGATGGCGCTCGCCGTTTTGGCTGTGCTGCTCGAACAGCAAGCCGTGCCCCTCCAGCATGCGCGTCAGCAGCACAGAGCCTTCGGGCAGAGGCAGATAGCTGACCGTACCCAGTTGCCAGGGCGCCGGAGCATGATCGCATTCTGCCGAACCGAACACCGGCACAAGGCCGTCACCCTGCTCCCGCCAAGGCTGCCACCAGCCATCGAGATCGCTCAGACAATACAGGGTGCCATCCGCGGCGAAGCGCGGTTGCTGCAACGACTCGCCGCCCTGCGCGCCAGCCAGGCACCAGGGCGTTTGGCAGCCCCCCTCCGCTGTGCGCTCGGCAACCCAGAGGCTGGTCGCCGTCCAAGGCTGTTCGGGCCGCTGCCACTGAACCCAGGCCAAACGTCCACTATTGGCATCCAGCGTAGGCGATGCATAGAAGTCGGCCCCTTCGGCCAGCACCCCGCGCCGGCCATCGGCGAGCGAAAGGCTGACCAGGCGATGCTCCACGCCGTCGCCCGCCCTCTTCTCCTCCACGGCCAGGATGGAGCGGTGGCGTTCATCGAATTGCAGATCGCCATAACGGCAGTTCGGATACCGCGTCAGCACGGTCGGCGTGCCGTCCCCTTCGATCCGTTGCAGATAAATCTGCTGGTCCTGCTCGTCGACATAGGCCACACCATCGTCGGTCAGGCAGAAGGCGCCGCCGCCATATTCGTAGACCCGGCTGCGCAGCGAGATGCCTGGCGGCGTCAGACAACGGGTCGTGCCGTCACGCCAGTGCCAGAGCGTGCAGCGAGCGTCCGCCGGGTCGTATTCGACCCACAGCAGCCCGCCGTGGCCAGCGCGCAACTCGGCGAAATCGCGGCTGGCGCAGGCAGCCTTCTCCGCGCTCCAGTCGCTGGGCCAGAAGCCGTGGGGAAGCACAGAGCCCGTATTCATGCGCGGATGATCAGCTTCGAGGCCTTTTCGTTGCGATGTTGCAGCTGTTCGAGCGGTGCGCCCTGCTCGGCCTGCTCGCGCGCCGCGAGAATCTTGCCGTGGTGGGCCGACTTGCTGCAGACCGGGTCGGCGTTGGCGGCATCGCCGGTGAGCATGAACGCCTGGCAGCGGCAGCCGCCGAAATCCTGTTCCTTTTCATCACAACTGCGGCAGGGTTCGGGCATCCAGTCATAGCCGCGGTATTTGTTGAAGCCGAACGAGTGCTTCCAGATGTGCTCGATGCTGTGCTCGCGCACGCTGGGGAACTGCACCGGCAACTGGCGCGCGCTGTGGCAGGGCAAGGCGGTGCCGTCCGGCGTGATGTCGAGAAACAGATTGCCCCAGCCATTCATGCAGCCTTTGGGGCGCTCTTCGTAATAGTCCGGAGTGACGAAAATCAGCTTGCAGGGGTGGTTTTCGGCGGCCAGCTTTTCGCGCCATTCATTGGTGATGCGCTCGGCACGCACCAGCTGTTCCTTGCTGGGCAGCAGGCCGGCACGATTGAGCTCGGCCCAGCCGTAGAACTGGCAGGTGGCCAACTCGACGAAGTCCGCCTCCAGCTCCAGGCACAACTGGATGATGCGCTCGATATTGTCGATGTTGTGCCGATGGGTGACGAAGTTGAGCACCATCGGATAGCCATGCGCCTTGACCGCACGGGCCATGGCCAGTTTCTGCGCAAAGGCCTTCTTGGAACCGGCCAGCAGGTTGTTCACTTCCTCGTCGGCGGCCTGGAAGCTGATCTGGATATGGTCGAGCCCGGCCTCGGCAAAGGCGGCGATCTTGGCTTCGGTCAGGCCGATACCGGAGGTGATCAGGTTGGTGTAGTAGCCCAGCTCGCGCGCGGCGGCGATCAGTTCCACCAGGTCCTCACGCACCAGTGGCTCGCCACCTGAGAAGCCCAGCTGTGCCGCACCCATCTCTCGCGCCTGACGGAACACCTCGATCCACTCGGCGGTGCTCAACTCTTCATGGCTACGGGCGAAATCCAGCGGATTCGAGCAATACGGGCATTGCAGCGGGCAACGGTAGGTCAGCTCGGCCAGCAACCACAACGGCGGGCCGACAACCACACCCGGCTTAGCGAAGCTCGATCCAGAACCGTTCAACGGCCACCTCCAGAAACGCCAGGATATCGTCCTCGATCCCTTCGGCACCGGGGAAACTCGATTGCAGGTCGGCAACGATGCCGCCTACCGTCCGCGCGCCATCGACCCGCTTGAGGATTTCGCTGGCACTGTCGTTGAGCTTGATCATCCCCTCCGGGTAGAGCAGCACGTGGCAGCCCTGCGCCGGCTCGAACTGGAAGCGATAGCCGCGACGCAGCACGGGAACGCGGGGCAGCACGTCTTCATGGGTCATGATGCGATACCCCTGTGCCAGATGCGCTCACGGGTAACCGTGTGATAGGGCGGGCGATCCAGCTCGTAGGCCATGCTCATGGCGTCGAGCATGCTCCAGAGTACGTCCAGCTTGAACTGGAGGATGTTCAGCATGCGCTGCTGGGCCTCGAAGGTCGTGTAGTGCTCGAGGGTGATGCGCAGGCCGTGCTCGACATCCCGGCGGGCTTCCTTGAGGCGTTTGCGGAAGTAGTCGTAGCCGGAGGTGTCGATCCAGTTGTAATGCTGCGGCCAGGCATCGAGGCGCGACTGATGGATGGTGGGCGCGAAGAGTTCGGTCAGCGAGCTGCTGGCCGCCTCCTGCCACACCGCGCGACGCGCGAAATTGACGTAGGCATCCACCGCGAAGCGCACGCCGGGCAGCACCAGTTCCTGCGACAGCACCTGCTCGCGATCCAGCCCCACCGCCTCGGCCAGGCGCAGCCAGGCCTCGATGCCGCCCTCCTCACCGGGCCTGCCATCGTGATCGATGATGCGCTGGATCCACTCGCGGCGCGTATCCCGGTCCGGACAGTTGGCCATGATCGCCGCATCCTTCACCGGAATGCAGACCTGATAGTAGAAGCGGTTGGCGACCCAGCCCTGGATCTGCTCGCGGGTCGAACGACCTTCATACATGGCGCGGTGGAAAGGGTGGTGGATATGGTAGTACTCGCCCTTGGCGCGCAGGGCCTGCTCGAACTCGGCAGGGGTCATGGCTGGCTGGGTCATCACGGGACTTCCTTGGTTATGCGCCGCCAGGCCGCTCGCACAGGCGCGCTGATGATCGTATGGAGGGCGTATGGGCGAGCGTCAGAGCTCGATGCTCATGCCGTCGAACGCCACTTCGATGCCCTGTTCGCCGAGTATTTCGCGCTCGGCGGAATCCTCGTCGAGGATCGGATTGGTGTTGTTGATATGGATGAGGATCTTGCGCGTCGCCGGCAACCCGTCGAGCACTTCGATCATGCCGCCAGGACCGCTCTGCGGCAGATGCCCCATCTCGCTGCCGAGCTTGTCGCCCACCTCGCGCACACGCATCTCGTCATCGCGCCAGAGGGTGCCGTCCACCAACAGGCAATCGGCGCCGCGCATGATCTCCAGCAACTCGGGGCTGACCTGGCCCAGACCCGGCGCATAGAAGAGCTTGCCACCGCTCTGGCGGTCCTCGATCAGCAGACCGATGTTGTCGCCCGGATGCGGGTCGTTGCGGTGCGGCGAATACGGCGGCGCCGAACTGCGTAGCGGAATTGGCGTGATCAGCAGGTTCGGGCATGCCGGAATGACGAAGCTGCCCTGCAGGGCGATGGGATTCCACTTCAGCCCGCCGTTCCAGTGCTCGAGCATGTTGAACAGCGGAAAACCACTGGTCAGGTCCTGATGGACCATCTCGGTGCACCAGACTTCATGGGGGCAGCCCTCGCGCAGGGTCAGCAGACCGGTGGTGTGGTCGATCTGGCTGTCGAGCAGGATGATCGCGGCAATGGCCGTGTCGCGCGGTCTGCGTGCCGGTTGCAGTGTGGGAAAAGCCTCCAGCTGGGCGCGGATGTCCGGCGAGGCGTTGCACAGAATCCAGTCGACACCGTTGTCGCTGATGGCAATGGAGGACTGGGTGCGCGGCTGTGCACGCAAGGTACCGGCACGCACGCCGGCACAGTTGGCGCAATTGCAGTTCCATTGTGGAAAGCCGCCGCCAGCAGCAGAACCGAGAATCTGGATGAACATGGGCAGCTCCCGAAAAAGATGAAGCCCCGACCAGGCCGGGGCTAGTCGATCAGCGGTTAGCGAAGTACATGGTGACTTCAAAACCGATGCGCAGGTCGCTGAAAGCAGGCTTGGTCCACATGGCTTATTCCTCTTGTCGTTGATGCCGGAGTTATTCCGACAACTTCATTAAGCACCCTATGCCTTTGCAAACAGAATGGTACTTTGGAAGGAGACAGCAACCTGCATTGGTAGTGCCTTCGGCATTGACCAGAGGGGCCGCAAGCGGCCCATGTCCCCGTTACGTGTTGCGGGGCGGATGCAGGCTGTTGTAGGTCGGATCAGCCGAAGACGTAATCCGACAAGACGAGGCGTAATATGGCGAACAACCTCGGCACCGCTCGTCGGGTCGGTGGAGCGTGACCCGGCCTACGAACTGCCTATGCACATGCCTATCGTGGGAGGAGCCTTGGCCGCGAACGGAGCCACGCCGATGCCCGGGCATCGATTCGCGGACAAGTCCGCCCCACAAAAGCAGGGTTGCTCCACCAGCACGTAACGGGGGCATAACGGGGACAAAGGCGTTTTGCAGACAAAAAAAAACGCGGCCTGGGCCGCGCTGCAACAATGGACATCCGTGCTCGTGGGATACCGCTGGCCGGAATGTCCGCGCCCCTCGGGGCGCTCTGCAAGTCAACCGGCGCGCGGGAGCTGAGCGCGCCGGGTCCACCGAGCTGGTTTAGAAGCTCTTCGTTTAAAAACGCTTCATTTAAAAGAAGCCCAACGGATTGATGTCGTAGCTGACCAGCAGGTTCTTGGTCTGCTGGTAATGGTCGAGCATCATCTTGTGGTTTTCGCGACCGACGCCGGACTTCTTGTAGCCACCGAACGCGGCGTGCGCCGGGTACAGGTGGTAGCAGTTGGTCCACACGCGACCGGCCTTGATCCCGCGGCCCATGCGATAGGCGCGGTTGATGTCGCGGGTCCAGACGCCGGCGCCCAGGCCGAACTCGCTGTCGTTGGCGATGGCCAGGGCTTCGGCCTCGTCCTTGAAGGTGGTCACGGCGACCACCGGCCCGAAGATCTCTTCTTGGAACACGCGCATCTTGTTGTGGCCCTTGATCAGGGTCGGCTGCACGTAGTAACCGGTCGCCAGGCCGCCTTCGAGCTTCTCGGCGGCGCCGCCGGTAAGAATCTCGGCGCCTTCGCCACGGGCGATGTCCATGTAGGAGAGGATCTTGTCGAACTGCTGCTCGGACGCCTGGGCGCCGACCATGGTCTCGGTGTCCAGCGGGTTGCCACGCTTGATCTGCAGGATCTTCTTCATCACCACTTCCATGAAGGGCTCGAAGATCGACTCCTGGATCACCGCGCGCGACGGGCAGGTGCACACCTCGCCCTGGTTGAAGAACGCCAGCACCATGCCTTCTGCGGCTTTCTCAATGAATTCCGGCTCGGCCTTCATGATGTCTTCGAAGAAGATGTTCGGGCTCTTGCCGCCCAGCTCCACGGTGCTCGGGATGATGTTCTCGGCGGCGCACTTCATGATGTGCGAACCGACCGGGGTCGAGCCGGTGAAGGCGATCTTGGCGATACGGGTGCTGGTGGCCAGCGCCTGGCCCGCTTCACGACCGAAGCCCTGGACGATGTTCAGCACGCCAGCCGGCAGCAGGTCGCCGATGATTTCCGCGAAGACGGTGATCGACAGCGGGGTTTGCTCGGCGGGCTTCAATACCACGCAGTTGCCTGCGGCCAGCGCCGGGGCCAGCTTCCAGGCGGCCATCAGGAAGGGGAAGTTCCACGGAATGATCTGCCCGACCACACCCAGCGGCTCGTGGAAGTGGTACGCGGCGGTGTGCTCGTTGATCTCGGCGGCGCTGCCCTCCTGGGCGCGCAGGCAGCCGGCGAAGTAGCGAAAATGGTCGGCGGCCAGCGGGATGTCGGCGTTGAGGGTTTCACGCACGGCCTTGCCGTTGTCCCAGGTCTCGGTAACGGCGAGCTTTTCCAGGTTGGCTTCGATGCGGTCGGCGATCTTCAGCAGGATCAGCGAACGCTCCTGAACGGACGTCTTGCCCCAGGCATCGGCGGCGGCGTGGGCGGCATCCAGGGCCTTGTCGATATCCTCGGCACCGGAACGCGGGAATTCGCCGATCAAGGAGCCATCCACCGGGCTGGTGTTGGCGAAGTACTCACCCTTCACGGGTGGCACGAACTCACCTGCGATGTAGTTGCCGTAGCGAGGCTTGAGGGAAACGATGGCGCCTTCGGTACCGGGTTGGGCGTAAATCATGAGCGGCCTCTCTCTTTCACTTGTTGGAGCCTGACCGGGATATGGACAGGGCATGGAGCGATCTTAGGCAGCCCGAGTCTCTCACCGGAATGCACCCTAGGACCAGATGCCGTCCTCATTTGGTAGTAGACGCGAAGGCTTTGGCCCGGCGCGCAAAAGCAACCCAGGCAAACTGAAAGATAGCCCCACTTCTTCTTATCCGCCTGAAAAAAACCGAGCAATTTAACGCCAATTACCCAGACGCAATTGACCAACGACAAGAACGCCCGTCAAGCATGAAAATAATTAACAAAATCAAGCCACACACTACCAACTGAGCACGAAAACACTTCCAAAGTTGTATTAGTCAATGCCTTCAAGCGTTCTAGCTTCCAGTTGCAACATCCCATCCGGAACTTATTGAAGGAGATACGACATGCAGTGGATCAATCCTGAATTTTGCGATCTGCGCCTGGGCTTTGAAGTAACGGCGTACGTCTACGTTCGCTAAATGAAAAGGCCTGCATGTCCAGCAATTACGGCCATGCAGGCTCTCTCGGGAGAGCAGCCATGAAAGAAATACGCATCTGTTCCCAGGATCTCTACGAGATACGTCCACCCTTCATGTTTCGCTGGGAAGCGTCTCAGCAGGCTTATGTCCTTCTATATCCAGAAGGCATCGTGAAGTTGAATGAGACCGGCGGGCAGATTCTCAATTTCTGCGACGGACAGACAAGCGTCGAAGAGTTGATTGGCAAACTTGCAGTGATGTATTGCGCATCGGACCTGACCGCAGTACGCAGCGGCGTCATGAATTTTCTGGAGGTATCCCATGGCAAAGGCTGGATCCGAATTAAGGCTTGATGGCAGCGGCAACCCGGTCTGGCTGTTGCTGGAACTGACCTACCAGTGCCCGTTGCAGTGCGTGTTCTGCAGCAACCCCAGGAATTTTGCCGACTATCGCAAGGACGAGCTGAGCACCGCCGAATGGATCGACGTGATGAGCCAGGCGCGTGCCCTGGGCGCTCTGCAGATCGGCTTCTCCGGCGGCGAGCCGACGTTGCGCAAGGATCTGGAAACCCTGGTTGCCGAAGCCGACCGCATGGGCTACTACACCAACCTGATCACCTCCGGCCTCGGCCTGACCGAAGCGCGCCTGCGCGCGTTGAAAGCGGCCGGCTTGCGGCATATCCAGCTGGGATTCCAGTCCACCGATCCGGGCGTCGCGAAGCAGCTGGCGGGGGTCGATGTCTGGCAACGCAAGCGCGACATGGCGCGGCTGATCAAGGCCATGGATTTTCCGATGGTGCTCAACGTGCCCATCACCCGGCAGAACATCGCACAGGTACCCGACATCATCGCCTTCGCCGCCGAGCTGGGTATCGAATACCTGGAGCTGGCCAACGTGCAGTACTACAACTGGGCGCTGCTCAACCGCGAACAGTTGATGCCCACCCGCGCCGAACTCGAACGGGCCGAGGCACAAGTCCGCGAAGCCCGTCAGCGCCTCGGCGATCGACTGACCATTTTCTTCGTGATTCCCGATTACTACGAAGGCCGCCCCAAGGCCTGCATGAACGGCTGGGGAGCGATCCACCTGACCATCTCGCCCAATGGCGATGCGCTGCCCTGCTCCCAGGCCGCCAACTTCAAGAATCTGACGTTTCCCAATGTGCGCCGGCAGCCGCTGGAGAAGATCTGGCACGACTCGCCCGTATTCGACCTGTATCGCGGTGACGCCTGGATGCCGGAACCCTGCCGCAGTTGCGACGAGAAGGAAAAGGACTTTGGCGGCTGCCGTTGCCAGGCGCTGCTGCTGACCGGCTCCGGCGACAACACCGACCCGGCCTGCAGCAAATCGCCCCACCACCATCTGATTCGCCAGGCGGTGGAGCTGGCACAGCGTCCGGCACGCCCGGATGAAACCCTGATACCACGGCATGCCAGCCAGGGGGTGGATGTTGAAACTACCCCATGACTCCTTTGCCGGCACGCTAAGCGCTGGCATCGGCCTGACACTGCTCTGCTATCTGCTGCTGCGTTACTTGGTCTAGGAGCCAACATGTCTTTCCCCGATCTGCTGGCCCGCTATGCCCACCTGCTCTTCGCGCTGGTCTGGGTCGGGCACAACTACGCCAATTTCGTGCAGAACCCCAGGTTCACCCCCCTGCACAACGGCATAGACGTCGAGACCCTGAACCGCGATCTTGAAGCACGCATGAAGCGCGAACATGGCATCTTCCGCTACGCCTCGCTGGTGGTCTGGCTCAGCGGCCTGTTCATGCTCTGGCAGCGCGGCTGGCTGGTCGATGCGCTGCTGCTGCAAGGCCCGCTGGCGGCCATCGGTCTGGGCGCCTGGCTCGGCACCCTGATGCTGCTGAACCTGTGGCTGGTGCTCTGGCCGCACCAGAAGAAGCTGCTCGGCTTCGTCCCGGCGCCCCTGGAGGAACGCATTCGCTGTTCGCGAATCACCTTTCTGTCCTCGCGCACCAACACCATCCTGTCCTTTCCCGTGTTGTTCCTGATGGCGCTCTCCGGTCATGGCCTGCATCTTCTATAAGGCCCCTGCACAGGCCGAGGCCTACAACTTCGCCGCCGGCCCGGCGATGCTGCCAAAAGCCGTTATCGAGCAGATCCGCCGGGAGCTGCCCGACTGGCAAGGCAGCGGCCAGTCGATCCTGGAGCAGCCCTTTACCAGTGATGCCTTCAAGACTCTGATGGCACAAACCGAGGCGGATCTGCGCCAGTTGCTGGCGATCCCGGCGAACTATCGGGTGCTGTTCCTGCAGGGCGGTGCAAGCGCCCATTTCGCCCTGCTGCCCATGAACCTGCTCGCCCCCGGGCAGAGTGCCGACTATCTGGAAAGCGGCCACTGGTCACGCAAGGCGATCGCGGAAGCGCGCCGCCACGCCCCGGTGAATGTCATTGCCAGCAGTGCCGATAGTGGTTTTCAGACCATCCCTTCTCGCCACCAGTGGCGTCTCGATCCGCAGGCGGGTTATTGCCACGTCACCAGCAACGAAACCGCCAATGGTCTGCAAATGCAGCATTTCCCCGAACTGTCGGTGCCACTGGTGGCGGACATGACCTCGGACTTTCTCACCCGACCGATACCTGTCGAACGCTTCGGGGTGATCTACGCCAGCGCCCAGAAGAACCTGGGCGTCGCCGGGCTCTGCCTGGTGATCATTCGCGACGACCTGCTCAGGCCGGCCAGAGCGGGACTGCCATCACCTTTCTCTTACGCCTTGCAGGCACAGCAGCACAGCCGCCTGAATACACCGCCGACGTTCGCCCTCTACTGCATGGCGCTGATGCTTCGCTGGATTCAGGACCAGGGCGGGCTGGAACGGATAACTACCGCCAGCCTGGAAAAAAGCGCACGCCTCTACGACTTCATCGACGCCAGCCGGCTCTATCGATGCAGGCAGCGCGTGGACGATCGTTCGCGGATCAATCTCTGCGTTCATCTGCGCGATGAGCGCCTGCTGGAGCCCTTTCTCGCCCAGGCCGAACGCGAGGGCCTACACAACCTGCGCGGGCATACGGTCGTCGGTGGTATTCGCGCCAGCCTCTACAACGCCATGCCACTGGCAGGCGTCGAGCGCCTGCGAGACTTCATGGCCGAATTCGAACGCCGCCATGGCTGAGCCGGCGATCCATGTCATGGGCCTGGCGTTTCCGTCCGTACTGGGCATCGCCGCCGGTTTCGACCCGCTCGGCCAGTTGGGCAGAAGCGTTTCGGCGGCAGGTTTCGGTTTCACGGAGATCGGCAGCCTGGATGCGGCAGCGCTGCCAAGCGAATTGGCCTTCAACCAGCAAGGCAGCGCACGCCTGGGCATCAACCTGAGACTCGACCCCAGCCGCTCCGATGCGCAGCTGTGCCAGGGACTGGCCCGCGCCTGGGCGCACGCCGACTACCTGATGCTCAACCTGATCGGCCCCGGTAGCGAGGTGCTGCTCGATAGCCGGGAGCGCCCTCGCCTGCGCCGCCTGTTGAGTGAACTTCTACTTCAGCGGCACGATCTGGAGCAAACCACGACACGCCATGTACCGCTGGCCGTAAAGGTGCGCAGCCTGCCGGGGCAGATTCCGCTGGAGCTGGCGCAGCTGCTCCTCGAACTGGGTTTCGACGGCCTGCTCGCCGCCCATGACCCCGGCCCACCGGCCACTCGCCAGCGCTACCTGGACTGGCAAACCCCCGCACATCAGGAACAGGCCTGCCGGCAGATCGAGGCGCTGCGGCGGCTGTGTGTGCAGGATATGGCGCTGATATCGGTGGGCGGCATCCAGACCCGCGAGCATCTCCAGGCACGCCTTGCCGCCGGCGCCGAGCTGGTGCAGGTACACAGCGTGCTGCAGCAGGGCCTGGAGGTTGCCGGCAAGCTGCTGACAGGCCGCTGAAAAACGACCAGCGGCAAGCCATTCGCCGAGTCTGAACGGCAAAAGGCCGGCTGAATCAGCCGGCCTTTTGCACTTACCGCACGCTTGCCATCAACGCTTGCCGACAAGATCCTTCGGCAGCTTGAAGGTCCAGACCATACCGCCCTGGTTGAAGTCCTTCACGCGCTTGGCCACTTCGCCACCCCACAGCGGAACGGCACCACCCCAGCCGGACAGCACGGAGACGTACTGCTCGCCGTCCATCTCCCAGGTGACCGGGGAGCCGACGATGCCCGAGCCGGTGTTGAACTCATAGAGTTTCTTGCCGGTCTTGGCATCGAACGCCATCAGGAAGCCTTCCGGGTTGCCGGTGAACACCAGGTTGCCCTTGGTGGTCAGCACGCCGCCCCAGAGCGGCGCGTAGTTCTTGTAGCGCCAGACTTCCTTGCCCGTTTTCGGATCGATGGCGCGCAGCACACCGATGTATTCCTCGTTGAGCGGGGTGATGGTGAAGCCAGCACCCAGGTAGGCCGCACCTTTCTTGTAGGCGACGCCTTCGTTCCAGATATCCATGCCCCATTCGTTGGAAGGTACATAGAACAGGCCGGTGTCCTGGCTATACGCCATCGGCATCCAGTTCTTGCCGCCCAGGAACGACGGCGCGACGAATACCGACTTGCCCTTGTCATCTGCGCTCGGCGAACCGGGGCGGTTGCTGTCGTCATAGACCGGACGACCGTTCTTATCCAGGCCCTTGGCCCAGGTGATCTTGTCCACGAAGGGGAAGCCACGGATGAACTTGCCGTTGGTGCGATCCAGGACGTAGAAGAAGCCGTTACGGTCCGCAGTAGCAGCGGCCTTGATGGTCTTGCCGCCTTCCTGGTAGTCGAAGGACACCAACTCGTTGACACCGTCATAGTCCCAGCCGTCATGCGGGGTGGTCTGGAAGTGCCATTTGATCGAGCCATCGTCCGGGTTCAGCGCCAGGCGCGACGAGGAGTACAGGTTGTCGCCAGGACGCAGGTGCGAGTTCCACGGCGCCGGGTTACCGGTACCGAACAGCAGCGAGTCGGTGTCCGCGTCATAGGTACCGCCTAGCCACGGTGCCGCACCGCCAGTCTTCCACAGGTCGCCCGGCCAGGTCTTGCCGGCTTCGCCGCCAGAGATGCCGTTGTCAACCTTCTTGCCATCCTTCATCACGAAGCCCATGTGGCCTTCGACGGTCGGACGGCTCCACACCAGCTCACCATTCTTGGCATCGTAGGCTTCGATCTTGCCGACCACGCCGAATTCGCCACCGGCAACGCCCGTGATGACCTTGCCCTTGACCACGGTCGGTGCCGCCGTGATGGAGTAGCCGGCCTTGTAGTCGGCGACCGTCTTGCGCCAGACGACCTTGCCGGTGTCCTTGTTCAGCGCAACCAGCTTGGCGTCCAGGGTGCCGAAAATCACCAGGTCGCCGTACAGCGCGACGCCACGGTTGATCACGTCACAGCACGGCATGATGCCGTCGGGCAGGCGCGCGTCGTACTGCCAGAGTTCCTTGCCGGTGCGGGCGTCCACGGCGAACACGCGCGAGTAGGAACCGGTGACGTACATCACACCGTCCTTGATCATCGGCTGCGATTCCTGGCCGCGCTGCTTTTCACCCCCCAGGGAAAAGCCCCAGACCGGGCGCAGTTGCTGGACGTTTTGGGTATTGAGTGTATCCAGCGAGCTGTAACGCTGCCCTTGCAGCCCCAGCCCGTTGGTCACGATCTGATTGGTAGTCTTGGCGTCAGCAAGGATGTCCTTATCGGTGACGGCCCAAGCCGATACGCTCGACAGCGCGATGCTGGCGCACAAGGCTGTCAGGGCGAAGGGTTTGCGAAGACCGGTGTGCTTCATTGCGGCTACCTCTGCGGGTTCATTGTTATCGTCGCCGGGAAGATTTCCCGGTCTGCTGGGATTCTTCGATCAAGCCGCCATCGCAACAATTGCCCGCAGTACCGATTTATCTCCTTCCTTGGTAGCAATACCCCGCCCAAGGGCGCGAAAAGCCTGCATTTCACGGGGCAGATGCCTCCGAAGTCTCGGCCTTCCTGCCTTAAAAGAGTATTTCCCACACCACACACAGGCCGTACAACAGCCCCTTCTTCCGCTCACAAGGACACGAGCCATGCTCCGTACGCTCCTGCATTGCCTGTTGCTGGCCCTGCTTGCCGCCAGTGCCCAGGCCAGCGACACGATCCGCCTGGGGCTCAACGCCCCGACGACCGGCAATTACAAGTCCGAAGGCCTGGAGCTGCGCCGGGGCGCGCTGCTCGCAATCGAAGAGATCAACCGCCGGGGCGGCGTGCTGGGCCTGCCGCTGGAACTGATCAGCCGCAATTCCGCCGCGCGTGAGGAGAAGGCCCAGGCCAACATCGAGCGCTTCGACGAGCAGGGAGTGCGCATGGTGCTCGGCGGGGCCACCAGCGAAGAGGCCATCGCCGCCGGCAAACGCGCCCGCGAGCTGGGGCTGCTGTATTTCCCGACGCTGGGCTATGCCAACGAGATCACCGGCCGCGAGGGCCATCGCTATCTGTTTCGCGAAACCAACAGCGCCTGGATGAGCGCGCGGGTACTGGGCGAATACCTCAGTTGGCACCTGCCCAATCGCCGCTACTTCTATATCAGCCTCGACGATGCCTGGGGCCACAGCATGGAGCAGGCCCTGCGCGAGGCAACTAAAAGCCGCGACCGTGCGCGCCACGGCTATGCCCGTGTCCCGGCCCACGGTGCGCGCCATGACGATTACTTGGCGGCGCTGAAAAAAGCCGAGGCCAGCAGCGCCGATGTGCTGGTGGTCATCCTGCTGGGGCAGAACCTGGTACAGACCATGCGCCTGGCCAACGACCTGCAACTGGACAAACGCCTGCAGGTGATCGTGCCCAACCTGACCGCCAGCCTGATCGAGCAGGCCGGCCCGCAGGTCATGGAGCATGTCATCGGCACCAAGGCCTGGACCTGGCGCGTACCGGCGCAGACGGGCAGCGTCGAAGGCCAGGCGTTCGTCGAGGCCTATACCCGTCAGCACCAGGGCTACCCCGGCAGCACCGCCGCCTCGGCCTACGCCATCGTCCGGCAGTGGGCCGATGCCGTGCGGCGGGCGGGCAGCAGCGACAGCGAGGCGGTCATCAAGGCCCTGGAGAACCATCGCTACAGCCTGCTCAAGGACGAGCAGTACTGGCGCGGTTTCGATCACCAGAATGTGCAAGGCATCTATGCCGTGCGCGTGCGCTCGCGCAGCGAAATCATGCAGGACCGCTTCAAGCAGGATTACTTCACCATCATCCACCGCCTGGATGGCGAAGAAGCCGCCCCCAGCCTGGACGACTGGCAGCAGGAGCGAGGTGAAGAACTGACGTTGCAGTAATCGCTTGGGTTAGGCCTTCCCCCAGTCGAAGCAGCAGTTTCAGACCGCACACTCTTCCACTTCGGTCTGAGTGAAAAACTCGGCGTAGATTCTGCGACGCAAGGCCATGAACTCAAGACTGGAGCGATCGCGTGGGCGCGGCAGATGCACGGGGATAAGCGTTTTTATCGTACCGGGTCGGCTGGACATGACGACGACCATATCCCCTAGAAATATGGCCTCATCAATGTCGTGGGTGACCAGGATCATAGTCATCTGTTCAGCCTGCCAGATGCGCAGGGCTTCATTCTGCATCTGGATCTTGGTCAGCGCGTCCAGCGCACCGAACGGCTCATCCAGCAGCAGAATGTCCGGCTGGTTGGCGAGTGCGCGGGCAATCGCGACACGCTGCGACATCCCGCCCGAGAGTTGTCCGGGATAATACTTGGCAAAGCCGGTCAGCCCGACCAGATCGAGGTGCTCGTCAATCCGCCGTCGGACTTCGTCAGCAGGCATGTTGTTCAGACCCAGTGCAATGTTCTGCTCCACGGTCAGCCACGGGAGCAGACGATGTTCCTGGAAGACCATTCCGCGGTCCAGACCCGGCTTTTCGATTGGTTTTCCGCCCAGCGTGACCGTACCGGTGTACTCGGTTTCAAAACCGGCCAGGATGCGCAGCAGTGTGCTTTTGCCACAGCCTGAGCCACCGACAATGGTGATGAACTGCCCTTTGGCAATCGTCAAATCAATGCTGGAAAGGGCCTGTACTGTGTCGCCTTGCTGGGTAAAGGACTTGGATAGTCCGCGGATGACCAGTGCACCGGCCTCGTTCGCGTTGGGGTCTGACATACGGCTTCCTTATTGACCTGAAAACGCGCTGCGCCAGGTGATCAAGCGACGTTCGAGAGCGCTCAGTAGATCGTCTGTGAGCTTGCCCAGAAAACCCATGGTGATCATCCCGGCGAGGATGACATCGGTTTGCGACAGCTGCCGGGCATCCATGATCAGGAAGCCGACCCCGCTAGAGGCCGCGATCAGCTCGGCTGCCACGACGCACATCCAGGAGATGTTCAGGCCGATGCGCAGCCCGGTCATAATCTGCGGCAGTGCGCCGGGCAGGATCACTTGGCGAATGAAGCGCCCGCGCGGCACTTCGAGAATCTGGGCCAGCTCGACGAAGCGACCATCAGTTTGGCGGATGCCATCAATGGTATTGATCAGAATCGGGAAAAAGGCGCCGATAAAGATGATGTAGATCTTGGCGCCCTCACCGATTCCGAACCAGAGAATGGCCAACGGAATCCAGGCAATCGGCGGTATGGGCTTGATCAACTGGATAGGCAGCTCGGCCAGGCGCCTCATCGTGCGCGACAAGCCGATACCTATGCCGAGAATCAACCCGCACAGGGCCGCCAGCAAGAAGCCTTGCAGTACCCGGAGACCGCTGCTCAGGACGTGTTTGGCCAACTCTCCACTGTACGCAAGTTGCCAGACTATCTCGGCAACCTGCGTCGGAGAGGGCAGCAGCATGGGTCGTATCACGCCCAGCGTGGATAGCAACTGCCACCCCCCGACAAGCAAGACCGGTATCGACAAATACATGGCGATGGAACGGGTGCGGCAGATCACAGTGTCGTGTTGCAGAGCCATGAGATATCCGTTACTGCTCGTTCAGGTCGCGCAGCAGATCGCGATCGACGAAGCGGTTGATATCTACTGGTTGGCGAATCATGCCCTGTTCTTGCAGAAAGGACTCTGCCGCCACCAGCGCGTCAACCACCTCAACGGTGAACTCTGGGCTGTAGATGAATTTGTCCAGCGAGCGGCGGATGATCGGCTCCGGCTGGTTCAGCTCTGCCGCCACCAGTCTGGCGGCTTCGTCAGGATGGCGAGCAATCAGTTCGGCGCCTCGCTGGTAGGCCTTCAACACCGCCTTGGCTTCGGCAGGGTGATGGGTGGCAAAACGGTCGGTTGCCTCAATCACGGCAATCGCGTTTTTCAGTCCCTTGCCATCACGCAGCACCTTCACCGAATGCTCAAGCTCGAGTTTGCTAAGTAACGGTTCCCACAGAAAGACGGCATCCACATCGCCCCGCTGCAGCGCGTTGTTCATGTCCGGCGGGGTCAGGTTGACCAACTCGATATCGGAGGGTTTTAAATTGACCTCCTTGAGCGCGAGCACCAGAAGATGGTGTGCTGTGGTGCCCTTGAACGTCGCGACTTTCTTGCCTTTGAGCTCAGAAACGGAGCTGATCGGCGAGTTGGCGGCTACCACGCCGGCCTGGGAGAGGTAACCCGATGACGAAATGCCGATCAGTCGTACATCGAAGCCAGTGGACTTGCCGAGAATGGCCGGAAAATCGCCGGTGAAGATCACATCGAGCTGTCCTGCGGCGATAGCCTCGTTCATCATCGGGCCAGCCGAGAAGGATCGCCATTCGACGGTGTGTGCACCGTTGCCTACAGTCGACAGTTCTTCTTCCAGCCACTTTTTCTGCTTTGCGATCAGAATGGGAGCATAGAAGGTATTCGGGGCGTAGCCGATGCGGACATCCGCTGCCAAAGCCTGCAGGGAGCTGCCAATCGCCAATGTGGCGACGAGCAAACGGAGAAGATGAGACGGGCGCTTCATAAGGGCGTTCCTTGTCCAAAGTGGGGGGAGTGAATGGGGAGTTGCTTCAGGTTTGTCGCCACGGCAAGCCAAGCGCACGCCAGCCGCCGCGCGTTCGACGCCCGTCCTCGCTGAGCTGCCCTTCAAAGCCATCAGCGATGTTGTAGGTCGTGTAACCCTGTTCGGCGAGCGCCTCGGCGGCGAACTTCGAGCGGACACCGCTGCGGCAGATGAAATACAGCGGGCGGTTCTTGTCGAGATCGAGGGCCAGGACGCTGTCGACAAAGCCTTCGTTGCGCGCCATCCCGGGGAATGTTTGCCATTCGACTTGCACAACCTGCTTGTCCAGACTGGTTACATCCGGGCCACCGACAAAGAACCATTCGGCAGCCGTACGCACGTCAATCAGTACGGCGCCTGTCGTTGCGACAAGTGCCGACCACGCATCTTGCGGAGCGATATCCCCTTTAAAGCCTGTGTGTGCCATAAAATATCCGTGTAGAAAGGTTGGGCATTGGCTGTCTATGTATGCAAATTTATGCATATATCTTTTAATTCGAAAATATTATTTTTTTATAAGATTATTCCTTGACGTCGAGTGACCTACACAGGAAGCGTGCTCATTCGCGAGTTATGTTCTTGGCGGCTTATGAACAGGGGGGTGAAATGATTTGTCAGATCCAACCAGTGGCGGTTGCCGGCTACGCGGGGGCGTTCAAAGCGCTCGCAGATACCAGCCGGTTGCGGATTTTCTGGCTGCTTGCCCATATCAACGAGCGCATCTGTGTTGCCGAGGCCATGAAGGTGCTTGGCACATCGCACTACAACGCCTCGCGACATCTGACCATTCTCAAGAAGGCGCAGTTAGTCGTTGCGCAGCGGGAAGGCACACGGGTTTTCTATACGCTGAACAAGGCAGGCAATGGTTTCGTCCTGCAGCTGTTGGCAGCAGTACGGGAGATTCCGGCGGTCGGTTTTGAGATCGAGGTCGAGCGCTGCAAGCAACTGCTTGCATTACGCTGATCGACCAATGGCGGCATTCAAACGCTGTCCTTCCCATCAATCCGTTCTGCCACCCGCTTCGCCGCCCCCAGCCTGGACGACTGGCAGCAGGAGCGAGGTGAAGAACTGACGTTGCAGTAATCGCTTGGGTTAGGCCCCGGGTTGTCGGATTACGCCTTCGGAAACCCGGATTACGCCTTCGGCTAATCCAGGCTACGGACTACACCGGTCGTAGGGCCGAATTCATTCGGCCACGGATTCGTCAAAGGCCGAACAAGTTCGGCCCTACGAGTTCTCGCTATAGCTTCTGTCAGCCAACCCGTTCGATGGCCATGGCGGTCGCTTCGCCACCACCGATGCAGATGGCCGCGATGCCCTTGCGCAAACCGCGCTGGCGCAATGCCGCGATCAGGGTGACAAGGATGCGTGCACCGGACGCCCCGATCGGGTGGCCAAGGGCACAGGCGCCGCCGTTGACGTTGACCTTCGCGTGATCCAGCCCCAGCTCGCGCATGGTCACCATGCTGACCACGGCAAACGCCTCGTTGATCTCGAACAGATCCACCTCGTCGAGCTGCCAGCCGGTACGCTCCAGCAAGCGGCGGATGGCGCCGATGGGCGCGGTCGGAAACAGGCCCGGTGCATCGGCGAATGCCGCATGGCCACGAATTACCGCCTGCGGCGTCAGGCCCAGCCGCTCGGCTTCGGCATGGCGGCTCAGCACCAGCGCCGCCGCGCCATCGGAAATGGAGCTGGAGTTCGCCGCCGTGACGCTGCCGCCCTCGCGGAAGGCCGGCTTGAGCGTGGCAATCTTCTCCGGCAGAGCCTTGGGCGGCTGTTCATCGTCACGAATCTCGCGCTGCTCGCGCCCCTGGGTAACCTGGAGCGGAACGATTTCGCCACTGAAACGACCACTGGCGATGGCATCGCGGGCGCGCTGCAGCGAGGTCAGCGCATAGGCGTCCTGCGCCTCGCGGGTAAAGCCATGGTGCTGCGCGCAATCCTCGGCAAAGGTGCCCATCAGCCGTCCCTTGTCGTAGGCGTCTTCGAGGCCGTCGAGAAACATGTGATCGAGCACCTTGCCGTGCCCCATGCGATAACCGCCACGGGCCTTCTCCAGCAGATAGGGTGCGTTGGACATGCTTTCCATGCCGCCCGCGACCACCCGCTCGACGCTACCGGCACGCAGCGCGTCGTGGGCCATGATCAGCGCCTGCATGCCGGAACCGCACATCTTATTCAGCGTGGTGCAAGCGGTGCCCTGCCCCAACCCGGCGGCCAGCGCCGCTTGCCGCGCGGGCGCCTGACCGACACCGGCCGCCAACACGCAGCCCATCAGCACCTGCTGCACGCTGTCGGCAGCAACGCCGCTACGCTCCACCGCCGCCCGAATGGCGGCAGCGCCCAGTTGCGGCGCGGACAGGCTGTGCAAATCACCCTGGAAGCCACCCATGGGCGTGCGGGCGCTGCCCAGAATCACGATCGAATCACTGTCCATCATTTATCTCCCGACGCTATGCAAACCGTAGCCTGGATTAGCCGAAGGCGTAATCCGGGTGTCGAAGGCGTAATCCGACAGCCCGATACATAACCTCGCCTCCGCTCGTCGGGTCGGTGAAGCGTGACCCGACCTACACCCTCGTCACGTTTCGTAGGTTGGATTAGCCGCAGGCGTAATCCGACAGCCCTCACGGCAATTTGACAATCCCGCCCCATTCGGCTTTCGTTGACGTAAAGGTAAAGCACGGCTCGCCGATTATTGCCAGTCGCGTGACATCCAATGATCAGAACAACAATAGTCAGGTCGCCCCATGAACCCTTCCGGTCTCAATTTCGCCCTTGGCGAAACCCTCGACATGTTGCGCAACCAGGTGGCGCACTTCGTTGCCAGCGAACTGGCGCCGCGCGCCGCAGCTATCGACCGCGACAACGCCTTCCCCCATGACATGTGGCGCAAGTTCGGCGACATGGGCCTGCTCGGTGTGACCGTTTCCGAGGAATACGGCGGCGCCGGCCTCGGCTATCTGGCGCATGTGCTGGCGATGGAGGAAATCAGTCGGGGCTCGGCCTCGGTGGCACTGTCCTACGGTGCGCACTCGAATCTGTGCGTCAACCAGATCAACCGCAACGGCAGTACCGAACAGAAGGCCAAGTACCTGCCGAAACTGATCAGCGGCGAACATATCGGCGCGCTGGCCATGAGCGAACCCAACGCCGGCTCCGACGTGGTCTCGATGAAGCTGCGTGCTGAACGCAAGGGCGACCGTTTCATCCTCAACGGCAGCAAGACCTGGATCACCAACGGTCCCGACGCCAACACCTACGTGATCTACGCCCGCACGGTCCCGGACGCGGGCGCCCACGGCATCAGCGCCTTTATCGTCGAGCGCGACTGGAAGGGCTTTTCCCGTGGCAACAAGTTCGACAAGCTCGGCATGCGCGGCTCCAACACCTGCGAGCTGTTCTTCGATGACGTCGAGGTTCCGGAAGACAACCTGCTCGGCGCCGAGAACGGCGGCGTCAAGGTGCTGATGAGCGGCCTGGATTACGAGCGCGTGGTGCTGGCCGGTGGCCCGGTCGGCATCATGCAGGCCTGCCTGGACGTGGTGCTGCCCTATATTCACGACCGCCAGCAGTTCGGCCAGAGCATCGGCGAATTCCAGTTTATCCAGGGCAAGGTCGCCGACATGTACACCCAGCTCAACGCCAGCCGGGCCTATCTCTACACCGTTGCGCAAGCCTGCGACCGGGGCGAAACCACCCGCAAGGATGCCGCCGGGGTGATTCTCTACACCGCCGAAGCCGCCACGCAGATGGCACTGCAGGCGATCCAGATTCTCGGTGGCAACGGCTATATCAACGAGTTTCCCACCGGCCGCCTGCTGCGCGACGCCAAGCTCTACGAGATCGGCGCCGGCACCAGCGAAATTCGCCGTATGCTGATCGGCCGCGAGTTGTTCAATGAAACGAAATAAAGCCGTAGGGTGGAAAACCGCGAAGCGTTTTCCACCAGAGCCGGCCCCCACGCGGTAGCGTGGAGCAATCGAACGAACCGTAGGGTGGAAAACGGCCACAGGCCTTTTCCACCAGGACACGGACACGTGGAAAACCGCTTCACGGGTTTTCCACCCTACGGAGCCTCGCAATGGCCATCCTGCACAGCCAGATCAATACCCGCTCAGCGGAATTCATCACCAACAGCGAGGCGATGCGGGCCCAGGTGGGCGAGCTGACTGCCCTGCTTGAGCGCATCGCCAAAGGCGGCGGCGAAACTGCCCAACAACGCCATGTGTCACGCGGCAAACTGCTGGTGCGTGAACGCATCGACGCCCTGCTCGACCCCGGCTCGGCGTTTTTGGAGCTGTCGCCCCTGGCCGCGCACGAGGTCTATGCCGAAGAAGTAGCCGCTGCTGGCGTGGTGGCGGGGATAGGCCGGGTCGAAGGTATCGAATGCATGATCATCGCCAACGACGCCACGGTTAAAGGCGGCACCTACTATCCGCTGACGGTGAAAAAGCATCTGCGCGCCCAGACCATCGCCCAGGAAAACCGCCTGCCGTGCATTTATCTGGTGGATTCCGGCGGTGCCAACCTGCCCCGTCAGGACGAGGTATTCCCGGACCGCGAGCACTTTGGCCGGATCTTCTTCAACCAGGCCAATATGAGCGCCCTGGGCATTGCGCAGATCGCCGTGGTGATGGGCTCCTGCACCGCCGGCGGCGCCTATGTCCCGGCGATGGCCGACGAAACCATCATGGTGCGCGAACAGGCGACCATTTTTCTCGCCGGCCCACCGCTGGTCAAAGCCGCCACCGGCGAAGTGGTGACGGCCGAGGAACTGGGCGGCGCCGAGGTGCACTGCAAGACCAGCGGCGTTGCCGATCATTACGCCGAGAACGACGAACACGCCCTGGCCCTCGCCCGCCGCTGCGTGGCCAATCTCAATTGGCGCAAGCACGGTCAACTGCAGGTACGCGAGCCACGTGCACCACTGTATCCGGCCGATGAGCTGTACAGCGTCATTCCAGCCCAGAGCAAGCAACCCTTCGACGTACGCGAAGTGATCGCGCGGCTGGTGGATGACAGCGAGTTCGATGAATTCAAGGCACTATTCGGCACCACCCTGGTATGCGGTTTCGCCCATCTGCACGGCTACCCCGTCGCCATCCTCGCCAACAACGGCATCCTGTTTTCCGAGGCGGCGCAGAAAGGCGCGCACTTCATCGAGCTGGCCTGCCAGCGCGGCATTGCGCTGCTGTTCCTGCAGAACATCACCGGCTTCATGGTCGGGCAAAAGTATGAAGCGGGGGGAATTGCGAAGCATGGCGCCAAGCTGGTCACCGCCGTGGCCTGCGCGCGGGTGCCGAAGTTCACGGTGATCATCGGCGGCAGCTTCGGCGCGGGGAATTACGGCATGTGCGGGCGCGCCTACGACCCGCGCTTCCTGTGGATGTGGCCCAACGCCCGCATCGCCGTGATGGGCGGCGAACAGGCCGCCGGCGTACTGGCGCAGGTCAAGCAGGAACAGAGCGAGCGCGCCGGCAACAGGCTCGGCGATGATGAAGTGGCGGCCATCAAACAGCCAATCCTCGAACAGTACGAGCGCCAGGGTCATCCCTGGTATTCCAGCGCGAGATTGTGGGATGACGGCGTGATCGATCCGGCGCAGACGCGCGACGTGCTGGGCCTGGCAATCTCGGCCAGCCTCAATGCGCCCATCGAGCCGACGCGCTTCGGCGTGTTCCGTATGTAAGAAAAAACCGACAACGGCGCTTGAGGCTGGAGGCTTTACGTCCAGCCTTCAGCCTCAAGCCAAGGGCCGCAGGCCTTCGCCTGTAGGAAATCGAATATGAATACGCCCCCATTTCAGACCATCGAACTTGAACGCTCCGCCCAGGGCTTCGCCACCCTCTGGCTGAATCGCCCGGAAAAGCACAACGCCTTCAATGCCGAAATGATTCGCGAACTGGTGCTCGCCATCGATCAGGTGCAGGCGGACCCGTCCCTGCGCTTTCTACTGCTGCGCGGACGCGGGCGGCACTTCTGCGCCGGCGCCGACCTAGCCTGGATGCGGCAGTGTGCGGCGCTGGACTTCGAGGCCAATCTCAGCGATGCGCGCCAGCTGGGCCAACTGATGTACAGCCTCTACCATTTGAAACTGCCGACGCTGGCCGTGGTGCAGGGCGCGGCGTTCGGCGGTGCGTTGGGGCTGATTGCCGCCTGCGACATGGCCATCGGCGCGAGCAGCGCGGAGTTTTCGCTGTCGGAAGTGCGTATCGGCCTCGCCCCGGCGGTGATCAGCCCGCTGCTGTTCAAGGCCATCGGCGAACGCGCGACACGCCGCTACGCCCTGACCGGCGAGCGCTTCAGCGCTGAAAAGGCCGGCGAGCTGGGCCTGCTGTCGGATATCTACGCAGACGAAGAACTGGACGAGCGCCTGAGCGGCTGGACAGACAACCTGCTGCGCAACGGCCCGCACGCCATGCGCGCCTGCAAGGACCTGCTGCGCGAAACGGCCAGCGCATCGCTCAGCCCTGCCCTGCGCCGCTACACCGAAAACGCCATCGCGCAGATTCGCGTCAGCCCCGAGGGTCAGGAAGGACTGAATGCCTTTCTGGAAAAGCGCCGCCCCGCCTGGCAGGAGACACAGTCATGAGCCGCCCCCTCGACACCCTGCTGGTGGCCAACCGGGGCGAGATCGCCTGCCGCGTGATGCGCACCGCCAGAACCATGGGCCTGACCACGGTGGCGGTGCACAGCGCCATCGACCGCGACGCCCGGCATGCCCGCGAAGCCGATATCCGTATCGACCTCGGCGGCGCTAAACCGGCTGAGAGTTATCTGCTGATCGACAGGATCATTGCCGCCGCGCACAGCAGCGGTGCCCAGGCGATTCACCCCGGCTATGGCTTTCTGTCCGAGAACGCCGCTTTCGCCCGCGCCGTGGAAAACGCCGGCCTGATCTTTCTCGGCCCGCCCGCCTCCGCCATCGACGCCATGGGCAGCAAGTCCGCCGCCAAGGCACTGATGGAACAGGCCGGCGTGCCGCTGGTGCCCGGTTATCACGGCGACGATCAGGCGCTGGAGCGCTTCCGCGCCGCCGCAGAAAACATCGGCTATCCGCTGCTGCTCAAGGCCACTGCCGGGGGTGGCGGCAAAGGCATGAAGGTGGTCGAGCGCGAGGCCGATCTGGCCGAAGCCTTGCAGTCCGCCCGGCGCGAAGCGCAGTCGGCGTTCGGCGATTCACACATGCTGGTGGAAAAATACCTGCTCAAGCCGCGCCACGTGGAAATCCAGGTGTTCGCCGACCAGCATGGCAACTGCCTCTACCTCAACGAGCGCGACTGCTCGATCCAGCGACGCCACCAGAAGGTCGTCGAGGAGGCGCCCGCGCCCGGCCTGACGCCGGAGCTGCGCCGCGCCATGGGTGAAGCGGCGGTCAAGGCGGCGCAGGCCATCGGTTATGTCGGCGCCGGCACCGTGGAGTTCCTCCTCGATGCCACTGGCGAATTCTTCTTCATGGAGATGAACACCCGCCTGCAGGTGGAGCATCCGGTCACGGAGATGATCACCGGGCTGGATCTGGTGGCCTGGCAAATCCGCATCGCCCGTGGCGAGCCATTGCCCATCAACCAGGAGCAGGTGCCGCTGAACGGCCATGCCATCGAGGTGCGGCTGTACGCCGAAGACCCGGACAGGGATTTTCTCCCTGCCACCGGTAGCCTTGATCTGTACCGCGAACCCCAGGCCGGAGCCGGTCGGCGCGTAGACAGCGGCGTGAGCGAGGGCGACAGCATCTCGCCCTTCTACGACCCCATGCTCGGCAAGCTGATCGCCTGGGGCGAGAACCGCGAGCAAGCGCGCCTGCGCCTGCTGGCGATGCTCGCTGAAACCCATATTGGCGGGATTCGCACCAACCTCGCCTTCCTGCGGCGCGTGCTCGGCCATCCGGCGTTTGCCGCCGCCGAGCTGGACACCGGCTTCATCCCGCGCCATGCGGATGAATTGCTGCGCACAGCCGGCGAGCTGACGGATGAGTTCTGGCCGCTGGCTGCCGAGCTGTTCGTCGAAACCGAACCGGCTCGGGTACGCAGCGATGATGTGCATTCACCTTGGGCGAAACGTGAAGGCTTGCGCTTGGGCATGCCTGCGCAAAGCCATATGCATTTGATGTGCAACGGTGAAAGCCGTCGGGTACGCCTCGGGGCAGCGTCCACAAGGGTCTCGCGCCAGCCAAAGGCCATTCGCCAGGGTCATGTCCTGTATCTGCAATGGAACGGCGAAATGCAGGCGGTCACTGCCTTCGACCCCATTGCCGAGGCGCAAGCCGACCACTCTCATCAGGGCGGGCTGACCGCCCCCATGAACGGCAGCATCGTCCGCATGCTGGTCGAGGAAGGCCAGGCGGTGGAAGCCGGCACCGCGCTGATCGTGCTGGAGGCAATGAAGATGGAACACAGCATCCGCAGCGCCCAGGCCGGCGTGGTCAGGCAGTTGCTCTGCAGCGAAGGCGAGATGGTCAGTGAAGGCGCGCTATTGCTGGAGATGGACGAGTCCTGAATATCGTAGGGTGGAAAACGCCGAAGGCTTTTCCACCAATCACCGCTCGGTGGACAAGGCTGCGCCGTTGTCCACCCTACGCTTGTTAAACAATCATTTGGAGTCTGTATGACCCTGCCCAAACACGTTCGCCTGGTCGAAGTCGGCCCGCGCGATGGTCTGCAGAACGAGAAGCAGCCGATCAGCATCGCCGACAAGGTGCGGCTGGTGAACGACCTCTCCGCTGCCGGTGTGCAGTACATCGAGGTCGGCAGTTTCGTCTCGCCCAAATGGGTACCGCAGATGGCCGGTTCCGCCGAGGTGTTCGCCCGGATCGAACAGATGCCCGGCGTGACCTACGCGGCGTTGACGCCCAACCTCAAGGGGCTGGAAGCGGCCCTCGAAGCGGGCGTCAGCGAAGTCGCGGTGTTCGCTGCCGCATCGGAAGCCTTTTCGCAGAAGAACATCAACTGCTCCATCGACGAGAGCCTGGCGCGCTTCGCTCCCCTGCTGGAAATGGCACGCGCCAATGGCGTGCAGGTGCGCGGCTATGTCTCCTGCGTGCTGGGCTGCCCCTACGAAGGTGAGGTCGATCCGGCACAGGTTGCCCATGTCGCGCGCGAGCTGTTCGCCATGGGCTGCTACGAGATATCCCTGGGCGACACCATCGGCACCGGCACCCCCGGCAAGACCCGCCAGCTGATCGAAACCGTCAGCCACGGCGTACCGCGCGACAAGCTCGCCGGACATTTCCACGACACCTACGGCCAGGCGCTGGCGAACATCTATGCGAGCCTGCTCGAAGGCCTCTGCGTATTCGACAGCTCGGTCGCCGGGCTCGGCGGCTGCCCCTATGCCAGAGGTGCCAGCGGCAATGTGGCCAGCGAGGACGTGCTGTACATGCTCGACGGGCTGGGTATCGACACCGGCATCGACCTGGATGCGCTGGTTGCCGCCGGGCAGCGCATCAGCGATGTGCTGGGCCGGACCAACGCATCGCGGGTCGCGCGGGCGCGGCAGAACGCGGTCTGACGGGCGTTCGAGGAAGACAGCCATGGCACAGCAGACCTACAGCATTTCCGATCTGGCCAACGAGCTGGACGTCACCACCCGCGCCATTCGCTTCTATGAAGAACAGGGCATGCTCGCCCCCACACGGCGTGGCCAGGAACGCATCTACAGCCCCAGGGACCGCGTTGCCCTGAAGCTGATCCTGCGCGGCAAGCGCATCGGCTTTTCCCTGGCTGAATGCAAGACGCTGATCGAGCTCTACGACCCCAGGGCCGGCAACCGGAAACAACTGCAGATCATGCTCGACATGATTGCCGAACGCCGCCAGCAACTCGAACAGCAGCTGCTGGATATCCAGCAGATACAACGGGAACTCGATACCGCCGAGGAACGCTGCCTGAAGGCCCTGGCGGGCCGCTGAAACAGACGGGCCTACACCTGCAACAGTCGCTCGCGCAGTTTGTGGATCTCGTCGCGCGTCTGCGCTGCGGCTTCGAACTCCAGATCACGGGCATGGGCGAGCATCCTTTCCTCCAGCTGACGGATGCGTTTGGTGATCTCGCTGGGTGAACGCAGCTCATTCTCGTAGCGTGCCGCTTCCTCCGCCGCCTTGGCCTCGCCACGCCGTTTCTTGCTGCGCGAACCCGGCACGGTGGCGCCTTCGAGAATGTCCTGGACGTCCTTGACCACGCCCTGCGGCACGATGCCGTGGGCCTCGTTGAAGGCGATCTGCTTGTTGCGCCGGCGCTCGGTCTCGTCGATGGCGCGCTGCATCGAGCCGGTCATGTTGTCGGCGTAGAGAATCGCTCGCCCGTTGAGGTTGCGCGCCGCCCGGCCAATGGTCTGGATCAGTGAACGCTCGGAACGCAGGAAGCCTTCCTTGTCCGCATCGAGGATCGCCACCAGCGACACCTCGGGCATGTCCAGCCCTTCGCGCAGCAGGTTGATGCCCACCAGCACGTCGAACACGCCCAGGCGCAGGTCGCGAATGATCTCGACCCGCTCCACGGTGTCGATATCCGAATGCAGATAGCGCACCCGCACGCCATGGTCGCCGAGGTAATCGGTCAGGTCCTCGGCCATGCGCTTGGTCAGGGTGGTGACCAGCACGCGCTCTTCCTTGGCCACACTCCTGGTGATTTCCGAGAGCAGATCATCGACCTGGGTCAGCGCCGGACGCACTTCGATCTGCGGATCGACCAGCCCCGTGGGCCGCACTACCTGCTCGACCACGCGCCCGGCGTGCTCGGCCTCGTAAGGCCCCGGCGTGGCGGAAACGAAGATGGTCTGCGGGCTGATCGCCTCCCATTCATCGAAGCGCATGGGCCGGTTGTCCAGCGCCGACGGCAGGCGGAAGCCATATTCCACCAGTGTTTCCTTGCGCGAGCGGTCGCCTTTGTACATGGCGCCGACCTGCGGCACGCTGACGTGGGACTCGTCGATCACCAGCAGCGCATCGGCCGGCAGGTAGTCGTACAGGGTTGGCGGCGCCTCGCCACTGTCGCGCCCCGAAAGATAGCGCGAGTAGTTCTCGATGCCGTTGCAGTAGCCCAGCTCCATGATCATTTCCAGATCGAAGCGCGTGCGCTGCTCCAGCCGCTGCGCCTCCACCAGCTTGTTCTGGCTGCGCAGGTAATCCAGCCGGTCCTTGAGCTCGACCTTGATCTTCTCCACCGCCTCCAGCAGGGTTTCGCGCGGCGTCACGTAGTGGCTCTTGGGATAGAAGGTGAAGCGCGGCAGCTTGCGGATCACCTCGCCGGTCAGCGGATCGAAGGCCGACAGGCTTTCCACCTCGTCGTCGAACAGCTCGATGCGCACCGCTTCCAGGTCGGATTCGGCGGGGAAGATGTCGATCACGTCGCCACGCACGCGGAAGGTCGCGCGGGCGAAATCCATGTCGTTGCGGGTGTATTGCAGGCCGGTCAGGCGGCGCAGCAACTCACGCTGATCGAGGCGGTCGCCGCGATCGACGTGCAACACCATCTTCAGGTACGACTGCGGATCGCCCAGGCCGTAGATGCACGACACCGTGGTGACGATGATGGCGTCCTTGCGCTCCAGCAGCGCCTTGGTCGCCGACAGGCGCATCTGTTCGATATGGTCATTGATCGAGGCATCCTTCTCGATGAAGGTATCCGACGACGGCACGTAGGCTTCGGGCTGGTAGTAGTCGTAATAGGAAACGAAATATTCCACCGCGTTGCGTGGGAAGAAGGACTTGAATTCGCCGTAGAGCTGCGCCGCCAGGGTCTTGTTCGGCGCCAGCACCAGGGTCGGGCGCTGTACGTGGGCGATCACGTTGGCGATGCTGAAGGTCTTGCCCGAGCCCGTCACGCCCAGCAGCGTCTGGTGCGACAACCCGGCCTCGATGCCTTCGATCATCTGCCGAATGGCTTCGGGCTGGTCACCGGCGGGCTTGAAACGCGTGACCAATTCGAACTGCGACATATGGACCTCTTGGTTGACGGACCTGCTGGGGTATCGATTGTGCCATTTCATGCGCCGCACGGCAGTGAAGACGGTCGGCAGTGCGCCCATGTGAACGGACCGATTCTGGCAGAAAAACCATCCCGGCATTCGCAACGAAAGCCCAGGATGGCTATAATCCTGCCCGTTTGCCCGCAGCCCTCAGCGTGAAGCGAGGGTGCTGTATCACTCACCTTCTTCTCTTCGAGCCTCCCCACCATGAGTTTGTTCTCTGCTGTCGAAATGGCGCCGCGCGATCCGATTCTCGGCCTCAATGAAGCCTTCAACGCCGACACGCGGGCGAACAAGGTCAATCTCGGCGTTGGCGTCTATTACAACGAAGAAGGTCGCATTCCCCTCCTGCGCGCAGTCGCTGCGGCGGAAATGGCGCGCCTGGAGCTGAACGCACCACGCGGCTACCTGCCCATCGAGGGTATCGCCAGCTACGACATGGCGGTCCAGGGCCTGCTGTTCGGCGCGGATTCGGCGCTGGTCGCCGAGGGTCGCGTCGTCACCACCCAGGCCCTGGGCGGAACCGGCGCGCTGAAAATCGGTGCCGACTTCCTCAAGCGCCTCCTGCCGGACGCCGTGGTCGCCATCAGCAACCCGAGCTGGGAAAACCACCGCGCACTGTTCGAATCCGCCGGTTTCGCCGTGCAGAACTACAGCTACTACAACGCAAGCAGCCATGACGTCGACCGCGCGGCCATGCTCGAAGACCTGAACAATCTTCCGCCGCGCTCCATCGTCGTGCTGCACGCCTGCTGCCACAACCCCACTGGCGTCGACCTGCTGCCCGAAGACTGGAAGCAGGTGCTGGAAGTCCTGCGCGCCAGGGATCACGTGCCCTTCATCGACATCGCCTACCAGGGTTTCGGTGACGGCATCGAGGAAGACGCCGCCGCCGTGCGCCTGTTCGCCGAATCCGGCATGAGCTTCTTCGTTTCCAGCTCCTTCTCCAAATCCTTCTCGCTGTATGGCGAGCGCGTCGGCGCGCTGTCGATGGTCACCCAGAGCCAGGAAGAATCGACCCGCGTGCTGTCACAGATCAAGCGCGTGATCCGCACCAACTACTCCAACCCGCCGACCCATGGCGCCACCGTGGTTTCTGCCGTGCTCAACAACGCCGAACTGCGCGCCATGTGGGAAACCGAGCTGGGCGAGATGCGCACCCGCATCCAGGAAATGCGCCTGAGCATGGTCCGCCAGCTGGCCGAGAAAGGCGCCCGGCAGGACTTCAGCTTCGTCGCCAAGCAGCGCGGCATGTTCTCCTACTCCGGGCTGACGGCCGCACAGGTCGAGCGCCTGCGCGTGGAATTCGGCGTCTACGCCATCGGCACCGGACGCATCTGCGCCGCCGCGCTGAACCACAACAACCTGGACCACGTCACCGACGCCATCGTGCAGGTAATTTGAGCCAGGCTCAGGGTTGACTTCCCCTTGATAAACAGTAGGATACGCACCGCAGTTCCGCGATAGCTCAGTCGGTAGAGCAAATGACTGTTAATCATTGGGTCCCTGGTTCGAGTCCAGGTCGCGGAGCCAAATTCAGAAGCCTCGGGTAATACCGGGGCTTTTTTGTGGCTGCAGGACTCTCACCAGGGACTACGTCCCAGGTGATTCGCTTCGCTCACCCCTCCGGGGCCGCGCTGAAGCGCGTTCTGCTGCGCAGTCGAGTCCAAGTCGCGGAGCCAAATTCAAAGCCTCGGGTAATACCGGGGCTTTTTTGTGGCTGCAGGACTCTCACCAGGGACTACGTCCCAGGTGATTCGCTTCGCTCACCCCTCCGGGGCCGCGCTGAAGCGCGTTCTGCTGCGCAGTCGAGTCCAGGTCGCGGAGCCAAATTCAAAGCCTCGGGTAATACCGGGCTTTTTTGTGGCTGCAGGACTCTCACCAGGGACTACGTCCCAGGTGGTTCGCTTCGCTCACCCCTCCGGGGCCGCGCTGAAGCGCGTTCTGCTGCGCAGTCGAGTCCAGAGATTTGAAAGCCTCAGATGAAAATCTGGGGCTTTTTTGTAAGCGATGTCCCGTCCTGAATAAGGTTTACACCTTTCCCCCGAGAACCTGGAGACCTCGATGGATCAAGGTGTTAAGCGAACCCAGCGTGATTACTCACTGACTTTTAAATTGGCTGTGGTCGACCAGATCGAAAAAGGCGAGCTGACCTACAAGCAGGCCCAGGCTCAGTACGGGATCCAGGGCAGGTCTACGGTTTTGGTATGGTTGCGCAAGCATGGTCGGCAAGATTGGAGTCAGGGGGCTTCGGTTCGACCCGGCAGGAGCGAAGTCATGACCGATCCAGCAAACCTGACGCCTGAGCAGCGGATCAAAGAGCTCGAACAGCAACTGCAGGTCATGAGGCAAAAGGCCCAGTTCTTCGAGTCCGTGGTCGATGTGCTGAAAAATGACTACGGTGTTTCGATCGTAAAAAAGCGACCCGGCAAGTCCTCTCGCAAAAGCAAGTTGAAGGACTGAGCATCGTCAGGGCTTGCCAGTTTCTGTCCATCAGCCGCCAGGCTTACTACAAGCGTAATCGTAGCGCCGATCAGCGTCGCCTGCAGAGCGAGCAGGTGGCCTGCTACGTCCGGCGTGTAAGGCTACGTCAGCCGCGCATAGGCACGCGCAAGCTGCATTATCTGCTGAGCAACCAATCGAATGATGACCTGAAAGTGGGCCGTGACAGGCTGTTCGGGATCCTGACTGAGCATCGTCTACTGGTGCTGCCCAAACGTGCGTACCACAAGACAACCCATAGTTTTCACCGCTTCTACCGCCACCCGAATCTGCTCAAACCTGGTCCCGACCAGATCACTGCAGCGGCGCCCGAACATGTCTGGGTGGCCGATATCACTTACCTTCCCAGCCGCAGCGGTCCGCTCTATCTGAGTTTGGTTACCGATGCCTACTCACGCAAGATCGTTGGCCATCACGTGCACGAGAGCCTCCATGCCGAATCCGTGGCCATGGCCTTCAGGCATGCCCTGAGGCAGCGCCGCAGCAATCAGGTGTTGATCCATCACTCTGATCGCGGGATCCAGTATTGCTCAGCGCTGTATCAAGCCCTTCACATGCACCACAACGTCCAATGCTCGATGACCGACGGATACGACTGCTACCAGAACGCGCTCGCCGAGCGAGTAAACGGAACACTCAAGAATGAACTGATGCTGCGTAGCCCCGGTGACCTGAAGCAGGCAAGAGCAATGGTCAGGGAAGCCATCGAGGTCTACAACACGGAACGACCGCATCTGTCTCTGAAATACAAAACGCCCGATGCCGTGCATCGGGCGTTTTAGTACCGAAATCTAGCTGAATCGGTGTAAACCTATTTCAGGACTAGACACGATGGAAACCACCCAAGTGCATATGATGGGTGGGCCGAATGCTGAGCTTGCTTGCAGGCACAATCTAACCCCGCTCCCCTGATGGGGAACGGGGTTAGATCGCAGCCGGACAGGATCAGTCGATCACTATGCCTTGTGCCTCCAGCTTCACTTCCGTTCCGTTGTGACCACTCACCCAGGAATTTCCTTGCTGCGCCCAATCCATGCCCAGCGCCGCCGAGTCCTCGTTATCACCGAGAATGCTCAGGATGTCGCCCTGATCGGGCATCTCGAATACATCTTCAGCACTCAGAACCAGGATGTCATTGTCGCTGCTGGTACTTGGGTCATCGCTGACGCTGTCCTGCACTGGCAGCTCCACCTCGGTTCCATTGTGATCACTTATTCCGAAGTCTTCGTCCTGTATCAAATCCTCACCCAGCGGCACCAGGTCTTCATTGTCATGAAGAATACTCAGGGCGCTGTCCTCGTCCTCACCGGTCATCTCCTCGACGCTTAGAGCAAAAATGCTGTCGGCTCCGCTGGGGCTCAGGCCAACGGCTATGCCTTGAACCTCGAGTTTCACTTCGGTTCCGCTGTGATTGCCAACCCAGGAGCTTCCCTGCTGCGTCCAGCCCTCGCCCAGCGTTACCGAGTCCTCACTATCACCGAGAATGTGCAGCGTGTTGCCCTGATCGGTCATCCCGAACACATCCTCGACGCTTAGATCAGTGATGCTGTTGGCCCCCGCGACACTCAGATCAATCACCTCGATATTGCTCAGGTGGGCGGCCAGTTGACTGCCACTCAGGCTCTCTCCATAGCGCAGTTGAATGGTGTCATTGCCAGCCAGGCCGTCGATTGGCATACCGCCATAGAGCAGCACATCAGCGCCGCCGGTAGCCTCCTTCGCCTGGATCGTCACGTCGAAGCTGCCAGAGGACGTAGCGCTCATATCGGCCCCTCCGTCAACGGTGTAGGCGCTTACCTGCACCGTCGACGCCACACTGTCCGCTGCCTGAACGAAGCCCAAGGTATTCACCTGCGCCGGCGTCAGGCCGATCACGGTGTAAGTGTCGGTTCCCTCAGCGTAACTGATGGTGACTCCACTATTCGCATCCAACAGGGTCGTCCCGGCATAGAAGGCAGCGTACAGGCCCAGCCCCTTGAATGTCAGGGTGGCAAGCTCAGAACCGTCATTGTCGGGCATGGCGGCGTTGAGGTTGATCGGGATGATGTCGCCCTCGGCGCCAAAAGTAAGGGTCGGTGAGATGCTGATGCCATCCGCCACCGACTCGACCACCAGGGTGACTGGTAGGGTGGAATCCTCGACCGCCAATCCCTGATCAGTGGCCTGAATCACCAACTCCAGATCCGATTCCGTACCGCTCCAGTTGCGTGGCGGCTGCACGGCAATGTAATCCGGCAATGCCCCGCCCGTGAGCGGAATGGACCAGGTGCCGTCTCCGGCGTTATTGGCCAGCGTCGCACTGCCCGCATCGTTGCCGATGAAGACCAGGAAGTCGGACGGCACATTGCGCAGGAAGGCCGCCAGCATCGCCTCGGAGCCGTCCTGATCGTTCAGCCCAGCGGATACCTTCAGTTCCACCCGCTGATCCTCGATACCGGTCGCGGTCAGTGCGGTGATCGAATCGCCCTGCTCATCGGTGAAGTCGATACCGCTGTTCTCCGGCGCCACCACAGCCGTGGCACTGCCGGAACCAGACCGGATGTCATTTGTTTCGGCGCCCTGCTCCCGTGTCAGGAATGCCGCGCTCAGGCTGACCTGGCCGGCGGCATGCTCGTCCCCTTGATAAGTCAGGATAACCTCGTCGCCAAAGCCGACGTTCTCGATGACGTAGTAATCACCGTCAGGCAAACCATCAACTCCAGTCACCGGTTGCAAAGCTAGTTCGCCGTCAGGTCCGGTAAGAGTGCCCGAAGCCAGCCCGCCCGCCTCGTTCAATCGCAGGTACAACTTGCCATCCACCACCTGGCTGAAAGCGCCATCGACCCCGGGTTCCACTTTCACCGTGAAGGTTACCGCATCGCCCTCGGTTACGTCGCTGGTCATCACCGTCACAGCTGCCGGGTCGGTGGCGGGTGCGAGCGGCGGCGTTACCGCCTGCGTCTCCACATTGCGCTCCCCGTTGGGGGCATAGGTGGTCAGGGTAACGTCGAAGGTCCAGGGGGTACTGCCGTTGTCGTTACGGTCGTCCGGCGGCGTGATGGTGATGGCGTCCAGTAGCGCCTGCAGTGCCACGCTGTCGCCAGAACCATACAGCGTCCAGGTCGGTACGCCATTGACCATGGTTTCGCTCATGCCGTCGATCGAGCCGCCGCTGAAACCGGTGATGGTGATGGCGAACGAACCACTGCCGTCCAGCGTACCCTGCACGACGTTCCCCAGTTGGAACCCGGTATCTTCGACGCCAGGAGCGGCCATATTGTCCACCGTCCAGCCGGTGATCTCGACCGGCTCGGTCGCGGAGACATCCTCATCCTCGAAATCAGAGGCGTCGACCGGAGTGGTCAGCGTCCAGCTAGCAGAAGCGCTTACCTCCTCCGCGCTGCCATCCTGGGTAATAGCGGTCACCGTCAGGGTATCGTTCAGGCCGGCCAAAATGTCGGCTGCGGCCAGTAGCTCGAACTCGATGGAGAACGTCGTGCCATCCTCAGCCTGGTCAATGGCTTGATTGATCGGCAACAGCCAGCGCCCGGTATTTTCGGAGCCTGCACCTCCCGGTACGTTGCCGATGTAGCTGGCGCCGACGATGGTGACGCCCTGCGGTACGCCATCGATCACCACGCTGGTCAGGCGTTCGCTGCCGTCGTGATCCTGCGCGCCACCTGCCTTAGCATCCGGGTTCTTGCTCAATTGGAAGTCAATGGTCAGGACGGTGTTGCCGGTGACCTCGACATCCGTGCCACCAGTTATGACGGTATGGCCGACACTGCTGGAAGTGATGCCCGTGATGACCAGAGTTGCCGGATCGGTGACCGGATCGATGGTCAGGGTATGACTGTCGGCAACGGTACTGCTATCCGTCGCCGTGCCGTTGGTGGCGGTGTTGACGATGGTGTATTCCACCCCAAAGTCATAAGTGCCCGTGCTGTTGGCTGCGCCCTGCGCGTAGACATTACCGATGGCGCTGCCACTCAGCTTGTACCAGCCAGCGTCCAGTACCACATCCGTGATGCCCGGATCGTTCGCAGCTTCGGCCAGCGTCATGGTGCCGCTGCTGCCGTAGTACAGCGTATAGTCAGCGCTACCGCTGGCAACATCGTCGACATCGACCCATACTGAGGTCAGCGTCTCCTTGGTATCGCCGCCCCCCGGAATCGCGAACTGCACCTGGCCGCGCGTGTCTTCCAGCAACGCGCTGGAGTCCTGCATGGTCTTCTCGACCTCGGGTGTGATGGTGAAGGTCACCGAGGTCGGCTCGCTGATGCTGTGACCATCGATTTCCGTGCTGATGATGGCCACCCCGACGATGACCTCCCCGCTGAAATGCTCGGGCACACGAATCGAGGCGGTGGCCAATTGGCTTTCATTCAGCAACCAGCCATCGCCAAGCCATGTGCCGCCCTCCAGCGAGAAGCCGTCCGGTAGGGTGATCTTCAGGTTGAGGGTTTCCGAAACATCCGTATCGCGAGCCACTTGCCCGGTGATCAGCTCCCTCAACGGCACCAGGTTGTTCATGACACCATCCACTGCGGATTCGGCGTAAGTATTGCCTGAGTCCGTTTGCAGATCGAAACCATCAGCCACGCCCTTGACCTGAACCTGGATGGTCTTGGTCTCGATCGGGGACTCATTGATATACGGATTACTCGGATCATCCGGATTGGGCATGGTATCCACCGACTTCGCAGTCACCGTGAGGGTAAAGTCGCTGTTGCTGTCGAGCGGTGGCAGTACCGTCAGCAGGATATTGCTATCGAAGTTCGCAATGGTGGCCGCACCGCCCGAGACAGCCAGTTCGATGGCAGTGTCCGGATCATTGCCATAGAAGAGCCTGGCACCCGTCGGAATATCCTCGATGATGACGGTGTAGGTTTCCGACTCATCATCGCTGCGTGGCTCGATCGTCAACGGAATACGGGTGTCTTCGTCACCCTTGGCAAGACCGTGAACGGCCAGGGTAACCTGGTCGGCCACCGGCAGGATGAGGATGTTTTCCAGCGTTGCGACGACATCGCTGGTGTACACGGAAGGCGTGCCACTGCCCTCGCTGTCATCGTCGTAGTCGACCGTCTTGACCCGGACATCGATCTCGAACTTGCCGGAGAAGTTCTTCGCGGCCTTGAACTGCAGGGTATCCAGGTACTGCGCCGGGATTTCTACCGGCGTGGTGCCATCGAAGGTGCGTGTTTCCCAGGCACCGCCATTCTCTGTCATGTCACCGTTGGTGGAGAACCGGAATTGCGAGCCCTTGGCTTCAGCCAGATCATCACCAAAAATCAACCTTGGCGTCAGCAAGGCATAGGTTTCTTCGTCCCCGTCCTCGTTGCTCCAGCCCGTTTTAAGGTTGAAAGCACCTTCCTGCCCCAGGACGAACCAAGTGTCTTCCGCACCTTCAGTCGTATAGAGATGACTGCTGTTGTGTGTGACATCGTTGCCAAACGGCCCGGCGCTGTCCTTATCTTCCTGCTCGGCCACCGGGGTGACTTCGATCCGCAAGGTAACTGGAGATGTGGTTGCAGGGGCACTGGTGACAGGTGCGCCATCGACCATGTTGCTGTCCACCGTGGTCACGGTCACGTCTTGCAGCGTAAGGTCACGGCTGCTGTGGGCCGGTGGTGTGGTGGTGAACGTATCGAGTATCGGTTTGAGGTCGAAGCCAGCGGTATCGGCGCTAACGGTATAGGTGCCGGTGCCGGTATCCACGCTGAGCGACCAGTCCGCTGTATCCGCCGGAACATTCACTGTCCAGGTGCCCAACGTGTCATGCGTCCAGCTCGCTCCATCGGCGCTGACCGTCCAGCCCGCCGGCACCCTGAAGCTGACTGCCGTGATGATTTCGCCACCGCTGCCAGTGCTGCTGTCCGTTACTGCTATGCCGCTGAGGAATGCGATGGCGGTGTCTTCCGAGCCGATAACATCCTGGATCTCGGCATCGCCGGCCACGGGATCGACACGCAGGTTCAGCGTAACGCTATTATTGCTGGTATCTGCCTCGGCAACGCCATCCGGCGGATTGGATGCGTTGCCCGCAGTGCCTTGGAAGCCATCTGCGTCCTTGTCCTGGGCATTGATGGCAATCACGATGCCATTCAGATCGCCACTGAAGTCGCCGACCGCACCGATGCGGATATCCGGGAAGCTGTCGAGGTCTCCCGTCTGGCCATTGGCGCCGCTCCTAGCGTTGATCGTCCGGACACCACCCGTCGCCAGCTGCGTGCCATCGACCAGGACCGCCTGCCCGGTAGTGTTGGTGATGGTGATCGAGCGCACCTCGGAGCCGTCCAGGTCGGCAAACTGCGCTTGCAGGATGTCGTTGAGGCGGAAGGTGGTGTCTTCCTTGAGCGTGACGGTGGCTTGCGTATTGTCGGTATAGGTCACGCTGTCGATGTCAGTGCCGCTAACCACGCCAGTGTCGAACACCAGCTCAGCATCATCGGTCACAGCCTGCACCCACACCTTGAAGGTGGCCTCGGATGTTGCGCCGGGCACCGGCGTACCGTTCACCACGGCGATATTGCCTGCATCATCCACTTCATGGCTGGTGGCCTTCACGCTGACGTCGATATTGTCGCCGCGGTGTACAACCGGCAGCAGCTGCAACGCCTCGAACTGAGCCGAGGTCATCTGCACGGCGCCAACCGGTGGTGTCATATCGGCAGGATGCGGCGCGTCCGTCAGCCAGATGGTGACGGGACCGCTGTACGTGATATCCACCGCACCCGAAGAGCCATCAGCTGCCGCCGTCAGCTTCACGCCATTGACCTGCGCACCGGTCAACTCCAGGGTGATTGCGCCCAGGCGTTCGGCTGCATCGCCGACCGCTGCAACGTTCTGGTCGGTGGCATCAGTGATGATGGGCGCCTTCAGGCCCAGCGCTACGGCTGTATCTTCCAGAGTGCTGACATCGGCAAGGGTAACGTCACCTCCTGTCGAGGGCCCCGTACCGTCCATATCCGGCGCATCGGCTACCGGGTTGACCGTCACCTCGATGGTGAAGGTCTTGGTCTCGTTATCCGTCACCGTGGTGTAGGTGAAGGTATCCGTGCCGCTGTAATTGCCATGCGGAACGTAGGTGATGGTGCCATCGGGGTTGACCGTGGCGGTGCCATGGGAAGGTGCGACCGTCCCGCTGCTGCCATCACCGATGGTGGTATTGCCGCCCACGCCGCCTACAGGTCCGACGGCATCGGCGTTGGTGTTGAAGGTAATCGCATCGTCTTCGTCCACTTCGACACGGCGTGGCTGAGTCGCGTCGGGTGTGTCATCGAGGACAGTGACGGTAAAGCTTGTATGCACCTGGTCGCCATCCCGATCAGTGATACGCACCTGGCCGAATACAAGATCGAACTCATCAACCGGAGCATTCGATCCATCGACGTGATCCAGCGGTTTGTGCAGCCTGAACTCGTAGCCCGGATTGGTCGCCGGGTTGGTGATGACGACGGTAAAGACCTCATTACCCACGCTCTCGCCACCACGATAGGCCGTCAAGGTGTGACCGTCGGCGCTGACGACATAGCTCAGCGTCTGGCCGTTCGATTCCAGGTCAAGAGCCTCCAGCGCTGCCGCAGTAGCTGGTGTGAACTGGGCATCGCCAGCACCGTCGCTGCCGAACTGCACATTCAACGAAGCGCTGACGGTGGTCTGCGGCACATCCGGATCACTGCCGTTGGCCAGGTTGGCCTCATCGACAGTCGCCGACGCGGGCTGGGCGCTGATGCGGGGGCCATCGTCCTTGAAGGTAAACCGCCCTCCCACTTCGACCGCTGTGCTGGAGGCGACATCGCCATCGCCATCGGTGGCCGTTGCCGTCAGGGTGATAGCGTCGGAAGCGAGAGTCAGCGAATCATCATGATCATTTACGTTCGGATGCTGCAGGGGACGCTTCTGGGTCAGGGTCACCGCGCCTGTTTCACTGTCGATGGCAATACGAAAGGCTTCCGTCCCCGAGGCGTTGGCCACACCGCCACTGCCGACCAAACCGACAATATCGCTACCCTCCTTGTACAGGTACACACCTTGACCGGTGGCGGTATCGACGACACCGCTGGCCACGCCTGGGCTGGCGACGTCCAAGGCATAGATGAGCGCATTGTTGGTTGCTGCGCCATCGGCGCCGTAGTGGATAGCGAATACGTCTTGCACGAAATCGGTATCGATCGCACTGACGGAGCCAGCTACAAAATCCGTTTCATCCACCACCAGATGGCCGAGTTGCGCCGCATCCGTACTCACCTGCGGCACGTCATCTTCCACTTGGACAGTCAAGGTACCGTTGCTGGTGATATTGCCTGCATCCGTCACGCTCAGCGGGATATCCAGCGTCAGCGTGTCATTGCCCGGGCTGCCGTGGGTACGCTGCTCGGTGAGGGTGTAGGTGTAGCTCAGATTGCCAGCAGTGGGCACTTCGCCCACGCTGGCAGTGGCGGTAAAACCGGTCAGAACCAGAGTGCCGCCGGTGACGTTGATGGGAGCCGACGGGTTGGCTGCAAGCGCCTGGAGCTCGGCCACCGTAAAGACTTGACCGCCAACGCTGATGCTTTGCAAACCATCAGCGGCATTGATGCTGATGGTGCCACTGGCTATTTCACTGTCAGCCATACTATCGCTGCCGTTCGCCAGGCCGCTTTCCATGACCGTGACGTGGCCGCTGATCGCCGCGCCATTGGTATCCTGCGGCACGATGCTCGGCGAACCATCGGTTACGCCATCGATGGTGATGGTGAGGGTGGTAGTGCTCCAGTCACCATCGCTGTCCCTGATGGTATAGCTGAACGTCTCGATCAAATGATCCTCATCCTTCAGCGCATTGACCGCAGGGTTGCTGTTATCGAGCGTGTAGCTGTAGCTGCCATCGCTGTTCAGGACCAGAAGACCGTACTGCCCGCTCACCCCGGCGCCCGCAATACCGCCAGCAAGCTCGCTGGTTTCGATGCCTGCGGCGACGCCTACAACAAACGTTGCATCTGCGCCCAGCTCGTCCTCTCCGCTGCCCGCGTCAGTGACGACGTTGCCTCGCAGCGGCCCTGCGGCATCTTCAGTGATGCTTCCGGTGTCCGGGTGGGCTACAGGCACGGTGTCGGTGATCAGGACGATCAGGTCCACAGGAGCGGAGGTCTGATCGGCATTGTCGGTCACGGTAATGGGAAAGCGATCGGTCACATCGCCGCCGCCATGATCCTTGCTGGTGCCGGTCTGCTGGTAGCTGTAATTCACCGTTCCTGTTGCCGGGTCGTAGCCCGTCAGCCTCAGGGTGCCCTCGGAGCCGGGGATCACTCTGGGCGTGGTGTCCAGCGCCGCCAGTTCGCTGGCCGTGACAGTCTGCCCGCCGACAATGATGTGCTTGAGACCATCCGGCGCGCTGATCTGGAACTCGCCGGTCACCGGTGTGGCGGCATCCTCGGCAATGCTGTTGACCCCTGCCTCGAGCCCGTTATGGTCGGTGACGGTAACGACGGGGATGCCATCGGTATGGCCATGGATGGTGATGGTGAGGGTGGCGGTGGATTTGTCGCCGTCATTGTCAGTAAGGGTGTAGCTGAACACTTCGTCGTTCAGGCTTTCGTCGGTCCTGAGTGCGTTGACGATCGGATTGCTGTTGTCCAGTTCATAGGTGTAGCTGCCATTGGCGTCGAGCGTCAGCGTGCCGTACTTGCCGGTAATGACCGTGGCCAGGCCTCCATCGGCCACATGCGTACCCTCGGCTACTCTGCCGGCCTGCACACCCGAAATAGCTGCGCCATCCGCGCCCTGGCTGTCTGCCATATCACCGGCACTCGCCCCACTGCCGCCCAGGACATTGCCGCTGATCGGGTTCGGAGTACTGTCCTCCCAGATGCTGTTGACGTCATCGACCGCTACCGGCACATCATCGACGATCTTGATATTCAGGATATTGCTGTCGCTGTCGTCATCGCTGTCGTTAGCCGAAATGTCGAATACATCGCTGATGTCAGTAGCCGACACGTCGGGCGCGTTTTTCAGCGTATAGCTGTAGTCGATGCGGACAAGGCCATCGGCGCCTTTGCTGTAGCCATCCAGTACCAATTCACCGTATTCGGTGGTGATAGTCTGCGGAGTCGTGCCAAGCGCTTCCACCTGAGCCTTGTTCAAGGTCAGGGTCTGACCGGTGCCGCTGGCATCCTTGTAGCCGATGGTGAGCGCTACGGTCGAATCGAGGCCATCCAGCGCACTGATGGTGAAACTGGAGATGACCTGGGTATCGGGCGTATTCGGATTGGAACCGTCTACGAGACCGCTCTCGAACACCACATGGTCCTCGACGTTCCCCGCCTGAGGATTGACGGGGTGTACGACCGGCACATCGACGATGACCGGATCATCCACCGGCGTGACCTCGATGACCAGATTCGCCCTGTCGCTGCCACCCTCACCATCGCTGATGCCGTAGGTAACGGTCGGCACCGTGCCGTTCCAGCCCGGCACGGGCGTGAAGGTGTAGCTGCCATCGCCATTGATGATCAGCGTACCGATGCCGGGAATCGTCGCCGTACTGCCAGCCGTATGTTGTGTAGGATCGCCGGCCACGACGAAGGTCGTCACCGTCAGCGGATCGCCGTCGGGATCGCTGTCGGCAGAGGCACCCGGAACGGTCGAGCCAGCGCCCGTGAGCACATTGCCACTGACCGGAGTACTCTCTGGGGTCGTCGCATCGTCATCCCTGGCTGCTGGCCCGGGATTGGTCACGGTCCAGATAAAAGTGATCTCGGTGCTGTTGCCCGACGGGTCGGTAACGGTCAGGGTGACCGGGTAACGGCCATCGTCATTCGGGCCATTCTGACTGGCGGAGCGATCGATGGAGCCTGTGATTTTGCCGGTATCGGGGTCGATGGTCAGGCCATCCGGGAGTCCCGTGGCCTCATACTTCAACGGACCGCCGCTGTTGTCGCTGACGAGGGGCGAGAGATCCAGATCGATGATATCCGCATCCACGTCGCTCCGGTCCGGCACCATGCCCGAAGGCGGCGTGGCATTCACTGGCCTGTTGTCAGTGGCACTGCCGCTGTTGCCGGAAGGCTCGGTGATCGTGGCGGTAACCGGCACATCGGTGTCACCCGGTGACACCGGCACCTGAACGATGATCCCATTGTCCAGATCGTCCTGAGTCACTGGACGATTGAGCAGTTCGTTGCCGTTCCTGTCGGTGACCACCAGCGTGTCACCAACCCGAACCTTGTCATCCAGGATTATCAGCGCCGCAACGGTGCCGTCCGGGCCGATTTCAGCCTCGTTATAGATCCCATCAGGACCAGCGCCCTGCAGCTCGATGGATACGCCGGGAGTGCGCGGCTCGGGATCATCTTCGTGACGCAGAGAGCCGCCCCGATGCTCCCGCCATTCTTCCGGCTCGAATACACGATCAGGCAGGCTCATGCCCATCGGGCGCAGCAATTCCTGAATGCGGGCGACAGTAAGCGGGGTGATGCCGTCGGCTTCGATGATCTCGCCGATGCGTACCAGCTGGACGAAGTTATGGCCTTCGGCCCTCGGCTCATCATCGCGGGCGTTCGAATCGAGTGGCCGTTCGGCCTGTTGACGAATATTCAGCGGGGCAGGCGCCGGAACCTGCATGGTGGTCAGGGCGATGGCGTCATCGACCAGGGCATTCTGCTCGCCGATGAAACTCAGCAGCTGGTTGTCACCGAAGTCGAGATCCACCTGGGCGCCCGGCGCTGTGATCAGCACTTCATCGCCGCGCAGGCGGTCACCAACCCTAAGTTCACGGCGATCGCCATTGGCGGCCTGGGCCCAGGCCTGGCCAACGAGAGAGACAACAATTGCCAGAGTGTTCATATGGACCTCGATACGGGTTTTCTATGCTGAATGATGTCAGGCACGTAAATGATCAACGCTCGCTCAAGGCATTGGCCTTGGCGCGCAGTACGGGTTTGAGCAGGTAGGACAGAATGCTTTTTTTGCCGGTCATGATGTCCAGCTGGGCGGTCATGCCCGGAATGACGGACAACCGCCGGGCGAAATCACTGTCGGTAGTGACGGCACGTACCAGATAGAAGGTGTTGTCGCGTTCATCGGTAATGGTGTCGGCGCTGATGTGCTGCAGCGTCGCCTCGATGCCGCCGTAGATGGAAAAGTCGTAGGCATGCAGCTTGATCGTGGCGGGCAGCCCCGGACGGAGGAAGGCGATGTCCTTGGGCGATATCTTGGCCTCGACCAGAAGCCGGTCGTCGTTGGGCACGACTTCGATGACCGCATGTCCCGGCTGCACCACACCACCGATGGTGTTGAACAGTACGCGCTGCACGGTGCCGTTGACGGGCGAGCGGATTTCCGAGAATTTCACCCGATCGGCCAGCCCATCGACGTTTTTATCCAGGCTGTTGAGCTGCGCGGAGGCCTCGCTCAGTTCAGCCCGCCACTGATTGCGGGCAGTCAGCTCCACTTCGCTCAGGCGCGCATCGGCCTCCTGGATACTGGCCTCGATCTGCCGCGCCCGCGCGGCGGCCTGACGCCGTTCGCCATCGGCACTGGCCTGGTCGCGCTCAAGGCGCAGGATATCCATCTCCGATACGGCGCCGGAGTTGAGCAAGGGCCGGGTCACTCGCAGCTCCTGGCTGGACATCTGCCAGGCCTGCTCCGCTGCGCGCAGGCGCGCCTTCACCTCGTTGAGTTCCTGTTGCCGCTGGGTGCGCTGCTCACGGGCGATGGACAGCCGCTGGCCGAGTTCCTTCAGGCTTTCCTGGTAGTAGTTGTGCTCCCGGGCGATGACCTGTGCCTGGGTCGCACTCATATCCTCCGGCGTCAGCGGCTGGTACGGCTTATCGTCGATCAGCGCCTGCAGACGCTCGACCTTGACCCCGAGGGCAAAGGCCCGAACGCTGCCTTCCTGGTAACTGGCGACGAAGCGAGTAGGGTCTATGCGCACCAGCAGGTCATCCTTGCGCACCGCGTCACCTTCCTCGACGAAGACTTCCTCGACCACCCCGCCGTCCACCGACTGGACGATCTGCAATTGCCGCGAAGGGATGATCTTGCCTTCCCCTCGGGAGACTTCATCGACGCTGGCGAAAGCCGACCACAGCAGCAACAGCACGAAGGTCAGGGCAATTGCGTAGAGCAGGCCGCGGGCGCGCAACACCCGCTGCCCTTCCAGCGCCTGCTCGGCATCCTGCTGCCAGTCATGCGAGCCGTTGCGCAAGGCCGAGAAGAACGGGCGAAATAGCCGGTCGATGCCGCGACGCCCATGTACACCGACGGAATCCATCCGGCTCAGGTGCTCGAAGGCCAGCTGCTCGGTCTGTTTTTGTGTCACGTCCTTGCTGATCACGGCGCCACCTTCTGCATGGAACCGCTCTCCAGGGCTTTCAGCACACTATGCTTGGGGCCGTCAGCGATGATCTGCCCGCCATCGACGACGATCAGCCGATCCACCAATGCCAGCAGGCTGGTGCGGTGGGTTACCAGCAGCAGTGTCTTGCCCTGGCTGTATTGCCCCAGCGCCTTGGCGACATGGTTCTCCAGAGCGCTGTCCATGGCGCTGGTGGGTTCATCCAGCAGCAGGATGCTGCTGTCGGCCATGACCGCTCGGGCGACGGCGATGGTTTGTCGCTGCCCGCCCGAGAGCCGGCTGCCACCCTCGCCCACCGGCATCGAAAGGCCGTCGGCATGGCTACCGATCAGAGATTTGAGGCCGGAGATATGAATGGCTTCCAACAGCTTTTCGTTGCTGAGGTTCTCCACGCCCAGGGTGATGTTGTCGTAGACCGTGCCGCTGAGCAGCTGCACGTCCTGCGGGATATAACCGATGTTGCGCCGCAGCTCCGCCGGATCGATCTGCTCGATATGCACGCCGTCCACCAGAAGAGTGCCGGCGCTGGGCCGATAGAGACCGAGCACGAGCTTTTCCAGGGTGCTCTTGCCGGAGCCGACACGTCCCAGAATCCCGACCCGCTCGCCAGCGCGGATATGCAGAGAGACGCTGGACAGAGCATCGCGTTGCTCGTCGGGATACCTGAACGAAACATCCCTCAGCTCGATCTCGCCACGCAGGCGGGGCCGGCTGATCAGTTGCCTGCCGGGCGTGCGCTCCTGCTCGTTGGCCATGATCTGTTCCAGCGAGGCCAGCGCGGTTGCCGCCTGGTAGTACTGCGTCAGCAGCGAGGCGGTCTGCGCCACCGGCGCCATGGCACGGGACGAGAGCATATAGGCGGCGATCAGCGCGCCCTGACTCATCTGCCCGTCGATGACCAGATAGACGCCGACGATGATCATCGACACGGCGACCAATTGCTGAATCCAGGACGCCCCCGAGCCCACCGAAGCCCCCAGCAGGCGCAACTTCGCCGAGCAGCCGGAAAGAAAACGGGTCGCCTGCTCCCAGCGGCTCTGCATTCTGCTGGTGGCGTTGAAGCTCTTCAGGGTCTGCGCCGCCGCCAGGCTTTCGATCAGCCCCGAACTGCGCTGGGAACTGGCCTGGCTCATAACTTCGGACAGCTGTCGCATCCTGGCCTGAACGGACAGTGCGTAAAGAATGATCAGCGCCGCGCCGAGCAGCACCGGGATCGCCATCACCCAGGAGATCAGCATGATGATCAGCGCGAACAGCAGGAAGAACGGCAGGTCGATCAGCGCCGTGACGGTCATCGAGCCGATGAACGAGCGCACCGACTCGAAAGACTGCACGTTGGAGGCGAAAGAGCCGACCGAGGACGGGCTGTGCTCCAGACGCATCCCGAGGATGCGCTCCATGATGCGCGCCGAAAGCGTGATATCGGCACGACTGGCCGCCAGCTCGACGAACCAGCTGCGCAACATGCGCAGCGCCAGGTCGGCACAGACGATAATGGCCGCGCCCAGGGCCAGCACCCACAGGGTGTCGGTGGCATGGTTGGGCACGACGCGGTCGTAGACATTCATCACGAACAACGGCATGGCCAGAGCGAACAGGTTGATGACGAAGGCCGCGATGAGAATGTCGCGATACACCGGACGATTGGCGCGGATCACGCTCCAGAACCAGTGCCCGTCCGGATCCTGGCGTGCTTCACTCTTCTTGCGCCCTTCCTCCAGACGAAAGCCGGGGCGGCAATAGAGGACGACACCCGAACAGCATGGCCTGAACGCTTCAAGTTCCAGCTCCTGGGCTTGCATGCCCAGCTCGGGAAAGATCACCCGGACCTTCTGCTTGTCCAGATCCATCTCCTGCAGCAGGCAGGCCTTGTCGTCCTTGAGCAGGAGAATGCAGGGAAGCAGCAGACCGTTGATGCTTTCCAGCGGCTGCCGCGACAGGCTGGCGTTCATGCCAACACGCTCTGCGGCCCTGGGGAAAACCGAAGGTGTCAGGCGCCCCTGCACCAACGGCAGGCCGTCGGTGATCGCGTCACGGCTGGTCGTTGTGCCGTTGGCGTTCGCCAGCCACAGCAGGCAGGCGCTCAAGGGGTCGTCTGGCAAGGCTTGCATGGGTTGTCCTGTACGGGTGCAACTGAGGGCGCGGCGCAACCGCTGGCGGTTGCGCCGGTCGGTTCGGGGTTACGGCGCGCGGTCGATTTTCAGTTCGACCCGGCGGTTTTCCGCACGCCCCTCTGCCGTCTCGTTGCTGGCGATGGGCTGGTCCGCACCCACCCCGGAGACGGCGATAATGGCGCTGTCAACACCCTTGGAAACCAGCAAGTCACGCACTGCAACCGCGCGGGCGAGGGACAGCTCGCGATTGAGCGCGGCGGAGCCCGTGCTGTCGGTATGGCCAACGATGCTGATCGCCAGCAGATCGCCCTGCCCGGCCACGCGCTGGATCAGGTGCTGCAGACGGACAATCGAGGCCGGCTTGATTTCAGCGCTGGCGGTATCGAACAGGGCATCGCCACTGAGATCGATGGTTTCTGCCAGTTTGACCGAGGGCAGATACAGATTCAGGTCCAGCCCGGCGTCCGGCGAGATCTGGCAGAACGGGCTGGAGGCCGGGGAAGCCGGGGATGCGTAGAGGTCGTCCAGGGTCGGGATCGCTTCGCTGGAGAGCGACAGGGTCTGCAACAGACGCCCCATGCTGTGCAACGTACGGAAGCGGGCCGTTTGCAGGTCGAAATTGCCATCGACATAGGCACGTTCGGCCTGGAAGGCTTCGTTTTCAGAGTCGAGAACATCGAGCAGCGAACGTCGCCCGATATCGAACTGCTCCCGGTAGGCCACCACGACATTGGCCGAACCGTCACGATGCGCTTCGAGGAAGGCACGCTTTTCCTGCAGATTCATCACATCGCCGTAGGCGATGGTCGCGGTCTGGCGCAGATCGACACAGGCCTTGTCACGCAGGCTTTCGGCCTGGTTGATACGGCGGAACGCGGCACGCTCCGCCGCGCGATCGCTGCCGCCACGGAACAGGTTATAGCGGGCGCGCAGCTCGACGATGCTTTCGTTGCCGTAAGGATCGGGGTCGGTGCGGTTGTCGAAGCTGTTGTTGTTCTTGTACAGCCCGTGGCGCAGGCCAAGCTCCAGAGTCGGGTAGCGATTGGCCTTGGTTTGCGCCAGGGCGGCTTCCGCCGTCTGGATATTTTCAAACGCGGCATACAGCGCGGGATTGTTGAGATAGCCCTCTTTCAATACATCCCGCAGCTCAGCCGGAACACCCGCCGCATCGACGGGTTCCAGGGTGCTAGCCGGTGTACGGCCAACCAGGCGCTGGAAACGCGCGGTAACGCTTTGCAGGTTGGCAATTTCGGTCATCAGGTTGGAGCGCGCCAGCGACAGGCGCCCATTGATCTGTTCCAGATCCGCACGGTTGCTGACGCCACGCTGCGCCCGCTGCCCGATCTGATCCTGCACACGCTGGTGGTTGGCCAGGTTGCGCTGCGCCAGTGCGACCAGCTCGCGATGACGAAGCACGCTCAGGTAGGCTTCGCTCGCTTCCAGCGCCTTGGTTTCGGCCTCGTCCAGCAGCTCGTAATAGCGCACCCGGCTGGTGTGATCAGCCCTGGCCAGGCTGTTACGCACACGGAAACCGTCGAACAGCATCTGCGTCAGGGATATTTCGGCGTAGTTGCGCGAATAGTCGCTGCGGCCATCGAACTGGCGGTTCGCCTGGCCGGCAGAGGCACTTATGTCAATGGAAGGCAGGTAGCCGCCGAAGACCTCACGGCGATCTTCCGTGGCCGCATGAAACGCCTCCAGTCGCGTTTGCAGCTCGGGATTGAACGCGAGCGTTTCCTTGACGACACCCAGCAGGTCGTCCCTGGGCTCCGAGGCGCTGACGACGACGGGCGCAAGGCCGAAAAACATGGCAAGCGCGAGTTTGCGGAACGGAAATTCAACGTGCATAAGGTCCTCTAAGCAATCTGATGCTCAATGCTGTGCCCGGCAGGGCTTGGAATTATCTTTGGGGCTGGGGCTGGAGCGGCTGCCGTCGGCATGGCCAGGCCGTCTGCGAAGCCAGCAGCAGGCAGGAAAACCACGCGCACTGAAGCGGACAGCACCAGGCAATCTCGGTACGCGCAATGGGATACAGGTGCTGCTTGCGCTATCTGGCTGGCGACGAGAGCCCGTGCGCTCCCCAGGACCAGCCGCCGCTTCCCTCGAACACGCCGGCTGTATCCCGTCTTGAATCATTGCTGCTTCCCTGTGGTCATGGTGTCCTGTGCCCGTCCACCCTGTACGGGCCGTGGGCAATGTAGGGAGTGAGGGCAGCAGTAAGAAGCCCGGCAAAAGGAAAACAGCGTTTCACACAGGGAACGGTCTTGCGCTTGAACAAAAGCAAGATTGGGAGGAATCACGGCAAACAAAGATGCCAAAAGGCCACGGGATTAATCCCTGCTTTTGCCTGGGCGGAAACGCAAGCGCTTCTAAAACAGGCCTATGGGCCTAAAGTCTGAACCTTTCGTCGCACAACGACGGCCCATGCACGTCGGAATAGGGGCACACTTCATCGTTCCAGACATGCAACGGGCAGCAGCATCAACAAACAGCCGGCCTGCGCATGTCGCTCCGGCGCGACCACGACGCAATGGAACGGACGCTAGTAACGCGCCCTCAGCGTCATGCCGAACGTGCGCGGATCGCCCGGCAGGACGCCATAGTCGCCAGCACCGAGCAGCGCATAGACGGCGGTGATGGACTCACTGTCGAACAGGTTGCGCACCCAGGCCTCGACCTCCCAGCGGCGGTCGATACGACGCAACCCCAAACGCAGATGAGTCAGTCCGAAGGCCGGCTGCCAGCTGCCCTCTCCGCCTTCGAGCGTGCCGTAGTAGCCGCTGCGAAAGCTGTAGTCCAGAACCCCGAAAGCCTCATGCCTCGTCGTCAGCGGTTGACGATAATCGAGCCCGGCGCTGGCATTCCACTCGGGCGCGTTATAGAGCCGCTTGCCCCCGAGGTCGCAGACATAGGCGTCACTGCCTGGAGCACAGGGCCCATTGGGGAAGCGCTTGTAGCGCGCATCGCTCCAGGCCGCGCCCAGGCGCAGATCGAGTTGCTCGTGCAGGCGCCACAGCGAATCCAGCTCGACGCCGCGCAGCCGCACCCTGCCCACGTTCAGCAGGTTGTCACGCAACGGCGGCGCCAGGGAATTGGCCGGAGGGCTGTAGGTCAGCGCCTGGTAATCATCGACATCGGTCTGGTAGACGGCAAGGTCCAGGGTGGCGCGCTGGCCCCACAGCCGGGTCTTGAGACCGGCTTCCAGCGAGGTGGCACGTTCCGCGCCGTAGGTTGGCCCCACATGCGTGCCAGTCACGTCGAAGTTGATACCGCCGGCCTTGTGACCACGCGACCAGCTGACATAGCCCAGCATCTGGTCGGTGAAACGGTAGCTGGCGCCCAGCAGACCGGAGAGATTGCTCTCCCCGATGGAGTCACGCCGGTAGTAGCTGCCGCCCAGCGCCACCTGGCGCAGCAGCGGCCCACCGATCTGGGACACCATGTCGGGACCAAGCGGGCGCTCACCCGTAACCTCGCGGGAAATCCAGCCATCCTTGCGCTCACGGGTGTAACGCAGCCCCGCCGTCAGCTCCAGTTGCTCGTAGGGACTCCATGCGAGCTGACCGAACAGGGCGCGGCTGTCGCTCTTCTGCTCGCCGTCGAATGCCTGGGACGTGCCTGCCAGCAGCTCGCTGGGGATTTGCGCAGGATCGGTGATACCCAACAATGCAAGCTCGGGCCTGTCACCCAGGAACCAGGCGGCGGCCTCGTCGCCGAAACGCACGCCGATATCGCGCCCCAGGCGCTGGCGCAGATAATAAAGGCCCAGCACATAATCCAGCTGCTCACTGGCCGCCCCGGACAGCCGGAACTCCTGGCTGAACTGGCTGTGCTCGAGACGGCTGCCTGACCGCGCCACGGCCAGGGCGGTGCCGTCAGCCTCGCGCTGGTCGGTGAAGTCCCAGTCGCGGTAGGCGGTGATACTGGTCAGGCGCAGGTCGTCGCGCATATCCCAGTTGAGTTCGAGGGCGGTTGCGTTCTGTTCCGTGCGTGAGCGGGTCGGTGAATTCTGGCGCACCTCCCGCCGGTAAGGGGCGGACGGTGAAAGGCGATAGCCGACGAAGTCGGCACGCTGCCGGGTCTGGGTGCTGTAGTGGTTGCTCATCAGCACGGGGCCGTGATTTTCCTGCCAGGCGTTCTCGCCGCTCAGGCGTACGCTGAAGCGATCATTGGGCGTCCACAACAGTTGTCCGCGCAGGCCTTGGCTATCCAGATCGTTGAGTGAAGAGCCATCATGCAGGTTGTCCACCTGTCCATCGCGGCCACTGTGAAAAGCGCTCAGGCGGCCCGCCAGCTCGCCCTCCAGCAGCGGCCCTGAAATATTGCCGCGATACTCGCGCGTACCGCGCTCGCCCAGCGTCATCTCGCCCGCCGCCTCGAAAAACGGCGTCGGCGGGCGTGTCACGATATTCACCACCCCGGCACTGGTGTTCTTGCCGAACAGCGTACCCTGGGGGCCGCGTAGCACTTCCACACGCTCTACATCGAGCAGCTCCACGAACGCCATGCCCTGGCGCCCCAGGTAGACGCCATCGACAAAAACCCCAACGCTGCCGTCCAGCCCGTCGTTATAGGCTGTCGCCCCGAAACCACGCAGCCCGAAGCCCGCGTAGCGAGCGCCATGCCCGGACACCACCAGGCCAGGCACCCTTTGCTGGATGTCCTGCAGACGATGCAAACCGGCCTCTTCCAGTGCGTCACCATCCAACACGCTGAGCGCGATGGGCACCTGCTGCGAGACCTCCTCGCGGTGACGCGCGGTGACGGTCATCGCCTCCAGCACCACGCCCTTCTCGCCATCGACACTCGTCGGCTGCTCGGCCAGTGCCTGGGAGCACAGCAGCCAGCCAAGCAGCAGCCAGCCTGTAGGTGGCAAAGCGTGGACGAATTTCAGCATTGCAAGGGATCATCCGCCAGAGAATTGGATTGATTGCTCCGTGCTCTCTGGATAAGCGCATCGACACAGGCCAGCAGCTCGCCACTGGCAGCCGGCTTGAGCAATGCGGCATCGAAATCCAGCTCCGTCGCCGTGTCCCGCGGGCGTAACGCGGGGGCGGCGGAAAGCAGCAGAACGGGCATCTTCGGCCAGTGTTCGCGCACGTTCTGCAGCAGTTCCCAACCGTCCATTTCCGGCATCATCTGATCGGTGATCAGCAGATCCACCGGCTGGCTCCGCAGACAGGCCAGGGCGTACAGGCCATCCTCCGCGGTCTCTACCTCGAAGCCGTAACCCGACAGCAGATCATCGAGCCATTCGCGGTTCTGCTCCATGTCATCGACCAGCAGCACGCGCCGCCCGGCGCCCTCGACCTGCACGGCATGGGTTTCGATGAAGGTCGTGTCCATGTCCTCCTCTGCTGCGAGCTGGAGCTGGAGTTGAAAGCTGAAGCGGCTGCCGCATGGTTCGAGGCGTTCCAGTTCGAGTTCGCTCGCCATATGACCAAGCAATTGGCTGACGATGGACAGCCCCAGCCCGCTACCATCGTAGCGCTCGACGTCGTTCCCGCGCTGGAAGGGCCGCAACAGACGCTCGCGCTCGCTCGGATCGATGCCGATACCGGTATCGCTGATGCAAAACTGCAGGCGCACCTGTTGCTCATCGCGGCTCATGCAGCTCACTTTCAGGCTCAAGGTGCCGTCGTGGGTGAACTTGGCGGCGTTGGACAGCAGATTGATCAGAACCTGGCGAAGCCGGCGGAAATCGGCTCGCACCAGCAAGGGCAGGTCCTCGGCAATCTCACTCTCGAAGCGGTTGTTCTGCCTGTCGGCGAGAAAGCCGGCCTCTCCTTCTATCTCGCGCAGGAAGCCATACAGGTAACCGGGCGCAATGATCAGCTCCAGCGGCTGCATCTCGCTGCGCGAGAACTCCAGCAGCTCGTCGATCAGCTCCAGTTGATGCCGCGCATTGCGCTCGATCTTCTGGCCGAAGCCACCGTCGCCGGAAGCACCTTGCGAACGTCCCGCATAGTCGATGATGCTCACCAGAGGCGAGCGCAGGTCATGGCTGATCCGGGCCATCAAGGCACTGCGAGCCTGCAGCGACTCGCGCAACTGGCCGGTGCGCAACGCCACCATGCTTTCCAGGCGCTCCTGTTCGGCCTTGCGCTGTTGATCCAGAGCGGTCAGGGCATGCTTTTCGCGACGGCGGCTGCGGCTGACCTCGATGACCAGGGTGCAGACCAGCAACAGCACGCCAGGCAAGGTCGATGACAGGCTGAGGAAGTTCTGCCGCGATTGCCAGGGCAGCACATGCCCCAGAGGCAGCACATAACGCACCAGAAACTGCAGCAGGTACAGCCCAGGCACCAGCCAGACCATCCAGTTGTAGGTGAGCCCGCGCCGCCAACCCGCCAACAGGGTAGCCGGCAGGAGCAGGTAAAGGGCTATGCGCATGGACAATTCGGCAAAGGGCCTGCCCTGCTCCGGCTCCACCAGCCCCCACAACTGCCCGGCTACATAACTGAGCATGAACAGCGTGAACAGCCGGCCCCAGATATCGGGCAGTTGGCGAACCTTGAGCAACACGCGCAGATAGCCAAGAACGCACAACAACGATACGCCGCCGAGCAGCAGCTGCAGCAACTGAGCCCAGGGCAGCAACTGCGGCAAAAAGATCAGATAGCCATTCACGGCACAGGTGTAGAGGATATAGCTGAGCACTGCACCGGCATGCACCACCAACAGCCGCGAACGCACAATCCTGCCGACGATCAGACTGAAGGGCACGACCAAAAGCACGATGCCCAGGGCGATGCCGTCGATCATGGAGGCCCACTGGCGCTCCTGCAACAAGACCAGCTCATCCCAGAGCATCGGTTGCAGAAGCAGCAGAGTACTGCTCACTACCCGGACCAGAACCGTGGTGCTTTCGTGCGCGGGGAGTTCCAGCGGGAAAATCGGGTGACGCTCGGCTATCGCCCAATCCTTCAGGGCATGAGCGCTACCAGCCCGCTGCACAAGCCAGCCATCACCCTGCAGGACATACACCCGGACATCTTCCAGGCGCGGCTCACCGACCGTCAGCCAGCGCAGACAGGCCCGTTCATCCTTGTTGTGCAGTTCGAAACGCAGCCAGAACGCCGAACTGCTGTATTCCCTGAGCAGATTCTCGCGTGTCGCCGCCTGAAAATGCCGCTCAGGCATGGCCAGTACCTGGTCCGCGGCCAGGCTTCTGCCAGGGTCTTCGAGGATCTGCAGGCGAGGCGCGAGATCCTGCTCGGGTACCCGACAGTCATTCGCGGCCAGTGCCGTGGCGGCGCCCAGCAAAGCGAGAATGGTTACGGCGATACGCCAGATGACACCAGGCCAGACCCGCTTCAATGCCATCCCCTACAGCCTGTCGGACTGCTCCCGTGCCTGCTGACGGAACTGGCTCGGGGTCATGCCCAGGCGCTCACGGAAGGCGGTGGTGAAGTTGCAGGCGCTGCGAAAGCCCACCAACACGGAAATATCCTGAATCTCCATTTCGCTGTCGGCCAGCAGTTCCTGTCCACGTCGCAGGCGGGCTTCGCGAACATAGGCGAAGACCGTCATGCCCAGGCGCTCACGAAAAATGCTCGACAGGCGCTTGTCATAGGTACCTACCTTGCGCGCTATCTCGGCCAGGGATGGCAGCTCGTCCAGGTGCTGGCCGATCAAGCGCATGGCGGCGCGCAGGATCATCTGCTCGGCATCCGGCACCTCGTTGACCACTCCAGCGGGCGCCGGCGTCTCGCGCCACGCCAGTTGCAGGTGGATGCGGATACGCGCCAGCACTTCTTCGGGTGCGCAGGACTTCAGCACGTAATCGACACCGCCCAGCGACAACCCCTCCAGACGTTCATCCACCGCCCCGGCGGAGGTCAGAAAAATGATCGGTACCTGCCGGGTAACCGGAGCCTCGCGCAGCAGTCGCGCCAGGGTGAAACCGTCCATGTCCGGCATTCTCACATCCAGCAGGATCAGGTCGGGACGCAGTGCCAGGGCGCGCTGGTAGCCCTGCCTGGCTTCACTGGCGATCGATAATCGCCAGGACTGCACACGCAACAGCGCCAGCAATGAACGGATATCTTCGGTGGTGTCGTCGATAACCAGAATATGCGGGGCATGATCAACGGGCGGGATGCAATCTCGCATCAATCTGAAGCTCCTATGCCCACCCAATGGTTAGTGGCTGTTCTTTTATTCATGCTAATCCCTTCAAGCAAACACGATATCCGCCCGGGCAAAAGCTTCGCTGGCAAGGGGGCAACAAGATAGCGCAATCAAAACAGGGAAGACATGATGAGCCGCTCCTCCCCGGACAACACAGTGTTGCACAGGCGACAAACGAAAGCAGCGATCCAGGCTGATACCTTGAGTGAGCTTTACTGGCTCATCCAGGTCATCGAAGCCGGCAGCTTCTCGGCTGCTGCCGAGCGTACAGGGGTCGCAAAATCGAGTCTGAGCCGCCACGTCAAGCAACTGGAAACACGCCTGGGTGTTCAGCTGCTCTACCGGAGTACCCGCGCATTCAGCGTGACCACGATCGGCAATCAAATCTACCGTCACGCACTCGACATGCTGGCGGCCGCAGAAGCTGCCGAAGCCGAAGCCCAGGAAAGCAACGGTACGCCAAGCGGGCTCATTCAAATGGCAGCCCCAGGCATACTCGGTAACTGGCTGCTCGGCCTGCTTACTGGCTTTCAGGCCTGCCATCCCAATGTGCGCTTTGCCCTGACGGCAAAGGATGCGCTTATCGAGCTGAGCTCACACAGCCTGGACCTGTCCCTGAGCCTGGATGAAGCGCCTGCGGACAGCAGCGAAATCGTCGCCCGGCCCCTGGCCAGCCTGCAAAACGTGATCGTCGGCTGCCCGGCACTACTCGACCGCCTCGACAACCCGCGCACCCTCGACAAACTGGAAGACAGCGCCCTGCTCGCCTTGGGCCCACCCCAGGCGTTGCGTCCGTGGCGACTGTCTGACACACAGCGCATATTGCAGGCTCCCGCGTTCAGCGCGCAAAGCCTGCAGACGCTGCGTGAAGCGGCCAAGGCCGGAATCGGCCTGGCCTGCCTGCCATTGAATACATGCCTCGAAGAACTTGCGACGGGCGCGCTACGAATCACCTGCGCAGAAGAAGCACTCCAGCCTGCCACGCTCTATGCATTGACTCCGTCATCGCGGGCCATAACACGGACCACACGCAGCTTTATCCAGCATATCCGCAGCACCATCACCGACCAGCCATGGCAAGGGATCAGCTCTCTCTAGCCGCCACGCATCGGCGGCGTGCGTCATTTCACTGCCAGCACGCGGCAAACTGAACAGCAGGCCAAAGCACCGCTACAGGCCCAGCCATAAAAAAACCGCTTCCCTTGCAGGGAAGCGGTTTTTTCTATTCACGACAGTAGGGCCATCAACAAAAGCGTTCGAAAGGCCACCCGCCTGGATTACTGCCCAGAGGCTTCTTCGGCAGCTTCCGGCTCGACTTCTTCTACCGGCGCCCGGGTTTCGTCGCCCTTGATGCCCAGCAGTTCCAGCTCGAACACCAGCACGGAGTTCGCCGGAATCAGCGGGCTCGGGCTCTGCTCGCCATAGGCCAGCTCGCTCGGAATGTACAGTTTGTACTTCTCGCCGACATGCATCAGCTGCAAGCCTTCGACCCAACCCGGAATCACGCCGCCGACCGGCAGGTCGATCGGGCTGCCACGCTTGATCGAGCTGTCGAAGACGGTGCCGTCGACCAGGCTGCCTTCATAGTGAACGGTAACCACATCCTCAGCGGTCGGCTGAGCACCATCGGCCTGTTTGATGACTTCGTACTGCAGGCCGGATTCGGTGGTTTTCACACCGTCACGCTTGGCATTGTCTTCAAGAAATTTCGCGCCTGCCGCTACTGCTTCCTGGTTCATCTCGAGCATGCGCTCTTCGGCGCGAGTCTGCAGGTAGGCAAAGGCCTCCATCAACTCCTCATCGGTCAGTTTCTGCTCCTGCTTGGTCAGGGCATCGTCGATACCCTGCGCAACAGCGGCTGAATCGAGATCATCCATCCCTTCCTGCGCCAGGCTCTTGCCCATGTTCAGGCCGATGCCGTAGGACGCTTTCTGCGCCGGCGTGTCCAGCTTGACGCCGGGAGCGCTGGTATCGCTGTCGCAACCCGCCAGGACCAGGCCCACCAGGGCAATCGCCGGGGCCAAACGCTGATATCTCATGCTGTTTCCTTAATAACGCTGAAAGGGATGATGCAAAAAACAGTCGTCGAGCTTAGCAGGCGGGCACAATCACTGGCTACAGCCCTACACTCAGCCTGTGCTCGAAACAACGCGCATCGGTGACCTGCATCACCACCTCGGCGCGCCATACGTTGCGAGCCCGTTCAAGCCCTGACCCTTGCCGGACTGCCGAATGCCGTGCAGCCGGCAGGAATATCGCGCGTGACCACGCTACCGGCACCGATCAGCGCGTCGTCACCAATGCTCACGCCCGGCAGGATGATCGCTCCGCCACCGATCCAGACATTGCGCCCGATATCGATGGGGCGCCCGAACTCGAGCCCGGATTCACGCTGCGCCGCATCGCGCGGATGGTCGGCGGTGAGTATCTGCACACCAGGGCCGACCTGGGTCCTGTCACCGATGGTCACCGCGACGACATCGAGAATCACACAATTGAAATTGAGGAATACACCTTCGCCCAGGCGAATATTGAAGCCGTAATCGCAATGGAATGGCGGACGGATATTGACCCCCTGCCCGACCGCTGCGAGACGCTCGACCAGTAGCGCATGCCGCTCCTCCACCGACCACGCAAGAGCAGCGTTGTAACGGGCCAGCCAGTGCAGGGCTGCCGTCATGTCAGCCTGCAACTCGGCATCGGAGGCGTCGTAGAGATCGCCTGCCAGCATCTTCTGTTTTTCCGTTCGAGACATTTTCGCCAGCCTTTTTGCAGACATGTCGTCTTTCGGACAGCGCAAAGCGAAATTCGCTGCCGACAAAAAGTCAGCCGAATAAATTCGGCTCTACGATGGAGACGCTTGTGTGGGAAATCGACGGTCTGATCAGAGCAGGAGCAATCGCCAGGGCGCAGCGGAAGAATTCCAGACGCAGAAAAACGAAAAGCGGCCAATGGCCGCTTTTCGTGTAGCTCCAGGGCGTTCAGTGGACCCATGAAGCGAATTTGGCGCAGCGGACGGGACTCGAACCCGCGACCCCCGGCGTGACAGGCCGGTATTCTAACCGACTGAACTACCGCTGCGCTAAACCTCGAGAGTGGTGGGTGATGACGGGATCGAACCGCCGACCCTCTGCTTGTAAGGCAGATGCTCTCCCGGCTGAGCTAATCACCCATTCAGTGCATTCGCTTGTTTGCGTTTGCTCTCGAAGTGGGGCGCATTCTAGAGAGGGTTCCGCACCTTGGCAAGCCCCTTTTGCAAAAAAAATTGCAGGAGTTCCAAAGACTTAGGAACCCCACTGTTTATAGGAAAAACTGTGTTCTCTATCGGTATTGATGCGCTGCAGGCTTGGCCTGGGGTCCCGCTGGGGGAATAATGCGCGCTTTGCTTTTACCGGAGTTTCAAAACGCCATGTGGTTTCGCAACCTGCTCGTCTACCGTCTCACCCAGGATGTTTCTTTCGATGCCGAGACACTTGAAGCTGCACTGGCTGCCAAACCCGCTCGCCCCTGCGCCAGCCAGGAGCTGAGCACCTATGGTTTCGTCGCCCCGCTGGGCAAGGGTGCGGACGCGCCGCTGGTGCATGCCAGCCAGGGCTTCCTGCTGATCTCCACGCGCAAGGAAGAGCGCATCCTGCCCGGCAGCGTGGTCAAGGACGCGCTCAAGGAAAAGGTCGACGAGATCGAAAACGAGCAAATGCGCAAGGTCTACAAGAAGGAACGCGACCAGCTCAAGGACGACATCATCCAGGCCTTCCTGCCGCGCGCCTTCATTCGCAAGTCCGGCACCTTCGCCGCCATCGCGCCGCAGCAGGGACTGATTCTGGTTGATTCTTCCAGCCCCAAGCGCGCCGAAGACCTGCTCTCGACCCTGCGCGAAGCCATCGGCTCGCTGCCAGTGCGCCCGCTGACCGTGAAGATCGCACCATCGGCAACCCTGACCGACTGGGTGAAAACCCAGAAAGCCGCCGACGATTTCTTCGTGCTCGATGAGTGCGAGCTGCGCGACACCCATGAAGATGGCGGCGTGGTGCGCTGCAAGCGTCAGGACCTGACCAGCGACGAGATCCAGCAACACCTGGAAGTCGGCAAGCAGGTCACCCAGCTGTCGCTGGCCTGGCAGGACAAGCTGTCATTCGTGCTGGACGACAAGATGGTGATCAAGCGCCTTCGCTTCGAGGAGCTGCTACAGGATCAGGCCGAACAGGACGGTGGCGACGACGACCTCGGCCAGCAGGACGCCAGCTTCCTGCTGATGATGCTGACCTTCGGCGAATTCCTGCCAGCGCTGTTCGAAGCGCTCGGAGGCGAAGAGATTCCGCAAGGCATCTGACCGTTTGACCAAGCCGAATAAATTCGGCTCTACAGCTCACTCACGCGCCGTAGAGCTGAACTTGTTCGGCCGCTTGTGTGCTCTGCTGGCCGAATGAATTCGACCCTGCGAGCACCCGCCGCGGCTTGCCCAATTCGGGCCGATGTGGACAATAAGCCGCTGTGAGGACGACCTCACCGCTCTTCGAGCGCTCCGCCAGGGGACGGCCCCAACGTTCCTTGTTGGAGTCTTTATGTCCTGGATCATCCTGTTTTTTGCCGGCCTGTTCGAAATCGGCTGGGCCGTCGGTCTGAAATACACCGAAGGTTTTACCCGCCCGCTACCCACCAGCCTGACCATTGCAGCAATGGCGATCAGCGTGGGGCTGCTCGGCCTGGCCATGAAATCCCTGCCGCTGGGCACCGCCTATGCGATCTGGACCGGCATCGGCGCGGTTGGCACCGTGATCGCCGGGATCATCCTGTTCGGCGAATCGGTGAATCTGTTCCGCCTCGGTAGCGTGTTGCTGATCTGTACCGGTCTGATCGGACTGAAGCTCAGCCACTGACCGTTCGGCGCCCCTTCCATCATGGTTCGGGCGCCGCATCCCGATTGCCACTGAGCCACAGTCGGAAGCGCTGCAGGAATTCCGGCACCGAAGTGAAGATCCAGCCAGTCACCAGCACATTGAGCAGAGCCACAGTCAGGAATAGCTGCGGGATCGACAGCCCGGCCACTGTCAGCAGCAGAATGGCAAAGATCGCCGACACCACCATGAACAGCGCATTGAGGATATTGTTCGCTGCCACCACGCGGGAGCGCTCCTGGCGGGCGGTGCGCGCCTGAATCAGCGCATAGAGCGGTACGATATAGAGCCCGCCAAAAACGCCGAGGCCAAGAATATCCACCAGCACCCAACGTACTCCGGGCTCGGCCAGCAGCATCAGCCAGTCGCGGGTTTCATTGGCCGACAGCACGCTCGCGGCATGCCACCAGAGCAGAATGCCGAACGCTGTCAGCCCGATGGAACCGAAAGGCACCAGCCCCATCTCCACTCGATGTCTGGAAAGACGCTCGCAGAGCAGCGACCCCAGCGCAATGCCCACCGAGAACACCGCCAGGATCAGCGTCACCACGCCCTCGTCGCCCTGCAGCAGGTCGCGGGCGAACGCCGGAATCTGTGTCAGATAGACCGCGCCGAGAAACCAGAACCAGGAATTGCCGATCATCGCCCGCGAGACGGCACGCTGCTGGCCCAGCCCCAGACGCATGATCCGCACCGATTGCCGCCCGATATTCCAGTCCAGGCGCAGGCTCGCCAATGCAGCCGTGGATGACGGAATCGCACGGCTGGCCAGGTAGCCGATGCTCGCCAGCAGCACCACCGCCAGCGAGACCAGCAGCGCGTAAGCGCCATGGCTCATCAACAGCCCGGCCATGATGGTGCCACCGAGAATCGCCAGAAAAGTGCCCATTTCAACCAGCGCATTACCGCCCACCAGTTCATCGGCACGCAATTGCTGCGGCAGGATCGAGTACTTCACCGGCCCGAACAACGCCGATTGTGTGCCCATGCAGAACAACACCACCAGCAATAGCGGCAGACTGCCCAGCAGCATGCCGAGCGCTCCCGCCAGCATGATCAGGATCTCGGCGAACTTGATCCGGCGAATCAGCCAAGCCTTCTCGTACTTCTCGCCAAACTGCCCACCCAGTGCGGAAAACAGGAAGAACGGCAGGATGAACAACAGCGCGCACAGGTTCACCAGCAGGTGGACATCGGCGGTAGTTCCAAGCTTGTAGAGGATGGCCAGCACCAGGGCCTGCTTGAACACATTGTCGTTGAAGGCACCGAGCAGCTGCGTCACGAAAAACGGCAGGAAGCGCCGCGTGCCGAGCAGTGCGAACTGGGAATGCTGGCTCATCGCACCTCTCCAGCGTGGCGCTCGAAGACAGCGTTCACAACGGCAACTGCCCGAACGCCCAGCGCAGCAGGAAGAACGCCAGCAGACCACCGGCGATGGTCGCCAGCAGATTGCGGCTCAGCGCCGCGATCAGGATCGCCAGCAGGCCGGCCAGCAGGTAGGCATTGTTCCAGCGCAGCGCCCATTCCCCTTCGGGCATCAGCATGGCGGGCACCACGATGGCGGTCAGCACGGCGACGGGCACGTAATGCAGCCCCTGCTCCGCCAGTCGTGGAAAGCGCAGGTTCGGCCAGGCGAAGAAGCTGTAGCGAATCAGGAAGGTGATCGCCAGCATGCCGAATATCAACAGCCAGATCAGCATCGCTGCGCCTCCTGTTGCACACGGCGCTCGGCCAGACGCTCAAGCCAGACTCCGACGACGATCCCCGCCAGCGCTGCGGCGATCAGTCCCAGCTTGTACGGCAGTTCCCAGGTCAGCAGCGCGACACCACCGGCCACCAGTGCCGAGGCCACTTGTGGCGAGGTGCGCATCATCGGTACGGCGATGCCGATAAAGGTCGCGATCATCGCGAAATCCAGGCCCCAGCTCGCCACATCCGGCACCGCCTGACCGAAACCGATGCCGATCAACGTTGCCAGTTGCCAGCTGAGGTACATGGTCAGCGCCGCGCCAAGGAAGAACCAGTGCTTGTGCGGCGAGGCATCATCACGGGCATAGCGATGCTGGATCACGGCGAAGGCCTCGTCGGTCAGCCAGAACGCCAGGGGAACTCGCCAGCGGCTCGGCAGGTGCCGCACGAACGGCTGCAACGCCGCGCTGTAGAGCGCATGGCGCAGGTTGACCACGAAGGTTGTCAGCAGCACCACCGCCGCGCCGACACCGCCGCTGATCAGGGTGACCGCGATGAACTGCGCCGAGCCGGCGAATACCAGCAGCGACATGCCCATGGTCTGCCAGCCGGACAGCCCGGCACCGATGGCCAAAGTGCCGAAGATGATGCCGAAGGGCACGCCGCCGATGATCAGCGGCAGGATGTCGCGGCAACCATGCAGGAACTCTTGCGAGCGGGTCATCGGTTTCCTTGGGACAAATAACGCAACGGCACGTCCAGCGCACCGTCGCTGCAGTTGGAGATGAGGAAGCATGAAGCGGAGTCATGACAGAATCGAGGTAGACCTTAACTCAAATGCGGGTCTGTTGGCGCGGTCCGGAGCGTCTGGACCTCGTCCCGCCAGCACGAGGTCGCCAGGCACTTAGTGATTTGACGCACATTCTTCCCGAAGCCTCTGGAGCGGGACTTCCGCCGACTCCAAGGTCACCGCCCAACCTTATTCGACGTTGGTCGCAGCCTCGGTTCGGACGTCTCTTTTACTGCGAAAATTTGCCCATACCTCTACCAATAAGCGGCAGCGTCGAGTGATCTGAAAGCTGTCGAACCTGAGTCGCCGCTCCCGAAGGGATGATCCGGTCAGCACCCATCAACCCTGGGCCAAACGGCTACCGGGCCGGTGGCTCTGCTTTAATGACCGCTACCCAGGCGTCGCAGGTCTCGATGAATTCTTCATTGCGACGCCCGCACATCCTTGCTGTCTGGAGTCTGCATGTCGTTGTCCGGTGGGCTGATCGCACTGGTCGCCTTCGCCTATATGGCCCTTCTGTTTGCCATCGCCTTCTATGGCGACCGCAATCGCGACCAGATGTCGCCGCGCCTGCGCCCCTGGGTCTACAGCCTGTCGCTGGCCGTCTGGTGCACCAGCTGGACCTTCTTCGGCGCGGTCGGGCAGGCTGCCGAACAGCTCTGGTCGTTCCTGCCGATCTATCTGGGCCCGATCCTGCTGATGCTGCTGGCGCCTCATGTGTTCCAGAAGATGATCATGATCAGCAAGCAGGAGAACATCACCTCGATTGCCGACTTCATCGCCGCGCGCTACGGCAAGTCGCAACTGCTGGCCATCGTGGTGACGCTGATCTGTCTGGTGGGCGTGCTGCCCTATATCGCCCTGCAGCTCAAGGGCATCGTGCTGGGCGTGAACCTGTTGATCGGCAATGACGGCGAGGCCGTCGCCGGCTCCGGCACCCAGGACACCGCGCTGATCGTGTCCGTGGTCCTGGCCCTGTTCACCGTGCTGTTCGGTACGCGCAACCTGGACGTGACCGAGCACCATCGCGGCATGGTTCTGGCGATCGCCTTCGAGTCACTGGTCAAGCTGCTGGCCTTCATGGCCGTCGGGGCCTTCGTCACCTTCGGCCTGTATGACGGCTTTGGCGACCTGTTCAACCAGGCCCATGCCAGTGCGGAGCTGTCGAGCTTCTGGGAAGTCACGGTGAACTGGCCGGCGATGGTGGTGCAAACCGGCGTGGCGATGATGGCCATCGTCTGCCTGCCACGGCAGTTTCACGTCACCGTGGTGGAGAACATCGAGCCGAAGGACTTTCGCATGGCGCGCTGGGTATTCCCACTGTACCTGGTGCTTGCCGTGGTGTTCGTCATCCCTATCGCGCTGGCCGGACAGATGCTGCTGCCGGCGGGCATCAGCCCCGACTCCTTCGTGATCAGCCTGCCGCTGGCCGAGAGCCATCCGGCTCTGGCGATGCTGGCTTTCATTGGTGGCGCCTCGGCGGCAACCGGCATGGTCATCGTCGCCAGCGTGGCCCTGTCCACCATGGTCTCCAACGACATGCTGCTGCCCTGGCTGTTACGCCGCAAGGAAGCCGAGCAGCCCTTCGAGGCGTTCCGCCACTGGATGCTCTCGGTACGGCGCATCAGCATCGTCACGATACTGCTGCTGGCCTATGTCAGCTATCGCCTGCTGGACTCCAGCGCGAGCCTGGCGACCATCGGCCAGATCGCCTTCGCCGCCTTGACCCAGCTGGCGCCAGCCATGGTCGGCGCGCTGTACTGGAAACAGGCCAACCGTCGCGGCGTGTTCGCCGGCCTCACCGCCGGCGCACTGATCTGGTGCTATACGCTGATTCTGCCGCTGCTTGGCTGGCCGCTGGAAATGTTCCCCGGCCTGCAGTGGCTGTACACCACCGATCTGCCTTTCGGCACCAGCGCACTGACGTTCGGTGTAACCCTGTCGCTGGTCGGCAACGCCACCCTGTTCTTCTGGGTCTCGATCTTCTCGCAGACCCGCGTCGCGGAGCATTGGCAAGCCAGCCGCTTCATCGGCCAGGAAATTCATCCTGCCGCCAGCTCGCGGCGCCTGCTCGCGGTACAGGTCGAAGACCTGCTGCAACTGGCCGCGCGCTTCGTCGGCGCGGAGCGTGCGCGAACCAGTTTCTACCGTTTCGCCCGTCGCCACGGCCAGGAGTTTTCCCCCAAGCAACCGGCTGATGGCCAGTGGATTGCCCATACCGAACGGCTGCTGGCCGGCGTGCTCGGCGCCTCCTCCACCCGCGCGGTGGTCAAGGCCGCGCTGGAAGGCCGCGACATGCAGGTCGACGACGTGGTACGGATCGTCGGCGAAGCTTCGGAAGTGCTGCAGTTCAACCGCGCCCTGCTGCAGGGCGCCATCGAGAACATCACCCAGGGCATCAGCGTGGTCGATCAGTCGCTGCGGCTGGTGGCCTGGAACCATCGCTACCTGGAAATGTTCGAGTACCCGGACGGCCTGGTCTACATCGGCAGACCGATTGCCGACGTGATCCGTTACAACGCCGAGCGTGGGCTGTGCGGCCCCGGCAACCCGGACACCCATGTCGCCAAGCGGCTGTACTGGATGCGCCAGGGTCGCGCGCACACCTCGGAACGGATGTTTCCCAATGGCCGGGTGGTGGAGCTGGTGGGCAACCCGATGCCGGGTGGCGGCTTCGTCATGAGTTTCAGTGACATCACCGCCTACCGCGAGGCCGAACGCGCACTCAAGGATGCCAACGAAGGGCTGGAGCAGCGCGTCAGCGAGCGAACCCAGGAACTCTCCGAGCTGAACCAGGCGCTGACCGCGGCCAAGAGCACCGCCGAGGCCGCCAGCCAGTCGAAGACGCGCTTTCTCGCGGCGGTCAGCCATGACCTGATGCAGCCACTCAATGCCGCGCGCCTGTTCTCCGCCGCGCTGTCGCACCAGCACGATGCCCTGCCGCGTGAGGCGCAGGAGCTGGTCCGTCACCTGGACAGCTCACTACGTTCGGCCGAGGACCTGATCTCCGACCTGCTGGATATTTCGCGCCTGGAAAATGGCCGCATCACGCCTGAACGCAACCCGTTCCCGCTGGCCACCCTGTTCGACACCCTGAGCACCGAGTTCACCGTACTGGCCGCCGAGCAGGGCGTCGATTTCAAGGTGCACGGCAGCCGCTTGCGCGTCGACAGCGACATTCGCCTGCTGCGCCGGGTGCTGCAGAACTTCCTCACCAACGCCTTCCGCTATGCCAAGGGCCGGGTGGTGCTCGGCGTGCGCCGCCAGGGTTCGTCACTGCGCCTGGAGGTCTGGGATCGCGGCCCCGGCATCGCCAGGGACAAGCTGCGGGTGATCTTCGAGGAGTTCAAGCGCCTGGACAGCCACCAGACCCGCGCCGAAAAAGGTCTGGGGCTGGGACTGGCGATCGCCGACGGCTTCTGCCAGGTGCTCGACCATCCGCTGTCGGTGCGCTCCTGGCTCGGCAAGGGCAGTGTCTTCAGCGTGACCGTGCCGATTGCCGCCAATGTGCTGAAGCAGCACAGCAGCATCAGGATCGAGCCGCAGCAAACCGCGCTGACTGGCGTGCAGGTGCTGTGCATCGACAACGAGGACAGCATCCTGATCGGCATGCGCAGCCTGTTGTCACGCTGGGGCTGCCAGGTCTGGACCGCCAGCAACCGTGCCGAATGCGAGGCCCTGCTCAAGGAGGACGTGCGCCCGCAACTGGTGCTGGTCGACTATCACCTGGATCACGGCGAAACCGGCTCGGAGCTGATGGCCTGGCTGCGCACCCGTCTCGGCGAGCCGGTGCCTGGCGTGGTGATCAGTGCCGATGGGCGTCCCGAGCTGATCGCCGCCGTTCATGCCTCCGGCCTGGACTTCCTCGCCAAACCGGTCAAACCGGCGGCGCTGCGAGCGCTGATGAGCCGCCACGTACCGCTGCATTGAGAACTGGCCCCTCAAGACCGGCTTCGCAAGGAGCCCGCTTGCCCCCGCACCGGCAAGCGGGCTCCTAAGAGAGCGTGGCATTGCTTGACCTGAGCCGTATCTGAGCCAGGCATGACGGTTAGACTACCTATCCACCATCATCGATGCTCTGCACACCCATGACTCTAGAGCTGTTGTTGGACCTCGCCACCGCCTTGGGGGTTGGCCTGCTGATCGGAACAGAGCGCAGCTGGAGCGGTCGCGGCAACAGCGGCGAAGAGCTGGCCGGGCTGCGTACCTTCGGTCTCAGCGGGCTCTTCGGCGGATTGGCAGCGCTGAGCGCCGGGCATTTCGGCACGGCAGCCTGGATCGCGATGTTCATCGTACTGGCGCTGCTGGTGATCGCCGGTTACGTGGTCGAGGCACGCTACAACGCCGACCACGGCATGACCACCGAAGTGGCGCTGCTGCTGACCTTCCTCCTCGGCAGCCTGGCGCTCAGCGAAAGCCGTCTCCTGGCAGCCTCCATCGCCGTTGTCGTGGCCCTGCTATTGAGCCTCAAGACACATCTGCATGGCGCGCTGCGCAAGCTTAATGAGGCCGAACTCGGCGGCGCGCTGAAACTGCTGTTCATTTCCGTGGTGTTGCTGCCGGCGCTGCCCAACCAGGGCTATGGTCCCTGGCAGGCCTTCAACCCCTATACCACCTGGTGGATGGTGGTGCTGATCGCCGGGATCGGCTTCGCCGCCTATGTCGCCATCCGCCTGCTGGGCACCCGACATGGCCTGCTGGTCACAGCGCTGCTCGGCGGCATCGTCTCTTCCACAGCCATGACCATGAGCCTCGCGCGCCTGGATTCGGCCAAACTGCGTCCAGCGCTGGCCGCCGGCCTGCTGGCGACCTCGGCATTGATGTTTCCACGGGTGCTGCTGGAAGTCGGGCTGATCAACCGAGCATTGCTGCCGGCGCTGATCGCACCACTGCTGACAGCCGGGCTGGTCTATGCCGCCGGTGCGCTGTTCTACTACCTGCGAGCCGCCCAGCAGCCCGAGAGCACAACCGAGCCACCGTTGAAGAACCCCTTCGAGCTCGGTCCGGCCATGCGCTTCGCCGCCCTGCTGGTACTGATCCTGTTTCTGGTCGAAGGCGCCCAGCGCGGGCTCGGCGATATCGGGATCTATCTGGTTTCGCTGGTATCCGGGCTGACCGATGTGGATGCCATCACGCTGTCGCTGGCCAACAGCGCCCACACCGACCTGAGCGAGCAGGTCGCGGTGCGCGGCATATTTCTCGCCGCGCTGAGCAACAGCCTGGTCAAGGCAGTGCTGATTGCTTTCATTGCCGGTCGCAGCATGGCGCTGCTGACACTGCCCTTCATGGCCGGTGGTTTACTCGCCGGGTTCGCCGTGCTGTCACTGGCAGGCCGTTGAAAAACTACCTGCGTTGGCAATACTGCGTTAAAAACAGGCTCGGCAAGCCGCTTGCGGCTAACGCGCTTCAGCGCGGCCCGAAGGGCGAACGAAGTGAGTCATGCTCATTCAGGCCACTAAACTCGTACGCGAGCCCGGTCCGTTCCTCGCCTGTTTTGACTCGCTAGGCTCGCCCTTCAGGCCAGCCTTCGGCTGTTACTCCCGTTGGTCGTTGCGCCTTGGCTTGCCTGCCTCGGCTCGGGCTTCCTGCTTCGCCCTACCTCCTGCATCCCTGCAGTCGTCGCCTACATTTTTCAACGGCCTGCTGGCCTGAGTCAGCCCGCATTGTCCTGCGTCGACTCGGCGCCGGCGCGCTCCAGCCAGTCAGCGGGCAGACGCTTGCTGGCCCGGGCGCCGAGCAGCTTGAGCTGTTCGGCGCGACCGATCAGGTTGCCGCGCCCATCGGTAAGCTTGTTGCGCGCCCCCAGGTAGGCCCTGTCCAGTTGCTGCAGGCGGCTGCCAATCTCATCCAGATCCTGAATGAAGGCGACGAACTTGTCGTACAGGGCGCCGGCCCGCTCGGCGATTTCGCGGGCATTCTGGCTCTGTCGCTCCTGACGCCAGAGGCTGTCGATCACCCGCAGCGTCGCCAATAGCGTGGTCGGGCTGACGATCACGATGTGCTTGCCATAGGCCTCCTGAAACAGCTCGGGATCGGCCTGCAACGCCGCCGCGAAAGCCGCCTCGATGGGCACGAAGAGCAGCACGAAATCCAGGCTTTGAAGACCATCCAGACGCTGATAGTCCTTCAGCGAGAGCCCCTTCAGATGATTGCGCAACGACAGCACATGCTGCCTGAGCGCCTGTGCGCGGCTGTCTTCGTCCTCGGCGCTGGTCAGCATCTGGTAGGCGGTCAGGCTGACCTTGGCATCCACCACCACCTGCTTGTCGCCCGGCAACTGGATCAGCACGTCAGGCTGAAAACGCTCGCCATCGGCACTCTTCAGGCTGACCTGGGTGTGGTATTCACGTCCCTTTTCCAGCCCGGCATGCTCCAGTACGCGTTCAAGAATCAACTCGCCCCAGTTGCCTTGGGTTTTCTGCCCCTGCAGAGCACGGGTCAGGTTGGTCGCCTCGTCCCCCAGGCGCTGGTTGAGCTGTTGCAGCCGCTCCAGCTCACGCGCCAGGGAAAAACGCTCGCGGGCCTCGTGCTGATAGCTTTCCTCGACCCGCTTCTCGAACGACTGGATGCGCTCTTTCAGCGGGTCGAGCAATTGTCCCAGGCGCTCGTGACTGGTCTCGGCGAAGCGCTGTTCACGCTCTTCGAAGATCTTGCCGGCCAGCTCGGCGAACTGCGCCCGCAACTCGTCGCGGGCGCCCTGAAGATCCTCCAGGCGCTGCTGATGGGCTTTTTGCTGCTCATTCAATTCGGCACTGACACTGGCATGGGCCGCACTCAGCGTACGCAGTTCGGCCCGCTGGGCATCACGTTCGGCCTGCAAATCGTCGAGGCTTTCGCGGCTTTCCAGACGCTGCCTCTGCAGCCACTCGTTCTCCCGCCGCAGGGCTGCCAGCTCGGCCTGCAGCCCGGCGCGAGACTCCATGAAGTCGGCCTGTTCCAAGTGGCTGGCTTCCAGCTGTGCGCTGAGCCCCTCCTGAGTCAGGGCAGCCTGGTTCAGGCGTTCGTCGAGCAAGGCGAGTTGCGCCTGACGCTGGGCCAGGCGATGTTGCAGCACGCCCGCGAGTACAGCCAATGCAAGACAAAGGGAAGCAAGCCCGGCAAGCAGATAGGAAGGATCGAGAGACATGGGCGCTCCGGCGAAAATTGCCGGGCAGTATAGCCGTCAGGCTATGGCCCGGCGTGCCGGGTTGCGTCTGTATATGCCAGGTTAATACCTTCATGATCGCCGGATTACGCCTTCGGCTAAACCGACCTACGAATTGGACCTAGCAAGTCGAGGGCCATTCTGTCTTTTAACGGTCAAAAGGCGAAGCAGATCGCATAAAAAATTAATCCACAGAAGTTGTGGATAACTCTGTGAACAAAGCGGTAACAGTTTGCCCCAGCACCGATGGTTACAGGCCTGAGGTTAAACTGGCGGTTTTTTCACCAATGAAAAAAAGCTTTATTTTTCAATCAGTTATTATCGATCTATGCTGCAGCGCGGTTTGCGACTCTTTGTAATAAGCGCTTGACAAGGGCGCCGCCACGAATGTGCACAAGTTTGGAGCAAAAGACGCAGAACGCCCGTGGCAGGCGCGTTCGCGGTCGCTGCACGGAACTTTCCGGTCATCAGCCACTCGGCTGCAGGCAATGAGCAGACGGATCGCAACACCGCATCGGCCAGCTTATGCTGTGGCGGTATCGACTACGGAAAAGGCCATGGCCAAGCGGCGCACCACCCTCCTCCTGGCTGTCTCAGCCATGCTTGTATTTCTGCTCGGTATCGGTATCTATGCCGGATATCAGTGGCAGGCGTTCAAGCGCGAACAGGGCATCGTTGCACTCGAATTCCATGGCTGGCGGCTGTCGACGGATGGCCTTTTTCTGCAACACATCAGCCTGACTCGACAGACCGCCGAGGAGCGGCTGGTGCTGAATATCGACGGTCTGCAGCTACGCCTCGACGCCTGGTGGCGACCATTGCCACTGCGTTCACTGACTATCGACCACCTCCAGGCAGACTGGCAACCTGAAGCGCACCCGGATCAGCACATCGACGACGACACGCCGCTGAGCCTGCCCGGGCCTCGGCAACTGGAGCGCTGGGTCGTCTGGATTCCCCGCCAGGGTCATGTCGCCTCTCTCGATTTCAGCCTGCCCTGCACCAGCGGCACCTGCCGCGAGCAGGGCCAGTTGCACTGGCAACATGCCGGCGAGCAACCATTGCCAGCTGAAACGCGCCTGCAATTGCGGCGCAACAGCCACGATCTCGTGCTGCTGGCCAACGCCTACGAAGAAGGCGCCGACACTCATCTGGACCTGCAGCTGCAACTCGACGGCCAGCAACGCCTGAGCCTGCTCAACAGATTGACGCCCCATGCCGACAACACCCTCTGGAACGGCACCCTGGCCATGAGTGAACTGCCGGAAGCCCCCTGGCTACTGGAGTGGCTGAGTGACTGGCTGGCTTACCAACCGCCGACACTTCCCGAGCTGCCCCAGCAGATGCGTATCGGCGCGGCCTGGGCGCTCCAGCTCGCCCCATCGAATCTGCCCGACACCTGGAAAAGCCTGGATGGTGACCTGCGACTGTCCGCCCATCTCCCCATGCCCTGGCCTGTACCCGCCATCGGCCAGTTACAGGGTCAACTCGACCTGACGGCCAGGGCCGAGCGCGGGGTCTGGCTACCCACCGAGCTGGCCGCGAACCTGCAACTGGAACCCATCGCCGACCTGCTCGCGGCGCTGCCGCTACCGCTGCGCCCGCACCGGCTCGGTCTTGTGGCGACACCCGGTCCGGCACGGGAATCCTCTTCGACACTGCCATTGCAGATACAACTCCAGGCCGAAGGCCCGGCGCCGGCCACGTTGCACGCGCAGCTACTGCTCGATAGCGCGGCGCCCTATGGGCTGGCTGTCGAACAGGGCCGGCTGCGGCTGCAAGGCAAGAACCTGCCTGAGCTGGGCGCGAAGGGGCTGACAGTGGATCTGCGTTTCAACGGCCAGGCATCGCCGCAAGCCGCGACCCTTGGGCTGACCGAAGGTTCGCGAATCACCCTCGACAGCCTGGCCAGCGGCCCTGAGCTGTCAGCAGAAAAACTGAGCCTGCGGCTGGCGGGCATCAATATCGAGGCAAACCTTGCCGACCAGCAACTGCGGGTCAATGGCGCGCCACTGATCGAAACGGGTCTGCTGCGCCAGCCATCGCTGCGCCCCCAGGGCTGGCGCTGGAGCCCGACCCTGAACGGCGACCCGCAACGAATCACCCTCGACGGACCGCTCACGAACGATGCCGGTCTGTCCCTGACGCTGGCGCTCCGGCATACCTGGGCGGATACCACGACCCGCCTCGACGCCAGGCTCCCGGAGCTGTTTCTGCGTGCCGGCAACCCGTTCGCCGCCACCCTGGCCGACTGGCCGCAGACGCTGGAACTCAATACCGGGCGCATGCAGGCCCAGGCGCGCATCGAACTGGCCGGCGACGCACCGCCCAACGCCACGGCCACGCTCGATGCCAGGGGCCTGGGCGGCATCTTCGACCGCGCCGAGGTGAGCGGTCTGGACAGCGCGCTCAGGCTCAGCCTGCAACGCAACCGGCTGCGCCTTGAAATACCCGAACTGAAGGTGCAGCAGGCCAACCCCGGCTTCAGCTTCGGGCCATTGCTGTTGCGCGGTGAGTACACCGGGGATATCCAGCAACTTCAGCAGGGTCGCCTCGCCTGGAGCATTGCCGACGTCCAGGTGATGGGCGGCAGGCTCTGGCTGGATCCCGGCGCTGCCGACCTGGCCGCCGGCGAACAGCGCCTGAGCGCCCATTTGCGCGGTTTGCAGCTGCCGTTACTGCTTGACGCCTACCCCACCGAAGGTCTGTCCGGTACGGGGGTGATCGACGGCGAGTTGCAATTGCAACGCAGCGAGCAGGGCCTGAGTATCGAACAGGGCTCGCTGCAGGCACGCGAACCCGGCGGCATCCTGCGCTTTCGCTCGGCCAGGATTCAGGCGCTGGGGCAATCCAACCCGGCGATGCGGCTGGTCACCGAGGCCCTAGACGACTTCCACTACGACCTGCTCACCAGCGACGTGCGTTACGCCAGCAACGGCACGCTGAACCTCGGACTGCGGCTGCACGGGCGCAACCCGGCACTCGAAGGCGGTCGCCCGGTCAACCTATCGGTCAATCTGGAGGAAGACATTCCGGCCTTGCTGACCAGCCTGCAATTATCCGATCGTGTCAGCGAAACCATCCAACGACGTGTGCAGGAGCGCCTCAGACCAGGCCATCAAGAAACACAGTAGTTTTTCGACGGCCTGTTAAGGCACTGTAGCGACACCCACAAAGGAGAAAGCAATCATGCGCTTGCGCTATCCAATCAGCATCCTGGCGCTGGCTCTGCTGTCCAGCGCCTGCACCCCGAGGGTGGAACTGGCGGTGCCCAACGAGCCGATCAACATCAACCTCAACGTGAAGATCGAGCACGAGATCTATATCCGGGTCGACAAGCAGCTCGACGCCATCATCAACGAAGACAGCGGTCTGTTCTGAACCGTTCCTAAAGGAAGTGCCATGAAAACCTATCTGAAATTCGGCTCTCTGCTTGTGGCGCTGTGCCTGGCGCTGCCTGTCGCGGCCATGTCCCTCAACGAAGCCATGTCCGCGCTGGGCCAGGCCAAGGCCAGCGGCCAGCTGGGCGAAAAACCGGACGGTTATCTGGGCGTGGTGCAGCCCGGCGGCCAGGCCGAAGCCATCGCCAGCCAGATCAACCAGGCGCGGCGTGCCGAATATCACCGTGTGGCGCAGAAGAACGGCATCAGTGTCAGCGACGTGGAAGCCATCGCCGGCAAGAAGGCCATCGAGAAAACGCCAGCCGGGCAGATCATCCAGCTCAATGGGAACTGGGTGAAGAAGTAGCCCGGCGGTTATGCGGGACTATGCCGGCCAGGCGTTTCCGACCCGGCTGTTTGACGCCGCCCCGGCATGGCTTCATGCCCTTCGCGACTGAAGCCGTTCCCACACTGACTGATGTCCATGGGATCGGCTTCAGCCCCGAAGCTTTTCCGTGAGGGTCGCACGCAGGCGAATGAATCCGACGCTCGCGAGCCGCCCACCAGGCAAAACGGCCCCTTTACTTCAAAACCACGCCGAAAGGGTCAGTGAACCGAACTGATCATGTTCGTCCTGGCCATGAAATTCACGGGTACGCCAGACGCTGGCGAATGCCAGTTGCCAGTCGTTCCAGGTCAGCGCCACGCCGGCCTTGGCATCGCCGACCCACTCGCGGCTGTCCACCGAGTGGCTGCTCTTGAAGGTATTGCCTTCGAGCAGCATGTTGTGCGCCATGTAGCGGCCTTCCAGATTGGCGAACAGATTCCAGGCAAAACCGCCGCCCTGGTCGAAGAACAGGCTGCCACTCTGCGCGGGCGCCACCGCCGGGATGCTGAAGCTGCGCGCCAGGCCCTGGCCGATACGGACGCCCAAGCCCGCGGAACCATAGCTGTAGAGGTTGCCCAGGGCGACACCCGCGCTCGGCCCGTACTCCATTTCCAGCCCGGCAAAACGCTGTTGCAGCCACCAGCGCTTCTGGTAACCGAGGTTGACGAAGGGTTCGTTGCGCAACTGGTTGTCCCAGCCCCTGGGCTCGTCGCTGCCGGTCGCATCGTGTACCCAGCGCTGAATCTTCTTGCCGCCGGCAGCCGGGCCGACCACGCCGACATCAAGATGCAAGCCACTGGTTTCGCGCCAGCCTTCATACTGGTTATCGGAGAAAAGCGACATTCCGGCGAAGAGCAGGCCGGCATAAGGCCGATCGTCTTCGATCAGCGCGGCCCGCTCGATCTCGTTTGGCGTGTAGATCTGATGCCCGAAGCGGTAGGCGATATTATCGACCTCATCCGCTGTCCAGCCCGGCGTGGCTCCGGCGAACCGCCTCGCCCAATGATCGGCATCCGGCTTGAAGGAGCGCATCAGCTCGAAGCCATTGGTGTAGTGACCGTCGCTGCCGGTCGCAATGATGTCGTTCTCGATCTTCAGCGAATACAGGTCCGCCTGGCTCAGCGCCGGCAAACTGGCGGCGACTAGGGCGAGGGATAAACAGGCACGCGAACATGAAATTGCCATGGCCAGCTCCTTGGTTACATGCAACAGAGAATGTATCTGCATGTTTATAGAGCCTGACATGTGGCCAATCGTTCACCATCGCGCGCCGTTAACGGGCAGATTGCAAGACCTGATCACGCCATCTCATTCTTGGTGATAAGCACCGTCGGCGAGCGTGGCCAGGCCTACTATCCCCGACGTCATCGAAGGCGAGGGAAATCACGCGAGCCCCTCGAACCGCGCATAGGGATTGCTGCACGGTAGCCGGTAGCCCAGAAAGGTCACTTTGGGGTTGGCCTCCTGATGACGCAGGTAATCGGTGGAGACCATGAAATCGGTCAGTAGCCGGCGCTCGAACTTGTCCACCCTGGGGTCGGTATAGGGCGTGCCTACGCCGGTCTGCTGGCGAATCTTGTACAGGCCCATCAACGCAATGAGTTTATCCTCGCCGTAGTGGCCGGCCAGGGCATCGATGAACCTGCGTTCATCCTCGGCATCCATCCTGAAGTCCCCCACCAGTTGCTGCAGCAGCTGGGGAATGAACACCTGGCGATCCTCGTAGACCCAGGCACCCGCGCCTACCGCGACCAGGCCGAGCGCGGCAGTCGAAGCGATCATGAAGGTACGGCGTTTCATCGAGAGTCCTTAGCTATACAGCAGGTCAGCAGCCCGAATGGACAGCGCGGCGGCAGTCAGGCTGGGGTTGGCGGGCGAGCAGCTCGGGTAGGTCGCGGTACCCACCACGACGAGGTTGCGCATGCGCTGATGCAGCATCTGCCCATCGACCACCGAGCCGTCATCGGCCTGGCCCATGCGCAGGGTGCCCTGCACGTGGGATTCGGTCAGACGCCATTCACGGAAATTGATCGATTCGACCGGCAGTGGCGCCAGCAGCTTTTCAAGGTTGTCCAGACCGTACTGCACACCCTTGAGGCCGTAGTCGGATTCGCCCTGGTAGTCGATGATCGCATCGCCCGTGGCGGGATCGATCAGCACGCGGCTGTCGCGGTTGGGCAGGTCTTCGCTGACCACCATCAAGGGCAGCAGCTGGTTCCAGCGTCCCGGTTCGGGGCGCAGGCCATAGGGCCAGCGGTTCTCGAAATACACCAGGCAGGCCGAGTGGTCCTTGCGGAAATCGCCGTCATACAGGGCATAGTTCAGGCCGGTGGTGATGGTGCTGCCGTCGAAATTGCCCAGGCCATCGAGGAAGACCTCGACGTTGGCGCCGACCTGCTCGTGCAGCCCCCTGCCGGTATCACCGTGGTCGATATCCGAGCGCAGCAGGATGGCCGGGCTCTGAATGGCGTTGGCGCCCAGCACGAAGACATCGCCATGCACCCGGAATTCGCCGTCCTCGCCGCGCAGGGTGGCCGCTTTGACGCTGCTGCCCTCGTATTCGAGGGTGCGCACTTCGGTCTTCAGGCAGACATCCACCCTGGGGTGGCTGAACAGCTCGGCGAAGCCGTTCTGCGCGGTGAACTTGGCATTGACCGGGCACAGGTTGCAGGTGGCATTGGCGCAGCAGACGCCCCGCGTGCCGGTGGCCACCCGCGCACGCCCGGTGGGCATGATGAAGTGATGGTCCGGCATCGCCTTCTTCATCAGCATGTCGATAGTCGAGCCCTTGTGCGGCGGCTGTGGGAAGGGCTGGCTGCGCGGCAGCACCCTGGCCATGTCCGGGTCACCGGCAATCGACATGATCTGTTCGGCCTGGCAGTAGTAGGGTTCGAGGTCCTCATAGCTCAGCGGCCAGTCGTGGCCCACGCCGTAGAGGCTGTGGGTGGCGAAGTCGCTGGGATGCAGGCGCGGCGTCTGGGAGAACCAGCAGTTCATGCCGCCGCCCAGGGCAATGGTGGTGTTCCAGGGCTTCTCGCCGGGGTTGTCGTAGGTCGACTCGGGCATGATCAGCGAGCTTTGCTGGTTCTGGATCTGCCAGTCCCAGGGATGGAAGTCGCCCCATTCGATGATCAGGGCGCGTCCCTGAATATGCTTCAGGGCTTCACTGAGGAAGAAGCAGGAGCCGAAACCCGACCCGATGACGACCAACTCATAATGCTGTTTGTCTATGTCCCTTGCGCTGACACGGTTGATTTGCACGCAACTCTTTCCTTTCCATTGGCAGGCCGCCGAGTTGACGCAAACTCGTCCAGACAACGCTGCCGATCAACGATCACGCAAGCATTGTTCCCGCCGCGCGTTACAGGTTTCTTTCGTGCACGGCTACAGCAGAGCCAGCGCGCCTCGCTTAAGGGGACCGTCCAGCAGCCTCCAAGTTCATCCACAGCGACCGCTGGCTCCCGAACGACGGCGGACAGAACAGGTCGAAACAAGCGGGTACGTCGCCACACACTCGAGGACAGACCATGCACATCACACCTTCCGCCATCGCCCTCTTCACGTTGCTGGCAACAGGCACGGCCTTTGCCAACGAAAGTGCCCAGGATGGCTCGCAAAACACCACCGATTCCCATCGTCAGCAACTTGAAGATGATTCCGCACATGGCTACCAGAACCCCACCGGAGTCGATCCAGATCCACGCATGGATGATCACCCCGCCCCCAATAGCCATGAGCATGACGAAGACAGCGATGACTGAGGCAACTGTGGAAAACAGCTGACTGCGCTTTCTTCTTTGCAACGCAACCGTTAAGGTCGCCGGCCTTCGCTGAGGAGCCGGCATGCCTTATCTGATTTTCGTCACCCTGCTGTGGGCCGTTTCCTTCAACCTTATCGGGATATACCTGGCCGGCGCGGTGGACAGCTACTTCGCCGTGCTCACCCGCGTGCTGCTGGCAGGGCTGATTTTTCTGCCGATGACACGCTGGCGTGGTGTGGCGCCGGGGTTCATTGCTGGCGTGACGGTAGTCGGCATGTTGCAGTTCGGCGTCACCTACCTGTGCCTGTACCTGAGCTTCAACGTGCTGACGGTGGCCGAAGTGCTGCTGTTCACGGTGCTCACGCCACTGCACGTGGCACTAATCGATGATGCGCTGAACCGGCGTTTCAACCCCTGGGCATTGCTCGCCGCAGCGGTGGCCGTGCTCGGGGCGGGGCTGATCCGCTATGACGAGCTCAGCAGCGACTTTCTCGCAGGCTTTCTGCTGCTGCAGCTGGCCAACTTCACCTTTGCCGCTGGCCAGGTCGGCTACAAGCATCTGGCCCGGCATTACCAGTCGCAGATCCCATTGCACCGCCGCTTCGGCTATTTCTTCCTCGGCGCATTGCTGGTGGTCCTGCCGGCCTGGCTGGTGCTTGGTGATCCGGAAAGACTGCCGACCACCTCCACCCAGTGGGGCGTGCTGCTGTGGATGGGCGTGCTGGCCACGGCCCTCGGCCAGTTCTGCTGGAACAAGGGCGCCACCCTGGTGGATGCCGGTACTCTGGCGGTGATGAACAACCTGTCGGTACCGGTCGGCCTGATCATCAACTTCCTGTTCTGGGGCAGCGAAACCCGCCTCGACCTGCTGCTGATCGGCGGGCTGCTGATCCTCGGCTCGCTGTGGATCAGCAGCGCCGGCCAGACCCGCTGCGCAAGAGCCTCGTAGGGTCGAATTCATCCGGCCAACATCGCCTCAAGCCGCCATAGCAGGCAGCCAACCGCATGATTTTATTGATGATTTATCCATGGTTCAGCAGTAACATGCCGGGCTCTGCATGGACGCATTTCTCAGTTTGCCGTCGAGATGCCCATGCACCCGCTTGCCCTGCTTGTGCTGTTGCTCCTTCCGTTCGCCTCGGTTCAGGCCGATGCACCGCGCACCTTCCGCGAAGCCAAGAAGATCGCCTGGACGATCTATGCCGAACGCCCGGTGGATTTCTATTGTGGCTGTGCCTTCAAGGGCAACCGGATCGACCTCGACAGCTGCGGCTATATTCCACGCAAGCAGCCCAAACGCGCCGCTCGCGTGGAGTGGGAACACATCGTCCCGGCCTGGGTGATCGGCCACCAGCGTCAGTGCTGGCAACAGGGCGGGCGCAAGCAGTGCACCGCCAAAGATCCGGTATTCAGCAAGGCCGAAGCCGACCTGCACAACCTGGTGCCGGTGGTCGGCGAGGTCAATGGCGACCGCAGCAATTACGGTTTCGGCATGCTCGCCGAAAAGCCCAGCCAGTACGGCGCCTGCCCTTTCGTGGTCAACTTCAAGCAGCGCACGGCGATGCCGCCGGAGTACAGCCGTGGCGCAATCGCCCGCACCTACCTGTACATGAGCGAGCGCTACGCCCTGCGTCTGTCCAGACAGGACCAGCGCCTGTACGACATCTGGAATCGCCAGTACCCGGTCAGCGAATGGGAACAGTGGCGCAATCGCAGCATCGCCTGCATACAGGGCAACGCCAACCCGCATGTCGGCGAGGTCGATCTGCGCCGCTGCGGCGAGCGGAAATCCCTGGCCAGCCGCTGAAACTCGCTCAAGGGACAGGGAAAAACTCCCTAGAGCTTCAACTCGAAGCGGTCGCCATCGTGATAGGCAGGAAATTTTTCACGAAACGCAGCCAGATCACGGGCGCGCAGGGTCGTGCGGAACACGCCCTCTCCCTCGCCAGCTTCCAGCAGCGGGTCGCCAAGGAAATCGAGTACCTGACTGTCACCACTGTAGGGGTATCCCTTGCCATCCTTACCGACACGATTCACCGCCGCGACGAAGCACAGGTTCTCGATGGCGCGCGCCGGCAGCAGGCGGTTCCAGGCGTTGCGCCGGGCCGCCGGCCAGTTCGCCGTGTAGATCAGCAGATCGGTGCCGTGGGCATCGCGGCTCCATACCGGAAAACGCAGGTCGTAGCAGATCAGCGGGCGCACGCGCCAGCCATTCAGCTCGAACAGGGCTTGGCGTTCGCCCGCCGTGTAGTGCTGGTGCTCGCCGGCCATGCGGAACAGGTGGCGCTTGTCGTAATGCAGGATTTCGCCGTTCGGGCACGCCCAGAGCAGGCGGTTGCGATGGCTGCCGTCCGCCGCCTCGATGATCACGCTGCCGGTGACCACGGCATCCAGGCGCGCGGCCTGCTCGCGCATCCAACTGTAGGTTGGCCCCTCTTCCGGTTCGGCCAGCTGCGCCGCGCTCATGGAAAAGCCGGTGGTGAACATTTCCGGCAGGATGATCAGATCGGCGCCACGCGCCTGCTCCAGCAAGCGGGTGAAATATTCGCGGTTGGCGGCAGCATCCTGCCAGGCCAGCGTGGTCTGGATCAGCACCAGTTCGAGGTAGGGCAATGTGTTCAAATCGCGCATAGTCTTTCCGCCGCCTGGCGCAGCGTCTCCTCCTGTTTGGCGAAGCAGAAACGCACCAGCCGCAGATCGGCAGGCGGCGCCTGGTAGAACACCGAAATGGGAATGCTCGCCACGCCGTGCTCGCGGGTCAGCCATTGCGCCATGGCCACGTCATCCAGATCGGGACGGATCGCCGAATAATCGGCCAGCTGGAAATAGGTGCCCGCCGTACGGGTAAAGCCGAACCGCGAGCCAGCCAGCAGGTCGCAGAACAGGTCGCGCTTGGCCTGATAGAAGCCCGGCAGCTCGGCGATGTGTTCGGGGTGTTCGGCCATGAATTCCGCCAACGCCCATTGCAGCGGCGTCACACCAGTAAAGCTGACGTACTGGTGCACCTTGCGCAGCTCGGCCGTCAGGTTCGGCGGCGCCACCACATAGCCGGTCTTCCAGCCGGTAACGTGGTAGGTCTTGCCGAACGAACTGATCACGAACGCGCGCTGGTACAGCTCCTCGTGACGCAGGACGCTGGCATGCTCGCGACCGTCGAATACCAGATGTTCGTAGACCTCGTCGCTGAGCAGATAGATGTCACGCTCACGAATCAGCGCGGCAAGACGCTCCAGATCGCTGTGATCGATCAGGGCGCCGCTGGGATTATGTGGCGTGTTGAGCACGATCATCCGCGTGCGCGGGGTGATCGCATCGGCCAGGCGCTGCCAGTCGATGGAGAAATCCGGCAGGCTCAGCGGCTGGTGGATACAGACACCGCCGGCAAGCTCCACCGCCGGCTCGTAGCTGTCGTAGCAGGGGTCGAAGACGATCACCTCGTCGCCGGCACGTACCACCGCATGGATCGCGCAGAAGATCGCCTGGGTCGCGCCCGGCGTGATGGTGATTTCACTGTCCGCACTCACCTGTCGGCCATACAGCGACCGGACCTTCAGCGCTACCTGCTCGCGCAATGCCGGCAATCCAGCCATGGGCGCGTACTGGTTGTGCCCGGTCATGACCGCCCGCCCTACCGTTTCGCGCAACGCCTGTGGCCCGTCGAAATCGGGAAAACCCTGGGACAGATTGATCGCTCCCACCTCGGCAGCGAGCTGCGACATGGTGCTGAAGATGGTGGTACCGACGTTGGGCAGCTTGCTGGTGATCATCGGGTTCGCTCAAGGCTGGACACTGGAAGCGAAAAACCGGAAGCCCCTGCGAAAGAACTTCCAGCTTCTGGCTTCCGGCTCGTGGCTATTTTTTATCCCGGCGCTTCTTCTCGGCCTTCTTGTGGTGCGACATAAGCCGGCGCTTCTTGTTCACCTGGCGGTCGGTCAGGGTGTTCTTCTTGCCCTCGTAGGGGTTTTCGCCGCCCTTGTATTCGATGCGGATCGGCGTGCCGACCAGCTTGAGTACGCGCCGGTAGGTGTTTTCCAGATAGCGCGTATAGGACTTGGGTACCGCTTCGACCTGGTTGCCGTGGATCACGATCAGCGGCGGGTTGGCGCCGCCCAGGTGCGCATAACGCAGCTTGATCCGGCGACTGCCGATCATCGGCGGCGCATGTTCGCGCACCGCATCCTCGAGAATCTGCGTCAGCCGGCTGGTGGGCCAGCGGGTAACGGCCGAGGTGAAGGAGGCCTGCACCGACTTGTACAGATTGCCGACGCCAGTGCCGTGCTTGGCCGAGATGAAATGGATGTCGGCGAACTCGACGAAGAACAGCCGGCGCTCCAGCTCGGTCTTCACGTAGTCGCGCTCGCCAGGCTCCATGCCGTCCCACTTGTTCAACGCAATGACCAGCGCCCGGCCACTGTCGAGCACGAAGCCAAGCAGGTTCAAGTCGTGCTCGACCACACCTTCGCGCGCATCCATGACGAAGATCACCACGTTGGCGTCCTGGATCGCCTGCAGCGTCTTGACCACGGAAAACTTTTCCACCGCCTCGAAGATCTTGCCGCGGCGGCGCACGCCCGCGGTATCGATCAGGGTGTACTTCTCATCACCACGCTCGAAGGGAATATAGATGCTGTCGCGCGTGGTGCCGGCCTGGTCATAGACGATGACCCGCTCCTCACCGAGCATGCGGTTGACCAGGGTCGACTTGCCGACGTTGGGACGACCGATGATGGCGATCTTGATGCCATCTTTCTCGCTCGGGCCGGGAATACGCTTGAGTTCCTGGCCTTCGACGGCAGTCTCGCCCTCTTCCACGCCCTCTTCTTCAGTAACCTCGGCGTTATCCTTGGGGAAGCTACCCAGCGCCTGATCGAGCATGTAACTGATGCCACGACCGTGCGCGGCGGCGATGGGCAGCGCATCACCCAGGCCCAGTGGGCTGAACTCGGCGCGGGCGATGTCCGGGTCGATGCTGTCGACCTTGTTCACCACCAGGAAATGGCGCTTGTTCATCTTGCGCAGATGCTCGGCGATCATCTGGTCGCCCGGCGTCATGCCCGCGCGCGCGTCGACCATGAACATCACCGCATCGGCCTCTTCCATGGCCTGCAGCGACTGCTCGGCCATCTTGGCGTCGATCCCTTCTTCGTCGCCCGTCAGGCCGCCGGTATCGATGACGATATAGGTGCGGCCCTGCCACTTGGCCTCGCCGTACTGGCGATCACGGGTCAGACCGGCATACTCGGCCACGATGGCGTCACGACTTTTGGTCAGACGATTGAACAGGGTGGACTTGCCGACGTTCGGGCGGCCCACCAGGGCGATTACGGGAACCATGCGGCTCTCCACTGCGATATTTCAGAAAACACGAAGGCCGCTGCGAGGCAGCGGCCGGATATCAGGCGCTGCCTACACGGCAGCGCGACGAACGAAACGCGACTAATCCGCCTGGCGAATGGTCAATGCGACCAGCTTGCCATCGTTGCCATAACTGTACAGCCAGTCACCCTCGACCACCGGTCGAGTGCGCAGGCCGGCACTGTCGATGCGGGAGCGAGCGACGAAACGGCCATCGACCTGACTCAGCAGATGCAGATAGCCTTCCTTGTCCCCCACCACAACGTAGCTGGAAAATACCGTGGGACCGGAAAGCTCGCGGCGCGCCAGTGAATCGTTGCTCCAGAGGACGGTTGTCGAGCGCTCATCGATGCCTACTACCGAACCGTCGGCCTGGCTTACATAAATGCTGCCGTAACCCAGAGCGACACCGGACGACGTGGAGGCGTCACGCTGCCAGAGTATCCGTCCGCTTTCCAGATCCAGCGCGGCGGCGCGGCCCTGGTAGGTGGCGACATAAATCACTCCACCCGACAGCAACAGGCCACCGTCGATATCGACCACACGCTCCAGCTCGGAGCGGCCCTGGGGAATCGCCACGCGCTGCTCCCACACCGGCAGACCACGGCGGGTATCCAGCGCGACCACCTTGCCGCTGGACAGGCCGGCTATCGCCAGTTCATTGGTCAGCAGCGGCGCACCCGTGCCGCGCAGTGTCAGCACGGCGGGAGAACTCTCGTAGCTCCAGCGCTGCTCGCCGTTATCGATGTCCAGCGCGATGACGCGGTCATCCTGGGTCTGTACCACCACCACGTCGCCATTGACGGCAGGCGCGGCGAGCACCTCGCTGCTGACCTGGCTACGCCAGCGCTCTTCACCGCTGGAGACATCCAGCGCCAGCACTTCGCCGCGCAGGGTGCCTACCAGAACCAGGCCATAACCCGCGCCCACGGCACCAGAGATCGGCACGTCCAGCTTTTTCTTCCAGTTCACCTTGCCAGTCTCGCGGTCCATGGCGACCACCAGCCCCTCGATATCGGCGGCAAAAATCTCGTTGCCGTAGACCACGGGCGCCAGCAGATTGTAGGTCTTGCCCTGTCCCATGCCGACCGAGCGGCTCCATTCCTTCTTCAGTTCGACTTCAGCATCGAACTTGACCAGTTCGGCCGGACCGGGCTCTTTCTTGTCGTTGCTGCTGCACCCTGCCGCCAGAACGGCCAGGGTCAGCAGCGCTGCAGTTTTCCAACGCATCGATTCACGCCTCTCCACGAGCCAGGTCATCCAGTTTCAGTTGCAAGCCGCCAATGGCGGCATCCTGCGACAACGACTCCTTCGCCTTGGAATAGGCGGCATGGGCCTCGTCATGACGTTCGAGCTTGAGCAACAGGTCGCCGCGCAATTCTTCACGGCTGGCGGCGAAGGCTTTGGGCGCCTCGCCAGCAAGCAGCGCCAGCGCCGCCTCGGTCTTGTCCTGGGCGGACAGCACGCGGGCCAGACGCTGGCGGGCAAGTTCTTCGAGCGTCTTGTCCGCAGGTTTGTCCAGCACGCCCTGCAGTTCTGTCGCGGCCTCGTCGAGACGACCTGATTCGACGGCGACCTTGGCGACGAACAGACTGCCGTACTGCGCATAATGCGTGCCGGCAAAATCCTTCTTGAGGCGCTGCCCCAGGCGCGAGACTTCCGCGACATCCGGCGCGGAATCATTCAGTGCCGCCATCAGCAACTGCTGATAGATCGCCGATGCGCCATGCGCCTGGTTGATCTGATGCTTCTGCCAGAACTGCCAGCCAAACACCAGCGCCAACGCCAGGGCAGCGCCCATCAGCAATGGCATGCCGTTACGCTGCCACCACTCCTTGATCTGAGCCAGTTGTTCTTCTTCGTTACCCGAGGTCACGCTGTTACTCCTTTGATTCGCTGAATTCGGACCTGTCGATCACGCCAGACAGGCAGCCAGACGCTCGGGCAGAGCATCCCAGGCAATGCTTTGTTGTTCGCTGTCGTCGCGCAGCGGCTTGCAACCTACCACGCGACCGGCCAGTTCGTCCTCACCCAGAATCAGTGCGAAACGTGCGCCGCTCTTGTCGGCCTTCTTGAACTGGCTCTTGAAGCTGCCGCCGCCGGCATTGACCAGCAGGCGCAGGCCCGGCAGTTCGTCGCGCATGCGCTCGGCCAGCGCCAGCGCGGCCAGCTCGGCCGCCTCGCCAAAGGCACAGATATAGGCATGAGCAGGCTGGTTGAGCGTCTCGGGCACCTGTTCCAGGGTTTCCAGCAGCAGCACCAGCCGCTCCACACCCATGGCAAAGCCTACACCCGGCGTCGGCTTGCCGCCGAACTGGCTGATCAGCCCGTCGTAGCGGCCACCGGCACAGACGGTGCCCTGCGCGCCCAGCCTGTCGGTCACCCACTCGAACACGGTGCGCCCGTAATAATCCAGGCCGCGCACCAGCTTCGGATTGATCTCATAGGCAATGCCAGCGGCATCGAGCCGCGCCTTGAGCCCGGCGAAATGCGCGCGCGATTCCTCGTCGAGGAAATCGCTCAGCGTCGGCGCATCGGCCAGCAACGCCTGGGTCTGGGCATTCTTGCTGTCGAGAATGCGCAACGGATTGGTGGTCAGGCGGCGCTGGCTGTCTTCGTCGAGCTGGTCGAAACGCTGCTGCAGATACGCGACCAGTGCATCGCGGTAGGTCGCGCGGGCCTCGCTGGAACCCAGGCTGTTGAGCTGCAGGGTCACGGCATCGGCGATGCCGAGCTGCTTCCACAGGCGCGCGGTGAGCACGATCAGCTCGGCATCGACGTCCGGCCCCGGCTGGTTGAAGACTTCCACGCCAATCTGGTGGAACTGCCGATAGCGGCCCTTCTGCGGCTTCTCGTAGCGGAACATCGGCCCGCTGTACCAGAGTTTCTGCACCTGGCCGCCGCCGGTCATGCCGTGCTCCAGCACCGCGCGCACGCAGCCGGCGGTGCCTTCGGGGCGCAGGGTCAGGGATTCCTCGTTGCGGTCGAGAAAGGTGTACATCTCCTTGTCCACCACGTCCGTGCCCTCGCCGATACCACGGGCGAAGAGGTCGGTGAATTCGAGGATCGGCAGGCGGATCTCGCTGTAGCCATAGCCGTCGAGCAGCTGCGCGAAGGTACTTTCCAGGTAACGCCAGACCGGCGTTTGCGCCGGCAGGATATCGTTCATGCCACGAATGGCTTGCAGGGACTTGCTCAAATCGGTTCCTTAATCAGCTGCGCAGGATCAGTGCCGCATCGCTCTCGGCTTTCTCGGCAGCCTTGCGGCGGATCAGCTGTTCCAGCTCATCCACCAGATTTTCGTTGGTCAGTTTCTGTGCCGGCTTGCCGTCGATATAGACGAGGTTGTTGGGGCTGCCGCCAGTGAGGCCGATGTGCGCCTCCTTGGCTTCACCCGGACCGTTGACGATGCAACCGATCACCGCGACATCCATCGGCACCAGCAGGTCTTCCACGCGGTTTTCCAGCTCGTTCATGGTCTTGACCACATCGAAGTTCTGCCGCGAGCAGCTCGGACAGGCGATGAAGTTGATCCCTCGCGAACGCAGCCGCAGTGACTTGAGGATATCGAAACCGACCTTGATTTCTTCCACCGGATCGGCTGCCAGGGAAATGCGGATGGTGTCGCCGATGCCTTCGGCCAGCAACATGCCCAGCCCCACCGCCGACTTCACCGTACCCGAACGCAGGCCGCCGGCTTCGGTGATGCCCAGGTGCAGGGGCTGTTCGATTTCCTTCGCCAGCAGGCGATAGGCGGCAACGGCCATGAACACGTCGGAAGCTTTCACGCTGACCTTGAAGTCGGGAAAGTTCAGCCGGTCCAGATGCTCGACGTGGCGCAGCGCGGACTCCACCAGCGCCTCGGGCGTCGGCTCGCCGTATTTCTTCTGCAGGTCCTTTTCCAGCGAGCCGGCATTGACGCCGATGCGGATCGGAATGCCACGATCCCGTGCGGCATCGACCACGGCGCGCACCCGGTCCTCACGACCGATATTGCCCGGATTGATGCGCAGGCAATCGACGCCCAGTTCAGCCACGCGCAGGGCGATCAGGTGGTCGAAATGGATATCGGCGACCAGCGGCAACTGCACGCGCTGGCGGATCTTGCCGAAGGCCTCCGCCGCATCCATCGAGGGTACCGAGACGCGCACGATATCGGCGCCGGCATCCTGCAGGCGCTGGATCTGTGCGACGGTCGCATCGACATCGCAGGTTTCGGTATTGGTCATGCTTTGCACGGCAATGGGCGCATCGCCACCGACCGGCACGTTGCCTACCCAGATCTTGCGAGTGGGACGGCGCTTGATGGGGGACTCAGAATGCATGATTACTGTCCGAGCTTGAGACGCGCGGTCTCGCCACGCGTAATACCAGAAAGATTGACGGCTTCGCCGTTGAAGCTCACTTGCGCGCCTGAAGGGAAGCCGAGATGCAGATCCAGTGGCGTCTTGCCGACCAGGGTACGGCTGCTGCCGGCCTTGGCCAGCGCGCTGTAGAGCACTTCGCCGTCAGCATCGGTTACCCGCGTCCAGCAGTCGGCGGTGAAATTCAGCGTCAGGCGACCTTCACCCGGCGCCAGCGAAACGGCTTCAGTCTCTGGCGACGGTGCCGTAGCCGCTGGCGCGGCGACAGGTGCTTCGTCCGCCGCAGAAGGTTCTTCAGTCGGTGCTACAACTGGCGCCTGCTCGGCCTGTTCCTGCGACGAAAGACTGGAGGCCGCCGGCGTGTCGAGCGACTCATCCAGCTCAAGCGGTTCTTCGTCACGTTCAAGCAGGTGAATCTCGGTGGTGCCGTCTGCAGCTTCCACCTCGATCTGATCCAGCGTGGTGACTGCCGGGACGGACTGGCTGCGCGTGGACTGATCCTGCCACCAGAACAGTGCAGCCGCCGCGGCGATCAGGACCAGCGCGAACACGAAGAAACGCATCACGCCACGTGACAATCGCGCCGGCTCGTCGATGTGCCCCAGGCTGTTGATGCTGCTGGCGGCGGCGCCCGTACCGGTATGGTGATCGAATTCGTTGACCAGGCGATTCTGATCCAGCCCCAGCAACTTGGCATAGGCCCGCACATAACCACGGGCGAAGGTCAGTCCCGGCAGCCGGCTGAAGTCACCGGCTTCGATCTGGGCCAGCGAGCGCTCCGACAGGTTGAGTTGCTGGGCTACCGAAGAAAGCGGCAAACCCTTTTCTTCACGCGCAGCGCGAAGCGTTTCGCCAGGGTTGGCAGCCGTCGGGGCAGCCACTTCGGAATGGGGCGCGGTCATCGTTGCTCCGAAAGAAACTGTTGATATTCAGGCGTACCCGGATACAGCCGCTTGAGCTGCAGCCCCAGGCTCGCAGCCTGATTGCGGTCCTGGTGAATATTGGCCAGACGAATGCCCAGCAGCAAGCTGCGAGCACTTTGCTCGGACAGGCTGCTGAAACCGTCGTAATAACGCTTCGCCGGTACGTAATCCTTGGCCTCGTACGCGAGCAACGCCAATTCGAGCAGGGCACGCGGCTGGCGGCTGTCGAGGCGCAGCGCGCGGGTAAAGTAGGTTTCGGCCTGCTCGCGCTGTCCCAGCTGCAATGCGGTCATGCCCATGTTCTGAAAGACCCGCGCACGCTCGCTGTACAGATTGTCCTCGGAGGCCTTGGTGAAACGCTCCATGGCCTCCGGATAGCGTTTCTGCTCGAACAGGAAGCTGCCATAGTTGTTCAGGATGCGTGCGTCATTGCGCCCGGAAAGGGCCTTGCGGTAGTGCTCGTCGGCCAGCTGGTACTCCATCTCGTTCTGGAACACCAGCGCCAGGGCCGCATGGGCATCGGCGCTGCCGGGGTCCAGTTCGAGCGCCTTGCGCAGGGGCGTCTTCGCCCGCGCGGCCTCACCCTGCTGCAGGTAACCGATACCGAGCTGGATATAGGCATCACGCGCCTGCTCGCGCCCGCTCGAGGTACGTAGCGGATCACTGGAGCCTGAAGAAACACAACCGGCCATAAGGCCGGTAAGTAGAAGCAGCAGCGCAATGCGCGTGGTCATCAGCATCCCCCTCAGGATCGGTTCGTGGCAATGGGCGCCGCAGGCTCGGACTGCAACTCACGCACAGCGATGTAACGCTCGCTTCGGCGTGTACGATCCATCACCTGTCCGACCAACTGGCCGCAGGCTGCATCGATATCCTCACCACGGGTGGTCCGCACCGTCACATTGTGCCCGGCTTTATGCAGGATGTCCTGAAAACGCCGGATGGCATTGTTGCTGGGCCGCTCATAGCCTGAATGGGGGAATGGATTGAAAGGAATCAAATTGATTTTGCAGGGTATTTTAGCCAGCAGCGCAATCATCTGTTCGGCATGCTCGGGCTGATCGTTGACGCCCTGCAAAAGGGTGTATTCGATAGTGAGAACACGTTTCTCGCCCAGGCTGGAAATATAGTTCTGGCAGGAGGCCAGGAGCATCTCCAGCGGATACTTCTTGTTGATCGGCACCAACTGGTCGCGCAATGCATCGTTCGGCGCATGCAGTGAAAGCGCCAGCGACACGTCGATGACCTTGGACAGCTCGTCGATCATCGGCACTACGCCGGATGTCGAGAGCGTCACCTTGCGCTTGGAAATCCCGTAACCGAGATCGTCCATCATGATGTGCATGGCGGCGACGACATTGTCGAAATTGAGCAGCGGCTCGCCCATGCCCATCATCACCACGTTGGTGATGGCGCGATCGACCTTGGCCGGAACGCTGCCGAAGGATTTGTTGGCGATCCACACCTGGCCGATCACTTCGGCTGCGGTGAGGTTGCTGTTGAAGCCCTGCTTGCCGGTGGAGCAGAAACTGCAATCCAGCGCACAGCCCGCCTGGGAGGAAACGCACAGCGTGCCACGCCCCCCCTGCGGAATATAAACGGTCTCGACACAGCTGCCCGATGCGACACGCACCACCCATTTGCGGGTGCCGTCGCTGGAAATGTCCTCGCTGACGATTTCCGGGCCGCGTATCTCGGCAGAAGCCTTGAGCTTTTCGCGCAAGGCCTTGCCGATGTTGCTCATGGCGTCGAAGTCATCGACGCCAAAGTGGTGAATCCATTTCATCACCTGACCGGCACGAAAGCGCTTCTCCCCGATGGACTCGAAGAAGCGTTCCAGCTGTGGCTGGGTCAGCCCCAGCAGATTGACTTTGGCAGTCGTGGCAATCATGGAATTCACCTGTCGCTCAACTCAGCGAATACGCGCGCAGACTTCGGTTTCAGCGAAGAAGTAAGCGATTTCGCGAGCGGCGGAGGCTTCGGAGTCCGAACCGTGTACGGCGTTTTCGTCGATGGAAACGGCGAAATCGGCACGGATGGTGCCTGCTGCGGCTTCTTTAGGGTTGGTTGCACCCATCAGCTCGCGGTTCTTGGCAATGGCGTCTTCGCCTTCCAGAACCTGGACGATGACCGGACCGGAAACCATGAAGGCAACCAGATCCTTGAAGAAACCGCGCTCGCTGTGCTCAGCGTAGAAACCGCCGGCTTCGCGCTCGGACAGCTGGACCATCTTGGAAGCGACGACGCGCAGGCCGGCCTTCTCGAAACGGGTGGTGATTTCGCCGACGACATTCTTGGCGACAGCGTCAGGCTTGATGATGGAGAAGGTACGTTGCAGGGCCATGTGAAGCTCCAGTCTGGTGGGTTTAAAGCAAACGAGTAAACCCGCGAATTATACGCGGGTTCGGGTTAAAAACATAAGGGTGGGAGCCGGCGACCGGACGAGCCAGACCGCAAGCTGCAAGCCAGCGTAGGGTGGATGTCGCTTTTTTACATCCACCGTGACTCCGCTCGTCGGGTCGGTGAAGCGTGACCCGACCTACAACTGAACGAGCCAGCGTCATTTTTTACATCCACCGAGACTTCGCTCGCCGGGTCGCTGAAGCGTGATCCGACCTACAACTGAACGAATAAAGCGCTTTTTCGTCCAGCCTTAAGCCTTCAGCGCTCTTGTCGTGTCAATCGGCTTCTTCTATCCAGGCCGCCTGAATGGCTTCGAGAACCTTCTCGCCACCGCGCGCCGGATCATCGGAAAACTCTGGCAGCTCGACCACCCAGCGGTGCAGGTCGACGAAGTTGACGTAGCGCGGGTCAACGTCCGGCCTGGTTTCGGCAAGCTCGATGGCGATATCCAGCACATCCGCCCATTTGAGACTCATTATGATGCCCTCGCCCTCAATGGCCTTCGGAAACCTGGTTGATGGTGTATTTGGGGATCTCCACCACCAGATCGGCGTTAGCCACGACAGCCTGACAGGACAGCCGTGAGTCAGGCTCCAGGCCCCAGGCCTTGTCCAGCATGTCGTCTTCCAGCTCGTCGGAAGCTTCCAGCGAAGCGAAGCCTTCGCGAATTACGACGTGACAGGTGGTGCAGGCACAGGATTTCTCACAGGCGTGCTCGATATCGATGCCACTGCGCAACGCGGCATCCAGCACGGTTTCGCCAACCCGGGCTTCTACTACCGCCCCCTCCGGACAATGGTCTGCATGGGGCAGGAAAACAATCTGCGGCATCTGGGTCATTCCTCGATATCGTTGAGCTGCCGTCCGGCCAGTGCGGCCTTGACGGTTGAGTCCAGGCGGCGCGCTGCGAAGGCATCGGTAATCTGGCTGAGGCGCTTGATCTGTCGCTCGATGACAAGGCCATCCTGGCTGTCGAGCAAGTCACGCAAGGCCTGCATCTGCAGCATGATCGCGTCACGCTCTTCCTGACTGAGCAAACGCTCGCCATCCGCCGCCAATGCAGTCTCGACCGCTTCGAGCAAACGCTGAGCATCAACCAGCTGTTCACGCAGCGCACGGGCGACCTTGTCTTCGCCCGCCTTGCGGAAGGAGTCTTCGAGCATCCGCGCGATCTCGCCATCAGTCAGCCCGTAGGAAGGCTTGACCTGAATGCTCGACTCGACACCCGACGCAAGCTCGCGGGCGGAGACACTGAGCAGCCCGTCGGCATCGACCTGGAAGGTGACGCGAATCTTCGCCGCTCCAGCGACCATGGGCGGAATGCCACGCAGTTCGAAGCGCGCCAGTGAGCGGCAGTCGGCGATCAACTCGCGCTCGCCCTGCAGGACATGAATCATCATGGCCGACTGGCCATCTTTATAGGTGGTGAATTCCTGCGCACGCGCGACCGGGATGGTGGTATTGCGCGGGATGATCTTTTCCATCAGTCCGCCCATGGTCTCCAGGCCCAGCGACAGAGGAATAACGTCCAGCAACAGCAACTCTTCGCCATCACGGTTGTTGCCCGCCAGGGTTTCGGCCTGGATCGCGGCACCGATGGCCACCACCTCATCAGGATCGATATCGGTCAGCGGCTGGCGACCGAACATCTCGCCCACCCGCTCACGCACACGCGGAACCCGCGTCGAACCGCCAACCATCACCACCGCGTGAACGTCTTCCAGTTCGACCGCCGAGTCGCGCAGCGCACGACGGCAGGACTTAAGACTGCGGGCGATCAGCGGATCGATCAGTTCGTGGAAAATCGTCCGCGTCAAAACACCCTGCCAATCGGCATACTTCAGCTCGACAGATTCTTCAGCGGTGAGTCGCTCCTTGGCATCACAGGCTAGCTTGAGCACTTCACGCTGCGCACCCGGAGCCAGATCTGACGAAGCACAGGCCTGAGTCAGAATCCAGCTGGCAATTGCATGATCGAAGTCATCACCACCCAGCGCCGTATCACCGCCGGTAGCCAACACTTCGAATACACCCTTGGTCAGGCGCAGAATGGATATATCAAAAGTCCCGCCACCCAGGTCATAGATGGCCACGACACCCTCGGCCTGGCGGTCAAGACCATAGGCCACAGCTGCAGCGGTCGGCTCGTTGAGCAGGCGCAGTACATTGAGATTGGCCAGACGGGCGGCATCCTTGGTCGCCTGCCGTTGCGCATCGTCGAAATACGCCGGCACGGTGATCACCGCACCCACCAGCTCACCACCAAGTGCCGCCTCGGCGCGCTCGCGCAGCGCCCGGAGGATTTCGGCGGATATCTCCACCGGACTTTTCGCCCCCTGCACCGTCTCGATGAAGGGCATCTGCGACTCGCCTTCGCTGAAGCGATACGGCAGCTGGCCACCCAGCTGCATGACGTCGCCGACACCACGCCCCATCAGGCGCTTGACCGACAGAATGGTGTTTAGCGGATCGCTGGAGGCTGCCTGCTTGGCCGCCCGCCCCACTTCGACACGATCAGCGTGATAACGCACGGCCGAAGGCAGAATCACCTCGCCGTCAGCATCGGCCAGTGGTGCGGTAATGCCGCTACGCAAGGCAGCCACGAGGGAATTGGTTGTGCCCAGATCAATACCAACCGCCAGACGGCGCTGGTGAGGTTGCGGGCTTTGTCCGGGCTCAGCTATCTGAAGTAAGGCCATGTCTGTCTGATATCGGGCGCAGCGCCAGGCGCTACGCGGGGTTAATCGTCGAGGCGCTCTTCCAGCAGGCGCACTTCCTGGGACAGCTTGTCGAGAAACTGCATACGGCGGACCAGCCGCTCTGCTTCCTCGCGATGCGCAGGGTCCTGCCAGGTACGGGAGAAGGCTTCATTGATGTCCTGCAGGGCGGCCTTGAGGCGAGCCTTGAACGTCATGACGCCCGCCACATCGGCCTCGTCCTGCAGCTCTTCCAGTTCTTCACGCCATTGCATCTGCTGCAGAAGGAACTCCGGATCCTGGACGGTCGCTTCAAGGGGCATGTCCTGCCCCTGCAACGCAAGCAGGTAACGAGCGCGCCGCGAAGGGCTTTTCAGGGTTTGGTAGGCCTCGTTCAGATTGGCCGACTCTTCAACCGCTCGCCGCTGCTCCAGCTCACTACCATCAGCGAACCGGTCGGGATGAACCTTGCGTGCCAGCTCGCGATAACGCGACGACAGCATGTCCAGATCAAGATCGAATGCCGGCTGCAACTCGAACAGCGCGTAATGACAGGGAATACCCACGGCGCCCTCAGATATTGAAGCTCTCGCCGCAGCCACATTCACCGCGCACGTTGGGGTTGTTGAACTTGAAGCCCTCGTTGAGGCCTTCACGAACGAAATCGAGCTCTGTGCCGTCAAGATAGACGAGGCTCTTCGGGTCGATGATGATCTTGACGCCGTGATTGTCGAAAACCGCATCCTCGGCAGCCGCCTCATCGACGAACTCAAGCACGTAGGCGAGGCCGGAACAGCCCGTGGTGCGCACACCCAGCCTGACCCCGACGCCTTTGCCACGCCCTTCGAGAGAGCGACGCACGTGATCGGCGGCGGCAGTCGTCATACTGATAGCCATCGATACCTCCTCCGCTTATGTCTGGGGCAGGCCTTTCTTCTCACGATAATCGCGAACGGCGGCCTTGATAGCGTCCTCGGCCAGCACCGAGCAGTGAATCTTCACTGGCGGCAGGGCCAACTCTTCCGCGAGTTGCGTGTTCTTGATGGTTTCGGCTTCTTCGAGGGTCTTGCCCTTCATCCACTCGGTGGCGAGGGAGCTGGAAGCGATTGCCGAGCCACAACCGTAGGTCTTGAACTTGGCATCTTCGATGACGCCCTGCTCGTTGACCTTGATCTGCAGACGCATCACGTCACCGCAGGCCGGCGCGCCGACCATACCGGTGCCGATGGAAGGGTCCTCTGCGTCGAACTTGCCGACGTTGCGGGGGTTTTCGTAGTGGTCGATGACCTTTTCACTGTATGCCATGGTGCAATCCTCGTTGATTCTGACTATGCGCAGTGCAGCGGCTTAGTGGGCCGCCCACTCGACCGTGGAAAGGTCGACGCCGTCCTTGAACATGTCCCACAAAGGTGAAAGTTCACGCAGTTTGGTGACCGCCTCGCTGACCTTCTGCGCGGCATAGTCGACTTCTTCTTCAGTGGTGAAGCGTCCGAAAGTGAAGCGGATAGAACTGTGCGCCAACTCGTCGTTGCGGCCAAGGGCGCGAAGTACGTAGGACGGCTCCAGTGAAGCGGAGGTGCAGGCCGAACCGGACGACACCGCCAGGTCCTTGAGCGCCATGATCAACGACTCGCCTTCCACATAGTTGAAGCTGAGGTTGAGGTTGTGCGGCACTCGCGCCGTCATGCTGCCGTTGACGTACAGTTCCTCGAGATGCTCGACCTGCTTGAAGAAGCGATCACGCAACGCACGGATACGCTCGTTTTCCGCCGCCATTTCTTCCTTGGCAATACGGAAGGCCTCGCCCATGCCCACCGACTGATGCGCAGCCAGTGTGCCCGAACGCATGCCGCGCTCGTGGCCACCGCCATGCATCTGCGCTTCGAGGCGCACGCGCGGTTTGCGGCGAACGTAGAGCGCACCGACTCCCTTGGGACCGTAGGTCTTGTGGGCGGAGAAGGACATCAGGTCGACCTTCAGCTTCTCCAGATCGATCTCCACCTTGCCGGTCGACTGCGCCGCATCGACGTGGAACAGCACGCCGCGCGAGCGGGTCAGTTCGCCTATGGCAGCGATGTCGTTGATGGTGCCGATCTCGTTGTTCACGTGCATGATCGATACCAGCACGGTGTCGTCACGCAATGCGGCTTCGACCATGGCCGGGGTGATCACACCATCAGTGGTCGGATCGAGGTAAGTGACCTCGAACCCTTCGCGCTCAAGCTGGCGGGTGGTATCGAGTACAGCCTTGTGTTCGATCTTGCTGGTGATGATGTGCTTGCCCTTGGAAGCATAGAAATGGGCAACACCCTTGATGGCGAGGTTGTCGGACTCTGTTGCACCGGAGGTCCAGACGATCTCGCGCGGGTCCGCATTGACCAGCTCGGCCACCTGGCGACGTGCATTCTCCACGGCTTCTTCGGCCTTCCAGCCAAAGGCATGGGAACGCGAAGCCGGATTGCCGAAATTGCCGTCGGCAGTCAGGCACTCGATCATTTTCTCGGCCACACGCGGGTCGACCGGCGTGGTAGCGGAGTAGTCCAGGTAAATCGGCAGTTTCATCAGGTATCTCCTATTCGGCTGTCGCCCGGCTCATTCGATGGCGGACGCTTCAATCTTGTCGTGTTGCGGTGTCTGGCCATTGGCATGACGCATATTCTGCCGCATCGCCACCTCCTGGACCTCGCGCCGATTGACCAGATCGGCCAGGCTGATGCCACTGAGGAATTCGTGAATCTGCTGGCTCAGGTCGCACCAGAGGTGGTGAGTCAGGCAGGTATCGCCCGAATGACAATCACCCAGCCCCTGGCAGCGTGTGGCATCCACGGATTCGTTGACCGCATCGATCACCTGTACGACCTGTATATCGGCCATTGCACGGGACAGCTGATAACCACCGCCCGGACCGCGAACGCTACTGACCAGACTGCCACGGCGCAGTTTGGCGAACAGCTGTTCGAGGTAGGAAAGCGAAATGCCCTGGCGTTCGGATATATCCGCTAGTGAGACGGGACCCTGCTGCGCATGCAGCGCCAGGTCGAGCATCGCGGTTACGGCGTAACGGCCTTTGGTAGTCAATCGCATCAGCTTGCACCAAGCATCAAGGTTTGGCGCAAGTATGCAATACCCGAGTATTTAGATCAACTATATGACCTATCAATTTACTCAGCCTTTCACCGAATAGCCGCTTGCAGCGAGGCGCGCCCCAACCGGAGCAGCATCATACCAGCTAGCACCCGGCCCGCCATCATGCTCGCGGCCCTTCTCCATCGTGCTTGATTTCAGCGAAATCTTCCTCGCGCAGCTCTGGCATCTTCCTGGCGCAATAATCGCTGCCCAGCGCGGTAAGCGCCTGGCCCATTTCCTCCATGCGCGCCTCGACCGCCTGCACATGGTCGAGCAACTGCCCGATGGCGCGGGCGAGCGGGTCTGGCATGTCCTCGCTGACGCCATAGGCATCGAAGCCGATTTTCTCGGCAATCGCCTTGCGCCTGGCCCCCTGGGTTTCATCGGATTTGATGATGACCTTGCCGGGAATGCCCACCGCAGTCGCGCCCGCCGGCACCTCGCGCGTCACCACCGCATTGGAGCCGACCTTGGCGCCCGCGCCGACCGTGAACGGTCCGAGAATCTTCGCCCCGGCGCCGACGATCACACCATTCTCCAGCGTCGGATGGCGCTTGCCCTTGTTCCAGCTGGTGCCACCCAGGGTCACCCCGTGATAGAGCGTCACATCGTCGCCAATTTCGGCGGTTTCACCGATGACGATGCCCATGCCGTGGTCGATGAAAAAGCGTCGACCGATCTGCGCACCAGGGTGAATCTCGATGCCGGTGAGCCAGCGCGCCAGATTGGAGTTCATCCGCGCCAGCCACTTGCAGTCCTTGCGCCACAGCCAGTGGGACAGCCGGTGAAACCAGACTGCGTGCAATCCCGGATAGCAGGTGACCACCTCGAAGGCGTTGCGCGCTGCGGGATCGCGATGGAATACGCTCTGGATATCTTCGCGCATGCGCTCGAACATCAGTCTTGTCTCCGCTTGTGAGGCTCACCGCGAACGGCCTTCTGGGTCTCGGTCAGAATGCCGCGCAGGATGTTCATTTCCAGCTTGCTGACGCCACTGCGACCGTAGAGCCGGCGCAATCGGGGCATCAGGTGACGGGGCTTTGCGGGATCGAGGAAACCGATATCGATCAGCGTCTGCTCAAGATGCCCGTAATAGTGCTCCAGCTCGTCGGCGGTCACCGGCTGCGCATTGAGCAGCGAGGTGGTTTCCAGCTTCTCCTGCTTGCTCGGCTGATCATGGGCGGCCAGCCAGGCCATGCGCACCTCGTAGGCGAGCACCTGCACAGCTGCGGCAAGGTTCAGCGAACTGAATTGCGGATCGGAAGGGATGTGCACGTGGTAATGGCAACGTTGCAGTTCTTCGTTGGTCAGTCCCGCATATTCGCGACCGAAGACCAGCGCCACTTCGCCGCCCTGCTCAGCCTGCTCGATACAGGCCGAGCCCGACTCGCGAGGATCCAGCAGGGGCCAGGGAATACGCCGGTCACGCGCGCTGGTGCCAAGCACGACGCTGCACCCTACCAGCGCTTCCTCAAGGGTTGCGACGATTTGCGCCGCATCGAGAATATCGGTTGCGCCCGACGCACGCGCCACCGCCTCGGAACTGGGAAAATCCTCGGGGTCGACCAGCACCAGCCGGGACAGCCCCATGTTCTTCATGGCCCGAGCGGCACCACCGATATTGCCAGGATGGCTGGTATTGACCAGCACCACGCGAATGTTCTGAAGCGACACTGTTTCTTCCCGGCCAAAAGCAAAGGCAAAAGCTTACAGGAAGCACCCGCTGCTTCGCCATTGAACTGCGGCGCATACAACATGTGGCGAATGCTTTCTGCTAGAATTCGCGGCTTTCTTTAAACGACCAGGTATTTGATCGATGCAGCCCATGCTGAATATCGCGCTGCGCGCCGCCCGCAGCGCCGGCGAACTGATTATTCGTTCCACCGAGCGCCTGGACGTGATCTCGGTCAGCGAAAAAGACGCTCGCGACTACGTCTCTGAAATCGACCGCAACGCGGAACAACTCATCATCACCGCGTTGCGCAAGGCCTATCCGAACCACGGCATTCTTGGCGAAGAAAGCGGGCTGTCGCAAGGCTCTGGTGATGGCGCCGATTACCTGTGGATCATCGATCCGCTGGATGGCACCACCAACTTCCTGCGTGGCGTTCCGCATTACGCGGTCAGCATCGCCTGCAAGTACCGCGGTCGCCTGGAACATGCCGTGATCATCGATCCGGTGCGCCAGGAAGAATTCACCGCCAGCCGGGGACGCGGCGCCGCACTCAATGGCCGTCGCCTGCGCGTCGGCTCGCGCAAGAGCCTCGAAGGCGCCCTGCTGGGTACCGGCTTCCCGTTCCGCGACGGGCAGATGGACAACCTGGATGCCTATCTCAGCATGTTCCGCAGCCTGGTCGGCCAGACTGCCGGCGTACGCCGCGCGGGCGCTGCGAGCCTGGACCTGGCCTACGTCGCTGCCGGTCGCTTCGACGCCTTCTGGGAGTTCGGTCTTTCCGAATGGGACATGGCTGCAGGCGCGCTGCTGATTCAGGAAGCGGGCGGACTGGTCAGTGATTTCTCCGGCGGTCATGATTTCCTTGAAAAAGGCCAGGTCGTCGCCGGCAACAGCAAGTGCTTCAAGGCCGTACTGACCGCGATCCAGCCGCACCTGACACCCTCACTGAAGCGCTGACAGCTCGCCAGACAGCCACAAAAAAGCGCCCCGAAAGGCGCTTTTTTTGATCATCATGTCCCGTCCTGAATAAGGTTTACACCTTTCCCCCGAGAACCTGGAGACCTCGATGGATCAAGGTGTTAAGCGAACCCAGCGTGATTACTCACTGACTTTTAAATTGGCTGTGGTCGACCAGATCGAAAAAGGCGAGCTGACCTACAAGCAGGCCCAGGCTCAGTACGGGATCCAGGGCAGGTCTACGGTTTTGGTATGGTTGCGCAAGCATGGTCGGCAAGATTGGAGTCAGGGGGCTTCGGTTCGACCCGGCAGGAGCGAAGTCATGACCGATCCAGCAAACCTGACGCCTGAGCAGCGGATCAAAGAGCTCGAACAGCAACTGCAGGTCATGAGGCAAAAGGCCCAGTTCTTCGAGTCCGTGGTCGATGTGCTGAAAAATGACTACGGTGTTTCGATCGTAAAAAAGCGACCCGGCAAGTCCTCTCGCAAAAGCAAGTTGAAGGACTGAGCATCGTCAGGGCTTGCCAGTTTCTGTCCATCAGCCGCCAGGCTTACTACAAGCGTAATCGTAGCGCCGATCAGCGTCGCCTGCAGAGCGAGCAGGTGGCCTGCTACGTCCGGCGTGTAAGGCTACGTCAGCCGCGCATAGGCACGCGCAAGCTGCATTATCTGCTGAGCAACCAATCGAATGATGACCTGAAAGTGGGCCGTGACAGGCTGTTCGGGATCCTGACTGAGCATCGTCTACTGGTGCTGCCCAAACGTGCGTACCACAAGACAACCCATAGTTTTCACCGCTTCTACCGCCACCCGAATCTGCTCAAACCTGGTCCCGACCAGATCACTGCAGCGGCGCCCGAACATGTCTGGGTGGCCGATATCACTTACCTTCCCAGCCGCAGCGGTCCGCTCTATCTGAGTTTGGTTACCGATGCCTACTCACGCAAGATCGTTGGCCATCACGTGCACGAGAGCCTCCATGCCGAATCCGTGGCCATGGCCTTCAGGCATGCCCTGAGGCAGCGCCGCAGCAATCAGGTGTTGATCCATCACTCTGATCGCGGGATCCAGTATTGCTCAGCGCTGTATCAAGCCCTTCACATGCACCACAACGTCCAATGCTCGATGACCGACGGATACGACTGCTACCAGAACGCGCTCGCCGAGCGAGTAAACGGAACACTCAAGAATGAACTGATGCTGCGTAGCCCCGGTGACCTGAAGCAGGCAAGAGCAATGGTCAGGGAAGCCATCGAGGTCTACAACACGGAACGACCGCATCTGTCTCTGAAATACAAAACGCCCGATGCCGTGCATCGGGCGTTTTAGTACCGAAATCTAGCTGAATCGGTGTAAACCTATTTCAGGACTAGACATCAATTCAGGGCTGCTGAGCCAAAACCAGCTGCCCATCCCTGACCGGAATCTGACTGCCAGGGTCACGGTCCATGCGGACGCTGCCGACCTTGCCATCGAGATCGTATTTCACCTCATAGCCGACAATCTTGTCGTGACTGTCGGTAACGGTGCTGCAGCGTGTCTCGGTGGTACTGTAGGTGCTGTTCTGCTGCATCCGCTGCTGCACCTGGTTACCCGCGTAACCACCACCGACCGCGCCCGCCACAGTGGCGATCTTCTTGCCGTTGCCACCACCCACCTGATTACCCAGCAGGCCTCCGACCACGGCGCCCACGGCTGTGCCGGCGATGCGGTGTTCGTCCTGTACCGGCTTCTGTCGCGTTACGGCAACCTCCTTGCAGACTTCCCGTGGCGTTTTGATGGTTTCCTTGATGGGCTCCACCGCGAGCACTTCGGCGAACTCAGGCCCGCGATCGACCAGCATATAGGTGGCGAATGCACCACCTGCAGTTACCACTACCGCGCCCAGAACCGCACCCACCAGCATTGACTTGTTCACTGCACATTCCTTCTTCCGACGGGCAAGACCCCGCTGCGCGCTTAGGCACTGAAACTCGCCAGAAGTTCGAATGTTCAGGGACGCTCATCGACCTCTTCGACAACCGGCGGGATCAGGTCGTCACGGGTGAGCTTGAGCCAGATCAGGAAAATGCTGGCGATGTAAATGGACGAGTAGGTTCCCGCCCCTACACCAATCATCAACGCCAGCGAGAAACCCCAGAGATTCTCGCCACCGAACACCATCAGCGCCGCAACCGCCAACAAGGTTGAAATCGAGGTCGCCAGCGTTCGCAGCAGAGTCTGGGTAGTGGAAATGTTGATGTTCTCGATCAGCTCGGCCCTGCGTAGCGTTCGGAAGTTCTCCCGAATGCGGTCGAAGATCACGATGGTGTCGTTGAGCGAGTAGCCGATGACCGCCAGTACGGCAGCCAGTACGGTAAGGTCGAAAGATATCTCGAAGAACGAGAAAACCCCCAACACCACGATCACGTCGTGAAATAGCGACACCACGGCGCCGACGCCAAACTTCCACTGAAAGCGGAACGCAACGTAGATCAGAATCCCGCCCAAGGCCAGCAACATACCCAACCCGCCCTGATCACGCAGTTCCTCGCCCACAGAAGGACCGACAAACTCCACTCGCTTGACGATGACGTCTCCACCGGTGCCCTGACCACGCAAAGACCCGGCAATACGCTCGCCCAACTGGGGATCGTCGCCTGGCATCCTGATCAGCACATCGGTAGTCGCGCCGAAACTCTGCACCAGCGCCCCTTCAAAGCCACCCTCGCTCAGCTGTCCACGAATTTGCTCCAGGGCAACCGGGTTTTCATAGTTCAGTTCAACCAGGGTGCCGCCTGTGAAATCCAGGCCGAAGTTCAAGCCCTTCACCGCCAGACTGGCCAGCGAGGCAATAGTCAGCAGTAGCGTCAGGACGAAGGCCACATTACGCACCGCCATGAAATTGATTACGCGCTTCATCGTGCTAGCCCCTTAAATCCACAGCTTCTTGAGATCGCGGCCACCATAGATCAGATTGACCATGGCGCGAGTCACGATGATTGCAGTGAACATCGACGTCAGAATTCCGAGCGACAGCGTGACCGCAAAACCCTTGATCGGCCCGGTGCCCATGGCGAAGAGAATGCCACCCACCAGCAAGGTGGTGAGGTTGCCGTCGACAATCGCGGAAAACGCACGATCGAAGCCCTCGTGAATGGCGCGCTGCACCGACATGCCATTCTGAATTTCCTCTCGTATCCGCGAGAAGATCAGCACGTTGGCGTCCACCGCCATGCCCATGGTCAATACGATACCGGCGATACCCGGCAGCGTCAGGGTCGCACCCAGCATCGACATCAGCGCGGTCAGCGCCACCATGTTGAACAACAGCGCAACGGTCGCCAACACGCCGAAGAACTTGTAGATCAGCACAATGAAAATTGCGACGAAGAGGAAACCCCACATCGCTGCCTGGACGCCCAACTTGATATTTTCGGCGCCCAGACTCGGGCCGATGGTGCGCTCTTCGGCGAAGTACATCGGCGCCGCCAGACCACCCGCGCGAAGCAGCAACGCCAGTTCCGAGGATTCGCCCTGGCCATCGAGGCCAGTGATGCGGAACTGACTGCCCAGCGGTGACTGGATGGTCGCCAGGCTGATGATCCTTTTATCTTCCACAAAGGTCTCGACGCGCACTTCCTGCTCGACGCCCTCGACCATCTGCTTGACGTAACTGGTCTGCGGACGCTGTTCGATGAAGATCACCGCCATGCTGCGACCGACACTGTTGCGCGTCGCGCGGTTCATCAGTTCGCCGCCATGACCATCCAGACGGATGTTGACCTGCGGACGGCCATTCTCGTCGTAACTGGCCTGGGCATCGGTCACCTGGTCGCCGGTGATGATCAGCGAACGCTCCAACTGCGCCGGCGGGCGCCCTTCCTGGCGGAACTCGAAGGTTTCGGTAGTTGCACGCGGGGCATCCATCTCGGCTGCCAGACGGAACTCCAGGTTGGCAGTCTTGCCGAGGATGCGCTTGGCTTCCGCAGTGTCCTGTACGCCCGGCAATTCGACCACGATGCGGCTCGCACCTTGGCGCTGCACCAGCGGCTCGGATACGCCCAGCTCGTTGACCCGATTACGAACCGTAGTGAGGTTCTGCTTGATGGAATACTCGCGAATCTCCGCCAGCTTCGCCTCGGTAAGAGCCAGACGTAGCACCTGCTGACCATTACGCTCACTGGAGGTAATGTCGAAATCGGTAAAATTCTTGCGGATCAGGGCCTGTGCTGCGGACAGCGTCGCCTCGTCGGCAAAGCCCAGTTGCACCGCACTACCCTGCGTGGGCAGGCTGCGGTAGCGGACACGCTCCTTGCGCAACAGGCTCTTGACCTCGCCTTCATGGACGTTCAAGCGCGTCTCGACAGCCTTGTCCATGTCCACTTCGAGCAGGAAGTGCACACCACCGGACAGGTCCAGACCAAGCTTCATCGGGCTTGCACCGAGGTTACGCAGCCAGTCGGGCGTAGTCGGCGCCAGGTTGAGGGCCACCACATAAGCGTCGCCAAGCGCGCGACGGATTACGTCCTTGGCCGGCAACTGGTCGTCCTGGTGTATCAGCCGCAACAGGCCGCCCCTGCCCTGCTCGTCCAGCGAAGCAGCCTTGACCTCGATTCCAGCCTCTTCAAGCGCTGCACTCGCTCTATTCAGATCGGCCTCGGTGACGCTCAGCGAGGTGGTAGCGCCGGTAATCTGGACAGCCGGATCGTCGGGATAGAGATTAGGAGCCGAATAAATGCAGGCAACTGCCAGCACCACCAGTATCAGCAGGTATTTCCAGAGGGGGAATCTATTGAGCATGACGCAGCCCGTCTAATGACGCGGGGCGCCTTGCGCGCCCCGTCGTTGCTATTGAATGAAGTCGGCTCAGATGGCTTTCAGAGTGCCCTTGGGCAGGGTCGCGGCAATCGCCACTTTCTGGAACTTCAGTTCGACGCTGTCGGATACTTCGATCACGACGAAATCATCGGCAACCTTGGTGACCTTGCCAACGATGCCACCGGAAGTCACCACTTCGTCGCCCTTCTGCAGGCCGCCGATCAGGTTCTTGTGCTCCTTGGCGCGTTTGGCCTGGGGACGCCAGATCATCAGATAGAAGATGACCAGAAAGCCGACCAGAAACAGCCACTCGAAGCCGCTTCCGGCAGGACCAGCGGCAGCCTCTTGAGCGTAGGCGGCGGGAATCAGAAAGCTCATGTAGCACTCCTGTTGCAGAGATTTAAATTATGGAATTTCGTCATGCAAGCGGCGGCGTTGGCAAGCCGCGCTTTGCATAGAAGGCATCGACAAAGGCCGCCAATGTACCTTGTTGAATGGCTTGGCGTAAACCGGCCATCAAACGTTGGTAATGCCGCAGGTTGTGGATTGTATTCAACATGCTGCCGAGCATTTCACCGCATTTGTCCAGATGATGCAGATAGCCGCGGGAGAAGTGTTTGCAGGTGTAACAATCGCAGTCCGCCTCCAGCGGCGAATCGTCATGACGATGTACCGCGTTGCGAATTTTCACCACGCCGGTATCGGTAAACAGGTGGCCGTTGCGGGCATTACGAGTCGGCATCACGCAGTCGAACATATCCACACCACGACGCACGCCCTCGACCAGATCTTCGGGTTTGCCGACGCCCATCAGATAGCGCGGCTTGTCAGCCGGCATCTGCGTCGGCAGGAAGTCCAGCACCCGGATCATTTCCTCCTTGGGCTCACCCACGGAAAGACCGCCGATGGCCAGGCCGTCGAAACCGATCTCGCACAGGCCCTCCAGCGAACGCATGCGCAGCGATTCGTGCATGCCGCCCTGGACGATGCCGAACAGCGCCGCCGAACTGTCGCCATGCGCTTGCTTCGAGCGTTTGGCCCAGCGCAACGACAGCTCCATGGAGCGACGCGCAACATCCTCATCCGCCGGATAAGGTGTGCATTCATCGAAGATCATCACGATATCGGAGCCCAGATCGCGCTGGACCTGCATCGACTCCTCCGGCCCCATGAAGACCTTGGCGCCGTCCACCGGAGAAGCGAAGTAGACGCCCTCCTCCTTGATCTTGCGCATCGCCCCCAGACTGAACACCTGGAAACCGCCCGAGTCTGTCAGGATCGGGCCTTTCCATTGCATGAAGTCATGCAGGTCGCCGTGCGCCCTGATCACTTCAGTACCGGGGCGCAGCCAGAGATGAAAGGTGTTGCCGAGAATGATCTCGGCACCGATTTCCTCGACGTCGCGCGGCAACATGCCCTTGACCGTGCCGTAGGTGCCCACCGGCATGAACGCCGGCGTTTCCACTGTGCCGCGCGGAAAGGTCAGGCGTCCGCGACGGGCCCTGCCGTCGGTGGCGAGCAGTTCGAAGGACATGTGGCAGGTACGGCTCATGGTGTTTCCTCGGGGCCGCGCGGGGCCGGGTTGCGCGTGATGAACATGGCATCGCCGTAACTGAAGAAGCGATAGCCCTCAGCCACAGCCTCGGCATAGGCCGCCATGGTTTCCGGATAGCCGGCGAAGGCTGAAACCAGCATCAGCAAGGTCGATTCGGGTAGATGAAAATTGGTCACCAGAGCATCCACTACATGGAAGGGCCTGCCCGGATAGATGAATATGTCGGTGTCGCCACTGAACGCCTTGAGCGTGCCATCCCGCGCAGCACTCTCCAGCGAGCGCACACTGGTGGTCCCCACCGCGATGACACGACCACCTCGCTGGCGACAGGCTGTGACCGCATCGACCACTTCCTGGCCGACCTCCAGCCACTCGCTGTGCATGTGGTGGTCTTCGATACGCTCGACACGTACCGGCTGGAAGGTCCCTGCCCCCACGTGCAGGGTGACGAAGGCCGTCTCGACGCCCGTCTCGCGCAGCGCCTCCAGCAGCGCATCATCGAAATGCAGCCCGGCCGTGGGCGCCGCCACCGCGCCGGTGCGCTGGGCATACACCGTCTGATAGCGCTCACGATCGGCACTGTCATCCGCTCTGTCTATATAAGGAGGCAACGGCATATGGCCGACGCGCTCCAGCAGCGGCAGCACTTGCTCGTCGAACGCCAGCTCGAACAATGCATCATGGCGCACCAGCATCAACGCCTCGCCACCGCCATCGATCCGAATCCTGCTGCCAGGCTTCGGCGATTTGCTGGAGCGGATATGCGCGAGCACGCGATGACTGTCCAGCACCCGCTCGACCAGCACCTCAAGCCTGCCGCCGGTTTCCTTCTGACCGAACAGCCGGGCCGGAATCACGCGGGTGTTATTGAACACCATCAGATCACCAGGACGCACATGGTCGAGCAGATCGGCAAAGCCTCGATGCGCCAGCTTGCCGGTCTGCCCGTCAAGCACCAGCAAGCGGCTGGCGCGACGCTCGGCCAGTGGATGGCGCGCGATCTGGGAATCGGGCAACTCGAAGGAAAAAGCGGAGACTTGCATGTAAGGATGATCGGCACGGAGCTCAGGGGGCGCAAAGCTTAGCGGAATCACCGCAATCTGACCACGCCGAACGATTGACCGGCCTACGGCGCATCCTTATACTTCGCCGCCACTGTGCCTCGATGGCGGAATCGGTAGACGCAGCGGATTCAAAATCCGCCGTTGGTAACAACGTGAGAGTTCGAGTCTCTCTCGAGGCACCATCATTCTATTCAACGGGTAGCCGATAGCCCGCTGAATGCCGGCAGTTTTGCAGCACGGCAGCGCTTTACAGCATTATCAGAGCCCTGTAGCTCGACACCCCTCGCAACACCCGACACAAGAGCGGCATTCACTGCACGGCAGCACGGTCGAAACAGGCTTGCAAGGCTGTTTCCAGTTGACCCGCCCGCTTACATCGCGCTGAAAAAGCGCTGCCTGGACAGGGCAAATTCTATGGCTGCGAGGGGTTGGCACTCCTTGCGAGTTATCGTAGAGTGTGCCCACTGTGTTTGCATGGGTCGCCGTAGAATCGTGACCTGGTGCAGTAGATCATCCGATCCGCTACATCCCGCTCGACTCCTTACTCCTTGCAACCAGTTCCCGCTCCTGCCGTGCAGGCGCGCTTCTACTATTGAGTTTCAAGGATACAAAGACATGTCGAATCGTCAGAACGGTACCGTCAAGTGGTTTAACGACGAAAAAGGTTTTGGTTTCATCACTCCTGAGAGCGGTCCGGATCTGTTCGTGCACTTCCGCGCGATCGAAGGTAACGGCTTCAAGAGCCTGAAAGAAGGCCAGAAAGTCAGCTTCATCGCTGTGCAAGGTCAAAAAGGCATGCAGGCTGACCAGGTTCAAATCCAGGAATAAGCCACCGCTCCGAAAAGCCCCTGATGGCAGCATCAGGGGCTTTTTTATGCGCGCATTTCCGTAGAATGCGCGCCTGCCTCATTCAACGAGACGTCATGCTCATGCGCAACCAGTCACTCAGCCCCCAAGGCCAGTTCCCAGCCGCCAGCCTGAGCCGCCGGCTTGCCGCGATTCTATACGACTCGTTTCTCTCGATTGCCCTGATGATGGTTGTCACCCTGCTCTATCAACAGGTCCTGCTGCGCCTGTTCTATGGCAGCGAAGCGCTCAAGGCAGTGGCGGAAAGCGGCGGACTGGACAGAGACCCCATTCTCGCCACCCTGCTGCTGTTCTGCCTGTTCGGCTTTTTCGCCAAGTTCTGGACCCACAACGGCCAGACGCTCGGCATGCAGGTCTGGGGCGTGCGCATCCAGAATGCCGACGGCAGCGCCATCGATCTGTGGCAGGCGCTGCTGCGCTTTCTGATCGCCATCCTGTCCTGGCTCGCCCTGGGCCTTGGCTACTGGTGGATGCTCTGGGACAAGCAGCAACGCACCTGGCATGACATCTATTCGGAAAGCCTGGTGGTGCATTTGCCGAAGAATATCCATAAGAAATAGCTGCAAGCTGCAAGCTGCAAGCTGCAAGCTGCAAGCCAGCGTAGGGTGGATATCGCTTTTTACATCCACCGAGGCTCCGCTCGTCGGGTCGATGAAGCGTGACCCGACCTACAGCTTTTTCGTCCAGCCTTCCAGCCTCAAACGCCTTTATCGGCTTTTACCCCGCCCTGCGCAGCAGCCATACCCCCGCCAGCGCACAGATGCCTGCCGGCACCAGCACCGCCATCAGTGGCGAGAAACCGAAAACCTGGCTGGCCGGGCCGAGCAGGTCCTGCAGGATACGGAAGACGAAGCCGACGATGACGCCGGTAAAGATCCGCTGCCCGAGGGTGACCGAGCGCAACGGGCCGAAGATGAACGAGATGGCCAGCAACACCAGCGTCACCGTTACCACCGGCTGCAGGACCTTGGTCCAGAACGCCAGCCAGTAGCGCCCATTGTTGAGCCCCTGCTCGCCGAGGTAATGGATATAGCGCCACAGCCCGGTGACCGACAACGCATCCGGCTCCATCACCACGGTTCCCAGCAGTTGCGGCGTCAGTTGCACATCCCAGCGCTCTTCAGCCGTGTTGACCACCTCGGTATGGTCGCCCCGAAAATGCGTCGTGGCGATATCAGTGAGTTGCCAATGGTCGTCCTGATAACGTGCACGCCGGGCGAAACTGGCCGACAGCAGCTGGCGCTGTGCATCGAAATTGTAGCGTGTCACACCCAGCAGCACCCCACCCGGCTGCACCGCGTTGACATGCACGAATTCCTCACCCTGCCGGTGCCAGAGCCCGCGCTTGCTGCTCTGCGCCTCGCCCGCTCCCTGCGCCATGGCGCGGCTGGCCTGGGCAATGTTCTCGCTCCAGGGTGCGAGATATTCACCAATCAGCACGCCGACCAGCAGCAGCAACAGCATCGGCCTCATCACCGCCAGGACGATACGCCCCAGGGAAACACCCGCGGCCCGCATGATCGTCAGCTCGCTGTTGCTGGCGAGCATCCCCAGGCCGATGAGGCAACCGATCAGCGCTGCCATCGGCAACATTTCATAGACACGCGACGGCGTCGTGTAGAGCACGTAAAGCGCGGCATCCAGGATGCCGTAGCTGCCCTTCACATCACCCAGCTCGTCGATAAAGGCAAACAACAATGCAAGCCCGACGATGATGCCAAGCACGGTCAGAATCGCCAGCAGGACATGGCTGCCGATATAGCGGTCGAGCTTACGCATGGCCCACCCCCGCCCCTGCACGTCGCTTGTCGAGGGCAAGTCTCAACGGTTCCCAGTAGAGCATCAGCATCCCGATCGAAAAGAAAATCCCGTGAACCCACCAGAGCCCCAGCGCCACCGGGATTCGCCCCTTGTCCAGCGCGCCCCGCGCGGCGACCAGCAGGGCCAGGTAGGTCATGTACAGCAGAATGGCCGGCAGCAGCTTGAGAAAGCGCCCCTGACGCGGATTCACCTTCGCCAGCGGCACCGCCAGCAAGGTGACGATGAACACCAGCAGCGGCAGCGATAAACGCCATTGCAGCTCGGACTGCAGACGAATGTCATCACTGCCGAACAGCTCACGCGTAGGCAGTGCTTCGCGCTCGCTCAGTTCGATGCTGACCTCGGGCTTGGGCAGCAGGACGCCATAGGTGTCGTACTGGATCGCCCGGTAATTGGCCTGTCCGGGATTGCCGTCATAGCGATAGCCGTTTTCCAGAATCAGGTAACGGCTGCCATCGGCCTGGATTTCCTGACGCCCGCTTTCAGCCACCAGCACCGACAAGCCACGCGCTTCGCCGGTGGCCCTGGACAAGTTGGTTTCGGAAATGAAGATGCCGCCCAGTTGCGTGCGATCATGCGTCAGTTCTCGGGTATAGGTGACACGCGTGCCGTTGCGCAGAGTCTGAAAACGCCCGGGAACCAGAGTATCGAATTCGGTCAGCGAGTCCTGCTCGTTGAGGATGCGGTCAACCTCGGCAATACCCTGCGGCGCAAGACCCAGGCTCAACCAGCCAACCAGCACGGCTACCAGCGCCGCAGGCGCCAGGCTGTAAGCCAGCAGACGGCGCTGGCTCATGCCCGTCGCGGACAGCACGGTCATTTCGCTATCCAGATACAGCCTGCCGTAGGCCAGCAGAATGCCCAGAAACAGCCCCAGCGGCAGAATCAGTTGCAGGAAGCCCGGCAACCTGAACCCCATGATCATCAGCAGCACGCCCGGATCGAGCAGCCCCTGAGCAGCCTGAGCCAGATATTTGATGAAGCGACCACTCATGATGATCACCAGCAGCACCGCACTCACGGCGCTCAGGGTGATCAGCAACTCACGGGACAGGTAACGAAAGACGATCAAACCGGACACTCCAGGGTTGTCAGGCTCCGGCGGCTACGCTCACACTAGCCGCTACGCAGCCGGCCCGCACGCAGCAGTCACTGAAAATCGATACACGGATTTACAGACGACACGCCAGACGAACCACCGAAAACAAGCCCGGCATTATCCTGCAAACCCGACTCTTTGTCTTGGGGACTCGACACCATGCAATTTGTTGTAAAAACCACCAAAGCGCCCGCAACCAAAACCGCCACTCTGGTCCTGCCGGTTGGCGAAGACCTCGTCCTTGGCGAGATCGCGCAAAGTGTGGATGCCGCCAGCGCCGGCGCCATCACAGCGACCCTCAAGCGCGGAGACCTGCAGGGCAAGCCGGGGCAAACCCTGCTGCTCCAGCAACTGCCTGGCATCAAGGCCGAACGTGTATTGCTGGTGGGCATCGGCAAGGCCGATGAGCTCGATGCGCGCCAGTGGCGCAAGGTAGCGGGCGCCATCTCCGGCGCCCTGAAGAATCTCGGCGGCAGCGATGCGACCCTCGCTCTGCAGGACGCGCAGCTCAAGGACCGCGACAGCTACGCGCGCACCCGCCTGCTGGTGGAAGCCCTCGCCGGTGGCCAGTACGTCTTCGACCAGTTCAAGAGCAAAAAAGCCGATGCCCACCCACTGAGTCGGATCACCCTGCTCAGCGACAAGGCCGAACAAACCCAGGTCGAACGGGCCGCCAGCCATGCCCAAGCCATCACCGCAGGGATGAACTTCGCCCGTGACCTGGGCAACCTGCCGCCCAACATCTGCCACCCCAACTATGTCGCCGAGCAGGCTAAAAAGCTGGGCAAGGCCTTCAAGGGCCTGAAGGTCGAGGTGCTGGATGAGAAGAAACTGCGCGAACTGGGCGCAGGCTCGTTCCTCGCCGTATCCCAGGGCAGCGACCAGCCCGGCTGCATGGTGGTGATGCAATACAACGGCGGCAAGAAAGGTGATCAGCCCTATGCGCTGGTGGGCAAGGGCATCACCTTCGACACCGGTGGCATCAGCCTCAAGCCCGGCCAGGGCATGGATGAAATGAAGTACGACATGTGCGGCGCCGCCAGCGTACTCGGCACCTTGCGCGCCGCGCTGGAACTGCAGCTGCCGATCAATCTGGTGGCCGTGCTGGCCTGCGCGGAGAACATGCCCGGCGGCGGCGCCACCCGCCCCGGCGACATCGTCACCAGCATGAGCGGGCAGACCGTCGAGATCCTCAACACCGATGCCGAAGGTCGCCTGGTGCTCTGCGACGCCCTGACCTACATCGAGCGCTTCAAGCCGCGCGCAGTGATCGACGTCGCCACCCTTACCGGCGCCTGCATCGTTGCCCTGGGCAGCCAGACCTCCGGCCTGCTGAGCAATGACGACGAACTGGCTCGCCAGTTGCTGGACGCCGGTCGCAACGCCGACGACCGCGCCTGGCAGTTGCCGCTGTTCGATGACTACCAGGAACAGCTGGACAGCCCCTTCGCCGATATCGCCAACATCGGCGGGCCCAAGGCGGGCACTATCACCGCCGCCTGTTTCCTCTCGCGCTTTACCAAGGGCTATTCCTGGGCGCACCTGGATATCGCCGGCACCGCCTGGATCAGTGGCGGCAAGGAAAAGGGCGCAACCGGGCGACCGGTGCCGCTGCTCACCCAGTACCTGCTGGATCGGATCGCGTGAGATGAGCCGGACAGTTGACGGAACGCCGGCATGACGCGCATCGAGTTCTACGTATTGCCGGACAGCACTGCGTCCGGTCGCGCCAGGGCGGCCTGTCAGCTGGCCGGCAAGGGCTGGCAACATGGCCTGGCGGTGTTCATCCGCTGCCAGGATGCCGCGCAATGCGCCGAGCTGGATGAGCTGCTCTGGCGCTTTCGCGCCGAGCGCTTCATCCCTCACGAGCGCTACGAACAGGACCCGCAAGCCCCGGTCGTGATCGGCCTGGAGCAGCCACCGGCAACCAGCCAGGGCCTGCTGATCAACCTCGCCCAGACGCTATCGCCGCATATCGACGACTTCAGTCGGGTCATCGAGATCGTCAATCAGCAGCCGGAGTTGCTCAACGCCTGTCGCGAAAACTTTCGCCTGTATCGCCAGCGGGGCTATGATCCAAAACGCGTCGAACTGTGAATCTCGTCGCAATTTTCCCTAACCCGCCACCAGTCGCCAGGATGCGCTACTGCCCGGAACTCTCTTGATAATGACGTCCACATCTCCGCCCAGACCTGCGCACCTGCTCGACGAGCTGGAATCCATTCGCGCCCTGCTCGGCGACGAGCATGATTCACTGGATGAGCCCCTGGACCCTGACAGCATCCCTCTGCTGTCGGAAGTCGTCGAACCCACCGCACCTGCCCAGCAATCTGTCCAGCCGCCGGACGAGCCACGCGAACCGGCTGTACGCACGGCTTTTCGCACCTTGGCCGAACGCCACCTCGACCATGAGCTGCGCACCGCGGCACAGCTTATTCTGCAGGAAGTGATCGACGATTTCGTGCCGCACATCGAGGCCGAACTCAAACGCCGCCTGGAGAGCCGCGCCGAGCAACTGATCCGCTCGCCTCGCCCCTGAAACGCAGGCAAGGCGCCAGGCCAGCAATTAAAGGCAGCTGATTCCGCCACTTCGGCACTTTGCCTTTATACTCTCCGGTTTTTCCGATCAGCCGTTCTAAGGGTCCCGCCGAATGGACAAGACCTACCAGCCCCACGCCATCGAGACTTCCTGGTACCAGACCTGGGAATCGAACAACTACTTCGCGCCCCAGGGTTCGGGCGAACCCTACACCATCATGATCCCGCCGCCGAACGTCACCGGCAGCCTGCACATGGGCCATGGCTTCAACAACGCCATCATGGATGCGCTGATCCGCTTCCGCCGCATGCAGGGTCGCAACACCCTGTGGCAGCCGGGCACCGACCATGCCGGCATCGCCACGCAGATGGTGGTCGAGCGCCAGCTGGGCGCGCAGGGCGTCAGCCGCCACGACCTGGGCCGCGCAAAGTTTCTCGACAAGGTCTGGGAATGGAAGCATGAATCCGGTGGCAACATCACTCGGCAGATCCGTCGCCTGGGCTCGTCGGTGGACTGGTCGCGTGAGCGCTTCACCATGGACGAAGGCCTGTCCGAAGCCGTCAAGGAAGCCTTCGTGCGCCTGCACGAGGACGGCCTGATCTATCGCGGCAAGCGCCTGGTCAACTGGGATACCAAACTGCACACCGCCATTTCCGACCTCGAAGTGGAAAACCACGACGAGAAGGGCCACCTCTGGCATCTGCGCTACCCGCTGGCCGACAACGCGCGCACCGCCGATGGCAAGGATTATCTGGTGGTCGCCACCACTCGCCCGGAAACCGTGCTCGGCGATGCCGCCGTCGCGGTGCATCCCGAGGACGAGCGCTACAAGGATCTGATCGGTCGCAACATCATGCTGCCGCTGGTCAACCGCCTGATCCCCATCGTCGCCGACGAGTATGTCGATCTCGAATTCGGTACCGGCTGCGTGAAGATCACCCCGGCCCACGACTTCAACGACTATGAAGTCGGCAAGCGTCACCATTTGCCGCTGATCAATATCTTCGACGAAAACGCCTGCGTTCTCGCACGCGCCCAGGTATTCAACCTCGACGGCACGCCGAACGACCGGGTCGACGCGACCCTGCCTGACGGCTACGCACGCATGGATCGCTTCGACGCGCGCAAAGCCATCGTCGCCGAGTTCGAGGCCATGAGCCTGCTGGAGAAGATCGACGACCATGCGCTGAAAGTTCCGCGTGGCGATCGCTCCGGCACCGTGATCGAGCCCTGGCTGACCGACCAGTGGTACGTTTCCACCAAGCCGCTGGCGGAAAAAGCCATCGCCGCCGTCGAAAGCGGCGAGATCCAGTTCGTGCCCAAGCAGTACGAGAACATGTACTTCAGCTGGATGCGCGACATCCAGGACTGGTGCATCAGCCGCCAGCTGTGGTGGGGCCACCGCATTCCGGCCTGGTACGACGAAGCCGGCCACGTCTACGTCGGTCGCGACGAAATGGAAGTCCGCCGCAAGTACAACCTCGGCAATGAAGTGGAACTGCGCCAGGACGAGGACGTGCTGGACACCTGGTTCAGCTCCGGCCTGTGGACCTTCTCCACCCTCGGCTGGCCCGAGCAGACCGATTTCCTCAAGACCTTCCACCCCACCGACGTGCTGGTCACCGGCTTCGACATCATCTTCTTCTGGGTCGCGCGGATGATCATGCTGTCGACCCACCTGACCGGGCAGATTCCGTTCAAGACCGTCTACGTGCACGGCCTGGTGCGCGACGGCCAGGGCCAGAAGATGTCCAAGTCCAAGGGCAACGTGCTCGACCCGCTGGACATCGTCGACGGCATCACCCTGGACGAACTGCTGGAGAAACGCACCAGCGGCATGATGCAGCCCAAGCTGGCCGAGAAGATCGCCAAGCAGACCCGCGCCGAATTCCCCGAGGGCATCGCCAGCTACGGCACCGACGCGCTGCGCTTCACCTTCTGCTCGCTGGCCTCCACCGGTCGCGACATCAAGTTCGACATGGGCCGCGTCGAGGGCTACCGCAACTTCTGCAACAAGCTGTGGAACGCCGCCAACTTCGTCTTCGAGAACACCGAGGGCAAGGACACGGGCGTCGATGACGCACCCGTCGAGTTGTCCTCCGTGGATCGCTGGATCATCTCCGCGCTGCAACGCACCGAAGCCGAAGTGACCCGCCAGCTGGAAAACTTCCGCTTCGATCTGGCCGCACAAGCGCTGTACGAATTCGTCTGGGACGAGTACTGCGCCTGGTACCTGGAGCTGGTCAAGCCGCTGCTGTGGGACGAAAGCGCCTCTGCCGAACGCCAGCGCGGCACCCGCCGCACCCTGGTGCGCGTGCTGGAGACCGCGCTGCGTCTGGCGCACCCGTTCATGCCCTTCATCACCGAAGAGATCTGGCAACGCGTCGCGCCGCTGGCGGGCAAGTCCGGTCCGACCCTGATGCTGCAGCCCTGGCCGGAGTACAACCCCGAGCGCCTCGACGAGGCTGCCGAAGGCGATATCGAGTGGGTCAAGGCGTTCATGCTGGGCATCCGTCAGATTCGCGGCGAGATGAACATCTCCATGGCCAGGCGCATCGACGTGGTACTGGGCAACGCCTCGGCATCCGACCTGCGCCGCCTCACCGAGAACGAGCCGTTGCTGAAGAAGCTGGCCAAGCTGGAGAGCGTGCGCAGTCTCGCCGCCGGCGAAGAAGCCCCCCTGTCGGCCACCGCCCTGGTCGGCGACATGCAGGTGCTGGTGCCCATGGCCGGGCTGATCGACAAGGATGCCGAACTGGCGCGTCTGGACAAGGAGATCGCCCGCCTCGATGGCGAGATCAAGCGCGTCGGCGGCAAGCTGGCCAACGCCGGTTTCGTCGACAAGGCTCCTGCCGAAGTGATCGACAAGGAACGCGCCAAACTGGCCGAAGCCGAACAGGCAAAAGCCAACCTGGTCGCACAACGCGAGCGCATCGCCGGGCTATAACCCTAAAGACCGCAACGGCTGCCCAGCCGTTGCGGTCCACGTGCAAGTGGCCCAATGGACTATCGCGAACTTACCGCCCTGCGCCAGCATCACCCCGCGTGGCGTCTGCTGCGCGCCGATCATGCGCCCCTGATCGCCAGCTTTCTCGAACACGCCTTCGTCACCCCCAACCGGCGCAACCTGGACGAGCACACGCTCGCATCCCTGCTCGATAACCAGCTCTACGCCTTGCGCCAGCAGCTCGGCGAAGATGCCTTCCCGCGCGCTGCTGCCGCTTATCTCGACGACTGGGCCGACAACGCCAACGGCTGGTTGCGCAAGTACTATCCCAGCGGCAGCGACCAGGCCCATTTCGAACTGACCGCCGCCACGGAAAAAGCCATCGAATGGCTAAACAGCCTGGGCAAGCGGCAGTTCGTCGGCACCGAATCACGCCTGCTGGCCATCTTCGACCTGCTGCGTCAGGTGGTCGAGGGCAGCGAAAGCGATCCCCAGACGCGCATCGGCGAACTGGAAAAGCGCAAGGCAGCGCTGGATGCCGACATCGCCCGGATCAAGGCGGGCCAAGTCGATCTGATGGATGAAACCAGGGTGCGCGAACGCTTTCTCGAAGTCAGCAGCAGTGCCCGCAGCCTGCTCGCCGACTTCCGCGAAGTGGAGCAGAACTTCCGTGACCTCGACCGCGAGGTGCGCGAGCGAATCGCCACCTGGGAGGATGGCAAGGGCGCGCTGCTGGAAGAAATCCTTGGCGAACGCGACGCCATTGCCGACTCGGACCAGGGCCGCAGCTTTCGCGCCTTCTGGGAGTTTCTGATGTCGCCGTCGCGCCAGGAAGAACTGTCCGGCCTGCTGCACAAGGCCTTCGCCCTGGCACCGGTACAGAGCCTGGAACCGGACCGGCGCTTGCTGCGCATGCATTACGACTGGCTGGAAGCCGGCGAAGCCGCGCAACGCACCGTGGCCCGTCTATCCGAACAGCTGCGCCGCTACCTCGACGACCAGGCCTGGCTGGAAAACAAGCGCATCATGTACCTGCTGCGCGATATCGAAAGCCGGGCACTGATGCTGCGCGAACAACCACCGGCAACGGATCTGATGCACCTGGACGATGCCCGGATCGAGCTCAACCTGCCGCTCGACAGGCCGCTGTACAGCCCGCCGCTGAAACCGCGCATCGAGGCCCAAATACTGCTTGAAGGCGAAGCGCAAAACGATGCCGACGCGCTGTTCGAACAGATCCATGTAGACAAGGCCCGGCTGCTGGCCAACCTGCGCCTGGCGCTGCGCCAGCAGCCGCAAATCAGCCTTGGCGACCTGCTGCAACGCTATCCGCTACAACAGGGACTGGCCGAACTGGTAGCCTGGCTCGACCTTGCCGCCGCCAGCCCGCGCAGCGCCTTCGACGAAGGACAAACACAACTGATCGTCTGGCACGACAGCGAAAACCGCCCCCGTCGCGCCAGCATTCCTCTGATCGTTTTCAGTCAGTGACCGCCATGACCGACATTCCCCCGCCCGAGCTTTCCGCGCTGCTGATCGGCCTGTTCAAGGGCGTGCTCTACCGTGAGGACGATGCCCCCGCCTGGCAGCAACTGAGCGACCAGCAGGCCGCCGTGCGCGACTATATCGGCGTACTCGGCCTGGAGCTGATCCTCGATGAAGCCGAAGGGTACGCCTACCTGCGCCAGCGTCAGGAAGACCATCAAGAGGACGGCAGAACAGCCCTGCCACGGCTGATCCCGCGACGCCAGCTGAGCTATCCGGTGAGCCTGCTGCTGGCGCTGTTGCGCAAGCGCCTGGCCGAGTTCGACGCCAGCAGTGGCGAGGCACGACTGATTCTTTCACGCGAGCAACTGCTCGACCTGTTGCGCCTGTTCCTGCCCGAAGGCAGCAACGAAGCGCGCCTGGTCGATCGCATCGACAGCCATATCGCCAAGGTGGTGGAGCTGGGCTTCCTGCGCAAACTGCGCGGCCAGACCGAAGCCCTGTATGAGGTCAGGCGCATTCTCAAGGCCTTCGTCGATGCCCAGTGGCTCAACGAGCTCGACCAGCGCCTGGCCGAATATGCCAATCAGGGAGAGGAATCATGAGCACACCCGAATCCCTTCCCCTGCTCGACTTCGCCAGCAGCGACGAACGCGCCGGCTTTCGCCTGCACGCCATCGAGGTGTACAACTGGGGCACCTTCAACCAGCGTGTGTGGCGCTTCCCTACCAATGGTGACAACGCCCTGCTGACCGGCGACATCGGCTCGGGCAAATCGACCCTGGTCGATGCCGTTACCACTCTGCTGGTACCGGCACAGAAGATCGCCTACAACAAGGCCGCCGGGGCCGAAGCCAGGGAGCGCACCCTGCGCTCCTACGTGCTCGGCTACTACAAGTCCGAACGCAGCGAGGCCGGGCTCAACGCCAAGCCGGTGGCCCTGCGCGACCACAACAGCTATTCGGTGATCCTCGGTCACTTCTACAACGAGGGCTATGACCAGCACGTCACCCTCGCCCAGGTGTTCTACATCACCGAAAGCCGTGGCCAGCCGGAGCGCTTCTATATCGTCGCCGACCGGGCGCTGAGCATCACCGAGCACTTCGCCCACTTCGGCACCGACCTCAACGCCCTGCGCAGGCGCTTGCGCGAACTGCCCGGCGTGGCCCTGGAAACCGCCTTTCCCGCCTACAGCGCGGCCTTCCGCCGGCGCTTCGGCATCGACAACGACCAGGCGCTGGAGCTGTTCAGCCAGACGGTATCGATGAAATCGGTGGGCAACCTCACCGACTTCGTGCGCGAACACATGCTCGAAGAGTTCCCGGTGGACGAACGCATCCAGGCGCTGATCCAGCACTTCGACGACCTCAACCGCGCCCACGAGGCGGTGCTCAAGGCCAAGCGGCAGATCGCCCTGCTGCAACCGCTGATCGGCCACTGCGACCGCTATGCCGAACTGGAGCAGGAAAGCCGCCGCTTGGTCGCCCAGCGCGAAGCCTTGTCAGCCTACTTCGGCGGCCTGCTGCATGAACTGCTGGCAAAGCGCCTGGGCAACCTCGACCAGGACATCGCCCGCCTCGCCGAACAGTGCCGCAGCCTCGGCGAGCGCCGCGAGCAGGGCCAGGCACGCCGCGACGACCTCAATCGGGCCATCGCCCAGAATGGCGGCGACCGCCTGGCCGCGATCAAGAGCGAGATCGCACAGAAATCCACCGAGCAACGTCGCCGCCAGGGCAACGCCGAACGCTACGATCAATTGGCCGCCAGCCTCGACCTGCCGCTGGCCAGCAGCGCCGAGCCCTTTCTGGCCAACCTGCACGCCCTGCCGACGCTGCGTGAAACCGCCGATGAACAGCGTGACCAGGCGCTGAACACCCAGAACGAAACCGATTTTGAATGGCGCGGCTTGCGCCAGCAGTACCAGCAACTGCAGGAAGAACTGGATTCACTGCGCCAGCGCCGTTCCAATATCCCCGCACGCATCCTCGACATCCGCGCCCGCCTGTGTGCCAGCCTGGAGCTGGACGACAGCGAGCTGCCCTTCGCCGGCGAACTGCTGCAGGTGCGCGACGACGAACGCGACTGGGAAGGTGTTGCCGAACGCCTGCTGCACAACTTCGGCCTGTCGCTGCTGGTGCCGGATGCCCTCTATGGCCGCGTCGCGCAATGGGTCGAAGACACTCATCTGGGCGATCGCCTGGTGTATTTCCGGGTACGCGACAAACGCAGCCAGCGCAGCGCCGAGCTGCACCCCGACTCGCTGGTGCGCAAGCTGCAGATACGCCCGGACAGCGCCTTTTACGACTGGCTGGAGGACGAACTGGCGCGGCGCTTCGACTACGCCTGCTGCGCCTCGCTGGAACAGTTCCGGCGTGAGGAAAAGGCCGTCAGCCGCAACGGCCAGATCAAAGCCGGCCACGAACGTCACGAGAAGGACGACCGTCACCGCCTGGGCGACCGCACCCGCTATATCCTCGGCTGGAGCAACGAGGCCAAGATCGCCGCACTGGAGGCCGAGGCCAGCAGTCTGGAAAGCCGCCTGCAACAACTGGCGCAGCAGATCAGCGACTTGCAACGCCAGCAGAAAACCCTCGACCAGCGCCTCACCGGCCTGGCCCAGCTTGGCGTATTCCAGCACTTCCAGGATCTGGACTGGCGCCCGCTGCTGCTGGAAATCGAAAGGCTCGACGGCGAACGCCGCCAGCTCGAAGCCGAGTCCGACACCCTGCGCGCCCTGCAGCAGCAACTGCGCGAACTGGAAGGCGAGCTCAAGCAGATCCAGCAGAGCCTCGACCAGAAGAACGACGAGCACTCGCGCAGCCGGGAAAAACGCGATACCGCCCAGGCCCAGGCCGACGAGGCCAAGGTCCTGGCGGACAGCGCCAGCGACCAGCAACGCGCCCTGTTCCCGTCCCTGGACGCCTTGCGCGACGAGGTACTCGGCGCGCACCAGTTGACGGTGGAGTCCTGCGCCAACCGCGAAAAGGATCTGCGCGAATGGCTGCAGGCCCAGCTCAATGCCGAGGACAAAAAGCTCAAGCGCTTGGTGGAACGCATCACCCAGGCCATGAGCGACTACCGCAACGCCTACCCGCTGGAAACCCGTGAGGTCGATTCCAGCGTCGAAGCCGCCGCCGACTACCGCGCCATGCTCGCCAGCCTGGAGCAGGACGGCCTGCCGCAGTTCGAGCAGCGCTTCAAGGCCATGCTCAACGAGAACATCATCAACGAGATCGCCAACTTCCAGAGCCACCTGCGCCGCGAGGAACTGGACATCCGCGAGCGCATCGAGGAAATCAACCGCTCGCTGCGCGAAATCGACTACAACCCGGGCCGACTGATCCAGCTCGAAGCCCAGTCCAGTGGCGACGGCGAGATTGCCGAGTTCCGCAACGACCTCAAGGCCTGTACCGAAGGCAGCCTCTCCGGCAGCCAGGACGAGCAGTACGCCGAAAGCAAGTTCCTCCAGGTGCGCCAGATCATCGAACGCTTCCGTGGCCGCGACGGTAGCAGCGAAAGCGACCGGCGCTGGACGCGCAAGGTCTGCGACGTACGCAACTGGTTCGCCTTCTCCGCCTCGGAACGCTGGCGCGAGGACGACAGCGAGCACGAGCACTACAGCGATTCGGGCGGTAAATCCGGCGGCCAGAAGGAAAAGCTCGCCTACACCGTACTGGCCGCCAGCCTGGCCTACCGCTTCGGCCTGGAATGGGGTGTCACCCGCTCGCGCTCGTTCCGTTTCGTGGTGATCGACGAAGCCTTCGGTCGCGGCTCCGACGAGTCGGCCCGTTACGGCCTGGAACTGTTCCGCAAACTCAACCTGCAGCTACTGATCGTCACCCCGCTGCAGAAAATCCACATCATCGAGCCCTATGTCGCCAGCGTCGGCTTCGTGCACAACGACCAGGGCCGCGAATCCATGCTGCGCTGCCTGAGCATCGAGCAATACCGCGAGCAGAAACAAGCACGGGCGGTGGAGTCTGGATAGCAACCATAGGGCGTAGAGGCGAATCCAGGATCAGGCACCACGCCTGGAGATAGGGTGACCCGATAGGCTCTGATAGAATCCTTGCCTTTAAATGGGGCAAGGACGATAACCGATGCCGAGTAACCATTTGCTGACGCCTCACCAAAGCCAATACTACGCCTGGCAACTAACCCGCCAAGCCGCCAGCGGCAGCCTGGAATCACTGACTTCCTCTTTGGCTGGCTCGCAAATCCACCTGAACCCACACCAGATCGAAGCGGCACTCTTCGCTCGTAAGAATCCGCTGGCCAAAGGCGTGATCCTTGCAGACGAGGTCGGGCTGGGGAAAACCATCGAAGCCGGACTGGTCATCGCCCAATCATGGGCGGAGCGCCGTCGGCGAATCCTGATCATTGCTCCAGCGAACCTACGCAAACAATGGCACCAGGAATTGCAGGACAAGTTCGGCATGCAGGGGCTGGTGCTCGAAGCCAAGAACTACAAGGCCTTGCGCCAGCAAGGCTTGAGCCCTTTCGAAGTTACCGGCCCCATCATTTGCTCCTACCAGTTCGCCAAGAGCAAAGCCGACGACATCCACCAGATCAACTGGGATCTAGTAGTACTGGACGAAGCCCATCGCCTGCGCAATGTCTACAAGAAAGGCAACGTCATCGCCAGCGTCATTCGCGACTCACTCAAGCACGTTAAAGCCAAAGTCCTCCTCACCGCCACACCTCTGCAGAACTCACTGCTGGAGCTGTACGGGCTGGTCAGCGTGATCGACGAGCATGTATTCGGCGACCTGGACAGTTTTCGCGTGCAATTCGGCCAAGGCAACCGTGAACAGGCCCTCGCCTCGCTACGGACTCGCCTCACCCCTGTTTGCAAACGCACATTACGACGCCAAGTGCAGCCTTACGTTTCCTACACCCAACGTATAGCCATCGTCGAAGAATTCACCCCATCGGCAGAAGAGCAGAAGCTCTCCAAACTGGTTGCGGACTATCTGCAACGCCCCAATCTCAAGGCATTGCCGGACGGACAACGGCAACTGATCTCCTTGGTGTTGTGGAAACTGCTCGCCTCCTCCAGCAGGGCCATCGGCGGAGCCCTGGAAACCATGGCCAATCGCCTGCAAAAACTGCTCGACAATGCCCCAGAGATTCCGGAGCTAGTCGAAGAGCTGGATGAAGATTTCGAGGTACTCGACGAAACCGCCGAGGAATGGGGCGAAGAAGACTCGAACGATGCCCCAGAAAGCAGAACCGAGCGTGAAGCCCTGAGCAATGAAATCGCCGAGCTCCGACACTTCAAGGAGCTGGCCAGCAACATTCGCGATGACTCCAAGGGCCAAGCGCTGCTGACTGCCCTAGGCAAGGCCTTCGTCGAACTGGATCGGCTCCAGGCCCCCAAAAAAGCACTGATCTTCACCGAGTCGAAGCGCACCCAGGACTATCTGCTCGGCCTACTGGAAAGCACGCCCTATGGCGATGGTATCGTCCTGTTCAACGGCACCAACAACGATGCCCGCGCTCAAGCCATCTACAAGGCTTGGCTGAAAAAACACGAAGGCAGCGACAAGATAACCGGCTCCAAGACCGCTGACACTCGCGCCGCCCTGGTCGAACACTTCAAAGACAGCGGCACCGTGATGATCGCTACCGAAGCCGGAGCAGAAGGCATCAACCTGCAGTTCTGTTCCTTGGTGGTCAACTACGACTTGCCCTGGAACCCCCAGCGCATCGAACAGCGCATCGGTCGCTGCCATCGTTATGGTCAGAAACATGACGTGGTGGTGGTCAATTTCATCGACCAGAACAACCCGGCGGACAAGCGTGTCTACGAACTGCTGAGCGAAAAATTTCACCTTTTCGAAGGCGTCTTTGGTGCCAGCGACGAGGTGCTTGGCGTCATCGGCTCAGGCGTGGACTTCGAGCGGCGTATCGCCGATATCTACCGTAACTGTCGCAAGCCCGAAGACATCAAGGCCAGCTTCGAACAGTTGCAACTCGACCTGGCCGGTGAAATCAACGACGCCATGGTCAAGACCCGGCAAATGCTGCTGGAGAACTTCGATGAGGAGGTCCAGGCCAGACTGCGTACACAGGCAGATAACAGCAAAGAAGCTCTGGATCGCTTCGAGCAAATGTTGCTGTCCTTGAGCGAAACGGAACTCCAGCAACATGCCGACTTCGACGGTGACAATGGCTTCGACCTGCATAGCCTCCCCGGAGGCTCACAGGAAGAAATAGACCTGGGACGTTACGAACTGCCTCGCCATAGCGGCGACGCCCATCTCTACCGTCTGGGGCACCCACTGGCCGAATGGGTGATCCAGCAGGCCAAGGAGCGTGTACTCCCCGTCGCGCACCTGCGCTTCGACTACAACGCCCATGGCATGCCCGTCACCACCCTGCTGCCCTATCGCGGCCAGGGCGGCACTCTCAACGTCAAGCTGCTCAGCGTCGATGCACTGGGCCATCAACAACAGGAGTTGATCGTCTCCGCCGTTACCCATGACGGCCAGGCACTGCTCGAAGACGATCCGCAAAAACTCCTGCGCCTACCGGCTGAAATTCTGACTCATGCCGCCCACCCGGTGGATACAGGAGCCTGCGACGCAGACCTGACACAGCGCCAGCAAAAAGCCCTCGGCCTGATCGACCAACGCAACCTTGGTTTTTTTGAAGAGGAAGTCGCCAAGCTGGATGCCTGGGCCGACGACCTCAAGCTCGGCCTGGAGCAGGAAATCAAGGAAACCGATCGGGAAATCAAGGAAGTCCGGCGCACCGCCGCCACCGCACAGACCTTGGACGAGAAATTGCACTGGCAGAAACGCCAGCGCGAACTGGAAGGCACGCGCAACAAATTGCGCCGCGATCTGTTCAATCGCCAGGATGAAGTGGAGGAGCAGCGCAACGAGCTGATCGAACAACTGGAAACCCAGCTCAAACAGCAGGTTCAGGAACGCCCCCTATTCACCATCGGCTGGGAACTGGTATGAATAAGCCGTTCAGCAACTGTTCTCCCAATATTCTGGGGCTCGGGCATCTCAGCATAACGAGCAGCCTGCTCAAGCTCGGCAAAGTGCCAGTATGGGGAGGCGAATAATGCCTCCTCAGTATCGTCCGCTGGAGCTGGAGCAACTCTGTCAGAAGTTCGATCAGGACTTCGCACATCTCATCAAGGGTATCGGCCACGACGATACGGCTCGCCGCAGCAACTTCTGCTCGAAAGCCATCGCAGCGTTCGTTCTCTGCGCAGAGGCGGGAGCAACCCCCGAACAGGCGGCAGCGGCCAGCATCGACGGTGGCCAGGATCATGGCATTGATTCGGTGTTCGTATCCGCCGACCAGACTCTATGGCTGGTTCAATCCAAATACCACACCAGCGGCCACGGCGAACCCATACTGGGCGACGTGTCGAAATTCCGCGACGGCGTGACCGACCTACTGCGCGGCAGACTGGAACGCTTCAATGCCGCATTACGCAGCAAGGAAATCCCGATCAAGCAGGCACTGGATATGGATCGCAGCCGAGTCCGGGTCATCCTCGCCCACTCTGGGAGTGCCGTATCGGATGATCGCCGCCAGATATTCGGCGACCTGGAGCGTGCCTTCAACGGCACCCATTCCGGCTTCCTGCAGTGTTCCACCTATGGCCTGAGCTCTCTGCACGGCCTATTGCTGGCCAACCATGCCCCGCAGCCCATTGAGGAAGAGGTCGTTCTGCAGGACTACGGCTGCATTACCGCCCCTTACCGCGCGTTCTACGGCAGACTGTCGGCGAACCAGTTGGCAGCGCTATCGCGGCGCCACGGCGCGAACCTGGTGGAGCGTAATATTCGTCGTTTCAAGGGCTCGACCAGCGTCAACGACGGCCTGGCCGAAACGCTCAAGCAGAGCGCCGAACACTTCTTCTACTTCAATAACGGCGTGACTTTTCTCTGCGAGTCAATCCGCGAGGGCTATCCACGCGATCCACATCGGCAGGAAGGGTGCTTCCGCGTATCCGGCCTGTCGATCATCAACGGCGCGCAAACCGTCGGCGCCATCGCCCGGGAAGAACCGGGGCACTATGTCACCCATCCGGTCGAAGTGTTGGCGACCTTTATCTGCCTGGAAAACGCACCGTACGGTTTCGGCGATCAGGTAACCCAATCGCGCAACCGCCAGAATGCAGTCGAACTGGAAGACTTCGCCGCCCTGGACGAGCGTCAGGCACTCTGGCAACGAACACTGAAGCTGCAGGGCATCGACTACCTCATCAAGCAGGGCGACGAGGACCCTCTACCCTCCGCCACGGTGTTCAGCATCCAGGAAGCCGCTCCGGCACTGGCCTGCACTCTGCCCGACAGGGATTGGGTGGACTTCGTGGTGATGGCCAAGTCAGAACGGAGAAAACTGTTCACCCGTAGCAGCCTGGTTTCCAACCAAAGCGGAGTTCAGTTTCCAGCCTATGAGCGGCTGTTCATCGACTCGCTTACCGCCCGCAGCATCTGGCGCGCGGTACAGGTCAGCCGTTTTGTCAGAAGCCACATGAGTGAGCGCGCCAGAACCGAATCCGATCCGGCAACGCTGCCTCCTGGCACCCTGCCTGTGCAGGAAATACTTCGCCACGGTAGTTGGCTGCTGTTGCATGTATTGTTCGTGCGCACCGAATTGCATAACGGCGTCGATCTGACACTCACCGAAGAGGAGTTGCAGCGTCTGTCGCTCGAGTTCGACAATGCCGTCCTCAAGCTGGCCAAGGTCGTCCAGACCCAGCAGTGGGGCAAACAGGCCCGCAGCCTGTTCACGAATAAAACCGACTGTCAAACCATCAAGCGTCTATTGATGGCCGCGCTCAATCAGCCGGCCCAGGAATACCCATGAGCAAGCAGAAACTCGAACTCACCTGGATCGGCAAGGACAAGCGCCCCAAGCTGGAGCCGCGCATCCTGCTAGAAAATCCCGAGAAGTCCTATCACGCCAAACATCGTGTGACGGATAACGATCTGTTCGACAACCGCCTGATCTTTGGTGACAACCTCTTGGCGCTAAAGGCGCTGGAACAGGAATTTTCGGGAAAGGTGAAGTGTGTTTTTATCGATCCTCCTTACAACACACAGAGCGCCTTCAAACATTACGACGATGGACTAGAGCATTCGATTTGGCTTGGTTTGATGCGGGATCGACTGGAAATCATCAAGCGCCTGCTCTCAGACGATGGATCATTGTGGATCACGATTGACGACAATGAAGCGCACTACCTGAAAGTGCTGTGTGATGAGATTTTTGGGCGAGCGAATTACTTGACCAGTATGGTTTGGGAGAAAGATAAGGGGCGTCGCAGTGACACAACTTTTTCAGTTTCCCACGACTATATTCTTGTTTATGCACGTAACCCCGAACGGTGGGCAAAAGTGCGCAACCTTCTTGAACGAACTGCTGATCAAGAAAGCCGTTATAAAAATCCTGATAATGATCCCCGTGGCCCTTGGCTGCAGGGCGACAATGGAACAGCAAAAAGTGCGAGCGAAGGCTCCCGGTTTCCGGTAACACTGCCATCCGGCCGCATCGTTACACCGCCGGCGGGTCGTGGTTGGGCGTTCTCACAGGAAACATTGAGCATTGCTCGAAGTGAGGAGCGTGTTTACTTTGGGGCAAAAGGTGATGGCATGCCTATCATCAAACGCTATCTAACGGACGTTCAAGATGGCGTGGTACCACGAACCTGGTGGACAGCGGATGAAGCTGGACACAATCAGGAGGCTAAGCGGGATCACCTGAACAAGTTATTAGCTGGAATAGAGCCGTTTTCAACTCCCAAACCGGAGCGGCTATTACAACGTGTTTTGCACATCGCCACCAATCCCGGCGACTTAATTCTCGACTCCTTCGCCGGCTCCGGCACTACCGGCGCGGTCGCGCACAAGATGGGCCGCCGCTGGATCATGGTGGAGCTGGGCGAACACTGCCATACCCATATCATCCCGCGCCTGAGAAAGGTGATCGACGGCGAAGACAAGGGTGGTATCACCGAAAACGTAGGCTGGCAGGGCGGCGGAGGCTTCCGTTACTACAAGCTGGCGCCCACACTGATCGTCAACGACCGCTGGGGCAACCCAGTGATCAACCCGGAGTACAATCCGGCGATGCTGGCCGAGGCGCTGGCCAAGCTCGAAGGCTTCGTCTACGCGCCTTCCGAGACCCATTGGTGGCAGCACGGCCACTCCAGCGAACGCGACTTCATCTATGTCACCACCCAGAACCTGTCCGCCGAGCAGTTGCAAGGGCTGGCCGACGAGGTCGGGGCGGAACGCAGCCTGCTGCTGTGCTGTGCGGCATTTCGCGGTATCAGTGCCGCCGAGGCCGCCGAGCGCTGGCCCAACCTGACCCTGAAGAAGATCCCGAAGATGGTCCTGGCCCGCTGCCACTGGGGGCGGGACGACTACAGCCTGAACGTGGCCAATCTACCGCAGGCCAAGCCCATCAGCCTCGAGACATCCTCAGCAACACCAGGCAGAAAAAGCAAAACGACAGTGGCACCGAACCAGGGTGGACTGTTTGCGGAGGATGAAACATGAACAGCGAACGTCACTATCCCGGTTCACGCTGGTGGAAGTTCGACTTTCACAACCACACGCCTGCTTCCCTGGATTACCGGGGCGACAAGAACATCAGCCCACGCGACTGGCTACAACGCTACCGTGACGAGGGCATTCAGTGCGTCGCAGTGACCGACCACAATACCGGCCAATGGATTGACCAACTGAAAGCGGCCTTGGCCGAACTGCGCCAGGAAGACCCAGTCTGGAAGGAATTTTTTCTGTTCCCGGGCATGGAGCTTTCCTGCCATGGCGGCGTGCATCTAAAGATAATCCTCGGCCCCGAAAAGAGCGCCGCAGACATTGAGGCTATCCGTGGCTGCGTCAAGTATCTGGGCACACCTGGGGATAGCGATGGTGTAACTCGGCTAAGCGTGGCGGATGTAATCGGCGAGATTCACCAAGCCGGCGGCATCGCGTGCGCGGCTCATATCGATCTGCCCAAGGGCCTGTTGATCGAAATGACCGATCACCACAGCCTGCAACAGATACTGCCCATGCTCGATGCTGTCGAGGTCATCTACCCCGATGCGGCTTGCGTCCAGCAGCAGGCGGATACATTGCAGCACCTGGCCTGGGTATTGGGTTCCGATAGCCACAAACCCAAGGAAGTCGGTCGTAGTTTCACCTGGGTCAAGATGTCCACCCCCACCATGGAAGGCTTACGCCTGGCCCTGCTCGACCCGGAGTCCGCCATTCGTCGTAGCGACCAGGTGGTCAGCGACCCGCAGCCGTTGCCAGGTCATTGGATCACTTCGCTGACGCTGGAAAACATGAAGCTGCGGCGCAACGGCCAGGGGCCGCTACGCATGGATTTCAACCCGGCGTACAACGCCGTGATCGGTGGTCGAGGCAGCGGCAAATCGACAGTGCTGGAGTGCCTGCGCCTGGCTCTGGCTCGCGATAACGAACTGCAAAAACTGGGCAGCGACTCGGAAATTCTCAAGACTTTCGAAGGCTTCCAGCGCGAATACACCCAGCGCGACAAGCCAGGGATGATGCTGCCCGACACCTGCATCAGTGCCGAAGTACTCAAAGGTGGAGGAGAAACCGCCGAACGCCTGAAATATATCTGGAACAAACAGGTCGACGGTCGTTTCACGACCACTGTCTGGCGCTGGGATGAAAACGACTGGCAGCCAACCGGGCTGGATCAGAACCAGGCCCGCACCGCCTTCCCGATCAAGATCTTCAGCCAGAAGCAGGTCTTGGCACTGGCCAACAACCCGCAAGCGCTACTGGAATATATCGACGACTCCATCCGCGATCAGAAGACCGCCTGGCAACAACAGTTCGACGAAAAGAAAGCCATCCTGCTGGCCGCCCGCATGCGCGTGCGCACGCTGAAGAAGGAGCTGGAAAAGAAACCCGCACTGGAGCTGGAATACAAGGACGCCAGCCGCAAGGCCCGGGTGTTTGCCAATGCCAACTTCGGGCCGCTACTCAAAGCCTTTCAGCGGGCCAGCCAGCAGCAACGGGCCATGGACGACTTCCAGCAGTTACTGACGAATGACGTCGCCAGGCTGCAGGACAGCCTGGATCAGGCAGCCAACCTGTCCAGTACCGAACTGGCCGAATTCCTCGCCGAAACCCCGGCGGAAATCGCCGCCCGTGACAGCGCCCTGGCTTTGAAGGACGAACTGGTCAAGCGCTACCAACAGATCGCAACCCTCGTCGGCCAGATGCATGGTCTGCTGGACAATGCCCAAAACGCCCGTGCAGGCAGCGCATGGCAACAGGAAAACCAGGGGCATATCCAAGCCTACCAGAAGGAAACCGAGCGCCTAAAGGCCGAAGGCATCAATAGCGCCCGTGAAGCTGCGGGAGCGGTCGCCACGGAGGAACGTCTGCGCAAGCAACTGGAACAGCTCAAGGCCTATGAAATCGAGCTGCTGCAAGCGGAACTGGTAGTCGAGCAGGCCGCTCAGGAGCTGACGTTCTGCCGCGAAAGCCTGACAGCACTGCGCGAGGCTTTCACTCAACGCCTGTTCGCCCAAAACGACATGCTCAAAGTGATCTTGCGCGGCATGGCTAGCACCCAAGGCGAGGTTGGTCGCTTCCGGGAAATTCTGCGTCTCGGCAATGGCGAGAACTTCGCCGCCACGATCTGGCAGGAGGCCGAGGAGCAAGCCAACAATACAGGCATGCTCTGGGATGTCATCAACGTCACCGACAACGCCTTGATTGCCGGTCGTTTGGGTGAACTGAAGCAAACTCTGGAAGAAATCAACGAGAAGCGCCATGACGCCAGTGTGCTCAACACCCGCCTGCGGGCCGATCTGGTGCGCCGCATCGAAAGCCTGCCCAGCGAAGCCTTCGATGAACTGGCCTGCTGGTTCCCGGAAGACGCAGTGACCCTGGAATACCGCCGCGAGCGAACCGCGCCCTACAAAAGCATCGCCCAGGCCTCCGCCGGCCAGAAAACCGCCGCCATGCTGTCCTTCCTGCTGGTGCATGGTGACGAACCGCTGCTGCTCGACCAGCCCGAAGACGATCTCGACAATGCCCTGGTTTCCGAACTGGTGGTGGAGCAATTGCGCAGGAACAAACAGCACCGGCAACTGCTGATCGTGACCCATAACGCCAATATCGTCGTAAACGCCGATGCCGAACTGGTGATGACCATGGGCTTCAATGGGCAAATCACGCTGGCCTCGGCTGGCGGCCTGCAGGAGCGCAGCGTGCGCCAGGACATCTGCAAGGTCATGGAAGGCGGCGAAACCGCCTTCCGCCAGCGCTACAAGCGTATTTTGCAGGATCTGGAGGGTCAACCATGACCGTCGATGATTGGCTGAATAGAATCCGCCTTGGCGAAGACTCCACCCTGGAACTCAAGCGGGTGGTCATGCGTAGCGCAACAAAAGTGGAAGGCCCACACCCCGATAGCCTAGCCGATGAGTTGGCCGCGATGGGCAACGCCCAGGGCGGCACTCTGATACTGGGCGTGGATGATAAAACCCGGCAGGTGCTGGGCATCACCTATACGGCGCTGGACACGGTGGAACAGTGGTTGGCGGAAATCTGCCAAACCCGGATTCAGCCTCCGCTGGATATTGCCACCCGACATATCGAACTGCCCGATGAAACCGGGCAGCTACAGCCGGTCATTATCGTCACCGTGCCGCGTAGCCTGATGGTGCATAAGAGCCCGAATGGCTATTTCAAACGGGTAGCACATGCCAAGCGTGAGATGACGCCCGATGTGCTGGCCCGGTTGTTCCAGCAGCGCAGCCAGGCACGGCTGATTCGCTTTGACGAGCAAGCGGTTTCCGGCACCACGCTTGATCTGGCGGATCCGTTGTTGATCCAACCCTTCCTGCGTGAGGGAGAGGGAGAGGCAGACCTGCAACTACAACGTCTGCATCTGACCACCGACGATGACGGCGTACAGCGCCTGAGTGTCGCTGGCGCCTTGCTCTGTACCGCCAAGCCAACGAAATGGCTGCCGTCGGCTTATATCCAGGCCGTGGCCTACAGCGGCACCGTCAACGATCCGCATGAGCAAGTGGACGCCAAGGACTTCGACGGCCCCCTGCATCAGCAGATCTGGGATGCCTTCGACTTCGTCAGGCTGCACATGCGCGTTCCCGCTCGCAAGGAGATGGGCCGTGTGGATTATCCGCAATACAGCTTGCGCGCGGTCTTCGAGGCCCTGGTCAACGCCGTCGCTCATCGCGATTACTCGATCTGGGGCGGGCGCATTCGCCTGCATCTGTTCGCGGATCGCCTGGAACTCTACTCGCCGGGCGCCCTACTCAACTCGATGACCGTCGAAGCGATGCGTGCGATGTCCATGCCACGCAACGAGGTGATTTCCAGTCTGTTCGCCCGCTATTACCCGGTTCGCGAGCAAGGTTTGGGACGTGAGTATTTGATGGATCGACGAGGCTCAGGGGTGGATGTGATCCTGCATGAAAGCGAGCAACTATCTGGCATCAGGCCGGTATTCGAGAACATTGCCGATATGGAACTGCGCTTGACCATCTACGCCGCCTCAGTGCCGGACAAGGAGATACCAGCATGAGCCTGCTTGCCCGGACTCTGCATCATGTCAGCGGTCGCCTGTCACTACGACCACCGCAGTCAGAGTCGCTTTCCCGCCTGGCTCTGGCGCTCGAAACCGCACCGGAAATGTTGGGACACGAACGAGATCTTTCCGCGGTTTTGTCCAGTTTGCAGGCGGCCTTCGCCGACAAGGCCCCTGGCTTTGAAGATTTCGAGCGGGAGTTCCCTTCCCTTTGCTTCGCCCTGGCCACAGGCGTGGGCAAAACGCGGCTGATGGGGGCTTTTATCGCCTACTTGCACCTGGCGCATGGCATCAATAATTTCTTCGTGCTGGCACCGAATCTGACGATTTATAACAAGCTGATTACGGATTTCACGCCGAACACGGCAAAGTATGTTTTCAAAGGCATTGGCGAGTTTTCAATCAATGCCCCACGGGTCATCACCGGTGATAACTACGAGCAGCAGAACATCACTGCTGGCGAGCTATTTGGTGAGGTTCGCGTCAATATCTTCAACATCTCGAAGATCAATTCCGAGGTACGCGGCGGCAAGGAACCCCGGATCAAGCGCATGCGCGAGGTCTTGGGCGACAGCTACTTCAACCATCTCGCCGGGCTGGATGATCTGGTTCTATTGATGGACGAGTCTCACCGCTACCGGGCCAGCGCCGGGGTGCGTTCGATCAACGAGCTAAAGCCTTTGTTTGGTTTGGAAGTCACGGCAACGCCGTTCGTGGAATCAACACGCGGTCCGGTGCCGTTCAAGAACGTGGTGATGGACTATTCACTGGCGCGGGCGATGGAAGACGGCTTCGTCAAGGAACCCGCCGTGGTGACCCAACGTGGCTTCGATGCGCGTGACCATAGCCTGGACGAAATCGAACGCATCAAGCTCGAAGATGGTATCCGCCTGCATGAAACCACCAAGGTGGAACTACTCACCTACGCCCGGGAAAATGCAGTCAAGCTGGTCAAGCCCTTCATGCTGGTCATCGCCCGGGACACCAGCCATGCCTCGCAACTGCTGAACCGCCTGGAGAACGAGCTATTCGACGGGCGCTATGCCGGCAAGGTAATCCAGGTGGACTCCAGCAAGACCGGCAAGGACGAAGAGGAAATGATCAGCCGCCTGCTGAGCGTGGAAAGCGTGGAGGAACCGACCGAGATCGTCATCCACGTCAACATGCTCAAGGAAGGCTGGGACGTGACCAACCTCTACACCATAGTCCCTCTGCGTGCCGCCAATGCCCGCACCTTGGTAGAGCAATCCATTGGCCGAGGTTTGCGCTTGCCCTACGGTAAACGTACCGGTGTGGCGGCAGTTGACCGGCTCAACATCATTGCCCATGACCGCTTCCAGGAAATCATCGACGATACCAACCGGGCAGACTCTCCGATCCGCCTGCAAAGAATCATCCTCGACGCCCCCGGAAGCGAGGAGAGAAAAGTCAGCGTACAAGTCGAGTCTGGGCTGATGGCTCAATTAGGACTGGCGGATGCGCCTGTGGTTTCACTCCCCGAGCGCGATATTGAGGACACTTCCGCTATCTTTATGCCACCTCCGGTATTTACCTCAGAGGCGGAACGCCAAGCCGCACAGAAAGTTCTGGAAGTGATCGGTCGATATGAAATCAGGCGAGAACAAGTACCCACCAGCGCAGCCTTGCTCAGGCCAGAGATACGCCAGGAAATCCTATCCGAGGTGCAAGAGCTACTGAAACCCACTCAAGGGGCGCTGCTGACCGATGAACCCACCATCGACCTAGCCGCTGTTATCGCCACAACCACGGAAATCGTGGTGAACCAGAGCATCGATATACCGCGTATCGCGGTAGTGCCCAAAGGTGAAGTTTCTACCGGCTTTCATCCATTCAAGCTGGATGTAACAGGGCTACACTTGCAACCGAGCGCGCGAGAAATTGTGGGCCAGATGCTGCGCACCAATGAGCAGTTCACCTTGGCGGCCAAGGCTGGCCTCAAGGAGGCACGCCTGGAGGATTACATCGTCCAGGCCTTGGTCGATTTCGATGATGTCGATTACTTCAGCCATGCCGAGCTGCTCTACGACCTGGCAGGTCAGATGGTCGCTCATCTCATGGGTTACCTGAGTGAAGAAGAAGCCCGTGATGTCCTGGATCGTGAGCGCAAGCTAATTGCGCGAGAAATACACGCACAGATGGTGGCGCACTTCTGGGAACATGCTACTGAGTACGAAGTGCAGGTCAGCCGAGGCTTCACCGGGCTGAAGCCTTGCAACTACACCGCCACCGTTGGCCAAACGGCGCACAACTATCGGGAAACCGTGGCAGATCGCAGCCGCATCAAACAAATGCTGTTTGGTGGTTTTTCCCGCTGCCTATACACCTTGCAAAAGTTCGATTCGGATACCGAACGCCGCTTCTCGGTGATCCTTGAGCGCGATGCAGATAAATGGTTCAAACCGGCCAAAGGCCAATTCCAGATCTACTACAAGCTCGGTAGCGAACAACCTGAATACATTCCCGACTTCATCGCGGAGACTGACTCGGTCATTCTGATGGTGGAAACCAAAGCGCGTGACGATATCGACACCGCAGAAGTGCAAGCCAAAGCCGCTGCGGCCATACGCTGGTGCCAACATGCCTCGGACTATGCCATGACGGTCGGAAGCAAGCCGTGGAAATATCTGCTCGTTCCCCATGACGAAGTCATGGAGGCATACAGGCTGGCAGACTTCCTACGGTTCGAGCACAAATAGAACAGATGGCCTGGACCAGCTCCGCCGACCTCCGCGCCCAAGTGCAACGCCTGTGGGATCAAGGCGTGCTGCTGCGTGCCAAGCTCGGCGAGGAGCCGGTCTTTCCACTGGCGCTGAAGCTGAAAAGGCCCAGCAGTATCGAGCTGACCGAGCATTACGCCCTGGTTTGCCAGTGGATTCGCCAGTTACAGGACGACGCTCGCCACTACCGGCTGGAATGGAAGAACATCAATCACCGCCAGTTGGGCCGCAATCAGGTACCCGTCCTGGCCTGGATAAATGACCTCGACGACGCGCTGGCCTGGCTCGGCAAACGTCGTGATAGCGAGCGTTTCAACAGCCTGATACAGATCAGTCTTGAGCACTTTCCCGAGCTGCAACTCTGGCTGTCGCACTACCCGTTGCGCGCCCTGGAGCAGGCCGAACACTGGTCCAAAGTACTGGCGGTGCTGACCTGGTTCCAGAACCATCCCAACTGCGGCCTGTACCTGCGCCAACTGGACATTCCCGGTGTGGACACCAAATTCATCGAGCAACACCGCGGGCTGCTCGGCGAGCTGCTCGACCTAATCCTGCCCGAAGCCAGCCTAAACCTGGAGGCCCGTGGTACACGCTTCTTCGAGCGTCGTTACGGCCTGCGCGAAAAGCCCATTCGTGCCCGCATGCGCCTGCTCGATCCGACCTTGTATATAGACGAGCTGAACGACCTGGAGCTTCCAGTCAAACAACTGAGCGCTCTGCATCTGCCGTTGCGACGGGTATTCGTCACCGAGAACGAGATCAATTTCCTCTCTTTCCCAATGCACCCTGGCAGCGCCATCCTGTTTGGCCAAGGCTATGCGCTGGACCGACTCGCCGACATCCACTGGCTGCGCGATCAACCACTTCATTACTGGGGCGACATCGACACCCATGGTTTCGCCATCCTCGCTCGCCTTCGCGCGCACCTGCCGCATACCCAGTCGTTACTGATGGATCGCGACACCCTGCTACAGCATCGTTCGTTATGGGGATGCGAACAAGCGGACAAGCGCTGCCTACATGACCTGCCGCATCTACACGAATCCGAACACGCCCTTTATGACGATCTGCGCCATGACAGACTGGAAACCGATGGCCAGCCAAACCACTGTGTACGCCTGGAACAGGAGCACGTCCGCTTTGCCTGGCTGCAGGCGCAACTGTCACAGCTCACGTCCTGAAATGCCTTCCGACTGCAAGCCAAAGCCTTGAGTCTGTTTGAATCGCTCTTGATTAGTGACAAGTTATTACCAAGACCTGACGTACAATATGCCGCCTACAAAATCCTAATAGCAATTGGCAGGCCGAGCCAACGCAGAAGCTGTACGACATGAAGCAAGCCCCGCACCACAGCGCCCTCTACCGGGCAGCCGTATGCGCAGCCGTCACGCGCAGGTAGTTATCTCTCCGTATACGGCTACTGCCTTGTTTCACTCGCAAAGCCCACCGCCATTTTGAGCCTGCCAACTACCGAGCCTGTTTCGACAGTCCGAAGGGCCGGTCCGGTTTCTCAAGATGGAGTCCCTCCGATGTATGCGCTCATGGCTGTTGTGTTTGTTCTGGGCTATTTCTGCATAGCCTTCGAACACCCGTTGAAAATAGATAAGGCCGCCGCCGCGATTCTGACTGCAGTATTGACCTGGACCGTGTTGATACTGGGCGCCGATAGCATATTGCCGCTGCTGCAACCGGGCACTCACAATCCGGGCGATTCATCGGCCGTTGTAGTGAACGAACTGCGCCACCATCTGGGCGAAATCTCCGAGATTCTGTTCTTCCTGCTCGGTGCGATGACCATCGTCGAGCTGATCGACTCTCATGAGGGCTTCAAGGCCATCACCGACCGCATCCAGACGCGCAAGCGCGTGCATCTGTTGTGGATCATCGGCTTCCTGACCTTCTTCCTGTCTGCAGCGCTGGACAACCTGACCACCACCATCGTCATGGTTTCGCTGCTGCGCAAGCTGATCCGTGGTCGTCCGGAGCGCTGGCTCTATGTCGGTATTGTGGTTATCGCAGCCAACGCCGGCGGTGCCTGGTCGCCCATCGGAGACGTGACCACCACCATGCTCTGGATCGGCGGTCAGATCACCGCATCCGGCGTCATCACCGGCCTGTTCCTGCCGAGCCTGGTCTGCCTGCTGGTGCCGCTGATCATTCTCAGCTTCCGCCTGCATGGCGAGGCGCCACGCCCCCGTGCCCGCGCTCACCTGGCCGAGAAGCTGCCGCCGACCACCACCCCGTTCGAGCGCAAGCTGGTGCTGGGCCTTGGGCTCGGCGCCCTGCTGTTCGTGCCGATCTTCAAGACCGTAACGCACCTGCCACCCTATATGGGCATCCTCTTCGGCCTGGGTGTGCTCTGGGTTACCACCGAGCTCATCCATCGCAACAAGCACGCCGACCACAAGCACCCACTCTCGGTAGTCGGCGTACTGCGCAAGGTCGACACCCCCAGCGTGCTGTTCTTCCTCGGCATCCTGCTGGCGGTTTCCGCACTGGCCACCGCAGGCCACCTGACCCAGGTCGCCACCGCGCTGCGTGAAACCTTCGGTCATATCTACGCGATCAACTACGCCATCGGCCTGCTTTCGGCGATTGTGGACAACGTGCCGCTGGTGGCCGGCTCGATGAAAATGTATCCGCTGGTCAGCCCGGCCACACTGGCTGGAGCAGCCCCGGCAGAAGTCGACTGGCTGTCGCAGTTCGTCATCGATGGGCACTTCTGGGAGATGCTCGCCTACTGTGCAGGCACCGGCGGCAGCACACTGATCATCGGCTCCGCTGCCGGAGTGGCAGCGATGGGCATGGAGAAGATCAGCTTCACCTGGTACGTCAAGCGCGTCAGCCTGCTGGCCTTCCTCGGTTACACTGGCGGCGTAGTGACCTATATCGGCATGCTCGTCCTGCAGTAAGGCGGTCTTCGCGGGCCGTGGCAGGTTTGCAATCGCCACGGCCCGAGGACCGGCAATGACCGTCAGCAAGACCAAAACCAGCTTCTATCGACGTCTCTATGTCGCCTGGCTGATCGACAGCGGCACGGCCACCAGCGTCCCGGCACTGATGGCCGCGACCGGAATGCCCAGGCGTACCGCCCAGGACACCCTGGCCGCACTTGCCGATCTGGATATCGACTGCCGCTTCACCCAGGACGATGGCGAACGCCATAACGCCGGCCACTACCGCATCCATGACTGGGGTGCCATCGACCGCCAGTGGATCGAGTGCAACCTGCCCCAGCTCAAAACCGTTCTCGGCTATCCCTGATCCTGCATCCCACCATGAATTTCGATCTGCTGCTGGTTCTCACCCTGCTAGCCACCTGTGTCGGGCTGTTCGTCATCAACAAACCGCGCATGGACGTGGTCGCAGTGCTGGCGATGGTCGCCCTGCCGCTGACCGGTGTCATCAGCATCAACGAGGCGCTGGCCGGCTTCAGTGACCCCAGTGTGGTGCTGATCGCCGCGCTGTTCGTGATCGGCAACGGCCTGGTGCGCACCGGCGTTGCCTATCGTCTCGGCAACTGGCTGGTGCGCTCGGCTGGCAGCAGTGAAACCCGCCTGCTGATCCTGCTGATGTTCGCCGTGGCGGGCCTGGGCTCGGTGATGAGCTCCACCGGCGTGGTGGCAATCTTCATTCCCGTGGTGCTGAGCATCGCCGCCCGCATGAAGGTTTCGCCGCGCCGGCTGATGATGCCGCTGGCATTCGCCGGTCTGATCAGCGGCATGCTCACTCTGGTGGCGACGCCGCCGAACATGGTGGTACACAGCGAACTGCGACGCGCCGGACTGGACGGCTTTGCCTTTTTCAGCTTCGCCCCCATTGGCCTGACAGTGCTGGTACTGGGCATCGGCTATATGCTGCTGGCCCGCCGCTGGCTTGGCGGCGATGCCGCGAAGGAAGCGCCGACCGAACCACGTGACACCCTTGATATCCTTGCCCAGCGCTACCGCCTGCCTGAACGCGAGCGGCGACTGCGCGTGCTGCCTGGCTCGACCCTGGCCAATCAGGCGCTGGATGAGCTGAAACTGCGCAGCCAGTACGGCATCAACGTGATCGCCATCGAACGGCAACACAAGTTTCGCAGGCTGCTGCTGATCGCCACCGGCAATACCGAGCTTTTCGTCGGTGATGTGCTGCTGGTGGACCTGGCCAGCCCGGCCATCGGCCTGCTGGGCGCCTATCAGGAACTTGGCGTCGAGCCGCTGCAGCTGGGCGATTCCTACTACGGCGACTATGCCAACGAACTGGGGCTGGCCGAGGTGGCGTTGCCGCCGGACTCGCGCCTGCCGGGCAAGACCATCCAGCAGCTGGGCTTTCGCAGCACCTACAAGCTCAACGTGGTCGGTGTGCGCCGGCAGCATCAGGCGCTGGAAGGCGTACTGGTGGACGAGAAGCTGAAACCTGCCGACACCTTGTTGGTGGCCGGCAGCTGGAAACACATTCATCGCCTGCAGGGGCTCAGCCGCGACTTCCTGGTGCTCAGCCTGCCCGCCGAGATCGACGACGTGGCCCCCGCCGCCAGCCGCGCACCTTTCGCCCTGCTGGGCCTGGCGGTGATGGTCGGCCTGATGGTCAGCGGGCTGGTGCCCAATGTGCTGGCCGCGCTGATCGGCTGCCTGGTGATGGGGCTGTTCCGCTGTATCGATATGGACAGCGCCTACAAGTCCATTCACTGGCAGAGCCTGGTGCTGATCGTCGGCATGCTGCCCTTTGCCCTGGCGCTGGAGAAAACCGGCGGCATCGCGCTGGCGGTGTCCGGCCTGATAGGCCTGTTCGGCGATGCCGGGCCGCATGCCCTGCTGGCCTGCCTGTTTCTGCTCACGGCGGTAATCGGCCTGTTCATATCCAATACCGCCACTGCCGTGCTGATGGCGCCGGTGGCGGTATCCATCGCGGCACAGCTGGATGCGTCACCCTATCCCTTTGCGATGATCGTCGCGCTGGCGGCCTCGGCAGCCTTCATGACACCGATCTCGTCCCCGGTGAACACTCTGGTGCTGGGGCCGGGACAGTACCGTTTCGGCGATTTCGTGCGTGTCGGCGTGCCCTTTACGCTACTGGTAATGCTGGTTTCGGTTGTTCTGGTACCCAGGCTATTTCCCTTGTAGGCTCCGCGCACTCAATAAAAAGTGGCATGTCATGGCGCTGTCTCTAGCGCTACTCTCGTCGTTTTACAGAACAAGAACGCTCATGTCCCAACGCCCTGCATTATTTCCGGTCCTGCTGGCCGGCGCCGTCCTGCTGCTCGTAGTCCACGGTCTGGGTCGCTTTATCTACACGCCTTTACTGCCCTGGCTGGTGGAAGACGGCCTGCTCGATATCCAGCAGGGCGCCAGTATCGCCACCTGGAATTACCTGGGCTACCTGATCGGCGCCCTACTCGCCGTGCGCTGGCATCGCGTCACGCAGATCCGCCGCAGCCTGCCCTGGGCGCTGGCCCTGCATGTGCTCAGCACCCTGGCCCAGACCCAGGCGGAATCGTCCGATGCGCTCTCGGCCCTGCGCCTGCTCAACGGCATCAGCAACGGCCTGGTATTCGTGCAGGCGCCGTCGTTGATTCTCGAATGGCTGGCGCGCCATCGCCGGGTTTCCTCCAGCGGGCTGGTGTACCTGGGGGTATGCGTGGGGCTGATTCTCTCCAGCCTGCTGGTCAGCCTGAGCAATGGCGTTTTGCAGGGGGCCGATCGCTGGTGGCCCGCGGCGCTGCTGTCCATCCCCCTGGCCTGGTGGGGCTGGCGACAGCTGGCAAAACTGGACATGCCGGATGAGGAGCCCGCGCAGAAAACTGCAGAAAAACCCAGCGGACGCCTGCTGGATCGCGCCAGTACGCCGCTGTTTCTCTCCTACGCCGGGGCCGGACTGGGCTACATCCTGCCCATGACCTTCCTGCCGATGGTGGCACGCCTGCAGGTGGAGCCCGGCGATTTTCTGATCGACAGCAGCTGGCTGGTGGTCGCACTCGCCACCTTGCCCGCTCCTTGGTTGTGGAACCGCCTGGGCGTGCAGCTGGGCGACGTCGTTGCACTGCGTCTGAGCTACATCACGCAGTTGCTCGGCGTACTGGCGGCTCTGCTGCTGCCGGCTGCAAGCGGCATTCTGCTCTGTGCGGTGCTGGTAGGCGGTACCTTCCTCGGTACCGTACTACTGACCCAGCGCCTGGCACGCTCGCTGCACCCGCACCAGGGGCCACGGCTGTCGGCGGCACTGATCGCCCTCTACGGCCTGACCCAGCTGGCTGGCCCCTGGCTTACCGGCATCTGGCTGGACATGGGCGGCACCCTGCACAGCGCTTTCTGGCTCGGCGCCGGGGCACTGTTCTGGGGACTGTTCTGGATGCTGCTGGTGCCGCGCCGAGGCTGAAAGCTGTGGGACAATGCGCGGGTTTCCTGCCTCGTTGAAGATCATGCCTGCTCCGAAGAAACCCGCCTCAGCTTCCCCCAAGCCCGACAGCGTCAAAGGCTCGCTGCACCCACGCAACCGTCATACGGGCCGCTATGACTTTCCGGCCCTGATTGCCGCCAGCCCGGCGCTGGCGCAGTTCGTGATAATCAATCCCTACGGCAAGCAGAGCATCGACTTCGCCAATCCGGACGCCGTGCGCGTGTTCAATCGCGCACTGCTCAAGCAGTTCTACGGCATCGCCCACTGGGATATCCCCGCAGGCTACCTGTGCCCGCCGATTCCCGGTCGCGCCGATTACCTGCACGGTCTGGCCGATCTGCTGGCCGAAGACAACGCCGGCGAGATTCCACGCGGCGCGCGCATCCACGCACTGGACATCGGCACCGGCGCCAACTGCATCTACCCGCTGATCGGCCTGCGCGAATATGGCTGGCGCTTCACCGGCTCGGATATCGATGCCGTCGCGCTGGCCTCGGCGCGCACCATCGTCGCAGCGAACCAGCTTGGCAAAGGCATCAGCCTGCGCCAGCAGAGCGATCCGCTGCATGTTTTCCAGGGACTCGTTCAAATCAGCGACCGTTTCGCCATCAGCCTGTGCAACCCGCCCTTCCACGCTTCCCAGGCCGAGGCCAGCAGCGGCAGCCAGCGCAAGTGGCGCAACCTCGGCAAGCTCGACCCCAAACGCAAGCTTCCGGCGCTCAACTTCGGTGGTCAGGCAGCAGAACTCTGGTGTGAAGGTGGCGAAGCGGCATTCCTCGCCCGCATGGCCAATGAAAGTACCGGTGTGGCGCAGCAGGTCTGCTGGTTCACCACCCTGGTGTCCAAGGCCGGGAACGTTCAGCCACTGCAGGCACGCCTGAAAAAGCTCGGCGCCAGACAGGTGCGGATCAGGGATATGTCACAGGGCCAGAAGCGTAGCCGCTTCGTCGCCTGGACCTTTCTCGATGACGCGCAGCGCGCGCAATGGCTTGCCGCCCCGCACGGCCAGCCGGCGTAACTGGCTATTGAAAAACATAGACGAGGCAGGCAAGACGAGGAAAAAACAGGCGAGGACGCGGAGTTTAGTAGCCTAAATGAGCAGTACTCACTTCGTTCGCCCTCCGGGCCGCGCTGAAGCGCGTTAGCCGCAAGCGGCTTTCCGAGCCTGTTTTTAACGAAGTATTGGCAACGCAGGTAGTTTTTCAGACCACCAGGTCCCAGCGCTGGCGATCCTTCAGTGCCAGCGTCTGGATATAGCGCGGCTCACCATTGATCTCTTCCAGCTCGGTCATTCCGGCAAGCTCGCCTACCACGCGGTAGCGCTTGCCGACATGCTTGTCCTGCAGGGGATAGAGCTGGGCGATCTGTTGCGCGAGTTCGGTAATAGTGGACATCATTCGGTGCTCCAGGTGACTGCATGCCGCAGCTTTGTACAGGGCTTTGATGACGATTCTGCGACAGCCGTATTCGTCTCGCCTGTTGGAGCCACTCGCATCGAATTGATTCCGTAACCACCTGAAAAATAGCGTAAAGCAACGATCAGCAGATTCCCACGCCCAGTTGCAGAAGGGCCAAACTACCGTACTGCCAGCCCCACCAGGCGGCGGCCAGCAACAGTGCCACCACGGCGATGCCGGCCAGCCACAACCACCCTCTGTTCATCAGGCCGTCTCCAGACGCATGCGCGCCACCGGCTGCTCGCGGATCGGCCAGTTCAAGGCGGCGGCCATAAAGCACAGAGCGATGGATATCTGCCAGACCAGGTCGTAGCTGCCGGTACGGTCGTAGACCCAGCCGCCCAGCCAGCCGCCGCAGAACGAGCCAATCTGATGGAACAGGAAGACGATGCCGCCAAGCATCGATAGGTTGCGCACCCCGAACAGCGTCGCCACGGTACCGTTGGTCAGCGGCACCGTGGACAGCCACAACAGCCCCATGGCGATGCCGAAGCCATAGGCCGTCCAGAGCGTCAGCGGGGCGAAGAAGAACGTGCTGATGACCACCGCACGCATCAGGTACAGCCCGGTCAGCAGTTTGGGTTTCGAGTACCTCCCGCCCAGCCAGCCTGCGGTGTAGGTGCCAACGATATTGAACAGTCCGACCAGCGCCAGCACCGTGGTTCCCGTCGTCGCCGGCAAGCCGCGATCCACCAGATAGGCCGGCAGGTGAATACCGATAAAGACCACCTGGAAACCACAGACGAAGAAGCCCAGCGCCAGCAGGCGAAAGCCCGAGTGCCCCACCGCCTCGCGCAACGCCTCGGACAGTGACTGGCGCGGGCCGGTATCAGGCACTCGCGGCCCACCGCGCAACATCGCCGCCAGCGGCACGATCAGCGCCACCAGCAACCCCAGCGCCAGCAACGCCGAGGACCAGCCCAGCCAGCTGATCAGACCCAGCGTGCCCGGCAGCATCGCAAACTGGCCGAAGGAACCGGCGGCTGCGGCGATCCCCATCGCCATGCTGCGCTTTTCCGCAGGCACCGCCTGACCCACCGCGCCGAGAATCACCGAGAACGAAGTCCCCGACAGACCGATGCCGATCAGCAGCCCGGCGCTCAGCGAAAGCGATGTCGGCGTATCGGCCAGCGCCATCAGCACCAGCCCGACGGTGTAGAGAACGCCACCGACCAGCACAGTGCGGGCCACACCAAAGCGGTCCGCCAGCGCTCCGGTGAAAGGCTGCGCCAAGCCCCAGATCAGGTTCTGCAAGGCAATGGCAAAGGCGAATACTTCCCGCCCCCAGCCGAACTCCGCGCTCATCGGCGGCAGAAACAGCCCAAAACCATGCCGCACGCCCAGCGACACGGCGAGAATCAGCGAGCTGCCGAACAGAATCCAGGCGCTGTTGCGCCACGCAGAAGTCATAGAAACATCTCTTGCGAAAAAGGCAGCCAGTCTACTCGGGCCAAAGCTTCACCGCGCAAGCGAAACACAATTCAGGCGAAGCCTGCCTCTGACCCCACGAACCAGCCTGGGGCGATAGAGTTATCCCTTGAGCCTGATTCTGGTCAAGTTTCTGAAACACAACCCGATACATACCCCAGTATGGCTTCACGACACGACTCGCAAGGACATCAAGGAGAGGCAATGATCATACGTACACAGACACTCAAGGCACGACTATCGCTACTGGGCTGCGCCAGTGTGCTCGGCGTTCTGGTACTGGCGGCGATGACACTGCTGTATACCGAGCGCAGTCGGCAGCAACTGACAGAATATGTCGAACGCTATGTGATGCTCAGCAAACTGGCTACCCAAACCTACGCCAACGGCCTGCAAATGGGCCAGGCCCTGCGCAATATCCTTATCGACCCGGCCAATCCCCAGGCTTACCTGAACCACCAGTCAGCCCTGGAACAGCTCAACCAGGGCGGCACACAATTGGCCGAGCTGCTGGCCAGAGATCCGTCCCGCCGGGCCGAGGCCGAGAGGCTTGAACAGCATCTGCGCAACTGGCCGCCCCTGCAGGCACAGGTGATCGAACAGGTCAAAGCCGGACAGACAGAGCAGGCCCGCGACCTGCTGGTCAAACAGGAAACTCCAGCTTGGCGCACGCTGCGCGACCAGTTGCTGGAACTGGTGAAAAGCAGTGACCAGGCGGCTGAAGCCCGTCACGCCAGCCTGATAGACGGACTCGACAATTCTTCACGCATGGCTCTGCTGATCAGCCTGACAACCCTGCTACTGGTGGTGGCGGCCACTTTTCTGGTGGGCCGGAGCGTATTCCGCCAGATCGGCGGTGAACCCGCCGAGGCGGCCCAGACCCTGCGCCTGATCGCCAGCGGCGACCTGACGCGGACAATACCGGTTGCCCCCGGCGACCGTGACAGCCTGCTCGCCGCCACCCACGACATGCAACAGCAACTGGCCGCGCTGATTGGCGGCATTCAGGGCTCGGTCAGCCAACTGGCCTCTGCAGCCGAAGAGCTGCACACCGTAACCGAAGACAGCGCACGCGGCATTGCCCGCCAGAACGATGAAGTGCAGCAGGCCGCCACCGCCGTGACCGAAATGTCCGCCGCCGTGGACGAGGTTGCCGCCAATGCCACGAACACCTCGACCGCCTCCAGCGAGGCCGCTCGTGAAGCCGATGACGGCTTGCAGCAGGTTGCCACCACCCGCAACAGCATCGATCAGTTGAGCGTCAAGCTCGATCAGACTCAGGAAACCATCGGGCGGCTGGCGACCGAAGCGCAATCCATCGGCCAGGTTCTGGTGGTGATCCAGGGCATCGCCGAGCAGACCAACCTGCTGGCGCTCAACGCCGCCATCGAAGCGGCCCGCGCCGGCGAATCCGGGCGCGGCTTCGCTGTAGTCGCCGACGAAGTTCGCGGATTGGCGCAACGCACCCGCAATTCGACCCTGGAAATCGAGCACATGGTCGAAGCGATCCAGAAATCCACCCAGGCGGTGGTGAGCGAGATGCAGGAAAGCGCTCAGGTGACCGCGCGCAGCCAGGCAATGGCCAACCAGGCCGATCAGGCACTGGCACGGATTGCCGAGCGGATCGGGCACATCAACGAAATGAATCTGGTGATCGCCAGCGCCGCCGAAGAACAGGCACAGGTGGCCAGAGAAGTGGACCGCAACCTGATCGCCATCCGCGACATTTCCCTGCAAAGCGCCGACGGCGCCCAGCAAACCTCGGTCGCCAGCGACGAACTGACACGCCTGGCCACCCACCTGAACAAGCTGACCAGCCGCTTTCAGCTCTGAGCCGCTAACGAAGCATCAACCCCAGGCCCATCAGCAGTGGCGTCGCCACGCTGATGGCCGCATTCAGCCCAAGCGCCGGCAACAACCGCTGCGGCTGGCTGCGCAGCAGCCAGGCGGCGCGCAGGGCCAGCGGCAGAGTCAACAGGCCCAGGGCGGCACCACCAGATTCACTGTTGAAAAGCATCAAAAACAGCACACCGTAAGCCAGCAGCCACTGCGCCAGCGCCACTTTCAGCGCACTCTCACAGCCAAGGTGCATGGGCAAAGTACGCCGCCCAGCGGCGCGGTCAGCGTCAATATCGGGAAACTGGCTGAGCAGCAGCAGATTGTTGCTCAGCAGCAAAGGCACCAGGATCAACAGCAGGTCGCGGCACTCCAGCGGGCCACCAAGCACGATGCGCGCGCCCAGCACCATCAGCGCAAAACCCAGACCCGGTGCGAACAGGCACAGCCAGGGGTGCCTCGTCAGCCAGGGCGTATAAAGCAGCACCAGCGCCAACCCCGTCAGCCCGAGCGGCGCCAGGCTGAGCAGCAGCTGCGGTTTGCGCAGCAGAAAAAACAATCCGATCAGCACGCAGGCCAGCACGCTGCCGAGGCCAAGCATCAGTGTGCGACCGAGCAGATCCGGACGCGCCACCAGCGTGCCACTGCCACCGCTGAAAGCGGTGCGACGGGTGCGCAGATCCAGGCCGCTGCGATAGTCGCTCCACTCGTTGAGCGCATTCACCGCCACATGCGCGGCCAGCGCCCCGAGCAGCACCAGCAACGCCTCGCCCGCAGCCACCGCCCCGCCTTGCCCGTTTGCAGCCAGCGCTGCCCCGAGCGCCACACAGCTCAGCGTCAACAGCAGAAACCGCCCACGCACCACGCCGAGCAAGGCCCAGGCTTCGTTCATATGCCACTCCCGCGATGGATTACCCAGCAGCAGGCTAACGCCAAGAGCGCTCGTAGATCATTGATGTGCGCCAGCCCGCTGCATTCATTCCACCCTGTCAATTTGCTCTGCAGCGCTTCGCCTATACGACCACAAGGTCGCAAGTGACTTGGGCAGGAAATGTGATATCAAATTGCCAAGGCTATTTGAAACCAAGTCAAAGGTCAGCGACTCCGTCTCTCCCACCGCCCCCTCTGGTGTATACCGCAAGCACTCTGAGCCTGCGTCCTCCAGCAGACCCAAACGCATCATGACAACGCAGTGCATTCAACAACAGGAACATAATGTGCAGTCTCCAGCCAACAAACTCAGTTGCTTCAGCGACCAGCCGATAAAGACCAAAGACGATGACCATCTCAAGAACAATCAATATGCCAAAGGGCTGTTGGAGTTCATAAAGATTGCGGACGCACCTATCACTATTGGTATCCAGGGCGGCTGGGGCAGTGGGAAGACGAGCCTGATCAATCTCCTGCAACATGAGCTGGAGACCAGTGGCGATAGCCTTTGCATCAATGTCAACGCCTGGCAGCAGTCACTGTTTGCCAACTCGGGGAAAAGTGGCGAGATCGCTCTTTCACTACTCGAAAACGCCTATGGCGAACTGGCCGAGCAGATTCAGGAAAAACACAAAACCGGCAAGATAAGAATCAGCGAAGAGCAAAAGCAGAATATTTTGCGGCTGGGCAAAACTGTCGTTCGACTGACAGCGGCATTTGCCGGTATTGCGTTGCCAGCAGGCGAGGACAGCGTCCCTCACCTGCAGCAGCGCCCTTCCCAGGCATTCAAAAAACTCAGAAGGGATCTGAACGAAGCCATTCAGTCGTTGATAGCAGACAAAGCCAACAAACTCGAAAGAATCGTCATCTTCGTCGACGACCTTGATCGAATTCAGCCGGATACAGCCGTAGAAGTTCTGGATGTGCTGAAAAACGTATTCGATATCGAGAACTGCATTTCCGTTCTGGCCATTGATTACGATGTCGTCATCAAGGGGCTACGCAAGAAGTTCGGCGATCAGCTGAGCAATCAGCGGGAATTCCGGCAGTACTTCGACAAAATCATCCAGATTCCCTTTTCCATGCCTACAGGGGCTTACCGTGACAACATTCCGGTTCTGCTGGAGCGCTTGCTGGAAAAGGTTCTGCCTGGACTGGTTGGCGAGCAGAACCGTGACGAGCTGATCGAGGACGTCAACCGAGTGATACTTCTGGCAACCGACGGCGTTCCACGAAGCATCAAGCGCATCATCAACACGCTTTCCTTGCTGAGCATCATTGACGCAACCGCCCCGAGCGAGACAGACAAAGCGTCGCAACATCTGGATGCCACGCCGGACCTGCAATTCAGGATTCTGCTCACGGTAGTCTGCCTGCAGGTTTCCTTCCCCGAAATACACAAGGCACTGTGCCGGCTGCCCAACCCGAAAAACTGGGACGAAGACACCACCCGATCCGCCTGGCATCTATCGCTGGAAGAGGATGATGAGCGCCTGCGCAATCTGGAAGGCGATTTCAGTTCTTTTGACTGGGAGCCGGCGCTGCTCAAACTCATCCTTCAGCATGAACTGACGCAGAAAGCTGCCGATATTCGGGACATCATTTTTGAACTGCATGCGCTGATCGATGAACCTGGCGGCGTACATGCGTTAAGGAAAACTCTACGCTCGACCAGCATTACGGATACCGACAGCGAAAATAATCAGGCGCTGGGGACGGACATATCCAAGGACGATGCCAACAGACACTGCGGACAGCTGCTGGAAACCCTGCTGGCGCAAACCGGAAACGAGCAACTGGGCCGTATCAATAAAAAGAGAGTGGCCAAAAGGGAAGGTGAGTTCTGGACATTGATACATAAAGGGCTGACCAGCGCTCCCATCCAGACTGTGGGGCTTGAGCAGATCGAAATCGTTCTTGACGCAGGGGAAACGCCTCCCAGCTACTCGTTCGAATTTTACATTCCACGCGCTCGGCGATCCGAGCCACTGCGAAGCAGCATTCTCTCAGCCGGCTTTTCTGATCGTCACAATTTCGAGTGGTTTGAAATCGGAATCCCCGCCAACCCGGCGGGCGGCCTGGAACCCAATGTGGAAGGCTTTCTCAGCGAAACACTGCCGCGCATACGGAAAGTCCTGGAAATCCTCGGCTAACTTTACCGCCTCATCAGCCACACCCGCCTCTGGGAGACGGGCACTCGCAAAGGCAACTCTCGGGTAAACTGCCGCCTCTGTTGTATTCAGCCCGCGAGTTCGCCATGCCCATCCGTCACTGCATCGTCCATCTGATCGAGAAAAAGCCCGACGGCACGCCTGCCGTGCTGCATGCCCGCGACAGCGAGCTGGGCGAGTCCCAGGCCATGGAGAATCTGCTGGCCGATCTCAACGAGAGCTACAACGCCAAGCAGGGCAAGGCCTGGGGATTTTTTCACGAGGAATCGGGTGCCTATCCGTTCAGCGGCTGGCTTAGCCAGTACATGGAGGGCAACCAGGATTTCACCGCCTTCAGCCGCCAGGCCGTCGAGCATCTGCAGAAGCTGATGGAGGAATCCAACCTGTCCACCGGCGGCCATGTGCTGTTTGCCCATTACCAGCAGGGCATGACCGATTACCTGGCCATCGCCCTGCTGCATCACAGCGAGGGCGTGACCGTCACCGAGTCGCTGGACGTGGCGGCGGCGCGGCATCTGGACCTCGGCCAGTTGCACCTGGCCACGCGGATCAATATCTCCGAGTGGCGGAACAACAAGCAGTCCAAACAGTACATTTCCTTTATCAAGGGCAAGAACGGCAAGAAGGTCTCGGAGTATTTCCGCGATTTCATCGGCTGCCAGGAAGGCGTCGACGGGCCGGGCGAGACCCGCACGCTGCTCAAGGCCTTCAGCGATTTCGTCGAGAGCGAGGACCTGCCCGAAGAGCAAGCGCGGGAGAAAACCAGTGCGCTGGTGGGCTATGCCAGCAGCCAGTCGAAGATCGGTGAGCCGGTGTCGCTGGAAGAGCTGTCCGGCCTGATCGATGAAGACCGGCCCAAGGCCTTCTACGACCACATCCGCAACAAGGACTACGGCATGGCCCCGGAATTTCCCGCGGACAAGCGCACGCTCAATCAGTTTCGCCGTTTCACCGGGCGCGCCGAGGGCCTGTCGATCAGTTTCGAGTCGCACCTGCTGGGCTCGAAGATCGAGTACGACGAGGCCCGCGACATGCTGATCATCCGCCAGTTGCCAACCCAGCTGGTCGATCAGCTCAAGCGCCGCAAGGACTGAGCCTCGCCGACCTCCCGAGCGGAACAAAATCCGCTCGCTGCTGAATGAAATTCAGGTTTGTCAGTCACATGGCTGCTCAATCATTCAGCTGCAACTCCGCACGACCCGTTCTGGTAAGGACTCACAATGGATTGGCTTCACCTGATTATCCTGTCCCTGGTGCAGGGCATCACCGAGTTTCTCCCGATCTCCTCTTCGGCTCACTTGATCCTTCCTTCCCAGGTTCTCGGCTGGCCGGACCAAGGACAGGCGTTCGACGTCGCGGTGCATGTGGGCACGCTGCTCGCTGTGCTGATCTGCTTTCGCCATGAAGTGATTGCCACTACCCGCGGCTGGCTGGCGCACGTTTTTCGCCAGCAAGTCAGTGCCGAAAGCCGCCTGGGTTGGGCAATCATCATCGGTACCCTGCCTGCGGCGATCATCGGATTGCTGCTGGAGGACTACATCGAGCAATACACCCGTTCGATGCTGTTAATCGCCGCCACCACCATCATCTTCGGTTTGCTGCTGTGGCACGCGGACATCAAGGGCCGGCGAGTCGCCGAAATGGATCAGCTGACCTGGAAAAGCGCGCTGATCATCGGCTTTGCCCAGGCGCTGGCGCTGATCCCGGGTACATCCCGCTCGGGTATCACCATGACCGCCGCACTGTTACTCGGTTTTACCCGGCAGACCGCAGCACGCTTTTCATTTCTGCTGTCGATACCGCTGATACTCGCAGCAGGTGGGCTGAAGGCAGTCGAACTGGTCCAATCTGGAGAGCACGCGCAGTGGAACGATATTTTCATCGGCGCCGCGCTGTCTTTCGTCGCGGCCTTCCTCTGCATCAAGCTGTTCCTCAAGGCACTCGATGCGCTGGGCATGCTGCCTTTCGTGATCTATCGCTTGCTGCTGGGCGTCACGCTGCTGTTCATTGCGCTCTGAGGCGCGGCACATGAAAGGCCTGCGGAACGGCATTACGCCGTTCGCGGGCTGGATGTATCAGCGCGCCTCGATGCGATAACCAATACGGGGAAAGTGAACATGCACGACTCCGGCGCGCTCATCCTCGCGGCGCAGGATCAATTCCTCGGTGCCGGCAAACAGTAGCTCGCCTTCGACCGGATCGGTGCCGTAATCCACCGCGCAAATGGCCACCTGCTGACCCACCTGAAAACCGTTCGGCTCGCTGAATGCTTCGTCCGGCAACGCGGCAGGCGTAGCCTCGCGGGCGATGGTCAGGGCTTCTTCTGCCGAGAGTTCGCTGTGGGAACCGTGCCCGACGCCCAGTAGCTTGCCCAGCCAGGCAGCCACGTCCGGGTAATCCTCCACCAACGGCGCAGTCACCGGCGTGGCCTTGAGAAACCACAGGCAGTGGGCGACGGCGAAATCGGCGATGCAGGGCGCGCCGCCCAGCAGGAACTCATCGTCCTCTCGCGCCAGTTGTTGCTGCAGGCGTGCCATCAGCACCGGCCAGTGGCTCCGGGCCTGTTCCAGGGGAATGGCTGCAACCGAACCGCCACTGAACAGCTGTGCGCGGTCCTTGCTGAAAATCTGGACGAATTCCCTGGGCACCTGGGCGAAGCGCAGCGCCATGGATTCCGGCTGGAACACCAGGCTCACCGCGTGCAGGAACAAAACGGAGTCGGCCCATTGGGCCAGGGCGGCGGCAACGAATTCACGGCCTTCGGGAAACAGCGCCGGCGTGGCTTTTTCCGCTTCCAGGCGACGTGCGATCAATGCCGTGTCGCAATAGATGTCGGCACCGACCTGCAGCACCGGCGTGCGCCGATAGCCGCCGGTGAGCGCGGTCAGATCCGGCTTGGGCATCACCGGCGGGATGGTCACCGAACGCCAGGAGAGTTGCTTGAAGCCCAGCAACAGCCGCGCTTTCTCGGCAAAAGGCGAGGTGGGATAGTGATGCAGAATCAGGTCATGCATGGCAGGCTCCGCCGCTTGTCCAGGTAGAACGGCAGCTTACTCGGCCCTGATCAGGCAGCCTACCCGTTCAGCTGATTACCGGGCCATTCACCGGATTACTTTGCAGCTCGATCAACGCTTCCTTGGCTGGCTTCTTCAGCCGTTTGATCGCACGCTCCCGGCGCAGCGCGTCGCCCTTGCTTTCGCAGGCTTCGACATACACCAGTGCCACCGCCGGGCTGGTATGGAAGAAGCGCGCCCCGCGCCCATCCTGATGAGCGGCGAAGCGTCGCTTGGCATCGTCACTGATGCCGCAGTACAGCGACCCATTGGCCGCTCGCACCAGATAGACGAACCAGGGTTTTGCAGGGGTATCGCTCATGGGATCTCGGTGACAAAAGCCGCAGACGCCGACCCGGCTAAGGCGCGACAGGCCTGATGAAGCACGGCAACATACAGGAGGGGGTTTCCAGCGGTCTGATAACAAAGTTCGTCGATCATGTCCATATATGGTGGCGGTTCGCCTTTGCGTATACTGCGCCGATGTTTGCCCAAACCCAACTCCGCAAGCGCTGCACCTCCTGGTTGCTGGCGACCGGACTCCTCCTGATGCTCACCAGCTGCGCTGAACCCCCCAGCGCAGTCGAGCGGATCAAGGAGGAAGGCGTACTGCGCGTGATCACCCGCAACAGCCCCTCCACCTATTTCCAGGACCGTAACGGCGAAGCCGGCTTCGAATACGAGCTGGTCAAGCGCTTCGCCGGCCATCTCGGCGTCGAACTGCAGATCGAGACGGCAGAGAATATCGACGAGATTTTTACCCGCCTCAACCGTCCCGGCGGTCCGGCGCTGGCTGCTGCCGGTCTGGTTGCCAGCGAGGGTCGCCAGGAAATCGCGCGTTTCACCGACTCCTATCTGGATGTCACGACCCAGGTGGTCTACCGCCGGGATCAGCGGCGCCCGACCCAGCCGCAGGACATGGTCGGCAAGCGCATTCTGGTGCTCAAGGGCAGCAGCCAGGCGGAGAAACTCAAGGCGTTGCAGGCCGAACTGCCGGACCTGCGCTATGAAGAATCCGACGCGGTGGAGGTCGTCGATCTGCTGCGCATGGTCGATGAAGGTCAGGTCGATCTGACGCTGGTCGAGTCCAACGAACTGGCACTCAACCAGGTGTATTTCACCAACGCGCGGGTAGCCTTCGATCTCGGTGAGCAGAACAGCCTGGCGTGGATTCTCGGCAAGGATGAGGACAACAGTCTGCTCGACGCCGCCAATGACTTTCTCGCACAGGCCAGGGAAAACGGCACCCTGCAGCGCCTGCGCGAACGTTACTACGGGCATGTCGATGTACTTGGCTACGTCGGCGCCTACGCCTTTGCCAAGCATCTGCAGCAACGCCTGCCGCGCTACGAAAAGATCTTCCGCGAAACGGCCAAGGTTCATGGTGTGGACTGGCGTCTGCTGGCTGCAATCGGCTACCAGGAATCGCACTGGCAGCCCGAGGCGGTCTCGAAAACCGGGGTACGTGGCCTGATGATGCTGACCCTGGGCACGGCGAAGGCAATGGGTGTCACCGACCGGGTAGATCCGGTGCAGAGCATCCAGGGCGGCGGCAAGTACATTGCGCTGGTGCATGCCAATCTGCCCGAAAGCATCCTCGAACCGGATCGAACCTGGTTCGCCCTGGCTGCCTACAATGTCGGTGGTGGTCACCTGGAGGATGCGCGCAAGCTGGCCGAAGCCGAAGGGCTGGATCCGAACAAGTGGCTGGACGTGAAGCAGATCCTGCCGCGCCTGTCGCAGAAACAGTGGTACAGCAAAACCCGCTACGGTTACGCCCGTGGCGGCGAGCCCGTACATTTCGTAGCCAACATCCGTCGTTATTACGACATCCTCACCTGGGTGACCCAGCCACAGCTGGAAGGCCAGCAGCTGGTGCACAGCGAGATACACACGCCGGGCATCAATGCCACGGACCTTGGGGAAAGTCTGCCGCCGCTTTAAGGGGCCGTCAGGTTGCGACTTCGGGGCGTCGGATTACGCCTTCAAGCCGTCGGATTACGCCTTCGGCTAATCCGACCTACACCGACCTACAACCGTTCGACGCGCAGGGCCGAATTCATTCGGCCAGTTCGGCCTCACGCCCGCGCGATCGGCGCAAAGCTGGCACCGGTCCGTTCGGCCAGCGCCTGCGCTGTCAGTTCCACTTCCAGACCACGCCGTCCAGCGCTGACGTAGATGCTCGACAGCACCTGCGCGGAGCTGTCGATAAAGGTGCGCAGACGCTTTTTCTGCCCCAGCGGGCTGATCCCGCCGAGCAGATAGCCCGTCACCCGCTGCGCTGCCGCCGGGTCCGCCATATCGACCTTTTTCACCTTGGCGGCCTGGGCCAGAGCCTTCAGATCAAGGCTGCCGATCACCGGCACTACGGCGACCAGCAGTTCGTTCTTTTCGCTGCACACCAGCAGGGTCTTGAACACCCGGGCAGCTTCCAGGCCGAGCTTCTCGGCGGCTTCGAGCCCGTAGGAGGCGGTTTTCGGGTCGTGTTCATAAGCATGGACACGGAAATCAGCCTTGGTCTTTTTCAGCAGATCGATGGCGGGTGTCATGGCGGCAACTGGTCGATTGAAAGCCGGAATATTAACAGGCGGCTAGGCGGGCCGCCCCTTGTAGGCCTCACGCCAGGCGCGATAGCGCTCGTCCTGAACGACACGGTGATGCAGGCGCGCCATGCCGTCCGGGTCATTGAGCAAACGCCAGCGTGTCGCTTCGGCTGGGCCTTCGGGGCCGGCATCGAGAATCTCCCGCAGGCGCTGTTCACGCAGCGCCTCGGCTGCCGGCACCACCTTGGCATGCCGTGCGCGCCCCATCGCGCAGACCATGGCGTTATACAGCGGGTCCACCGTGGCAGCGAGAAAGCCATTGTGCAGCGCATTAGCCTGGTTCTGCTGGTTGTAGCGGTCCGTCGCGGCCAGCTCGGCGGGCGGGTCGTATTCCTCGGGAATCAGGAACAACTTGCGCCGGAACGCCGCCAGTCCCGGCCCGGTACGGCTGGTAAGCACCGAGACTGGCGCCGAGAGGATCAGCGACACCACGATGGGCGCCAGCCACCAGAGAAAGTCCGGATCGAGCCAGGCCACCAGCGCGGTCCAGAGCACGCCCAGCAGCATCTGCGAGCCATGCCGACGCAAGGCTTCGCCCCAGGGCGTGGCGTTGTCGGCACGTTGCGGCGATTTCCATTGCACCGACCAGCCGAGGAAGGCCGCCGTGACGAACACCGTATGGAACAGCATCCTCACCGGCGCCAGGAGCATCGAGAACAGGGTTTCCAGAATCATCGACAGCACCAGCCGGACCCCACCGCCATATTCCTTCGCCCCCTGAATCAGGATCAGCAGCACGCTGAGCAGCTTGGGCAGGAACAGCAGCGTCAGCGTCGCGGAGAACAGCGCGATCGCCTCCTGCGGATGCCAGCGCGGCCACAACGGATAGAGCTGGTTGGGCTGCAGGAAATATTCTGGAACCATCAGCGTATGGATCGCCAGCAGCCCGGTGGACAGCGCGAGAAAGGTGAACCACAGCGGCGCCGAAAGGTAGGACATGACGCCGGTGAGGAACACGAAGCGATGCACCGTGTGCATGCCCTTGACCAGGAACAGGCGGAAGTTCATCAGGTTGCCGTGGCACCAGCGGCGGTCGCGCTTGAGCTCGTCGAGCAGGTTCGGCGGCAGCTCTTCGTAGCTGCCCGGCAGGTCGTAGGCGATCCACACACCCCAGCCGGCCCGGCGCATCAGCGCCGCCTCGACGAAATCGTGGGAGAGAATGTCACCGGCGAAGGAACCCTTGCCCGGCAGCGGCGCCAGCGCGCAGTGCTCGATGAAGGGTTTGACCCGGATGATCGCGTTATGGCCCCAGTAGTGCGATTCGCCCAGCTGCCAGAAATTCAGGCCCGCAGTGAACAGCGGCCCGTAGACCCGCGTGGCGAACTGCTGCATGCGCGCGTAGAGCGTATCCATGCCGGAGGCTTTCGGCCCGGTCTGGATGATGCCGGCGCCAGGGTTGGCCTCCATCAGCCGCACCAGGCTGGTCAGGCAATCGCCGCTCATCACGCTGTCGGCATCCAGCACCACCATGTAGCGGTAGCTGCTGCCCCAGCGCCGACAAAAGTCGTCGATGTTGCCGCTCTTGCGCTTCACCCGGCGCCGACGGCGACGGTAGAAGATATGGCCGAAGCCATCGACCTCGCGGCACAATTCCAGCCAGGCCTTCTGCTCCGCCACACAGGTATCGGGGTCGTTGCTGTCGCTGAGCACGAAGATATCGAAGTGCTCGATCTCGCCGGTGGCCAGTAGCGATTCGTAGGTCGCCCGCAGCCCGGCGAACACCCTGGGCACGTCTTCGTTGGCGATGGGCATCACCAGCGCCGTGCGCGCCTCTGCGGCGATCGGCTCATTGCCCGCGCTGGTGGCGGAAATGTTGTAACGGTCACGCCCCTTGAGCAGCTGGAAAAAACCCATCAGCGCAGTCCAGAAGCCCACCGAAACCCAGCAGAACAGCAGCGCGAACAGCAGCAGGATGCTGGTCTGTACCACGTACGGCAGGATCTGCCGCGCCGACTGCTGCAGTGGCTGATGGTAGACCTCCTGCAGATCGACCAGCGCCCAGCCCTGGTAAGGCAGCACATCCTTCATGTGCCAAGTGGCAATGACAGTCTGTACCAGCATCAGGATCAGCAAGGCCGCGCGCCGGTAATGAGCAACCTTGCGCCAGCCGGAGCCATCGATGGATTGCGGCGCGGGCGGCTGCTCCACCGTGCGGTTCTTCTTGAACAGCAAGCGCCACCAGCGCAGTTGCAGTACGCTGGTGTGCCAGGGCTCCGGCACCATTCGGGTACGCACAATGGGCGGCGTCGACTGGATGCAGGTGCGACCCTGGTGATCCTCGATCAGCACCCCACGCTGCCCGGCGTCGCGGGAAAGCTCGGCGAGATAGTCCCGAGCGGGTGATTGCCGCGCGTGTTCAGTCATGGACGGGGATCTGATAGCTCCAGGTTTCGGACAGCGTATTCTCGCCATCCACCAGCGCAGCACGCAGTTCAACCGGGCGCGCCGGGTCCTTGACCCGCAGGCGCAGGGTCAGCCGCCAGCCGTTGCTGACCGGATTGTGCCGCAGGTTGTTCTCCACCAGCTCGACGTTGTCATCGACACTGACCTGGGTGCTGACCGGCGCATCCGCCGGCAATCTGGCCAGGTTCGGCCCGACGAAATCGACGATCAGCGCCGTGCTGCCATCGGGCTGGCGAATCAGGTTGGACTGCTTCACGTCGCCGGTCGACAGGCGTGTCTGCTCGACCCAGGCGAGTTCGGGATCATGCAGTGCGGGCTCGTCCATGCTGAAGTGCAGGCGGTAGGCGAACTCGACCGCCTCGCCCGGCACCGGCGCCTTTTCCGGCACCCAGTAGGACACGATGTTGTCGTTGGTTTCATCCGGCGTGGGAATCTCGACCAGCTCCACACGTCCCTTCCCCCAATCGCCAACCGGCTCGATCCAGCCGCTGGGACGCAGCTCGTAACGATCGTCCAGATCCTCGTAGCGCCCGAAATCACGGGTACGCTGCAGCAAGCCGAAACCCTTCGGGCTCTCCACGCTGTAGCTGCTGACGGCCAGCCGCTTGGGGTTGTTCAGCGGACGCCAGAGCCATTCGCCATTACCGGCATGGATCGCCAGGCCTTCGGAATCGTGCAATTGCGGGCGGTAGTTGAGCTGCTGGCTCGGCTGATTGGCACCGAACAGATACATGCTGGTGAGCGGCGCGATACCGAATTTTTCCACCGGCTCGCGCAGGAAGACCTGCGCCTTCACATCCACGATGCTGTCCTCGCCTGGCGTGATTTCCATGCGATAGGCGCCGGTGGCGCGTGGCGAATCAAGCAAGGCGTAGATCAGCAGGCTGCCGCGATCGGCCTGTGGGCGCTCGACCCAGAATTCGGTGAAACGCGGGAATTCCTCGCCGCTCGGCAGCGCGGTGTCGATGGCCAATCCGCGGGCTGAAAGACCATAGACCTGACCTTTGCCGACCACACGGAAATAACTGGCGCCGAGCAGCGTGATCAGTTCATCCTGCTTGTCCGCCTTGTTCAGTGGGTAGAGCACCTTGAAACCGGCGAAGCCCAGATCCTTTAATGCGGCTGGATCGATGTCGACGTTGCCGAACTCGAACAGCTCGGGATCGTAGCGGATCTGATTGACGCGGGTGGCAGTGATCTCGTTGATCTTCACCGGCACGTCGAAGTGCATGCCCTGATGGTAGAAGCGCAGCTCGAAAGGTGTTTCGGCATCACGCCAATAACCCTGGTCTTCACGAAAGCGCAGCTGCTGATAATCGGCGAAGGCCATCTGGCGAAATACCGACGGCAGATTGCTCTGCGGCGCTTGATAAGGGGAAGCCGCCAGTTTCTCGGCCTTGCTGGCCACATCATCCAGGCTGAAGGCCCAGCTGCTGCTGACGACGCACGCCAGGCACAGCCCCAGAAGCTTGCCCGGCACCCGGTTTCTGGCGCGGGCGCTCGATCCTTGATTCAAAGTGGTAAACACGGTGCCTCCTGAACGGTGAAAAAAGCGAGCGGGACAGCGCCTGCTCGCGTTCGTTGGTCTACGCCACGCACAAATGATTCCCCGGCAACCGAAACGGTCGTTCTCAGCGCAACTCGAACCGCTGCGTCTGAACGTGCTGCGAATCGAGCCCTACCTGCACCTCGAAAATCCCCGCCTCGGCCACCTGGCGCAGTTGCGCATCGACGAACTTCAACTCGTGCTCGCCAACGCTGAAACGCACCTGCTGCTGCTCGCCTGCCTTGAGCCAGACCTTGCGAAACCCCTTAAGCTCCTTGACCGGGCGCACCACCGAGGCGGCCAGGTCATGGATATAGAGCTGCACCACAGTCGCACCATCACGTTTACCGATATTTTTCAGCGTCACGCTGACTTCCAGACGCTCGCCAGGTGCAAGCACGCCAGTCGACAGGCGCGGTGGCGACAGGCTGAACTGCGTATAGCTCAGACCGTAGCCGAACGGATACAGCGGACCGTTCGGCTCGTCGAAATATTGCGAGGTGTAGTTGCCCGGCTTGCCTTCGACGAAGGGCCGGCCCAGGCGTGAATGGTTGTAATAGATTGGGATCTGCCCCACGGAGCGCGGAAACGAGATGGGCAATTTGCCCGAGGGGTTGTAGTCACCGAACAACACGTCGGCGATGGCATGCCCGCCTTCGGTGCCGCTGAACCAGGTTTCCAGCATTGCATCGGCATTGGCCTGCGCCCAGCCAAGGCTCAGCGGCCTGCCGTTCATCAGCACCAGCACCAACGGCTTGCCGGTCTCTTTCAAGGCACGTAGCAACGCTTGCTGGCTGGCGGGAAGCTGCAAACTGGTGCGGCTGGAAGATTCATGGGACATGCCACGCGACTCTCCCACCGCGGCGATGATGATGTCCGCCTGCGCAGCTGCCGCGAGCGCCTCGGCGATCATCTCATCAGCCGGGCGCGGGTCCTGCACCACCTCGGGGTTGTCCCAGTTGAGGAAGTTCAGGTATTCGACCATCCGCGGGTCGTCGGTGAGGTTGGCGCCACGGGCATGGATCAGCCGGCCACGCTCACCGAGCGCGGCCTGTACGCCCTGACGCAGGGTGATCGTCTGCTTCGCTACCCCTGCCGCCGACCAGCTGCCGAGCATGTCGATATGCGAATCGGCCAGCGGCCCGACCAGTGCGATGGTCCCGGCCTTGTCGAGCGGCAGCACGGCATTGCGGTTTTCCAGCAGCACCAGAGACTGTCGCGCCACTTCGCGTGCGACCTGGCGATGCAGCCGGCTTTCGGCATTGACCTCGATCGGGTCCTCGCTGGCCTGGCCGATGCGTCGGTAGGGATCGTGGAACAGGCCCAGATCGTATTTTGCGCCCAGCACCTCGCGCACCGCCTGGTCGACGGCCTGTATCGGTACGTCACCCGCCTGCACCAGCTCGGCCAGATGCTGACCATAGAGCGAATCCGCCATGCTCATGTCGAGCCCGGCGTCGATCGCAAGCTTCGCCGCCTCGCGACCATCGGCGGCCACGCCATGGCGGAGCAGTTCGGTGATCGCTCCATGGTCGCTGATGGTCACGCCGGAAAAGCCCCAGTCTTCACGCAGCAGGTCGCGCAGCAACCAGCGGTTGGCGCTGGCCGGCACGCCATTGATGGTGTTCAACGCCACCATCACGCTACCCGCCCCCGCATCGATGGCCGCACGGTAGGGCGGCAGATAATCCTGGTGCATGCGCAGCGGGCTCATGTCCACCACGTTGTAATCACGCCCGCCCTCGACCGCACCATACAGAGCGAAATGCTTGACGCTGGCCATCAGGCTGTCGGGATTGCGCAGCGACTCACCCTGATAGGCCCTGACCATAGTGCGGGCGATTTCGGATACAAGGTAGGGATCTTCGCCGAAACCCTCTGAAGTCCGCCCCCAGCGTGGGTCGTGGGCGATGTCGACCATGGGTGCGAAGGTCATGTCCAGCCCGTCAGCGCTCGCCTCGATGGCTGAAGCACGCCCGGCTTTGGTCACCGCCTGCATGTCCCAGGTCGAAGCCAGACCAAGACCGATGGGGAAGGTCGTGCGATGCCCATGCACCACGTCGTAGGCAAAGAAGATCGGAATCTTCAATCGACTGCGCAACGCGGCGTCCTGCAAAGGACGATTGTCCTGCCGGGTAACCGAATTGAAGGTGCCGCCGATGTTTCCCGCAGCCAGTTCCTCGGCAAGGCGCTCCCTGGGCATGTCCGCACCGATACTGATCAAACGCAACTGGCCGACTTTTTCCTGCAGCGTCATCCGCTGCAAAAGCTGATCGATGAACGCCGGTTTGTCGTCCAGTCCAGCGGGATCGCTGACGGCCAATGTCGGGAACATGATCGAAACGGCGATCAGGCCAAGCAGACACAGCTTTTTCATTATTGATTTCCTGCTGACACGTCTTGTCGAGCACACCGCAGTTGGACCGCCGGATCGCTGGGTAGTGGCATTGCTGAATCATTCGCACCGAAATGCGTCCCGAAAGCAGGAGGCCTCCGGGTGAAAGGAATCTGAACGGGTTAACCGGCTACGCTTCGCTACGCGCAGCGCCAAAAGATCATCGAGATTTCGAAGCGGCGATTATCACCGTGTTCATTTCGCGGCGTCGATCTTTTTCACAGCCTCGATCCAGGCAGGTTCGAGACGCGGCTGATCGGGGTCCAGGCCCTGCGCCTGCATGCTTTCCCGGTGACGTTCGATCTCGGCCTTCACGTCGAGCAGCGAACTGCTGTTGGCATCCAGCTGATGCATCTGGGTCAGGCCCAGATGGTAGAAGCGCAACAGCTTGATCGCCGACTCATCGCCGATGACCACACCCGTTTTCACGTGATGCATCACGTTGGTCACATTCATCAGGCTGCGCTTGAGGCGCCAGCCGTACACCGCCGAAGCCATCCACGGCTGTGGCCAGTAGACCAACCGCACCAGCGCAATGGTCAGCAGTAAACCCGCCACGACACCGGCGATATTCAGCCGCAGATTATCCCCGCCCGGCTGCCCGAATACGGTCACGGCCACTGTGGAAAGGCCCATCGCAAGCACCACGAAGGTCACCGCGACCACCAGGGTGCTGCGTCTTGTCTGCTGCCGGTAGACGTCGGGACTCAGTGGCTTGATTTCGAATGCAGACATCGGGGTTCCTTCGAGGGCGGAAATTGCGTTGGCGCATTATCCATGCGCAACGCTCAAGAGACAGGGTCAAGCTCAGGACTTTTCGCGATCTGCACGCTCCGCTGGCCGCCGTGTGCCTGCCACCAGCTTGTCCACCGCACGCGCCGCGGCCACCATGCCGAAGCTGGCGGTGACCATCATCGCCGCGCCAAAACCGCCGGCGCAGTCGAGCTTCACCCCCTCGCCGACGAAGCTCTTGCTCTGGCAGACGCCGCCATCAGGCTTGGGATAACGCAGCTGCTCGGTGGAAAACACGCAGGGTACGCTGTAGGTGCGGCCCGGCGTGCGCGAGAAGTTGTACTCGCGGCGCAGCAGGGAGCGTACCTTGGCCGCCAGCGGGTCGTTGAAGGTCTTGTTCAGGTCGGTGACCTGGATCTGCGTCGGGTCCACCTGCCCGCCGGCGCCGCCGGTGGCGATGATCTGGATCTTGCGTCGCTTGCACCAGGCGATCAGCGCGGCCTTGGCCGGCACGCTGTCGATGCAGTCGATGACGCAATCCAGCTGCTCGGTGATGTATTCGGCCATGGTGTCCCGGGTGACGAAATCGGCCACCGCATGCACCACGCAGGCCGGGTTGATGGCGCGGATGCGCGCCGCCATCTCGTCCACCTTGGGCTTGCCCACCGCGCCCTCCAGCGCATGGATCTGGCGGTTGGTATTGGTGATGCAGACATCGTCCAGATCGAACAGGCTGATCTCGCCGACGCCGCTGCGCGCCAGCGCCTCGGCCGCCCAGGAACCGACCCCACCGATGCCGACCACGGCGACATGCGCCGCCGCCAGCCGTTCGAGCCCGGCCTGGCCATACAGACGGGCAATGCCGCCGAAACGCTGATCTTCGCTAGACATACCGCCCCCTGAAAAACGTCAGCCGATTATAGGACCTGCGCCTGGCAAGGTTCACCTGCCCGGCCACACAGCAAACGACCTCAACGAAGACAACCAAGCGCTTTTCGGCGCTCCTGGCGGCCTTTTTTAATTTACTATGGCGCCCTTTACCGCCCTACCGGAGCCCCGATGACCGCCCCTGCCCTGTCGCCCACCCTGGAACTCGCCTGCGAGTTGATCAATCGCCCATCGGTGACCCCGCTGGACGAGGGCTGCCAGCAGTTGATGAGCGAACGTCTCGCCGCCTGCGGCTTCGCCGTCGAGCCGATGCACATCGAGGACGTAGAGAATTTCTGGGCGATTCGGGGCGAGGAAGGCCCGGTGCTGTGCTTCGCCGGCCACACCGACGTGGTGCCCACTGGTCCTGTGCAGGCCTGGCAGAATCCCCCCTTCGCGGCACGCATCGACGAACACGGCATGCTCCACGGGCGCGGCGCGGCGGACATGAAGGGCAGTCTGGCATCGATGATCATCGCGGTGGAGCGCTTTACCGCCGACCATCCACAGCACAAGGGACAGATCGCCTTTCTCATCACCAGCGACGAAGAAGGCCCAGCGCACCACGGCACCAAGGCGGTGGTCGAGCGCCTGCGCGAGCGCGGGCAGCGGCTGGACTGGTGCATCGTCGGCGAGCCTTCGAGCACGGCGCTGGTGGGCGACGTGGTGAAGAACGGTCGGCGCGGCTCGCTCGGTGGCACCCTCACAGTACGCGGCCAGCAGGGCCACGTGGCCTATCCGCACCTGGCGAAGAACCCGATTCACCTGGCGGCGCCAGCGCTGGCCGAACTGGCCGCCGAGCACTGGGACGACGGCAACGTCTTCTTCCCGCCAACCAGCTTCCAGATTTCCAACCTCAACTCCGGCACCGGCGCCACCAACGTCATCCCCGGCACGCTGGAGGCGGTGTTCAACTTCCGCTTCTCCACCGAATCGACGGTCGAGAGTCTGCAGCAGCGCACCGCGACCATCCTCGACAAGCATGGCTTGGACTGGCACGTCGACTGGGCCTTGTCCGGCTTGCCCTTCCTGACCGAGCCAGGCGAACTGCTCGACGGCGTCGCCGCGGCCATCCGCAGCGTGACCGGGCGCGAGACCACGCCCTCCACCAGCGGTGGAACATCCGACGGGCGCTTCATCGCCACCCTCGGCACCCAGGTGGTGGAGCTCGGCCCGGTCAACGCCACGATTCATCAGGTCGACGAACACATCCTCGCCAGCGACCTCGATCTGCTGACCGAAATCTACTACCAGACCCTGGTCAACCTGCTCGCATGCTGACCTGCCCCATCTGCCAGGCACCGCTGCAAACGGTGGACAATGGCGTCGCCTGCCCGGCCAACCACCGCTTCGACCGTGCGCGCCAGGGCTACCTCAATCTGCTGCCGGTGCAGCACAAGAACAGCCGCGACCCCGGTGACAACCAGGCGATGGTCGAGGCACGCCGGCGTTTTCTCGACGGCGGCCACTATGCGCCACTGGCCGAGCGCCTGGCACAGCTGGCCGCCGAACGTGAGCCCGCGCGCTGGCTGGATATCGGCTGCGGCGAGGGCTACTACACCGCGCAGCTCGCCCAGGCACTGCCGGATGCCGAGGGCTATGCGCTGGATATCTCCCGCGAGGCGGTCAAACGCGCCTGCAAGCGCGCGCCGCAGCTCGAATGGCTGGTGGCAAGCATGGCCCGCGTGCCGCTGGCCGACGCCAGCTGCGACCTGCTGGCCAGCGTCTTCAGCCCGCTGGACTGGAACGAAGCCCGGCGCCTGCTCGCACCCGGCGGCGGCCTTCTGCGCATGGGGCCGACCCGCGAACATCTGTGGGAGCTGCGCGCCCGGCTGTATGACGAAGTACGGGATTACGACGACGAAAAACACCTGTCGCTGATTCCCGAAGGCATGCACCTGGCCCACAGCGAAACCCTCGGCTACGAGCTGCAACTCGACGATCCCCAGGCCCGCGCCGACCTGCTCGCCATGACGCCCCACGGCTGGCGCGCCAGTGCCGAACGCCGCGCCGCGGTCATCGACGCGCCACTGCGCGTGCGCGTTGCGATACGCTATGACTGGATTCAGCGCGATCAGTAACTCCTTCACACAAGGCACCGCCATGCGCCAACCGGATATCGAGATCTACCTCAGGGACGCCAGCCAGCAGGCCGTCACCGATTGGCTCACCCAGGCCATAGGCCCCTGCTCGCCCTGGCAGCAGAAGGGCAAGACCTTCAAGTGCCAGGCCGGCAAGATTCCTGTGACCTGGCTGCCGAAAGCCGTCGGCAAATGGCACAGCCTGCTGCTGGATAGCGACGCCACGCCCTGGGAAGACGACATCGCCTGCGCCCGCGCCGCCTTCGCCGCGCTTGGCGTGGAAATCCGCTGCGCGCCCGGCGGCTGGCAGGAAGAGGAAGCCGAGGAAGACGCCGACCGCTGGATCAGCATCAGCGAACGTGGCGAAGAGCAAATCCTCTGGCGCACGGACTGACACCCGTAGGGCCGAATACATTCGGCCCTACGCGTTTTCAGGACCTTCAGGTTCGTTCAGAAACGCTCACGTCGCCCTGCGCCTGCGCCAGAACCACAACCCCAGCGCACCCAGCGTCAGCAACAGCGGCACCAGCGCGATATTGAGGAATTTCAGGGTGCGCCCCAGCGCCTCGATATCGGCATTGAGCTGGTAGCGCACCTCACGCAACTCCTTGCGAATGCGCAGCTTCTCCTGCATGTAACCCTGCAGCGCGGCCTGCTGTTCGAGCGTCAACTCCAGGGCCTGCTCGGGATCGAGGCTCTGCAGTTCGGCCAGTTGCGCCTCGGTCTCGGCCAGGCGGTTCTGCAGCACTTCTTCCGTCTCGCGGAAACGGTTCTCGGCCTGGCGCTGCAGATCCTCCACCACCACGAACGGACGGGCCGAACGGCCACGCGAACGGACGCTGATCAGCGCATCGCTACCGGACAGGTTGTCCAGCGCATTGACCACGAAGCTGCCGTTGTCCGCCCAGGGCTGCGGGAAGCGCTGGCCGAAGAAGTCCTGCACCTGCACCCACATACGGTCGCTCAACAGGTCGGTATCGGCCACGACGATGACGTTGATGCTGTCACTTTCCTGCAAACCATCCTTGCGGCCTTCGATGCCGTGCGGATAGGCCGATTGCGCCGGCCCCTGAATGCGCGCCGCCAGCGTGTAGCGCTCGCCGGTGGGCTCTAGGCCGCGCAGCAACTCCTCGGGATTCTGCAGCGTATCCAGGCGTGCGGCCTCGACCGGCATGGCATAAGCCGAACTCTGCATCAGCGGCGTGAAGCGCGTGCTGGCGCCCTCCAGGGGTTCGAGGTAACCGGCGGTGGCCACGGTCAGGTTTTCCAGCGAAGCCGTGGTGACATCGTCGGCATCCAGCGCCTGCTGCGGCAGGCTCAACCAGCCAGGATGGCGCACCGCCCTGCGCTCGGGGCCGACACCCACGGACATCGCGTAGGAGGCATCCGCCACCACCTGGCCGGCGGGCATGCGCAGCCCCCAGGCCTCGAACAGCGGTTCCAGCTCCGAGGCCTTCTCTTCGGCGAAACCGCCCGGCCCCATCGCCGAACCCGGATCGGCTTCGCTGTACGGATCGACGAACGCCAGCAGCTTGCCGCCACGCATCACGAACTGGTCGACGGCATACAGCGTCTGCTCCGGCAACTGCTTGGGATGCACCAGCATCAGCACCGACACGTGGGCCGGGATCAGGTCGATATCCGGCTTGAGGCTCTCGATATGGAACAGCTGGCGAATGTTTTCCAGCACCATCCACGGCGGCATCGCCTGCTGGGTGCGCATGTCGAAGCCACCGTTGATCTGCAGCCCGGACAGCACCCCGACCACCGGCAGCTGCGCCGACGCCAGGCTCTGCACCAGGCGACTGACCTCGTATTCGAGGAATTCCTCCTGATCCAGCGGGAAGAACGGAATGGTCTGGGTATGGCCCTCGGCATTGGTGCCGGCGAGGCCGAAATAGACCTTGTCGCCGCCGCGATCCAGCGGCACCGCTTGCAGACCGAGCTCTGCGGCCCGGTCCTCTTCCTCGGAGAACGGCTGCGGGTCGATCACCTGCAACTTGAGCTTGCCGCCCGCCGCCCGCTCATAGGCCCGCAGCAGCTCCTCGACCCGCCGCGCGTAGTTGCGCAGCGTCACCAGGTCCCGGACAGCCGCATCGGAATAGAAGAACTGCAACTCGATGGGCGTCTCCAGCTCATCGAGAATGGTCTCGGTGCCCTCGGAAATGGTGTAGAGCTTCTGCTCGGTCAGGTCCAGCCGGGCATTGGTGAACAGCAGGCCGGAGAAGATGTTGAAGGCCAGGAACGCCAGGGCGATCAGCAGCAGCCCGGCACCCGAATAAATCACTCGTTTCATGTGGGCTCCCTTATGCCGCTTTCTTCAGATCGACGACCACGGCGGTGGCCGCCAGCCAGGCGACGATCAGCGTGACGAAATACAGCAGGTCGCGCAGGTCGATCACACCCTTGCTGAGCGCGTCGAAACGGATCAGGAAACTCAGCGAAGCCACCGCATCCACCAGCCATTGCGGCGCCCAGGCGAAGGCATCGAGCACCATCGGCAGGCCGCTGACGATGAACAGGAAGCACACGCTGACCGCCAGGATGAAGGCGATCACCTGGTTCCTGGCCAGCGCCGACATGCACGAGCCGATGGCGAGGAAGGCGCCGGCCAGCAGCCAGCTGCCGAAGTAACCGGCGAGAATCGCGCCATTGTCTGGCTCGCCCAGGTAGTTGACGGTGATCACCATCGGAAAGGTCAGCAGCAAGGCGATACCGGCGAACACCCAGGCGGCGAGGAACTTGCCCGTCACCGCCTCGAAACGGGTGATCGGCAGCGTCATCAGCAGCTCGATGGAGCCCGACTTGCGCTCCTCCGCCCACAAGCGCATGGCGATGGCCGGGATCAGGAACAGGTACAGCCAGGTATGGAAACTGAAGAACGGCACCAGATCCGCCTGGCCGCGCTCGTAGAAGCCACCCAGGTAGAAGGTGAATACCCCCGAGAGCACCAGGAAGATCAGGATGAACACATAGGCCAGCGGCGTGGCGAAGTAACTGCCCAGCTCGCGTTTGAAAATCACCGGCAACTGGCTCATAGCGCCTCCCCTCGCGTCAGGTTGCGGAACACTTCATCCAGCCGGCCACGCTCCACGTCCAGCTCCTTCACCGCCCAGCCACGCTGGCCGATCAGGGCATTGACCTGCGGGAAGATCACCCGCCCCGGTTGCGCCAGCACGGTCAGGCTGCCCTCGACCTGATTGACCTCGACCCCCGCCACGCCCGGCAAGGCCGCCAGCGCGACATCGTCCAGCGGCTCGTCGCTGATCAGCGTCACCGCCTGGTGATACTTCGAGCGGCTTTCCAGCTCCAGCGGCGTGCCGTCGGCCACCAGCCGGCCATTGGCGATGATCAGCGCACGGCTGCAGACCGCCGTGACCTCTTCGAGAATATGGGTGGAAATGATCACGATCTTGTCCTGGGCCAGCCCCTGGATCAGCTCGCGCACCTGATGCTTCTGGTTGGGGTCCAGGCCATCGGTGGGCTCGTCGAGCACCAGCACCCGAGGATCGTGCAGCATCGCCTGCGCCAACCCGACCCGGCGCTTGAAACCCTTGGACAGCGTCTCGATGGACTGCCCCAGCACCTTCTCCAGCTCCACCTGGGCCGCGGCGGTCGCCACCCGCTGCTTCTTCTGCGCGCCGCGATAGCCGCGCACCTCGGCGATGAATTCGAGAAAACCGCGCACCGTCATATCGCCATAACAGGGCGCGCCCTCGGGCAGATAACCGATCTGCCGCTGGGCCTGCAGCCGCTGGGTCTGGATATCGCAACCGAAGATGCTCGCCGTACCGGACGTCGGCGCGAGAAAACCGGTGAGCATCTTCATCGTGGTGGACTTGCCGGCGCCGTTGGGGCCGAGAAAACCCAGCACCTCGCCAGGCTGGACGCTGAACGACAACGCGTCGACCGCCGTGTGCCGGGCAAATCGTTTGGTCAGATTCTTTAACTCGATCATTGGCCTCTCATCCATGGAACAAGGCCGGTGCACCACGCATGCACCCGGCCTGCAAAAAATGCCGGCGGCACTATATGAAGACGGATGCGACGAATGCAACGGCCTGGGCGGATGGAAAATTGACTGAAGATTACGTGACGGACGTGGGAAGTCGGCAAGCCGGTTGTCAGCAGCTCCTTGATAAAGGGAACAGCAAAGTCGGCAATGCCTGGTTCTGCATAAATGCCGAAACCTTACACTTCACCGCAAGAACGCAAGAAAGGCCCCTCTCGTATGCACCCGGGAATAACTGTAGTAACGAAGGCAGATAAAGGTCTTGCCCATTCGCAATAGACGTGCTCCGTATGGATGAAGTAGTGTTTGGGCGCAATTCGCTCACGCATCCGATCGAGCAGACGAAGGCTTTCCAACCCTGCTGCATACCCCCCAAACAGATCTCCCCTGACCTGGAAAGCACCAGTCCCGACAAGGAGCAGAGCTATGACAAGGAAGGTTATCCACCAATCCGGCCGGAGCTTTGCCAAATGATTAGCCTTGAGTTCCTTGTTACTTCGCTCATTGTGGTGCTCATTCCGGGCACGGGCGTCGTCTACACTGTGTCGACAGGGCTCGTTCAAGGTCGCAAGGCAAGCGTCTTCGCCTCGCTTGGCTGCACGGTCGGAATCATCCCCCACCTCATGGCTACGGTTCTTGGCCTTGCCGCTGTCATGCACACGAGCGCCGTTGCATTTCAAATACTCAAATATGCCGGCGTCGCCTACTTGCTCTATATTGCCTACGCGACCTGGCGTGACAAATCCGCTTTTGCAGTCGATGAAAGCCTGTCCAGAAGCTCGGCATCCGGCTTGATCACCAAGGCGTTTCTGCTGAATATTCTTAACCCGAAACTGACCATCTTCTTCCTCGCCTTCCTACCGCAATTCATCCCACCCAATACGAACGAACCGCTCTTGCAGCTTCTTCTATTGAGCGCCATTTTCATGGCAATGACTTTTCTCGTATTCGTCATTTACGGCCTTCTTGCGCACCTCTTTCGCAAGGCCGTTATCGAGTCGAAACGGGTTCAAGCCTGGCTTCGTCGTGGCTTTGCCGCTACCTTTGCGGGCCTTGGGGCAAACCTCGCATTTACGGAAAAATGATGGCCCTCATCTCGCCGGCTCTGTCGCGGCAAGCCGCGCAGGGCCAGTGAATTCAGACGCTAGAAACTCTAGCAGTACTGAATTCTGCTTTCAGAGAGGGACAGTCCACGATTTATTTCGCTCTTAACCAAACGCCCGGAATTTTCATGAAACTGAGCCGCAGCCTCCTCACAGAAGCAACGGAAAAGGGACTGCTCAGCGAGCAGCAGGCGGATAGGCTTTGGGCGTTTCTGGATGAGCGTGGGAAAGACACGCCGAGCTTCCGCTTCACACACATTCTTTACTACCTCGGTGGCTTGATCGCCATCGGCGCAATGAGTTTGTTTCTGACGCTGGGCTGGGAGCACTTCGGTGGGTGGGGAATATTCTTCATCGCACTGGCCTATGCCGGTGCAGGGCTCTGGCTCACGGAGCTCTTGCTTAACCGCAGCCGTCTGCCCATTCCCGCAGGCATCACGGCAGCCTTTGTCGTGGCCCTTACGCCACTGGCGATCTATGGCCTGCAGGTCGCATTGGGCTGGTGGGCTGACGGAAAGGTTATGCATGAATACCACAGGCATATCGACTGGCGCTGGATATTCATGGAACTCGCCACGCTTGCCAGCGGCGTGGTCATGCTGTGGCGCTACCGTTTGCCATTCCTGCTCATGCCCATTGCGGCAACGCTCTGGTACATGAGTATGGACCTGACACCCCTTCTATTCGACGAAACGCATGTGACATGGGAACTACGAAAACTCGTATCGCTGTGGTTCGGTCTGCTCATCGCGTTGCTGGCTTTCTGGGTGGACATTCGCACCCGGAATGAAAAGGACTATGCGTTCTGGCTTTATCTATTCGGTGCCCTTGCATTCTGGTGCGGCTTGACCACGCTGCATTCAGACAGCGAACTGAGCAAATTCATCTATCTTTGCATCAATCTTGGAATGATTGTTGTGGGCGCCATGCTTTCACGCAGGGTCTTCACCATATTGGGCGCTCTGGGTGCTGCAGGCTATCTTGGCTATCTGGCCTACGATGTGTTCAAGGACAGTTTGATTTTTTCCTTCGCTCTGACGTTTATTGGCCTCGGGGTAATTTACTCAGGAATACTCTGGCAGCGTCACGAAAAGGCAATCAGCGGAAAGCTGCACAAGCTGCTTCCATTATCAATAAGAGAGTTGACTGAAAGACGTTAACGCCTTCTCTAAGCCTTTCGAAGACATATGCGCAAGAACCAGGAGCAAGTTCCATCAGGCCTGTTCGAGATCAGGCATGACATGCAGCAGATCAATCAGTGGCTATATTGCAGCTGACGACCGTAATGGTCGTCAGCTGTTCCGATCACTGAGTCCGACTTACCCGCCACACAATATTGGCCAGATCATCGGCAACGATCAGCGCACCGCGTGGGTCGACGGTTACGCCGACCGGGCGCCCGCGTGTCTTGCCATCGTCCGTGCGGAAGCCGGTGACGAACTCGACCGGAGGGCCGGAGGGGCTGCCGTTTTCGAAGGGAACGAAGATGACCTTGTAGCCCACCGGATTCTTGCGGTTCCAGCTGCCGTGTTCGCCGATAAATACGCCATCCGCAAATTCCTCACCCATGACTTCGCTGGAGAAGTCCAGGCCGAGGGCCGCGACGTGGGAGCCCAGGGCGTAGTCCGGCGTGATGGCCGCGGCGACCTTGTCCGGGTCCTGCGGCCTCACGCGGTCATCGACGTTCTTGCCCCAGTAGCTGTAAGGCCAGCCGTAGAAGCCGCCTTCCTGCACCGAGGTCAGGTAATCCGGCACCAGATCCTCACCTATCTCGTCCCGTTCGTTCACCACGGCCCAGAGTTGTCCTGAACCAGGCTGGATCGACAGTGCAGTGGGATTGCGCAGACCGGTTGCGTAGGGTTTGTAGGCGCCCGTCTCGGCATCGATCTGCCAGACCAGCGCGCGGTCCACTTCGGCTTCCATTCCGCGTTCGGTAATGTTGCTGTTGGAACCAATGCCTACGTAGAGAAAGCGTCCGTCGGGACTGATGGTCAGTGCCTTGGTCCAGTGGTGATTGATGGCAGACGGCAGGTCGGTGACCTTGGTTGGCGGGCCGCCGGCTTCGGTCTGGCCGTCCTGGTAGTCGAAGCGCACCAGCGCATCCTGGTTGGCCACGTACAGGTTGCCCTCATGGAAGGCCAACCCGTAGGGGGCATTGAGGTCTTCGGCGAAGACGGTCTGGAGTTCGTAGGTACCGTCGCCATCGGCGTCGCGCAGCAGGGTCAGGCGATTACCGCTTTCGACCGAGGTATTGCCCCGCGCCTTGATATAGCCGGCGATCACATCCTTTGGTTTGAGATTCGCTGCATTGCCGCCACGCCCTTCCGCCACGAGGATATCGCCATTGGGCAGCACCAGGGTCTGGCGCGGGATCTTCAGGTCGGTTGCGATGGCCGTGACGGTGAAGTTCTCCGGCACTGTCGGAGTCTGGTCGCCCCATGGCACCGGTTCGGCAATCTTCATGCTGGGCAGCATGCCCCGTTCGGGTTCGGGAAGTTTGGGCTCTGGACCATACAGCTGGGCGCTGTCCCGTTCTTCGCCACCACATGCACTCAGAAGCAACGCCAGGGTCAGGGCCGTCAGCGGGCTGAGGTAGTTCATTCGGCACCTCCCGAACGCAGGTTGGTAAGACCGATACAGGTCGCCACGCAGGCCAGCAGGGTGACGATCACCGACAGAACCAGGCCGGCGGGCATGGTGGCCCAGGCATCCTTGGCGTGTTCAAGGGCGTTGATGAAGCCCAGCACCCAGGTCGCCAGTAACAGTAGAAAGTAGAGCAGTGGCCGCCCTGCCTTATGCTTGGCTCGGATCAGGTTGACCAGTGCGAACAGCAACGCCAGGCCGCAGAAAACCAGACCACCGGCAATCAGCCAGGAGGAAAAGTTGCTCCACTGGATCTGGTAACTGCGCAAGTAGGCGATATCGCTCAACAGAGCCCCGAGAAACAGGGGAACAGTCCCGGCAAGCAGGGTCGCATGCAACGGGTTCGGTGTCCTTCGGTAGATTCTTCGGTGAGTGCGGTGGGTGGTGGCGGTCACGGCTGGCTCCTCATCGCGGGGCGACCTGGCCTGCATTGCGGATGCGCTGGCCCGCCAGGCTCGCTCTGAACTGTGCATAGAAAAGGATCGTGCCGCCGGCGTATAAGTTCACTTCGATCTGCCGGTACAGGCAACGACCTGGCGGGTATCAAGTCCTTCATTGCACGCTCCGAAAGCAATTCACCAGCCTTCCGCACGTGGCTTGCCTTAAATAAAAATGTATATACAATGTGAATCTCTTTCGAACCGAGATTCACTTTTTGCGCGAGTATCCGCCATGTCCGAGAAACCGAAGAAAGTGAAGCTCAACAAGAAAGACAGCCAATTGCTGATCCGTATCAGCAGCACTGAGCGCGAGCAGTTCGTGCAGTTATGCGAACAACTGGATACCAGTGCCGCTCGCGAAATAAGGCAGTTCATCCGTGGGTTCATCAAGAAGCACAAACCCACCGATCGGCCTACCAGCAAGGAGACATTCAATGTCCAAGAAAGCAGAAGCCAAGAAGTCCACTAAATCCCTCAAGCAGAAGATCAAGGCGCGCGAAGCCAAGGTCGAAAAGCACGAGAAGAAAATCAAGTCGCTGAAAAAAGCACTGAAGAAAGCTTGAATCCAGGCTCAGGCCGCCCGCTCCGGCGGCCTGTCGCTCAACTCAGCCAGCGCCAAATAGCGCTGGCTGAGTCGTTTTAGAAACCCTCAATCTGACACCCTCTTCAACAGGTCCTGGCCTCAGTCCAGCATGCCGCGTTCGATCTGCTCCAGGCTCTTCACGCCACAGAGCGCCATGGCCACCGCCAGTTCGCACTGCAGGCCGGCCAGCAACTGCGCGACAGCCGCCTCGCCACCAGCGGCCAGAGCCCAGGCCCAGGGACGACCGATCATCACGCCCTGGGCGCCGAGGGCGAGCGCCTTGAGGATGTCGGTGCCGCTGCGAATGCCGCCATCGAGCAGGATCGGCAGGCGCCCGTCGAGCGCCTCGGCCACCGCCGGCAACTGGCGGATGGTGGAAGACACGCCGTCCAGCTGGCGCCCGCCGTGGTTGGAGAGGACGATGCCATCGGCGCCGCAATCGAGCGCCTGCAGCGCGTCGTCCGGCTCCAGAATGCCCTTGAGCACCAGCCTGCCCGGCCACTGCTGGCGCAGCCAGCGGATCTCGTCCCAGGTCACGCAGGGGTCGAATTGCGCATCCAGCCAGGCCTTGAAGGCGCGCAGGTCGTTGGGGCCGGCCACCTGGTCGGTGAGGCTGCCGAAATGGTGTGGCTTGCCGCGAATGCCCACGTCCAGCAGCCAGCCCGGTCGCCGCGCCAGTTGGCAGGCCTTGGCCAGCCTGCCGCGCCAGCCGGGGTCGAGCATGCCGTTGCGGATGTCGCGCCGGCGAATCCCCGCGACCGGCAGATCGACGGTGAACAGCAGGGTGTCGCAGCCATTGGCCAGCGCCTGTTGCAGCAGGCCCTGCACCGCCTCGCGGTCACGCAGCATGTAGAGCTGGAACCAGGAACTCTTCCCGCTTGCCGCCTGCACCTCGGCCAGCGAGCAGATGCCCACCGTGGACAGGCTGAACGGCACGCCGGCCACAGCCGCCGCCCGCGCGGCCTGGGCCTCGCCACGGCGCGCGTAGAGCCCGGCCATGCCCAGCGGCGCCAGCGCCAGGGGCATGCTCGCCGCCTGACCGATCAGCTCGCAGCGGGTATCGGGATTTTCCACGTCGCAAAGCACCCGCTGACGCAGGTGCACGCGCTGGAAGTCCCGGGAGTTGGCGGCCAGGGTGTGTTCGTCGCCGGCGCCACCGTCGATGTAGTCGAACAGGAAACGCGGCAAGCGGCGTTCGGCCAGGCGCCGGTAGTCGTCGCAGCTGGCGGCCAGGCAATGCGTGGCACGGCTCATGACGTCGCCCTCCTCAACCGGTCACCCGGCGCCACAGCGCCCGGCCCACCACCCGTACCTTGTCGCGCGGCGTGAAGCGCTTGAGGGTGGCCTTGACCACGCCTTCGGTGAAGCGCGTGCGCTTGCTGTAGTCGATGCGCACATCCACCAGTACCGGCCTGCCCTCGCCGACCAGCGCCATCGCACGGGCGACGCCTTCGACGCACTGATCACTGCTCTCGATGGCGACGAAGGCGGCGCCGGTGGCCTCGGCCAGCGCGGCGAGGTTGAGCGGCTGCAGCACGGTGCAGGTCTTGCGGTTGTAGGGAATTTCCTGGGCCTGGGCGATCTGCGACAACTCGCCGTCGTTGAACACGAACAGCGCCACGCCCAGCCCCAGGCTGCTGGCAGTGACCAGTTCCAGCCCGGTCATGCGCAACGCGCCGTCACCTACCACGCCCACCACCTGGCGACCGGGATTGGCCAGCTTGGCGCCGATGATCCCCGGCACGCAGTAGCCCATGGCATTGAAATCGCTGGGCGAGATGAAACCGCGCGGGCCGTGGATGGGCATCAGCTCGGCCAGCAGGAAGGTGTGGTTGCCATCGTCGGCCACCACGATGGCCTCGTCGTTCAGCTGTGCACGCAGGGCCTGGCAGAACGCAGCCGGGTTCACCCGTCCACGGCTGTCGTGCTGCAGCCATTCCTTCAGATAAGCGGCCTTGTCGACAGCGATGCGCGCCGGCAGCGGGCTGGCCGGCGCCTCGCTGCGCAGCGCCCGGACCTCGGCCAGCAACGCCGGGATCAGTTGCTCCGCAGCCCCGGCCAGGGCGATCCGCGCGGGGTAGTTGGCGCCGAACACCTGCGGGTTGATGTCCAGGTGAATCAGGTTCTCCGGCACCGGCATGCTGTAGCTGCCGGTGGGGATTTCCGCGAAGCGCGTGCCCACCGCCAGCAGGCAGTCGCAATCGCCGAAGGCATTGGCGGCAGCCGGCACCGCATAGTCGCCAAAGCCCATGCCCACATGCAGCGGATGCGTGGCGGGAAAGGCGCTGAGGCCTTGCAGTGTGGTACACACCGGCGCGCCCAGCAGTTCGGCCAACTGGATCAGTTCCGCCTGCGCCCCCACCGCGCCCCAGCCGAGGAACAGGCCAGGCTGGCGTGCCTCGAGCAGCAACCGCGCGGCTTCGCGCAGCTGCGCCGGGTCATGGCTGGGCATCAGCGGATCGGCGACGAAGGGCCGCATTTCCGCCACTTCGCCGAGGAAGTTGCCGATGTTGTAGGGCAGCTCGACGAACACCGGCCCCGGCTCGCCGCCGGTGGCAATGCGGTAGGCCTGGTACAGCGTGGGGATGACTTCGGCATGGCTGAGAATGCGGAACGTCGCCTTGGTGATTGGCGCCAGCAGGGCGTGCTGATCGATATCGTGCAACTGGTAGCGACGACCGCTTTCGCTGTGGATGCCACCGGAAATGATCAGCATGGGAATGCCGTCCAGCCCTGCCTCGCCAATGCCACTGGCCGCGTGGGTGACGCCTGCTGCCGGAACGATCACCAGGGTGCCGATGCTTGATCCGGTGCGGCTGAAGGCATCGGCCATGAAGGCCGCGCCGCATTCGTGGGTCACCAGCACCGGCTGGATGCTGTCCGAGGCGTTCAGTTCGTCGTACAGCTCGGTGTTGTGTACCCCGGGGATACCGAAGGTGTGGCTGACACCCAGTTGTTCCAGGGCGAAACGTGCCAGTGCGGCGCCGGTTTTCTTCATGGCTCTATTCCTTGTTCTCAAGTGTCTGATCGTGCCCACGCTCCTGCGTGGGCACGCCTGGCCGGCGCATCTCCGAGCGGATTCCCACGCAGGTGCGTGGGAACCATCGTCTGCCATCGGTCGTCATCACCCACCACCAGCGATGGCCTGCGCGGCGCGGCGGCCATTGAGGATGCAGTTGGAGAGAAAGGTGCCTTCCAGCGAGCGAATACCGCTGATGCCGCCGCCACCAAAACCAGCCGCCTCCCCTGCCGCATACAGGCCGGGAACTGGTTCGCCCTGGGCATCCAGCACCCGCGAATGCAGATCGGTGAGCATCCCGCCCATGCTCTTGCGGCTGATCAGACGGGTGCGGATGGCGATCAGCGGGCCACCACCGGAATCCATGATCGGTTGCACGCGGCAGGTGCGCAGCCGGTCGCCACGCCATTGCCGCAGCTGCTGCAGGCGGCGCAGCTGCTCGTCGTTGTACAGCGACGGGCCGCGGCGGATGCCGGCGTCGTACTGCTGCACCGTGGCCACCAGCAGGTTCGGGTCGAGCCGGCCATCGCCGGACAGGGCGGCCATCTTGCCGGCCAACTGCGGCAGGTTCTCGGCGGCCAGCACGTCGGGGCAGCGCTCGATCAGCCAGCGCACCAGTTCGCGGTTGCCAGTGACCAGTTGCCAAAGCAGCCGCAGCAGCTTGCGGTCACGAAAATGCGGGTTGCTGTCGGTGCCGGAGATGGCCATCTCCTTGATCGCGATACGCCAGTTCAGCAACTGCCAGCCGTACTGGCCGGGCAACCGACCGATGCGCTTGCACTGGTCGTGGGTATCGAAGCCTCCTACTAGAGGCTGCGGACCGATGCGCCGGCCTGTGGCATCGAGCCAGAGCGCCGAACGCGAGGGAATCAGGCTCAGGCCATGTTGCGGATACTGCGGTTCGGGATGGGCGATGCCGGCGGCGTAGTTCCACATTCGCCCGAGCTTGACCACCTGCCCACCCGCAGCCTGCACCTGGGCGTGCAGCTCGCCGTCGGCGCGCGGGTCGGTGCCGTTGAGGATGTTCTCGGGGAAGGGTCCGTAGAGGGGGTCCCAGTGCTGACGCACCTTGGCCAGGTCGCCGTTGATGCCGCCGCTGCACACCACCACGTGCTCGGCCTCGATACGGAAGTCGCCCTCGGGGCCGCGCCCATGGCAGCCCACCACGGCGCCGTCGCGTGTTTCCAGCCCCAGCACCCGATGTTCGAACAGGCAACTCAACCTGTCGTGCTCAAACATCTGCCGAGCCAGCGTCTGAGCGATCCCGCGCCCGCAGCCCCAGGCCACGTGGTAGCGCGGCAGCGAGTTGCCATCGCCGAAATTGCCGCGCTCAACCCATTGCACCGCCGGGAAGAAGCTCACGCCGCGCTGACGCAGCCAGTCATAGATATCCGCCTTGTTGCGCTCGGCATAGTGCTCGGCCCAGCGCCGCCCCCAGTGATCGTCGGGCTCGAAGGCGGCCACGCGCAGCCAGTCTTCGAGCAGCAGCTGCGGCGAATCCTGCACCTTGTTACGCCGCTGCTCGGGCGTGCCGCACAGCAGCATGCCGCCGAAGGCATCGTTGGCCTGGCCACCGCAGTGACTGCGCGGCGCGGCATCGAGCAGCAACACCTCGCGGCCCTGGTCGAGCAGTTCCAGCGCGGTGCTGATCCCTGCCAGCCCGGCACCGATCACCAGGGTTTCACAACGATGAAGCGCAGCACTCATAAAGCCTCCTGGCAAACGCAGCGACAGCCTTGAGACTAGGCCGGCAGACGCCACTTGGCCTGACATTTCACGAAGAACAAGTTGATATATTGCGAATACACGGCAGATTACGGCGTGCTGATGCGGCCAAATTGCTGACCACGCTCACGCTCGTGCGGGATGAGAGGAAAGCTTGGCGTTCGGTGCGGCGCTCCCACGCAGGAGCATGGGAGCGATCGAATAACGTTTAGCCCGATGGTGCCCACGCTCCTGCGTGGGCACCCGGAAGTTCGACGCTGGGCGTACCGGCACAGCGAGCCGAAGCATGATCGATCGATTATCAGAACTCGCCGAGGAACCTGCATGACCCAGATCGCCCGCAGCGCCGTGTTTATCGGCTTCGACAGCCTCTGTCGCCGCCATGGCCTCAACCCCCACGAGCTGCTGCGCCGCTGCGAGCTGGACCCGCTGGTGCTGCGCCGTCCCGATCTCTACGTGCCTTACGCGCGCTTTGCCCAGGCGCTCAACCTGGCCGCCGCCGAAGGCCCCGCGCCGAGCTTCGGCCTGCAGCTGAGCGAATACCACGACTACCTGGTGTTCGGCCCGTTCGGCTTGCTGTTGGCCCAGGCGGACAGCTTCGCCGAGGTGCTCAAGCTCACCCAGCAATACGTGCACCTGCATGCCCAGGGCATCTCGCTGCATCTGCAAACGCAAGGCGAGCAGCTGCGAGTCGAGTACCGCCTGCAGTTGCAGGAGCCGGTGGATCTGCGTCAGCTGCGCGAGCTGGGCCTGGGCGTCACCCAGCGCACCATGGCCGGGCTGTTCGCAGGCGAATGGCAACCGCGCCGGTTACTGATCAGCCACGCGGCGCTGGGCGAACCGCAGGAATATGCGCGGCTGTTCTCCTGCCCGGTGCTGTTCGAGCAGCCTTGCAGCGGCTTCGTCACCGACGCCGACATCTTCACCCTGCGCCCTGTGGAACAGCGCAGCCAGCTCAAGTCGCACCTGATCGAACAGTTTCGCCACAACTCGCAGCTGCCGACGGACCACGTCGAGCGCACGCGCTATATCCTGCAATCGATCCTTTCCACCGGCGAGGCCCGGCTGGGGGTGGTCGCCAGCCTGCTCGGCCAGCATCCGCGCAGCCTGCAACTGGCACTGCAACGCCAAGGTCACAGCTTTCGCAGCCTGCTCGATGACGTTCGCTACGGCGAGGCGCGCCAGCAGCTGCGGCTTTCCGCGCAATCCATCACCGATCTGGCGCTGCACCTGGGCTACGCCGACGAGACGGCCTTCTCCCGTGCATTCAAGCGCTGGAGCGGGATGGCACCGCAACAATGGCGCAAGGCGCATTTCGACGTCACATAGCGCGCGTGAGAGACCTGCTAAGCTCGCCCCTATCACAACCAGAGGAATCGCCCATGCGTCGCATCATCCCCCTTATCGCCGGCCTGCTGCTGTCCAGCGGGGCCTTCGCGCTTTCGCTGTCCGACCTGAGCCAGGGCGACGCCAGCGCAGGACTCAAGGATGCCCTCAGCCAGGGCGCCAGGGTCGCCGTGCAGCAACTGGGCAAACCCGGTGGTTTCAGCAATGACCCCGATGTGCGCATCGAACTGCCGGGCAACCTCGGCAAGGCTTCGCGCATGCTGAAGATGATGGGCATGGGTTCGCAGGTCGAGGCGCTGGAAAACAGCATGAACCAGGCCGCCGAAGCCGCCGTGCCCCAGGCCCAGGAACTGCTGCTCGATGCCGTGAAGAAGATGACCGTGGCCGACGCCAAGGCGATCCTCGCCGGCGGCGACGACTCGGCCACCCAGTACCTGGACAAGAGCAGCCGCGAGCAGATCCGCGACAAGTTCATGCCCATCATCAAGCAGGCCACCGACCAGGTCGGCGTCGCCCAGCAGTACAACGCACTCGCCGCCAAGGCATCCGGCCTCGGTGCGGTCGATGCCAGATACGGCACCATCGAAGGCTACGTCGCCGAGCAGGCGCTCGACGGGCTGTTCAGCGTCATCGCCGAGCAGGAAGCGAGCATCCGCCAGAACCCAACCCAGGCAGCCACCAGCATGGCCAAGAAGGTGTTCGGCGTGCTGATGGGCAACTAACAGGCCGTTGAAAAACTACCTGCTAACTCGGCGCGGAACACCGATGTACCACGGAGAAAAACTCAACGCCTGGACGCACCTGGCCGGTGGCGTACTGGCGGTGATCGGCAGCGTCTGGCTGCTGATCCTGGCGGCCATGAGCGGCGACGTGGCCAGGATCGTCAGCGTGGCGATCTACGGTTTCACCCTGGTGCTGCTGTACAGCGCCTCGACGCTCTACCACAGCGTGCGGGGCCGGGCGAAGGGGATCATGCGCAAGCTCGATCATCTGTCGATCTACCTGCTGATCGCCGGCAGCTACACGCCCTTCTGCCTGGTGACCCTGCGCGGCAGCTGGGGCTGGTGGCTGTTCGGCATCGTCTGGGGCCTGGCCGTCATCGGCATGCTGCAGGAAATCAAGCCACGCTCGGAAGCGCGGGTGCTGTCGGTCGTCATCTATGCGGTGATGGGCTGGATCGTGCTGGTGGCGGTCAAGCCTCTTCTTGCCGCACTGGGCGGCGTCGGCTTCACCTGGCTGGTCGCCGGCGGCGTGCTGTATACCGTCGGGATCATCTTCTACGCCTATGACCAGCGCTTTCGTCACTGGCACGGCATCTGGCACCTGTTCGTGATGGCCGGCAGCCTGCTGCATTTCGTGGCAATTGCGGGATACGTGGTCTAGCGCCTCCGGGTGGCCGAATAAATTCGGCCCTACAGGTGATGTACTTGCGCATCCCGTAGGGCCGAACTTGTTCGGCCAGCAGCCAACCGGCCCCCCATCCAGATTGGCCGAATGAATCCGGCCCTACGGGCGTAACAGGCTTCAAACTGTACATCCATACAGATAAAGATTGCCCAAAACCGCTACGCTGCTCATGCTATGCCCCATTGCGAAAATGGATAGATGACGGCGATGCGGCTGTTTCTCTGCGAAAAACCCTCCCAGGCCAAGGACATCGCCAAGGTGCTCGGCGCCAACCGGCGTGGCGACGGCTGCTGGCTCGGCCCCGGCGTGACGGTGACCTGGTGCATCGGCCACCTGCTGGAAACCGCCCCGCCGGATGCCTATGACGCCCGCTACAAACGCTGGGTGCTGGGCGATCTGCCGATCGTGCCCGAACGCTGGAAGATGCTGGTCAAGCCGAAGACCGCCAGCCAGTTCAAGGCGGTCAAGCGTTTGCTTCCCGAAGCCAGCGAGCTGGTGATCGCCACCGACGCCGACCGCGAAGGCGAGATGATCGCCCGCGAGCTGGTGGAGCACTGCCGTTATCGCGGCCCCATCCAGCGCCTCTGGCTCTCGGCGCTGGACGATGCCTCGATCCGCAAGGCCTTGGCCGCGCTCAAGCCCGGCGCGGAAACCTTCGGCCTCTACCATTCGGCGCTGGGCCGCTCGCGCGCCGACTGGCTGATCGGCATGAACATGAGCCGGTTGTTCACCCTGCTCGGGCGGCAGTCCGGTTACCAAGGCGTGCTGCCGGTGGGCCGCGTGCAGACGCCCACCCTGCGCCTGGTGGTCGATCGCGACCGCAGCATCGCCGACTTCGTGCCGGTGCCCTACTGGGCCATCGAGGTCGCGCTGCAGGCCGGCGATGTACCCTTCACCGCGCAATGGCGCGCAGCCGAGGATCGCTGCGACGACCAGGGGCGCTGCCTCGACCCGGAACATGCGCGCCAGGCAGCCGCCGCCATCGGTAGTGCCGCCCAGGCACAGGTGGTGAAGCTGCGCACCGAACGCATGCGCGAGGCACCGCCGCTGCCCTTCGACCTCGGCACCCTGCAGGAAATCTGCTCGAAGAAACTCGGCCTCGGCGCCCAGGAGGCGCTGAATATCGCCCAGGCGCTCTACGAAACCCACAAGCTGATCACTTACCCACGCAGCGATTGCGGCTACCTGCCGCTGAGCCAGCACGGCGAGGCGCCGGCGATCATCGCCGCCCTGGGTCGCAGCGATCCGTCGCTGGCCGAACTGCTCCCGCACGTGCAGCCACAGCGCCGCTCGCGCACCTGGAACGATGCCAAGGTCGGAGCCCACCACGGCATCATCCCCACCGCCGCCGCTACCGATCTGTCGCGGCTGGCGGGCAAGCAGCGCGCGGTCTATACGCTGATTCGCGCCCGCTACCTGGCGCAGTTCCTGCCCAACCACGAATACGACCGCACCCAGGCGGATTTCGACTGCGCCGGGCAGGCGCTGCGGGCGGTGGGCAAGGTGATCGTCGAGCCCGGCTGGCGCCGCGCGTTGCCCGAAGCTCTGACACCCACCAAGAGCCGTGAGCAGGCGCCGCCCCAGGCACTGCCGCCGTTGAGCGAGGGCCAGCACTGCAACGTCATGGGCGTAAACCTCAAGGACCTCTGGACCCAGCCGCCCAAACCCTTCACCGAAGGCGATCTGATCAAGGCGATGAAGAACGTCGCCAAACTGGTGGACGACCCGCGCCTGAAGCAGAAGCTCAAGGACACCACCGGCATCGGCACCGAAGCGACGCGGGCCGGCATCATCCAGGGGCTGCTGGATCGCGGCTACCTGAGCAAACAGGGCAAGGCGCTGTCAGCCAGCCCGGCGGCCTTCAGCCTGATCGACGCCGTGCCACGGGCGATTGCCGACCCCGGCACCACGGCGATCTGGGAACAGGCGCTGGACATGGTGCAGTCCGGCGAGATGAGCCTGGAGGAATTCGTCGCCAAGCAGTCCGCCTGGATGCGCAAGCAGGTGGAGCGCTGCCGCGGCCTGCGCCTGACCATCAGCGGCCCGCCGAACCCGCCCGGTAAAGGCGCGCCCTGGAAAAAGAAGAAGAAGCCCAAGGCCATGCCCAGGAAGGCGATCAGGCGCACTTGAGATGTATCCCCTTCAGCTCCACACAGCCTGTCTGCATCAGCATGGAGCGTTGGCGAAACCAGCGCCCTCTGTGGGAGCGACCGGACGGCGTTCCGCTTCAGCCGCGCATTCGCGGACAAGTCCCCTCCCACAGGATCGGCATGCACATGGCCTTCGTGGGAGGGGCCTTGGCCGCGAATGGAGCCATGCCGATGTTCGGAAAGCGCTTCGCGGACACGTCCTCACAAAAGCAGCACCGTAGGGCGAATGTCTTTTTTACATCCAGCATGACTCCGCTCGGTGGAAGGCTTGTAGGGCCGAATTCATTCGGCCAGGAATGCGCAAAAGGCCGAACAAGTTCGGCCCTACATCCCTGTCGGGCCGGTGAAGCATGACCCGATCTACGGCTCAGGTTTGAATTCGCGGACACGTCTGCCGCCACAACAGCAGAGTGTTCCACCCGCACGCAACGGAACAGAGCCCGCCCTCAGGCCACCCTGGCCTGCTGCCTGGCACGCAATTGCCGAGCTGCCGCCACCATGTTCACCAGAGCCGCCTCGGTTTCCACCCAGCCACGTGTCTTCAGGCCGCAATCCGGGTTGACCCAGAGGCGTTCTGCCGGAATCCGTGCGCAGGCCTGCTCCAGCAGCCGCACCATCTCGGCGGTATCCGGCACCCGTGGCGAGTGGATGTCATAGACGCCCGGCCCGATATCGTTGGGGTATTCGAAGGCGCGGAAGGCCTCCAGCAGCTCCATCTGCGAGCGCGAGGTCTCGATGGTGATGACATCGGCATCCATCGCCGCGATCGACTCGATCACGTCGTTGAACTCGCTGTAGCACATATGCGTATGGATCTGCGTTTCGTCACGCACGCCGCTTGCGCACAGGCGGAAGGCCTCCACCGCCCAGTCCAGATAGCCTTGCCACTGGGCACGACGCAACGGCAGGCCCTCGCGGAAGGCCGCCTCGTCGATCTGGATGATCCGGATACCCGCCGCCTCCAGATCGCAGACCTCGTCGCGAATCGCCAGTGCAAGCTGCCGTGCCTGCTGCTCGCGGCTGATATCTTCGCGGCCAAAGGACCACATCAGCATGGTCACGGGGCCGGTCAGCATGCCCTTCATGATCTTTTCGGTCTGCTGTTGCGCGTAGCGAATCCACTCCACCGTCATCGGTGCCGGTCGACTCAGATCACCGTAGATCACCGCCGGTTTGACGCAGCGTGAGCCATAACTCTGCACCCAGCCGAAGCGGGTGAAGGCGTAGCCGTCCAGTTGCTCGGCAAAATATTCGACCATGTCGTTACGCTCGGCCTCGCCATGCACCAGCACATCCAGGCCCAGCTGTTCCTGCACCGCTATCGCGTGACGAATCTCGGTCTGCATCGCCTCGGTGTAGTCGGCCAGCCCCAGCCTGCCCTGCCTGAATGCCTGACGAGCCAGGCGAATGGCCGGGGTTTGTGGGAAGGAGCCGATGGTGGTGGTGGGAAATGCCGGCAGATCCAGCTGCGCACGCTGTTTCTCGATACGCTCGGCAAACCCGGACGAACGCTGGGCATGCCGTGGCTTGATCGCCGCCAGGCGCGCCTGCACCTCGGGCTTGTGGATGCGCGGCGACTGCGCCCGGCTGGCCTGCACCGCTCGGCTGTCCCGCAGGGCCGCCTGCACCTGGGCATCCTCGGGCGAATTCACCGCACGCGCGAGAACCGCCACCTCGGTGCATTTCTGTACGGCGAAGGCCAGCCAGCTCTTGAGTTCGGCATCCAGCTGGTCCTCCCGCGCCAGGTCCACCGGAGCATGCAGCAGCGAACAGGATGGCGCGATCCACAGCCGGTCGCCCAGGCGCTGCGCGGCATGGCGCACCACGTCCAGCGCCTTGTCCAGGTCACAGCGCCAGACGTTGCGCCCGTTGACCAGGCCCAGGGACAGGATCTTGTAGGCCGGCAACCAGTCCAGGATCAGCGGGTACTGTTCCGGCGCGCGCACCAGATCGATGTGCAAACCATCCACCGGCAACGAGGCGGCCAGTGCCAGGTTGTCTTCCAGGCCGCCGAAATAGGTGGCGACCAGCTTCTTCAGCGGTGCGCGCTGCAACTGGTTGTAGGCCCGCTCGAAGGCATTCTTCCAGTCCTGCGGCAGATCGAGCACCAGAATGGGCTCGTCGATCTGCACCCACTCGACGCCCAGCGCGGCCAGCCTGTCCAGCACTTCGCCGTAGACCGGCAGCAACCTGTCGAGCAATTCCAGCCTGTCGAACGCCGCGCCCCTGGCCTTGCCCTGCCAGAGATAGGTCAGCGGGCCGATCAGCACCGGCTTGACCGAATGCCCCAGCGCCAGGGCTTCCTCGACCTCCTCGAACAGCTGCGTCCAGGACAGGCTGAACGCCTGATCGGCGGTGAATTCCGGGACCAGATAGTGGTAATTGGTATCGAACCACTTGGTCATCTCCTGCGCCTGCCCGGCTGCGCAGCAACTCCTGGCCACACCGCGCGCCATGGCAAACAGCGTATCCAGCGTCGGCTGGCCGTCGGCAGGTCGGAAACGATCCGGCACCACGCCGAACATCAGCGAATGCGTCAGCACTTGGTCATACCAGGCAAAATCCCCCACCGGCAGCAACTCGATACCGGCGTCGGCTTGCAGTTGCCAATGAGCGGCACGCAGTTCGCGGCCCACAGTGCGCAGTCCGGTTTCGCTCAAGTCGCCTTTCCAGTATGCCTCAAGGGCTTTTTTCAGTTCGCGGTCCGCGCCGATACGCGGGAAGCCCAGGGAATGAGCAACAGCCATGACGATTCTCCAATCCATCTCGATTTCGATGGCGGGAGTGTGAGCACCCCACAACAATGAAACAAACTCAACTTATTTGTTTTGTCGGATAGAAATATTCATGTTGTGACATTTGCGTTCCCGCGCTTTCAAAAAAGGGCCATCTCTCCTTGCCACGAAGCCAACATGAATCGGCCAGAAGAACCGAAAGATCTCGGAACACTGCTTGAGTTACTGGAGCAGGCCGGAGAAACCGACCAGCCCGTCAGCATCGACTGCATGCTGCAGGCGACCGGCCAGCGCAGTTTCGGTGCGCTGCTGCTGGTGCCGGGCCTGCTGGTGTTTTCGCCGCTGTCCGGCATTCCTGGCCTGCCGAGCATCTTTGCCGTGATGGTCACGCTGATCGCCGTACAGTTGCTTGTCGGTCGACGGCACATCTGGCTGCCCCAATGGCTGCTGCGGCGTACGGCTTCGCGCAGCAAATACGATCGCGCCCTGGCCTTTCTCAAGCGTCCCGCCGGTTTCATCGACCGCCTGCTGCGGCGGCGCCTGACCTTTCTCACCGAAGGGATTGCCGTGCGCTTCAACGCCCTGTTGTGCCTGCTGATCGCCGCAACCATGCCGCCGCTGGAGCTGATCCCTTTCGGCAATACCACCGCCGGCGCGGCCCTGAGCATCCTCGGCCTGGGGATGATGGCGCGCGACGGGGTGCTGGTGCTGGTTGCCATCGGCTTCTTCGCCTGCCTGGCCTATTTCGTCAGCCGCCTGTGGCTGTAGCCGATCACGGCTCGACACTATGAGCCGACTGGGACAAACTCGGCCATCGTAATGAGCGACGCTCAAGTCACCCTCATGCATCCGTCATCATTCGCACAGCGCAGGAAGCCCCCGGCATGCTGGAAATTCGTCATCTGAAGACCCTTCACGCCTTGCGCGAAACGGACAGCCTGGTGGAAGCCGCCGAGCGCCTGCACCTGACCCAGTCGGCACTCTCGCACCAGTTCAAGGAACTGGAAGAACGCCTGGGCCTGCAACTCTTCGTGCGCAAGACCCGCCCCGTGCGCTTCACCAGTGCCGGCTTGCGCCTGTTGCAGCTGTCCGACAGCCTGCTGCCGCAACTGCGCAGCGCCGAACGCGATCTGGCGCGGCTGGCCGGAGGAACCGCTGGCAGGCTGCACATGGCCATCGAATGCCACAGCTGTTTCCAGTGGCTGATGCCCACCATCGACCAGTTCCGCGATGCCTGGCCGGAAGTGGAACTGGACCTGGCCTCGGGCTTCTCCTTCGCCCCGCTGCCGGCGCTGGCCCGTGGCGATCTGGATCTGGTGGTGACCTCCGACCCGCTGGAGCTGCCGGGCATCACCTATGTCCCGCTGTTCACCTACGAGGCGCTGCTGGCGGTGGCCAACCAGCACCCGCTGGCCAGCCGCCCCTATGTGCGCGCCGAGGACCTGGCCAGCGAAACCCTGATCACCTACCCGGTGGAGCGGGATCGGCTGGATATCTTCACGCGCTTTCTCGAACCGGCGGATGTCGAGCCGGCACAGGTGCGCACTTCGGAACTGACGGTGATGATGATGCAGCTGGTGGCGTCCGGGCGTGGCGTCTGCTGCGTGCCCAACTGGGCGTTGCACGAGTACAGCGCGCGCGGTTACGTCAGCGCCCGGCGCCTGGGTGAAAAAGGCCTGTTCGCCACACTGTTCGCCGGCATCCGCGCCGACATGCTGGACTCGCCCTTCATGCGCGACTTCCTGCTGACCGCCAAGGACACCTCCTTCGCCACCCTGGAGGGTGTCAGCGCGGCGCCGAAGGGGAAATAGCGACCCCTGAGGTGTCGGATTACGCCTTCGGAAACCCGGATTACGCCTTCGGATCGTCGGATTACGCCTTCGGCTAATTCGACCTACGACTGTGCAGCTTCCTGTCGATATGGCAGCGCGTCGCGTGCCGCTTCGGCATAACGCAGCACGCCCTGACGCTCCTGCTGGAGAAAGTCGCTCACCGCCGCGCGCAGCCCCGGATGCGCCAGGTAATGCCAGGAACGGGTGATCACCGGCTCGAAACCACGGATGAGCTTGTGTTCACCCTGCGCCCCGGCATCAAAACGAGACAGGCCGCCAGCAATGGCCTGATCGATGCCCTGGTAGAAGCAGGTCTCGAAATGCAATCGGTCGAACTCGGCGAGGCAACCCCAGTAGCGGCCATAGAACTCTTGCGCGTCGACCAGGCTGAAGGCCATGGCCACCGGACGCCCGCCCTGCCTGGCCAGCACCACGCGAATCGCCTCGGGCATGCGCTCGGCGAGCAGGCTGAAGAAGCTGCGCGTGAGATAAGGCGCTCGCCCGCGCACATGGTAGGTATTGGCGTAGCAGGTGTAGACGAAATCCCACTCGATCTCGCTGACCTGATGGCCTTCGCGCCACTCGAATTCGATGCCCTGCCCCGCCACCTGCTCGCGCTCCTTGCGCAACTGCTTACGCTTGCGCGAAGTGAGGCCGTCGAGAAAATCCTGAAAATCGCGATAGCCGCGGTTGTGCCAGTGGAACTGGCAGCCGATACGCTCCAGCCAGCCGTCCCTGCCGCGCAATGACGCATCGGCATCCGGCTCGGTGAAGTTGATATGCAGGCTAGACTGGCCCCGTTCGGCCAGCTCATGGCTGATCGTCTCCAGCAACCGTGCGGCGGCTCCGCTGTCGCCCAGCAGCCGCGCACCGGCCACCGGCGAGAACGGCACGGCGCAGAGCAGTTTGGGGTAATACGCGATACCCGCGCGATGGCAGGCATCGGCCCAGGCCCAGTCGAAGACGTACTCGCCATAGGAATGGCTTTTGCGATACAGCGGCAGCGCCGCCTGCGGTGTGCCGGAAGCATCGAGCAGCAAGCGATGCTGCGGCTGCCAGCCACTGCCGTCACCCACGCTACCGCTGTCTTCAAGGCTGGAGAGAAATGCGTGGCGCAGAAATGGCTGGGGATTGGGCAGCAAAGAGTCCCACTTCTGCGGCTCGATCTCGGCAAGACGGGAAAGTATCTGGATAGGCATGGCGAGCAGTCTGGCCCGTCGCGCGCAGGAAAAAAAGCGCTTCAGGGCGCCGCAAATATCGTAGGGCCGAATTCGTTCGGCCAGCGTGGCTCCAATGGCCGAACAAGTTCGGCCCTACAATCAGAAGCAGTCTGGCTCCTGCATGACGAGATTCAGCTTTCCCGCCAAAACAGCAGAAGCCCCACAACGCTGACAAATGACGAGAATGCGCTTACTGCTGCGCCCACTTCAGAAAGGCCGCACGGCTTTCCGGGGTCAGCAGGTTCCACATCTGCTGCAAGGTGATAAGGGTGGCGTCGCTGTGCGGCAGGGTAGCCGTCGCAGCGGGTGTCTGGCGCAGTGTCACCGCCTGGGCAGCGGGCTCGGTTGCGGCACCCAGCGGCGCGACGCTGGTGGCCTCCGGAGCGACTTCACTGGACCCCAGCATCGCGCTGAGTACCGAGGTATTGCGATTACCGGCCTGCGCTTCGAGACGCTCGCCGGTGCGGGTATTCAACGCCCAGGCAGGAAAGTCAGTTTCAAACGCCTTGGCCTCGGCCAGGTTCTGCGGACGATCGAACTCCAGGCGCCATGCTTCACCGGCCTGCCCCTCGAAGTTGAAGATGGCCGTGCGACCGCGCACCACTTCATGGCTGATGCCGCCATCGATATCGAAACCGTTCTTGTAGAAGGCGTGAACCTGATAAGCGCCCGGCTGCAGGTGCAGTCGCTTGTCCGAGGCACCAAACAGGGAGTTGGCAGCCGAATAGGGCTGACCGTTGATGCTGCGGATTTCCAGCTCGCTGGGGACCACCAGCGTCAATACCTGGCTCTCGGGCAATGGCGCACCGGAATACAGCTGAACGTGGGGTTGCTGGGCACAGGCGGCCAACAGACACGCCATGGCGATAACGAACAAACTGCGCATGAAAACTCCTAGTGCAAAGTTTCGCCAACTATTGGCGAGAGGGTCAGATGACAATCTGGAAACGATAATAAGACTGAATAGTTTCACTTAAATGACAAACCGGGCTGTCCTTCAAGGAGCAGCCCGGTTTGTTTTAACTGTTTCCGCGCGAAGTGGAATCAGAAGTCGTAGCGCAGACCTACGGAGAAACCGGAGGCTTCTTCGCCCAGTGCATTGGCAGAGCTGTTTGCCGAACGGGCTTCTTTCCAGGGCACCACATTGGCCTGGGAGTCGTTATCGGCAACTGCATAGTTGGCATAGACACGAACGGCCTTGTCCAGCTTATGCTCGACACCGACTACCCACATATCGGCATCGTAGTTATCGGCGTCGGAGTCACGAGTCATCCACATGGCCTTGAGTGCCGTGTTGGAAGCGATTTTGAACTCGCCACCCAGACCGTAAGTATCGGACGTCAGCTGATCGCGCTTGAGGCTGGTGGTGGTGTCAGTGCCGTCGTAATCGAGCGTCTGATAGAAGCCCACCAGCTTGAAGGCATCGGTGATTTTGTAGGCTGCGGCAGCGCGAATGCCATCACGCTCGCCACGAGCAGCATCTTCGTCCACCTTCTCGTATGCCAGGGAAGCTTCCAGCGGGCCGCCTGCATAGTTCAGCGACAGGCTGACAGAATCACTGTCGTGATCTTCTTCAGCCCAGGTGCCTTCGTGCATCGAGTAGGCCAGCTTGGCATTGAAGCCGCCCATGTCCGGCGTGGTGTACTGGATGGTGTTGTCGTAACGCTCGTCAAAGCGACCATCGCCGACGCGCGTCAGGTTGCGCATGTCACCGAGCTGGTCGCCGAACAGGTTGGCCGGACCACGTGCGACCTTGAAGGGGCTGTCGAAACGACCCACCTGCACCGCACCGAAGTTGCCGCCCAAGCCGACAAAGGTGTCGCGAGTGGCGAAGTCTACGCTACTGCTATCGCTACTGCCGGAGGTGAAGTTGATTTGCTGCTCAATCTGAAAGAAGGCTTTCAGATTGGGGTTGATCTGATGATCACCCTTGAAACCCAGGCGCGAAGAGTTGCTCGACAGGTTGGTTTCGGAATAGTCGGCGCCATCATCCAGGTAATCCACCGATACATGCGCACGGCCATAGAAAGACACATCGGCCATTGCCACAGCCGGCACCGCCATCGCAGCACCAACAGCAATCGCAATCAACTTCTTCTTCATCGGAAAAGCTCCTTCGTTTTATGAAACGTCGTCCTGCAAATGACATGACGTCGTCTGTTTCGACGGAGGCGATTATGGGAAGCCGATATGACAAAAGGTTGTCTGCAATATGACAGTTCAAAGTTGAGGGAACTTTTCTGAAAAAGGCCATTGCAGGCCCGTAATTAACGAAGAATCGTCGGATTACGCCTTCGGCTAATCCGACCTACAATGTCTGTAGATCGGTCACGCTTCACCGACCCGACAAACGGAAGCCAGGCAGCCGATGAGCGAAAGCCGTGCCTGTCCGTGGCTGTGCGGGTGCCTCGCAACGTCGGATTACGCCTTCGGCTAATCCGACCTACGCATGCACAGATCAGCGCTTGCGCAGGATCACGCTGCCGATGGAATAGCCAGCGCCGAACGAGCTGAGCACGCCGAGGCTGCCTGCCGGCAGGTCGTCCTGGTGCTTGTGGAAGGCAATCACCGAGCCGGCGGAGCTGGTGTTGGCGTAGGTATCGAGGATCACCGGCGCCTCTTCGGGCGTGGCGTCGCGACCCAGCAGCTTGCGAACGATCAGATGGTTCATGTTGAGGTTGGCCTGGTGCAGCCAGAAGCGCTTGACCGCCTCGACCTCGATGCCGTTCTGCTGCAGGTGTTCGCCGATCAGTTCGGCCACCATGGGGCAGACTTCCTTGAAGACCTTGCGACCTTCCTGGACGAACAGTTTGTCCGGGTCGCCCATGTGCTCTTCGGCAGTGCGGTTGAGGAAGCCGAAGTTGTTGCGGATGTTGTTGGAGAATTCGGTCACCAGCCTGGTGCTGACGATATCCCACTGATGCGCCGAGGTCGCCAGGTCGGCACGCTCGATGATCACGGCGGTGCAGGCATCGCCGAAGATGAAGTGGCTGTCGCGGTCGCGGAAGTTCATGTGCCCGGTGCAGATTTCCGGGTTGACCATCAGCACCGCCCGCGCCTGCCCCAGCTGCACCGCGTTGGCGGCGTTCTGGATGCCGAAGGTGGCCGAGGAACAGGCCACGTTCATGTCGAAACCGAAGCCCTTGATACCCAGCGCGGCCTGCACTTCGATGGCAACCGCCGGATAGGCACGCTGCAGGTTGGAACAGGCGACGATCACCCCGTCGATATCGGCTGCGGTCTTGCCTGCGCGGGCCAGCGCTTCTTCGGCGGCCTTCACCGACATCTCGCAGAGGATCGACCATTGATCGTTGCTACGCTCGGGAATGCGCGGAACCATGCGCTCGGGATCGAGGATACCGGCCTTGTCGGTGACGAAACGGCTCTTGATGCCCGACGCCTTCTCGATGAAGGCCGAACTGGATTCGGGCATCGGCTGCACCTCGCCAGCCTCGATGGCGGCGGCGTGCTCGGCGTTGAAGCGGTGCGCGCAGGTATTGAATGACTCCACCAGCTCGTCGTTGGAAATGCTGTGGGCAGGGGTATAAAGGCCGGTACCGCTGATGACGACGTTATGCACTGCCGTTCCTCTCGAATGGGGGCTTGATCTGAATGTGCGCACCCGCAGGCGTTGCGAAAACCTCGCGAAAACCCCTGGAATCGGCGCATGCGTTGTCGGCTATTGTGCATGAAAAGCTGAAAGAATTCGTAACGTTGCGCCTATTTCCGGGGCAGGAATCAAGTCTTTCGCCCTCTTTATGCGTGACCGACCGGTCTGAACGTGAAGCGTACAAAGCACTGCGTCCATCATCTGAAAGATAGCGCCCTTTGACGGTCCCGCCACCCGCCCTGAGGTATTCTTGCCCGCCCACCACGCAGGAACCCTTCATGAAAGACTCGCTCGCCGAATTGATCACGCTCATCAGCTCGGGCTGCATGGGCGAAGCGGACATCGCCCGCATCGCCGACGAGGCCGCCCAGGCCTACGCCGACCCCGCCGGCTTTCTCCAGGCCAACCCGGACGTCAACTACGACGACGATGATTTCCCCATCCCGCTGGGCGAGTGGGTGGTGGTTGGCAGCCTGCCGGATACCGTGCTGTTCCAGGCCGATGATTACCAGGCGCTGTTCGCGCAGATCGTCGCCTCGTTCGGTGCGAGCGTCAGTTTCGTGCTGCAACCCAAGCAACTGGCGAAGGTCGAGCCGTCGAAGGCGATCAACCGCATCCAGACCCAGCTCGGCGCCCTCTACCCAGAGAAAGGCGGTTATGTGCTGGTGGATTTCAGCGAGCCGCTGGACGACGAACTGCAAGCGGTGCTGGTCTACCGTTGCGATGTCGAACGAGTGATGGCGCTGTCGGTGGAAGTCGGCATCTACGCCGCTCCGACCAAAGGCTAGTAGGGCCGAATTCATTCGGCCTTGGGGAACCGCCCCCATCACTGGTCGAATAAATTCGACCCTACGGGTTATCGCGCCGTCTGAGTGGGTCGAGCAGCGGCGACAGGCCGTTGTGGTCGATCTCCTGCATCAGCGCCAGCAACTGGCCGATTTCCCCCGGCGGAAACCCCACCCGGGCGAACCAGTTGAGGTAGTGGCCCGGCAGATCGGCGATCAGCCGCCCCTTGTACTTGCCGTAGGGCATCCCCCGGGTTACCAGCAGCTCCAGATCTTCGGGTTTCATGACGGCGGTCGGTTGCGAGACAGGTGGCGAATACTGCCACACTATTCAGCGCACCTATCGCCCGGATAGAAACAGCCATGCGGGCAGACGAGCGTCACTTTGGCACAATGCCCGCATCGTCCGACGCCGGACCACCGACAGTTGCGAGGAAAGCATGACGGACCAACCCAAGCCCACCCCTGAACTGGACGATGCCGCCCTGGCCTTCGCCGAACAGGTGTTCGACAGCGCCCGCAGCGGTGATGCCGAACGTCTCGGCGACCTCCTCGGTCGGGGTCTGCCCGCCAACATTCGCAACCACAACGGCGACAGCCTGCTGATGCTGGCCAGTTACCACGGCCACTTCGTCGCCACCCGCGTCCTGCTGGAGCGAGGCGCCGATCCGCAACTGCGCAACAACAAGGGCCAGACACCACTGGCCGGCGCGGCGTTCAAGGGTGATCTGGAAATGGTGAAACTGCTGATCGAGTGCGGCGCCGATGTCGAAGGCGCCTCGCCCGATGGCAAGACCGCGCTGATGATGGCCGCCATGTTCAACCGCACCGAGATCGTCGAATACCTGATCGAACAGGGCGCCGACCCGCACGCCGCCGACATCAATGGCGCCACGCCCCTGGCCGCTGCCGCCATGATGGGCGCGACCGACACCCAGGCCCTGCTGAGCCACCTCAATAACCGTTGACCCACATGCGGCCACGCCTCGTTTGCAGGTCGAATTAGCCGAAGGCGTAATCCGACGATCCGAGCCGCAACCCGACACCCTGCGGCATACCCCTGCCTCCGCACGTCGGGTCGGTGAAGCGTGAACCGGCCTACGCCTTGAAACGGCTGACGTTATGCAGCAGCGTGTCGGCCAGTTCCCCCAGGCGATTGGCCGTCTGATGGTTGCCGCCCACCGCACTGCCGTTCTCCTCGGCCATGCGCGCGATCATGCCGACCTGCTTGGCAATCTCGGCGGAAGCCACGCTCTGTTCGCTCAGCGCATGGGAAATTTCCGCCACCGTCGACAGCACCTGATTGGCTGCCTCGCGAATACCGCCCATGGCCTCACCGGCATGCCGGGCACGCTGGACGCCTTCATGCACGCGCGCCACGCCCTGCTCCATGCCCGCCACCGCCCCCTGGGTACCGTGCTGGATCGATTCGACCATCTCGGCGATTTCCTTGGTCGAATTGGCCGTGCGTTCGGCCAGCTTGCGCACCTCGTCGGCAACCACCGCAAAACCGCGTCCCTGCTCGCCGGCACGGGCTGCTTCGATGGCCGCATTGAGCGCCAGCAGGTTGGTCTGGGCGGCAATGTCGCCAATCACGCCGACAATCGCCGAAACCTGCCCAGAGCGCTCGCCCAGCTCCTCGACGGTACGCGCCGAACGCTCGACCGAGCGCGCGATCTCGCTGATCTCGGCGACCACCGAGGCCACGATTTCACCGCCCTGACGCGACAGCTCACCGGAGTGTTTGGCCAGGCTGTCCGCCTCGCCGGCACTGTGGGCGATATGTTCGATACCGACCGTCATCTGTTCGACCGCGGCAGCCATGCTTGCCGCCGCATCGCTCTGGCATTGCGAGGCCACATGGATCTGCCCCGAGGACGCGACCAGATTGCGCGCCGAGTCGGCGACATGGTCGGAGTTGTCCTTGATGCTGCCGATCAGCCCGCGCATCGCCTCGGCCATTTCATTGAAACTGCCGGCGACGAAACGCAACTCGTCGCGGGCAGCAAGATCGATATGCGCGGTCAGATCACCCGAGGCGAGCCGCTGGCTGCCCTGGCGCAGGCTGCGAATGCTGTTCATCACGGAAAGATAGGCGCCCACCGACAGATAGCCAATCACCGCCAGCACGGCGACCAGCGCGGCGATATTCAAATACAGCACCTGCCGCGCATGGTCGATGCGCTGGTTCAGCAAGGCGTCCAGCGTAGGCAACAGCACCTCGTACATCTGGGTATAGCCAATGCTGATGGCCTCAGTCGTCATCTCGAAGAACTGGGCGGACGAAGTGCTGTGCAGATCATCGTGCTGGGTGATCCGATCCACCACATCGCTGACCTCGCGGTACTTGACGCCCAAGGCCTCGAACGCCCGCTGCAGATCGCCCGAGAGTTCGGGCCGTAACGCGATCACCTTGTCGAGATTTTCGCGCATGTTAGCCATGGCGGCCTTGATCTCCTCGGCCAGCACGATGATCGCGATGCGCCGCTCGTCATCCATCTCGCCCTGCGCCAACACGCCCGCGCCCCGCGCACGCAGACGACCGAAGCGCTCCAGCGCGAACGGCAGGTCGCTGACCGCCGAAGTCATCAGATAGAAGGTCTCGGCCTCCGGATCGAAGGTCAGCGTATAGGCATCCGACAGCGAGCGCTGAAAGCGCAGCAACTCTGCGACCAGCGCCGTGTGGGCATTGAAGTTCTCGGCCTGAGAGCCGTTCAGGCCATCGCGCTTGATGGCGTTCCAGGCGCTGGTGATTGCCCGCCACTGCGGCAGCTCGCGCTTGTCCGCCGCCAGCGCGCGGTCCAGTTCGTTCATCGCCGCGTCGACACTGCGTTCGCGCTCGCTGCGCCGCACGGCAATATCCTGGTTGCCACCGAGCAGCATCGAGGACAGCCCGCGATGCTGCTGTGCATATTCCACCGTTTTCGACAGGTGACGCGCCAGCGACGAAGCGACCAGCTCGTTTTGCGAACGCTCGATGGTCGTATTCAACTGCCCGGCCAGCGTCATAATCAGGCTGGTGAAGGCCACCAGGGCCAACAGGCCGAGCAGACCGAACTTGACCGGATAGGACAGACGGTTCATCAGTCCTTCGGCTGGTGAAAAGATAATTTTCATGAGGTGTATTCCAGGCGATTCGTGACGTTCACACGAAGCCGTTTCGGTATTGCGCACAGGAGTGCCGGAACACCACGTACTTCAGTGTGGACCCGCATCAGGGGTTTCCGCGTGCATGCAGAATCGACCAGGGTCAGAGGCACGTCCCTGACCATAATCAAGCAATGCGCCATTACTGAGCCATCACTATGGAAAGGGCCATAGGCGCCTGCGACCTGACAGCGCAGGCCTTCGGGTCTTGTCCAGGGACTGGTTTGTGTTGCGGCGGGCTCGGCAATGTCGAAACCAATGCATCTTGTCGATTGCAGGTGCTCGCCGACTCCACCACACTGCCGCCATTCCCATCTTTGACCGGAGTTCCTCCATGCCTGTACAGCCATCCCTTTCACGCGACGACATCCTGGCCCACCCGGACGCGCTGAGCTGCACCATCTACCGCGCCCACGAAACCGACCCGGACGGCGAAGAACAGGACATGGGCGATGCACGCATCGTCATCACCGGTGCCTTCGAGCCGCCAGTCGAGTGGGACGCCAGGGAGCGTGACGACTACTTCGACGGCATGCCGCCGGAAGCCTTCTTCACCGCCCTTTTCACCAGCGAAGCCGGTGCCGGCTCCAGCGATCACTTCACTGTCGAAGCGGACGACTACGCCGCCGTAACCGACCATGACGGCAACGTGGCCATATATTACGTCTGCGAGCGAACGGCAGATGGCAGCTACGTACTGCTGCGCGAGGAAGACGAAGACGACGAGTAAGCGGCGGCAAGCAAGAACTTCGCGGCTGAAGCCGCTCCCACAATGTACGCAGCGGCTTTCGTGGGAGCAGCTTCAGCCGCGAATGGCTGCAAGCCACCTGTCATCTAGAGGAATCGCATGAGCCCTCTGCAAACTCCCAAGGCGGCATCACCGGTTGTGCGCATGAAGCGGGTCGCCGGCTGCCTGCTGCTGCTCGCCGCCCTGCTCTATGTGCTGGCCACCGCCATGGAGGCACGGCACCCGGCCTGGGGCTATCTGGCCTCTTTCGCCGAAGCGGCCATGGTCGGCGCCATTGCCGACTGGTTCGCCGTCACCGCGCTGTTCCGCCGCCCGCTGGGCCTGCCGATTCCACATACGGCGATCATTCCGCGCAGCAAGGCGCGCATCGGTCAGAGCCTGTCGACCTTCATCACCACGCATTTTCTCGCCACGCCGCTGGTGCTGAGCAAACTGCAGGCACTGGACCTCGGCGGACGCCTGGCCAACTGGCTGCGTCACCCGGACAATGCCGAAGCGGTCGGGCGGCAGCTCACCGGCATGGCGCGCTTCGGCGTCGATTCGCTGCAGGACGAGCGCGTGCGCAGTTTCGTCCAGGCCAGGCTGATCGCCCGCGTGCGCAAGGTCGACCTGGCGCCGGTGTGCGGCCAGATACTGGAAATGCTGACCCGCCAGGGCAGGCACCAGGCCATGCTCGACGAGGGACTGATCAAGCTCGATGCCCTGCTGCAGGACGAGGACACTCGAGCGCTGGTCGCCGACGCCATCACCGCCGAAGTCCGCACCCTGCGCTATCTGGGCCTGGGCAAGGCCATGGGTGGCTGGTCGGCGAACAAGTTCGTCGATGGCATTTCGGCGGTTATCGCCGAGGTCGCAGGCGATCCGCAGCATCCCTTGCGCGAGCGCTTCGACGAGCACGTGGGCGAATACATCGAGCGCCTCAGGCATGACCCGGCCTATCGCCTGGAAATCGAACGCATCGTTGCCCAACTACTCGAACATCCGGCCACCAGCGCGTACATCCAGACACTCTGGGAAGAATTGACCGACTGGCTGCAAGCAGACCTGGACAGCCCCGATTCACGTATCGGTCGGCGCATCGTCAGGCTGACCCAGGGCCTCGGCGAGGCCCTGGCGACCGACACGGCGATGCGCAACTGGATCAACGAACGCCTGCTGACCGCGGCACCGGCCATGCTCGAACGCTACCGGGGGCAGATCGGCGCCTACATCGCGCAGCGGGTGGAAAACTGGGAAAGCCGGGAACTGGTCGAACAGATGGAACAGAGCGTCGGCAAGGACCTGCAATACATCCGCATCAACGGCACCCTGGTCGGCGGCCTGGTCGGGCTGACGCTGCATGCGCTGACGCAGCTGGCCACCGGCTGACAACTCCACGATCCGGCCCTCCGGACGAATCAGCCCGCCGGTTCGACCGTAGGGCCGAATTCATTCGGCCACCTCCACACCAGGGTCGAACAAGTTCGATCCTACGGCGCAGAAGGCGAACCCGGCTGCTTTTTCGTGTGAGCGGACTCGTGAATGGCCAGACGCAACCGCTCGCTGATCACGCTGGCGCTGGCATCGCCGCCCAATGGCTGATCGCATTGCAACTGCGCCGGTGCGCCGGCCAGATACCACAGGCGATTGGCCAGATCGTCGGCATCGCGGGCGTCATGGGTCACGCAGATCATCGCCATGCGCGGCTGGGCATCGAGCAGCCGCGCAATCAGCGTGCGCAACTCGCAAGCGCGGTCCGGGTCCAGCGATGCGAAGGGTTCGTCCAGCAACAGCAGTTGCGGCTTTATCGCCAGGCAGCGCGCCAGTGCCGCTCGCCGGGCCATGCCCAGCGAAAGCTGGTCCGGGAGGCGATCAGCGGCTCCGGCGAGGCCCACTTCGCCGAGCAATCGCTCGATCTCGTCAGGCGCCGCGCCAACCAGGGCCAGGTTCTGCCGCAGCGTGCGCCAGGGCAGCAGACGATGTTCCTGAAACAGGTAGCCGATACGCAGCCCGACTTGTGCATGGATCATCGGACTCAGCCGTGGATCGAGCCCGGCGATGGCGTTGAGCAGTGTGGTCTTGCCTGCGCCCGAAGGTCCCAGCAGGCAGATGCGGTCGCCTTCGGCCACCGTTGCCGCGACTCTGCCAATCACCGAATGACCGGCTGTCGAGCCATCCAGAGACAGTTCAAGCATGCGGCGTACCCACCTCTCGCCAATACGAAGCGCGCCGTTCCAGCGGTTGCAGCAGCACCAGCTCGATCAGTTGCACCACCGCGATAAAGGCCAGGCTGTAGGCCAGAATGCTCGCCACATCGAACACCTGAAAGGCCATGTGCAGCTGGAAGCCGATACCGTCCGAACGTCCCAGCAGTTCAACCACCAGGACGATCTTCCAGATCAGCGCCAGCCCGCCACGGGTGGCGGCCATCAGGTAGGGAAACAGCTGCGGCAGCCAGACATCCGCCAGCCGCTGTCGGCGGCTGAAGCCGTACACCCGCGCCATCTGCTCCAGCTTCGGGTCGAGGCTGCGCGCACCTTCACGCAGGGTCACCGCGACGTTCGGCACCTTGTTGATCACCACCGCCAGCACCGCCGCCGCTTCCACCAGGCCGAACCAGACGTAGAGCAGGATGATGGTCACCAGCGCCGGCAGGTTGAGGAACAGCACCAGCAGCGGGTCGAGCAGCGCATTGGTCAGCCGCGAGCGGCCCATCCAGACGCCGATCAGCGCACCCAGCAACATCGCCAGCACAAAGCTGAAAATCACCCGGCGCAGGGTCACGCCCAGATGATGGGGCAGCTCGCCGCTTTGCAGCGCCAGCCAGAAGGTATTCAGCACCGCCACCGGCGTCGGCAGCAGCGGGGTCTGAGCGACGAAGGCAACGACAGCCCACAGCGTCACGGCCAGCGGCAACGCTATCCAGCAGGCCCAGCGGGTGGGGATCACTGCCCTACCCGGAACAGTTCAGGCGGCATCAGCTTCTGCGGATCGGCACCGGTGAGCCTGAGCAACTGGTGCAGCTGGGCGATGCGCGCCTCATCCAGCGGCAGCGGAATGCCGTCGATGAAACTGTCACGCAACGCCTCGAACACACCGTCATCCTCGGCGCGCATCAGCGGGCGGATGGCCTGCCAGTGCGCGGGGGCCTCGGCCAGTTGCGCCTTGGTCTGGCGCAATGCGCGGTCGAAGCGCGCCAGCAAATTTTCGTGCTGCGCGGCCCAGCTTTCGGCAAACAGATAGCCAAGCACCGGCAGTTGCTGTTCCAGCTCCAGCGACGCCAGCAGGTCTTCCAGAGCGAAGGCCGTGCGCACACCGCCTTCGCCGCGCATACGCGCCGAGAACTGCCAGAAGGTCAGCAGCGCATCCGCCTGCCCCCGGCGCAGCGCCTGGCTCAGCAGCGGCGGCGCGGCGTACTGTACGCGCGCCTCGCCCGCCAGGTCGACTCCCTGACGGGTAGCGACCCGCTGCAACAGCAGCCAGCCAAGACCGTCAGGCCCGCCGGCAACGCCAATGCGCTTGCCGCGCAGGTCCGCCAGCGTGTGGATATTGCTGTTCTCGGTGACCAGGACTTCACCGATCTGCGAAGAGAACGGCACATAACGATAAGCCGTCCCCGCCTCATAGCGCGCCTGCGCCCAGAGCAGGTCGCTCACCGCGCCGTCGACGCTGCCGCTGGAAATCGCCAGGCGCGAGGCCGGCAGATCCGCCACCAGCCGCACCTTCAGCTCGAAGCCGTTGGCCCGGTCGATGGCGTGGCGCTTGAGATGGTCCAGCTCCCAGTGCGCGGTGCCGAACTGCAGCACACTCAGCGTCAGGGCCGGCAAGGCCGTTTGCTCTTCAGCAGCGGCAGACGCCGCAATGAAAAACGGCGAACACATCAGTAGCGATAGCGCGACACCGCGCCGAAAAGTGTCCGGAAGACGTGCGCAGAAACGGGCGAGGAGTGGCAATAAAGGCATCATGCCGGCAGATTACGAAGCACCCGAGCCAGCACGAATAATACTTTGGTGCCTCTTCACTGCTGCGATGGTCGCGCCAGGGCAGCTACCGATAGATAAGGCATAATTCGCCCTGACCCCATCACACGGCGAATCGCTATGCAACTGGCACGCATCGACCTGCTGCTCACCGGCAAGGCCGTCCCCTTCACCCGCCCCGGCAGTCACAGCGCCATCGCCAAGCAGCCGCTCGCAGGCCCCGTGCAGGTCGCCCCTGAAGGCCTGGAAGGCGATGAACAGGGCGACCGCAAGGTGCATGGCGGCCTCTACAAGGCCGTGCACCATTACCCCTACGAACACTACAGCCGCTGGCAGGAACAGCTCGGCGCTCTGCCGCTGCTGGGGCAACCTGGCGCCTTCGGCGAGAACATCAGCACCCGGGACCTGAGCGAGGCGGACCTGTGTCTGGGCGATGTGCTGCGCTGCGGCGATGTGCTGCTGGAAGTCGCCCAGACACGGCAGCCCTGCTGGAAGCTCAACGACCGCTTCGGCATCCCCGACATGGCCCTGCGCGTGCAGCGAAGCGGCATGACCGGCTGGTATTACCGGGTACTGGAACCCGGCGTGCTCGAAGCCGGACAGATCCTCAACCTCGAACACCGCCCTTTCCCGCGCTGGCCGCTGAGCCGAATACTGGAAGTGCTTTACCAGCGCACCCTGGATCGGACCGCCCTGCTCGAACTCAGCGAACTGCCGCTGGTGCCCTCTTGGCAAAAACTGGTCGAGCGGCGGCTGAGCCAGCACAGTGTGGAAGACTGGAACAAACGTCTGTATGGGGCGGATACCGAAGGCTGACCGGACATGGCTGTTCGCAGGCGCGGCCTGCTCCTACAGGCACGCCCATGGCATCGGTAAACCGTAAGCGGGCCATGTCCGCGAACACCAAACCCGCGCCCTGACGTTCCGTCGCGGCTCAGTGCTCCGACGGAACGATATCGAAACCGATCTGGTTATCGACGATCACACGGTACTCCAGCGTCTGCCCCGCCTGCACCTGCGCCAGTTTCTCGCGGCGCAGGCTGAGCTTGCCGCAGAAGGTATCGTCCAGTGGATCGACGCCGATGCTGACGATCCGCGCCCCGCTCGGCACCTGAAAGCGCACCACCTCGCCCACATGAATCCGCGCCGCCAGCTCGCGGTCGATCATCACCGCGATATAGCAACCGCCGCCACGCAGGCCGAAATCCCGTGTCACCACCACCTCGCCACCATTTTCCAGCGGCTGCTGATAGGCCAGTACCCGATCCTCCGGGACAGGCTTGATATCTTCCGGATCGGGCTGCCAGGAAGAACAGGCAGTCAGCGACAGCATGGCGGTCAGAGCAACGATCAGACGCATGGTGATTCCTTGTCAGTGGGGCGCAACGGGGTAATAGGACAGCGATTGCCGTCGAGAATGCCAGATAGCCGAACGATTGCTAGAGTGCAGACACACTTTCCAAAATGGAAACCGGCGTGAGTCACCCAAACCACAACGACACCCAGCCGCGCTTCTGGCGCGATGCCTCCCTGCCCTTCATCGAGGCGCGGGCGGTCGCCGACGGGCGCAAGGTCTGCTATGCGCCGCATTGCCACGAAACCTTCTCGATCGGCGCGATCACCGCCGGCTGCAGCACCTATTTCAACGGGAACGCTCGCGAGCGGCTCGACAGCGGCGCAGTGGTCATCGTCAATCCGCAGGCCGTTCACGCCTGCAACCCCATCGACGGCCAGCCCTGGTCCTACCTGATGTTCTACGTCGATGCCCGCTGGCTCGGGGGATTGCAGCATGAACTGGGAGCCAGCGATGGCGGCAGGTTCAGTCCCTACTCATCCATCCTCAGTCGTGACCCGACACTGTTCACCGGGCTGACGCAGCTCTATGCCACGCTGCTAGATCCAGACAACGAAACCCTGCACAAGCAGAGCGTCGCCGTCGAATATTTCAGCCAGTTGCAGCAGACGCTGGCACCCACCGCGACCCTGGCGCGCATCGAACCGCTGCAACTGCAACGCGCCGCCGACTACATTGCCGAGCACTGCACCGAGGCGCTGCGCCTGGAAGACATCTGCCGGGCCGCCGAACTCTCGCCGTCCTACCTGATCCGCGCGTTCAAGCAGCACTACGGCATGACGCCCCACGCCTATCTGCTCAATCGACGCATCCAGTGCAGCCAGCACTGGCTCAGGCAGGGGCAGGACCTGGCCGAAGTGGCGCTGGCCGCGGGCTTCGCCGATCAGGCGCATTTCCAGCGCACCTTCAAGCGCCAGCTGGCAGCGACGCCCGGGCAATACCGTGACCGCTCAACCCGTCAGTAAATAGAAGGCGCTGCATGCCAGCAACAGCGCCATCGTCCGGTTCAGCCAGCGCACCCGCGCGGCCTGCTGCAAATGACGGCCCAGACATGTCCCGGCCCAGGCCCAGCAGGCGATCGAGGCATAGCAGACAAGGAAGTACAGACCGGCAAACAACCATACCCGCAGCGCGTTGCCGTCGGTCGCGAACAGTCCCATCCCGGCCACCGATGCCAGCCATGCCTTGGGGTTGAGCCACTGCAGCAGCGCCCCTGCAAGCAGCGACGGCCCGCCGCGCGCATGACCCGGCTCGATCCGGCCATCATTCGCCGCCAGACGCCAGGCCATGTACAGCAAAAAGGCGATACCACCCCACTGGATGCTCCGCATCAGCACCGGCGCGTGCTCCAGCAGTTCGTACAGGCCCAGACCGATCAACAGCAGCAACAGAGTGAAACCCACCGTCGCCCCAGAGATGTGCCGCAGGCTGGCACGAAAGCCGAAACGCGCCCCGCAGTTCAACGCCACCAGATTGACCGGGCCGGGTGTAATGGATGACGCCAGGGCGAAGGCGGCCATGGAAAGGTAGGGGTCCATAGATATCTGCTTCCAGTGGTTGAGCTGGAAACAGGCTAACGGGCCTGGCGGGTGGGGTTATTGAAGGAAATTGCCCACTGCTGGATTCTATCCGTATCGTCCGGCCATGCCATGTCCTCTCAGCCGAAGTTTAAAATTTCCATCTACACCCCATCGTCACCTATTCGGCAGACTTGAAAAAACCTTGGGCATTCCTGTTCTTTGACCACGGGTTGCCGTCAGACGGCAATTTTTTGCCGCATCGTTCGATACATTTCTGCTGAACTTGGCCCAAAAGTTTGTCAAAGCGCGATCGGCGCTCACAAAAAGGAGAAAATATAAACTGGCATGGTATATGCTTTAGTTTATTTACATATGAGGTGCCCATGCATATATCTTCCATTCAAAGCCTTACTGCCTATAACCAAACCACTATAGCGTCTAGTAAATTTGTTTCCGAACCAAGTACCTCGGTGAGCGCGGGCTGGGGGCCAGAAAAACCCAGCATCCAGGTAACGCTTTCGGAGGGTGCCCGGCGGGCTGCCTCGGGAGAGCTGCCCGGCTGGGTCAAGGAGAAAGCCGAAGACCTGCGCAATAACCCTGACCAAACCGAGGCGATGAATTTCGTTGAGTCCATGGCTACGATTCCGGGGGGCCGCTGATTTCGATGGGGCCTAATTCGGATGGTAAAAGTGATCTGTACTATGCCGCTACAGGCTTGCCTGTGACGCCGGAAAACAAAGCCCGGTATGAGGCGCTGAGTCAGTCCATTACGGCCAACACCACCGCCATATTCGAGGCGGAGCGGGCGAAAGGGGCATCAGCCGCAGATATTTTTGAAAAAATGCATGCGTATATGGCGACCCAGCCAGCTGACTACTTGGAAGCCAGTGAGTGGTATCGCTCCAGTTACGCACGCGGTTAGCTGATAGGATGAGATGGTTATGAACATATCTTCTACCCCAAACTTGCTCAAACTGGCTTCTTATTATCAAGTCAATTCAGCGGCTAATGGACGATCTGTTTCCGAGCCAGGTACATCGGTGAGCGCGGGCCGAGGACCGGAGAAGCCCGGCGTCCAGGTAACGCTTTCGGAGGGTGCCCGGCGGGCTGCCTCGGGAGAGCTGCCCGGATGGGTCAAGGAGAAAGCCGAAGACCTGCGCAATAACCCTGACCAAGCCGAGGCGATGAATTTCGTTGAGTCCATGGCTACGATTTCAGGGGGACCGCTGATTTCAAACGGCCCTAATTCGGATGGCATAAATGATGTTTATTATGCTGCCACAGGGCTGCCTGTGACGCCGGCAAGCAAAGCCCGATATGAAGCGCTGAGCCAGTCCATTACGGCCAACACCACCGCCATATTCGAGGCGGAGCGGGCGAAAGGGGCATCAGCCGCAGATATTTTTGAAAAAATGCATGCATATATGGCGACCCAGCCAACTGACTACCTAGAAGCCACTGAGTGGTATCGCTCCAGTTACGCGCGCGGTTAGCTGATTGATTCTGTATTCCAAGTATAAGTATGGAAATGACACCCATAGAAGTGCGTAATTTTTGTTTTCATCAGGCCGAGGGCAAGGGCAGCGACATTAACCTGATCGAACAGTTGTTGACCGAAGCCCCTATAAGAGAACACCATTTCATTGACTTGCTTGTCGACAGGAACCGACTCCCTTCTACAAGGACTTAAGACATGCAGATCAGCAAAAACTATTCATCCGGCTTGCCCTCGAATTATTCGACGCCTTCGAATAAAGCCAGTCAGGCAGTTAGCAATGGCAACTCAGTCAGCCAGACTCCTGCACGCGGTGATAACTCCACTATCTCCATTTCCTTCGAAGCATTGCTCGCCGCGCAGAACATGCAAGAAAACTCAAATGCCGCCGGTACGCAGTATTCGTCACCTATTGAATTGATGGCTGCCCAAATGGGGAAGGACCACACTGCAACGAAATCTCCAAGCGCTGTTACAGCGATCAGCGGGAAGACAGCTATCGATCTTGAGAAGATTGATATGGAAAATCTACTCACTGATGAAGATAAGCGTCTGACCGGATGGCCAGATGCCTGTCCAAACTGGGCCGCCGTTTACATTGCTCTGGATCGTAAGGATGGCAGCTTGCAGGGCCCGGTCAGCAGAGACTACCTGGTAGGCAATCCCGAGCTGAATATTGTCGGTTTGACTGAGAGATGCCCAGGGGAAAACGGCATTACTTCCCAGATAGTCGATCAGATACTGGAGCGGCTCGCCGGATGAGGTATGCGCAATGCCGCTAAGGTCTTGATGGTCGATACCGATAACCTGCAAGCAAAGCTCTGAAACGAATCCCAAAGGTCTCTCGTCATGATCAGCAGCGTTGGAACCTATACCTCGCTCGCCACTCCCCATACAGTCAGCACCGGCAAGGCTGAGGTCGTAGCAGATGGAACGACCACCGTGACGATGAAGGCTGCCAGCAGCAATGGCACCACCAATGTCTCCAACCTGGCTCGCCAATTGGGCGAGGCGGCTGCACATGCTGAGGCTCGCGATGCCAACCTCAGCCGCAAGGAACTGGGTCAAAAGGCCACGGCACAGCTTGATCAGATCACTGGCAACGATTACTACCTGAATCAGGAGCGGCACGATGCTGAGGTGCCCAATACCGACGACCCGGAACTGCTGGCCCGCGCCAAGCAAGCTACCAGTTTCGTCAACGGCTCAGGTAGCAATCCCTTCAAGGGCATGTCCCGCGATCAATTGGCACTGATTGCCTATGATGACAGCGGCACCTTCACCGTTAATGAGCAGCGAGCCGCATGGCAAGAAGCATACGACCAAGAGGAGGCGTGGCGTCAGAAGGTTGTAGCCCAGGCTATGGACGAGTACAACCGCACCGGCAAGATGACCAATTTCTTCAAAGAAGTGCTTGCCTACTACAATGAGCTACCCGCCATCGAGCAGGCTCAGTACCCGGACGATTATGCTTCTCGTCTGCAAGAGCTGATCGACCTCGACTTCAACTACATGACTCATCGGGCCGAGGGCAAGGGCGGTGGTCCTGCCAGCGTGATCGACCAGTTGTTCGCGTCAGCACCTCACCCTGGCAAAGAGGAGGTTAGCGCCTCTTCATCCACGGCATCGCAATCTATCTCCGCTGCGCAGACCGCCAGCGCGGCCAACACCACGGCATCGACAGTCGGCCCCGCCAGTAATGGCTACGATCTTATGGTTTCCCGCCTGTTCGGTGGAAAAGAGCCTGCGGTAGCCAACGGCGCCCAAGGCATGAGTGCCAACAACATTGGTCGCAGCGCCTACGATTTCCTCACCTACGAAGATCGTGCCTTGCTGTCGGACATGTACGCTTATGCGCAGGACGAAGGCGCCGATCTGACCTATGTGGATCGCCTGGCCGAAGAGCTTGGCGACTACCGTCAGCACGACAATGGGCGGTTGCGCTCGAACTTCAATAACGGTCACAACTACGATGCCCAAGGGCACCAACTCACGGTCAGCTTCAACGATAAGGACACTGCCACCGCTTCACGCATCCTGAATGGATCGGCGATCGGCAGTACTCGTGTTGACTGGGGCTTCTTGCGCCATATCCTCGATCCGGGCTATGGCGCGTTAAGCAATACCAGCGATCTCGGCTTCCTCGAACAGATGGTGACGAAGTTTTCTGCCGAAGGTGCTGCACAAACCTCGCTTGGGAGCCAATACACTACCTATACACCAGTCACCAACATCAAGGACAACATCGTGCTGAACGCTTCCGAGGACGTGAAGCTCAAGCCCTTCGAGCCGGACATTACCAACGTCAACGGCGTCTGGGCCGTAACCGAAAAAGGTGCGGCGGCGGGTATCACACTGGAAAGCCTATTCACATCACAACGCTCCACCGCAACCAACATCGGCCAGGAGCAGAACCGCTACATCCTGGATGCCTTCTTCAGTAAAGGCGAACAGCCCCCCCGGCCCAGTTGGCTAACCGACCTGCTTGAGCGGCTGCAACAGCGCTAGGGGCCTTCTCGTTATGCTACCAATGGCAGTCAAAACTTAGAGCCTGCAAAAATTAAGTACCAAGGCTTGTTCATCCTGCGGTACTTTTCGGTCCGTTTACTAACTCGGCTTGCCGGAACCATCGACACCCTGAATATCCGGGTCATCGGGCGATACTTCCGACTCGCGATCATCCTCCGGTTGGACCTGCTCGTCGAAATCCGGATCCTCGCCGGCATTCTTCTCGCCCGCATCGGTCATCGTCGTGTCGGTTTCATCGGCAGGCGACTGTTCGGTATCTGGCTGGTTCTGCTTCATGGCGGCCTCGCAACGTTCGACTATGGCGTGTTGAACTTGGAGGCCGCGCCAGCGGGTGGCGTTCGCGGCAGGGGCTGCCGGCGGTCCGAAAGCCGGCTATGCCCGGTTACCCCCGTCCGGTGATCGAGCCGCCAGCCGCGCGCTCAGGACAAGGCGGTGATTCGCTGCACCAGCCGCTTCTGCAGCTTCTCCAGCTCGGCATGCTCGGCCTCCTGCGCGGCATGCACGCCCAGACCCTGACCGGCATAACGCGGGACGATATGCATGTGAATGTGAAACACCGTCTGCCCTGCTGGCGCGCCGTTGAACTGTGCGATCTGCACACCGCTCGGTTGCAGCTCATCGACGATGATCCGAGTGAGCCGCTGCACCACTTCCATCATCTTGCACAGCGCCTCGGTGTCCACGTCGAGCAGGTTGCAGGCTGCCGAACGCTTGGGAATCACCAGCGTATGGCCGAAGGATTGCGGGAACAGATCGAGGAAGGCGAGCACGTCGTCATCCTCGTAAAGCGTGTAGCACGGGGCATCGCCACGGATGATCCTGGCGAAGATGTTCTGCGGATCGTACGGGATGGTGAGGCTCATCGAAGGCTCCTTTCGGTTCGGTCAGCCGAACCATATAGGGTCCGGGGGAAATTCGACAGAGCCCCTTCCGGACGATGCAGCATGCCCGCAGAGTCGGACCGCGCCATGGCTGGCATGCCCAGCCTCAGAGCAGCACCAGGCTCAGCAGCCAGACCATCAGCATCCCCACCACACCCTGGATCAGCGTCGCCATGGTCTGCGCGCGGTAGGCCGTGGAGACCTTCATGCGGCTGAACTGCGAAACCACCCAGAAGAAGCTGTCGTTGGCATGGGAAACGGTCATGCCGCCCGCACCGATGGCCATCACCGTCAGCACCCGGCCCATTTCGCTGTCCAGCCCCAGGCTGCCGAGCAGCGGCGCGACCATGGCCGAGGTCGTTACCAGGGCAACGGTGGTGGACCCTTGCGCCGTCTTCAGCGCGGCGGAGACGATGAAGGGCATGAACAGGCCGATACCCAGTGCCGACAGACTCTGGCCCAGATAATCGCCCAGCGGGGTGATCTTCAGCATGGCGCCGAAGGCACCGCCGGCGCCGGTGATGAGCAGGATCGGCGCCGCCGAGACGATGCCTGCGGCCACTTGATCATGGAACTGCTGACGCTTGTTTTCACCCTTGAGCAGCAAACAGGCGAAACCCAGGCCGATCAGCAGAGCGGCCACCGGCTGGCCGAGAAAGCTCAGCACCGAAAACACCACCCCCTCGCCCAGTGGCCTGCCAGGCAGGGCGACAACCGAGCCGATGCAGATCAGCGCGATGGGAATGAAGATCGGCGCAAAGGCCTGCCAGGCGCTGGGCAGCACGCCGTAGCGGGCGCGCAGGCTGTCGAAATCCACATCTTCGGCAAGCAGCTCACTGGGTGCTTCGTCCAGCAACTCGCGGTCATCCTGCCTGAGGAAACGGTTGGCCCAGAACAGCCCGGCCAACGCGGCTACCGCCGACACCAGCAGGCCGACGGCGATCACCAGTCCCAACGAGCCTTCCAGCCCCAGGTTGCCCGCCGCGGCAATCGGGCCCGGCGTCGGCGGCACGAAGGTATGGGTGGCGTACAGGCCGGTGGCCAGCGCCACGCTCATGGCCACCACCGAGACCTTCATCCGCGCCGCCAGAGCGTTCTTCAGCGAGTTGAGGATGACGTAGCCGGAATCACAGAACACCGGGATCGACACCAGGTAACCGATGATCGACAGCGTCAACGTGGGAAAGCGCTCGCCCAGCAGGCGGATCACGCTTTCGGCCATGGTGATGGCCGCACCGGAGCGTTCGAGGATCACCCCGATGATGGTGCCCAGAGCGATGACGATGCCGATGTAACCGAGGATGCCGCCGAAGCCGGAAGCTACCGTCTTGAGGATTTCCCCCGCCGGCACCTGATAGGCGAAGCCAGCGAGAATCGCGGCGGCCAGGAGTGCGAGGAAGGGATGCAGCTTCCAACTCACGGTGGAATAAACGATGAACGCAATCAGCACCAGCAGTATGAGCACCAACACCATATAGAACACCTCGCTTCATGGTTCGCAAGCCAGGACACGCCACGCTCGCTCGGGTGGTCCTGTACAGCGTTGAGCATAGTGCAGCGTGGGTGAATGACTCGGCGCGGCCCGTAGAGTCTTATCGGAACAGACAGAAGGACGCTGTTCTCGATTCACCACCCGCCCGTTCGACCAACGAACAGAGCCTGCGAAAATTTTTCGTCTAGGCTCTTTTCCATCCAGAAAAAGAGCCGGCCTATGCGCAGGCCAGCACCACCCCCGAACTGCGCGAATCGCTCACCAGCACGAGGACAACCCCATGAAGATTTCCACTTATCTCACTTTCGACGGCCAGGCCCGCGAGGCCTTCACCTTCTATCAGCAGGTGCTGGGCGGTACGCTGGAACTGTTCAGTTTCGGCGAGGCGCCGGACGCCGAGCAGTTTCCTGCCGAGTACCACGACCGCGTCATGCATGTCTGCCTGAGCCTGAGCGATTACCGCCTGATGGCTTCCGACACGCTGCCCGGCGAGTTCTGCGGCGGCGCGCCCTATGAAGGCCTCAAGGGCTGCTCCATCAGCCTGCATCCCGAGAGCGTCGCTGAAGGCGAGCGCCTGTTCGCCGCGCTGTCCGAGGGTGGGCAGGTGCTGATGCCGATGGAGAAAACCTTCTGGGCCGAGCGCTTCGGCATGTTCACCGACCGTTTCGGAGTGTCCTGGATGGTCAACTGCGAACAGCCGTGAACTTGGCATTCAACGCAGCAGGTATCACGTCGGGCTGGCCATCAGGCGGACGCTGCCAGGCACCACCGCTCCATGTCCAGAGTCGAATGCCGTGCGCCATACTGGCGCCAGAATGATTTCTGGAGCAAAACGTGGATCTGCTATTTCTCGGCACCTCATCCGGAACGCCCACCAGAGCCCGTAACGTCAGCGGGCTGGCCCTGCTGGAGGATACCGGCAAGGCCTGGTATCTGATCGACTGTGGCGAGGGCACCCAGCACCGCCTGCTGCGTTCGCCGCTGTCGCTGCACGACTTGCGGGCGATCTGCATCACCCATGTGCATGGCGACCACTGTTATGGTCTGCCCGGCCTGCTCGCCAGCGCCGGTATGATGGGCCGCAAGGCGCCGCTGGCCATCATCGCCCCGGACGGTATCGAGACCTGGATACGCGCGACCCAGCAGATGAGCCAGAGCTGGCTGGGGTACGAGCTGAGCTTCCATGCCGTCGAAACCCTGGACGAATGGCGCAGCCAGAACATCCGCGTCGAAGCCACCGCCCTCTCCCATCGCGTGCCCTGCTACGGCTACCGCTTCACCGAGGCCCGCCCCGACCCGAAACTCGCCATCGACCTGCTGGAGCGCGACGGCATTCCCCGTGGCCCGCTGTGGGGCCAGCTGGCCCGCGGTTTCGATGTACAGCATGAAGGCCGCCCCCTGCGCAGCGACGACTACCTGACCTTCACCCGCTCAGCCCGGCGCATCGTGGTCGGCGGCGACAACGACCGCCCCGAACTGCTCGCCGAGGCCTGCCAGGACGCCCAGGTGCTGGTCCATGAAGCCACCTATACCCAGGCCATCATCAACGACGCGCGCAACACCTTCGGCCACAGCACCGCCGCCCAGGTCGCCGCCTTCGCCCGGCAAGCCAGCCTGCCCAATCTGGTGCTGACGCATTTCAGCGCGCGCTATCAGTCAGGTCGGCAACGGGGGCACTCCATCGAGGACGTGCGCAAGGAGGCGGTCGAGCACTACCAGGGACAGCTGTTCCTCGCCCATGACTTCCTGCGGCTGCGCCTGGGCAAGGACGGCATGCTGGCACAAGTGGAGTCGTTCTGATCGATCAGGGTTTGGGCAGGTAACCGGGCAGGCCCTCTATCCGCTTCATCCAGCGTGCGACATGGCTGTACGGCGTGAGATCCACATCGCCTTCCGGTGCCAGCACGACATAGGGGTAGACCGCGCAATCGGCAATCGTGGGGCGGCCCATCGCCAGCCAGTCATTGCCTTGCAGATGCGTGTCGAGCAGTGAGAGAACTCCCGGCGATTTCGCCAGCGCCGCCGGCTTGTCCAGCTCATAGCCGAACTTCTGCACCAGCCGCGCGGTGCAGAGGCTGTGCTGAATCTCATTGGCGGCGAAAGACAGCCACTGAACGATTTCAGCCTGCCCCTGGGGATGCGCCGGCCACCAGGCCAGGCCGCCATAGGCGCCCGCGAGGTAGACCAGGATCGCCTGCGAGTCGCGCAAGACGTGCGTGCCATCCTCCAGAATCGGCAACTGCTTCAAGGGATTCAGCTCGGACAACGGCGGCTTCCTGTGCTCACCGTTCAGAAAATCCACCGGCACGATGTCCAGCTCGATGTCGGCCAGAGCAGCGAACAGCCGCACCTTGTAGCAGTTGCCGGACGCTTCCAGATCGTACAGTTTCATCGTTCATCTCCATCCACGAGTTGATTGAATTCAAGAACATTGCCGTCGGGGTCGCGGATAAAAAGCGCGACCCTTCTCGGGCCGATGTGATGCGGCCCCTCCGTGATAACGATTCCCTGCTCGTTCAGCCAGGCTTCGAGTGCCTGGAGGTCATCGACGACGAAGGCCGGATGCGTCATGCCCGGCAGCTTCACCGGGGCATCCAGCAGGGCGTTGTAAGAACCGGGGGTACGCGCACCATTGAAGATCAGGTTGATCCGAACGCCATCCGGGCTGAGCATCTCGTTGGCCTCGAACAGCGGAAAACTTGCGCTCTCCACGAAGCCGAGCGCCTGGTAGAAAGACATCGCCCGGTGCTTGTCGCTGACCCGAATTCCGATATGGTCGTAGGCCAGAATTCGGGCGGGACTTGGTTGTTGACTCATGTGAAACTCCGGGTGACTTCAGCCCCTGCAGTTTCAGCCGCAATGCGCTTTCGACCTATGCCGCGCACCTGACAAGACCTATGCAGTAATCGCACATATAAAAGGATGGCAATGGACAGGCTCAAGGCAATGGCCAACTTCGTTCGGATCGTCGACAGCGGCAGCCTGAGCTCGGCGGCGGATGCGACCGGGCAATCCGTTGCATCGCTGGTGCGCTCGCTGGCGGCGCTGGAGCGCCACCTGGGGGTTCGATTGCTGAACCGCAGCACCCGGCGCATGGCGCTGACCGACGAAGGCACGGAGTACCTGGCCTGGAGCCGCCGCGTGCTCGCCGACTTCGATGACATGGAGCAGCGGCTCGAAGCGCGGGACGGCATCGCCCGCGGCCTGCTCCGCCTGACCGCGCCAGTGGAGTTCGGCCAACGCTACATCGCGCCGATCGTGAATGCCTTTCTCAAGGAACACGCAGAGATGCGCGTCGAGCTGAGCCTGAACGACCAGGTGCTGCCCCTGCTCGATGAACGCCTCGATCTGGCCCTGCGCATCGGCCACCTCCCCGACTCGGCCATGGTGGCAAGGCAGGTCGGCACCACCCGGCTCATCACCTGCGCAAGCCCGGACTATCTCCGCACCGCCCCGGCCATCGAAACCCCCGAATCGCTGCGCGAACACGCCTGCATCACCTTCGCTCCACACGGGCGCCGCTGGTACTACCGACACAAGGGCAAAGAGCTGGCGCAAGACATCACCCCGCGCCTGGTCTGCAACCAGATCCGCGCCGCCAGCCTCGCCTGCGTGCAAGGCGTGGGCATTACCCGACTGATGCACTACCAGGTCGCAGACGAGCTTGCCGACGGTCGCCTGGTGCGGATCCTCGAGGATTACGAACCTGCGGACCTGCCGGTTCAACTGGTCTACCCCCACGCCTTGCAGCTTTCGCCGCGCGTGAAAGCCTTCGTCGAATGGGCATGTCCGAGGCTGGAGAGGGTTACGCCGAGCCTGGATGGTGGTTAGTACCGGTGTTCGGGCGATCTCTGCCTGTAGCACCTCTGCGTTGAACACGATCAGTGGCAAGGCAAGCAACTAGTTAGTTACGCAAGACACAATTTCACTGCGAAATAACCGGCTTTGCGTTTGTTTGCGAGGCAAGCGTCATAGCCGCCTGGGTCACTGCTTTACGGGACCAAACGACTAGGCTCTATCGGAGTCCTCGGCTTTCATGCTTTCGCGAATCCCGCCGTCTACCTTGTCGGTCCCCGTCATGGGCGCATGGATTGCACCCGTCGTTGCAGGCATAGGCTGTGCCTTCTGAACTTCACGGGCGGCGATATTGGCTGAAAGACGCTCAGTCAGGTTGGGAAAGATATGGTGTGAGAGGTTTGACGCATTTGCTTTCCAACCAACCGGCGTCTCTTCCTGAGGATCGACACAGGCGTGAATGATGGCCTGAACGACCAACTCAGGATCATCCATGGCAGCCATTCGTGGCGCGTGGCCACTGTAATTCGCTGCCTGCAGCCACCAGGGAGTATCGACAGCTCGATGATTCGACATAAAGAAGACTTTGCTCCCAGCGCGCCGCGGACTAGAACACTCCCTTGATTGGATACTCCACCGCCAAGCGAATCTGGTCGGCATCCAGTTCCGCCTGATCGGCGTTGCCACGGTGCATTGCATAACGCGCACTGAAGGTCATCCCGTTGAAGGTCCCGTTCTGCACGACGTAGCGAGCTTCGAGGTCGCGCTCCCAATGCCGTCCGTTACGACCGTAGCCCAGATAGGCATAGCCCCCATTGGGGTCCACATCGCTACCGTCGATGCCACTGCCGCGAATGTACGCCGCGCTGAGACTCAGGCCGGGAATGCCATATCCGGCCATCGCCAGGTCGTAACGCAACTGCCACGAGGCTTCGTTCGGGCCATTGAAGTCCGACAATGCCACCGCGTTGGTGAGGTAGATTGCACCTCGGGTGACGTAATCGAACGGCGTATCCCCGTGCACCTTCTGATAGCCCAGCGACAGGCTATGGGCACCCCGCGAGTAGGTACTCTTCAGGCTCCAGGTAGTGTTATCGATCTCTCCCGAACGGGCCTCACCGGTATTCTGGGTGCGATAGAGGTTCAGGTTGAAAGACAGCGCCTGCTCGTCATCGATCGGCCATGCATACACGCCGCCCAGGTAATGTTGCCGCCAAGTCTCGTCGTATAGCGCGCTGTAGAGGGTCAGGTTGAGGCGCTCCATGCCGTCATAGCTGCCACCCAGGAAATCGAACGAATCGCCCTGCCGCCCGTTGGAATAGTTGATTACGAAACCAGAGTCATGGCTGTTGGCATTACGGTCGGTACTTTCATTGAAATGCCCACCGTTGATAGTCAGGCTGTTCCATGGCTGGCTGGTTACCAGCCAGCCCGTGGCGGTTTCGGGCAACAAGCGGCTATCGGACGAAGCGAACACCGGCGTTTTCACCCGTTGTTCGCCGTACTTCAGAACGGTGGAAGACAGACGCAATTTCGCTGCTGCGCCCGCTCGACCATAGTCGTCCTTGGGACGGCCCTCGTTGTCTACTGAAAGCAGGCGCGCCTTGCCAGCGCGGCCACCGCCGCTGTCCAGCTTCACGCCCAGGTAGGCGTGGGCATCGAGACCAAAGCCAACCGTCCCTCGTGTGAAGCCCGAGGTGTAAGTGCCCATAAGCCCGTAGGCCCATTCTTCAGCCAGATCACTGCGCTCGCTGCGTGGCTTGTAGGCATTGCGAGCGCCCCCGTTCAGACCACCGTGACGGTAATCTCGGCGGTCGTAAACGGTACGGTTCAGCACGTTCCATGTGCCGTCTTCGATGAAGCCCTCCGCCTGTTCCTGTGCCCCCGCATATGCCGTCAATGGCAAACAAGAGAGCGACAGCGCCCGCATCCAGTAACCGGTTTTCCTGTTCATCACCAAGCCTTAGAAATACTTCAGCCAGGCGATATCGCGACGACGCTGCTTGAGCTGCGCAAACCAGCGGGTCGGGAAGTAAAGCGCCGCCGACAACATTACTGCCCACAACCAGATGCCGGCGAGGCTATCGAAGCCGTAGTAATCGCCTTGGTTCAGGCCCCAGATCTGCACAGCGATCAGGTAAAGCGCCTTGAGCACCAGCAGGTGCAGCACGTAGAAGAACATCGGCGCGCCGCCATACAGCGCAAGCACCTTCAGCACCGGGCGCCCTTCGAGTTGCTGGAACCAGGCGAGCAGCAGAAAGCCGACGCCGATGGTTGGCATCAGGAACATCAGCGAAGGCGGATATTTGGTGAGCGACATGAAGCTCATGAATGTGCGGATGCCATCCTCCATGGTGCTCCACGGCTTGTCGCCGTAAACGTTCAGATAGCGAATGAGCACAAAACCGACGAGCAAACCGATACCCCACCTCATCAGGCGCCGGGCACGTTGCGCCGGATCGGATTCACGGGCGAACCAGGGCCCGGCGCAGTAGCCAAGCGCGATGAGACCTACCCAGGGCAGGATCGGGTAGGTGGTACGCGCGCGGGTGTGCTCGGTGATTTCGAGGAAAGAGCGCTGATGCAGGATCGACCAGATCTCGAAGAACGGTGAATCCGCCGTCAGCACGATGCCATCGAGCAGGTTGTGCCCGGCAACGATAACGAAGCCCAGCACCGCGAGGGCCACACGCGGCATGTGAATGAGTGCCGCCAATATGATCATGCTCAGGCCGATGGCCCAGATGACTTGCAGCCACAAGGTAGGCGGTACGAAGGTCGCGTTCCAAGCGAAGTTCACCAGGGTCAACTCGAGAAATACGAGGAACACACCACGCTTGAGCAGGAAGGTCGAGACCTCACTGCGGCTGTGGGATTGCCCGTACAACCATGCCGAAAGGCCCGTCAGGAACACGAAGACCGGCGCGCAGACCATGCTGCTGATACGTGTGAAAAAGAGTTCCGGTGGCGTGTTGACCGGGTCCATGGGGTCGCCTACCTGCACATGCAGGAAAAACGTCTCGCGCACGTGATCGACGAGCATGAACAGCATGACCAGCCCGCGCAATGCGTCGATGGCAAGCATCCGCGTGCGTATCTGCGTCTTGGCATGAAGGGATGAAAGCGTGCCGGCGGAGGGCATCGTGGCGGTGGCCATGTAACGGCGTCCTTGGAATTAAACGGGACGCGAAAGTTATATTATAACAACCCATAATGGAATGGCTGTCCGGCTGATTTTGCAAGCGACCGGAGCCGGCCTTGGCGTGGCATCCAGGGCGAGATGTTCTGAACAACGGCGTGCCGACGGCGCCTGGAGATTGGCGAAGATGGCTCACGCCATTGCTTGTTGTCGCCACAACCCTTGTCCGGCAGGCGGATTTTGCTGATATGGCTGCGAGCATTGGCCTGAACCGGCGCAGCGACGAAGCGTATCGCCTGACCTGACGCCCTGGAGTCAGGCAGGCTGCCCTGCCCCCAGCAACGCAATCTGCCCCGCCTCGACCAGCGCCGTCAGCGGCTTGGGCCTGCCCAGGTAGAAACCCTGCACTGCGGCGCAGCCCATGCCGCGCAGCAGTTCCAGCTGGCCAGGCGTTTCGATGCCTTCGGCCAGCACGGGAATATCCAGGCTGCGCCCCAGGGCCAGCACGGCGGAAATGATCGCGCGCGCCTGCGGATTTTCCTCGATGGTGGGCATGAAGGAGCGGTCGGTCTTGATCTTGTCGAACGGGAAGGCACGCAGGATATCCAGCGAGGAATAGCCGGTGCCGAAATCGTCCAGGGCAATGCTGACGCCCATCGCCTTGATCTGCGTGAGCATGGCCAGCGCCTTGTCCCGGTCGGCGAAGATGCTCGACTCGGTCAGTTCGAGCTCCAGGCGTGCGGGGGGCAACCCGGTCTCGTCGAGAACCCGCCGCACCAGGCTCGGCAGGTCGTCATGGATGAACTGCATGGGCGAAAGGTTGACCGCCACGCCACAGGGGTGCGCCCAGCGCACGGCATCCCGACAGGCCTTGCGCAGCACCCATTCGCCGAGGTTGAGAATGGTGGTATCACGCTCGGCGAGGGGGATGAATTCACTCGGCGGAATATTCCCCCGGACCGGATGCTGCCAGCGCAGCAGCGCCTCGTAGCCACGGATGCGCCCGGTAGCAATATCGATCTGCTGCTGATAGTGCACCTGCAACTGATCCTGTTCGATGGCGACACGCAACTCGCTGGCCAGCGACTGGCGCAGGCGCACCTGTTCATCCATCTCCGGCTCGTAGAAACACACCTGCTGGCCCAGTTCACCCTTGGCCCGGTACATCGCCAGATCGGCATTGCCAAGCAGGGTTTCCTTGGTATCGGCGTCCTGCGGGTAAACCGCGCCGCCCAGGCTGGCGCCCAGATTGAACAGCCCGAACGAGGTAGGCATGGGTTGATTGATCACATCCTGCAGCTTCTCGACCAGCAGGCTCAGCTCCTCGGTGCCCTGCATCCGCAGCACCGTCGCGAACTCATCACCAGAGAGGCGTGCCAGACAGACACGCTCATCATTGAAGACCTTGAGGCGCTGGCCGAGCAGCCCCAGCACCTCGTCACCGGCGGCATGGCCGTGCAGGTCGTTCACAGCCTTGAAGCCATCCAGGTCGATGTACAGCAGTCCGACCTGGCCCCCGGAGATCTGCGCACGGGCCAGCTCGTGTTCCAGATGACGGTTAAAACTCTCGCGGTTGGGCAGGCCCGTGAGGGCATCGTTCATAGCCAGATAGTGCAGACGCTTGACCGATTCCAGCCGCACGCTGTCGTCGATCAGATAGCTCGCCAGCCCGGCCCCGAAAATCAGCAGCGTCACGCCAGCCACGGCGAAGGCCAGCGCCTGGATAGCCGGCGGATTGGTCAGTTCATGCTCGATCAGCAACGGTGACACGCCGAAACCGGTCATTCCCGTGAAATGCAACGACACCGTCGCCAGGCTGAGCACCAGCGCGGGCAGCCAGCCGCTGCGCTGACGGTGCGCAAGGTGGAATGCCAGCGCAGCGAGCCCCATCGCCAGGAGGATCGACGCAACGACATAGGTCATCTCCCATACCACCAGCCCCTGCACGCGATAGGCCAGCATGCCCAGGTAGTGCATCGCCGAAATACTCAGCCCGAACAGCCCGCCACCGTAGGCCGGCGCCAACCGCCATTTGCTCAGCATGGCTATCAGCAGCCCCACCGAGGCGCCGAGCATGGCCACCAGCAGCGACAGCGAGGTCAGTGCCGGGTCCAGTTCGATGGGAAGGCCAGGGCGATAGCCCAGCATGGCGACGAAGTGCGTCGACCAGATGGTCGCCCCCGCCGTACCGGCACCGAGCACGCACCAGCCGGCCTTCTGCACACCTTGTGTATGTTGTGCGCGGCGATACAGCCGCATGGTGATGAAGGTGCCCAGCAGGCACAACAGCGCAGCCATGAACACCAACCCCGGATGATGAAGGTCGGCGATACAGCTGTATATCTGGTACATACGTCTCTGAATCCAAGCCCCGAACGGAGCGACTGCGAGTAAGCGGCGGTATTCTAGGTGGCAGGCACCTGGATGATGCATTGAAAATGCCAATGCATTAATAGCACTAGGCTATCACAAGCTGGGGCACGGGTTTGCAAGAGTGAAAGCAGCCGCAAAACCGACGGACGGTTACTGAGGCTGCGAAGCGTACAAGCCGTTACTGCCTTCTGCAGAATATCTGCTGCCGCAGAAAACAGCGTCCAATGACGCTTGCAGCAATCAAGATGCAGTCGATCCCGCAAGCCTGACTCCGAACGCGACGAGAACGCCCCCCGTCACCCGGTCCAGCACCCTCATCAGGCTGGGCCGGCGCAAAAACCTGCCCAAGGGAACCGTGGCAGCGATCAGCACGCCGAACCAGGCAAGTGTCAGCACCACGTGAACGCAAGCCAGAAAAAAGGAATAGCCGGATACGCTGGCACCAGGGGGGACGAACTGGGGAAGAAAGGTGACATAGAACACGCCGATCTTGGGGTTGAGCAGATTAGTGAGCAAACCGCGCCAGAACGCATCGCCGCCCCGTAAGGAAGGCGCTTTGCCAGGTGCGGGAGCGAACTCCGTGCGCGGCTTGAACAGCAACCTGAAACCCAGCCAGATCAGATAGCCGGCTCCGGCAAACTTGACCACGGCATAGGCCACCTCGGACGCATGCAGCAGCGCGCCAAGCCCGAGAGACACCGCTGCACCCCAGATCAGACAGCCGAACACGATGCCCATCGAGGCCATGATCGCCTGCCCTCGTCCCTCCACCGTCGCCGTGCGCAGCACGATGGCGGTATCCACGCCAGGCGTAACCGTGAGCAGTGAGGCAGCGGCAATGAAGGCAAGGAGCAGGTGGAAACTATCCATGGGTGCGATCCAGGGGGTGGGTCAAGGTTTCGGCGGGAGCTATCGCCCCCTTTTCGGCCCCGTAGCTATTCAGGAAACCCTCGAAACTGTAGCGCAGTTGCGAGAAGTCGATCGCTGCTAGGCTTCGGATGTCAGGACGCGAACGTCAGCGCGAACAGTGGAGCAGGAGCCGGCTGGTCTTTTCCCGGGCTGACGCGACAGACCTATAGTGAACGCGCCATCCAGGCCGATCTTGCCGGCTTCGCCTTGAGCCATGCCAGTGCGATGATCGCGCCCAGCACGCGCCCGCTCAACCGGCAAAAACAGTGAGAGGAAAGAATGTCCGATCAGCAACGGAAATTCGAGCGGTTCAAGGAACTGCACTGTAGAAGCGGAGCCTTCGTCATCCCGAATCCCTGGGACGCGGGCTCGACCCGGCTTCTGACCAGCCTTGGTTTTGAAGCACTCGCCACCACGAGTGCGGGATATGCCTTCTCAAAAGGCAAGCGGGACTCGCTCACGGGGCTCGGGCGGGACGAGATACTGGCAAACGCCGCCGAAATCGTCGGCGCGACACATCTGCCGGTATCCGCCGATCTGGGGGAGGGCTTCGGGGCAGCAGCCGACACCTGCGCGCAGACCATTCGCATGGCGTCTACGATCGGACTGGTGGGCGGCTCCATCGAGGATGCAACCGGCGATCCCGCTGCCCCGATCTACGAGTTTGCCCATGCCGTGGAGCGTGTCCGAGCCGCCGCCGAAGCCGCGCGCGATCTGCCCTTCGTATTGACGGCAAGAACCGAGAACTACCTTTACGGGCGCGAGAGCCTGGACGACACGATCAAGCGGCTTCAAGCCTTCGCCGAAGCCGGAGCGCACGTGCTCTACGCGCCAGGGCTGCCCGATCTCGAAGCGATCAGAACCGTGTGCCAGGCCGTGGACAAGCCGGTGAACGTGGTCATGGGACTCAGGGGGCCGCTCTATTCAGTGTCGGAACTCCAAGATGCCGGCGTTCGCCGCATCAGCGTCGGCGGTTCGATGGCACGCGCCGCATTCGCCGGTTTGATGCGCGCAGCCGAAGAGGTGCTGACGTCCGGCTCGTTCACCTATGCGACCGAAGCACTTCCCGGCGCGGCCATCGCAAAAATCATGGCAGACGATACAACGCCCGACCGCCAGTGAGCGCTCGCGAGCCAGCAGTGACAGTGCAGCCACCGCCATGCTGTGCAAGTGGCTGACCGAAGGGGTAATGAAGGCCTGGACCAGTAACCCGCCGGTCGATGATTCATGCCCGGCCCTCGCTGACCTGGGGCAAGACCCGCAGCGAAACGCACACCTTCGCCTGATCATTCGGGCGAACGACAAGGCAAATGCCCTATACGCGACGACTTGCGCCCGAATCAAGCGAGCCAGGCATCGCAGGCGAACTTAAGCTTGTGCGTGCCTCGACCGCCCCTGCCGCAACCCTCCTCGCATGGCGGCCCACCAGGGCTGGCCAGACCCATGAAAAACGATTCGAAGCCTTGCATATGACAACGACCAATACAGCCGAACTCGCCTCTGCCGCGCCTGTTCCACAGGACACCTCATCACCCGGCCAGGCCCACCCGTTTCTACTTCCGGTGGTCGGGGCGGCGGCCTTCTCGCACCTGCTGAACGACCTCATCCAGGCGGTGCTGCCATCCGTGTATCCGATGCTGAAAACCCAGTTCTCGCTCAGTTTCGCGCAGATCGGCTGGCTCGCGCTGGTCTACCAGATCACGGCCTCGCTGCTGCAGCCATGGATCGGGATGTATACCGACAGGCATCCCAAGCCATATCTGCTCCCTTCGGGCATGGTGGTGACCTTCATCGGTATTGCGCTGCTCGCTTTTGCCGGCAGCTATGAGATGCTCCTGGTGGCTGCCGCGGTCGTGGGTGTTGGTTCTGCGACGTTCCACCCGGAAGCTTCGAGGGTTGCACGGCTGGCTTCAGGTGGCCGGTTCGGAACGGCACAATCGACGTTCCAGGTCGGAGGCAACACAGGATCAGCCATCGGCCCTCTGCTGGCGGCCACCCTCGTCATTCCTTACGGACAACACGCGATTGCCTGGTTCATGCTCGCCGCCGCGTTGGCGATATTCGTGCTGTCGAGGCTCACCGCGTGGACGATCCGCCACGGTCAGGCGAAGCTCAATAGCCTCGCCAGCAAACAAGCGGCAGGCCTGAGCCGCTCCCGCGTGATTCAGGCGATCGTGGTGATCGCCCTTCTGATGTTCGCCAAGTTCGTCTACATCGCGGCCTTCACCAACTTCTTCACGTTCTACCTGATCGAGCGCTTCAGCATGAGCGTCCAGGAGAGCCAGATCTATCTGTTCATCTTCCTGGCAGCGGTCGCAGCCGGCACCTTCGCCGGTGGGCCAGTGGGTGACCGGATCGGTCGCAAGGCGGTCATCTGGATCTCGTTCCTGGGGGTCGCGCCGTTCGCACTGGCACTGCCGTATGCCGGCCCCGTGCTGACTGCCGTGCTGGCCATTCTGATTGGTCTGGTCATGTCCTCTGCCTTCGCGGCACTGGTTGTCTATGCCCAAGAGGCAGTGCCGGGCCGGGTGGGAATGGTGTCCGGCGTGATGTTCGGCTTGATGTTCGGCATCGGGGGAATCGGCGCTGCCGGGCTGGGAGAGCTGGCAGATATCCACGGCATCGTCTGGGTGTACCACCTGGTCTCGTTTCTGCCGCTTCTCGGCTTGATGACCGCCTTCCTGCCGCGCACGCATGCTCTGAAGGGCTGACCTCGATTGAATAAGCGAAGCCGGTTGCCAGACGCGACCGGCTCGCCTTGCTTCTACTTTCCGTTGCCGGGGTCTTTGAAGAAATTGCTCGGGGTCTTGCCGAATTGCTTCTTGAACATCACGGCAAATGCACTTGGACTGTCATAGCCGAGCTGCGCCGCGACATCGATGATCTTGTCGCCACGTGCAATCATCTCAAGCGCCAACAACAGCCTGAATTGCTGGCGCCATTGGCCGAACGTCAGGCCGGTCTCTTTCTGAAACAGCCGCTGGATGGTTCTTTCATCTATCCCCAGCTCCAGACTCCAATCGCGCAGCGTCGAACCATCGTCCGGCCTGGCCATAAGCGCCGCGCAGATTTTCCTGATTCTGGCGTCGGCTGGCCGGGGAAGATGCAAAGGCACCTCGGGCAGTAGCGATATCTCGTCCAGGATGAGATTCATGATCCGGGACTCTCGTGAGTTATCGTATTGGCTCAGCGCCATGCCAACCGATGTCTTGATGAGTTCGCTGAGCAAGGGAGAAACGCTCAGGATCGTCGTTGCCGCAGGCAGGCCTGACGCCAGGCCCGCCTGGATGAAGACGCTTCGCATCTTCAACGGCCCGGCACAACGAATCGAGTGTACCTGGCCGCTTGGCATCCAGATTCCACGGTTGGGCGGCACAGACCACTGGCACTGATCGGTGTACACGACCATGACGCCTTCAATCGCGTGAATCAGCTGATCCTTGTTGTGCGAATGGGGCTCGACAATCCAGCCGTCAGGGTAGTCGGTCGCACTGGAGTATGCAGTCCAGACGGCATCATCGATCTCTCTCAGAAAGACCGGCAGAGGCTTGATCATGGCTGTCCTTTTTGAGGGATGAGCTGCCCGAGCCACGCGAGACGGGCACCCAAAGCGCGAAACAGAATTATCTGGGCATGCCCCTGATGGCGCAAGAAACGCTTTTGAAGAACCCGGGGGAATCCCTTCACCGACCCCATGGAGTGACACCGTTATGCTGTACTCGACGATCCACCCGTCTCCCCTCGGCAACCTGCACCTGGCAAGCGACGGCGAGCATCTGCTGGGGCTCTGGCTGGAGGGGCAGAAGTATTTCGGCGGCGGCGTATCCGGCGAACTCGTCGCGAAGGATGACCTGCCGCTATTCAACCTGGTGAGACAGTGGCTGGATCGCTACTTCGCGGGCGAACAGCCGGCCATCGCTCAATTGCCTCTGGCCCCTTCCGGCAGTTCCTTTCGCAAGGCGGTCTGGGCGCTCTTGTGCGAGATCCCCTATGGCGCGACCACTACCTACGGCGAGCTGGCCAGGTCGCTGGCCAGCCGCACGAACCTGCCCAGCATGTCCAGCCAGGCTGTGGGTGGCGCGGTGGGTCACAACCCGATCTCCATCATCATTCCGTGCCACCGGATCGTTGGGCACAACGGCAGCCTGACGGGCTATGCCGGCGGCCTCGACAAGAAGGTGCATCTGCTGGAGCACGAAGGTGCGATGATGCCGCTGTTCCATCTTCCCACGAAGGGCACCGCTCTCTAGGGCTTGGGCGATGCCCCGTAGCGCCATTGCGAAGTATCAGTAGCGACCGGCAGGCCGACAACGAGGTGTCCGCAAGGCTGGCATCCCTGTGGCTTTCGTGTGTTAAATCAGCGTTTTCACCGCTGCCAGGAGCCCCCATGAGCAACGCGAGACAAGCCCAGCACCCCATCTCTCCCACCTTCACCGCACGCTGGTCGCCACGCGCCTTCGATGGCCGGGCGCTGACTCAGGAGCAGATGCATTCGCTGTTCGAGGCCGCGCGCTGGACGCCCTCGGCCCTCAACTTCCAGCCCTGGCGCTTCTGCTACGCACTGGCCGGCACGCCGCCGTTCGAGGACTTCGTCGGCCTGCTGGCAGAGACCAACCAGCTCTGGGCCAGGCATGCCGGCGCGCTGGTGGCGGTGCTGTCGCAAACCACCCGCACCGGCACGGAAGGCGAGGACAAGCCCTTCTCCAGCCACGCCTTCGACACCGGAGCGGCCTGGATGAACCTGGCCATGCAGGCTCACGACATGGGCCTGGCCACCCATGCCATGGGCGGTTTCGATGCCGAACGCGCCCGGCAATACCTCAAGCCACCGGCCAACGTCGCCATCAACGCCTTCATCGCCATCGGCTATCGCGGCGACGCCAGCGCACTGCCCGCAGCATTGCAGGCACGCGAACAGGCCAGCGACCGCGCTCCGCAGGAGCAGTGGGTATTCGAGGGGCCGATGGCCTGACAGCGACAACCGCCACGGCGCAGACGAGGTATGATCACGCCCCGTTTATCAGGGGGTGATCATGTCGCGCGACTGGCTGGAGCAGAACCAGATCGGCCTGTATTTCGTCGCGGTGGCCGTGGCGGCTATCGCCGGGCTGAACTCTGCGAACCTTGCCGGGCTTGCGGCGGCGGCCATCACACCGGCGATCGCCGTGCTGATGTACGCCATGTTCCTGCAGATTCCCTTCCTCGAACTTCGCCAGCCCTTGGCCAATCGCCGCTTCCTCGGCGCGCTGCTGCTCGCCAACTTCGTGCTGGTCCCGCTGCTGGTCTGGCTGCTGACCCTGCCGCTGGCGTCGAACAAGGCCCTGCTGGCCGGCGCGCTGCTGGTGCTGCTGACGCCTTGTATCGACTATGTGGTGGTCTTCACTCACCTGGGCAAGGGTGATTCGCGCCTGGTGCTCGCGGCGACACCGCTGCTGTTGCTGCTCCAGCTTCTGCTGCTGCCGCTGTATCTCCAGGTGATGCTCGGCGCGCAGGCCGCTGCGGTCATCGATGTGTGGCCCTTCGCCGAAGCCTTCGTGCTGCTGATCGTCATTCCGCTGCTGGCAGCCGTGGCCACGGAATTCGGCGGGCGGCGCTCCGCCCTGCTCCGCTCATGGAGCGCTGGCTGGGCCTGGCTGCCAGTACCGGCAATGGCGGCGGTCCTAGTCGTCGTTGTCGCATCGCAGATCGGAGCCGTGACGGCACAGCTCGAAATCCTGGCGCCGCTGCTGCCGGTGTACGGCGCATTCCTGATGCTGGCGCCTGCGCTTGGAGCCTTCAGCGCCAGGCTGTTCGGCCTGGGCACGACGGCGACCCGGGCCGTGGCGTTCAGTGCGGCCACGCGCAATTCACTGGTGGTGCTGCCTCTGGCGCTGGCCCTTCCGGAGTCCATCCGTGGACTTGCCGCGGCTGCCGTGATCTGCCAGACCCTGGTGGAGCTGATCGGCGAACTGATCTACCTGAAGGCGATTCCCGCCCTGATAAAGGAGCGCCAGTGACCTGTCAGAACTGCCGGCACAGCGCCGCCGTCGCAATGCCGGCGGCAATCGCGGGCAGCGGCTTCTTCAGCAGCAGCATGGTGATGGCCGTGCTCAGCATCGCCAGCCGTGCGCCGTTGTCCCCTTCGAGCGCCATGGGTGCCAGCAGCGCCACCAGCACGGAACCGGACATGGCGCCGATGAAGCGCCTGACCCGTTGGCCGATGGGCACGAACGCCATCACGTAGACCCCGCCCCAGCGGGTCGCCAGCGTCACCCCTGCCATCAGCAAGACCAGGGCCAGTGCGCCGAAGCCCGTCGGCTCAATGCTCATCGGCCTTCTCCATCCAGAACACGCCTGCCAGGCCGCCCGCCAATGCGCCCGCCACGACATGACTGTTTTCCGGCAAATACCGATAGGCCAGCAGCGAGGTGCAGGCGGCGATAATCCAGATCACCAGCAGCCGCAGGTTCTTCTCCCCACCCACCACCATCGCGAGCAGGAAGCAGCCCATCACCATGTCCAGCCCCAGGCTGAGCGGATCGCGAATGGCCCCGCCGAAGTGGACGCCCAGCCAGGTGCCCAGCACCCAGAATGTCCACAACGCAATGCCGCCACCGAACAGGATGCCCATGCCTGGCTGGCCGCGCGCGAGCGCCTGCAAGGACATCGCCCAGTTGGCATCCGAGGCCAGCAGCATGACGCCATAGCGCCTGCGCGGCGGCAGGTGGCGTAGCCACGGATAGAGCGTCGCCCCCATCAGCAGATGCCGGGCATTGATCGCAAACACGGTGATCGCCAGCGTGAACACCGGGACCTGATTACCCCAAAGCTCCAGCGCCGCGAACTGCGAAGCGCCAGCGAAGACCAGCGTGCTCATCGCCACGATCAGCGAAGACTCCAGCCCCGTCTGGACCGCCGCCAGCCCGAAGGCCGCGCCGAATATCGTGACGAACACGGACAGAGGGACGAGTTTCCTGAAGCCGGACCAGACCATCCGGCGGTCGAATTCATGCAGAGTGTCATCGGCGCCTGCCATATCGCGGCCTTGTATTCGGAAGTGCTGAGGGCTTTCCACAATGCGCCGGAGACCCAATCAAGAAAAACGCATAATTCGCTTGTATGCTATTCGCTAAACGAATGGCGAGCATGACCCATGACCTTCCAGGACCTGCAGATCGACTGGTTGAAGTGTTTCGTTGCCGTGGTGGATGCCGGCTCGCTGTCCGGCGCGGCGCCCCATGTGCATCGCTCCCAATCGGCAGTCAGCATGCAACTCAGGAAGCTCGAAACCGCCTTGGGCTGTCAGTTGCTGCTGCGCGGCCCCCGGCAGCACCGGCTCACTCCGCAAGGGCAGTTGCTGCTGGGCTATGCGCGGCGGATGCTCGACCTGCATGCCGAAACCCAGGCCGCCTTTCATGGGGAAGAGCTGAGTGGCCGCATCCGCCTGGGCGTCCCGGATGACTATGCCGAGCGCTACCTCACGCCGGTGCTCAAGCGCTTCGCACCTCACCATGGCGCGGTGGAGATCGAGCTGGACTGCGAGCAATCGACCTCGCTGATTCCCCGTATCGAGCGCGGTGAACTCGACCTGGCGCTGGTGTCACGGGAGCACTCCCGCCACGGCACCCTGCTGTTCCACGAGCCGATGGTGTGGGTCGGTGCCGCCCAGTTCCAGCTCTGGCGGCGCGACCCGCTGCCCATCGCCGTCTACGAAGAAACCAGCCTGGCCCGGCGTAGCGCCATCCATTCGCTGGCGCTGCAGGGGCGTCGCTACAAGGTGGTGTACAACAGCTCCAGCCTGGCGGGCCAGATCGCAGCGGTCGAAAGCGGCCTGGCCATCGCCGCGCTGACCCGCTGCAGCGCACCGCCGCACCTGGACATCCTCGGCAGCGACCAGGGCCTGGGAGTGCTTGAGCCGATGGAAGGCGCGGTATACCGAAGCCGCGCCTCGCAAGGCTCCAAGGCCGTGGACAGCCTGCACGATCTGCTGATCAGGACGCTGAGGCTTTCGGGTACGCCGTGAAAACGCCATCGAATGCGCGACGTTGGAACCTTGCCCATTTTTGCCGCACTCCCCCCTGCCTCAGCAGAGCCAATCCTGTTCAGCAGCCCGGCTTGCAAATTACATTAGCTCTAATGTAATTTGCCGCCCAGTGTCGGAGAAGCTGCCATGAACAGAAAAAACGAGCCCGGCCTGGGCGAACTGCTGCGTTACGTATCGGAGCTGGTAGAGCTTGGCGCCGAGGAGCATTACCAGCAGATGGGCCTGAACTACCGCGCGCGTTATACCCCCGTGCTGCGGGCCATCCGCTCGGGCGCGCAGACGGTTACGGAAATCACCGCGCACACCCGCCTGACCCAGGGCGCCATCAGCCAGACAGTCGGCCAGATGGAGGCTGACGGGGTGATTTCCCGCCAGCGCTGCGAAGATGGCCGCAAGAGCGTTATCCGCCTGACGCCCAATGGAGAGCAGCTGGTGGCGAGGCTGGACTCGCACTGGAGCGCGACCTTCGAGGTCATCGGGCAGCTCGAAGAGGAAATCGGCCACCCGCTGCGCCAGGTGCTGGCGGATACGGCAAGCGCCCTGGAGCAGCGGAGGTTCTCCCAGCGCCTGATCGACATCAAGCGAAGCCTCGCAGCCGGAGCTTCCCAACCATGAATAACCCCACCGCGGAACTGAAGAACTGGTTCGATCAGGGTGGGCAGGCCTATGCGCGCTTCAGGCCCGAATATCCGCCGGAACTTGCGGCCTGCCTGGCCTCGCTGGCTCCCGATACGGCGCTGGCTGTCGATGTCGGCTGTGGCAACGGGCAACTGACCAGGCACCTTGCCGCACATTTCAGCGCGGTGGCCGGGTTCGATCCAAGCGAGGACCAGATCGCCCACGCCGCACCGCAGGAGAACATCGACTATGGCTGCGCCCCGGCCGAAAACCTTCCGCTCCCGAGCCACAGCGCCAGCCTGATCACCGCCGCCCAGGCGGCGCACTGGTTCGACCTGCCCAGGTTCTATGCCGAGGCGCGCCGGGTAGCGGCGCCGAACGCGATCCTGGCGCTGATCAGCTATGGCGTGCTGCGTCTGAACGGCGAACTGGATGCCCGTTTCGAGCATTTCTACTGGCACGAGATCGGCCCGTACTGGCCCGCCGAGCGCAAGCTGGTGGACAGCGGCTACTCGACCCTCGACTTTCCCTTTACCGAGCTGCAAGGCCCTTCGATAGCCATTCACCTGGAGTGGCGCCTCGAAGAGTTCCTCGGCTACATCTCGACCTGGTCGGCGGTGCGCAGCGCCAGGGAAGCCGGGCGCGAGGAACTGCTGCATCGATTCGCCACCGACATCGCCAGGCAATGGGGCGACCCCGCGACCCGACACTCGATCACCTGGCCCATCAACATGAGGATTGGACGACTATGAGCAACCTGCACCCCGCGCCACTTTCAGTGGGGCTGACCCACAGCGAAACCCTCGTCGTGGCTGAACGGCACACGGTTCCCCAGGTGGAGCCGAGCTGGTCGGGCTTCGCCGACATGCCGCCGGTGCTGGCCACCGCGATGATGATCGGTTTCATCGAGCAGACCTGCATCGAAGGACTGCGCCCGTTTCTCTCGACGGCGCAACGCACGGTGGGCATCCATGTCGATGTCAGCCACGTCGCCGCGACGCCGGTCGGGATGAAGGTCACGGCGAACGTCGAACTCACCGCCATCGAGGGCAAGGCGCTGGTGTTCAGGGTGGAATGCCGGGACGAAAGCGGGGTCATCGGCGAAGGCACTCATCGCCGCGCGATCATCGACCTGCAGCGGTTCGTCCAGCGCCTGGAGGAAAAAGCGGGCCGGACTGGCAGCTAGGTCCGCGACCGCCCCAACGCCCTCCCCCCCTCCACCACCAGCACCACGATCGCCAGCCAGATCGCGCCGTAGGTCAGCCATTGATCCGGCGCGATGCTTTCGCCGAGCAGCAGCGCCACGACCACCAGCAGCACCGGCTCGACGTAGCTGAGCAGGCCGAACAGGCCGAGATCGAGCAGCTTGCCGGCGATGATCATCAGGGCCAGCGCCAGAGCGCTCAGGGTACCCAGCCCGACGATCAGCAGGGCCAGTTTCGGACTAGCGACAACCTGTTGCAGGGTGCCGGTGTCGGCCAGGGCGAAGGTGGCGGCGACCGGCAGGCTGATGAGGAGATCGAGCAAGAGGCCGCCGAGATTGGCGGTGCCGACCCAGCGGCGCAGGGCGAAGTAGCAGGGATAGCCGAGGGCGACCGCCAGCACCGGCCAGGACAGCGACGAGGCCAGCAGCAGCTCGTTGCCGACGCCAATCGCCGCCAGCACGCAGGCCAGGCGCTGCAAGCGGCTGATCGCCTCGCCGAAGACCAGCCGCCCGGTCAGCACCAGGGTCAGCGGCAGCAGAAAGTAGCCAAGGGAAACGTCCAGTCCGTGGCCATTGATCGGCGCCCACATGAACAGCCAGAGCTGCATTCCGACCAGCGCCGAGGACAGCGGCAATACGAGCCATAGCCGCGGCTCGGCGGTCAGGCGCGCAAGAATCTGGCGCACCTCGCCCCAGCGCCCGAAGCCCAGGAGCAGCAACGCCAGGCAAGGCGCGGTGAGCAGGATGCGCCAGCCGTAGATCTGCTGGCCATCCAGCGGTTCGAGCAGCGAGGTGTAGTAGTACAGCGTGGCGAAGAGCACCGAGGCCCCGATCGAACTGGCCACGCCCGGCAGACTGTTACGGCTTTGCATGCAAGATTCCAGATTCACAACGTCTTTGTTACGCATTCAGCCGTCCACGGGTTTACGGCATCCCCGCAAGGGCTGGCTCCGCCACGACTCATATTCCGTAGGGCCGAATTCATTCGGCACGGAGTGCACTGGCCGAACGAGTTCGGCCCCACAACCGGCTAAGGCTCGACCTGCGCCCACTGCTTGTTCAAGCGCTTGTCCGACACCGGCATCTTCGTCCCGAGCTGCTGCGCCCAGAGCGAGACGCGGTATTCCTCCAGCATCCAGCGGTACTGGACCAGCTCCGGGTCGCGCTTGCCTTCCTGCTGGTGCTTTTTCAGGCGGGCCTGGTACTGCTCCCAATAGCCAGCCAGCTCACCGGACCATACCCGATCACGCTGCAATTGGGCGCCGATCTTCTCGAAGCGCTGTTCGATGGCCTTGAGATAACGCGGATATTCCCTGAGCCATTCGCCGGGTGTTTCGCGGACGAAGCCGGGATAGACGAGGTTGCCCAGCTGCGCCTTGATATCGTTGAGCGCCACCGCCTGGGCCAGGTCTATCTTGCCCTTGAAGCGCTTCTGCAGGCCGTGCCAGTGTTTGAGGATCTCCAGCACCAGGCGCGCCAGGCGCTCGGCGTGATCACTCCAGCCACCGCGCTTTTTCTCGGCAAGCGAGGCCAGGGCGGCGCCGTCGCGGGGCAAGTGGGCTTCATCGTCGAGGATGCAGCTGTCCAGGCTGGCCAGCAGGATGTCTTCCACCAACGCATCGACCTTGCCCATGTCGCGATACAGCAGGCCCAGCTCGGTCAGTCCCGGCAGCTTGCTGCGCAGGTACTTGGCAAGCTCGGCCAGTTGCTGCAGCAGCAGGCGTTGCAGTGCGCGGCGATGCTGCCAGTCGGCTTCGGCCTGGGTCGGGAAGCGGCCTTCCTTGACTACCCCACCCTCTTCCACCAACGCCGGGTAGACGGTCATGGACAGCCCGGCCATCTTCGCCTGGGCTTTTTGCGCCACCTGGGCGAAGCCCTTGGCCTCCACCGGCTTCTGCTCGGCTTTCTGCTGCGGCGGGGCCAGTGCGGCCTGGCTGGCCTCATTGAAACGCGCGGTGAGCTCGGCCAGATCGCGCCCTTCGCCGAGGAACTTGCCACGCGCATCCACCACCTCGATGTTCATCTTCAGGTGTTCATCGAGCCCGGCGGCAGCCTCGGCCCAGGCTTCGTCGGTTACACGGGCGCCGGTCATGCGCAGCAATTCGCGACCGAGCGCCTCGGGCAACGCACCGTCACCGAAGCTGATCTTGCCCAGCGCCGCACCGACGAAATCCGGCACCGGCACGAAGTTCTTGCGCATCGCCTTGGGCAGGTTGCGCACCAGCGCCACCGCCTTGGCCTCGATCAGCCCAGGTACCAGCCAGTCCAGCCGCTCGCGGCGTAGTTGCGGCAACAGCGGCGCGGGCACACGCAGGGTCACACCGTCGCGCGGGTGGTTGGGTTCGAAGTGGTATTCGAGCGGCAGTTGCAGCTCGCCGATACGCAGATGGTCGGGGTATTGTGCGGCGGTGATTTCGCTGGCCTCGCGGGCGAGCACGTCTTCCTCGCGCATGATCAGCAACTGCGGGTTGTTCACGCTTTCGCGCTTGTACCAGTTGTCGAAACTTGCGGTCTGGTAGATGTCCGCCGGCAGTCGCGCGTCGTAGTAACCGAACAGGGTTTCCTCATCGGCGAGAATGTCGCGCCGGCGCGCCTTGGCTTCCAGCTCGTCCATGCGCGCCAGCAGTTCGCGGTTGGCGGCAAGTGCTTTGGCGCGGCTGCTGATATCGCCGCGCACCAATCCCTCGCGAATAAAGAGTTCGCGGGCCGTGGGCGGGTCGACCGGGCCGTAATGCACCGGGCGCTTGCCGACCACGATCAGGCCGTAGAGCGTGACCTGTTCGTAGGCCACCACCTGGCCGCGCTTCTTCTCCCAGTGCGGCTCGAAGTGGTTCTTCTTGATCAGGTGCCCGGCCAGGGGCTCAATCCAGTCCGGCTCGATCTTCGCCACCATGCGTGCGAACAGCTTGGTGGTTTCCACCAGTTCGGCGGCCATCACCCAGCTGGGTTTCTTGCGCCCGATGACGCTGGACGGGTGCACCCAGAAGCGCCGCTGGCGCGCGCCGAGAAAATCCCCCTCTTCAGTCTTGTGACCGACCTGGCTGAGCAGGCCAGCGAGGATCGCCTTGTGCACGGCGGCGTAGCCCTTGGCCTTTTGCGCAGCTTCGCTGGCCTCCGCCTGCTGGCGGAGGAGGACGTTGACCTTTGTATCGGTGGTCGGCGTGATTTGCTCGGCACTTGCTTTTCGGCCCTTGGCGGGTGAAGGCACAGCAGCTTCCACGGCCTTGCCCGCGCCAAGTTTGAGTTCACGCACGATCAGCAGCAGCTGCCGGTGGGCGTCACGCCACTCACGAAGGCGCAGGTAGTTGAGGAAGTTCTTACGGCACCAACTGCGCAGCGCACCGGAGCCCAGCTCCTGGCGCTTTTCCTCGAAGCCGCGCCAGAGGTTGATCAGCGCGGCAAAGTCCGAGTCAGGGTCCTTCCACTGCGCATGCGCCTGGTCGGCCTGCTGCTGGCGATCCGCCGGACGCTCGCGCACGTCCTGCACGGAAAGCGCGCTGGCGACGATCAGCACCTCCGTCAGGCTGCCCTGCTGCGCGGCTTCCAGCAGCATGCGACCGAGGCGTGGGTCGATGGGCAGGCGCGCCAGTTGCCGACCGAGCGGCGTCAGCTGGTTCTCGCGGCTGACCGCCGAAAGCTCCTGCAACAGGTTGAAGCCGTCGCTGATGGCCTTGCCATCCGGCGGTTCGATGAAGGGGAAGTCCTGAATGTCGCCCAGCCGCAGATGGAGCATCTGCAGAATGACCGCAGCCAGGTTGGTACGCAGGATTTCCGGATCGGTGAATTCGGGGCGAGAGAGAAAATCCTCCTCGCTGTACAGGCGGATGCAGATACCCGGCTCGACCCGCCCGCAACGGCCCTTGCGCTGGTTGGCGCTGGCCTGTGACACCGCCTCGATGGGCAGGCGCTGAACCTTGGCGCGGTAGCTGTAGCGGCTGATGCGCGCGGTGCCGGAGTCGATCACGTAGCGGATGCCCGGCACGGTCAGCGAAGTTTCCGCGACGTTGGTGGCCAACACGATCTTGCGCCCGGCGGCGGGCCGGAAGATGCGCTGCTGCTCGGCAGGACTCAGGCGGGCATACAGCGGCAGCACCTCGGTAAAACGCAGATTGGCCTTGCGCAGCACCTCGGCGGCGTCGCGAATTTCGCGCTCGCCGGGCAGAAACACCAGTACGTCTCCGGGGCGCTTGCCGATGGATCGCTCGTGAGCCTCGATCTCATCGAGCGCGGCGAGGATGCCCTGATCGACAGTCAGATCGTCCTCGACGCGGTTGCCGTCCTCGTCGGTCTCGGCGGCCAAGGGTCGATACCAGGTCTCCACCGGATAGGTGCGCCCGGAGACCTCGATGATCGGTGCATTATCAAAATGCTTGGAAAAACGCTCCAGATCGATGGTCGCCGAGGTGATGATGACCTTCAGATCGGGCCGGCGCGGCAGCAGCGTCTTGAGGAAGCCCAGCAGGAAGTCGATGTTCAACGAGCGCTCGTGGGCCTCGTCGACGATGATCGTGTCGTACTTCTCCAGGAAGCGGTCGTGCTGGGTCTCGGCCAGCAGAATGCCGTCGGTCATCAGTTTGATCAGCGTGCTGTCGGTGCTCTGGTCCTCGAAACGCACCTGATAGCCCACCAGCTCGCCCAGCGGCGTACCGATTTCCTCAGCGACACGCATGGCAACGCTGCGCGCGGCCAGCCGGCGCGGTTGGGTGTGGCCGATCAGACCGTGTACGCCGCGACCGATTTCCAGGCAGATCTTCGGCAGTTGAGTGGTTTTGCCCGAGCCGGTTTCACCGGCGATCACCAGCACCTGATGCTTTTCCAGCGCAGCCTTGATCTCGTCGCGCTTGGCGGCGATGGGCAAGGCATCATCGTAGCGGATGGCGGGCACGCTCTGTCGGCGCGCCTCGACCTTGGCCGCCGAGGTCTGGAAGCGCTCCAGCCACTGGGCGAGTTTGCCCTCGTCCGGTTTCTTGCGCAGCTCGTGCAACTGCCGGCGCAGGCGATGGCGGTCGGCGTTGAAGGCTTGGTCGAGGTTCTTGAACAGGGTGTCGAAAGCGGGCGTTGCGTCGGTCATGGACAGCCGTGGGGCAATTCGTGAAGGACGCGATTGTCGCATACTGCCGGGGCCGAGCGTTCGGCCCCGGAAGCGCCATCGGCAAGGATCAGATACGGAACTGACCCACCACGCGCTGGAGGTTTTCCGCCAGCGCGTTGAGTTCGCGGGAGGTGTGCGCGCCCTGGGCGGCGTCTCTGGCGACACCATCAACGGCATCGGCAATGTGGTGCACGCTGCGGTTGATCTCTTCGGCCACGGCGGTCTGCTCCTCGGCAGCGCTGGCGATCTGGGCGTTCATCGAGTTGATGGTGCCGATCAGCGCGGCGATGGCGTCCAGCGACTCGCCGGCCTGGTTGGCCTGGGCCTGGCTGGCCTCACCCTTTTCCCCCGTACGCAGCATGGTCGCCACGCTGTGGCTGGTAGCGCTCCGCAGACGGTCGATCATGCCCTGAATTTCTCCGGTGCTCTGCTGGGTGCGGCTGGCCAGCGCGCGCACCTCGTCGGCGACCACGGCGAAACCACGCCCGGCCTCGCCAGCCCGCGCCGCCTCGATGGCTGCGTTGAGCGCCAGCAGGTTGGTCTGCTCGGCGATGGCGCGGATCACGTCGAGCACTCCGACGATACCCTGCACATCCTGCTGCAGGCCTTGCAGCGATTCACCACTGCCACGCAATTCGCCGACCAGCTCGTGGATCTGCTCGATACTGCTGTCGACCACGCGCTTGGCTGCGAGCCCCTGCTGATCGGTCTCGCGCGCGGCCTCGGCGGCACGCTGGGCACTCATGGCGACTTCGCTGGCAGCAGCGGACATCTCGTTGATCGCGGTAGCCACCTGGTCGGTCTCGTGGCGCTGGCTTTCCATGGCCTGCTCGGAACGATGGGCCTGCTCGGCCACGGCGCCCACCAATCCGGCGAGCTGGGTGGTGGTGCCAGCCACCTGCTGCACCAGGACGTGGATTTTCGCGACGAAACGGTTGAACGACGCTGCCAGGTCACCCAGCTCATCCGTGCTGGTAACCGGCAGGCGCTGGGTCAGATCGCCGTCGCCGGCAGCCATGTCGTCGAGGTTACGCTTGATCAGCAGCAGCGGGCGCAGCAATGCGTTGCTCATCATCAGCACCAGCAGTCCCATCAGCGCCAGCAGCGCGGCCGCCGAGCCCAGCATGATCATCACCAGCGCATCGATCCGCGCCTGGAACTCCGCACGCGCCGCCTGCACGTCACGCTCGACGCCGTCGAGGTTGAGCGCGGTGCCGAAGACCATGTCCCACTTGGGTAGATGCAACGAGTAGCCCACCTTGGGCACGATGACCTTGTCCGCGCCGAGCAGGAAGCTGTAGCGAACGTAATGGCTGCCATCCATGCCGGCGCGGACCAGTTCGCGAATGGGGTAGCGGCCTTCGGCGTCCTGAAAACCGTAGAAGCTCTCGCCGATGCGATCACCGGTGTTGCCCTGGAAAATACGCAAGGTCTTGCTGTCGTAGCCCCAGAAGTAGCCTTCCGTGCCGTAGTTCAGTTCCTGCAGCACGGCGACGGCCTTGGCGCGGGCGTCCAGATCCATCGCGGCAGAGGCTTCGTAGATCGGCTTGATGGCGTTGTAGCCGATGTCCACGTAGTGCTTGAGCTCGGCCTGTCGATCCCGGATCAGGCTGTCACGTGTTTGCGCCTCCTGCTCCTCGGCAAGGAGCTGAAGCCTTTGAACGCTAATGGCACTGAGCAGGATCGCCAGCAGCAGGATAGGCCCAAGGGCCAACAGCAGGAGTTTCGTTCGGAGGCGCAGGCTCGCAAGCATATCGTCTATTCCTAAAGCAACCATCGACCGGCGCGGACGAAGGTATCGGGATGTCGGGGAACGCTTGTCGGCAGCGGCTACGGCTTCTTTACCCTGGCAAGGAGAAAAACCTCTAGAACGGGCCTCACAGCCCTGTTCCGACCTGCAGGCAGACGCGGACCGGCGGTCCGGCTCGTACATTTTCCGTGCCGCATGAACGCCAACGCCCCGATGATTATCGGGGCGCTGTGGTTGCCGCTGGCTCAGCCGGTTGCCTGCGTGCCGCCGGGAATCGGCGGATAGGCGGTCACTTCTTGCCGAGCTTGCGCAACTCCTCGTCACGCAGTTCGCGGCGCAGGATCTTGCCGACGTTGGTCGTCGGCAGGCTGTCACGAAACTCGACGGCCTTGGGCCGTTTGTAGCCGGTCAGGTTGTCATGCATGTGCTGCATCACCTGCTCCCTGGTCAGGCTCTCGCCGGGCTTGACCACGATGAACACCTTGATCGCCTCGCCGGATTTCTCGTCCGGGACGCCAATCGCGGCGCATTGCAGCACACCCGGCAGGGTCGCAAGCACGTCTTCCAGCTCGTTGGGATACACATTGAAGCCGGACACCAGAATCATGTCCTTCTTGCGGTCGACAATACGGATGTAGCCGTCTTCCTGAATCAGGCCAATGTCGCCGGTCTTGAACCAGCCGTCAGCGTCGAGCACTTCGTCGGTGGCTTCCTGCCGCTGCCAGTAACCCTTCATCACCTGTGGACCCTTGATACACAGTTCGCCGATCTCGCCCAGCGGCAGGTCCTGACCGTCATCGCTGATGACCTTGAAGCGGGTCGAAGGCACCGGGATGCCGATGGTGCCGATCTGGATGTGCTCGATCGGGTTGACCGAGGCCGCCGGGCTGGTTTCGGTCAGGCCATAGCCTTCACAGATGGCGCAGCCGGTAACCTGCTTCCAGCGCTCGGCAGCGGCCAGCTGCAGCGCCATACCGCCCGACAGCGTGATCTTGAGTCCGGAGAAGTCCAGTTTCTGGAAATCCTGGTTATTGCACAGGGCCACGAACAGGGTATTGAGCCCAACGAAACCTGTGAAGCGGTACTTCGACAGGTCCTTGACCATCGACGGCAGATCGCGTGGGTTGGTGATGAGGATGTTGTGATTGCCGATCAGCATCATCGCCATGCAATGGAAGGTGAAGGCGTAGATGTGGTAGAGCGGCAGCGGCGCGATGAGGATCTCGCTGCCCTCGTTCAGGTTCGAACCCATCAGCGCCCGGCATTGCAGCATGTTCGAGACGATATTGCTGTGAGTCAGCATCGCACCCTTGGCCACGCCGGTGGTGCCGCCGGTGTATTGCAGCACGGCGATGTCGTCGCGGGCCGGATTGGCCTCCTGCGGGGTCTTGCCACGCCCAAGCGCCAGAGCGTCGTTGAACCTGACCGCTTTCGGCAGGTTGTAGGGCGGCACCATCTTTTTCACATGCTTGATCACGGCATTGACCAGCAGGCGTTTGAAGGTCGGCAGCATGTCGCCGACTTCGGTGATGATGACGTGCCTGATACCGGTCTTGGGCAATACGCTTTCGGCCAGGTGCGCCATATTGGCCAGGCAGAGCAGTGCCTTGGCACCGGAATCGTTGAACTGATGCTCCATCTCGCGAGCGGTGTACAGCGGGTTGGTGTTGACCACGATCAGGCCAGCACGCATGGCGCCGAACACGACGACGGGGTACTGCAGCAGGTTGGGCAGCTGGACGGCAATGCGGTCGCCCGGCTGCAGGTCGGTGTGCTGCTGGAGATAGGCGGCGAATTCGCCGGACAGCCGGTACAGCTCACCGTAGGTCAAAGTCATGCCGAGGTTGCTGAAAGCCGGCTTGTCTGAGAAACGCTCGCAGGACTGCTTGAGCACAGCCTGGATGTTCTGGTATTCGCCGGAATTGATTTCGCTTTCGACCCCGACAGGATACTTATCCTTCCAGAAGTTCTCGGTCATGACCCCACTCCTAAGCGACAGCTTTCTGCGCATGGCAGCTATTTTGTTGTGATTTGTTAATTTTGCGCCATTAAAACGGGCAAAAAGTGGGGCGAGGTTAGCAGCTTTAAAACTGTCCGAACAGCGTCCGGAATATAGAAAATCGACATAAAGTGACCAACAAGAAGAGAACAGTCATTGGCTTCCTGAATGACCGGCTCCGCCAAAACAAGGCTTGATGGCTGACCGGGGGAGCTGGATCACTGTCGTGAATCTTGCATCAGGGCTGGCGCTGCGCCTCTTGGCAGCCAGGCGAAGGGAGGCTCGTCAAACAGGTCGAACGCCTGAATCTCGTCTCCCTGCACGACAGTGCTCTGAGGACAAGATCGCAGCATGCCTCTAGAATGCGACCGCCATCTTATATGTTGCGGTCGCTTCGGCGCGCTCATGCCCTACCGGACCGGCAGGCAGCACCCCGCAGCGATCCGGCCCTACACCCGAGGAAACATGATGACCACCATCAGCAACACGCCCTATGCCGCTCTGGAAGTCGGTCAGACGGCACAATACGAAAAAACCGTCGAGGAGCGGGATATCCAGCTGTTCGCGGCCCTGTCGGGTGACCGTAATCCGGTGCATCTGGATGCGGAATATGCCGCTGGCACCCTGTTCAAGGACCGTATCGCCCACGGCATGCTCAGCGGCGCGCTCATCAGTGCCGCAGTGGCTTGCACCCTGCCAGGACCGGGCACCATCTACCTGGGCCAGACGATGAGCTTCGTCAGACCGGTGAAGATCGGCGATACCATCACCGTCCGTATCGAGATCCTCGAAAAGCTGCCCAAGAACCGCGTGCGCATCGCAACCAACGTATTCAACCAGAACGATGAACTGGTCGTGGAAGGCGAAGCACAAGTGCTGGCGCCGCGCCGGGCGGAAACCGTCGAGCTGAAGGAGCTGCCGCCGATCAGCTTCGGCTGATAGCCCGTCGCGACTTGAAGAGGAGCGCCGCCCGACCGCTCCCACGACATGCACGTCCGAACGTGTGGGAGACTCTATGTTCCCCTTCAAGCAGTACATAAGGGGCGATAGATCTTCCACAGGCGGTTCATCTTATCGGGTAGGTCGGGTCACGCTTCACCGACCCAACGGGCGAGCAGCCAGACGCGATTAGATGTTGAGCGGTCAGATATGGATGGTCGCATTACACCGTCGGATCGTCGGATTACGCCTTCGGCTAATTCGACCTGCGACAGCCTGCGCTTCGGATAGACGCAGAACGCCCTGGCCAGCCAGGACATCGATCTTCCCGCCATTGTCGAAAAAGCGAACGAAAAAAAGGGCGACCTAAGTCGCCCAAATGCCTTGCGTGCTCTGTTGCACCAGCCGGATCAGCGCTTCTTTTGCGCATCCCGCCAGATGAAATATCCGAAGCCCCCGAGGAAGACGACCATCAGGCCGACTGTGACAACCCCGGCGAGCACCACATTATCGACGAACATGATTACCTTCCTCCAAACCGTTGTGCTTGTCCGATGGCTGCACGTTACTCCGCTGAGCGGATAAAAAATTGACCGATGTCAATAGGCGCAAAGCCTTGGAACACAGGCGCCACGCAAGCTGACCTGGATCAAGAAAACAGGGGTATCGGAGGGATGTTGCGAGAGGGTAACAACACTTTTACGAACGCTTCTTCGGCTTGCCTCTGGCTTTCTTCTTCGGCTTGCCCAGCGGCAACGCCTGCTCGAAAGCCTGGCGCATCTCCTCAAGGCGCTTGTCCTTGATGTCGTGAATACGCTTTTCACGCTCTGCGCTGAAATCGATCAGCTTTACTTCACTGCTCATAAGACTGACTCGCGTTCCGGCTACCAGGTGTCTTCAATAATACTGCTTCAGACTTGTACATCGACCCAGAGCCCCTGACGTGGCAGCTCGCCGAGTGCCTGCTGATCCTCTTCGGCGGTTTCGCCTTCGGCCAGTTCCTCTGCCGTATAGCCACGCCGCTGACGCCGACGCTGCTCGTCGCGCTGCATCTGTTCAGCCTCCTGATGATGTCGGCGATCCAGTTCCACCTCGCTTTCCTTGACGCTCGGTTCCACCGGTGTGACAGGCGCGATATCCGGACGCGGCTTGACCACGTCTTGCTGGGCATTGACTTGAACGACTCCGGCTGGGATGACTGGCAGCATCTTCGCTCTCCGTGCAGCATGACCGGCCCGTGCCTGAACAGAGCCCGTACCGATTGATCGGCTGAACCGCCGACGACTTTAACCGCAAGACTACACTGCCTTTGGGTCAGTTCCCGTTTCATCATCCTGCAGCGAAACGGAAATGGGCTCCTGCCTTGATTCGTCGGCATCTATCGTCGCTCTGGCGGCAGTGTTCCGTTACCATAGCGCGCTTTTTTCACAGCGGGAGGCAGCATGGCGCAGCAGTATCTACCGGGGCAACGCTGGATCAGCGACAGCGAAGCGGAACTCGGTCTGGGAACCATCCTGACGCTGGACGGGCGGATGCTCACCGTGCTCTATCCGGCCACCGGCGAAACCCGTCAATATGCGGCCCGCAGCGCCCCGCTGACCCGCGTGCGCTTCGTCCCCGGCGATGAAGTCACCCATTTCGAAGGCTGGAAGATGACCGTGCGCGAGGTCGACGACGTCGACGGCCTGCTGGTCTATCACGGCCTGACCGCGCAGAACGAAGCCCGCACCCTGCCGGAAACCCAGCTGTCCAACTTCATCCAGTTCCGCCTGGCCAGTGATCGCCTGTTCGCCGGGCAGATCGATCCGCTGAACTGGTTCAAGCTGCGTTACCACACGCTGGAAAACCAGAGCAAACAACTAACTTCCTCGCTGTGGGGGCTGGGCGGCGTGCGTGCGCAACCCATCGCGCATCAGTTGCATATCGCCCGCGAAGTCGCCGACCGCATCGCCCCGCGCGTGCTGCTGGCCGACGAAGTGGGCCTGGGCAAGACCATCGAAGCCGGCCTGGTAATCCATCGTCAGTTGCTCTCCGGTCGCGCCAAGCGGGTACTCATCCTAGTGCCGGAAAACCTCCAGCATCAGTGGCTGGTGGAAATGCGCCGCCGCTTCAACCTGGAAGTCGCGCTGTTCGACGACGAGCGCTTCATCGAGAGCGATGCCAGCAATCCCTTCGAGGACACCCAGCTGGCGCTGGTCTCTCTGGAATGGCTGAAGGACGACGAGCGCGCCCAGGACGCCGCCTTCGCTGCCGGCTGGGACCTGCTGGTGGTGGACGAGGCGCATCACCTGGTCTGGCACCCGGAAAACGCCAGTGCCGAATACCAGTTGGTCGAACAGCTGGCCGAGGTGATTCCCGGCGTATTGCTGCTGACCGCCACCCCGGAACAGCTGGGCCAGGAAAGCCATTTCGCCCGCCTGCGCCTGCTCGACCCGAACCGTTTCCATGACCTGGAAGCCTTCCGTGCCGAAAGCGCCAGCTACCAGCCGGTCGCCGAAGCCGTGCAGGAGCTGCTCGACGAGGGTCGGCTGTCCGAACGCGCTCATCAGACCATCCATGAATTCCTCGGTGCCGAAGGCGAAGCATTGCTGGCAGCGGCTACCGATGGCGACATCGACGCCAGTAGCCGGCTGATCCGCGAGCTGCTCGACCGCCACGGCACCGGACGCCTGCTGTTCCGCAACACCCGCGCCGCCGTGCGCGGTTTCCCCGAGCGCCAGCTGCATCCCTATCCGCTGCCCTGCCCAGCCGAGTATCTGGAGTTGCCGCTGGGCGATCGCGCCGAGCTGTACCCGGAAGTCGCCTTCCAGAGCCAGCAGGACGAGCCCGAGGCGCAGAACCGCTGGTGGACCTTCGATCCGCGCGTCGAGTGGCTGATCGACACGCTGAAGATGCTGAAGAAGTTCAAGGTGCTGGTCATCTGTGCCCACGCCGAGACCGCACTGGACCTGGAAGACGCCCTGCGCGTGCGCTCCGGCATTCCGGCCACGGTGTTCCATGAAGGCATGAGCATCCTCGAACGCGACCGCGCCGCCGCCTACTTCGCCGACGAGGAATTCGGCGCGCAGGTGCTGATCTGCTCGGAAATCGGCAGCGAAGGCCGCAACTTCCAGTTCGCCCACCATCTGGTGCTGTTCGATCTGCCGGCGCACCCGGACCTGCTCGAACAGCGCATCGGTCGTCTCGACCGCATCGGTCAGGCGCATGTCATCCAGTTGCATGTGCCCTACCTGGAAACCAGCCCGCAGGAACGCCTGTTCCAGTGGTACCACCAGGCGCTGAATGCCTTCCTCAATACCTGTCCAACCGGCAACGCCCTGCAGCATCAGTTCGGTCCGCGCCTGCTGAGCCAGCTGGAAGAAGGCGACGACGACGAATTCGGCCAGCTGATCGAAGAGGCCCGTGTCGAGCGCGAACGCCTGGAAGCCGAGCTGCATGCCGGTCGCGACCGCTTGCTGGAACTCAACTCCGCCGGTGGCGAACAGGGCGCCGCGCTGGTCGAAGCCATCGAGGAACAGGACGACCAGTTCGCCCTGCCGATCTATATGGAAGAGTTGTTCGACGCCTTCGGCATCGACAGCGAGGACCATTCCGAGAACGCCCTGATCCTGCGCCCCAGCGAGAAGATGCTGGATGCCAGCTTCCCGCTCGGCGACGACGAAGCCGTGACCATCACCTACGACCGTGAGCAGGCGCTGGCCCGCGAGGACATGCAGTTCCTCACCTGGGAACACCCCATGGTGCAGGGCGGCATGGACCTGGTGCTGTCCGGCTCCATGGGCAACACCGCCGTGGCGCTGATCAAGAACAAGGCACTCAAACCCGGCACCGTGCTGCTGGAACTGCTGTTCGTCAGCGAAGTGGTGGCGCCGCGTGCGCTGCAGCTCAATCGCTTCCTGCCGCCGCTGGCGCTGCGCTGCCTGCTCGATTCCAACGGCAACGACCTGGCCCCCAAGGTTGCCTTCGAAACTCTCACCGACCAGCTGGAAAGCGTGCCGCGGGCCAGCGCCAACAAGTTCGTGCAAGCCCAACGCGACGTGCTGGCGGTGCAGATTTCCGATGCCGAAGCCAAGATCGCCCCGCGTCACAGCGAGCGCGTGGCCGAAGCACAGCGCCGGTTGAAAGCCAGCCTCGATGAAGAACTGGCGCGCCTGACCGCGCTGCAGGCGGTCAACCCCAGCGTGCGTGACAGCGAAATCGAGGCCCTGCGCAAGCAGCGTGAAGAAGGTCTGGCGATGCTGGAGAAAGCGGCGCTGCGCCTGGAGGCGATTCGCGTGCTGGTCGCAGGCTGATTCGTCCCGCGAGAAGAAAGGCCGGCTGCGAGTGATCGCAGCCGGCCTTTTCGTTTCGCCTCGGCGCTAGCGCCGCGCCATCGCCAGCAGTTGCCGCGCCTTGCGCTGATCGTCTTCATCCAGTTCAGCCAGCAGTTCAGGCTTGCCGGCGATCAGTAATCCCAGCGGTGCACCGTCGCGATAGAGCACGCGATTGCCAGCCACTGCCGGCACGCGCTCACCAGGCAGCAAGGTACCGACCTGATTGAGCGGATCGACTGCCGAGACGGCGATCATTTCGCCCGTCAGTGGCCGCTTGCGTACCTCGCGCAGCAGGCCGACCGCCTCCGGTAAAGCGAACTGTTCGCCCGGCACGCCCGCAACGAAGCGCCCGCCGCGAATCTCGCCACGCGCTTCGAGCCGGTGGTAGACGCGCAGCAGCTCACGCCAGGGCGGCAGCCAGTCCGCCTCGCGATCCAGCAATCGCCAGAACACCACGCCGTAGCGGCGCAGCAGGGTCATGGCGATGTGTTCCAGCGCTTCTGAATCGAGCGCAGCCGAGCGCGGCATGGCCGTTTCGACCGGCGCCCTCGTACCCTTGCGAACCAGTGCCCAGCGCCCCGCATCGGCCATGCCGCCGATAAAGGCGCCGCCACGACTCTGCCGAGCACTGCGTGAACGCTTGGCGGCGGGCGCCAGCAAGGCGCGCAGACCGGCGAAGCTGTCGGCGTTGACCAGCCCGACCGCGACCAGCTCACCGAGCGCATCTTCCAGTTCGCTGCGCAGCAGATGCGCATCCTGCCGCAGCTCATCGAAGAACAACGCGCCCTGCCCCTGCAGCGTCTCGAAGACCCGCTGCGCCCGCGACGAAAGCTCCGGCTGCGGCGCGTCGCCAGCCAGCGCGTACCAGGCCGCGAGATGCCGGCGCGGCAACAGCACGATGGGCGTGCCGCGTACCGGGCCGCTGCTGGCTTTGACCCGCCCGGCCAGGCGTGTCCAGACGATGCGCCCGGCTTGGCAGAGTTCGTCCAGCCAGGTGCGACCGTAATCCTTCAACCGCGCAGGCAACAGGTCGCTCTCCCAGGCCCCGGCGGCGGCCTGAAAGCCTTCGAGCTGCTCGACCACCGTGCCGAGCGCGTCGCGGCCCTGCATTCGTGTCGCCTCGGACAGGTGCTGCCAGTCGAACAGAAAGCGCATGAAATCGGCGCGCTCCACCGGCTCGATCTCGCGGCGCAGGCGCTTGACCGTATAACGATGGATGCGCGCCAGCAAATGCCGCTCGCACCATTCGTCTTCGCTCGCACCGGGTGTGAAGCGACCACGCAATACATAACCTTCGGATTCCAGACGGATCAGGGCCTGGGCGACGGCCGAGGCCGGCAAGGCCAGCGGCCGGGTGATCAGCGAGACCGGCAAGGGTCCGAAGCCGGTCAGCCGCGCGCGTACCAGTTCCAGCACGGCATCGTCCTCGGCCGGCACTCCATCGAAGCCGGGCAACGGCTGCAAGACCGGCTCGTGTGACGCGCCCGGATAGATGGCCTGGCCAAGCGCGAGCCGTTCCAGCGGCAGCCAGAGCGCGCGCTCCTGCGCGATTCCCAGCCGGGTTGCGCGACCTCCCCGGGCCAGTTCATGCAGCCAGGCGAACCAATCCTGTTCGGCCAGCGCCTCGCTCTCGGCGATACCGCCGAGGCCGACCAGCGCCTCATGCAGTTCGTCCGGATTGCGCGCTTGCGGCCAGGCTTGCTCACGCACCGCTTCGATGGCGGCGGCATCCAGCGCGCCTAGATCGTCACTGGACTCGGGATCGGTCCAGCGTCGATTGAGCACCGCCTGGGTGCGGCGTTCTTCCAGCGGCGCATCGTCGAGAAAGGCATAGGGCCGTGCGCCAAGCACCTCCATGGCCAGCGGTGACGGCGCCGGCAGGTCACGCGCCAGCAGCTCGACTTCACCCGCCTCGATGCGCCGCAACAGTGCCAGCCAGCCTTCGCTGTCCATGGCCTCGTGCAGACAGTCATCCAGGGTCTGCGCCACCAGTGGATGCTCAGGAATCTCGCGTTCGCCGACGATGTTTTCCAGGCAGGCGACCTGATCGGGAAAGACGGTGGCAAGCAGGTCTTCGCTCTTCATCCGCTGTAGCTGCGGCGCCACCTTGCGCCCACCGGCCATGCGCGGCAGCGCCAGGGCTGTGGTGGCGTTCCAGCGCCAGCGCACGCCGAACAGCGGCGCGTCGAGCAATGCCTGGATCAGGACATGTTCAGCACTGCTGGAATGCAGATAACGCCAGACCTCTTCGAGCGGAAAACTGTGGCTGGTGGACAGCGAAAAGATGATCGCATCCTCGGTCGCCGCCGCCTGCAGCTCGAAGTTGAACGTGCGGCAGAACCGCTTGCGCAGGGCCAGGCCCCAGGCACGGTTGATCCGGCTGCCGTAGGGCGAATGAATGACCAGTTGGGTGCCGCCTGATTCGTCGAAGAAGCGCTCCATGATCAGCCGGCTTTGCGTCGGCAGCGCACCCAGCGCCGAGCGTGTACGGGCCAGGTATTCGACGATCTGCCGGGCGGCGGAGTCTGGCAGACCGAGGATGCCGGTTAGCCAGTCGATGGCGGGAGTCAGGTCCAGCGTATGCCCCAGCCGTTCCTCGACTGCCTCCCGCAGCCTCGCCACGGCTACCGACAACTCATCACTACGCCCCGGCGCCTCGCCGAGCCAGAACGGGATGTTCGGTGGCTGGCCCTGGGCATCCTCGACCCGGACCCGGCCAGGCTCGATCTTGAGGATGCGATAAGAAGTGTTGCCCAGCTGGAAGACGTCGCCGGCAAGGCTTTCCACCGCGAAATCTTCGTTCACCGTGCCGATGTTGAATGCCTGGGGTTCGAGCAGCACCGCATAGTCGGCGTTGTCGGCAATGGTGCCGCCCGACGTCAACGCGGTCAGGCGCCCGCCACGTCGGCCTCGTAGGCTGCGGCTGGCCAAGTCGCGGTGCAGATAGGCGCCGCGTGCACCGTGGCGGGTGGTGTAGCCTTCGGCGAGCATCGCCAGCAGCGCCTGGTAGTTCGCCTCGCTCAAATCGGTGTAGGGCATGGCGCGGTGGATCGACGCCAATAGCGCGTCCTCCTGCCACTCGCGGCACGACACCTCGGCGACGATCTGTTGCGCCAGCACGTCCAGCGGCGCCACGGGAATCGTCAGCGTATCCAGCTCGCCACGGCGCACACTGTCGAGCAAGGCGGCGCATTCGATCAGGTCGTCGCGCGAGCTGGGAAACAAACGGCCCCTGGAAATGCCGCCAACCTGGTGTCCGGCACGGCCAACGCGTTGTAGAAAGGCTGCTATAGAGCGCGGCGAACCCAGCTGGCAGACCAGCTCGACGTCACCGATATCGATGCCCAGTTCCAGCGAGGCGGTGGCCACCAATACCCGCAGCTCGCCACGCTTGAGCTTCTGCTCGGCATCCAGCCGCTGCTCACGCGCCAGGCTGCCGTGATGGGCGGCGACCACGGCATTGCCGAGACGCTCGCTCAGATGCCGCGCAGCGCGTTCGGCCATGCGCCGCGTATTGACGAAGACGAGTGTGGTCCGGTGTTCGCCGACCAGCGTCGCCAAGCGATCGTAGACCAGGTCCCACACCGCATTGCTCATTACCGCTTCCAGCGGCACCGGCGGCACCTCCAGTGCCAGGTCACGCGCACGACCGTGGCCGATATCGACGATTTCGCAGCGCCGCCCGGTGCCGGCCAGGAAGCCCGCTACCGCCTCGATGGGCTTCTGTGTGGCCGACAGCCCGATGCGCACCAGCGGTCGCCGGCACAACGCCTCCAGTCGTTCCAGCGACAAGGCCAGATGGCTGCCACGCTTGTTGCCGGCAATGGCATGGATCTCGTCGACGATCACGCTGTGCACTCCCGCAAGCATCTGCCGGCCAGAGTCGGAGCCCAGCAGCACATAGAGCGATTCCGGCGTCGTCACCAGAATATGCGGCACCCGCTTGCGCATCGCCGCCCGCTCGGCCTGCGGCGTATCGCCGGTGCGCACGGCGGTGCGGATCTGCAGCGCCGGCAGGCCAAGCTGCTCCAGTTCGGCGGATATTCCCCGCAACGGTTGTTCGAGATTCACATGGATATCGTTGGACAGCGCCTTGAGCGGCGAGACGTAAAGCACGGCTGTCTGGTCCGCCAAGCCGCCCTCGCCCAGACTCTGCCGGACCAGCTGATCGATCGCGGCGAGGAAGGCCGTCAGGGTCTTGCCCGAGCCGGTGGGCGCGGCGATCAATGTCGATTGGCCGGAACGAATCAAGGGCCAGGCGGCTATCTGAGCCGGTGTAGGCGAAGGAAAGCTGCGGCTGAACCAGCCAGCTACCGCTGGATGGAACGCGGTAACGGCATCGTGCACGGAAATTGTTTTCATGCATCTGAATATGCTGGCGCCACAGCGTGTCCACAAGGGCGCTCGACCGCAGCCCGTCGCCTGCTCGGAAACGGTCGCCCGCCCCGGCGGTCAACTTGAGACAGCCCGCCAATGGAGAGCACCATGAACGCCCAACCCCTGACACTCGACGATGCGATGCAGCTGGTCACCGAAGCCTTTCTGCCGTGCGGCTGCGTGACCAGCGCCAATCCGGACGACGACAGTTTCGGCTTTACCGTGATGTCCAGCAGCGGCGCCGAGATGCTGCGAGTGCCCAGCGTGCCGCGTGAGGAGTACAGCAGCGCACAGCGGCTCGGCAGCGTCATCGAGCAGGCGCGGCTCGACGTTGAAGACAAGGACCAGCGCCTCGAACCCTGGACCATGCCGGCACTGAGCGACGACACCGGCATTCCGGAAACCCCACCGAACTACTGAGGCTGGAGGTGACCATGAGCGATCCGGTTCTGCTGATCACCGGCGCATCCTCCGGAATCGGCGCGGCCACCGCACGGCTCGCCGCAGAAGCCGGGTATCGCGTTGCCCTGGCGGCACGCTCCGAGCACAAGCTCACGAAGCTGGTAAGCGAACTCGGTGGCCCGCAACGCGCGCTGGCGATCCGCTGTGACGTGAAGGAATACGCCGAACAACAGGCCATGGTGCGGCAGGTTCTGGAGCATTTCGGCCAGCTCGATGCGGTGTATGCCAATGCCGGTATCCCAGGCGGCGAAGGCGGCTTCAGCGGCGCCGACCCGGACGTCTGGCGCGACATGTTGCTTACCAACGTCTACGGCGTCGGCCTGACCCTGCGTTGCAGTATCGAGGCGCTCAAAGCCAGTCGCGGTCACTTGCTACTGACAGGTTCTGCCGCAGGCCGCTTCGTCATTCCCGGCTCGATGTACAGCGCCAGCAAATGGGCGGTGACCGGCATGGGCCTCAGCGTGCGCGAGGAATTGCGCGGCACGGGTGTGCGGGTCACCTTGATCGAGCCTGGCATGGTCGACACGCCGCTGTTCGACGAACCGCCGGCGTACGCGATGCAACCGGAGGACATCGGTCGGGCAGTGGTTTACGCGCTGTCGCAGCCGGCGCATGTGGATGTCAACGAAATGCTGATACGCCCTACCCCGCCAGTCGAAGAAGGCTAAGCCGGCGCCTCGATCAGGCTTTACATCACAGGCGAAGCGACGCCATTGCGGCGCGCTCGCATCAGCCTCGCAGAAACTTTTGCGCCTCGCTTCGGGTCGCTATAGAGGCGGTTTTCGACCGTTCCAGCATCGAACATCCGGGCATCGAACAGGGGAACGCCGATGGGCAATCTGGCAGCACAGCCAAACCAGCAACCGGCGCACGCCGAACCGGATCGCCTGCTGCAGCGCTTCCGGCAGGTACGCGCCGCCAGCGAAGCAATCTGCGCACCCTTGCAGATCGAGGATTACATCATCCAGAGCATGCCCGACGTCAGCCCGCCGAAATGGCACCTGGCGCACGTCAGCTGGTTCTTCGAGGCGTTCTTGCTCAAGCCTTATCTGGCGGGCTACAAGCCGCTCGACGCGGCCTATGACCACTTGTTCAATTCCTACTACGAAACCCACGGCACGCCATTTCCGCGGGCCCAGCGCGGGCTGATTTCGCGGCCCGGCGTGAACGACGTCTACCGCTTTCGCCATCACGTCGATCAGGCGCTGGGCGAGCTTCTGGCCAATCCTCCCCAGCAGCATGCCACTGAAATCCTGTGCCGGGTCGAGCTGGGGCTGGAGCATGAACAGCAGCATCAGGAGCTGCTGCTGATGGACATCAAGCACATCCTGGCGCAAAACCCCCTGCACCCGGTCTATCGCAACGATCTGAAGCCGGCACCGAGGCCGCAGAATGACCGCCTGCGCTGGCACGACTTTGGCGGCGGGGTACGCCATATCGGCCACGACGACAGCGGTTTCGCCTTCGATTGCGAGACACCGCGGCACCGGCAGTTCATCGAGGATTTCCAGCTGGCCGATCGACTGGTGAGCAATCGCGAATACCTGTCGTTCATCGCCGACGGCGGTTATGCGCGCAGTGAACTCTGGCTGTCCGACGGCTGGGCGCATATCCGTCAGCATGGCTGGAACGCCCCGCTGTATTGGCATCGCGACGACGGCGCCTGGTACGAAATGACCCTTGGCGGGCTACGACCGCTGGATATGGAGGCGCCGGTCTGCCACATCAGTTTCTATGAGGCGGACGCCTATGCCCGCTGGGCCTGCGCCCGACTGCCCACCGAAGCCGAGTGGGAAGTGGCCGCCAGCGACCTGCCCCGACAGGGCAACTTCCTTGAAAACGATCACCTGCAGCCCGTTGCCGCTGCGCCCGGCGAAGGGCCGGCGCAGCTGTTCGGGGATGTCTGGGAATGGACGGCCAGCGCCTACCGGCCCTATCCCGGCTTCCGCCCACTGGAAGGCAGCCTGGGCGAGTACAACGGCAAGTTCATGTCCGGGCAGATGGTGCTGCGCGGCGGTTGTTGCGCCACACCGCTGGCACATATTCGCGCCACCTACCGCAACTTTTTCCAGCCGGCCATGCGCTGGCAATTCGCCGGGCTACGCCTGGCCAGGGAGCTATGACGATGGCATTAGCCGTGCATTTCCATGACCAGACCCAGCAACCTCACGAGGCTTCGCTGCGTGATGAAACGCTGGCTGGTTTCGCGGCCTCGCCAAAACATATCTCGCCGAAGTTCTTCTATGACCAGCGTGGATCGGAGCTCTTCGAGCAGATATGCCTGCAGCCCGAGTACTACCTGACCCGCGCCGAAGAGCAGATTCTCGCCGGCGCGGCCAATGACATCCGTGAGATCGCCGGACCACAGACCGACCTGATCGAGCTGGGCAGCGGTGCCAGCCGCAAGGTGCGTTTGCTGCTCGAAGGGCTGCGACCGATCAGTTATCTGGGCATCGACATCTCGGAGCAGTTCCTGCTCACCAGCACGCAGCGCCTGGCCGCCGACTATCCGTGGCTGGAAGTCCATGCCGCCTGCGCCGATTTCTCGGATGAGCTGACCCTTCCGAACGACTTCACCATTCATCAGCCGCTGGTGTTCTTTCCCGGCTCCAGCATCGGTAACTTCACGCCGCTGCAGGCACGCAAACTGCTCGGCCACCTGCACGACATCCTTCCGCCCGGAGGCGGCGTGCTGATTGGCGTCGACCTGGTCAAGGACCGCGACGTGCTCGAAGCGGCCTATAACGACCGCGCGCATGTCACGGCGGCGTTCAACCTCAACCTGCTACGACGCATTCGCCGGGAACTGAACAGCGACATCGATCCATCACGTTTCGCTCATCACGCTTTCTTCAATGAAAACGACTCACGCATCGAAATGCACCTGATCAGTCGCGAGGCGCAGGACGTATCCGTCGACGGCCAGCGGTTTCACTTCGACTCCGGCGAAAGCCTGCATACCGAGAATTCCTACAAATACACCCTGGAGTCCTTCTCCAATCTCGCCAGCAGCGCCGGCTTCGATTGCAGCGGCCAATGGACCGACTCCGGCGAGCTGTTCAGCGTGCACTACCTGCAACGACGCCCATGAAAAAACTTTCGCTCGCCTGCCTGGGCAGCCTGCTGCTCGTTTTGGGTTCACCCCTGGCAAGCGCTGCCGACGAGCCTCTCAGGCTCAAGGATCTGCAGCGCTGTGGCGACCTGTTTGCCACCCAGGAGCTGACCTTCTGCCTGCGCAGCGAAGGCCTGGCCAAGGGTGAACCGAGGCTGATGCTGAACGGCAAGCCCGTCGAGGCCGAGCGTCGTGATGATGGTCAGCTACGCCTGACCCTGCGCAAGGCCGAGCATGAAAGTGGGCCGCTCTGGCTGGAGCAGGGCAAGCGCCGCAGCAATCCGGTCTGGCTGACCCTGAACGGCAGCCATGTGATCGCGGCGAGCCCTGACGAGGTGGCGAAGAACATGGACGGGCTGACCACCTACCTCGACCTGGTCAGCCTGATCATCGAGGAAAAATACGATGGCCTGGACGAGTCGCGCCGCCTGGCCGACAGATATGGTGCCGAAGTCGTCGGTGCCATCGCCCCCCTCAATACCTACCAGCTGCGCCTGCCGGTCAGGAACCTGACCGAGCGCGATGCCCTGATACTGCGGCTGGGCAACGAGGTGAGCGTGGATGCGGTGGTGATCGAGGAGTCCGGGGCTGAAGAGCCCATCGAAAGCGATCAGGAAGAAAAGCCGCGCAACAGCGAGTGGATCGCCAATCGCTTCCTCGACGCCGTGGACTACTACCGGCACCGACTGCCGTCCGAGCAGGCACCGGTCGAGGCCCACCCGGTGCGCATCGGCATCATCGAGCGCGACGTCGATTTCGATTCGCCCGAGTTCTCCTCCTATATCGACGACTGCGACCCGCGCAAGCCGCGAACCTGTGTCTACGCCAGGGATGCCGGCGCGCCTGCCGGGCATGGCACCACCGTCACCGGCATCCTCGCCGCACGCAGCGACGAGCCTGCCGACAGCGGTTTCCTCAGCGCCTTGGAGCCGGTCAGCGCCGGCTACCAGGTGATCGTCGAGCGCAACTCCGATGCCGGCATCACCGCGAACATCGCCGCGTCAGTCAACCTGGTCGAGGACGGCGTGCGGATTCTCAACTGGAGCTGGGGCATCCATCGCATTGGTGCGCGGGATGTCGAGGGCGAGGAAGTCGATTCGCTGATCCGCTCCGGCATCGCCATGAGCGGCTACGAAGAACTGCTGGAAGAGTTCTTCCTCTGGCTGCGCCGCGAGCATCCCCAGGTGCTGGTGGTGAATTCCGCCGGTAACGGCTCAGCCCGATCCGGTCAGGACGACTATCGCCTGCCCTCTTCCTTCATCACCGACCAGTTGCTGGTCGTTGGCGGCCATCAGCGCAGCGACAAGCGGGATATCCCGGTGGAAGACCCGGCATACGTCACCAAGCGGCCTTCATCGAATGTCGACATGCGCGTCGACATCACCGCCTCTGCCTGCACCCGCGCCGCGACGCTGGAAACCGGCAAACGCGGCGAGGTGCATTGCGGCACCTCCTACGCCACGCCCATGGTGGCCGGCATCGTGGCGGCAATGCTGTCGATCAACCCCCGCCTGGAGCCGTCCCAGGTGCGTGAACTGCTGCGCCGCAGCGCCCTGACCATAGGCCGCGGCAGCGATTTCGAACCCACCGAAGCAGACGACCTGACCGCACCTATCCTGCCATCGGAGCGCGGCTATCAACTGGACGACCGGGATATCGGACGTTCGGCCCGACTGGACATGCGCAAGGCCCTGGAGCTGACCATAGAAAGCCTGGAACAGAAACGATAGCGCCTGAGGCCTCTGTAATAGAAAGAAATAAAATGAAACTGACGCTCGTCAGTATCTTTTCCAGAGCAGAAAGCCGCCGCCATTATTACGGCTCATCTAGCTGAAAATTTTAAACGATGCTTTTCAGCAACTTATAAGAACAATACACAAACGACCGCAACAGTCATGACCTGCCAATTGACAGCATCGCTATGGATGCATGGCTTTCCGTCGAATTAGTGGCGCCAAGCTAATTTCAATTTCCCAGAGCAAATCTATATAAAGCCTATCCATGCCAACGAACCTTCCGCCATGTGGATGCGTTCAGGCAAACCAGGCGGCATCGGGTCAGTGCTTCGTTCGTTGAATCACCCCAGGTTGCTTCCGTACTTTTTAAAAGGCGCACGGCCTTTTGTCGTATCAAGTTCCGGAGATAAGCATGTTCCTCAACGCAGTGTCAGGCTCGCGAAAAAGCCTGTTCGGCGCCATCACCCTGAGTGCACTGTTCGGGCTCATCAGCATCAGCCCGGTGAGCGCAGCCGCACCGGCCACACAGGCCGCCGCGAACGTTCAGCAAGCAGCTCAGATCAACAACTTCACCAATAGCGACTGGCTCAATGGTGTATGGCGCAAGTCCGCGGGCTTCTCGTTGGCGGCCACCAGCGCCAACCGGGCGGCATTCAAGCCCGGCACCTCGGTCAGGCTGGCCGACGGCCAGGTTCGCACCATCAATGCAATCTACCTCTCCGGCAGCAACATGAGCGTGATGCTCACGGGCGCCGCAATCAGCGGCAATCTCGGCCATCCCAACAAGCTGTTCGCCGGAACCGCCGCCTCTCTTCCAAGCGCCCCGAGCACACCCGCACCAGGCTTCGCGCCACCCTCAGGCACGCCTTCACCAGACACATCGCTGACGGTTGTCCTGAATGCATTCAACGGCAAGGACTTCACCGGCGGCATCTACCTGACCTCCCCAGGCTTCTCCATCAAGAGCACCTCCGCCAACCTGGCCGCCTTCCACAAGGGCGCGAAGGTCAGGTTCGCCGACGGCCAGATCCGCACCGTGAAAACCGTCTACCGCTCCGGTGACAACATGACGGTGCTGGTCGATGGCGGCGCCATCAACGGCAAGGCCGTAGGTTACCCGCGCACCCTATCGGTGAGCAGCAATGGTTTCGGCCAGCCGATCCCTGGCAGCAGCTCGCCTTCGCAGGGCACAACGGCGCCGGGCAATCCGATCAACCTGGTGGGCGTCAACCTCGCCGGCGCCGAATTCAGTGCCGGCAACAGCGCCAGCGCCAGCCTGCCCGGTCGCTACCAGATCCACTACATCTACCCTGGCGAAGCCGACTTCAAACGCTATGCCGATATGGGCATGAAGCTGGTTCGCCTGCCCTTCCGCTGGGAGCGGATCCAGCCAAAGCTGAATACCGAGCTCAATGCCGCAGAACTGGGCCGGCTGATGACCACCCTCGATCATGCGCGCAAGCACGACGTCCAGGTCATCCTGGACATGCACAACTACTACCGTTACTACGGCAAGCTGATCGCCTCACGCGAGGTACCGATCAGCACCTTCGCCGACAGCTGGCGGCGTATCGCCCAGAAGGTGGCCAACCACCCTGCGGTATATGGCTACGGCCTGATGAACGAGCCGCACTCCACCAATGGCAAGTGGCCCGAGGCCGCGCTGGCAGCGTCGAAAGCCATCCGCGAGATCGATCGCACGCGCTGGATCTATGTCGCCGGGGATCGCTGGTCCAGCGCCTATCACTGGCCGTCCTACAACACCCGGTTGGTGAACGACCCCTGGATGCGTGATCCGAAGAACAACCTGGTGTACGAAGCGCACCTGTATCTGGACAAGGACTTCTCGGGAACCTATGCGGACCGCCGCGCCGTCTACGCCCCCAACACCGGCGTCGACCGCGCCAAGCCTTTCGTCGAATGGCTGCGCAAGCACAGACTGCGGGGTTTTATCGGCGAGCACGGCGCGCCGGACTACTCACCGTCAGCAATAGTCGCCACCGACAACCTGCTGAAGTACCTAGGCCGGAACTGCATCCCCAGCACCTACTGGGCGGCAGGGCCCTGGTGGAACGATTACGCGCTGTCGCTGGATGTCAACGGCGGCAAGGCACGCCCGCAACTGCCGGTGCTGCGCAAGCACGCGGGCAACAAGTCCTGCGCGAGCATAGGCCCGCTCTGACCGACGATGAATCGCCCCGCCTGGTGCGGGGCGATTCGCTTAACGGGTCAGTTCATCGAATACTTCCGGCACCAGCGCCGCCTGCCCCTTGTCATCCAGTTGCTGGCGCAACCCGACATCCGCCCCACGCTCTTGGAGGATGTCCAGCAACCGCTGGCCACGTTCGGTCAGGATGAAATTCTCGCCGTTACCGCCCTGCTCCTCGGGGCGCGATACGATGAACCCCCCCTCGAACAGCAGGCTCTCGTAGTTCTGGGCATCAGCCTTGAGCGAATCGAGGTTGGGCATCGGCTGGCCGCCGTCCTCCAGCGCGACCGCATGTTCCTCGGCGTACTGGCGGGGTGTGAAGGGTTCGTTGCCGGGCTTCTGCGCTTCCTGCAGCAGGCGCAGCATCAGGCTCCAGTTGTAGGTCATGAGCATTCTCCCGTTGCTTGTCGCCGCTCAAGGGCAGCGGCTCTGCTATAGGGACCATGCCGATCCCGGCATGGTTCGATCAGCTCAAGGCTGAACCAAAGCAGTAGCGCGATGATCCACCGTACAGGTCGTTAACAGGAGCGCAGCCATGAAATACCTGATGATTCCTCTCGCAGCCGCCCTGATGGCAAGCCAGCCGGTATTTGCCGAGTGCACCACCGACCAGATCAACGACAAGGCAGCGGAACTGGCCGAGCGCGTCGAGCAGTTGACCGAGCGCGACCCGGAGCGTGCCGCCGAGATCAACGAGCAATTGCGGGAAATGGAGGTCAAGCGGACTGCGGACGAACTCGGCGACGAATGCCAAGCCTATGAGCGGCGCCTGCAACATATCGAGCAGGCCGAAAAGGAAGCGGATATACCGCCAGCCAAGGAGCGCTGAGCGATGCAACAGTCGGGTTATGCCTTCGGCTAACCCGACCTACGGCTGAACAGGCCCCGCGGTGGGAGCAACTGGCCGTTATTGCCCTTCAGGCCTCTTGCGCTTGAGCGGTGCCATGCCGTCACCGCTCACCACCTGCGAAGGGGCTTCACGCTTGGCGTTCTTCGGGCGCTTGGCGGCTGGTTTGGCTTTCTTGTCGCCCGCCTTTTTCTTGTCTTCTTTTTTCTTCTTGGTACCCGCAGCCTTGCCTGAGGCCTTGAGATTCTTCGGGCCCATGTAGCCGCCCTTCAGCCCCTTGACCACGCGATGCTCGAAGCGCTGCTTGAGGTAGCGCTCGATGCTCGACATCAGGTTCCAGTCGTTATGACAGATCAGCGAGATCGCCAGCCCTTCGGCGCCGGCGCGCCCGGTGCGACCGATGCGGTGCACGTATTCGTCGCCGGAGCGCGGCATGTCGAAGTTGATCACCAGATCCAGCCCTTCGATATCCAGGCCGCGCGCCGCCACATCGGTGGCCACCAGCACCTTCATGCCGCCTTCCTTGACACGGTCGATGGCCAGCTTGCGGTCCTTCTGGTCCTTGTCACCGTGCAGCACGAAGGCTTTCACACCCTCTGCCACCAGCCGCCCGTACAGGCGATCGGCCTGCACGCGGGTGTTGGTGAAGATCACGGCTTTCTTGTAGGTCTCGTTGGCCAGCAGCCAGTGCACCAGCTTTTCCTTATGCTCGACGTTCTCGGCGGTGATGATCTGCTGCCGTGTGCCTTCGTTGAGCTCGCTGACGCGGTTGAGTTGCAGGTGCAGCGGGTCACGCAGCACACTGGCCGCCATCTCGCGCAGGGCGGCGCCACCGCTGGTGGCGGAGAACAGCAGGGTCTGCTGGCGCTTGGCGCATTCGCCCACCAGGCGCTGCACGTCGTCGGCGAAGCCCATGTCGAGCATGCGGTCGGCTTCGTCGAGGATCAGCAGCTCCACGTCCTTGAGGATAAGGGTGCCGGCATTGAGATGCTCGATCATCCGTCCCGGCGTGCCGATGAGGATGTCCGGTACCTTGCGCAGGATCGCCGCCTGGACCTTGAAGTCCTCGCCACCGGTGATCATCGCCGACTTGATGAAGGTGAACTGCGAGAAGCGCTCGACTTCCTTGAGCGTCTGTTGCGCCAGCTCGCGGGTCGGCAGCAGGATCAGCGCGCGCACATCGGTACGCACCACGGCATCCCCGATCAGACGGTTGAGCATCGGCAGCACAAACGCCGCGGTCTTGCCGCTGCCGGTCTGCGCCGTGACACGCAGATCACGCCCTTCCAACGCAGGCGGAATGGCCGCACTCTGCACGGGAGTCGGCTCGACGAATTTGAGTTCGGCGACCGCCTTGAGCAGGCGTTCGTGCAGGGCGAATTGGTCAAACAAGGGGATTACCTCGGGCAGATCGGGAAACGGGTCGAAAACGCCGCATAGAGTAACCCGTCTGCCCGCCGAGAGGCGTCTTTATGCACGCGACATCGGCTATTGCGCCTCGCAATCGAGTTGGATGCGCAGGCGGATCACATCACGCTTGAACTTGGCGGTCAGCGCCCTCTGCTCGCCGGCCTGCAGCGTGGTGCGGCGGGTACGCGGCGCCTCGGGACCGTTGCGGAACACCGCCTTGCAGGCCACCGGCGCGGCGCCGAGGTTGTGCAGGTGCAGTGCGGCCATGTCACGGTCGATGGACGAGGCGCTGGCCAGGACCTCCGTGCCATTGAGCTGCTGCTCCATTTCCACCGGATAGCTGACGGCCAGGGCGCTCAGTGGGATGATGGCCAACGCAGCGAAGCAGATTCTTTTCATTGTGTGCGGCTCCTCGTTAAGGCGGACGCCAGCCTACCAGACAGATGCAACAGGAAAGCAACGGAATGAAAGTGCCCCGCGTAACCCTCGATCAGTGGCGAACCCTGCAGGCGGTGGTGGACCACGGCGGCTTCGCCCAGGCCGCCGAAGTCCTGCATCGCTCGCAATCCTCGGTCAGCTACACCGTGGCGCGCATGCAGGAACAGCTCGGCATCCCTCTGCTGCGCATCGAGGGGCGCAAGGCTGTGCTCACCGAGGCGGGCGAGGTGCTGCTGCGCCGTTCCCGGCAACTGGTGAGCCAGGCCGGTCAGCTGGAAGAGCTGGCGCATCACATGGAACTGGGCTGGGAAGCCGAGGTGCGGCTGGTGGTGGACGCCGCCTACCCCAACGCCCAGCTGATTCGCGCGCTGACCGAATTCATGCCGCGCAGCCGTGGCTGTCGGGTACGGCTGCGCGAGGAAGTCCTCTCGGGTGTCGAGGACGTACTCAAGGATGGCACTGCCGATCTGGCCATCACCGGACTGGACATCACCGGCTACCTGGGCACGGAACTGGGCACCGTCGAGTTCATCGCCGTCGCCCATGCCGACCATCCGCTGCACCAGCTCCAGCGCAAGCTCAGCGTGCAGGACCTGCAGAACCAGATGCAGGTGGTGGTACGCGACTCCGGCCAGCGTCAGCCGCGTGATGCCGGCTGGCTGGGCGCCGAGCAGCGCTGGACCGTAGGCAGCCTGGCCACCTCGGTGGCCTTCGTCAGCAGCGGCCTGGGTTTCGCCTGGCTGCCGAGGCACATGATCGGGCGCGAACTGGCAGACGGCCTGCTCAAACCGCTGCCACTGATCCAGGGCAGCATTCGCCGCCCGCTTTTCTACCTTTACACTAATCCCGACAAGCCACTCGGCCCGGCAACACAGATTCTCATCGAGCTGATCAAGACGTACGATGCGCAATCACAGTCTGCACCGGGCAGGCTGGCAGCCCGTTGAAAAACGACCTGCTGAACCAGGCTTCCAACCACACCAGGACTACACCATGAAACGACTCGTACTTGCCGCCTGCTCATTGCTGCTCGCCGGAAATCTGCTTGCGGCGGACAACCCGCACGTACTGCTGAACACCAGCATGGGCGAAATAGAAATCGAGCTGGAGGCCGAAAAGGCGCCGATCAGCGTGAAGAACTTTCTTGAGTATGTGGAAAGCGGCTTCTACGACGACACCGTGTTCCATCGCGTGATTCCCGGCTTCATGATCCAGGGTGGCGGCTTCAATGACGGCCTCGGGCAAAAGTCCACCAGAGCGCCGATCAAGAACGAGGCCGACAACGGCCTGCACAACGTCCGCGGCACGCTGGCCATGGCCCGCACGCAGAACGTCGATTCGGCCACCAGCCAGTTCTTCATCAATCACCGCGACAATGACTTCCTCGATCATGGCAGCCGCGACTTCGGCTATGCCGTGTTCGCCAAGGTGGTACGCGGCATGGAGGTAGTCGACCAGATCGCCCAGGTGCCGACCGGCAATCGCAACATGATGCAGAACGTTCCGCTGTCGCCGGTGAAGATCATCTCCGCGAAGAAACTGTAATTCCACGGCGTGGCGCACGGAGCCCCGTGCGCCAGTAACGCCAATCGCAACGGGAGGACGCGCAATGAGCGAACAGAACTACCTGAACACCCCGGAAGGCGAAGCGAAACTGCTCCAGGACCTGCTCAGCGCCGAACGCGCCGGCGCCAAGGTTGCCGGAGAAAGCCTGCAGCAATGCAGCGACCCGGCGCAGCGCGCGTTGCTGGAGCGGATTCGCCAGGGCGAAGTCGACAGTTGCAAGCTGGTGCTCAACTGCCTCAAGCACCTGGCTATCGAACCCAACCGGGAAACCGGGGCCTTCTACGGCAAGGCGATGGCCATCGAGTCACTGGACGAGCGCCTGCCCTTCGTCGACAAGGGCCAGCAATGGGTCATCCGCAAGCTGCGCGAATACCTGCCCGGCTGCGAGGACGCGCTGATTCGCGGCGAGCTGGAAAAGATGCTGCATATACATGAAGTGAACAGTGCCGCCGCCTGACAGGCCGCCTGGATTAGCCGTAGGCGTAATCCGGGGGCGAGGCCTGATCCGACGTGCAAGCCTCAGCATTTCACGCGCCGCAATCTCCGTCCGGCGGATCGGTGAAGCGTTGATCCGCCCTACGCAAGCTGCATTTTTACGGCCCACTGACGCGGAGGCGGCTCAGCCCGCCGCCTGCCAGTAGCGACGCCAGCGCGCCACCAGCTTCTCGGGTGATTCCAGGTAGAGCTCGTCACCCAGCTGGAACGCAGCCTCCTGTAGCTCGCCACGACGCTGCTCGATAGCCTTGCCAAGGCGCTCATGCAGCGACTCGTCGCCGAACAGCGCGGGCTGCAACTGCATCAGCTGCCGCATCATCGCCAGGTCGTGATCGTCACCCAGCCTATCCGCCAGCTGTTTCAACGACTGGCTGCGCAAGCGCATCAGCGATGGCCAGATCGGTGTCATCAACTGGGTCTGATACCAGTGATCCTTGACCCGCTTGCGCCACTCATGCAACTGCTCGGCGCTGCGATCGAACCGCGCCTTGGCCAGCTCCGTACAGCCATCGGCGTAGGTGCGCTCGATACCGGCACGCAACAGATCGAAACCCTGCTCCTGCAAAGGCCAGTCATCGATGCCCTCGTGGATGACGCGCAACTGGGCGATGACCTCGGCAATCCGCTCATCGAGGCCTGCCTCGGCATGCTCGCCTCGTGCACGCGCCGCCAGCCGCTGGCGAACCTTCCTGAAACCGGCCTCGGCGAAGGGCTCAGGAAAACGCTTGGCCAGCAGATCCCAGCTTTCCAGCATGGCGCCGGCATCACGAGCCTGCGCCAGTACACGGCCCAGATCGCGCAGCCGCTCGCTGTGCGGCTTGAACACCACGCCCAGCGGCTTGCGCACCAGACGCAGCAGGGCACGCAATTCCTTGAAACGCTTGCGCGCCTGGTGCACGCCATAGCCGGACTCCGGCACGCTCAGCGCAGCCATGGCCTTGTCGATACGCTGGTGAGCGACCTTGCGCACGCCGCCAGCGGTATCCCGAAGATGCAACCTGTAAGCCATGAGACTTCCCCGAATCGCTTGCCCCGGCCCATGCTGGCGGGTCTCAGATGACCTCCACCGTAGCGCTTCGTTCAGGGGAGGGCCAGCACGCAGCCACTTTCGGAGGTACGCTCCAGCACTCAGGTAATACCTACAAGCACCTTGGAGCCGAGCAGATGTGTGTGCGGGCAGGACGCAGCTGCCCGAACGTTTGTCGATGCTCCAGAGCACCAGCGGCGGTTCCAGCGATACCGAGTTGAAACTGTTGGCAGTGACGCCCGCCTTGGCACCGTCGGGTGTGGCGGCGGTGACGATGGTTACGCCGGTGGCGAAATTGCCCAGGGCACGGCGAAAGGCGCGCGGGTCGAAAGCGCTTGCTTGGAAAGGCATGGCAATGACCTTGGCTACCACCAGAGGCGGTAGCTCTACTTGTTTTGGGATACGGGCCGCCGGATATGGCTCTATGCAAGAAGGGGACGAGGCTTCAGAAGCTGTTTACGATCTCGCGAGCTAGAGATAAACGGTGGCAAAAAGGGCCGAGGAACGGACTGGGCTCGCACAGGAAGCTTACGAGTGGCTCTCAGATGGCGGTGTTGCCTGGGCTATTAACTTGATAGCGGGTACTACGCCCGCCGCCTGGCAGACGCACGATGCAGCCTTTTTCAAGAAGATCGCCCAGATGGCGGGTAGCAGTAGCTTTGGAAACCTTGGCCACGGCCTGGTACTGGGCGGCGCTGATGCCGTTTTCGAAGCCGCGCTCGCCGCCATCGAGCAGGCGGTTGAGCACTTTGATTTGCTCGGCTGACAGGGCGTGACCACGGTGCGCCTGCCAGAAGCGCGCCTTGGCCAGCACATGGTCGATGCGGGTAAGGGCCTGCTCCAAGCTCTTGAGCAGTGTGCCGAGAAACCACTGCAGCCAGACGGTGATATCCAGCGTGCCTTTCTGGCTGGCTTCGAGGATGCGGTAATAGCCGGCGCGGTCGTCTAGGATACTCGCCGACATGGCGTAGAAGCGGATGGCCTGCTGGTCGCTTTGCGCCAGGGCCATATCGGTGATGGCTCGTGTAAGCCGGCCATTGCCGTCATCGAACGGATGGAGGGTGACGAACCAGAAGTGAGCAACGCCAGCTCGCAGCAACGGATCGAGGTCTGCATCGTTGCGGCTGTTCTCGAACCAAGCGAGGAAGTCCGTCAGTTGCTGATCCAGCCCGTCGCGTGGCGGTGCTTCGAAGTGAACAGTCGGCTGATCGATCCGGCCAGACACGACCTGCATCGGTTCCTCACCACGCAGCTCGCCAATGCGCAGAGGTCGAGCCGATAGATTCTCATCGACTGGAAACAGCCAGCAATGCCAGTTGAGCAAGCGCGGCAAATCTAGAGATGACTGACATTCTTGGGTGGCATCAATCAGTAGCTCTGCCAGCCCTTCCGAGCGCGGTGTCGTGCGACCAGCTTCGTTCAAACCCAGGCGCCTGGCCAGTGAGGAACGCACCGAACCAACATTCAGTTGTTCGCCTTCGATGGCTGACGACGTAACGATGTTCTGCAGCATGGCATCCAAGCTGCTCTGCACTTGTGTGTCACTTCCCACGGCGCCAAGCATGCCCAGCAAGCGCCCTTGTGCATGGGCGCAGGCACGCAGCTGCGGAGCAAGCGCGTCGGTTTGCCAAGTGAAGTTCGGCCAGTTGATCTGCTGCCAGATCCAGCAAGGGTCATTCATGTGGCTGCTCGTCTGTGAGCCGATTAGCGGGCTTATTCGGCTCATTTGGTGAGCTGATAATGCCGGCTATTCGGCTCACTGTCCAATTCTGGCTTGGAGAGGTGCCCTTGCTGCTCTGGTTGTACCAGGTACCGCGGCGCCGCCATCTGGTACAGCCGGAATCTTTCCCCCCATAGATGTGATGCCTTTGCAGAAAGGAACTGGCTCTAGTGTTGCGACCGCCACAAGTCGTAAGCGGCTTGTTCTGCCAGCCAGGTTCTGGCGCTGCCCAGTCCGGCCAGCTCCAGGCATTGAGCCAGATCGGTGTTAATTGGGGCGCAGCAGTTCAGCACGACTTCAAGCCGCTCGACGGGATATTCCAGGTGTTCAGCCAGCTCCGCCTTCGTCATACCCAAGGTCGGCAGCACGTCTTCACGTAACGCTTCGCCAGGGTGAGGTGGGTTGTGCATTGGCATAATGCGAACTCCTCTTGCGGCCAGGATATTGGCGCGGCTGGTTTAGCCACGCGGTGTAGCCGGATTCTTCTGGGGCTCTAAAAGCCGAAATGATAGGATCTAGTTGGTATCCACGGTGCCGAGTGGCCGTTGGCAGTGTACGCAACCAGCGGTGGTTCGACTCGTAGAGGCGGCTTCTGGGGTTTGAAAGGAGCCGCCCCATGCGCGGAAGTGCACCCTTGCAGCGTGCGAAGAGGACGGTGTGAAAATGAGCCTCCGCTACTTCTCTCAGCTTGTGGGCGCTGAACGGCCAACGACCGGCACCGCCGAGATAGTCCCCCGCTTGGCCTCCCCAAGCTCGCCAATAAGCAAGCCAAAGGGGAACGCGGTGCAGAAAGCGAGCATATCGCCCGAAAAAAACAGTATTCCTCGCGGAGAATGAACGCATTAAGGCCCTTAGCATCAGCAACGAAGAGAAGAGCCCTCAAGCACTCTTCCCGGCCCTAAACCCTGGCCAATCAGCCTGAGCCTAACCGGTCACAAATTCCATGATGCATCCTCAGCTCGGCACCGCCTCGGCCTGCTCGGCACTCGCGGCCATGCCGGCGGTCATCCGTTTGGCATCCTGGCAAAAACTCCGCGAAGCGCAGAACAGAAACACCATGGTCAGCAGCAGGGTTGCGGGGATCAGGTACATGGCATCGTGCAGACCGACCGCGCGGAACGCCTCGCTCATTTCGCTGGCGCCCGCCGCAAGCATCGCCGCGTGGGCGAAATGATCAGAGAGCAGTCCCACCACCACAGTGCCCATGCCGCCGCCCAGCAGATACAGACCAGCGAAGAACAGCGCCATGGCGGTGGCGCGCAGGCGCGGCTCGACCACGTCCTGGATAGCGGTATAGACGCAGGTGTAGAAGTTGTAGGCGAACAACCAGCCGATGCTGAACACCGCGACGAACAGGCCAACGGCAATCTGCCCGGCGAACAGTGCGTAGCCGGTACACAGACTGGCCACCAGCATGCTCGCGGTGGCGAACAGCAGGCGGCCACGCTCGAAGCGTGCATGGATGCGGTCGGCGACCCAGCCACCGAGGGTCAGACCGAACAGCCCGGTCACACCGACGATCACCCCGGTCGCCACCGAGGCTTCCACCAGCGGCACGGCGAAGTAGCGCATCAACATCGGCACCATGAAGGCGTTGCAAGCATAAGTAGCGAAGTTGAATGCCAGGCCGGCCATCACCAGCCACCAGAACGTGCGTATCGCCAGCACCTTGCGTATCGGGCGCTCGATGCGCGCCTGGGAAATCTTCACCGCTTCCGCCGCGCCGCGCTGCGGTTCCTTGATCAGGAAAATGAACACCGCCAGGATCAACCCCGGCACTGCCGCGATAAAGAAAGGCGCACGCCAGCTATCGAAGACCTGAACCATCCAGCCGATACTGAAAAAGGCCAGCAGCAGGCCGAACGGCAAACCGAGCATGAAAATGCCCATGGCGCGGGCGCGCTTGTGCGCCGGGAACAGATCACCGATCAGCGAGTTGGCGGCAGGGGCGTAGCTGGCCTCGCCAATGCCGACGCCCATGCGCACCAGCAGAAAGCTCCAGAAATTCCACGCCAGACCGTTGACCGCCGTCAGCCCGCTCCAGGCCGTCAGGCCCCAGCCCATGATCTTGCGCCGCGAGCCGTTATCGGCCATGCGCCCCAGCGGCAAGCCGGCGATGGCGTAAACAATGGTGAAGGCGGTGCCGATAAGCCCCAACTGGAAGTCGTTGAGGTTCCATTCCAGGCGAATCGGCTCGTTGATGATCGCAGGGATGGTGCGATCGAAGAAATTGAACAGGTTCGCCAGGAACAGCAGGAACAACACGCGCCAGGCATTGGCGGCTTGGGTGGATTGCTGCATGACGTCGCTCTCGATTTATTGTTATCGGTCGGTGTCCGAGCATGACTCTAAAGCGCGGTCAGCCGCCTGTCTGTGACCATCAGCCCCACTTATGCCGCGCAATGGGTCTTTCCAACAGGCCTGTTATTCCTGCCGCCATTGCGCCAGCCAACCCAGACTTGCCGCCGTCCCCTGCTCGCCGGGGCGGTATTCGGCAGCCAGCCAGCCGTCGTAGCCGACCGTCTGCAGCGCTTCGAGCAGAGGCGCGAATGCCACCTGGCCGGAACCAGGCGCGCCACGCCCGGGGCAGTCGGCAAACTGCACATGGCCAATGCGCTGGCCCAGCAGTCGAATGCCAGCAGCAATATCCAGTTCCTGCCGCGCCATATGATAAAGATCCAGCTGAGCCCGGCAGTTGGGGTGATCGACCCGCTCCAGCAGTTCCAGCAGATGCTCAGGGGTGTTGATCAGAAAGCCCGGCATGTCCAGCGGATTGATCGCCTCGCAGAGCACGCCGATGCCCAGCGGCGCAAAGGCTTCGGCGCTCTTGCGCAGGTTGTCGGCCAAGGTCGTCAGCGCCTGCTCGCGGCTGACGCCCTCGGCCAGCCGGCCCGGCAACACGTTCACGCACAGGGGCCGGGTCATGGCCGCATAGGTCAGGGCTTCCTGCAGGGCCGCGTCGAATGCCTCCTGACATGCCGGAACCGCCGCCAGCCCGGCGCCGCCCTGCAACAGGTCGCCCGCCGGCAGGTTGATCAGCACCAGCGGCGCGTCGGCGCGTTCGAGCGACTCCTTCAGGCGGATGGCCGGCAATTCGTAGGGAAACTGGATCTCCACGCCATCGAAGCCGGCCACCTTCGCGGCCAGCACACGCTCGGCCAGCGGCAGTTCGCCAAACAACATGGACAGATTGGCAGCGATCTTCATACGTCATGCTCCCGGTACATCCGCACCAGCGTGGCCGGGTCACGGTCAAGATGGCCCTGGCTGCCATGCAGGCGCATCAGCTGTGCCGCCAGGCCGGTCATGGGTGTGGCGCTGCCTTCTTCGCGAGACAGCTGCACGGCGGTGTCCAGATCCTTGAGCAGGGTACGCACGTGCCACTTGATCGGTTCGAACTCGCTGCTGGCCATCTGCGGCGCGAGAATCTGCAGCGGCTTCGAATCGGCAAAGCCACCGGCCAGCGCCGGCGCGATCAGGCTGGCATCGACACCCGAACGCTCGGCCAGCGCCACCACTTCGGCAATCACCAGCGCGTTGCAGGCGACGATCATCTGGTTGCAGGCCTTGGTCACCTGGCCGGCGCCGATCTCGCCCATGCGGGTCAGACGCTGGCCCAGGTTCATCAGCACGGGCTGTACTCGCTCGATATCCTCGGTACGCCCACCGGCCATGATCGCCAGGCTGCCCGCCTCGGCCCCTGCTGTGCCACCTGAAACCGGCGCATCGACCCAACGCATGCCGCCACGCGATTCCAGCTCAGCAGCCATCGCACGGGTGGCGGCAGGCTCCAGGCTGGAGTGATCGACCAGCAATTGCCCCGCTCGGGCGCCTTCAACGATGCCGCCCGGGCCGAACACCACCTCGCGCACCACGGCGGTATCGGCCAGGCACAGCAGCACGATATCGGCTGCAGCGCAGAGTTCGGCGGGGCTGTTCGCCTGCCGCGCGCCCGCCTCGACGAGGGGCGCGCATTTGTCCGGCGAGCGGTTCCAGACCGTCAATGGATAACCGGCGGCCAGCAGCCGGCGGCACATGCGCAAGCCCATCAGGCCGATACCGGCGAAGGCAATGGAAGGCAGATCGGACATGACGCAACTCCTCGAAGGCTGGGGATGAGGATTCTAGCGCCGCGCAGGCGCAGACCGCCAAGTCGTCGCCCGTAAAGTCCTCAGCGAGTCGCCTTGATCCGGTGTTCCCAGCGGCGCTTGGCGAAACGGCGCATGTTGGGAATGTCGTCGGTTTCGTCGAGTATCGGTTTGCCGATGATGGTTTCAATGATGTCTTCAAGGGTCACCAATCCCTGCCAACCGCCGAACTCGTCGTACACGAGGCACATATGCTGACGCTCCTGCATGAGTTGAGTCATCAACTGCTCGACATTGGCCGTTTCGTGAACGACCTTGAGCGGTTTGACAAGGCTGGAAACCGGCAGACTGTCGTCTTCCACTGCCAGCGCGTCGTAGCGGAAGATCACGCCCAGGGGCGTCTCGCCCTCGCCAATGACCGGGTAGCGCGAAAACTGACTGTGGCGAATCTTCTGCTTCACAGCGGCAACCGTCTCATCCGGCGATACGAACTCGCAGACGGTTCTCGGGGTCATGACTGCTCGCACCTTGATCTCGTGCAGATCGAGGATATTGCTGATGACGCGCTGCTCATCCTCGTCCAGCTCACCGACTTCGCGACCGAGAACAGTCAGCGCCTTGATTTCCTCACGCACGTCATGCGTGGGGGCCTTCCCGGCAAACATCCGCATGATCTGATCGGACAACAGGATGAAAGGCTTAAGCAGCAGGATCATCGCGCCAAGCAACGAGGGCAGATAGGGTGCAAGTTGCCGCCAGTAACGGGCACCGATCGACTTCGGCAGGATTTCCGACAGGACCAGGATCAGAATGGTCATGACCGCCGATGCAAGCCCCAGGTAACCATCACCGAACACCACCGTGACCTGCGCGCCGACGCCTGTCGCGCCCACGGTATGCGCAACGGTATTGAGCGTAAGGATCGCCGCCAGCGGCTGATCGACCTGATCTTTCAGGTTTTTCAGGCGCCCGTAGAGCCTGGGCTTTTCGACCTTTTGGCTGGCAATGAAGCTGGGAGTGATGGAAAGCAGCGCAGCCTCGAGGATGGAACAGAGAAAGGATACGCAAATGGACAGGACAGCAAACGCTATCAGAAGGGTCATGGTGTCGGTAGGTTGCCAAAGAAGACTCATGGTAGATGCGACAGCAAAAAACAATCCATCGACTTGCATTCCTGAGTGCAAGATTTGATTTCATGTGCCTACCGAGCGTCCCGCATGCTCCGTGCAGCCTGTTGCCCCCAGACACCCATGTAGCCCTATAATCGCCGCGCTTTTTCCGCTATTTAACCGGAGAACCACAATGATAAAGCGCACCTTGGCAGCCGTTGCCGGCCTTGCTGTTTCCCTTTCCTTTGCCACCGCTCATGCCGCCGAGACCCTCCGCGTGTCGGCCATTCCCGACGAAGCCCCGACCGAACTGATCCGCAAGTTCGAGCCGCTGGGCAAATATCTGGAGAAAGAACTGGGCATGCCGGTGAAATTCACGCCGGTTTCCGACTACGCCGCCGTGGTCGAATCCCTCGCCTCCGATCGTCTCGACCTGGCCTGGCTGGGTGGTTTCACCTTCGTCCAGACCCGCCTGAAAACCGGCGATGCGATCCCGCTGGTGCAGCGCGAGCAGGACGAGAAGTTCACCAGCAAATTCATCACCGCCAACCCCGAGGTGAAAACGCTTCAGGACCTCAAGGGCAAGACCTTTGCTTTCGGCTCCGTATCGTCCACGTCCGGCAGCCTGATGCCGCGCTATTTCATGCTCAAGGACGGCATCGACCCCGAGCAGTTCTTCAAGCGCATCGCCTATTCCGGCGCGCATGACGCCACCGCGGCCTGGGTCGAGGCCGGCAAGGCAGATGCCGGCGTGCTCAATGCCTCCGTCTGGGACAAGCTGGTCGAGGCCGGCAAGGTCGATACAGACAAGGTACGGGTGATTTCCACCACCCCGCCCTACTACGACTACAACTGGACCGTGCGCGGTAGCCTCGACCCGGAACTGACTGCAAAGATCAAGGCAGCCTTCCTTGCCCTCGATCCGGCCAACCCCGAGCACAAGGCGATCCTCGACCTGCAGGCCGCCAGCCGTTTCATCGAGACCCGCCCGGAGAACTACGAAGGCATCGAAGAAGCAGCCCGCGCCGCCGGCCTGCTGAAGTGACGCTACGCCTGTCCGGCGTGGGCTATGCCCACGCCAACGGCCAGGCAGCGCTGCAGGGCATCGACCTTCAGGTCGACAGAGGCGAGCGCGTCGCCATCATCGGCCCTTCCGGGGCCGGCAAGACGACGCTGCTGCGCCTGCTGGCGACCCATCTGCAGCCGCACGCCGGACAGTTCACGCTACTCGATTGCGAGCCCTGGTCGCTGTCTGTCAGCGCCCGACAAAACGTGCGTACTCGTATCGGCCTGATCCACCAGGCGCCGCCCCTGCCGCCCCGGCAACGGGTCATCACCTCGGTGCTGGCCGGGCGGCTTGGCCAATGGTCGCTGGGCCGCAGCCTGCTCAGCCTGCTCTATCCGCTGGACCGACAGGGCGCTGCCGAGGCGCTGAGCCGGCTGGACCTGGCCGACAAGCTCTACCAGCGCTGCGACCAGCTCTCCGGTGGCCAGCTGCAGCGTGTGGGCATCGCGCGGGTGCTGTACCAGGCGCCCGAACTGATGCTCGCCGACGAGCCGGTCTCGGCCATGGACCCGGTGCTGGCCAGCTGGTCGCTGAACATCCTCAACCGCGAAGCCGCCCGCCGCCAGGCCACGCTGCTCGCCAGCCTGCACGCGGTGGAGCTGGCACTGGAACACTTCCCGCGCGTGATCGGCGTACGGGGCGGACGCATCCTGTTCGACAAGCCATCCACGGAAGTCAGCCAGGCCGAACTCGATGCGCTCTATGCCAACGAGCAACTGACCGGCACCGTTGCCGTCGAGACCCAGCTGCAGCAGACCCTGCTCATTCCACGATGCTGAATCCCGCCCTCGCCCCGCGCGACCCCGCCGCCACCTCGCGCCTGCTGCTGACCGTACTGGCACTGGCACTGCTGTGGCCGGGACTGTCGCTGAGCGAGCTGGATATCGGCGTGCTCTTCGATGGCAGCAACGCCGACACCATGGGCGCCTTCCTCTCGGCCTTCTGGCCGCCCGAGCATGGTCGCGATTTTCTCACCCTGCTCTGGCAGGCGACGCTGGAAACCCTGGCCATCGCCACCGCCGGCATGGCCCTGGCGCTGGCCGTCGCGCTGCCCTGCGCGCTGCTCGCCACCCGCGCCCTGTCGATTTCCGCGCTCAGCCGAGGGGGGCGTCCACGACGTTGGGCGCAGGCGCTGCGCTGGCCGGTGCGTGGCCTGCTGATCATCCTGCGCAGCGTGCCGGAAATCGTCTGGGCGCTGCTGTTCGTCCGCGCCGTCGGCCTCGGCCCTACCGCCGGGGTGCTGGCCATCGCCATCACCTACGCCGGCATGCTCGGCAAGGTCTATGCGGAAATCTTCGAGTCGGTCGATCCGCTGCCGACCCGCGCACTGCTCGGCGCCGGCAGCACACGCCTGCAGGCTTTCGCCTACGCCGTGCTGCCGCAGGCCTCGGGCGAGATGCTGTCGTACACGGTCTACCGCTGGGAATGCGCGATCCGCGCCTCGGTGGTAATGGGCTTCGTCGGCGCCGGCGGCCTCGGCCAGCAGATGGACCTGTCGATGCGCATGTTCGCCGGCGGCGAGGTGGCGAGCATGCTGCTGACCTTCCTGCTGCTGGTATTGCTGGCCGATCTGCTCAGCCAGTTGCTGCGGCGGAGGTTCGTGTGAAATCGCTGTCGCGCTACGCCCTGCCGCTATTGCTGATCGCCGCCGTGATCGGTTCCTTCGCCTGGCTGCAGCTCGAAGCCAGCGCCCTGATCAGCCGGGACGGGCTGGGCCAGATGGCCAGCTATGCCTCGGGCTTCCTCAGCCCGGACCTGTCGACCGGTCATCTGCGAGCCATCGGCTATGGCACCCTGGAAACCCTGGCGATGTCGGCCATCGGCACGCTATTGGCGGCGCTGCTCGGCCTGCTGCTGGCGTTGCCCGCCGCCGGTCGTTTCGGCCTGGTCGCCAAGGGCGGCGCGCGGTTGCTGCTCAATGCCCTGCGCGCCATCCCGGAGCTGGTCTGGGCCGCGCTGATGGTGCTGGCCGCCGGGCTGGGGCCGAATGCCGGCACCCTGGCGCTGGCGCTGCACACCGCCGGCGTCCTGGGCAGGCTGTTCGCCGAAGCCCTGGAAAACACCCCCGGAGCGCCCGCCGAGGCCTTGCGGCTGGCCGGCAGCGGGCGCATCGCCGCGTTCTGCTACGGCACCCTGCCCATGCTCTGGCCGCAGCTGGTGGCCTATACGCTGTACCGCTGGGAAAACAATATCCGCATGGCCAGCGTGCTCGGCTTCGTCGGTGCGGGCGGTCTGGGGCAGATGCTCTACATGAGCCTGAGCCTGTTCCAGGAAGCCCAGGCCTCGACGGTGATCCTTGCCATGCTGCTGATGGTGCTGGCGGTCGATGCGCTCAGTGGATGGGCGCGCCAGCGCTGGGTACGCGGCTGAAAGACCAAGGAAGCGACCGCCTTACCAGGGCAGCGGCTCGCCCGACAGCAGGCTCAGCTTGCTGCGGATATCGGCGAACATCGCATCGTAGTCGCTGCGCCCATGCAGCACCGGCCCGCCCGGCAGGCACAGACCGTGGCGCACGGCTACCCGCGCAATGGTGCTGAAAACATTGTAGGCGACGTCGCGGTGCAGCTCGAATACCTCGGCGAAGGGCTTGCCATCCACCTCACCACGCATGCTGACCTGCAGCACCTGCCCCCTGTTCGGATCATTGTGCACGCTGTATTCGATATCGCAGGCAAAATGCTGCCGAGAGCAGCCGTCGGGAAAGTAGACACGAGAAAGACGACCAGGCTTGAACATGCGACCCCTTGTTTTGTGCTCCGGGAAAACGCGTATTTCATCATGCCACTTCGACATCATTCGTGATTTGAATCAGTTCAGACCAGGCTTCGTCGCTCTCTCCTGAACCAGCACCCAGGGAGCAACCACCACGGCCCACAGCGATGGGTCACGCGCCAGCCAATCCTGGGCCTGCTCCGTTTCGAGCCGCCCCAGGCACCCTTCGCTCAGCCATGCCGCAACCTTTTCCCGATCATCCTCGGCAACCGCCTGGGCCGCCGCGATCAGGTCGAAATCGCTGGCGACCCGCAGCAACGCGCCACGCGCGAAGAAGGGTTGCAGCTCCTCCCAGGTGATGGAGGCGGTTTCAGCCAGCAATTTGGCATAAAGGATGCTTGATTCTTCGCTCATGGGACTCGCTCAATAAGGGGGCGGCGCCATGATAGCGTCCGGGTGAGCGCCATCAAGCCATGACGTTCCTGACTGTGCAAACGAGTGCTGACGCTTCTACACTGTGCCGGTACAGTTGCCGTGCGTTCAGGGACGCTTGCGCCCAGGCGACACCGCAACCCACAGGGTTCAAACAATAATTATGAAAGTGGAGCGCATATGAAGACCAAGCAGCCTCTTTGCAAACTGTTCCTGGCCATCGCCTTGGCGGGCGCGACGAGCTATACCCTGGCCGCCGACACCATAAAGATTGCGCTGGCCGGCCCGGTCACCGGAGCGGTCGCCCAGTACGGGGACATGCAGTTCATGGGCGCCCAGATGGCCATCGAGCAGATCAACAAGAAGGGCGGCGTCAACGGCCAGCAGCTGCAAAGCGTGGTCTACGACGATGCCTGCGACCCCAAGCAGGCGGTTGCGGTGGCCAACAAGATCGTCAATGACGGGGTCAACTTCGTGGTCGGGCATCTATGCTCCAGCTCCACCCAGCCGGCATCCGACATCTACGAAGATGAAGGCATCCTGATGATTACCGCCGCGTCCACCAGCCCGGACATCACCGCACGCGGCTACGAGCTGATCTTCCGCACCATCGGCCTGGACAGCCTGCAAGGCCCGACCGCAGGCAATTTCATCGCCGACAAGATCAAGCCGAGCAACGTCGCGGTCATCCATGACAAGCAGCAGTACGGCGAAGGCATCGCCACCTCGGTCAAGCAGATCCTGGAAAGCAAGAACGTCAAGGTTGGCCTGTTCGAAGGCATCAACGCCGGCGACAAGGACTTTTCCTCGCTGATCGCCAAACTCAGGCGTGAAGGCGTCGATTTCGTCTATTACGGCGGCTACCACCCGGAAATGGGCCTGCTGCTGCGTCAGTCCAGGGAAAAGGGTCTGAATGTGCGCTTCATGGGGCCTGAAGGCGTCGGCAACTCGGAAATCTCCGCCATCGCCGGCCCGTCTTCGGAAGGCATGCTGGTCACCCTGCCGAAATCCTTCGACCAGGACCCGCGCAACCAGGCGCTGGTCGAGGCATTCAAGGCCAAGAAGCAGGACCCGAGCGGCCCCTTCGTGTTCCCCTCCTACGCCGCCGTACAGGTCATTGCCGAAGGCATCGAGAAAGCCGGCAGCACCGACACCGACAAGGTGGCCGCGGCTCTGCGCAGCAATACCTTCGATACGCCGACCGGCCACCTCACGTTCGATGAAAAGGGTGATCTGAAGGACTTCAACTTCGTGATCTACGAGTGGCACCAGGACGGCAGCAAATCCGAAGCCCAATGAGCCGGTAACCACCCGACCGAAGCCCACCGCAGCCGCAGTGGGCTTCGTTTCAGCTGATCGGGGCGGCCCCGGCCACAAGCCATTCGGACCACCCCAGCAACACCTTCAACCAAGCGAGTGGCCTGCACAGCCGGCCCGCCTCGAACCTGGCGCGTGCGTGATCCGCACCCAGCCCTTGGCACTGCATTCTCCATGCAGCGTGTTCGAAGCAGGCCTGCCCTGGCGGGGTCGAGCATTGGATGCCTGGTGTTCAGGAGAGACGTGATGCCTGAGCTTTACCACTACTTCCAACAGCTGATCAACGGCCTCACCGTTGGCAGCACCTACGCCCTGATCGCCATCGGCTACACGATGGTCTACGGGATCATCGGCATGATCAACTTCGCCCATGGCGAGGTATACATGATCGGCTCCTATGTGACCTTCATCGCCATCGTCGGGCTGTCGATGATGGGGCTCGATGCCCTGCCTCTGCTGATGATCGGCGCCTTCATCGCAAGCATGATCGTCACCAGCGCCTACGGCTACAGCATCGAACGGGTCGCCTACCGTCCGCTGCGCGGCGGCAACCGGCTGATCCCGCTGATCTCCGCCATCGGCATGTCGATCTTCCTGCAGAACCTCGTCCTGCTGGCCCAGGACTCCAAGGACAAGGCCATCCCCAACCCGATGCCGGGTAACTTCGTGATCGGCGAGAGCCTGATGAACGGCGTGGTGATTTCCTACATGCAGGTGCTGATCTTCATCGTCACCATCGTCGCCATGATGGGCCTGACGCTGTTCATCTCGCGCTCGCGCCTGGGTCGCGCCTGCCGCGCCTGCGCCGAAGACCTGAAGATGGCCAATCTGCTGGGCATCAATACCAACAGCATCATCTCCCTGACGTTCGTCATCGGCGCCGCCCTGGCCGCCATTGCCGCCGTGCTGATCAGCATGCAGTACGGGGTGATCAACCCGCACATCGGCTTCCTCGCCGGCATCAAGGCTTTCACCGCGGCGGTGCTGGGTGGCATCGGCAGCATTCCCGGCGCCATGCTCGGCGGCCTGGTGCTGGGCGTGGCCGAGGCGTTCGGCGCCGATATCTTCGGCGACCAGTACAAGGACGTGGTGGCCTTCACGCTGCTGATCCTGGTCCTGCTGTTCCGCCCCACCGGCATTCTTGGTCGCCCGGAGGTGGAAAAGGTATGACTCGCAATCTGCGCACAGCCTTCTTCAGCGCCCTGCTGGTCATCGCCGTCGCGGTGCCGGTATTCGGCCTGAAGCTCACCACGGTCGGTATCCGCATCGAAGTGCGGGGCGCCGACGCCGATACCTTCTGGATCATCGCCGCCTGCGCCGTGGCCATGTTCATCTGGCAGTTGTTTCGCACCCACCTGACAGCAGGCTGGGCGGCCAGCCCGAACCTGCCGACCGTGCCCGCCGGGGCCGGCAACTTCCTGACCCTGCCTTCCACCCAGCGCTGGATCATCATCGCCCTGGTGCTGGTGGCGCTGGTCTGGCCCTTCTACGCCTCGCGCGGGGCGGTGGACATCGCCACGCTGATCCTGATCTACGTGATGCTCGGCCTGGGCCTGAACATCGTCGTGGGGCTGGCTGGCCTGCTGGATCTGGGTTACGTCGGTTTCTACGCGGTCGGCGCCTACACCTACGCCCTGCTGTCGCACTACTACGGTTTCGGCTTCTGGCTCAGCCTGCCCATCGCCGGCGCCATGGCGGCGCTGTTCGGCTTCGTGCTGGGCTTTCCGGTGCTGCGCCTGCGCGGTGACTACCTGGCCATCGTGACCCTGGGCTTCGGCGAGATCATCCGCCTGCTGCTGCGCAACATGACCGAGTTCACCGGCGGCCCCAACGGCATCAGCGGCATCGACAAGCCGACCCTGTTCGGCCTGAGCTTCGACCGCCGCGCCGCCGAAGGCATGCAGACCTTCCACGAGTTCTTCGGTGTCGCCTACAACTCCATCAACAAGGTGATCTTCCTCTATCTGATCGCCCTGCTGCTGGTGCTGCTGACGCTGTTCGTGATCAACCGCCTGCTGCGCATGCCCATCGGTCGCGCCTGGGAAGCGCTGCGCGAGGACGAAATCGCCTGCCGCGCACTGGGCATGAACCCCACGGTGATCAAACTCTCGGCCTTCACCATCGGCGCGACCTTCGCCGGTTTCGCCGGCAGCTTCTTCGCCGCGCGCCAGGGGCTGGTGTCGCCGGAGTCCTTCACCTTCATCGAATCGGCGATCATCCTCGCCATCGTCGTGTTGGGCGGCATGGGTTCGCAGTTGGGGGTGATTCTCGCCGCCATCGTGATGATCCTGCTGCCGGAGCTGATGCGTGAGTTCAGCGAGTACCGCATGCTGATGTTCGGCGCCATGATGGTGCTGATGATGATCTGGCGTCCGCAGGGCCTGCTGCCCATGCAGCGCCCACACATGGAGCTGAAGCAATGAGCCGCCCGATTCTTGAAGTACGCGGCCTGACCATGCGCTTCGGCGGCCTGCTGGCCGTCAACGGAGTGGGCCTGAGCGTACAGGATAAACAGGTGGTCTCGATGATCGGCCCCAACGGCGCCGGCAAGACCACCGTATTCAACTGCCTGACCGGCTTCTACCAGCCGACCTCGGGGGAAATCCTGCTGGACGGCGAACCGATCCAGGGCCTGCCGGGACACAAGATCGCGCGCAAGGGCGTGGTCCGTACCTTTCAGAACGTACGCCTGTTCAAGGACATGACCGTCGTGGAAAACCTGCTGGTGGCCCAGCATCGGCATCTCGACACCGGACTTCTGTCCGGCCTGCTGAAGACCAAGGGCTTTCGCCGGAGCGAGCGTGCAGCGATGGAGTTTGCCGCGCACTGGCTCGAACAGGTCAACCTTACCGACGTGGCCAACCGCCCCGCCGGCACGCTCGCCTATGGCCAGCAGCGGCGCCTGGAGATTGCCCGCTGCATGATGACGCGCCCGCGCATCCTCATGCTCGATGAGCCGGCAGCCGGCCTCAATCCGAAGGAAACCGAAGACCTGAAAGCGCTGATCAGCCTGCTGCGCGACTCGCACAACGTCACGGTGCTGCTGATCGAACACGACATGAAACTGGTCATGAGCATCTCCGACCATATCGTCGTGATCAACCAGGGCTGCCCGCTGGCCGACGGCACACCGGAGCAGGTGCGTGACAATCCGGACGTGATCAAAGCCTATCTGGGAGAGGCGTAAGCATGCTGTATTTCGAAAACGTCTCGACCTGCTACGGCAAGATCCAGGCGCTGCACAGCGTCAATGTCGAAATCCGCAAGGGCGAAATCGTCACCCTGATCGGAGCCAACGGCGCCGGCAAATCCACCCTGCTGATGACGCTCTGTGGCTCGCCCCGGGCCTCCGGAGGCAGCATCCGCTTCGAGGGCGAAGAACTGGTGGGCCAGCAGACCTGCGACATCATGCGCAAGGACATCGCCGTGGTGCCCGAAGGCCGGCGCATCTTCGCCCGCCTGACCGTGGAGGAAAATCTCGCCATGGGCGGTTTCTTCACCGGCAAGGCGGATTTCCAGGAGCAGCTGGACAAGGTGCTGCTGCTGTTCCCGCGCCTGAAGGAGCGTTATCAGCAGCGCGGCGGCACCATGTCCGGTGGCGAGCAACAGATGCTGGCCATCGCCCGCGCGCTGATGAGCAAGCCCCGCCTGCTGCTGCTCGATGAACCGTCGCTGGGTCTGGCGCCGATCATCATCCAGCAGATATTCGAGATCATCGAGCAACTGCGCGAAGACGGCGTGACCATCTTCCTGGTCGAACAGAACGCCAATCAGGCGCTGAAGCTGGCTGATCGCGGCTATGTGCTGGAGAACGGTCACATCGTCATGCAGGGCAGCGGCGAAGAACTGCTGAGCGACCCCAGGGTCCGCGACGCCTACCTGGGCGGCTAGGGGAAAGCATGCGGCTCTGGATCAGCAATCCACGCGCGCTTTTCACCGCCAACGATCACCAGGCGCCCGCTGGCCTGGTGATCGAAAACGGCGTGATCGTCGAACTGCTGGGCGCCGGCGCTGTACCCGCCAGCCCGGTCGATGAAACCTTCGATGCCCGCGACCACGTGGTGCTGCCGGGGCTGGTCAATGCGCATCATCATTTCCACCAGACCCTGACCCGCGCCTGGGGACCGGCGGTCAACAAGCCGGTGCTCGACTGGCTGCCGGCGCTGTATCCGCTCTGGTCCAGGCTGACGCCACGGCAGCTCGCGCTGGCCAGCCGGGTGGCGCTGGCCGAGTTGCTGCTCTCGGGCTGCACCACGACGGCGGACCAGCATTACCTGTTTCCCGCAGGGTTGGAGCAGGCCATCGACATCCAGGTCGAGGCGGTGCGCGAAATGGGCATGCGCGCCACTCTGAGTCGTGGCTCGATGAACGTCGCCGGGTCGCACAATAGCGCCTGCGTGCAGAGCGCCGAAGCGGTCCTGGCCGACAGCCAGCGCCTGGCCGAGCGCTACCATGAGCGCGGCGAAGGTGCGCAGATCCAGATCGCCCTAGCCCCCTCCTCACCCTTCGCGGTGACCCGCGAACTCATGCGCGCCAGTGCCGAACTGGCCCAGACCCACGACCTGCGCCTGCATACCCACCTGGGCGAAACGCCCGACGAGCAGCAAGCCTGCATCCGCCGCTTCGGCATGCGCAGCGTCGACTACCTGAAAAGCGTCGGCTGGCTGGGACCGCAGACCTGGCTGGCCCACGGCATCCACTTCAACCAGATCGAGATCGACCGCCTCGGCGCGGCGGGCGTCGGCATCTGCCACTGCCCCAGCTCCAACATGCGCCTGGCCTCGGGCATCTGCCGGACGCTGCAACTGGAAGACGAGGGCGCGACCATCGGCCTGGGCGTCGATGGCGCGGCCTCGAACGACACCTCGAACATGCTGCTCGAAGCCCGCCAGGCGCTGTTGCTGCAGCGCCTGCGCTACGGAGCGGAGAAAATCACTCCGCACAAGGTACTCGGCTGGGCCACCCGAGGCTCGGCACGGCTGCTCGGACGCCGTGATATCGGCGAGATCGCGCCGGGCAAACAGGCCGACCTGGCGCTGTGCCGGCTCGATGAGCTGCGCTTTTCCGGCAGCCACGACCCCATCGCCGCCCTGCTGCTGTGCGGCGCCGACAGGGCCGACCGGGTGATGATCGCGGGTCGCTGGAAGGTCATCGACGGCCAGATCGAAGGGCTCGACCTGGAACGGCTGAAAGCCGACCACCGTCAGGCCGCTATAGATCTGGCTGGCGGTTGAGCAGATCGTAGGGTGGAAGACTGCGAAGCATCTTCCACGCGTTGGTGTCAGGCCAACCGAACGCGTGGATGTGCTTCGCGACATCCACCCTACCGGAGCCAGAACTCAGGCCTTCAGGGCCTCGGCATGATGCCGCAGATGGTCGTCGATGAAGCTGGCGATGAAGTAGTAGCTGTGGTCGTAGCCGGGCTGGATACGTAGCGTCAACGGATGGCCAGCTGCTTTGGCCGCGGCTTCCAGCGCCTCGGGCTTGAGCTGGTTTTCCATGAAATCGTCGCGGTCGCCCTGGTCCACCAGCAGCGGCAGCTTCTCGCCCGCCTCGGCCAGCAGCGCGCAGGCGTCCCATTCGCGCCAGCGCGAGCGGTCCTCGCCCAGGTAGCAGGAAAACGCCTTTTCGCCCCAGGGGCAATTGAGGGGATTGGTGATGGGCGCGAAAGCCGACACCGAGCGATAGCGACCGGGATTCTTCAACGCACAGACCAGCGCGCCATGGCCACCCATGGAATGCCCGCTGATGCTGCGCCTGTCGGACACCGGGAAATTCGCCTCGATCAGCGCCGGCAGCTCCTGCACCACGTAGTCGTACATGCGGTAGTGCTGCGCCCAGGGCTGCTGGGTGGCGTTCAGATAGAACCCCGCGCCCAGGCCGAAATCCCAGGCGCCGTCCGGATCGTCCGGCACGTCCGGCCCGCGCGGGCTGGTATCGGGTGCGACGATGATCAGCCCCAGCTCGGCGGCCAGCCGATGCGCGCCGGCCTTCTGCATGAAGTTCTCGTCGGTGCAGGTCAGGCCCGACAGCCAGTACAGCACTGGCAGTTTCTCGCCCTGTTCCGCCTGCGGCGGCAGGTACACGGCGAACACCATGTCGCAGTTCAGGCTGCTGGAGCGGTGACGGTAACGCTTGTGCCAGCCGCCGAAGCTTTTCTGGCAGGAAATGATTTCCATGAAAACTCCGTAAAGCCGAGAAAAGCGCTGAAGGCTGGAGGCTGAACGAAGAAGCGAATCGTCCAGCCTTCAGCCTATGGCGCTTTCAATCGTCTTTTCAAAAGTGAATAACTGTACGAATGCTCTTGCCTTCGTGCATCAGGTCGAACGCCTGGTTGATTTCATCGAGCCCCATGTTGTGGGTGATGAAGGTATCCAGCGGGATCTCGCCACTCTGCGCCTTCTCCACATAGCCCGGCAGCTCGGTGCGACCCTTGACGCCACCGAAGGCGCTGCCGCGCCAGACCCGACCGGTGACCAGCTGGAACGGACGGGTGCTGATCTCCTGCCCCGCGCCGGCGACGCCGATGATCACCGACTCGCCCCAGCCCTTGTGCGCACACTCCAGCGCGGCGCGCATCAGTTGCACGTTGCCCACGCATTCGAAGCTGTAGTCCACGCCACCATCGGTCATCTCGACGATGACCTCCTGGATCGGCTTGTCATGATCCTTCGGGTTGACGAAATCGGTGGCGCCCAGCTCCTCGGCGATGGGGAACTTCGACGGGTTGATGTCGATGGCGATGATGCGGCTGGCGCCGGCCATCTTCGCGCCGATGATCGCCGCCAGGCCGATGCCGCCGAGGCCGAAGATGGCCACCGTCGCGCCCGCTTCCACCTTGGCCGTGTTGAGCACAGCACCGATGCCGGTGGTCACGCCACAGCCCAGCAGGCAGACCTTGTCCAGCGGTGCCTCCTTCGGGATCACCGCGACCGACACCTCCGGCAGCACGGTGTACTCGGAGAAGGTCGAGCAGCCCATGTAGTGGTAGATCGGCTCGCCGTTGTAGCTGAAACGGGTCGTGCCGTCGGGCATCAGGCCCTTGCCCTGGGTGGCGCGCACCGAGCTGCAGAGGTTGGTCTTGCCGGAGGTGCAGAACTTGCACTGGCGGCACTCGGCGGTATACAGCGGGATCACGTGATCGCCCACGGCTACCGAGGTCACGCCCTCGCCGATCGCCTCGACGATGCCACCGCCTTCGTGGCCGAGGATGCAGGGGAAGACGCCTTCGGAGTCCTCGCCGGAGAGGGTATAGGCGTCGGTGTGGCAAACACCGGTGGCGACGATGCGTACCAGCACCTCGCCGGCCTTGGGCGGCTCGACATCCACTTCGACGATCTGCAGGGGTTGATTGGGGCCGAAGGCGACGGCAGCGCGTGATTTGATGCTCATGAAGGAATCCTCCTGGGTGAATGGGACAGAGTGTAGTTTCATCCGCGCTTTGGGTTAATGAGCCAAGCGTGGAAACATTGTTGCCCCACAGGGATAATCGAGTCTTTCAGCCAGGAGCCGATATGAATCGCTGGGAAGGTCTCGACGAGTTCGTCGCCGTCGCCGAATGCGGCAGCTTCATGCGTGCCGCCGAGCAATTGCGGGTGTCGTCTTCACACGTCAGCCGCCAGGTAGCCCGTCTCGAAGAGCGATTGCAGGCCCGTCTGCTCTACCGCACCACGCGGCGCGTCTCGCTGACCGAGGCCGGACACACCTTCCTCGCACGCTGCCAGCGCCTGATCGAAGAACGCGACGAAGCCTTCCATGCCATCAGCGACCTGCACACAGCCCCCACCGGGCTGCTGCGCATGACCGCCGCGGTGGCTTACGGCGAGCGCTTTATCGTCCCGCTGGTGAACGACTTCATGGCGCAACATCCGCAGTTGCGGGTGGAAATAGACCTGTCCAACCGCACCCTGGACATGGTGCAGGAAGGCTTCGATCTGGCGATACGCCTGGGCCGTCTCGGCGAATCGCGGCTGGTGGCGACCCGCATCGCGCCACGGGCCATGTACCTTTGTGCCGCACCGGCCTATCTGGAACGCTACGGGCGCCCGCACACCCTTTCCGAACTGGCGCGACACAACTGCCTGGTGGGCACCGGCGATACCTGGATGCTGCAGGTCGATGGCCGCGAGCAACCCTTCAAGCCCAGCGGCAACTGGCGCTGCAACAGCGGCCAGGCGGTGCTGGATGCCGCTCTGCGCGGTTTCGGTCTCTGCCAGTTGCCGGACTACTACGTGCAGGAGCCGCTGCGCCGGGGCGAACTGGTGTCGCTGCTCGAAGCCCATCAGCCGCCCAATACCGCCGTCTGGGCCGTCTACCCGCAGCGCCGCTATCCACTGCCGAAGGTGCGCCTGCTGATTCAGGCACTGAAGGACGGCCTGGCCAGTCGTCCGGAATACCTGCGCACCTGAGCCAGGCCGCCCTGAAACAATGTCTTACTGCCCGTGCGTCCGACTACCTGCTCGGGACAGGAACCCCCTTCCTGCAACTACGTCGTAACCAGTAACCAGTCCCTTCACCCGCTTTGATCGAAGTCGCTTCCGCGCACCGATCATCGGTACATCCCGCGAGGACCCCAACCACCCAAACGAACGAGGCCGTGCATGAACAGACTGCTCGATAGTAAAACCCTCAATCAGTTGCTGGCCCAGCGTGAGGCCCCCTGCCTGTCCCTCTACCAGCCTACTCACCGCAGCTTTCCTGAGCGCCAACAGGACCCCATCCGCTTCAGGCATCTGGTTCGCCAGCTGGAAGACTCGCTCAGGCAACAGGGCTGGAACGGCCAGGCCGAGGCCCTGCTCCGCCCGTTTCTGGAACTGATGAATGATGCCGAATTCTGGAATCACAACCTGGATGGGTTGGCGGTGTTCGCTTGCCCCGGCTATTTCCAGTTCTTCCGGCTGCAGCGCGGCGTGCCGGAACTGGCCGTCGCCAGTGACCGCATGCATGTCAAACCCCTGGTACGCATCGCGCAATCGGCGGATCGCTATCAGATTCTCTGTCTGTCACGCGACTCGGTACGCCTGCTGGGCGGCAACCGCGATGCGCTCGACGAGATTCCTTTGCACGAGAACGTCCCCCGCACGCTCGCCGAAGCCCTCGGCGCCGAACTGACCGACAAGAGCCAGAGCGGTCTTGCCCAAGGCTATAGCCGCGCCAGCGAGAGAGGCGACGCCATGCAGGTCGAGGCAGGTGGCAGCGGCAAGCAGGCGGAAATCGACCGCGACCGCGACCGCTATTTCCGCGAGGTGGACCGGACCATTCTCGAACATCATTCACGCCCCAGCGGCCTGCCGCTGATCCTGGCCGCACTGCCGGAACAGCAATCGCATTTCCGCCGCATCAGCCACAACGAATACCTGCTGCCCGAAGGCATCGAGATCGGCCAGGGCGCACTGACGCTCAACGAAATCAGGGAAGACAGCTGGCTGGTGATGCAGCCGCGCTACCTGAAGCGACTCGAAGGGCTGGTCAACCAGTTCGGCACCTCTCACGGCAAAGGCCTGGCCTCGGATCAGTTGGAGGAAATCGGTCAGGCCGCCGTGCAAGGCCGCGTGGCGACCTTGCTGGTGGAAGCCGAGCGGCAGATACCCGGTTGCGTCGACAAGACCGAAGGCAAGGCAACACCGGCGGAAAATGGGGACGCGACAACGCCCGACCTGTTGGACGAACTGACCATCTGGACGCTGGAGCAAGGTGGCGAGGTCATTGTCGTTCCGGTGGAACGAATGCCTACACAGAGCGGTGCGGCGGCGATCTATCGCTTCTGATCGGTAAGGCAGCGTTGGTCAGGATTTCCAGCGCTGCTCCAGCCACTGCAGGTCTTCCGGGCGGGTAATCTTCAGGTTGTCCGCCCGTCCTTCGATCAGGCGCGGTGATTGCCCGGCCCACTCCAGCGCCGAGGCTTCATCGGTGATCACCACCTTTTGTGCCAGCGCATCAGCAAGCGCACCTTGCAGCGCGCCGAAACGAAACATCTGCGGCGTATAGGCCTGCCAGATCACGCTGCGGTCCACGGTTTCCAGCACGCGACCGTCAGGGCCGGCACGCTTGAGCGTGTCGCGCACCGGAACGGCGAGCAGGCCTCCGACCGGATCGTCCGCCAACTCGGTCAGCAGCCTGTCGAGATCCTCAGGTGTCAGGTTGGGTCGCGCCGCGTCGTGAACCAGCACCCAGTCGTCGGTGCCGGCTCCCAGCTCACCGAGCAGGCGCAGCCCTCTCAACACTGAATCGGCTCGCTCGGCACCGCCCTCGGCACGATGAATCCGCGGATCGATAGCGCACCCCAAGGACGGCCACCAGGGATCGTCGCCAGCCAGGCTTACAACCAGGTCTCGCAAGCCCGGATGCCCGAGAAAACAGTCGAGGGTGTGTTCGAGAATGGTCCGCCCGGCCAGTGGCAGATACTGCTTGGGACGGTCGGCGCGCATGCGGCTGCCCACACCGGCCGCCGGGATCACGACCCAGAAGGATGGCGCGGCGCTCATTCGCTGAGCTGATAGAGGGTTTCACCCTCTTTGACCATGCCCAGCTCCTGGCGGGCGCGTTCCTCCACGGTTTCCATGCCCTGCTTGAGCTCCATCACCTCGGCTTCGAGGATGCGATTGCGTTCCAGCAGGCGCTGGTTCTCGCCCTTCTGTTCGGCGATCTGACGGTTCAGCCCGCTGACCTGGGCCATGCTGCCCTCGCCCACCCAGAGGCGATACTGAAGGCCACCCAGCAGCAGGATCAGAACGACGAACAACCAGTAGGGAGTACGCATGGACGGCATTGAATGAATTCGGTTGGGTTCCAATGAGGGTGTAAAGGCAAGCGGCGACATCATCCGACCCTTTCAATCGCCGATTGATCCACGATGTTAGTCACCCGCATCAGAACCGGACTTAAGCTTTCACAAAAAAGGGCGGCTTACGCCGCCCTTTCTACCACGTCGGGTTTAACAGGCTAGTGGAAAAACGTAAGCGAGGCAGGCAAGACAAGGCAAAAACAGGCGAGGACGCGGAGTTTAGTGATCTAAATGAGCAGTCCGAGCCTGTTTTTAACGCAGTATTGCCAACGCAGCTAGTTTTTCAACAGCCTGTCAGCCGCGGAACTCGGCACGTCCCTTATACGGCGCCTTGCCGGCCAGCTGCTCTTCGATGCGCAGCAGCTGGTTGTACTTGGAAACGCGGTCGGAGCGGCACAGCGAGCCAGTCTTGATCTGACCAGCGGCAGTGCCCACGGCGAGGTCGGCGATGGTGTGGTCTTCGGTTTCGCCGCTGCGGTGCGAGATCACCGCGGTGTAGCCGGCGGCCTTGGCCATCTGGATGGCTTCCAGGGTCTCGGTCAGCGAGCCGATCTGGTTGAACTTGATCAGGATCGAGTTGCCGATGCCCTTCTCGATGCCTTCCTTGAGGATGCGGGTGTTGGTCACGAACAGGTCGTCACCGACCAGTTGCACCTTGGCGCCGATCTTGTCGGTCAGCACTTTCCAGCCAGCCCAGTCGGACTCGTCCATGCCGTCTTCGATGGAGATGATCGGATAACGCTGGGCCAGGCCGGCCAGGTAATCGGCGAAACCGGCGGCGTCGAACGCCTTGCCTTCGCCGGCCAGGTCGTACTTGCCGTCCTTGTAGAACTCGCTGGAAGCGCAATCCAGCGCCAGGGTCACGTCGGTGCCCAGCGTGTAGCCGGCCTTCTCGACCGCTTCGGCGATGGCGCCGAGGGCGTCTTCGTTGGACGCCAGGTTCGGTGCGAAACCGCCTTCGTCGCCCACGGAAGTGCTCAGGCCACGGGCCTTGAGGACAGCCTTGAGGTTATGGAAGATTTCGGTGCCCATGCGCAGCGCATCGGCAAAGGTCTTGGCACCGACCGGCTGGACCATGAATTCCTGAATGTCGACGTTGTTGTCGGCATGCTCGCCGCCGTTGATGATGTTCATCATCGGCACCGGCATGGAGTACTGGCCCGGCGTGCCGTTGAGGTTGGCGATGTGCGCGTAGAGCGGCAGGTCCTGGTCCTGGGCAGCGGCCTTGGCGGCGGCGAGGGACACGGCGAGGATGGCATTGGCACCCAGCTTGGCCTTGTTCTCGGTGCCGTCCAGCTCGATCATCGCGCGGTCCAGCGCCTTCTGGTCGGCCGGGTCCTTGCCCAGCAGCAGATCGCGAATCGGGCCGTTGATGTTGCCGACCGCCTTCAGCACGCCCTTGCCCATGTAACGGCTCTTGTCGCCATCGCGCAGCTCCAGCGCCTCGCGCGAGCCGGTGGACGCACCGGACGGCGCACAGGCGCTGCCGACGATGCCGTTATCGAGGATAACGTCCGCTTCCACGGTGGGGTTGCCACGGGAGTCGAGAACTTCACGCCCTTTGATGTCGACGATCTTTGCCATTTTTATTAACACTCCGTAGATAGCTGCAAGGCTTCAAGCAGTTTCGATTGGCGAAAAATTCTTGATCAGGTCATCCAGCTGCTTGAGCTGGGAGAGGAATGGCTCGAGCTTGTCCAGGCGCAACGCGCAGGGACCATCGCACTTGGCATTATCGGGATCAGGATGCGCTTCCAGGAACAGGCCGGCCAGGCCCTGGGACAGGCCGGCCCTGGCCAGCTCGGTGACCTGGGCGCGGCGCCCGCCCGCGGAATCGGCACGACCGCCTGGCATCTGCAGCGCGTGGGTCACGTCGAAGAACACCGGGTACTCGAACTGCTTCATGATGCCGAAGCCAAGCATGTCGACCACCAGGTTGTTGTAGCCGAAGGACGAGCCGCGCTCGCAGAGGATCAGTTGGTCGTTGCCCGCTTCCTCGCACTTCTTCAGGATGTGCTTCATTTCCTGGGGTGCCAGGAACTGTGCCTTCTTGATGTTGATGACGGCGCCGGTCTTGGCCATGGCCACCACCAGATCGGTCTGGCGGGAAAGGAAGGCCGGCAGCTGGATGATGTCGCAGACATCGGCCACCGGCTGCGCCTGGTGCGGCTCGTGCACGTCGGTGATCACCGGCACGCCGAAGGCTTTCTTAACGTCCTCGAAAATCCGCATGCCCTCTTCCAGCCCGGGGCCACGGAAGGAGTTGATGGACGAGCGGTTGGCCTTGTCGAAACTGGCCTTGAACACGTAGGGGATACCGAGCTTCTCGGTCACCTTCACATAGGTTTCGCAGATCTGCAGCGCCAGGTCGCGGGACTCCAGCACGTTCATGCCGCCGAACAGCACGAACGGCTTGTCGTTGGCGATCTCGATATTGCCGACGCGGATGATCTTCTGGCTCATGCCTTGCTCGCCTTGTAATCCAGCGCCGCCTGGACGAAGCCGCTGAACAGCGGATGACCGTCGCGGGGCGTGGAGGTGAATTCGGGGTGGAACTGGCAGGCCACGAACCAGGGATGATCCGGCGCCTCGACCACTTCCACCAGCGCGCCGTCACCGGAGCGCCCGGTGATCTTCAGGCCGGCTTCCTGCAGCTGCGGCAGCAGGTTGTTGTTCACCTCGTAACGATGGCGGTGACGCTCGACGATGCGCTCCTCGCCATAGCAGGCAAACACCTTGGAGCCTGCTTCAAGACCACATTCCTGGGCGCCCAGGCGCATGGTACCGCCAAGGTCGGAAGCGTCGCTGCGGGTTTCCACGGCGCCGGTGGCATCGGCCCACTCGGTGATCAGGCCCACAACCGGATGGCCACTGTCCTTGTCGAACTCGGTGGAGTTGGCGTCGGTCCAGCCCAGCACATTGCGGGCGAACTCGATCACCGCCACCTGCATGCCGAGGCAGATGCCGAGATAGGGAATCTTGTTCTCGCGTGCGTACTGCACCGTGGCGATCTTGCCTTCGACGCCGCGCAGGCCGAAACCGCCCGGCACCAGGATCGCGTCCATGCCTTCGAGCAGGCCGGTGCCCTGGTTCTCGATGTCTTCGGAGTCGATATAACGGAGATTCACTTTGGTACGGCTCTGGATGCCGGCGTGGCTCATGGCCTCGATCAGAGATTTGTAGGCATCGAGAAGTTCCATGTACTTGCCGACCATGGCGATGGTGACTTCCTTCTCCGGGTTCAGCTTGGCATCGACCACGCGGTCCCATTCGGAGAGATCGGCGCCACGGCATTCAAGGCCGAAACGCTCGAGCACATAGTCGTCCAGGCCCTGGGCATGCAGCATGCCGGGAATCTTGTAGATGGTGTCGGCGTCCGGCAGGCTGATCACCGCTCGCTCTTCGACGTTGGTGAACAGGGCGATCTTGCGCCGCGAGGACAGGTCGATCGGCACTTCCGAACGGCATACCAGCACGTCCGGCTGCAGGCCGATGGAGCGCAGCTCCTTCACCGAATGCTGGGTCGGCTTGGTCTTGGTCTCGCCGGCGGTGGCGATGTAGGGCACCAGCGTCAGGTGCATCAGCATGGCGCGCTTGGCGCCGACTTCCACACGCAACTGGCGAATCGCCTCCAGGAACGGCTGCGACTCGATGTCGCCGACGGTACCGCCCACTTCCACCAGGGCCACGTCGGCATCGCCGGCACCCTTGATGACGCGGCGCTTGATCTCGTCGGTGATGTGCGGGATGACCTGGATGGTCGCGCCCAGATAGTCACCACGGCGCTCGCGGCGCAGCACGTCCTCGTAGACGCGACCGGTGGTGAAGTTGTTGTTCTGGGTCATGCGCGTGCGAATGAAGCGCTCGTAGTGACCCAGGTCGAGGTCGGTCTCGGCGCCGTCGTGGGTGACGAACACCTCGCCGTGCTGGAACGGACTCATGGTGCCCGGATCGACGTTGATGTAAGGGTCCAGCTTGAGCATCGTGACCTTCAGGCCCCGCGCCTCCAGGATGGCCGCCAATGAAGCCGAGGCGATGCCTTTCCCCAATGAAGAAACAACACCACCCGTGACGAAGATGTAGCGCGTCATGAAAAACCCTAGAAGTCTGCGTTAAGCGGTCAGCGCCGCCGGGGGAAAGCGAAGATGCCATTGCGCCCCAGGCGGCAATAGCGCAACTGCCACGGATTCGAAGAAACCGCAGAAGCTGTATTGAGACGGGAGCGTAGTCTACTGGAAAGCCCCCATCAGCTCAAACACGCTTCACGTTGGTGGCGTCCAGACGAGTGACGCCTGTGCGACATCGAATTGCGGCAGATTGGCGACGGCGACCAGTTCGCCATTGCGGTAGAGCAACGGCAGGCGCGAGCGGGCAAAGCCGGGCACCGCAGCCTCATTGAGCAGACGTTTCAGATCGCGCCTGCCGCGACCAGGCAACGCCAGCGCCTCGCCGCCCTGCCGATAACGCACCTCGAACGACCCTTGTTCCGCCCCCTCAAGGCTGACCATACCATTACCGGGCAGCCTCAGCGCCGCAGAAGTGTCCAGCCAGACAAGCACACCCGCAACCGGCTCAAGCCAGGCCCCGGACAGCCACCACACACGACTCCCCGTACGATGCAGCTCGCCACCCGCCAGGCGCCAGCACGGTGCGGCATCGGCAGCGGCATCGCGCAATGCGTCCCAGCCAGCCCAATGGCCAGTGTCCGGCAGCGGGGTAAAAGGGGCCAGCCAGTGACGTAGCGCGTTGCGCTGACGGGCCAGGCTCAGTGAACGCAGGGCCGGCAAATCCAGGCTTGGCAGCGGCAACCAGGACCAGTCGTCCGATATCCGAGCCGCCAGCAGATCCATCTCGGCCAATTCATCGAGCAGCGACTGCGCTTCTGCCAGATGCGCAGCGGTTCGCGCCATATTCGCCGACGCCTGCGGCCAGCGCCGTTGCAGCAGCGGCACGACCTGATGACGCAGATAATTGCGCGAGTGGTCGAGCGACTGGTTGGAAGGATCATCGACCCATGGCAACCGATGCGCCTGGGCATGGACCTCCAGTTCCGCACGGCCCACATCCAGCAAGGGCCGCAGCAGCCAGCCAGCCCCCAGCGCCCGGCTTGCCGGCATGGCCGCCAGCCCACGCACCCCAGCGCCACGCAGCAGGCGGAACAGCAGGGTTTCGGCCTGATCGTCGCGGTGCTGCGCGGTCAGCAGCAGCTCGCCATTCTGCAGGCAGGAGGCAAAGGCCGCATAACGCGCCTCGCGCGCGGCCCGCTCCAGGCTGGCGCCCGCCCGAACCTGCACAGGAATGACCTGCAGCGGCACGCCCAGCCGCGCACAGAACTGCCGGCAATGCTCGGGCCAGGCATCAGCCACGGCTTGCAGGCCATGATGGATATGGATCGCGGAAATGGGCGGAAGCCGATGTCGCTCGGCAAGCCGCACCAGGGCGTGCAGCAACACCGTGGAATCCAGCCCGCCTGAAAACGCAACGCGCCAGGCCGGAGCCTGGCGCCATTGAGACAGGGCCTCAAAAAGACGGGATTCCAGAGTCACCTGCCTTTCACCCTGCCTGTCGCGTGCAGCCTGTTATTGCTGAATGCCGTAACTCATCAGACGCTCGTAACGTCGAGCCAGCAGCGCGTCGGTGTCGAGTCCCTTGAGCATGTCCAGCTGCGAGGTCAGTGCTTCGCGAACGGAGGCCGCAGTGGCGACCGGGTTGCGATGCGCGCCACCGAGCGGCTCGGGAATGACCTGATCGACGATACCCAGGCTCTGCAGGCGCTCAGCCGTGACGCCCATGGCTTCGGCGGCTTCTGGCGCCTTCTCGGCGGTACGCCAGAGGATCGAGGCACAGCCTTCCGGCGAAATCACCGCGTAGGTGGAATACTGCAGCATGTTCAGCTGATCGCAGACACCGATGGCCAGCGCGCCGCCGGAACCACCCTCGCCGATCACGGTTGCGATGATCGGGGTCTTCAGCCGCGCCATCACACGCAGGTTCCAGGCGATGGCCTCGCTCTGGTTGCGCTCTTCGGCATCGATGCCCGGATAGGCGCCGGGCGTATCGATGAAGGTCAGGATCGGCATCTTGAAGCGCTCGGCCAGCTCCATCAGGCGGCAGGCCTTGCGGTAGCCTTCGGGGCGCGGCATGCCGAAGTTGCGACGCACCTTCTCGCGCACCTCGCGGCCCTTCTGGTGACCGATGATCATCACCGGCTCACCGTTCAGGCGCGCGGTACCGCCAACGATGGCGGCGTCATCGGAGAAATGCCGGTCACCGTGCAGTTCTTCGAACTCGGTGAACAGATGCCTGATGTAGTCGAGGGTATAAGGCCGCTGCGGGTGCCGGGCCAGACGAGCGATCTGCCAGCTGGTCAGATTGCCGAAGATGCTCTCGGTGAGCGACTCGCTCTTGTCCTGCAGGCGGGTGATTTCTTCGCCAATGTTCAGCGAGTTGTCATTACCAACCAGGCGCAATTCTTCGATCTTGGCTTGCAGGTCGGCGATCGGCTGTTCGAAATCGAGAAAATTCGGGTTCATAGTCATCCGTCATGCGTCGTCGGCCTAGGTGGCCGGGAGCTGTTCCGTTTTTTTGCGCCCTACCTTACGGGACGGGCGCTTTCAGGTCGAACAAAAAATGTTCGTAATCGTGACCCGATCGGATCGGGTCTTCGGCAGCGGTCGGTTCATGCGCCCCTTTTCCGGCGCCGACGCGATGCTGGCCGCTATCGGTATTGCAGGAAGACGTTGTCGCGCCCGAACTGGTCACGCAATGCCTGGATCAGGTTGTCAGCCGGGTCGATGCGCCAGCTCTCGCCGAACTGCAGCAGCGCCTTCGCATCGCTGCCGGTGTACTCCAGGGTGATCGGACAGGCGCCGCGATGACGACCGCAGACGTCCGCCAGCCAGCGCACCCGGTCACCCTTGAGCGCATCGCTGGCGACCTTGACACGCAGGCTCTCGGCCAGGCCGGTGCGCGCTTCCTCCAGGCTCAGCACGCGCTTGGCACGCAGACGCAGACCACCGGAGAAGTCGTCGTTGCTGACCTCGCCCTCGACCACCACCAGCGCATCGGTCTGCAACAGCGCCTGGGCCGTATTGAAGGCTTCGGCGAACAGCGAGGCCTCGATGCGCCCGGAGCGGTCGTCCAATGTGATGAAACCCATCTTGTCGCCTTTCTTGTTCTTCATCACCCGCAGGTTGACGATCAACCCCGCGACGGTCTGGGTATCGCGCGCCGGACGCAGGTCGATGATGCGCTGGCGAGCAAAGCGGCGCACCTCGCCTTCGTATTCATCGATCGGATGGCCGGTGAGGTACAGACCCAGGGTGTCCTTCTCGCCCTTGAGGCGCTCCTTGAGCGTCAGCTCGCGGGCCTTGCGATGGTTGGCGTAGACATCCGCCTCGGGCTCGGCGAACAGCCCGCCGAACAGGTCCATGTGGCCGCTTTCCTCGCTGCGCGCGGTCTGTTCCGCCGCCTGGATCGCCTCCTCCATGGCAGACAGCAGCACCGCCCGGTTGCGATCGATACCGGCCTGATAGAGCTTCGGCTCATCGGAAAAATACGGCCCGAGGCGATCCAGCGCGCCGCCACGGATCAAGGCTTCGAGGGTGCGCTTGTTGATGCGCTTGAGATCGACCCGGCTGCAGAAATCGAACAGGTCCTTGAACGGCCCGCCTTCGCTGCGACATTCGGCGATGGCTTCCACCGGCCCTTCACCCACACCCTTGATCGCACCCAGGCCATAGATGATCCGCCCGTCATCGCCGACGGTGAACTTGAATTCGGAGTTGTTCACGTCCGGCGCATCGATGCGCAGCTTCATGCTGCGGCATTCCTCGATCAGCGTGACCACCTTGTCGGTGTTGTGCATGTCCGCCGAAAGCACCGCCGCCATGAACGGCGAGGGGTGGTGCGCCTTGAGCCAGGCCGTCTGGTAGGACACCAGACCATAGGCCGCCGAGTGCGATTTATTGAAGCCGTAACCGGCGAACTTCTCCACCAGATCGAAGATGTTGCCTGCCAGGTCGGCGTCGATACCATTGTTCTTGCAGCCCTCGATGAAACCGCCGCGCTGCTTGGCCATTTCCTCGGGCTTTTTCTTGCCCATGGCGCGACGCAGCATGTCGGCGCCGCCGAGGGTATAGCCGGCCATGACCTGGGCGATCTGCATCACCTGCTCCTGGTACAGGATGATGCCGTAGGTGGGCGCCAGTACCGGCTTGAGACCGTCGTACTGATAGTCAGAGTGCGGATAGGAGATTTCCGCACGACCATGCTTGCGGTTGATGAAGTCGTCGACCATGCCCGACTGCAACGGGCCGGGGCGGAACAGCGCCACCAGGGCGATCAGATCTTCCAGGCAGTCGGGCTTGAGCTTCTTGATCAGCTCCTTCATGCCCCGCGATTCGAGCTGGAACACGGCGGTGGTTTCGGCTTTCTGCAGCAACGAGAAGGTCGGCTTGTCATCCAGAGGAATGAAGTCGATATTCAGCGGCTCCAGGCCTTTCCTGGCCTGTTCGCGGTTGATCGTCTCCATGGCCCACTTGATGATGGTCAGGGTACGCAGGCCGAGAAAGTCGAACTTGACCAGCCCGGCTGACTCGACGTCGTCCTTGTCGAACTGGGTGACCAGGCTGCCGCCCTCTTCATCGCAGGCAATCGGCGCAAAGTCGGTCAGTTTCGTCGGCGCGATCACCACGCCGCCGGCGTGCTTGCCGGTGCCGCGGGTGATGCCTTCGAGCTTGAGCGCCATGTCCCAGATTTCCTTGGCGTCTTCATCGACGGCGAGGAAATCACGCAACGGCTCTTCCATCTCGTAGGCTTTCTCCAGGGTCATGCCCACTTCGAAGGGAATCATCTTCGACAGCCGGTCAGCCAGGCCGTAGGACTTGCCCTGCACCCGCGCCACGTCGCGCACCACCGCCTTGGCCGCCATGGTGCCGAAGGTGATGATCTGGCTGACCGCATTGCGGCCATACTTCTCGGCCACGTAGTCGATGACCCGGTCGCGGCCATCCATGCAGAAGTCGACGTCGAAGTCGGGCATGGAGATCCGTTCGGGATTGAGGAAGCGCTCGAACAGCAGGTCGTAGGCCAGCGGGTCCAGATCGGTGATCTTCTGCACATAGGCCACCAGCGAACCGGCGCCCGAACCACGCCCCGGCCCCACCGGTACGCCGTTGTTCTTGGCCCACTGGATAAAGTCCATGACGATCAGGAAGTAACCCGGAAAGCCCATCTGGATGATGATATCCAGCTCGAAATTCAGCCGGTCGACATAGACCTGCTTCTTCGCCTCGTAGTCGGGCGTATCCTTGGGCAGCAACACTTCCAGGCGCTCTTCGAGGCCGTCGAACGAGACCTTGCGGAAGTAATCATCCATGGTCATGCCGTCCGGCACCGGGAAATCGGGCAGGAAATAAGTACCCAGTTGCACCTCGATGTTGCAGCGTTTGGCGATCTCGACCGTATTTTCCAGCGCCTCGGGCAGGTCGCTGAATAGCTCGTGCATTTCCTCGGGCGTTTTCAGGTACTGCTGATCGGAGTAGTTGCGCGGTCGCCGCGAGTCATCGAGGGTGCGGCTTTCGCCGATGCAGACGCGGGTTTCATGGGCCTCGAAATCATCCTGTTTGAGGAAACGCACGTCATTGGTCGCCACCAGCGGCACGCCGCAGCGCTCGGCCAGCGCCACCGCCGCGTGCAAGTGCTCCTCGTCGTTGACCCGGCTGGTGCGCTGCAACTCCAGATAAAAGCGCTCGGGGAACACCGATTGCCACTCGGCCAGCAGCGCCTCGGCAAGGGATTCTTCACCGTCGAGCAAGGCCAGCCCGATCTCGCCCTCCTTGGCGCCGGACAACGCAATCAGCCCTTCAGCTGCCTGCTTCACCCAGTCGCGCTCGATGATCACCTGGTCATTGCGCTGGCCTTCGGTCCAGCCACGCGAAATCAGCTCGGTAAGGTTGCGATAACCCTGGACATTCATCGCCAGCAGGGTCAGACGAGTCAACGGGCCGTCGCCCTCACGGCTGGCCAGCCAGATATCGGCGCCGCAGATCGGCTTGATCCCCGCCCCCTGCGCTGTCTTGTAGAACTTCACCAGCGAGCACATGTTGCTCATGTCGGTGACCGCCACTGCCGGCATTCCCGCCGCAGCCACCGCCTTGATCAGTGGCTTGACGCGCACCAGCCCATCGACCAGGGAGAATTCGGTGTGCAGACGGAGATGGACGAACGAGACGGGCATGGACGAACCTTGAGCTGGTGAAACGACAGGCCGGGGATTGTACCGGCCCTTGCCGGAAACCACAGCTGCCGCCGGGAACCGAACTGCGATTGCATAGCCGCAGTTGCAGAGACGCCCGTCTCGCCTCAGGTTCGGAGCAGCAATATCAAGGCTTCGAGCGACTTACTGACCGCGCCCAAGCAGGAACTCCCGCTGCCTGCGGGCGATATCGAGAATGAAACTGCGGCTTGCCTCATCAAGCCCCTCGAACAGGCTTTCCATCTGCCGGGCCTGGTCACTGGGCAACGTGGAGCTGCCGCCGACGAGCGCGGCAACCGATACGTCCAGCGCGGCTGCCAGCTCTTCGATCTTCAGCAGCGACGGCAACGCGCTACCTCGCTCCAGTCGCGAGATGGTTTCTGTTTCCACCCCCACGCGCTCAGCCAGCTGGCTCTGAGTCAGGCCCCGCGCCTGCCGATACCCCCGCACCTGTGCTCCAAGCAACTGGGCGATACGAGAAGATCTGTTCTTGGGTTTTGACATGGTTGGCGCCCTGAGGAGTATGCCGTAAATCGTTGCCTATAGACACATTATGTTGAATGAGGTAATTTGCCTTGATACATGTTTTTATGTCTACAACGAGCATAATTGATACGCATGCAGAGACTTATCAAATCCCTCGATACGCTTATCTATGGTTTCGTCGCCCCTTTCGGAGTCCTCTATGTGTTCCCGCGCTTCTTTCTCGGCTTGGAACAGAACCTGGACATCGAACTGCCGCGCATCCTCGCACTGAAATATACCGGGGTCTTGCTGATGAACCTCGGCGGCCTGCTGGCGATTACCTGCGCACTATTCATGCACACCCGCAAAAGCGGCACGATCAGCCCTTTCGTTCGACCGACCGAGCTGGTGCGCCGAGGACCTTATGCATGCCTGGGTGCGACACCCCATGATGTGGGCGGGCAACTTCGTGCTGATCGGACTCATGCTGATATACAGCTCGCCGCTGCTGGCACTCTGGCTGCTGATATGGAGTCGCTTCGCAGCAATTTATATTGACCGCTACGAAGAGCCTTATCTGGTGAGAATCTTCGGTGACGAATATCGTGAATACTGCCGAACGACACCTCGCTGGTGGCCGAAACTCATCTAATAGGCCTCAATGAATACAGACATCTACCTACTGCACAAACAATAGAACATTAGAACGGCATGAAAATCATATTACTTGCAATTAGCTTGTTCCTATTCGGCTGCACCAGCGCACCAGCGCACCAACAAACAACATAAAGAATGAAGTCATACCAACAGGATGGAGCGGAAAGGATTTTGCTATTGAAGAAATAGAGAAAGCAATACTATCCGCATCCCAGAAGCGTGGCTGGAGTTCGCGCATAGTCAGGCCGGGCCTCATAGAAGCCAGAATTTCGGTCCGCACTCATCGCGCGGAGATAAGCATCCCGTACTCAAAAAGCAACTACAGCATTTATTATAAAAGCAGCGAAAAACTTGGCCATCGCAATGAACGAATACACAGAAACTATAACAACTGGGTAACCCGACTATCCCAAACAATTCAGAGAGAGCTTGGTGTCAATGCGCAAAAATTTTAACTCTTACAATACTTAATAAACGGAAAAACAGGCCGACATCAGGCGCAGGCCAGCAGCTGCGCCATGCGAAGGCATTCGTCAGCGCGCTGGGCGTCTTCGCGGGTATGGGTGCCGCCAGTGCATTTTCTCAGCGCCGGAATGTCGAGACCGGCGAAGCGCGCATAACGGCCCTTTTCCACGCCGTAGTGCAGCAGGTTGGCGGCGATCACCAAGTCCACATAGTCGGGCAAGGGCTGCCCGGTTTCACGCAGGATAGACTCATGCCCGCGCGCCATCTGCACCAGCTCCTCGGACACCTTCCACTGGCGCAGCATCATGGCGCCCACATGGGGATGCAGCATCAGCTCGAAATGCAGCCGCTCGATCGGCGTCAGGTTTTCCTGGCGCTGAAGGAAATCACGCAGGGGCAGCTTACCGATGTCGTGCAGCAGCCCGCCAAGGGTGGCCAGCTCGGCATCCAGATGCGGAAACGGGGCGGACAGAGCACGGCAGAGCGCACTGATATGCGAACCGCTGGCAACGAAACCACGTAGGCGCACCTTGTCACCCTGGGTACTCTTCATTGTTTGCAGGATGGCCAATTGGCTGACCAGCAGGCGCACCAGGTCGAAACCCAGGCCGGCGATGGCCTGCTTCAGGGAACTGACGGGAACGCCCCGGCGCATGACCGAGCTACTGGCTACCTTGACCAGACGGGCAGCGAGGGCAGGATCGGTAGCGATTTCGCGCTCCAGTTCACCGAGGGTGCAGTTTTCCTGCAGGGTGATCAAACGAACGCGCAACCCCACCTCGGGCAGCGACGGCAATATCAGCCGGTTGGCTGCGATATCGCTTTGCAACAACGTCAACAGATACTTGGCACGCTCTCTCACTTCAGCCCCTGATTCCCTGGCATAACGTCGCAACGGAATTCTGTCACAGAAGATAGCGACCGACTTTGCCGAGGCGGCTTGCTGCTTTGCTCCAGGAAGGGACTTTCCGCAAAACCCATTCTTTCTCGCGCAACACGCTGCGAGCAGACATGTCTTCAGACCGTGACTTGCTCAGCGCACGCCAGGTTTTCGACCTCCAGCGCCATCCGCACCGGCGCAAAGCTGCGGCGATGAATCGGGGTGGCGCCAAGGCGTTGCAGGGCTTCGAGGTGGGCCGGTGTGGGATAGCCCTTGTGTCCGGCCAGGCCGTAACCGGGATAAACCAGATCGAAGGCCTGCATCTCACGGTCGCGGCTGACCTTGGCCAGGATCGAGGCGGCGGCAATCGCCGGCACTCGACCGTCTCCCTGGATCACAGGTGCACAGGGCACGCCAAGCTGCGGGCATCGGTTGCCGTCGATCAGTGCCAGCTTCGGGGTAATGCTCAGCCCCTCCACAGCACGCTGCATGGCCAGCATGGTGGCGTGGAGAATGTTGAGACGGTCGATTTCGTCCACCTCGGCACGGGCAATGCACCAGGCCAGGGCCTTCTCGCAGATCTCGTCGAACAATACTTCGCGGCGCGCGGCGGTGAGCTTCTTGGAATCGTTGAGGCCCTCAATCGGACGCCTGGGATCGAGGATCACCGCAGCGGTGACGACAGGCCCGCACAGTGGCCCCCGGCCCACCTCATCGACTCCCGCCACCAGTTCCTCGACGAGATTGAAATCCAGCCCCATCTGCATCAGCTTGCCTCGACCAGTTCGAGCACCGCCTGGGCAGCCCGATCCGACGCGTCGCGGCGCAGCGTGCGATGAATGGCGTCAAAGCCTTCGGTTTGCACCTCGCCGTTGCTCAGCAAGGGCGACAGCAATTGCGCCATGGCCTCGGGAGTTGCCGCATCCTGCAACAGCTCGGGCACCAGCAGGCGCTGTGCAAGCAGGTTGGGCAGTGCGACGTAGGGGCTTTTTACCATACGCTTGAGAATGGCGAAGGTCAGCGGCGCAACGCTGTAGGCCACCACCATCGGGCGCTTGTACAGCAGGGCTTCGAGCGTTGCCGTACCGGAAGCGATCAGCACCGCATTGCACGCAGCGAGTGCCTCGTGGGAACGACCATCGAGCAATGTCAGCGGCAGGTCGCGCCCTGCCAGCATCTGCTCAAGCTGCGCCCGACGCTCGGGGCTCGCGCAGGGCATCACGAAATGGATGCCGGGGCGCATCGCCCGCAGGCGGTCAGCCGCATCCAGGAACAGCTCGCCAAGCCGCCCGACCTCGCCACCACGACTGCCCGGCATCAGCGCCACGACCTGGCCTTCCCGGGGCAGGTTGAGCGCATCCCGCGCGGCATCGCGATCAGGCTCCAGCGGGATGGCATCGGCCAGTGGATGGCCAACGAAACATACGGCCACCTGATGCTCGTCGTAGAACTTCGCCTCGAAGGGGAACAGGGTAAGCATCAGGTCGCAGGCGGCGCGAATCTTCAGCACGCGCTTCTGCCGCCAGGCCCACACCGAAGGGCTGACGTAATGCACGGTCTTGATGCCGGAACGTCGCAGTTTGAGGGCCAGATCCAGGTTGAAATCCGGCGCGTCGATACCGATGAATACATCGGGACGCAGCTCGCACAGCGTCTGCACCAGACGCTTGCGACGCATCAGCAGCTCCGGCAGGCGACCGAGCACTTCCACCAGCCCCATCACGGACAGGCGTTCAAGCGGAAAATAGGAAGTGAGGCCCTGAGCCTCCATGCGCGGCCCACCGACGCCGACGAAACGAACATCCGGTCGTTGCGCCCTGAGCGCCTGCATCAGGCCCGCACCGAGGATGTCGCCTGAAGCCTCACCAGCGACCAGCGCCACTACCAGAGGTCTGGACATATCAGCGGGTGATACCACGGCTGGATGCCTGGATCGAATCACGGAACAGCGCCACTTCCGGAAAGATCCCTGCATCGCCGGCCAGCTCGCCAAGCGCCTGCTCGACGGTAAGCCCTTTGCGATAGACGATCTTGTAGGCGTTGCGCAGAGCCGCAATGGTCTCGGCACTGAAACCACGACGACGCATGCCTTCGAAGTTCATGCTGCGCGCCGCTGCCGGGCTGCCGAATACCGTGACGAACGCGGGGACATCCTTGCCGATGGCGGTGCCCATCCCGGAGAAGCTGAAGGCGCCAATATGGCAGTACTGATGCACCAGGGTGTAGCCGGAAAGAATCGCCCAGTCACCGACATGCACGTGGCCGGCGAGCGCTGTGTTGTTGACCAGAATGCAGTGATTGGCGATGACGCTGTCATGACCGATATGCGCATAGGCCATGATCAGGTTGTGATCCCCAATGGTGGTTTCGCTGCGGTCCTGTATGGTGCCCCGGTGAATGGTCACTCCTTCGCGAATCACGTTGTGATCGCCCATCACCAGGCGCGTTGGCTCGCCCTTGTATTTGAGATCGGGGGTGTCCTCGCCTACCGAGGAGAACTGGTAGATACGATTGTGTCGACCGATCCGGGTCGGCCCTTTGATGACCACATGAGACGCGATCACCGTGCCCTCGCCTATCTCGACGTCCGGGCCGATGATCGACCACGGTCCGACCTGAACGTCGTCGGCCAGCCGTGCGGCAGGGTCGACGATGGCGCGAGGGTCAATCAAGCTCATATCTTCTGTTCCGCACAGATGATTTCAGCCGAGCATACAGGTTTGCCATCAACGCTGGCGCGGCAATCGAACTTCCAGATGCCGCGCTTGGCACTGATGAAGGACGCTTCAAGCACAAGCTGATCGCCCGGCACCACGGGCTGGCGAAAACGCAGCTTGTCCGAGCCGACGAAGTAGTAGAGCGTGCCGTCAGCCGGTTTGACGCCCATCATCTTGAAACCGAGCAATCCAGCCGCCTGCGCCATCGCCTCGATGATCAACACGCCCGGCATGATGGGATGTTGCGGAAAGTGCCCATTGAAAAACGGTTCGTTGATGGTGACGTTCTTGTAGGCGCGAACACGCTTGCTTTCCGTATCCAGCTCCACCACCCGATCAACCAGCAGAAAAGGATAGCGGTGCGGAAGGTATTCGCGGATTTCGTTGATGTCCATCATGTGGGGAAATGCCTGTAATGAGTAGGGAAGCAGCACGCCATCACGGCTGTGCAGCCAGTCGCTGAGTGGCTGGCAGGGCAATCAGAGGATAGGATCAGGCATCTGAAGACGAATCCCCGTCCGGGGTCACGGCAGCCAGGCTTTTTTCCACCTGTTGCAGTCGGCGGGCCATCTCGTCGAGATGCCGTATTCTGGCGGCACTCTTGCGCCATTCAGCGGCAGGCTGCATGGCAGTGCCCGATGAATAGCTGCCTGGCTCGGTGATCGAGCGGGTCACCATGGTCATACCGGTGACGAATACGTTGTCACATATCTCGATATGCCCGACGAGCCCGACACCACCCGCCAGCATGCAGTTGCGACCGATCTTGGCGCTTCCCGAAATCCCGGCACAACCGGCTATGGCCGTGTTGTCGCCGATCTGCACGTTGTGCGCGATCATGATCTGGTTATCCAGCTTGACGCCGTTGCCGATAAGCGTGTCGGAAAGCGCCCCACGATCGATCGTGGTGTTGGCGCCGATTTCGACGTCATCGCCGATCCGCACGCCGCCGAGCTGGGCGATCTTCTCCCAGTTGCCCTTTTCGTTGGCGAAGCCGAAACCTTCACCACCGATCACCGCCCCCGGCTGTATCACGACCCGTTCCCCGATGCAGACGTCATGGCAGAGGGTGACGCGCGAAGCCAGACGACCACCCGCGCCCACCCGGCTACGTGCGCCGACGAACGACTGGGCGCCGATCACCACATCCGCGCCAATCCATGCATCCGCCTCGATCACGACCTGAGCGCCGATGCTGGCACTGGGATCGATCTTCGCGCGCGGATCGACGATGGCACTGGGGTGAATGCCGCCCGCTGCCTTTGGCCGCGTCTCGAACAGGTGCGAGATGCGCGCATAGGCAAGATAGGGATTGGCAACGAGCAACGCGGTACCGGGGTAACCTTCGGCATCCTTCGGTGTAAGCAGGACGGCCCCGGCGCGGGTGCTGGCGAGATACTTGCGGTACTGCGCGTTGGCCAGAAAGCTCAGCTGCTGCGGGCCGGCATCCTGCAGCGTAGCCAGCCCCGTCACCGATTGTGCCGCCTCGCCACGCAATGTGGCGCCCAGCTGCTCGGCAAGTTCACCGAGCGTATAGACAGGCCCGTTCATTAGCGCAGCTGATTCATGCGCTCGATGACCTGGCGGGTAATGTCGAGCTGAGGTTTGACATCGACCACCGCGCCACGCTCCAGAACCAGATCGTAGTCGCCTTTCTTGATGACTTCCTCGACGGCCTTGTCCAGCTTCGGCTTGAGCTGCTTGAGCATGTCGCGATCGGCTGCAGCCTTGGATTCATTGAGCTCCTTGGAGAGGAACTGGAAATCACGGGCCTTCTGCTTGAACTCCAGTTCGAGGCGCTCACGCTCGGCCTGCTGCATCTTGTCGCCGTCCTTGCCGAGACGGTCCTGAATGCGCTTGGCATCGTTTTCAAGCCCTTTGAGCTTGTCCAGCTGAGGGCCGAATTTCTTTTCCGCATCGACCGAATAACGCTTGGCGGCGTCGGATTCGAGCAATGCCATCTGGTAGTTCAGCACGGCGATTTTCATATCGGCGAATGCAGGGGCGGCTGCCAGTGCAGCAACAACGAAAAGCAGTTGGGTCAACTTACGCACGGTATATACCACTCTTGAAAGAAAGCCCTGGAGCGAAACGCCCCAGGTCGTTAAAAGGTTTGTCCCAGGGAGAACTGGAAGACTTGGGTATCGGCATCATCCGGCTTGACCACCGGCATCGCCAGGCTGAAGCTCAGCGGGCCCATGGCGGTGATCCAGGTCAGGCCTACGCCGACCGAGCTGGCCATGTCGCCGAAGTCGATATCGCTGCAATTGTTCGAACCGGAGGGGCAGTTGGTGTCGAACACATTACCAACATCCCAGAAGACAGAGGTACGCAGCGACCGCTGGTCCTTGACGAACGGCATCGGGAACAGTACTTCGAGGCCACCCTGGACCAGTACGTTGCCACCGAAGGGCCTTGGGTCCTGGTCATCGGTACAGGTCGGTCGGCCCTTTCTATCGACGCCACACTGGCCTTCACCATTCAATGGAGCTCCAGTGACAGGATCATAAGCCTGGCTCGGCGTACTGCGCGGGCCGAGGCTGCTGTCCTCGAAACCGCGTACCGAGTTGAAGCCGCCGGCATAGTAATGCTCATAGAACGGCAGGCGCGAAGTGGAGCCATAGGCGTCCCCATAACCCAGGCGCGTGTGCATGCGCAGGGTATAGTTCTGAGTCATGGGCACGAACAGCTGACCGTTGTAGTCGAGCTTGTAGAACGACAGGTCGCTGCCCGGAATGGTGGTTTCGAACACCAGGCTCTGCGAATGACCACGGGTTGCCAGCACACCACGGTTCAGGGTCGATTCGGACCAGCCCACCGACGCCTTGAAGTTGAGGAAGCTGTCGCCTTCCTCTTCCATGAAATCGTAGATCTCGTCGACGGTATAACGACCTGTGCCCAGATCGTCCTGCTGCACGGTAAGCCCGAAGGACAGGCGCGAGGTCTCGCTGATCGGATAACCGATATTGATGCCGCCACCCAGACTGTCCACCGAGTAGCTGGACACGTCGTAATCGAGCTCGTCGTAGTCGGTGGTGCGGTAGAAGGCGTTGTAGCCCAGGCTCACGCCATCTTCGGTCCAGTAGGGATCGACGAAGCCGAAGTTGTAGCGCGTCTGGTATTCGCTGCGGTTGAGGCCGATGCTGACGCGGTTGCCGGTGCCGAGGAAGTTGTTCTGGCTGATCGAGCCACCGAGGATCAGACCGGCGTTCTGGGCGAAACCGATACTCGCCATGATCGAGCCGGAGGGCTGCTCCTCGACGCTGTAGTTGACGTCGATCTGGTCGTCGGTCCCTGGTACCTGCGGGGTTTCGACGTTGACTTCCTTGAAGAAGCCCAGACGCTCCAGGCGGGTCTTGGACTGGTCGATCAGATAGGTCGAGGCCCAGCCACCTTCCATCTGGCGCATTTCGCGGCGCAGTACTTCGTCCTCGGTCTTGGTGTTGCCGCGGAAGTTGATGCGGTTGACGTAGGCACGCTTGCCGGGATCGACCATGAAGGTGATCGAGACGGTATTGTCCTGGTCATTGGCTTCGGGGATACCGTTGACGTTGGCGAAGGTGTAACCCTCGTTGCCGAGCCGCCGCGTGATCAGTTCCGAGGTGGTGGTCATGACCTTGCGCGAGAAAACCTGACCTTCCTTCGCCAGTAGCAGCGCCTGCAACTCTTCCTGAGGGACCTTCAGGTCACCGCTCAGTTTGACGTCGCTGACGGTATAGCGGTCGCCTTCGTCGATGTTCACCGTGACGTAGACGTCTTTCTTGTCCGGCGTAATGGATACTTGGGTAGAGGTGATATCCATGTTGATGTAGCCGCGATCCAGATAATAGGAACGCAGGCGCTCAAGATCGCCGGAGAGCTTTTCACGGGCATACTTGTCGTCGTTGCGGAAGAACGACAGCCAGTTGCTGGTCTTCAGCTCGAACAGGTCGGTCAGGTCCTCATCAGCAAAGACCGTGTTGCCCACCACATTGATGTGTTTGATCGAAGCGACCGAGCCTTCGTTGATGGTGATCTTCAACGCGACACGGTTGCGCGGCTGCGGTACGGCTTCGGTTTCGATGGTGGCCGAGTAACGACCCTGGGCCACATACTGGCGCTGCAGCTCGTTGCGCACGCCCTCAAGGGTGGCGCGCTGGAAAATCTCGCCCTCGGCCAGGCCTGACTGCTGCAAACCGGAAAGCAGGTCTTCGGTCTTGATCGCCTTGTTACCCTCGATTTCGATACCGGAGATCGAAGGTCGCTCCACTACGCTGATGACCAGCACATCGCCTTCTCGGCCCAACTCAATGTCTTCGAAGAAACCGGTGCGGAACAACGCACGGGTCGCATCGACCAGGCGACGGTCATCAGCGGCCTGGCCAACGTTCAGCGGCAGGGCACCGAAGACGCTGCCGGCGGAAACCCGCTGCAGGCCGTTGACGCGTATATCGGAGATGGTGAAGGACTCGGCGTGAACTTCGGCAATCATCAGTGCGGAAATCACCGCAGGTAGCAGCAGACGTTTCATGAAGTCCTTTCTTTTCAAACCTGAAAATTGAACCTGCGCAGGGCGCGGCGACATCAAGTTGTAGGCGATTAAAGCCGGCCAATATCATTGACCAACGCAAGCAGCATCACCCCGATAACCAGGCTGATACCAATCTGTACTCCCCAACCCTGGACCCTGTCCGACAGGGGACGTCCACGGACCCACTCGACCAGATAGAAGAGCAGATGCCCGCCATCCAGAACCGGGATAGGCAAAAGATTGAGTACTCCAAGGCTGATGCTCAGGTAGGCGAGGAAGTTTAGAAAGTCACCCAGGCCGGACTGTGCAGAAGCGCCCGCCACTTTAGCAATGGTTATCGGGCCGCTCAAGTTTTTTACCGAGAGCTCGCCAAAGAGCATTTTCTTCAAGGAATCGAGGGTCAGAAGGCTCATCGCCCAGGTCCGCCGAAGCCCCTCGCCAATGGCTTCCAGAGGCCCGTAACTGATGGTGCGCAGCATGTCGTCCGGCCATTCTCCGGCGGCAACACCGGCCCCCAGGTAGCCGCGCAAATCCTCACCTTCGCCACGTGTCGCCAGGGTCAGGGGCAGTTCCAGACGCCGCCCTTCACGCTCCACTTCCAGCTGCGCGGACTTGCCGGGCAGCAACCGGACCCGGTCGATGACCTCCTGCCATTCCTGCAGCGGCTCGCCATCGAGACTGATCAGTCGATCCCCCAGACGCACGCCGGCAGCCTGCGCAGGACCTTCGGGGTCCAGCTGTGCGACCACCGGGGCGATGGCCGGTCGCCAGGGACGGATGCCCAGCGAGCCGATCGGGTCGGGCTCTTCGGCGCCTCTCAGCCAGTCGTTCAGCTCCAGCCGTATGGACTGTTCCTGAGTGCTGCCAAGGCTGCGCACACGCATGTCCAGCGAACCGCTCTCGCCCAGCCGGCGGATCAGTTGCAGGTTGACCTCGGCCCAGCCGGAGGTGGGCTTGCCGTTGACCTCGATGATCTCCTGTCCCGATACCAAACCAGCACGTTCGGCAAGGCTGCCCGCCTCAACGGCGCCCACTACCGGCCGGATCTGCTCGCTGCCGAGCAGCGCCAGCGCCCAGAAAAACACCAGCGCAAGCAGGAAGTTGGCCAGCGGCCCGGCAGAGACGATGGCGAAGCGCTGCTTCACCGTCTTGCGATTGAAGGTCTGATCGAGCAGTGCGGGCGGCACATCGCCCTCGCGCTCGTCGAGCATCTTCACATAACCGCCGAGCGGGATGGCCGCGATGACGAACTCGGTGCCCTGGCGATCGTGCCAGCGCACCAGGGGCCGCCCGAAGCCTACCGAGAAGCGCAGCACCTTGACGCCACAACGCCGCGCGACCCAGAAATGCCCGTATTCGTGAAAGGTGACCAGTACACCCAGAGCAACCAGGGTGCCGGCAAGCATGTACAGCGCGCTCATAAATTCCTCTGCCTCGAAAGGCCGTTCTGCAGCGATGGGGCTCGCCCGCTCCGCCGGTCCAAGACCGACCCGCTAGCGATTGCGCCCCTCAAGCCAGTGCGACGCCAGCCTGCGCGCCTGCGCATCGGCGCCCAGGACATCACCGAGGCAGTGCACCGCAACCGCCGCCTCACGATTCAGCACGTCTTCGATGATACTCGCGATTTCAGTGAAGCGAATCCGTCCATCAAGGAAGGCATCGACGGCCACCTCGTTGGCGGCATTGAGCATCGCCGGCGCCGTCCCGCCATTGTGCGCTGCCTGACGCGCCATGCGCAGACAGGGAAAGCGCCGCTCATCCGGCGCATGGAAATCCAGCCGACCAATGCGCACCAGATCCAGCGCGGATACGCCAGAGTCGATGCGCTCCGGCCAGGCCAGCGCATGGGCAATCGGCGTGCGCATGTCGGGATTGCCCAACTGCGCCAGCACCGAGCCGTCGACATAATCGACCATCGAGTGGATGACGCTCTGGGGATGGATCACCACCTCGACCTGATCCGGGCGCGCATCGAACAGCCAGCACGCCTCGATCAGCTCCAGGCCCTTGTTCATCATGCTCGCCGAATCCACCGAAATCTTGCGCCCCATGGACCAGTTGGGATGCGTGCAGGCCTGCTCGACAGTCACGTCAACCAACTGCTCCAGCGGCCACTCGCGAAACGGCCCACCGGACGCGGTGAGCAATATGCGCCTGACGCCGACGCCCGCAAGGCCCTGGGCATAATCACCGGGCAGGCACTGGAAAATCGCATTGTGTTCGCTGTCGATGGGCAGCAGCACCGCCTTGCTCTGGCGCAGCGCCTGCATGAACAGCGCGCCGGACATGACCAGGGCTTCCTTGTTCGCCAGCAATACGCGCTTGTCGGCCTGCACCGCCGACAGGGTCGGACGCAAACCCGCCGCACCGACGATGGCCGCCATCACCACATCGGTTTCGGGATGGGCCGCCACTTCGCTCAACCCACCCTCACCCACCAGCACACGGGTCTGCAGGTCATCGCCGATCAACTGATCCTGCAACAGCCGCGCCTGATCGCTGTTCGCCACCACCGCGTAACGCGGACGATGCAGGCGACACAACTCGCGCAACTCAGCAATGCGATTGAAGGCCGTCAGGGCGAAAGCCTGATAGCGCCCCGGATGACGCGCGATCACGTCCAGCGTGCTCAGACCGATCGAACCCGTCGCGCCGAGCACCGTTATCTGCAAGGGCTCAGTCACCAGGCACCCCAGCCGGCGAGCCACAGCAGAACGGCAAATACGGGCACGGCTGCGGTCAGGCTATCGATACGATCCATGACGCCGCCGTGGCCCGGCAGCAGTTGACTGCTGTCCTTGATCCCCGCACTGCGCTTGAACATGCTTTCGGTCAGGTCACCCACCACCGATATCAGTACCACCACTGTCGTCCCCAGCAGCGCCAGCACCAGCTCACGTGCGGACCAGCCGCGATAGAGGCCGACCCCGAGCGTAACCAGCAGGCTGGTCAGCAGACCGCCCACCAGCCCTTCCCAGCTCTTGCCGGGACTGACCTGTGGCGCCAGCTTGCGCCGCCCGAAACGCTTGCCGGAAAAATAGGCACCGATATCGGCGACCCAGACCAGCACCATGACGGCAACGATAAGCCAGTTGCCTTGCGGCCACTGCTTGAGCACAACCAGCGCCTGCCAGGCCGGCAGCAGGATCAGCAGGCCGATCACCAGGCTGCCTGTCCGGCCACGCCAGTGGCGCTGGCTGTCCGGGTAATTCAGCACCAGTGCCGTCGCCGCCAGCCACCAGAGCACGCTGGCGGCCAGCAGCCAGGGCGCCAGTGCCGGAAGCTGGTAGAGCACGGCCAGCAGCGCGACCACGAACAGCGCATAAGCCACCCGCGCTGGCTGACCGACATGCCCGGCCAGCCTTGCCCACTCCCAGGCGCCGAGGCTCACCACCACACCGATGAACAGGGCGAAGGCGAGCCCTTCGAGCAGGAAAAAGCCGATCAGCGCGATCGGCAGGAGAATCGCAGCGGTGATGATGCGTTGCTTCAACATTCTGCACGAACCTCTGTTTCGAGCTGATCGCCGGTTCTGCCGAAGCGCCGCTGCCGCCTGGCGAAATCAGCCAGTGCGGTGCGCATTGCTTCGTGCTTGAAATCCGGCCAGAACAGGTCGGAGAAATAGAGTTCGGCGTAAGCCATCTGCCACAGCAGAAAATTGCTGATGCGCCGCTCGCCACCCGTGCGGATGCATAAATCCGGCAGCGGCATATCGCCGGTGGCCAGGTAGCTCTGGAAAAGCGATGCGGTGATCGCGTCGGCATCAAGCTGGCCCGACCGAACCTCGCGTGCCATGCGCTGCGTAGCCTGGAGAATGTCCCACTGCCCGCCATAGTTGGCCGCCACCTGAAGCACGAAGCGGTCATTGCCAGCCGTCATCGCCTCGGCCTCGGCCATCGCCATCTGTAATTCGTGATGGAAACGCGTGCGGTCGCCAATGATGCGCAGACTGATACCGTTTTCATTGAGCTTGCGCGCTTCGCGGCGCAGGGCCGACAGAAACAGCTCCATCAGCGCGCCCACTTCATCAGCCGGTCTTTGCCAGTTCTCGCTGGAAAAGGCGAACAGGGTCAGGACTTCGACGCCCTCCTCGGCACATACCTCGATGACCGCCCGCACCGCATCGACGCCCGCCTTGTGCCCGGCCACGCCAGGCAGGAGACGCCGCTTTGCCCAGCGATTGTTGCCATCCATGATAATTGCGACATGACGGGGTACATTCCGCCCGGCAATCGGCCTGACCTTTTCCATGAAACGACTACCTGCGCTCAATCACGCTGCAAACAATAGGAGAAACAACCAGCGGAATTCCGGGGATACGACTCATCAGCCCCACGCATGCCAGTCCGATGCGGCCTGGCATGCTGTACAAGCGAGCAGTACGAAGGGTGCCGACACGGCTCGGTCAAACCGCCATCAAGTCGTTTTCCTTGTTTTCCAGCGCCTTGTCGATTTCCGTAACGTACTTGTCGGTGAGCTTTTGAACGTCATCCTGGCCACGACGTTCCTCGTCTTCGCTGATTTCCTTTTCCTTCACCAGATCCTTGAGCTGGGCAATGGCGTCACGACGGATGTTGCGCACCGCGACACGGGCATTCTCGGCCTCGCTACGCGCCTGCTTGGTGAAGCCCTTGCGCGTTTCCTCGGTCAGCGCCGGCATCGGTACGCGGATGGTGGTGCCGGCAGTGGCCGGGTTCAGGCCCAGGTCGGAGGTCATGATGGCTTTTTCCACCGCCTGGATCATGCTCTTGTCGAAGATGGTCAGAGCCAGGGTGCGCGAATCCTCGACGGTGACGTTGGCAACCTGACGCAGCGGTGTATCGCTGCCGTAGTAGGACACCATCACGCCATCGAGAATGCTCGGATGCGCGCGGCCAGTGCGGATCTTGGCGAAGGCGCCTGCCAGCGACTCCAGGGTTTTCTTCATGCGCTCCTGCGCATCTTGCTTGATCTCGTTGATCATTGATTCGGCTCCTCGATCAGGGTTCCTTCGGCACCGCCAAGCACGATATTGAGCAGGGCGCCGGGTTTGTTCATGTTGAATACCCGCAGCGGCATCTCGTGGTCGCGACACAGGCAGATGGCGGTCAGGTCCATCACGCCGAGCTTGCGGTCGAGCACGTCATCATAAGTCAGTTGCTCGAACTTCTCGGCATTAGGATCCTTGAAAGGGTCGGCGGTGTAGACACCATCGACCTTGGTGGCCTTGAGCACGACGTCGGCATGGATCTCGATAGCGCGCAGGCATGCCGCCGAATCGGTGGTGAAGAAGGGGTTGCCGGTCCCGGCGGAGAAAATCACCACCTCACCGGTCTTCAGATGACGCATCGCCTTGCGACGGTCGTAATGATCGGTCACGCCGACCATGGAAATGGCGGACATCACCAGCGCAGGAATATTCGAGCGCTCCAGGGCATCGCGCATGGCCAGGGCGTTCATTACGGTCGCCAGCATGCCCATGTGATCGCCGGTGACCCGATCCATCCCGGCAGCCGACAGCGCCGCGCCACGGAACAGGTTGCCACCACCAATGACCAGCCCCACCTCAACGCCGATGCCGACCAGTTGCCCAACTTCCAGAGCCATGCGATCGAGCACTTTGGGATCGATGCCGAAATCTTCCGAACCCATCAGGGCTTCGCCACTCAATTTGAGCAGAATGCGTTTGTAGCGTGGGTTGCGTGCACTCATCTGCTGAGCCATTGGCGTTGTTTCTCCTGCGGCGTTATGACCAGGTTGCATGTCGGTTCGGGCCACACAACCAGAAATATCTGCGCTATGACAGCGCGACTGCGTTTTGGTGCCAAGCGGTAACTATACAGGGACAAATAACCATTTCTTTATCCCAGTTCGACAAAGAGGCCGCGCGCGTGAGCGGGCAGCCTCTTCGAGGGACAGCAGGGAGCTGTTACTGCTTGGTCGCGGCGACCTGAGCGGCCACTTCGGCAGCGAAGTCGACCTCGGCACGCTCGATGCCTTCGCCCACTTCGTAACGCACGAAGGAAACGATTTCGGCGCCGGCTTTCTTCACCAGCTCACCGACCTTGACTTCCGGGTCCATGATGAAGGCCTGCTCGACCAGGCTGGCTTCGGCGAGGAACTTGTTGATGCGGCCCTTGACCATGTTCTCGACGATGTTTTCCGGCTTGCCGGCGATCTTCTCGGCGTTCAGCTGCAGGAAGATTTCCTTTTCCTTGGCAATCAGCTCTTCGGACACCTGATCCGGGCTGACTACGGCCGGGTTGCTGGCGGCGACGTGCATGGCAACATGCTTGGCCAGCTCTTCGCTACCACCCTTGAGCACCACCAGGACACCGATGCGGTGACCATGCAGGTAGGCACCCACGGTTTCGCCGGCAACGGCGGTCAGGCGACGAATGTTGACGTTCTCGCCGCACTTGGCGACCAGCGCTTCGCGATTGCTTTCCTGAGCGGCGATCAGCGGAGCGGCATCAGTCAGGTTTTCGGCGAAAGCCTGCTCGACGCTGTTGTTGACGAAATTCTTGAAGTCTTCCTGCAGGGCCAGGAAATCGGTCTGGGAGTTGACTTCGATGATCACGGCACGCGAGTTGTCATCGGCGACCTTGATCGCGATGGAACCTTCGGCGGCAATGTTGCCGGCTTTCTTGGCTGCCTTGATGGCACCCGCAGCACGCATGTCGTCGATGGCTTTTTCGATATCACCACCAGCAGCGGTGAGTGCCTTTTTGCAATCCATCATGCCTTGGCCGGTACGCTCGCGCAGTTCTTTAACCAGGGCTGCAGTAATCTCTGCCATGTTCGCAAATCCTCTCGATTCGTTATCGATCATCGCCCTTCACCAGAGCGATCAAATTCGGAAGTGGCAAAAAGGGGGCATAGCCCCCTTCTTGTTCACCGGGTTCAACTAGGCGGTACTGCTCACTCAGCCTTGAGCGGCCTCAGGGGCGGCTTCTTCGACGAATTCGTCAGCACCACCGGCGCCATTCTGACGGCCACGCACTACGGCGTCGGCCATTGCGCCGAGGTAGAGTTGCACGGCGCGGATGGCATCATCGTTACCGGGGATGATGTAATCGACGCCTTCCGGGCTGCTGTTGGTATCGACGATGCCGATGACCGGGATGCCCAGCTTGTTGGCTTCGGAGATGGCAATGCGCTCGTGATCGACGTCAACGACGAACATGGCGTCCGGCAGACCACCCATGTCCTTGATGCCGCCCAGGCTGCGATCCAGTTTTTCCAGATCGCGGGTGCGCATCAGTGCTTCTTTCTTGGTCAGCTTGTCGAAAGTGCCGTCCTGGGACTGGGCTTCCAGCTCACGCAGGCGCTTGATCGAGGCGCGGATGGTCTTGTAGTTGGTCAGCATGCCGCCCAACCAGCGATGATCGACATACGGCGAGCCGCAACGAGCAGCCTCTTCGCGAACGATCTTGCCAGCGGAACGCTTGGTGCCGACGAACAGAATCTTGTTCTTGCCTGCGGCCAGCTTCTCGACGAACTGCAGTGCGTCGTTGAACATCGGCAGGGTTTTTTCAAGATTGATGATATGAATCTTGTTGCGCGCACCGAAGATGAACTTGTTCATTTTCGGGTTCCAGTAACGGGTCTGGTGGCCGAAGTGCACACCGGCCTTCAGCATGTCGCGCATGGTGACTTGAGTCATTGATACTTCCTCGGATAAAACGGGTTAGGCCTCCACGCGCCCCGATATCCAACTCTTTCGAGCACCCAGGATACCGTGTCGACACGTGTGTGGGGTCAGGCGCAACGGGCTGTCCCGTCGAGCGGCGCGTTTTATAGCATAGAAAGCAGCTACAAGCTACAAGCTACAAGCTACAAGCTACAAGCTGGAGGCTGGACGAAAATGCCGAACCTGGATCACTTGTCGTTCAGCCTCCAGCCTTCCAGCGCTTTTGTCGGCTCTGCGCCTATTTGGTTTATCATTCGAACTTTCCTTTTTTCGCCGGGCTTCCCGGCACCCTCTGAGGTTTTGCATGACTGTCACCATCAAGACGCCTGAAGATATCGAGAAGATGCGCATTGCCGGCCGCCTGGCGGCCGAAGTGCTGGAAATGATCGGTGAACATGTGAAGCCGGGCGTCACCACCGAAGAGCTGGATCGACTCTGCCACGAGCATATCGTCAATGTGCAGCAGGCCATTCCGGCGCCGCTCAACTACAAGGGCTACCCGAAGTCGATCTGCACCTCGATCAATCACGTGGTCTGCCATGGCATTCCCAACGACAAGCCACTGAAGGATGGCGACATCCTCAATATCGACATCACCGTGATCAAGGACGGCTATCACGGCGACACCAGCAAGATGTTCATCGTCGGCAAAGCCCCCGAATGGGCCGAGCGCCTGTGCAGGGTGACCCAGGAGTGCCTCTATAAAGGTATCGAACTCGTGCGCCCCGGCGCGCGCCTCGGCGATATCGGCGAAGTGATCCAGAAGCACGCCGAGAAGAACGGCTTCTCCGTGGTGCGCGAATACTGCGGTCATGGCATCGGCAAGGTGTTCCACGAGGAGCCGCAGGTGCTGCATTACGGACGTGCCGGCACCGGCCTGGAGCTGAAGGAAGGCATGACTTTCACCATCGAACCGATGATCAACCAGGGCCGCTCGGAAACCCGCCTGCTGGGCGACGGCTGGACGGCCATCACCAAGGACCGCAAGCTGTCCGCGCAATGGGAGCACACGCTGGTGGTCACCGCCGATGGCTACGAAATCTTCACCCTGCGCAGCGATGACACCATAGCCCGCACCCGCCCCTGAATACTGCTTGATGGAGAACTGGCATGCCACAGGTTGATCCCGGACTCTTCGACCGCAGCCAGTTCCAGGCGGAGCTGGCGCTCAAGGCCAGCCCGATTCCCGCATTCAAGAAGGTCATCAGCAAGGCACGTCAGGTGCTGGACGCACGCTTTATCGCAGGTTGCGACATTCGCCGCCTGATCGTCGACCGCGCCTGGTTCGTCGATCAGATCCTGCGCGCCGCCTGGTCGCGCTTCGACTGGAACAAGGGGGCCGACATCGCCCTGGTGGCCGTGGGCGGCTACGGGCGCGGCGAGTTGCACCCCTATTCCGATATCGACCTGCTGATCCTGCTCGACGACAGCGATCAGGAACTGTTCCGCGACGCCATCGAAGGTTTTCTGACCCTGCTCTGGGACATCGGCCTGGAGGTCGGCCAGAGCGTGCGCTCGGTGGCCGAATGCGCCGAAGAGGCTCGCGCAGACCTCACCGTCATCACCAACCTGATGGAAAGCCGCACCATTGCCGGTCCCGAGCGCCTGAGGCAGAACATGCTGAAGGTCACCAGCCCGAGTGAAATGTGGCCAAGCAAGGAGTTCTTCCTCGCCAAGCGCAACGAGCAGCGCGCCCGCCATGCAAAATACAACAATACCGAATACAACCTGGAACCCAACGTCAAAGGCTCCCCGGGCGGATTGCGCGACATCCAGACGATCCTGTGGATCGCGCGGCGCCAGTTCGGCAGCCTGAACCTGAGCGCCATCGTCGACCAGGGCTTTCTCACCGAAGGAGAATATTCGCTGCTGGTGTCCAGCCAGGCCTTTATCTGGCGGGTCCGCTACGGGTTGCACATGCTCGCCGGGCGCGCCGAGGACCGCCTGCTGTTCGATCACCAGCGCAGCCTCGCCGCCCTGCTCGGCTATGAAGACAGCGATGCCAAGCTGGCCATCGAACGCTTCATGCAGAAGTACTACCGGGTGGTGATGAGCATTTCCGAACTCAGCGACCTGGTGGGCCAGCACTTCGCCGAAGTGATTCTCTGGGAAGGCGACAGTGGCGATGCCGTCCCGCTCAACAGTCGCTTTCTGGTGCGTGATCGTTACCTGGAAGTCGCCAGGGACTCGGTCTTCGTCCATCGCCCCTTTGCCCTGCTGGAAGTCTTCGTGCTGCTCGCACAGCACCCCGAGATCAAGGGCGTGCGCGCCGAGACCATCCGCCTGCTGCGCGATCACCGCCACCTGATCGACGACGAATTTCGCAGCGATATCCGCAACACCAGCCTGTTCATCGAACTGTTCAAATGCAAGGAAGGCATCCACCGCAACCTGCGGCGGATGAACCGCTACGGCATTCTCGGGCGCTATCTGCCGGAGTTCGGCCATATCGTCGGGCAGATGCAGCACGATCTTTTCCACATCTATACCGTCGACGCCCACACGCTCAACGTCATCAAGTACCTGCGCAAGCTGAGCAAGCCCGGCGTCGCCGAGAAATACCCGCTGGCCAGCAAACTGGTGGGGCTGCTGCCCAAGCCGGAACTCATCTACATCGCCGGTCTTTACCACGATATCGCCAAGGGCCGCGGCGGCGATCACTCCGAACTCGGGGCGGTCGATGCCCAGGCGTTCTGCGTGCGGCACAAGCTGCCGGCCTGGGACACGCGCCTGGTGGTCTGGCTGGTGGCCAATCACCTGATCATGTCCACCACGGCACAACGCAAGGATCTTTCCGATCCACAGGTGATCAACGATTTTGCCCAGATGGTCGGTGACGAGACGCATCTGGACTATCTCTACGTGCTCACCGTGGCGGACATCAACGCTACCAACCCGACGCTCTGGAACTCCTGGCGCGCCAGCCTGCTGCGCCAATTGCACAACGAGACCAGGCGAGCCCTGCGGCGCGGTCTGGAAAACCCGCTGGAGCGCGAGGAACAGATCCGCCAGACCCAGCGCGCCGCGCTCGACAGCCTGGTACGCAACGGCACCGACCCGGACGATGCCGAACAGCTCTGGGCGCAACTGGGCGATGACTATTTCATGCGTCACTCGCCGACCGATGTGGCCTGGCATACCGAAGCCATACTCCAGCATGGCGACAGCAGCGAGCCGCTGGTACTGATCAAGGAAACCACCCAGCGCGAGTTCGAGGGTGGCACCCAGATCTTCATCTACGCCGCCGACCAGCATGACTTCTTTGCCGTGACCGTGGCCGCCATGGATCAGCTCAACCTGAACATCCATGACGCCCGCATCATCACCTCAAGCAGCCAGTTCACCCTCGACACCTATATCGTATTGGACGTCAATGGCACGCCGATCGGCCACGACCCTGAACGCATCCGGGAGATTCGCCACGGGCTGATCGAGGCGCTGCGTAGACCGGAAGAGTACCTGACGATCATCAAGCGGCACGTGCCCCGGCAACTCAAGCACTTCGCCTTTCCGCCGCAGGTCACCATCCACAACGACACCCAGCGACCACAGACCATCATCGAGGTCATCGCGCCGGATCGCCCCGGCCTGCTGGCACGTATTGGCCAGCTGTTCCTGGACTTCGACCTGTCGGTGCAGAATGCCAAGATCGCCACCATGGGCGAGCGGGTGGAAGACGTGTTCTTCGTGACCAATGCCGACAATCAGCCACTGTCTGACCCGCAGTTGTGCCTCCAGCTGCAGGAGGCGCTGGTCAGGCAGCTATCACAGGAAAACGAGCATCAGGCATCGCCCAGCAGCATCGAAATCTGAACAGCCCACCTTGCCAAGCGCCGTTCAATCCCAAGGCCGGCCCTTGGTGCGCTCGACGCTGAACAGCTTCTGCTGCATGGCCGCCTTGGCCAGCATGTGAGCGCTGACCGGGGCGGTGATGAACAGGAACAGGGTTATCAGCAACTCGTGCAGGCTCAGGCCATCGTTTTGATAGCTGAAGAAAAGCATCGAGGCGACAAGTATCCCACCCACTCCGAGGGTGGTGGCCTTGGTCGGCCCATGCAGACGAGTATAGAAGTCGGGCAGGCGATACAGGCCTATCGCTCCGACCAGCGCAAAGATGCTTCCGACGATCAGGCAGACGCTGACCAGCAATTCAATCCAGAACGGCATGTGCTCTCCTCAATCGATGATGTCGCCGTGCAGCAAATGCTTGCCTACCGCAACGGTACTGACGAAGCCCATCACCGCAATCAGCAGCGCGGCCTCGAAGAACAGATCGGAAGCCAGCCAGATACCGAACAGCACGATCAGCGCCAGGCCATTGATATACAGCGTATCGAGCGCCAGCACCCGGTCTGGCATGTCCGGCCCCCTGACCAGGCGAATGAGATTGAGCAGCACCGCCACACCCAGCAGGCCCATACAGAAGAGAATCACGTAGGCTAGCATTCGAAAATCTCCAGCAGCGGCGCCTCATAGCGGCTCTTCACCTCGGCGACCACCGTCTCTATATCGGGTGCATCCAGCGCATGCAGAAGCAAGCTCCTGTGATCGGCACTGAGGCCAGCCGATACCGTACCGGGTGTCAGCGAGATGATGCTGGTCAGCGTCGCCAGTACGAATTCGTTTTCAATCAGCATCGGTACTTCGATGAACGCAGGCTGCAGTTTCTCCTTCGACCCGAGCACCAGCCTGGCCACATGAATGTTGGCGATCACGATGTCATAGAACACCATCAGCATGAACAGGCACAGCTTGAGCGGCTTGCGCACAGGCGGTACATCGATCAGGAAGCCTGCGACCAACAGCGGGATCACCCAGCCGAGGAACAACCCCAGTACGATATGACCGACCCCCAGGGTATTGTTCATCAGCAGCCAGAGTGCAGCCAACAGCAGCGTCAGCATGGGATTGGGCAGCAGACGGAACCTCTTCATGCACCACCTCCCTGAATGATCTGCAGATAAGGACCGAGGTCGAACAACTGTGCAGCCGTGGCCTGGACATACGCCTGCACCGGCTGTGCGGAAACGACCAGCAGCACGCTGCCCAGCAGCAAGCCAAGAGTCGCCAGCAAGCGCAGCGAATCGGACGGCGCCCCTACAACCTCTGCTACCGCATCGCTCGGTCGCCAGAAGATCGTGCTCCCAGCGCGGCTCAGGGTGATTACCATGCCCAGCCCGCCCACCAGCACCACGGGCCAGAGCGCCAGAGCGCCGTTACCGGGCGATACCGCCTGCAACAGCATCACCTTGCCCAGAAAGCCGGAAAAAGGTGGCAGTCCGGCAACCGAAATGGCACCAAAAAAGAACAGCGCCCCCAGCAGCAACGGCTGCCTCAGCGCTGGCGCCGATACCAGCTCTGAGCCCTTCTCACCCCGCTGACAGGCAATCAGATCCGCCAGCAGGAACAGCCCACCGGCGACCAGCGTACTGTGCAGCAGGTAGTAGAGCGCAGCGCTCAGACCCTGCTCGGTGCCCAGGGCAAACCCGGCCAGCAGGGTTCCCACCGAAACCACCACCAGATACGCCAACAGCATCTGCAGATTGCGCGCCGCGAGCGCGCCCAGCACGCCAGCGGCAAGGGTGAGCATCGCCAGCGGCCACAGCCAGTCGAGCACCATATTGTTCAGGATGCCTGCCTCGCTGCCGTAAACCAGCGTGAATACCCGGACAATCGCATACAGACCGAGCTTGGTCATGATCGCGAACAGCGCCGCAACCGGTGCCGTCGCCGCGGCATAGGCGCGCGGCAACCAGAAGTACAACGGCAGAATCGCACCTTTCAGCGCAAATACGATCAGCAGCAGATAGCCCGCCGCCGCCAGCAGGGGTGCATCGGCCGGATCGGTCGCGCCGACCCGGATGGCCAGATCGGCCATGTTCAAGGTTCCGGTGAGGCCGTACAGCATGCTGACCCCGATCAGGAACAACCCCGAACCCAGCAGGTTCAACACCACATAGTGAATACCGGCCTGCACGCGCTTCGCCCCGTTGCCATGCAGCAACAGCGCATAGGATGAAATCAGCAGGATCTCGAAGAACACGAACAGGTTGAACAGGTCACCAGTCAGGAAGGCGCCGTTGATGCCAGCCAGCTGAAACTGGAACAGCGCATGGAAATTCGGGCCTTTTTCATCGTCTCCACGCGAGGCGTAAAGAACCGCAAAGCCCGCCAGCACTGCCGTCACCAACAGCATCATCGCACTCAGGCGATCGAGCAGCAGCATGATGCCGAACGGTGGCAACCAATTGCCAAGCTGGTAGACGAACAGCGTTCCGCTATTGGCCTGCAGCAGCAGCCACAGGGCCAGCGGCACAAGCAACCAGGTCGCCAGCAAGGACAGCAGACGCTTGAAAGGCGTACCCATTCTATGGGTCAGCAACAGCAGACTGCCGACGAGCAACGGCAGCAGGATCGGAAGGATCAACACATGATTCATTCGCGCGGCTCCCGACCGTCCACATGATCGGTTTTCAGCTCACCCAGACCACGCAGAGACAGCACCACGACAAATGCAGTCATGGCAAAGCCGATGACGATGGCGGTCAGTACCAGCGCCTGCGGGAGCGGATCGCCATATTCCGCGCTTCTGCCGATGACAGCCGGCATGCCCGTGGTCAGCCGGCCCATGGAAAAAATGAACAGGTTCACAGCGTAGGATATGAGCGTCAGCCCCATCACCACCGGAAATATTCGCGCACGCAACAGCAGATAGACACCGCTGGCCATCATGATTCCCAGCGTTATCGCCAGTACAGCTTCCATCAGAGCACCTCCTTGCACGATTCATCCTGGCTGACGTGGCCGATATTGGACAGGATCAGCAGGGTTGCACCGACTACCGCCAGATATACGCCCAGGTCGAACAGCATGGCCGTAGCCAGCTCGAACTCACCAATGAATGGAAGATGGAAATGGTCGAAGGCTGAGGTCAGGAACGGATAACCGAACAGCCAGCTGCCCAACCCGGTCAGACCTGCGGTGAGAACACCGAGGCCGGCGATGCCGTGGTAGCTGAAGGGTTGGCGCTGCTGCGCCCAGGTCACGCCGTGGGAAATGTATTGCAGGATCAATGCGACCGCCGTAATCAGGCCTGCAATGAAACCGCCACCCGGCAGGTTGTGCCCACGCAGGAAAATGAACACGGAAATCAGCAAGGCCATCGGCAGCAACGCACGGGCCAGTGTGTCCAGGACCATCGGGTGGCTGTCGGTGCTCCACAGCCTACCGCCGTAGTCACGCAGCGGATGGGGCAGATGCAATCCATAGAGCAATCCATAGATGCCCACCGCAGCGATGGCCAGGACCGATATTTCGCCGAGCGTATCGAAGCCACGGAAGTCCACCAGAATCACGTTGACCACGTTGGTGCCGCCGCCCCCCGAAACGCTGTTCTCCAGAAAGAAGGATGCGATGCTCTCGTAAGGCCGCGTCAGTACCGCATACGTGAGCAAGGCGATCATGGTGCCGAAACTGCCGGCAAGGATCAGGTCACGGAAGCTGCGCAGGCTGCTCGACTCCGCCGGAGTTCGGTCAGGCATGAAGAACAGCGCCAGGATGAGCAGGATGATGGTCACCACCTCGACCGACAGTTGCGTCAAGGCGAGGTCTGGCGCCGAATAGCGAGCGAAGGCCAGCGCCACCATCAGCCCGACCACGCTCAGCACCATGAGCGCCACAAGTCGCCGACGGTGGAAAAGCACTGTCAGCAGCGATGCCAGACTGAGGATCGCCATTCCGCCGACAGTGATGATATCCAGAGGGGTGAGTGCAACCGGACCACTGAAAATCTTCAGCGGCGTCAGGGCATAGATCACCAACAGCAGCGAACTGAACAATACCAGCATCAGGTAGCGCTGCAATGAACCGTTCTCCAGGCGCTCGGTCACCCAGCGCGCGCCTGCGGTAAGGTCGCTGATCACACGCCTGAAAACCTCCAGCGAATCGACCCGGGGAAGCCCCTCGTACCAAAGGAATATCCACTTGCGCAGTCCATAGATGAGCACCCCACCGAGCAACGCGACAAAACTCATCAACAGCGGCAGGTTGAAGCCGTGCCAGATCGACAGGCTGTATTCGGGCACCGTGCCATTCAGGGTTCCGGCAACCGCAGTCGCCAGCAGAGGCGCCACGGTATAGGCCGGCAACATGCCGACCATCAGGCAGAGCAGCACCAGGATCTCCACCGGAATCTTCATGTAGCGCGCCGGCTCATGCGGTGGGTATTTGGGCAGGTCGATCGGCTCGCCATTGAAGAACACGTCATGCACGAAGCGAAGCGAATAGGCTACCGAGAAAGCGCCAGCCAGGGTCGCCAGCGCCGGGATGGTCCAGTAGAAGCTGCCCAGCAGATGCTGGTCGAGGGTCTCGGCGAAGAACATTTCCTTGCTCAGGAAGCCATTGAGCAGGGGCACGCCAGCCATCGCCAGCGAGGCGATCATCGCCAGTACTGCCGTGTGCGGCATGTATTTCAGCATGCCGTTGATACGCCGCATGTCGCGGGTTCCGGTCTCGTGATCGATGATCCCTGCGGCCATGAACAGCGAGGCCTTGAAGGTGGCGTGGTTGATGATGTGAAAAATCGCCGCCACCGCCGCCAGCCGCGAGTCGAGACCGAACAACAGGGTGATCAGCCCCAGATGGCTGATGGTCGAGTAGGCCAGCAGCCCCTTGAGATCGTGCTGAAACAGCGCCATCACGGCGCCGATCAGCAGCGTTGCCAGCCCGGTCATGCTGACCAGGTAGAACCACCACTCCGAATCCGACAGCGCCGGATACAAGCGCGCCAGCAGGAACACCCCGGCCTTGACCATGGTGGCCGAATGCAGAAAGGCCGAAACCGGCGTCGGCGCGGCCATCGCCTGCGGCAGCCAGAAATGGAACGGGAACTGTGCGGACTTGGTGAAAACCCCGAGCAGCACCAGAATCAGCGTCAACGGATACAAGGCATGCGCCCGAATCAGGTCGCCGGAGACCAGCACCGCACTCAATTCGTAGCTGCCAACGATATGACCGATCAGCAGGATGCCGGCCAGCAATGCCAGCCCGCCGCCCCCCGTCACCGCCAGCGCCATGCGAGCGCCCTGGCGCGCATCGGAGCGATGATTCCAGAAGCCGATCAGCAGAAAGGAAGAGAGGCTCGTCAGCTCCCAGAACATCAGCATCAGCAACAGGTTTTCGGACAGCACCACGCCAAGCATCGCGCCCATGAACAGCAGGAAAAAACTGTAAAAGCGCCCCATCGGCTCATGTTTCGACAGGTAGTAACGCGCATAGAGAATGACCAGCAAGCCAATGCCCAGAATCAACAGGGCAAACAGGAAGCCCAGCCCGTCGAGCCTCAGGCTCAGATTCAGACCGAGCTCCGATAGCCAGGGCAACATCTGCACTTCGACTTCGCCGTCGAACACCGCGGCACGTTTGGTCATGAGGAGAATCAGCGCCGCCAGTGGAGCCAGGCCTGCACCGAAAGCACAGGCGGACCGGCCAAGCCTTTCGAACAGCAACGGCAGGCAGATTCCGAGGAATGGCAGAGCGATTATCAGCGCAAGCGCCATGAGCAAAACCCCTTGAGCCGCGCAAGTGCGCAGCGGTTATATCCTTTGGTAGGCCAGCACTCAGCCCAAAGAGGCATGACGGCGTGCGACGATTATCCACACCGACTACCGTAACGTCATGGATTGATATATTTCTAAAAACGAAAGCGCGATCCGCTTGCGTGGATCGCACTTCTTCGCATGACGGGCTCAACCTAACAACTGGAGCGGTACAAAACCACCGCACCAGCCGAAAGTATCAGGGCGCTATACGACTGGTGCCATTGACGGTCATGACCCGCACCCGCTGGCCCACTCGAAATACCTGATTGGGCTCGACCTGCTGCACATAGGCACGCAGGCTGCCATCGTCCTCACGCAGCGTAATCTCGACGCCCTGGGTGCGCGTGATACCTTCTTCCGCTGCGGCACCCAGCATACCGCCAGCCACCGCGCCGATCACGGCGGCCACCGCACTGCCACGTCCACCACCGACACCACTGCCAGCTATGCCACCCACAACGGCGCCAGCGCCGCCGCCTATGGGCGTCTTGGTCCCTTCGATCTGGACCGGACGGAGCGACTCGATGGTTCCATAGCGAACGGTCTGCACCGTTCGCGCTTCATCGCGGGAATAGGAATCACCGGTCAGATTGGATGTACAACCGCCCACGGCCAGCGCCATGACGGTGAACGAAGCAACTAAGACAGGGTTGCGCATATGTACTCTCCTGAAACGATATTGACCCGGCGCTGGGTAGGCCTGTGGCGAAGAACCCCTTGGCAACAGACTCGTCCTGACTCAGCATGTTCAGGCTATCCTGGTCCTTCATCCCGGTCCGATGAAACATAACAGACCTTGGCAAGGCCCTACTGTACCCGAGGCTATAGCGCCCCGCACAGGCGAAAAGCCCTCTGCAACTCATGAGACTTCTCCATGGATTACTTCATCATAGCCGTCACCACCATTGCCGGTCTGGCATTTCATGCCTGGCTGTTCGTGCGTTTCAGACGCTGGGCCGACCGCGACCTGGCACTTTCCCTGGCAGGGAATGACCCGGATAGACGCACCTGGATATTGGAAAGACTGGCAGCCGCCAAAGCGGCGAAAGTCAAAAGAAAGGATTTGCAAAGCTGGCTGGAACGGGAGCTGGAAAATCACACCTGAACGAGCCGGCCAATGCTCCGGCGTTGCGCCGGAGCAGTCTTACCTGATCAGGGAGCGAGACGCTCACGCTGCCAATCACTGGCAACGAGCCGGTAATTGAGTCGATCATGCAACCGACTCGAACGCCCCTGCCAGAACTCCATCCGTTCCGGGAGCAACCGATAACCGCCCCAGTGCGGCGGACAATGCGGCTGTTTGTCGAGAAACCGCTGCTCGGCTTCGGCCAGCATCCGCTCCAGTTCGGCTCGATCACGGATCACCCGGCTTTGCGGCGAAGCCCAGGCACCCAGGCGACTGCCCAGCGGTCGTACCTGATAGTAGGCGTCCGAATCGGCAGCACTGACCTTCTCGACTCGCCCCTCGATGCGCACCTGCCGTTCAAGGCTAGGCCAGAAGAAGGTCATCGCTGCAAACGGGCAGACATCAAGCTGTTCGGCCTTGGCGCTTTCGTAGTTGCTGAAAAAGGTGAAGCCGCGTTCGTCCAGCGCCTTGAGCAGCAGCACGCGACAATGCGGACGACCCTGGGCATCGACCGTGGCCAGGGTCATGGCGTTCGGCTCGACCGGCAACTGCTCGGTCTGCACGGCATCGCTGAACCACTGACGGAACAGGCCGAAAGGCTCGTTCGGCGCATTGGCTTCACTGAGTCCATTACGCGTGTAGTCGCGGCGCATATCGGCCAAGGTCTGGGTCATCGCAGGCATTCCTGAAACAGTCGGAGTCGAAGCTTAGTCGGTTTGGCGCCATACTCCGCTTGACTCAGCGCAAAACAAACCCAAACAGTTACCTGCACAAGGCAGCAACGGCATGGGTTACTTGGCCTTGCTCACCTCGGCGGCTGCGACCTGAGTCTGCTCGGTCGGCGGCGTATTGTATTGACTGATCAGGGCGAGCAGCGTGGCTTGCGGTGCAAGCATCATCTCCACGCGACGATTCAACGCGCGACCTTCTTCATGCTCGTTCGACGCTCGCGGCATATCCGAGCCCATGCCCCGAATGCGCAACCGGTCATGCTTGAGCCCGCTGAGGCGGAAGATAGCCGCCACGGCACCCGCGCGCTGGCGACTGATGGTGCGATTGATTTCCAGCGAACCCGTGCTGTCCGCATGCCCCAGCACCACGACTGCAGTTTTCTCATCCCCTTCGACCATCTTCGCCACGCGGCTGATCGGCCCCAGCGTCACTGGCAGCAACATGCCAGGGCGATCCGGGTTGAAGCTGGCATCCACTGGTGCCGTGACCACCAGCATCCCTTCCTTGCGCCGCTCGACTTCGAAACGGCTTTCTTTCAGGGCATCGCGCAGGCGTGGCTCGTAGTCATCCAGCCAGGCATGATCGATCACCGGTTCCGGCAGCGCCGCCGCTTCGGTTGGCTTCTCGCTTTTGGAACTGCAGCCGGCAAGGATCATGAGCAGGATCAGGGAGGTGCTTTTCAGCAGGTTCATGTAGCGGATTCCATGAATGTGAATGTTGATGCGGCAGATAACGGGTGGGACAGCTTAAGCAAGGATTTGCTTCAGATTGTGGACGCAGGTCCTTGTTCTGAAAAGTCGTGTTGGCACAAACAGACGAGCGGCTCAGCCCAGACAAGCGTTCACCACCCGCGCCAGGCGCTGCGCTCGCGGGTCCATCAGCACATAAGGCCCCAAGGTATTGGTGACAAAACCGAATGCCAGTTCACGCTGCGGATCGGCGAAGCCAATGCAGCCGCCCGCGCCCGGATGGCCAAAGGCGCCCGGCCCCATGCCGAAGGTAGCATTGGCCACACCCGGCTGGTCCAGCCAGCAACCCAGAGCGAAGCGGGTGCGCGCCAGCAGGGTGCGATCTTCGCCGATACTGTGCTCGCGTGTCATTTCCGTAAGCGACATCGGATCAAGCAGGTCGCCGTTCAGCAGCCCCTGGTAAAAACCTGCCAGTGAGCGCGCATTGCCATGCCCGTTGGCCGCAGGCTGCGTCATGCGTCGCCATTCAGGCTTGTTGGCGCTGTTCATGACCGACGGCGGATTGGTGAAGGCCCGCCCCGTGAGCGACTGCGGATCGCCCATCATCGCCTTGAGCAGGCGCTGGCTGGCCTCATCGCCAAAGTCGTTCTTCTGCCGTGTCAGATAGGCGACACGATGGTCCTCGGCGGCATCGAGCCCGATATGCAGATCCAGATTCAGCGGACGGGCGATGCGCGCGACTATCGCCTCGCCCGGCTCACGGCCATCGGCGCGACGAATCAGCTCGCCCAGCAGCCAGCCATAGGTAATCGCGGCGTAGCCATGCCCTTCGCCCGGCGTCCACCATGGGCGCTCGGCGGCCAGCGCGGCAACCATGGTGTCCCAGTCGTACAGCGCCTCAGCGGGCAACGGCTGACGAATCGCCGGCAACCCGGCCTGATGGCTGAGCAAGTGGCGCAGGGTGATGTCCCGCTTGCCGTTTGCGGCAAATTCGGGCCACAACCGTGCAACCGGTGCATCGAGCTGGAGCTTGCCCTCCTCCACCAACTGCATCGCCGCCACGGCGGTGAGGGTCTTGGTGCAGGAAAACAGATTGACCAGGGTGTCACTTTGCCAGACCTGCTCGCCGGCATTGTCGGCGCTGCCGGCCCAGAGATCGACCAGGGTTTCACCACCAATCATCACGCAAACCGCCGCGCCACGCTGGCCGGTCTGTTCGAATAATTCCTCAAAACAGTCCCTGACCGCCTCGAAACGCAAATCGAAATAGCCCTGAATCTGCATGTGTTCGCTTCTCCGATAATATTCAGCGGGCCTGCGAGCAAGCCTTTGAAAACGTAGCCGAGGCAGGCAAGACAAGGCCAAAACAGGCGAGGACGCGGAGTTTAGTGGTCTAAATGAGCAGTACTCACTTCGTTCGCCCTTCGGGCCGCGCTGAAGCGCGCTAGCCGCAAGCGGCTTGCCGAACCTGTTTTTAACGCAGTCTTGCCAACGCAGGTAGTTTTCAAATGCTTGCTAGCCGATTTCCCGGCGAAACGGCGGCAGCGCATTGAGAATCGCCTTGCCATAACGCTGGGTCACCACCCGCCGGTCGAGCAGGGTTATGGTGCCGCGATCCTCTTCGCTACGCAGCAACCGACCACAGGCCTGCACCAGGCGCAGGGAGGCATCCGGCACTGCGATCTCCATGAACGGATTGCCGCCGCGCGCCTCGATCCACTCCGCCAGCGCCGCCTCGACCGGGTCGTCGGGCACCGCAAAGGGGATTTTGGCAATCACCACATGCTCGCAGTAAGCGCCGGGCAGATCGACCCCCTCGGAAAAGCTGGCCAGCCCGAAGAGCACACTGTCCTGGCCCTCGTCCACACGCGCCTTGTGCTTGTTGAGGGTTTCCTGCTTGGACAGGTTGCCCTGGATAAGCACCCGCTTGCGCCAGTCGCGCTCCAGGCCATCGAATACATCCTGCATCTGCTTGCGCGACGAAAACAGCACAAGGGTGCCGCGTGAACCTTCCACCAGTTGCGGCAGTTCGCGCACGATGGCCGCGGTATGCGCCGTGGCGTCACGCGGATCGGCATTCAGATCAGGGACCCGCAGCACGCCGGCATCGGCATGCTGGAAGGGGCTCGGCACCACGGCGGTCACCGCGCAGCGCGGCAGGCCGGCGCGCATGCGATAACGGTCGAAACTGTTCAGCGCGGTGAGCGTCGCGGAAGTCACCAGCGCGCCGTAGCAGACGTTCCACAGATTGCGCCGCAGGGTTTCAGCCGCGAGGATCGGGCTGGCATTGACCTCGATATCGAACAGCGCGCCGCCCTCGGCCAGCGTCAGCCAGCGGGCCATCGGCGGACTGTCTTCGGGATCGTCGACGGTGAATGCGGTCCACAGCTCCCAGTTGCCCTGGGCACGTGTCAGCAGGCTGCCGAACAGCGGATACCACTCCTCGGCCTGATGACTGGCAATGCCGACCCCGGACTCGCCATCCATCGCTTCCTTGAGCAGCTCGGCCAGGCGCGTGAACAGATCGGTCAGTTTGGAAAAACCCTTCTTCAGCTCGACGCCCATTTCAAGCAGATGCTCGGGCACCACGCCGCCAACGAAACGGTGCCTGGGCCGCTCTCGGCCCTCCATGTCCTCGCCGGCCTTGAAATCGGCCAGTTGTTCACAGGCGCTGAACATGAACTGCTGCTGGCCGCGCAGATCGCGGGCGATTTCCGGCACCGCCTCGATCAATCGCCCCAAATCGCCTGGCAAGGGATGCTGGGCCAGCAGTTTGGTCAGATTCTTTTCGACCTGCCCAAGCCAGTCTGCCGTGGAGCGCAGGCGGGTGAAATGAGCGAAATGACCGATGGCCTTGTCCGGCAGATGGTGGCCTTCGTCGAACACATAAAGCGTGTCACGCGGATCGGGCAGCACCGCGCCGCCGCCCAGCGCCAGGTCGGCCAGCACCATGTCGTGGTTGGTGACGATCACATCGACCTTGGTCATGCCTTCGCGGGCCTTGTAGAAGGCGCACTGCTGGAAATTCGGGCAGTGGCGACCCGTGCACTGGCTGTGATCGGTGGTCAGCCGCGCCCAGTCGGGGTCGGCCAGTTCTTCCGGCCAGCTGTCGCGGTCACCATCCCAGCGATTGCCGGCGAGCTTCTCGATCATGTTGCCGAAGAGCTTCTGGCTGCGCTCGTCCACATCGATGCGAAAGCCCTCCTCCTCGAACAGCTGAGCGGTGGCGCTTTGCGCCTGGCCTTCCTGCAATAGCAGATCGAGCTTGGACAGGCACAGATAGCGTCCTCGCCCCTTGGCCAGTGCGAAGGAAAAGCTCAGGCCACTGTTGCGCATCAGATCCGGTAGATCCTTGTGCACGATCTGCTCCTGCAAGGCGACCGTGGCGGTGGCGATGACCAGCCGCTTGCCAGCCGCCTTGGCCGCAGGAATCGCCGCCAGGCTGTAGGCGACCGTCTTGCCGGTCCCGGTGCCGGCCTCGACCGCGACGACTGCAGGTTCGCCATCACGACGGCCTTCGTCGTCAGCCTTGATCGCGCCCAGCACTTTCGCCACCTCGGCAATCATCAGGCGCTGGCCATAACGAGGCTTCAGATTTTTGGCCTCGAGAAAGCGGGAGTAGGCGCCCTGGATCTGGGTCTTGAGTTCAGTGCTGAGCATGGGCGTGGGGGCTGTATATATTTTCAGTACTTCGAAGGGATGGCTATGATAGCGCGCGTTTTCCCAACTGCCACCGGAGATTTCCATGACCCCTTTCGCCCTGCTCTATTCGCTGCATGTACTGGCCGCCGTGATCTGGGTAGGCGGCATGTTCTTCGCCTGGATGGTGCTGCGCCCTGCCGCCGTGTCCGAACTGCAGCCGCCCGAACGCCTGAAACTCTGGGCCGAGGTGTTTCGCCGTTTCTTCCAGTGGGTCTGGGCCGCGGTGCTGCTGTTGCCGATCAGCGGTATCGGCCTCTGGCACATGCGTTTCGACAGCCTGGTCGCGGCGCCTCGCTATGTGCATGTCATGGCGGGCCTGTTCCTGGTCATGCTGGCGCTGTTCCTGCGCATCCAGATGCTGCAGCTTCCCCAACTCAAGCGCGCAATTGCCGCGCAGAACTGGCCTGAAGGTGGTGCAACCCTGGGGCGCATTCGCCGGCTGGTGGGCATCAACCTGTTGCTGGGGCTGGGCGTGGTGGCGCTGGCCAGTGCTCGTCCGCTGTTCTAACAGTTTTTTCACGCATGAAAAAGCCGGGCGAGGTGCCCGGCTTCGTGGTTTCACCAGTCCGTCAAGGACGCGCTTCTACCTCGGCTTCCACGCGGCGGTTGATGGCGCGGCCTTCCGCGGTCGAGTTGTCGGCAACCGGGCGGGATTCACCATAGCCGACTGCGTCGACACGGCTGGCATCGAGGCCGTGCTGATTGACCAGCACATCGCGCACGGCATTGGCCCGACGCTCGGATAGGCGCTGGTTGTAGGCGTCAGTGCCTACCGAGTCGGTGTGGCCTTCAACGACGGTGGAGGTCTGGCCGTACTGCTTCATGAAGTCCGCCAGATCCTGGATGTCGCTCATGCTGTCCTGCTTGACCACGGCGCGATCGAAATCGAATTTGACGTCAAGTTCGACACGCACAGGCTCGGCCATCGGCTCGGGTTCCGGCTCGGCAACCGGGGTGGGTTCGACCGTCTCGACCAGCGCGACGGTCTGCTCCTCGGTGCCGTTGGCCCAGCAATAAGCCGCGCCTACGCCTGCACCAATCAACGCCCCGTAACCGGTGTAGGTACTGCTTTCTATCGCGCCCAGGGCCGCCCCCGTCACGCCGCCGACCGCAGCGCAGGTGGGCCAATCCTGTTTTTGTACTCCTGCACAACCGGCCAGAAAGGTGGTCATTACAATCACGGGTACTGCTGTCCGTAAGCTACTCATCGGTAAAGCCTCCTGGTTTGAAATCGGCTAGAGCGCATGCAGCAAGCACAAGCGGCTCCAGTTAGAACGAGACTAGGCCGGCAAGCGCCGCCGCGCTAGTCTTTAAGCCCATAGAGGCTGCAAAAAGACGCGCAGGCCGCAACAACGAACGAACAGGCCCTGCTCACTGCATGTGTGACCCGCCTGGGCGCTAGCAGGTTCCGAATCGTTGACGTGCAAACCGGGTCTGATCCACAGCTGCCGAAACAAGACTGATAGTGAGTGAACGATGAACATTGAGAATCCCGGCAATGCCAGTTGCCCCTGCGGCAGCGGCGACATACTCGATGCCTGCTGCGGGCGCTATCACGCCGGAGCACCGGCACCCAGCGCGGAATTGCTGATGCGCTCGCGTTACAGCGCCTATGTACTGGGTCTGATCGATTACCTGCAGGCTACCACCCTGCCTGCCCAGCAAGCATCGCTGGACCTGCAGTCAATGCGAGACTGGAGCGCCGCCAGCACCTGGCTGGGGCTGGAGGTGGAGCATAGCCAGGTGCTCGGCGGCCAGCCGGAACATGCTCTGGTGACCTTCACCGCCCGCTGGCACGACCAGACGGGAGAGCACGCCCAGCACGAGCGCTCGGCTTTTGTGCAACATGGCGGCCAGTGGTATTTCATCGATCCGACCGTTGCGCTGAAAGCAGGCCGGAACGATCCCTGCCCATGCGGCAGCGAGCAGAAGTTCAAGAAATGTTGCGCGGCCTATCTATGAAAAAGGCTGGCAGACGCATCGCGCCAGCCAGCCTTCGTCAATACGTGCGAGCTGCTACTTCTCGACGAAGGCCCGCTCGATCAGGTAGTGCCCCGGATCGCCCATTCGCGGCGAAGCCTTGAGCCCGAAGCTGTTCAGCACTTCGCTGGTTTCGCTCAGCATGCTCGGGCTACCGCAGATCATCGCGCGGTCATCCTCGGGATTGATCGGTGGCAGGCCGATGTCACGGAACAGCTTGCCACTGCGCATCAGATCGGTGAGCCGGCCCTGATTCTCGAAGGGTTCGCGCGTGACCGTCGGGTAGTAGATCAGCTTCTCCTTCAGCGCTTCGCCGAAAAACTCGTTTTGCGGAAGATGGCTGGTGATGAAATCACGGTAGGCGACTTCGTTGACGTAGCGCACACCATGTACGAGCACGACCTTCTCGAAGCGCTCATAGACTTCCGGGTCCTGGATGACGCTCATGAAAGGTGCGAGACCGGTACCGGTACTGAGCAGATACAGGTGCTTGCCCGGCAGCAGATCATCGAGCACCAGGGTGCCGGTCGGCTTGCGACTGATCATCAGCGAATCCCCTTCCTGGAGATGCTGCAGACGCGATGTCAGCGGCCCATCCGGCACCTTGATGCTGAAGAACTCCAGGTGCTCTTCGTAGTTCGGACTGGCAATGCTGTAAGCCCGCATCAGGGGGCGGCCTGCCACCTCCAGGCCGATCATCACGAACTGGCCATTCTCGAAGCGCAGCCCGGGATTGCGGGTGGTTTTGAAACTGAACAGCGTGTCGTTCCAGTGATGCACACTGAGGACTCGCTCGACGTTCAGGTTGCTCATGTATGGATACCCCTTCTAGTGCGCGATGGCGCATCAAATCTATGCGAAGTCTAGCGGGACGACTAATATTCGTTAAATGAATATTAACGATATGCTTTATCGGTTATATAGATATGCACTTTACTTTGAGGCAACTTCAGGTATTCGTTTCCGTCGCCCGCCAGGAGAGCGTTTCACGCGCGGCGCAAAGCCTGGCACTTTCGCAATCGGCGACCAGCACTTCGCTGGCCGAGCTGGAACGCCAGTCCGGCTGCCAGCTGTTCGACCGCGCCGGAAAACGCTTGTGGCTCAACGCCCTGGGCCGTCAGCTGCTGCCGCAAGCGGTCAGCCTGCTCGACCAGGCCAAGGCCATCGAGGACCTGCTTGCCGGCAAGACAGGCTTTGGCTCCCTCCATGTCGGAGCGACACTGACTATCGGCAATTATCTCGCGACCCTGCTGATCGGCAGCTTCATGCAGCGCCACCCCGAATGCCGGGTGAAACTGCACGTTCAAAACACGGCGCATATTGTCCAGCAGGTCGCGCAATATGAACTTGATCTGGGCCTGATCGAAGGCGATTGCCAGCACCCCGATATAGAGGTGCTGCCCTGGGTCGAAGATGAGCTGGTAGTGTTCTGCGCGCCGCAGCATCCTCTGGCCGGGCGTTCGATGATCACGCTGGAAGACTTGTCACGAGAAGCCTGGATTCTGCGTGAACAGGGCTCGGGAACCCGGCGAACCTTCGACCACGCCATTGACAGCCACTCGCTCAGACTCAATATCCGCCTCGAACTGGAGCACACCGAAGCAATTAAGCGCGCCGTCGAGTCAGGGCTGGGGATCGGCTGCATTTCCCGCCTGGCGCTGCGCGATGCTTTTCGACGCGGGAGTCTGGTGGCGCTGGAAACACCCGATCTGGACCTGACCCGGCAGTTCAATTTCATCTGGCATGCGCAGAAGTACCAGACAGCCGCCATGCGCGAATTTACCGAACTCTGTCAGGCACTTACCGAGGGGGTGCGGCGCAGCGACGAAATAGTGCTGCCGGCAATTGCCTGAGCAACGTCTGCACTGCATGCCGTGCACCGAAGCTTCGCGCCAGTCAAGGCAATCAGGCCGTCATCAATTGGCTGGAATGGAACCCATCTGCTGCAGCAGCAAGGCTGCCTGGGTCCGGGTGCGAACACCGAGCTTGCGAAAGATCGCCGTCACATGCGCCTTGATGGTCGCCTCGGAGACGCTCAGTTCATAGGCGATCTGCTTGTTCAGCAAACCGTCGCAGACCATGGTCAACACTCGGAACTGCTGGGGCGTGAGACTGGCAAGGCCTTCGCTGGCCGCCTTGGCCTCGGGACTGACATGCGCTACGTCCTGAATGTTGCTGGGCCACCAGGCGTCGCCGTCAAGCACGGCTCGCACCGCTTCCTGAATAGTCTCCAGCGAACTGGATTTGGGAATGAAGCCACTGGCGCCGAACTCGCGAGAGCGGGCAACCACCGCGGCATCCTCCTGGGCGGAGATCATCACGACTGGCAACTGCGGATATTGTCCCCTGAGCAGGACCAGCCCGGAAAACCCATAGGCGCCCGGCATATTCAGGTCCAGCAGCACCAGATCCCAGTCCGAGGTTCGGTTCAGTAATGTTTCCAGCTCGGCAATGCTGGCTGCTTCGCAGAGCCGTACCTCGCTCCCCAGTCCAAGCGTCAGCGCTTGCTGGAGCGCACTACGAAACAGTGGATGATCATCGGCGATAAGGATTTCGTAAGCAGCCATTGGCAGACCTATAGTTTTTATTGGCGCTTTCATCGGCCTGAGCCGAATCCGACAGACTGTCGTCAGGGGGAGCCCGAAATTATAGTTCGGAAATGGTATGGCGTGATGATATCGCGCCACCATCCGGAATTCGATTGGCAACCCGCATTTAAATCAGGCGGCGCAAGCATGCCGGCCTGGGAATAAGTGGTCAAGTCAATCGTTTTGAGGCAAAGTTCCCGCCTTTTCCCGACGAGTCCAGACATGCGCAACCAGGCCCTTCGCGCCGACTTTCTGATGCTGATCACTGCGATGATCTGGGGTACCGGCTTTGTTGCGCAGCGGATCGGCATGGATAACATCGGTCCGTTCCTGTTCACCGGCCTGCGCTTCGCCTTGGGCGCCATGGTTCTGCTGCCGCTGCTGCTGCGCCAGGGCCGCGGCCCCGCACGGCACGAGCCATTCCTCAAACGCAGCATGCTGCTGGGTGGCTTGTGCATGGGGCTCGCACTGACGCTGGGCATCAACCTGCAACAGGTCGGCCTGCTGTTCACCAGCGTGACCAACTCCGGCTTCATTACCGGACTCTACGTCATCGTGGTGCCCCTGCTGGGGCTGATCATCGGTCAAAGAACCGGAATGGGCACCTGGCTGGGCGCGACCCTGGCGGTCGTGGGCATGGCGTTGCTGAGTATCGGTGATGACTTCACGGTGGCCTCCGGCGACTGGATCCAGCTGGCCGGCGCCTTCGTCTGGGGTGTCCACGTCCTGCTGGTGAGCTTTTTCGTCGGTCGACACGACGCCATTCGTCTGGCATTCGTGCAATTCGTCACCTGCGCGGTGGTGAGCCTGGCACTGGCGGCGCTGTTCGAGGAAACCAGCCTGAACAGCATCTGGCTGGCCGCGCCGGCACTCATCTATGGCGGCATGTTCGCCGTCGGCGTCGGCTACACGCTGCAGGTCGTCGCACAGAAACATGCGATTGCCTCCCACGCGGCCATCATTCTCTCGCTCGAAGCGGTGTTCGCGGCAATCGCCGGCGCGCTGTTTCTCGATGAAAGCCTCAGCCTGCGCGGTTATTTCGGCTGCGCCCTGATGTTCATCGGCATGCTCGCCGCCCAGCTCTGGCCACGCAAGCCAGCCCCGCCAATGACGGACAGCGACGTCGCGCCAGCCGTGTCTAAAACCTAGCCGCCAACATCCGATGGGCGGCATCGTCCAGACTGGGCGCGCGCTGATGCTTGGCCGCCAGATAGTGATCGGTGAAGACGTCGAGCCAGGCGTCCAGCGCAGTCGAGGCCTGGGCATCCCCCGCCAGCCCCAGACACAACGCCGCCACTTCGGCGGTACACAGATGTTCGCTGCGCGTGGAACGTCTCAGTCGATAGCGCGACAACACCTCGGCCTGCAGACTCAGCACCGGCAGGCTGTTCAGGTATGCACTCTTGCGAAACATCTTGCGCGCCTCGGTCCAGGTCGCATCGAGCAGGATGAACAGTGGCCGCTTGCCCGTATCGACCTGAACCGTTTCGACCACGCGCTCAGGCGCGGCATACTCGCCGGGAAAGACCACGAACGGCTGGTATTGCGGATCGGCCAGCAATTCGATCAGCGCCGGTTCGACCGCCGTGCGCTGCCAGCCGAAGGCATGGGTATCAGCGACCACGTCGGCGATCAGCCAGCCGGTGTTGCTCGGCTTCAGCGGCTCGATATCGTGCATGATCAGGCATACCGCACTGTGCGCCTCCACCTGCGGTAGCCAGGCGCACAGGCAGTGGCTGTCCCGGACACGACAACGGACGCAGCGCGGAGCACGCGAGCCTCTGGCAATGAAGGGCTTGAGGCTGCGCGCAAGGCGCGCCTCGCGCAGACGGGCTACGGCATGGGGCATGGGTATTGAAACGACTGAGGCTGCGAGTGGGCCGGCAGTCTAGCAAAGGGCAATGAACCGCGCAGGCAGCCATCGGTCGAACGACGGCAGTCATCAGGAGATCGCCATGTACCGCACGACCGCTTTATTCACACTCTGTCTCGCCCTGCCCTTCAGCCACATCGCCGCGGCGCAGGAGCAGCAGACACTGACCCAACTGCTCGAAAAGGTCGCTCACGAAAGCAGCGTCGGCACGCCCCGCGCCATCAATGAAGACCTTCTTGACGAAGGCTACACCGTCGATGGCAACGAGCTGGTCAACCACCTGAGCGTCCGACCACGTCATGCCGCGCAGATGCGCGACAACCCCCAGCAGGTCCGTAGCCAACTGGCATCGAGCGTGTGCAATAACGACGGCCTGCGCCAGTTGATGGCCCAGGGTGCCGTGCTGCGCTTCGAGTTCAACGAATACCAGAGCAAGAAGCCGATCACCCGCGAGCGCTACCGCGCCAGCGACTGCTAGACATGAAGTGCCGGAGCAGCGTAAACCGCCCCGGCCTCTCAACTTCAGCGAACCATTGAAAAAAACGTAGGCGAGGCAGGCAAGACAAGGCGCAACGACCAACGGGAGTAACAGCCGAAGGCTGGCCCGAAGGGCGAGTGCAACGAGTCAAAACAGGCGAGGAACGAACCGGGCTCGCGTACGAGTTTAGTGGCCTAAATGAGCAGTACTCACTTCGTTCGCCCTCCGGGCCGCGCTGAAGCGCGTTAGCCGCAAGCGGCTTGCCGAGCCTGTTTTTAACGCCGTATGCCAACGCAGGTAGTTTTAGCGCAGCACGCCCGGATCGCCCTTGCCGGCCACGGCAGCGGCCTCGTCGGTCTTGAGCAGCGCAGTGCGCGGCATACCCAGTAGCCGTGCGCAGGCGGCCAGCACGTTCGCCCAGGAGGCACGGTTGGCGAACTGCATGCCCGCTTCGTCCAACGTCCCGCCCCGATTGCGATAACCCAGCACCGAGCTGCAACGCGCATCCGGCAGGATGGGCCAGAGATGGCCACGCAGCACCTCGGGGCGCATGTGCGTCAGCATGACCCTAAGCGCCATCCGTTCGGGAAACAGTCGCTCGCTGACGCCATCTGCCGCCAGCGCATCGATTTCCCAGCGGTCGCGCGGTGCGCGGAAACGCCCCGGTTCCTGTAGATAAACCAGTCGATAGGCGACACCCGCCTCCTTCAGACGCAGCGCCGCCCGCTGCATTTCGCTCAGTTGGTAGCTGCCGTTGGCGATCAGCAGGACGGGGCTGTCGCCGATCTGTTCATCGACGACGAGCGCGCCATCCCTGGCCAACTGCTCGGCCTGATCGCGATTGAAGAACGCCGGTCGATCTCGCTTGGGCATCACCAGGCAGGCCAGCTCACCTCGTGCCTGATAGATCGATGGCAGCAGCGCCAGGGCACTGTTGTGGTCGGCGGGAAAGAGCACCCGCACCATGTCGTTCATTTCTCCCAGCAGCGCCTCGCAGAAGGTCGTGTCCTGATGGGATTGCTGATTCTTGCCATTTTCCCAGGTGTGCGACGTCGCGATCAGCGGCCAGCCGAGCCAGCCAGCCGGGCGACCGACTTCCTTCTGCTGACGCGAGAAGATCAGGGTCTGGCGCACCGCGCCGAGCATCTTCACGCAGAACGCTTCATAGCTGGCCACCAGGTTGAGCCCGCCCTGGTTGGCCAGGCAGGCGGAAACCACGGCCTCTTCGTTGAGTGCGGTAATGATCTGGCCATCGACCGCCTCAAGCTCGCTTTCCGGGTCGATCACACGATGCTTGAGCGCTTTGAGCACGCCACCCAGGCGGTTGCTGGCAAGCTCGTCGGGGTTGCCGACACGCGGGCGCAGCGTCGGGTTGGCCTGGGTCAGCGCCACGAAGAAGTCATCGACCGCCGTCATGGGCGAGCAGCTGTCATCGCGATAGTTGAGTGCCGGCATCGTCGGCTCGTCGGGGTGACGTCGCGCCAGCGCATTGTCGCGCTCCAGTGGACGTCCCTGGCGGTGCTTGAGCAGCAATTCACGCGCGGCGCGCAGCTCGTCCTGCGGGACGAACAGTGGTGCGACGTGCTCGTTGAACAGATCGCGTGAAACCTCGTCCCGGGACGGATTGCCCGGCAGCGGCAGGTTGTGCGAGGCATTGCTGCCGGCGCCATAGAAACCGAAGCCCTTCACCGTCTCGGCGATACCGTAGGGAATAGGCAACGGGTAGTTGAGAATGCCCCGCTCCTTTTCCTCGACGCGCCTGGCCAGGCGCTGCTCCATCTCCCACAGCATGCAGACGAAGGCAGCCGGATCGCGACCATCGAAAAGAACCGGATCGAAGCCGCAGCCACTCAGATGCTGACGGAACCCTGCCAAGCCCTCATCGGTGCCGAGCTGGGTGCGCTGCTCGATGCGCCGGCCATTGGCAATCATGATCGGCAGCGCCATGCCGCAATCCTCGGCCCGCCACCAGCGTGGAATCCAGTCACTGCCGCGCTGCTCTTCAGCCGCGCCGTCCGAAAGAAAGGCCACCAGCGTTTCGCCCGGCAGCGGCATGTGCGCGTACTGCAATTCGGCGAAGCCAAGATAGCCGCCTTCGGCTATTCCACCGGAGGTATGCGGATTGACGTGACTGCCCAGCGGCGCGGCAGGGCTGCCATCGGGCGCCAGGTGATAGCCGTAGAAATCCTGGAGCAGGCGATTGATGCCCGCCTCACCACCGCCATAGGCCTGTGCCTGCTCGGGATGCAGGTTGTCGGTGAGCAGGTTCAGCGCTTCGATTGCCGCCACGCAATGGCCCTGCCCCATCAACCAGGCGCGGGTTGTTCCTGTCAGGGCATTGAGCCCCAGGTAGCCGGCATAGGCCGGGACCATGTTCAGCGAACCGCCCGTATGCCCCTCGGGGGAGGGCTTGAAATCCTCGGCTGCCAGCGGCGAGCCATCGAGTCGGACCTGACGCGCATAAGTCATGTGCACCACCAGCCAGAGCCCCGCAGAACTCAGCCGGTCGATGGCCTGCAGCAGGCGATACACGCTGGCAAGATCCTCCTGCAAACCAGCCTGGACCAATTGGTGGGCCAGACGAAAAACCGCCGCCTGGGTTTCCAGTGAATGCTCGAACGGACCATAACCGGCTCGCCAGACGCCAAATTCCGGTTGAAGTTCGGCGTGGCGGTCCATTTCGGCAAGACTGGGCAGTAGTTGATTCATGAGGTCGCTCCATAACTTGGCGGTTGCGGTAGTCTAGACAGCACTCGCCCGGCTATCGCTGATATGTATCAAGACACGAAGCCTGGGTAGCGGGCATTCTGGAGTTCATCGTATAGACAGGAACCTACCATGGCTTTGCTCAGTTTCTTCGGCGCCGTTCAGCAGGTCACCGGCTCATGCTATCTGATAGAGACTCATGACGGGGTTCGCGTTCTGCTCGATTGCGGCATGCATCAGGGGCGACGCAAGGACGAAGAAGGCAACCGGGCGGCCTTCCCCTTCGATCCGAAAAGTCTGAACGCCGTGGTCCTGTCGCATGCTCACATCGACCATAGCGGCCTGCTGCCCAAGCTTGTTGCCGAGGGTTTCAAAGGTCCGATCCATGCAACCGATGCGACCTGCAAACTGCTCGAACTGATGCTGTTCGATTCGGCGCATATCCAGGAAAAGGACGCCGAGTGGGAAAACAAGTGGCGGGCACGCCTGGGCAAGCCGCCGATCAAGCCGCTCTACACCCGAATCGATACCGAGCGCATGCTCACACAGCGCCAGGCGCAATCCTACGGCGAACCTTTCGAGGCGGCACCAGGCGTCACCGTGACCTTCCACGATGCCGGTCACATTCTCGGCTCGGCCATCGTCCAGGCGGATGTTACGGACTTCGGACGCACACGCCGCCTGGTGTTTTCCGGCGACCTGGGTAACGCCTGCTCGCCTCTGATGCACGAACCCGCGACATTGAGCGAAGCCGACGTGGTACTGATGGAGTCCACCTACGGCGACCGTGATCACCGCGACCATCAGACGACCATCGAAGAACTGGCCGACATCCTGCAGCAGGCTCACCGGGATGGCGGCAATGTGCTGATGCCCTCCTTCGCCGTCGGTCGCACGCAGGATCTGATCTACTACCTCGGCCTGCTCTATCAGCAGGGTCGCCTGCCGCAACAGGCGGTATTCCTCGACAGCCCCATGGCCATCGGCGCGAACGCCATCTATTCACTGTTCCAGGAGCAACTGGACATCGCGGGTGTCCAGCCGGGCGATCCGAACGGCAATGGCAGGCAACGTATCGAAAAGTGGCTGCCAATCCTCAAGAGCACGCCCAGCGCGGAAGAGTCGATGACCATCAACCGCTTCAAGAGCGGCGTCATCATCATCGCCGGTAGCGGCATGTGTAACGGCGGGCGCATCCTGCATCACTTCAAGCACAACCTCTGGCGCAAGGAGTGCCACCTGGTCATTCCGGGCTTCCAGGCGCGTGGCACTCTGGGCAGGACCATTGTCGACGGCGCGCAGACCGTCAAGCTGCTGCATCAGCGCATCGCGGTGAATGCCCAGGTCCATACGCTCGGCGGCTTCTCCGCGCATGCCGGGCAATCCCAGTTGATCGACTGGGTCAGCCATTTCAAATCCCGCCCCGAATTGCATCTGATACACGGCGAACTGGAGAAAATGCAGGTACTGCAGAAGGCGCTGGACGAGCGACTGGACTGGCAGGCCAATATTCCCGAACCCGGTGACCGTATTGCGCTCTGATGGGAGCGCAGAGCACCTCGCTGCACCTCACCGCTGGAGCGCACGCCATTCTGGCCGCAGCGCTCCTTCACTCATCAGCAGACGCGCGGCCAAGCCGGCGGCGCAGGTATACGTCAAGGGAGCCCCTGCATGCCGTTTGAAACGGACGATTATCTTTCACGCCACTTCAAGACCAGCGGCGCTGACCTGTCGAAAAAGATTGACGAGCTGGTCGAGCTGGTCATACCGGCCACCAGTCAGAACCTGCCCCTCTACCGGGAGATGCTGGTCACCGTGATCCGCATGGCGCAAGCGGACCGCAACCGCTGGGATGCCAAGATCCTGCTGCAGACCATGCGCGAAATGGAACACGCCTTTGGCGTGCTCGACCGCTTCAAGCGGCGGCGCAAGGTGACCGTCTTCGGCTCGGCGCGCACCCCCGTCGAACATCCGCTGTACGCGCTGGCACGGGAGCTGGGCGCAAACCTGGCGCGACACGATCTGATGGTCATCACCGGCGCTGGCGGCGGCATCATGGCCGCCGCGCATGAAGGCGCCGGCACGGACAACAGCCTGGGACTGAACATCACCCTACCTTTCGAGCAGCATGCCAACCCGACCGTGGGCGGCACCGACCACCTGCTGTCATTTCACTTCTTCTTCGTGCGCAAGCTCTTCTTCATCAAGGAAGCCGATGCGCTGGTGCTTTGCCCCGGCGGCTTCGGCACGCTGGACGAAGCATTGGAAGTATTGACCCTGATCCAGACCGGCAAGAGTCCGTTGGTGCCTATCGTGCTGCTGGACGAACCCGGCGGTACGTTCTGGAAGGACGCCCTGAGCTTCATGCGCCACCAGCTGCAGGACAATCGCTACATTCTGCCCAGCGACATGCACCTGGTACGCCTGGTCGACAATGCTGAGGATGCTGCCAGAGAGATCGACACCTTCTACAGCAACTTCCACTCAAGCCGCTGGGTGAAAGACCGCTTCGTCATGCGCATGAACCATGTGCTGACCGATGCCGCACTCGACTTCATGAACCGGGAGTTCGCCGACCTGTACCTGCAAGGCCGCTTCGAGCAACAGGCCTGCTGCGAAATGGAACTGGATGAGCCCGAACTGCAACGGCTGCCGCGCCTGAGCTTTGCATTCAATGGCCGCGACCACGGTCGCTTGCGCGAACTGACCGATTTCATCAACGAAAAACGCAATTGGGCGGCCCCGCTGGGGGCGCAGGACTGAAGAGAAGAATTCCTTTCGTGTAGGAGCGGGCCATGCCCGCGAAAAATTCTGCACCCGAGGAGGGTCTCTTCGCAGGCATGGCCTGCTGCTACCGGGTTGGGCAGTGCTACGCCTGCCGGAACAACGATAACGAGAGGAAGCTTGCGGTTCTGTAGATATTTTCGATGCCCGCCACATCAGGACTCTGCCGAACCGCCACGCAACAACCGACCAATCATGTCCAGGGAATAGCCACGATAGCTGAGGAATCGGCCCTGTCTCGCTTTTTCCCTGGGATCGCCCGGCAGCTCGCCAGCGAACTTGCGCTGCCAGACGGCACGCAATTGCTCACCCCAGTCGAAACCACTGTCTCGCAAGGCCTGCTCGATATCCTCACGAGGCAGACCACGCTGGGACAACTCTTCACGAATGCGCAAGGGGCCATAGCCGGCATTGGCGCGCATGCGGATGAAGCTTTCCAGATAGCGCGCTTCGCTGAGCAACCCTTCCTCGGCAAGTCGATCCAGAGCCGACTCGATCAACTCAGCCGGTGCGCCGCGCTGGCGCAGCTTGCGTGACAGTTCAAGACGCCCGTGCTCGCGTCGAGCCAGCAAATCCATTGCAGCCCGACGCACGGCGGTGGGGTTATCCAGCACGACAGCCATGGGCTCAGATGTCGGCGTCAGCCAGATCTTCGGCCACCGGGTTGGCCTTGGTATTGGCCGAAGTCACCAGCAGCTTGTCGCGGATCTGCTGTTCGATTTCGCGACCGATCTCGGGATTTTCTTCCAGATATTTGGCCGCATTGGCCTTGCCCTGACCGATCTTGCTGCCCTTGTAGGCGTACCAGGCACCGGATTTCTCGACAAGGCCCTGCTGCACGCCGAGATCGATGACTTCGCCGTTGCGGTAGATACCCTTGCCGTAGAGGATCTGGAACTCGGCCTGGCGGAACGGCGGGGCCACTTTGTTCTTGACCACCTTGACGCGGGTTTCGCTGCCCACCACTTCGTCGCCTTCCTTCACCGCGCCGGTACGGCGGATGTCCAGGCGGACCGAAGCGTAGAACTTCAGCGCGTTACCGCCGGTGGTGGTTTCCGGGCTGCCGAACATCACACCGATCTTCATGCGGATCTGGTTGATGAAGATCACCAGGCAGTTGGCGTTCTTGATGTTGCCGGTGATCTTGCGCAGCGCCTGGGACATCAGGCGGGCCTGCAGGCCGACGTGGGTATCGCCCATCTCGCCTTCGATTTCCGCCTTGGGCACCAGCGCCGCCACGGAGTCGACGATGATCACGTCCACTGCATTGGAGCGCACCAGCATGTCGGTGATTTCCAGCGCCTGCTCGCCCGTGTCGGGCTGCGACACCAGCAGGTCATCGACATTGACGCCCAGTTTGCCGGCGTAATCGGGGTCCAGCGCGTGTTCGGCATCGACGAATGCGCAGGTCGCGCCCATCTTCTGCGCTTCGGCGATCACCGACAGAGTCAGCGTGGTCTTGCCCGAGGATTCCGGGCCGTAGATCTCGACGATCCGGCCTTTCGGCAGACCGCCTATGCCGAGAGCGATATCCAGCCCCAGGGAGCCGGTGGAAATGGAAGGGATCGCCTGGCGATCATGATCGCCCATGCGCATGACCGCGCCTTTGCCGAACTGCTTTTCGATCTGGCCCAGGGCAGCGGCCAAGGCACGCTTCTTGTTCTCGTCCATTACAATCCTCACTTGATCAAGAGGGCCAGAGGCCGCAACAACTGTATAAGTAGACAGTATTAGAGCATAGGCAAATTTGATCGCCTAGCCCTGAAGGGGATTTTCTCCATTGACCAGGCTGATCAAACCGACGAGCGCCGCCTCCACGCTCTGCTCACGCACTGCCTGACGGTCGCCGGCGAACTGGAAGCGCCGGGCAAACAGCTGATCGCCCGCCGCCCAGGCCAGCCACACGGTGCCCACCGGCTTCTCCGGCGAGCCGCCGCCCGGCCCGGCCACGCCGCTGACCGCGACGGCAAAGCGCGCGCCGCTGCCTCGTTGCGCGCCACGTGCCATGGCCTCGACCACTTCCCGACTCACCGCACCGACCTGCTCGAACAACGGCGCAGGCACGCCCAGCTGGCGTGTCTTCTGCTCATTGGAATAGGTGACGAAGCCCGCCTCGAACCAGGCCGAGCTACCGGCGATGCGCGTGATGGCTTCGGCGATACCGCCACCAGTACAGGATTCGGCGGTGGTGACGTGCGCACCAGCAAGCTGCAGCGCACGGCCCAGGTCGGCGGCCAGTGCTTCGATCGGGTTCATCGCAGTTCCTCGACGGCATTGAAAGAGGCACAGCCTACCCCAGTAGGAAAAGACGCACAGCCGTGCGAACAACTACGAGCTTCGAGAAAAAACGAGCCCCGCCGAAGCGGGGCCGTTCACCGGTTCGGAAGTCCGTCATACCCGCGGGATGTCCGGGTCGTCTTCGAACATATCGACGTCCTCGTCGGTCAGCTCGCCATTATCCGGCTCCGACATGGGAGCATCGTCGATGCTGGCGCCGTCCGGATCGCCGGGCAAGGGCTCCTGGGATTTCGGATCGTTCGGGTCGCGTTCGTCTTGCATGGTTCACCTCCGACGAGGCCGCCAGTGGCCTCCTGGCATTCGAACGACGCAGGGGGAAAAGGTGGCGCCCGTCAGTCCGATTCATGGTCGCCACTTTTGCCCCAAGGAGACGGCTTCGGCTGCTGGCTGGCGATAGCCCGTGTTAACCTTCGCCCACCATCAGGCAGCCGGCAGCCCCACCGGCTGCCCAGGGCGGATGATCGACCGGAGGCTGAAGCACATTGCCTTCCATGCCCCGTACGGTCTCGATCCAGCCCGGCCTGCCCCACCGTCTCAGCCCAGAAAACCGATGACCAAAGACGTTCAAGACCTGTCCAAACACACCCCGATGATGCAGCAATACTGGAAGCTCAAGCGCGAGCATCCGGATCAGCTGATGTTCTACCGCATGGGCGACTTCTACGAGTTGTTCTACGAGGACGCCAAGAAGGCTGCCAAGTTGCTGGACATCACCCTCACCGCGCGCGGCCAGTCGGGTGGCAATGCTATTCCCATGGCCGGGATTCCCTTTCATTCCGCCGAAGGCTATCTAAGCCGACTGGTGAAGCTCGGCGAATCGGTGGTGATCTGCGAGCAGATCGGCGATCCGGCTACCAGCAAGGGCCCGGTGGAGCGTCAGGTGGTGCGCATCATCACCCCCGGCACGGTGAGCGACGAAGCACTGCTCGACGAGCATCGCGACAATTTGCTGGCCGCCGTGGTCGGCGATGAAAGACTCTTCGGACTCTCGGTGCTGGACATCACCAGCGGTCGTTTCACGGTGCAGGAATTCGGCGGTTGGGAAACCCTGCTGGCCGAAGTCGAGCGCCTGAACCCCGCCGAACTGATGATTCCCGATGACTGGCCCGCCGGCCTGCCGTTGGAAAAACGCCGTGGCGTTCGTCGGCGCGCGCCCTGGGATTTCGACCGCGACAGCGCCTTCAAGGGCCTCTGCCAGCAGTTCGCGACCCAGGATCTGAAAGGCTTCGGTTGCGAGAAACTGACCTTGGCCATCGGCGCCGCCGGCTGCCTGCTGACCTACGCCAAGGAAACCCAGCGCACCGCCCTGCACCATCTGCGCAGCCTGCGCCATGAACGCCTTGACGACAGCGTGGTGCTGGACGGCGCCACCCGGCGCAATCTGGAGCTGGACATCAACCTCGGTGGCGGTCGCGACAACACCCTGCAATCGGTGGTCGACCGTTGCCAGACCGCCATGGGCTCGCGCCTGCTGAGCCGCTGGCTGAACCGGCCGCTACGCGACCGCCAGGTATTGGAAGCGCGCCAGGACTCGATCACCTGCCTGCTGGAACACTACCGCTTCGAGCAGATCCAGCCGCAGCTGAAAGACATCGGCGACCTGGAACGCATCCTCGCCCGCATCGGCCTGCGCAACGCCCGCCCGCGCGACCTGGCGCGCCTGCGCGACGCTCTGGCCGCCCTGCCGCAGCTACAGGCGGGCATGCAGGAGTTGATCGCGCCGCACCTGATCGAGCTGGCCGCGAGCATCCGCACCTACCCCGAACTGGCCGACCTGCTGGCCAAGGCGATCATCGACAACCCGCCGGCGGTGATCCGTGACGGCGGCGTGCTCAAGACCGGCTACGACGCCGAGCTGGACGAACTGCAGTCGCTCTCCGAAAACGCCGGCCAGTATCTGATGGACCTGGAAACCCGCGAGAAGGCGCGTACGGGCCTGGCCAACCTCAAGGTCGGCTACAACCGTGTGCACGGCTACTTCATCGAGCTGCCGAGCAAACAGGCCGAATCCGCGCCGGCCGACTACATCCGCCGGCAGACGCTCAAGGGCGCCGAGCGCTTCATCACCCCCGAACTCAAGGAGTTCGAGGACAAGGCGCTGTCGGCCAAGAGCCGCGCCCTGGCCCGTGAAAAGCAGCTCTACGAAGAATTGCTGGAATTGCTGATCGGCCATCTGGCGCCGCTGCAGGAATCCGCCGCCGCGCTGGCCGAGCTGGACGTACTGAGCAACCTCGCCGAACGCGCGCTGACCCTCGACCTGAACCGTCCGCGCTTCGTCGAGCAGCCCTGCCTGCGCATCGAGCAGGGCCGCCATCCGGTGGTCGAGCAGGTGCTGACCACGCCCTTCGTCGCCAACGACCTGAGCCTCGACGACGAGACACGCATGCTGGTGATCACCGGGCCGAACATGGGCGGTAAATCCACCTATATGCGCCAGACCGCGCTGATCGTGCTGCTGGCGCAGATCGGCAGTTTCGTCCCGGCGGCGGCCTGTGAGCTGTCGCTGGTGGACCGCATCTTCACCCGCATCGGTTCGAGCGACGACCTGGCTGGTGGCCGCTCGACCTTCATGGTGGAGATGAGCGAAACCGCCAATATCCTGCACAACGCCAGCGACCGCAGCCTGGTGCTGATGGACGAGGTGGGGCGTGGCACCAGCACCTTCGACGGCCTGTCGCTGGCCTGGGCCGCCGCCGAGCACCTGGCCAAGCTGCGCGCCTTCACCCTGTTCGCCACGCACTACTTCGAACTGACCGTGCTGCCGGAAAGCGAGCCGGTGGTGGCCAACGTGCACCTGTCGGCCACCGAGCACAACGAGCGCATCGTCTTCCTGCACCATGTGCTGCCCGGCCCGGCCAGCCAGAGCTACGGCTTGGCGGTGGCGCAACTGGCCGGCGTGCCAGGCGAGGTGATCCAGCGTGCCCGCGACCATCTGTCGCGCCTGGAAACCACCAGCCTGCCCCATGAAATGCCGAAAATGGAACCCGGCCAACCCGCGCCGCCCCTGCAGAACGACCTGTTTGCCAGCCTGCCGCACCCGGTCATCGAGGCGCTGGGCAAGGTCCAACCCGATGACTTGACGCCGCGTCAGGCTCTGGAACTGCTATACCAGCTGAAAACGCAAATCTGACGGGCCGCAAAAAGCTGCTAGAATCGCGCGCATTTTTGGATATGAGCGGCATTTGCCTGGTGCCGCCCAAGCCTGCCGAACCGGGGGCGTCACTGCCACGCCACCCGAAACGCCTGAGGAGATAATAGAAATGACCTTCGTCGTCACCGACAACTGCATCAAGTGCAAATACACCGATTGCGTAGAAGTCTGTCCGGTGGACTGTTTCTACGAAGGCCCGAACTTCCTGGTCATCCACCCGGACGAGTGCATCGACTGCGCGCTGTGCGAGCCGGAATGCCCCGCCCAGGCGATCTTCTCCGAGGACGAGGTGCCGGACGACCAGCAGGAGTACATCGAGCTGAACGCCGACCTGGCCGAAGTCTGGCCGAACATTACCGAGAAGAAGGACTCGCTGCCGGACGCCGAAGAATGGGATGGTGTGAAGGATAAATTGCAGTATCTGGAGCGCTAACAGACCGCTGAAAAACTACCTGCGTTTTTCAACGGTCCTGTTCAGCAACGATGCACAGCTGAACGAAAAATGCCCGCCTCTCACAAGGCGGGCATTTTTGTTTTTACAGGTCGGTCAGGCCTTATCGACGCCCTTCTTCACGGCATCTTTCACGTTGCCCTTCACCTGTTGCGCGTCCCCTTTGATTTCCTGACGCTGGCCTTCGTTTTTCATGCGCTCGTTGTCGGTCGCCTCGCCCAGGCCCTGCTTGGCCTTGCCGGCGGCTTCGTTGAGGTTGCCTTTCATCTTGTCGGTAGTGCTGCTCATATTGATTTCCTCTCGTTCTGCATGGGTTACTCCATGTTGAGCGAGCCGACAGGCAGTTAGTTTCACTTGTCCGAGGAACGGTCACTGCCCGCATCATCGAGGCGCTTGTCACCTTCTTCCTTGCCCTCGACCGAGGCATGTTCGATCACCGCATTCATCTCCGCACCAAGCAGCAACACCGCTGCCGAAATATAGAAATAGAGCAGCAGCACGATGACCGCCCCGATACTGCCGTAGGTCGCATCGTAGTTGCCGAAGTTGCCCACGTAGATGCCAAAACCCACCGACGCCGCGATCCAGACGATCACAGACAGCACCGAGCCCGGAGTGATAAAGCGGAACTCCTGCTCCACATCCGGAGTGACGTAATACAGAACGGCCACCACCAGCATCATCAGGATCACGATCACTGGCCAGCGCAGCCAGGTCCAGAGCGTGACCACGATATCCTTGAGCCCCACCTGCTCGGCAAGCCACTCCATCACCTGTGGGCCGAGGATCATCAACCCCGCCGCCAACAGCAGAATGATCGCCAGGCCAATGGTGTAAAGCACCGAGAGCAGCATCAGCTTCCAGGCCGGACGCCCTTCCTCGACACCGTAGGCCTTGTTCATGGCATTCATCAGCGAGCGAATGCCGATTGACGCCGACCATAGCGCCACGAGAATACCGACCGACAACAGGCCGCTTTTCTGAGTCTGCATCTGGTCGATCACCGGGTTGACCAGGTTGAGCGCATCGGGCGGCAGCACCAGCGATACCTGTTCACGCAGCCAGTTGAAGAACTCCTGCAGATCGAGCACTCCCAACATTGCAATCAGGAACAGCAGGAAGGGAAACAGCGAGAAGATCGCCCGGTAGGCCAACGCCGATGCATAGGTGGTCATGTCGTCCTTGCTGAAATCCTTCAAGGTGCGTTTCAGCAGCTCGAAACTGCCAATGCCCCGCGTATCCAGCAATGCCATTGCATACCCCCATTGTTAATCGAAACCGACACAGGTGTGACGATCAGCCCATACAAGAGTTCGTCTCAAGCGCCCCGGCGTGTCGCCTGCGCAACCATAACGGCAATCCTGCCGATGCGTCTCCCGGAACTTTCCGCCGCACGCACGCTCTGGATGGAGTCCCCGATTCAATCGGCCACGGACGACACGGGACCCTCTTAATGACACTGAAATCAGCCTGTGCTGCGGATGCCCCACAGTCCGCCATGAAAACCGGCCTGCTCAAATACGCCCGACTGGTCGTCACCAAAGGCAGCGGAGCGGGGGCCGCGCTCGGCCTGAACATTCTGTTGGCACGCCTGCTGGTGCCCGACCTGGCCGGTCTGCTGTTCTTCTGCATCGCACTGGCCACCTTTGCCTCGCTGGCTTCGCGGCTGGGCCTGGATGTGGCCTGCCTGAAAAACATCTCATCGCTACGCGACGAGCAGCAACGCGGCTATCTCGACCGCGCCATGACCCTCGCCCTGCTGGCGAACATCCCGACGATTCTCATCGGGCTGCTGGTGGTGAATTTTGCCCCCAGCACCCAAGCTGACGTTACAGCCGCCGCCGTGCTGTTCGCAGTCGCCGCACTGGGCCTGTCGCTGACCAATATTGCCAGCGAAACCCTCAAGGCCCGACACAGGACCGGCGAAGGTCTGTTCTGGCAAACCGTTTTCCAGCCGACCCTGACGCTGCTGCTGATCGCCCTGCTGGGCAGCGAGCTGACCACCGTGGTGGCCTGCTTCGCTGCCAGCTATGTACTGGCGACACTGGGCTCGACCTGCCGCGCGCGACTGAGCCTGCCGGTGGCCGACCCGCAGGCGCGCATCGGCTGGCGTGACATGCTTGTGCTGGGCACTCCGCTTATGCTGATTGCGGTCATGAACAGCGTGATCGAGCTGTCCGATACCCTGCTGCTCGGCATGCTGCGTTCGGCGGGCGAAGTCAGCATTTATTACATCGCCGCCAAGATCGCCGCCCTCTCCACCACCCTGCTGTTCATCATCAACGGCACCATCGCACCGGACATTTCCCGGCGCTGGGCGCACCACGACCGGGCCGGCGCCTTCGCTGTCGTCAGGAAGTATTCGCGCTTCATGCTGGCTCTGGCCGTGCTGATCCTGCTCGCCATTGGCCTGTTGCACGACTACATCCTCGCCGTATTCGGCGACCGATACCGTGAACAGGGCGCCTTCGCGCTGCTGATCCTGGCCACCGGCTACTTCTTCGTCCTGGCCGCCGGACCGCTGGGCATCTTCATGACCATGACCGGACACCATCGCCAGTACCTGCACAACAACATCGCCGCCTGTGTGCTCAACCTGGCCCTGAACCTGATCCTGATCCCGCGCTATGGCGTCAACGGCGCCTGTTTCGCCACCGCCGTGGCGTTGGCCCTGAAAAATGCCCTGCTCTATCTGCAGTTCAAGAAAATCGAAAGGAGTTCGCAACCATGATCGACCGGATCGACGGGTCGTCGCACAAACCAGGCGACAAGATGAATGTGATCGCCTACGGCGCCTACGACAGACACAACTACGGCGACCTGCTCTTTGCCATCGTCCTCAAGCACTACCTGGAAGCCGATGGCCGTTTCCGCGTGCTGATCGCAGCGACCAAGCAATCAGACCTCTCCAGTTACGGCGCCTTGCCGACCATCGCGCTGAAAAAAGCGCTGGAGGCGACACGTCAACAGGACAAGACCATGCTCATCGTGGCCGGCGGCGAATGCCTGACCGCACAGTGGGAAAGCATCATCGGCTACCTGGCGCCACAGGCCATCTACTACCCGATCAAGGCAAGCCCCTACCTGATCGGCCACCGCCAGTTCATCCGCCTGAGCCGCGCCTTCACCTCGATCCCGTCCGACCTGCCGCTGGTGCTGGGCGAGCGCGAGCTGCCGGGCTACCAGGTGATGTACAACAGCGTTGGCGGCAACGAAATCAGCCGCAAGAAGCCGCTGATCCACGCGGCGATCGAACGCAACCTCAAGGACTGCACCTACGTCTCGGTGCGCGACCGTGAAACCTCCGCCGAGCTGGACAAGCTGGGCGTCGAACACAATCTGGTGCCGGATAGCGCTGTGCTGATCTCCGATATTTTTCCCCAGCAGCCGGAACCGAGCGAGCCGGGCCATATCGTCTTCCATATCTCCGATCACCATGCCAAGCGGCGCATCGAGGCCATCGCCCGGCAACTGACCGAACTCAGCGCGAGCACCGGCCTGAAGATCGCCCTGCTGACCATTGGCAAGGCCCCCGGCCACTCCGACGACGAGCCACTGGACAAGCTGCAGGGCCTGCTGGGCGAACGCGCCTACCGCGTCAACAGCGGGCACATTCAGGACATCATCCGCTGCATCGCCACCAGCAGACTCTACTGCGGCACCAGCCTGCACGGCGCCATCACCGCCCTGACCTATGCGGTTCCGCAGATCGCCCTGCTGCCCAGACGCGTGGTCAAGCTGTCGAGTTTTCTCGAAACCTGGGTGCCTCAGCAGTCATGCGGATTCGCCGAAATCGAGCAGATCAGCCAGACGGCCAGCGCCCTGCTCACCTCCTTCGGCGAACCCCAGAAAGCCGAACTGCAGGCCATGGTGGAGCTCATGAAGAACCGCGTGCGGGCCAATCTCGAACACATGACAGCACTTTACGAGCAGGCCACGACGGCAGACGAGCCTGCCACACAGAGCCCCACAGGCAACACCACCCTGTTTGCAGCCCATTGAATCGCTGCAATGGCATAGCATCAAACCCTTCGCGCTGAAGTCGCCGCTCCCAGAAAATGCATGCGGGCGGCTTCAACCGCAAAGCGCTTTTGCCGTTTCTCTTCGCACTTTCGGCTAATCCGGCGTCCCGCTCACGAAGCACACCCGATTTCGGCCACTGTGCTTGGCGGTGTAAAGCGCCCTGTCGGCTCTGGTCATCAGCGCCTGCTGATCATCCTGCCCGGAAAGCGTCGTCAGGCCGATGCTGACCGTGATGACAATATTGGCCGACGGAGTTGAAAACGACGTCTCGGCCACGGCCTGACGGATCTTCTCGGCGACACAGCGCGCACCTTCGGCATCCGTGTGCGGCAATGCAATGGCGAACTCCTCGCCACCGAGGCGCCCGAGAATGTCATGGGCACGCAGCAAGCGGTTGCAGATGGCGACAAACTCCTTGAGCACGGCATCACCGATGGGATGACCATAGGAGTCATTGACGTGCTTGAAGTGATCGATATCGAGCATCAGCAGACTCAGGCGCCCATCATGTCTGCGCGCCCTGGCCAGCTCCGCTTCGAGGCTGGCAAAAAAGGCACGGCGGCTGCTGGCCCCGGTGAGCACATCGGTATTGACCAGTTGCGTCACCTGTTCATGGGCCTGGCGCAGCAGGGCGGTATCACGAAAGTGCCGGCAGCTCAGCACGAAGACCAGGAACGCCACCGCCAGCAGCAGCAAGGAAATGAGGCAGGCAGAGATCAGCAGAAACTCCCGGCGCTCATGGAAATTCGCCATATAGTCTTCTGGCGACAGCATCACGAGCACCACCACCCCCTCCTTGTCGAGGCGACGATAGGCACCCAGGCGATACTGGCCATCGATGGCACTGACGCCTGTGTAGTAACCGTGCCGGGGTCCCTCGGGGTCAAAATAGGGCTTGTCTTCGGGCATTTTGAATCGGCCATAGCGCCCCGGTATTGGCGTCCCGGAAGCAATGGCGCGAAGACTGCGATCCGTGCCCAGCAGCACGATGGTGCCATGGGCACCCACGTTGATCTGCTGGTAATAGTCGGAAAAGAAGCTGCTCGCCACGGAAAGCACCAGCACACCGGCAAAGCGGCCTTCATGGCGGATCGGTCGGGTGAACTGGATGGTCCACTGGCGCGACATCCTTCCCAGCACCGGTTTGCTGATGAACAGCCGGTCCTGTTCCGGATTGTCACGATGCACCTGGAAATGCTCGCGGTCACTCAGGTCCACCGACCCGGCCACCGGCGCCAGGTTGGAAAATACCAGCTTGCCATCGGCATCGATCACGGCCAGTTGCGCGACGAAGCTGCCATAGGCTTCAAGCTCTTCGCTAACGTGCTCCTCGAAGGTATCGGGATGCTCCAGCACGTCCTCGCGCATATCCAGCAATACGATATCCATCAGCCGGATCGCACTGCTTACATGCGCTTCGAAGGCGGTCGCCAGGTTCATGGCATCGTTACGGGCACCTTCCTCCGCAGCGGCGCGTTCATAACGGATCTCGTTGAGCACGAACACCCACATGGGCACCAGCGCGAGAAACAGAATGGAACCAGCCAGCAGCCCCGCCTTGTCCTTCAAGCCCATTCCCAATCACCCCGGCGCCGATGTCTGCGATGTCCAATGGCCATTTCGACGTTCGCTTGACCCGATTCGACACACGCCCCGCTTTGTCACGACTCGCCTGAATCATGTGCAATGCAGACAGGGCGAACCTGCGCTCGTTCGCCCACGAAAAAGGCCTGCATCGCTGCAGGCCTTCGATGGTCTGGTGCCGGAGACAGGAATCGAACCTGCGACCTTCGCGTTACGAGTGCGCTGCTCTACCTACTGAGCTACACCGGCGCCGGTGCCGGATTATCGGGGCTTGTCAGGCCGGACTCAAGCCCGGCCTGACAAGCCCGAGCATCCGTTTCACAGCCCTGGTGTCGGCTCGGACCGGGTTCGCGATGTGTCGTTGCGTTCGATCTCGTGCTTGACCTCGCTGGCGACTTCCTGGCCCATATCGGTGACTTTCCGATAGCCCTCTTCAGCTTTGTGGCGAAGGTTGTCGGTCATGCTGTCGCTGGCCTGGCCGAGCATTTCATCTTCGCGACGGGTTGGCGGGACCGATGCGGCCAGCAGCGCGCCCAGGGCGATACCGATCGCGCCCAACGCCAGCGGCTGTTCGTTGAGCAGGTGATTGAAGCCGCCCCGTGCGCGCTCACTCTGCTGGCGCAGCTTGTCCGCAGTCTGTCGGCTGGTATCGCTGACGCGGTGGCGCGCATCGGCCAGCGAGGCGGACATGTCATGCCCCATCTGGCTGGTCTTGTCACGCAGGTCGTTACCCTGCTGCTTCAGTCCAGAGGCCTTGCTGGACAGTTTATCCGTCAAGGACGGGCCGGTGCTGGTATACGCTGGTGGCTGTCGGTTCTGTCCAGCCATCAGCCAGATCAGGCCGATGGAAGTCAGCACCGTGGGCACCGGGTTGGCCTTGGCGGTATTGCACAGGTTGCTGAAGAACTCGCCACCGCCGCCCTTGACGTAACCCAGTGCCGTGTCGATGAGTTCACCGGGCGACAGCTTGTTTTCCAGCGCGTGGACGATATCGCCGATCTCGGCTCGTTTCTGATCGATCTCGCGCTCCAGCTCTGCGGGATCCTTCTGCGCTTCGACATTTATCTGATTGCCTGTGCTCATGACGTATGCCCCCTGACGGCTTCTTTATCCTTGTTCATGGAATGAAGGGTGCGCTCGGGCTTGAATGAAGAGGCCTCGAACTTCTTCTTGCCTGCCGAGACCATGATCAGGCCGATCACCACCACGACACCGCCGACGATCAGCGCTGCGAGCCAGGGCGCCATGACTTCGCTCAGGCCATATACCGCCGACATCAGCAGGATGATGAAGCCGCCCAGCAGAACGGCGCCGCCACTGGCAACGCTGGCCGCGCCCGCCTTGGTGGCGCGAATGGATTCGGTCAGCTCGACTTTCGCCAGCGCCAGTTCCTTGGTGATGAGGGAGGGAACTTCATGGGTCAGTTGCCGCAGCAACCCCCCTACGGAGCTGTCATTCTCCGGGCGCATGCCCGGTTCCGGGGTGATGGTGGTTGTGGTTGGCTTGCGTGCTTCGCTCATGGGTAGAGCCCTCCGTCAGTACCTTTGCCATTGCGACCGGCCTGAGGTGCCGAGCTGCCCGCTGTACCCATGCCGGCTCCGGTTGTGCCTGGGGCGGTACGGGCAGTCGAGGAAACCCCGGCATTGCTGATGCTGCCGATGGTTCCCGGCTCGCCGGTAGTGAGTCGTTCGTTGAGTTCATGCTGGCTGGGGCTCCGATGGCTGCCAAATGCCTGGTTCGACGTGGCAAGGGCGCTCGAATGGCCATGATGCCTGGAACCATCCTCAGCACGTCTACCGGACGCTTTGGCAAATCGAGTCAGGCCGAAGCCCAGCGCAATGCTGCCGGCGATAAACAGCGTCGGGTTGTCACGGGCCAGGCGGTTCACGTCCTGGAAGAGTTCATCGACGCTTTTGCCGCGCAGGTTGTCCGACAGCCGGACCATGCCCTGGGCCATGTCGGACACATAACCGGACAGGCCCAGGGTGTCCTGCCCTTCCAGTTCACGGGCCGCGGCTTCAGCGCTGTGCGCAACCTTTTCGATCTCGTCGGCAGCCGTCTCGCGGTAGCCGTCGAGCTGGCTCTTGCCTTGGGCCTTGACCTCTTCAGTTGCCTGCCGGGCCTTGGCACGCACATCCTCGGCAGCCGCTTGCGCCACCGAGTCGGAAGTCGTTTTGGTATCCGTGGGGGACGTAACGTCGGGACCGGTTTTGCCCAGGCCACCGTAACCAGTGATTTCTTCGTCGGGTGTCGTCATTTGATTCACCTTTTATATGGCTTGGCCGCAAGACCAGAGTCCTGTGAAATTCAGCCTGCAGCGACGAATCGCGAAGGCTGTAGTTGCTGCATACATATAAGGTGACCGGGGCCGGTTTTTTGAGTTCCCTTTTCCACGGCCCCGCTTTATTCAGGAAACAGGGGTGTAACTGTTATTGCAGAGCCCTTCGCGCCCCCTTCGATAATGGCTTGCTGCCTATTCATGAACGCCATGCTGCAAGTTCTCTGGGTTTAAGCGAAACGCCGTCCGGCGAGCGAAACGGCAACTTCGCTTTATCTATCGCCACTGTTTTCGCCCTAATAAAAAGCAGGAAACGAAACCGCAGCCGACGAACAGCCCTCTACCAAGCAATGCATTTCGACAGGCACAAAAAAACGGGCCGAAGCCCGTTTTTCTGGTCAGTGCGATCCGTTATTGCAACGGACCTATGGTAGAGCAGGTTTTCTTCGCTTTGGCATACTTCTGCAACGGTGCCATCTGGGGGCGATGCTTACCACTTGTCACGTCCAGCGCCATGATGTTCTCACCCCAGCGAGGACCGGCGGCCCAGTAGCTGCTCGGAATGCAGTTCTCGTTCAGGTAAGCCAGCAGGTTGTCGGTCGCGACCACGGCAGACGGAGAGAAGTCCGGAATGCCATGCTCACCGAGGTAACCACGCAGCTTGTTCTTCTTCAGCCACTCGACCCAGGGCTTGACCCGCTCGACACCCAGCATCGGGGCGAAGGTTTCGGCACGGTTGCGGTAGGTGCCCGAGTAGTCGTGATCAAGATACTGGTGCGCTTCGTAGACCAGGTTGTTCTTCGGATCGCGCATCCAGGGATCGTTGATCAGCTGGGTGTTGTACTTCTGCCAGTGGAAAGCGCTGGAGTAACGATCGCCGGCAATCATGATCCACTTGCTCGGGTCGACCTTGCGGATCGCCTGCCCGGCTGCCTGGGCAGTCTGCGGCCAGAGGTTGTTGCCGGTGTTGTACGGCTCGTTCATCAGACCGTATCCGTACAGGGCCGGGTGCTTGGAGACTTCCACTGCGATCTTGCGCCAGGTTTCGGCAAACTCTGCACGCGGTACGCCGGGAGAGTTGATTACCTGGCCGTAGTATCGGTAGTAGTTGTGCATATCAAGGATGACCTTGATGCCGTACTTGTGGGCATGGTCCAGCGACGTCTTGATTCGCGCCAGCTCTGCCGCATCCAGCGGGGTACCGAGCTTGGGCTGAATGCGCTCCCAGAGGAAGCCCAGACGAATCAGCTTGAAGCCGAGTTCACTGTGACGCTTGTAATAGGACTCGTCGGCATAGGTATAGCCCTTGTTGTAGATACCAGGGACGGTGCCCGGATCGAACACGCCCGAGGCGAAGTTCACGCCCACCAGGTCAATCCCGTTGCCGGGGTTGGTGGGAGCCGGGGTCGGGGTCGGAGTCGGCGCGGGTGCTGGAGTCGGCGCAGGGGTCGGCGCAGGCGTCTGCGGCGAGCTGCCGGCATCGCCGGAGACCACGGTCAGGGTTTTCGGATAGCCGACGCTGCTGGCCGACAGCTTGTCGCCACTCAGGAGCACGGTCAGGTGCGCACCGATGTCATAGACCGCGATGACCTTGCGGACCTGACCATCGGCCAGGCGTACCGAGGCGCCGGTCTTGAAGGCCGACTTGTTGCTAGCCGTATTGGGAATCGAGAAGCCCGCCTGCTTGCGGTAGATACCGTTTTCCCAGTCTTCATTGGTGAAGCTGTTCATGCTCGCGCTGTAGGTGCTCTCCACCGGCACGCTGGGCGTCGGCTTGGCTTCCGGCGCAGGCGCAGGGTTGGTCAGGGACGGTGTACTCGGTGCCGTTTCGGCGCTGGCCAGAGTGCTGATGGTGCGCGGAGCACCCACCTTGTTGCCATCGAGCGGGCTGCCCTCGAAATAAACGCTGATGTTGCTGCCAACCACGAAGACCTTGCTGATCTTGCGCACCTGGTTATCGGCGAACTTGACCTGTACACCCGGCTTGAAGGCGGCAATGGCAGCAGGCGAAGACGGAACGGAAACCCCCGCTTCCCGGCGCCAGACCCCATTGAGGAAGTCATTGCTGGTGAATTTGTTGATCTGGCTGGTGAAGGCCTCAGTCGGAGCCGGAGCCGGCGCGGATGCACCCGGCGCAGCCTCGCCCGCGACGACGGTGCTGATCGTGCGCGGAGCACCCACCTTGTTGCCGTCGAGCACGGGACCATCGACATAAACGCTGATGTTGCTGCCGACAACGAAGACCTTGGTGATCTTGCGCACCTGGTTGTCGGCGAACCGGATCTGCACACCCGGCTTGAAGGCGTCACGGGCAGCTGCCGAATACGGCACGGAAATGCCCGCCTCGCGACGCCAGACGCCGTTGAGGAAGTCATTGCTGGTGAATTTGTTGATCTGGGAAGTGAAGGCGGTCGCAGAAGACGCGTTTATGCTAATGCTCGCCGCCGCTTCACCGCCGATAACCAGTGAACCGAGTACCGCAGCCATGGCAATGGAGCGAACAAGTGCCTTGGGCGCACTTGAGAATACAGTGATAGACATTCAGTCTCTCCGGAACTTAATACTTCTAAAGGTCGGAGCCTTTAAAAAAGTAGCGGGAGTTAATAGAGTCGTGCAGGCGCCTGATGGGTTTGAATCTCATTACGCGCAACCGAACGAACCGCGCACAAGGGGCCGGATTACCTTGGTGGAGAACCCGGCAATCCGTTGCGTGGCGCCTTTATAATAGGTTTGCAAAACGAATGGAAACCGAGTCGACGGTTTAACATCGCCAAATAGTCGTCACATTCAGCGATCCGCCATTAAAAGGCTATTAAAACATAGCCAAATGCCATGTAGCAGGAAAGCGGCTGGGCGCTTTAAACCGTTCGCCAGAGAAGAAAGTGAGCGTCATTTTTTTGAATTTGTTTTTTTTGAAACAGGTTCTGCAAATCAGCTTTTCCGACGAGTGGATACTACAAAACGGCTGTTTGAAGGTCGGCTTATAAAGGGTATCGAGACGACCAGCGTTTCGCTTGTTTGAAGCGTCATCGTTTGCCAGAAGCCAACGGCAGCCACTCGGAGGAACCATGCCCCATCAGTTCAAGGTCGGCGACCACGTCCGCTGGAATTCCGAAGCGGGCTATGTCACTGGCCATATCATCAAGGTGCATACGCAGGACACCGAATACAAAGGGCACACAAGGCGGGCCAGTCCGACGGAGCCACAATACGAGATCCGGAGCGACAAGACCGATCATGTGGCCATGCACAAGGAAAGCGCCCTGAGCAAAGCCAATTGATCCCATTGGCGCAGCGGATCTGGACGGTCGGGCACTCCACTCGCACCGGCGCATCCTTCATTGCGCTGCTCAAGCACTACGGGATCGAGATGGTTGCAGATGTTCGACGCCATCCCGGATCGCGGCGCCTGCCACAATTCATGTCGGACAATCTGCAGGCCGCCCTCGAAGAACAGGGCATTGGCTACCGATGGCTCGGAGAGCTGGGTGGCCGCAGACGTGCCCCGGCGGATGCGCCTGCCAGTGCCTGGCGCAACCAATCATTTCGCGGCTACGCCGAACACCTTAAAAGCGAAGAGTTCGCTGCAGGGCTGCAGCAGTTGCTGAGCCTGGCGGCAGAGCGCCCCACGGCCATGATGTGTGCCGAAGTGCTGTGGTGGCGATGCCATCGCGCCATGATTTCGGACGTACTGAAACTGGGTGGCGTCGAGGTTCTGCATATACAGGATGAGCAGCGGCTGACAGCGCACCCCTACACCTCTCCGGCCAGAGTGAAGGCGGGTGAGCTGAGCTATATCGAGGGTGCCGGGCAACCGCTGAAAACAGTCATGGCGACTGCAAAATGAGGCGGTGGACGCTCACCTTGATGGTGCTTTCAAGGCCCGCGCTTGAGCGCATTCCAGCCCCCGACACGATTCGGGCGCGAAAAGACATTGCGTGACAGGTAGTAGAAGAACAGAGGAATCCCCACCGCATAGCGCTTGAACAGCCGTTTTGGCTCGATCAGCATGCGGAACGCCCATTCCAGGCCGAACCGACGGAAGAACAGCGGCGCACGGGGAAAGCGCTCCGCGGTGAAATCCAGGATGGCGCCGCCACAGATCAGCAATGCCGGCGTCTCCATTGCACTTTGCAGATAGAGCGCGACCTGCTCCTGTTTCGGCATACCCATGGCCAGCACGATGATGGGATAACGCCCTGGAACATGGTGCGCCCGGTAAAAATTCAGATATTCCTCGCTGCGCTTGAAGCCGTCGATGGCATGGAAAGGACGGTCCCCGAACAGGTTGCGCGCACCGTCGCTCAGCCAGGGTTCTCGCGTGCCCATGGCGAAGAGTTCATAGTTGCCCTGCGAACCGGCCACCAGTTCCTCGATCAACCGGGGAATGAAATCCGACCCGTTGAGGTTGGCCTTCGGTGCCACCCCGTTGAACCAGCAGGCCATTTTGATCCCGATGCCGTCGCGCAGCAGATAGTTGACCTGCAGAAAACTGTCGCGAACCGAGGCATGGCGTTGCGCGATGTTGTAGCCATGCTGATTGAGAAATCCAAGAATGGTTGGCGATTCACGCATCCGAAGTTCGGAGATGAACGGGCCAGTGTCGGCCTCCTCCAGGAGCTTCAGCTTCCCGATCAAAGGATCCATCCTTCTGGCGCGGGGGTTTTTCATAAATAATTTCTCTGTCGGTCATTCAATTCAGGGACGATGGGATTCGCAGGCAGCCCGCTTCGGTCTTCACGAACCAGGGCCGATTCGCAGGAAAACTGAACAATGCGTGTCGACGCCGGACAAAAGGAAGCAGCCGCTGCTGCGACCTTTTCCAATGGCAAAAGAGGTAGTGAAGATGATAGGGACACGCGGCAATTCGCAACGGACGAAAGGAATACTTCTCGGACTCGCACTTGTGCTCAGTAGTGCCGCAAGCGCGGCAGAAAATGTCGACCTGATCGGAATGAACATCGGGGGCGCCGCATTTTCCGGCAATTCCATCCCCGGCAAATACAATACAAATTATTTCTTTCCCGCTCCGGACTATCTGACGATCTGGAAAGAGCGAGGCATTCGCACCATTCGCTTCCCGATCATGTGGGAACGTTTGCAGGCTGAACTCAATGGCGAACTGGATGAGGATTATGCTCGGCGTATCGAAGAATTCATGCAACAGGCTGCTGACCATGACATGCGCGTCATTCTCGACATCCACAACTACGCTCGTTATCGAAAACAGATAATAGGCACGGATGCGGTCCCCATATCTGCCTATGCAGACTTGCTGGAGCGCATTGCCAAACGCTGGAAGAATCATGAAGGGCTTTGGGCCTACGACATCATGAACGAACCCCATGGCGCCGATAAATACTGGCCGGCAGCGGCCCAGGCCGGAATCGATGCGGTTCGCAAACATGATCGCGAGCGCCCGCTGCTTATCGAAGGAAACTTCTGGTCCAGCAGTTATCTCTGGCCAAAATACAACGATCCACTGCTGGACTTGAAAGACCCCGCCGACAAATTGATATTTTCCGCTCACCTTTACCTCGACAAACACGGCAACGGACAATACCGGGAGCCACCGGAAGATGACTTCGACACCATGCTCGGCGTCAAACGGGTCAAGCCTTTTATCGACTGGCTGATCAAGCATGAAAGACAAGGCCATATCGGTGAGTTCGGTATTCCGCCCGATGAACCGCGCCTGCTGGAAGCCATGGACAACTTGCTGGCTTATTTGCAGAAACACTGCATACCCATGACTTACTGGGCGGCAGGTCCATCCTGGGGCAACTACAAGTTATCGGTCGAACCGACCCGTGACGGCCAGAACCGCCCGCAATGGGCCATCCTCGAAAAGTACGTCAATCAGGGTGGCTGCAGCAGTATCGGCCCTTGAAGCCACCTGCATGGCAGCCCGCTCACTCAACGGGCTGCCATGCTTCAGCTTTTGGAATGCGACATCGGCATCCACTTCGCCATTTTCGATTTCACCTTGCCGATCAGCTTCGCTCTCAGGCTATGGCTCTTGCGCAATGTGCTGGCCTTGAGGTTGTACACCTGGCCCGGCACATACATTTCATTGGTTTCGATGCAGTACACCGGCTTGCCGCTGAGCTTCATGATTTCGACGGCCTGCCGATCCTCGCTCTCGACGAAGAGCCGCGTCTGCGGTTGCCTGGCATACACCTCGGCCTTGAACTTGTGATGAATATTCAACCGGCGACGCTCCTCCGCCGAAGGCAGATCGAGCATGTGCAGGGTCCCGTACTGCACGCCATTGCGCTGCAACCACGCCTCGGTTTCCGGGCGATATTTCTCCAGCCGGCTGGTCACCAGATGGGCGACCTTGATCGAGGGGATGAAAAGCGGACGCGTGCAACTGAGGAAATCACGGTAGTTCGGCCCGTCATCGTTCTGTTCGGTCGTGGGATCGACGCAGAGCACGCCGTCGATATCCAGACAGGCCTGCCCCATGAAGGGGTGGTGCATGATGTTCCACTCGAACACGCGAGGCTGCTCGACGAGCTCCAGGTACATGTCCACCAGATGGCGATTGTGCTTTTCGGCGAACGCCGCCAGGGTCACCACCTCGCCCTGATAGACGGCCCGCACCTGCTCCACGGCGGCCTGCATCGACTTGGCCGTGGAAATGCTGTCGTCCACCAGCAGCACTTTCTTCGCATCCCTGGGCTTGACCAGGTCGGCATGCTTGTAGGTCCGCGTACTGCCCTTCTTCAGATCATCATTGCGCAGGAACGAGTAAAGATCGGTCAATGGCAGGTTCTGTTTCAGCGCGACGATACTGGCGACCAGCATTCCGCTGCGGGGGATGCCTATGACCAGATCGACATCATTGGGAACCTTGCCGGCACACTCATTGCTCAGTTGCGATAGATGACTAAGACTGCGGTAATTCATCGAACACTCTCCTGCGCCCTGTTCTTTTGTGGTCCCTGGAAAATCCGTTAACGCCCCAGTGCCGAGCGCAGTTGCTTGGTATGCGTATGCAGGTAGTGCAGTACATACAAGCCAAAGGCATTGACGCTGGAAAATTTCAGAAAGCGCTTGCGAATATCCATGTCTTCACGAATCGCTTCGAAACGCCGCTTGTGCGATACACCGGTGGTATCGAAGATGCACAAGGGAAACGACAGCTGCATGACGTCGCGCTGCAGGTCGAGCCCCTGCAGGAACTCAAGCAACAGGCAATAATCGGCGGACAGTTTATAGTCGAGCCGAAACCTGAACTGGCGCAGCCGCTCATTCTCGAAATACATGGTCTGGTGACTGGCCGGCAACCCCAGCGGTGCGCGCTCGATGGGATGCGCGCTGGTCAGTTTCAGACTGCCACTGGCTTCCTTGCGATAGAAATCGCCATAGATGAACCGGGGCGCAATTGCCGCCTGTGACAACTCGGCATCTATCCTGGCCAGCACATCGGGACTGGCCAGGGCATCGCCGCTATTGAGGAACAGGGTATATCCCTCGGTTTCAACGGCACGCCGGCGGCCTTTATCCATGGCGTCATAAATACCCTTGTCGGCCTCTATGGTTATTTCTGCCTGGCTGTCGTCCAGCTGGCGCAGCCATTCAACGCTGCCATCCGTGGAGTTGCCATCGATGACGATCCAGCGGAAGTTGCGGAACGTCTGGCGGGCCAGGCTCCGATAAGTGTCCTTGAGACCATCCAGATTATTCCAGTTAATGGTGACGATACTGAAATTGACCATAATTCATCTGCCCCGGAGTTTCTGCATAGAAAGAATGTGCCGTCTGCACCTTGGCGTAATACAGGAAGAACGCCGCCGCCATTCCATATAGATCGCCGGAAAAGCTCAGGGCATTGGACAGCATGAAATTCATCATGCCGAACACGAATGACAGTTGCAGGGCTGCCAGCAGGCTGCCCTTTTCCTTGCACTGACGCATGATCCAGATAAAGCCGCCATAGAAGATCAGCACCACCAGCGGCATCAGGAAGCCATAGCGGTAATACACACCGAAGATGCCGACATCCGAGAGATAGAAATGCGCGTTGTAGATGCGCGAGAAGCCGCCATTCCATTGCAGCGACAATGCGCCCATGCCGAAATAGTTGTTGGCGCCAATTGCCTCGACGATGGTTGAGATGGTCCGCTCACGAACACCCGGCCCCGAGGCGGCCTCGAACAGCAGCGCATGGAAGCGTTCGTACTGCTGGATATAGAACTCGGGTACCAGGAACCAGGAAATCCCCAGGACGACGATGCCCAGCACGGACATCTTCATCAGCGAGTCGATGCGCTTGCGGAAAATCCACAGACCGGCGAAGGCCCAGATCAGCATGGTCTGCCGGGTCTGCATGACCAGCCAGAGATAGGCCACGAAATACAGCAGAATCAGCAGACCGCGCAGGGTCACCCTGTCACGCATGTCGTACATGACCATGAAGGCTGCCAGGGATACGAAGGCCGATCCGATGCGATAACGGTCGGGGCGCAGCAAGTCTTCGTACTGCGTCCAATCGTCCACGGTGAACGACGCCACCGTGTTCCGCGGAATGATACCCAGGTAGTAACAGAAGCCGAATGTCGCACAGAACAGGGCGATATAGAGGAAATAGCGACCGAGTTCTTCCTGGGTGGGCTGCGCCATGAGCAGCAGAAAAAGCACCGGGAAGAACACCAGGTATTCCAGGAAGCGGCGCTCCTCGAACAGACCGTAGATCAACGGCTGGCCGAAATTCAGATTGGCCAGCACGGCGGACATCAGGGGCAGCATGGTGCCCATGAAAATGATCCACAGGCTGGTCCTGGATTGGTAGACCCATTTCCAGGCGACGAACAGGCACACCGTGGAGGCCACTACCAGCAGCAGGAAAATCTCCCTGAAGTAGGGAATCCCGGCACGCTTGTCATCCGTGAGGAAGAAGCACCCGGAATTCAGCAACAGCAGGACGATCAACAGATTCTTGTACGCCAGAACTTTCCTTAACAAGCGCTATCCCCAATATCCAGATGACGTGGCGAACACAAAAATCGAACCGGCATGACACCGTAAACGGCGATCACCCCCGGCAAGGAACCATGTGCCATGGATGGACAACGTCAACGGCGAAAAGGTCCACCCTGTTTGTAGCTGGGTCAGGCTTCACCGCCCCGACGAACAGAAGCCAGGCAGCCAATGACGAAAGCCGCGCCTGTCCGTCGCTGTGCGGGTGCCGGCGCCTCGCGGCGTCGGATTACGCCTTCGGCTAATCCGACCTACAACTCTGCAAACCTCGCACAAGTCATGTAGGTCGGGTCACGCCTCACCGACCCGACAAACGGAGCCAGGCAGCCGATGAGCGAAAGCCGTCTTTCACTGCCTTATCTGGTGCTGGTTTTCGACGAACCAGCGATAGGCATCGCGCAGGCCGTCTTCCAGGCTGATGCTGGCCTGCCAGCCCAGCGCTTTGAGCCGGGACACATCCATCAGCTTGCGTGGCGTGCCGTCCGGTTTGCTGCTGTCGAAGATCAGCCGTCCCTGGTACTCGGTGACCCGCGCGATGGTTTCGGCCAGTTCGCGGATGCTGCAATCGACGCCGGTGCCGACGTTGATATGCGACAGCATCGGCTGGGTGTGCGCCTGATAGGTGGCATCGTCCAGTTCCATCACATGCACGCTGGCGGCGGCCATGTCGTCCACGTGGAGGAACTCGCGCTGCGGCTTGCCGCTGCCCCAGATCACCACCTCGTCGTCGCCGCGCTGAGTCGCCTCATGGAAGCGCTTGAGCAGCGCCGGCACCACATGGCTGTTTTCCGGGTGGAAGTTGTCGTTGGGGCCGTAGAGATTGGTCGGCATCACGCTGCGGTAATCGCGCCCGTACTGGCGGTTATAGCTTTCGCAGAGCTTGATGCCGGCGATCTTGGCGACCGCATAGGGCTCGTTGGTCGGCTCCAGCACGCCGGTCACCAGCGCCTCTTCCTTCATCGGCTGTTCGGCGAACTTGGGGTAGATGCAGGACGAGCCCAGAAACAGCAGTTTCTGCACATCGTTGCAGTGCGCCGCATGGGTGATGTTCGCCTCGACCATGAGGTTCTGGTAAATGAACTCGGCCGGGTAGGTGTTGTTGGCATGGATACCGCCGACCTTGGCCGAGGCCATGTAGACCTGATCGATGCGGTGCTCGGCGAAGAATGCATTCACCGCCGCCTGGTCAACCAGATCGAGGTCTTCCCGGCCACGTGTGAGGATATTGTCGTAGCCCAACGCCCGCAGGCGCCGGACGATGGCCGAACCGACCATCCCCCGATGCCCCGCGACGAAAACTCGTGCGTCACGATTCATTGTCAGTTCTCCAGTGTTACCGGTATCTCGAAGCCGTGCTCCTTGAGCAGGGCGTGGCGCTTGGCGACTTTCAGGTCCTCGCGAACCATCTCGGCGCACATCTCCTGTACGCTGATTTCCGGCGTCCAACCGAGCTTCTGCTTGGCCCGGCTCGGATCACCCAGCAGGGTTTCGACTTCCGCCGGACGGAAATAGCGCGGATCGACCCGCACCACCACGTCACCTACTCGCAGCGCTGGCGCCATGTCGCCTTCGACACTTTCGACGATGCCACGCTCATCCACACCGCTGCCCTCGAAGCGCAGTTGCACGCCCAGCTCGGCGGCTGACCAGCGGATGAATTCGCGCACCGAATACTGCACACCGGTGGCGATGACGAAATCCTCGGCCTGCTCCTGCTGCAGCATCATCCACTGCATGCGCACGTAGTCCTTGGCGTGGCCCCAGTCGCGCAGCGCGTCCAGGTTGCCCATGTGCAGGCACTTCTCCAGACCCTGGGCGATGTTGGCCAGGCCACGGGTGATCTTGCGGGTAACGAAGGTCTCGCCCCGGCGCGGCGACTCGTGGTTGAAGAGGATGCCGTTGCAGGCATACATGCCATAGGCTTCGCGGTAGTTGACGGTGATCCAGTAGGCGTAGAGCTTGGCCACCGCATAGGGTGAGCGCGGGTAGAAGGGAGTGGTTTCCTTCTGCGGAATCTCCTGCACCAGACCGTACAACTCGGAGGTGGAGGCCTGGTAGAAGCGCGTCTTCTTTTCCAGCCCCAGCAGGCGAATGGCTTCGAGAATGCGCAGGGCGCCCATGCCGTCGACGTCGGCGGTGTACTCAGGCGATTCGAAGCTCACCGCCACGTGCGACTGCGCACCCAGGTTGTAGACCTCGTCGGGCTGCACTTCCTGAATGATGCGCGTCAGATTGGAGGAATCCGTCAGATCGCCGTAATGCAGAACGAAGTTCTGATCCTCGACATGATGGTCTTGGTAGATGTGGTCTACCCGCTGGGTGTTGAACAGCGAGGCGCGGCGCTTGATGCCGTGCACTTCGTAACCCTTTTCCAGCAGAAGCTCCGCCAGATAGGAGCCGTCCTGACCTGTGATGCCCGTGATCAACGCTTTTTTACGTTCCATAGTGTTCACCTTTTCCATGATTGAGGGAGGGGTTGAGTCAATCCAGTGAGTCAGCTCGATCGGGCGCTTTTGAGCAGCATCTGCACACGCTCGAAAAAGCCGACGCATATCACCGGCAGGGAGGGAAACTTGTAGAAGAAGCGGAAGATGTCGTACTGCGTTCGCGGCGCGCGCAAGGCGGCGCTGTCCACTTCCGCGCTGTCGATCAGGGCGATGCCCTGCCCTGCCACGTCATGCAGCACGCTCAGTTCCATGGGCTTCATCGAGAGACTGAAACTGTGCAGGCCGGGCTTGTCGGTGCGCGTCAGTTGCAAACCGCTGCGGCAGTCCTTGCAGCCGAACAGGTTGACCCGGAAGTCATGGCCGGCGAGCTTCGGATTGAGCTTTTTCAGGGTCTGCGGCGAGAGTTCGCAGAAGGCGTCGTAGCGCGCCAGGCAATCATCGAAGTGGGCGAACTGGTAGTCGATCCGCTGCTGCTGGATGGCCACCTGAAAACGCGATGAAGCGATATAGAAATGCTGGCCGGGATCGCCGAAGTTGGTGGTCAGCGAGCGATAGGGGTAGACGAAATAACGGTCGCTGCTGATGATCCAGGCGTTGTACAGCTTCAGCCAGGAGGATTCCGGCCAGCTGCGAATATCACCGGGAATACCCTCGATGCGGCTGATATCCGTGCCATTGCCCACCAGCCACTCGCGAAAGCCCTGCCAGTGCCGACGCGACCAGGCCTGGCCCCAGGACGCGGCCAGCTGCATGAAATAGACATCCGAATCGCCATCGTCGATGGGCGTGAACGGCAGGTTGGCAGTCTGGTTGAACTGCTGGCTATAGAGGCTGATGCCGGCCACACGCGGGTCATCGGCATAGTATTCCAGCGCCTGGGCCGTGTACTCATAGAAATACGGCGAGACGAACAGGTCGTCTTCGAGCACCAGCACGTCGCCGTATTCCTCGGTGAGGTCGCCACAGGCCAGCACATGGTTGCGCAACCCCAGGCGCTTCTCGCGGTGGATCACCCGTTTCTCGCCATGTGGCCAGTCATAGGCCTCGGCCAGATGCAACGGTTCCAGGGTGCCGGAATTGTCCAGGCTGATCACCAGGCTGATCTCCCCGACCGGGTAATACGCCTTGCTCAGCGAGGTCAGCAGGCGCTGCAGGCTCTTCGGTCGGTTGTAGCCGATGACGACGATGGTGGGCCGCTTTGCTGTCATGGGAAAATCCATATCGTTCAATGAAGAATGTCCTTGCCTGCTCATACCGTTGCCCTCTGCCGCACATACCAGCGCCTGGCCTGCAAAACGACGATCACCACCAGGCTCAGGTAGATCAGCACCCCGGCGGCGGAGAACGCCTGCACCGTGACCAGCGCATCGCCGACCAGTACCGCTCCGCCGAACAGCGCCAGCACACGCAGGCTGGTGCTGAAAATCTCGAAAATCAGGAACCGCCCCTGCAGCGACAGCGCCGGCACCGCCACCACGCAGGGCCGCGAGACGAACACCAGGTACTCGGCCAATGCCAGCCAGCGAGCGAATTCACCGGCCACCTGCCACTGCTCTCCGAACACCAGCGCGAACAGCCAGGGGCCGAAAGCCACTACCAGACTGAAGGGCACCAGACCGACCAGTGCCAGCGCCGCAGTCGCTTTGATCAGCATTGCGGCCACAGGTTCACCGTCGTGGATCGCCCGGCTGATACGCGGGTAATAGACATCGGCCACCGACTTGCCGATGAGGTTGGTGGGCATGCTCATCGCCTGCCGGCACAGGGCGAAGAAACCGGCCGCCGCCGGGCCGAAATACACCGCCAGGATCAGCGTCGGCAGGTGCTGGGATACCGCATTGATCAGCATCACCGGCGCACGGAACAGGGGAAAGTCGCGATGCCGACGTGCCAGTCCGAGCAGACCGGGCTGCTGTTCCTCGCTTCTGCCGTTCTGATCGTCATCGTTGTGGTTATCGGTATGCGGCTTTGCCCGCAGCATCGCCAGGCCGAGCATCGTCGCGTGCAGTGCGTGCTGCAGCGCCGTGCTGCACACCAGTACCAGCGCCGAGGGCTGCACCAGTCCCGCCAGCGTGCGAATGGAGTTGAACAGCAGCGAGTGGCCCACCGCGACGCTCGCGGTGATGCGGAAACGTTGCGTGCGGAACAGCCACTGCTGGCAGATTTCCAGCGCCGCGCCGCTGAACATCACCAGCGGCACCAGCATCAGGTACGGCTGGATGATCTGCATCTGCAACCGGGTCGTCAGCGCCGCGCCGAACAGATAAAGCAGAAGCCCCACCAGCGCCGCCATCGCCAGGGCGATCAGCAGCGACAGGCGCACCAGCCCACGCGCATCGCCATCACGCCGGGGCAGCACGATGGCGATGGGATAGGTCAGCGCGGCCACCGGAATCAGCATCAGGGTCACGCTGAGAAAGGTGCCCAGCACGCCGTAGGCTTCCGGCCCGTAGATGCGCGTGATCACCGGCATGAACGCCAGCGTCAGTGCCTGCGCGCCGGCGGTGCCGCTGACCACGGTGAGAATGTTGCGCAACAGTCGGCTGTTGCGGCAGCCATGCAGCAGCACAGCCAGCCGCTCACGGAACATGGGAGAGCCGCTGCTCTGCTCGATGGTGCTCACTCAGCCATCTCCCGCTCAGGCCAGCACTGGCTGACGACCGATGCCGTAATAGCTGAAGCCTTCACGCTTGAGCTGTTCACGGTCGTACTGGTTGCGACCGTCGATGATCAGCGGGGTGTTGAGCAGGCGCTTCAGGGCACGGAAATCCGGGCGACGGAAAGGCTTCCACTCGGTCACCAGGCACAGCGCATCGGCGTCGATGGCCGCCTCGTACTGGCCTTCGGCGATCTGCAGCCGGCCATCGGCAAACCAGGCCTCGGGAAACTCGCGGCGGGCCGTCTCGCGCGCCACCGGGTCGAAGGCACGAACCTTGGCGCCGGCATTGATCAGGCTGTTGATCAGCACCACGCTCGGCGCCTCGCGCATGTCATCGGTGCCCGGCTTGAACGCCAGGCCCCAGACGGCGAAGGTGCGCCCGGCGAGATCGCCCTGGAAGTGACTGGAAAGCTTGTTGAACAGCGCGTGTTTCTGCTGATCGTTGCGCGCTTCCACCGCCTGCAGCAGCTTGGGTTCGAAGTCGCTCTGGTGGGCGATGTTGATCAGCGCCTTGACGTCCTTGGGGAAGCAGGAGCCGCCATAACCACAGCCGGCGTAGATGAAGTGGTAACCGATGCGCTCGTCCGAGCCGATGCCCAGGCGAACGTTCTCGATATCCACATCGAGCCGCTCGCACAGGCCGGCGACTTCGTTCATGAAGGAGATCTTCGTCGCCAGCATCGCGTTGGCGGCGTACTTGGTCATTTCCGCATCGCGGATGCCCATGAACAGGGTGCGCGGACGGTTGCGGATAAAGGGCGCGTAGAGCGCACTCATCACCTGCCGCGCATGCTCGTTGTCGGCGCCGATGACGATCCGGTCCGGGTGCATGAAGTCGTTGACCGCCGCGCCTTCCTTGAGGAACTCGGGGTTCGACACCACCGAGAACTCGATCTCGACGCCACGCGCTTCAAGCCGCTCGCTGATCGCAGCGCGTACCAGATCGGCGGTGCCTACCGGCACGGTGGACTTGTTGACGATGATGGCCGGGGCGCTGAGGTGGTCGCCAATCTGCCGGGCGACTTCCAGCACATAGCGCAGATCCGCCGAGCCATCCTCGCCGGGCGGCGTACCGACCGCGATGAAGAACACCTCGGACTGTTCGACCGCCTCGGCCAGCGACGTGGTGAAAACCAGTCGCCCGGAAGCGTGATTGTCACGCACGATCTCTTCGAGACCCGGCTCGTAGATGGGCAGGATGCCCTGCTTGAGGTTGTCGATCTTGCTCTTGTCGACATCCACGCAATGGACCCGGTTGCCCATTTCGGCAATGCAGGCGCCGGTTACCAGGCCCACGTAGCCGCTTCCAACAACGGTAATGTTCATAGCAGATTCCTCGATAAGTCATTCATGCAGGCGTGCCTCTGCTCGACCCCTGAAAAAGGGGCCGTTGGCGCAATCGTCTTGCTGGGCAGATTCAAGGGCCGACCAGACTCGTCTGGCCGGCCTGCATACGGGCGAGCCGGCTTACACCGTCTGCTCGCTGTAGCCGTAGTGGTCGTAATAGCCACGGAACTGGCCGTTCTTCCTGGCCTTCTCGACATCGACATGGTTGAGCACCACGCCTGCGACCGGTGCGCTGCTGTTCTGCAACTGGCTCACGCCCTTCTGCACGTGGGGGATCAGGGTGCTGTCGGACTTGACCACGTAGATCACCGCATCAGCCAGGGTCGACAGAACGGCCGCATCGCTGACCGCCTGGCTCGGCGGCGAGTCGATGATGATCCGCTCGTAACGGCCCTTGAGCACTTCCAGCAGCTTGCCGAAACGCGGTGAGGACAGCAGTTCCAGCGGGTTGGAGGGCACCGGACCGGCGGCGATCATGTCGACGTTGCCTACGCTGTGAATGCAGTCTTCGAGCCTGGCATTGCCGCCGATCAGGTTCACCAGTCCCGGCGTACCGGGCTTCAGGTCGAAGGCCTTTTCCAGGGTTGCGCGGCGCAGGTCGGCATCGATCAGCAGCACACGATGCAGCTGGCCCATGGCGAATGCCAGGTTGGCCGAAACCGAACTCTTGCCCTCGCCCGGCGCGGTGGACGTGACCACCAGCACCTGGCGTGGCTGACTGGCTTCGCTGAGCAGCAGGTTGGTGCGGATGGTTCGCACAGCCTCGCAGAAACGCTTGTCGCCGCTGCGCTCGAACAGATGGCTGACGTCCTTGCGCAACTTGCGCGGCACCTGCGGCACGATACCCATCACCGGCAGATTGAGCTTGCTCTCCACCTCCTCGGAGCTCTTGAAGGTATTGTCGAGGATCTCGCGGATGATCGCCTGGGCGATGCCCAGTACCAGCGCCAGGAACAGCGCCACAACCAGAATCAGCTTGGTGTTCGGTGCGCTGGGTTCGGTCGGCGGGATGGCCGCATCGACCACGCGGGCATTGGTGGAACTCAGGTCCGAGGTCGCCGTGGTTTCCTGCAGACGGGTCATGAAGGTTTCGTACAGGGCGCGGTCGCTTTCGACCTGACGTTGCAGGTCACGCACCTTGAATTCCTTGCGCGAGATGTTCTGGATGCGGTCCTTGTTCTCGTCGAAGGAGGCACGCAGCGAATTCTCGTTGGCCACTGCCAATTGGTAGTTGCGTTCGATGCTCGCCACCACCTGCTCGACCTGCTGGCGCAGACTGGCGGTCGCCGCATTCAGATCGGAGCGCGCCGAACCCATGGCCGGATGGCGGTCACCGTAACGACGCGAAAGATCTTCGACACGCGAGCGGGCATGCGCCTGATCAGCCTTGAACTGCTGGATCAGCGGATGGCCGAGCACTGCCGGCACGCTGGACAGACGCTCCCAGCCCTGGCTGCGCATGGACTCGACCTGACGATACTGGCTCTCGGCTTCGGCGCGCTGACGACGGGCGTCGATCATGCGATCACCCGTGAGCGACAGCTCGTTGGCACTGATGGTGCCGATGCCATCCAGATCCACCAACCCTTCGGCGTCCAGATAGGCCTGCAGCTGATCCTCGGAGGCCTGCAGTTTTTCGCGCAGGGACACCAGGCGGTCGTTCATCCAGCCGGCTGCCGTCATCGACATGTCGACCTTGGCCTCCAGCTGGGCCTCGATATAGGCCTGTGCCAACTGGTTGGCAGCCTGCGCGGCGGTGAGGTTATCGGCCATGGAGACCGACAGATAGACCAGCTGGCTCTTGCCCTCGACCCAGACCGAGGTGCGCTCCATGAAGCGCTGGGTGGCGTAGTCCATGACCTGGGCTTCGGTGACCGGCTCGCGCTCTTCGCCGGTCAGCATGGCGGCCAGCGCACCGAAATCGATCAGCGGGCCGGGCTGCTGGCGCAAATCGAACTCGGGGTGTTCGGTCAGGCTCAGGTCGCGCACCACGCGCTCGGCGACGCCCCGGCTCTGCATCAGGCTGAGCTGGGTCTGAAGATATTCGCTGAGTTCCGGCGATTCGATCACCGGCTGGAACGACACCACAGGCGCACCCTTGGTCTCGATCAGCACCGAGGCGACCGCCTTGTAGATGGGCGTCATGCGCATCACCAGCAGGATCGTCAGCACGGCGACGATGCCGATCAGCAGGGCAATGCCCCACTTGCGCGACCAGATTGCATGCCAGATTTTTTTCAGGTCGATGAAGTCGCTATCGACAGTGCCGACTGGGCGCTGCCAGGGTCGGTCCGGGCGAACGGGGCTGTTCATGATCAGAAGAATCCTTCATCGATGTTGATCGTATCGCCGGGGCGAACCAGGGTGTCCATCGTGGCTTTTTCCGCGTTGCGTCCGTTTTCGGAGCCGCGCACGATGCTCATGCGCTTGGTCGAGGCGCGCTCGGTCAGGCCGCCCGCCAGGGCGATGGCCCGGTCCAGCGTGAGGCCCGGCTGATAGGGATAGCCACCGGGCGACTTGACCTCGCCGGAGATGTAGAACTCGCGGTAATTGACCACCGATACCGAAACCCGTGGATCGATCAGATAACCGTCCTTGAGCGTTTCGATCAGCAGGTTGCGTACCTGGCCGGGCGTCTTGCCGTTGGCGTCCACCTCGCCAATGAAGGGAAAGGTGAAGGTGCCGGCGTCGGTCAGGCGTATCTCGTCGAACGAGAGATCCGGCTCACCGTGGACGCTGACGCGGATCACGTCGCCCGAGCCCAGTTGGTATTGCGCAGCGCTGGCCACGGCGCTGAATGTCAGCAGCACCAATAGCGACAGGTATTTGAAAAGGTTCTGGATGGTCATGCTCTGTTTCTCCTTGGACACTGATGCAACCTCCTGACCGGCCTCAAAGGCTCATGTCGAAACTCAGCAGGTAGACGTTTCTGTCGTAGGTCTCCCAGCTCATGCTGGAATCGTTTTCCGTTCTGAGATACGACAGGGTCACGTCGATCCAGCGGTCCGGCGACCAGGTCACGCCGGCGCCGTAGGAGGTTCGTTCGTCGTCCCGGTCGAGCCCCTTGTATTCGCGGTCGGAGAAGCGATACAGCAGCTCGCTGGAGATGCGTGAGGTCCACTCGTGCTCCCAGGTCGCCACGGTGGTCCAGTCGTTGATGGTGCTGGCGCCATCGTCGCCCTCGTCGAAGGCGCGGCGGCTGTTGAGCTTGAAGGCGGAGTAGCTGCGCGGTTCCCAGGTGACGCCGATTTCCCACATGGGGCTGGTGAAGTCTTCACGCTGGTCGCTGTCGAAATCCTTGCGCTCGACACCCAGCTTGACTGTGCCGGACGTCTTGGCACCCGCTTCCCAGGTGGCGCCGCCGAGCAGCGCCAGGTTGGTGCTGTCGCGTAATGCGGTGGATTGCTTGTAGTCATGATCGGTGTGGCGGACTTCCAGCAGCGAGCGGGTAGTAGCGCCGAGGCGGTGGAACCAGATGGAGTTGAACATCAGGCTGTCACGCTCTTCCGAAGCATTCAGGTTGCCACTGTTGTGGTAGCGCCGCTCTTCATAGCGGGTACCGAATTCCAGCTGGTTACGAGCGGTGCGTGCGCCGTAGACATACGAGGCACGGGCGACGGCGCTGCTGTATTTGTCGTTCTCGGTATCGACCTCGGTATCGGCGGTCTCTTCCACACGGTGATAGGCCAGGCCCCAGTTCAGACGATGCCTGGAGGTAAATTCCATGGCGCTTCTGAGGCTCAGATGGTGGTCGGTGTTGCTGGCTTCAGAATCGGAATGAAAGATGTCGCTGTTGAAGGAATACTCCAGCTCGTATTCGCTGTTGCGGTTGCCCGTTGCGAGCAGGAAGGTCGGGTTGATGCCCGTGACCCAGGAAGCCTGTTCGTTATCCGACAAACCCCGATAGTTGTCGTCGTAGCTCTCGCGCACGATCAGCGTGGGCGTGAACTCGAAACCACCAATGCGAATATCCCTCGGATCGCTCGCCGCCCAGCCTTGAGTGGTCGCGAGGCAGAATAGCGATGCACCCGCAAGCGTGATGTTCCTCATAACGAATCCCTTCTCGGAGATGAATTGTTGTTCATGCCTCGACCCCAACCGCGACGCTTGGCTTGTGAGGAGTCATAGACACGCAACAGACCGCAAATATCCGCGACAGTTGCACAATCGATCAGAGGGATGATCCGGGGAGGGAAGCAGCGGCAGTCAGAAGCAGTTTCGTGGAGAGGATTAGGCTTTGGAATAAAGCCGCACGTCGGGTCGGTAAAGCGTGACCCGACCTACATGACTTCGATGTCACCCGTTCGGATGTAGGTCGGATTAGCCGAAGGCGTAATCCGACGTTCCGAAGCGTAAGCCGACGTTCCGCTGGCGTAACCGATAAACGGCCCTGCCGTCCGTCAAGGCCGAATGAATTCGGCCCTACGGCCAGGTGTCCCGTTTCGACTGCCGACTCGTAGGGCCGAACTTGTTCGGCCTTGGCCAGCGAGGGGCGCCGGGCCGACTGCCCACCGCCGTCCGGGATCAGACGCGCTCGATGCGGTCCGGGTGAATCAGGATGCGGCCCTGCTTGTAGAGCCCGCCGATGGCCTTCTTGAAGTTGCCCTTGCTGACACCGAACTGCTGCGCGATTTCATCGGCGGGGGTCTTGTCGCCAACAGCCAGGCTGCCCTGGTTTTCCTGCAGTTTCTGCAGAATCAGCGCCTGCAGGGCATCGCCGGCTTCGCTGCCCAGCGGTTGCAGGCTCAGGCTGATCTTGCCATCGGCGCGCACTTCCCGGATGTAGCCCTTTTCACGCATGCCGCCACGCAGGAACTTGAACGCCTCGTTCTTGTGGATCAGGCCCCAGTGCTGGCCGTTGATGATCGCCTTGTGGCCCAGATCGGTCCGCTCCACCACCAGCAAGTCCACCGCCTCGCCGGCGCGATAACGCGGCGGCGTCTTGTCGAGGTAGCGATCCAGACGCGCCGTGGCGGTGATACGCCGGGTGTGCTTGTCGAGGTAGACGTAGACGACACAGTAATCACCCTCGTTCAGCGGTCGCTTTTCCTCGGAATGCGGCAGCAACAGGTCCTTGGGCAGGCCCCAGTCGAGGAACAACCCGACCCGGTTGATCTGCACCACCTTGAGGCTGGCGAATTCGCCCACCTGGACTTTTGGCTTTTCGGTGGTGGCGATGAGCTTGTCGTCGCTGTCGAGGTAGATGAAAACGTTGAGCCAGTCATCGACCTCGGTGGGCGTATCCTTCGGGATGTAGCGATTGGGCAACAGGATCTCGCCATCCGGACCGCCGTCCAGATAAAGGCCGAACCCGGTGTGCTTGACGATTTGCAGGCTGTTGTAGCGCCCGATTGCGGCCATGGTGAAAAATCCTGTGAGTCGAGGCCGGCGATTCTAGCAGGCCGGCACTGCATCGGCTGCCAGGTTCAACGGTCTGCCAGACCGCTGAAAAACTACCTGCGTTGGCAATACTGCGTTAAAAACAGGCTCGGACTGCTCATTTAGACCACTAAACTCCGCGTCCTCGCCTGTTTTTGCCTTGTCTTGCCTGCCTCGCCTACGTTTTTTTTCAGCGGTCTGCCAGGCCAACCCGCAGCAACCTGCCCTTCGATGAATCCGTCAGCAGATACAGATAACCATCCGGCCCGAGCCGTACATCGCGGATGCGCTCGTTCAAGTCCTTGAGCAGACGCTCGTCATGAACGACACGGTCGCCATCGAGTTGCAGGCGAATCAGCGAGCGGTCCAGCAAGGCGCCGACGAACAGGTTCTGCTGCCACGGCGCGAAACGCTCGGCGTCATAGAAGGCCATGCCGCTGATGGCCGGCGACTGGCGCCAGACATGATGCGGCGGCTCGGTGTCGGGAGCGGATTCGCCCAGCGCCTCGGAAATGGGACTCCCGCTGTAGTCGATGCCATGGGTCGCCAGCGGCCAGCCGTAGTTGCGTCCCGGCTGGGGAATATTGATTTCGTCACCACCGCGCGGGCCATGTTCGTGGGTCCAGACCTCGCCGCTCCAGGGGTTGAGCGCCGCGCCCTGCTGATTGCGGTGGCCGTAGGACCAGATTTCCGGGAGCGCGCCCTCGGTGTTCACGAAAGGGTTGTCCTGCGGCACCTGGCCGTCGGGTTCGATCCGCACCAGTTTGCCCTGGTGCTTGTCCAGGTCCTGCGCGGTGGGCCGCTGGTTGTTTTCACCCAGCGCGACAAACAGCCGGCCCTCGCCGTCGAATACCAGTCGCGAGCCGAAATGCAGGCCGCTGGAGAGTTTCGGGCGCTGCTCGAAAATCACCGTGAAACCTTCCAGCGAGCGCCGGTCGTCCGCCAGCCGGCCACGCCCCACTGCCGTCCCGGCCTTGCCGTCATCGCCCTGCTGCGCATAACTGAGATAGACCAGGCGGTCCTTGTGGAAATCTGGCGAAAGCTGCACGTCGAGCAATCCACCCTGGCCCTGGGCATACACCTGCGGCACACCGTCGAGGGGATCGGAGAGCCGGCCCTCGGCATCGACCAGTCGCAAACTGCCGGGGCGCTCGGTCACCAGCATGGCGCCGTCATCGGGCAGGAAAGCCACGGCCCAGGGGTATTTCAGGCCATGAGCGACCTCCTCCACGCTGATCCGACCCAGTTCGCTGCCGTGATATTCGACCTCGGCCAGTACCAGGGACGAACAGGCAAGCGCAAAACCACAGGACAGAGCGCGGATGGCAGGGTGTGGCATGGGAAACCTCCAAAGCGAATGTACGAGCCTGCAAAGAAGACCATGGCCCCGGCAAAACGCTTCAGCAAATGTTTCGTCTTGCCGTTGGCCGAAGGCATGGTCCGTCCCACGAGCTTTGTAGAAACAGGCCATGCCTGCAACCCCCACATCGGAAAGTCAAACAAAAATCTGAAAAATCTGTACAATGCCCGGTTCGACTGACTAAAGGAACCTAATGACGATGGCCACCAAGACCACCTCCGCCAAACGCAAGCCAGAACCTGCCAGCGAAACCAGCCAGTCCCTGGCCGCTCAAATGGCCGCCTTTCTCAAGGCCGGCGGCGAAGTCCAGAAGATCCCCAATGGCGTCAGCGGCCAGACTCAAGGCCCGTCACGCCAGATCACCATCAGCAAGAAGTAATACCTGCGCCACCCTACCGAAACAGCGAGCTTCCGCTGTCATTGCCGTACCGCAGTGGCTCGCCAGGTTTCCCCTCCTGCGCCATCCGAGCTTTCCATGACCGAGCCGACACGCCTGTCCAAACGCCTCGCCGAGCAGCTCGGCTGTTCCCGGCGTGAGGCCGAGTTGTATATCGAGGGCGGCTGGGTCAGCGTCGATGGGCAGATCATCGAAATGCCCTACTTCAAGGTCGTGCAGCAGCGTATCGAATTGCTGCCCGGCGCCACCCCTGCCGAAGTGCCGCCGGTCACGCTGCTGCTGCACAAGCCTGCCGGCCAGCCGGTCGCCGCAGACCCGTCGAGCATCCAGGCGCAACTCGCCCAGGCTACCCATTGGAGCGGCGACGATGCACGCCTGACGCCGCGCGCACGCCACCTCGCCCGCCAGACCGCACTGGTGCCGCTGGAGCCGGAGATCAGCGGCCTGGTGGTGTTCAGCCAGCAACGCGAGGTCATTCGCAAGCTGAGCGACCCGCGCGACCGGCTCGAACAGGAATTCATCGTGGAAGTGGCGGGCGAAGCCGAGGCTGGCGGGCTTGAACTGCTGGCCAAGGGCATCGGCCATCGCGGCAGGGTCCTGCCCAGGGCCAAGGCCAGCTGGCAGAACGAAACCCGCCTGCGCATCGTCCTCAAGGCACCGCAGGCCGGCGATCTGCGACAGCTCTGCGAATCCATCGGCCTGCGCATGCTGAGCGGCAAACGTATCCGCATCGGTCGCCTGTCGATGGCCAAGCTGGCGCTGGGCGAATGGCGCTTCCTGGGTGAACACGAGCGCTTCTGAGTCACCGGCTTCATGCTGGCGAATGAATGCGGCCCTACGGCTCGCTTCGCTTACTCAAGCCCGTAACTCGCGCCAAGCCCAAGGCCAAACTATGCTTGGGCTGTCGCCATGCGACCGGGAGTGACCGGACCGGATTCCGACCACCTCGCCATCCCGAGAAAGGTGCGCCATGCCGAGACTCCTTCTGGTGCTCGTATTCAGCCTGCTGCCACTGACCTGTTTCGCCCAGCAGTCTGTCGAAGTATGGACTTATCATCTTTCACCACCATTCAAGCTCGAAGCCTCGCAGGGGCTTTCCCAGGATTTCGTCGAGCTGCTCAACAGTGATCCGGCCAATGCCGGGCGCTTCCGCTTCAAGCTGGTTGAACTGCCGCGCAAACGCCTGGATATGCACCTTGCTCGCGGCTCGCCCGGCCTTCTGCTCTGGGCCACACCACGCTTCTTCAGCGCCGAACTGACAGCCAACGGCCAATGGACGCAAGCCCTCCTGGTCGATCAGCAGAGCTTCGTCTCGCTGCCCGATACGGCGTTCGAATATGAACGCCCGCAGTCACTCAACGGACTCATCCTCGGCGGCGTACTCGGCTATCACTATGAAGGGATCGAGAAGGAAATCGCCAGCGGCGCGATCCGTCGCCAGGATGTACAGACCGATCTTCAAAATCTGCAGAAACTGCTTTCAGGGCGCATCCATATTCTACTTGTCGCGCACTCCACGCTGCTCTACTACCGTCAGAGCGAAAAACTCGGCGATCTGTACATTTCTGAAAAGCCCCTGTATCAATTCACCCGACACCTGTTGATCACGAATAACCTGGGTGAGGCGGTAACCGGCTATCTCGATGGCTTTCTCGCTACCCTGCCGGGCAATCCGCACTGGCAGATCATTCTGAGCCGCTACGGGCTTCAGTCCATGATTGCGCCATGAGACATGTCTGAACGGAAAGCCAACACGCAGGCCAGAGGCCCAGGACGCACCCGCAACGACAAGAGAAAAGACATTTGATGAAAAACGCACTGGTGATCGGACTGCTTATGGTCCTGGGTGGCTGTGCCTCGCATTCATGCGATCAACCGGGCAGCGCCTGCCGCGCCGAGCGGCTGCTGTACCAGAATGACCTGTTGCAGGCCAAGATCCTCATCTCCCAGGCCGATGAAGACGGCTACGAACTCGCCCACGCATTGCTCGATCGCAGCGCCCGTCTCGACAAGCGTGGCGAAACCGAGTTCTACCAGGCGCTGTTGCTGATTCGCCAGGGGCCACAACAGGCAGAGGTGCTGCGATTGCTGGAGCGGGCCGGCGACAAGGGCCATCCGCATGCGGTGGCGCTGCTCTACAAGATCTACCAGCAACCCTATCTGGTCGATGAACAGCAGCCTGAAAAGGCCGAATCCTATCGCCGCGCCTATGCCGGGCTGGATGTTGCGCAGAGCGGCTACCCTTCTTTCGAAAAGGCCCTGGAGCTGGTCTCACAGCTCATCGAGCCGCCGCCCCAGGCTGAGTGGGTCGTACCCTGCCCCAGCCATTGTCAGTAACCCCCAAGTGCGGCAAGTGTTTTCAAACCCGCTAACGAGGCGCCGGGGTCTGGGAAATCTTCGGCTCCTGCTCGCCATCCACCACGGCCTGCGCTTCCTCCCGCGTGGCGTAGGGACCGGCGATGGTCGTGCCATCCATCTCCACCACCCAGCAGGTGACCCAGGTCGGGCGCCAGCTTTGGGGTATTTCGTCTCCACTCAGGTGTCTGATACTGGTCTGCATAACGACTGCCCCTCGATTGAAATGGCGATCCGCTCCATCGCGGCCCATGACTTAGTGACCACGCCAAGCAACGTTCTTCTCGCACAAACGAGCCGTTACTGTTTACAGGCTGTTAAAAAAGCTGCGCAGACCGTGCTTCACAAGACTCTTGTGACCGAACTGCCGGAGCGCCTTGCGGCTCTATTCAGGAGCGCAGCATTTCAACAAGACGAGGAACCGCGATGCGGATTCGCCCGACACCTGGCTCCAAGGCACTACTGTTGCTGCTGGCGATGGTGGTGACGCTGGTCGGCTGCAGCCGCATCAACCTTGCCTATCGCAACCTGGACCTGCTGGTTTCCTGGTCGCTGGATGACTACCTGGACATGAACCGCAACCAGCAGAGCCGCCTGCGCGAACAGTTGCGCGAACACATCGCCTGGCACTGCCGTACGCAGCTGCCGGACGACCTCGACGCCCTTCAGCGCATGCAGCGACAGATACGCCAGGGCGAACTCGATGAACGCGCCATCCGCAGCCACTATCAGGACATAAGGCAAGCCATTCAATCCGTGGCCGTGGAAATCACACCAACGACCGTGCAATTGCTGCGCGAGCTGGATGATCGTCAGGTGAACCAGCTCGCCAAGGCCCTCGCCGAGAACCATCAAGAACATCAGGAGAAATACCTGGCCGCGCCACTTCCGCAACAGATCCGCGAGCGTGCAGAGCGCATGGGCAAGCGTATCGAACAGTGGACCGGCAAGCTCGATGCCGCACAGCACCAGCGCATTCTGGCCTGGGCGCATACCCTGGATGAGCAGAACCGTCTCTGGCTGGAAAACCGGCAGCGCTGGCAAGCCGCCCTGCTGGAGACTCTGGCCGAGCGCCATGAAGCGGGCTTCGAGCAACGCATCGCCCGCCTGCTGCAGGAACGCGAGTCAATGGGGACGGACGCCTATCGCGCAACCCTGGCCCGCAACGAAAGCGCAACCATCAGCCTGATCAGTGACCTCTATGCGCTGTCCGATACGGAGCAACGGCGCCATCTCGACAAACGCTTGCAGCGCCTGCGCCAGGATCTGGGCTCACTGGACTGCCTGCCTGATGCCTGAGCAGGCCTGCCGCCGGCGACTCTAGCAGGTAGTTTTTCAACAGCCTGCTACGACTCGGCCCAGGGATCATAAGTACCAAAGCTCCACAGATGCCCTTCCGGGTCACGGCAACTGAAACCGCGGCCACCATAATCCTCATCCTTCAGCTCACGGACGATCTGCGCTCCGGCGGCCTTGGCCTTGGTGTAAAGGGCGTCGGCGCTGGTCACGATGACGTAGATGCCCTGCGTCGAAACCCCGCCCACTTCGTCCGGCTGACTGAACAGGCGATCCTCCTGGGTATCGCTCACCGGCCCCAGCATCAACAGGCTGCTGCCAAAGCCCAGCTGAGCATGAAGGATGCCAGCCTGTTCATCCTCTACCACACGCCGCCGCTCGAAATCGAACACTCCGCACAGCCACTCCAGCGCAGCGGGAAGGTCGCGGTAACACAGGCAGGGGATCAGGTTGGCGGCGGTGTTCTTGCTATACAGGGACATGGGAACTCCTTCTGACAGGCAGCCAAATGCGGCGCATGCAGATTCCGACCCGCAACGGCCTGTTCAGGTTTCCTCACCCCCTCAGCACACTCGCTCGAACACCAGCGCCTTCAGCCCACTGTCGGAACTGATATCGGGAAATTCCGGCGGGTTTTCCAAGCGCTGCACGAACACCAGGCCGGGCGCCTCGGCGGCGATACCCTCGATCAGGAAATCCGGCCCGGTATCCGGGTCGTTGATGCAGGCCAGCACCCTGCCGGTTGGCGTCAGCAGCTCGGGCAGGCGGCGCAGGATCTTCTGGTAATCACGGTCCAGGGCGAAGCTGCCCTTCTGGAACGACGGCGGATCGACGATCACCAGATCGTAGGGCCCACTCTTGCGGATCTTGCCCCAGGATTTGAACAGCTCGTGGCCGAGAAAGCTGACCTTGCCCAGGTCATGCTCGTTGAGCCGGTGATTATCTCGCCCGCGACTGAGCGCCGCGCGCGCCATGTCGAGATTGACCACATGCTCGGCGCCGCCGGCAATCGCCGCCACGGAAAAGCCGCAGGTGTAGGCGAACAGGTTGAGCACGCGCAAACCCCGCGCCTGTTCCTGCACCCAACGCCGGCCATAACGCATGTCGAGGAACAGTCCGTTGTTCTGCTTGATGCCCAGATCGAGCTTGTAACGCAGGCCGTTTTCGCTGATCAGCCATTCTTCGACAGGCTCGCCCAGCAGCTGCTCCATGCGACTGTCCGGAAGATAGCGATGCTGCAGCAGCAGGCTGTGTGCCCCGCTCGCCAGCCACTCGACGCTCTGGCCGAGCGCCAGCAGAATCTCCCGCAACGCATCCAGTTCGGTATCCGCCGGCGCACGGAACAGCGACACCAGCAGCACCCCCTGCAGCCAGTCCACCGTCACATGCTCAAGCCCCGGCCAGCAACGGCCACGGCCATGGAACAGCCGGCGCGTCTCGACAGGTGGCTGCGCCAGGGCAGTGATCAGGTGTTGCTGCAGTGTAGCGAGGGCGTCCGGCTGCATGAAAAGTCATCGCGAGGTGGAAAGCGCGTGATTCTAAACGCGATTCGAGAGGTGTGTATGTTTGTCAGGCAATCGCCGCCTGCAAATTGGATACAATCTCTAGATACAACCTACAATCATGTATACAATGCACAGGCAGCTCCTCTACCAGCCGCTCGCAAACCCCGCCAGTCAGCCGATCTCACGCTCTGGCGCACTGACGATCGGCAACAACAACCGATGACGGGAGTTATATGGCAAACACCAAGTACTATGCCCCCACGGGCGGGCATCCGGCGCAGACCGAACTGCTGACCGACCGCGCAATGTTCACCGAGGCCTATGCCGTCATTCCCAAAGGCGTGATGCGTGACATCGTCACCAGCCATCTGCCGTTCTGGGACAAGATGCGCATGTGGGTACTTTCCCGTCCGCTGTCCGGCTTCTCCGAGACCTTCTCCCAGTACATCGTGGAACTGGCTGACGGCGGCGGCAGCGACAAGCCCGAGCAGGACAGGAATGCCGAGGCGGTGCTGTTCGTCGTTGAAGGCGAGTTCACCTTGACCCTCAACGGCAGCACCCATGAACTGCGCCCCGGCAGCTATGCCTTCATCCCTCCAGCTTCGGAGTGGAAGGTGCGCAATAACAGCGGCCAGGTCGCCCGCTTCCACTGGATCCGCAAGTACTACCAGGCCGTCGAAGGGCTGGCGCATCCGGAAGCCTTCGTCACCAACGAGCAGGACATCGAGCCGATTCCGATGCCGGGCACCAACGGCGCCTGGGTCACCACCCGCTTCGTCGACATGAGCGACATGCGCCACGACATGCATGTCAACATCGTGACCTTCGAGCCGGGCGGCGTGATTCCCTTCGCCGAAACCCACGTGATGGAACACGGCCTATATGTGTTGGAAGGCAAGGCGGTGTATCGCCTGAACCAGGATTGGGTTGAAGTGGAAGCCGGCGACTACATGTGGCTGCGCGCTTTCTGCCCGCAGGCCTGCTATTCCGGTGGCCCTGGCAAGTTCCGTTACTTGCTGTACAAGGATGTGAATCGTCATATGGATCTGGGCAAGTACAACCACCGCTCGTAACGAACCGCTTCAGCCGCCCCACTCCGAGGCGGCTGAAACCACATACGCCTTCTTCAGGGGTGACAGCGCCGCGCCGAAATCGTATGTTGCCCCCCGCGAGAACGCCCCTGGATCAGCAGACAGGGCATAACTGAGCTGGCTTTTCTGAACCCATCATTTTCAGGGCACTTCTGAAAACGTAGGCGAGGCAGCCAGCGCAAGGCGAAAACAGGCGAAAAAGCGCAGTTTACAAGTTGTAAATGAGCATTTTGAGCCTGTTTTCAACGCAGCGAAGGCAACGCAGCCAGTTTTCAACGGGTCCTTCAGGAGGAGCCGGCAATGGCTGCTACCCGCACTTGGATTAAAACTCCCCTCGCCACCTTCACTGCCAATGATCAGGACGCTTCCGGCGGTCTGGTTATCGAAAACGGCGTGATTACCGAGCTGCTCGCTGCCGGTCAGGCGCCCGCCTCGCCCGTCGACAGCACCTTCGACGCCCGCGAGCACGTGGTGCTGCCGGGGCTGATCAACACCCATCATCATTTCTACCAGACCCTTACCCGCGCCTGGGGCCCGGTGGTCAACCAGCCACTGTTTCCCTGGTTGAAGACGCTGTATCCGGTCTGGGCACGGCTGACGCCGGAAAAGCTCGAACTGGCGAGCAAGGTCGCGCTGGCCGAGCTGCTGCTGTCTGGCTGCACCACCGCCGCTGATCATCATTACCTGTTCCCGCAAGGGCTGGAAGAAGCCATCGACGTGCAGGTCCAGGCCGTACGCGAACTGGGCATGCGCGCTATGCTTACCCGCGGCTCCATGAGCCTTGGCGAGGCCGATGGCGGGTTGCCGCCGCAGCAGACGGTGCAGGAAGCCGAAGTGATCCTGGCCGACAGCGAGCGGCTGATCGGTCGCTACCACGAGCGCGGCGCCGGCGCGCAGATCCAGATCGCCCTGGCACCCTGCTCGCCCTTCTCGGTGACGCCGGAGATCATGCGCGCCAGCGCCGCCATGGCCGAGCGCCTGGACGTGCGCCTACATACCCATCTGGCGGAAACCCTCGACGAGGAGGATTTCTGCCTCCAACGCTTCGGCCTGCGCACCGTGGATTATCTGGACAGCGTCGGCTGGCTGTCCGACCGCACCTGGCTCGCTCACGGCATCCATTTCAACCCCGATGAAATCGCCCGCCTCGGCCAGGCCGGTACGGGGATCTGCCACTGCCCGAGCTCCAATATGCGCCTGGCCTCGGGTATCTGCCCGACCCTGGAACTGGAAGCCGCTGGCGCGCCCATCGGCCTGGGCGTCGACGGCTCGGCTTCCAACGACGCCTCCAACATGATTCTCGAAGCACGTCAGGCGCTGTACCTGCAGCGCCTGCGCTACGGCGCCGAAAAAATCACTCCGGAACTCGCGCTGGGCTGGGCCACTCAGGGTTCGGCGCGCTTGCTGGGCCGTGATGACCTCGGCACGCTGGCGGTCGGCAAGCAGGCCGATCTGGCGCTGTTCAAGCTGGACGAATTGCGCTTCTCCGGCAGCCACGACCCGCTGTCGGCGCTGCTGCTCTGCGGCGCCGACCGGGCCGACCGGGTAATGGTCGGCGGTCGCTGGCAGGTGGTCGACGGGCAGATCGAAGGCCTGGATGTCGCCGGCCTGATCGCCGATCATCGTCAGGCGGCTGCGCAGTTGATCGCCGGCTGAGCATCGGACCGATGCGGCTGCCACACTGGCGTGCAGCACACCTTAGCGGTGCGCCAGGTTGAGGCAGCCTGATCGATCGGTCAGTTTGCGTACGGCTCGCATTCGCTCGATACACGCCAATCCCTCCATAAAATACCAATGAATTCATAGGCTTATATCTTCACTCAACCCTCCTTAAAAGCTGGCCCACCGCTTGCTTAGGCATCAATGCCTGACCGTTCGGCCAACTTAAGCCAACGGATATACCCTCAAGGAGAGATCGATGAAAGCAAGCCTCACCCTGGCCGGCCTCACCGCCGGCCTGCTGTTCGCCGGCCAGTCCATGGCTGCCCCCATGCTTTGGCAGAACAACAGCCTGACCTACCTCTACGGCAAGGACTTCAAGGTCGATGCTGGCGAAATACAGCAGACCATTACCTTCGAACATGCCAGCGGCTGGACCTGGGGGGACATGTTCCTGTTCGTCGACAACAAGTGGTACAACGGCCTGTCCGGCAACGACGGCCACACCTATTACGGCGAATTCAGTCCGCGCCTGTCGCTGGGCAAGATCAGCGGCGCCGACCTGTCCTTCGGGCCGATCAAGGACGTGCTGCTGGCCTTCACCTATGAGCGCGGCGAAAGCCAGGACGATGGCACGCCTAACCAGAATTACCTGCTTGGCCCGGCCGTCGATCTGACCGTCCCGGGCTTCGACCGCTTCAACGTCAATGTCTATTACCGCAAGCCCGACGGCACCACCGGCAAGCCCTCCGGCCAGTGGCAGGTCACGCCGACCTGGGCCATGACCATTCCCGTCGGCAAGTCGGACATCCTGTTCGATGGCTACATCGACTGGGTGGTCAACGACAAGAAGAACGGCAACACCGAGCTGAAGAAGAACTTTCACTTCAACCCGCAGATCAAGTACGACCTGGGTAAGGCGCTGGACTACACCCCCGGCAAGCTCTATGTGGGTATCGAATACGACTACTGGTCGAACAAGTACGGTATCGAAGACGGCGGCTTCGTCAGCGAAAACTTCGTAGGTCCGACCGACCAGAACACCTTCAGCGCCATCGTCAAAGCGCACTTCTGATCGACCACGCCGCCCGACTCCACAGGCGGCGCTGAATCGCTGGAGCGCCATCTTCTGGCAACACGGGCACTCTTCTCGGTAGCCCAATACCAGCCGCCTTGAACAGCCTGAGACACAAGGCAATATCCAGTTGCCAGACGCTTGCCAACCAGCCGCCAGGTGGTCATCGCAATGCGACGGCATGTGATCGGGCATGCGCTCAGGCAGCGACTGCACGCTCCGCGCCTTCGGACAACCTGGTCGGCGCTGACCGCTTCTGCTCGCCGAGGTGAACAGGTGAGCCGTTGCGAATGACTCAGCCACCGCCGCAGCGCATGCAGGGTGAATCGCCAAAACTTCCCAACCTGTCGCAGCATTACCCGGCGAGCAAGAGCTAAGCGACTGGTCAGCTTCTTGCAGTAGGTAGCAACAAGGCAGGCGCTAACGCCTGATGATCGGACATCACCGTCTTCGGATCGGAACCATGAACAAGCACGCATCACCCCAACCGCTGTACACCGCCACGGGCAAACCCGTCGGCCGCATCCGCCAGCAGAATGAGGAAACGATCCTCGCCGCGGCGGCCGAAGAGTTCGCCCGCTACGGCTTCAAGGGCACCAGCATGAACGCCATCGCGCTGCGTGCAGGCCTGCCCAAGGCCAACCTGCACTACTACTTCAACAGCAAGCTGGGGCTGTATGTGGAAGTGATGCGGCACATCCTCGAACTCTGGGACACCGCCTTCGACGACCTCACCGTCGATGACGACCCGGCCGCCGCACTGGCCGACTACATCCGCATCAAGATGGAATTCTCCCGCCGCCAACCGCAGGCCTCGAAGATTTTCGCCATGGAAGTCATCAGCGGCTGCGAATGCCTTTCCGAGCACTTCAACCAGGACTACCGCAACTGGTTCCGCGGCCGCGCGGCGGTGTTCGAGGCCTGGATCGCGGCCGGCAAGATGGACCCGGTCGATCCGATGCACCTGATCTTCCTGATCTGGGCCGGCACCCAGCACTACGCCGACTTCTCCGACCAGATCCTGCGCATCAACGGCAAGCGCATGACTAAGAACGACTTCGCCCTGGCCACCGATAACCTCGTGCGGATCATCCTCAAGGGCTGCGGGCTGGCGCTTCCGGCTACAGCAGGCTGAGTTTCTACCACCCAAAAGCCTGTTCCACGGCCAGGACATCGCCATGCATATTCACGCCCGGGCGCTGAAGTATTTCGACATGATCCGCCGCTGCGGCTCCATCCGCGAAGCGGCGCGGCGGCTGCACGTCGCGTCCTCGGCGGTCAACCGCCAGCTGTTGCAGCTGGAAGAGGAGATCGGCTCACCTTTATTCGAGCGCCTACCCGGCGGGCTGCGGCTGACCGCGGCGGGAGAAATCTTCTCGCTGCATGTGATCACCGTTCTGCAGGACGAGCACCGCATGGTCAGCGAACTGGATGCACTCAAGGGACTGCGCCGCGGCGAGCTGTCCATCGTCTCGGTGGAAGGTCTGAACAACAGCTTCCTGCCGACGGTGCTGCAACAGCTGCTGACTCGCTATCCGATGCTGCAGGTCACGGTGCGCTCGGCTGGCTCCGCAGAGGCCGCGCGCGCGGTGGCCGGCGGCGATGCGGACGTCGCGCTGGGTTATGCCGTGGAACGCAGCGAGTCTTTGCGCCAGTACGCCGTTGGGCGCTTCCTCCTGGGCGCAATCATGCCGCCGGAGCACCCGCTGGCGGCGCAGGCGAGCGTCAGCTTCGCCGAATGCGCACGCTATCCGTTGATCCTGCCGGGGCCGGAATTGTCGATCCGCCGCCATCTGCAGCCTTTTTTACTCAACCCGAAAAAGCCGCTGACCGTGCTCCTGGAAAGTGCATCGGTGGACCTGGCCAAGCGCCTGGCGATGCGTGGCATGGGGCTGGCATTCCAGACCCGTCTCGGCATCGAAGAGGAGCTGGCTGCCGGACAGCTGCAGCTGGTGCCGCTGAAAGCCGCGCAATTCGTGGTTTCCGAGCTGGGCGTCTACGTGCGCAGCGGCCGCTCGTTGCCTGCTGCGCTGGATGCCTTCATTCGCCTGGTGGAAGACGAACTGGCGCAGCGCGTGAGCGCCGAAACGCACCTGTACGACGCATGAGGCGCACCCTTTTGGGCTGATGCCGTTTCGGCATCGGCCCGGCACAAAATCAGCGCTATCGAGCGCAGCAAGCGCCTCACTAGGATGGGTTCGCACCCCATAGGAGGACCCCGATGCGCCCCGCCCCCAGCCTGCCATTGATCGACGTCGGCGGCCTACGCCACGACGATCCCGCCGCCCACCAGAAGATTGCGCAACAGCTTCGCGACGCCTGTCAGCGCTGCGGATTCTTCTATATCCACAACCATGGCATCGACGCCGAACTGATCGCCGCCGTGCAGCAGCAAGCCGAACGCTTCTTCGCCCTGCCCAGTGCGGCGAAGCTGGCGCTGGACAAGGCGCTGTCGGGTTGCAACCGGGGCTACGAGCCGCTGCGTGGCCAGACGCTGGAAGCCGGTAGTCCGCCCGATCTGAAGGAAGGCTTCTACATCGGCAACGAGGTCGCCGAGGACGATCCACGCGTGCTGGCCGGCAAGTTCAACCAGGGGCCGAACCAGTGGCCGGCGGAGCTACCCGAGTTCCGCCCCGTCATGGAGCGCTACTTCCGGGCCGTCAATGAAGTCTGCGAGCAGCTGATGGGCGCGCTGGCGCTGTCGCTGGAGCTGCCCGGTGATCACTTCGATCCATTGCTCGTGGATGCCGCCGCCACCCTGCGCCTGCTGCACTACCCGCCCCAGCCACCACAGTCCGCACCCGGCGAGAAAGGTTGCGGCGCGCACACCGACTTCGGCGCCCTGACACTGCTGCTCCAGGATGATGCCGGCGGGTTGCAGGTGCAGGCCATCGACAGCGGCGAGTGGATCGACGCGCCGCCCATCGAAGGCACCTATGTGGTCAATCTGGGCGACCTGATCAGCCGCTGGACGAACGACCGCTACCACTCCAACCGCCACCGGGTGATCAACCGCTCCGGGCGCGAACGCTACTCGGTGCCCTTCTTCTACACCGGCAACCTGGACCTGACCATCGAGTGCCTGCCCGTCTGCCTGGGGCCGGGCGAGACGCCACGCTATCCCGCCGTGACCGTGGAAGAGCACCTGCGCGAGATGTACCGGAGGACCTATGGCTGACATCGTCCTCATCCATGGCGCCTGGGCCGGCAGCTGGGTCTGGGATTCGCTGCAGGACGGCCTGCGCAACGCCGGGCACCGTCCCCACGCGGTCGATCTGCCGGGCAATGGCAGCGACGCCACGCCGCTCGCCGAGGTCTCGCTGGAACGCTACGTCGAGCACGTCGGCGCGCTGATCGAAAAACTGCCCGGTCCGATTCAACTGGTGGCGCATTCCGGCGGCGGGGTTACCGCCACCGCGGTGGCCGAGCGCCATGCCGAGCGCATCGCCGGGGTCAGCTATGTCGCCGGGATGATGCTGTCCAGCGGCATGGGCTTCGCCGAGTTGTGCGCCGAAATGAGCCGCGACTTTCCTGAAGTCAGCGGGATCGGCCCCTATCTCGAAGCCGTGCCCAGTGGCAGCCGCGTACCCAGCGACGCTGCCTGCGCGGTGTTCTTCCACGATGCACCGGCACGGGCCGCGGTCGATGCGGCGCGCCGCCTGACGGTGCAACCCGATGGCGGCCGCGATATCGCCACGCACTGGACGGCCGGGCGCTTCGGTCGTTTGCCGCGCCTGTACATCGAGGCGACGCGGGACCGCTCGGTGCTGCCGCGGGTGCAGCAGCGCATGCAGCAGCTGGTGCCCGGCGCCGAGCGCGTGCCGATCGATTGCGGCCACGCGCCGCAACTGGCCGCCCCGGAAGCGCTACTCGCCGCGCTGCTGGATTTCTTTGCCCGCCACCCAAACCCCGTTCTCTGACTGCGTTTATTGCATGGCCCTTACCGGCCAACCTCAAGGAGATTTCCCATGTTCAAGAAAACCCTGATCGCCAGCGCCCTGCTGGCCCTGTTCAGCCAATCCGCCTTGGCCGCCGACAAGGTGCGCTGGCTCAACGACTGGCTGCCAGCCGGCGACAAGGCGGCGATCTACCTCGGCGTCGAGCAGGGGCTGTTCGCCGCCGAGGGCATCGAGGTGGAGATCGCCAGCGCCCGCGGCGGCAGCGACGTGGTGACCAAGCTGGCCACCAACAGCGCCGACTTCGGCTCCGCCGGCCTGGCCTCGCTGCTGCAGGCCAAGGCTCAGGGCGAGGTGCCGGTGGTGGCGGTCGCGCCGATCTACAACAAGCAGCCGGACGCCTTCTTCACCACCGAAGGCTCGGGCATCGATTCGTTCAAGGACATCGTCGGCAAGACGGTCGCCACCCCGACCTTCTCCGCCTCCAACGTGGTCTGGCCGCTGTTGCTGGAGCGCAACGGCATCGACCCGAGCAGCGTCAAGCTGCTCAAGCTCGACCCCGGCGCGCTGGCACCGATGCTCGCCACCGGCAAGGTCGACGCCACCATCAACTGGCTGACCGTGGCGCCCGGCTTCGTGCGCGCACTTGGCGAGACGGACAAGACGCTGAAGACCATTGCCTGGTCCGAGTACGGCTTCGAGGGCTACGGCCTGTCGCTGGTGGCCTCGCAGCGCTTCGTGCAGAGCAATCCCGACGTGGCGAAGAAATTCGTCAAGGCCTACCGGCAGGCCCAGGCCAACGCCATCGCCGATCCGGCCGCGGCCGCCGCGGCGCTGAAGAAAATGGTCGCCGAAGTCGACCAGCAGCAGGCCGAGGAGCAGTTCGCCGCCTCGGTGCCGCTGATGGTCAACGAAATCAGCGAAGCCGAAGGTGCCGGCTTCGATGCCAAGCGCCTGGCCACCACCTGGGAGTGGGTCGCCAAGGCGCAGGGCATGGCCCTCGACAGCCTCGACCCGGCCAGCGCCATCGATTCCAGCCTGAGCGAGTAATGCTGATGAGCGCAGCAGCCCCGAACGCCGCACCGCGTCCCAACATCAGCTTCGACCGGGTCAGCCAGGTCTTCACCTCCTCCGACGGCAGCGAGGTGGTGGCGCTGGACAACGCCAGCTTCGACATCGGCCGCCACGAGTTCATCGCCGTGCTCGGCCCGTCGGGCTGTGGCAAGTCCACGCTGCTGCGCATCCTCGCCGGGCTGGTGCGGCCGACCCACGGCCAGGTCAGCATCTACGGCAGCCCGGTGGACGGCCCGCGCGACGAGATCGGCATCGTATTCCAGAAGCCGACGCTGCTGCCCTGGCTGAACATCCGCGACAACCTGACCTTCCCCATGCGCCACAAGTACGGTCGGGTCACCGCGCAGGAAATCATCCGCGCCGAGGAGCTGCTGGAGCTGGTGGGACTCAAGGAATTCGGCGGCAAGCGCCCAGACGAGCTGTCCGGCGGCATGCAGCAGCGCGCGGCGATCGCCCGGGCGCTGCTGCACGACCCGGAGGTCCTGCTGATGGACGAGCCGTTCTCGGCCCTCGATGCCCTGACCCGCGACGAGCTGAGCCTGGAGCTGCTGAACATCTGGACCCAGCGCCCGAAGACGGTGCTGTTCATCACCCACTCGATTCCCGAAGCGCTGCTCTTGGCCGACCGCATCCTGGTGATGTCGGCACGCCCCGGCCGCGTACAGGAAATCATCGACGTCGACCTGCCGCGCCCGCGGTCCATGCAAACCCTGACGGAGCCCCGCTTCAATGAGCTCGCCAACCATATCCGCCGCAAGGTCTTCTCGCGCCATGCCGACCATTAAGCTACGCGCCCAGGCCGACCGCCTGGCGCCCTGGCTCGCCCTGTTCGTCCTGCTGCTGGTATGGGAAGCGGCCTGCCGCCTGCTGAAGCTGCCCAGCTTCGTGCTGCCCTCGCCCAGCGCCATCCTCGCCGCGACGCAGAAGGTCGGCCTGGCCGCCTGGTCGGAACACCTGTTCGCCACCCTGCGGGTGACGCTGATGGGCTACGGCCTGTCGATCCTGATCGGCATTCCGCTGGCCGTCGCCCTGGCGTCGTCCCGGCTGATGTCGCGCACGCTGTACCCGCTGCTGGTGATCGTGCAGTCCACGCCGATCGTCGCGGTGGCGCCGATCATCGTCGTGGTGATGGGCGCCGGCGACCTGCCGCGGGTGTTCATCACTTTCCTCATCGCCTTCTTCCCGATCGTGGTGTCCTGCGTCACCGGACTGCTGGCAACGCCCGAGGAGCTGGTGGAGCTGTCGCGCTCGCTGGGCGCTTCGAAGGCCCGCGAATACCGCAATATCCGCCTGCCCTACGCCATCCCACACCTGTTCTCGGCGCTGCGCATCTCCATCACCCTGGCGGTGATCGGCGCGGTGGTGGCCGAGTTCGTCGCCGCGGAGAAGGGTCTGGGCTACTTCATCAACTTCTCTACCTCGATGTTTCAGGTGCCCCAGGCCTTCGCCGCACTGATGATGCTGGTGGTGATCAGCCTGGTGCTGTTCCACCTGATCGGCCTGCTGCAGAAGGTGTTCTTTTCCTGGAGCCTGCCCAAGGGACAGCAGTCATGAGCGTAATGCGGACCGGCGCTGCTCCTGTAGGGGCGAACTTGTTCGCCCGCATGGCCACCCTTGGGCGAATGAATTCGCCCCTGCAAAAGCGCGATTGCAGACCGCGCTACAAAAACGGTTCACCTAGACATTGCCAACGATGAGACGCCCATGAACGAACAAGACCTCACCCTGCTGCGCAAGAGCTTCGATGTGGCCCGCCGCGCGCTGGAAAACGGCACCCACCCCTTCGGCGCGATCCTCGTCGGGCCGGACGGCGAAGTGCTGCTGGAACAGGGCAACGCCTACATGCCCGACCACGACATGACCGGCCACGCCGAACGGGTGCTGATGACCCGCGCCTCGACGCATTACAGCCCGGAATTTCTCGCCGGCTGCACCATGTACACCTCCGCCGAACCCTGCGCCATGTGCGCCGGCGCCGCCTATTGGACGGGCCTGGGGCGGGTCGTCTACGGCCTCTCCGAACGCAGCCTGAAAGCCATCACCGGCAACCATCCGGAGAACCCCACACTCGACCTGCCCTGCCGCATCGTCTTCGAAGCCGGCCAGCGCAAGGTCGAGGTGCTCGGCCCGCTGCTGGAAGAGGAAGCCGCCGCACTGCATGAAGGCATTTGGTAGCTCGCAAGTAGCAGTCCTCACTAGCGCACGAATCATTGCGACGACACTACGAGCACCTTAGGAGTGCGCAGCCTTAACCGTCCGGCGGCCCATGCACCACTAAACAGCACAGCGGCGCGCCGAGTAGCGCAAGCCCCCGCGCCGCAAGCTCACCTGGCGGGCGCTGCGAGCGAATTCCTGACCTTATGGCCAGATTTTTGCTACCTCCCTGGCAACGTCCCGATGAGCGATGACCATGTCCACAACTACCCTTCCCACGCGGCTTTCGCTGCGTGGCATTACCAAGCGCTACCCCGGAACCGTCGCCAACGATGGCATCGACCTGGCCATCGCCCCTGGCGAGATTCACGCACTGCTCGGCGAGAACGGCGCCGGCAAGAGCACGCTGATGAAGATCATTTTCGGCGTGGTTCAGCCCGATGCCGGTCGCATCGTCTGGGAAGGGCAGCCGCTGGTCATGCGCGATCCGGCGCAGGCGCGCGAACGCGGCATCGGCATGGTGTTCCAGCATTTCTCGCTGTTCGAAACACTCTCGGTAGCAGAGAACATTGCCCTGGCGCTAGGCGCGGGCGCCGGTACGCCAAAGCAACTGGAGCCGAGAATTCGTGAGGTTTCTCAGCGCTACGGCATGCCACTGGAGCCGCAGCGCCTGGTGCACAGCCTGTCCATCGGCGAGCGCCAGCGCGTGGAGATCGTGCGCTGCCTGATGCAGGACATCCGCCTGCTGATCCTGGACGAGCCGACCTCGGTGCTAACTCCGCAGGAAGCCGATGAGCTGTTCGTGGTGCTGCGGCGTCTGGCCGCCGAGGGCTGCAGTGTGCTGTTCATCAGCCACAAGCTGAACGAAGTGCGCGCCCTCTGCCAGAAGGCCACGGTGCTGCGCGCGGGCAAGGTTTCCGGTACCTGCGTGCCGAGCCAGTGCAGCGACCTGGATCTGGCGCGGTTGATGGTGGGCGACGCCGAGGGTCTGGAAGCGAAGTACCGCAAGGCCGAAGGCCGCGCGGCCTTTCTACAGGTGGAGGGATTGTCCTGGCGAAATGCCGATCCCTTTGGCGTTTCGCTCAAGGACCTGAGCCTGGACGTACGTGCCGGCGAGATCGTCGGCATCGCCGGGGTCGCCGGCAACGGCCAGGACGAGTTACTCGCGCTGCTGTCCGGCGAGCGCACCCTGCAGGGGCGCGATGCCGAACGCATCCGCTTTCTTGGCGAGCCGGTGGCGCACCTGCGCCCGGATGCACGCCGCCGCCAGGGGCTGGCGTTCGTGCCCGCCGAGCGTCTTGGCCACGGCGCAGTGCCCGGCATGAGCCTGGCCGATAACGGTCTGCTCACCGCCTTCCAGCAGCGGGGCATGCTCCGGCACGGGCTGATCCAGCGCACGCGCGTGCAGGGATTCGCGGCAAAGGTGATCCAGCGCTTCGCGGTGAAGACGCCGGACAGCGCGGCCGCGGCGGCGAGCCTCTCCGGCGGCAATTTGCAGAAATTCATCCTCGGCCGCGAGATTCTTCAGCAGCCCCGGCTGCTGGTGGCGGCGCACCCGACCTGGGGCGTGGATGTCGGCGCCGCGGCAGCCATCCACCGCGCGCTGATCGAGCTGCGCGACGCGGGCGCGGCGATTCTGGTGATTTCCGAAGACCTGGACGAGCTGTTCCAGATCAGCGACCGCCTCGCCGCGCTCTGCGACGGCCGTCTCTCGCCGCAACACCGGACCGAAGCCTGCGCCCCTAGCGACGTCGGCCGCTGGATGGCCGGCCAGTTCGACCAACCCTCCCTGTCCACCGCTGCCTGACGAGCCCTCGCCATGTTGTTCACATTGCAACCACGCGGGGCCGAATCCCGCGCCATGCTCTGGCTCTCGCCAGTGTTCGCCGCGCTGCTGACCCTGTTCAGCGGCGCCCTGCTGTTCGCCCTGCTTGACCATCCGCCGCTGCAGACGCTGAAGGTGCTGCTGATCGATCCGGTCAGCGATCTCTACGGGCTGTCCGAGCTGCTGGTCAAAGCCTTGCCGATTCTGCTCTGCGCCCTGGGGCTGGCGGTGGTCTATCGCGCCCGCATCTGGAACATCGGCGCCGAGGGCCAGCTGCTGATCGGCGCGCTGGCCGGCAGTGCGCTGGCGGTCAACATCATCGACTGGGATTCCCGCCTGGCGCTGCTGTTGACGTTGGGCGCGGGCGTTCTCGGCGGCGCCGCCTGGGCCGGCCTCTGCGCCTGGCTGAAGACGGCCTTCAACGCCAACGAAATTCTTACCAGCATCATGCTCAACTACATCGCGCTGAATCTGCTGCTGTTCGCGGTGCATGGTCCGCTAAAGGACCCGGACGGCTTTAACTTTCCCGAGTCGGCGATGTTCGGCGACGCCTCCCGCCTGCCGGAGCTGATCGACGGGCTGCGCGTGCACGCCGGTTTCTGGTTCGCACTGCTGGCACTGGTGGCCGTCTGGGTGCTGCTACAGCGGAGCTTTCTCGGCTTCCAAATCAAGGTGCTCGGACTCGATCGCAGGGCCGCCGGCCTCGTCGGGTTCCGCGAGCGTCGGCTGACCTGGCTCGCGCTGCTGATCAGTGGCGGCCTGGCCGGGCTCGCCGGCGTGGCGGAAGTCACCGGCCCCATCGGCCAACTGGTGCCGCAAGTCTCGCCGGGCTACGGCTACGCGGCGATCACCGTGGCCTTTCTCGGCCGCCTCCACCCGCTCGGCATCGTCTTCGCCAGCCTGCTGATGGCGCTGCTCTACCTGGGCGGCGAGAACGCCCAGATGGCCGCCAACCTGCCGCAGTCCATCACTCAGCTGTTCCAGGGCATGGTGCTGTTCTTCCTGCTGGCCTGCGATGTGCTGATTCTTTATCGGCCGCGCTTCGCGCGGAGCCTGAAGCGGAAAGCTGGAAGCTTGAAGTCGGTGACGCAGCCATGACCTCCACTTCCGCTTTTTCTTCCAGCTTCCAGCTTCTGGCTTCCAGCTTCTGGCTTCCAGCTAAGGACTTCCCATGGACCTCGATCTGTTAACCAACATCCTCTACGCCATGATCCGCACCGGCACACCGCTGCTGCTGGTCGCGCTCGGTGAGCTGGTCTGCGAGAAGACCGGCGTACTCAATCTCGGCCAGGAGGGGATGATGCTGTTCGGCGCGGTGATCGGCTTCATCGTCGCCTACGCCACCGGCAATCTCTGGCTGGGCGTGCTGCTGGCCTGTCTGGCCGGGGTGCTGCTGTCATTGCTGTTCGCCTTTGTCGCCCTCGGCCTGGCGGCCAATCAGGTGGCCACCGGCCTTGCGCTGACGATCTTCGGCGTTGGCCTGTCGTCCTTCGTCGGCGCCAGCTGGGTCGGCAAGCCGCTGGCCGGATTCGAGCCGGTCGCCATCCCGCTGTTGGCCGAGATCCCGCTGATCGGCCGCATGCTGTTCGCCCAGGATCTGCTGGTCTACTTGTCGTTCGCCCTGTTCGCGGGGATCGCCTGGGTGCTGCTGAAAAGCCGCATCGGCCTGATCATCCAGGCCGTCGGCGAGAACCCTGACGCGGCCAGCGCCATGGGCCTGCCGGTGTTGCGCGTGCGCACCCTGGCGGTGATGTTCGGCGGCGCCATGGCCGGCCTCGCCGGCGGCTACCTGTCGCTGGCCTACACGCCCATGTGGGCCGAGAACATGACCGCCGGACGCGGCTGGATCGCCCTGGCGCTGGTGGTGTTCGCCAGCTGGCGGGTTGGCCGGGTGCTGCTCGGCGCCTACCTGTTCGGTCTCGCCAGCATCCTGCATCTGGTGGTCCAGGGCATTGGTCTGGCAATCCCGGGCAACCTGCTGGCGATGCTGCCCTACGTCGCGACGATCCTGGTGCTGGTGTTGCTGTCGCGCGATGCCATCCGCACCCGGCTGTTCGCGCCGGTGTCGCTGGGTCAGCCGTGGAAAGCCGGGCATTGAACGCACTGCCGCAGGGCATTCACAGCGAGACGCGCACCAGTTGCGCACCCGCTGCGGTGGAGAAACCGACGGTATTCGCGGGTTTGACGCGGATTCCAAGGGGAACTGTCCATCTGGTCAGCTTTTTGCACTTGGCAACGGTAGCCATAAGGGCCTATCGCATCACGACAACAGGAGCGTCACCCATGCAAGCCAAGATAAGAAAACCTCTGCTGCGTACCCTCGCCGCAGCCATCGGCCTGAGCACCGCCTTCTGCGTCTCGGCGGCCGATCCGCTGAAGGTCGGTTTCGTCTACATCGGCCCGATCGGCGACCATGGCTGGACCTACCAGCACGAGCAGGGCCGCAAGTACCTGGAAGAAAAGCTCGGCGACAAGGTCCAGACCAGCTTTGTCGAGAACGTCGCCGAAGGCGCCGACTCCGAACGGGTGATCCGCAACATGGCCAAGGGCGGCTATGACCTGATCTTCACCACCTCCTTCGGTTACATGAACCCGACGGTCAAGGTCGCCAAGCAGTTCCCCGACGTCACCTTCGAGCACGCCACCGGCTACAAGCAGGCGGAGAACGTCGGCACCTACCTGACCCGCTCCTATGAAGGCCGCTATGTCGGCGGCTTCCTCGCGGCGAAGATGACCAAGACCAAGAAGGTCGGCTACATCGCCTCCTTCCCGATTCCGGAGGTCATCCGCGACATCAACGCCATCCAGCTGGCGCTGGACAAGTACAACCCTGGCACCGAGATCAAGGTCGTCTGGGTCAACACCTGGTTCGATCCGGGCAAGGAAGCCGATGCCGCCAACGCGCTGATCGACCAGGGCGTGGACGTAGTCTTCCAGCACACCGACAGCCCGGCACCGATCCAGGCTGCCGAACGCCGCGGTGTCTATTCCGTGGGCTACGCCTCGGACATGCAGCACTTCGGTCCCAAGGCCGTGCTGACCTCCATCGTCAACGACTGGGGCCCGCATTACGCGAAGTCCGCGGAGGGCGTGATCGATGGTAGCTGGAAGTCCGAGGACTTCTGGGGTGGCCTGGCGCAGGACAGCATCAGCCTGCCGATCAGCGACCTGGTACCCGCTGAAGTGAAGTCCGAAGCCGAGCAGATCATCGCCAGCATCCGCAGTGGCGCCTTCCATCCATTCACCGGCCCGATCAAGGACCAGTCCGGTCAGGTGCGCATCACCGAAGGGCAGACCGCAACCACCAAGGACCTGGCATCGATGAACTTCTACGTCGAAGGCGTGAAGGCCGAATTGCCGAAGTAAAACGAGAAGCCGCTGGAGGCTGAAAGCTCGAGGCTGAACGAGGCGCTCTTTCGTCCAGCCTTCAGCTTCCGGCGCCGGTAACGAAAAGCACACGCACGAGTCCGCAGAATGACCATCCTTCCCATCATTGACATCTCCCCGCTCTACACCGCCGACGAAACTGCGCATCTCGAGGTCGCTCGACAGATCGACCGCGCGTGCCGCGAGTGGGGGTTCTTCTATATCGAAGGTCATCCTATTGGCGCGAAGCGCATCGCCGAGCTGAGCGACCATGCCCGCCGCTTCTTCGCCCTTCCCGCTGAACAGAAGCTAGAGATCGACATCACCCGCAGCCGGCATCATCGCGGCTACGGTGCCGTCGCCACCGAGCAGCTCGATCCCAGCCAGCCGTGCGATCTCAAGGAAACCTTCGACATGGGGTTTCACATGAGCGCCGAGCATCCGCACGTGCTCGCCGGCAAGCCGCTGCGCGGACCCAATCGCCATCCGACACAGATTCCCGACTGGGCCACGCTGATGGAAGGCCACTACCTCGACATGCACGAGCTGGCTTGCACCCTGCTGCGTGCCATCGCCCTGGCGCTGGGCATCGAGCGCGACTTCTTCGACAAGCGCTTCGTCGAGCCCATCAGCGTGTTCCGCATGATCCACTATCCGCCCCGCGCCACCGCCAGCAGCGCCGAGCAACAAGGCGCCGGCGCGCATACCGACTACGGCTGCATCACTCTGCTCCATCAGGACCAAGCCGGCGGTCTGCAGGTGCAGAACGTCAAGGGCGAATGGATCGACGCGCCGCCCATCGAGGGCACTTACGTGGTCAATATTGGCGACATGATGGCGCGCTGGAGTAACGATCGATACAAGTCCACCCCGCATCGGGTGATCAGCCCGCTGGGCGTGGATCGTTATTCGATGCCGTTCTTCGCCGAGCCGCATCCGGATACCGAAATCAGCTGCCTGCCCGGTTGTCACGATGCGGACAACCCGCCGAAGTACCCGGCGACGACCTGCGAGGCCTATATGCTGTCGCGCTTCGCCGACACCTACGCCTACCGCCGCAAAGCCGACGCCCAAGCGACCTGAACAGGCTTTACTTCAATACAACGTCTTCCGCGACGGTTGGCAGGGGTCGTCAGCGAATGCGCCTTTCAACCACCTTGACTTTTCAGTCAGCCATTTCTTGACCTGAAAGTCAGATACAGCTAGCTTCATCACCCAGAGCCCAGAACAAGAAACCCAGGAGGCCCCGTGATCCAGTTCCTACTCAATCGAGAGCTGCGCAGCGAGCAGACTCTCGACCCCAATACCACGGTACTGCAGTACCTGCGCGAGCACCGTGGCAAGACCGGCACCAAGGAAGGCTGCGCCTCCGGCGACTGCGGTGCCTGCACCGTGGTGGTAGGCGAGCTGGTTGGCGACCGGCTGCGCTATCGCACGCTCAACTCCTGCCTGACCTTCGTCTCAGCCTTGCACGGCAAGCAGCTGATCGTCGTCGAAGACCTGAAGGATCAGGGCCAGCTGCACAGTGTTCAGCAGGCGATGGTCGACTGCCATGGTTCGCAGTGTGGTTTCTGCACGCCGGGCTTCGTCATGAGCCTGTTCGCGCTGCAGAAAAATGCGGTTAACGAATACGATCCGGCCCAGACCCACGAAGCCCTGGCCGGCAACCTCTGCCGCTGCACCGGCTACCGACCGATCCTCGAAGCTGCCGAACAGGCCTGCGACGGCAAGCAGCCGGACCAGTTCGACGCGCGCGAAGCCGAAACCATCGCCCAGCTGAAAGCCATCGAACCACACGAAACCGCAGAGCTGAACAATGGCGACAAGCGCTGCCTGTCGCCGCTGACGGTGGCGGACCTGGCCGAGATCTACAGCGCCAACCCGGACGCCCGCCTGCTGGCCGGCGGCACCGATCTCGCACTGGAAGTCACCCAGTTCCACCGTGAACTGCCGGTGATGATCTATGTCGGCCATATCGCCGAAATGAAGAAGGTCGAAGTCAGCGACAGCCACATCGAGCTTGGCGCGGCCACCGCCCTGACCGACTGCTACGAAGCGCTGGCCCGCGAGTATCCCGATTTCGGCGAGCTGCTGCACCGCTTCGCATCCTTGCAGATCCGCAACCAGGGCACCCTGGGCGGCAACATCGGCAACGCCTCGCCCATCGGTGACTCGCCGCCATTGCTGATCGCCCTTGGCGCCCAGGTGGTGCTGCGCAAGGGCGAGCGCAGCCGCACCCTGCCGCTGCAGGATTACTTCATCGACTACAAGGTCACCGCCCGCGAACCCGGCGAGTTCATCGAGAAGGTTCTCGTTCCGCGCGCCCGGCCGGAGCAGATATTCCGCGCCTACAAGGTGTCCAAACGTCTGGACGACGACATTTCCGCGGTATGCGCGGCCTTCGACCTGCGTGTCGAGAACGGCGTGATCGCCGATGCCCGCGTCGCCTTCGGCGGCATGGCAGCGATTCCGAAGCGGGCAGTGGCCTGTGAGGTCGCGCTGATTGGCGCATCCTTCACTCTGGAGACGGCCGAACGCGCCTGCGAGGCCCTGGCCCAGGACTTCACGCCTCTGACCGACTTCCGCGCCAGCCGCGAATACCGCCTGCTGGTCGCACAGAACCTGCTGCGCAAGTGCTTCCTGGAACAGCACGCACCGAAAACCGAAACGAGGGTGACCGCTTATGTCTAACCACAGCCTTGCCAAGACCCAGGAAGAAATCGCCGCCCTGTTCAAGCAGGACCTGGTCACCGGCGTCGGCCGGAGCGTCAAGCACGACAGCGCGGACAAGCACGTTTCCGGTGAAGCGGTATACGTCGACGATCGCCTCGAATTCCCCAACCAGCTGCACGTCTATGCGCGCATGAGCGACCGCGCCCACGCCCGCATCGTCAGCATCGACACCTCGCCTTGCTACCAGATTCCGGGCGTGGCCATCGCCATCACCGCCGAGGACGTGCCCGGCCAGTTGGACATCGGCCCGGTGGTCGCCGGCGACCCGCTGCTGGCGGACGGCAAGGTGGAATACATCGGCCAGCCGGTAATCGCCGTCGCCGCCGATAGCCTGGAAACCGCGCGCAAGGCCGCCATGGCCGCGATCATCGAATACGAGGACCTGGAACCGGTGCTCGACGTGGTCGATGCACTGCGCAAGCAGCATTTCGTGCTCGACAGCCACACCCACAAGCGTGGCGACTCCGAAGCGGCACTGGCCGCCGCGCCGCGCCGCCTGCAGGGCACGCTGCACATCGGCGGCCAGGAGCACTTCTACCTGGAGACGCAGATTTCCTCGGTGATGCCCACCGAAGACGGCGGCATGATCGTCTACACCTCGACGCAGAACCCCACCGAGGTGCAGAAACTGGTGGCCGAAGTCCTCGGCGTACCGATGAACAAGATCGTCATCGACATGCGCCGCATGGGCGGCGGCTTCGGCGGCAAGGAAACCCAGGCCTCGATGCCCGCCTGCATGTGCGCGGTGATCGCCCACCTGACCGGTCGCCCGACCAAGATGCGCCTGCCGCGCATGGAAGACATGACCATGACCGGCAAGCGTCACCCCTTCTACGTCGAATACGACGTGGGCTTCGACGACGACGGCCTGCTGCACGGCATCCAGATCGACCTGGCCGGCAACTGCGGCTACTCGCCGGACCTGTCGGGCTCCATCGTCGACCGCGCCATGTTCCACTCCGACAACGCCTATTACCTGGGCGACGCCACCATCCACGGTCACCGCTGCAAGACCAACACCGCCTCCAACACCGCCTACCGCGGCTTCGGCGGCCCGCAGGGCATGGTCGCCATCGAGGAGATCATGGATGCGGTCTCACGCGAGCTGGGCAAGGATCCGCTAGAGGTGCGCAAGCGCAACTACTACGGCAAGACCGAGCGCAACGTCACGCCCTACTACCAGACCGTCGAGCACAACATGCTCGACGAGATGACCGCCGAACTGGAGGCCAGCAGCGAATACGCCAAGCGCCGCGAGGAAATCCGTGCGTTCAACGCCAGCAGCCCGATCCTGAAGAAGGGCCTGTCGCTGACGCCGGTGAAGTTCGGTATCAGCTTCACCGCCAGCTTCCTCAACCAGGCCGGCGCCCTGGTGCACGTCTACACCGACGGCAGCATTCACCTGAACCACGGCGGCACCGAAATGGGCCAGGGCCTGAACATCAAGGTCGCGCAGGTGGTGGCCGAGGTGTTCCAGGTGGATATCGAGCGCATCCAGATCACCGCCACCAACACCGACAAGGTGCCCAACACCTCGCCGACCGCAGCGAGCAGCGGCACCGACCTCAACGGCAAGGCCGCGCAGAACGCCGCGCTGACCATCAAGCAACGGCTGGTCGAATTCGCCGCGCGACACTACAGCGTCACCGAGGAAGACGTGCAGTTCAAGAACGGCCAGGTGCGCATCCGCGATCGCTTCGTCACCTTCGAGGAGCTGATCCAGCAGGCCTACTTCGGCCAGGTATCGCTGTCCTCGACCGGCTTCTACCGCACGCCGAAGATCTACTACGACCGCGATCAGGCGCGTGGCCGGCCCTTCTACTACTACGCCTACGGCGCGGCCTGCTCGGAAGTGCTGGTCGACACCCTGACTGGCGAATACCGCATGCTGCGCAGCGACATCCTGCACGACGTCGGCGCCTCGCTGAACCCGGCCATCGACATCGGCCAGGTGGAAGGCGGCTTCGTCCAGGGCATGGGCTGGCTGACCATGGAAGAGCTGGTGTGGAATGACAAGGGCAAGCTGATGACCAGCGGCCCGGCCAGCTACAAGGTGCCGGCGGTGGCCGACATGCCGCTGGACCTGCGGGTCAAGCTGGTGGAAAACCGCAAGAATCCCGAGGACACGGTGTTCCATTCCAAGGCCGTCGGCGAGCCGCCGTTCATGCTCGGCATCTCGGTCTGGTGCGCGATCAAGGACGCCGTGGCGAGCCTCGCGGACTACAAGGTGCAGCCGAAGATCGACGCGCCGGCAACGCCGGAGCGGGTGCTCTGGGGCGTCGAGCAGATGCGCAAGCTGAAGCAGGGCGCCAGCACACCAGCCGCCACGGAAACGACGCCAGCCTGACGTAGGGTGGACAACGCTCTGCTTGTCCACCCTTGGCGCAATACGAACGTATCGGTGGAAGACGCTCGCGGTTTGCCACGGGGCGGCCATCCGTACTACGAGGGACTGAATATGAGCAACACGGTCTGGATCAACGCCCTCGCCGAGCTGCAGCAGCAAGGCGAACCCTGCGTGCTGGTGACCATCATCGAGGAGCGCGGCTCGACGCCGCGCAATGCCGGCTCGAAGATGGTGGTCAGCCGTGAGCGGCTGTACGACACCATCGGCGGCGGCCACCTGGAATACAAGGCGCAGAAGATCGCCCGCGAGATGCTGGAAAATCGCGTGCGCGAAACCCGCCTGGAACGCTTTTCCCTCGGAGCCAGCCTCGGCCAGTGCTGCGGTGGCGCCACGGTGCTGCTGTTCGAACCCATGGGCCAACCGCAGGCGCACATCGCCGTGTTCGGCGCCGGCCACGTCGGTCGTGCGCTGGTGCCGCTGCTGGCCAGCCTGCCGTGCAAGGTGCGCTGGATCGACTCGCGCGAGAGCGAGTTCCCCGCGCAGATCCCCGCTGGCGTGGAAAAGGTGGTCAACGACGAGGTGGTCGACGAAGTGGAGAACATGCCCGCCGGCAGCTACTTCATCGTCATGACGCATAATCACCAGCTGGATCTCGAGCTGACTGCGGCGATCCTCTCGCGCGGCGATTTCACCTACTACGGCCTGATCGGCTCGAAGAGCAAGCGCGCCAAGTTCGAACACCGCCTGCGCGACCGCGGCTTCCAGGCGGAAACCGTACAGCGCATGCGCTGCCCGATGGGCATCAGCGAGGTGAAAGGCAAGCTGCCGGTGGAGATCGCCGTGTCCATCGCCGGCGAGGTGATCGCCACCTACAACGCCAACTTCGGTGAGAAAAGTGCGGACGGAGAAAAGCCTGTTCCGATGCTGGTGCCCGCCGCGCGCCGCTCGCAGGCTGGCTGACACCTAGGGGGTCGCTGACCGAACGCACCTGCTTTCCTGTGGGAGCGCCCCCCGCAACCGAATCACCTGTCTTCCTGACAACACACCAAGACGATTCCGAGAACCACGATGACCCAGATCAAAGCCTATCGTGCCGCCCTGCTCCACTGCCTAGCCGACCCCCGCGAAGTGGGTATCGAGGCGTCCCATGAGTATTTCGAAGACGGCCTGCTGGTGGTCGAAGACGGCAAGGTGGTCCGCAACGGCCACGCCGCCGACCTGCTGTCCACCCTGCCGACCGGCACCGAGGTGATCGAGTACAAGGATGCGCTGATCACCCCCGGCTTCATCGACACCCATATCCACTACCCGCAGACCGGCATGATCGCCTCCTATGGCGAACAGCTGCTCGACTGGCTCGACACCTACACCTTCCCCACCGAGCGCGCCTTCGCCGACAAGGTCCATGCCGGCGAGGTCGCCCAGGTGTTCCTGCGCGAACTGCTGCGCAACGGCACCACCACCGCGCTGGTGTTCGGTAGCGTGCACAAGGAATCGGTGGATGCCTTCTTCGAGCAGGCGCACAAGCTCGACCTGCGGATGATCGCCGGCAAGGTGCTGATGGACCGCAATGCGCCGGACTACCTCACCGACACCGCCGAATCCGGCTACGCCGACAGCAAGGCGCTGATCGAACGCTGGCACGGCAAGGGCCGCCTGCACTACGCCGTCACCCCGCGCTTCGCCCCGACCAGCACGCCGGAGCAACTGGCGCTGGCCGGCAAGCTGTTCCAGGAATACCCGGACCTCTACATGCACACCCACCTCTCCGAGAACCGCAAGGAGATCGAATGGGTGCGCGAGCTGTTCCCCGAGCGCAAGGGCTACCTGGACGTCTACGACCACCACGGCCTGATCGGCGCGCGCTCGGTGTTCGCCCACGGCGTGCACCTGTGCGACGACGAATGCCAGCGCCTCGGCGAAACCGGCTCGGCGGTGGCCTTCTGCCCCACCTCCAACCTGTTCCTGGGCAGCGGCCTGTTCGATCTGGAGAAGGTGGAAGGCTTTGGCGTGCGCGTCGGTCTGGGCACCGACGTCGGCGCCGGCACCAGCTTCTCCCAGCTGCAATCGTTGAACGAGGCCTACAAGGTGATGCAGCTGCAGGGCAAGAAGCTGGACCCGTTCAAGTCGCTGTACCTGGCCACCCTGGGCGGTGCCCGCGCGCTCTATCTGGACGACCGGATCGGCAGCCTGCAGCCGGGCAAGGACGCGGATTTCGTGGTGCTGGACTACAAGGCCACGCCGCTGATCGAGTACCGCCTGAGCCAGGCGCGCAGCCTGGAAGAGCGCCTCTTCGCCCTGATGATGCTTGGTGATGACCGCACGGTGAAGGAAACCTATGCCGCCGGCGTTTCGGTGCACAGGAAAAAAGCGTAAACCGATAAGAGCGCTGGAAGGCTGGAGGAGAAGCGCGGAGCCGCAGGGCCTGCTTTTTCGTCCAGCCTTCAGCCTTTAGCGCTTTTTACTGGCCTTTCCGTTCTTCCCCAAAATGTGCGAAAACACCGCGTGCAAATCATCCGAGGCGCTGTCTTCGTCGAGGTTGAGCTTGCTGTCGACGTGATCCATGTGATGCATCATCAGGCTCACGGCCTTGTCGCTGTCACGCGCGGCGATGGCGTCGATCAGCTGGTTGTGTTCGTCGTAGGAGCAATGCGAGCGGTTGCCGCTTTCGTACTGGGCGATGATCAGCGAGGTCTGGGAGACCAGGCTGCGCTGGAAACTCACCAAGGGGGCGTTCTTGGCCATCTCGGCCAGTTTCAGGTGGAACTCGCCGGACAGACGAATGCCGGCGCCTCGGTCGCCACGGGCGAAACACTCCTGCTCGTCGATGACCATCTGTCGCAACTCGGCAAGCTGTTCGTCGCTGGCGTGCTGCACCGCCAGCTCGGTGATCGCCCGCTCCACCAGGCGCCGCGCAAAGAATATCTGCCGGGCCTCCTCGACGCTCGGGCTGGCGACCACCGCGCCCCGGTTGGGCCGTAACAACACGACCCCCTCATGAGCCAACCGCGACAGCGCACGCCGGATGATGGTGCGGCTCACCCCGAAGATTTCCCCCAGCGCTTCTTCGCTGAGCTTGGTGCCCGGCGCCAGGCGCTGCTCGAGAATCGCGTCGAAGATATGGGCGTAGACGATGTCGTCCTGCGTCCCGGTACGCACCTTGCCGTTTCGGGACGGCTTTTTCAGAGGCTGCAGCTGTTCGTTCATGATCGCTCGCATCGAGGTTTCGGCAGAGCGAACTTTACTTTGTTTCAGCCACTGACTGGAGTAGCCATTGGTTATAGAACCTAATTTATTCGTCAGGATTGTGCACAAACCAGACATCAACCCCCCTTCAATGCCACGTTTGCTCCCGGTATTGCTCGATCCGCGCACGTCATGCGTCGCATTGACGCAGTTAAAGAAAGTGTATGAACAAAACATGGTTGCTTTTCTTGTATACAAAAGCATAATCGCCCAAGGCCTTCCTGACCTCGAAGTCAAAAACGAGACAGAATGAGCCCCTCAGCATCACCTGCCTCGAGAGTTTTCCCGACTCTGGGTGAACGACAACAAGAACGATGAGGAATACCCCTTGGAAAGCACCAAGCAAGAACCACATACCCTTGCCGTGCAGCCGGAAAAACCCGGGCTGCTCGATCGATTCTTCAAACTCAGCGAACACCGCACCAGCATCAAAACGGAACTGCTCGCCGGCCTGACGACCTTCGTCACCATGGCCTATATCATCTTCGTCAACCCCAACATCATGGCCGAGGCCGGCATCGATCACGGTGCAGCCTTCGTCGCGACCTGCGTCGGGGCCGCGCTGGGCTGCATGCTCATGGGTCTGTACGCGAACTGGCCGGTGGGCCTCGCGCCGGGCATGGGCCTGAACGCCTTCTTCACCTACACGGTGGTCGGCGAGATGGGCTACAGCTGGGAAATCGCGCTGGGCGCGGTGTTCCTCTCGGGCGTGCTGTTCATGATCATGAGCCTGTCACGGCTGCGCGAGTGGCTGCTCAACAGCATCCCCATGAGCCTGCGCTTCGCCATGGGCGCCGGGGTCGGGCTGTTCCTCGGGCTGATCGGTCTGAAGACCGCCGGTATCGTCGTCGACAACCCTGCCACACTATTGTCCATGGGCTCATTCAGCGAGCCCAACGCCCTGCTGGCAGCAATCTGTTTCCTGATGATCGCCGTGCTCAGTCATCGCAATGTGTTCGGTGCGATCCTGTTCAGCATGCTCGCCGTCACCGGTGTCGGCCTGGCCATGGGCCTGGTCGAGTACAACGGACTGGTATCGATGCCGCCGAGCCTGGCGCCGACCTTCCTGGCCATGGACGTTGCCGGGGCTTTCAACATCGCGATGATCAGCGTCATCCTGGCGTTCCTGTTCGTCAACATGTTCGACACCGCCGGCACACTGATGGGCGTCGCGCACCGGGCGAACCTGGTGGATGAGGATGGCAAGATCCAGAACCTGTCCCGCGCGTTGAAGGCCGACAGTACTTCCAGTGTCGTCGGCGCCTTCGTCGGCTGCCCGCCGGTCACCAGCTACGTGGAAAGCGCCTCGGGCGTCGCCGCCGGTGGCCGCACCGGGCTTACCGCCATCACCGTTGGTCTGCTGTTCCTGGCCGCCATGTTCTTCGCCCCGCTGGCTGGGATGATTCCCGCCTACGCCACCGCCGGTGCATTGATCTACGTCGCGATGCTGATGATGAGCGGCATGGCGCACATCGACTGGAAGGACCACACCGACACCATCCCGGCGATCGTTACCGTGGTGATGATGCCGCTGACCTTCTCCATCGCCAACGGCATCGCCCTGGGCTTCCTGACCTACGCGACGCTGAAGCTGCTGACCGGCCAGGCCAGCAAGGTTTCGGTAAGCCTCTACGTACTGTGCATCGTGTTCATCGCCAAGTTCGCCTTCCTCTGATCAGGAAGCGCAGCCGGCAAACGAAGCCCCGACGCCTTTGCGTCGGGGGCTTCGTTTTTGGACAGGGAAACAGGCTCAATGCCTGTGGCCTTCAGCCGAATGATCATGACCGGGACACCCGGCAGTCCGTTGCAGGCTGCAATGTGGCCCGCCCTCCTCCGAGTTCCAGTCGATCGCGACGGTGGCATGCTCGATGCCGAAATGATCCCGTAGCGCCTGCTCGACGAGCCTGACCACCGCCTTCGCTTCCTCGTCCAGGTGCGGGCGTACGTGCAGTGTGGCCATCGTCCGCCCGGAAGTGAGTTGCCATACATGTACATGGCTGACAGCCGCCAGGCCTGCAACGGAATCCAGCAGGCCACGCGCCACCTTTTCCGGCGACGCCTCCTCGGGTGCGCCTTCCAGCAGGATGTGCAGCGACTTGGCCAGCAGTTTCCAGGCGCTGCGCAGGATCAGTACCGCCACGACCACCGACAGGATGGGATCGATCGGCGCCCAGCCCGTGAAGTAGATGACGGCCGCGGCGACGATGGCACCGACCGAGCCCAGAAGATCACCCATCACGTGCAGGATGGCGCCTTTCACATTGACGTGGTCGGTCTCGCCGCGAGTCATGATCCACAGCACCAGCAGGTTCACCAGCAAGCCGAGCACGGCAACGATCATCATCGGCCCGGCCAGGATCACCGGGGGTGCCGACAGGCGCTGCCACGCTTCATAGACGATCCAAGCGACGATGCCGAACAGCGTCACGGCATTCAGGAAACCGGCAATGACCTCGAAGCGCAGATAGCCGAAAGTGCGCTTGCTGTCAGCGGCGCGCCGACCGAAGCGGAAGGCGGCATAGGCCAGGGCCAGCGCTGCCGCATCGGTCAGCATGTGGCCCGCGTCGGCCAGCAGTGCCAGCGAACCGGACAGCACGCCGCCGACCGCCTCCACCACCATGAAGGTGAAGATCAGGAAGAAGGACAGGAGGACCTTACGCTCGTTGGCGCTGGTCACGGTCGGCGTGTGGTCGTGGTGACCATGATGATGCGAGTGAGAGCGGGACATCTGAGCCTCGGACAGTCGGTTGCATATGCAGCAACCATAACACATGAACATATATTCATATGTTTTTTTAAAAAACAACCCTGCGCCTCTTGAACTGGCTGCAGGCTATTCTTCGCCACGGTCCTCGGCGATGTGGCTGGCCATGTCCAGCAGCACCTGGCTCACATGGCTGTCGTCGACCTCGTAGAAGATATGCTTGGCATGGCGCACGCCCTTGACCAGGCGGGCGCCGCGAAGCAGTCGCAGATGGTGACTGACCAGCGATTGCGAGAGATCCAGGCTCTCGGCGATGTCGCCAACCGGAGAGGAGCCCTGCATGCAGCGCAGCATGATCCTCAGGCGCGAGGGATCGCCCAGGAGGCGAAAGGTCTCGGCAAGGATGGTCACATCATTCTGTGACAGGGAGGCCAGGTCGGCACTTTCACCATGGGTGGCGTCACCCCGTTTATTCGAAGACATATCTGGAAAGCCCTGCCCTTTCGCCGGTAAAGAACGCACAGTACTTGACCTTCCCACGATGGCAAGGCCTAGCTTGTCGCCATCTCGAATACAACCAATGGGAACGAACCATGAGCACGTCGAACACCCGTGATGTTCGTGCCACCACATCCATCAGTCTGCCCATCGAAGGCATGACCTGCGCCAGCTGTGTCGGTCGTGTCGAAGCGGCCCTGGCCAGGATCGAAGGCGTGGACAGTGTATCCGTCAACCTGGCTACCGAACGAGCGGACATTCGCCTGGCGGGCTCCGTCGATCGCATGGCGCTGGTCCGGGCGGTCGAAAAGGTCGGCTACGACGTGCCCGCCAATACCGTCGAGCTGGCAGTCGAGGGCATGACCTGCGCCTCCTGCGTGGGCCGTGTCGAGCGGGCACTCAAGGCGGTGCCCGGCGTTGCGGAAGCCACGGTGAACCTGGCGACCGAACGGGCCAGGGTGCGTGGCGTGGTGGCCGTGGAGGATCTGCTCGCCGCTGTCGGCAAGGTTGGCTACGAGGCCCGCGCTGTCGATAGCGCCGCGCAGGCCGACGACCAGGCTGCGGAAAAGAAGGACGCCGAACGGGTCGAACTCAAGCGCGACCTGATCCTGGCCACGCTGCTGGCACTGCCGGTGTTCGTGCTCGAAATGGGCTCGCACATGATTCCCGGCATGCACGAGTGGGTCATGGCGACCATCGGCCTTCAGCAGAGCTGGTATCTGCAGTTCGCGCTGACGCTGTTGGTACTGGCCATCCCTGGCCGGCGTTTCTATCAGAAGGGTTTCCCCGCCCTGGTACGCCTGGCGCCGGACATGAACTCGCTGGTCGCCGTCGGTACCGCTGCCGCGTTCGGCTATTCGCTGGTCGCCACTTTCGCTCCCGGCCTGCTGCCAGCCGGTACGGTGAACGTCTACTACGAGGCGGCGGCTGTCATCGTCGCGCTGATCCTGCTGGGGCGCTTCCTCGAGGCCCGCGCCAAGGGGCGCACCTCCGAAGCCATCAAGCGCCTGGTCGGGCTGCAGGCCAAAGTGGCGCATGTCGTGCGCGAGGGCCGCACGGTGGACATCCCGATCACCGAGGTAGTCCTGGGCGACCTCGTTGAAGTACGCCCCGGCGAACGGGTGCCGGTCGATGGCGAAGTGACCGAGGGCGGCAGCTTCGTCGACGAGTCGATGATCACCGGCGAGCCGATTCCCGTGGAGAAGCGCGCCGGCAGCACGCTGGTCGGCGGCACCGTCAACCAGAACGGCGCCCTGACGCTGCGCGCCACCGCCGTGGGCGGGCAGACCATGCTGGCGCAGATCATCCGGCTGGTCGAACAGGCCCAGGGCTCCAAGCTGCCGATCCAGGCCGTGGTGGACAAGGTGACGCTGTGGTTCGTGCCCGCGGTCATGCTGGCGGCGGCGCTGACCTTCCTGGTCTGGCTGGTCTTCGGACCGTCGCCAGCGCTGACCTTTGCCCTGGTCAACGCGGTAGCCGTACTCATCATCGCCTGCCCCTGCGCCATGGGGCTGGCGACACCGACCTCGATCATGGTCGGCACCGGCCGGGGCGCCGAAATGGGGGTGCTGTTCCGCAAGGGCGAGGCGCTGCAACTGCTCAAGGACGCCCGGGTGGTGGCCGTGGACAAGACCGGCACGCTGACCGAAGGCCGCCCGGTGCTGACCGACCTGGAGATCGCCGAAGGCTTCGACCGCGACCAGGTGCTGGCCAAGGTCGCCGCCGTGGAAGCGCGTTCGGAACATCCGATCGCCCGTGCCATCGTCGAGGCTGCCGAGCAAACGGCTATCGAGCTGCCGCTGATGACCGGTTTCGAGTCGGTCACCGGCATGGGCGTGCGTGCCAACGTGGATGGCGTGCGCGTCGAAGTCGGCGCTGACCGCTTCATGCGTGAACTGGGCCTGGATGTGGGCGGCTTCGCCGGGACGGCCAAACGCCTGGGCGGCGAAGGCAAGTCGCCGCTGTATGCCGCCATCGAGGGCCGGCTGGCCGCCATCGTCGCTGTCGCCGACCCGATCAAGCCCAGCACCCCCGCCGCCATCGCCGCGCTGCACCAGCTGGGCCTGAAGGTGGCGATGATCACCGGCGACAACGCGCACACGGCACAGGCCATCGCCAGGCAACTGGGCATCGATGAGGTCGTGGCCGAAGTGCTGCCCGAAGGCAAGGTGGAAGCGGTGCGCCGGTTGAAGGCGGCTCACGGTCAGATCGCCTTCGTCGGCGACGGCATCAACGACGCGCCGGCGCTGGCGGCAGCCGACGTGGGGCTGGCGATCGGCACCGGCACCGACGTGGCGGTGGAATCCGCCGACGTGGTGCTGATGTCCGGCAACCTGCAGGGTGTGCCCAACGCCATCGCGCTGTCCAAGGCCACCCTCGGCAACATCCGCCAGAACCTGTTCTGGGCCTTTGGCTACAACACGGCGCTGATTCCACTGGCCGCGGGTGTGCTATACCCGGCCTACGGACTGCTGCTGTCGCCCATCTTCGCGGCAGGTGCGATGGCGCTGTCCAGTGTGTTCGTCCTGGGCAATGCGCTACGGCTGCGGCGTTTCCAGCCACCGCTGGCAGCGGATACCGCCCATTGAGCGAGGAGAATCGCCATGAACATCGGTGAAGCATCCAAGGCATCCAGGGTCTCACCCAAGATGATCCGCTACTACGAGCAGATCGGCCTGACGCCACCGGCGGACCGGACCGACTCGGGCTATCGCGCCTACACCCAGGCCGACATCCACCGTCTGCACTTCATCCGTCGTGCCCGCGATCTCGGCTTCTCGGTGGCCGAGATCGGCAACCTGCTGGGTCTGTGGAATGACAAGTCGCGTCAGAGCGCGGACGTCAAGCGCCTGGCCCAGGAGCATATCGCCGAACTGGAGCGCCGCATGGATAACATGCGACAGATGGCGGAGACGCTGAAAACCCTGGTCAGTTGCTGCGCGGGGGATGAGCGACCGGACTGCCCGATCCTGGACGGGCTGCAGCAGCCGGACGACGCCCCTGGAGCCAGCGCGAAACGCACCGGCGCCGTGGCTCGCCGTACACATGGCGATAAGGCAGCCGGCGCAGAATAGTTCAGCTCACGGGCTACCCAGGTGGTTCGGCAGTTCGTGAGGACATCCTGCGCACCCGGACAGCGCCCCCGGCGCTGAGCCAGCAAGCAAAAATGCTCCAGGCGACTCCTGATAAAAAAACACCCGCCTTGAGGGCGGGTGGCAGGCTCACGAATGGAGCCATCAGAGCATGGTTCGGGTCGTTGTCAGCTGCCGCGATAAGTCGAGTAGCTGTACGGAGAGATCAGCAAAGGCACGTGGTAATGGTCCTGCTCGGCGCTGATGCCGAAGCGCAGCACCACCACGTCGAGGAAGGCCGGCTCGGCCAGCTGCACGCCGCGCGCGCGGTAGTAATCGCCAGCACTGAATTGCAGCTGATAGACGCCGGAGCGGTACTCGTCGCCTTCCAGCAATGGCGCATCGCAGCGCCCGTCGGCATTGGTCTGCCGGCTGGCAACCAGCTCCAGGCCGGCGTCCTCGACGCGATAAAGTTCGATCTTGATGTCGCTGCCCGGACAGCCGTGCGCGGCGTCCAGCACATGAGTAGTCAAACGTCCCATAGATTTCCGGCGTTGCAGCGAAGTCCCTCTGCAGGCGCCTGCCTCCTCTTGTCGATGTTGTGGGTCTGGCAGGAGCATAGCATGCACGCAACCATATAAAAGACAGTTTCGATTATAATTGTACACAGTTTTTGATCTGTCTTTTTTGCCTGCCCAGAATATCCGCTGTACGCGGGCTTTTACGTATTTACAGGGGCGTTTCCGGGACCGCTTTTTCCCCTGGAAACGCCATCCATCATTTTTTCTCAGGGTTTTGATTTACAAACCTCAAAAGCTTTTGTATACAATAATCCCATACGGTCGCATGCCATCCCGTCACCGACGACCTCGCATCTCACCAAGGAAAAACAATAAATGAGCGCCGACTACCCTCGTGACCTCATCGGCTATGCCGGCAACCCTCCCCATCCACACTGGCCTGGCAACGCCCGCATCGCGCTGTCTTTCGTGCTGAACTACGAAGAAGGCGGTGAGCGCTGCGTACTGCACGGCGATAAGGAATCCGAAGCCTTTCTGTCTGAGATGGTGGCCGCACAGCCGCTACAGAGCGTGCGTCACATGAGCATGGAATCGCTTTACGAATATGGCAGCCGCGCCGGCGTCTGGCGCCTGCTCAAGCTGTTCAAGAAGCACGACATCCCGCTGACGATCTTCGCCGTTGCGATGGCCGCACAACGCCATCCGCAGGTGATCGAGGCGATGGTCGCCGATGGCCACGAGATCTGCAGCCACGGCTATCGCTGGATCGACTACCAGTACATGGACGAGGAGCAGGAGCGCGAGCACATGCTCGAGGCCATCCGCATCCTCACCGAACTCACCGGCGAGCGCCCGCTGGGCTGGTACACCGGCCGCACCGGGCCGAACACGCGCCGGCTGGTGCGCGAGGAAGGTGGCTTCCTCTACGACTGCGACACCTACGACGACGACCTGCCCTACTGGGATCCGGCCAGCACGCCGGAGCAGCCGCACCTGGTGATCCCCTACACCCTGGACACCAACGACATGCGCTTCACCCAGGTCCAGGGCTTCAACAGCGGCGACGACTTCTACACCTACCTCAAGGACGCCTTCGACGTGCTCTACGCCGAGGGCGCCGAAGCGCCGAAGATGCTCACCATCGGCATGCATTGCCGGCTGCTGGGCCGCCCCGCCCGTATGGCCGCGCTGCAGCGCTTCATCGAATACGTACAAAGCCATGAGCAGGTCTGGTTCGCCCGCCGCGTCGATATCGCCCGCCACTGGCACGCCACCCACCCGTTCACCCAGGAGAGCGCGAAATGAGCCGCTTCCAGACGATCACGCCGTCCAGCCTCGACCGCGACGCCTTCGTCGCCACCTTCGCCGACATCTACGAGCACTCGCCGTGGGTCGCCGAACAGGCCTATGACCAGGGCATCGACGAAAGCCTCGACGACATCGAGACGCTCCATCGGCGTATGTCCGAGATTCTGCTGAACGCCCCACGCGAAACCCAGCTGGCACTGATCAACGCCCACCCGGACCTCGCCGGCAAGGCCGCCGTACGCGGCGAGCTGACCGCCTCCAGCACCTCGGAACAGGCCGGCGCCGGCATCCATGAATGCACCGCCGAGGAGTTCGCCCGCTTCACCGAACTCAACGAAGCCTACAAGGACAGGTTCGGCTTCATCTTCATCATGGCGGTCAAGGGCAGCAATCGGCACCAGATCCTCGCCGCGTTCGAGGAGCGCCTGCACAACACCCCCGAGCAGGAATTCGACCGTGCCGTGAGCGAGATCAACAAGATCGCCCTGTTCCGCCTGCAGGCGATGTAAGCCTGCCTTCGAATAACGATAGTGAGACCCCAGCCATGCGCACACTCAAGATAGAGCCGTTGACCAAGGAAGCCTTCGCCCCGTTCGGTGATGTGATCGAGACCGAAGGCAGCGAGTTCTTCATGATCAACAACGGTTCCACCCGCCGCTACCACAAGCTGGCGACGGTCGAGACCGCGCAGCCTGAAGACCAGGCGATCATCAGCATTTTCGCAGCCGAGATGCTGGAAATGCCGCGCGTGATCCAGATGCTGGAACGTCATCCGCTGGGCAGCCAGGCTTTCATCCCGCTGCTCGGCAACCCCTTTCTGGTCGTGGTCGCGCCCGCTGGCGATGCACCTGTACCGGGTAATGTCCGTGCCTTCCGCAGCAACGGCAGGCAGGGCGTCAACTACCACCGCGGCGTCTGGCACCACCCGGTGCTGACGATCGAAAAGCGGGATGAATTCCTGGTGGTCGATCGCAGCGGTTCTGGCAACAACTGCGACGAGCATTTCTTCAGCGAGGATGAGCTGTTCCTCGACCCCCACCGGGACTCGGAGTGAGCGCCGCACTGGCCGCTCGCGACGAGTCGAATAACAAGAAACAACGGTCGGTTCGCCGGCCGCGCAAGAGGTAAATAATCGTGGACGCACATCTCACCGAATGGCTGAACCTGGGTATTCGCTGGATTCACATGATCGTCGGCATCGCCTGGATCGGTGCCTCGTTCTACTTCGTCTGGCTGGAAAACAACCTCAACCGCGCCAACCCCCGAGAAGGCCTGTCGGGCGACCTCTGGGCGATTCACGGCGGCGGTATCTACCACCTGGAAAAGTACAAGCTGGCCCCGCCGCAGATGCCGGAGAACCTGCACTGGTTCAAATGGGAGGCCTATACCACCTGGCTGTCGGGCGTCGCCCTGCTGATGGTGGTCTACTACCTCAACCCCAGTCTCTACCTGGTCCTGCCAGGCAGCGGCCTCTCTCCCGCCGCAGCAGTGGCCATCGGTTTCGGCTCGCTGATCGTCGGCTGGTTCATCTACGACCTGCTCTGTGACTCGCCACTGGGCAAGACGCCGGCGCTGCTCGGCCTGGTCCTGTTCGTGCTGGTGATCGCCGCCTGCTGGGGCTATTCGCAGATCTTCAGCGGTCGCGCCGCCTACATCCATACCGGCGCACTGATCGGCACCATCATGGTCGGCAACGTGTTCCGCATCATCATGCCGGCCCAGCGCGCGCTGGTGGCGGCCATCGAGCAGAACCGCACGCCAGACCCGCTGCTGCCGGCCAAGGGCCTGCTGCGCTCGCGCCACAACAACTACTTCACCCTGCCGGTGCTGTTCATCATGATCAGCAACCACTTCCCGAGCACCTACGGCAGTGAGTACAACTGGCTGATCCTGGCGGCACTCGGTGCGCTGTCGGTACTGGTCCGTCACTACTTCAACACTCGCCACGACAGCAACCGCTTCGCCTGGGCACTGCCAGCGGCAGCGGTCGGCATGGTGTGCCTGGCCTTCGTGCTCTCGCCGAACCGCCAGCCCGTTCCGCAGAACCTGGCACCGACCACTCCGGAGCAGGCGAGCATCAGCGAGCAAAAGAGCGGCGCGACAGACCACAACGAGTTCAACAAGGTCAGCAGCGTCATTGAAGAGCGTTGCACCGTCTGCCATTCGGCAACCCCCACCAGCCCACTGTTCAGCGCAGCGCCGGCTGGGGTGATGTTCGATACCCCCGAACAGATCCAGCAGATGGCCGCCAAGATCCATGCACAGACCATTGCCAGTCAGATCATGCCGCTGGGCAACATCACCCAGATGACCCAGGAAGAGCGTGACCTGCTGGCCAACTGGATCGCACAGGGGGCGCAGATCAACTGAGGCCTGACCTGCGCTGGCAGCCCCGCGATCCGCCAGCAGCACCGAAAGCGCTTCGCGGTTTCCATGCTACGAACTGCAGCCCGCCACGTGCGGGCTGTCTGTTATCGGCTGGCAGCTCCTGGCTGATCACCAGCTCCAAAAATTGTGCACAATAATAAAATTATTTGTTTTGCAATGTGTCTACAATTGCTATAGTCAAAATAGCTGACCGCCCGGACAACATCCGGACGGATCAGACTGCAGTCCTGAAGCCCATGACCGAACAATAAATACCAGGCAGGCTGAACCATGTGCGCAAGCGAATTCAGGAGTCTCATGGCTCCCACGTCATCAGCGACAACAAGACCGGGCTTCCACCGAGCCGATGTCTGCGCCTCGAACGAGCCCATTGTCCGATCAGCCTGATCCCGCCCCCTTTCAACGCGGCATGTGACTGCGCGCTGAAATTACCGTCAAACCACAATAAAAAACCAAGGGTATCCAGATGAACTTCAAACTCGCTCCGCTCTCCCTCGCCCTGGCCGGCAGTCTGCTCGCCGCACCGGCCTTCGCCGAAATGCACTGGCAGAACAACAGCCTGACCTACCTTTACGGCAAGGATTTCAAGGTCGATGCCGGGGCCATCCAACAGACCATCACTTTCGAGCACGCCAGCGGCTGGAGCTGGGGCGACATGTTCCTGTTCGTCGATAACAAGTGGTACAACGGCCTGTCCGGCGGCGAAGGCCATACCTATTACGGCGAGTTCGCCCCGCGCCTGTCGCTCGGCAAGATTTCGGGGGCGGACATGTCGTTCGGTCCGGTCAAGGATGTGCTGGTTGCAGCCACCTATGAGCGCGGCGAGGGTGGCAATCAGATCTACCTTCTTGGCCCAGGCTTCGATCTGGATGCGCCCGGCTTCGATCGCCTGGCCTTTAACTTCTATTACCGCAAACCGGACGGCAGCACCGGCAAGCCTTCCGGCCAGTGGCAGGTCACGCCGACCTGGGCGATTACCATTCCGGTGGGCAAATCCGACATTCTCTTCGACGGTTACATCGACTGGGTGGTCAACGATGCGGGCTCCAAGAGCCGGGGTGATTTCGTGTCGAAGAACCTGCACATCAACCCACAGGTCAAGTACGACCTGGGCAAGGCGCTGGACATGACCCCGGGCAAGCTCTACGTGGGTATCGAATACGATTACTGGTCCGACAAATACGGCCTGGAAGACGGCTCCCTGCCGTTCAAGACCGATCAGAACACCTTCAGTGCGATCGTCAAGGCGCACTTTTAAGCGAATCGACAGCGCCGGGCAGACGGTGCAGGTTGTTGGAAGGTGGCGCTTGCGCCACCTTTTTTATTTGCGGCCACCCGTGCCAGAGCTTCGTTTGCGAAGCCTCCCTGCAACCAAGCCGACAGGTTGTAGCTGTGAAGCAAAGACTGCTTCCGGTATCGGGCACTGCCTCGACGCAGGCTGCGCTCCACGCATCACATGCACCGAAGCCCGCCAGGTCTCGGACAATCCCGCCCCTACGGCCACGTACCAGCGCCGCTGCAAGAGCCAGCTCGCTGGCGATCCGGCCACAATAGCGTCACCGATCACCAGCAAGGACCCACAGGCTCGCTAGAGCTTGAAGCTACCCATCTGCCGGGTCAGATCATCGGCCAGACGGCTGAGCGCGCGGCAATCCTCCAGACAGCTTTGCACCTCGCTTGCCGTCGCCTGAGCCAGATCCGCGATACCCTGAACGTTCTGAGTGATTTCCTCGGTTACGCTGCTCTGCTCCTCGGTCGCCGCCGCCACCTGGGTGTTCATGTCACTGATCGCCTCGACCTGCTCGGTGATGGTGGCCAGCGATTGCCCGGTACGCTGGCTGGCCTGCACGCCAGTGCCCGTCGCCGCCTGGCTGGCATGCATCGAACTGACGGCGTTATCGGCGCCTTTATTGAGGCCCTGAATCATCTGCTGGATCTCATCGGTCGAGGCCTGGGTCCGGCTGGCCAGGGTGCGCACCTCGTCGGCGACCACAGCGAATCCACGGCCCATTTCACCAGCCCGGGCCGCTTCGATGGCGGCATTGAGCGCCAGCAGGTTGGTCTGCTCGGAAATACCTCGAATCACCGCCAGCACCTTGTCGATGGTCGCGACCTGCCGGGCAAGGTCGGTCACTGCATCCGCTGCCTGGCCGATCTCGCTGGACATACTCTCGATATGTGCAATGGATTCACCCACGACCGTACGCGCCTGCATGGCTTCGCTGCGGGCGCCTTGCGAGGCCTGCGCCGCGTTGCTGGCGTTGCGGGCGATTTCCTGCACGGTCAAACCCATCTCATGCACCGCCGTGGCGACCATGTCGGTCATCTCGTGCTGGCGCCCGGCACGCCCTGCCGTATTGTCGACCACGTGCGACACCTGCCCCACTGCGCTACGCAATTGCTCGCTGGTACGCAGCACATCGCCGATCAGCTCACGCAGGCTGCCGATAAAGCGGTTGAAGCCACGTGCAAGGTCGCCCAGTTCATCGGCCCGGCTCTCGTCCAGACGCCGCGTCAGATCGCCGCCACCGCCACCGATCTCCACCAGCGCACTGGTGACCTGACGAATCGGCTTGACCAGCCCGCGTGCCAGCAGCACCACCAGCGCGAGAAAGAACAGCGTGATGCAGGTGCCGATCAGGCTGGTAATCCACATGGTCCGCCGTGCATCACCGAAAATCTGCACTTCCGGCACCTCGCTGACGAGCGTCCAGCCAAGACTTTCCAGCGGCTGCGCCATGGCCAGGAAATGCTCACCGTCGCGCTCGAACTCGACCGTTTGCCGTTCACCGCCCAACAGCCGATCCGCGGCATCACGCCCCATGAGCTGAGCGAGATCGGCGCTGTCATTGTAATCGCTTCTGGAATGGACCTTGACCCGACCATCGCCACCGACGAGGTAGACCTCGCCGCGCTCACCGAAACGAAAGCCGCTGATCAGCTTGGACATGCGATCGAGGCTGTAGCCCAATCCAACGACCCCCAGCACCTTGCCGTCGACCTTGATGCGCTGATTGATGAACAGCGTCAGCTGCCGCGTGGCCTTGTCGATGTCGATATCGACACGACGATCTGCGCTGCCCTCGATCAGACTATAGAACCAGCGTTCGGCCGGATTGCTACGATCCAGGGTCCGGGTCAGCCCGGCTTCCGAGTAGTAGTGACCGCTCCCGAGCACAGCGATGGAGGTCGTCAGCGCGCCCTGTTGCGTCTTTACACCCTCCAGGTAACGGGTCATCGCCGCCGCCTGTGCGGCGCTCTCGCCATGCTGCAACCAGTCGTGAACCAGCGTATTGGTGGCGATACCGGAGGTAGCCGTGACCGGCTCCGTCAGGGTGCGCTCGATATCGTTGCGGATCGCGGTGATATTGGCTGGTAGCGCTTCACCGATGAGATAGCGCTCAGCCAGGCGATTGACCGCCGAGGAATACACCACAATGACGATCAGCATGCTGGTCAACAGGGCCGCGCCCATGCTGACGATCAGTTGCCACTGGATACTGCGTTGCATGAAGCGCATGGCGTAGTCCTCGTTCTGGTTTTTATTAGTATCCATTAAATTGTATACAACATTAACGTCGCTTGATTGTTATCGGCACTGACAGCCAGATCCTTAATGTCAGTCATCCGAACGAAACGAATAATGCAACGACTCCATACGCGGTCCCGGATCGCCGGTTCATCCGCTCTGAAAGCCTATCTCGCTGAAGCGGTAGCTTTGCAGGAAGGTAGCCGCCGGCATTGAGATAGTCATTGCTCCGGGCAATTATCGTCAGTATCTTGTGTACAACTTTATCGATTCAGCGGTCGCAGTTCCGACGTTTCCACCTCAGGCTGCACCACTGCCACCCCCTCTTTCACTTCCAAAGCGCTTTCTCGGAGGAATTCCATGCCCACGGTTGCCTGGTGGTTGCTCGCCTTGCCCTTGATTGCCGGGGCGATGCTGCCGCTGCAAGCCGGGATGAACGGCGAAGTTGCGCGCCAGCTGTCCAGCGTGATGAATGCCGCGCTGGTGTCCTTTGCGGTCGGCACGCTGGCGCTGCTCGTCATCGTGCTGGCCCAGCGTGATCTGCCGACCCTGCAAGGCCTGCGCGGGATTACCTGGTGGCACTGGAGCAGCGGTTTGCTCGGCGTCTTCCTCATCGCCACGGCAGCCTTCGCCGCACCGCGGGTGGGCGCCTCACTGTTCATGGCGCTGTTGCTGGCCGGGCAGTTGCTGATGGCACTGCTGCTCGATCATTACGGCTGGGCCGGCTATCGCCAGGCGTCGATCAGCCTCGGCAAGGTCGGCGGCATATTGCTGATCTTCGCTGGCGTCTGGCTGATTCGGCGCGGCTGAGCGAGGCTCGGCGATCAGCCACCCGCCGCATTCCTGGCCTTCTGCCGCTCCAGGAAGTCGACCTTCCATTGCTCCATGCCGATGTATTCCGAGTCGAGGTTGACCTCCACCTGGTGCCTGGCCTTGAGCGCGACGACGTCTTCGCGACGCTCGTCGAGAAAGCGGTCGAAGCGCCGGATCAGCTCCGGATGCCGCACGCTGGAGAGATGGTAGGCACTCCGGGTGTGCGGCAGCTTCGGGTCGAAGACCAGCGCACCGGGTTTGGTGCGGACGTTGTTCAGATAGTGCATCGCTACCACGACGTTGTAGTAGGCCCCATCGGTGTCCTGGAGCATCGCCTGACGGATCATCCGCGGCAGGTCGCTGCTGCCGACGAGCAGCACCTGATCGGTATCGATCCGTGCCTCGTAGCCCTTGGGCGTCCAGCCATCGACCACCGCCAGCCGTTTCAGCTGTTCGACACCCAAACCCACGCGCCGCGGCGCGACCATGACGCCGTCGACATAGGCCACCGCCGCCTGGCTGTAATGCACGCCATGGCCGCTCTTGTCGGAGATGGACCAGGAGGGGTTGTCCGGGTACTTGAAGTCGACACTCCCGTCGAGCAGCGCCGGCAGTAGTTCGTCGACCGGCAATGGCCGATAGATCAGCCGCACGCCGCCTTCTTCGGCGAAGGCATCGAGCAGTTCACGCGCGAAGCCCTGATACTGGCCCTGGGCGTCCAGGCTGTAGTGCGGCATGAATCGAGCGTCTTCGACGCCGACGACATAGGTCGATTCGGCGTCCGCATGGGCAGCGAACATGAGCGCTGCAGCGGCGAGCATGTGCTTCATGGTGACTCCTTGTTGACTCATTGTTCTTGTTGTGAGGCCGCACGACGAGACAAAGCACGATTGCCTCCGCCATGGCCTGATCGGCTGCAGTCGCCACTGACCGGGCGCGCCGACAGACAGGGCCGCAAAAAACAGTATCAGAACGCCACATGAAGTGTATACAAACAAGCGCACAATCTATCGATCGGGCAGCTTTCATAGCTTGGCTTGAGAGAAGTCGGAGGCCGGTGCTAGCATTCTGCGCCAGGCCAGCCGGCCTCCCTCGTAGCGAATCGAATAGGCCCAATGTCCAGCATCCGTGAGCGCAACAAAGAGCTGATCCTGCGCGCCGCCAGCGAAGAGTTCGCCGAAAAGGGCTTCGCCGCCTGCAAGACCAGCGATATCGCCGACCGCGCAGGCTTGCCCAAGCCCAACGTCTATTACTATTTCAAGAGCAAGGAAAACCTCTATCGCGAAGTGCTGGAAAGCATCGTCGAGCCCTTGCTCGAAGCCTCTGCACCGTTCAATCAGCCCGGCCATCCCGCTGAAGTACTGCGCGCCTACATCCGCACCAAGATCCGCATCTCGCGCGAGCATGCCGGCGCCTCGAAAGTCTTCGCCAGCGAGATCATGCACGGCGCGCCGCACCTGTCCGCCGAGCGCACCGAGCAGCTCAACGCCCAGGCCGCGCATAACATCGCCTGTATCCAGAACTGGATCGATCAGGGCTTGATGGCCAAGGTAGACCCCAACCACCTGCTGTTCAGCATCTGGGCGGCGACCCAGACCTACGCCGACTTCGACTGGCAGATATCGGTCGTGACGGGCAAAGCCAAGCTGGAGGATGCCGACTACGAGGCCGCCGCCGAGACCATCATCCGCATGGTGATCAAGGGCTGTGAAGTGCAGGAGCCGTAGGGCCTGGTGCAAACCCGGTCGAATGAATTCGACTACAGTCCGGTGGATGTAAAAAGCGACACCCTTCGAGGCTCCAAAAAAACGCCAGCATCACGCTGGCGTTTTTCTTTAAGCCAGGCGCCGGTCAGCTGCGGGCACGCTCCGCGTCACGCAGCGCCTTGACCTGATCATGGTTGCGCTGAACGCCCTGGAACTGACGCTGGACGACAACGCGAATCTCGGCTGGCAGATCCTTGTCGAGCGCCTTGCGGTAGCTCTTCATCGCCACGTCTTCGCCGCGTTCGCATTCGTTGAGAATGGCCTCGTCATCCTTGCCGGTCACCATGGATTTCAAATCGACCCAGCGCCGGTGCAGGTCGCCGGCCACGCTCCCGCTGGTTTCCGGATCGCCACCCAGGGAGCGAACCAGTTGCTGCAGCTCGGCCGCCGCCGTGGCGCAATCCTGGGCACGCTGCATCATGGTGGTCTTGAGATCGGCGCGCTTGAGATCTTCGGCGCATTCGCGAAAGCCTTTTTCGCCGTCCTTGCTGGTTTCGATGAGATCGTTGAGTACGGAAATGGTGTCTTGGGTATCCATTGAACAGTCCTCTTAGAGCTTGCCAAGAACGGCCGGAAGCAGCACGGCCAACCTGTTAAATCGACTGCCCCGCTTCGGCAAAGGTTCAGCCGGTCCGACCGATGATTTGCCCGCCGACGCAACTTCGACCAACCGTTTCGCGCTCGCGACTGTCCCAACAATGTCTGCCGACTCGGCAGCAGCGCCCATAGCGCCGGGTCATCGCCGTCGAGCCTGCGAAACATGCCGGAATACCTTGCCCCCGTTCCCCGCTGGGAACCTCACGAACGCCCCTCCATGCCCGGTTCGCCGGCGATATTGCTGCATCCGATGCCGATGCGTATCGCCTATGCCTGTGTCGCGGTGCTCGTCGGGCTGACCGGCGGTCTGGGCAACGCGCTGTTCATCGCCAACCTGCCAAGCATCCAGGGCGACCTTGGCCTGACGCCATCGCAAGCCGCCTGGCTGCCGGCGGCCTACTTCATGGTCAACGTCTCCGCCAACCTGCTGATGATCAAGTTCCGCCAGCAGTACGGCCTGCGTCGCTTCGCCGAGATCGGCCTGACGCTCTATGCAACGCTGAGCATCGCTCATGTCTTCGTCGAAGGGTTGGAGATGGCGATCTTCGTGCGTGCCGCCAGCGGTCTGGCAGCGGCTACAACCTCCTCCCTGGGCCTGTTTTACATGCTGCAGGCGTTCCGCAAAGCGGACCTGCCCAAGGGGGTGATTCTCGGTTTCGGAATTTCCCAGCTGGGCACGCCGCTGGCCTGGCTGATGTCGCCGGCATTATTGGATATGGGCGAATGGCACCGCCTCTATGTGTTCGAGAGCGGCCTGGCGCTGTGTTCGCTGGCCGCAGTGGTAGTACTCAAACTGCCCCTGGGCGAACGCATCAAGGTCTTCGAGCCTCTGGACTTCCTCACCTTCGCCCTGCTCGCCCCGGCTCTGGCGCTAATTGCCGCGGTGCTGGCCCAGGGACGCATACTCTGGTGGACCGAACAACCCTGGCTCGGCTACGCGCTGATAGCCGCTCTGCTGCTGTTCTGCATGGCGTTCATGATCGAACATCATCGACGCAACCCGTTGCTGCACACGCGCTGGCTGGGCACGGCGGAAATGCTGCGCTTCGCTTTCGGCGCACTTGCCCTGCGCCTGCTGCTGTCCGAGCAGACCTACGGCGCGGTCGGGCTGCTGCAGGCGCTGGGCATGGGTACCGAGCAGTTGCAGCCGTTGTACGCAGTGATCCTGCTCGGGCTGAGCATGGGTATTGCCAGCAGCGCCATGACGTTCAGCCCGAGCACGGCCCTGCCACAAATCCTGCTGTCGATCATGCTGATCGCAGTCGCCAGCTTTCTCGACATCGACGCCACCAACCTGACCCGCCCGCACGACATGTTTCTCAGCCAGGGCCTGCTGGCCTTCGCCAGCGGCATGTTTCTCGGCCCGCTGCTGATCACCGGCATCGGCAAGGCGCTGCGCAACGGGCCGAATTACCTGGTCAGCTTCATCGTGCTGTTCACCATGACCCAAAGCCTCGGCGGGCTGGCGGCGCCGGCCTTGTTCGGTACCTATCAGGTGGTGCGTGAGAAATACCATTCCAGTCACCTGACCGAGCAGGTGGTGCCGGGCGATCCGCGTATTGCGCAGCGGCTGCAACTGCAGAGTCAGGCGCTCATCCCGCGTCAGAGCGACCCGCAGTTGCGCCAGGCGCAGAGCGCGGCGCAGCTGAGCCAGACCGCCACCCGCGAAGCCAACGTGCTGGCCTTCGACGATGTATTCCGGCTGATCAGCATGCTTTCCATCGGCGTGTTCGGCTGGACGCTCTATCACACCCTGCGCCTTGCGCGGCAAAAGAGGAACGCACCGTCTCCATGAGCGAAACCAGGCAACCCGCAGACGACGAAACCTTGCAAACGGCTCAGCCGCCACAGCCCTCTGCCGCTGCGACGGACGCAGGCCCGGCACCGGACGATCCGCCGAAGACGATCAAGCCGAGCCTCCGCTCGGTCATTCTGATGATGCTGGTCGCGCTGGCCGGCGTCCTAGCGATCCTTTACGCCTGGCAGCTTTGGCCGTTCAGCGACCGGGTGGCAGTCACCGAAAACGCCTACGTGCGCGGACAGATCACCGTGCTGGCGCCGCAGGTCAACGGCTACGTCACCGAGGTGCTGGTGCAGGATTTCGAGCAAGTCGCGCGCGGCCAACCGCTGGTGCGCATCGACGACCGACAGTATCGCCAGCTGGTCGAGCAGCGCCGTGCCGAGCTGGCCGCGCAGCGTTTCGGGCTGGAAAATCTCGAACAGACCCTGGCCTCCAACCGCGCCACGCTGGAGTCGCGCCGCGCCGAGTTGTCCGCCGCCGAAGCCGAGCGGCAGCGCGCGCTGGCCGACGAAAAGCGCGTCAACGAGCTGGCCGAACGCGGCTCGGTCTCGATTCGCGAACGTGACCAGATCCGCGCCAGTGCCCGCGCAGCGACGGCGAACGTGAAACAGGCCCGCGCCGCCATCGCGATTGCCGAGCAGACCCTCAAGGCCAGCGATGTGTCGCGTGGCGGCTTGCAGGCGCAGGTGGAAATCGCCGAGGCAACATTGAAACGGGCCTGGATCGATCTGGACAACACGGTCATCGAGGCACCGCGCGACGGCCAGGTCAGCGAGGTCACGGTACGCCAGGGTCAATACGTTTCGGCAGGCTCGCAGTTGCTCTATCTGGTACCTGAGCAGCTTTGGGTCATCGCCAATTACAAGGAAACACAGACCTTCGCCATGCGTCCCGGCCAGCCGGTGACCATCGAAATCGACGCGCTGGACGGTGCCCGCCTGACCGGACGTGTCCAGCGCCTGGCGCCAGCCACCGGCTCGGAATTCAGCGTGCTGCGCCCGGACAACGCCACCGGCAACTTCACCAAGGTGGTGCAACGGATACCGGTGCGCATTTCCATCGATCCGGACCAGCCACTGAGCCAGCGTCTGCGACCTGGGCTATCGGTGGTCACCCATGTGGATACCAGCAGCGACGCCGAGGCCGCTGAAACCGCGGCGGGCAAAGGGCAATGAATCGTCAGGTTCGCGTTCCGGAATTGCTTTCGAGCCTGCTGCTGCTCACGTTGGCGGGCTGCATGCCAGCACGACAGCCGATCCCGCCAGATGCCGCGTTCACCCCGCCCATGCAATGGCGCGACGAGGCGGCGCGGACGAGCGAAATCTCCGTCACCTGGTGGCAGGCGTTTGGCGACCCGCAGCTGACGACATTGATCGAAGCCGCGCTGGCGCATAACACCGACGTGCTGATCGCTGCTTCGCGTGTCGAACAGGCACGCGAACAGATCCGCCTGTCCCACGCCTCGCTGCTGCCGAATCTCGACGCGGTGCTGGGGGTGCAACGCGCGCGCGAACTCAGCGTGCTCGGCATCGCCCACACCACGGCGGTGCAGCCCTCGCTGCAAGTATCTTACGAGCTGGATATCTGGGGCCGGCTAAGACGTCTGCGCGAAGCCGCGCAATTGCAGTACCGGGCCAGCGAGGCCGAACGCGACGCGGTGCGCCTGGCCGTGACCGGCACCACGGCACGAGCCTATGTCTCGCTGCTGTCGCTGGACCAGCAGCTGTACGTGACTCAGGAAACCGTCGAGTCGCGACAGCAGGCGCTGCGGGTCGCCGAGGACCGCGCCAGCCTTGGCTACACCTCGCAACTGGAGCTGACCCAGGCGCAGTCCGAGTACGAAGCCGCGGCGCAATTGCTGCCCCAACTGCGGCAGGCGATTCGCGAACAGGAACATGCCTTGCGCCTGCTCACCGGGGCGCTGCCGGGCGCGGTACGGCGCGGCGCCGGACTGCTCGCCATCGAACCGCCTGCGGTGCCCGGCGCTCTGCCTTCGCAGCTGCTGCGGCGAAGGCCGGATATTCATCAGGCCGAACTGCTACTGGCGGCCAGCGACCTCAACCTGCAAGCCCAGCGCGACCGGTTTCTGCCTCAGGTGCAGGTCTCGGCCAGCCTTGGCCAGCTGTTCGTCAATTCCCTGGATTACGACCCGGTTCGTGTCTGGGATATCGGTGCCAGCGTGCTGGCACCGATCTTCGACGCCGGACGCCTGGAAGCGGGCCTTAACATCGCCGTCGCGCAACGCAATCAGGCGGCCTTCGCCTATCGCTCGACTGCACTGGAAGCGTTCGCCGAGGTGGAGAACAGCCTGTCTGCGATAAGCAATCTGCGGCAGCAGATCGAACGCGCCGAGGCTCGCCGCGCTGTGCTCGAACGGTCACGGACCTTCGCTGAGGATCGTTATCGTGCGGGCTATTCGTCGTACCTGGAAACCCTCGACGCCCAGCGCAACCTGTTCAATACCGAGCTGGCCGCCGTACAGCTACGCGAAAGCCAGCTCAATGCACTGATCAACCTCTATCAGGTGCTCGGCGGTGGCTGGCAGGCCGGTGCCGAGCGCTGACGGCTCAGCCCGGCTGACGCGACGATAGGCTCACCGGCAAAGTGATCAGACATTTCAGCGGTTCAGTCAGCCGCCTCTTCCAGCGGTTGCGGCATTCCAAGCAGAAAGCCCTGCGCCTTGGTCACCTGCAGGCTGCGCAGGGTCGCCAGTTCCGCATCCGTTTCGACACCTTCGGCAATGATCTTGCTACCGGTCTGCTCGGCGAAGCGGATCAGCGCCGCAGCCAGTGCGCAGGTATCGTTGTCGCTATCGACGTTGCTGATCAGGCTCCGGTCGAGCTTGATGACATCAGGCTTTAGCTTGAGGATGTGGCGAAAGCTGGCATAGCCGGCACCCGCATCGTCGACCGCCAGCCGCAACCCCTCTTGACGTAGCGGTTCGAGAATCGCGGCGATCAACGCGTAGTCGACAATGGAGGTGTGCTCCGTGACTTCCAGCATCAGACGCTGCAGTGGCTGCCTGGAGAGCAGCTTTACCACCGTGCCATCCAAAAGTGCGTCCGGACAGACGTTGAGGGACAGGTACATATCATCTGGAATCAACGGCAGCGCTTCGAGGGCCGTTTCCAGCAGCATGATTTCCAGTTGCGGGCGTAGCCCGACCTCGCCTGCTTCCTCGATCCAGAGGTCCGGTGAGCGATAGGGCTCGGGACGAAACCGGGCCAGCGCTTCGTAACCGATGATGGTGTTGTGTACCAGGTGGAATATCGGTTGGTAGACCATCCAGCAATCACGCTTGGCTATTACAGCCTTGATGCGATCAATCCTTTCATTGCGCTGCTGTTCGCTGAGCGCGTGGCGCTCGAGCACTCTCCCGGCGAAACGGGCAAACAGGCGCAAGGTTTCCAGGTCGGCCTCGCTCAGAGTGTCGTCGGGGTGCGTACTGAAACAGCAGAAGGTCCCGTAGAGCGAACCGTCGCTGAAGCGAATCGGTACGCTCATGTAGGCGCCGACCGGCAACGCCCGGGTCGCCGGCAATGCCAGCGCCTCCTTAAATTCGGCGGTATTGCGGATCAGCTCCGGCAAGCGACCATCGACGATTCGCTGGCAGTAGCTTTCCTCCAGCAGACTGCCCTCGCCGAGGGCCAGCGCCATCGAATGATATTGCCCTTCGATATGGCGAAACACGCGCCTGCCGTCCCGAAATTCGCCGATGAAGGCCACCTCCATTCGCAGATGGCGGCGAACCGAGTCCAGCGCCTCGGCAAGCATTTCGCCGATGGATAGATTGGCACGCTCAAACTCGTCGACCATCAACGGCAGCTCGCTGTCGGCAAGCACATCGGAATAGCGGTTCATGATGAGCACCCCTCGCCATCTTCCATCGGAAATCAAGGCGTTCTGCAGCTTGGGAAGCACAGCCCTATCCTGAGCCTAGCGCCCCTTTTGCCTTAGCTTGCTTTTGACGACGACCGGCGCTTGACCGGTTGTTTTCGGGGCTCGTCGGCAGCCAGTTCGATCCAGGTCGGCGCATGGTCGCTGGCATGTTCCTGATCACGAACCCAGCGATCCACGCCCGCCTCTTCCAGGCGGGGCGCCAGGTCCTTGCTGAGCAGCAGGTGATCGATGCGCAGGCCGGAATTCTTTTGCCAGTGCTGGCGGAAATAGTCCCAGAAGGTGTAAATGCGCTCGTCTGGATACCTGGCACGCAGGGCATCGGTCCAGCCCTGGGCAAGCAGACGCCGGTAGCACGCGCGGCTTTCCGGCTGCAACAGCGCATCCCTGGTCCAGGAACGCGGGTTGTAGATGTCCTCGTCGGTGGGCACCACATTGTAGTCGCCGGCCAGCACCACCGGATGGCCGCTGGCGAGCAGCCCTTCGGCATGTTCGATCAGTCGCTCGAACCAGGCCAGCTTGTAGTCGAATTTCGGCCCCGGCTGCGGGTTGCCGTTGGGCAGGTAGAGGCTGGCGACGATGACGCCATGGGCCGCGGCTTCCAGGTAACGGCTGTGGCTGTCGTCGGGATCGCCCGGCAGGCCGCGACGGATTTCCAGCGGATCGTCGCCCCGCGACAGGATCGCCACGCCATTCCAGGATTTCTGCCCATGCCAGAGCGCGCCGTAGCCGGCGGCACGGATGTCGTCGATGGGAAAGTCCGCGTCCTGCGCCTTCAACTCCTGCAGGCAGACCACGTCAGGTTGCTCACGCTGCAGCCATTCGAGCAGGTTGGTCCGCCGCGCGCGGATGCCGTTGATGTTGAAGGTGGCGATTTTCAGACGATCCACGATGCACCTCATGGCGAAGGCTGCGTTTTTTCGGTAGCCACCGCGCGTGGATGTGCTACGCGACATCCACCCTACGACCAGCAACCACGCGACGTGGTTCGGCTCAGCGGGTTTCCCAGTAACCGGGCGCGTTGTAGATCGCCTTCAGGTAGTCGATGAAGAAGCGCACCTTGGCCGGCAGGTAGCGTTGCTGCGGGTAGACCGCCTGGATGTCGTAGGCCGGCAGTGCGTACTCGTCGAGCACGGTCACCAGTTCGCCGCGCTTGAGTTCGGCCTGGATTTCCCAGGTCGAGCGCCAGCCGATGCCCAGGCCCTGCTTGACCCAGTCGAACAGCAGCTCGCCGTCGTTGCAGTCGAGGTTGCCGTCCACCCGCACCGCCACCTGCTTGCCGTCGCGCAGGAAGGTCCAGCCGCGCTGTTGCCCGCCCTGCAGGTTGAAGGCCAGGCAGTTGTGCCGCGTCAGGTCTTCCAGCACGCGCGGTACGCCCTGGCGCTCGAAGTAGTCCGGCGCGCCGCAGACCACCCGGCGATTGGGGAACAGCTTGACCGCCACGTAGTTGGGGTCGGTGACCTCGCCGATGCGGATGCCCATGTCGTAGCCGTGGCGCACCAGGTCGACCACGCTGTCGGTGAAGTTGAACGACAGCTGCAGATCGGGGAAGCGCGCCTGGAAGGCCGGCGCATGTGGGCCGATATGCCGGCGACCGAATGCCGCCGGCGCCGAGATCACCAGGTGGCCGCGCACCGAGGTGCGGTCCTTGGCGATGCTGGCATCAGCCTCGTCGAAATCCTTGAGCAAAGCGCGCGCACGCTCCAGGTACTGTTCGCCCAGGTCGGTTAGCGCCAGGCCACGGGTGGAGCGGTGCATCAGCTTGACGCCCAGGTGGCGCTCCAGCGCATCGAGACGGCGGCCCATCACCACGGGTGTCACGCCTTCCTTCAATGCGGCGGCGGCAAAACTGCCGGCCTCAGCGACTAAAACGAAGCTATGTACGGCTGTATAACGATCCATTCGATACTCCTGATATCGACAGAACTGAAGTTTCGACCAATTCCCCCTTTCATTCCAGCCCTGCATCCTTGGGCCACGTATAAAAACTATCGAACAAGAAAACAGCCACGATCTTGTGAGCTAGAGACCTGCAAGGCAGAAGCAGGCGAGGAAGCGGAGTTTGCTGGTGCAAATGAGCATTAATCACTTCGTTCGCCCTTCGGGCCGCGCTGAAGCGCGTTATCCGCAAGCGGCTTTCCGAACCTGGTTTTAACGCAGCAGAGCCGACGCGCAGCAGATCGTGAACAAATTCTAAGAGTCAGGAGGAACGACCCATGGCCCGAATGAGAGCAATCGATGCCGCCGTCGCGGTACTGCGCAAGGAAGGCATCGATACCGCCTTCGGCATCCCCGGTGCCGCGATCAACCCGCTGTATTCCGCCCTGCGCGCTGACGGCAGCATCCGCCACATCCTGGCGCGTCACGTCGAAGGCGCCTCGCACATGGCCGAGGGTTACACCCGCACCAAGGCCGGCAACATCGGCGTGTGCATCGGCACCTCCGGCCCCGCCGGCACCGACATGATCACCGGCCTCTATTCCGCCTGGGCCGACTCCATTCCGATTCTCTGCATCACCGGCCAGGCACCGCGTGCCCGTCTGTACAAGGAAGATTTCCAGGCCGTGGATATCGAATCCATCGCCAAGCCGGTCACCAAGTGGGCCGTCACCGTACGCGAGCCGGCACTGGTGCCGCGCGTGTTCCAGCAGGCCTTCCACGTGATGCGCTCGGGTCGTCCCGGCCCTGTGCTGATCGACCTGCCGTTCGACGTGCAGATGGCCGAAATCGAATTCGACGTCGACACCTATGAGCCGCTCTCGGTCTACAAGCCGGCAGCCAGCCGCAAGCAGATCGAGAAAGCCATCGACATGCTCTGCGCCGCCGAGCGCCCGCTGATCGTCGCCGGTGGCGGCATCTACAACGCCGGCGCCGAAGAGTTGCTGGTCGAGTTCGCCGAGACCGTCGGCGTGCCGGTGATCCCCACCCTGATGGGCTGGGGCTCGATTCCCGACGACCATCCGCTGATGGCCGGCATGTGCGGTCTGCAGACCAGTCATCGCTACGGCAACGCCAACATGCTGGCCTCGGATTTCGTGCTCGGTATCGGCAACCGCTGGGCCAACCGTCACACCGGCTCAGTCGAGGTGTACACCAAGGACCGCAAGTTCGTACACGTGGATATCGAACCGACTCAGATCGGCCGGGTGTTCTCACCGGACTACGGCATTACCTCCGACGCCGGCGCCGCGCTGAAGCTGTTCGTCGAAGTCGCCAAGGAGCGCAAGGCCGCCGGCAAGCTGCCGGATCGCAATGCCTGGGCCGCCGACTGCCAGGAGCGCAAGCGCACGATGCTGCGCAAGACGCACTTCGACAGCGTGCCGATGAAGCCGCAGCGCGTGTACCAGTGCATGAACAATGCGTTCGGCCGCGATGCCTGCTACGTCAGCACCATCGGCCTGTCGCAGATCGCCGCCGCGCAGTTCCTGCACGTCTACAAGCCGCGCCACTGGATCAACTGCGGCCAGGCCGGCCCGCTCGGCTGGACCATTCCGGCGGCGCTGGGTGTGGTCGCGGCGGACCCGTCGCGCAAGGTCGTGGCATTATCAGGCGACTATGACTTCCAGTTCATGATCGAGGAGCTGGCCGTGGGCGCGCAGTTCAAGCTGCCCTACATCCATATCCTGGTGAACAACGCCTACCTGGGCCTGATTCGCCAGGCGCAGCGCGGCTTCGAGATGGATTACTGCGTGCAACTGGGCTTCGAGAACATCAATGCCGACCAGAGCGGCATGGAAGGCTACGGCGTCGACCACGTCGCGGTGGTCGAGGGGCTGGGCTGCAAGGCGATCCGCGTATTCAAGCAGGAAGAACTGCAACCGGCCATCGAACAGGCCCAGGCCTGGATGGCCGAGCATCAGGTGCCGGTGGTGATCGAAGTGATCCTGGAGCGTGTGACCAACATCGCCATGGGCACCGAGATCGACGCCATCAATGAGTTCGAGGCGCTGGCCGAAGGCCGCGAAGATGCACCGACCGCGATCGCGCTGCTGGATTGAGGCAACCGTAACCAAACGCGTGGACGACGCTTCGCGGTCGTCCACCCTACGAAGTGAAAGTAGGGTGGACATCGCGAAGCATATCCACCGCAACGCAACACCGCAGCACCCCGTAGGGTGGATATCGCGCAGCACATCCACCACAACACCGCCGGGCGGGATTGGAAGCGTTACGAGCGCAGGCTAGGCAAGGCGGAAGCGAACGAAAAAGCGGAGTTTACTTATGTAAATGAGCATTTTGACTGGGCTCGCACCCGAGTTCGGTTCCAACGCAGCATAGCCAAGCGCAGTAGCTTCAAACCCGTCCGAAATGATCCCTACAGATCACAAGGAGATACCCATGCCACGTTTTGCCGCCAACCTGTCCATGCTTTTCACCGAGCAGGACTTCATGGACCGTTTCGCCGCTGCCGCCAAGGCCGGCTTCAGCGGTGTCGAGTACCTGTTCCCCTACGACTACCCTGCCGAGGAGATCAAGGCCCAGCTGGACGCCAACGGCCTGACCCAGGTGCTGTTCAACCTGCCAGCCGGTGATTGGGCGGGCGGTGATCGTGGCATCGCCTGCGATCCGGAGCGGGTCGAGGAATTCCGCGCCGGCGTCGACAAGGCCATCGCCTATGCCAAGGTACTGGGCAATACCCAGGTCAACTGCCTGGCCGGCATCGCCCCCAAGGGTGCGGATATCGGCAAGCTGGAGATGACCCTCATCGAGAACCTGCGCTACGCGGCGAAGAAGCTCGAAGAAGCTGGCATCCGCCTGGTCATGGAAATGATCAACACCCGCGACATCCCGCGCTTCTTCCTCAACAACACCTCGCAGGCGCTGGAGATTCGCGACAAGGTCGGCAGTACCAACCTGTTCCTGCAATACGACATCTATCACATGCAGATCATGGAAGGTGACCTGGCCCGCACCATGGAAAACAACCTGGCGGTGATCAACCACGTGCAGCTGGCCGACAACCCTGGCCGCAACGAGCCGGGCACCGGCGAGATCAACTACCGTTTCCTGTTCGAGCACCTGGACCGCATCGGCTATCAGGGCTGGATCGGCTGCGAGTACAAGCCGGCCACCACCACCGAAGCCGGCCTCGGCTGGATGAAAGCACACAACGCGATCTGAACCGAATCAGAAGGAGAAAAAATCATGGCTAAAATCGGATTTATCGGCACCGGCATCATGGGCCTGCCCATGGCTCAGAACCTGCAGAAAGCCGGTCACGACATCTTCCTGTCCGAGCACCACGACAAGGCTCCAGCCGCACTGCTGGAAGGCGGCGCCGTCGCCCTGGCCAACCCCAAGGAAGTGGCTCAGGAAGCCGAATTCATCATCGTCATGGTGCCGGATACGCCACAAGTCGAAGACGTGCTGTTCCGCGAGAACGGCATCGCCGAAGGCGTCGGGGCGAACAAGATCGTGATCGACATGAGCTCGATCTCCCCCACCGCCACCAAGCAGTTCGCCGAGAAGATCAACGCCACCGGCGCACAGTACCTCGACGCTCCGGTCTCCGGCGGTGAAGTCGGCGCCAAGGCCGGCAGCCTGTCGATCATGGTCGGCGGCAGCGAGGAAAGCTTCGCCCGCGCCCTGCCGCTGTTCGAGGCCATGGGCAAGAACATCACCCGCGTCGGCGGCAATGGCGACGGCCAGACCGCCAAGGTGGCCAACCAGATCATCGTCGCGCTGAACATCCAGGCGGTGGCCGAAGCCCTGCTGTTCGCTGCCAGGAACGGCGCCGACCCGGCCAAGGTACGCGAGGCGCTGATGGGCGGCTTCGCTGGCTCGAAGATCCTCGAAGTGCACGGTGAGCGCATGATCAAGGGCACCTTCGATCCGGGCTTCCGCATCAACCTGCACCAGAAGGATCTCAACCTGGCGCTGGCCGGTGCGCGCGAACTGGGCCTGAACCTGCCCAACACCGCCAACGCGCAACAGGTGTTCAGCACCTGTGCGTCCATCGGCGGCAGCGGCTGGGACCACTCGGCGCTGATCAAGGGGCTGGAACACATGTCCAACTTCTCGATCCGCAAGAAGTAACAATTTAACAGGCAGCTGAAAACGTCAGCGAGGCAGGCAAGACGAGGCGCAACGACCAGCGGGAGTAACAGCCGAAGGCTGGCCCGAAGGGCGAGTGCAACGAGTCAAAACAGGCGAGGAAGCGGAGTTTAGGTGTTCTAAATGAGCATTACTCACTCCGTTCGCCCTTCGGGCCGCGCTAAAGCGCGTTAGCCGCAAGCGGCTTTCCGAGCCTGTTTTTAACGAAGTATTGCCAACGCAGCTAGTTTTCAGCGCCTGTTCAAAGCTCCGGCCCGTTGAGCAGAACTCGCCAACCCACCTTCAGGACAGACAGAACCCGGGTGGTGGGTTAACGCGAACTTTCGCACAGCGGCGCCACGAGAGTTGAACCACGGATACGCAGGGCCGGAATCATCACGTCCCCCACGACCTGGGCTCTGCATATCCAGTGTTTCAACCGTCGCCCTCGGGCGGCACCCTTTCGATTCGTCCGGCAGAAGGAGTCACGGCCCGATTGCCGGGCGGGTCGATTTCATACCTTAGCGCTTGCATCCACGAGAGCTAAGGTCTGAAATCGGCGCCATTCCTCATACAAGGAGCCACACATGAACCGCGATCCCCAAGCCCTGCTGCGCGAGCTGTTCAGCGCCGCCATCGATGCCGCCCACCCCCGCCAGGTACTGGCCGATCATCTACCCGCCGACCGCACTGGACGGGCCATCGTCATCGGCGCCGGCAAGGCCGCAGCGGCCATGGCCGAGGCCATCGAAGCAGCCTGGGAAGGCGAGATTTCCGGTCTGGTAGTCACCCGCTACGGTCACGGCGCCGACTGCCGCAAGATCGAAGTGGTGGAGGCCGCGCACCCGGTGCCGGATGACGCCGGTGAGCGCGTCGCCCGCCGCGTGCTGGAAATGGTCAGCAACCTCGAAGAGAGCGACCGGGTGATCTTCCTGCTGTCTGGAGGTGGCTCATCCTTGCTGGCCCTACCCGCCGAGGGCATCAGCCTCGCGGATAAACAGGCGATCAACAAGGCGCTGCTGCGCTCCGGCGCCCATATCGGCGAGATGAACTGCGTGCGCAAGCACCTTTCGGCGATCAAGGGTGGCCGCCTGGCCAAGGCCTGCTGGCCGGCCAGCGTCTATACCTACGCGATTTCCGACGTACCCGGCGACGAGGCCACGGTGATCGCCTCCGGCCCGACCGTGGCGGACCCCACCACCAGCGCCGAAGCCCTGGAAATCCTCACTCGCTACGACATCGAGATCCCGGCCAACGTACGCCAGTGGCTGGAAGACCCGCGCTCGGAAACCGTGAAGGCGGACGACCCCTGCCTGTCGCGCAGCCATTTCCAGCTGATCGCCAGGCCCCAGCAGTCGCTGGAAGCGGCGGCGGTCAAGGCCCGCGCCGCTGGCGTCCCGGCGCTGATCCTTGGCGACCTGGAAGGCGAGTCGCGGGAAGTGGCCAAGGTCCATGCCGGCATCGCCCGTCAGGTGCTGCTGCATGGCCAGCCGCTCCCGGCGCCCTGCGTGATCCTCTCCGGCGGCGAAACCACGGTGACGGTTCGTGGCGAAGGCCGCGGCGGGCGCAACGCCGAATTCCTGCTGAGCCTGACTGAAAATCTCAAGGGCCTGCCCGGCGTCTATGCCCTGGCCGGAGACACCGATGGCATCGACGGCTCGGAAGACAATGCCGGCGCCCTGATGACGCCGGACAGTTTCGCCCGCGCCGAAGCCCTCGGTCTCAACGCCGCCGGCGAACTGGCCAACAACAACGGCTATGGCTATTTCCAGGCGCTCGACGCGCTGCTGATGACCGGCCCGACACGCACCAACGTCAACGACTTCCGCGCGATTCTGGTGCTGCCACCGTCCGCCTGAAACGGCCCCAGCGCGCATATCCCATAACGATAACTGCCAACGGAACCTGCCATGACACCCGACAAGAAAGTCAAGATCCTCGCCACCCTCGGACCGGCCACCCGCAGCATCGATGACGTGCGTGCGCTGGTGGAAGCCGGGGTCAACCTGTTCCGCCTCAACTTCAGCCACGGCGAGCATGCCGATCACGCTGAGCGTTTCGGCTGGATTCGAGAAGTCGAGCGCGAACTGAACCAGCCGATCGGTATCCTCATGGACCTGCAGGGCCCGAAGCTGCGCGTCGGACGCTTCGCCGGAGGCAAGGTGCAGCTGGTGCGCGGGCAGACCCTGCGCCTGGATCTGGACCCGACACCGGGCGACAGCACGCGGGTCAACCTGCCGCACCCGGAAATCATCGACGCACTGCAGCCTGGCATGAGCCTGCTGGTGGATGACGGACGTCTGCAGCTGACAGTGATCGGCAAGCAGGCCGACGCCATCGAAACGCGCGTGGTGGCTGGCGGCGAGCTGTCCGACCGCAAGGGCGTCAACGTGCCGGAAGCCGTGCTGGAACTGAGCCCGCTGACCGAGAAGGACCGCCGCGACCTGAGCTTCGGCCTGGAACTGGGCGTCGACTGGGTGGCACTGTCCTTCGTGCAGCGCCCGCAGGATATCCACGAAGCACGCGAACTGATTGGCGACCGCGCCTTCCTGATGGCCAAGATCGAGAAGCCGTCCGCCGTGCAGCATCTGCGCGAAATCGCCCGCCTGTGCGATGCGATCATGGTCGCGCGCGGCGATCTGGGCGTCGAGGTACCGGCTGAAAGCGTGCCGCGCATCCAGAAGAACATCGTCCGCACCTGCCGTCAGCTGGGGCGTCCGGTCGTGGTGGCGACGCAGATGCTCGAATCCATGCGCTTCTCCCCTGCGCCGACCCGTGCCGAGGTCACCGATGTGGCCAACGCCGTCGCCGAAGGCGCGGATGCAGTGATGCTTTCGGCGGAAACCGCCTCGGGCGACTATCCGCTGGAGGCCGTGAGCATGATGAGCAAGATCATCCGCCAGGTGGAAAGCGGCCCGGACTTCCAGGCTCAACTCGACGTGAATCGCCCGAGCGCCGAAGCGACGCTGTCCGATGCGATCAGTTGCGCGATCCGCCGGATCAGCGGGATTCTGCCGGTCGCCGTACTGGTCAACTACACCGAATCCGGACGTTCCAGCCTGCGCGCAGCGCGTGAGCGGCCCAGCACGCCGATTCTCAGCCTGACACCGAGCATCACCACGGCGCGCAAGCTGACGGTGGCCTGGGGCGTCTATTCGGTACTCGATGCGCCCATGCGCGACATGGAGCAGGTCTGCACCAATGCGCTGGAACTGGCACGCGCACAGGGAATGGCCGGCACCGGCGACACCGTGATAGTGACTGCCGGCGTGCCGCTGGGTCAGCCGGGGAGCACCAATTCGCTGCGCATCGAGACGCTTGACTGAGGACCACAACAGGAACGCTAGCCGGCACGACCACGGCGGCTGCGACCATCCAGACGGCGAGCTTCGGCTCGCCGTTCCTCGTTTACCCGAGCGATCCTCTTCCTGCAACGCAGCACCTAACCTCCTGCCACAGCCGCAAATGCCCACTCTCAGCCCATCGCGTTGCACCCTTGCCGTTCTGAACGGCTTCAGCCAGATATTCCTGCAGACACATCCCGGCTGCGGGTTGCTGATCCTGCTGGCGATCACCCTGCATGGCCCCGGCCTGATGATCGGGGCGATGGTCGGCGCGTTGGTGGGAACCTTCAGCGCCGTCGCACTGGGTTACCGCAAGTCCGATATCGCTATCGGCCTCTACGGCTACAACGCGGCGCTGCTGGGCTTGCTGTTCGTTCTGCTGCTGGGGTTGTCGACGCTCACGCTGGGGCTGATCGCGCTCGGCTCGGTGGTGACCAATCTGCTGCAGGTGCGCCTGATGGCCGCCATGCGCGAACGCAACTGGCTGCCCGGCTTCACCCTGCCCCTCGTGCTTTTCGGCTGGCTTGCGCTGACACTGGCCGGGGCGCTCGATCTGGTCACCCAGGCGCGGCTCGATGCGCCGCTGATACTGAACGGTCAAGGACTGCTCTTCGCCGTCGCATCCGGCATCGGCCAGGTCATCTTCCTCGGCCAACCGCTGGCCGGGTTGCTGTTGCTGGTGGCCGTATGGCTGGCCGATCGCAGGGCCGCGGCCTGGATGCTCTGCGGCTCATTCGCCGGAATGCTCATGGGATTGGCGATAGGCGCTCCGGAACAACAGGTGCTGGCCGGGCTGACCGGCTACAACCCGGCACTCGCTGCACTGGCGGCCAGCCAGGTCCATCGTGCGTGGGTGGCGCCCCTGCTGGCGATCATCGCGGCGGTGCTGCTCAGGGCAGGATTCGACCGGCTGGGCCTGCCGCCGCTGACCATGCCGTTCATCCTGGCTTGCTGGCTGGCAGCACTGGGGAGTCGCTGGTATCGAAGTAAGCGCGTTTAGCCCTTGGTCTCCCGCGGATCCTGATCACGCGGGTAGCAGCGCTCTTCCTCCACTTCACCGCTCTCGTTGTGGACTTTCACCGAAGCGGTACGCAGTTTCATGTAATCACGAGTCTCGTTGAGGATGTCTTCCCTGGTCAGGGTCTCGATCAGGGCGCGCTTGTCGCCTTCCTCGCGCAATACCCAGCGATCATCTTCGTGAGTGATGTGATAGTTCTCCATGCTGCTCTCCAAGCTGAATCAACGATACGTCTTGGAGTGGCCAACGCCATCGTGGTTCGCTGCTTGTTGCCGATGGAGCGAATGCCTTGGTAATTATCACCCCAGACAGTCATTAAAACCCCAAAAGACAGGGTTATATCTACCCAGACCTTTCTGTACGCCCTTGACTCCGATCAATTACAGGCTGGAACGATTATTGAAAGACATACAGCAGCCTGTCCGAAGGCTCGCCATGGTGCGAGCCGTATAGAGACGGCCCTATAACGAACGGAGTAATCCATGCTTTGCGCTGAACAACGTGCCCTGATCAAAGCCACCGTCCCCCTGCTTGAAAGCGGTGGCGAAGCCCTGACCACTCATTTCTATCGCTTGATGCTGGCCGAGCACCCCGAGGTGCGCCCACTCTTCAACCAGGCCCACCAGGCCAGCGGCGATCAACCACGCGCGCTGGCCAATGGCGTGCTGATGTACGCCAAACATATCGACCGGCTGGAGCAGCTCGGCGGGCTGGTATCGCAGATCGTCAACAAGCATGTGGCCCTGCAGGTACTGCCGGAGCATTATCCCATCGTCGGCTCCTGCCTGCTGCGCGCCATCCGCGAAGTACTCGGCAGCGATATCGCCACCGATGAGGTAATCACCGCCTGGGCTGCGGCCTACCAGCAATTGGCCGATATCCTCATCGGAACCGAAGAGCGGATCTACAGCACCACTGCCGACGCCCCCGGCGGCTGGCGCGGCGCGCGTCGTTTCCGGATTGCTCGCAAAGTGGTCGAAAGCGACGAGATCACCTCCTTCTACCTGCAACCCGAAGACGGCGGCCCGGTGCTGGTCCACAAACCCGGTCAGTACATCGGCCTGCGCCTGATCATCGAGGGCGAAGAGGTACGGCGTAACTACTCGCTGTCCGCCGCCAGCAATGGCCGCGAGTACCGCATCAGCGTCAAGCGCGAGGACGGCGGCCTGGCCTCCAATACGCTGCATGCCATGGCCGAAGGTGCCGGCCTGGATCTCTTCGCGCCTGCGGGGGATTTCATCCTGGAGCCGAGCGACAAGCCATTGGTACTGATCAGCGGTGGCGTAGGTATCACGCCGACCCTGGCAATGCTCGAAGAAGCACTGCAAACCTCACGTCCGGTGCACTTCATCCACTGCGCGCGCAATGCTGGCGCGCATGCGTTTCGCGAATGGGTAGATGGGCTGGCCGAGCGTCATGCCCAGCTCAAACGTTTCTATTGCTACGACGAGCACGAAGGTGAAGACACCCAGCCGGATGCCGTTGGTCTGATGACAGCCGAACGTCTGGACACCTGGCTGCCGGACAACCGGGACCTGGACGCTTATTTCCTTGGCCCCAAACCCTTTATGGCAGCAATCCGTCGGCAACTGCAAACCCTCGGCGTACCAGAGCAACAATTACGCCACGAGTTCTTCGGCCCCGCTTCGGCGCTGCAATGAACCGGCGCGAGCCTGGGCGCAGGCTCGCGTTTCTTCATATAAAAAAGTTATTACCGCAATAACTCTTTCTCATATCAACTACCGTTTCGCTGAGCCGTCATTTCGCCATATACTTACTGTTGCTACTGACAACCATTCGTCTGCCGTTTGTTCTAATGGGAAACTCCTGCCAGCCGCCCGGTTCTTAAACCCTGAAGGCTGATGAAGTCGTGCAGCCCGCAAGAGTCTCTATCCCCTTTCAGGAGAAATGAAGATGACAAACAAAAATCCCGGCAACTTTGCAAACGACCGCGAGAAGGCTTCCGAAGCAGGCAAGAAAGGCGGCCAGAACAGCGGCGGCAACTTCGCCAATGATCGCGAAAAAGCCTCCGAAGCCGGTCGCAAAGGCGGCCAGAACAGCCACGGCGGTGGTCGCAACAGCAATAGCTGATGCGACTTGTGAAGAGGGCAAGGATTTACATCCTTGCCCTCTTTTCATTTACCTCAACGCAAACTTTACCAATGATGCATATAGGCATTAATTTCCATCAGGCCTTAACTCTTCCTGTAATTCTTGCACTTTGTCAAAAGGCTATCAGAAAAACGAAGATTTCCAAGTAATTACAGGCCCGTTACTGTTCAAGTAACTTTCAGACAGATAGTTTGGATCGATCGCGGCCAACCAGAGTCGCATATCCCGATATCTTTTCTTTTGTTGCACCTGGGTCGAGTTCATCATCCGCTTCGCTACAGAGCCGATTGCGACCGCCCGCTTTGGCCAGATACATGCGTTTGTCGGCCAATTCCAGCAATTGCTGTCCGCTTTCTGCCTGGTCGGCACAGCGCTCGGCAAGACCGATGCTGGCTGTAAGCAGCAGACCATCAGGACGCGCCCCAAAGCCTTTCTGAACCATCCGACCGAGCGCCAGGCGTGCCTGTTCCATATCGGTATCAGGCATAATCACCACGAACTCTTCCCCGCCCCAGCGCACCAGGCTGTCAGTGCTGCGCAGGTTGGTCAGGATATGCCGGGTGCAATCACGCAATGCCTGATCGCCTGCATCGTGGCCGAAGGTATCGTTGATCGACTTGAAATGATCCAGATCGACGAAAGCTACAGCCAAGCCGCTCCCGTGACGCCGCGCGGTATCCCACTGCAGCCGCATGATTTCCTGGCCGCTGCCGCGCGAGAAAACACCTGTCAGCGGATCACGGATGGCCTGACGCACCAGCGCGATCATGAATGCCAGCTGGCTCAGACTCGCCAGGGCGGTAACCCCGGCAATGAGGATCAACAGCCAGAAGGCGCCAGCGAACGAAGGCCAGTTCAAGGTCGACCAGCTCAGATATCCCGCCAGGGCCTGGGCCAGCAGTAGAATGCAGGCCAGTACCAGGTTTTCCACCAGGGTGAGCGGAAATATCGCCAGGCCGGCCATCAGTACGAAGGGCAGAAACGCATAACCCGTGGCCACCATCGCGGAAATCTGAGTCAACTGATAGCCGCCCAAAAGGGTATGCGAAGCGATATAGAACACCGTGGGTATAGCGAACAGAATGGCGATCGCCCGGTAGGCATCGAACAGGTTGCCGCTGGGCCGATAGAACAGCAGCAGGCAGGCAAAAGCCCCGCAGGCAAGCAGGCGAAACGCCGCCAGCCCCAGCCACAGCGGATAGCTGAACACCATCAGATCGATGATGCCCCATACCGGTGTCAGCACCGCGAAGAGAAAGGCGAACAGACGGACGCGATTGACGATCAGCGTCGCGCGGCGCTGTGTCAGCAGCATCGAATGGCGATGCGGGATCAGCAGTTGCTTCAGCTCGTTGGGCTTGAGCTCACTGGGCAGCAATGTAGCCAGGCGGCTTAAAAGAAGATCAATCAGCGACGGCATTTTTATTGTCACCCGAACTGGCTGGTAAGCGGACTTTCCACGTGCTTGTGTCAGTCGCGCCGGATGGTAGCACCTTGATACCAGTTCATTTTTGACTGAGCGCAACCATCCGTCCCATCTCTGTTCGCCCAGCATTCGCCGAAAAACGGCTCCAGATACCTTGTATCAAATAGCGCTTGAGCCAGGGCTAACGGCTGCTGCGTCCGTTTCAAAAGCATCAGACCCTGACAATTTGTAACCAATAATTTCACCCTAACGGCGGTCGATCTGTTCCTGCAGATTGGCAATCTGGCTTTGCAGGGTATTGAAGCTGCGCGTCATCTGCGCCCGATATGAGTCGAACTCGGCGGTTTTCACGCCGGGAGTGGCGGCGGGACGGTTATCCACTTCGCTGCGCAGGATCAGCACTTCCTGCTCCAGACGGCTGATGGCCTGAGCGGGGTCACTTTGACGCTTCAGGCCGGCGATCTCCTTGTCGATGCCATCGATTCGAGCGGAAACCTTGCCCAGACCGTCGAGCGAACCTTTCAGGCCGCTCACTTCGGCATTCAACCTGGCGTGCTCGCTATTCAGTCCTTCCAGAGTCTGCGTGAAGGTGGCCGTTGCAGCCTGCTGCTTGCGTATCTCGGTCGCCACAGCCTCGACACGCCCGGCCTGCTCTTCCAGCCGCTGATCCTGATTGCCCTGCCTGCCCACCAGGCTCTGCTGCTGCGTGGTGATGGCGCGCTGTTGCTCCAGCAGCTCGATGGCCTGCTTCTCAAGCTGCTTGATACGCAGCTTCAAGGCCTCGCCTTCGGTGGTGACGCTGGATTCGGTCGCCACCATCTTTCCGGAAATATCCTGTAGCCGCCCCGCCGCATCTTCACTGATACGCGCAAAGCTCTCCTGAGTGGCCACCAGTTGCGCCTCCAGGCGCTCGATCTGTCCCTTGCCCCACCAGCCCAGTGCCAGCAACGCGCCGCAGAGCATCAGAATCAGGATCCATAACGGCGCGGCATTGGTGCTGCGCCGCTTCTTGCGCGCACGGTCATGATCCAGGCCGCTGTCGCCTGGCCTGTGCAGGGGCTCGAACTCCGGCTCCGGATAAGGCCTTTTCCGATCGGCGGTCAGGCTGGGAATATGGTCCAGTTCGTCGTGAGCATCGTTGCGCATGGGATACCTTCGATGGCGCGTAGCGAAAAACAGCGCGCAGTATAACGATTTCAGCGATACCGCTTCAGGGCGCACCAGGACCAGGCATGTTCGCGACATCTGATCCTCGGAGGTGCAGCATGCAACCCTGCGCCTGAAGTGCGGCACTCTTCCCACACCAGCCATGGCGGGGCCTGGCAGGCCAGTACGCATGATTGGTACGGCTGTTGCTTTGAAGCTCATGGCCGCCTGGATGGCTCCTCCGACAGGGATGTCGGACCATGAACAACGCCTCAGAGGAGCGGATCGACATGGAGTTCAACAAGGCTGTACTCGATTGCATGCGAATGCTGCGCCGCCGGCTGCGCGAAGAACAGCATCTCGATATCCGCCTCAGTCAGCCTGATGCCATCTCGGCCATGCTGGCAGCCTGCCTCTGCTCCAGCGACGAACTGACACGCGACCTCGGCAAGCAATTGGCTACCTACAGGGACCAGCCTTTACCTGTCCTCCCCATCTCGGCCTCACCGGCTGACGAAGTTCGGCAGGCCTCGATACGCATCTATCGCGGCCAGCGGATCATCAACTGAACCACCCCTCAAGCAACCAGCCACCGATGCGCCGAACGGGTGAGCTGCCGGGTCAGCTCGGCAAGCAACTCGCCGCCATTGCGCCAGTGATGCCAGTAAAGCGGTACATCGATGGGCGGGCCGTGAGACACATCGACCAGCATTCCACTTGCCAGTTCGGTGCGCACCTGCAACTCGGGCACCAGCCCCCAGCCGAGATCGCTTTGCAGCAGACGCACGAAGCCTTCGGATGAGGGACACAGGTGGTGGCTGAAGGCCCCGTTCAGGCCGAGCGAAGCCAGGTAGCAGTGCTGCAGCAGATCATCCGGGCCGAAGACGATTGCCGGCGCGCGCAGCAGTGCCTCGACCGACACATCGCCATCCAGATGCCGCGCCATAAAGGTCGGGCTGGCGAGAGCGCGATAACGCATCGCCCCGAGAAACTCGCTGCGAGCCCCTGCCAGAGGCCGCTCCACGGCACACACACAAGCGGCCACCTCACCGGCCCGCATGCGCTTGAGGCCCACCGCCTGATCTTCCAGCACATGATCGAGCACCACTCCATGCGTGGCACAGAACGGCGCCACCGCCGGCGCCCACCAAGTGGCAAGGCTATCCGCATTGAGCGCGATACGCAGCCGCTCGGGCAGTCGGTTGGCGTCCATTCCCGGCACCTGCGCCTGCAGGTCACGCTCCAGTAATCGCACCTGCTGCACATGGTTGAGCAGTCGCCGGCCCACTTCGGTCGGTTGCGGCGGGCTCGCACGCAGCAGGACCGGCTGCCCCAGCCGTGCCTCCAGCAGCTTGATCCGCTGGGATACAGCCGATTGCGACAAGCCCAGCGTCTGGGCCGCCCGGTCGAAGCCGGCCTGCTCGACCACAGCCGCCAGGGCCGCCAGCAACTTGTAATCGAACATCGATTTTCCTTATGCGGTATTACCAACTTTCGTTTTTCTTATACGCTTGAACCTCCGAAACTGCGAGCCATCCTTCGGCGCGAACAGGTGAGAGGCCATGTGGCAGAGTTACTTCAACGGATTGCTGGTGGCGGCGGGCCTGATCATCGCCATCGGCGCACAGAATGCCTTCGTCCTCGCCCAGAGCTTGCGCCGCGAACACCATCTGCCGGTCGCGGCGCTGTGCATTCTTTGCGACATTCTATTGGTGGCGGTCGGCGTGTTCGGCCTGGCTGCGGTACTGGCGGCCAATCCCCTGCTGCTGGCAGTCACCCGCTGGGGGGGCGTAATCTTTCTGACCTTCTATGGCATCGTCGCCCTGCGCCGTGCCGCGCGTCCGCAGGCACTGCGCGAGGAGGCGCAACGCAGCCCACGCTCACGGCGCAGCGTGCTGCTCGCGGCGCTGGCCGTCACGCTGCTCAACCCGCATGTCTATCTCGACACCGTCCTGCTGATCGGTTCGGTCGGCGCCCAGCAGCCCGAACCCGGCGCCTACACCTTGGGCGCGGCCAGCGCATCGACGCTGTGGTTCCTGCTTCTGGCACTCGGCGGCGCCTGGCTGGCCCCCTGGCTGGCGCGCCCACTGACCTGGCGCCTGATCGACCTGGGCGTCGCCGGCATGATGTTCGCCATCGCCACGCAACTGGTCCTCAGCGCCTGAGGAACGGCAGGCTTTTCCCGTGGTCCACGCAGAGGGCACACTCGCATGCCCTTACGCATCTCATGGATTAAAAAGGCTCTGGCGCAAGCTTTCCCACACGGTTGCCGCGTGGTTTTGCCGCAGGGTGGGTGCTATGATCCTTGATTCGCGGGCATGCAGTGGAATACTTCAGCCCGCTACCCGGTCGCCCGTGAACGGCCAAAAAGATTACCCACGCATGGAGCCAGCGAAGGGAAAGACAACTCCGACGGACGGCGAGCCTTACAGTTTTTTGCCGTTTTGCCGCGCGCTGGCCATCAGCGCGGACTGTCGTCCTCCAATCTGAGCGCATGCATTCTCGACACTGATCAGGAGATACATCATGGCTTTCGAATTGCCGCCGCTTCCGTTTGAAAAGAATGCCCTCGAACCGCACATTTCCGCCGAGACGTTCGAGTACCACCACGGCAAGCACCACCAGGCTTACGTGACCAACCTGAACAACCTGGTCCCAGGCACCGAGTTCGAAGGCAAGGACCTGGAAACCATCATCAAGACCTCATCCGGCGGCATCTTCAACAACGCCGCTCAGGTCTGGAACCACACCTTCTTCTGGAACTGCATGGCACCGAACGCCGGTGGCCAGCCGACCGGCGCCCTGGCTGATGCCATCAACGCCGCCTTCGGTGACTTTGACAAGTTCAAGGAAGAATTCACCAAGACCGCCATCGGCACCTTCGGCTCCGGCTGGGCCTGGCTGGTGAAGAAGTCCGACGGCAGCGTCGGCCTGGCCAGCACCATCGGCGCCGGCAACCCGATGACCGCCGGTGACAAGCCTCTGCTGACCTGCGACGTCTGGGAACACGCCTACTACATCGACTACCGCAACGCCCGTCCGAAGTTCGTCGAGGCGTTCTGGAACGTCGTCAACTGGGACTTCGTCGCGAAGAACTTCGCCGGCTGAGTCGCCATGCCTGCCACGGAAAGATGGCCTGGCCATCCCTCGTGATGCATGCACCAGAATGCCCGCCTCCTCATGAGCCGGGCATTCTTCGTTTCTGGAACCCGTACGGAGTCTGCTGTCATGCCCAAAACCGCACTCGTCATTGGCGCCTCTCGCGGCCTTGGCCTCGGGCTGGTCAAACAACTGCACGCCGAAGGCTGGCAGGTGATCGCCACGGTCCGTGACCCGCAACGCACCGACGCACTCGGCGCCCTGGCCGATGTTCGTATCGAAACACTGGACATCGACGATGCCGCAAGCGTCGATGCGCTGGCTCAGCGTCTGGCCGGCACCCCGCTGGATCTGCTCTACGTCAACGCCGGCATCTCCGGCCCACGGAACGCTTCGGCCAGTGACGTAAGCTTGGAAGACCTCGGCGCACTCTTCATGACCAATGCCGTGGCGCCGATTCGCCTGGCCGAGCGCCTGCTGCCGCTGATGGAACCACGCAATGGCGTGATCGCCTTCATGAGTTCGATCATGGGCAGCATCGAGCTTGGCCCCGCAATGGGCATGCCGCTGTACGGCGCCAGCAAGGCGGCGCTCAATCATCTGACGCGCAGCTTTATCGCCAGCCTCGGTGAAGACAGCGGCCTGACAGTGCTCTCCATGCATCCGGGCTGGGTAAGAACCGAGATGGGCGGCGACCAGGCGCCACTGGATGTGGAAACCAGCTGCCGGGGGATGGTCGAGCAGGTCACCCGTTCCGCAGGCCAAGGCGGGCATCGCTTTATCGACTATCAGGGCCAAGCGCTGCCCTGGTAAAGCAGCACCCTGAAACGACGATGCGGGTGGCGCCCTTCGGCAGCCACCCGCATCGACAGCGATCAGATCGCAGAGAAAATCAGGCCTTGGGCAATGTCACGCCACGCTGGCCCTGGTACTTGCCGCCCCGATCGCGATAAGACACTTCACATTCCTCGTCGGATTCGAGGAACAGCATCTGCGCCACGCCCTCGTTGGCGTAGATCTTCGCCGGCAGCGTGGTGGTGTTGGAGAACTCCAGCGTCACGTGGCCTTCCCACTCCGGCTCCAGCGGCGTGACATTGACGATGATGCCGCAGCGGGCATAGGTGCTCTTGCCCAGGCAGATGGTCAGCACGTTGCGCGGAATGCGGAAGTACTCGACCGTGCGGGCCAGAGCGAAGGAGTTCGGAGGGATGATGCAAACGTCGCTCTTGATGTCGACGAAGCTTTTCTCGTCGAAATTCTTCGGATCGACCGTCGCCGAATTGATGTTAGTGAACACCTTGAATTCATCGGCGCAACGCACATCGTAGCCATAGCTGGATACACCGTAGGAAATCAGGCGTTCATTGCCCTCGTTGCGCACCTGGCGCTCGACGAAGGGCTCGATCATGCCCTGCTCCAGGGCCATCCGGCGAATCCACTTGTCCGATTTGATGCTCATGGCAGGCGTCCTGATTGTGCTGGTTGGTCAAGAAAAAAGAGGTGCATATTACCGGCCCTGTGCAGCCTTCTCCAAGCCCGCAGCCTGGGACCGTATACCGCTTCCACCGGGCGCCTGGCAGAAACTGAAAATAATGCTCGCATTGCTCCGCAAATACGGTATCTTGCGTTGGCTGCTGATGCATGTGTCACCGTGAATCGCTACATGTTTAGATTTCGATCCGATCATTGCTACGACTCCTTTAACTCCTTGCACACAGTCACCGTTCGGGGTATTTGCCCGTTCAAACAATCTCTACACCTTGTTCAAGGAGACATTTCAAATGTCCAATCGCCAAACCGGTACCGTTAAGTGGTTCAACGATGAAAAAGGCTTCGGCTTCATCACTCCGCAATCCGGTGACGACCTCTTCGTTCACTTCCGTGCCATCCAGGGTGACGGCTTCAAGAGCCTGAAAGAAGGCCAGCAAGTCTCCTTCGTCGCTACCCGCGGCCAGAAAGGCATGCAAGCTGAGGAAGTTCAGGTTATCTAACCTGAGTCTTCTCTGAAAAAGCCCCGCTTCGGCGGGGCTTTTTTGTGGCTGCAAAATATTGGATTACGCCTTTGTAGGTCGGGTCACGCTTTATCGACCCGACAAGCGGCGCCAAGGTTACGCCACGAGCGCGGGGCTGTGCCTGGGGGTTGTCGGATTACGCCTTCGGCCAACCCGACCTACGCCGCCCTGAAGCCGATCAGTCGTCGGACACCACGATGTTCGGCATCGACTGGGCGATGATTTGCCCACTCTGCGAGATGCGCGCCCCGACGGTACGAGCCACTTCCTGGTAGATCATGGCGATCTGGCTTTCCGGGTCGGCGATGGTCGTCGGCTTGCCGGCATCGGCCTGGCTGCGGATGGCCATGGACAGCGGCAGCGACGCCAGCAGATCGACGTTGTACTCATCCGCCAGCCGCTCGCCGCCCCCTTCGCCGAACAGATGCTCGGCATGGCCGCAGTTGGAGCAGATGTGTACTGCCATGTTCTCCACCACACCCAGCACCGGAATGTTCACCTTGCGGAACATCTCGACGCCCTTCTTGGCGTCCAGCAGCGCCAGGTCCTGCGGCGTGGTGACGATCACCGAGCCGGTCACCGGCACCTTCTGCGCCAGGGTCAGCTGGATATCGCCGGTTCCGGGCGGCATGTCCACCACCAGGTAGTCGAGATCCTTCCAGGCGGTCTGGGTGATCAGTTGCAGCAGCGCGCCGGACACCATCGGGCCGCGCCAGACCATCGGCGTCTTGTCGTCGGAGAGAAACGCCATGGACATCAGTTGCACGCCATGGGCCTCCAGCGGCAGGAACCATTTCTGGTCGCGAATCTCCGGCTTGGTCCCCTCGGGAATACCGAACATGATGCCCTGGCTCGGCCCGTAGATATCGGCATCCAGCACGCCGACCCGCGCGCCCTCGCGGGCCAGTGCCAGCGCCAGGTTGGCCGCCGTGGTGGACTTGCCCACCCCGCCCTTGCCGGACGCCACCGCGATGATGTTCTTCACGTTGGCCAGCGCCGGCACCTGGTCCTGTGCCTTGTGCGGCTTGATCACGCAATCCACCTGCACGTCCGCGCGGCTCACGCCGTCGAGCTGCTCGATGGCCATGGCCAGCGTCTGTGCCCAGCCACTGCGAAACAGTCCGGCCGCGTAGCCGAGTTCGAGCTGCACGCTGACGCGCTCACCCTGTATCTCGATCGAACGCACGCATCCGGCGCTGACCGGATCCTGGTTCAAATGGGGGTCGGTGTACTGACGCAGTACCGCTTCCACAGCTTCACGGGTGACGGACATGACTACTCCAAGGAAAGACCGAGTAAAACAGGAGGCCATATTAACAGCAGCGACAACGCTGGCGCGCGCCCTTGCGACATCCCGTCCTCACTGCCCGGCGGTGGCCTGTATGCGGTCGCTTCCTTTATAGTTGCGGACTTCTCGTTCTACCGGTGCAGCCATTTCCATGTCCGAAGCTCGTCAGATCCTCGTTACCAGCGCCCTGCCCTACGCCAACGGTTCGATCCACCTTGGCCACATGCTGGAGTACATCCAGACGGACATGTGGGTACGCTTCCAGAAGCTGCGCGGCAATCAGTGCATCTACGTCTGCGCGGACGATGCCCACGGCTCGGCGATCATGCTGCGCGCGGAGAAAGAAGGCATCACCCCGGAACAGCTGATCGCCAACGTCCAGGCCGAACACAGTGCCGACTTCGCCGATTTCCTGGTGAATTTCGACAACTTCCACTCCACCCATTCCGAGGAAAACCGCGAGCTGTCGGAGCTGGTCTACGGCAAGCTGCGCGATGCTGGGCATATCGCCACCCGCTCGGTGACCCAGTATTTCGACCCCGAGAAGGGCATGTTCCTCGCCGACCGCTTCATCAAGGGCACCTGCCCGAAATGCGCCGCCGAGGACCAGTACGGCGACAACTGCGAGAAATGCGGCGCGACCTACGAGCCCACCGACCTGAAAGACCCGCGCTCGGCCATCTCCGGCGCGACACCGGTGCTGCGCGACTCCAAGCACTTCTTCTTCAAGCTGCCCGAGTTCGAGGCCATGCTCAAGGAGTGGACCCGCAGCGGCACTCTGCAGGATTCGGTGGCGAACAAGATCGCCGAATGGCTCGACAGCGGCTTGCACGAATGGGACATCTCCCGCGATGCGCCCTATTTCGGCTTCGAGATTCCCGACGAGCCGGGCAAGTATTTCTATGTCTGGCTCGATGCGCCGATCGGCTACATGGCCAGCTTCAAGAACCTCTGCGCGCGCCGCCCGGAACTGGACTTCGACGCCTTCTGGAACAAGAATTCCAGCGCCGAGCTGTACCATTTCATCGGCAAGGACATCATCAATTTCCACACCCTGTTCTGGCCGGCAATGCTTGAAGGCGCGGGCTTCCGCAAGCCGACCGCCGTCAACGTGCACGGCTACCTGACGGTGAACGGGCAGAAGATGTCCAAGTCGCGCGGTACCTTCATCAAGGCCCGCACCTACCTCGACCACCTGAACCCCGAGTACCTGCGCTACTACTACGCAGCCAAACTCGGGCGTGGCGTCGATGACCTGGACCTGAACCTCGAAGACTTCGTGCAGAAGGTCAACTCCGACCTGGTCGGCAAGGTGGTCAATATCGCCAGTCGCTGCGCCGGTTTCATCCACAAGGGCAACGCCGGAATGCTGGTCGCCGACAACGCCGCACCGGAGCTGACCGACGCCTTCCGCACCGCTGCGCCGTCGATCGCCGAGGCCTACGAGGCGCGCGACTTCGCCCGCGCCATGCGCGAGATCATGGCCCTGGCCGACCGCGCCAATGCCTGGATCGCCGACAAGGCGCCCTGGGCACTGAACAAGCAGGAAGGCAAGCAGGCCGAGGTCCAGGCGATCTGCGCCACCGGCATTAACCTGTTCCGCCAGTTGGTGGTTTTCCTCAAGCCGGTACTGCCGAACCTGGCCACCGATGCCGAACGCTTCCTCAACGTCGCGCCGCTGACCTGGGACGATCACCAGACGCTACTCGCCAATCATCAGCTGAACGCCTTTACCCCGCTGCTGACCCGTATCGAACCGGCGAAGATCGACGCCATGGTGGAAGCTTCCAAGGAAGACCTGGCCGCCAGCGAAAGCGCTGCGCCGGCCGGTGGCAACGGCGAGCTGACCAAGGAGCCGCTGGCTGCCGAAATCGCCTTCGACCAGTTCGCCGCTGTCGACCTGCGTATCGCCCTGATCGAGAAGTGCGAGTTCGTCGAAGGCGCCGACAAGCTGCTGCGCCTGACCCTGGATATCGGCGATGCCAAGCGCAACGTCTTCTCCGGCATCAAGAGCGCCTACCCGGACCCGAGCAAGCTCGAAGGCCGCCTGACCCTGTACGTGGCCAACCTCGCGGCGCGCAAGATGAAATTCGGTGTATCCGAAGGCATGGTGCTGGCCGCCGGCCCCGGCGGTGAGGACATTTACCTGCTCAGCCCCGACAACGGCGCCAAGCCCGGTCAGCGGGTGAAGTGACAGTCCAGGCCTTCGACCCCACTTGCTGCCCGCTGTGCGGGCAGCCCAACCAGTGCGGCCAGTGCGAACCGCAGGGCGCCGAGCAGCCCTGCTGGTGCTTCAGCGCCATCATCGCGCCGGATGCTCGCCAACGGATTCCCAGCGAGGCACGGAACAAGACCTGTATATGCGCGCGCTGCGCCCGCGGCGAGTCATCTTCCGCTAGCTGATGCGCCTCGACCGCTTCCTCGCCAACCAGCCCCACTGCAGCCATCGACAAGCCCGCCTGCTTCTGGCGTCGGGGCGGGTGCAAGTGAATGGCCAGGCGGTGCGCGACGGCACCTACGATATCCGCGTGTTCGATCACGTAGCGCTTGACGGCCAGACGCTACAGGCAGGCAAGGCCGCGCGCTTCATCATGTTGCACAAACCGACCGGTTGCGTCAGCGCCACCTCCGACCCGCAGCACCCGACGGTTCTCGACCTGCTCGACGAGCCGGACAAGGCCGAACTGCATATCGCCGGTCGCCTGGACTTCAACACCACCGGGCTGCTGATCATCACCAACGACGGCCTCTGGTCCCGCCGCCTGACCCAGCCCGAGAGCCTGCTGGGCAAAACCTACCGGGTGGAAACCGAAGACCCGATCGATCCCATCTGCATCGAACGCTTCGCCCAAGGCCTTTACTTCCGCTTCGAGAACCTCACCACCCGCCCCGCTCAGCTCGAAATCCTAGGCCCACACCTGGCCCGACTGACCTTGCATGAAGGCCGCTACCACCAGGTCAAGCGCATGTTCGGCCACTTCAACAACAAGGTCACCCGCCTGCACCGCGAGCGCATGGGCCCGCTGACATTGGACCCGCAACTCCAACCCGGCCAATATCGGCACCTGACAGCGGAAGAAATCGCTCTAATCTGAGCCTTTCGCGGCGAAATCTGAAACCGCTTCAATTTCAGCCAGCCTTCTGGTACAAAGCTCCCTGCGCGGGCGTCGTATAATGGTAATACCCTAGCTTCCCAAGCTAGAGCCGTGGGTTCGATTCCCATCGCCCGCTCCAAAATCGAAATGCTAAGGCCCTGTTTTTACGGGGCTTTTTCGTTTTCGACGTTTGAAGGTGTCGATAAAGTGTCGAAAATCGGGTTCAGCCGTAAGGCATCCTGAAGGTGATCGGGCGATAAATGGGCATAGCGCATGGTCATCGTGACGGACGCATGACCCAACACCTTTTGCAGCGTGAGGATGTTGCCGCCACCCATGACAAAGTGACTTGCGAACGTATGACGCAGTACATGAGTAGCCTGACCAGCAGGAAGCGTAATCGAGGTTGACGCCAAGACCCGACTGAAATGCCGGATACAGTTCGGAAAGTGGCCGCATTCCTTGAAGTAATCCAGCAGCAGGCTTTCCAGAGCGGGAGCAATCGGGATGGTCCGAGTCCGCCTAGACTTTGTATTGGCGAAGGTTACAGCGCCATTCTTGACCCTGGCAGGGACCAAGCCTTGAGCCTCACCCCAGCGAGCGCCAGTAGCCAAGCAAACGCGAGCAATCAACGCCAAGTGCCTGCAATCAGGGTAATGGTCGAATACATGCAGCAGCTCGGACACCTGTTCGCGGGATAGAAAGGACAACGCCCTTTCCTGTAGTCGCAACGGACGCACCTTCGACAAAGGGTTCGGATAGTCGATATCCCCCAGACGATACAGTTCGTTAAAAACCGACTTCACATAGCCGAGGCGGTTATTCAACGTCTTGCCCTTGATCCCATCGGCCAACTGCCGACCACGAAGCGTGCAGAACATGTCCGCAGAAAACTTGACGGCCACTGGATCACCGAGATCGAGGGCAATATTTGCAAGCACCTGCTTCAACCGCTTGGAGTCGGCCAGGGTATGGCCGTGCAGATCGTAGTAACGAGAAAACAAATCCGACAGCTTGCGACGATCCTTCGGTTTTGGTGCCCACTCAGGAGAATCGATAATCTTCGCCCGACAGGTAGCCTCAAATCGAAGGGCTTCAGCTTTAGTCTTTACGGTCTTGCGAAACCGCTTGCCCTTGACCGGCTCGACATCGACCTTCCAGCGACCATCCGCCAGTTGCTCAATAGCCATTAGATCGCCCGCCCCCACCGCACATGCCGTTCCTGCAAAAGGTTCTTTATGTGCTTGTACAGATCCCGCTCACTCATTTCCTTCGCGGCATAGTGATCGCGAATCACCGGCCAGCATTCCCATTCCTTCAGACGATCAAAAGCGACTTTTGCGCCTACGCGCTCCCGTGCGAGCAGGCTAATGAAGTTTCCCAAGAACAGTTCCACGTTTTTGCCGGAGAAGCCCGCAGCGGTCTTGTAGGACCGTTTGTATTCGGTCTGGTCTACGAGTGAGTTGACCGGCAGATCTACCCGCACGTCATCGCGGATCAGGGTCCAAATAGGCTCGTATTGCCCAGGGCGACGCAGCAGCTTGAATTGACGGAGACCGTAGCGCCAGAGGCCGTCGAGGTGCGCCGAAAACTCAGAGAACGAATCCGTTTCAATGACCGCGCCGCTTTGAGTATCGACGGAGCCGCTAGCGAATTGCTGGATAACGGAATGGTGATAACGCAGCTCGACACGCCACACGTCAGCAGCAGGATCATAGTTTTGCGGATCAGCAGGATCGAACGAATCACGGGCACGCCAGACGCCTTGCCAGTAGTCGAGACGATCATGGGAGCGAGCCTGAAGCGTTTTATTGTAGATACCGATCTGAACACCGCCAGCAGACCCGAAAAGGAACGACTGGGCTTTGCCGTATGTTGCAGATTCAAGATTCCACTTGATTTCATTGATGCCGGAAATATCCCGGACGTTGCGTGATCGGCAATGCATACGGGCAACGAGATCAGCCGAAGGTGTCCAGCCTTGTAGATCAAGCGCAAGGTGAACCGCGCACTGATTACGCTCGCAATGGGTCAAGACGGCGGCAGAGTAGTGATCCATGCGCTCCTGAAGACGCTCAGGCGACATAGCCTCAATGGCATGCGGCGAGACTTCAATTTTCAAATGCGCGCCGATGCTTTCAAGCTTTGCGTTGAAGTTTTTGACCAAGAGGACGAAACCGAGATCAGCATTCTGCAGCTTGTACTGATAACCGGAGTCACGGCCAACACGCCCGGAGTGCCAGACCTCACCGGCAAAATTAACCATCGAGCCGGGTTTTTCGAAGAGCGCCATGATTTCAGGACGGATCAGACCGCGATACAACTGCCGAACGGTATCAACACCACAACGGAGAAGGCGAACCTTCGACAAATCGAAGAGATCAGCGGTCGAAGGATCGACAAAAATTCTCCCGAAAGGATCGTGCTGGCCGTCGATATTCAAACGCTTCAAATCATGAACCTTTGCCATTTCAAAACCCTAAATAATGCTGACTAATGAGAACTTCCAGTTCTGTTTATATGACGTGCTACAGGGACGTCACCGGCCCGCCCCGGCCGTGACCGGCGCAGCGTCTGCGCTACGCTGGACGCCTGCGCCGCCTACGGTCGGGACGGGATCAATAACGCGAGTCACAGCGCCCCTACCGGTCCAGGGAGTAACGCGCTCGCCATCGATGTCGCAGAAGACATCGAGCCCACCGGGAAAGAATTCACACGCGGACAGATCGACGAAACGCCGCGCACCCGATTCATGAACCAGGATCACCCGAGCAATACGAGGCCCCCGAACCGGAGGCGATTGGCCCGTCAGCTCAGCCAACGCACCGGCAGAATCAGACCCGCCCCGCACATGCCCACCAACCCTCCAAACTGCCGACATGACCGGCCCCGAGGGCTTCGAGCTATACACCTGCGCCGCAGCACGATTCACAGAAGGCGCAGGAGCGACAGGCTGCGAAGGAGGTAATGCAGGCGCAGTAGATGGAGGAGACTTGTCAGACTGGGGCGTAAAATAGGAAGCAACACCACGAATGCCGACAATCGCCCCGATGACGACAATCAGCACCAACCCCCACAGCCCCCAGGAGCGCAGAAACGAGCCGCGAGAGTCCGCCACGGATTCATCACCCACCGCGCCGCTTTGGCTTTGCGTGGCGGACTGGTAATAGCGATAAACATCCGGCTTGAACTTGCCCGCCGTCTGGCGCAGCAGTGCTGACTTGGGAGGACGCGGACCCGTTACCGCACCCCGATAGATATCGACCCGATAGAGCTTCTTGCTCTTCTTGACCATTCGATAAGTGGTCTCAACTAGCGCACGCGCCCAGGATGCAATCTGCGCCAGATCTTGGGTAACCAGAACAACGCGCATGGACCGCCCTTTTGCATCGACCCGGTGCCGATGCTCAGCAAGCAGGGCTTTGTCTTCAAGCCGCGCCGCGTTGGCCTTCATCCCGTTAGGCCAGCGCCGCCAGAGTTCATCGAGCACCAGGACCGTCCCAGGCGGGGCCAGTTCGCCCAGATCGGCACGCTCGAACCAGTCTTCAGGTAGCTGTTCAACCGTTCCGCCGAAATCGACCAGTAGCGCGTCAATATCGAGCGGAATGTTAGTCACAACATGCCGGCCCTGTTTAAGACTCGGAATGATGACATGCTCAACTACACCGTAACTTTTCCCATGACCAGGAAGGCCCGTATAGGCATCAATTGCCATATATCACCCGAAGATAGGAATACGGCGAATAATGAATCGCAGAACATAGGCACCGAGGATCATGTTAAGACCCGGACCTACCTGACAGGCACTAACGAAATAAACAACCTCAGGCGGGATGGATTGGACGACACTGCCAGCAGTTGTCACAAAGTCAGGCACAGGCAGGCTTTCAAGAAGCCCCTGAACCCAAAGAAAAGCGGTGAAAACGAAATCGGTACTCAGCGACTGAAGGAAGTACCGCAATGCCAGCCATAGTTCATTGAAGAAATCAAATAAACGCTGAAAAGCATCCCAGACAGGATCAAAAAGAGACTTAAAGAACTCTTTAATTGCATCAATCATGAAAAATCACCTACGCACTCAGAAGGATTCGCACAGCACAAAGCGCCCAGATAGCAAGGAAAATCGCCTCAAGGATGCCTCTGATGCTGTCGAATAATTGACAGTGATAATCGAAGCGCAGATCGACCCCTAGCACCTCAACCGAGCCAACCGGACAGACTCCTATGCCAGACGGGAATTGAATATCTGAAATCGCCCGCCCAAGCGGGGAGTCCATGAAGATGGCTTCCAGGCTTGGGAGGATGGTCGGGGTATATAGAACCCCCTCAGGGTGGACGAACATCTTGCCGCTTTCCGAAAAATGGTATTCAGCCATGGAAAGCTCGGTTTCCGAAAACGAACAACGCTCGTCAGCGCAATTGCCGACGCCCGAGCCGTGCCCGCCCCCATCGCCATCGCCACCGCCATCACCCGCCCCACCCTCACCAGAGCCGCCAGAACCAGAACCACCATTGCCATCGCCATCGCCATCGCCATCGCCATCGCCGTCGCCGTCGCCGGAACTACCATCACCGCTACCGCCGCCATTGGAGCCGCCACCACCATTGGAGCCGCCCCCAGTGTCACCACCATCGTCACCACCGCCGCCAGTATCACCGCCCCCTGCATCGCCCCCACCGCCGTCATCACCGCCGCCATCGCCGGGCGTACCAGTGTCGCCACCATCCCCGCCATCACCGCCACCAACACAAACAACACGCCCATTCATCACGCCGCGTGAGGTTCCAGCAGGGCAAGTGTGGTTCGGTTGAGCAGGCGTATAGTCGCCACCATCCCCGCCACAGCTAGAACCTGTACCGGTAGCAGGAAATCGACAATAAACAGCAGGCCCGGAAGTACCATCATCATTGAAATGGGCAAAGCAGTCAGTAGCAGCACCCGTAGAGTAAGAGCAACCGCCACTACAAATAGAAGTCGGTTGAGGGTTAGTATTTGTTGCCCCACCATTGCCCAAATAGTCATAACCCCGAAGGAAAGTGCTTTCTATAGTCTGACCAGAGGTAGCTTGGCAGGCATCAGGTGGCTTGACACACTGACCGGTTTCTGAATTGTATTCAGTGCCAGACGGACAACTATCACCGGTTCGGTAAAAGTAAGTATTGGTTAGAATGCTACCACCAGAGCCAGTACAGTAACCAGAAGTTAGGCTTGCGGAAAGAGTATAGCCCCCCCCACCACCAATACCGGCAGGAGTAGGACCACAAAACGTAGCTGGACTAGACGCGCACTTCTGAAAAAAACTTGAACACCAAGCATAGTTAGCAGCATACGAAAAAGAGTGAGGGACAAAAAATAGCAGGAGAATAACGACTAACGCATGCATACTCACAACCCCGCAAACGCAGCAAACCCACACCCGGCCCCAATCGCAAAAAACGCAAAGTAATAAAGCTGTTCCATATCCCGTCCGCCCCTGCTTTATTCCGGTCAATAAAAAGGGCCGCAGAACGGCCCTTCTTGATCTTGCTCGCCTCAGCCCCGAAGGAAGCCGAGAACGATACGAGCGCCCTTGATGCCCGCGTACACCGCAGCCAGCAGAGCAGCAACAGCCAGAACGCCGGTGGCGATGCTGGAGAAGTCGATGCCAGTGGTCACAGCGGAGTAATCCCAGCCGTCAGCCATAGCCACGGAACCAACAGCCACGAACGGCACGGCAAGTGCCAGGTCACGCGAAACGCGCTTGAACATCTTCATTTGAAACTCCTCAGTGCTTATGCACTTTTAATAAAGTTCAGGATTGCCCGAACGCCAGCGGTCCCAACCAGGACCATTGCAACCAGTCCGAAACCAGCTCCAAACGCTTGCCCTACTATTGCCGGATCAAGCTGGGATGGATCGAACTGTTCTGGCGCTTGAATCAAGACCCAAGCACCGGAACAAACCGGTGACCCGTTGTTAACTAACAGATCACCATCACAAGTTAGAAAATTCATTTGCCGACCTCAGCGAGTTCGGCGGTATCTTCTAAAGGCTCGCAATCAGGACAAACTGCGAAATGAGGCGGCAAGTTCAGATCAGGGATCAAGTCGCTTTGCGGCGCTGGTAATTGCATGAGTTTCCCCATATCGCAACCGCAGCAGTCGCAGATAACCCGGTCATGTATGAGCATTGCCGCCTCCTACCCCGTTAGGCCTTAGCTTGGGGCTGTGCAGCCGAGGCGCGGGGCGCTTCGGGTGCAGTGCGTGGCTTTACCGACTCGACGTGCAGAACGAGGTTTTTGCCTTTGTTCTGGCCACCACGGGCGATTTCGAAATGGACACGTACCGTTTCCAGGGGCGCAAAATTCTGGCCAGCAGCGAATACTTCGTCGGCAACTTCATCGGCAGCAGACATGCCGATAATGGACAGGCCATGTTCGGTTTTACCGTCCGGTTCGTCGCCGTAGAACAGCTTGATATATTTAACGCCACCCTCACCGTCGAAACGTTGAGTGCCAAGAAATGCGACTTCCATTGTTGAACGTGCCATGTTTTGTTTCTCCAGTTATTTGCGCTTAGTTGCGCTGTTTTGCATTATTCAAGTTGAGCTTTCCTGTCAGGTTGCTTTCGCTGTTCCTGCTGGGGTTTCTCTTACTTGAAGTGCAGTATTCGTTTAACTAGTTGGGCGATCCCTTCGGGCCAGGCTCTATTGCTTCGCAACCAAGCCAAACGGTGAAGCTGTTTGTCTTGGCCCTTCGGGTAACGATCCTTATCGCAACACCAAGGGCTTTGCCCTTGTCATCCCAGTCTTGCCGCCGACGGCTCAGGAGCGCGGGGAGAAAAGCTTTCCCCACACTCCAGAGCAGAGGCTTTTTCTGTTCGTGCAAGGTCAAGGGTGAAGGCTGCGCCCGGCCAGTAACTTTTCCGCGGTGGAGCGTTGCGAAAAACTGACTTGCCGCCCTTGACTGGACGGGACCACGTGCGGGGCTTGCGGAAAGAGCGCAAAGCGTCATGCCGTGACCAGGGAAGCCGACGAAGGCGCGAATCATTCAGCGCCCCCTTGATCAGCTTCAGTGTCGGTTGACAGGTCGATAACGCCGCAATGATGAATCACCCTAGCCAACGCCTGATAAAAGTGGTCTTCAGACGCTTCAACTACCTTAACAATCTGCAAAGTGGCCAGCACCGAGCCGAAAACGAAACCGATGATCGCTGGACCCGACCAATGCCAAAGCAAGGCGACGAGGTAGCGACCGAGGCGGAAAGAGACGGTCATGCACTCACCCCATCAACACGGGCCACAATCGGCGCATTGCAAGGCAGCGAGCGGCAGTAGTCGCAGATGCAAACATCGGGAATATCGACGTTGTTAAATTCGCGGCAATCGACGATCAACGTGTCACCGCAGCACACGCAGTCACCGACTACGATCCAATCAGGATGGTCAACGTACATAGCTCACCCCTTCAGCTCGAATGGTTCGCGGATAGGCACATACGGCGTTGGTTTGCCGCTGTCGTGAATAACGTGCCAGTACTTCGGGGGGCGGTCGGACGGCGTGTGTTTCGCGCAGTACGAAGCCGGCGTCACTTGCCAGCGACCATCGACCAGGGCGCAGGACGCGGGGCGACATTGGTCGCAGGGTGTGGACTGGGAGCGAACGGGTTTCGCCAGTTCGCGACGTGACCAGCAGACAGAGCAGTCGCAGGCCGGGGCGTGAGGCAGGCGCAGGTACTTGCTCAGGCTCACTTGCAAATACCCGCGCACATTGCTTTGGGAGGCTATCCCCGCAAAGCATGTAGTAATCACCAGACTCAGCATCATCCAAGTCATGAGCAGGCGCAGATACCGTGACAGGCTCACTGGATGGCACCTGTGCTTGTAGATTTACCGAACGATTGCGCTCGAATTCGACCCAAGTCGGCATGACCGGACCAGCATTAGCGGCAGTAGGAAATGGCTGGCCCATGTAATCAATCGCGTTACCGACTAAACGATCCAGACAAACAGATTCTTGAAACGTAATGGCACCAGATGCACGCAGAGCAGCGACAAAGCCATAAGCACGACCTACACGAAGGCCATACGTTGACGCACACTGCGCATGACACGTCAGCCGGACAGCAACGAGAAGAGAAAGAAATTCACGGAAGATTTTCGGATTCATTACTGACTCTCCTTTTCCAGCAGCTCGCGAGTCAGCAAAGCCACGTTGACCATCACGCGCTTGCCGACCTTCACGCTGGGCACGTAACCACGATCAATCCAGGAGCGGACAACGCCCGGTTCATCCGACATGCCAATCCAGTCAGCAAAGGACTGCCAAGGCATCAGAGGCGGCGCGCCGTAGAGTTTCTGGGTATCGAGTCCGTCCGTTTCCATTCCGCTTTACTCCGCTATACTCGGCTTTAACCGGCCATATAAATGGGTAACAATTACTCATGGAGTGATTGTTACCCATCAGGCTAGAATGAGCAACTATTACTCGGAAAAAGTTTTCTATATGAAAACGATGGCCAATAGGGCATCCCTATTGATAAAAAAACTAGGACCCAAACGGCTTTCAGAAGAAGGCGGGGATTACGAGCGCTGGCGAAATATCAGCAAAGGCGCAATCAGAATCAGCACCGATGAAATGGACGTGCTCGTCAAATTGCACCCCCATTACGCCCTATGGCTAGCGAGCGGCCATATCGCACCCGAATGCGGCCAGACAAGTCCCGAATACGACGAAGCACACCGAAACTTGCCCAATCAAAGCGCGGGATAGCGATAACGACAGAAGTAGCTAGGCGCTGGCACGCCCGGAACAGATGACGCAAGGAGGCAGCATGCGAATTGATCGGGACGATATCCCAAACCACATCCGCACCAGGAAGAAGGCTGGCCCTTGGCGATTCGTGGCAATCCTTGGCATTGGCTCTGCGCTTTCCTGGACGCTGGCCATGATGTTCGGTAAGCCGATCATCATCGACCTAGAGCAAATCAAGCGCGGAATCAGGTTCGCCGATCAACCGGTATTCCACCCCAACCCGCAGAACACAAACGCACAAACAGTCACCAAGCCCCAGGCATTGCAAGAACTGGTAAGAGAAGATCGCCACCAGCCCCAAGCCCAAGCACAGCCAATCCCAAGGCAGACATCATTTAACGACAATAACTACCAGCCACGCGAAGCGGTGAACACCTACACACCACCACCGGCCCAGCGAATCGCCTATGAGCAACCGGACCGGCCAGCCAAAAGGCAAACCACACACACCAATCGCGTAGACTCATGGACTTGGGAGAACGGCCACGACAAAAAACGTACAGGCGGACCGCTCCGGTGGACCGAGGTAAACGGCGCCATTGACTGGAGCACCGTATGTAGCGACTACCGCTCAGGATCGTTCGAGTACCGCGACTGCCGAAAAGGCGCAAAAGTGGCATTCAAACGAATCTGCAGCAGGAACCGAGCGGCATGCGCGGCTGAAAACAACTACATGCCCTAGCCCGACGACTGTCGATAAAGTGTCGAAAACAGAGCGGAAAATAGCCGAGCTAAGCGGAACTCGAAAAGCCGAACGCCAAGCAATGCGCAGCATTGGTGAATAAAGCAGGCGTAGAAATTGGGTTCGATTCCCATCGCCCGCTCCAGAATCGCAAAGATAACGCCCTGTTTTTACAGGGCTTTTTCGTTTCCGCGGCATGCCAACGCCACAGCGTCGCGCTTGATATCCGGCAGCTGGACTTGTCCTGCGAGCACTTAACCGGCTCAAGTCACCACATCCATGCGATGCCCCCGATTCCAGTCATTTTCTTCGTAGGCTATTTCCTTAGGCGCTATACAAGTGCTTATATGGCGCTCAAATCATCATGCACCGGAGAAAGTCATGCGTATTTCATGGGTCAAACGAGTCGGTATTGCCCTGGCGTTTTCCTGTGGCCTGGCCCAGGCAGGCGAAGTGACGGTTTCAGCCGCCTCCAGCCTGACCAATGCCTTTCAGGAAATCGCCCGCAATTACGAAGCCGAATATCCAGACGCCAAGGTATTGCTGAATTTCGCTGCTTCCGGAGCACTGCTGCAACAGATGGCCAAGGGCGCGCCGGTAGACGTGTTCGCTTCCGCCGATCAGGAGACGATGGACATGGCAGCCGAGCAGAACCTGCTTGCAGCCGGAACCCATGAGGATTTTGCGCAAAATGCGCTGGTGCTGATCGTGCCCAACGACAGCCGGATCCAGCTTGAGCAGTTGGCCGATCTGCAGCAACCCGCCGTCGAACGGGTCGCCATTGGCAATCCGGCCAGCGTCCCCGTGGGCCGATACAGCCAACTCGCCCTGGAAGCGGCCAATCTCTGGGAAGCCATGCAGGCCAAGGCGATCAATACCCAGAACGTACGCCAATCGCTGGATTACGTAGCCCGAGGCGAGGTCGGGGCGGCATTCGTCTATGCCACCGACGCCCACATCATGAAAGACAAGGTGAAGGTTGCCTTCGCCGTACCACTGGATGTAGCGATCAGCTACCCGATTGCCCAGCTCAGCGAAAGCGCCAATGCCGAGGAAGGCAAACGCTTCATCGCCCATGTGCAGTCACCCGCCGGACAGGAAATTCTTGCCCGGCATGGTTTTCTGAAACCCTGAACTCGGCCTGAGAAGAACATGGAATCGGCCTGGACAGCACTTGCCCTCTCGCTCAAGGTCGCCGGCTTTGCCACGGCGATCACTCTGGTGCTGGGGACCGCCACGGGATTTCTGCTGGCGCGTCTGCGCTTTCCCGGTCGCGACCTGCTCGACACCCTGCTGACCCTGCCGATGGTGCTGCCACCCACCGTGCTGGGTTATTACCTGCTGGTGCTGCTGGGACGGCGCAGTACCTTTGGTGCCTGGTTGCAGGACAGTTTCGGCATCAACCTGATCTTCACCTGGCAGGGCGCCGTGATCGCCGCCGCCATCGTCGCCTTTCCACTGGTATTCAAACCCGCGCGGGCGGCATTCGAGGGTGTGGACGGGCAGCTGGAAAACGCCGCGCGGGTGCTTGGCATCTCGGAGCTGGCAATCTTCTTTCGGGTGACGTTGCCGCTGGCCTGGCGCGGCATCCTGGCGGGCGTGCTGCTGGCCTTCGCCCGTGCGCTGGGCGAATTCGGCGCCACCCTGATGGTGGCGGGCAGCATTCCCGGCAAGACGCAGACCCTGTCGATCGCCGTATACGAGGCGGTCCAGGCCGGTCAGGATGACGTGGCCAACACCCTGGTGCTGATTACCTCGCTGGTCTGCGTGACCGTGCTACTGATCGCCGGACGCCTGGCGCCCGGACGTATCGCCAATCGCTGACGGAGCTACCCGTGCTGTTCGACATCGACATCAGCAAGACCCTTCGCTCCGGCAAGCGCGTCTTCCAGCTACAACTGGGCTTCCAGACAAGCAGCCAGCGGCTGGTCGTGCTCGGGCCGTCCGGCTCGGGCAAGAGCCTGCTGCTCAAAGCCATCGCCGGATTGATGCGTCCAGATCACGGACATATCCGCCTGGACGGCACGCCCCTGTTCGATGCGGCGGCGAAGATCGATCTTGCGCCACAGCAGCGCAAAATGGCCTACCTGTTTCAGGACTACGCGCTGTTCCCACACCTGAGCGTGCGACAGAACATCGCTTTCGGCCTCACTCACGGCCTGCTCAATCCACGCTCGGACCGGTATCACGAGACGGTCGAGCATTGGCTGGAAACCTTCCATCTGCAGCCGGTCGCCGACCAGTTGCCCGAAGAACTGTCCGGAGGCCAGCGCCAGCGCACCGCACTGGCCAGGGCATTGGTGGCGAAACCGAAAGCATTGCTGCTGGACGAACCCTTCTCGGCCCTGGACTCCGCGCTGCGCAGCCATATGCGCCGGGAACTCGATGAGTTGCAGCGGCGCCTGCAGGTACCCATGCTGCTGATCACCCACGATCAGGAGGACGCCGAGGTGTTCGGCGATCAGGTACTGCATCTGCGCGATGGAACCCTCGACATACCCGAAGCTTCACCCCTCCCGGCGTGAATCCCTTATGCTTCCGGCACACCACACAACGACCGTGGAATGCTCATGGATACAAAAGATCGCGCGATTGAGCTGCAAGGTTCAGTCTGGCTGACCGTCGCCGGGGAAAAGCTCGGAGGCGAACAGCGTATCGCCCTGCTCGCCAAGATCGCCGAATGCGGTTCCATCACCCAGGCCGCCAAGGCAATCAAAATGAGCTACAAGGCCGCCTGGGATGCCATCGATGCCATGAACAACCTGGCCGGTGAACCCTTGATGGAGCGCGTCGCCGGCGGCAAGGGTGGTGGCGGCACGCGCCTGACCCGGCGCGGCGAGCAACTGGTGGAGAACTTTCGCCTGATCGAGCGCGAACACCGGCGCTTCGTCGAGCAACTGAGTCGGCAAGCCACGGGCATTGCCGATGACTATCTCCTGATCCGCAGGATGAGTATGAAAACCAGCGCACGCAATCAGTTTCGCGGCAAGGTGGTCCAGGTGAAAACCGGGGCGGTCAATGATGAAATCGAGCTGGAGATTCCCGGCGGCCAGAAGCTCGTGGCCATCGTCACCCATGAAAGCACCACGGAACTCGGCTTGCAGCCCGGCGCCGAGGCCCTGGCGCTGATCAAGTCGTCATCGGTCATTCTCATGAGCGATGTGGGCGGCGCACGCTTCTCGGCGCGCAACCGCCTGACCGGCAGCGTTGCGCGAGTCCACCCCGGTGCGGTGAACACCGAGGTGATACTGGATCTGCCGGGCGGCGCCACGCTGGCCGCGATCATCACCAACGAAAGCAGCCGCGCGCTGGACCTGGCGGAAGGCAAGACCGTTACGGCCATCTTCAAGGCGTCCAGCGTGATTGTCGGCGTGCCGGCGTAACTGGCCGCTGAAAACGCTTAGAACGCCAGGCGCACCCCCAGGGTCAGATTGCGACCAGGCAGCAACACCTCATCCTTGATAAAGGACGTGTGCTGGCGAGCCTTTTCGTCCAGCAGGTTGTTGCCCTTGAGATAGACCAGGTAGTCGCTCTGCTTCAGCGAACCGGCATAGCTCAAACCCGCACCGAGCATGTTGTAGCCGCCGGTTTCGGTTTCATAATCGGCCAGCTGGTCCTGGCGCTGCACACGGTAGAACTCCAGCTGCCCATTGAGCGCGGGCGTAAAGCTCTGGTCGAGGCGCACGCCCAGCCGGTCTGCCGGAATACGTGGCAGATCGCCACCACCATCGCGCAGCTTGCCGCGCACATGGTCACCGAACAGGGTAAACGCAGTGGCGTCGGTCGCCTGGAAGCGTATTTCACCTTCCGCTCCGGTGAGTACGGCATCCTGCTGGCGATACTCGATTTCACGGTAGCCACCGCCGATATCGTGTCCGGTATCGGCGGCGAAGATGAAGTCATCCACCTGATTGCGGAACAGGCTGAAGCTGAAGGTGGTGCGCCCGGCGAACTTGCGCAAGGTCAGTTCAGCATTGTGCGAGGTTTCCTCGTCCAGTTCGACATTGCCCAGCTCGACGGTGCGGGTCGCCGCATGGGGACCGTAGGCATAGAGTTCTTCAGCGGTGGGCAGGCGCTGGGAGCGTGACAGCGAGAAGCCCAGCGAGTATTGCGGTGCGAAGGTCCAGACTGCACCGGCAGAAACCGAGGTGCCGCTGTGATCGGTGTCGCGCTGGCCATCGGCATCGATATCCTGCCATTCATGGCGCAGGCCGATTTCGTAGCGCCATGCCCCGGCAGTGTATTCCTCCAGCAGGAACAGGCCATGGTTGCGGGTCAATGTCGGCGGAACGTAGGCTTCCTCACCGGAGGCCTCGAAATCGCGGCGCAGGGTTTGCGCACCCAGCACCCCGCGCCAGCCGAACAATGGTTGATGAGTCAGTTCCAGACGCGCATCGGTGGCGTCATTATCGAAACGGGTGCCAACCTCACCGCCTTCGATTTCCTTATGCTGATAGTTGCTGTGCCCCACACGCAGGCGCGCCAGCTCGAAACCGGGTAGCGGATCACTCAGCTCGCCACGCAGATCCCAGCGCTTCTGCTGCATATCGACATAAGGCACACTGCCATGTTCGTGGTCATGCTCATGCTCGTGGTCATCATGGCCATGGCCATGGTCATGGCCGTGCCCATGACCGCCACAGTGCCAGTCGCTGCCATGGGTATGGCAGTCGGCGTGCTCATGGGCCAGCAGCCCGTAGCGATTGTTCTGCTCGGTGTAGGCCGCGCCGAGATAACCGCGCGCACCGATGAAACTGGCGCCAAGGGTGAAACTATCGGTGTCGTTGTAGGAACCTGGCTGCGTGCCCGGCGAGCCGGGAATCTCGTACTCGTCGGCCTGACGCTTGGCGCCCTCGGCACGCACCGCGAAGTTGCCGCTACCGGCGGTGATGCCGAAGACACCGGCCCCCTCATTGGCGACGCTGTTGGCACGCAATTCCAGCTCACCCTCATAGCCCTTCTCAGGCACTCGGGTCGGCACCTTGCGATCGATCACATTGACCACACCGCCAATGGCGCCGCCGCCATACAGCAGGCTCGCCGGCCCCTTCAACACCTCGATACGCTCGGCCAGCAACGGTTCGCTGACTACCGCATGATCCGGGCTGATGGTCGATGCGTCGAGCAACTCCACGCCATCGCTCAGCACCTTCACTCGTGCGCCATCGAGGCCACGAATGACCGGCCGCGCAGCACCGGCACCAAAACTGCTGGAATGTACTCCCGGCAGCCCCTGCAGCGTTTCCCCCAGCGTTGCTTCCCGGCGCATCACCAGCTCGCTTCCTTCCATGACCGCCGCAGGCATCGTCATTTCGTGACTTTGCCGGCCAAGAGCACTGGCACTGACGACCACGGAATCAAGTTCGACCGGATCGGCGGCCCAGGCAGCCGGAACCAGAGCCAGGCTGACAGCCCAGGCCAGAGGATGACGCTTCAGTTTCATGGGATTCTCCAAGGAAATAACGACCGCCCTGCTTGGCAGTCAGACAGGCGGCGAAGAATTTACCATGTTATATCATAACAATTAAGGGCTTTAAGCAAGATTCATGCTCCTCACGCTGGAGCATGGGAGTCATCAGAACAAGGTCGCGGAAAGCTTGAGTAAGGAGCAAGCAAGACCCGTCAGAGCCTTGCCTGAACCCCAGCCGGAACGCTAAAAGACCCGTTCGCAGCGGCAGGTGTCGGTGATCAACCCGCTCGATACTCCGCGTCCGCCGTCTCGAAGCGTTGCTGGATGGAGGCGGCAGGCTCCTTGTCCACCAGGCTGACGACGTAGATGGCGATGCTGGCGAGCAGGAAGCCGGGGATGATTTCGTACAGGCCCAGGCCGATGAACTCCTTCCAGACCACCACGGTAACGGCCCCGACCAGCATGCCGACCAGCGCACCGTTGCGGGTCATGCGCTTCCACAGCAGCGAGATCAGCACCACCGGCCCGAAGGCAGCGCCGAAGCCGGCCCAGGCGTAGGAAACCAGCCCCAACACCTTGCTTTCGGGGTTGGAGGCGATACTGATGGCAATCAGCGCAATCAACAACACCATGCCACGGCCCACCCAGACCAGCTCACCCTGCGAGGCACTCTTGCGCAGAAAGGCTTTGTAGAAGTCCTGCGTCAGAGCGCTGGAGCTCACCAGCAGCTGGGCGCTGAGCGTGCTCATCACGGCGGCGAGAACGCCCGACAGGATGATGCCGGCGACCCAGGGATTGAAGAGGATTTTCACCAGTTCCATGAAGACCCGCTCGCCGTTGTCCCTGACCGGCCCGGCCAGTTCGGGATGATCGGCGAAATAGGCGATGCCGAAAAAGCCAACCGCAACCGCGCCAGCCAAGGTGAGGATCATCCAGGTCATGCCGATACGGCGTGCGTTGGGAATGGTCTTGACCGAGTCGGCCGCCATGAAGCGCACCAGGATATGCGGCTGGCCGAAGTAGCCCAGGCCCCAGGCCAACAGCGAGATGATCGCGACGAAGGACAGGCCGCGGAACATGTCGAAGTTGGCCGGGTTCTGCGCCTCGATGGTGGCCATGGTGGTGCCCATGTCACCCAGCGCGAGAATCACGAACAATGGCGTAACCAGCAACGCGAAGATCATCAGCGTCGCCTGTACGGTGTCGGTCCAGCTGACCGCCAGGAAGCCACCGATGAACACGTAGAGGATGGTTGCGGCGGCACCAACCCAAAGCGCCGTACCGTAGTCCATGCCGAAGGTCGACTCGAACAGTCGCGCACCGGCCACCACGCCCGAGGCGCAGTAGATGGTGAAGAACACCAGGATCACCAGCGCCGAGAAGATGCGCAGCAGGCGGCTGTTGTCCTCGAAACGATGGGTGAAGTAATCCGGCAGGGTCAGCGCGTTATGGTTGTGCTCGGTATGTACACGCAGACGGCCAGCGACGAACAGCCAGTTGAGCCAGGCGCCGACGATCAACCCGATGGCGATCCAGCTTTCCGAGAGACCCGCAACGAAAATGGCGCCGGGCAGGCCCATCAGCAGCCAGCCGCTCATGTCCGAGGCGCCCGCCGACAATGCCGTGACGAAACTGCCGAGGCTGCGACCACCGAGGATGTAGTCGTCGAAATTCTTGGTGGCGCGGTAGGCAATGAAGCCGATGAGGATCATCGCCGCAATATAGATCACGAAGGTGATCAGGGTTGGGTTGCTCATGTTCATGTTGGGTTTTCCTCATGTTGCCCTGCATCACGCATCCACTGGCCAAATGCGGGCAAGACCCTGGCAACGAATGATCGGGTTGGCAGGCCGCTGAAAACCACCTGCGTTTTCAGCGGCCTGCTGCAAAGCATAGCGCCTCGACCGTTTTCCCGCCGACAACTCGTGAGCCATCATCCTGGCAACGGATCGAGCTGAAAAAGGTCGGATGGGTATCGGTCGCGTGTATTCGCACGCGGCTTCGTGCGCCATCAGGAGGCCATCCATGACAGTCAGCATCGACACCGCCACCGGCACCTGCTCCACCACACGCGACGGCATCACTCATCGCAGCGCGATCATGGATGTCCGGATCAGTACCGACCCGCAGGCACGCATGTCAGTCGCGCATATCGACAGCGTCAGCGTGCACCTGCCCGAAGACCAGGCCGAGCACCTGATTGCAGCCGGCGCCAGGGATGAACGAGAAAACCTCATCACTGACGACTGACAGACAGTGAACTCCTGCTTAGTCCGGGTAGGAAATCACCAATAGAGCGGCAACCGATCGAGCGAGATTGAAATCATTCGCACAAGACCTATCTAACAGGTCATGTATCGACATTGGGTGCCGCATGAACGACGAGACCAATCAGGACTTCGAGCAGAACGCCACCGGCCTGGTGCTGCCGGACCAGAACCTGCCGGACAAGCTCTATATCATCCCGATCCACAATCGCCCCTTCTTCCCCGCCCAGGTGCTGCCGGTCATCGTCAATGAAGAGCCTTGGGCGCAGACGCTGGAGCTCGTCGGCAAGACGCCGCACCAGCGTCTGGCGCTGTTCTTCATGGACAACCCCGCGCAGGATGCGGCCAGCTTCGATCCCGACAGCCTGCCCGAGCACGGCACCATGGTGCGCGTACACCACGCCTCGCGTGAAGGCGGCAAGCTGCAGTTCGTGGCCCAGGGCATGGCGCGCGTGCGTATCCGCGGCTGGCTGCGGCGCAAGCCGCCGTACCTCGCGGAAGTGGACTACCCGCAAAGCGACGAAGACCCGCGCGACGAGGTCAAGGCCTATGGCATGGCGCTGATCAACGCGATCAAGGAGCTGCTGCCGCTCAACCCCCTGTACAGCGAGGAGCTGAAGAACTATCTCAACCGCTTCAGCCCCAACGAGCCCTCACCACTGACCGATTTCGCCGCAGCGCTGACCACCGCGCCTGGCAATGAATTGCAGGAGGTGCTCGACAGCGTGCCGGTGCTCAAGCGCATGGAGAAGGTGCTGCCGCTGCTGCGCAAGGAAGTCGAGGTCGCCAGGCTGCAGAAGGAGCTGACCGGCGAGGTCAATCGCAAGATCGGCGAGCGCCAGCGCGAATTCTTCCTCAAGGAGCAGCTGAAGATCATCCAGCAGGAACTGGGTATCACCAAGGATGACCGCAGCGCCGATGCCGACGAATTCCGCTCGCGACTGGAAGGCAAGGTGGTGCCGCCCGCAGCGCAGAAGCGCATCGACGACGAGCTGACCAAGCTCTCGGTGCTGGAAACCGGCTCGCCCGAATATGCCGTCACACGCAATTACCTGGACTGGGCCACCTCGATGCCCTGGGGCCTCTATGGTGAGGACAAGCTCGACCTGGTGCATGCGCGCAAGGTGCTCAACAGGCACCACGCGGGGCTCGACGACATCAAGAGCCGCATCATCGAATTCCTCGCCGTCGGCGCCTTCCGGGGTGAAATCTCCGGCTCCATCGTGCTGCTGGTGGGGCCACCCGGGGTCGGCAAGACCAGCATCGGCAAATCCATCGCCGAATCCCTGGGGCGACCGTTCTATCGTTTCAGCGTCGGCGGCATGCGCGACGAGGCGGAGATCAAGGGCCACCGGCGCACCTACATCGGCGCCCTGCCCGGCAAGCTGGTACAGGCGCTGAAGGAAGTCGAGGTGATGAACCCGGTGATCATGCTCGACGAAGTGGACAAGCTCGGCAACAGCCACCAGGGCGACCCGGCCTCCGCGCTGCTGGAAACCCTGGATCCGGAACAGAACTTCGGCTTCCTCGACCATTACCTCGATCTGCGCCTGGATCTGTCCAAGGTGCTGTTCATCTGCACCGCCAACACGCTCTATTCGGTGCCCGACCCGCTGCTGGACCGCATGGAAATCGTGCGCCTGTCCGGTTACATCACCGAGGAAAAACTGGAGATCGCCAAACGCCATCTCTGGCCCCGCCAGCTGCAGCGGGCCGGCGTGCCGAAGAATCGCCTGACCATCAACGACGCGGCCCTGCGCGCGCTGATCGAGGGTTATGCCCGTGAAGCCGGCGTACGCCAGCTGGACAAACAGCTCGGCAAACTGGTGCGCAAGGCTGTGGTCAAGCTGCTCGACGAGCCGGACAGCATCATCAAGATCGGTCCCAAGAGCATCGAAAGCTACCTGGGCCTGCCGTTCTGGCATCCCGAACAGCTGCTCAGCGGGATCGGCGTGGTTACCGGCCTGGCCTGGAACAGCATGGGCGGCGCGACACTGCCGATCGAGGCGACCCGCATCCATACTCTCAACCGGGGCTTCAAGCTGACCGGCAAGGTCGGCGATGTGATGAAGGAATCTGCCGAAATCGCCTACAGCTACGTGAATGCGCACCTGAAGGAGTTCAAGGGTGACCCGGCTTTCTTCGACCAGGCCTTCGTCCACATGCACGTGCCCGAAGGCGCGACGCCCAAGGACGGCCCCAGCGCCGGTATCAGCATGGCCAGCGCCCTGCTCTCGCTGGCGCGCAACCAGGCGCCGAAGAAGGGCGTGGCGATGACCGGCGAGCTGACCCTCACCGGCCAGGTGCTGGCCATCGGCGGCCTGCGCGAGAAGGTGATCGCCGCGCGACGCCTGAAGCTGTACGAGCTGATCATTCCGGATTCGAATCGCGGCGACTTCCAGGAGCTGCCCGATTATTTGAAAGAGGGCCTGACGGTACATTTCGCCAAGCGTTTCAGCGACGTGATCAAGGTACTGTTCTGACAGATCGTCGGATTACGCCTTCGGCTAATCCGACCTACGCAACTTGTCCGCGAATCAATGCCCAGACCACCCGCGCGACCCCGTTCGCGGCCAAGGCCCCTCCAACAGCCCGTGCGCACCGCAAAACCTGTGGGAGCGGACTTGTCCGCGAATCGATGCCCAAACCATCCGCGCGGCCCCATTCGCGGCCAAGGCCGCTCCCACGATGGCCGCACCGCATATCCCTGGCGGATCGAATCCGCCCCACGGGTCGCCCCGATACCTGTGCCTTCCGGGCAAGGCCCGCTATCCTTACCCTCTCGTATTCAACCGGTGCCGATGACCATGCCTTTCGCCATCTCCCGTTGCCTGCTGCCGTTGTCCTTGCTGTTGCTGGGTGCTTGCGCGAGCACGCCGCCCAGCAGCCTTTCGGTCAGCGAAGACCGGCTTTGCCCACTGTCGCTGCATACAGGCCAGACGTTGATCGTCAGCCTGCCAAGCAATCCGGCTACGGGTTATCGCTGGCATCTGCGGGAAGCCTCGACCGAACTGCTGAAAAGCCTGGGGCCGGAAGTCTTCAGTACCCCCGACAGTGATCTGGTCGGCGGCGATGGCATTTCCACCTGGCGCTTCGAAGCCCGGAATACCGGGCACGGACGGCTGCTGCTGACTTATCAGCGCCCTTGGGAAACGGATGCCGAGCCTACCGGCCTGTTCGATTGCCGAATCGAGGTTCAATAGCCACGACACGACGCCTGTGATCGTCGCATACGCCGACACAGGATGGTCGGCACAAGGCGATTAAATGGCCTGATCCACATGACCGAGCGGTCACAATATGAAGAACGCAAAGTCCGCACTGGATTGCGGCTCAAAGCCTTACGTCTTTTCTCCAAAGTCTCTCCAAACGAAGCGGCTTTGCTGGCAAAAACAGGCCTGTCCCCATATTCTCGTCACCTCGTTGACGAACGCATCGGCGACGCGTTCGCAGCCCCTGCTCTTTCACCGTACACGGACACAACAACCAGACAGGGCCGCTGAGCCCGATAGGATATCCACCCATGAAGTCATCCCTCACCCAATGGCTGTCCCTGGGCGCCCTCGCCCTGACCCTGGCTACTCCGTTCACTGCCAGCGCCGCTGAGCAGAAATCCGTGGCGGCAACCGCCATCGTCGAGCACCCGGCGCTGGATTCCGTGCGCGATGGCGTCCGGGCCGCACTGGAAGCCGCGGGCTATAGCGGCGACAACCTCAAGTGGCAGTACCAGACCGCCCAGGGCAACACCGCCACCGCCGCGCAGATCGCCCGCAAGTTCGTCGGCGACCGCCCCGACGCCATCGTCGCCATCGCCACCCCCTCGGCCCAGGCCGTGGTCGCCAGCAGCCGTTCGGTGCCGGTGGTCTTCGCCGCCGTTACCGATCCGGTCGCCGCTCAGCTGGTCCGCAACTGGGAGCCTTCCGGCAGCAACGTCACCGGCGTCTCCGACGAGCTGGAGCTGGATCGCCAGATGGAGCTGGTCAAGCGCGTGATACCCACTGCCACCCGCGTGGGCATCGTCTACAACCCCGGCGAAGCCAATTCCGTGGTGGTGGTCGAGCGCCTGCGCGAGCTGCTGCCGGAAATGGGTATGACCCTGGTCGAAGCCGCCGCTCCGCGCTCGGTGGACGTGGGCTCGGCGGCCCGCAGCCTGGTGGGCAAGGTCGACGTGATCTACACCAACACCGACAACAACGTGGTCTCGGCCTACGAGTCGCTGGTCAAGGTCGGCATGGACACCAAGACCCCGCTGATCGCCTCGGATACCGACAGCGTCAAGCGCGGCGCCATCGCGGCCCTGGGCATCGACTACTACCAGCATGGCGTACAGGCCGGCGAACTGGTCGTGCGACTGCTCAAGGGCGAGAAGCCTGGCGATATCGCACCGCAGAAAACCGCTGACCTGAGCCTCTACATCAACCGCTCCGCCGCCGTCGCCCAGGGTGTCACCCTGTCCCAGGAGCTGATCGACTCGGCCGCCGAAGTCATCGAATGACCTGACCTGCGCCGGCGCACCTCGCCCCGGCGCAGCCGTTCACCAAAGGCACATCATCCATGTCACTGTTTTCCCTGTTTGGCGCCCTTGAAGTAGGCCTGATCTTCGGTCTGGTCGCGCTTGGCGTATTCATCTCCTTCCGCCTGCTGCGTTTCCCCGATCTGACCGTCGATGGCAGTTTCCCGCTGGGCGGCGCCGTCTGCGCCGTGCTGATCGCCAATGGCACCGACCCCTTCCTGGCGACCCTGATCGCCACTGCCGCCGGTGCCCTGGCCGGCATGGTCACGGCAGCGCTCAACGTCCACCTGAAGATCATGGACCTGCTGGCCAGCATCCTGATGATGATCGCGCTGTACTCGATCAACCTGCGCATCATGGGCCGGCCCAACATTCCGCTGATCATGGAACCGACCATGTTCAGCATCCTGCAGCCCCAATGGCTGGCCGACTATGTCGCCCGACCGCTGATCCTGCTGCTGGTGGTCATTGCCGCCAAGATCATTCTCGACATGTATTTCTCCACCCGTCAGGGCCTGGCCATCCGCGCCACCGGCTCCAACCCGCGCATGGCCCGCGCCCAGGGCGTGAATACCGGCGCCATGGCCATCCTCGGCATGGCCATCTCCAACGCCCTGGTGGCACTGGCCGGCGCCATGTTCGCCCAAACCCAGGGCGGCGCCGACATTTCCATGGGCATCGGCACCATCGTCATCGGCCTGGCGGCGGTGATCGTCGGCGAAAGCATCCTGCCGGCACGGCGCATCTTCTACCTGACCCTGGCCGTGATCCTCGGCGCCATCGTCTACCGCTTCTTCATCGCCCTGGCCCTGAACAGCGACTTCATCGGTTTGCAGGCCCAGGACCTGAACCTGATCACCGCCGCGCTGGTGGTCATCGCCCTGGTCATCCCGCTGATCAAACAACGCCTGACCCGCAGGAGGCACGCCTGATGCTCAGTGCGCAGAATCTCAAGATCACCTTCAACCCCGGCACGCCCATCGAGACCCGGGCCTTGCAGGGGCTGTCGCTGGAAATTCCCACCGGCCAGTTCGTCACCGTGATCGGCACCAACGGCGCCGGCAAATCGACCTTCCTCAACGCCGTCTCCGGCGACCTCTCGGTGGACAGCGGCAAGCTGCTGATCGACGATGAAGACGTTACCCGCCTGCCGGTCTGGAGCCGCGCCAGCCGCGTGGCCCGCGTATTCCAGGACCCCATGGCCGGCACCTGCGAAGACCTGACCATCGAGGAAAACATGGCCCTGGCCCAGCAGCGCGGCCAGCGCCGTGGCCTGACCAAGGCCGTGCAGGCGTCCATGCGCGAGGAGTTCCGCCGCCACCTGAGCACCCTCGGCCTGGGTCTGGAGAACCGCCTCACCGACCGCATCGGTCTGCTCTCCGGCGGCCAGCGCCAGGCCGTCAGCCTGCTCATGGCGGCGCTGCAACCCTCCCGCATCCTGTTGCTGGACGAACACACCGCCGCCCTCGACCCGCGCACGGCAGACTTCGTCCTGCAACTGACCGCACGCATCGTCGCGGAAAAGCAGCTCACCACCATGATGGTCACCCACAGCATGCGTCAGGCGCTGGACATCGGCGACCGTACCGTGATGCTGCACCAGGGCCAGGTAGTGCTGGATGTGGCCGGGGACGAGCGCAAGGGCCTGGACGTGCCGGACCTGCTGCATATGTTCGAGAAGGTACGCGGCGAGAAACTCGCGGATGATGCGCTGCTACTGGGGTAAAACCCGGCCCTTCTGGCCCTCGCGCATGTTTCCGGGCTAGCATCGGGCCTTCTGTGCCGACGAGACGAATCGCCGGCGACACCGATTTTCAGGAGGATTCATGAGCTTTACCGTTTACCTGTCTGGCGAAATCCACACCGACTGGCGCGACGAGATCAAGCGTGGCGCCTCAGCTGCGGAGCTGGACGTGGTCTTCACCTCCGCCGTAACCGACCACGAGGCCAGCGATGCCGCCGGCGACTGCCTGGGTACAGAGCCGAATGCATTCTGGCGCGACCACAGGTCCTCCAAGGTCAACGCGATTCGCACCAAGACGCTGATCCAGCAGGCCGATCTGGTGGTGGTGCGCTTCGGCGACAAGTACAAGCAATGGAACGCCGCGTTCGACGCCGGCTATTGCGCCGCACTGGACAAGCCCTACATCACTCTGCACGGCGAAGACATCGTGCACCCCCTGAAGGAAGTCGATGCAGCCGCCATGGCCTGGGCGACCACTACCGAGCAGGTGGTGGAGATTCTGAAGTATGTGCTGCGCGACTGAAGAATGGTCAGCTGAGCCGGCGGACTTACAGTCTATTCGCCGCGAGGGCGCGGCTCCCACGAAAACGACGCGGCGATTGACCTCGTGGGAGCGCCGACCCCGGCGCGAAGCTTGAACTCACGCACGCGGCTTGCGAGCGGAGCGACACCAGAAAGCAAAACGCCCTGCAGATGCAGGGCGTTTCGTTTTCACCTCAGCGTCAGATCGCCCCACGCTGACGCAGCAGATCGATCACCTGCCTGACGCCCTCGGCCACTGTCACAGCCTCGGTATCGATCAGCAGATCGGCATTGCCCGGCACGTCGTAGGGGAAGGATTCGCCGGGAATATTGTCGCCACCGGCGGCGTACAGCCCTTGCGGATCGCGTTGCTGGCAAGTCTGCGGCGAAGCCTGGACATAGACGGTGATCAGGCGATCATCGCCCACTAGCGCCTTGGCCTGTTCGCGGCCTTCGGCATCCGGCGCGACGAAGGCCGCCAGGGTCAGTAGACCCGCCTCGTTGAACTGCCGTGCCACGTGCGCGGCACGGCGCCAGTTCTCGGTGCGACCCGCGCGGTCCTGCGGCAGGCCCTTGTTCAGGTCGTGGCGCAGGTTCTGGCCGTCGAGCACGTAGACCGCACGGCCCATGTCGAACAGCTTGCGCTCCACAGCGTAGGCCAGGGTGCTCTTGCCGGCGCCCGACAAGCCGGTGAACAGCACCGTGGCCGGCTGCTGGCCGAAGCGCGTCGCACGCTCTTCGGTGGAAACATGGGCCAGCGCGCCATGGTGGCCACCGGAACCCTGGGCGACCGGGTCGGCGATGATCATGCCCGCGCCGACGGTGCCGTTGGTGAGGCGGTCGATGACGATGAAGGCACCGGTGGTGCGGTTCTGCGCATAGCCATCCAGCGCGATGGACGCATCCAGGCTGACCCGGACCTTGCCGATCTCGTTGAGCTGCAGGCTGCTCGCCGGGCCTTGCTCCAGGGTATTCACATCCACCGTGTGAACGATGCTGGCGATGGACCCCGGCACGTAGCTGGTGGCGCGCTTGATGTCGTATTTCTTGCCCGGCAGCATCGGCTCTTCGCCCATCCACACCAGCATAGCGTCGAAGCTGTCGGCGATGCGCGGCAGGTTGTCGGCATGCACCAGCATGTCGCCACGGGATACGTCGATCTCGTCTTCCAGGGTCAGGGTGATCGCCTCGCCCGGCGTGGCCTGCTCCAGCTCGCCGTCATAGGTGACGATGGATTTGACCCGGCTGGTCTTGCCCGACGGCAATACCGTCACTTCATCGCCCTTGCGCACGATGCCACTGGCCAGGGTACCGGCGAAGCCACGGAAATTCAGGTTCGGGCGGTTGACGTACTGCACCGGGAAGCGCAGGTCGTCGAAGTTGCGGTCGCCGGCGATCTCGACGCTTTCGAGAATCTCCATCAGCGACTGGCCTTCGTACCAGGGCGCACGCTCGCTGCGGTTGACCACGTTGTCGCCCTTGAGCGCGGACATGGGCACGAAATGCAACGAAGTCGGCTTGAGGCCGATACGCTCGGCAAAGGACAGATAGTCGGCCTTGATGCGCTCGAACACGCCCTGGTCGAAGTCCATCAGGTCCATCTTGTTGATGGCCACGACGATGTGCTTGATGCCCAGCAAGGAGGCGATGAAGCTGTGGCGGCGGGTCTGGGTCTGCACGCCGTAGCGGGCGTCAACGAGGATGATCGCCAGGTCGCAGGTCGAGGCGCCGGTCGCCATGTTGCGGGTGTACTGCTCATGGCCGGGGGTGTCGGCGATGATGAACTTGCGCTTGGCGGTGCTGAAGTAGCGGTAGGCCACGTCAATGGTGATGCCCTGCTCGCGCTCGGCCTGCAGGCCATCGACCAGCAGCGCCAGGTCCACGTCATCGCCGGTGGTGCCGACCTTCTTCGAGTCGCGGGTGATGGCTTCCAGATGATCCTCGTAGATCATCTTGGAGTCGTGCAGCAGGCGACCGATCAGGGTGCTCTTGCCGTCGTCGACGTTGCCGCAGGTGAGGAAGCGCAGCAATTCCTTGCGCTCGTGCTGGGCCAGGTACGCGAGGATGTCCTCGCTGATCAAATCAGACTGATGAGACATGGTTTTTCTCTAATCGCTGAAGGCTTGAGGCTGGAGGCTGAACGAAAAAGCACACCGAGCAAGCCGATAATTCATGGACGCTGAAGTAACCTGAGCAGACCGGAGAGCATCGCCGCGATACGCTTGCAGCGTTCAATCCAGTCCCGACCAATCTCGGTCGAGATAAAGCCGACCTCAACACCTATATAAATCTGAGTTCTCAACTCCGAGCACGACCCTTTGGCCATGCTCAGAAAATAACGCTTTTCCTTGTCACCATCGCGGGTCATGCCTTCGGCAATGTTGCTGGGAACGGACAAGGCCGAGCGGGTTATCTGATCCTTGAAGCCGAAATCCCGGCAACCAGCCAGCTCTCGATACACATCAACCGAAAGTCTTGCGGAAAGCTTCCATACATCAAGTCGCTCGAAATCCATTTCGTTCAGCCTCCAGCATCCAGCGCTTTTTATCGGCTTTAAAAGTAGCCCTGCCGCTTCTTCTCTTCCATCGACCCGGCGCCATCATGGTCGATGACGCGGCCCTGGCGTTCGGAGGTGCGGGTCAGGAGCATTTCCTGGATGATTTCCGGCAGCGTCGCGGCGGTGGACTCCACGGCACCGGTCAGCGGGTAGCAGCCGAGGGTGCGGAAGCGGACCATGCGCTTCTCGATACGCACCTTTTCCTCGTCGGTGAGGTGCTCGAGGATGCGCTCGTCGTCGATCATGATCAGCGTGCCGTTCTTCTCGATCACCTCGCGCTCGGCGGCGAAGTACAGCGGTACGATCGGGATCTGCTCCAGATAGATGTACTGCCAGATGTCCAGCTCGGTCCAGTTGGACAGCGGAAACACGCGGATCGACTCGCCCTTGGTGACCTTGCCGTTGTAGACGTTCCACAGCTCGGGTCGCTGATTCTTCGGGTCCCAGCGATGCTTGGCGTCGCGGAAGGAATACACGCGCTCCTTGGCCCGAGACTTCTCTTCGTCGCGGCGCGCACCACCGAAGGCGGCGTCGAAGCCGTGCTTGTCCAGCGCCTGCTTGAGACCTTCGGTCTTCATGATGTCGGTGTGCTTGGCGCTGCCGTGGGTGAAGGGGTTGATGTCCTGCGCGACGCCATCAGGGTTCACGTGGGTGATCAGGTCCAGGTCCATCTCGGCGACCATCCTGTCGCGGAAGCTGTACATTTCCTGGAATTTCCAGCGCGTATCCACGTGCATCACCGGGAACGGCAGCTTGCCAGGGTAGAACGCCTTGCGCGCCAGGTGCAGCATCACGGCCGAATCCTTGCCGATGGAATAGAGCATCACCGGGTTGTCGAACTCGGCGGCCACCTCGCGGATGATGTGGATGCTTTCCGCCTCCAGCTCTTTCAGATGCGTCAGTTTGTCGACCATGGCTACTCACGAATATGCAGATGGACGGCCGGCAGGCCATAAGAAGGGCGCAACTTTAACACGGCGGCCGATTCTAATCAGGCCGCTGCTTAGAACGAAATAGACTAGTTTTATACCGACAGAGCAGCGACAACCGTCGATCGCTTGCATGACGCAGCGGGCCATGCCGCGAATATCACCGTGACGGAGCATGGCCTCGTTCGCAGGCTTGGCCTGCCCCTACAGAAGTTCAGCGGACGTTCGGCTAAGCCGGATTCGGGCAATCGATGAAGATATGCTCAATGGCGAAACGGCGGGCCAGGTAGTCACCGAGCGCCTGGACTCCGTAGCGCTCGGTGGCGTGATGGCCGGCAGCGAAGAAGCTCAGGCCATTCTCACGTGCGCTATGCACGGTTGGCTCGGATATTTCGCCGGTCAGGTAAGCATCCACGCCCGCCGCCACCGCGTGGTCGATATATCCTTGGGCGCCGCCCGTGCACCAGCCGACACGGCTGATCAGGCCATTGCCTTCGATCATCAGCGGCTCGCGCTGCAGCTTCTCCTGCACCAGTCGGGCGAACTCGGCAGGCGTCAGTGGCGTCGCCAGCGAGCCGATCAGGCCCACCGATTTCGGGTTGTCCGGCTCCAGCGGGCCTTCGATGCTCAGGCCCAGCAAACGCGCCAGCTGCACGTTGTTGCCCACCTCTTCATGCACGTCGAGCGGCAGGTGGTAGGCGAGCAGGCTGATGTCGTGGCTGAGCAGGGTTTTCAGGCGGCGCTGCTTCATACCGACCACGCGCGCGTCCTCGTTCTTCCAGAAATAACCGTGATGCACCAGCACGACATCCGCTTCGGCTGCCACCGCCGCATCGAGCAGGGCCTGGCTGGCGGTTACGCCGCTGACAATGCGGCGCACCTGAGGCCGGCCCTCGACCTGCAGGCCGTTGGGGCAGTAGTCGGCGATCTTCGTCACACCCAGGTAACGGTCGGTTTCGGCGACCAGTGTGGCCAGTGCAATTGCCATGGAAGGAACTCCTGAAATCGGTGGGCATGCGCGACAGGCAACGGCAGCCGCTTGCAAACAGCACGCTGCATTTCGTCGCCAGCTTCGTATAATGCCGCCACCTTAAAGGGGGCACTCGACCCCCGCAACCTGTCCGGATTGCATATCTAGATGATCAATGCCCTGCGCTACCTGGGTTGGCCACTCGCCGTTGGCCTGCTTCTCGCTTTACTGATCATCCAGCGCTACCCACATTGGGTGGGGCTGAAAACCGAGCCGGCGTACACCTTGCAACAGGCGCCACTGGCGACAGGACCGCAACAGGGACCGTACTCCTACGCCAATGCGGTCAGCAGCGCGGCGCCAGCGGTGGCCAATCTGTACACCACCAAGGTCATCGACAAACCCCAGCAATCGCCACTGGCCAAGGACGATCCGCTGTTCCAGCGCTTCTTCGGCGACAATCTGCCGCGTCAACGGCGCATGGAGTCGAGCCTCGGTTCGGCGGTGATCATGAGCCCGGAAGGCTACCTGCTGACCAACAACCACGTGACGGCCAACGCCGAACAGATCGTAGTGGCGCTCAGGGATGGCCGGGAAACCCTGGCGCGAGTGATCGGCAGCGACCCGGAAACGGACCTTGCGGTACTGAAGATCGATCTTGCGAACCTTCCCGCCATCACGCTCGGACGCTCGGACAGCATTCGCGTCGGCGATGTCACCCTGGCGATCGGCAACCCGTTCGGGGTGGGCCAGACAGTGACCATGGGCATCATCAGCGCCACCGGGCGCAACCAGCTGGGGCTCAATACCTACGAGGACTTCATCCAGACCGACGCGGCGATCAACCGCGGCAACTCGGGTGGCGCACTGGTGGATGCCACCGGGCACCTGATCGGCATCAACACGGCGATCATTTCCGAGTCCGGCGGCTCGCAAGGCATCGGCTTCGCGATCCCGGTCAAGCTGGCGATGGAAGTGATGAAGGCGATTGTCGAGCACGGTCAGGTGATTCGCGGCTGGCTGGGTGTCGAGGTCCAGTCGCTGACCCAAGAGCTGGCCGAATCCTTCGGACAGGCGGGCCGACCGGGCATCGTGGTCGCCGGGGTCTACCGCGACGGACCGGCGGAGCGCGCCGGCTTGCGGCCCGGCGACCTGATCCTCAGCATCGACGGCGAACAGTCCAGCGATGGTCGCAGTTCGATGAATCAGGTCGCCCGAACCCGTCCCGGCGACAAGATCAAGATCAACATCCTGCGCAACGGCAAACCACTGACCCTCACCGCCGAAGTGGGAATGCGACCACCGGTGGAAGCAAGGCCGTAGGTCGGATTAGCCGCAGGCGTAATCCGACGAGCGAACTCACAGACCACCCCAGAGCCCCGAAAGGCATGGCTCCTGCCTTCCGTGGCCCCTCGTCGGGTCGGTGAAGCGTGACCCGACCTACAGGACGCCGAAGTGGGAATACAACCACCGGTGGAAGCAAGGCCGTAGGTCGGATTAGCCACAGGCGTAATCCGACGAGCGAACTCACAGATCACCCCAGAGCCACGACAGGTACGGCCTCAGCCTTTCGTGGCCCCTCGTCGGGTCGGTGAAGCGTGACCCGACCTACAGGCCGCCGAAGTGGGTATGCGACCACCGGTGGAAGCAAGGCCGTAGGTCGGATTAGCCGCAGGCGTAATCCGACACGCGAACTCACAGCCACCCAGAGCCCCGAAAGGCATGGCTCCTGCCTTCCGTGGCCCCTCGCCGGGTCGGTGAAGCGTGACCCGACCTGCTTATTGCTTCAGGGCATCCAGCAGCGCCCGGTTCTGCTCCGGCGTGCCGATGGTGATGCGCAGGTACTGGTCGATACGCGGCAGCTTGAAATGGCGGACGATGACACCTTCTTCACGCAGTGCGGCAGCGAGTTCAGCAGCGTCGCGGGCGGGATGCCGGGCGAAGATGAAGTTGGCCGCCGAGGGCAGCACCTCGAAGCCCTGCGCCGTCATGGCGGCGACGACTTCCTCGCGACTGGCGATCACCTTCTGGCAGGTTTGCTGGAAATAGTCACGATCCTCGAACGCGGCGGCGGCGCCGGCGATGGCGATGCGGTCCAGCGGAAAGGAGTTGAAGCTGTCCTTGATGCGCTCCAGCGCCTCGATCAGCTCCGGATGCCCCACCGCCAGCCCCACACGCAATCCGGCCAGGGAGCGTGATTTGGACAACGTCTGGGTCACCAGCAGGTTCGGATAGTGGTCGACCAGAGCAATCGCCGACTCGCCGCCGAAATCGATGTAGGCCTCATCCACCAGCACCACGGAGTCGGTATTGGCCTGCAGCAGCCGCTCGATGGCCTCCAGCGCCAGCACACGCCCGGTGGGCGCATTGGGGTTGGGGAAGATGATGCCGCCGTTGGGGCGATTGTAATCGGCCACCTCGATCTGGAAGCTTTCATCCAGCGCGATGGTTTCGTACTCGATGCCATAGAGCCCGCAATAGACCGGGTAGAAACTGTAGGTCACATCGGGGAACAGCAGCGGCTTGCCGTGCTGGAACAAGCCGTGGAAGGCATGCGCCAGTACCTCGTCGGAACCGTTGCCGACGAAGACCTGGGCGGGCTGCACGCCGTAGTAATCGGCCACCGCCTGCTTCAGCCGCTCGCCATTCGGGTCCGGATACAGGCGCAGCGTGTCACCTATCTCCGCCTGCATCGCGGCAATGGCCTTGGGCGACGGGCCGTAGGGATTTTCGTTGGTATTGAGTTTGACCAGCTTGTTCAGCTTCGGCTGTTCACCCGGCACATAGGGCACCAGGGTCTTGACGAAGGGGCTCCAGAATTTGCTCATCCGCCCTTCTCTCCTTCAAAAAATCGCTGAAGGCTGGGGGCTGGAGGCTGAACGAAGGGCACGTTTGCGCCTCGTCCAGCCTCCAGCCTCCAGCGCTTTTATCGGCTTTTCAGCCCTTGATCCGGTATTCCGCACTGCGCGCATGAGCGGTCAACGACTCCCCGCGGGCCAGCACCGAAGCCACCTTGCCCAACTCCGAAGCACCTTGCGCCGAGCAGTGGATGATCGACGAACGCTTCTGAAAGTCGTACACCCCCAGCGGCGAGGAAAAACGCGCGGTGCCGGAGGTCGGCAGCACGTGATTGGGGCCGGCGCAGTAGTCGCCCAGCGCCTCGGCGGTGTAACGGCCCATGAAGATCGCACCGGCATGGCGGATCTGCTCCAGGTACTGCTCGGGATTTTCCACCGACAGCTCCAGATGTTCCGGCGCGATACGGTTGGCCACCTCGATGGCCTGAGCCATGTCGGCGACCTGGATCAATGCGCCGCGCCCTTCAAGGGAAGTACGGGCAATTTCCTCGCGCTCCAGGGTCGGCAGCAGGCGCTGAATGCTCTCGGCGACCCTGTCGAGGAAGGCCGCGTCGGGGCTGACCAGAATCGACTGGGCGTCTTCGTCATGCTCGGCCTGGGAAAACAGGTCCATGGCGATCCAGTCCGGATCGGTCTGGCCATCGCAGACCACGAGGATCTCCGATGGGCCGGCGATCATGTCGATACCAACCTTGCCGAACACGTGACGCTTGGCGGTGGCGACGTAGATGTTGCCGGGGCCGACGATCTTGTCCACCGGCGGTACGCTCTCGGTACCGTAGGCCAGTGCGGCCACGGCCTGGGCGCCGCCGATGGTGAAGACCCGGTCGACACCGGCGATGCAGGCAGCGGCCAGCACCAGCTCATTGATCTCGCCACGCGGGGTCGGCACCACCATGACCACTTCGGGCACGCCGGCGACCTTCGCCGGAATCGCGTTCATCAGCACCGAGGACGGATAGGAGGCCTTGCCGCCCGGCACATAAAGGCCGGCACGATCCAGCGGGGTGACCTTCTGGCCGAGGACGGTGCCGTCGGCCTCGGTGTAGGTCCAGGAATCCTGTTTCTGCCGTTCGTGATAGGCACGCACGCGCTCGGCAGCCACCTCCAACGCCCTGCGCTGCTCGGGGCTGATGCGCTCCAGCGCCAGCTCCAGGCGCTCGCGGGGCAGGATCAGATCGGCCATGGAGGCGACTTCGAGGCCATCGAAACGCTGGGTCAACTCGACCAGCGCCGCATCGCCACGCTCACGTACGGCCTGGATGATCTCCAGCACACGCTGATTGACCCCCTCATCGGACACGCTTTCCCAGCTCAGCAGATGATCCAGATGCCGGGCGAAATCGGCATCGGTGGCGTTGAGTCGGCGAATGGCGGTGGCAGCGGTCATAACGGGCCTCATGAAGGGATACGTCGAAGCTGTTGCAGGTGCCCTAGATTAACAAGCCAAACGCATGGGCACCCTGAAATTCAAGCTATGGCGCGGATAGCGGACCCGCACAGATCAGGCGTGATGGTCGATGGCGCTCTGCAGGGCATCGATCAGTGCCTGGATACGCCCATGCTGCATCTTCATCGAAGCCTTGTTGACCACCAGCCGCGAACTGATGTGGCAGATCAGCTCCTGCGGCTCCAGGCCATTGGCGCGCAGCGTGTTGCCGGTATCCACCACGTCGATGATCTTGTCGGCCAGGCCCACCAGCGGCGCCAGCTCCATCGAGCCGTACAGCTTGATGATATCCACCTGGCGGCCCTGCTCGGCGTAGTAGCGCTTGGCGACGTTGACGAACTTGGTCGCCACGCGCAGACGCCCTTTCGGCTCCGGCGCGCCCACCTTGCCGGCGGTCATCAGCTTGCAGTTGGCAATTTTCAGGTCCAGCGGCTCGTAGAGCCCCTGTCCACCGTACTCCATCAGTACATCCTTGCCGGCCACGCCCAGGTCCGCAGCGCCATGCTCGACGTAGGTCGGCACATCGGTGGCGCGCACGATCAGCAGGCGCACATCATCCTGGGTGGTAGGGATGATCAGCTTGCGGCTTTTCTCGGGGTTCTCGGTCGGGACGATTCCCGCCGCCGCCAGCAACGGCAGGGTGTCATCGAGAATGCGGCCTTTGGACAGGGCGATGGTCAGCATTGCATTGTTCCTTGAATGGCCTCAGCCCGCCACGCGGCGAATTTTCGCGCCCAGCAGTTGCAGTTTTTCCTCGATGCACTCGTAACCACGGTCGATGTGGTAAATGCGGTCGATCAGCGTATCGCCTTCGGCCACCAGGCCGGCAATGACCAGGCTCGCCGAGGCGCGCAGGTCGGTTGCCATCACGGGTGCGCCCTTGAGTTGGGGTACGCCGGTGACGATGGCGGTATTGCCCTCGACCAGAATCTGCGCGCCCATGCGGTTCATTTCGTACACGTGCATGAAGCGGTTCTCGAACACCGTCTCGATCACCGTGCCGGTGCCCTCGGCAATGGCGTTCATGGCGATGAACTGGGCCTGCATATCGGTGGGAAACGCCGGATACGGCGCGGTGCGCAGGTTGACGGCGCGCGGACGGTTACCCTTCATGTCCAGCGAGATCCAGTCCTTGCCGGTATCGATGTGAGCGCCGGCCTCTTCCAGCTTGTGCAGTACGGCCTCAAGCAGGGTGGCATCGGTATCCTTGAGTTTCACCCGACCGCCAGTCGCAGCAGCGGCCACCAGGTAGGTGCCGGTCTCGATACGGTCGGGCATCACGCTGTAACGACCACCACCCAAACGCTTGACGCCATCGATGGTGATGGTGTCGGTGCCGGCGCCGGAGACCTTCGCGCCCATGGCATTGAGGAAGTTGGCCAGATCGACCACTTCCGGCTCACGCGCGGCGTTTTCCAGCACGCTGCGACCATTGGCCAGGGCGGCGGCCATCATGATGTTCTCGGTGCCGGTGACGCTGACGATATCGAAGAAGAAATGCGCGCCACGCAGGCCGCCGGCAGGCGCCTTGGCCTTGATATAGCCGCCTTCCACCTCGATCTGCGCGCCCATGGCTTCCAGGCCGCGGATATGCAGATCGACCGGACGCGAGCCGATGGCGCAGCCACCCGGCAGCGCCACTTCAGCCTCACCGAAGCGGGCGACCATGGGGCCGAGCACCAGGATCGAGGCACGCATGGTCTTGACCAGCTCATAGGGCGCGACCAGCGTCTGGATACTGCTGGCGTCGACTTCGACGCTGAGCTTCTCGTCGATGATCGGCTGTACGCCCATGCGACCGAACAGCTCGATCATGGTGGTGATGTCGTGCAGGTGCGGCAGGTTGCAGACGGTAACCGGGGTGTCGGCCAGCAGGGTTGCAGCCAGGATCGGCAGCGCAGAGTTCTTCGCCCCGGAAATGCGGATTTCGCCGTCGAGACGCGTACCGCCGGTAATGATCAGTTTGTCCATGGATGTTCCTGTAACCCGCAGGCCGAAAGCCCTGCCTAAGAGTGGGCGGCGCACAGCGATGGAGGCTGCGGCGCTGCCTGGAATGGCGTTTTCAGCCGCGTGCGAGCCAGTCGTTGCGGTTGAAGAATTTCATGGTCACGGCATGAATGCTACCGTCGGCGATCCATGGATTGAGATGGGCATAGATCTGTTGTTGACGCTTGACCGGACTCAGGCCGGCCAGCTCGTCACTGATCACGTTCAGCTGGAAGTTGCAGCCTTCGCCTTCGACTTCCACCTGGGCATTCGGAAGTTTCTCTTCCAGGAAACGCTTAACTTCTACAGCCTGCATGTTCAACCTCGATCAGCGCCGGATGCGCACAGCCGGACATCATACAAAAAAGCCCGAAGCCTGCGAAGCCCGAGCCCGCAGGGATGGACACAAGGGAATCATTCGAGCGTTTCGGCTTCGTTATCGCGCGGCAACCGGTGGCGACTGCCGGCAGACACCGCCGGGAACCGCGAGGAAGCAAAACGCACCACCAGAATCGCCACGGCCAGCAACAGAATGGCACCCGAAATATAGACCACGCCCATGTCCGGGCGATGGTGATGCGACACGTCGGAAATCAACAGGCGGGTCAGGGCCGTGATCGCCACATAGATCAGGAAGCGAACCGGCATGTGGTTGGTCTTGAAATAAATCCCGACCATCGCGCCCAGTTCGAGGTAGATGAACAGCAGCAGGATATCGTCGACGGTGATATTGCCCTTCTCGATCATGCCGAGAAACGCCACCAGCCCCGCCCACGCCGTGATCGCCCCGATGGCGAACAGCGACAGGTAATGAAAGGTTTCGACAAACAGGTTACCCAGCGACTCGGCCACCGAATGAACCTTGACACGCATCGCTTCCGCCCGGCGCAACAGCATCAGACCGCTCCCTGCATTTCTCTATCGACGAAAGTATCCACCAGCGAAAGCACTTCCAGCAGGCCGGAGACCGCGGCAATTTCCCGCATGTCCTCGGGCAAGCCGGTAATGGCCACGTCACGCCCCAGCGCCATTGCATCACGGCTGAAGGCCAGCAGCAGGGAAAGCCCGACACTGCTGGATTTCTCCACCGCCGAACATTCGATCCGCAGCAGCCCGCTTTTCTCAGCACGAATCAGCGCCTGCCCTTCCCGGCGCAAGGCCGGGCCAGACAGGTAGTCGAGCACGCCGGAAAGCCGCAGAACGCCATCGGCGCCGCGCTCAACGCGCCCCTCAGTCATCGCCTGCCGCCTGCTGGCCGGCTTCGGTGTCCTTGGCCCGAGCGACGACCTCGCCCCAGCCAGCGATGGTCCTGTCCAGGTCACCATTGTTTCTTTGCATGGAATCGGCGAACTGGTCGCGGAACAGCTTGCCGATGTTGATGCCATTGATGATCACGTTGCGCACCAGCCATTCACCGTCCTGGTTGACCATGGTGTAGGACACCGGATAGATCTCGCCCTGGCGACCGGTCACTTCCATGCCGACGCTGGTGCGCTCGGCATCCTGCCTGCCGCTGGCCGGCAGCACGCGGATCTGCTGGTTGTTGTATTCCAGCAAGGCGTTGCCGTAGAACTGCATGAGGCTGCGCTTGAAGCTCTCCTGAAAGCGGTTCATCTGCTCGGCGCTGGCGTTGCGCGAATATTTCACCGTCATGATGCTGCGGGAAATGCCTTCGGCATCCACCACCGGGCCGAGGATGTCGTTGAGCGATGCGTAGAAGGCATTCGGATCCTGGCGGTACTGGTCCTTGTTGGCCTTGAGGTCGGCCAGCAACTCGTCAGTGGTCTTCTGGATCACCTCATGGGCGCTCGGTGCGGCCAGGGCCAGCATGGGCAGGGCCGCCAGCAACACCAGCAGGCCGCGACGCAGGGCAGTCATCATATTCAGGCTTCTCATCTGTTCAGGCCCTCACTCTCTGTTTACCGAATTGAGCAAAAATTTGCCGATCAGGTCTTCCAGCACCAGGGAAGACTGCGTATCGCGAATCGTATCGCCATCGCCCAGGGTTTCCTCATCCCCGCCCACACTGATGCCGATGTATTTCTCACCCAGCAGACCGGCGGTGAGGATCGAGGCCGTGGAGTCGAACGGCAGGATATCGACATCCTGCTGGATCTCCAGCGTGACACGACCGGTGTAGCTCTCCCGGTCGAGGTCGATGGCCGTCACCTTGCCGATGGTCACACCCGCCATGGTCACCTTGGATCTGACCGTAAGACCGGCAATATTGTCGAAATAGGCGTAAAGCCTGTAGGTATCGGCATTACCCACACTCAGCCCGCTGACGCGCAACGACAGCAGCAGCAAGGCCAGCACGCCCGCCAGAAGGAACAGGCCAACACCAATTTCCAGGGTGCGGATACGCATCAGAAATCTCCAAACATCAAGGCGGTCAGAATAAAGTCGAGGCCGAGCACCGCCAGCGAGGCGTAGACCACGGTCCGGGTGGTGGCGCGGCTGATTCCTTCGGAGGTCGGCTCGCAGTCGTAGCCCTGGAACACCGCGATCCAGGTGACGACGACGGCAAACACCAGGCTTTTGATCACGCCATTGAGCACATCCGAGGTAAAGCTGACGCTGTTCTGCATGTTGGCCCAGAACGAGCCCTCATAGACGCCCAGCCAGTCCACCGCCACCATGGCGCCGCCCCAGATGCCCACGACGTTGAAGATCACGGTTAGCAGCGGCAGCGAAATGAAACCCGCCCAGAGACGCGGCGCGATGATGTATTTGAGCGGATCGACGCCGATCATCTCCAGGCTGGAGAGCTGCTCGGTGGACTTCATGTTGCCGATCTCGGCGGCCAGAGCCGAACCGGCGCGCCCGGCGAACAGCAGCGCCGTCACCACCGGCCCCAGCTCACGCAACAGCGTCAGCGCAACCATCTGCCCCACCGCCTGCTCGGAACCGTAGCTGCTGAGAATGCTGTAGCCCTGCAGCGCCAGCACCATGCCGATGAAAATCCCCGAAACCACCACGATCGCCAGGGACAGCACGCCAACGGAGTACAGCTGCCTGACCAGCAGGGCAAAGCGATTATCCAGCCCGCTGCGGCCAAACAGGGCATGGAACAGGAACAGCGTCGCGCGCCCCTGCGCGGCGACCACGTTCATTCCGGCCTCGCCAACCCTGCGGACCCGTTCGACAAGGGACACTTTACGCATCGGGACCTCGCAACAGATCCTCGGCATAGGCCGGCGCAGGAAAATGGAAAGGCACCGGTCCGTCCGCCGCGCCCCGCATGAACTGCTGGATACGCGGATTGGCGGAATCGCGCAGCTCGCTCGGCGTACCCTGGCCCAGCACCTGCCCGTCACCGACCACATAAATGTAATCAGCAATGCTGGAGGTTTCGGCCAGGTCATGGGAAACCACGATGCTGGTGATGCTCAGCGCATCGTTGAGCAGACGGATCAGTTTCACCAGCACGCCCATGGCGATGGGGTCCTGACCGGCAAAGGGCTCGTCGTACATGAGAATCTGCGGGTCCAGCGCAATCGCCCGCGCCAGCGCCACGCGCCGCTTCATGCCGCCGGACAGCTCGTCGGGCATCAGTTCGATGGCACCGCGCAGCCCTACGGCCTGCAGCTTCATCAGAACGATGTCGCGGATCATTTCTTCAGGCAGCTTGGTGTGAACACGCAACGGAAAGGCGACGTTCTCGAAAACATCGAGGTCGGTGAACAACGCGCCGCTCTGGAACAGCACGCCCATCTGCTTGCGCATGTCGAACAGCTCTCGCCGCGACAGGGTCGGCAAATTGGTACCCGCCACCCAGACTTCACCGCTGGCCGGTTTGAGCTGGGCGGCAATCAGGCGCAACAGAGTCGTCTTGCCACAGCCGGACGGGCCCATGATGGCCGTCACCTTGCCGCGCGGAATGGCAATATCGACGTTATTGAAAATGCTTCGCTCGCCGCGCTTGAAGGTCAGATTCTTCAGCTCGACAGCGTAGCCGCTGGCAACGCTCATCGGTTCTCCTTGGATACAGCCTGCGGATCAGACGTCCACCGGCACTCCGGGGATACTTCACACGCGACCGTTTTCGGGCGCGAACTATAGCATCGCGCCAAAGGCCTCCAAAGCGCATGACTGTGTCGACGCATGAATCACATCGTTCGTTCAGCCAGTGTTCAGTTAAACCGCAGACAAAAGACCGCAGCTTTTCCATGAGCAGCCGCGGGATTGCCGTTATAATCTCGCGCTTTCATTCAGGCGAAGATGTGAACATGAGCCAGAGCAGCCAGCTGATCGAAACCGCCCTGCGCACCATCGGCATGGAAATCGAAGCGGTCGAGCAACTCAAGGTGCGCATCGATGAGCGGTTCGTCAGGGCTTGCGAGCTCATTCTCCAGTGCAAGGGCCGCGTGGTCGTGGTCGGCATGGGCAAGTCCGGTCATATCGGTCGCAAGATCGCCGCCACCCTGGCCAGCACCGGCACGCCAGCGTTCTTCGTGCACCCGGCCGAAGCCAGCCATGGCGACATGGGCATGATCACCCAGGACGATGTCGTGCTCGCCCTGTCCAATTCCGGCACCACCCACGAAATCGTCACGCTGCTGCCGCTGATCAAGCGCCTGGGCATCACCCTGATCAGCATGACCGGCAACCCTCAGTCGCTGCTTGCGCGCTCGGCAGCCGTCAACCTCGATGCCGGCGTCGCCACCGAGGCCTGCCCACTGAATCTCGCCCCAACCTCATCCACCACGGCCAGCCTGGTCCTCGGTGATGCGCTGGCCATCTCCCTGCTCGAAGCACGCGGATTCACTGCCGAGGATTTCGCTTTCTCCCATCCGGGCGGAGCGCTGGGTCGGCGCCTGCTGCTCAAGGTCGAGAACGTGATGCATTCCGGCGACCGCCTGCCACGGGTGAAATGCGGCACCTCACTGCGCGATGCGCTGCTGGAAATGACCCAGAAAGGCCTGGGCATGACAGTAGTCATCGCGGACGATGGCAGCCTGGCCGGAATTTTCACCGACGGCGACCTGCGTCGCACTCTGGACAAGGGCATCGACGTGCGCCAGGCCAGCATCGACCAGGTCATGACCGTACGCGGCAAGACCGCCAATGCCGAGATGCTCGCTGCCGAGGCCCTGAAGATCATGGAAGACAACAAGATCAACTCGCTGGTCGTGGTGGACGGCAATGACCGCCCGGTGGGCGCCCTGAACATGCACGACCTGCTGCGTGCAGGAGTGATATGAATGAATGATCTCCTGCGACGTGCCCGTGATATCCGCCTGGCCATATTCGATGTGGACGGCGTGCTGACCGACGGCAAGCTGTACTTTCTGGTCGACGGCAGCGAATTCAAGACCTTCAATACGCTGGACGGCCATGGCATCAAGATGCTGATCAATTCCGGCGTACGCACCGCGATCATCAGCGGGCGCAAGACTCCGGTGGTCGAGCGTCGGGCGCAGAACCTGGGCATCCAGCACCTTTATCAGGGCCGCGAAGACAAGCTGGTGGTACTCGATGAACTGCTCGCCGAGCTGGGGCTCGACTACGCTGAAGTGGCTTACCTCGGCGACGACCTGCCGGATCTGCCGGTGATTCGCCGGGTCGGCCTGGGCATGGCCGTGGCCAGCGCCGACGCCTTCGTCCGCCAGCATGCACACGGCGTTACCAGCGCCCGGGGCGGCGAGGGTGCGGCGCGTGAGTTCTGCGAGCTGATCATGCGCGCCCAGGGCAGCCTCGAAGCCGCCCAGTCCGCCTATCTCTAGAGGTTTCGATGCTGAGCAAAGTCCGCCTTCCCGCCATCCTGCTGCTGATCGCCCTGCTGCTGGCTGCGGTCGGCTACTGGAACATCCGCCCGGAAAGCTTCATGCAGCAACCGGGCATGACTTCCACCGAGGAGTCGCCAATCGATTTCTATGTGATCAACTCCCGAACGGTGCAGTACCAACCCGACGGTAAGCGCAACTACGAGTTGACCGCGGAAAAACTGGAACACATCAAGGCCAGCGACATCAGCCTGCTGACCCGCCCCGATCTGCAATCCTACCGCGGCACCGAGCTGCCGTGGCATATCACCAGCGAGCGCGGCGAAGTCGGCCCGCAAGGCGAGGACGTCGAGCTGATCGACAACGTCCGGATCGAGCGCACCGACGCCAAGGGCCGCCCGACCATCCTCACCACCAGCCGGATGACGGTACTCCCCGACAAGGATTATGCCGAGACCCGCCAACCCGTTAGAATCGTCGCCGCAAACGGCGTGACCACCGCCACGGGCATGAAAGCGTATCTGAATGAAGGCAGGATGCTCCTGCTATCCAACGTAAGAGGCCAGCATGAGCTGCGTTAAGACTTTCCCATTTCTGCTCGGCTTGAGCATTTTCCTGCTCGGCAGCAACGCCCACGCCCTTCCTGAAGATCGCAACCAGCCGATCCGCATCCAGGCAGATACCGCCGAACTGGACGACCGCCAAGGCGTCGCGGTGTATCGCGGCGACGTGGTCATCACCCAAGGCACGATGAAGATCACCGGCGATACGGTGACCATCACCCAGGACGCCAACGGCGATGTCGAGGTCTTCACCTCCATCGGCAAACCGGCCTACTACGAGCAGAAGCCGGCGCTGGACAAGGAAATCGTCCAGGCTTACGGCCTGACCATCCAATATTTCGCCGCCAACGAACGCATCATCCTCATCGATCAGGCCAAGGTCATCCAGGAAGGCAACACCTTCGAGGGCGAGAAGATCGTCTATGACACCCAGCGCCAGATCGTCAACGCCGGTCGCGCCACCAACATCGACGTGACCAGCCCGCGCCCGCGCGTGGACATGGTCATCCAGCCGCGCAAGAAGGAAGCCTCCACCACAGAAGCACCGGCTGCGGAGCAGAGCGAGTAATGGCAACCCTCAAGGCCCAGCATCTGGCCAAAAGCTACAAGAGCCGCCAGGTGGTGCGCGACGTCAGCCTGTCCATCGAAAGCGGGCAGATCGTCGGCCTGCTCGGCCCCAACGGTGCCGGCAAGACCACCTGCTTCTACATGATCGTCGGACTGGTGAAAGCCGATCAGGGCCGCGTGCTGATCGACGAGCAGGATGTCACCCACCTGCCCATGCATGGTCGCGCACGTGCCGGTATCGGTTACCTGCCGCAGGAGGCCTCGATCTTCCGCAAGCTGTCGGTTGCCGACAACATCATGGCCATCCTCGAAACCCGCAAGGATCTGGATCGCAGCGGTCGTCAGCAGGCCCTCGAAGGGCTGCTGCAGGAATTCCACATCAGCCATATCCGTGACAGCCTCGGCATGAGCCTCTCCGGCGGCGAACGACGTCGCGTCGAAATCGCCCGCGCGCTGGCCACCGCGCCCAAGTTCATCCTGCTCGACGAGCCTTTCGCCGGCGTCGATCCGATCTCGGTCGGCGACATCAAGCAGATCATTCACCACCTCAAGGCCAAGGGCATCGGCGTGCTGATCACCGATCACAACGTCCGCGAGACGCTGGATATCTGCGAAACGGCCTACATCGTCAACGACGGCCAGCTGATCGCCGAAGGCGATGCACAGACCATCCTTGACAACCAGCTGGTCAAGGAAGTCTATCTGGGGCATGAATTCCGCCTGTAGTTCGGCCTTTCGCTCGACAGGACCATTCAGGGCTAGCCAACCGCTTCCTCTTCAGGCATATAATTTGCTTACACCGGCGCGGCAGCGCCAGCGAAGTCGGAACAGGCGCGGTTGCGCCGGCACACAAGGTTCGAAGTCCTCTGCAATGAAAGCATCGCTAGTCCTGAAGATGGGCCAGCAGCTGACGATGACACCGCAGCTGCAACAAGCCATACGACTGCTCCAGCTCTCGACCCTCGACCTCCAGCAGGAGATCCAGGAAGCGCTGGACTCCAATCCCATGCTCGAACGCGAAGAAGACGGGGACGACTTCGACAATCCCGATCCGATGGCCGAGTCACTCGACAAGAAAACCGAGAACACCCCAGCCGAGCACGGCAGCCCGGACAGCCAGTACGAAGAACCCATCAATACGGTGGAAAATTTCGAGGAAGGCGATTGGGGCGAGCGCATTCCCAACGAGCTGCCGGTAGACACCGCCTGGGAAGACATCTACCAGACCAGCGCCAGCAGCCTGCCCAGCAATGATGACGACGAATGGGACTTCACCACCCGCACCTCATCGGGCGAGAGCCTGCAGACCCATCTGCTCTGGCAACTCAACCTGGCACCGATGAGCGACACCGACCGACTCATCGCCACCACCCTGATCGACTGCATCAACCCCCAGGGCTACCTGGATGAGAGCCTCGAAGAAGTGCTGGAGTCCTTCGATCCCGAACTGGAGATCGAGCTCGACGAAATCGAGGTGGTGCTGCACCGCATCCAGCAATTCGAGCCCGCCGGCATAGGCGCACGCGACCTGCGCGAGTGCCTGCTGCTGCAATTGCGCCAGTTACCCGAGCACACCGCCTGGCTGAGCGAAGCCACGCGCCTGGTTGGCGAGCATCTGGACCTGCTCGGCAGCCGCGACTACAGCCTGCTGCTGCGGCGCATGAAGCTCAAGGAAGACGAACTGCGCCAGGTCATCGACCTGATCCAGTCACTCAACCCGCGCCCCGGCTCGCAGATCGAAACGAGCGAACCGGAATACATCGTTCCCGACGTGATCGTGCGCAAAGACAACAACCGCTGGCTGGTCGAACTGAACCAGGACGCGATGCCGCGCCTGCGGGTGAACGCCCAGTATGCAGGCTTCGTCAAGCGCGCCGACTCCAGCGCCGACAACACCTTCATGCGCAATCAGCTGCAGGAAGCACGCTGGTTCATCAAGAGCCTGCTCAGCCGCAACGAGACACTGATGAAGGTCGCCACCCAGATCGTCGAACACCAGCGCGGCTTTCTCGAGCACGGTGACGAGGCAATGAAGCCGCTGGTTTTGCACGACATTGCCGAAGTGGTGGGCATGCATGAATCGACCATCTCCCGCGTCACCACCCAGAAATACATGCATACGCCGCGTGGCATCTACGAGCTGAAATACTTTTTCTCGAGTCACGTCAGCACCGCCGAAGGAGGCGAGTGCTCATCCACCGCCATTCGCGCGATCATCAAGAAGCTGGTGGCGGCGGAAAACCCCAAAAAGCCATTGAGTGACAGCAAGATCGCTGGTCTACTTGAAGAGCAGGGTATTCAGGTGGCACGCCGAACCGTCGCCAAATACCGGGAATCCTTGGGCATTGCGCCATCCAGCGAGCGCAAGCGATTGTTGTAAAGACAGGTTTGCTAGAAACCAGGCGACCTGGCCGATTTCTTCCGGTGACGGGCTCCAGGCCCGTCAATTCGCCCGAAGCAACAAGGAGAAGCAGTATGCAAGTCAAGATCACCGGCCTTCATCTGGAAGTAACCGAAGCACTGCGTGACTATATCGATGAGAAACTGCAGCGGCTGGAAAGGCATTTCGATCGCATCATCGATATCCAGGTCGTTCTGCAGGTTGAAAAACTGAAGCAGAAAGCCGAAGCCACCATGCATATCGCTGGTCGCGAAGTAGTCGCCAATGCCGAACACGAAGACATGTACGCTGCGATAGACCTGCTCGCCGACAAGCTCGACCGACAGTTGATCAAGCACAAAGAGAAACAACTCGACCATAACCAGGGTGCCGTGGCTCGCTGACCCATGATCCGACTCGAAAACATCCTCGCCCCCGGACGTTCACTCGTGAACGTACCGGGCGGCAGCAAGAAACGCGTCCTGGAACAGATCGCCAAGGTGATCGGCCAGGACCTTCCCGATCTCGACACACAGAATATTTTCGAAAGCTTCGTTGCACGCGAAAAGCTCGGCTCCACCGGTTTCGGCAATGGCATCGCCATACCGCACTGCCGGATGCCCGGCTGCACGACGCCGCTCAGTGCGGTGCTGCGACTCGACGCGCCGGTGGATTTCGATGCCATCGATGGCGCCCCGGTCGATCTGCTGTTCGTGCTTCTGGTACCGGAAGCCGCGACCGACGAGCACCTCGAACTGCTTCGCCAGATTGCCAGCATGCTGGACCAGGAAGAAGTCCGTGAGCGGCTGCGCAACGTCGCAACCGGCCAGGAGCTGTATCAGGCAGTGGTCGATATCCAGCACGGCCACTAAACAGGCCGGATGACCCGCAACCAGGGAGCGAGACGTGTCCGCAATCAGTCCCTCACGAATTTCGCGCCACTGCTGCCAGCAGCAAGGTTCGCAACGCCGATGCCCAACACTGTTGGATACTTCGCTGCCATGCGCCTGATCATTGTCAGCGGGCGCTCCGGTTCAGGTAAAAGCACGGCTCTCGACGTTCTCGAAGACAATGGCTTCTATTGCATCGACAACCTCCCTGCCGGGCTGCTGCCGGAGCTGGCGGAAAAAGCCCTGTTGCATACCGAACTGCTGCAACCGCAGGTGGCGGTCTCCATCGACGCACGCAATCTGCCGAGTCAACTCAAGCGCTTTCCTGAGCTACTAGAGGAGGCCCGCGCCCGGCATATCCAGTGTGACGTGCTCTACCTGGACGCAGCCGACGAGACGCTGCTCAAGCGCTTCTCGGAAACACGCCGACGACACCCCCTGACCAATGAGAAACGCTCCCTGGCCGAAGCCATACGTGATGAAGAATTATTGCTGGCGCCGATCATCGATCAGGCCGATCTGAAAATCGACACCACCAACCTCAATCTTTACCAGCTGCGCGATTCGCTGAAGCTGCGCCTGCTGAACAAGCCGGAGCCCGGCACCGCCTTCCTCTTCGAGTCCTTCGGATTCAAGCGTGGCATGCCGGTGGACGCCGATCTGGTCTTCGATGTCCGCTGCCTGCCAAACCCTTACTGGAGAGCTGAGCTGCGGGACTTTTCGGGACTGGATCAATCCGTCATCGACTATCTGGACACCCAGGGCGATGTCGAAGAAATGTTTCAGGACATCTTCGGCTATCTGAACAAATGGCTCCCCCGATTCGCCGCCAGCAACCGCGCCTATGTCACAGTAGCCATTGGCTGTACGGGCGGCCATCATCGCTCGGTCTACCTGGCCGAACGGCTTTGCCGGGCATTGCGCGAGCCCTTGAAAAACGTCCAGGTCCGCCACCGCGACCTGGCCTAGGAACCGACATGCCCTCCTGCGAAATCACCATCATCAACAAGCTGGGCCTGCATGCCCGCGCGGCAGCCAAGTTCGTCGGCGTCGCCAACCAGTTTCCCTGCGATATCCGCGTCGGGCACGGGCCGGCCAGCCTGATCAACGGCAAAAGCATCATGGCCGTGATGATGCTCGCCGCCAGCAAGGGCACCAATCTGCACCTGCAGACCGAAGGCCAGCAGGAAGAAGAAGCCCTCAAGGCCCTGATTGCCCTGATCGAGGACTACTTCGAAGAAGGGGAGTAAAGGCGGTTGCAAGAATGTAGGTCGAATTAGCCGAAGGCGTAATCCGACGATTCACAGGCCCAATCCGGTTATCCGACATAACAGCTCAGCATCTATCGCGCCTGATCGTCCGCTCGTCGGGTCGGTGAAGCGTGACCCGACCTACAGCTGGAAGTCAAAAGCCGGTAACGGCGCTGGAGGCTGGACGAAGAAAAGCCGCTGCCAGCTTCAGTAGCTTGCGTCCAGCTTTCCAGCCTCAAGCGCTTTTATCGGCTTTCCGCCTTACCGCCCCGCCACCTTCATCCGCTCGATCAGCACCGACCCGGTGCGAATGCTGCTGCGCGTCTCGGTATCGCAACCCACCGCGACGATCTGCCTGAACATGTCGCGCAGGTTGCCGGCGATGGTCACTTCCTGGACCGGGAACTGGATTTCGCCGTTTTCCACCCAGAAGCCACCCGCGCCACGCGAGTAGTCGCCAGTCACCAGATTCAGCCCCTGCCCCATCAGCTCCGTGACCAGCAAGCCACGCCCCATCCGGCGGACCAGGGCTGCCTGGTCTTCATCACCGTGACTGACGAACAGGTTGTGCACGCCGCCGGCATTGGCCGTGCTGGGCATGCCCAGCTTGCGCCCTGAATAGGTACCCAACACGTAGGACACGAGCTTGCCGTTCTCGACGAAAGGCTTGGCGTAGGTTGCCAGACCATCGCCGTCATAGGCCGCGCTGGCCAGCCCCCGCGGCAGATGCGGACGCTCATCCAGGCTCAGCCACTCAGGAAACAGCGTTTGCCCCAGCGCGCCTTCCAGATAGGACGACTTGCGATAGAGATTCGCGCCGGAAATGGCGGAGAGAAAGTGGCCGAACAGACCGGTCGCCAGCTCCGACGAAAACAGCACCGGTACATCGCAGGTCGGCACGGGACGGGCGCCCAGGCGCCGTACGGCACGCTCGGCAGCACGCCGGCCAATCGCCTCCGGGGCCGCCAGTTCGCTGGCGATACGGCTGACGTCATAGTGATAGTCGCGCTGCATCTGCCCTTCGGACTCGGCGATCATCACACAGCTCAGGCTGTGTCGGCTGCTGCAATGAGCGCCGATAAAGCCGTTGCTGTTGCCATAGCCACGACAGCCCCGGTGGGTGCTCAACGTGGTCCCGTCGGCATTGAGAATGCGCTTGTCCGCAGCGAAGGCGGCGGCTTCGCAGCCGAGCGCCAACTCCACGGCCTCGTCCGGAGAAATGTCCCAAGGGTGATACAGGTCCAGGTCAGCCACCTCCGTGGCCATCAGGGCCGGATCGGCAAGTCCGGCGAATTCATCTTCCGAAGCGTGCCTGGCGATCGCCAGGGCTGCCGCCACGGTTTCCCGAATCGCATCCCCGCCGCTGCCGGTGGTGCTCGCCGAACCCTTGCGCTGGCCGACATAGAGTGTGATGCCGAAACCCTGATCGCGATTGAATTCGACGGTTTCGACTTCGCGCCGGCGAACACTCGTCGACAGCCCCTGTTCCATCGAGACGGATACTTCGCAGGCGCTGGCGCCCTGCCGGCCCGCTTCCTCGATGATGCGCGCAACCTGTTCGCGCAATGCCGGCAATGCCTGCGGGCCGATCCCCTCAACTTCACTCATAACGCACTCCACACCACTGATTCGTTCAAGACGCGCCCGCCGAGCCGACTGCGCCCGTATCAAGGCTACTGTTATCATGGCGACATCTCCTACTGGACCTGCCCCATGTCTGATATTTCCGATCTCGATGGCTTCGAGGAAAAAAGCAAAACCCAGGTCAAGCGTGAACTGCATGCGCTGCAGGACCTCGGCGCGCGCCTCACCACGCTCAAGCCCGACGTCCTCGACCGCCTACCGCTGACCGATGCCCTGCGCAAGGCGCTGGCCGATGCTCCGAAACACACGGCGCACATCGCGCAAAAGCGCCATCTGCAATACATCGGCAAGCTCATGCGCGCCCAGGATGTCGAAGCCATATTGGCTCTGGTCGATCAGCTCGACGCCTCCACCCGCCAGTACAACGAACGCTTCCATGCACTGGAACGCTGGCGTGACCGCCTGATTGCCGGCAACGATGAAACCCTGGAAACCTTCGTCCTCGACTACCCCGAAACCGACCGTCAGCATCTGCGCAGCCTGATCCGCCATGCCCAGCACGAAGCGGCCCGCAACAAACCACCGGCCGCCAGTCGCAAAATCTTCAAATACATCCGGGAGCTGGACGAAACCCAGCGTGGCCTGCGTTAAAAGCGAAAAGCCGACAAAAACGCTAGAAGCTTGAGGCTGGACGTAAAGCCACTCGCCTTCGTACAGCCTCCAGCGCTCTTGTCGGTCTTCAGGCTCCGGTTCCCCCCACCGTAATCCCGTCGATCTTCAGCGTCGGCTGACCGACCCCGACCGGCACCGACTGGCCATCCTTGCCGCAGGTGCCGACACCGCTGTCCAGTTCCAGGTCGGTGCCGACCATCGATACCTTGTTCATCACCTCCGGGCCGTTGCCGATCAGGGTCGCGCCCTTCACCGGCGCGGTAATCCTGCCGTCTTCGATCAGGTAGGCCTCGCTGGTGGAGAAGACGAACTTGCCGCTGGTGATATCCACCTGGCCACCGCCGAGGCTGGCGCAATAGATGCCCTTCTTCACCGAACGGATGATTTCCTCCGGATCGCTCGCACCGGCCAGCATGTAGGTATTGGTCATGCGCGGCATGGGCAGATGGGCGTAGGACTCGCGCCGGCCATTGCCGGTCGGCGCCACGCCCATCAGCCGGGCATTGAGTTTGTCCTGGATGTAGCCCTTGAGTATTCCGTTCTCGATCAGCGTGGTGCACTGGGTTGGCGTGCCCTCGTCATCGACACTGAGCGAACCCCGGCGACCGGCCAGAGTACCGTCATCGACGATGGTGCACAGCGGCGAGGCGACCTGCTGGCCGATACGCCCGCTATAGGCCGAACTGCCCTTGCGGTTGAAATCGCCCTCCAGGCCATGCCCGACCGCCTCATGCAGCAGCACCCCGGACCAGCCCGGCCCCAATACCACCGGCAGGGTGCCGGCCGGTGCCGCCACGGCATCCAGATTCACCAGGGCCTGGCGCAGCGCTTCGCGGGCATAACCCATGGCGCGGTCTTCACTGAGGAAATAATCGTATCCGCTGCGCCCACCGCCGCCCTGCCCGCCGCGCTCGCGGCGACCGTTCTGCTCGACGATGACGCTGACGTTGAAACGCACCAGCGGACGTATATCCGCCGCCATGCCGCCATCCAGCCCGGCCACCAGAATATGCTCCCAGACACCGGCCAGGCTCACCGTGACCTGCTTGATGCGAGGGTCCAGCGCGCGCGTGGTGACATCGATACGCTTGAGCAGCTCGACCTTCTCCGCACGGCCCAGGCCATCCAGCGGATTGTCCCGGCCATAAAGCGGCGCGAACGCCGCCTTCGACAACACCTCGACCCGCCCCTGCTGCCCGCTGCGGGCAATCGAGCGAGCCGCCTGCGCGGCCTGTCGCAAAGCCTCGGCGGTGATTGCGTTGCTGTAGGCGAATCCGGTTTTCTCGCCGGACAGTGCCCGCACGCCGACACCCTGCTCGATATGAAAACCGCCTTCCTTGACGATGCCATCCTCCAGCACCCAGGTTTCGCTCACCTGATCCTGAAAATACAGATCCGCCGCATCGACACCGGGACCAGCCAGCTCGCCGAGCAGCCCCGGCAGATCATCGAGGGTCAGCCCGCCCGGTGTCAGCAGGCGCTCAGTGACAGGTAACAGCAGTTCACTCATATTCACTCCAGACGGGCCGTGCCCAGCACGGTACGGAAAACGACGGTGCGCTGCACCGGTATGCGCGGGCGACGAAGACCCTGGATCAGGTTCATTGCAAACGCTACATGATAAGGGACAGCTCCCTTACGTCCACCATCAAGCTCCAAACGGCTCAGTTAGGTTTTTCAAAGGGCTTGTCGAAGGTGATCTTCGGCGATTGCCAAGGTCCTTCGACCTTGTACTGAACGCTGGCGAAGCGGGCGACCTTGTCACCCAGCAGCTTGTCGACCACGAACAGCGCGCCACCGATGGCCGGGGCACCCACGATCAGCGCGGCCAACGGCAGGTTATTGCTCACCGGCAGGGTCACCAGCAGCTTGGCGTCGATCCGGTCATTGACCATATCCAGCGTGCCGTCGAGTTCCAGATTGCTCGACGGCCCGGTCATCGTGACGGGGCCTTTCGTCACGAAGATACCCTCGGTAGCGATCAGCTCGCCCTTGACCTGATCGTAGCTCAACCCCTTGCCGAACAGATCGGAAAAGTCCAGCCGCAGCCGCCGCCCGATGGAATCGAAATTGAGCAGGCCAAACACCCGCAATGCCTGTGCGCTGCCTTCGACCTCTCGAAACTGGCCGTTGCGCAACCGGGCGTCGAGACGACCGGACAAGCGCTGCAGACTGAAGAACGCCGGCGACCCGGACCAGTTGGCATCCGCATCCAGATGGAAACGCTCACTCGTGGTCGAGGGCGCAAAGCCCCAGGCAAGCAGCACGTCGGCCAGATTGTCGCCTTCCAGCCGACCCTTGTACCAGCTGCGCGATGCGTTCCAGCCACCCGTGCCGGCGAGCTGAAGCCCCTTCAGTCCCAGATCCAGCTCCGAGAACTCAACCCCGTCGCCGCGCGGACGCATCTTCAGCGACCAGGCGCCCAGCGGCTGCTCACCCTGCAGCACCTGGTTCACGGTGATATCCATTGCCGGCAGGCTGCGCGGATCGATGCCTGCCAGCGGGTCCTGGCGTGGTGCGTCTGGCTGCGCCGGCTCGGCTGCCGGAAAGCGCAGATGCGACAGTTTCAGTCCGATGGGCTCACCCTGCGCATCGGGCAAGTGGACGTTGCCGGCGACGATCCGGCTGTCCAGCCCCAGCGCCCAGGCGCTCGACAGCCGGCGCAAATCCAGCGCAAGGTTGTCGACCTGGGTTCCCAGGCCTTCGAAGACACCGATATCAAGCTGCACGCGGCGCAGCAACGAGGTTGCCTGCTGGCCCTGCGCGGGCGAGGTGTATTCGGCCAGCAGCGCCTGCCACTCTCTCAGATCGACGCGCGGCAGGCGTCCGCGCACGCGCAGGCCCTGATCGCTGCGCAGGTTCGCTGCAGCACCGCCCAGGACCAGCTCACCGCCCCCTTCGGCCCAGCGATTGGCCGGCGTATTGAAGGTCAGCGCCGCCAACGCGCCGTGCTTGAGCGTGTACTGCTGGCGCTCGCCGCCCAGGGTCATGCGCAGGGTGGTGTCACGTCGCTCTCCTGCGGCCTTGGCGAAAGGCGCCGGCAGCAACAGCGCCGTTCCCAGCAAAGACGAGTCGATCTGCAGGCGGTTGTCAGCGCCATCCAGCGTCAGGCTCAACTGGAACGGCACCTCGCCCGAGGCCGGCAAGGGCTGCTCGATCTTCTGCCAGGTCTTGAGCTGCGCCAGCGGCACCACGCCGCCCGCCTCGATACGGCTGACCGGCTTGCCCGAAGCGCCGATGGCACTGGCCTTGCCCGTGACCTGACTGCCCAGCGCACGGGCACGGATGGCGGAAGCGCTGAGGCCGCGCTCGCTGTCATAGCGAAAGTCACCACTCAGGGCGTCGAGTTGCAGATCGGCCTGGGCGATGAACAGCGACGCATCGGCGCTGGAAAAATCCACCACGACCTTCGGCTGTTCAGTGCCTGCCAGCGGAATATCCAGCTTGAGCGAGCCGTTCAATGGCCCCTCGCCCCGCCATCCGGCAAACAGCTCGGCGGTACCGATAGGCGCGACCTGCATCAGGGTCAGCGCATCCTTCAGGCCCGCCTCGACCTGCCCGTCGATGGCCAGCCGCAGCGGCTGCTCCCCCTGGCCGAGCGGGATCTGCGCCAGGACATCATGAACCCGACTGTCGAGCATGCGCCCCTCGGCGAGACGCACCCGCACCCGGTCATCCTCGATCAGCACCTCGCCGCGTCCTTCGCGCAGAGCCGGCCAGCCCGGCTGGAAGGCGAACTCGGCGTCCCTGACCTTGAAGTACAGGCTCAGGCTGCGTGCCGTATTGCTGGCCGCCTTGCTCAGCGAACCCTGATACTGGAAATAGCCCTGCTCGACGAAGCCATCGCGAATCGCCGCCGTCAGCCACTCGCTCAGCGCCGGGCTCATCGCCGGCGAGCGGGTCGGCAGGTATTTTTCCGTATGGCGCGCATCGCCATCGCTGATCCCGACTCGCAGGTCCATATAGTCTTCGGCCTCGGGATCGCGCATCAGGCGGATCAGGAAATCACCGGCGATCCGGCCTTCCTCGCCTTCGACCTGAAGATAAGGCGCAACCAGCGTGAAGGCCTGCTCATCCAGCGCCCAGACGAGGCTGCCACGGCTGCGCCGATACTCCCACGCACGCGGAAACAGCTCGGCCAGATACAGGCTGAAATCCCGGCTGTCGAAGCGCAGCTCGCCGCCGCCAAGATTGCCTCGCACCAGGCCACTGACATTGCGCGCAGCCGGAATCCAGTGATAGGCGTCGATACTCGCCCTGTCGAGATTGGCGACGAACGCCAGACGCTCGGCCAACGGCGCCGCCGCACGATAGTCGAGCTGGACATTGCGCAGCGTTCCACGCGGCGCCAGCCCCAGCAGGTATTCGCCGGCGACCTCGGGCATGGGCGCCAGGGCCTGGATCAGCGCAGCCAGCGGCGCGACAGGCAGATGATCGACCTGCAACCGCCAGTGATCATGGGCGGCATCCTGCTGCAGCACCAGCGCGGTATCGCTCCAGCGGGTTTCATCGAGCCTGAAGGCCAGGTCGTCGAGCTGCAGCCGATAGCCTTCGGCGGCGCGGTCGAGATAGGCATTTATCGCCAGATCCTCGATCCGCACAGGCTCGGACTGCGCTTGCCCGACTTCAAGCAGCGGCGCAACCAGACGGGCGACGCCACGCGTCAGGCCCCGCTCGCGCCAGTCGAGCCAGATATCACCACCGGCATGCAGGCGTTCCAGGTTCCAGTCGCCCGTCAGCTTCTCGGGCAACCAGGCCGCCCAGTCGCTTTGCGGCAACCTGAGGTACAGCCGCGCCGCGCTGTCGCGCCAGTCATCGGCATCGATCCGCGCCTGGGCATTCAGGCTCAGCGGCTGACCGTCGGGCAGTACCAGGCTGCCGCTCAGCTGCAAGCGCTGATCGAGGCTGCGCAGCTCCAGGTTGGCGTAGGTCAGGGTCAGCGGCGCTTCGCCATGCGCTTCGAAGGTAACCTGGCTATCGAGCAGCGATAGCCGACCGATCCGCTGCAGTTCGGCGATGTTTTCCAGTGGATCGGTCGCTTGTTTGTCCTGCTGGGGAAAGCCCTCGACACGCCATTGTCCATCGGCATCCTGTACCAGGCTCAGGTGAATCCCGGAAAGTTCCACCGACCTGAAGTGCAACTGGCGGGCCCAGAGGCTGGCGGCTATATCAGGCTCCAGCGCCAGACGGTCCAGACGCATCGCCGCTCCCCCTTCGCCCAGCACCACATCGTGGGCCAGCAGCCGCGGCGCGAAGCCACTCCAGCGGCCCTCCAGACGTCCGAGGCTGAGCGGCATGGCCAGCCACTCACGCGCCTTGTCCTGCACTTCAAGGCGATACTCGGCCACCAGCGGCACCAGCTGACGCCCGAGACTGACGTACAGGGCCGCCAGCATCAGGCCGACCGCAGCCAGCCAGAAACTGCGACGCAGGACGTCGAGGAAAAGCGATGAAAGCCGGCTCACGGACACGCGCTCCGGTCATCGCCAGGCAGGCGTCGGTTCAGAGCAGCACCACGTCATACTGTTCCTGCGAGTACATGGTCTCGACCTGGAACTTGATCGAGCGCCCGATAAAGCTCTCAAGGTCGGCCACATTGCCCGACTCCTCGTCGAGCAGGCGGTCGATGACTTTCTGGTTGGCCAGCACGCGATAGCCTTCAGGCTGGTAGGCACGGGCTTCGCGCAGGATCTCGCGGAAGATCTCGTAACAGACCGTTTCCGGCGTTTTCAGCTTGCCGCGCCCCTGGCAGCACATGCACGGCTCGCACAGCACCTGTTCGAGGCTCTCGCGGGTACGCTTGCGCGTCATCTGCACCAGCCCCAGCTCGGTGATGCCGATGATGTTGGTCTTGGCGTGATCGCGCTCCAGCTGCTTTTCCAGGGTACGCAGCACCTGACGCCGATGCTCCTCGTCCGCCATGTCGATGAAGTCGATGATGATGATTCCGCCGATATTGCGCAGGCGCAACTGCCGGGCGATGGCCGTGGCGGATTCGAGATTGGTCTTGAAGATGGTTTCCTCAAGCGTGCGATGACCGACGAAAGCCCCGGTGTTGACGTCGATTGTGGTCATCGCCTCAGCAGGATCGATGATCAGGTAGCCACCGGACTTGAGCATCACCTTGCGACCGAGCGCTTTCTGGATCTCATCCTCGACGCTGTACAGATCGAAAATCGGTCGCTCGCCTGGATAATGCTCCAGATGCTCGCTCAGCTCAGGCATCAATTCGTCGACGAACTGGCTGACCTTCTGGAAATTCTCTCGCGAATCGATGCGGATCTTCTCGATACGCGGATTGATCAGGTCGCGCAGGGTGCGCATCGCCAACGACAGGTCTTCATAGATCATGGTCGGCGCACCGGCGCTCTTCATCTGCTCGGCGATCTGCTCCCAGAGCCGGCGCAGATAGCGGATATCCATGAGAATTTCATCGCTGCCAGCGCCCTCAGCCGCCGTGCGCAGGATGAATCCGCCGACTTCCCTGATGCCCTCGGCGGCAATGCACTCGGCCACCACCTGCTTGAGGCGCTCGCGCTCGGCCTCGTCCTCGATACGCAGGGAAATCCCGACGTGGCTGGTTCTGGGCATGTAGACCAGGTAGCGCGAGGGAATCGACAGCTGCGTGGTCAGCCGCGCGCCCTTGGTGCCGATGGGGTCCTTGGTCACCTGCACCACCAGCGCCTGGCCTTCATGGACCAGCGCGCTGATGGGCTCGACGGCATTGCCTTCACGCGCAGAAATTTCCGAAGCATGGATAAAGGCGGCGCGCTCCAGCCCGATATCGACGAACGCCGCCTGCATGCCCGGCAGTACCCGCACCACCTTGCCCTTGTAGATATTGCCGACGATGCCACGACGCTGGGTGCGTTCGACATGCACCTCCTGCAGGACACCGTTCTCCACCACCGCCACCCGAGACTCCATGGGGGTGATGTTCATCAGAATCTCTTCGCTCATTATTGTTCTCGGCCTGTGGCGTGATACGAAACAGCCGAAGCTGACAGATGAGCCCGATTCTAACGACTTGAACGCTCAAGCACAGGTGTCTGTTGCCCAGAAGGGAATTCCAAAAGCAGCAAGTAGCTGTGCCGTTTCGCCCAGAGGCAGGCCGACCACCCCGGAATAGCTGCCCTGCAGGCCGCTGACGAATACCGCGCCCAGACCCTGAATGGCGTAGCCGCCCGCCTTGTCTTGCGGCTCGCCGCTGGCCCAGTAGCGTTCGGCTTCATCAGCCGTGATCGCGCGGAACTGCACCCGGCTGCCGACCAGGCGCACGACGCAGCCGGCCTCGCTGGCCAGCGCCACGGCGGTCAGCACCTGATGTTCACGCCCGGACAGCGCCTGCAGCATCGCCAGGGCATCGGCCTTGTCGACCGGCTTGCCGAGAATGTGCCCGTCCAGCACCACCGAGGTATCGGCGCCCAGCACGCAGGCCGCGGGCTCTTCAATGTGCGACAGCCCGGCCAGCGCCTTTTCCCGCGCCAGACGCTGAACGTAGGTGTCGGGCGCTTCAGCCGCATGCGGCGTCTCGTCGATGGAAACGGGAAGAAGGGTAAAGCGAGCGCCGATCTGGGTCAGCAATTCACGGCGTCTGGGCGACGCGGAGGCGAGAAACAATGCGGGCATGCCTGATCCTTGTTTAAGGTCTGTTGCCATTTCGTTCGCGGATTGCGACTAAACGTCAACAGACCCTAGGGTACGAGGCAGGTTCGCATATTCGGGCAGTGCCCGAAAGCCGACGTGCGGGGCACGCCAGCCCGGTCAGTTCAGAACTTGAAGTTGACGACCTGATCGCCCTTGAGCGACAGGGTGCGCTTTTGTGTCACACCACCTGAGGTGACCTGGACCTCGTAAACACCACTGTCGAGCATCAGCGAAATAGGCGTCGAACCCTGTGGTTGCTCATTGATCAGCACCTGATCGTTGTACCTGTTGCTGCGCACGATAAGCGAATGAGTCTTGCTGTCGCACATTTCATAGGGCACATCGAGAATCGCGCAGGCCATCATCTTCTTGGCGGTCACGTTGGCCTGGATGCTCATCTGGGCAGTGACGGTGCCATCCATGCTCATGCTTGCCTCGGAGAACTCGGTCTTGGTGCGATAGCCATACCAGCTGGGGCTGAGTTTCAGTTCCTCGACCTGATCACGGATGTCTTCGCCAAGGACCCGCTCATAGTGGTCGAGCACCCACTGCGACATCCGTCCATCGTGCTCGTAACCAGCCAGGCAGGCGGCCAGGCTCTTGGTGGTCGAACAGCGGAACGAAACCGACTCGTTGAAATAGAGGGTCTTGTCCAGACGCCGGGCAATCGACTGGATCTTCTTGCTGTTGCGCTTGCGTACTTCGGAAGCCAGCTGCGCCTTGAGGCGCTCCACGTCCCTGGCCGCCTGGGAGAAGCTCAGCTGCTTGGCACTCAGATCCTTCTCCACCGACTGCACGCGCTGCAGCGCCGCCTGCTCTTCATCAGCACTGCGTTTGTAATCTGCAAGCAACGTATCGAGGCGCTCGCGATTGCTGCTCTGCGCGAAGAAGTCTTCCAGCTCCATGCGGATCAGCTTCTTGGCATTGCTCGACTGCAGAGCGGCTGCGCTTTGTGCGCTCTTCTCGACGCGCAAGGCATCTTCAAGACGCTGCTTCTCGGCCAGGATGGCGTCGAGTTCGGCAATCTTGGCCGTCAACTGATCGGAGTGCTCGAACTGCTCGCCGCCGGCCTGGGCCACCCTGCTCAGTGGCGCAATCTGGGGTTCGGCGCCCTTGCCCGATACGCCAGCGCTGTCAGCCTGGGAATAATCACTGCCCACCACAAGCGCCATGACCAGTGCACCGAAGAAGCCGGCCCCCGCCAGCATCGCCTTCGCCCCAATGAACACTCTTCTCGGCTTGGAATAACTCGAAACGCCCGTATCCATAACCCATTCGTCCGTATTGTGCTTAGCGTTGATAGTTCTAATTATAAGTTTCAGGCCTATGTGGCCTTTAGCTATTAAAAGTGTGGATAATTTCAGAAAAGGCCTGACGGCACAAGGACACAAGCGACGCGGCCCGATGACGCACGCAGCGCTCAATAAACGTTGAAGCGGCGTCGCATCCACTGCAAGGCGATGAACATCCAGGGCCAGAGCAAGGCGCTAACAGGCACAGGCACCAGGAACAACAGGGTCGGCGGGCGATTGCCTGTCAGCGTATTGAGCCACAACTGCACCAACTGCCCGATGCCGAAGATCACCATCAGCACCAGGCTCTGCTGCATCAGGGGAAACATGCGCAGACGCTGCTGTAGGCTGAGCACAAGGAAGGTGATCAGAATCAGCGGCAGTCCGTTCTGTCCCAGCAACGTGCCGGAAAGCACATCGAGCACCAGGCTGCAGACGAACGCCGCCGCCATCGCTCCCCGATGCGGCAAGGCAATCGCCCAGTACGCAATGACCATGGCCAGCCAGAGCGGGCGCCCCAGCCCGGTGCTGTACGGCATGGGGGCAATGGAAAGCAGCAGCGCGACCATCAGTGTCAGCCAGATGACCCAGCTGTTGTTCGTGCGCCCGCTGTTCATGGTCGCGACTCCGTGTTCGCCGGAGGGGTTGCCGGCGTTTCCGGCTCAGCTACGGGTGCAGCCGGATCGGGCTGTGCATGCGCTGCTTCGCGATCCGCCGTGACCTGCGCTTCGGCGGCATCCGTGGCGCGCTCCTCGGGCGTGCGCGAATCGCTGAAGACCAGCAGCAGGTAGCGACTGCGGTTGAGCATCGCCGTGGGCGTTGCGCGAACGATGGAAAACGGCTGCCCTGAGCCACGCACCACTTCAGTGACCTGGGCGACCGGATAGCCACTGGGGAAACGCTGTCCCAGGCCGGAACTGACCAGAAGGTCCCCTTCCTTGATATCGGCCGTCTCGGCGACATGGCGCAGCTCGAGATAATCGGGGCTGCCGGTGCCCACGGCAATCGCACGCAGGCCATTGCGATTGACCTGCACCGGGATGCTGTGGGTGACATCCGTAAGCAGCAGGACCCTGGCGGCGTATGGCATCACTTCGACGACCTGGCCCATCAACCCGCTGGCATCGAGCACCGGCTGGCCGACGAACACACCATCCTGTGCGCCCTTGTCGATCAGGATGCGATGCGTAAAGGGGTTGGGATCGAGGCCGATCAGCTCGCCGACGATCACCTTGTCATCGACCAGAGCGGCGGAGTTGAGCAGCTCGCGCAAACGCACGTTCTGCTCGGTCAACATGGCCAGCTTCTGCAGGCGTCGCTGCATCAGCAGCGCTTCGGCCTTGAGCTTTTCGTTTTCAGCCGCCAGGCTGGTGCTGCTGCTGAGCTGTTCGGTGGCCCGCTGCCAGGTGCGCACCGGCAGATCGGCCAGCCAGTAGAAGGGCGTCAGCACCAACCCCATCTGACTACGCACCGGCTTGAGCGTATCGAAGCGAGCATCCACCACCATCAGCACGACACAGACCACGGAAAGCACCAGCAGGCGCACTCCGAGCATGGGTCCCTTGGCAAATAGCGGTTTGATCGGCGAATCCTCGCAGTGGCAGGCTTCAACTTAACGCAACAAGCCGAGAGCAGGTCCGACCCCGCTTTCGGCTTGCACTTGGAACCTGGTGCCTGTCGCTTACTCCGTGGACAACAGATCCATGGCGTGGCGATCCATCATTTCCAGTGCCCGACCGCCGCCACGCGCAACACAGGTCAGCGGCTCTTCGGCAACGATAACCGGCAGCCCGGTTTCCTGCGACAGCAACTTGTCCAGGTCACGCAGCAGTGCGCCGCCACCGGTCAACACCAGGCCACGCTCGGCAATGTCCGAGGCCAGCTCCGGCGGCGATTGTTCCAGCGCGCTCTTGACCGCCTGGACGATGGTCGCCAGCGACTCCTGCAGCGCTTCGAGTACTTCATTGGAATTGAGGGTGAAGCTACGCGGCACGCCCTCAGCCAGGTTGCGGCCTCGCACGTCCACTTCACGCACATCATTGCTCGGAAAGGCCGTGCCGATTTCCTGCTTGATGCGCTCGGCGGTGGATTCACCGATCAGGCTGCCGTAGTTGCGGCGCACGTAGGTGACGATGGACTCGTCGAAGCGATCACCACCGACCCGCACGGACTCGGCGTAAACCACGCCGTTAAGGGAGATCAATGCGATTTCCGTGGTGCCGCCGCCAATATCGACGACCATCGAGCCACGTGCTTCATCCACCGGCAGGCCTGCGCCAATCGCGGCCGCCATGGGCTCTTCGATGAGAAAGACTTCGCGCGCACCGGCCCCCAGGGCCGATTCGCGGATGGCGCGGCGCTCCACCTGGGTGGATTTGCACGGTACGCAGATCAGCACGCGCGGGCTGGGCTGCAGAAAGCTGTTCTCGTGAACCTTGTTGATAAAGTACTGCAGCATCTTTTCACAAACGCTGAAATCGGCGATAACGCCGTCCTTCATGGGGCGAATGGCGTTGATATTGCCAGGAGTACGACCCAGCATGCGCTTGGCGTCGGTACCCACCGCCACAACGCTTTTCTGATTGCCGTGGGAGCGGATGGCAACCACGGACGGCTCATCCAGGACGATGCCCCGGTCACGCACATAAATAAGAGTATTGGCAGTGCCCAGGTCGATCGACAGATCACTGGAAAACATGCCACGCAGTTTTTTGAACATGGGAAATGGCCCTGGGGCAAACGCGTGGGGAAAAAAGTGCCGCAAACTCTAACAATGGTGCGAACGTAGGGCAAGGCGCGCGTCCACGCCTGACCGGCCAGACATGGGCGATTCGGTGAAAGGCGACTGGCACAGTGTGCAAGCGGCACACCATCAAGCCGCAGCCATGCTACCGGGAAATCCTGCAGGCATGTAACATTGTCGGCTTTTCCGGGCTTTATGCCCGCTGCTGCGGCCCATCCCTGCTGCCCATGCACCGCTGATGGTTGACGCAGGTCGCATCCGATTCGCTTTGCGCTGGAGAAACCCGATGGCGATTGAACGCTCCGAGGTGGAAAAGATCGCTCACCTGGCCCGCCTGGGTCTGGCTGAGGCCGATCTGCCCCGCACCACCGAGACCCTCAACAATATCCTCGGTCTGATTGACCGCATGCAGGCTGTCGATACCCGTGGCGTCGCGCCGCTGGCTCATCCGCTGGAAACCCACCAGCGCCTGCGCGCCGATGACGTCACCGAAACCAACCAGCGCGACGCCTACCAGGCCATCGCTCCGGCTGTGGAAGACGGCCTGTACCTGGTCCCACGGGTGATCGAGTGATGAAGGACACCGACATGCATCAACTGACCCTCGCCGATATCGCTCGCAGCCTCGCCAGCAAGCACTTCTCTTCCGAAGAGCTGACACGCAGCCTGCTGGCGCGCATCGCCCGGCTCGATCCGCAGCTCAACAGCTTCATCACCGTCACCGAAGAATTGGCGCTTGAACAAGCGAAAGCCGCCGATATCCGCCGCGCAGCAGGTGAAGCCGGCCCGCTGCTCGGCGCGCCCATCGGTCACAAGGACCTGTTCTGCACCCAGGGCATCCGCACCAGTTGCGGCTCGAAGATGCTCGACAACTTCGCCGCCCCCTACGATGCCACCGTGGTGGAAAAACTCGCCGCTGCCGGCACCGTCACCCTCGGCAAGCTGAACATGGATGAGTTCGCCATGGGCTCGGCCAACGAATCCAGTCATTACGGCCCGGTGAAGAACCCCTGGGACCTCTCCCGCGTACCGGGCGGCTCTTCCGGCGGTTCCGCCGCGGCCCTTGCTGCACGCCTGCTGCCGGCGGCCACCGGCACCGACACCGGCGGCTCGATCCGCCAGCCGGCAGCGCTGACCAACCTCACCGGCCTCAAGCCCACCTATGGTCGCGTCTCGCGCTGGGGCATGGTCGCCTACGCCTCCAGCCTCGACCAGGCCGGCCCCATGGCCCGCACCGCCGAGGACTGCGCCCTGCTGCTGTCGGCCATGGCCGGCTTCGACCCGAAAGACTCCACCAGTGTCGAACAGCCGCTGGATGACTACCTCGCCGCGCTGAGCCAGCCGCTCGCCGGCCTGCGCATCGGCCTGCCGAAGGAATACTTCGGTGCAGGTCTGGACCCGAAAATCGCCGAAGCGGTGATGGCGGTGGTCGACGAACTGAAAAAGCTCGGCGCCACGGTAAAGGACATCAGCCTGCCGAACATGCAGCACGCGATCCCGTCCTATTATGTGATCGCGCCCGCCGAGGCCAGCTCCAACCTGTCGCGCTTCGACGGCGTGCGCTTCGGCTACCGCTGCGAAAAACCGACGGACCTCAACGACCTCTACAAACGCTCGCGCGCCGAAGGTTTCGGTGACGAGGTCAAGCGCCGCATCATGGTCGGCACCTATGCGCTGTCCGCCGGCTATTACGATGCCTACTACATCAAGGCCCAGCAGATTCGCCGGCTGATCAAGAACGACTTCGTCAGCGCCTTCGACGAGGTGGACGTGATTCTCGGTCCGACCACGCCGAACCTGGCCTGGAAACTCGGCGAGAAAAATGCGGACCCGGTTTCCGCCTACCTGGAAGATATCTACACCATCACCGCCAACCTGGCCGGCATTCCCGGCCTGTCCATGCCGGCCGGCTTCATCGACGGCCTGCCGGTGGGCGTACAGTTGCTGGCACCGTACTTCCAGGAGGCGCGTCTGCTCAATATCGCGCACCAGTATCAGCAAGTCACCGACTGGCACCAGCGCGCCCCGGTCGGATTCTGAGGAGATTGAAGATGCAATGGGAAACCGTCATCGGGCTTGAGATCCACGCACAGCTCGCCACCCAGTCGAAGATCTTCTCCGGCAGCGCCACTACTTTCGGCGCCGAACCCAACACCCAGGCCAGCCTGGTCGATCTGGGCATGCCCGGCACCCTGCCGGTGCTCAATGCCGAAGCCGTACGCATGGCCTGCAAGTTCGGCCTGGCCATCGACGCCGAAATCGCCGGCCAGAACGTCTTCGCGCGCAAGAACTACTTCTACCCGGACCTGCCCAAGGGCTACCAGACCAGCCAGATGGACCACCCCATCGTCGGCAAGGGCTTCCTCGACATCACACTGGAAGACGGCACCACCAAGCGCATCGGCATCACCCGCGCGCACCTGGAAGAGGATGCCGGCAAGAGTCTGCACGAAGACTTCCACGGCATGAGCGGCATCGACCTCAACCGTGCCGGCACGCCGCTGCTGGAGATCGTTTCCGAGCCGGACATCCGCAGCGCCAAGGAGGCCGTGGCCTACGTCAAGGCCATGCACTCGCTGGTGCGCTACCTGGGCATCTGCGACGGCAACATGGCCGAAGGCTCGCTGCGCTGCGACTGCAACGTCTCGGTACGGCCCAAGGGCCAGGCCGCGTTCGGCACCCGCGCCGAGATCAAGAACGTCAACTCCTTCCGCTTCATCGAAAAGGCCATCAACCACGAAGTCCAGCGCCAGATCGAGCTGATCGAGGACGGCGGCAAAGTGGTGCAGGAAACCCGCCTGTACGATCCGAACAAGGACGAGACGCGCTCCATGCGCAGTAAGGAAGAGGCCAACGACTACCGCTACTTCCCCTGCCCCGACCTGCTGCCGGTGGTGATCGAGCAGAGCTTCCTCGACGAAGTGCGCGCCAGCTTGCCGGAGCTGCCGGTGCAGAAGCGCGAGCGTTTCGAGCGCGAGTTCGGCCTGTCCGCCTACGACGCCAGCGTGCTCTCGGCCAGCCGCGAACTGGCCGACTATTTCGAACAGGTCAACGCCAGCTGCGGCGACGCCAAGCTGGCGGCCAACTGGGTGATGGGCGAGCTGTCCAGCCTGCTCAACAGGGAAGGCCTGGAAATCGAGCAGTCGCCGGTGTCAGCCGGGCAACTGGGCGGCATGATCCTGCGCATCAGGGACAACACCATCAGCGGCAAGCTCGCCAAGATGGTCTTCGAGGCCCTGGCCGCCGGCGAAGGCGCCAGCGCCGACGAGATCATCGAGAAGAAGGGCCTCAAGCAGGTCACCGACGCCGGCGCTATCGAGAAGATGCTCGACGAGGTGCTGGCCGCCAACGCCGAACAGGTCGAACAGTACCGCGCCAGTGACGAAGCCAAGCGCGGCAAGATGTTCGGTTTCTTCGTCGGCCAGGCCATGAAGGCCTCCAAGGGCAAGGCCAACCCCGGCCAGGTGAACCAACTGCTGAAGCAGAAACTCGAAGGCTAAGCTGAACGATGGCCTTCTGCGCGGCTGCACCCGCTGCAACCGCGCAGAGGACCGCAGCACGGCTTTCGGCGCCGCCGGAGCTTCACCACACCTGCCGTGGGCCGTCGCCGACTCAGCGATCGACCAACGGAAGGATTTTCATGCAACTGACACGCTTTACCGTCCCACTGCTTCTGGCGCTATTGGCCAGCGGTTGCGCCGAACGCCAGCCGACCCAGCCATCCAAAGCGCCACCTGCCGTGCAGGATCGCTTCAGCCAGAGCGGCAAGGCGTCCTACTATGCTCGTTTGCACCACGGCAAACGTACGGCGAGCGGCGAGATCCATGATCAGAATGCACTGGTTGCGGCTCATCGCAGCCTGCCATTCGGGACGCGAGTGCGCGTAATCAACGAGCAGAACGGCAAACAGGTAGTGGTGCGAATCAACGACCGCGGACCATTCCGCCGCGGCCGCATCATCGACGTCTCGCGCGCGGCGGCAATACAACTGGACATGCTGGACCACGGCGTGGTCCGCGTACGTATCGAAACGCTCCCATGACCGATCCTACGCTTGCCCTCACCACGGCAACATGCAGCGCGGCCTCAGCAATGACGGGAGCGTACGCATGTCCTTGGTGACCTTTGCCTACCTGATCGGCGGCCTGGTGCTATTGGTGATCGGCGCCGAAGCGCTGGTGCGTGGCGCCGCCAGACTGGCCGGCCGTTTCGGCATTCCACCGTTGATCATCGGACTGACGGTGGTCGCCTTTGGCACCAGCGCACCGGAAACAGCCGTCAGCGTGCAGGCTTCACTCGGCGGCAGCGGTGATATCGCAGTAGGCAACGTGATCGGCAGCAACATTGCCAATATTCTGCTGATCCTCGGCCTGTCCGCTCTGATCGCACCGCTGGTGGTGTCCCGGCAGCTGATACGCCTGGATGTTCCGGTGATGATCGGCGCCGGCCTGCTCTGCTATGGGCTGGCCTTCAATGGCAGCATCAGTCGGCTGGACGGTATCCTGCTGCTCGCCTGCCTGATCGGCTATACCCTGTTTCTGGTGGCCGCCGGCAAAAGAGAAAGGCAGGCCCCCGAGAACGACGAGTTCGCCGCAGAGTTCGGCCCTGCCGATGGCGAAAAGCCGTTTGCCTGGGTGTTCCAGCTGTTGTTGATCCTGCTGGGCCTCGGCATGCTGGTGGGCGGCTCGAACCTGCTGATCGAAGGCGCCGTCGGCCTGGCCCGGGCACTGGGCCTCTCGGAGCTGGTCATCGGCCTTACGGTGGTGGCAGTCGGCACCTCGATGCCGGAGCTGGCGACTTCGGTGCTGGCCGTGATCAAAGGGGAGCGCGACATTGCCGTGGGCAACGTGGTCGGTAGCTGCATCTTCAATCTATTACTCGTCCTGGGCGCCGGCGCTGCAGTATCCGCAGAAGGGCTGTCCATTTCGCCCAATGCCCTGTCGTTCGATTTCCCGGTGATGCTGGCTGTGTTCGTCGCCTGCCTGCCGATTTTTTTCTCCGGCTACTGCATTCGCCGCTGGGAGGGCCTGCTGTTCTTCGCCTATTACATCGCCTATACGTTCTACCTGGTGATGTTCGCAACAGGCCTCGGCGCTATCGATCTGCTGCGCGATGCGATGCTCTGGTTCGCTTTCCCCTTGACGACCGTCACGCTTTTGGTGATCTTCCTGCGCGCCTGGCGACGCCAGCGCTAACCCTCTCTCTTTCTCTATCCTTGCGGAGCGCCACATCGTGACCCTGATGACTTTCGTCTACCTTCTAGCCGGCCTGGTGCTGCTCGTTGCCGGTGCGGAGGTACTGGTGCGCGGTGCCGCCAAACTCGCGGCCCAGTTCGGCATTTCACCGCTGGTCATCGGCCTGACCGTGGTCGCCTTCGGCACCAGCGCACCGGAAACCGCCGTCAGCGTGCAGGCCGCCCTGAACGGCAGTGGCGATATCGCCATCGGCAACGTGGTCGGCAGCAACATCGCCAACGTGCTGCTGATTCTCGGTCTGACCGCGCTGGTCGCGCCGCTGGTGGTGTCGCGCCAGCTGATCCGCCTCGACGTGCCGATCATGATCGGCGCCAGTCTGGTCACCTTCGGCCTGGCCTGGGATGGCGAGCTCAGCCGTATCGATGGCACCATCCTGTTCAGCGCAGTGGTGATCTACACGCTGTTCCTGGTCATCAGCAGCCGCCGCGAGAACGCAGCCGATGCCGATGACGAGTTCGCCAAGGAGTTCGGTCTCGACGAGCCGGCCAAACCCCATGCCGGGCTTATCAATGCCGGCCTGGTGATCGCCGGCCTGGTGCTGCTGGTCGTGGGTTCCAACTTTCTGGTCGAGGGTGCCGTCGCGCTGGCGCGTGCGCTCGGCTTGTCGGAACTGGTCATCGGCCTCACCGTAATCGCCATCGGCACTTCACTGCCGGAGCTGGCCACTTCGATCATGGCGGCCTTGCGCGGCGAGCGTGACATCGCAGTGGGCAACATCGTCGGCAGCAACATCTTCAACCTGCTCTGCGTGCTGGGCCTCGCCTCGCTCGTCTCGCCGCAGGCAATTGCCGTGTCGTCCAATGCACTGGCCTTCGACTTCCCGGTGATGATCGCAGTGGCCGTGGCCTGTCTGCCGATCTTCTTTGCCGGCTATACCATCAATCGCTGGGAAGGCCTGCTGTTTCTCGCCTATTACATCGCCTACACGCTGTATCTGGTGATGAGCAGCACCGGACGACCATTTGCCGAAACCTTCGGCGACGCGATACTCGGCTATGCCCTGCCGCTGACCGCCATCACCCTGATCGTCATCGCCGGGCGGGCCTGGAAAAGGCAATAGTTTTCAAAGCCAGCCCAACCCGCTCAGCAACAGCAAACCCGCATTGATGGTGAGCGCCGAAAACAGCGTGGTGATCACGATGATGGTCGCCGCCAGGCGGTAGTTGGAGTTGACCGCGCGCGCCATGACGAAACTCGCCGCCGCCGTGGGGCTGGCGAAGTAAAGGAAGAGGATGCCCAGCTCGGCTCCGCGAAACCCCCACAGCCAGGCACCGAGCGTGGCCAGTAGCGGCAACCAGATCATTTTCATCAGGCTGGCACTGATCGCCGTGCCACTGCTTTCCCGCAGCGCGCTCAGCGACAGGGTCCCACCGATGCAGATCAGCGCCAGCGGCAGGCTCAACTGGGCAAAATAGCCCGCCGAGGTCAGCAGCCAGTCCGGTAGCGTCACCTGCCAATAAGCAAAGGGAATCGCCGTCGCCACACCGATAATCAAGGGATTGCGCAGAATGCTCAGGCACACCGAGCGCAGGCTGCTGTTGCCGCCGGGGCTGTAGATGGCCAGCACGACCACCGAGAGCGTGTTGTAGATGATGATCACCACGCCGGCGAGCACGCTGCCCAGCGACAGTCCGTAATCGCCATACAGGCTGCTCGCCAGTGCCAGCCCAACGATGCCGTTGTTGCCGCGAAATGCCCCCTGCACATACACGCCACGATCGGCCTGCGGGCAACGCCACAACGCCCAGACCCAGGCGAGTGCGAAGCTGGCGATATTGGCCAGCACGAAATAGCCGATCAGCGCCGGCTGCAATGCAGCACTGAGGTCGGCCTGAAGAATCGACAGAAACAGCAGCGTCGGCATGCACCCCTTGAACACCAGCGTCGAGGCGCTGCCGATAAAGGCGCTGTCGATCCAGCCGATACGCCTGAGCACGACGCCGAGGAAGAGCATTGCGAATACCGGAGCGGTAACGCTCAGCGTCTGAACGACAAGGGAAGGCATGGATGGGCTCGGAGAGTGGGAGGCTGAAAGTCGCTCGTCGGGTTGGTAAAGCCTAACCCGACCTACACAGCGCAGAGCCCGCTTTCGTAGGTCGGATTAGCCAAAGGCGTAATCCGACGATCAGAAGACCGGAGATCGCTCGTCGGGTTGGTGAAGCGTAATCCGACCTGCAAAGGCATAACCCGACGATCAGGCTAGCGTCTTACAGGCCTTTTCTGCAGCTTACGCTGCAGGGTACGCCGATGCATGCCCAGCGCGCGGGCGGTGGCGGAAATATTGCCGTCATGCTCGCCCAGCACGCGCTGGATGTGTTCCCACTGCAGGCGATCCACCGACATCGGGTTCTCCGGGACCAGCGTGTCCAGATCGGCATGCCGAGAGAGCAATGCAGCCAGAACATCATCGGCATCGGCGGGCTTGCACAGGTAGTTGCAGGCACCACGTTTGATGGCTTCGACCGCCGTGGCGATACTCGAATAGCCGGTCAGGATCAGCACCTTCATTTCCGGGTCCAGTTCCAGCAGCTTGGGCAGCAGCACCAGCCCCGAGTCACCTTCCATCTTGAGGTCCAGCACCGCGTAATCGGGCGTTTCCTGCCGGGCCATCTCCAGTCCTTCCTCTGCCGAACCGGCGATGCTGACGTGCAACCCCCGACGACTCATGGCACGCGCCATGACACGGGTAAAGGTCGGGTCATCATCCACCAGCAGCAGATGGGGCTGATCTTCGCCGTCGTGCTGCAGCTCTTCGGTCATCTATGCATTCCTCGCGATTGGGTCACGTCAGTGATCAGGCCCGTACCGAGCCGTGCGGCAGCCTCAATTCGGTCAGCGCGCCGCCATCCTCGTGATTGTAGAGTTTCACAGTCCCGCCGGCACGTGTCACGCTCGCCTGACTGAGAAATAGTCCCAGACCGAACCCCTTGCCCTTGGTGGTGATGAATGGCCTGCCGATCTGCTCGGCGATCGCCAGCGGCACGCCCGCACCGTGGTCACGAATGGTCAGCGTGATCCATTGCGCGTCCCAATCCAGGCGGATATCCAGGTCGTCCGGGCTGGCATCGGTGGCATTGTTCAGCAGATTGAGCAGTGACTGCCCCAGGTCTGCAGGTGGCATCAGCCGTGGCGGGCTGCCCTTGCCCAGGCACTGGAAGCGATAGGTCGCCTCCGGTCGCATCAGGTGCCAGCGCTGCATCACCGACTCCACCCATTCACGGGCATTCTGCTCGACGATGGCCTGGCGACGATCCGCCTCGGCGGCGCGCACCAGCTGACGCAGGCTTTCCTTGCACAGCTGAACCTGGGATTGCAGCAGCGCCAGATCTTCATTCAATGGTTGCGGCTGCTGGTATTCCTGGCGCAGCTCCTTGAGCAGCACGCTCATGGTCGCCAGCGGCGTACCCAGCTCATGAGCGGCCCCGGCGGCCTGGGTCGCCACGGCCAGCAACTGCTGGTCACGCATGCTTTCCTCGCGGCGCTGGGCCTGGAGCTGTTCCTGGCGCCGCAACTGTTCGGCCATGCGCGCAACGAAAAAGGTGATCAGCGCAGCGGCCAGCGCGAAGCTCAGCCACATGCCGTAGACCAGCAACGTGGTGCGATCGACCGGCGGCACGATGACAGGGTCGTACCAGGCCAGCATCAGCGTATACCCGGCCAGCGCCAGGCCAGAGAGGACGATCGAATACAGCCACGGCAAGGTCGCCGCAGCGATGGTCAGCGGCACCAGGTAATAGGACACGAACGGATTGGTCGAGCCGCCCGAATAATACAGCAGGGCACTGTGAATCAGCAGGTCGGCCGCCAGATGAAAAGCGTACTCCTGCTCGGTCACAGGCCAGGGGCCTCGTAGCCGCAGCGCGGTCACCAGACAGATCAGGCCCGAAATGGCCAGCGTCACCCCCAGATGCAGCCATGGCAGCGCAACCAGTTGTGTGGCATAGGCAAGGCCCACCGCCCCGGCTTGGGCGGCAAGCACAAGGATGCGAATCAGGGTGAGCAGACGAAGATTCTGCCGGCTTGCCGACAGCAGTTGAACGGATGCGTACATGGAGTCTCCAATCGATTCGCGAGTATAACCAAGCGTCTCGAAAGGCACCCTGTCTGCGGCAATGAGACGCATGGAAAATCTGCGCAACCATTCACAACGGGATAAAGTCACAAGCCCGCATCCCGGTGCACACCTATTCAGGAGCCGTCATGTCTGCCTCTTTTGCCCGTCCAGTCGCTTTACTGGCCTGCCTGGCCTGCCTCCCGGTCGTCGCCGACGACCAGCGCTACAACCAGATATCCCTGCGCGCCGAAGCCACCAGCGAAGTGGCCCACGACCGTATGCACGTCACGCTCTACAGCGAAGCCCAGCATCAGGACCCGGCGCAACTCGCCGCCCAGACCACCCAAGTGATGAACCGGGCGCTGCAACGTGCCCGCCAGTCCAAGGGTGTCCTCGTCAACCAGGGCAGCCGTAGCAGCTATCCGGTCTACGAGGAAAAAGGCCAGCAGATCACCGCCTGGCGCGAACGAGCCGAACTGCGTCTTGAGAGCGGTGACTTCGCCGCCCTTTCCAAGCTCACCGGCGAGTTGATGCAGGACCTGAAGATGGGCAGCATGCACTTCAGCGTCTCCGACGCGATCCGCAAACAGAACGAAGATGCCCTACTCAAGGATGCCATCGCTGCATTTCGCGCCAGAGCACAACTGGCCACCGAAGCACTGGGCGGCAGCGACTACCGGATCGTCAATCTCAACCTCGGCAGTGGCGGCGGTTATCAGCCAGTGATGCGCGCCATGGCGATGAAGAGCATGGATGCCATGGCGACACCGGAAATCGAGGCTGGCACTCGCCAGGTCAGCGTCAATGCCGACGGCGTCATCGAAGTGCTGATGCCGTAAGTAAAAGCCGATAAAAGCGCTGGAGGCTGAACAGCTGGACGAACAAGCGAATCACACGGCCAAGGCTTTGTAGGCTGGATTAGCCGAAGGCGTAATCCGACGTTCGCGCGGGTCAGCTGCAAGAGCTGCTTGCTCGGCTCAGGCTGTTGTCATTGCACTTACAACAGCTTGTCACACCTAGATACAATTACTGAAACTCTTGCGCGCCGGGCTTTTCAGCCCGACCGCATGAGCAAAATGCCACCTTGGTAAATCTTTTGTAAGGAATTCCTATTCGCGAATAACTATCATGCGCGCCGGAATGATTCTCAACAAAAAGGATCCGCGCATGTACGTCCCTTTCACCCGTTCGGCACTGGCCATCGCTCTCGTCGGCTGCAGCCTGCCCGTTCTCGCTGAAACCAATCCGGTAAACCTGGACACGATGGTTGTCAGTGCTTCCGGTTTCGAGCAGAAGATCACCGACGCTCCGGCGAGCATCAGTGTGATCACTCAGGAAGATCTGCAGCAGAAGCGTTTTGGTAACCTGGCGCAAGCGCTGGAAGATGTGGAAGGCATCGACGTACGCCAGGGTGCAGGCAAGACCGGCGGATTGAACATCAGCATTCGTGGCTTGCCCAGCGAGTACACCCTGATACTCATCGACGGACGCCGGCAAAACACTGCCGGTAATGTCACGCCAAACGGTTTCAATGAAACCTCTACCAGTTTCATGCCGCCGATGTCGGCCATCGAGCGTATCGAAGTGATCCGTGGCCCGATGTCCACGCTCTACGGTTCCGATGCCATGGGTGGCGTGGTCAATATCATTACCAAGAAGGTCGCCGAGGAATGGGGCGGCTCGCTGAGTCTTGACCATACCTATCAGGACAACCGCGACTATGGCGATGCCAGCAAGGCCAGCCTTTACGCCAGCGGTCCGCTGATCGATGGCCTGCTGGGGTTGGCAGTACGCGGTAGCATTTACGACCGTAGCGAGACAGACCTGAGCTTCGATAACGACACCACTGTCAGCAAACGCGGCGCAGCACCCGTTGAAGGGCGCAACACCAACTTCGGCACTCGATTGACGCTGACCCCCCATGAAGATCACGATTTTTCCCTTGATTTCGAGCGCGGTCGGCAGGTCTATAACAATGATGACTGCCAGCTCGGAACCCTGGATGGGAAGTCTGGTGGCAATGCCATCGGCGGTTGCACCGTAGATGCACCGGCGACTATCAATGGCTACAAGGATGAGCTGCGTTTCGAACGCGATCAGTTCGCCTTGACGCATACCGGACGTCTCGGTTTCGGCACACTGGACAGCACTCTTACCCACAACACCACCGAAACTCTGGGACGTACTATTCCCGGTACTCTCGGCACCCCCTATAGCGGTTACCCAAGCATCGTGGGAGGCAATGACCGCAAGCTGAAATCCACCGACCTGATATTCGACACCAAGCTGGTCGCGCCTGTCGGCGAATCACATATCGCCACCATCGGCGCCCAATATTGGGATGCGGAGGTCGAGGATGGCATTGCAGCCGAAAAATTCCAGCAGACCTCATGGGCTCTGTTCATCGAAGACGAGTGGCGTCTACGCGATGACCTGGCCTTGACCCTGGGCGCCCGTTACGAAGATCACGAAGCCTTCGGCGGTCATATCAGCCCACGCGCCTATCTGGTCTGGAATACCAACGAAAGCTGGACGCTCAAGGGCGGAGTAAGCCGAGGCTACAAAACACCGACCCTCAATCAATTGCATGGCGGCATCAACGGTGTAAGCGGCCAGGGCCGCACCATAACCATCGGCAGTCCGGACCTGGACCCGGAAATCACCACCAACACCGAGTTCGGGGCCTACTACGACAATCTGGCAGGCTTCAGCGCCAACGCCACGCTGTTCCACACCAAGTTCAAGGACAAGATCGACAGCGGCACCCCTCTGCCCAACTGTAATTATCCAACGAACCCCAACCAGCCTGGCTGCGTGGATCTTGGTAGCAGTTTCCTGCAGGAAAACTTCGCCCAGAACGTGAATATCGGCGAAGCGGAAACCCAGGGCATAGAACTGGCAGGCCGCTGGCAATTCGCACCTGCCTGGTCGCTCTCGGGCAACTACACCTACACCGACAGCGAACAGAAAAGTGGGGATGACAAGGGAGCTCCTCTGACCAACACTCCGAAACACATGGCACATGCCAGCCTCAACTGGGAAGCGACCGATCGCCTGAACCTGTGGTTCAAAGGGGAATACCGAGGTGAGCGAGCACGCTTCAATCAACGCTACACGACTCTGACCACGGTAAATCAAGATCTCATGGATCAGGTCGGAGATCTCAAAGCCTATGAAGTGTTCCACCTGGGCGGCTCATTCCGCGCCTCAGAGAACGTAACGCTCAACGCCACCATCTACAACCTGTTCGACAAGGACTTCCTCGACGGAGAAAGCTACACCTCCGGCTCCACTACCGGCTGGGCTTCGTACTACACACAAACAGCCCAGTCGACCACCGGCACCCTGGAAGAAGGCCGTCGCTTCTGGCTCTCCGCCAACATCACCTTCTGATTCAGCGATGCAATATGGCCAGGCCGGAGTTCTCTCCGGCCTGGCCATATCTGCATCAGGCCGCCATGCGACAAAGACGCGAATGTATGCTGTTTGTAAATCCTTAACATTCAGTCCGAAAGCCTCTTAGAATCCAGCCACCAACCGTACTCAAGGACAATCATGCAACTCTGGCTCGGCACCCTGCGCCAATGGCACTGGATCAGCTCTGCGCTGTGCCTGGTGGGCATGTTGTTGTTTGCAGTGACCGGAATCACGCTCAACCACGCCGCGCAGATCGAAGCCAAACCGAAGATCATCGAGCATACGGCTTCATTGCCCGAATCCCTGCAACAACAGTTGTTGAGCGATCAACCAGGTGTGGGGCTGCCAAACGATTTGCGCGGCTGGCTCGAACAGGAGCTGGGCATCGACCTTGCTGGCCGTGATGCGGAATGGAGCGATGGCGAGCTGTATGTCGCCCTGCCCCGTCCGGGTGGCGACGCCTGGTTGAGCCTGGTACTGGAAACCGGCGAACTCGAATACGAGTCCACCGACCGTGGCTGGATTTCCTACCTCAACGACCTGCACAAGGGCCGCAATACCGGCACGGCCTGGAGCTGGTTCATCGATATTTTCGCCGCAGCCTGCGTGGTCTTCAGCCTCACCGGGTTGTTGCTGCTGCAACGGCACGCGGGTGGTCGACCGACGACCTGGCCACTGGTCGGGGCCGGGCTGGTGATTCCGCTGTTACTGGCGCTGCTGTTCATTCATTAAGGATGTGTCATGCGTAAACGCTTGTTGTTACCCCTTGCGCTGCTCAGCGCGCCGCTGATGGCGGCCGATATGCAGGTCGATGTGGAAATCCCGCGTCTGCAGGTTGCCGAATACCACCGCCCGTACGTGGCCATCTGGCTGGAAAAGCCGGACCAAAGCCATGTCGCCGACCTGACGGTCTGGTACGACCTGAAGCTGAAAGACAAGGAAGGCGAGAAATGGCTCAAGGACCTGCGCCAGTGGTGGCGTCGCAGTGGCCGCAGCCTGGAAATGCCGGTTGACGGCGTCTCGGCGGCAACCCGTGCAGTGGGCACCCACCAGTTGAACTACAAGGGCAGCGACGCACCGCTCAAGGCATTGGCAGACGGCGATTACAACCTGGTGGTGGAGGCCGTGCGTGAAGTGGGTGGCCGCGAGCTGCTGCGCGTGCCCTTCACCTGGCCGCAGGCTTCGACAGCCAGCGCCCAGGGTGCCACCGAGCTGGGCACCATCACCCTTACCATCAAACCCTGATCAAGGAAGCCACATATGAACCGCATGCTGAAATGGACCGCCCTGGCTTTGGCCGTAACCCTGCCATTGTCCGCCCAGGCCCACCGTGCCTGGATGCTGCCCTCCTCCACTGTGCTGTCCGGTGAAGAGCCCTGGATCACCGTGGATGCCGCCGTATCCAACGACCTGTTCTACTTCGAACACTTCCCGCTGCAACTGGAAGGTATCGGCAAGCCCCTGCAAATGCCTGCCCGCACGCCCCAGGCTGCCCAAGGCGACAAGCCGGCCACCCCCGCGCCGGCACCGATGCGCCGCCCGGCCAACAAGCTGGTCATCCTCGCGCCGGACGGCAGCGAAGTGGACGCACAGAACGGCGCTGTCGGTCGCTATCGCAGCACCTTCGATGTGCATCTGACCCAGAAGGGCACCTACAAGCTGGCGGTGGCCAGCAGCGGCCTGATGGCCACCTGGAAGGAAGGCGAAGAGCGCCGCCGCTGGATGGGCAAGGCCGAGGAACTGAAGCAGGCCATCCCGGCCAATGCCAGTGAGCTGCAGGTCATCCAGCGCAACAGCCGCATGGAAACCTTCGTCACCGCCGGCAACCCCACCGACAAGGTTTTGGCCCCCACCAACCAGGGCCTGGAACTGGTGCCGGTCACCCATCCCAATGACCTGTTCGCCGGCGAGGCAGCAGAGTTCACCTTCCTGCTCGACGGCAAGCCGGCCAAGGACGTGGAAATCAGCGTGGTACCCGGCGGCAACCGCTACCGCGACGAGACCGGCGATTTCACCGTCAAGACCGACGCTGAGGGCAAGGTCGCCATCACCTGGCCGACACCGGGCATGTACTGGCTGGAAGCCGAGCTGAGCACTACCGAAGGCGTTGCCAAGCCGGTCACCGAGCGCCGCGCCGTGTACAGCGCCACCCTGGAAGTGCAGGCGCCCTGAGGCCAAGCGTCTCACAGCAATCGCACCCAGCGGGGGCCGGCTTGCCGGCCCCTCGCCACTTCTGACACCAGCGCGGGACTCGCCCCTTGAAGTCGCTCCCTCTGCTCGCCGGCCTGGTTCTGGCCATTCTTCTGTTCTGGCTAGAACCGCCCCGCCTGGTTTCCGCCTTCCTTGTTCTGCTTGCCTGGCTGGTCCTGTGCTTTTACAGCTGGCTCAACTGGCGAAGCGGTCGCGTGCCTGCCGCCAGCGCGAACAGCCTGCCGGTCGCCTATGCCAGCCAGGGCGGCCAGGCCCGCGACATTGCCGAGCGCAGCGCCGCGCAGCTCACCCAGGCCGGCCTGCCGGCTCATGCGTTGCCGCTGGAGAAGCTTGATCTGGGCGAACTACCGCCGCGCCTGCTGCTGATCGCCAGCACCTACGGTGACGGCGAAGCCCCCGAGCATGTCGCACGCTTTGCCCGCCGCCTGGAGCAGCCGGGGCTGGACCTGCATGCCGTGGAATACGCCCTGCTCGGCCTCGGTGATCGCCAGTACGCCCACTTTTGCGCCTTCGCCCAACGCCTGGACCACGCGCTGCGCGCACGCGGAGCAAGCGCACTGTTCGACCGTCTGGAAGCCGATGCCCTGGACCCGGCTGTGCTGCGCCGCTGGCAACAGCAACTTGGCCAGCTCGCCGGACATGCCGAGTTCAGCGACTGGCTGCCTGCTGACTACCAGCCGTGGACGCTGGCCGCACGCAAGCAGCTGAACCCCGGTAGCCAGGGCGCGCCGCTGTATCACTTGCAATTGCTGCCGCCGGCTGGCGACGTCCAGTGGCAGGCCGGCGATATCGCCGAAATCGGCCCACGGCAAACCCCCGAGCAGGTCGCCGCCCTGCTTGATGCACTGCAACTGCGAAGCGCTACAGAGCTTGCCGATGGCCGCACCCTGGCGGACGAACTGAGCCGTCGCCAACTGCCGGAAGAGCCGAGCGGCCTACGCGGACTCACCCCACAACAACTGCTGGAGCAGTTGCCGCGTCTGGCGCACCGCGACTACTCCATCGCCTCGCTGCCCGAGGACGGCCATCTGGAGCTGCTGGTACGCCTGCAACAGCACGCCGACGGTAGCCTGGGGCTCGGCTCCGGATGGCTCTGCGCGCATGCAGCACCCACTGCCTGCATCGACCTGCGCATCCGCGCCAACCCTGGCTTCCGCTTGCCGCAGCATGCCGGCCCACTGATCCTGATCGGCAACGGCAGTGGTCTGGCCGGCCTGCGCGCGCACCTGCGTGAGCGCGAACGACTCGGCCAGCACGGCCATTGGCTACTGTTTGGCGAACGCAATGCAGCCCATGATTTCCTGCTGCGCGATGAGCTGGAACGCTGGCAGCACAGCGGCCACCTGGCGCGGCTGGACTTGGCCTTTTCCCGCGATCAGGCCGCCCCCGTCTACGTCCAGCACCTGCTGCGTGATGCCGCCGAAGACCTGCGCAGCTGGCTTGCTCGCGGCGCCACCCTGCTGGTCTGCGGCAGCCTGCAGGGCATGGGCCGCGAGGTGGACGCCCTGCTCCACGGCCTGCTCGGCGAAGACGAGGTGGAGCGGCTGCGTGAAGCCAGTCGCTATCGCCGGGATGTCTACTGAGGCACTGATCTCGGCTATGTCCTCATTGGTTGTTGATAGATCGATTTGGCTTGCGTAGGAGATTCTATGTCTATGACGACCTCACATCGCGGCACGGACTCGTAGGGTGGAACCGCCGAAGGCGTTTCCACCGTTTACCACGAACCGGGGCAACTGGCGGTCCTATACCAACGCACACCAGCGCAGGGTCCTGCCCTTGCCTTCTGCGCTCACTCGGCCTCGCCCATCGCCTGCGGCGACCCGGATGACGCCTTCGGCTAATCCAGGCTACGGTTTGGTAGCGTTAACGCATACAAAGCCAATTCCTCAGCCCTGCGGAGCGACGAAGCCGCCGCCGAGGGTCTTGTACAGGCTCACCTGGTTGAGCAGTTGCGATGAGGTGTTCTGCAGAAAAGTATCGCGCGCAGAGAACAGCGTCTGCTGCGCACTGAGCACAGTCAGCAAGTCACTAGCCCCGGCGCGATACTGGATTTGCGCCAGCTCGAAAGTGCGCTCCGCATTGACCAGCACCTGGCGCTGGCTGGCGTACTGCAGCTGCCCTTCGCGCACGGTGACCAGCGCATCCTCGACTTCCTTGAGCGCCGTCAGAATGCTCTGTCGGTAACCGGCGACCAACTCCACGTAGCGCTCTTCGCTCAAATCCACCTGTCCGCGCAGGGCGCCGCCACGGAAGATCGGCTGCAGCAGCGAAGCGCCGATGCTGGTTGCCAGATCTGCCGAACTCAGCCCGGAAAGGGCCGCATCCTGCAGACTGGCCGAAGCGCTCAGGGAGATGCTGGGGAACAAGGCAGCACGCGTCACACCGATATTGACGTTGGCCGCGCGCAGCTGGGTTTCGGCACGGCGCAGGTCTGGCCGGCGCAACAGCAGCTCGGATGGCAGCCCGGTAGCAACCGGGTCCGGCAGCAACAGTTCATCCAGAGAGCCGGCCCGGATACGTGCGGCGATCCCCTGCGGGGCTTCGCCCAGCAGCAGCGCCAGCGCCGTTTCAGCTGTGGCCACCTGCTGACGCAAGCCCGGCAGTGCTGCCCGGCGCTGCTCGACCAGGGTCTGCTGCTGCACGCGATCCAGCTCGCTGCCGGCGCCCAGACGCACCTTGGCATCCACCATGCTCATCACCTGCTCGGCAACGCGCAGGTTCTCCTCGGCCAGGCGCAGCCGTTCACGCAACTCCAGCACCTTGAAGTAGCTGGTGGCCACCGAGGCATCCACCGTCAGTGCCACGCTGTCGCGCTCGTAGGCGCTGGCCTGGGCATTCAGTTCGCTGCTGGCCAGGGCGTCACGATTGTGCCCCCAGACATCCAGCTCGTAACTGGCCGATAGCCCGGCGCTGTAGCGGGTCGCGCTCGTGCCACTCTCGATATCCGAACGATTGCCGCCCAGATTGCCGTTCAGTATCGGTAGCAGGGATGCCCCGGCGATGCGCGCCTGGATGTCCGCCTGGCGCACCCGGCTCATGGCCGTGGCCAGGTCGAGGTTGCCATCCTGGGCCTGGCGGACAAGGCGATCCAGCTCGCCACTGCCGAACAGTGTCCACCAGTCTGGTGTCAGCGGCAGGCCCTGCTCCAGCTCGGCATCCCACTGGGCCGGCAGGCCGAGCGCGGGTTCTTCGTATACCGGCGCCAGGCTGCAGCCGGCCAGCAGAATGGCCGAAGCCAGCAGGGAAAGCAGCGGTTTGTGCATGGTGATCATCCTGAAATTCAGTCGGCGGCCAGCGCCTGTACCGGGTCGAGGTGTGCTGCCTTGCGCGCCGGCATCAGACCGAAGATCAGGCCGATGGCGAAGGAGCAGCCGAATGCCAGCAACACCGGCGCCAAGGTGAACTGCACGGCGGTGCCGAAATGCTGGATCAGCCAGGCCGAGCCCAGGCCAAGCAGCACGCCGATCACCCCGCCGATGGCCGAGACCACCAGCGCTTCGGTGATGAACTGCTGGAGGATGTTGCTGGTGCGTGCGCCGGTGGCCATGCGGATGCCGATCTCGCGGGTCCGTTCGGTGACGTTGACCAGCATGATATTCATCACGCCGATGCCGCCGACCAACAGGGAAATCGCCGCGATGGAGCCCAGCAGCACGGTCAGGGTGTCCTGGGTGGCGGTCACCGCTTCGAGCAGCGAGGCGGTGTTGCGAATCTGGAAGTCCTCGACGCCGTTATGCCGCTGCAATAGCACCTGGCGGATACGTTCTTCGGTTTCCTCAATCCGCGAAACATCTTCGATGTAGGCGGTAATGCTCTGCACATGGCGCTGACCGAACAGGCGCAGGCTGCCGGTTGAAAACGGCACCAGGGCCACGTCATCCTGATCCTGACCCCAGGGCGTGGCGCCCTTGGCCGCCATGACTCCGACCACCTGGAACGGCACGTTCTGGATCAGCAGGTAGCGGCCCACCGGGTCATCGCCGGGAAACAGGTTGTTGGCCACGGTCTGGCCGATCACCGTGACTGCAGCATGGCTGCGCTCATCCTCGGCGGAGAAGAAACTGCCGCTGGCCAGCGACCACTCGCGCACCAGCGGCATGCCGGCGTTGGTGGCGGTGATGCTGGTCTTGTAGTCGATGTTGCCGGCGCGCAGCGTGGCGCTGCCCTGCAACTCGCCAAGGGCATCACGCACGTTACCCAGTTGCGCTACGGCACGGGCGTCGTCGGGGGTCAGGGTCGCGGTCACGCCATCGGCCGAACGCGGCATGTTTGGCGCGCCGGGGCGGATCGATAGCAGGTTGGTGCCCATCGCGCTGATGCGTTCGACCACTGATTCACGCGCGCCATTGCCCACCGCCAGCATGGCCACCACCGAAGCCACGCCGATGACGATACCGAGCAGTGTCAGCACGGTGCGGAACAGGTTGGCGCGCAGTGCGCGGACGGCCATGCGCACCGCCTCGCCGATATCGGCCAGCAAGGCAGCCGGTGCCCGCTGCGTGGTCTCCAACTGCAGCGGCTGGCTGGCGGTCTGCTGGCGCGTACCGCTGTCGGCGACGATATGGCCGTCGCGAATCTCGATCAGCCGCTCGGCGTGACTGGCCACCTCGCGGTCATGGGTGATGATGATCACCGTCTTGCCCGCCGCGCTGAGCTCCTTGAGCAGCGCCAGCACCTCCTCGCCACTGCGGCTGTCCAGCGCGCCGGTGGGCTCATCGGCGAGGATCACCTCGGCATCGTTCATCAGCGCACGGGCAATGGATACCCGCTGCTGCTGGCCGCCGGACAACTGGCTCGGGCGATTGCCCAGGCGTTCGCCCAGACCAAGGCGGGTCAGCAAGGCTTCGGCGCGCGCATGCCGCTCGGCTGCCGGACGACCGGCATAGATCGCCGGGATCTCGACGTTTTCCAGGGCGTTGGCACTGGGGATCAGGTTGTAGCTCTGGAACACGAAGCCGAACCCCTGGCGGCGCAACTCGGCCAGTTGGTCACTGTCCAGAGCCGCCACCGCCTGCCCGGCGAAGCGGTATTCGCCGCCGCTGGGGCGGTCCAGGCAGCCGAGGATGTTCATCAGGGTGCTCTTGCCGGAGCCGGAAGCACCCATGATGGCGACGAACTCGCCACGGCGGATGTCCAGGCTGATGCCGTGCAACACATGCACCCTCAGCTCGCCGCTGCCGAAGCTGCGGCGGATGTCGCGCAATTCGATCAATGCATTCATGTCGGCAGCCTCAGAAACGTGGGCCCATACGGCGCTGCCCCTGACCGGCACCCGCCGGACGCCCCGCCGGACCGGCAGTGGCAACCAGCAACTGCTCGCCCTCACGCAGACCATCGAGCACTTGGGCATGCACCCGATCGCGCAAGCCGATCAGCACTTCGCGCTCGACCGTTTTACCGCCCTCCAGCACCGCCAGGCGATAGCGTGTGCCTTGTGCATCTGGCCGGCCCCGCCCCTGCAGCACACCGACCGGCACGGTCAGCACATCGTCGGCCTGGGCGTTGACGAAGAACACCTGGGCGCTCATCTGGGTCATCAGCCGGCCATCGGGGTTCTCCACCTCGAATTCCGCGTTATACAGCACCACGTTGTTGGTCACTGTCGGCGTCGGCAGGATCTGCCGCAGGCTGGCTTGCCAGCGCCGCTCCTGGCCAAGGGTGGTGAAGTACACCGGCATGCCGACGCGCAGCCTGCCGATATCGGCTTCCGAGACCTGAGTCTGTACCGTCATGCGCGACAGGTCGGCGACCTGCACGATGAGCGGCGCCTGCTGGTTGGCGTTGAGGGTCTGACCCTGCTTGGCCGACTGCGATACCACGGTGCCGGCCAGCGGCGCGTAGATCTTGGTGTAGCCGAGGTTGGTGCGGTCCTGCTCCAGCCCGGCCTCGGTCTGGGCGATCTGCGCCTTGAGCGCGTCGATGGCGGCGGTACGCACCGCCAGCTGAGCCTCAGCAGACTCCAGCGCCTCGCGGCTGGTGGCGTTTTCGGCGAACAGCGTCTGCTGCCGCTGCATCTGCAAACGGGCCAGGCGCAGTTCGGCTTCGGCCTGCCGGAACTGGGCACGCTGGCTGTTCAGTTGCGCTTCACTGGCCAACACCTTGGCCTCGGAGACCCGTGGATCGATCTCGGCCAGCAGTTGGCCCTCTTCGACCTGATCGCCCAGCGCAACGTGCAGTTTGAGCAACTGGCCGGAAACCTGGGCGCCGACATCGACATACTCCACTGGCTGCAGGGTGCCAAGTGCGGTGATGGTGTCCTCGATGGCGCCGCGACCGACCGTGAACGTCTGCGTGGTGCCTGTGGCTCCGCTGGCATCGCGCGACAGCCAGTAGCCGCCAGCAGCGAGCGCCAAGGTAAGCGCCACTCCGAATGGAAGAAAACGACGAAACGGGGAAACGCGCGCGATGGGCATGGCAGACCTGATCCAGAATTCTTTCAACTGGCGCGCATACTAGGAGTAAGTCTGTAGAGGGAACAGGCAGGCCAAGGTAAACCCAAGGTAAAGGTTAGGGCATGCCGGAGGAGCAACCCTCGCATTTGTCGGAGCAGCTAAGCCGCAAACAGGCCAGCCACTCCGGTGCCAGGCATGGGAGCAAAAGCTTCGTGACTGAAGTCACTCCCACAAGAGCCGGGTGCAAAGCCAGGTATATGGCCACACACAAAAACGCCGCGAAGATCGCGGCGCTTGCATCTCAAGCGAGGCTTAGATGTAGTAAGCCTTCAGCGGCGGGAAGCCGTTGAACTCCACCGCGCTGTAGCTGGTGGTGTAGGCACCCGTGGACAGCCAGTACATGCGGTCACCGATGGCCAGGTTCAGCGGCAGGCCGTACTTGTAGTTCTCGTACATGATGTCCGCGCTGTCACAGGTCGGGCCGGCGATCACCACCTCCTCCATCTCGCCCTTCTTCTCGGTCCAGATGGGGAACTTGATCGCCTCACCCATGGTTTCGATCAGGCCGGAGAACATGCCGACGTCGGTGTAGACCCAGCGCTCGACGGCGGTACGTGACTTGCGCGCCACCAGCACCACTTCGCTGACCAGGATGCCGGCGTTGGCGATCAGCGAACGGCCCGGCTCCAGGATGATTTCCGGCAGATCGTCGCCGAAGTCTTCCTTGAGGAAGCGGATGATCTCGTCCGCATAGGTTTCCAGGCTGTTGGTACGGGTGATGTAGTTGGCCGGGAAGCCGCCGCCCATGTTGATCATTTTCAGTTCGATGCCGTCTTCTTCCTTGAGACGCTCGAAGATCACCTTGACCTTGGCGATGGCCGCATCCCACACGGAGATGTCGCGCTGCTGCGAACCGACGTGGAAGGAAATGCCGTAGGGCTCCAGCTTGAGCTGGCGGGCCAGGATCAGCAGGTCCATGGCCATGTCGGTCTGGCAGCCGAACTTGCGCGACAAAGGCCAGTCGGCGGTGGTCGAACCTTCGGTGAGGATGCGCACGTAGACCTTCGAGCCCGGCGCGGCCTTGGCGATGTTGCGCAGGTCGGCTTCCGAGTCGGTGGCGAACATGCGCACGCCCTTCTCGTAGAAGTAGCGGATGTCCTTGGCTTTCTTGATGGTGTTGCCGTAGCTGATGCGCTCGGGGCCGACGCCACGCGACATCACCTTGTCCAGCTCATAGATCGAGGCGATGTCGAAGCTCGACCCCTTGTCCCTGAGCAGATCGATGATTTCGACCGCCGGGTTGGCCTTGACCGCGTAGTAGACCTTGGCGAACTCGAAACCGGCGCGCAGATCGTCATAGGCCTTGTCGATGGTGGCGGTGTCGATGACCACGAACGGCGTTTCGTGCTGGTCGGCGAAGGCCTTCATCTTCTGGAAGGTGGGGCGGGAATAATAGTCTTCGATCTTGATCGACATGCATGGCTCCAAATCGGGAAAACGTAAAGTCGGATTAGGGATGGAAAGAACGCCTGATCAGTTTCCCCACTTTGGTTCGCCTACTTCCCAAGGCTGTGTCGCCGAGAATCGCCGCCAGGCGATCTCTCGTCGTCAGTACTTGAGCCGGATGGATCGTTGCCAGCATGGACGTTCGGGCGCGAACCATAAGACCAAGCGTCACAGGGGTCAAGAGTCGATTTCCACCTGTTTATCACAGCTGGAAGGCAACGATGTTTCAGGAGGACTTCCCGCCCCTTGCGGGAATTATTCCCGGTCATTTTCGGGAAAAATTCCCGCAAGCGTTCACCAACGAAGCCCAACAAAAGTATTAAACCAATGGAGCCATCGGTCAGTTCCCGGCACCCGTCGGCTGATCGACCATGGGTCGCGAAAAAGCTGCCCACCAAGGACATAATAACTATGAGCTCCCGCCCCTATCCGACGCTTGTTCAGCTGTCTCTGCTGATGTGCATGCCTGCCCTTGCACTCGCCCAGCAGGACGCCGCGCCTCTGGAACTGCCCAGCCTCGACGTACGCAGCCTGGTTCCTGAAAATGTTCAGGGAATGCCCGGCGCAGCCAGCCTGCTGTCCAGGGAAACCATCGACACCTACAAGCCCTACAGCCTGCACGACGCGCTGGATTTCGTGCCCGGCGTGCGCACCATCGACGATGACGTGCTCGGCCTGCGCTCGGGCATCGGCGTGCGCGGCGCCCCACCACGGCGCTCGCGCAAGGTGCTGCTGCTCGAAGACGGCACCCCCATCAACAACAGCGCCTATCTCGACTCCGGTGCGCACTACACGCCGCCGATGCAGCGCCTGGAGCAGGTCGAGGTGCTCAAGGGGGCCGGCCAGATCATCCACGGCCCGCTGAACAACCACGGCATCATCAACTTCCGCAACCTGCGCCCCAGCGACACACCCGAAACCCGCGTGGAGCTGGCCGGCGGCAACCAGAACAGCCAGCTGCAGCACGTCATGCACCGGCGCACCGAAGGCAGCCTGGGCATGGTGTTCGCCTACACCGGCCGTGAAGGGGATGGCACCTTCGACGTGGAAGAGCACGAGTTCGACGATTTCTACGGCGGCCTCGAATGGCAGCTCAACGACAGCCATCAACTCGCCGCCTCGGCCACCTATTTCCGCGAGCGCTCCCAGGGCTACGATGAAAGCAACCTCTCGCTGCAGCAGTACCGTGAAGACCCGCGCGGCAAGAAACGCCTGGACGAAGGTCGCGAGTTCAACAACATTTCGGTGGACTACTACAAGCTCGATCTGACCCACAACTTCCAGATCAGCGACGACGTGCGCCTGTCCTCGAAAGTCTTCGCCACCGAACTGGACCGCCCGCGCTTCCAGACCCGCGGCACCTCACCCGAGGAAGGCGGCGTGATGGAAGGCCGTGACCGCCGCTACCACACCCTGGGCCTGGACAGCCGCCTGGACATCGGCGGCATTTCCGCGCTCGGCTTCGACCACCGCATCCAGACCGGCATTCGTTACGAGAAGCACCGCTTTGCCGACCGCCGTCCGGTGGGCCGCCCTGGCGAGGCACTCAAGGAAGGCAACCGTGGCGAGGTCTATGCCCATGCCGGCGAAGACGGCTACACCCGCGATGGCCGTCTGATGACCTACGATGCCGAGGCCATTTCCGCCTTCGCCCAGAACACCCTGAGTTGGGGCGACTGGGCCATCACCCCCGGCCTGCGTTTCGAGACCTTCAACCAGTACAACAAGACCAACTTCCGCCCCGGCAGCGCCGATGAAGGCACCACCAGGAAGGACAGCAATACCCTGCTGCTGCCGGGCATCAGCCTGCTCTACAGCGGCTTCGACAACAGCGAGATCTACGCCGGTATCCATCGCGGCTATGCGCCGGCCTCCGCCCGCAGCGACGAATTCCCGCTGACCCCGGAAACCGGCATCAACAGCCAGATCGGCCTGCGCACCAATGCAATCAAGGGTGTCAGCCTCGACATGGCGTTGTTCTACAACCGCATCGAGGACACGCTGATCCGCGCAGAGGTCGACAGCTTCGGCGATGCCCGTTTCATCAACGCCGCCGACTCGCGGGTCTACGGCCTGGATCTGGGCGCGCGCGTGGACTCCTGGGCCTGGTACGACTCGCCGCTGAACGTCTTTGCCGAAGCCGCGATGAACTACACCAACGCGAAATTCAGCGATGGTCCGCTCAAAGGCAATGACGTACCCGAGATACCCCGCTATTCCGGCAGCCTGACCCTGGGCCTGGAGCACACCGCCGGCTGGCACCTGAGCGCCACCGTCAGCCACTTCGGCGCCTTCTATACCGATATCGAGAACACCCGGCCGATCACCGCCAGCGGCGACGAGGAGGATACCGGCCGCGTACCCAGCCACACCCTGCTCTCGGCCCGCGCCAGCTACAAGCTGCCCACCCGCCTGGACACCACACTCTGGGTCCAGGGCCGCAACCTGACCGACAAGCTCTACATCGCCGATATCCAGGAGGGCATCCGCCCCGGCGCACCGCGCTCGGTGCTGGCGGGCGTGACGTTCAACTTCTGACGGCTCAGCGAGTGGCTTGCCAGCCGGCAGGCCACTCGCCACCGCAGGGTCGAATTCATTCGATCACCGTTCGAAAAACGCGAACACGTTCGACCCTGCAAGACCGGCAAATACGACTCGCGTATAATCGGCGGCTTTTCCGTTTTGCCAAAAGCAGGGTTTGCCTTCCATGACCACCCAGTCCGCCGAAGTCGCGAAGCGCCGTACCTTCGCCATCATTTCCCACCCCGACGCGGGCAAGACCACCATCACCGAAAAGCTGCTGCTGATGGGCAAGGCGATCGAGGTCGCCGGCACGGTGAAGTCGCGCAAGTCCGACCGCCACGCCACCTCCGACTGGATGGAAATGGAGAAGCAGCGCGGCATCTCCATCACCACCTCGGTGATGCAGTTCCCCTACCGCGCGCAGATGATCAACCTGCTCGACACCCCTGGCCACGAGGACTTCTCGGAAGACACCTACCGCACCCTGACCGCCGTGGACAGCGCGCTGATGGTGCTCGACGGCGGCAAGGGCGTCGAGCCGCGCACCATCGCCCTGATGGATGTGTGCCGGCTGCGGGATACACCGATCGTCAGTTTCATCAACAAGCTGGACCGCGACATTCGCGACCCCATCGAGCTGCTCGACGAGATCGAAGCGGTGCTGAAGATCAAGGCCGCGCCCATCACCTGGCCGATCGGCTGCTACCGCGACTTCAAGGGCGTGTACCACCTCAAGGGCGACTACATCATCGTCTACACCCCTGGCCATGGTCATGAGCGCACGGCGGTGAAGATCATCGAGAAGCTCGATTCCTCTGAGGCCCGCGCACACCTGGGCGACGAGTACGAACGCTTCACCGAACAGCTGGAACTGGTCCAGGGCGCCTGCCACGAATTCGACCAGCAAGAGTTCCTCGCCGGCCAGCTGACCCCGGTGTTCTTCGGTACCGCGCTGGGCAACTTCGGCGTCGATCACGTGCTCGACGCCATCGTCGACTGGGCACCGATGCCGCTGCCGCGCACCGCCAACGAACGCGTGGTCGAGCCGGTGGAGGAGAAATTCAGCGGCTTCGTGTTCAAGATCCAGGCGAACATGGACCCGAAACACCGGGATCGGATCGCCTTCATGCGCATCTGCTCCGGTCATTACGAGAAGGGCATGAAGCTGCGTCATGCGCGCCTGGGCAAGGACGTGCGCATCGCCGACGCCCTGACCTTCTTCTCCAGCGAGCGCGAGATGCTCGAACAGGCCTGGGCCGGCGACATCATCGGCCTGCACAACCACGGCACCATCCAGATCGGCGACACCTTCACCGAAGGCGAGAACCTGAGCTTCACCGGCATCCCGCACTTCGCCCCGGAACTGTTCCGCCGCGTGCGCCTGAAGGACCCGCTCAAATCCAAGCAGCTGCGCCAGGGCCTGCAGGAACTGGCCGAGGAAGGCGCCACCCAGGTGTTCTTCCCCGAGCGCAACAACGACATCATCCTCGGCGCGGTCGGCGTGCTGCAGTTCGACGTGGTCGCCAGCCGCCTGAAAGAGGAATACAAGGTGGAATGCGCCTACGAGGCGATCAACGTCTGGTCCGCGCGCTGGATCGAATGCAGCGACGAGAAGAAGCTCAAGGAATTCACCGACAAGGCCTATGAGAACCTCGCCATCGACGGCGGCGGCCACCTGACCTACCTGGCGCCAACCCGCGTCAACCTGAGCCTGATGGAAGAGCGCTGGCCGGATGTGAAATTCAGGGCGACACGCGAGCATCATTGATTCGCCCTGGCACGGACGCACCGTCGGATTACGCCTTCGGATCGTCGGATTACGCCTTCGGCTAATCCGACCTACGACAACCTTATCTTTGCCACAGGCATGCACATGAATATCGAAGCCATCATCCAGCGCCTGCATGCCATCCGTGACCACAACGACTGGCAACGTTTTCACAGTCCGAAGAACCTGGCCATGGCTGCCAGCGTGGAGATGTCGGAGCTGGTGGAAATCTTCCAGTGGCTCACGGAGGACGAATCACGTCGGCTGCCTGCCGACAAGCTGGAACACGCCGGGCAGGAAGTCGGCGACATACTGATGTACCTCTTGCTGATGTGTGGCGAGTTGGGCATCGACATGGAACAGGCGCTGCTGGCCAAACTGGCCGACAACGAGCGGCGCTTCGTGCGATGAGCGACCGTCATTTCGACGAACTGGCCACGCGCTTCGCCGAAAAGATCTATGGCGGCACCAAGGGCGCGGTCCGGCTGGCCGTGCTGCAGGCCGACCTTGCCGAAGCGCTGCCGCAACGCCCATTACGGGTGCTGGATATCGGCGCCGGGCTTGGACATATGAGCCTCTGGCTGGCGCAGCAGGGCCATGAGGTCACACTTGCCGAACCGGCCGGGCCGATGCTCACAGGCGCCCGCGAGCGCTTCGCCAGCGCCGGCCAATCGGCCACCTTTATCCAGACGCCCTGGCAGGACGTGGAACAGCATGTCGAGGGCCGCTTCGATCTGCTGATCTGCCACGCCGTGCTGGAATGGCTGGCCGAGCCCGAGGCGATCCTGCCGGTGCTGCATCGCCTGGTCACCAGCGATGGCTGGCTGTCGCTGGCCTTCTACAACCGCGACGCACTGATCTATCGCAACCTGCTCAAGGGCCATTTCAAGAAGCTGCGCCGCCAGGACTTCGCCGGCGAACGCCAGAGCCTGACCCCACAACGCCCGCTTGACCCGCGTGAACTGGCGGCGCAACTTGAGTCTGAGTGGCGGGTCGAAATCGGCAGTGGCGTGCGGGTTTTCCATGACTACATGCCACACGAATTCCAGACACGCGCCGCGCCGGAAGCATTGCTGGAAATGGAACTAGCCTATCGCCGCCACCCGGCCTTTGCCGGCCTGGGGCGCTACCTGCACTGGCTGTGTCGACCACGCTAGCAGGCCGTTGAAAACGTAGGCGACGACTGCATGGGATGCAGGAGGTAGGGCGAAGCAGGAAGCCCGAGCCGAGGCAGGCAAGACGAGGCTGTTTTTAACGACGTATTGCCAACGCAGGTAGTTTTCAGCGGCCTGCTAAACAACGGCTGAGGAGGCATCGATGCTCAAGCGTACAGCGTTATCCCTGCTCTGCCTGGGTCTCGCGGCCTGCCAGAGCGGCAACCCCTATACCGGCGAATCCGCACCGATACCGCCGGCGCCACCCGTCGAGCAGATCCAGTCGCCCATCTACCCGGCCACGCCACGGGATTTTTCCGCTTACCAGAGCTGGAGCTGGCGCACGCCGCCCGCTGGCGCGGCCTCGCTTAGCGGTGAAGAACTGCAGGAGATGGTTGCCGGCGCGCTCGATCAGCGCGGCCTGCGCCCGGTGCCGGGCGGCGCCCGAGACGATGTGCAGATCAGCGCCAGCGCCACCCTGCAGACACGGGTGCGACAGGTTTATGATGATTACGGTCCCCGCGTCGGCGTGGGGCGCTATGGTGGTGGCTATGGATACGGCACCGGCTACGGCGTTGGAACCAGCGTACCCGTCGTGCGCAATTACGAGGAAGAGGTGATGTCGGTACGCATCGAGATGTTCGATACCGCCTCCGGCCAGTCCGTCTGGAGCAACCGTGCCGAATCCCGGAGCGCTGGCAAACAGGCCGAACGCAAGAATGCCGCCCGCGACGCGATCAATCGTGCGCTGGCAGACTATCCGCCGAACTGATCACGGCGACCACCGAGGAGATATCGATATGCTCCGCACAGTGATGATGCTTCCCCTGCTGGTACTGCTGGCTGCCTGCCAGAGCCCCCAGGTGCAACGCGACTTCGATCCGCAGCGCGATTACTCCGTCTATCGCAGTTGGGACTGGCAGGAGCCGGGCCTGCAGTACCGTCCGGATGATCCACGCATCCAGAGCGACCTCACCGAGCAACGCATCCGCAGCGCTGTCAGCGAACAACTCGACCAGCGTGGTTTGCGCCAGGCACAGGGCGGCAGCAACGCGGATGTGCGGGTGCAGGCCTGGTTCATTGTCGAGCAGCGCACCCAGCAATACAGCTCGACGTCGATGGGCGCCTGGGGCAGCCCATGGCATGGTGTCTGGGGCGGGCCGATGTATACCGATACCCGTACCATCCACTATCAGGTCGGCACCCTGCAGATCGACTTCTACGACGCCAACGACGGCAAGCTGATATGGCGCGGCAGCACCGAACAGACGCTGCGCAGCAATCCGGGCGGCCCGCAGGAGCGCGCCGACATGCTGCGTGAAGCCGTCGCCCGCGTGCTCGCGCAGTATCCGCCGCGATAAAGCGCGGTCAGCTGTTATTTGCGCTCGAAGGCGTAGAAAAGATTGGGCTCGCTGACCAGATACAGATCGCCACGCGCATCGAAGGTCACCCCTTCGGCCTGAGGCACGCTGTTCTCGAGCCCGGCAAACCCGCGCCACAACGAGCGAAAGCTGACCAGCTTGCCGTTGGCGTCCAGCTCCATCAGCATCTTCGCTTCCTCGCTGAGCAACACCAGATGCCCGGTGCGCTCGTCGAAATGCACGGACGCCAGATCGCTGGCCATGTCCTTGTCCTCGATCCAGGCTTCACGGTCGATGACCTTCAGGTTCATCTGGCCGTTCAGGCTGGCCTTGATGCCCTGGATCTCGTAGAGCTTGCGCGGTGAATGCTCCTTGACCACGAACAGCCGATCCGCGCGCCGATCATAGCCAACACCCTCGAAACCACTGTTTTCCCCATCACCCAGCGCCAGCGTGACCGATGCGTAGTCCCCGCGCTGGAGCGCGCCGGGAGCTTCCGGCACCGGAACGATCACCAGTGACTGGCTGCGCTCTTCGGCCAGCACCAGCAGATCGTCACCCAGATAGGTGATACCTTCGACATCCTCGAAGCCGTGCAAGGGATAACGCGCAAGGAATGTTCCATCCCTGTCCAGGGCGATCAGTTCCTCGGGATTGTTCACCACCGCCCAGAGATGGTTGCGACGCTCATCGAACGTCAGCCCGGAGAGGTTGTTGGCGACCGATGCAACCGGGAGTGCATCGACCCGCACTTCATACTCGGGCAGCCACAAACTGCGTGCTTCCCAGCTGTTTTCATGCCAGGCGGACTTGAGGCTATAAAAGGCGCGCTCATCCAGGTGCATCACGGAGGCGGCATAGAACAGGCCAGCGGTCAGCAGGCCCAGCGCCCACAGTTTCGGGCGTCCCCCGGCAAGCCCTGAAGAACGTACCCCAGTATGGATCGGCATGGTTTATCTCATGAGCATGAAGGCGAACAGGTTAACCGGAAAACATTACAACTGCATTGCATTCTCATCATCATATAGTCCTGCGTTGACCGGTCGATAGCATTCAGGTTCAACACGACGACGGGAACTGCCAGCCGGATTGACAGCCCAATCCCCAGCAGCCATGCGAGTGCGCAACAGGAGAGCAATATGCGGGTGGAAGGCTTTTTCGAATGGCTGGGCGAGGCGCTCGGCACCGTGATTCGTTATATCGTCGACGTCCTGAGTGGCATTTTCGGCTTTCTGGCTGGCGCCGGAAGCAACTTTCTGGAAGGCCTGTCGCGCACCCTGGGCATCGACCAGTCGCTGATCAGCCTGGTCGCCCTGTTCATCGGCCTGATGCTGCTGGTGGCGGCGCTACGCGCCCTGCTGAGGGGCTCGATCATCGCCGCGCTGATCTGGCTGTTTCTCGGGCTGTGGCTGCTGAGCTGGCTCATTCACTGACGGCAGCTACACGCTCCAGAATGATCGCACGACGCGTCAAGGAGCCGAAAAAAGAGCGCTGGAAAGCTGAAAGCTGAAAGCTGAAGGCTGAACGAGAAGCAACCGGAGCCTGCATACCTCCAAGCATTTCGTCCAGCCTCCAGCGCTTTTATCGAAGCATTTCCATAGCATGATCGCCCGGCGCCAAGCCGCGAGCTTCGGTATAGTGGCCGGCTGTTCTGGAGGCCCGCAATGTTCCGGCTGCTCGCTGCCTGGCGGCACGCACCCACTCATCGACGTGTCTGGGCGCTGGCTGCGCCGATGATTCTGTCCAATCTTTCCGTACCGCTGGTCGCGTTGGTGGACAGCGCGGTGATCGGCCATCTGCCCCATGCCCATCAGCTGGCCTCGGTCGCCGTGGGCAGCAGTCTCTATACGCTGCTGGTCTGGGTGATGGGCTTCCTGCGCATGGGCACCACCGGCTTCGCGGCGCAGGCGACCGGACGCAACGATGGCGGCACCCTGCGCCAGGTGCTGCTGCAGGGCCTGCTGCTGGCACTTGGTTTTGCCCTGCTGCTGAGTGTCGTTGCTCTGCCGCTCAAGGGGCTCGCCCTGCAACTGATGCAGCCCTCGGCTGAGCTCGACAGCCTGACCCAGATGTACTTCCATACGCGCCTGTTCGGTCTCCCGGCTGCGCTGGGCAGCATGGCACTGATCGGCTGGTTTCTCGGCACCCAGAATGCCCGCGCGCCCCTGGCGATCCTGTTTACCACCAACCTGATCAACATCGCACTGGACCTCTGGTTCGTCCTCGGCCTGGAATGGGGCGTAGCCGGTGCCGCACGCGCCTCGGTGATCGCCGAATGGAGCGGTCTTCTGGTGGGGCTGACCCTGACCCGCGGCGCCCTGCGGCGCCATCCGGGCCGGCTGGACAGCCAGGCGCTGCGCCTCTGGACCAACTGGAAGCCGCTGATGTCGGTCAACCGCGACATTTTCCTGCGCTCGCTGGCGCTGCAGCTGGTGTTCTTTCTCGTCACCGTGCAGGGCACGCGCCTGGGCGACACCACCGTCGCGGCCAACGCCCTGCTGCTCAATGGCCTGCTGCTCACCGCCCATGCCCTGGACGGCCTGGCCCACGCCATCGAAGCACTCAGCGGGCATGCCATTGGCGCACGCAACCGCCTCGAACTGCGGCGCATCCTCACCGTTTCCGGTGGCTGGTCGCTGCTGGCCAGCCTCGCTTTTGGTCTGTTCTTCCTGCTTGGCGGCCCGTTGTTCATCCAGTTGCAGACCGATATTCCCGACGTGCGCGAAATGGCCATCGCCTACCTGCCCTACCTGGCCGCACTGCCGCTGGTGGCCGTATGGAGCTATCTACTCGACGGACTGTTCATCGGCGCCACCCGCGCCCGTGAAATGCGCAATGCCATGCTGCTGGCCGTGGCGATTTCGCTACCCTTGGGCTGGCTGTTGCGAGACATGGGCAATCACGGATTGTGGCTGGCCTTTCTCGCCTTCATGCTGTTGCGCGGGATCTGCCTGGGCGCCATCGCCCGACGCCTGCAACGCCAGCGGCAATGGTTCGCCTCGCCGCATGCCGCACCCACACCGAAAGGACCCTGACATGGTCTATGCCGTCGTCGCCTACCTGCACCTCGTGGCGATTCTTTTGCTCTTCGCGCTGCTCGTGCTCGAACATCAGCTGCTGCGCCAGCCACTGGATTTCGAGCGGGCACGCAGCCTGTACCGCGTGGATATCGCCTTCGGCATCGTTGCCGGCCTGGTGCTGATCACCGGCGCCGCACGCGCCATGCGCTACGGCAAAGGGCTGGACTACTACCTGAACAACAGCCTCTTCCACACCAAGGTCGGCCTGTTCTTCGTCATTGCCCTGCTGTCCATCTACCCCACCCTGACCTTCTTCAAATGGCGCTCGGCGCTGAAGGCCGGCCAGATCCCGACGCTCTCCCCGAGCCATGCGCGCCGGGTGACACTGATCATCCGTATCGAACTGCTCGCCCTGCTGCTGATCCCATTACTGGCGGCCCTGATGGTGCGAGGCTACGGCGTGATGCTGCACTGATTGCCTGCACTCGAAGCGAACCCTCGGCCATCGAGAGCCTCCAAGCAGCATTCAACCAAGGAGGTTTCCATGACCAAGCATCTGCTCTTCGCCCTCTGCACGTGCGCGTCGGTCGCACTGGCCCAGACGCCCAAACCGGAAGTCATTACCCACCTCAACGGCCTGGATATCGAAATCAGCGCCATGGGCGTACCGACCGCCACGACCGAAGCCGGCGGCGAACTGGTAGGCATCCGGGCGGTTCGGGTAGTGAACAGAACCGACGAAATGGTGACCTGCGAATTTCACGTACCCAGTGAAGCCAGGGCGAGCACTTCCGCACCGCCGGTGTTCAACCTGAGCCCGAACAGCCAGCAGGTCGAACGGGTGCCGGGTGATTACTCACCGGATGAGCCCTTCGCCGAACTGACCTGTCGTGCCAGCAATCGGGCCGTGGACAACTCTGCGTCAGACTCACCGATCGAGCCTGACGCAGACCAGGCGCCCACGCAATAGGGCGGCGACCCGCTGCTCAGGCAGCCATGCGCTCGCATTCCTCGGCACAACGCCGGCAGGCCTGCGCACAGGCCTGACAATGATCAGCCTGGTGTTTGCCACATTCTTCTGCACAAGCACGGCACGCCTGCGCGCACAGCTTGCAGATGGCCTGGGCATGCTCGCTGTCGCGGGTCATCAGCACGGCTGCCAGTGCGCAGAGGTCGGCGCAGTCGCGATCCAGCTCGATGCAGCGCGCCATCATCTTCACATCTTCCTCACGCAGGCAGGAGGCGGCGCAGGTTTCGCAGACCAGCGCACAGCTGGAGCAGGCCTGGATGCAGGCCTGATAGTTTGGATTGAGCATGGAATAATCTCCGTCATGCTGATTATCAAAGGCCCGGCCAGTGACTTAGCGTCGGGCAACCGTCATCCGTTTGATGGGCTCGCCGCGCCGCAAAGTTCAAGCTGATCGACCAATGACCCAGAGCGCGCTCGAAGAGCCGAAAACAGCGCTGCAAAGCTGGAGGCTGAACGACAAGCGCTCCAGGTTCGAGCGCACATGGCGTTTTTTCGTCCAGCCTCCAGCGCTTTAGGAACCACCATCGAGGAATAACGCCATAGCGCGATCGCCCTGACCAATGCCCCCAGGATGCGCGGCTCGCCGCCATGGCCGTTACAATGGCGCACCGAACCAGCACGCAACGCACTCATGACCTTTACCCTCGCCGCGCCCTGCGAATTCCAGGAAACCATCCGCAAGAGCCGCTTCCTGACCAGGGCCGCGCCGGTCTCCAGCCCGGAAGAAGCCCAGGCGTTCATCCAGGCCGTCAGCGACAGCAGCGCGACGCACAATTGCTGGGCCTGGAAAATCGGCAATCGCTACCGCTTCAGCGACGACGGCGAACCCGGTGGTACTGCAGGCCGACCGATGCTCAGCGCCATCGAGGGCCAGGACTGCGACCGGGTCGTGGTGGTGGTGACTCGCTGGTTCGGCGGCATCCAGCTCGGCACTGGAGGCCTGGCGCGGGCCTATGGCGGCTCGGCGGCGAAATGCCTGCAGGGCGGCGAGCGTATCGAGCTGGTGCCCAGATCCCTTTACAGTTGCCACTGCCGCTTTGCCGAGCTGGCCCTGCTCAAGGCGCGCCTTGAGGAATACGAGGCGCTGATCGAAAGCGAAACCTTCGATGCCGAAGGCGCCGAGCTGCAACTGGCCCTCCCCGAAGCCCGACGCGCTGCGCTGCAACGACTGCTGGCCGATATCAGTCGAGGCCGCAGCCGCCTGTCGGCTGCCGATGACTGATCACGCCTCATGTTGCCCACATTTGCTGTGGAGTGCGCTGTGGATAACCTTTTGATGACTGCCTGCAAGAGCGCAACGGCGCGGCTTTTGGAAAGTTGAGCATTTACTGAGCAAAGCTCGCTCAAAATGCCAGATCAAGGGTCCAAGGCATTGATAAATCTAAGCTTTGAGCCTTTTTCAGGGAAAAGCCAGACTGCCACTATCGTCCACTGTCAAGCACGGAGTTATACCCTGAACAGGTGGAGAACTCTGTGGATAACACTGGGAATAACCCTCCGAACACCGATGGTTGCTGCGCTTGTCAAGGCTGATCATTTTTTCACCAGCGTCATGCCTTCTTCATCTCGCTGCCATACACCGGCAATCTGCACATGAGCCGGGCCAAGAATGGATTCGGTTGCCCTTTCGCTGCACCAGGCCACTAGAATGCGTGCAAACGTCGATGAGAACCTTCCTATGTACAACTGGCTCAACACCCTGCCCAAAGCCGAACTGCACCTTCACCTGGAGGGCTCGCTGGAGCCGGAAATGCTTTTCAGCCTGGCCGAGCGCAACAGGATTAGCCTGCCCTGGGATAACGTCGATGCCCTGCGCAGCGCCTATGCCTTCGGCAATCTCCAGGAATTTCTCGACCTGTACTACCGTGGCGCCGATGTGCTGCGCACCGAGCAGGATTTCTACGACCTGACCTGGGCTTACCTGCAGAAGTGCGAAGAACAGAATGTGGTGCACACCGAGCCCTTCTTCGATCCCCAGACTCACACCGATCGCGGTATACCCTTCGAGGTGGCGATGCGCGGCATCAGCGATGCGCTGGCCGACGGGCGCGAACTGCTGGGCATCAGCAGCGGCCTGATTCTCAGCTTCCTGCGCCATCTGCCCGAGGAAGCCGCATTCAAGACCCTCGAACAGGCCATGCCGTTTCGCGATGCGTTCTTCGCCGTGGGCCTGGACAGTTCCGAAATGGGCCACCCTCCGAGCAAGTTCGAGCGCGTATTCGCCAAGGCGCGTGCCGAAGGCTTCCTGGCCGTCGCCCATGCCGGCGAGGAAGGCCCGCCGGAGTACATCTGGGAGGCGCTCGACCTGCTCAAGGTCAGCCGCATCGACCACGGCGTCCGCGCCGCCGAAGACCCCAGGCTGATCGCCCGCCTGATCGAAGAGCAGATCCCGCTGACCGTCTGCCCGCTGTCCAATACCAAGCTGCGTGTATTCGACGACATGAGCCAGCACAACATCCTGCAACTGCTGGAGCAGGGTGTGAAGGTCACGGTGAATTCCGACGATCCGGCCTATTTCGGTGGCTACGTGACGGAGAACTTCATGGCCCTGCACGAGAGCCTGGGCATGACCGAAGAACAGGCGCGGCGCCTGGCGCAGAACAGCCTGGATGCGCGGCTGGCCAACTGAGCTTGGCCAATGCGCTCCATGACCTGAAGGATCGCGCCCACACCCGCGTGTGGGCAAGACGCTAGCTCGACCGTTCCGGTAGCACCAGCTGGCCGGTGTACCAGGCCAGGCCCGCGGCCAGCAAGGCACAGGCGGTAATGACCAGCGCCATCGGCGCCGCCGTACCGTCGTGCAGTCCCGCAACCAGGGCTGAAGCACCTGCGGCGATGCTGAACTGCATGCTACCCATCAGCGCCGAAGCCAGTCCGGCCTGGCGCCCCTGCCCGGCCATCGCGCAGGCGGTGGCGTTGGGCAGGATGCTGCCAAGACTGGCGATTCCCAGAAACAGTGGAATCAGCAGCGGCCAGAGCGCTTCGGGCTGGCTCAGGGCGATCACCAGCAACACCATCGCACTGGAAAAATACAGCCAGACAAAGCGCCGCAACCATGTTCCAGGCCCACGCAGGCGCAGCAGCCGCGCATTGATCTGCGATACCACGATGAAACCTGCCGCATTGCAGCCGAACAGCCAGCCATAATGCTCGGCGGGAACGCCATAGAGTTCGATGAACACGAACGGCGAGCCGGCGATATAGGCAAACATGCCCGCCATGGCGACGCCGCCACAGAGCGCGAAGGCCATGAACTCGCGATCACGCAGCAGCTCGGCGTATCGGCCCAGAGTGCCACTCAGGTGCAATCGGGGTGCATCGACCGGCAGCGTTTCCGGCAACCAGAGTGCAACGGCGACGCCACAGGCGGCACTGAACACCGTCAGCGAAACGAATATCGATTGCCAGCCAAAGGCATTCATCAGCAGGCCCCCGGCGAGCGGCGCGAGGATCGGCGCCAGTCCCATCACCAGCATCAACTGGGAAAACACCCTCGCCGCCTGCACCGGCTCGCAGCTGTCACGCACCACCGCACGGGTCACCACAACTCCGGCACAACCACCCAGCGCCTGTACGAAGCGCGCAGCGATCAGCCAGTCCAGTGTCGGCGCGAGCGCACAGGCCAGGGACGCCAGGGTAAAAAGCGTCACGCCAACCAGCAGCGGCCAACGGCGTCCGTAGCGATCCGCCAGGGGGCCATAGACCAACTGGCCAAGCGCCAGACCGATGAAATAAGCCGCCAGCGACAGCTGGACATGCTCGACGTCGGTGGCGAAATCGCTCGCCATGGCCGGGAACGCCGGCAAGTAGAAATCGATGGCCAACGGGCCGAAGGCGCTGAGCGCACCCAGTATCAGAAGAAGTCGAAAAGGCATTGAAGACACTCGCAAAGCGGGAAGAGCCCGGCGAACCACAGCCGTCGGGCGTTTTACAGTAAAGGCCAGATGCTGTTACATACAACGACGACTGTAAACGTGTAAAGTTTCACACGGCGTTCGCCGACACGAAATCCACGCAACGAAGGTCGCAGCCCAGATGCTGCAGTAATGACATGCGAAGAACCAAAGAAGACGCTGAGAAAACCCGTATCGCCCTGTTGGCTTCCGCCGAAAAGCTGTTTCTGGAGCGAGGCGTGGCCCATACCAGCCTGGATCAGATCGCCCGTGACGCCGGCGTCACTCGCGGTGCGGTGTACTGGCATTTTCAGAACAAGGCGCACCTGTTTCACGAAATGCTCAATCAGGTACGTCTGCCGCCCGAGCAGATGGCCGAACGGTTGTGCAGTTGCGGCCAGCAACAGCCATTGCTGGCGCTGCGCAATCTTTGCATCGAAGGTGTCCGGGCGCTGGCCTGTGATGAGCAGAAACGCCGGATCATGACCATCCTGCTGCATCGCTGCGAGTTCACCGAGGAATTGCGTGAAGCCGAAGAACGCCACCAGGCGTTCATCAATCAATTCATCGACCTGTGTGAGCAGCTGCTGGACCGCGCAACCAATAATCTATATCCGGGTGTAACGCCCAGACTCGCGGCTCTCGCACTGCATGCAATGCTGATCGGACTGTTCAGCGACTGGACTCGCGACCCCACGCTGTACGATCCCGAAACCGATAGCGCCGCGCTGATCGACCCGCTGTTTCGCGGCCTGATACGCGACTGGGACGAAAAAGCGCGGCAAACAACCTGACGGGCGGACGCTGTGCAAGTCAGCTAATCGAATAGCCCTCCTCCTCAATCACCTGCCGTATCGTCGCTTCGCTCAGGCTGCCCTCGACCTGCACCGTCCCGGCCTGCAGATCGACCCGAACCTCGGCCTGCGCATCCTGTGCCTTGATCGCATTGATCACGGCGCGCTCGCAATGCCCACAGGTCATGCCGCTCACGTTGAATGTCTGCATGATGTTCTCCTGGTATCGCAGTTGTTGAAACCTGCACATTCTCGGGCTTGCCATAGTGACAAGGTCAAGCCCCCGGCGGAGTTATCTTCCATAAGGTAAAGATCAGCCGGAAACCACGGCCCCTTCATTGCAGCGATTTTGTGACCCGGCAGCTCCCAAGCGCAGTCTCAGCCCCTCAACGGCATTTCGTCGGATTACTGGCGCCATACAGCCGTCAAATTAAAGTCTCCCGAGAGCCCGCCGACAGCGGGTCTGGCCGCCGGCGACTCATTGGCAGCCCTCCGATCGCACTGAATTGAGTACCTGCATGAACAACTGGTTTGCCAACATTGGCGTCAGCCGAAAGCTTTCCGTGGGCTTCGGCGCCGTCCTGATTCTTACTTTCATCCTGGCATGGAGCGGTTGGAGCAGCCTGGCCAGCGTGACCCAGCGCAGCGGCTGGATGAGCGAGATTTCCCTGCTCAACAAAACCCTGACGGACCTGCGCATCGCCCGCCTGCAGTTCATGCTGGCCAACGCCGATCAGACGTCCGCCGAGCGTCTGGACAAGAACCTGGGCGTCTACCTCGCCCAGCAGAGCAAACTGCTCAACACCTTCAAGAACCCGGCGAACCTCGTGCTGCTCAAGGAGCAGGCCGGCTACAACGAGCAATACCAGCGCGCGCTGAACGATATGCGCAAGGGTTATGCGCAAGCCAAGACATCGCAGCTGATGATCGATGAGGCGTCTGAACGCCTGGACGAGCTGACCGCAAGCGTCATGGAACAGGTGTTGCGACTGCCCGATTACGACGAACAGCGCTTCGAGCGATTGCAGGCCATCGCCCGCATCAAGGAAGAGCTGAAGCAGGCGCAATACCTGCTGCAGGTCTACGTGGCGGCCCCCAGCCCGCAGAGCGACCAGGGCATCGACGTACAGCTCGAAACCGCCCAGGCCACGCTGGAACGGCATCACGACGCGCTTGGCAGTGCCAGTCACGATGCGCTCCAGCAGATCCAGTCTGTACTGGGCCAGTACCGTGCGGCCATCGACTCACTCCAGGCGGCTACCGATGCCATCGCCCAGTCTCGCCAGGAAATGACCGACCGGCAGGCGGAAATCGTACGTATCAGCGACGTGCTCTATCAGTTCCAGCTGGACCGCCTGGACATCGAAAGCAGCGAGGCGCATACCCGCCTGATCCTCAGTGCAGCACTGGCGCTATTGTTCGGCGTTCTCGCCGCGTGGCTGATCACCCGACAGATCACCCTGCCGCTGCGCGCCACCCTGGCGGACGTCGAACGCATCGCCTCCGGCGACCTGAGCGCCACCGCCGAGATCACTCGGCGCGACGAACTGGGCACACTGCAGCGAGGCATCCAGCAGATGGGCGCGACGTTGCGCGAACTGATCGGTGGCATTCGCGACGGTGTCAGCCAGATCAGTAGCGCTGCAGAAGAACTGTCTGCAGTCACCCTGCAGACCAGCTCCGGCGTCAACAGCCAGAAAGAGGAAACCGATCAGGTCGCCACGGCCATGCACGAGATGTCGGCGACAGTCCACGAGGTCGCACGCAACGCTGAACAGGCGGCGCAGGCCGCCACCGAAGCGGATATCGAAGCCCGCGACGGCGACCGCGTCGTCACTAAAGTAGTCACGCAGATCGAGCGCATGGCCAAGGAAGTCGTTCGCTCCTCGGAGGCAATGACGGAACTGCAAAGCGACAGCGACAAGATCGGCAGCGTGATGGGTGTGATTCGTGCCGTGGCCGAGCAGACCAACCTGCTGGCACTCAATGCTGCCATCGAGGCGGCACGTGCGGGCGAGGCCGGTCGCGGCTTTGCCGTGGTGGCCGATGAAGTGCGCGGGCTGGCGCAGCGCACGCAGAAGTCCACCGAGGAAATCGAACAGTTGGTAAGCGCCCTGCACGGCGGCACGCAGCAAGTCGCGGCCATCATGCAAAGTAGCCGCAGCCTTACCGAGAGCAGTGTCGAGCTGGCACGCCGCGCGGGCACCTCGCTGACCAGCATCACCCGCACTGTCTCCAATATCCAGGCCATGAACCAGCAGATCGCCACGGCAGCCGAAGAGCAGAGCGCAGTGGCCGAGGAAATCAGCCGTAGCGTGGTGAATGTGAGGGATGTGTCGGAGCAGACCGCCGCCGCGAGCGAGCAGACGGCAGCGTCGAGCGTGGAACTGGCGCGCCTGGGCACCCAGCTGCAGACGATGGTCAGTCGTTTCCGGATCTGACCGGCGCCGGAGGCAACGAGGCCAGGCATTGCGCCTGGCCTCGCGTCGAGGAATGAATCAGCTGGCCTGTGATTGCAGGTAATTCTGCAAGCCGATGCGGTCGATCAGCCCCAGTTGCTGCTCCAGCCAGTAGGCATGGTCTTCCTCGGTGTCGTGCAATTGCAGCGCGAGGATGTCACGCGTCACATAGTCATCATGCTGCTCGGCCAGAGCGATGCCCTTGGCCAGTGCCTCACGCACCTTGTATTCCAGCGCCAGATCATTGCGCAGCATGTCCGGCACGCTGTGGCCGATGTTGAGCGCATCGGGCGTCATGTCGGGTGTGCCTTCGAGAAAGAGGATGCGTTGCAGCAGCGCATCGGCGTGCTGGGTTTCCTCTTCCATTTCGTGGTTGATGCGCTCGTAGAGCTTGCTGAAGCCCCAATCGGCGTACATCCGCGAGTGCAGGAAATACTGATCGCGCGCGGCCAGCTCTCCACGCAGCAGTTCCTTCAGATACTCGATGACCTGTGGCTGACCTTGCATTGCAACTTTCTCCTGACAGTGAAACGCGGGGTAATGATACGCCCAATCCACGCCGAACGAAGCATCGCCATGCCGCAGGGAAAGACGACTGGCCGGTCTCTTGCGAACTACCGAGCAGGCGGCGGGCTCTACTGAATCTATCGCAACGGTTCGCACCGCCGCCGATTTCCGTTCTGCCCCGTTCGCGCCGGAGTCTGGATGCCACTGCCCCGAACAGTCTTTCGTCAATTCCGTTTCATCGCGTCGTTATGCGCCACCCTCGTCCTGGTCGCTTGTGCAGAGGACGAGGAGCCGGCGGCACCACCACCACGTATCGCCTTCGTCGAGCCCTTGCAGCCACTCGACCCGGCGCCGGAAACACTGCGCTTCGCTGGTGTGGTGGAGAGCGTGACGACCACGCAGCTGGCCTTTCAGGTGCCGGGGCGCATCGAGCGCATCCTGGTCGACGAAGGCGCACGGGTCAGCAAGGGTCAGCCACTGGTCGAACTCGACCACACCGATTACCAACTCCAGAGGCGCGAGGCCGAGGCGCGGCTGCGCCAGCTGGAGGCGGACCTGAAACGCAAGCGCGCGCTGCTGGCCGAGGGCATTCTCGCCCCCGCCGCCATCGAGCCGTTGCAGGCCAATGTAGTGGCAGCACGGGTGGCGCACGACAGCGCGCTGCGCGACATCGGCCACAGTAGACTGCTGGCGCCGTTCGACGGCGTGATCGCACGGCGTCTGGCCGAGCCGGACATGGTGGTGGCCATCGGCTCGCCGGTGCTGGAGCTGCAGGACAACCAGCACATCGAAGTCAGCGTCGACCTGCCCGAAACCGCTGCCCTGAGCATCCCGCTAAGCCCCGACCTGCAGGCCGAGGGCGAACTGGTGATCGCCGAGCTGAAACTGCCGCTGCGCTACAAGGAACACAGCACCCAACCGCGCGAAGGCTCGCGCACCTATCGCCTGACCCTGCAGGGCGAACCGCCGCGCGACTACAACCTGCTGCCGGGCATGGCCATGCGGGTCCACCTGCAGCGCCCCGCGGCGGCGCAACAGGACGGACAAGCGCGCTTCCGCCTGCCGCTCAATGCGTTGCAGACCGCACCCGACGGCGCCCACTACCTCTGGCTGGCAGTGGAAGGTCAGGCCCGGCGCCGCGATCTGCGGCTCGAACGCATCGAAGGCGATCAGGCAGTGATCGGCGGCGAGCTGGAGAGTGGCATGCTGGTGGTGGTAGCCGGAGGCGGCAAACTCGCCGAAGGCCAGACGATCAAAGCCGAGCGGCGGAAGTAAGCGGATGGATGTAGCCCGTTACGCCATCTGCAAGCCCGTCAACATCTGGGTACTGGTACTGATCTGCCTGATAGGCGGGGCGCTCGCGTTCTTCGAGATGGGCCGCCTGGAAGATCCCGAATTCACCATCAAGGAAGCCATCGTCACGGTGCAATACCCCGGCGCCACCGCGCTTGAAGTCGAGCAGGAAATCACCGAGCCGCTGGAAAGCGTCATCCAGGAACTCGCCGAGATCAAGGAAATCCGCTCGCGCTCGATGATCGGCCAGGCCGAAATCCGCGTCGAGATCCAGGATCGCTATGCCGGCGAGCAACTCGACCAGATCTGGGACAAGCTGCGCAACAAGCTCGACGATGCCCGCCAGGCGCTGCCACCGGGTATCGACCCACCGCTGGTCAATGATGACTTCGGCGACGTCTATGGCATCTTCTTCGCGCTCACAGGCGATGGTCTGACGCTCAAAGAGCTGCACGAAGTGGCCAAGGATTTGCGGCGCGGCCTGATCACGGCAGATGGGGTCGGCCAGGTGGAGATCGCCGGGGTCCGCGAGGAACGTATTCTGGTCGAGGTCGATCAGGCGCGCCTGGCCGCGCTGCGCCTGGCCCCGGAAGAGCTTGTCGCAGCCCTCGGCGATGCCGACGCGGCGATGGAGGCCGGTGGCGTGCGGGCCGGAGAGTTCTTCGTGCGGATGCGCCCGAGCGGTGCGTTCGACTCGCTGGATGCGCTACGTGCGCTGCCCGTCGGCCAGGGGCAGCGGAGTGTCGCGCTGGGCAGCATCGCCACGCTGAGCCGGGACTATGCCGAGCGCCCGGTACAGATCATCCGGCACAACGGCGAACCGGCACTGACTCTGGGGATAAGCGGCGTTTCGGGGAGCAACATCGTCGAGGTCGGCCACAGTGTCGAGGCCGCCCTGCAAGCCATGCAGCACCGCATGCCACTGGGCGCCGAGCTGCATCCGCTGTACCAGCAGCACAGCATCGTCAACGAGTCGGTCAACGCCTTCGCGCTCAACGTATTCCTTTCGGTGGCCATCGTGGTGGGCGTGCTCTGCCTGGCCATGGGCCTGCGCGCTGGCATGATCATAGGCTCCGTGCTGTTTCTCACGGTACTCGGCACGCTGCTGCTGATGTGGCTGTCCGGGATCGAGCTGGAACGTATCTCCCTCGGGGCGCTGATCATCGCCATGGGCATGCTGGTCGACAACGCCGTGGTGATCTGCGACGGCATGCTGATCCAGAAGCAGCGCGGCATGAGCATCCTCAACGCCTCACGCAAGACGCTACGGCAGACGCAATGGCCACTGTTGGGCGCGACCATCATCGGTATCCTGGCCTTCGCCGGGATCGGCCTTTCCCAGGACACCACCGGCGAGTTCCTGTTCTCGCTGTTCTTCGTCATCGCCGTCTCGCTGCTGCTGAGCTGGCTGCTGGCACTGCTGGTGGTGCCGCTGTTCGGGCATTACCTGCTGGAGCGCAAGCAAGAGCGGCAGGCCGATGACCGGGACGCCACCGACACGACCTACGACGGGCCGATCTACACACGGCACAGGCGCCTGGTCGGCGGCGTGCTGGCGCGCCCCTGGCTGACGCTGGGGATACTGGTGGTGCTCACCGTGCTCAGTGTGCTGGGCTTCAGCCGCGTGCCGCAGAGCTTCTTTCCGCCATCGAGCACGCCGATCTTCTACCTCAACCTGTTCCTGCCGCAGGGCACGCATATTCACGAAACCGCACACACCGCCGGGGAGGTCGAAGCCTATCTGCAGGAGCTCGACGGCGTCAGCGATGTGTCCACCTTCATTGGCGCAGGCGCTTCGCGCTTCATGCTCACCTATGCGCCGGAGCAGCCCAACTCCTCGCTGATGCACTTTCTGGTGCACACCGAGGATGCCGAAGTGATCGCTGGCCTGGTGCATGAGGTGAACCAGACACTGCCGGGTCGCTATCCAGCCGCCGATGTTGCCGCCGCGCAATTCATGTTCGGCCCCAACGCCGAAGCCAAGCTCGAAGCCCGCATCAGCGGCCCCGAGCTGGGGGAGCTGCGCCGGCTGTCCGCCGAGGGCCAGCGACTGCTTCAGGAACAGGGTCAGGTCTTCAACATTCGCGACGACTGGCGCGCTCCGGTGCCGGTGCTGCGTCCGCGCCTGGATCTGGACCGCCTGGCCGATGCCGGGCTGACCCGCCAGCAGGTGGCGCAAGCACTGTCGGTAGCCAGTGAAGGCTGGCAGGCGAGCGTTTTCCGTGACCGCGACGAGCTGATTCCGATTCTGCTCCGCGCCACGCCCGAGGACCGCCTGGCCGCTGACGATCTCCTGCAGCGGCTGATCTGGAGTCCGGCCAGCGGTCGCTACGTACCCTTGGCGCAGGTGGCCGATGGCGTTGAGGCAACCACCGAGGACTCGATGATTCGTCGCTATGGCCGCGAGCGCACCATCGCCATCCGCGCCGAACCGCGCGACGGTGAAAACACCGATCTCGCTTTCGAGCGGATACGTCCGCTTATCGAGGGCATCGAGCTGCCGCTCGGCTACGCGCTGGAATGGGGCGGCGACCACGAACAGTCTTCCGACGCGCAACAGGCGCTGGCCAGCACCCTGGCCGTGCCGTACCTGGCGATGGTCCTGGTAACGGTGCTGCTGTTCGCCAAGGTCCGCCAACCGCTGATGATCTGGCTGGTGGTACCCATGGCACTGTGTGGCGTCACCCTCGGCCTGCTGCTGACCGGTCAGGCATTCGGTTTCATGGCGCTGCTCGGCCTGCTCAGCCTGACCGGCATGCTGATCAAGAACGCCGTGGTGCTGGTGGACGAGATCGACCGGCAGATCGCCGATCAGGTCCCGCGCCTGACCGCGATCGTCGAAGCCTCCGTTTCGCGCCTGCGCCCGGTCATGATGGCAGCCGGCACCACAGTGCTGGGCATGGTACCGCTGCTGTTCGATCCCTTCTTCGCCAACATGGCGGTGACCATCATGGGCGGGCTGAGCTTCGCCACCCTGCTCACGCTGCTGGCGGTGCCCTGCCTCTACCTGCTGTTCATGCGCGTCAAACGGGAGGAAACCTGATGCCCTGCCGTCTGCCCTGCAGAATGCTGGTCTGGGCGCTGGCGCTGACACTGGGCGCCTGCTCCAGCGTACCCGAACGACCCCGGCCCGAGGTCCCGCAAGCCTGGTTTCATGCCGTACGCCAGCAACCTGCCGATACCGAGGCGCTCGCCGACTGGTGGCGGCAGTTCGAGGATCCGGCGCTCACCCACCTGGTGCGCCAGGCACTGGAAAACAACCGTGACGTGCGCCTGGCGATGCTGCGCGTCGACACCGCGCGGGCACAGCTGCGCCAGACCCGCGCAGGGCTGTTCCCGAGCTTCGACCTGCCAGGTTCGGTCAGTCGCCAGTGGATCGAAAACGACAACGACCCGGACCCGAACAGCTCGATTGGCGAACTCATACCCGCGGATGACGTGATCACCTTCGACAGCTGGGAGCTGGCACTGCAGGCCAGCTGGGAGCTGGATCTGTTCGGCGCCACCCGCGCACGGACCGACAGCGCGCGGCAGCAGATCCGCTCAGCTCAGGCACAAGCCATCGCCGCACGACTGGCGGTCGCCTCGAATGCCGCCCAAGGCTATGTGCAACTGCGTGCACTGGAAGGCCAGCGGGCGCTGCTGGTCGAAGGCATTGAGCTGGCTTCGGCGCTTGAGCGCATCGCCTGCGCGCTGTTCGAGGCCGGCGAGGTCACCCGTCTGGATGTCGAGGCCAGCGCCGCCGAGCGGGCTTCCCTGGAAGCGGACCTCGATGAACTGGACATCGGTCTGGCCGAAGCGCGACTGGCATTGGATACGCTGCTCGCCGAACCGCCAGGCAGCACCGCGCACCAACTCACGGCCTCGACAAGGGTGCCGCTGGCCGAGCACCCCATTCCACCGGGGCAACCATTGGACCTGCTGCGCCGACGCCCGGACCTGATCGCCGAGGCAGCGCAGCTGCAGGCCGCACAATTGCAATCGCTGGCCGCTCGCCGCGACCTGTTCCCGACACTGGCGGTGCAGGCGGCAGTCGGGCGCTCCGGGCTGGCGCTGGGCGATGCCTTTTCGTCGGCATCGAATTTCGCCCGGATCGGCGCCACCTTCGGCCTGCCATTTCTCGATTATCGGCGCCGCGGCGCAGCCATCGACCTGGCTGACCTGGAAGGCGAAAGCGCCTACCTTGGCTTTCAGCAGGCACTGGCAGAGGCGCTGGAAGAGGTCGAGCAGTCGCTGGCGCGCATCGAAGGCCAACAAAAGCGGCTGAATTCGCTCCGTAACACACTGCAGCACCGCGAATACGCCTACCAACTGGCACAGAAGAGTTACCGCCTGGGCGAGGCGAACCTCAACGACGTGCTGGATGCACAGCGCGGTTCATTGCAGGCGAGGCAACAGGCCCTGCAGGGCCGCGCTGCCCTGGCGACCGCGCAGGTTGCGCTGTTCGTGGCACTGGGTGGAGGCTGGGAGACGCAGCCACACCTGCAGCAAGATGCAGAAGCTGCGACGGAGCGGTGAACAGATAGCGATACGCAGATAAACCGCAGCGATGCAGGGCTCGTGAGGCATGAGCCTTTCGTCATCGATTCAGTGCCGCATCCACGGCGGCACAGGCGGCTCGTCGGTGGGTTCGTCAACGGCGTTGCGCAAGGCTTCCTTGCGCGCCTGCTCGGCCAGGGTCGCCTTGATTTCACGCATGACCGCATCCAGGTCGGCGGCATCTTCCGGCTCGGCGAATTCCCCGGTCAGTTCGGTTTCCGGCGTCAGTTTGCCCACCTCATACAAGGCCCACATTTCCTTGGCATAGCGAGTGAACCGAAGCTCGGGCGCAAACTGCCCGAAGTAGGCGGACATGTTGCCGACATCCCGTTCAAGCATCTCCAGCGCATGATTGTTGCCAGCCGCATCCACCGCCTGCGGCAGATCGATGATCACCGGGCCATGCTCATCGAGCAGCACGTTGAACTCGGAGAGGTCGCCATGCACCAGGCCGGCGCAGAGCATCTTCACCACCTCGCCAATCATGAAGGCATGGAATTCTCGAGCGTCATCGGGGTGCAGTTCCACATCGTTGAGGCGCGGGGCGGCATCGCCGTCTTCACCCGAGATCATCTCCATCAGCAGCACGCCATCGAGGAAGTCATAAGGCTTGGGCACGCGCACACCCGCTTCGGCCAGGCGAAACAGGGCCGACACTTCGGCGTTCTGCCAGTTTTCTTCCTTTTCCTTGCGCCCGTGTTTGGAACCCTTGGCCATGGCGCGGGCATCGCGGCTGCTGCGGACCTTGCGCCCCTCCTGATACTTCACCGCCTGCCGAAAGCTGCGATTGTTGGCCTCCTTGTAGACCTTGGCGCAACGCAACTCCTCACCGCAGCGAACCACATAGACCGCTGCCTCCTTGCCACTCATCAGCGGGCGCAGCACCTCATCGATCAGCCCATCCTCGACCAGCGGTTCGAGTCGTTTTGGCGTTTTCATCAGCGATTTACAGACCCTTCTCGGCTACACAGGCCTGCAGGTTACGGTAATCGTCAGCACGCTTCCATGCTCGCCCGCAAGTTTGAAAGCGCATTGCGGATTGGCACCGACGGCAAACAGCGCAGACAATCGAACACGACTACCCCAAGGAGCCGCGCAATGATCGATTACGACCGCTGCTGGCAAGCCCTCTGCGAACGCGACGCAGACTTCGATGGTCGCTTCGTGTTTGCCGTGCGCTCGACCGGTATCTTCTGCCGTCCCAGCTGCCCGGCGCGTCGCCCCGGGCGGGACGGCGTCAGCTTCTTCAGCAATGCCGCCGACGCCGAAGCCGCCGGCTATCGCGCATGCAAGCGCTGCGCGCCGCATGGTCAAAGTCCGGTCGAACAGCTGGATGCGCTGGTAATCGCCGCCTGCCGTCTGCTCGATGAAAGCCCCGAGCCGATGACGCTGGACAGGCTGGCGGCCCGCATCGGCCTGTCCGCGTCGCATCTGTCTCGCGCGTTCAAGGCCCGGACCGGCCTCACGCCCCATGCATGGGCTGCCGCACGGCGCCGCGAGCGGCTGGAGGCGCAGCTCCCAGGCGCCGAATCGGTACTCGACGCGGCACTGAAGGCTGGCTACGGCAGCACGCGCGGCGCCTATCAGGACATCGCAGCGATCAGCCCTGCACAGCGTCGACGCAAGGGCGCCGGCGAAGCCCTGCGTTATGCGATCAGCCCCTGCCCCCTGGGCTTGCTGCTGATCGCCGCCAGTGACAAGGGCATCTGCGCCCTGTTGTTCGCCGATGAGGAGCAAGCGCTGCTCGACGAACTTCAGGCACGTTTCGCAGCGGCGGAACTCATTCGCGATCAGGTCGGGCTCGGCGAGTGGCTGCGCTCGATCCTGAACCAGCTGGAAGAGCCAACCCGTGCCGCCCTGTTGCCGCTGGATCTACGCGGCACGGCGTTTCAGCAGCGTGTCTGGCAGGCACTGCAGAACATTCCGGCCGGCGAAACCCGTCGCTACGGCGAACTGGCCGCGAGCCTGGGCACCCATGCACGCGCCGTCGCCCGTGCCTGCGCCAGCAATCCCATAGGGCTGCTGGTGCCCTGTCACCGCGTCGTGGGTGCCAACCAGGCGTTGACCGGTTACCGCTGGGGCATCGAGCGCAAGACCGCCCTGCTCGAAGCGGAGCGAGGAAAATCGGGAGCCTGACGACGATCCGAGCGGTCAGATATTGCACACCACCGAAAAAAGAGCCGCCGCCATGACCGAACTGAAACGCTACCGCATCCATTACCTGATCAATGGCAACCCGGCGTCGCTGACGCTGGACGCTTTCGAGAAGCCCGCCTTCAAGCAGGTCGAGCTGGAAATTCTTCTACACCATGTCAGGGAGCCGCGCGCAGCCACCGACGCCCCCTGGGAGATACCGGAGCGTGCCAGCGAGCACATCCGCATGGCCGAGCTTGGCGTCAGCGATATCCGGATCGAAGAACAGAAGCGCTGAGCGGCCCATGCCCCGACACAATGAAAGGAGACGCCCGCCGTGCCCCTGATCGACACCCACACGCACCTCGACTTCGCCCCCTTCGATACCGACCGCCGCGAGGTGCTGGCCCGCTGCGCCCGCGTGGGCGTCGAGCGCGTTTCTGGTGCTCGGCGTGCATCAGGCGAACTGGGAGAGAGTCTGGCAGATGGCGCTGGACGAGCCCGCCGTGTACGCCGCGCTGGGTCTGCATCCGGTCTTTCTGCAGGATCATCGACCGGAGCACATGGATGAGCTGCGCGACTGGCTGCAACGCCTGCGGGGAGAGGAAAAGCTCTGCGCCATCGGCGAGGTCGGCCTGGATTATTACATCGAGGATCCGGACAAGGAGCGCCAGCAGCACATACTCGAAGCCCAGCTGGACCTGGCCGACGAATTCGGACTGCCGGTACTGCTGCACGTACGGCGCGCCCATGCACCAATGATCGCAACCCTGAAGCGGCACAGGCTCAAACGCGCCGGCATTGCCCATGCCTTCAGTGGCAGTTGGGAAGAAGCCCGCGAGTACATCAAGCTCGGCTACAAGCTCGGTCTCGGCGGCGCCGGCACCTGGCCACAGGCGCACCGCATGCACCGCGTCCTGCAGCAACTACCGCTGGACAGTATCGTCTTGGAAACCGACGCTCCCGACATCACGCCACACAGCCACGCCGGCCAGCGCAACAGCCCGGAATTCCTCCCGGACATCTGCCGCGAGCTGGCCGAACTACGCGGCATCAGCCCTGAAGAACTGGCAGAAGCCAGCTATCGCAACAGCTGCGAGCTGTTTGGCTGGTAGGGCCAAACGTGTTCGGCCTTGGCAAATCACGGTCGAATGAATTCGACCCTACGACCAATCGTCAGCTTTCAATGGCCTGCTAGACCTTGAACGCAGCAATCAAACGCTGCAAACGCCCCACCAACTCGCTCAGTTCGCGACTGGCCTGCTCGGTCTGCCCGGCGCCTTCGGCGGTGCGCTGCCCGGCCTCGTTGATGGCCACGATGTTGCGGTCGATATCATGGGCCACCGCTGTCTGCTGCTCGGCGGCAGCGGCGATCTGCTGATTCTGATCGACGATGACGCCCACCGCACCGAGGATGTGCTCCAGCGCCTGCCGGACCTGCGCCGACTGCTGGACCGTTTCGTCAGCCATCGCATGGCTGGCGCCCATGGTCTTCACCGCCGCGCCAACACCGCCCTGCAGGCGGGCGATCATCTGCTCGATTTCCTCGGTGGACTGCTGGGTGCGCCGTGCCAGGTTACGCACCTCATCGGCCACCACGGCAAACCCGCGTCCCTGCTCACCGGCGCGCGCGGCCTCGATGGCGGCATTGAGTGCCAGCAGATTGGTCTGCTCGGCGACCCCCTTGATCACATCCAGCACCTGGCTGATGGACTTGCTGTCGCCGGCCAGCCGATTGATCACCTCCACCGACTGTTCGATTTCCGCCGCCAGCCGCTCGATGCCATGCACCTGGGCTTCGACCAGACCGCGACCGCTGAGCGTCTGCTGGTTGACGTCATGCGCGCTGCCCACTGCAGACTCGGCGCTGCTGGCCACTTCCTGGGCTGTCGCCGACATCTGATTCATCGCGGTGGCGATCTGTTCGATCTGTCCGCGCTGGCCGGATACCGTCTGGTTGCTTTCGCCTGAAACCCTTTCAACCTGCGCGGCCTGGCGCTCGACCTCGGCGACCGTCTGGCTGACCCGCTCGATCAACTCGCGAATTCTGGCCACCGTCTCGTTGAACACCTGCCCCAGTTCGCCCAGTTCATCACGGCTGCGCACCTCGCAGCGCGCCGTCATGTCGCCGGCGGAAACACGATCCATGGTGGCGCCAAGACTGCGCAGCGACGCACGAGTGGACATGTAGAAGGCGCTGTAGAGGTAGACCACCAGCACGAACACCAGTGCCAGCGCCGCCAGCAGGCCAGCCATCAGCAGGCGCTTCTGCTCCAGGCGCACGGCCAGCTCGGCGTCGAGGAAAGTCAGGATCTCATCGTTGAGCGCATAGGTTTTCGCCATCTCGCGGCTGATCAGGTCATAGAAGGCGTCCCATGACTGATCCAGCGTCTCGGCCATGATCACCTGATCCTGGAAGATATCGCTGCTGATCTGCAGCGATTCACGGCTCGCTCGGGTAAAGCTGTCCAGGTGCCGTAACGCGGCGGCACTGCCGGCGAGCACGTCCTGCAACTGGGCCGCGTACTGGTTCTGCTGTTTTTCCAGCTCAAGCACCAGTGCATCCAGTTTGTTGCTGGCATCCGAATTCAGATAACCCTGGCCAAAAGTATAGGCTCCAACGGCCCGCCCCTCACCAAGGATGCCGGTGATGGACGGGGTCACGGAGGTCAGCAGCTCCGCCAGCATGCGCACATCCCGCTGGCTGTCCTGGCTGAGCCCGGACTGGCTGGCAATCAACTTGATCATCACCTGCGTCTCACCCAGCAATGCCCGCGCCATGGCCGCCTTGGCCTGCAGCGACTGCTGCGCCTGGGCATCACGCAAGGCCGCCGCGAGGGTGTCGCGACGCCTGTTGAATTCTTCGATCTGCTCAGCATCATCGCTGACCGGCGCCAGGCTCTGCATGCGCGTCGACAGCTCACGTTCGGCGTCTGCCAACCGTGTCACCAGCCCCTGCTCGCCGCCCGTCTGGCCGATGATGCCTTCGATCTCGACCAGGTCCTTCCAGTCTTCCATCTGCCGTCGCAGCTGCAACGCACTGCCCAACAGCTCCAGGCTTTTCAGCTCATGGCGAGTACCGACGAACTCCCGGTACGAATCGCGCACCAGGTAGAAATTGGTCAGCAGCATGGGTACGAAGAAAAGCACACTGATCAGGCTGAATTTCAGGGCGAAACTCAGGCGATTCATCAATGCAATGGCGGGACTCAACAGGCTGTTCAAAAGACGTCTCCCAACTTTTTGTTGTTGTGCTTGCAGCTTCGATGGCTGCAGCAGGGCTCGTCAGAGAGGTAGCACAACAACTTATACGGGATATACGCCGTCGGATTTGTAAATTAACGTAATGGCAGAGTGCCTATGATTCCGTCCCGAAGTTGTAGGCCGGATTAGCCGAAAGCGTAATCCGACGATCCGAAAGCCTAATCGATGCTCGAAGAGCTGCATCCCCGCAGGTGCGGGCCATGCTTGCGAACAAAGGCCCATGCTCCGCTGCGGAATCACTTCACGGGCATGGCCCGTTCCCGTAGGTCGGATTAGCCGCAGGCGTAATCCGACGGCTTGAAGGCGTAACCCGAGAGGCTTCGCAACTTCCGCCGCGAACCTAGCCGAAGATGACCCAGAGCGCGATAAGCGCATACCAGAGCATACGCGTGCGCATCAGCAAGGCCGTGAGGTTATCGAGCCGGACGAGCCCCGCTTCACCCTCCGCCGCCTCGCCCAGTTCGGCGGCAGCCGGACCGATATTGGTCAACAATTGCCGAGCCTGAATGTCCCAGTTCAGCAACTCATGCAACAGGAAACGATTGACCGCGACGAAATTGCCGACCAGGCCGAAGCTGAGCAGCAGCACACGCACCGCTGGCCAGTCGAAGGCGTGCAGCAATTGACCGGCCCGCTCACGCATGGCGTCCGTGTGTGCATGTTCCCAGGTCAGGACCAGCAGTCGATAGGCCAGCGCCGCCATCGGTCCCAGCAGCAGATACCAGAAAATCACCGCAAAGAAGCCCTGATAGCTGCCCCAGAGCAACCGCGCCTCCACGGCGCGTAGCAGACCTGGCGCATCCGCCGCAGTCAGGCCCAGATCACGCTCGGCGACCAGTGCCGCAGCTTCCTCATCGCCACGTCGCCAGGCATCGCGGAACGGTCCCAGCTCACGCTTGGCATGCCCGCGACCAAGGCTATAGAGCAGCATCAGCAGATGCAGCGGCAGACTGAGCCAGCCATAGGCCAGCGGCTCCAGCGCCATCAACAGCAGCCCGAGCAACAGCACGGGCAGCAATACCACCAGCAACAGCCCCAGCCAGGGCATCGCCGCCAGCCTGGAACTGACCTCGACGCGCCGCAGCAGGCGCAACCAGGGCTCGTCCTGTTGCACATCCTGTCGCCAATCGGTGAGCTTCTCGATCAGCAGTACCAGCAAAACCACCAGAAAAATCATGTATCAGGTCCTTGGACGGGACGGATTCAGGCGATGATCGCAGCCGCACGCAGGCGCGACCAGTCGAATTTCGGTCCTGGATCGGTCTTGCGGCCCGGCGCGATGTCGCTATGACCGCAGATCCGCTCTGGCGTTATGGCCGGATAGGCCTGTCGCAACAGGGTGCAGAGGCGGATCAGACTGTCGTATTGGGCCTCGCAAAAAGGCTCATCGTCGGTCCCTTCCAGCTCGATACCGAGGGAAAAGTCATTGCAGCCTTCGCGCTCGCCAAAACGCGAAACACCTGCATGCCAGGCGCGATCCAGGCAGGAGACGAACTGGGTGACCGCGCCATCGCGCTCGATGAGGAAATGCGCCGACACCTGCAAGGCGGCAATGTCCTCGAAGAAGGGATGTTCGCCCGCTGGCAGGCAATTCTGGAAGAACTGCTGCACCTTACCCGTACCGAAGCACCCCGGCGGCAGGCTGATGTTGTGGATGACCAGCAGCGAGATTTCACCATCCGGGCGCTGATTGAAGTTAGGCGAGGGACAATGGCGGATACCTCGGCACCAGCCTGTCGCGTGATCCAGCTGCATCGCGGCGAATCCTGGCTATTGCGGCCCTGCAGGCTAGCGCCTGCTGGCGGCAGGCCGCAAGCAGGCTGTCATTACAAATCCAGAAGTGGCTGGGTAGCTGCACGTTTTTCATCGCGGCGCGAGGCCAGGCGGTCGGCCAGGCGGGTCGGCTCCGGCAGGCGGTAGCGGGTGACATAACGCATCACCAGTTGCGGCGCAGTCTCCAGGCTGACCCGGTTGCCTGGCGAAATGATCAGGGGACGCACCTTGTCCCTGCTGCGCAGCACGGTGCCAATAATGTTGCCGTTCCTGTCCAGCAGATCGACCTGATCGCCGCGCCGCTCGCCGAGTGGCGAGTGCTGGCCGGTGAGTATTTTCTTGGCGACACCGATGGTCGGCAATCCGGTGATTACACCGAGGTGGGCCGCGATACCCAGTCCGCGAGGATGGGCGATGCCGTGGCCGTCGGAGAAAATCAGATCCGGCACCTGCCCGAGCGCGTCGAGCGCCTGCAACACCGCCGGCAATTCGCGAAAGGACAACAGACCGGGAATATAGGGCATGTTGGTGGGAATCCTCGCCAGCGCCTGCGCCACCGGAACCAGGGTTTGCGCATCGAGCAGCACGGCTGCCGCACGGGTCACCGCGCCGCCTTCCTCGAAGCCGACATCGACACCGGCAATCAGCTGCAACGGTCCGAAGTCGTCTGCAAGCACGACCTTGCCGGCCAGCTCTTTCTGCATCTCACGCGCCGCCGCGGTGCTGCCATCCCAGCCTGAAAAGGCGTCGGCATAAGGACGTGGCACTGTTGAAGTCATAGAAAATCCTCCGTTACGGATGGACAACGACAGGACCGTATTTCGCCGCTCCGAGTCGATGTGACTGGACACTCAGCCGAAAAAATAAGACGCTCCTGCCTAATGAAGGCAGATATACCTTGCCATTCAATAAAAATAACGACCTGCAGAATAGAAACCATGCTCAACGCACACGCTTTGAAACGCGTCAGCATTCTGGCCACCGAAGGCGTTTTCGCCTCCACCCTGATGCAAGCCAAGGATTTTTTCCATATGGCCAGCCTGCGCTATGGCAAACAGCTCGGCCTGGGCCTGACGCCCGCCCTGGAAACCTGGCTGGTCAGCCCTGACGGTAATCCGGTCACGACATTCAACGGTTCCCGCATTGAAGTAGACGGCGCGCTTGAGGCGACCGATGCGGTGATTCTGCCGGCGTTCTGGGGAGATTTCGACACACTCTGCCAGCAGTATCCACAGGTCGCCCCCTGGCTCCAGGAGCGTCACGCCGCCGGCAGTGCCATCTGCGGAGAAGCCAGCGGGGTCTTCTGGATGGCCGCCGCAGGCCTGCTCGATGAGCGCGAAGCCACCACTCACTGGCGTTTCGCCGGTGAGTTTGCCGAGCGTTTCCCTCGCGCACTGCTCACCCTGGAAAAGCACCTGACCGACAGTGACAACCTCTTCTGCGCCGGCGGCACCACCTCATCGTGCGATCTTTACATGCATCTCGTCGAGGGTTTCTGCGGCCCCAGTGTCGCCCGGGGCATGGCGCGCGACATTCTCTTCGAGGTGCAGCGCAACTACAGTCCGGGACGCATAGGCTTCGGCGGCCAGAAACTGCACCTCGATACGCGCGTGCTGCAGATACAGGAATGGCTGGAAGAACACTTCGCGGAGAAATTCCGCTTCGAAGACGTGGCCCGCGAGCACGGTATGAGCATCCGCAATTTCATGCGCCGTTTCCAGAGCGCCACCGGCGACAAACCGCTGCATTACCTGCAGCGGCTGCGCATCGAAACGGCCAAGAGCCTGCTTTCGACCACGCGCAAGAGCATCAAGACCATCAGCTATGAAGTCGGCTACGACGACGCCAGCTTCTTCGCCCGCCTGTTCCGCCACCACACCGAACTGTCACCGAACCAGTATCGGCAGCAGTACCGGCACAAGAACGGCTGAAGGCTGGAGGCTGGAGGCTGGAGGCTGGAGGCTGGACAGGCCCGTGACAATACTTGCCCAGCTTTTTCGTCCAGCCTCCAGCGCTTTTATCGGCTTTTAAGGCTTATGCGGTCGCGCCAGGTATTCGTGGGACTGCATTTCCAGCAGGCGGCTCAGGGTGCGCTGGAATTCGAACTCCAGGCGCCCGCCGGCATAGAGGTCCTTGAGCTCGACCTCGGCGGAGAGGATCAGCTTGACGCTGCGGTCGTAGAACTCGTCCACCATATTGATGAAACGTCGCGCCATGTCGTCCTTGTAGGCGTCCATTCGCTCAACGTTCGAGACCAGCACCGTATCGAAGATCTTGCCCAGTTCGATGTAATCGTTCTGGCTGCGCGGTCCATCACAGAGCTCGCGAAACTCGAACCAGGCGACGCCGCTGGCAGTCTTGCGCGCAACGATCTCGCGGTTCTCGATGTTCAGTGCATCGTTTTCCTGCACTCGGCACTGTTCCGGCAGCAGGCTGCGGAAGCTCTTCTCCAGGCTCTGCTCCGCCTCGGCATCCAGCGGAAAATGATAAAGCTCGGCCTGCTCAAGAGCCCGCAGACGGTAGTCGATGCCGCTGTCGACGTTGATGATCTCGGTATGCTGCTTCAGCAGCTCGATGGCCGGCAGGAAGCGGGCACGCTGCAGGCCATCCTTGTAGAGGCCGTCGGGAACGATATTGGAAGTCGCGACCAGGCTCACACCGTTCTTGAACAGCTCTTCGAGCAGCGTCGCCAGAATCATCGCGTCAGTGATATCGGAAACGAAGAATTCGTCGAAGCAGATCACCCTGGACTCTTCGGCAAAGCGCTTGCCGATGATCGTCAGCGGATTCTTCTCGCCTTTGAGGGTGCGCATTTCCTCGTGCACACGCTTCATGAAGCGGTGGAAGTGGGTACGGGTTTTCTGCTCGAACGGCAGCGCGTCGAAGAAGGTATCGACCAGATAGGTCTTGCCGCGACCGACACCGCCCCAGAAGTACAGGCCCTTGACCGGCCCCTGCTGTTTCTTGCCGAAGAGCTTGCCCAGCAGGCCGGAGGATGTGCGCTCCGCCGCGACCAGGTCATCGTACAGACGCTGCAGGTGACGAACGGCTGTTTCCTGGGCCGCATCGTGAAAGAAATCTGGACGTTGCAGGTCTGCCTGATAGCGCTCGAGAGGTGTCATGGCCGGGTCTGGGTAGTGAAACGGGGGCGTTACTTTAGCCGCGCCCTCGGCGGATGGCAATTTGCGCAGATCGTTCAAAACAGCTGACCTCCGGTGATGACGGAAAATCGCCGGTCAGATAATGACCGGCAGCCAAACCCGCCAAACTAAACAGCAAGCGTCGCCATGGCCTGACGCAGGCGCAGCATGGCGGCTTCCAGCGCGGTCTCGTCGGCGTAGCGCGGGCTATCGGCGATGCATTCGCCATCGAGCCACAGGGTGAATTGATCGTCTTCATCGGCACGCAGTTCCAGCGCATCGACACCCTGCCCGATCAGGCGCTGGCTGAGCACGCCTATGGCCTTGGGATCGCTGAACGGACGCGACAGCAGCAACTCTTCCCCATCGGCGGCGAAGAAGCGGAAGCGGAAGCTGCCATCGGTTTCGCGGAAGCTGGCGAAACGAGCCGCCTTGCCGCCTTTTTTCCTGGCCGGGCCGGCACTTTTCACTTCACTGCGGAAATTGCGCAGCCCCACTGCCTCACGCAACTCACCGAGGAACGGCGTCGCCACCTTGCGCGCCTTGGCCGCGCCGGCCTGGAGGATATCCTCCAGCTCGCCGGGCTTGGCGATAAGCGCATGATAACGTTCCCGCGCCTCACCCAGTTCGTCATCGAGCAGCTGGAACAGGCGCTGCTTGGCCTCGCCCCAGGCCAGTCCAGTCAGCAGCTCGGCGCGAAACCCGGCCAGTTGCGCCGGTGTGGCGAAAGCCTGGTAGAGGGTGAACAGATGCGAGCTGTCCGGGTCTTTCGGCTCACCGGGCAGCTTCGAGTCGGTGACGATACGCGCGATGGTGCCTTTCAGCTCCTTGACGCTGGCGAACAGCGGGATGGTGTTGTCGTAGCTCTTGGACATCTTGCGCCCGTCGAGCCCCGGCAAGGTCGCTACGCTTTCCTCGATCAGCGCCTCCGGCAGGGTGAACAGCTCCCGGCCATTGCCGAACAGGTGGTTGAAGCGCTGGCCGATATCGCGCGCCATTTCCACATGCTGGATCTGGTCACGACCCACCGGCACCTGATGCGCGTTGAACATGAGAATGTCGGCAGCCATCAGCACCGGGTAGCTGAACAGCCCCATGCTGATGCCCGCGTCAGGGTCTTCGCCCTGTTCGAGGTTCCTGTCCACCGAGGCCTTGTAGGCATGCGCGCGGTTGAGCAGGCCCTTGCCGGCGACACAGGTCAGCAACCAGGTCAACTCGGGAATTTCCGGGATATCGGACTGACGGTAGAAGGTCACCCGCTCGGCATCCAGGCCACAGGCAAGCCAGGTCGCGGCGATTTCCAGGCGAGACTGCTGAATGCGCAACGGCTCGTCGCACTTGATCAGCGCATGGTAGTCGGCGAGGAAATAGAAGGAATCGGCATCGGCTGCGCGACTGGCGACAATGGCCGGGCGGATGGCCCCGGCATAATTGCCCAGGTGCGGCGTGCCCGTGGTGGTGATGCCGGTAAGGATGCGGGTTTTCATAGGGTTATCTCGATTCAGTCTGCAGGCGGCTCAGGCGTTCGCTGTTGTGCAACGACCTGCTAGTTCAAGCGGGGCGCAACCAGCTCCTTGAGCTCCACCAGCCTGCCATGGAAAAAGTGGCCGCATTCTGCCACTTTCAGCAATTCGTGGGGGCGTTCAAGCGTGGCGGAGAACGTATGCACCGAGGCCGGATCGATCACCTCGTCATCGTCGGGCTGAACGATGGTCAGGGTGCAGTGCTCGGCCATTGCTCCGCTCTCCAGTCGTGAAACCGCTGGCGCCACCATGAACAGCCGCTCCAGACGTTCGTCCCGTGCTTCTACCCGACTCGCCAGCGCCGCTGCGACGAACCCGCCAAAGGAAAAGCCCAGCAACGTCAACGGCAGCCCCGGATGCTGTGCCTGCAGCCAGCGCAGCGCGGCTTCGGCGTCATCGACCTCACCGGTATTCATGTCATGGCTGCCGCCACTGCCGCCGACGCCGCGATAATTGAAACGCAGCGTGACATAGCCGGCATCGCGCGCGGTGCGCTGCAGGGTTGAGACCACCTTGTTCAACATGGTCCCGCCCTTGACCGGGTTGGGGTGACAGACCAGCGCCAGCCCTCGCGCATCGGGCTGGTCGTAATACAGGCCTTCCAGCACGCCGGTCGGCCCTTCGATGGAAATGGGGATTTCGCGTTTCAACAAAATGGCTCCGTGACCTTGTGGCAAGTTGACTCGTCTTGCTGGCAGGCTGAGAAAAAACTACCTGCGTTGCCATTGCTGCGTTAAAAACAGGCTCGGAATGCTCATTTAGACTACTAAACTCCTCTTCCTCGCCTGTTTTTGCCTTGCACTGGCTGCCTCGCCTACGTTTTTTCAACAGCCTGCTTACGAGCCACCTGATGATGACCGCCTCGCTGCGTCGCGGTATACAGGGCAGGTACGAGACGTTAACGTATCAAGCCGTGGAAAAACCACCCGCCTCAGGCGATACAGTCAGCGACACCGGGCGCAGCAGTGTCCGATTGTCACCGTCGACGTCTTCGCGGTGTTTTACCCGGACTGAACAGCACAGCCGTTTATATAGAGGAAAACTCGTGGAACAGAACCTCGCGACCTGGTTGCTCCCGATTGCCGGCCTGATCGTCGGTATCGCTATTGGTTATCTGATATCGCGCAACAGCGCGCCCAACAGCACACAGCACCAGGTGGATGAGCTGCAGGAGCGCCTGGACACCTATCAAAGCGAAGTGGTGACTCACTTCAATACCACCGCCAGCCTGCTGCGCAAACTGACGGCAAGCCATCAGGACATCCAGAACCACCTGTCCGAGGGTGCGGACAAGCTCGCACTCGACGAACAGACCCGTCAGCGCCTGCTCACCGCACTGCACAGCCAGGAAACCCATACGCCCCGTGAACGCCTGGACTCACCGGCATTCACCGAGCCACCGAAGGATTACGCCCCGAAGGACGGAGATACGCCGGGCACGCTGCATGAGAACTTTGGCCTGAAAAAGCACTGATCGCAACGCAATTGGCGGCACACCTCAGGTGGGCCGCCGGCTTTTAAGCACATCATCAGGCCCATCGAAAAACGTAGGCGAGGCAGGCAAGACAAGGCAAAAACAGGCGAGGACGCGGAGTTTAGTGGTCTAAATGAGCAGTCCGAGCCTGTTTTTAACGCCGTATTGCCAACGCAGGTAGTTTTTTCACTGCTGCAAGCGCATCGACAGATCGATCGCCCTGACATGCTTGGTCAGGGCGCCGATCGAAATATAGTCCACGCCGGTTTCGGCCACTCTGCGCAGACTTTCATCATCGATCCCTCCCGAAGCCTCCAGCTTCGCCCGCCCCGCCGCAACCCCCACGGCGATGCGCATATCATCCAGGCTCAGCTCGTCGAGCATGACGATATCGGCGCCGGCACGCAGCGCCTGCTCCAGCTCGTCCAGACTCTCTACTTCGACCTCCACCGGCTTGCCGGGCGCAATACGACGCGCCGCCGCGACGGCCTCGGCGATTCCACCACAGGCGGCGATATGGTTTTCCTTGATCAGGAAAGCATCGTAAAGCCCGATCCGATGGTTGTGGCACCCCCCACAGGTGACGGCGTATTTTTGCGCCAGACGCAGGCCGGGAATGGTTTTGCGGGTATCGAGCAGTTGCACACCCGTGCCTTCGACAAGATCGGCATAGTGCCGGCTCCGGGTTGCAACGCCGGATAGCGTCTGCAGGAAATTCAACGCGGCTCGCTCACCGCTGAGTAGCGCACGCGACGGCCCTTCAAGCTGAAACAGCACACGATCCGCCGCCACCCGCTCGCCATCGACAACCTGCCAATGCACCGCGACCCGAGGGTCCAGCTGGCGAAATACGGCATCGACCCAGGCTGTCCCGCAAATCACGGCTGCTTCCCGGGTAATCACCTTCGCATGGGCCAGCCGCTCAGCCGGAATCAGCTGAGCGGTAATGTCCCCGGCGCCAATATCCTCGGCCAGGGCCTTGCGCACGTTGATTTCGATTTCAGCACCGAGGTCAGCAAGAGTGAGATTGGTCACGACAGACTCCCATAGAATTCGGCATGAGTATAAAGCCTCATCCGATGGTCGCGCAGGACCAGCCAGACTGGCAAAAAGCCACAGGTTCCCCGAAACAGGCACCGCCGGTAGTATTTCGTGACCGTCCGCCGGAATTCGCGGGAGCATCTGTGAGCTGCATCATGTCTAAGCAATGCCCGGACTACTAAGCAGCATCTGAAGACATATAATGCTTCTATAAATTGACGCCATAAAAGTGGCGAGAGCTACTCACAGGCCGCTATCTTTACTATCCACAGCGGCATGCCAGGCATTGTGATCGCCTTACCAGGGCGTTCGGGAGAGTCTCGATGCGAACCGATGCGAAAGTGGTGCACCTGAAGGCCACTGCAGAGCACCAGGCGACACCCTCGGCAGGTCGACTGCCTGTCGCGCTCATCAGCGTGCGCGATCAGGCGGCGCAGCAACTGCGACTGGCACTGCAAACCTTGCTCGACAACGCCGACGATTCGCTTTTCGAGATAGCCGACCGGGCCACCAGCAACGTCGAGCAGAATGCCTTCTTCGAGGCCATGCGTGACCTGCGCATGAAGCGCCGCAGCATCGAGCGCGGCTTTCTGCAGCAGCTCTTCGAGTCTTTCACCCGACTCAATCAGTATGAAATCGGCAGGCCCGCACAGCCGGAAGCCTCCTTTGAAAGCCTGGCGCTGGTGCAGAACGACGAGCTGGAAGAATCGGTAGCGATCGACACCATGGTCGCCAAGGTCATGAGTCGCGCCACCCAACCGCTCAGCCACCTGACCACCCGCATGAACGTCCTGGTGAGCAGGAAAATCGACGACAAGAGCAACCCGCTCGGCCCCCAGCAGCTATGCGAAAACTTTCTTGAGGCCTGCCGCAGCCTTGGCGTTGAGATCAAGGTCAAGCTGATCATTCTCAAGCTGTTCGAGCGCTACGTACTGACGGACCTCACCCAGCTCTATGCCGAAGCCAACCAGACCCTGGTGGCTGCCGGCATACTGCCGGAGCTGCACTCCACCCCACCCCGCAAGACCGGCAATCGCCCGGCGACACCGGGAAGCAATTCGCCGGCACATACTTTCAGCGGTACGCCCGAGTATCCCGAAGAGGGCTTCCACGAAGCCTTCGGCGCGCTGCAAACCCTGCTTGCGGAATTGCGCGGCAGCGCCCTGCCGGCACGCAACATTTCCAGTGATGCCGTGCCGATCTCCAGCAATGACCTGATGCGCCTGCTCTCGCACCTGCAGGCGCGCGCGCCACAGCAGATCGATGAATACAGCCTGCAGGACCAGCTCGAGCACCTATTGCACCGGGTCAGCGCCAAGAGCGGCAAATCGCGGATTGTCGGCGAGGTGGACGAGGACGTCATCAACCTGGTTTCGATGCTGTTCGAGTTCATTCTCGATGACCGCACCCTGCCCGACTCGCTCAAGGCCCTGATTGGCCGCCTGCAGATCCCGCTGCTGAAGGTCGCGGTGCTGGACAAGACCTTTTTCAGCCGCGGCAGCCATCCGGCCCGCCGCCTGCTCAACGAAATAGCGTCCGCCGCGATGGGCTGGGTCGAACAGGACGAAACCCAGCGGGACAGCCTTTACCAGAAGATCGAACAGATCGTGTCGCGCCTGCTGAACGACTTCGTTGATGATCCTGTCATCTTCTCCGAGCTGCTTGCCGACTTCCTCGCATTCACCGGCGACGAGCGCCGCCGCAGCGAACTGCTCGAACAACGCACCCGTGATGCCGAAGAAGGACGCGCCAAGGCGGAAGTGGCTCGCCAGGAAGTCGAGCACGCACTCAACCAGCGCCTGCTCGGCAAAACCTTGCCCGAGGTCGTGGTACGCCTCCTGCAGGAAGCCTGGAGCAAAGTCCTGCTGCTCACCTGCCTGAAGTACGGCACCCACTCCGAGCAATGGCAGGCAACCCTGGCGACCATGGATGACCTGATCTGGAGCGTCGAGCCACACGACGATCCGCAATCGCGTGAGCGCCTGCTGGCACTGGTTCCGAGCCTGCTCAAAAGCCTGCGCGACGGCCTGACCAGCGCCGCGTTCGATCCGTTCTCGACCAGCGACTTCTTTACCCGACTCGAAGCCCTGCATGTGCAGACGTTGCACCAGACCAGCCAATCGTCGCAGCCCGCACAACCGGCACCTGCCAGCAACGACAGCATCACCGAACAAAGCCCCGAACTGCCGCAAGACACCCCCTCCGAAGCCACTGCAGTACCGGCGATGGTCGAAGTGGTCGACGAAATCGTGCTGCTCGCTCCCGGCGAAAGTCGTGAACTGGAGCCCGAGATCGACCTGGCCGACAGCGACGAAGCACTGGCCCAGGTCGACAACCTGCGGGTCGGCAGCTGGGTCGAGTTTCAGGAGGACGAAGAGCACAAGCTGCGCTGCAAACTGGCCGCGATCATCAAACCCACCGGCAAGTACATCTTCGTCAACCGCACCGGCATGAAAGTACTGGAAAAGACCCGCCTGGGGCTTGCCATCGAATTTCGCCGCGGCGCCATCCGCCTGCTCAACGACACCCTGCTGTTCGATCGCGCACTGGAATCGGTCATCGGCAACTTGCGCCAACTGAGGGGCAGCAACCGCTAGTACTTTCGCACGGCGCAAGGCTTTGTACACAAGCAGGATTGGCTTTTCCCGCCCCAAGGCTAGAATGACTGCATACCATTCGAGGTGCTCATGCCCAGCCGTCTTAATCCTGAAGACCAGAAACGCGTTGACCAGTATCTCAGCGCTCCTCAGCACCAGGTCGAGCGCCAGCCTTTTCGGCCCTGGCTTCTGCTCCTTCTGGTTCTGGTCGTCGTGATTGGTCTGGGCATTCTCAGCCGCCTCCTCAGCCGCCTGGTGTCATGAGCGACTCTGCGCTCCCCAGGCGCTCGACCGAATCCCGCAAAACCTTTATGAGTTCTTCTGATGACCCATCGCATTGTAATCGTCGGCGGCGGCGCCGGCGGCCTGGAGCTTGCTACCCGCCTGGGTAAAACACTGGGCAAGCGCGGCAAAGCCCGCGTCACCCTGATCGACACCAACCTGACGCATATCTGGAAACCGCTTCTGCATGAAGTCGCTGCCGGCTCGCTGAACTCCTCGGCCGACGAGCTCAACTATGTGGCACAAGCCAAATGGAATCACTTCGAGTTCCAGTTGGGCCGCATGTGCGGCCTGGAGCGTGAAGGCAAATACATACACCTTGCCGCCACTCTGGACGAGCAGGGTCTCGAACTGGTGCCCGCACGCACGCTCGGTTACGACACCCTGGTTATCGCTGTCGGCAGCACCACCAACGATTTCGGCACTCTGGGCGCAGCCGAGCACTGCATCTTCCTCGATACCCGGGAACAGGCGGAGCGCTTCCGCCGTCGGCTGCTCAGCCATTACATGCGCGCCCACGCCAGCGAGGGCCAACACGAAACCCTCAACCTGGCCATCGTCGGCGCCGGGGCGACCGGCGTCGAACTGGCGGCAGAACTTCACCATGCCGCCCACGAGCTCGCCGCCTACGGGCTGGACAGCATCAAGCCGGAAAATATGAACATCACCCTGATAGAAGCAGGCCCGCGCGTACTTCCGGCGCTGCCTGAACGCATCAGCCAGCCCGTGCATCAGACGCTCAGGGAGCTGGGGGTGAGCGTCCTCACGGGCGCTGCCGTCAGCGAAGTGACCAAGGATGGGTTGCGTACCGAGAACGGCGATTTCGTGCCCGCCAGCCTGAGAGTCTGGGCAGCCGGCATCCGCGCCCCGAAATTCCTCCACGAGATCGACGGCCTGGAAACCAACCGGATCAATCAACTGGTGGTTCGGCCCAGCCTGCAGACCACTCGTGATGATGACATCTTCGCCTTCGGCGACTGCGCGGCCTGCCCGCAACCGGACAGCGACCGCAACGTACCGCCACGGGCGCAGGCCGCACATCAGCAGGCCTCGCTACTGGCCAAGTCGCTGGCCTTGCGACTCGAAGGCAAGGACCTGCCCAGCTACCGCTACCGCGATTACGGCTCGCTGATTTCCCTCTCCAGCTTCTCAGCCGTCGGCAACCTGATGGGCAACCTCACCGGCAGCATCATGCTCGAAGGCTGGCTGGCGCGGATGTTCTACATTTCACTCTACCGGATGCATCAGATCGCCCTGTATGGCGTCGCTCGCACCGCCCTGATGATGATCGGCGACAAGCTCAGCACCAGTACGGCACCGCGCCTCAAGCTGCACTGATTGCGCCCGCTCGCGCTTCCCATAACGAGCGGGAAGCGCGGCTCAAGAGCAGCTCAAGAGCAGCTCAAGAGCAGCTCAAGAGCAGCTCAAGAGCAGCCAATGATGTGTCGTGATTGCGAAGAAAAATGCAGGCATAAAAAAACCGGAAGTTCCTCTCGGAACTTCCGGTTTTTTCAGGCTTCTTGCGAAGCCATTTTGGTGGGTCGTGTGGGACTCGAACCTACGACCAATTGGTTAAAAGCCAACTGCTCTACCAACTGAGCTAACGACCCAAAAATGGTCGGGGTAGGGGGATTCGAACTCCCGACATCCTGCTCCCAAAGCAGGCGCGCTACCGGACTGCGCTATACCCCGATTGGAATTTGGCTCCGCGACCAGGACTCGAACCTGGGACCCAATGATTAACAGTCATTTGCTCTACCGACTGAGCTATCGCGGAACTTCTATTTCCATCCCCTTGGCTGGCTTGCTGTGTAGCCTTGCAAACCCCCCTTAGAGGCGCGCCATTTTACGGTTCTCGACGCGCCTGTCAACAGAAAAAATACGATTTACTACAATACCTTGCGAGAAACTTCAGGCCGGGGAAGATTGGCCACGGCAACGTCCCTTTCAGACAGGGGCCACTCCAGCGGAGCGGCCCCGTCCGGGTCAGGCAAATACGATCTCGTCGCCCTCCACCCTGCCTGTGATGCTGGCACCCGGCTCGAATGCGCCGGAGAGGATCTGCTGGGCCAGCGGGTTCTCGATCCAGCGCTGGATGGCACGCTTCAGAGGCCGCGCGCCATAGACCGGGTCGTAACCTACGGCGACCAGCCTGTCCATCGCTTCATCGCTCAGCTCCAGGCTCAAGTCACGCTCCGCCAGGCGCTGGCGCAGACGAGCCAGCTGGATATGGGCGATTCCGGCAATCTGCTCGCGCGCCAGCGGATCGAACACCACCACCTCATCGATACGGTTGATGAATTCCGGACGGAAATGCTGCCCCACCGCATCCATCACCGCCGCACGCTGGGCATCCGGGTCGCCCACCAGCTCCTGAATCTGCATCGAACCCAGGTTCGAGGTCATCACGATCACGGTATTGCGGAAATCCACTGTCCGCCCGTGGCTGTCGGTCAGACGCCCATCCTCCAGCACCTGCAACAGAATGTTGAAGACATCCGGGTGCGCCTTCTCCACCTCGTCGAGCAGCACCACCGAATAAGGCTTGCGACGCACCGCCTCGGTCAGGTATCCGCCTTCCTCATAGCCGATATAGCCCGGTGGCGCACCGATCAGCCGCGCCACCGAGTGCTTCTCCATGAACTCGGACATGTCGATGCGGATCATCGCCTCCTCGGTATCGAAGAGGAACTCGGCCAGCGCCTTGCACAGCTCGGTCTTGCCCACGCCGGTCGGGCCGAGGAAGAGGAACGAACCGCTGGGGCGATTCGGGTCCGCCAGCCCCGCGCGGGAACGGCGCACCGCATTGGCCACCGAAACCACCGCCTCATGCTGACCGATGACGCGCTGGTGCAGCAGGTCTTCCATCTTCAGCAGCTTCTCGCGCTCGCCTTCGAGCATCTTCGAGACCGGGATGCCGGTCCACTTCGACACGACCTCGGCGATTTCCTCATCGGTCACCTTGTTGCGCAGCAGCTGGTTTTCCGCCTTGCCATGCTGATCGACCATCTGCAGGCTGCGTTCCAGGTCCGGGATGATGCCGTACTGCAACTCGGCCATGCGCGCCAGATCACCCTTGCGCCGTGCGGCTTCGAGTTCGGCCTTGGCCTGCTCGATCTTCTGATGCATCTGTGCCGAACCCTGCACCTCGGCTTTCTCCGACTTCCAGATTTCCTCCAGATCGGCGTATTCGCGCTCCAGCTTGACGATTTCCTCGTCGAGCTTGGCCAGGCGCTTCCTGGTGGCCTCGTCGTCCTCGTTCTTCAGTGCCTCGCGCTCGATCTTCAGCTGGATCAGGCGTCGATCGAGACGATCCAGCTCTTCTGGCTTGGAGTCGATCTCCATGCGAATGCGGCTGCCCGCCTCGTCGATCAGGTCGATGGCCTTGTCCGGCAGCTGGCGGTCGGTGATGTAGCGATGGGACAGCTTCGCCGCCGCGATAATGGCGCCATCGGTGATGGAGACGCCATGGTGCACCTCGTAGCGCTCCTTCAGGCCACGCAGGATGGCGATGGTGTCCTCTTCGCTCGGCTCATCGACCTGCACGCGCTGGAAACGCCGCTCCAGCGCCGCATCCTTCTCGATGTACTGGCGATACTCATCCAGCGTGGTCGCCCCGACGCAATGCAGCTCACCACGCGCCAGCGCAGGCTTGAGCATGTTGCCGGCATCCATAGCGCCCTCGGCCTTGCCGGCCCCGACCATGGTATGCAGCTCGTCGATGAAGAGGATGACACGCCCTTCCTGCTTGCCCAGCTCATTGAGCACGGCTTTCAGACGCTCCTCGAACTCGCCACGGAATTTGGCGCCGGCGATCAGCGACCCCATGTCCAGCGCCAGCAGGCGCTTGTCCTTGAGCCCGTCGGGCACCTCGCCGTTGACGATGCGCTGGGCCAGCCCTTCGACGATGGCGGTCTTGCCCACGCCCGGCTCACCGATCAGCACCGGATTGTTCTTGGTGCGCCGCTGCAGCACCTGGATGGTCCGGCGGATCTCGTCGTCGCGACCGATCACCGGGTCGAGCTTGCCGTCCTCGGCGCGCTTGGTCATGTCCACGGTGTACTTGTCCAGCGCCTGGCGTGATTCCTCGGCATTGGGGTCGTTGACCGCCTCGCCGCCACGCAGGTTGCTGATGGCATTCTCCAGTGCCTGCCTGCTCACGCCTTGCGCCAGCAGCAGCTTGCCCAGGCGGGTGTTGTTGTCCAGCGCCGCGAGCAGCACCAGCTCGCTGGAAATGTACTGATCACCCTTCTGCTGCGCCAGGCGATCAGCCTGATTGAGCAGACGCGCCAGGTCCTGGGACATGTTCATGTCGCCAGTGGGATTCTGCAGTTTCGGCAGCTGATCCAGTTCCTTGGTCAGCGCTTGCCGCAAGCCGTTGATATCGAAGCCCACTTGCATCAGCAGGGGCTTGATCGAGCCGCCCTGCTGCTCCAGCAGCGCTTGCAGCAGATGCAGGGGTTCGATGGAGGGATGATCCAGGCCAACGGCGATGGACTGGGCATCGGAAAGCGCAAGCTGCAGCTTGCTGGTCAGACGATCGATACGCATGTAGTCACCTTTCTAATAAGGCAGGCCGGCACACTGGATCGCGCCCGGCTGGCCGTTAAAAACGTAGGCGAGGCAGGCAAGACAAGGCAAAAACAGGCGAGGAAGCGGAGTTTAGTAATCTAAATGAGCATTCCGAGCCTGTTTTTAACGCAGTATTGCCAACGCAGGTAGTTTTTAATGGTCTGCCGAAGCCTGCGAGATGAAACTTAGATAGGGCTGGATTCTTGGAGATTCAAGGCCTGTGACATTGATGCAGATCATGGGCCGGGCCGGGACAGTGCCGTTCAGGCTGTTCGTCCAGCCTCCAGCGCTTTTCTCGTCTTTTTACCCGTCGATCCAGATCAGGCTGGCGAAGCGTCCAGTGCGGGCAGCGCGACGGTAGGAGTAGAAGCGCGGGTCAGTGAAGGTGCAGAACCCGCCGCCGAAGACTGCGCTGACACCACAGGCGGCGAGGCGGATGCGGGCCAGATGGTAGAGATCAGCCATATAACGCCCGGCATTGCGACTTGGGCGAAAGGCTTCGACCGCAACCGGGTGCTGCGTGATAAAGGCTTCCCGGACTTCAGGGCCGACCTCGAAGGCCTCCGGGCCGATTGCCGGCCCCAGCCAGGCCAGCAACTGTTCGCCCGGCACCTGCATCGCGGCCACGGTCGATTCCAGCATGCCATTGGCCAGTCCGCGCCAGCCGGCATGCGCGGCGGCTACGCGGGTACCGGCCCGATCGCAGAAGAGTACCGGCAGGCAATCGGCGGTGAGTACCGTACAGGCAATGCCGGTGGCGTCTGTCCAGCTGGCATCTGCGCACGGCACCAGTGCCGGGTCGGCCTTGACCGTGACAACCGAATGCACCTGGCTCAGCCAGGCAGGTTCGCAGCCGAGAACGGCCTGCAAGCGCTGCCTGTTGGCCATGACCGTCGCCGGCTCGTCACCGACGTGATCGCCCAGATTGAAACCGTCGAAAGGCGCCCGGCTTTCGCCACCCTCGCGCGTGGTCACGCAGGCCCGCACATGCCGGGGCGCGGGCCAGTCGGGAATGATCCAGTCGCCGGGCCAGCCGTTCACCCGATAAAGGCCTCGCGATCCTGCTGCAACAGCGTCAGCAGCCAGACGAAATCATCCGGCAGGGGCGATTCCCATTTCATCCGCTCGCCGCTGAGCGGATGGTCCAGTTCGAGAAAACGGGCATGCAGCGCCTGGCGCGGAAACTCGCGCAGCGATTGCACGAGCGTCTGACTGGCCGCCGGCGGTATGCGGAAACGACCGCTGTAGAGCGGATCACCCACCAGCGGATAACCGAGATGGGTCATATGCACACGAATCTGGTGGGTGCGCCCGGTTTCGAGCTTGACCCGCACATGGGTGTGCGAGCGGAAGCGCTCCAGCACCCGGTAATGGCTGATGGCCGGCTTGCCGCCTTCGACCACGGCCATGCGTTGGCGCTGCTGGCCATGACGGCCAATCGGCGCATCGACAGTGCCGCCGGTGATGATCACGCCGATGACGATGGCTTCATAGATACGGCTGACGCTGCGTGCCTGCAGCTGCTCGACCAGGCGCGTCTGGGCCTGCAGTGTCTTGGCGACCACCATCAGGCCGGTGGTGTCCTTGTCCAGCCGATGCACGATGCCGGCACGCGGCACGTTGATCAGCTCCGGCACATGATGCAGCAGGGCATTGAGCAGGGTTCCACTGGCATGCCCGGCAGCCGGATGCACCACCAGGCCAGCCGGCTTGTTCAGCACCAGGATGTGCTCGTCCTCGAAGACGATATCCAGCGGAATATCCTCCGCCACCCACTCACCCTGCGCCTGCTGCTCGGCGCCAAGCACCAGAACCGAGCCGGCATGCACGATGTCCCGCGGACGCAGCGTCGCTCCGTCCACGGTCAGCGATCCGTCCTTGATCCACGCGGCGAGGCGCGAGCGGGAATGCTCGGGAAACAGCTGGGCCGCGACCTGATCGAGACGCTGCCCGCCCAGGTCGAATGGCACTTCGGCGCGAAGTTGGATGGCTTGCGTGGGGATGGTGGACATAATTAAGGACGCTTTATGAGTAAGGAGGAGCCGAGTTCTGCTCGACAGGACCAACAGGAACCGGGAGCGGCCTGCCCTCAGGCCATGCGGTCGCAGATTTCGCCGCGTGCAGACGTCAGCTCGGCATCGATGGCGAGGCTGACAGAATCCATGCCCTTAGAGCCTGTCGGGCTTGACCGTTCGTAGGTACAGGTGAGCCTTTGGTTTCAGCAACAGGCTTGTGTTTAAATACGGCGTCTTTGTCCCGGCGTGCCGGGGCGCTCATCATAACAGGACGGCTCAGCGCGAGACAGCCAGCCGTGACAGGACGCAAGCCGCCATGCAAGTGAAACACCTGCTGCTGATCGCCATTTTCGCTCTTACCGCCGCCTGCTCGTCCAACGAAACCATCAGCGAGAACCTCGGTGAAACGGAGCTGTACCGGCAGGCACAGGCCGACCTGGACAACAAGAGCTATACCAGCGCCATCACCAAGCTCAAGGCACTGGAGTCGCGCTATCCCTTCGGTCGCTTCGCCGAGCAGGCGCAGCTGGAGCTGATTTTCGCCTACTACCGGAACATGGAGCCCGAAGCCGCGCGCTCCTCCGCCGAGCGCTTCATCCGCCTGCATCCCCAGCATCCGAGCGTCGATTACGCCTACTACCTCAAGGGCCTCGCCTCCTTCGATCAGGATCGCGGCATCCTTGCCCGCTTCCTGCCGCTGGACATGACCAAGCGTGATCCAGGCGCCGCGCGTGACTCCTTCAACGAGTTCGCACAACTGACCACCCGCTTCCCCAACAGCCGCTACGCACCGGATGCCAAGGCACGCATGGTCTACCTGCGCAACCTGCTGGCCGCCAATGAAATCCACGTGGCCGACTACTATCTGCGCCGCCAGGCCTATGTCGCCGCAGCCAATCGTGGGCGCTATGTCGTGGAGAACTTCCAGGGTACGCCGGCGGTCGGCGATGGCCTGGCGGTCATGACCGAAGCCTATCTGCGGCTGAACCTCGACGATCTCGCCAGCACCAGTCTGGAGACCCTCAAGCTCAACTACCCCGAACATCCGAGCCTGGAAGGCGGCCAATTCGTTCCGCGCGAGAAGGAGGCCGACAACCGTGGCTGGCTGTCTCGCGCCACCCTGGGCCTGATCGAATCGAAAGGCACGACACTGGACAGCTCACGCTCAAACCGCGACGTGCTCCGCCAGTACGAAAATGCCGCCCGTGATCTGCCTGACGAATTGCGTCCGGTACTGAGAGAAGCCGAGGACGAACAACAGGACGGCGGACGCTCCTGGTGGAGCTACCTGACCTTCGGCCTGTTCGACTGACGCAGCGACATCCTGCCGGAGCCTGAGCGATCAGGCTCCGCACGCAGTTCTCTCAAGCCAGGAAGGAAAATATGGGTCTATTTCGGCTGCTGTTCTGGATCATCCTGATTGCGACGGCATTCTGGCTCTGGCGACGTCTGACGAGCAAACGCACGACCACCCGCAAGCCTGAACAGCCCACACTACCCATGGTGCGCTGCGCCCAGTGCGGCATCCATCTGCCCCGCGACCAGGCTTTGCAGGAACGCGATCAGTGGTACTGCAGCCAGGCCCACCTGGAACAGGGCAGCAAGCCGGGTGGGAACTGAAAGCCAGGTATTCCTAGGCCAGCAGGGCCGGCGAATCCTTCGCCTCTATCACCTTTATCGTGTCGCCATCGGTCTGGTGCTGGTGCTGCTGATCAGCAGCGACCTGCATAACGACCTGATGCACATGAGCAACCCCGCCGCCTTCCACTATGGCGCCTGGGGCTACCTGATCATCAATATCCTCATCGCCGTTCTTCTGCAGAATCCCAAGCGCGAGCTGTCGGTCCTGATCCTCGCCCTGATGGATGTTTCCCTGCTCTCGGCGCTGTTCTACTTTGCCGGCGGCACCCCCAGCGGCATCGGCAACCTGCTGATCATTGCCGTCGCCATCGCCAACATCCTGCTGCGCGGGCGCATGGGCTTTCTCATCGCCGCCGTCGCCACCACCGGCCTCATCTACCTGACCTTCTACCTCAGCCTCAGCGACAGCGAAACAAGCAGCCAGTACGTCCAGGCCGCCGCGCTCGGAACCCTGTGCTTCGCCGCCGCCCTGCTGGTACAGGGCCTGACACGCCGCCTGCAGGTCAGTGAAACCCTGGCCCGCCAGCGGGCCGAGGAAGTCGCCAGCCTCGAAGCCCTGAACGCGCAGATCCTGCAGCGCATGCGCACCGGGATTCTGGTGCTCGATCCGCAACAGCGCATCCTGCTCGCCAATCAGGGCGCGCTCGACCTGCTCGACCAGCACGCACTGGTCGGGGAGCGTCTGGCGCCGCGCTGTCCAGAGCTGCTCAGGGGACTGCAGCAATGGCACGACAACCCGACACTGCGCCCGCAGCACTTCAGGGCCACACCAAACGGCACCATGCTGCAGCCAAGTTTCGCCGCGCTGCAGCATGGCGTGCGTCAGAACACTCTGATATTTCTCGAAGACATTTCGCAGATTGCGCAGCAGGCCCAGCAGCTCAAGCTGGCATCGCTGGGCCGGCTGACGGCAAGCATCGCCCACGAAATCCGCAACCCGCTCGGCGCGATCAGCCATGCGGCGCAACTGCTGCAGGAATCAGAGGAGCTGGATGCCGCCGACATGCGCCTGACGCAGATCATCCAGGATCACTCGCGGCGCATGAACCTGGTGATCGAGAACGTCCTGCAGCTGTCGCGCAGGCGGCAGGCCGAGCCGCAATTGCTGGACCTCAAATACTGGGCGCATCGCTTCGCCAGCGAGTTTCGTGGCGGTCTGCCACCGCGCCAGATCCTCCATGTAAAAACCCTGGGCAGCTCGCTGCAGACGCGCATGGACCCGAATCAGTTGCTTCAGGTGCTGACCAACCTGGTGCAGAACGGCCTGCGCTACAGCGGTCAGGAACATGCCGAAGCACAGGTGTGGCTGCACCTGTTTCGCGACGAGACCAGCGACCTGCCGGTTCTCGAGGTGCTCGATGACGGCCCCGGCATCCCCACCGAACAATTGCAGAATATCTTCGAGCCCTTCTTCACCACCGAGAGCAAGGGAACGGGGCTGGGCCTGTATATATGCAGGGAGCTGTGCGAAAGCAACCAGGCACGCCTGGATTACCGGGAAAGAGACGGGGGCGGCAGCTGTTTCCGCATCGTCTTCGCCCATCCGGGCAAGCTCGCCTGAGGGCTAGCAGGTCACACATCGCTCACAGCCCGAGTACAAAACACGTGCTGTAACGTTAACATTGTCGCCTGCGCCATCCGGACGCCCTGCCGCCACTGAAAGACCGAGACCATGACCGCCCGCCAGAAAGCCTTGATCATCGATGACGAACCCGACATCCGGGAACTCCTGGAGATCACCCTGGGGCGGATGAAACTCGACACCCGTAGCGCCCGCAACCTCAAGGAAGCCCGCGAATGTCTGGCGCGCGAACATTACGATCTGTGCCTCACCGACATGCGCCTGCCCGACGGCTGCGGGCTGGAACTGGTGCAGTTCATCCAGCAGCAGTACCCGCACCTGCCGGTGGCGATGATCACCGCCTACGGCAGCCTCGACACCGCCATCGGTGCACTCAAGGCTGGCGCCTTCGACTTCCTGACCAAACCGGTGGATCTCGGGCGTCTGCGCGAACTGGTCAATACCGCACTACGCCTGCGCACGCCCAATCCCAATGACCTGACCGCCGACAACCGTCTGCTCGGCACCTCGCCGCCGATGAATCTGCTGCGCAAGCAGATCGGCAAACTCGCCCGCAGCCAGGCGCCGGTGTATATCAGTGGCGAATCCGGCAGCGGCAAGGAACTGGTGGCGCGCCTGATCCACGAGCAGGGCCCACGCCACGAACGCCCCTTCATTCCGGTCAACTGCGGGGCGATTCCCTCGGAGCTGATGGAAAGCGAGTTTTTTGGCCACAAGAAGGGCAGCTTTACCGGCGCCATCGAAGACAAGCCCGGCCTGTTTCAGGAAGCCAACGGCGGCACCCTGTTTCTCGATGAAGTCGCCGATCTGCCGCTGAGCATGCAGGTCAAGCTGCTGCGCGCCATTCAGGAAAAAGCCGTCCGCCCGGTTGGCGGCGCCAAGGAGGCGGTGGTGGACGTGCGCGTACTTTGCGCCACCCACAAGGATCTCGCCGCCGAAGTCGCGGCAGGCCGTTTCCGCCAGGATCTCTACTACCGTCTGAACGTCATCGAGTTGCGCGTCCCGCCCCTGCGCGAGCGCCGCGAGGATATCGCCCTGCTCGCCGACGCCATGCTGCGCCGGCTCGCCGATGAATGCGGTGACAGCACGGCGCGCCTGCATGCCGACGCCCTGGCGAAACTGCAGAACTATCGTTTTCCAGGTAACGTGCGCGAGCTGGAGAACATGCTGGAGCGCGCCTACACATTGTGTGAAGACGAGGAAATCAAGGCCGGCGACCTGCGCCTGAGCGAAGCTCCCGGCGTTGGCGAAAGCGGAGAAGCGAGCCTGGCGCAGATCGACAATCTGGAAGACCACCTGGAAGACGTCGAGCGCAAGCTGATCATGCAGGCGCTCGAAGAAACCCGCTGGAACCGCACCGCCGCCGCCCAGCGCCTGGGTCTGACCTTCCGCTCCATGCGCTATCGGCTGAAGAAACTGGGGTTGGATTAAGTAAGGGGGGCAGGCTTTTTCCGGCCCTCACCTCCGCTCGTCGGGTCGGTGGAGCGTGACCCGACCTACAGCTGGAGGCTGGAGGCTGGAGGCTGGAGGCTGGAGGCTGGAGGCTGGAGGCTGGAGGCTGGAGGCTGGAGGCTGGAGGCTGGAGGCTGGAGGCTGGAGGCTGGAGGCTGGAGGCTGGAGGCTGGAGGCTGGAGGCTGGAGGCTGGAGGCTGGAGGCTGGAGGCTGGACAGTGTGCGGCCTAACGCCAAACCTCTGTCCAGCTTTTTCGTCCAGCCTTCCAGCCTCAAGCGCTCTTATCGGCTTCTTACCCCTGCGACAGCAGATTACGCAGGTCGATGATTGCTGCGTTCGCGCGGGAAATATAGTTGGCCATCACCAGCGAGTGGTTGGCGAGGACGCCATAGCCGCTGCCATTGAGCACCATCGGGCTCCACAGCGGCTCCTGCGCGGCCTCCAGTTCGCGGATGATCTGCCTGACGCTGATCGTGGCGTTCTTCTTGGCCAGCACGTCGGCAAAATCCACTTCGATGGCGCGCAGCAGATGCGACAAGGCCCAGGCTTGGCCACGGGCTTCGTAGAAGACGTTGTCGATCTGCAGCCAGGAGGTCTCGACGCGATCCTCCTCGACCACCATGCCTTCGGACTCCAGTTCCGCGGCACTCGCGGTATCCAGGCGCGCCCGCCCGACGCTGGCGGACAGGCGCTGGGACAGCGATCCCAGACGAGTCCCCACGTCGCCGAGCCAGTTGTTGAGGTTGTCCGCGCGCGAATAGAACTGCGCCTTGGGCGCAGGGTCGCTCAAACGCGCCAGGTAGTTGTCCAGATGGCGGAGGCCGTTGCGGTACTCCGACTCGGTTGCCGGCAATGCCCAGCTGCGGTTGTCGAAGTTGAACAGCGGCTCGGCCTTGGACAGATCGGGGTCTTCGGTCGACTGCGACTGCGAGCGGGCGAAGTCCTTGCGCAACGCACGGCTGAGGTCGCGCACCTGCACCAGCACGCCGTATTCCCAACTGGGCATGTTGTCCAGCCACAGGCCGGGAGGCGCCACGTCATTGGTCAGATAGCCGCCCGGCTTGTCCAGCAGGGTCGTGGCGACCTGCCTGAGGGTCTCAACGGTGGTGTAGCCATTGACGATCTGCCGCTGCGAGGTCTCTGCCGCCTGGCGGACGTGCTGCTGCACCGCAAACCGATCGGGCTCGCTGCTCCAGTACCAGCCCAGGATCAGGGTCACCAGCAGATACAGACCGACCACGGCGACCAGCGCCAGCCATAATGGATTGCGGCTCGTTCCGTGCGCAGTCGCGCTATTCTCCGACGAGCCGAGACGACCGAAGCGGTTCTTCCAATCCAACATAGACATCTGTCCTTCTCTCTTTCAGAGTTCAGAGGTTCGACCGCCAGTCATCTGGAGCGTTGCGGCGGGCGCTTCACTATAACGCAGCTGCCGACGCCAATCGCCATAATGAGAACCAGACCACCTTTGCCGCCATCTTGAACCGGACGGGCAAGTGATAGCATGCCGCCAGCATAACGCTGCACGTGATTGTCGCAGCGCTCAGGAAGCAGACATGTCGGACCAGGAAGAACTCAAACAACACTTCGCGCAGCGGGTCATTCACCAGGCCCGGGAAGTGCTCGAAGTCTGGCAACAGGTGCAACGCAACGAGTGGAATGCTTCCTATCGCGCCGCCCTCGCCGAAGCCAATCAGCGGCTGCAGCGTTTTGCCGGGCGCTTCGACCAGGCCGAGCATCATCAACTTGCGCTGGAGATAGAGGACTGTCTCGGCGATATCGATGACAATCGCGGTCGCCTGTCCAGCGATATCATCGCCACCCTCAGTCAGTTGATCTACCGGCTCGCCCGCACCGGCCTGCGCAACGGCGATTCGCGCGGCCCGGCCGCCCACACCCCCTCCCTGAACAAGCCGGTCTATATCGCCCTGGACGACCACGAGCGCGCCAGCCATATCGTACGCCAGCTGGAATTCTTCAGCATGAGCGCACAGGCCTTTGCCAGCGACCACGAGTTCCGCGCAGCGATGCACCTTCGCCATCCGGCAGCCATCGTCATGGATGTCGACTTCAACGGCGCCGGCGAGGGACTCAGACTGGCCGAACGCGTGCAGCAGGGGCTGGAAGAAAAACTGCCGCTGATCTTCTTCAGCCAGCAGGACACGGACACGCCCACACGCCTGGCGGCTGTACGCGCTGGCGGGCAGGAGCTTTTCATCGAATCTCTGGATGCATCGAGCCTGCTGGAAAAGATCGAGATCCATACTCGAACCGCCTACTACGAGCCTTTCCGGGTACTCATCATCGATGACTCGCGCGCGCAGGCGACGCATACCGAGCGCGTCCTGAACAACGCCGGAATCATCACCCGAACGCTCAACGAGCCGATTCTGGCGATCAGCTATCTGGCCGAGTTCCAACCGGACCTGATCATTCTCGACATGTACATGCCCGAATGCATGGGCACCGAACTGGCCAAGGTAATTCGCCAGCACGAGCGCTACGTCAGCGTACCGATCATCTACCTGTCCGCCGAAGACGATCTGGACAAGCAACTCAGTGCGATGAACGAAGGTGGCGACGATTTCCTGACCAAACCGATCAAGCCCAGCCATCTGATCGCCACCGTGCGCACCCGTGCCGAGCGAGCGCGCAACCTCAAGGCCCGAATCGTTCGTGACAGCCTGACCGGTCTCTACAACCACACCCACAGCCTGCAGTTGCTCGAGGATGCCAGCACGCGGGCACAGCGCGACAACAGCCCCCTGTGTTTCGCCATGGTCGATATCGATCACTTCAAGCAAGTCAACGACACCTACGGGCATCCCATGGGCGACCGGGTGATCAAGAGCCTGGCGCTGTTTCTCAAGCAGCGCCTGCGCAAGACCGACTGCATCGGACGTTACGGTGGCGAGGAATTCGCCGTCGTGCTGCCCGACACCACGCAGGAAAACGCCTGCCGGGTACTCGACGAGATTCGCCAGCGCTTCTCGGAAATCCGCTTTCCGGCGCAACCTGCCGATCTGTCCTGCACCTTCAGTTGCGGCATTACGCAACTCACACCCAGCGCCGATGTGAAAATGCTGACCCAGCAGGCCGACGAAGCCCTGTACCGCGCCAAGAACGCCGGGCGCAACCGTGTCGAGGTCTTTCCGCTGTCACGTAACTGACATCAGATAGCCATATATTGCGGGCCTCCTACTCATCCGGAGGCCGGCATGCGCCTGAAGTCGCTCACAACAGTCAACACGCTGCTGCTCGTTGCCATCTGCCTCGCTCTGGGCGCCACGCTCTGGTGGTCGGAGCGTGCGCTGGAGCGCCCCTATCAGTTGATGGAGCGCTATCTTGGTATTTCCCAGCAGTTTGAGCAGCCTGTCGCCGGCAATATCCAGGGTTATCTGGCCAGCGGTGATGCGCTGCAGCACAGCGCGGCACTGCAGGCGCTGGACACCCTGGCAAGCGACATCTCCGCCCTGCCCACCCAGTTCGCCGAACGCCTGATACCCAGCCTCGAACAGCTCAGCCAGTTCACCGCCAGCGAACTGCTGGCAGCTGGCAAGCTGGCCGGTGATCCGCAGGGTCTGCTATTGCAGGCCGAACGTGAAATGATCGCGGCACTGGCGCAACTGCAGCAGTATGCCGAACAGAGCGATCAGCCGAGCGCAGCGGCCTACCAGAGCACGGTATTCGAAGCCAGCCGCCAGCTGCTACGTCTGAGCCATGCACGCGGCAGACTGGTTGCCAGCGGCCAGGACGCACTGGCCGCCGAGGCCGAGCAGGCTCTGCAAAGGCTGAACAGGGAAATCGCCACCCTCCAAACCCTGCCGCTGCTTGGCATCGCCACAGAACAGCAATCCGGCAGCAGCACCTTCGCCGCTCTGCTCGACCTGCAGGGCAGCGAACAGGCCGAACAAGTCAGCGAAGACAAGGGCATCGCGCTCAAACGCGATATCGCCAGCCTGCTCAAGCGCTACCCTGGCGAACTGCGCCGCACCCAGGAACTGATCGGCCAGCGCAGCCAACTGTTGGCCAGCAGCGAGCAGCGGATTGCCATGCTGCAGCAGGCACTCGCGGAACTGGAGCCCGTCGTTCGCGCCGAACACGGGCGCATCCAGGCGGAAGTACGCCTGATTCAGGGCACCATCATCGTCCTGATATTGCTTGTCGCCTTCGCCATCGATCGCCTCCAGCGTCACTTGACACGCGCATTGGGACAACTGGCACCCGCCCTGCACGCCTGGGCCCAGGGCGATTTCGGGAAAACCGTCCAGCTCGGCTCGAAGACGCCGGAAATGATCGAAATCGAAACCTCACTGAACCAGTTGAGGAGTTACCTGGTAACGCTGGTCGGCACCTTGCGCCAGCATGCCCAGGAGGTTGCGGGCAACAGCGGCAGCCTGGCTCAGATGAGCAATGACCTGTACCAGGCCGCTACCCGCCAGACCAGCGATACCGCACAGATTCGCGACTCGCTGGGCGAACTGGAGGCGACCATCCAGAACGTCGCCGACGGCGCCGGGCAGACTGCCGAAGCCAGCCGTTCAGCCAGTCAGGCCGTTGCCCAAGGGCAACAGGACATCAGCCAGAGCCTCACGGGCCTGCAGCATCTGGTCAGCGAAGTGCAGGGCAATGCGCTGGCCATCGAGCGTCTGGCCGACGAAACCAACACCATCGGCAAGGTGCTGACCGTCATCCGCTCCATCGCCGAGCAGACCAACCTGCTCGCCCTGAACGCTGCCATCGAAGCGGCCAGAGCCGGCGAGCAGGGCCGTGGCTTTGCCGTGGTGGCCGACGAAGTGCGCACCCTGGCGCAACGCACCAGCGGCGCCACCGAGGAAATACAGCAACTGATCGGCAACCTGCAGAAAACCGCGAATCAGTCAGTGGAGGCCATGCGCGTGCAGGTCGAGCACGCCACGGCCACTGCCGAACTGGCCGAAACCGCCGACCTGGCGCTGGACCAGATCGTCGCCACCATCGGCACCATCGAACACATGGCCGAGCAGATCGCCCAGGCCACCTCGCAACAGAGCGGCGCCGTCAGTGAAATCCGCAGTCACAGCGAACACATCCATCAACTGGGCGACAGCAACCTCGGCCACATCAGCCGTGGCCGTGAGCAGAGCGAACAGATGCTGCGCCTGGCCAATGACCTGAACCAGACGACACAGACGTTTCGGGTGTAGCTGCAAGCTAGCGTAGGGTGGATGTCGCTTTTTACATCCACCGAGGCTCCGCTCGTCGGGTCGATGAAGCGTGACCCGACCTACATCTGATGACCTCCACCTGTAGAGCCGAATTTATTCGGCCAAAGATGCGCAGTTCGTAGCCTGGATTAGCCGAAGGCGTAATCCGGGTTTCCGAAGGCGTAATCCGACGATCCGATGGAGTAACCCGACGCCTCCGTTATCGAGGAACAGGCTTGCCGCGCCCCTTGCCCGCCGGCTTCGCCTTGCCCGCACCTGCCGCAGCCTTGCGCCGGGCCTCGGCGGCGGCCTTGGCCTGCTCGCGCTTGTCCCAGGCGTTGCCGTCGTGGCTGCGCGGCGGCAGGCCGTTGTGCTGTGTGAGAATCTGCCCGCCCTGCCCGGCTTTCTTGCTGCCGACCGGTGTGGAGTTCTTGCGACGGGCGCTGTGATAGCCATCCACCGCCGGCTGATGAGCCGGGATCAGCTGGTGCTTGCCACTACCGATCAGATCGCCACGGCCCAGGCGCAGCAACGCCTCGCGCAGCATCGGCCAGCCCTTGGGGTCGTGGTAGCGCAGGAAGGCCTTGTGCAACCGGCGCTGCTCCTCGCTCTTGACGATGGTCACCTCCTCGCTCTTGTAGGTGACCTTGCGCAGCGGGTTCTTGCCGGTGTGGTACATGGCCGTGGCGCTGGCCATCGGCGAAGGATAGAAGGCCTGCACCTGGTCGGCGCGGAAACCGTTGGCCTTGAGCCACAGCGCGAGGTTCATCATGTCCTCGTCGGTGGTGCCCGGATGCGCGGCGATGAAGTAAGGGATCAGGTATTGCTCCTTGCCCGCCTCCTTCGAGTACTTCTCGAACATCCGCTTGAAGCGGTCGTAGTTGCCGATGCCCGGCTTCATCATCTTGTCCAGCGGGCCTTTCTCGGTGTGCTCCGGAGCGATCTTCAGGTAGCCACCGACGTGGTGCGTGACCAGTTCCTTGACGTACTCCGGCGACTCCACCGCCAGGTCGTAGCGCAGGCCGGAAGCGATCAGAATCTTCTTCACGCCGGGCAGCACGCGAGCCTTGCGGTACAGTTCGATCAGCGAGCTGTGGTCGGTATCGAGGTTCTCGCAGATACCCGGGAACACGCACGACGGCTTGCGGCAGTGCTTCTCGATGTCATGGCTCTTGCACGCCAGGCGGTACATGTTGGCGGTCGGCCCGCCGAGGTCGGAGACCACACCGGTGAAGCCGGGCATGCCGCGCATGGCCTCGATCTCGTTGAGGATCGATTCGTGCGAGCGGTTCTGGATGATCCGTCCCTCGTGCTCGGTGATCGAGCAGAAGGTGCAGCCGCCGAAGCAGCCGCGCATGATGTTCACCGAGAAGCGGATCATCTCGTAAGCCGGGATCTTCGCTCCGCCGTAGTCCGGATGCGGCACGCGGGCGAAGGGCGAGGCGAACACGTAGTCCATTTCCTCGGTGGTCAGCGGGATCGGCGGCGGGTTGAGCCAGATGTCCTGGTCACCATGACGCTGCACCAGCGCGCGGGCGTTGCCGGGGTTGGTTTCCAGGTGCAGCACGCGGTTGGCATGGGCGTACAGCGCCGCATCGTTGCGCACCTTCTCGAACGACGGCAGGCGGATCACCGTACGGTCGCGCTCGATCTTCGGATTGGGCAACAACTGGACGACTTTCGCCTCGTTCGGATCCTCGGCAGGGCCCTTGTCCTTTTCGATGGCGCAGGCCTGCAGGTCCTGGGTGCTGACGTAGGGGTTGATGATCTGGTCGACCTTGCCCGGACGATCGATGCGCGTCGAGTCGATCTCGAACCAGCCCTCGGGAGTTTCCTTGCGGATAAAGGCGGTGCCGCGCACGTCGGTGATCTCGCCGATGGCATCGCCGCGCGCCAGCCGCTGCGCCACCTCGACGATGGCGCGCTCGGCGTTGCCGTAGAGCAGGATGTCGGCGGTGGCGTCCATCAGGATCGAACGGCGCACCTTGTCCGACCAGTAATCGTAATGGCCGATGCGCCGCAGCGACGCCTCGATCCCGCCCAGCACCACCGGGACGTGCTTGTAGGCTTCCTTGCAGCGCTGGCTGTAGACCAGGCTGGCGCGGTCGGGCCGCTTGCCGGCCAGGCCACCCGCGGTGTAGGCATCGTCGGAACGTACCTTGCGGTCGGCAGTGTAGCGGTTGATCATCGAGTCCATGTTGCCGGCGGCGATACCGAAGAACAGATTCGGCTCGCCGAGCTTCATGAAGTCGTCTTTGCTCTGCCAGTCCGGCTGGCTGATGATGCCGACGCGAAAACCCTGGGCTTCCAGCAGCCGACCGATGATCGCCATGCCGAACGAGGGATGGTCGACGTAGGCATCGCCGGTGACGATGATGACGTCGCACGAATCCCAGCCGAGCTGATCCATCTCCTTCCTGCTCATCGGCAGGAACGGCGCCGGACCGAAACATTCGGCCCAGTATTTGGGATAGTCAAACAAAGGCTTGGCGACGTGCATGGCGAAAAACCGGGGCAACGAAAACGGGCGCGGAATATAGCACAAAAAATGACCAGCATGTCCCAGCACAGAGGTCGGAAATCGTAGGGTGGATGTCGTTTTTTACATCCACCGTTCCGCCCGGTGGATGAGCTTCGCGTCATCCACCCTACACGGCTAATGCCAATCCCTCGTCAGGCTTTTTCGTCCAGCCTCCAGCCTCAAGCGCTTCTACGGGCGTTAAAAGACGTATCTGCGCGGCACTCGCTGCGTCACCTTGGTGAGCAATTCGTAACCGATGGTGCCGCTCGCCCGGGCCACTTCGTCGACAGGCAGCTGCGCGCCCCAGAGCTCCACCGCATCGCCGATGGCAGCTTCGGGAAGGTCGGTCAGGTCGATCGCCAGCATGTCCATCGACACCCTGCCCGCCAGCGGCACGCGCTGGCCGCGAACCACGACGGGCGTACCCGATGGCGCATGACGCGGATAGCCGTCGGCATAACCGCAGCTGACGGTGCCGATGCGCGACGGGCGCTGCGCCACCCAGGTCGCACCATAGCCGACGCTGTCGCCGGCGGGCACGTCGTGCATGGCGATCACCTCGGCGGTCAGCGTCATGGCCGGGCGCAACCCCAGTTCGGCGGCACTGCGTTCGGCGAAGGGCGAAGCCCCGTAGAGCATGATGCCGGGGCGCAGCCAGTCCATATGCGCCGGCGCCAGGGTCAGCACGGCGGCGGAGTTGGCGAAGCTGCGCTGATCGAAGGCGAACCCCTGCATGCCGTGGCAGCGCTCCAGCTGATGATCGGTGAGTGCGTGCAGATGCTCATCGGCACAGGCGAAGTGGCTCATCAGGTTGACCTCCGCCACCTGCGGCGCGCCGCGCAGACGCTCTGCCCAGCGCTGCAGCTCGGCAGGCTCGAAACCCAGCCGGTGCATCCCCGAATCCAGCTTGAGCCAGACATTCAGCGCCCGTACCGGCGGGCAGTCCAGCAGCCGCTGCGCCTGCGTGGCACCCTGCACCGAGATATCCAGCCCCAGCGCCATGGCCGCCGCATAGTCCTCGGTATCGAAACAGCCTTCGAGCAGCAGCAGACGGGCTTCTGGCGCCTGTTCGCGCACCACGCGCGCCTCCTCGACGCTGCACACGGCGAAACCGTCAGCCTCCTCGCGCAATGCCGCAACCACCGCCGCAGCCCCATGACCGTAAGCATCGGCCTTGACCACCGCAAAAGCCTGCCGACCCGGCGCGCAGCGTTTCGCCAGGGCATAGTTGTGACGAATGGCGGCCAGATCGACCGTGGCAACGAGGGGACGCATGGGAGAGTTCCTGCACAGCGAAGGTGAAGCGGAATCTTACTCTTATTGAGCAAGAGGCTGGACAGGGGGCGGGCTTTTGCCAAATCCAGGCCAAGCTTTTCTGCTGGCCTTGCCTCCGCTCGTCGGGCCGGTGAGGCATGACCCGACCTACAACAGCGCTGCGTCAAGCTTTTCGCGGGCCGAATTAGCCGAAGGCATGATCCGACGAGCAAAGTGCCGATATTTGCAGCACCTGACCGCCCGCACGATAAAGAAGCCCCAACACCCCTGCCTTTCCGTCCCGCCTTTCAGCCTCCAGCGCTTTTATCGGCTTTCCGCCTTATTCATCATCGAACTGGTAGCTGCCCGGCGCGAGGTTCTCGAAGCGCGAGTACTTGCCGAGGAAGGCCAGGCGCGTGGTGCCGATGGGGCCGTTCCGCTGTTTGCCGATGATGATCTCGGCCACGCCCTTGTATTCGGTTTCCGGGTGATACACCTCGTCCCGGTAGACGAACATGATGATATCGGCGTCCTGCTCGATGGCCCCCGATTCACGCAAGTCGGAGTTGACCGGACGCTTGTTGGGGCGCTGTTCCAGCGAGCGGTTGAGCTGCGACAGCGCCACCACCGGGCAGTTGAATTCCTTGGCCAGGCCCTTGAGCGAGCGGGAAATCTCGGAAATCTCGTTGGTGCGGTTGTCGCCGCTGGAACCGGGAATCTGCATCAGCTGCAGGTAGTCGACCATGATCATGCCGATATCGCCGTGCTCGCGCGCCAGGCGCCGGGTGCGGGCGCGCATTTCCGAAGGGGAGATGCCGGCGGTGTCATCGATGAACAGCTTGCGGTCGTTGAGCAGATTGACCGCCGAGGTCAGACGCGGCCAGTCGTCGTCGCTGAGCTTGCCGGTCCGCACCTTGGTCTGGTCGATCCGCCCCAGGGAGGCCAGCATACGAATCACGATGGAGTCGGCAGGCATTTCCAGCGAGTAGACCAGAATCGCCTTGTCGGAGCGCAGTACGGCGTTTTCCACCAGGTTCATCGCAAAGGTGGTTTTGCCCATGGACGGGCGCCCCGCGACGATGACCAGGTCCGCCGGCTGCAGGCCGCTGGTGGCCTCGTCCAGATCGGTGAAGCCGGTCGACAGACCGGTAATCGCTTCGCCGGCATTGAACAGCGAGTCGATGCGGTCGATGGCCTTGACCAGGATATCGTTGATGCCGATGGGCCCGCCGGTCTTGGGCCGCGCCTCGGCAATCTGGAAGATCAGGCGCTCGGCTTCGTCGAGGATTTCTTCGCCGGTTCGTCCCTGCGGGGCATAGGCGCTGTCAGCGATTTCATTGCTGATGCCGATCAGCTGGCGCAACGTGGCCCGCTCGCGAATGATCTGCGCATAGGCCTTGATATTGGCCACCGAAGGCGTGTTCTTCGCCAGCTCACCCAGGTAGGCAAGACCGCCTACCTGCGGCAGATGACCTTCCTTGTCCAGCTGCTCGGACAGGGTCACCACGTCGAAGGGCGAATTGCGCTCGGCCAGGGTAAAGATGGCGCGGAAGATCAGGCGATGATCGTGGCGATAGAAATCGCCGTCGGAGACCTGGTCGAGCACGCGCTCCCAGGCATTGTTGTCCAGCATCAACCCACCCAGCACAGCCTGTTCGGCCTCGATGGAATGCGGCGGCACCTTGAGTGCGGCGGTTTCCAGATCGTATTGCTGAGGGATGCTGATGTCGTTCATGGCACTCGAATTCTTTGCATTACAAAAAAACAAAAGGCACGTCCCACTCGCGTGGAAACGTGCCCGATGTTACTCGCCGGGCACCCGAGGTGCCAGACGACGGCCAGTATCAGCCAGCGATCACGATCAGCTTCACGGTCGCTTCAACGTCGCTGTGCAGGTGCACGGCTACGTCGTACTCACCAACCTGACGGATGGTGCCGTTCGGCAGGCGGATTTCGCTCTTGGCCACTTCCACGCCAGAGGCAGTCAGGGCGTCGGCGATATCGTGAGTACCGATGGAACCGAACAGTTTGCCCTCATCGCCCGCGGTAGCGGTGATGGTGACTTCCAGCTCGGCCAGCTGAGCAGCGCGCGTTTCGGCAGAAGCCTTGCGCTCGGCAGCAGCTTTTTCCAGGTCGGCACGACGCGCTTCGAACTCGGCGATGTTGGCTGCCGTTGCAGCAGTAGCCTTGCGCTGCGGCAACAGGTAGTTGCGACCGTAGCCAGACTTGACGTTTACCTTGTCGCCCAGGTTGCCCAGGTTCGCGACTTTTTCCAGCAGGATGACTTCCATTTGAGTCTTACCTCTTAACTTTTAACCTTCACCGTTCGCAGGCCCCGCATCGTCATCACGAGATGCCCGACCGCGAAAATCAAACAAACTGTCGACAATGGCCATCACGGCCAGTAACGGATAAATCACCTGCATGAACAGCACCAGCGTGACATACAGCCCCACCAGCCAGAACCGCTGCATCCGGCCCTGCGACACCAGCCCGTGAAGCAGCGCGACACCGGCAAACACCAGCGGAACACTGCAGAGCGGCGCCAGCATCGCCATCTGTACGCCCAGGCTCGGCCCGAACAACATGCCCGCCAGGAGCAGCATTGCCAGCACTGGCGGAAAGCGCAGTGCGCGGAACTCGAGCCCGAAACCACCGGGGTTGTACAGCAGCGCCTGCCAGTAACGCCCAAGTATCAGGCTGAGCAGAGTAACGATCTGCAGTAGCGCCGCCAACAGACCGGTCAGGACCGGTATCAGCAACGCCTCCAGCCGCGCCTGCTCTTCAACCGAGAGCTGCTGATAGGCTTGCGACAACATGTCGGGCAGCACTTTCTGCAACTCGCTCGCCAGCGTCGCAATCGGCTCACCGAATACCGCACCAAGCGCTACGGCATACAACAGCCCGAGGCCCACACTGCACAGCATCACACGGGGCCAGGCATTCTGACTGCGCAGCAATAGCGCCAACCCGAAGGTTCCCAGCAGCACCAGCAGCGTTCGCGGATCACCGAAATACCACCAGGCCAGTGCGGGCAATACAGCCCAGACCAGTACACCCAGCGCGTCGTTCAGCCCGCGGCGCAACAGCACCAGGCTACCTGCAGCCGCACACAGCCAGAACAACATCGGCAATGCCGCAGAGCCAGCCACCACAACGATGGCTTGCATACGGCCGCGCATGATGAATTCAGCCAGGGCGCGCATGCGATCTATCCTTACCTTTTACTGTCGAACAGCTCGATCAACGACCGTGGCTGTCAGTGTAGGGCAACAGGGCCAGGAAGCGGGCGCGCTTGATAGCGGTGGCCAGCTGGCGCTGATAGCGTGCTTTGGTTCCGGTGATACGGCTTGGAACAATCTTGCCGGTTTCGGAAATGTAGGCCTTCAGCGTGTTGAGATCCTTGTAATCGATCTCTTTCACGTCTTCAGCGGTGAAACGGCAGAACTTACGACGACGGAAAAAACGTGCCATGAAATAGGCTCCTCAATAGACCCGTGGATTACTCGTCAGCGTTGTTGTCGCGGCTGTCGCTGTCACTGTCATCGCTATCGTTGACATTGTCAGATTCAGGGCGATCACGACGCTCGCGGCGCTCGCTACGGTTTTCCTCAGCCTTGAGCATCTCGGACTGTTCGGTCACGGCTTCGTCGCGACGGATGACCAGGTTACGGATGACGGCATCGTTGTAACGGAAGTTGTCTTCCAGCTCAGCCAGTGCCTTGCCGCTGCACTCGACGTTCAGCATCACGTAGTGAGCCTTGTGGACGTTGTTGATGGCGTAAGCCAGCTGACGACGACCCCAGTCTTCCAGGCGATGAATCTTGCCGCCGTCTTCTTCGATCAGCTTGGTGTAACGCTCCACCATGCCGCCAACCTGCTCGCTCTGATCGGGATGGACCAGAAAGATGATTTCGTAATGACGCATTGTTGCTCCTTACGGGTTGCAGCCTGCCGCACTACGCGGATCAGGCAAGGAGTGAAAAGTGTGTTGCCTTGCCAGCCAGAGAGGCGCGCAAACGCCTGCCATCCGGGCAAGGGGCGCAATTCTAGAGAAGCCCGGCCTGCCGCGCAAGGCGATCTGGTGATTATTTAACCAGCCAGGCTTTCAGTACCCGGCAGCTACCCGTTCGACACGGATATTTTCCAGCAGGGTTCTGACCTGATGGATGTCATAGGGCTTGAGCATGGTTCGCAAGCCTTCCAGGCCTTCCTTTCGCACATCGACCTCATAACCCGAGGCAATCACCACGCTCAGCGTGGCATCGCGTTCACGAGCCATGCGCACCAGCTCGATACCGCTCATGCCGGCCAGCCCGACATCCGTCAGCAGCACATCGAAATGCTGCTGTCCGAGCCGCTCCAACGCAGCCTCGGCCGACTCGCACAGGCATACCGCATGACCGAGCTCATCCATCACCTCGCCGGTAAGCATGCGCAAGGTGGGATCGTCTTCGACGAAAAGAATCTTCAGACCTTCGCTCGCCTCTGCCACTGCCTGGACGGCAGCAGGCGTGTGCCGCTGATCGTACTCTCCAGGCTCAGGCGGGCTTCCAGCCTGAACGACATGCGCCGGCAGATAGACACGCACGCAGGTGCCCCTGCCCTTCTCGCTTTCCAGCACGACGAAGCCACCACTCTGCCTGACGAAACCATAGACAACGCTCAGCCCCAGCCCGGAAGCGCTGGCGCCGCGACGGGTAGTGAAGAAGGGCTCGAACGCATGCTCCAGCACCTCCTGACTCATTCCCTCGCCCTGATCGATCACGCAGAGTTCCACGTACTCTCCGGCCTTGACTCCCGGCTGGCCGGCAAGCCGATCGGCATCGAGCAAGCAATTGCGCGCGCGCAGGCTCAACACACCGCCATGAGCCATGGCCTCCCGCGCATTGGCGACGAGGCGCAGAATTGCGCCCTGCAGATTGCTCGCATCGACAAAAACCGGCCATAGCCCCGGCTGGACATCGAGCCTTACAGTTAGAGCGCTCCCTGGCGTAGCGCCCGACCACTCCTCCGCGCGCCCAATCATCTCGGCAAGATCCACCCTCTGCGGCTGCAGAGGCTGCCGACTGGCAAAAGCCAACAGCTGCGAAGCAAGGCGCGCGCCCATGTCTACACCATTTGCAGCCGACCCCAGACGCCTTTGCGCCGCTTCGTCAGCACCCAGACTGCGCCGCAGCAGCTGCAGGTTGCCACCGATGATCTGCAGCATGTTGTTGAAATCATGGGCGATACCTCCCGTGAGCTTGCCGATCGCCTCAAGCCTTTGCGACTGCACCGACGCAGCCTGGGATGTCGACTGCTCCAGCTCGCCATGCAGCGAGTCGCGCGCATGCCTCTGCAGCTCGGCCATATCCTCGATGCACTGCAGGATGCTGCCGGTATTGCCTTGCAGGTCCGGTATCGGGGTATGCGTCATACGCCAGCAAGAGTCCTTACGAACGGCGCCGACTGCAACGCCCTGACCGGTGACCGACAGGGTATCCGGCGCTCCCGAGGCAAAAACCCGCGCGACGGAGGCCAGACAATCATCGACCATGGCCTGGGAAAGCTGCAGATCGATGGCAAGCACATCCTGAACGCGCCGCCCAAGGATGCCCTGGGCATCACGCGCGACCAGCTGCAGGTAGGCCGTGTTGGCATCGATAATGACCCGATCACGATCCAGCAACAGATAGGCGTTTGGGGAAATCCTGAACAGCGTCTCGAAAGACGGGTATTGCGGCATACAGCCTCCATGATGCGTGCCTGAGACGGCTCAGTGACAGATAGCGAGCGACGGCCTTGGCCAGAGCCAAAGGGGAGCGATGACGCGACAACCGCGCCTTAATTCGGATAATGGACAGCGGCAGAAGGCTTCCGTTGCGAACGGGAGGAAAATCAATCCAGGCGACGCAGGAACGCTTGTCAAACGCTTTGAAAACCTGCCGAGCCTGGCACTCGCCATTGCAGACCGCTGAAAAAAAGCTTCTTTTTCAACGGCCTGCTAGCGCCCTAGCCCGAGCGGCGTTGACGTAGCGCCTCGAACAGGCAGACGCCGGTGGCGACCGAGACGTTGAGGCTGCTGACACTCCCGGCCATCGGCAGGCGCACCAGGAAATCGCAATGCTCACGCGTCAGACGCCGCATCCCCCTGCCCTCGGCGCCCATCACCAGCACGATCGGCCCCCGAAGGTCCTGGTCATAGATCTCCTGCTCGGCTTCACCCGCCGTGCCGACGATCCACAGCCCGCGCTGCTGCAGCTTCTCCAGGGTTCGCGCAAGGTTGGTGACCGCAACCAGCGGAATCACTTCCGCCGCGCCACAGGCCACCTTGCGCACCGTGGCGTTGAGGGTGGCCGACTTGTCCTTGGGGATGATCACCGCCAGCGCACCGGCGGCATCGGCCGTACGCAGGCAGGCGCCAAGGTTGTGCGGATCAGTCACACCGTCGAGCACCAGCAGCAAGGGCGTGCCCTCGGTGCGGTCCAGCAGCTCTTCGAGCATCGCATCGCCCCAGACCTGGCTGGGGCTGACATCGGCCACAACGCCCTGATGAACACCCTCCACCCAGGCATCCAGCTCGCGACGCTCACATTGCCCGACACGAATCCTCGACTGTTCGGCCAGCTGGATCAGCGTCTGGACCCGCGGATCGTCACGCCCCTCCGCCAGCCAGACCTGCTTGACCCGCTTGGGGTGATGACGCAGCAGCGCCTCTACGGCGTGCAAGCCGTAGATTTTCTCAAGATCGCTCATGGCTTGGCCTTGCGCTTGCCCGCCGCGCCTCCATCCGGCCTGGCTGACGACTTGCCGCCAGCCTTGGGTTTCTGGCTGCCACGCCTGGACTTGCCGCCGTCGGACTTACCGCCTTTCGCGTCCCCAAGCAGCGCCTTTTTCATTTCGTGGCTTTTACGAACATCAGCGCTGACGGACTCCTTCTCCCTGGCAGAAGCCCCCGCAGCACCTTTCCTGCCGCGTCCATCCTTGCGCTCGCTGCCGGCATCAGCCGCCCCACGCTGGCCGATGCCAGTCTTGCTACCGCCGCCGATCAGTTCGAAATCGATCTTGCGTTCGTCGAGATCGACGCGCATCACCCGCACTTCGACGCTGTCGCCCAAACGGAAACTGCGCCCGCTGCGCTCACCCGAAAGGCGGTGATGCAAAGGATCGAAGTGGTAGTAATCGCCCGGCATGGCCGTCACGTGCACCAGGCCCTCGACGTAGATATCCGTCAGTTCGACGAACAGCCCGAAGCCGGTTACAGCCGTGATCACGCCAGGAAAGTTCTCACCCACCCGGTCCTTCATGAACTCGCACTTGAGCCAGTTCACCACGTCACGAGTGGCCTCGTCGGCACGCCGCTCGGCCATTGAGCACTGCTCGCCGAGCTGCTCCAGCGCCGCCTCGTCATAGGGATAGATACGCGCCTTGGGCATGCTGGTCGCGCCTTCACGGCGCACATGCGAGGTCTCGCGACGCGAGCGGATCACACTGCGGATGGCACGATGGATCAGCAGGTCGGGATAGCGCCGAATGGGCGAGGTGAAGTGCGCGTAAGCCTCGTAATTGAGGCCGAAGTGGCCATTGTTGTCCGGGCTGTAGACCGCCTGGCTGAGCGAGCGCAGCATCACCGTCTGGATCACATGGAAATCGGGGCGACCCTGAATATGCTCCAGCAGCGCCTGGTAATCCTTGGGCGTCGGCCCTTCCTTGCCCTTGTGCAGGCTCAGACCCAGCTCGCCGAGGAAAGCGCGCAGTTTCTCCTGACGCTCCAGTGGCGGACCGTCATGCACGCGATACAGGCCGGGAATGTCATGATCCTGCAGGAAGCGCGCAGTCGCCACGTTGGCGCAGAGCATGCACTCTTCGATCAGCTTGTGCGCGTCGTTGCGCTCGGTGGGCTTGATCGCCGCGATCTTGCGCCCGGCGCCGAAGACGATTCGCGTTTCCTGCGTTTCGAAATCGATGGCGCCACGGGTATGGCGCGCCTTGAGCAGCACCTTGTACAACGCATGCAGGTGCTTGAGATGCGGCAGCACGTCGGCGTATTCCGCGCTCAGCTGCTTGCCCTCGGTGCTCTTGGGCTGTTCGAGCATGCAGCTGACCTTGTTGTAGGTCAGCCGCGCATGGGAATGGATCACCGCTTCGTAGAACTGATAGTCGGTCATCTTGCCCGACTTGCTCAGGGTGATTTCGCAGACCATCGCCAGCCGGTCCACTCCGGGATTGAGCGAGCAGAGGCCGTTGGACAGCGCCTCGGGCAGCATCGGCACCACGCGCTCGGGGAAATACACCGAGTTGCCGCGCACCTCGGCCTCCTTGTCGAGTGCCGAACCCACCTTCACGTAATGCGAAACGTCGGCAATGGCGACATACAGGCGGAAACCGCCGGTCAGCAGCTTCCAGCCACCGGGCTTCTCGCAGTAGACCGCATCGTCGAAATCGCGCGCATCTTCGCCGTCGATGGTAACGAAAGGCAGGTGGCGCAGATCGACGCGCTTGTGCTTGTCCTTCTCCTCCACTTCGGGCTTGAGCCGGGACGCTTCTTTCAGCACCGCCTCGGGCCAGACATGCGGAATGTCGAAGCTGCGCAGGGCCACATCGATTTCCATGCCCGGCGCCATGTAGTTGCCGATGACTTCGACGATATCGCCCTGGGGCTGGAAGCGCTGGGTCGGCCAGTGGGTGATTTTCACCTCGACGAACTGGCCCGGCTTGGCATTCATCGACCGCCCTGGCGTGACCAGCACTTCCTGCTGGATCTTGGGGTTGTCGGCCATGACGAAGCCGATGTCGCTTTCTTCCTGGTAGCGCCCGACGATGGTTTCGTGAGCACGACTGATCACCTCGACGATGGCGCCTTCACGGCGTCCACGGCGATCCAGGCCGGCCACCCGGGCCAGAGCGCGGTCGCCATCGAATACCAGGCGCATCTGCGCGGGGCTGAGGAACAGGTCGTCGCTGCCATCATCGGGAATCAGGAAACCGAAGCCGTCCCGATGACCGCTGATACGGCCACACACCAGGTCCAGCTTGTCTACCGGGGCATAGGTGCCACGCCGGGTGTAGATCACCTGACCGTCGCGCTCCATCGCACGCAGGCGGCGCCGCAGCGCCTCGATGTCTTCTTCGGAGCTCAGCCCGAACTCTTCTACCAGTTGCTCGCGCGCGGCTGGCGCGCCACGCTCGCTCAGATGCTGGAGAATCAGCTCGCGGCTGGGAATGGGGTTTTCGTACTTTTCCGCTTCACGCGCGGCCTCGGGATCGAGGGATTGCCAATCGGCCATTAAGAGATGTCACCTTTCATTCATTTATAGAGGCAGAACGCCCTGTATCTATTGAAGCGCGAAACGGGCCGCGGCGGCAGCTTTCGAACAATTTTTTTTTACCCGACGGGGCTTTACAAGGTACAACCTCGCCCGTATAGTTCGCGCCCACAATGTCCGGTAGACGTTGTAACACGGAAACGAAGAAGCAACATCGTTTTGCAGTGCCCAGGTGGCGGAATTGGTAGACGCACTAGGTTCAGGTCCTAGCGGTGGCAACACCGTGGAAGTTCGAGTCTTCTCCTGGGCACCACTCTTCGATAACACTGTTTCCGCGTGATTGAAAAACGAAGCCTGTCGACTTCGACCACAATCGACAAGAAAGTCGATGAGCAATCATCGCAATGTGCCCAGGTGGCGGAATTGGTAGACGCACTAGGTTCAGGTCCTAGCGGTGGCAACACCGTGGAAGTTCGAGTCTTCTCCTGGGCACCACTCTTCAGAAAAAACCGAGCCACTGGCTCGGTTTTTTCGTTTCAACCCTTCCTCTTCCCCTTCGCCATCAACTGACCCGAAGACCTCCTCAAGCCACTGAACGCAAAAGACCGCCCGAAGGCGGCCTCTGCTCAAGCAGCGCTATCAGCTCAGGCGTAAGGATGGCGCAGCACGATGGTCTCGTTGCGGTCCGGCCCGGTGGAGACGATATCCACCGGCGCCTCGATCAGCGTCTCGATGCGGCGGATATAGGCACGGGCATTGGCCGGCAGCTCGTCCAGGCTCTTGGCGCCAACGGTCGACTCGCTCCAGCCCGGCATTTCCTCGTATACCGGCTGCAGACCGTCGTAACTGTCGGCATCGGTCGGCGCATCGACCAGCACCTCGCCATTGCGATCCTTGTAGGCCACGCAGATACGGATGGTTTCAAGGCCGTCAAGAACATCGAGCTTGGTCAGGCAGATACCCGAAATGCTGTTGATTTCGATGGCGCGGCGCAGAATGACCGCATCGAACCAGCCGCAGCGACGCGCACGACCGGTGGTCGAACCGAACTCGTGACCGCGCTCGGCCAGGCGCGCACCGACATCATCGAACAGCTCGGTGGGGAAAGGCCCTGAGCCGACGCGCGTGGTATAGGCCTTGGTAATACCGAGAATGTAATCCAGGTACAGCGGACCGAAACCCGAGCCGGTGGCTGTGCCGCCAGCGGTGGTGCTGGAGCTGGTGACATAGGGATAGGTGCCGTGGTCGATATCCAGCAGGGAGCCCTGGGCGCCCTCGAACATGATGCGCGCACCCTGCTTGCGCAGCTCATGCAAGCGTGCCGACACATCGGTCATCAGCGGCTTGAGCACCTCGGCGTAAGCCAGCGCCTCATCCAGCGTCTTCTGGAACTCGACCGGCTCGACCTTGTAGAAATTCTGCAGAATGAAGTTGTGGTATTCGAGCAGCTCGCGCAGCTTGACGGTGAAGCGCTCCGGATTGAACAGATCGCCGATGCGCAGGCCGCGACGCGCCACCTTGTCCTCGTAGGCCGGGCCGATGCCGCGTCCGGTGGTGCCGATCTTGCCTTCCGAACGCGCCGCCTCGCGCGCCTGATCCAGCGCCACATGATACGGCAGGATCAGGGTACAGGCCGGGCTGATGCGCAGACGCTCGCGCACCGGCACGCCCTTCTCTTCGAGCTTGGTGATCTCGCGCATCAGCGCATCGGGCGCAACCACCACGCCATTGCCGATCAGACATTCGACATTTTCGCGCAGGATTCCGGACGGAATCAGGTGCAACACGGTCTTTTCACCGTCGATGACCAGCGTATGCCCGGCGTTGTGGCCACCCTGAAAACGAACCACGGCAGCCGCCTGGTCGGTCAGCAGATCGACGATCTTGCCCTTGCCCTCATCACCCCACTGGGTGCCCAGGACCACGACATTCTTACCCATAAACCTATGCCCTCTTCGGCGAAGCAGACCGGCCACAACAACCGGTGAAATATCGGAACCAGCCCAGCGCGATCGCGCGCGGCCGCTATCAGGACGCCAGTGGCGCCACCGTCCAGGTGTCTTCCTTCAATACCAGTTGGCGATCACAGCCAACCGACGGCGCAGTCTCGCAGGCCTGCCCATCCAGCGCCTGAACCACTCGCTCGCCCTGCCCGCGCAGCCGGCAGATGGCCTGCCACAACGCCGGATCGGCACTGTGCGGCGCCCAGATGCCCGTCACGGGCGCGGCAAGTTCGGCGTTACCAAGACCGACCAGCGTCTTCAGGTCCGTCGAGAAGCCGGTCGCCGGACGCGCACGACCAAAATCCGCGCCGATATCGTCATAACGACCGCCCTGGGCAATCGACTGCCCCATGCCCGGCACGAACACGGCGAACACCACGCCGGTGTGATAGTGATAACCGCGCAGCTCGCCCAGATCGAAATACAGCGGCAGGCCCGGATAGCGCTCTGCCAGGCAGTCAGCTATATGCGTCAGACCTTCCAGCGCTTCGAGCACCGCAGCCGGAGCGCCTGCCAGGGTTTCACGCGCCGCATCGAGCGTCTCGCGCCCACCACACAAGCGCGCCAATGCGCGCAACATACCTGCCAATACCGGCTCGACTTCGACCGTGAGCCGGATGATTTCATCCATAGCCTTGCGCTGCAGCGCATCGAACAGGCGCTGCTCGGCATCCCCGGACAGACCTGCCGCACGCGCCAGGCCACGATAGATGCCCACATGACCAAGGTCCATGTGCACGTCGGGCACATCGGCCAGGCGGAGGGTTTCCAGCATCAGGCTGATCACCTCGATATCGCTGGACGCGCTGCTGTCACCATAGAGTTCGGCGCCCAGCTGGATCGGGCTGCGCGACGTGGCCAGCGCCTGCGGTTTGGCATGCAGCACGCTGCCGGCATAACAAAGGCGGCTCGGCTCTTCGCGGCGCAACGTATGCGCATCCACCCGCGCCACCTGCGGCGTGATATCGGCGCGCAGGCCCATCTGCCGACCGGACAGAGGGTCGATGACCTTGAATGTTTTCAGATCGAGGTCCTGCCCCGCACCAGTGAGCAGCGACTCGAGAAACTCCACATGCGGAGTGATGACCAACTCGTAGCCCCAACACTGGAACAGATCCAGCACGCGGCGGCGTGCGGTTTCGATACGTCCCGCCTCGGGCGGCAGCACCTCTTCGATGCCATCTGGCAGAAGCCAGCGATCTACCGTTGCCATTTCGCCAATCACCCCTCGATACGGCAAGCCTAGTCAAGCAGACGAACACCGGGCTACAGCCTGAGCTGGCCAACGGTCGCGTGCGATTGTGTTTGAAGCATGGCGCCAGTGCCACGCCCCGAAAGGGTCGACATGCTGCCCGATGCGGATCAGCCTGTTTTCCACAGGGGCGCAGACGCAAAAAAGCCGGGTTTCCCCGGCTGGCGAATCATAGCAACGTTTTGCCAACGGGTCACCCGGAGGACGGTATCGTCCTGCCGGATGGAGGCCATCGGAGCCCGTCACTGATTCGCGGTTGCCGACTCCAGGTAGCGGAAGAAATCGCTCTTGGGATCGAGCACCAGCACGTCTTCCTTGCTGGCGAAGCTGTCACGATAAGCCTGCAGGCTGCGATGGAAGGAGTAGAACTCGGAATCCTGCCCATAGGCTGCGGCATAGATCGCCGCCGCCTGCGCATCACCATCACCGCGCAGCTCCTCAGCCTCACGGAAGGCCTCGGCGAGCAATACACGGCGCTGACGATCGGCGTCGGCACGAATACCTTCGGCCAGCTCCTTGCCTTTCGCCCGATGCTCACGCGCCTCGCGCTCACGCTCCGAACTCATACGCTCGAACACGCTGCGGTTCACTTCGCGAGGAAGATCGATACCCTTGACGCGCACGTCGACGACTTCAATACCCAGCTCCTGCTGCGCCGCACGATTGAGACTGTTGGTGACCATCCCCATCAGCTCATCACGCTGACCCGATACCGACTCATGCAACGTGCGCTTACCGAACTGGTCACGCAGTGCCGCTTCCAGACGACGAGCCAGCCGCTCATCGGCAATCTGCTTCATGCCGGATGTCGCGGTATAGAAGCGCTCGGCATCATCCACTCGCCATTTGGCGTAGGAGTCGACCATCAGCGCTTTCTTTTCCAGTGTCAGGAAGCGCGAAGTGGTGCTGTCCAGCGTCATCAAACGCGCGTCGAACTTGCGCACGCTGTTCACGTAGGGAATCTTCATGTGCAGGCCCGGCTTGACGTCAGGCTCGACGATCCGACCGAAGCGCAGCATCACCGCACGCTCGGTCTGCGAGACGATATAGAAGCTGTTCCACAGCACGATCGCCAGCACCACACCCACGATAAGGGCGGTCAGAGACTTGTTACTCATTAACGGGCCTCCCTTGTACGCATCTCACGCGGGTCGAGTTCCGGCGGCAGGCGCGTGGCCTGGGTCGAAGCCGACGACACGCTTGCCGTGGAGGAACGCTCGGCGCCACTGCGGCTGTTGATCATCTTGTCCAGCGGCAGATAGAGCAGGTTGTTCTGCCCGCTCTCGCCGGTAACGAGAACCTTGCTGGTATTGCTCATGACTTCCTGGATGGTTTCCAGGTACAGGCGCTCGCGCGTCACCTCCGGCGCCTTGCGATACTCGGCGACCAGCTTGGTGAAACGATCAGCCTCACCCTGGGCACGAGAAATCACCGCATCGCGATAACCGCTGGCCTCCTCGAGCATCCGCTGGGCCTGACCGCGCGCCTCGGGAATCACACCATTGGCATAGGACTCGGCCTGGTTCTTCTCGCGCTGCTCATCCTCGCGCGCCCGGATCACGTCATCGAAGGCCTCCTGCACTTCACGCGGCGCAGCCGCACTTTGCAGGTTGACCTGAGTAACGAGGATGCCGGTGGCATAGTTGTCGAGGAAGCGTTGCAGGCGCTCCTTGACTTCCGCCGCCATGGCCTCACGACCCTCGGTCAGCACCTGGTCCATCGCCGTGGAGCCCACCACGTGGCGCACGGCGCTATCGGTTGCGTGCTGCAAGGAAGCCTCAGGATTGTCCACGTTGAGCACGAAGGACTGCAGATTGCTGATCTTGTACTGAACGGTCAGCGGCACCTCGATGATGTTCTCGTCTTCGGTCAGCATCTGCCCCTGCTTGCTGTACGAACGCTCACGGGTGACGTTGGCCTGGAACTTGCGATCGAAGGGCGGGAAATAGATATTCAGACCCGGCCCGACCGTTTCGTGATACTTGCCCAGGCGCAGCACGACAGCCTGCTCCTGCTCATCGACGATATAGATCGCACTGGACAGCCAGACCGCCAGCAGCAGCACCAGACCGACCCAGACCAGAACGAAACCACCACGGCGGCCACCGCCGCCCGACGACGAACCACCGCCACGTTTCCTGCCGCCGAACATGCCGTTGAGGCTGTCCTGCAGTTTACGGAAAGCCTCATCCAGATCCGGTGGACCTTTCTGATCGCCACCGCCACCACCGCCGCGACGACCACCGCCACCACTGCCCCAGGGATCCTGGTTATTCGAGTTGCCACCCGGCTCATTCCAAGCCATAGCGCTCTCCATTCCAAAAAAGCTAAAGACGCGCCAGAAGCGCGACCGCCAATGCTACCGAAAGCCCGATCCAAACGGCTCAAAAGCCGCCCGAGCTTTATTGCAAAGTGTGTTGCTCCAGGAACTGCTCCGTATCGAAACCTTCCCGACTGATCAGGCGCCGCAGCTCGACGCGCTGCACGCGAACATCCAACAGGCTACCACCCTCCTCGTCATGAGACTCGGATTGCACCGCACCCAGCCCGAACAACTGTGCCCGCAGCCGCCCGAGGCTCTGCGGAAGCCGCATCGTTCCGACGAACAGGTCATCGCCAAGCAACTCGGCGACAGCCTGCTTCAACAGATCCAGCCCCAGCCCCATCTGAGCCGAAATCCAGACCCGCTGCGGCACCCCATCGGCGTTGCGCTGGATCTGCGGCTCGATACCCTCAAGCAGATCCACCTTGTTGTACACCTCGAGAATCGGCAATTCGTTCGCGCCAATCTCCGTCAATACCGCCAGCACCTGCTCGATCTGCTCGTCACGTTCCGGCTCGTGCGCATCGATCACATGCAGCAGCAGGTCGGCATTGCTCGACTCTTCCAGCGTAGCCCGGAAGGATTCGACCAGCTTGTGCGGCAGATGCCGAATGAAACCTACCGTGTCGGCCAGCACCACCGGCCCCAGGTCCTCGAGTTCGAGACGGCGCAGGGTGGGGTCGAGGGTGGCGAACAGCTGGTCGGCGGCATACACCGTTGATTCGGTCAGGGCATTGAACAACGTGGATTTGCCGGCGTTGGTGTAGCCGACCAGTGATACCAGCTGAATATCGGCGCGCCGACGCCCGCGACGCGCCTGTTCGCGCTGCCCGCGTACCTTTTCCAGGCGCTGCTTGATCTGGCGAATGCGCACCCGCAGCAGGCGTCGATCGGTTTCCAGCTGGGTTTCACCCGGGCCGCGCAGACCGATACCGCCCTTCTGCCGTTCAAGGTGAGTCCAGCCACGCACCAGCCGCGTACTCATGTGCTCAAGCTGAGCCAGTTCGACCTGCAGCTTGCCCTCGTGGGTGCGCGCCCGCTGGGCGAAGATATCCAGGATCAGGCCGGTTCGATCGAGCACACGGCACTCGAGCGCACGCTCGAGGTTGCGCTCCTGGCTGGGTGTCAGCGTGTGATTGAAGATGACCAACTCGACCTCGCCCTCACGGACGAGATCATGCAACTCCTCGACCTTGCCGCTGCCGATCAGAAACTTGGCCGACGGCTGGTGCCGAGCCACATTGACGAAGCCAACGGTTTCGGCGCCTGCCGAGCGCACCAGCTCCTGAAACTCCTGAGGGTCTTCACGCGCCGCTGGATCCTGGCCATCCAGATGCACCAGGATAGCCCGCTCACCACCACCGGGACGTTCGAAGAACAAAGAAGGCTCCCTTTAGTCGTTACCCGACTCGGATTCATCGGCATCGCCGGCAGCCGGCAGACGCACGGGACGGCCCGGCACGACAGTGGAAATCGCATGCTTGTACACCATCTGGCTGACGGTGTTCTTAAGAAGAATGACGAACTGGTCGAACGATTCGATCTGGCCCTGCAGCTTGATGCCGTTGACCAGATAGATGGAAACCGGAACACGCTCCTTACGCAAAGTGTTCAGGTAAGGGTCTTGTAGCGAATGCCCTTTTGACATGTGCCGCACTCCTTAGAGGATCTTTTTCATTTAGTTTTTAGAATCAAACACAGCCGACCCGTTGTTCTGAGGATAGCCGGTCAAATCGCAGTGTCAGCTCAATATGGTGAGCCTATTCAAGTATTTCAATGCTCGCGGCAGATTGTCGCAGGCCGAACTTTCCAGCCAGTGAATCCCCTCCCACCCTCGTAGCCAGGTCAACTGGCGCTTGGCCAACTGCCGGGTGGCGATGACGCCACGCTGCACCATCTCATTCCTTGAGCAGTCGCCGTCCAGATAATTCCAGACCTGCCGGTAGCCTACTGCACGCATGGAAGGCAGCTCGGCATGCAGATCGCCACGCCCGCGAAGGGCTTCGACCTCTTCGACGAAGCCGTGTTCAACCATTTGCACGAAACGCTGCTCGATACGCCGATGCAGGACCTGCCGCTGGGCAGGTGCGATGGACAGTTGCGCCACAGTATAAGGCAAGACACCGAGCTCTGGCGTGCCGGCTCCGGCTTTTTGCAACCTTTGCCGGGCACGATGCTCGCTCATGCTGATGCCGCTGACCCGGTAAACTTCCAGCGCCCTGACGAGACGCTGAGGGTCGTTGGGATGAATGCGCGCAGCCGATTCGGGATCGACCGCCGCCAGTGCCTGATGCAGCGCTGCCAGGCCTTGCGTCTGCGCCTGCCTCTCCAGCTCGGCACGCACCTCGGGATCGGCTGCCGGCATGTCGGCCAAGCCTTCGCTCAGCGCCTTGAAGTAGAGCATGGTGCCACCGACCAGCAACGGGATTCGCCCCGCCGCCGTGATTTCAGCCATGGCCGCCAGCGCATCGCTGACGAATTCGGCCGCCGAATAGCTCTGCGCCGGATCGCGGATGTCAATCAGCCGATGCGGGAATTCGCGCAGCACCTCGGCTGATGGTTTCGCCGTGCCGATATCCATGCCCCGGTAGACCAGGGTCGAATCGACACTGACCAGATCACAGGGCAACACACGGGCAAGCTCCAGCGCCAGGTCGGTCTTGCCGGCCGCGGTAGGGCCCATGAGGAAGATGGCGGGGGGAAGCTGGGGCATGGAGGGGATATTCACAACATCAAAGGACGCATAGTTTCGAGCTGCAAGCTGCAAGCTGCAAGCTGCAAGCTGCAAGCTGCAAGCTGCAAGCCAGCGTAGGGTGGAATGTCGCTTTTTACATCCACCGGGGTTCCGCTCGTCGGGTCGATGAAGCGTGACCCGACCTACAACTGACGACCGCCACCTGTAGGGCCGAATTCATTCGGTCAAAGATGCGCAGCCGAACAAGTTCGGCCCTACAAGCTCCCGCGCAGCAGCCCTTTTGAAGCATGTGGCTTGAAGCTTGCCGCTGCCCCTACCGACCTCGCAAAAACAGCTTGTCCAACTCCGCCATACCCAGCTGGGTCCAGGTTGGGCGGCCATGGTTGCACTGACCGCTGCGCTCGGTCTGCTCCATATCGCGCAGCAGGCCGTTCATTTCCGGCAGGGTCAAACGGCGGTTGGCACGGACCGCTCCGTGACAGGCCATGGTCGCCAGCAACTCGTTGAGGTGTGCCTGGATGCGGTCGCTGCTGCCGTATTCCAGCAGGTCCGCGAGCACATCGCACACCAGCCGGGTGGCCTCTGCCTGCTTGAGCAGCGCCGGCGTCTGGCGGATGGCCAGACTCTCCGGCCCCAGCCGCTGCAGCTCGAAGCCGAGCTTCGAGAACCACTGCGCATGCTCCTCGGCACAATCCGCTTCGCGCTGACTCACGGCGAGCGACTCGGGCACGAGCAACGGTTGGCCGCGCAGGCCTTCGCTGGCCATGGCGGTTTTCAGGCGTTCATAGGTAATGCGCTCATGGGCGGCGTGCATGTCCACCAGCACCAGCCCCTGGGCGTTCTCGGCCAGAATGTAGATGCCTTTGAGCTGCGCCAGGGCATAGCCCAGCGGCGGCGTGTCAGCGCCGCTTTCCGGCAGAGCCGCCACGCCGGCCTCGGCCAAGGGCGAAAAGAACTCGCGATAGGCGCCCTGCATTTCCGCCGTATTGCCCGACGGCACAGGACGCGGCGCCTGGTAGCCGGCACCGGCCCCGCGCCAGGCCGGCACTTCGGTTTGCGAGCGCTCGCTCACGCTGGCGGCGAGGCTCATTTCGTTCTGACCGGCGAACTCGCCCGCCGCCTGGCCGCTGACCTGGGCAATCGGCGCCACACTGGCGGGCGCCGCCAGCTGATCTTCGGGGCGCACCTCGCCCAGGGCACGATGCAAGGTGCCATACAGAAAATCATGGACCATGCGGCTGTCGCGAAAACGCACTTCATGCTTGGTCGGATGCACGTTGACGTCGACCACCGCCGGGTCGACATCGAGAAACAGCACGAAAGTCGGGTGACGGCCATTGAACAGCACGTCGCGGTAGGCCTGGCGCACCGCATGGGCCACCAGCTTGTCGCGCACCATGCGCCCGTTGACGTAGAAATACTGCAGATCCGCCTGGCTGCGACTGAACGTAGGCAGGCCGACCCAACCCCAGAGATGCAGGCCATTGCGCTCGATCTCGATGGGCAGCGCCTGCTCCAGAAACGCGGCGCCGCACACCGCCGCCACGCGCCGCGCGCGCGCGGCGGGATCGTCAGCCTGGTGCAACGCCAGCACGCCCTTGCCGTTATGCCGCAGATGAAAGGCGACATCGAAGCGCGCCAGTGCCAGGCGCTTGACGACTTCCTGCAGATGATCGAATTCGGTCTTCTCGGTGCGCAGGAACTTGCGTCGCGCCGGGGTATTGAAGAACAGGTCGCGCACTTCCACCGAAGTACCCACCGGATGCGCCGCCGGCTGCACCCGCGCCTGCATGTCACGGCCTTCGGTTTCCACCTGCCAGGCCTCGCTGGCGTCTGCGGTGCGCGAGGTCAGGGTCAGGCGCGAGACGGAGCTGATCGAAGCCAGCGCCTCGCCGCGAAAACCAAGGCTCATCACCCGTTCGAGGTCTTCCAGATCACGAATCTTGCTGGTGGCGTGACGCGCCAGGGCCAGCGGCAGGTCATCGGCGGAAATCCCGCTGCCATCGTCGCGCACGCGCAGCAGCTTCACCCCGCCCTGCTCGACATCCACCTCGATGCGGGTGGCGCCGGAATCCAGGCTGTTCTCCAGCAACTCCTTGATCACCGAGGCCGGGCGCTCGACCACTTCGCCCGCGGCGATCTGGTTCGCCAGCCGCGGCGCCAGCAGCTGGATGCGTGCCACTTCGCTCATGGCTGTGCAGCCAGGGTGGTGACGGGAATGGTCAGCGTCTGCCCGACCTTGATCACGTCACCTTTCAGACTGTTGGCGCTGCGCAGCGCGGGCAGGCTGACCTGATAACGGTTGGCCAGCAATGCCAGGCTTTCACCGGAGCGCACGACATGTTCGCGGGGAACGCTGGCGATCTTGCCGGAATCGCGCATCCAGGCGATGTAGGTGCCCGGCGGTGGATTCTCATGGAAGAACTGCCGTACGCCACCATGAATCGAGCGGGCCAGCGCTTGCTGATGGGCCTTGGTTTGCAGTTTGCGCGCTTCGGATGGGTTGGAGATGAAGCCGGTTTCAACCAGAATCGAAGGGATATCCGGCGACTTCAGCACCATGAAGCCGGCCTGCTCGACTCGACGCTTGTGCAGCGGCGTGATCCGGCCCATGTTGCTCAGCACCTTCTGGCCCACGTTCAGACTGGAGGCCAGCGAAGCCGTCATGGACAGGTCCAGCAGCACACCCGCCAGCATCTGGTCCTTGTCGCCGAGGCTGACATTGCCCGCGCCGCCGATCAGATCCGAGCGGTTCTCGCTGTCGGCCAGCCAGCGGGCGGTTTCCGACGTCGCGCCGCGATCCGACAGGGCGAAGACCGAAGCGCCATAGGCGGCAGAACGCGGTGCGGCATCGGCATGAATGGAAACGAACAGGTCGGCGCCCTTCTTGCGGGCGATCTCGGTGCGTTTGCGCAACGGAATGAAATAGTCTCCGGTACGCACCAGCTCGGCACGGAAGCCCTTTTCGGCATTGATCTGGTGCTGCAACTCCTTGGATATCTGCAGCACCACATGCTTTTCGTAGATCTTGCCCGGCCCGATGGCGCCCGGATCCTCACCGCCATGGCCGGCATCGATGGCGATGACGATGTCACGCTGGCTGCTGGGCAGCGGCGGCAATTTCGCCGGCAGACTCGGCGAGACCGGTTTGGCCGGTACGCTGGGCGTGACAGTGGCCGGAACCCTGGCGCTGACCGCCGAGGCATCTGCCTCGCTGTCGAACAGATCGACCACCAGGCGATGCCCGTATTGCTGGTTGGGCGGCAGACTGAAGCTCTTGGGCGCAACCTGAGTGGACAGGTCGATGACGATTCTGAGCGTGTCGGCATCGTATTTCGCTGCACGCAAGCCCGCCACCGGGGTATTTTCCAGGGACAGCGACCCGAACGGCCTGGCCAGGTTGGCCTTGTCCACATCGATGACGATGCGATCCGGCGCCGTCAGGGTGAACACCTTGTGCTGTACCGGGCCGGACAGATCGAAAACCAGGCGGGTATTGTCCGGTGCTCGCCACAACCGCACGCTCTGCACGTCCGAGGCAGCCAGCACCTGGACTGCCGCCAGCATTAATGCCAAACCCGTTGCCAGCGCGCGTATGCGCATACCCAACCCCATATTGTTCATTGATTACCGATGGTCAGGATGGAACACCAGTTCACTCCGCGCTCGCCCTGTGGCGCCAGGCACAGCATACGGCCAGTTCCGTGGGGCGTAATGGTAATATCCAGGTCGGCCTTTGGCAAAATGCCCGCGCCACGCTCCGGCCACTCCACCAGGCACAGCGCATCCCCATCGAAGTAGTCACGAACACCGAGAAACTCCAGCTCTTCCGGATCGACCAACCGGTACAGGTCGAAATGAAAAACCCGTGCTTGCGGTGTTTCGTAGGGCTCGACCAGGGTGAAGGTCGGGCTCTTGACCTTGCCCTGATGGCCGAGCCCGCGGATCAGCCCGCGTGACAGGGTGGTCTTGCCGGCACCCAGATCGCCATGCAGATAGATCACGCCCCGACCAGCGGTTGCCTGGCCGATGCGCGCACCAAGCGCCAGCATCTCGTCTTCATCGACTGCGAACAGCGCCAGCGGCGACATGGCAAGAGTCAGCTGTGACATGGCGAATGTGTCTCCAATTGTTCCCGTATGGCCGGAATCAGGTCGGCGGCGGCAAGCCCCCGACCGCGTTCGCCCTGGCGCTCGCCAGCCACGGCATGCAGCCAGACCGCCAGACAGGCCGCCTCGAACGATGCCAGTCCCTGCGCCAGCAACGCGCCCGCGACACCGGCCAGGACATCACCCAGACCGGCGCTGGCCATGGCCGGATGCCCCCGGCTACAGAGCGCCAGCCGGCCATCGGCAGCCGCGATCAGGCTGCCGGCACCCTTGAGCACCACCGTACAGTTGTAGCGGCTGGCCAGCTCGCGCGCGGCTCTGGGTCGGTCAGCCTGCACTTCGGCTACGGTGCACTGCAACAGCCGTGCAGCCTCGCCGGGGTGAGGCGTCAGCAGACCGCCAGGCGGTGCTTCGACGCCTTTTTCGGCCAACAGGTTCAGCGCATCGGCGTCCCATACCTGGGGCACCCGACATTGCGCCGCCAGCGACAGCAGACTGCGTCCCCAGGGCGCCTGGCCCAGGCCCGGGCCGACCACCAGCACATCGGCGCGCTGCGCCAGCGCGCTCAGGCCATAGGTGGACTCGATGCCGCTGCACATGATTTCCGGGCGCCGCACCAGCGACGCGGTCACATGCTCGGGACGGGTCGCCAGCGTCACCATGCCGGCACCGCTGCGTAGCGCCGCCTCGGCACTGAGCAAGGCCGCGCCGCCGGTGCCCAGATCGCCACCAATCACCAGCACCTGGCCAAAACTGCCCTTGTGCGCGGTCGGCAAACGCGGCGCAAGCAGCGGCAGATTCGCTTTACACAGACGCAGGGCGCACGGCGCAACCGGGTCGACGACGGTCGCATCGGCCTGCAAATCATCGAACACCAGCGCACCGACCCGGTCCGGCCCCTCGCCGGTGAACAGCCCGAGCTTGAGGCCGATGAAGCTCACCGTGAGTTCGGCACATACCGCCTGTCCAAGCGCGCGACCGGTATCGGCGCACAGCCCCGATGGCACATCCACCGCCATGATCGACAGGCCGCTGGCATTCATCGCCGCAATGGCACCGGCATAAGGTTCGCGAACCGCGCCGCTGAGCCCCGTGCCCAGCAGCGCATCGACCAGCACACCCTGCAACACCACCGTCGGCGTCCAGGATCGAATCGCCACACCGGCATCGCGCGCCTCGGCGAAAGCACGGGCGGCATCGCCTTGCAGCCGCTGCCGATCACCTACCGCAAGCACCTTCACCGACCAGCCCGCGCGTTGCGCCAGCGCCGCGACCAGATAGCCATCGCCGGCATTGTTGCCACACCCGGCCAGCACAGTAAGCGCGCCAGCCTCCGGCCAGCGCCGACGCAGCGCGCGCCAGGCCGCATGGGCGGCACGCTGCATCAGCTCGAAACCGGGCGTGCCGGCGGCGATCAGGCGAGCATCGATCTCGCGCACCTGGGCGGCGGTAAATAAAGCGGCAGGCAAGGTATCGGTCATCGGCACGCAGATCATCGGCTGGAATATCTGGCAGAATTATACGCACCCGCTCGCCAGACCGCCTTCCTCGATGTCCAGCCTCTCTCTCGATCCCGTCGCTCTCGCCCAGTCCATCAAGGAGTGGGGCCGCGAGCTGGGTTTTCAGCAGGTCGGCATCACCGGCGTCGATCTGGCCGAGCATGAAGCGCACCTGCAGAGCTGGCTGGACGAAGGCTATCAGGGGGAAATGGACTACATGGCCGCCCACGGCAGCAAGCGTTCGCGGCCAGACGAGCTGGTACCCGGCACGCTGCGGGTGATCTCCCTGCGCATGGACTATCTGCCCGGCGACACGCGCATGAGCCAGCGCCTGGCTGAGCCGGAGAAGGCCTACGTCTCGCGTTACGCACTGGGCCGCGATTACCACAAGCTGATCCGCAAGCGCATCCAGCAGCTGGCCGAGCGCATTCAGCAAATGGTCGGCCCCTTCGGCTTCCGCGCCTTCGTCGACAGCGCGCCGGTGCTGGAAAAAGCCGCCGGGCAGCAGGCCGGGCTCGGCTGGATCGGCAAGAACACCCTGCTGCTCAACCGCAAGGCCGGCAGTTGGTTCTTCCTCGGCGAACTGTTCGTCGATATCGCCCTGCCCGTCGACGAACCCGTCACCCGCGATCATTGCGGCAGCTGCCACGCCTGCCTGGACGTCTGCCCCACCGAAGCCTTCGTCGGCGAACGGATACTGGATGCGCGACGCTGCATTTCCTACCTGACCATCGAGCTCAAGGGGGCGATCCCCGTCGAGTTGCGCGCACCGATCGGCAACCGCGTATTCGGCTGCGACGACTGCCAGATCGTCTGCCCCTGGAACCGCTTCGCCAAACCGACCGAACAGGCCGATTTCCACCCTCGTCACAGCCTCGACAATGCCGAGCTGGCGGAGCTGTTCCGCTGGACCGAGGACGAATTTCTCAGCCGCACCGAAGGCTCGCCGCTGCGCCGTGCGGGCTATGAGCGCTGGCTACGCAATCTGGCGGTCGGGCTGGGCAATGCGCCATCGAGCATTCCGGTACTGGAGGCTTTGCAGGCGCGCCGTGACGATCCCTCGGAGCTGGTGCGTGAGCATGTGCAATGGGCTTTGGAACAGCATGGCAACCGTGACGCTGCCGACTGATGATTTCTCTTTATAACCCGCCGCTCACCCCCAACCCAACGCCGAGTTCCGCAGCCACGGCAAAGGGCAGCAACAGCGTATCGAGCAGCAGACTGGCCGGCAGGTCCAGGGCGGCATGTTTCGGCGCTGCCGTACCAAAGCGCTCCTGCGGGCAGCAGCCGTTGTTGAGGCTGTACCAGTCGAGACGAGTGCCGGAATAGATGATCGGCGCGCCGGGCTTGGCCACATCGAGGGTGCGGACCGTGGCACAGCCGGGCAGCAGGCTCAGGGCGAGCAGTAGAGGCAGGGTTCGACCGATCATCTCAATCGTCGCTGACGAGATGGTGTTCGCCCCAGCGCGGCAGCATGTCCTGAGGAATGTTCAGCAGGTTGAGGATACGCGCGACGATGAAATCCACCAGGTCGTCGAGGGTCTGCGGCTGGTGATAGAAACCCGGCGAGGCCGGCAGGATCACCGCGCCCAGGTTCGACAGCTTGAGCATGTTCTCCAGATGGATACTCGAATAAGGCGCCTCGCGCGGCACCAGGATCAGCTGGCGGCGCTCCTTCAGCGTCACGTCGGCGGCGCGCTCGATCAGGTTGTTGCAGGCACCGCCGGCAATCGCCGACAGGGTGCCGGTGGAACAGGGCACCACCACCATGGCCGTCGGTGCGCCGGAGCCGGAAGCCGGCGGCGCCATCCAGTCCTCCTTGGCGAACACGCGGATCTGTCCCGCCGCCGCGCCGGTGTATTCGCTGAGAAAGGCCTGCATCGCCTGCGGCTTGGCCGGCAGCACCACGTCGGTCTCGGTGGCCATCACCAGCTGCGCGGCCTTGGAAATCAGAAAGTGCACCTCGCGGTCTTCCTGCACCAGGCAGTCGAGCAGGCGCAGGCCGTACTGCGCGCCCGAGGCGCCGGTCATGGCCAGGGTGATGCGTTCGGGTCCGCTCATACAGCCTCCAGTTTCTTTCCAATCCCACGTGTGGAAATGCCTTCGGCGATTTCCACCCTACCCACCCACGGTCATCGTAGGGTGGAAAACCGCGAAGCGTTTTCCACCATGGGCGGTCAGCGCAGCGCCTCTGCCAGCTTGCCGTGCAAACCGCCGAAGCCGCCGTTGCTCATGATCACCACCTGGGTGCCAGGCGCAGCCTGGGCCTTCACCCGTTCGATGATCGCTTCCAGCGTATCGCAGACCACCGCCGGCACCGGGCAGTTGGCTGCCGTCGCGGCCAGGTCCCAGCCCAGGTTCGGCGGTGCATACCAGACCACCTGATCGGCCTGGCGCACCGACTCGGGCAGGCCGTCGCGATGCGCGCCGAGCTTCATCGAATTGGAGCGCGGCTCGATCACGGCGATGATCGGCGCATCGCCCACGCGCTTGCGCAGCCCGTCCAGTGTGGTGGCGATGGCGGTCGGATGGTGGGCGAAGTCATCGTAAATCGTCACGCCGTCGACCTCGGCAACTTTCTCCATGCGCCGCTTGACGCTGCGAAATTCGCTCAACGCCTCGGCGCCCTGCTTCGGCAATACGCCGACATGGCGCGCCGCCGCCAGGGTCGCCAGGGCATTGGCGACGTTGTGCTGGCCGGTCAGCTCCCAGTCGACGACACCCTGCACCTCGCCCTGGAAAATCACCTCGAAGCGCGAACCATCCTCGCTGAGCAGCCTGGCCTGCCAGTCACCGCCTTGGCCAGTGGTCTGCACCGACGACCAGCAGCCCATGCCCAGCACGCGCTCAATGGCCTGTTCGGTGGTCGGATGGATGACCAGCCCCTCGCCGGGAATGGTGCGCAGCAGATGGTGGAATTGCCGCTCGATCGCTTCCAGATCGGGAAAGATGTCCGCGTGATCGTATTCCAGATTGTTCAGGATCGCCGTGCGCGGGCGGTAATGGACGAACTTGCTGCGCTTGTCGAAGAAGGCGCTGTCGTACTCGTCCGCCTCGACCACGAAGAACGGCGTGCCGCCCAGTCGCGCGGAGATGCCGAAGTTCTGCGGCACACCGCCGATCAGGAAACCGGGGCTCATGCCGGCATGCTCCAGCACCCAGGCGAGCATGCTGCTGGTGGTGGTCTTGCCGTGGGTGCCGGCGGCGGCCAGCACCCAGCGGCCCTGCAGCACGTGGTCGGCCAGCCACTGCGGGCCGCTGACATAGGGCAGGCCCTTGTTCAGCACGTATTCCACCGCCGGATTGCCACGCGACAGCGCGTTGCCGATCACCACCAGATCCGGCGCCGGATCGAGCTGGCCCGGCTCATAGCCCTGGGTCAGTTCGATGCCCTGGGCTTGCAGTTGGGTACTCATGGGCGGATAGACATTGGCATCGGAGCCGGTGACACGATGTCCCAGCTCCTTGGCGAGAACGGCCAGCGAACCCATGAAGGTGCCGCAGATGCCGAGAATATGGATATGCATGAATGACCCCTGAATTGGCCACGCCCGGCTCTGGAATGACGGCTTCGCGGGCGCAAAAACTGCGCGGCAGATTAGCACAGGCGCCCGGCTGCGGCCTGGCACGCGAAGGCTTTGTCCGCAACGGGCCGAACCCCTTCCTGTTTCCCGACCAGCGGCGCTTATACTGGGCGCCCCGAACTGGAACAGCCCTGAATATGTGGTCATTACGCGCGTGGCGGCGCAAACGCATTCTTGCCCGCTTTGCGGTGGAACCGGCGCTCTGGCAGGCCGTCACCGACAGCCTGCCGATGCTCGACGGACTGAACCCCGACGAACTCTCCCGGCTGCGCGAACGCAGCATCCTGTTCCTGCATGCCAAGCGCCTGACCGCGCTGCCGGGCGTCGAACTGGAACTGGCCGACCGGCTGCGGCTGGCGGCCCAGGCGCAGCTGCCATTGCTGCATCTGGCCGATCTGGACTGGTATCAGGGCTTCCATGAGGTCGTCATCTACCCGGACGATTTCCACAGCCCGCAGAAGCACCGCGACTCGGCGGGCGTCGTGCATGAATGGGATGGCGAACACAGCGGCGAAGCCTGGCTGCAGGGGCCGGTGATCCTCGCCTGGCCGGGCGTGCAGCAAAGCGGTGGCTGGGACGGCTACAACCTGGTCATTCACGAACTGGCGCACAAGCTCGACATGCTCAATGGCGATGCCAACGGCCTGCCGCCGCTGCACCGCAGCATGCGCCTCGACGCCTGGTCCAGCGCCATGCAGAGCGCCTACGACGCACTGAACGAAACGCTGGACGCCGATCCCGAAGCGCAGACACCGATCGACCCTTACGCAGCGGAAAACCCGGCGGAGTTCTTCGCCGTCACCAGCGAATACTTCTTCAGCGCGCCGGACCTGCTGCATGAGGCCTGCCCGGAGGTCTATGCGCAACTGGCCGCGTTCTATCGCCAGGACCCGCTGGCGCGACTGGCCGCGCTGCAGCAAAGCCATCCGCACTACAGGGAACCGCACTGAAAGTCGCTCGTCGAATGCGCGCCGCGCCAGATCGCACACGTTACGTCCGAGCGACGTGGCAAAACGCCCGACAGTGCGCCTATAATCGCGCCCACTTTTTTCGCCCCAGGCCGCGTTGGCCGACCACGGAGCAATGTCCATGAGCTACAGCAAAGTCCCGGCTGGCAAAGACCTGCCCAACGACATCTACGTCGCCATCGAAATCCCGGCCAACCACGCGCCGATCAAGTACGAGATCGATCACGACACCGACTGCCTGTTCGTCGACCGCTTCATGGCCACCCCGATGTTCTACCCGGCCAACTACGGCTTCATCCCGCACACCCTGGCTGACGACGGCGACCCGCTGGACGTGCTGGTGGTAACGCCCTACCCGGTCGCGCCGGGTTCGGTCATCCGCTGCCGCCCGGTCGGCGTGCTGAACATGACCGACGAGGCCGGCGGCGATGCCAAGCTGATCGCCGTCCCCCACGACAAGCTGACCCAGCTGTACGTGGACGTTAAGGAATACACCGACCTGCCGCCGCTGCTGATCGAGCAGATCAAGCACTTCTTCGAGAACTACAAGGATCTGGAGAAAGGCAAGTGGGTCAAGGTCGAAGGCTGGGGCAACGCCGACGAAGCCCGCGCCGCCATTACCAAAGCTGTTGCGGCTTACCAAAAATAAGCCAATACCGCCAAAGGAAAGCCGGCCACAAGCCGGCTTTTTTATGCCTGATGTCCAAGCATGTGTCGCCGGGCTCAGATCGCATTATCGAGCGCTTACGTCGAAACAGGCTTCACTGATAACTGAGACGGCACTACCGGGCGGACGAGGATCGGGAGGGGGCCATGCGGATTCTTTTGAGCGGCGGGACCGGGCTTATTGGCCAGGCACTCTGTCAGTACTGGCTGCAGCAAGGCCATGAGTTGCTGGTCTGGAGCCGGCGGCCCGAGCAGGTGCCCCGGCTGTGTGGGGCCGCCGTGCGTGGTGTGGCCAGCCTGGAGGAGCTGGGCGACATCGAGCTGGACGCGGTGATCAACCTGGCTGGCGCGCCCATCGCTGAGCGTCACTGGACATGCCGGCGCAAGGCTCTGCTATGGGACAGTCGCATCCACCTTACGGAGCGGCTGGTCGAGTGGCTGGCCGGACTTACTTGCCGTCCACCCCTGCTGATTTCCGGCTCCGCCGTTGGCTGGTACGGCGATGGCGGCGAACGTTTTCTGCGTGAAGGCGACACGCCGGTCAGCAGCGATTTCGCCAGCCAGCTGTGCATCGCCTGGGAAGAAAGCGCGCAACGGGCGCAGGAACTGGACATGCGGGTGGTGCTGGTGCGCACCGGGCTGGTGCTGGCGCGCGAGGGCGGCTTTCTTGGCCGGCTGCTGCCGCCGTTCCGCCTTGGCCTGGGCGGGCGCATCGGTTCGGGACGGCAGTGGATGCCCTGGATTCACCTGCATGACCAGGTCGCCTTGATCGATTTCCTGATGCATCACCCCGCCGCCAGCGGCCCTTACAACGCCTGCGCGCCGCAACCCGTGCGCAACGCCGAATTCACTCGCAGCCTGGCCCAGGTACTGCACCGGCCAGCCCTGCTGCCGCTGCCGGCATCCCTGCTGCGCGCCGCTTTTGGCGAGTTGTCCGGGCTGCTGTTGGGCGGCCAGCATGCGCTGCCCGAACGGCTGCTGGCCGAAGGATTCGAGTTCCGCTTCAGCAAACTGTCGCAGGCACTGGCCGATCTGCTGGAACGGCAGGCTGCGGATGCCCGCTGAGCCGAGCCCAAGGGCGGCCATTGCTGCCGCCGCAGATAAGGCACACACTTGCGCGAGTCGTTGACCGGTACAGCAGACACAGGTCGTACAGCCATGCCCGTCGAGGTTTCCATGGTCGCCACTGACACCATCAAGATCGGCATCAGCGCCTGCCTGCTGGGCCACCCCGTGCGCTACAACGGTGGTCACAAGGCCTCGCAGCTGTGCCAGGAAATACTATCGCGGCACTTCGAGTTCATCGCCCTGTGCCCCGAACAAGCCATTGGCCTGGGCACCCCGCGCCAGCCGATTCGGCTTGTCGGCGACCCTGACAGCCCGCGCGCGCTCGGCACGGTCAATCGCGAACTGGACGTCAGCGAAGCCCTGAGCGCCTATGGCCAGCGCGCCGCCGAACAACTGCACGATATCTGCGGCTACATCCTGATGCAGAAATCACCGTCCTGCGGCATGGAGCGGGTCAAGGTCTATCAGGACAACGGTCATCCCGCCGAAGGTGGCGGGCGCGGTCTGTTCGCTGCCGCCCTGATGCGCGCCCGACCGGACCTGCCGGTTGAGGAAGACGGGCGCCTGAATGATCCGGTACTGCGCGAGAACTTCATCACCCGTGTCTTCGCCTATGCCGAATGGCAGCGCCTGCAGCGTGCCGGACTGACACGCAAAGCGTTGATCACTTTTCACGAACGCTACAAGTACCAACTGATGGCGACCAGCCGTGTGCAGTATCAACAGCTCGGGCGTGCGGTGGCACAAAGTGCCGACACGCCTCTACAGCTTTTTGCGTCCCGCTATTTCAGCCAGTTGATGGCGGCTCTCAAGCATCCGGCCAGTCGTGGCGGCCACAGCAATGTGCTGCAGCATATGTCCGGTTATCTGAAGCGTGCACTGAGCTCAGCGGAAAAACAGGAACTGCAGCAACTGATCGAACAGTACCGCCTGGGCATAGTGCCGCTGGTGGTGCCGATGACTCTGATCAAGCACCACTTCCGTCGTCATCCGGATGCCTACATCGAGCGCCAGGCCTACCTGCAACCGCATCCGGAAAACCTCGGCCTGCGTAACGCCCTATGAACACACCCGCTAACGCACCGCCTGTATGGCACTGAGGAGCCTTGCATGCGCCAATTGATCTGGTTTCGCACCGACCTGCGGGTGCAGGACAACACCGCGCTGACCGCAGCCATGCAGGCCGGCCCTACCCTGGCGGTGTTCCTGCTCAGTCCCGGCCAGTGGCGCGCCCACGACGATGCGCCCTGCAAGGTGGACTTCTGGCTGCGCAACCTGCTGACGCTACAGACACAGCTGCGGCAGCTGAACGTGCCCCTGCTGATCCGCCAGGCCGAACACTGGCGCGATGCGCCTGCCGTGCTGACCCGGCTCTGCCATGAACAGCAGATCGGCAGCGTCCACGTGAATCAGGAATATGGGCTGAATGAAGCCCATCGCGACGAGGCCATGGCGCAGCAACTGCAGACGCTGGGGGTAGGCTTTCACAGCCACATGGACCGCCTGCTGTTCCGGCCCGGCAGCATCCTCACCCGCTCGGGTGGCTATTTCCAGGTCTTCAGCCAGTTCCGCAAAGTCTGCTATCAGCGCCTGCATACCGCGTTGCCAATGTGCCTGGGTGTGCCGCAGGCACAAGCTCCGCTCGCCATCCTCAGTGACCCGATCGCCGCCCAGCTGACCGACTTTCCTACCCCGGACGCCGCTTTGCAGGCCTTGTGGCCCGCAGGCGAGGTGGCTGCACTGGCGCGCCTGCAAGACTTCGCCGACCAGCACCTGGATGACTACGACCGCCAGCGCGACCTGCCCGCCCAGCCCGGCACCAGCCAGCTCTCGCCGTACCTCGCTGCCGGCGTGCTCTCCCCCCGGCAATGCCTGCACGCGGCGCTGTGCAGCAACCGGGGCGAGTTCGAAACCGGCAGTAGCGGCGCCGTCGCCTGGATCAATGAGCTGCTGTGGCGCGAGTTCTACACGCACATCCTGGTCGGCTACCCGCAGGTATCGCGGCACCGCGCCTTCCGCGCGCACACCGAAGCCCTGCCCTGGCGCCACGCCCCGCGGGAGCTGGCCGCCTGGCAGGAGGGCCGCACGGGTTTTCCGCTGATCGATGCGGCCATGCGCCAGCTGCTGGCCACCGGCTGGATGCACAACCGGTTGCGCATGGTGGTGGCGATGTTCCTCACCAAGAACCTGCTGATCGACTGGCGCGAGGGCGAACGCTTCTTCATGCGTCACCTGATCGATGGCGACCTGGCGGCGAACAACGGCGGCTGGCAATGGAGCGCCTCCACCGGCACCGACGCGGTGCCCTGGTTCCGCCTGTTCAACCCCATCAGCCAGTCACAGCGCTTCGACCCCCAGGGCCGCTTCATTCGCCACTGGTTGCCGGAACTGGCCGATCTGGACAACCGCCGCATCCACGACCCAGGCGCCGCGGGCGGGCTCTTCACCGTGGCCAATTATCCGCAACCGATGGTAGACCTCACCGCCAGCCGTCAACGGGCGTTGAACGCATTCAGGGACCTGTCTTCCCATGGCCCACAGCCGGCCTGAGCTCCTCGATGACTTGCCGCACACGACGCCAGCAACCTGCACGGCTCAATAACAGCAACGGGTTCGGCGCTACGCTGAAATCCTGGAATGCGTGACCCACAACGCGGTTGATCACCCGTGCGCCAACGCGGACAATGCTGTACAAGAATACAGTGATTACCGCCATGCCTACTCCCCTTCCCACCGACCTTTACTACCTCAGCAATTTCCGCACAGCGCTCGCCTGGGTGAATGAGCGCTATGCCGATTTGCTGACCGTTGAGGAGCAGGCATTTATTGAAACCTTTCACTCCCTTGTGTGGCCGACCCAGGGACTGCTGGTGCGCATGATCATGCGACGCGGTTGTCACTTTCGCCTGAGCAAGCTCGACTATCCCGAGCTCGGTGATTGCCTGGCTGCCGCTCGCCCCCTGCTTGAACTCGGCTGGATCAGTGAGCAGGCGCTGTTAGGCGCCGCCGAAGTAGCTGAACTGCTGCGCAAGGATGAAGTGCTCAAGCATCTGCCCCTGCAGGATCGCCGCGCCGCACAGAGGAAAGGCGAGCTGATTGAGCAACTGCAGGCGCAGGACCTGCCGGCGCGGACCTTTATCAGCTGGTGTCCCGGCCTTGATGATCGCCTGCTGAGCCTGCAGGTGAGCGAGCTCTGTGACCGCCTGCGCCTGATGTTCTTCGGGAATCTGGCTCAGGACTGGTCCGAATTCGTGCTGGCGGATCTGGGTGTCTATCGCTACGAATCGGTGGAGATCAGCCCGCAGTCTCGCGGCTTTCGCAGCCGGCAGGATCTGGAGGACTACCTGCAGCTGCGTGCGCTACGGGTCCGTTTCGAAGCGGGCGAGACCGTCGAAGCGGTGCTGCCGCCGCTGCTGGCCTTTTCGTCTGATAGTCCTTATCTACGCAGCCGTCACGCCAGGCAGCTGTTTCAGATCGCCCATCATTTGGAGAAGTGCGGCCTGCTGGAGCAAGCGCTGGTGGTCTATCAGCGCAGCGAAGACGCCCAGGCTCGCTGGCGACAGATTCGTGTCCTGGAGCAACTGGGCCGTGATGCCGAAGCCCATGAGCAGGCACTGGCATTCAGTGCCGTGCCCAAAAGCGATGAAGAACGTCAACGTCTCGAGCGTGCCCTGAGACGATTGCGCCGCACGCTGGGATTGCCCATCTCCAGGCGACCCAAGGCGGCTGAAGCATTGCGCATCGAGCTGACCTTGCCCACGCCCGGGCACGGCAGCGTGGAAATGGCCGTGCGCGATCACTTCAGTACAGAGCAGGCGCCCGTGCATTACGTGGAGAACGGCCTGCTGTGCAGCCTGTTCGGTCTGCTCTGCTGGGAAGCCATCTTCGCACCACTGCCGGGGGCTTTTTTCCATCCCTTCCACCGAGGCCCGGCAGATCTCTTCAGTCCGGACTTTCACGTACGCCGGCAGGATCTGTTCAAGCGGTGTCTGGCTCGCCTGCAGGACGCTGCCTACCCGCAACTGATCCTTGAGCGCTACCGGGAGAAAGTCGGTATTCAATCGCCGTTCGTGTTCTGGTCTCTGCTCGATGAGCCGCTTCTGGAACGGGCACTGCACTGCATTCCCGCGCAGCACCTGCAGGCCTGCTTCGCCCGCCTGCTCCTGGATGTGAAAGCCAACCGTGCCGGCATGCCCGACCTGATCCAGTTCTACCCCCATGAGCAGCGCTACCGGATGATCGAGGTAAAAGGCCCGGGCGACCGCCTGCAAGACAACCAGAAGCGCTGGCTGGCCTTTGCCGCCGAGCAGGGCATTCCGGTCGAGGTCTGTTACGTCAGCTGGGACGCCGCATGACCTACTCGGTGGCGGTGCGCGCCCTTTGCGAGTTCACCGCCAAGGAGGGCGATCTCGACCTGCGTTTCACGCCCTCGCCCACGGCTCAGGAGGGCATCGCCGGTCACCAGACCGTGGTCAGTCGCCGTGGCGCTGACTATCTCGCCGAACTGCCACTCAGCGGCAGCTACCCTGGGCTGTTCGTCAGTGGCCGCGCCGACGGTTATGACCCCGAACGCAATCGCCTGGAGGAAATCAAGACCCACCGTGGCGACATCAGCCGGATTCCGGCCAACCACCGCACGCTGCACTGGGCGCAAGTGAAAGTCTATGGCTGGCTGCTCTGCCAGCAGTGGGGTCTGCAGGAGCTGGAGCTGGCCGTCGTCTACTTCAACGTACTCACCCATACCGAGAACGCCTTCGTCGAGGTGCTGAGCGCCGCCGATCTGCAACGCTTTTTCGAGTTGCAGTGCCAACGCTTTCTGCTCTGGGCGGAACAGGAAGAAGCTCACCGCGAACGGCGCGATACCTGCCTGGATACGCTCGTTTTTCCCTACCCGGATTTTCGCCGGGGACAACGCCAGCTTGCCGAGGCGGTGTATCGCAGCGCTCGCGATGGCCGCACCCTCATGGCCCAGGCCACGACCGGCATCGGCAAGACGCTGGGCACCCTCTTTCCGCAACTCAAGGCCATGCCGGGCCAGCAACTGGATCGGCTGTTCTTTCTCACGGCCAAGACACCGGGCCGCCGCCTGGCGCTGGACGCGCTGCACAGCCTGCGTGAGGGAAACGCGGGCATGCCGCTGCGCGTGCTGGAGCATGTAGCCCGCGACAAGGCCTGCGAGCATCCCGAAAAGAGCTGCCATGGCGAGTCCTGCCCGCTGGCCAAGGGGTTCTACAATCGCTTGCCGCAAGCTCGCCAGGCTGCGCTGCAGCAGGGCTGGCTGACGCGCGAGCAGGTACGCGCCGTTGCCCTCGCCCATCAGGTCTGTCCGTACTACCTGAGCCAGGAGCTGTGTCGCTGGGCCGATGTGGTGGTCTGCGATTACAACTATTACTTCGATATGGGCGCCCTGCTTTACGGCCTTGCCCAGAGCAACGAATGGCGTGTCGCCGTACTGGTGGACGAGGCACACAATCTGGTGGATCGGGCCCGCGGCATGTACACCGCCGAACTCGACCAGGTGGCGTTTCATGAGCTGTGCCGTAGCGTGCCCTCGGGCCTGCGCAACGTGTTGCAGCGCGTCAGCCGGCACTGGGAGCAGCTCAATCAGGTGCAGCAAGCGGATTATCAGATCCACCCCGCCGTCCCTGACTTGCTCGTCGCAGCGCTGCAGCGGGCGGTCAGCGCCATCACCGATCACCTGACCGACCATCCCACCGGACAGGACCGGCTGCTGCTGCAGTTCTATCTGGATGCCATGCTGTTCTGTCGCCTGAGCGAGGCCTACGGCCCGCACTCACTGTTCGATGTCACCCGCCAAGACACCCAGGCCATCGGCGATCACACCACGCTGTGCCTGCGCAACATCGTGCCGGCGCCCTTTCTCGCCAGCCGCTTCAGCGACGCCCATACCACCACCCTGTTCTCGGCGACCCTGCGGCCAGCCAGCTATTACCAGGATCTGTTGGGGCTGCCTGAGGAAACCCAGTGGATCGATGTCGAATCCCCCTTCTCGGCTGAGCAGTTGTCCGTGCGCGTGGTGCGCAACCTGTCGACCCGCTACCAGCATCGCGAAACCAGCCTCGCGCCGATCTGCCGGTTGATGGCCGAACAGTACCGGCGTGCTCCGGGGAACTACCTGGCGTTCTTCAGCAGCTATGCCTACCTGCAGCAGGTGCGCGAACTGTTCATGGCGCTGTACCCCGAGGTCCCCAGCAGCGTGCAGACCCGCAGCATGAATGAAGGCGAGCGCCAGGCCTTTCTCGACAGTTTCACGATTCACTCCGAGGGCATCGGCTTTGCCGTACTCGGTGGCGCGTTTGGCGAGGGCATCGACCTGCCTGGCAAACGCCTGATCGGCGCCTTCATCGCCACCCTCGGCCTGCCGCAGATCAACCTGATCAACGAAGAAGTCAAAGCCCGCATGCAGCAGATGTTTGGCGAAGAGAATGGCCATGACTATGCCTATCTCTTTCCCGGCATGCAGAAAGTGGTGCAGGCGGCAGGTCGCGTCATACGCACCACCGCCGATCAGGGCGTGGTGTACCTGCTCGATGATCGCTTCGGCCAGAACAGGGTCAAAGACCTGCTACCCGCCTGGTGGAAGGTGGACCTTTACCGGTTATGAGGCTGCGGGTCAGCTCGATTCAACGAAGGGTCGCCGACAGGGTGCGGCCCGAGCCCCCGGCCAGTGACCGGGTCAGCCTTCGCGCACCAGCCGCAGGCCCAGATGGGTCGGCGGCAGACCTACCGAACAGGCACCGCTGGTGGGGTTGCGCTCGAATTCGGACAATACCGAAGGGTGGCGCCCGGCGGCGATGCGAATGCCGCAGAAGTCGCCAGCGTTGCGCGAAAAGCAGGTATCGGTCCATTCCCAGACGTTTCCACCGGCATCCAGCAGGCCGTGTTCGTTGCTGCCATAGCCGCCGAAAGGCTTGAGCGTTTCCGGCAGGCGCTCGCGGTTGGCACGCTGCGCATATTCGGCGAGCCAGCGGCGCGACGGGTTGCGCGGATCGTCCACTATCGGCGCCTCCTCGATGTAGGCCGAGGCCGCCGCCAGTATCCACTCGCCGTGCCGCGGCAGCCGATAGTGATATCCGCTGCGACGCGACAGCCAGGCCGCATAGGCATTGGCATCCTGCCAGCTCAGCCCCACCGCCGGCAGTTGCGCCGCCGTTTCGTCCGGCGCCACATCCAGCGCCGGGCATTCGCCATCAGCTACGCACGCGGCGTATTCGGTCTGGCTGACCTGCCGACGCATGATCGAGAAGCCCTCCAGACGCTCTTCGTGCACCTCGCTGCCGCCCGGCAGGTGATAACGCGCCAGGCCGGTCGGCACCGCCACCAGCTCCGGCTCCACCTGCGACACCACCTGCGGTTCGCCGCAGGCCGTCAGCAGGCCCAGCAGCAGCGGGACTGCGCGGTACACGAAGCGCTGCATGGCTCTACTCCTGCGAAGTGATCGGGCCGGGGGCCTTGACCTGCTTCATCAGCTCCTCGTTCCACTCGCCGCCTTCCACCACGATATGGCCGGCTGCGCCCATTTCCGCCTCGATCAGGTTGTGGTTGAGGTAGGCATAGACGCCGGGCTGGCGGAATGTATAGAGCGCTACGGCAGCCGAGCCACCGCGCACGAACCAGGTTTCCAGGTTCTTCAGCGGCGGATTGTCGAACTTGCCGGTTTCCCATACCCAGTCACCGTGGCCGCCGATCAGGTGCGGACGGGAATCGCGGTTGGCCTGGGAGTGGATCAGCAGGACCGATTCGCCGACGTTGGCTTTGAGGGCGTTCTTGCCGGTCAGTGCGCCGACCCGACCGTTGAACACCACGTGGCTCGGGATCAGACCGCGCATGGTTTCGCGAGTGTCGGCATAGCTGTCGAGCAGGGTGCTGTAATCCTTGTACTTGCCGTCCTTGTCCTTGGGGATATACAGGTCGAATTCGCCGATGGTGTAGGCGCGGTCATAACGAACGGCATTGCCAGCCGGGTCTTTCAAGCCCTCGCGCGGCAGCACCATCAGCGTGCCGCTCATGCCGGCCAGCACGTGCCAGGCGACCATGCCTTCGGGTGCGCAGTGATAGACGAAGGTACCGGCACGGTCGGCCTTGAAGCGCAGCACGGCTTCCTGTCCGGGAGATACCAGCGTCAGGGCGGCGCCGCCCAGCGCACCGGTGGCCGCGTGCAGGTCGATGTTGTGCGGCATGCTGTTGCTGGCCGGATTGACCAGGGTCAGCTCTACGAAGTCACCCTCGTGCACCACCATGGTCGGGCCGGGCATCGAGCCATTGAACGTCATCGCCTGGAGCGTGGTGCCCTGGTCGTCGATGACCATTTTCTTTTCCTCGATCACCAGGCGGAACTGCACCACGCGCGGCTCCTTCGGCGCCACCTGTTCGTGTGCATGCACCTGGGGCGGTGCCACCAGACCAACCTTGACACGTGACAGACCGTCAGCAGCGTCCGCTAGAACCTGGCCGCTGAAAGCCAATGCAATGGATAAGGCCAGATGCTTGATTGTATTCACAGCGCGTACTCCTGCTGGTTCAAAATTTCGCGCATTACGCGACAAACCCGGCAGGCAAACCTTGCGTGTCGACAAGAATTAAGACTCATTAGGTAGAAGGCGTCGATTTGCCACACCCCTAAGGAATACCTCTCTGGCAATTCGCCGAATGGGCAATTAACCGTTTCCACACATCGAGTGGCGGCAGCTGCAACAACGATGCCTGCGCCACTCCGGCAAGGCTCGCCGAGCCGGCACAAAGCAGGCGATGCGCAACGGCTCATCCAGTCTCGGGAAATGTTTGTCTGCTGCGCCTATTCCCACCTCGCAACTCAGTCCATCCCTCGCCGGTCAACTGCAACAGGCGAGGTCAGCGGCATCCGGCCTCTGAATCGACGAAGGGGACAGACATGACAGATTGCGGACGGGTCGCTGTGGTATGTGGCGCCAGCGCGGGTGTCGGGCGGGCGACGGCGTGGGCGTTGGCGCGCGCCGGCTACCGTGTGGCGCTGATCGCGCGTGGGGCGCAAGGGCTGGAGGATACGCGGGCCGAGCTGGAAAGCGGTGGCGCCAGGACACTGGCGATTGCGCTGGATGTGGCCGATGCCGAAGCGGTGGACCGCGCCGCCGAACGGATCGAGGCGGAGCTGGGGCCAGTCGATCTCTGGGTGAATTCGGCAATGGCGACGGTCTTCGGCCCCGTCCATATGACCAGCGCGGTGGAGTTCAAACGAGTCACGGACGTAACCTACCTGGGCGTCGTTCACGGTACGCTGGCGGCGTTGCGCCACATGCAGCCACGCAACCGGGGCACCATCGTGCAGGTCGGCTCCGCCCTGGCCTACCGGGCGATCCCCCTGCAATCGGCCTATTGCGCGGCGAAATTTGCGATCCGCGGCTTCACCGATTCGCTGCGCTGCGAACTGATCCACGACAAGAGCCAGGTGCGGCTGACGATGGTCCAGTTGCCGGCCCACAATACGCCGCAGTTCGACTGGTCACGCAACAAGATGACCAGGCGCCCGCAGCCCGTACCGCCCATCCACACGCCCGAGGTGGCGGCGCAGGCCATCCTCCGGGCGGCACGCGAAGCGCCTCGCGAACTCTGGGTTGGGCGCGCCTCGCTGCAGGCCATTATCGGCACCCTGCTCATGCCCGGCCTGCTCGACCGGATGATGGCCAGGCAAGCCTGGGACGGCCAGATGTCCGAGGAGCCGGCCCATGTCGGGCAACCGGACAATCTGTTCCAGCCCGTCACCGGGCTGCATCGTCTCGAAGGCCGCTTCGGTGATGACACCCTCGACAAAGCCCCCAGCCTGGCCTCGGAAACAGTCGGCAAGCTGGCGGTGGGTCTGGGGCTGCTGGGCCTGATCATCGTGACAGCGTTAGCCTTTGCCGCCAGCTAGCGTGGCCGAGCGCCTGAAAAGGCTGCGACCTAAGCGCGCACAGCACGCCAATGTCCCGATCTAGACTGGTTTCCGCTCATTAACCCCTACCAATGAAGGGATATGCGGCAACTTCCGCTCAGGCTATGGTGGCACTAGACCATCAGTGGAATGGCTGGGATGCCGCGAATCTTGTTGCTATTGCTCTTTCTGAGCCTGCTGGCCTGCCAACCGGAGGCCGAAACCATCCGCATCGGCAGTGATCGCTGGCCCGGTCATGCCCCTCTTTTCATCGCTGGTGAACTCAAGCTGTCGCAACCCGGTACGCTGCGCCTGGTTGAATACCCCAGCCCGATTGGCGTCGTGCGCGGCTTGCGCAACGGCACGCTGGATGCGGCCATGCTCAGCCTCAGCGAAACACTGCTGCTGCAGAGCAGTGACGAGCGGCTCGACCTGGAAATCCTGCTGATCGCCGGTATCTCCAATGGCGCCGACGTGCTCTATGTGGTGCCACCGATGAAACACCTGGCCGATCTGCAAGGCCAGCGCCTGGGCATCGAGGATTCGGCGCAGGCCGCTTTCCTGCTGTCGCGTGTCCTCGATCAGACCGGGTTCGGACGTGAACAGCTGGAGCTGGTCATCCTGCCCCTGCGGGAGCACGCACACGCCTTGCGCAGCAAGCGAGTCGACGCACTCATCAGCAGCGCCGCGATGGGTCCCGAACTGGAAGCCCTGGGCGCACGACGCATTTTCGACAGCAGTGCGCTGCCGAACGAAATCACCCACGTCATGGTGGTCAACCGCCGTCATCTGAACCCCGCCCAGCGCGGGCGGCTGAAGCGCCTCTGGTACGACGCGCTACGTATCTGGCAGGACGACCGCACCACGTTCTCGACGCACTTGCAACAGCGGCTCGGCCTGAGCACAGCGAGCCTGCAGCGCACGCTCGACGGTATCGTGCCGGGCGACGAACGAATCAACAGCATCCAGCTTCACAACGGACAGTTGCTGCGCCAGATGCGCCAACTCAACGACTACATGCTCGAGCATGGCTTGCTGGCGCATCCCGCACGGCCACTGGCGCTGCTGAGTGACTGCCGGGGTGTCGAATGCTGACGCGAATGCCCCTGCGCCTGTCCCTGCCGCTGCTGCTCGGCCTGTTCGCGGCACTGTTCACGTTGTTGCTGACCACCTTCCAGGTTCCCGGCAGCATCGAAGAGGCCGTGCAGGACTGGCAGAACCGCACCAAGCAGCATTTCGCCCTGCTGCAAAGCAGCCTGAGCGACCATGTACGCCAGGGGCGCACCACCGAACTCGAAATCGAGCTGGCCGATCTCGCCAGCCTCGATGGCATCGTCTGGGCGATGGTGATCGACAGGGAGCTGCGCATTGTTGCCGCAACTCGCCTCGACCTGCAGGCCGACCAGTTGGATGCCATCAGTCCAGCCGCCCTGAAGGCACACGTGCGCAGGGGCCATCCCATCTGGCTGCCGCTCGCCGGTCAGCGCCAGTTGGCGATCTACCCGCTGGACCGTACCGGACAGATACCGGCCCGTCAGCATGACGCCTTGCTCGTCGAACTGGATTTCACCACCCAGCTGCAGCAGATCAAGCGAGATGCCTGGGGCTATCTGGCGCAGATCCTTGCTCTGCTGTTCTTCCTGGGTCTGGCGTTGAATTTCTTCTATGGCCGGTTGATTACCCGCCGCCTGGCCCGCGTCGAGCAGGCGGCGCGCCACTTCGCCGCTCATCATCTGCCGCAGGCGCCGGCGGTCGGGGGTCGGGACGAAATCGCCACCCTGGCGCGCACCCTGAGCCAGATGATGCACCAGCTCTACGACCGCCAGGCGGCGCTCTCGGAAAGCGGGCGCATGATGCGCGACCTGATCAATACCGCCCCGGTCGGCATGCTCGTCGTGGACCACGAACTGCGCATCGAACAGGCCAACCTGGCCGCCGCCCGGCTGTTCGCCCGCACTCCACTGGAACTGATCGCAACAGCCGTCGAGGACCTGCTGCTCGACCAGGACGCGGCGCAGCGCATGCTAAACAAGAGCACGGCGCTCGAACTGACCGGGTTGCGCAACGGCCAGCAGGTGCCACTGGAAGTCAGCTGCACCCCATTCCGCCACCGCAAGACGCAGCACTACCTGCTGTTGCTGCGCGATATCAGCGAGCGACTGGAGACTGAGCAGAACTTGCGCTTCCTGGCCCATTACGACCCATTGACGCATCTGGCGAACCGGCATTATCTGGTGCAACGCCTGGAGCATCTGCTGAGCCAAGGCACCCACCTGAGCCTGCTGTTCATCGATATCGACTACTTCAAGCGCATCAACGATGCCCTCGGCCATGAGGTCGGCGATTTTCTGCTGGTCAAGATAGCGACCCGGCTGACGCGCCTGACGCCTGCCCCCAGTGTGCTGGCGCGATCCGGTGGCGACGAGTTCATGCTGCTGCTCGAAGCGGTCGAACCCTCGGACGCCCTGGCCCTCGGTCAGCGCATCATCGACGATCTTGCACCGGCGATACGGATCGGTCAGTACGAATGCCGCATCAGCCCCAGCATCGGCATCGCCAGCAGCTCCGGGAGCGGCACCGCCAATGATCTGCTCAAGCAGGTGGATCTGGCCCTGTATGCGGCCAAGGATGCCGGGCGCAACTGCATCGTGGCTTATTCCGACACGCTGGGTGCAGTGGCGGAGCGACGCCATCAACTGGAGCTGGAGCTTCGCCAGGCACTGGAGTGCGAACAGTTCGTCCTGCACTTCCAGCCGCAAGTGGACAGCCAGGGACGGCCAAGGGCGATGGAAGCGCTGCTGCGCTGGCAGTCGCCAAGTCGCGGTCTGGTCCCGCCCAGCGACTTCATTCCAGTGCTGGAAGAAAGCGGGATGATCATCGACGTCACGCGCTGGGTTTTTCGCCAGGCCTGCCGCCAGGCTCGCCTGTGGCAACAGGGAAAGCACAGGATACGCATCGCGGTCAATCTGTCACCACTGGACTTCCGCCAGGCCGATCTGGCCGGTTGCCTGCGCGACATTCTTCATGAGGAAGACGTCAGCCCCGAGCTGCTCGAACTGGAAATCACCGAAAGCGCCCTGCTGGCTGCCGACGAGCATGTCCAGACGACCCTGACACGCTTGCGCGCGCTGGGCATGCCGTTGCTGCTGGATGACTTCGGCACCGGCTACGCGTCCCTGACCTATCTGCAGAAATTCGCCTTCGATGGCATCAAGATCGACCGCGAATTCGTCGCCGACCTGCCGGACAGCGCGCACTCGGTAGCCCTGGTGCGCGGCATTCTGATCATGGCCAGCCACCTGGGCCTGCACGTGGTGGCCGAGGGCGTGGAAAACGAGCGTCAGGCAGCCTTCCTGCTACTCAATGGCTGCCCCAGCCTGCAAGGCTACTTCTATTCACGCCCGCAACCGGCGGAACAGTGCTGTCTCAACCGCCATGACGTCCTGCCGTCGGCCAGGGCATAGAGCCCTACGGTTCATGCCTCCAACCGGAAAAACGGGCCTGTTGAGAGCGCAGCGAAACCCGCACGCAACGGCAACGCCCTTGGCGCAGCGCAACGGCAAGGCTAACCTGCGTCTTTTTGTCACCGAGCGCATCCGATGTCCCTGTTCGATATGCTGCTGCTCATCGCTGCCGGTTTCGCCGCAGGCGGAATGAACGCACTGGCCGGTGGCGGCACCTTCTTTTCCTTTCCCGCACTGCTCGCCATCGGCCTGCCACCGGTGACGGCCAACGCCACCAATGCCGTCGCGCTCTGGCCGGCGAGCCTCGCCGGTGCCTGGGCGGCGCGTACCAGCCTGCGCCCACTGGGGCGCTATCTGCTGCCCTTGTTGCTGGCCGGCCTGGGCGGCGGCCTGCTCGGCGGCATCCTGCTGCTGGTCAGCGGCGATGATGTGTTCAGCCTGCTGATCCCCTGGCTTCTGTTGCTGGCCACCGCACTGTTCGCCGCCAGCCCCCTGCTGAGCCGCTGGCTGACGTCCCGGCGCAAGGAGGCCGGCGAAGTACCACCGCACGCGCCGCTATCTCTGGCCGCGCACGGACTGGTATCCATCTACGGCGGCTACTTCGGCGCGGGCATGGGCATCCTGCAATTGGCGGCCTTCTCCATCGAAGGCCACCCGCTGGTGCGCGCCAACGCGCTGAAGAACCTGATTTCCGCAGTGATCTACAGCGTCGCCACCGCCACCTTCATCATCGCCGGGCGGGTGAGCTGGTCTGAACTGGCGATCCTGCTGATCGGCACCACACTGGGCGGTTATGCCGGTGGCGCGCTGAGCCAGAAACTGCCGGCCCGCTGGTTACGGGCATTCGTGATCCTGGTAGGCGCAAGCATGACCGTCTATTACTTCTGGACGACGTATTGGCGATAACCCGCCTTCCGAATACCGGATTACGCCTGCGGAAACCCGGATTACGCCTTCGGCTAATCCAGGCTACGAATATCGGATGCCGTGCAATCGTAGGATGGAATCGCCGAAGGCGCTTCCGTCGTTTATCTGAGCCGAGAGATCGGGCCACGCTTCACCAGTCGAGCGTAGGTGAAGCCTGAAGCAAAAAGCGACTGGCGTTCCTGTCCACCCGCAGTGCTTTTTCCGCCCGGCTCTGCTAGTGTCGCGACCGTTTCAGAGCAGTCGCACAGAACAGGTTCCGCCATGGCCCGCAAGAAAGTCGCCCTCGATTTCGAACAATCCCTCGCCGAGCTGCAGCAGCTGGTCGAACGACTGGAAAGCGGCGAGCTGTCGCTGGAAGACTCACTGACCTGCTTCGAGCAGGGCATCGGCCTGACCCGCGACTGCCAGGCCGCCCTCAGCCAGGCCGAACAGAAGGTGCAGATTCTGCTCGAACGCGACGGCACGCTGCAGGAAACGCCCTTCGAGGTGGACCCGCAAGCATGATCGCCTACCAGCAGCGCTGCCAGGCGCGCGTCGACAACTGCCTGAACGCCCTCTTCGTCGCGCCCCGCCCACAACTTGAACGTCTCTACCAGGCCATGCGCTACAGCGTGATGAACGGCGGCAAGCGCGTGCGCCCGCTGCTGGTCTACGCCGCCTGCGAGGCACTCGAAGGCGATGCGGCCCAGGCCGATGGCGCCGCCTGCGCGGTCGAGCTGATCCACGCCTATTCACTGGTGCATGACGACCTGCCGGCCATGGACGACGACGACCTGCGTCGTGGCCAGCCCACCACCCATAAGGCCTTCGACGAAGCTTGCGCGATCCTCGCCGGCGACGGCTTGCAGAGCCTCGCCTTCGAAGCGCTGGCCGCAGCGACGCACAACCCGGCCGATCCCGCGCTGCGCCTGGAAATGTTCAGCAGTCTGGCCCGCGCCGCCGGCCCCGGCGGAATGGTCGGTGGCCAGGCCATCGATCTCGGCTCGGTGGCTTGCAAACTCGACCGCGAGGCGCTGGAGCTGATGCACCGGCACAAGACCGGCGCCCTGATCGAAGCCTCCGTGCGCCTGGGCGCACTCGCCAGTGGCCGTGCCGATGCCGTCAGCCTGGCCGCGCTGCAGCAATACGCCGAAGCGGTCGGCCTGGCCTTTCAGGTACAGGATGACATCCTCGATGTGGAAAGCGACACCGCCACCCTGGGCAAGCACCAGGGCGCCGATATCGCCCGCGACAAGCCCACCTACCCGTCCCTGCTGGGCATGGACGCGGCAAAGGCCTACGCGCTGGAGCTGCGCGATCTGGCCCTGCACGCGCTGCAACCTTTCGGTGCGAGCGCCGGGCCGCTGCGCGAGCTGGCGCGCTTTATCGTCGAACGCCGCAGCTGATAGCGCTTTCCGCGGCAGCATTCCGACCCGGGCCACCCCACCGTGGCCCTGTTAGCGCCACGGTCATTCTTATCGTCGAGCCCATCGGGTAAACTGCGGCTCTTTTTTCAGCCAAAAACGATTCGCCCGATGCTCAAGACGTTCCATGAGATTCCTCGGCTTCGCCCCCAAACGCCCATTCTTGACCGCGCCGCCACGCCCGCGCAGCTGCGTCGCCTGGGCGAGGCGGAACTCGTAGAACTCGCCAACGAGCTGCGCCAGGATCTGCTGTTCAGCGTCGGCCAGACCGGCGGGCACTTCGGTGCCGGTCTTGGCGTGATCGAGCTGACCATCGCGCTGCATTACGTTTTCGACACCCCGGACGACCGCCTGGTCTGGGATGTGGGCCACCAGGCCTACCCGCACAAGATCCTCACCGGACGCCGCGAGCAGATGGCCAGCCTGCGCCAGAAGGACGGCCTGGCCGCCTTCCCTCGTCGCAGCGAAAGCGAGTACGACACCTTCGGCGTCGGCCATTCCAGCACCTCCATCAGCGCCGCGCTGGGCATGGCCATCGCCGCCCGTCTGCAGGGCCAGAAGCGCAAGTCCATCGCCGTGATCGGTGACGGCGCGCTGACCGCCGGCATGGCCTTCGAGGCGCTCAACCATGCGCCGGAAGTCGGCGCCGACATGCTGGTGGTGCTCAACGACAACGACATGTCGATCTCGCGCAACGTCGGCGGCATGTCCAACTACCTGGCGAAGATCCTCTCCAGCCGCACCTACAGCAGCATGCGCGAAGGCAGCAAGAAGGTCCTCTCGCGCCTGCCCGGCGCCTGGGAGATCGCCCGTCGCACCGAGGAATACGCCAAGGGCATGCTGGTGCCCGGCACCCTGTTCGAGGAGCTGGGCTGGAACTACATCGGCCCCATCGACGGCCACGACCTGCCGACGCTGATCGCCACGCTGCGCAATATGCGTGACCTGTCCGGCCCGCAGTTCCTGCATGTGGTGACCAAGAAGGGCAAGGGCTTCGCCCCGGCGGAAGTCGACCCCATCACCTGGCATGCGATCAACAAGCTGGAACCGCTGGACGCCCCCAGGAAACCCAAGCCGCCGTCCGGCCCGCGCTACTCCAACGTGTTCGGCCAGTGGCTGTGCGACATGGCCGCGGCTGATACCCGCCTGGCCGGCATCACGCCCGCGATGAAGGAAGGCTCGGACCTGGTAGCCTTCAGCGAGCGCTTTCCCGAGCGCTACTTCGACGTCGCCATCGCCGAGCAGCACGCGGTGACACTGGCCGCCGGCATGGCCTGCGAAGGCGCCAAGCCGGTGGTGGCGATCTATTCCACGTTCCTGCAGCGCGCCTACGACCAGTTGATCCACGATGTGGCGGTGCAGAATCTCGACGTGCTGTTCGCCATCGACCGCGCCGGGCTGGTGGGCGAGGATGGCCCGACCCATGCCGGCAGTTTCGATCTGTCGTACCTGCGCTGCATTCCCGGCATGCTGGTGATGACCCCCAGCGACGAGAACGAGATGCGCCGCATGCTCACCACCGGCTACCTGTTCGAAGGCCCGGCAGCGGTGCGCTACCCACGCGGCACCGGCCCCAATGCGGTTATCGAACCCGGCCTGGAGCCACTGGAAATCGGCAAGGGAGTCATTCGTCGCCAAGGCTCGAAAGTGGCGCTGCTGGTCTTCGGCGTGCAGTTGGCCGAAGCGCTGGAAGTTGGCGAAACCCTGGATGCCACGGTCGTCGACATGCGCTTCGTCAAACCGCTGGACGAAGCCCTGGTACGGCAGCTGGCCGACGCCCATGAGTTGCTGGTGACCATCGAGGAAAACAGCATCATGGGCGGCGCCGGCAGCGCGGTGAGCGAGTTCCTCGCCGCCAAGGCCATCGTCAGGCCGCTGTTGCAGCTGGGCCTGCCGGATATTTACGTCGAGCATGCCAAACCCTCGCAGATGCTCGCAGAATGCGGCCTGGATGCGGCGGGAATTGAAACCGCCGTGCGCGCACGAATGACGCAGAGCGGGTGAAACCCGCAGCGCAAGACACGAACCTGGCAGGTTGCACCCGCCCGACATGGCTCACGGCCTGCCAACCTGTAGGGTCGAATTCATCCGACCGCCGCGTCACAAAGGCCGAACACGCTCGGCCCTACATGCGCAATCTGTAGCAGTTGTAGGTCGGATTAGCCGCAGGCGTAATCCGACGATCCGAAGGCGTAAACCAACGAACAAGACACCACCCCTGGAAGCGTCTGAGCGTTCGCTCGTCGGGTCGGTGAAGCGCGACCCGACCTACGGGTGGAAAACGCCAAAGGGCTTTTCCGCACAACCCGCCAAACTGTAGCTCTCTTGCGACCCGGCCTGCTGGCCGCACAACCGGTACGAGCCCTCATGTCATCCCCACCCATCTTCACCATCCACTCCCCCGATCCCGCGCTAATCCCTGCGCTGCGCCACAAGATCGACCGCAAGACCAAACCGCTGGGCGCGCTGGGACAGCTGGAAACTCTGGCCCTGCAGATCGGTCTGGTCCAGCAGACACTCAGCCCAAAGCTGCAGCGCCCAAGCCTGACCATCTTCGCTGCCGACCATGGGCTGGCCCAGGCGGGCGTCAGCGCCTACCCACCGGAAGTCACACCGCAGATGGTCTACAACTTCCTCGCTGGCGGCGCGGCCACCAATAGCTTCGCCCGCCAGCATGGCTTCGCCCTGCAAGTGGTGGATGCCGGGGTCAATGCCGATTTCCCCAGCGACCTGCCGCTGCGCCACGAGAAGCTCGGCTTCGGCACCGCCAATGCGCTGGCAGCCCCGGCCATGACTCGCGCCCAGGCCCTGCAGGGTCTGGAAACCGGACGGCGCATCGCCCATGAAGAGGTGGAAAAAGGCAGCAACGTGCTGGCCTTCGGCGAGATGGGCATCGGCAATACTTCCAGCGCCACGCTGCTGGCGCATTTTCTCGCCGGTCTGCCAATCGCTGTCGGTACCGGGCGCGGCACCGGCCTGGACGACACCGGGCTGGCGCGCAAGGTGGCCATCCTGGAGACGGTCGCGGCGCGCGTCGGGCCAGGTCCGCACGACGTGCTCGACGTACTCGCGGAGGTGGGCGGCTTCGAAGTGGTGATGATGACCGGCGCCATGCTCGGTGCCGCGGAAAAAGGCGCGCTGATCGTCATTGATGGATTCATTGCCAGCGCCGCGCTGCTGGCAGCGATGCAGATCGCGCCCGCGGTGCGTGGCTACGCCGTGTTCGGCCATCGCTCAAACGAGGGCGGCCACCCGCTGCTGCTGGAGCATTTGCGCGCCACGCCGCTGCTGCAACTGGACCTGCGCCTCGGCGAAGGCAGCGGCGCGGTGCTGGCCTGGCCGCTGCTGCAGGCCGCCTGCGGCTTTCTCAACGAGATGGCCTCCTTCGAGGAAGCCGGCGTGAGCGACGAGGCGGCGCCGTGAACGAACGCCCCTTGCTGCGTCGCGAATGCGATCGCCTCCTGCTCTCGCTGCAGTTCTTCACCCGTATCCCGATTCCCGCCCGGGTGCCCTACTCCGAGGACGAGCTCAACCAGGCGGCGATCTATTTCCCGCTGATCGGCACCCTGATCGGCGCGCTCTGTGCGCTGGTCTACTGGGGCGCGACCTTGCTCTGGCCCGAGTCGGTCGCGATCCTCTTGAGCATGGCCTTCGGCCTGCTGCTGACCGGTTGCTTCCACGAGGACGGCCTGGCCGACTGCATGGACGGCATGGGCGGTGGCTGGGATCGCGAGCGCATCCTCGCCATCATGCAGGACTCGCGCCTGGGCACCTACGGCGCCAGCGCACTCATCGGCACCCTGGTGGGCAAGTTCCTGCTGCTTAGTGCGCTGCCAGCGACGATCATCATCCCGATCATGATCCTCGCGCATACGCTCAGCCGCCTCAACGCCGCCAGCATGATGCTCACCGAGGCCTACGCCCGCCCCGAAGGCAAGGCCAAGCCGCTGGCGGTGCGCATGTCGGCGACCGGGTTGCTGGTCGCAGCCACCCTGGCGCTGCTGCCTTTTATCTGGATCGAGATACCGGCGCCGCTCTGGCTGGCGCTGCTGCCATTGATCGCGCTGCGTTTCTGGTTCGCCCGCTGGCTACGCAAGTGGATCGGTGGTTTCACCGGCGACTGCCTGGGCGCGCTGCAACAGCTGAGCGAGCTGACCTTCCTGCTGGGAGTCCTGGCGCTGTGCCGCTTTGTCTGATTCGCCACACCCGCGTGGCGGCCACCGGCCTGTGCTATGGCCGGCTGGACGTACCGCTGGCCGCGAGCTTTGCCGAAGAGGCGCGTGCCGTCCACGACACGCTGGCACGGCAGTTTCCAAAGGGCTTGCCCCCCGTCTGGAGCAGCCCGAGCCTGCGCTGCCGCAGCCTGGCCGAGACGCTGGGCGTTCCCTTCCGCATCGACGCCCGTCTGCAGGAACTGAATTTCGGTGACTGGGAAGGCCGTACCTGGGCGGAACTGGACTCACCCGCCGCACGACACTGGGGCGACAACTGGCAGACTGCCGCTCCGCCCGATGGCGAAAGCCTGCCCGAACTGCTGGAGCGCCTGCGCGCCTTTCTGGCTGAGCTGGGCGACACGGAGGCCATCCTGCTGACCCACGCCGGGCCGATTCGCGCCCTGCATCACCTGGTCGCAGGGCAACCGCTGGACGCCGCGTTCAGGCTGCCGGTGGGCCATGGCGATCTCATTTTGCTGCCTCAATCCTGACGTTGTCATTGCGCCCAAGCCTGCCGCCGGCTATGGTGCGCGCGTTTTCCATTCAGGTGTGCCGCCGCAAGACGCGCATTAAACGGGAAGCCGGTGCGTTCAATCGAACAATCCCGGCGCTGCCCCCGCAACGGTAATCGACCGCGATCCCAGGGATCGCCGTTCGCTCAAACGCCACTGTGCCCCGGCATGGGAAGGCGAGCGCGATGCGAGTCGAGAGCCCGGAGACCGGCCTGAGCGGATTCGACTGGTGTTGCGGAGGGCAGCACCGTCAAGCGCGGCCACCTGCATTCCGGACCCACGCTTGTTCCTGCCCTCCTCAAAAGTGCTTCGATCTTTTGAGGATTCTTGACCGATGAAACTGTCCCGTTTGGCCCTGGCCATCGCCCTGACACCCGGCCTGGCGCTCGCTGCCGATGAGAGCTCTTCCAGCGCGCAATTGCCGCCCATGGTGATTACCCGCGCGACCAATTTGAAAGCGCCGACCCCAGCCAGCGTAGCGGTGATCGACCGCGAGCAGATCGAGGCCAGTGCCAGCAGCGACCTGCTCGATGTACTGCGCAGCCAGGCCGGCCTGCAGATTCGCGACACCATGGGTGACGGTAACCGCGCCGCCATCAGCCTGCGCGGTTTCGGCGAAAATGCCGCCAACAACACCCTGGTCCTGGTCGATGGTCGCCGCCTGAATCAGCCGACCCTGGCCAGCGCTGACCTGAACAGCGTCCCGCTGGCGAATATCGAGCGGATCGAGATCATTCGTGGCGCCGGGACCGTTCTCTATGGCGATCAGGCAGTGGGCGGTGTCATCAACATCATCACGCGCACCCCATCCAGCAACGAGGCCTATGTCGAAGCCAGCCGAGGCAGTCACGACCATGAAGCCTTTCGCGGGCACCTGCATCAGCAGCTCGGGGGTGGTTTCTCGCTGTATGCGAGCGGCGAAACCCGCAGCAACGACAATTACCGCGACCATAACAACGCCGACTACAGCAATGCCTTCGCCCGCCTGCGTTATGAACACGACAACGGCCACGTGTTTTATGAATACCAGACGGTGGATGACGAACTGCTTTTTCCCAATGCACTTTCTCTGGCTCAGCGCCGCCAAGACCGCAAGCAGAGCAACTCGCTGGCCTGGAACGACAGCAAAAGCCAGGTTCATCGCCTGGCGCTGGAACAGCGCCTGAGTGAAGTCTGGAGTGCGCACCTCGACTACAGCCACAGCGATCAAGATGGAGTCGGCAGTTTCGGCCCCGGCTCTGAATTCACCCAGGGCACCCGTATCGAAACCATCAGCCCGCGTCTTACCGCCCGATTCGATTCTCCTCTCGGGCAAGCCGAATGGCTGCTGGGCCATGACCATATCACCAGCGATTACGAGTACCTGGCTTCTTGGGGCGACACCCTCGCACAACAAACTCTGCGCGACTGGTACACACAGTTCAGCCAGGATCTCGGGAATGGATTGAATCTGGTGATCGGTTACCGCGTCAGCGAAGCGGATGACGAAAGCACCGCTTCCAGCCGAGCGCATCGTGATCGCGAAGGCAGCAGCAGTATCGGCCTGAGCTGGCAAGCCAACGAGCAGACCCGCGTATTCATCAGGCGCGAGGACGTTCTGCGCTGGGCCAATGTCGACGAAAACGGTTTTACTTCGCCGGATGTCACCTTTCTCAAACCGCAAACCGGCGAATCCTGGGAAAGCGGCGTCGAGTGGAACGACGGCATTCAGCAATACCGCCTCACGGTGTATCGCCTGGAACTGGAAGACGAGTTGATGTATGACCCGACCGCACCCGGCCCCAACAGCGCCTGGGGCTTCGATGGCGCCAACATCAACCTGGACAAGACCCTGCGCAAGGGCGTTCTGCTCGAAGCCGAACGCCAACTCAGCGCTGATCTGAGTATCGGTGGTCAGTACAGCTTCACCGATTCCGAGTACCGCGACGGCAGCTTCAAAGGCAATGACGTGCCCTGGGTGTCGCGCCACAGCGCCAGTGCTCACATGAGCTATGAAATCCTGCCTGGACTGCGCAGCTACGTGGAGGCGGTATATACCGGCAAGCGCTATTACTCTGGCGACGATGCCAATGTTCAGCAGAAGGCCGGCAGCTACACCTTGGTCAATGCCGCTCTGGCCTATGAATACAGGCAGTTCAACACCAAACTACGGATCAACAACCTGACCGGCAAACGCTACGATGCCTTCGCCACCGCAGCCAGCCGCTATCCCGCACCCGAGGAGGAGGTACAGCTAAGCGTTGGTTACCGTTTCTGAATGCCTTTGCCGAGGCGCCACAGACCGTAGCCTGGATTAGCCGTAGGCGTAATCCGGGGCTGATGCCTGACTCGACACGCAGGTCCCCGGCATTCCACGCGCCGTAGCCTGCGTCCGGCGAATCGATGAAGCATTGATCCGCCCTACACCGTCAGCACCTTGCCTTTTCAGGTAACGTGCTGACTTCTCATTCCCCAGCAACCCTTTGGCCAAATGATCCATCGCATTGCTCAAATCGCCCTGGCCATGTTCTGCATACTTCCTGGCGCAGGCTATTCAGCCGCGCCGCAACGCATCCTCTCCCTCGGCCTGTGCGCGGACTGGCTGATCGCCCATCATGCGGACCGGAACAACGTGGTGGCCCTGTCGCAGCTGCAACACCGTTACCCCATCGACTGGATCGGTCCCGAGTGGCCAGTGCACGATGGCAGCCTGGAGCAGATCTTCGCGCTGCGACCCGACCTGGTGCTGGCCGGTCAGTTTTCGGCGACGCAACTGCGCCAGCGCCTGGAAAGTCTGGGTGTGGAGACACAGGTGCTGCCGCTGCCGCGCACCCTGCAGCAGGTGGTGGAGTACGAAAAACAGTTCCTGCGCGCCCTGCAACTACCGGAAACGCTCGCCAGCACCGTGCCCGCCCCAATGCCCCGACCGGCCAGGCCGCAGCGCCTGCTGCTGCTCGGCGCCAACGCCATCGGCACCGGACAGGGCACGCTGGAGCACGAGATTCTCCAGCACGCCGGCTGGACCAACTACCTGACCGAACCCGGTTACCAGCGCCTGGACCTGGAGCGGATCGCCAGCGATCCCCCGGATGCGATTCTGTGGGCCGCGCCCAAGCATCGCGCACGCGCCAACCAGTTCGCCGAACACCCGGCGCTGGCCAGGAGCGTGCCGGCTGAGCGCTGGCTGACCAGCGAATTCTGGCGCTGGCAATGTCCGGGGCCATGGACCTGGGAACTGATAGGACAATTGCACCAATGGCTCGACTGATCACGCCATTGCTCGGCGGCTTGCTGCTGATCGCTGCCCTGCTCTCGCTGAGCCTGGGCTCGACGTCGGTCAACATGGCCGGCGGGCTGCTCGACTGGCTGCGTGGAGCAGATTCGCTGGAGGCCATCGTGGTCGGTGATATCCGCCTGCCACGCACCCTGCTGGCCATCTGCGTCGGCGCGGCGCTGGGTCTCTCCGGCGCCGCATTGCAGGGGCTGCTGCGCAATCCGCTGGCCGACCCCGGGCTGATCGGTGCCAGCCAGGGTGCGGCGCTCGGCGCGGCGGCGGTGTTCTATTTCGGTCTGCTGTCCTTCGCCGGCGAGATGGCGCCAGCGCTGGCCGGGCTGCTCGGTGCCGGTATCGCCCTGGTCCTGATGCTGGCCCTGGCCGGCTCCTCGCGTCCATCGATGGTGATCATGGCCGGCCTGGCGATTTCCACCGTCAGCGGCGCCGCGCTGGCGATGGTGCTCAACTTCGCGCCCAATCCCTTCGCCATGCAGGAACTGGTGTTCTGGCTGCTGGGCTCGGTGTCCGAACGCGGGCTTGATCACCTGCGCATCCTGCTGCCGGCGCTGTTGATCGGCAGCCTGCTGATCCTGCGCCAGCGGCCCCTGCTCTACGGCCTGAGCCTGGGCGAACAGGTCGCGCAGAGCCTCGGGCTGAACGTCAAACGCGGCAGCCGGCTGATCGTCCTCGGTGCCGCGGTGCTGGTCGGCTCGGCGGTGGCCGTGGCCGGTGCGATCGGCTTCGTCGGGCTGATCGTGCCGCACCTGGTTCGGCCACTGGTCAATCATCGTCCCGATCGCCTGTTGATCCCTTCGATGCTGGCCGGCGCCACGCTGGTGCTTTGCGCCGACCTGGTGGTTCGGCTGTTGCCGCCAGGGCGCGAACTCAAGCTGGGAGTGCTCACTTCGCTGATCGGGGCGCCCCTGTTCATCTGGCTGGTCTGGCGGGAGCGGCAGAAATGGAGCTGATCCGTGCCCACGGTCTGAGCGTGGACGAGCGCCTGCATGACGTCGATCTGGCACTCAATGCCGGTGAAGTGCTGGGCATCATCGGCCCCAACGGCTCGGGCAAGTCGACCCTGCTCAACTGCCTGGCCGGCGTGCAAAGGCATCGAGGCCGGATAGCCATCGGCGGCCAGCCCAGCCAGCGCTTGAGCATCCATGAAAGGGCGCGCCAGGTGGCGCTGCTGCCACAGGCCAGCCAGAGCGCCTGGGCCCTGAACGTGGCGAACATCGTGACCCTGGGCCGCCTGCCCTGGGGCGACGAGGATACGGACAGGATTCACCATGCCATGCATCAGGCCGGTGTATGGCAGTGGCGCGACCGGCGCATCGACCAGCTCTCCGGTGGCGAGCAGACCCGCGTCTGGCTGGCCCGCGTGCTGGCCGGCGAGCCGCGCGTGCTGATCGCCGACGAGCCGGTGGCCAGCCTCGACCTGTACTACCAGCGGCACATTCTCGAACTGCTCAGGCAATACGCTGGCGAAGGGCGTGGCGTGCTGGTGTCCATCCACGATCTGGCATTGGCCGCGCGCTACTGCGACCGCCTGTGTCTGATGCATCAGGGCCGCCTTTATCGCACCGGTACGCCGCAACAGGTGCTGACGCCGGAACACCTGGCCGAGGTGTTCCAGGTCGATGTGCATGTGGATTTCACCGTGCAGCCGCCGATCATCCAGCCGCGATGAGTGAATTGTCGGTTTACGCCTTCGGATCGTCGGATTACGCCTTCGGCTAATCCGACCTACAAAGCATGAGGCAATTTCGTAGGTCGGGTCGCGCTTCATCGACCCGACGAACCGAGCCGGATCGCGCCTCGGATGGCCGAGATATGCCACGAACGTTGGAATCCCGAATCACGCCTTCGGCTAATCCAGGCTACGGGCTCAGAGCACCTGCTTCGGGATGCGGTAGAGAATGATGGTCATCAGGCTGCCGAGGACCAGCAGCAGGCAGGCCACGCCGCCCAGCCCCGACAGCGAACCCAGCGCCGCCAACCAGGCAGGCAGGGCAGCCCAGTACAGGCCCAGCACCTGCGCCTTCTGCAAGGCGGCCCAGCGCTCACGCTCGCCGGCCTGGTCACGCTCCTGCAGTGCGAAGAGTGCACGCTTGAAGGCCGAAAAGGCCTTGAGGCTCGGGAACAGGGCGAACAGCCCAGTGATGAATATCGCCATGGGCGGCAGCCCGAGGTTGACGTCGAGTGGCCCCAGCAACAGCCAGGGCAGCAGACACAGCGCCAGCCAGAACCACCAGAGCCGGTTCAGTCGAGTCCTTTCTTCGGTACGCTTCATGATTGTTCGGCTTCACCCTGATGAATTTCGCCGAGCAGGTGGCCGAGCTTGCCGGCCTTGGTGGCGAGGTACTTGCGGTTGTGCGGGTTATGCGCGATCTGCAGCGGCATGCGCTCGGCGACACGGATGCCAAACCCCTGCAACGCCTTGACCTTGCGCGGATTGTTGGTCATCAGCTTGATTTCAGATATGCCCAGATGGTCTAGCATCGGCAGGCAGATCGCGTAGTCGCGCATGTCCGGGGCGAAGCCCAGGCGCTCGTTGGCTTCGACGGTATCGGCGCCCTGGTCCTGCAGCTCGTAGGCACGGATCTTGTTCAGCAGGCCGATGCCACGGCCTTCCTGGCGCAGATACAGCAACGCGCCACGCCCTTCGTCGGCAATGGCGCTCAATGCCGCTTCCAGCTGGAAGCCGCAATCACAGCGCAGGCTGAACAGGGCATCGCCGGTGAGACATTCGGAATGCAGGCGACCCAGCACAGGCTTGCCGTCTGCAACGTCACCCATGGTCAGTACGACATGCTCCTTGCCTGTGTCCTGATCGAGAAAACCATGCATGGTGAATACACCGAACGGCGTCGGCAATTGGGAAGCGGCGACGAACACGACAGACACCGGAGAAACTCCAGAAGCGGAAAAGCGGATAGTGTAACAGCAGAAGCAAGCTGCAAGCTGCAAGCTGCAAGCTGCAAGCTGCAAGCTGCAAGCCAGTGTAGGGTGGATGTCGCTTTTTACATCCACCGAGGTTCCGCTCGTCGGGTCGATGAAGCGTGACCCGGCCTACAGCTGACGACCGCCACCTGTAGGGCCGAATTTATTCGGCCAAAGATGCGCAGCCGAACAACAGCCGAACAAGTTCGGCCCTACAACTTGAAGCTTGAAGCTTGTGGCTTGTGGCTTGTGGCTGCCGTTCTGGCGGTTTCACCTTTGCGTCAACTGCTTGTACAGCTGTGGCAGGCGGAATGGCAGCTGCTGGGGCTCCTTGATCAGGGTGTAGCCATTCGCGCCGAACATATAGGGCAGGTAATCACCCGCCTCGCTATCAATGGTGATGCAGAACGGCAGCAGCCCCTGACGGCGGGCCTCGAGGACCGCCTCGCGGGTGTCTTCGACGCCGTAACGACCCTCGTAGACATCCAGGTCATTGGGCTTGCCGTCGGTCACCAGCAACAGCAGCTTGCGTCGCTGCTTGCACTTGCCGAGCAGTTCGGTGGCCTGGCGGATGGCCGCGCCCATGCGGGTGTAGTAGCCCGGCTTGAGTGCCTGGATGCGCCCACGGGTTTCGTCGCCATAGGGCTGGCGGAAGCGTTTGAGCTCCTGCATCCGCACCTGATGGCGGCGCAACGAGGAGAAGCCGTACAAGGCGAACTCATCACCGACCGCCGACAGCGCCTCGCCAAACAGCAGCAGGCTATCGCTGATCACGTCGATGACCTTGTGCTCGTCATCCAGGTGCGCATCGGTGGACATCGACAGGTCGGCGAGCAGCAGGCAGGCCAGATCGCGGCGGTTCTGACGCTGCTCCATGAACAACCCACGCTCGGCGCACTGGCCATGCTGGCGCTCGACATGGAAATCCAGCCAGGCCTGCATGTCCAGTTCCGAACCCTGCGGCTGGCCGCGCAGCCACTGGCGATCGCTGCGCAGGTGCTCGAACTGACGGCGCAGCTTGCGCGCCAGCGGGCTCAGACGCAGCGGCAAGCCCAAAGGTTCGGAGCCGCGCGGCAACATCATCTGCAGGTTGACGAAATTTTCCTGCAGGCACTGTTTGCGATAGTCCCACTCCGGCAGCTTGATGCCTTCGCCCAGCGGAACATCGTCGACATCAGCCGGCGGCAGATCCAGGTGCAGCTTCAGCCCGCCGCCCTTGCGCATGCGCTGGCGCGACATGGCCATTTCATCGAGGTCCTCGGCCACGCGCGAGGCGTCCTCGTTTTCACTGTCGTCGCTCTGGCGATCCAGCTCGACGTGTTCGGTCCAACTGAACAGGTTCTCCAGACGAAACAGCATCAGGCCGCCCTTGCCGGAGTTTTCCTCGACGCGCTTGGCACGCTTGCGCATGCCCTTCTGCTCGGTGGCCGGCGCCTGCAGGTTGTTGTCCGGATCTTCATCGGCCAGCTCGGTGGCCTGTGGTACGCCAAGGTTTTCCGCTGGATACAGCCACATCGGCAACGGCCAGGGGGCGATTTCGCTGCGCGGGAATTGCTCGACACTGCCGGGTTCCCGCAACGCCTGACGCAGCGCACGCTCCAGCGCGCCTTCGGCTTTGGACAATGTATCGGGATCGGGACGCAGCAGCAGATGCGCCTCCACCAGACGTTCATAGCGTGGCCACATGGCCGGATATTGCTGGAGTAGCGACTGGGTCCAGCGCTGATTGTCGCGCGCCCAGTGACGCATCTCGCCCGCCTGCGCCGCAAGCAGCGCCAGCCAGCGATACAGATCCTGATTGAGTTCGGCCTCGGGATAGACCGCAAGGCTTTGTGGCAAACGCAGATTGCTCGCATCGCACCAGGCCACCGGCAATTGCTTGCAGGTCCCGGCAACCTGTTGCAGCAGGTTGCGCCGCAGCATCAGATCACGTGCATTGGCCGCTTCGACACCAATACCACTGGCGCCGCCCATGGCCCGAAACAGCACCGACAGCGGGCGCCGCATGCTCTCCAGCTCGACGCGTGCTTCGGGAAAATCCGGGTTCGCACGGCGGGTGATGAAGCGGTGCCAGACGCTACCGACCCACTCTTCGACTTCGATCGCAAAGGCCATGGCATTTACCCCTGTGCACCTCAAAACGGTGCGTTTCAAAACAGTGCAAAACAGAAACGGCCCGCTGGGTCAGCCGGGCCGTCACTTCACATCGCAACCCGACTCAGATTGCAGCGGAGGCTGGAACCGTATCGTCAGCGGTTACCCGTCCACGCTGCCTGAAGCTGTACAGGTAGCAGACCAGGCCGATCAGGAAGAACACCCCGGCAATCAGGCGCAGCCAGAAGAAGATCATCAGCTGATCAGTGGTATTCATGAACGACAGGGCGGCACCATCGGCAGGGATGCGCTGCAGCCAGATCTGGACGACGCCAGCGGCCGTCAGGAACAGTGTGATGGCAACCATCGACACAGTCATCAGCCAGAAGCCCCAGACCTCGATACGTTGCGCACGCGCATCCGGCGCTTCACCCAGGCCACGCAGACGCGGCATCGCGTAGCTGATCATGGTCATCACGATCATCGCGTAGGCACCGTAGAACGCCAGGTGGCCATGCGCTGCGGTCAGCTGCGAACCGTGGGTGTAGTAGTTCACCGGGGCCAGGGTGTGCATGAAGCCCCACACGCCAGCGCCGAAGAATGCCGTCACGGTAGTACCGATGGCCCACAGCGAAGCGGCCTTGTTCGGATGCTGACGACGACGGCGGTTCACCATGTTCAGCGAGAACAGCACCATGGCGAAGAACGGCAGCGGTTCCAGCGCGGAGAAGATCGAGCCCAGCCACAGCCAGACCACAGGCGCACCGATCCAGAAGAAGTGGTGGCCGGTACCGATGATGCCGGTGATCAGCGCCATGGCGATGATCACATAGAGCCACTTCTCGATCACTTCGCGGTCAACGCCGGTGATCTTGATCAGCACGAAGGCCAGCATCGAGCCCATGATCAGTTCCCACACGCCCTCGACCCACAGGTGCACCACGAACCACCAGTAATACTTGTCGCGCGACAGGTTTTCCGGGTTGTAGAAGGCGAACAGGAAGAACACCGCCAGGCCGATCAGACCGGTCATCATCACCGTGCTGATCACGGTCTTGCGACCTTTGAGCAGCGTCATGCCGATGTTGTAGAGGAAGCCCAGGGCCACCACCACGATACCGATCTTGGTGATTGTCGGCTGTTCGAGGAACTCTCGTCCCATGGTCGGCAACAAGTGGTTGCCAGTCATCTGCGCCAGAGCGGCGTAAGGCACCAGCAGGTAGCCGAGAATGGTCAGCACACCGGCTGCGGCAAACACCCAGAAGAGGATGATGGCCAGTTTCGGGCTGTGAAGTTCACGGTCCGCTTCCTCGGGAATGAGGTAATAGGCCGCGCCCATGAAGCCGAACAGCAACCAGACGATCAGCAGGTTGGTGTGAACCATCCGCGCTACGTTGAACGGGATCAGCGGGAACAGGAAGTCACCTACGATGTATTGCAAGCCCATGATCAGGCCGAACAGGACCTGCCCGACGAACAGAATCAAAGCAAACACGAAGTAGGGTTTGGCGACCGCCTGCGATTGGAACTTGAGATGCGGATTCATGATGCTCATCTCTTAGCCCTCCTTGTTTGGCGGCCAGTTGTTGGTATCGATCTTCGAAGTCCATTTGAGGAACTCCGCCAGATCATCCACTTCCTGCTCGCTCAGGTTGAACTGCGGCATTGCCCTGCGCCCTGGTACGCCCAGAGGCTGAGCCTTCATCCACGCCGCCAGGAAGGGCTTGAAGGCCGCATCCTCACCACGACGAACGAAGACATTACCCAGCTCCGGCGCGAAGTAGGCGCCTTCACCAAGCAGGCTGTGACAGCCGATGCAGTTGTTGTTTTCCCAGACTTCCTTGCCGCGCACTACCGCCTCGGTCAACTCCGAAGCGTTGGTGCGCTCTGGAAAAGTCTGCTCTGTGTGATAGGTCAGGCCCAGGAATACCAGGAAGAAGAAGATGCTTCCCCCAAAGTAAATATTCCTGGCCATTCCCTTGGTGAAGGTCTCGGACATGGTCGCCTCCTCATGGCTTGGCGTCGCCAGTTTAAGAAGGCAGCTATCTAAAACTGCTTGATGGTAATCAAGAACATCTGATCAAACAGGTCAGGTATTAAAGGGGGCTGCAACGGAGGCTGGGAGCGGCGAGAAATGGCGGGTGAAGGTCGCTTGTCATGTCCATACGGCCCGCGCGGCGGAGCGTTAAAACCTGATCACTCGGAAAGGCTTTTCGACTTCACCTTCGTTCGTCGGATCGGTGAAGCGCGATCCGACCTACGTCGAGGTTGGCAGACCGTAGCCTGGATTAGCCGCAGGCGTAATCCGGGTTTGCGAAGGCGTAACCCGACGGGCGAGGCGTAGGCCTATAGCGTGCCAGACCGTCTGCTCGTCGGATCGGTGAAGCGTAATCCGACCTACGTCGAGGTTGGCAGGCCGTAGTCTGGATTAGCCGCAGGCGTAATCCGGGTTTGCGAAGGCGTAACCCGACGGGCAAGGCGTCGACCTGTACGCACCAGACCCTCTGCCGTCGGATCGGCAAAGCGCGATCCGACCTACGTAAAGGTTGGCAGGCCGTAGCCTGGATTAGCCGCAGGCGTAATCCGGGTTTGCGAAGGCGTAACCCGACGGGCGAGGCGTCGGCCTATAGCGTGCCAGACCGTCTGCCGTCGGATCGGCAAAGCGCGATCCGACCTACCTCAAAGCAGCATCGCCAGCAGGATGCCGACCGCCATTACCATCGGCCAGGCAGACAGCAGCAACCGCCACATGAGAGGCGCGTGGCGCAGCTCCATGAAGCCGTCGGAGATCAGCCAGGCCTTGACCAGCGCAACCGCCAGCACGCTGACGGCCAGCAACAGGGTCGATCCGGAGCTGCCCAGGACAACAGTGGCGATGGAGAGCACCGCCAGAGCGAGCCAGCAGCCAATCAACACTTTCGAAGCGGACATCGCAACCTCGTCAGTTGAGTACATAAACCAGTGGGAACAGCAGCACCCAGACCATATCGACCATGTGCCAGTAGAGCACCCCGGACTCCATTCCGGCGTGATTCTGCGCGCTGTACGCGCGACGCCGGCAGAGTTCGGCCATCCAGCCGAGAATCACCATGCCCAGCAGCACATGCAGAAAGTGAAAGCCGGTCAGCAGCCAATACAGGGTAAAGAAGGTGTTGTGTTCCATGCCCAGCCCAAGGCTGGACAGGTGGCTGTATTCGTCGAGCTTGAGCACCACATAGACGCAGGACGTCAGCAACGCCGCCAGCAGCAGCCAGGCGGCGCGGCGCGACTGATCCATGCGCACCTGCTCCACCGCCAGCGCGGCGAACAGCCCCGAGGTCAACAGGCTGAGCGTCAGCGCCAGCCCTGTCGAGCTATCCAGCGCGGCGCGGCTTTGCGCGAACAACTCGGGATGCAGCAACTGGGTGACGGCGAAGGCGAGAATCAGGATCGCGAAGGCCGACAGCTCGACGAGAATGAAGAACCACATCGCCAGGTCGCCCGGCAGACGTCGGCTCACCCCGTTGGCGGCGTCAGCTGAAGTGGACATCGACGACATCCATCAGCGCGGCGACAGTTTGCGCATCATCAGACAGCGGCTCGGCGAGGCAGGCCATGCAGGCTTCACGCGGGCTCATGCCGGAGCGGATCATGCGCGCGGCAAAGATCAGCAGGCGGGTCGAGGCGACCTCTTCCAGATCGTGCTGTTCGAGACGGCGTAGCGCCTGCCCCAGCTTGACGATCTGCGCGGCCAGCTCGACATCCACCTGCGCCTCGTTGGCGACGATGCGCAGCTCCTCGGCAGCAGGCGGATAATCGAACCGCATGGCCACGAAACGCTGCCGGGTACTGGGTTTCATACCCTTGAGCAGGTTCTGGTAGCCGGGATTGTAGCTGACCACCAGCATGAAGCCCGGCGGCGCCTTGAGCGCCTCGCCGGTGCGCTCGATGAACAGCTCGCGACGGTCATCGGCCAGCGGGTGCAACACCACGGCGGTGTCCTGCCGCGCCTCCACCACCTCGTCTAGATAGCAGATGCCGCCCTCACGCACTGCACGGGTCAACGGACCATCCTGCCACCAGGTGCCCTGTGAGCCGATCAGATGGCGACCCACCAGGTCGGCGGCGGACAGGTCATCGTGACAGGCCACGGTATACAGCGGCAGATTCAGCCGATGTGCCATGTGCTGGACGAAACGGGTCTTGCCGCAACCTGTCGGCCCCTTGATCAGTACCGGCATGCCATGCCGCCAGGCCTGCTCGAACAGTACCTCCTCATTGCCCAGCGCTTGATAGAACGGCGCGTCAGACATGCCGACAAGGTTCTCGGGCGCATTCATTGGCAATACCTCACTGCAACGGTTGGTTAATTCGACTGCCGCCAAAGTACCCGTCACCGCATCCTCCCCTCAAGCCATCCGCTGGCGAAGCTTGATCACGGTCAAGCCCTGATCGAAATGCAAGCCACCCCGAATTCTCACCCCACGACACACACCCGAAAAAAGCATACGCATTCACGTCTTTTGACTGATTTTAGCTACACGTTTCATTCCATCCGCGACACTGCGTCACGCTTGGGGGGTCACGAAACCTCTCTTGATTGCCATCAAGCGCATTCGCCGGAGCCCTCTCTAGGATGGAAATCGCACACAACAAGAAACATCTAGGAACTGCCATACCGTCGTAACTAGCAGGAGCCGCCCTAAGCGCTCCAAAAAGGAGAGACACCCATGAGCAACGTTGGTAAACCCTTACTCGCTGGCCTGATCGCCGGCATCTCACTGCTTGGCCTGGCGGTCGCCCAGGCTGCCGCTCCCGACATGACGGCGGAAGAGAAAGAAGCCGCCAAGAAGATTTACTTCGAACGCTGCGCCGGTTGCCATGGCGTGCTGCGCAAGGGCGCCACCGGCAAGAACCTGGAGCCACACTGGGAAAAAACCGAAGGTGGTCAGAAAACCGAAGGCGGCACGCTCAAGCTGGGTACCACGCGCCTTGAAAACATCATTGCGTACGGTACCGAGGGCGGGATGGTCAACTATGACGACATCCTGACCAAGGAAGAAATCAACATGATGGCCCGTTATTTACAGCACGAGCCACCCGTTCCGCCAGAGTTCTCCCTGCAGGACATGAAAGACAGCTGGAACCTGATCGTTCCGCTTGAAGAGCGTGTAACCAAGCAGATGAACAAGGTCAACCTGAACAACGTGTTCGCAGTCACCCTGCGTGACGCGGGCAAGCTGGCCCTGATCGACGGTGATACCCACAAGATCTGGAAGATTCTGGAAAGTGGTTATGCCGTACACATCTCCCGTATGTCCGCATCCGGTCGTTATGTGTACACCACCGGACGTGACGGCCTGACCACCATCATTGACCTGTGGCCTGAAGAGCCGATGACCGTTGCAACGGTTCGCTTTGGTTCTGACATGCGCTCCGTTGACGTGTCCAAGTACAAGGGCTACGAAGACAAGTACCTGATTGGTGGTACCTATTGGCCGCCACAGTACGGCATTGTGGATGGTCTGACCCTGGAGCCAATCAAGGTTGTTTCCACCCGCGGCCAGACCGTGGACGGCGAATATCACCCTGAGCCACGTGTTGCCTCTATTGTTGCCAACCCGGTCAAGCCCGAGTGGGTCGTGAGTGTCAAGGAAACCGGACAGATTCTGCTGGTTGACTACACCGACCTCGACAACCTGAAAACCACTACGATTGCATCGTCCAAGTTCCTGCATGACGGCGGTTGGGATGCTTCAAAGCGTTACTTCCTGGTCGCGGCCAACGCCTCCAACCAGGTCGCTGCGGTTGACACCAAGACCGGCAAGCTGGCTGCCATCGTAGACACCGCCAAGATTCCTCACCCGGGTCGTGGTGCCAACTTTGTCCACCCTCAGTTTGGTCCAGTCTGGGCAACAGGTCACCTGGGTGACGATGTGGTTTCCCTGATCTCTACTCCTTCCGATGAGAAGAAGTTCAAGAAGCATGCGGAGCACAACTGGAAGGTGGTGCAAGAGCTGAAGATGCCGGGTGCGGGCAACCTGTTCGTCAAGACCCACCCGAAATCCACCAACTTCTGGGCCGATGCGCCGATGAACCCCGAGCGTGAAATTGCCGAGTCCGTTTATGTGTTCGACATGAACGACCTGAGCAAAGAACCTCGTGTACTGAACGTTGGCAAGGACTCCGGTCTGCCACAGGGCGCTGCAATTCGCCGTGCGGTACAGCCTGAGTTCAACCAAGCGGGTAACGAAGTGTGGATTTCCCTGTGGGGCGGCAAGGCTGACCAGTCCGCGGTTGTGGTTTATGACGACAAGACACTGAAGGTCAAGTCGGTCATTACCAGCCCGGAAGTGATCACCCCAACCGGCAAGTTCAACGTCTTCAACACCATGCATGACGTGTACTAACCGGCCCTGAGAGCCTGTCGGGCCTGACCACAGCGGCACAGCGTCAAGCCCGACAGTTCCCAGGTTACCTGCTAAGCCCCCTGCGCTACGGCGCAGGGGTCAGGCAAGGAACGAACCCCATGAAAGACCATGACAGCAACGAAACACCCAAAAAAACCAGTCGCCTTGCCTTCTTATGCCGGCCAAGTACGCACTACTCACTTGGCACACTACTCATCGCGGGTATTGCAGCAGGAGTGATTCTCTGGGGCGGCTTCAACACCGCCATGGAAGCCACCAATACGGAAACCTTCTGCATCTCCTGCCACGAGATGGGCGACAACGTCTATCCCGAATACAAGGAAACCATCCACTACGAAAACCGTACCGGCGTTCGCGCAACCTGCCCGGATTGCCACGTGCCCAGGGAGTGGACGCACAAGATGGTGCGCAAGATCGAGGCCTCCAAGGAAGTCTGGGGCAAGATCACCGGCACCATCAACACACCGGAGAAATTCGAGGCCAAACGCCTGACCCTGGCGCGCCGCGAATGGTCACGGATGGAGAAAAACGATTCACGCGAATGCCGCAACTGCCACAGCCTGGAAAGCATGAGTTCCGAAAAGCAGAAGCAGCGCGCACGCATGCAGCACAAGATGGCTGCCGAAGACAACATGACCTGCATCAACTGCCACAAGGGGATTGCTCACCACTTGCCTGAAGGCATGACCGAAGAAGACGAAGAGTGACCAGCCGTTCCAGGGCACTTCTAAAAACGTAGGCGAGGCAGCCAGCGCAAGGCGAAAACAGGCGAAAAAGCGCAGTTTACGAGTTGTAAATGAGCATTTTGAGCCTGTTTTCAACGCAGCGATGGCAACGCAGGTAGTTTTTAGAGGTGCCCTCCAGGCGGGCCAGCCAAGCATCGATGATGAGATGAGGAACCGAATATGAACAAGACCATGATGGCCAGTGCTGTCAGTGCCGTACTGGCCCTGGCCGCACACAACGCCCTGGCGGCCGCGCCCGCCGACTGGAGCGCCGTGCCCGCCGTCGAAACCGGCGTGTTCTACCCTGGCGTGTCGCCAGTCGAATGGATCACCAAAGGCACCGAACACGGCGGTGCGCGGGTTCTGCGCAGGGGTGAGACCTGCGCGGCCTGCCACTCCGAAGAGCTTGCCGAGATTGGCCAGAAGATCGTCAGCGGCAAGAAGATCGAGCCCGCACCGATTGCCGGCAAAGCTGCGTTCATCGCCACCACCGTCCAGGCCGCCCATGACGGCGAAAACCTCTACCTGCGCTTTACCTGGAAGCAGCCGGCGGCCTCCGGCAGCCCGGCGATGGACGAGCAGAACCCGGTCAAGATCGCCTACATGCTCGAAGCCGGCGACAAGGTTGAACTGGCCGCGCAGTCCGGCTGCTGGGCCAGCTGCCATGGCGACGCCCGCACCATGCCCGGCGCGGACGACAACAAGACCAAGTACGTCAAGGACGGTTCGCTGGCCAATGGCATCTACTACGACCTGAACCAGTGGCGTAGCGGCGAGAACAAGGCCTTCGACGGCTATGTCGCCGACCACCGCGAAATGGAAGGTGGCCAGGCGCTGGTGGGCGCCGAAGGCAAGCTCGACGGTGACACCTGGTCCGTGGTCTTCACCCGCAAGCTGGCCGGTGGCGAAGGCGATGTCAGCCTGACGCCGGGCAACACCTACAACTTCGGCTTCGCCATCCACGACGACAGCGCGACCGGTCGTTTCCACCATGTCTCGCTCGGCTACAAACTGGGCATCGACGCCGAAGGCGATATCACCGCCTCCAAGCTGTAACCAGGCGACCCCTGGTAGCGACATCGTGCGGGACCGGCGCAATGCCGGTCCCGCCCCACCTCGCCTGCAGAATTAGACGGAAGCGCCTTCGGCGATTCCATCCTGCGAGATTGCACGACGCCCCATATTTTGTAGCCTGGATTAGCCGAAGGCGTAATCCGGGTCTCCGCAGGCGTAATCCGACGAATCAAAGGCGTAATCCAACAATCCATGCCTGTCAGCTCAGCCTTTAACCTACCTGGCCGCTCGCCTGTCGGATCGGCCAAGCGTGACCCGGCCTACACGTAGCCTTGTCTTTATCCCCACGCCCGTGCGCCAGATTGTCGCGTCCGCCGTTGCGCCTGCAACGAGACGAGGCCCAGGTTGATTGCAGTCAAGGACGCGCCCTACCCCGCTGCCGCATTCTCAAGCCGTGGCCAACAGTTCCCGGATGCTGGGCAATTTACCGCCCTCGACCGTAACCATGATCAGGGACAAAAGGTTGCTTCGCCCAACCGGTAAATTTAACGTGCATGTTCCGGCAAAGTCATGTCGGGCACCCAGGGGCGGGCTTCAAGAACCCCCCACTTAGCCTTGAGGAAGTACCATGAAGAAGATTCTCATTCCATTGCTTGCCATGGGCGGCGCTTTGGTCCTGCAACCAGCCATGGCTCAGGACGGCGAAGCACTGTTCAAGAGCAAGCCTTGCGCAGCCTGCCACAACGTCGACATGAAGATGGTCGGCCCGGCGCTGAAGGAAGTCGCCGCCAAATACGCAGGCCAGGATGGTGCTGTCGATCTGCTCGCCGGCCACATCAAGAACGGCAGCCAGGGCGTCTGGGGTCCGATCCCGATGCCGCCAAACGCCGTAACCGAAGAAGAAGCCAAGACCCTCGCCGAGTGGGTTCTGAGCCTCAAGTAACGCAGTGTCCAGGAGGACGTCATGACAGTGTCCCGACACGCAGTATCACGTTTGGGGCTCGCCCTGGCGTCCTTCCTCCTGATTCCCGCCGCACTGGCCGGCAACCCGACCGCTGAACGCCAGACGCAACTCGAACACCTTCTCGTGCAGGACTGCGGTTCCTGCCACGGCCTGCGCATGACCGGCGGCCTCGGCCCCGCGATCACCCACGACGCACTGGCCGGCAAACCCCGCGACAGCCTGATCGCCACCGTTACCCACGGGCGCCCCGGCACCGCGATGCCCGGCTGGAATGCCCTGCTCGACGAGCAGGATATCGTCTGGCTGGTCGATCTTCTTCTCGAAGGATATCCAAAGCCATGATCCGTCCTTTCCTGCTGCTGGCCGCGGCCAGCCTGCTGTTCGGCTGCGCGCAGCAACCCCTGCGCGGCACCGGCGACCTGGGTGTGGTGGTGGAGCGCGCGACCGGCAGCCTGCAACTGATCGAGAGCAGCGGCATGACCAGCCTCGGACGCATCGAGGGCCTGGGCGACCTGTCCCATGCCTCGGTGGTGTTCTCCCGCGACCAGCGCTTCGCCTACGTCTTCGGTCGTGACGGCGGCCTGACCAAGGTCGACCTGTTGCACCAGCGCATCGACAAGCGGGTGATCCAGGGCGGCAACAGCATCGGCGGCGCCATCAGCCAGGACGGCACACTGATCGCCGTGGGCAACTACGAACCGGGCGGCGTCAAGGTATTCGACGCCGGGACGCTGGAACTGGTCGCCGACATTCCCGCCACCCCGCTGGCCGATGGCAGCCGCAACTCCCGCGTGGTCGGCGTCACCGACGTGCCGGGCCAGCGCTTCATCTACAGCCTGTTCGATACCGGCGAAACCTGGCTGCTGGACTTCAGCCAGGGCCACACGCCGCAGATCACCCGTTTCGAGAACATCGGCAACCAGCCCTACGATGCGCTGCTCACCCCCGAGGGTCGCTACTACATCGCCGGCCTGTTCGGCGAAGACGGCATGGCCAAGCTCGACCTCTGGCATCCCGAGCGTGGCATCGAGCGCATTCTCGACGGCTATGGTCGCGGCCAGCAGAAACTGCCGGTCTACAAGATGCCGCATCTGGAAGGCTGGACCGTGGCCGGCAACCAGACCTTCGTCCCCGCCGTCGGCCAGCACCGGGTACTGGTGATGGACAGCGAGAACTGGCAGCAGACCGCCGCCATCGACGTCGCCGGCCAGCCGATCTTCGTCATGGCGCGTCCCGATGCGCGGCAGATCTGGGTCAACTTCGCCCACCCGGACAACGGCAAGGTGCAGGTCATCGACAGTGAAACCCACGCAATCATCGCCACTCTGGAGCCGGGACCTGCGGTATTGCACATGGAATTCACCGCGCGTGGCGACCAGCTCTGGCTGTCGGTGCGCGACGGCGGCGAAATCCAGGCCTGGGACCCCTACACCCTGAAGCTGATCAAGCGCCTGCCGGCCCAGACGCCGAGTGGCATCTTCTTCAGCAGCCGCGCCCACGAGACGGGGTTATGACATGCAGCTCGACAACCTCAGCCGCCGCCTGATCGACCGTTTCCAGCATGGCATGCCGCTGTGCGCCGAACCCTACCGCGCCATGGCCGAAGCGCTGGAATGCAGTGAAGACGAGATTCTCGCCAGCCTCCGGCAACTGGAGCAAGGCGGAGGGCTTTCACGCATCGGGCCGGTGTTCGAGCACAGCCGCGCCGGCGCCAGCACCCTGGTGGCCCTCGCCGTGCCGCCCGCACGGATAGAAGCCGTGGCGGCCCGCATCAACAGCTTCCCCGAGGTCAACCACAACTACCTGCGCGAACACCACTACAACCTCTGGTTCGTCCTCACCGGGCCGGATCGTGCACATATCGACACCCTGCTGACACAGATCGAAGCGGAAACCGGCCTTGCGCCTCTGGATCTGCCCATGCGCCGCGCCTACCGCATCGACCTGGGTTTCCCCATCGGAGACGCGCCATGACCGCCCTTCTCGACGACCTGCAAGCCATGCACTTGCGGCGTCTGCTCGAAGCCGGCCTGCCACTGGCCGCCCGCCCTTACCAGGCACTGGCCGAACGCATCGGCGCCAGCGAACAGGCGGTGCTCGAACAGGTCCGCCACTGGAGCGAGGATGGCCTGTTCCGCCGCGTCGGTGTGGTACTCAAGCACCGCGCCATGGGCTTTCGCGCCAATGCCATGCTGGTCATGGACATTCCTGACGAACAGGTCGATGAAGTTGGTCGGCGCCTCGGCCAGGCTGCCGGCATCAACCTCTGCTACCAGCGCCCACGGCGCCTGCCGGACTGGCCCTACAACCTGTTCTGCATGGTGCATGGCCGTGAACGCGAACAGGTCTGCGAGCTGATCGAAGCCCTGCTGGCCGAACACCAGCTGAGCCATGTGCCGCACCAGTTGCTGTTCAGCACCCGCGCTTTCAAGCAGTGCGGTGGCCGCTACGCCCCATCCGCCGCTCGGGAGCTGGCCCATGGATGACCTCGACCGCCGCCTGATCAACCGCCTGCAGCATGGCCTGCCGCTGGTGCGCCAGCCCTGGCAAATGCTGGCGGCGGAGCTGGAAAGCGATTCGCAAACCCTGCGCGACCGTGTCCAGGCGCTGCTGGACGACGGCACCCTGACCCGCTTCGGGCCGATGTTCGATATCGAACGCCTCGGCGGCGCCTTCACCCTGGCCGCGCTGTCGGTGCCCGAAGAGCGCTTCGACGCGGTCGCTGCGCAGCTCGATGCGATGCCGGAAGTCGCCCACAACTATCGCCGCGAACATGCCTGGAACATGTGGTTCGTCCTTGGCTGCGCCACACCTGAAGGCATCGCCGAAGCCATCCAGCGCATCGAAGCGCAGACCGGCCTGCCGGTGCTCAACCTGCCCAAGGAGGAGACCTATCATGTCGGCCTGCACTTCCCGGTTTGATGGCCGGTTTGACGCCCGGTCCGATCTGTCCAGGCAACTGGTGGAACTCACCCAGGCCGGCCTGCCGCTGGTGGACGACCCCTGGGGCTGGATCGCCGAACGCCTGGGCATCAGCGTCGAGGCCACCCTCGAACTGCTCCAGGCGCTGCAGGGCGACGGCGCCATCCGCCGTATCGCTGCCGTACCCAATCACTACCGCTTGGGCTACCGGCACAACGGCATGACCGTCTGGGAAATCGATGACGCCGAGATCGCACGCCTCGGACCGCTGATCGGCAGCCAGCCCTTCGTCAGCCACTGCTATCGCCGGCCCCGCCGTGAAGGCTGGTACTACAACCTGTTCGCCATGGTCCACGGCCGCAACGCCGAGGAAATCGACGCCTACCGCGCCGAAATCCGCGCCCTGCTCGGTGACGCTTGCCGAGCGGATGAGATGCTGGTCAGCAGTCGCATCCTGAAAAAGACCGGCTTGCGCATCGCCGCCTCGGCAGCGCAACCCGCTCCGTAGACCGTAGCCTGGATTAGCCGAAGGCGTAATCCGGGTTTCCGAAAACGTAATCCGGCGCTCACGCGCCTGCTGACGAACAGAAGCCTCCGGGCCAGGCATGGCCCTGTAGGACCGAATTCATTCGGCCATAAATTCGCGCAAAAGGTCGAACACGTTTGACCCTGCAAGCCCCAAGGCCTTTTCCCATCGCCGGCACCGCGACCGGTTGCCCCACCCCCACGCTAGATCGGGCTTCCAGCCCATTCAGGGAGCCGCTGTCGCTCCTTTTTTGTTTCCAATCAAGGATCGGCCCGATTCGCTCGGAGATGCTGCGCCCATCGAAGACGCGAACCTGATGTGCCGTCGAGGAGAGCCGCCCATGTTGAGAATCAGCCATTACCTGCGCGCCCTGGCCCAGCCAAGCACTCGCGTACTGGGCGCTCGCAGTGCCGGCGGCACACGCCCGCCCGTGGTGATCTGGAATCTGCTGCGGCGCTGCAACCTGACCTGCAAGCACTGCTACGCCACCTCCGCCGACAGCGAGTTCCGCGACGAACTGGATACCGGCGAAGCGCTCAAGGTTATCGACGACCTGCATGACGCCGGTGTGCGCGTACTGATTCTGTCGGGCGGTGAGCCGCTGCTGCGCGACGATATCTTCCAGCTGTCCGATTACGCCCGCGACAAGGGCTTCTTCGTCGCCCTGTCCACCAACGGCACCCTGATCGACGAAAGCAACATCGAGCGCATCGCCGCCGCGCAGTTCGACTACGTCGGCATCAGCATCGACGGGCTGGAAGCGGTGCACGATGACTGGCGTCAGCTCAAGGGCAGCTTCAGTGCCTCCATGCATGCCATCGATCTGTGCCGTCAGCACGACATCCGCGTCGGCCTGCGCACCACGTTGACGCAGAACAACTACCCGCAGCTGCCAGCGCTGCTGGCCCTGATGCGCGAACACGACGTGCAGAAGTTCTATCTTTCGCACCTCAACTACAGCGGTCGGGGCAAGCGCAGCCGCAAGGCCGACGCCCATCACCAGATGACCCGCGACGCCATGCGCCAGCTGTTCGAGCAGGCCTGGGACGATGTGCAGAACGGTCGCGAAACCGATTTCGTCAGCGGCAACAACGATGCCGACGCCATCCTGCTGCTGCAGTGGGTCGAAGAACGCCTGCCGCAATACCGCGAGCGCCTGGAACAGATGTTGCGTGCCTGGGGTGGCAATGCCTCGGGCAACGGCATCGCCAATATCGACAACATCGGCGATGTACATCCCGACACCTACTGGTGGCAGCACACCGTGGGCAACGTGCGCCGTCAGAGTTTTCGCGAACTGTGGCTGGACAAGCCCGAGCCGCTGCTGGACGAGCTGCGTCAGCACCCGCGCGCAGTGGGTGGGCGCTGCGCCGAGTGCCGCTGGCTGGCCATCTGCAACGGCAATACACGCACCCGCGCCTGGGCCGAAGGCAACCTCTGGGGGGAAGACCCCGGCTGTTACCTCAGCGACGAGGAAATCGGTCTGCCAACACCCGCACGTATCCCAAGCGTTGAAATCAGCGCCCTCTAGAACAGCAGCACCCAGCGGTCGACAGAACCGTATAGAGCCAAGCGCAAAACCGTCAGCCTCGATGAGAATTCAGGAGCACCGCATGGACCAGCCAATCACACTCCCCGCGTCATTGAGTGCCTCGTTCGCCGCTGGCGAAGTCGCTCTGGTCGGTGCCGGCCCCGGCGATCCGGGCCTGCTGACCCTGCGCGCCTGGAGCCTGCTGCAACAGGCCGACGCCGTGGTCTACGACCGCCTGGTCAGCGACGACCTCATGAACCTGCTGCCAGCCATCTGCGCCCGGCATTACGTGGGCAAGACCAGCGGCTACCACAGCCTGCCGCAACCACAGATCAATCAACTGCTGGTCGATCTGGCGAAGCAGAACCTGCGCGTGGTGCGCCTCAAGGGCGGCGATCCGTTCATCTTTGGTCGCGGCGCCGAGGAAATCGAATACCTGCTGCAGAACGGCATCGACTGCCAGGTAGTGCCAGGCGTGACCGCGGCAGCCGGTTGCAGTGCCTATGCCGGTATTCCCCTGACCCACCGCGACCTGGCCCATTCCTGCCAGTTCATCACCGGCCACCTGCAGGAAGACGGCGCCCTGTTGCTGCCCTGGAACAGCCTGGTCGAGGGCAAACAGACCCTGGTGTTCTACATGGGCCTTGGCAGCCTCAACGAAATTTCCCGCAACCTGATCGCCGCAGGGCTCGCGCCGCAAACGCCCGCCGCACTCATCGGCAACGGCACCCGCGCCGAGCAGCAGGTGGTGCGCTGCACGCTCAAGGAACTGCCGAACATGGCCCGCGAACAGCAGTTGAAAGCTCCGACCCTGACGGTGATCGGCAAGGTCGTCGGCCTCTTTGCCGATGAGCAGCTGGAATACCCGGCACGCCTGCGCGCCGAGGCCAGTCCAGCGGCTGCCGAGGAGCAAGTGTCATGAAGCGAACACTCCCACTGACCCTGTTGATCCTGTGCGGCAGCCTGCAGGCCGCGCCGCAGGCAGTCACACTGGAACAGGCCGCAAGCCTCTACGAACAGCACTGCCAGAGCTGCCACGGCGTCAATCGCCTGGGCGGCGCCGGCCCCGCGCTGCTGCCGGAAAGCCTCAGTCGGATCAAGCCCGACGAAGCACGCCAGGTCATCCGCGATGGCCGCCCGGCCAGCCAGATGATGGCCTACACGCACCTGCTCGACGACGCACAGATCGACGGACTGGTCAGCTACCTCTACCAGCCCTCCGCAACGCCACCGACCTGGAGCGATGCCGACCTTCGCGCCAGCCACCGCATCCTCACCGATGTGGCCACGCTACCGACAAGCCCGCAGCATGGTGCCGACCCGCTCAACCTGTTCGTCGTGGTGGAGGCCGGCAATCATCATGTGCGCATCCTCGACGGCGAACACTTCGAGGAGCTGGCCAAATTCCAGTCGCATTTCGCCCTACACGGCGGGCCGAAATTCTCCCCCGACGGGCGCTTCGTCTACTTCGCCTCCCGCGACGGCTGGGTCAGCGTCTACGACCTGCACAACCTGAAGATGATCGCCGAAGTCCGCGCCGGCCTGAACACCCGCAACATGGCGATCAGCAACGATGGCCGCTGGGCGCTGGTAGGCAACTACCTGCCGGGCGAACTGGTGGTACTCGATGCCCGCGACCTGTCGCTGGTCAAGCGCATCCCGGCCACCGGGCTGGACGGCACCCCTTCAAGGGTCAGCGCCGTCTACACCGCGCCGCCACGCGACAGCTTCGTAGTCGCCCTGAAGGACGTGCAGGAAGCCTGGGAACTGTCCTACGCCGGCGAGCCGACCTTCGAGCCACGCCGCATCCAGGCGGCGGACTTCCTCGACGACTTCTCCTTCACCCCCGACTACCGCCATCTGCTCGCCACCTCGCGCAAGGCCCACGGCGGCCAGGTGATCGACCTGGACACCGGCAAGGCCGTCACCGACATCCCGCTGCCGGGCATGCCGCACCTGGGCTCGGGCATCTACTGGAAACGCGATGGCAAGTGGGTCTTCGCCACGCCCAACGTCAGCCAGGGACTGATCTCGGTGCTGGACATGCAGGACTGGTCGCTGATCAAGGAAATCCCCACCGAAGGGCCGGGCTTCTTCATGCGCAGCCACGAAAATTCGAAGTACGCCTGGACCGACGTGTTCTTCGGCCCCAACAACGACGCCATCCACCTGATCGACAAACAAACCCTGGAAGTCGCCCACACCCTGCGCCCGATGCCCGGCAAGAACGCCGCCCACGTAGAGTTCACCCGCGACGGCAAACACCTGCTGCTCAGCGTCTGGGACACCGATGGCGCGCTGCTGGTGATCGAGGCCGACACCCTGAAGGAAATCAAACGCATCCCGATGAACAAGCCTTCAGGCAAGTACAACGTCGGCAACAAGATCGAATTCGCGGAGGGCACATCGCACTAGCCGATAGGTTGGATTACGCCCCGTATCGTCGGATTACGCCTTCGGCTAATTCGACCTACGAATCAGGTTTCGCAGGTCGGGTCACGCTTCACCGACCCGACGGGCGGAGTCAAAGTCATTCGCCGGACTACGCTCCGCCTCGTCGGATTACGCCTTCAGCTAATTCGACCTACGAACGACAGGTTTCGTAGGTCGGGTCACGCTTCATCGACCCGACGGGCGGAGTCAGGGTCATTTCACCGGACTACGCTTCGCTGACTGGCACAATCCAATAAGACGTGCGCTTCCGACAAGCTGTAGCTACAATTGTAGCCACATCACGAAAAGGAGCCCCATCATGGCCACTACCGCCGATACCGTTGTCCGCGCACGGATCGATAGCGCTACCAAAGAAGCCGCTGCCCGGCGCTTGTCAGAGTCCGGCCTGAGCATCTCAGAGGCCATCCGTCTGATGATGACTCAGATCGCAGCCGGTCAGGATCTACCCTACGACCGCACTCCGAACAAAGCCACCACCACCGCCATGGCCGAGCTGATGAATGGCAAGGGCAAAAAGGTCGCATCCATTGACGCACTGTTTGATGAACTGGGGAGTTGATGCTTGTACCTGTATTGTCCAGCGCCTTCAAAAAAGACTTCAAACTGGCACAGAAGCGCGGCAAGGACATGGGCAAGCTGAAAACGCTGCTCAACTTGCTGGTCAATCGTGAACCATTGCCAAGCAGCTACCTTGATCATCCGCTGAAAACAACTGGAAAGGCTTCCGCGATGCACACATCGAACCCGACTGGTTGCTGATTTATCGAGTAGAGGGTGATGAGCTACAGCTAGCCAGAACAGGAACACACGCCGATATTTTCAATAAATAGTTTCGTAGGTCGGGGCACGCTTCATCGACCCGACGGGCGGAGTCAGGGTCATTCGCCGGTGCTCCGCCCCGCCGGTTTACGCCTGCGGCTAATTCGACCTACGAACGACGGGCTTTGTGGTATCAGCGGCGCAGGCGATACCACGGTGTCAGAATCTGGCGAACTGCAGATAACTGACGGTGATCTGCTCACCCCAGAGCAAGGCAACCCAGCCGGCAATGGCCAGATAAGGCCCGAAGGGAATCGGTGTGCCGCTCTCGGCCTTGCGCATACGCAGCATGATGGTGCCCAGCACCGCGCCGACCAGTGAGGACAGCAGAATGGTCAGCGGCAGCACCTGCCAGCCGCCCCAGGCGCCGAGCATGGCCAGCAGCTTGAAGTCGCCATAACCCATGCCTTCCTTGCCGGTCACCAGCTTGAACAGCCAGTACACCGACCACAGACTCAGATAGCCCGCCACCGCGCCCCACAACGCATCCGCGAGGGACACGAACAGGCCGAAGCTGTTGACGATCAACCCCAGCCACAGCAACGGCAGCACCAGCGAATCCGGCAGCAATTGATGATCGACGTCGATCATGCTCATCGCCAGCAGCCCCCAGGTCAGCAACAGCATCGCGCCGGCCTGCCAGGTGAAACCGAAATGCCAGGCGACGTAACCCGAGAGCAGCCCACACGCCAGCTCCACCAGCGGGTAGCGCCTGCTGATCGGCGCCTTGCACGCCGAGCACTTGCCACGCAACGCCAGCCAGCTCACCAGTGGAATATTCTCCCAGGCACGAATCCGGTGATCGCAATGCGGGCAGCGTGAATGCGGCAGAAACAGATTGAACATCGCCGCGTCAGGCTCGGCAGGCAACTCCAGAAACTCCCGCGCCTGGGATTGCCACTCCCGCTGCATCATGATCGGCAATCGATAAATGACCACATTGAGAAAACTGCCCACCAGCAGCCCCAGCACCAGCGCGCACAAAACAAAGGCCAGCGTGTTGCTGGCCAGAACTTGAAAGATCATCGAGTTATCCGACCACGCTGCCGAGCTGGAAGATGGGCAGGTACATCGCAATGATCAGGCCACCCACCAGCACACCCAGCACCGCCATGATCAGCGGCTCCATCAGCGTCGTCAGGTTATCCACCATATTGTCCACTTCGTCCTCGTAGAAGCCGGCGACCTTGTCCAGCATCTCGTCCAGCGAACCGGACTCCTCGCCAATGGCCGTCATCTGGATCGCCATCGAAGGAAATACATTGGTGGTGCGCATCGAGAAGTTCAGCTGCACACCAGAGGATACATCGTTGCGAATCTTCGCCACCGCATTGCGGAACACCACGTTGCCGGTCGCCCCCGCTACCGAGTCCAGCGCATCCACCAGCGGCACACCCGCCGCAAAGGTCGTGGACAAGGTACGTGCATAACGCGCCACCACCGCCTTGTAGAGAATGTCGCCAACAATAGGCGCCTTCAGCAGCATCCTGTCGAGCGCATCACGAAACTTCTCCGAGCGTTTGTAACTGTGCTTGAACAGGAATGCCGCCACGAACAGCCCCAGAAGCACCAGATACCACCACTCCTGCAGCCAGCGCGAAAGCCCGACCACCATTTGCGTAAACGCTGGCAGTTCGGCCCCAAAGCCTTGGAACACACTCTCGAACTGCGGCACCACCTTGATCAGCAGGATCGCCGAAACAATGATCGCCACCACGATGACCGCAATCGGGTAGGTCATCGCCTTCTTGATCTTGGCCTTGAGCTGCTCGGTTTTTTCCTTATACGTGGCAATCCGATCCAGCAACGTTTCCAGCGCACCGGACTGCTCGCCGGACTCCACCAGGTTGCAATACAGGTCATCGAAATATTGCGGCTTCTTGCGCAGCGAACCGGCGAAGCTGTTACCGGCGGCCACCTCCTGCTTCACCTCATCCACCAGCTTGCGCATGTTCGGATTGTCGAAGCCCTCGCCGATGATGTCGAACGACTGCAGCAACGGCACGCCAGCCTTCATCATGGTCGCCATCTGCCGGGTGAACAGCGCGATATCCATCGGCTTGATCTTCTTGCCGGAACTGAACAGCGAGACGGCCTTCTTGCGCACCTTCAGCGGATTGATACCCTGCTTGCGCAGTTGCGCCTTGATCAGCGCCGGGCTCTGACCGGACAGCTCACCCTTGATCTTGCTGCCTTTGCGATCAGTCCCTTCCCAGGTGAACACACTGGTTTTCAACGCTTTTTCCGCCATCGGTTAATCCTTGGTCACGCGGTTGACTTCTTCCAGGCTGGTGATGCCATGCATGGCTTTGACCAGACCCGAAAGGCGCAAATCATTGAAGCCATCTTTGCGCGCCTGCTGGGCGATATCGATGGAGTTTCCTTCCTCCATGATAAGCCGCTGCAGAGCCGGCGTGATTTTAACCACTTCATAAATACCGACACGGCCTTTGTAACCACCGTTGCAATTATCACAACCCACCGGGCCATAAAGCTGAAAGGTACCGATCTTGTCTTCCGGGAAGCCTTCCTTGAGCAAGGCATCGCGCGGCACCTCGACTTCCTTCTTGCAGCCTGGGCAGAGCTTGCGCGCCAGGCGCTGGGCGATGATCAGGTTCACCGAGGTGGCGATATTGAACGCAGGCACACCCATGTTGCGCAGACGCGTCAGGGTTTCCGCGGCGCTGTTGGTGTGCAGCGTACTCATCACCATGTGGCCAGTCTGCGCCGCCTTGATGGCGATCTCGGCGGTTTCCAGGTCGCGGATCTCCCCCACCATGATGATGTCCGGGTCCTGGCGCAGGAAGGCGCGCAACGCCTGGGCGAAATCCATGCCCTGGCGCGGGTTGACGTTGACCTGGTTGATGCCCTCCAGGTTGATCTCCACCGGGTCTTCGGCGGTGGAAATGTTCACATCGATGGTATTGAGGATATTCAGGCCCGTGTACAGCGAAACCGTCTTGCCCGAACCCGTCGGCCCGGTCACCAAGATCATCCCCTGCGGCTGCTTCAGCGCCTCCAGGTACAGCTGCTTCTGCTCTTCCTCATAGCCCAGCGCATCGATGCCCATCTTCGCGCTGGATGAGTCGAGAATCCGCATCACGATCTTCTCGCCCCACAGCGTCGGCAGGCTGTTGACGCGAAAATCGATGGACTTGTTCTTCGACACCTTCATCTTGATGCGGCCATCCTGCGGCTTGCGCCGCTCGGCGATATCCAGCGCCGCCATCACCTTCAGGCGTGCGGAGATACGGCTGACCAGTTGCACCGGCGGTCGCGCCACCTCGTGCAGCACACCGTCGGTACGGAACCGCACCCGGTAGGATTTCTCGTAGGGCTCGAAGTGCAGGTCCGACGAGCCACGCTTGATCGCATCGAGCAGCATCTTGTTGACGAAGCGCACCACCGGCGCATCGTCAGCCTCGTTGTGCTCGCTCTCATCTTCAGTGGAGCCGCCACTGATCTCCACATTCAGATCGTCCAGATCCGAATCGCTCAGCCCGTCCAGCGCCGTAGCGGCGGACTCGAAAAACTTGTCGATGGCCTGGCCCAGCTTGTCATCCTCGACCAGCACCGCCTCGACATTGAGCCCGGTATTGAACTGGATATCGCTGACCGCCAGATGATTGGTCGGATCGGACACCGCAACGTAGAGCTTGTTGCCGCGCCGCTGCAACGGCAGCACCCGATGCTGGCGCACCAGTTTCTCGCTGATCAGATCCTGCGGCTGGGTATCCTTGTCTATGCTCGCGAGATCGAAATAGGGCACCCCAAACTGCTCGCCCGCCAGCTCCACCACAGCGCGGCTCTTGGCCAGCTTGTTCTGCACCAGCCAGGTCACCAGCGGCAACTGGTTACGCTGCGCCTGTTGTTGCGCCTGCTGTGCCGTTTTTTCATCAAGCTGGCCGGCCTGCACCAGTTGCCGGGCCAGGCCACCGAGAGGAGCGTTCTCGTTCATCGAACTCTCTTTATATAAGGCTGGAAGATCGCAGCCTTATAACGCAGTTCCCCAGCCGCGCCAAATCCGCAAAAAGCGTGTGGCAATTTTTGTCACTTGCTGACTAAAGCAGTAGGAGCGGGCCATGCTCGCGAAGGGTTCGAATGCTTTCGTGGGAACGGGCCATGCCCGTGAAGGAAACCCCACCCATGTGCAATTCGTATTCGTGGATGGCCCACTCCTACGGGGGCCTAGCACACAAAACCCGTGGGAGCGGAACACGCCCGCGAAAAGCCCCCAGCCAAAACCACCCCGCAAACCCCCAGCGCCCCAACTCAGCCGCCAACCCTCAAAGAGTGACCCAGCTCACAACCAGACATTCCCACCCAGCCACCCCTCCTCGCTTGGCACGGATGCTGCTCCTGTCTCGCCAGGTCCAACGACCTCACCAACAAAGGAGCTTTTCAATGAAACTTCTCAAGAAGAAGCAAAAAGGTTTTACCCTGATCGAGCTGATGATTGTAATTGCGATTATCGGCATCCTAGCGGCCATTGCGATTCCGCAGTTCAATGACTATCGTGCCAAGGCCAACGACTCCACTGCCCTCGCCGACGCAAAAAATGGCATCACCGCCATCATCTCCTCGCTGAAGTAAAGGATGCCTGACATGAAAAAAATCGCGATCATTGCAACTTCACTCTTTATGTCGTTCGGCGCACACGCTGCAGACGTGAACCTGACGGAAACCAATGGTGTAATTAGCATACTGAGCTGCTCGCTACTGAACGAAGATGTAAAAATCAACTTGTCAAATAACGTCCAGGGTGGTGTGGCTTGCGTAGATACGGGTGCTGCTAACACTCAGGGCGTAGCTCTGGCGACTTGCCACACTTCGGGTCGCGCCACTTCTCGTACTGTCACATGTGAAGGCGGTTCCGAAGGTTGCTCTTCGACCACACTAGGCACAAGCGGCACTCGGGTTGCAACCGGCCCTGCCATGTCCGCAGCCTCCACTATTGCAGGCACAGTTGAATCTCTCTACCCAAGCGGCAGCTGCACCAGCGAAGCTGCGATCACTACCGCAGGCAGCAAGCTGACTGCTGACCACAACGCTGAATAAAGCCCAGTAGGCGGCTGAAACCAGCGCGGTTACATATCGCCCAACCGGCTACACAAAACCCCGTAATTATTACGGGGTTTTGTTATTTACGGGTTATATCGAGCCAACAACGATGTAGAGGAAAACCGTGATCGGCGGATTGCCCCCGCCCTACGTCCGGCGGCCTTTGGTTGTGACTACGGCGCATTGTGAATAACAACTTATTGCCGCTCATAACCCTGTCGCACGTGGCACATCTTGTGGCACACACATCTTCACTACGTATTATAATTCCAACCCACACGCTTAACCGCTATGGCTAGATAAATTCCCATGCTGTCTTCACCCAATATGTCAACCGGCTTGCGCCTCGCCTTCCGCGCCCGTTTTGCCTGGCTGGCTATGGGCTGCTTGCTGGTGTTGGCCCTTGCAGCCTTTCTATCCGCCCAATTCAGCGGCCGCCAACCCGCTACCGTGGCGCTGGATATCGGCCTCTCGGTGATTCGCCTGTTGTTGCCCCTGGTGCTGGTCTTGATGACCCAGGAGCTGCTGTCCCGCGAATTCGACCGGCGTTATTTCCTTAATACCCTCTCCTACCCACACCCACGGCATGGCTTGTTGCTGGGCCGCTTCGCCGCCGTGGCCAGCCTGACGCTTGGGCTGCTCTTGCTGCTCGCCGGGGCGCTGGCGTTGCTGGCCTGGCTGATCGGCCAGGGTTATGCGCAAGCCACGCCGGTGGCACTGGGCACCCATTATCTAATCACCATCGCCTTTATCGGCCTCGATCTGTTGCTGCTCACTGCCGTCGCCACCCTGCTGGCGGTAGTGGCTTCCACACCCAGCTTCGTCCTGATCGGCACCTTCGGCTTTATGTTGGTGGCGCGCTCCTTCGGTGCCATCGTCGAGCTGCTCACCTACAACAGCGGTGTAGTCAGCGATGCCGAAGGCTACCGCGCCGGTATCGGCCTGCTGGGCTATCTGCTGCCCGACCTGGGCGCGCTGGATGTGCGCATGGTCGCGCTCTACGGCAAGCTGGAGCTGCTGCCCGCCGACTGGCCGTGGCTGGTGTTGTCCAGCCTGACCTATACGGTCGGCCTGCTGGCTCTGGCGGTATGGGCACTCAACCGCAAGCGTTTCGCCTGATATGCGTGCGCGTTCCTCGTTATTCCTTGGCCTTGCGGCATTTGCCCTGTTCGCCGCCATTGCCGGCTGGCGTGCCCAGCAGCCGGTGCAGTTGACACCGCAATTCTTTGCCGACCGCGTGGTCATCCCCGCGCCGCTGCTGGTCGCCCTGCATGGTGGTGACCGCTTCCTCGCCGCCGACCTGGAAACCATGCGCCTGGCCGCCACCGGCCTGGATGATCGTGGCGTGGATACCGGCTACCTGGTCCGCGCCCAGCGCGAAGTGGCCCGCCTCAACCCCTGCCATGAAGACAATTATTATTTCGCCAACGGCCTCCTCACCTGGGGCGGCGCGGTGGAGCAAGGCAACGAGGTGCTCCGTGCCGCCGTCGAATGCCGCTTCTGGGACGAGTTCCCGCCGTTTTTCTACGGCATCAATCTGTCGTTCTTCCAGCGCGACAACGAGGCAGCCGCGCGGGTGCTGGAGATCGGCGCGCAACGCTCAACGGGCAACGCCGCCGCCATGCAACGGTTGGCGATAATGCTGCGCGCCGAGCAGTTCGCCGACGAGCGCCTGGCGCTCAACTACCTGACCCAGCAGCGCGACAGCAGCACCGACCCCAAGCTGAAGGACATGCTCGACAAGCGCGTTATCCGCCTGCAGGGCCTGATTACCCTGCGTGAGGCACAGCGCCACTACGAAGCCGAACATGGTCCGTTGGCAAACCTGGAACAGTTGCTCGCGGCAGGCATCATCGACAGCCTGCCTGACGACCCGCTGCGCCTCGGTTACGAGCTGCGTGACGGAAACATCGAACTGAAGAAACTGAGAATCGCCGGACTGGAGGAACAGCCTTGAGCGCAGCCGTGGAATTCAAGGGCGTCAGCCATACCTACCGGAGCAAGGGCAAGGCGGTCCAGGCGGTACGTGATGTGAGCTTCAGCCTGGGCGAAGGTGAAGTGTTCGGCTTCGTCGGCCCCAATGGCGCGGGCAAGTCCACCACCATCAAGATCATGCTGGACATCATCAACGACTATCAGGGCCAGGTGACACTCTACGGCACCGATGCCCGCCAGGCTGAAGCACGCCGCGGCATGGCCTATGTGCCTGAGGCACCGGCGCTGTACGACCAGTTCACGCCGCTGGAAATTTTGCGCATGGGCCTGTCGATGTACGGCATCCGGCGCAGCGACGCCGATGCCTGGTGCATGCAATGGCTGGATCGCTTCTCCGTGGACGGCAACGGCAAGCGCCGCATGCGTGAACTGTCCAAGGGCAACGCACAACGAGTCGCCCTGGCACATGCCATGGCAGTCGAGCCCAAACTGCTGATCCTCGACGAGCCGCTGTCCGGCCTGGACCCGGTCGGGCGCAAGGACGTAGTGGAGATCCTCAACGACTACAAGAAGCAGGGTGGCGCGATCTTCTTCACCTCACACGTCTTGCATGACGTGGAGCGTATCGCCGACCGCTTCGGTTTTATCAACAAGGGACAACTGGTAACGGTCCGCTCCCCCCGCGAACTGGCCGCCGAACGCGCCGACTGCTTTATCCTGCGCTACCAGGCGGAACAGCCCCTGGGACAAAGCTGCACCGCCCTGCGCCCCGGCGAGTACGAATGCGAACTGCCCCAAGCCGACCTCCCCGCCGCCATCGCCCAACTCGGCAACACCGGCGGCCACCTGCTGACCATCAAACCCGCCGTATCGCTGGAGACCGTCTTTTTTCGCATCCTCGCCGAAGCCCCGAAATAAGAAGCTCTGTACACCATGTTCGGCAAGCCGCACCCTGTCCTCCGTCCTGCCCCATCGTGCAATCCGCGCGGTGATGCGGCCAGACACCCAGGAAGGTGCAAAAGGTATCTGCGGCGCTGCTATGATGAGGCCCTCTCATAAGCGAGTGCCTTGTAATGACTGACTCGGACGTTCGCTGGCTGCAAAGGCTGGCCAACTATGAACGCGCCCTTGGGCAACTGACCCGCGCCGTCGAGCTGGCGCAGGAGCGACCGCTTAGCGAGCTGGAGCGCCAAGGTCTGATTCAGACTTTCGAATTTGTCTTCGAGCTGGCTTGGAATCTGATGAAGGACTACTTCCTTTATCAGGGCAATCCGACCATCACGGGCTCCCGGGATGCCATTCGCACCGCGTTCAAACAGGGGCTGATCTCCGATGGCGAAGGCTGGATGGAGATGATCAAAAGCCGCAATCGAAGCTCGCATACCTATAACGAGTCCGTCGCTAATGAAATCGCCGAGGGCATTCTGGGGTGCTACCAGCAACTATTCGTACAATTTCATCAGCAAATGAAGGGGCTGGCGGCGCAAGCATGAACAGCGAGGAGCGTTTTGGACTACCGCAGTATGCGATCGATAAGCTATCGGGCGTATTTCGCTCCTGCCCACAGGTCAAACGTGTTGTCCTGTATGGGTCACGCGCCAAGGGAACCTATCGCCCAGGGTCGGATATCGACTTGACGATGGAAGGACATAAACTGACCTTTGCCCAATTGCTGGCACTGGAAAACCAGATAGATGAATTGCTGCTGCCCTGGATGGTCGACCTGTCCTTACGAGCAGGTATCGACAATCCGGCCTTGCTCGAACATATCGAGCGTGTCGGCGTCCCATTCTATGAACGTGATTAGCACTATCACGGCATGGCAGATTCGTAGGATGGAATCGCCGCAGGCGCTTCTGTCGGTTACCGAGAACCTACAGATACAGATGTTCAAATCTTCGACTCAAGCCTCAGCACGCCCTGGTCCTCGCGCCAGCTGACCCGTCCGAGAAAGCTCATGCCCAGCAGCGCTTCGGTGGGCGATGAGCCTTCCACCACCACCGCCTCCACGCCCATCACGTCGATGGCGCCGACCTTGACGCTGTTGAGGTGCACCTTCCAGGCCTTTGCCGTGCCGCTGGCGGTGCCGACCACGATCTGCCTGCCATCGACGCGATAGTCGATGCCCAGGCGGCGCGCCTGGTTTTCGTTGATGGCTACCGAAGTCGCGCCGGTATCGACGAGGAATTGCACCGGCTGGCCGTTGATCGAGCCGGCGATCCAGTAATGGCCGCCCTGCCCCTTGGCGATGCTCAGTTGCTTGCGTTCAGGCTCGGCATAACCCGCGCTCAGCTCGCGACTCAAGGGATAGTGACGCTCTGTACCTTCGACGCGCAGCACCGCGCCCTTGCCATCGGCACTGATCACCTGAACACCACCCGGCCCGGTCTGCCCTACCCGCACCAGCTTGCGTTGACCATCGACATTCACAACGGCGGCGCCAGGAAACAGGCCTACCACTTGTACGCGCGGCGCGGCGCTAACAGCAAAGGCAATCAGCGACAGCGTGGCCATCAGCAGGGCAATGAAACGCATTGGTGAGGATTTCCTGAAAAACCGGGCAGAACGGCATTCTTCCATGAGCCATGGGCGGGTTACGGCGACCCGTCGCACAGTCCGACACTCAACCAAACATCAGCACGGTCAGATGCACCAGGCCACAGGCGGCGAAGCCGGCGAGGATGTCGTCGAGCATGATACCGAGGCCGCCGGTCACATTGCGGTCGATCCAGCTCAGCGGCCAGGGCTTGACGATATCCAGCACGCGAAACACGACGAAGCCGAGCAGCAGCCAGTGCCAGCCGGCAGGCACCAGCCAGAAGGTGATCCAGATGCCGGCGAATTCGTCCCAGACGATGCCTTCGTGGTCATGCACGCCCAGATCCTGCGCGACCTTGCCGCACAGCCAGATGCCGAACAGCATGCTGGCGACAATCACCACACCGTAGGCCCAGCCCGGCAGGGTCTGCCACAGCGGCACGAAGGCCAGCGCCAGAAGCGAACCCCAGGTGCCCGGTGCTTTCGGCAGGGTGCCGGAACCGAAACCGAAGGCCAGGTTGTGCCAGGGGTTGCTCCATACCGAAAGCGGCATCGCCTCGGCGGTGGGTTGTAGGGAATCAGTCAATCCGGCTGTCCTCTCCGAATGGCCACTCAGGCCTTGAAATGGTTGTAACCCTGGCGATCAGCGGCGATGGCATTGCCGTCGGCATCCAGCAGGCACACACCCTCACCACGCTCGACACGGCCAATCACCTGCACCGGCCAGCCATCGGCCAGCAGACCCGGCAGTTTCTCCGGCGGCAAAGTGAAGGCAAGCACATAGTCGTCGCCACCGGTCAGGCCGCACTGCAACGCCCGATCCTTCCCAGCCCAACTCACCAGCGCATCCGACAGCGGTACCCGCTGCTGCTCGATGCGAAGTTGCACACCAGAGGCGGCAGCGATATGGCCGCAGTCAGCCAGCAGGCCATCGGAAATATCCAGCGCCGCCGTGGCATTGCCACGCAGGGCCTGGCCCAGCGCCAGTTGCGGCTGTGGCGCCCAGTAGCGCTCGAGCAGTTGCAACGCCTCGGCAGCCCCGCCCTCACGCTCGCCCAGCACCAGCGGCAGTGCACCCGCCGCATCGCCGAGCGCGCCACCGACGCAGAGCAGATCGCCCACGCGGGCGCCGCTGCGCAGCAATGCCTGACCCGCCGGCACGCGACCGAATACGGTCACTGTCATGCTCAGCGGACCGCGCGTGGTATCGCCGCCGATCAGGCGCATGTCGCACGCGGCGGCCATGCTATCCAACCCATGGGCGAACGCCTCCAGCCAGCCGGGTTCGGCTGCGGGCAGGGACAATGCGAGGGTAAAACCGATGGGCGTCGCCCCCATGGCCGCCAGGTCGCTGGTGGCAACCGCCAGCGCACGCTGGCCGAGCAGGCAGGGATCGCAGGGATCGGGAAAATGCACACCGGCGACGAGCGTGTCGGTGGAAACCGCCAGTTGCTCGCCAGCGGGAACGGCGAGCAAGGCACAGTCATCGCCGATGCCCAACACGACATCGCCGCCAGCCCTGGCGCAAGCGGCGGCGGCGAAGTAGTGACGGATCAGCTCGAACTCACCCATCGGGGCTGGATCAGGGCTTGCGGGCGCGGACTTCAGCGCTGCGCAGGCTGGGCGCCAGCTTGTCCAGCACGCCGTTGACGAACTTGTGTCCGTCGGTGGCGCCGAACACCTTGGCCAGCTCGATGCCCTCGTTGATCACCACACGATAGGGCACGTCGATGCGCTGCATCAGCTCGTAGGTGGACAGGCGCAGAATGGCCAGTTCCACCGGGTCGAGCTCGTCCAGCGGGCGGTCGAGATGGGGCACGATGGCGCCATCGACTTCGCCCTTGGCGCGGGCGACGCCGGTCAGCAGTTCGTGGAAATAGGTGCCATCGACGCCGGAGAAATCGTTGTCGACGCGAAACTGCGCCTCGATTTCGTTGAGGCTCTGGCCTGCCATGTGCCACTGGTACAGGGCCTGCATCGCCAGGCTGCGCGCTACACGGCGCGTGGCGATCTTGCCCTTGGCCTTCGGCTGGGGTTCCTGGCTGTCGTCACGATTGAGGCTCACTTGGCCTCCAGCTGCGCCAGCAGGCTTACCATTTCCAGTGCGGACAGTGCAGCCTCGGCACCCTTGTTGCCGGCCTTGGTGCCGGAACGCTCGATGGCCTGCTCGATGGAGTCGACGGTCAGTACGCCGAAGGCCACCGGTACGCCGAATTCCATGGAGACCTGGGCCAGGCCCTTGGTGCATTCGCCTGCGACGTATTCGAAGTGCGGCGTGCCGCCACGAATGACCGCGCCCAGGGCGATGATGGCGTCGTACTCGGCCTGCTGGGCGACCTTCTGTGCCACCAGCGGAATCTCGAAGGCACCCGGCGCACGGATGATGATGATGTCGTCTTCGTTAACACCGTGGCGTACCAGCGCATCGACGGCGCCGCTAACCAGGCTCTCGACGACGAAGCTGTTGAAGCGGCCCACTACCAGGGCGAATTTCCCTTGCGGGGCGATGAAGGTACCTTCGATGGTCTTCAGGGTCATGGAACAGGTCTCGTATAACGTTAAAGAGCTTGGGCGAGCCAGAAACAGGCTAGTCAAAAAAATCTGCAACCCGAGCAAGGTAGCGCGTCACGAGCGCAGGACAGACAAGGCGCAACGACCATCGGGAGTAACAGCCAAAGGCTGGCCCGAAGGGTGAGCGCAGCGAATCAAACAGGCGAGGCGGCGGAGTTTACTGTTGTAAATGAGCAAGCCGAGCCTGTTTTCAACGCAGCATGTCCAAGCGCAGTAGCGCGGTCGTCTTATACAGCGGGCAGGTATTCTACAACTTCCAGGTCAAAGCCGGATATCGCGTTGAACTTCATCGGCGAACTCATCAGGCGCATCTTGCGCACGCCGAGGTCGCGCAGGATCTGCGAACCGGCACCCACCGTGCTGTAGATCGCCGGCGTTGGCGGCACCTGACGATTGAGCTGGGCCAGCAGTTGCGGCCCGGTGAGCGGATTGCCCAGCAGCAGCACCACGCCGCTGCCGGCCTTGGCCACTTCGCCCATGGCCGCACGCAGACTCCAGCGCCCCGGCACGTTGACCAGCAGCAGGTCGCGCAGCGGCTCCATGTTGTGCACGCGCACCAGGGTGGGCTGCTCGGGGCCGATCTCGCCCATGGTCAGCGCCATGTGCACGGTGTCCTCGACGCTGTCGCGGTAGGTCACCAGATTGAACTGGCCCAGCTCGGTGTCCAGCGGCTGTTCGGAGACGCGCTCGATGGTGCGCTCGTGGATCATGCGGTAATGGATCAGGTCAGCGATGGTGCCGATCTTGATGCCATATTGCTCGGCGAAGGCCTCCAGCTCGGGGCGACGGGCCATGGTGCCGTCGTCGTTCATGATCTCGCAGATCACGCCGCTGGCATCGAAGCCGGCCATGCGCGCCAGGTCGCACGCGGCCTCGGTGTGGCCGGCACGGGCCAGCACGCCGCCGGGCTGAGCCATCAGCGGAAAGATGTGGCCGGGGCTGACGATGTCTTCGGCCTTGGCGCCTTTCGCCGCGGCGGCCTGTACGGTACGCGCGCGGTCGGCAGCCGAGATACCGGTGGTCACGCCTTCGGCCGCCTCGATGGAAACGGTGAACTTGGTGCCGAAGCCGGAACCGTTGCGCGCCGCCATCAGCGGCAGTTGCAGGGTTTCGCAGCGCTCGCGGCTCATGGGCATGCAGATCAGGCCACGGGCGAAGCGCGCCATGAAGTTGATGTGCTCGGCCTGGCAGCATTCGGCGGCCATGATCAGGTCGCCTTCGTTCTCGCGATCCTCGTCATCCATGAGGATGACCATCTTGCCGGCGCGGATGTCTTCGAGCAGTTCGTCTACGGTATTGAGTGCCATCGTCGCCATTCCTTAATTCTTCAGGTAGCCGTGTTCGGCCAGAAAACCTTCGCTGATGCCGCCGGATGTCGGCTCGGCTGCCTTGTCGCCCTGCAGCAGGCGCTCCAGGTAACGCGCCAGCAGATCCACTTCGAGATTCACCTGCCGCCCTGGCCGGTAGTCAGCCATGATGGTCTCACTCAGCGTGTGCGGCACTATGGTCAGCTCGAACTCGGCGCCATTGACCGCATTCACCGTCAGGCTGGTGCCATCGACGGTGATCGAGCCCTTGAAGGCGATGTACTTGGCCAACTCGCGCGGCGCGCGGATGCGGAACTGCACGGCGCGGGCGTTTTCCTCGCGCGCGACGATCTCGCCGACGCCATCCACGTGGCCGCTGACCAGGTGCCCGCCGAGGCGGCTGGTAGGCGTCAGGGCCTTTTCCAGATTGACCTTGCTGCCCGCCTTGAGATCGATGAAGGCGGTGCGCGCCAGGGTTTCGCGGCTGACGTCGGCCCAGAAGCCGTTGCCCGGCAGCTCCACCGCCGTCAGACAGACACCGTTGACGGCGATGCTGTCGCCGAGCTTGACGTCGCCCAGATCCAGCTTGCCGGTCTCGACCAGTACCCGCACGTCGCCACCCTTGGGCGTGAGCGCGCGGATGGTGCCGATGGCTTCGATTATTCCTGTGAACATGACGAACTCCTGTTTTGAGAAAAACAGGGCGTTGCAGATCGAAAGGGATGCAGCGCGCGCACGAACGGCGCACGCCAAGGTATCCCGCTCTCTCTCATCCGGACTTACAAGCCAAGGAAGCCTGATTACCGTCGGCCCCGGAATCGCACCGGGTCTGCTGACCTTGTCTGTTACAACCGACAAGCGCTCGCGGGCTAGGCTTTCGCCATTACCGCCGGTGGGGAGTTTCACCCCGCCCTGAGAACGTTGGACCATGTCGCGGCCCGGCGCAGGTTTTACCACAAACGCGCACGATTTGCAGCGAGTACGCCGGTTTGCAGCGACTATGGCGATCAAAGTCAGCCGCTATCGGAGGCGGCGAACGGACGAGAGCTCCCCGCCCAAATACTTCACATTCGGGGCGAAACTACCGTTTCGCTTGCCTGTCCATAGCCCAGCGCATCTGCAGCGATCGGGCGCACACGTCGTTTCAATGACCTGCTTCAAGAGGGAACTTGTATGTCGGGAGTCACGTCCGTGGACGAAACGGTGGTACGTCTCGCCGCCGAGATTGAAGGCAATGGCTTTGCGGTTCTGGAAAACTACCTCCCCGCGGACGCGCTCGAACAGGGCCGTGCCTTCGTCAGCCAGCAGGCGGAACAGCATCAGGGCGAGTACTTCGCGATTCACGGCATCGAGGCGCTGAGCGGCAACCTGCCGGCAAATCTGGCGCTCAGTGCCCCACTGCGGGAGATGCTGAGCGAGCTTTATAAAGTACAGACTGGCCGCGACCCCTCGGCAGAAGAACAGGTGTTTCCGGTCATTCGTTGCCTGCAGGGCAAGAGCGGCCTCAGACAATCGCACTTCTACCATTTCGACGCCACGGCGGTGACTGCCCTGCTGCCGCTGTTCATTCCCACCGAAGGCGATCACTGCGGCGATCTGATCCTCTTTCCCAATCTGCGCCCGGTTCGCTTCAACGCCCTGCGCAACGTCATCGAGAAAGCCGTGATGCACAACGGCGCCAGCCAGAAACTGGTCGCGCTGGCGGTCAGGCGCGGATGGCTGCGACCGATCCGGCTCAAGCTGGTGCCCGGCAACCTCTATCTGTTCTGGGGCTACCGCAGCCTGCATGCCAACGACCAGTGCGACCCGGCGCTGCTGCGCGCCACCGCCCTGCTCCACTTCGGCAACCCTCACCACGACAGCTGGCTCGCGCGCCTGCTGCTAGGCACCAACAAGCGTCGGGCCAAGCTGGATCACAACGGCCTGCGGCCCGCCAGCTGAGTCCACCCGTCGGGTCGGTGAAGCATGACCCGACCAACGACAGCAGGCGCGCCATGTCCCCGTTGCCGTAGGTCGGATTAGCCGAAGGCGTAATCCGACGATCAGAAGGCACCCGACAATCCGTCCCTACACCTCGGCATCTATCGCGTCTGGCCGTCCACCCGTCGGGTCGGTGAAGCGTGACCCGACCTACGACAGCAGGCGCGCCATGCCCCGTTGCCGTAGGTCAGATTAGCCAAAGGCGTAATCCGACGATCAAAAGGCTCCCGACAATCCGCCCCTACACCTCGGCATCTATCGCGTCTGGCCGTCCACCCGTCGGGTCGGTGAAGCATGACCCGACCTACGACACGGGCGCGCCACGATCCGCAAATTGTCGTAGGTCGGATTAGCCGAAGGCGTAATCCGACGATCAAAAGGCTCCCGACAATCCGTCCCTAACGCCTCGGCATCTATCGCGTCTGGCCGTCCACCCGTCGGGTCGGTGAAGCGTGATCCGACCTACAACGGGCGCGCCACGATCCGCCAGTCATCACCGAAGGCACGGATATCCTCGATCCTCAGCGCGCGCGCCTCGCTCATGCGTTCCAGCGGCAGATCGAGCAGGGGCCGCGCCGACGAGCCGAGGAATTTCGCCGCGACGAAGATCTGGTATTCGTCGATCAGCCCCAGTGCGGCGAAGGCGCCGGCCAGACGCGGGCCGGCTTCGAGCAGCACTTCGTTGGCGCCGCGTTCAGCCAGTGTGGCCAGCAGCACGGGCAGGTCTACACGCCCCTGACCGCTCGTCAGCGTCAGCAATTCATGCCCCGCCGCGCGATAGGCCTCGGCGCGCTCGCCCGACGCGGACGCCACCAGCGCCGGCCCAGCCTGAAAGAAGGGCGCATCCAGCGGCACCCGCTGGCGCCCATCGACCAGCACCCGCAGCGGCGGGCGCTGCAACGCCAGAGCCGTCTGCCCGGCATCCAGTCCCAGCTCGGCAGCGCGCACGGTAAGCCGCGCATCATCCATCAGCACCGTATCGGCGCCGGTCAGCACCACGCTGGAATGCGCACGCAGGCGCTGCACCTCGGCGCGCGCCGCCGGCCCGGTAATCCACTGGCTCTCACCGCTGGCCATGGCCGTGCGACCATCGAGGCTCATCGCCAGCTTGGCGCGCAGGAACGGCAAGCCGCTTTCCATGCGTTTGACGAAACCGATGTTCAGCTCTCGCGCCTCGTCCTCCAGTATCCCGCTGGCCACCTCGATACCGGCGCTGCGCAGGCGCTCCAGACCGCGCCCGGCCACCAGTGGATTGGGGTCGCGCATGGCAGCGACCACCCGCGCCACGCCTGCCGTGACCAACGCCTCGGCGCACGGCGGCGTGCGCCCATGATGACTACAAGGCTCCAGCGTGACGTAGGCGGTGGCGCCGCATGCACGCTCGCCGGCCTGGCGCAGGGCATGGACTTCGGCATGGGGCTCGCCGGCGCGCACGTGCCAGCCTTCGCCGATCAGCTCATCATTCTTGACGATGACGCAACCGACACGCGGATTGGGATGGGTGGAATACAGCCCCTGGCGCGCCAGCCGCAGCGCATGGGCCATCCAGGCCTGGTCGGACATGCTCATTCGTGCTTCGCGGGTTCGCGGGACAGGCGCTCGATTTCCTCGCGGAACTCGTTCAGGTCCTGGAAACGGCGATAGACCGAGGCGAAGCGGATGTAGGCGATCTCATCGAGTTTCTGCAGCTCGGCCATCACCAGCTCGCCGACCACCAGCGACTTGATTTCGCGCTCGCCGGTGGCGCGCAGCTGATGCTTGATATGCGCAATGGCCGCTTCCAGCCGCTCGACGCTGACCGGGCGTTTTTCCAGCGCACGCTGCATGCCGGCGCGCAGCTTGTCCTCGTCGAAGGGCTGGCGACTGCCGTCCTGCTTGATCAGCCTGGGCATCACCAGCTCGGCGGTTTCGAAGGTGGTGAAGCGCTCGCCACAGGCCAGGCATTCACGGCGGCGACGGACCTGATCGCCCTCGGCAACCAGGCGCGAGTCGATGACTTTGGTGTCATGTGCAACGCAGAAGGGACAATGCATGAGTTGAGCTGGTCAGACGTGAAAGAGGGTCATGGTAGCGCATCCGACCGGCAAGACAAGCTGGCGGATTTGCTGCTATACAGGCGCCCATTCAACTGTCCCGAGGAGCCGTCCGTGCCGTCACGCCCCCTTGTTTCGTTCGCACTCATGGCGCTGCTCGCAGGCTGTTCGAGCCAGCCAGCCGACGCGCCGAAAGCCACGCAGCCCATCGAGCCAAGCACAGCGTCACCTGCAGAATTTCTGCATGAACTGAGCGGAACGCTGGTCGGCGCCCCCGAAGGCAGCGAAGTGGAACTGGCGCTGCTGGAAGTGGACCGCCGCAACCAGCCCGACAAACTCCTCAGCAACGTCAAGCTGACCGGGCGCGGTAACGCGCTGCCCTTTATCCTGCAGTTCAATCCCGAGGCCTTTCCCAAGAACCAGCGCGTCGAACTGCGCGGTCGCGTGACCCACTCGGGACAACTGATCATGCGTCTGCCGCCACGACAGATTCATAGCGCCTCGGACCAGGCACTCGGCCCCTTGCAACTGGTGCCGGTGCCGTGAGCCCACCCACCAGCCTGCAGTCTGCCCTTGGCGATCTGCTGGGCGACGCCCGCCTCACCAGCGCCACCCTGCCCGGTACCGATATCCGCCTCTGGCTGATCGATCCGGCCAACATGGATCGCGCGTTCAGCCCCGAGGAAACCCGCAGGATTCTCGAAGAGCCGCCCTACTGGAGCTTCTGCTGGGCCAGCGGCCTGGTACTCGCGCGCTGGCTGGCCGAGCGCCCCGAATGGGTTCGCGGCAAGCGCGTGCTGGACTTCGGTGCCGGCTCCGGCGTGGCGGCCATCGCGGCGGCCAGGGCCGGCGCGGTCGAAGTGGTGGCCTGCGACCTCGACCCGCTGGCGTTGCAGGCCTGCCGCGCCAACGCGGCGCTCAACGGGGTGACGCTGGGCTATTCGGAAGATTTCTTCGCCGAGGCCGATCGCTTCGACCTGATCATCGTCGCCGATGTGCTCTACGACCGTGCCAACCTGCCGCTGCTGGATCAGTTTCTCAGCCGTGGCCACGAAGTGCTGGTGGCCGATTCGCGGGTGCGCGACTTCCAGCATCCGCTGTACCGGCGCCTCGACATCCTCGACGCCTGCACCTGGCCGGATCTGGCCGAGCCCGCCGAATTCCGCCATGTCAGCCTGTATCACGCGATACGGCAGAAGTGAAAGCATGAGTGCCGATGACACCCTGCGCCTGTTCTTCGCCCTGCCCTGCCCGCCGGAGCAGGCGGCGGCCATCTGCAACTGGCGCGACCGACAGGCGCTGGGCGGGCGCCCGGTGGCGCTGGAAAACCTGCACCTGACCCTGGCCTTCCTCGGCGCGCAGCCGGCGACACGCCTGGATGCGCTGCGACATCTGGCCGCCGGAGTCACAAGTGACAGCTTCGAGCTGACCTTGAACCGCCTGATCACCCTCGGCAAAGGCTTCGTCTGCCTGGCGCCGAGCGAAGCACCGCCCGCCCTGCTGCAACTGGCTGGCAGTCTTGCCGAGCGCCTGGGCGCGCTGGGCATCGTGCTCGACAGCCGTCCTTACCTGCCGCATATGACGCTGGCGCGCCAGGCCCCCACGCAAGCGCAAGGCGCCGCCGCGACCTTCAGTTGGGAGGCCGAACGCTTCGTGCTCTATCGGTCGCAGAACACCACCAACGGCGTGCGCTATAGCGAGCTGGGCAGTTGGCCACTGCGCTCCGCAGCCGCCCCGGACTAAGGTCGGCTCAGGCCGGCACTTCGATCAGAAAGCGGAACAGCGGACCGTGCTGCTCCACGGCCAGGCAGTTGTAACCCTTGAGCTTGGCGTCCTCGGGAATGCCCTGTACCGATTGCGAGCAGTCGGTCACCACTTCCAGCAACTGCCCCGGCAACATGGTTTCCAGAGTCTCCAGCGTGGCGATGGCGTTGTAGGGGCAGTGTTCGCCCCGCAGATCAAGCGAGAGATTCGGTTTGGGCTGGCTCACGGGCAGCACTCCTCTTGGGTTGGAAACGACGGGCATTGAGATGGACCAGCCACATGGCCAGTGCCAGGCCGGCGAAGCTGAACAGCAGGCCGGTGCCCGGCCCCATGCTTTCCAGCAGATCGATCTTCGGATAGGGCAGCGCCAGCGAGGTGCCCAGCTCGTCCCAGTACACCGCCACCAGCGTACCGCCGATCACGTTGCCGATGCCGACTACCCAGAAATGCACCTGGCCTTCCATCGCCCGGTACATCCAGCCGGTTTCGCAGCCACCGGCCAGGACGATGCCGATCCCGAACAACAGGCCGCCAAGCACCGCATTCGGCCCCATCCAGAAGATCTTCGCATCGGCCCCCAGCATGATGGCGCCGAAGGTGCCGACGCAGGCCACGGCCATGCCCAGCAGGATGCCGTAGGCGATCTGGGTACGCCCCGTGGTCCAGAGATCACGCGCGGCGCTGGTGAAGCAGATCTGTGCACGCTCGATCAGGCCACCGAACACCACGCCGAACAGCACCGCCATGCCCAGCGCGATCGACACGCCGAAACGCCAGGCGGCGAATGCCACGGCGATGACCGCCACCGCCACGCCCAGGCGCACCTGCAGGCGGTTGCGCTTTTCCCGCGCCTGCGCATCGGCGAACAGCGAACTGGCCTGGCTCCCTACCTTCAGCGGTACGCGCAGGAACGGCAGCAGACATATCTTCACCCCGACCCAGGCGCCGCCGACCGTCGCCAGCATGAACGCCCAGGCGTGCAGGGAAAACATCGGAATGCCGGTGAAGAACGCCGCCAGGTTGCAACCCATGGCCAGACGGGCGCCGAAACCGGCGATGATCCCGCCGATCAGCCCCTGCGCCAGGCGGCGCTTGCTGGTGGGCCAGCGCAGGCTGACGTTGTTCGCCCAGAGCGCCGTGCACAGCGCGCCGAGCAACATGCCGATGATCATCACGCCATCGATGCGATCCAGCGGCGTGCCCTGCAGGCCGATCAGTTTGAAATAGCTCCACTCCTGCGGCTGGAACCCGAACCAGGCCAGCACGTGCCCACCCCAGCGGGTGAACTCGCCGGTCACGGCCCAGAAGGTCCCGGTGATTGCGAAGTAGTAGGCGGAAGCGACACCCAGCGCGACGAGCGCGGGCAAAGGCGACCAGAAGCGCACGAGATAGCGCGCCCGGAAATCGGACAGAGCGGACATCATTGACTCCTTTTGCGCGACTGCAATCGCCGCACCGAGAAAAGGTGGCGCGGATTCTAGCCGTCTACGGCGCACTTTGCGCGGATAATCCACCGACGCGCAGAAGCTCGGTCCTTGCTTCCCGTGGCACCCGCCCCCACTTAACATGCATACCTTCACACGCGCCCATTCGAGAACCCTGATGAGCCAGACTCCCTTCATCTACGACGTCACCGCCAGCAACTTCGAGCAACTGGTGCTGGAGAACTCCTTTCACAAGCCGGTACTGGTGGATTTCTGGGCCGAGTGGTGCGCGCCGTGCAAGGCGCTGATGCCGCTGCTGGCGAAGATCACCGAGGAGTACCAGGGCGAGCTGCTGCTGGCCAAGGTCAACTGCGATATCGAACAGGAAGTGGTCGCCCGCTTCGGCGTGCGCAGCCTGCCCACCGTGGTGCTGTTCAAGGACGGCCAGCCGGTGGACGGTTTCGCTGGCGCACAGCCCGAGTCTGCCATCCGCGCCCTGCTCGAACCCCACGTCCAGCTACCGGCCACGCCTGAGGCGGACCTGCTGGCCAGCGCCCAGGCACTGTTCGCCGAGGGCCGCATCGGCGAGGCGGAAAACCTGCTCAAGCAGCTGCTCACCGACGACAACGAAAACGCCGCGGCGCTGATTCTCTATGCCCGCTGCCTGGCCGAACGTGGCGAACTGGGCGAGGCCGAGACGGTACTGGGCGCGGTCAAGGGCGACGAGCACAAGCAGGCGCTGGCCGCCGCACGCGCGCAGTTGACCTTCCTGCGCCAGGCCAGCGGCCTGCCGGAAGTCGCCGACCTCAAGAGTCGCCTGGCGCAGAACGGCGAGGATGACGAGGCGACCTACCAGCTCGCCATCCAGCAACTGGCGCGCCAGCAGTACGAAACCGCGCTGGATGCCCTGCTCAGGCTCTTCGTGCGCAACCGCAGCTACGCCGACGGCTTGCCGCACAAGACGCTGCTGCAGGTATTCGAGCTGCTGGGCAACGACCACCCGCTGGTCACCACCTACCGCCGCAAGCTGTATCAGGCGATTTACTGAGGCAGGCTGCTCGTCGGATTACGCCTTCGGCTAATCCGACCTACAACGGTGGTAATTCGCCATCACACAAGGCCAAATCAGACCGTAGCCTGGATTAGCCGAAGGCGTAATCCGGGTTTCTCCGAAGGCCTAATCCGACGCCAGGTCCGACCTGCTCTACCCAGCCAGCATCCGTCGCAGCTCCAGGCAATCGCGGGCATGCAGATCCGTCAACTCAGGCCAGAGATTGTCCGGCAGGTTGACCAGCACCCCCCTGGCGCCAGCCGCCTTGGCACAGGCCAGATCGAAGTGGTAGTCGCCGACCATCACCAGCGTCTGCGGCGCGACCTGCCACCTGTCCGCCAGATGCAGCAGACCACCGGGGTCCGGCTTGGGCGGCGCTTCGTCGCGACCGAGAATGTCCTCGCTGGCGAAGCAGTCGCCCATGCCCACGGCCTGCAAGGTCACCAGCGCCAGCTCATGGGCGTTGCGCGTCAGCACGCCGAGGCGGCAACCGCGATCACGCAGTTCGTGCAGCAACTCCAGTGCACCCGGTGCGGGCCGCGCGGCATGGGCCAGTTCGCGCTCGTGCTCCATCAGCCAGGCGCGCTTGGCCGCAGCCTCATCAGCCGGCAATGCGGCGAAGTGATGGAGGATGTCGTCTTCCGGTGGAATATCCAGTGCGCGCTTGATCGCCAGAAAGTCATGCACGGCGATGGTCAGGGTGCCGTCCATGTCGAACACCCAGTGGCGCGCAGCGGCCAGGGTCATTTCCAGTCCTCGCGTACGCGGATCAGGCCTTCCTGGGCCACCGAGGCAACCAGCTGACCGGCACGGTTGAAGATGCTGCCACGGGCGAAACCACGCGCATTGCCGGCCCAGGGGCTGTCCATGGCGTACAGCAACCAGTCGTCGGTGCGTACTTCGTGGTGGAACCAGATGGCGTGATCGAGGCTCGCCAGCTGGATGAACTTGTTCCAGAAGGAAACGCCGTGGGGCTGCAGCGCGGTGCTGACGAAGTTGAAATCCGAAGCGTAGGCCATCAGGTATTTGTGTACCGCTGGATTGTCCGGCAGCGTGCCGGCAGCCCGGAACCACACATGACGGACCGGCTCCATCGGCTGCGGGTTGCACGGGTCCAACAGGGTCACCGGGCGAATCTCGATGGGCTTGGGCCGACGCAGCTTTTCAATCACCCCCTGGGGCAGCACGTTCTCCAGCTTGTGCAGCAATTCCCCCTCGCTGGGCAGATTGTCCGGGCCGGGCACGTCGGGCATCGGCAACTGGTGCTCGTAGCCGGTTTCGTCCGCCTGGAACGAAGCGCTGCAGGTGAAGATGGTCTGCCCCTTCTGGATCGCGCTGACGCGGCGCGTGGTGAAGCTGCCGCCGTCGCGCACCCGATCGACGTCATACACCACCGGCAGGTGGGAATCGCCGGGGCGCAGGAAGTAGCCATGAATCGAATGCACATGCCGCTCCGGCACCACCGTCTGGCTCGCCGCCGACAACGCCTGGCCGATCACCTGGCCGCCGAACAGCTGCGGAAAGCCCAGGTCCTGGCTGTTGCCACGGAACAGGTTTTCCTCGATGCGCTCCAGCGACAGCAGGCTCACCAGGGTATCGAGTGTCTCGGTCATGCAAATTTCCTTTCAGGCAGGGCCATTTCAGGCAAAGGCGAAGATTTTACGGTTTAAACCGAACAGGCTCCAGCTGACCAACCAGACGGTGCCTGCCGCGCCTTGAGCGTGTCGCGATCAAGCCGGCATACTGCCGCCGTTTGCGGGCTGCCGAGGCAGTCGCAGTGCAACGAATGACTTCAGGCGCCAATCGATGCCCTTGCCATTGGTATTCCACGACGACTACAGCCCGCCGCTGCCACCGGGTCACCGCTTCCCGATGGAGAAATTCCGCCTGCTGCGCGACCACCTGGTCGATAGCGGTTTGACCACCGATGCGCAGATTCTGCGCCCCGAACTGTGCGCAGCCGACGTGCTTGCGCTGGCTCATGACCACGCCTATATCGAGCGCTACTGCAGCGGCGACATGGGCCGTGAAGAACTGCGCCGCCTGGGCCTGCCCTGGAGCCCGCAGCTGGCGCAGCGCACCGTGCGCGCCGTGGGTGGCTCACTGCTGGCCGCCGACCTTGCCCTCGAACATGGCCTGGCCTGCCACCTGGCCGGTGGCACCCACCACGCCCACTACGACCACGCCTCGGGCTTCTGCATCTTCAATGACCTGGCGATCATCGCTCTTTCGCTGCTGGAAAGCGGCCGCGTTGGTCGCGTGCTGATCTTCGACTGCGACGTCCATCAGGGCGACGGCACCGCACGCATCCTCGAACAGGTTCCGGACGCGGTAACCGTGTCGCTGCATTGCGAGAAGAATTTCCCCTTGCGCAAGGCCCGCAGTGACTGGGATATAGAGCTGGCGGCGGGCATGGGCGATCAGGAATACCTCAAGGTGGTGAACGACACGCTGAACTACCTGTTGCCCCTGTACCAGCCGGACCTGGTGCTCTACGACGCAGGCGTCGATGTTCACCGCGACGACACGCTGGGCCTGCTCGATCTCAGCGACGACGGCCTGGCGCTGCGCGACAGCGCCGTGATCGACCATTGCCTGGGCCGTGACATCCCGGTGGTCGGCGTGATCGGCGGCGGCTACGACAAGGATCGCGCCCTGCTCGCCCGCCGCCATGCGCAGCTGCACTTCAGCGCAGCCAGAGCCTGGAGCCGGCACGGATTGCGCTGACCACAGCGCCCACAATGACCCGCTCCGGCGCAGTCGCTACAATGCCCGCCCTTCGCAACTGTCCGGCTGCCGTCATGACCCAAGCTGCTACTCGCATCGCCATCATCGGCGGCGGCCCCGCCGGGCTCATGGCCGCCGAAGTGCTGAGCCAGGCCGGCAGCGCGGTCGATCTCTACGATGCCATGCCCTCGGTCGGGCGCAAGTTCCTGCTGGCCGGCGTCGGCGGCATGAACATCACCCACGCCGAGGACTTTCCCGCCTTCGTCGGTCGCTATCGCCAGCGCGCCGATCATTTGCGTCCGTTGCTGGACGCCTTCGGCCCGGATGCGCTGCGCGAATGGATTCACGGCCTGGGCATCGATACCTTCATCGGCAGCTCCGGTCGCGTCTTTCCCACCGACATGAAGGCCGCGCCCTTGCTGCGCGCCTGGCTCAAGCGCCTGCGCGAGGCCGGCGTGCAGATTCATACCCGCCAGCGCTGGCTGGGCTGGAGCGAAGACGGTCAATTACTCATCGCGGGAGCGGAAGGCGAATCACGGCTCAGCCCGACTGCCACCCTGCTCGCCCTGGGCGGCGGCAGCTGGGCGCGGCTGGGTTCCGATGGCGCCTGGGTGCCGCTGCTGCAGGCTCGTGGCGTCGGCATCGCGCCGCTGCAACCGGCCAACTGCGGCTTCGAGGTGGAAGGCTGGAGCGAGCATCTGAAAGAGCGCTTCGCCGGCGCGCCGCTGAAGACCGTCAGCCTGGCCTTGCCCGGCGAAACCCCGCGCAGGGGCGAATTCGTCCTTACCGCGACTGGCATCGAAGGCAGCCTGGTCTATGCGCTGTCCGCTGAAATCCGCGAACGCATCAGTGCCAGCGGCGCGGCAACGGTATTGCTCGACCTGCTGCCGGATCGCTCGCAGCAGCAGATCGCCGCCGCCCTGACCAAACCGCGCGGCTCGCAATCGATGGCCAAACACCTGCATCGGCAACTGAAGCTCGACGGCGTCAAGGCCGCACTGCTACGCGAACTGACCGCTGCCGAGACCTTCCAGGCCCTGCAAGCGCTTGCCGCCGCCATCAAGGCCTTGCCGATCACACTGGTTCGCCCGCGCCCGCTGGATGAAGCCATCAGCAGCGCCGGCGGCGTGCCCTTCGAGGCACTGGACGAAAACCTGATGCTGCGCCAGCTGCCCGGCGTGTTCTGCGCAGGCGAGATGCTCGACTGGGAAGCGCCCACCGGCGGCTACCTGCTGACCGCCTGCTTCGCCACTGGTCGTGCTGCCGCCGAAGGGATGCTGCGCTGGCTGGGGCCGCGATAACGAGCGCAGCTATTACTCGGCACGCCCGGAGGCATCACGATCCCGCTCGTACCGCTTCGCGAGCGGAAACGGCGGTAACCAGGACTCACGCCGGATGGTCCAGCTTTCATAAGTCGGCATCAGTTGATCCGGCGCATCCAGCGTGCCCAGATGCACTTCGATTTCATCCGCGCTACGGGCGAACACCGACGACCCGCAACGCGGGCAGAAATGGCGCCCAGCATAGTCACGGGTTTCGCCCTCGATGCTCACCGCCTCCTGCGGGAACACCGCGGCTGCGTAGAAAAGGGCACCATGATGCTTGCGGCAGTCGAGACAGTGACACAGGCCGACCCGGTAGGGGCGCCCCGAAGCCAGAATCCGCACGTCGCCACACAAGCAACCGCCGGTGAATCGGTCCATGCTGCGTCTCCTCTGATCAGGCGATGCTTATGACGATAGCACCAGGCGCCTGATGCACTCGGCCTGCCAGATGGCATGAACTCACTTGGGCCGGTACATCTTGAAGCGTGCCTCGCGCCCCAGCTGGAAATAGTCCGCCGGCCCACCGCCGCGCAGGATCGGTTCCGCCGCCGCGGTGTCGTAGACGCCATCGACCAGCAGCAACTGGGCAATATGCACCGCCACCACTTCGCCAAGCACCAGCCAGCTCGGCACCGGCGTCTTGTCCGCGCCCTGCAGCTGGATGATCTGGGTCACCTTGCACTCGAACGACACCGGGCTTTCCAGCACCCGCGGCACGGCGACCAAGCTGGAGGGCACCGGCGTCAGCCCGCTCAGGGCAAACTCGTCCACCTCGGGCGCGACAGCGGCGCAGCTCTGGTTCATCGCCTCGGCCAGCGGCCGGGTTGCCAGGTTCCAGCAGAACTCGCCGGTCGCCTCGATGTTGTTCAGGCTGTCCTTGCGCCCCACGCTGGAAAAGCCAATGATCGGCGGCGTGTAGTTGAAGGCGTTGAAGAAGCTGTAGGGCGCCAGGTTCAACCGGCCTTCGGCATCCTGCGAGGAGATCCAGCCGATGGGCCGCGGGCCGACGATCGCATTGAACGGATCGTGGGGCAGCCCATGGCCCTGGCGGGGTTCGTAGTAGTACGTATCGCCGTGCATGCAGTGCTCCCGAAGCATCTCAACGTGACCGCAAGGAGATTCGCCACGCATATCGCGACGCCTTTGCGAAAGTGGAATCATCTACGCACGGTGCATGCATTGGCAACGCTCGTGGAGCCGCTCACCTGCGCCGCCACTGATGACCGGCGCAGGTAAGGACAGACTCTCAAGCAGGCTCAACCACCTTCAGGGAATCGGATTACCCAGACCCGGCTCGTTCGGATCGTCGAGGTCCGGCCTGCCAGGATCCTCAACATCCGGCCCGATGCCAGGCCCGCCACCTCCGTCGGGGTCCTGGATGTCCGGATTATCCGTGATGAAGTCCGGGTCAGGAGCATGCACAGGGTTCTGCTCCTGTCCTGGAACGGGTTGCTGGTCGTGGAGTCGGTCAAGCGGATCGATACTCATGATTCACCTCCGGTCGAGCCGAGAATGGCTCATCCTCTTTGAGGCGATTCATGGAGAATGGTGCGGCCCAACCACTAGGTCAGCACCGTCATCACGGCGCGCTGGTAGGCCGGGCGCTGTCGCAAGCGCTGGTACCAGACGTGAAGATGCGGCAACTCGGCACGCTCGATGGGCATTTCGAACCAGGCATAGGCGAAGCAACCGAGCGGGATATCGCCCATGCCGAGGCTCGCACCAGACAGATACGGTTGCTCGGTCAGGACACGATCGGCAATGGCCAGCAGCTGGCCGCATTCGGCCAGCGCCACCTCTACCGCGGCCATGTCGCGCTTTTCGGTCGCAGTACGCACCATGTTCCAGAACACCACCCGAAAGGGGGCTGCCAGGGACGAGGTCGTCCAGTCCATCCATTTGTCCGCCTCCGCACGCTGGCGCGGGTCGGGATTCCACAGTAACGGCTCGCCGTATTGTGCCGCCAGGTAGCGAACGATGGCGTTGGACTCCCAGAGCACCAGCTCGCCATCTTCCAGGCAGGGCACCAGGCGGTTCGGGTTCTTCGCGACGTAGGCCGGCTCGCCGACGATGCCGAAGACACCGCCCGCATCCACGCGGGTGTAGGAAACGTCAAGTTCCTCCAGGCACCAGAGCGCCTTCTTCACATTGGTCGAGTTGGCCCGGCCCCACAGCTTCAACATGCGATGTCTCCTGTCTGCTCGCGTCGAACATGAACCCTAGCCGCAGAGAGGCCACCCGTGCCACACCGAATTGACAGTCAAACCGCCCTACGCGCCGGAAACCGACTGGTTGCGACTTCTCGCCATCGCCAGTGCCACGACAGCAACGGCCAGCGGGACGAAGGAAACCCAGAGGACCGTATCCCAGCCATAGGCGCTCAGCAGGCCGCCCGACAGGAAGGAGCCGACGGCCATCAGACCGAATACGATGAAGTCGTTGAGCGACTGGACCCGTGTTTTTTCCTCGGGCCGATGACATTCCAGCACCAGGGCGGAGGCGCCCAGGAAACCGAAATTCCACCCCACGCCGAGCAGGATCAGCGCCAGCCAGAAGTGGGCGACATCGACACCCGCAAGCCCCACGGCGGCGGACAACCCTGTCAGCAGCAGGCCGAGGATGGCTATGCGTCCCGCTCCGAAGCGCGTGATCAGGCTGCCCGTGAAGAAGCTGGGGGCATACATCGCGATCACGTGCCACTGCAACCCCAGGTTGGACGACTCCTGGGAGTGGCCGTGCATGTGCATCGCCAGCGGCGCGGCGGTCATCAGGAAATTCATCAGCATGTAGGTGACGGCGCCACAAGTCGCCGCCGCGATGAAGCGCGGTTGCCGCAGGATTATCGGAAGCGCACGGCCACCGGCAACCTCCGCAGCCGTGGGCATGGGCAAACGGACGCCCAGCAGGACGACCGCCGAGGCGGCGGCGACCAACGCCTGCACCAGGAAGGTGGCAGCGAAGGGATAGGACTGCCACAGGTGCATGCTCCAGGTCACCAGCTGCGGGCCGATGACGCCAGCCGCCACCCCGCCGGCCATGACCAGCGACAAGGCCCGCGCACGTCGTTCAGGCGCGACACCATCGGTTGCCGCGAAGCGAAACGACAGGACAATGGCTGCATAGCCGCCGCAGAAGGTCGCCAGGCAGAAGAGCCAGAACCAGCCCATGATGACCGCAAGCATGGCCAGCAGACCGGCGAGCACACCGGCCAGGGTCCCGACCAGGAACGCCGCACGACGACCGTAATGCCGCGCCACGACGCCAGCGGGCAGAATGCAGGCGGCCATGCCGACCACGAAAATGGAGATCGGCAAGGTGGCCAGCACCGGTGTCGGAGCGAGCATGCTGCCGATGATCGCCCCGGTGGCATAGATGACCACCGCATTCGCACCAGACAGCGCCTGGGCGATTACCAGCCGCCAGAGATTCGCGCGCTGATCACGCTCGGAAATCCCGGCTGGACCAGCCACCGGCTGGGTCTTGTCATGTTGCATCTGCATGCTCTCTTCAGGTGAATGGGCAAGGTTTAAGGCATGCCCAGGTGCCGCCTCCAGCGAGGCGACCACGAGGGTGCGATCGTCCACTGGCACGTCCGTTTTTGAAAGTGTGTGCGGTAATGCGATCAGGCAACCAAGGGCCGTTCGCCGTTTCGTCCGTGGGCATGTCGGGCCTGTAACGCGCCCGATAAAAAGGTTTTCTTTAACGCACCCGGCGTTCTGGGCCAGAATTGTTCATTGCTGGCTGGCGAACCGACAAGCGAGATTAAATTGGGCCGGCTGAAAGAAAAACTTTCCCGGAATGAAGATGCCCATCCCCTTGAACGCATTGCGGGCCTTCGAGGCCAGCGCCCGTCATCAGAGCTTTTCGTCAGCGGCGGCGGAGCTCAACGTCACCCCCGCAGCTGTCGGCCAGCTCGTAAGAAGCCTTGAAGACCAGCTCGGGACGCCCCTGTTCATTCGGAACACGAGCGGTCGTAAAAGGCTGGTTCCTACCGAAGCGGCGCTACGCGCACTCCCTGAGATCCGGTCCGGCTTCGACAAGCTGCAGCTGGGGCTGGAGCGGCTCAAGGAAGATTCGACCGGCAACGTGCTGACCGTCACCGTCAGCCCCGCTTTCGCCGCCAAATGGCTATTACCGCGCTTCGAGCGATTCCATGAGCGATACCCCGATACCGATGTGCGCCTGGAAACCAGCCTGAAGCCGATCGACTTTCTTGCACGGCGGGTGGATGTCGGCGTGCGCTACGGCACCGGAAGCTGGCAAGGGGTAACGGCAGAAAAGCTGATGGATGAAGAAATCTATCCGGTATGCGCTCCAGAGCTTCTGCCATACCGAGCACAGGGTCATGACCTCCGGCATGTCACCCTGATACACGATCTTTCGATGGACGGGCATGCCGGTTTTCCTACCTGGGACAAATGGCTGGAGCAGGCCGGGATGAAGGACGTACCGGCTTCTCGCGGCATGAGGATCAATAACTCCGCAGCCGTCCTCCAGGCTGCGATCGAAGGGCACGGGGTCGCGCTCGCACGCAGCGCCATGGCAGGTGATGACCTGGCCGCTGGACGGCTGGTACGACTCTTTCCCGAAATCCGCTTCGTCTCCGAACTGGCCTACTACATCGTCTACCGCCCCGAGTGTGTCAGCCTGCCCAGGCTAGTCATGTTCAAGGAATGGCTGATGAGCGAGGCTGCCGGCCAATCCCGATCAGCGGGGTTGGCAGCGAGTCGTTAGTGAATTTTACCCGGCATTGATATCCACAGCCGCTAATACAGCACGGCCCGACGGGCGCGCTCGCATGCACTCAAGATAATTGCAAAGGCGTGGCCACGGATCGAGCCAACTAGCGGGTCTGGCGGTGGCGACCAGGTAGTCGAGCATCGGCGTTAACAGTGCATCAGCGACACTGTAGCGGTCGCCACAGATAAAAGAACGCTCACCCAACTGTTCGTCGAGTATGGCTAACGTGGCTTCAACTCGTGATTCCGCGCGGGCCAGTAGACTTGGGTCAACCGTCTTTGGCGGATTGGGTCCACCGACAAGCAGCAGATAGTTGCGTACGAGTCGCTCATCGACGGAGGTGGCCAGGGCGCTTGACCATTGATCTATTTCCGTTCGCGCGGCCAGATCAGGCGGTAAGTGTGTGCGCTCCGGAAACGCCGCATCCAGGTAGCGGCAGATGGCGCGAGTCTCGAATATGTGCCCGCCCGCATGAAACAGAACCGGCACTTTGCCAAACGGATGGTAAGCACGATGCACTTCGCTATGCCATTCGACCGGTTGCCCCTGCACTACCATGCCATAGGTGTAATCGAGGCCTTTTTCTTCACAGTAAAGGCGTACGCTGCGTACGAGGGTGCTAAAGCCGGGGCCGAAAATATGCAGACTCATATAAATGTCTCTGGTGGAGTGAGAGGGGGATTCTCCCGCCCATCACCCTATGTTCAAGAACATAAACCAAGGAACTCTTATGTCCTGGCCTTCCGACCAACGCGACAAGACTCGAATGAAAATCCTTGAAAGCGCTGCACGGCTTTTTGCTCTCTACGGTTTCGAGCAAGTCAGCATCGATGACCTGATGGCCGATGCAGGATTAACGCGAGGCGCTTTTTATCACCACTTCCAAACGAAAGCGGAAATCTATGCCGAAGCAATTCGATATGCTTTCAAGACTGGCAGCGCACGACTGGAGGAATTAGGCGCGAATGGACTGGGTACGCTGGTCGATGGTTATCTTCAGCTTGCCCACACGGAAGGCGAATCAATGCAGTGCCCGCTTGCCTTCATGGCAACGGACGTGACGCGGCGAGAACCCGCAGTTCGGCACGTTTACAGTACAGCGTTGCAGAGCTTTGTGAGGCGATTAGAGGCATCCCTTGAGGCCTCGTCAGCCGAGAATCGTCAGCGCGCGTTACAGATCGCTATCGCGCTAATCGGCGGTGTCGCATTGGCCCGGTCTATAGATGATCCGCAGTTCGCGGAGGAAATACTCGCCGCATGCCGATCAGACTGCCATGGCCTATTAGTTGCCGGATAACTGGTCAGGCAACTGTAGATCGGGTCACGCCTCACCGACCCGACGAGCGGACCGCCAGGCGCGGATCATCCGAAGTATTGCGCCTGCGCATCATCGGATTACGCCTTCGGCTAATGCGACCTACAAGTCGAGCTTATACACGCCCGAGCCGCATATTGATCGGCCAGACAATCGTCCGGCGAGTCCCGGCGTCGCCCCAGCTCTGCGCCAGGTCGCCGGCGTAGCGCTGCAGCAGGTCATCAAGCACAAGCAGCCGGCGCAGCCATCTCGGAAACGTCACGAAAACGCCGCACAGAACATCCCCCCGCAAACTCATCGTGGTGCGCGTCGCATTTCGTCGCAGGCATCGTTCACGATTGCTGCTTATCGTATCTAGGGGAAAGCCGCATGGATCGTCTCATCAAGGAAAACCTCGAATCTCTTCTGCAGGAGGCCTCGAACACCAAGCGTCTGGGGCGTCGAATTGTTTCCCTGGCCGGCTTTCTGAGCCCCGCTGAAGCACCTGAACATCTGCAGGAACAGCTGAACAATCTATCGCGCCTGCTGATTCAGCAGGATGCCTTCGATGCCTTGCTCGAACCTGCCACGCTGATGTCCAGGCTAGGGCAAACACATACGGCGGATGCTCACGCAATGCGGGCAATGCTTGCCAGCCTGGAGGAGGCTCGTAAACAAATCACTGCGCTGGAGGATATTAATTACGCCCAACTTATCAGTTGGCTTGTCAGGCTGGCCTCAGCCCGAAAGGTCATTCGCCTGAAGAACGCAGAGTGAGGCCACGACATGCCGTCATCCGAAAAGATAAACCCGCAGTTCTGGCCACGTCTGAGTGTCATGGACTTTTTATTGTTCACGGAATCCATGCAAACAGGTTTTTCGCCCGACTTTCCACAGCCCTGCCTGGGGGCGAGTGATCTGAACTTCGTCATCAGTGCACCGCAGGATTACCGCCCTCAGACGACTGGCGCGCTTGCCACGCTGTATTTTGACAATGCCGACTGTAGCCGCAGGCTGCCAGACAATGGCTATCAGGTGAAATGCCTTCACCCGCTTGATACACATCAATTCATGCAGTGGGCCGAGCAAGGCATCGGAATGATTCGTGATGTGCTGATGCACGTTGGCCTGGTCTGTATCGACTTGGTCAACCTGACTACATTTCTGGAGTCCTGTAGCAGCAAAAGGCTGACTCTGGAAATCATTCTCTATGAACCCGCCTTCGAGATTCCAAGGGAAAGACTCCGACATCTGAAATCCAGAAATATTTTCGCTGCGTTGTTTGCCGGCTCCGATATGTCGATGCAGATGTACGCTGAGCTCGGGCGGACACTGGAAGAACTCAACCCAACGTTGAACAACCTGCTGTTGACTGCCAACTGCCTGGGCAATCCCACTCCTACCCTGATGTTCTTGTCAGAACTCGAACCCTGAGCCACCTGTGCTAATTGCGACCAGCTTGCGACGTATTACGTCGCAAGCTGGCGTCATGCTATCCCCCTCTTCACTGGAGGACACAGCATGCCAAAGGTCAGTCGCAAATCAGGCCCTCATAGCCAGGACACGTGCCCGCTTACCCTGCATTGGATGTTCAAGCTGATCATCGATTGTGGCGGCCACCGCGAGCTCATCAGCCATGGATGCTTCAACGATGATGACATCGCCCGCGAGCTCGGTATCTATTGGCTGGAAGAGGACAACCTGAACGACGACGGGGAGGATGAAGACCTCATTCCTCACCGGCCTGGCCGGAAGCCGAGCTTCCGGAAGCAGGCCCTGCTGACGCTTCAGCAGGAGCGCAAACTGTTCAACAAGGCCTTTCCTTCTCCAGAGCTGCCAGACAACCTTTCGGAAAATCTGGAGAACCTCGCACAGTTGATGGGGCTGGATGAGTTTGAGCGGCAACTGATCGGCTTCTGTTCGCTGATGAATACCGACCCTCTGCTGGATGACTGTTGCAACACGCTGGGACATATCGGCTTCAATCGCCTGATTCGCGTGCTCAGCGAACTGTTGGATATTCCGCACAATGATCTGCGTTTGCGGCTTTCAGCCGAGGGTCGTCTGGTGCAGTCCGGGCTGCTTGTCACCAATCTGCGCAACGGTGCTCGCAATGATATGTCGGACCTGCTGTGCTTCAACAACAAGGACCTGCTGTTCTCCTTGCGCTACCACAAAGGCAGTGGCATCGGACTGTTCCAGAATGCCTTTCGCCCGGCTCCCGAAGGGCTGTTGAACGCCAGGGACTTTGCCCATCTCGACACCTCGCTGGGTATCGCTCGCCCCTACCTGCAACAGGCGCTTAAAGAGAAGAAGCCCGGCGTGAACATTCTGCTCTACGGCCCGCCAGGCACCGGCAAGAGCCAACTGACCCGCTTGCTTGCGGATGAACTGCACGCACAGCTCTACGAGATTGCCTGCGCCGATAGTGAGGGGAACCCGATCACTCGGCACGGACGCCTATGTGCCTTGAGGTCAGCGATGTGCGTGCTCGGCCAGCAACAATCGCTGCTGGTGCTGGACGAGATCGAAGACCTGTTCAGTGACGAACACCCATTTGTCCAGATGCTGGGCGGCCAGGAGCGGCAGAAAGGCTGGATCAACCGCATGCTGGAGGAAAATTCCATTCCATGCTTCTGGCTGACCAACAACATCAACGCCTTGGACAATGCCTATATCCGGCGCTTCGACCTTGTACTCAAGCTGGAAAACCCACCCCGACCTCAGCGTGAAGCGATTATCCGCAACGCCAGTGACAATCGGCTGTGCCAGCCGCTGATCGACAAGCTCGCCGACCATGATCAGATGATGCCAGCCATCATCACGCGGGCGATGAGCGTAGCGAACAGCCAGCCAAAAGGAACATCGACCGATCTGGAAACGACCGTCGAGCTCCTGGTCAACGCCACCCTGCAGGCTCAAGGCTTCGCCCGCCTGGGGCAGAGTCGCATGCAGACACTGCCTGAGTTCTACAACCCGAGCCTGGCCAATACCGACATCCCCCTCGACCAGCTTCTGACCGGGCTGCGGGATCATGACGATGCGCGTTTGTGCCTCTATGGCCCGCCTGGAACAGGCAAGACCGCTTTTGGCCACTGGCTGGCGAACCAGCTGGGCAAGCCGCTTCTCACTCGCAGAGCGTCCGATCTGATCTCGCCTTACGTCGGCATGACCGAACAGAACTTCGCCCGTGCCTTCGAACAGGCCAGCGATGATGATGCGGTGCTGCTGCTCGATGAAGTGGACAGTTACCTGCAGGACCGCCGCAAGGCGCGCCACGGCTGGGAGGTAACAGCCGTGAATGAAATGCTGACGCAGATGGAAAGCTATCGCGGCCTGTTCATTGCCTCCACCAATCTGATGGAAAACCTCGATGAAGCCTCGTTGAGGCGCTTCGACCTGAAGATCAGTTTCGGCTATCTCAACGCCGAGCAGATCACCAACCTGCTGCGCCAGTACCTGCGCCAAATGCGCCTGAAAAAACCAGACAGCCTCAAGCTCGCCCGATTGCTCAGACAACCCTGCCTCACTCCGGGTGATTTTGCCCTGGTCGCCCGCCGAGCGCGCTTCAACTCCTTCACCCATGCCAACCAGGTCGTGGATGCCCTGATGGCCGAAAGCCGCTTGAAAAGCGCCCACAACATGAGAGCCATTGGCTTTGCCGAGTGGTAGCGCGCGTGATGGTGCACTTGCCTGATAAACACCGCCCAAGCATGATGCCAATCCAACATCACTCGACAAGGACGCCCGCTGTGCCCTCAGCCACCAGTCGCAGCACCCTGGCCCGCCAATGGGAACTGCTCAAACTGCTGCCGCCCAAGGGTCCGGGAATCACGACCATAGAACTGCAAACCCTGCTCAGTGACGCAGGGCATGTAACCACTAAGCGCACCATTGAGCGCGACCTGGTGGAGCTTTCCAGGCTTTTCCCGTTGCAGTGCAACAACAAGGGAATGCCCTACGGCTGGCACTGGATGCCCGGTAAAAGCGCCGAACTCCCCGGCATCACCTTGGGTGAGGCGCTCACATTACGTCTGGTGGAAGACAGCATCCGCCCATTGATTCCCGCCTTCATGCTCAAGGCGCTTGAGCCGCGCTTTAACTTGGCCCGGCAAAAGCTGGAGGCCATGAGCGAAGAAAACCCTTCTGCCCGTTGGCTGGAAAAAGTGGCCAGTGTGCAGCCCGAATTGACGCAGATCCCGCCGGAAGTCAAAACCGACCTTCTGGAAACGATCCAGCAGGCACTGCTGAACGATCTTCAGCTCAGTTGCCGCTACTACTCGGCGCACAAGAAACAGTTCCACAATTTCACCCTTAACCCACTGGGCCTGGTGCAACGCGCGCATACCAGCTACCTGATCGCGACCGTCGAACCTTTCGATGACATACGCCAGTTCGTCGTGCATCGATTCGAAGAAGCAGAAATATTGAACACTCCTTGCGAAAAGCCTGAGGGCTTCGATTTGCAAGCTTATATCTCCAGCGGCGCCATGCAGTTCGGTACCCATAAAAAGATTCAGTTTGAAGCTTGGGTAAGCGAAGGGTTAGCACGCCTTCTACAAGAAACGCCGATATCGAACGATATGCTGCTGATCCCTGCGGAAGGGGGATCAAGATTGGCAGCGACTGTTAATGACAGTTGGGAATTGAAGTGGTGGATTCTTTCCCATGCGGGGTCGATTCGGGTTGAGCAGCCGGAGTACTTGAGGGAGGAAATTACCGAGCGGCTACAGCAAGGCCTGAATCTGCAAACTGAACTTTAAAAAACATCCACAGGACAATACGCGCAACATCAACAACTAAAAACAAAACAGCAATAACACTTAACCACAAAGAGAGATATTTTAGATGAGCAGAAGAAAACATCAAAGTACTAGGCGCGCCATTCTTGTCCTAGAGTCTCCCTGGGCTTTGGACAAGTCTGACTGTTACCGAGCAAGCGTACTGCCCTTCGTAGAAGGTATCGCCAAGCTGGCTGAAGAAACAGATGTTTACCACGCAAACTTCTATGACAAAAAAAGTTTCAAACAAGCACTCGAAAGTCTTTGCACAGTCAAATTCTCCAACGCCATTGTATATGTAGCAGCACATGGTGACCCCAAGAGCGTCGGGGGCGTACCCATCGCAAATGTACTATTCGAAATAGGGGACGCAGCAGCAAAGAATGGGATTACCGGAGTAATGCTGGGAACCTGCTTTACCGGTGGAAACGCCACTCTCACCGAAGTATTCATGGAAGGCACTGGAATTCGCTGGGCCGCAGGATACTCTTCCTCATGTAATTGGCTCCAAGGAACCATGATCGACTGCTCGGTCATATCCAGCATGCTCGACCTAGATGACTTTTCTAAACGAGAGAAAATTATAGAATCCCTCTCTTACGCTATCAGCCCTTTCTCCGAGAGCTACGAAATAGGTACTGATATCAATGAGGAATATCCTATTCAACTGAGAGACTCATTGGAGTTTGTTGTACAGCCAACAGGATCGGGAAACAGGGCAAAACAATCCACAGACGAGATTTTTGAGCACTGTGAAGATTGGCGCACGGCCACGGAAGAAGAGTATTCCTGAGGGTCTGAACGCTGACAGTGTCGGGTAAAGACGCTCAATCGAAGCGCTACACGACGACCGAAGAATCCATGGTCGTCGTGTTCCCCTTAACGTTTCTTCGCCGGCTTCGCCCCACCCAGGCTCGGCACCTTGCGGATCGGTTTGGCGTTGGGCTTTTCGCTTTCGTCGAACCAGTTGCCCAGGTGAACCTTGCCCTTGGCGGCACCTTCCTTGGGCTTCTTGGGTTTTTTCGGCTTCTTGATGATCTGCCCGCCGAGGGTGGTGGTCGGCACCCGATGGTCGGGCACGAAGCCCAGCTCGTCGTGGCGCGGCAGCACCTGCTGGATCAGGGTTTCGATGGCGGCGAGCTGATCGACCTCGTCGGCGCTGACCAGCGAGATCGCCTCCCCGCTGGCGCCGGCGCGACCGGTGCGACCGATGCGGTGTACGTAATCTTCGGCGACGATGGGCAGGTCGAAGTTGACCACCTGCGGCAGGTCATGGATATCCAGACCGCGCGCCGCCACGTCGGTGGCGACCAGCACCTGTACTTCGCCAGCCTTGAAGCGTTCCAGTGCGCGCAAACGGCTCGCTTGTGGCCGGTCGCCATGAATCGCCTCGCTGGCAATGCCCTGGGCCTGGAGTTCTTCGGCCAGTTGATCGACACCCTTGCGGGTCTTGACGAACACCAGCACCTGGCCCCAGCGCTTTTCCGCCAGCAGGTGCAGGAACAGCTCGCTCTTGCGCTTCTTGTCCACCGGCACCAGCCACTGCTTGACGGTTTTGGCGGCGGCGTTGCGCGGGCTGACCTCGATGGTCAGCGGGTCGCGCAGCAGCTCACGCGCCATCTGCCGGATGGCATCGGAGAAGGTCGCGGAGAACAGCAATGTCTGGCGCCTGCGCGGCAGTGCACAGAACAGATCGTCCAGTTCCTGGGAGAACCCGAGGTCAAGCATGCGGTCGGCCTCGTCCAGCACCAGCGCCTGCACCTGCTCGAACTTCACCGCGTTCTGCCGGTACAGGTCGAGCAGCCGACCGGGTGTCGCCACCAGCACGTCGATGCCTTTGCGCAACGCCATCATCTGCGGGTTGATGCTGACGCCGCCGTATACCGCGTAGGTGCGCAGCGGCAGGTTCTGCCCGTAGGTGCGGAAGCTTTCATGGACCTGCTCGGCCAGCTCGCGGGTCGGCACCAGCACCAGGGCGCGCACCGAGTTGCTGGCGACCTTGGCGCCTTCCTGGGTCAGCCGCTGCAGCAGCGGCAGGGCGAAACCGGCGGTCTTGCCGGTGCCGGTCTGCGCGGCAGCCATCAGGTCGCGGCCCTTGAGCACGGCGGGAATCGCCTTGGCCTGGACCGGCGTCGGCGTGGTGTAGTCGAGCGCTTCGAGCGTGCGCAGCAAGGGATCGATCAGGCCCAGGGAGGCGAAGGTCATGGCGAAAACCGGCAGGGGAAACGAGGGCGCAAGTTTACGCGCAAAACAGCTTGGAAGCAGGGCGACCTGCGGGTTTGTAGCGGATACCTGTCATGCTTTTTCTTCGGGCTTCACCTCCGTTCGTCGGGTTGGTGAAGCGTAACCCGGCCTACAAGCTAGTAGATCAGGTAAACGACGGAAGCGCCTTCGACGATTCCATCCTACGAGACCGCAGACCGTAGCCTGGATTAGCCGAAGGCGTAATCCGGGTTTCCGAAGGCGTAATCCGACGAGCAAAGTGCCGGTCTGCAGTGCTGTCCCGGCTTCTATGATTTCAGCAGCAGCTTGCCCTCGATGGGCACATAACGGCTGGCGGCGCGGATCAGCGATTGCGCCGTCAGCCCCGGTACGCCGTAGGCGGTGGCTTCGGCGCTGCCGGCACGTACACGGTCGAGCAGCAGATCGAAATCCCCGTCGCCGGAGGCCAGCACGACTTCATCAACGCGCGCGGAAGCATCCAGCACGTCGATGGTAATACCTACGTCCCAGTCGCCCTTGGCCGAGCCGTCGCTGCGCTGGATATAGGGCTTGAGCTTCACGGTGAAACCGAGGTTGCGCAGGATTTGCTGGAACTGCTGCTGTTTGGGATCACCACGCTCGATGGCATAGGCATAAGCCTCGACTATTTCTCCGCGCGCGCTGACCTCGGCCCACAAGGCCGCATAGTTGAAGTGGCAACCGTGTGCCTGACGCACCGTGTAGTAGAGGTTCTGCACATCGGCAAACAGGGCGATCTTTTTCACGCGGCAACCTGAGTTGAGGAAAGCCGCCAGTATGGATGGCAAAAATGCGCCTGTCCTGCATCGCTCTTGTTAGAGTATGCGGCTGATTTTCAAGACAGCTATCGACGTGAACGTTTTTACCATCCTGCGCGACGCCTGGTTCTTCTACTCCCGTAACCTGCCCAGCATCGTGCGCCTCTGTCTGCCGCTGATCGTGCTGGAAAGCGTTGCCCGTCTGATGATCGAGCACTGGTTGGGCAAGAATGCGCTGCCCGCGCAGGAATTGTTGACAGGCATCCTGTTCTACCCGCTGTACGTCGGCGCGCTGATTCTGTTTCTCGACGCCCGCAGCCTCGGCCATGATCCCGGCGTGCGCGAGGTATGGGCGCGGGCGCTGCCGCTGTGGCCGGCGCTGGCGGTACTCGCCGCACTGGGCACGCTGCTGATCGTGCTCGGCGCCTCGCTGTTCGTGCTGCCGGCGCTTTGGGTGATGGTGAAGATCGCCTTTGCCGAATACCTGCTGGTGCTGCGCGGGCTGACGCCGCTGGAAGCGCTCAAACAAAGTTTCCTGCTGACGCGCGGGTATTTCCTGCTGATCCTCGGCTGCATGCTTGCCGTGCTGCTGCCGGTGTGGCTGCTGGAAGTCTGGCTGGCCATGCAGTTCTGGGGCGACAGCACACCGCCCGCCGGGCTGGCGATTCTTGTCGATGGCTGCGTCGGGCTGGTGCAATTGCTGGCTACGGTGGTGGTATTTCGCTGCTATATGCTCTGCGGCGAGCCGGCTATCAGCCAGGATGGACAGGGTTAACCAGCAAGTTGCGATCGGTCGGCTAGGCTATTTTATTTCCGCGAGGACATTGCCATGGCCGACCAGAACCCCAGCATCCTTTCCCACGTCTCCCTCGGCAGCAACCGTTTCGACGAGGCCGCGGCCTTCTACGACGCGGTGCTCGCCACGCTTGGTTGCACGCGCATCCTGTCCCACCCCGGCGCGCAAGCCTGGGGCCGTGAATACCCGGAGTTCTGGCTGCAGACGCCCATCGATGGCCAACCGGCCAGCGTCGGCAACGGTACGCACGTGGGCTTCTTCGCTGCGGACAAGGCATCGGTCGATGCCTTTCACCACGCCGCATTGAATGCCGGCGCAGCGAACGAAGGCGCACCCGGCCCCCGCGAGGAATACGGTGCGCCTTACTACGGCTGTTTCGTCCGCGACCTGGACGGCCACAAGATCGAAGCCGCCTATTGGGACCTGGCGTTGATACAGGAGCTCTACGGCAGCGCCGAAGCCGGCAGCTAACTGGCGTCCTGCGACATCCGACTGCCGGCCAGTCGCGGTAGCAGCAGATGCTCGAACAGGCGCGGAAAGCAACGCGCCACCAGCCGCGCACGCCAGTCCAGGTTGGACAACACCAGCAGTTGCCGGCGCTTCAGCGCACCCTGGAAGATCGACTCGGCCACATCCTGCGGCGACGCCACGCGGCCCACGGCCAGCGCCGGCTGCGGCGCGGTGGAGCCATCGCCGATCAGCACGTTCTTGCGCAGGTCGGTGGCCGTGTAGCCGGGGCATACCAGCATCACGTTGACACCCGTGCCGTCCAGCTCGCCACGCAGGGTTTCGAACAGGCCGTGCAGTGCGTGCTTGCTGGCGTTGTAGGCGGCGCGGTCGGGCACCGGCGCGTACTGCGAGAGCGAGCTGAGCACGATGACCTGCCCGCCACGCGCCGTCAGGCTTGGTAGAGCAGCCTGGGTGCAGTGCAACGCGCCATAGAAATTCACCGCCATGATCCGCTCGAACACCTTCAGGCTGGTGTCAACGACGCGGCTGCGGTGGGTGATGCCGGCGTTGTTGACCAGCACGTCGATGCCGCCGAAACGCTCCACCACCAGGGCAATGGCCTGCTGCACCGCCGCTGCATCCGACACGTCACAGCACAGGCCCAGCGCCTCGGCGTTGTGCCGATCGGCCAGATGCTGCACCAGGCCGTCAAGGGCGTTCTGCTCCAGATCGAAGATCACCAGCCGTGCCCCGGCCTGGGCCATGCGCTCGGCCAGGGCACGACCGATGCCCGCGCAGCCACCCGTGATCAGCACGACCTTGCGGTCGAACACCTTGCTGGCAAATACCTTGCGTCGCATGCACCACCCCCGCGCCATGGCACCCAACCAAACAGCGGGCGCTCTTTTTCTTCAAGCATAGACAGCCGCGCGCCGCGACGCCTCACTGCCCGCGCGGCTTGGCTCTCGCAGTGGGTTCGGCGATCAGCGGGTCATCCGGCCAGTAGTGCTTGGGATAGCGCCCCTTCAGGTCCTTCTTCACCTCGGTATAGGTGTTGGCCCAGAAGCTCGCCAGATCCTGCGTTACCTGCACCGGCCTGCGCGCCGGCGACAGCAGGTGCAGCTTGACGATCTGCCGTTTGCCAGCGATGCGCGGCGTATCGGCCAGGCCGAACAGCTCTTGCAGACGCACTGCCAGCACGGGCGGCTGCTCGCTGTAATCCAGACGAATACGCGAGCCGGACGGCACCACGATGGCGGTCGGCGCCAGCTCTTCCAGGCGCTGCGGCAGCGGCCAGGGCAGCAGCGTGGCGAGCATCGCACGTAGATCCAGTTGGGCGAAGTGCGCCAGCCGCGAAACCTTGCCGATATAGGGCAACAGCCAGTCCTCCAGCCGTTCCAGCAACGCCGCGTCGCTGACATCCGGCCACTCGCTGACGTCGCCGTGATCACTATCGAGCTGCCGCAACAGGGCGATGCGCGCCTGCCACTGGCGCAGCTCGGGCGTCCAGGGCAGCAACTCCAATCCCTTGCTCCGCACCAGGCCGAGCAGCGCCTGGCCGCGTGCGGCCTCGTCGAGCCCCGGCAGCGGTTCGCGGCTCAGGACCAGCTCGCCGACCCGGCGCTGGCGCTCGGCGCGCAGCACGCCTTCGCGCTCGTCCCATTCAAGCTCGTCATGCTGGCTGACCTGCCCGGCCAGCACGCCCTCGAACAGCGCCGGGGCCAGCGCCACCGCGCGGTAGATACGTTCTTCACGCCGCCCCTGCTGGCTGCCGAGTTCGGCGATCACCAGCCAGGGCTCCTTCATCAGCGCATCCACCCCGCCGAACTGCGCCGCCCGTCCGTTGGCCAGGCGGTATTCGCTGCCCCCTTCGCGGCGCTGACGCGCCACCCGGTCGGGATAGGCGAAGGCCAGCAGCGCGGCGAGGGCGTGTGATTCGTCCAGTGCCGTCTTGGCCATGTTCGACCGCTCGCGCAGCAGGCTGCGAAACTGCCGCGCCAGTTGTCGCACCCGCTGCACGCCACTGCCACGACCGCTCGCCAGTTGCTGCAGGCGCAGGCTCAGATCGGCCCCGGCGTCGCGCAGAATGTCGCGCTCGGCCAGCAGTGCGGCGACGTCCGCCGCCAACGCTGCGACGCCCAGCGCCTGACCGCGCAGCAGCATATGCGCCAGACGCGGATGGGTCGGCAACTCAGCCATCGCCTGGCCCTGAGCGGTCAGCTGCCAGCCACCCTGCGCGTTGCGCCGCAGCGCACCGAGCCGTTCCAGCAGCCTCTGCGCCTGGGCATAGGCGGCAGCCGGAGGGCTGTCGAGCCAGGCCAGTTCGTCCGGCTCGACGCCCCAGCGCGCCAGCTGCAGGGCGACGCCGGCCAGATCGGCCTGGAGGATTTCCGCCACGCCGTAGGCGCTCAGCTGGCCGTGCTGCTCTTCCGACCACAACCGATAACAGACGCCCGGCTCCAGCCGCCCGGCCCGACCGGCGCGCTGGGTGGCCGAAGCGCGGGAAATGCGCCGGGTGTCCAGGCGCGTCATGCCGCTGCCGGGGTCGAAGCGCGGCATCCGCGCCAGGCCGGCATCCACCACCACCCGCACACCTTCGATGGTCAGGCTGGTTTCGGCAATATTGGTGGCCAGAACCACCTTGCGTTTGCCGGGCGCCGCCGGGTCGATGGCGGAACGCTGGGCAGCCAGTTCCAGCTCACCATGCAAAGGGCAGAGCAGGATATCCGCGCGACCGCCCAGCTGTTCGGCCAGCGCTTCATTGACCCGGCGGATTTCCGCCTGCCCCGGCAGAAACACCAGCAGGCTGCCGCTCTCTTCGTCCAGCGCCTGCAGCACCGTCTGCACCACACGCGGCTCGATGCGCTCCCCGGCCTGCCACGGCCTGCCCCAGCGCAGCGCCACCGGATACATGCGCCCCTCGCTGCGCACCACAGGTGCATCGCCGAGCAGCACCGACAGCCGATCACCCTCCAGGGTCGCCGACATCAGCAGCACCTTGAGCGGTTCATCGCGTAGCAGGATGCGGGCATTGAGGGTCAACGCCAGGGTCAGGTCGGCATCCAGGCTGCGCTCGTGGTACTCATCGAAAATCACCAGGCCGACGCCCTCCAGCGCCGGATCATCCTGCAGCCGGCGCGCGAGAATGCCTTCGGTGACCACTTCGATGCGCGTCTTCGGCCCGACCTTGCTGTCCAGGCGGATGCGGTAGCCGACCGTTTCGCCAACGTTTTCACCCAGCTCGCTGGCCAGCCGTTCGGCAGCGGCGCGGGCGGCCAGCCGGCGCGGTTCGAGCATGATGATCGACTGTCCGCCCAGCCAGGGCTCATCGAGCAAGGCCAGCGGCACACGGGTGGTCTTGCCGGCGCCGGGCGGCGCCTCCAGCACGGCCTCGTCACGGGCTTGCAGGGCCTGGCGCAGCGCCGGCAGGGCTTCGTCGATGGGAAGGGGGATCATGGCGTACTCCGCATTCAGGCGGCGGATTGTAAGGCAGCGGCGCTTTCGTAGGGCTGATTAGCCACCGGCGTGATCAGACGCTTGCCAGGCGAAACTATCGCTTCGACTTGTCTCTTGCAGCCTGCTGCTTTTCATCCGTCCCTTGTATAGTTGCGGCAATTTTCCCGGAGGTCCTTATGCGTACTCGTTCCCGTGTCATCGGCGGCGTGCTGGCCGTCTCCCTGTTCACCCAACTGAGCGCCTGCGGCACGCTGTTCTACCCGGATCGGCGTGGGCAGATAGATGGCAAGATCGACCCTGCGATTGCCGTGCTCAACGCCGTCGGCCTGCTGTTCTACGTGATCCCCGGCCTGATCGCCTTTGGCATCGACTTCGCCACCGGCGCGATCTATTTCCCCGATGACCAGTTCTCGATAGCGCCGGAAAAACTCCAGGACGCCATTGGCGCCGACGGCCAGATCGACCCGCTGCGCCTGAAGGCCATCATCGAAGCGGAAACCGGTCGCAGTCTGCCGCTGGACGACCCGCGCCTGATCCAGCACAGCGGCAGCCTGGAACAGCTTGCCGCCTTCGGCCTGCGCCCGGCAGCCTGACCGCCCCCCATGGGCATCAATTCCGAGCACGCCCGCCTGCTGCGCCGCGCCACCCGTGCGGCGCTGGCCACCGCGATACTGCTGGCGCTGAGCAAGGCGGTGGCCTGGTGGCTGAGCGGTTCGGTGAGCCTGCTGGCGGGCCTGACCGACTCACTGCTCGATGGCGCCGCCTCGCTGCTCAACCTGCTGGCGGTGCACTACTCGCTGCGCCCCGCCGACGAGGATCACCGCTACGGTCACGGCAAGGCCGAGGCACTGGCGGGGCTTGGCCAGGCGGCGTTCATCTGTGTCAGTGCAATTCTGGTCGGCGTACAGGGCGTCGATCGCCTGCTGCATCCCGAGCCGCTGGGCGCGCAGGCACTGGGCATCGCGGTGATGCTGTTCTCGCTGGTGATGACGGCGCTGCTGCTGCGCTACCAGCGGTACGTGGTGAAAGTGACCAACTCCACGGCCATCCGCGCCGATTCGCTGCATTACCGCTCCGATCTGCTGCTCAACACCAGCATCCTGCTGGCGCTGGTGCTCGCCGGCTTCGGCTGGGAACGTCTCGACGCGCTGTTCGGCATTGCCATCGCTTTCTACATCCTCTGGAGTGCAATGAGCATCGTCCGCGAAGCCGGCGCGGTGCTGATGGATACCGAGCTGTCCCCGGAGATCACCGAGCACATGCAGCAACTGGTACGCGAAGTACCCGGTGTGCATGGCTGCCACGATTTCCGTACGCGCATTTCCGGCACGCGCTGGTTCGTCCAGCTGCATCTGGAGCTGCCGGGCGAACTGCCGCTGTCGCAGGCGCACGACCTGTGCGTGGCGGTCGAACATGCCATTCATGACCGATACCCCAATGCCGAGGTGCTGGTGCATGCCGACCCGTTGGAGGTCGCGCCACAGCGAGGCTGAATGCCGGCTCAGGCAATACCGGTGTCACGCACGATCCTCCCATCCACCAGCTCGATACTGCGCCGGCAGTTGGCCGACAGGCGTGGATCGTGAGTCACCACCAGCACCGCGCAGCCGAATTCGCGGTTGATCTCGCGGAACAGCTCGAAGACCTGTTCCGCCGTGCGGGTATCCAGGTTGCCGGTGGGCTCGTCGGCCAGCAGCAGCGCCGGGCGGGTCACCAGGGCGCGAGCGATGGCCACGCGCTGTTGCTGGCCACCGGACAGTTGGCCGGCGCGTTTGCCGGCGAAACCTTCCAACCCCACCTGGGCCAGCAGTCGCTCGGCCAGGCGCACGTCCTCGGCGCCCGGCTTGCCGTGGCGGATCATCAGGGGCATCAATACGTTGTCGAGCACGCTGAAGGCGGAGATCAAGTGATGAAACTGGAACACGAAGCCGATGGCCTCGTTGCGCAGGCGGGTGCGGGCTTCGTCGCCTAGGCTACGGGTCGGCTGGCCTTGCAGGTACAGCTCGCCGGCGCTGGGCGAGTCCAGCAGACCGATGACGTTCAAGAGGGTGCTCTTGCCCGAGCCGCTGGGGCCGATCAGCGCGGCCAGCTCTCCGCGCGACAGGCACATGTCGATGCCGCGCAACACCTCCTGTTCCTGCGGTGTGCCGGGGTTGTAGACCTTGCGCAGCCCTTCCAGGCGCAGCACATCATGCGAATCAGACATAACGGATAGCCACCGCCGGATCGTAGCGGGCCGCGCGCCGCGCCGGCGCCACCGCCGCCAAGACACCGGTGAGGGTCGCCACGCCCATCGCCGAGAGCACCAGCCCGGTGGGCACCTGGACGAAGAACAGTCCCGGCCCCATCAGGTTGAACACCATTACCAGTCCCCACCCCACCAGCCCGCCGAGAGCCGAGCCGGCCAGACCCAGCAGCCCACCCTGCAGCAGAAACACGCGCATCACCTGCCGACGCGGGCTGCCCATGGCGCGCAGGATGCCGATCTCGCGGGTGCGCTGCACCACGCTGACAGCCAGCACGCTGGCAATACCAAAGGCCACGGAAAGCCCGACGAATACCCGGATCATCTCGGTGGTCATGCTTTGCGAGCGCAGCGCGTTGAGCAGCTGGCCGTTGGTGGCCATCCAGCTTTCCGCCTGCATGCCGGTGAGGCGCGCCAGACGCTCGGCGATGCCATCGGCGGCGAAGATGTCATCGACGGTGAGGTCGATCTGGGTGACCCCGCCGGGCAGATCGAGGAGGATCTGTGCTTGGCGCAGGTCGAGATAGACATAGCGTGCGTCCAGCTCGCGCACCCCCAGCTCGAAGATGCCGGCCACCCGCATGACCCGCTCGCGTCCCTGACCGCCGTCCAGGCGCAGCTTGTCGCCGATACCCAGCCCCAGGTCCCTGGCCAGCTCGTTGCCGATGGCCACCTGGTCGCCCTCGACCACGAAGCGCCCGGACACGAGATCACGGGCCACCGGCACGATGCGCAGGTAGCGCTCCGGCTCGATGCCCATCAGCGCCACCGAGGCCCGCGCCAGACCGCTACGGGCGATGGCCGGGCCGCTGGCCAGCGGTGACACCGCCTGCACCTGCGGCTGGCCATCGAACAGGTCACGCAGCGCCTGCCAGTTGCTCAGCGAGCGCAGGCGCTGGGCACGCGGGCTGTGCAGCACCAGGGCGACGGCGTTGTCCGGCGCCGGCAGCACGCGGTTCACCTCATCGGGCATCTCGATCTTCAGGTGCGCCTGGGTGCCCAGAGTGCGCTCGATGACGTTGGCCTGCAGGCCGGTGATCAGCGCGGTGATAAAGACGATCACCGCCGAGCCGACGGCGATGCCGACCATGATCAGCAGGGTCTGCAGGCGGTTGTCGAGGAGGAACGCCAGGGCGATCTTCCATTCGAGCCAGAGCGCATCCAGCCAGCGCATGAGCTATTCCGCGCCCGGCAATGGCAGCACCTTGAAGCGCACCCTCTGGCCGGGTTCGGCGGCGACATTCAGCACCCGCTCGCCCGCCGCCAGGCCCTCGCGCACTTGGCTCAGGCCATCGCTGCGCAGACCCAGGCGCACCGGGACCCGTTCCACCGTATCGTCGGCGACCAGGCGCAGCACCTGGGCCTGGCCGCCATCACGGGCCAGCAGGGCATCGTTGCCGATAACCAGCGCGCGCTCCAGTCGCGCGGTCTCGATGTTTACCGAGACGCTCATGCCCTGACGGAGGAAATCCGCCTCGTCGAGCAGCTCCAGATGCACATCCAGGGTCCCCTGGGCCGGGTTGACCGCCGGCGCCAGGTAGCTGACCCGCGCCTTGAGCACGCGCTCGGGCCAGGCGTCTGGAATCACCCAGGCCGGCTGGCCGAGGCCGACCGCGCCAAGGTTCTTTTCATCCAGCGGCAGGAGGATCTCGCGGCTGTCATCGCGGGCGATTTCCAACAGCACATCGCCGGGGCGTACCAGATCGCCGGGCTCGACGTTACGGGTCTGCACGGTGCCGGCATGCGCGGCATGAATGCGTGTACGCGCCAGAGCGACCTGCGCCTGGATCAGGCGCTGACGCAATTGCTGCTCCTCGCTACCGCTCTCGGCCAGCGCATCACGTTGCAGGCGCGCACGGTCACGGCTGACGCGGGCGCTGGTTTCCGTCTGGCGCGCCTGCTCCAGCGCCTCGGCGGAGAGCAGCCCGCGCGCCTGGAGGGATTCGCGTCGTTCGCGCTCGCGGCTGGCCTGTTGCAGCCGGCTCTGCGCATCGCGCAGTTGCGCCTCGGCCTGTGGCCGGCTGGAGTCGAGCAACTGACGCAGCGCGGCCTCGGCTTCGCGCAGCCGGGCCTGCTGTTCGTCATCGTACAGCTCGATCAGCAGATCGGTTGCGGCGACGCGCTCGCCCTCGCGCACATGGCGCGTCTTGACCACCCCGGTGAGTTCACTGCCGATGCGTGCCAGGGATTTGCTGGAGACCTCGCCACTGGCCACTACGCGTTGCACCAGCGGGCGCTCTTCGAGCTGGTAGCCAGTCAGCAACGGCCCCTGCCAGGGTCGCCAGAGCCAGAGCAGCAACGCCAGCAGAAACAGGGCAAGCAACAGCCGCAGCAGCGTTCTGAAGGCAATCGGCACGAGACAACCACTCCTGAATCCGGCACGACAGGCACCGATCAGCGGCTAGCCTACACAGCGGCCAGCGGGATTGCACGGCTGCGCGCACCGCGCCTTTCAGGCCCCGTAAAAACGAAAAAGGCCATGCGTGAACATGGCCTTTTCTCGTCTGGCTGGCTGCGGGTAGCGGCTTCTTCGAACAGACACCTTGTGAGCGCTGCGGCCCCGGATCGCTGAGCTGGGTAAGGTCAGCGATGAGGTAGAGACGGGTTGGTCTCATCTCTTGCTGCCGGGAGCGGAAGTTGAGGTAAAGCTTACGCATGCCAGCTGAAAAATGTTTGCTAACATTGCCCAAATACCGCAGAGTTGCGCAACAAAAACAATGAAACACAAAATTATCAGCAACTCACGAGCAACAGACCTCAAACATGAGCAAACTTGACCGCTATGACCTGCGCATTCTGGCCGAACTGCAGCACGACGCACGCATTTCCAACCAGGAACTGGCCGAGCGCATCGGCTTGTCGCCTTCACCCTGCTCGCGGCGGGTCAAGCAGCTCGAGGACGACGGCTATATCGCGCGCCAAGTAGCCCTGCTTGACCGCAAGCAACTCGGCCTGACCCTGACCGCCTATGTGCTGATCGGCATGGACCGGCATACACCCGAGCGTTTCGAGCATTTCGAAGAGGTGATCGGCAAGTGCCCCGAGGTGCTCGAATGCAGCCTGGTCACCGGAATGGACGCCGATTACCAGCTCAAGGTGGTGGTGCCGGACATGGATCACTACCAGGCCTTCCTGCTCGGCACCCTCACGCGTATCGAGGGCGTTTCCAGCGTGCGCTCCAGCTTCGTGCTGCGCCAGGTCTCCTCCAGCACCGAACTGCCGCTGGGGCATCTGCGCAGCTGAGACCCATTGCCGCTGCGCGAATCGTGGCGGCGATACTGGCGTATACTCGCTGCCGCCTTGCTATGCCCCGCGCGCGCCCTTCAACAAGAGCGACTCGCTCGCCTCACTATGTTTCCCGCCGCTGCCATAGCTGTTGTCGTCTGAATTTCTGATTTAGCCATGCGGAGAATTCAATGGATCCAGCTGTTTTTGAAAAATGGATGATGATCATCCTGGTCGGCGGACTGATGGCCTTCATGGCCTTCATCATCTGGGACCTGGCGAAAAAGTCGAAAGCCGGTCGTCTCGGTACGGCCATCCTCTTCCTGGGGCTGGGTCTGTGCCTGTTCGCCTTCCTGGCCAAGCCGATCATTGGCTATGTCATCGAAGTGACGCAGGGCATTCCGCACTGACTCCAGCATGGGGCCGACGCCTCATGGATTCGCCGGCACTTCCCGCCACTCCCCCGGCTGCAGCCCCTCCAGCGTCCAGTCGCCGATACGCACCCGCACCAGCCGTAGCGTCGGCAGCCCGACCGCGGCGGTCATGCGCCTGACCTGGCGATTGCGCCCCTCGCGAATCACCAGTTCCAGCCAACTGGTGGGCACACTCTTGCGAAAGCGCACCGGCGGGTTGCGCGGCCACAGCTCGGGCTCGGCCAGCAATCTGGCTTCGGCGGGCAGAGTGATTCCGTCGTTGAGTTCGACGCCCTCGCGCAGACGCTGCAACTGTTCCTCGCGCGCCTCGCCTTCCACCTGCACCCAGTAGGTCTTGGCCAGTTTGTGCTTCGGATCGGCAATGCGCGCCTGCAGCTGGCCGTCGTTGGTCAGCAGCAACAGGCCTTCGCTGTCGCGGTCCAGCCGTCCCGCCGGATAGACGCCCGGCACCGGCACAAAGGCTTTCAGGGTCGTGCGGCCATCGGCGTCGTTGAACTGGGTCAGCACGTCGAAGGGCTTGTTCAGCAGCAACAGACGCGGTTCGGCAGGCGCAGCGCTGGCCTGCCGGCGCTGTGGCCGCGCGCCTGGACGGGATGGGCGAAAACGGGGTGGACGGGCCATGACGAGTGGTTCCAGTGAAGGCCGGCCATGCTAGAAGCTGCCGCCGGGGGTCGCAAGCCTGCCGGGCGTCGGATTACGCTTCGGATCGTTGGGTTACGCTTCGGATCGTCGGATTACGCCTTCGGCTAATCCGACCTACACAGCTGCCGAGGACTGTAGCCTGGATTAGCCGAAGGCGTAATCCGGGTTTCGAAGGCGTAACCCGACGGGTCGCTTATTCCTTGACCTGCATATAGTCCTCGGCCCAGACCATGTATTCCTCGGCGGTCGAGTATTTGACCGACAGTTGCGAGGCGTTGAGGTCCGAGGCGTCGATCTGGCGCTGCTCGCGCAGGCAGTCGTAGGTGGCCTTGATCGCGGCGAAGTAGGCCGCATGACCGTTGACCACGATACGTACGCCCAACGCGGCCAGGCGGGCGTTGTCGCGCAGGTTCGGGTTGCCGTAGGTGACCAGCATCAGCGGCACGCTGAGCTTGGCCGCGACCTGTTCGAGCTGCTCGAAATCCTCGATGCCGACCAGGCAGATCGCATCGGCGCCGGCCTGTTCGTAGGCCTGAGCCCGCGCGATCACCTCTTCGAGCCCGATCACACCAGCGTTGGTGCGAGCGATGATGCACATCTCGGGATCGACCCGCGCCTCCAGCGCCGCGCGGATCTTGCCGACGGCCTCGAACATGCCGATCAGATCGGTGGACTTGCGCCCGAACTTGGCCGGCAAAAGGGTATCTTCGATGGTCAGCGCGGCAATGCCGGCGCGCTCCAGCTCGATCACCGTGCGCATCACGTTGAGCGCATTGCCGTAGCCATGGTCGGCATCGGCGATGATCGGCAGGCGCGTGACGCGCCCGATACGGGTGGCCTGCTCGACGAACTCGCTGAGGGTGATCAGCGCGAAGTCAGGCGCGGCCAGCACCTGCAGCGAGGCGATCGAACCACCGAGAATACCCACTTCGAATTCAAGATCGGCGGCGATACGCGCCGACATCGGATCGAATACCGAGGCGGTGTGATAACAGCTGTCCGAAGCCAGAAGCCTACGGAAATCGCTGCGCAAGGTGTGATGAGAAATTCGTTGCATGTTTTTCTACCTGAATAAGCGCACGCAAGGGTCGAATCGCCCTTGTTCGATAAAGGATTGGAAGCTGCGCGGTGGCCTGACGATACATCCGCTCCGTTTCAGTTCATGGACGCGACTGCCGGCCCTGAACCCAGGCCATGCCAAGACCGCTGGCGATGATGACGGCCATACCCAGCGTCGCGCCGAGGTCAGGCGCATGGCCGAACAGGATCACGCCCACCACCCCGGCAAAAATGATCTGCGCATAGGTGAAGGGCGCCAGCATCGCCGCGCTGGCAAAGCGGAATGCATGGGTCAGCAGCAGGTGGCCGCTCATGGCCATGGCGCCCAGCGCAGCCATCATCGCCGCATCCTGGAGGGTCGGGGTGCGCCAGTCCAGCATCACCAGTGCGCTCATCACCAGGGTCCCCACCAGGCTGCTGAGAAAGTTGCTGGTCACCGGATGATCCGTGCCGCTGAGCCGCCGCGTCAGCAACTGGTACAGGGTGAAACACACGGCAGCGCCAAAGGGCAGCAGGATCGCCGGGGTGAACAGCGCGCCACCGGGGCGCACGATGATCAGCACGCCCAGCAATCCGCAGCCGACCGCCAGCCACTGGCTGCGGCTGACAGGCTCGCCCAGCATGGCCGAGGCGATGGTTACCAGCAGCGGCGTCAGAAAGATCACCGCCGTCGCTTCGGCCAGCGGGATGTAACTCAGCCCGCTGATAAACAGGATGCTGATGCCCACCAGGCTCAGCCCGCGCGCCAGTTGCAGCCAGGGGCGCAGCGTATGGAACACCCGGCGGCCCATGCGTGGCGCGAACAGGCCCGCCATGAGAACGGTTTGCGCCAGGTAGCGCGCCCAGACGATCAGCAGCACCGGATAGAACTGCGTCAGGTACTTGGACAATCCGTCATGGGTCGCCAGCAGCAGGCACGCCCCCAGAATGAGCAGCACGCCAAGCAGAGGCTTGTGAGAGTTGTTCAAGGCAAAGTCACGAACTTAGATAGCATGCTAAGCATTATGCCTGTAAATGACAGCTACGTCAGGGTCGCCAGACGAGCTACTGCTCGGGCAACGCTTAAACGCTGATTCAGCAGCTCATTTTCAACGGCCTGCTATAGTCGCCGCCCCGGCTCAGGAACCCTCCGCCATGCACACGCCTGCGTTGACCATCGAACGCATCTACCCGCCCCAGCTGGATGCCGATAATGAAGATGACCGCGAGACGCTGCGCATCCACATGGAGCGCTACGATTTCGCCGCCGCCCGACTGACCGGCACGCGGGTGCTGGACATGGCCTGCGGCTGTGGCTACGGCAGCGATCGCCTGGCGGAACTGAATCCGGACAAGACGGTGATCGGTGTGGACATCGACCCGGTCGCCATCGCCTTTGCCAAGGCGCATTACCAGCGACCGAACCTCAGCTATGTCTGTGCCGATGCCGAAACCTTCAGCAGTGCAGAAAGGTTTCACAGCATCGTCAGCCTGGAAACCATCGAGCACCTGCCGCGCCCGCGCCAGCTGATCGAGAACTGCGCCGCGCTGCTTGCCGACGGTGGCCAGATCATCGCCTCGGTGCCCATCACGCCGACACTGGACGGCAACCCGCACCACCTGCACGATTTCAGCACGCGCAGTTTCTTCGCCCTGTTCCGCCCCCACGGGCTGCTGCCGCAGGAGCGCTTCGAACAGATCCAGTGGTGGCAATTCAAGGGGCTGTTCCAGCGCCGCGCAGCCAGGCAGCATCGCTCCGAAGGCGTTGGCAACGCGGTGCTGGCGTACTACCGCAGGCATCCGCTGTACCTGTTGCGCCGGCTTGCCTCGATGCTGCGCTACGGTTTCAGCAATCGTTACCTGACCTGTCGTTTCCGCTCGTCATCAGCCTGAGCCCGATCACCCCGACAGCCTGCCAATCGCGTATGATCGCCGGCCTTCGCGGGTCGCCTTGCCGACCCAGAGCCGTTCGAGAGTTGTCCGATGTTCAGGTTGAGAGCGATGCAGGCGCGCGATATTCCTGCCGTGATGTCGATTCAGGAAGAATCCTACGCACCCGAGGTGCATGAAGAGGAAGCGGTGGTGCGCACCCGCCTTGCCGCCTGCCCGCAGCAGGCCTGGGTTGCAGAAGATGCCCAAGGGGTCTGCGCCTACCTGTTCGCCTACCCGTCCCGACTGGGCCAGGTGACTCCGCTGGATGGCGACTTCCAGCCCCATGCCGAAGCCGATTGTCTCTACCTTCACGACTTGGCCGTAGCTGGTCGCGCCGCTGGCCGCGGCATCGGTCCGGCACTGGTACGGCACAACCTGCAACAGGCCGGGACGACGAAACTGCGCTACTCGGCACTGGTATCGGTACAGGACTCGCAAAACTTCTGGGCGCGCCTGGGCTACAAGGCCCATGAGCAACTGGCAGCACCACAGGCCGGCAACCTGGCCAGCTACCGGATTCCCGCCGTGTACATGGTGCGCAGCCTCGATACGGGCGAGAGCCTGTAGGGCCGAATTCATTCGGCCCTACAGATACAAAAAGCCGAACACGTTCGGCCCTACGCCCCTAGCGGAACGGCGGCTCGTCGAAGCTACGCAGCTTGCGCGAATGCAGCGAGTTGAGCTGGTTGCGCAGCAGATCCAGGGCGGCGATACCGATCTTCAGGTGCTGGGTCACGGCACGCTCGTAGAAGGCATTGGCCGAGCCGGGCAACTTGATTTCACTGTGTAGCGGCTTGTCCGAAACGCACAGCAAGGTGCCGTAAGGCACACGCAGCCGGTAGCCCTGAGCGGCGATGGTGCCACTTTCCATATCCACCGCGACGGCCCGCGAGAGATTGATCAGCGGTCGCTCTTGCGCCCAGCGCAACTCCCAGTTGCGGTCGTCGTAGGTCAGCACGGTGCCGGTGCGCAAACGCTTCTTCAACGTCTCGCCCTTGTCGCCGGTGATCTGCGCTGCGGCCTCCTGCAGCGCCTGCTGCACCTCGGCCAGCGCCGGCAGCGGAATATGCGGCGGCAACACCCGGTCGAGAATGCCATCGCGACGCATATAGGCATGGGCCAGCACATAGTCGCCAATCGACTGCGACTGCCGCAGCCCACCGCAGTGGCCGATCATCAGCCAGCAATGCGGACGCAGCACGGCCAGATGGTCGGTGATGTTCTTCGCGTTGGACGGACCGACTCCAATATTCACCAGCGTGACACCATCACCATCGGCGGCATGCAGGTGATAGGCCGGCATCTGGTAACGGTGCCAGAGCACGCCCGCGATGATCGCCTGCGCCTCGCCCTCCTCCATGCCGCGCTCGATGATCACGTTGCCCGGCAATACCATGCGCACGAAGCGGGTATCGTCGCGCAGCATATCGAGACCGTGGCGGATGAACTGATCGACATAGCGGTGATAGTTGGTCAGCAGAATCCACGGCTGTACATGGCGCCAATCGCTGCCGGTGTAATGCACCAGTCGGCGCAGGGAAAAGTCCACGCGGGCGGCATGGAACAGCGCCAGCGGATAAGGGTCGGCATGCTCCCAGTCATAGAGACCGTCGGCGATGTCATCGCAGGCCGCGGACAGGTCGGTACTGGGAAAAACCCGCGCCAGCTCGGCCGCCGTCACGCCACTGCCGGACAGCTCGTCGCCCTGCTCGATCACGTAGGGATAAGGAATGTTGCGGTCGCTCATGCCGACTTCGAGCTTGACGTTGAAGTCCTGAATCAGCGGCTTGAGCTGATCGAGCAGATAACCGCGAAACGCCGCCGGATGCGTCACGGTCACGCTGTAGACACCCGGCGCCTGCACCTTGGCATAAGCGCGCGTCGAGGCCGGCACCTCGCCCTGGCAGGCATAGGTCAGACGTAATTCGGGATAGCGAAACAACGCACGCTCCGCCGCACTCGGCTCACTGCGCGTGGCCACATAGCGCTTGAGCGCCTGATGCAGCGCCGCAGACGCCTGCTGATGCAACTCGGCCAGCCGATCAACCGCCGCCTCGGCGGTTGGCATGGTGATAAAGCAAGGGGAATCGGTATTCACAAGGACAGTCCTGATTGCATTATTTTGCAACCATCTTGCCTGTTCATAGATGACAGCGGTAGCGGCGGCACTCGGTATCCGGTCGAGTTGTTTTTAAGCAGCAGCTTGGTAGCAGGGCTGTAATCGGAATCGGCACTCAACAGAGCAAGGTGCGGTCTCATATCCCACTTTCTCTTATTGCGTCATCAATAAGAGCCCCACGGGCACGGACATGGGGAAGACGCCCTTGAGCTGGACGCCTTCTGGCGGTAATCGGAAACACCCCCACGGGCTGGGGAAGACTCGCCAGGCCCGGCAGCACCAGGTCGCACCAGGGAAACACCCCCACGGGCGTGGGGACGACCTAATACTGGACTCTGACGAGATTCCATATAGAGAAACACCCCCACGGGTGTGGGGAAGACCAGCCGGAACGGGTGCGGGATGGGGCCGTCTTGGAAACACCCCCACGGGCGTGGGGAAGACTTCATCACGATCTATCGTCGTGATGGTGATACGGAAACACCCCCACGGGCGTGGGGAAGACCAGCATCGTCTGCATCTACGCCGAGCTTCTCAGGAAACACCCCCTCGGGCGTGGGGAAGACTCGGCGTGGGCGACTCGACGGCCATCTGGTTCGGAAACACCCCCACGGGCGTGGGGAAGACGCCGCCCCTTTAACGCCGTGCTGCTGGTATCCGGAAACACCCCCACGGGCGTGGGGAAGACCACCAGCCGGCGCGTCCAAACTCCCCTCCCGAAGAAACACCCCCACCTATCCGCAAGCCTTACGCGGTGCACGAGGAAACACCCCCACGGGCGTGGGGAAGACTCACCGGCGTGCGCGCCGACAACGCGCAGATCGGAAACACCCCCACGGGCGTGGGGAAGACGACTGGCCCGACCGCGCTTGCACCAGCGCGCTGGAAACACCCCCACGGGCGTGGGGAAGACAATACGCGGAAATTAAGCGCCTCGATGGTGGTGGAAACACCCCCACGGGCGTGGGGAAGACAACAAGAGCGAGGAGATGCGGCACTTACGCGAAGAAACACCCCCACGGGCGTGGGGAAGACTTGCCGCAGCATCTCCATCGGCACATCGCCTTGGAAACACCCCCACGGGCGTGGGGAAGACGGCTGCGATCATGGCATTGTTGTACTGGCCGGGAGAAACACCCCCACGGGCGTGGGGAAGACGATGCGAGCATGTCCGCCTGTACGGTTGCACTGGAAACACCCCCACGGGCGTGGGGAAGACCGGCACGGAAGACCCGGCTGACGCCTTTGGGTAGAAACACCCCCACGGGCGTGGGGAAGACCCAGCCAGCGCGCCAAGAAAGCAGCCGAAGGCGGAAACACCCCCACGGGCGTGGGGAAGACCGAAAGTCGATGACCTTCACGCCTTTCCAGCTGGAAACACCCCCACGGGCGTGGGGAAGACGGTAATGGAGCATCCCGCCAATGGCTGCCGGTGGAAACACCCCCACGGGCGTGGGGAAGACCCAGGCGCACCGGGGAAGAAGTCGTCAGAGGGGGAAACACCCCCACGGGCGTGGGGAAGACCGATTCCGTCCTCTTTCAGGCCGGAGTTTGGCAGAAACACCCCCACGGGCGTGGGGAAGACGGCGCTGCGTGATGGCGTGGCTCGAAACGAAGGGAAACACCCCCGTGGGGAAGACTGACGATGCCGTTTTCGATAATGTGTGCGCGCAGAAACACCCCCACGGGCGTGGGGAAGACCCGCTCGAAGTCTTGCATCGTCGCGTAGATGGAGAAACACCCCCACGGGCGTGGGGAAGACCTGCCGGTGAGCGAGGTAGCGGCAAAGGATGAGGAAACACCCCCACGGGCGTGGGGAAGACGCGAGAACGGGGCGATCTGTGGTACGGCCATTAGAAACACCCCCACGGGCGTGGGGAAGACCCGGTAGGGCCAACCAGCACCCAGCGCGCGCCGGAAACACCCCCACGGGCGTGGGGAAGACCAGTCGACAAGGGAGGATCGGGGAGTAGAGCAAGAAACACCCCCACGGGCGTGGGGAAGACCCCAACATATTGTTAAAGAGCCCTTTCGTCCACACTAGATATGCTTAATCACCGGATTTCAGGGTTTCCACTATCAATTGCAGTCCGGAAATACTAGTCATTGACTTACGAGGTGGGCCGATGCATTGCATTTCAAAGCCTGGCGGGCGGGGGATGGAGCGGATCAGTAGCAGGCCGGACTCGGCGGGGCAATGCTTGTACAGGTAGTCAACAACAGTCGCGGCAACGGAGTCCTTGACGCCGGAAACGAAGACATTGGGCCTGGGTTCGACAAACCATAGTTTCATTCGCCCACGCACCGCAGGCGGCAAGTCATTTGCGATAACGATTAGCACGACCGCTCCCCAGAATCCCTGGTATGTCCTCAGCCAGTTTGGCCAGCAGATCCATGTCGATCACGCGCTGGCGAAAGGCAGCGGAAACCTTGTGTTTGTCATAGCGACCGGCCATATCCCGGGTCAGGGAAAAGGCCAGGTCGATGCACAATTCTTCCTTGTACAGATCCGCCAGGTCATAGATGAACGGCAAAGGGCTGCCAGAGTGGATAAAGCCGATATGCGGCGAATAACCTAGACTGTGCACCGCCGAACAAAGGATGCCGTAAAGGGCAGCATTGGCGGCGGTCAGCACCTGATTGGTGATATCGCTGGTCTCGAACTTGCCGGGCGTGAAGCTGCGCCCCTTCCAGCCGACCTGGTACTGCTCGGCCTTCTGCTGGTAGAGGCTGCGCACCCGGTGCCCCTCCATGCCCATCATTTCCTTGAGCGCCTTGCCGGCCAGCTCGGCATCTGGAAAACGCCGCGCGTACATACGCCGCGCCACCTCAAGAGACTTCTGCGGATCAGCCGACAACTCGATCTGTTGTTTCAGATTGCGCGTATCGGCCGTGGGCAAGAAACCGGCCGCGTAGAACAGCAGGGAATCCTCGCCCACCCAGCAAACCGCGCAGTTGGCCGCTACCGCCGTTTTGATCGCATCATGGGTAACGGTGGTGCCCGGCCCCAGCAGCAGAGCATTGAGCGTCGCCACCGGCAAGGGCACCACATTGTTGGTCGAATCGATCCACTTGACACTGCTGTCGTCGATTTCCAGACGCCCCCGCTCCAGATAAAGAAACGGATACTTGTCCTTGACCTGTGGCAGGGAATCGCGGGTGACCTTGACGAATAAACGCTGCCCGGCTGCCATCGGCGCTACTCCATTTTCTGCACGGTAACCCGGCGATCCCGGTACTTCTTGTGCTCGCCAAACTGCAATGGCACATCGTTGAGGGTCAGCACTTCGCCGGGGTGCTCACCCTGCAAAACCCGCAAGGAAAACGACCGCCGCTTGTCATTGGCCAGTGCCTGAGCAGCCTGCAATGCCTGCTCGGCATCGGCGAAGCAGCCCTGGCAGATAAACTCGCTCGGCACGCAGTTCTTGCGTCCCAGATAGAGATCCCAGACCGGGCTGCGCAAGGCATTTACCGCCTCATCAACCAGCGCCGCCGGAGCCTGCAGGGCCACGGCATAGGCCATGTCCTGCAGGTAGTAGCGATAGGTCATTTTGGTACCGCCGCCCACCGCCTTCTTGCCCTCGCTGGTCTTGGGAATCAACAGGCTCTGCCAAGGGTCCTGATCGTCATAGCCGCTACCAACCATCTGGAAATCACGCAGCAACGGCTGACGCGGCAAGGGTTGGCCCTGCCGATCCGTCGGCACATAGGCCACCACCTGCATATCCAGCTCAGCCCAGGCCGCCAGCCACTCACGCTCCTCACCGCCAGCACCACGAGCGCTACACAGCAGGCCAAGTACGCCGGACTTGGTGGGAAAGTCGAGGCTGTCGCGGCGACCGAATCTGGAGTCATGCCCCCAGGCTTGTAGCGGCGCTTCCAGCCATAGCAGCAGATAGGGATCGCTCATCACCCACCTCACTGCACATGGCTTTGCAGCGCGGCAATCAGCTCGTCGATACTGAAGCTTTCATCCTCGCCCCAGTCGTAACCGGCGACCTTGCCGAACAGGGAACCAGCGAGTTTCTCCTTCTTGTCCAGATAGCTCTTGAGCGTGTCGATGCTGGGTTGCAGGAAGCCATCCCCCCGCGCCTTGACCGGGCTCTCGAACGGCACCTGCAAACGCTGGCCCTTACGCACCAGCACCCTGGCGAACTCCCAGGGACTGGCACCGGACTGGGTGGTCTGGCGAGCATTGGGCACGGCCACGAACAACGCCTGGGTAAAGGCGGCGATGGCTTTTTTCAGATTGTCCTCAGCCAGGCTCTGGGCCAGTTGCCCCAGGTCCAGGCTGACATAGCGGTAATAGGTGGCGGAATTGAACTCCAGGCTACCCATATGCGCGGACCCCGGTTCATCCTGCAGATCGTCCAGGGCCGTAAAGAACTCCACCTCGTTACTAACCTTATGGGTCGAGATGGCATGGGCAAATGAGGAAGCCGCTTCGACATTCATATCCGCAGCCTTGGCCACCATGCGACCGAACAAGGCGATATCCAGGGCATCCAGTGCCGGGTTGATGGCCTTCTTGGCCACCTTCGCCAACTCCTTGTCCTTCAGTTTGCTCTCGTCGAACTCCAGGCCACGGGCATGCTCGGCAAAAGCAGTGGCCTCGCTGTCACTGATAAACAACAGGGTGTCATCGATCAGCAGATCGGCCATTTTCTTACCGCAGGCCAGGGCGGCGACCTCATCGGCCCCCGCCGCCTGGCAGGCACGCACGAATAGGCCTTCCACCTGCTTGCTGCGCGTCGCCAGCTTGATGCCGAATGTCGGCATGGCCAGCCGCACCTGTCGCTTCCAGCACTGGGAGCTGACCCTCGCCCGGGTCACACCGCCGACCACGGCGGTTTTCGGCGCGCCCACGTCGTCACGGTTCAGGCAAGTGACCGGGAAGGATTGCAGGATGTGGAATTCGATACGGGTGTTGCTATAGGCATTGATCATGGCGAATGTCCTTTTCAGGCGAATGGGTTGTCGAGTAGCGGCACGATTTGCAGCAGGCCACAGCCGAAGGCACGGCCCCGTCCTATCCCCCGGGTAAAGCTGTCATGGAAACGCTCACGGTCGGTGACGCGGAGCTGGCCTTGCACATGGGCCTGACCCAGGGTGACCGGCTGTTGCTGCTGGGCGCTGAACTGCAGCACCTCCAGCCGATCCACCTGTAGGTATTGCCGGTCCAGCGTGAAGCCCCAGCTCTGTTCGGCGCGCTGGCAGAACCAATCGGCCACGGCATCACGGCCCTTGACCGGCAACAGCTTGCGGCTGGCGCTGTCGCGCCGCGTGGGATTGATGATCACCTTGAAGCGGTAGTGCGCGTGATCGAGAAAACCCTCGGCAATCGGCTTGCTCTGCACCTGCCCGTATTGGCCGTCGATGCAGGCCGCCGGCGCACGATTGGCCAGCAACAGGATTTTCCGCCCGTGAAAGTCGCCGCCCTGGTCGGCATAGAGAATGCCACTGGCCTGGCTGGCAGCCTTGGCCTCGGCGCTGCGTACATCCTCATAGAGGCTGTAGACCACCCGATGCAGGGAATAGGGATCGGTGATACGCAGGGCTTTGACCGCCTGCCGGTCGAGGTGCAACACACTGGCGATCAGGCTCATGTATCCGCCCCTTCGTCCGTCGCCGCTGGCTGGCCATAAAATTCCTGCGCCCATTGCGCCTTGACCTGCTGGCCCGCAAAGCCGAAGCGGCGCAGTTGCCGTAGCAAGCGTAGGTAATCGAGCGGCTGACCTGCCTTGCTGTCGATCAACGAGAACAGTGGCCGCAGAATCCGGCACAGTTCAGCCAAGTCGTCGCAGGCCAGCAGGCGGCGTAAACGGGCCTTGGCCTGGCTGCTTTCACGGCCATCGACGTAACAGGCAGCGATGGCCCTACCGAGACTCAGAACACCATTACGCTCGCTTTTAGCTTTGGCGATGGCAGCCGCGACCGTAGCAAAAGGCAAACGTTGCCATTCATCCTCCAGATCAATGCCATAACCGGCCAGCAGTTCCCAGCTCTGGTATTCGGTGGCCGGGTTGTCGGCGCGGCGCAGGCGGGCCGCCAGGCCCTTGTCCTGCTGGCAACGCTGGATAACGCCGCTGATAAACCGCTCCTCCCTAGCGGGCGGGGTTTGCGCCTGGGATTGCACTGATTCCATCCCCTTATGCCTCCTGCTTCAGATATTTGCTGTGGTTCGGTCGGCACTTGGCCCAGGCATCGAGTTGGCGCGCCGTTTCTTTGGGGCAATAACGGTCATAGGCTTGCTGTGCATAAGCGGCGAAGGTTTGGCGTAGTCGCCGACGATGAGCGGTGCTCTGCTCGTCCTGCTCGCAGTTATCCAGCAATGTCTGAAAATCCCGCTCGCAAAGTTGCCAGAACAGATGAGTGCCCTGCGCCGCCAACTTGGAGCCATCAACCAGTTGTTCCTTGAAGTAGCCAATCACACGGCCATAAAGCGCTTTGGCGAGTTCATCCAGAGCGTCCATCTCAGCCTTGAGCTGGATAAACCAGCTCTGCCCAAGCGTCTCGCCATGCAGCCAGACTTGGGACTCAACGAAGTCATCACTGCCAGAGGCGTACTGTTCGCCAGCATTGCTGCTGACCCGCAAGCCACCCGACCAGATGGCAAAGACCTCGGCCACATCACGAGCGCGCTCCAGCCCGGCACGAATCTGCCAGCTTTGAAAGCCCTGACTCTGTTGTTGAGAAAAGAACCCGAGCAGCGCCGTCAATTCGCGCCAGGGGCGTTTTTCGGGATTCGTCCACAAGGCTTTGGGTTCCTTGCCCGAGTAGTCGATGGCCACGGAAGGATCGGCGACGCCCTCCTTATAACCGGGATGAGCCAGCCCCTCCGAGTAGTGCAGTCCCTTTTCGGCCAGCAGGCAAAAGCGACACAACGGCACCAGACGCCCCAGCAAAGATTGCCTGAGCGTCTGGGCGACAGTGCAATCCTCGCCTTCCGGCATTTGCTCCCAAGGCGCAGTCCCCAGCCCTTGCGGAAAGATATTGGCTTGCTCGATCTGCCCGGTCGTCAGCAGGTTGAGCCACAGGCTTTGCCACAGATTGCCACCCAGTAGGAAGTTATGTAGCAAGCCCATATGCGCCACAGCCGGCCCGGGCTTACTGGAGGAAGGCTTACCCTTGTCATTACGTTTGCCCTGATAGCCGGGCGTCAGGGTGATGCTGTTGTCGGTTTTTTTGCCGGCCAGGGCGAAGGCCATCAGGCTGACCAACAGCACGGCCTTGTCCGCATCGTCCAGGCCACGCTCGACCTGCACCTGACTCAGTACCGTGGTATTACCGGTGGACACTTCCGGCAGCACGGCTCCATAGCTTTGCAGCGCGGCAGCAGCGATGGCCGGCATCTGCAAAAAGGGTCTTTCCCCGTACAGATAGAAGCGCTCATGCCAATGCTCCAGATAAACCAGGCAGCGTTGCGCCAGCCCCTGCGCGCCCAGGGCGCGCCACTCCTGTTCATCCGCCGGGGTACAGGCCGCCTGGGCGATAGCCAGCAATAGTTTCATCAGGGCAATTTTCTGTACCGGGTTGCCACCCAGCGCCCGGTAGTCCGGGCAGGTGAACAACTGCCGCAGACTGACCCGGCCAACATCGGCCACTGGAATCCAGGGTTCGTCTATCAGGTTGAAGCGGTTTTCCATCCTCTGCATCCTTCAGTCCTTGATGACCCGGTAGCCCAGGTCATCGCGATAATCCAGTGAGTACTTGTCATGCAGCCGTGCGCCCTGCACGCCTTGCAAGGCCCCGGTTTCATCCACCAACGCCACTCGCAGCAAGCTCTCGTCATCTGTCCAGTTCGGGTCACCCAGGTAGAAGCAATGCTGCAAGTAAAACTTCTCCAAGGTGTCTCTGGGCAACGGCAGGGGCGCATCACCCACCCGCACCGGCACGATCTGCCGCATCAGAGTAGCGGTCAGTTGCCGCCACTGCGGTTTGCTCAGGCGATGACGCTGCTTGGGGAGGGTAAGTTGGCTGCCATCGAGCAACACCAAGCGGCTGGCCTGCTCATCCGGTAGATGAACCAAGCCGCGCAACAGCAATAGTTCGTAGCTGTCCGTTTCGCTGTAGCGGGTCTGCGCCTTACTTTCCGGCAGGGTCTTACCGCCTTCGGCCAGGGTTATCCGGGCCAACTGGTTCAAGGCCTTGCGCCCCTTGCGCCGCTGCGTGCCGTTGTCCAGCTCATACAGCCAACGCGCCATGGCTCCGTCTTCATCACGCACGGCATACGTCTGTTCGATCAGCGGACGAATATCCAAAGGCAGACAAAGCGACGCCCGTCCCTGCCAAACCTCCAGACTGCGACACAGCACATAGGGGCTGTAGACGTAGGCGCTACTGCCGAAGGCTGATTGTGGCGCGGTAATCGCAGCGTCCAGTTCCGGGACCAGCAGCCAGGCTTCGCAGGTTGCAGGCTCTGCCCTGGGCGTTTCGGCATGACGCCACAAACGCCCCAGGCGTTGCAGCAGCATGTCGCTGGGGGCAAAGCGACTGACCAGAAAATCCGCATCTATGTCGAGAGACTGCTCCAGCACCTGGGTACCGACCAGAATTCGCCCCTGCTCACCACGTTTGCCCCAGCCGCGTTTGCCGAACAGGTCGACCCAGTGCGCCTCGATGCGCTGGCGATCATCGACGCTGAAACGCGAATGCAGCAAACCGCAAGCCAGCCCCAGTTCACAGGCCCTGGCGGCCAGATCGAGATAACGCTGCTGGGCCTCGGCCACGGTGTTCTCGATCCAGAGTACCTGCTGCCCCTGACAGGCCCGGTCTAGCGCTTCCTGAATCGCCTCGGCATCCTGCCCCAGCAGGCGCAGTGCCACCTCCTGCCCCGCATCTACCGCCACAGGCCACTCGACCACAGCCTGTTGCCTGGGAATGGCGGTGATCAGTGGATAGTCCTGGCTGGACAACTCAGCATCTAGCAAATGTTGGCGGCGCTCCTGATTGAGGGTGGCGCTGAGAATGATGACCGTGCAGTGCAAGCCGCGCAGCAGCTCGACCAAGGCATCCAGCAGGGTACCGGTGTAGGCGTCGTAGGTATGCACTTCATCGAGGATCACCACCTTGCCAGCCAGGCCGAAGGCACGCACGAAGCCATGCTTGACGTTCATCGCCGCCATCAGCGCCTGGTCGATGGTGCCCACTGCAAAGGGTGCCAGTAGCCCACGCTTGGCCTGATTGAACCAGGCTCCGCCCGGGCGACCCTCCTCGCCCATTTCGGTATCCAGCAACCAGGCATTGCCATGCAACAGCAGCGAGCGATGCTGACAATCCTCTACCAGAACGTTTTGCAGGAACTCGTTGAAGCGCTCATAGATCTTGTTCGAGGTGAGCTGGGTCGGCAAGGCGAAATAGATACCGCTGGCCTGGCCGCTGGCCAGCATACGGTAGGCCGCATACAGCGCTGCCTCGGTCTTGCCCAGCCCCATAGGGGCCTCCAGCACATAGACGCCCGGCCCGCTCACCGCCTCGATCAACTGGCTCTGCGCCAGTCGCGGCGTAAAGCCAAACACCTGCTCAAAGGACAGACCGGCACGGTAACGGGGCGGGATAAAACCGGCCTCATCCAGCGCCCGCTCAATATTGTCCAGCCATGGCATGGCGGGGCTTTCGAAATGCTGACCGGAGCCGATCCAGTCGGCAACGGAGGTCAGCCCCGCAACCAGCCGTGCCTGCTCCACGGACCCCACCTGCGGCCAATCCATGCCGAGCCTGGCCTTTAGTTCATCCAACAGCGCTGCCCGCTGCCCCTGCCACGGTGCCTCCCCAAAGACCTCATCGTTTGATCGTCTGCCCGCCACTGGTGGGGAAAAGCCATGGTGTTGGCCGAGGATTTCCGCCACGAAGGGCGGCGCACCAAGCGCCTTGGCCGCCACCTGGCTGACACCAGCATGGCCGCCCCATTGCCGCTCCAACTCTGGATTGATGCTAAGCGGGGCAAGGTCGCAAAGCCCTGGAGTACAGGCCCGGCGAATCTTCTCGACGAAACAGGGGCTGACTTTGCCAATATCGTGACAGGCTGCTGCGAAAGCCGCATCTGCAGGGAACAGCAACGATTGCAGGACCGGTGGATAGCGCATGATCAGCGCCTGCGCCACTTCACCTACAATCTGGCAATGCTCGACGACCGTGCGCCCAAGTATCGTGTCGCCACTATCAGGGTTCAGGTAAGTTTTCGCAGGGCATGCACTGAACGAAATACTGGAAGTACCTGATGATTCCTTTGCCTGTCGCCGCTGCCACATCGTTCGTCCCTGATTGTTGAGGAACCAGGCCATCAATCATGGCTATTGGCTACACTCTGGATACTAACGATCAAGGCCCGGCAACAAAAGACCGGAGAAAAAAACAGACAATTTTAAGCGGAGGCCGCTCCTTCGGATGGCTAGAAAAAGACGCAGCTAACGAAGTTTTAACGTTGCAAGTGTCCATACACCTGCAACGGCGCCCTCAAATCGCCAAATCAATCTGCTGCACACTACCCGCCTGGCCATCTTCGAACAGGAAGAATCCGGTGCTCCTCACCCGTCCTTCCAGTTGCTGCTGGGCAACCAGGTCGAAGTCGCCGTAGGCGCGCGCCAGGCCGATGGCGCCTACGCCGGCGGTGAGCAGGTCGACCAGTTCGCCTTTGCCCTGGGCGTCCGGGCGCCACAGGCGAAGTTGTCCGAAGATGCTGTCGCCTTCGTCGATGAAACCGTTGCCGTCTTCGTCATAGGCGCCCAGGTCGGCGAAGCCGTCGCCAGAAAGGGCGCCGAACAGTTCACGGCCATCGTCGATGCGGCCATTGCCGTTACGATCCAGGGCAAGGAAGGCGCTGCCGCTGGCGAGGCTGGCCATGCTGTCGCGGCGGCCATCGGCATGCAGGTCGAAATCGACACGCCGACTGCCATCCAGGCGTACCGGGCCGCCGTCGAGATTGAGCACCAGCGGGTCCTTGAGGGCGGCGCCGGCGCGGACCGAGACGCTGGCGCTGCTGTATTGCATGCTGAGCATTTCCAGGCTCAGGCCGTACTGGATCGTGCGCCCGTCGGCGGTGTTGACGGTGCCGCTGGCCTCGACGTTCAGCGATTCACCGCGCCATTCCTGTACGCGGTACTGGTAGTTGAGAAAGTCGTCATTGCCAATCTCTGCAGCGGCAGCCGGCGCCGATGCAAGCGGCATGGACAGCCCATCGGCCAGCTTGCCCAGCGTCGTGTCGATCTCTTCAACGCTGCGCCCCAGCACCGCCAGCAGCATGCGCAGCTTGTGCAGGCTTTCTTCATCGGGCGTGAAGTCGAAGGCTTGCGCCTCCTCGCCGCTGACTGCCGACGCCGCCTGCGGCAGGCCATCACCCAGACGCTCCAGCTGCCGCTCGGAAATCACCGGACGCGCCTCGTCAAGCTGCACCTCGGCCCGGCTGGCACCGTGTACCTCGCTGCGCTCATGACGGCTGAGCTGCAGGCGTTCGCCACCACGCTGCATATCCAGCGTCTCGCTGATCTCGCGTCCGGCAATGAACTGCCGCTCTGCGCTCAGCCCGAACTGTTGACTCGAAATAATCTGCATCGCTCACCTCCTGCCACTGACATCATTTCGGCATCAGTGAACAAAAGTTGAGCAATTGAATAGAGATATCCTTCTGCGCGAAGGTGCCGCCATAGCGCCCGGCCTTTGACACCAGGCCGATGGCGCCAGCCTGCTCGATCCACTGCCTGGGCGTCAGGGTGAAGCTGTTGAGGCCGGCCTGTTTTTAAACCCGTCGAATTCATTCGGCAGTTCACGGAAAACCGCTACTGCAGCGCACTGCGCCCCAGCACCGCCTGGATATCGAAGCCCCTCGGCAAGGTTCCGTAAGCCCGCCCCCGGCCTTCCAGGCGACTGCCGATAAAGGCATCGCTGACTGCCGCATTGCCGGCCTCCAGCAGCAGCTTCGCTTGCAGCACCACGGCGATATCCTCGGTGAGTTGACGGGCACGGAGCTGGATATCGTCGGTGTCGCGCAAGGCGGTGCCGAGCCGCTCGATATGTGCCTTGAGACGCGCATCGCCATGCCCATCACCCAGCTCGGTCATCAGCGCATCGAGCACGCCGGTTTCCCTCGACAACGCACGCAGCACGTCCAGGCACTGCACGTTGCCGGAGCCTTCCCAGATGGAGTTGACCGGCGCCTCGCGGTACAGGCGCGGCAGGATGCTGTCCTCGACGTAGCCGGCGCCACCCAGGCATTCGCTGGCCTCGGCGATCATTTGCGGTGCGCGCTTGCAGATCCAGTATTTGCCGACGGCGGTGACCAGCCGGGCGAATCTGGCTTGTTGTTCATCGTGCAGATTGTCCAGCGCGTGCCCCATGCGCAGGGTCAGCGCCAGCGCGGCTTCGCTTTCCAGGGCGAGATCGGCCAGCACGTTGCGCATCAGCGGTTGTTCGATCAGCGCGCGACCGCCAACGTGGCGGTAGGTGCAGTGGTGCAGCGCCTGGCTCAGCGCCTGGCGCATCAGCGAACTGGAGCCGATCATGCAGTCGAAGCGGGTCATGCCGACCATTTCGATGATGGTCGGCACGCCGCGCCCTTCCTCGCCGATCATCCAGGCCAGCGCGCCACGGTATTCGACTTCGCTGGAGGCGTTGGCCCAGTTGCCCAGCTTGTTCTTCAGGCGCTGGATATAGAAGGCGTTGCGCGAGCCATCCGGGCGGTGGCGCGGCAGCAGAAAGCACGACAGGCCCTTGTCGGTCTGCGCCAGCGTGAGAAAGGCATCGCACATCGGCGCCGAGCAGAACCACTTGTGCCCGACCAGCTCGTAAGGCTGCCCCGGCCCGCCCGTACCAACCGGCCAAGCGCGGGTGGTGTTGGCGCGCACGTCGGTGCCGCCCTGCTTCTCGGTCATGGCCATGCCGATGGTCAACCCGGCCTTCTGCTCCATGGACACATTGCGTGGATCATATTCAACGGACAGTATCTTCGGCAACCAGCGTTCGGCGAGCTCAGGCTGCAGCCGCAGGGCCGGAACGCTGGCGAAGGTCATGGTCAGCGGACAGCTGCTGCCCGCCTCGGCCTGGTTGTGCAGATACATCAGCCCCGCGCGGGCGACATGCGCGCCGGGCTGCGGATCGGTCCAGGGCAGCGAGGGAATGCGATGCTCGACCGCCGTGTGCATCAGTTCGTGGTAGGCGGGATGAAATTCCACCACGTCGATGCGGTGGCCATAGCGGTCATGGCTCTTGAATACCGGCCTGTTCTCATTGGCGAGAAAGCCAGCCGCCATCAGCGGGCCACCGGCCAGCGCACCGTAGACCTCCAGCCGTGCTTCGGCCCAGCCGCCCTGGTAGCGCCGCACCCACTCCTGCAATGGCAGGTCGAGACGATAAAGGTTGGCGCCATCGAGCGGCGGCACCTGATTGGTCACCTCGTGGGTTTCGGCGTATGAATGCAGGCTCATGGCGAACGTCCTCGGCTGACGGGAAGGTGTCAGGAAAGTGAAGCACGCAGGCTGGTATTGAAAAGCGGGGTTTCGGCCAAAACCATGCGTACCCCATCGCTCCGACAGTAGAGGCGCGCGGGCCGCACTGGATGAATGGTGGTAAGCTCGCACGCCATACATCCGGCCACCCTGGCCACTTTCACACACTATGTATTCGGGGAACCTTTCGATGACCGGCCCTTGCTCTCGCCCTGTCGTTCTTTGCCTCTCCGGCCACGACCCGAGTGGTGGTGCGGGCCTGCAGGCAGATATTGAGGCCCTGATCGCCCAGGGTTGCCACGCCGCGCCGACCATTACCGCGCTGACCGTGCAGGACACCGTGGATGTCTCCGACTTCCGCGTACTGGATCGCGAATGGGTACTGGCGCAGGCCCATGCGGTGATCGCCGACCTGCCGGTTGCCGCCGTCAAACTGGGCATGCTCGGCTCCGTGGAAATGGTCGAAACGGTGCTGGAAATCATGCATAAACTGCCCGGCGTGCCACTCGTGTGCGACCCGGTGCTGCGCGCCGGCGGCGGTGGCGCGCTGGGCAGGAATGAAGTCGGCTACGCCATGCGCGAGCGGCTACTGCCGGTCGCCACCATCGCCACGCCAAATCTCCCCGAAGCACGCATCCTCGCCGAACTGCCCGAAGGCAGCGCCGATGAGTGCGCCGAGAAGCTGCTGCCCTTCATCAGGCACCTGCTGATCACCGGCGGGCACGGCGACGAGCGCGACGTGCTCAACCGCCTCTACTCGCGTGACGGCAGCCGTCACGAATTCAGCTGCGAACGCCTGCCAGGCAGCTATCACGGCTCCGGCTGCACCCTGGCCAGCGCGCTCGCCGGGCGCCTGGCACTGGGCGAAGGGCTCGCCAGCGCGGTGAAGTCCGCCCTCGATTACACCTGGCGTACCCTGCGTGACGCCGAAGCGCCTGGTCGTGGCCAGTACATTCCCCGGCGACTGCCACTGGAGCTGATCTGAATGATGACGGCCACTCTCCGCGGCCTCTATGCCATCACCGACAGCACGCTGCTGGCCGACGGACGCCTGCTGTCCTATGCCGAAGCGGCCCTCAGGGGCGGTGCCCGCCTGCTGCAGTACCGCGACAAGTCCGGCAACGCCGCCATTCGCCTGCGTGAAGCCGACGCCTTGCGCGAGCTGTGCGAGCGCCATGGCGCGACACTCATCATCAACGACGATGCCGAACTCGCCGCACGTCTGGGCGTCGGCCTGCATCTGGGCCAGGAAGACGGCTCGCTGGCGGCTGCCCGTGCCCTGCTCGGTGGACGCACGATCATCGGCGCCACCTGCCATGCCAGTCCGGAGCTGGCCGAACAGGCACGCCGCGAGGGCGCCAGCTATGTCGCCTTCGGGCGCTTCTTCAACTCCAGCACCAAACCCGGCGCCCCCGCCGCCACCCTGGAAATGCTCGAGCAGGCACGCCAGCGCATCGACCTGCCGATCGTCGCCATTGGTGGCGTGACCCTGGACAACGCCCCACGGCTGATCGCCTGCGGCGCCAGCCTGATAGCGGTGGTCCACGCATTGTTCGCCGCCGAATCCGCCCGCGAAGTCGAACGCCGTGCGCGGGCATTCAGCGCGCTGTTCGTCGACGGCTGATCGACGTCATGGCAGTGTCGGTTGCATCAGCACATCATTGATTCCTTTATTACCGCGAGGCCCAACATGTCCCGTTCCGAGATCCTCTTCGCCAGCGCCCAGACCCACATCCCCGGTGGCGTCAATTCGCCGGTGCGCGCCTTCCGCAGCGTGGGTGGCACGCCGCTGTTTCTCAAGCATGCCGAAGGCGCCTATGTGACGGACGAAGACGGCAAGCGCTATGTCGATTACGTCGGCTCCTGGGGACCGATGATTCTCGGCCACAGCCATCCCGAGGTGCTCGACGCGGTGCGTCGCCAGTTGCAACACGGCCTGTCCTACGGCGCGCCGACGGCGATGGAAACCGAAATGGCCGAACTGGTCTGCAGCATGGTGCCTTCGATGGACATGGTGCGCATGGTCAGCTCCGGCACCGAAGCGACCATGAGCGCGATCCGCCTGGCCCGTGGTTACACCGGTCGCGACAGCATCATCAAGTTCGAAGGCTGCTACCACGGTCACTCCGACAGCCTGCTGGTCAAGGCCGGTTCCGGCGCGCTGACCCAAGGCGTGCCCAGCTCCGCCGGTGTGCCGGCGGCATTCGCCCAACACACCCTGACCCTGCCATTCAACGATCTGCCGGCGGTCGAGGAAATGCTCGCCAATGTGGGCAAAGAAGTCGCATGCATCATCGTCGAGCCGGTGGCCGGTAACATGAATTGCGTGCCGCCGGCACCGGGCTTCCTCGAAGGCCTGCGCGAACAGTGCGACAAGCATGGCGTGGTGCTGATTTTCGACGAGGTGATGACCGGTTTCCGCGTCGCCCTTGGCGGGGCGCAGGCGCATTTCGGCGTCACCCCGGACCTGACCACCTTCGGCAAGATCATCGGCGGCGGTATGCCGGTCGGCTGCTTCGGCGGCAAGCGCGCCATCATGGAGTGCATCGCCCCGCTCGGCCCGGTCTACCAGGCCGGTACGCTTTCGGGCAATCCGCTGGCGATGGCCGCCGGCCTGACCACGCTCAAGCTGATCAGCCGCCCCGGCTTTCACGCCGAACTGACCGACTACACCAGCCGCATGCTGCAGGGCCTGCAGGATCGCGCCGATGCCGCCGGCATCCCCTTCGTCACCACCCAGGTCGGCGGTATGTTCGGCCTCTATTTCAGCGGAGCGGACGACATCGTCACCTTCGATGACGTGATGCAGAGCGATGCCGAGCGCTTCAAGCAATTCTTCCACGCGATGCTCGACGGCGGCGTTTACCTGGCACCCAGTGCATTCGAAGCGGGCTTTACCTCCATCGCGCATGGCGACAGGGAGCTGCAACTGACCCTGGATGCCGCCGAACGGGCCTTCGCCACACTCAAATGAGCCTGCTTCCCGAACTGCTGCAAGCCACACTGCTGACCCTCTGCGCAGCGGCCAGCGCCATCCGCATCGGCCTGGCCCGGCGTGGTTACGCCGAGCCACGGCAACCTGCGCTGTTCTGTGCGTTGCTCGCCTTCGCGCTTGCCGCCGGTATCGGCGCCAGCGCCGTGGCACGCCTGGCGTTCGGCCTCGATACCTTGGAGGCCGAACGCTGGCTGCTACGCGCGACCCTGTTGCTCGGCTTGCCGCTGCTCGGCCTGGTTGCGCTGACATTCGCCCGCCAGTGGAACTGGAGCCGCCCCGCCTGGGGCCGTGTAGTGCTCGGCTTGTGCGCGTTCTTCGAGCTGGCGCGGCAACTGGGCTGGGGCGACCCTTACGCCCTGACGCTGGGCCTGCTCAGCGCCCTGCTGGTGATTCATGCCGGCCTGCTGCAATGGCCTGCACGCCAACAAGCCGCTGCCGGGAGCGTGGGCGGTGTGCTGCTACTGGCGGCATTGCCCTGGACAGGGCTGTCGATTGGCGACAATCCGCTGGCCAGCTATCAACAGTTATGCCTGGCGCTAGCCTGCCCGGTCACCGCCTGGCTGCTGCTCAATCTGCTCCTCGGCGAATGCGAGCAAAGCCTTGAACAGGTATAAAAACCCTGGCCAACCATGAAAGCCTTTGTAAGCCGGCAACGGCTTATCCATAATGTGACGGTCGGCTCGTTTCTGCCGATATTTCAATCACCGCCCTGATCGTCGAGGCGCTTTGATTCATGACTCGCACCGGTCGCAGCCTTGCCCTTGGCTGCCTGCTGCTTCTCACGTCCCTGCCAGTCTTCGCGGGCGGTAATTCACTGCTGATCCCGGCAACCTCACGCTGCGCCCTGAATACCGCCCCCGAAACCGTACGTGAAGCCCTGCGCGCCTGCGAGCAGGTCGCCAGCGAGGGCGACGTACAGGCCAGCTACGAACTGGGCGAATACCACTATGACGGTCGGCAGGCGCCGCGCGATCTGCCCAAGGCGCTGTACTGGTTCGAGCAGGCGTCGCTGCAGGGCCATGCGTTGGCGCAGCATCGCCTCGGGGTGATGTTCTTCCGTGGCGAAGGCGTGCCGGCGAACAATGTACAGGCCTATGTGGTTCTGAAAATGTCGGCGGTCAATGGCGAAGAAGAGGCACTGGACACTGCTGACCGGGTCTCCGCCCAGATGCGCCGCGATGAACTGGAGATCGCCACCCAGGTTCTGGGGCAGATTTTCCGCGACTACCTGATGAAGCTGCAGACGGCGGGGGAATAAGCTGCAAGCTGCAAGCCAGCGTAAGGTGGATGTCGCTTTTTACATCCACCGAGGCTCCGTTCGTCGGGTCGATGAAGCGTGACCCGACCTTGTATCTCGACTGCAGCCTTTCAGGAGGCGATAGTCCCCGGCTGATCATCGGGGGAGAGAGTGCAAGTAGTACCCGCCCTTAAGCTTCGAGCTTGTGACGTAGATAACGCTGCACTCCTCCGCACTCATCCAGTAAGTCCGAACGGTATCTTGAGCCACGAGCTCGCATTAGCAAGGTAGGACGGATGCAGTGACGATCTATCCGTTCACTGAGGAGGAAAACCATGGCCATAGTCGTTGGCGTCGACATCGCCAAACACACATTCGACATCGCAACCTTGCAGAGCAACGGCAAGCACCGCACCAAAGGCAAGCTGACCAATGACTCAGCAGGCTTTGAGGTGTTCCAGCAATGGCTGCTCAAGTACGCCGAGCCGCAGGCATGGGTCGTCATGGAGGCGACGGGCATCTACTACGAAGCCCTGGCCGAATGGCTGCTCGCGCGAGGTTACCGGGTGTGCGTCCTCAACCCGGCCCAAGTTGCCTATTACGCCCGCAGCCAATTGCAGCGGGTGAAGACCGACAAGGTCGACGCCAAGCTCATTGCCGATTATGGCAGCCTGCATCAGGCCAAGCTGCGTGCTTGGCAGCCTGATCCACCGTCCATTCGCCGCCTCAAGGCCCTGGTGCATCGCCTGAAGGATCTTCAGGAGCTGGAGCAGATGGAACAGAACCGCCTGGACGTGACCCGCGAGACCAAGGTCAAGGCGTCGATCGAGTCGGTTCTTGAACATTTACGCCAGCAAATCGCCGAGACGCTGGAAGCGATCAAGCAGCATTTCGACGACAACGATGACTTGCGCGGCCAGCGTGACCTGCTCTCGAGCATCGACGGCATTGCTGAGCGGACAGCAGCGCTTCTGCTGGCTGAACTGGGGGACATTCAACGCTTCGACAGCAGCCGAGCGGTCACCGCTTTTGCAGGGCTCAATCCCAAGCTACAGGACTCGGGAATACTCAAAGGATATGTGCGGATTTCCCGCATGGGGTCGGCCAGCTTGCGCGCAGGGCTCTACATGCCAGCCATTACGTCCATGAGCCGTAACCCTGCCATTCGGGCAATGGTCGAGCGGATGAAAGCCAGAGGCAAAGCCGGCAAACAGATCATCTGCGCGGCGATGCGTAAATTGCTCTGTATCGCCTATGGCGTGTTGAAATCCGGCGAACCGTTCAACCCCGAACTCGCTATTGCGAAGTGAGGGGCAAGACGGTATCTACAGCTGACGACCGCCACCTGTAGGGCCGAATTCATTCGGTCAAAGATGCGCAGCCGAACAAGTTCGGCCCTACAAGCTCCCGCCATGCGGCAGCCCTTTTACTTGAAGCTTGCGGCTTGAAGCTTGCCGCTGCTCTTACGCTTTTCTCCCCCTCTTCCTGCGCCTATAATCGCCGGTCATTTTTTGCACAACGCCGGCCCGTAACATGACCCGCAAGCTCTACATCGAAACCCACGGCTGCCAGATGAACGAGTACGACAGCTCGCGCATGGTGGACCTGCTGGGCGAACAGCAGCCGCTCGAAATCACCAGCAATCCGGCCGAGGCCGATGTGATTCTGCTCAACACCTGTTCGATACGCGAGAAGGCGCAGGAGAAAGTCTTTTCGCAGCTGGGTCGCTGGCGCGAACTGAAGCAGGACAATCCCGAGCTGGTCATCGGCGTCGGCGGTTGCGTGGCCAGTCAGGAAGGCGCGGCGATCCGCGACCGCGCGCCCTACGTGGACGTGGTATTCGGCCCGCAGACCCTGCATCGCCTGCCGGAAATGATCGACGCGGCGCGCACCACCCAGCAGCCGCAGGTGGATATCTCCTTCCCCGAAATCGAGAAATTCGACCGCCTGCCGGAGCCCCGCGTCGACGGCCCGACGGCCTACGTCTCGGTCATGGAAGGCTGCAGCAAGTACTGCACCTTCTGCGTGGTGCCCTATACCCGTGGCGAGGAAGTCAGCCGGCCCTTCGATGACGTGCTGGCCGAGGTGATCCACCTGGCCGAGCACGGCGTGCGCGAAGTCACCCTGCTCGGGCAGAACGTCAACGGCTATCGCGGCGCGACCCATGACGGACGTACCGCTGACCTGGCCGAGCTGATCCGCGTGGTGGCCGCCATCGACGGCATCGACCGCATCCGCTACACCACCAGCCATCCGCTGGAATTCTCCGACGCCCTGATCCAGGCGCACGCCGAGGTGCCGGAGCTGGTGAAGTACCTGCACCTGCCCGTGCAGTCCGGCTCCGATCGCGTACTGGCCGGCATGAAGCGCAACCACACGGCGCTGGAGTACAAGTCGCGCATCCGCAAGCTCAAGGCGGCGGTGCCGGACATGCTGATCAGCTCGGACTTCATCGTCGGTTTCCCCGGCGAGACCGACAAGGATTTCGAGCAGACCATGAAGCTGATCGAAGACATCGGTTTCGACTTCTCCTACTCCTTCGTCTACAGCTCGCGCCCCGGCACGCCGGCGGCGGACCTGGCCGACGACACCCCGGAAGAGGTGAAGAAGCAACGCCTGGCGATCCTGCAACAACGGATCAACCAGCAGGGCTTCGAACACAGCCGGCGGATGGCGGGCACCACCCAGCGCATCCTGGTCACGGATTACTCGAAGAAAGACCCCGGCATGCTCCAGGGTCGCACCGAGCACAACCGTATCGTCAACTTCCGCTGCGACAACCCGCGCCTGATCGGCCAGTTCGTCGACGTGCACATCGACGACGCCCTGCCGCACTCGTTGCGTGGCACCCTGCTCGGCTGAAGCCAGACCAGGTTGGGCTGTTGCGCCTTACCCCGTACCGTAGGGCCGAACGTGTTCGGCCACGCCCATTGTCCGAATGCATTCGGCCCTACGGGAATGTCATTCAGCTGCGTGATTGCTTGCCGCTGCTTTTTTCCTTCTACAGCGCTATTCTTCAGTTCCTTATCTGCCGAGCACGGTCAATCAAAAGCCCTTGAACGCCCCCACCGAACCGCTACGTTTTACCCTCGAACCCTTCGAAGCCAATCGCTTCGCCAATCTCTGCGGCCAATTCGACGAGCACCTGCGACTGATCGAACGGCGCCTGGACCTGGAGATTCGCAACCGCGGCAACCAGTTCGAGCTGGTTGGCCCGAGCGATGTCGCCCGATCTGCCGAAAGCCTGCTGCGTCGCCTGTACCGCGAGACCAAGAGCACCGAGCTGTCGCCGGACCTGGTTCACCTGTTTCTACAGGAATCGGGCATGGAGGAGCTGGTCAACCCCTCCACCACGCCGAACATTTCACTGCGCACCCGCAAGGGCAACATTCGCCCGCGCGGCGCCAACCAGCAGCGCTACGTGCAGTCGATCCTCGATAACGACATCAACTTCGGCATCGGCCCGGCGGGCACCGGCAAGACCTATCTGGCCGTCGCCTGCGCCGTCGATGCGCTGGAGCGCGAGCAGATCCGCCGCATCCTGCTGGTGCGCCCGGCGGTGGAAGCCGGCGAGAAACTCGGCTTCCTGCCTGGCGACCTCGCGCAGAAGATCGACCCCTACCTGCGCCCGCTGTACGACGCGCTCTACGAAATGCTCGGCTTCGAGCACGTGGCGCGGCTGATCGAGAAGCAGGTGATCGAGATCGCGCCGCTGGCCTATATGCGCGGTCGCACACTGAACAACAGCTTCATCATCCTCGACGAAAGCCAGAACACCACGCTGGAACAGATGAAGATGTTCCTCACCCGGATCGGCTTCGGCTCCACCGCGGTGATCACCGGCGACATCACCCAGGTCGACCTGCCGCGCGGCACCAAATCCGGCCTGACCCATGTGATCGACGTGCTCAAGGACGTCAACGGCATCAGCTTCACCCACTTCCAGGCCAAGGACGTGGTGCGCCACCCGCTGGTGCAACGCATCGTCGAAGCCTACGAGGCCTTCGAAGACAAACAGCCGCCTGCGAGCAGGCCAGCCCGTGATTGAACTCGATCTGCAGTGTGCCAGCAGCGGTGCAACGCCCGCCGAGGCGGACCTGCGCCGCTGGTGCGAACTGGCCCTGCGCCAGCGCAGTGCGGACTCCGAACTGACCATTCGCCTGGTCGATGAGCCCGAAGGCCGCGAACTGAACCGCACCTGGCGGCAGAAGGATTACGCCACCAACGTGCTGTCGTTTCCCGCCGATGTGCCGGAAGGTCCGGGCGGCGTGCCGCTGCTGGACATTCCCCTGCTCGGCGATCTGGTCATCTGCGTGCCGGTGGTCGAGCGTGAAGCCGCCGAACAGGGCAAGGCGCTGCAGGCGCACTGGGCGCATCTGGTCATCCACGGCTGCCTGCACCTGCTCGGCTACGACCACATCGACGACGATGAAGCCGAAGAAATGGAAAGCCTCGAACGACAACTGCTGGCCGAACTGGGTCACCCCGACCCCTACGCCGATGAATAACCCGAACGGGCATCTACAAGAGAGCATCGAGTCAAAGACATGAGCGAAGATCGATCGAGCAACGGGCAGAAGTCGTGGTTTGGAAAAATCACCCAGGCTTTTGCCCAGGAGCCGAAAAGCCGCGAAGAACTGCTGGAGACCCTGCGCGGCGCCCACCAGAACAAACTGCTCGACAGCGAAGCCCTGGCTATCGTCGAGGGCGCCATCCAGGTCGCCGACCTGCAGGTACGCGACATCATGGTGCCGCGCTCGCAGGTGATGAGTATCAGGGCCGACCAGTCGCCGAAGGAGTTCCTGCCGGCGATCATCTCCGCCGCGCACTCGCGCTACCCCGTGGTTGGCGACAGCCTCGACGAAGTGATCGGCGTGCTGCTGGCCAAGGATCTGCTGCCGCTGATCCTGCAGGACGAGCAGCCCAACTTCGACATCAAGGACCTGCTGCGCCCGGCGACCTTCGTCCCCGAATCCAAGCGCCTCAACGTGCTGTTGCGCGAGTTCCGCGCCAACCACAGCCACATGGCCATCGTCATCGACGAGTACGGCGGCGTCGCCGGCCTGGTGACCATCGAGGACGTACTTGAGCAGATCGTCGGCGATATCGAGGACGAACACGATATCGAGGAAGACAGCTACATTCGCCCGCTGCCCAGCGGTGATTTCCTGGTCAAGGCGCTGACGCCCATCGACAGCTTCAACGAGTTCTTTCAGAGCGAATTTCCCGACGAAGAATTCGATACGGTCGCCGGCCTGGTCATGAACAGCTTCGGCCACCTGCCCAAACGCAACGAGGTGGTGGAGATAGACCACTTCCGCTTCCGTGTTCTCAACGCCGACAGCCGCCGCGTGCATATGCTGCGACTCACCCGCATGGCGGAAAACCGCTAGCACAGCGGGAGGCTGGAGCGGGATCGGCCCTTCGTCCAGCCTTCCAGCCTCAAGCGCTTCTATCGGCTTCTATCGTCTTTCAAAGGATTTGCCGATGCACTGGATCACCCGCTCCGGCTGGCCGGGCAACCTGCTGGCGCTGGCCGCTGGCGCCCTGACCACCCTCTCGCTGGCGCCCTTCGATATCTGGCCGCTGGCGCTGCTCTCGGTCGGCCTGCTTTATCTCGGCCTGCGCGAACCGGCTGCGAAGCAGGCCGCGGGCCGTGGCTGGTGCTATGGCTTCGGCCTGTTCGCCTCGGGTGTCAGCTGGGTGTATGTCAGCATCCACGACTTCGGCTCCGCGCCACCATTGCTTGCCGGTGCCCTGACGCTGGGTTTCGTCGCGGGGCTTGCGCTGTTCTTCGCCCTGCTGGGCTGGGTCTGGGTACGCTGGCTGCGCCAGACGAACGCCCCCCTGCCCGACGCGCTGGCCTTCGCCGCCCTCTGGCTTGCCCTGGACGCCCTGCGCGGCTGGGTACTGACCGGTTTTCCCTGGCTGTACGTCGGTTATAGCCAGCTCGAAGGCCCGCTGGCCGGACTCGCGCCGCTGGGCGGCGTCTGGCTGCTGAGCTTCGTGATCGCACTGAGCGCAGCCCTGCTCATCCAGCTGCCACGCCTGCTGGCACGCAAGGCCGCGCTGGGCACTGCTCTGGTGATGCTGGTTGTGCTCTGGGGCGGCGCACTGGGTCTCGGCCAGCATGCCTGGACCAACGCCAGGGGCGCGTCCATCAGCGTCGCGGCCATGCAGGGCAACGTCGCCCAGAGCCTCAAATGGGACCCGCAAAAGCTCGAAATGCAGCTGCTGCTCTACCGCGACATGACCTTCCGCAGCCGCCCTGCCGACCTTATCGTCTGGCCGGAAACGGCGGTGCCGATCCTCAAGGATCACGCCGAAGGCTATCTGGGCATGATGAGCCGCTTCGCCGAGGACCGGCAGTCGGCGCTGATCACCGGCGTACCCGTGCGCCAGCCGAACGCGGACGGCGAACTGCGCTACTACAACGGCCTGACCAGCACCGGCGACGCCCAGGGCACCTACCTCAAGCAGAAGCTGGTGCCCTTCGGCGAATATGTACCGCTGCAGGACATGCTGCGCGGGCTGATCGCCTTCTTCGACCTGCCCATGTCCGACTTCGCCCGTGGCGAGCCGGGGCAGCCGCTGCTACAGGCCAAGGGTTACCAAATCGCCCCCTTCATCTGCTACGAGGTGGTCTACCCCGAGTTCGCCGCCAGCCTCGCCGCGCAGAGCGACATCCTCCTTACCGTCAGCAACGACGCCTGGTTCGGGCGCTCCATCGGCCCGCTGCAACACCTGCAGATGGCCCAGATGCGCGCGCTGGAAGCCGGTCGCTGGATGATTCGCGCCACCAACAATGGCGTCACCGTCCTGATCGACCCCTACGGTCGTATCACCGAACGGATTCCAGCGTTCGAGCAAGCCGTGCTCTACGGTGAAGTCACGCCCATGCAGGGCCTGACGCCCTACCTGCAATGGCGCTCCTGGCCGCTGATCGTGCTGTGCGCGGTGCTGCTGGGCTGGGCGGTGTTCAGGCGGAGAAACGGATAACGACTCACCCTGCCCTCGGCTCGCCAAAGCGTGACCCGATCGCGTGGTGGATTGATTAAACGACGGAAGCGCCTGCGGCGATTCCATCCTACAAAACCGGACAGACCGTAGCCTGGATTAGCCGAAGGCGTAATCCGGGTTTCCGAAGGTGTAATCCGACGATCCGCTACTCGGCCCCTTCGTATAACAGCGGATAAACCAGCAGCCCCGCCGCCTCGTTGAGCAGCATGCCGCTCTGCCAGACGGCCTTGGTCTCCGGCAGCCAGCCGCCGAAAGGCCGGCCATGCGGGACGCCGAGAAAGCCCACCGGCGCGGCGATCACCTCAAGGCCATGCTGCTCGAAGCACCAGCGCGAGCGCGGCATGTGCGCGGCAGAGGTCACCAGCACGATGCGCTGGATGCCGGCGGCCTTGAGCATTTCGGCGCTGTACAGGGCATTTTCCCAGGTAGTGCGGCTGTGCTCTTCCAGCCAGCGCACAGGCGTATCGAAATCCCGCTGCAGGGCTTCAGCCGCCAACAGGGCCTCGCTCGGCGGCTTGCCATAATGCAGCCCACCGCTGGCCAGGATCGGCAGGCCCGAGTCCTTGGCCAGCCGTGAGGCATAGCGCAGCCGTTCGAGGGCGATATGGCTGGGCTGGTCCGAACCCCAGCCCGGATCGGCCTGTTCGCGACCGGCGCCGAGCACCACGATCGCCTGTGCCTCCCTGTTCAGGCTGCTCCACTGCACGCGCTCCAGCGCCGGCTCGCTTTCCAGCGCCCGCGCGGCCCACTCCACCGTGACCGGCAGGCTCATCAGCCACAGACCGCCAAACCCCAGCACGAAGCAGAGCGCTGCCAGCCGTGGCGCCCGTCGCCGCAGCCACCAGGCCGCGAGCAGTAGCAACAACAGGCCGCCAGGGGGCAATATCAACTGTTTGAAGAAATAGCGAATCGGCATGCCCGGCTCCTACGTGGCGGTAGCCGCAACTCTACTCTTCAAGGCATTCAACATGCAGCCGCTGACTGCAATCAAATAGCCATCAATGCTTGGGATAGGTATGTAAACGCTGCCGCGCACGCAGCAGTTGCGAGCCGCAGGACGTACAGGCAGCCGGGCCGGCGGCTTCCGGCCAGTTCACCGTCGCGCCACAGATCGCACACGTCAGCACCTGTCGAAGGGCAAGAGGGGCCTGCTTGCACGCCTTGCCTGGATGCTGGCGCAAGGCGCGCAGCGTAGGTCGCGCAGCCTGACGCAGCATCTGCGCCTGCTCCTCGGCAGCCGCATGCCAGCCCGACAACCATTGCGCATCCTGCTGCAGATACGCCCGTATCAATTCAAACTCCGCCGGCGTCAGCCCGCCGACTTCCAGTTCGCCACCAACATCCCCGCCTGCGCTCGCCGCTCGCTCAGCCTCCTCCAGGGCCAGCGTCAGCCGTTGCAGCACACGTCCATACAGGTTGCCCTCATCCACCTGGCGCTCTTCAGTCATGATTCACCTCTTTGCTCGTCCCGCCCCCGTTACAAGCGTAGCTCAGGCTCAGGCATCCAGGCCGTCTGCGACAAACGGGGCGCACGGCAAATCGGGTTTCCCTCGATCAAGGGGGGTCATGTATGCTACTGGGCTTTCAGGCTTCCGCATCCAGCCCGCAGTGCCGCCGCCGTAGTCAGACGGCGAGCCGGCATGACGCAACCCGCGCTGCTTCGCGGACAGCCAGCCACTTCTTCCTATGCCAGTAGCCATGCACGAACAGTATCAGCCCCGCGAAATCGAAGCCGCCGCGCAGTCCCACTGGGACACGCAGAAATCCTTTGAAGTAAGCGAACAGCCCGGCAAGGACACGTTCTATTGCCTGTCGATGTTCCCCTACCCCAGCGGCAAGCTGCACATGGGGCACGTGCGCAACTACACCATCGGCGACGTGATCGCCCGTTATCAGCGCATGCAGGGCAAGAACGTGCTGCAGCCCATGGGCTGGGACGCCTTTGGCATGCCGGCGGAAAACGCCGCTATCCAGAACCAGGTCGCGCCCGCCAAGTGGACCTACTCGAACATGGCGTACATGAAGGCGCAGTTCCAGCGCCTGGGCCTGGCCATCGACTGGTCTCGCGAGATCACCACCTGCAAGCCGGATTACTACCGCTGGGAGCAGTGGCTGTTCACCCGCTTGTACAAGAAGGGCGTGATCTACCGCAAGAACGGCACCGTGAACTGGGACCCTGTCGACCAGACCGTACTGGCCAACGAGCAGGTCATCGACGGTCGCGGCTGGCGCTCCGACGCGCTGGTGGAAAAGCGCGAAATTCCCATGTACTACTTCAAGATCACCGCCTACGCCGATGAGCTGCTGGAGAGCCTGGACGAACTGGACGGCTGGCCGGAACAGGTCAAGACCATGCAGCGCAACTGGATCGGCAAGTCGCGCGGCATGGAGATCGGCTTCCCCTACGACGTCGCCAGCATCGGCAACGAAGGTGTGATGAAGGTCTTCACCACCCGCCCCGACACCCTGATGGGTGCCACCTACGTCGCCGTGGCCGCCGAACATCCGCTGGCGACCCTGGCCGCGCAGAACGACCCCGAGCTGCAAGCCTTCATCGACGAATGCAAGCGTGGCGGCGTGGCCGAAGCCGACATCGCCACCCAGGAAAAGAAGGGCCTGGCCACCGCCCTGCGCGTACAGCACCCGCTGACCGGCGAACTGCTGCCGGTGTGGGTCGCCAACTACGTGCTGATGGGCTACGGCGAAGGCGCTGTCATGGCCGTGCCGGCGCATGACGAACGCGACTTCGAGTTCGCCAGCAAGTACGGCCTGCCGATCAAGCCGGTGGTGCGCACCAGCGCGGGCGACGAAACGCCTGCCCCTTGGCAGGACGCCTACGGCGAACATGGCGAGCTGATCAATTCCGGCACGTTCGACGGTCTGGACTTCGACGGCGCCTTCGACGCAATGGAAGTCGCCCTGCAGAACAAAGGCCTCGGCCAGGCCCGCACCCAGTTCCGCCTGCGCGACTGGGGCATCAGCCGTCAGCGCTACTGGGGCTGCCCGATCCCGATCATCCATTGCCCAAGCTGTGGCGACGTGCCGGTGCCGGAAGACCAGTTACCGGTGGTGCTGCCCGAAGACGTGGTGCCGGACGGCGCTGGCAGCCCGCTGGCCAAGATGCCGGAATTCTATGAGTGCAGTTGCCCGCAGTGTGGCGCCGCGGCCAAGCGCGAAACCGACACCATGGACACCTTTGTGGAGTCGTCCTGGTACTACGCCCGCTACGCCTCGCCCCACTACGACAAGGGTTTGGTCGACCCGGTTGCAGCCAACCACTGGCTGCCGGTGGACCAGTACATCGGCGGCATCGAGCATGCCATCCTGCACCTGCTGTACGCGCGGTTTTTCCACAAACTGATGCGTGACGAAGGTCTGGTGACGTCCAACGAGCCGTTCAAGAACCTGCTGACCCAGGGCATGGTGGTGGCCGATACCTACTACCGCCTGCAGCCCAATGGCAGCCGTCAGTGGTTCAATCCAGCCGAAGTGGACATTGAGCGTGACGCGAAAGCCAAGATCATTGGCGCCTCCCTCAAGGCCGACGGCCTGCCGGTGATCATCGGCGGCACCGAGAAGATGTCCAAGTCGAAGAACAACGGCGTCGACCCGCAGGCGATGATCGATGCCTACGGCGCCGATACCTGCCGCCTGTTCATGATGTTCGCCTCGCCGCCGGACATGAGCCTGGAGTGGTCCGACTCCGGCGTCGAAGGCGCGAGCCGCTTCCTGCGCCGCGTCTGGCGTCTGGCCCATGCCCACGTCAGTGCCGGCCTGCCGGGCACACTGGACCTCGCCACGCTGTCGGACGAGCAGAAGGCCGTGCGCCGCGCGATTCATCTGGCGATCAAGCAGGCCAGCATCGATATCGGCCAGCATCACAAGTTCAACACCGCCATCGCTCAGGTGATGACCCTGATGAACGTGCTGGAGAAGGCCGCGACAGTTAGCGGGCAGGACCGCGCGCTGCTGCAGGAAGGCCTGGAAGCGGTTGCACTGCTGCTGGCACCGATCACACCGCATATCAGTCACGAGCTCTGGCAGCAGTTGGGCAAGCAGGGTGCGATCATCGATGCGGCCTGGCCCGCCGTGGATGAGAGCGCATTGGTACAGGACAGCCTGACGCTGGTGGTGCAGGTCAACGGCAAGTTGCGTGGCCAGATCGAAGTGTCGGCCAGCGCCAGCCGCGAAGAAGTCGAGGCCAGTGCGCGCGCCAACGAGAACGTGGTGCGCTTCACCGAAGGCCTGACCATTCGCAAGGTCATCGTGGTGCCGGGCAAGCTGGTCAATATCGTCGCAAACTGATTTTGCCGTGGCGCACAGCGCCGGGGCTGGCAAGGGGATAACAGGATGGTCAAACGCAATCTAATGATGGTCGCTCTGGCATTGCTGCTCAGCGCCTGTGGCTTCCAGCTTCGCGGAACCGGCGCAAGCGGCTTCGCCCTTGAGGAAATCAACCTGCAGGCACGCAACAGCCATGGCGACACCGTCCGGCAACTGGAAGAACTGCTTGGCAACAGCGGCGTGCGAGTCCATCCCGGCGCGCGCTACACCCTGGATCTGGTCCGTGAGCAGAACCGTCAGCGCACGGCCAGCTACACCAGTTCGTCGCGCAGTGCCGAATACGAGCTGACCAGCGTACTTGACTATCAATTCCGCGGCCCGCAGAACACCGTACTGCTGGAAGACAGCATCGAGGTGCAGAAAGTCTACGTACACGACAGCAGCAACCTGATCGGCTCCGATCAGGAAGCCAACCAGTTGCGCGTGGAAATGCGCCGCGAACTGCTCCAGCAGCTGAGCATGCGCATCAGCAACATTACCCCGACGCAGCTCGACCAGCTGCAGCAGACCGCCGAAGCCCGCCAGCGCGCGGAGGCCGAAGCCATCGAGGCACAGCGGCGTGAGCAGGGTGCGCAACCACAGCAATCGCCCATCGACCTGCCGAACCAGTGACCATCGGGAGCCCTTGCGGCTCCCGAATTTCTATCGATCATGAAACTCTCCCCCGCCCAGCTCGGCAAACACCTGCAAGGCCCGCTCGCGCCTGTCTACGTGGTCAGCGGCGATGAGCACCTGCTGTGCCAGGAAGCCTGCGACGCCATTCGCACCGCCTGCCGCCAACAGGACTTCAGCGAACGCCAGGTGCTCAATGTCGAAACCGGCTTCGACTGGGGCCAGCTCGTCGAAGCTGGCGCCAGCCTCTCGCTGTTCGCCGAAAAACGTCTTCTGGAACTGCGCATACCCAACGGCAAGCCTGGCGACAAGGGCGCGGCGGCGCTGATCGATTACCTGACACGGCCCGCCGAAGACACCGTGCTGCTGATCAGCCTGCCGAAACTCGACGGTAACACCCAGAAAACCAAGTGGGCCAAGGCGCTGATCGATGGCAAGCAGGTGCAATTCCTGCAAATCTGGCCAGTGGATGCCACACAACTGCCCCAGTGGATTCGCCAGCGCCTGTCGCAGGCCGGGCTGGCCGCCGATCAGGAAGCCGTGGAGCTGATCACCGCACGGGTCGAAGGCAACCTGCTGGCCGCCGTACAGGAAATCGAGAAACTCAAACTTCTCGCCGAAGCTGGCCAGATCACCGCAGCAACCGTCCAGGCCGCTGTCGCCGACAGCGCCCGCTACGATGTCTTCGGTCTGATCGATGCGGCACTGCAAGGCCAGCCCGAGCATGTCCTGCGGATGCTCGACGGCCTGCGTGGTGAGGGAGTCGAACCGCTGTTCATCATGACCATGCTGGCCCGCGAAGTGCGTCAGCTGGCCAATATCGCCCTGCTCTACAGCCAGGGCGTTCCTCTCGACCGGGCTTTCAGTCAGGCCCGCCCGCCGGTCTGGGACAAACGCCGCCCTTTGGTCAGCAAGGCCCTGCAACGCCACGATGCCAGCGGCTGGCAGCGGCTACTGATGAGCGCCCAACTCATCGATGAACAGATCAAGGGCCAGGCCGAAGGCGATCCCTGGGTCGGCCTGAGCGACCTTTGCCTGCAACTGAGCGGACGACGGATCGGGCTTTAGCGCACCTGGCCGAACAAGTTCTGCCCTACGCGCCCTGCACGCTTCCAAAGCCATGCCCCGTAGGGTCGTATTTATTCGACCACTTCCCCGCTGGACATTTTTTGCACAACGCCTATGATGCGCCCAACTCCAACCCCAGAGGACGAGCCCATGGCAAAGAGCCAAAAGCGACCGAACAAGGCCAAATCACTGGTAGCGCAACCGCTGTTCCGCAGCCGCCAGGAACAACCGAAAAAAGGCAAAGGCAGCTACCGCCGCGAAGCCTCCCAGTCCGACAACTGGGGGGCTTCACTCCTTCTGGCGGCTTGAAAAGCCAAGCCATTCAAAGCGTGCTAATGTCACCCACCGATGTCCTGTCGAGAAGTGGTGCATGCTTTACACCTTCGCCCCCGTTGTACTGCCAAGAATCCTGATAGCCGCTTCAGCCCTGAGCATCATGGCTGCCTGCGCCGCCGAGCCTCTTGCCCAGTCCACACCGAACACTGACACACAGCACGCCGTACTGTCCCAGGCTGCAGATGCCGCCCCAGCTACTGAAGCCGACTTGCCGCAACCAAGCTTCGCCCAGTGGCGCGACGCCTTTCGCGTAGAAGCCCTGCAGGCCGGAGTGCCGGCAGCGCTGTTCGACCGCGCCTTTGCCGGCGTCACTCCCGATCCAAGCATCATCACCGCTGATCGCAGCCAGCCGGAATTCACCCGACCGGTCTGGCAATACCTCGAAGGCGCCCTCGCCGCACAGCGCGTGGATGGCGGCAAACGCCTGCTGAGCCAGCACGAGGCGACCCTCGCGGCCATCGAGGCGCGTTATGGCGTAGGGCGCAATACGCTGGTGGCAATCTGGGGGCTGGAAAGCAACTTCGGCAAGATCATGGGCGACAAGTCGGTGATTCGCTCACTGGCCACCCTGGCCCATGAAGGACGCCGTCCCGGCTTTGCCAAGACCCAGCTGCTGGCCGCCCTGGACATTCTCCAGCACGGTGACGTTTCTCCCGACAACCTGCGTGGTTCCTGGGCTGGGGCCATGGGGCAGACCCAGTTCATTCCCACCACCTACAACACCTATGCCGTGGACTTCGACGGCGATGGCCGGCGCGACATCTGGAACAGTTCCGCCGATGCGCTGGCCTCGGCGGCTCACTATCTGCAGTCCTCAGGCTGGAAAAAGGGGCAGCGCTGGGGTTTCGAAGTCGCACTGCCGAAGGGGTTCGACTATGCGCTGGCCGACAGCAGCATCCGCAAGCCTCTGAGCGAATGGCGCGGCATGGGCGTCCAGGGCCTGCCGGGCGGCGAGCAGGAGGCGAGCGCCAGCCTGCTACTGCCCGCCGGCCATCGCGGCCCGGCGTTTCTGGTGCTGGATAACTTCCGCACCATCCTGCGTTACAACAACTCGTCCTCCTATGCACTGGCCATCGGCCTGCTCTCCGAGCGTTTCGATGGTGCCGGCCAGGTTCGCGCCAGCTGGCCGCTGGGCGAGCAGCCGCTGAGCCGCTCCGAACGGCTGGAATTGCAGGAACGCCTGGCTGCCAGAGGCTTCGATCCGGGCACTGCGGACGGCATCATCGGGGCCAACACGCGCAGCGCCATTCGCGGCTTTCAGCAACAGTTGGGGTGGCCCGCCGATGGGCATCCAACCCAGGAACTGCTGGGTCGTTTGCGCAGCGCTCGTTAAGCCTGCGGCGTGCTTGCGCAAAGCCGAATGTTCGGCTGCACTCTCAAGGATTTCATCGGCAAGCGCTTCGCCGGTTAGCCGAGACAAAGACACACCCTATGGGATTCTCATGGAGATGCTGCCCATGTTCAACGGTCGTCTCAAACAGCAGTTGGCCGAAATGCAGGACGAACTCTCCAGCACCCGGCAGATCAAGGACTCGCTCTACAGCGAAATGCTGGTGATCGAATTCGACCCCAAGGGCAGGGTGCGCTTCGCCAACGACAATCTTCTGGAGGCCTTGCAGTACCGCAGGGATGAATTGATCGGTCGCGCACTGGACGAACTGATCCCCGATTCCTTCCGCAGCCATCCCAATCATCCTGCGCTGCTGAGCGCCCTGCGCACTCCGGAGCACTGGAGCGGAGCCTTCCGCCTGCTGCGCGGCGATGGCAAAGAGGCCTGGTTGCGGGCCATCTGGCAACCGGTGAACAACGGGCGCGGCGAGCTGCAGTATTTCACGCTCTGCGCCAACGACCTGACCGCCACCATCACCACCGCCAAGGAGCACGAAAGCCTGATCAAGGCGCTGCTGCGCTCCACGGCAGTGATCGAGTTCGACCTGACCGGTCAGGTCATCACTGCCAACGAAAACTTCCTGCGCGTCATGGACTATCGCCTGGACCAGGTCCAGGGCAAGCATCACCGGCTGTTCTGTTCACCCGAGGAGGCCGACTCGCCGGAGTATCGCGAATTCTGGGCGCAGCTCAATCGAGGTGAGTTCGTCGCTGGGCGCTTCAAGCGTCTCGACAGCATGGGCCGCACCGTATGGCTCGAAGCCTCCTACAACCCGGTCCTCAATGCCCATGACAAGCTTTACAAGGTGGTCAAGTTCGCAACTCTGATCACCGACCAGGTCAATCAGGAACAAGCCGTGTCGGAAGCTGCCGGCATCGCCTACGACATTTCCCGCAAGACCGACCAGAGCGCCGACAAGGGTGCTGCCGTGGTGCAGCAGACGCTGGATGTGATGCAGCAGATCGTCGAAAAGGTCCAGGAGGCCGCCGCCGGTATCGAGGCCCTGGACAAGCAGTCTCAGCTGATCAGCACCATCATGCAGACCATTCGCGGCATCGCCGACCAGACCAACCTGCTGGCCCTCAACGCGGCCATCGAGGCGGCCCGCGCCGGTGACCAGGGCCGTGGCTTCGCGGTGGTCGCCGACGAGGTGCGCCAGCTGGCTGGCCGCACCAGCCAGGCCACCGAGGAAATCGTCGATGTGGTGCAGAAGAACCAGAGCCTGGCGCAGGCCGCGGTGCAGAGCATGGCCAGCGGTCGCGAGCAGGCCGAGCAGGGGCTGCAACTGGCCGACGAAGCCGGCGCGGTGATCGTCGAGATCCAGCAGGGCGCCAAGCGAGTCGTGGACGCAGTGGGTCACTTCAGCAGCCATCTGAAGAGCTGATCAAGCGGCTGCTTCGATTGATGAACGTTCCCCTGCTCTGCGCGGGCACCCTCAATCAACGGTCAGTGCCTGTGATAAACTGCGTGGCGGCCACGAGCCGCCTCGTCCACGGAGTCTCTAGCGGAGCCCAGATTGCCGATGTCCGATATCTCCCAGCCCAAAACCGTTGCCAGCGGCGAAAAATTCCGCACCACTCAGGGCATCACCGCGATCAAGGACGGGCAGAAGCGCCGCGCCTCGAGCGATCCCCAGGTGTTCGAACCCAAGCCCAAGTGGCTGCGGGTCAAGGCTCCCAGCGGTAGCCGCTTCGAAGCGGTCAAGCGCAATGTCGGCGAACATCGGCTGAGCACCGTGTGCCAGGAATCCCACTGCCCGAACATGGGCGAATGCTGGTCCAACGGTACCGCCACCATCATGCTGATGGGCTCGGTGTGCACCCGCGCGTGCCGCTTCTGCGCGGTGGATACCGGCAACCCCAACGGCTGGCTGGACCAGGAGGAGCCACAGAACACCGCCAAGTCGGTAGAGCTGATGGCGCTGCGCTATATCGTGTTGACCTCGGTGGACCGCGACGATCTGGACGACGGCGGTGCCGCACACTACGCCGCCTGTGTACGCGCCATCAAGGAGCGCACCCCGCAGGTGGTAGTCGAGGCCCTGACCCCGGACTTCGACGGCGACCTGCAAGCCATCGAACGTGTAGCGGACTCAGGCCTGGAAGTCTTCGCGCAAAACGTCGAGACGGTCAAACGCCTGACCCATGAAGTACGCGACCCCCGCGCCGGCTACGAGAAGACCCTGCGCGTGCTGGAGCACGCCAAGCGCCATCGTCCGCAGATGCTGACCAAGACCAGCCTGATGCTGGGCCTGGGTGAAAGCGACGAGGAAGTGCTGCAGACCATGGATGACCTGCGCGCCATCGGCGTGGATATTCTCACCCTCGGCCAGTACCTGCAGCCGACCTGCAACCACCTGCCGGTCAAACGCTGGGTCAGCCCGGAAGAATTCAACCGCTTGCGCGATATCGGCCTGGAAAAGGGCTTTATGGAAGTCGCCGCTGGCCCGCTGGTGCGCTCCAGCTACCGGGCCGACCGGGTGTTCGAGAAGAACAACCTGGGCCTGGCCGCCCCGGTGCCCGTGCCGGGCCAGGCGTTCGACAGCAGCCTGATTCCGGCACTCAACCTGAACTGAAAACCCGGATTACGCCTTCGGCTAGTCCAGGCTACGGGCCGATCGGGCCGAATAACGCCTGCTGGAGGCAGGCGTTTCATATCCGCCATGCTTCTTAGCAATCTATTGCGCCCGTCAGCGTCTGCTGCTGCGTGTAACCGAGGTGCTTGACCAGCTGTTCACGCAGGCGGGCACTGACCTCGGAAAACGCTACCGGTCCAGCGACCAGATCGGCCAGCTGGGTCATGCTCATGCCGGCGTAGCCGCAGGGATTGATCCGTCCGAAGGGTCCCAGATCCATGTCCACGTTCAGCGCCAGGCCATGAAATGAGCGACCGTTGCGGATTCGCAGGCCGAGGGATGCGATCTTCGCGCCGTTGACGTAGACGCCAGGCGCATCGGGCCTGGCTACGGCCTGCACATCGTAGCTGGCAAGCAGATCGATCAGGCTTTGCTCGATGCGGCTGACCAGTTCACGCACGCCGATCCCCAGGCGCCTGACATCCAGCAACAGGTAACACACCAGCTGCCCTGGGCCATGATAGGTCACCTGACCGCCACGGTCGGCCTGCACCACCGGAATGTCGCCGGGCAGTAACAGATGCTCGGCCTTGCCGGCCTGCCCCTGAGTGAACACCGGCAGATGCTGCAACAGCCAGATCTCGTCGTCGCTGGCTGGGCCGCGCGTATTGGTGAAGCGCTGCATGGCCTGCCATGCAGGCTCATATTCGGTCAGACCAAGCTCGCGCACGCCGAGCACGGAGCCGCTCATCGACGGGCTCCGAAGGCGCTTCGCACAGACAGCCTGGCGTGCAGGAAGGCGGCGCTCATCAGAGCACCATTTGCACGCGCCCGGTTGCACGCAGGTCGACGTGAATCGCCTGCAGCTGTTCGACTCCAGTCGCGGTGATCAGCACCTGGACGGAGAGGAAGCGCCCGTTACGGCTGTCGCGTATCACCAGTGTGGTTTCATCGAAATCCGGTGCGTGCCGACGTATCACCTCGACCACTGCCTCGCGGAAACCCTCTCCGGCCTCGCCGATTACCTTGATCGGGTAACGCTCGCAGGGGAATTCGATTTTTGGCGCCTGTGTATCGCTTGTACTTTCGTTCATGGCTGTGACGGACTCGTGATCCGCAAGCGCATCCTGGCGGGGTGGCCAGGACGCACGCAAGGGTTGTCAGTTGAATAGGTTGAAGAAGAACAGTCGAATGCTATCCCAAAACCGACGGAACAGCCCACCTTCTTCAACCGTTTGCAGAGCGATCAGGTCAGAGCTGTGCAGCACCTGATCGTTGAGGCTGACCTCGACCTTGCCAATCACATCACCCTGCTGGATGGGTGCGGTCAGCTCGGGATTGAAGGCCATGCCAGCCTGCAGCTTGTCCAGCTGGCCGCGCGGCAGGGTCAGAGTCAGATCCTCGGCCAGTCCGGCGCTGACCTGATCCTGCTGGCCTTTCCAGACACGGGATTTGGCCAGCTCGACGCCCTGCTGGTAGAAAGTGCGTGTCTCGAAGAAGCGGAAACCGTAGGTCAGCAGCTTCTGTGTCTCAGCGGCGCGCGCTTGCTCGCTGCTGGTGCCGAACACCACGCTGATCAGGCGCATGCCGTCGCGTACCGCCGAAGCCACCAGGCAGTAACCCGCCTCTTCGGTATGCCCGGTCTTCAGGCCATCGACCGTCTTGTCGCGCCACAGCAGCAGGTTGCGGTTAGGCTGCTTGATGTTGTTCCAGAGAAATTCCTTCTGCGCGTAGATATCGTAGTGCGCCGGGTCCTCGTAGATGATCGCACGAGCCAGCTTGGCCATGTCGGAGGCCGAAGAGTAGTGCTCCGGGTGCGGCAGGCCGGTGGAGTTGACGAAGTGGGTGTTGCTCATGCCCAGGCGCTGCGCGGCGGCGTTCATCAGGTCGGCGAAGGCTTCCTCGCTGCCGGCGATGTACTCGGCCATGGCCACGCTGGCATCGTTGCCGGACTGGATGATGATGCCGTGCAGCAGGTCGTCCACCGAAACCTGGGTATTGACCTGGATGAACATCCGCGAGCCGCCGGTGCGCCAGGCCTTTTCGCTGACGGTGACCATGTCGCTCTCGGCAATCTTGCCCTTCTGGATTTCCAGGGTGGCGATGTAGGCGGTCATCAACTTGGTCAGGCTGGCGGGGGGCAGGCGCTCGTCGCCGCCGCTCTCCACCAGTACCTTGCCGCTGGCGGCATCCATCAGCACGTAGGATTTGGCCGCCAGTTGTGGCGCTGAAGGGATGACCGGCTGGGCCAGCGCAACCGGCGCCACCGTCAGCAGGACAAGAAGAAACAGGCGATGCACGAAGGTGGTGATAGTCATTGCTCTCTCGAAAATGGATATAGGCAAAACAGAATCGGTGTCATGGGTTCCGCTACGGCACATCATTCGCCTCGCACCCGCCGTGGCTGACCGAGGTTGGCGAGACGCACGCTCTGCTCAATCTGCTCGGCCTCGTCCACCGAGTCGATCGGGCCAAGACGAACCCGATGCAACACCTGCTCGCGATGGACCACCGAGCTGACGAATACCGGCGCGCCGGTCATGCCGCTGAGCTTGTCGCGCAGCAACTGGGCGGCATCCGGGTTGGCGAATGCACCGACCTGCAGAAACAGGCCGGATGCGACAGCGCCACCGTCGTTGCCGACTTCCACCGGCAGCGTAGCACCGGCATGCTGCGCCGGTGGCGGCGTGTACTGTTCGACCGGCTGGGCCAGCGTGCTGGCGGCAGGCTTGCTGGCAACCTTCTGCGGCTGGGCCAGGACCATTGGAGGCTGCTGGCCGCGGTCGGCCCACCACTGCACGGGGTCGATGCCCTCGACCTTGACCCGCGCCGTTCCCGACTCGGCGAAGTTCAGCTTTTTCGCCGCAGCGAAGGACAGGTCGATGATGCGATCCGAGTAGAACGGACCGCGATCATTGACCCGCAGCACCACGGTCTTGCCGTTGTCGATATTGGTCACCCGGACATAACTGGGCAGCGGCAAGGTCTTGTGCGCGGCGCTCATGCCGTACAGATCGTACTTCTCGCCATTGGCGGTCGGCTGCCCGTGAAACTTGGTGCCGTACCAGGACGCCGTACCGGTCTCCCGGTAATTGCGCCCATCACCTATCGGATAATAGGTCTTGCCCAGCACCGTATAGGGATTGGCCTTGAACGGGCCGAAATGGGGCGTCGGCACCGCATCGGGAATCGCCGATACATCCACGTCCCACCAGGGTGCGCCATCCTGATGTGGCCGCGAATAGCTTTCCGGACCGCTGATAGCGCCGCCCTTCACCACTGCAGGAGGTGACGAAGGTGGTTTGGAGGAGCAGCCGACGACCAGCGCAATGGCCGTGACCAATCCCAGCAGCCGCATCTGCAGACTAGTCATTGCGCCCCCTTGGCTTCGGCGAGCTGTTCGGCGAGCTGATGCACCGCCATGGCATACATGACGCTGCGGTTGTAGCGCGTGATGACATAGAAGTTCGGCAGGCCGATCCAGTACTCGTCACCCTCGGCCCCCTCCAGGCGGAAGGCGGTCACCGCCGTGTCGTCGGCGATCGTGTCGTCGCTGTGCCAGCCCAGCTCGTGCAGTTCGGCAGCCTTCAGGACCGGCTCCAGACCCGCGGTGATGCCTTCGGCATGGCGCTCGCCCTTTACCGTGGCGCGCGCCACGACCGGCTCGCCGGCTTTCCAGCCGTGCTGCTTGAAATAATTTGCGGCGCTGCCGATGGCATCCGTGGGGTTTTTCCAGATGTCGATGCGACCATCATCATCGAAGTCCACCGCATAGGCGCGGAAGCTGCTCGGCATGAACTGCGGCAGCCCCATGGCACCGGCATACGAGCCGGTAAGCGTCAACGGATCGACCTGTTCTTCACGCGTCAGCAACAGGAACTCCTTGAGTTGCTGGCGAAAGAACGGCTGGCGCGGAGGATAATCGAAGCCCAGCGTGGCCAGTGCATCGATGACCCGGTGGCTGCCGGTATTGCGGCCATAAAAGGTTTCCACACCGATGATCGATACGATCACTTCAGCGGGTACGCCAAAGTCGGCTTCGGCACGCGCCAGCGCGGCTTCGTTCTCGCGCCAGAAATCGACACCCTGGGCCACGCGCGAATCAGTCAGGAAGATGGGCCGGTATTCCTTCCAGGGCTTGACCCGCTCGGCCGGTCGCGAGATGGCGTCGAGAATCCCTTGTTTGCGCTCCGCCTGGGCCAGCAGCTCGACCAGCTGCTCACTGACAAAACCGTAATCCTGGGTCATTTCGCGGACGAACTCGGCGACCTTCTCGCCTTCGTAGTCGGCTGCGTCAACCAGCTGAGTGCCGGCGAGCACACCAAAGAGGCCCACGCCGCAGAGCACACGCGTCAACCGGGTATTACGTAGTGATTTCAAGACATTCACTCTAAACCTGCGCGATCCACTTGCGATGGGTGTGGATCGACATCAAAACCCCGAACCCCGCCAGCAGGGTCACCAATGACGTTCCACCAAAACTGATAAAGGGCAGCGGCACACCCACTACCGGCAGCAGCCCGCTGACCATACCGATGTTGATGAAAACATAAATGAAAAATGTCATGGTCAGCGCACCGGCAAGCAGCTTGCCGAACAGCGTCTGCGCCTGGACCGTGATGATCAGGCCGCGCGCAATCAACAACAGATAGACCAGCAGCAGCAGGCAGACGCCAACCAGGCCGAACTCCTCGGCCAGGACGGCAATGATAAAGTCCGTATGGCTTTCGGGCAAAAAATCCAGATGAGACTGGGTGCCCAGCAGCCAGCCCTTTCCGAACACGCCGCCCGAGCCGATTGCAGCCTTGGACTGGATGATGTTCCAGCCGGTGCCCAGCGGATCGCTTTCCGGGTCGAGAAAGGTCAGTACACGCTGTTTCTGATAGTTGTGCAGGACGAAATACCACATCCCCACGGCAACCGGCACCAGCGCCGCCAGCGCACCGAAAACCCAGCGCCAGCGCAGGCCGGCGATAAACAGCACGAAGGCGCCGGACACCATCACCAGCAATGCAGTGCCCAGATCCGGCTGTTTGAGGATCAGCGCGAAAGGCACCAGGATCAGACACAGACTGATGGCCGTGTGCTTGACGCCGGGCGGCAACGCACGGGTAGACAGATACCAGGCAATCGTCATCGGCATGATGATTTTCATGAATTCCGACGGCTGGAAGCGAATCACGCCGGGGATATTGATCCAGCGGGTCGCGCCCATCGCCGTGTAGCCGAAGAACTCCACCCCGAACAGCAGCGCCACCACCGCCAGATAGCCCAGCGGCACCCAGCGCGCCATGAAGCGTGGCTCGAACTGAGCGATGACCAGCATGGCCGCCAGGCCTATACCAAACGAAGTGGCCTGTTTGATCAGCATCTCCCAGTGCTTGCTGCCGGCCGAATAGAGGATGAACAGGCTGCCTGTCGCCAGCAACAGCAACAGCAACAGCAACACACCATCGATATGCATGCGCTGCAGCAGTGTCGCGCGGCGGCGCATCACATCGGTGGACGAAAGCGTTCGGTCGAAAGTCCCGCTCATGGCTTGCCTGCCTCGGCGCTCAAGGGGAGCGCGTACTCGGCCTTCAGTTGCCCGTATTCATCGAGCAGCCAGGCATCCATCACCTGTTTGGCCACCGGTGCCGCGACGCCGGAGCCCGATTCGCCGTTCTCCACCATCACCGCCACGGCGATCTGCGGATCGTGTACGGGCGCGAAGGCGACGAACAGGGCGTGGTCACGATGGCGTTCGTTGAGCTTGCCACTGTCATAGCGCTCGCCCTGCTTGATCGCCACCACTTGCGCTGTACCGCTCTTGCCGGCAATGCGATACAGCGACATATCACCGACCTTTCTCGCTGTGCCGCGTGCGCCATGCATCACCTGCTCCATGCCATTGATGGCTGCATCCCAGTAGCGCGGATCGCGCAATTCGATATCCGGCAACGGCTGCGGGTCGATCGGCAACTCGCCCTCAATACGCCGCGCCAGATGAGGCCGAATCCACTTGCCCTGGGTAGCCATCAGCGCTGTCGCCTGGGCCAGCTGCAGCGGCGTGGTCTGCATGTAACCCTGACCGATGCCGAGAATCACCGTTTCACCCGGATACCAGGCCTGGCGATAGCGTGCGCGCTTCCAGTCGCGCGAGGGCATCAGGCCGGCGGTTTCCTCGAACATGTCCAGCGATACCCGCTGGCCGATGCCGAAGCGGGTCATGTAGTCATGCATCCGGTCGATGCCCATCTTGTGGGCCATATCGTAAAAGTAGGTGTCGTTGGAACGGGCGATGGCCAGCTCCAGATCGACCCAGCCATCGCCGCCACGGTTCCAGTTGCGATACTTGTGCTTCACGTTCGGCAGCTGGAAGAACCCCGGATCGAACACCTTGCTCTTCTCGGTGACCACACCGGTATCGAGACCGGCCACCGCCATCATCGGCTTGATGGTCGAGCCCGGCGGGTACAGGCCACGCAGTACACGGTTGAACAGCGGGCGGTCGATCGAGTCGCGTAGTTCGCCATAGGCCTTGAAGCTGATGCCGGTAACGAACAGATTGGGGTTGAAGCTCGGCTGGCTGACCATCGCCAGCACCTCGCCGGTGGCCGGCTGCAGGGCTACGACCGCGCCACGACGTCCGCCGAGCGCGGCCTCGGCCGCTTCCTGCAGTTCCAGGTCGAGGGTCAGCGTCAGGTCCTTGCCGGGAATCGGATCGGTGCGCTTGAGCACCCGCAGCACGCGGCCACGGGCGTTGGTCTCGACCTCTTCGTAGCCGACCCGGCCATGCAGCGAGTCCTCGTAGAACTTCTCGACACCGGTCTTGCCGATATGGTGCGTGCCACTGTAATTGACCGAATCGAGCTGTTTGAGCTCGGTCTCGTTGATGCGACCGACATAGCCGACCGAGTGAGCGAAATGCTCTCCCTGCGGATAGTGACGGACCAGCTGCGCCGCGACCTCGACCCCAGGGAGCCGGAACTGATCGACCGCGACACGGGCAATCTGCTCCTCGGACAGTTCGTACATGATCGGCACCGGCTCGAAGGGGCGTCGCCCCTGCAGCACGCGTTTCTCGAACAGCTCGCGCTCCTCGGCGGACAACTGCAGCACCTCGACCACCGTATCCAGCGTCTTGCGCCAGTCACCGGCACGCTCGCGGGTCACGGTAAGGCTGAAGCTGGGACGGTTATCGGCGATGATCCGCCCATCTCTATCGAAGATCAGCCCACGATTGGGCGGAATGGGCTGCACATGAACGCGATTGTTCTCCGACAGCGTCGAGTGATGCTCGTACTGCACCACCTGCAGGTAGTACATCCGCATGATCAGCACAGCGGTCATCACCAGCACCAGCAGCCCGCCCACGATTACCCGTCGACGCACCAGCTGGGCATCCTTTTCGTGGTCTTTCAGGGGAATCGGCTGGGACATCCTGGGCTATTACTGACTTCACTTGTGATAAGGGTGCCCTGACAGCAATGTCCAGGCACGGTAGATCTGCTCGCCGATGAGAATACGCACCAGCGGATGCGGCAGGGTCAGCGGCGACAGCGACCAACGCTGCTCGCTACGCGCGCAGACTTCAGGCGCCAGCCCTTCCGGGCCGCCCACCATCAGGTTGACGTTGCGTGCATCGAGCCGCCAGCGCTCCAGCTCAGCCGCCAGCTGCTCGGTACTCCAGGGCCGCCCCGTCACTTCGAGGGTGACGATGCGTTCGCCCGGCTGAACCCTGGCCAGCATGGCCTCGCCTTCCTGGCGAATCAACCGTGCCACGTCGGCATTCTTGCCGCGTGTGTTGAGGGATATTTCATGCAGTTCCAGCGGCAGTTCGGACGGCAGACGCCGGGCATATTCGTGCCAGCCATCCTCGACCCAGCGCGGCATCTTCGAGCCTACCGCGATCAGCTTGATCCGCACGGCTGGACTATTCCTGTTCGCCCGCGTGCTGTGCGCGGCTCTGCTCGGCGCCCTGCCAGAGACGTTCGAGGTCATAGAACTGGCGCGTCGGCACCTGCATCACGTGCACCACCACGTCGCCCAGATCGAGCAGCGCCCACTCGCCGCCGTCCAGCCCCTCGCTGCCGAGCGGGCGCACGCCCTGCTCCTTGACCTTCTCGAGTACGTTGTCCGCCAGCGACTTCACGTGACGGCTGGAGGTACCGCTGGCGATCACCATGAAATCGGTGACGCTGGTCTTGTCGCGCACATCGATGGTGGTGATGTCGCTGCCTTTCAGGTCTTCCAGGGCGCTCACGACCAGCTGGACCAAAGATTCATTCTGCATAACTTGAAACAACCTCAGTTCGACGCCCGGTAGAGTCCGTGCGCATTGATATAAGCCAGGACGGCGTCGGGCACCAGAAAACGCACCGAGCGGCCACTGGCCAGAAATTGACGGATTCGCGTGGCCGACACCCCGAGAGGCGCCTGCCAGACAAAGGCGATCTGCCCACCGCTGCCGGTCAGCGCCAGCGGATCATTGACGCTGCGCGCCGCCTGCAGATCGCGCAGGGCTTCTGGCGCTTCGCTGTCGGCGTCCGGACGCTGCATGACGAGGATATGGCAGTGTTCGAGCAACTCGTTCCAGCGGTGCCAGCCAGGCAAACCGCAGAAGGCGTCCCAGCCGACGATCAGAAACAGCTGGTCGTCTTCGGCCAGTTCGGCACGCAAGGACTCCAGCGTATCGATGGTGTAGGACGGCTTGTCGCGTTCCAGCTCGCGCGCATCGACCACCAGCAACGGCAGGCCGTCCACCGCCAGGCGCACCATGGCCAGGCGATCCTGCGCCGAGCAACTGGGCGTTTCGCGGTGCGGCGGACGGAAGTTGGGCAACAGTCGAACCTCGTCCAGCCCAAGGTATTCGGCCACCTCCAGCGCCCCGCGCAAATGGCCGATATGCACGGGGTCGAAGGTACCGCCGAGCAGGCCGATGCGCCGTGGTGTGCGAGTCGAATCCATCAAGTACGCACGTGACCGTCGCCGAAGACCAGGTACTTCTCGCTGGTCAGGCCTTCCAGACCAACCGGGCCGCGCGCATGCAGCTTATCGGTGGAGATGCCGATCTCGGCGCCCAGGCCATACTCGAAGCCATCGGCGAAGCGCGTCGAGGCATTGATCATCACTGACGCCGAATCGACCTCGGTGATGAAGCGCCGCGCATCGCTGAAATTCTCGGTGACGATGGCATCGGTATGTTGCGAGCCGTAGCGGTTGATGTGCTCGATGGCTTCATCCAATGAGTCGACCACGCGGATCGACAGGATCGGCGCGTTGTACTCGGTGCTCCAGTCCTCTTCGCTGGCGACCAGCACGGCGTCGCCAAGCAGTTCGCGGGTGCGCGGGCAACCGCGCAATTCAACGCCTTTGTCGCGGTAGATGGCAGCCAGCGGCGGCAGCACGCGCGCTGCAACTGCGTCATGTACCAGCAGGGTTTCCATGGCGTTGCACGGCGCATAGCGCTGGGTCTTGGCGTTGTCGGCGACGCGGATGGCCTTGTCCAGGTCCGCCGCCACATCGATGAAGACATGGCAGATGCCGTCCAGATGCTTGATCACCGGTACCTTGGCGTCACGACTGATGCGCTCGATCAGGCCCTTGCCGCCGCGCGGGACGATGACATCGACAAACTCGGGCATGCTGATCAGTGCACCGACAGCGGCACGGTCGGTGGTTTCCACCACCTGTACCGCGGCTGCCGGCAGCTGGGCCTCGGCCAGGCCCAGCTGGATGCAGCGGGCAATCGCCTGGTTCGAGTGAATAGCCTCGGAGCCGCCGCGCAGGATGGTGGCGTTGCCCGACTTGAGGCACAGGCTGGCCGCGTCGATGGTCACGTTGGGCCGAGACTCGTAGATGATCCCGACCACACCCAGCGGCACGCGCATCCGACCGACCTGGATGCCCGAGGGCAGGTAACGCATGTCGCGGATCTCGCCGATGGGGTCCGGCAGGGTCGCGACCTGGCGCAGGCCTTCGATCATGTCATCGATACGCGCCGGGGTCAGCGCCAGGCGATCGAGCATGGCCTCGTCGAGGCCATTGGCGCGCCCGGCGTCGAGATCCTGCCGGTTGGCGCTGATCAGTTCGTCGCGTGCCGCATCCAGTGCAGCCGCCGCGGCATGCAACGCCCTGTTCTTCTGCGCGGTGGAGGCGCGCGCGAGCACGCGTGACGCCTCGCGCGCGGCGCGACCAAGGCGGGTCATGTAATCGAGTACGGACTCGGTCATTGTCTGGCTGGCCTGAATGAAGGGAAAGCGGCAGATTATAGCCCTCCCGCGCCGCCTGCGCACAGCGAAGCGCTCGAACGGTACCGCACGTTGCGGTCTCGTGCCTCGACAGGCGCTGGCGCTATCATCTCGCGCCTGAAACCAGTCCACTTCCGAGCGGGTCGAAACCCTCCCGACCCAAGGAAAAGCCCCATGCCCGAATGGCTCGCCCCTCTCGCCCGCTGGCTGGCCGATTACCCGCAGTGGCTGGGCCTGATCCTGTTTCTGGCGGCCTGCCTGGAATGCCTGGCGGTGGTCGGCCTGCTGTTACCCGGCACCGTGCTGCTGTTCGCCCTGGCCGCGCTCGCCGGCAGCGGCATCCTGACGCTCGGCGAAACGCTGTTGCTGGGCTTCGTCGGCGGACTGCTCGGCGATCTGCTGTCCTACGCGCTGGGGCGCCGCTATCACCAGAGCATCCGCAGCCTGCGCGGCCTGCGCAACCATCCCGAGTGGCTCGTCCGTGCCGAGTTGTATGTCGCTCGCTACGGCGTCGCCAGCCTGCTCGTGGGGCGTTTCATCGGTCCGCTGCGGCCCATGCTGCCGCTCACCGCAGGCATGCTCGACATGCCTTTCGGACGTTTCCTGCTGGTCAGCCTGGCGGCAGCGGCGGGCTGGTCGATGGCCTATCTGCTCCCAGGCTGGACCGCCGGCGCCGCCGTGCGCCTGCCACTGCCGGAGGGCTTCTGGGGCGAAGCGGGCATCATCCTCGCAGCCCTGTTGCTGCTGGTCGGCGGCGTGACGCATTACAGCCTGCGCCAGTTGCGCTGGGTCAGCCCGCTGGCGGCGCTTTTCGGCACGCTGATCCTGCTGGGCCTGCTCTTCGGCTGGCCACACCTGGTGGAGTTCGATGAAGGCCTGATGACGGTGGTCCAGGGCGAGCGCAGCCCGATCTTCGACCGTTTCATGGTGCTGGTGACGCGTACCGGCGACTACCACACCCAACTCTGGGCTGCCGTCCTGCTGTGCCTGCTGCTGATTCTCGGCAGACAGTGGCGCGCGGCGGCTTTCGCCATCCTCACCCTTCTGGGCACGGCGCTGGCCAACGGCGCACTGAAGGCCGCATTTGCACGGATACGCCCGGAAATACTGCTCGAACCCCTCGACACCTTCAGCTTTCCCAGCGGACACAGTTCGGCGGCCTTCGCCTTCTTTCTCACTCTCGGCGTTCTGGCCGGACGCGACCAGCCACCTCGACTGCGCCTGACCTGGGTGCTGCTGGCGGCCCTGCCCGCCACCGCCATCGCGCTGTCACGGGTCTATCTCGGCGTGCACTGGCCAACCGACGTGATTGCCGGCGCACTGCTGGCGGCGACGGTCTGCGCGGCCAGCCTGAGCATCGTGCAATGGCGCACGCCGCTGGACACGCTGCCCCCCAGGATCTGGTGGCTGATATTGCCGGCCACGCTGGGCCTGATCGGGGCGCTCACGCTGTGGACATTGCCGGAGGGCATGCAGCTGTACCGCTATTGATCGCTCACTGCGCGCCCTCACCCTGCAACTGTTCCAGCCATAGCTGAATGCACTCCAGCTGGCGCAGCGGATCATCCAGACGCAGCAGTTCGAGTTTCTGTTCCGGCTGGAACGGCAGCAGATAGCCCAGCTGATACGCCAGGGATCGCTGCCCCCCAGCCGTCCCACCCATGCCCAGGGCCTCGACCATCGGATGCTGGCCGAGCGCTTCGCGCAGGCTGGCCAGTTCGGCATGCTGCTCGGCCAGCGGCAATTCATCAGGTTCGCTACGCCAATCGACCTCGGCCAGGGCAAGCTGATCAGGCTGAACCTCGCTCGCCCCCACGTCGAAACGCCGACCGCCCTCGACGCGAATGCCCAGCAGGCCATTGGGGCGCTGCTGCCAGTCGCGGATCAGCGCCTCGCAACCGGTCCGGGCAAACGCCTTCGCCGCCGCGCCGACCTCACTGCCCTCGATGATACGCACCACGCCAAAGCCGTGCCCCGCCTTCAGGCAGCGACTGACCATATCCAGATAGCGCGCCTCGAAGATCTGCAGATCGAGCATGCAACCGGGAAACAGCACGGTATCGAGGGGGAACAGCGGCAGCTTCATCAAATCTCCTTATCAGGCCATTGAAAAACGTAGGCGAGGCAGGCAAGACAAGACAAAAACAGGCGAGGAAGCGGAGTTTAGTGGTCTAAATGAGCATTCCGAGCCTGTTTTTAACGCAGTATTGCCAACGCAGGTAGTTTTTCAACGGCCTGTTACAGCCAAAAAATCACGGCCAACGGCAGCAACACCGCCGTCATCACACCCATAAGGCTCATCGCCAGTGCCGCAAACGCGCCGCACTCGTCACCTTCCTGCAACGCCTGGGCGGTGCCCACGGCATGCGCGGTCAGACCCAGCGCCATACCACGCGCCGCAGGATGCTGAACACCAAAGCGGCGCAACAGTTCCGGACCGAAGATCGCTCCGATGATGCCGGTGATCATCACGAACACCGCAGCCAGCGCCACCACCCCGCCGATCTGCTCGGCCACCAGCATGGCGATGGGCGAGGTCACGGACTTGGGCGCCAGCGTCATCAGGATCATCCGCTCGGCACCGAAGGCCCAGGCCAGCGCCATGCCCAGCGCCGTCGCCACGCCGCCCGCTATCAGCAGCGTCAGCATGATCGGACCGAACAATTCGCGAATCCGCCGCAGGTTGAGGTACAGCGGCACCGCCAGGGCTACCGTGGCCGGCCCCAGCAGGACGGTAAGCATCTGCGCGCTGAACCGGTACTCCTCATAACCGATGCCACAGACCAGCAGAGTGCCCACCACCAGCAGCATCGACACCAGCACCGGCTGCAGAAAGACCCAGCGGGTCTTTTCATAGGCGGCGAAGGCCAGCTGGAAGGCCGCCAGGGTGATGGCCACACCGAACAGCGGATGATGAATCACCGCCTCCCAGGCCGCCTGCCACTGCAAGGCAATCATGTGCGCGCCCTCTTGCGCTGCTGGCGGCGGATCAACAGCTGCATCAGCCAGCCGGTAAACACCAGAGACACCACCAGCGACAGCACCAGCACGCCGACAATGGCCCAGAAATCATCGAGAATCGCCTGGGTATAGGCCATCACGCCAACCGCTGGCGGCACCAGCAACAGCGGCAGATAACGCAACAGGCTGCTGGCCGCGAGCTGCAGCGATTCACTCGCGCTACCGCGGATCAGCAACGCCACGAACAGCAGCAGCAAACCGATGATCGGCCCCGGCAGCATCGGCATGAAGAGCACATTGAGTGCGGTGCCGAGCAATTGGAACAGCACCAGCCAGGTCAGCCCGCGTAGCAGCATGGGAGAACCTCCGAAACAGGAAAACGCAAGTATAAGCAGCCCGCCATGATGACGTTCAGCTATCACGCCGCGCAGATCTATGCACCGATATTCGCAGCAGGCATGTCTGGTTGGATTCGACATCATCTGCGTGCTGATCTGGCAGGCAAACAGAACGACAACCCCGGAGGACCTATGCCGCAGGCACGCTGCCCGACGCCAACGAGAGGAATCCCGGCCAGTGGCTGCTCAAGGCCCGTGTCATGATGGAAATCCAAGGCGAGGAAAAACTCGCCTATATTGCCGAGACACTGGCGCTCTGCATCCTCTGAGGCAGAAGGAGAGCCGAGCGATACATTCGGGGCTTGCCCAATGGCAGCAGGCCGGACCACTATCGGAGCGGGAACCGGCCAGCAACGGAGCGACCGACGCGGCCCACACCGACTGATCGCCACAGGAAGCCAAACCATGTATCTGACGCCCCAGCGCATTTTGCTTGCCGGCGCCACCGGCCTTACCGGCGAGCACCTGCTCGATCGCCTGCTCAATGAACCCACCGTCGAAAGCGTCCTGGCGCCCAGTCGCAAGCCGCTGGCCGAACATCCACGCCTGCACAACCCGGTCGGGCCGCTGCAAGCGCTACTGCCGCAGCTGAGCGGCAGCTTCGATACCGCCTTCTGCTGCCTGGGCAGCACGCTCAAGGAAGCCGGCAGCCAGGACGCCTTCCGTGCCGTCGATCATGATCTGGTGGTGAATTTCGCCAGACACGCCCGCGAACTGGGCGTCCGGCATCTTCTGGTCATCAGCTCCCTGGGCGCCAGTGCGGACAGTTCGATCTTCTATTGCCGGGTCAAGGGCGAGATGGAAAACGCCCTGCGCGCCCAGAACTGGCCCCAGCTGACCATCGCCCGCCCCTCGCAACTGCTCGGCCCGCGCATGGAGGTGAGACCGGTGGAACGCCTGACCGCCCCGCTCTCCTATCTGCTACCGGGAAAATACCGGGGTATCTCGGCCTGCACCCTGGCCCGCGCCCTCTGGCGTCTCGCACTGGAAGACGACAAGGGCACACGGGTGGTCGAATCGGACGAATTGAGAAGGCTGGGGCGGTAAAGCGGCTGGACGCTGGACGCTGGACGCTGGACGCTGGACGCTGGACGCTGGACGCTGGACGCTGGACGCTGGACGCTGGACGCTGGACAGCGTGCGGGGCGGCAGCGAAGTATCGTCAAGCTCGTTCTGCTTTTACTTCCAGCTTCAAGCTGCTTCTCGTCCAGCCTTCCAGCCTCAAGCGCTTCTATCGGCTTTTAACCCTTGATGAAATGCTCGCGGTAATGGCGCAATTCCGCGATTGACTCACGAATATCATCCAGCGCCAGGTGCGTGCCGCCCTTCTTGAAGCTCGCGAGCACTTCGGGAGCCCAGCGGGCGGCCAGCTCCTTGAGGGTCGAGACGTCGAGGTTGCGGTAATGGAAATAGGCCTCCAGCGTCGGCATCCGCCGATAGAGGAAGCGCCGATCCTGGCAGATGCTGTTGCCGCAGATCGGTGATTTGCCCTTGGGCACCCATTGCTCGAGAAACGCCAGCGTCTGCGCTTCAGCCTGCTCGGTACTGATCCGGCTCTCGCGCACGCGCTGGGTCAGCCCCGAGCCGCCATGCTGGCGGGTATTCCATTCGTCCATGCCGGCGAGTATCTCATCGCTCTGATGAATGGCGATGACCGGCCCCTCGGCCAGTACATTGAGCTGGCTGTCGGTGACGATGGTGGCCATCTCGATAATGACGTCATGGTCCGGGTCCAGACCGGTCATTTCCAGGTCGATCCAGATCAGGTTCTGCGGGTTGTGCATGGTGGGCTCCTTGAAGGTGGCGTGCAGTCTAACAGCCCATCAGCCGCTCGCATGAGCGCGACGGCCCGGGCGCCAGATCAACAGTCGCGAGTGGCGCCAGTCATCCAGCGGCAGCATCTCCTCGGCCTCGACGCCCGGCACCTCGAAGCTGTTGCTGATCAGCAGCGCATCGACTCGCATCTCGGCGCAGGCCTTGTCCCACAGGGCCGGCATCGGCGCCGGGGAAAGAAAGCAATAGACCACATCGTATCGATCCAGCGGCTCACGCCAGAAGCTGCGCAAATACACGCGACAATTGGGCTGCAGCAGGCAGCGCAGGCGGCACAGGACAAAAGCCAGCGGGGCGGTTTCGACCCCGACGAAATGCCCATGCGGATAAGCCTTGGCCAGCCGCAGCAGCGTACCGCCAAGACCACTGCCCAGGTCAATGAAGCGAAACCCCTGAGGCAGCAGGGCCAGCCGCCGGCTCAACTGCTGCTCGGCGGCGGAGCCGGTGAGGTAAAGCGGGACGCGCTCGAACAGCGCATTCCAGTTCAGCAGCAGCAATACGACGAAACCGGACAACAGCAGCCAGGGCGGCAGCGAATGATCCTGCAGCAGCACCAGAGCCGGCACGAAGCAGAGATTGATCGGCAGCCACCAACGCGACAGGCCGCACAGCTGTCCGATCAAAGCGGCCAGCACACCCTGTACGCAGGCCGCCACCAGCAGACTGACCGGCCATGCCGCCAGTCGCGCAAGCAGCAACAGCAGCAGCCAGGTGACCAGCAACCCCGCAAGCTGGCTGACCAGGGCCAGCAACGCAGGAAACCTCGTGAACGAAAAGGCGGGCATGGGCATTCGTACCAGCACGGGAAGCCGCCGAGTCTAGCGGGCCAGGAGCGCCACATACAGTCCCGCGGCGCTCAATTCCTGCATGCTAGAATCGCCCGATCTTCCAGCCTGGACACCACGCAAATGGCCAAACGCCAACTCAACCGCCGGCAAAACTGGCGCATCGAGAAAATCCAGGAAGAGCGCGCCGCGCGAGCAGCCCGCCGGGAATCGCGCGTGGTCGAAGAGCTGGAGGGCGGCGATCTGGGACCGGAGCAGACCGGCCTGGTCATCGCTCACTTCGGCGTGCAGGTCGAAGTCGAGGCACAGGATGGTGAGCAGCGCGGGCAGGTTTTTCGCTGTCATCTGCGCGCCAATCTGCCGGCGCTGGTAACCGGCGACCAGGTCGTCTGGCGTCCCGGCAATCAGGGCATCGGCGTCATCGTCGCGCAGCTGCCGCGCCATTCCGAACTGTGCCGCCCCGACAGCCGCGGCCAGCTCAAGCCGGTGGCGGCCAATGTCGACCTTATCGTGATCGTCTTCGCTCCGCTGCCGGAGCCGCATGCCAACCTCATCGACCGCTATCTGATCGCTGCCGAGCACGCCGGCATCACGCCTCTGCTGCTGCTGAACAAGGCGGACCTGATCGATGCACAGAATGAAGCGGCGCTCGAGGCGCTGCTTTCGGTGTATCGCACCCTGGGCTATCCGCTACTGGAAGTCTCGGCCCATGAGGGCGCCGGCATGGACGCGCTCAGGGCGCGCCTCGACGGCCACGTCAGCGTGTTCGTCGGGCAATCCGGGGTCGGCAAGTCGTCTCTGGTGAACAGCCTGCTGCCTGGCGTCGACACCCGCGTCGGGCCGCTGTCGGAGCTGACCGGCAAGGGCACCCATACAACCACCACCGCACGGCTGTTCCACTTCCCTGGTGGCGGCGAGCTGATCGACTCTCCCGGCATCCGCGAGTTCGGCCTCGGACACGTCAGCCGAGCCGATGTGGAAGCGGGCTTCATCGAGTTCCAGGACCTGCTGGGACATTGCCGTTTCCGCGACTGCAAGCACGACCGCGAACCCGGCTGCGCCCTGCTCAAGGCCCTCGACGAAGGCCGCATCCGGCCACAGCGCATGGCCAGCTATCGGTACATTCTCAGCGGGCTGGCGGAATGAACATGCTTGAGGCTTGAGCTGCTTTTCAATCCGCTCGTCGGGTCGGTGAAGCGTGACCCGACCTGCGACAGCACGGTGTCACGTTTTTCGTAGGTCGGATTAGCCAAAGGCGTAATCCGACGACCCGAAGCATAATCCGACGGAAAAAAGCACGAGCCAACGAGCAAGACCAGCGCCTGCCAGCCTGCTCACCGGGCCTGTGAAGCGTGCCCCGATCTACTCCTCGAAGTTCAGCACCCCTTCCTCGAAGATATTCAACCGTTCACGCAGCTGGGTCGGCTGCAGCGGTTCGGAGGGCGATGCGGCTTCGCTCGAACCTTCCGTCGCAGGCGTGCCCTGCTCGGACTGTTCTCCTTCGATGCTGCGCTGCGCCTTCTTGGTCAGAACCAGCATGTCGATGCGTCTATTGATCGGGTTGAACGGGTCTTCGCGGTCGTACAGCGCCGAGGATGCATAACCCACCACTCGGGCGATCTGTTCCTCCGGATAGCTGCCAGCGACCAGCGTGCGCCGGGCGGCGTTGGCGCGGCTGGCCGACAGTTCCCAGTTACCGAAGTCACGGTTGCCGACGTAGGGTTTGGCGTCGGTATGCCCGCTGATGCTGATCTTGTTCGGAATCGCGCGGATGGTATCGGCCATGGCCAGCAGAATGTCTTCGAAGTACGGCTGCAGCTGGGCGCTGCCCAGGGCGAACATCGGTCGATTCGCCGCATCCACGATCTGGATACGCAAGCCGTCCTGGGTGATCTCGAACAGGATCTGATCCTTGAAGCGGGTCAGGTCGGGATTTTCCTCGATCTTGTTCTGCAACTCCTGCAGCACGATATTCAGGCGTTCGCGCTCCATCTGTTCGGAGAGCCCCTCCAGTTGATCGTCATCGAGCGACGAGGGCTTCTGCTCGATGGCTGGGTCCGGCTGGTCGTTGAGGGTCCGGTCCGGTGCCGGTGTGGGCGTACCGCCCAGATCGATGACGAAAGGACTTGCGCTCTCGGTGAAGCCGATGGGGTCCTGGAAGTAACCGGAAATGGCGCGTTTCTGCTCCGGCGTGGCCGATGACATCAGCCACATCACCAGAAAGAACGCCATCATTGCGGTCGCAAAGTCGGCAAAGGCAATCTTCCAGGCGCCGCCATGGTGGCCAGCGGCGGTCTTCTTGACCCGCTTGACGATAATTGGCTGGTTATTGTCCATCGCGCGTCAGTTACCGCGCATGGCTTGTTCGAGCTCCATGAAGCTCGGTCGATGAGCAGGCAGCAGCACCTTGCGCCCGAACTCCACCGCCAGGGTGGGCGGCATACCGGAAGCGGAAGCAACCAGCGTGGCCTTGATGCCCTCGTACAGATTCAATTCTTCCTTGGCATCGTGCTCGAGCGCCGCCGCCAGCGGGCCGAAAAAGCCATAGGAGGCGAGAATCCCGAGGAAGGTACCGACCAGAGCGGAACCCACCTTGTAGCCGATCATGGCGTTGTCGGCCTCGGCGAGAATCGACATGGTGATCACGATGCCCAGCACGGCGGCGACAATACCCATCGCCGGCAGGCCGTCAGCGACTCGGGCCACGGCGTGGGATGGGTGCTCCAGCTCTTCCTTGAGGCTGGCCAGCTCCATGTCGAACAGGCCTTCCAGCTCATGCGGAGCCATATTGCCGGACGACATGATGCGCAGGTAATCGCAGACGAACTCGGTCATTCTCGCGTCCTTGAGAATGGCCGGATACTTGCTGAAAATCGGGCTGGCCGCAGGCTCCTCGAGATCCGCCTCGATGGCCATCATGCCCTCGCGACGGCTCTTGTTGAGGATTTCGTAAAGCAGGCTCAACACTTCCAGGTAATACTTCTGGCTGAACCTGGAGCCGAACATCTGCAGCGATTTCTTGAAAACGATTTTGCTGGTACTGCCAGGATTGGCCTGGAGAAAACCGCCAAGCGCCGCGCCGCCGATGATCAGCACTTCAAAGGGATGAATGAGCGCGCCGATCTTGCCGCCAGACAGCACGAAACCACCGAATACGCTGGCGAAGACTACGATGATGCCGAGAATTTTTACCATAAAGAGATACGTCTAGAGCCTTGACACAGAGGCACCCGAATACGGACCGCGCCACTTTCGCGCACTCGAACTTGGGACCACAGGCGGGAGCATGAAAAGAATTATTCGGGTTATCGGAACTTTTGCGCCAGACTAAAGGTCGTCCCGACGAAAAGCCAGTTCGGTAGCAAAATGACCACAAATTTATTTCCGCGCACGCTTGCGGCCTGGATCAAGGCCCTGGATGCCATCGTGCTGCCTGCTTTTGCCGACGTCCATGCCAGCGTTCAGCAGGCCTTGCGCGACAGCAGCCTGTCCATGGGCCAGATTGCCGAGCTGATCCAGCAAAGCCCGGTGATGGCGCTCACGGTCATTCGTGACGCCAATCGTCACGCCGCCAGCCCTGCGGAAAGCCTGGAGGTGGCGCTCAGCCGTATCGGCCTGAAACGTGCCGAAGCCCTGTTCGCGCTCATTCCACCGGTTCATGCCCAGGATATCTGCCCTGCCCTGCGGCAAGTCATCCTGATCAGTCGCCACGCCAGCCAACAGGCCAACGGCCTGTTCGCCGCACGCCTGGCGCGCCTCTGGCAAGAAATCCACTGGAGCAGCCTGCTGTTTCTCTCCCCTGCATGGACACTGGTCGCGGCCTATCCGCAGCTTCTGGATATCTGGGAGCAGCGCGTGCTGGTCAGGCGTGAGCCGGTAGCACGGGTCGAACAGGACATACTGGGCGTGTCGCTGCCGGAACTCTGTGCAAGCCTGGCCAGCCATTGGGGGCTGCCCGAGTGGATCGCCCAGGGCTACCGGATACTCAATGGCAACCGCCGCATGCTGATCAGGGCGCTGCACATTGCCCGCGACAATGAACACCCCCTGCACCAGCAGCAAATGCTCGATGCCGATCCGCAACTGCGCCGCTGGCTCACACTGCCGAGCAATACCATTCTGCTCGCCAATGGCCTGGCCCTGTCGGCGCATCATAGCTGGAGCGACACGCACTCTCTGCGCTGGCAGCGTCTTACCGGACTTTACTTGCAGGTGCCGCTGAATGAATTGCAACAGATGGTTCATCAGCAAGCCGTCAACAGCGCCAGAGAAACAGGCCCCACCGACCTCTGGCATCCCGCCCAGGCGCTGCTATGGCCCGCCGGGAGCCGCTTCCAGCTGGCCAGAACGCCTGGCTTGCCCAGCGGCGAAAGCCTGGCGGCATGGCGCGAGCATTGCCGCGAACTGCTGAGCGAGCGTTGCCCTTACGACAATGTCCTGCAACTGACCGCAACCGCCTGCAAGGCCCTGACCTGTACCGGGATGCAGCGCGTACTGCTGATGCTCGTCGACCGCAAGCAACAGCGCCTGATCGCCCAGCAGGCCAGCGGTCTTGCGCCATCGGCGACTCGCCTGGTTCTGGAGCCCGAACAAAGCCAGGTATTGCGCAGACTGCTGGAGAAGCCGGCGCTGCTGCGCCTGAAGCCCGATAACGTGGCGCAGTTTTCGGCCATGCTGCCGGGGGCGCTGAAGACGCTGTTCCACAGCTCGCACCTGCTGCTGCGCTCGATTGGTCATGACGACCGCGTCGTCATGCTGGTGGTGGCCGACCAGGGCAACAGCGAATTCAGTGAAACGAGCCTGCAGGCATTCGGTAAAACCGTGCAATGCATCGAGCGCGCCCTGGCGACGTTCAGCAAGCGCGGGCGCTGAGCTTTTTCGCTAGACTTCGCCCTTCCAGCCCGATCGAGACTTGCCGTGTCCGTCTTCACTCCACTGCCCCTGGTTATCGAACCTGCCGAACTGGCCGAGCGCCTGGGGGCTCCCGAGCTGATCCTCGTCGATCTGACCAGCCCGTCGCGCTACGCCGCGGGCCATCTGCCCGGCGCCCGCTTCGTCGATCCCAAGTCGACCCAGCTCGGCCAGCCGCCAGCGCCGGGGCTGTTGCCGGAAAAAGCCCGCCTGGAAGCCCTGTTCGGCGCACTGGGCCACCACCCGGACGCCGTTTATGTGGTGTACGACGACGAGGGCGGTGGCTGGGCCGGACGCTTCATCTGGCTGCTGGATGTCATCGGTCATCATCGCTACCACTACCTCAACGGTGGCCTGCACGCCTGGCTGGCCGAGCAGCGTGACCTGTCCCAGGACGTGCCCGCGGCCATCGACGCGCGCGCAAGCCTTGCGCTCGATGACGCCCCCAGCGCAACCCGCGACTATATCGAAAGCCGTCTCGGTGCCGATGACCTGGTCATCTGGGATGCCCGCTCGCCGCAGGAGTACCGTGGCGAAAAGGCCCTGGCGGCGCGCGCCGGCCATATTCCCGGCGCAGTCAATTTCGAATGGACCGCCGCCATGGACCCGGCCCGCGCCCTGCGCATCCGCGAGGACATTGCCGAACAGCTGCAGGCACTCGGCATCAGCCCTGACAAGGAAATCATCACCCACTGCCAGACGCATCATCGCTCCGGCTTCACCTACCTGCTGGCCAAGGCCCTGGGCTATCCGCGCGTCAAGGGTTATGCCGGCTCCTGGGGCGAATGGGGCAACCTGCCCGATACGCCGATCCAGCAATGAAAAGGTCATCCATGAAAGATCGCTTGTTCGTTCTCAGTCAGTACCTGCTGCCGCACCACCTGATCTCGCGCCTGGCCGGCTGCCTCGCCGAATGCCGCCTGCCCTGGGTGAAGAACACCTTCATCAAGTGGTTCATCCGTCATTTCAAGGTAGACATGCACGAGGCGCAGATCGAGGAACCGACTGCCTACGAGCACTTCAACGCCTTCTTCACCCGCGCCCTGAAAGACGGCGCCCGCCCGCTGGACCCGACCCCCGGCGCGATCCTCAACCCCTGCGACGGCGCCATCAGCCAGCTCGGCAGAATCGACCAGGGCCGCATCTTCCAGGCCAAGGGCCACAGCTACAGCGTGATGGAGCTGCTCGGCGGCGACCACGAACGTGCCGCGCCCTTCATGGGTGGTGATTTCGCCACCGTGTATCTGTCGCCCAAGGATTATCACCGCGTACACATGCCGCTGGCCGGCACCCTGCGTGAAATGGTCTATGTGCCTGGGCGCATCTTCTCGGTGAACACCGTGACCGCCGAGGGCGTACCGGAGCTGTTCGCCCGCAACGAGCGCGTGGTCTGCCTGTTCGATACCGAACGCGGGCCGATGGCCATGGTGCTGGTTGGCGCAATGATCGTCGCCAGCATCGAGACCGTCTGGGCCGGGCTGGTCACACCGCCCAAGCGCAGCCTCAGGACCACCCGCTACGATGAGGCGGCACGCGCGCCCATTCACCTGGAAAAAGGCGCCGAGATGGGCCGCTTCAAACTCGGCTCGACCGTCATCCTGCTGTTCGGGCCGGAGCAGGTGCGCTGGGCCGAAGAACTGACCGCCCTGACCCCGGTCTGCATGGGCGAAAGCCTGGGCCAGAGCAAACCGGTGGCGCCGGCTGTTGCGGTGGAAATCGATCAGGCGCCCTGAGAACCTGTTCAAAGTCTGCTGCGCGTCGGCACTGCTGCGTTAAAAACAGGCTCGGACTGCTCATTTACAGCTGTAAACTCCGCGTCCTCGCCTGTTTTTGCCTTGCATTGCTCTAGCTCGCGAGACTTTAAACAGGTTCTGAGCGGCTACACCGCTGATCCAGGGCGATCGCACTATGGCGTTTCGTTCGATAAAAGCGCTGGAGGCTGGACGAAAAACGCCATGTGCGCTCGAAGCTGGATCGCTTGTCGTTCAGCCTCCAGCTTTCCAGCGCTTTTTTCGGCTCTTTGAGCGCATGGCGCGATCGCCCTGACCGGTGATCGCCTCGGGCTGTTAAAGGCCATCATGTCCGCTATGATGGCCAAACCATGATGTCAATCTAATACCAAAGAGAAGGCTAATGCGTGAAGCTCAGTCAGCACTTCTGACTGAGCGCTGAAGACAATCTGCGGAGTTCGTCGCTTGGAAAATCCCAGTCAGCCACTGCTATTGCGCGTACCCACGCCGGATTGCCAGGGGTTGTCCTTCTGCGAACCCAGCGTGCGCGATCTCAAGGCATGGCTGGCCGGCCTGCCCAAGGCCAACCTCGGTGAAACCGCACGGCTGCTGTACCAGGCCATGCGCGAACTCAACCAGTTGCGCACCTCGACCCAGAACCGCCTGCAACTGCTGGAGCTGATGCGACCGGAAATCCATTTCGTTTGTCGCCAGCTGGAGCGCTACCTGCTCAACCAGCCAATCGTCCTTGGCGAACAACCGCGCAAGGTCGCCAGCCTGTGCCAGGCACTGCAGAATCACCTGGCAGTCGGCTACAAGATGATTACCGTGAGGCTGGCGCCCCAGGCCGGGCGCGAACGCCTGCAACTGCTCACCATCGTGCTGCAGCGGGCGATCCACAGCCTCTGTGCCATACTGGCGCGTTCCACTCAACTCTACAGCCCGCCTCCCGAAGGCCTCTGGCTGGAACTGCACCAGCTCTACATCATCGCCGTCGAGCACGGCGTACAAAGCACCCTGGTGCGCGACGACCTCGCCTATCGCTCCGCGGGGCTGAGCGCCGAGCGCAGCTATATCGTCGCCCTGATGCTTGGCAGCGCCCGCTGCAACCAGCTGCGCCAGCAGAGCATCGCCCAACTGGCGCAGGCGCTCGAACCCTGGAGCGCCCTGGTTCGCCTGCAACCCGCGCAGCATTCGTCCAGTCTGCTGGTGCTATCACCCCGTCTCGACGGCCCGCCGCGTTATCGCTCGATGCTCAAAGCCGAGGAGTTGCCACACCAACTGGGCATCGATCCGCAGGCGCTGGTGGACGCGATACAGGCTCACCTGCAAGGCATACCAGGCACCGCCGGGGTCGAACTGGAAATTCCCGCAGGGCTGAGCCCCGATCTGCTGCAGCACCTTGGCTCGGCCTGGGGCAATGCGTCCGAACGCAGCTTTCAGCGCTCCCCCGCGCGGGGCAGCCTGCAGCTGTGCATCGGCATGAGCGCCCTGCATTACCATCTCGCCGGCCAGCGGCCCTTTACCGAGCTGCTGCAAAGGCCCGACGCCGCCCGCTCGGCGACCTTCAAACTGAACAACGCAGCCCCCGACGTCTGGGCGGTGGCCTTCGATGCACAGCCGGTGAATGAGGCGGGCCTGCTGCCCAGTGACAGCATCGAATTCGTCCGCCCCGCCACCGCCACGCCGGAAGATACCTCGCAGTCGAGGGTCGAAAGCGCCTTCCCGACCCATGAGGTGCAGATGGTCAACCACAGCCCCGGCGGTTACTGCCTGTCATGGTCGGGGGAAACACCGGCGCAGCTGCAGGCCGGCGAATTGCTCGGCCTGCGCAATGGCGCCGACGAGAGCTGGAGCGTCGCCGTCGTGCGCTGGGTGCGCCAGGTACGCGGCAGCGGCACGCAGATGGGCGTTGAGCTGATCGCCCCCCATGCGCAGCCCTGCGGCCTGCGTTTGCTGCGCAAGACCGATCAGGGGAGCGAATACCTTCGCGCCCTGCTGCTGCCGGAAATCAGCGTGATTTCCCGCGCAGCGACACTCATCGTGCCGCGTCTGCCATTCCAGGAAGGACAGAAAGTCCTGATCAACCAGAACGGCGAAGAACACCGCGCCCTGCTGCGTCGTCGCCAGAGCGGTTCCAGCAGCTACAATCAGTACGAGTATCAACTGGTCGGTCTTGCAGCCATACCCCAGGAGACCCCTGTCACAATGCGGGGAGCCCAGGGGATATCGGGGGGTGAAGATTTTGACTCACTCTGGAAGTCGCTGTAGATTGCGGCTCACTGTTTTTTAGCCCCAACGCCCCGCCATGGTGCGTTCCAAAGCAGCTGCCATGTCCCCGCAAAAGAAAACCGTCCGCCTGCTGATCCTCGAAGACTCGCAAAATGAAGCCGAGCGACTGGTCAGTCTGTTTCGCAATGCCGGCCAGGCAACACGGGTACACCGGCTTACCTCTGGCGAGGATCTGGCAGAAGCGCTCCAGCAGACCTGGGACCTGCTGATCAACGCCCCCTCCAGCGCCAACCTCGAACCCAGCGAAGCCACCGGCACGCTTCGCAAGCAGGGCAAGGACATCCCCGTCATCCAGCTGATCGATGGCAACGACATCGAGGCGATTACCGAAGCACTCATGCTCGGCGCCCAGGCCGCGCTACCGCAACACGAGGATGAATGGCTGATCCTGGTAGCCAGTCGGGAGCTGGCCAATCTCGAAGATCGCCGGGCCCGCCGCTCGGCCGAGCTGGCGTTGCGTGAAGCCGAAAAGCGTTGCCAGCTGTTGCTGGAAAGCTCGGTGGACGCCATCGCCTATGTCCATGACGGCATGCATATCTACGCCAACCGCGCCTATCTGGAGCTGTTCGCCTACGAAGATGTCGAGGAGCTGGAAGGCATGCCGATGATCGACCTGATCGCCGGCTGCGATCAGGTCGAATTCAAGAGTTTTCTGAAGAACTACCAGAGTATCCCGGACAATTCCGAACTGGTATGCAAGGGCGTGCGGGCCGACGGCAGCGATTTCAAGGCACGCATGAGCTTTTCCCCTGCCAGTTATGACGGCGAGCCCTGCATCCAGGTGGTCATCCGCGCGGAAAGCGACAACGCCGAACTGGCGAAACTGCGCGAAATCAGCACACAGGACCCCCTGACCGGCCTGCACAACCGCAACCACTTCCTGGAGCTGCTCGACAGCGCCGTCCAGGAGGCGGTCAATAGCGGACAGGGCGCCAGCCTGGCCTACATTCGCGTCGATCGCTTCGCCGGCCTGCAGACCGACATCGGCCTCGGCGACGCTGACCGCCTGCTGGCCGAACTCGCCCGGCTGCTGCGCGGCCACTTTGCCGAAACGGTCCAGCTCGCCCGCTTCGGCGACGACGTATTCGCCGCGTTGCTCAATGGCGTGACACCGCAGCAGTGCGAGCCCCAGCTCACCGAACTGCTGCACAAGGTCGAAGGGGCCCTGTTCGAGATCGCCGGTCGCACCGTGCAAACCACCCTGAGCATCGGTGTCGCCCCCCTCGACGAACAGACCGCCAAGGCGCGCAGCGTGATCGACCGCGCTCACCGCTGTGCCGAAGAACTGAGCAATGGCAATGCGCTGCGCCTCTACGATCCGGCAGTCGAACTGGCAGCCGCCGCCAACCGCGGCGATGTCCTCGCCATGCTGCAACAGGCCTTGGAGAAGAACAGCTTCCGCCTGCTGTTCCAGCCGATCATCAGCCTGCGTGGGGACAGCCACGAACATTATGAAGTGCTGCTGCGCCTGCTCGACCCGCAAGGCGAGGAAGTACCGCCCAGCATTTTCCTCGACGCGGCGAAGGAAACCGGACTGGCCGTCAGAATCGATCGCTGGGTGTTGCTCAACTCCATCAAGCTGCTCGCCGAACATCGCAACAAGGGCCACAGCACGCGGCTATTCCTCAACCTGTCGAGTGACAGCCTGCAGGACCCTTCATTGCTGCCGTGGCTGGGTGCGGCACTCAAGGCATCGCGCCTTCCTCCGGATTCACTGGTCTTCCAGATCGCCGAAAGCGACGCCGTTGCCTACCTGAAACAGGCCAAGGTATTGACCCAGGGACTGATCGGGCTGGGCTGCCACAGCGCACTCAATCAGTTCGGCTGCACACTCAACCCTCTCAATACGCTCAAGCATCTGAATGCCGACTTCATCAAGATCGATGGTTCCTACACCCAGGACCTGAGCCGTCAGGAAAACCAGGAAACGCTCAAGCAACTGCTGGCCAGCCTGCATGAGCAGGCCCGACAAACCATCGTGCCCTTCGTCGACAGCGCGACCGTACTGGCCACGCTCTGGCAGGCTGGCGTCGGTTATATCCAGGGTCAATACCTGCAGGGTCCCAGCCAGTCGATGGATTACGATTTTTCCTCGGACGAGGAATGACCGGCCAGCAGCGCAACCCCAAGCCTTGACCCCGGTCATCCGGGTTTCACCCTGTTGCACTAGAGTGGGTGAACCTCACCAGCCAGGAGAACCGACATGACCATGATGAAAGCCGCCATATTCGTCGAGGCGGGCCGCATCGAGCTTGCCGACAAACCCATTCCCGAGCCGGGTCCCAACGATGCCCTGGTACGCATCACCACCACGACCATCTGTGGCACCGATGTGCATATCCTCAAGGGCGAGTATCCGGTCGCCAAGGGCCTGACCATCGGCCATGAACCGGTGGGCATCATCGAGAAGCTGGGCAGCAACGTGCAGGGCTATGAGGAAGGCCAGCGCGTGATTGCCGGCGCCATCTGCCCGGATTTCTCCTCCTACGCCAGTCAGGACGGCGTCTCCTCTCAAGCGGGCGGCTGCAGCTGCCACGGCTACAAACCCATGGGTGGCTGGCGCTTCGGCAACACCATCGACGGCACCCAGGCCGAGTACGTGCTGGTACCCGATGCCCAGGCCAACCTGGCCCCGGTGCCGGATGCGCTCACCGACGAGCAGGTGCTGATGTGTCCGGACATCATGTCCACCGGCTTCGGCGGCGCGGAAAAGGCTGATATCAGGATCGGCGACATCGTGGCCATTTTCGCCCAGGGCCCCATCGGTCTGTGCGCCACCGCCGGCGCCAAACTGCGCGGCGCCAGCTGCATCATTGTCGTGGATGGCGTCGACTCGCGCCTGGAAATCGCCAAACGGATGGGCGCCGACATCACGCTGAACTTCAGGAACGTCGACGTGGTCGAGGAAATCCTCAGGATCACCGGCGGACGCGGCGTGGACGCCGCCATCGAGGCCCTCGGCACCCAGCTCACCTTCGAGCAATCCCTGCGGGTACTCAAGCCCGGCGGCACCCTGTCCAGCCTGGGCGTCTATTCACAGGACCTGAGCCTGCCGCTCGGCGCCCTTCATGCGGGCCTGGGCGACCACAAGATCATCACCTCGCTCTGCCCCGGCGGCAAGGAGCGCATGCGTCGTCTGCTCAACGTGGTCGCCTCCGGTCGCGTCGACCTCGCCCCGCTGGTTACCCATCAATACAAACTGGACGCCATCACCGATGCCTACGACCTGTTCGCCAACCAGCGCGACGGCGTGCTGAAGATCGCGATAAAGCCCTAAATGACGAGGAGCCGATAAAAGCGCTGAAGGCTGAACGACACGTATAGCGTAGAGCCTACAGCGCCTTTATCGGTTTTTATTCCACCCCCTCCCTGTCTCTGAACCCCAGCAGGTAGAGAATCCCGTCCAGGCCCAGGGTGGAGATGGCCTGTTTGGCCGACTGTTTGACCAGCGGCTTGGCGCGGAAGGCGACGCCCAGCCCGGCCAGCCCGAGCATGGGCAGGTCGTTGGCGCCGTCGCCGACGGCGATGGTCTGCTCCAGACGCAAGCCTTCCTTCTGTGCCAGCTCACGCAACAGGTCGGCCTTGCGCTGGGCGTCGACGATGGGCTCCAGCGCCACGCCGGTCAGCTTGCCATCGACGATCTCCAGCTCATTGGCATAGACGTAATCGATGCCAAGCTTCTGCTGCAGTTGCCGCGCGAAATAACTGAAGCCGCCCGACAGGATCGCCGTCTTGTAACCCAGCCGTTTGAGCTCGGCGAACAACAGCTCGGCGCCTTCGGTCAGCCGCAGGCTGGCGCCGACCTCGGCCAGCACGCCTTCCTCCAGGCCTTCGAGCAGCGCCAGGCGCTCCTTGAAGCTGGCCCGAAAATCCAGCTCGCCACGCATCGCCCGCTCGGTGATTTCCGAAACCTGTTCACCCACGCCTGCCGCCTTGGCCAGTTCGTCGATGACTTCAGCCTCGATCAGCGTCGAATCCATGTCGAACACCGCCAGGCGGCGATTGCGACGGAATACCGAGTCGCGCTGGAAGGCGATATCGACGTTCAGCTCCTGCGCGACGCTGAGAAACTCCTCGCGTAGCGCCGCCGTATCGGCAGGCTCGCCACGTACCGAAAACTCGATGCAGCCCTTGCCCAGCTCTTCCGGCATGTCCAGCGGCATGCGCCCGGAAAGCCGGTCGATATGGTCGATATTCAGGCCGTATTTGGCGGTGATCGAACTGACCCGCTGCAACTGCTCGGCAGTGACCTTGCGTGTCAGCAGCGTGACGATGTGGCGCGGTTTGCCCTGGCCGGCCACCCACTGCTGATAATCGGCTTCGGCGACCGGCGTGAAACGCACCTGCTGGTCATGCTTGTAACCCATGAACAGCACGTCCTTGAGGACGGAAGACGCTCGCTCGTTATCCGGGATTTCCACCAGAATGCCGAACGACAGGGTGTCGTGGATCACCGCCTGGCCGATATCGAGAATGCTGACACCACCCTGGGCGAGCACTCCGGTAATGGCAGCCGTCAGGCCGGGACGATCTTCCCCGGTGATGTTGATCAGGACGATTTCGCGCAAGGCGCAGCTCCCATGGCAAAGAAGGCAGGCATTCTACAACAGCCGACGCGCCGCTGGCGGCTGCACAGGGGCTGGCCACGAGGCTTGCACGCCGATATGGCCCTGAAAGCGTTGCAATTCGTCAGCTTTGCAGCAGAGATCTTCAGCCCCCGGTGTGCTTTCCGTATACTGCGCGGCACTTTCCTCATGAGTAGAGCCGCGCTCTGTGAACCGGCCCGCATCCGTCAAGCCTGACAACTTCTTCCTGCTGATCTACCACGCACTGCGCCAGCGTCGAATCCCGCTGGTGCTGCGGGTGGTCAGCCATACCCTGCTGCTGGTCATGCTGGCATTGCTGATCCACGCCTGGGTCATGGGCATGCAGTTCAAGCACGCCATGGAACAGCAGGCCGACGCCCTCGGCCAGAGCCTGGTTGTGCAGACCGCCACCTCGGCCACCGACCTGCTGGTGGCCAATGACATCCTCAGTCTCAATGTGCTGCTGAGCAACCTGGTGAGGAATCCACTGGTAGCCCATGCCGCCATCTACAGCGTGGACAACCGGGTGCTGGCCGAATCCGGCTCGCGCCCCCAGCGCAACCTGCTCGGCGACGAAGAAGGCCTCTACTCCACACCCATCAGCTTCCAGGAAGTGATTGCCGGCCATCTGCGCATCAGCCTGGACCTCCGGCAATTCCGCCAGCCGATGACCATCAGCCTGCAAAGCATGGGGCTGCTCAGCCTGATCCTGCTGGTGCTCACACTGGTGCTGAGCATGCGCCTGGGCCGGCAGTTGTCAACGCCGCTGATGCAGCTGCGCCTGTGGCTGCGTGACCCGGATGATCCGGCACCTGGCGCCTGGCGGCAGGATGAAATCGGCGATCTGGCGCGGCAACTGCAGGCACGCCTGGTGCCGGAAGCACCCGAGCCGGAAATCGAACTCGACGACAGCCTGCATGATGTCTACACGGCGGATTTCAAGATGCCGGCCCCGAGCCGCGACAGCACGCATATCGGGCTGGACGACGATGACGCACTGGAGCCCATGGAGGATCGCGCTCCTCTGCTGGCCAACGACGCGGACGACTTCGACCCGTTCGATGACGATCCGCCTTTCGATGAGCCGCCGCCACGCCCCGCGCCCGCGCCCGCGCCACAACCTGTCATGGCCGGGAAAAGCGCCGTACTGGCGATACAGCTCGGCGCCCAGGAGCAGCTGCGTCGCCTGTCGCGCACCCGCCTGACCGAGCTTCTGCAGCGCTACCGCGACTGCCTGCAGCAGGCTGCAACGCTCTATCAGGCCGAACTGCATACACTCAACGATGGCAGCAGCCTGATGCTGTTTCACAGCCAGGACGACGAACAGAACTACCTGACCCACGCCATCTGCTGCGGCGAACTGATGCGCGCCCTCGGCCATGCCCTGCAGATCGAGGTAGCCGACAGCGGCATCACCCTGCACCTGCAACTGGGCTTGACCCAGGGCGAGGATCTGTACGATCTCGGTCAGGGCGATCTGCTGCTCAGCGAGCCCGCGCAGGCCGCGCTGGCCATGTCCCTGCACAGCCGCAACCTGCTGCTGATCGAACGGGAAATCGGCGACGACGCGCTGATCCGCCAACGCGCCCGCGTCCGCCCCATCGCCAGCCCGGAGGGCGCCTGCTGCGTCGAGCGCCTCCTCGAACCCTATCCGTCACTGCTCGAACGGCAACTGGCGCGCATGCACGAGCTGCGCACCCGCCGGCTGGATTAAGGCTGACGCCCTTGTAGGAGCGGGCCACGTCCGCGAACGCGAAGCGAATAGCGGATTGCACGGTCGTAGGTCGAATTAGCCGAAGGCGTAATCCGACGATCCGAGACGTATCTGACGATCCAAAGACACGATCCGGCAACAGGCACCGGCCTTTAACGCGCCTGAACATTCGCTCGTCGGGTCGGTGAAGCGTGACCTGACCTACAAGACCCCAGCCATTCGTAGGTCGGATTAGCCGAAGGCGTAATCCGACGGTCCGCGTAATCCGACGATCCAAAGACACAACCCGGCAACAGGCACCGGCCTTTAACGCGCCTGAACGTCCGCTCGTCGGGTCGGTGAAGCGTGACCCGACCTACGACAGCAGCCGCGAACAAAGCAGAATCAGAAGCGGAACACTTCCAGATCGGTCCTGATCGGCTCTATGGCCTGGATGACGGGGGTCTGCGGTTTCGGCTTGGCCGGCGCCTTGGCGGTATTGCGTCTGACCGGCGCCTTGGCCGTGGCCAGCGGCTCGATTGCCGTGGCCATCATCTCGCTCAGACGCTGCAGCAGCAGGCTCTGCGCCCGCACCTGATCGGCGGTGCTGCCCTGATGCTCTTCCTGCAGGCGCACCAGGCGGCTGGCTTGGCGCTTGCCATTGCGGTCCAGCAGGCGCCACTGCGCTTCCAGCACGGCCGGATGTTCAGGACCGGAGTCCAGGCGGGTGATATCGAGTTCGACCTGTACGTCAGGGGTAAAGCCCTTGCCAGGGCTGAGTTCCAGACGCTGGGTTTTCAACCGCCAGGCCAACTGGCGCAGCAACAGCTGATCGATATCGCCCTGCAGGCTGCCGGCCCAGCGCGCCTGTTGCCCGTCCGGGGCCAGGCTGCCATCGGGCAGGCGTTGCAGCAGCGCATCACGCTGCAGGTAATCGGCCAGCGTCACCGGCCCCAGCAGTACGGCGGCACCTTCCTCGACCGGTATCTCGGTTGTTCCGGTGTCGAGGCGGTACATCGGCACCGGCTGTGTCATACAGCCGGCCAGGCTGGCACAGGCCAGCAATACTACAGTCGAGAAGCGCAGCACGTTCGTTTCTACCTCTACTCGCGACCAGAGGATTTGTCAGCCGGACCGCTGTCCACGCCAACGAAAACCATCGTCATCGGTCGCCTGCCGACCCTCTTCGGATCGCAATACGGGAAAGCCCGCTATCTTCCGTGAATCAGGCCGAGGACGCCAGCCTGCCAATCATGTCGCCAGGGCGATCGCGCCATGCGCTCAAAGAGCCGAAGACAACGCTGGAAAGCTGGAGGCTGAACGACAAGCGAACCAGGCTCGGGCGCAAATGGCGTTTTTTCGTCCAGCCTCCAGCGCTTTTATCGAACGACCATCGCAAAATAACGCCATGGCGCGATCGCCTTGTCATGTCGCCTCGACCAGCAAAACATCCACACGCTGGAAGCCGCGCGGCAGCTTGTTGCCACGCCGCCCACGCTCGCCCTTGTAGTGTTCCAGATCGTCGGCCCGTAGTGACAGGGTGCGCTTGCCGGCCTGCAGCACCAGCGTCGCTCCCGCCGGCAGCACGGCCAGATCGATCAGATATTCCTCGCGGCTGGCCACCCGCTCGCCGGGGATGCCGATGATCTTGTTGCCCTTGCCTTTGCCCAGCTGCGGCAGATCACGCACCGGGAACACCAGCAGGCGGCCCTCGGTGGTCACCGCCGCCAGCCAGTCATTCTCGCGGCTGTCGAGCGCGCGCGGCGCAATGACCCTGGCGCCAGCCGGCAGCGACAGCAGCGCCTTGCCGGCCTTGTTCTTGGCCTGCAGGTCCTCGCCCTTGACCACGAAGCCGTAGCCGGCGTCCGAGGCGATCACATAGAGCGCGTCATCCTCGGGCAGCAGCACGCATTCGAAGCTGATACCCGGCGGCGGCGTCAGGCGCCCGGTCAGCGGCTCGCCCTGGCCACGCGCCGAAGGCAGCGAATGTGCCGCCAGTGAATAACTGCGCCCGCTCGAATCGATGAATACCGCGTACTGGTTCGAGCGCCCCGGCGCAGCCGCCTTGAAGCCGTCGCCGGCCTTGTAGGAAAGCCCGGTGGCATCGATATCGTGACCCTTGGCACAGCGCGCCCAACCCTTCTCGGAAATCACCACGGTGACCGGCTCGGACGGCAGCAGCTCGTTCTCCGTCAGCGCACGGGCTTCGGCCCGCGCGACGATCGGCGAACGGCGCTCGTCGCCATAGGTTTCGGCGTCTTCGAGCAGCTCCTTGCGCACCAGTTTCTTCAGCTTGGCTTCGCTGCCCAGCAAGGCCAGCAGCTTTTCGCGCTCCTTGGCCAGCTCGTCCTGCTCACCACGGATCTTCATTTCCTCCAGCCGCGCCAGCTGGCGCAGGCGGGTATCGAGGATGTAGTCGGCCTGCAGCTCGGACAGTCCGAAACGCGCCATCAGCACCGGCTTGGGCTGGTCCTCGCTACGAATGATCTGAATCACTTCATCGAGGTTGAGGAAGGCCACCAGCAGGCCTTCCAACAGGTGCAGGCGCTTCTCCACCTTGTCCAGGCGGAACTGCAGGCGACGGCGCACGGTGCCGATGCGGTAGGTCAGCCACTCGGACAGCAGCACCCGCAGGTTCTTCACCTGCGGCTTGCCATCGAGGCCGATGACGTTGGTGTTGACCCGGTAGCTGGATTCCAGGTCGGTGGTGGCGAACAGGTGCTGCATCAGTTCGTCGGCATTGACCCGGTTGGAGCGCGGGATGATGACGATGCGGCAGGGGTTCTCGTGATCGGATTCATCGCGCAGGTCGGCCACCATCGGCAGCTTCTTGGCCTGCATCTGCGCGGCGATCTGCTCCAGCACCTTGGCCCCGGAGACCTGATGGGGCAACGCGGTGACGACGATATCGCCATCCTCGACCCGGTACACGGCGCGCATGCGCACCGAACCGCGACCGCTTTCGTAGATCTTCAGCAGGTCCGCGCGCGGCGTGACGATCTCCGCCTCGGTCGGGTAATCCGGCCCCTGCACGTGCTCGCAGAGCTGTTCGACCATGGCGTTCGGCTCGTCCAGCAGGCGCACGCAAGCGGTAGCGACTTCACGCAGATTGTGCGGCGGCACGTCGGTGGCCATACCCACGGCGATGCCGGTGGTGCCATTGAGCAGCAGATTGGGCAGGCGCGCCGGCAATGTGGCCGGCTCATCAAGGGTGCCATCGAAGTTCGGTACCCAGTCCACGGTGCCCTGGCCCAATTCCGACAGCAGGGTTTCGGAATAGCGCGACAGCCGCGCCTCGGTATAGCGCATGGCGGCGAAGGACTTCGGATCGTCCGGCGCGCCCCAGTTGCCCTGGCCGTCGACCAGGGTGTAGCGGTAGCTGAACGGCTGGGCCATCAACACCATGGCCTCGTAACAGGCCGAGTCCCCATGGGGGTGGAACTTGCCGAGCACGTCGCCGACGGTGCGCGCGGACTTCTTGTGCTTGGAGTCGGCGTTCAGGCCCAGTTCGCTCATGGCATAGACGATGCGTCGCTGCACGGGTTTCAAGCCATCGCCGATATGCGGCAGCGCGCGGTCCATGATCACGTACATGGAATAGTTGAGGTAGGCCTGCTCGGTGAAATCGGCGAGGGAGCGCCGCTCCACGCCGTCCAGGCTCAGGTCGAGAATTTCGCTCATGGTCGATCCGTGGCGTGTTGGCGCAGCACCAGGGTGCCGGCGCGCTGGGTGAATTCGAGTTGTTTCAGGGCACTCATGCCTAGCAATATCTGTTCGCCGTCGAAGCCGGGCGCAACGATGGCGCGCACGTCGCGCAGGACGATGTCGCCCAGGCTGAGGCTGTCGAGCACCGTGCGGTAGCCGGTGGTCTGGCCGTTGGCGGTCTGCAGCAGGATCGGCGCGCCACGCGCGAGCCCCAGCCTGCCGGCCACTTCAGCCGGAATGGCGACATCGGTGGCGCCGGTATCCAGCAGAAAGACCACCGCCTCGCCATTGATCCGCCCGCTGGCGACGAAGTGGCCCTGGACATTGCTTTCCAGCAGCACTTCGATGCGCTCACCCTGCACCACCGAAACAGGTTGTCGGTTGGGGTTGAAGCGGCTCTGCTCCCAGTCGGCGAAAAACTTCGTCGCCAGCAGGATGCCGATCCCCCAGGCCAGCACCAGCATGACCCGGCCAGCACGACGCCCCGCAGGCTGGCTCACTAGCGGGCACCCCAGCCGCCACGCGGCGCGGCGAAGCGCCAGACGATCGGACGTTTTTCACCGTCGCGGCGAGCCTGGGTATTGTTGTCCACCCCGATCCAGGCGCCCTGCTCGTCCAGCGACAACGCCTCGGCATTGCCGAATGGCGTGTCGTAGCGACGCGTGTCGGCCAGCGCGGTGGCGGCGTAGGACCAGCAGCGCTCGACCTCGCCGCTGGCGAGATTGCGACGGCAGACCTGGTGGGCATTGGGTTCGAGCGTGAACAGCCGGTCATTGAGATAGGCCAGCCCGGAAAAGCTTTTCGGCAACGGCTGCTCGCCCAGGGTCGGCGGCGGCAGCTCGTGGCCGCCCTCGGCCAGCAGCACGCAGCCGCCAGTGCATTGCCAACTGCTCTGGTTGCGGTGCATGACCATCAGCCCACGCCGCTCGCGCTCGGCGGCGAGCCACATCCGCCCGGCATCCGGGTCGACGGCGATGCCCTCGAACATGGCGTTGAATTTCAACAACATGCCGCTGGCGCGTGCCTGTCGGATCAGACCGGACGGCAGGTTGAGCCACTGCGCGGTACCCGCCGGGGTCACCCTGAGCACCGACGCATGCGCCTCGCTGGCCAGATAGCGATTGCCCAGCCGGTCGCAGGCGAGCCCCTCGAAATCCATCTGCCCGCCGCGCACCACGCCGCTGGCCAGGGTACGCATGCGCATGCCCCAGGGCAGGCCGCTGTCCGCCACGGACGGCAGTTCGAAGTGTTCCGGCTGGGCTGCCCAGACGCCATTCTCGGCGCTGGCATCGAGGCGATAGAGAAGGTTGTCCTCACGGTCGGAAACCGCCCACAGGCCGTCGCCGCACCAGGCCAGGCCAGACAGGTTGCCCGCCCCCATGCCCTCGACAGGGTGTTCGCTGACCAACTCAAGCTCGGGAGTCGCCTCGGCGGCCCAGACCGGTGCCGCCAGCGCGAGCAGCAACGCAATCCAGCGACCGTTCAAAGCAGCACCTCGGCCAGATTGCCCTTGGACTCCAGCCAGCTCTTGCGGTCGCCGGCGCGCTTTTTGGCCAGCAGCATGTCCATGATCTCGCGGGTGCTGTCGAAATCATCCAGGGTCAGCTGCACCAGCCGGCGTGTGTTCGGGTCCATGGTGGTTTCACGCAGCTGCGGCGGGTTCATCTCGCCCAGGCCCTTGAAGCGCGTGACCTGCGGCTTGCCCCGGCGCTTTTCGGCCACCAGCCGTTCGAGAATGCCGTCGCGCTCCGGCTCGTCCAGCGCATAGAAGATGTCCTTGCCCAGATCGATGCGGTACAGCGGCGGCATGGCGACATAGACGTGCCCGGCTTCCACCAGCGGGCGGAAATGCTGGACGAACAACGCGCAGAGCAGCGTGGCGATATGCAGGCCGTCGGAGTCGGCGTCGGCAAGGATGCAGATCTTGCCGTAACGCAGCTGCGAGAGGTCCGCCGAGCCCGGGTCCAAGCCGATGGCCACCGCGATATGGTGGACCTCCTGACTGGCCAGCACCTCGCCGCCGTCCACTTCCCAGGTATTGAGGATCTTGCCACGCAGCGGCAGGATCGCCTGGAATTCCTTGTCCCGAGCCTGCTTGGCGCTGCCGCCGGCGGAGTCGCCCTCGACCAGGAACAGCTCGGCGCGGGCCGGGTCCTGGCCGGCGCAATCGGCCAGCTTGCCCGGTAGCGCCGGGCCCTGGGTGACCTTCTTGCGCTCGATCTTCTTGCTCGCCTTGAGCCGCCGCCCGGCATTGCTGATGGCCAGTTCGGCCAGTTGCAGCCCCAGCTCGGGATGAGCATTGAGCCAGAGGCTGAAGGCATCCTTGACCACCCCGGAAACGAAGGCCGCCGCCTCACGCGACGACAGGCGTTCCTTGGTCTGGCCGGAAAACTGCGGCTCCTGCATCTTCATCGACAGCACGAAGGCGATGCGCTCCCAGATATCTTCCGGCGCCAGCTTCACCCCGCGCGGCAACAGGCTGCGGAACTCGCAGAACTCGCGCATGGCGTCCAGCAGCCCCTGGCGCAGGCCATTGACATGGGTGCCGCCCTGGGCAGTGGGAATCAGGTTGACGTAGCTTTCCTGCACGCTGTCGCCGCCTTCGGGCAGCCACAGCAGCGCCCAGTCCACCGCTTCAGTGTTACCGGCCAGGCTGCCGGTGAAGGGCTCGTCGGGCAGGCGGACGAATTCGCTGACCGAATCGACCAGATAGGAACGCAGGCCGTCCTCGTAATGCCACTCGACCTTCTCGCCGGTGTTCCTATCCTCGAAACTGACATTCAGCCCCGGACAGAGCACTGCCTTGGCCTTGAGCACATGCTTGAGGCGACTGATGGAGAATTTCGGCGAGTCGAAGTACTTCGGGTCGGCCCAGAAATGCACGCTGGTGCCGGTGTTGCGCCGCCCCACGGAACCGACGATGTCCAACTCGCTGGCCTTGAAGCCATCGGCAAACTGCATGCGGTACTCGTTGCCATCACGTTTGACGGTCACCTCGACCCGCGTCGAGAGCGCATTGACCACGGAAATCCCGACGCCATGCAGGCCACCGGAAAACTGGTAGTTCTTGTTGGAAAACTTGCCGCCGGCATGCAGCTTGGTGAGGATCAGCTCGACGCCCGAAACGCCCTCTTCCGGGTGGATATCCACCGGCATGCCCCGGCCATCGTCGATGACCTGCAGCGAGTTGTCCTGATGCAGAATCACCTGGACCGAGCGGGCATGCCCGGCCAGCGCCTCGTCGACGCTGTTGTCGATGACTTCCTGGGCCAGATGATTGGGCCGCGAGGTGTCGGTGTACATACCCGGACGCTTGCGCACCGGGTCAAGGCCGGAGAGGACTTCAATGGCTTCTGCGGTATAAGACATGGGCGTTTCGTGATGTCCTTAGAGATCGGAGAAATCGGCTTCGATAAAATCTGCCGGCGCAAAACCGGCAAACGCCAGCAACGCCGGGAGCCGCTCGGCAAAGCCCTGAAAACCATGGTCGCCGCCCGCCTGGATGCGCAGCGCGCAGCCCCGGTAGAAATCCAGCGCATCGCGGTAGTCCAGCGTCTCGTCACCGGTCTGCAACCAGACCTGATAGCGCTCGGCATCCTGTGGCGGCGCAACCTCCAGCTCGGCCAGCGCAGCGACATGATCCTGGGTAAGCTCCCAGACTTCACCGGTATAAAGGTTGGTCTGCGGGCCGAGGTAGCCGTCGAAACGGAGATGCGGCATCACGGCAGGGTTGATCAGCAACGCCTTGAGCCCGTGACGCTCGGCAAGGTGCGTCGCATAGTAGCCGCCGAGCGAACTGCCGACCAGCACGGGCCGCCCCAGCTCGGTGATAGCCGCCTCGAGCTGGGCGATGGCCAGGCGCGGATGATGATGCAGCGCCGGCACCCGCAACCGTGCGCCCATCCCGATACACGCCAGCGCAGCCGTCAGCTGGCTCGCCTTGCGCGAGAGTGGAGAGCTGTTGAGGCCGTGCAGATAAAGAATCGAAGGCGGGTAACTGGACATGGATACAGTTCATCGAAAAGAGGCAAGGCTACAAGCCACCCGACCTTTTCTGCAACCCGAAAACGGACAGCCACATACCCGCTAACAATGCTCAGCACCCCGGCGCGGGTCCGTTCGCGGCCAAGGGCCGCTCCTACAGGTGGTCGTGCAATCCATCCGTCGTAGGAGCGGGCCACGCCCGCGAATCAATGCTCAGCACCCGCGCGAGCCCGTTCGCGGCCAGGGGCCGCTCCTACAGGTGGTCGTGCAATCCCATCCGCAGCGGCCACGCCCGCGAACGAAGCTTCAATACCCCTCGACGCTGTAGTCCACGTCGAAGTCCCCCTCTTCGATCCGCGACACGCCGGTTTCGAGCTGGCCATCGGCATGCAGGCGCAGCCAGCGGTAGCCGGGCGCGAGCCTGTCCACCTGGAAGTTTTCGCTGCCGACCGCGAACTGCACGCCGGTAGAGGGTGACGCCAGCAGCCGCACACCGTTACGCCAGTCGTCGAACTCCTGGTGAATGTGCCCCCAGAGCAACGCCCTGACACTGGGAAAGCGATCGATGACTTCGAACAGCGCCTCGCGATTGTGCAGCCCGATGGCATCCATCCAGCGACTGCCAATGGTCACCGGATGATGATGCAGGCAGATCAGAAGATGCCTGTCCGGCGTTTCCTGCAAGGCGCGCTCAAGCAGCGCAAGCTGTTCGCTGCGAAGCATCCCGAAAACCGATCCGGGCACCAGCGTATCGAGCATCACCACGCGCCAGGCACCGATGTCGAGGATCGGCGCCATCAGCTCGCTGCCCTGCGTCACCTGCTGCATCGCGGCCAGCTCGTCATGGTTGCCGGGGCACCAGCGCGCAGGCGCCTGGATAGGCTCGCAGGATGTGCGAAAACGCTCGTAAGAGGCGATCGAACCATCCTGGGACAGATCGCCGGTCGCCAGCATCAGGTCCACGCATGGCTGTTCGTCGAGAACCCGCTCGACGACTCGCCGCAAACTCTCGGTCGTGTCCATGCCCAGCAGCCTGCCGCTCGCCTCGGCGAACAGGTGGCTGTCGGTCAGTTGTACGAGCAGTACCGAGTCTTTATCAGCGTTAAGAGGTGCGACAGGCAAGACCCGTCTCCTTTGCCCGGATGACGGAGGAATTATGGTGGCAGGCGAGCACGAGGGTAAACCGTGCGTTACGGGCGTGGGTCACAGATACACCCTTTTGTCCAAACGGCACTCCGTAAAAACCACGCCGCGGTGCAGCCCCTTCACGGGCATGGCCCGCTCCTACAAAAACGGAACACACAGGAGAGGACCTTGCCCGCCAAAAACGCTCAAAGCACCGGTTCCAGCTCATGCCCACAGGCCAGGCAGTGTCCGAGCCATTCGCCGAGAAAGAGGTTGAGCTGGCTCTTCTCGTCGGGCTGATGCATCTGCGCATTGGGGTAGTGATAGATGCCGCGAAAGCGCCGCGCATTCTCCGCACTGACGACCTCGGCCATGCGCGCGTCGTGATAGACCCGCACCTCCATCCGGGGCACCGGCAGCCAGGGCAGGCAATGCTCCTGCGTGATACGCAGCGTGCTGGTGTAGGGGCAGTTTTCCACTACCTGCAACACCAGCACGCCCAGCAGCCGATCCCCCTGGCTCATGGCGATACGGCGAATATCGGACTGATGCCGCATGTCGGGCAGCAGTTGCATCAGCCGCAGGTAATTCGCCTCGCAGGCAGACTGCAATTCCAGCAGATCGACATGATAGCGCTCGCGTTTGGCTCTCATGTCCAGGCCTCCCTGATTTCATCGCGGTTCAAGGCCAGCCATTGCAGGGCGATGATGGTTGCCGCGTTGTCGATGCGACCGTCGCGCAAGGCGGCCAGCGCTGTCTGCAGCGGCCAGACCGCAGCACGAATATCCTCGCCCTCTTCCTCCAGTCCGAACACACCGCCGGCACCGAGGCTGCTGCAGCGCCCGACATACAGATGAATGCGCTCGGTACTGCCGCCCGGCGATGGATAATAGGCCGACACCGGCCACAGCTCGCCGATCTCCAGCCCCGCCTCTTCGACCGCCTCGCGGCGGGCCACTTCCTCGGGCTGCTCCTCCTTGTCGATCAGACCGGCCACGGTTTCCACCAGCCAGGGGTTGTCGCCACGCGCCATCGCACCCATCCGGAACTGTTCGATCAGCACCACCTCGTCGCGCTGGGGGTCGTAGGGCAGCACGCACACGGCGTCGTGACGCACGAAAAGCTCGCGCTCGATCTCTGCGCCCATGCCGCCACGGAACAATCGATGACGCAGCCGAAAGCGATCCAGGCTGTAAAAGCCGCTGAAACAGCGATCGCGCTGGATGATTTCCACGTCAGCGGGTCCGGCTTTGAAAATCTCGGTCATTGCACACTCACATAATCGGTTATTCCGCGACGCGCGGCGCCGCCGGAAAGACATCAACCGTCACTGCGTGAGCGGTCTTTGAAGGTTATCCTAACGCGCCACATGCTCGAACGCAGCCCATTACGAACGTCAGCATCACAGTGAAAATACTGGCAGCCGCTTGCAGAACTTCACAGACTGCCCACACTCGAAACCGCAGCGCAGGACCATAGGAAACCGGATGAATCCCGTTAACAGGCCGTTGAAAAAGGTTATGCCTTTTCGAAATATTCTCACCCTGACCATCACCGCCCTGCTGCTGAGCGCCTGCCAGCACTTCGGGGGGGAGCCGACGATCGAAATCCGGCAGATCCTCAGTGAGCAACGCCCCGCCGGCTGTCCCGAGCAGGACGAGAGCTGCCCGCTGGTCAATATCGACACCGAACATTTCGTCGACGAGCCGGCGCTCAATGCGCTGATCGACGAACGGCTGCGGCGCATGACGATGTTCGGCCCCGAGAGCGAAATGCCGGCGACGCTTGAAGGTTACCAGGAGGCATTCCTGCGTGACGCCGAACCCCACTGGAGCAGCTATCTGCAAGCCAAGCTGCGCGAACGGCACGGCAATATCCTGGTGATCGAGCTGTCCAGCTACCTGTTCACTGGCGGGGCACATGGCATGCCCGGTCGCGGTTTCATCAACTACGACCGCGAGCCGAATCGCGAATTGCGCCTCGAAGACATCCTGCTACCCGGCCAGGCCGGCAATTTCTGGCGTGCCGCCCGCCAGGCGCACCAGCGCTGGCTGGTGGAGAACGAACACGACCAGGATGCCGAATTCATCGAATTCTGGCCCTTTCAGCAGACCGCCCACATCGCCCTGCTCAAGGACAGCGTGCTGCTCAAGTATGACGTCTACAGCATCGCGCCCTACTCCAGCGGCCACCCCGAGCTGAGCATTCCGCATGATCAGCTCGAAGGCATCGTCAGGCCGGAGTATTTGTAGCGGAGCACTTCGTAGGGCCGAACTTGTTCAGCCTTGGTGAAACCGGCCGAATGAATTCGGCCCTACAAGGCCGCAGCAGCTACACCTGCCGGTAGATCACCGACCCTTCATCCTTGAAGCGCCCTGCCTGTTCGGCGAAGCCAGCCTCGATGGCCTTCTGCTCGTCGGTCAGGCCGTTCTCGGCGGCGTACTCGCGGACTTCCTGGGTGATCTTCATCGAGCAGAACTTCGGTCCGCACATGGAGCAGAAGTGCGCGACCTTGGCCGAGTCCTTGGGCAGGGTCTCGTCGTGGAAGGCGCGCGCGGTATCCGGGTCCAGGCCCAGGTTGAACTGGTCTTCCCAGCGGAATTCGAAGCGCGCCTTGGACAGGGCATTGTCACGGATCTGCGCACCGGGATGACCTTTTGCCAGGTCGGCGGCGTGGGCAGCGATCTTGTAGGTGATGATGCCGGTCTTGACGTCATCCTTGTTCGGCAGGCCCAGGTGCTCCTTGGGCGTGACGTAACAGAGCATGGCGCAGCCGAACCAGCCGATCATCGCCGCGCCGATGCCCGAGGTGATGTGGTCGTAGCCCGGCGCGATGTCGGTGGTCAGCGGGCCGAGGGTGTAGAACGGCGCCTCGTCGCAGCATTCGAGCTGCTTGTCCATGTTCTCCTTGATCATGTGCATCGGCACGTGGCCGGGGCCTTCGATCATGCACTGCACGTCGTGCTTCCAGGCGATCTTGGTCAGCTCGCCGAGGGTTTCCAGCTCGCCGAACTGCGCGGCATCGTTGGCGTCGGCGATGGAGCCCGGACGCAGGCCGTCGCCCAGCGAGAAGCTGACGTCGTAGGCCTTCATGATTTCGCAGATGTCTTCGAAATGGGTGTAGAGGAAGTTTTCCTTGTGATGCGCCAGGCACCACTTGGCCATGATCGAGCCGCCACGACTGACGATACCGGTGACGCGCTTGGCCGTCAGCGGCACGTAGCGCAGCAGCACGCCGGCATGGATGGTGAAGTAGTCGACGCCCTGCTCGGCCTGCTCGATCAGGGTGTCGCGGAACAGCTCCCAGGTCAGGTCTTCGGCGATACCGTTGACCTTCTCCAGCGCCTGGTAGATCGGCACCGTGCCGATCGGCACCGGCGAGTTGCGGATGATCCACTCGCGGGTTTCGTGGATGTGCTTGCCGGTGGACAGGTCCATCACCGTGTCCGAGCCCCAGCGGATGCCCCAGGTCAGCTTGGCGACTTCTTCCTCGATGGAGGAACCCAGCGCCGAGTTGCCGATATTGCCGTTGATCTTCACCAGGAAGTTGCGGCCGATGATCATCGGCTCCAGCTCGGTGTGGTTGATGTTGGCGGGGATGATGGCGCGACCGCGGGCGACTTCGTCACGGACGAATTCGGGGGTGATTTCCTTGGGGATGCTGGCGCCGAAGCTCTGACCCGCGTGCTGCTGATCCAGCAGGCCGGCGGCGCGATGCTCCTGCAGCTTCATGTTCTCGCGGATGGCGATGTATTCCATCTCGGGCGTGATGATGCCCTGACGCGCGTAGTGCATCTGGCTGACATTCCTGCCAGCCTTGGCGCGGCGCGGGTTGCGCACGTGGGCGAAGCGCATGGCGGTCAGCTCGGCATCGTCCAGGCGGCGCTGGCCGAATTCGGAACTCAGCCCCGGCAATTTCTCGGTATCGCCGCGATCCTCGATCCAGGCGCTGCGCACATCGGCCAGGCCCTTGCGCACGTCGATCTGCACATTGGGGTCGGTGTAGGGGCCGGACGTATCGTAGACCAGCACCGGCGCATTGATTTCGCCACCGAAGGCGGTGGGCGTGACGTCGAGACTGATCTCGCGCATCGGCACGCGGATGTCCGCTCGTGTGCCCTGCACGTAGATTTTCTGCGAACGCGGGAAAGGCTGGATCGACTGCTGGTCGACCTGGGCCGATTCACTGAGATGTTGTTGTTCTGCACGCATCAGACTGGCTCCTCGATAGTTGTCGGAGCGAACCTGAAAAACACGGCGGGATAAGGGCATCGGGGTGCGCCGGGATTGGCGCCGAGAGACTCGCAGGAGAAACTGGCGAGCACATCTTGTTCCCTACGCAGGCCTTAACCTGATCAGGTTCAACGGGATCCGGAACTTTCCGATCTCAGCCTTCGATTCAAGGCACCCCGACAAGAACGCGATCGAGTCTAATCAAGAGTGCCGGGGAAAGCCAGCTACTGAGTCGTATCCCACGGACACTGTCTCCACACAGGAGCGGGCCACGCCCGCGAACCAATACCCAACCATCGGCACGGTCCCGTTCGCGGCCAGGGGCCGCTCCTACAGAATCTGCCCGCGAACCGACACTACCTGCCGATCAATTAAGCGGCGGGTGGTACAGCCAGTCGACGATTTCCTCACGAGGCGAATAACCATCGACTGTGGCACGCAGAATCACCCTGACCTGCTCGAAATCATCGTTGCCCAACGCCTGTAGCAAGCGCTCCAGCACATCACGCAATTCGCCCCAGGACAGGTAGGCCTCATCGGCGGACATGATCATCGGGTGCTCTGTCGGCGTCACGTCATCGCCGATCAGCAGTTCCTCGTAGAGCTTTTCGCCGGGCCGCAGGCCCGTGAACTGAATGGCGATATCGCCATTGGGATTGTCTTCGTCGCGAACCGACAGCCCAGACAGATGAATCATCTTCTCGGCCAACTCGGCGATTCGCACCGGCGCACCCATATCCAGCACGAAAACATCGCCCCCCAGACCCATGGAGCCCGCCTGCAACACCAGCTGTGCAGCCTCGGGAATCGTCATGAAGTAACGGGTGATCTTCGGATGGGTGACCGTCACCGGCCCACCCCGGCGAATCTGCTCGCGAAACAGCGGAATCACCGAACCGGACGAACCCAGCACGTTACCGAACCTGACCATGGTGAAACGGGTACGATTGACCTGATTGATACTCGCCGGCTCGCCGAACAGCACCGGAGCGGCTTCACGGCTGAGCGCCTGCAACGCCATTTCCGCGAGCCGCTTGGTGCTGCCCATGACATTGGTCGGGCGCACCGCCTTGTCCGTCGAGATCAGCACGAAATGCGCCACGCCAGCCTGGATCGCGGCCTGGGCGCAATTGAGCGTACCCATGACGTTGTTCATCACCCCTTCGGCAATATTGTGCTCGACCATGGGCACATGCTTGTAGGCCGCCGCGTGATACACGGTCGTCACGCCCCAGGCGCGCATTATGCTCAGCAGACGCTGCGGGTTGCCGATAGAGCCGAGGATCGGAATCAGCTCCACTTCCAGCGCCTGCTCCCTGACCTGCTGCTCCAGCTCACGATGAATGCGGTACAGGTTGTATTCGGCATGATCGAACAGAATCAGGGCTTTCGGAGCCAGCAGCAGAATCTGCCGGCTAAGCTCGGTGCCAATCGAGCCGCCGGCACCCGTGACCAGCACCACATTGCCGCGAATGCACCTGGCCAGCAGAGCCTCATCCGGCTCAACGCTGTCGCGCCCCAGAAGATCGGCAATATCCACTTCCTGAAGGTCTTCGACCCGGACCCGTCCACTGGCCAGGTCCATGAACCCCGGTACCGAGCGTACATGCAGGGGATGGCGCTCCAGATTCGCCAGGATCTCGCGCCGCCGCGCCCGACTGGCGGACGGAATGGCCAGCAGAATCTCGCTGGCGCCACTCTCGGCGACCATCTGGCCGATATGCTTGGGCTTGTACACCTTGAGCCCGGCAATGACCCGGTTGGCGATATCGCTGTCATCATCGATAAAGGCCACCGGACGCATCGCACGCCCCATTCTCAGCGCGGCTGCCAACTGGTTGCCGGCAGCGCCCGCGCCATAAATGGCGACACGTGGCAGGCCGTTATCCTGGCCGAACGGAGCGCTCAGCATCCCGCGATACCAATCGCCCAGCACATACTGACGCAACATCAGGCGCAGCCCGCCGAGCAGCATCAGGCTGATCCACCAGTAATTGAACACCAGAGAACGCGGCACCAACCCCGGCGCATCACGATGCCAGTAGATTGCCAAGGCCAGCAGCAGTGACGACAGCGTAACCGCCTTGGCAATGGCAATCAGCGCATCGTTGCCCAGGTAGCGCATCACAGCCCGGTACATGCCGATGCGAATGAACAGCGGGATGGCCAGCAACGGCGCGAGCAGGAACAGCCAGGCGTGCTCGCCAAAGGGGTCCACGACTTCATAGGAGCCCAGACGCGCCACGAACGCCAGCCACAGAGACACCCACACCAGAACGACATCGGCCAAGACCTGCAGCAGGCGCTTGTACCGCCGGGGCAGGCCTAACAGGCGATCACGCAACATTCATTTCATTCCCATCCGACAAAGCCATTCATTCCAAACCGGCTTGTTCGCGGGCATGGCCCGCTCCTACAGGTGTGGCACACATCACGGCTCCGTAGGAGCGGGCCATGCCCGCGAACCGCCACCACACCGCACAATCATGTACTCGCTTCAGCCGCACCTGCGTGAAACCGGATGCAGAGGCACAACAACGGCAAATAGGCGATCACCAAGGCTGTTGCACCCTCGACTCCGCCTGAGGCTACCCACGCCGCCCAGGGCAAAAGCCAACCCACGTTGATCAACCCCACCGCAACCGTCACCGGCACATGGCGGCCAAAGCGCCGCGCAGCAGCCTGATAAGCGTGGCTGCGATGAGCCTGATACACGGCCTCGCCCCGCAAAAGACGACGCAATAAAGTGAAAGTTGCATCGACGATAAAGACGCCCAGCAGAATCAGCCAACTCCAGAGCAATTGTGGCACGACCCAGGCGGCGCCAAGGGCCAATATGCCCAGGACGATACCGAGGAAACCGCTTCCCGCATCGCCCATGAATATGCGCGCCCGGGGGAAATTCCAGCAGCAGAAACCCGCCACAGCCGCAGCCAGCAACAACTCGAAATCACCCTGGCGCGCTCCGTCCGACGACGCGGCAAGCGCATAACAGACCAGCACGCCCAGGCATACGCTGATCGCCTCGACGCTGGCGAGGCCGTCGATGCCATCCATGAAATTGTACAGATTGAGCATCCACACCAGAAACAGCAGCCCCAGCAGGTTGCCCAGCCAGCCCGGTTCCAGCGTCATGCCGAACAACGTCAGCGCCGGCAGCCCGCCCAGCCAGAACATGGCCCACATCGCCGCAACGAAATGCCCCAGCAGACGCCAGCGTGCGGCGATATGACCATGGTCATCGGCAAACCCCAGCAGCGCGACAGCCAGACCCGCGCCGAACAAGGCCCAGACCAGAGAAGCATTCACCGCCTCGTACAGCCACAGCACCGGCAACAGTCCCACCACCACCGCGACAATGGCCACGCCCCCGCCTCTGGGCGTAGGAACGACGTGCGAGCTTCGCCCATTGGGCACATCCAGCAGCTGTCGACGCAGCGCATACCGGCGCAGCACAGCGGTGAGCCCGAAGGCGGCAACGAAGGCCGCCACGATCAGCCAGAGCATCATGCTTGCCGCCGTTGCAGGTAATCGAGCGCCGTCCGGCGCAACGCATCATCCACCCTCACCGGCGGCGACCAACCCAGCAGCTCACGGGTTCGCTCGATATCCACCTGCAGCGAATCGCACAGCCGCGCATGAATCGCCTCACGCCGCAACAGCCGCGCGGCCAGGCCGATCCAGTGACCAGGCACCGGCAGCAACCGTGCAGGCCGACCGAGCGCCATGCCCAGACGGCGCAGCAGCTCACTGGTGGACATATCCTCGCCATCGCTCACCAGCAGCGTCTGGTTGGCCGCAGCCGGGTGATCGAGGCAGGTATCGATCAGATCGACCAGATTATCCAGCGCCACCAGACTGCGCCGATTATCCAGCGCACCCAGCGGCAGAGGCATACCCGCCGCAAGCCAGCGCATCATGCTGCGAAAATTCGCCCCCACGCCCGGCCCGTATACCAGCGGCGTGCGGATGATCACCACTTCAAGGCCCGTCTGTTCGGCAATCTCGCGCAAACCGGCTTCGGCTTCATGCTTGGACAGCGCATAAGCGCCGCATGGCTGCGGCGTATCGAACGCAGTGAAGGGGTAGCCCGGCTGTGTCGTTTCACCGTTGACCTTGATCGAACTGATGAAAATGAACCGCCGCGCACCGAGCTCGACAGCGCTACGCGCCAGATCGAGCGTCATCTCCACATTGACCCGGCGAAATTCAGCCAGCGGGTCAGGCACTTCGTCATTCATCACATGAACGCGCGCCGCGCAATGCACGACCGTATGCAACCCTTCCACCTCGGCACCCGCCGCAAACATACGGTTGTGTGAAAGCGGCACCCGCACGACCCCTGCAGGCAGCACGGCATCGGCACGCCGCGTCCAGGCCAACACCCGCAACTCGGCACGGGCAACCAGACGCGCAAGCACCGCACGCCCGACGAAGCCCGTACCACCAGTCACCAGAACTTTCCTGCTCGAACTCACCCAGCTCTCCGAAATCCCCAGGGATGCATGACAGCCCCGACAAGGATGCGGATTTTACGCACAGCCAGCCGCGCGTGCTGTGTTTCAGATGGAAATATCGACGGGGTTGCCGATTTACGGCATCCGCGAATGCGCAATACGCCGCCCACGGATACATGCGCCATCCGCAGGAGCGGCCCCTGGCCGCGAACGGAACCGCACCGATGATTGGACATTGGTTCGCGAGCGTGGCCCGCGCCTACGCACGGGGTGCATGCAACATCTGCAGGAGCGGCCCCTGGCCGCGAACGGAGCCGCGCCGATGATTGGACATTGGTTCGCGGGCGTGGCCCGTTCCTACGCGCGGAGTGCATGCAACATCTGTAGGAGCGGCCCCTGGCCGCGAACGGAACCGCGCCGATGATTGGACATTGGTTCGCGGGCGTGGCCCGCTCCTACACGCGGGGTGCATGCAACATCTGTAGGAGCGGCCCCTGGCCGCGAACGGAGCCACGCCGATGTTCGGGCACCGGTTCGCGGGCGTGGCCCGCTCCTACGCGCGGAGTGCATGCAACATCTGTAGGAGCGGCCCCTGGCCGCGAACGGAACCGCGCCGATGGCCTGGGCATAGTGCTCCGCGCCTACATAGAATCGAGACTTACCCTTGGCGGCGCATATATTCCGCAAAGAGGGGGACGGTAAAATTCAGATAGCCGTGATCTGTACTGTAGATCATCCCCTTGGAAATAATATTGGCCCGAGTTGGCCCAAGCGACGACTGGGTTCGTCCCATCGCCTTGGCGATATCAGCCATGGCATAGGGTCCATCACCCAGCTCCGACATCGTCCTCACGAAATGAACTTCTGATTTGGTCAGCCGATCAATACGAACCCTGAAAAAACCCGAATCAAGCAAAGCCAGCGTCTCGGTATAGGATTGGCTCACGTCATCGATGGTGATTTCTGGCCCTTCAGCATTGTTCCAGGCCGTAGACCCCCACTCCTGAAGGAAGAAGGGATAACCACGTGTACGGTCAACGATGATATCGAGCGCCGCCGGATCGATTGAAGCCTCTTCATCCATTATCGGCTTTTTGACAGCTTGGCTAGCCGATGGCTGATCGAGCGCACCAACCGCCGGATACAGGAAAAGCCGCTCGGCATAAGACTTTGCTTCGCCCGCGAGCCGGGCAACTTGCGGAAGACCAGCCCCAACGAGAAGTACCGGAAGACCTTCTTGCGACATGTGATGAATGGCAACAATCAATGCCGAGAGATCCGCCTCGGAAAGGTACTGCACTTCATCTATAAGAAGAATCCACCCTTTACCTGCGGCTTGTGCTGCCCGACCAATTACTTCAAAAAGGTCCGGTAGATCGTATTGCAGGTCTCCGCTATCAGCGAGACCGGGCTCAGGCTCAACCCCTACCTCGACACCAGCAATGTCGATCTTGAAGATCGAGGCAAAACCGCGAAGCCCTTTCAGTCCACGACTGGCGATTTGCTTGGCAGCCTCCACACCCGAGAGCGAGCGCATGACCTTGCGCATTTCGGGATAAAGAAGACGTGCAAGGCTTTCACGTTCCGGAGATTCCACCTTGGAAACCAGGAGACCCTCTTCCTGTGCGATTTTCCCTATTTCATTCAGCAGAACCGTCTTGCCGGTACCCCTCAATCCCAGAAGCATGATTGATCGGGCGCTTCGTCCTTTAATGGCGCGGCCACATGAAATTCTCGCAGCCTCAAGAATTGCATCGCGCCCCGCAAGCTCAGGCGGTCGACTTCCGGCACCAGGTGCAAAGGGATTGCGATAAGGGTCCATATTCAAGCCTCCACTGATCTATAGCGCAATATATGCGCATATAGTGGTTTTCGCTATATTTCACTATATTCCGTTATTCACGTGTATGAGCGACAAAGCGAGACCGTAGGATGCATGCAACATCTGTAGGACCTGGCCGCGAACAGAACCGCGCCGATGGCCTGGACACAAGCTCGCGGGCATGGCCCGCTCCTACGCGCGGGGTGCATGCAACATCTGTAGGAGCGGCCCCTGGCTGCGAACGGAGCCGCACCGATGGTCGGGCACAGGTTCGCGGGCGTGGCCCGCTCCTACGCGCGGGGGGCATGCAACATCTGTAGGAGCGGCCCCTGGCCGCGAACGGAACCGCACCGATGGTCGGGCACAGGCTCGCGGGCATGGCCCGTTCCTACGCGCGGAGTGCATGCAACATCTGCAGGAGCGGCCCCTGGCCGCGAACGGAACCGCGCCGATGGCCTGGACACAAGCTCGCGGGCGTGGCCCGCTTCTACGGATTAGCGGCATCCGTAATGAACGGGGCCTCAGGCCATGCGGGCTTCTTTCAGCTGATTGAAATTCCATTCGAGCGCCGCCAGCGCCTCGATCAGATCCAGATGAGCCTGCTCATTGACCAGCATTCCGTGCCGTACCGTCAGAATTCGACCTTCGACGGCAAGCCTGACGGGATCGCGCCCCACCAGCGAACCACCGGCTGCCAGCAGGCTATCGATATGCTCGCGCAGCGCATGATACTGGCGCCGATCCTCTGAAGCCGACATGGCAACCCCCCCCAAAAAGAAGGTGATTTTGGCGGGAATCAGAATCGTTGTACAGCAAAAGTGATGGCAATATGCCAACAACAAGACGTAACAGATCCAGAAACCGCCGCCTGTTTAAGCCTGCACAGGTAAATCTGTAGGAGCGGCCCATGGCCGCGAATGAAGCCGCGCCGATGGTCGGGCACAGGTTCGCGGGCAGGGCCCGCTCCTACGGGCGGCTATCTTCAACTACGCCCGTAACGATCCTCGAAACGCACGATATCGTCCTCGCCCAGATAGGCACCCGACTGCACCTCGATCAGTTCCAGCGGCATCTTGCCGGGGTTGGACAGCGAGTGCTTGACCCCCAGCGGAATATAGGTGGACTGGTTTTCCGTAAGGACCATCTCCTTGTCGCCACAGATCACCTTGGCCGTGCCCGACACCACGATCCAGTGCTCGGCCCGGTGGTAGTGCATCTGCAGTGACAGGCATTCACCCGGCAACACGGTGATGCGCTTGACCTGATAGCGCTCGCCGCGATCCACCGTGTCGTAATGGCCCCAGGGGCGGCTTACCAACGGATGGCTGACGAACTCCTCACGCTGCTCGGCCTGCAACTGCTGAACCACCTGCTTGACCTGCTGACACTGATCGCGATGGGCCACCAACACGGCATCCTTGGTTTCGACGACCACCAGATCCTCGACGCCCACGGTCGCCACCAGCCGATGATGCGACTGCACCAGCGTGTTGCGCGTATCGAACGACAGCACATCGCCCTGCAGGCCATTGCCATCGGCATCGCGCTCGCTGACATCCCAGATCGCCGCCCAGCTGCCCAGATCGTTCCAGCCGGCATCCAGCGGTACCACCACACCGGCGGCGGTATGCTCCATCACCGCATAGTCCACCGACTCGTCATCGCAACGGGCGAACTGCTCGGACGGAATATGCAGGAAGTGACTGTCTTCCTCCGCCCCGGCGAGCGCGTCGCGGCAGGCAGCGAGGATGTCGGGGCGAAAGCGCTCCAGCTCCGCCAGAAAGCGCGAAGCGCGGAACATGAACATGCCGCTGTTCCAGAGATAATTGCCCGCAGCCAGATACTCCTGGGCGCGCTCGACCGAAGGCTTTTCCTTGAAGCCGGCAATCGCAAAGCCACCTGCTCCCAGCGTATCGCCGCACTGGATATAACCGAACCCGGTTTCCGCCTGGGTCGGCGTGATGCCGAAGGTCACCAGACGCCCGTCGCGAGCCTGAGCCTCGGCGATCCGTATCGACTCGCGGAAAGCGTCCTCATCACGGATGTAATGGTCAGCCGCCAGCACCAGCAGCACCGGATCGTCGCCCTCTCGGCTGGCATCCAGCGCCGCCAGCGCAATGGCCGGGGCCGTATTGCGCGCCATGGGTTCGAGGATGATGCGCCGGCTCGTGCGCCTGGCCAGACGCAACTGCTCGGCCACGACGAAACGATGCTCTTCATTGCTCACCACCAGCGGCGATGCGTGCTCCAACCCGTCCAGCCTGGCCAGCGTACGCTGGAACATGGTCCCTTTCGCCTGGCCGTCGAGCTCCAGAAACTGCTTGGGGAAACGCTGGCGCGACAACGGCCAGAGGCGCGAGCCGCTACCGCCGGCGAGGATTACGGGCGTAAACATAAAAACTCCGAGAAGCCATCAATGGCAAAGCTCGTCATTATCGAATCGACCCCGCGATGATGCAACGTTGCCTGTTGCTTTGTAGGAACGGGCCATGCCCATGAATGACACGCACCAGGGGTGTGGGCTTTGTTCGCGGGCATGGCCCGCTCCTACGCGCGGGGGGCAACATTCGCGGGACCAACACCTGCAGCGGCGGCCCCTGGCCGCGAACGGAACCGCGCCAATGAACGGGTATGGGTTCGCGGGCATGGCCCGCTCCTACGAGGTCACCTCCGGCTCGCATGCCCCCTGCACGCTCTGTAAACTAGCCGCCCGCGTTCGAGGGCCAGAGAGAAGATCATGCACCGCACGTTAATTACAGGCGCCAACGGTTTCGTTGGACGGCAGCTCTGCAGAACGCTCCAGCACTCCGGGCAGCATGTCATTGCTGTGTCGTCACATGCGGACCAGCCCGTGCCCTTTGCCAGCGAAACGGTCAGTTGTGACATTCGCGAAGCCGAAAGCGTTGCGCAGATCATCCGTGACACCTCTCCGACTCGAATCGTGCATCTGGCGGCGATCACGCATATTCCGAAGAGTTTCGAGGCTCCACAACTCACCTGGCAAACCAACGTGATGGGCAGCATCAACGTACTGGAAGCCATGCGCAAATTCGCGCCGGAGTGCTTCATTCTGTTCGTCAGCTCAGCAGACGTTTACGGCGCAGCTTTCAAGCAGAACATCCCGCTCGACGAGGATGTTCCCTGCCTGCCGCAGAACCCCTATGCCGCAAGCAAGCTCGCCGCCGAGACGGCGTTCAACGAGTATTTCCGCCGTGGAACACGTGGCGTGGTGGCACGACCGTTCAACCATATCGGCGCGCATCAGTCGCCTGACTTCGTGACGGCCTCGTTCGCTCGCCAGATCGCCCTGATCGAGGCAGGCAAGCAGGAGCCGGTGCTGAAAGTCGGCGACCTGCAAGCCAGCCGCGACTTTCTCGATGTGGCCGACGTCTGCCGGGCATACGAACTGCTGCTGGCACGTGCCGACAGCGCCGGCGAGCATCAGCGCTGCTTCAATATCTCTTCGGGCCAAACTCACCAGATCGCCCAGGTGCTGGAGATGATGCTGCAAATGAGCAGCGCCACGATCAGGATCGAACAGGACCCGGCGCGGATGCGCCCCTCGGACATCCCATACGCGGCTGGGGATAGCCAGCGCCTGCGCCAGGCCCTCGGCTGGAAGCCCTCTATAGGATTACCGGAAACCCTGAAGGAGCTGCTCGACTACTGGCGAGCCGAGGTAGTCGCAGGCCGATGACGCCTACAAATGTTGTGGTGCCTCTCATGCAACGTAGGAGCAGGCCACGCCCGCGAACCATACCCAGCACCTGCGTGGCTTCATTCGCGGCCAGGGGCCGCTCCTACGCTTGCGTCCCCGGTAGGTTGTCGCGCCCCACGCAGGAGCGGGCCATGCCCGCGAACCAGGCCCAGCACCTGCGTGGTTTCATTCGCGGCCAGGGGCCGCTCCTACGCGCTTGCGTCCCCGGCAGGTTGTCGCGCCCCACGCAGGAGCGGGCCATGCCCGCGAACCAGGCTGATACAGAACCCTCATCCCCAAGCTCACATGCTCACATGCTCACATGCTCACATGCTCGCCATACGATACGGCCCCCAGGTAAAGCACTCAATGAAGCTATTGCTCAACACCGAATCGCTACTGCCACCCGTGACAGGCATTGGCACCTACACACAGAACCTGCTTGAACAATTCGTAGCGATGCAGGCGTTTGAAGGCATCGAGTGCTTTTCCGGGCGTCACTTTGCCTCGGCCACACAGGCCCTGCATGAGTGTCATGCCCGCGCGCTATCGGGCGGCGCGTCGTCACGCCCATCACAGGGCCGCCTGCATCGCCTGCTGCGCAATTCGAGCCTGGCCTATCGTGCGCGCGAGGCGTTGCGCAACAATCTGCTAAGGCTGCAATCAGCCCGGTTACGAGACTTCGTCTATCACGAACCGAACTTCATTCTGCGCGCCCACAAGGGGCCATGTGTCGCCACCATTCATGACCTGTCGTTTATCCACTACCCCCAATATCATCCAGCCAAACGTGTAGCATGGCTAAGCCGCGAACTGCCGAAAACGCTGGCTCGGGCAGATGCCCTGATCACCGATTCCGAACACATCCGCAAGGAACTGATCGAGCTGTATGGCGTGGATGAACGGCGCGTACAAACCATCCATCTTGGTGCAGCCAGTCGTTATAAGCCACAAACCGCTGAGCAGACCGCCGATATCCTGAGCAGCTACCAGCTACGACACGGGCAATACTTGCTGTTTGTCGGCACTCTCGAACCGCGCAAAGGTGTGGAAACCCTGCTCAAGGCATGGAGCAGCCTGCCAGCGCCACTGACTGACAACTATCCTCTGGTTCTCGCCGGCGCGCCGGGATGGGGAAATGCCGACACCCTCGCCCGTATCGCCCAACTCAAGCAGACACGCGGCCTGCGCCACCTGAACTTCGTACCGGCCAGCGCCCTGCCGGCGCTGTATGCCGGCGCCCAGGCGTTCGTCTACCCATCACATTACGAAGGCTTTGGCCTGCCCGTACTGGAAGCCATGAGCAGCGGCGTACCGGTGATCTGCACCCAGGATACTTCCATGTGCGAAATAACCGGCGACAGCGCCTTGCTTGTCGAACGCGGCTCAGTGGAACAGCTCGCGACGAACATGCAATGGTTGCTGGAACACAGTGAAGCCCGCGCCGCCCTTGCCACCGCTGGGCTTGAACGAGCGAAGGCCTTTTCCTGGGCACGCTGCGCCAATCAGACCCTGGCTATTTACCGCCATATCAGCGCCTAGGAGACCATTAGCGTTCCCGTCTACATTGTATTGACTCCAGCCGGCCTCCCTACGCCTACGAGCGCCCCAGCAGGCCCAGCGATATCTTGCGCAGCGACACGGATTGCGAGAAAACATCCCCAACCGTTCCAATGAAGCTGCACAACGGAAAAAACCGGAAAAACATTCCCCAGGCAATAACCGGAGAGATCAAATGCCCCGCTACCAAGCCATCACCAAGGCCGACTTTGCCAATTTGCGCTGGAAGCGCTACGACAGCTACACGTTTGCCGCCCAGGATGCAACTGTCCCCGTGCTGGCACAGGAGCTTTCCAAGGCCTGCATGAGCCTGCCTATTGCCTTTATTCAGCAGGGCGATGCCTTCATCACCGCGGCAGTCCAGGGGCTGCAAATGGGGCAGAACCTGCTGGTGACATCCGAAGGACGGTGGGCAGTGGCCTATACCCCAGCGGCCTACCGTGGCTATCCATTTGCCCTGGCGGAAGCCGAAGACGGCCAATTGGTACTCTGCGTGGATCTGGATAGCCATCTAGTGGGAGAGCAGCATGAAGAGGCTTTCTTCGATGCCAATGGCGAGCCGGCACAAGCCGTCGGGGAAGTGCTCAATTTCCTGCAGCAGGTACACAGCAATCGCATCCTGACCCAGCGCCTCTGCGCGGCGCTGGCAGCCGAAGACCTGATTGTTCCCTGGCCACTCAAAATCTCTACTGAAGAGGGCGAGAAGAACATAACGGGGCTCTACCGTATCGACGAACCCCGGCTCAATCAGCTGGACGCACAAGCAATTGCCCGTATCCACCAGGCAGGCGCCCTATCCATAGCTTATTGCCAGTTGATCTCCATGCAGCATATCCAGGTCCTCGGGCAACTGGCTGCGACCCGGGCACAAGAGCAAGCCCGCGAGGCGGAGAATGGGCAATTCCTCGGTGGGCAAGACGGCGTTTTCAGCTTCAACTTCTGACAGAGCACCGGCCTCTCTCTGTCGAGGTTCTGGCGTAGGCCGCTAGCTACGCTGGAAAATTGCCTCCTGAGCGCGCTGTCTTCATCCAACGTTGGCATTTATTGAAACAATCACAAAAAAGGAATACCCATGTCTGACTGGACTGCCGGCTACGTTGCCGACATCGGCTACACCTACGGTTACTACACCGAGCTGAACCCCTTGCGCGTGCGCCTGGCCTTCCTCAATGCCGGCCTCGTTCCGCCGGAAGTCGGCACCGCCTGCGAACTGGGATTCGGCCAAGGCATGAGCGCCAACCTGCATGCTGCAGCCTCTGTAGTGCGGTGGTCTGGTACTGACTTCAATCCGGCACAAGCCGGTTTCGCTCAGGAGCTGGCCAGCATCGCCGATTCGGGGGCTCAGCTTCTGGACGAAGCCTTCGACGCCTTCTGCAACCGCGCCGATCTGCCTGAGTTCGACTACATCGGCCTGCATGGGATCTGGAGCTGGATTTCCAACGAAAATCGCGCCGTCATCGTCGAGTTCATCCGTCGCAAGCTCAAGGTAGGCGGCGTGCTTTACATCAGCTACAACACACAGCCCGGCTGGGCCGCCATGGTCCCCATGCGCGACCTGCTGACCGAACATGCCGAAGTGCTGGGCGCCGACGGCTCCGGCATCGTCAGCCGTATCGACAGCGCCCTCGCGTTCGCCGACCAGTTGCTGGCCGCCAACCCGCTCTATGCCCGCGCCAACCCACAGATCGCCGAACGCATCAAGAAGATCAAGGAGCAGGACCGCCACTACGTCGCCCATGAATACTTCAACCGCGACTGGCAACCCATGGCTTTCGCTCACATGGCGCAATGGTTGGCCCCAGCCAAGCTGCAGTGGGCCTGCTCAGCCAATTACCTGGATGCCATTGACGCGGTAAACCTCACCGCCGAGCAACAGGCATTGCTGGCCACCATTCCCGACCCCATGTTCCGCCAGACCACTCGTGACTTCTGCGTTAACCAGCAGTTCCGCAAGGATTACTGGGTCAAGGGAGCCCGCAAGCTGAGCGCCCTGGAGCAGGCCGAACAACTTCGTGCACAGCGAGTCATCCTTATCCAGAACAGAGCAGAGGTCAGCCTCAAGGTCACGGGCAGCCTGGGCGAAGCCACAATGCAGGATTCGGTATACAGCCCCATTCTCGACCAGCTCGCCGACAACAAGCCCAAATCGCTGGCCCAGCTGGAACAGGCCCTGCAACCCGGCGGCATCACCTTTGCGCAAATCAGCGAGGCCATCATGGTACTCAGTGGCGCTGGCACAGTGCTCGCTGCCCAGGACGATGCGGCCACAACGAAAGCCAGGAAGCGTACTGACCGCCTCAACCTCCACCTGATGAACAAGGCGCGCAGCAACAGTGAGCTGAATTATCTCACCAGCCCGGTTACGGGCGGCGGCATCACAGTGCCGCGTTTCCAACAGCTTTTCCTGCTGGCCCGCCAGCAAGGACACAAGCACCCTGCAGACTGGGCCAGCGCAACCTGGAACCTGCTGGCCATGCAGGGGCAGCGCCTGGTCAAACAGGGGGAAGTACTGGATACCGCAGAAGCCAACCTTGCCGAGCTTACCGCCCAGGCCAATGAGTTCGCCGAGAAGCAATTGCCGATCCTCAGAGCGCTGCAGATAGCGTAAGCATCACTGGAGAAGAGTTGAGGCGCTGCCTCAACCCCTCTCCCTATTGCAGCTTGTTCTTCTCATGAGGGACAGGTTTTCATGAGCACATTCCGGTAGAGTGCGCTCACGAAAAACGACCAACCTGAATCGAATGATCCTTATGAATGGTGCCATGACTCAAGGTTCAGGTAGCGGCCAACGGGCGCTGCCGCGAGTGGGTAGCTGGCTCACCCCGCTCTTGCCCAATGAGCCCCGCATTTTTGACCAGGCCACCCAGACTGCGCTGACGGCGCAGTACCTGCTGCCCGTATTGCCCGAACTGGAAGCCTGCCTGCTGGCCGTGCGCCGGCAACTCGACCCAGAGCTTGAGCGGCTGCAGCCGGTGAAACTGGGCAAGCCCTACCCGGTAGGGCAGTGCCTGGAAATCGCCGAGGCTGTCCACAAGCGCCTGCGGACAGTCGAGGAGAACGCAATCGCTTCGGATGCCGTGAAAGGGCTGCGCGCCTTGCGCGCCTTTCAAAGTGCTGGAGGCGATTTCCGCCAGGTCTGGGGCGACCTGCGCGGGCAGTATTTCCAGAATGCCTTTCAGGTCGGCACGCTGTACATCGACGTGGCCAACGACACGGTGACCCCCACCAAACCCAAAGTGGAAATCCTGCCGTTTGACCAAGCACAGTTCGTTCCCATCCGCGACTTTGAACACTTCCGGCAGATGGCCTGTCGCTACTGGGGCGATGAAGTCTACCCCAATCACGTGCTGCCCACCCTTGCGCCGCACTGCCCGCTGATCCACGTGAGCCAGAGTGGGCGCATCCAGTTGCGCGACGCCACCCAATACATGCTGGCCATGACGCGCAGCCAGGCATTCAAACCCAGCGAGGCAGCGCTACGCGAAGCGCCCATGCCGCAAGCGGTATTCGAGCGCGTGCGCAACGCGTTGGAAAAAACCGGATTGACGCTAGCCACCACCCCGAAACAAGGGCGCCAGCAGGCCCTGCAGCAGTGTCGCGAGCAGCGTGCCAAGCGCTGGCATCTGCATCACAGCTGGCCAGCCCAAGTCACATACGATGTGCAGCGGGTCAACCTGCAACTCGTGCACGCGTGCAAACAACCTCTTCAGGACAGAAAAGTGCCCACAATCAAGATTGACAACATCGACTACGACCTTGAACATCTTTCCGACGACGCCAGAGCGCAACTGCAGAGCATCCAGTTCGTCGACCAGGAACTGGCCCGCCTGCAGGCGCAGGTGGCGGCGATGCAAACTGCGCGAAATGCCTACCTCAGTGCGTTGAAGGCGGCGTTGAAATGAAAAGAGGTCAGGTCAAGATGGGCGTATTACTGTACGACGGCATCGAGACGCTGCTCTCGGGAAACGCGATTTGGGCAGCGCCGTTGTCGTCTCTGGGGCGCGCGTAGGGAAAGGGCTCAGTTCAGGTACATTTGCCCGCTGGCCCACAAACGAAAAAGCAAGGAGCAATAAATGGCAACAGGCGATATTCGAATCGACGCGCTACTGGCACTTCCTCAAGCCAGCCTCGCAACGAATCACTCCCAAGGCATGCCGGTAGTGATTTCATACGGCTTCATGGAAGCGCCCGCTACGGCAGTCCGAGATTTCAAGGCGCTGAACCAGGCGCAACGAACGGCCATCGATTCGATGCTCAGCGAGATATCGACCCTGGTCGGCATCACCTTCAAGCATGTCGAGGAAGGCGGCATTCTGCGCTACGGGCTGTTCTCGGGTGGGCAGGCCCTTGCCGACGGCTCCGCCAGCAAGGGCCAAATGAGCCTCACCGCTAACAGCGCCAATGTCTGGCTGAACTGGACCGTACCGCAAATCCAGAACCTCGACGCGGGCTACGGACGGCAACTGGCCCTCCACGAAACGGCCCACGCCCTGGGGCTCAAGCATCCAGGCGAGTACGGCCAATGGGACACCGGCCCCTATCTGCCTGCCAAGCTGGCGACAGCAAATAACACAATCATGTCCTATAACGGTGGCAACTCGAACCACCTGGGTGATTTCGATGTTATGGCGCTTCAATACCTGTACGGGAGCGCGGGCGGACAGGCCTCTGCCAATGTCATCACCGTCTCCAGCGTATACACGGCGGGCAGTTATTTCGATGACCAGTTCAACTTGAACGTCGAGACCCTGAACACTTCGGTGCGGATATCGGGTGGGGCTGGGGTCGACCAGTTGCATCTCAATACCAGCTCGATCTCCGCCAGGCTTGAAGGTGGGGAGCTCAGCCATATCGTCTACAGCAAGCCCGACAGCAGTTTCCTCGGCATCTACCTCGATGGCGTGGAGCGCGTTCACTTCACGGATAAAAGCGTGGCCATCGATGACCAGGCTGCCCAGGCATACCGCCTGTACGAGGCCGCCTTCAACCGCGCGCCGGATCTCGAAGGGCTGGGTTACTGGATCAGCGAATTTGACCGGGGAGTGTCACTGGAATCCGTATCCGCGCTATTTATCGCAAGTACGGAGTTTACAAGCTTGTATGGGAACGCCCCCTCCAACGACGACTTCGTCATTGCGCTGTATCAGAACATTCTCGACCGCGCACCAGAACAAAGCGGCTTCGATTTCTGGGTCAAACAACTGAAAACCGGAACGATGAACGAAGCACAGGTACTGGCCAGCTTTTCCGAGTCCAATGAAAACAAGGTCGCACTGAGCGGCATCATCCAGAATGGAGTGGAATATCTGCCTATTTAGGGGAAAAGGGTCAAACTGAAATGACCCTTTTCCCGCCCCGCGCCTCAACGTCCAGGCCAGTGCAGCACCTGGGAAATTTGCGAATCTGGCAATCCTAGAGCCACCACCACTTACCGTGAACTGGTGCCGCACGAAATTTATAATATCGTGCATAGCTACCAAGGAGACTCATCATGGCCATCACGGCACACTCTCCCACCGTCAAGGTCGTCGGCACCAACGGCCAGATTTCGCTGGGCAAGCAATACGCGGGCCGCCAGGTGCTGGTGGAAGAGTACGAACCCGGCGTCTGGCTGGTGCGTACTGCCACTGTCGTTCCCGACAACGAGCGCTGGCTGCACGCACCTCAAGCAGCGGCCGATCTGCAAAAGGCCATGGTCTGGTCCGTGGCCCATGCTGCATCGGACGCCGATTCCGAAGACACGCTCTGGAAAGGGGGTCAGGTACATTTTCCCATTTTTCCTATGGTTCTTTTTTAGGCCGACCTCGTGGCCTGATCGTTACATCGCGCCCGAGCATCTGCTCAATTTGATGGGCGAATCGCGGTGAACCAAAGGCAGCGTTCTGCTGGGTAGCGTTGCGCAGCTGAGTTGTCATGTCCTTCTGTTCGTCCTGCAGGACCCAAGCTCGATAATTTTCCTGGCGCTCCATATCCGTCGCACCAAGGGCAACGTATTCGGGATGCGGAGTCACCAGCCTGGACTGCCGCTTACCAACATTAGCGTGCCAAGAACTCCACGGATAGCCCTGCGGATGCGCAACCATTCCGGCTCGTACCGGGTTGAGCTCGATATAGCGCATGCAACTGAGCAGGTAGCGCTCACTACCCACCACGCTCGCCTTGAATCGTCCGGCCCAAAGATGCCCGGTGCGCTCGAACCGGGCGTTGATCCGCTGAACATACAGGCGATTGAGGTTCTGCATCAATCGACTGAGCGTGCCAGGCACGCTTGGCGTCAGCAGAAGATGCACGTGGTTGGTCATCAGGCACCAGCCATGAACACTCACCTCCAGATGGCCCGCATAGGCGCTCAGCAGGTGCAGATATTCCAGATAGCATTGATGATCGAAGAATACGGCCTGTCGGTCGACGCCGCGCTGCACGATATGGTGCGGCAGCCCAACGACCTCCAGCCGCGGCTGACGCGGCATAACCCCTCCTTGGGTTGATTACTTCAGCTCACTTTGAACAATTGCCCCCTGAATCACCATCGCCGGAGGGGAAAACTGTGAACTGGCGGGACGTGAATAAATGCGAATAAATTTACCTGACCCCTTTTCCCCTTTTCCCCCAGGCCCCTACAAGCGCTTCGTAGCACTGCCGTAGACTCTACTCCGTTCCCGCTTGCCTACCGCGATCACCGTGACAACCAGACGGCTGTCGATCACTTCATAGACCAAGCGGTAGCCGATGGAGCGGAGCTTGATCTTGTAGCAGTTAGACATGTCCCTAAGTTTATCGGCCTCGACGCGGGGATTATCGAGGCGTTCTTTCAGCTTCTTGGCGAACTGCAGCTGGATAGTGTTGCCCAGCCTGCCCCACTCCCTGAGTGCTTGGGCGTTGAACTCCAGGGCGTACTTAGTCGGCTCCGCCGGCTTGCGCGATGAGGCCATCGATATCTACTCGTACAGTAGGTTCACCAGCGCGAGCGCGTACGATCTCAGCCAACCGCAGATCGTCAATCAGCTCCAGCATGGCTTCATAGCGTGCGGGTGGCACGGCATAGAACGCTGGTTCGTTTCGATTGAGGATCACGACCGTTTCGCCGCCACCTTCGCGGATGGTGCCCATTGGGTCCTTTTTAAGTTCTGTCACCGACGCCGCAACGTCAGCCAGTACCGTGTAAGTCATCGCCATATCCACCTGTTGTCTACTATCCGCGCTACTAGGGTGCCTGAGCTCATATCTATGGGCCGAACCGTCACGCTTCGTTGAGCGAATGTGTGGTTCTCTACTGTGGGCCGAGCTGTCTTGATTAAGGTCTTCGCAAAGTCATTGTGCGAACGGGGTAAGCGCGCATAGCGTAGCACTCCTAAAAGCACTCCATAAGATGTTTTTTGATGTGCTACATCTAGAACGAGTCGCGATCAGGTGTCCCCATAAAGGCTGAAATCTACAGGGAGCGGGGTGGGACGACAGCGAGGACGAGGACGAACTGGAGGCCCCGGTTTTACTAGTAAATGACTAGTAAATGTACCTGACCCCTTTTCCGCTTAGGCATGAACCCGGCAACCTGTCTTGCCAGCAAACTCCTTCAGCCAATCCAGATAGAACCGATAATCCTCATCCGCCACGAAACAGACTTGTCGATTGTTGCCGCGCTGAATCAGGTGCAGCGGAATATGGGGTAATACCACACGGGGGCGACGCGGCATGGCGGCATCCAGGATGCTTGAGGGTGCCGAAGCTTACCAGATAACCGTGGTCTGTCCCCTATTATCAAATCTACAGGGAGCGGGGTGGGACGACAGCGAGGACGAGGACGAACTGGAGGCCCCGGTTTTACTAGTAAATGTACCTGACCCCTTTTCCGGTTGGCTGCCAGCTGGATCAGGCGCTGGTGCTCTTTGTCCGAGAACGGCGCGTGCAGCACCTTCTCCAGCGTCTTGACCTGGCTAGACAGGCGGCTGTGCTCGCGGTTGATGAGCACGGCGACCAAGGCGGGATCTGGCTTGGCGATGGCAATGGCTCCCTTGTGATTTCTTCCGTAAAGACCCTGCACGTGTCCGCAAGGCCCTTATGGAAAAAACCCTGCCCCTCGTGAGAAGGACAGGGTTTCAATCACCTCAAGCACCTACCCGAGGGCGGGTGCTTGTCTCCGGGGGAGATTAGACCAGCTCGAAAGCTGCTGCAGTGATGGTGGTCACGCCAGTCAGTTCGATCACGCTGTCAGCGGTACCGTTGGAGTCCCAGTCGATGTACAGCTTACCGCTGCTGCTATCGAGTGCAATACCAACTTGGTTGGCGGTACCGTTAGCAGCCGTGTTTTGCAGGAAGGTCTGCGCATCAGCGGCGTTGGTCTGCACGCTCACCAGCGTACCTGCCGTTACTTGAGCTGCGCCAACATCCAGACGGATCACGTCACCAGTCCACTTGGTGGCGTCGGCACCTGCTGCAATACCAGCAGCGCCGTTAGTGCCGCTACCAAAGGTATTGGCCTGGAAGTCGGTAATCTTGTCCATTGCAACCAGGGTAGATTGGCTTGCGGCGGTATACACGAAGGTGTCGTTACCTGCACCACCGGTCAGCACGTCAGCACCAGCACCGCCAGTGATCATGTCCTTACCCGCGCCACCGGTGATGGTGTCGCCATGACCAGTACCGATAAGGGTGTTAGCTGCAGTAGCCGAACCCTTGATGGTCATTGCCACAGAGGTGGTCGGGGTGGTCATGTCGGCCTGCGAACCGTCAAAGACCAAGCCACCAGTGTTGGCAGAACCGTCAACCGTAGCCAGCTTGGTCATCGCAGCGGTGGAGGCAACAACCAGCTTCTGGTCACCAGTCACAGTGATCGAAGTCAGCTTGTTGCTACCGGTGAGAACGAGCGTGTTGGTGATGGTGTCGGCCTTGTAACCCGTCACTGCAGTGAAAGGCAGGCTGGTATTCACACCAGTGCTGTTAACCGTCAGCGTTTCAACGTCGGCAACCACCACGTTGCTGGTAGCAGCAGTCTCGGAAGAGGTCGTGTCGTTGTTGTCGGTGAAGTTCTTGTTGAGCTTCAGCGTCAGGCTGTCAGTCGCGGTATCGGTCTTCAGACCAACGTTCAGCGTACCGTTGTTGGCAGCAGCACCAGCCAGTTCAACGGTGCTATTTGCGCCCAGATTGGTCACAGCAGCGGAGTTGCTAGTCGTCACACCAGCGGCAGCCTTGAAGTTCACGATGCCGGCAAACTTGGAAATATCCAAGGAGTCGGTGTTCGCGAGCACATCGGTGATGCTCAGCGTCTCGAAACCAGTGACCTTTGCACGGGAAGCGTCACCGTAAGCAGCCACAGTGCCGTAGGCAGTCTTGGCCATTGCCAAGGTGTCGGTACCATCACCACCAGACAACGTTGCACCATCAGCAAATGCGCTGCCCAGCGTCAGAGTGTCATCCCCTGCACCAAGATCAACGGTAGCGGTTGCAGCAACCACGCCAGAGGCGGCGAGAATGGTATTCATCGCGTTCACTGCAGCCACGGAGCTGGCAGCAGCAGTGTCGGTTACCGTATCTGCAGCAGTATCAATCGTTGTCTTTTGGGTTGCAGTGATAGTCCCAGCAGCAACAGCAGCAGTAGTCAAAGCTTGAATGGCAGTGATAGCTGCTGCCTCATTGGCAGCACCAGTAACCCCAGTACCACCGAGCCCGGTTGCAGCCCCAGAACCAGCAAGAATGGCTTGAGCCGCGTTACCCACAGTGACAGAGTCTTTACCTGCACCAGATACCAAGGACTTCAGGCCAGCACCGCTCACCTGCACGGTGTCATCACCAGCGCCGGTGGTGACTTCAACAGCACCTGCGGTCTGGTTGTTGATGATGGCCTTCACGCCGCCATCGGCAACAGTGACCTTCTTGGCAGCAACCAGAGTTGCACCGTTCAGGTCGACAGAGCCAGCGCCGGTCACGGTGATGGTTTCTGCGGAAATGGCAGCAGCGGTCAGCTTGAGCGTGTTGGCACCGGTAGCGGCGACAGTCACGGTCTTCAGATCGTTGTTGCCGGCAGTGGTGCTCAGCAGTTCGATGTTGGAGTTCTCAACGGTCAGACTGGCCGTCGTGAAGGCGTTATCGTCAAAGTCGATATCGACTTCGGTCGGGGCAGTGGCGGAAACCTTGCCAACGTTCTTCACGGACAGATTCACGGTGGTAGCCGTGCCATCGTTAAAGGCAACGTTCTTCTGCTGGTCAGCAACCACGAAGTTCTGAACTGCGCCAACGCCAGTGATGTTGGCAGTACCAGTACTGTTGGAAACGGTGATCTTTTCAACGCCAGTCGAAGCAGACAGATTCACACCAGAGTCATCAGCGATGGAGCGAACGACGATGTTTTCGATGCTGGTCAGCGAGGGAGTGACGATTGCGCCACCACCACCCTGAACGGTAGCGATCAGGGTGTCAGACCCAGCGCCGCCATTCAGAGCATCAGCAGCTTGCAGGGTCTGAGTCAGCGCGCCGTTGACGTTGACAATCGCTGCCTCGAAGGTGTCGTTGCCTGCAGTACCCGTGAAAGCAGCACCGCTGTCCTCACCTGCAGTGAGCGTGTAAGTCTGGCCAGCGTTGGCGTTGCTGTTGTTCTGAACGGTGTTCAGGACGTTTTCCAGCGGAGCGCCAGTGGCGGCAGTGACGGAAGCTGCGTCGCTGGTGACGGTGTTCAGCCAGGTCTTGACAGCGTTCAGAGCGGTATCGTTGGCGCTGGCGTAGGCAACGATCTCGGCATTGGTGTCGAGTGCGTTGGTGAAGGCGGTGGCAGCAGTCACCTTGTTGCTGATGATGTCAGCGTCGGTGCCCTGAGAGCCTTTGTTGATGGCTTCAGCAATGTTGCCGATCTTCAGCGCACCGTTGTCGAGCTGGCCTACCCAGTAGGTCAGACCGGCCACTTCAGCCGGGCGGCCAAACAGGTTCTGGTAAACAGCGTTTACCAGCTGAGTGGAGTTCATGCCGGCGTACAGGTCTTTGTACTCGGCAGACTCGGCGAAGGTGTTCAGCAGGTCAGCGGAGTTGCCAGCGTAGCTGCTCCAGTACTGCAGACCCGCGACATCAGCCGGGCGGTTGAAAAATGCAACATATGCATTCTGAATTTGCGCGATGGTCAAAGCCATTTCTTCTTGCTCCTAGGGGTGTTCAGATAAGGGATTCGCTTCTTCGAAGGAAAGCCGCGAGGACCCTTGTGCATTAATGCGGCGGCAATAGTCTCAAAGCGCCCGCAATGGCGATGTGACATTCGTCACTTTAGCCGATTTAGCAGCACCTCCCGAGAACTCCAATCGGTCACGCCGTAAGCGGTTCGCTGATCGTCAAGCTGCGACTGGAACAGGTAAACAGCACGGCTGCCGCCCTCCTGGTGCAGCAAGCCGTCTACCCGCATGTTGTTGTTGCCCAGGTACTGGCTGACGTTCTGGAAGGTGCCGTCGGGAAATACCTGCCCTTGCGCATGGCGCGAGATGCGCTGGCCATCGGCGAGAAGGTCGAAGCGGGTGGTGAAGCGGCTGTTGACGAAATCCATGTTCAGGCGACCGTTTTCCACCTGTGCTGCGTAGGTGCTGCCATCGGACTGGCGCTGGATGAGAGCCTGGGCATTTTGCAGCTGGAAATCCAGCGTGCGGCTGGCCGGACGCTCCCATTGACTGTCACGCGGGCGCAGCAGAATGAAGTGCGGATTGAGGCTGACGATCTTGTGAGTGACGAAGGCCTGCTCAAGGTCCAGGGCATCGCCAGCTTGCGCAAGCTCGCCCCAGCGGCCCCACTGGAGCGTGGGGCCGGCGTGGGGCGCCGGCAGCAGAGGCCGCTCGGGCGTGAGGGTACTTTCTGTTTTGACAGGCCCCAGATCCGGATCGATGACAGGCGCACGCCGGTCATGCTGAGGCTTGGGCTCGTCCTTGCGCGGCGGAGCGGCCTGGTCGGGACTGGCCTCGGGGTTTTCAAGCAGTTGGGCACCCTGAACCTTGTCAATCTGCAGAATGCGCCCGACCTGTGCGGCACTGAGCTCCAGGGCGCCGGGGCCTTGGCAGCGGTGGCTGCCGCCAGGCTGGCACTGCGCCCCGAAGGGGCTGGCAACGACGGCGCCGGCAAGCACGACTATGCGGGTGGTGTGAGCATCGGTGTAGGCGGTGAAGTCGGTGCCCTTGACGCCGATGGCGGCAACGGGAGTGTTGAAGCGGAAATTGTGCCGGGCCTCTTTTACCGCGTCGCCGGTGATGCTGCGGGCCACCCCCTGGTGGAGGTCAATGCGAAAGCGGCTCTGGCCGGGTGTTTCGGCATCGATATGGTAGGTGGTGAGGGTGGCTGCGGTTTGCGGGCGCAGGATGATGAAGCCGTTGTCGCGGGTGCGTATATAAAGGTAGCCGTCATCGCCTGTGGCGAGCCGGTCACCGGGGAAGACGGAATCACCGGCCTTGAGGGTTTGCGTGCCCTGGCTGACCTGGCCGATAGCGAGTACCACCTGCCCTGCGGCGAGCGGCTCGTCGCCCTGTGCGCTGGCGCTTGCCGGGACAAGACTGATCGCAAGCAGGGCCACGAAAAACAGGCACAGGATGCTGCCAAGCGCGCGAAAGGGATACGGGATCAGCATCGCGCTGCCTCCATCAGGGTTGGGTTGTGCGTTGCGGCGCAATGGGGCGTGCCGCCTTGTGAGCCGGGATTTGCTCCAGGCTTTGCCTTTTAGCACAGTAACAGCCGAAGGTGAAGGGCGCGGCGGGACTGGCGTACAGCTTGGGCTGCCCTTATAGTGCGCGGCTATTTACCTGGTGCGGGCGGTCTTTTGTCCGGTCTGTTTTCTCTTCTGTTGCACAGCTGTCGCGCCTGGTCTGGGCTGAAGTGGGCAAGCGCTCTGCTGCTGGCCATGCTGTGCCCCCCTGTTTTGGCAGCAGAGGGGGAGGATGCCTATGCGCAGGCCCTGGGCGCAATTGCCGAGGGCCGCTATGAAGAAGCCCGGGTTCTACTGTCGCACCTGGCAGCCACGCAGCCGGAACATGCGGGAGCCTGGCTGGATCTGGCGATTCTGCATTGTGCCCTGGGCAACCGGACGGAGGCCGAGGCTCTGTTCGAGACCATCGAATTGCGTTTTGCGCCGGGGCCAGCACTGCGCGAACTGATGGCCCGCCAGCTAGCCGGCGGCTGCCAGCGAGCGCGAGCGCCGGGGGTTGTACGTGTGCGCCTGGGCCGCGGGTATGACGACAATGCAAACCAGGGAGCGAGTAATCCGAATCTACCCATCGGCGGCGGCCCAGGCGGCGTGACCCTGGTGCTGGCGCCTGAGCACGCCCCCAGAGGGGACGGCTTTACCAGCATGCAGATCGACGGCGCGCTGCCGCTGGCCGATGAAGAGCTTGTGGCCTTCGGGCAGCTTGCCGTGCGCCGTCATGATGACGTGCGTGCGTTCGACATCAGCTCCCTGGCGCTGGGTGTGGAGCAGCTCTGGGAGCGGGATGATTGGCAGATGCGAGCGTCACTGGCGGGAGGCATGCTGGAACTGGACGGCAAGCTGTATCAGCAAAGCGCGCTGATTCAGGGGCAGGTGACGCCGCCCCTTCCATTACCCCATCCCTGGCAGTTTTCGCTGGTGGCGGCGCAGTCTTACCTCAAGTATGTGGACCAGCCGGTTTTCGATGCGCGCCAGGCGGAGTTGCGGGGTGTGCTGAGCTACGAGCAAGGACGGGGCAGGTTGAGCCTGGCAGCCGGAGGGCTGCGCGATTATGGCCAGCAGGATCGCCCCGGCGGTAACCGCGATGGCTGGTCGGTGAACATCTGGGGCAGAGTGCTATGGGGGCAGACGGCAGGCGAGTTCATGTGGTCGCGGCAGCATTGGCAGGGTAGCCAGGATTTTGCACCGGGGCTGATCGATGAGATACGCAAACAGGATGTGGAGCAGTGGCGACTTGCCGTGATTCAACCCTTGGGGGGCAGGCATTCGCTGGTGGCTGAGCTTCGCCAGATCGATAGCGATGAGAACATCAGTATCTTCAGTTACCGTTCGCGCCAGCTCTCCCTGAGCTGGCAACTGGATTTTTGAACTGCCTGCAGGTGAGCAACAGTGGCGCAGGCGGGCCTGGGGGAGACCCCTGATCCGAGACTTTTTGAGGGAGCAGCATGGGTTTGCTGGGTGATTTATGGGCATTTCGCGGTTTTGTGTTGAGCAGTGTCAAGCGCGAGATTCAGGCTAAATATCGCAATTCTCTGTTCGGCTTTGCCTGGATGATCATTCAGCCACTTTCGATGATCGTGGTGTATACGGTGATCTTTTCCCAGCTTATGGGTTCGCGCCTGCCTGGGGTGTCGGGCGGCTTTGCCTATTCCATTTATCTGTGCGCAGGCATTGTGACGTGGGGGTTGTTTGCAGAGACCACGCAGCGGATGGTGGGGGTGTTTGTGGATAACGCCAACCTGATCAAAAAGCTGAGCTTTCCCCGCCTGTGCCTGCCATTGATTGTGCTGCTGAGCGCCGGTTTCAATTTCTGCATCATCTTTGCTCTGTTTCTGGGGTTTCTGCTGGTTTCGGGCAACTTCCCAGGCTGGCCCTTGCTGGGGGTGCTGCCCTTGCTGCTGGTGCAGGTGATGCTGGCTATCGGGCTGGGGGGCATCCTGGGGGTGTTCAATGTGTTCTTCAGGGACGCCGGGCAGATGTTCGGCGTGCTGATCCAGTTCTGGTTCTGGTTCACGCCTATCGTTTATCCGTTTTCCATCCTGCCGGACTGGGCGGCCGCTTTGATGCGTCTTAACCCGCTGTTGCCTCTGATGGAGGGTTATCAGGGCATCATGGTGCGCGGCCTTTGGCCGAACTGGGGTGAGCTGGCACCGGTTGCACTGCTTGCTCTGTTGCTGTGCATTTATGCCGTACTGCTGTTCAGGAAGCATGCGGGCGATATGGTTGATGAACTGTAATGGGTACGATCAGGGTGTGCGGCCTGGGCAAGGCTTATCGGCAGTACGGGTCTCGCTGGCAACGGCTGGCGGAGTGGATCATTCCGTTTTCCAGACCGCGCCATAGTCTGAAATGGGTGCTGCAGGAGGTGTCCTTTTCCCTGGACCCCGGCCAGGCGGTGGGGATCATCGGCATCAACGGAGCGGGCAAGAGCACCTTGTTGAAGTTGATCACGGGGACGACACAGCCGACTGTCGGGAGCGTGTCGGTGCAAGGTCGGGTGGCAGCCCTGCTGGAGTTGGGCATGGGCTTTCACCCTGATTTCACCGGGCGCCAGAATGCGTTCATGGCGGGCCAGCTGATTGGCCTGAAGGCCAGCGAAATCCGTGAGCTGATGCCGCAGATCGAAGCCTTTGCGGAGATCGGCGATTACCTCGACATGCCGGTGCGGGTGTATTCGAGCGGGATGCAGATGCGTCTGGCCTTCAGCATTGCGACGTGCAAGCGTCCGGATGTACTGATCGTGGATGAGGCGCTGTCGGTCGGCGATGCGTATTTTCAGCACAAGAGCTTCGACCGGATTCGCCAGTTCCGCGACCAGGGGACGACGCTGCTGATCGTTTCGCACGACAAGGCAGCCATTCAGTCGATCTGCGACAGGGCCATCCTGCTCAACGCAGGCCGGGTTGCGCTGGAGGGTGAGCCTGAGGCAGTCATGGATTATTACAATGCCCTGCTCGCCGACAGCGAGAATGCCCAAGTGTCGCAGAAGCAGACAGCTGACGGTCGCGTGCAGACGATCTCGGGGACTGGCGAGGCGAGCGTAGAGTCGGTGGGGTTGTACAACGCGACCGGTGAAAAGGTTGAGGTGGTGCGTGTCGGCGAGCCACTGGAGTTGCGTGTTCTGGTGGCAGTGCATGCGCCGATCAGCAGCCTGGTACTGGGGTATGGCATCAAGGATCGTCTCGGACAGGTGATGTACGGCACCAATACCTGGCATACCGGGCAGGTTGTCGAGCAGCCGGAGACCGGTGGACGCTACCGGTTTTCACTCCGGTTCCCGGCCAATTTCGGGGTCGGCAGCTATTCGGTGCAACTCGCGCTGGTGGACCGGGATACTCATTTGTCGAAGAACTATGAGTGGCGCGATCTGGCTGTCGTGTTCAATGTTGTCAATGCAGACCGCAACAGCTTCACAGGTTGCCTGTGGAACGAGCCTGTGATTTCGATAGAGAAACAATAATGTTCATCTCCTATGCGCAGAATTTCGAAGATGTGATGTTGTGGCGTGCGCTTGGCCACGTCGAGCGCGGCTTCTATATCGACGTTGGGGCCAACCACCCGACCGAGGATTCGGTCACCCAGGCTTTCTACGAGCGCGGGTGGTCGGGCATCAATATCGAGCCGCTGGCCAAGCATGCAAGGCAGCTGGAGCAGCAACGCCCTCGCGATATCAACTTGCAGGTAGCGGTGGGTGCGGAAAACGGCGAAATCGAGCTGTTCGACACGCCGGTGCGCGGGCTGGCCACGGCTTCGGCAATTATCGCTGGGAGGCACACTGACGCCGGCCTACAGACGGTATCCAGTATCGTACCCTTGCGTCGCCTGCAGGATATCTGTGCCGAGCATGCGCCGGAGAACATCCATTTTCTGAAAATTGATGTTGAGGGGTTCGAGGCGCAGGTGCTGGCGGGGATGGATCTGCAGCGCTTTCGCCCCTGGGTGTTGCTGGTCGAGGCGACGATTCCTAATACGCGGGAAATCGATGCCAGCTGGGAGCCGGAAATTCTCGCTGCTGGCTACCGCCAGGTCTATTTCGACGGCCTTAACCGTTACTACGTACCGTTAGAGCGAGCGGACGAACTGGCAGGGCATTTCAGCTCGCCCCCTAATGTGTTCGATGCGTTCGTTCTGTCGGATCTGATCAACGAGCAGGAGAACAGCCGCACACTGGCTGCGCAGTTAGGGCAGGCGCACGCGGAGCTGAAGAAGATGGAGGTGCTCGCCCACCGCCTGGACGAGGCAGAGCAGCATATCGAGGCAATCTACGGCAGCACCTCGTGGCGTATTACGGCCCCCTTGCGCCAGGCCAGTGAGCATATCCGGCAGACCAGGCAGTGGGTGGCCAGGGATGGAGTGGATTTCTTCGTCAGTCAGGCAGCACGCATGCCCCGACTCAGACGTATGGTTGGGGCGCTTGCGCGCAAGACCGGCACCCATGCCCTGTTGTTGCGCTTGTATCACAAGGCTCAGGGGGCAAGATCGAGGATGGCTGGAGCCTTTCCTGACGACCACGTGGGGAGCCTGTGGCCGCATGTGGATGTCGCTTCCATGCCGATGATGCCACGCGTGCCGGAAGCTTCTCGGTTACATGCCGAGCCGCCGACGGTACCTGCCGTTTTCCGCATTACAGGGCATATCGAGGGACATTACAGTCTGGCTATCGTGAACCGCGGCCTGGCTCTGGGCCTTGAGAAGATCCGCGCTGGCTGTGTTGCCTTTCAGCCTTGGCACGAGATTTCCTATTCCAACCCAACCGATTTGCCCGCCCATCAGGCGGACGCGCTGCTTACCCAGATAGCGCGCAGCGAGGCATTTGCCGGACGTGATGCGGTGTCTATCGTGCACCATTATCCGATCATCAACGATGCCAACCCGGCACGGCAGCGGCTGATCTTTTTTTTCTGGGAGGAAACGGCGATTCCCACCGCCACTATCGCGCGTCTGAATGCCGAGTTCGATGGTGTGCTGGTGGCTGCGGATTTCGTGCGCCGGGCGTTGATCAACTCCGGCTGTCGCACTCCGGTCTTCATCGTGCCGCTGGGCATCGATCATCTGATTGACGGTAACGTGGCCGCGCTTGGTGATCTGAAACCGGCGGCAGGTAATCGCCTGCGCTTCCTGCATGTCTCGTCAGCATTCGAGCGCAAGGGGCCTGATACTCTGCTGCGAGCCTATCTGGATGCGTTCACGGGTGATGAGGCGGTGGAGCTGTATATCAAGACGTTCCCCAATCCGCACAACCGGGTCGCCGAGCTGCTGCACGAACTCTCCAGCGGGCTGGCTAACCCTGCCAGGGTGGTGATCGATGAGGCACCACTCGACGATAACGGGATGCTTGCGCTGTACCGCAGCGCACAGGCGATGGTTTTGCCTACACGAGGTGAAGGCTTCAATCTGCCGGCAGCAGAGGCACTGGCTCTTGGTTTACCGCTGATCGTCACAGGGCACGGGGCGCATCTCGATTTTGCTACGCAGGCCAATGCGCTGCTGACGCCCTTCCGTTTTTCCCGTTCGCAAAGCCATGTCAGCGCTGGTAACGCGTGCTGGGTGAGTGCAAATCCGGCTGATCTGGCGATGCAGATGCGCCGGTTGCGAGCCGAGATCGAGGGTGACTCTCCCAACCTCGCAGCCCGACGCGCACGCGGTGTGGAGGATGTGCGCAGCACTTATTCGTGGCAGGCGTGCGCTGCGGCCGTCGAGAAAGTATCCCATTGGCTGCAGCAGGCTCCGGCACTCGCTGAAATACGCAGTTTGTCGCTGCTCAGCCCGTGGCAGACGCGATGCGGCATCGCCGAATACAGTCACAACCTGCTCTCGGCCTTTCTCGGAAACGAGTCCTGGCGATTGCGTGTGTATTGCGATACGCGCACGGCAGAGGATGTGGGGCAGGCGGATAAGGTGGTTCATGTCCCGTCCTGGACGCCGGGAGACAACCCCTCGGTTTGTGCGACGCTCGACCTGATTGCTCAGGACCTGCCCGATACCTTGCTGGTGCAGCACCAGCCGAGTCTGTTTGTTCTGACGCCTGCCGTTTGCAGTCGGCTGGCTGCCCTGGCCAGGCAGGGCTGCGTCGTGGTCCTGGAGCTGCATTCGACGCAGCCGCTGCTCAGCGAACATCGGCTGTCGGCGCAGTCACTGGCGGCGCTACGCCAGATAGATCGGATCATTGTGCATAAGGAAGATGACCTCAATTATCTGTTGGCTCTGGGCTTGTGCAATAACGTGATGCTGCTGACGCTTGGAGTGGTGCAGCCGTTGGAGGAGAAGAAGCGCAGCCGGCGACGCAGCGACTTCAATATTCCCGATGATGCGCTGGTGATAGGCTCCTTTGGCTTCGCACTACCGCACAAGGGTGGCGATACCCTGGTTGCCGCTCTCAAGCCGCTGGCAAGCGCCAGCGGACGCAAGGTGCATCTGCTGGGCCTGAACTCGATCCTGGACGCTCGCAGTGAACAGACCCTGGGTGATTGGCAGAAAGCTGCCCGCAAACAAGGTATGGATAAAGATACGACCTGGATCAGTGATTTCCGCCCAATCGACGAGTGCCTGGATATTCTCGGGCTGGCCGATTACATCGTCTTCCCTTACAGGAACACTCGTGAGAGCGCCAGCGCAGCAGTGACCATCGGTTTGGCGACTATGCGACCCGTTCTGGTTTCGCCGCTCGATATCTTCAGTGACGTCGCCGAGTGCACGTGCACCATGACGGGCTATGGGGTCGATGACATCGTTACCTCAATCTGTCAGTTGGAAGCCGAGCCGGCCCGCGCCGCGAACTTGCTCGAACATCAGGCGCGCTGGCTGACCGAACGTGACTGGCAGCACGTTTCGGGCCGCTTGGCCGCCATGCTCGACGGGCTTCGCCGACAGCGCCAGATCGAGGCGGCTACGCACACTGCAGCAGCCTCAACGGCAATGACAACGACGCCACGCAGGCTGTTCGTCGATATTTCGGAGCTGCATTGCCGCGACGCGCGAACCGGCATCCAGCGCGTGGTGCGCAGTGTGCTCAATGAGCTGTTCACGGCACCGCCAGCCGGTTACGAAATCTGTCCTGTATTTGCCAACAAGGGGCAACCTTGGCGCCACACCGCTCATTTTGCGCCAAGCGGTGCTCCAGCCCAGAGCATTACCGAGGGAGAGGAAATCGCGGTCCGGGCCGGCGACATCTTCCTCGGCCTGGATCTCGGAGCGCACCTGTTTCCCGAGGCCGAAACCCAGTTGCACAATTTCCGCTTGGCCGGAGCGCGGGTATTCTTTGTCGTGTATGACATCATTCCGCTGCGTTACCCGCAGTTCACGATCGAGGCCATCCACACTGCCTTTGCCGAGTGGCTGCAGTCCTTGGCCCGCCAGGCTGATGGCCTGCTCTGCATCTCGGCAGCCGTTGCCGAGGATGTGCGGCAGTGGCTCGCCGAGAATGGCGCCCCGCTGCCGCATCCAGATGTGCGACATTTTCACCTCGGGGCGGATATTGAGCACTCCCTACCGTCCCGTGGCCAACCAGACGATGCCAAGGTAATTCTCGACACTCTGGCCGGCGGCCCGGTATTTCTCAGCGTCGGCACCATCGAGCCGCGCAAGGGTCAGGAGCAGACACTGGATGCCTTCGAGATGCTATGGCGAGACGGTAACAATGCTCGTCTGGTGCTAGTAGGCAAGGAAGGCTGGATGATGGAGCCGTTTGCTGCCCGGCTGCGGCAGCATTCCGAGCTGGGCCACCGCCTGCTCTGGCTTGAGGGCATCAGTGATGAGTTTCTGGAGGAAATCTATGCCAAAGCCGATTGCCTGATCGCAGGTTCGCAGACCGAAGGCTTCGGCCTGCCACTGATCGAGGCAGCCCAGCACGATTTGCCAATCATTGCCCGCGACATTCCGGTCTTTCGCGAAATCGCCGGATCACATGCATTTTATTTTTCCGGCAAGCGCCCCGAAGATTTAGCAAAAGCCTTGTATCGCTGGCTGGAGTCAAGGGCGCGTGGAACGGCACCCGCCTCTAGCGGCATGGGCTGGCTGACCTGGAAGGAGTCTACGACTATCTTGAAGGACATTCTCTTGGAGGATGTGGATTGATCGAGCCACGCTTCCCTCTTCTCAGGGGCAGCACAGTGCTGCCTGGAGCCTCCGATGACCGACGCTGATGCAAGCCTGTGCGAGAGCACGGAACCTCAGGCACCTGTCGAAGCCCAGGGACAGCAAACGGTCACGGTCCATCTGCAGAAAATCCCTCTGCTGTCCGGACTCGACTCGAATATCTTGACGCAAATCGGGATATCGATGTCTTTTCGCAAGGTTGAAAAGGGCAATTACATTCTGCACAAGGGTGGCGCGGGCGACTATCTTCTGTTCCTGCTTGCCGGGCGGCTGCGAGTGGTGGACCTGACGGAGGACGGAAGAGAAATCGGGCTATCGATTCTTTCTCCTGGAGATTATTTCGGAGAGCTTTCCATTATCGATGGACAACCTCGCTCGGCTTCGGTGGTGGCCACGGAGCATTCCCTGATTGCCCTTTTACCGGCACCCCATGCCTCCAACCTGATTTATTCCCATGCCTTGGTTGCCAAGCGGGTCATGCAACGGCTAACAGAGAAGATCCGCTCCGACTCTAATCACCGCTCCATTCTCGGCATCCAGAATGCCCATCGGCGTGTTTATGCCCTGCTGGCTCAATTGGTGAAAGTCGCACCTGGCGGCCTGGCAGTGATCGAGAATGTTCCACCTCAACAGGAAATCGCAATCATGGCCAATACCAGCCGTGAAACGGTATCCCGCGCTTTGCAGGTTCTTATACAGCAGGGTGTGGTGGAGAAAGACCTGCGCCGCCTGATCGTGCGTCATCCTGAACAGTTGAAGGCCATGATTTTTGAACAGGATAAGAATGGCGCTTAACTATTCTGCTGCTTGCGTACGGAGTTGCCTGACTCATATAGCGGCATTAATCCGCAGGTGCATTGCAGAAGAGGACAAACGCTTACACATGAAGTGGAGTTTTTGGCTGACAGTCGGTGCTTATGTGTTATGGCCTCCCATAGGAGCACTTACGCTCGTGTTCCTCATTGGCTTGGCCAAGGAATGCTGGGACCATCTTTACGGGACAGGCTTCTGCCTGCTTGATATGGCCTGCAACCTGGCTGGAATTGCAGTAGGCGCCGCCTTGGGCAGCATGGTTATGCTTGGAGCGCTTGCCTAATGCCCAAGCTCGCGGCGTTCACTCGTCTGGGGCTGGCCTTGGCTGTTTTCTGCCTGTGCATTCTGCTGGAGGGGCTGCGGCCACCCTTGATCGAGCGTCTGGATGAGGGAGTTCGCGATGCAGTTTTGCAACACGCCGCCGTGCCTGAGCTTGAGGGGCGGGTACTGTTGGTGGATGTTGACGAGGAAAGTATACGGCGCCTGGGAAACTGGCCCTGGAGTCGGGCGCTAATCGCTGATCTGATCGAGGTGCTTTTGGCAGACTACGGTGCTCGGGCCATTGGCCTGGATATCGTTTTTACCGAGCCTGGCGACGCACTCGGAGATGCTCGCCTGGCGATGCTGGCGCAACATGCCCCCCTTGCGCTGGCGCAGATCATGGATTTCACACCAAGACAGCCGCCATTGCTCAGGGGGCATCTGACGCCTCCTTATCAACCGGAAGCAGCGCTCCAGCAAGAGCTGACGGTTGCCAAGCCTGCTTATGGTTTTATCGGCAACCATGCAGTTCTCAGCGAAGCTGCACGCTGTGTGGGTAATATCGGCTATCTGCCGGATGCAGACGGTGTGTTGCGGCACTTGCCCGTTCATTCTCTTTTTGATGGCAAAAGATACCCGCTGTTCGCGCTGGCTCTGCTGGAATGCGCTGCTAATCCACTGCCTACCGGTATCAGCCTGCCCCAGCCTTCCACTGCGGGGTTGTGGCGTGTGCCTTTCAGGTATTCAGCTAGTGCTTATGTGGTGATTCCAGCCCATGAAATTCTCGCTCATACGGCTCCTGTTGAAATGGTGAAAGGCCGTCATGTGATTGTGGGTGCGTCTGCCATGAGCCTGGGGGATCGAGTCAGTACGCCCCTCGACCCTCTCACAACGGGAGCACTGGTACATGCTCAGAGCGTATCCGCACTGCTGGATGCTGCGCATGCTGACGCCCCCTCCCCCAAGGTGACTTGGTTGCTGTCATTGTGGCTGTTGCTGAGCATGGTCCTGGCAGCTCATGCTTTCAGTCGTCTGGCGGCCAGTGGCAGCTTGCTGCTGCTCAGCGCCCTCTGTCTGTCATGGATGGCAATAGCCATTGTCGGAACACGACAGGGCGCTACCTGGCCTTTCTTCACGCCCTTGGCAGGTTATGTGCTGCTGTTCCTGCTGCTTGTGCCTTATGAGTGGCGATTAGCGCAAAGACAAAGTCGCAAGGTTCTGGAAACGCTGTCGCATTATGTTGCGAAGCCTGTGCTGGATGAGTTGACCCGCCAAGGGCTTGTTTACAGTCTTGTGCCGGTACACAAAGAGATCACCGTGCTGATCGCCGATATGGAGGGCTATACCAGAAATACCTCTGCGCTGGAGTTGGAAGCGGCAGCCCAGTTGACCAAGGGTTTTCTCGATTGCCTGACCCGTCCGGTATTGGAGCATGGAGGCACTTTGGATCGTTACACCGGAGATGGCGTAGTGGCATTTTGGGGGGCGCCACTTGCTTGTCCGGATCAGGCGGACGAGGCGGTAAGCGCTGCCCTACAGATCCTTGAAGAGATTGAAATCTTCAATAAGCGCCGGTTAGCCGATGGCTTGGAAGCTGTACGGGTAAGGATTGGCATCGAGAATGGTCAGGCGTTGGTAGGCGATCTGGGTACACCGTTCCGCAGCACTTATACCGCCGTGGGCGATTGCATCAACTTCGCCTCGCGACTGGAGACCGCAGCTCGGGAATTGCCCGTCTCGCTGGTCATTGGTGCTTCGGCCAATCAGAAGCTGCAGCGGCACCAGACCTATGCAGTAGGAAGGCTGCAACTGCGGGGCACTGAAACGTGGATTGAAATATTTTCGCCTGTTCGGACCCAGCCTGGCCAACCTTCCAGGCAGATCGCTGATGCGACGCCTGGAATGCTTGGCACAGCGCCGGATCCGTGAGCCGGATTAGAACGATTTGCCGCTTTGAACACGCTTAAGGTCAGCATCGACCATCAATTTGCAGAGCTCTTCTAGCGTGGTATTCGGTGCCCACCCCAATACTGCCTTGGCTTTTTCAGGGTTGCCGATCAGCAGATCGACTTCTGCGGGGCGATAGAAGCGCGGGTTGACTTGTACCAACGTTTTGCCGGTCTTGCTGTCGATGCCGCGCTCGTTTTCTTCGCTGCCCTGCCAGTCAAGCTGGATGTCTACGGCCTTGAAGGCCAATGAGACGAAGTCGCGCACGGTCTCGGTACGGTTGGTGGCAAGGACGAAGGTATCCGGCGTATCGACCTGCAACATGCGCCACATACCTTCGACGTATTCCTTGGCGTAGCCCCAGTCACGCTTGGCGGCGAGGTTGCCCAGTTCCAGGCTGTCCTGCTTGCCCAGGGAAATACGCGCCGCCGCATCGGTGATCTTGCGGGTGACGAATTCCTTGCCGCGCAGCGGGGACTCGTGGTTGAAGAGGATGCCGCTGGTACCGAAGATGCCGTAGGACTCGCGGTAGTTGACGGTCATCCAGTGGGCGTAGAGCTTGGCGGCGCCATAGGGGCTGCGCGGGTAGAACGGCGTGGCTTCGGTCTGCGGGATCTGCTGGACCTCGCCGAACATTTCCGAGGTAGAGGCCTGGTAGAAGCGGATCTTCGGATTGACGATGCGGATCGCTTCGAGCAGGTTGACCGCGCCAATCCCGGTGATTTCAGCCGTGGTGATGGGCTGGTCGAAGGAGACGCCGACAAAGCTCTGTGCTGCGAGGTTGTAGACCTCGTCAGGCTGGGCCTTCTCCATCAGGCGGATGCTTGCGCCCAGGTCGGTGAGGTCGTGTTCGACCAGTTCCAGATCCGGGTGGCCGATGGCGCCGACTTCCTCCAGGCGCCAGAAGTTCACCGAGCTGGTACGGCGGTAAGTGCCGAACACCTTGTAGCCCTTTTCCAGCAGGAGTTCGGTGAGGTATGCCCCGTCCTGGCCGGTGATGCCGGTGACGATTGCAGTCTTGCTGTTCATGCTCATTCCGTTGTTTTCCTTTCCAGGGCTCGCGCTTGTTCGCTGCGAGCCAGCCACACATTTACGTTTTCGATGCTCTGCTCGGACAGCCGTCCGGCCCAACGATTCAATACCAGAAGATTGGTGATGAAATCGTACTGGGCCTTGAGCAGGTCACGCCGCGCCTTGTATTCATTCTGCACGCTGGTCAGCACGTCGACGGCGTTGACCACGCCGTACTGAAAGCCGCGCTCAGCGGCAACGCTGGATTTTTCCGCCGATTCCAGCGCATTGCGTGAGGCGCGTATCCTTTCGATGCTGGACTGGGCCGTCAGGTAGGCGCTGGTGGTTTCCTTGACGACCTGGCGGCGAATCGCTTCCAGCTGCTGTTCGGTCGCCAGACGGTCATTGTGCAGCGAGCGCACTCGCGCCGAGGCCGAGCCGCCGCTGTAGATGGGGATCTGCAGACCGAAACTGGCGACATAGCTGTCGGAGCGCGGCGCCAGGGTGTTGTCGTAGCCCACATCGCTGCGCTGGGCGCTGAGGTTCATGCTGAGGCTGGGATAATGTGCGCCACGGCTCTCGCGCACTGCCGCATCGGCTGCGCCCAGGGCTTGTTCCCGAGCCTTGAGAGCGGGGTTGGCCGCCAGGGCGCGATCGATCCACTGATCGATGGCCTCGCCGGGAACCTGCAGTTCGACATCTTCGCGAATGCGGCTGAGCTTTTCCCCGACAGGTCTGCCGACGATCTCTGAGAGTTCTTCACGGCTGAGTCGCACCTGATTGCGCGCCTCGACTTCCTGCGCGGCCAGTGCATCGACACGTGCCTGCAGATCGAGCACGTCGGTGACCATGGCCATTTTCCTGTCGTACAGGGCATTGACGCGATCAAGATTCTTCTGGGTGGCGCGGCGCTCGGCCAGGATCAGTTCCAGCTCGTCATCGGAAGCCAGCGCGACGAAATAGCGCTGCGCGAGATCGACGGTAGCCTCGGCTTGTGCATCTACCGACTCGAACTCACCCTGACGGGCAAGCTGCTTGAACTTCTGGTAGTTCTCCCAAGCCGCCTTGTTATAGATGTGCTGACCGAGACTCAGGGCGTAGCGTTCGTTGTTGAAGCTCTCGGAGTAGCTTTCCACATCGCGGTTGGTGCGATTAAAGGAACCACTGGCGGTGACCTGTGGGAGCAGCCCACCAAAGGCTTCACGCTGGCGATCCACACCGGCCTGGGCACGCGCGTAGGCGGCCAGCACGCGGGGGTCTTCCAGGCGTGACTCGCGGTAGAGCTGCATCAGGTCGGCGGCATACTCATTGGCGCTGATACTGGCAGGCGCTGGCGGCAGGTTGTCAGGCTCCTGGGCATGGGCGTGAGCAACGAAGACGGCCAGGAGCAGGCTGACGGCTATTCGCACGATCAATCCTCGATCATCGATTTGGCAAAGGCGTCGGTCGCCGGCGATACCAGGTACTGGAGCATGGTGCGTTCACCGGTATTGATCAGGACTTCAGCAGGCATGCCGGGCTGCAATTGCAGTGAGCCGAGCGCACGGGTGCCTTCTTCGGTCAGCACCACACGCGCCAGGTAATAGGGCATGCCGGTGTCCTTGTTGATCAGACGATCGGCCGAGACATGTACGACCTCGCCCTTCATCACCGGCGTGGTAGAACTGTTGAAAGCGCTGAAGCGAATGTCGGCCTGCTTGCCGACCCGTACACGGTCGATATCGGCTGGCGATACCTGGGCCTCGACGATCAGGTCGGATTGAGCCGGAACGATGTCCAGCAGCGGCGTGCCGGGACTGATCACGCCGCCCACGGTGTGCACGGTCATGCCGATGATCATGCCGTTTTCGGGGGCACGGATGACGATACGGGTCAGGCGGTCTTCAAGGGCGGACATGCGCTCCTGCAGGTCGAACACTTTGGTCTGCACCTCGGCAAGCTGTGCGACCACTTCGGCGCTGAAGTCCTTGTTGAGCTGCAGGATCTGCAATTCGGTTTCGCTGATCTGCAGGCGGGTCTTGGTGATTTCCGACTGATGATCGGCGATCTCGGAGCGCAGCATGTTCAGTTTGCGCTCCTGGTCCAGCAGGCGCTGCTTGTCGACGAAACCTTCGGCCAGCAGATCCGCCAGCTCACCTATTTCGTCCTTGTAGGATTTTTCCAGGCTGCCCTTGGTGATGATTATCGAACGCAGGCCGCTGATCTGCTCCTTCAACTGGCCGATGCGCTTTTCCAGCACCGCCACTTCGCCGAGCCGTGAGCCTCTGCGGGCATTGAATACCTGGGTCTCGCCTTCACGTGCTTCCTGGGCACGGTGGCTGTCGCTTTCGAGCATACGGCTGTAGTCAATCGTCTCAAGACCATCACGCTCGGCCCGCAGACGCGCCTCCATGGCCTGGGCGGCAACCAGTTGGCTACGGGTGATGCCGTATTCGGCTCGCACCTGGGTATCGTCGAGGACGATCAGCGGATCGCCGGCGGAGACGACTTCGCCGTCACGGGCATGCAGCTCCTTGACGATACCGCCTTCGAGGTGCTGCACGGTTTTGCGATAGGACTGTACCGTCACGACACCGGGCGCCAGGGCTGCGCTTTCGAGCGGCGCGAAGGTGGCCCAGGTACCGAAAATACCGAAGGTGACGAATACGATCAGGAAGCCGATCAGTCGAGTCCGGTAATCGGAGGTTGGCAGGCCGGCCAGGCTATCTTCAATTGCTTTGTTCATACTGGTCATCTAGATAGTCCTGCTCAGGTACGCACTGTGGCGGCGCTGACGCTTGGAACAGCCTGGACAACAGGCTGCTGGGCGGCCTGTTGCTGTTTATTCAGTTCAGCCATGACCCGCTCACGCGGACCGTACATGGCGATTGTCCCGGCGCTCATAACCAGTAACTGATCCAGTTGGGCCAGAATGCTGGTGCGATGGGTGATGATGAAAATGGTCGCACCAGTGGCCTTGACTTGCTGGATCGCTTGCGCCAAAGCACGCTCACCCACCTCGTCGAGGTTGGAGTTGGGCTCATCGAGAATGATCAGCCGGGGTGTGCCATAGATGGCTCGCGCCAGACCGACACGCTGACGCTGCCCGCCGGAAAGGTTGACTCCGTCGCTGCCGATGACGGTGTCGTAGCCTTCGGGTAGTTGCAGGATCATTTCATGCACACCTGCGGTCTTGGCGGCGGCAATGACTTTTTCAGAGTCGATCTCGCCAAAACGGGCGATGTTTTCGCTGATGCTGCCCTCGAACAGCTCGATGTCCTGAGGCAAATAGCCTACGAAGGGCCCCAACTCCTGCTTGTCCCAGTTATTGATGTCCGCACCGTCAAGCCGTACCACGCCGTGCTGCGGTGCCCATACGCCCAGCAGGGCACGCGCCAGCGTCGATTTACCCGAGGCGCTGGGGCCGATGATGCCCACCACCGAACCTGCGGGTACCGCAAAACCAATGTTCTTCAGAATCGGTGTTTTTGAACCAGGCGCGCTGACGATCAGGTTTTCGACCAGTACATGTCCTTCGGGTGGTGGCAATGACATGCGCTGCGGCTCGGCCTGCTGAATATCCAGGATTTCGTTGAGGCGGCTGTACTGTGATCGCGCGCTGATAAAGCCTTTCCAGCTGCCGATCATCAAATCGATTGGCGCCAGTGCACGGCCCAGCAGGATGGAGCCGGCGATCATCAGGCCGGGGGTGATTTCCTGCTTGACCGCCAGGTAGGCACCCAAGCCCAGGATCAGCGATTGGACCAGCATGCGGAAGGTTTTGGACGTATTGCTGATCAAACCACCGTTGTCGCTTGCCTGCGACTGCAGTTGCAGCACTTTCTTCTGCCGCTGCCCCCAACGCCCCATCAGAGTGTGCAGCATGCCCATGGACTCGATGACTTCGGCATTGCGCAGGTTCTTGGTGGTATAGAGGCTGGCGGCAATGTTCTGCTTGTTGGCTTCGGCGATCGACTTGCCCGTGAGCCTTTCGTTAACGGCCGCAAGACACAGCAGAACGATGGCGCTGGCAATCGCCACCCAGCCGAACCATGGATGAAAGAGAAACATGACGCCAATATAGACTGGCAGCCAGGGCGCATCGAAAAACGCGAAAAGACCGTTGCCCGTGAGGAACTGACGCAACCCGGTGAGGTCATTGAGAGGCTGCGCAGAGGCGTCCATGCCACCGCTGTCCAGAGCGCGCTTGAAGCTCGCCCGATAGACATCACGGCTGAGCAGGACGTCGAGCTTGGTGCTCAGGCGAACCATGATGCGTGAACGGACCCATTCCAGCCCACCCATGGTGACCATCAGCACCGTCATGATGATTGTCAGCATTACCAGCGTGGTGATGCTGCCACTGGTAACGACACGCCCGTACACCTGGAGCATGTAGAAGGATGGCACCAGCATCAGAGCGTTGACGAACAGGCTGAAGAAACCAACCGAGATAAAGCTTCCCCTGCAGGCCTTCAGCGCGGCCTTGAGGCTGTTTTCATGTGTGCTGCGCATAGATTGGGAACTGCCAGGACGTTGAAAAGCGCGGGAGTTTAACACCGATGCTTTCTCGATTGTAGGAGCGGACCATGCCCGCGAACCGATGTCCGACGTGCTGCGCGGCTCCCTTCGCGGCCAGGGGCCGCTCCTACAGGTGTTGCGTGCTTCCAGCGTGTCTCTCACCCCCGCGCGTAGGAGCGGGCCCTGCCCGCGAACCAGTGCTCGGGCATCGGCATGGCTTCGTTCGCGGCCAGGGGCCGATCCACATGGATGGCATTGCGCCCGCGAAGCAACACGGTTGCCCGGTTGCGTCGCGCCCGGTAGAGTCTTGCGCCGCTTCCGAATGGCTGGTGAAGCCCGCCGCCCGTGCAGCCACCCTCCTTTCGCCAAACGAACACGACTTCGGAAGCCTCATGCGCGTCCTTCATTTTTTCAAAACCTACCTGCCAGACACGACCGGCGGAATCGAGCAGGTGATTTACCAGCTATCCGAAGGTGGTAGCAGCCTGGGTATCGAGAGCGAGGTGCTGACGCTGAGCGCCGATGCGCAACCCGCTCGCCTGCGCGTAGCGAACCATGAGGTGCGGCGGGCGCGGCAGGACTTCTTCATCGCCTCGACGGGCTTTTCCCGCGAAGCCTTTGCGGCGTTCAAGGAAATGGCACGCGAAGCCGACGTGGTGCATTTTCACTTCCCCTGGCCGGTGATGGATGTGGTGCATTTCGCCACGCGCCACGGCAAACCCTGCGTGGTCAGCTACCACTCCGATATCGTGCGCCAGCGCGGCTTGCTGACCTTGTATCGCCCGCTGATGATGCGCTTTCTGGCCAGCGTTGACCGGATTCTGGTGGCCTCGCCCAATTACATGCGCAGCAGCGAGGTGCTTTCGCACTTCACCGACAAGACCGAGGTGATCCCCTATGGCCTGGACCGCGCGGCCTATCCGGCACCACCTGCCGAGCGGCTGGCCCATTGGCGGGCGCGGCTGAGCGGACCGTTCTTCCTGTTCGTTGGCGTGCTGCGCTATTACAAGGGGCTGAGCTTCCTGCTGGAGGCGCTGGAGGGAACGCCCTGGCCGGTGGTGATCGCAGGCTCGGGGCCGGAGGAGGAAAACCTGAAAGAGCAGGCACGCCAGCTTGGCCTTCAGAATGTGACCTTTCTTGGGCGTATCGATGATGCGGACAAGGCCTGCCTGCTCGAACTGTGTCATGCCTTTGTGTTTCCTTCGCATCTGCGCTCGGAGGCGTTCGGCATTTCGCTGCTGGAAGCGGCCATGTACGGCAAGCCGATGATCTCCTGCGAAATCGGCACGGGTACGACGTTCGTCAATATCCATGGCGAAACCGGCCTCGCCGTGCCGCCGGCCAATCCTCCGGCCTTGCGCGAGGCCATGGGCCGCCTCTGGGGCGATCCTCAGCAAGCGCAACAGTTCGGCGCCAATGCGGCGATACGCTTCGAGCAGTCATTCACCGCCGAGCGCATGTGCGCAGAAACCGCGCGGGTATACCGTGAGATCACCCCGTAGGAGCGGGCCACGCCCGCGAACCGACGGCCTGATCTCCTGCGCGGTCCCGTTCGCGGCCAGGGGCCGCTCCTACAGGCGGGGTTCGCCCAAATGACCACACCATGAATGACCAACCCCGTAGGAGCGGGCCTTGCCCGCGAACCGACGGTCCGGTCAGAGCCAGGCCGCATCCCATAGCGGGTATTCACCCACCCGCGTGACCAAACCGGCTCTGAGTGGATTGGCCACGACATAACGCGCCATGGCCTTCAGGCTCTCATCCTGCCTGACAGCGTGATCATGGTAGCCCGGCTGCCAGAATGGCGGCACCAAGCCGCCGGCTCGATTGATCTGCCTGCCGCTGTGCGATTTCATATCCCGCATCAGCCCGTCTAGCGTTCCGTCGGTGAGGCGGAACAACCAGTGCAGATGGTCCGGCATGATCACCCAGGCACAGGATTCAACCCTGCCCTGCTGCTCGGCCTGTCTCATGACATTCACCAGTAGCCGACCCAACTGCCAGTCTAGAAACATCGGGCGCCGGTTACGCACTACGGTCGTCACCAGGTAAATCCGCCCCACCTCGGATAGCCGGCCTTTTCTAAGCGTATGTCCGTGGGCTATACGTTCCTGCATATTCCGGCCTCCTTGCCAGGTTTCGTTCGCGGCCAGGGGCCGCTCCTACAGGGGCGACGCAATCTGCCAAACCTGTAGGAGCGGGCCACGCCCGCGAACCGATGCTTCAGGGGATATGGATGCTGGCCTTGGTCCCTTTACGCGCGTATTCGCTTTGCAACGCCTGGCGCAGCTGTTCCTTGGCCGAGGCCTCGCCGTGTATCAGGCGAATCTCGCCGGGCCAATGGCGCATGCGTGTGATGAAGTTGACCAACCCGCGCTGGTCGGCATGGGCCGAGTAGCCACCGATGCTCTCGATGCCGGCGCGAATGTCGATGCGCTCGCCATCCAGCTCGACGTAGCCACCGCGCGGACCGAAGCGCTGGATGCTCTCGCCCGGCGTGCCTTTGGCTTGGTAGCCGACGAACAGGACGTTGTGCCTGGGGTCGCCGAGCATGGCCTTGAGATAGTTGACGATCCGCCCACCACTGCACATGCCGCCACCAGCGATGACGACAGCCGGACGCCCGCTTTGTGTCAGGTGCCGGACCATTCGCGTGTGGTCATCGTGGGAATCGATGGTCAGCAGTTGTTCGAAGGCCAGCGGGTTGCGTCCCTTGCGCAGCCTTTGCTGAGCTTCGGCATCCCAGAACGGCTGAAGCTCGCGATAGGCTTCGGTGAAGCGGCTGGCCAATGGTGAATCGAGGATGATCGGCAGCGCCTGCCAGCCTGCATCGGCGCCCGGCCTGCCCCGCCGGGCGCGAAAGATGATGTCTTCCAGTTCGTAGAGCAGTTCCTGGGTGCGCCCGATGCTGAACGCCGGAATCAGGACGCTGCCCTGATCGGCGAGGGCCTTTTCGATCACCGTCTGCAGACGCTGCCGGCGCAGGCGACGGTCATCGTGGTTGCGGTCGCCATAGGTGCTTTCCAGCACCACCACATCGGCGCCGTAAGGCGGCTTCGGAGCGCGCAGCAGCGGTGCGTAGGGCGCGCCGAGGTCTCCGGAGAACAGCACGCGCCTGCGCTCGCCCCGCGCTGGGTAGTACAGATCCACTTCCACATAGGCGGAGCCGATGATGTGCCCGGCACGCTGCAGGCGAATCCTCGCTGACAGGTCCGGGCTTTCGTGGAGGCTGAACCAGCTGCTGTAGGGCAGTGCGATGATGCGCTGCCGGATCAGTGCGAGGTAGCGCTCGACCTTGTGCTGGTCGCGGCTGACGCCCAGCTTGAAGGCATCCTCCAGCACGATGGGTAGCAATCTGGCAGAAGGTTCGCTGCAGAGGATCGGCCCTTTGAAGCCAGCCGCCAGCAGATAGGGAATCCGCCCCACATGGTCGATATGCACGTGGGTGGCGATAAGGGCGCGAATGCCGGTGATGTCGAAGTCGATCTGCAACCGATCCGCTCCGGCAGCACCTGCCGAAACCTCCGCCCCCTGGAACAGGCCGCAGTCGATCAGCAGGCTGTGCCGATCATCCATGCGCAGCTGGTGACAGGAGCCGGTCACCCCGTCCCGCGCACCGTGGTGAATGATTTCCATGGTTAATCCCTTAACGCTGTCTTGGAGCGGCAAAGGATAGCGTGACAGTTCGCCGTGGGCGGTTGCCCGGTTCACAGTCAGGAAGGTTACGCAAAGGATGGAGCCCATGGGCGGACTTGAACCGCCGACCTCTCCCTTACCAAGGGAGTGCTCTACCGCTGAGCTACATGGGCCTTGAGAGGGCGCGCATCATAGAGATTGCGGCAGTGCGCTACAAGCCCCCACCGGTAGGAGCGGGCCCTGTCCGCGAACAACGGATTGCACGGCGGCGGGGCCTGGGTTCGCGGGCAGGGCCCGCTCCTCGGAGAGTTGAGCAATTCAGGCCATACCCGCCCGTGAATCGCGCCCATTTCGCGCACCTTGACCCTGCCCATGGCGCCGCTTAGCCTTGCCCATCACTTCGCCTCAGGGACAGATGCAATGCTGCGCACACTTACGCTGGCACTCGCAGCCACCGCCGCCATATCGGGATCGGCCTGGGCCGAACCGTCCGCTGCGCTTGCCCCGCGCACCGATCTGGTCAGCATTTATCGGCAGGCCGTGGAAAACAACGCGGACCTTGCGGCGGCACGCGCCCAGTTCGAGGCGATTCGCGAAGCCGTGCCTCAGGCTCGGGCCGGCTTGCTGCCTAATCTGCGCGCCGGTGCCGAGCTGAGCGATACCCGCACCGGGGTCGATACCAGTGCCGGCTCGCGCACGCTGTCACGCAACGGCACGGTTTATCAGGCGACCCTGAGCCAGCCGATCTTTCGCGCCGACCGCTGGTTTCAACTGCAGGCCGCCGAGGCGATCAGCGAACAGGCGGCACTGGAGTTTTCAGCTGCCGAGCAGAACCTGATTCTGCAAAGCGCCCTGGCCTATTTCGCCGTGTTGCGCGCGCAGGACAACCTGGCGGCGGTCAAGGCCGAGGAAGCCGCCTTCAAGCGTCAGCTCGATCAGGCCAACGAACGTTTCGAGGTGGGCCTTTCCGACCGCACCGATACACTGGAGGCCCAAGCCGGTTTCGATACCGCGCGAGCCAACCGGATGGTCGCCGAGCGGCAGGTTGAGGATGCCTTCCAGGCGCTGTACACGCTGACCAATCGCAACCATGTGGCGCTGGAGGGCATCGAGCACAGCCTGCCGGTGTTGCCACCGACGCCCAACGATGCCAGCCGCTGGGTCGATACCGCGATGCAGCAGAACCTGACCCTGCTGGCGGTGGATCAGGCCGTCAATGCCGCCGGCGAAACCCTGCGCCAGCGCCGTTCCGGCCATGCGCCGACGCTGGATGCGGTGGCCGCCTACCGCAAGGGCGACAATGACAGCCTGGGCTTTGCCAACAGCGGCATGAGCGATGTGCTGCCGGGCTATCCGCGCTACAACGGCAACGTCGAACAGGGCAGCATCGGCCTGCAGTTGAATATCCCGCTCTACAGCGGCGGCATGACGAGCTCGCAGAGCCGCCAGGCGTTTCACCAACTGACCGAGGCTGAACAACGGCGCGAGAGCCTGCGCCGGCAGGTCGTGGAAAACACCCGTAACCTGCACCGTGCGGTGAACACCGATATCGAGCAGGTGCAGGCACGCCGGCAGTCGATTCTCTCCAACCAGAGTGCGCTGGAGGCTACCGAGATTGGCTATCAGGTGGGCACACGCAACATCGTCGATGTGCTCGACACCCAGCGCCGACTGTATGCGGCGGTGCGTAACTACAACAACGCGCGCTACGACTACATTCTCGACAACCTGCGGCTGAAGCAGGCCGCCGGCACCCTCAACCCCGGCGACCTGCAGGACCTTGCCACCTACCTGAAGGCCGACTACGACCCGGACAGCGACTTTCTGCCACCGGATTTTCCGAAGCCTTGAGCACCGGTTCGCGGGCGCGGCCCGCTCTTACGACGGATGGGATTGCGACGCACCTGTAGGAGCGGCCCCTGGCCGCGAACGGAACCACACCGATGACCGGCCACCGGTTCGCGGGCGTGGCCCGCTCCTACGACGGGTGGGATTGCGACGCACCTGTAGGAGCGGCCCCTGGCCGCGAACGGAACCACACCGATGACTAGCCACCGGTTCGCGGGCGTGGCCCGCTCCTACGACAGGTGGGATTGCGTCGTACCTGTAGGAGCGGCCCCTGGCCGCGAACGGAACCACACCGATGACTAGCCACCGGTTCGCGGGCGTGGCCCGCTCCTACGACGGGTGGGATTGCGTTGTACCTGTAGGAGCGGCCCCTGGCCGCGAACGGAACCACACCGATGACTAGCCACCGGTTCGCGGGCGTGGCCCGCTCCTACGACGGGTGGGATTGCGTCGTACCTGTAGGAGCGGCCCCTGGCCGCGAACGGAACCACACCGATGACCGGCCACCGGTTCGCGGACGTGGCCCGCTACGGGGTGATCAGCCGCTCCAGCCCTGCCAACAGCCTTCCCAACGCGCCCTGGTTGTTCTTCAACACGGTGTATCCCGCGTTTCGCATTCGATCGGCTCGCGCGGGATCGCTCCACAAGGTCTCGATCTCCCTCGTCAACTCGGGAGCACTGGTGATTTCGGCGAGTGCGCCGGCGTCTCGCAGTTGCGCGGCGATGTCGAGGAAGTTGAACAGGTGCGGCCCGGTGAGCACGGGTTTGCCGAGTGCGGCGGGTTCCAGCAGGTTGTGCCCGCCGGTGGGCACCAGGCTGCCGCCGACGAAGGCGACATCCGCCAGCGCGTAGAGAAACAGCAGTTCGCCCATGGTGTCGCCGAGCAACACCTGCGTAGCCGCTTCAGGCGACTCGTCCAGTGAACGCCTGACCGTGACAAAGCCCTGCTTGCGGCACAGCTCGTACACCGCACCGAAACGCTCGGGATGACGCGGCACCAGGATCAGCAAGGCATCGGGACGAGCCACCAGCAGTTGCCGATGCGTAGCCAGCAGGATCTCATCCTCACCGGTATGCGTGCTCGCCGCGATCCAGATCGGACGTTCTTCAGCCTGCCATTGCCCGCGCAGCGTCGCCGCCCTTGCCGGCAGCGTCGGGTCGATGTTGAGGTCGAACTTGATCGAGCCGGTCACCTCGACGCATTCGGGCCGCGCACCCAGACGACGAAAGCGCTCGGCCTCGGCTTCCGTCTGCACGGCGATCAGGCTCAGCTCGGCCAGCATCGGCGCGGTCAGCCGGGCGAAGCGTGCATAGCCTCGGGCCGAGCGCTCGGACAGCCGCGCATTGGCCAGCGCCACCGGAATGCCGCGCCGCGCGCACTGATGAATGTGGTTGGGCCACAGCTCGGTTTCCATCACCACGGCCAGTTCGGGCTGGACACGATCAAGGAAGCGCGCCGCCGCCCAGGGCAGATCGTAAGGCAGGTAGCAGTGCTGCACCCGCCCGGCGTATTCGCTGCCGCCGAACAGCGCCCTGATCCGCTCGGAGCCGGTCGGCGTCATGCAGGTGATGGTGATCGGCAACTCGGGATAACGGGCCATCAGTTCGCGGATCATCGGCGCCGCCGCGATGCTCTCGCCCACAGACACCGCATGCACCCAGATACCACCCGGCCTGAGCGCGGGCAGGCCAAAGGCGAAGCGCTCGCCGATACGCCGCGAATAGGCCGGCGCCCGCCTGGCGCGCCAGAGCAACCGCAGGAACACCAGTGGCAGACCGAGGTGGAACAGGAAGGTATATAGGGTACGGTTCATGGGAGCGGAGTTTACGCGAAAGAAAAGCGGGCGGCTCTCTGCTGGAACGGGCCATGGCCGTGAACGGAGCCGTATTGGTTCGCGGGCACGGCCCGCTCCTAGAGGTCATCCGGTTTATACTGCCGGCCTGTTTTCCCAGCGAGGTCTGCCCATGCCCGAACCCTTAAGCACCGATGTCCTGATCATCGGCGGCGGCGTCGCCGGTCTCTGGCTCAATGCGCGTCTGCGCAGGCAAGGCTTTGCCACTGTGCTGGTGGAAAAAGCCGCATTGGGCGGCGGGCAGAGCGTGAAGTCCCAGGGGATCATCCATGGCGGCACCAAGTACGCGCTGACGGGCGCGCTGACAGGCGCCTCCGAGGCCATCGCCGACATGCCCAGACGCTGGCGCGAGGCGCTGGCGGGCAGTGGTGAACTGGATCTTTCCGGCGTGCGGTTGCTCTCCGACGCCCACTATCTCTGGTCGCCGGGCACCCTGGCCGGCAACCTCACCAGTTTCTTCGCCAGCAAGGCGGTACGTTCGCGGGTCGGCCAGGTCAAGGGCAGCGACCTGCCGCCGGCACTGCAACACCCGAAGTTCAAGGGCAAGGTCTACCGCCTCAGCGAGCTGGTGCTCGATGTGCCGAGCCTGATCGCCCGGCTTGCAGAACTCGCCGGCGATAGCCTGCTGGCCGCTCAGCAGATAGAGCCATTGCACGAAGGTGATGAGCTGGTCGGCCTGCGCGTGGATGGACGGGAAATCCGCGCCCAGCGCATCGTCTTCAGCGCAGGCGGCGGTACGGCCGAGCTGCTGGCGACGCTGGGCCTGCAGCAACCGGCCATGCAGCGCCGCCCGCTGCACATGGTCATGGTCAAGGCGGCGACGCTCAAGCCGCTCTACGCCCACTGCCTGGGCGGCGGCACCAAGCCCCGGATCACCGTGACCAGCCATCCGGCGGCGGATGGCGAATGGGTCTGGTACCTGGGCGGCGATCTGGCCGAAGCCGATGGCGTGGCGCGCGACGAAGCCGGCCAGATAGCCTCGGCGAAGAAGGAACTGGCCGAACTGGTGCCCTGGATCGACCTCTCCGCCGCGCACTGGGCAACCTTGCGCGTCGATCGCGCCGAGCCCGCGCAGTCCAGCCTGGCCCGGCCAGACAATGCCTTCCTCGCCGAACAGGGTCGCCTGCTGGTCGGCTGGCCGACCAAGCTGGCGCTGTCGCCGGACTTCGCCGACCGCGTGCTGGCTGCGCTGGAGCGTGACGGCATCCTCCCCGGCAACCAGCCTCCTTTGCCGCAGCTGCCACGCCCGGCTGTGACAGGACCATTCTGGGAGGGCCTGCTGTGACGCTGCACGATCATTACCGCCCACTGGGCAGCACCGGGCTGATGGTTGCACCGCTGGGCCTGGGCACGGTCAAGCTGGGCCGCGATCAGGGTGTGAAATACCCCAATGGCTTCAGCATTCCCGACGATGACCAGGCGCGGCAGTTGCTGGCGCTGGCCCGCGAGCTGGGCATCAACCTGATCGATACCGCGCCGGCCTATGGTGTCAGCGAGGAACGCCTGGGGCCGCTGCTGGCCGATCAGCGCGACGATTGGGTAGTCGTCAGCAAGGTTGGCGAGGAGTTCGAGAACGGCCAGTCGCGCTTCGACTTTTCCGCTGAACACACTCGGTTCTCGGTCGAACGCAGCCTCAAGCGCCTGCGCACCGACCGGATCGAGCTGGTGCTGGTGCATTCGGACGGTAATGATCTGGATATCCTGCGTAACAGCGGCGTCTACCAGACCCTCGCCGAGCTCAAGCGCGAAGGCAAGATTCTCGCCTTCGGCCTTTCCGGCAAGACCGTCGAAGGCGGGTTGCTGGCACTGGAACAGGGTGATTGCGCGATGGTCACCTACAACCTCAACGAACAGGCCGAGCGTCCGGTGATCGAATACGCCGCCGCCCACGGCAAGGGCATTCTGGTGAAGAAGGCACTGGCCAGCGGCCATCTTGCGCCGGGGGAAGACCCGGTACGCCGCAGTTTCGAATTGCTGTTCCGGCAACCGGGCGTGGGCAGCGCCATCGTCGGAACGATCACCCCCCGGCACCTTGAGGACAACGTGCGCACGGCAGCCTTGGTACTGACGGGTGAAACGTCGGATTACGCCTGCGGCTAATTCGACCTACGAACTGACAGCTCCCGTAGGAGCGGGCCACGCCCGCGAACGATGGTCAGTTATCGGCCCAGTCCATTCGCGGCCAGGGGCCGCTCCTACAAGGCACCGTCGCTAGTGCCGCATCGCTGTAGGAGCGGGCCATGCCTGCGAAGCGATGGTCGGTTATCGGCCCCGTCCATTCGCGGCCAGGGCCGCTACGGAGAAACAAACCCATGCCAAAAGTCCTGCTGCGCAAGAGCCCCGCTGCATTCAAGACCCTGCCGCTGTATGTCGAAGCCAGCCCGGACAGCCTTCGCTACCAGAGCCTTGGCAGGCCGCTGAATTTCAGTGAAGTGATCGAACGTCGACGCCCGGTGAGCGCTCCCGATACCGACACCTTCGCCATCGAGCTGGCCAACCTCGGCGTCTCGGTGCGCCTGACCCTCTGCTGGCAGGGTCGCGAATATTGGGTCCTGGTCCGTCAACGCCGCCTGGATCGCGGCGACGTGGTGCTCAAGCTGATCTCCGGCTATGTCCCGGCGCATGAGCTGAACCTGCCGCTGCTCACCGCAATTCAGGAAATCGCCGAAGAGTGCCTGCTGGAAACCCCCGAGGGCTGGCTCGCCGGGCGCTTCGGCGACACCTGGCTACCCACGCCCTACCAGAGCAGCCTGCCCTATCACGAAACGCTCCATTTCAAGCTCGCCTCGCTATCGGGTGCAGCACGCCCGGTGCAGTGCGGTAGTCAGGTGCTTATGGAGCGCCCGCGCGCCTATGTCCATTTGCCCACGGCATCCCTGCAACTGGTCTACGACATGCGCATGGAACTGCCGAAGGGCGCCCGCCAGCCCAGCCTGTTCCACGTGGACGAGCGCCTTGAGGATGGGCAACTGGTAGCGCGCCTGGATCGCGGTCGGGCGGATCTGTATCTGATTCCACTGTGCCAGGGCCAGCCACAGGAACAGCTGCTGCAATTGCGTAACGGTCAGTTCAGCACTGTGAGTACACGCGGACTATGGCTCTCGGAAAGCTTCGCGCCGCAGGATGGATGGCTAGTGCGTGAAGAGCGCATTCGCTGGAGAGATTGGTGGGCGGCCAGGCCGCTCAACGTGGTGCGCTGAAGTGCTGTAATCAGGAGCAGGCAGCGTGCGAAGACTCAAGGATTACGTCTTCGAATTGTCGGATTACGCCTTCGGCTAATTCGACCTACGAAAAACCTGACAATGCGCTGTCGTAGGTCGGGTCATGCTTCCGACCCGACGAGCAAGCGATCAAACACCATACAAAAAATAGGAACCGTACCCGTCGTGGTCTTGTAGTTGTTTCCCACAATAGGTTGCTGCAATACCTGTGGCTTCAGTCACGAAGTCTTCACGAGTACGCTTTCATTCCCGATGCATCGATAGACGGAATGGACATCAACGCAGCTTGCCGTTACCTTTCATCGAAAGGTAGTACCTAGTGATACTGAGGGGTTCTGGCATGGCAACTTCAATCAAAATCGACGATGAATTGAAAAGCCGTATCCAGAGGCTGGCAGGGTTAAGGCATCGATCAGCCCACTGGATCATGCGTGAAGCCATCGAGGAGTACGTAGCGCGCGAGGAGGCCCGCGAGAGCTTCAAGCAGGAAGCATTGGCATCCTGGGCCTCGTACCAGGAAACGGGCCGGCACCTGACCAGCCAGGAAGCTCGCGCCTGGCTCAATACCTGGGGCACTGACGTGGAAACGGAGCTGCCCGAGTGTCACGACTGATCATTACCGAAGGCGCCGGACGTGGGCTCGAGCGCTGCAGGCAGTTTCTGGCAGGGAAAAGTCCGCAGGTAGCCCGACGTGCTGGCGAGGCAATTGGACGACACCTGGCCCAGCTGGAACAACATCCAGAGATCGGTCGTCCGCTTCCCGATCTGCCAGAGTTGCGCGAGCTGGTCATCGAGTTCGGAGACACGGGATACGTTGCGCTTTATCGTTATGTACCCGCTGAGACGACCGTGTATGTGCTGGCCTTCAGGCACCAGAAGGAAGCTGGATACTGAGCAGGCAAGCGTCGCGAAGACTCAATAGCGGCTCGTCGGATTACGCCTTCGAAACCCGGATTACGCCTGCGGCTAATCCAGGCTACGGGATCCATGCTTTTGTAGGATGGAATCGCCGCAGGCGCTTCCGTCGCTGGCACCGTTTAAATACCACAGGGGTTGTATGTGATTACGCCTTGCGAATCTTCTCGACGATGGCCGTGGTCGAGCTGTTCTCCACCAGCCCCAGCACCCGCACTTCGCCGCCCCAGGCCTTGACCAGCTCGGCACCGACCACCTGATCGACGCCATAATCGCCGCCCTTGACCAGCACATCGGGGCGCACCTGGACCAGCAGGTTCTCCGGTGTATCCTCGGCAAAGCACACCACCCAGTCCACCGCTTCCAGCCCGGCCAGTACGGCCATGCGTCGATCCACGGTATTGATCGGGCGCCCCGGGCCTTTCAGGCGGCTGACCGAGGCGTCGTCATTGACCGCGACGATCAACCGGTCGCCCTGGGCGCGGGCCTGTTCCAGATAGGTGACATGGCCGGCATGCAGGATGTCGAAACAACCGTTGGTGAAGACGATCTTCTCGCCCTGGGTGCGAGCATCCTCGACCACGGTCAGCAACTGCTCGACCGTCATGGTGCCGCGTCCCGAGCCTTCCTCACGCTGTATGGCGCGGCGCAATTCGGGGGCGCTGACACAGGCAGTACCCAGCTTGGCGACCACGATGCTGGCGGCCAGATTGGCCAGCGCCACCGCCTGCGGCAGCTCGGCGCCGGCAGCCAGCGCGGCGGCCAGGGTGGAGATGACGGTGTCACCGGCGCCGGTCACGTCGAAAACTTCGCGCGCCCGCGCCGGCAGGTGCAGTGCCGCCTGGTCAGGGCGCAGCAGGGTCATGCCGTGCTCACCACGGGTCACCAGCAATGCATCCAGCTCAAGGCTGCGCATCAGCTCGGCGCCCTTGGCCACCAGCTCGGCCTCGTCAGCACAGTGCCCGACGATGGCCTCGAACTCGCCCAGGTTCGGCGTGATCAGCGAGGCACCGCGATAGATTTCAAAATCCTTGCCCTTGGGGTCGGCCAGTACCGGAATACCGCGACGGCGGGCAGCCTGGATCAGCGCCTGGTGATTCTTCAACGCCCCCTTGCCGTAATCCGACAGCACCAGCGCCTTGACGCCGGCCAGCAGGCTTTCGACATCCTTGAGCAACGCCTGGGCATCGGTCTCGAAGGCTTCCTCGAAATCCATGCGCAACAGTTGCTGGTGGCGGCTCATGACCCGCAGCTTGACGATGGTCGGCTGATGTTCGATGCGCTGAAAGTGCGCCTGCACACCGGCTGCGGCCAGACTGTCGGTCAGGCTCTGGCAAGCCTCATCTTCACCGGTGACTCCCACCAGTGCCGCCGGAGCGCCCAGCGCCGCGATATTCAGCGCCACGTTGGCCGCGCCACCGGGGCGATCCTCGATCTGCTCGACCTTGACCACCGGCACCGGCGCCTCGGGCGAAATCCGCGACGTGCCACCATGCCAGTAACGGTCGAGCATGACATCGCCCACTACCAGAACGGGGGCTTGGTCAAAACGGGGCATGGACAGCTTCATGGGGGCTCCGGGACGGAAGAAAAAACGCTGCAAAGCATACCAGCATGGAGGCGGCGATTCTTCCAGCAGTCTATCCGGTGATGAATACGAGCACCTCAGCGCGCCGCACCACCGATTCGCTGCAAGCCCACCTCATGCGGCTCAGATTACGCCTCGCCCTCATCCTTGAACTGCGTCGCGTGCAACCGCGCGTAGGCACCATTGACCGCGAGCAGTTCAGCGTGCGTACCACGCTCAACGATGCGCCCCTGCTCCATCACCAGAATCAGATCGGCCTTCTCGATGGTGCTCAGGCGATGGGCGATCACCAGTGTCGTGCGGCCTGTCATCACATGATCCAGCGCGCCCTGAATATGCCGCTCGGACTCGGTATCCAGTGCCGAAGTCGCTTCATCCAGAATCAGCACCGGCGCGTTCTTCAGCAGTGCGCGGGCGATGGCCAGGCGCTGACGCTGGCCGCCTGACAGCAGCACGCCATTCTCGCCAACCTGGGTCTGATAACCCTCGGGCATCTGCTCGATGAATTCGTCGGCGTAAGCATCGCGGGCCGCACGCTGGATATCTTCCAGTGGCGCGCCGGCCAGATCGCCATAGGCAATATTGTTGGCGACCGTGTCGTTGAACAGCGTAACCTGCTGGGTCACCAGGGCGATATGTCGGCGCAGATTGCGCAGCTTGTAATCCGCGACCTCGACGCCATCCAGCAGAATCTGCCCCTGAGCATGGTGATAGAAGCGTGGGATAAGGTTCGCCAGGGTCGATTTGCCGCTGCCGGAGCGCCCGACCAGCGCCACCATCTGTCCCGGCTCGACGCTGAAGCTGATGTTTTGCAACACCTGCTTGTCAGTGCCGGGGTAGACGAAACCAAGATCACGCACATCCAGTCGCCCACTGACCTTGTCGCGCTCAACCGTACCGGCATCCAGCTCAGGGCTTTCGTCCAGCTGCTCGAAGATGCTTTCAGCGCCTGCCACACCTTTCTGAATAGTCGAGCTGACTTCCGAAAGCTGGCGGATGGGCTTGGGCAACAGTCCCGCCAGCGTGATATACGCCACCAGATCACCTGCCGACGCATCCCCTCGCAACAGCAGGACCAGAAACATCAGCAGTGCCATGGCGCTGTAAATCACCAGTTGCAGGGATGGCGTATAGACCGCATTGGTCTTGACCATGCGCAGCTGCTTGGCGGTGTTATCGGTGCTGGCGCCGAAGAAGCGATGCTGCTCGTAGGATTCGCCACCAAAGCTGCGTACCACGCGATAACCCTGGATGGTCTCGGATGCCACATGGGTGACGTCGCCCATCGCGACCTGGATCTTCTTGCTCTGCTTGCGGAATTTCTTGCTGGCACTGGACACCATCACGCCAATGACCGGCAGGATCGCCACCATCACCAGCGTCAGTTTCCAGTTCATCCACAGCAATGTGGCGAACAGGAAAATCACCGTCATGCCTTCACGTACCACCACCTTGATCGCATCCGTCGCCGCACCGGTGACCATGGTCACGTTGTAGGTGATGCGCGAAATCAGGTGACCGGAGTTGTGGCTGTCGAAGTAGCGATTGGGCAGCGTCAGCATGTTGTTGAACAGAGCCACACGCAGGTCGTGCACCAGCCCAAGGGAGACACGAGCCAGGAAATAGTTGCCGAGAAAGGACCCGATCCCCTGCAGCAGTGCGATGAGCACGATCAGCAGCGGCACGGCCTGCAGCAGCTTCAGCTCGGCAAGCCACGGCAGATCCTGCAGATGGGGAACCTGAGCAAAAAAGCTGGCGTCCGGGTTGTTCAACCCATCGACGAAGAACTTGAGGATGTAACCCAGCATCGGCTGGGTAGAAGCAAAAAGCAGAAATCCGAAAAGGCTGATTGCGAACAGCCCCCAATAGGGCTTTACATAGCCGAGCAGGCGCAGATAGATACGTACACTTGAGCGAGCAAAGCTCTCTTCCCGAGAATCCGACATAAGTTTTCACGAAATGGAATCAGGTCGAAACTCTAACACAGCACACCTGTATGCAGACAGGCATGATGACAGCACATGAAGTGCCTGCGCAGTTACGCTAAACTACGCCTTTGCTTCAGGAATGTGCCGATGCAAACACTCAGCAGGGAAGACTACGCCGCTTGGTGTAACGATGCACAGGTACTGGAAAGGGACGGACATGGTGAAAAAGTCCTGCGCCTGGCCGATGGTACCTTTCTCAAACTTTTTCGACGCAAAAGCTGGTTTTCCAAGACCGCGCTTTATCCACCGGCCAAGCGTTTTGCCAAAAACGCTGCTGCCTTACAGCTCCTTGGCATCCCTTGCCCAAAAGTCATCCAACTATACCGGATGAGTTCGCCATTTCGCTCGGTAGTGCATTACCAGCCCCTGGCAGGAGAAACGTTGCGCAACTTGCTGCAGAAAGACAGCACGCTGGATCAGCGCGAACTGCTCATCCGCCTGGCTGAATTCATTACCAAACTGCACAATCTGGGCGTTTATTTTCGCTCGCTGCATATGGGTAACATCGTACTGACACCCGATAACAGGCTGGGCCTGATCGACATATCGGACATGCGCTGCCTCGGTCGCCCATTGTCACGCAGGATGCGCAACAGAAACTACCAGCACCTACTGCGCTACGAAAGCGACTGGGCACTCACAACCCCTGAGCTACGCTCACTGTTTTCCGCTGATACCCAGGCTGTCTTGTGAAACGTTTATAACCAATGAATAAAACCAAAACCTTTTATGAAGCCTTGTCGGTCAGCAGCCTCGTCTTTGCGTTTTTCTGGCTGCCTGTGCCACGGCTTTTTGATATTGCCTGCATTGCGCTGATTTTATTATTCGTCCCTGCCATTCTGTTACCAGCCAATGGCGATTTGAGAAAAGACCCGACGATCCGATTGGGCATGCTGTTTTTTCTTTATTTATTCATCTCCATTATCTGGCACAGACTGACCCTTCCCGACCATTTCCCTCATACAACCAGCGACCGCCGCTTTCTTAGGGTGCTCTACTTTATCGCCATCGCCTATGCGATCTCCCGCAGCCGCCTGCTGACCGCCTGGAATCTCCTCGCCGTGGCCTTCGGCGGCCTGCTGATTTACCTGGCCATCAGTTTCGATAAAACCGAATGGGTTCTCGCATGGGATGGCCAACGGGCCGACTTCGGCATTCACAATGCACAGCATACTGGCATTGTATTTGCCACTTGCGCCTTGGCCTTAAGTCTTTTTACACCTCGCTTTTTCGCCTGGATCAAAGGCTCACCGCCTCTTCTCGCCTCGGGTGGCGCGTTGCTCTGGCTGGCCATGTTGTCGTTTTCCCTATGGGGAGTATTCGTGTCACAAACACGGGCCGTCTGGCTGGGCCTGAGCATTACCCTGCTGCTCTTCCCTGGCATTCTGCTTTTTGCTTACAGCCTCCGTGGGAAGCTGCGACTGTCGCCACGAAAGTTCTTATCGAGCGGTATCGCCGGCATCTTTCTCCTCGGTCTGCTGGCCGCAGGGCTCAATATCCCTGGCCTGGTTAGCGAGCGACTGTCGGCAGAGAAAGTCACATGGGAAAGCTTGCGTTTAGCCGCGTCCCATGAGGATCAGGAGCTAACGAGTACCGGAGTTCGAGTGGCATCCTGGTCAGCAGCGGCGGACTGGATCATGGAAAAACCTTTCATGGGCTGGGGCGGACGTGCTTCTAGACCCCTGATACGCCAATCCGACCTTTTCAGCGATGCATTCAAGAAAAACTACAACCACCTGCACAACTCATACTTACAGGTATTGCTTGAAATAGGTCTGATTGGAGCCGCATTCATCGCCGGGTTAATGATACTGATCGGGCGCGCCTGCATTAAAAGTTACCAACACCACTCCATGCCATTGGATGTATTTCTTTTTTCCTGGGTCTTCTTCATATTCTGGCTGGTGGTGAATATTTTTGAGTCTTACGTCATTTATTCCAGCGGAACCTACCTGATCGCCATTATCACAGGCTTCTTCTATTCATTTTGCATCGAACAGAAGAAGCCATTCGGCTAAACACCTCTATCAGGACTACCTATTTTCCTGGCAATAAGCCGGACCGGCACGAAGGGACGCCAAATATAATCGCCTAACCACTTAAAGCGAAACCAGGGGTACACAACCGTATTGAGCTGATTGAAGCCGGGGCGCCAGGCAAAATAGCGATGGCGACGTGTGATGGTAAAAGTGGCCAATCCCATCAAAGATGCCAAATGACCACCACCCGAATCATTGCTGACAACGATTGATGCCAAAGCAACATGATCGATCAGCCCCTTGATATCGGGAAAGCTTCTAACCTGAAAACCAGGCACGGCCTTAAGCACTTCTTCACGCTCATCAGGCATGCAGACAAACTCAACACGCCAGCCTTTCTTCTGCAACGCATTAGCCAGCCATCGAAAGCCAGCCATCCAATAATTCTTTTTCGGCTGAGGTGTGGTCGGAAAAATCAGCACCAACCCCGCGTCATTATCAAGCTGCAGTCCAGGCAAACCGGGCATTGGATGGGTTTCGATGGCAAATACTTCTTTAGCATAGCCATCAACCCATTCAACCATGCTTTTACCCGCATCCGAGTCGAGACAGAACGCTCTGCTTGCACCAAAGAAATCCTTGCCCCTGATAACCACACCGCGACCATCCAGCCCCGAATCACGGGATATTTTCTTGGCGGTGACAAAGGCGACATTATTCAGCGCGGCATAAAGTGGCGACCATTTCTTCCTGAAATAATATTTTTCAAAACAGGCGATCACCAGTTCAAAACGGCCTGCCAATTCATCCAGTTCATCGTCATGTTCAGGGACGATCGTCAACCAGGGAAAATACTCCCGGGCAGAATAGAACGCATTACTGTAGAACGTTACATGGGCACCAGAGCGGCAAAACAGCCAGCACAGGCGAAGATAGATGGTGATATCACCCAGGGCCGGAAATGGAACAACCGCCACCTTGAGACCGGCAAAAACATCATCAGGATTGGGCGCTGCATCGCAAGGTTGGCTACTGGCTATATTTGTACTCATGGCTTCACCCTGTTAGCCAACCATTGCCTATCCCAGAACTGGTCACGAACAACAGCATCGGAGAACATCTGCACCAGTCTGGACTGCACCTTCAACCGCTGTGCTTCCAACTCATCCCCCGCCAGTCCTGCCATCTGCTGCAGGCATCCAGCCAGTTGACCGTCATCACCCAGCGTGAACAGCATTCCACAAGCTCCGACCACCTCCGGCGCCCCGCCACAGTCACTGCTGATAACCGGCACCCCTGCCGCCATCGCTTCCAGCAGCACCATTCCAAAAGGCTCATGATCGGACGTCAGGGCAAACACATCGAATGCCTTGAAGTAACGACGTCCATTTGCCACCTGGCCGAGAAAAAGCACATGCCCAGCGACGTCCAGACTGGCCGCTAACGATTTCAAGGTCGCTTCCAGCCGCCCAGCCCCCATGATCACCAGCAGACTGCCCTTTGGCAGTTGCGGCAGAGCCTGGGCAAAAGCGCGAATCAGGGTCGCCTGATCCTTGTCTGGATGCAAACGCCCGACATTACCGACAACCCAGGCGTCCAATGAAAGGCCAAGGGCTATTCGGGCTTCCTCACGCGGAAGCTGTTCGGCCTTCACGGCCTCGATATCGATTCTGTTGTATAAGGTTTCGATCCGCTCCGCCGGCCAACCCGGTAGACAAGCGCGGATATCGTCACGCACGGCATTCGAGACCCCGAGCAACAGCAAGCGCTTGCTGAACAGGTGGGCGAGCACCCGTCTCGAAAAGCGCTGATACACACCGAAAGCATGACTTATGCCGATAACTGGCAGCCGGGTCGCCAGGCAGGCGATGTAGGTTGGCTTGAAGCGGTGAGCGATGCACAGGCGGAAATCCCGTCCGCGAATGATCTTGCGCAGGCGGCGTATAGCACCCAGCTTGAGGCCACCCACTTCCTTCGAGCTGTAGCCGAGAAACAGCACTTCGTCTGAGGCGCAAGCAGCCGCCACTCGCTCATCCGGCGCTCCCGTCAGGAATACCGTGCAGACCTTATAGGGGGCTCCGACAAAAAGCGCGGCGTACTGCCGCGCACAATCGAGAAACGGGCCGTCATAACCATGACAGAGCTGAAGCACCCATTGCTCAGACGTCGTCATACCAGCCCTTGCCTTCCTTGACCACCAGTATGTCTTCCATGATCAGATACTGCAGATCCGACCCGTAGAACATGTTCAACGCATCGGTCGGCGAGCAGATCATCGGTTCGCCGCGACGGTTGAGTGAGGTATTGAGCGAGACGCCGTTGCCGGTGAGCTTTTCCAGTTCCAGCATCAGGTCGTACCAGCGCGGGTTGTATTCGCGCTTGAGCACTTGGGCGCGGGAGGTGCCGTCTTCGTGGACGACTTCACTGACGCGCTCCTTCCACTCGTCGTTGACCTCGAAGGTGAAGGTCATGAAGGGGCTGGGATGATCGACCTTGAGCATCTGCTCGGCCACGCTATCGAGCATCGACGGGCAGAACGGGCGCCAGCGCTCGCGGAACTTGATCTGTTCGTTGATGCGGTCGGCCACGCCCGGAATGCTCGGGCAGCCGATGATGGAGCGACCGCCGAGGGCGCGTGGGCCAAACTCCATTCGGCCCTGGAACCAGGCGACCGGGTTGCCATCGACCATGATTCTGGCGATGCGCTGTTCGACATCATCGATTTTCTGCCACGCAGGCGCGCTCGGATGGCGCGCGCAGGCGGCGATGACGTCCTCGTTGCTATAGGACGGGCCGAGGTAGACGTGCTCCATCTTCTCCACCGGGACGCCGCGCTGGTGCGAGACGTAGGCGGCGGCGCCGACCGCAGTACCGGCATCACCGGAGGCGGGCTGGACGAACAGCTCCTTGACCTCGGGACGGGCGATGATCTTCTGGTTGAGCTTGACGTTCAGCGCACAGCCGCCGGCGAAGGCGATCTTGCCGGTCTGTTTGATGATGTCGCCCAGGTAGTAGTCCATCATCTCCAGCGCCAGCTTCTCGAACAGCGCCTGCATGCTGGCGGCATAGTGGATGTAAGGATCGTCGGCGATGTCGCCTTCGCGCTTGGGACCGAGCCAGTCGATCAGCTTGGGCGAGAAGTAGTAGCCCTTGCCCTTTTCCTTGTAGCGGCGGAAACCGATGACATTGGCGTAATCGGTGTTGATGATCAGTTCGCCGTTCTCGAACGTGGCCAGGCGCGAGAAGTCGTATTTGGCGGCATCGCCGTAAGGCGCCATGCCCATGACCTTGAACTCGCCGTCGAGCATCTCGAAGCCGAGGTATTCGGTGATCGCGCCATAGAGACCGCCCAGCGAATCCGGATCGTAGAATTCCTTGATCTTGTGGATCTTGCCGTTCTCGCCCCAGCCGAAGAAGGTGGTGGCGTACTCGCCCTTGCCGTCGATACCGAGGATGGCGGTCTTTTCGGTGAAGCCGGAGCAGTGATAGGCGCTGGAGGCGTGGGCCAGGTGATGCTCGACCGGCTGCAGCTTGACCTTCTTCAGATCGAAGCCGAGCTGCTGCAGGCACCACTGGATGCGCTTCTTGTAGCGGTGGTAGCGGCGGTTGCCCATGAGGATGGCGTCGAGCGCACGGTCCGGCGCGTACCAGTAGCGTTTGGCGTAGTGCCAGCGGGCCTTCTCGAAGATGCTGATGGGCGCGAAGGGAATCGCCACCACATCGACGTCCGACGGCTTGATCCCGGCCTGTTCCAGGCAGAACTTGGCCGACTCGTAGGGCATGCGGTTCTTGGCATGCTTGTCGCGCACGAAGCGCTCTTCTTCGACGGCGGCGATCAGTTTGCCGTCGATGTACAGCGCGGCGGAAGGATCATGACTGAGGGCGCCGGAAAGGCCGAGAATCGTCAATGACACGGAAAAAGCCTCTTGAAAGCAGCTGGAAGCTCGAAGCTAGAAGCCTGAAGCAACAACAGCGATGTCTGGTTCATAGCCCTGCCGGGCTTCTCTCTTCCAGCTTCAAGCTTCGGGCTTCAAGCTGTCCTTCGGTAATCGTTCGTCCAACAGCCGATAAAGCGCCGAGTCAGCCGGCCAGTTGCGCAGGAAACGCGCACGATCTTTGGCAAACGCCTGCAGGAACGCCCCGTCGCTGTGGTGATGGCGCAGGCCATCAAGATCGATGAGCAGCCAGCGCCCGTCCTGCCAGAGCAGGTTGGTGCCTTTCATATCGCCGTGGCTGATACGTTCTCGCAGCAACGACTCGAACAGCTGCCGCAGCGCCGTCAGTTCGGACTCGGGCGGCGACTCGGCAAGATACGGCTGAAAACGCGCGATTATATCCTGCCCCCCCGCATATTCGGTAATCAGATAGCTGCGTCCGCGCAAGCCCAGCCAGCGATGCTCGAGCACGGCCAAAGGTCTGGGCGTGGCGATACCGAGAAAATCCAGCCGATTGCCTTCCACCCAGCTGTGCCAGGCCCGCGTCGGGCGCCAGCAACGCTGCAGCCAGTGCCCCAGCCCCTTGATGTTGTAGCGCTTGATGACCAGGGGCCGGCCATCCACTTCGACCAGAGCGACGGTCGCACTGCCGCCTTTTTTGAGAAAGCGCCCGCCAGCCATACCATGATCGAGATCGGCGAGCAGCGATTGCAGCCTGGCTTCTTCTTCACGGCGCATCGCCAGCAAACCGCTGGCACCGCGCCGAACGCTGAACAGGGTGCAATCGCGGCCCGTCTTGTCGAGGTAATCACGCAGGCGCCAGCGTCGCACCTTGGTCACTTCCCGGCTCAGGGTCTCCATGGGCAAGGCGTGTTCGCCGTTGACCAGCAGATAATGCACCAGCAGTTCTTCGATGAAGGGCTCCAGCGTGGCCGGCAACTGACCGAAGAAAAGGCCGAGATTCTCCAGCACCTGCTCGCGCGCCAGCGGCTGGCCGGGCGCCTGGACCCGCACCCCGCCGCCATCGATCAGGTACAACTGGCCATCATGGCGCAGAAGATTGTCCAGATGCAGATCGCTCTGCCAGAGGCCTCTGGCGTGCAGCCGGGCAATCGCGCCCAGCGCCTCGCCGAGCACTTCCTGCTGGGCATCGGAAAGCGGCGGCTCGCGCTCGACCATCTGCCAGGCCGCGCCAAGGCTTTCGGCGCCTTCGAGGAAGTCGAACAGCAACCAACCGCCCTGCTCCGGCTCGTAGCCCTCGGCCAACAGTTCCGGTGTCGCCATCTGCTGCGCACGGAGCAGCACGGCCCCCTCACGCTCACGCTGGAAATGCCGCTCCGCTCTGGAACCGACCATCAGCTTGGCGAACACAGTACGCCCCTGCCATTCGGCCCGGGCAACGTAGCGCTGCCCCGGAAGCACGCGAAGCCATTCGAGCAGTTGCAGCTGACCGGCGGCCATATCCACGCTGAGCGGCAGCTGTGGAGCGCGCCCTGCGTGCGCCAGTTCGGACAGTTTCATATCCGCGCCTCCTTCTTTTGCCGACGCGCCCGCAGACGATCCAGCCAGGCATCGAGCTGCGAATCATCGCCCTTCAGCCCGAGGTAGCGAGCCAGCAGCATGCGCCTTTCCTCATCGCTCCACGGCGCGGCGCGGCGCATCAGTGCCTCCATATCGCGCAAGCGCCCCGCCCTGTCGAACAGCATTGGCCGGGTCTTCTCCAGATCGATCAGACAGGCTTCGTAGCCGTCCTCGGCGGTGCGCAGAAAGATGTGTTTGGGGTAGAAGCAACCATGCTTCAGGCCCGCGCCATGCATTTGCGCAGCAAGGTGCCCGCAGGCGTTCAGGATATCGCGGCGCTCAGCGACCGCCAGTTGCTGCCAACGCGCGAGCAGCGCCTCCAGGTCGGTCCAGCCATCCAGAGCGTGGGTCAGCAGAATCGCGCGGCGCTCGCCGGCCACCACGCGCTCGCCATGAAAAGCCGCCTGCAAGGCGGGAATCCCCTTGCTCTGGTAGTGGCGGATATTGCGAAACTCACGGGTAAGCGTCGGCTCGCCAAGAGGCCGCGTCAGCGAGCGGATAAAGTAGTTGCTCTGCCGCTTCAGGTAGTAGGCCGTCTCATCCAGCTGCAGGCGGAAAACGCTGCTCCAGCCGCCACGCCCCTCGTTGGGTGCATCGACCGCCACCAGTTGAAGCTCCCACAGCGCCTCGAAACTGTCGAGCCCGTGTCTGCTCAGGGTCGACACATCCTCAGCGGCGATAAAGTCGCTCATTCGCGGCCCTCGAAATAGGCCAATACCTGGCCGATCATCGCCCTGTCCGCAGCGGTCAGATGCTTGCGGCGCTGGTATTGCAGGTAGAAACGCAGGCGCTGGCTGCGTGACAGCTGATATTTGGCCACCTTGTCCAGGCAGGCCAGGTCCTTGACGATGCGTCGGCGCAACAGCGGTCCCCGCCAGAAATCCCCCGACGGGCAGTCGATGAGAAAGAGTTCGTCAGCATCGTTGACCAGCAGGTTGCGCCATTTCAGGTCATTGTGAGCGAATCGGTGGTCATGCAGCGTCCGGGTGGCATGGGCCAGCTTCTCGCTGAGCCGCCTGACCCAGCGCCAGTCGGCCAGCCGTGGATCGGCCTTCTGCGCCATGGCCGCCATGTCGACAGTATTGGGGACTTCCAGGGTAATCAGCGCTCCACGCACGAATGCCCCTGCGCGACGCTGCAGCCCCCAGGCCACGAGCGGCGCAACGGGAATGCCCCAGCATTCGAAATGCTTGAGGTTCTGCCACTCGGCCTTGACTCGCGGTCGGCCCAGATAGCGCCGCAGCCCCTTGCCGGCAGCCCAGTAGCGCTTGACGTAATAGCGCAGGCCTTCGATCTCGACCCGGATGACCTCCGACAGCGGATCGCGTGCAATCGGCTCGCCTTCGAGCGCGAACACGGCATCCAGATCGGCAAACGCCCGTGCGGCTGCGGCATCCAGATCAGTCATGATCTTCCAGCCGCTCACCCTTGTGCTCCCGGTGCGTATTTACGCTCGAAGCGCGCCTGCAGCTTCTCCGCCTTGCCTTCCAGCCAGCGCAACAAGACCGCTTCGTCACGCAGGATCTCGCGCAGCGGCTTTTTGAAATAGCCCTTCAGGAAACGCAGGCGGTCGCGACGGGTCAGGCCGATGTCCAGTGCCGAGAAGTACAGCCCGGCCAGATCCTTGTCGCGCCAGCGGCGTGGCGTCCCGGGGCGAACCTGGGCGCGGTGCAGGTCGATCAGCGACAGGCGGAAATCTTCAGCGGTTACGGCTTTGTCGGTGTGCAACAGAAAATGGCAGATATAGAAATCCCGATGATTGACCCCGGCGCGGTGCATGGTGCCGGCCATGCGTGCGACTTCGGCGATCAGTGCGCGCTTGAGCGCCGGTAACGGCGGCTGTTCACGCCAATTGACCGAAAAATCCTCGAGGCTGACGGTTGGCGCCAGCTCTTCGGTGATGATGAACGAGTGCTGGGTCGCCGGATTGGCCCCGCGCTCGCCGTAGGCGACGGCTGTCATGGTCGGCACGCCGGCCTCTTGCAGGCGCTCGATGGCTCGCCATTCCTGGCCTGCGCCGAGCACTGGGGCCTTGGCGGTGAGCAGGTTCTTGACGATCTCGCCCCAGCCGATGCCGCGATGGATCTTGACGAAGTAGCCGCGACCGTCAATCTCGGTGCGCAGCGTGCGACGCCCCTCCAGCTCGCGGTAGATCTGGCCTTGCAGGCGCTCGACCTCGACGAAGGGGTCCCGGCCTTGCCAGAGGGTTTTGAAGGGTTCGGCGAGGATCAGCTTCATTGTTGACACCCGCTCGCGCCATGAGCGGCTTCGTGGGCATGGTCCGTTCCTACGAGGCGGCACGCAGCCTGCGTCCTGACCTTGTAGGAACGGGCCATGCCCGTGAACCGGGCCGCAACAGCCTGCTCGCTCATGGCCGCTCCCCGAGAATCACATCGGCAGCGCGCTGCGGCATGCTGTAAAGATCGGCGCTGTCGGCATAGCGCAGCGCATTGCGGCCCCAGACGACACGCTGCTGATCATCGGCGAGCATCTGCGCCAGCATGCGGTCCAGCGTGGCTTGCTCGAACGGGCTGGGCACGACACGGCCACAATCGGCATCGCCAATATAGTGGGCATAGCCGCAGACATCACTGACCAGCACCGGCAGGCCGGCAACCAGCGCCTCCAGCAGGACGGTGCCGGTATTTTCGTTGTAGGCGGGATGGATCAGCAGGTCGGCGCCCAGCAGAAAGCGCGGAATATCACTGCGTCCCTTGAGAAACTCCACCATGCTCGAAATACCCAGTGTCTTGGCCTGCAGCTTGAAGGGCTTGGGATCGTCCTGCCCGATCACCAGCAGCCGTGTGCGCCTCTTCAGCTCACGCGGCAGCGCTGCAAGCGCCTTGAGGCTGCGGTCGACGCCCTTGGTCTTGAAGCCGGAGCCGATCTGCACCAGCACCAGCTCGTCGGCGCCCAGCTCGAACTCCTCGCGAAACTCGGCACGTATTTCCGCTGCATTGGCCGGCGCGCGGCGGTCCTGGGCGATGCCCGGCGGCAGCAGATGAAAACGCTCCGCCGGCGTGCCGTAGTGTTTGACGAACAACGGCTGCTGCACCTCGGAAATCATCAGGATCTCGGTTTTCGAGTCGGGCGCGAACACCGCTCGCTCGTACTCGGCGAAGTGCTTGTAGCGGCCCCAGCGGCGATAGATCGGATTACGCAGGGTTTGCGCCTTGTCCTCGAAGCAGGGGTCGGCGGCGTAGTAGACATCCAGACCCGGCATCTTGTTGAAACCCACCACGCGATCCACCGGACGCGCTGCGAGATCACGCTCGACCCAGGCGGTGAAGCGTTCGTTGCGGGTGTGATTGAACAGCGCCTTGACCGGTGCGATCAGCACCTCGAAGCCGTCCGGCACCTCGCCTTCCCAGATCATCGCGTAGACACGGATGCCGTGGCCGCGACGCTGGCATTCCAGCGCGATACGCATGAAATCGCGCTGCAGCCCGCCAAAGGGAAAGTACTTGTAGAGGATAAAGGCCAATTGCATCAGTTCGTCTCCGATGACCGCAACAGGGCCTTGAGTTCACTGGCGACGCGCTCGGGCAGCAGGTCGTCGAAGCAGGGTATGTGGCGGTCGCCTTTGCCGGCGTTCGGGCCTGTCGCGCACAAATGCACTTGCGAGCGACCATAGGCGCCCACGCGCCCAGGCAGGGTCGGGCCGTAAAGCGAGATGCTCGGCACATCCAGCGCGGCGGCCAGATGCCCGAGCCCGGTATCCACCGCCACGCAGGCGCGGGCACCGGCGACCACCTTGGCCACGCCGCCAAGATTCAGCCGGGGCAGCACGGACGCGCCGTCGATGCCTTCGGCGATACGCTCGGCGCGGGCCTTCTCCTCGGCGTTGCCCCAGGGCAGGCGAATCGCCCAGCCGAAGGCGCTCATGCGCTCGGCCAGCTCGCGCCAGTAGGTTTCCGGCCAGTGCTTGCTCGGCCAGGTGGTACCGTGCAGGAACAGCAGATAAGGCTGCTCGCCAGGCGCGGCCAACTGAGCGCGATCCAGGCCGTAGTCGCCGATATCCTGCGGCAGCTGGTAGCCCAACGCATGGGCGAACAGCTGGCGCACCCGTTCCAGCGCATGCTGCTCGCACGGCACGGCATAGCGGCGATCATAGAAGCGCGACGCCAGCGGCTCGCGTGCCGAGTCGCGATCCAGGCCGGCCACCGGCGCCTTGACGTAGCGGGTCAGCCAGGCGCTTTTCAGCAGGCCCTGGGCATCGATAACCAAGTCGTAACGGGTTTCGCGCAGGCGCGCCTTGAAGCGCCGCCACTCACCGGAACGCAGGGTCTGCAGCGGGTGCTTGCGCCAGCGACGGATGGCGACGGGAATCACCTGGGCTACCGCCGGATGCCAGGCGGGAATCTCGGCGAAGCCTTCCTCGACCACCCAGTCGAACTGGATGCCGGGAATCGCCCGTTGCGCATCGGTCAGCGCCGGCAGGGTATGCACGACGTCGCCCAGCGACGAGGTCTTGATCAGCAGAACGCGCACTCAGTGCTCCAGCGGCAGCGGGTCGGCCAGCGGGTCGCCGGCCAGGCGTTGCAGCGCATCCAGCACCGGCTGCGGATGCAGATCGCGCAGGCAATTGTAGTGACCGAAGCGGCAGGTACGGTCGAAGCAGGGGCTGCATTCCAGGCCGAGACGGACGATCTCCACCTGATCGGCCAACGGCGGCGTGAACTGCGGCGACGTCGAGCCATATACCGCCACCAGGGGCCGGTTGAGCGCAGCGGCCACATGCATCAGGCCCGAATCGTTGGAAACCACCGCCGTGGCACAGGACATCAGATCGATGGCCTCGGCCAGGCTGGTTTCACCGCACAGGTTGATCGCTTCTTCCTGCAGGCCGGGAATCAATTCGTCGCGAATCGCCTCGCCAACCGGGTGGTCCTTCTTCGAGCCGAACAGCCACACCTGCCAGCCGGCGCGAATCTTCGCCTCGGCCACGGCAGCGTAGTGCTCGGAAGGCCAGCGCTTGGCTTCGCCGAATTCGGCACCTGGACACAGCACCAGCACCGGGCGATCCAGCTCCAGACCGAACCTGGCGAGCGCCGCCGCGCGACTGGCTTCGTCGATCCGCAGGCGCGGCTGCGGGTAAGGCCGGGGCAGCTCGGCATCCGCCTCGAACGCCAGCGCCATGAAGCGCTCGATCATCAGCGGGTAGCGCTGCTTGTCGAGCTTGCGCATGTCGTTGAGCAGGCCGAAGCGCATCTCGCCGCGCCAGCCGGTGCGCTTGGGAATGCCGGCGAAGAACGGCACCAGGGCGGACTTCAGCGAATTGGGCAGCAGGATCGCCTGCTCGTATTGACCACGCAGGCCCTGCGCGACGGTGCGCCGGGTCGCCAGGTCCAGCACGCCGTGGCCGAGCGGGAAACTCAGCGCCTGGCGCACCTCGGGCATGCGTTCGAGAATCGGCCGGCTCCACTCGGGCGCCAGCACGTCGATCTGGCAGTCGGGATGGCGCTGTTTCAGGCAGACGAACAGCGTCTGCGCCATCACCATGTCGCCCACCCAACTGGGACCTACGATCAGAATATTCATAGCAAAAGCCGCTAATAGGCTAAAGGCTTGAGGCTGAACGAAGAGGCACCTCGTCCAGCCTTCAGCCTAGAGCCTTTAGCCTACGAGCGTCCGCCATTCGGCGTGCGCGTCGGTCTTGCCGGTGACCAGGTCGAAGTAGGCTTTCTGCAGCTTCTCGGTAACCGGGCCGCGGCGACCGATGCCGATCTGGCGACCGTCGAGTTCACGGATCGGGGTGACCTCGGCGGCGGTGCCGGTGAAGAAGGCCTCGTCGGCGATATAGACCTCGTCGCGGGTGATGCGCTTCTCGACGATCTCGATGCCGAATTCGCGCGCCAGCGCCAGCACGGTGCCGCGGGTGATGCCGTTCAGGCAGGCGGTGACTTCCGGGGTGTAGATCACGCCATCCTTGATGATGAAGATGTTCTCGCCGGACCCTTCGGCCACGTAGCCTTCGGGATCGAGCAGCAGCGCCTCGTCGGCACCGGCGGACACCGCTTCCTGCAGCGCCAGCATCGAGTTGACGTAGCTGCCGCTGGATTTGGCGCGGGTCATGGTGATGTTGACGTGGTGCCGGGTGAAGGAACTGGTGCGGATCTTGATGCCGTTTTCCAGCGCCTCGTCGCCCATGTAGGCGCCCCAATGCCAGGCCGCGATGACCACATGCACCTTCAGGTTGTCGGCACGGATGCCCATGCCTTCCGATCCGTAGAACACCAGCGGACGGACGTAGGCGCTTTCCAGGTTGTTCTCGCGCACTGCGGCACGGGTCGCTTCGTTGATCTGTTCCTTGGTGAAAGGAATCTTCATGCCCATGATGTGGGCGGAATCGAACAGGCGGTCGGTATGCGCCTGCAGGCGGAAGATCGCCGTACCCTGCGGCGTGTTGTAGGCGCGCACACCCTCGAAGACCCCCATGCCGTAGTGCAGGCTGTGGGTCAGCACATGTGTGGTCGCGTTACGCCATTCGACCAGTTCGCCGTCATACCAGATCACGCCATCACGATCGGCCATCGACATTGGTTGCCACCTCGGAATTCGATAAATGCTCTGTTTGTCAGACGAGAATCAGCTGAGCCCAAGCTCACGCCAGATGCGCATGACTGCGCGACGCTCATCATGAAATTGGTCCCCACTCACCACTTCGGGCAGTTTTTGCAGTGATTGCCGGTGAGCTGCGCCACGGTAGGCCTTGTAGGCGTCCTGCAGCAGCCGAACCTCATCGCCGGTCATCAACCCGGCCTGCTCCAACCCGTCGAGAATGCGGATGTTATCGGTATAGCGCAGCAGTTGCGGATGCTGGTGCGACCACGCCAGAGCCGCGTATTGCACCATAAATTCGATATCCACGATACCACCGGCGTCCTGCTTGAGATTGAACTCGCCCTGCGCCTCGAACGCCTTGTCCGCCATGCCGGCGTGCGTCACGCGGGTGCCAAGGTTGTCGCGCATCTTCGCACGCATCTCGCTGACCTCGCTGCGCAACTGCCCCAGGTCACGCGGTCGCCCCAGTACGGCGGCGCGCACCCGCTCGAAATCCTGCGCCAGTTGCGGGCAGCCGACCAGCACCCGCGCACGCACCAGCGCCTGGTGTTCCCAAGTCCAGGCTTCCTCGCTCTGGTAGCGTTCGAAGGAGTTCAGCGAGCCGACCAGCAGCCCGGAAGCCCCGGAAGGCCGCAGGCGCATATCGACTTCGTAGAGCTGGCCGGAGGTGGTCTGGGTCGTCAGCAGATGAATGATGCGCTGGCCCAGGCGGGTAAAGAACTGCGCGCCATCAATGGGTTTGGCGCCGTCGGTTTCCGCATTGGAATCGCCGTCGTGAATGAACACCAGGTCCAGGTCGGACCCATGGCCCAGTTCGATGCCGCCGACCTTGCCGTAGCCCACCACGATAAAGGCCGGGTCGCACAGCTCGCCGTCGGTGCGCCGGGGCCGGCCATGCCGCGTCACCGTGTGATGCCAGGCCAGGGCCAGCACTTCGTTGAGAATCGCCTCGGCGAGCCAGGTCAGGTAATCACTGACTTTCATCAGCGGCAGCGTGCCTGCGAGCTCCGAGGCCGCCACGCGCAGCCGGTGCGCCAGCTTGAAATGACGCAGCGCCTCCATCTGCTGCTCCAGGTCATCCTCGGGAATGCGCGCCAACCGCTCGCGCAGCTCGGCGGCCAGCTCCGGCGCCTGCGGTGGCCGGAACAGCCGCCCGACATTGAGCAGTTCGTCGAGCAGCAGCGGAAAGCGCGCGATCTGTTCGGCGATCCAGGGGCTGCCCGCGCAAAGCTCCAGCAGCCGCTGCAAGGCACCGGGGTTTTCCGTCAGCAGCACCAGATAGGCCGAACGCCGCGCCACTGCCTCGATCAGCGGCAGCACCCGCTCAAGCACCAGATCCGGATCATCCTGCTCGACCGCCTGCGCCAGGAGCCGTGGAATGAAGGCATCCAGACGTTCGCGCCCCAGCCTCTGCATGGTCCGCACCTGCTTGCCACTGCGCAGCGCGGCGAGCCGCTGGCAGGCGACCTGGCCGTCGCGAAATCCCGCGTCGCTCAACTGGCGACAGGCGAATTCCTCGTCCCAATCCTGCTCCCACAGCGGCAACCACTCCCCCCCGACCAGCGCTTCACCCTCGCCCAGCTCATCCTCGTCGGGGTCGGCGATCACCTGGCGGAAGTGCCAGTCGACCCGGCTGCGCCAATGCAGCAGCCGTTCATGGAATGCGCTCCAGCCGTCGAAACCGAGCATGAAGGCCACGCGGTCGCAGTCGATGCGGTTATCGGGCAGCATCTGGGTCTGACGGTCGTCGATGGCCTGCAACGCATGCTCGGTGTAACGCAGGAATTCATAGCCTTCGCGTAACTCCTCGACCGCAGCAGCGGGCATATAGCCCTGCCCCGCCAGGGTCGCCAGCACCTTGAGCAGCGGTCGTTGCTGCAGGCTCAGGTCGCGTCCGCCGTGAATCAGCTGGAACGCCTGGGCGATGAATTCCACCTCGCGGATGCCGCCCGCGCCCAATTTGATATTCGCCGCCACGCCCTTGCGCCGCACCTCCTGCTGGATCAGCTGCTTCATGCCGCGTAGCGCATCGATGGCGGAAAAATCCAGGTAACGCCGGTAGACGAAGGGCCGCAGGATATCGAGCAGCTCCCGGCCGGCCTCCTGATCGCCGCCGACCACTCGCGCCTTGATCATTGCGTAGCGTTCCCAGTCGCGCCCCTGGTCCTGGTAATACTGCTCCAGCGCGTTGAAGCTCATCACCAGCGCACCGGATGAGCCATAGGGGCGCAGACGCATGTCCACGCGGAACACGAAACCATCGACGGTGGGCGCATCCAGCGCCTTGATCAGTCGTTGTCCGAGGCGGACGAAAAACTCCTGATTGTCCAGCGAGCGCCGCGCGCCCGTAGTTTCGCCGCCTTCCGGATAGCCGAAGATCAGGTCGATATCCGATGACAGATTGAGTTCATGAGCGCCCAGCTTGCCCATGCCGAGCACCACCAGATGTTGCGGGCGACCGCTTCTGCGCCCGGTCGGCACGCCAAACTGTTCGCAATGGCGCGCATACAGCCAGCGATAGGCCAGATCGATGCAGGTATCGGCCATGTCGGACAAATCGCCGCAGGTCTCGGCCAGGTCCGCCTGGCGCGTCAGATCACGCCAGATGATCCGCACCTGCTGGCGATTGCGAAAACGCCTGAGCAGGGTCGCCAGAGCGGCTTCGTCCGCGCAATCGGCCAGCAGCGCATTCAGCGCCGTGTGCATCTCGCCCGTGCGCAGGCGGCGTTCAAGCAACCCGGCCTCGGCCAGCTGCAGCAACATTTCGGGATCTCGGCTAACCTGTTCAGTGACAAAATCGCTGGCCGCGCAGACCCGCTCGAAAGCCTCACCTCGCTCGACAGGCCAGGCGAGGAACTCTTCCACGGCCTGCGCCGAGACATCACGCGCCGCATCGAGGAACGACTCCCTGGCACGGGTGACCAATGGCAATAGCGATGTCGGCAGTGCAACCTGTGATGGCAGACTCATATAGCATCCTCAGTGCCGATAACGGCTGCGGGCAGCGCAAACACCTAGGCTAGAGCCTTGGCGCTGAAATCAGCCGGACAGGCTGAGTCGCCGCAATTGTAGTTTTACTACGAAAGAATGTTGCAGGGGGCTGAATCAACCGTAGTTTTGTAGTAAAACTACAGGACCGGTTCTACCCCCGGCACAAAATCCAAGAACATATACGCGCCGGCCCACAAAGCCGGCAGCGAAGCAGGCAACCGATTCTGGAAGCCTTTCCGCCCTGGAGCAAGCCATGCAAGATCTCGATCCCGTCGAAACCCAGGAATGGCTGGACGCCCTCGAATCCGTACTCGATAACGAGGGTGAAGAGCGAGCGCACTACCTGTTGACCCGCATGGGTGAACTGGCCACCCGCACCGGCACCCAGCTGCCCTACGCCATCACCACGCCCTACCGCAACACCATTCCCGCCAGCCACGAAGCGCTGATGCCCGGCGACCTGTTCATGGAGCGACGCATCCGCTCCCTGGTCCGCTGGAACGCGCTGGCGATGGTGATGCGCGCGAACCTGAAGGACCCTGACCTGGGCGGCCATATCTCCACCTTCGCCTCCAGCGCGACGCTCTACGACATCGGCTTCAACTATTTCTTCCAGGCCCCGAACGAGGAACACGGTGGCGACCTGATCTACTATCAGGGCCACGCCTCGCCCGGCATCTACGCCCGTGCCTTCCTCGAAGGCCGCCTGACCGAAGATCAGATGAACAACTTCCGCCAGGAAGTCGATGGCAACGGTCTTTCGTCCTATCCGCACCCGCACCTGATGCCCGACTTCTGGCAGTTCCCCACAGTGTCCATGGGGCTGGGTCCGATCCAGGCAATCTACCAGGCACGCTTCATGAAGTACCTGGAAAACCGCGGCTTCATCCCCGCCGGCAAGCAGCGCGTATGGTGCTTCATCGGTGACGGCGAGTGCGACGAGCCGGAAACCCTGGGCGCGATTTCACTGGCCGGGCGCGAAAACCTCGACAACCTGATCTTCGTCATCAACTGCAACCTGCAGCGCCTCGACGGCCCGGTGCGCGGCAACGGCAAGATCATTCAGGAACTGGAAGGCAACTTCCGCGGCGCCGACTGGAACGTGGTCAAGGTCATCTGGGGACGCCTGTGGGACCCGCTGTTCGCCGCCGACGAAGATGGCCGCATGCAGCGCCGCATGGACGAAGCCATCGACGGCGAGTACCAGAACTACAAGGCCAACGATGGCGCCTATGTGCGCAAGCATTTCTTCGGTGCCGATCCGGAACTGCTCAAGCGCGTCGAGAAGCTCTCCGACCAGGAGGTCTGGAACCTCAACCGTGGTGGCCATGACCCGTACAAGGTCTATGCGGCCTACCACCAGGCGGTCAACCACAAGGGCCAGCCCACCGTCATCCTGGCCAAGACCATCAAGGGCTACGGCACCGGTGCCGGCGAGGCGAAGAACATCGCCCACAACACCAAGAAGGTCGATACCGAGAGCCTGAAGAAATTCCGCGATCGCTTCAACATCCCGGTCGATGACTCGCAGCTGGAAGATCTGCCCTTCTACCGCCCCGCCGAAGACAGCGTGGAAATGCGCTACCTGCGCAAGTGCCGCGAGAAGCTCGGCGGTTCGCTGCCGCAGCGCCGGCCCAAGAGCTTCAGCATCCCGACGCCGCCGCTGGAAACTCTCAAGGCCGTACTCGACGGCTCCGGCGAGCGCGAAATTTCCACCACCATGGCCTTTGGCCGGATCCTCTCGCAGCTGATCAAGGACAAGGATCTGGGCAAGCGCATCGTGCCGATCCTCGCCGACGAGGCGCGCACCTTCGGCATGGAAGGCATGTTCCGCCAGCTGGGCATCTACTCCCCGGTGGGGCAGCTGTACGAGCCGGTCGACCGCGACCAGGTGATGTACTACCGCGAAGAGAAGAATGGGCAGATTCTGCAGGAAGGCCTCAACGAAGCCGGCGCCTTCTCCTCGTTCATCGCCGCCGGTACCGCCTACAGCAACTACAACCAGCCGATGCTGCCGGTCTACATCTTCTATTCGATGTTCGGCTTCCAGCGTATCGGCGACCTGGCCTGGGCGGCGGGCGACGCGCAGACGCGCGGCTTCCTGCTGGGCGGCACCTCCGGGCGCACCACGCTCAACGGCGAAGGCCTGCAGCACGAGGACGGCCACAGCCATATCCTCGCCAGCACCATCCCCAACTGCCGCAGCTATGACCCCACTTACGGCTACGAGCTGGCGGTGATCATGCATCACGGCATGCACGAGATGATGGAGCAGCAGAAGAGCGTCTACTACTACATCACCGTGATGAACGAGAACTACCAGCAGCCGGCCATGCCGGAGGGTGTCGAGGATGGCATCGTCAAGGGCATGTACCTGCTCGAAGAAGCCAAGGGCGACTTCAAGCACCGCGTGCAGCTGATGGGCTCGGGCACCATCCTGCTGGAAGTGCGGGCCGCGGTGGACATCCTCGCCAAGATGGGCGTGGGCGCCGATGTCTGGAGCGTCACCAGCTTCAACGAACTGCGTCGCGACGGTCTGGCAGTGGATCACTGGAACCGTCTGCATCCAACGGAAGAACCGCGCAAGAGCTACGTCGAGCAGTGCCTGGCGGGGCGCGAAGGCCCGGTCATCGCGTCGACCGACTACATGAAGCTGTTCGCCGACCAGATTCGCCAGTGGGTTCCGTCGCGTGAATACCAGGTGCTGGGCACCGATGGCTACGGTCGCAGCGACTCGCGGCGCAAGCTGCGGGACTTCTTCGAAGTCGATCGCCGCTGGGTCACGGTCGCCGCGCTGCAGGCGCTGGCCGATCGCGGCGCCATCGAGCGCAAGGTGGTGGCCGAGGCCATCGTCGAGTTCGGTATCGACCCCGAGAAGCGCAATCCCCTGGATTGCTGATGCTGCGTGCGCACAGGAGAACCTATCGTGAGTGAAACCATACGCGTACCCGACATCGGCAGCGGTGAGGGTGAAGTAATCGAATTGTTCGTCAAGGTCGGCGACCGTATCGAAGCCGACCAGAGCATCCTGACGCTGGAGTCGGACAAGGCCAGCATGGAAATCCCCGCGCCGAAAGCCGGCGTGGTGAAAAGCCTGAAGGTCAAGATGGGCGACAAGCTGAAGGAAGGCGACGAGCTGCTGGAGCTGGAAAGCGAAGGTGCCGAAGCGGCTGCCGAGCCGGCTGGTGCGGCCAGCGGCGGCGCGGCGGATGAAACCGAAGCATCGACACCGCCTGGCGATGACGATGCTTCGGCATCCGCCGAAGCGCCTGCGGGCGAGAGTGTCGAAGAGGTACGGGTTCCGGACATCGGTTCCAGCGGCACCGCCGAGGTCATCGAGGTGATGGTCAGCGTCGGCGACACGGTGGAAGCGGAACAGTCGCTGATCACCCTGGAGTCCGACAAGGCCAGCATGGAAATCCCGGCACCCAAGGGCGGCGTGGTGGAAAGCCTGGAAATCAAGATTGGCGACCAAGCCAAGACCGGCGACCTGATCCTGCGACTGAGGGTCGCCGGCACGGCGCCGGCAAAGGCCAAACCGCAGGCCGCGGAAACCAAAAAAGCCGATGCACCTGAGGAAGCCGTTCCGCAGCAGTCCATCGCACCGAACAAGCAGGGCGTGCCGGAAGCCGAAGCAGCCAGCAAGGCGCCGCCGGTGGTCAGCGGGCCGAGCAAGGCCGGTAGCAAGGTGCATGCCGGTCCGGCGGTACGCCAGACCGCGCGTGAATTCGGCGTCGATCTGGCCGAGGTCAAGGGTACGGGGCCGAAAGGCCGTATCCTCAAGGAAGACGTCCAGGCCTACGTCAAGTCCACGCTGCAGCAGCGCAAGGACAGCGACCAGGCCACCGGTGGCGCCGGCATTCCGCCGATTCCGACGGTCGATTTCAGCCGCTTCGGCGAAACCGAAGAAGTGCCGATGACCCGCCTGATGCAGGTCGGCGCCGCCAACCTGCACCGCAGCTGGCTCAACGTGCCGCACGTGACCCAGTTCGAGTCAGCCGACATCACCGAGCTGGAAGCCTTCCGCACCGCGCAGAAGGCCGTGGCGGAAAAAGCCGGGGTGAAACTCACCGTGCTGCCGTTGCTGCTCAAGGCTTGCGCACACCTGCTCAAGGAGCTGCCGGACTTCAACAGTTCGCTGGCACCCAGCGGCAAGGCGCTGATCCGCAAGAAGTACGTGCACGTCGGCTTCGCCGTGGATACGCCGGACGGCCTGATGGTGCCGGTCATCCGCGACGTCGATCAGAAGAGCCTGCTGCAGCTGGCGGGCGAGGCGGCGCAACTGGCCGAGAAAGCGCGTAGCAAGAAGCTCTCGGCGGATGAAATGCAGGGCGCCTGCTTCACCATCTCCAGCCTGGGTCACATCGGCGGCACCGGCTTCACGCCGATCGTCAACGCGCCGGAAGTGGCGATCCTGGGTGTCAGCAAGGCGACCATGCAGCCGGTATGGGATGGTCAGGCCTTCGAGCCACGCCTGATGCTGCCGCTGTCGCTGTCCTACGATCACCGCGTGATCAACGGGGCCGCGGCGGCGCGCTTCACCAAGCGTCTCTCCGAGCTGCTGGCGGACATTCGCACGATACTGCTGTGATCGTCTGAGCCAACCAAAAACGCCGCATGCCTTCAACCGGATGCGGCGTTTTTATTCGCCTTTAGCTCATCGACGGAAGCGCCGTTGGCGATTCCATCCTACGTCTTCAGGTTTCGTAGCCTGGATTAGCCGAAGGCGTAATCCGGGTTTCCGAAGGCGTAATCCGACGAACAAGACCTCGACTCTCTGCAGCGCCTGATAGCCTTGCTCGTCGGATCGGTGAAGCGTGACCCGACCTTGTATCTCGACTGCAGCCTTTCAGGAGGCGATAGTCCCCGGCTGATCATCGGGGGAGAGAGTGCAAGTAGTACCCGCCCTTAAGCTTCGAGCTTGTGACGTAGATAACGCTGCACTCCTCCGCACTCATCCAGTAAGTCCGAACGGTATCTTGAGCCACGAGCTCGCATTAGCAAGGTAGGACGGATGCAGTGACGATCTACCCGTTCACTGAGGAGGAAAACCATGGCCATAGTCGTTGGCGTCGACATCGCCAAACACACATTCGACATCGCAACCTTGCAGAGCAACGGCAAGCACCGCACCAAAGGCAAGCTGACCAATGACTCAGCAGGCTTTGAGGTGTTCCAGCAATGGCTGCTCAAGTACGCCGAGCCGCAGGCATGGGTCGTCATGGAGGCGACGGGCATCTACTACGAAGCCCTGGCCGAATGGCTGCTCGCGCGAGGTTACCGGGTGTGCGTCCTCAACCCGGCCCAGGTTGCCTATTACGCCCGCAGCCAATTGCAGCGGGTGAAGACCGACAAGGTCGACGCCAAGCTCATTGCCGATTATGGCAGCCTGCATCAGGCCAAGCTGCGTGCCTGGCAGCCTGATCCACCGTCCATTCGCCGCCTCAAGGCCCTGGTGCATCGCCTGAAGGATCTTCAGGAGCTGGAGCAGATGGAACAGAACCGCCTGGACGTGACCCGCGAGACCAAGGTCAAGGCGTCGATCGAGTCGGTTCTTGAACATTTACGCCAGCAAATCGCCGAGACGCTGGAAGCGATCAAGCAGCATTTCGACGACAACGATGACTTGCGCGGCCAGCGTGACCTGCTCACGAGCATCGACGGCATTGCTGAGCGGACAGCAGCGCTTCTGCTGGCTGAACTGGGGGACATTCAACGCTTCGGCAGCAGCCGAGCGGTCACCGCTTTTGCAGGGCTCAATCCCAAGCTACAGGACTCGGGAATACTCAAAGGATATGTGCGGATTTCCCGCATGGGGTCGGCCAGCTTGCGCGCAGGGCTCTACATGCCAGCCATTACGTCCATGAGCCGTAACCCTGCCATTCGGGCAATGGTCGAGCGGATGAAAGCCAGAGGCAAAGCCGGCAAACAGATCGTCTGCGCGGCGATGCGTAAATTGCTCTGTATCGCCTATGGCGTGTTGAAATCCGGCGAACCGTTCAACCTCGAACTCGCTATTGCGAAGTGAGGGGCAAGACGGTATCTACGAGGCATTGCACCCACCGTGGGAGCGGCTTCAGCCGCGAAGCTTTTGCGACTCTCCGCTCAACCTTTCTGCAGATTGCGGAACAGGAAGGACAATGCCTTGGCCAGCGCCTCGGCACCCTTGGGATCACGCAGGATGGTCAACCAGGGCTCGCCACCGGGACTGGCGAATGTGCAGACAACCCCCTGCGGCGGACATTGATACTGCACATAGGGATCCATACCGTAAACCGAGAAACTGCGGGTGCGCACTGCGAGGCCGCCGGTTGCGTCACGCCGCTCTTCGCGAATGCGCAGTTCGCCTGGCGCACCCGTATCCAGGCGATAGCGCAGGTCCTGCGGATTGGCCTGGCCGACCTGATAGGCCGCCCGCAGCCCGTAGGTTTCAAGCAGGGCATTGCCATGGGCAAGCAGCGCCATACGCTCATCTGCGGTCAGATAGAGGGCCTTGATTTCGGCGAGGTATTTCCCCGGCTCATCGGAGCCCAGGGTATTGGTCTCAGCCGCCTGCACGGGTATGCCGACGACCAGGAAAACCGAGAGAACCAGTAACTTCGAAAGCCGACTTGTCAGGCCTTGCCGCATGATGCACCCTTGCCGTCGTTGAATGAATTCAGCCACGCAAGCGCCTCAGGGCACACACGCCGCAGCTGGTGAAAGACTCCCGCAGCATACTGGAAGCAAACCGCTCGATGAAAATACATACCGATGCCGCCAGCCGTTTGGCGACCGAGGTTGTGACGCAGTTGCCAGTGCCCTCAAGGCTCGGGATGCTGCGCTTCGAACGTTTGAACGAATCCAGCTGGGCCTTGCTGTATCTGGACCCCGCCTGCGAGCGCTACCTGGATCAGCCCGCGGAGGAGCTCTGCTCACTGATCGACTCGCCCTATGCCTGCCTGATGGAACCCCCTGCGCGCCTTCGCCTGCATGACATCATACAAACGCAGCTGGCCAGCCAGGGTCATTACTCCATCCGCTATCGCCTGCACGCCGCCAGCGGTCCGCTGAACATGCTGGAGATCGGTGAGGTCTGCCAGCAGTATGGACGTGAACTGATCCGCGGCTACCTGATCATCGAGCAACAGACCGCCACGGACATGGCACCGCAGCAAGCTCTGTCCTCAGCCATGCTCGATTTCCATCAGCAGGCCCAGGACAATCATCTGGAACACCTGATCCGCTCCCGCGCGCAACAGAGCCTGATCGTTCGCCTTGCCCGGCATCGCTACACTTCGTCCAACCCGCAACTCGAAGCAGCGCAACTGATCACCCAGGCCGCCTGCGAGGCCTACGGAATCTCCCGCGCCGCCATCTGGCATCTGAACGGCAATCGGCTGGAAGCCATCGTCGCCTACCGACGCGACAACGACAGCCACGAATACCCGACGGCGCTGGATATGACGCGCTACCCGCGTTACCTGCAAGCACTGCACAGCGAACGCGCGCTCGACGTGAGCAACGTCCGCGATGATCCACGCACCCAGGAGCTGGTCGAGGGCTTTTTCAAACCCCGTGCAATCACATCCATCCTGGACGCGACCATCCGGCTCGGCGGCGAAGTGAGCGGCGTACTTTGCCTGGAGAATGCTGGCAATCAACGCACCTGGCATCCCGATGAAATCGCCTTTGCCGGCGAACTCGCCGACCAGTATGCGCAGGTACTGGCCAACCAGCAGCGACTCAGCGCCACCCATACGCTGCACCTGTTCCAGCGTGCGGTCGAGCAGAGTGCCAGCGCCTTCATTCTGGTCGACCGCGAAGGCATCGTCGATTACGTCAATCCGAGCTTCACCTCCATCACCCAGTATTCCGCGGACGAGGTCCGGGGGCGCCCCCTCGCCGAACTGACGGCACTGGAGAACCTCAGCGAGATGCTGTTCGACACTTCGTCCAGCCTGGCGCAACACAACAGCTGGCAAGGCGAGTTCCACAGCCGCCGCAAGAATCTGGAGCCCTACTGGGGGCAGCTGTCGATCTCCAAGGTGTTCGCCGAAAGCGGCGAACTGACGCACTACATCGGCATCTACGAAGACATCACCCACAGCAAGCTGGCGCAGCAACATATCGAGCGGCTGGCTTACACCGACAACCTGACCAGCCTGGCCAACCGCCCCTTTTTCATCCGCAGCCTCGAAGAACGCTTCGCCAGCGGCAAGGAGCCCCGGCTGTGCCTGATGCTGGTCGATATCGACAATTTCAAGCGTATCAACGACAGCCTGGGCCACCAGACCGGCGACAAGCTGCTCAGCAGCCTGGCGCGACGCCTGCGCAACGGCCTCAGCCGTGACGGCGTGCTGGCGCGCTTCGCCAGCAATGAATTCGCCCTGCTGTTCGACGATATGGGACTGGAAGAAGGCCAGCGCCTGGCCAATCAGGTCCTGAGCACCCTCGACAAACCCCTGTTCGTCGACAAGCAGCTCATCAGCGTCAGCGGCTCGCTGGGCCTGGCCTGCACCCCGCTGCACGGGCGCGACCCGGAAACGCTGATGAAACATGCCGGGCAAGCCCTGCACAAGGCCAAGGCGAACGGCAAGAATCAAGTGCAGGTGTTCACCGAAGCCCTGCACGCCGAGGCCAACTACAAGCTGTTTCTGGAGAACAACCTGCGCCGTGCCCTGAGCCAGGATGAGCTCGAAGTCTTCTACCAGCCCAAGCTGTGCCTGCGCACGGGGCGGCTGCAAGGCCTGGAGGCCCTGTTGCGCTGGCAGCATCCTGAAAAGGGCATGATCCGGCCCGATCAGTTCATTGGCGTGGCGGAGGAAACCGGGCTGATCATCCCCATCGGCAAGTGGGTCGCACGGGAAGCCTGTCGCACCGGTGTGCAACTGGCCACCCTGGGCCTAGGCGCACCACAGATCGCCATCAACCTGTCACCCAAACAGTTTTCCGACCCCGACCTGGTCGACTCCATCGCCACCATTCTTCGCGAAGAACAGCTGCCACCCGATCTGCTGGAGCTGGAGCTGACCGAAAGCCTGCTGCTCGATGCCACCGAGGAGACCCGCCAGCAACTGCTCGGCCTCAAGGCGCTCGGCGTAACGCTGGCGATGGATGATTTCGGCACCGGCTATTCGTCCCTGAGTTACCTGAAGAAATTCCCCATCGATGTGATCAAGATCGACCGGAGCTTCATCAAGGATATTCCAGGCAATCAGGACGACATGGAAATCACGTCCGCCGTCATCGCCATGGCGCGCAACCTGCGTCTGAGCGTCGTCGCCGAGGGTATCGAGACGACCGCACAACTGGCCTTCCTGCGCCATCATCGCTGCGATATCGGCCAGGGCTACCTGTTCGACAAACCGATCCCCGGCACCCAGCTCGTCGAAGCCCTGAGACGCTATCCGCGCTGGGCCTGATATCGGCACGGCAGCCTGCTAGGCTGTGCACAAAGCCCCTGCCCGGAGTACGCCATGACCCTGCGCTCACATATTCTCGTTCACAAGCAGTCTCTGCCGGAGACGGAACAGGCCCTGCCAGGCCGCGCCACTGCGGTACAGGTGCCGGCGGCCCATTTCGTCAATGGCAACTCACTGCAGCCGCCCTTTCCCGCACATTTGCAGCAGGCATTGTTCGCCATGGGCTGTTTCTGGGGTGCGGAACGACGCTTCTGGCAACAACCGGGCGTCTGGACTACTGCCGTAGGCTACGCCGGCGGCATCACGCCCAACCCCAGCTACGAAGAAGTCTGCTCCGGCCTGACCGGTCATACGGAAGCCGTGCTGGTGGTGTTCGACCCGCAGACGATCACTTACGACGAACTGCTCAAGCTGTTCTGGGAAGCCCACAACCCCACCCAGGGCATGCGCCAGGGCAACGATATCGGCACCCAGTACCGCTCCGCCATCTACTGTTTCGATAGCGCACAACTGGCCCAGGCGCAAAGCAGCCAGGAGCGCTTCCAGAGCCAGTTGAACGAGCACGGCTTCGGCCCGATCACCACCGAGATTGCCGAGGCGCCAGCCTTCTATTACGCCGAGGCGTATCACCAGCAATATCTGGCAAAGAACCCCGGCGGCTATTGCGGGCTTGGTGGTACGGGAGTCTGCATGCCGGTCTCGTCTGAAGCAGCCGAGCCATAAACGAGGCTGCGCCTGAACGAGCGGGATGGAATCGCAGCAGGCGCTTGCGTCGCAGACACCGCAGATGACAGCAACACCGCCGCCATCGCTGGATCAGGCCTATGGCGGAGGCAGAAAAAGAAAACCCCGCCGAAGCAGGGTCTTTGCAGACTGAATCTGACATCCGTGAATTGCGCCTTCCTGGCGCGCTCCCCGAGCATCCTTATTGTTGTCTGCGCTTCCGTGCGCGGCGTCCTAGTGGCAGAAGACTACCGATGGCCTGCATAAAGCTGTAGTAGTCATCCGCACCGCAACTTGTAAGCTATTGCTTACAGAGAGACCTTCCGGCAATCCTGTAAGCAATTGACTACAAACGGCACCTTTTTATGACTTGATACAGCGATGCGTTGTTCCCGAAGATGGCCCATTAATTTCATTGTGCCTTGACGCTTTCTAGAACTGCGTCACATCGAGCAGGTACAACGAATCGCTACCGGCCCTGACCGAGGCACCGAGAGACCCGATGCGCGGCAGCAACCGGGCAAAGTAGAAACGTGCCGTGCCCAGCTTGCTCGCGTAGAAATCGTCCTGCTCTTCCTTGCTCAGAGCAGTGGCGGCCATGCGCGCCCACATGTAGGCGTACGCCGTGTAGCCGAAGGCATGCAGGTATTCGACCGAAGCCGCGCCAATCTCGTTGGGATCGTTCTTCGCGCGCTCCAGGACAAAGCCGGTCAGTTCGTCGAGCGTATCCAGGGCAGCTTTCAATGGCGTGACGAACTCGGCCAGCTGCGCATCAGCCGAGGCACAGTAGCTGCGAATCTCGTCAGCGAAGACCCGATACAGCTCGCCGCCACTGCCAACCACCTTGCGCCCCAGCAGGTCCAGCGCCTGGATGCCATTGGTGCCTTCGTAGATCTGGGTGATGCGGCAGTCACGTACCAGTTGCTCCTGACCCCACTCGCGAATGAAACCGTGACCACCGAAGACCTGCTGGCCATGAATCGTGGTTTCCAGCCCCATATCGGTAAGGAAGGCCTTGGCCACCGGCGTCAGCAGCGCCACCAGGGACTCAGCCCTCTGACGCGCCTGGGCATCCTCGCTGAACTTGGCGATATCCAGCTGCAACGCGACGTAGCTGGAGAACGCGCGACCGCCTTCGTTGAGCGCCTTCATGGTCAGCAGCATGCGACGCACGTCGGGATGCACGATGATCGGATCGGCAGCCTTGTCCGGCGCCACTGCGCCGGTCGGGGCACGGCTCTGGATGCGCTCGCGGGCGTATTCGATGGCGCTCTGGTAGGAGCGCTCGCCGGTCGCCAGGCCTTGGATGCCGACGCCCAGGCGCTCGTAGTTCATCATGGTGAACATCGCCGCCAAACCCTTGTTGGGCTCACCGACCATCCAGCCGGTGGCGCCGTCGAAGTTCATCACGCAGGTGGCCGAGGCCTGGATGCCCATCTTGTGCTCGATGGAGCCGCAGGAAAGCGAGTTGCGCTCGCCCAGCGAGCCGTCGTCATTGACCATCACCTTGGGCACCAGGAACAGCGAGATGCCGCGCGAGCCGGCCGGCGCATCGGGCAGTTTGGCCAGCACCAGATGAATGATGTTCTCGGTCAGATCGTGTTCGCCGCCGGTGATGAAGATCTTGGTGCCGCTGATCTTGTAGGCGCCATCGCCCTGGGGTTCGGCCTTGGTGCGGATGATGCCCAGGTCGGTGCCGGCATGGGGTTCGGTCAGGCACATCGATCCGGCCCAGGCGCCGCTGTACATGTTCGGCAGGTACTTCTGCTTGAGCGCTTCGCTGGCATGGGCGTAGATGGACAGGCAGGCACCGGAGGTCAGCATCGGATAGAGACCGAAGGCCAGGCTGGCCGAATTCATCATCTCTTCGACCTGAGCAGAGATCGCCTTGGGCATGCCCATGCCGCCGTAAGCCGGATCGCCACCGACGCCCACCCAGCCGCCTTCGGCGTACAGGCGATAGGCTTCACGATAACCGGCAGGCGTACTGACCGCACCCTCGTCCCAGTGGCAGCCTTCTTCATCGCCGCTGCGGTTGAGCGGTGCGATGGTGTTGCCGGTGATCTTGCCGGCTTCTTCGAGAATGGCGTCGGCGGTTTGTGCATCGACCACTTCGGCCAGCGCCGGCAGGCTTTGCCAGAGTGCCGGCGCATCGAATACTTCATTCAGGACGAAACGCATGTCGCGCAGCGGTGCTTTGTAGTCAGCCATGGAGAGACCTCGCAGAAAACATGTCACCCGGCCGGTTGGCCGCAGGTTGTTGCGAGTCTAACGGACGCCAACAGGCGCCCGAAGCGTCTTTTTATGACCATTCAGTTCTGCCATATCGGCGAATACAGACCGGGAGACGCTAGGCATCGGCTGCTGGTTGCAGCCGCGTGCGTACCGCACCGCGGCGGTTCTGGCCGTAGGCTCGCACGCAGTTGCGCCCGGCACTCTTGGCGCTGTAGAGCGCCTGGTCCGCAGCCTTGATCACATCCTCCGGGCTGCGTTGTATCGGCAGGCGCTCGGCCACACCGATGCTGATGGTTACCGAAACCTGATCACGGCTGCCGCTGCCACGCCGACGCTTGCCCTGCTGCGCATCCTTGGGTCGGCTGGCCTTGTCGCGCAGCTGAATGACGTATCCTTCCACCGCCTGACGCACAGCTTCGAGGTGCGGCAGACAGTCCTGCAGATCGCGGCCAGGGAACACCAGGGTGAACTCCTCGCCGCCATACCGGTAAGCACGACCACCACCACCGATCTTGCGCAGCCGGCTCGCCACCAGCCGCAACACCTGATCGCCGACATCGTGGCCATGGGTATCGTTGAAAGCCTTGAAGTGATCCACATCGGCCATGGCGATGACGTATTGCCGCCCGAGTCGCTGCAGCCGTTCGTTCAAGGCCCGCCGGCCCGGCAGGCCGGTGAGCTCGTCGCGGAACGCCATCTGGTAGGCTTCCTGGGCAATCGATACCACCAGGATCAGCATCACCTGGCTGCTCAGCACGTTCAGCGCACCGGGCTGACTGAAGACCTGCGGCAGCATCAGCAGCAAGCCGACCAACGCAATGAACTGTGCCGCATGCACCGGTCTCGGCTGCCGGACGTACTGCACCACCAGCACCACGAAGGCCAGCAGAAACAGCGGATAGGCCAGCTGGATCAAGTTGAGCCAGTCGGCATGCAGAAACGGCCAGCGTACCTCGGTCAACCAGGCCAGCAGCCCTTCGGGAAACCGCCGCGCCAGCGCCAGCGCGACCACACACACCACGAGCAGTACGGCCAGCCGCGCGCTCCCCTCCTGCAGCAGCTGGCTCCGTTCCTGCCATGCGCCATACAGACCATAGAACACCGGTAACAGTACGCAGCACAGATGAAAAGTCAGCGCAGCCTCCGGCAGCACGGCGCCTGTTGCCCGGTAGTGATCTGCCTGGGTATCGAGCAGAAAATAGACCAGATACACGACCAGCAGCAGAAAGGCCTCACGCATCCGCCCATAGGCGATGCAGAACGCCGCGCCCAGCAGCAGGAGCACGGTCGGCAATACGTTGAACAGCGAAGTGAAGAATTCGTTGAGGCTCGGTTGCCGTGCAGCCACCAGCCCACCCACCAGCAAAGCCAGCGGCGAGTAGAAATGACTGAAGCGCACAGCGGACAGACGAGGCACGAAGATCCCGAAGGTTGAGCATAAGGGTCAGGCATTTTGCCAGCACGCGACCACTCATTCATCCCACCGCAAGAAAAACTGCGATTCCAGAGGCTATTTCCGCCGAAATCACTCACAACCCTGTCTCCAGAAAAGACAAAACCCCGCTCCGGGGAGCGAGGTTCTGTCATCAACCCCGGCCCGCTGCCGAAGCAGCGGCCTTGGTCACGGCAGCTTAATAGCCCAGCTCGAAATGAGCTTCGTCCATGTCCATCAGGTTGTCGGCACCGGAGAGCATGGTTTCAACATGCGCGCGGGTGCGTGGCAGGATGCGCTGGAAGTAGAAGCGCGCCGTCTGCACCTTGGCAGTGTAGAAGCCGTCGGTGTCTTCGCCGGCTGCGATCTTCTCGGAGGCCAGACGCGCCATGTCCGCCCAGAAATAGGCCAGGCAGGCATAACCGCAGTACATCAGGTAGTCCACCGAAGCGGCACCGACTTCCTCGCGGTTCTTCATGGCAGCCATGCCGACCTTCATGGTCAGGTCGCCCCATTCCTTGTTCAGCCTGGCCAGCGGCTCGATGAACTGCTTGATCGACTCGTTGCCTTCGTTGGCCTGGCAGAACTTGTGCACCACCTTGGTGAAGCCCTTGAGCGCTTCACCCTGGGTCATCAGCACCTTGCGGCCCAACAGGTCGAGCGCCTGGATGCCGGTCGTACCTTCGTACAGGCAGGAGATACGGCTGTCGCGCACGTTCTGCTCCATGCCCCACTCGGCGATGAAGCCGTGGCCACCGTAGACCTGCACGCCGTGGTTGGCGGCCTCGAAGCCCACTTCGGTCATGAACGCCTTGGCGATCGGGGTGAGGAAGGCCAGCATGGCGTCGGCGGCCTTGCGCTGCTCCTCGTCCTGGCTGCGCTGAGTGATGTCGACCTGCTTGGCGGCGAAGTAGAGCATCGCGCGGTTGCCTTCGGCGAAGGCCTTCATGGTCAGCAGCATGCGGCGCACATCCGGGTGCACGATGATCGGGTCAGCAGCTTTCTCAGGCGCTTTCGGGCCGGTCAGCGAGCGCATCTGCAGACGCTCGCGAGCGTACCTGATGCCACCCTGGAAACCGATCTCGGCATGGGCCAGGCCCTGCAGGGCGGTTCCCAGACGCGCGGTGTTCATGAAGGTGAACATGCAGTTCAGGCCTTTGTTCGGCGGGCCGATCAGAAAACCCGTGGCGCTGTCGAAGTTCATCACGCAGGTGGAGTTGCCGTGAATGCCCATCTTGTGTTCCAGCGAACCGCAGGACACACCGTTGCGCTCGCCAACGCCGCCGTCCGCGCCCGGCATGAACTTCGGCACGATGAACAGCGAAATGCCCTTGGTGCCTTCCGGCGCATCGGGCAGGCGGGCCAGGACGATATGGACGATGTTCTCGGCCATGTCGTGCTCGCCCGCGGAAATGAATATCTTGGTGCCGCTGACCTTGTAGCTGCCGTCCGCCTGAGGTTCGGCCTTGGTACGCAGCATGCCCAGGTCGGTGCCGCAATGCGGCTCGGTCAGGCACATGGTGCCGGTCCACTCGCCGGTTACCAGCTTGGTCAGGTAGGTCTGCTGCTGCTCGGGCGTGCCGTGGGCGTGCAGGGTATTCATGGCCCCGTGGGACAGGCCGGGGTACATGCCCCAGGACCAGTTCGCTTCACCGATCATCTCGCTGATGGCCATGCCGAGGGATTCCGGCAGGCCCTGGCCGCCGTGCTCGACATCGTGGGCCAGGCTTGGCCAGCCGCCTTCGACGAACTGCTGGTAGGCTTCCTTGAAGCCGGTCGGCGTCTTCACACCGGACTCGCTCCAAGTGCAGCCTTCCATGTCGCCGACACGATTGAGCGGCGCCAGCACCTGCTCACAGAACTTGGCGCCTTCATCGAGGATGGCGTTGACCATGTCCGGGGTGGCGTCTTCACAACCCGGCAGGCTCTGGTAATGCGCCTCGTAACCGAGCAGCTCGTCACGTACGAAGCGGATATCGCGCAAGGGGGCCTTGTAGTCGGGCATAGCGTAAACCTCAGCGGTGGGTTCTTTTTGAACAAGTGACGATTGAATGCTCAATCGTTGGTTTGAATAGTGACCGGCGACAGCACACACCAGATCAAACAGGCGTTTGAAACATACGTTTCGGCCTGAACGATGTCAAGCCGTGATCGGAACACCGTAATCGGCATCCTTTTGGTTTTGCAAAGAAAGAGCAAGGGTGCCGCGGACGGGCGCTTGCCAGCCGGCCTGGAAGGCCGGCGATTCAGGCGGTGGTATTGATCAGGGTTCCGAGTACCTCGTCGGCACTCTGGATCATCCGCACACCGGCGTTGGCCGCGTGCTCGCCGACTTTCATCTGAACGAGTTGCTCGGTCAGCTCGGCCACTTCATTCAAGGCTTGGGACGTGTCGGCGACAGGCAGGCTGGCACCGGCAATCGTCGCACCGGCCTGGTCGATACGCTGCTGCCCGGCCTGAAAAGCACCGAGACCGGACGAGATAAGGCTGTTGATTTCCATGAGGCTGCTCCCGCAATCAGCTGGCCATCATTGAAGCAGAGACAGCGCTCTGCCGCTAGTGACACCTGGTTATAACACGCGGGTGGTTATGCCGCACCAGGCCGATCAGCGCAGCAGCCGCAGATCGAGCGAGCGCGCGACCTCAGCCGCATTGGCTACCGGCAAACGCGGCACCCGCCCCAGGCACGGCGCCTGGAGCCGTTCGGCCAGGGTCGCGAGGTTCTCTTCCAGCCGCGGCGTCGCCGGATCGACGATATTGGCGACCCAGCCGGCCAGGCGCAGGCCGTCGCGTTCGATGGCCTCCATGCTGAGCTGCGCATGGTTGATGCAGCCCAGGCGCACGCCCACCACCAGGATCACCGGCAGCCCCAGCAGCAGCGCCAGGTCGGACAGATTCTCGCGGCCCGCCAGGGGTACGCGCCAGCCACCCGCGCCTTCAACCAGAGAGAAGTCCGCCTGCAGCGCCAGCATCCGCCGAACCGGTTCGGCCAGACGGGCGGCGCTCAGCTCGATACCGGCCTCACGGGCAGCCAGGTGCGGTGCGATGGCCGGTTCGAAGGCGAAGGGATTGACCGCCTCGTAGCGCATCGGCAGCGTGCATTCGGCCAACAACGCCAGCGCGTCGCTGTTGCGCAGCCCTCCGTCCGTGCGCTCACAGCCGGAGGCCACCGGCTTCGCCGCAGCCGTGCTGAACCCTGCCTGCCGCGCCGCATGCAGCAGGCCGGCGGCGATGGTGGTCTTGCCGACCTCGGTATCGGTGCCGGTGACGAAGAAGGCCGCAGCCATGTCAGGATTCCTTGCGCAGCACGCCATACACCACCTGATAGGTGGCCGGCAGCCCGGATGGCGTGCGGAATTGTTCGTAGGCCGCGATCAGCGCGCGAATCCGCGCCGGGCCGGTGAGCCCGCCAGGACGGCCAGGGTTGAGGTTGTGTGCGCCCAGCGCCTTGAGTTCGTGGGTCAGCTGGCGCAGTTCGGCGAAATGCAGCACCTGCGGCTGCACCTCGATGCCGGACAGTTGCAGGCCGCTGTCGGCACACAGCCGCCGGTAGGTGTCGCGCGTGCGGAAGCGATTGACGTGGGCGAAGCCGTCCACCGCCTGCCAGCTGTCGCGCAGCTCCTGCAGGGTGCCGCTGCACAGGCTGCTGAAGGCGAAGATGCCGCCGGAGCGCAGCACACGCGCGGCCTCGTCCAGCACTGCCGCAAAATTCTCACACCACTGCAGGGCCAGGCTGGAGAAGATCAGGTCGACGCACCCATCGCGCAGCGGCAGGCATTCGGCATCGCCGGCGACGAAAGCACTGGCGCCCCCCTGCGGCCTGGCGTGACGCAACATGCCTTCGGCAATATCCAGCGCCATGCCTTCGCCTTGGGGAAAGCCCTGAGCCAGACGACGAGAGAAATAACCGGTACCACAGCCCAGGTCGAGCCAGCGCGCCGGCTGCAGACCATCCGGCAGGCGATCGATCAGGCTTTGGCCGACCGCACGCTGCAACTCGGCCACGGCGTCATAGCTGGCGGCGGCGCGGGAAAACGACGCGGCGACGCGGCGCTTGTCCGGCAGCGCAGCGGAGTCGGCGGCAGCGTTCATCCACGGTGCTCCTGGATAAAGCCTGCCACCAGCACTGCCAGTTCATCAGCCTGCTCCAGCGGCAGGGCATGGCTGGCCTTTTCCAGCACGTCTATGCGGGCGCCGGGTAGCCAGTTGCGTAGCGCCCCGGCAGCGGCCACCGGCACCAGCGCATCGTCTCCGGCGAATATGTGCAATTGCGGCCCGAAGTAACCATGCAGCGCCTCGCGGCCATCCAGTTGCGCCAGCAGTTGCAGGCCCGCATCCAGCATCACCACCGGCAGTTGCAACTGACTGACCTGCAGCTGCCGGGCCAGGGTGCGCGCATCGAAGGCGCCACGGCTGCACAGCGAGCGAAAGCGCTTCAGGGTTTGCTCGGGATCGAGCCGGAAGGCTTCCTGGAAGGCATCGAAGATATCCGCCGCCATCGCCTCAGGCCATTGTGGGCGGGCACGGAAACAGGGATTGCTGGCGATGGTAATGAGACCTGGGCAGACATCGACGCGCCGCGACGCCAACCCGGTCGCCAACATGCCGCCCAGCGACCAGCCGGCGAGCCAGGCATCGCGCGGCAGGCGGCGATCCAGCTCATCCAGCCAGGCGTCGGCCTCGGCCAGTTCCGGCAATGCTTCGATGCTTACCTCAAGGTTCGGCGCCTGCTGGCTCAGCGCCTCGCACAACGGCTGCAACGCCGCCGCGCCGAACGCCCAGCCGGGCAACAGAATCAGCTGATCACGCATGTGCTTCAGGCTCCTCGGCCAATCGATTCCAGCATTCGGCCAGGACTTCCAGCAGATGTTCCACCTGCGCCTCGCCATGCGACGCACTGAAGGTGACACGCAGTCGCGCACTGCCGGCCGGTACCGTTGGCGGACGAATCGCGCCGACCAGGATGCCACGCGCCCTGAGCGCAGCGGACAATGCCAGGGCGCGCTCGCTGCTGCCGATCAGGATTGGCTGGATCGGCGTCGAGCTGTCCATCAGGGTCAGACCGATATCGGCGGCGCCCTGGCGGAAGCGCGCGATCAGCCGGTTCAGGTGTTCACGACGCCAGTGTTCGCTGCGCAGCAACTCCAGGCTTTTCAGCGTTGCGCAAGCGACAGCCGGCGGCTGGCTGGTGGTATAGATATAGGGGCGGGCGAACTGGATCAGCGTCTCGATCAGCTCCTCGCTGCCGGCGACGAAGGCACCTGCCGTGCCGAAGGCCTTGCCCAGGGTGCCGACCAGTACCGGCACCTCGTCGAGGCCCAAGCCAAAATGCTCGACGATACCGCCACCGGTCGCGCCCAACGGGCCGAAGCCATGGGCGTCATCGACCATCACCCAGGCGTTGCGCTGCTTCGCTTCGGCGCAGATCGCCGGCAGATCGGCCAGGTCGCCGTCCATGCTGAATACGCCATCGGTGACCACCAGCGTATTGCCACAGGCCTTCTCCAGGCGCTTGGCCAGGCTCGTCGCATCGTTGTGCAGATAGCGCGAGAAGCGCGCGCCGCTGAGCAGCCCGGCATCCAGCAGCGAGGCATGGTTGATGCGGTCTTCCAGCACCGTATCGCCCTGCCCGACCAGCGCCGTGACGGCGGCGAGGTTGGCCATATAGCCGGTGGAAAACAGCAACGCGCGCGGCCTGCCGGTAAACTCGGCCAGCGCCTCCTCCAATTCATGATGTGGCGTGCCATGGCCGATCACCAGATGCGAGGCACCGCCACCGACACCCCAGCGTTCGGCCCCCTGGCGCATCGCATGGATCACTTCGGGGTGATTGGCCAGGCCCAGGTAGTCGTTGGAACAGAAGGCCAGCAGCCGCTCGCCATCGACCACCACCTCGGGCATCTGCGGGCTTTGCAGCAACGGGCGCTGGCGATAGAGGTGCTCGGCACGGCGGGCGGCGAGGCGGGAAGCGAGATCGAAAGGCATAAAGGCTCGATAAAAGCGGCTGGACGCTAGAGGCTGGACGAAAGAACCCTCTCGTCCAGCCTTCAGCCTCAAGCCTTCAGCGGCTTTTTATAGTGCAGCGTTATAGAACAGCTTCGAATCGCGCTGCTCCATCAGCGCCTGCTCGATAGCGGCCTGATGCACTTCATCGTCGTGCTCTTCACGCGCTTCGGGCTGGATGCCCAGGCGCTTGAACAGCAGCATGTCCTTGTCGGCCTGCGGGTTGCCGGTGGTCAGTAGTTTCTCGCCGTAGAAGATCGAATTGGCGCCGGCGAGGAAGGCCAGGGCCTGCATCTGCTCGTTCATCTGCTCGCGACCGGCGGACAGGCGCACGTGGGACTTGGGCATCATGATCCGCGCCACGGCGAGCATGCGAATGAAGTCGAAGGGGTCGACGTCCTGCTCTTCGGCCAGCGGCGTGCCCTTCACCTTGACCAGCATGTTGATCGGCACCGACTCGGGATGCTCCGGCAGGTTGGCCAGTTGGATCAGCAGGCCGGCGCGGTCGTCCAGTGACTCGCCCATGCCGAGGATGCCGCCGGAGCAGATCTTCATCCCCGCATCGCGCACGTAGCTCAGCGTCTCCAGGCGATCGCCATAGGTGCGCGTGGTGATGATGTTGCCGTAGAACTCCGGCGAGGTATCGAGGTTGTGGTTGTAGTAGTCGAGCCCGGCGGCGGCCAGCGCGCGCGTCTGCTCCTGATCGAGCTTGCCCAGGGTCATGCAGGTTTCCAGGCCCAGGGCCTTCACGCCTTCGACCATCTTCAGCACGTAGGGCATGTCCTTGGCGGACGGATGCTTCCAGGCCGCGCCCATGCAGAAGCGCGTCGAGCCGATGGCCTTGGCTTCAGCCGCCGCCTCCAGCACCTTCTGCACCTCCATCAGCTTTTCCTTGTCCAGGCCGGTGTTGTAGTGGCCGGACTGCGGGCAGTACTTGCAGTCTTCCGGGCAGGCGCCGGTCTTGATCGACAGCAGGGTGGACACCTGCACACGGTTGGCGTCGAAGTGCCGGCGATGCACGCCTTGCGCCTGAAACAGCAGATCGTTGAAGGGTTGCTCGAAGAGCGCCCTGACCTCGGCGAGGCTCCAGTCGTGGCGGGTGGCGCAAGCGGCAGTGGCGCTCATGGGGCATTCCTTGTAAATAGGGTTCTTGGCACGGATGCGAAATGGTTAGCCAAGCCGAAGACACTGTCAACCAGGAAAGGAATCATGGTTTACAACTGGTTAAGAATCGAACACTACTGCCCACTCTGCGATGACCGCTGCGAAGACGCCCATTCGCTGTGTGACGCCTGCGAAGCCGATCTGCCGTGGCTCGGCGGGCAATGCTCAATCTGCGCACTGCCGCTACCCGCCGCCGGCATGACCTGCGGCCAGTGCCTGAAGCGCCCGCCCGCATTCGATCATGTGGTCGCCCCCTGGCGCTTCGACTTCCCCATAGACAGCCTGATTACCCGCTTCAAGCACCAGTCGCGTTGGCCGTTCGGGCGGCTGCTGGCCGAGCAACTGGCGCAGCACCTCTTACATCTCTTCGACGAAGGCCTGCCGCGCCCGAGCGCACTGCTGCCGGTGCCTCTGGCGCGCAAACGGCTGCGCCAGCGCGGCTTCAACCAGGCAGCGATGCTGGCCGACTGGCTAAGCCCCGCGCTGAAGATTACGGTGCGCAACGACCTTCTGCTGCGCATCCAGGACACGCCGCCCCAACAGCAACTGGACGCCGCGGCCCGACACAGCAACCTGCGCCGCGCCTTTGCCCTGCCTGACGAACAACCGCTGCGCGATCAGCATTTCGCCATCATCGATGACGTGCTCACCACCGGCGCCACCGCCGAAGCGCTGGCGCGGCTGCTGAAACGAGCCGGCGCAGCACGGGTGGATATCTACTGCCTTGCGCGCACGCCCAAACCGGGTGACTGACTGAACTGCAAACTCAAGGCGGCTGAGCGCCGGTTGTTTAAAAGCCCCGGTGCAATACACTGATCGGCCCATTCGCGGAGCCGACCATGAGCCATCCCTTCGACACACTCACGCCGGACCTTGTGCTCGATGCCGTGGAAAGTGCCGGCTATATCAGCGATGCGCGCGTGCTGGCGCTGAACAGTTACGAAAATCGCGTTTACCAGGTGGGCATCGAGGACGAAACCCCGCTGATCGCCAAGTTCTACCGCCCTGGACGCTGGAGCGACGAAGCCATTGCCGAAGAGCATCGGTTCAGCCTTGAACTGGCCGAGCGGGAAATCCCGGTGGTGGCGCCGCTGGCGCGTGACGGCAAAACCCTGTTCGAGCATGCCGGCTTTCGCTTCGCGCTGTTCCCCCGGCGTGGCGGTCGCGCGCCCGAGCCGGGCAACCTCGACCAGCTCTATCGCCTGGGACAGCTGCTCGGGCGCATGCATGCGGTCAGCGCCAGCCGCACCTTCGAGCACCGGCAGACCCTCGACGCGCAGAGCTTCGGCCACGACTCGCTGGCGACCCTGCTGGACGGCGGCTTCATCCCGAAGAGCCTGCTGCCGGCTTACGAGTCCGTGGCGCGTGATCTGCTCAAGCGGGTCGACGATGTGTTTGCACAAACCGACTTCCAGCCGATCCGCCTGCATGGCGACTGCCACCCCGGCAATATCCTCGCCCGCGACGACGCCTTTTATCTGGTCGATCTGGATGACTGCCGCATGGGGCCTTCGGTGCAGGACATCTGGATGATGCTCGCCGGCGAGCGTCACGAGCGCCTCGGGCAGCTCTCGGAGCTGGTCGAGGGTTACAACGAATTCCACGACTTCGCCCCGCGCGAACTGCCGCTGATCGAAGCCCTGCGCGCCCTGCGCCTGCTGCACTACAGCGCCTGGCTGGCCCGCCGCTGGGACGATCCGGCTTTTCCGATGAGCTTTCCCTGGTTCGGCAGCGAACGCTACTGGGGCGACCAGGTGCTGATATTGCGCGAACAGATATCGGCGTTGCAGGAGGAGCCGTTGAAGCTGTTCTGAAGGCGAGGCTAACGACTTGCGGCGGACGAACGAGACATAGGATTTTTGCGGCATCTGCTCGTCGGATTACGCCTTCGGCTAATTCGACCTACGAAAAACCTGACCGCCCTACGGGTCTACGACTGTTTTTCTTCGATCAGCCAATCCAGCCGCCAGCCGCCTTCGCTCTGCGCCAGTTGCTCGGCCAGCCAGGGCAGCAGTTCGCGCAACTCGTCTTCCAGCCCCCACGGCGGGTTGGCGATGGCCAGGCCCGAGCCGTTGAGGCGCAGGGATTCGTCGGTGGGATGGACGAACAGTTCGGCGCGCAGCAGCTTCGGCGCGCCGCTACGCGACAGCTCCTGGTAGAAGCGTTTGAGCTGGCGCTCGTCCTTGATCGGATACCAGATCACACCAATGGTCTGGCGCATGCGACCCAGCGCCTCCTTGAGCGCCGTCACGCAGCGGCTGAGCTCGTCGGCCTGCTCGAACGGCGGATCGATCAGCAGCACCACGCGCTTTTCCCGCGTCGGCATCAGCGCCCGCGGCACGTGCCAGCCTTCGCCCAGGTGTACCGCGACGCGCTCGTCAGCCATATTGTCCTTGAGCAGACGACCATCCTCGGGATGCTTTTCGTTGAGCTGCAGACGATCCTGCTGGCGCGTCAGCTGCCGCGCCAGCTCGGGCGAGCCGGGGTAATAGCGCAGCGTACCGTCGGGATTGAGCGAGCGGATCACGCCGAGGTAGTCGTCGAGCAGCGCAGGACGCGCATCGGCCCGCCAGATGCGCTCGATACCCTGCAACCACTCGCCGGTACGGCTGGCCTGATCGCCCGCCAGGTCGTAGAGGCCGATGCCGGCATGACTGTCGAGGTAGGCGAACGGCGTCTCCTTGCGCGACAGCAGGGCGAATATCCGGCTCAGGACCAGGTGTTTGAACACATCGGCATGGTTGCCGGCGTGGAAGGCGTGGCGGTAGTTCATCGGGCGCTCCTTAGGGTCTGTTGCCGTTTCATCGCAAACCGCGTTGCTGCGCCAAATGTCGCCAGGCAAGGCGCGGGACGCAGGCAATGGTTGTTCCCTTGCCAAGTCCCGCAACGCCGCCTGGCGACATTTGCCGCGCAACCCGAAGGGCCGGGCCTGTTTTGACGCGATGCGGCGTTTCTCGTCGTTTATTTGGAACAACCAAACCACACTCCTCGTGCCTTGCCTCGCGCCAAAACAGGCTCCGGCGCGGTCGCGAACGAAACGGCAACAGACCCTAGGAACCGCGCAGTTTACCGTGCCGCCCGGCACTGTGCAGGACGAACATGACCAATAACGTGTCCCTCATGGGTGCTGCGAACTACAGTGAGCGTTCCCTAAACCATGAACGGAGCTACCCCATGAGCCTGTGCGATCTACTCGGCACCGAACTTCCCATCATCCAGGCGCCCATGGCGGGGGCGCAGAACCATCTGCTGGCCGCCGCGGTATGCGAAGCCGGCGGCCTGGGCTCGATTCCGGCGGGCATGCTCGATGCCCAGGCACTGGAAAGCGAACTGAGTGCCATCGAGGCGCTGACCGACCGCCCCTACAACGTCAACTTCTTCTGCCACCAGACGCCAGCCAGCGACCCGGCGCGTATCGAGACCTGGCACGAACTGCTGGCGTCCTGGTTCGCAGAGTTCGGCATCGACCCGGCCAGCATTCCCGGTGGCCCGACCCGCCAGCCATTCGATGCGTCAATGGCCGAAGTACTGGAGCGTCATCGCCCGGCCCTGATCAGCTTCCATTTCGGCCTGCCGTCAACCGAGTTGCTGCAACGTGCCCGCGCCACCGGGGCGAAGATCGCCTCCAGCGCCACCACTCTGGAGGAAGGCCTCTGGCTGCAGCAGCACGGCGTCGATCTGGTGATCGCCCAGGGACTGGAAGCCGGCGGCCATCGCGGCATCTTCCTCAACGAGGATCTGACCACCCAGCTCGGCACCTTCGCCCTGCTGCCGCAACTGGTCGAAGCCCTCGATGTGCCGGTAGTCGCCGCCGGCGGCATCGCCGATGCCAAGGGTGTCGCCGCGGCCCAGGCGCTGGGCGCCGCCGGCGTACAGCCCGGCACCGCCTACCTGCTGTGCCCGGAAAGCCGCACCAGTGCCCTGCATCGCGCCGCGCTGAAAAGCCCGCGCGCCCGGCACACGGCACTGACCACACTGTTCACCGGGCGCCCGGCACGCGGCATTTTCAACCGGATCATGCACGAACTCGGCCCACTGCCCGACGGCGTGCCGGACTTCCCATTGGCTGGCAACGCCATCGGCGCGCTGCGACAAAAGACGGAAAGCCTCGACCTGGATCACTGCACACCGCTGTGGGCCGGGCAGAACGCCAGCGGCTGTCGCGAAATCCCGGCGGCGCAGCTGACCCGTGAGCTGGCCGCTGGCTGGACGGGCTGACAGCGGCGCGTCCTGTTCAGCCAACGAGCAGGCCTGCCAGGCCAGAGCAGCCAGACTTGATCATCATCAAGGCATATAGCCATCGCCTGATCAATGTTGTCCTCGGCTCGCCAACAGCGAGCCGAAGGGCTGCTCGCCTCATCAAAGGCCCAAACTATTCGGGTACCTCATGATGAGGTGTGCAGCGCCTCTAGATAAACCATGTCCAGTGACGTGTTGCGGTCCGTGAGGAGTGCCCCTTGTGGCAACGGCTTCAGACGCGATATCCGAGGTGCAGGCTGTTGTAGGTCGAATTAGCCGAAGGCGTAATCCGACAATCCAAAGGCGTACGACAGTCCATGCCTGACAGCAGCATGTAACGCATCTGGCCGGTCGTCTGTCGGGTCGGTGAAACATGACCCGGCCTACCAGATGCGACGAACCTTCTGTGGGAGTGCTCCAGCAACACGCAACAGGGACATGGCCGTGAAGAAGCCCCATAAACAAAACAAGGACAGTGGAACATTGAGCATGGCAAACATCATCCGGCAACTTCCGCTGCGCGTTTCGCTGATCATCCCGATCCTGTTCATTTCGACGCTGCTATTGGTCGTCATCCTCTGGCAGCTGGCGTTCGTCTACTGGCCGCAGGCGCAACAGGCGCAGGCCTATCAGACCGCCAACCTGATGTCGGACAACCTGCTGGAAGCCGCCGCCGAACAGGCGAAAGAGCGCGGATTCACGACAGGCTTGCTGGGCAGCGTCGCAGCTGTCGGGCGCAGCCAGGCCTCATTGGCGCAGATCCGTGAGGCTCGCCAAAAAGGCGATGCGGCGATGTCGCGAGCGCTCGAACTGGCCGACGAGTTGGTCGACAGCGGGTGGGCCGTGCAACAACTCACACAGAGCATCGCCAACGTCCGGCGCAATCAGGAGAACATCCACACCCTTCGCCAGCGGCTCGATACCGGCAATGCCATGGAGGCCGCCCACTGGGTCGGCGCCATGTCCGCACTGATCTCGGCAGGCGCGCGATTGCGCAACGATGCTTTTCTCCCCGACAGCGCACTCGCCAGCGCCGCCTTCAAGAACACCGAGCTCAAACAGTCGATCTGGCTGGCATCCGAATACGCCGGGCGCGAGCGCGCACAACTGGCCGTGATCATTGCCAGCCGCCAGCCACTGGATGCAGCAGCGCGTGAAAGCCTGCTGAGCAACCGCAACGTGGTCGATGCGCAGCTGACGTACCTCAAGGAAGTCGGACTGCCGTCCCTGGGCAGCGAGGCGAACCCGGCGATTGCCGATGCCTGGAAAAGGCTGCACGAGAGCTTTATCGCCGACTTCGAGAGCGTGCGCAGCCAGGTCTACGCCGCTGGCACCACGGGCAACTATCCACTTACCGACCGACAGTGGCTGGAGGCTGCCACGACGGCCATCGACAGCCTGCTCGCCTTCGGCCAGGTCATCAGCGGCAGCGCGGCGACCGATGCGGCCCAGGCCAACGATGAAGCCCTGCGCGGCTTCTGGGTGTCCATCGTCATGAGTGCGGGGGTGCTGCTGATCACTGCCGCATTGTTTGTGCTGGTCAGGACGATCTGCACTCGCCTGCAACTGTCGGTAGCCTCCATTCAGCAGGTCGAACGCGACAACGATCTCAGCCTGCGCCTGGACGAGGCCGGGCGTGACGAGCTGGCTCAGCTCGGGCGCGCCTACAACACCATGCTGGAACGCTTCGGCAACATTATCGAGGCGGTGAATGAAGCCGCCGCTACGGTCAGCAGCGGCACCGAACAGGTTGCGACCGCCGCCACGCAGACCGAAATGGGCGTCAGCCGCCAACGCGACGCCATCGCCCAGGTGGCCACTGCCATGACTGAAATCGCCGCCGTGGTGCAGGAGGTGGCGGGCAATACCAGCCTGGCGGCGCAAGCCACCCAGGAAACCGACATCCAGGCCCGCAGCGGTCGTGACGTGGTGCAGAACACCGCCAACAGTATCGATCAGCTGGCGCACGAAATCGGCCAGGCGGCCCAGACCATACGCAACCTGCAGACGGACAGCAGCCAGATCAGCGTGATCCTCAAAGTAATCAACAGCGTCGCCGAGCAAACCAACCTGCTGGCACTCAATGCCGCCATCGAAGCCGCTCGCGCCGGCGAACATGGGCGCGGTTTCGCGGTGGTCGCCGATGAGGTGCGCAGCCTGGCCACGCGGGTTGGCCAGTCCACCGAGGAAATCAACGCCATGATCAGCCTGCTACAGGACCAGGCGCACCAGGCGGTCGAGACGATGGAGCGCAGCCAGCAGGAGGCCGATGCCAGTGTCGCCCTGACCAGGGAGTCCGGCAGCGCCCTGCTGCGCATCGTTTCATCCGCCGAAACCATCAACCAGATGACGGCACAGATCGCCACCGCCGCCGAAGAGCAGAGCAGCGTTGCCATCGACATGGACCGCAGCATCTCCGAGATCGAGCTTATCGCCGAGGAAAGCACCAGGGCGGCCAGCGAGACGGTCAGCGCCGTGGAGGAAATCAGGCAGAGCATGTTGCGCTTGAAGCAACTGGTGGGGCAGTTCCGCGTGCAGGCGGCCTAGGGTCACGAGCCGCACAGGTGATGTACGGCGCTGTTTCTCGTAGGTCGGGGCACGCGCTATCGACACGACGTGCAGGCTCGAGGTCATCCGCAGGAATTACGCTCCCCATCGTCGGATTACGCCTTCGGAAACCCGGATTACGCCTTCGGCTAATCCAGGCTACGGTCTGGTGTAGGTCGGGGCACGCTTCACCGACCCGACGAGCGGGCTCGAGCTCATCCGCAGGATTACGCCCCGCATCGTCGGATTACGCCTTTGGCTAATCCGACCTACAATTCGTAGCGCACAGCAAGGGCGCCCGCGCCAGCTCGGCCAGGTTCGCCGAGCCGGTGCAGAAGCAGACGATGCGCAACTGCTCGATCAATATGCGAAAGTGCTCCACCACCGCCTCGCTGGAGATCAGCGCGCTTTCCAGCACGGCGGCGGCCTGGCCGACCAGGTTGGCGCCGAGACGGATCGCCTTGGCCGCATCGATGCCGTCGCGGATGCCGCCAGAGCCGATCACCACTGCATCCGGGCAGGCCCGACGTACTTCGGCGATGGCTTGCGCGGTGGGAATCCCCCAGTTTGCGAAGGCTTCGGACACGGCACGCTGCTGAGCATTGGCGGCACGCTCGCTCTCGACCGCCGCCCAGTTGGTGCCCCCGGCACCGGCCACATCCAGCACCGCAACGCCGGCATCCAGCAGTTGCCGGGCAACCCGCGCCGACAATCCCGAACCGACCTCCTTGACCACCAGTGGCGCCTCCAGAACGGCAGCCAGGCGCTCGATGGCACTCAGCACGCCGCGCCAGTCGCGGTCGCCACGATCCTGTACGGCCTCCTGCAGCGGGTTCAGGTGGATGATCAACGCATCGCCCCCGATCATTTCCAGTGCCCGGCGCGCCTGATCCACGCCATAGCCCCGCACCAGCTGCGCCGCTCCGATATTGCCGAGCAGCGGCACGCTCGGCGCCAGACGTCGCAGTTCGCGCGTCAAACCGGTGCCGTCGCCGCCCCGCTCCAGTGCAACCCGCTGCGAGCCCACCGCCAGGGCAATGCCCAACTCTTCGGCGGCCTCGGCAAGGTGATGATTGATCGCTTCGGCCCGCTTCGCCCCACCGGTCATCGAGCTGATCAGCAGCGGCGCGGCCAGCGGCTTGCCCAACAGGGAGGTGGAAAGGTCCACCGCCGCCAGGTCCAGCTCCGGCAGCGCGCAATGCTCGAAGTGCAGGCGTTCGAAACCACTGCCGACAACCGCTTTGGTGCGCTGCGACGCCAGGACGATATCCAGATGCTGGTTCTTGCGCGTCGTCAGTTCGGTTTCGTTCATGCGCTGCTTCCCCCTTGTCAGTTTGGAGCGCACGCAGGATGCCAGAAGTTCCCTGACAAAGGGCCAAAGGCCTGTTAACAGGCCTTTGAAGAACGTAGGCGAGGCAGGCATCCAACGCTGAACGGCTGCCTGGTTCTGATTTACTGACGCGCATGAATGCCTCTTGCCCAAGAGGCATTTTTTTTGACAGCCCGTCAAATCATCGGGTTAGAATCGCTGGCATGTCCCGTGCATAAGTTGCCGGGAAACCTTATTTTTTCCGGAGGCAGCATTTGGACGTCGGCAACCTCAACCACCTTTTTTTAGTCGGTGCCCTGTTGGTTGCTGCCAGTATCCTGATGAGCTCCCTGTCTGCGCGTCTGGGCGTACCGATTCTGGTCATCTTTCTCGGCGTCGGCATGCTGGCCGGAGTCGACGGCATCGGCGGCATCGTCTTCGAGGATTACCGCCTCGCCTTTATCATCAGCAACCTGGCGCTGGCGATTATTCTGCTCGACGGCGGCATGCGAACACGCAAGGCCACCTTCCGCGTCGCGCTCTGGCCATCAATGTCACTGGCTACCTTCGGCGTGGCGATCACCGCGGGCCTGACCGGCGTCGCCGCCACCTGGCTGTTCGACCTGCGCCTGATTGAAGGTCTGCTGATCGGTGCCATCGTTGGTTCCACGGACGCTGCGGTCGTGTTCAACCTGCTCAACGGCAAGGGCCTGAACGAACGTGTCGGCCCGACCCTTGAGATCGAATCGGGCAGCAACGACCCGATGGCGATGTTCCTCACCGTCACCCTGATCAGCATGATTGCCTCGGGGCAGACCTCATTCAGCTGGACCGTGCTGGTCAGCCTGATCCAGCAATTCGGTATCGGCATCGTGCTCGGCCTGGCGGGTGGCTGGCTGCTGCTGCTGCTGATCAATCGCCTCTCCGTAGCCGATGGCCTCTATCCCCTGCTGGCGGTCAGCGGCGGCATCATGATCTTCGCCTTGTCCGGCGCGGTGGGCGGCAGCGGCATCATCGCCGTGTATGTCTGCGGCCTGATGCTGGGCAACCGGCCAATTCGCAACCGTCACGGCATTCTGCACATGTTCGATGGCCTGGCCTGGCTCAGCCAGATCGGGATGTTTCTGGTGCTTGGCCTGCTGCTGACGCCCAGCGAACTACTGCCGATCGCCATTCCCGCCCTGCTCCTGTCGCTGTGGATGATCCTCATCGCGCGCCCGCTGTCGGTGTTCGTCGGCCTGTTGCCCTTCAAGAGCTTCAAACTGCGCGAGCGGCTGTTCATTTCCTGGATCGGCCTGCGTGGCGCGGTCCCGGTGATTCTGGCGGTATTCCCGCTGGTGGCCGGCCTCGACAATGCCCAGCTGTTTTTCAATGTCGCCTTCTTCATCGTGCTGGTCTCACTGCTGTTGCAGGGCACAACCCTCGGCTGGGCGGCAAAAAAGGCCAAGGTCGAAGTACCGCCGTCACCCGCGCCGATCTCTCGCACCGGCATACAGGTGCATACCACCAGCCAGTGGGAGCTTTTCATCTATCGTCTGACCACAAAGAAATGGTGCATCGGCGCGGCACTTCGCGAACTGAAGATGCCTCCGGGCACGCGCATCGCCGCCCTGTTTCGTGGTCACGCCCTGCTCCACCCGTCCGGCAGTACCCGGCTGCAGGAAAACGACATCCTCTGCGTCATCGGCCACGAAGACGACCTACCGGCGCTCGGCAAGCTGTTCAGTCAGGCGCCGCAACGTGGCCGGGACATGCGTTTCTTCGGTGATTTCATTCTCGAAGGCGACGCCGAACTGGGCGCCGTTGCAATGCTTTACGGCCTCAAGCTTGGCGATGTGGATGGCAATCAACCCATTGGCCAGTTCATCTCTGACAAGATCAGCAAACACACCGTCGTCGGTGACCAGGTGGAATGGAACGGGCTGATCTGGACCATTGCCGAGATGGATGGCGACGATGTACTCAAGGTCGGCCTGCGCTTCCCCGAAGCGGAAAAGCCCGGTCCGCAGCTGATGTTCTGACCTTCAGTCGCATGCACGGAACACTGAGGTCCCCGGGCTCGCACTCCTGATTCGCAGCCCGTAGACTCAGCGCTCGTTCAGTTCTTCGACGGCAGACATGTCCTTTTCACGCGTCTTTCTGCTGACCCTTCTGGTCAGCTTTCTGCACATTCCCGGCACTCTTCAGGCGCAGCCCTTCGACAGCCTGACCGGCGGCCAGCAGGCGGCCGAAAGCGAAGCCAGGCCGGCGCAACCCAGCCTGGCCGACCAGGTGAAACAGTACGCAGAGCAGACCACCGCCCGCAGCCAGCAGCTCGCAACCCTGCAGAAACAGCTGGCCCAGGCGCCCCAGGAAATCAGCACCGCCCAGCGCGATCTGGCCCGGCTCAAGGCAGGCCCGGCACCCGAGCCGAGCGAACGCTTCGCCACCCTGGGCGTCGCGGCGCTCGAGCAGCGCCTGGCCACCCGCCTTGCCGAGCTGAGCGAGTGGAACAAACAGCTGACCGATGCCAACAGCCTGATCATCACCGCCCAGACGCGTCCCGAGCGCTCCCAGGCGCAGATCAGCACCAGCCAGTCGCGCATTCAGGCGTTGCAGAATCGCCTCAAGAGCGGGCTCGACAATGGCAAGGCGATCAGCGATGAGCAGCGCAGCCTGTTCGAAGCGGAGATTGCCGCGCTGCAGGCCCAGATCGAACTGCGTCGCCAGGAGCTGTCAGGCAACAACCTGTTGCAGGATCTGGGCAAGGCCCGGCGCAACCTGCTCGCCGAGCGCATAACCCGCGCCGAGCAGGAAACCCAGGCCCTGCAGGGCCTGATCAATGCCAAGCGCCGCGCCGAGTCCGAGCAGACCGTGGCCGAGCTCTCGGCCAGGGCGCAGCTGGCCGGCTCCGACACGCTGCTGGCGGCTGAAAGCGCCGAGAACCTGAAGCTCTCCGACTATCTGCTGCGCGCCACCGAGCGGCTCAACCTGCTGAACCAGATGAACCTGCAGGCACGCCAGCAGCTCGACACCCTGAACCAGGCCGACCAGGCGCTGGAAGAGCAGATCGCCGTACTCGAAGGCAGCCTGCTGCTGTCCAGAATCCTCTACCAGCAGAAGCTCAACTTGCCCAAGGTGCAGCTGAACAAGAACCTCGCCGACGAAATCGCCGACCTGCGCCTCTACCAGTTCGAGCTGAACCAGGCGCGCGACCGTGCCGGCAACCCGCAAAGCTATGTCGATCAGCTGCTGGCGGGGCAGCCCGAGGAGCAGATCACGCCGCAACTGCGCAGCGCCCTGCTCGACCTGCTCAAGACCCGCAGCGAACTGCTGGACCGCCTGAACCGCGAGCTCAATGCGCTGCTCAACGAATCCATCACCCTGCAGCTGAACCAGAAACAACTGCACGACACCGCCCGCGCGCTGAGCGCCACGCTGGACGAGCAGATGTTCTGGATTCCCAGCAACAAGCCGCTGGACTTCAGCTGGCTGACCAGTTTCCCGCAACGCCTGGAGCGGCAACTGGGCACCATCGGCTGGCACTCGGCCCTGTCACAGATGGCTGCCGGACTGAAGGAGCGGCCCCTGCTCTTCCTGCCCCTGCTGCTGTCGATTGCCTGGCTGCTCTGGCGTCGCCGGATGATCAACGACAAGCTCGACGAGCTGAGCCGGGACGTGGGGCATTTTCGCAATGACAGCCAGCGGCATACGCCACTGGCGTTGCTGCTCAACGTGTTGCTGGCATTGCCCGGCGCCCTGTTTCTGACCCTGTGCGGCTATCTGCTGCAGATGGATGCGCGCGGGCAGAACCTGGGGCTGAGCGCGGCGATGTATCAGATGGCCCAGGCCTGGCTGGTGTTCTACACGGCCTACCGACTGTTGTCGCCAGGGCGGTTGGCCGAACTGCATTTCCGCTGGTCCCTGCCGCAGGTCGCCTTTCTGCGCAATGAAATCCGCCGCCTCGGCCTGGTGGTACTGGTGCTGGTGGTGGTCGTCAGCATCGCCGAGCAACAGCCGGCGAGCCTGGCCGAGGACGCCCTCGGACTGGTAGTCATCCTCACCTGTTACGCGCTGATGAGCTGGCGCCTGATGCGCATCCTGCTCAAGGGGCCGGCCAGCGAGAACGCACCACCGGCCCGGCTGTTTCTGGGGGTGATCTTCAGCCTGCTGCCGCTGGCGCTGATCGTGGTGGTCGGCACGGGCTACTATTACAGCGCGCTGAAACTCACCGAGCGCCTGATCGACACCCTCTACCTGCTGATGATCTGGATCGCCCTGGAATCCATGCTGGTCCGCTCGCTGACCATCGCTGCGCGGCGCCTGGCCTACCAGCGGGTCATGGACAGACGCCAGGCGGCGGAAGAGGAAGGCACAGGCGAGCACCTGGAAAACATCGAAGAACCCAACCTGGATATCGAGCAGGTCAACCAGCAATCGCTGCGCCTGACCCGCCTGGCCACCTTCGGCCTGTTCCTCGTGGCGCTTTACTGGGTCTGGTCAGACCTGATTTCGGTGGTGTCCTATCTGGATAATGTCGCGCTGTACGAATTCACCAGCGGTTCGGGCGATGCCCTGACGACCTCGGCCATCAGCCTCAACGACCTGCTCGGCGCCCTGGCCATCGGCGGCATCACCCTGATCCTGGCGCGCAACCTGCCGGGGCTGCTGGAGGTGCTGGTGCTCTCGCGCCTGCGCCTGGCGCCGGGCAGCGCCTACGCCACCGGCACGCTGCTGTCCTACACCCTGGTGGGCACCGGCATCGTCTCGGTGCTCTCGACCCTGGGGGTGAGCTGGGACAAGCTGCAGTGGCTGGTGGCCGCGCTTTCCGTGGGATTGGGCTTCGGCCTGCAGGAAATCTTCGCCAACTTCGTCTCCGGCCTGATCATCCTGTTCGAGAAGCCGGTGCGCATCGGCGACGTGGTGACCATCGGCAACCTGTCCGGCACCGTCAGCCGCATCCGCATCCGCGCGACCACCATCACCGATTTCGATCACAAGGAAATCATCGTTCCCAACAAGACCTTCGTCACCGACCAGCTGGTCAACTGGTCGCTGAGCGACACGGTCACGCGGGTGACCATCCGCATCGGCGTGGAATTCGGCTCCGACCTCGAACAGGTTCGCGAGCTGCTGTTCCAGGCCGCACGGGAAAACCCCCGCGTGCTGAAGGAGCCCGAACCCCAGGTGTTCTTTCTCAGTTTCGGCGACAGCCGCCTGGAACATGAGCTGCGCCTGCACGTCCGTGATCTGGCCGACCGCAACCCGGTGATCGACGAGATCAACCGCCGGGTCGATCGCGAATTCCGCGAGCGCGGCATCACCATCGCCTTCCGCCAGCTGGATGTGCACCTGAAAAACCGTGCGGGCCAGGAGCTGGCCTTGCCGGAGCGGCCAAACGAAGCGTAGGGCCGAACTTGTTCGGCCATGCCAGCTGACAACCCCGCCACTGGAGCGGGGTCATAATACGGGCGCCCTTTCGTCTCCCGTTACCCGCCGCGCACCTGGAGCTGCCGTGAAAACCCTGACCCAGCTGACCTTCGACAACCGCTTCGCCCGCCTGGGCGACACCTTTTCCACACCTGTGCAACCGCAGCCCCTGAGCGACCCGACGCTGGTGGTGGCGAGCGAGGCGGCCATGGCCCTGCTGGACCTGGACCCGGCACAGGCCGAGCTGCCGCTGTTCACCGAACTGTTCGCCGGGCACAAGCTGTGGTCCACCGCCGAGCCGCGCGCGATGGTCTATTCCGGCCACCAGTTCGGCAGCTACAACCCGCAGCTCGGCGATGGCCGTGGCCTGTTGCTCGGCGAGGTGCGCAACCAGGCCGGCGAATACTGGGACCTGCACCTCAAGGGAGCCGGGCAGACGCCCTACTCACGCATGGGCGACGGTCGCGCGGTGCTGCGCTCTTCGATTCGCGAGTTCCTCGCCAGCGAACACCTGCATGCACTCGGCATCCCCAGTTCGCGCGCGCTCTGCGTGACCGGTTCGAGCGAGCCGGTGTATCGCGAACGCCAGGAGCGAGGTGCCATGCTGCTGCGCCTGGCACCCAGCCATGTACGCTTCGGCCATTTCGAATTTTTCTACTACACCAGGCAGCACGAAGCGCTCAGGCAACTGTTCGATCATGTAATCGCGTGCCATTTCCCCGAATGCCTGGGACAGCCCGAGCCTGGTCAGGCGTTCTTCCAACAGGTGCTCGAACGCACCGCCGACATGATTGCCTACTGGCAGGCCTATGGTTTCTGCCACGGGGTAATGAACACCGACAACATGTCGATCCTTGGCATCACCTTCGACTTCGGCCCCTACGCCTTCCTCGACGACTTCGACGCCCGCTTCATCTGCAACCATTCCGACGACCAGGGCCGCTATTCCTTCGAGAACCAGGTGCCCATCGCCCACTGGAACCTCGCCGCCCTGGCCCAGGCGCTGACACCCTTCGTCGCAGTGGAGCAGCTACGCGAAACCATGAGCCTGTTCCTGCCCCGCTACGAAGCCGCCTGGCTCGACCTGATGCGCCAGCGCCTGGGCCTGCGCACGGTCGAAGAGGCCGACAAGGCGCTGGTACAACGCCTGCTGCAGCTGATGCAGGACAGCGCCATCGACTACACGCGCTTTTTCCGTGAACTCGGCGACAGCGCGCCCGAGCAGGCCTTGCGCCGGCTGCGGGAAGATTTCATCGATATCAAGGGCTTCGACGCCTGGGCCGAGCAATATCGACAGCGCTGCGAGCGTGAAGGCACTGCCCAGGCCGAACGCCAGGTGCGGATGCGCGCGGTCAATCCCAGGTACATCCTGCGCAACTACCTGGCCCAGCAGGCCATCGAAGCCGCCGAACAGGGCGACTACGGCCCGGTGCGCGAGCTGCACGCGGTACTCTCACGCCCCTTCGACGAACAACCCGGCATGCAGCGCTACGCCGAACGCCCACCGGAGTGGGGCAAGCATCTGGAGATCAGCTGTTCGTCGTGACAGGCCCGGTGGTTGTACAAGCGATACGACCGGTGCGAGGGAAGCGCCGTTGGCGATTCCATCCTACGAAGCATCGCCACCGTAGCCTGGATTAGCCGAAGGCGTAATCCGGGAGGAGCTCGGATACGTTACCCAGCGTTGTATGGATTCAAGGGCAGCGTGACGCGAAACAACGCACCCTGGCCTTCCTCGCTTTCCACCTGGATGCGGCCCCCATGGGCCTTGACGATCTGTTCGGCGATGAACAGACCAAGGCCCAGGCCCGCGCTGCTTTCACTGCCTTCGGCCCGTTCGAACTGATGGAAGATGCGTTCCAGGCTTTTCTGGCTGATGCCGATGCCACGATCACGCACCTCGATGCAGGCGCCTTCGGCGATGGCGCAGACGCTGACCTGCACCGGCTTGCCGGCGCCGTAGCGCATGGCGTTGGTGAGCAGGTTGGCCAGCACCTGCTCGATACGAAACTCGTCCCAGATGCCAAGCAGCGGCTCCGGTCGTTGAAACAACAGAGCGCAGCCACAGGCCTCCATCTGCGGCGCGAAGTTCTCCACCACGCTGGCCACCAGCTTGCCGAGATCGACCGTCGTCGGCCTGATCGACAGCTTGCCGGTGCGAATGCGCGATACATCGAGCATGTCGTCGATCAGGCGGATCAGGCTCTGGATCTGCCGCTCGTCCTTGTCCGCCATCTGTCGCAACCGCCCCTCGTCGAATGCCGCGAAGTTGTTGCGCGCCAGCTGCATCTGGCGCAACTGCACTTCGAGAATCAGCGTGTTGAGCGGCGTTTTCAGTTCATGGGAGACAATGGACATGAAGTCGTCGCGCATGCGCACGGCTTCCTCCAGCTCGGCCTTGGTGCTGCGCAGCTCGGTGAGCAGCACTTCCTGCTCGCGGCGGCTGCGTTCGAGCGCTTCGAGCTGGCGGGCCATGCGCTTGCGGTTACGGTACAGGTCGACGAACACGCTGACCTTGCTGCGCACCGCATGGGTGTCCAGCGGCTTGTGCATGAAGTCCACCGCGCCGCTCTCGTAGCCCTTGAATGCGTAGTTGAGTTCGCGCCCGGCGGCGCTGACGAAGACGATGGGAATCTGCTTGGTGCGCTCGGTGCCGCGCATCAGCTCGGCCAGTTGGAAGCCATCCATGCCGGGCATCTGTACGTCGAGAATGGCCAGGGCGAACTCATGACGCAACAACAGCTCCAGCGCCTGCTCCGCCGACTCGGCCTGATGCACATGGATGCCCGGCGCCCGCAGTACGGCATCCAGCGCCAGCAGGTTCTCCGGCAGGTCATCGACGATCAGCAGATTCGCTTCATCGGTGTGGTTGGGCATGGTCACTCCAGTTCGCGCAACAATCGCTGAATATCACGCAAGGGCAAAATATGGTCCGGCGCAAAGCGCTGGAGTGCTGCAAGCGGCATGCTGGACACCTCGGCCTCGGCGGGATCCTGAACGACGGTGAGACCGCCAGCCCGCGCAATCATCTCCAGACCAGCCGCCCCGTCCTCGTTGGCGCCGGTCAGCAGGATCCCGGCGACCCGCTCGTTCCAGGCATCGGCGGCGGATTCGAACAGCACATCGATCGAGGGGCGGGAAAAATGCACCGCATCATCCTGGCTGAGCGACAGGGTCAGGTCTGCCTCGACCAGCAGGTGATAGCCCGGCGCTGCAAAATACAGCGTTCCGCCGCCTAGCGCCTCCTTGTCGTCGGCCTCCTTGACCCGCAGCCCGGTCTTGCGCCGGAAGATCTCCACCAGTTGCGTCGGCCCGCTGTCGGGTACGTGCTGCACCACCAGCAGCGGCAGCCGGTATGTCGCCGGCAGGCCGCTGACCAGAGCGCTCAACGCAGCCAGTCCCCCCGCCGAGGTACCGATCACCACGGCATCCACTGCAGGTCGCTGGGCATGTGCGTTAGGGGCCAAGCCTTTCATAGCTTGCGAAAGATCCTCTGTTCCTTGTCGAAGGCATCGAAGCGGTCGCCACACGCGGAAAACTCGACGGTTTCCTTGCTGCCCAGGCCGAGAAAGCCGCGATGGCACAAGGAGTCGTGAAAGAGCTCGAAGGCCCTATTCTGCAGCGGCTTGTTGAAATAGATCAGTACATTGCGGCAGGAAATCAGCTGGGTTTCAGCGAACACGCTGTCAGTCGCCAGGCTGTGGTCGGCGAAGGTCATCTGCTCCTTCAGGGACTTGTCCATGATCGCCGAGTCATAGGCTGCCGTGTAATAGTCGCTGAGGCTGTGCCTGCCACCGGCCCGCTGGTAGTTGGCCGTGTACTGGCTCATGTCGGCGATATTGAAAATACCCTGGCGAGCACGCTCCAGCGAACGCGGATTGATATCGGTAGCATACAGAATGGTCCGCTCCAGCAGGCCCTCTTCCTTGAGCAGGATCGCCATCGAATAGACTTCCTCGCCGGTGCTGCAACCGGCAATCCAGATCTTCAGCGAGGGATAGGTGCGCAGCACCGGCACGACCTGTTCACGCAATGCCCGGTAATAACCGGGGTCACGAAACATCTCGCTGACCGGGATGGTGAGAAACTGCAACAGCTCCATGAATGCCTGGGCATCATAGAGAATCCGCCCCTGTAGCTGCGAGATGCTGTCGCACTTCATCTGCCGCAGCGCCAGCAGTACCCGGCGCTTGAGCGAAGCCTGGGAATAATCGCGAAAATCGTAGCTGTAGCGCAGGTAAATTGCTTCGATCAGCAGCTTCAGTTCGATGGCCTGGTTGCGCTCCGGCATATCACAGCAGCTCCACTTTCGGCAGCCAGACGCGAATCAGCGAGAACAGGCGGTCGAGGTCGATGGGCTTGGCCAGATAATCGTTGGCGCCGGCGCGCAGACAGCGCTCCTGGTCGTCCTTCATCGCCTTGGCAGTGACTGCAATGATCGGCAACTTGGCGAATTGCGGGTCCTTGCGGATCTCTTGCATCGCGGTAAAGCCGTCCATTTCCGGCATCATGATGTCCATCAGCACCAGATCGATGTCATCCACGTTCTGCAATTGCGTGATGGCTTCATGGCCATTGCGGGCGATTTCGATCAGCGCACCCTTTTGCTCCAGCGCACTGGTCAGGGCAAAGACGTTACGCACATCGTCATCGACCACCAGGATCTTGCGGCCCTCGAAAGCCTTTTCACGGCTGCGCACGCTCTTGAGCATCTTCTGTCGCTCGGGCGGCATGTCCGATTCGACCTTGTGCAGGAACAGCGTGACCTCGTCGAGCAGCCGCTCGGGCGAGCGTGCACCCTTGATGATGATCGAACGCGAATACTTCATCAGTGCCGCTTCTTCATCGCGGGTCAGGTTGCGCCCGGTATAGACGATCACGGGCGGGAAGGAGCAGATGTCCTCGCGCGCCATGCGTTCGAGCAGTTCGTGACCGTCCATGTCGGGCAGCTTGAGGTCGATGACCATACAGTCGAATACGGTCGAGCGCAGGTGTTCGAGGGCTTGCGCGCCGAACTCGACGGCGGTGATTTCCACGTCCTCGTCCTCGATCAGACGCGCCATGCTTTCACGTTGCAGTGCGTCGTCCTCGACCAGCAGGATGCGTTTGACCTTTTGCGCGAGCTTGGCCTCCAGCCGCTTGAACACCTCTTTCAGCTCATCTCGCGTAGCCGGCTTGATGGCATAGCCGATAGCCCCCATCTGCAGCGCAGTCTCCTTGCGGTCCTCGACAGAGATGATGTGCACCGGGATATGCCGGGTGGTCGGGTTTTCCTTGAGCCGTTCGAGAACGGTCAGGCCGGAATGGTCGGGCAGGCGCATGTCCAGCAGGACGGCATCGGGTCGGTACTGCACGGCCAGGTCGAAGCCCTGATCGGCATTCTGCGCGAGCAGACAGCTGTATTTCAGCTCGTGGGCCAGATCGCGCAGGATACAGGCGAACTGCGGTTCGTCTTCGATCACCAGCACCGAACGTTCGCTGAAGGGGAAGTTCCTGCGATCATCCTCCAGCGCCATCGGTGCCGGCTCAGTCGTGACGGGCGGCGCTGGCGGCATCGTTGCCTGGAGCAGCGGCGCCGCGACGGCTGCGACGGGCGCCGGCAGTTGCTCCGCCGCAGGCTCGCTGTAGTTTTCCGGCACGATCAGGGTGAACAGGCTGCCGCCTCCCGGCGCGCTGTCCACTTCGATGGTGCCACCGAGCAACTGGGCCAGTTCGCGGGAAATCGACAGGCCCAGACCGGTACCGCCGTAACGCCGGTTGGTGGTGCCATCGGCCTGACGGAAGGCTTCGAAGATCACCGCCTGCTGCTCTTCAGCGATGCCGATGCCCGTATCGCGCACGGCAAAGGCGATGTGACCTTCGTCATGGCGGCTGATCCGCAGTTCGACCGAGCCCTTGTCAGTGAACTTGAAGGCATTCGACAGAAGATTCTTGAGAATCTGTTCAAGCCGCTGGCGGTCGGTGTACAAGCTCGTCGGCAAGTCGCCATCGAGGGTGACCTCGAAGCGCAGCGACTTTTCCAGCGCCTGAGCCAGGAACAGACTTTTCAAGCCGTCGAGCATGCGCGCAAGCACCAGCAGTTCAGGATGCACGTCGAGCTTGCCGGCCTCGACCTTGGAAATGTCGAGGATGTCGTTGATCAGGGTGAGCAGGTCATTGCCCGCCGAGTAGATGGAGCGCGCGAACTGCACCTGATCACCGCTGAGGTTGCCCTCGGGGTTGTCTGCCAGCAGCTTGGCCAGGATCAGCGAGCTGTTGAGCGGTGTGCGCAGCTCGTGGGACATGTTGGCGAGGAATTCGGACTTGTAGCGACTGGCGCGCTGCAGGTCCTCTGCGCGCTCTTCAAGCATCAGCTGGGCATCATGCAGATGGCGGTTCTTCAGGTCCATTTCGTCACGCTGGCGCGCCAGTTCCTGAGCCTGCTCGGCAAGCTGCTCATTGGTCTGTTCCAGTTCGGCCTGCTGTTCTTCCATATGCGCCTGCGACTCGCGCAGTGCACTGGATTGCTCTTCGAGTTCTTCGTTGGCCGCGCGCAGCTCTTCCTGCTGAACCTGCAATTCCTCGTTGAGCTGCTGGGTTTCGGCCAGCACATGCTGCAGACGCTGGCGATAGCGCGCCGCTTCGATGGCCGAACCGACGCTCTCGCTGATGCGCCGCAGCAACTCGCTGTCCTCTTCACGCAAGGGCCGCAGAAAGCCCACTTCCAGCACCGCATTGAGCAGGCCGCTGTCTTCCACTGGCATGATCAGCAACGACTGCACATCAGTGCTGCCCAGCGCCGAACTGACCTTCAGATAACCTGGCGGAATGTTCTCCAGCGCCATCGCCCGGCGCTCGAGCGCAGCCTGACCGACCAGGCTCTCGCCGAGCTCCAGCGTCCGTGCCCGGTCCGCGCTGCCCTTGCTCCAGGCGAACTCGGCGACACGCTGCAGCTTGCCATCCTGGGTCACATACAGCGCGCCGACGGCGACGCCCAGGTAGCCGGAAAGGAAGTTGAGGATGTTCTGGCCCAACATCGGCAACGTCTGCTCGCCGATGATCGACTCGCTCAGCTGCGTCTGCCCGGTGCGATACCAGGCCTGCTTTTCCAGCGCAGCCGCATGCGCCTGTTGCTGACTCAACGAGCTGGCATAGCTGTCGGACAGGCTGAGCAGGTCGCGCCGACCGAAATACACCAGCAAGCCGCTGAAGATCAGGCTGAACAGCAGAAAAGCGCCGATCAGCAAGGTGGTGATCGTTTCCGAGGTATCGGTGCGTTCTTCCCTGGCCTGGCGCTCGCTGGCAACGAATTCAGCAAGCAGCCGGCGCTGTTCCTGCTTCAATTCCAGGCCTCGCTGGCTGCGGATGTAGTCGGTTATCGGCTCGTTCAGGGCACGACGGGCAATGGCTGTTTCGGCAAACTCGGCCCATTCGCGTTGCAGTGCGGCAATACGCTCGATGCGATTGAGCTGTACCAGATTATTGCTGGCGTACGCCTTCAGTTGCTTCAGTTCGTCGGTCAGCAGGGGCAATTCGCGTCGGTAGGGTTCGAGAAAGATGTCCTCGCCAGCGATCAGATAACCGCGCATCGAAGCCTCCAGGTCGCCGATTATTTTCAGCGTCTCGTGAGCGTGTGACACGCCCCGGACCGACTGATCGACCCAGTGACTGACGTTCAGCAGGTAGTAGACGATGGCGCTGAAGAAGAACGCGCTGAGAAATCCGAAACCAAGCGGCACGGCCACATTACGGTTGAGAATGCGCCTGAACTGGTTTTGTTCGATGAAAGAGTCGCCCATGTGATTCCTTTCCAGTCGCTGCACGATGGCGGTTGGTGACAGTTGCCTTCGGCAAGCTGATCGATGCGTCGTACGGTAAACGCTTTGTTCTCGACGCGTTCGAGGTTTTTGTCAGGAAACAAGCCAGCTGGCGACTCTACCACCGGCCTGTTTACCAGCACAAAAAGCCTGACGAATAGCCGGGCTCTTTGGCGTATCAACCACTGCTTGGCAAGTGCCGGGAAACTGTCAGCGCCGGGCGATGATCCAGACCGCGTGCACGATTCCCGGAATGTAGCCCAGCAGCGTCAGCAGAATGTTCAGCCAGAACGCCCCGGCAAAACCGACCTGCAGGAAAACACCCAACGGTGGCAAAAGAATCGCGATCAGTATGCGTAGCAGATCCATCTTCAATGTCCTCTCAGCAGAAAACCCACGCTGAATCGACCCGAACGCTGTCGACGGGTTCCGTAGTGAGGGAACGAGAAAGGTCATCGCAGAAAGGAAAGCGGCAACCGCCACCGGGGCAGCGGTTGTCGGAATCAGCGGCAACCGTTTGAGTCGCCGAGGCGCAACCAAGCGCAAAGGGAAAGAGACGCGACTGGCCAGGGTTGGGCCAGTCCTGCTGCGTCGATGCGAGCCGCCTTGTGAGCCATACGCACCACCAAACTTACGCTTAGCAAGCTAACCATCTCAGAAATAACGAACCGCTGCCATTCGCTGAAAGTCGAACATGGACCGTGACGCGAATCTTCCACGAAAAGCTCACGAAGGCAGCTGGCTCGTGCAACAGGTCATTAGGCTATGGCCTTGGGAAAAGGCTGCAAGGCCCTCCCATCATGGCCACTTGCACGCCTGCGCTGTAGGAGCGGGCCATGCCCGCGAAGTCAGGCACCGGCGCGGCTGCTTTCGCGAGCATGGCTCGCTCCGACAAGAAGCAGCCGAGCTTTCGAGGCTCTGTTGACGTTTCACGGTGAGCCACGTCGCCGCGTTCAGCCATACTGCGATAGACACGTTCCTGCCCAGGAGACTCCCGATGCCGATGCGCCCCACCACTGTCCTTGCCCGCCTGCTGCTCGTCAGCCTGTTGCTGAGCCTGAGCGCCTGTGCGCTGTTCACCCCGCGCGATCCGTTGAATGTGCAGGTCGCCGGTATCGAGCCGCTGCCCGGTGAAGGTCTGGAACTGCGCATGCTGGTAAAGCTGCGGGTCCAGAACCCCAACGATATAGCCCTCGATTACAACGGCGTGGCGCTCGAACTGGAGGTCAATGGTCGACGTCTGGCCAGCGGCGTCAGCGACCACCAGGGCAGCGTGCCACGCTTCGGTGAAAGCCTGTTGCAGGTGCCGGTAACCGTCTCCGCCTTCTCGGCGGCGCGCCAGGCGTTCGGGCTGGCCGAGCGCCTCGGTCAGGAGCAGGTGCCCTATGTGCTGCGCGGCAAGCTGGCCGGCGGTCTGTTCGGCACCCAGCGCTTCGTCGAGAAAGGCACGCTGAAGCTGCCCGACGTCAGCACCAACCCCTATCGGCGCGTGCCCTGAAAGGGCACACGACACTCACGAGCTACTCGCAACAGCGACCCGCCCGGCAACGGTTCGCCTCGTGGGTCGGGTCTTCCTGCATGAGTTTGCGGGTGACGCCGTTGGTCCAGCCGAAACCGTCCTGCAGCGGGTATTCGCCGCCGCCGGCATGCTCGGTGCAGGCTCGCAGGACATACTTCTCCACCAGCTTGCTTTCCCGCTCGAAGAGGTAGGCGACGATACCCAGCCAGCGCTCCTCGATCTGCAGCGCCAGCGCGTCCTGGCCGTAATGCTGCAGCCCACGGATGCCCATCCATTGCAGGGGCGCCCAACCGTTGGGGCGGTCCCATTGCTCGCCGCTGGCACTGCTCTCGGTGGTTGCCAGGCCTCCGGGGGCAAGCAGGCGCCGCCGCACGATATCGGCCACGCGCTCGGCCTGAGCGGAACTGGCCGCCTGCACGAACAAGGGTGTCAGCGTCGCCGCCGTAAGATTGTCGCGCTGCCTTTGCAGCGTCCAGTCATAGTCGAAATAGGCGCCCTCGCGCTCGCTCCACAGGTAACGGTCGATGGCCGCCAGGCGCGCCTCGGCACGCAGGCGGAATGCCCTGGCGTGGTCATCCTGCCCCTTCACCTCGCTGAGTCGGGCGATCTGGCATTCGAGCTTGTAGAGAAAGCTGTTCAGATCCACCGGGATGATGCAGGTGGTGCGGATGCTCGACAGCTGCTCGGAGTCGTCCAGCCAGCGGGAGCTGAAATCCCAGCCGGATTCAGCGCCTGCGCGCAGGTCGCGGTAGACCTCGTGCGCCGGGCGGCCCGAGGCCCGCGCGGTTTCGATATCTTCCCGATAGGCCTCTTCGCGCGGCGTATCACGCTCGTCCCAGTAACGGTTGAGTACACTGCCATCGGCCAGACAGACGCAGCGCTGACTCACCTCACCCAGTCGCAACGCGTCGCCACCCGCCATCCAGAAGGCATGTTCCTTGAGCAGTTGCGGCAGGTAATCACTGGCGCGATGCACGCCGTGCTCCTCGAACAGGTCGGTCATCAACGCGAACACCGGCGGTTGCGAGCGGCCCAGGTAATAGGTGCGATTGCCGTTGGGTACATGGCCGTAGGTATCGATCAGGTAGGCGAAGTTGTCAGCCATGGACCGCAGCAGATCGCAATGCCCACTCTCGTCCAGCCCCAGCATGGTGAAGTACGAATCCCAATAGTACAGCTCGGTGAAACGCCCACCCGGCACCACGTAGTCATGCGGCAGTGGCAACAGCGAGGAGTGCGCCGGATGATCCTGTGGATGCCGGATCAGCACCGGCCAGAGCCGGTCGATGTGATCGCCGAGGCTGTCGTCGGGGTTGGCGACGAATTCCTTGGACGGCATTTCGAACGTGCTGAAATGCTCCGCGACAAAGGCCGGCAAGTCGAAATCCGGATCATCACAGCGCGCCCGATAAGTCTCCAGAATCTCCTCGGGATGCTGGCGCGGCGCGCAATCGACGAAGGTCTTGCTGTCAGAAAAGACGCGCTGCATCTGCACCGCGATGAAGAGTTCCTGATAACGATCCGCCGGCGTCAGGGTGTCGGCAGCGGAAACCGCATGAATATCATGATTGAAGGGTGGCTCATTGCAGGAGATCCGGTCGCTATCGGTCATTGTTCGCTGTAGTTCCATAGCAGTCCCCCATCGATCACCAGGGTAGTGCCGGTGATGTAGCTGGCTTCGTCAGAGGCGAGAAAGGCCACCGCGCCGGCCACGTCTCGCGGCTGGCCGAGGCGCCCGGCGGGGATGTTGCCGAGCAGCCTGGCGAGCTTGTCCGGTTGGTTCATCAGGTCGCGGTTGAGCGGTGTCTCGATTGCCCCCGGTGCGACGTTGTTGACGGTGATGCCCAGCGGCGCCAGCTCGATGGCCAGGTTGCGCATGAACATCTTCAGTCCGCCCTTGCTGGCGCAATAGCTGGTGAAGTTGGGAAATGGCAGCTCTTCGTGAACCGAGCTGTTGTTGATGATCCGCCCGCCACGGTCACTATCGCGCAAATGCCGCGCAAAGGCTTGGGTGAGGAAAAACGGACCGCGCAGGTTGACGCTGAGCACCCGGTCGTAATCCGCTTCGTCGACTTCGAGAAACGGGCTGTGCCGCTGCACCCCGGCGTTGTTGACCAGGATATCGAGCTGGCCCATCTGCGCGACCGCCTCGTCCACCAGCCGGCGGCACTCGGCGACTACGCCAATATCGGCGCCGATGAAGCAGACCCGGCGCCCCAGGGCGCGAATCCGTTCGACGGTCTCGCGTGCCTCGCCGCTGTCCTCCCGGCCATTGACGATCAGGTCGGCACCCTCCTCGGCCAGGCGCACGGCGATGCCGCGACCAATCCCCTGGGAACTGCCAGTGACCAGGGCAATCCTGTTCAGCAATTTCATCATGCACCTCATCTGGACCTCATTACCTGTGACGACCAGCCCTGCGCTGCGGTTCAACGGCGCATGTTTGCAGATGCTTCACGGCCCTGTGCAAGGGGCTCGCAACGGCAGACAGACAGCTCCATCAGGCGCAGAATGGCGAGCTCTCCGTTGCTCATTCAGGACATCCATGGCCACCGCCGACTTACGCAAGGGCTATCTGCTGGGGCTGACGACCTTCTGCATCTGGGGTCTGTTCCCGCTGTATTTCAAAGCCGTCGAGCAATATGCCGCGCTGGAAATCGTCACCCAGCGTGCCATCTGGTCGGCGCTGTTCGGCTCGCTGGTGCTCCTGTTCTGGAGGCATCCCGGCTGGTGGCAGGAGCTACTCGCGCACCCGAAAAGAATCGCCGTGCTGATGATTTCCAGCGTGCTGATCGCCAGCAACTGGCTGATCTATGTCTGGGCGGTGAACAACGGCCATATGGTCGAGGCAAGCCTGGGCTACTACATCAATCCGCTGGTCAATGTGGTGCTGGGCCTGCTGATCCTGCGCGAGCGACTGCGACCCTTGCAGTGGCTGGCGGTGGCCATGGCGGCCCTCGGGGTCGCACTGCAACTGATCACGCTGGGTGAATTTCCCTGGGTGTCGATTGCGCTGGCGTTGAGCTTCGGCAGCTACGGCCTGCTGCGCAAGCAGGCGCCCGTGGCGGCCTTGCCCGGCCTGGTGGTGGAAACCTGGCTGCTGTTGCCGCTGGCGCTGGTCTGGCTGTTGTTCTTCGGCAGCGGCCCGAGCACCGAACCAGCATTCTGGACCACGCTCGACGCACTTTGGCTGGTGGCGGCGGGGCCGGTGACGCTGGTTCCGCTGCTGTGCTTCAACGCGGCGGCACGGCACCTGCCCTACTCGACCCTGGGCTTCCTGCAATACATCACGCCGACCCTGCTGCTGATTCTTGCCGTGTGGGTGTTTCACGAACCCTTCCCGGCTGACCGCCAGCTGGCCTTTATCTGCATCTGGGCGGGGCTGGCGGTATACAGCTACGATGCCTGGCGAATCATGCGCAAGGCGGTGTGAGCGACAGGTTTCAAGCTGCCTTTCGAGATGCGCGAAAGAGCTGCAAGGCATTGATACCCCTGAGAAGTCACCCCTTTCAGTGGACTGATTTTCCCCTGCGCTTCATGTAGTATCGACCGGCCCGGACTACAAGAAATTTTGCGGCCCGACAGATTTTAAGAAAACCAAGTGAGGCGAGTAATGACTGAGCGCGTTCAAGTCGGTGGCCTGCAGGTCGCCAAAGTCCTGTATGACTTCGTCAACAACGAAGCGATCCCTGGCACTGGCGTCGATGCCGCGGCTTTCTGGGCCGGTGCCGACAGCGTCATCCACGATCTGGCGCCGAAGAACCGCGCGCTGCTGGCCAAGCGTGACGACCTGCAGGCACAGATCGACGCCTGGCATCAGGCCCGTGCCGGCCAGGCTCATGACGCCGTAGCGTACAAGGCCTTCCTGCAGGAAATCGGCTATCTGCTGCCCGAAGCCGAAGACTTCCAGGCCACCACCCAGAACGTCGACGAAGAAATCACCCGCATGGCCGGCCCACAGCTGGTGGTGCCGATCATGAACGCCCGCTTCGCGCTGAACGCCGCCAACGCCCGCTGGGGTTCGCTGTATGACGCGCTGTACGGCACCGACGCCATCTCCGAAGACGATGGCGCCAGCAAAGGTCCCGGCTACAACGAAGTTCGCGGCAACAAGGTCATCGCCTACGCCCGCGCCTTCCTCGACGAGGCCGCGCCGCTGGAAAACGGCTCGCACGTCGACTCCACCGGCTACCGCATCGACGGCGGCAAACTGGTCGTCTCCCTGAAAGACGGCAGCACCACCGGCCTGAAAGACCCGCAACTGCTGCTCGGCTTCCAGGGCGAAGCCAGCGCGCCGATCGCCGTGCTGCTCAAGCACAACGGCATCCACTTCGAGATCCAGATCGACCCGTCCAGCCCCATCGGCCAGACCGACGCCGCCGGCGTGAAGGACATCCTGATGGAAGCGGCGCTGACCACCATCATGGACTGCGAAGACTCCATCGCGGCCGTCGACGCCGACGACAAGACCATCGTCTACCGCAACTGGCTCGGCCTGATGAAGGGCGATCTGGTCGAGGAACTGGAAAAGGGCGGCAAGCGCATCACCCGCGCCATGAACCCCGACCGCGTCTACACCCAGGCCGACGGCAACGGCGAGCTGACCCTGCATGGCCGCTCCCTGCTGTTCATCCGCAACGTCGGGCACCTGATGACCAACGACGCCATCCTCGACAAGGAAGGCAACGAAGTGCCGGAAGGCATCATGGACGGTCTGTTCACCAGCCTCGCCGCCATGCACAACCTCAACGGCAATACCACGCGCAAGAACACCCGTACCGGCTCGGTCTACATCGTCAAGCCGAAGATGCACGGCCCGGAAGAAGTGGCCTTCGCCACCGAACTGTTCGGTCGCGTCGAGGATGTTCTCGGGCTGCCGCGCAACACTCTGAAAGTCGGCATCATGGACGAAGAGCGCCGCACCTCGATCAACCTCAAGGCCTGCATCAAGGAAGCGCGCGAGCGCGTGGTGTTCATCAACACCGGCTTCCTCGACCGCACCGGCGACGAGATCCACACCTCCATGGAGGCCGGCCCGGTGGTACGCAAGGCCGCGATGAAGGCCGAGAAGTGGATCAGTTCCTACGAGGACAACAACGTCGACGTCGGCCTGGCCTGCGGCCTGCAGGGCAAGGCGCAGATCGGCAAGGGCATGTGGGCCATGCCCGATCTGATGGCCGCCATGCTGGAACAGAAGGTCGGCCACCCGCTGGCCGGCGCCAACACCGCGTGGGTACCGTCGCCGACCGCCGCCACCCTGCACGCCATGCACTACCACAAGGTCGACGTGTTCGCCCGCCAGGCCGAACTGGCCCAGCGCACCAAGGCCTCGGTCGACGACATCCTGACCATCCCGCTGGCCAAGGACACCAACTGGAGCGAAGAAGAAAAGCGCAACGAGCTGGACAACAACGCTCAGGGCATCCTCGGCTACATGGTGCGCTGGGTCGAGCAGGGCGTCGGTTGCTCCAAGGTTCCGGACATCAACGATGTCGCGCTGATGGAAGACCGCGCCACCCTGCGTATCTCCAGCCAGCACGTGGCCAACTGGATGCGCCATGGTGTGGTCACCCAGGAGCAGGTCGTCGAAAGCCTCAAGCGCATGGCGCCGGTGGTTGATCGCCAGAACGAAGGTGATCCGCTGTACCGCCCGATGGCACCGAACTTCGATGACAGCGTGGCCTTCCAGGCCGCGCTGGAACTGGTCCTCGAAGGCACCAGGCAGCCCAACGGCTACACCGAGCCGGTCCTGCACCGCCGCCGCCGCGAGTTCAAGGCCAAGAACGGCCTGTAAACCGCACAGCAAGTCAGAGAAACCGCCCTTCGGGGCGGTTTTTTTATGGCTATGTCTCCGTTGCGGGTTGTTGGAGCAACCCTGTTTCCGGGAAGGACGGGACACTGAGCCCATGCCTGCGAAGCGATGCCCGAGCGGTTCCCTTCGCGGCCAAGGCCCCTCCCACGATGGCCGCGTACACCGCATACCCTGTGGGAGCGGGCCATGCCCGCGAATAGATGCCCGACCATCCTCTGTAGCGGACTTGTTAGCAATTTCGCGGCTGAAGCGCAACGCCACCAGCCGCCGCCCCCACGAAAAACCTGAATCCGCCCAACGGTATTCAACTTCTACCTGCGACAACCGATATATGACTCAAATTACAACTTCAGTCACAATATTTCCGACTGATGGCCTTTCGGTATCAGTTTCGCTTGCGTAGTATCCGCTGCCCTTCGTCCACCAATGTTCAAGAACTTCTCCCTGACCGCCAAGCTGCTGCTGGTGCCTGCCGTCGCCCTGTTCGGGCTGATTCTCTATGTGGGCTACACCTCCCTGCAGCTGTCGGCCACCGATTCGCGCCTGGTGGTTCTGGAAACCCGAAGCTACCCCACCCTGGAAAAAACCGATGCGGCGATCTTCCAGTTCTCGCGCATACCGGGGCTGCTCAACAATGCGGTGGCGGCTGGCGAAGCCGAAGTGCTCGGCGATGCGCGAGACGTGCTGCAGGATATCGATGTCCAGCATCAGGCACTGGCCGCGTTGCTGAGCGATCAACCGCAACGACACTCGGTGCTGGATAACTGGCGCAACGCCGTGAAGGGCTACGCCGACAACGCCTTCAACGCCTCGGCGAAACTGATCGACGGCAGCGCCTCGTTCGACGACCTGCGCCCGAGCCTCGACCGCATGGCAAGCGATCTGGCGCAGGCACAGAAACTGGCCGCCGACTTCCGCTCCGGTGCCTACGAGGACTTCCAGCAGACGCTCGCGCAGACCCGCGAAGCCAACGCGGCGACCACACGCCTGGGCATCATCCTCAGCCTCGCCCTGGTGACTCTGGTAAGCCTTGGCGCCTGGCTGGTGATCCGCAGCGTGATGGCCAACGTGCGCGGCGTGATCGCCTCGCTGCAGTCCATCGCCCGTGGCGACGGTGATCTGACCCAGCGCGTCAACGTCGAGTCGAACGATGAAATCGGCGCCATGATCGAACTGTTCAACGGTTTTCTCGACAAGCTGCAGGGCACCATTCGCCAGATCATCGAGGCGGCCTCCCCGCTGGGCCAGGTCTCGAAAGAGCTGTACAAGCTGACCCAGGGCTCGGAAGAAAGCGCCAAGTCACAACAGCGGCATACCGACTCCATCACCCGCGACATCCTCACCATGACCGGCAGCATCCAGGAAGTTGCGCAGCGCTCGCGCCAAGCCTCGGACGAAGCCAACGCCGCAGCCCGCCAGACGGCAGCGGCGCGCGAACATGTCGGCAGCCTTTCGAGCGGCATCAATGATCTGGGCGACAGCGTGCAGAGCGCCGTGCGGGCCATGGAGCAACTGGAGGAAGAAACCCAGGAAGTCGGCTCCGTACTGACCGTGATTCGCGCTATCACCGAGCAGACCAACCTGCTGGCACTCAACGCGGCCATCGAGGCGGCCCGCGCCGGTGAGCAGGGCCGGGGCTTCGCCGTCGTCGCCGACGAGGTGCGCAACCTGGCGCAGAAGACCGCCACCTCGACCGCCGAGATCCAGCAGATCATTCAGCGCCTGCAAACCAGCGCCAACACGGTGCTCGACGTGATGACCCGCAATGGCGAGAAATCCCGCGCGAGCATCGAACGCTCGCTGGAAGCGAACCAGCTGCTGGAGGCCATCGCCCAGACCGTCAACCAGATCGACGAACTCAACGCCGGCATCGCCCAGTTCACCCAGGAGCAGATCGGCCTGTCGAGTTCCATCCAACAAGAAACCCAAGTGTTGCAGCAGGACGCACAAGCAACCGCAAACGGCGCCGAAGCCACCGCTCGTCTTGGCGAGCAACTGGTCAGCACCGGCGACCACCTGCGGGCGGCCACCGCCCAGTTCCGTGTTTAACTTTGCTTAGGGGCATCACCGATGACCGCATTACGTGTCATGAGCCTGGCAGCCGCCTGCCTGGCCGCAACACCGGCGCTTGCGCTGGATCAGGGCGAATACCGCTTCAACGGCTTCGGCACCGTTGGCTTCACCCATCTGGGTGGCGAAGATGATGGCCGCAGCTATGGCATTCAGGGCCAGACCAACGACTCCTGGCGCGGCGACCAGCTGTCCAAGTTCGGCGCCCAGCTGAGCTACGTCCTGACCGATGCCGTCGGCGTGACCGTCCAGGCTACCGCCAAGGCCGAGCAGGACGAGTGGAAGGCCAACCTGGAGTGGGCCTACCTGTCCTGGCAGACCAGCGATCAACTGATGCTCCGTGCCGGGCGTCTGCGCAGCCCGGTCTACATGTATTCCGAAAGCCTCGACGTCGGCTACAGCTACCCCTGGCTGCGCCTGCCCGACGAGGTCTACAGCCAGGTCCAGGTGACCAATTACGAAGGCGTCGATGCGGTCTACACGCTTCCGCTGTCCTACGGTTCGGTGACTGTCCAGATTGCCGGCGGTCAGGCGAAGAACCGTGATTACTACGCCTACGACGAGCTGTTCGATATCGACTACGGCAACCTCTTCGGCGCCAGCCTGAGCCTGGCCACGAATGATTTCGGCACGCTGCGCATCGGCTACGTCGAAGCCGATATCAAGACCGATATCAGCGGCGTGGTAGACGCCAGCGCTATTGGCCAAGGCGCAAACGAATCACTCTCGCTGCTGAGCCTGGATAAAGAGAAAGGCAAGTTCATCTCGATCGGCTACCAGTACGACAACGGCACCTGGATCAGCAGCAACGAATGGACTTCGCGACAGATCGAAAACGACGGTATGAAAGCAATCGACTCCTTCTACCTGATGGGCGGTCGTCGCTTCGGCGATTTCCTGCCGCACCTGACCTACGCGCAACTGGACGACAACGGTGGTCGCCAGAGTTCCTGGACCCTGGGCCTGAACTACCAGGCGACCCCGACCGTGGTGGTCAAGGGCGAATACAAGCGCGTCGATACGTCCAATGGCTATGACGGCGTCTTCACCCGTAACGCCCAGGAGGTTTTCGACAACACGGTTCATGGCATGACTTCCGGTACCGCTGGTACCCCGGCCCGCAACTACGACGGCGACATCGTCTCCGTTGGCGTCGATTTCGTATTCTGAGGAGCGTCCAGATGAAAACATCCCTTCGCACCCTCTGCGCCGTCGCGCTGCTTGCCACGGTCTCCCTGGCTCAGGCCGAGGTCGCCGTGATCGTCAATCCAGGCGCGGCCAAAGCGCCTTCGCAAGCGGAAGTTGCCAACATCTTTCTGGGCAAGGACAAGTCCATGAAGGGCGTCGACCTCAAGGACTGGACCCCGGCCAAGGAAAGCTTTTACGCCACGGTCACCAAAAAGAACGAGTCGCAGCTGAAATCCTACTGGTCCGGCCTGATCTTCACCGGCAAGGGCCAGCCCCTGGCCAGTGTCGAGGACGATGCGGCCATGGTCGCCAGGGTCGCTGCCGAAGCCGATGCCATCGGCTATGTCGACAGCGCTGCGGTCAACGATTCGGTCAAGGTACTGTTCACCCTGCCGTAGCCACGCTGCCACATCAGAAAAAACCGCCTGCCCAGGCGGTTTTTTATTGGCAATACCCGAACCATCCGAGTGGCTCCGTTCGCGGCCAAGGCCCCTCCCACACAATGGCCCGTGCGCACCGCATACCCTGTGGGAGCGGACTTGTCCACGAGCTTTTATGCCCCGGCACCGAATATTCCGCGAAAAGCTCGCGAATGAATTCGAGCCTGCAAAAGCAGCCTTGTGCAACAGGCCATTGGGCCTTGGAAAAATGTGGTCCCGTTCGCGGGCATGGCCCGCTCCCACGATGAGCCAAGCCTGCTGATGTTACGCAGGCGCCCCAGCCGCCAAGCTGACACGGATCAGCCTGCCCCATTCCAGCCACGACTAGACTTACGTCCAATTGGGCCAGAGCGGCCCGCGGCCCAACATGGAACAAAACTGGAAGTGAACCATGAGCAAAGCTGACGCTTTCGCCGAGGCAGGCAAGACTGCCGTACTGCAGAACATCCACGGAACCATGGAGTTCCTGCGCAAGTTTCCGCCCTTCATCCAGATGGAGCCGACGCATCTCGCCTTCTTGGTGGAAAACTGCGAGCTGCGTTTCTATGCCGAAGGCGACTGCATCATTTCTCCCGAAGACGGCACAGTCCAGCATTTCTATATCGTCAAACAGGGCCGGGTTCATGGCCAGCGTCCGCATACGGCCAAGCGCGGCACGGATACCACTTTCGAGGTCATCGTAGGCGAGTGTTTTCCCATGGCTGCGCTGATGGGTGAGCGCGCCACCCGAACCGGGCATTTCGCTGCCGAAGACACCTTTTGCCTGCTGCTGAACAAGCCGGCATTCATCAAACTGGTGTCCAAGTCCGCCGCGTTTCGCGACTTCGCCATGCGTGGCGTGAGCAGCCTGCTCGACCTGGTCAACCAGCAGGCACAAACCCGCGCGGTGGAAAGCCTGGGCGAACGCTATTCGCTGGAAACCACCGTCGGCGAGCTGGCCGTGCATCACCCGATCGCCTGTCAGCCCTCGATGCCGTTGCGCGAGGCGGTCGGCCTGATGCAGGAGTCGAACGTCGGCAGCATCGTCATCGTCGATGAAGAACAGCACCCGCTCGGCATCTTCACCCTGCGCGACCTGCGCCGGGTCGTCGGGACCCAGCAGGGCGATCTGAGCAGCCCCATATCGGTGTTCATGACTCACGAGCCCTTCCATCTGCCGCCGGCGGCCACGGCCTTCGACGCAGCCATCGCCATGACCGAGCGGCATATCGGGCATATCTGCGTGGTAAAGGACGGCCTGCTTTGCGGTGTGATTTCCGAGCGCGATCTGTTCTCGCTGCAACGGGTCGATCTGGTCCATCTGGCGCAGACCATCCTCCACGCCGACCGTGTGGAAACGCTGGTGGCCATCCGCGCAAGCATCAATCAGCTGGTGGACAACATGCTGGCCCATGGCGCGTCGTCCGCCCAGATCACTCATATCATCACCTTGCTCAACGACCACACCGTACGCCGCGTCATCGAGATGGCCATTGCCGACCTGGGCGATCCCGGCATTCCCTTCACCTGGCTGTGCTTCGGCAGCGAAGGGCGCCGGGAACAGACGCTGCACACCGATCAGGACAACGGCATTCTCTTCGAGGCCAGCGATGCCTCCGAGGCCGCACTCATTCGCGGCAAGCTGCTGCCGCTGGCCGAACGCATCACCCGTGATCTGGATGTCTGCGGTTTCACCCTGTGCAAGGGCAACATCATGGCCAGCAACCCCGAGCTGTGCCTGTCACGCCAGGAGTGGAAACGACGCTTCAGCTCGTTCGTCCGCGAAGCAACACCGGAAAATCTGCTGTCCAGCACCATCTTTTTCGACCTTCGCTCGATCTGGGGCCCGGAAGAGGGCTGCGAGAAACTGCGTCAGCACATGCTCGACGAAGTTGCCGAAAGCCCGATATTCCAGCGCCTGATGGCCGGCAACGCACTGCGCCACCGCCCGCCGGTAGGCCGCTTCCGCGATTTCGTGCTGGAGCGCAAGGGCGATGGCAAGGACACGCTCGACCTCAAGATTCAGGGCCTGACGCCCTTTGTAGACGGCGCACGGCTGCTGGCCCTGGCCAATGGCATCGGTGAGTGCAACACGCTGGAGCGCTTGCGCCAGCTGGTGGAAAAAGGCGCCATGGAACCCAAGGATGGCGAGGCTTACGAAGAGGCCTATCACTTCATCCAGCAGACGCGCATGCAGCACCATCAGCAACAGTCACGCAATGGCCTGCCCTTCTCCAACCGGCTGGACCCGCAAGACCTCAACCATCTGGACCGGCGCATCCTGCGCGAGTCCTTCCGACAAGCCCAGCGCCTTCAAGGCAGTCTCGCATTGCGCTATCAACTATGAACATGTTCTGGCTCAACCCACGCGGCCCCAAACTCACGCACGAACAACAGCAGCGGCTGGATGAACTGCCACTGCCCGCCCCGCCGGGAGCCGTGTCGCTGCGCAAGCAGCGGCTGGTGGTTCTCGACCTTGAGACCACCGGGCTGCATCTCAAGCGTGACAAGGTCATTTCAATCGGCGCGGTCACCATCGAAAATGGCGCCATCGACTATTCACAACAGTTCGAATGCACCCTGCGTCGCCACGTCGAGGTCACGGAGAGTGTACTGATCCACGGCATTGCGCCCAGTGAACTGGCCAAGGGTCAGGCCCCTGAAGAAGCACTGCTCAGTTTCATGGAGTTCGTAGGCGACAGCATAATACTGGCCTTCCATGCACCTTTCGACCAGCGCATGCTTGCCCGCGCCCTGAAGCAGGAGCTGGGCTACAGCCTGAAACACAGTTTTCTCGATGTGGCCGACCTGGCCCCCATGCTGTTTCCGGAAGCACCGGTCCGGCGCAACGGTCTGGACAACTGGCTCAGCTATTTCAAGATTCAGATGCCGCAACGGCATCACGCCTCCGCAGACGCAATGGCCACTGCCGAGATCGCCCTGATCCTGCTCAATCGTGCCCAGCGCAAGGACATTGGCCAGATCGACGAACTGGCCCAGGCACTCAGTTCCTGGCAGCGCTCGCGCAAGGCTGCCTCCCACTCCATCTGACCGCTACAGACATCGACTGCCGAGGATCATCATCCTTGGCAAGCCGTTGTATCGCCTGAAAAAACCAACCCTCGAAGAATGCGCTCCAGCTAACCATGCACGCGACAGGTTAGCGATTACGCAAAGCAGCGACCTTTTCAGCGTTATTTCAATAGCGATCAGACGCGCAAGTGGCCCGGTAAAGCGGCGCATCGGCATCCAGTTTGATCATGCTTTCGAACTTCGCTTCGCCTTTTTCATTCAGCCTGAACATTACCTTCTCATCACAGAGAAGTTGATAAGAATCACTTTTTACAGTGGACATCAGGTGATGCTTTTCAAAGCGATACAGTACGAAACGGGCAATTCGCCCATTGGCCGTATCCTCGACCAGCACATTGGCGCCATCAAGTACCGTATAGGCCAACGGCATGGGAAACAGGGTCGTCCAGGGCCGCCACAACATATGCCCATCTTCGCTCGAAACAACCACCGAGCCCTCCGGCAGACGTGCCTGCTTGGTCTCGAACCAGGTGTATTCATAATGAATGGTGTAACCGAGCATACCCAGACCGGCGAATGCCGGGATGATCCATTTCGGCAGTCGATTGCGAGTCAGATTACGCAACACCAGCGCAATCCCCGCACCCGCCAGGCCGGCGCAGATTGCAGCAATGAGATGCCAGATCATAGAAATTTTCCTCAAAAAAATCGGGCTTCCAAATGGAAGCCCGACTTGTATCTCAACCGTGGATCGGATTTATCAACCCGACTTCTGGCCGAATTATCACTTAGTGATCAAGCGCAGCGCCAGCACCTTTCGGGGTACGAACGCTTTCTACCAGATCCTGGATCTCCTGCGGCGGAGCCTCGGTAGCCATGGATACGGCATAGGCCACTGCGAAGTTCAGCATCGCACCGACAGCACCGAAGGCTTGCGGGGAAATACCGAACATCCACTCGGCAGGCGTGTTGGCGAAGGTGTTGGTGCCAGGAATGAAGAACCAGCCCAGGTACAGGAAGATGTACACGGCCGTGCTCCCCACACCAACCAGCATGCCGGCAACGGCGCCCTTGCTGTTCACGCGCTTGGAGAAGATCCCCATCATCAGCGCCGGGAACAGGCTCGATGCAGCAAGACCGAACGCCAGTGCCACCACCTGAGCCGCGAAGCCTGGAGGGTTCAGCCCCAGCCAGGTTGCCAGAACGATGGCTGCCGTCATGGACAGACGAGCCGCCAGCATCTCGCTCTTCTCGCTGATCTTCGGATTGATGATCGTCTTGATCAGGTCATGACTGATGGCCGAGGAGATGGCCAGCAACAGACCCGCAGCAGTGGACAGTGCAGCAGCAATGGCACCCGCAGCGATCAGACCGATTACCCAGCTTGGCAGGTTGGCGATTTCCGGATTGGCCAGAACGATGATGTCGTTGTTGACGGTCAGCTCGTTGCCGTTCCAGCCGCGCTCCTGCGCAGTGGGAGCGAAGGCAGCGTTGGCGTCGTTGTACATCTGCACACGACCGTCATTGTTCTTGTCTTCCCACTTGATCAGACCAGTCTGTTCCCAGGTCTGGATCCAGCTCGGACGCTCTTCATAGAGGATCGCAGCGGATTCAGTGCCTTCCGGATAGATGGTATCGACCAGGTTCAGACGCGCCATGGACGCCACCGCCGGAGCAGTGAGGTACAGCAGGGCGATGAAGATCAGCGTCCAGCCAGCGGACCAGCGGGCATCAGCCACTTTCGGTACGGTGAAGAAGCGGATGATGACGTGCGGCAGACCAGCGGTACCGATCATCAGCGACAGGGTGAACAGGAACATGTTCAGCTTGTTGTCGACATCTGCGGTGTAGGCAGCGAAGCCCAGGTCCTGAACGACGATATCCAGTCGATCCAGCAGTGGCATGCCGGTCTCGACGTGGGTACCGAACATACCGAACATCGGGATCGGGTTGCCGGTCAGCTGGAAGGCAATGAACACGGCCGGAATGGTGTAGGCGATGATCAGTACCACGTACTGCGCCACCTGGGTGTAGGTGATGCCTTTCATGCCACCGAATACCGCGTAGGCGAACACGATCGCGGCGGCAAGCCAGATGCCTGTGTCGTTGCTCACTTCGAGGAAGCGGGAGAAGGCCACACCGGCACCGGACATCTGACCGATCACATAGGTAACGGAGATCAGGATGAGACAGATGACCGCTACCAGACGCGCGCCACGGCTGTAGAAACGGTCACCGATGAAATCCGGTACCGTGAACTTGCCGAACTTGCGCAGGTAGGGTGCCAGCAGCATCGCCAGCAGCACGTAACCACCGGTCCAGCCCATCAGGTAGACAGACGTACCGTAACCACCGGCGGCGATGATACCGGCCATGGAAATGAAGGAAGCCGCAGACATCCAGTCAGCCGCAGTCGCCATCCCGTTGGTCACGGGATGGACGCCACCACCGGCAACGTAGAACTCCTTGGTCGATCCGGCACGAGCCCAGACCGCAATCCCGATATAGAGCGCGAAGGATGCGCCCACGAACAACATGTTAATCCAATATTGGCTCATGGGTTATTCCTCAACGCCGAATTCTTTGTCCAGTTTGTTCAGCCGCCACGCGTAGTGGAAGATGATCAAAATGAACGTAATGATCGAACCCTGTTGAGCGAACCAGAAGCCCAGATCCGTTCCCCCGACCGGGATACCGGACACCAATGGACGCAAGAGAATGCCAAAGCCATATGAGACCAGAGCCCAGACCACCAGGCTCCATGTTATGAGGCGAACGTTCGCCTTCCAGTACGCCGCAGCGTTTTTCTTATCTTCTTCGGTCATCGCCGTTTTCCGCCTTATTGTTATGCAAGTGAGGGAAACCCACACGCTGAATTTAGCAAAGGTGGGTTCTCGAAAGTAAGCCCCGACTTTAGTCTGAACACCCTGATCAACGCGCGCTGTCCATTGAGCCAGAGCGTCTGCGCGAATTCTCTCGGGAGCAGCTAAAGCATCGCTGGCAGATGCTCGATGTCGGTCCGGGCCGAGGCGGATGCACGATGTCGATGAGAAGCAAAAGCAGCCAGCCGGACGCCAGACGTCAGCCACGCAAAGCCATGACCTTGCGGTTTGCGACAAGCTCACAGGCAGCCAAAAAACGGAAGCGACAAAGAGCGCGCAAGTGCACCATTAATTGAATTGACGGAAAAACATATTCCTCCAGAACGGTACAACAACAACTTCCAGGAAATTACAAATAAACGTCATCAAATAAAATCAAGGAGCCAGAGATTAATCAGCTATCAAAGAAAACAGGAACAACTCAGGTTTAATCGGCAGAGACAAACAACTCATCGGCCATTCTTTCACATCCATATTACAGCCACACTTCAATCTTCCCGGAATCACTTCAGCCGCCTGGAAAGTAAAATCCGCTCTCTCTGGGGTCCACTTGCTGCGCAATGCCAAAACTCTCGATGCAGGCGTTGCCACGGGTGCGTTGACGCTGCGCTTTCGTGAGGCAGCCCGGGCCGGTCTGTTAGACTGCTTGCCGTTTCCTTATAGATGATGCCCCTGTGCCCAGTTCAGCCTTCTCCACCCTGCCCCTCAGCCCGGCCACACTGGCCAACCTCGACGCCCTCGGCTATGCGGAGATGACGCCGATCCAGGCCCAGAGCCTGCCGGTCATGCTCAAGGGCATGGATCTGATCGCCCAGGCCAAGACCGGCAGCGGCAAGACCGCTGCCTTTGGCATCGCCCTGCTGGAACCGCTCAACCCACGCTACTTCGGCTGTCAGGCGCTGGTGTTGTGCCCGACCCGCGAGCTGGCCGATCAGGTCGCCAAGGAGCTGCGCCGGCTGGCCCGCGCCGCCGACAACATCAAGATCCTGACCCTGTGCGGTGGTGTTTCCATCGGCCCGCAGATCGCTTCGCTGGAGCATGGCGCGCATGTCATCGTCGGCACGCCAGGGCGTATTCAGGAGCACCTGAAGAAGGGCACGCTGAAGCTCGATGGTCTCAACACCCTGATACTCGACGAAGCCGATCGCATGCTCGACATGGGCTTCTACGACGCCATCGCCGAGATCATCGAACAGACGCCGAGCCGACGGCAGACCCTGCTGTTCTCGGCAACCTACCCGAGCGGCATCAAGCAGCTGTCCGCCACCTTTATGCGCGATCCTCAGCAGGTGAAAGCCGAGGCGCTGCACGACGATGCACAGATCGAACAGCGTTTCTACGAGATCGACCCGGAAAACCGCATGGATGCCGTGGTCCGTGTGCTCGCCAGTTTCCGCCCGGAAAGCTGTGTGGCTTTCTGTTTCACCAAACAGCAATGCCAGGAACTGGTCGAGCAGCTCAGCGCCAAGGGCATTTCCGCCATGGCGCTCAACGGCGATCTGGAACAGCGTGATCGTGACCAGGTGCTGGCGATGTTCGCCAACCGCAGCCTGTCGGTACTGGTGGCCACCGATGTCGCCGCGCGCGGGCTGGATATCGACGCCCTGGACATGGTGATCAATGTCGAGCTGGCGCGTGATTCGGAAATTCATATCCATCGCGTTGGCCGCACCGGGCGCGCCGGCAGGAAGGGCATCGCCATCAGCCTGGTCGCGCCCGCCGAAGCCCATCGCGCACGCGCCATCGAGGAACGTCAGAAGGCGCCGCTGAACTGGCAACCGCTGGGCAACCTCAAGGCACAACCGGGCGAGCCACTGCAACCGCCGATGGCTACCCTGTGCATCGGCGCGGGGCGCAAGGACAAGCTCCGTCCCGGCGATATCCTCGGCGCCCTGACCGGCGATGCCGGCATCCCCGGCACTCAGGTGGGCAAGATCGCCATCTTCGACTTTCAGGCGTTCGTGGCCGTCGAGCGCAGTGTCGCCAAACAGGCGCTCCATCGCCTCAATGCCGGGAAAATCAAGGGCCGCTCGTTGAAGGTCAGGGTGCTGTAGGTCAGGTCACGCTTCACCGACCCGACGAGCGGATCATCAGACGTTGTAAAGGCCGGCACCCGATGCGTCAAATGACGTCTTCTGATCGTCGGATTACGCCTTCGGCCAATCCGACCTACCATTAGGATTCGATCCGATGCGTTCACCCTCTGTTGGCCACTCCCTGCGTCGCCTCTGGGCGCTGGACAAGTTCGGTTACAGCCTGCGGGTGCTGATCGCACTGTCGGCCAGCATGGGGCTGAGCTGGTATCTGGATGAGCCAGGGGTGGTGATCCCGCTGTTCCTCGGTGTCATCGCCAGCGCCCTGGCGGAAACCGATGACAGCTGGTTCGGACGACTCACGGCCCTGCTGGTGACGCTGCTGTGCTTCAGCATTGCCGCCGTGTCGGTACAGTTGCTGTTTCCCTACCCCTGGTTGTTCACGCTGGGCATGGCGGCGGCGGCCTTCAGCCTGATCATGCTCGGCGCACTGGGCGAGCGTTACGCGACCATTGCCCAGGCCACGCTGATCCTCTCCATTTACAGCATGATCGCTGCCGACCAGCGCGACGGTGCGATGCTGCACCCCTGGCGCGACCCCTTGCTGCTGCTCGCCGGCGCAGCGTGGTACGGCCTGCTGTCGGTGTTCTGGAACGCTTTGTTCGCACATCAACCGGTGCAGCAGAGCCTGGCCAGGCTGTATCGCGAGCTGGGGCAGTATTTCAAGCTCAAGGCCGCGCTGTTCGAGCCGATCCACCAGCTCGACGTGGAGCAGCAGCGCCTGCAGCTGGCGCAGCAGAACGGGCGCGTGGTCAGCGCCCTGAACGCCACCAAGGAAACCCTGCTGCATCGTCTCGGCAATGGTCGGGCGGGGGTGAAGATCAACCATTACCTCAAGCTGTATTTTCTTGCCCAGGATCTGCACGAGCGCGTCAGCTCCTCGCACCATCCCTATCAGGCACTGACCGAAGCATTCTTCCACAGCGACGTGCTGTTTCGCTGCGGGCGCCTGCTGCGCCTGCAGAGTGTCGCCTGCCGCGAGCTGGCCAGTGCGATCCGGCTGCGACAGCCGTTTCGCTACAGCGAGGCCAATGCCCAGGCGCTGACCGACCTCGAAGCCTCGCTCGATTACCTGCGCCAGCAGAACAACCCGGCCTGGCGCGGTTTGCTGCGTTCGTTGCGCGCCCTGTCGCACAACCTCTCGACGATGCAGCGCCAGCTGTCCAGCGCGAGCAATCCCGACGCCCTGGAAGGCGAGCAGGACAGCAGCCTGCTGGATCGCCAGCCGCAGTCGCTGCGCGATGCCGGCAACCGTATCCGCCTGCAACTGACGCCCACCTCGCTGCTGTTTCGCCACGCCCTGCGCATGAGCCTGGCGCTGGTCTGCGGCTATGCGGTGCTGCACGCGATCCACCCGGAACAGGGCTACTGGGTGCTGCTGACCACCGTGTTCGTCTGCCAGCCCAACTATGGCGCAACGCGGATCAAGCTGGTACAGCGGGTGACCGGCACCGTCCTCGGCCTGGTCGCTGGCTGGGCGCTGTTCGACCTGTTTCCCGGCCAGCAGGTCCAGGCCCTGTTCGCAGTGATCGCCGGCGTCGTGTTCTTCGCCATGCGCAGCAGCCGCTACACCCTGGCGACGGCGGCCATCACGCTGCTGGTGCTGTTCTGTTTCAATCAGGTCGGCGATGGCTACGGACTGATCTGGCCACGCCTGATCGATACCCTGCTGGGCAGCCTGATCGCCGCCGCCGCGGTCTTCCTGATCCTGCCGGACTGGCAGGGCCGTCGCCTCAACCAGGTGGTCGCCAATACCCTGAGCCGCAGCGCCGACTACCTGCGCCAGATCATGCACCAGTACGAGAGCGGCAAGCGTGACGACCTGGCCTATCGACTGGCCCGGCGCAACGCGCACAATGCCGATGCGGCGCTCTCGACCACGTTGTCGAACATGCTGCTGGAGCCCGGCCACTTCCGCCGGGATGCCGAGACCGGCTTTCGCTTCCTGATCCTCTCGCACACCCTGCTCAACTACCTGTCAGGCCTCGGCGCGCACCGTGAAAGCCTGCCCGACGATGCCCGCGACGAACTGCTCGAAAGCGCTGCGCAACAGCTGGCCAGCAGCCTCGACGAGATGGCGGCGGCGCTGCAGAACAAACAGCCCCTGGCGGTACACAGCGAAGCGGAAGAAGCGCTGGCGCAGCAGCTCGAACAGACCTCCGACGACATGGACGATGCCCACCGCCTGCTGCAGACGCAACTGGGGCTGATCTGCCGCCAGCTGGCCCCGCTGCGCAGCATGGCGGTGCACCTGCTCAAGCAAACGGGCGAGCCTGCCGAGACAACCGCGCGCTAACATATGCGGCTGTTCTAACGAGGGCCATGCAGTGCCAACCACAGACGTCACCATCATCGGCGCCGGCGCCGCCGGCTTGATGTGCGCATTCAGCGCCGCCGCGCGCGGGCGGCGGGTATTGCTGCTCGATCACGCCAACAAGGCCGGCAAGAAGATCCTCATGTCCGGCGGCGGGCGCTGCAATTTCACCAACCTGTATACCGAGCCGGCGAACTTCCTGTCCGCCAATCCGCACTTCTGCAAGTCAGCACTGGCCCGCTACAGCCAGTGGGACTTCATCGAGATGGTTGCCCGCCACGGCATTGCCTATCACGAGAAAAAACTCGGCCAGCTGTTCTGCGATCACAAATCCAGCGACATCCTGCAGATGCTGCTGGATGAATGCGCACAGGCCGGCGTCGAGCTGCGCCTGGATACCGCGGTACAAACAATTGAAAAAGTTGCCGAGGGCTACCAGCTACAAACCAGCGCTGGCGCCATCGACTGCCAGTCACTGGTGATCGCCACCGGCGGTCTGTCGATCCCGACGCTGGGCGCCAGCGGTTTCGGCTATCAGGTGGCGCGCCAGTTCGGCCACAACGTGCTGCCGACCCGCGCCGGGCTGGTGCCCTTCACCATCACCGATCCGCAACTCAAGGCCATCTGTGGCGAGCTGTCCGGCACTTCGGTGGAAGATTGTCTGGTGAGCTGCAACGGGCAGAGTTTTCGCGAAAACATCCTGTTCACCCATCGCGGCCTTTCCGGGCCGGCGATTCTGCAGGTGTCGTCCTTCTGGCAGGCTGGCGATGTCATCGAGATCAACCTGCTGCCGCACCTCGACCTTGCCGAATGGCTTGCCGAGCAGCAGCGCGAGCGCCCCAACAGCGAGCTGAAGACGATTCTGGGAGAGTTGTTCACACGCAAGATGGCCGGCTTGCTGAGCGAACACTGGTTCACCTCCAGGCCGCTCAAGCAATACACCCCAAGCGAGCTCGAACGGATCGCCACAAGGCTCGCCGCCTGGCAACTGGTGCCCGCCGGCACCGAAGGCTATCGCACCGCCGAAGTTACCTTGGGCGGGGTCGATACACGCGAGGTTTCTTCCAAGACCATGGAATCGATGAAGTCACCCGGCCTGTATTTTGTTGGCGAAGTACTGGATGTCAGCGGTCACCTGGGCGGTTTCAACTTCCAGTGGGCCTGGGCCTCGGGCTACGCGGCTGCGCAATATGCGTAGGACCGGGTATCCGTAGGGCCGCATTTTTCGACCACCTTCGTTCGCCTTTGCAAGAGGCGTGTACATTCGGCCCACCAGACCTTCGAACAGGCACAAAGCCTACGGCTATTCATTGGTCCTGTTCGACGGCGGCGAGATTTCTCGAGGTCCCGCCGGGTCCGTTGCGGTGTTCTGGTATTCCTGTTGATTCCTGCTGTTGTTATCCAGCGCCGAAGGCTCTTCCTCCGGCGAGCAGGCCATCAGCAGCAACGAAACAGGAAGCGCCGCCGCGGCAACCAACAAGTGCGATTTCATGTCGTTCGTTCTCCCGCAATGACGCTTCGTACAGGCGTTTACCAAGCCTTTGAAAACCTAGGCGAGGCAGGCAAGACCAGGCGCGTTAGCCGCAAGCGGCTTGCTGAGGCTGTTTGGCGCAGTATTGCCAACGCAGGTAGTTTTTCAACGGCTTGTTATTGCCCGCTGCCAGTGGGGTTAGGCCCAGTCCCCGTACCCGGCTCGGTTTCCAGGCTGCCATCCGTATCGGAATTGTCCATGGCGCCAGGATTGGCAACACCGGTACCGCTGTTCGTTTCCACGCCACCTGCCGTGCCCGTGCCAGTGGTAGCGCCGCCCGTGGTGCCGGTAGTGCCGGTTCCCGTGCCACTACCAGTGGTTCCGGTATCGGCAGGCGGCGTGCCAGGCACGGGCGCGGCAGGCTGCTCGGTGGTTGGCTGCGGCGGCGGCACCTCGCGTTCACGGTCTTCATCCGGACCACAACCAACCAGCAACAGACCGAGAATCGGTGCAGATAAATAAGCAAGACGCATGGGAAAAACCTCCAAAGATTGAGCCGGCCAGGTCGCCGACGACAGTCGGATCTACGATCCTCTCGGCAATTGACCCCGCGCGGGGGACAGAGTGCCCCGCATGCGCCATGCCGGCCCGAGGTCATTGCCCAGCCAGAGCCTGATCCCGCATCGTCACAAGCCCGAAGCGAGATCAGCTCCAGATGCTTCAGGCGGCCTGTCTGGCGCTGAATTCCTTCTTCAGACGATTCCTCAGCTCGACCATCTGCTCACCCATCTCTTCCAACCGGGCCTTGTCGAACAGCTCACGAGCCGTGGGGAACATCTCCGATTCCTCCTCCTCTATGTGATGCTCGAGCAGCTCCTTGCACACCTTGGCACGCCCGGAAAACTCCAGGCTGCCTGGGTCCGTCGCCTTGAGATCGGGCAGTACCAGGGCATCCACGGCCCGGTGCTCTTCCTTGGCCTCGTGGTACATCTTCGCTTCTTCCTTGCCACCGGCTTCCTTGTAGGCGGGATAGAGGATCTGCTCTTCCAGCTGGGTGTGAATGGTGACTTCCATTTCCAGTTTGCCCAGCAGCTCGGTGCGCGTCTTGACGGCCCGCTCCGTGCTGTCCGTCAGGCGCGTCAGTATCTCTTTCACTCGTTCATGGTCTTCGATCAGCAGGTCAATGGCATTCATGCGAAATTCCTCATCCTTATCAGGTTTACGACGCTCCGGACTCTGCGGCCGGGTCGGATCGTTAGTTGCTCAGGCGTAATCGTAAGTGGGCAGCCGTGTGCGGCTCTGACTCTGCAAACGGGCAATGGCCGGTGACATTCCGGCCTCGAGGGCCAAGTCTCGGCGAATCGAGCTGATGACCCACTCCAACTGCACTGCGGTTTGCGTCTGTCCTTTGGAAACCGCTCGCTTGATGACCTCGCGGCCATCGTTACGCAGGCTCAGCAGCAACCCGCCATCCGGACGCTGGGTGGTCAGTACTTCAAACTCGGGGAAAGCGGCAGTGAGAACTTTTTCAGCGACGATCATTGTTATGTACTCCGATTATGGTCCAGCCCCCATAATCAGAGCAGCCTTCATGCCAACGCACTCACATTAAAAAACCTTTTAAATCAAACACATACAGCGAACAGTGGCACTTTGAAGCCATGCAAAACGCAAGAAGGCTAATGACATGGCATGCATTCTGAAGTGAATTGACTACAGCCGAGACTTTCGGACCACACATAGAAAAGGAGGAAACATGCGCCATGTCAGCGGGCGCCATGGTGTCCGTTTGTCGTATTGCGCTGCTACCCTGCGACCGCGACGCTGGGGCAACGATGACTGCCTGGCAACAGTCTGTGAAACCTCGACCGACCTATGCCCTGCCCAGCGGGATGACCGCCCGGCTGATCCTGCTGAACCCGAGAAACACCGGCGGTCGAAGATCAGGACTTGCCATTATCGACACCGTACGTTCGAAGACATCGAGAAAGCCTCAATGAATCAAGCGTCAGCAAAAGTCGTCCTGATTGTCGAAGACGAACCACAGATTCTCCATCTGCTGAGCGACTATCTGTCCGACGAAGGCTATCGGGTACTGGCTGCCGAAAATTCGACCAGGGCCTTTGAAATCATTGCGACCAGGCCGCATCTCGATTTGCTGATTTCCGACTTTCGCCTGCCGGGCAATGTTTCGGGCGTGATGATCGCCGAACCTGCGCTCAAGCTGCGTCCCGATCTCAAGGTGCTCTTCATCAGCGGCTACCCTATCGAGATCTATGAGTCCGGCAGCGCCATCGCACGTACTACGCCAGTACTGGCCAAACCCTTTTTGCTGGACTCGCTGTACAACCAGGTTCGGCTGCTGCTGGCGGATTGAACGTCTGCGCAGCAATAAAAAGCCCGCATTGAGCGGGCTTTTCATTTACCGAAGAATCAGTTGATCTTCGGGTCCAGCTCACCGCTGGCGTAGCGCTGGAACATGCCTTCCAGGGAGATCGGCTTGATCTTGCTGGCATTGCCGGCGGTGCCGAAGGCTTCGTAACGGGCGATGCAGATGTCGCGCATGGCCTCGATGGTCTTGGCGAAGAACTTGCGCGGGTCGAACTCGCTCGGCTGCTCGGCCATCATGCGGCGAATGGCGCCGGTGGAGGCCAGGCGCAGATCGGTGTCGATGTTGACCTTGCGCACGCCATACTTGATGCCCTCGACGATTTCCTCGACCGGCACGCCATAGGTTTCCTTGATGTCGCCACCGTACTGGTTGATGATCGCCAGCCACTCCTGGGGCACCGAGGAAGAGCCGTGCATCACCAGGTGGGTGTCGGGGATGCGCGCGTGGATTTCCTTGATGCGCTGGATCGACAGCACGTCGCCAGTCGGCGGTTTGGTGAACTTGTAGGCGCCGTGGCTGGTACCGATGGCGATGGCCAGGGCATCGACCCTGGTTCTGGCGACGAAGTCGGCAGCCTCTTCCGGGTCGGTCAGCAGCTGGCTGTGGTCGAGCACGCCTTCGGCGCCGACGCCGTCTTCCTCGCCAGCCATGCCGGTCTCCAGGCTGCCGAGGCAACCCAGCTCACCCTCCACGGACACGCCGCAGGCATGGGCGAAGGCTACGGTCTGCTGGGTCACGCGGACGTTGTAGTCGTAGTCGGCGGGCGTCTTGCCGTCTTCACGCAGCGAGCCGTCCATCATCACCGAGCTGAAGCCGAGCTGGATCGAGCGCTGGCAGACATCCGGGCTGGTGCCGTGGTCCTGGTGCATGCACACCGGGATATGCGGGAATTCTTCAATGGCCGCCAGGATCAGGTGACGCAGAAAGGGCGCGCCAGCGTATTTACGCGCACCGGCGGAAGCCTGAACGATCACCGGGGAGTCCGTTTTGTCGGCCGCTTCCATGATGGCGCGCATTTGCTCGAGGTTGTTGACGTTGAAGGCCGGCACGCCGTAGCCGAATTCGGCGGCGTGGTCGAGCATCTGGCGCATGCTGATAAGTGCCATGTTTTCCTTTCTCCCGGTTTGGGTCGTTTGATCGTGTAACAGGCCGTTGAAAAACTATCTATGTTTTTCAACGGCCCGGTAAAGCCTGCCGCAGAGGCCGGCGCTGTTCAAGCACCGCGCGGTATGGCGCGGCATTGTAGTGGTGGATGAGGCAAAAGCCATCAGGAGCGGTAAATCGCAGCCAAGCTCCCGCGACAATCACGGCATCAAAAAGTAATCAGCGAAGCACTGCAACCATGAGCCAGCAGCTTGTCATCGCCCAGTCGGTAAACCAGCGCCTGGTTGCCCTTGTCATGGAAAGCCACCACGCCATCGCTATAGAAAGCACCACGGGTAGCGGGTTCCTTGCGCAGATGATGAACCTTCTCGCTGTTGCCGATCTTCAGGTCCACGCTCTGGCGTTCGGCATCCGCATAACGCCAGGCAATGTTCTGCTGGCTCTGGCATTTCCAGCGCACGAAGGGCGCATCGGGGCCGGACTGCCAATGATGGCAGCCACCGAGCAGCATGGCCGCCATCAGCACAAACAGACCTTTCATCACAGCTCCTTGGGTGGGCGCACTCCGGCCCATCAGCAATCCTGCGCATCGGCGGCGGTGCCGGCGGTAGGGTCGCCGGTACTTTGCATCTGCATTCGCTGATCTCCCTGTGCGGTCGGTCTTTCCACCGGCGGCGGCGCGAACACTTCGCAGGCCGAGTCCGGCGCGCCACCGGCACAACCGGCCAGCCCCAGGCAACAAACAGCAATTGCGACATAACGCATGGTGAGTCTCCATTCCGTGATCGGACAGAACAGAGACAGCGCTGAATGGCATGGGTTGCGTCAGCAGACGCAACCCATGCGCTTACTGTGCGGCGCGCTGCTCCAGCACTTCCACGGCGGGCAGCACCTTGCCTTCGACAAATTCGAGGAAGGCGCCACCACCGGTGGAGATGTAGGAAATCCGCTCGCCCACGCCGTATTTGTCGATGGCCGCCAGGGTGTCGCCACCACCGGCGATGGAGAACGCCGGGCTTTCGGCGATGGCTTCAGCCAGCACCTTGGTACCGTTGCCGAACTGATCGAACTCGAACACACCGACCGGGCCGTTCCAAAGAATGGTCTTCGAGGACTTGAGCAGCTCGGCGAAATTGGCCGCTGTCTGCGGGCCGATGTCGAGGATCATGTCGTCCTCGGCCACCTCGCCCACCGCCTTGATCGTCGCTTCGGCATCCTCGGCGAAGGCCTTGGCCACCACCACATCCACCGGCAGCGGCACACTGACCTTGGCCGCGATGGCCTTGGCGGTATCGACCAGATCGGCTTCATACAGCGACTTGCCCACCGGGAAACCGGCAGCGGCGAGGAAGGTATTGGCGATGCCGCCCCCGACGATCAGCTGGTCGCAAACCTGGCTCAGGCTGTTCAGCACGTCCAGTTTGGTCGAGACCTTGGAGCCAGCGACGATGGCGGCCATCGGCTTGGCCGGGCTCTTCAGCGCCTTGCCCAGAGCATCCAGCTCGGCGGCCAGCAGCGGGCCGGCGCAGGCGATATCGGCGAACTTGGCCACGCCGTGAGTCGAGCCCTGGGCGCGGTGGGCGGTGCCGAAGGCATCCATGACGAAGACGTCGCACAGCGCGGCGTATTTCTGCGCCAGCTCGTCGGTGTTCTTCTTCTCGCCCTGGTTGAAGCGCACGTTTTCCAGCAATATCAGCTCCCCGGGTTTCACTTCGACGCCGTCGAGGTAATCGCGGACCAGCGGCACTTCGCGATTCAGCGCCTTGCTCAGGTAGTCGGCCACCGGCTTGAGGCTGTCTTCCTCGCTGAACACGCCCTCCTCCGGGCGGCCCAGGTGCGAGCAGACCAGCACCGCCGCGCCCTTCTCCAGCGCCAGCCTGATGGTCGGCAGCGAGGCCAGGATGCGCGCATCGCTCTTCACCGCGCCATCCTTCACAGGCACGTTGAGGTCTTCGCGGATCAGCACGCGCTTACCCTGCAGGTCGAGGTCGGTCATCTTCAAAACGGTCATGGGGTCTTCCTTAAATTCAAGAACGGCGATTCAGGCGCGGTGGGCCACGCGCAAGTAATGATCAGTGACATCCAGCATGCGATTGGCGAAGCCCCATTCGTTGTCGAACCAGGCCAGCAGGTTCACCAATCTCGGACCGGAAACCCGCGTCAGGCTGCCATCGACGATGGCCGAATGCGGATCATGGTTGAAATCGCAACTGGCATGGGGCAGTTCGGTGTACGCCAGAAGGCCCTTCAGCGGCCCGGATTCGGCGGCTTCACGCAGCACCCGATTGATGGTGTGCGCATCGGTATCGCGTGATGTCTGCAAGGTGATATCCAGGCAGGACACGTTCACCGTCGGCACCCGCACGGCTTTGGCCTGAATCCGCCCGGAGAGTTCCGGCAACAGCCGTTCGATGCCGCGCGCCAGACCGGTGGACACCGGGATCACCGACTGGAAGGCCGAGCGGGTGCGGCGCAGGTCATCGTGATGGTAGGCGTCGATCACCGGCTGATCGTTCATCGCCGAATGAATGGTGGTGATCGAGGCATACTCGATGCCCACCGCATCGTTGAGCAACTTGAGCAGCGGCACGCCGCAGTTGGTGGTGCAGGAGGCGTTGGACACCAGCCGCTCGGTACCGCTCAGTTGCTGATGATTGACGCCCATCACCACAGTGGCATCGACGTCGCCGGCCCCGCTCATGGGCTGGGAGAACAGTACCCGCGGCACGCCGGCATCGAGAAAACGCTGGCCACCGGCACGGGTGTTGTAGGCGCCGGAGCACTCCAGCACCAGGTCCACGCCCAGTGCGCGCCAGTCGATGGTTTCCGGCGTCGATTCGCGCAGCACCTTCACGCAATCGCCATTGATATGCAGGCAATCGCCGTCCACGCCCACCTCGCCGGGAAAGCGGCCATGGGTGGAGTCGAAACGGGTGAGGTATTCCAGGCTGGGCATATCGGCCAGATCGTTCAGCGCGACGAACTGGAAATCGAACGCCGCGCCGCGCTCGTAGAAGGCGCGCAGCACGCAGCGGCCAATGCGGCCGTAGCCGTTGAGGGCGATGCGATAAGGACGAGGACGCTGTTGCGGCATGGATATTCGGCCTGTTTCAAGCCGCTTGAAGGCTTAAGGCTGAAGGCTGGACGAAAAAGCAGCTCGCTGCCGTTTCTCGTTCAGCCTCCAGCCTCCAGCCTCCAGCGTCTTTTAGTCTTCCAGCAGCTCTTCAGCCACCGCCAGCACGTTATCGACGGTAAAGCCGAACGCCTCGAACAGCTGGCCAGCCGGAGCCGACTCGCCGTAGGTGGTCATGCCGATGATGCGACCGTCGAGGCCGACATACTTGTACCAGTAGTCCGCGTGCGCCGCTTCGATGGCGATGCGCGCACCGACTTCCACCGGCAGCACGGCCTGCTTCCAGGCAGCGTCCTGAGCATCGAACACGCTGGTGCAGGGCATGGACACCACGCGCACCTTGCGCCCCTGCGCGGTCAGCCGGTCGGCGGCTTCGACCGCCAGGCTCACTTCCGAGCCGGTGGCGATAAAGATCAGTTCCGGCTCGCCTGCGCAGTTCTTGAGGATGTAGCCGCCACGGGAAATGGCCGCTTCGGTTTCGTTGTCGCGGATGTGGTACGGCAGGTTCTGACGCGAGAAGATCAGTGCGCTCGGACCGTCCTTGCGCTCGACGGCATGCTTCCAGGCCACCGCCGATTCGACAGTATCCGCCGGACGCCAGGTGTCCAGGTTCGGCGTGGTGCGCAGGCTGGTCAGCTGTTCGATGGGCTGGTGGGTCGGACCGTCTTCGCCAAGGCCGATGGAGTCGTGGGTGAAGACATAGAGCACGCGCTGCTTCATCAGCGCCGACATGCGCACGGCGTTGCGCGCGTACTCCATGAACATCAGGAAAGTCGCGCCGTAGGGAATCAGGCCGCCGTGCAGGGCGACACCGTTCATGATGGCGCTCATGCCGAACTCGCGCACGCCGTAGTACATGTAGTTGCCCGAGGCGTCTTCCTGCACCACCGGCTTGCAGCCCTTCCACAGGGTCAGGTTGGAGCCGGCCAGGTCCGCCGAGCCGCCGAGCAGTTCCGGCAGCAGCGGGCCGAAGGCATTCAGGCAGTTCTGGCTGGCCTTGCGGCTGGCGATGGTTTCGCCCTTGGTCGCAACTTCACGAATGAATTCGCTGGCCTTCTCGGCGAAGTCGGCGGGCAGTTCGCCGGCCATGCGGCGCTTGAATTCGGATGCCAGCCCTGGAAACTCGGTTTCATAGGCAGCGAAACGCTTGTTCCACTCGTTTTCGGCATCGGCGCCCTTCTGCTTGGCATCCCACTCGGCATAGATCTCGGCAGGAATCTCGAACGGACCGTGCTTCCAGCCCAGCGCTTCGCGGGTCAGGGCGATTTCGGCCTCGCCCAGGGCGGCGCCGTGGGAGTCTTCCTTGCCCTGCTTGTTGGGCGAACCGAAGCCGATGATGGTCTTGCAGCAGATCAGCGTCGGACGGTCGCTCTTGCGCGCGGTCTCGATGGCCATCTGGATTTCGTCGGCGTCATGGCCGTCGACATTGCGGATCACCTGCCAGCCGTAGGCTTCGAAGCGGCGCGGGGTGTCGTCGGTGAACCAGCCGTGCACCTCGCCGTCGATGGAGATGCCGTTGTCGTCGTAGAAGGCGGTGAGCTTGTTCAGCCCGAGGGTGCCGGCCAGCGAGCAGACCTCATGGGAAATACCTTCCATCATGCAGCCATCGCCGAGAAACACGTAGGTATTGTGATCGACGATTTCATGGCCGGGCTTGTTGAACTGCGCGGCCATGATCTTCTCGGCCAGGGCGAAGCCCACGGCGTTGGCGATGCCCTGCCCCAGCGGGCCGGTGGTGGTTTCCACGCCTGGGGTATAGCCGAGTTCGGGGTGGCCGGGGGTCTTGCTGTGCAGCTGGCGGAAATTCTGCAAGTCTTCGATGGACAGGTCGTAGCCGGTCAGGTGCAGCAGCGAGTAGATCAGCATCGAGCCGTGGCCGTTGGACAGCACGAAGCGGTCGCGGTCGGCCCATTGCGGGTTGGTCGGGCTGTGCTTGAGGTGGTCGCGCCAGAGCACTTCGGCGATGTCCGCCATGCCCATCGGGGCACCGGGGTGGCCGCTGTTGGCTTTCTGCACGGCATCCATGCTGAGGGCGCGGATGGCATTGGCTCGCTCACGACGGCTGGGCATCGCTGAATCTCCTGCGGGGGCTATCACGGAAAGGCCGGCATTTTCCCCCAGTGGCGACGGCGGAGCAATGACTGAATGGCTTGCGCGCCTTTCAGACCTCAGTCCAGCAGGGTGATCTGCTGGTCGGCCATCTTCGGCAGATGCTGAAGCAGATGCTCACGCAGGTGCGCCAGTGCGACCGGCTCGTCACCACCGGCGGGCCAGACCAGATAGTAGCTGTCGCCGGTACGCACCGCCTGCTCGAACGGCAGCACCAGCGTACCCCTGCGCAACTCTGCACTCACCAGCGCCAGATCGGCCACCGATACCCCGCGACCCTGGATCGCTGCGCAGATACCCAGCTCCAGGCTGTCGAACAGGACGCCCCGCTGCCAGGAGACGGCATCGGCAAGCCCGACCCGCTGCAACCAGCGCCGCCAGTCGCGGCAGTCGCGCGACGGATGGATCAGTTCGGCGCCGGCCAATTGCTGCGGCGTCCAGGGCCCATCGCCACACAACGCAGGCGCGCAGACCGGCACCAGCCATTCATCGAAGAGCTTGAGCCGCTGCCAGTCGGCGGGAAAATCACCGTTGCCGAGCAGAATCGCGCAGTCGAAGGGCTCGCTGTGGAAGTCCACCGTATCCAGGTCCATCCAGACACTGGTGAGCTGCACGCGGCTGTGCGGCTGGGCCAGATGGAAATTCTCCAGCGACTCCAGCAACCAGCGCATGGTCAGCGTCGACGGTGCCTTGAGCCTGAGGCCGCCCTGGCGGCGACTGACCGCGGCGCAGGCATTTTCAAGGGTGCGGAAGCCCGTCTTGAGCTCCTGCGCCAGTCGTCGCCCGGTATCGGTCAGCGCCAGCCGCGAGCCGCAGCGCTCGAACAGCAGGCAACCGAGGTGCTCCTCCAGGGTCTTCACGTGCCGGCTCACGGCGCTCTGGGTGATGCACAGGCTGTGGGCCGCCTGCGTGAACGAACCCAGGCGCGCCGCCACCTCGAAGGCGCGCAGGGCATACAGCGGAGGCAGCCGCGGTGTCGGTATCGTCATGACTAAAACTCATCCTTTCCGGTTGTTTTTTCCGTTTTTCAGGCGTGGGCCTCTTTTTCAATACTTCACGCGGCCCTTACCTACAAGGCCGAACAAGTTCGGCCCTACGGTTATGAAAACCTGGCCTGTAGAGCCGAATTTATTCGGCCTCGCTCGGAACTGCCCTTGGCACGATGGCCTTGAGCCTTTGCTGAACAAGCTCGGCAAAGGCTCATCAATTAAACTCATTGGAGAATGCCATGCACAACGAGCCTTGCAAGCCATGACCGGCACCTACCTCGGCTTCGCCGCCGCAGTCGCCGTACTGATCGCCTCGCCCGGCCCGGTGGTGGCGCTGGTGGTTACCGATGCCCGGCAGCGCTGGCCACTGTGGACCATTCTCGGCGGCGCGATCTCCGCACTGATTCTGTTGAGCGCCGCACTGTTGCTGATCCATCTGGCGCTGGGCCTGGAGCCGTTCATCCTCGAATGGGGCCAGGTGCTCGGCGGGCTCTATCTGCTCTGGCTTGGCGCGAGCGGCCTGTGCGGCGATGGCGAAGCCGCTTCAGGACCGCGCAGCGATGCACATCATTTCTGGCGGGCCTTGATCGTAGGCTTGTCGAACCCCAAGGACATCCTGTTCTTTCTCGCCTTCCTGCCCACCTTCATCCTGCCCACGCAACCCTTCGCCAGCCAGGCGACGATGCTGATCGCCATCTGGGTGAGCATCGACCTGAGCGTCCTGCTGGCCTACAGCCTGCTGTCGCGACGCCTCGGCGGCAGCCAGGACATGCAGCGACTGCTGCATATCCTGCCCAACCTCTGCCTGCTGGGGCTTGGTCTGACTTCCTGCGCAATGGGGATCGGCAATCTGGCAGGCTGACGACCCAGCTTGTCCAATATCAAAATATTTTGATATTGCCGTTGCTGGACGAAAAACCTGCGACTAGACTGCGCCTCCATGAGCCTGCGCATTTCCCGAATTTCAGTCGATGACAGCGACCAGCTCGCCGCCCTGTGCAAGGCCGGCGGTGATGCATTGCGCCTGAGGGTATTGCGGGCGCTGGCCAGCGATTCCTTTGGCGTACTGGAGCTGGCGCAGATTTTCGCCACCGGCCAGTCCGGCATCAGCCATCACCTCAAGGTGCTGACCCAGGCCGGCCTGCTGGCAACGCGGCGCGAAGGCAATGCGATCTTCTATCGCCGCGCCCTGCCCCAGAGCGACAGCCTCGGTGGCACGCTGCACGCGGCATTGCTGGAAGAGGTCGACCAGCTGGTTCTGCCGGTCGATGTGCAGGCCCGGATCGCGGCGGTACACGCCCAGCGCAGCGCCGTCAGCGAGGATTTCTTCGCGCGCATGGCCGACAGCTTCCAGGCGCGCCAGGACCTGATCGCCGGGCTGCCGCAGTACCGCGACAGCGTGCTGGCGCTGCTCGATGCACTGAATCTGGACACCAGCGCCACGGCCCTGGAAGTCGGCCCCGGCGACGGCAGCTTCCTGCCCGAGCTGGCCCGGCGCTTCGCCCGTGTGGTGGCGCTGGACAACAGCCCGGCGATGCTGGAGCTGGCGTGCAACCATTGTGAACAGGAAGGCCTGGGCAACGTCGAACTGAAGCTCGCCGATGCCCTGCAAGACGATTGCCCGGCAGCCGATTGCGTGGTGCTGAACATGGTCCTGCACCATCTGGCGGCACCGGGCGAGGCGATGAAACAACTGGCACGACTGGTGAAGGCGGGCGGCAGCCTGCTGATCACCGAGCTGTGCAGCCATAACCAGAGCTGGGCCAGGGAGGCCTGCGGCGATCTCTGGCTGGGCTTCGAACAGGACGATCTGGCCCACTGGGCCGATGCTGCGGGGCTCACGCCCGGCGAGAGTCTCTACATTGGCTTGAAGAACGGTTTTCAGATCCAGGCGCGGCACTTCTCCCGGCCTGCCGCTGACAACCGACTCACCCACCGGTAACAGGAAACCGATAGATGAGCGAATACTCGATTTTCACCTCCGAGTCCGTGTCCGAAGGGCACCCGGACAAGATCGCCGACCAGATCTCCGATGCGGTGCTGGATGCCATCATCGCCGAGGACAAGCACGCCCGCGTGGCCTGCGAAACCCTGGTCAAGACCGGTGTGGCGATCGTCGCCGGCGAAGTCACCACCAACGCCTGGGTCGATCTGGAACAGATCGTTCGCGACGTCATCATCGATATCGGCTATACCAGCTCGGAAGTCGGCTTCGACGGCGCCACCTGCGGTGTACTCAACATCATCGGCAAGCAGTCGGTGGACATCGCCCAGGGCGTCGACCGCTCCAAACCGGAAGACCAGGGCGCCGGCGACCAGGGCCTGATGTTCGGTTACGCCAGCAACGAGACCGACGTGCTGATGCCCGCGCCGATCTGCTTCTCCCACCGTCTGGTCGAGCGCCAGGCCGAAGCGCGCAAGAACGGCCTGCTGCCCTGGCTGCGTCCGGATGCCAAGAGCCAGGTCACCTGCCGCTACGAGGGCGGCAAGGTGGTGGGCATCGACGCCGTGGTGCTGTCCACCCAGCACAACCCGGAAGTGAAGCAGAACGACCTGCGCGAAGCGGTGATGGAGCTGATCGTCAAGCACTGCCTGCCCGCCGAACTGCTGCACAAGGACACCCAGTACCACATCAACCCCACCGGCCAGTTCGTGATCGGCGGCCCGGTGGGCGACTGCGGCCTGACCGGGCGCAAGATCATCGTCGACACCTACGGCGGCATGGCCCGTCACGGCGGCGGCGCCTTCTCCGGCAAGGACCCGTCCAAGGTCGACCGCTCGGCGGCCTACGCCGGGCGTTACGTGGCCAAGAACATCGTCGCCGCCGGCCTGGCCGAGCGCTGCGAAATCCAGGTCTCCTATGCCATCGGCGTGGCGTTGCCGACCTCGATCTCGATCAACACCTTCGGCACCCACAAGATCGCCGAAGAGAAGATCATCCAGCTGGTGCGCGACGTCTTCGACCTGCGCCCCTACGCCATCACCACCATGCTCGACCTGCTGCACCCGATGTACCAGGCCACCGCCGCCTACGGCCACTTCGGTCGCACCCCGATAGAAATGACGGTGGGCAGCGACACCTTCACCGCCTTCACCTGGGAAAAGACCGACAAGGCCGAGGCTCTGCGCGCTGCCGCAGGTCTGTAAGGCAGCGACAAGCGTAGGGTGGATGTCGCTTTTTACATTCACCTCGGCTCCGCTCGGTGGATCGCCACCCGGTGGATCGGTGAAGCATGATCCACCCTACAGCAGCAGAAAAAGCCCCGCTGGTGAAGACCGCGCGGGGCTTTTTGTTGGGCGTCAGTTCTTCAGCCGGTAACCGGTGCGGAAGATCCACCAGATCAACCCCAGGCACAGCGCGAGAAAGCCGAGGATCATCGCCAGGCTGATGCCGACGCCGATGTCCGAGACGCCGTAGAAGCTCCAGCGGAAGCCGCTGATCAGGTACACCACCGGATTGAACAGGGTGATCTTCTGCCACAGCGGCGGCAGCATCTCGATGGAATAGAAGCTGCCGCCGAGGAAGGCCAGCGGCATGACGATCAGCGACGGCACGATCTGCAGCTTTTCCCAACCATCGGCCCAGATGCCGATGATGAAGCCGAACAGGCAGAAGGTCACCGCCGTCAGCACCAGGAACAGCGCCATCAGCAGCGGGTGCTGGATTTCGTAATCGACGAACAGCCGTGCGGTGAGCAGGATGATCACGCCGAGGATGATCGACTTGGTCGCCGCCGCACCAACGTAGCCGATGACGATTTCCACATAGGACACCGGCGCCGACAGCACCTCGTAGATGGTCCCCGAATAGCGCGGCATATAGATGCCGAACGAGGCGTTGGAAATGCTCTCGGTGAGCAGCGCCATCATGATCAGGCCGGGAATGATGAAGGCGGCGTAGGGAATGCCGTGCATGGCTTCCATGCGTGCGCCGATGGCCGAGCCGAACACGACGAAATACAGCGACGTGGAAATCACCGGCGTGGCGATACTCTGCAACAGGGTGCGCCAGGTGCGGGCCAGCTCGAACAGATAGATGGCGCGGATCGCGTGGAAATTCATGTGCGGCTGCCCTTTACCAGACTGACGAAAATCTCTTCCAGCGAGCTCTGGCTCGACTGCAGATCCTTGAAGTCGATACCCCGCTCACCCAGGCACTTGAGCAGCTCGGCGATACCGGTGTGCTCATGCTGGGCGTCGAAGGTGTAGACCAGCTGCGTGCCATCGGTCGACAGCTCCAGCTGGAAAGTCTCAAGCTCAGCCGGCAGTGCGTCCAGCGGGCGCTGGAGGATCAGCGTGAGCTGCTTCTTGCCGAGCTTGTGCATGAGCACGTCCTTGTCTTCCACCAGAATGATCTCGCCCTTGCGGATCACACCGATGCGGTCGGCCATTTCCTCGGCTTCTTCGATGTAGTGGGTGGTGAGGATAATGGTCACCCCGCTCTCTCGCAGACCGCGCACCATCTCCCACATATCGCGGCGCAGTTCGACATCGACGCCGGCGGTCGGCTCATCGAGAAACAGAATCGACGGCTCATGGGACAGCGCCTTGGCGATCATCACCCGGCGTTTCATGCCGCCGGACAGGTCGAGGATGCGCGCATCGCGTTTGTCCCACAGCGAAAGGTCGCGAAGGACTTTTTCCAGATGCGCATCATCGGGTTTCTTGCCGAACAGCCCGCGGGAAAAGCGCACCGTCGCCCAGACGCTCTCGAAGCCTTCGTTGTACAGCTCCTGCGGCACCAGGCCGATCTTCGAGCGCGCCGCGCGGTAGTCGCGGACGATGTCATGGCCATCGACCAGCACCCGCCCACCGCCGGGATTGACGATGCCGCAGATGATGCTGATCAGCGTGGTCTTGCCGGCGCCGTTGGGGCCGAGCAGGGCGAAAATCTCGCCCTTGCGGATCTGCAGGTCGATGTTTTTCAGCGCCGGATGCCCGGTTGCATAGGTCTTGCTCAGCTGTTCGATGCTGATCACGGGTTGCACGGAATCGTCTCTCCAGAGGAATCGAGGCAGGATTGTATAGGCAAAGCGTGCGCGGCTTTCATACAGGCCATTTAGACACTGCTGACCACGATCATGGCCTGCTCCCGGCACTGCAGGCATGCTGAGCGAAACCCGGCGTTCGTGCCGGCGCACAAGGGAGGCCTGCCTGTAATGAAGCAGATAAAGCTCACCTTCGTGGCACTGCTCGTCGGTCTGACGCTGCTGTGGCTGCTGGTCGATGATTTCCTGCTGCCGCGTTACCACTTCTGGCCGATCCGCAAGATGCTGGTCGAATACAGCGGCGTACTGGCCATCGGCGTGATGAGCGTGGCGATGGTGCTGGCCGCGCGACCGGGCCGCTTCGAGCGCTTTTTCGACGGCCTCGACAAGACTTACCGGCTGCACAAATGGCTGGGCATCAGCGCTCTGGTGATCGGCACCTTTCACTGGGCCTGGGGGCAGATCCCGAAATGGCTGGTGGGTTTCGGCTGGCTGCAAAAGCCCGACAGGGGCGGCGCCCAGCAGCTCGAGGGATTTTTCGGCCTGCTGCGCAGCTTTCGCGGCACCGCCGAGGATATCGGCGAGTGGGCCTTCTATGCTGCGGCGATCCTGCTCGCGCTGGCGCTGATCAAGCGCTTCCCCTACCGCTGGTTCTTCAGGACCCACCGCTGGCTGGCACTGCTCTATCTGGCATTCGTGCTGCATTCGGTGGTGCTGACGCCGCCGGCCTACTGGAGTTCGCCGCTGGGCGTGGCGCTGATCGTCATGATGGTCGCGGGCAGCGTAGCCGCCTTTATTTCCCTGACACGTCGCATCGGTCGCAAGCATCAGGTGGTCGGTCGTATCGAAAGCCTGCCCCATCACCGCGACAACCACGTCCTGCGGGTCGAGATCATGCTCGATGGCGCCTGGCCCGGGCACAAGGCCGGGCAGTTCGCCTTCGTCACCTTCGACAGCAAGGAAGGCCCACATCCCTTCAGCCTGTCCTCGGCATGGCGCAATGACGGCAGGCTGGCGTTTTCCATCAAGGGCCTCGGCGATTACACCAGCACCCTGCCGCAAACCCTGCGCGAAGGTGATCCGGTCAAGGTTGAAGGCCCCTACGGCTGCTTCGACTTCTGCGGCGACAAGCCAGGGCAGATCTGGGTGGCTGGCGGCATCGGCATCGCGCCCTTTATCGGCCAGCTACAGGCGCTGGCCGACAGCGGCAACGAGGCCAATGTCGATCTTTTCTACAGTACCAGCGCCCCGGACAGCGGCTTCATCGAGCGCGTCCGGCGACTGGCCGAACAGGCCAGGGTACGCCTGCATGTGCTGGTGGCCAGCCAGGACGGACGCCTGACGCCCGACCGTCTGCGGCAGCTGGCGCCGCACTGGCAGGATTGCGATATCTGGTTCTGTGGCCCGACGGGCTTCGCCCGCGACCTGCGCAAGGACCTGCAACAGCGCGGCCTGGCAGCGGAGGATTTCCATCAGGAACTGTTCGATATGCGCTGACGCACAGTCAACCGCCACGAACGGAGTGACAATGGTTGCGGCTCGGCCTCGGCGCCGATGCATCCTCTAGCGGAGCAAGGACGCTCAGTATGAAAAAACCGATCGCACTAGCGCTATGTCTCGTTTCGCCCTTCTGTCTGGCCGCCTGCCCCGACTGGAGCGCCGGGCACGCGCAGCGGGAAATCCTCGACCTGCAGCAACGACTGGCCCTCTGGGACGAGGCCTATCACCAGCGCGGCCTGTCGCTGGTCGATGACGAGATCTATGACCAGAGCCGCGCCCGCCTGCACGACTGGCAGCGCTGCTTTCCCACTGGCGAGTATCCGCAGGCCGATCCGCTGGCCGGTGCCGCCGGCCCACTGAGCCACCCTGTCCGGCAGACCGGGCTGGCCAAGCTCGCTGACGAAGCTGCCGTGCGCGACTGGATCGAGCGGCGCACGGACCTGTGGATTCAACCCAAGGTCGATGGCGTGGCCGTCACTCTGATCTATCGCGATGGCCTGCTGCAACAGGCCATCAGTCGTGGCGACGGCGTCAGCGGCCAGGACTGGACCGCCAATGCCCGGCAACTGCTCGCGATCCCGCAACGACTGCCAGCTTCCGGCGAGGTGATCCTGCAGGGTGAACTCTACTGGCGACTGGAACACCATGTGCAGGCCGAGGCCGGTGGCAGCGGTGCGCGCAGCCAAGTCGCCGGCGCCATGGCGAGAAACCGCCTCGACACCCGCACTGCGGCGGCTATCGGCCTGTTCGTCTGGGACTGGCCCAACGGCCCGCAGGCCATGCCGGCCCGGCTCGAACGTCTCGCGGCACTTGGCTTTGCCGATAGCCAGCGCTTCACCCAGCCACTGGTGGACCTCGATCAGGCCCGGCACTGGCGCAACCACTGGTATCGCCAGCCGCTGCCCTTCGCCACCGACGGCGTGGTGCTGCGCCAGAGCCAGCGACCGCCCGCCGAACGCTGGCAGGCCGAACCGCACTGGGCCAGCGCCTGGAAGTATCCGCCGCGCAGCGCCCTGGCGCAGGTGCGCGCGGTAGAGTTTCGCATCGGTCGCAGCGGTCGGATCACGCCGCTGCTGCAACTCGAACCGGTACGGCTGGACGACCGCCGCATTCGCACGCTCAACCTGGGCTCGCTGAAACGCTGGCAGGCGCTGGACATTCGCCCCGGCGATCAGGTTTCCATCACGCTCTCCGGCCAGACCATCCCGCAACTGGACAGGGTGATCTGGCGCGCCAGCGAACGCCCCGACGTGATCGTGCCCGATCCGGTGCAATATCACCCGCACAGCTGCTGGCAACCCACGCCCAGCTGCGAGCAGCAGTTTCTCGCGCGGCTGAACTGGCTGAGCGGCAAGAAAGGCCTCGATCTGCCCGGTATCGGCGCCGGAAGCTGGCAGGCACTGCTGGACGCCGGACTGCTGCCCGACCTGCTCGCCTGGCTGGAGCTGGATGCAGACGCTTTGCAAAAAGTCGCCGGCATCGGCGAGACGCGAGCCGATGCCATGGCCAACAGCTTCACTCAGGCGCGCAACAGGCCGCTGGCGCAATGGCTGCAAGCCCTCGGCCTGCCGGCCAGCCTCGCACTCGACGCCACTGGCGACTGGCACGCCCTGGCCGCCCGCAACGCCGCCCAGTGGCAAGCCGAGCCCGGCATCGGAGCGACACGGGCGCGCCAGTTGCAGGCCTTCTTCAACGCCGAACAGCTGCAGCCGCTACGCGAACGTCTGCGTCAGGCAGGGATATCCGGCTTCTGAGGGACTTTCAGCCAAAGGTGCGGTCGATAGAAATCAGAGAACAATTATGGAGGCGAGGCATGTCATTCAGACATTGGCCGACTGCCCTGATACTCGCTTGTGCTGCCATCGGCCCGTTGCCGGCAATGGCCATCGAACCCGACACAACCTGTCACGAGCAGCGCCAGTCATTGCGCGAACAATTGCAGCAGGCGCGGCTGCAAGGCGACAGGCCACTGCAGAACCGGCTCGGCGCCGAACTGCAGGGCCTGGCCGAAGCGTGCAGCGGATTGACCTCCTTGCGCACGCCCCAGGTAGAGCGCCAGCAGACCATGCGCCAGGTCGAACGCCGCGAGACGCTGCTGCGCGAGGCACTGGGGACCGGCGATGCCCAGCTGATCGAACTGCGCCGCAACCAGCTGGCCAGGACGCGCGAAAAGCTCCAAACCCTGCGGCCCTGATGGCCGCCGATCAGTAGGCGCGGAATTCCTTGTGGCAGGCTTCGCAGGCATCCTCGACCCGTTGCAGCGTCGGCGCCACGCCCTCGGGCGTCGGCTCTGCGGCAGTGGTCACGGCAACCAGCGCGGCGGTATGGCTTTCCAGCTCGCGGGCCATTTCGTTGAAGCGCTCCTGGCGCTGCCAGACCTCGTCACGCGCATCGCTCTGCGCTTCCCTGGCCTCGGGATAGTGCTGCCAGGGCTGACGCGACAACTCGTCGAGACGGGCCGCACCGGCAACGAAGGCCTGCGAATCGAACGCCAGACGCCCCCGCAGCATGCCGCCCAGGTCTTCCTTGGTATCGAGCATCGCCTGATAGATCGCCTTGCGCTTACCCAAGGGAGAATCGGGATCGATGCGGTCACAACCGGCCAGCGCCAGCAATGCGACCAGCGGCAGAATCAACGACATCAGTTTCATGGTTCGACCACCCGGCAATACGAAAGCCGGCGATTATCCCTGCTGGCGCTCGATTCACCAACCTTGAAGCGTTTGCGGGCGTATTCTGGAGGGCCTACTGCGACCACTCGCCCCCAGCGCTTTCGCAATCGATCCGGGCCTGGGCGCGGTCGCTCGCTTCGTAGTGATAGGTCAGGATGCGCGCATCCTCCGGCACGGTCGTCGGCATCGGCGTATCCGTGGCCTGGCTGCCGGTGGCGCGTTCGTTGGCGAGGGTTTCCGGGGTGATGGCCGCCGTGCAGATACCGAAGTGACCAGACGGGCAGCTGTCACGTATCTCGCGGCGAGAGCTCTCGATCGCCTCGTTGTCCTGGCATACCCAGTCGATGGCGTCAGCATCCATGCCCTGATATTCAAAACACATTTCGGTGACCACGGGCGGCGGTATCGCGCCGGAGGTTTCGGCGCTCACATAACAGGAATTGGCAGCCGCCGGCAGGCTCAATACGGCGGCAATGGCAAGCAGGATGGATCGCAGCAGAGTCATTCTGGAAACTCCTGGGAAGGCGCCCGGTGGGGTTCACCGAACCTGTGCGGTTGACCGTCTTTACGATAGTCAAGTTCGACCACGGAACCACCCGTGCGGGATTGGCCGCAGCCGGTGGCGCAGTTATAATCGCCGCGCTTCACACCGCCGACGCTGTTCGGTCGTGCCCGCCACCCGTCCGAGGGGCGCTGCAGCAGGGCGAAAGCCTGTTTTGGATCTTGCAAACCTCGCGGCTGACCTGTCGCGCCGCGGCAGATCCAGATCAGGCTTCACCTGTCAGGCTCGGATGGGGCGTTAACCATACGCATCAACGGCGCCCATTCGCACAAAACGAATGGAGACTCTTCAATGAGTGCTGTCATGACGCCTGCCGGTTTCAACGATTACAAGGTCGCCGACATTTCCCTGGCCGCCTGGGGCCGCCGCGAGATCATCATCGCCGAATCGGAAATGCCCGCGCTGATGGGCCTGCGCCGCAAGTACGCCGCCGCACAACCGCTCAAGGGCGCGAAGATCCTCGGCTGCATCCACATGACCATCCAGACCGCCGTGCTGATCGAGACCCTCGTCGCGCTGGGGGCAGAGGTACGCTGGTCCTCGTGCAACATCTTCTCCACCCAGGATCAGGCCGCTGCCGCCATCGCCGCCGCCGGCATCCCGGTATTCGCCTGGAAGGGTGAGACCGAGGAAGAATACGAGTGGTGCATCGAGCAGACCATCCTCAAGGACGGCCAGCCGTGGGACGCCAACATGGTGCTGGACGACGGCGGCGACCTCACGCAGATCCTGCATGAGAAATTCCCGCAGGTGCTGGACCGGGTTCACGGCATCACCGAGGAAACCACCACCGGCGTGCACCGCCTGCTCGACATGCTCAAGGCCGGCAGCCTGAAAGTCCCGGCGATCAACGTCAACGACGCGGTGACCAAGAGCAAGAACGACAACAAGTACGGCTGCCGCCACAGCCTCAACGACGCCATCAAGCGCGGCACCGACCACCTGCTGTCGGGCAAGCAGGCGCTGGTGATCGGCTACGGCGACGTGGGCAAGGGCTCGGCGCAGTCGCTGCGTCAGGAAGGCATGATCGTCAAGGTCTCGGAAATCGACCCGATCTGCGCCATGCAGGCCTGCATGGACGGCTTCGAACTGGTCTCCCCCTACAACAACGGCATCAATGACGGCACCGACGCCTGCATCGACGCCGTGCTGCTGGGCCGGATCGACCTGATCGTCACCACCACCGGCAACGCCAACGTCTGCGACGCGGGCATGCTCAAGGCGCTGAAGAAGCGCGCCGTGGTCTGCAACATCGGTCACTTCGATAATGAAATCGATACGGCCTTCATGCGCAAGAACTGGGCATGGGAAGAGGTCAAGCCGCAGGTGCACAAGATCCACCGTACCGGCGCAGGCACCTTCGACCCGGCCAACGACGACTACCTGATCCTGCTGGCCGAAGGACGCCTGGTGAACCTGGGCAACGCCACCGGCCACCCGAGCCGCATCATGGACGGCTCCTTCGCCAACCAGGTGCTGGCGCAGATCTTCCTCTTCGAGCAGAAGTTCGCCGGCATGAGCGCAGAGCAGAAGGCCGCACGCCTGACCGTGGAAGTGTTGCCGAAGAAACTCGATGAGGAAGTGGCGCTGGAGATGGTCAAGGGCTTCGGTGGCGTCATCACCCAACTGACCCCGACCCAGGCCGACTACATTGGCGTGGCGGTCGAAGGACCATTCAAGCCGGATAGCTACCGCTACTAAGAGCCGCTGGAGGCTGGAGGCTGGAAAGCTGGACGAGAGGCGACACCGCGCTTCTTTTTCGTCCAGCTTCCAGCCTCAGCCTTCATCGATAAAAGGACGTCTCGGGCAGCACCTGCCCGACAACCCTGGATTCGTCATGAGCACACCCCAATCCCGCCCTTCAATCAGCTTCGAGTTCTTCCCCACCAAGACCGAAGCCGGGCATGAAAAACTGCTGGCCACCGCGCGGCGGCTGGCCGAATACAAGCCGGACTTCTTCTCCTGCACCTACGGCGCGGGCGGTTCGACCCGTGACCGCACCCTCAATACCGTGCTGCAGCTCGACGGCGAGATCAAGGTGCCCACAGCACCGCACCTGTCCTGCGTCGGCGACAGCAAAACCGAACTGCGCGAGTTGCTGAACACCTACAAGGACGCCGGCATCCGCCGCATCGTCGCGCTGCGCGGCGATCTGCCGTCCGGCATGGGCATGGCCAGCGGCGAGCTGCGCTACGCCAACGAGCTGGTCGAGTTCATCCGCGCCGAGACGGGCGATCACTTCCATATCGAAATCGCTGCCTACCCGGAGATGCATCCGCAGGCGCGCAACTTCGAGGATGATCTGCGCAACTTCGTGCGCAAGGCTCAAGCCGGTGCCGACAGTGCCATCACCCAGTACTTCTTCAACGCCGATTGCTACTTCTACTTCGTCGAGCGGGTGCGCAAGCTGGGTGTGGAAACACCGATCGTGCCGGGCATCATGCCGATCACCAATTACAGCAAGCTGGCACGCTTTTCCGATTCCTGCGGCGCGGAAATTCCGCGCTGGGTGCGCAAGCAACTGGAAGCCTATGGTGACGACATGGCCAGCATCCAGGCCTTCGGCACTCAGGTCATCAGCGAGATGTGCGAGAAGCTGCTTGCCGGCGGCGCGCCGGGTCTGCACTTCTACACCCTGAACCAGGCCGAGCCGAGTCTGGCGATCCGGGAAAACCTCAAGCTGACCCGTTGATTCACAGTGTCCTGCTCCAGCTCCTTGCAAAACAGGGGCTGGTCAATGAACCTGCGAACTGACACACTGTCCCACCAATGCGGCGTCGACAAGCTCTGTTATACTCCGCACTTCCGCCAGGCTTACGCCCGGATGCCAGCATCTCCCGATGCGGCAGGACCGGACGGGATCGCACGCCAGTCGCGATTCAAGCCAGGCATGACCATCCCAGGGCCTCGCCCTATACAAGACAGGATTACTCATGTCCTTTGCTTCCCTCGGTCTCTCCGAGGCTTTGGCCGGTGCCGTCGAGGCCGCCGGTTACACCCAGCCTACCCCCGTGCAACAGCGGGCCATTCCCGCCGTGTTGCAGGGCCGCGACCTGATGGTCGCCGCACAGACGGGAACCGGTAAAACCGGTGGTTTCGCCCTCCCCGTACTGGAAATTCTGTTCCCCGGCGGCCACCCCGACCGCGAACAGCGCCACGGCCCGCGCCAGCCGCGGGTACTGGTACTGACACCGACGCGCGAACTCGCCGCCCAGGTGCATGACAGCTTCAAACTCTACGCTCGCGACCTGCCGTTCAAGAGCGCGGTGATCTTCGGCGGCGTCGGCATGAACCCGCAGGTGCAGGCGCTGGCCAAGGGCGTCGACGTGCTGGTCGCCTGCCCCGGTCGACTGCTCGACCTGGCCAACCAGAAGGCCATCGATCTTTCCCACGTGGAAATCCTCGTTCTCGATGAAGCCGACCGCATGCTCGACATGGGCTTCATCCACGACGTCAAGAAGGTCCTGGCCAAGCTGCCGGCCAAGCGCCAGAACCTGCTGTTCTCGGCCACCTTCTCGAAAGACATCACCGATCTGGCCAGCAAGCTGCTGCATGAGCCGGAGCGCATCGAAGTGACGCCGCCGAACACCACGGTCGAGCGCATCGAGCAGCGCGTGTTCCGCCTGCAGGCTTCGCACAAGCGCGCCCTGCTGGCGCACCTGATCACCCAGGGCGCCTGGGAGCAGGTGCTGGTCTTCACCCGCACCAAGCATGGCGCCAACCGCCTGGCCGAGTACCTCGACAAGCACGGCCTGCCGGCTGCCGCCATTCATGGCAACAAGAGCCAGAACGCCCGCACCAAGGCACTGGCCGACTTCAAGGCCAACCAGGTACGCATTCTGGTCGCCACCGATATCGCCGCACGCGGCCTGGACATCGACCAGTTGCCCCACGTGGTCAACTTCGAGCTGCCCAACGTCGAAGAGGATTACGTGCACCGTATCGGTCGTACCGGCCGTGCCGGACGCAGCGGCGAGGCGATCTCGCTGGTCGCCCCCGACGAGGAGAAACTGCTCAAGGGCATCGAGCGCATGACCCGGCAGAGAATTCCGGATGGCGACCTGATGGGCTTCGACGCCAGCACTGTCGAAGCGGAGAAACCCGAAGTCCGCGAACCCCGCCAACCGCGCCCGGCGCGCAACAGCGAGCGCAAGCCGCGCGCCGCCAAGGCCCCGGAATCGAGTAGCGAACCGAAAGAACGCGAGCGCAAGCGCCGCAGTCGCAACAAGCCGAAAGCCTCGGCTCAGGGTTCGTCCGCACAGGGTGCCGCCACACCGATCAGCCGTCCGCCGCGCCTGCCCAGTGATCGTGATCCGGAAGTCTTTCTCGACGACGAACTGGACAACTTCGGCAACAGCGTCGATTACGTCAGCCCCTATCAGGGCAAGCAGGGCCGTGGTCGTCGCCCCGGCGCTCCGGCTCAGCCCGGCAACGCGCAGCCACGCGCAGCGGCAGGCCCTCGCGGTGCAGGCGCCTCGTCAGGCGGCGCCAATCAGGGCAAAGGCAAGCGCCAGGGCCAGGGCCAGGCCGCTCGTGGAGGCCAGCCAAGGCGCAAGAATGAAGGCCGCCGGATCGATGGTGATGGTGGCTCCCGCCAGGAAGCCATGGCGAAGCCGAAGGACAAACAGCCACTGATCATTCACAAGGAGTCGAAGATCGATCGTTTGCCCAGCCTCGATCAGCTCGATCAGCTACCTACGCGCCCACGCGGTGAGAAGCCGGCATTGCTGACGCGCAATCGCTGAGTCGGAACGCCAATGAAAACGCCACCCTCGGGTGGCGTTTTCATTTCCAGAACAGCAACCAGCTAAGTCTCAGCCTTCGCTACCGGCAACCGACTCGGCTTCGGGATCCCAGCCACCACCCAGCGCCTTGAACAGATCCACCTCACTGACCATTTGCGCCAAACGATCGCCGATGAACTGCTGCCGCACGCTGAACAGCTGGCGCTGGGCATCGAGCAAGGTCAGATAGCTGTCCACGCCGGTCCGATAACGCCATTCCGCCAGGCGGAAGTAGTCTTCGCTGGTTTCCAGCAGATCGCGTTGCGCCTGCACCTGCCTTGCATAGGTCGCCTGCGCAGCCAGGCCATCGGAGACTTCGCGGAAAGCGGTCTGGATGGCCGACTCGTATTGCGCCACCTGGATGTTGCGGCTGATCTCGGCGTAGTCCAGATTCGCCCGCAGCTGTCCGGCATTGAAGATCGGCACGCTGATCCTTGGCGAGAAGGTCCAGTAATCGGAGCCACTGTCGAACAGGCCGGACAGCTCGCTGCTGGCACTGCCCACGGCGCCCGTCAGGCTGATGCGCGGGAAGAACGCCGCCCTGGCCGCACCGATATTGGCATTGGCCGCACGCAGCTGGTGCTCGGCACGAATGATGTCGGGGCGTCGATAGAGCAGATCGGAAGGCAAACCGACCGGCAGATCCGCCAGCTGATCGCGCTCCAGCGCGCCGTCAGGTGACAGCTCGGGTTCGACATTCTGCCCCAGCAGTCGGCTCAGTGCGTTACGGTCCTGAGCCACCAGGCGCGTGTACTGCTCGATGCGCACGCGGGCGCTATCCACCGAGCTGCGAGCCTGACTCAGCTCAAGCGCCGAGGCGACGCCCACATCGAAACTGCGCTGGGTCAGCGCCAGGCTTTCCTCGAAAGTCTTGAGTGTATCGCGGCTGACCTGGAGCAGCGCCTGGTCGGCCTGCAGGGTCAACCAGGCGTTGGCGACGCTGGCAATCAGGCTGATGCGCGCGCTGCGTTGCGCCGCCTCGGTGGCGAAATACTCTTCCAGCGCCTGCTCGCGAAGGCTGCCCAGACGGCCGAACAGGTCCAGTTCCCAGGCCACACCGAGCGTCGCACTGTACTGACTACCGATATTGCTTTGGCCGGTCTGGTTGAGATCGCCGGGCGTACGGGTACGGCTGCCGGAGCCGTCGGCACTGATCGCCGGCAACAGATCGGCACGCTGAATACGGTACAGCGCGCGATAGGCCTCGACGTTGAGCGCAGCAACGCGCAGATCGCGGTTGTTTTCCAGTGCGACACCAATCAGCTGGCGCAGCTGCGGATCGCGGAAGAATCGCTGCCAGTCCAGATCCTGTGCCTGGCCCTGACTCGCGCTGCCTTGTGCATAGGCTTCGCCTTCGGGCCAGTTGGCCGCAGCAGGCGTATCCGGACGCTGATAGTCAGGAATCAGCGAGCAGCCGCCGAGTGCTGCCGCCAGCGCCAATGTCAGTACGGACTTGTTCATTGCGCATCTCCTTTCTGCTCGTCAGGAGCGGCCTTTTTGCGTTCCAGCGAAGACACCAGAACATAGAACAGCGGTACCCAGAAGATCACCAGCACGGTTGCGGTGATCATCCCGCCGATAACGCCGGTCCCGATGGCATGGGAGCTGCCTGCACCGGCGCCACTGGCCAATGCCAAGGGCACAACGCCCAGGGTGAAAGCCAGCGAGGTCATGACGATTGGGCGCAAGCGCATCCGGCAGGCCTGTACGGCAGCATCGAAGCGGCTCATGCCCTGCTCGTGCAGATCCTTGGCGAATTCCACGATAAGAATGGCGTTCTTCGCCGTCAGGCCGATTGTGGTCAGCAAGCCGACCTGGAAGAACACGTCATTGGACAGGCCACGGCCCATGGTCGCCAACAATGCACCGATGACACCGAGCGGCACGACCAGCATCACTGCGAAGGGGATCGACCAGCTTTCATAAAGCGCCGCCAGACAAAGAAATACCACCAGCAATGACAAGGCATAGAGCGCCGGCGCCTGATCACCGGAGAGCCGCTCCTCGTAGGACAGGCCCGTCCAGGAAATCCCCACGCCTGGCGGCAACTGCTGGGCAAGCTCTTCCACTACCGTCATGGCATCTCCTGAGCTGTAGCCCGGTGCTGCCTGCCCCATGATTTCCATCGCCGATACGCCGTTGTAACGCGACAGTTTGGGCGGACCATAGATCCACTCGCCGCTGGCGAAGGCGCTGAACGGCACCATTTCGCCCTGATCGTTGCGCACGAACCACTTGTTGAGGTCTTCCGGATTCATCCGCGCGCTGGCCTCGCCCTGCATATACACGCGCTTGACGCGACCACGATCGATGAAGTCGTTGACGTAGCTCGAACCCCAGCCAATCGACAGCGCATTATTGATTGCACTGTGGGAAAGCCCGAGCACTCTTGCCTTCTCGTCATCGATCAGCAATTTGTACTGCGGTTCGTCATTCAGGCCGTTGGGGCGTACGTCGGCGAGCATCGGATGCTGCCCGGCAAGGCCGAGAAACTGATTGCGCGCCGCCATCAGCGCATCATGACCAACGCCGGCCCGGTCCTGCAGGAAGAAGTTGAAGCCGGTGGCATTACCCAGTTCCATGACCGCAGGCGGGGCGAAGGCGAACACCATGGCATCACGGAAGGTGCCGAAGCGCTGTTGTGCACGCTGCGCCAGCGAGGCCACGTCCTGCCCTTCGGCGGTGCGCTCATCCCAGGGCTTGAGCCCGATAAAGGCCATCGCGGAATTCTGTCCACGCCCGGCGAAGTTGAAGCCGGTAATGGTGAACACCGAGTTGACCACGTCGCTCTCGTCCTTCAGCAGATACTCGCGCACGGCGTCGATGGTCTGCTGGGTGCGCTCCGCCGTCGAGCCGGCTGGCGTCTGAACCTGGGCAAACAGTACGCCCTGGTCCTCTTCGGGCAAGAACGAAGTGGGCAGTTTGGTGAACAGCAGCCCCATGGCGGCAACGATGATCACATACAGCAGAAGATAGGGAATCTTGCGCTTGAGCACGCTGCGCACGCCATTTTCATAGCGCCCGACACCTCGCTCGAAAGTGCGGTTGAACCAGCCGAAAAAGCCGCCTTTCTGGTGGTGCTGTCCCTTGGGAATCGGCTTGAGCATCGTTGCGCACAGCGCCGGAGTGAAGATCAGCGCCACCAGCACCGACAGCGTCATCGCCGAGGCGATGGTGATCGCGAACTGCCGATAGATGACCCCCGTGGAGCCACCAAAGAACGCCATGGGCACGAACACCGCCGACAGCACCAGGCCGATACCGACCAGTGCGCCCTGAATCTGCCCCATGGATTTGCGTGTCGCTTCCAGCGGCGACAGCCCTTCCTCGGCCATGACCCGCTCGACGTTCTCCACCACCACGATGGCATCATCCACCAGCAGTCCGATGGCCAGCACCATCGCGAACATCGTCAGGGTATTGATGCTGAAGCCGAATGCCGCGAGCACACCGAAAGTACCCAGCAGCACCACTGGCACCGCCAGCGTCGGAATCAGCGTGGCGCGGAAGTTCTGCAGGAACAGATACATCACCAGGAAAACCAGGACGATGGCCTCGAACAGGGTGTGGACCACACCGGTAATCGAGGCCGATACCACGGGCGAGGTGTCGTAGGGATAGACCACCTCCATGCCTGGCGGGAAGAAGGGTTCCAGCTCGGCAATGGTGGCGCGGACGGCCTTGGCCGTATTCAATGCATTGGCACCCGTTGCCAGCTTGATGCCAATCGCCGAGGCCGGCATGCCGTTGTACAGCGCACTGATGGCCGAGTTCTGTTCTGCCAGTGCAACCCTGGCGACATCACCCAGGCGCACCTGTGAGCCATCGCTGTTCACCTTGAGCAAAATGTCGCGGAACTGCTCGGGCGTTTGCAGCCGCGTTTTGCCAATGATGGTCGCACTGAGCTGCTGGCCCGGCACCGCCGGCAAGCCGCCAAACTGTCCCGCCGAAATCTGCACGTTCTGCGCGCGGATCGCCTCGGCAACATCCACGGGCGTCAGCGCATAATTGTTCAGTTTGGCCGGATCAAGCCAGATGCGCATGGCGTATTGCGAACCGAACACCTGGAAGTCGCCCACGCCGGCCGTCCGCGAAATGGGGTCCTGGATATTGGAAACAATGTAGTCCGACAGATCGCCGCGGGTCATGCTGCCATCGGTCGAAATCACGCCGAGCACCATGAGGAAGTTACGGACCGACTTGGTGACCCGAATGCCCTGCTGCTGGACTTCCTGGGGCAGCAACGGTGTGGCCAGCTGCAGCTTGTTCTGCACCTGGACCTGGGCGATATCCGGATCAGTGCCCTGCACGAAGGTCACGGTGATCGACATGCTGCCGTCGGAGTTGCTCTCCGAGGACATATAGCGAAAGCCGTCGATGCCGTTCAGTTGCTGCTCGATGACCTGCACCACGGTGTCCTGCACCGTCTGTGCGGATGCACCGGGGTAGCTGACCTGAATGCCGACTGCAGGCGGCGCAATACTGGGGTACTGATTGACCGGCAGGCCGAGAATGGACAGGCCGCCGGCCAGCATGATCACCAGGGCGATTACCCAAGCGAAAATGGGGCGGTCAATAAAGAATCTGGACATGGGGTGATTATCCTTGGCTCAGCCTTACTGGGCTTGTGGCTGGGCGGCGGCAACATTGCTGGCCGGAACGGGGTTGACCTCGACGCCCGGAGCAATGAACTGCAGCCCCTCGGTGATCAGGCGATCACCGGCATTGAGCCCTTCGGTCACCAGCCAGCGGTTGCCAACGGTACGCGCTGTCGTGACCTGACGCGCCTCGACCTTGTTTTCGGCATTGACCACCAGCGCGGTCGCCTGCCCGGTCGGGGTCCGTGTGATGCCCTGTTGGGGCGCCAGAATGGCTTCACTCTTTACCCCGGCGACCAGCCGTGCATGCACGAACATGCCGGGCATCAGCACCTTGTCCGGATTGGGGAAGACCGCACGCAGCACCACCGAGCCGGTTCCGGCATCCACCGATACTTCGGAGAACTCGAGCTTGCCCTCATGCTGGTAGGCGCTGCCGTCTTCGAGGGTCAAGGTCGCTTTCGCCGCGTTCTCGCCCGCTTTCTGCAGTCGCCCCTCGGCCAGATCACGGCGCAGTACGAGCAGGTCGCGCGCCGGCTGGGTGACATCGACGTAGATCGGATCCAGCTGCTGGATGATTGCCAGCTCTTGTGCCTGGCCACTACTGACCAGCGCACCTTCGGTGACGGCCGAGCGGCCAATTCGGCCTGAAATGGGTGCCAGTACCTTGGTGTAGCGCACATTGATCCGCGCACGCTCCAGATCTGCTTCTGCCTGCAGATTGGTCGCACGCGCTTCATCGTAGGCCTGCTTGCTTACCGCCTGTTCCTCTACGAGCAAGGCATAACGGTCAGCGAGGGACTTGGTCGAGGCCAGGCTGGCCTGGGCGCTCTTGTAGACCGCCTGGTAGACCGCATCATCGATCTGATACAGCTGCTGTCCCGCCTTGACGTCGCTGCCCTCAGTAAACAGGCGCTTCTGAATAATGCCATCAACCTGCGGACGCACCTCGGCAATGCGGAAGGGTTGGGCACGCCCTGGCAGCTCGGTGGTGAGCGCGAAAGGCTCGGCTTTCAGTGTCACGAAGCCAACCTGCGGCGCTTCCTGGGCTGCTGGCGCTGCGGCCTCGTCCTCCTGACAACCGACAAGCAGGGATGCGGCGAAAAGCGTGATCAGGGCAGCACTGGCTGGCTTGAGTGACATGAAGATGAACCTCGTTGGCGGACAGTGCCGGCGCAAGGCAGCGGCGGCAGACTCGAATGGCAGAATGGCGGAAATATACTTACATTCATCACTGTCTGTAAACAAATTATCGCTATATCCGCAGGGTCAGTTAGACGTCTTTTTGTGCGTACCCAAACGCAGAACGCCGGCTTGCGCCGGCGCCTGTGACAACCTCCGCTTACTGACGAACGCCTTCAACGGAGATGATCAGGTCTACGGTTTGCGAAGCCGGACCAAGATCCATCTTTATGTCGAAGTCCTTCAGTGTCAGCGTGGTCGTGCCTTCAAAGCCGGCGCGGTAACCACCCCAGGGGTCCTGACCTTCACCAATGAATTTCGCCGCGATCACTACAGGCTTGGTCACCCCATTGAGCGTCAGATCACCGGTAATATCGGCAGTACCCTCGCCGGTGGACTTGACTGCAGTCGACTTGAAGGTGGCCGTCGGGTGCTTGGCAACATTGAGGAAATCATCGCTGCGCAGGTGTTTGTCCCGCTCAGCATGGTTGGAGTCCAGGCTGGCGGTTTTCAGCGTCACCTCGACCTCGCTGGCTTCCGGCTGCGCCGCATCGAAGCTGAAGCTGCCGTCGAAATCCTTGAAGGTGCCGTACAGCCAGCTGTAGCCCAGGTGGCTGATCTTGAAATTGACGAAGGCATGCTGACCTTCCTTGTCGATCACATAGTCGGCGGCGACAGCCTGCCCGGCGAAGATCATTGAACCCAGGGCCAGGGCAGCGAAAGTTTTCTTGAGCATGGTGAACTCTCCTTTGTTTAGACGTGATCATCAGCGCGACCGAACATCCTTTTCAGGGTCGGATCGCGGTCAATGAAGTGGTGCTTGAGTGCCGCCAGAGCATGCAGACCGGATAAGATCAGCACCCCCCAGGCCAGGTACTCGTGCACCAGGCCTGCAGCATCCGCTTGATTTGGAATCGAGGTAATCAACGCCGGCACCTCGAACCAGCCAAACACACCGATGGCACGGCCATCGGCGGTGGAAATCAGGTAGCCGGAAATCATTAGAACAAACAGCCCCCCATAGAGCAGGCCGTGTCCAGCCTTGGTCGCCATGCGCGTCCTGCGGCCATGGCTGCGCAGAGGGGACGGGGCGGGGCTGACGAACCGCCAGATGACCCGCACCAGCATCAGGCCAAACAGCAGGATCCCGACGCTTTTGTGAATATCCGGGGCGGTGCGATACCAGCCGCTGTAATAGTTCAGCCCGACCATCCAGTAACCCAGCGCGAACAGGCCAACCACGGCAATCGAAACCAGCCAGTGCATAGCAATGCTGACAAGGCCATAGTTGTTTGAAGAATTTCGCCACTGCATCGATAAAGACCCGCGCAATTGATATTCGACAAGCCTAACGATTAACGGATCGGAGTAAGGCGTATTTTTTCGCTTCAAGGTATCGAAGAAGTTGATTGATCACCCGACGCCAGGGCCGGTGAGCCACTTTCTGCTAGGCTGCGCATCCCTGCCCGTTCGCACAAGGAGCGATGATGAGCCTGAACGACAGCTGGATGCAGCGTGACCTCTCCGTTCTCTGGCATCCCTGCACCCAGATGAAGGACCACGAACAGCTGCCGCTGATTCCCATTCGGCGTGGCGAGGGTGTCTGGCTGGAAGATTTCGACGGCAAGCGCTATATCGATGCCGTCAGCTCCTGGTGGGTCAATGTATTCGGCCATGCCAACCCGCGCATCAACCAGCGCATCAAGGACCAGCTCGATCAGCTCGAACACGTGATGCTCGCCGGCTTCAGCCATCAGCCGGTAATCGAATTGTCCGAGCGGCTGGTCGCGCTCACGCCTGCGGGGCTGGAACGGGTGTTTTATACCGACAACGGCTCGACCGGCATTGAGGTCGCGCTGAAGATGAGCTTTCACTACTGGCGCAACTGCGGCAGGTCGGCCAAACAGCGTTTCGTCACCCTGACCAACAGTTACCACGGCGAAACCGTCGCGGCGATGTCGGTGGGCGATGTCGCACTGTTCACCGATACCTACAAGCCGCTGTTGCTGGACACCTTCAAGGTGCCGAGCCCGGACTGCTACCTGCGCCCCGAAGGCGTGAGCTGGGAAGAACACTCGCGCACGATGTTCGCGCACATGGAACAGACCCTGGCCGAGCATCACGGGGAAATCGCCGCCGTGATCGTCGAACCGCTGATCCAGGGCGCGGGCGGCATGCGCATGTATCACCCGGTCTACCTCAAACTGCTGCGCGAGGCCTGCGATCGCTACGAGGTGCACCTGATTCATGACGAAATCGCCGTCGGCTTCGGGCGTACCGGGACGATGTTCGCCTGCGAACAGGCCGGCATCACCCCGGACTTCCTCTGCCTGTCCAAGGCCCTCACCGGCGGCTATCTGCCGATGGCGGCGGTATTAACGACGGACAGGCTCTACCAGGCGTTCTACGACGACTACTCGACCCTGCGCGCCTTCCTCCATTCGCACACCTACACCGGCAACCCGCTGGCTTGCGCGGCGGCACTGGCGACACTGGATATCTTCAAGCAGGACAAGGTGATCGAGGCGAACAAGGCGCTGGCCGCGCGCATGGCAACCGCCACCGCGCACCTGGCCGATCACCCGCAGGTGGCCGAAGTCAGGCAGACCGGCATGGCTGTCGCCATCGAGATGGTCGCCGACAAAGCGAGCAAGACGCCCTATCCGTGGCAGGAACGCCGCGGCCTCAAGGTCTACCAGCACGCCCTGCAACGCGGCGCCCTGCTGCGCCCGCTGGGCAGCGTGGTCTACTTCCTGCCGCCCTATACCATTACCGAGGAGCAGATCGACTTCCTCGCCGAAGTCGCCAGCGAAGGCATCGATATCGCCACCCGGGCAGCGGTCAGCGTGGCCATGACGCCGGGCGCGCCAGCGAACTTCCACGATCCGGGATAACAGCCGGGAACAGCGCTGAAGGCTGGACGAAAGGAAGCCAGGGTTGCACCATGCCGTCCTCGTCCAGCCTTCAGCCTCCAGCGGCTTTTTCGGTTCCCCCTATGCGCCTATCCCGCTTCTTTATCGACGCCCCGCTCTCCCTCGGCCAGCACGAACTGCCCGAAGCCCAGGCCCACTACATCGGTCGTGTCCTGCGTCTTGCGCCTGGCGCTGCCGTGCAGCTGTTCGACGGCAGTGGCCAGGAATACCAGGGCGAACTGGTCGAGGTGGGCAAGAAGCAGGTGCGTGTCGAGCTGCGCCAGCAACTGGCCGGCCTGCCCGAGTCGCGCCTGCGGATTCATCTCGGCCAGGGCCTGTCCCGAGGCGAGCGGATGGACTGGGCGATCCAGAAAGCCGTCGAACTGGGTGTTGCGGACATCACGCCGATCGTCAGCGAACGCTGCGAAGTGCGGCTGAAGGACGAGCGGGCCGACAAGCGCCTGGCCCACTGGCGCCAGATCGCCATCAGCGCCTGCGAGCAATGTGGACGCTCGGTCATCCCCGTGATCCACCCACCGACGCCTCTCGCGCAATGGCTCAGGGTTGAGGCCGCGCTGAAACTGGTCCTGCATCCTGTCGCCGAACCGCTGTCAGGCCATCAGCGCCCGGACTCACTGGCCTTTCTGATCGGCCCGGAAGGTGGTCTGACGCAGACCGAGGTGGAACAGGCGAAAAACCAAGGCTTCCACCCCGCCCGCCTCGGCCCGCGTGTACTGCGCACGGAGACCGCGCCGGTGGTCGCTCTGAGCGTGGCGCAGCAGTTATGGGGAGATTTCTGAGCCGCAAGCGTCAAGTGAACGCAAATGCAGGGGAATGTCGTTTTTTATATCACCTTGGCCTCGCTCGTCGGGTCGGTGAAGCGTGACCCGACCTACGCCAGACCGTAGCCTGGATTAGCCGAAGGCGTAATCCGGGTTTCCGAAGGCGTAATCCGACGTTCGGAATGCCTGATCCGACGACTTGAAAGCGACAGCCCACCCGAAGCCTGTCGAGGCGTTTATATCAATCCGGCATCGGCCAGCTTCTGTTCGAGAGCGATAAGGTCGGGAATACGCGCCTGGATATCGCCAAGGTTCACCGCATCCAGTTCCAGCGGCGCCAACGGCGCATCCGTACGTGCCAGGCTGGCATCGACCTTGATCGAGCGCGGGATGCCCTGGACCAGCAAGGCAATGAACTTCACGTGATCGCGACCGCCCAGGGCGTTGAGGATCACGACCCGAGCCCGTGAACCGGTTTCTGTCTGCCCCCCCGAGGCCGCCTCGAACGACAGCAGCGGCAGCATCAGATCGCGCCAGGGGACCTGGCCGAGAAACCAGGCGGGCACATTGCCCTGAACAGTTTGCGGCGCGCGGTAGGGAATCAGTTCGGCAACCGCCACGTTAGGCAGCAGCAGCGTGCGATCGGCGAGTGGCACCAGCAGGCCGGTGAGGCTGCTGGCAGCGTCCTGAGTGGTTAGCGACTGGCTCATGGAGTATCCGGTTGCAGGGCGACGGCAGGCCTGCCGGCCTGCCGCGCAAGATGGTCGAGCATGGCCTGGGCCAGTTCTCGCGGGTCTCCGCTGAAGGAGCTGTAGCCCCCTTCGCGAAGGCTGTCGGGCATGCTTGAGCACACGCAGGAGTCGGCACGCTGGGTCCAGACCCGCCCGCCCTGGCGCAGCAGATAGGCCGCCGCGGCGCTGCCGTCGCTGCCCATGCCGCTGAAGGCGATAACGCCACAGCGACTGCCGAACTGTTGCGCCAGATTCAGCATCATCTGGTCGATGGAAGGGCTGTAGGGCTCGGGCCAGCTGCGTCCGTTCAGCAGCATGGCGCCTTCCTGACCGAAGCTCATTTCCTGGGCGATGGGCGCGATCACCACCTCGCCGCAGCGAATCCTGTCGCTGGCGCGGCTCTGGTTGACCTGCCACAGGCTATGGCGACCGACGGCTTGCGACAGTGCCGACTCGAAACTCGCTCCGATGTGCTGTGCGTAGACGAAGCCAACCGGCAGCCCGGCTGGCAGTGCATCAAGGAATGCCTTGACCGCCTCTGGCCCACCCAGCGACGCAGCCAGCAACCAGACCTCATTTGCTGGTTCACCGACTGCCGAACCGGTAGCAGCCAGAGCGCTCGGCAATGTCAGGCAGGCGGGACGCTGCATGTCGTCACGCATGATCTCCAGACGCGGACCGACCACACGCGACGGATCGCCGACCAACCGCTTGAGCTTGCCGAACAGGCGGCGCTCCCAGCGCGGGTAGTGTTCCGACTGCCGCTCCGGCGCATGCCCTTCACCAAAGAGCACCGGACAGCGGTCGCTCTCCAGCAGCGCATTGACCAGCGGCGAGTCCTCGGTCTGAGCCAGATCGACGAGCCACAGGTCGGCCTCGACCGCTGCCAGGTCCGCCTCCTCCAGCCGAGCGGGATCATTGTTGAGCACCACCCGGTAGCCATTGGCGCTCAATGCCTGCTGCAACACATGGCGCTGCAGCGAGGTGTCGGCAATCACCCCGATGCGTGCCGCCTCCAGCTCACTCATGATGCATAACCAGTCGCTGGATCGTTTCGAGCAGCAGCGATTCCTGGTACGGCTTGCCGAGATACTCGTTCACGCCGATGGCCATTGCCCTGTCCCTGTGCTTTTCGCCGGTTCGCGAGGTGATCATGATGATCGGCAGCTGCTTGAGCCGCTCATCGTGGCGCACCAGTGTCGCCACCTCGAAACCGTCCATGCGAGGCATTTCGATATCCAGCAGCATGATGTCCGGCTTGCGTTCCTGCAGCTGGGTGATCGCATCGACACCGTCCTTGGCGGTCAGTACGTTCATGCCGTTACGTTCCAGCAGGCGGCTGGTGACCTTGCGCACGGTGACGGAATCGTCCACCACCATGACCAGGGTCGGCCTGTCGATTTCCACTTCGGCTGGCGGGTCTTCGCCAATCAGTCGCAGCGGCTGCTGTTGTGTCAGCAGATGGGCATGAAGCACGCGAATGGTCGCCAGCAGGTCGAGAATCACCACCACGCGACCGTCACCGAGAATGGTCGCACCGGAAATGCCCGGCACCGTGGCGAACTGCGGACCCAGGCTTTTCACCACGATTTCCCGCGAGCCGGCCAGGCTGTCGACCTGCACCGCGACGCTGTGTTCCTTCGAGCGCACCAGGATCACCGGCAACGGCAGGCTCTGACCGACCAGCTTGGGACGCTGGCCGTTGTTCAACAGCTCGCCCAGGTAGCGCAGTTCGTAGGTCTGCCCGGCATACTCGAAACGCGGGGCGCCCGGCTGGTAATAGGCTTCGAGCTCATAAGGCGAAACGCGCACGATACCTTCGATGGTATTCAGCGGGATTGCATAAAGATCCTCACCGGAATACACCATCAGGGCGCGGTTGACCGATACGGTGAAAGGCAGGCGGATCAGGAAGCGCGTACCGACGCCCTGCTTCGACTCGATGCCCATGGAGCCACCAAGCTGCTTGACCTCCGAGTGCACCACATCCATGCCGACACCACGACCCGAGATCTGCGTGACCCGCTCGGCCGTGGAGAAACCCGCCTCGAGAATGAACTGCAGGATTTCGTGGTCGCTCAGCTCGGCACCGGCAAGCATCAGGCCGCGCTCGAGCGCCTTGCGCCGCACGGCCTCGATATTGATTCCCGCCCCGTCGTCGCTGAGCGCCAGGACGATATCACCGCCCTCACGCGTCAGTTCCAGGCGGATATTGCCCTGCTCGGGCTTGCCTGCGGCGAGACGCCTGGGACCGGCCTCGATGCCGTGGTCCACGGCATTGCGCAGCATGTGCTCCAGCGGCGCGACGATACGTTCGAGGACGCTGCGATCCATTTCCCCCGTCGCGTTGCCGACGTGGAACTCGACCTGCTTGTCCAGTTCGCCGGCAATCTGCCGAACGATGCGGCGCAAGCGCGGCACCAGTCGATCGAAGGGCACCATGCGGGTCCGCATGAGGCCTTCCTGGAGTTCGGTGTTGACCCGTGCCTGCTGCAACAGCAGCGTTTCCGCATCGCGATTACGCGCCGCCAGGGTTTCCTTGAGGTCGAGCAGGTCGGACGCCGACTCGAACAACGCACGGGAAAGTTGCTGGAGCTGCGAGTGCCGGTCCATTTCCAGAGGGTCGAAATCGTCATAACCGGCGCGCTCGGCTTCGGCCTGATAGCTGCTCAGAATCTGCGCCTGGGTCTCGGTATCCAGCCGTCGTAACTGATCGCGGACCCGCTCGATGGTGGCTTCCATTTCACCCAGAGTGAAGCCGACGTCACTGACCTGCTGTTCGACCCGCCCGCGGAAGATCGAGGTTTCACCCGCCAGGTTGACCAGCCCCTCGAGCAGATCGGCCGGCACCTTGACCAGTTCCTGCGGCGCACGCCGCGATGCGGCATCCAGCGCGGCCTGCTCGGCACGACGAATGAACGGCAGAACCTTGGCCGGCGTACTGACAACCGGCGCCGGGACGCTGGCGGCAACGATCGGCGTATCCAGCGTGATCACAGCGGCATCGGTACGAGTCAGTTCAGACGTCGCCGGCTTGTGATCATCGTTGATCGTCTCCGGCTCGCTCGCCAACAGTGCGCGCATCGATTCCACTTCACCAAGCAGGGCGTCGTAGCCACGCTGCACATCGAGGAAAAGACTCTCCGACCAGGCTCCACCCTGCGCCTGGGCTTCTCCGAGACGTTGCTCCAGGTCATGCGCCATATCGCCCAGCCCGCTCTGGCTGGCCAGCCGCGCACCACCCTTGAGCGTATGCAGGATACGCATCATGTCAACCAGCGGAGCCGCGCTGTCACGTGCTGCATCCCAACGGGCCAGCAGCGCCTCCATCTCTTCCAGGAGGTCATCGGCCTCTTCGATAAAGATGTCCAGAATTTCGGCATCGGCCGCATTGCGAGCAACCTCCTCAGCCGCCTTCAAAGCGACGCTGCTGGGTATGCTCAACTGCTCATCGGGGTTGGCCCGAAAGCGCCGAATGGTTTCTATCAGGTCCAGTCCGCTGGGTAACTCGCGATAGCTGCGCACCGCATCGAGCATCGCTGCAAGCCGGTCATGGCAGGACTGGAGCAGAGCGAACAGGGCTTCACTCGCCCGATAATGGCCGGCACACAGGCCTTCGTAGAGGTATTCGAGTTCATGGGCGAGATCGCCGATCTCGCGGATATCGGCCATCAGCGCGCCACCCTTGAGGGTATGCAGGTCTCGCTGCAGTGCCTCGACCTCGAAGCTGTTGTCGACATCATTCATCCAGCGCTGCAGCGACAAGCCGGCGCGATCGAGGATATCGAAGCCTTCTTCAAGGAATATCTGCACCAGTTCGGGATCGCGCTCTTCCCAGCCTCCGCTGCCCGCCTCGGTGGGCTCCGTAGCGGACTGGCCCGCGGGAGGTTCCGACACATCCCCTGCGGGCTCTCCGATTTCGCCGTCCGACATCCATGACTCGATATCGAAGCTGGGGTCCGGTGTCCACTCAACCTCAGTCGGGCCGGCATCGTTATCTATCGGCGCTGCAGCGCGCTCGGCTTGCATCTCATCATCGCTGACCAGCCAGGCTTCATCGATCAGGCCTGGCAAATCCGAATCAACGGGTTCATTCGCGAGCGGCTCGGCATCGGCTACTGCCACAGACGGCTCATCGCTGTCCGCCATGTCGCTCTCGAAACCCGGCGCAGCACCCCGACGGTACGCCTGGATACGCTCGATCAGTACCAGTGCCGTGTCCATCGGCTGGTATGCCTGCAACTGCTCCAACTGCATCGCAAGCAGATCGTGGCTGCTCAGAAGCAGTGCGGCAAGTTCCTGCGAATGTGCATAACGCCCGTCGGTGAGCCCCTCGTAGAGCGCCTCCAACTCGTGGGCCAGATCACCTATGGGCCTAATCGCAGCCATCCGTGCACCACCCTTGAGGGTATGCAGGTCCCGCAACAGCGCAGACAGGGCCAACTGGTTGGCAGGATCGGCCAGCCAGCGCTCCAGTGCCCCCCCGGCACTTTCCAGCAGGTCGACGGCTTCATCGAGAAAAATCTCGACCATTTCCCGGTCCTGCTCGTCGTCCGGCGCGAGAAACTCGACAGGTTGGAATTCGGCTTCAGCAGTATCTACGGCGCAGGCCTCAGGAGTTGCAACTGCCTGCAGTGGGTCATCGACCGATAGGACATCCGACTCGCCCGCTTCAGCCAGCAAGGCCTCAAGACGAGCGACCAACTCAGGCTGCGCGCTGACCTGCAAGCCTGCCGCGACCTGATCCATCATGCCAACCAGCGCTTCGTGGCCTTGCTCAACATCGTCGAAAAACCGCTCGCTGACCGCAAGACGGCCATCCTGGACAACCGCATAGAGGTCGAGCAGCACCTGGCAGAGCGCATCGATCTGCGGCAGATCCGCCATCTGCGCGCCAAGCCCGAGGGTCGTCAGTTCCTCCAGCAGTGCGGTCAACTCCTGGCGTTCCTCCGGATGTTCGCGCCAGCTGTGCAGAAGATCCTCGGCATCCAGAAGGATGTTCATGCCTTCCGAGAGAAACAGCGCAATCATTCCCGGATCGCGCGCCTCGCCCTGATCCGTTTCGCCACGCGCTCCGGCAGCGGCCAGGCGCGCCTGATGCAAGGCATGCACCTGCTCAACGAACGCCTCGGCACCCTCGATGGGCGCCAGCGGATCATGATCCAGATTCTCCAGACCACGGCGCAGCAATTGCTCTGCGCTGTGCAGAAGCTGCGCATCGGCCAGCTCCATGGCGATCAGGTTGGCCTTGAACTCCTTGGCCATTTTCTCCAGCGGGGTGGCAATTTCCGCCATGGGCAGGATGCCCGCCATATGGGCGCTGCCCTTGAGCGTATGCAGGGCACGCTGCAAATCATCGGTAACCGGCTGTGGCAGGCGCTGGGCGCAATCGGCGAGAAAATCCACCAGGGCTGTAAGGTGGGCTTCCGCCTCGTTACGGAAAATCTCCAGCAACTGCGGGTCCAGCGCCTCTTCCCGCGCGCTCTGCTCCGGCACAGGCGACACGACCGCTTCGGCAGCAATCGGCTGCCCCTTGGCAAGCGCATGGGCATCAGCCGCCAACCGGTCGACATCATCACGCTGGCGCTGGGCTTTGGCCGCGAACTCCTCGATCAGTGCCGGCATCAGCCGGACGACATCGTCGACGACTTTGCTGACCGACTCACTCACCTCGATACTGCGGTCCAGGATTCGGTTGAACAGGTTCTCGACGGACCACGCCAGCTCGCCAATGACCAGCGCGCGGACCATGCGGCCACTGCCCTTGAGCGTATGGAAGGCGCGGCGCACCTCGGTCAGGGCTTCCTTGTCGTCGTGATCGGCGTGCCAGCGAGGCAGATACTCGCCGACCGTCTCAAGGACCTCGGCAGCTTCCTCGATGAAGACTTCAAGCAGTTCGTCGTCGACCGGCTCCTCGTCTTCCGGGGGCGGCAACAGGCTCGGCGGCACATCCTGTGCAGGCGGGTTGATGGCAACGACGGGAGCGGCCATGACGTCATCGAGGCTGATCGCAGGCTCGCTGCCCGGCAGTGCTACCACCGGCTCCGGCAGGACGACTGCGGGCATGCCCATCCCGGCCATCTCGGCCTCGCTCCACACCATCGAATAGTCGAGAGACTCGGTGTTCGCCTGCTCGTCCGATTCAGCGGCTACAGGCTCGGCAGGCGACGTTTCAGCGAAGGATGCGCCCACTTCGGCGTCGGCTGTCAGCAGCCATTCATCCTGCTCGTATTCGGCGACTTCTGGTGCAAGAGCCCATGCCTGCGAATCAGGATCGTCAGCAGGCGGCTGCCCAATCACCGGCGATTCGATGGTGCACGCCTCGCTCGTCAGAGCGTCAGGCCCTGCAACCAGCTCTACGTCCTCACTGACAGAGGCATCGGCAAGCAGCTCCGGCAGCAGCACTTCTATCTCATCCAGCGGATTGGCCAGCTCGAATTCCGGCGCGGCGTCAGCGGGCTCCGGCTCAAGGATCGAGGCAGGCTCGCTCAGCGGATAACCCAGCGCTTCCAGGCTCTCCTGCGCCACATCGAGAATCAGATCGCCCTGAGAACCGCAGTCTTCGCTGAGGCGTTCAAGGTAGTACTCGACGCTGGTGATCGCATCGGCAAGCATGTCCAGACTCTGCCAGTCCGGGATTGCCTGGCGCGCCAGCAACTGCTCCTGGATATAGCGGTTGCAGGCATCCAGCAAGGCTGCCGCACGCGCCAGCGGAATCATCGCCAATCCGCCACGGGACTGGGTCAGCAAATCGGGTACCCGCGCCAGATGCTGGTGATTCCACTGCGAGGCAATGAACTCGATGATGGCATCCTTGGCCTGTTCGAGCCCGGTACGCGCCTCGCGAACGACCAACTGATGGATCTGTGCGACATCGGTGGTCGGCAGGTGACTGGCCTCGTCTCGTTCCTCCGCGGTGCCACCCACCATGCCGGCCAGCGTCGCCTCGACGTACAGCAGCGCACCGGCAACATCCATCAAGGCGGCATCGTCGGCTTTGCGCTGGCCACGCGCCAGGGCTTCGACCACTTCAATCTGATCGAGAATGATCCGCCGCGGCTGACCGAAACCCAGCACCGCAAGGGTGTCGGCAATCTGCTTGAGAGGCACCTGTAACGCGCCGAGATCGGCCAGGTCCATGCGATCACTGCGCACGAACAGATCCAGGCTGTCCTTCACCCGAACGAGCTCTTCGCACAGCGCTGCCACCACCGAGCGCATGGCGCCGCGATCCGGGCCGGCCAACTGGGCGCGCTCCTCATCCACGACAGTGCTGTCGGGCAATGCCTCGTCGAGGCTGTACTCGGCCTTGAGGGCCTGGATGCGTGCAGACTGAGCGGGCGCCTTGGCGACGTAGAACAGCAGGTTCTTGGTCAATTCATCGGGGGCGGCCTGATTGATGCCGTCTGCGCCCTGCTCAACGAGACGCTTGAGCTCCCGGTCGACCTGGCGCAACAGGGTGCGAATCGTGGTGCCATTGGCGACCCCGCCACTGGCCAGCCCTTCGACCACGCCCGATGCGATCTGCCACAGGGCGCCAAGCGGCGCGTCCTTGCAGAGCATTTCCAGGCGCGCGAACACACGCGCCATGTAGCCCAGATTGGTGGGCAGATCCTGATTGCGGATGACCCCGACCAGGGCAACCTGCAGCATCTGCCGCATCTTGCGCAGCAAGCCAGGCAAGTCGGCGGTTTGCCGCTGCGCCAGGAATTCCCCTGAAAGAGCCGGACGGCGCGCGGACATGTCCGGCGAAAACAGGCTGGTCTCCGACAGCAGTTTCTCGCCACGCGCGGCGCGCAGGTCATTGAGCAACGGCAGCACGACCATGGGCAGATCGCGGCGCGCACTCTGGATTCGATCAAGGTAGGCCGGCATCTGCAGGATCGCCTGCATCAGCACTTCCAGCGCCTCGGTCCGGCTGGCGACACGCTCATCCAGCAAGGCGCGGGCGAGCTGCTCCATTTCCTCGGCGAGCAGGGCCGCACCATAGAACTCGACCATCTGCAGGGTACCCTGGACCTGATGCACATAGGTCAGGCAGAAGCGCATCCGCGTCGAGTCCTGCGGGTTTTCGACGAACGCTTCCAGCGCCTGCCGCGCCTGCTTCAGCGTTTCGGCAATTTCGCCCTTCACCCACTCCAGGGCGACATAATCGTGCCGATCACCCATAGCGACTCCGCTCATAAACTTTTCCGGGTAAAGGCCAGAACCCGACTGTCGGCCACCGGCAGCAGTTCCGGGTGCTGCCAACCAGCCACTTCGCCCACACCGATAACCAGCAATCCCCCAGGCGCCAGGCGCTCGGCCAGGCGGTTGAGGATTTCGCGGCGACGCCAGCGGCGGAAGTAGATCAACAGGTTCTGACAAAAAATGACGTCCATATCGGACATTGGCGCACCGGCCAGCTCCAGCACATTGAGCCTGGCGAAGCACACGCGTGCCGCCAGGCTGGGTATCACTTGAAAGCGATCATTCGGCAGGGACTGAAAGTAGCGTTCACGCAGTTGCGGCTCCACCTGCTCAAGCCGCCGAGGGCCATAGATACCGTCACGGGACCGGCTCAGGGCGCTGAGGCTGATATCCGTGCCGGTCACGCCGTAACAGGTTTCTCCGTCAGCAGCAGCCAGCACCTCGGCAGCACAGATGGCCAGCGAGTAGGTTTCCTCACCACTGGAACAGCCGACACTCCACAACGACCATGGCAAGGCCGCGTCACGGGATGCCTGGCGCTGCCTGATATATTCGCAAAGCAGGGCGAACGAGGGGGGATGTCGGAAGAAGCGGGTTTCCTGTACGGTCAGCCGGTCCATCAGCATCGACCACTCGACCGCGCCACGGGCACCGGCAGTGACCTGGCGGTAGTAGCTGGCGTAATCGGCAGCGCCGACTTCGCGCATGCGGCTGCTCAGATTGGCCTGCAGGAATGACCGACGCTGCTCGGAAATCACCATGCCGGAGCGCTCTTCAAGCAAGGCCTGCCACTCGCGAAACTCCGCTGATGACATATCGGCCAAGGGTCTCAGTGACCAGTCAACGCTCGGCTGCATGCCCTGCCCCTCACTCATGAACGTCCACGGAGACCATTAACAGGCCCCCGCGTCCCAGTCAGGCCTGATCCTGGTTTTCCGGCAAGGTGAAGCCGGAAACCGAATGCCGCATCTCGTTGGCCATCTTCGCGAGATTACCAATGCTCTTGGCGGTCGCGGTGGTGCCCGAGGAAGTCTGCGAGGTAATTTCCTGGATCACGTTCATGGTGTTGGAAATATGGCCGGCGGACGAAGCCTGCTGCCGGGCGGCGTTGGAGATGTTCTGGATCAGCGCCGCAAGGCTCTTGGATACCTTCTCGATCTCTTCCAGAGCGACCCCGGCATCCTGCGCCAGGCGTGCACCGCGTACCACTTCGGAGGTGGTCTGCTCCATCGAGATGACCGCCTCGTTGGTATCGGTCTGAATCGTCTTGACCAGTGCCTCGATCTGCTTGGTTGCCGCCGAGGAACGTTCTGCAAGGCGCTGTACTTCGTCGGCGACCACCGCGAAGCCACGACCGGCGTCACCGGCCATGGAGGCCTGGATCGCCGCGTTCAGTGCGAGGATGTTGGTCTGGTCAGCAATGTCGTTGATCAGGCTGACGATGTCACCGATCTCCTGGGACGACTCACCGAGGCGCTTGATTCGCTTGGAGGTGTCCTGGATCTGCTCGCGGATGTTGTCCATGCCGGTGATGGTGTTGTGCACCACTTCGTTGCCCTTGTTGGCGATGGCTACCGAGCGCTCCGCTACCGCCGAGGATTCGGCGGCGTTGGCCGATACCTGGTCGATCGACACGGCCATTTCGTTGATCGCCGCCGAAGCCCCGGCAATTTCCTGCGCCTGATGCTCGGAAGCCTCGGCCAGATGCATCGCGGTGGCCTGGGTTTCCTGGGCGGCACCGGATACCTGAACGGCAGTCTGGTTGATCGTCTCGACCAGATCGCGCAACTGGTCGATGGAATAGTTGATCGAGTCGGCGATAGCGCCGGTGAAGTCTTCGGTAACCGTTGCGGCTACGGTGAGGTCACCGTCAGCGAGGTCACCGATTTCATCGAGCAGACGCAGAATCGCCGTCTGGTTACGCTCGTTCTTTTCCGCAGTCTCGGTCAGCCGACGGCGTGCTTCCTGAACCATGACCAGACCGATCAACAGGATCGATGCCAACGCCAGAGCGCCGAGCACATAACCGGCCAGGGTGTTGATGTAGCGGGCATCAGCACGGCCCTGCAGGCCTTCGGTCAGCGCCGAGGTCTTGTCGAGCAGCGTCTGCGAAACCTCGAAGATGCTGTTGGACGATTCACGCACCTGGAACAGCTCCGGCGAGGTTTCCAGAATCTCGTCCACGGAGCCGGAAACGAACTGGAACAGCTCGGCAATCGCGCCAAGGCGGTCCAGCGCCTCGGCATCACTTACGCTGACAATGCCCATGGCTTCGTTGCCATCGAGCATCGCGTTGAGCACTCGACCGAACAGGCTGGCATCGCGTCCGAACATGTCGGCAGCCTGAACAGAGTCCTGGTCACCGGAAAGCACCTTGTTCACCGAGCCGAGAATACGCTCGGCCAGCAGAGACTGACGCTGGGCAACGGCAACCTGGGCCGCGGGGGCGCCACCTTCGATCAGGATGTCGACGACCTCTTCGTATTCCACTTGCAGCTGCGGAATGGTTTCGGCAAGGGTCGCGGCGACCTGGTGCAGGGAAAGTACGGTCTGCTCGCTGGCCAGAATGGCATCGGTGTTCTGCCGCAGGGTATCCCAGTCCTGCTGCACGGCGGCAATCTCGCCCTGCAGCGACTGAGGCACGGCGGGCAGGCCGATGCTGTCGTCACCCTGGGACAGATAACCCCAGCGACGGCTGAAATCGTTGCGCGCATCCTTCAACGAGTCGAACGCCTCTGGTTTACCGGCAGCCGCTTCCACCGCGTTCTTCGCGATGTGCTGGGAGAGAACTCGCAGCTCGCCCGCGTGCCCGATGTATTCACTGTCGTTGTCGGCCTGGGTGCTGACGTAGGCGAAGTTGGCGAACAACAGCACCATCGACACGATCAGGAGAATAAACAGCCCGGCGATCAGCGTATTGCTGCGCACACCGGCCAGCAGCGCATTTGCGTTCATTTTTTTCATTATCCGGCCCCCGCCTGGACCACCCTTACGTTTCCTTCCAAGAACCAAAGGCCGGCGCCTGCCGACCCGCCTAAATCAATACGCCACGTCCAGAAATGCCTGATGCGAAGCCAGCGCATGCGGGCTGAAGACCAGCCAGGGCTGCTCGCGCTGGAAGACACCATGGATAAAGGGCTGGATCGATGCTTCCACTGGTGGCAGCTGTTCGGAAAAGGCATCGACCGGAAAGTGCTGCATGCCGAACACTTCGTCGATCGTCAGCCCGGCGAACACGTCCTGGTGATCGACCACCAATACCCGTCGCTGCTTGCGCAACGGCGACAATTCCAGCCCGAAGTAGCCACACAGGTCCATGATCGGCAGCAATCTGCCGCGCACGTTGGCCACACCCTTGACCCAGCTCTTCACGCCGGGAAGAAGCGTGTAACGTGGCTCATGCAGTATCTCGCCGACCTCCCCCATAGGTGCGACGAACAACCGCTCACCCATCCGAAATCCGATACCGGCCCAGGTCTGGACAGCTTCCTGCTGGGAAGGCAGTCCGGCTGCCAGCGCCCGGCAACGTGCATCGATATCCAGAAGTCGCTGAAACGGTGTTGGCCTGTCCGACATGCTGCCACTTCCCTTCGTCCGGTTTGCAGATTTGCCAGATCAGCCCGCAAGCACGGCGTTAAGGGTCTTCAGCAGTGTCGCTTCGTCGACGGGCTTGGTCAGGTAATCCTTGGCCCCCTGACGCTTGCCCCAGACCTTATCGGTTTCCTGGTCCTTGGTGGTCACAATGATTACAGGAATGTGACTGGTTTCAGCATCTTTGGTCAGTTGGCGGGTAGCCTGAAAACCGTTGAGGCCCGGCATCACGATATCCATAAGGACGACATCGGGCTTTTCCTGGCGGGCAAGCGCCACACCATCCGCACCATTTTCGGCTTTGAGCACGACGTGGCCATGTTTCTCCAGCATGGCTGTCAGCTTGTACATTTCGGTCGGCGAGTCATCAACAATCAGAACGCGAGCCATGGTTTCTCCGTGGGAAAGGCTTCAGCGGCACACAGGGCCGAACTTCAGGATACTTGCTCTATCGGCGCAAAGTCAGGCACATGGGCCTTGATCGCGCCAAGCAACTCTTCTTTGCTGAAAGGTTTGGTGAGGTATTGATCCGACCCGACGATGCGTCCCTTGGCCTTGTCGAACAAGCCATCCTTGGAAGACAGCATGATCACCGGAGTGGATTTGAAGGCACTGTTGTTCTTGATCAGCGCGCAGGTCTGATAGCCATCGAGCCTGGGCATCATGATATCGACGAAGATGATGCGCGGATGGGTGTCCGCGATCTTGGCGAGCGCATCGAAGCCATCCACCGCCGTGATCACGTCACAACCTACTTTCTTCAGCAGCGTTTCGGCGGTGCGACGAATCGTCTTCGAATCGTCGATCACCATGACCTTCAAGCCCTCGGAGTGCTGTTCCATTTCGCCCTACCATCGCCTCGGTGAGTCGTAGTTTATCGTTATGTCAGTGCGCTACAGGCCCTGTCATCGATGGGCTGCACCCAATCGCCGGACCTTTTTAGCACACTCCTGATGCCCATGCTATCGACCGGAAAAGGAGCTGGATTTTCCTTGACCCAGCGCACAACCGCCGCCAATCTGCGTCGACATTTTCAATGTCCCGCAGCCTCGTACTGCCTTATCGCCGGAGATCACCACATGACTGTTCGCGTCGGGATCATCATGGATCCGATTGCGCGGATCGCTTTCAAGAAGGATAGCTCCCTCGCCATGCTGTTGGCCGCCCAGGCACGCAGCTGGACGCTCTATTACATGGAGCAGTGCGATCTCTATCAACTTGGCGGCGAAGCCCGTGCGCGCATGCGCGCATTGCAGGTATTCGACGATCCGCAGCACTGGTATGAAACCGGCGAGGAAATCGACGCGCCTCTGGGCGGGCTCGACGTGATCCTGATGCGCAAGGACCCGCCCTTCAATGGCGAGTACGTCTACACCACCTACCTGCTGGAAATGGCCGAGCGCGCCGGCGTGCTGGTGGTCAACCGCCCGCAGAGCCTGCGCGACTGCAACGAAAAGTTCTTCGCCACGCAATTTCCGCAATGCACGCCACCGACCCTGGTCAGCCGGCGCGCGGACATTCTCCGCGAGTTCGCCCGCGAGCAGCGTGACGTCATTCTCAAACCACTGGACGAGATGGGCGGCGCCTCGATCTTCCGCCACCGGGAAGGCGACCCCAACCTCTCGGTGATTCTCGAGACCCTGACCGAGCACGGCGCCCGCCAGATCATGGCGCAGCGCTATATCCCGGCCATCAAGGACGGCGACAAGCGCATCCTGATGATCGACGGCGAGCCGATTCCCTATTGCCTGGCACGTATACCTGCCGCCGGCGAAACCCGCGGCAATCTCGCCGCCGGCGGGCGCGGCGTGGCTCAGCCGCTGTCGGATCGCGACCGCGAGATCGCCGCCATCGTCGGCCCGGAGTTGCGCAAGCGCGGCCTGCTGTTCGTGGGTCTGGACGTGATCGGCGATTACCTCACCGAAATCAATATCACCAGCCCGACCTGTATCCGCGAGATCGACAACGCCTTCGACACCCGCATCGGAGAGCGTCTGATGGATGCGATTGCCGGCAAGTTGAAGCGATAGCGGCTGGAAGCTGGACTCATCTCCGCCCGTCGGGTCGGTGAAGCGTGACCCGACCTACAGCTTTGCGCGTGAAACTTGCGGCTTGCCGCGCAAAGTCGGCAGACTGCGCGCACTTCGAGTCGACTGAAATGCGATGAACGCCGCTACACGCCAACCTGTTCCCGTCAGCCCCGGTGTCCGCCCTGCGGATCGCCTCGGCTTTACCCTGTTTCTCGCCGCTGCGCTGCATGTGGCGCTGATCCTGGGTCTCGGCTTTACCCTGACCGAGCCCAACCAGATCAGCAAGACACTGGAAATCACCCTTTCGACCTTCAAGAGCGAAGACAAGCCCAAGGAAGCCGACTTTCTCGCCCAGGACAATCAGCAGGGCAGCGGCACCCTGGAGCACAAGGCCGCGCCGAAAACCAGCGAGCAGGCGCCCTTCCAGGACACCGAGGTACGCAAGGTTTCGCCCGCAGCCGCACCGCCGCCCAGCAATCGCAGCGAAGCACCGAAAACCGCCGTCGCGACGCGTGCTCCGCAACCGGAAAAGACCCCGGACACACCGCAGAAAAACAAGCCGCAGCCCCAGACTCCACCAGCGCCGACCTTCGACAGTTCGCAGTTGAGCGCCGAGATCGCCAGTCTCGAAGCGCAGCTGTCCCAGGATATCCAGCAATACGCCAAGCGCCCCCGCGTCAGCCGCCAGAACACCGCCGCCACCATGCGCGACATCAGCGCCTGGTATCGCGACGAGTGGCGCAAGAAGGTCGAGCGCGTCGGCAACCTCAACTACCCGGAAGAGGCTCGCCGCCAGCGCATCCACGGCAGCCTGCGGATGCTGGTGGTGGTGGACCGCAACGGCAGCGTGCAGGAACTACGGGTGCTGGAATCCTCCGGGCATACCGTACTCGATGAAGCCGCCATGCGGATCGTCCGGCTCGCGGCCCCCTTCGCCCCGTTCGCGGGCGAGCTTGCAAAGCATTTTGACCAGGTGGAAATCATCAGGACCTGGCGTTTCGAGCGCGGCGACCGGCTGTCCAGCCAATAAAAGGACGCCGGCGCGTTGATGCGCGCAGACAGACCGTAGGTCGGATTAGCCGAAGGCGTAATCCGACGATCAGAAGGCATGACCCGACGAGCAAGGCGCAGACCTTCGCAACGTCTGGCCGTTCGCCGGGTCGGCAGAGCACGCCCCGACCTACCCGCTGCTTTTGAAGCTTGAAGCCGCCACGCCGAAGCCCGAAACTAGCGGCATGAAAAACGCCACGTCGACTTATCTCAAGCACCACTTCCTGATCGCCATGCCGCACATGGCCGATCCTCGTTTTGCCCAGACGCTGATCTATCTGGTCGAGCACAATCAGGACGGCGCCATGGGCCTCATCGTCAACCGCCCAAACGGGCTGAATCTGGCCGACATCCTCGAACAGCTGCGCCCCGACGAGCCGCCGACCCCGCTCAGCCAGTTGCTGCCGATCTTTTCCGGCGGCCCGGTGCAGGTCGATCGTGGCTTCGTGCTGCACCCGGCCGATGCCCAGTTCCAGGCGACGCTCGCACTTGGCCCGTTGGGCATGACCACCTCCCAGGACGTGCTGTTCGCCATCGCCGACGGCCAAGGTCCGCAGCGACACCTCATCGCTCTCGGCTATGCCGGCTGGGAGCCGGGCCAGCTTGAAGCGGAGCTGGTGGACAACGCCTGGTTGAGTTGCCCGGCGCAGCCGCACATTCTTTTCGACCTTGCCCATGACGAGCGCCTGAGCGCCGCCGCAGCATCGCTGGGCGTCGACCTCAGCCGGCTCAGCAGCCAGGTCGGTCACGCATGAGTACGCCGCGCCTGTTGCTTGGCTTCGACTACGGCACCAAGCAGATCGGCGTCGCCGTCGGCCAGATGATTACCGGCCAGGCGCGGGAGCTTTGCGTGCTCAAGGCGCGCGATGGTGTGCCCGACTGGAACCAGATCGAGGCGCTGCTGCGCGAGTGGCAGCCCGATGCGCTGGTGGTAGGCCTGCCGCTCAATATGGACGGTAGCCCCAGCGACATGAGCGCGCGCGCGGAGAAGTTCGCCCGGCGCCTCAATGGTCGCTACAACCTGCCCGTGCACACCCATGACGAGCGTCTGACCACCTACGAAGCCAAGGGTGAGCGTCTGCGCGCAGGCCAGAACGACGGTTTTCGTCAACGCCCGGTGGACGCCCTCGCCGCGGCACTTTTACTGGAAGGCTGGCTGACTGCGCAGCCCAAGGCCTGAAACGGCTTTCAAGGAGACATCATGACCCTGCCCAACCCCGAACAGCTGCTCCCCGAAATGGCCGCCGCGCTCGATCTGCACCTGAACAGCCACCGCATCGAGCAACCACGCTTCATCGGCATCCGCACCGGCGGCGTCTGGGTGGCCCAGGCCCTGCTCGCATTGCGCGGCAAGGACGAGGCAATGGGCATTCTCGACGTCTCCTTCTATCGCGACGACTTCACCCAGAACGGCCTGCACCCGCAAGTGCGTCCTTCCGAGCTGCCCTTCGAGATCGAAGGGCAGCATCTGGTGATCATCGATGACGTGCTGATGAGTGGCCGCACCATCCGCGCCGCGCTCAACGAGCTGTTCGACTATGGCCGGCCCGCCAGCGTCAGCCTGGTCTGCCTGCTCGACCTCAACGCCCGCGAACTGCCGATCAGGCCGGACGTGGTCGGCGCAACCCTGTCCCTGCCGCCCGAGCAACGCGTCAAACTGCTCGGCCCGAGGCCGCTCGCACTCGAATACCAGACCCTCGCTTCCGCCAACTGAGACACTTTCGATGACGCCTATCGACGCCAAGCGCCCCCTGCAGCTGAACGACAACGGCCAGTTACGCCACTTCCTGTCCCTGGATGGCCTGCCACGCGAACTGCTGACGGAAATTCTCGACATCGCCGACTCCTTTCTCGAAGTCGGCGCCAGAGCGGTGAAAAAAGTCCCATTGCTGCGCGGCAAGACCGTCTGCAACGTGTTCTTCGAGAACTCCACGCGCACCCGTACCACCTTCGAACTGGCCGCCAAGCGCCTCTCGGCGGACGTCATCACCCTGAACGTCTCGACCTCCTCGACCAGCAAGGGCGAAACCCTCACCGACACCCTGCGCAACCTCGAAGCCATGGCGGCGGACATGTTCGTCGTGCGCCATGCCGACTCCGGTGCGGCGCACTTCATCGCCGAGCACGTCTGCCCCGACGTCGCAGTGATCAACGGCGGTGACGGACGTCACGCCCACCCCACCCAGGGCATGCTCGACATGCTCACCATCCGCCGCCACAAGGGCGACTTCGAAAAGCTCTCGGTGGCCATCGTCGGCGACATCCTGCATTCGCGCGTGGCGCGCTCGAACATGCTGGCGCTGAAGACCCTGGGCTGCCCCGACATCCGCGTGATCGGCCCGAAGACCCTGCTGCCGGTAGGCCTTGAGCAGTACGGCGTGAGTGTCTACAACGACATGAACGAAGGCCTGCGCGATGTCGACGTGGTGATCATGCTGCGCCTGCAACGCGAGCGCATGCAGGGCGGACGGTTGCCCAGCGAAGGCGAGTTCTACCGGCTCTACGGCCTGACCACGCAGCGCATGGCACTGGCCAGGCCGGACGCCATCGTCATGCATCCGGGGCCGATCAACCGGGGGGTGGAAATCGAATCGGCGGTGGCCGACTCGGCCCAGTCGGTCATTCTCAACCAGGTCACCTACGGCATCGCCATCCGCATGGCGGTGCTGTCCATGTCGATGAGCGGCCAGAACGCCCAGCGCCAACTCGAAAACGAATACGCTGCCGAGGAGCAGAACTGATGCCAATCGAAATCCTTGGTGCGCGCCTGATCGACCCGGCCAGCGGTCGCGATGAAATCACCAGCCTCTACTGCCGCGATGGCCGCATCGTCGCCATCGGCCAGGCACCCGCCGACTTCGGCGCGGTGCAAAGCATCGACGCCCAGGGTCTGGTCGCCGCGCCCGGCCTGGTCGATCTGTCGGTCGCCCTGCGCGAGCCGGGTTACAGCCGCAAAGGCACCATCGCCAGCGAAACCCTGGCCGCCACCGCCGGCGGCATCACCAGCCTGTGTTGCCCGCCACTGACCCGACCGGTGCTGGATACCGCCGCCGTCGCCGAGCTGATCCTCGACCGGGCACGCGAATCCGGTCATGCCAAGGTCTTCCCCATCGGCGCACTGACCCGTGACCTGGCCGGCGAACAGCTGTCAGAGCTGGTCGCGCTGCGCGATGCCGGCTGCGTAGCCTTCGGCAACGGCCTGGCGAACATCGCCAGCAACCGCAACCTCAGCCGCGCCCTGGAATACGCTGCGACCTTCGATCTCACCATCATCATTCATTGCCAGGACAGCGACCTGGCCGAAGGCGGGCTGGCCCACGAAGGCCCCAGCGCGACCTTCCTCGGCCTGGCCGGCATCCCGGAAACCGCGGAAACCATTGCCCTGGCGCGCAACCTGCTGCTGGTGGAACAGGCCGGCGTACGCGCGCATTTCACCCAGCTGACCACCGCGCGCGCCGCACAGATGATCGCCGAGGCGCAAGCTCGCGGCCTGCCGATCACCGCTGACGTAGCGATGTACCAGTTGATCCTCACCGACGAAGCGCTGCACGGCTTCTCCAGCCTGTACCACGTGCAGCCGCCGCTGCGCAGCGCAGCGGATCGCGAAGGCCTGCGCCAGGCGGTGAAAAGCGGTGTGATCTCGTCCATCTCCACCCATCACCAGCCCCACGAAATCGACGCCAAGCAGGCACCCTTCGGCGAGACGGAGCCGGGCATCAGCAGCGCCGAAATTTTGCTTCCGCTGGCCCTGACACTGGTGGAAGACGGCCTGCTGGACCTGCCGACGCTGCTGGCTCGCCTGAGCAGCGGTCCGGCTGCCGCGCTGCGCCTTCCGGTCGGGCAACTGAGCGTGGGTGCGCCTGCGGATATCCTGCTGTTCGATCCGCAGGGTTCAACCCTGGCCGGGGAAACCTGGTATTCCAAAGGCCGCAACTGCCCCTTTATCGGCCACTGCCTGCCCGGCGCGGTGCGCTACACCATCGTCGATGGCCGGGTCAGTTATCGGGCTGAGGGCTGAAGTCGAGCGTCGGGTTACGCCTTCGGCTAACCCGACCTACAGGGCTGGAGGCTTACGCTAAATCCCCGTCAAGCTTTTCGTCCAGCCATCCAGCCTCCAGCGCCTTTGTCGGCTTTTATCGGCTCTTCTCGGCATTACGCAGCGATATCTGGTCGTTCAGCGTCCAGAAATCGTAGAGCACGCCGATGAAGAACAGCCCGCCGCTGCACAGGTAGATGATCCCGGTGATCCATTTGCCTTGGTACATGCGGTGCACCCCGAACACGCCGAGGAAGGTCAGCAGTATCCAGGCGATGTTGTAGTCAATCGGCCCGGAGTTGAAGCGCAGGTCGGCCTCGCGGTCCATCGACGGGATCAGGAACAGGTCGATGATCCAACCGATGAAGAACAGGCCCAGAGTGAAAAACCAGATCGTGCCGGTCACAGGCTTGCCGTAATAGAAACGGTGCGAGCCGAGAAATCCGAATATCCACAGCAGATAGCCGATCACCTTGCTATGCGTGTCCTGTTGCATGGGAAAACCTCGCTGTCTGGAAAGCCCGTCCGGGCGCTGCTCTGATCTTATCCGATGGCGTGTGCACGTGCCGCCGCCAAACGGGCAACGCGAAACGGCACTGCCGTGATACTGTACATGCAAACAGTATTTCGGCAATCCCATATGCAATTGATCGACAAACTCAGCGTCCTGGCCGACGCCGCGAAATACGACGTGTCATGCGCCAGCAGCGGCGCGCCGAAGCGCAGTTCCAAAGGCCGCAGCGGGCTTGGCGCCACCGACGGCACGGGTATCTGCCACAGCTTCACGCCCGATGGCCGCTGCGTGGCCCTGCTGAAGATCCTGCTGACCAACTTCTGCCTGTACGACTGCCAATACTGCGTGAACCGCCGCTCCAGCGATGTGCCTCGCGCGCGCTTCAGCCCTGAAGAAGTGGTGACGCTGACGCTGGATTTCTACCGCCGCAACTGCATCAGCGGGCTGTTCCTCAGCTCCGGCATCATCCGTTCGGCGGACTACACCATGGAGCAGCTCAACCGCGTGGCCAGACTGTTGCGCGAGGAACACGAGTTTCGCGGCTACATCCACCTGAAGACCATTCCCGACGCCGACCCGCTGCTGATCGCCGAAGCCGGACGCTATGCCGATCGCCTCAGCGTCAATATCGAGCTGCCCACCGAAAGCAGCCTGATCCGCCTGGCCCCGGAAAAACAGGTCGTCTCCATCAAACAGGCGATGCACTCGATCCATCAGGGCGAAACCGAGGCCCGCGTGGAAAAGCGTGCGCCACGCTTCGCCCCCGCCGGCCAGAGCACCCAGATGATCGTCGGCGCCGACGCCACGGACGACAGCACCATCCTCCACACCGCCCAGTCGCTGTATGGCGACTTTCGCCTGCGCCGCGTCTACTACTCGGCCTTCAGCCCCATCCCCAACAGCCCCGCCAGCGTGCCCTTCGAAGCGCCGCCGCTGCTGCGCGAGCATCGCCTGTACCAGGCCGACTTTCTCATGCGCGGCTATGGCTTCAGTGCCGGCGAACTGCTTGCCGGGCCGGGCAACCTGCCGCTGGACATCGACCCCAAGCTCGCCTGGGCACTGGCCAACCGTGAGCATTTTCCCGTCGACCTGAACCGTGCCGAGCCCACACTGATCGCACGCATTCCCGGCATCGGGATACTCAGCGCCAAACGCCTGGTCGCCCTGCGTCGGCAGAAGCGCATCCGCTTCGAAGACCTGACACGGCTGCGCTGCTCACTGGAGAAAGCCAAGCCGTTCATCATCACCCAGGATTACCGACCGAGCCTGGCGCATCGCGACTCCGTGACTCTGCGCCGGCAACTCAGTGAAGGCCCGCAGCAGATGGCGCTGTGGTGATGCGTCAGGTGCGCTTCGACGGCAGCTTCGAGGGCTGGCGCGACGCTGCCCGCGCCCTGCTTGTTGAAGAGGTTGCGCCCCATCAGCTGGAATGGCTGGCGGGCAACGCCCGAGGGGGCCTGTTCGAGCAGTGCGCCGTGCCCGAGCCGGGCACGCCGTCGGCAGCCATACGCATTCCACGACAGTTACTGGCCGAACTGGAGGGCGCCGCACGCTTTCGCAACAGTGATCGCTGGAGCCTGCTCTATCGCATTCTCTGGCGGGTCGCCAAGGGTGACCGCAGCGCCCGGCTGGTCGGCGATGTCGACGGCAGCGAGTTGCACGCACGGCTCAAGGCAGTGCGCCGTGAAGCCCATCATCTGCATGCCTTCTTGCGTTTCAGCCCATCGGGGGCGGACAGCGCTCCGGACTACGTGGCCTGGTTCGAGCCCGCTCACGACATCCTGCTCAGCGCGGCCCCACACTTCGCCGAACGCATGGGCCTGCATTCCTGGCTGATCGCAACGCCGGAGGATGCGGTGCTCTGGGACGGAATGACCCTGCACTACGCCAACCCCTGCCCTCTCGCCTGGCGGCAGCTGGCGCAAGGCGCACAGGACCCCGGCGCCGAGCTGTGGAAGGCCTACTACGAAAGCACCTTCAATCCGGCCCGGCTCAACCGCGAAGTGATGCAGAGCCATCTGCCGGTGCGTTTCTGGAAGAACCTGCCGGAGGGCTCGCTGATTCCCCAACTGATGAGCCGCGCCCGCGCCGGAGCCCAGCGTGATGGTCAGGCCGAACGCGTCGCCAATCAGCCGGGCAAGCGCATCGGCCCGGCCCGTCAGCCAGACTGACAGGCTGACAGGCTGACAGGCTGACAGGCTGTCAGCGGAAGCTGCGGCCCGGATCGTCGTCGCTGACCTCCAGGGTCAGGCCCTGGGAAACGCTGCTCAGGTGCTCGCTGTCGGTTTCCGAGCCCAGCTTGATCATCAGGCGCAGGTCGTTGGAAGAGTCGGCGTGCAGCAGGGCGTCTTCGTAGGTGATTTCGCCCTGCACGTAGAGGTTGTACAGCGCTTGGTCGAAGGTCTGCATGCCGAGGTCGGTGGAGCGCTTCATCAGGCCCTTGAGCTCGTGCACTTCGCCCTTGCGGATCAGGTCGGCGGCCAGCGGCGTGTTGATCAGCACCTCGATCACCGCCCGACGGCCCTTGCCATCGGGTGTCGGAATCAGTTGCTGGGCGACGATGGCCTTGAGGTTCAGCGAGAGGTCCATCCACACCTGATTCTGACGGTCGGCGGGAAAGAAGTTGATGATCCGGTCCAGCGCCTGGTTGGCGTTGTTGGCGTGCAGCGTGGCCAGGCAGAGGTGGCCGGTCTCGGCGAAGGCCACGGCATAATCCATGGTTTCGCGAGCGCGGATCTCGCCAATCAGGATCACGTCCGGCGCCTGGCGCAGGGTGTTCTTCAGCGCCACTTCGAAGGAGTCGGTGTCGATGCCGACCTCGCGTTGGGTGACGATGCAGCTCTGATGCTGGTGGATGAACTCGATGGGGTCCTCGATGGAGATGATGTGGCCGCTGGAATTCCTGTTGCGGTGGCCGACCATCGCCGCCAGCGAGGTGGACTTGCCGGTGCCGGTGGCGCCGACGAAGAGCACCAGCCCACGCTTGGTCATGGCCAGGTTCTTGAGGATATCCGGCAGCTTGAGGTCATCGATGGTGGGGATATTGGTTTCGATGCGCCGCAGCACCATGCCGGCCAGGTTGCGCTGGTAGAAGGCACTGACGCGGAAGCGACCGATACCGCGCGCACTGAGGGCGAAGTTGCATTCGTGGTTCTCGGTGAATTCGCGACGCTGCTGCTCGTTCATCACGCCATGCACGGTTTCGCGGGTCATTTCCGGCGACATCGGCGTCTTGCTCACGGGCATGATCTTGCCGTTGACCTTGATCGACGGCGGCACACCGGCGGTAATGAACAGGTCGGAGCCGCCTTTCTCCACCATCAGGCGCAACAGTTTCTCGAATTCCATCGTCGTACTCGCAGTCGTGGCGAAACCGTCTCGGACGGTGGCCAGTAGTTAGAGCCTGTTCAAGGCCTCGCGAGCTAGAGGCATGCAAGGCAAAAACAGGCGAAGAAGCGCAGTTTAGTGGCCTAAATGAGCATTACTCACTTTCGTTCGCCCTTCGGGCCGCGCTGAAGCGCGTTAGCCGCAAGCGGCTTGCTGAGCCTGTTTTTAACGCAGCAGGACCGACGCGCAGCAGGCCTTGGACAGGTTCTCAGAAGTTTTCCGGCTGCTTGGCCTTCTCCTTGGCGCTGTCACGCGAAATGATGCCCTTGGCCAGCAGGCTCTTGAGACAGGAATCGAGCGTCTGCATGCCCAGCGAACCGCCGGTCTGGATCGAGGAATACATCTGCGCCACCTTGTCCTCGCGGATCAGGTTACGGATTGCCGGGGTGCCGATCATGATTTCGTGAGCCGCCACGCGCCCGCCACCGACCTTTTTCATCAGGGTCTGGGAAATCACCGCCTGCAAGGATTCGGAGAGCATCGAGCGGACCATGGCCTTTTCCTCGGCGGGGAACACGTCCACCACCCGGTCGATGGTCTTGGCCGCCGAGGTGGTATGCAGGGTGCCGAATACCAGGTGCCCGGTCTCCGCCGCGGTCAGCGCCAGGCGGATGGTTTCCAGGTCGCGCATCTCGCCGACCAGAATGATGTCCGGGTCCTCGCGCAGGGCCGAACGCAGCGCCTCGGAAAAGCCCAGGGTATCGCGGTGCACTTCGCGCTGGTTGACCAGGCACTTCTTCGATTCATGGACGAATTCGATGGGGTCTTCGATGGTAAGAATGTGCTGGTACTTGGTGTTGTTCAGGTAATCGAGCATGGCTGCGAGGGTCGTGGACTTGCCCGAGCCGGTAGGCCCGGTGACCAGCACCAGCCCGCGCGGCACATCGGTGATCTTGCGGAAGACTTCGCCCATGCCGAGGTCTTCCATGGTCAATACCTTGGACGGAATGGTCCGGAATACCGCTCCCGAGCCACGGTTCTGGTTGAAGGCATTGACCCGGAAACGCGCGACGCCGGGCACCTCGAACGAGAAGTCGGTCTCGAGGAACTCCTCGAAATCCTTGCGCTGCTTGTCGTTCATGATGTCGTAGATCAACGCATGCACCTGCTTGTGGTCCATGGCCGGCAGGTTGATCCGCCGGACATCGCCATCGACGCGAATCATCGGTGGCAAACCGGAAGAAAGGTGCAAATCCGATGCACCCTGCTTGGCACTGAAGGCCAGCAGCTCTGTGATATCCATGGGACTCCCCAATTACAAGCAAGCAGGTAGAATGCCGCGCAGACCCCAAGGCGGCGGCGCAGGTAAATGTCCACGATAGCGAAGAATATTGCAAAGGTCGCAACGCGTATCCGTGAGGCGGCGCAAGCTGCGGGACGCGATCCCGAAACGGTCGGGCTGCTGGCCGTCAGCAAGACGCAACCGGCAGAAGCCATTCGCGAAGCCCACAACGCCGGCCTGAGCGATTTCGGCGAAAACTATCTGCAGGAAGCCCTGGGAAAACAGGCCGAGCTTGCCGACCTCACCCTCACCTGGCATTTCATCGGTCCCATCCAGTCGAACAAGACCCGCGCCATCGCCGAGCATTTCGACTGGGTGCATTCGGTCGATCGCCTGAAGATCGCCCAGCGCCTGTCGGATCAGCGCCCCGCCGAACTGCCGCCGTTGAATATCTGCCTGCAGGTCAACGTCAGTGGCGAGGCCAGCAAGTCCGGCTGCGCCCCGCAGGAGGTCGCGCAACTGGCCCGTGCCATCATGGCACTGCCCAATCTGCGCCTGCGCGGCCTGATGGCCATTCCCGAACCCACCGATGACATCACCGAGCAACACGCCGCCTTCACCCTCGTGCGCCAGTTACAGCACGAACTCGACGCAAAACTGGACACCCTATCCATGGGCATGAGCCAGGACCTTGAAGCCGCCATCGCCGAAGGCGCCACCTGGGTACGCATCGGCACCGCCCTGTTCGGCGCCCGCGCCTACCCATCGCAAACCGCTACGGCAGCGCCCACTCATGACCAAAGGAAATAACAGATGAGCACTCCCCGGATCGCCTTCATCGGCGGCGGCAACATGGCCGCCAGCCTGATCGGCGGGCTACGCGCCCAGGGCACCTCTGCCGCCGCCCTCTGCGCCAGCGATCCCGGCGCGGACAGACGCGCCGCGCTCCTCGCCGAGCATGGCATCAAGACCTTTGCCGACAATGGCCAGGCCGTGAACCATGCCGACGTGGTGGTGCTGGCGGTCAAGCCACAGGTGATGCAAAGCGTCTGTCGCGACCTGGCCGGCTATCTGCAAGCGCACCAGTTGATCGTCTCGATTGCCGCCGGCATCAGCTGCGACAGCCTGCAGAACTGGCTCGGCCCGCAGCCACGGGCCATCGTGCGCTGCATGCCCAACACCCCTTCGCTGCTGCGCCAGGGCGTCAGCGGGCTTTACGCCAACGCTCAGGTCAGCGACGCGCAAAAGCAGCAGGCCGAGCAATTGCTGTCCGCGGTCGGCCTGGCCTTGTGGCTCGATGACGAGCCGCTGATCGATGCCGTCACGGCGGTATCCGGCAGCGGCCCGGCGTATTTCTTCCTGCTGATCGAAGCCATGACCGCCGCCGGCGAACAGCTCGGCCTGCCCCGCGAAACGGCAAGCAGACTGACCCTGCAGACCGCCCTCGGCGCCGCGCGCATGGCCTGCGAAAGCGATGTCGAGGCCGCCGAATTGCGCCGCCGCGTCACCTCGCCGAACGGAACCACCGAAGCGGCAATCAAAGCCTTCCAGGCGGGCGGCTTCGAGGCGCTCGTACAGCGGGCACTGGATGCGGCTGCGCAACGCTCAGCCGAACTCGCCGCACAACTGGGCAACTAAGGAGCCTTCATGTCCCAACTCTCGCAAGCCCTGATCATGATCATCCAGACGCTCGGCAGCCTGTATCTGCTGATCGTGCTGCTGCGTTTCATCCTGCAACTGGTGCGCGCCGACTTCTACAATCCGCTGAGCCAGTTCATCGTCAAGGTGACGCACCCGCTGTTACGCCCCCTGCGCCGGGTGATTCCCAGCATCGGCAGCCTCGATCTGTCCTCGCTGGTGCTGGCGATTATCGTGCAGGTACTGCTGATGGCAGCCGTCCTGATGCTGGCCTATGGCAGCATCGGCAATCCGCTGCAGCTTCTGGTCTGGGCCATCATCGGCATCACCGGGCTGTTCCTGAATATCTTCTTCTATGCCCTGATCATCAGCGTGATCCTGTCCTGGGTCGCACCGGGCAGCCACAACCCCGGCGCGCAACTGATCAACCAGATCACCGAGCCGGCACTGGCGCCCTTCCGCCGCCTGCTGCCCAACCTGGGCGGCCTGGATCTTTCGCCGATCTTCGCTTTTCTGGCAATCAAACTGCTGGAAATGCTGGTGATCAACAACCTGATCATGATGACGAACATGCCCAATATCCTGCGCGCGCTGGTCTGAACGACAGGCTCTCGATCGCCTCTTTGGCTTTGGGGGCAGTTCACAGCGACTCGATTGACCTGCACGGGGCGAGGGGGATAATCACCCCTTCGCTTTTCAGGAAACGCTGATCATGGAACGACTCGACCGGCAGGTGGATGCCTACGTCACCTGGAAACGCGACCTGATTCGCGAGATCACCCGCTATCGCAGCTGGCTCGTCCACAACCGCCTCAACTCCAGCGCCGTGGATGCGCGTCTGGAGCGCGCCCTCAAACGGCTGCGTACCGATCACATCACCCTGGCCTTCGTCGGCGAGTTTTCCCGCGGCAAGACCGAACTGATCAACAGCCTGTTCTTCTCCGAATACGGCCAGCGCATCCTGCCTTCGCGTGCCGGCCGCACCACCATGTGTCCGACCGAACTGTTTTTCGATCCACGCACGGAACGCTCCTTCATTCGCCTGCTGCCAATCGAGTCACGCCTGGAAGACACCAGCATCGCCCAGCTCAAGCGCACGCCGCGCTTCTGGCTGAGCCTGCCGCTGAACCTGGACGACCCCGACAGCATGATCGAAGCCTTCAGCCAGGTGGCCGCCATCAAATCGGTGCCGGTGGAGCTGGCCATACAACTCGGCTTTCATCCAGATACGCTGGAAAGCTCCGACACCGCCGACGAGGTGCTGATCCCGGCCTGGCGACATGCCATGGTTAACTTCGACCACCCGCTGCTGCGTCAAGGCCTGCGTATTCTAGACACACCCGGTCTCAACGCACTTGGCAGCGAGCCGGAACTTACGCTGTCGATGCTGCCCAGCGCCCAGGGAGTCATCTTCCTGTTGTCGACCGATACCGGCGTCACCGCCAGCGACATGGACATCTGGCAGCAACACATTCGCCAGCTCGGCGATGGACAGCAGCGCCTGTTCGCCGTCCTCAACAAGATCGACGTACTCTGGGACGACGTAAGCGGTGAGGCCTTCGTAGAGGAGGCCATCGGGCAGATTCGTGCCGGCACAGCACAGCAACTGGGCATCGCCACCGTGGATGTACTGCCGCTGTCGGCCAAGCAGGCCCTGCGCGCCAGGATCCATGGCGACGCCGCGCTGCTGGAGCGCAGCCGGCTGGCGACGCTGGAGCAATTGCTCTGCGAACGCATCCTGGCCAGGAAGGAGCAACTGCTGGAACAGCAGGTGGTACGCGAGGTGCTGGCGTTGCTGCATAACAGCCAGAACATTCTTGACCTGCGCCTGACCAAAGTGCGCGAACAGAGCGAACTGCTCGACAGTCACCGCCAGGACAGCGGCCAGATGCTGCTGGAACTGACCGCCCGCACTCGCCACGACCACAACCAGCACCACAAGCGTCTGCTGCAGCTGAAAACCAATCAGCGCCTGCTGCAGCGCCAGGGCGAACTGCTGCGCGCCACCGTGCGCGCCGAGCGCCTGGAAGAACACCTGGCGCGCCTGCACCGCAGCCTCAGCGGCAGCCTGACCACGCTGGGCATCAACCTCAGCATCCTGCACTTCTTCCGCTCGGTGGAGCAGGATCTGGGTGTACTGGAACAGGAAGCGGCACTGGCCAATAAAATGGTGATCGCCCTCTACAACCGCCACAACGAAGAGAACCCGCTGCAAGGGATCGATGCCCCGCTATTCCGCCTGGCCCCCTACCAGCAGGAACTCAAGGACCTGCAGAACAAGGCCGATCAGTTCCGCCTGCAGCTAAAGACCCTGCTCACCGAACAGCGCACCCTGACCCGACGCTTCTTCGCTACCCTGGTGCAGGAGGTGATCGCCATGCACCAGCGCCTGCGCCAGGAAGCGGAACACTGGGCCGCCGAAGCCCTGATGCCGCTCATGCAGCATTCTCTGGAGCACAAGCAGCAGCTTGAGACGCATATCCTGCGCCTCAAGAGCCTGGCTCAGGATAACCAGCAAAACAGCCAGCGCAGCCGTCAGCTGGCGCACTATGAACTCGAACTGCGGCAACAGCTGACCCAGGCCGGCGAAATGCTGCGCCTGCTGCGACGCCCGGCACCGACTCGACGCCAGGGCAAGGTGGTCAGTATCGTCGCAGGCTGACCCCGGCGTTGCGATTGGGGGTGAATTGAGCAGCGCTAACCTTTAGACTTTGCGGCTTCTTTTCGCAAGAGCCAGGGTCGATGCCCACTGCTATTCCAGCCGATTCCGTTGGCCTGGTGAGTCCGAAGGTCGTGCATTTCGCCGAGCCGCTGGCACTCGCCTGCGGTCGCACGCTGCATGACTACCAGTTGATCTACGAAACCTACGGCGAGCTCAACGCCAGCCGCAGCAATGCCGTGCTGATCTGCCATGCCCTGTCCGGTCATCACCATGCCGCTGGCTACCACAGCATGGAAGACCGCAAGCCGGGCTGGTGGGACGCCTGCATCGGACCCGGCAAGGCCATCGACACCAACCGTTTCTTCGTGGTCAGCCTGAACAACCTCGGTGGCTGCAACGGTTCGACCGGACCGGGCAGCCTCAACCCGCAGACAGGCAAGCCCTACGGCGCGGATTTCCCGGTGGTCACCGTCGAAGACTGGGTCCACAGCCAGGCACGTCTTGCCGATATGCTGGAAATCACCCAATGGGCGGCAGTGGTGGGCGGCAGTCTGGGCGGCATGCAGGCGCTGCAATGGACGATGAGCTATCCCGAGCGCGTCCGCCACTGCATCGCCATCGCTTCGGCGCCCAAGCTTTCAGCGCAGAACATCGCCTTCAATGAAGTGGCGCGCCAGGCGATCCTCTCCGATCCCGAGTTCCACGGCGGGCACTTCCAGGAGCAGGGCGTGATTCCCCGGCGCGGGCTGATGCTGGCGCGCATGGTCGGACATATCACCTACCTGTCCGATGACGCCATGGGCACCAAGTTCGGCCGCGGCCTGAAGAGCGAGAAGCTCAACTACGACTTCAACAGCGTGGAATTCCAGGTCGAAAGCTACCTGCGCTATCAGGGCGAGGAATTCTCCAGCCGCTTCGACGCCAATACCTACCTGCTGATGACCAAGGCGCTGGACTACTTCGACCCGGCAGCCGCCCACGGCGACGACCTGGCGAAAACCTTCGAGGTGGCTCAGGCCAACTTCTGCGTGATCTCCTTCACCACCGACTGGCGCTTCTCGCCGGAACGCTCGCAGGAAATCGTCAACGCGCTGATGGCCGCACGCAAGAACGTCTGCTACCTGGAAGTCGATGCGCCCCAGGGCCACGATGCCTTCCTCATCCCCATCCCGCGCTATCTGCAGGCCTTCAGCAGCTATATGAACCGCATCGTTCTATAAGGAGCCCACCATGCGCGCCGATCTGGACATCATCCAGGAGTGGATCCCCGCCGGCAGCCGGGTGCTCGACCTGGGCTGCGGCAATGGCGAACTGCTGGCCTGGCTGCGCGACCACAAGCAGGTCAGCGGCTATGGCCTGGAAATCGACCCGGACAAGATCGCCGCCTGCGTCGAGAAAGGCGTCAACGTCATCGAGCAGAACCTGGACCTGGGCCTGGGCAACTTCGCCAGCGACAGCTTCGACGTGGTGGTCATGACCCAGTCGCTGCAGGCGCTGCACTACCCGGACAAGGTGCTGGCGGAGATGCTGCGGGTCGGCAAGATCTGCATTATCACCTTCCCCAATTTCGGTCACTGGCGCTGCCGCTGGTACCTGGCCAGCAAGGGTCGCATGCCGGTCTCGGAATTCCTGCCCTACACTTGGTATAACACGCCGAACATCCACTTCTGCACCTTCGAGGATTTCGAGCGACTGTGTCGGGAGCGTGGTGCCCGCGTGCTCGAACGCCTGGCCGTGGACCGCGACCACAAACACGACTGGGCCAGTCGCCTGTGGCCGAACCTGCTCGGCGAAATCGGCATATACCGTGTCACCGGGCCGGGCAGATGACCCGCGTCACTGATGGAGGAAGACCATGAAATTCAGTCTGATCACCCTGCTCACACTGCTGCTGGCAATGCCCGCCTGGGCCGAGCGCAAGCACAGCTTCGGCGAGTACGATATCCACTACATCGCCTTCAACTCCGGCTTCCTGCAACCGGAAATCGCCGCCGCAGCCGGCCTGGTGCGCAGCAAGACCCAGGGCGTGGTGAATGTTTCGGTACTCAAGGCCGGCAAGCCGTCCGCAGCCCTGGTCAGCGGCACGGTCAAGAACCTGCTGGGCCAGGACCGTCCCCTGACCTTCAGGCAGCTCAAGGAAGGCGAGGATGCCATCTATTACCTGGCGCAGTTCCCCTTCGATGCCGAAACGCTGCGTTTCGCCCTGACCGTGCAGCCCATGGGCGCCGACCCGGTCAGTTTCACGTTCACTCAGGAGTTCTTTCCGGATAAATGATGCCTTTCAGAGAACTGGTGCTGGCCAGCCACAACGCCGGCAAGCTCAAGGAACTCCAGGCCATGCTGGGCGACGCCGTGCGCGTGCGCTCGGTGGGCGAATTCAGCGACGTGGAGCCGGAAGAGACTGGCCTGTCGTTCATCGAGAACGCCATCCTCAAGGCCCGCAACGCCGCACGGGTATCCGGCCTGCCAGCGCTGGCCGACGACTCGGGGCTGGCGGTCGATTACCTCGGCGGCGCACCGGGCATCTACTCGGCGCGCTATGCCGATGGCCAGGGCGATGCGGCGAACAACGCCAAGCTGCTGGATGTCCTCAGCGGTGTCCCCGACGCCGAGCGCGGCGCGCAATTCGTCTGCGCCCTGGCGCTGGTCAGGCATGCCGATGATCCGCTGCCGATCATCTGCGAAGGCCTCTGGCACGGGCGCATCCTGCACGGGCCGCGCGGTGAGCAGGGCTTCGGCTACGACCCGCTGTTCTGGGTGCCCGAGCGCGACTGCTCCAGCGCCGAGCTGCCCCCCACCGACAAGAACCAGCTCAGCCACCGCGCCCGCGCCATGGCGCTGCTCAAGGCTCGGCTGGGGATCGCTTGAAAACCGCTAAAGGCTCAAGGCTGGACGCTGAACGAAAAAGCGACACCCTCGTCCAGCCTCCAGCCTTCAGCGATGACCAGGCACAAGCTATCGAGCTGCCGCCCCTGGCGGCGTACATCCATATCCCCTGGTGCGTGCGCAAGTGCCCGTACTGTGACTTCAATTCCCATGCGGCCGGGCCGCAGTTGCCGGAAGATGAATACGTCGCGGCGCTGCTGGCCGATCTCGATGAGGATTTCGATCAGGTCCAGGGCCGCCGGCTCGGCTCGATCTTCTTCGGCGGCGGCACGCCCAGCCTGTTTTCCGCCCAGGCGCTGGGGCGCATTGTCGAAGGGCTGGAGCGGCGGGTCGGCTTTGCCGAGGACATCGAGATCACCCTGGAAGCCAATCCGGGCACCTTCGAGCAGGCGAAATTCCGTGACTACCGCCGCCTCGGCATCAATCGCCTGTCCATCGGCGTGCAGAGCTTCCAGCCGGCCAAACTGAAGGCGCTGGGCCGCATCCACGATGGTGACGAGGCCATTCGCGCCGCCGACATGGCGCGCGCAGCCGGTTTCGACAACTTCAACCTGGACCTGATGCACGGCCTGCCCGGACAGAGCCTGGAGGATGCGCTGAGCGACCTGCGCATCGCCATTGCGCAACAACCGACGCACCTGTCCTGGTATCAGCTCACCGTCGAGCCGAACACCGAATTCTGGAACAGGCCACCGCAACTGCCCGAAGACGACACCCTCTGGGATATCCAGGAAGCCGGCCAGGCGTTGCTCGCCGAACAGGGCTACGCCCAGTACGAGACCTCGGCCTACGCACAGCCCGGACGCCAGGCACGGCACAACCTCAACTACTGGACCTTCGGCGACTTCCTCGGCCTCGGCGCGGGCGCTCACGGCAAGATCAGCCAGCCTGACGGGCGCATCCTGCGTAGCTGGAAAACCCGCCTGCCAAAGGACTATCTCGACCCGGCCAAGCGCTTTCGTGCCGGCGAGAAGTTATTGCAGGCCGAGGAATTGCCCTTCGAATTCCTGCTGAATGTGCTGCGCCTCACCGACGGCGTGCCCGCACCGTTGTTCACTCAACGCACCGGCTTGCCGTTGCAGCAGTTGGCCGAAGCGCGCCGCGAAGCCGAAGCCCGCGGCCTGCTGCTTGCCGACCCGCAACGCCTGGTCGCAACACCCAAGGGCCAGCTGTTTCTCAACGATTTGCTACAACTTTTCCTGCCCTGAAGGCTAAGGACCCGCATGGACCTCGTACTCGACCTGATCGCCACCCTGTCGCGCTGGAGCCGCAGCCATCTTTTCGATATCTCCCTGGCGATCATGGCCACGCTGTTCGTGCTGTTCGGGCCGGTGCTCAACGCCTGGGTGCAGAAGAACATCGGCGGGCTGAACTTCATCCTGCGCACCCTGGTGTTCGTGATCTTCTGCGCAGTGGTCTACGGCCTCGGCATCATCTACCTGAGCCCCTGGCTGGCCAAGGGCCTGGCGCAGTTCAACAACTACACCCTGGCGCCAGTATTGCTGCTGGTGCTGTTTATCATCGGGGTCGTTGCCGACCGCAACTAGCAGGCCGTTGAGAAACGGCCTGCCAGCCCTCTAGTTACCACGCCGCAACGCCGCCGGCGAGAAATCCCTCGGGCTGAGCTCGACGCCGAAATCGTACATCGGCTCGTTGTTGTCCAGACCATCGACGAAGTAGTTGCCGTCCCTGAGGTGATACAGGGTTTCCAGCGTGCTGCCGAACATCGGCACTTCGTAGTAGCTGATCGGATGACTTTCCTGCAGGCCGATCAGCTCGGCATCCCGGTCGAACAGGTCCACCGCGAGAATCTGCCAGCTGTCCTCATCGATGTAGAAGCGCCGCATGCCATAGGGATGGTTGAAGCCCTTGCGCAGCGTCGCCTCGACGATCCAGACGCGGTGCTGCTCATAGCGCAGCAGCTCGGGATTGAGCGTGCGCGCACCGACGATCCGGTCGTAGGGAATGCCCTGCTGGTGCACGGCATAGCTGTTATAGGGCACCAGCATCTCGCGCTTGCCCACCAGCTTCCACTCGTAGCGATCCGGCGCGCCATTGAAGGAGTCGACCACGTCGGCGGTGGCCAGCCCGCTGGTGTCCGGCTGCGGCGAGTCGTAGGCCAGCGACGGCAGACGCCGCACGCGCCGGTCGCTCGGGCTGTAACGCCAGGCCTTGCGAACCGACAGCACCTGGTCCACGGGGTCCTGCACCACCAGCGCCGTACCGGAGAGCTTCGCCGGCGCAGTCACCCGGTACTTGTAGTACAGCAGGGTATTGTCCAGCCCCTGCTCATCCATGCCTTCGCGGTTGTAGACGTAGTAGACATGCCGGTCGCGGCGGATCAGGCTGCTCCTGCCGTTGATCACCACCGCCTGGTTGTTGATCATCTGGGTCTGCTCGCCCCTGTAGTGCAGGATGTGATTCCAGATCACCTCCATGCCGTCCTGCGGCAGCGGGAAGGGTATCCCGGCAGCCGCCCCCCGGATGCCATTGCCGTTGGCGATCAGCTCGGCGGAAACGGCGTTGGCGCGGGTTTCGTCATAGATACGCTGTGGCGCCGCAGCGCTGCGCCGTGAAGGAAAAACCCGCAGGCTGAAATCCGGGTTGCGCTCCAGCAGCGCCCGCAGCCCCTCGGGCAGCAGGGCGGCATATTGCGCGGCGTTGCTGCCGTCCACGCGATAGAGCAGCGGATCGGCGGCATACGGGTCCGGGTGATGCATCCCGACCCTGTAACCGGCCGGTGGCTGCACGCCGCCGGTCCAGGCCGGAATGCTGCCGTTGGCACTGCCGGCGCGCTCGGCGCCCAGCGGGGTCAGGTCCTGCCCCAGGCGCGCCGCCTGGGCCTCATCGACCTTTGCCTGGGCCTGGCAGGCACAGGCCGCCAGCAACAGAACTCCAAACTTTCTGAACATCTTTCGCTCCTTTGCAGCGCGACAGGCACGCCACATGTGACAACGCCCTGCCGGCTGGCAGGGCGTTCTTCGAGATGCTGCGGATCATGGAGCGGTGTACTGGTGGATCGATTCAGGCATCGACAGCAGAACGTTGCCGTCAGTCGATGCGCTCGAACTTGAGGTCCCAGACGCCATGACCCAAGCGCTCACCACGGCGCTCGAACTTGGTGGTTGGCCGCTCCTGCGGACGATCGACGTACTGTCCGCTGACAGCCTGGTTGCGATAACCCGGCGCAGCGTTCATGACGTCGAGCATGTGCTCGGCATAGGCTTCCCAGTCGGTCGCCATATGCAGCACGCCTCCCACCTTCAGCTTGCGCCTTACCAGTTCGGCAAATGCCGGCTGGACGATACGCCGCTTGTGGTGCCGGCTCTTGTGCCAGGGATCGGGAAAAAACAGCAGAACCCGGTCCAGGCTCGAATCGGCGACACATTCACGCAGCACTTCCAGCGCATCGCAACTGTAGACCCGCACATTCGTCAGGTTTTGTGATACAAGCCCGGAAAGCAGCGCCCCTACACCAGGCGTATGCACTTCCACGCCGATGAAATCCTGCTCGGGCGCTGCCGCCGCCATTTCCAGCGTGGAATGCCCCATGCCGAAACCGATCTCGAAGGTACGCGGCGCCTGGCGACCGAACACCTCGTCGAAATCGCGCGGGCCATCGGCCAGCTCCAGGCCGAAGCGCGGCCAGCCCTGCTCCAGTCCACGCTGCTGGCCTTCGGTCATGCGCCCGGCGCGCATCACGAAGCTTTTGATGGTGCGCATACGGCGCTGGCCGTCGGCCGGGGTGGCGATGTCACTCATGAACGAACCTGCAGATAAAAAGAAAAAAGCCGCACGGCACGGTGGCGGTGCGGCATGAACCGACGATCAGCCTTAGCGGATCAGCCCTTCAAGCGGCGACGAAGCACTGGCGTAGAGCTTCTTCGGCATGCGCCCGGCCAGATAGGCCAGACGCCCGGCCTCGATGGCGTATTTCATGGCCTCGGCCATCAGCACCGGCTTCTGCGCATGGGCGATGGCGCTGTTCATCAGCACCGCCTCGCAGCCCAGCTCCATGGCGATGGTCGCATCGGACGCCGTGCCTACGCCGGCATCCACCAGCACCGGCACCGTGGCCTCCTCAAGGATGATGCGCAGGTTGTACGGATTGCAGATGCCCAGGCCGGTGCCGATCAGCCCGGCCAGCGGCATCACAGCGATGCAGCCCATCTCGGCCAGCTGGCGCGCGATGATGGGGTCGTCGCTGGTGTAGACCATGACGTCGAAGCCCTCTTTGACCAGCACTTCGGCAGCCTTGAGAGTTTCGATCACATTGGGGAACAGGGTCTTCTGGTCTGCCAGCACTTCCAGCTTGACCAGCGAACGGCCATCGAGCAGTTCTCGGGCCAGGCGGCAGGTGCGCACCGCGTCCTCGGCGTCATAGCAGCCGGCGGTGTTGGGCAGGATGGTGTAGCGATCCGGTGAAATCACATCCAGCAAATTGGGCTCGCCAGGGTTCTGGCCGATATTGGTACGGCGCACCGCGACGGTAACGATCTCGGCACCCGAGGCCTCGATGGCGTCGCGGGTTTCGTCGACGTCCTTGTATTTGCCGGTGCCCACCAGCAGGCGCGACTGATAGGTGCGACCGGCGAGCGTGAAGGGCTTGTCGTGCGGAACTGGGCTCATGGGGCCATCCTGTTCACGTGATTGAGCGGAAAGTGGGGTCGCCGCACGGGCGGCGCTCGGTAATGGGCGATGCGACGAGTATTCTCAGCCGCCACCGATGGCATGGACGATTTCCACCTGGTCGCCATCGGCCAGCAGGGTCGTCGCATGCTGGCTGCGCGGTACGATATCGCGATTGAGCTCGACGGCCAGCCGGCGCCCCGTCAGTTCCAGGCGCTGCAGCAGATCGGCCACCGACTGACCGTCAGGGAGCGCGTAGCCTTCGCCGTTCAACTGAATATGCATAGTGCTCGCCACCATTGCCAAGGGGGTCCGCATTCTAGCCTGATCGCCCCGGGCCACCCAAACCATTCATCAACAGGTCAGACGCGAAGCTTCCAGCCTGCCAGCAGCAGACAGAGCCAGCCCGCCAGAAAAGCCGTGCCGCCCACGGGCGTGATGATCCCCAGCTTGCCGATAGCCGTCAGCGTGAGCAGATACAGGCTGCCGGAAAACAGCAGCACGCCCAGCACGAACAAGGCACCTGCCGCCACCAGCAGCCGACTCGGCGCACGCAACGCCAGCAGGGCGACGCCAAACAGCGCCAGCGCATGAATCAGCTGGTAATGCACGGCGGTTTGAAACACCGCCAGATAATCGGTACTCAGGTGGTACTTCAGGCCATGGGCGGCGAAGGCGCCGAGGGCAACGCCGGTCAGCCCGAAAAAGGCCGCCAGCACAAGAAAGGGACGAATCATCAGGGGCATCCGGTCAGGTAGTTCAAGCGTGGCTATAATGCCCGCTCGATTCGACCGCCACCATGCCCATGCTCCGAACCCTGCTGCTGCGTCTCACCAAACTGCTGCTCTGGCTGGCTGTGCTTTCCGTGCTGCTGGTGCTGGCGCTGCGCTGGGTGCCACCGCCCTTCACCGCCCTGATGATCGAGCGCAAGCTGGAGTCCTGGAGCAGTGGGGAACCCATCGACCTGCAACGCAGCTGGCGCCCCTGGGCCGAGCTGCCGGACGATCTGAAAATGGCCGTCATCGCCGCCGAGGACCAAAAATTCGCCGAGCACTGGGGCTTCGACATCGCGGCCATTCGCGCCGCGCTGAGCCACAACGAGCGCGGCGGATCGCTGCGTGGCGCCAGCACCCTGAGCCAGCAGGTCGCCAAGAACCTGTTCCTCTGGTCCGGGCGCAGCTGGGCGCGCAAGGGGCTGGAAGCCTGGTTCACCGGCTGGATCGAACTGCTGTGGCCCAAGCAGCGCATTCTCGAGGTCTACCTGAACAGTGTCGAATGGGGTAGCGGCGTCTTCGGCGCCGAGGCGGCGGCGCAGCACCATTTCGGCGCTGGCGCACCCTATCTGTCGGCACGCCAGGCCAGCCAGCTGGCAGCGGTGCTGCCCAACCCGCGCGCCTGGAACGCCGGCCAGCCCAGCGCATACGTGAACGATCGCGCCGCCTGGATACGCCAGCAAATACGACAACTCGGTGGTAACGGTTACCTGAGCGGCATGCGAGAATAGCCGGGCAGACAGAAAGACCCTCCAGGGCGCTTGCCAAATGGCATTACCGGATAGATAGTCGCCCAACCTGCCATCGTATAGCCACTATCCGATGATCGACACGGAACACCGGCGCAATGTCCTTTTCGCGCTGCGAGCCCCCCCTTGTAGTACTTGGTGAATCCAATAGATGAATACGCAACTGCGCAGGCTCTGCCTGACCTATCTGGTTCTGGCGATTTTCTGGGTCCTGCTTGGCGAGGCTCTGCTGCAGTGGCTTACTGACAACCCCCAACCGGTTTCCCTGCTGCAGATGGGCAAGGGGTTGGCCTTCGTCATTTTCAGCGCCCTGCTGATGTTCATCCTCGGTCGTTACTACCTCGCGCACCTGGACAGGCAGCAGCAAGAGCAGCGAATCGCTCGGAACAGCCTGCGCCAGGCCGAGGCCGTTTTCGACAGCACCCAGGAAGGTGTCCTGATCAGCGACGCCCAGCAGCGCATCGTGCATGTGAACCCCGCCTTCAGCCGCATTACCGGCTACGCTCTGGAGGAAGTCCTGGGCCAGACGCCCAGGATGTTCGCCTCGGGCAAGCATGACGCCGGTTTCTACAGCCAGATGTGGCAGGACCTGCAAGGCAAGGGCATGTGGAGCGGCGAGATCTGGAACCGCCGTAAAAGCGGCGAGGTGTATGCGCAGTGGCAGAACCTGCGCAGCATTTGCGACGAGAACGGCAACGTCACGCACTATGTGGCGGTGTTTTCGGATTTGTCCGCGCTCAAGCGCTCGCGCGAAGAGTTGGACTATCTCGCCCACTACGATCCCCTGGTCGCCCTGCCCAACCGCCTGCTGTTCAGTGAGCGGGCCAAGCTCGATCTGGAGCGGGCCAGACTGGACAGGCGTTGCGGCGCCCTGCTGATGATCGATCTCGATCATTTCAAGGACATCAACGAAAGCCTGGGACACAGCCAGGGTGACGCCCTGTTGCTGGGCGTGGCCAAGCGTCTTGGCATGCACCTTGAGAAAGGCATGACACTGGCCCGCCTGGGTGGTGACGAATTCGCCCTGCTCTGCGAGCAATGCAACGCCGGCCAGGCGGCTGCGCTGGCGCTACGCCTGCTCGACAGCCTCGCCCTGCCCTTTCAGCTGGGCAGCAACGAACTCTTCATCACCGCCAGCATCGGCATCGTGCTCTATCCCAGCGACATCGAGGATGTCGAGCAACTGATGCGCAACGCCGACTCTGCGCTGTTCAAGGCCAAGGGCAGCGGTCGCTCGACCTATGCCTTCTATACTCAGGAGCTGACCAGCCAGGCCCAGCAGCGCGTCGAACTGTCCAGCGCACTGCGTCAGGCGCTCGAACAGAACCAGCTGCACCTGCATTACCAATCGATCCATGATCTGCGCGACGAACGCATCATTGGCTTCGAGGCGCTGGTGCGCTGGCGTCACCCGGAACAGGGGCTGATTACGCCAGCCATGTTCATTCCCATCGCCGAGGAAAACGGCCTGATCACCGCCATTGACCGCTGGGTGCTCGCGCGCGCCTGCAAGCAGATGCGCAGCTGGCTCGACAGCGGCCTTACGCTGGATTTCATCGCGGTGAACATTTCCAGCCGCCTGTTCAGTCATGGCGAACTGGACATTCTCGTCACCGACGCCCTTGCCGAGAGCGGTCTGGACGCAGGCCACCTGGAATTGGAAGTCACCGAAAGCGCCATCATGCAGGACCCCGACGCTGCCCTGGAACAACTCGCGCGCCTGCGCGCCCTGGGCGTGCGCCTGGCCATCGACGATTTCGGTACAGGCCACTCATCACTGCTGCGGCTCAAGCGCATGAATGTTCACAAACTGAAGATCGACCAGGGCTTCGTCAAGGGTCTGCCCGGCAGCCGTGAAGATGCGGCCATCACCCGTTCGGTCATTGCCCTGGCGCACAATCTCGACCTGCGAGTCGTCGCAGAAGGCATCGAAACTCCGGAGCAGGCAGACTTTCTCCTTGCCCATGGCTGCGACTATGGGCAAGGCTACGGCTTTGCACGCCCACAGGAAGCCGCGAAGATCGACTGGCAGGCATCCCTGAGCCGCGCCCCCCAATCCAACGGTGCATAATGGCGACACGCACACAGGCTTGAAGCGCCCTGTAGCCCTTATCCACTCTCGTCACAGAACGCAGCAGCGATAGCATGAGCGAAACCGCAACCGGATACAGCGTTTCCCCCGGCAGGATCCGGCAATTTTTCAACTGGCGAAACAGCGTTGCCTGGCTGGTTCTGGTATTCACGCTGCTGGTCCAACTGGTGATCCTGCAACAACTGCGCGACCATGAAACGCGCGCGGCCATTACGCAATTCGAGTTCCTGGTGGAGAAGACCACCGAAGCCATCGGCAAGCGCTTGATCGATCACGAGCAGATCCTCTATGGCGCCGCCGGGCTGTTCGACGCCAGCGGCGGTGTTTCACGCGAGCAGTGGCGCCGGTACAACGAACGCCTGCAACTGGCAGAGCGCTATCCCGGTATTCAGGGCGTCGGTTTCGCCCAGGCGGTGCCACCGCAGCAGCGCATGGCCCACATCCAGGCGGTGCGTGAAGAGGGCTTCGCCGACTACGACATCCACCCTGCCGGGGATCGTCCGCTCTACATTCCCATCGTCTATCTCGAACCCTTCGCTGACCGCAACCTCGCCGCATTCGGTTATGACATGTTTTCCGAACCGGTACGCCATCAGGCCATGTTAGCGGCAGCCGAAACCGGGCAGCCGCGCCTGACCGGCAAGACCAGGCTGCGCCAGGAAACTCACGGCGAGGTGCAAGCCGGGGTGCTGATGTATGTGCCGGTGTACCGCCTGGGTGAGCCTCTCGACTCGGCACAGCAGCGGATGCAGGCACTGCAGGGTTTCGTCTACAGCCCCTACCGGGTAGGCGATCTGATGCGCGGGATTCTCGGCGCCGCCGACCCCACGCTCAGCCTGCGCATCTATGCCGGCCCCCATGAAGACGGCGGTCAGCTCATCTTTGCCAGCCGCGAACAGCCCAGCACACAAACCCCGCGCTACAGCAAGACACTGCGTCTGGAGTTGTATGGACAAACCTGGACCCTGCACCTGGAAAGCCTGCCCGAGTTCGATGCCTTCTTTCACAACAACGATGCTCTGGTGATCGGCCTTGGCCTCGGCCTGAGCCTGCTGCTGTTCTTCCTGACGTCCTCGCTGTCGCTGCGTCGCAGCCGCGCCGAAGCCCTGGCGCAACAGATGACCGAGCGTATCCGTGAGAACAAACGCGCCTTGCAGCTGAGCGAAGAGCGCTTGAGCCTGGCGCTCAAAGGCAGCAACGACGGCTTCTGGGACCTCAATCTCGAGGCTGGTACTCTCTATGCCTCCCCTCGCGCCTGGCACATACTCGGCTATCGCCCCGGAGAGCTATCGTCGGACCTGAAACTCTGGGAACGCGTCCTGGCAGCTGACGATCTGCCCGATGCCAAGGCCCGGCTGGCGCAGACCATGCTGTCGAAGGTCGATCACTTCACCACCGAGCTGCGCTTCCAGCACAAGAACGGCAAGATCGTCCCCATGCTGGTGCGTGGTTATATCCAGCGTGACCACAATGGCCAGGCGCTGCGCATCAGCGGCACCAGCATGGACCTGACCGAACACAAGCGCATCGAGCAGATGAAGAACGAGTTCGTCTCCACCGTGAGCCACGAACTACGCACGCCCCTGACCTCCATCAGCGGCGCGCTGGGCCTGGTCACCGGCGGCGCGCTGGGCGCCATCCCGGCGGCCATGCAGCAGATGCTGGAAATCGCCCACCGCAACAGCCTGCGCCTGGGCCACCTGATCAACGACCTGCTGGACATGGAGAAGATCGCCGCCGGCAAGATGACCTTCGACATGCGCGAACACTCGCTCAAGCGCCTTCTGGAAGAAGCCCTGACCAGCAACCAGGCCTTTGCCACTCACCTGGGCGTGAACTGCGTGTTGCGCACACCGCCCGAGGTGCAGGTCTGGGTTGATGCCATGCGCCTGCAACAGGTACTCAGCAATTTCATCTCGAACGCCATCAAATACACGCCTGAAGGCGGTGAGGTGACGCTGCACTGCAACCTTGTCGAGGACCATGTACGCATCAACGTCAGCGACCAGGGCCCCGGTATTCCACAAGATTTCCAAAGCCGCGTCTTCGAGAAGTTCGCCCAGGCGGATGCCTCCGACAGCCGGCAGAAAGGCGGCAGCGGTCTGGGGTTGGCAATCTCCAAGGAGTTCATCGAACGCATGGGGGGCCGGGTCGGTTTCGACAGCAGCGAAGATCGGGGAACAACCTTCTGGTGCGAACTTCCGCTACTCGAATCCCAGAGCGCTCCTGTATCCGAGCCCAATGTGCTGCGCCTGTTGGTGGTCGAGGATGAACCCGACACCGGACGCCTGCTGTTGTTGATGCTGCGTGACGCCGGCTATGCGGTCGATCGTGTGCAGAGCCTGCATGCGGCCCGTGAAAAACTCGCCAGCACTCGCTACGAAGCCATGACCCTCGACATGCATCTGCCTGACGGCAGCGGGCGCGAGCTGATCGACGAGGTTCGAGGCAATCCCGAGACGCGGGAGCTGCCGATCATCGTGGTATCCGCTGCCAGCCATTTCGAGCGACGTGAGCAGGATGCCGGCATTACCTGGCTGCACAAACCCATCAGCGCGGCGCAGCTGCTGATCGCACTCACCGACGCCCTGGCCTTTCGCGGGCAATAAACAAGCCCGATAGTGCATTGCACAAGGGCGTGGCATCCTCGAAACCCGGATTACGCCTTCGGCTAATCCAGGCTACAGCCTGTAGGCCGGATTAGCCGCAGACGTAATCCGACGAGTAAAGCATCGGCCTGCCTCGCCGGGCCGATAAAGCGTGACCGCCCTACGGCCAGGTTTCTGCAGGCACAAAAAAAGGCGCTGCCGGGCAAACCTGCAGCGCCTTTCTCATTTCGACGATATCAAGCCTGGATCGAACCCTTGAGCTTGTTCATCGCATTCTTTTCCAGCTGGCGAATGCGCTCGGCAGAGACGCTGTACTTGGCCGCCAGGTCATGCAGGGTGGCCTTCTCTTCGCTCAGCCAGCGCTGTTGCAGGATATCGCGGCTGCGCTCGTCCAGCGTTTCCAGCGCCTCGTGCAGACTGGAATTGGAACTGTCGCTCCAGTCGGCATCCTCCAGTTGGCGAGCCGGATCGTAGCGGTGATCCTCGAGATAATGCGCTGGCGACTGGTAGGCGCTGTCGTCGTCGGCATCGGCCGCCGGATCGAACGCCATGTCATGACCGGTCAGCCGGCTTTCCATCTCGCGCACTTCGCGCGCCTCGACACCGAGGCTGTCGGCTACGCGCTCGACTTCCTCGTTGTTCAGCCAGGCCAGGCGCTTCTTCTGGCTGCGCAGATTGAAGAACAGCTTGCGCTGCGCCTTGGTGGTGGCGACCTTGACGATGCGCCAGTTGCGCAGGATGAACTCGTGAATCTCGGCCTTGATCCAGTGCACCGCGAAGGACACCAGGCGCACACCCATTTCCGGGTTGAAGCGCTTGACCGCCTTCATCAGGCCGACGTTGCCTTCCTGGATCAGGTCGGCCTGGGCCAGACCGTAGCCCGAATAGCTGCGAGCGATATGGACGACGAATCGCAGGTGGGCAAGAACCATCTGGCGAGCGGCTTCGAGATCCTGTTGATAGAACAGGCGTCCGGCCAGATCGCGTTCCTGCTCGACCGTCAGCAGCGGAATGCTGTTGACCGTCTGCACATAGGCTTCGAGATTGCCTCCCGGAACCAGCGCCTGAACAGGTTGCAGAGTAGATGTCATGCAGATCCTCCGATAGTGAAGCTGCAGCAGTTTAACATTGCCCGATAAGACTGCAAGCCCGTGTAAAAGTTCACTTACAGGGCAGCAAAGTCTTTATATAACAGTCACTTATCAGCGCGGAGCCAGTTCATTCAGATGCCGTGCCACCGCCAGCCAGGCACCGATATAGCCCAGCAGCAGCGCACCAAGCACCAGTGACAGAGCATCCTCGGTGGGCACGCCGGCCAGCCCGAAATCACTGCCGTAGAGCCCCGCCAGATCCATCACCGCCTCGTTCAGCCAGCCCAGCCCATAGGCCAGCAGCAGCCAGGCGATCAATCCCGCGCCCAGGCCATAGAGTGCCCCCATGTAGAGAAACGGACGACGCACGTAGCCATCGGTGCCGCCGACCAGCTTGACCACCTCGATCTCGGTGCGCCGATTCTCGATGTGCAGGCGGATGGTGTTGCCGATCACCAGCAGCAGGGTGGCGATCAGCAGCAGCGTCAGGCCGAAGACGAAGCGGTCGCCCAGCTGGAGAATCGCCGCCAGCCGTTCGACCCAGAGCAGATCGAGCTGGGCCTGCTCGACGCCGGGCAGTTCGGCCAGGCGCTGGCGCAGCGCTTCCAGCTTGGCCTTGTCGACTTCATTGGGCGTGACCACGACGACACCGGGCAGCGGGTTGTCCGGCAGCTCGCGCAACGCCTCGCCCAGGCCCGACAGCTGCTGGAATTCCTCCAGCGCCTGCTCGCGACTGATCCATTCGGCATCGGCGACATCCGGCATTTGCAGAATCTGCTCGCGCAGCGCCTGGCCGGCGGCGGCATCGGTCTCCAGCTGCATGTACAGGGAAATCTGCGCCGCGCGCTGCCAGGAACCGCCCAGGCGCTCGACGTTATCCAACAGCAGCGCCAGACCCATGGGCAGACTCAGCGCGACGGCCATCACCAGGCAGGTGAAGAAGCTGCCGATCGGCTGCTTGACCAGCCGCCCGACGCTGTCTACCAGACTCGCGCGATGGCTTTCCAGCCAGGCATGGAACAGGGTCTTGAAGTCCGGCTCGTCGGGATTGTGCTGCGGCGCTTTCTTTACCGTGCCGCCCACGCGCTCGGCGGTACTCGGGTTGGATTTGCGTTCGGCGCTCATCGGGCGGCCTCCCCGTCGCCGATCAGGCGGCCACGCTGCAGGGTGAGCATGCGATGGCGCATGCGGGCGATCAGCGCCAGGTCGTGACTGGCGATCAGCACCGTGGTGCCGAGGCGGTTGATGTCCTCGAACACGCCCATGATCTCCGCCGCCAGGCGCGGGTCGAGGTTGCCGGTGGGTTCGTCGGCCAGCAACAGCGCCGGACGATGCACCACGGCGCGGGCGATGCCGACACGCTGTTGCTGCCCGGTGGACAGGTCCGAGGGATATTGCAGCGCTTTGTCCTTGAGGCTGACGCGCTCCAGCGCGGTCATCACCCGCTGGCCGATCTCGCGCTTGTTCAGGCCGAGGATCTGCAGTGGCAAGGCGGCATTGTCGAACACCGTACGGTCGAACAGCAGCTGGTGGTTCTGGAACACCACGCCGATCTGCCGACGCAGGAAGGGAATCTGCGCATTGCTGATGCGCGACAGGTCCTGCCCGGCCAACAGCAGCTTGCCGCTGGTGGGTCGCTCCATCGCCAGCAGCAGACGCAAAAGTGTGCTCTTGCCAGCGCCGGAATGGCCGGTGACGAACAGGAACTCGCCACGCTGCACCTGGAAGGACAGTTCATGCAGTCCGACATGACCGTTGGAGTAGCGCTTGCCGACCTGGTCGAAACGAATCATGACGGGGGATTACCTGCACTCGCTCCTTTCTCGGCGAACAGCGCGCTGACGAAGGCGTCGGCCTCGAAGGCGCGCAGGTCATCGATGCCCTCGCCCACGCCGATATAGCGGATCGGCGTGCCGAACTGCTTGGCCAGGGCGAAGATCACCCCACCCTTGGCGGTGCCGTCGAGCTTGGTCAGCACCAGCCCGGAGAGTTCCACCGCCTGGTTGAACTGCCTGGTCTGGTTGATGGCGTTCTGGCCGGTGCCGGCGTCGAGCACCAGCAGCACTTCGTGCGGGGCCGTCTCGTCCAGCTTGCCCATAACCCGGCGGACCTTCTTCAGCTCCTCCATCAGGTTGTCCTTGGTGTGCAGGCGACCGGCGGTATCGGCGATCAGCACGTCGATGCCACGCGCCTTGGCGGCCTGCACGGCATCGAAGATCACCGAGGCGGAATCGGCGCCGGTGTGCTGGGCGATCACCGCGATGTTGTTGCGCTCGCCCCAGACCTGCAGCTGCTCCACGGCAGCGGCACGGAAGGTGTCGCCAGCGGCGAGCATGACCTTCTTGCCTTCGAGTTGCAGCTTCTTGGCCAGCTTGCCGATGGTGGTGGTCTTGCCGACGCCATTGACGCCGACCACCAGGATCACGAACGGCTGCTTGCCGGAGTCGATCCGCAGCGGCTGCTCGACCGGTTTGAGCAGGCTGGCCAGTTCTTCCTGCAGCGCCTTGTACAGCGCACCGCTGTCAGCCAGTTCCTTGCGGGACACACGGCGAGTCAGGCTCTGCATGATCGCCGTGGTGGCCTCGACGCCAACGTCGGCGGTCAGCAGGCGCGTCTCCAGCTCGTCCAGCAGGTCATCGTCGATGGCTTTCTTGCCCATGAACAGGCTGGCCATGCCCTCGCCGATGCTGGCGCTGGTTTTCGACAGGCCCTGCTTGAGGCGAGCGAAAAAACCCAGCTTGGTCGGTGCTTCTGCTGCGGCGGGAGGGGGCGTCGGTTCGACGACTTCCGCGAGTACCGGGGCTTGCGGCACATCCTCAGGCTCGTCGATTGGTGCTACCGGCTCAGGGTCCGGCTGAGGCACTACTTCCGGTTCAATTTCCGGCTCAGCGGTGGGCTCGGGCTGCTCAAGCTCGGCCTCGGCCAGTTGCTCCCTGCCCTGCTCATCGGGCTCATCTGCAAATGGCTGGCTGTCTTCCAGCGGCTCGGATGGCGGCGGCTCAGCTGCGGGTGCCTGCGGCTTCTTGCGCAGCCAGCCGAACAGGCCTTTCTTCTCGCCAGCCTCGGCTGGCGTCTTCTTATCGTCGTTGGAACCAAACATGGAGAAGATTTTCTCAAGAGGGCGAAACGCCAGCAGCCACGCCGCCAGCCAGACGGGGCTATCCTAGCACCGCGCAACCGACTGCGCTAAGTGCGGCTGTAGGACCGAACCTGTTCGGCCACGGACGTAAAGGCCGAAGAAATTCGGCCCTACGGTCGTCATGGCCACGACGATGCGCGAACACCTGGGGGTTGCGCTCCCGTCACATACCGATGCAGATCGATTCACGCGCCACTTTGCCCCGATCACGACGCCCCAGTACCATGCCTCGCGTGTTCCCGCCAGCCAACGCCTCTCGGTGGGATTCATTTCAGAACGAGCCTTTCACTATGCCCCCGATGCTACGTCACGCCGCCGCTCTGCTCTTCGCCACACTCTATCTGCCGCTGGTAACCGCCGCCGACGCCCAGCCAACCCATGAGTTCTTTCTGGACAACGGCCTCAAGGTGATCGTCCGCGAAGATCATCGCGCTCCAGTGGTCGTCTCCCAGCTCTGGTACAAGGTCGGCTCCAGCTACGAAACGCCCGGCCAGACCGGCCTTTCCCATGCGCTCGAACACATGATGTTCAAGGGCAGCCGCACGCTCGGCGCCGGTGAGGCCTCGCGCATCCTGCGCGAACTCGGCGCCGAGGAAAATGCCTTCACCAGCGACGACTACACCGCCTATTACCAGGTGCTGGCGCGTGATCGCCTGGCAGTGGCCTTCGAGCTGGAAGCCGACCGTCTGGCCAGCCTCAAGCTGCCCGCCGACGAATTCGCCCGTGAAATCGAGGTGATCAAGGAAGAGCGCCGCCTGCGTACCGATGACAGGCCCAGCTCGCTGGCCTACGAACGCTTCAAGGCAATGGCCTACCCCGCCAGCGGCTATCACACCCCGACCATTGGCTGGATGGACGATCTCGACCGCATGACCATCGAGGAGCTGCGCGCCTGGTACGAAGCCTGGTACGCACCCAACAACGCCACCCTGGTGGTGGTCGGCGACGTGAAACTTGATGAGGTGCGCACGCTGGCCGAGCGCTATTTCGGCCCGATCGAGAAGCGCCCGATTCCCAGCGCCAAACGCCCGCTGGAGCTGGACGAACCCGGCGAACGCCGTCTGACCCTGCACCTCAACACCCAGGTGCCGAGCCTGATGATGGCCTTCAACACGGCCAGTCTGGCGACCGAGATCGACAATCCGCGACAGATCCATGCGCTGCGTCTGATCACCGCACTGCTCGACGGCGGCTACAGCGCGCGCCTGCCGCAGCAACTGGAGCGCGGCGAGGAACTGGTGAGCAGTGCCTCGGCCTGGTACAACGCCCACGCGCGCGGCGACAGCCTGTTCGTCCTCAGCGCCGCGCCCAATACGCAGGAGGGCCGCACCCTCGAAGAAGTCGAGGCGGGCCTCTGGAGGCAACTGGAACAGCTCAAGCAGACGCCGCCTTCGCCCGAGGAACTCGAGCGCGTCCGTGCCCAGGTCATCGCCGGCCTGGTCTACGAGCGCGACTCCATCACCCAGCAGGCCACCACCATCGGCATGCTGGAAACCGTGGGCCTGTCCTGGCGCCTGATGGACGAGGAACTCGCCGCGCTGGAAGCCGTGACGCCGGAAGACATCCAGCAGGCCGCCCGCACCTATTTCACCCGCTCGCGCCTGAGCGTTGCCCATGTTCTGCCCGAGGAGTCCGGTGATGAGTGATCGCACCTTTATGCGCAGCGGCCTGTTCAGCCTGCTCCTGCTCGCACCCCTCGCCCTGACCGCCTGCGACAACAAAGCCGGCGATACGGCTGCCATCATCCCGCCGGCGCAGAACGTTGCGACACCGGGCGAATCCGGCCAGGCCATAGCCCGTGTCAAGCAGGATCAGCCGCGCCTGCAATCGCTGGCCGAGCTGGACGACCAGCCCCTGCCACGCCGCAAGCTGGATATCCACAGCTGGCAGACCGAAGGCGGCGCCAGGGTGCTGTTCGTCGAAGCCCACGAATTGCCGATGTTCGACCTGCGCCTGACCTTCGCCGCCGGCAGCAGCCAGGACGGCGACAGGCCCGGCCTGGCGATGCTGACCAACGCCATGCTCAACGAAGGCATCGAAGGCCGGGACGTCACCGCCATCGCCGAAGGCTTCGAGGGCCTGGGCGCCGACTTCGGCAATGGCTCCTACCGCGACATGGCCATCGCCAGCCTGCGCAGCCTGAGCGCAGCGGACAAGCGCGAGCCGGCGCTGCAGCTGTTCAGCCAGGTAGTCGGCCAGCCGAGCTTTCCCGAGGACTCGCTGCAACGCATCAAGAACCAGGTGCTCACCGGTTTCGAGTTCCAGAAACAGAACCCCGGCAAGCTGGCCAGCCTGAAGCTGTTCGAGCAGCTGTACCAGGACCACCCCTATGCGCGCCCCAGCGAGGGCACGCCCACATCCATCCCGGCCATCGATATCGAGCAACTGCGCGACTTCCATTCCAGGGCCTATACCGCCGGCAACGTGGTGATCGCCCTGGTCGGTGATCTCAGCCGTGCCGAGGCCGAGGCGATTGCCGATCAGGTGTCCGCCGCCCTGCCGCAGGGTTCTGCGATGCCTGCACCGGCAGCCCCGACCAAGCCGCCAGCCACTCACGAACACCTCGACTATCCGTCCAACCAGACCCACCTGCTGCTGGCGCAGCTCGGCATCCCCCGAGGCCATCCGGACTACGCCGCACTCTACCTGGGCAACCAGATCCTCGGCGGCGGCGGTTTCGGCACCCGGCTGATGGAAGAGGTACGGGAAAAGCGCGGGCTGACCTACGGCGTCTATTCCGGTTTCAGCCCCATGCAGACCAACGGCCCCTTCATGATCAACCTGCAGACCCGAGCCGACATGAGCGACGCCACCCTGCAACTGGTGCAGCAACTGGTGGGGAACTTCCTCGAAGAAGGTCCGACCCAGGCCGAGCTGGAGCGCAGCAAGCGCCAGACCGCCGGCAGCTTCCCGCTGTCCACTGCAAGCAATGCCGACATTGTCGGTCAGCTTGGCAGCATCGGTTTCTACAATTTGCCACTGAGCTATCTGGAAGACTTCATGCAACAGGTCCAGGCGCTGTCGGTCGAAGACGTCAGAGCGGCGATGAGCAGGCACCTGAAGGCGGACGATTTCGTCATCGTCACTGCCGGCCCGCAAGTCGAGCAGAAACCATTGCCGCCACCGAGCGACAAACCCCTCGAACAACCCAGCAGTGTCCCGGAGCATTGATGGCCAACCCACCCATTCGCCCCTCCGCCCACGGCGGCCAGGGTCAATTGCGCATCATCGGTGGCGAGTGGCGCAGCCGGCGCTTCGCCTTTCCCGACGCCGAAGGCCTGCGCCCGACGCCGGATCGCGTGCGCGAAACGCTGTTCAACTGGCTCGCACCCTATATGTCCGGGGCGCGCGTGCTGGACGCCTTCACCGGCAGCGGCGCGCTCTATCTGGAAGCGCTGTCGCGCGGCGCCAGCATGGCGCTGGCGCTGGACCTGAACGCCAATGCCATCGCCAGCCTGCGCAAGCATCTGGACACGCTCAAGTGCGGCCAGGGCCAGTTGCTGCAAAGCGACGCCCTGCGCTACCTGGATACCCAGACACCGACGCCCTTCGACCTGGTGTTTCTCGACCCGCCGTTCAACAAGAACCTGCTGCAACCGGCCTGCGAGCTGCTGGAAAGCAAGGGCTGGCTGGCCGACAACGCCTGGATCTATACCGAAAGCGAAGCCGTGCCATCGAGCCTCGGCCTGCCCGGCAACTGGCGGCTGCACCGGGAAAAGAAGGCTGGCAACGTCCACTATGCGCTGTGGGAGCGCAGCGCCTGAGCGCTGCGCGCGCTCTTGCAAGCTAGTTGTAGGTCGGATTAGCCGAAGGCGTAATCCGACGATGCAGTGCGACCATCCATGCCTGAGCGCTCAACATTTAACGCGCCTGACCGCTCGCTTGACGGGTCGGTGAAGCGTGACCCGATCTACCCGATGCGACGAACCGCCTGTGGAAGCGGCCTTGGCCGCGAATGGAACCACGCCGATGTACGGGAAGCGCTTCGCGGACAAGTCCGCTCCCACAAAAGCAGGATTGACCCAACAACACGTACCGGGAACATCGGCTAATCACAAGGCTATTCGGTCAGACAATACGCCCGGCACGGCGATGACCTTGGCAGAGGCACCAGTGAGCGCGAACAATGCCGATCACGCCTTCACCGGAATGTCGCCATGCCCGCCCCTGTCGCACAGCTGGACCAGACCAACCCCGAGATCGAACGCCTGCAGTCGCTGCTCGCTCGGCAGCGCCGCGCCTTCCAGATCGCTCCCTATCCGGACGCGGCGGCTCGCCTGCAATGGCTCGACGCCCTGCATCAGCTGCTCGCCAGTAATCAACAGGCGATCGTCGAGGCGATCAGCGCGGATTTCGGCAATCGCTCGGCGGACGAAACCCGGTTGGCGGAACTCATGCCCAGCCTGCACGGCATCCACTACGCCAGGCGCCGCCTGCGCAAATGGATGAAGCCCTCGCGGCGCAGCGTCGGGCTGGCCTTCCAGCCGGCCAGCGCGCGCGTGCTGTACCAGCCGCTGGGCGTGGTCGGGATCATCGTGCCCTGGAACTACCCGCTCTATCTCGCCATCGGCCCGCTGATCGGCGCGCTGGCGGCGGGCAACCGGGTGATGCTGAAAATGAGCGAATCGACGCCTGCCACCGGACAGTTGCTGAAGGATCTGCTGGCGCAGGTATTCGCCGAGGACCAGGTGGCCGTGGTGCTCGGCGAAGCAGACGTGGGCATCGCCTTCTCGCGGCTACCCTTCGATCACCTGCTGTTCACCGGTAGCACCAGCATCGGCCGCCAGGTGATGCGCGCCGCGGCGGACAACCTGACGCCGGTGACGCTGGAGCTGGGCGGCAAGTCGCCGGCCATCGTCTCGGCCAGCGTGCCGCTCGACGATGCCGCCGAACGCATCGCCTTCGGCAAGACGCTCAACGCCGGGCAGACCTGCGTGGCGCCCGACTACGTGCTGGTGCCGAAGGATCGTCTGGAAGGCTTCGTCGAGGCCTATCGCCAGGTCATCCAGCGTTTTTATCCGCGACTGGCCGACAACCCGGACTACACTTCGATCATCAACCCGCGCCAGCAGGCCCGCCTGCAGGACTATCTGGACGATGCCCAGGCCAGAGGCGCGCGCCTGCTGCCGCTGTTCGAGCAGGGCCAGGGCCGGCGCATGCCGCACCACCTGCTGCTGGATGTGAGCGACGAGATGCGGGTGATGCAGGACGAGATCTTCGGCCCGCTGCTGCCCGTCGTGCCCTATGACGACCTGGAACAGGCGCTGGCCTACGTCAACGCCCGTCCGCGACCGCTGGCGCTCTACTATTTCGGCTACGACAAGGCCGAGCAGCAGGCCGTGCTGGAGCGCACCCACTCCGGTGGCGTCTGCCTCAACGACACCCTGCTGCACGTCGCCCAGGACGACCTGCCCTTCGGCGGCGTCGGCCCCTCCGGCATGGGGCATTACCACGGCCACGAGGGTTTCCTGACCTTCAGCAAGGCCAAGGGCGTGTTCGTCAAGCAGCGTTTCAATGCCTCACGACTGGTCTACCCGCCCTATGGCAAGACGCTGCAGAAGCTGGTCTACAGGCTTTTCGTACGCTGAGGGCAAGCCCTGGCCCTGCTCAGGCTCGGCCCGTTCGGCAATGCGGCGTGGCACACCGTCCGGCTTGCCAGTCAACTGGCCGGGCGGATGAACCGAGCAGGCCATGCTTTGATACTTTACGCTGCCAACACCGAGCCGCTACCATCCACCCCCCACGCATGCGTCAGGACGCCGCGATGAACCGAGTGCTGTATCCGGGAACCTTCGATCCGATCACCATGGGTCACACCGACCTGATCGAACGCGCTTCGCGCCTGTTCGACGAAGTGATCATCGCGATTGCTGCCAGCCCGCACAAAAACCCCCTGCTTCCGCTTGAACAGCGTGTCGCACTGGCGGAGGAAGTGACGGCGCATTTGCCCAACGTCAAGGTGCTGGGCTTTTCCACACTGCTGGCGCATTTCGTCGCCGAGCAGAAGGCCAATGTCCTGCTGCGCGGGTTGCGCGCGGTGTCGGACTTCGAGTACGAATTTCAGCTGGCCAACATGAACCGTCAGCTGGCGCCGGACGTGGAAAGCCTTTTCCTCACCCCGTCGGAGAAGTTCTCCTACATTTCCTCGACCCTGGTGCGCGAAATCGCCCGGCTCGATGGTGATGTCTCCAAGTTCGTTCACCCTTCGGTCGTGAAGGCGCTGGCGGAGCGTTACGCCGGCAAGTGAACCGTGCCGACATCAACCGCAGCGTGCGCCGAGCGGGCCGATGCGGCAAAATTGGCGCGTCGTTCTTAGAGTGCTGCGGTCCGCGCCGCCGCTGGAGTTAACCGATGTCCCTGATAATCACCGATGACTGCATCAACTGCGACGTGTGCGAGCCCGAGTGCCCGAACAGCGCCATTTCCCAGGGCGAGGAAATCTACGTCATCGACCCCAACCTCTGTACCGAATGCGTCGGTCACTATGACGAGCCCCAGTGCCAGCAGGTTTGCCCGGTGGATTGCATTCCGCTCGATGTGACCAATGTCGAGAGCAAGGATGAGCTGATGCAGAAGTACCTGATCATCACCGGAAAGGCCTGAGTCGCTCCCGCCGTTTCGGCCTGGAGCGCCTGACAGGGCATTCCAGGTCGCGTCAGATCCCCAGAATCAGCGACTCCTCCTGTTCGTCTTCATTTCTCAGCAAACGTGCCAGTTCCGCTCCTTCGCCCAGCAGCAACGCATTGCGCAGGCTCTGGATGATGCGGCTGGCATAGCCCAGGTCGTTCATCAGTGAGCTGGTCTGCAGGCCGTCGAGCTGCTTGTTGCGCACCGCCATGAAGAGGCGCTTGCGGAATTCACCATCGAAATCGGCGGCGCAGTCATCCAGCCATTGCAGGCGTTCGCGCCATAGGGTTTCGGGCAGTTCAGCGCGATGCAGGGCGCGCAACTCACGCAAGGTTTCCAGCAGGTGGCGACGCAACTCGACGTAGCTCTTGCGCACCACCGATTCGTCCTGGCGCAGGTAGTGACCGAGGTTCTTCTGCAGGTGCTTGGCGTCCTTGACCGCATCCACCAGCTGCAGCGAAACGACCTGGCAATTCATCCAGAACGTCTGGTGCGCCTCGTCCTGCGGCAGGTGCATGCGCCCCATGAAGCTCAACAGGTCGCTGTACACACCCTTGATGTGATGCTGGTAGAGCACGTCGGCATCCAGCGCATGGGCATCCGGCGGAGCCTGCAGCAAGTGCTCGTCAACAGGCACCTGCCCCAGCTGTTCCACCGGCAGATAGAGTGCATGACAGATCACCTCCATGCTCAGGCGCCCCATGTGCCGCAACTCACGCGTCACCGCACTGGCGGCGGCATCCACCGAGTCCAGCGCCTCTTCTTCGAGGTAACGGGCACGCGTCGTCGACAGCTCCTGCCGCTCCTGGGGGACAACCAGTTCGGCGATCAGGACCTGCGGCTCCTCCGCTTCGGGCAGCCAACGCACCAGGAGATCGGCCAGGCGATCCTGCCAGAACCAGAACAGCAACACGCCAAGCACGTTGAACAGAGTATGGAACAGAGCCAGTTGCAGCAGACTGTTGTCGCCCAGCCCCACCAGGCCGCTCACCCACAGCACCAGCCAGCTCAGCGGCTGTAGCAGAATGAAGGTCACCAGGGCGGTACCCAGGTTGAACAGCACATGCACCAGCGCCAGGCGCTGACCACTGCGATTGCCGCCCAGCGCACCCACCAGGCCGGTAGTCACGGCGCTGCCGATGTTGGCGCCGATAGCGATGGCCAGGCTCTGCGCCAGATCCACCTGACCACTGGCCAGGGCCGCCAGCGTCAGCATCAGGGTGGCGTGGCTGGACTGCAGCACCATGGTCAGCACAGTGCCCACGGCCAGGAACAGCAATTGTCCGCTCAGCCCATCGGCCCGGTATTCGGTCAGATCCATGCCCGCGCCGAAGGCGTCAAAGCCCTCCTTGATCCCGTCGATACCCAGGAAGATAAAGGCGATGCCCAGCACGATGCGCCCGGCGGCCTTGCTCTTGGGTCCGTTGAAGCCAGCCAGCACGCCGAACACCAGCAGCGGCAGGGCCAATGGACTGAGGCTGATGTTCTGTCCGGCCAGGGCCAGCAGCCAGATACCGAAGCTGGCCCCCAGATTGGCGCCGAACAGAATGGCAATGCCGCCCGCCAGCTGGATCAGCCCGGTACTGATAAAGGCAATGGTCAGCAGCGAAACCAGCGTGGTGGACTGCAGCAACATGGTGCCGCCGATACCGAACAGCAGCGCCTTGCCCGCTGTCGAGGTGCTACGCCCCAGCAGTTCCTCCAGCTTGCCGCCGGCGAGCTCGCGCAAGCCCTCTTCCAGGCACTGCATGCCGAACAGGAACAGCGCCAGACCGGCACAGAGCTGCAACCAGCCCTCGCTGGACCAGAATGACCAGGAAAGGACCAGCAGCCCAAGAATGGGTAATGAGAGTTTGAGAAATCGACTGGACACGGCTTTCCGGCTTCGCTCGCAGAATAAGGCGACGAAGCCTACGCCAAGCGCACAAGAGCCGGAAGCCCCTGCGCCTCCGACCTTTGTGGGGCGCTCGGATCAGTCCTGGCGGTTGTAGCCGACGCGGGTGCAGCCCAGGCAGCGGGCGAAGGCAGCGGCGCCAGGCTCGACCACCAGAGCCTGGCCGGTTTCCTTGATGCCGCCGCCCATGGCGGAAAACGGCAGACTGACGACGAACACCCCGGCACCGATGGCGGTTGCAGCAATCAGCAAGGGCCGCGCGATCAGCAGGTCAGCGACGATGGAAAAAGCCTTGGGCGCCTCGACGGTATACATGGGGTCGCCGCTGGCATTCTGTTGCGTCGACTGAGCATGAGCCGGCATCGCCAGCAGGCCAGTGGTCAGGGCCAGGACAACGGCAGTGGAGCGAAACAGTTTCATGGTGTGATCCTTCAGCTGGGCGAAACAGGGCGGTGTTGCTCGCCGGTCACTATAGCAGTGCCTGTCGTACACTGATCGTGAACGCCGTCAATGCCTGTGGTTGTTGATCCAGGTCGCACTCAGCGCTGACAGCGAAGGCAGTGGACGCTGGCACGCTGACCCAGGCGGATTTCGCGCAGGGTCGAACCACAGGTCTTGCAGAACTCACCGCCGCGCCCGTAGACGAACAGCTCCTGCTGGAAGTAGCCCGGTTTGCCGTCGCCGCCGACGAAATCGCGCAGCGTGGTGCCGCCTCGCTCGATGGCACACGCGAGGATACGTCGGATTTCCTGCGCCAGTTTCAGATAGCGCGCCCGCGACACCGTACCGGCGGCGCGACGCGGGTCGATACCGGCGGCGAACAGCGCCTCGCTGGCGTAGATATTGCCGACCCCGACCACCACGGCGTTGTCCATGATGAACGGCTTGATCGCCATGCTGCGCCCGCGCGACATGCGGAACAGTCGATCGCCGTCGAACTCGTCACCGAGCGGCTCCGGCCCGAGGCTGGCGAGCAGCGCATGGCTGAGTGGATCGGCGCTCCACAGCAGCGCGCCGAAACGCCGCGGATCGGTATAGCGCAGCGCCATGCCCGACTCCAGCACGATATCGACATGCTCGTGCTTGAGCGGCGGCAGTTCGGCATCCACCAGACGCAGACTGCCGGACATGCCCAGATGGGCGATCAGCGTACCCGCCTCGGCCCTGATCAGCAGGTACTTGGCACGCCGCTCCACCGCCTCGATACGCTGGCCGGACAGGCGCACGTCGAGATCCTCCGGGATCGGCCAGCGCAGGCGCCGCTCGCGCACGATCACACGACTGACGCGCTGGCCGACAAGATGCGGTTCGATACCGCGACGAGTGGTTTCGACTTCGGGAAGTTCGGGCATGGCAAAACGGGACAGGGCGAAATTGGAGAATCCTAGCATGGGCGCAAGCATCGAGCTGCCGTGTCCTGTTCTACCCGACGCTCTGCTGCCTGCATGGATGTGCGAACTTTCCCTGCAGCGCGGGTCCCATTTTCACATGGCCCGCATTCAGTGGGTCCCAACCAACGGAGGCATGCTATGACTCAAGCTCTCACTGGCAAGCGTGTGGCGATCCTGCTGACCGATGGCTTCGAGCAGGTGGAGATGACCGGCCCGCGCGAGGCCCTGGAAAAGGTCGGTGCCAGGATCGAACTCGTCTCGGCCAAACCAGGCAAGGTGCGCGGCTGGAATCACACCACGCCGGCTGATGAATTCCCCATCGACGCTACCTTCGACAGCATCCGCATGGAGGACTATGACGCCCTGCTGCTGCCCGGCGGCGTGGTCAACTCCGACACCATCCGCACCGACGAGATGGCTCAGGAACTGGTGCGCGACGCCGCGCGCGCGAACAAGACCATCGCCGTGATCTGCCACGGAGGCTGGCTGCTGGTCTCGGCCGAGCTGGTCAAGGGCAAGCGCATGACCAGTTGGCCCTCGCTGGCCGACGACCTGAAAAACGCCGGTGCCGAATGGGTCGACGAACAGGTGGTGATCGACGGCCACCTGATCAGCAGCCGCAAGCCCGATGACATTCCCGCGTTCAGCGAGGCGTTGATCAAGGCGCTGTCGGCCTGACGGCTGCAAGCTGCAAGCTGCAAGCTGCAAGCTCGGGATGCATGCTTTTCCTTGCACGTTGAGGCTTGCGGCTTGCAGCTCCTATACAATGCCCGCCCCTCATCCGGAGCGCCCCTCATGACCCTGCCCAGCCTGCGCCTAAAAGCCAACGCCGACCGCCGCCTGCGGGCCGGCCATCTGTGGGTCTACAGCAACGAAGTGGACACCGCCGCCACGCCGCTGAGCGGCTTTGCCGCCGGCGATCAGGCCATCCTCGAAGCCGCCGGCGGCAAGCCGCTGGGCATCGTCGGGGTGTCGCCAAACAACCTGATCTGCGCGCGCCTGCTGTCGCGCGACCTCAAGCACAGCCTGGACAAATCCTTGCTGGTGCATCGCATCCAGGTCGCGCTGTCGCTGCGCGAGCGCCTGTTCGAGCAGCCCTGCTACCGCCTGATCTACGGCGATTCCGACCTGCTGCCGGGCCTGGTGGTGGACCGCTTCCACGATCATCTGGTGGTGCAGTTGGCTTCGGCGACCATGGAGCGCAACCGGGATGCCGTGCTCGAAGCCCTGGTGCAGGTGCTCAAGCCGCGTGGCGTGCTGTGGAAGAACGACTCCAGCGCGCGCGATGCCGAGGGCCTGGAGCGCTATGTCGACACCGCCTTCGGCGTGGTGCCCGAGTGGGTCGCGCTGGAGGAGAACGGGGTGAAATTCGAAGCGCCGGTACTGCAAGGCCAGAAGACTGGCTGGTTCTACGACCACCGCATGAATCGCGCGCGCCTGGCGCCCTACGTCAAGGGCAAGCGGGTGCTGGATCTGTTCAGCTACATCGGCGGCTGGGGCGTGCAGGCAGCCGTGTTCGGCGCCAGCGAAGTCTTCTGCGTCGATGCCTCGGCCTTCGCCCTCGATGGCGTCGAGCGCAATGCCGCGCTCAATGGCGTGGCCGAGAAGATGACCTGCGTCGAGGGCGATGCCTTCGAGGCCATGAAGGAGCTGAAGAACGCCGAGGAGCGCTTCGACGTGGTCATCACCGACCCGCCGGCCTTCATCAAGCGCAAGAAGGACCTCAAGAACGGCGAGGCCGCCTATCGCCGCCTCAACGAACAGGCCATGCGCCTGCTCGGCAAGGACGGCATTCTGGTCAGCGCCTCCTGCTCCATGCACCTGCCCGAGGACGATCTGCAGAACATCCTGCTCGGCAGCGCCCGTCACCTGGGCCGCAACATCCAGCTGCTCGAACGCGGCGGCCAGGGTCCTGATCATCCGGTGCACCCGGCGATCCCGGAGACGCGCTACATCAAGAGCATCACCTGCCGGATCTTGCCCAACAGCTGACGGCACAAGCCGCCAGCAATGAATGCGAACGACGGCACCCCGTGGGAGCGACTTCATAGCCAAGGGCTTCTTGGCTGAAGCCCCGGTGCAGCATCACACTTCGCAGGAGCGAGCCATGCTCGCGAAGGCAACCGCGCCGACACCTGAGCCGGGTTTCGCGGGCATGGCCCGCTTCCACGAAGATCACGCGCGTGCTCGACAATGACCTGCTCATGCCGACCATCAGCCTTCCCCGACCTCGCCAGCCCGCGTAGAATCGGAGCATTCCTCGCCAGCACCCCGGCGGGCCCGTGAGCCGGGCCGCACGAGCGATACCCGCCTCGTTCAAGCCCCCTGCGCCTGCACAGCCACCTGCCGTTGCACACGGCACAGATGACGCTCACCATAAGCACCATTCGATCAGCCGTTCAGTCGCAGGATTCCGTCATGCCCGATTACCGCTCGAAAACCTCCACCCACGGTCGCAACATGGCCGGCGCTCGCGCCCTGTGGCGTGCCACCGGGATGAAGGACGAAGACTTCAAGAAGCCGATCATCGCCATCGCCAACTCCTTCACCCAGTTCGTGCCTGGCCACGTGCACCTCAAGGACATGGGCCAGCTGGTCGCTCGCGAGATCGAAAAGCATGGCGGCGTAGCCAAGGAGTTCAACACCATCGCCGTCGACGACGGTATCGCCATGGGCCACGACGGCATGCTCTATTCGCTGCCGAGTCGCGAGATCATCGCCGACTCGGTGGAATACATGGTCAACGCCCACTGCGCCGACGCCATCGTCTGTATCAGCAACTGCGACAAGATCACCCCCGGCATGCTGATGGCCGCCCTGCGCCTGAACATCCCGGTGGTGTTCGTCTCCGGCGGCCCGATGGAAGCCGGCAAGACCAAGCTGGCCTCCCACGGCCTGGACCTGGTGGATGCCATGGTGGTCGCCGCCGACGACTCCTGCTCGGACGAGAAGGTCGCCGAGTACGAGCGCAGCGCCTGCCCCACCTGCGGCAGCTGCTCGGGCATGTTCACTGCCAACTCGATGAACTGCCTGACCGAAGCCCTGGGCCTGTCCCTGCCGGGCAACGGCACCATGCTGGCTACCCACGCCGACCGCGAGCAGCTGTTCCTGCGTGCCGGTCGTGTCGCCGTCGAGCTGTGCAAGCGCTACTACGCTGAAGGCGATGAGTCGGTATTGCCGCGCAACATCGCCAGCATCAAGGCGTTCGAGAATGCCATGACCCTGGACATCGCCATGGGCGGTTCGACCAACACCATCCTGCACCTGCTGGCCGCGGCCCAGGAAGGCGAGGTGGACTTCGACCTGCGCGCCATCGATGCGCTGTCGCGCAAGGTGCCGCAGCTGTGCAAGGTGGCGCCGAACATCCAGAAGTACCACATGGAAGATGTGCACCGCGCCGGCGGCATCTTCTCGATCCTCGGCGAACTGGCCCGTGGCGGACTGCTGCACACCGACGTCTCCACCGTCCACAGCCGGACCATGGCTGAAGGCATCGCCCAGTGGGACATCACCCAGACCGAGGACGAGGCCGTACACACCTTCTTCAAGGCCGGCCCGGCAGGCATTCCGACACAGACCGCATTCAGTCAGGCGACCCGCTGGGACAGCCTCGACGCCGACCGCGAAAACGGCTGCATCCGCTCGGTCGAACACGCCTATTCCCAGGAAGGCGGCCTGGCCGTGCTCTATGGCAACATCGCCCTGGACGGCTGCGTGGTGAAGACCGCCGGCGTCGATGAATCCATCCACGTCTTCGAGGGCACCGCGAAGATCTACGAAAGCCAGGACAGCGCCGTGAAGGGCATCCTCGCCGACGAGGTGAAGCCCGGCGACATCGTCATCATCCGCTACGAAGGCCCGAAAGGCGGTCCGGGCATGCAGGAAATGCTCTATCCGACCAGCTACCTGAAGTCCAAGGGACTGGGGGCCGAATGCGCGCTGCTCACCGACGGTCGCTTCTCCGGCGGCACCTCGGGCCTGTCCATCGGCCACGCCTCGCCGGAAGCCGCCGCCGGCGGCGCCATCGGCCTGGTGCGCGACGGCGACAAGGTGCTGATCGACATCCCCAACCGCAGCATCCAGCTGCAGGTCAGCGATGAAGACCTGTCCCACCGCCGGATCGAGCAGGACAAGCTCGGCTGGAAGCCGGCACAGCCACGCACACGCAAGGTCTCGACCGCGCTCAAGGCCTACGCCCTGCTGGCCACCAGCGCCGACAAGGGCGCGGTGCGCAACAAGGCGCTGCTGGACGGTTGAGTTACCCGCGCTAAAACAGAGCCCGGCATCTGCCGGGCTTTTTGTTTCCAGCTCGGTTTCGCTCCCAGAGGCCAGCGAACCGAATCGGCTCTATCGCCTCCTTGCCTGTCCACAAAATCTGCTTTCGACAAAATTTTCCCTGCCCGTCTTCCTCCCGGAACAGCTGTTCAAATCAGCTTTTTCTTCCTCACCATTCGTCGAACATGAAAAACGGCAGCCAGCGAACACCTCGTAGATAGACGTAATTACGCTCTATGTTTCGATCTTTGACGCTAATGGCAGCTATTTCTCGACAAATAAAAATGTATACAAATGACTGGCAAATGCAGTGACTTTTTGTCTACATTGACCGACACAAGAACAACAGCGAGAACTCACCATGACAGTCTCATCCGTAAGCACCCCTTCGGAGAAGCGTCCAGAGGACGAGAACCTCGGCGTCGGCGCCAACCTGGCCTATGGCCTGCAACACGTCCTGACCATGTACGGAGGCATCGTCGCGGTGCCGCTGATCGTCGGTCAGGCCGCCGGTCTCTCGGCAGCCGAAATTGGCCTGCTGATTGCCGCCTCGCTGTTCGCCGGCGGCGCGGCCACCCTGCTGCAAACGATCGGCCTGCCGTTCTTCGGCTGCCAGCTGCCGCTGGTACAGGGCGTATCCTTCGCCGGCGTGGCGACGATGATCGCCATCATCGGCAACGACGGCTCCGGAGGGCTTCCGGTGGTATTCGGCGCGGTGATCGCCGCCTCGCTGATCGGCCTGCTGATCACACCGGTGTTCTCACGTATCACCAAGTTCTTTCCGCCACTGGTGACCGGCATCGTCATCACCACCATCGGCCTGACCCTGATGCCTGTCGCGGCACGCTGGGCCATGGGCGGCAACAGCCAGGCCGCGGACTTCGGCAGCATGGCCAATATCGGCCTGGCGGGCTTCACCCTGGCGTGCGTGCTGCTGCTGAGCAAACTCGGCAGCGCCACCATTTCCCGGCTGTCGATCCTCCTGGCGATGGTGATCGGCACCGTGGCCGCAGTGTTCTTCGGCATGGCCGACTTCTCCGGTGTACTGGACGGCCCGGTGGTGGCCATGCCCTCGCCGCTGCATTTTGGCGCGCCGGTATTCCAGTTCGCGGCGATCCTGTCGATGCTGATCGTGGTCATCGTCACGCTGGTGGAAACCTCCGCCGATATCCTCGCCGTCGGTGAAATCATCGATACCAAGGTCGACTCCAAGCGACTGGGCGATGGCCTGCGGGCGGACATGATTTCCAGCAGCCTGGCGCCGATCTTCGGCTCCTTCACCCAGAGCGCCTTCGCCCAGAACGTGGGGCTGGTGGCCGTTACCGGCATCAAGAGCCGTTACGTGGTGGCCAGCGCCGGCCTGATTCTGGTGACACTCGGCCTGCTGCCGGTGATGGGTCGCCTGGTTGCCGCGGTGCCCACCGCAGTGCTGGGTGGCGCGGGCATCGTGCTGTTCGGTACCGTGGCCGCCGCGGGTATCCGTACCCTGGCGCAGGTCGAATACCGCAACAACATGAATCTGATCATCGTCGCCACCTCGATCGGCTTCGGCATGATCCCGATCGCCGCGCCGAGCTTCTACCACCACTTCCCGGCCTGGTTCGAGACCATCTTCCACTCGGGCATCAGCTCGGCGGCGATCATGGCCATCCTGCTGAACCTGCTGTTCAACCACCTGACCGCCGGCAACTCCGACCAGCAGTCGGTATTCGTTGCCGCCAGCGAGCGTACCCTGCGCTACCAGGACGTCGCCGCACTGCATGATGGCGACCACTTCCGCAACGGCAAGCTGTATGACGCCGATGGCAACGAGGTTCCAGTAATCAGCCCCGAGGACCACAGCGCGCCCTCACAGGAACCGCACGCCAAGGTGGCGACGGCCGTCCCGAGCAGCGGATAAGGGCGCTACACGAAAGCCCGTTTGAAGACGATGCCCGCCCACCCAGGCGGGCATCGTCTTATGCAGAACACGGTGTTGACGCTGTTGCGCCAAGCGCTAGTCTTCCAATACCTCGCGCAACTCCTCCCTGGCTTCGGCCAGTTTGCGCTCGCGCTTTTCGATCTGCTTCGGATCGCCCTCACGCAACGCCTCCTGCAGCTCGGCTTCACGCTCGCGGATTTCCTCTCGCGCCTCGTCGATCTCTTCCTGCCGTTCGGCCTGCAGCCCTGCGTCGGTACAGTGTGCCCGGACCTTGCCCAACGCGGTTTCCAAACCCTCGATACGTCCGGTGTTGCCCTGCTCGCGGGCATGCTCCAGTTGGCGGAGGATATCCGCTTCCTTGCTGGCACAGCTTTCCTGGGCGTGGGCCAGGCCGGTGACGAGCGACAGCAAGGTCATTGCGACGACGGTTTTCATTCGGGGCACTCCTCGATTGGGTTTCGCTGATTGTAGATGCCGCGGGTTGCGCAACGGGTGGCTGGAAGGCACTGACACTGTCCGTCGCGCATCCCGGCCAGTAGAATCGCGCTCTTTTCGCCTGAAGGCCGGCCATGAGTTCTCCCGACAATCACACCGCCCACGAAACACCCGATGAACTGGTCTACGGGCTCAACGACCGCCCCCGGCCCTGGGTCGCCTTTCTCGCCGCACTGCAGCACCTGCTGGCGATCATCGTGCCGATCGTCACGCCGGGTCTGTTGATCTGCCAGGCCATCGGCGTGTCGCCACGCGACACCAATATCATCGTGTCCATGTCGCTGGTGATTTCCGGCATCGCCACCTTCGTCCAGTGCAAGCGCTTCGGTCCGTTCGGCGCGGGACTGCTGATCGTCCAGGGCACCAGCTTCAATTTCGTCGGACCGCTGATCGCCGGTGGCGTGCTGATGGTCCAGCAGGGCACGCCGGTCGAGGCGGTGATGGCGGCGATCTTCGGCGTGGTGATCGCCGGCTCTTTCATCGAGATGGGCGTGTCGCGCGTCCTGCCGTTCGTCAAACGCCTGATCACCCCGCTGGTGACCGGCATCGTGGTGCTGATGATCGGCCTGACGCTGATCAAGGTCGGCCTGATCAGCATGGGCGGCGGTTACGCGGCCATGGGCGACGGCACCTTCGCCAACGGCGAGAACCTGTTGCTGTCCGGCGTGGTGCTGGGCGCCATCGTCATCCTCAACCGCCTGCCGGTGGTGTGGATGCGCAGCTGCGCCATCATCATCGCCCTGACCATCGGCTATGCGCTGGCCGCCTATCTGGGCCGCCTGGATTTCACCGGCATGCGCGAGGCCAACCTGTTCGAAGTGCCGATGCCGCTGCACTTCGGCCTGGGCTTCTCCTGGAGCCTGTTCATCCCCATGGTGGTGATCTATCTGGTGACCTCGCTGGAGGCCATCGGCGACGTCACCGCCACCAGCAAGATTTCCCGCGAGCCGGTGGAAGGCCCGCTGTGGATGCAGCGGATCAAGGGCGGCGTGCTGGTCAACGGCGCCAACTCGCTGCTGGCCGGCTTCTTCAACACCTTCCCCAGCTCGGTGTTCGCGCAGAACAACGGCATCATCCAGCTCACCGGCATCGCCAGCCGCTACGTGGGTCTGTGGATCGCCGCCCTGCTGGTCATTCTCGGCCTGTTTCCGGCGGTGGCCGGCGTGCTGCAGGCGGTGCCCGAGCCGGTGCTCGGCGGCGCGGCACTGGTGATGTTCGGCGCGGTGGCCGCAGCGGGCATCAACATCCTCGCCGGCATCCAGCTGGATCGCCGCGCGCTGCTGATCATCTCGGTATCGCTGGCGCTCGGCCTGGGCTTTTCGCAGGTACCGGAATTTCTCGCGCACATGCCAGCCGGCCTGCGCAGCGTGCTGGAATCGGGCGTAGCCACCGGCGGCATCTGCGCGCTGGTGATGAACTGGTTCCTGCCGGAGTCGCCCGCCGCCCACCCGGAACCGTGACCGAAAGCCCGATCAGCGCTGCCGAGACGCCGCAAACACGGCGCCCGGCCTGGGGTCGAATGGCCTGTCCAGCCCACTCGACCCAGAGGCGTGAACCCGCATGCGCATCGGTTTGATCTCCGACACCCACGGTCTGCTCCGTCCCGAGGCGCTGGCCGCCCTGCGTGGCTGCTCACGGATCATCCATGCCGGCGACATCGGCAAGGCGGCGGTACTCGACGGCCTGCGCGCGCTCGCACCGCTGGATGTCATCCGTGGCAATATCGACACGACCGACTGGGCGCTGGCACTGCCCGAGCGGCTGGACCTGCATATCGGCGGCCTCAGCCTGCATGTATTGCACGACCTCAAGCAGCTGGATTTCGATCCGGTCGCAGCCGGCATCGATGTGATGGTGAGCGGCCATTCGCACCAGCCGAAGATCGAACGCTGCGGCGGCGTGCTCTACGTCAATCCCGGCAGCGCCGGCCCGCGACGCTTCAAGCTGCCGATCAGCCTGGCATTGCTGCGACTGGAAAACGGCACCGCGCAGGCCGAGCTGGTCAACCTGGGTTGACCGGCTGCTGGCGCGACGGCATTCAGCCCCGTTCCCAGGTCTCGAAACGATAGGCCGGCACTTCGCCTTCGGCCTGATGCGCCAGGCTTTCGCGGCAGCGCCACTGCGTCTCGTCGAACGCGGGGAAGAAGGCGTCGCCCTGCGGGCTGGCGGCGATGCGCGTCAGATACAGGCGCCGGGCGCGCTCCAGCGCCTGGCCATAGAGCTGCGCACCACCGATCAGCATGATCTCGTCCACGCCCTGCTCGCGCGCCCAGCGTTCGGCGCGCAGCAAGGCATCATCCAGGCTGGAGAAGGTTTCCGCGCCTTCGAGCCGCAGATCGGGCTGGCGGCTGACCACCAGATTCAAGCGGCCCGGCAGCGGTCGTCCGAGCGAATCCCAGGTCTTGCGGCCCATGATGATCGGCTTGCCGAGCGTCATCGCCTTGAAGTGCCTGAGATCCGCCGGCAGGTGCCAGGGCATTTTGTTGTCGAGCCCGATGACGTGGTTTTCCGCCAGGGCGGCGATCATCGCGAGGGGAAGGGAGGTCTGATTCATGGCCGCGAGGATAACAGAGGGCCGGACGGGCAGTCAGCGGCGTCTTTTCCGCATTGGCGCGGCAGCAGGTATTCTCAGCACTGCTTTCACGACCGGGATAACGTGTGACCGCCCAATCCTCAGCAACGCTTACATTCCTCGACCGCCTCTGGCTGAGCGAAGCCGTGCGCCTGCGCGAAGAGCATGCCGGACCGCTGGACGACGACGAGGCCAATCGCCGGGCGCGCGCCGAGGGCGGCGAGCTGCACCAGCTGATCGAACGCCGCGCACTCTGGCTGGCGCGCCGCGATGGCTTGATCGAAGCGCTGCAACACTGGCGTCAGGGCGCGCGGCTGGCGGCGCTGGCGCTGCTGCTGTTGGCCCTGTTCAGCGGCGCAGGGCTGGCCTGGGCGGCGCTGGGCGACGGTATGCGCCCGGTGAATGTGTTCTGGGCGCTGGGCAGCCTGCTCGGGCTGAACCTGCTGATGCTGCTGGGCTGGCTGCTGGGCTTTTTCTTCGCCGGCGACAGCGGCGGCGCGCTGGGGCGGCTCTGGCTGTGGCTCAGCGAAAAACTCGCCCGCGATGCGCGCGCCGTGCAACTGGCGCCGGCGCTGCTGGCGGTGCTGCAGCAGCGCCGGCTCGGTCGCTGGCTGCTCGGGCTGGGCGTGCACGGCCTGTGGTCGCTGGCGATGCTCAGCGCCCTGCTGACGCTGCTGGCCTTGCTGGCCACCCGGCGCTACGGCTTCGTCTGGGAAACCACCATTCTCGGCGAAGGCGCCTTTATCGGACTGACCCAGGCCCTCGGCGCGCTGCCCGCCTGGCTCGGCTTCAGCATGCCGGACATCGAACAGATTCGCGCCAGCGGAACCCTCACCCACGACTTCGACAGCGCCCGCCAGAGCTGGGCCGGCTGGCTGGTGGGCGTGGTGCTGATCTACGGGCTGCTGCCGCGCCTGCTGCTGACGCTGTTCTGTCTGTGGCGCTGGCGCAGCGGGCGCGCGGCGCTGCGTCTGGATCTGCAACTGCCCGCCTACCGCCTGCTGCGCGAACGCCTGCAACCGGCCAGCGAACGCCTCGGCATTCAGGATGCGGCACCTGCGCATCTGCACAATCCCGGCAACGGTATTCAGCTGGAGGGTGGCGAAGGCGCGGTGCTGGTCGCCATCGAACTGGAGCCGGACCGCGACTGGCCGCCGCCGCTGCCCGCTGGCATCGCCAATGCCGGCGTGCTGGATGATCGCGAGCAGCGCAAGCGCCTGCTGGAACAGCTCACCCATGGCCCGGCCAGACGCCTGCTGATCGCCTGCGATCCACGCCGCTCGCCGGATCGCGGCACCCTGGCGCTGATCGGCGAGCTGTCCCGCTGCGCCGGCGAAACTCGGGTCTGGCTGTTGCCGGCACCAGCGGGCGAGGCACTGGACGACGACCGCCTGCGGGACTGGCAGCAGGCGCTGGATAGCCTTGGCCTGACTCATTCCAGCAGCACGCCGCTGACCTGGCTGGAGACGGGCCATGATTGAGCGTGTTCAATGTAGGGTGGATGTCGCTTTTTACATCCACCGTTGGCAGAGGTGGATGGGTGAAGCGTCATCCACCCTACAGAACTCGAGGCCTGCCCGATGAGCGCCCCCCTGAAACTCGCCCTGGTCGGCCATACCAATGTCGGCAAGACCTCGCTGCTGCGCACCCTGACCCGCGATATCGGCTTTGGCGAGGTATCGCACCGGCCCAGCACCACCCGCCATGTCGAAGGCGCACGGTTGTCGGTGGACGGCGAGCCATTGCTGGAACTCTACGACACGCCCGGCCTGGAAGACGCCATCGCCCTGCTCGACCATCTGGAGCGAATCGAGCGCCCCGACGAGCGTCTGGACGGCCCGGCGCGCACGGCACGTTTTCTCGACGGCGCCGAGGCGCGCCAGCGTTTCGAGCAGGAAGCCAAGGTACTGCGCCAGTTGCTGGCCAGCGATGCCGGGCTCTACGTGATCGACGCCCGCGAGCCGGTGCTGGCCAAGTACAAGGACGAACTGGCGGTGCTCGCCGGCTGCGGCAAGCCGCTGCTGCCGGTACTCAACTTCGTCGCCCGGCCCGGCCATCGCGAAAGCGAATGGCGCGAGGCCCTGGCCCGGCTCGGCCTGCATGCGCTGGTACGTTTCGACAGCGTGGCGCCACCGGTCGATGGCGAGCGGCGGCTGTACGAAAGCCTGGCGCTGCTGCTGGAGTCGTCAAGGCCGCAATTGCAGCGACTGATCGAGGATCACGAAGCCCAGGCCGCCGCGCGCCTGGCCGCAGGCAACCGGCTGATCGCTGAACTGCTACTGGATGTGGCCGCGTGCCGCCGCAGCGTCGCAGCGCAAGCGGAACTGGAACGCGGCGCGATACGTGAACTGCACGATGCCGTGCGTGTCCGCGAACAGGCCTGCGTCGAAGCCCTGCTGCGCCTGTATGCCTTTCGCAAGGAAGACGCCGCAGCCGCCGACCTGCCGCTGCTCGACGGCCGCTGGGGCGATGACCTGTTCAACCCGGAGACACTGAAACAGCTGGGCGTGAAAGTCGGTGGCGGCATGGCCGCAGGCGCAGCGGCGGGCGCCGGGGTCGACCTGATGGTGGGCGGCATCACCCTGGGCGCCGCAGCGCTGCTCGGCGCCCTTGCCGGCGGTGGCGCGCAGACGGCGCGGCATTACGGCAATCGCCTGCTGGGCAAGCTCAAGGGCCAGCGCGAGCTGACCGTCGATGATGCCGTGCTGCGCCTGCTCGCCCTGCGCCAGCGGCAACTGCTGACGACCCTCGCCGCCCGCGGCCACGCCGCGCAGCAGGCCATCGAACTGGAAACGCCACAGACCCAGGGCTGGCGCGACGGCACGCTGCCCGAAGCCCTGCAACGCGCCCGCGCCCATCCCGAATGGTCCTCGCTCAATCCGGGGGCACGGCTGGAGCAGCGCGAACGTCAGGAGCTGATCGGCGAGTTGCTGGCAACGCTGCAGCAGCCAGGGCATTGATTCGTCTGAACGTCCGCATGTCGGGTCGATAAAGCGTGACCCGACCTTGTATCTCGACTGCAGCCTTTCAGGAGGCAATAGTCCCCGGCTGATCATCGGGGGAGAGAGTGCAAGTAGTACCCGCCCTTAAGCTTCGAGCTTGTGACGTAGATAACGCTGCACTCCTCCGCACTCATCCAGCAAGTCCGAACGGTATCTTGAGCCACGAGCTCGCATTAGCAAGGTAGGACGGATGCAGTGACGATCTATCCGTTCACTGAGGAGGAAAACCATGGCCATAGTCGTTGGCGTCGACATCGCCAAACACACATTCGACATCGCAACCTTGCAGAGCAACGGCAAGCACCGCACCAAAGGCAAGCTGACCAATGACTCAGCAGGCTTTGAGGTGTTCCAGCAATGGCTGCTCAAGTACGCCGAGCCGCAGGCATGGGTCGTCATGGAGGCGACGGGCATCTACTACGAAGCCCTGGCCGAATGGCTGCTCGCGCGAGGTTACCGGGTGTGCGTCCTCAACCCGGCCCAAGTTGCCTATTACGCCCGCAGCCAATTGCAGCGGGTGAAGACCGACAAGGTCGACGCCAAGCTCATTGCCGATTATGGCAGCCTGCATCAGGCCAAGCTGCGTGCCTGGCAGCCTGATCCACCGTCCATTCGCCGCCTCAAGGCCCTGGTGCATCGCCTGAAGGATCTTCAGGAGCTGGAGCAGATGGAACAGAACCGCCTGGACGTGACCCGCGAGACCAAGGTCAAGGCGTCGATCGAGTCGGTTCTTGAACATTTACGCCAGCAAATCGCCGAGACGCTGGAAGCGATCAAGCAGCATTTCGACGACAACGATGACTTGCGCGGCCAGCGTGACCTGCTCACGAGCATCGACGGCATTGCTGAGCGGACGGCAGCACTTGTGCTGGCTGAACTGGGGGACATTCAACGCTTCGGCAGCAGCCGAGCGGTCACCGCTTTTGCAGGGCTCAATCCCAAGCTACAGGACTCGGGAATACTCAAAGGGCATGTGCGGATTTCCCGCATGGGGTCGGCCAGCTTGCGCGCAGGGCTCTACATGCCAGCCATTACGTCCATGAGCCGTAACCCTGCCATTCGGGCAATGGTCGAGCGGATGAAAGCCAGAGGCAAAGCCGGCAAACAGATCGTCTGCGCGGCGATGCGTAAATTGCTCTGTATCGCCTATGGCGTGTTGAAATCCGGCGAACCGTTCAACCTCGAACTCGCTATTGCGAAGTGAGGGGCAAGACGGTATCTACAAATGCACCACAACCCATCCCCCAACCAAGCGCAGTAGAATCCCTGCCCATGCTTGCCAACAGCTCAACCCATCAAGGATCAGCAGTGAAACACCAGGAACTCCTCCAGAAACACAGCGACTTCATCTGGGTCATCGCCAACCTGCTGCGCAATCCTTGCTGGCCGCCGCAATACCGCCGGGTGATGACTCCGCTGACCGCGCTGCGCCGCCTGGGCTGCGTACTGGATGTCAGCAAGGACAAGGGGCTGGCCGGGTACAAGCCGCTGAAGCCTGCCGACAAGTTCGATATACGCGACGTGCAGGCGCCGAAACCCACCAAAGAACCCGTTCCGGACAAGGAAGTCGCCTGATGCAAGTCGAACAGTTCAGCTCCGGCCAGTGGCTGCAGCAATACCAGTACAAGAGCTTTTCGCCGACGCCGATCAACTGCGAATGGCAGTGGCTCGACCCGCAGCTCAATACCCTGCTGGAACGTGCCTCGCGGGCGCTGGCGGAGCTGAACGCACTGTCGCTGATGGTGCCGGACGTAGACCTGTTCATCCGCATGCATATCGCCAAGGAGGCCAACACCTCCAGCCGCATCGAGGGCACCCAGACGCAGATGGACGAGGCGCTGATGCGCAAGGAGCAGGTGGCACCGGAGAAGCGCGATGACTGGCAGGAGGTGCAGAACTATATCGAGGCGATCAATACCGTCGTCGAGGATCTCAAGCGCTTGCCGCTGTCCATCCGCGTACTTAAACAGACCCATGCGGTGCTGATGCAGGGCGTGCGCGGCGATCACAAGATGCCGGGGGATTTTCGCACCTCGCAGAACTGGATCGGCGGCAGCAACCTGAACAACGCCGTGTTCGTGCCACCGCACCCGAGCGAGGTGCCCGAGCTGATGGGCGATCTGGAGAAGTTCTGGCACAACGAGCAGGTGCAGGTGCCGGACCTGATCCGCATTGCCCTGAGCCACTACCAGTTCGAGACCATCCACCCCTTTCTCGACGGCAACGGCCGCATCGGTCGCCTGCTGATCACCCTGTACCTGGTGGACAAAGGTCTGCTGCACAAGCCGGCGCTGTACCTGTCGGATTTCTTCGAGCGCAATCGCGGCGCCTACTACGACGCCCTGACCGTGGTGCGCAGCTCCAACGACCTGCTGCACTGGCTGCGCTTCTTCCTCACCGCCGTGGTGGAGACGGCCACCAGCAGCAAGAACACCTTCATGGCCATCATGACCCTGCGCCATGAAGTGGAGCATCAGATTCTCACGCTGGGCAAACGCGCCGAGAACGCCAAGAAACTGCTGCTGCACCTCTACCAGCGCCCCATGGTCAGCATCGGCGACGTGGCGGGGCTGCTGGAGGTGACGCATCAGAGCGCTACCGCCCTGGTGAAACAGCTTGAAAGCCTGAACATTCTGGTGGAAACCACCGGTTATGGCCGTAACCGGCTGTACCTGTTCCGTCGGTATTTCGAGCTGTTCATGACCTGAAAGCCTTGGCTGAGCGACATACGGAAAACCATATATAAGCCCAGACCTATAAAGCTTATATATGGGAGTCCATGTGTAAGGATAGAAAGATCATTCTTACATATGAAATACACTATGTAAGAAAACGCCGTTAAAGCTCACAGAACAATGGCCCTTAGCCAAGACGCACAGCGAAGCGCAGTCCAAAGACGCGTCATCGAGCACTCCCTGTAGCAAGGTCAGCTCGAGGTGCTGCCGAAAACGCTACAGGATTGAGCTGCCTGGAAGGCCGCACGTCGGGTCGGTGAAGCGTGAACCGACCCACACAGCGCAGCGTCACGTTCTGTAGGTCGAATTAGCCGAAGGCGTAATCCGACAATCCGAGGCGTAACCCGACGACTCGTCCTCAACGCTCCCTGCCGCTCTCCACCTCTTCGGCCATGCGCTTGAGGCCGATGTGGCGCACGTCGGTGCCGTGTACCAGGTAGATCACCAGCTCGGCGATGTTGCGCGCGTGGTCGCCGATGCGTTCCAGCGAGCGCAGCGCCCAGATCACGCTGAGCACGCGGGAGATCGAGCGCGGGTCTTCCATCATGAACGTGACCAGTTCGCGCAGGGCGGTCTTGTATTCGCGGTCGACGGTCTTGTCGTACTGGGCCACCGACAGCGCCAGGTCGGCGTCGAAGCGGGCGAAGGCGTCCAGCGCCTCGCGCACCATCTTGCGCACCTGATCGCCGATATGCCGTACCTCGACATAGCCGCGCGGCGATTCGCCCTCCTCGCACAACTGGATGGCGCGACGGGCGATCTTGGTCGCTTCGTCGCCGATGCGTTCGAGGTCGATCACCGACTTGGAGATGCTGATGATCAGGCGCAGGTCGGAGGCCGCCGGCTGGCGACGAGCGAGGATGCGCACGCACTCCTCGTCGATGTTGCGCTCCATCTGGTTGATCTGTTCATCGACCTCGCGCACCTGCTGCGCCAGGCCCGAATCGGCCTCGATCAGCGCGGTGACCGCATCGTTGACCTGCTTCTCCACCAGCCCGCCCATGGCCAGCAGGTGACTGCGGATTTCTTCTAGCTCGGTGTTGAACTGCTGGGAGATGTGTTGGGTGTGGTTGTCTTTCATAAAGGCTCCTGAAAAGCCGCTGGAGGCTGGACGCTGAAGGCTGGACGAGACGGAGCCGCTTGTTCGTCCAGCCTCCAGCCTTAAGCGCTGTTGTCGTCTGTTCGCCGTTAGCCGTAACGCCCCGTAATGTAATCCTCGGTCTGCTTCTTGGCCGGGTTGGTGAACAGCGTATCCGTATCGCCGTATTCGATCAGCTTGCCCATGTACATGAAGGCGGTGTAGTCGGAGACGCGCGCCGCCTGCTGCATGTTGTGGGTGACGATGACGATGGTGTACTTGGCCTTGAGCTCGTAGATCAGCTCCTCGACCTTCAGCGATGAGATCGGGTCGAGCGCCGAGCTCGGTTCGTCGAGCAGCAGCACTTCGGGCTGCACGGCGATGGTCCGGGCGATCACCAGACGCTGCTGCTGGCCGCCGGAAAGGCCGAGGGCCGACTCGTGCAGGCGGTCCTTCACTTCGTCCCACAGCGCCGCGCCCTTGAGTGCCCATTCGACGGTTTCGTCGAGCACGCGCTTCTGCTTGATGCCCTGGATACGCAGGCCGTAGACCACGTTCTCGTAGATGCTCTTGGGGAACGGGTTGGGCTTCTGGAACACCATGCCGACGCGGCGGCGCAGGTCGGCCACATCCTCGCCCTTGCGGTAGATGTTGGTGCCGTCGAGGTTGATCGCACCCTCGATGCGGCAGCCGTCGACCAGGTCGTTCATACGGTTGAAGCAGCGCAGCAGCGTGGACTTGCCGCAGCCCGACGGGCCGATGAAGGCGGTCACGCGTTGCCTGGGGATGTTCATGCTGACGTTGTACAGCGCCTGCTTCTGGCCGTAGTAAAGGCTCAGATCGGGGACTTCGATGGCCACCGGTTCATCGGCCAGGTTGAGGCTGCGCTTGTCGCGGCCGAGAGCGGAAATGTCGATGGAATGGGTTTGCGTCGCTGACATGGATGTCTCCGTGATCGCTGGAGGCCGGAGGTTCAAGGCTGGACGCGGTCGGTGCCGCTTGTTCGTCCAGCCTCGGGCCTCCAGCGCTTTTATCGGCAGTTAGTGGTCAAGCGCCTTGTACTTCTCGCGCAGGTGGTTGCGGATGACGACCGCACTGAGGTTGAGCGTCGCGATCACCAGCACCAGCAGCAGCGCCGTGGCGTAGACCAGCGGCCGCGCGGCCTCGACGTTGGGGCTCTGGAAGCCCACGTCGTAGATGTGGAAGCCCAGGTGCATGATCTTCTGGTCCAGGTGCAGGTAAGGATAGTTGCCGTTGAGCGGCAAGCTCGGAGCCAGCTTGACCACGCCCACCAGCATCAGCGGCGCCACTTCGCCCGCGGCACGGGCCACGGCGAGGATCAGGCCGGTCATCATCGCCGGGCTGGCCATGGGTAGCACCACCTTCCACAGCGTTTCCGACTTGGTCGCACCGAGCGCCAGCGAGCCTTCGCGAATCATTCGCGGGATACGCGCCAGGCCTTCCTCGGTGGCGACGATCACCACCGGCAGGGTGAGGATCGCCAGGGTCAGCGACGCCCACATCAGCCCCGGCGTACCGAACACCGGCGCCGGCGCAGCTTCGGGGTAGAAGATCCGATCCAGCGAGCCGCCCAGCACATAGACGAAGAAGCCCAGGCCGAACACGCCGTAGACGATCGACGGCACGCCGGCGAGGTTGTTCACCGCGATGCGGATGATGCGGGTGAGCACGCCCTGCTTGGCGTACTCGCGCAGGTAGACGGCGGCGATCACACCGAACGGGGTGACGATCACCGCCATGATGATGGTCATCAGCACGGTGCCGAAGATGGCCGGGAAGATGCCGCCCTCGGTGTTGGCCTCACGCGGCTCGTCGCTGACGAACTCCCAGATCTTGGCGGCATAGAAGCCGAGCTTCTGCGGCACCGACATGGCGTTCGGCTGATAGGCACGCACCACCTTGCCCAGGCTGATCTCCAGTTCGCGGCCATCCAGGGTGCGCACGCCGATGCTGTCGCGGTTGAAATCTTGGTAGAGCGACGCCAGGCGGCCCTCCAGCGTCTTGTATTCGGCGTCCCATTCGGCCCGCTCGGCATCCAGCTCGGCCTGCGCGGCGGCATCCAGACGCTGCTCGAGCTCCAGCTTGCGGGTTTTCAGGCGCAGCCTTTCCAGGCCATGGTTGATCCGCCCGATATCGACCTTTTCCAGGTGGCTGATCTGCCCATGCAACTGGTCGATACGCGCGATACGCTGCTGCAGCTCGCCCCAGGCGGCTTCGCCTTCGGCGACCAGGTTGCCGCCTTCCTTGACGTTGAGCAGCTCGCCATAGAAGTTGCCCCACTCGCGACGTTCGAGCACGACGATGTTGCGGGGGGTGCGTTCGTTGCTCAGCCACTCGCCCACCACCCAGGTGAAATCCGCGCCGTAGACTTCACGGTTGCCCACCTTGAGCAGCTCGCGGGTCATGAACTCGCCGCCCTCAGCCGCCACCGGCAAGCCACTGGCGGCCAGGCGCGCGCGCGGCACCTGCTCGGCCTGCACACGCTCGCCGGCCAGCAGGCGGGGCTCGCTGCCGGGCACCTGATAGTCGGCGACGATGACATCCGCCGGCCAGAAATGCGCCATGCCGCGAACCGCGATCACGGCCAGCAGGCCCAGGGTCATGATCACCGCGATGGACACCGCGCCGGCGTTCATCCAGATCCAGGGGCTGCCGCTCTTGATCCAGTTTGTCAGGGAATCCTTTTTCACGGATCGATACCTTTAGCGAAATCTTCTCGCAGCCGTTCAGGCCGCGTCCTCGCCAGGCCCGCAGGCCTGGCCTGTTTACAGGCTGGCGTACTTGCCGCGCAGGCGCTGGCGAATCAGCTCGGCCAGGGTGTTCATCACGAAGGTGAAGATCAGCAGCACCATCGCGGCCAGGAACAGTACGCGGTAGTGAGTGCTGCCCACTTCCGACTCGGGCATCTCCACCGCGACGTTGGCCGCCAGGGTGCGCATGCCTTCGAAGATGTTGGCCTCCATGATCGGCGTGTTGCCGGTGGCCATCAGCACGATCATGGTTTCACCCACCGCGCGGCCCATGCCGATCATCAGCGCCGAGAAGATGCCGGGGCTGGCGGTCAGCAGCACCACGCGCACCAGCGTCTGCCAGGGCGTGGCGCCGAGAGCCAGGGAGCCCAGGGTGAGGCTCTTGGGCACGCTGAACACGGCGTCTTCGGCAATCGAATAGATGGTCGGGATCACCGCGAAGCCCATGGCCAGACCGATCACCAGGGCGTTGCGCTGGTCGAAGGGAATGCCCATCTCGTTGGTCAGCCACAGGCGCATGTCGCCGCCGAACCACCAGTTCTCCATGTGCCCGCTGATTTCCAGCGAGCCGAAGCCCACCAGCAGGATCACCGGAATCAGCAGGACCGCTTCCCAGCCGTCCGGCACGCGCAGGCGGATGGTTTCCGGCAGGCGGCTCCAGAGGTAGGCGGCCAGCACGATACCCACCGGCATCAACAGCAGCAGCGCGAAGATTCCCGGCAGATGGTTTTCCAGGTAGGGCGCGAGGAACAGGCCGGCGAAGAAGCCCAGGATTACTGTCGGCAGCGCTTCCATCAGCTCGATCACCGGCTTGACCTTGCGGCGCAGCGCCGGCGCCATGAAGTAGGCGGTATAGAAGGCCGCGCAGATGGCCAGCGGCGCTGCCAGCAGCATGGCGTAGAACGCCGCCTTGAGCGTGCCGAATGCCAGCGGCGCCAGGCTCAGCTTGGGTTCGAAGTCGGTGTTGGCCGAGGTCGACTGCCAGACGTGGTCGGGCTCCGGGTAGCTCTCGTACCAGACCTTGCTCCACAGGGCGCTCCAGGAGATTTCCGGGTGCGGGTTGTCGATCACGAAACTCTGCAGCTGGCCGTCGGACTCCACCAGCAAGCGGGTCGCGCGCGGCGACAGGGTCGCCATGGCCGCGCCTTCGGCCACCGGTTCCTTGAGCAGGGTGCGGTGCGCGGTGCTGTGGAAAACGCCCAGGCTGCCTTTGGTGTCCAGGGCGAGAAAGCCCTTGCGGCGCTCTTCGGGAAGAATCTGCGTGACGGCGCTGGTGCCAAGCTGGAAATTGCGTACGTTCTTCAGTTCGGCCTGGCCATCGGCGCCGCGCACCATGAACCACTGGCCGATGCCCCCGTTGGAGTCGCCCACCAGCAGCGAGATGCCGCCCAGCAAGGCGCTGACCTGGGTGACCTCGCCCGTGCCGTTCAGCAACTTGTAGCGGCCGTTCAGTTGCTTGCGGCGCAGGTCGAAGACATCCGCGTTGGCCTTGCCACTGAAGGCATAGAGCCACTGCTGGCGCGGATCGAGCAGCAGCTTGCGGATCGGCTCGTTCACCTGCGGAAGATTGAGGCGCTCCTGCTCGATGCTGGCTTCACCCGTCAGCAGGTTTTCCGTGGTGGCGATACGCAGCGCATGCAGCGCGCTATCGGTGGCGGCGGCGACCAGCAGGGTCCTGCCATTGCGGCTGATGGCGACATGATCGATGGCGCCGCCCTGAGTATCGAGCTCCAGCGGCGTTTCGCCGAAGGGGTAGTCGATCTGCGGAGAGATGGTCCTCTGGTTATTCGGGTAGCTGACCTTGTAGTTGTGCTCCAGCACCAGCGCCTGGCCATTGTCCAGCCCCAGCACCAGCAGCCGGCTACCGGGCGTGTCCTGACCGATGGCGGTGATGCGCGCCTCGCTCGGCAGCGGCAGGCTGACGCTGGACAGCGCGGCGCCATCCTTGAGCGAGAAGAAGCGCACCAGGCCATCGGCGCCCAGGCGCATCGCCACTTCGTTCTGCTCCTCGACGGCCAGCAGCAGCGGTTCACCGGCCTCGGCCAGCCAGGTCGGCTGCTGCGCATCCCTGGGCTTGACCTCGGCGCCCTGAAACATCGGCAGCACGACCTGGGCGAGGTAGAAAAAGATCAGGCAGATGGCGCCAAGCACCGCCAGACCGCCGATGGAAACATACCAGCGCGCCAGATGGTCCTTGAGCGCGCGAATGCGCCGCTTGCGCTGCAACGCCGGTGTATTGAAGTCCAGCCGTTGCGCATCGGTGTTCGCAGTCATGGGCTCTATATCGTTCATCGAGAGGGTTCCTGAGCCGCCAGGCTCTGACAGGCCGTTGAAAACTACCTGCGTTGGCAATACTTCGTTAAAAACAGGCTCGAACTGCTCATTTGGACGACTAAACTCGTACGCGAGCCCGGTCCGTTCCTCGCCTGTCTTGACTCGCTGCACTCGCCCTTCGGGCCAGCCTTCGGCTGTTACTCCCGTTGGTCGTTGCGCCTCGTCTTGCCTGCCTCGGCTACGTTTTCCAACAGCCTGTGGAGGCGCCTAATCTAATCAAGTCATGTGACAGAAAAATTACAGCCCCTGAACACAACGAAGCCCGCCAGCGCTTGGGGCGTGACGGGCTTCGTGGCACAGGCCTGACGGCACACGCCGTCAGGTCGGCGGCGTGTTACAGGCCCAGTTCCTTCAGAGCCTTGTCAGCCACGTTCTTCGGCAGCGGGATGTAGCCATCCTTGACCACGACATCCTGGCCTTCCTTGGACATCACCAGCTTGATGAACTCTGCATCCAGCGGGCTCAGCGGCTTGTTCGGCGCCTTGTTGACGTAGACGTAGAAGAAGCGTGCCAGCGGGAACTTGCCAGCCAGAGCGTTTTCCTCGTTGGCCTCGAAGGCTTCGCCACCCTTGGACAGCGGTACGGCGCGAACGCTGGAGGTCTTGTAGCCGATACCGGAGTAGCCAATGGCGTTCAGGGTGCTGGAGATCGACTGCACAACCGAAGCCGAACCCGGCTGCTCGTTGACGTTCGCCTTGAAGTCGCCTTTACAGAGGGCCTCTTCCTTGAAGTAGCCATAGGTGCCGGATACCGAGTTGCGACCGAACAGCTGGATCGGCTTGCTCGCCCACTCACCGGTCAGGCCCAGGTCACCCCAGGTCTTGATGTCCTGCGCGCCACCGCACAGGCGGGTGCTGGAGAAGATGCCGTCGATCTGCTCGATGTCCAGGCTCTTGATCGGGTTGTCCTTGTGCACGAAAACGGCCAGGGCGTCGATGGCGACCGGTACGGCGGTCGGCTTGTAGCCGTACTTCTCTTCGAAGGCCTGGATTTCGTTGTCCTTCATGGGACGGCTCATCGGGCCCATGTTGGCGGTGCCTTCGGTCAGCGCCGGCGGTGCGGTGGAAGAACCGGCAGCCTGGATCTGAATGTTCACGTTCGGGTAGCTGCGCTTGAACTCTTCAGCCCACAGGGTCATCAGGTTGGCCAGCGAATCGGAACCGACACTGGAGAGATTGCCGGAGACGCCGGAAGTCTTCTCGTAGCTCGGCAGGGCCGGGTCAACAGCCGCAACCGCGCTGGCTGCGCCTACACCAGCGGCTACAAAGGTCAGGGCCGCCATCAAACGATTCAGTTTCATTCCATGCTCCTAGCAGGGTTGTGTTCGAGTGTGTTGGAACGGAGGCCATTGTCTGCAGGCCTTGTGACCACTCTATGAATCGAATATGACAATCTGGTGACGCTCAACCCTTGATCCATATCGGTCGCTGCCGTCATATACAGCCGCTATACTCGGCCCCGCCCGCGCTATCGCGGGCCTTTTCGCGCCAGAACGACAAGCGCGCCGCGAGCTTATCCGATGAAAGAATACGAACAGGAAGATCCAATTCCCCAGGGCGACCTGGCCCTGCAACTGACGGCCCTGCCGCGTGAAACCAATGGTTTTGGCGACATCTATGGTGGCTGGCTGGTATCGCAGATGGACCTGGCCGGAACCGCCATGGCCAGCCGCGTGGCCTCGGGCCGGGTGGCGACCGTTTCCATCGACCGCATGGCCTTCATGGTGCCGGTGGCGGTGGGCGCGCAGCTGTCCTTCTATACCCAGACCCTGGATGTTGGCCGCAGCTCGATCCGCATGCTGGTGGAAGTCTGGAGCGACGATCCGGTTTCCAGCGAATGGCGCAAGGTCACCGAAGCGGTATTCGTCTTCGTCGCCATCGACAGCACCGGTCGCACCCGCTCGGTAACGCCGCGCCGCTGAGCATCAGCGGCGCAGAACACTTGCGTGTCGCCTGCCGAGCCGCCAGGATTCGGCAACCTGCATTGATGGATGTATCCGTGACCCCGCTCCTGCTCGCTCTCTGGCCCCTGTTCGCCCTGATCGTCGCCGGCTACTTCATGCGCCGGCACGGTTTTCCCAACGATGACTTTTGGCCCGGCGCCGAACGGATCAACTACTTCATCCTGTTCCCCGCCCTGCTGTTCAGCAGCCTGGCCAGCGCACCGCTGGGCAATCCGGCCTTGCCACGCCTGGCGGCGGCCGTGCTACTCGCCCTGGGTCTGGCCTGGATCGCCCTGCTGGTCACCCGCCGCCTGCGCGGTTGGCCGGCGGCGCGCTTCGGTGCCATCGCCCAGGGCACCCTGCGCTTCAATACCTATCTGGGGCTGGCCGCGGTCGGCAGCCTGTTCGGCAGCGAGGGCCTGGCACTGGCCGCGCTGATGCTGGCGCTGATGGTGCCGACGGTGAACGTCATGTCGGTCTGGGCGCTGACCGCCGAACGCGGCGTCAGCGTCCGTTCGCTGCTGCTGCCGATCATCAGGAACCCGCTGATTCTCGCCTGCCTGGCTGGCGCGCTGGTCAACCTTTCCGGTCTCGGCCTGCCGGGCGGCACCGACCGCCTGCTCGGCCTGCTGGCCGCCGCCAGCCTGCCTCTGGGCCTGCTCTGCGTCGGCGCCGCGCTGAAACCGCAGGAACTCGGCGGTGAAGTACCCGTGCTGGGCTGGAACAGCGCCCTGCGCCTGCTGGCCGTGCCGCTGCTGGCTTATGGCGTAGCGCTGGCGCTCGGATTGCCATCGATGGAAACGACCATCCTGGTACTGTTCTTCGCCCTGCCCACCGCCCCTACCGCCTACGTCCTGACCCGCCAACTGGGTGGCGACAGCCATCTGATGGCCGGCATCATCACCCTGCAAACCCTGCTGGCGGCGGCAAGCCTGCCGCTGGTGCTGTTACTGCTGGGCGGCTGATCCCGCACGCTCAGCGCACCACCTGGCTCTTGAGCAACCGCACCAGCCCCACCATCATCGCCACACCGAAGGCCAGCATGACCAGCATCGGCCCCGCATGACCGACCAGCTCCTGCAACCCGATCAGGCCTTGGCGCACCAATGTGATGCTGAAGCGCACATGCCCGTCATCCGCGACCACATAGGCGCCCTGCTCCCAAATCTCATACGCGGCCTGCAATGGCAGCAACGACAATGGCAGGAGGATCAGGCAGAGCCAGTAGCCGCCGCGCCGACGCGGCCCCAACAGCCCCCACGGCTGGTAGCAGGCACGGATCAACTGGAAGAAACAGAGCGCGTAATAGCTGGCCAGCAACACCTGAAACCCGCTGACCAACCCCGGCCTCGCCCACGCCACAACGAGCGCAAGCCCAACCACCAACAGACTGAGCAGCGCCCAGACCACAAAAAAGAAGGTTTTCATTCCCTGCCCCAGACCGTCGATTCACGGCAAAGGCGCATCGGAACAGAAATAGCCGGGCGATACCTTCAACCGCTTCACGAATCCGTGCTTCTCGCTCGATGGGCGCGCCAAGTTGACGAATACGGAGCGGTTTTTAGACCAGAGCACTCCACGAAATTCGCGGCTGAAGCGGAACGCCGCCCGGTCGCAGCCACAGGATTGGTGTGCACGCGGCCATCGTGGGAGGGGCCTTGGCCGCGAACGGAACCGTGCGGATGGTTCGGGCATCGATTCGCGGACAAGTCCGCTCCCACAAAAGCGGGGTTGCTCCAGCAACACGTAACGGGGACATAGCCAATTCATTCGGCCATGGATTCACACAGGCCGAACACGTTCGGCCCTACGAATCCCGAGCCTTTTCTCAGCCCGCAAGACGCGAAATCAGCTGAAGCCCACGCGGGCATCAGAGCATTCCTAAAACAAACCCAACTGCTGCCCCTGCTCGGCACTCTTCTTCACCTCGTTCTCCTGCGCTTGCGGCTCATTCAGCGCCAACCTCTGCGCCAGCCCGGCGGCGCGTTCGGCGCGGGTGCTTACGGCCTCCTTCAGGCGCGCCGGCAATGCCCAGATTTCAACCTTGTCTCTGGCGCGAGTAATGCCGGTGTAGAACAGCGAGCGGGTCAGCAGCGGGCCGGAGTGTTCCGGCAGCGCCAGCAGCACTTCAGCGAATTCCGAGCCCTGGCTCTTGTGCACGGTCATGGCGAAGGCGCTGTCGTGGCTCGGCAGGCGCGCCGGAGCGAAGGCGCGATAGCCTTCGTCGCCCTCGAAGTAGACGCGCAGGCCCTGCCCGCTCATCAGGCACAGGCCGATATCGCCATTGAACAGGCCGAGCGCGTAGTCGTTCTGCCGCACCATCACCGCACGGCCCGGATACCAGCGTTCGCGGGTGGCTACGCCGAGGCGGCGCTTGAGCCGCGTTTCCAGCGCCTCGTTGAGGCCGCTGACGCCGAAAGCACCTTCGCGCTGGGCGGTCAGGGCACGAAAGCCGTTGAATGCGGCGAAGGCCGCCGCCGGATCGGCCTGCCGCGCGGCCTGCAGATAAGGGGCATAGCCCTGTTCGAGACGCTCGACGAGGGCCGTGGCGCTGGGCGCCGGATTCCAGGCCAGGTCCGGGCGACTTTCCCGCAGCAGCGCCTGAACGCCGCTGGCATCGCCGTCATTGATCCGCCGCGCCAGCTCGCCGATGCCGCTGTCACCGGCGAAGCGGTGGCTATGGGTCAGCAGCACCACGGCATCGCCCAGCCGTGAACGCGGGGATTCCTGCGGTACGGGCTGGCCGGTGATGCGTTGCAGTTCGCGGGCGGCCCGGGCATCGAAGCCACGCCCTTCGCAGAGTTCGGCGAACACCGCGCCGGCTTCCACGGCGGCGAGCTGGTCCTTGTCGCCGAGCAGGATCAGCCGCGCCTTCGGTGGCAGGGCCGCGACCAGCTTGGCCATCAGCGCCAGATCGACCATGGACGCTTCATCCACCACCAGCACGTCCAGTGGCAACGGATTGGCCGCGTCGTGGCGCACCCTGGGGCTGTCGCCGCGACTGCCGAGCAGCCGGTGCAGGGTGCGTGCCTCGTCGGGCAACGCCGCCTTGATCGCATCGCTGACCGGCAGGTTGGCCTTGGCATTGCGGATCGCCTCGGCCATGCGCGCCGCCGCCTTGCCGGTGGGTGCGGCCAGGCCGATGGCGAACCGCTCGCTGCCCGGTTGCTCCAGCAGCGCCGCCAGCAGACGCACCACGGTGGTGGTCTTGCCGGTGCCGGGGCCACCGGAGATCACCGCCAGCCGCCGGCGTACCGCCTGCGCCGCCGCCAGTCGCTGCCAGTCGGGGCTCTGCTGGTTGAAGGCGAACAGCCGCGCCAGGCTGTCGCTCAGTTGCGCCTCAGCCACCTCCGGCACATCGGCGGCACGCGCCAGCAGCTGTTCGGCGAGCTGCTGTTCGTAGGCCTGGTAACGAGCGAGATACAGGCGTCCGGCGTCGAGGATCAGCGGCGCGTAATCGCCCGGCCTGCCGACCAGCGGCGAGCCCTGCAGTTGTTCGCGCCAGATAGCCAGCGGCGGCAGGCTCGTCTCGCTGTCTGGCCAGGGTTGCCTGCCGGCGAAGCGTGCCAGCGGCAGGCAGACATCGCCCCGGCCCAGCGCCTCGCAGCACAGCGCGGCGGCGAGCAGCACCGCTTCCGGCACATCGGGATCGAGGCGTTGCAGGCTGGCGACGAAGGCACGCTCCAGCGGGCCAAGGGGCTGCTCCGAAAAATTGAGAGCCGGCAGACTCGTTTGCATCAGTTGCCCTCCTCGAACAGGCGGTCCAGCGCGTCGAGCAGCACATCGTCGGGGCGGGCGAAGTAGACGCCGGCTGTGGGCATGCCACGCAGGAACAGGTAGAAGGCGCCGCCCAGTTGCTCGTCACGGAAGTCGGCCAGTCGCTGGCGCAGGAAACGCCGCAGGGCGACCAGATAGATCAGGTATTGCAGGTAATAGTGCTCGCCCGCCAGCGCCTGCAACAGCCGTTCGCCGCCGTAGTAGCTGGCGTCCGGGCCGAGCCAGTTGGACTTGTAATCGGCGATGTACCAGCGCCCGTCGTGCTCAAAGGTCAGGTCGATAAAGCCCTTGAGAAAGCCGCGCAGGGTATCGAACTCCAAGCGTGCCGCCGCCTCGCGCAGGGGCGCGGGCAGGCCGCTGGCCGGATCGCTCAGCAGCGCACGCAGGCGGCTGACATCGAGCTGGCGCACCGGGAAGGTGAAGCTCAGTTCCGGCAATCGCCGCGTCGGCTGCAGGCTCGCAAGGGACATTCCCGCACCATTCAGATCGGTATCCAGCACCTGCTGCAACTGCTGGCAGGCAATGTCCTGCCAGTCGGCGGGTAACCCGTAGGCCTGCAGGCCCGCTTCGACCCGTTCCGCCAGTGTGCCCTTGCCGCGCACCCAGTCTTCAAGGATGGCGTGCAGGCAAGTGCCGGCGCGGGCGCCACGGGGGAAGGCGAAGAAGCCGCTGCCCGGCTCGGCGGCATCGGGCATGGCCAGGGCATCGCGATCCGGGGCTTCCATGTGCATGCCGGCGGCCAGACCGGAGAAGCTGCCGATGCGCCAGGCGCTGTAGAGGCTGCGGTTGAGCTGCGACAGCTGCCGGGGCGCTGTCGCGCGGCCCGGCCCCTGGGCGCTGCTTTCGCGGGTTTCCAGTGGCAGGCAGGCCAGCGTGCCTCCGCTTTCATCCACCAGACGCTCGATGGCGGCACGCAGGCTGGCGCCGTTCAGCCCGGCCAGGTGCGTGCCCAGTTCATGCAACGGTTGCTCGCCAGACAGAGCGCGACCGTGCAGCAGCCAGGCCAGGGCGCTGCTATGCAGCCCCTCTTCCGGCAGGCTGCCGTCCTTCTTCGCCTGCGGCAGCGCCACCGGCCCCCAGTGCAACCAGAGCCGGTCGCGCGCGCGGGTCAGCGCCACATAGGCCAGGCGCAGCTGCTCGGCGAAGATTTCCCGACGCGCGCGCTGCAGGTTTTCCTCCAGCTCGGTACTGCCCAGGTCCAGCAGCGGATGGCCCTGTTCGTCATGGCAACGGGCGCTGTCGCGGTGCTTGCCCAGCAGCCTGCCGTCCCAGAGGAAGGGGCAGAACACCAGCGGGTACTCCAGCCCCTTGCTGGTGTGGATGGTGACGATCTGCACCCGCTCGGCATCGCTTTCCAGCCGCAGCAGGGCATCCTCGCCAGCTCCCTCGCTGCCGCGCTGGGCGTTGAACCAGCTCAGCAGGGGTTCGAGCCCCGGACGCAGCAGGCTTTCGGCCTGCAGCAGTTCGCCGAGATGCAGCAGGTTGGTCAGCCGCCGTTCGCCATCGACCCGCGCCAGCAGGCGTTCAGCCACCGCCTGTTCGTCCAGCCAGGCGCGGAACACACGCATGAAACCCTGCTGCTGCCAGAGCTGGTGGTAACGCTCGGCGGCTTCGCGCTCGGCATCACATTGCTGCTGATCGTCCTGGCAGCGGGCCAGATCGGCGGCGCTGCGGCCCAGCAATCGCGTGGCCAGGGCGTAGCGCAGCAGGCCTTCGCGACCCGGCTCGGCATAGGCGGCCAGCACGGCGGCCAGCTCGCCAGCTTCCTCGCTGCCCCAGACGCTGTCGCGCCCCCGGCGCACGCTGGGCACACCGCGCGCGGCCAGCTCGTCGGCGATCATCCCGGCCTGGCGATGGTTGGCCACCAGCACGGCGATATCGCCTCCCTTGAGCGGGGTGAACTGGCCATCCCGATCGAAACCGGCACGACCTTCGGCGGCAGCCGCCAGTTGCAGGGCGATGCGCCGCGCGCAATCGCTGGCCGCCAGCCCGGCTGCCTCGGCCTTGTTCAGGGCGTCGTCGTCGAGCCAGACCAGCGACAGCGGCGCGGCGGCGCTCTCTTCGTCCAGACGCAGGGTCGCGCGCAGCTTATCGGCGGCGCCCACCGGCGGGTATTGCAGATCCGCTTGGGCAAACGGCTGCGGATGATCGAACAGCCGGTTCAGCGCGTCGATCAGTTGCGGCGTCGAACGGTAGTTGGTCGGCAGGTTGTAGGGCGCTTCGGCCTGTTCGCGGGCCTTGATATAGGTCGCCAGGTCCGCGCCACGGAAGGCATAGATGGCCTGCTTGGGGTCGCCGACGAAACACAGCGAGGCTTCGCTGCCCCTGGCGTAGATACGGTCGAAGATGGCGTACTGGATCGGGTCGGTGTCCTGGAATTCATCGATCAGCGCCAGCGGGTAGGTGCCGCGCAGGGAGGTCGCCAGCTCATCGCCCACCGGCCCCTGCAGCGCCTGATCGAGGCGATTGAGCAGGTCGTCGAAAGCCAGCAGACGCTGCGCCGCCTTGCGCTCGGGCAGCTCGCAATTGAGCCGTTCCAGCAACGCCACCTGCAACGCGATCAGCCGTTGCTTACCCGCCGGCAGCGCTTCAGCCAGCGCGTCGCTCAGCGCGTCCAGCGCCTCGGCCAGCTCGCACAGGGGCGCTGTGTGGCCCTTCTTGCAGGCCTTGCTCAAGGCGCGGGCGCCGAACTTGAGCAGGCCGTCTGGCGCATCGTAGATCGCCGCCGGGTCGGCGAACCAGGCATCCAGCTCACTCGCCCAGGGTTCGAATTTGATGCTCTTGTGTGTGCTCTGGCTGAGACCACCGTGGGCGTGCAGCTCGTCGATCCAGGCCCTGCCCGTCGCCTGCCAGAGCGCGGCGGCGCGCTGCCAGGCCGGCTCGATGGCGGACAGGTCAGCCAGCACCGGCGGCTCATGCGGCTCGACCCGCAGATAGGGTTTGCCCAGGTGGCTGCGCAGGCGCTGGCGCAACCATGCCGGAGTGATCTTCTGCTTGACCAGAAAGCGTGCCCAGGCCGGATCGGCCTCTGCCAGCTCGCTGCGCCAGGCATCGGCCAGCAGTGCATCGATGATCTCGCGGTCATCGGCGGTCAGCTCGCTGTCGAAATCACCACCGGCCTCGAAGGCGGCGTCCTGCAGGGCGCGCTGACAGAAACCGTGGATGGTGAAGATTGCCGCCTCGTCGAAGCCATGCACCGCCAGCAGCAAGCGCCGCCGCGAAGCCTCGTCGGGATGGCGGGCATGCAGGCGGTTGAGAAAGGCGTCCTCGCTTGGCGTGCCCTCGTAGACCGCCAGCAGTTCGGCCAGCCGCGCACGGATGCGCTCGCGCAACTCGGCAGTGGCGGCGGTGGTGTAGGTGACGACCAGAATCTGCCCCACCGACAGCTGCCGTTCCAGCAACAGCCGGGCGTAGAGCGCGGTGAGCGTCCAGGTCTTGCCGGTGCCGGCGCTGGCTTCGATCAGCCGGCGACCGTCGAAGGGCGAATCGAGCAGATCGAGTTCAAGATGCATGGGCGTCACAACCAGGTTTCACAACGTTTGGCAGCCTGCTCCAGCACCCGTCGCGCCGTTTCTTGCTATAGCCCAGCGCGCCGAACCATTGCAGTGCTTCTTTTTCAAGCGGGTCTTCGGTCATTGCTCGATCCTTGATCCATGCACACAGCCGCTTGTCAGTCCACAGCTCATTCGATCACCTGCCAGTGCCCGCCCTTCGCCGGGCCGATGCGGTGCAGTTTGCCGCTGGACTTGAGCTTGGCCAATTGCAATTCAACAGCCCGCGCACTCAACTGCAGCTGCTGCGCGAGTTTGCGCGCACTCAGAGTAGGTTCGCCACGTAGCAGAGCAAGGATGCGAGCCGCCGTGTCTTCGGTCGTTTTCTCCGAAGTTTTCTCCGGTATTTCCGGCTCCGCAGTGTCTTGCCATTCCATCCGCAGCGACGTCTGGTCATAGGGCTCGAAACTGTCGTTCAGCTCCAGCTGGCCACCTGCGGCCTGCCAGGCCTCACGGATTTTCGGCAAACCGGAGCCGGCGCGCTCACCCAGATTGATCATCAGAAACATCTGCTGCAGCGTGCGGTTGCGGCAGTCGCTCTCTCCCCCCTGCAGCGCCGCCTTGGCCGGCACCCGCAACAATCCGGGGTTGCGAAACTCGAAGCCGGACGGGCGCTTGATGATGCGCACCGAGGCGCGATCCGAGTAGTCGGCATGCACCAGGGTGTTGACCAGTGCCTCGCGCAGTGCCTGATGCAGCGGCGTATCGTCCTGGGCAGGCGCAGTTGGCCGCAGATCGGGCTGCAGGGCGAGCGCGACCGGGAAAACGGGACGTTCAACGAAAGCGCGGATCATTCCTCATCGGCTCCGCATTGTGCCAGCGCATCCAGAATCGGCCCCATCAGCTGTTCGGCCAGCATCTCGAAGCGCTCATCCAGTGGCTCACGGTCGCGGAAGGCCAGGGCATTCCAGGGGTCCAGGCTCTCGCCTTCGATGGGGCTGAACTCGGCGCCGAGCCAGGCTTCGCGGGCGCGTTTGCGCGCCGTGTCGAGCGGTTCGCTGCCGCGGCTGGGGTTGCGATAACCCTTGGCGAAGGCATGGCTGCTGCGCGGCAGCAACGGCAGCGGTTCGCAGATGACCTCGCGATAGGCCATGAGCCAGGGTTCCAGCAATTCGGCGGCGTTCGCCAGCGGCCCCAGCTGCCAGTCGCCTGATGGCGACAGCAGCAGGCTGTTGCGCTCGATACCCGGCGTGGCGGCAAGGTTGAGCAGCAAATGACGCAGCCAGAACGGCGCCAGGTCCCATTCACCGAGGCGACCGAGTTTCCAGCCGAACAAACCACCCGGCGTGACACCATCGAGCCAGCCGTGGATGCGCACGCCGGCCAGAGTGATATCCACCGGCAGCGGCTGCGGCACCTCGCTCGGGCGCAGCTCGAACAGCCGTGGCGCGAAGGCGCGCACCGGGCCACGCAGCTTGCCCCACAGCGCCTGGCCGACTTCACCGGGCGGCAGCCAGCCGGCGGCGCAGGCCATGCGGCGCTCCTCGTCATCGCTCCAGCCGTACTCCAGCGCTTGCAGCGACATGCGTCGCAGGCCGTTCCAGGCGGGCATTTCCAGCTCGAATGGCTCATCGCTGGCCAGCGCCTCACGGTTATCGGCCAGACGCAGACCGAGACGCTGCTCCAGCAGAAAGCGCGACGGATGGCGGAAGCATTGCAGCAGCTGCGAGGGCTCGATGGTCAGCCAGGCTGCATCCGGCTCGGCCAGGCGACTGGCGAATGGCGGCGGCAGCTGCGGCGGCTCGGCCAGTCGCTGGGCGGCACGAAACCAGGCCCCCGAAAAACCGCCGCTGGCGAAATTGCCCGGTGCGAAAGGCTGCAGCGGATGGGCGATGCCGATGCGCGCACTGGCCTTGCCGCCATCGGCCAGGATCGCGGTCAGGTCGACGGCTTCCAGCACTTCGCTGAGCAGCACCGAGGGCGGCAACTGAGCGTTGTCACGCGGGTCGCGCCCGACATAGGACAGGTACAGGGCATCGCGCGCCGAGAGCAGGGTTTCCAGCAGCAGGTAGCGATCATCCAGGCGCCGCGCGCGGTCGCCACGGCGCGGATGACGACCGATCAGGTCGAACCCCGACGGCGGCGTGCGCCGTGGAAAGACGCCATCGTCCAGCCCCAGCAGGCAGACCAGGCGGAACGGCAGGCTGCGCATCGGCACCATGGTGCCGAAGGTCACCGCGCCGGTGAGAAAGCCCGAGGCGCCGCCGCCCTGTTGCAGCGCGGCACTGAGTTGCTGATGCACCAGTTCCAGCTCGATGGACCGGGTCAGTTCGGCGGCGAGCGCCTGTTCGCGCAGCGCGGTGCAGGCCTGGGACAGTACCAGCAGGGTATCGCCGGCCTCGCGTTCATCGAACAGGCTGTCGATCAGCCGTTGCAGGTCATCCGCCCACTCGGCCAGAGGCCGTGGCCGCGCCAGCTGGTCGGCGAGCTGACCGAGCCGCTCGACGAACGCCACCAGCCGCCCCAGCAGTTGCCCGCGCGCGCCTTCCAGAGCATCCAGCGGCCAATGCTCGCCCAGCAGCGGCGCGCCATTGCCGGCCAGTTGCGGCGGTGCGGCGAAGCCCAGCAGCAGGCGATCCAGGCCTTGGCGCCAAGTGAAGGCCGCTTCGTCCGGCAGGCCCAGGCGTGCCCGCTGCCCGCCATCGCGGCCCCAGCGCACGCCGGCCTCGCGCAGCCAGTCGCGCAGCAGCGGCAGGTCTTCGCTTTCGATGCCGGCGCGGCGGGCGATGGCCGGCTGCTCCAGCCAGGCGAGGATTTCCTCGGCGGCGAAGCGGCTTTGCGCCAGCATCAGCAGTTCGAGGAAGGCCTCGATCAGCGGCACCTCGGCCCGCAGGCTGCGGTCGGCCAGGCTGTAGGGAATGCGCGGCACGCCTTCGCGGGCGGCGAAGACGGCTTCGATAAAGGGTGCGTAACGTTCGATGTCCGGCGTCAGCACCACCACCTGGTCGGGACTCAGCGTGGGGTCGGCGGCAAAGCGCGCGAGCAACTGGTCATGGAGGATTTCCACTTCGCGCAGGGGCGAATGGGCGATATGCATTTCCAGCGAGCGGTCATCGTCGGCCAGCGTCAGGCGTTCTTCAGGATGGCGTGTGTGCAGACGCAGGATGTCATGCTGCAGGGCGTGCAGCAGGCTGTCGTCGCGCAGGTCTTCGTCGGCGGAATACAGCCCGAATTCCTCGCCGTCGAGGCTGAACAGCGCATCGAAGAAATCACGGCCCTGCTTGCCCAGACTCGCAAGCAATGGATGGCCGACATCGAGATACCAATCCTCCGCGCCGGACGGCTGGGGAGCTACTGCGCTTGAGGAAGCTTCGTTAAAGCCCGGCTCGGGATGCTCATGTACGGCCTGTACACTCCGCTCCCTCGCCGAGCTTTGCCTCGCCTGCTCTGCGCTCGCTACGCTCCCCAACCGCCCGGAACCGTGCGACTGCTTCGCCAGCTCGCGAATATCGCGGATATCGCCCCAGGCCTCGCGGCTCGGGTTGAGCGCGCAGACCACCACGTCGATATGCCGCGCCAGGCCGTCGAGCACCCGCAGGTGATGCGGCGGCAGGCTGCTGATGCCGAACACCAGCAGGCGCTCGGGCAGGCCGGGCAACGGCTCGTCGCGATACAGCCGCTGCAGCAGATCGCCGAGCAGACGCGCGCGGTGCGGGTGGCCATCCTTGGTCAGCGCATGCCAGAGCAGCGCCTGCCAGCCCTCGTCGGGGCCGAGGTCGAGGGTTTCGCCGCGCTCCCAGGCGGCCAGCCAGTCGTCGCGGTAGAGCAGGTACTGGTCGAAGGTATCGGCGATCTTCGCCGCCAGCGACAGCCGCCGCCGCTCGTCGCCACCTTTCAGATACTGCGCCAGACGTGGCGCCAGATCGAGGTTGGCCGGTTCGCACAGCCAGTCGTAGAGGCGCCAGGTCAGGGTTTGCAGGGCGAAGGCCGACTGCTCGGGGAGCTGGCCAAGCACCGTTCGGCTCAGGTCCCAGACGAAACGGGCCGGCAGCTGCGTGTCCAGTTGCATGGCGATGCCCTGCTTGCGCGCCAATTCCAGCGTCAGCCAGCGCCCCATGCCCTGGCTCGGCACCACCACCAGCGCCGGCGCGAAGGGATCGGCCAATGGCTTGGCCAGCAGCGTGGTGGCCAGTTCGCCAAGGGTTTCCAGATCGGGAGCGTGATAGAGGCTGAGCATGGGCGGCGGCTTCGCTGAAATCAGTGCGCAAGGGTAGCAAGAAGCGCTGTGTCAGCGGGCCTGCCGATCAGCTCTCCATGGCTGTGAAGAAAGCGCCCTACTCCTTTCGCACAGCCTTTCCTGTTCTTGTGATCAATACCAATTCTCCTATGGAGCAATAGGATGACTCCAGGTAATCCCAAGCACGCTGTCACCGGCCCGCTGGCCAGGAGCAATCGATGAAACTGAATAACAGAAACCTGTTGGTCTTCTCGCTCGGCGCGCTACTGAGTGCAGCGCCGCTCGCCCAGGCCACCGCCGATACCGCCCCGGCCAAGGGTTCGGTCGAGCGTAACGAGGCCCGACAGGCCAGCAACCTGCTCGAGCGTGCTGTCACTCATTTGCAAAGCAATGGCCCCGAGCAGTCGCTGGCAGCATTCAATGACCGCAAGGGCGGCTTCGTCGATGGCGAGTACTACCTGTTCACCCTCGGCCTCGACGGCACCATGCTTTCCAGCAACGGCGCCTCCCGCGCGCTGGTGGGCCTGAACGTGCTGGATCTTACGGATGCCGCCGGCAAGCCCTTCATGCGCGAGATCCTGGACAAGGCCAGGACAGCCGATAGCGGCACGGTGGCCTATCACTGGCTCAACCCGGTCGACAACAGAGTGGAAGACAAGGTGAGCCAGTTCCGCAAGGTCGGCGAGCATATTCTCGCCGTCGGCTATTACATCCCGCGCGCCTCGGCCGAACAGGCGCGCAGGATGCTCGACAAGGCTGTTGCGCTGATGAAGCAGTCGGGCAGCGAAGCCGCGTTCAGGACCTTCAACGATCCCCAGGGCGGTTTCGTCATCAATGATGAATATGTCTTCGTCATCGGCCTGGAGGATGGCAAATACCGCGCCAGCGGCGCCTCGCCGAATCTGGTCGGCGTCGACGTGCGGGAAATCAATGACGCCGCCGGTACACCGCTGTTCAAGCAGATGATCGCGCTGGCCAGGGACAAGGGCACCGGCACCGTCGATTACGTCTGGCGCAATCCGGCCACCAATGCCGTGGAACGCAAGCATTCGCTGATCCAGCGGTTCGACGACGTGCTGCTCGGCGTCGGCTACTACTCGGCCAACTGATCCTCCTGAACGCGCCTGCAGCTATCCGGCTGTTGTCGATCCATTTGCGCATTTCTGATAAACGCAGATGACAATCATGTGAACAGCCGCCTCCGGGCGATGGTCAATCTCTATATCCCTCAGTTCGCTGCCGCCGTGGTCTGGCGGGCTGAGGCCATTGATCATCGAACAGCCGGAGCCGAGTCGATGCTGACGCTGCTGCACCTGCTTTCTTCCATTGCTCTGCTGGTCTGGGGAACGCACATCGTGCGTACCGGGATCATGCGGGTGTATGGCTCGCACCTGCGGCGCCTGCTCGGCCAGAGCACCGGCTACTCGCCGCTGGCCTTTGGCGCCGGCATCGGCGTCACCGCCCTGGTGCAAAGCAGCAATGCCACCGCGCTGCTGGCCATCTCGTTCGTTGCACAGGGCCTGATGTCGCTGCCCTCCGCGCTGGCCGTGATGCTCGGCGCGGACGTGGGCACGGCGCTCATGGCCCGGGTGCTGACACTCGATCTTTCCTGGCTGTCGCCACTGTTCACCCTGATTGGCGTCTGCCTGTTCCTCTCGCGCAAGCAGTCCCGCGCGGGCCAGCTCGGTCGTGTACTCATCGGCCTGGGGCTGATCATTCTCGCGCTGCAGCTGATCGTCTCCACGGCCACGCCGATCACCGAGGCGCGCGGCATGCGAGTGCTGTTTTCTTCCCTGGCTGGCGACACCCTGCTGGCAGTAGTGGTCGGCGCCGCGTTCGCACTGCTTTCCTATTCCAGCCTGGCCGCCGTGCTGCTGACCGCGACCCTGGCCAGTGCCGGCCTGATCGGTCTGCCGGTCGCGCTGGGCGTGGTCATCGGCGCGAATATCGGCAGCGGCGTTCTCGCCTGGCTGAACGCCAGCCTGCAACCTGCGCCGGCCCGTCGCGTGGCGCTGGGTAACCTGCTCTACAAGCTCGCGGGATTGGCGGTGCTGCCCTTTCTCGGGCCGCTGGTGGAATGGATGGGCACTCTCGGCTACAGCGCGCAGACCCAGGTCATCGGCTTCCATCTGGCTTACAACACCCTGCGCTGCCTGGCGTTGCTGCCCACCGTGGGGCTTATGGCCCGGCTCTGCGAGTACCTGCTACCGGAACGTGAAACGGTTACCGGCATCGCGCAGCCGCGGTATCTGGACTCCGCCGCTCTCGACACCCCAAGCCTGGCGCTGGCGAATGCCGCGCGTGAAACGTTGCGCATCGGTGACCTGGTCGAGCACATGCTGGCGCGCCTGCAGGATGTTCTGCGCGATGACCGGCCCGAATCCGGCGAAGAAATCCGCCGCATGGATGACGACGTCGATGCGCTATACAGCGGCGTGAAGCTCTATCTGGCCCGCATGCCGCGCGAAGACCTGGCTGAACAGGAAGGACGGCGCTGGGCAGAAATCATCGAGTTGACGATCAACCTCGAACAGGCTGGTGACATCATCGAGCACATGCTGGGCAAGATTCAGCGCATCAAGACCGCCAAACGACGCTCCTTTTCCCATGACGGGCTGGAAGAGTTGAATCGGTTACACGCCCTGCTGAGTGCGAATTTGCGCCTGGGCCTGTCCGTGTTCCTCTCCAGCGACCCTCAGAGTGCAAGGCAACTGCTGGAGCAGAAACGCCAGTTTCGCAAACGTGAACGGGAGCTGGCCCACGCTCACGTCCATCGTCTGCACCACCGCGTCATGGAAAGCATCGATACCAGCGCCACTCACCTGGAGCTGATTGCCGACATGAAACGGCTCAACTCGCTGTTCTGCAGCCCGGCCTATGCCGCCATCGAAGCAGGCTCGGTACCGCAGGCCGGCAAACGTGACGAAAGAGCCGAAAACCCGATGGCGCCAGGTGCATCAGCGGATGGTGCAGCCTTGTAGGCCTCGCATCGGCAGCGGGCGACCTGCGCGAACCTTCGCAGGTCGCCCGTCCACTCAGCTCGGCTGGGGAGGCTGGCCCGTGCCGCCGGCGTTCGGCGTCCGGGTGGCAGCACGCCGCCGCTGCATCCACACAACCAGGCCGAACAGCATAAGACCTGGAAGCCACATCCACTCCTTGGCCCAGCGGTCGGTCGGCGCGCGCACTACCAGGATTTCCTGATCGAACTCCAGTCCCAGATCGGCCGCGACACTGCCAAAAGCCACGCTGTCGATCAGTACCTTGCCGTCTTCTTCATAGGTCGTCAGGCCGATCTTTTCGAGCTTTTCCTCACCCGTCTCGCCATCAGGAATGGCCAGTAGCAGGCTGAACTCGCGGGGATCGCCCACCGCATCCTCGCCGCGAATACGCATACGCAGCTGGCTATCCGGATCCACTGCATCGAGTGCCTGCACCAGCTCCGCCGGCGGAATATCCTGGTAGGGATCGTGCACGATGTCCATCCAGAAACCGGGACGGAACAGAGTGAAGGCCACCAGCAACAGCAGCACGCTTTCGTACCAGCGGCTGCGCACCAGGAAAAAGCCCTGGGTGCCGGCAGCGAAAACCAGCATCGCCCCGGTGGCGACGAAGAAGATCAACACCCCATGCCAGAAACTCACATCGATCAGCAGCAGGTCGGTATTGAAGATGAACAGGAAGGGTAGCGCCGCCGTACGCAGGCTGTAGTAGAACGCCTGGATCCCGGTCCTGATCGGGTCGCCCTTGGATACCGCGGCGGCTGCGAACGAGGCCAGCCCCACCGGCGGCGTCACGTCGGCCATGATGCCGAAATAGAAGACGAACAGGTGCACCGCAATCAGCGGCACGATCAGCCCGTTCTGCTGGCCGAGCGCGACTACCACTGGCGCCAGCAGGCTGGATACCACGATGTAGTTGGCGGTAGTCGGCAAGCCCATACCGAGGATCAGGCTGAAAATGGCGACCAGCACCAGCATCAGCAGCAGATTACCCATCGACAGCAACTCGACCAGATCCGCCAGCACCAGGCCGACACCGGTCTGTGACACCGCACCGACGATGACACCCGCCGCCGCCGTGGCGATGCCAATGCCGATCATGTTGCGCGCACCGGCGATCATCCCTTCACGCAGATCGATCAATCCGTCCAGCGCAGTGCCGTGAGTCACGCCGCCGTCACCGCGCAACCAGGACAGCAGTGGACGCTGGGTCAGCAGGATGATCACCAGCATCACCGAACCCCAGAACGCCGAAAGGCCAGGCGACAGACGCTCGATCATCAGACACCAGACCAGCACGACTACCGGCAGCAGGAAATGCAGGCCCGACAGCAGTACGGCGCGCGTCTGCGGCAACTCCGTCAATGGCTTGTCCGGGTCTTCAGACGGCAGGGGCGGATTACTTGCAGCAACCTTGAGCAGCGCCAGATAGACAATCGCCAGCAGCACCGAGATGCCCGGTAGCGCGTAGTCGCCAAGCGCCGGCTTGAGCCAACCGAGGCCGTAGTACACCGCCAGCGAAAGGCCGGAGATCAACGCGGCACCGAAAGCGAAGCCGGTCAGACGACGCAGCCAAGGCTTGGGCTGGTGATTGCCGATACGCTGCATGTTCTGCTTGAGCGCTTCGAGATGCACGATGTAGAGCAGCGCAATATAGGAAATCGCCGCGGGCAGGAAGGCATGCTTGATGATCTCGACATAGGGCATGCCCACGTACTCGACCATCAGGAATGCCGCCGCTCCCATCACCGGCGGCATGATCTGGCCATTGACCGAAGAAGCCACCTCCACCGCACCGGCTCTCTCCTTGCTGAAGCCGACCTTCTTCATCATCGGAATGGTGAAGGTACCGGTGGTCACCACGTTGGCGATGGACGAGCCGGAGATCAGTCCGGTCATGCCCGAGGCGACTACCGCCGCCTTCGCCGGCCCACCCCGCATGTGCCCAAGCAGGCTGAAGGCCAGTTGAATGAAGTAGTGGCCGGCGCCGGCACGCTCGAGCAATGCGCCGAACAGCACGAAAAGGAAGACGAAGCTGGTGGATACCCCCAGGGCGATGCCGAATACGCCTTCGGTGGTGATCCACTGGTGGTTGGCCAGCGCGGTGAAACTCACTCCGCGATGGGCCAGGAAGCCGGGCATATAAGGTCCGGCCAGGCTGTAGATCAGGAATACCAGGGCAATGATTGCCAATGGCGGGCCGAGCGCACGACGCGTCGCCTCCAGCAGCAGCGGGATACCAATGCAGGCAGTCACCAGGTCAGCGGTAGTCAGACTGCCTGGCCGCAACGCCAGCTGCTGGTAGAAGATGAACAGATAGGCGGCACTCGCAGCTGCGACCAGGCCCAGGGCGATATCCACCAATGGCACACGATTACGCGGCGAGCGCTTGAAGGCGGGATAGGCGAGAAATGCCAGCAACAACGCGAATGCCAGATGGATGGCCCGCGTTTCGGTATCGTTGAGTACGCCAATGCGAAAGATGTACGGCAGCGGCGAGGCAATCCACAACTGGAATAGCGACCAGAGCAGCGCCAGCCCGGCGATGACATGGGCCATCAGCCCGTCGGGCAATCTTGCGCCGACATCCTGAGCGATCAGCTCTTCGGTGGAGAGTTCTTTGTCTTGCATGGGGCAGGCCTGTTGGGGAACGGAAACGGCAAAACCCGTGGCCGTCTGGCCACGGGTTTCACGATGCACTGAGCTGCAGGCCTGGCGGCATGCGCCGTCAGGCTCTGGCTGTTACAGCCAGCCACGCTCCTTGTAGTAACGCTCGGCACCTTCATGCAGCGGCGCGGTCAGGCCGACCTTGATCATGTCCTCGGGCTTGAGATCCTTGAACGCCGGGTGCAGGCGCTGGAAGCGGTCGATGTTCTCGAACACCGACTTGACCAGCTGATAGACCACGTCGGCATCGACCTTGGCGCTGGTCGACAGCACTGCCTTGCCGCCGATGGATTGGGTAGCCGAGTCATTGCCCTTGTACAGCCCGCCGGGGATCTCGGCCTTGGTGTAGTAGGTTTTCTCGGCCAGCAGTTTGTCGATCGCCTCGCCGGTAATCGGCACCAGCACGGCATCGACGGTAGTGGTCGCTTCCTGGATGGCGCCGTTGGGATGCCCGACGAAGTAGGTCATGGCGTCGATGTTGTTGTCGCTCAGGGCGCTGGCCTGCTCGGCCGGCTTGAGTTCGGAGGCAAGGCTGTAGACCGACTTGTCCCAACCCTTGACCTGCATGATCTCTTCGAGCGTATCGCGCTGGCCCGAACCCGGATTACCGATGTTGACGCGCTTGCCCTTCAGGTCGTCCAGCCCCTTGATGTTGGCATCGCGGCGAGCGAGAACGGTAAACACTTCGCTCTGCAGGGAGAAGACTGCACGCAGATCACCCATCGCACCTTCTTTCTCGAACGGTGCAATGCCTTCCATCGCCTTGTATTGATGGTCCGACTGCATGATGCCGAAGTTGAACTCGCCGCTACGCAGGCCGTTGACGTTGGCAACACCGCCACCGCTGGCCGGCGCGTTGCACTTGAGGTTTTCGGCATTGCGATTGACGAAGCGGCAGATCGACTGGCCGGCCACGTAATAAACGCCGGTCTGGCCGCCAGTGCCGATGGTGACGAATCGCTCTTGCGCCTGAGCCATGCCGCTCAGACCAGTCCCCGCCAACGCGGCGGAAAATATCCATGCCAAGGATTTGCCTTTCATGGATTCACTCCTTATTGGTTGTTTTGGATTTGTCCCACCCGGCCTCGTGAGCCTTCGCGAGAAGTTCGGAGTCTAGCAGGCCATCGACATTTTACGACCAGCACAATCAAGTCCTGATCGTACCGATCGAGGGGCTCCAGCCGCACATCAGTCTCATCCCGCCTGAGCGGTATGACCCGCCAGCCGTACTGCCGTTCCCCTCATAAACGCGGCCCCGTGAACCATCACAGCTCGCGGACAGCTCAGCGTCGCCAGAATACTGGCGCATCGACCCTGCACCCACGCTGATATCCATAAAATTGTCACGAGCCCCCTTTAACCTGAAGCTGCAAAAGACGATGATGTGCATGCGGATGAAGACCATCGAAGTCCCCGATACCCGAAACCAGAGCGCACACGCTTCAACGCAACATCGAAAGATAAAAAGATAAAAGAACACGCAGCCCATGGCGGGCCTGCGCGTCGCGTAAGAATCGCCTTGCATTCGTCCTCCTCCAACCATGGAAGGTAGCGCCAATATGCGAGTAAACCTGCCGCTCAGCGGACGCGAAATCACCGTCGGTGATAATGCCAATATTCTTTCGACCACCAACCTCAACGGTCACATCACCTACGCCAACCCGGACTTCATCGATATATGCGGCTTCAATGAGGCGGAGCTGCTCGGCCAGCCGCACAATCTGGTACGGCATCCGGACATGCCGGCAGAGGCCTTCAAGGATCTGTGGCAGAGCGTCCGCGCGGGGCATTCCTGGATGGGCGTGGTCAAGAATCGCTGCAAGAACGGCGATCATTATTGGGTCAGCGCTTTCGTCACACCCATCAGCCGCGACGGCCAGGTGGTCGAATACCAGTCCGTGCGGGTCAAGCCGCAACCCGAGCAGATCCGCGCCGCCGAAGCGCTCTACGGCGATCTGCAAAACAAGCGTCGACCACGCGCCTTGCGCCGCCGCTGGATGCCTGATTTCTGTGCCAAGGCCAGCCTGCTTGCAAGCCTGGGTGCGGCGGGCGGCATTGGTATTGGCGCGCTGCTTGGTGATCTCGCGGCTCTGCCCGCTATCCTCAGCGCCGCCGCCGGTGCGCTGCTGGCCGCCGCCCTGGTGGCGTATGCCCTGACGCCGCTGCGGCGGCTGGCGGCTCAGGCCCGACAGATCGCCAGCAACCCGTACAGCCAATGGGTGTACACCGGGCGCAAGGACGAGATTGGCGAAATCGCCTTCGCCATGAAACTGATGGAAACCGAATCCGGCGCCATGGTCGGGCGCATCACCGATGCCAGCCATCAACTGAGTGACAATGCCCGCACCTTGCTGACCGCCATGCAGAGCAGCAGCCAGAGCGCCACACGCCAGCAACAGGATACCGATCAGGTGGCTACCGCCATCGCGCAAATGGTCGCCAGTATGCAGGAAGTCGCCAACAGCACGCAGCTCACCGCCGAAGTCACGGCGCGGGCACACGACGAGTCGGATGCCGGTCGCCAGGTGGTAAGCCGCACCGGCAGCAGCATCACCCGTCTGGCCAATGATATCCAGCATGCTGCCGAGGCCATTCAGGAAGTGGAAACCCGCAGTCTGGATATCAGCCGCATGCTTGACGTGATTCGCGGCATCGCCGAACAAACCAACCTGCTTGCACTCAACGCGGCCATCGAGGCGGCACGCGCCGGCGAACAGGGCAGGGGCTTCGCTGTGGTCGCCGACGAAGTACGTGGACTGGCCTCACGCACCACGTCGGCAACCGCCGAGATCCAGACCATGATCGCCACCCTGCAGGCGGGCTCGCGACATGCGGTGGACGTCATGCAGCACAGCCGCGAGCAGGCCGAACACAGCGTCGCCCATGCCGGCGAAGCGGATCAGGCGCTGCAGGGCATCAATGCCAGGGTGGGTGAGATCAGCGCCATGGGCGCACGCATCGTCGCTGCCGTACAGCAGCAAAGCACGGCCAGCGAAGCGATCAATCAGCGCGTTGCCAGCATTCGCCAGGGCACGGACACTCAGGTCATGACGGGTTTGCAGAGCCAGGAATGCGCCGCCGACGTGGCCAGACTGGCCGAGCGCATGCAAGGGCTCGCCCTGCAGTTCTGGGGGCGTCGGCGCGCCTGAGCGGGGCTCCACTCAGGTATCGAACGGCGCAGCCCCCTCATAACCTGCTTCGACAGACCGTAAAGGCAGGACCAGCTCCTTTACGGCCTTGCTCCATCCACCACCCAGTTCAACGCCCCCAGTTCATCTCACTCGCTTGCAGGGCGCTGGCGATGGTTTGCAGATTGCCGTCCGGCAGGCTGTCAGGCAGCAGGTCGGTACCCGCACTGACGTACAGCTGCGCATAAGCGTTGCGCAGTTCGGCGTAGGACAGGTCACGCTTGAGCTGGGTCTGCAGGTTGTTCAGTTCACCTTGGATCAACTCCAGCTCACCGATGTTCTGCGTCTGGAAGCGGTTGCGCAGTTGCTCGGCAATCTGTCCATCGAGCCTGGACAGCTCTTCGCTGGTATGGAACTGCCGCACGGCTTCGTTGTAGTTGGCATTGGCCACGTACAACTGCGCCAGCACCGCCATGGACATGGCTTGGCGACGTGCCGCGGCGACTTCTTCACCAGCCTCGGCAACCTTGATCGCCGCTGGTGCGGAAAGCACGTTGAACAGGTTCCAGGTGATCTTCACGCCATAGTCGGCCCAGCTCTGGTTGGTCAGGAAGGAATTACTGTCGTAATGACCTCCAGCGGAGAACTCCAGGCCTGGCAGCATGCGCAGCATGGCTTTGCGTGTTTCCGCCGCACTGATGCGGGCCTGGTAATCCTGCTCACGCAGCTCAGGGCGGCTGGCCAGTGCCTGCTGCTCCAGTTGGGCGAAGTCGCTCTTGAACTGCGGGATCGCATAACCAACTTCTGCGGCCAGGGTGAAATCGGTACTCAGCGGTAGGTTGATCAACGCGGCCAACTCGGTCTTGGCCAAAGACAGTGCACGGCGCTGTTCTTCCAGCTGGCGCGTCGCCTCGATCAGCGCGCGCTGATAACTCAGCGTTTGCACAGCGTCACCGACACGCTGTGCGGCCATCTGCTGACTGTTGTCGCGGGCCTGATGGATACGCCCCATGAGTGCATCGATCTGGGTCAGCAAACGCTGTGCCGCCACAGCTCGCCAGTAAGCCGAACGCACGTCCTGGGTGATGGTGTGGATGACCTTGCGCTTGCGCTCCTGAAGGATCAGGCGCTGATCAGCCTGCTGCTTGGCGCTGACGTAGCTGACGCCGAAATCCAGCACGTTCCAAACCATGGTCAGATCGGCAACTTCACGGTCACGGTCCTGAGAGGTGGACGGCTCCAGTGACTGTGTACCGGTCCGCACGCTCTCGCTGCTGGAGGCGCTGGTGTTGCTTCGCCCAACGTAGCCGGCCTCCATCGCCATGCGCGGCAGCATGTCGAAGCGCGCCAGGTCAACCTGACGCTTGGCCAAGGCTTCCTCCATGACCTTCAAACGTGCTTCGAGGTTGTACTTCACCGCGCGAGCCATGGCCTCGTGCAAGGTCAGCGGGCCGTTGATCGGCTCCTGGTCCTTGAAAATAATGGCCAGGTCCGTACGTGCACGCTCTTCGCTGATGCCGAGGTCGATTGGCTGGCTGGTGACGGCGCAACCGCTTATAGCCAGCGCCAGCAAGCTGGCACCGAACAGTTTCTGGTTTCTTTTCATCCTTGGGCCGCCCCCTGGTACGGCTCGATCTTTAAGTGGTGTGCTGTATTTCATGCCTGCCGCCCGATCTGTGCCGGTTGAGACAGGGCCATGGCCAACTCGCGCACCTGGCGCTGGTCGGCTTCGTTGATGTGATGCAGTTGCTGCCCGAGGGTCGGTGCACCGAACACTCCACGCAGTCCCTGGTTGAGATCGCTCTGGCGCCATTGGCTACCGTTGAACACGTTCATTTCGCTGACACCTGGCACATCGCGACCGAAGATGTTGGCGAAGGTACTGCTGCCGAACACGCCACCCTCGCCACCGCCAAAGCCGAGGAAGCCGCCCTGGCTGCCACCGATACCGCTGTCGCTGCTGCCGAAAACCTGGGCGATGAAGCTCGGCGCGCTACCGGCGGCTCCGAGGAAGATGGTGCCCAGCGGTTGCAGGCCGCCACCCACGCTGCGCACCTCGAAGAGCGAGCCGGGAGCCAGAGGCGAAATGCTTTCGTTGATGACGATGCCCGGCACCTGCGGTTGCGCAACCGGCGCCTGGGACACGCCGGGAATGTCGGGCGGGCTGACCCGGTATTCCAGATCCCCGACATCCTGGGTCTGCACGCTTTGGCCCAGGCTGGTCAGGGACTGCACCAGCAAGTTGCCGACGCCGTCCTGGATACCGCTGCCCGGTGCATTCAGGCTCAGGGACAGCGCACCCTGCCCGCGCAGATCGCCGACGACGATACGGTAAGTCTGCCCGTTGATCTGCTGCACCGACTGCACCACGCCACTGGCAGTGGAAGTACCGAGCACACTGAAGTCGCCGGCATCCACACCACTGACTGCCTCGTCGAAGGTCAGTATGAAACTCAGGCTACGGTCGGTCGGCAATAGCGGCCCGTCAACCACGATGCTGCTCGGACTCGGAGCACGGGCATCGACGAGGATGCCGCTGGTATTGCCGACGTTATTCAGAACGATATTGGCGTCGTTGCCCATGGCATCACGCAGGGTGCCGCCGTTGGCGTCGATGCTCGGAACAACCGCGAAGGTGCTGTTGCCGGCCATGCCGCTGGTGACGGTAAGGCGGAAGGTCAGCGCCGTGCTGTCGGAGCCGGACAGGTAATCGGCGTAGACCATCTGGCCGTTGTCCAGGGTAATGGCCAGGCGTGGGGTGCCGCCGCTGCTGTCCACCCGCACCGCCTCGTCGGTGTTGACGGTGAAGTCCAGGGTCTGCCCGGCGGTGTAAATCCCGCTGGCCGGCACCGTCACGCTGGTCACACTCGGCGCGACGCGGTCGATGCTGTAGCTCGCGCCCGCCAGGCCACCATTGAGGGCGTTGCCGGCGGCATCGGCAATGCCGGTACCGCTGGCGTTGAGGTTGAGCTGCACGGTGCCGGTGCCAGCCAGGTTGTCGACCAGCACGGTGTAGGTGCGGCCATCGACGCGGGTAACGCTGGCGATGCTGCCGCCAGCCGAACCGCCGAGGGACAGGGTGAAATCGCTGATATCGACCCCGCTCACGTCCTCGCTGAAGGTCACGGTGAAGCTGGCCGAGCCGCTGTTGGTCGGGGAGGCATCCACCCGCACGATATTGCCGGGGATCGGCGCGGAGGTATCGACGACCACACCGCCGGCAGTACCGGGCGCGTTCAGTTGCAGATTCATATCGTTGCCGGCGGCGTCGCGCAGGGTTGAGCCGTTCAGGTCGATACTGCCCGGCAGGCCGATGCCGGCGCTGGCGTTGTTGCCGGCCTGGATGGTGTATTGGAACACCAGCGCCGAGGTGCCGCTGCCGGAAACATAGTTGGCATAGAGGGTCACGCCACCGATGTCGAGCGCCAGGCGCGGCGTACCGGCAACAGTGACAACTTCGCTGGCATTGACGGTGAAGGTCAGCACCGAACCGGCCTTGTAGCTGCCGTCTACCGGCGGCACCACACTGACCACGGTCGGGTCGACGCCATCGACATTGAGCGAGCCAAGGGCGGCCACGTTGTTCAGGGCAACCTCGGTGGTGTTGCCGGCCAGGTCGGTAATTGCCCCGCCATGCAGGTCGATGACATTGCCCAGACTGACGCCGGTGCTGTCGAGCTGACCGCTGAGGACAGTCATGCGGAACACCAGGGCGCTACCGCCGGAGCCCGACACGTACTCCGCATACACGGTGCCGCCAGTGTCCAGGGTGACGGCGATACGCGGCACGCCAGTGCTGGTATCGACCGTCACCGCTTCACTGAGGTTGACGGTGAAATCGAGGTTCTGTCCGGTGATATAGGTGCCATTGCTCGGTGCGCTGACGCTGCCCACCACCGGTACCACGCCATCGACCACGATATTGCTGCGCCCGCCGAGGGAGTCGGCACCGCCCACGGTCGGCAGGGTCAGCACCGCCAGATCGCTGGTGTTGTTGGTGATCACTGCGCCGTTCATCTGCAGCGCCGCGGTGCTCTGGAAGTCCAGGTCGGTGCTGGTATCGCCGGCCTGCACGGTGTACTTGAACACCAGGGTATTGCTGCCGGTGCCGCTGACATACACCGCGTTGCGATCGATCAGGCCGGTCTCCAGCAGCAAGGTCGGGCTGCCACTGCTGAGGTCGACGTTGACCACCTGGTCCCAGGTCATGCTGATCAGCACTTCGTCGCCGACCTTCACGGTGCGGTCCAGGCCCTGGGCCGAGACGTTGGTGACCTTCGGGTTCACCGGGATGACGTTGATCGAGATGGTATCGACATCGGTCTTGGCACCGCCGGTACCGGAGTTGCCGTTGTCGTTGGTCTCGATGGTCACGCTGGCCGCGCCAAGGTAGTTGTTCGCCCCCTTGAAGGTCAGGGTCTGCAACGCGGCATTGATGTTGGTGCGGTTGCCCTCGATGGTCATGGTGATGCTGTTCTGGCCAGTGCCGTTGGCCATGTTGATGCCGGTGAGGCTGCCCAGGCTGAGCGTGCCGTTGACGGCGGTCAGGGTCACACTCATCAGGCCGTTGCCGGAGTCCACGTCGCTGATCGAGATGCTGTTGCCGTTGGCGGTGTTGAAGCCGAGGGCGACGTTCTGCGAGGCGGTCTGCGCGCCCGGCACATTATTGACCGGCGCATCGTTGACCGCGGTGACGTTGAGGGCCACGGTCTTGGTGTCGGTCTGCTCGCCGCCGCTGCCGCTGAAGCCGCCGTCGTTGATGTTGACCGTGAGGATCACGCTGGCGGTGGCGTCCTGGGCGGTCTTGAAGGTCAGGCCGTTGGCGGCGATGAAGAAGTTGATATCAGCCAGGCTGCCGGTCAGGGTCAGCAGGCCGGTACCGGAGCCACCGACGGTGACGCCCAGGCCGGTGGTGGCGCTCAGGGTGCCGCTCGGTACCGAGAAGGTCGCAGTGACGGCGTTGATGCCGGCATCGATGTCGTTGAAGCTGATGCCGGTGATCACGCTGGACACGTCTTCGGTCACGGTGATGGACGGCGGCACCGCGACCACCGGCGCATCGTTCACCGCCGTGACCTGCAGGGTCATGGTGGTGGTGGCGTCGGAGACACTCGTGGTGTTGACGTTGATGGTCAGGGTCACGTCGCCACTGGCGTTGGCCGCCGGGATGTAGACCAAGCGGTTGTTGGCGATGAACGTGTTGATGTTGGCCAGGGTGCCGCTCAGGGTCAGCGCCGTCGCACTGCCGCCCACGGTCACGCCACCCGCACCGCTGGCGCTGAGGGTGCCGGTGCCGACCGAGAAGGTCACGATGCCCAGGGTCGAGTCCACATCGCTGAAGGTGATCGAGCTCAGCGCCGTCGGGATGTCCTCGGTGATCGATTGCGAGGTCGGGGCGCTGATGGTTGGCGAATCGTTGACCGCGACGATGGTGATGTCACGGGTCACGGCGCTGGACGAGATATCGCTGCCATCGGTCACGATGAACTGCACGGTACGGGTCGTGGTGTTCGGGCTGTCCGTGGAGTTGCCGTAGGTCACTGCCCGCAGCGCGGCCTGGAACTGCGCGGTGGTCGCCAGATTGCCGGCGGACGTCAGGGTCAGGATGCCGGTGCCGGCATTCCAGCTGCCGACGATATTGCCCATGGACACGCCATCGTTGACGAAGGCCAGGGTGTCCTGGGAGCTGTCGTAGGTGAGCAGGCGCGCGGTGGCACGATTCGGGTTCGGGCCGTCCGGGTCGGACACAGTCAGGGCCGAATCCACGACGATCCGACTGGAAGGGGTGTTGTTGGCTTCGGTCCAGACCGCCACGCTGCCGGTCACGGTCACCACCGGGGCGTCGTTGACCGCAGTGACCACCACGCTGGCCGTGTCGGTGGCGGTGGAATAGGCCGAGGCACCGCCGGACGTGGTGGTGTTGACCTTGTCGCCCTGGAAACCGGCGGTGCCGTTGGTCTGGTCCCAGGCCTTGTAGGTAATGGTCGCGGTTTCGCCGTGGATGCCGTCCGGGACGAAGCGCACCAGGTTCTGCGCGGTGAGGATCAGCGCCGAACTGGTGGAGACGACACCCACATCGTTCCAGCTGCTGCCGGCGTCGGTGCTGAACTGCCATTTGCCATAGGTGGCGGTCAGGCCAGTGATCGCCATGCCCTTGGCCGCGCCGGTGTCGACGTCGCTGACACCGCCGAGCAAGGTGCTGACCAGCGCGCCGGCGTTGCCGGTCGAGCTGTCGGTGAGCCCGGTCAGGGCCGGCACTACACCGATCATCACCGGCGCATCGTTGACCGAACTGACCACCTGGTTGGCCGTCCCGGTAGCGCTGGAGAATGCCGTGGTGCCACCATTGCTGGTGGTATCGGCTAAGCTGCGGATGCCGTTGGCGGAAGCAGTTCCGGTGGTCTGGTCCCAGCCACGGATGGTGAGGGTGGCCGTTTCGCCGTTGGCGCCGTCCGGGACGTAACGAACATAGGCGGTGGAGTTCAGCAACAGCCCGCTGGTACCCGAAACTGCGCCAAAGTCGGTCCAGGTGCTGTTGTCGGTAGAGTACTGCCAAGTCCCGTTGCCGGTCTTGCCGATCACCGCGATACCGCGCAGGGCGCCGACATCGGGATCGTTCATGGTGTAGTTGGACAGCATGGTCGAAACCAGCACGCCGGTGGCGGTGGTGTCTTCGTTGATGGTCGCGAAGTTGTACGGACCGCCGGCAAGGACCGGCGCATCGTTGATGCCGACCACGGTCACGCTGCTGGAAATGCCCACGGCGGTGGTGTTGATACCACCGTTATCGGTACCGCCACTGTCGCGCACGGTGCTCAGGGTCACCACGCGGCTGGCCGTGTTCGGGCTTTCGCTGTCGTTGCGGTAGGCCATGGCGTTGAGAATGGTCTGTGCCGTCGCCGTGTCCATACCGTTATTGCTGTTCACGGTGATAGTGGCGGTGCCGCTGCTCACCGAGACCGTGACCACCGCACCGTTGTTCGTGGTCGTAACGTTGGTGCCGTTGACCAGGGTCACATCGGTGCCGTCGATCACCAGCCTCTCGACCGCGCCGTTGGCCACATTGGTGACGGTGAAGGTCATCTGGATCACCTTCTGTCCGGACTCGACGGTGTTGATGGTCGCACCGCTGAACAACTGCACCGCTGAGCCGTTCTCGGTGTAGGTCGGGTTGGTACCGGTGGCGTTTACCACCGGTGCATCGTTGACCGGCTGGACGGCAACCGTGACCACGGACACCGCGCTGTTGCCGCCAGCGCCGTCGTCCATGCTGATCGACACGCTGCGCGAGGTAGTGCTCGGGTCGACGGTGTTGGAGTTGCGGTAGGCCAGGTTGTGCAACAGAGCCGCGGTGGTGGTCGCGGTGGCCTCGCTGGTCAGGGTGATGACCAGCGCGGTGCCGCTGTTGCCGCCGGTGAAGGTCCCGATCTCCAGGCCGTTGTATTTGATCGAGGTGCCGTCGACCTGGATCTCGTTGGCGCCGTTGCCCTGGTTGCGGATGAATAGCACGTCTTCGGCAGCGGTGCCGCCGCCGGTGACCTGCACCGTCAGCTTGCCGCCGTTGAAACTGGACGAGTCGGCGTCGCTGACCGTTGCGTTGCTGTTGACGTCGAGCAGTACATAGGCGCTGTCTTCGACATAGGTGGCGGCATCGCCGTTGAGGTTGCCAATTACCGGTGCCGCCACCGTGGACGTGGTGAAATTCAGCGTGGTGTTGTCCTGGATGCCCTTGTAGACCTGCCCGTTGGCGTTGGCGAACGCCTTGTTGTCGATACGCACGGCATAAGCCTCGCCCGCCACCATGTCGGCCGGCGGGTCGATGGTCCAGGTGGTGCCGGAGCCGGTGACCGCGCCGCTGCCTACGGCGATGGTCTGGATGATCGCGTTGTCGCTGGTGCGCACGATATAGATGTTGCCCGCGCCCTTGCTCACTGACTGGTCGAAGGTCAGGGTGATGTTGGCCGCCGGAGAAACACTCTGCGAGTTGTCGGCAGGCGTCGCGCTGACCAGCTTGGGGAGGCTGCCGCTCTGGTAGAAAACGCTGGCTGCGACGCCCGCCGCACTGCCTACTACGTCGGTATCTCCATCCCCGTCAAAATCACCGATGCGGAAGTTGGTGAACCCGAAATCGACCATGGTCAGCCCGGCGAAGGGCGACGCGGCTCGAGCCACAATGGTGAAGGAGCCGTCCCCATTATTAGTGCCATAGTTCCAGTCGCTGCCGTTGGTGCCAACCTGCCAGAACACATCGACGTCGCCGTCACCGTCGAAGTCGCCCCAGAGGGACCGAGGACCATAAGCAGGTGCCGGGAAGCCAGCAGTGGAACCCTGGGTGAAAACACCATTGGTGTTAATGTACAGCGCGCCTGTCGTGTTGTTGAGGGTGTAGAGAATGTCGAGGTCGCCGTCTCCGTCGAAGTCGATAACCCGGTAGTTGAACTGGCTGTACGCCGCCAGTGTTAGCCCGGCAAACGGCGACGTCGACTGGGCCATGTCGGTGAAGGTGCCATTACCATTGTTCAACGCATAGCGCCAGCTGTTGTCAGCGTCCACGCTGCCCGGCTGGTAGAGAATGTCGGCGGCGCCGTCGCCGTTGAAGTCGCCCACCACCAGGCGCACGCCATATTGGGTGCCATTGAAGCCGCTGGTGTTTTCGCGGGTGAAGACGCCGTTGGTGTTGCGATAGAGATAGGCCGGCCCAAGGGTACTGGTGACGCCCAGCAGGTCGGTATCGCCGTCACCATCGAAGTCAGCAGCGTAGTAGTTAGTGCCGCTGGTGGGGGCATCAATAAGCGTGACGCCGGAGAATGGCGATGCTGCCTGGGTCACATCGGTGAACGTGCCGTTGGCGTTGCCCGCAGCAAAGCGCCACGCCGAACCGGCAACGCCGACCTGATAGAGAATGTCGTCGCGACCGTCATTATTGAAGTCGCCGATGACCATCTTCGGCAGGTTCCCGGTCGCCAGGACCGGGGCAGTGTTGTTCAGGCCGCCGCTGAAGCTGCCGGCCAGCAGCCCGTCGTAACCTGCGAGTTGCGCTCCCACTGCGGTGGTTTCGATGGCACCGCTGGTGCGTTCCAGCGTCCAGTTGCCGCCCAGCGCCGTGCCGCCGGTGTCATCCGAGGACGCCGCCACATCGGCCCCCGTGATCACCGCCAGCTCGTCGAGGAAGGACTGGCCCTTGGCGGTTTCGCCGACATTGCAGCCGTAGAGCATCAAATCGCCGTCGGCCTTCAGCGCGGCGCCGATGCTTTCCAACGCCTCGCGATGCTCGGCGAGGTTGCTGCTGGCCAGCCACACATTGCCCATCTGCACGGTGCCGTCGGCGCCGTGGGACAGCAGGTGGATGGCGTCGAGGCTCTCGCGCCCCCGGAGATAGTCGGCCATTTGCTGCAGACCGTCTTTGTCCGGATCGAGAATGACCACCTCAGCATTGCCCGAAAGGCCCTGCAGCAGTTCACCAACATTGGTCACTTGTCCGTCGACAAACACTACTTCCTGGCGCTGGCTGCCCTGTTGGCCACCGCTGGCCGTCGCTGCCGCCGGGGGCACGCTCTTGTCAGCGGAAGTCATGTCCTTGGCTGGATCGGCATTCGTCTCTGCATCCTGGGCAACCACACCCACTGACGCATCGAACATGATCCGCGGCTCCAGGGCCATCAACAGCGGTGCCTGGACGGCATTGACCGGCTGCGGTTGCTGGCTGGACTTGCGCGAGAATCGCTCGATGAATTTCATACTGCACCTCCTGGTGTGCCCTGGCACCGCCTGCTGCGGCGATGCACTGGAAAAAGTGGCGGTGCCCTGGGGTAGCGCCGGTTGTAGCGATCAGCCGCGGGTCGGGTACTGCCCCTGCATGGCGATGATGTAGTTGACGGCCAAGTACGGGTTGATCACCGACATCGGTAGGCTCTGGCCATTGACAGCAGCGGTGATGTTGCCGCTCAGGGTCGGGTTGTTCGACGCCAGCTTGATCTGCGCCTTGCTGGCGTCCGGAGCGTGGAACAGGCTGACGGCGTTGCCGCTGCTGTCCACCGGCAAAGCCAGGAAGCTACCCGCGACCGGTTCGGTGAGGTTGGCTTCGACATTCAGCACCGTGGTCGGGTCTACCTGCACCGTCAGGTTGGAGGTAATGGCGTGGGTGTGTATCGGCATGTTTGAAGTCAGTTGGGTGATCTGCGAGACCCCACCGACCTGCCCCTGGACGTAGGGCGGCGCGCCGGTTGCGCTGTTGCCGTAACCGACCGGAACACGGCCCTGGAGGTCCGGCAGCGCGAAGGTCGACAGGCCGTTACCGCCATAAATGGTGCCGAGCAGCGAGTAGAGGGCAGAGTTCTGGGTAATGGACATGACCTGCCCCATGCACTGCGCCCAGCCGTAGGGGGCGAAGTTGAAGCCCACTATCCTGATTTCACCGAGATATTGATCAGACATCAGACACTTCCTTACGTTGACATGCGTTGGTGAAACCCTGGGAACGGAACCGTCAGTTGCTGGTGCATACACGGTTGCTGTGAATCACCGCTTCAAGCACATGCCGGCCATCGGGCTCGGGCTTGACGGGCGACATCAACAGCATCCAGGGCAGCTCGCGCCCCGGACCGAAAAGGTTGAACACCGCCTGTGGCAGCTGGACCCCGGCGGGCAGCGCGATCAGCAGCGAGTAACAGTCGTAGTCCGGCGTCATCGGCAGCCCCTCGCGGACTTGCAGCAGGCTGACCTTCAAGCCCTGCTCGGGCGTGATCTGCAGCACGAAGCCCTCGGGATCGGCGCCTTGCAGCTCCTCGCGAGTGGGGATGGGGGGAACGGTCGGGTCGCTCATGAAATCTTCCTGGAGAGTGCCTGCGGTTGGCGGCGCATTTGCAGGTACACGCCGTTGTTTCCGCAAACGACGAAGCCCATGCGCCCGTAAAGACGCTGCGCGGGGTTATAGGTCTCGACATACAGGTTCACGATCAACCCCAACTCATCGGCACGCTGCAGTTGCTCCGCGATCAACGCAGAGCCGATGCCACGGCCCTGGTACTCGGGCAGCAGGATGATGTCGACCAGGTTCATCGTGGTCGGCCCCCAGAACATGTAGATGCGCCCGATGGGCCGCCCTTCATGCTTGATGATCCAGAAATCGGCATCGTGGTAATGGGCTTGGTAATAGCTGTGCTGGGCGTGGAACTGCTGGCTGAGAAAAGTTGCGATCTGTTCGGCGGGCCAGCCGCTATGGGACATTTCGAATGCACGCGAACCGGCATACAGGCGCTCGATAAAGGCCATATCGCTTGCATCTGAGGTCACAAGTGCACGGAGCGTCACGACGGGCTTCGACATCTATGCAATCACCTGCCTGAGCGGTTGTTTGTTGTTGTTTTTGGCGTCAACTTCAAGGCAGCCTGAAGCTGTCTTTAAGTGCAATCAAAGTGATAGCAGATTATCTCAACGTTGAAAAAACCACTATTAAAATCCGCTCTCTCGAACACCAATTGCTGCCACCCTTCGCCATGCCGCCGCCAGCAATGACTCTGCCTTTCCGTCCAACACCACCACACCGCGCAGTGGGTGTGAAACCTGCTCCGGCGCGCCCTCTCCGAGCGTGAAACGCGCACCATATTGGGCTTGCAACGGCTGAGCCCTTTTTTCCTCATCGCGTCTTACCGCGATGGTCCCTTGATGATCGGAAACCAAGGCTTCCTGATCGATAAAGGAGACGCCATTGGCATCCACATCCTGAAGCCCGACTGCCAGCGAATCGCGCAACACATCGTCCGCCACGAAGTGCCCGGTGGAGCCCGGCGCCACTCGCCACAGATCGGCTTCCGCAACGTAGCCGCGCAGGCGCAACCCGCCTTCGGCGACCTGGGCCAGCGGCACATCGGCTGCAACCCAGCGAGCGGGTGTGAGGTTTTCCAGTAGATCACGCACTTGGCCGGCATGTGGCGCGCGCAGGCTCAGGCGTTCACGCTGCGCTACCAGGCCGCGATACTCGGCCACGGCCTCGGCCAGACGCTGTTCGAGGATGCCGCTGTCGGCAGCGGTTTCACTGCGACCGGACTGCCGACGCAACTGCAATTGGACGATTTCAATCTCGCGACGCGTGATAGTCAGGCGTGATTCCAGATCCGGGGATTCCAGCTCTACCATTACCTGATTCTCGGCTACCTGCTGCCCGTCCTTTACCAGCACTTCGCGAATTCGTGCCGGGACTGGGGCATGCAACGCACTGACCCGCGAAGCCTCCAGCATCGCCGGCACTTCCACGCCGCTGCGCCAGGGCGCCAGCAGAACAGCCAATAGGCTCCCCAAGACGACACCCAGCACCAGCACTTTGCGAGGATGAGCCTTGTCTCGGTGCTGCCACCAGTACTGCCACTCGCGCCAGATCGGCAGGCCGATGAACCAGGCCAGCTCGACCACCATCAGAAAGATGCCGAGCACCTTGAAGAACAGGTGGTAGACCGCCAGGGCGATACCCAGGAACAGCACCGCGCGCCAGACCCACGACGCGTAGCCCCAGCACAGCAGTCGCCGCCGTAAAGCGGGCGACCAGCGTTCGGGCGGTGCCTCGCCATAGCCGAACAGGGTTTCACGCAGATGCCAGCGGCATAAGGCATAACCGCGCCCCTGCAGGTTATCGACGCCCCACAGGTCGCTGAGCAGGAAGTAGCCGTCGAAGCGCATCAGTGGGTTGATGTTGATCACCAGAGTAGTGATCCAGGTGGCGCTGGCCAGCATGAACGCCGCAGTACGCCCTGCCCCGTCCGGCAGCAGCGACCAGGCGAGCAAGGCGATACAAGCCAGCAGCAGTTCCGCCAGCATGCCGCCGGCACCGATGAGCAGGCGCGTGCGCCGATCCTGCACACGCCAGGCATCGCTGACATCGGTATAGAGCATCGGCAACAACACCATGAACGCCACGCCCATGCTCGGCACCCGGCAGCCGGCACGCTTGGCCATGTAGGCGTGACCGAACTCATGGCAGAGCTTGGCGAAACCCAGGGCGATGGCGAAAGCCGCCATGCCGCCGAGGCTGAGCAGATGCGGGAAGGTGGCGAGGAAGCGCTCCCAATCACGCATCACCAGAAAGGCGCCGAACAGCAGCACCAGTGGCAGGCCTATGCGCAGCAGGCTCGGACCGAAGCGCTCCAGCCAGGGCCAGGTACGGTTGAGAAAGGCATCAGGCCGCCATAGCGGAATACGAAAGAACAGGTATTTGTGCAGGATCTGGGTCCAGATGCCCTGGCGCTGGCTGGCGGCCTTGACCACATAGCTGGCGCTCTGCTCGGCATCGCTGGCGCTGATCAGGTCGTGCCCGCGAAGAAATTTCAGCAATTCTTCCAGCGACTGCGGCGTGACTGGCGGGCCAGGTTCGGCATTGGCTGTCTTGAGCACCTGCAGTGCATCGCCCAGCGGCCAGTGGCGCAACAGGCGCATGGCCGGTGCGCCGAGCTTGAAATACTTTCCGCGCAGCGGATCGGCCAGAGTCCATTGCGGCGAGCCGTCCAGCCCCGGCGTGGCCACCGAGAGCTGCAGGTCCGGACGCAGTGCCGGCAGCATCACAGCCCCACTGCCTGACGCAAGGCCGCCAGTGGTCGGCGCAGCAGGTACAGCGCCAGCGGCGCACGCTCACCGAACACCTTGGCCGTACCACGCAGGCCGATGCGCGGCGGCGTGTTGGCGAATGCAGCATCAAGACGGTAGGCAAGCTGTCCCGCTGATGTGCTCTGGGCCTGGTAGGCGGAGCGCTCCAGCGTGGCGTTGTGCCGATTCAGCGGATCGCTGTCGAGAAACAGCGCGACTGCGGCGCCCGGCTCCAGACCGATGGCATCGGCCACCGGCAATTCGATACGCAGTTCGGCCTGGGCCGGATCGGCAATTTCCAGCAGACGCTCACCGGTGCGCACCGGCTTGCCGGTCCAGCGCTGGGCGTCGGCGAACACCGCAATACCATTGCGTTCGGCACGCACTTCGCTGCGTGCCAGCAGATCGCGGGCATAGTCTCGCTCGGCCCGTTTCTGTTCGACACGAGCCGCCAACAGATCAAGCCGGGCACTGGAGTCGGCATCGGAGAATGCCCGCTGGCTATTGGCCTTGAGCTCGGCCTCGGCGACACCGAGGGTACGCTCGGCAACATCGGCCTGGGCTTTCAGGCTGGTGGCGTCAAAACGCACCAGCACCTGCCCGGTCTGCACGGGCTGGTTCGGTTTGACCAGGAACTCGGCAATCACGCCATCCAGCGGTGCGGCAACCACCTGCCCATTGCGCGGCACCACCTCGGCGGGTGCCAGCACCGACTGGCGCACCGGCACCAGCAGCACCAGCAAAAAAGCTGCAGCCAGCGCCCAGCGAGTACGGGCCGGCCAGCGCAGGCGCCACGGCTTGCCCGGCTGCAAGGCGCGCCAGGCATGGCTATAACAATCGCCCAACTGTGCCAGCAGCACTTGCTCGGCGTCGTTCCAGGGATAATCACGGGCCAGCCAGAGGCCGCCGAACACCTGGCCCTGGCGGTCCGTGAGCGGCAACCAGAAAGCATGGGGGGCAGATAGCGCCTGCCAATCGTCGCGGCTGGCCTGATCGACACTTTCCGGCGGCACCACGCCGGCCAAGGCGAAGCGCTCGCCAGCGGCCAGGCGCGCGCCCAAACGCTCGATAAACACCACGAACGGCGCGTTCGGTTCGACCACACTGACCCCGGTCAGGGCACGAACCTTGCCGGTGATCAGCAACGCCGCATGGCGATAGCCGAACAGCGGCTGGCCGTCGTTGACCATGCTGTAGGACAGTACTTCCGTCGATGCGGCCGCACGCGCCTGACGCTCCAGCTTCAGGTAATGCGCCAGAAGCTGTTCGAGGATGCCGGGGACAGGAGCGTTCATTGACTCTCCGCGAAGCGCGCAGTACCGCTCATGCCGGCCAGCAGACCAAGCGTATTGGCCGGCACGCTGCCGATCAGCAGCAGCGTCTGGCTGCCTTCGTCGATACGCGCACCGAGACGCTTGACGACCGCATCAATAGGCACGCCGGTTTCATCGGGAATGAAACTGAATGTCGAGCCGGGCTTGAGCCGGCCCACCCAGCGCGACGGCACCAGCAAATGGATATCCAGGGAACGGTTGTCGACGATCTCCAGCAAGGGGGCGCCGCTGGCAACGCTCTCGTGGGCCTGGACCCGCTTGCTTACCACTTGGCCGTCGAACGGCGCCTTGACCTGGCAGCGCTGGACCTGCACCTGGTAAACCTGGGACTCCGCCTGGGCCTGCGCATGGCGCGCCTCGGCCAGCGCCACTTCAAAGCGGCCTACAGAGTTCAACGCCGCCAGTTGCTGCTTATTGTTCAGCTCTTCACGAGCGGCACGCACAGCGGCGGCAGAAGCATTGGCCTGGGCCTGATAGGCGCTGCAATCGAAGCGCACCAGCACCTCGCCCTTTTTAAAAGCCTGGCCCTCGGCATAGGGCACCTCCACCACCCGACCAGGCAGTTCACTGGCCAATACCGCCTGGGAGCGAGCACGCAACACACCACGAACTTCGCTGGTAAGCGAGCTGGCTCCGTCAAGCAATGGATCAATTTCGTTCATGGCCTGGGCTGCGCCATTTGCCAGTGCCAGCATCACCATCCATGCAATCCGTTTCATCCCGCCACCTGACAATTCGTACACGCAGCCAAGGGATCGGCTACCTTCTTCAAACCCTGATTACCGCTGGTCGAACTCTTTGTTCGCTGGCCCGCATTACTGCGCCCACAAGTCATCGACTTCAGATGATCAAGAAGATAAGCGAGGCACAATTTGATGCGCAGTCCATTCCATCGGAGTCAACGAACAGACAGAGCCTTCAGTGAAACGCGAAGAATGCCCGACAAGTAGGCCATGTGCCATCTATTAGTCGCGAATTGGCTCTCGACGGAGCCAACCTTCAGCCTGGGAGCGAACGCGGGAAGAGCCGTGGGTCAAATCGTTTTTGGCTCGCGGCCTTATCGCACGCATCAGCCGAAAAACCAGTAGCAAACCAGTATCGCCGCCATCACCCCGGCGAAATCAGCCAGCAACGCACAACCCACCGCATGCCGGGCGCGCTGGATGCCAACGGCGCCGAAATACACGGCCAGTACATAGAAGGTGGTTTCGGTACTGCCTTGCACGGTCGCCGCAACCAGTGCCGGGAAGCTGTCGACGCCGTGATTCTGCATGGTTTCGATCAGCATCGCCCGCGCCGCGCTGCCGGAGAATGGCTTGACCAGCGCAGTGGGCAGTGCCTCGACGAAGCGGGTATCCCAGCCCAGCGCCTCGACCAGCCAGCGGATGCCGTCGAGGCCGAACTCCAGCGCCCCCGAGGCGCGCAAGGCGCCGACCGCCACCAGCATGGCGACCAGATAGGGCAGCAGGCTCTTGGCCACATCGAAGCCTTCCTGGGCACCCTCGACGAAGCTTTCGTATACCGGCACCTTGCGCAGCGCGCCGACCACCAGAAAGGTGATGATCAGGCCGAACAGGGTCAGGTTGCCAAGCAGTGACGACAGCTGCGCCAGTGCCACCGACGACAGGCTGGCCAGCAGCGCCATGAAGGCGCCGAGCAACAGCGCGCCGGGAATCAGGTAGGCCAGTACCACCGGGTCCCACAATCGCAGGCGCTGCATCAGCGCCACCGACAGCAAGCCGGCCAGAGTCGAGGCGCTGGTGGCGAGCAGGATCGGCAGGAACACCAGGGTCGGGTCTTCGGCGCCCTGCTGCACGCGGTACATGAAGATCGACACCGGCAGCAGCGTCAGCGACGAAGCATTGAGTACCAGAAACAGAATCTGCGCATTGCTCGCCGTGGTACTCGACGGATTGAGTTCCTGCAGGGAGCGCATGGCCTTGAGGCCGATGGGCGTGGCAGCGTTGTCCAGCCCCAGGCCGTTGGCGGCGAAGTTGAGGGTGATCAACCCCAGCGCCGGATGGCCGCGCGGCACCTCGGGCATCAGCCGGGCGAACAGTGGACCCAGGGCGCGACCCAACAATTCGACCAGCCCGGCCTTCTCGGCTATGCGCAGAAAGCCCAGCCACAGGGTCAGGGTGCCGAACAACAGGATCATCACTTCCACGGCCAGCCGGGCCATGGCGAACAGGCTTTCCACCAGCGCGGCGAATACCGCCGGATCGCCACCCACCAGCCAGCGCACCAGCGCCGCCACCAGGGCGATCAGAAAGAAGCCTAGCCAGAGGCCATTGAGCATATGGTTTTCCCCGCAGATGATTGCGCGCGATGATAACGGCGCGCAAAGGCGACGGCCATGCGCACGGCTGCTGGCAATTCATGAGGGAATGTAAGGAGGGATGAGCCAACAGGTTCTGGAAAACGACCTGCCGGGTTGTTACAGGTATTGCAGCCGCCCTTGCGGGCGGCTTGTTGCATCAGACACGCGGCCCACGACCTCGACCGAAGATCAGCGATGCTACGAACAGCACCAGAAAAACCACGAACAGAATCTTGGCGATACCTGTCGCAGTACCTGCGATACCACCGAACCCGAGTACGGCAGCAATGATGGCGATGATCAGGAATGTAATGGCCCAACTCAGCATGGTGTGACTCCTCTTCGGTTCAGAAACAACTTCAGCGGGATCGCCAACTGACGACCGACTGGCTCTACTACTCAGAAAACCCAGCGCTGCTCCGACCGCAGCGGCATGGTCTCGACCCTGCTCGCTGCCTGTCCGGTTTGCACGATCCCTATTGGTTGAGCGTCGTACATGCGGATTCGTTCCACCGATTCATGAGGTGTCTGGCTGAGCGGTTGTGACATCGGCTGTTCAGCACCAATGAGCAGCGTAACCACCGCAGCGGTGAGAAAACCTTTACTAACCAGTGAGAAACGCGCTTGACGATTCATTCTCAACTCCCTCCAGGCATACGTACAAACTGTCTGTGTTCAGTGGTTCTATTGCAGCCGTCATGCCAGCTCAATTAACTTAATTTTCTCTTATTTATCAAGGAGTTATTCAAAACAAAAACGAGACCTCCAACTTAAATTGCACGATAGGACAATCGCTCTCGTGCGCTTTGCATGACCGCTGAAGACCGCCCATTCACGAACCCTGATTGAGCCGGTGCATACGCTCGTGGCAGGCCCGGATTTTCGGTAGTTCAATGGCCAACAGCGCCCGCACATCCGGCTCGGCGGTTTTCAGCGCATCCTCGAAGGCGGCGAGAATGCGCTCCTCGGTCTGGTCGAGCTGATCCACATAGACCGCATCGGCATGCCCGAGACGCGCCTTGGTGTCGGCGTACATTTCGCGCAGTTTTCCAGCCAAGGTGCCGCCCTGCGCCGGCTGCTGCTGATGCGCCGCAACCTTTACCGACAGCGCCTGGATGATATGCGTCTTGGCCTGGGCCATATCTCGAAAAAGATGCTGCAGTTCGACGTCCTTCACCTCCTCCATCGCATGCTGGTAGAAGTGCTGGCCGTCGCGCGTGATCTCGATGAGCTCATTGAGTTGTGTCATGTTCTGGTCCATGGATCCTCCGAATACGAGTGCAAACGCATCGCTGCAGGAGCCGCAAGCCGCATGCCAGCTGGAAAATAAAATCTTTGTCATGAAAATCAGCAACTTGCCTTGCCGTTTCGCTTGAAAAAGGATTGCATGGTGCGGGAAAGACTCATTTGCACCGTGCAACTTGCAAGGCTTTTCGTAGACTAAAGCAGGCGCCCGAACATACGCGGCGCAGCCAACCGCACCGAGCATTTCCAACCGATTAGCCAGGCAGCGACTTTCACTGCCTGTCTGGAGCATTCATGGATCAAACGACCGATACCGGTGGCCGCATTCTTCTGGTCGATGACGAGGCCGCAATCCTGCGCACCTTCCGCTATTGTCTGGAGGATCGCGGCTATACGGTGGTTACGGCAGCCAGCGCCGCGCAAGCCGAAGCCGTCCTGCAGCGCCAGGTATTCGATCTGTGCTTTCTGGATCTGCGCCTGGGCGAAGACAATGGTCTCGATGTGCTGCAGCAGATGCGCATTCTCGCGCCCTGGATGCGCGTGGTGATCGTCACCGCTCACTCGGCGGTGGATACGGCGGTGGACGCCATGCAGGCGGGCGCGGCGGATTATCTGGTCAAGCCCTGCAGCCCCGAGCAGCTGCGTCTTTCCGCCGCCAAGCAGCTCGAGGTGCGGCAGATGGCAGCGCGCCTGGAGGCGCTGGAAGGCGAGATGCGCAAGCGCAACGATGCGCTGGGTTCGCACAGTCCAGCCATGATGGGCGTGCTGGAGACCGCCCGACAGGTGGCCGACACCGATGCCAACATCCTCATCCTCGGCGAGTCAGGCACCGGCAAGGGCGAGGTGGCACGGGCGATCCATACCTGGAGCCGGCGCTCGAAGAAGGCCTTCATCACCATCAACTGCCCCTCGCTTTCCGCCGAGCTGATGGAAAGCGAACTCTTCGGGCACAACCGCGGCGCCTTTACCGGCGCCACCGAAAGCACCCTGGGGCGAGTCAACCAGGCTGATGGCGGCACATTGTTCCTCGACGAGATCGGCGATTTTCCCTTGGCATTGCAGCCTAAACTGCTCAGGTTCATCCAGGACAAGGAGTATGAACGGGTCGGCGACCCGGTCACGCGCCGGGCCGATGTGCGCATTCTTGCCGCCACCAACCTGAACCTCGAAGAAATGGTTCGCGAAGGACGTTTCCGTGAAGACCTGCTCTATCGCCTCAACGTCATCACCCTGAACCTGCCACCCATGCGCGAGCGCCCCGAAGACGTGCTGGCGCTGGCCGAGCGTTTCCTGGCCTTCTTCGTCAAGAACTATGGGCGACCGGCGCGGGGCTTCAGCGACACCGCCATAGCCGCGTTGAAAACCTATCGCTGGCCCGGCAACGTGCGTGAGCTGCGCAACGTGGTCGAGCGCGCCAGCATCATCTGTCCGCAGGAAATGATCGAGGTCAGTCACCTGGGACTGGCGGAGCAGGCCGTCGGCAGCGCGCCGCGCATCGGTGAGCCACTGAGCCTCGAAGCGCTGGAAAGGGCGCACATTGCCGGGGTGCTGAGCAGCAGCGACACCCTCGATCAGGCCGCCCGGACACTCGGGATAGACGCCTCCACGCTGTACCGCAAGCGCAAGCAATACGGCCTATGAAACTTCAGATGAAGCTGAGAACCCGACTGTTTCTGGGTTTCTCGGCACTGATGACCGTTGCGCTGCTGGGGCTGGTGCTGGCACTGGTCAGCGTGGTGCAGATGGCGCAGAGCCAGGAAAAGCTGATCCGCGACAACTTCAGCGTCATCGAAGTCAACCAGCAGCTGCGCCAGGCGCTCGGCAACCACCTGCTCATCCTGGTGCGCGAACAGTACAACAGCGAAGCGCTCGACGAGTCCAGCCAGATCTTCCGGAATGCACTGGCCAAGGGGCTGGCCGAGGCGTCGCAGGAAAGCGACTATCAGAGCTACCAAGCCATCGGCGACGCCTACGCCAGTTTCCTCAATGAACTGCAGTCCGCCTCCACCACGAAGCTGACGCTGCTCGAAGACAATACTCTGAGCCAGTCCTTCAATCAGGTGCGCGAACTGATGGTCGCCATGCAGCAGAATGCCTACGACCAGATTCGCGATACCGAAATGCGCAGCCGCGAGCGATCGCAGCTGCTGGCCGGGCTGCTGGGTCTGACCGGCGTGGCGGTGCTGCTGATCGGCTTCGTCACGGCGCACGGCTTCGCACGCCGCCTCGGCGACCCCATCGAGCAGTTGTCGCGAGTCGCCGACCAGATCGGTCGTGGCGACTTCAATATCAGCCTGCCCGCCACCCCCATCGCCGAACTGTCCACTCTGATCCGGCGCTTCGGCCTGATGTCGCAGGCCCTGCATCAGTTCAAGCAGACCAATGTGGAAGCTCTGATCAATGGCCAGCAGCGCCTGCAGGCCCTGCTCGACAGCATCGATGACGGCCTGTTGATCGTCGATCGCCAGGGTCGGCTGGAACATGCCAACCCGGTCGCGCAACGACAGCTGGCGTGGGAAGACGAGCATATCGGCTCGACCCTCGGCCAAGCCCTTGGCTATCCCGAACTGGACGTGGCGGCACAGCAGGTTCTGGCTGACAGGCCGCTGTCCGACCCGCCGCAGGATCTGGTCATCGAGGCCGATGGCGAACGTCGACTGCTGGCCTGGCGCATAAGCCCGGTGAATCATCACAATGGCCGGATCAGTGGAGCCGTGATGGTGCTGCATGACGTCACCGACCAGCGCACCTTCGAGCGTGTGCGCAACGAGTTCGTGCTGCGCGCCTCGCACGAGCTGCGCACGCCAGTGACCGGCATGCAGATGGCCTTCAGCCTGCTGCGCGAACGCACGCAGCATCCGCCGAACAGCCGCGAGGCCGAGCTGTTCGAGACCGTGCATGAAGAAATGCAGCGCCTTGTCACCCTGATCAACGATCTGCTGAACTTCTCGCGCTATCAGAGCGGCCAGCAGAAACTCGACCCCATCCCCTGCGATGCCGGACGGCTGCTCAGCGAGGCCCGGCAACGCTTCCTCGCCACGGCTGCGCCGAACGCCATAGAGATCATCCTGGAACTGCAGTCGCCGCTGCCCACACTGCTGCTCGACCGCCAGCAGATGGAACGGGTCTTCGACAACCTGCTCAGCAATGCACTGCGCCACACCCCGGACGGTGGCGAGATACGCCTGCTGGCCCGACACCACGGCGAACGGGTGATCCTGAGTGTCGAGGACAATGGCGAGGGTATTCCCTACAGCCAGCAGGCGCGAATCTTCGAACCTTTCGTGCAGATCGGTCGGCGCCGGGGCGGTGCCGGTCTGGGCCTCGCCCTGTGCAAGGAAATCGTCCAGTTGCACGGTGGCCGTATCGGCGTGCACTCGCGGATCGGCCACGGGACCATTTTCTATATGGCACTGCCGGTTTAGAGTCTGTCGTTGCAGAGCCGTGGTGAGACACCACCGTAGGAGGGGCCTTGGCCACGAATATTCGGCGCGCAAAAGCTTCGCGGGCATGGCCTGCTAGGTTGCCCTTCGTGGGAACGGGCCATGCCCGTGAAGTGATTCCGCATCGAAGCATGCACCTTTGTTCGCGGGCATGGCCCGCTCCTACATAAACCTGGATTACGCCTTCGGCTAATCCAGGCTATGACCGACTTTGCCGCGCCAGCAGCAAAAGCCCGCGAACTCATTGGAGCATGGCGAATCAGGGCTCTGCGCTCAGCGCCGCCAGGATTGCTGCCGTTTCGGCGTCAGGTTCGCCATCGAAACGTGTCGGGCGGTATTTCATCTGGAACGCCGCGATGACGTTGCGCGTCTCCGGGTCCAGATGGCCATGCCCCGGCACGTGGTAACCCTGCCCTGCGAGCTGCGCCTGGAACCAGGCTATATCAGGCAATTGCAGCGCATACAGGCTGCGCTGTCGGGCCACCACGGCGGCATCCGGCCAGGGCACCAGCCCGGCATCGGCCAGGCGCTTCCAGGGAAACAGCGGACCGGGATCGACCTTGCGCTGTGGTGCGATATCGCTGTGACCGACTATCGCGCCTGGCTTGAGCCCGTGACGCTGCATGATGTCCCTGAGCAACAGGATCAGGGCATCGATCTGCACATCGGAATACGGATACCAGAGCCGCCCCTGCTCACCTTCGATATAGCCCCGGTTGACCAGTTCGATGCCGATGGAGCTGGAGTTGAGCCAGGTCCGCCCTTGCCATTGGCTGTCGCCGGCATGCCAGGCGCGGCGGTTCTCGTCCACCAGCCGGTAGATGGTCGCGGGCGACTCACCGATCAGATAGTGGCTGCTGACGCCATCACCCTTGAGGATATCCAGCGAGCGTGCCAGGTCGCTTGAGGTGTAATGCACCACGATGAACTGCACGCGGCTGTCATGTCCCACTGAGGCATGACGCGTGTCGATGCGCGGGCCGCTGGCGCACCCCGCCAGCAGGATGGACAACGTGACGGCTAGCAGTAGTTTCATCGGTATCAGGCCATTTCGATTCGGTTGCGCCCGGCATCCTTGGCCCGGTAGAGCGCACGGTCGGCACGCTCGAACACCTGCTCCGCGCGCTCCGGTCCGACAAAGGCGGCAAGCCCACCCGAAAGGGTGACTTCGATGCGCTCACCCTTGAAGTGAAACGGGCAGTTCTGAATGCCTTCACGCAGGCTTTCGATCAGTTGCTGCCCGGCATCGAGCGGTGTCTCGGGAAGCAGCAGGGCAAATTCCTCACCGCCGAAACGGGCGATGAAATCAGTCTTGCGCAAGCGTTTGCGCAGCTCGTTGGCGATGATCTTCAGGACCCGATCGCCGGCCAGATGGCCGAAGCTGTCATTGATGCGCTTGAAGTGGTCGACGTCCAGCACGGCCAGCAGCAGTTGACCGCCGTAGCGTTGCTGGCGCGCAACCTCCATTTCCAGGCGTTCGTCCCAGGCCGCCCGATTGGGCAGCTCGGTAAGCGGATCGCGCAGCGCCTTCTTGCGCTGCTCGGCCAGATGCTGGCGCATGCCGGTGGCGGCCTGTTCAAGGCTCGCGACTCGCGCGACCAGCGTACTCAGGCGCTCGCCCACCTGTTTTTCATGTTCGCTGCGCTGACGCTCATAGATATCGACGGTTTCCAGCAGGCCATCCAGTCTCGCCTGTACGGCCTGCTTGAGGCTGGACAGGTCACTGGCTTCGAGCATGCTGCTCTGCAGCCCGCCAACCTGCTGGCGCAACTCTTCATCCAGCGCCTGTGCGGTCTCCCTGCTGCGCGCATGCCCGTCATGCGTCGCGCCGAGGCTTTCCTGCATGCTGGCCAGACGTTCGTTGAGCAGTTGCAGATAGCTTTCGAACTCTCGCTGGCCCTGATTGGCCACGGCGATCATCAGTTGCGCCAGATCGTCCAGCACCGGGACCAGTTCGTACCAGTTCAGGCCTCGCTGAATCCGCTCACGCAGCGCCTGCACCTGGGCCTGCTGCGGCTCGCATTGCTGCATATCGTCGAGCAGACCGAACAGCATCGACTCCACGCGCTCGGCAATGGCGCTGTAAGCCTGCTCCGGCGTTGCAGGCAGCACATACCCCAGCGTCTCGCCGGCACTGGCGAGCAGGGCCGACGTCTGGCTTTCTTCTTCCAACAGTGCAGGCGGCTCGTCGGGATCGGCTACGGCCTGCAAGCCAAGGGACTCGTCATGATCGGGCAGCGTCGGCAAGGGTGCAGGAACAACCGGCGCCGTCTGGCGTGAGGCACGCACGGCGGTGGCGGCCGCTGTTTCCGGCTCAATCTGCGAGTCGGCGGCCAAGGGCTCTGGCGCAACGGCTGCGCCAGTCACCTCCACAGCAGTGGCTGCATCGGCTTCGCGCTGACCGAACAGCCTGCCGAACAGGCCCACGGGACGCGGGGCGCCCGCCATCTGCACGGTCAGCGCCCGATCCTGCAGCTCGCCCAGCTCCCCCAGCAACACGGGCAGCTCGCGCGACTGCGCCGCACGTGTCCGTACTTTTCGCGCATAGACCTTCAAGGGCTTGCGCACTTCGCTGGGCAACGGCAGCGCCAGCAGCTGCGCAGTCAGACGCTGAAAGCCCTGAGCCAGACGCTCGATACGCTCCTGCTTGTTACGTTCGGTAGCCAGCACGGCACGTTCGAGACGTGGCACCAGTGCCGCCAGGCCATGATCCAGATCATCGTCGCGCAGCACTTCGCGCAAGTCGCGCATGCACTTTTCGACCACAGGATCGGCCCCCTCAACCGCAAGGCTGCTGCGCACCAGGCTGCGCCGCAACAGATCGAGACGGATATTCCAGCGGGCTTCGAGCTGCTCCTGCTGCTCCAGCGAAGCCAGGTATTTTTCCTTCCAGCGAGAAGCTTCTTCGTTCATTTCGCCCTATCCTTGGGAATGGGAAACGCATCGCCATGCAGGGAGTCGGGCAGGCGAATTTCCACCGCTACCGGCAGATGATCGGATGTCGCCTGCGCCAGCACATCGACACGTTCGAGGGTCAGGCTGGGGCTCAGCAGGATATGATCCAGGCAGCGCTGCGGGCGCCAGCTAGGGAAGGTCGCCTCGATCTGCGGCGCCTGCAGACCGAGGTCGCGCAGTGGTGAATTCTCCAGCAGATCGCTGGCATGGGTATTCATGTCGCCCATCAGCACCTGATGGCGGTAACCGCCGATCAGCTCGCGGATATAGGCCAGTTGCCGGGTTCTGGTCCCGCCGCCCAGCGCCAGATGCATGACCACCACCACCAGGGCATCCTCGCCCTCACCGAACTTGAGCAGAATCGCGCCACGCCCGGACGGCCCCGGCAGTGGATGATCTTCAAGCCCTTGCGGCTCCAGACGACTGAGCACGCCATTGCTGTGCTGGGCGAAGCGGCCAAGGTTGCGATTGAGTTGCTGATACCAGTAGGGAAAGGCGCCGAGCTGGGCCAGGTGTTCGACCTGATTGATATAGCCTGAACGCAGGCTGCCGCCATCCGCCTCCTGCAGGGCCACCAGATCGTAGTTGCCCAGCAGATCACCGATACGCTGCAGATTGCCGGCGCGCCCCGCATGAGGCAACAGGTGCTGCCAGCTGCGGGTCAGGTAGTGATGGTAACGCTCGGTACTGATCCCCACCTGGATGTTGAAACTGAGCAGACGCAGCCGGCCATCGCAGGGCAGCCCGCTGGCATCCAGGCATTGGGAATTGACTCGCGTCTGGCCGGGACCGGCCAGACGCGGTGAACTCCAGCGACGCAACATCCTGCGCTACCGGGCTGCGCGTTCTTTTTCGATCAGGAAATCGGCAACGTCGAGCGTACGCTGCGGACCACCGGCCGAACCGAGGTCAAAGCGGTACTTGCCATTGACCACCAGCACCGGCACGCCTGTTATCTGATAGGCCATGCCGAGTTTCTTGGCCTGCTCTGCGCGGCCTTTCACACCGAAGGAATTGAAAGCTTTGAGGAAGGCATCGCGGTCAACGCCCTTGTCAGCAAGCAGATCCGCCATTTTTTCCGGTGTATCGAGCTTGTTGCCTTCATTGTGGTAAGCGCTGAACACGGCATCATGCACACTCTGCTCGACATTCATCGACTCAAGAGCCAGAAACAACTGGCCATGCAGGTTCCAGATGCCGCCGAACATGGCGGGAACCCGCTTGAAATCCACATCCTCGGGCAACTGCTCGACCCAGGGATTGATGACCGGCTCGAACTGGTAGCAATGCGGGCAGCCGTACCAGAACAGCTCCACCACTTCGATCTTGCCGGGCTCGGCCACCGGTACCGGCGCTGTCAGCTCGACATATTCCTTGCCTGCACGAAACGTTTCGGCATGGGCAGACAGGCCGAACAGACTGGCGGCGGCGATGATGGCGCTGAGCATGAATGTGCGCATGGTGACTCCTTGGCTATGAACGACTGAGCGATAGCACGACAGGCTGCCTCAAAGAAGCCCTGCGAGCCAGCGCCTTGTAGCGTCTTTTCAATCTCTTGACGCTCATTGTAGACACCGCCAATGTGAAAAAGGGCGTTCGGCCAAAGCCTGAACGCCCTTCTTTCACCGACAGGAACGCAAGCGCTGTCAGTGCAGACCCTGGATGTAGCTGGACAGGGCTTCGATATCCTTGTTGCTGAGCTTGGCGGCAATGGCGCGCATGATCATGGTATCGCCATCGTTGGTGCGATTGCCTTCGCGGAAATCCACCAGTTGCTTGGCAGTATAGGCAGCATGCTGGCCACCCAGATGCGGGAAGGCCGCCAGCTCGTTACCCGCGCCGTTGGGTGCATGGCAACCGGTGCAGGCCGGCATGCCCAGATCAAGTTTGCCACCACGGAAGAGCTGTTCACCCAGTTCGACCAGCGCCGGATCGGCCATGCCGACTGTGCCTTTCTGGCTGGCGAAGTAGGCGGCGATATCTTCAAGGTCCTGATCGCTGTAAGGGTCAAGCATGGCGGTCATTTCCAGAACCTTGCGACCAACACCCTCAGGGGCGCCGGGTGTACTGCCGGCCTTGATATCCTTCAGCTGCTTGAGCAGATAGACCTCGCCCTGACCGGCGAGTTTCGGGAAGTTCGGTGCCGGGCTATTGCCATCGGCCCCGTGGCAAGCGCCGCACACGGCAACTTTGCTCTGACCGGCTTCTGCGTCGCCAGCCGCATGGGCCATACCGGTGATGCCAAGGGTCAACAGCAGACTCACGAGTACTTTGTTCATCAGCTCATCCAACTACGGCTAAGGGTTTAAAGGGAAACTTGTCGGCCACCGGCAGCACGGGCTGCGGCACGCTCGTTATGCTTGCTGGCGCCACCACTCGAAATCGCAACCTGCCGTCCGCTCCTGCAGAAGCGGAAAACCGGAATCAGGGTGTTCATTTCAGAGCAAAGCGCGCACAAAATCTGCGGCATTATATACTGGCAACCGTGAAACGGAAATGAACCATTGCCCCATCGAGGTCCGTGTGACGTTTCGTCGCTCTGACAAGATGCTGCAGCCCAGCTGCCCCACCGGAACCATCATGCTCCCGAAAAACCCGATTCTCGGCCTCTGCCAGCAAGCCACATTCATGACCAGCGCCGCCAAGGTCGATCAGTGCCCGGCTGACGAGGGACTGGAAGTCGCCTTTGCCGGTCGCTCCAATGCGGGCAAGTCCAGCGCGCTGAACACCCTGACCCATGCCAGCCTGGCGCGCACCTCGAAAACGCCTGGTCGCACCCAGCTGTTGAACTTCTTCCGCCTGGATGACGAGCGCCGCCTGGTCGATCTGCCCGGCTATGGCTATGCAAAGGTGCCGATTCCGCTCAAGCAGCACTGGCAGCGCCACCTCGAAGCCTACCTCAGCAGCCGCGAAAGCCTGGCCGGGGTATTCCTGATGATGGACATCCGCCACCCGCTGACCGAGTTCGACCGGATGATGCTCGACTGGTCCGGCGCCAGCGAAATGCCGCTGCATATCCTGCTGACCAAGTCCGACAAGCTGGCCTTCGGTGCGGCGAAAAGCGCTCTGCTGGCGATCCAGCGCGACATTCACAGGGAATGGGGCAACGGCGTCAGCGTACAGCTGTTCTCCGCACCCAAGCGCCAGGGCGTCGAGGAAGCGCAACTCAAGCTTGCCGAGCTGCTGGGGATGTTCGACGAAGAGCCTGAAGCCTGATGCGTTAACGCGCCACCGGCGACAGCCCCGTCGGATTTCACCTGCGTATCGTCGGATTACGCCTTCGGCTAATTCGACCTACGAAGGCATAACTTGCGCTGCTGTAGATACCGTCTTGCCCCTCACTTCGCAATAGCGAGTTCGAGGTTGAACGGTTCGCCGGATTTCAACACGCCATAGGCGATACAGAGCAATTTACGCATCGCCGCGCAGACGATCTGTTTGCCGGCTTTGCCTCTGGCTTTCATCCGCTCGACCATTGCCCGAATGGCAGGGTTACGGCTCATGGACGTAATGGCTGGCATGTAGAGCCCTGCGCGCAAGCTGGCCGACCCCATGCGGGAAATCCGCACATATCCTTTGAGTATTCCCGAGTCCTGTAGCTTGGGATTGAGCCCTGCAAAAGCGGTGACCGCTCGGCTGCTGCCGAAGCGTTGAATGTCCCCCAGTTCAGCCAGCAGAAGCGCTGCTGTCCGCTCAGCAATGCCGTCGATGCTCGTGAGCAGGTCACGCTGGCCGCGCAAGTCATCGTTGTCGTCGAAATGCTGCTTGATCGCTTCCAGCGTCTCGGCGATTTGCTGGCGTAAATGTTCAAGAACCGACTCGATCGACGCCTTGACCTTGGTCTCGCGGGTCACGTCCAGGCGGTTCTGTTCCATCTGCTCCAGCTCCTGAAGATCCTTCAGGCGATGCACCAGGGCCTTGAGGCGGCGAATGGACGGTGGATCAGGCTGCCAGGCACGCAGCTTGGCCTGATGCAGGCTGCCATAATCGGCAATGAGCTTGGCGTCGACCTTGTCGGTCTTCACCCGCTGCAATTGGCTGCGGGCGTAATAGGCAACCTGGGCCGGGTTGAGGACGCACACCCGGTAACCTCGCGCGAGCAGCCATTCGGCCAGGGCTTCGTAGTAGATGCCCGTCGCCTCCATGACGACCCATGCCTGCGGCTCGGCGTACTTGAGCAGCCATTGCTGGAACACCTCAAAGCCTGCTGAGTCATTGGTCAGCTTGCCTTTGGTGCGGTGCTTGCCGTTGCTCTGCAAGGTTGCGATGTCGAATGTGTGTTTGGCGATGTCGACGCCAACGACTATGGCCATGGTTTTCCTCCTCAGTGAACGGGTAGATCGTCACTGCATCCGTCCTACCTTGCTAATGCGAGCTCGTGGCTCAAGATACCGTTCGGACTTACTGGATGAGTGCGGAGGAGTGCAGCGTTATCTACGTCACAAGCTCGAAGCTTAAGGGCGGGTACTACTTGCACTCTCTCCCCCGATGATCAGCCGGGGACTATCGCCTCCTGAAAGGCTGCAGTCGAGATACAAGGTCGGGTCACGCTTCACCGACCCGACGTGCGCAGCCACGGTGGCTGTAACACCCGACGCTACGCTCCCTGGGGCATCAAGTGCTTCAATCCCGATAATCCTCGACCGGCGCGCAGGCGCAGAACAGGTTGCGATCGCCGAACACGTTGTCGACCCGGTTCACCGCCGGCCAGTACTTATGTGCCAGCGCGTGGGCGCTCGGGGTGACGGCTTCGGCGATGCTGTAGGGCCGCTCCCAGGCGTCGATCACGTCGGCCAGGGTGTGCGGCGCATTCACCAGCGGATTGTTGTCCGCCGGCCAGTCGCCCTTCTCAACGCGGGCGATCTCGGCGCGGATGCTCAGCATCGCTTCGACGAAGCGATCCAGCTCGGCCTTCGATTCGCTCTCGGTGGGTTCTACCATCAGCGTGCCCGGCACCGGGAAGGACATGGTCGGCGCATGGAAGCCATAATCCATCAGGCGCTTGGCGACGTCTTCCTCGCTGATGCCGGTCTGCGCCTTGAGCGGACGCAGGTCGATGATGCACTCGTGCGCCACGCACCCATTGCGCCCGCTGTAGAGCACCGGGTAAGCCTCGCCAAGACGCATGGCCAGATAGTTGGCGCTGAGGATCGCCACTTCCGTGGCTTCGCGCAGCTGCGGGCCCATCATGGCAATGTACATCCAGCTGATCGGCAGGATGCTGGCGCTGCCCCAGGGCGCGGCGCTGATCGCGCTATTGCGCGCATCAGGTCCCTGCAGCTCCACCACCGGATGATTGGCGACGAAGGGCGCCAGATGCGCCTTGACGCCAATCGGTCCCATGCCCGGGCCACCGCCACCATGGGGAATGCAGAAGGTCTTGTGCAGGTTCATGTGCGAGACGTCGGCGCCGATGTCCGCTGGCCGCGCCAGGCCGACCTGGGCGTTGAGGTTGGCGCCATCCATGTAGACCTGCCCGCCCCGGGCGTGGATCGCCGCGCAGATCTCGCGAACGTTTTCCTCGTACACGCCGTGGGTCGAGGGATAGGTGATCATCAGGCAGGCGAGCCTGCCACCGGCTTCGGCGGCCTTGCGTTCCAGATCCTGCAGATCGACGTTGCCGCCCCGGTCGCAATCGACGATGACCACCTGCATGCCGACCATCTGCGCCGTGGCCGGGTTGGTGCCATGGGCTGACGAGGGAATCAGGCAGATATCGCGCTGACCTTCGCCACGGCTCTCGTGATATTTGCGGATGGCGACCAGGCCGGCGTATTCACCCTGTGCGCCCGAGTTGGGCTGCATCGAAATCGAATCGAAGCCGGTGATCGCACAGAGCCAGGTTTCCAGCTCGTCGATCATCAGCCGGTAACCCTGGGCCTGCTCGCGCGGAGCGAAGGGGTGCAGGTTGGCGAATTCCGGCCAGGTGATGGGGATCATCTCGCTGGTAGCGTTGAGCTTCATGGTGCAGGAGCCGAGCGGAATCATCGCCTGATTCAGCGCCAGGTCCTTGTTTTCCAGCTGCTTGAGGTAGCGCAGCATCTCGGTTTCGCTGTGGTGCGTGTTGAACACCGGATGGGTCAGGTACGCACTGCTGCGCCGCAATCCGGGCGGGATGCCACTGGCGATATCGCCGGCATCCAGCGCAGCGATCTCCAACCCGTGATCAGCGCCGAGGAAGATCGCCAGCAGTTGCTCGACGGTCGCCTCGCTGCAGGTTTCGTCGAGGCTGACGCCAAGCCTGCCGCGCCCGAGGATGCGCAGGTTGATCCGCGCTGCCGCCGCGCTTTCGATGATGGCCGTCTGTGCACCGCCCACTTCCAGGGTCAGGGTGTCGAAGAAGTGCCGGTTGAAGCGGACCATGCCCTTGCGCTCCAGCCCGGCAGCGAGCAGCGCCGTCAGCCGGTGCACGCGCTGGGCGATGCGTCTGAGCCCTTCGGGGCCGTGGTAGACCGCGTAACTGCTGGCGATATTGGCCAGCAGCACCTGCGCCGTGCAGATATTGGAGTTGGCCTTCTCGCGGCGGATATGCTGCTCGCGGGTCTGCAGCGCCATGCGCAACGCGGTGTTGCCACGGGCATCACGGGAGACGCCGATCAGCCGGCCCGGCATGGCGCGCTTGAATTCGTCACGGGTGGCGAAATAGGCCGCATGCGGGCCGCCATAACCCATGGGCACGCCGAAGCGCTGGGTCGAGCCGAGCACCACGTCGGCACCCAGCTCACCGGGAGGCGTCAGCAACAGCAGGCTGAGCGGGTCGGCAGCCACGCAGGCCAGCGCCTGCCCGGCATGCAACTGCTCGATGACGGGTCGTAGATCACGAATCTCGCCATGGCTATCGGGATATTGCAGCAATGCGCCGAACAGCGCCTGCCCCTCGATGGCCTCGATGGCGCCAACCACCAGTTCGAAGCCGAAGCCCTCGGCGCGGGTCCGCATCACCGAGAGCGTCTGCGGATGGCAGTTCTCATCGACGAAGAAACGATTGCTGGCGCTCTTCGACACCCTTCGGGCCAGCGCCATGGCTTCGGCGGCTGCCGTAGCCTCGTCCAGCAGCGAGGCGTTGGCCAGATCGAGGCCGGTCAGGTCCATGGTCAGTTGCTGGAAATTCAGCAGCGCTTCGAGGCGGCCTTGGGAAATCTCCGGCTGATAGGGCGTGTAGGCGGTATACCAGCCGGGGTTTTCCAGCAGGTTACGCACGATCACCGGCGGGGTGATCGTGCCGTGGTAGCCCATGCCGATCAGGCTGGTCCACAGCTGGTTGCGTTCGGCATGACCGCGCAGCCGCGCCAGGGCGTCCTGCTCATCCAGCGCCGCCGGCAATGCCAACTCGCCCCGCAGGCGGATCGCCGGAGGCACGGTTTCATCGATCAGTTGCTCGCGACTGCCCAGCCCGAGCGCCTCCAGCATGGCCTCCTGCTCGGGCGCGTCAGGGCCGATATGACGGCGCAGAAAGGCATCGGGTTGCTGAAGCTGGGAAAGAGATGGCATGAACGGCATGGGTAGCTACTCTCGAAAAAGAAGACTATGTTCCAATTACGTATTGGCGGAGCAATCCTGCATTTGTGGGAGCGCTTTTTTGGAACCAGAGCACTCCGCGAATTTCGCGGCTGAAGCCGCTCCCACAAACAGTCCCCCACCCTTCCAGCTGTAGCCCGTAGCCTGGATTAGCCGAAGGCGTAATCCGACGCCCCGAAGGCCTAATCCGATAATCCCTGTCTGCCCCTCGGCATTTAACGCCTCTGGACGCTCGCCTGTCGGGTCGATAAAGCGTTACCCGACCTACCAGGCATGCTCCAGCAACACGTAACGGGGACACAACCAAAAAAGAAAAGCCCCGACAGAGCGGGGCTTGGCGATTGAGCGATCAGGCGTCGGCGTCGCAGGAGGCCTTGTAGGCATCTGCCGTGAGCAGCGCCTCCAGCTCTGCCGGAGCATCCGGCTGCAGACGGAAGAACCAGCTGCCGTAGGGTTCGTTGTTGACCTGCTCGGGCGCGTCGGCGAGCAGTTCGTTGACGGCGATGACGACACCGGAGATCGGCGCATAGATGTCCGATGCCGCCTTGACCGACTCCACCACGCCGGCCTGCTGGCCTGCCTTCAGTTGCTGGCCGACTTCCGGCAGCTCGACATAGACCACGTCTCCCAGCGCCTGCTGGGCATGATCGGAAATGCCCACACTGACACTGCCATCGGCCTCCTGACGGGCCCATTCATGGCTGGCGGCGTAACGCAGATCGCTGGGTAGGTCGCTCATTCATCTGTCCTCATGGCTGTCGGTGCGGGTCGCGCACGGCTGTGGCGCGAAGCGGTCGGGTCGAATTTATACCAGTACCCTGCCGTTGCGCACGAAGGTCGGCTGCACAACGCGCACGGGATACCATTTGTTGCGAATCTCCACTTCGGCACGCTCGGCGGTATTGGCGGGCACGCGAGCCAGGGCGATGGATTTGCCCAGCGTGGGCGAAAAGCTGCCACTGGTGATTTCACCTTCGCCAATGCCGTTGACCCGCACCACCTGATGTGCCCGGAGCACACCGCGCTCTTCGAGCACCAGGCCGACCAGACGCGGCTGCTCGTTGTGCTCGCGCTGCGCCTGCAGGGCCGCGCGGCCAATGAAGTCGCGTTCCGCCGGTTCCCAGGCGATGGACCAACCCATGTTCGCAGCCAGCGGCGAGACGTCTTCATTCATGTCCTGACCGTAGAGATTCAGCCCGGCCTCCAGGCGCAGGGTGTCACGGGCGCCGAGGCCGATGGGCGCGATACCGGCCCCGACCAGCTCGCTGAAGAAGTCCGGCGCCTCCTCGGCCGGCAGGATGATTTCCAGGCCATCCTCGCCGGTATAACCGGTACGTCCGATAAACCAGTCGCCCGCCGTCAGGCCGTAGAAGGGTTTGAGTTCCTGAATCAGGGTGGCGCGGCTCTGGGCGACGATGTCCATCATCCGCGCGCGCGCCTGCGGCCCCTGGATGGCAAGCATCGCCAGGTCGGCGCGCTCGTGCAGCGTGACCTCGAAATCCTCGGCATGGGACTGCAGCCAGACCATATCCTTGTCGCGCGTGCCGGCATTGAGCACCAGGCGGTAGCCCTGCTCGGTCAGGTAGACGATCAGGTCGTCGATCACCCCGCCGGCCTTGTTGAGCATCGCGCTGTAGAGCGCCTTGCCGACTTCTCTCAGGCGCGCCACGTCGTTGGCCAGCAGGCGCTGCAGATAGCCCTTGGCCTGAGCACCGGCGACATCGACGATGGTCATGTGGGAAACATCGAATACGCCGCAATCACGGCGGACCTGGTGGTGCTCTTCTACCTGCGAGCCGTAATGCAGCGGCATGTCCCAGCCGCCGAAATCCACCATTTTCGCGCCGAGCGCCAGATGCTGATCATAAAGGGGAGTGCGCTGACCCATGGGTTTCTCCTTCCGGGCAGGTCGCCGAAGCGGCAGAGGTAAAGCCTATATAAAGCCGCCCCGCCAAAGACATGCGACTTTTGAATGGCGCGCATTGTAGCCCCAAGGTTGTGACAGGTCACGGCACATGCGACAGCCGTCTTTCACCCTTTGGCCGAACGCCGGATCAGCAGGATCACCGGCAACAGCCCCACCAGCACAAGCGTCAGCGCCGGCAGTGCGGCACGCGCCCACTCGCCCTCGCTGGTCATCTCGAAGATGCGCACCGCCAGGGTGTCCCAACCGAAGGGCCGCATCAACAGCGTGGCCGGCATTTCCTTGAGCACGTCGACGAATACCAGCAGCGCGGCGCTCAGGGTGCCGGGCAGCAGCAGCGGCAGGTAGACCCGGAAGAACAGTGCCGGACCGCCCACGCCGAGGCTGCGCGAGGCCTGCGGCAGCGATGGGCGGATACGCGCCAGGGCATTTTCCAGCGGGCCGAACGCCACGGCCATGAAACGAATCAGATAGGCCAGCAGCAAGGCGCCGAGGCTGCCGAGCAGGATGGGCTTGCCAGAGCCACCGAGCCAGGCGGAAAGCGGAATGACCAGCTCGCGGTCGAGGTAGCTGAAGGCAAGCATGATCGACACCGCCAGTACCGAACCCGGCAGCGCATAGCCGAGATTCGCCAGCCCGACGGCCGCCCTGATCGAGCGCACTGGCGCCTGCCGCCGGGCGAAGGCCAGCAGCAAGGCCACCGCGACGGTGATCAGCGCCGCAAGCCCGCCCAGATAAAGCGTATGCAGGATCAGCCCGGCGTAGCGCTCATCGAGATCGAAGCGCCCGCGTTGCCAGAACCAGGCCAGCAACTGCAGCATCGGAATGACGAAGGCGCAGAGAAACACCAGCCCGCACCAGCCACTGGCCGCAAGCGCCTTGAAGCCGCGCAGGTGGTAAAGCGCGGTCGAACGCGCCCGGTCATTGGCCGGCCTGGCCACGCCACGGGCACGACGCTCGCCGTAGAGCACCAGCATCACCGCCAGCAGCAGCAGGCTGGCCAGTTGCGTGGCGCTGGTGAGACTGAAAAAGCCGTACCAGGTCTTGTAGATGGCGGTGGTGAAAGTATCGAAATTGAACACTGAAACCGCACCGAAATCGGCCAGGGTTTCCATCAGCGCCAGCGCCAGTCCGGCGCCAATCGCAGGTCGCGCCATGGGCAGCGCTACGCTCCAGAAGGCCTTCCAGGGCGACTGCCCGAGCACCCGCGCAGCTTCCATCAGCCCCCTGCCTTGAGCGATGAACGCCGAACGCGCCAACAGGTAGACATAGGGATAGAACACCAGCACCAGGACGATGATCACCCCGCCGGTGGAGCGCACCCTGGGGAAGCGCACCCCGCTGCCGAACCACTCGCGCGCCAGGGTCTGCACCGGTCCGGCGAAGTCCAGCAGGCCGATGAAAACGAATGCCAGCACGTAGGCGGGAATCGCGAAGGGCAGCATCAGCGCCCAGTCCAGCCAGCGTCGACCGGGGAATTCGCAGAGCGCCGTCAACCAGGCGAGGCTGACGCCCAGCGCTACCACACCGATCCCCACACCCAGCAGCAGCGTCAGGGTATTGCCCAGCAGGCGCGGAATCTGGGTTTCCCAGAGGTGCGACCATATCTCGCCATCGATGTCGCCCCAGCTGATCAACAGGACGCTCAACGGCAGCAATACCAGCGCAGCCACTGTAAATGTGAGGGGATACCAGCGGCGCTCGACGGGGTGGGACACGCAAGCCTCGGAAGCAGAAATGAAAACGCCCCCGGCCAGGCGGGGGCGTCGAGTATAACCGCAGCCGCAGGCAGCTGTAGGTCGGGTTAGCCGAAGGCGTAACCCGACAACAAGCCTGAAGTCCGCGCATCGGGTCGGTGGAGCGTGACCCGGTCTACCTTTACCGCCAGCCCGCCCGATCCATCAGTCTGATGGCTTCCGCCTGGCGCTTGCCGGCGACTTCGACCGGGATGGTATCGGCCTTGAACTCGCCCCACGAGGCCACTTCCGCAGACGGTTTCACATCCGGATTAGCTGGAAACTCCATGTTTGCATCGGCAAAGATGCTCTGCGCCTCGGGCGTAGTCATCCACTCGACCAGCTTGCGCGCGGCGTCGGGGTTCGGCGCATGCTGGGTCAGGCCGATGCCGGACAGGTTGACGTGAACGCCACGGTCATCCTGGTTGGGCCAGAACAGCTTGGCTTTCAGGTCCGGCTTCTGCTTGTGCAGACGCCCGAAGTAGTAGGTGTTGACGATACCGATATCGCACTGACCGGCATCGACGGCCTGGATCAGGGCGGTGTCGTCGGCGAAGACGTCAGTGGCCAGGTTGCCTACCCAACTCTTGATGATTTCCTCGGTCTTCTGCGCACCATGGGTTTCGATCATGGTGGCGGTCAGCGACTGGTTGTAGACCTTCTTGCTGGTACGCAGGCACAGACGGCCATCCCAGCGCTCGTCCGCCAGTGCTTCATAAGTGCTCAACTCGCCTTCTTCGACGCGCTCGGGAGAGTAGACGATGGTCCGCGCACGCAGCGACAGGCCGGTCCAGGCATCGGTGGAAGAACGATACTGCGCGGGAATGTTGTCTTTTACCTGCTGGGAATTCATCGGCTGGAGAATACCCATCTGCTCGGCCTGCCAGAGGTTGCCGCCATCGACGGTCAACAGCAGGTCGGCCGGGGTGTTGGCGCCTTCGGCCTTGATGCGTGCCATCAGCGGCGCTTCCTTGTCGGTGATGAACTTCACCTTCACGCCGGTTTTTTCGGTATAGGCATCGAATACGGGCTTGATCAACTCATCGATGCGTGAGGAGTAAACCACCACCTCATCGGCAGCCTGTACGGCGCCGGACAGCGCGGTGAGCGCCAGAGCGGCGAGTAAGCCTTTGCTTGCCTGCATGGATCAGCCTCCGTTGACTCGATAAAAGAGGCCAAATAGTAGTGAATGTCATTTAGTTTCTCAACACGGAAATTTGCGTCAAATCAAGTCAACGCAAAGTTTCATCACCTACGGCCTTGCCAGATCAGGCAGATCACCGCTCAGCCCCAGCGCCTGGCGCACGAACAAGGCTTTCGCCTCCGGCAGCGCCTCGATGCCTTTCAACCCGGCGTTGCGCAGCCAGCGCAGCGGCAGGTTATCGGCCTGGAACAGCCGCTCGAAGCTTTCCATCGCGGCCATCATCGCCAGGTTGTGCGGCATCCGCCGACGCTCGAAACGCGCCAGCACGCGCAGATCACCGGGCTGCATGCCGCGCCGGAGCGCCGCGAGCAGCACCTCGGCCAGTACCGCCGCATCCAGCAAGCCGAGGTTGACGCCCTGCCCGGCCAGCGGGTGGATGGTGTGGGCGGCATCGCCGATCAGCGCCAGGCCGGGCTGCACATAACGCTTGGCATGACGCTGGCGCAGCGGGATGCACAGGCGCGGATCGACTTCCAGCACCTCGCCCAGGCGATGCTCGAAGGCACGCCCGAGGGCCTGACGGAAGCATTCGTCGTCCAGCGCCATCAGCCGCCGCACCTCGCTCTCGGTGGCCGACCAGACGATGGAGCACCAGTGTTCGTCGCCTTCACGCTGCAAGGGCAGGAACGCCAGCGGGCCATCATCGGTGAAGCGCTGCCAGGCCGTGCGCTGGTGCGGTTCGGCGCAGCGCACACTGGTGACGATGGCATGGTGCAGGTAGTCCCATTCCCGCGTCTCGCAGCCGGCCAGACGCCGTACCGCGGAATTGGCGCCATCGGCGGCGACCAGCAGACCGGCGTTCAGTTGCTGGCCGTCGTCCAGGGTCAGGTGCCAGCCGGCTTCATCCTGACGCAGCCGTTCGAGGCGCGCCCCGGCGATCAGCTCTACCGAGCCACGCGTCTTGAGCGCCTCCAGCAGCGCATCCTGCACCACGCGGTTCTCGACGATATGGCCGAGCACCTCGGCATGTACCGAGGCCGCGGAAAAATGGATCTGTCCGGTGCCGGAGCCATCCCACACGCGCATGTCGCCGTAGGGGCTGGCGCGGCGCAGGACGATGCCCGGCCAGGCGCCAAGGCGTTCGAGAATCCGCTGGCTCGCCGCCGACAGCGCACTGACGCGCGGCTCGAACGGATCGGACGCGGCGAAGGCCTGCGGCTCAAGCGGTCCGGCATCGATCAGCCGGATATTCAGCCCGCAATCCTGCAGCGCCAGTGCCAGCGTGCTGCCGACCATCCCGGCGCCCACGATGATGAGGTCCGCTTGCATCAATTCTCTCCTGCGCATGTACAACGGTCTGCGGCTTGTATGAGGTCTTGCACTCTGGACAGCGCATTCAGCTTTCGCGCACACCCAACCCCATGGCCTGGCGCGCGAACCAGCCCTTGGCCGGTGGCAGCAGGTCCAGCGCGAGCAGGCCGAGATTGCGCCCCGCCGCGATCAGGGAGCCGGAGTCGCCGAACAGGCGCGTCAGCCGATCGGAAAAGCCCACGGTCAGATGCTGGTCCAGGCGCTGGCGGCGCTGGTAGTCCCGCAATACGGCCAGATCGCCCGGCGCAGCACGGCTGTTCAGCAGGGTCTCGGCCAGCACCTCGGCGTCACGCAGCGACAGATTGTAGCCCTGCCCGGCAATGGGGTGCAGGCTGTGTGCAGCATTGCCCAGCACCACCAGACCGGAACGCACCTGTTCCGTCGCCTCGACCAGCGACAGCGGATACAGGTGTCGCGCACCGACCTGCTGGAAGCCTCCCAGGCGATAGCCGAAGGCCTGTTGCAACTCGTCGAGGAACTGCGCTTCGTTCAGCGCCACCAGCCGTGCCGCATCCGCTTCCGAGCGGCTCCAGACCAACGCACAGCGGTTGTCGCGCACCGGCAGCAGGGCCATCGGGCCGTCATCGGTGAAGCGTTCGAAGGCCTGCCCGCCGTGGGGCTTGCCCGGTGTCACGTTGGCAATCAGCGCGGTCTGCCCGTAGGGTGTGCGCCTGACCTCGATGCCGAGCTGCTCGCGCAGCGCGGAGCGACCACCATCGGCCAGCACCGCCAGCGCGCAATCGAGCTGCCGGCCATCGGTCAGGGTCAGCTGCCAGCCATCAGGGGTCGGCTGCATGCGTTCGACCTCGGCGGGGCAATGGCGCCGCACCACCTCATCATCCAGCGCCCGCCACAGGCAATGACCGATCCAGGCGTTCTCCACCACATAGCCCAGCGCCGGCACCTGTTCGCTCTGCGCATCGAGCCGGGTGGCGCCGGCGCGGCCACGGTCGGAAACCTGGATATGGGTAATCGGCTCGGCGCACTCGGCAATCCGCTCCCAGACGCCCAGCCGCTGGTAGATCAGCCGCGTGCCGTAGGACAGCGCCGTGGAGCGCGCATCGTAGCTGGGCTGGTATTCGCTGCCCGGTTCGAAGGGCTCGATCAGCAGAATCGTCCAGCCGCGCTGCTTCGCGCCCTGCTGCAAAGCCAGCGCGAGGCTGGCGCCAACCAGCCCGCCGCCGATGATCGCCAGTACGCTCATGGTTCAGGCGACCTCGTGCGCAGCGGCCATCAACGCCTCGATCTCGGCGACGCTTTTCGGCACGCCGCCGGTGAGAATCTCGCAGCCGGCCTTCGTCACCACCACGTCATCCTCGATACGCACGCCGATACCGCGCCATTTCTTCGCCACCAGCAGGTTGTCCGCCGCGATATAGATACCCGGCTCGACGGTCATCGCCATCCCCGGTTCGAGCACGCGCCACTCGCCGCCGACCTTGTAATCGCCGACGTCGTGCACATCCAGGCCCAGCCAGTGGCCGGCGCGGTGCATGTAGAAGGGCTTGTAGGCTTCGCTGGCGATCAGCTCGTCGACGCTGCCCTGCAGCAGACCCAGCTCCACCAGCCCGGCGGTGATGACCCGCACCGTGGCCTCGTGGGCTTCGTTCCAGTGTTTGCCGGGGGCGATATGGTTGAAGGCTTCCTCGTTGGCCGCCAGCACCAGCTCGTAGATGGCCTTCTGCTCGGGCGAGAATCTGCCGCTGACCGGGAAGGTGCGGGTGATGTCGCTGGCATAGCAGTCAATCTCGCAGCCGGCGTCGATCAGTACCAGATCACCGTCCCTGAGCGGCGCGTCGTTCTCGCGGTAGTGCAGGATGCAGGCGTTGCGGCCCGCCGCGACGATGGAGCCGTAGGCCGGCATCTTCGCCCCGCCCTTGCGGAATTCGTAGTCCAGTTCGGCTTCCAGATGGTACTCGTACAGTCCGGCGCGGCTGGCCTGCATGGCACGGATGTGCGCGCGCGCGGAAATCTCCGCCGCATGCCTCATCACCTTCACCTCGCTGGCCGACTTGTACAGGCGCAGGTCATGCAGCAGGTGGTCGAGGGCGACGAATTCGTTAGGCGGCTGCGCGCCCTGGCGCGCCTTGGCACGGATGCTCTTGATCCACTCCATCAGGCGGTGGTCGAAGGCCTCATTGGTGCCGATGGCGTAGTAGACGCGCGAACGCCCCTCGATCAGGCCGGGAAGGATGTCGTCGATATCGTTGATGGGAAAGGCATCGTCCGCGCCGAATTCGTCGATGGCGCCGTCCTGCCCGGCACGCAGCCCGTCCCACAATTCACGCTCGGGGTCGCGCTCGCGGCAGAACAGCACGTATTCGCCGTGCTCGCGCCCCGGTATCAGCGCAATCACCGCCTCCGGCTCGGGAAAACCGGAGAGATACTGGAAATCGCTGTCCTGGCGGTAGATGTGCTCGACGTCGCGATTGCGGATATACATCGGCGCCGCCGGCAGGATGGCGATGCTGTTGGGTTCCATCTGCGCCATCAGCGTCTTGCGACGGCGGGCATATTCCGATTTCGGGATGCGAGTCATGGGTGAAAGGAGTTCCTCAATGCAGGGAGGGCTTGGCTGTCGGCGCCAGCGGCTTGGCGCATTCGGTGAACAGCAGCAGCGGCGCGACACGCAGATACTCCATCACCTCCATGTAATCGCTTTCGCCATCCTCGGATTCTTCCAGCGCGCCCTGCACCTGGGCGATAGCCACCATGTCCTGCAGCACTTCCATGGCTTCGCCGCTCAGCGCGCGATCACCAGCGATCAGCCCGAAACCTGCAAGAAAGCTCTGGCACCATTGCCCCAGCGCCAGCGCACGCTCGGCCAGCGGAGCTTCGTCGGACGGCAACAGCAGCACGATGGCGATATCGTCACCAGCCAGTTCCCCCTTGACCATTTCCTGCAGGCCGATCAGGGCCTGACGCACCGACTCTTCGGGCTCGCCACCCAGCAGTTCGCCGGCATCGAGCAGCCAGGGTTCGATGTCGAAGCCGGCGCCGGCGCAACTGCGGCCCAGCAACAGGCCATGCAGCTCTGCAGGAGTAACGGTCAGCGGGGTGTCGGCCAGCAATGTGGCGAAGGCAGCATACGGTGAATTCTGAATGGGCATTGGCAGCTAGGCGCACGAGGGCGCTATGTCTAGAATGAAGGCCTCGTATCCTAGCACCGGCGAACGAGCCAAGACCATCGAAGCGAGACCTGCCGGTACTCGCCTCAATCATCGGGAATTCCATGGTAGACGCCGACCTGCAATTGCTGAGCGCCCGGCTGGAGCAACTGATTCAGCGCATCGAGCAGTTGAAAGTACAGAATCGCCTGCTGCTGCACAGCGAACAGGCGTGGCGCGAGGAACGCGCCCAGCTGATTGAAAAGAACGAAATGGCACGCGTGAAGGTCGAATCCATGATTTCGCGCCTGAAAGCCCTGGAGCAGGACTCATGACCCAGCCGAACACCGTTACCGTGCATATTCTGGACAAGGAATACTGCATCGCCTGTCCCACCGAGGAGCGCAGCAACCTGGAAGGTGCCGCGAGCTACCTGGACCGCAAGATGCGCGAGATTCGCAGCGGCGGAAAAGTGATAGGTGCCGACCGCATTGCGGTCATGGCAGCCCTGAACATTACCCACGAATTGCTGCACAAGCATGACCGCCTGGATGCCGAGGCCAACAGTGCGCGCGAACACGTACGCACCCTGCTCGAACGCGTCGACAGTGCGCTGACCGACCCAAACTCTTCCGGCAACTGATGAACGGTTCACGGATTGCGTTATAATCCCCGCACCTCCCTGGCATGTTCGCCAGTCGGCGATGACCCTCTCCCGATAAGCAACATCCTGGAGGCTACATGTGGTGCCGGTGTGCATGTCCGCTTGACGGAAAGCCTTAAGGTATCCTGTAGTCGCCACCTTGAACTCTCGGGTTCAAGGGCCTACGCGGGCAGCGGCATGCTGGGGAGTCTTTTTTCATGATCGCCGCCGAAGGCCTTTCGCGCCTGGCGTTGCGCCGCTTGCTACGGCATGAACGCCGCAACCTTTCACCCACCCAGCAACGCCTCGCCGCACAGCGACTCCATCGCCAGTTGGCACAACATCCCCTGTTCCGCCGCGCACGGCATATTGCCCTCTACCTGCCCAACGATGGCGAGATCGATCCGCGCCCGCTGCTGCGCGCCGCACAGAAAATGGGCAAAGCCACCTATCTGCCGGTCCTCAACGCCTGGCCGCGAACCCGTATGGTGTTCCAGCGCATCCTGCCGGGCGAACGCCTGAAACCCAACCGCTTCGGCATCGCCGAACCGATATTCTGCCCGGCGCGCCAACAACCGGTCTGGACGCTGGACCTGCTACTGATGCCACTGGTGGGGTTCGATGAACACGGCGGCCGCCTGGGCATGGGTGGCGGCTTCTATGATCGCAGCCTGGCGTATCGCTCAAGGCGCAAAAAAAGTCACAAACCGACGCTTTTAGGGCTTGCCCATGAATGTCAGAAAGTTGATCGCCTGCCGCTAGCAAGCTGGGATGTTGATTTGCAGGCGGCGGTAACAGACAGAAGCTGGTACGTGAAACGGGACAGAACGTCCGAAGGAATGTAGCGAGCCGCATCCGTGCGGCGCAGCCGATTCAGCGCTGGAGTTGCTGCGAATGACTGATAGGGATCATTGGTGCCGAGGCTTCAGAGCGCTCCCACAACCCTTGGGTATAGCCCGTGGTGACTACACCCAAACCGAAAACCAGTACCAGGATCCAAAGAATATCCGGCTTGCGTTTCATAATGATGTTCGCCTCCCCCTGCCAGGCGAATAGTCCCTGCCAAGCCATATCATTTTTAGTTTTCAGGCTCGACAACACCCACCTCAAGCGCGGCATTCTCCGCTATGCCTCCATGCAGTGCAAACACGCATCGGGACCGATTGTCGGGGAATGTGCGTTCGAGAACCCTTTCAAGCGAACCACAGCGAGCAAATAGCATGCCCTACTGGCTGATGAAGTCCGAACCCGATGAATTCTCCATTCGCAATCTCGAACAACTCGGCCACGCACGCTGGGATGGCGTGCGCAATTATCAGGCCCGCAACTTTCTGCGCGCAATGGCTCAGGGCGACCGTTTTTTCTTTTATCACTCCAGCTGCGCAACGCCCGGCATTGCCGGAATCGGCAGCATCCTCCGGACGGCCTATCCGGACCCCACCGCTCTCGATCCCGAGAGCCCTTACTTCGACGCCAAAGCCAGCGAGACGAAAAATCCCTGGTGCGCGGTGGAGGTCGGTTTCGTCGAGGTTTTCCAGTCGGTCATGACACTATCCCGACTCAAGGCCGAACCGGCGCTTGCGCAGATGCCCCTGGTGCAAAAAGGCAGCCGGCTTTCAGTGATGCCTGTCAGCGAGACGGAGTGGCAGGCCATTCTGGCCATGCGCTGAGCGGCAAACGGCTCTCTACTGGATAATCAGGTTGTTGAACAAGAGATCATCCACCAGAGGGCTGCCCTCTTCCTGGGCAAGTACCGCCTGCACCTGCTGCAGGGCTTCCTTGCGCAGGATTTCCTTGGCCTCGACGCTCCCCAGGCTGGCATCGGTCTGCTGCGAAAACAGCATCACCAGCTGATTGCGAATCAGCGGTTCATGGTGCTTGACCCTGGCCTCGGCCTCGCTGGAGCCAATACGCAGGGCAACGTCCGCCTTGTAATACTTCAACTTCCCATCCGCACCGTAGTTGCCAACCAGCGCGGGCACCAGGGTGTAGTAGATGGTTTTTGTCGCTGCCGTATCGGCTGCGGATTTTTCGGCCAGGGCCGGCGTCGCCAGGCCAAGCGCCAGACAGAAAGCAAGGATGCGCGTCACGGGAAGACTCCAGGGGAGAACGACCGCCAGCATAACCAGTGCCAGGCGCGGACCCAAGCCCGGCCTTATGTATTGCCATCATGACGGACCATGCTCATTGCGCCCGCAAGGCAGCCTTCTAGACTGAACGAGCCCAAACGTTCTCGAAACCATGAAAAAGGAAGCCCGATGAAAGCCGTTCTGTGCAAAGCCTTCGGCCCGACCGAAAACCTCGTTATCGAAGACGTCGACAGCCCCTCGATCAGGAAAGGCGAGGTACTGCTCGACGTGCATGCAGCCGGGGTCAACTTTCCGGACACCCTGATCATCGAGGGCAAATACCAGTTCAAGCCTGCCTTTCCCTTTTCACCGGGTGGCGAAGCGACGGGCGTGGTGGCCGCAGTGGGTGAAAGCATCACCCATCTGAAGGCCGGCGACCGGGTGATGGCGCTGACCGGCTGGGGCGGCTTCGCCGAGCAGGTCGCAGTGTCTGGCCAGAACGTGCTGCCGATTCCCGCTGAAATGGATTTCACCACCGCAGCGGCCTTCGGCATGACCTATGGCACCTCGATGCATGCGCTCAAGCAGCGCGCCAACCTGCAGCCCGGCGAAACCCTGCTGGTGCTCGGAGCCTCCGGGGGCGTCGGCCTGGCGGCGGTGGAGATCGGCAAAGCCATGGGGGCTCGCGTGATTGCGGCAGCCTCGACCACCGAGAAGCTGGAAGTCGCCAGAAACGCCGGCGCCGACGAACTCATCAATTACAGCGAAACGAATCTGAAGGAGCAGTTGAAGGCGCTCACCAACGGGCAGGGCGTGGATGTAATCTACGACCCTGTCGGCGGCACGCTGTTCGTGGAAGCCTTTCGCAGCATCGCCTGGAACGGTCGCATGCTGGTGGTGGGATTCGCCGCCGGCGGCGAAATTCCGGCGCTGCCGGCCAACCTGCCCCTGCTCAAGGGCGCCTCGCTGATCGGCGTATTCTGGGGCGCTTTCGCCCAGCGCCAGCCGCATGACAATGCCGCCAACTTCAGGCAATTGTTTGCCTGGTACGCCGAAGGCAGACTCAAGCCGCTGGTCTCGCAGACATTTCCACTGGAACAGGCTGGCAAGGCGATCGATACGCTCGGCCAACGCAAGGCGGTGGGCAAGCTGGTGGTGCAGGTAAGGTAGGTTGGATTAGCCGAAGGCGTAATCCGACGAACAAGGCGCCGGCCTTTACCGCGCCTGACAGCCCGCTCGCCGGGTCGGTGAAGCGTGACTCGATCTACGATCAGTGCGCGGTAGCCTCGCCAGCCTGCTGGATACGCTCCATCTCCTGGGCGTAGAGCGCATCGAAGTTCACCGGCGCCAGCATCAGGGCCGGGAAGGAGCCACGGGTGACCAGGTTGTCCAGCGCTTCGCGGGCGTAGGGGAACAGGATGTTCGGGCAGAAGGCGCCCAGCGTGTGGCTCATGGCCTGGGGCTCCAGGCCCTTGATCAGGAAAATTCCGGCCTGCTGCACTTCGGCGATAAAGGCGACTTCTTCGCCGGTCTTCACCGTGACCGAGAGGGTCAGCACCACTTCATGGAAATCGCCTTCCAGCGTCTTCTGGCGGGTGTTCAGATCCAGCGCAACGCTGGGATTCCATTCCTGACGGAAGATCTCGGGGCTTTTCGGCGCCTCGAAGGAAAGGTCGCGGACATAGATGCGCTGCAGGGAAAACTGTGCGCCCTGCTCTTCCTGAGCGGCGGCTGCGCCGTTGTTTGCTTGTTCAGTCATGTGAAAGCCTTCTCGCTGTGCATGTTGTATTGGATTCCCTGCCCGGACCTGGCATCCGGGCACCCTGTCAGGTCGTTGAAAAAACCACCTGTTGCGGCAAATCAGCCCTGAAGCATCGCATCCAGACGCCCTGCACGCTCCAGCGCGTGCAGTTCATCACAGCCACCGACGTGCCGGCCTCCGATCCATATCTGCGGTACCGAAGTGCGCCCGGCCTTGCTGGCCATTTCGGCACGCAAGGCCGGCTTGCCGTCCACTGGAATTTCATTGAAGGCAACGCCCTTGCGCTGCAGCAGGCTCTTGGCCCGCACACAAAACGGACACCAGGCGGTGGTATAGATGACGACTTCAGGCATGTTTATTTGACCACTGGCAGATTGTCGCCGCGCCAGCTGGACATCCCCCCAGACAGCTTGACGGCAGTGAAGCCCGCCTTCTTCAGCTCGCGACAGGCCGTTCCGGCGTGCTGGCCCATGGCATCGACGACGATGATCGTCCTGGCCTTGTGCTTTTCCAGCTCGCTCAGTCGGCTGACCAGTTTTTCGTGGGGAATGTTCAATGCATCGACGATATGACCCGCATCGAACTCCTTCTTGGCACGCACGTCCAACACCACGCCTTCGTCACGGTTGACCAGCCCCGTCAGCTCCCGGCTGCCCAGGCTCTTGCCACCCTTCTGCGCTTCGGTGATGGCGAGCAGAACGAGCAATGCCAGGAAGATGCTGACAAGTACATAGTTGTTAGAGACGAATTCAATCAGGTTAGCGACCATCTACAAGGTTCCCGGAGGGTAAAATCCCGGCAGTATACACAGCCCCCTTTGCCGGCTGAACCCTGCCAATCGTGTAGAATCGCTGCCCTTATTCGCGCCCTCGTACAAGGAGCCAGATAAATGCCCGCCGCGCCCAAACCCCTGGTACTGATCATCCTCGATGGCTTCGGACACAGCGACAGCCCCGAATACAACGCCATCCATGCGGCCAGCACTCCGGTTTATGACCGTTTGCGCGCTACCCAGCCGCACGGGCTGATCTCCGGCAGTGGCATGGATGTCGGCCTGCCGGACGGCCAGATGGGCAACTCGGAAGTCGGTCACATGAACCTTGGTGCGGGCCGCGTGGTGTACCAGGACTTCACACGCGTGACCAAGTCCATCCGCGACGGTGATTTCTTCGCCAATCCAGCCATCTGCACCGCCGTGGACAAGGCCGTCTCCAGCGGCAAGGCCGTACACATCCTCGGCCTGCTATCGGATGGCGGCGTACACAGCCATCAGGACCATCTGGCGGCCATGGCCGAACTGGCGGTCAAGCGCGGCGCCGAAAAGATCTACCTGCACGCCTTCCTCGATGGCCGCGACACACCGCCCAAGAGCGCGCAAAGCTCCATCGAACTGCTGCAGGCCACCTTCACCCGCCTGGGCAAGGGCCGCATCGCCAGCCTGATCGGACGCTACTACGCCATGGACCGCGACAATCGCTGGGACCGCGTGCAGCAGGCTTATGAGTTGATTGTCGAGAGCAAGGCCGAGTACCAGTCCGACTACGCGGTGGACGGCCTGATCGCCGCCTACGAACGCGGCGAAAGCGATGAATTCGTCAAGGCCACCCGCATTGGCGAGGCGGTACACGTCGAGGACGGCGATGCCGTGGTGTTCATGAACTTCCGCGCCGACCGCGCACGCGAGCTGACCCGCGCCTTCGTCGAGCCCGGCTTCAAGGAATTCCAGCCCGCTCGCACGCCGCAACTGGCCGGCTTCGTCATGCTCACCCAGTATGCCGCGAGCATTCCCGCCCCTGCCGCCTACGCGCCCGAAGCGCTGACCAATGTCCTCGGCGAATACCTGGCCAACAATGGCAAGACCCAGCTACGCATCGCCGAGACCGAGAAGTACGCCCACGTCACCTTCTTTTTTTCCGGTGGCCGCGAAGAGCCCTTCGCCGGCGAAGAACGCATCCTGATCCCTTCGCCGCAGGTCGCCACCTATGATCTGCAACCGGAGATGAGCGCACCCGAAGTCACCGACCGCATCGTCGATGCCATCGACAACCAGCGCTTCGATGTCATCATCGTCAACTATGCCAATGGCGACATGGTCGGCCACACCGGCGTATTCGAGGCGGCAGTCAAGGCGGTGGAATGCCTGGACAAATGCGTCGGTCGTATCGTCGAAGCGCTGGACAGGGTCGGTGGCGAGGCGCTGATCACCGCTGACCATGGCAATGTCGAGCAGATGGAAGACGTCATGACCGGCCAGGCACACACCGCGCACACCTGCGAGCCGGTGCCCTTTATCTATGTTGGCAAGCGCGCTTTGAAGATCCGTGAAGGCGGCGTACTCGCCGACGTAGCGCCGACCATGCTGAGCCTGCTGGGGCTGCCGGTTCCGGCGGAGATGACCGGGCGCTCGATTGTTGAACTCGGCTGACGGTTGCCAGGGGGATGCCGCTTCTGACTTCACCGCTGCAGGTCGGGTCGATGGAGCGTGACCCGACCTGCAGCCCGCACCCGGCGATCTACTTTGTAGGTCGGATTAGCCGCAGGCGTAATCCGACGATCTGAAGACGTAATCCGACAACCCGAAGCCTGTAAGGCGGGTTTCACCCGCCTTACAGCTTCCGACTCACTTTTTAGGCATACTACGGCGGTCGTCGACCGCTCGGTTACACCCGCCATGCCCCGTTTAATTCTCGCCTTCGCGTTTTTCTGCCTGCTCGGCCCGGTCGTGGCGGATGAACGCGCAGCAGCGCGCCAGCAGATAGAAGCCGCTCGCAAGGACGTCGCCGAGCTGCAGAAACTGCTCAAGCAGATCGAGCAGGAAAAGTCTGCCGTACACAAGCAGCTGCAGACCACCGAAAGCGAAATGGGCGAACTGGAAAAGCAGGTGGATTCGCTGCAGCAGGAAATCGATCGCAGCGAAGCCGAGCTGGAACGTCTCAACGAAGAAAAGACCACCCTCGAAGGCGCCCGCATCGAACAGCAGCGACTGATCGGCATCCAGGCCCGCGCGGCCTATCAGAGCGGTCGCCAGGAATACCTCAAGCTGCTGCTCAACCAGCAGAACCCGGAAAAATTCAGCCGCTCTCTGACTTATTACGACTACCTGAGCAAAGCGCGCTTCGAGCAGCTCGAACGCTTCAACGAAACCCTGCGGCAACTGGCGACCGTCGAAACCGGCATCGAGCGGCAACAGGCAACCCTGGGCAAGCAGCAGGATGGCCTGAAGCAGCGTCAGGTCCAGCTGGCCGAAGTTCGCAAACAGCGCCAGCAGACCCTGGCCAGACTGGACAAGGACCTGTCCAGCCGCGACCGCAAGCTCAAGGCGCGCCAGCAGGAACAGGCGCAGTTCGAGCGAGTACTCAAGACCATCGAGGAAACCCTGGCGCGCCAGGCCCGCGAGGCCGAGGAACAGCGCCAGCGCGCCCTGGCCCTGGCACGCGAAGAACAGGCGCGCCAGCAAGCATCCGGCAACACCGCAGCAACGCCTTCAGGCCCGCTCGTCTCCAGCGCTGGCGCCAGCTTCGGCGGTCCTTTCGCCAATGCCAGGGGCAAGCTGCCCTGGCCCGTCGACGGACGCCTGGTCGCCGGCTACGGCACTCCGCGCGGCGGCGACGCTCGAACCAAATGGGACGGGGTGCTGATCGGCGCCGCCATCGGCACCCAGGTGCGCGCCGTGCACGGTGGCCGCGTGGTGTTCGCCGACTGGCTGCGCGGTGCCGGGCTGCTGGTGATTCTCGACCACGGCAACGGCTATCTGAGTCTGTATGGCCACAACCAGAGCCTGCTGCGCGATGCCGGAGAAATCGTCAAGGCCGGCGACCCCATTGCCACCGTAGGGAACAGTGGCGGGCAGGAAGCCGCTGCACTGTATTTCGCCATTCGTCAGCAGGGTCGCCCGAGCGATCCGGCGCAATGGTGTCGCGCACAAGGCTAGCAGGCCGTTGAAAAATGTAGGCGAGGCAGGCAAGACAAGGCAAAAACAGGCGAGATACGCAGCGCAGCGAAGTAACAGCCGCAGGCTGGCCCGCAGGGTAAGCGCAGCGAATCAAGCGGAGTTTAGTGCTCTAATAAGCATTACTCACTTCGTTCGCCCTTCGGGCCGCGCTGAAGCGCGTTAGCCGCAAGCGGCTTTCCGAGCCTGTTTTTAACGCAGTATTGCCAACGCAGGTAGTTTTTCAACGGCCTGCTAGCCAAGCCACCGAATGCGCTCTCTTACAACCGGAGTTCGACAATGCTTCACCCGCGCCGTTTTGCCCGCCCTTCAATGCTGATCCTGGCCATGCTGCTGGGCATTCACGGCAGCGCCTGGGCCCAGCAGCCGCCAGCCGACATGGCGCCAGTGCCGGAGGTACGAGGCGCGTCAGCCGCCAAGGCGCCGCTGCCACTCGAAGAGCTGCGCACCTTCGCCGAGGTGCTGGACAGGATCAAGGCCGCCTATGTCGAGCCGGTGGATGACAAGACCCTGCTGGAAAATGCCATCAAGGGCATGCTGAGCAACCTGGACCCCCATTCGGCCTATCTCGAACCCGAGGCCTTCGCCGAGCTGCAGGAAAGCACCAGCGGCGAATTTGGCGGCTTGGGCATCGAAGTGGGCGTTGAAGACGGCTTTATCAAGGTAGTCTCACCCATCGATGACACCCCGGCCTCCAAGGCCGGTATCGAGGCAGGCGACCTGATCGTCAAGATCGACGGCAAGCCGACCAAGGGCATGACGATGATCGAGGCGGTGGGCATGATGCGCGGCAAGCCCGGCAGCACTATCAACCTGTCGCTGGTTCGCGAGGGCGGCAAGCCCTTCGACGTCAAACTGACCCGCGCCATCATCCGGGTCACCAGCGTCAAGAGCCAGCTGCTCGAGCCCGGCTATGGCTATCTGCGCGTCACCCAGTTCCAGATCAATACCGGAACCGAAGTGGGCAAGGCCCTGGCGCAGCTACGCAAGGAAAACGGCAAGAAACTCGACGGACTGGTACTGGATCTGCGCAACAATCCGGGCGGCGTGTTGCAGGCTGCCGTGGAAGTGTCCGATCACTTCCTCACCGACGGTCTGATCGTCTATACCAAGGGCCGCATCGCCAATTCAGAACTGCGCTTCAATGCCGACCCGGCGGACGCCAGCGAAGGTGTATCGCTGGTGGTGCTGATCAACGGCGGCAGCGCCTCGGCCTCGGAGATCGTCGCCGGCGCCCTGCAGGACCAGAAACGCGCCGTGGTAATGGGCACCGACAGCTTCGGCAAGGGCTCGGTACAGACCGTCCTGCCGCTGAACAACGACCGCGCGCTCAAACTCACCACCGCGCTCTACTACACGCCCAATGGTCGATCCATCCAGGCCCAGGGCATCGAGCCGGACATCGAAGTGACCCGCGCCAAGCTGACCCGTGAGCAGGCCTCCGACAGCCTGCGCGAAGCGGATCTGGCCGGCCACCTGGGTAACGGCAACGGCGGTGCTGATCGTCCCAGCGGCAGCAAGACAGCCGGCGATTCACCGCGCCCGCAGGACGAGGATTACCAGCTCGGCCAGGCGCTCAACCTGCTCAAGGGATTGAACCTCACCCGTGGCAAATAAGGGTGCTTCGCGCATCCTTGTGGCTGCTGATCGGCCTGCTACCACTGCTGTGCCACGCCGCGCCGCCAATCGATGAGACACCCTCCGAGAAACCCCGGCTGGCGCTGATTATCGACGACCTGGGCCAGAACCCGGCGAGGGATGGGCGCGTGCTGGCATTACCCGGCCCGGTCGCGCTCGCCATCCTGCCGGACAGCCGCCATGCCGCTGCGCTTTCCGAGCGCGCCCATGCCGCCGGCAAGACGGTCATGCTGCACCTGCCGATGGCGCCCGCTGGCGGCCCTTACGCCTGGCGACCGGAACTGCCCCAGAGCGAACTCCAGGCCAGGCTCGACAGCGCCCTCGCGGCAGTACCGCACGCCAGCGGGGTAAACAACCACATGGGCAGCCAGATGACCGACCAGCCGCAGCCCATGGCTATGCTGATGGCGACGTTGCAGCAGCGCCACCTGTTCTTTCTCGACAGCCGTACCAACCCACACACCGTGGCCGCCGCCACCGCCCAACGTTTCGGACTGGCGAGCCTGTCACGGGACATCTTTCTCGATGACGATCCCCGTCCGGAGGCAGTCGCCCGGCAATTCGCCACTGCAATCGGACTGGCCCGCAAACAGGGCTCGGTGGTCATCATCGGCCATCCGCATACCAGTACCCTGGAACTGCTGGAACGCGAACTGCCACGTTTGCAGGCCGCAGGCATCGAATGGGTGGACGTCGCCCAGATGATCGCCACACGCGGCAACCGCGCCATGATTGCTCATGGTCGTGGAGGCATCTATCGCTAGGGGAAGCTACGGGGTTGTGCCAGATTCCCGTCAAGCTTTTCCTCTGGTTTCACCTCCGCTCGTCGGGTCGGTGAAGCGTGACCCGACCTACGGCTGGAAGCTGGGCAGGATCGCTCCGGGACAATGCCGATCAAGCTTTTTCGTCCAGCCTTCCAGCTTCAAGTGCTTTTATCGGCTTCTCCGCCCTTCCCCTCAGCGCATCACGATGCCGCAGCTGGCCATGTAGGCCTTGGCTTCGGGAATGCTGTATTCGCCGAAGTGGAAGATGCTCGCCGCGAGCACCGCGTCGGCCTTGCCTTCGAGGATGCCGTCGGCCAGGTGTTGCAGGTTGCCGACGCCACCGGAGGCGATCACCGGAATGCACAGCGTCTCGCTGATGGCGCGGGTCACGCCCAGGTCGTAGCCGTTTTTCACGCCGTCCTGGTCCATGCTGGTCAGCAGGATCTCGCCGGCGCCGAGGTCTTCCATTTTCTTCGCCCAGGCCACCGCATCCAGCCCGGTGGGCTTGCGTCCGCCATGGGTGAAGATTTCCCAGCGCCCCGGTTCGCCCGGTGCCGAGACCTTCTTGGCATCGATGGCGACGACGATGCACTGCGAACCGAAACGCGCAGCCGCCTCGCCGACGAACTCGGGGTTGAACACCGCGGCGGTATTGATCGAGACCTTGTCGGCACCGGCGTTGAGCAGGTTGCGGATGTCCTGCACGGTGCGCACGCCACCGCCGACGGTCAGCGGAATGAACACCTGGCTGGCCATGCGCTCGACGGTGTGCAGCGTGGTGTCGCGGTTATCGACGCTGGCGGTGATGTCGAGGAAGGTAATCTCGTCGGCGCCCTGCTCGTCGTAGCGCCGGGCGATCTCCACCGGGTCGCCGGCATCGCGGATGTTCTCGAACTTGACGCCCTTGACCACGCGACCGTTGTCCACGTCGAGGCAGGGAATGATGCGTTTTGCCAAAGCCATCTCGGAGTTTCCACCTATGCCGCTGAATACATGATCGCTGGAGGCCAGAGGCTGAAGGCTGGACGAAAAGGCAGCTCGATCATCGTCCAGCCTCCAGCCTCAAGCGCTTTTTATTCATCTTTGAACTTGAGATCGCAGAGCGCCTGCGCCTCGGCCACGTCCAGCGTGCCCTCGTAGATCGCGCGACCGGTGATGGCGCCGATGATGCCGGGGGTGTTGGTGTCGAGCAGCTTCTGGATGTCGCCGATGTTGTGGATGCCGCCGGAGGCGATCACCGGAATGCGGCTGGCGTTGGCCAGGGCCACGGTGGCTTCGACGTTGCAACCCTGCATCATGCCGTCCTTGGCGATGTCGGTGTAGACGATCGCCGAGACGCCATCAGCCTCGAAACGGCGCGCCAGATCCACGGCCTGCACGCTGCTGACCTCGGCCCAGCCGTCGGTGGCGACGAAACCGTCCTTGGCATCCAGGCCGACGATGACCTTGCCCGGAAACGCGCGGCAGGCCTCGCCGACGAATTCCGGCTGCTTGACCGCCTTGGTGCCGATGATCACGTAGCTGACGCCGGCGCGCACGTAATGCTCGATGGTCTCCAGCGAACGGATGCCGCCGCCGATCTGGATCGGCAGATCCGGGTAGCGCCTGGCGATCGCGGTGACCACCTCGCCATTGACCGGCTGGCCCTCGAAGGCGCCGTTCAGATCGACCAGGTGCAGGCGGCGGCAGCCGGCCTCGACCCACTTGGCGGCCATGGCCACCGGGTCATCGGAAAACACCGTGGCGTCGTCCATCAGGCCCTGACGCAGACGCACGCAGGCGCCGTCCTTGAGATCGATCGCGGGAATAATCAGCATTAGGGATTTCCTCAGAAAATTCGACTTGGCAGCATTCGCTGAAGGCTAAAGGCTGGAAGCTGGACGGAAAGCGGCACGTATTTCGTCCAGCCTCCAGCGTCCAGCCTTGCGCGCAGCGCCGCCCTCACCAACGGCCATCCCAGGCGGCGAAGTTCTGCAGCAACTGCAGGCCGTGGGTGTGGCTCTTCTCGGGGTGGAACTGCACGGCGAAACGCGAGCCATCGGCCAGCGCCGCGGCGAAATCCTTGCCGTAGTGACCGCGCCCGACCACGTGGCGCGGATTGCCGGCCTCGACGTAATAGCTGTGCACGAAGTAGAAGCGACCATTGTCCGGAATGCTGTGCCAGAGCGGATGGTCCACCGCCTGCTTGACCTGGTTCCAGCCCATGTGCGGCACCTTGAGGCGCTCGCCGTCCTCCTCCAGGTCCTTGCCGAAGAAGCGCACCTGGCCGGGGAACAGGCCGATGCAATCGACCCCGTCGTTCTCCTCGCTGCGCTCGAGCAGCGCCTGCATGCCGACGCAGATGCCGAGGAAGGGGCGGTCGACGCTGACCTCGCGCACCAGCTCGTCGAAACCCAGGCGGCGGATCTCGGCCATGCAGTCGCGGATCGCGCCGACGCCGGGAAACACCACGCGGTCGGCTTCACGGATGACCTGCGCATCGCTGGTCACCAGCACCCGACCGGCGCCGACGTGCTCCAGCGCCTTGGCCACCGAGTGCAGATTACCCATGCCGTAATCGATGACGGCGACGGTCTGCATTACAGGCAGCCCTTGGTCGAAGGCATCTGCCCGGCCATGCGCTCGTCCAGCGTCAGCGCCATGCGCAGCGCGCGACCGAAGGCCTTGAACACGGTTTCGATCTGGTGATGGGTATTGGTGCCGCGCAGGTTGTCGATGTGCAGCGTTACCAGCGCGTGATTGACGAAGCCCTGGAAGAACTCCTGGAACAGGTCGACGTCGAAACCGCCAACGGTGGCGCGGGTGTAGGGCACGATCATGGTCAGGCCCGGACGACCGGAAAAGTCGATCACCACGCGCGACAGCGCTTCGTCCAGCGGTACGTAGGAATGGCCGTAGCGGGTCATGCCCTTCTTGTCGCCGATGGCCTTGGCGAAGGCCTGACCGAGGGTGATACCAACGTCCTCGACGGTGTGGTGGTCATCGATGTGCAGGTCGCCCTTGCATTCGATGTCCAGGTCGATCAGGCCATGGCGGGCGATCTGATCGAGCATGTGTTCGAGAAAAGGCACGCCTATGGCAAATCGCGCCTTGCCGGTGCCATCCAGATTGATCGAGGCCTTGACCTGGGTTTCCAGGGTGTTGCGCTCGACGAATGCCGTACGTTCGGCCATCACCTGCTCCGCTGATCGTGCAAAAAAAGATCGGCATTATAGGCCCAAATCCCGCAATGGGGCTATGTACCCTGCGCCATCGAAAGCAGCCAGCGCCGTGCGATTGAAAGCCGCCAGGGTTATGCTTGCCGCCATCTTCCAAGAACATCGCCAGGCCAGCATGCCCGTATTCGTCGAAACCATTACCGAACCCAGCCAGCAGGACCTTGTCGATCTGGCGAAGATCTTCGCCGACGCCCCCGCCTGGCTGCTGGCGCCCCACGCCAATGCCGAGGCGCTGATCCAGGCGGCGCTGGCCGATGGCAGTCTGATCGCCGGGCGCTTCAATGACCGCCTGCTCGGCGCAGCCCTGTTGCGACGCGACACACGACACTGGCGACTGTCACACCTGTGCGTGCGCAAGATCACCCGCCGCCGCGGAGTAGGCAAACGCATCATCGACGAGGCCCGGCGCCTGGCAGCCGAAGCAGGAGGGGAGCTGCATCTGGCTGCGCCACCCGAGCAGCTCGAAACCCAGGCCCTGGCGGCGCGCATGCACCTGACGCTGGTCCCGCTCTGAGGGGCTCCGAAGCCGCGTCGCTACTGCCCGCGGCGCTATACTCGCCATTTTTCAAGCACGCCACTCATCAAACACGCCAAAAGCAAGGACTTGTCCATGAAAGCGATCGGCAAAATCCTGGGCCTGGTAATCCTCGGGTTGCTTCTGCTCATCGTCGCACTGGGCTTCGCCCTGACTCATCTGTTCGACCCCAACGACTACAAGGATGAGATTCGCGAGCTGGCCCGCAGCAAGGCCGGGCTCGAACTGGATATCCGTGGCGATATCGGCTGGAGCCTCTTCCCCTGGCTGGGCCTGGAGCTGCACGACACCACCCTGGCAAGCGCCAGCACACCGCAACAGCCGCTCGCCGATCTGCGCATGCTCGGCCTTTCCGTTCGCGTGCTGCCGCTGTTCAGTCGCGAAGTACAGATGAGCGACATCACCCTCAACGGCCTCAACCTGACCCTGATGCGCGATGAAAACGGCAAGGGCAACTGGGAGGGCATTGGCCAACCAGCCCAACAGCAGGCACAGGCTGAAACAGAACCGGCAGAGCCGGCCAGCGAAACGACCGCACAACCCAGGTCCGGCAAGACCAGCCGCCCCTTGCAACTCGATATCGACAGCCTGACCATCAAGGATGCGCGGGTCACCTATCAGGACGCCCAGAGCGGCCAGCACCTGAGCGCCGAAGGCATTGAGCTGACCACCGGCGCCATCCGCGAAGGCGAGCCTATCCCCCTCAAGCTCAACGCCTTCTTCGGCAGCAACAAGCCGGTCATGCGCGCGCGCACCGAGCTGCAGGGCAACCTGCGTTTCGACAACAAACTGCAGCGCTATCAGTTCGAAGACCTGCGCCTGACCGGTGAAGCCTCCGGCGAACCGCTGCAAGGCAAGACCCTGAGCTTCAGCGCACAGGGGCAACTGCTGGCGGATCTGGCCGCCGACGTGGCCGAGTGGAGTAGCCTCAAGTTCACGGCCAACCAGCTGCGCGGTCTTGGCGAACTCAAGGCCGGCAACCTGCAGGAGCAGCCAACCATCAACGGCACCCTATCCATTGCCCCCTTCAACCTGCGCGAATTTCTCGACGGTCTCGGCCAAGAACTTCCGGCCATGGCCGACAACAGCAGCCTGGGCAAGGCCGAGCTGATTACCCGGCTGAACGCCACGACCAACAGCCTGAGCCTCGAAGAACTCACCCTGAAGCTGGACGACAGCACCTTTACCGGCCAGCTCGGCATCAGCGACTTCGCCAGACAGGCGCTGCGTGTCGATCTCAAGGGCGACCGCCTCGACCTCGACCGCTATCTGCCACCACCCGTCAAGGACGAGACAACCCAAGCACGCCAGAGCGAAGTAAAAGCCAGCGAAACAGCCGCCATCGGCAGCGGCACCACACCTCTGCCGGAAAAGCCGACCCAGCAGGCCTGGAGTGAAGCCTCGGTGCTGCCCATCGCGACCCTGCGCACACTGGATACGCGAATCAGCCTCGCCATCGGCAGCCTTACCGCAATGAAGCTGCCGCTGGACAATTTCAGCCTCAAGACCCGCACCAGTGGCGGCCTGCTGACGCTGGAAAGTCTCAAAAGCGGCCTCTACAACGGGCGACTGGACGCCACAGCCAGTCTTGATGCGAGACCAGACATCCCTCTGCTGAATGCGCAGACACACATCGCTCACGTGCCGGTCGAGCGCCTGCTGCAAAGCCAGGGCGAACAGGTCGTAGTCAAGGGCCTGCTCAACCTGGACAGCAACATCCGCACCCAGGGCAACAGCCAGAAGGCCTGGATCGATGGCCTCAACGGCAAGGTCGGTTTCGTCCTCGACAACGGCATCCTCGTCGATGCCAATCTCGAACAGCAGCTGTGCCGCGCCATCGCCACGCTCAACCGCAAGCCGCTGACCAGCGAACCACGCAGCAAGGACACACCTTTCCGCGAACTCAAGGGCAACCTGACCCTGCGTAACGGCGTGGCCAGCAATCCCGACCTCAAGGCGAGCATTCCCGGCCTGACGGTGAACGGCAGCGGCGACGTCGATCTGCGCGTACTGGGCATGGACTACCGCATCGGCATCCTTATCGAAGGCGACAAGGGCGCCATGCCGGACGAAGCCTGCCAGGTCAACGAACGCTACGAAGGCATCGAGTGGCCGCTACGCTGCCGTGGCCCACTGGAACTGGGCGCCAAGGCCTGCCGCTTCGACAATGACGCCCTGGGCAAGGTCGCGGCCCGGCTGGCTGGCGAAAAGCTCAGCGAAAAGCTCGAAGAGAAGCTCGGCGACAAGGTCAGCCCGGACCTCAAGGATGCGATCAAGGGTCTGTTCAAGCGATGAGCCCGGAACAATTCGGCGCAGCGGTCCTCGCCTGGTACGACCGCCACGGACGCAAGGACCTGCCCTGGCAGCAGGGCATCACGCCCTACCGCGTGTGGGTCTCGGAAATCATGCTGCAGCAGACCCAGGTCGGTACTGTGCTCGGCTATTTCGACCGCTTCATGACCGCGCTGCCCAGCGTCGAAGCACTGGCCGCTGCCGACGAAGATGAAGTGCTGCACCTGTGGACCGGGCTCGGCTACTACAGTCGCGCGCGCAACCTGCACAAGACCGCCAAACTGATCGTCGCCGAACATGGCGGCGCATTCCCGCAGGACGTGGAAAAACTCACCGAACTGCCCGGCATAGGTCGCTCCACCGCCGGCGCCATCGCCAGCCTCTCCATGGGCCTGCGCGCACCGATCCTCGATGGCAACGTCAAGCGCGTGCTGGCGCGCTACGTCGCCCAGGATGGCTATCCGGGCGAACCGAAGGTCGCCAGACAACTGTGGGACGTCGCCGAGCGCCTCACTCCCCAGCAGCGCGTCAATCACTACACCCAGGCGATGATGGATCTGGGCGCCACGCTCTGCACCCGCAGCAAGCCCAGCTGCCTGCTCTGCCCGTTGAAGGACGGCTGCCGCGCCCACCTGCTCGGTCGCGAAACCGACTTCCCGCTACCCAAGCCGCGCAAGACACTGCCGCGCAAGCGCACCCTGATGCCGCTGCTGGCCAACCATGAGGGCGCCATCCTGCTCTACCGTCGCCCCTCCAGCGGCCTCTGGGGCGGCCTCTGGAGCCTGCCGGAACTGGATGACCTGGCCGCCCTCGCCCCCCTCGCCGAACGCCATGCACTGACATTGCAGGAGCGCCGCGAACTGCCCGGCCTGACCCACACCTTCAGCCATTTCCAGCTGGCCATCGAACCCTGGCTGGTCAGGGTAGAATCGGCCATCGGTGCCGTGGCCGAGGCCGACTGGCTCTGGTATAACCTCGCCACCCCGCCGCGACTGGGGCTTGCCGCCCCGGTGAAGACGCTGCTCAAGCGCGCCGCCGCCGAACTGAACGCAGGAGAAATCTCATGACCCGCACCGTGAACTGCCGCAAGTACAAAGAAGAACTCCCCGCCCTTGACCGCCCACCCTATCCGGGCGCGAAAGGCGAAGACATCTACAACAACGTCTCCAAGAAAGCCTGGGACGACTGGCAGAAACACCAGACCATGCTGATCAACGAACGCCGCCTGAACATGATGAACGCCGAGGACCGCAAGTTCCTGCAGGCCGAGATGGACAAGTTCTTCTCCGGCGAGGACTACGCCAAGGCTGAAGGCTACGTGCCACCCAGCGAGTGATTCTGACAAACGCCCCGACCGGGGCGTTTTTTTCTGGCGAACAAAATACGCCGACAACCCCAACGCCCAAAGCCACACGCCGCCCAAACCCAGCCCGCAACCCGTAGCCTGGATTAGCCGAAGGCGTAATCCGGGTTTGCGAAGCAGGTTTTCTCCTAAATGCCTGCCCCCACTAAAAATTTTCCATTCCGCGCTTGACAGCCAAAAGCCAAATCCGTCTAATAGCGCCCCGTTGCCCAGGTAGCTCAGTCGGTAGAGCAGGGGATTGAAAATCCCCGTGTCGGCGGTTCGATTCCGTCCCTGGGCACCACCTTTCGTTTTCAGGTGGTGTCAAAACCACCCGAAAGCCCACAAGAAGCCCGCTTAGTGCGGGTTTTTTGTTGTCTGCACTTCCCTACCCTTCCCTTGTAAGCCCAAACAATTGTGCGTAGATTCGTGAGTAGAGCCGGTTCGGTCTAAAAATCTACTCACAGCGACACAATGGGGCGCCCGAATGGCGCGGCTTGCGAGGGAATTGCAATGGCCTTATCCGATACCACCATCCGCACCGCCAAGCCGAAGGAAAAGCTATACCGGCTGACGGACGCCAACGGGTTATGCCTGGAAGTGGCGCCGACCGGCTCCAAGCTGTGGCGCTATCGCTACCGCTTCGACGGCAAGGCAAAGATGCTGGCGCTTGGCACCTATCCCGCCGTCACACTTCAGAAAGCCCGCCAGAAGCGCGACGAGGCGCGCCAGCTGCTAACCGAGGGCACCGACCCCCGGCGAGCAGAGAAAAGCCGTCAGACAAGCGCAGCGGGCCGATGGGGTGACATTCGAGACACTGGCGCGGGAGTGGTACGCCTACAACGCGCCACGCTGGGCCGAAAGCACGGCCTACAAGGCGCGTCTGTATATGGAAAACGACCTGATACCCGGCATCGGTGCGCGCCCGGTCAAAGCCATCACCCGCCCCGAACTGGTGGAGCTGGTGCGCAAGGTCGAAGCGCGGGGCACGCTGAACGCCGCTGGCAAGATTCGCCAATGGTTACACCAGATATTCCGCTTTGGTCTGGCCAGTGGCGTGGTGGAAGCCAACCCGGCCACCGATCTGGACGTGGTAGCCGCGCCGCCGAAAGCCACCCGCCACCATCCGCACGTTGCCTTTGCCGAACTGCCCGAACTACTGGGCAAGATCGACACGACCAATATCAATACCCTGACCCGCTGCGCCATCCGCTTGCTGGTGCTGACCGCCGTTCGCCCTGGTGAGCTGCGCCAAGCGCCGTGGTCGGAGTTCGATTTAGACGGCGCCACCTGGACGATACCGAAAGCCCGCATGAAAGCCCGTCGCCCGCATGTGGTTCCCCTGCCCCGCCAAGCCGTTGCCATCCTGCGCCAGCTCAAGGAAATCACGGGCGATTACCCGCTAGTGTTTGCAGGCCAGCAAAACCCCGACCGGCCAATGTCGGAGAACACCATCAACAAAGCGCTGCGACTGATGGGCTACGAAGGGCGCCAGACCGGCCACGGCTTCCGTCACTTGCTGAGCACCGAACTAAACGGGCGCGGCTATAACCGCGACTGGATTGAACGCCAGCTAGCACACGGCGACAACGACGAAATCCGCGACACCTACAACCACGCCACCTACCTGGAGCAGCGCCGGGAAATGATGCAAGCCTGGGCAGATTCGATAGACGCGTTATGCGCTGGCGCCAACGTGGTGAGCATCAAGCGCAAGGCTTAACGGTTTTGGCTGGCCTAGCTCGACGGAGCGAAAAGCGGACTTCCCACCCGCCTGACCAGCCGATTTATTCGAGACGTGGGGCGCCTGGGAGGGCAACTTGTGAGCAAACTATTAAAGCTTAAAGAATGGCTAACCGTAGCTGATGCAGCCAAACGCCTTTCTATTACTGCTGGCGAAGACGTAACAGAGGCTGACATTTTGCGGCTGGCGCTGGATAAACATTTGACGTTGTCCGTATATCTGGTGAACCACGCCCAAGCGCGCGTTGGCAAGTTCGTCCCGTTAAGCGAAACGGAATGGTTCTTTGCGCCTCCGTTGCTGCCAATCCCTTCAGGCGCCCCTCTGACGGAGGAAATGGTTTCGCGTTACCCCCGGCATCTACAGAAACTCTGGCATGACACCCCGCCGGAGCAGAGAAACGACTGCGTACCAATGCTGAAGAGTGAGGCTACGGACGACGGTCGTTTTATCAACCTAGAGAAGGACGTAACTACACTGACGGGCGTATGGGATTTGCCGCTAGTGGGTTGCGAGAGAATCGACGTCGAATATGCATATCAGCAGTTGATCGGTGGGCCGGAAGTAACTTTAGAGGGGTTAGACGGCTCCTTTGTAAGTCGAGGCGATACAGTTTGCCAACTCCAAGAGAATTGGGACCAGAACCCCTACCAGACAGGCTCGCTTGCCGCACTCGAGCGATTGAAAGATGCCATCTATGAAAATGACATACCGCCCGAAAAAGCCAAGGAGCTTCTCGCCAAGCATAAAGAAGATCGTGCTGATTTCTTAGACAAGCAGGCAAATCGGCCTCACGCGGAACGGTATCACCCCGCTGGTGGCGTTCCCAGAGATAGCGTCTTTGTGGTGCGTACAGCTGCGCTACGAGAGTTAGAGGAAAAATTGCTGGAGGACGAAATTCAGCAAGAGAAGCCGCTCCATCCCAGCGAACGCCGAAGCGCCGGGCAGATCATCGCCGCCTTGGCGGCAATGGCCAAGCTTGATTTGTCCGCCCCGTATGCTGCCGATGAAGCTTTGAGGGCTGGCGCGGCAATCCACGGCTTAGAGCTGCCGAACAGTCCTGAAACCGTGGTGAAATTTTTCAAAGATGCCGCAGCCAGGACCTGCAAAGTTTGACCCTAGCCGGCCCTAATGGGGTTTTGCCTGATCCCATTAGGACGCAAGCGCTGATCCGACGTATTCAATGCCAATCGTGTTCAACAAAGCCCAAGAGGCACACGATATGGCCGCACATACCAACCCCATCCAGCTTCCCCGCCGCTTTATCAAGCTGGCGCAAGTTAAGGACTACACCAGTCTTTCCACGTCCGAAATTTACCGGCGCATTGCTGCCGGAACCTTCCCGAAGCAAATCAGACTTGGACCGAAATCCGTAGCCTGGGACGAATCGGAAGTCCTAGCCTGGTGCGATGATCTGGCCGCACAGCGGAAGGTGGCCTGAAATGAAAAAGGCCACCCGTCCCGAAGAACAAAGCAGCCAGCGCAAGGCAAATGCTACCACCGAAACCCCGAGCAAGATCGCCCGCATTCTGGCGCACCTGCTGACCGGCGCCAGCATCAACCGCTTCGAAGCAGAACGCATTGGCGACCACTGTTTGCCCAGCACCATTGCTGTTCTGGCGAACCACTACGGGCTGACCATCGAGCGCAAGCAAGAGCGCGTACCGAACCGCTGGGGCGCCCCTTGCACCGTGACCCGCTACAGCCTGCCGCCAAGCCAGCACAAACGCGCCCGTGCCGTACTGGTAGCACTGACCTGCAAGCCGAAGGGGGTGGCCGCATGATCGCCTTTACCCTTGCCAGCCAGCACCAGCGGCGCTATGGTTCGCCCGTCGCTGCAAATTCAGCGACCGGGTTTGACGGCCCGAAGACCACACGGCGCACAGGCGCCCCCATACCGATTGCAGGCGCTTTTTTTGTGCCTGCCGTTCCGTGTTATGGCGGCTGTGCGTGGGGCGCCTTTGGGCGCGCCGGGTTCCGTGTGTCCCGGTCCGTCAACCCGCGTACAGCTGCCACCCATATTCGTTTGACGGCGAACCGTGGCAGCTCCACTACACACGGAGCTACACCCATGCAAACCACCCGCAATCCATCCACCCACGCCGCCGCCTGGAAGGCCCGCGCCTTCGCCGCGCTGCGCGCTGATTCGTCCCTGTCCGTTCGCCTTGCCCGCTACAACGAAGCGATGGCCCGCGCCCGCTCTCTGGAAGCCGTAGGGGGTGTGCAATGAGCAGTCGCATCGCCGCTATGGCCAACATCGCAGACGACGCTATCGAGCAGATCCGTTACGGGAAGGAGCACGCCCGATGGCTTGCTGCCCTGATGACTGCGATTCACCGGGAGCTTGAGCCAAGCCCCGCCTTGCTGGAGTGCCGCGCAAGCCGTGTGCAGGATTTGGCCAGCTTGGGGCAGTACCTGGCAGACGATCTGGCTAACTACATGCGCAGCCGGGCCGATGAACTGCAAAAGCAGGCTGATGCCGCTGGAGGTGAGCAATGAGCCGCATCACCGACCGCCAAGCGTTCGAAATGATCCAGCAGCGCGCCGAAGTGCTGGCGAGCGCCGGCAAGGGCTTGGAAACGATTGGCCGGCTGCTGGGGGCTGATGACTCCGAGCATGAACTATCGGAAGAAGACCGCTACGGCCTGGCGCACGCGGTGACCGCAATCGGTGCGCTTGTCTTCGAGCGTGCAAATGAGGCGTGGGGCTATGCCGCGCCTGACCGGGAGCAATGGACATGAGCACCCCTGTCATTAGCCGCACCCCTAACCCGAGGGCTTAACCATGACTATTCAAAACGGCGCCCATGCGCTGAGGGGATTGGCTTGTCTGGAGAAAGCCGAACTGGCCTTCCGCGACGCCATGCAAGCCACGTTCGGGCCGCTGGATTGGCTGCCAGTAGCAGACGGCACCATTCGCCGCTTCCACGTCCCCGGCGACAAGGCCGGAACGCTCAATGGCTGGTATGTCCTACACCTGGACGGCATCGCATCGGGTGCGTTCGGTAGCTGGAGGGCTGGCGCCTGCCACACCTGGAGCAGCCGCAAGCCAGCCGATCCGCTCGAAGCGCAACTGGTCGCCCAACGCATCGAGCGGGCACGGGAGCAGCGAGAAGCTGACCAGACCCGGCGCCATATCGCCACGGCCAGCTATGCGGGGCGCGTCTGGAGCGAGGCACAACCCGCCGATGCCGATCATCCCTACCTGACCCGCAAGCGCATTGCCGCGCATCGCCTGCGCCAGACGGGTGACGTTCTGCTGGTGCCGCTGTACGCCGATGGCTACCTGTGCAACCTGCAACGCATCGCCTCGGACGGCGGCAAGCGCTTCCTATCGGGTGGCCGGGTGAAGGGTTGCTATTCGCCCATTGGCACACTGGAGCCGGGGCAAACGCTGTACGTCTGCGAAGGCTGGGCAACCGGGGCAACCATCCATGCCGAAACCGGCGCTGCCGTGGCCTGCGCGATGAATGCGGGCAACCTGCTGGCAGTCGGGCGCCAGCTTCAACGGCACTACCCCGACAGCCCGTTGATTATCGCCGGAGACGATGACCGCCAAACCGAAGGCAACCCCGGACGCACCGCAGCCACTAAAGCCGCCGCCATGCTGGGCTGTGGCCTGGTGCTACCGCCGTTCCCTGATGACTCCCCGCTGGATCTTTCCGACTTCAACGACCTAGCCAACTGGAGGGCCGCACAATGAGCGCAGCCACCGTTACCCCGATTGTGCCGGAAGCCGCCGCGCCAGCCATCGAGCGCCCTTGTTACCGGGTATATGAACACACCATCACACTTGACGGCGTGAAGCTGCGCCCCGGCGTGTGGTTCCACGGCACCAAGACCGACACAGAAGGGGGAGAGAAGCCCGCCAATGAATGGCTGTGTGGCCCGTTGCATGTGGAGGCCATTACCCGCAGTGAATCCGAAGGCGCCGACTATGGCCGCCTGTTGCGCTTTCGTAACCTGGATGGCCGGTGGCTGACCTGGGCAATGCCCGGCGAGCTGCTGGCCGGTAGGCCGGAAAGCATCCTGTCCGTGCTGTTCGGCATGGGGCTGGAAATCGACTACCAGCGCCGCGCCCAAGTGCCGCGCTACATTTCCGGCAAGCACCCGAAACAGCGTATCACCGCCGCCACGGCGACCGGCTGGCACGGTTCGGCGTTGTTCATCACGCCGCTGGAGAACATCGGACAAGGCGACGCCATCTATCAGGCCGAAAGCACCGCAGACGGCGACTACGCCAAGGCCGGCAAGCTGGAAGGCTGGAAAGAGGCCATCGCCGCCGTATTGCCGGGCAATCCGCTGCTGCAACTGGGCATTGGCTCCGCCCTGGCTGGCCCGCTGCTGGCGCCGCTGAATCAGCACACGGGCGGGGGCTTTCACCTGCTGTGGGACAGCTCCAACGGCAAAACCACCGTTGTGCAATGTGCCGCATCCGCTTGGGGGCATGGCGCGCATTTCACCCTGAAATGGAACGCCACCGCCAACGGCCTTGAAGGCATCGCCGCCTTGCGTAATGACTGCCTGTTGGCGCTGGATGAGCTGGGGCAGGCCGACCCGCGTTATGTGGGCGACGTGGTGTACAGCGTGGCGGACGGCATCGGCAAACAACGGGCGGGGCGCTCAAGTGCTGCGCGCCGGGTACGCCGCTGGCGCGTCATGCTGTTGTCGAGTGGTGAAGTCACCCTGGAAACCAAGATGGCCGAAGCCGGTAAGCGCACCCGCGCCGGGCAGGAAGTGCGCCTGGTGACGGTATCGGCTGGCCGCACCTTTGGCGCCTGGGACAACTTGCACGACTACGCCAGCGGCGCCGCCTTGTCCGACGCGCTCAAGAAAGCCAGCGTGACCCACTACGGCCACGCCGGCCCGGCATTCGTGCGGGCACTGATCGACAGCGGCGACCTGGACAAGCTGCCGGCGATGCTGGAAGCCATCCGGGCGCACTTCCCAGCAACCCCCGGCCAATCGGCCCGCGTGGCGGAGCGTTTCGCTATTGTCGCGCTGGCTTTGGAGCTGGCTGTGGGCGTGGGGCTGTTGCCGATGACGACCGGCGAGGGTACGGCCAGCATGGTCGGGCTGTTCGAGGGATGGCAGGCCGGGCGCGGCGAAGGACCGAGCGAAGATCGGCAGATTCTCAAGGCGCTGGCTGACTTTATCGACCGGCATGGCGGGAGCCGCTTCCAATCCGTCGAGGCTGGCGCGGATGAAGTGCGCGACCGTGCCGGGTACTGGGAGAGCACCCCCACCGGGCGGCTGTACCTGTTCACCAGTGGCGGGCTGGAGGAAGCCACCAAGGGCTTTGACCGTGCCCGTGTGGTGCGCGCCCTGGACAGCGTGGGGGCAATTGCCAAGCGTGACAGTGGCAAGCACCAAGCGCAGAAACGCCTACCAGATGGCGGCAAGGCGAGGCTGTATTTCATTGACCCGGCACGGCTGGAGCCCGACGACTGATTGCATATATCTGTTTTTGGAGAGGTACACGAGGTACAGGGGGTACAGCCTAGAGCCATGCGGCTTTCAGGCGTACCCCGCGCCGAAAGGGTACGGGGTACAGGAGGTACACACTCCCCAGCTTGTACCCCGTGTACCCCCGGCAAGGATGGCACGGGGTACAGCTACAGGCCGCGCCGTTACTGGCTGTACCCCTTGTACCCCTTGTACCCCCGCCAAAACAATAAAGGACAACCGCAGCATGGGAAATCTGCTTGATCTGATCGCCAACATGACCCCGGCGCCAGTGGTCACGACTACCGCGCCGGCACTGATCGAAGTCACCAGCGCACCCGCCGCCAATGATCCCCAGCCGGCCAGCGAGCCACTACAAGCGCCAGCGACACCGGCACCCCGGCCAACCCCAGCGCCAGCAGCACAACGCGCACCCGAGGCCGCTGGCGAGCCGCTGGGCTTCATTCTCACAGCCGCCACCGCTTCGCCTGAATGGCGCCAGAGCCGTGACCGATACATGACCCACCTGATGGCCTGCCGTGCCTGCTACGCACCGACCAGCCGCTATTGCCAGACCGGCGACGAACTGCGCGCCATCTACGACAGCACCCCTATGGAGCCGACCCTATGACTTGCATCCGTGCCCTGGCTGAAATCGGCCTCAAGCCGAACACCACCACACGCGACACACTGACAATTGCCCGGCGAGTTGTTCGCGACGCATGCGAGACACGCGACGAAATCCGCCACCAGCGCCGGGAACTGCGCCGCAAGGCTCGCAAGCTGCGCCAGTTCGAGCCGTTCACCAAGCTGTCCGCCGATATGATGGTGGAACAATCGCGCAACCACCGCGCCGCCGAATGGGAGAGCGTGCGCCGTGTACTGCTGGGGTATGGCCGGCTGATCCTGCTGGACCGTGAAGGTATAGCTGATGCCCTGGGCTTCGAGGCGCTGGCCGATCTGCTGAACATCAACCGAGTAGACCGAGAACAGGCACGCCGGGAAGGCTGGCGCACCCTGTCCGACCTGGTGGCCATCAATGGCTTGGAGAACAGCGCCGATCACCGGGGTGATGAATGGGGCGCCGGCAGCCCGCTATATCAGGCCGCCTTTCTCGCCACTATTGAATTCATCCGCACCACACCCACGCAACTGCTACCCGATCCGTTCGCGCCTGGTGGGATCTTCGGGCCGAAGCTGCCGCCCGCGCTGCGCGTGGTGTGACCAGTTGCTAAAGGGGGTGGCCTTGGGTCCTTCGGGGCACCCCACCCGTCGCGGGTAATTCGCACCCCGACCTTTAGCTTCATACGAACTTTTTCTGACCGTCTGCGCTTCCGGTTCCGCCTTCCGCTGAAAGCCACGCCAGCACGCCAGCAACGGCTACCAGCAACGCGGAAACGACCGGCACCAGATTGCCCAGCACCATCACCCGATCTGCGAAGCCTGGAGCGAGCCAACGAAACAACAACCAACCCGCCAACCAGCGCCGTATATAGCGAACGGTCACGGCACGAATCACCCGCAACGGGGCACCCCACCGGGAGGACCCATTGGGGGGGGTGGGTTAAAAGTTCGGCGCTATCGCTTTCCCGAACGAAGGGGGGGCTACATTCTTGCTTCCACAAAATCCGCATTCCGCGCATGGCCCGATAAGCCGATCACGACAGCGGTTCGCAATGTTCGCGCTATTGGTTCGCAGTCCTGGTGCGCAAGCTGGAACGCACGGAAAGCACGCATTTTTCACGCGCACTTTCCACGCACCACCCCGTTTCGGGTAATCCACCCCATGAATGCCAATTAAGTGACCAGTACGCGCACGCACGCGAGGCAAAGGGGTGATATCAGGGTGAGGCGGACGGCAAGGTTAGGGCAAGGCGCTGGGGCGACATTAGGGCGAGGTACTGCCACCTGACAGCAGGCCGGAGCACGCTAAGAAAACACCAAGTGTAGTGGTCAACCCATCCCGGACAGTGGGTTAAGTTTTTCTTCGGCCACCGCAGGCGGTAACCCGTCGTTGAATTGATGCGGCCTGACCCAGTTGTAGCGGTGCATCAGGTAGTGGCTGATATCCCGCTGAGCTTCCTGTGCCGTCAGGTAACCGGTCTGCGGTATCCACTCCGACTTCAGGCTGCGGAATAGGCGTTCCATCGGCGAATTGTCCCAACAATTACCCCGGCGGCTCATGCTCTGCTGCATTCGGTAGCGCCACAGCCGCTGCCGGAACAAGCGGCTGGCGTACTGGCTACCCTGATCCGAATGGAACAGCACCTGCTGTGGCTTGCCGCGCTGCTCATAGGCCATATCGAGGGCTTTGATTACCAGCTCGGCATCCGGTTTGGCGGAGAACGCCCAGCCAACCACCCGACGCGTGTGCAGATCCAGCACCGCGGCCAGGTAATGCCAACGACCTTGCGCCCAGACGTAGGTGATGTCGCCGCACCACACTTGGTTCGGGCGCTGGACTGCGAACTCACGGTTCAGTCGATTCGGGATATCCGGGCGCTCAACCGTGGCCTGCTTGTAGGCGTGCGAGCCCGGCTGCTTGCTGACCAGCCCCAACTCACGCATCAGTCGACGCACACGGAAATGGCCGATCTCCACGCCGTCCTCGCGCAGCATACCCAGGATGCTTCGGCTGCCAGCCGAGCCCCGGCTTTGGTTAAACAACTCGTTGACCCGGCTACGTAGCGCGACGCGACGAGCATCTACACGGCGACGTCGAAGGCGATGGGCGTAGTAGCAAGATCGCGTCACATCGAAGGCTGAACAGACCACTTCTACCGGTTCCCGCTCACTCAACTGGTCTATCAGCGCGTACGATCGAGTTCGTCCGACATCAAGAGAGCGGTAGCCTTTTTTAATATCGCTTTCTCCCGCTCCAGCCGGTTGATCCTAGCCTCTAGCTCCTGGATCTTCTGCTGCTCGGGTGTCAGCGCTTTGCTTTTTGGGGTAACGCCCTGGCGCTCGTCTTGGAGTTGTTTCACCCATCGCCGCAAAGCCGAGTCCACGACGCCCAGCGAACGGCAGGCCTCGATATGGCTGTAGCCCTGATCTAGTACCAAGGCAGCTGCCTCTCGTTTGAACTCGGCGGAAAACGTACGTCGTTGCTTGCTCATCGAACACCTCTTAATGGCGAGGATTTTCGCCTAAATCGGTGTCCGGGATCAGTAGACCACTACAAAGGCACAACAGCGACCAGAAACCCCGAAACAGGGGCAGCAAAAGAAAAAGCGGGTAGATTTGTGCGTAGATTATTTACCGCACACTAGATAAAGCCTTATATCACGCCACTTTCAGCGCACAGTTCGATTCCGTCCCTGGCACCACTCATTCTTTTCGAGCGGTGTCGAAACCACCCGAAAGCCCCAAGAAACCGGCCTTTGAGCCGGTTTTTTGTTGCCTGCAATTCCCCTCCCTTCCCTTGCAAGCCAAACATTTAGGGACATCTTTGGGGCCAATCTCACTGATGGCCAAGGCCTGTACCTGGAGGTTATGCCCAACAGTTCCCGGCTGTGGCGCTTTAAGTACCGTCACGCCGACAAGGAGAAGCGCCTTGTTCTGGGCCGGCATAGCCCACGGCGACAACGACGAAAACCACGACACCTACAGCCATGCCACCTACCTCAATCAGCGTCGGAAAATGATGCAGGCCTGGGACGATTCTATAGACGCACTATGCGCTGGCGCCAACTTGGTGAGCATCAAGCGCAAGGCCTGACCCTCCCATTGCACGGGTGAGAGTTTCGTTCTTACCGGGCGGCCAGCTGTAGTCTTTTCCTGCATTGCAGGTAAAGCCATCACTCCACGTACCGCTCGAGTGCAGTCCGGGTTAATTCCGGGAGTCTCCCGGTATTCCAGGTATCTACGCCGTTTATTCCCAAGCAATCACGACGCGGTTGGAGAGCAGCCAAAACGGCCCGTATACTGGCCCTTTATACTTTTCACTGTACCTTTAACCAGTATGAGCTTGAGCATGATGGCTAAACGCACGGGCCGAGTAGCGGTAACGCGGGTGATAGACGAATGGGCAGCCACCCAAACGCTCAATCCGCGCACCCTTGCCTTCGAAATGGCCGACGCGCTTCGCTCGATGAGCCAATCCGGCGCGACCATCCCACGCGACAAGGCGACGATTGTCGGCGTTGCGAGCGATGAAGGCGGGCCTGATGAACTTCCTTGGCACTCGCTGGCTGATTACTTCGACAATTTCGGCAGTGGCGGTACCCATAATCGAATCATCACGCATCACGGTGAATGCGCACCTACCGCCTTGCTGCTGGAAAGATCATGGGTTGAAAGCCTAACAGCCGAGGCTGTGGCGCGGGCTGAAGTCGCAGCCGGTTACGTGCAAGCCCTGCCCAGCGTACCCCAAACAGGTGGCGCCGCAGCCTTGGGGTACTACCAGCCGGAAGCCCCCTCCGGTAGCGCGCCTGAGTGCCTGAAGGCACGAGAGGCGCGACTGCGGCGCGAGGGTGAAGCCAGCGCTGCTGAACAGCTAGATGCCTTACTCGCCAAGCTGGCTAAAGCAGAACGGGAGGCGGCTCTTTTGCGTGCTGAGAATGCAACCCTCAAGGCACAGGTAAGCCAAGAGCAGGAAAGCAGCGAGAGCTTGCGCCGCGAGCTGAGCGAATCAGAGCGAGAGCGCGGCAAGCAGGCTGAGCAGCGCATCGAGGCCGAACAGGCAGCGATAGAAGCGAAGCAGAAGACCGAGGCCGCAGTAGCAACCTTCAGTCACCTGGAAGGCTCGCTGAAGCGCGTTGCGAGCCTGTTCAGCGTCACGCAAGCCATACCGGCACAAGGTACCGGCCTTACGTTCCCCTATGCCACCAAGGAGCTGGAAGCCATGCGCGCCGCCATGGTGAAGTACTGGGAAGGTTACACCCCCGAAAAACGCCAACCGACACAAAAGTCCATTGCCCTAACCTTGGGCGAGCTGCTGGACCTCCCGCAGCAAGCCAACGGCGATGCGGCGCGAAAGGCCATAGTCCTGGCGTCAGCCATCAAGCCAGACACCCTCCTGGATCGCTGATAGCACGGGGTGACAGTAGCGGCTGACACTATGTCGCCCCTAGCTGTCACCCACCCCACCTCCCGAAGCTGTGCCCATGTTTCCAACGCCACCCAAGGAGGCGAAAACATGGCCGCACAAGCCCAAGCAGTACCAGCAGAAAACCCTCGCCGATTCATCAAGCTGCGTGATGCCAAAGCGCAGACAACCCTATCCTGCTCCGAGATTTACCGCCGCATAGCCGCCGACCGGTTCCCGAGACAGGTAATGCTCGGTCCGAAGTCTGCTGTATGGCTTGCATCCGAAGTCGATGCCTGGTGCGAAGCGCAAATTGCTGAGCGCGAGGTTTCCGTATGAATGCGGTCAAGCTGGTCCACCACCAGGGCGAACAGCGGGTAGACAGCCGTGTAATTGCTGAGCAACTGGGCGTGCAACACAAGAACACCATTACCTTGATAGAAAAGCACGCGAAGCACTTCGAGCGGTTTGGACTTCTTCCGTTTCAAACGGAGGCAGTGAAGGTGGCCGGTGCCCGCGGAGCAAAGCATCACCGCTTCGCCCTGCTGAATGAGGATCAGGCCTACTTCCTTCTGTCACTGACCAAGAACACCACCCACGTTGTCGAGCTGAAAGTCAGGCTGGTGATGGCTTTCCGCGAGGCCCGGTATGGCAACGCGTGCCAAGTGCTGGCGGCCCGCAAGGAGGAAGCCAGCAAATCTGGACGCCGGCTAGCTCACTGGCGCTACGATAAACTTGGTGTGCATCAGCACGTCGCCAATCTGCGAGAGCAGCTGAAGCTGCCGATCGACCTGGATGGCTTGGCCTATGACCAGCAGTGAGCGGGTGACCGCGGCTCCACAACAGTAGGAGCACCGCCCATGAAGCATTCGCACGCCATCAATCCGTCCGCACTCTCCATCCGTGCTGCCGCGCACAAGGCCATGGCCTTTGCTGCCCTGCGCGCCAACTCCAGCCTTGCAACTCGCCTTTCTCGCTACAACGCTCATATGCGGCGCGCTCGTGCCCTCAAACCCATGAATGTTGGAGGTTGAAATGAATACTGCAGACAGGCTGGCTCACCAAGATCGTACCGTTCTCCTGCCCCGCCTTCGCCAGCGTGTAAAGGCGGCCAAACCGGCAGAGGTACGTGAAATCTATGGCTTCAAGATTCTAAGTGACAAAGTCCAAGGATATTTTGTGCTGGGGACGGCCTCGAACGGCGAAGAGCTGGAACCGGTTGGACCACTTCCGAATGAAGATCAAGCCACAAAGGTAATTGCCAACATCAGGGAGTACTTTCCTGATGAGCAGTATCGAATCGCTCTTCGAGAAGTTAAGTTCAAAGGGCAGTTCGACCTCAGCCAGCAGCGGCAGTCGGCAATGCTCCGTGTACGTGGACGATTGAACGCGGCCTATGCCGAGCGCCACGGTCTTTTCCGTATTATCGACGGCTGGACGTACGCCTATTACGTCAAGCTGAGATCAGTTGGTTTGGCACATGAGTTAGTTGGTTACGCTGATAGTGATGGCGAATTTCCGACCTATGTCACTCATGGCATTGACCCTACCAAGTCCGAAAAAGCCACTCCTGTCGGCGTCCTTGGCCCATTCGAACATGAGGAGGAGGCAGAGGCCGCACTCTTGGCTATCGCGAAGCTGTTTCCGGAAGAGTCGTTCGATATCCACCGCTCGCAAATCGCCAGTGCCATCTGTCTGCCGATGAAGCTGCCGAAGGAGCAGGAGATTGCCCGCCAGAAGGTCGTGGCGCTTTTGTCGCGCTGGCGTCGTGGCTACTACACGGTAATGACAACGCTCGGTGAGTTTGGTCCTTTTCCGGACGCTGAGGTGATGAGTGATGTGGTGGACCGCCTGGATGCGCGGTTTCCTGATGCCGTCTCCTTTACTCGCAAACGTGGACGTGCTGCTGCTCTGGCCAGCGATGCGGAGCTGGACGCCAAATACGCCAAAACTCTCGAAAAACTCGCCGCCATTGGCGACCTGGCTGCGGCGACTCGCGAGGATCATGCCTCTGAGCCTCGCCGACTGGCTATAGCCAAGGAGTAATCCATGACGAACTTCCCTCCCCGCCAAATGGCGGGGGCGGGCTTGGCTTGCCTGGAAAAAGTGCTAAGCCGGCTCGACAAAGTGAAAGCGAATAGTCCTGGCAAGTGGAAAGCCTGCTGCCCGGCCCATAATGACCGCGATTCAGGCCTGAGCACCCGCGAAGTTGAGGATGGCAAGGTGCTCTTGCACTGCTGGGCAGGCTGCGACGCCGAGAGCATCACCGCAACCATAGGCTTGAACAGCCGCACTGTCATGATCACACTCACAACCCCGGAAGCGTTCGCTTGCCGGTTTTTTTGTTTCTGCTGCAAGGCAACCCAACACGCAACCTAGGCCCGTACAGCCGAAAGCCAGAGGCTCCTTCAGTTCACAGATCCTTTCCGATGTTGCCCGTGCGCGTTCTATTGCAAGCCTGGGTCACGTTTAAGCTCGCAAGGCCACCCTGCAGCGGAGGGGTGATGGCAAAAAGGACAGGCAAGGAGGCTAATGCCGGTCAGATAAGGCTTCAGTCGGATGGGTCGCGCACAGGCTGAACAACCACGCCGATGCCCTGTGGGAGCGGACTTGTCCGCGAGCTTTGCTTTTCTGCCTTAGCACGCAGCCCCCGCCAAAAGCTCGCGGGCAAGCTCCCTCCTACAGAAGCGCCTACCACGCACAACAGGTTTACGGGTACATAACCAAGTGGAAATGCCAGTCAGCTTATCTGACCAGCATTAGGCAGGAAGCACTTTTGTTTTGGGGACATTTTTTTGGGGCATCGACTGGCATACAAACTGAGCGACACAGAAATATTTAGCTCTACAGCGACCGGTTCGATTCCGTCCTTGGGCACCACTCATTCTTTTCTGCTCGCCAAGGCGCTGCGGCCAACTCGGTCCGCCCCTTGTCTCGCCAAAGCACCGCCGTGCCTGATCGCGCGAGCAATTCTAGGCTAGGCTTGCATCGGATAATTTGAAATAGCCAGTGGGCACCTTATTCCAATAACAATAAATGTCAGCTATGGAGCGCAAAGCAGTGCGCAGATTTTTCTCGAGCTTATCGATCTGGCTGATGCTGGCCGCCGTGCCGGTGATGGCTGAGCAGTGGACATTCGTGACCGAGGACTTCCCGCCCTTTACCCATCCTGCCGAAGATGTCGGCAGCCTGGAGGTCGGTGTGCTGGCGGGTGGGCCGCTGGTGGAAATCGTGCAAAGTGCCTGTGCGCGCCTCGACCGGGAATGCCCGATCATGCTGCACCCCTGGCAACGGGCGCTGCGGATGGCCGAACAGGGCGAGGCGGATGGCATTTTCACCGTGATTCGCTCCCCCGACCGCGAGCGCGCATTTCATATCAGCCGCATGCTGGTGATGTCGCGCTACAGCGTCTTCGCCCGTGACGACAGCAATTTCATTTTCTCTGACCCGGATGATCTGATGGGTCGGACGGTAGGGGTCTACGGACCGTCCGGCACATCCTGGGTGCTGTCCGAACACCTCAAGTCCATCGCCGACGTGCGCATCCACCTGACCCTGAACAACCGGCGCCTGTTGAACATGCTGCAGTCGGGGCGCTTCGGCAAGGAAGGGCTGGCGGTGGTCAATCAGGATGTGGCCTGGCATCTGATCGAGGATGAACAACTCGACGGTCTGCGCGAGGCAGGCGAGCTTGCGGTGGTTCACTACGGCATCGGCCTGTCGCGGAAGCGAATCAGCGAGGAGCAGTTCCAGGCGTTCGAACAGGCTCTGGATGCGGCCATTGCCGATGGCACCGTGCCGAGAATACTGCGCCGCTATCAGCTTGAAGCCGCTTCTCCCTAGGTTCGACTCGACTCTGCCGGATCAACGCTCGCCAAACTGCGCTGCCGCACTCCTGGTGAGTATTTGGCGACAAACAACCGTCTACTCTCTGAGCGGCGGCCTCACTTCATGCCTCATGACGCCGCCCCATTCACCAGCCAGAGACCAGACGCCCGATGGAATCCCAGAACAAGCTGCCCAAGGCCATCATTCTCTTTCCCGTTTTCATCCCTGCCGTAGTGGTCACGCTGCTGCTGGTGATCGGCACCATCAGCAACCCTGAACTGGCCGGCGAGCTGTTCAGCGAGACGCTGGCGTTCATCACCCGTTCGTTCGGCTGGTTCTACATGCTGGCGGTGGCCTTTTTCCTGGTCTTCATCGTCGGCATCGCGCTGACCAAGTGGGGCAACATCAAGCTCGGGCCGGACCATGCCGAGCCGCAGTACAGCTTTCCGGCCTGGTTCGCCATGCTGTTTTCCGCCGGCTACGGCATCGCGTTGCTGTTCTTCGGCGTAGCCGAGCCGGTGCTGCACTATTCGACGCCTCCGGTCGGCGCGCCGGAAACCGTGGATGCCGCCAAGCAGGCGATGCAGATCGCCTTTTTCCACTGGGGTTTCCATATCTGGGCAATCTACGGCCTGACCGGCCTGGCGCTGGCGTACTTCTCCTTCCGCCACGGCCTGCCACTGTCGATGCGCTCGGCGCTGTATCCGATCATCGGCGAGCGCATCCACGGCCCCATCGGACACGTAGTGGACGTATTCGCCATCCTCGGCACGCTGTTCGGCATCGCCACCACTCTGGGCCTGTCGGTCACCCAGATCAACGCCGGCCTGAACTACCTGTGGCCGCAGATTCCCGTCAGCACCACAGTGCAGATCATTTCCATCGTGGTGATCACCGCCCTGGCGACCTGCTCGGTGGTGGCCGGCATGGACAAGGGCATCAAGAACCTGTCGCTGCTGAACATGACGCTGGCGATCCTGCTGATGCTGTTCGTGTTCATCGTGGGGCCGACCATCTTCATTCTGGAAACCTTCCTGCAGAACACCGGCAGCTACCTGAACAACATCATCGAGCGCACCTTCAACCTGCAGGCCTACACGCGCAGCGACTGGATCGGCAACTGGACGCTGTTCATCTTCGGCTGGACCATCGCCTGGTCGCCGTTCGTGGGTCTGTTCATCGCCAAGATCAGCCGTGGCCGGACCATCCGCCAGTTCGTCTTCGGCGTGATGTTCGTGCCGACGATCTTCACCTTTCTCTGGTTCTCCATCTTCGGCGACACGGCGCTGCACCTGATCATGGTCGAGGGCTATACGGAGCTGATCGGCGAGGTGCAGAGCGACCATGCCATCGCACTGTTCAAGCTCTTCGAGCACCTGCCGCTGTCCTCCATCACCTCGTTCGTCGCAGTGGTGCTGATCGCCACTTTCTTCGTCACCTCCGCCGACTCCGGTGCGCTGGTGATCGACTCGCTGGCCGCTGGCGGCGTGGCACAGACGCCCGTCTGGCAACGGGTGTTCTGGGCGACCACGGCGGGCTTCGTCGCTATCGCCCTGTTGGTGGCCGGCGGCCTGAGTGCCTTGCAGACCATGGCGATCACCAGCGCGCTGCCGTTCGCCGTCATCATGATCATCGCGGCGCTGGGCATGTGGCGGGCACTGGTAATCGAGGGCCATCACGAAGTCAGCCTGCAGAACCACATGCACGGCAGCCGGCTGGCCAGCAATGCCGGGCCGGGCCTGTGGAAAAAGCGTCTGGCCGGACTGGTCAACTTCCCCAGCCGCGAAGAGGCAGAAAACTTCATCGCCACCAGCGTCATCAAGGGCATGCGCCGAGTACAGCGCGCCTTGACCGAACAGGGCTGGCCAGCTGAAGTGCATACCGACGAGCACAACTCGCGGGTTTATCTGGAAGTCATCAAGGAAAACCAGGTCGATTTCATCTACGAGATCCGTCTGGTCGGCTATGCCATGCCCTCCTTCGTGCTCACCGAGGACCCGGACACCAACGAACAGTATTACCGCGCCGAGGTCTTCCTGCGCCGTGGCGGTCAGTCCTATGACGTCTACGGTTATGACCAGCAGGACATCATCAGTGACATTCTCGACCAGTTCGAGAAGTACCTGAACTTCCTGCATATCTCGCCCGGCAGCCTGCCGTGGAAGATGGAGGAGCACGATGAGATGCTCAACAACGAACCGGAAGTACCGAAGCCCGAAACCTGATACGGCCAAACCCTGCAAATTCATCTATATAGATAGGAGACGATCCGCCGCACCGCTGTCCGAGCCCTCGATCACGCAGTGACCAACCGGTCACGCTCATGTCGGGGGCGTCGTGCTTGGCGCATGCCGCCGCCCATGCTAGGTTTGCGCCCCGCCAGGAAGGCGAGCAGTCAGCCGGAGCGCAATCAATACAGAATCAGGCCCGGCAAAGCGCAGGGTCTGAGAAGAGGAAGTTCAATGGCCGAGGCCATACCTGCACTGGAAATCCGCAACCTGCACAAGCGCTACGGCGAGCTGGAGGTTCTCAAGGGTATTTCGCTGACGGCGCGCGACGGTGACGTCATCTCCATTCTCGGCTCGTCCGGTTCGGGAAAGTCCACCTTCCTGCGCTGCATCAACCTGCTGGAAAACCCTCACGAGGGCGAGATCCTGGTCGCCGGCGAGCAACTCAGGCTCAAGCGCGCCAAAGACGGCGATCTGGTCGCGGCGGACGCAAAGCAGATCAACCGGATGCGCAGCAAACTCGGTTTCGTGTTCCAGAATTTCAACCTCTGGCCGCATATGAGCGTGCTCGACAACATCATCGAGGCGCCGCGCCGGGTACTCGGCCAGAGCAAGGCCGAGGCGACGGAAGTCGCCGAAGCGCTGCTGGCCAAGGTCGGCATCGCCGACAAGCGCCACGTCTATCCCAACCAGCTTTCCGGCGGCCAGCAACAGCGTGCGGCCATCGCCCGCACCCTGGCGATGCAGCCGAAGGTGATCCTGTTCGACGAGCCCACCTCGGCGCTGGACCCGGAAATGGTACAGGAAGTGCTTGCAGTGATTCGCTCGCTCGCCGAAGAGGGGCGCACCATGCTGCTGGTCACCCATGAGATGAATTTCGCCAAGCAGGTCTCCAGCGAAGTGGTTTTCCTCCACCAGGGTCTGGTCGAGGAGCAAGGAACGCCCGAGCAGGTATTTGACAACCCGCAATCGGCGCGCTGTAAACAGTTCATGTCCAGCCATCGTTAATGGAGCAACACCGCATGAAAAGCTATAAGAAGATACTGCTGACCGCCGCTGCATCCCTGATCATCGGCACCCAGGCATTCGCTGCGGAAAAACTGCGCATCGGCACCGAAGGCGCCTACCCGCCCTTCAACCTGATCGACGCCAGCGGCCAGGTCGTCGGCTTCGACCTGGATATCTCCCACGCCCTCTGCGCCAAGATGGAAGTGGAATGCGAAGTGGTGACCTCCGACTGGGACGGCATCATTCCGGCCCTGAACGCGCGCAAGTTCGACTTCCTCGCGGCCTCCATGTCGATCACCGAAGAGCGCAAGAACGCCGTCGATTTCACCGACCACTACTACACCAACAAACTGCAGTTCGTAGCGCCCAAGTCAGTAGACTTCAAGGCCGACAAAGGCTACCTCAAGGGCAAGGTTATCGGTGCCCAGCGCGCGACCATCGCCGGCACCTGGCTGGAAGACAACATGGATGGCGTGGTCGAGATCAACCTCTACGACACCCAGGAAAACGCCTATCTGGACCTGGCCACCGGTCGCGTCGATGGCATCCTCGCCGACACCTTCGTGCAGTGGGAATGGCTCAAGAGCGACGCCGGCAAGGACTTCGAGTTCAAGGGCGAGCCGGTATTCGACGATGACAAGATCGCCATCGCCGTGCGCAAGGGTAACGACCAACTGCGCGAGCGCCTGAACAAGGCACTGGCCGAAATCATCGCTGACGGCACCTACAAGCAGATCAACGACAAGTATTTCCCGTTCAGCATCTACTGATCCAACCGAACCGAAGCCCGGTCGCCACCTTTTCTGGCGGACCGGGCTTCGGTGTTTGAGCTTCTATGATTCCCGACCTTCACGGATTCGGTCCGGCGCTGCTCGCCGGCACCTGGATGACCATTCAACTGGCCCTGGCGTCGCTGGCGCTGGGGCTGGTGCTCGGCCTGCTCGGCGCACTGGCCAAGACCTCACCTTACGTAGCCGTGCGCTGGATCGGCGGCACCTACTCGACCATCGTGCGCGGCGTCCCGGAGCTGATCTGGGTGCTGCTGATCTACTTCGGCACCATCAACCTGGTGCGCTGGATCGGCACTCTGGTGGGCATCGACGATCTCGCCCTGAGTCCCTTCGCCGCCGGCACCATCGCCCTGGGCCTGTGCTTCGGCGCCTATGCCACGGAAGTCTTCCGCGGCGCGCTGCTGGCGATCCCCAAGGGCCATCGCGAAGCCGGGCTGGCGCTGGGCCTGGGCAAGCCGCGAATCTTCCTGCGCCTGATCCTGCCGCAGATGTGGCGCCTGGCCCTGCCGGGGCTGGGCAACCTGTTCATGATCCTGATGAAGGACACCGCACTGGTCTCGGTGATCGGCCTGGAAGAAATCATGCGCCGCTCGCAGATCGCCGTAACCGCCAGCAAGGAGCCCTTCACCTTCTTCCTGGTCGCCGCCTTCATCTACCTCGGGCTGACGGTGATCGCCATGATCGCCATGCACTTCCTTGAAAAACGCGCTGGCCGCGGCTTCAGCAGGAGCGCCGCATGACCTGGGAAATCTTCATCAAGTGGCTGCCGAGCTTCCTCGACGGCGCCTGGCTGACGCTGCAACTGGTCGGTGTTTCGGTCATCGCCGGGTTGATCCTCGCCCTGCCGCTGGGCATTGCCCGCTCCTCGCGCCATCTCCCGGTGCGCGCACTGCCCTACGCCTATATCTTCTTCTTCCGTGGTACGCCGCTGCTGGTACAGCTGTTCCTGGTCTACTACGGGCTGGCGCAGTTCGATGTGGTACGCCAGAGCGCGCTCTGGCCCTACCTGCGCGATCCCTACTGGTGCGCCATCATCACCATGACCATGCACACCGCCGCCTATATCGCCGAGATCATTCGCGGCGCGATCCAGAACGTGCCCGCCGGTGAAGTCGAAGCGGCCCGTGCGCTGGGCATGTCGCGCAGCCAGACGCTGTGGCACATCATCCTGCCACGCGCCACGCGTATCGGCCTGCCGGCCTACAGCAACGAAGTGATCCTGATGCTCAAGGCCAGCGCCCTGGCCAGCACCATCACCCTGCTGGAGCTGACCGGCATGGCGCGCAAGATCGCCGCGCGCACCTACCTGCATGAGGAAATGTTCCTCACCGCCGGCCTGATCTATCTGGTCATCGCCTTCGTCCTGATGCAGGGCTTCAAGCTGCTGGAGCGCTGGCTGCGGGTGGATGCCTGCCAGGGGCGCTAAGCCGCACGACCTGTAGGATGGATCACGCTTCACCGGGTGGCGCCCCACCGGGGCGTCCCATCGAACGGAGCCACGGTGGATGTAAAAAGCGACATCCACCCTACGATGAAATGCCGCCCTGCGACTGTTGTCAGAGACACATCGGAGCCAACACGAGATCACCCATGTCCGTTGATATCCAACGCATCCAGATGGACCAACTCGCCTGCTGGCGCATTCGCCGTGGCGACGACGAGCTGCTGGTCGCCGAACAGGGCGCACAGGTGCTCAGCTACCGCCAGGGCGATACGCCGGTCATCTGGCTCAGCGAGCAGGCGGCCTTCCAGCAAGGCCAGTCGGTACGCGGCGGCGTGCCAGTGTGCTGGCCCTGGTTCGGTGATCTGAAACGCAATCCCGAAGACGTGCAGGCGGCGTACCGGGGCGAGACCGAAGCACCCTTCCACGGCCTGGTACGGAGCCTGGACTGGCAATTGGAGCAGCAACGCTGCGAGGGCGACACCGGCATATTGGAATTCAGCTGTCCGCAGGCACTGGGTGCGCTGCCGGGCTGGCCACATCGGGTGGAACTGAAACTTCAGATTCGCCTGGACGAGCGCCTGCACATCAGCCTGACCAGCCGCAACCTGGACGATCAGCCCGTGGCCATCAGCCAGGCGCTGCACAGCTATTTCGCCATCGGCGATATCCATCAGGTATCGGTGCAAGGCCTGGATGGCAAGCGCTATATCGAAACCCTGGAAAACTGGCAGCAGCGCCAGCAGCAAGGCAATCCCAGGATCGAAGGCGAGACCGACCGCATTTACCTCGACCTGCCGTCCAGGCTCGCCCTGCGGGACCCCGCCAGCAACCGCCGCATCACACTGGAAACCGGCGGCTCGCACTCGGCGATCCTGTGGAATCCCTGGATCGCCAAGGCGCAGCGCCTCTCGCAATTCGCCGACGACGCCTGGCAGCGCATGCTCTGCATCGAAACCGCCAACGTCATGGATGACCGAATCCGTCTCGAAGCCGGTGCCAGCCATACCCTCGCGGTTTCCATCGGCAGCGAGTCTATCTAGGGAGTGTTTCAGTCTCTGTAGGGCCGAATTTATTCGGCCACCGGCGCGCGCAGATGTACGCAAGGCCGAACAAGTTCGGCCCTACGGGACTTTTCAAAACCCTCTTCCAGTACGAAAAGACGGGCTCCGTAAACGGCGCCCGTTCTAAGCGCCCAGCAGTTTCAGCCGCTCTTCGAGCAACGCCGGAAACCGCTTGAACCAGGTCTGGTTCAGCGGCGACGGGTGCGGCAACGGATAGAGCCGGAAGCTGCGCGCCGCACCGTCCTCGGCCTGCAACTCGACCTCGATGGAGGCGCTGAAGCGGTCCTCGCGCTGCCAGAATTGCTCGAGTCGCTGGCGCACTGCCGCGGGCTGGTCGATGCCGAACCAGAGAAAGGCTTCGCGCCCCAGGGTGACGATCGCCTCGCCGTGCCAGCTTTCGACCAGCAACTGGCGCATCAGCGGATGAAAGCGACGCTTGACCTTCATCGACCAAGCCTTGTTGCCGGTGGGCTTGTACGGCACGGTATTGATCCAGAAGAAGCGCGTGCCCAGCTCACGCCCGGCCTCGAAGTCGGGCATCGGCTCGCCGTGCAGGTGGCGATAAAGCGCCTTGCGTACGATCTGCCCGCCGCTGCCGATGAAAGGCTCGCCATGGCGAACTTCTTCCCGCCCCGGATCGCGACCGAAGAAGGCAATCGGCGCACCGGCATCGCCCAGCCCGATGATCGGCTCCAGCGGGTCCTTGCCGAAGCGCCGATACGCTTCGAGATCGATACCTTCGGTCTGCGCGGCAAGCGTGCGAAAGGCTTGGCGTTGCTCTTCGTCGATCGGCATGGCAGCTGCTCCGGCAAGTCGGTTACAGGTCGTCTTCCGCGACCAGCTCCACCCGCTCGGCTGACAGCGCATAAGCGGCATCGGCCATATCGTTGCTGACCGGTTCGATGTCCAGGGTGCCGTCGACCCACAATGGTGCGTAGATATCCTCCAGCGCTATCCCCTGCGGGTAGCGCACCAGCACGATCTGGTTCGGCGGCGGTGGCGGCACGTGAATGCAGGCGCCGGGATAGGGCACCAGGAAGAATTCGATGCTGCGCCCGCGACTGTCGCTTTCCAGCGGCACCGGATAGCCGCCCAAGCGAATGCTCCTGCCATCGAGGGCGGGCACGGTCTTGGCCGAATACATCACCGCCGGGAGGCCCTCGCTCTGCTTCAGGCCGCCCTGGTCGCTGAAACCATCGGCCTCGGGCGAGTCGTGCTCGATTTCCGGCATGGCCTCCAGCGCCTGTCGATCCTCTTCCGGCATCAGTTCAAGCCAGTCCAGTTCGGCGGGCGCGGCCTGAATGGTCAGCGGCAGGGCAATCAGTAGAGACAGACAGAAACGACGCATGGAGCAGCACACTCGAAATAGGGGGCTAAGGATAGTCCGTAGGGCCGAATTCATTCGGCCACGGCTCAGCAGACCGAATGAATTCGCCCTCTACAACCTGCATCGGCAGAGGCCATGCAGGTCGCAGGATCGATTGGATGAAAGCGTAATCCGCCAGAGCGGTCGAGTCGACTGGGGTTCACTAGTGCTTGCGCCCAGTCACCATGCCATAGATCACCAGCAGGATGATCGCGCCGATCACGGCGCCGATAAAGCCCGCGCCTTCGCCCGCCTCGTACAGCCCCAGCGCCTGCCCGCCGTAGCTGGCCAGCAGCGAGCCGCCGATACCCAGCAGGATGGTCATGATCCAGCCCATGCTATCGTTGCCGGGTTTCAGGAAACGCGCGATAAGCCCCACGATGAGGCCGATGATGATGGTTCCGATGATGCCCATGGGCAGTCCCCCTCAAGTCCGAAAAAATGGCTGTTACCCTTCTTCGGACCGGGAGCGAGCCGGCCAGTTCGCGCCGGCGGCCCGGGAACAGGCCTGTCAGCCTCGCTCGATCAGTGTTTCCACGGCGGTGATCTGCCGGTCCAGGGTCGCGCGGTCCGGACAGCGCAGGGTGGCGTGGCCGACCTTGCGTCCGGCCTTGAACGCCTTGCCGTAATGATGCAGGTGGCAATCCTCGACGGCGATGACCTTGGCCACTGGCGGCACTTCGCCGATGAAATTCAGCATGGCGCTTTCGCCCAGCTTGGCGGTCGAGCCCAGCGGCAGGCCGGTAATGGCCCGCAGATGGTTCTCGAACTGGCTGCACTCGGCACCTTCGATGGTCCAGTGCCCGGAGTTGTGCACGCGCGGCGCGATTTCGTTGGCCTTGAGCCCGCCGTCGATCTCGAAGAATTCGAAGGCCAGCACGCCGACATAATCCAGCTTGGCCAGCACGCGGCTGGCGTAATCCTCGGCCAGCGCCTGCAGCGGATGGCTGCTACTGGCTACCGAGAGCCGCAGAATGCCATCCTCATGGGTGTTGTGCACCAGCGGGTAGAAGCAGGTCTGGCCATCACGAGCGCGCACGGCAATCAGCGAAACCTCGCCGGTGAAGGGCACGAAGCCCTCGAGAATGCAGGGCACGCTGCCCAGCTCGGCGAAGGCGTCGGTGACGTCATCCAGCTTGCGCAGCACCTTCTGTCCCTTGCCGTCGTAACCCAGGGTGCGGGTCTTGAGCACCGCCGGCAGACCGATACGGGCGGCGGCGGCATCCAGATCACCCTGCGACAGGACATCGGCGAACTCGGGAGTCGGAATGCCCAGCTCTTTGAGCATGGATTTCTCGAACCAGCGATCACGGGCGATGCGCAGTGCCTCGGCGCTGGGGAACACCGGCACGAACTGCGACAGGAAAGCTACCGTTTCAGCCGGTACGCTCTCGAACTCGAAGGTCACCAGATCCACTTCGTCGGCCAGCTGGCGCAGGTGATCCGGATCGCCGTAATCGGCCCGCAGATGCTCGCCCAGCGCGGCGGCACAGGCATCCGGCGCGGGATCGAGGAAAGCGAAGTTCATCCCCAGCGGCGTACCCGCCAGAGCCAGCATGCGACCCAGCTGGCCGCCACCGATTACGCCGATCTTCATTTACGCGTTCCTCGGGTCCGGGTTGTCGAGCACGGTTTGCGTCTGCTCATCGCGGAATTGCTTCAGCGCGGCGTGATATTCGGGGAATTCGTGGCCGATGATGCTGGCCGACAGCAATGCGGCGTTGACCGCACCGGCCTTGCCGATGGCCAGCGTGGCGACCGGCACGCCTGCCGGCATCTGCACGATGGACAGCAGCGAATCGACGCCCGAAAGCATCGACGATTGCACCGGCACGCCCAGCACCGGCAGATGGGTCTTGGCCGCGCACATGCCCGGCAGATGTGCCGCGCCACCAGCGCCGGCGATGATCACGCGCAGCCCGCGTTCTTGCGCCTGCTCGGCGTACTGGAACAGCAGATCGGGCGTGCGGTGCGCGGACACCACGGTGACTTCATGGGGAATACCGAGCTTTTCCAGCATTTCGGCGGTGTGGCTGAGGGTGGACCAGTCGGACTTGGAGCCCATGATCACGCCTACCAGTGCGGTCATCGTCGTGCCTCTTCGTTGTGCGCCGCGCGGCGCTACAAAACCGACGAGCCACGCATCGGCAGCGTGGCTCGCATTCAGGGCAAACCAACGAACGCGCTGGTTTGAAGGCGCGGCATTATACCGGAAAGCCACGAAAGTCGCGCCTACAGCCTGGCAGGTGCATGGCAGACAGCTCCGCCGCAATGGCGCCAGCGCCGAACCACATCCAGGCTTGGTATGCTCACCGCGTACTGTAATCGGAGGTGCCGTGTTCTCATTGAAGCGCCAGGGCGATTTCCGCCTGCAATTGACTCGCACGCTGACCAAGCCAGGTCGGCATCGGGTCGAGCTATATCTGTTCACGCCCCATGAGACCACCTTCTCCACCCGCACCCTGACCGAGGAGCAGTTCTTTCACAGCGCCCTGGTCCATCGCTTCCGCCTGCTGGGCCTGCCGACCCAGGACCGGGCCAGCAAGCTGGACACCTCCTTTTCCCTGCTTTCGCCGCACTACGAAATCTTGCACGGCGCCTGGTTCTTCCAGTACCAGGCGTCCCTGGACCGTCTGCGTCAGCAGTTTCAGGGCAAGGCGAGCGCCGAGCCGCTGGCGCGCGCCCTGCGCCTCAGCCAGAACTTCGCCCAGCGCCTGCGCAAGGCAGAGCCAAAGGGGAGCAAGCAATCACGCTATTTCCGCCAGTTGAACATCTACTTTTCCTGGCTGGCCGAGCAGTTCCTGCTGGAAAGCATGACTCTGGAAGGCTACGACGCGCTTGATGACGATCTGAAGCTGGCAGTGCAGGAATTCCTGCAGCAGGAGCGGCGCTACCGCGCCGAACGCGACTACCTCGGTGACTTCAAGGGCGCGCCGACTCGCGTGTGGAACCGCATGAGCCTCTATCTGCGGCTGCTGGAGTACCCGGTGGTGCTGCGCCAGAAGATCATCGAACTGGGCGCCGGCACCCGCAAGCTGGTGAAGGCGGCGTCCACCATGCTGATCATGTCGCTGTTCACCTATTTCCTGTTCAACGTGCGCGACGCCAGCCAGAAACTGTCCCTGGCGCTGCTGGTGGGTATCGCGCTCATCTATGCGGTGCGCGATCTGCTGCGCGATGACCTGATCGACACCGTCACTCGCTGGCTGCGCAAGGGCAAGCCGCGCTGGAAGCTGCGCCTGCTGATGCCCTACACCCAGAAATTGATGGCCCAGCAGTTGGTCTGGCTCGATTACCGCAGGCTCTCCGAACTGAGCAAAGCGGTGCGCGAACATTCGGGAAAATGGGCGACCAACGAGGAGCGGCAGATCGTCTGCTACCGCTCACGGCTGATACTGGACAAGGCAGCCCTGACCCAGGACGAAATCCAGGAGCGCCTGATTCTGGATTTCGAGCCGTTGTCCGCGCTGATCCAGGCCAGTCACCAGCAGCTGTTCGAGTGGAAGCGAGAAGAGGGTCAGCCACCGGTCGTTCAGGCTCACACCATCGAAAAGCAGCACGACTACAACCTGCTGGTGGTGTGCCGACAGCCGGGGCAGGAGGAACCCCTGGCGCAACGCTGGACACTGCGGCTGGGCGCCGCCGGCATCGTGCGCTGCGAGAACAAGTCGGTGGCCTGGCCCGAATCATCGCCACGGCGGAGCCTGTGGCGGCGGGGCCGATGATGCTGTTACTGGCGGGCCTTGAGCAGAGTCTCGATCTCGTCGCAGGTGAGCACCTTGCCCACCGACACCACCTCGTCGTCGATGGCCAGCGCTGGAGTCGACATCACGCCGTGGGCAGCGATCTCGGCAAAGTCGGTGACTTTGACCACATCGGCCTGCCGCCCGAGACGGGTCAGCGCCGCGTGAGTGTTTTCGGTGAGTGTCACGCACTTCTTGCAGCCTGAACCAAGGACTTTGATGATCATGATGCTTCTCTCGGGTTAGAGGAACAGGTGGGTGAAGGTGTTGAACAGGTAGCCGATCAGCATGATGCCTGACACGACGATGGCCAGAAACAGGATCAGCAACGGCGCCTTGACCACCTTCTTGAGCATGATCAGCGATGGCAGCGACAGCGCGGTTACCGCCATCATGAAGGCGAGCACGGTACCCAGGCCAACCCCCTTGGCCACCAGCGACTCAGCAATCGGCAGGGTACCGAAGATATCGGCATACATCGGTGCGCCTGCCAGGGTCGCCAGCGGCACCGACCACCAGTTGTCGCTGCCGAGCAGCGCAATGATCAGGTCCTGTGGAATCCAGTTGTGGATGGCCGCCCCGATACCCACACCGATCAGAATGTACAGCCAGACCTTGCGAATGATTTCCCCGACCTGCTCACGGGCGTAGCTCAGACGGTCGCCCAGGGTCAGCTGGTCCTGCGGCAGTTCCAGCGCCTTCTGCTGGGTGACGAAGGCTTCGACGTACTGTTCCATGCGCGCCTTGCCGATCAGGGTGCCACCGACCACCGCCAGCACAATCCCCACCACGACGTAGGCCAGGGCAATTGACCAGTTGAAGATGCTGGCCAGCAGGATCATCGACGCCAGATCGACCAGCGGCGAGGAGATCAGGAACGAGAAGGTGACTGCCAGCGGCAGACCCGAGCTGGTGAAACCGATGAACAGCGGGATCGACGAGCAGGAGCAGAACGGCGTGACCGTGCCCAGCAATGCCCCGGTGAGGTTGGCCCGGAAGCCGCGCAGGCCACCCAGAATGCGGCGAGTGCGCTCGGGTGGAAAATAGCTCTGCACCCAGGAAATGGCGAAGATCAGCACCGATAACAGGATGAATATCTTGATCACGTCATAGATGAAGAAATGCAGGCTGCCACCGAGGCGGCTGGCCATGTCCAGGCCGAACACATCTTCAACCAGCAGTTGCACCAGCCAGTGCAACCAGTCCATGCGCAGCAGTTGATCATTCAGCCATTTGAAAATATCCACGCTGCTTTCCTCAGTGATGCGCCAGCCCACGCTCATACCAGGTGCTGCTGTTGTTGATCATCTTCACCAGCCAGAGCATCACCGGCACCTCGATCAGCACTCCGACCACCGTGGCCAGCGCCGCGCCCGAGTTGAAGCCGTAGAGCACCATGGCCACCGCCACCGCCAGCTCGAAAAAGTTCGAGGCACCAATCATCGCCGCAGGCCCGGCAATATCGTGGCGAACCTTGAGTTTGCGGCACATCCAGTAGCCCAGCGCGGCGATGCAAAGGGTCTGCAACAGAATCGGCACGGCCAGCATGGCGATGATCAGCGGCTGCGCGACAATGGTCTGGCCCTGAAAGGAAAACAGCAGCACCAGCGTGGCCAGCAGGGCAAGGATGGAGAACGGGCCGATGCGTGCGAGCAAAGCTTGCAAGGCTGCTTCACCATGACGCAGCAGGCGCTTGCGAATGAACTGGGCAATCGCCAGGGGAATGACGATGTACATCACCACTGAAAGCAGCAGGGTGTCCCAGGGCACCGGGATCGACGACACACCCAGCAGCAGGGCGACGATGGGCGCGAAGGCGAATACCATCACCAGGTCGTTGATCGCCACCTGCGTCAGGGTGAAATTGGCGTTGCCGTTACACAGGTGGCTCCAGACGAAGACCATGGCCGTGCAGGGCGCCGCACCCAGCAGAATCAGCCCGGCCACGTAGCTGTCGATCTCCTCGGCCGGCAGCCAGCCGGCGAAGACATGGCGCAGAAACAGCCAGGCCATAAAGGCCATGGTGAAAGGCTTGATCAGCCAGTTGATGCTCAGCGTCACGCCAAGACCGGCGCGCTGCTCATAGACTTCGCCGATGGCGCTGAAATCGATCTTCATCAGCATCGGAATGATCATCACCCAGATCAGCAGGCCCACCGGAATATTCACCTGGGCGACCTCCAGTGCACCTACGGCCTGGGCTGTCTCTGGGGCGAACAGACCGAGCAGCGTGCCACCGATGATGCACAGAAAGACCCAGAGCGTCAGGTAACGCTCGAAAAACCCCAGAGGGGCGCCTGCAGCTTGTTTGGCGACGACTTCACACTGGCTGGACATTGCAATTTCCTGGTAACTGAGTGACGGCCTGTACGGCACTCGGAGGCTTTCTATTGAGCTGTATCGCCCTGCAGGGCTTCTGCTATCTCACTGACCGTGCTGCGGGCAGTGCGGGTGACGCCGATCAGGGTGGCCGATGCTGCCCCGGTCCATTCGCCATAACCGACCAGCCACAGCCCGGGCTGTTTGAGCGCGCGGGTTCCATCGACAGCGATCCTGCCGTCGGCCTCCAGCACATTCAGACCTTGCAGATGATCAAGCGCCGGGCGAAAACCCGTGCACCAGATCACTGCATCCACGGCCTCACGGCGACCATCGGCCCACTCCACGCCCTCTTCCGTGAAACGCTGGAATGGCCGCTCGGCCACCAGCACGCCGCGCTCGCGGGCCTCACGGACGGGTTCAACCATCACGATATCGCCCAGGCCGCCCACCGGCTGATCGATCACGCGGCCTTCCTGCTGGGCCTTCCAGCGTTCGGTGGCGCGCTCGAACAACACCCGGCCATCGACCTCATCAGGCAGAAAAGCCGGCGGCTCCGGGGTGATCCACAGGGTGTCGGCGACTTTGGAGACCTCGGCGAGAATCTGCGCCCCGGAGTTGCCACCGCCCACCACCAGCACTCGCTTGCCGGCAAAAGCCTGCGGATCGCGATAATGCGCCGAGTGCAGCTGCTGGCCGGCAAACTGCGCGCGGCCTGGGTAGGCCGGGATAAAGGGTTTGCTCCAGGTGCCGGTGGCGCTGACCAGGGCGCGACAACGCCACTGCCGAAGGCCGGCCTGCACCACAAACAGTTCCCCCTGGCGTGTCACGGCATCGACATGCATCGGTCGCAGAATGGGCAACTGATAGCGGGCCTCGTACCGGGCAAGGTAATCGATCACCGCATCGCGGTACGGGTAGCCAGGCTTCTGGCTGGGCATCTGCCAGCCGGCGATGGAGCTCCAGGTTGCCGGGGAAAACAGCCGCAGCGAATTCCAGCCATGCTGCCAGGCGCCGCCGGGTTGCGCCTGGTCATCCAGCAGCAGATACGACAGCTGAGTGCGACGCAGAAAGTAGCCGGTGGCCAGCGCAGCCTGACCACCGCCAATCACCAGCACATCCAGCGGTGCTTGCGTCGTCATGCAGTCGCTCCTAGGTTGCCTGCCACAGCAAGCGGCCCGTCAATACATATGGTTTACAATATATACGGATTTAAATATATTCGCCAAACCGAATTTTAATGGCGCACCGTGGCAATGACGTCGAAAACCCGAGTGTTGTTTCTCTGTGTGGCCAATGCCGCTCGCTCGCAGATGGCCGAAGCCCTGCTGCGCCACACCGACCCCGAAAATTATGAAGCCTTCAGCGCCGGCACAGTGCCGGGAGAAGTCGATCCCCGTGCGCGCCTGGCGCTTGAGCAACTGGGGGTGAGCTGCGAGGGCCTGCACAGCAAGCCTCTGGAAGACTTCGACGGTCAGCAGTTCGATTACGTGATCACGCTGTGCGACAAGACTGCCTTCGAGTGCAGCACCCTGCCGGGGGCCAGTGAGTACATCGCCTGGGACTTCGAAGACCCGGCCAGCAGCCGCCAGCGCGACGCCTACAAGACCACCCTCCAGCAGATCCACGAACGCATCAGGATGTTTGTGCTGGTCAAGAGCAAGGCCCCTTCACCCGTGCAGATGCTCGCACCGGTCAGCCTGTTCAAGTGTCTGGCCGATGACACCCGCGCCCGTATGACCCAGCTGATCGTGGTGGAGGGTGAATTGTGCGTCTGTGAACTGACCGCCGCACTGCAGGAAAGCCAGCCGAAAATTTCCCGCCACCTGGCCCAGCTGCGCAGCTGCGGCCTGCTGCAGGATCGCCGCGCCGGACAGTGGGTCTACTACCGTCTGCACCCGCAACTGCCGGCCTGGGTCGGCGAAACCCTGACCCAGGTGCTCAAGGCCGATGACCCGCAACTGGCCGAAGATCGCCTGCGTCTGCACAGCATGCGCGACCGTCCCGATCGCACATCACTGTGCGGCTGATCTACCGGCACCCGGAGAACGTCCATGACCGTTGAATTGCCCAATATCGACCCCGAACTGCTGGATCTGCCCAGTCAGGCAGCGCCGGTACAACCGACTGCTACACACAGGCCGCGCATACTGCTGCTTTACGGCTCCAACCGGGCGCGCTCCTACAGCCGCCTGCTGACCGAGGAGGCCGCGCGCCTCCTGCAGCAGTTCGGCGCCGAGACGCGAATATTCAACCCCAGCGGCCTGCCCCTGCCGGATGACGCCCCGGAGGACCACCCCAAGGTGCAGGAGCTGCGTGAACTGGTGCTGTGGAGTGAAGGCATGGTCTGGTGCTCGCCCGAGCGCCACGGCGCGATGGCCGGAGTGTTCAAGGCACAGATCGACTGGATTCCGCTGAGCATGGGCGCGATCCGTCCGACCCAGGGCAAGACTCTGGCACTGATGCAGGTAACCGGCGGCTCCCAGTCGTTCAACGCGCTGAACCAGATGCGCGTACTCGGCCGCTGGATGCGCATGTTCACCATCCCCAACCAGTCCTCCGTAGCCAAGGCCTGGCTCGAATTCGACGAAGCCGGACGGATGAAGCCCTCGGCCTATTACGACCGGGTGGTGGATGTGATGGAAGAACTGGTCAAGTTCACCCTGCTGCTGCGTGACCGCACCGACTACCTCGTGGATCGCTACTCCGAACGCAAAGAGTCCGCCGAGCAGCTGTCCAAACGGGTCAATCAGGCATCCATCTAATCAGTTGCAGGATCACATCATCATGCCCCACCCTTTCGACACTCTCGACATTCCTGCCCGCCCCGGTCGGCTGATCTTTACGCCCTGCCCAGGCACCAGGGACGGCAGCATCGATCAGGCCCTCGACACACTCAAACAGGCCGGCGCCGAGGCAGTGCTGACCCTGATGCCATCCGCCGAACTGGCGCAAAACGCGGCCAGCGATTTGCCTGTGCTGTGCGCCGCGAAGGACCTGCTCTGGCTGCATTTACCCGTGGCTGATGAACAGGTGCCGCAGGCAGATTTTGATGCGGCCTGGGCGGCGACCATTGTGCAGATTCAAGAGCTGCTGGCGGCTGACAGGGCCATCGCCATTCACTGCAAAGGGGGCTCTGGACGCACCGGTCTGGTTGCCGCACGCATCCTGATCGACTGCGGCCTGCCGCACGCCGAGGCCGTTGCGATGGTTCAGACCCTGCGTCCCAAGGCCATTCAGCACCCCGCTCATGTGAGCTGGCTCGAACGCTTCGGCCAATAGGCAGCCGTCATGCTCAAGACCTTTGCCCTGTTTGCCGTCACGGCCCTGGCCGAGATTGTCGGTTGCTATCTGCCCTATCTCTGGCTTCGTCAGGGCAAGAGCGCCTGGCTACTGGTACCGGCCGCCGCGGCACTGGCTTTGTTCGCCTGGCTGCTGTCGCTGCACCCGACCGCTGCCGGACGCGTCTACGCAGCCTACGGCGGCGTCTACATCGGTGCGGCGATCCTCTGGCTGTGGCTCGTCGACGAAATCCGCCCCACCGGCTGGGATCTGCTCGGCTCTGCCGTGGCCCTCACCGGCATGGCCATCATCATGTTCGCGCCTCGAAGCGCCTGACACAGGGGAATCAGCATGACCATCAAAGTAGGCATCAACGGCTTTGGCCGTATCGGGCGACTGGCCCTGCGCGCGGCATGGGGCTGGCCGGAACTTGAGTTCGTACAGATCAACGACCCCGCCGGCGATGCCGCAACCCACGCCCACCTGCTGAATTTCGACTCGGTGCATGGCCGCTGGCAGCATGAGGCGGGCAGCGCTGACGACTGCATCGTCATCGAGGGCAGGCGCATCAAGGTCACCGCCAACAAGGCCATTGCCGACACCGACTGGAGCGGCTGCGATCTGGTGATCGAGGCCAGCGGCAAGATGAAGACGGTTGCCGTGCTGCAAGGCTATCTGGATCAAGGCGTTAAGCGCGTGGTGGTCTGCGCGCCAGTGAAAGAGTCGGGCGCGCTGAATATCGTCATGGGCGTCAACGATCAGCTGTTCGATCCTGCCCGGCACCGCATCGTCACCGCGGCGTCCTGCACCACCAACTGCCTGGCGCCGGTGGTCAAGGTGATCCATGAGGCGCTCGGCATCCGCCACGGCTCGATCACCACCATCCACGACCTGACCAACACCCAGAGCATTCTCGACACTCCCCACAAGGACCTGCGCCGTGCCCGCGCCTCCGGCATGAGCCTGATCCCGACCAGCACCGGCTCGGCCACGGCGATTGCCGAGATATTCCCGGAGCTGCGCGGCAAGCTGAACGGCCATGCGGTACGCGTGCCGCTGGCCAACGCCTCACTGACCGATTGCGTGTTCGAGCTGGAGCGAGCGACTACGGTAGAAGAGCTCAATGCGCTGCTGAAAGCCGCTGCAGACGGTCCGTTCAAGGGCATTCTCGGTTATGAGGAGCGCCCGCTGGTTTCCATCGACTACCGCACTGACCCGCGCTCGTCGATCATCGACGCGCTCTCGACCATGGTGGTCAACGGCACCCAGGTGAAGATCTACGCCTGGTACGACAACGAGTGGGGCTACGCCAATCGCGCCGTGGAACTGGCGCGACTGGTCGGCTCGACTCAATAAATCACCACGTCCTGTTCCACTGCTCCGGTGGAAATGCTGCGCGATTTCCACCCTACGCCGGATCGACCCTCTCCCATGCCCAGCCTCAGCCGACTTTCCCCTGAAATCCGCCAGTACCTGCTGGTCACCGGCAACTACTGGGCCTTCACGCTCACCGACGGCGCGCTGCGCATGCTGGTGGTGCTGCATTTTCATGGCCTGGGCTACACGCCGCTGCAGATCGCCGCGCTGTTCCTGTTCTATGAAATATTCGGTGTAGTCACCAACCTGCTGGGTGGCTGGCTGGGCGCGCGTATCGGTCTGAACCGCACCATGAACATCGGCCTGGGCCTGCAGGTAGCGGCGCTGCTGATGCTGACGGTGCCGGCAGCCATGCTCACGATCCCCTGGGTGATGGCCGCGCAAGCGCTATCCGGCATCGCCAAGGACCTGAACAAGATGAGCGCCAAGAGTTCGATCAAGATGCTGGTCGCCGATGGGCAACAAGGCACGCTCTACCGATGGGTGGCGCTGCTGACCGGCTCGAAGAATGCGCTCAAGGGTGCAGGGTTTTTCCTCGGCGGCGTGCTGCTCGCCGTCATCGGCTTTACCGGCGCGGTGCTGGTGATGGCTGCCATGCTGGCGCTGATCTGGCTGGCCAGCCTGTGCCTGCTGAAAAAGGATCTGGGCAAGGCGAAGATCAAGCCGAAATTTCGCGACATCCTCTCCACAAGCCGCGCCATCAATATCCTCTCGGCGGCGCGGCTGTTTCTCTTCGGCGCCCGTGATGTCTGGTTCGTGGTGGCCCTGCCGGTCTACCTGTCAGCCAGCTTCGGCTGGGACTTCTGGCAGGTCGGCGGCTTTCTCGCGGCCTGGGTGATCGGCTACGGCATCGTGCAATCCTTCGCGCCGCATTTCACCGGCAAGCGCAGTGGCAGGGTGCCGGATGGTCGCGCCGCCTTCATCTGGGCCGCACTGCTGGCCGGCCTGCCGGCAGTCATCGCCCTGGGCCTGGGCAGCGAACTGCCGGCGCAACCCGTGCTGATCGGCGGCCTCATGCTGTTCGGCGTGCTGTTCGCCATCAACTCGTCGCTGCACAGCTACCTGATCGTCAGCTACGCCAGGGAAGACGGCGTATCACTGGATGTCGGTTTCTACTACATGTCCAACGCGCTGGGTCGGCTGCTCGGCACCCTGCTCTCGGGGTGGGTGTTCCAGGTGCACGGGCTGGAGGCCTGCCTGTGGGTATCCAGCGCCCTGTTGTTGCTGGCCGCGCTGATCGCCATCGGCCTGCCGCGGCATGCCGTCACGCTGAACTGAGCCGGATAAGCGCGATACATTTGGTCTGTCAAAGGCCTGCTCTGGTAATTGGCATCGCGGTCTTTACCGCCTGCTTCTGAGATGAGAAACCCATGCCTCGGCTCGTGCCGCGAGGTCATGATCGAGCCGTTCTGGCTGAACGCTTCAGCTGCCTTTATCGACTGATGGAGTACCCATGCCCGCTTGCGAAAAAATCCTGCTGCTTTATACCGGCGGCACCATCGGCATGCAGCAGAGCGCCACAGGACTGGCGCCCGCCTCCGGTTTCGACAGCCGCATACTCGCCCGGCAGCAAGAGCAGTCGCTGGAGTTGCCGCACTGGCAGTTCCACGCGCTGCAGCCGCCCATCGACAGCGCCAACATGAATCAGCAGCACTGGCTGGCCATGGCCGAGGCCATACGCCACGCCGTCGAGGCCGATGGCTGCGAGGGCGTGCTGGTACTGCACGGCACCGATACCTTGGCCTACAGCGCCGCCGCCCTGAGTTTTCTGCTGCTGGGGCTGCCGCTGCCGGTCTTGTTGACCGGCTCCATGCTGCCGGCGGACGCACCCGGCAGCGACGCCTGGGCCAACCTGTTCGGTGCCATGCAGGCCCTGCAAGCAGGCATGGCGCCCGGCGTACGACTGTATTTCCACGGCAGGACACTGCACGGCGCGCGAGCCAGCAAACTGGGTACGGCAACGCTCGACGCCTTCGACGTTGCGCCACGCCTGCGCCAGAGCGAGCGAGCTGCACAAATCCCGGCCACCCTGGACTATCGCCAGCAGCGCCAGCCGGTCAACCTGGCCGTACTGCCGCTCTATCCTGGAATCCAGGCCGCTCAGTTGCAGGCGCTACTCGACACGGGCGTGCAGGGGCTGCTGCTCGAATGCTACGGCAGCGGCACCGGGCCAGCCGAGAATGATCAGTTACTGACGGCGCTGCACAGCGCCCATCGACGCGGCGTGGTGCTGGTGGCCATCAGTCAGTGCCCGCAGGGGCATGTGGAGTTCGGCCTCTATGCCGCCGGCAGCAAGCTGGCGAGAACCGGGCTGATCTCGGGCGGCGGCATGACCCGCGAAGCCGCACTCGGGAAACTGTTCGCCCTGCTTGGCGCGGGTCTCTCACAAGCCGAGGTGGAACGCTGGTTTGCGCTGGACCTGTGTGGCGAGAACGCTGACTGACCATCAGTCACAGCACCGGCAACACGATCCAGAAGCGGCTGCCAACGCCCGGCTCGCTCCAGACGCCGATATCGCCGTGCATCAGCCGGGCATATTCCAGGCACAGCGACAGCCCGATGCCAGCCCCCAGAATGCTGGAGTTTTCCCGGCCCAGACGCTGGAAGGGCTCGAACATCCGCGCCTGCTGGGCTTCGTCGATGCCCAGACCGCTGTCTTCGACGACCAGATGCACTTGGTCATTCTGCCGCTCGACAGCCAGCAGAACCCGTCCGTCCGGGGTGTTGTACTTGATGGCATTGGACAGCAGGTTGAGCAGTACCTGACGCAGCCGTCGCGGCTCGGCCAGCACCTGCACCGGCGCAGCCGGCAGATCGAACTCCAGATGCAAGCCCTGACGCCGCACATCGAGGGCGACCAGTTCGGCACATTCACGCACCAGCGCGATGACCTCGACCCGCTCCAGCTGCAATCGCGGAGGCTCGGCCTGCAGGCTCGACCAGTCGAGAATATCGCCCAGCAGTTGGTTGAGATGCCGGCTGGCCAGCAGGATTTCGTCGAGATAATCGGCAGCCTCCGGGTCGGCTTCCTCCGAGCAGTCCATGCGCATCAGTTGGGCAAAGCCGAGAATCGCATTGAGCGGCGTGCGCAGTTCATGACTGATGCCGGAGATCAGGTGAGTCTTGGCCTCGTTGGCGGTCTGGGCCTGTACAGTCGCCTGACGCAGGTCTTCCTCGACCCGCTTGAGCGCATCGATATCCACATAGGTGCCGGCCACCAGCACGGCCTGCCCGGTCTGCGGGTCCCGCTCAAGCACACGACCACGGCTCAACAGCCAGTGGTAATCGCCCAGGGCGTCGGCAAAGCGAAATTCACTTTCGTAACGCAACGCGCCCCCGCGATGCATGCGCTCCAGCTCGGCGCGCATGCGCGGCAGGTCGGCGGGGTGAACGCGCTGCAGAAACTGCGCCTCGCTGAGCCGCGACGAAGGCAACCCGAAGCGCGCCGGCAGGCGTCCGCGAAACTGCAGCGTGGCACTGCGCAGGTCGCTTTCCCAGAGGCTTTCGGTGGCGCTTTCCAGCACCAGCTCCAGATGTCGCTGCGCCTGCGAACGCTGTGCTTCGCTGAATTCCAGCTGGCTGCCGATGGCCTGGGTGTGGCGTGCCAGATCGTTCAGCTCGCGGATATCCGAGGCCGCCGGTTGCGGGCGCCAGTGGCCCAGGCCGATCTGCCCCATCATTTGCGAAATGCTGGCGATAGGTGCCAGCAGCGACTCGCTGAGGCGGCGCGCGCGCAGCCACATATAGGCGAAAAACGCCAGGTAGAACAGCACCAGCCCGGCGATCAGCAGATAGCCGATCTGCTGGTAGCGGCTGGCCAGGGTGTTGGTCTGGCTGAAGACCTGGGCTTCATCGACCACGGCCAGCAGATACCAACCGGTGTGCTCGACTCGGGTCCAGGCGACGAGCTGCTGCTGGCCGCCGAGGCTCAAGCGCTGCACACCTTCATCATCGGCGGCAACGGCCTGCGCCAGCTCGCGGGTTTGGGGCCGGCTGCCAAGGCGAAAATCCTCGGGCTTGAATACCTCGCGACGAATCGCTTCCTCGTAGGAGTGGTCGGTCAGTTCGTCGAGTCCGAAGTCCCGTTCACCGGCTTCGGGCAACACCATGATCTTGAGGTCGTGGCTGACCAGCATGGCATAGCCGTTCCACGGCAGGCGCAGGCTGGCTATCTGCTGCAACAGGCCGCTGACAGTGATGTCGATGCCATTGACACCTTCGAGGAAATCGCCGTTGTAGACCGGCGCGATGGCCGACATCATCCAGCCGTGCCCGGCTGGATCCAGGTAGACATCGGTCCAGACGACCTTGCGCATCGGGTTGTGCCAGGCGTTGGCCAGGTAATAGAAGTTGTAGCTGGGAATGTCCATGTCCGGCGGATACTGACCGGCAGTATCGAACCAGGGGTAGATGTGGTTGTAGCTGTCCCAGGTATTGAAATAGAGGCTGGCGATCAGCGGATTGCCGGCGTGCAGTTCCTTCATCAATGAATCGAGGCGTTGCAGCTGCCCGACCTTCTCCAGATCCTGCTGCACAGACGCGGTGGCCGCCGAATAGAAACTCGCCGCGCCGCCTTCGTCGCGCGGGCTGTAACGCACGCCACGACTGTCCAGATTCAGCAGCGCAGGCAAACCACCACCGGCCAGCAGCGCCTGCTGGGTGAGGTTGCGGTACAACTCGGTAGTGGTCGCGACCTGTTGCAACTGCTGGTCGATGATCCGCGCTTCCATATCCACCGATGCCTGCAGATCGGCCAGCGCCGTCTCGCGCAGATGCTCGATCTGCGCATCGCGGATGGCGTTGTTGGTCAGCAGATAGACGGCGATCAGCACCACCTCGACCAGCACCAGCGGGATCAGCGCACTGTGTACGAAGGCGCGCCAGATCCATTGGCGCATGCCAGCCGGTTTTTTTGCAGTCACCACAGCGCTCCCGCGATCACCTCATCCATGGCCTGCACGCAGCCCCCCAACGAACATGCCTCAGCGATTCGCCAGATCGATCAGCTCGCTGCGCCAGTCAACGCCGCGCGGCAGCGCCAGAAAGGACGGGTTGAGGTAGCTCTCACGCGCTTCGTAGGTCAGCGGTGCACCGCTGACGGCCAGCACTTCCCCACCGGCACCTTCAAGCACGCCCTGGGCGGCGGCGGTATCCCACTGAGAGGTCGGTGCCAGTCGCGGATAGCAATCAGCGGCGCCTTCGGCCAATAGGCACAGCTTCAGCGAGCTGCCGACATTGGCCAGCTCCAGCTCGCCGAAACGCTGGCGCAGCCCGTCGAGCAGGCGCTCCTGCGCTGGGCTGGAATGGCGACGGCTGGCGACTACGGTAAAACCCTGCGCCGGACTGTGGCGCACCTGCAAGGGCTGCACGCCGCCCTCGGTATCGGCCATCCAGGCGCCGAACCCGGTGCCGCCATAGTAGCAGCGACCATTGGCCGGAATGCCCACCACGCCGAACAGCACCCGGCCCCGCTCGATCAGTGCGACATTGACGGTGAACTCTTCGCTGCCGGCGATGAACTCCTTGGTGCCGTCCAGCGGATCCACCAGCCACCAGCGCGTCCAGCCGGCGCGCTCGGCCAGGCTCAGCGCACAGTCTTCCTCGGACAGCACCGGAATGCTCGCATCCAGCGCTCGCAGGCCATCGGCCAGCAGGTGATGCGCCGCCAGGTCAGCCGCCGTGACCGGCGAGGCATCGGCCTTTTCATGCACCTGCACGCCGCTGCGCCAATACGGCAGGATGACGCGCCCCGCCGCTCGGACCAGATCGATCACCGGCGCCAGATAAGGATGGCTCACTGAACGAACTCCCCGCGCTGGGTCAGCAGATCACGCGCCAGATAGAGCGCGGCCAGTGCGCGGCCTTCGCTGAACTGCGGGTTCTGGATCAGGCTCGACAGCTCGCGCAGATCGACCCGGTCGACACGCATCGGCTCCGGCTCGTCGCCGGGCAGCCGCTCGGGATAGAGATCGCGGGCCAGCACCACCTGAATCCTCTGGCTCATGTAACCGGGCGACAGCGACAGTTCGGCGAGCAGCTCCAGCTGGTGCGCGCCGAAGCCGGCTTCTTCCTTGAGCTCGCGGTTGGCAGCATCCAGTACGCTCTCGCCCGGCTCGATCAGGCCCTTGGGCAAGGAAAGCTCGTAGGTGTCGGTGCCGCCGCAATACTCCTCGATCAGCAGCGCCTGGCCGTCGGCATCGAGCGCGACGATCATCACCGCGCCATAGCCGGCGCCCTTGCCGACCAGCCGTTCGTAGGTGCGCTCGACACCATTGGAAAAACGCAGCTGCAGCTCCTCGACACGGAACAGGCGGCTGGTTGCGACGATCTCACGGGCAAGCACGGTAGGTTTCTGGCGCATGACAGGTTCCTTGAAACGCGATCCGCAATCATAACCCGGCTTGTCATAGGGCCTGTTGACGTTTCATCACATCCGCGCCGGAGCCTGTTTTAGCGCGAAGCAAGGCACGAGGAGCGAAGTTTGGTCGTTCCAAATAAGCGACGAGAAACGCTGCATCGCGCAAAAACAGGCCCGGCCCTCCGGGTTGCGCGGCAAATGTCGCCATGCGGCGTTGCGGGACTTGGCAAGGGAACCACCATTACCTGCGTCCCGCGCCTTGCCTGGCGGCATTTGGCGCAGCAACGCGGATTGTGCTGAAACATCAACAGGCCCTCACTGCGAACGCTTTGCATCGAACCGACCGCTGCCGCACCATTGCACCCCTGCCGAACCACAAGAGCCTGCCATGACCACTTCCCTGCCCTGGTCCGAAATCGATACTGTCCTGCTGGACATGGACGGCACCCTGCTGGACCTGCATTTCGATAATCACTTCTGGCTCGAATTCCTGCCCCGCCGCTATGCCGAGCTGCACGGCATCAGCCTCGCCATGGCCGAGCTGGAACTGGCCCCGCTGTTCAACGCGCATCAGGGCCAGTTGAGCTGGTATTGCCTGGACTTCTGGACGCGCGAACTGAACCTGCCGATCCGCGAGATGAAGCGCGAGATGGCCGACCTCATCGCCCTGCGCCCGGCAGCCGACCAGTTCCTCGCCGCGCTGCGCGAGGCCGGCAAGCGCGTGGTGCTGATCACCAATGCCCATCGCGATTCGCTGTCGCTGAAGCTCGAACGCATCGAGCTGGCGCCCTGGTTCGACCGCCTGATCAGCTCCCATGACTACGGCTTCCCCAAGGAACAGGCGCAGTTCTGGTATGCGCTGAAAACCGACCTGGAATTCGATCCGGCGCGCGCGCTGTTCATCGACGACAGCCTGCCGATACTGCGCAGCGCCCGCGACTTCGGCGTCACGCACCTGCGGGCGGTCAGCCAGCCGGACAGCCGGCACGGGCAGAAAAATACCGAGGAATTCGCAGCCGTTGGCGATTACCTGGAGCTGATTCGCAGCCTGCAGGGCTATCCTGACTGAACAGTCGCACCCGCTTTACCAATCAATTGCCGAGTCTGCCCATGAATATTCCACGCCCTCCAGCCTTGTCCCCGAAACGCAATACCACGACACCCGTGGGCGCCAGCGGGCAATATCGTTTCCAGGCCATTGGCCAGACGCTGCCGGAAACCGTCGAGCTGGCCGAGGAATGCGCGCTGGCCATCGCCTACAACGGCATCAGCCAGGCGGTGATGATGGTGTCACCCGCCGACCTGGAGGATTTCGTGGTGGGCTTCAGCCTCGGCAGCGGCATCGTCGAGCGGGCCGGCGATATCTACGACATCCGCATCAGCGGCGCGGGCGAGGGCCGCCAGGCCGAGGTCGAGATTGCCAGCCGCGCCTTCTGGGCGCTCAAGCAGCAGCGCCGCCAGCTGCCCGGCAACGCCAGTTGCGGCCTGTGCGGGGTCGAGGCACTGGAACAGGCGCTGCCGCAGTTGCAGGCTTTGCCCGGCGCGCCGCTGCCACCGGCGCACTGGCTGGATGACCTGCGCCAGCGCATCAGCGAATTCCAGATACTCGGGCAGAGCTGCGGCGCGGTGCATGCCGCACTGTTCATGGACGCCCAGGGCGAGATTCGCCTGAGCCGGGAAGACATTGGCCGGCACAACGCATTGGACAAGCTGATCGGTGCCATCAACCGCATCGGCCTGGACATCGTCGGCGGCGTGGCGGTGGTCACCAGCCGCTGCAGTCTGGAACTGATCCACAAGGTCCAGCGCGCCGGCATTCAGACGCTGGTCAGCCTCTCGGCACCCACGGGCCTGGCGACGCGCTGGGCGCAGCGGCACAACCTCAACCTGATCCATATTCCCCATCGCAGTCCGCCACGGGTGTACAGCCCGCTGTCCGCTGTCGGCCTGCGATCAAGGCCCTGACTGCCGGGGCCAGACACCTTCCACGACCGCTTCGCCTTTCAAAAGTTCCTCATATAAATCAAAAAGTTAATTAAAGCGAAGGGCATCACACCTTTCGTCCGCCAACGCTTGCACAAGCACCCGTCGACAGCCGAGGATCGCGCCGTCATTCCTTCTGAGGTTTCACCATGAAGTACTCCTCGATCCTGCTGTTGTCCGCCAGCCTGCTCGGCAGCAGCGCCTTTGCCGGAAGCAACACCGAAGCCGCCGTAGGTGGCGCGCTGGGAGGCGCGCTAGGTTCGGTGGTGGGCGAACATCTGGGCGGCTCCACGGGTGCAGCCATCGGTGCAGGCGTGGGCGGTGCAGCCGGCGGCATGGTCGGCGCCGACAAGCGCAGCCGTACGGAGGCGGCCATTGGCGGCGGACTGGGCGCCGCCGGTGGCAACGTGGTGGGCCAGCGCGTCGGCGGCAGCACCGGCGGGCTGATCGGCGCAGCAGTGGGCGGCGGTGCGGGCGGCGCGATAGGCAATGCCTACGGCGACGAGGATGACCACCGCTCCGACCGCCGCCGCGATGACCGCCGCTACTATGGGCCTCCCGGCAAGGCCAAAGGTCATTACAAGCACAAACATAGACACAAGCACGGCCACCGGCACTGAAGCGGGCATGGCGGCCACTGATCACACAGCCCCACCTTGTCCACCGCGCTATCTCGCTGGATCAGCGCGAACCGCAGAAAGCAGAAAGCCCGCCGAAGCGGGCTTTCTCTGACCATTCCAAATCCGTCTGAATTGCCTTCCTGGCGTGGCCGATCATCCATGATCCTGAGCGCGTCCTGCGCTGCAGAGATGGGCATAGATTAAGCCTCGTCCCGCAGCGGCTGAAGCAGCGATAAGCGCGACGGCGTGTAAGCCTTTCGCCATATCGACAGCGCCATTTTCCCGCACGGCCCATGGCCTTCCCAACTCATTGCTCACCGGACGCTCACGTTCGCGTCCCGAAGCGTGCCGGAACCATCCGCTATCATCAGCGCAATTGTTCGCGCAGCAAGTCCATCGACCGCTGCCATCGGTTTCGCATCGATGCATTCTCCTGTCACGAAGCGGGCCATTCCATTCTTTGATCTACGCTGTAGCTGAATCGCTCCGATGCGAACAGGAACACCCTGCCGTTTCTCCACCACCCAGGGAAACAGACGATGCTCGACGTACAGCTGTATCGCTACAACCAGGAACGGGACGCCAAGCCCTACATGCAGTCGATGCAGGCGCCCGAGGAATTTCGCCAGCGCATGGTACTGGATGTTCTGGAATACCTGCGCGAAACGGACCCTTCGCTGGCCTACCGCCGCTCCTGCCGCGAAGGGGTGTGCGGCTCGGACGGCATGAATATCGGCGGCAAGAACCGCCTGGCCTGCATCACACCCGTAGCCGACGCCCTGGATGGCGCGGGCCGCCTGGTCATCCGACCGCTGCCCGGCATGCCGGTGGTGCGCGATCTGGTGGTGGACCAGAGCCTGTTCTTCAAACAGTACGAACGCATCAGACCCTGGCTGATCAATGACCAGCCGGCACCTGGCATCGAACGTCTGCAATCGCCCGAAGAGCGTGCCCGGCTCGATGGCCTGTACGAATGCATCCTTTGCGGCTGCTGTTCGTCGCAGTGCCCATCCTGGTGGTGGAATCCGGAAAAATATATAGGCCCGGCCGGGTTGCTGCAGGCCTGGCGCTTCATCGTCGACAGCCGGGATACGGCAGCGACCGAGCGCCTGGCGGATCTGGACGATCCCTTCAGCGTGTTTCGCTGCCGCAGCATCGGCAATTGCAGCTGGGTCTGTCCCAAGGGGCTCAACCCCATGGGCGCCATTGGTCATATTCGGCGCGAGCTTTTGCAGCGGGGCACCTGAAGGATATCGCCTCGTCGCAGGATCTAATCCTTGCCTCGCTCCTCCTGCCGGGCGAGAAACTCCTCCTGCAACAGGGCATCGGTGACCTGCTGTGGCTCCTCTTCGAGCAAGGGATCATCGAGATAGCCGCTGGCGATCACTTTCGCATCGAGCTTGCCCATCAGATGACCGATGGCGCTGTGCATCTTTTCGGCGGCCCCGTCGACCGCCAGCTGCAGCGACTCGGCCTTGTGCGTCACCGAAAGCGGCTGATGACCCTTGGGCCGCGCTTCGATCTGGCAACGCTTGTCAGCGGCGCCGGCCTTCTGCGCGTTCTCGTCGCCGACATGAACTTCCACCCGCATCAGGAAATCGTCGAAACGTTCCAGCCGCTCCTGCACTGCGGCACCAACCCATTGATGGAGCTCGGCACTGCCTTCGATATGGTTGCTTCTCACCTGGATCTGCATTCGCTCACCTCTTTCGTGATACATCTCAAGGTTCGAGGATGCGACCTGCGCCGAGGTTCAGAATGATCGGACGGATCACCTCAGCAATACCAACGAGCCTATTGGCAGGCCGCTCTTATCGCTGCCCGGACGTCCTCGCCTGCCGATCGGCCCTGCCGCCCAGATACCAGCCCAGCACGGCCCAGACCGCTGCACAGCCGGCGCCCACCAGACCAATCAACATGGCACCCTGGCCGAGCATGTCCAGCAATGTCTTGGCCCAACCGCTGAGGGCGTCGCCGCCGCGATAGACCACCGTATCGATGAAATTCTTCGCCTTGTACTTGCTCTCGGCATCCAGTGGCGCAAAGAGCATTTCACGGCCCGGGCGAACGAAGGCGTACTCGCCGATACGTCGCACGATCATCACCGCTGCCAGCACGGCAAACGTAGGCGCCAGCGCCAGGCCGAGAAAGCCCAGGCAGACCAGTCCCGGCACCACCGCCAGCAGCACCCGCACACCGAGCCGCTGGGCGATGTGCCCGGTGATGAACAATTGCGACAGCAACGCACCAGCCTGTACCACGAAGTCGATGGCACCGAATACCCGCACCTGCTCGGCACGGTCGGGAAACAGCTCGGCCACCAGCCGCGCCTGCTCGAAATACAGAAAGGTGCTGGCAGCGGTCAGTAACAGTACGAATGCCGCGATCCCCAACAGGTAGCGCGAACCCAGCACCCGCGTCAGCCCGCTGAAGGGATTGCCTGCCACCGGACGGCGCGGATTTTCCGCTCGTTCGGCATCGGGCCGCCCGGCACCAGCCACTTCCCGCCAGGCCATCAGGTAATGCTTGAGCGCCACGGCCACGGCCAGCAGCAGTGCCGCCAGCAGCATCAGACCGAACGCCCCCATCACACCCACCAGCAGAGCGCTCGTCGCCGGACCGGCGAGACCGCCGACGCTGGCGCCCGCGGCGATGAAGGCGAACAGACGGCGCGCCTGGGGCGCATCGAACACATCGGCCATCAGGCTCCAGGCCACCGAAACCACGAACAGGTTGTAGACCGAGATCCATACATAGAACACCCGCGCCAGCCAGACGCTGTCGCGCAGGACGAAGAACAGCCCGGCGAACAGCAGCAGGTTGACGCAGAAGAAGCCGTAGACCCAATCGATGTAATGGATGCGCGCCACGCGCGAATTGAGCCAGGCGAACAGCGGTACCGCCACCAGCATGGCGAGGAAGGTCGCGGTAAACAGCCACTGCAGGTTTTCCACCCCGCCCTGGATACCCATCGACTCGCGGATCGGCCGTAGCATGAAATAGCCGGAGAACAGGCAGAAGAACAGGCCGAAACCGGCCAGCGCGGCCCTCGATTCGCCGGGACGGGCATTGATCAGCCTGGCCAGGCGCGACCGGTTCGAAGTCACAAGCATCTGCCAGGCTCAACCGAAGGCATCGGCGATCAGCTGGCGTTGCCGTGCATCCGGCAGACGGCCCTGCCCGGCCAGCAGATTGTCGGCCATATAGCGCGGGGTCGAAGTCGCCGGAATCACCGCGGTCACCGCCGGCTCGGCGAGAATGAACTTGAGCGCCAGCTGTGCCCAGGAGCTCGCGTCGAGTTCGACCGCCCAATCGGGCAACGGCTTGTTCCTGACCCGCCCCAGCAGGTTGCCCCGGGCGAACGGTCGGTTGATCAGCGTAGCGATGCCGTTGTCGGCGCAGTACGGCAGCAGGCGCTTCTCGGCATTGCGTTCGCCGACCGAGTAGTTGAACTGAACGAAATCCACCTTTTCGCTCTTGAGCACATCGAGCAGCCGCTCATGGGCCGACTCCACATAGTGAGTCACGCCGATATAGCGGATGCGCCCTTGCTCTTTCAGTTCGCGTAGAAGGCCGAGCTGGGTGGCGGTGTCCTGCAGGTTGTGCACCTGGATCAGGTCGATGGTGTCGCTCTGCAACGCCTCGAAGCTGGCCTCGATCTGCGCCAGCCCGCGCTCGCGACCGCTGGAGGAAACCTTGCTGGCGAGAAATACTCGCTCACGCACAGCGCGCCGTGCGACCAGCTCGCCGCTGACCGCTTCGGCATTGCCATAACTTGGCGCGGTATCGATCAGCTTCGCGCCGCCCTCGACGAATATCCGCAGCACCTCCAGCAGCGCATCCATCTGCGAATCATCGAGGCTGACGTCATGGGTGCGCGAAGTACCGAGACCGATCACCGGCAGCATCTCGCCTGTGGCGGGAATCCGTCGCTGGCGCAAGGGCTCCGCCCACGCCAGGGCTGGCAGAAGCGGCCCCAGGGCAGCGAGCGCGGCGACAAGTGTGGAACGCTGAAGTAGTTGACGACGCGTCTGCATGGGCGTGTTCTCCAAAGGGCTGCACGAACCTGGCGATTGAGTATGGTCGACATCGCGAAGGCCATCAGCTGATCGGAGACCAGAGGGTTTTCCTTTTGTTTCAGGCTGCTGCCGCACGCCAGCAAGCAGCCATCTGGCGGGCCGGGCAAGCAGTGCTGGCAATATGCCTCCAGTTCGGTTCTACTGCGACGCGCCATTGGCACCAACGCTACGCAGTATCGAGACAGGCATGCCCAGCCATACCCACAGACCAAGCAGTCAAACCCCGGCAAACCCATCAGCGACCACGCCGTCAGAAGCGCACCGGCAACGGCGAAACAGACTGATCAGCCTCGGCTATGCGCTGGGTTTGTTGCTGATCTTCCTCCTCAGCCTGCTTCTGCTGCCTGCCGATACCGGCCTGGGCAAGCTGCTGTGGGGCTCGCTATAGGCAGGCCCGCACACCGCGGTTGACGACAGCCGGACTCCCCTTTCTGCAACTCAAACGCGAAAGCGTCCAACCAGCCCTGCCAGGCGCTGGGACAAGCCGGAAAGCTCCTCACTGGCGCGCATGCTCTGTGCCGAATTTGACGCAGCCTCGTCGGAAAGGTCGCGGATATCGCTGATGTTACGCGCAATTTCCTCGGTCACGCTGCTCTGCTCTTCGCAGGCCGTGGCGATTTGCGCAGCCATGTCGTTGATACGGCGCACTGCCTCGGTGGTATCAGCCAACGTCTGATCCACACCCGCCGCCCGCTCGACGCTGTCACGGGCCTTGCCGCTGCCGGCATGCATCGCCTGAACCGCCCGGCTGACGCCACCCTGCAGGCGCTCGATGCGAACCTGAATATCCTTGGTCGACTCCTGGGTACGCGCCGCCAGCGCCCTGACTTCATCGGCTACCACGGCAAAGCCACGCCCCTGTTCGCCCGCCCGTGCCGCTTCGATAGCCGCGTTGAGCGCCAACAGGTTGGTCTGCTCGGCAATGCCGCGAATGACTTCCATCACATCGCCGATGCTGGATGCTTCCTCGGCCAGCGCTTCGATGGTCTGCGAAGTTCCTTCCACTTCCTGGGCGAGTTGGCGGATCGATTCGATGGTGCCACTCACCACCTGCGCACCCGCGCTGGCCTGATCCTCCGCCTGACGAGCGGCATCCGAAGCGTTCTGCGCGTTGCGCGCCACCTCATGCACGGCGGCGCTCATCTCGGTGGCGGCGGTACTGACCTGATCGACGGCGGCATGCTCGCCGCTGATCAGTTGATCGTTGGCGCTGGCCATGCCGGACATCCCGCGCGCCGCCGCTTCGACCTCAGCAGTCACCTGCCCCACCTCGGCAATCAGCGGCTGCAATTTATCAATAAAACGATTGAAGGCACTGCCCAACTGCCCCAGCTCATCGGCCGAACTTACTTCCACCCGCGTGCGCAGATCACCGTCGCCTTCGGCTATCTGCTCGACACGCTGGAGCAGCCGACGCATCGGTCTCAGCACCACCAGCGGCATCCCCAGGATCAGCACGAGACAGCCAAGCATGCCTATCAGCAGGATCGTGCCCTGCTGCGCGGCGACAGCCAGCCCCTCGGCAATCGCCGATTCGCCCTCGCGATTCGCGGCCTGATCCTCCAGCTCGCCAAGCTGGTCGATGGCGTCGCGCATGGCCTCGAAGCGCGCCTCGCTGTCGCCGAAGCTCAGGGCACTGGCTGCCTGCGGATCGCTATTGACCAGCTCGATCACCCGCTGCGAAACCTTCTGCCACTGCTCGAAACCGCGATTGAACTGGTCGACCAGCGCCAGCGCCTCGGCACCCGGCTGCATCTGGACGTATCGTTGCACCCGCTCATGGGCCTGTTGCAGGTTTTCCGCATGACTCAGACGCAACGCCTGGGCGTGCGCTCCGGCACCGGCGCCCAGCAGGCTGCGCTCGGCGATAAACGCCTGATACAGATCACGGTCGGCATTGAGCAGCAGGCTGATGGCCGGCAGATAACGCGTGGCCAGCGTGTTGCTGGAACCCGCGACCTGATCGATACCACGCATGCCCAGCCAGCCCATCAGCACCAGCAGCACCGCCAGAAAGCTGATCGGCAAGGTGATTTTCCAGCGAAACCCGAGATCGGCGAACAAACGAAACATGGCATCACTCCTTGAAGGTTTTCCTGGTTATCGGCAAGAGGGCTCACGGCAAAAGTCCACTCCAGCTGTTGTAACTTCGATGAAACCGCACCGCAATCCGAAGATTTGCACAGCGACAGAGCGCCCCCCTTGAGCGGTATCAAACGGACACCAGGATTTCCTCTCCTACTTAAGTACGAGCACCATGGTTGCATAGCCAGTTCGACCAGCCGCTCGGTAGCCTGAATCGCACCAGGCAGGCGCCGAACGGTATTCCAGAGATGTTGGTCGATGCCGACTGATATCTGTTGACGGGAGGCGCAGCCTCCCGCTTCGCCCTATCGAACTGCGCGAGTACCGCCCATGTTTCCGTTTTCCCACTTCAAGCCGGGCAACAAGCAATCCGATGGCGTACTGAGCCTGCTCGGCAGTTCGCAGCAGTTGGCACAGCAGCTCGCCACGCTGCGCTTCAACCCCACCTACATCGCCGGCTTCGTCTCTCCGCATGTGGATATCGACGCGGTGGCGCGGCGGATCGCCCAGCGCTTCCCGCAGGCAGTGGTCAGCCTGTGTACCACTTCGGGCGAGCTGTCCAGCGACAACCAGCACCTGTATTGCGCGACCGGGGCACACTGGGACCGGGTGGTACTGCAGCTGTTCGACGCCAGCGTGATCGCCGCCGCGGAGATCGTGCAGGTGCCGCTGGAATGCGAGGACATTCGCGCAGCGGGCCAGCGCGTGAGCATGGCACAGCGCATCGCCAGACTGACCGCCTCGATCAAGCGCCTGCAGGTGTCGATGAAGATCGACTACCGCGACACCCTGGCCAATATCTTCTTCGACGGCCTGTCGGCCTCGGAATCCTTCTTCATGGAGGCGCTGTACGAGTCCGGGCGCTTCCCCTGCCTGTTCGTCGGCGGCTCGGCCGGCGGCACGCTGGACTTCCAGAAAACCCAGCTGCATGACGGCCAGCGCGCCTACCAGAACCATGCGCTGATCGTCTTCCTCAAGTGCGCACGCAACGTGCGCTTCGGCGTGTTCAAGAGCCAGAACTTCGAGCCCACCCCGCTCAGCCTGAGCGTGCTCAGCGCATCCCTGGAAGACCGTTACATCAGCCAGGTGGTGGATGCCAGGGGCAATATACGCAGCATGGTCGCCGCGCTCTGCGAGGCTCTGAAGTGCATGCCGCAGGAGCTGGAGCGGCGCCTGGCGGACTACTCCTTCGCCATCAGGGTGGGCGAGGAAGTCTTCGTCCGCTCGATCTCGCGAATCGATTTCGCCAACGAGCGCGTACACCTGTTCTGCGACGTGGCGCCCGGCGAGGAGCTGATCATGGTCAAGCGTACCCCGCTGGCCGAAGCCACCCGCCGCGACTATGAACGCTTCCTGCGCAACAAACCGGGCAAGCCGCTGGTGGGCATTCTCAACGACTGCATCCTGCGCCGACTGAACAACGAGCAGGCGCTGAGCAGCATGGACCCGGTGTTCGGCGACGTGCCGGTGGCGGGCTATTCCACCTTCGGCGAGATTCTCGGGCTCAACCTCAACCAGACGCTGACGGCGGTGTTCTTCTTCCGCACCAGCGACAAGGACGACTTCCACGACGAGTACACCGACAACTTCATCGCCTACCACGGCGAATTCAAGGCTTTCTTCCTGCGCCGCCAGATCAAGAAGCTCACCGGCCTGAGCCAAGTGGTGGTCAAGCAGATCGAACAGTTCAAGCGCCAGGACTATGGCAGCGCGGTGGATATCAACGGCCTCGACGAGCATATTCGCCCGGTATTCTCGGGCCTTGCCGACCTGGGCCAGGTACTGTCGCAGGCCGACCACGAGCGCCAGAACATCGCCGGGCAGTTGAATCAGTGCGCCACCGAGCTGCATGGCTCGATGGACGACCTGAGCCTGAACATCAGCCGCCAGGGCCAGGTCATCGAGCAGGCTGCAGGCTCGGTCAAGCAGATGGTCCACCAGGCCGACGAAGTGGTCAGCAGCGCCCGTGATCTGGCGCAATCGAGCCAGCGCATCCAGTCGGTGGTGCAGACCATTCAGCAGATCGCCGGGCAGACCAACCTGCTGGCGCTCAACGCCGCCATCGAGGCGGCGCGTGCCGGGGAAATGGGCCGGGGCTTCGCCGTGGTGGCCGACGAGGTGCGCAAGCTGGCGGAAATCACCGGCAGGAACGCAGAGGAAATCGGCACCGACATCGAACGCCTGGCCAGCGAAATTCGCGCGGTGGCGCAGCATATCGAGGCGCAATCGACCGACGTCGGCTCGCTCACGGGCCTGCTCGATGCACTGGAGCAATCCAGCAACCTCACGGCTGGTACTTCCCGTCAGACCAAGGGTGTGGCCGATATGCTGCTCGGCCTGACGGCACACTGATGCCTCACTCAGGCAGGGGCCGCTGCGAACGCACCACGCGTTCACGCACCTCGGCGTAGGGATAGGCTTCCAGCGATGCGAACCCGGGAACTCCGCGCGCCTTGAGCCGTGTGAACAGCGGCACGCTGATGCCGCAGAGAAAACATGTCAGGCATTCAGGGCTGGGCGGACTGTTCTTCGACTGCCGATAGCGCTGGCTGAAATCGGCGCAGCGGTCAGCGACATCCACCTCATCCAGCGGCGCCAGCAGCGGCGGCTCGGGCAACTGCGCGACATGTCCCTGACAGACCGAGCAATGCCCGCAGCGCTGGGGCGCCTGGCGATCGCCGAAGTAATCGGCCAGACGGTAGCTCAAGCACTCACTGGACTCGAACAACGCCAGCATCCTGTTGATACGGGTGATCTCGCTGGTTTCGTGCTGCTTGAAATAGTCGTACAGCTCGGCACTCAGCGCGTCGGCATCGAAGCTCGGATCGAGCAGCGCATAGACTTCGGTCATCTGCTTGCTTTCCAGCTCGATCCAGCCCTTTTCCTGAAAGTAGTCCAGCGCCTTGATCACCCGAGGCCGCTCGGCGCCGTGCTGCTGGTAAAGGGCATCGAAATCCAGCGTGCACCAGGTTCGCGCCCGCACCGACGTGTGCACGATGGCTTCGACGAACTGCCGCCGCTCACCCTCGAAGCGTGCGATCAGCACATCGGGCTCGAGCAGGTACTTGAAACGGTATTCGGCGAAATAGGCGAAGCGCGGCGCGATGATGCCGCGCAGTTCCAACTGCACCAGCAGGGTTTTCAGCGGCAGCTGGCGAATATTGCTCTGGTCGGACAGCTGGTTGAGCATCACTTCCCACTGACCGCCCTGGCCAACCTGCAACAGCTCGTCGAGTACGCCGCGAATGCCTTCTTGCTCGGGCGTATCGCCGTAGACGAAGTTCTGCAGCACGTTGAGGCTGTCGCGGTTGGCCAGTACCAGGCAATCGGACGGCTGACCGTCACGACCGGCCCGACCGATTTCCTGGCTGTAGTTCTCCACGGATTTGGGCAGGTCGTAGTGCACCACATTGCGGATATCGGCCTTGTCGATGCCCATGCCGAAGGCGATGGTGGCGACGATGCAGTTCAGTTCGCCGGCCATGAAACGCCGCTGAATGGCTTCACGCAGCTCATGGGCCATCCCGGCGTGATAGGCGCTGGCCGGAAAGCCGTGCTGCGCCAGATGTTCGGCAACCTGCTCGGCGGTCTTCTGCTGGGTGACGTAGACGATGGTCGGCTGACCGGCCTTGTTTTCTAGCCACTGCACCAACCGGCGCTGCTTGTCGAAACCACTTACCGGCTCGACCAGCAGGTTGAGGTTGGATCGGTAGAAGCCGGTGGTGACCACATCTTCGGCGGCAATGCCGAACCTGCCCTGCATGTCGGCGATCACCGGCGGCGGCGCCGTGGCGGTCAGCAGCAACACCTGTGGAATATTGAACTGGCGCTGGTAGTCGGGAAGCTTGAGGTAGTCCGGGCGGAAGTTATGCCCCCACTCGGAAATGCAGTGCGCCTCATCCACCACCAGCAGCGAGATCGGCACCTGACTGATGAAGTGGCGAAAGCGCTCGTTCTTCAGGCGCTCCACCGAGATCATCAGGATCTTCAGCTCGCCGGACCTGGCACGGGCCATGGTTGCGCTGACCTGCTCGCGATCCTGCGCCGAATCGATGCTGGCGGCGGCAATGCCGTGCCGATGCAGAAAGGCCAGTTGATCCTGCATCAACGCCAGCAGCGGTGAGACCACCAGCGTCAGGTGCGGCAGATGCAACGCCGGCAGCTGGTAGCACAGCGACTTGCCGGAACCGGTGGGGAAGATCGCCGCCGCCGAGCGCCCGGCTACCACGGCGCGGATCGCCTGTTGCTGGCCAGGGCGGAAACCGTCGTAGCCAAATACCCGGGCGAGAGTCTGTTCGATCATGCTGAGTCACTCCTTTGACTGGGAAGCCCGAGGGTAGCAAAAGGAGAGCCGGCGCAGGGCGGGTCAGCCCACCGACCCACCAAGGGAGCATGGTCTGAGCGCCCGATCAGAACCGGTCGCGAATGACCACCTCATCGAACGGCAGCTTGCCGACACGCGGTTTTGGGTCGGCGGCGCGCTTGCCAACTGCCACCATCATGGCGATGACATGGTTCTCCGGCAGGTTGATCAGCTCGGCCACTGCCTTGAAGTCGAAGCCATCCATGGGGCAGGAGTCCAGGCCCTTGCCGCGTGCGGCCAGCATCAACGTCTGCGCCATCAGGCCACAGCTGCGCATGGTTTCGTCGCGCTGCACCTGCGGCTTGTCACGGTAGTAGTTGTCGATGGCACCGGCCATGTAATCCTGCACCTCAGGAGCCACGCCTTCCCATACGCGGCGAACGTTCTTTTCCCAGCTGTCTACCTGGGCGCAGATCACCACCAGCATCGAGGCATCGGTCATCTGCGCCTGGTTCCAGCCCACCTCACGAATCTGCGCACGCAGCGCCGGGTCGGCCACTTCCACCAGCCGTACATGCTGCAGGTTGAACGCCGAAGGCGCCAGCAGCGCAGTCTTCAGCAGTTCATCCTTTTCTTCGCGGCTGAGCTGGAAGCTGCTGTCATAGAGTTTGACGGCACGACGGCTCTGGATGGCTTCTTCGATATGCATGGGAGAACTCCACTGAGTTGAACGAGGCCGCCATGCTATGCCCCGGCATCGTTCGAATCCATGGGGCTTTGCTGATGGAAACTATCGAGGTTTTCGATCAACAGCTTGCCAACAACCACAAAAAAGCCGCCCGAAGGCGGCTTTCGCTGTGCGGCGCTACAGCTTCAGAGTTGCGGACCCGCAGCCTGAATGGCTTCGGATACGTCGAACTTCTTGAAGTTCTCGATGAACTTGCTCGCCAGTTCTTTGGCCGCTTCGTCATAGGCGTTCGGGTCGGCCCAGGTATTGCGCGGGTTGAGCAGCTGAGTTTCTACGCCGGGCACCGCAGTCGGCACATCAAGGTTGATGATCGGCAGGTGCTCGGTTTGTGCGCCAACCAGCGCACCGCTCTGGATCGCCGCGATCACCGCACGGGTGGTCGGAATGCTGAAGCGCTTGCCGACGCCATAGCCGCCGCCGGTCCAGCCGGTGTTGACCAGGTAGACCTTGGAGCCAAACGCCTGGATACGCTTGATCAGCAGCTCGGCGTACACGCCGGCCGGACGCGGGAAGAACGGCGCACCGAAGCAGGTGGAGAAGGTCGACTTGATGCCGCTGCCCGAACCCATCTCGGTGGAACCGACAAGCGCGGTGTAGCCGGACAGGAAGTGGTAGGCCGCCTGCTCGTTGTTGAGGATCGATACCGGCGGCAATACGCCAGTCAGGTCGCAGGTCAGGAAGATCACCGCGTTAGGCTCGCCGCCGAGGTTCTTCTCGGAACGCTTCTCGACGTGCTCCAGCGGATAGGCGGCGCGGCTGTTCTGGGTCAGGCTGCCATCGGCGTAGTCCGGTACCTTGTTCTCGTCGAGAACGACGTTTTCCAGCACGCTGCCAAACTTGATGGCCTTCCATATGACCGGCTCGTTCTTTTCCGACAGGTCGATGCACTTGGCGTAGCAGCCGCCTTCAATGTTGAACACCACGCCGGTACCCCAGCCGTGCTCGTCATCGCCGATCAGGTAGCGCGACTCATCGGCAGACAGGGTGGTCTTGCCGGTGCCGGACAGGCCGAAGAACAATGTCACGTCGCCTTTTTCGCCGATGTTGGCAGCACAGTGCATCGGCAGCACGTCGGCTTCGGGCAGCAGGTAGTTCTGCACCGAGAACATCGCCTTCTTCATTTCCCCGGCGTAACGCATGCCGGCGATCAGCACCTTCTTCTGCGCGAAGTTGATGATCACGCAGCCATCGGAGTTGGTGCCATCGCGCTCAGGGGAGCACTCGAAGTTGGCGACGTTAAGCACCTGCCACTCGTCCTTGCCAGCCGGGTTGTACTGCTCGGGGTTGATGAACAGCTGACGGCCAAACAGATTCTGCCAGGCCGTGGCGGTGGTCATCTTCACCGGCAGGTAGTGGGCTTCGGAGGAGCCTACATGGACGTGGGAAACGAAATGATCCTGGGCCTGATTGAAGGTCTCAACGCGGTCCCAGAGGGCATCGAACTTGTCTGCAGGGAACGGACGGTTGATCGGCCCCCAGGCGATGTTGGCCTGACTGCTTGGCTCTTCGACAATGAAGCGGTCGACAGGAGAACGGCCGGTACGGTGCCCAGTCTTGACGACGAGCGCGCCATTGGCGGCCAGCTCGCCCTCGCCGCGCTGGATGGCTTGTTCAACGAGTTGGGCTGCGCTGATGTCGGTGTACACGGCGTTAGTGGCTTGCGTCATGGGTTTCCCGTCGGCTCTGGGCCGATTCCTCCTTGCTTTTGTAGCCCAACTATCAGTGGACTACACCGAAAAAAGTGGGCGCGATTATATACAGAAAAGGCGCGGTGCAGGGTATGAGCGTGTGATGGCAAAAAGGTTCAGAGCCACTGAATCTGTTGCCGTTTCGCCGCAAACCGCGGTCGCAGAGCCTAATGCCGGGTGCCGGAGGGCCCTTCGACGCCCGCACCCGCGAACAACTGAGCAATGTCCGCTGCATCGAAGCGATAGCTGTGGTTACAGAACTGACAGTCGATGGTGATCGCATCACCCTGCTCGTGCAGTAACTGTTCGGCATCTGCCTGGCCCAGGCTGATCACGGCCTTGGCCGAGCGCTCGCGCGAGCAGCTGCAGCGGAAGGTGATCGGGCGCGGCTCGAACAGGCGCACCGGCTCCTCGTGATAGAGCCGATGCAGCACAGTCTGGGTATCCAGGCCCAGCAGTTCCTCAGCCGACAGCGTGTCGGCCAGGGTGCGCAGGTGCTGCCAGCTGGCTTCACGCTCCTCGCCATCACGGATGCGGTCGGCGGGCAATTGCTGCAGCAGCAGGCCGCAGGCGCGGCGGCCATCGGCGTTGAGCCAGAAGCGCGTCGGCAACTGCTCGGATGAAGCGAAGTAACTGGACAGGCTGTCCGCCAGGCTGACGCCATCCAGCGCCACGATGCCCTGATAGCGCTGACCGTTGGTCGGATCGACGGTCATCGCCAGCATCCCCTCGGGCATCAACTCGCCAAAGGTGGCGTCCGGCGTCAACTGGTCGGCGTGATAGCGCGCGATGCCACGTACCTCGCGATCACTGGAACATTCCACCATCAGCAGCGGCACCGGCCCGTTCGAGCGCGCCTGCAACACCATCAGCCCATCGAATTTCAAGGTGCCGACCAGCAATGCCGCAGCGGCCAGCAGCTCGCCCAGCAACTGGGCAACCGGCTCCGGGTAGTCGTGCTTGGCCAGCACTTCGGCATAACTGCGCTCAAGCCCGACCCATTCGCCACGCACGTCGGTGTCATCGAAAAGGAAACGCTGGGTGTAATCGGAATCGAGCATGTGCAGGACCAGACAGATTGAAGAACGGGAGCCGTGAAGGTTTGGCGGTGAGTCGCCAAACCTTGCCAGCCGATGAAAGAAGGGACCGCATTCTAGGTCGAAAGTGGCCACCGTCCAACCGCAAGGTTACTCGCTGCCCGCCCGAAAGCGCTGCAGATCGCGCCGTTGCTTCTTGCTGGGCCTGCCATCGGTTTCCACACCCAGCGCCCCAGCCTTGCGCATGGCCGCCGCCTGCTCGCGGCGGGCCAGGCTGTCGGCGGTTTCCTCGTAAAGCAGCTGCGCTTCGGGCGCGCCCTTGCGCACCGAGGACAGCGCCCGGATCACCACGGTGCGTTCGTCGAAGCCGGCGCGGATCACCAGTTCCTCACCGATCTTCGGTTCCTTGCCGGCCTTGCAACGCTCGCCCCGGCAGTGCACCTTGCCACCCTCGATGGCGGCCTTGGCCAGGGCGCGCGTCCTGTAGAAGCGCGCGGCCCATAACCATTTATCCAGGCGGACTTTACCGTCGTCTTTTTCGCTCATCGTTCAACTCGGTCAACCGTCGTGTTGTCATAGGGTCGTACAGGTAAGTACGGATGTCATGTGCCACGTCTAACAGGCCGTTGAAAAACTCTCTGCGTTGACATACTGCGTCAAAAACAACCTCGGAAAGCCGCTTGCGGCTAACGTGCCTCAGCGCGGCCCGAAGGGCATTTTTTTCCTTGTCTTGCCTGCCTCGCCAACGCTTTTCAATGGCCTGCTAGAATGCGCACAAATCCAGTGGATATGCTTTCTTGAACAATCCCGACCCCCACACCGTCATCGGTTTGCGCGAATGGATCGCCCTGCCCGAACTTGGCGTGGTCGGCCTGCGTGCGAAGATCGACACCGGTGCCAGCACTTCGGCGCTGCATGCCACCGAGATCAGCGAATTCGAGCGCGATGGCAAGCGCTGGGTGCGCTTCACCGCCCACCTGGGCACGCAGGTGCAGCGCCGCCATCGGTGTGAAGCACCGTTGGTGACGCGCAAGCTGATCAAGAGCTCCAATGGCCATACCCAGACCCGCTATGTGGTACGCACACTGCTGGCGCTGGGCGATCACCTGTGGCCGGTGGAATTCACCCTGACCTGCCGCAAGACCATGCGCTATCGCCTGCTGCTGGGCTCCAGAGCCCTGATGGACGGCAAATGGCTGATCGATCCGGCACTGACCTACGTGCAGCAAAAACCCCAGACCCTTACCTCTTCCGGTGCCCCATGAAAATCGCCGTGCTGTCGCGCAATCCTCGTCTGTATTCGACCCGCCGCCTGGTGGAGGCCGGCCAGCAGCGTGGCCATGAGATGGTGGTGATCGACACCCTGCGCGCGTACATGAACATCGCCAGCCACAAACCGCAGATCCACTATCGTGGCCGCCCGCTGGAAGGCTTCGACGCGGTGATCCCGCGCATCGGCGCCTCGGTCACCTTCTATGGCTGCGCGGTATTGCGCCAGTTCGAGATGATGGGCGTGTTCCCGCTCAACGAATCGGTGGCCATCGCCCGCTCCCGGGACAAGCTGCGCTCGCTGCAACTGCTGTCGCGGCGCGGCATCGGCCTGCCGGTCACCGGTTTCGCTCACTCCCCGGACGACATCGCCGACCTGATTCAGATGGTCGGCGGCGCGCCACTGGTGATCAAGGTATTGGAAGGCACCCAGGGCATCGGCGTGGTGCTGTGCGAGACCGAGAAGGCCGCCGAATCGGTGATCGAGGCTTTCATGAGCCTCAAGCAGGACATCATGGTGCAGGAATACATCAAGGAAGCCGGCGGCGCCGACATCCGCTGTTTCGTCGTCGGCGACAAGGTCATCGCGGCGATGAAACGCCAGGCCAAGCCCGGCGAGTTCCGTTCCAACCTGCATCGCGGCGGCACCGCCAGCCTGATCAAGATCACTCCGGAAGAACGCATGACCGCGATCCGCGCCGCCAAGGTCATGGGGCTTTCCGTAGCCGGCGTGGACATCCTGCGCTCCAACCACGGCCCGCTGGTGATGGAGGTCAACTCCTCGCCGGGCCTGGCCGGCATCGAGGAAACTACCGGCAAGGACGTGGCCGGGCTGATCATCCAGTACCTGGAAAAGAACGCCGGCCCGCACCTGACCAGAACCAAGGGCAAGGGCTGAAAGGCCGTGGAGAGGCTGGAGGCTTGCCGCTGTTTCCGGTCCGCCCGTCGGGTCGGTGAAGCGTAACCCGGCTTTATATCTACGGCGGGTACCAGCAATACGGCCGTGTTTCGCGGCAGATGATGGAAGCGCCTTTGGCGATTCCATCCTACAAAACCGGACAGACCGTAGCCTGGATTAGCCGAAGGCGTAATCCGGGTTTCCGAAGGCATAATCCGACAATCAGAAGACGTGGCCCGACCTACGCCACCTCTGCGGCACCGCGCGGCAACAGCAACCCCAGCGGCAGGCTGACCCGAGCCTCAAGCCCCCCGCCGGCGCGATTGCGCAGTTCGATAGTGCCGCCGTGCTGGGCGGCGATGCGCTTGACGATGGCCAGACCCAGCCCCGTACCCTGTCCGCCGCGGGCACGGTCGCCACGGATGAAGGGATTGAAAATCTCGCTCAGCTCATCGGGGTTGATCCCGACACCACGGTCGAGCACGCTCAACACCACATAGGGCGCCTGCCGTTCGCCCGAAACGAAAGCCGCCACCTCGACCCCATGTCCGCCATAACGCAGGGCATTCTCGATCAGGTTGACCAGCAGGCGCTTGATCGACACCCGGCGCAATGCCAGTTGCGGCATGGGCTCCACGCACAGGCGCACGGTTTCCCCATACTGGTTGTAGGGCGCCACCACCTCGCACACCAGTTCGCCCAGGTCGATGCTTTCCACCGGCTCGTCGCTGCCATCGCGCACGAAAGCGAGAAACTGGTCGAGAATGGCATCCATGTCCTCGATATCGCGGATCATGTCTTCGGTCAGTTCGGCATCGCTGGACATCAGTTCCAGCGACAGGCGCAGGCGCGTCAGCGGCGTACGCAGGTCATGGGAAACCCCAGCGAGCATCAGTTCACGTTCACGCCCGGCCTGCTCGACGTCCTCGGCCATCTGGTTGAAGGCGCGATAGACCTCGGTCATCTCGCTCGGCGTGTCGCTGACCGGCAGGCGCACGCTGCGCCCCTTGCCGATCTGTCGAGCGGCGTAGACCAGACGCTTGAGCGGCAGGTTGAGCTGGCTGACGAAAATCCAGGCCGCGGCGGTGGAGAGCAGCCCGATACCGAGGAACCAGCCCAACACGCTCCAGATCCGCTGACCGCGCAAGGGATAGGCATACAGCGGTACCTGCAGCCAGTCCGGCCCCAGTTGCGGGGCGCGCACCCAGATGGCCGTCTGCGGCTGGATACGCACCCGCACATCGGTTTCGACCCCGAGCTCGGCCTGCATCTGCCGCTGGAAAATCTCCGTATAGGGCCAGTGGTATTCGCTCGGCGGCACCTCCTCGGGCAGTACCCGCAGCAGGCCCGCAGCCATGGCGATACGCTCGCGGTTTTCCTCATCGGCGGCCCAGTAGGCGCGCAGGGTCAGCGCCGCACCATGGCTGTACTGGCGATCGACCATCACATCTTCATTCATCATCAGGTACACCAGCATCAGTACCTTGGAGAACAAGACGACGATCAGCACCATCCACAGCGTGCGGGCGAAGAAGCTTTGCGGGAACCAGAGCGGAGTCTTCATAAATCGAAAATCGACAAGAGCGCTAAAGGCCTGAGGCTGAACGATGACGCTTTTTCGTCCAGCGTCCAGCTTCCAGCGCTTTTATCGGCTTCATTTGTTGCCGTCTGGCACGAACACGTAGCCCACGCCCCAGACCGTCTGGATATAACGCGGCTTGGACGGATCGGGCTCGATCAGGCGGCGCAGACGCGAGATCTGCACATCGATGGAGCGCTCCAGTGCATCCCATTCACGGCCCCGGGCGAGGTTCATCAGCTTGTCGCGGGTCAGCGGCTCGCGGGCATGCTGGACCAGCGCCTTGAGCACGGCGAACTCGCCGGTGGTGAGCATGTGCACCTGGTCGCCCTTCTTCAGTTCGCGGGTGCCGAGGAACAGTTCGTAGTCGCCGAAGGTCACCGTCTGGTCTTCGCTGCCCGGCGCACCCGGCACCTGTGGCGCCTGACGGCGCAGCACGGCGCGAATCCGCGCCAGCAATTCACGCGGGTTGAAGGGCTTGGCCAGGTAATCGTCGGCGCCCTGTTCCAGGCCCTGAATGCGGCTGGCCTCGTCGCCCTTGGCGGTGAGCATGATGATCGGAATCTGATTGCCGCTTTCACGCAGGCGATGGCAGGCCGACAGCCCATCCTCGCCGGGCATCATCAGGTCCAGCACCACCAGATGGAACAACTCGCGACTGAGCAGACGATCCATCTGCTCGGCGCTTTCCACGGTGCGGACACGGTAGCCCTGTTCATCGAGAAAGCGCTCAAGCAGACGCCGCAAACGGGCATCGTCATCGACAATAAGGATCTTTTCGCCTTCGCTGGCGGGCGCAGTGTTGCTCATGGAAACTCCCGAATGTTCGACAGCGCATTATGCGCCTGCGGATATCAAAGCAACTGACAGCCATTGTTAGCAGATTTTTCCTCTGCTGGCGCCGACCATGCACCGTCAAATCACCCGCACAGCACCAGCAACCACACCACCGCGATGCTCACCAACGCCATGAATTGCGCGGCGCTGCCCATGTCCTTTGCACGTTTTGAAAGGGGGTGCAACTCCAGCGAAATCCGGTCAACCACTGCCTCGATTGCCGAATTGATCAGCTCTATCGCAAGCGACAGGAGAATGGGGAGGACAAGGATGGCCCGCTCCAGCGGCACGTCGGTAATGAAAAATGCCACAACCGTGAGAACGGCCCCGAACAGCGCCAGCTGGCGAAAAGCGGCCTCGTGGCGCCAGGCCGCCGCGAAACCGGCAGCGGAGTAGCTTAGCGCCTTCCCTAAGCGCCGCAGTCCCGACTTGGTTTTCAGAGCAGTTGCATCAGCTACTTCATTCAGGGGTTCGCTATTCATCAGCTTCCTCGGCGCAACGGCTCAACGAACGGGCAGAGCAAAATATTGGCAGCTTTGCGTGTCGATGATATTATTTTGACATACCCAGCAAGGAAATCCGACAAACTGCCGTGTCACCCGGTCAAGCCAGCCAGTTCCTGACCGATAACAGAGCTGCCCAGCATCACTTTCATACCGCAGGTACCCTCTTGACCGACCGTGTTTTAGAACCACTCTCGGCATCGCTAGGCGCTGGAGACCTGTTGCTGGGCACGATGACCTTCGCCGCAGGCGCCATTCATTGGGTGCAAATCGGGCAATCCTATGACGCCATGCGCCTCTTGCGCCAGACCCTGACCAGCATGAGCCAGGCACGTGCGGTTTTACTCAGTACCAGCCCCTGCCAACAAGAGTTCCTGAACGATCTACCGGCCGACCAGGGGCCTCGCGAACTGGCCTTCCTGACCGTGACACCTTCCCGCATGAGGGCAATGCTGCGGGTGCTGCCCTCGGAGCTGGATCGTGCCACCCGAGTGGAGCATCGCATCATCCTCCTCGCCCTGCCCAGCGAGGCTTTCAGCGATATCCCCCTGAATCGCTGGGTAGAAACCGTCGGAAAATGGTTGACCCGGCGCAGCGCCACGCTAGTGATCCTCTGCGAAGGTGAACCAACTGGTTTTTCCGCCCAGCTGTACGAGCGAACGCCTGGCCTTTCGGGCTTCGCCCAACTCTATCGTGACCGGGCGGCGCCCCGGCTTCTCGTGCACTACTGGCACAGTCAGACAGCGCCTGGGGGATCCAGGGAAGTCCTGCTCACCGAGCAAGCCGATGGTTTTCGAACCCTTCAGCTGCTGGCCAACTCCATACAGGACCACGAAGCAGCGCAGGATCGCCACCAGGTCCATGCCGAACGAACCGCTCTTGCCGGCATCAGGCATGAGCCTTTCGGTTGGCAGGTGTATCCCGACCGTTCTGAGCTGTTGCATCACGCTGCCACAGCCTGTTACGCCACTATTATCCTGGGCGTCAGCCGCAGCGACGAAGTCGATGAGCTTGCAGTGCTCCTCGATCGGCTGCGCCGTAGCTGTGGCAACAAGCTGAAGCTAGTTGTCCGAGAGGTCGCTCCCTGCCTGCGCTACCGCGACGATCAACTGCTGATAGCCGCTGGTGCCTCGCTGATCATGCCTTTCGGCACTCCCCTCGCCCGGTCACTCACGCTCATCGACAGCATCCAAGGCCACACCTGGCAACGTCAAAGTCCGACCGATATCGCTGACAGTCTCAACCGCTCGAAACCTCTTCCGCTGCGCGGACAACTGACGCCCCGCGCCTTCGCCGAATCGGTGCGGCACATGTGGGCCGCCAAACAACACGGCGAGCTGGACCACACGCTATTGCGCATTCGGGTGTTGCCCGGCCTCAGTGTCGAAAGCCTGCTTGGCGAATCCCGCTTCCGCCGTCAGGGCGACATCCTCTGCCTGACTTCGGACGGACTGTACCTGTTCCTGTTCGCCTGTCGCGGCGAAACCGTGGAAGCCGCTCTGGACAACATCTTTCCGGTGAGCTGGCAGGAGCTGTTCATCAGTTTCGAGCGACTCGACGACCTGGATGCACTTGCCAGCCCGCTATTTCTCGAAGAGCGCCAGCCAGCCCTATCCCTGGCGGAGACACCCGGGCCCGACCCTCTGACCAGGACGCTCGCACCTCGGTCCGTGCGGCTCGAACTGGCCGAGGAGCCACTTTCATGACCAGTTCCTGGCTATTCCAACTGGCACTGCTCTTTATCGGCCTGGGCACGCTGCTCGGCTTGCTGCTCGCAACCTACTGGCGACCAGTGCTCAGAATGCTTGATCGGCTGCTACCACCCCGTCATCTCCGGCGCGCGGGTGTTCGTTACCGGTCGCAAGAGCCGGAGCGGGAGGACCGGTAATGAATGTCGCGCTGGCACCCTCGCTGCATACAGGCCGCATGAGCAACTGGCCGGGCCTGGGCCACTGGAATCTGTACTTCATCGCCAAGTTCGTGCTGCTGGCGCTCGGGCTCGTGCAGATCCAGCCCTTGCCGAACCTGGTGCTGGTGGCCCTGCTCTGCATACCGCTACTCGGAAAATGGCTACGCGTTTCCAGGCAGATGATCGCCGTGCCGGCAGCCATCGCATTGCTGTATCGCGAAACCTGGCTGCCTCCGTTCCAGCGCCTGTTGGCGCAACCGGGCATCCTCGATTTCACCCCGGCATACCTCCTGGAATTGGCCGGACGCTTCGTCGACTGGCAGGCGATCGCCATCCTCGTCCTGCTGCTGATCGGCTACAGCTACCTGTCGCAGTGGCTGCGGTTGACCAGCTTCAGCCTGCTCGGCCTGGTCTGGCTTTGGCTGCCCAGCGTCACCCCGGCCCTCGGCACGGCAGCCAAACCCGTAGAGGTCGCCATCGCCGCCAGCGTACCGGTCGAGCGAACCAGCACCGAGGTGAACACCGCGACACTCGATACCTGGCTACAGCGTTTCTTCGAGAGCGAAGCCGGTCGCCAGACCTTGTTTCCCCCTCGAAACGAAGACGCGGCCGCATTCGATGTGCTGGTGGTAAACGTCTGCTCCCTGGCCTGGGAGGATCTGGATGCCGTAGGCCTCAAAGACAACGCGCTGTTCGGTCGGATGGACGTGATCTTCGACCGGTTCAATTCGGCCACCTCCTACAGCGGGCCGGCAGCGATTCGCCTGCTGCGGGCGAGCTGTGGACAGCCGCGTCACCAGGCGCTCTATCAGCCGGCTCCAGAGCAGTGCCTGCTATTCCAGAATCTGGCCAATCTCGGCTTTCACGCCGAGACCCTGCTCAATCACAACGGACGCTTCGACGGCTTCACGGACGACGTGACAGCCCAGGGCCTGCCGCAGCCCGCGTTGCCGAGCCAAGGCTTCCCGCGCGCCATGGCCGGCTTCGACGGCTCGCCCATCGCCCGCGATCTGGACGTGCTGCGAGGTTGGTGGAAACACCGACAGTCGCTCACCGAATCTCATGTAGGGCTGTTCTACAACAGCATCAGCCTGCACGACGGCAATCGCATTCTTGGGCCTGACGGCAAGGCACAGTCGGCGGACTACAAGCTCCGCGCACAGCGCCTGCTGGACGATCTGGACAGCTTCATCGATGAACTGGAGGGCAGCGGTCGTCGTGTTGCACTGCTCATCGTACCGGAGCACGGTGCCGCCCTGCATGGCGACAGGATGCAGATATCCGGAATGCGAGAGATTCCCCGTGCCTCGATCACTCAGGTGCCGGTGGGCCTGAAGCTGATCGGCATGGGCCCTACGCACGACAACATGCCGCTGCATGTCTCGCAGCCGTCGAGTTTCCTGGCCCTGTCGGAGCTGGTGTCACGCCTCTATGCCGCGCAAGGCACGCAAAGCGCGCCGGATGTGGCAACGCTGGTCGCCGGACTGCCGATAACCGAACAGGTATCAGAGACCGCAGGGGCACAGGTCATCGAGTACGACGGCAAGCCCTACGTTCGCGTCAACGGGCAGGCCGTGTGGCTGCCCTATCCGAATCGTTTCGAGTGAGCCTTCATGTCCCGCTATCCCCTGCCACCACTCGATGATGTCTCAGCCCTTCGGCAGCATCTGCATATGCCGCACCTGAGGTATCTGGATGTCTCGGCCACGAACGCACTGGGCCAGGCGCTGCAACGCTGGCCGCTGCTGGCAGAGACGGAAAGCACCCACGCACTGGATGCCGCGTTGCGCACGCCATCCCTCGACCGTGAGGATACGGTCGCCCAGGCTCAGCGGGCATGAACCGTATTGCATTGCGAGGGCTGTGCGGAGGCGTCGGCACGACTGCAGTGCTGTGCAGTCTTGCCCTGGCCTTGCACGAACAGGGGGAACGGGTACTGCTGATCGACTGCAGCCCTGATGACCTCGCTCGTTTGCATTTCGGCGACGATCTGGCCAACGAATCAGGATGGGCCCGTGCTCAGCTCGACGGCACGTTCTGGAACGACGCACTGCAAGTGCAGCCAGGTCTCCACGTGTTGCCTTACGGTCGTCTCGCACCAGCGGAAACGCGCCAGATCACACAGCTGCTGGAACAGCAGCCGGCCTATTGGCATGCGCGTTTTGAACAGCTCCAGCCGTTCCATGACTGGGTGCTGTTCGATTTGCCGCCCCGAAGTACCAATCCGCCTCTTGCAGAGGTCGAAGACGGTCGTGCCGATCTGCTGATCGACCTGATCACGCCTGCACCAGGCTGCCACGCACTGTTGCACAGGCACTTCGATAGGCAGGCGAACCTGCTGCTGATCAACCGCTTCAATCCGGCCAGTCAGTTGCAGCGTGATCTGGTGCTCCTGTGGCGCACGGCATACAGCCCAAACCAGGCGCCGCAGATCATCCACGAGGACGAGGCCGTCGCCGAAGCCCTGGCACACAAACTGCCCGTGGGGCTTTACGCCCCGAAAAGTCAGGCGGCCAGCGACCTTCGCAACCTGGCGTTATGGTGCCTTGCACGCAAGGCAGGGCGTGGACATGCGTAGTCTGTTCGCCTACTACCACCATCTTCGTTTCACGCGCGGCGCGGGTCGCCTTGCGTCTATTCAATGGACGCTGGGTTACCTGCTGGCGGCCCTGCTGCTGCGCCTGGAAAGCCCGGCCTGGCAGGCCGTGCTCAGCGAAAGGCAGCGCTTGTATCCGCACCTTGCCGGGAAGGCGCCTTCCGCTGGCGACCCGTTGCGTCTGCTGCTGCAGACGTTCTGGCTGCTGCTGGTACGCCCGGCCCGCCCGCGCGAAGCGGTGAGCAGGCGCCTGACGTTCCGAAAGCTGCGCTGGCCCAGCCTGCTTCGAGAGGCGCTACGCCACGGCAGACGGCTGGCAAGGCCCCTGACGCCAAGACCGGCCCTCTGGTCGAAGCCAGGCGAGCTGACGAATCGCATGCTCGACACGCTTTCACCGCTATGCAGACGTGCACTTCAGGTCACCGTGGCGGCTATCGCCATGCTGCTCGCACTGCTGTGCGTGACCGAACCGTTCAGCTACGGTGCCCAGGTGGTGTTCGTGCTCCTGCTCTGGGGGCTGGCCCTGATCGTGCGGCGCGTGCCCGGACGTTTTGCCGTCCTCATGCTGATCGTGCTGTCGACGATCATTTCCTGCCGTTACCTCTGGTGGCGCTACAGCGCCACACTGAAATGGGACTCGCCTTTCGATCTCACCTGCGGGGTCATCCTGCTGGTCGCAGAAACCTATTCCTGGCTCGTTCTGATACTCGGCTACGTACAGACCTGCTGGCCGCTGAACCGCCAGCCGGCTCCCCTGCCCGAGTCGCCACAGCAATGGCCCAGCGTCGATTTGCTCATCCCGACCTACAACGAGGATCTTTCGGTCGTCCGCACCACCGTACTCGCCGCACTGGGGCTGGACTGGCCATCGGATCGGCTGCGCATTCACCTGTGCGATGACGGTCGCCGCGAAGAATTCAGGCAGTTCGCCGATGAGGTGGGTGTCGGCTACATCACCCGTCCGGACAACCTCCATGCCAAGGCCGGCAACCTCAATCACGCCCTTTCGGTGACTTCGGGTGAACTGATTGCCATCTTCGATTGCGATCACATCCCGGTACGGTCGTTTCTCCAGGTCACAGCGGGCTGGTTCGTGCGCGATGAGAAGATGGCCCTCGTACAGACGCCTCATCATTTCTTTTCGCCAGACCCGTTCGAGCGAAACCTTGGCTCGTTCCGCCACAAGCCCAACGAAGGAGAGCTGTTCTACGGCCTGGTGCAGAACGGCAACGACATGTGGAATGCGGCGTTCTTCTGCGGCTCATGCGCGATTCTGCGCCGATCGGCCATCGAGAGTATCGGTGGCTTTGCGGTAGAGACGGTCACCGAGGATGCGCATACCGCACTGCGTCTGCATCGCGCCGGCTGGGACTCTGCCTATCTCGGCACTCCGCAAGCCGCCGGCCTGGCAACCGAAAGCCTGTCCGCGCACATCGGCCAGCGCATCCGCTGGGCGCGCGGCATGGCGCAGATCTTCCGTACCGACAACCCACTGCTGGGCAGGGGACTGACGATCTTTCAGCGCCTGTGCTACGCCAACGCGATGCTGCACTTCCTCGTCGGCCTGCCGCGGCTGATCTACCTGACCGCCCCGCTGGCCTTTCTTCTGCTGCACGCATACATCATCTATGCACCGGCGCTGCTGATCGTCCTGTACGTGCTGCCGCACATGATCCATGCCAGCCTGACCAACGCCCGGCTGCAGGGCAAGCACCGGCACTCGTTCTGGGGCGAGGTCTACGAGACGGTTCTGGCGTGGTATATCGCCCGCCCGACCACGGTGGCCCTGTTCAACCCCGGCAAAGGCAAATTCAACGTCACCGCCAAGGGCGGCCTGATGGACGAAAACCAGTTCGACTGGCACATCGCCCGGCCCTATCTGCTGCTGGCGATTCTCAATATCCTCGGGCTGGGCTTCGCCGCCTGGCGGATTATCTACGGCCCTGCTGCAGAGATCGCCACGGTGCTCGTCAGCACGGTCTGGGTCCTCTACAACCTGCTGATCATCGGTACCGCGGTAGCCGTGGCGGCGGAAGTACGGCAGGTACGCCGTTCGCACCGGGTACTGGCGAAGCTCCCCGCCTCGATCCGCCTTCCCGGCGGTCACGTTCACCCCTGCATATTGAGCGACTTTTCCGACTGTGGCGCAGGGCTCGAACTGTCGATGCCGCTGCGTGTTTCACCGAACGATCAGTTGCAGTTGCTGCTACGCAGGGGAGAACGCGAATTCGCCTTTCCCGCACAGGTAACGCGACTGTCCGGCATGCACCTCGGCCTTCGCCTCGACGGTCTGGACCTGACCCAGCAAGTCGACTTCGTGCAATGCACCTTCGCCCGTGCGGATGTCTGGCTGAATCGTCACGACCAGTTCGAGGCCGACCGTCCGCTGCACAGTTTCATCGAGGTGCTGCGCCTGGGTGGCCGCGGTTATTACCGGCTGTTCGAATACCTTCCCGCCGGCCTCGACAAACCACTCCGCCCCCTTTTCCGGCTAGCTGCGTGGCTGATCAGCTTCTGCCCGCGCACCCCGGCCCCTCGTCCCCTGGAGAACAGAACATGAAGCTTCGATTGGCACCCTTGCTGATGCTGTGCTCGATGCTCCTCGCGCCAGGCCAGACCATGTCCGCACCAGAAGAGGTAGCAGACCTGACAGTCGCCGTGCCGCCACCGTCCTGGGAAACCAGCCGGAGCTTTTCCGACCTGGGGCGCCCCCAGGACCAGCTGTTGCTCGGTATCCGCAACGCCGAGCAGGTGGAATTCCAGTTGCGCCGCGACCGGATAGCCACCGATGCGCGCCTCCTGCTCGATTACACCCCTTCGCCGGCATTGCTGCCGGTACTGTCACATCTGCGTATCTATCTGAACGATGAGCTGATGCGCACCCTGTCCATAACCGAGGATCAGCTCGGCCAACGGGTACGTCAGACTGTCAGCCTGGACCCTCTTCTGCTCGGCGATTTCAACCGCGTCAGGGTCGAATTCGTCGGTCACTACACCGATATCTGCGAGGACCCGGCGCATAGCGGGCTCTGGCTCAATCTCGGTCGCCAGAGCCGTATCGTGCTGCAGGAGCAGGCGCTGGACATCGCCAGCGACCTTGCCTGGTTTCCACTGCCCTTCTTCGACCAGCGCGATAGCAGCCCGCTGCGCCTGCCGATCCTCTTCGCCGATGCTCCACCACCCGACACGCTGCGTGCAGCAGGCATCCTGGCCTCGTACTTCGGCGCACGCGCCGCCTGGCGGGGCGCCAGCTTCCCCGTGCACTACGGCGAGTTGCCCGAGGCCATCGAACGCCCGCAGCCTGCCGTCGTGTTCGCCACCAATGACCATCGTCCTCCACTGCTGCGCGAGCACCCGGCAGTGAACGGCCCGGTCGTCGAGCTGATCGACCATCCTGCCGACCGCTATACCAAGCTGCTGCTGGTCATGGGCCGGAACGAGGCCGATCTCGTCCAGGCAGCATCGGCACTGGCCCTCGACCAGGGGCAGCTGCGTGGCAGGCGGGTGACGATCGAGCAGGTCGAGGCCGCGCCGCGCCAGCCCTACGACGCACCGAACTGGATTCGCACCGATCGACCGGTGCTGTTCTCCGAGCTGATCGAGTACCCACAGCAGCTTCAGGCGAGCGGCCTGCAGCCCTATCCGATCTCCCTGGATATCAACCTGCCGCCGGACCTGTTCGTCTGGCGCAACCAGGGCATTCCGCTGGCGACGCGCTATCGCTATACACCCCCTGCAGCGCCCGATGAGTCGCGCTTGAACGTGACGGTCAACGACCAGTACATCAGCAGCATCGCGTTGAAGGCCAGCGACAGCCGCAGCAACGTGGAGAAGCTGCGGCTGTCGGTGCTCTCCTCGGATACCTCGACCGAGAGCGAAGAACTGCTGGTGCCGGCGCTGAAGATGGGGATGCGCAACAAGGTCCGCTTCGAGTTCAACTTCGCCAGCAAGCTCGGCAATGCCCAACGCGATCATTGCCAGACCTATCTGCCGACCAACGTCCAGGCGGCGATCGACGAAAGCTCATCCATCGATCTGTCCGGCTACCACCACTACATGGCCATGCCGGATCTGAAAGCCTTCGTGCGCAGCGGTTTCCCGTTCAGCCGCATGGCCGACCTTTCCGAGACCCTTGTACTGGTACCGGAGCGAGCGAGTGCATCCGAAGCCGGCACCTTGCTCGATACGCTCGGCCTGATCGGTGCCCAGGTTGGCTACCCGGCACTGGGCGTGCGGGTAACCGACGACTGGAGCGATGCCCGCGCCGCAGACGCCGACCTGCTGCTGATCGGCCCGCTGCCCGACTCGCTACGCGCCGCCAAGGATCTGCCCATCCTGCTCGAAGCCCCACGCAGCTGGCTCACGCAAGAAGCGCCACGTCGCGGCGACAGCAGCGGCACGACGTCCCTTGCAATGCGCGCCAACGCTCCGCTGGCCGCCGTGCTCGGTCTGCAGTCTCCGTTCCATGAACAGCGCAGCCTTGTCGCGCTGTTGGCCAATACTCACGACGATTACCACCTGCTGCGTGAGGCACTGGGTGACGTCGGCAAGCAACAGGCTTTCGCAGGTTCCGTGGCGCTCATCCGTGACAGCGGGGTCAGCAGTCACGCCGTCGGCGAGCCCTACTATGTCGGCGCCCTGCCCTGGTGGCTCCTGCTCTGGTTCCACCTGTCCGAGCATCCGGTGCTGCTGGCCTTTCTCGCCACGCTAAGCATCGTGCTGCTGGCCCTCGTCCTGTGGCGCACGCTGCGCTGGGCTGCCGCCCGACGCCTCTCGGACGGACAGTGAAGCCCTCACGATGAACAGACTGCCCATGCTGTTGCTGCTGCTCTCGTCGGTCTGCTGGGGACAGACCGACGGCCCTCGCGATGGCACGCAACAAGTGGCCTGGCTGCTCGCACAGGCCCGAGCCGGCGAAGCACTCAACCGCGATGATCTGATCGACGATGCCCTGACCCGTCTGCGCCTGGTCGCCCCCGAACACCCTCGCACACTGCTGGCCGAGATGCGTCTTGCGCTACGCCAGCAGGACTTCGTTCGTGTCCGGAGCCTGCATGACAGGTTCCGGTCGGCCAAGCATGACAGCGCATTGGACGTCGAAAAGCAGGCCCGCCTGCTGCTGGTGCTGGCGAACGAACAGACCCAGCAGAGCCTGCAGCAGGCTCGACTGGCCGCCATGGCGGGTCGCCCCGAAGAAGCCTATGCCGGGATGACAGCCATCTTTGGCGACGCACCCCCGACGCTGGAGCTGGCCGTGGAGTACTGGCGTCTGCGCAGTGCCCGTCCGGGGCAGCAAGCGCAGGCCATCACCGCGCTGCGCGAACTGGACGCGCATTACCCCGGAAATCCCCCGGTACGCCAGCTGCTCGCCAACCTGCTGTTCGATGCCGGACAGGATGAAGCCGCACTGGCGCTATTGGCCGTGCTCGGACGCAACCCTACGGCAACGGACGCGGCCGCTCAGCGTGAGTTCGAGTATCTCGCCGCGCAACCGATCAGCGACAGGACGCTCGCAGGCTGGCAGAGCTTTCTTAATCGCTATGCCGGCGGTCGTTTCGCAGACGAAGCCCGACAACACCTCGAACGTGGCCGCACACTCATCGCCGACCCTTTCTGGCGGGCCGGCCAGCGCGGCCTGGAACTCGTTTCGCGCGGTGATGACGAGGCGGCGGAGGTTCAACTGAGGCAGGCCCTCAGGCGCCATCCCCAGGAGCCGGAATTTCTCGGCGGCCTGGGCCGAGCCCTGATGCGACCCGGCCACCGACCGCAAGCCATCCGGTATTTCGAGCGAGCCAAGGCCAACGAGGACGACATCGACAATCTGACCAAGTGGAACGACCTGATCGAGGCGACACGCTACTGGCTGACACTGGAGCAGGCCGACCTGGCCCTTGGGCAGAACGATCACGCCAAGGCCAAGACGCTCTATACCGCTGCCTTGCGTAGACGCCCGGACAGCCTGTTCGCGCGCGCCGGCCTGGCCCGCGTCGCCGAAGACGAGGGCCGGCTCGAACAGGCCGAGCAGGATTACCTGAGTATCCTGGCACTCGAACGCGACAACGGCAGCGCCATACGCGGGCTGGTCAGGATCTACCAGGCCCAGTCGACGGACCGGGCCCTGGCGTTCATCGAGTCACTCGCGCCAGCGCAGCGCCGGGCATTCGCCTCCCTGCGCAACGACCTGCTGCTTGAGCGCTACAAGAGCATCGCCGATCGCGCTCTGCAGGCTCAGGATGCAGCCATCGCCAGCGAAGCCCTGAAACAGGCCAGAACACTGGCGCCGGACGATCCCTGGCTCGCCTATCGACTGGCCAACGTGCTGCACGAACAGGGTCGGACAGGTCAGGCCGACGCGGTCTTCGCCGACCTCCTTCGGCGCCAGGCCGATGACCCGACGTCCCGCTATGCCCACGGTCTGTATCTGGCCGCCGCAGAAAGGGACGTCGCCGCGCTGGCGACGCTGCGTGCCGTTCCAGAGTCGCAATGGAGCGAGGACATGCAGGCGCTCGCCACCCGCGTACAGCGGCGCCAGTTGCTGGCGCGTGCCGAAAAGCTGCGCGAAACAGGTCGCGAGCATGCTGCCATCGAGATTATCGAAACGGCGCTACGCGACAGTGGCGGCCCGCCGGAAGATTTCGTCATGCTGGCCAACTGGGCCGAGGCGCGGGGGGAGATCGGCAAGGCGCTCGACTACCTGCAGCAGGCATTGGCAATCGATGGGACACATGCCGGGGCGCGCCTGTCCAGAATCGAAGCGCTCGTGACTGCAGGGCGTATCCCGGAAGCCCGCAAGGCTCTTGAGCGGATGCCGCCCGATCTGGTCCCGGAAGACTTCAACGGCCAGCGCCGACTGGCAAACAGCTGGGCAACTGTCGGCGAAACCGAAAAGGCCCGCACGCTGCTAACGGAACTCGAACGGCAACAGCGCGCTCCCGATCCTCTGCTGCGTCGCGACACCGCCCGCCTTCTGCGCGCCATGAATCCACGGCAGGCCATCGGGCTCTACCGGCAGGCCATGGTCGATGCCGAGCTGCTGGATGCGGACGCCCACAGTCCGGCAATGACGCAGGCCTCACGTGCTGATGCAGAAGACGACTGGCTTGTGCGTAGTCTGCGCAGCGACCTGGCCGATCTCTATCAGGCGCAGAACACCACCCTGACGCTGCAGCACCACTTCGGCTGGCGCAACGATGATGGCACCCCTGGCATCTCGGAACTGCAAACCAACACGACCCTCCTGCATCTGGAATGGCCTGCCGCTGGTCAGCGCCGATTCCTGCGTGCCGAACGTATCGACCTCGATGCCGGTACGCTCGATGCCGATCCCAACTTCGGCAGCTGCCGGGAAACGGCCCTCTGTGGCGGCAAAACCCAGCAGGCGGACGCCATGATGCTGGCAGGCGGCGTCCAGACAGAGCGGATGGCAGTCGACGCCGGCTTCAGTCAGGGCTTCGAGATCGACAATGTCTTTGCAGGCGTGACCGGCAGCGGCGGTCTGGGTCAGCTGGGCTGGTCGCTCACCGCATCCCGACGCCCAATGAGCAATTCGCTCCTGTCCTACGGCGGCAGCCTCGATCCCGGCACGGGGGTCCGCTGGGGCGCGGTCACCGCCAACGGCGCCAGCCTCGGCCTGAGCTGGGACGAGGGCGGCGCGCATGGTGTCTGGGTCAATCTGGGCCATCACTGGCTGCGGGGCGAGAAGGTTGCGGACAATCGCCGGCTGACCGCCATGACCGGCTATTACTACAAATGGCTCGACCGTATCGATCAGCGACTGAGGTCCGGCCTGACCTTCATCCACTTCGCCTATGAGCGCGAGCTCAGCGGCCATACGCTGGGACAGGGCGGCTACTGGAGTCCGCAGCAGTACAACTCGATTGGCCTGCCGGTGAGCTACGCCTGGCGCAATCCCGACTGGTCCGTTCTGCTTGAAGGCGGCGTCAGTTGGTCGGTATCGAGTACCGATGACAGTCGGCGCTATCCGCTCGATAGCCTGAACGGCAGATTCGCCGAGGTGATCGGCCCTCAGGCCGCGGCTGAAGAAATAGCCGGATCGAGCAGCCGTGGGGTCAGCTACCGGCTCCAGGGCATGTTCGAGCGCCGCCTGACCGACCATTTCGTGCTTGGCGGTGCCCTGAACTGGGTGTACAGCGACGATTACGCGCCGAGCAACGCATTGCTCTTCGTTCGCTACAACTTCGCCCCATGGCGAGGCGACCTGTCCTGGCCCGTCGAGCCTCTGCAGCCCTACGCCGCATTCCGCTGAGCCTTTGCTAGCCGATTCGAAACCGCCGTGCGGCGACCGCAGGTATACTGCCGCCCTTTTCTGGCCGGCCGGCCGTCATTCCGCCCGCAGGACATCACATGGACAGCATCAATTCCCGCATCGCCAACGAACTGGGCGTGCGCCCGCAACAGGTAGCCGCCGCCGTGGCGCTGCTCGACGAAGGCTCCACCGTGCCCTTCATCGCCCGTTACCGTAAGGAAGTGACCGGCAGCCTCGACGACACCCAGTTGCGCAACCTGGAAGAGCGCCTGCGCTACCTGCGCGAGCTGGATGACCGTCGCGTCTCGATCCTCGCCAGCATCGAGGAACAGGGCAAGCTGACCCCCGAACTGGCCCGCGAGATCAACCTGGCCGACACCAAGACCCGTCTCGAAGACCTTTACCTGCCGTACAAGCAGAAGCGCCGCACCAAGGGCCAGATCGCCCTGGAAGCGGGCCTCGGCGAGCTGGCCGATGCGCTGTTCAGCAATCCGGAACTGAGCCCCGAAAGCGAAGCCGAACGCTTTATCGATACCGAGAAAGGCTTCGCCGACACCAAGGCCGTGCTCGAAGGCGCCAAATACATCCTCATGGAGCGCTTCGCCGAGGATGCCGACCTGCTGGCCAAGCTGCGCGACTTCCTCAAGCACAACGCCACCCTCAGCGCCCGCGTGGTGCCGGGCAAGGAAGCCGAAGGCGCCAAGTTCAGCGACTATTTCGAGCATGACGAAGTGCTGAAGAACACCCCCTCGCACCGCGCCCTGGCGATATTCCGCGGGCGCAACGAAGGCGTGCTCAGCGTCAGCCTCAAGGTCGGCGACGAAACGCCGGGCGCCATGCATCCGGGCGAAGCGATGATCGGCGAGCGCTTCGGCATCGACAATCGCGGTCGCGCCGCCGACAAGTGGCTGGCCGAGGTGGTGCGCTGGACCTGGAAGGTCAAGCTCTACACCCATCTGGAAACCGACCTGCTCGGCGAGCTGCGCGACAAGGCCGAAGACGATGCCATCGGCGTGTTCGCCCGCAACATGCACGACCTGCTGCTCGCCGCACCCGCCGGCCCACGCGCGACCCTGGGCCTCGATCCCGGCCTGCGCACCGGCTGCAAGGTGGCGGTGGTCGATGCCACCGGCAAGCTGCTGGATACCGCCACCGTCTATCCGCACGCGCCGCGCAACGACTGGGACGGCACTCTCGCGGTACTGGCCAAGCTCTGCGCCAAGCATGGCGTGGACCTGATCGCCATCGGCAACGGCACCGCCAGCCGCGAGACCGACAAGCTGGCCGGCGAGCTGATCAAGAAGGTGCCGGGCCTGAAACTCACCAAGATCATGGTCAGCGAGGCCGGCGCCTCGGTGTATTCGGCCTCGGAGCTGGCGGCAAAGGAATTCCCCGATCTGGACGTTTCGATCCGTGGCGCGGTGTCCATCGCCCGGCGCCTGCAGGACCCGCTGGCCGAACTGGTGAAGATCGAGCCCAAGGCCATCGGCGTCGGCCAGTACCAGCATGACGTGTCGCAGTTGAAGCTGGCGCGCTCGCTGGATGCGGTGGTCGAGGACTGCGTGAACGCCGTCGGCGTCGACGTCAATACCGCCTCCGCCGCCCTGCTGGCGCGTATCTCCGGCCTCAACGGCACCCTGGCACAGAATATCGTCACCTACCGCGACGCCAACGGCGCGTTCAAGTCCCGTAGCGAGCTGAAGAAGGTGCCGCGCCTGGGTGAGAAGACCTTCGAGCAGGCCGCCGGCTTCCTCCGCGTGATGAACGGCGACAACCCGCTGGATGCCTCCGCCGTGCACCCGGAAACCTATCCGCTGGTCAAGCGCATCGCCGCCGACACCGGTCGCGACATCCGTTCGCTGATCGGCGACTCGGCCTTTCTCAAGCGCCTCGACCCCAAGCAGTTCACCGACGAGAACTTCGGCGTGGTGACCATCGGCGACATCCTCCAGGAGCTGGAAAAGCCGGGCCGCGACCCGCGCCCCGAGTTCAAGACCGCCGAATTCCAGGAAGGCGTCGAGAAACTCAGCGACCTCACACCCGGCATGGTGCTCGAAGGCGTGGTGACCAACGTGACCAACTTCGGTGCCTTCGTCGACATCGGCGTGCATCAGGATGGCCTGGTGCACATCAGCGCGCTGTCGGAAAAGTTCGTCAAAGACCCCTACGAGGTGGTCAAGGCCGGTGACATCGTCAAGGTCAAGGTCATGGAAGTGGACATCCCGCGCCAGCGCGTCGGCCTGTCCATGCGCATGAGCGACACCCCCGGCGAGAAGACCGAAGGCCCCCGTGGCGGCAAGCCGCGCGGCAACGCACCGCGCAGCGAGCGCCACGCGCCGCAGGAAAAGCCGGCCCCGGCGAACAATGCCATGGCGGCGCTGTTCGCCAATGCCAAGAACCTGAGGAAGTAGCATGAGCATTCAAGCCGAGGCGGTGGGCAACTCCAGCGCCTTCGGGCGCCTGCTCGGCCTGAAGATCCACAAGGTCGGGAACGGCGAGGCGCTACTGGGCCTGAGCATGCACGACGGCCTGCGCAACCTGCACGGCAAGCTGCACGGCGGCGCGCTGTTCTCGCTGATCGACACCGCCATGGGCCAGGCCAGCCACAGCCTCAACGGCGGCCTGCCGAACAGCGTGACCCTGGAATGCAAGGTCAACTACATCCGCCCGGTGACCGAAGGCGAACTGCAGTGCCGGGCCTGGGTGGTGCACGCCGGGCGGCGTACCCAGGTCCTCGAAGCCGAGGTTCATCAAGACGAGAAGCTGGTGGCCAAGGCACAATCGACCTTCGCCTGCCTCTGAAGGAGCAGCTACAAGCCACAGGCTAGAAGAGAAAGCCGGCGTGCTTATTCTTGACGCTGCGGCTTGAAGCTTGCCGCTCGCCACCCCATATTGGCCTCACTTTCGCGTGAAGGAATCCACAAGTTGAGCGACCTCCTCTCCCATCGCCTGGCATTGCTGGCCGAGCCCCCGAACCTTTCGCTGCTCTCGCAATGCCTGCATGGGATCGAGCGCGAATGCCTGCGCATCGACGGCCACGGCAAGCTGGCCCTGACGCCACACCCGCAGGCACTGGGCTCGGCACTGACCCACCCGAAGATCACCACCGATTATTCCGAAGCGCTGCTGGAGTTCATCACCGGCACCGAAACCGACCCGCAACAGACGCTGGCCGAACTGGATACGATCCATCGCTACACCTACAGCAAGCTGGGCGCTGAGTATCTCTGGAGCCCCTCGATGCCGGGCCAGCTACCCGAAGAGGCACAGATTCCCATCGCCGAATACGGCAGTTCCAATATCGGTCGTCTCAAGTACGTCTACCGCCAGGGCCTGGCGCTGCGCTACGGCAAGACCATGCAGTGCATCGCCGGCATCCACTACAACTTCTCGCTGCCCGAGGCGCTGTGGCCCCTGCTGCAGGCTGAAGATGGCGACGAACGCAACCGCCAGGACTACCAGTCCTCGCGCTATATCGCGCTGATCCGCAACTTCCGCCGCTACAGCTGGCTGCTGATGTACCTGTTCGGCGCTTCCCCGGCGCTGGATGCGAGCTTCATGCGCGGGCGCGGGCACCAGCTCGAACAGCTGGATGAAGACACCCTCTACCTGCCTTGGGCCACCAGCCTGCGCATGAGCGACCTGGGCTACCAGAGCAACGCCCAGGCCGGCCTGACGCCCTGCTACGACAACCTGTCCAGCTACACCGACAGCCTGCACAAGGCGGTTTCGACGCCCTACCCGGCCTACGCCGCGATGGGCACAAAGGACGCCGAGGGCAACTGGCTGCAGCTCAACACCAACGTGCTGCAGATCGAGAACGAGTACTACTCCAATATCCGCCCCAAGCGCGTCACCGAAAGCGGCGAGCGGCCACTGCAGGCGTTGCGCGCGCGTGGCATCCAGTACATCGAAGTACGCTGCCTGGACATCAACCCCTTCCTGCCGCTGGGCATCGACCTCGACGAGTCGCGCTTCCTCGATGCCTTCCTGCTGTTCTGCGCGCTGGAAGACAGCCCCTGCCTGGCCGCCGGCGAATGCGGCGCCAGCAGCGACAACTTCCTCAAGGTGGTCAACGAAGGACGCAAGCCGGGCCTCGAACTGCGCCGCTGCGGCGAGCAGGTCGGCCTGCAGGCCTGGGCGCAGGAGCTGCTGGGCGAAATCGGCCAGGTCGCCGCACTGCTGGACCAGAGCCAGGGCGGCGAACAGCATGCGCGGGCGCTTGCCGCACAGCAGGCGAAGGTCGCCGACAGCAGCCTTACCCCATCGGCGCAGGTACTCGACGCGCTGAAACGCAGCGGCGAAAGCTTCAGCCAGTTCGCCCTGCGCCAGACGCAGGCCCATGCCGAGTACTTCCGTAGCCAGCCTCTGAGCGCTACCGAGCAGGCCGCATTCGAAACCGCCGCGCAACGTTCCCACGACGAACAGGCCGCGCTGGAAGCCCAACAGGAATCGGATTTCGACCAGTTCGTCGCGGCCTATCAGGCAAGCCTGTTGGCCATCGGCATCTGAGCGCGGTAGTGCGTAGGGCCGAACTTGTTCGGCCATGGCCCACATCGGCCGAATAAATTCGGCCCTACGGCCTCCACCGCTTGGGATCGCAGCTACGCCGCTGTCACGCTTCTCGCTTTTACTTCCAGCTTCCAGCTTCAGGCTTCCAGCTGCTTTTTACAGCTTCTTCTCGAACACCTTCGACTGGCGCTGGAAGTTGTACAGCGAGGCCCGTGCCGCCGGCAGGCGTTCGACGCCGCTGGGCTCGAAACCGCGTTCGCGGAACCAGTGGGCGGTGCGGGTGGTGAGCACGAAGAGGGTTTTCAGGCCCAGCTTGCGCGCGCGCGCCTCGATACGTTCGAGCAGCTCGTCGCCGCGACCGCCATGGCGATATTCCGGGTTGACCGCCAGGCAGGCCAGTTCGCCCCAGTCCGAATCGGGAATGGGATAGAGCGCGGCGCAGGCGATGATCAGGCCGTCGCGCTCGACGATGCTGAACTGCTCCACCTCGCGCTCCAGCACGTCCCGTGAACGCCGTACCAGGATGCCCTGTTCCTCCAGTGGGGTGATCAGGTCGATCAGCCCACCCACATCCTCAATCGTTGCCTCGCGCAGCTGCTCGAACTGCTCCTGCGCCACCAGTGTGCCCGCGCCATCACGGGTGAACAGCTCGTTGAGCAGCGCGCCGTCATCGGCATAACTGACCAGGTGGCTGCGCCGCACGCCGCCACGACAGGCCTGCGCGGCAGCGTCCAGCAGTTCGGCCTGGTAATCGCTGCCCAACCGCGCCACGTGGGCGGGAATCTGCGGCGGACGCAGTTCGCGTACCAGACGACCGGCTTCGTCCAGCAAACCACGCTCGGCGCCGTAGAGCACCAGTTTGTCGGCCTGCAGATCGATGGCCGCGCGGGTAGCGACGTCTTCGCAGGCCAGGTTGAAAATTTCCCCGGTGGGCGAGTAGCCCAGTGGCGAGAGCAGCACGATGGTGCGCTCGTCCAGCAGACGGCCAATGCCCTTGCGGTCGATACGCCGCACCTCGCCGGTGTGCTGGTAATCGACCCCCTCGACCACACCGATAGGCCGTGCGGTGACGAAATTGCCGCTGGCCACGCGCAGCCGCGCGCCCTGCATGGGCGAAGCGGCCATGTCCATCGACAGCCGTGCTTCAAGGGCGATACGCATATGCCCGACCGCATCGATTACGCATTCCAGCGCGGCGGAATCAGTGATGCGCAGGCCCTGATGGACGCGCGGCTCGATGCCACGAGCAGCCAGTCGCGCCTCGATCTGCGGACGCGAGCCGAACGCCAGCACCAGGCGCACGCCGAGGCTGTGCAGCAGCACCAGGTCGTGAACGATATTGGCGAAGTTGGGGTGCTCCAGGCCATCGCCCGGCAGCATGACCACGAAGGTCCGCTCACGGTGCGAGTTGATGTAGGGCGAGGAGTCGCGAAGCCAGGTGACATAGTCGTGCATGTTGCAGAAGCCTTCAGGTGACAGCTTGAGGTCCGGTAGCCGGGTCGGGAGAGCAGGCATGGAGCAGATTCGATTGGCGAAATCTGCTCCTATCCTCGGCTGGCCGGCTGCAGGCAGTAGTGATCGATCATGGCGCGCAGCAGCCTCACGGTAGGTTCGATCCTGTCGAGATCCAGGTATTCGTCCGGCTGGTGGGCGCAGGCGATGTCACCGGGACCGAGCACCAGCGTCTCGCAGCCGAGTTGCTGAAGATAAGGCGCTTCGGTGGCGAACGCCACTGCTTCGGCCTGATGGCCGGTCAGGCGTTCGGCAAGGGTGACCAGCTCACCGCCCGCCGCCTGCTCGAAGGGCGGCACGCTGGGAAACAGCGGCGCCAGTTCGATCGTCACCTGATGCTGCTCGGCCAGCGGTTGCAGACGCTGGCGCATGGCTGCGCGCAGTTGCTCGGGGTCCATGCCGGGCAGCGGGCGCAGGTCGAACTCCAGCGCGCACTGGCCGCAGATGCGGTTGGGGTTGTCGCCGCCATGGATGCAGCCGAGGTTGAGCGTCGGCTGCGGCACGTCGAACAGCGGATTGTCGTACTCCTGCTGCCATTGCCGGCGCAGTGTCAGCAGCTCGCCCATAACCGCGTGCATGGCCTCAAGCGCGCTATGGCCGTAGGCCGGGTTGGAGGAATGGCCGCTCTGCCCCTGAATACTGATGCCTTCCATCATGATGCCCTTGTGCAGCCGCACGGGGCGCAAGCCGGTGGGCTCGCCGATCACCGCGGCACGGCCCAGCGGCCTGCCTGCCTCGGCCAGCGCGCGGGCACCGGACATGGAGCTTTCCTCGTCGCAGGTGGCAAGAATCAGCAGCGGCTGTTTGAAGGGCTGATCGAGCAGCGGCAAGACCGCTTCGATGACCAGCGCGAAGAAGCCCTTCATGTCGCAACTGCCGAGGCCATACCAACGGTCGTCGTCTTCGCGCAAGCGCAGCGGGTCGGACGTCCACATCCCGGCATCGAAGGGCACGGTGTCACTGTGCCCGGCCAGCACCAACCCACCGGGGCCACTGCCACGACTGGCCAGCAGGTTGAACTTGCCGGGCGCCACTTCCTGGGTTTCGCAGGCAAACCCGAGCTCGCCCAGCCAGGCGGCGAGCCGTTCGATCACCGGACGGTTGCTCTGGTCCCAATGCGCCTGGGTACAGCTGACCGAGGGCGCGGCAATGAGTTCGGCGAAACGCTGCTTGAGCGGGGGAAGGGCCACCAGCTACCTCCGTGATTCATCGGGCAATGCCGGCAGTGAAACACGAATCGGCCCGCAATGGAGCCTCACAAGCAAAACGCCCCGTCGACTGGACGGGGCGCTGTGGTACGGGCCTGGCCGGCTATCAGACGAAGATGGCCTGGAAAATCAGGAAGAAGACGATCGACAGGCCCGCGCCGACCGGCAGCGTGACCAGCCAGGAGGTGAAGATCTTGCCGATCACCCCCAGGTTCAGTGCGCCGATGCCACGCGCGATACCGATGCCCAGTACCGCACCGACCAGGGTATGGGTGGTGGAGATTGGCAGCCCCATGGCCGATGCGGTCACGACCGTGGTGGCCGTAGCCAGCTCGGCGGCGAAGCCGCGGCTCGGGGTCAGCTCGGTGATTTCACGACCGATGGTGGCGATCACCTTGTAGCCATAAGTGGCCAGGCCGATCACGATACCGACCGCACCCAGCAACAGTACCCAGCCCGGTACGGCGGACTTGGCGCCAATGGTCATGTCACCACCGGCCTGGATCGCGCCCACCACCGCTGCCAGCGGACCGACGGCATTGGCCACGTCGTTGGCGCCGTGGGCGAAGGCCATGGCGCAGGCAGTGAAGATCATCAGCACGGCGAAGACCTTTTCCACGCTGGCGAAATGGAATGCCCGATCGGCCTCCTCATCCACCTTGATCCGGCTCAGCAAAGCCATGCCGAGCAGCGCCACCAGCACGCCCATCGCCACCGAGAGCAGCAGGCTCTGCGAGGTGGCCAGGTCGATGCCGACATGCTTGAGGCCCTTGGTGAAGGTCATGAGCGAAACCATGAAGCCGGTCAGGAACATGTATACCGGCACGAAACGCTTGGCGTTCTGGAACGGATTGTCGGTATTGATGATCAGCGCCTGCACGCTCATGAACAGGCCGAAGGCGATCACCCCGGACATGAAAGGCGTCACCACCCAGCTGGCGACGATCGGCCCGATGGCCCCCCAATGCACCGCATCGGCCGAGATGCCCACCGCCGCGAAACCGATTACCGCGCCCACGATGGAATGGGTGGTGGAGACCGGCCAGCCCCGCAGCGAAGCGATGAACAGCCAGGTGCCGGCCGCCAGCAGCGAGGACATCATGCCCAGAATGAAGAGATCCGGCGGGATCAGCTCGGCATCGACGATGCCATTCTTGATGGTCTCAGTGACCTGTCCGCCGGCCAGATAGGCGCCGCAGAACTCGAAGACCATGGCGATCAGGATCGCCTGCTTGATGGTCAGCGCACGCGAACCCACCGAGGTGCCCATGGCATTGGCCACGTCGTTGGCACCGACGCCCCAGGCCATGAAAAAACCGAACGCGCAGGCGAGAATAAGGAGTACGAGGCCGTAATCCGTAACAAGAGACATAAAGATTTACCTGTTGAACCCAGAAAAGACGCTGGCGCTCAACGCGCCAGCAGTTGTTCCAGACGGTTACCGACACGCTCGGCGCGGTCGGCCACGTCACCGATCCATTCGATGATCTTGTAGAGGAACATGACGTCTACCGGTGGCAATTCCTTTTCCAGCTTGAACAGCGCACGGCGAACCGTGATCTGCATGCGGTCGGTTTCGCGCTCGATCTCTTCGAGCTCCTCGACCATGCTCTCCACCAGCGTGGCCTCGCGACCGCTGAAGCCGGTTTCGAGCAGCGAATCCAGTTCCTTGAGCGCCTTGAGTGCCTGGCAGCTGGCGTCGACGCTGCGCTGGACGAAGGCCAGCATCTGCGGCTGCAGCGGCACAGGAACAGTCATGCAGCGGCCCAGCATCAGGCCGGCAATGTCCTTGGCGCGGTTGGCGATCTTGTCCTGTACACTCAGCAGCTCCAGCAGATCGGAGCGCGGCACCGGCAGGAACAGGCTCTTGGGCAGGTGCTGGCGAACATTCTTCTTGAGCTTGTCAGCCTCGCTTTCCAGCTGGGCCATCTCTTTCTGGATCTGCTCGACCCGCTCCCAATCTTCTGCCGTGATCGCCTGAAACAACGGCACCAGGTTGGCGGCACATTCATGGGATTTGGCCATATGCTGCTGCATGGGGCCGATTGGCGAACGTCCGAACAGGCTGACGAATGGATTGATTGGCATAGGGAATACCCCGGCTTCAGAAGGCGGCAAGTATACGGACAGGCCATCGCGCCTGCTACCGTATGCCATCAAGCGGTAATACAAACTTGGTATAGGCACCGGTCGGCATCATGCAGAAAGAAACCGAAATCAAACTGCGCGCCAGTCGCGAAACCCTCGCGGCCTTGCGCGACCACCCGCTGCTGAAGAAACGCAACAAGAGCGGCTGGCAGCGCCACGAACTGTTCAATCAGTATTACGACACGCCCGAGCACGAATTGGCTCAGGCGAAAGTCGCGCTGCGCCTGCGCCGTGACGGCGAGCAATTCATCCAGACGCTGAAAAGTCGCGGCCAGAGCGTGGCCGGCCTGTCCGAGCGCAACGAGTGGGACTGGTACCTGGACAAGGCCAAGCTGGACCCGAAGAAACTCACCGACGATTGCTGGCCGGCGGCACTCGCCGGACTGGACAAGAAAGCCCTCAAGCCGATCTTCACCACCGATTTCGTTCGCGAAAAGGCCGAGATCGCCTGGGGTCGTGGCAAGGCCAAGGTCGTCATCGAAGCCGCGCTGGACCTGGGCAAGGTCGTGGTCGGCAAGCAGAGCGAGGAAATCTGCGAGCTGGAGCTGGAGCTGCGCCAGGGCGAGCCCGAAGCGCTGCTGGAACTGGCCGCCGAACTGGCCGCCGAACTGGCGCTGATGCCCTGCGACATCAGCAAGGCCGAGCGCGGCTATCGCCTGCACGATGCCGACAGCTATTCGCTGAGCCTGCCGACACCAACACTTGATGCCACCATGCCGCTGGACGACGCCTTCGCCGCGCTGGCCTGGCACCTGTTGGGCAACAGCCAACGGCTGGCCGAGCAGTACCGCTTCAAGGGCCACTGGAAACTGCTCGACCAGTGGCTGCAGCAACTGGTTGACCTGCGCGCCCTGCTCGGCAGCCTCGGCCAGGCCGCGCCGCGCGCCAGCAGCCGGGAACTGCGCGAACTGCTCGATGCACTGATCGACGACTGGCGTCCACGCATCGAAGCCGGTCGGGACGATGAGGTTGTCCGCCAGAGCGCACCCGGCGAATTCGCCACCGAACTGGATCAGCCACGCTGGGGCCTGTTCTCGCTGAAGGCCTCGCTCTGGCTATGGCAACGCGGCTGGACCATCGGGCGCAACACGCGCGGCGAGCGCCAGGGTGCCGCCGAACTGGGCAAGTGGCTGCCACGCCAATTGGCTGAAGAGGCGCTGGCATTGCAGCTGCTGCGCTACCAGCAACAACCGGAAGACCTCGCCGAGCAGCGCCCGCGCATGGAGCGCCTGCTGGTCTGGCTGCGCCTGGCGCGCAACGTGCTGGAAGTGCCGGAGACCGACCGCCTGTATGGCGAGCTGGTCAAGCTTTACGAACTGGCGCAGCAGCCGTTGAGCGACGAAACGCTCGATGCCCGCATCGAACAGGCCCGTACTGTGTGGACGCTCAAGGCCTGGAAGATGCTGACCAAGTAAGCTTTCAAGGCTGGAATTGTAGGGCCGGACTTGTTCGGCCTTTTACCAATCCGTAGCCGAATAAATTCGGCCCTACAGTGCCCGTCTCAAGCGCTTTTATCGGTCTTTCCCAGGAGCCTTCATGCCCGCGTTCGCCCCGTCCGTTGCCGACCGTTTCCTCGACCTCAACGACCTGTTGCGCGATCTGGTGGCCCAGGGCCGACTCCTGCAGGAAGCCGCCGAGCAGTGCCTGGCCCTGCGCCGCGGCACGGCGGCCAGCCAGCAGCATCCGCTGGAATTCCTCGCCGCGCAGCAGCTCGATGACCTGGCGCGACCCGGCAAGAAGCTCGACCTGGAAACCCTCACCCTCTGGCTCGCCGAGCAGGCCGGGCAGCCCTACCTGCGCATCGACCCGCTGAAGATCAACGTCGCGGCCATCACCCCGCTGATGTCCTACGCCTTCGCCCAACGCCACAAGATCCTCGCCGTGGCAGTGGACAGCTCGGCGGTGACCATCGCCAGCGCCCAGCCCTTCGTGAAGAGCTGGGAAGCCAACCTCACCCACGTGCTCAAGCGCCCGATCAGGCGCGTGGTGGCCAACCCGGTGGAATTGCAGCGCTTCACCGTGGAGTTCTACCGGCTGGCCAAGTCGGTCAGCGGCGCCACCGCCACGGACCAGAAGGTCAGCGGCACCGGCAACTTCGAGCAACTGCTCAACCTGGGCGCCAGCGACCAGGAGCCCGACGCCAACGACTCGCACATCGTCAACATCGTCGACTGGCTGTTCCAGTACGCCTTCGACCAGCGCGCCAGCGACATCCACATCGAGCCGCGCCGCGAACAGGGCACGGTGCGCTTTCGCATCGATGGCGTGCTGCACAACGTCTACCAGTTCCCGCCGCAGGTGACCATGGCGGTGGTCAGCCGGTTGAAGAGCCTGGGCCGGATGAACGTCGCCGAGAAGCGCAAACCGCAGGATGGCCGGGTCAAGACCAAGACGCCGGATGGCGGCGAGGTGGAGCTGCGCCTGTCGACGCTGCCGACCGCCTTCGGCGAGAAGATGGTGATGCGCATCTTCGACCCCGAAGTGCTGCTCAAGGGCTTCGACCAGCTGGGCTTTTCCGCCGAGGACCTGCGCCGCTGGCAGAGCATGACCCGCCAGCCCAACGGCATCATCCTGGTCACCGGCCCGACCGGCTCGGGCAAGACCACCACGCTGTACACCACGCTCAAGCAACTGGCCACGCCAGAGGTGAACGTCTGCACCATCGAAGACCCGATCGAGATGATCGAGGGCGCCTTCAACCAGATGCAGGTGCAGCACAACATCGACCTGAGCTTCGCCAGCGGCGTGCGCGCGCTGATGCGCCAGGACCCGGACATCATCATGGTCGGCGAGATCCGCGACCTGGAAACCGCCGAGATGGCGATCCAGGCGGCGCTGACCGGCCATCTGGTGCTCTCCACCCTGCACACCAACGACGCGCCCAGCGCCATCACCCGCCTGCTCGAACTGGGCGTGCCGCACTACCTGCTCAAGGCGACGCTGCTCGGCGTGATGGCCCAGCGCCTGGTGCGCACGCTCTGCCCGCACTGCAAGGCGCCGGTGCAGCTGGATGCCGATGACTGGCAGACGCTGACCAAGCCCTGGAATGCGCCGCTGCCGACCCACGCACAGCAGGCGGTGGGCTGCATCGAATGCCGCGACACCGGCTATCGCGGGCGCGCCGGGGTCTACGAGATCATGCTGCTCAACGACGGCATCAAGCCGCTGATCAGCGCCGATACCGATCTCATCGCCCTGCGCCGCCAGGCCTTCAAGGACGGCACGCACAGCCTGCGCCTGTCCGGCGCGCAGAAGATCGCGGCGGGGCTGACCACGCTGGAGGAAGTGCTGCGGGTGACGCCGCAGAGCGAGCAGAAATAGAGCAGCTGCAAGCTGCAAGCTGCAAGCTGCAAGCTGCAAGCTGCAAGCTGCAAGCTGCAAGCTGCAAGCGAGCGTAGGGTGGATGTCGCTTTTTACATCCACCATGACTCCGCTCGTCGGGTCGGAGAAGCGTGACCCGACCTACAGCTGGAGGCTGGAGGCTGGAGGCTGGAGGCTGGAGGCTGGAGGCTGGAGGCTGGAGGCTGGAGGCTGGACAGAATCGCTCCGGGACAATGCCGATCAAGCCTTTTCGTCCAGCTTTCCAGCTTCAAGCGCTCTTATCGGCTTTTACAGCTTTTATCCCTGCCGCGCCGCCAGTATCCCCGCCACGCGCGCTGGCTCGCAATTGAGGTAGGCCGAGGACTGCAGCCAGTCCTGATCGGGATACCAGGAGAACATGAACTGGCCGCCCTTGAGGCTATCGACCACCATGCGCGCCACTTCCGGGCGCACCGCCGGACAACCCTGGCTGCGACCGATGCGGCCCTGAGTGGCGATCCAGGCAGGGTTTACGTAGTCCGCCGGGTGGATGACGATAGCCCGTTCGCGGGCCAGGTCGTTCACGCCGGGTTCGAGCCCGTCCATGCGCAGTGAATAGCCGTGCTTGCCGCTGTAGCTCTCAGCCGTACGGAACAGACCGATGCTCGACTGGTGACTGCCGAGGACATTGGAAAAGCGCGTGGCGTGGTTTTCGCCGGATTTCTGCCCGTGGGCGACGAAATCTTCGAGCAACAATCGCTTGCGTTGGAGGTCGAAGATCCACAGCCGCCGCTCAGAGGACGGCAGTGAGAAATCAATCACCGCCAGCCGTTGCGCAGGGCTGGCGCCGTTGTTTACGGCACACTGCATGGCCGCTACGGCATGGGTCAGGACCCGTGTGTCCAGAGCGGGCGCTACTCGCGACAGATCATCCAGCAGCGGCTGATAGGAAGGAGCGGCCCAGGCCAGCGGTGCCGACACCAGCAAACCGGCGGCAAGGCACAGGCGCCGAAGCATGACCATCATGTGCTTGATACCTCATCCGGCGCCAATGCTGCGGTTTCCCGCCTGGCCGGCGCCTATAATCGCCATCTAATAGCGAAACAAGTCAGACATGGGCAAAACCCCCCTCTGACAGAACATGTTGTAGTGACCTGAGTGGGCCTGGTTTTCCCAGTGCCGCAGCCGGTTCAGCGGCGAAGTCTAGCAGTCGACGGGTTAGCCTGGAGTGAAGCCTTGTACAAAAAACATGCATTTCGTCTATTCGCTCCGCTTTTGCTCACGCCCCTGCTGGCGTGCGCCGAAGCGGGCAGCGAGTCGCCCGGCCCCATGCACGACGCGCTGCAGATGCTTCCCCAGGCCTGCGGCAAACCGCTGGCCGATATCGATCAGCAGTCGCGCGCGCGACTGTCTGCGCTGTATGGCCGCACGCAGTTCGAGCGCTTATGGACCACCTATGCGCAACTCGACGAATTGCTGGCCCAACTCGAGGCGCTGGCCGACGACGGCCTGGAACCTGCGACCTATCACCCCGAGGCCATTCGCCAGGCGATGCAGACCGCAACCGCCGAGCCGTTGCAGCGCGAGTGCGGCGACCTGCTCGCCAGCCACGGCTATCTTCTGGCGCTGCAGCATCTGGCCCAGGGCCGCTTGCCACAGGCGCGCCACGAGCCGATCTGGCGCAGCCCCGACTCCCCCGCACGAAGACAGCATGACGAGCACCTGCTGCAGATCGCGGCGCAGGCGCTGCCAACGCCCCGGCTGGCCTTCGCCAAGGCGCGCCCGTCGCTGGAGCAGTACCGCAACCTGCGCAAGGCCTATGCGCAGCTACGCAGCGCCGAACAACCCGAGCACCCGCCTATCCCGTCCGGCAAGGCCTTGCGCCCCGGCATGTCGGACCCGCGCCTGCCGCTGCTGCGTCAGCGCCTGAGCGACGACGGCTATCTGCCGGCGGCTGCCTCCCCGGACGATACGGACAACCGTTACAACGCCTCCGACGAGGCGGCGCTCAAGGCTTTCCAGCACCATCACGGCTTGCAGGATGACGGCGTTCTGGGCGCCGAAACCCTGGCCGCGCTGAATGTCACGCCGGAGGAGCGACTGGACCAGCTACGGGTGAACCTTGAGCGCTTTCGCTGGTTTTCACGTGATATAGAGCCCCAGTCGCTGCTGGTGGACATTGCAGGCGGACGGGTCGTCCACTTTCATCAGGGCCAGCCGTTGTGGGAAACCCGCGCCCAGGTCGGTCGCAGCAGCCGACAAACGCCGGCCATCAAATCCAGCGTTACCCGCCTTACGCTGAACCCGACCTGGACCATACCGCCAACCATTCTGCGCGAAGACATGCTGCCGAAGATTCGGGAAAACCCCGATTACCTCATCCAGCAGAACCTGCAGGCCCTAGATCACCAGGGCAATCCACTCGACCCGCAACTGATCGACTGGACCAACCCCGGCAATATTCTTCTGCGCCAGGCAGCCGGGCCGAGCAATCCGCTCGGACGGGTGGCGATCCGTTTTGCCAACCCCTACTCGATCTATCTGCACGACACACCGAGCCAGGGCCTGTTTGACCGTTCGCAGCGGGCCTTCAGCTCTGGCTGCGTCCGGGTCGAATCGGTGATGCAACTGATCGACCTGCTGCTGGCTGACAGCGAGTACGAGCGCTTCGAGCGGCTCCTTGAAACAGGCAAGACCTACGAACTTCGACTGACCAAACCCATGCCGATACTGCTTGCTTACTGGACTGCCGAAGCCGACAGTACCGGCCAGCCGCACTATCGCCCCGATATCTACCAGCATGACCGCAGCCTGCTTGCCGCACTGCGGGCCGCCGATCAAGCCAGCCAATGAACAGACCGGCGGCTCTGGCAGATTGCCCGTAGACCGAGGTCTACTTGTTACAAAGTCCAGCCCGAGTATCTTGCGCACCGGCGCAGGCATGCCTGGAGACAACAATGATTTTGCCGACATGGACAGACGAGCAGAAATCTTGAACAACGAAAATCAAGTCAAAGGCCGGGACGAAACTGAGCGACGGGCAGCGTTAGCCGACTACGGCATTTTCGAGATGCCCGACGAAGCGGTATTCGATGATCTGGTATCGCTGGCTGCGCAGTTGTGCGGCACAACCAGCGCCGCCATCATCTTTCTCGACGACGAGCGCCAGTGGATCAAGGCCTCGCTCAATCTCGACGATCACAGCCGAGCCTGCGCCGCTGCACTCTGTGCCAGGGCGATGGTGCACGCGCCGGCACTGGTCATCGAAAACCTTGCCACCGATCCGCAGAGCGAGCGCCTGTCCGGCTTTTATGCCGCTGCGCTGCTGCATACCCCGCAGGGGCTGCCGCTCGGCGCATTGTGCGTGCTGGATGCCGTACCTCGACCGCTTTCCGAGCAACAGCTGGCGCAATTGCAGACACTGGCACGGCAGGTCATGGCCTTGCTGGAGCTGCGCCGAGGCCAATTTCGGGTCAACAGAACAGAGGGCTGCGCGCACATTCGCAACGTCGTGGACAGGGCGAGCCAGGCCCTGCTGGAAGCCGAACAGCAGGTCAGCCTGGCTAATGAAATCGCCTCCATCGGCGTCTGGGAATATGACCTCGAACAGAATGTCCTGCATTGGGACACCCAACTCAAGGCGCTCGCCGGGATCGCCGCCGACGAGCCGGAGCTGAGCGTCAAGGAGTTCCTTGCCAGGGTTCACGACGATGACCGCCAGGCCTTGCTCGGCGCCTTTCGCAGCGCTCTGGAGGGCCAGGGTGACGGCGAGCTCAACCTCGACTATCGGGTTTACGACGCCGCCAGCGACCAGTTCCGCTGGCTGACCAACCGGGGCCGCCGCCTGCAAGGCCCTGACGGCAAGATCCGCCTGCTCGGAACCGCGCGGGAAATCACCGCCGAACGCAACGCTGCATTGAAGCTGCTGCGCATGAATACCCTGCTCGAAGAGCAGATCCGGGAAAGAAAGCTCACCGAGCAGCGCCAGACGCTTCTCATGGAGCTGGGCGATCTGCTGCGTGGGCAGCCTGACAGCGTCACCATCATCACTGCCGTCGTACAGACGCTGGGGACGACCCTGAGCGTTACCCGCGCCGCTTTTCTGAGCATCAACCCCGGCGGCCATTACGCCACCGTCGAACGCTACTGGAGCGGCGGCGCCCTGGGCGATCATGGCGAACGCATGTGCTTCGCCGATTACGGCGACTTCATCTACGACCTGCAGAACGATGAACTGGTCGTGGTCGAAGACGTGCAGCACGACACCCGCACCGCCGCGCAGGCTGCAGCCCTGCGGCTGCGACACATCCAGAGCCTGGTCTGTGTGCCGCTGCAGGAGCAGGGTCGCCTGAGCGCCGCCCTGATCCTGCTGCAGGACCGCCCGCGCCAGTGGGCCGAAGAGGACATTTCCTTCATCCGCGAAGTGGCGGACCGCGCCTGGACCGCCGACGAGCGCATCCGTGCCGAGCGCGCCCTGCGCGCCAGTGAAGAACAGTTCCGCACACTGGCCGACAACATGAGCCAGTTCGCCTGGATGGCCGACCCGACCGGGCACATCTACTGGTACAACAAACGCTGGTACGACTACACCGGCACGACCTACGAAGCCATGCGCGCCCTGAGCTGGCGTGCGGTGAACCACCCCGACCACCACGAACGGGTCAGCGCCTCGATGAGGCGAGCCGTGGCCATCGGCTCGATCTGGGAGGAAACCTTTCCGTTGCGCGGCAAGGATGGCCAGTACCGCTGGTTCCTGTCGCGCGCGCTGCCCATCCGCGATGACTTCGGCCAGGTCACGCACTGGTTCGGCACCAACACCGACATCACCGCCCAGGTCACCGCCGAGGAAGCGTTGCGCGAGCTCAACGACAATCTCGAACGCCGCGTCGCCGAACGCACCCGCGAACTGGCGGAGATCAACCATCTGCTGCATCTGGAAATGGGCGAACGCGAGCGCGCCGAGGAAACCCTGCGCCATGCGCAGAAAATGGAAGCCATCGGCCAGCTCACCGGCGGCCTGGCCCATGACTTCAACAACATGCTGAGCGGCGTGCTGGGGGCGCTGGAACTGATCCAGCGGCGGGTCGCCAGCGGTCGGGTGAACGACCTCGACCGCTATGTCGATGCAGCCACCACCTCGGCCAATCGCGCCGCGGCACTGACCCATCGCCTGCTGGCCTTCGCCCGCCGCCAGTCGCTGGACCCCAAGCCGGTGGACGTCAACCGGCTGGTGCTGTCGATGGAAGACATGCTGCGCCGTACCATGGCCGAGCACATCACCTTCGAAACGCGCCTACAGGCGGACCCCTGGCTGGCCTATACCGATGCCCACCAGCTGGAAAACGCCCTGCTCAACCTGGTGATCAACGCCCGTGATGCCATGAGCGAAGGCGGCAGGCTGATCATCCAGACCGGCTGCGTGCAGATCGACGACACCCAGCATGACCACCTCGAACCGGGTGATTACATCACCCTCAGCGTGGCCGACAATGGCTGCGGCATGCCGGCGGAGGTGATCGCCAAGGCCTTCGACCCGTTCTTCACCACCAAGCCCATCGGCCAGGGCACCGGTCTCGGATTGTCGATGGTTTACGGCTTCGTCAAGCAGACCGGCGGGCATGTGCGCATCGACAGCACCCCTGGCCAGGGTACGCTGATCACCCTGTTCCTGCCGCGCAACCAGGCGCAGGTAGAAGCGCCGGAAGTGCAGGACAGGCCCGCCCTGGAGACACAGGGCGCGTGCATCGGAGAAACCGTGCTGGTGGTGGAGGACGAGGTCGCGGTGCGCATGCTGGTGATCGAAGTGCTGGAGGAACTCGGTTATCGGGTGCTCGAAGCGCTGGATGGCACGACCGCCCTGCCTTATCTGCAAGGCGATCAGCGTATCGACCTGCTGCTCAGCGACATCGGCCTGCCCGGTATCAATGGCCGGCAGCTGGCGGAAATCGCCCGCCAGCTTCGCCCGCAACTCAAGGTACTGTTCATCACCGGATACGCACCCGACGCCGGAGTTCGCGACGAATTTCTTGCGCCGGGCATGGACATGCTCAGCAAACCCTTCAGCATCGACACCCTCGGCGCCAGGGTTCGTCAACTGATCGGGCGCAACGGATAACGCGCGGAGGAACTCCGCCAGTCGCTTGGCAGTCTCTGAAGGAGATCAGACGGAGACACCATCATGCGCACAACACTTCTGGCTGCTCTTGCGATGAGCTGCATACCCTTTGGCATGGCAATGGCGGACGGCAGCTTCGTCCGCCAGATCCTCTCTTCCGGCGCGACTACCGGCTCGACCTATCTGACCTTCAAGGACAACAAATTGGTAGCGAACGTCCGCGAAGATGCCGGCAGCTTCGTCGCCAGTGACGGCGCCATTCGCGGCCCCTATCTCGAAGCCATGCTGGTGCAATTGCGCAGCGAGCAGCCGCAACTGCAGGCCAGCGACCTGGAGCTGGCCCGCGCACTTCTTGCCGCCGAACAGCGCTAGCAGTCTGAAAATAGCCAGGTCCGCTCAGGGCTGGCCCTGAACAATCGACTATTCAAAAAACCGGAGGAACCATGAAAAAAACCGCATCCGCCGTCTGGCAGGGCGACCTGAAAAGCGGCAAGGGCACCATCAGCACCGAGAGCGGCGCGCTGAAGGACAATCCATACGGCTTCAACACCCGTTTCGAGGATGCGCCCGGCACCAATCCCGAGGAATTGATCGGCGCCGCCCATGCCGGCTGCTTCTCGATGGCGCTGTCGCTGATGCTCGGCCAGGCCGGTTTCACCGCCGAACGCATCGCCACTCGTGCCGAAGTCACCCTGGACAAGGACGGCGAAGGTTTCAGCATCACCGCCATCGCCCTGACTCTCGACGCCCAGATTCCCGGTATCGATGAAGCGCAGTTCCAGCAGATCGCCAACCAGGCGAAGGAAGGCTGTCCGGTCTCCAAGGTCCTCAACGCCCAGATCAGCCTGACTGCCAACCTGGCGTAGGCTGGCTTTGAAGCCCCGATAAAAAACGCCACCACCGGTTGAAAACCGTGGCGGCGTTTTCTTCAATGCATCCCGCCAAACGATCAGCCGCGGATGTTGTAGATGTCTTTCTCGTTCAACTCGGCATATTCATAGAGACGCTGGAGATAAGCGCTCTGCTGCTCCCACACCTTGCTCGCAACCGGATCGGCGGCAGCGGAGGCATCGACCACTTCGGCGGCGACTTCCTTCAGGCGCGCCAGCACTTCGTCAGGCAGGCGGCGTACTTCAACGCCCTGCTCACGCAACTGCTCCAGAGCCTCCATGTTCTTGGCGTTGTAATCGTCGAGCATGTCGCCGTTGACGTCCCGCGCGGCAGCACGAACGATGGCCTTGAGATCATCCGGTAGCGTTTCCCAGGCCTTGAGATTCACATCCAGCTCGAAGGTGACGTTCGGCTCCTGCCAGCCCGGCGTGTAGTAATACTTTGCCGCCTTGTGCAGCCCCAGCGCCATGTCGTTGTAAGGCCCGATCCATTCGGTGGCATCGATGGCACCTGTCTGCAGCGCAGTGAAGATCTCACCCGCCGGCATGTTCACCACAGTGCCGCCCATCTTGGTCAGCACCTCGCCGCCCAGGCCGGGTGTGCGCATCTTCAGGCCGCGGAAATCCTCGACCGAATTTATTTCCTTATTGAACCAGCCCGCCGTCTGCACACCGGAAGCGCCACAGGCCATCGGCAACACGCCAAACGGCTTGTAGACCTCCTCCCACAGCTCCATACCGCCACCACGATGCAGCCAGGCGTTCATTTCCTGGGCATTGGGACCGAACGGCAAGGCACAGAAGAACTGCGCCGCAGGCACCTTGCCTTTCCAGTAGTAGGGTGCGCCGTGGCCCATCTCGGCGGTGCCACGGGATACGGCATCGAAGACTTCCAGCGCCGGAACCAGCTCGCCGGCGGCATACACCTTGACCGTCAGGCGACCGGCACTCATCTCGTTGACCAGCCTGGCAAAACGCTCGGCACCAACGCCCACGCCGGGGAAATTCTTCGGCCAGGAGGTCACCATCTTCCAGTTGAATTTCTCTGCCGCGGCGCTGGCTTCAGACTTGCCGGCGGTCTCGGCCTCCTTGTTGCAACCGGCCAGGGCCGTAGCGGCCAGCCCCACACCGGCTGCGGCCAGAATTTGACGTCGTTTCATGGGTGACTCCCTATTGTTGTTGTAATGAACCGGATGCCGGAACCCTGCACCCAGTTCACTCTAGCTAACACAGGGCCATGCATCACTCAAGTCCACAATCAGGTCTTCAGACTATTTTCCGAGTGCTGTCAGTTGCGATGCCGTCTGGCAGGCGCCTAGAATCGCGAGCTGCTCAGGGCAATAACAACAAAGGACCTACGATGTCGAAACATGCCCCTCCCCTGCTTGCTTTAGCACGCCTGATCGATACCCTAAACGCTCGTTTCGGCCAAGCCTGCGCCTGGTTGACCCTGTTCCTGGTGCTCGGCACCGCCGTGGTCGTGCTCCTGCGCTACGGCTTCGGCATCGGCGCCACCGCGCTTCAGGAAGCGGTCCTCTATGCCCACGCACTGGTCTTCATGGGCGCCGCCGCCTGGACGCTGCAGCGCAACGGCCATGTGCGCGTCGATATCTTCTACCAGCGCTTCAGCCCGCGCTATCAGGCGCTGGTCGAGGTGTTGGGCACACTGCTGTTCCTGCTTCCCGTTTGCCTGTTTCTTAGCTGGGCCAGCTGGGATTACGTCAGCAACTCCTGGTCGACGCTGGAAGCGTCCAGCGAATCCGGGGGCCTGAAATTCGTCTACCTGCAAAAGAGCATCATCCTGGTTCTGGTGGTCAGTCTGGCGTTGCAAGGCATCGCTGAAATCATCAAGGCCGCCTACCTCGTCGCTGGTCGCCTGCCGATCTCGGAGCCGGAGGTGAAGCATGGCTGAGTTGATGGCAATTCTGCTGTTCGCCTGCATCTGCCTGGCGTTGATGGCCGGCTACCCGGTGGCCTTCACCCTAGGTGGCGTCTCACTGCTGTTTGCCGGTGTCGGCGTACTCACCGGCACCTTCGACGGCAGCTACCTCAGCGCCCTGCCGAACCGGCTGTTCGGCATCATGAACAACCAGACGATGCTGGCCGTGCCGCTGTTCGTATTCATGGGCGTGATGCTGGAAAAAAGCCGGGTCGCCGAAGACCTGCTCGAATCCATGTCGCGCCTGTTCGGCACCCTGCGCGGCGGCCTGGCGATTTCCGTCTGCGTGGTCGGCGCGCTGCTCGCGGCCAGCACCGGCATCGTGGGAGCCACGGTGGTCACCATGGGCCTGCTGGCCCTGCCGACCATGCTGCGCCGAGGTTACGACCCGGCAATTTCCACTGGCACCCTGGCGGCCACCGGCACGCTGGGCCAGATCATTCCGCCCTCCATCGTGCTGGTTCTGCTGGGTGACGTGATGTCCAGCGCCTACCAGCAGGCGCAGCTGAAGATGGGCATCTTCTCACCGAAGACCGTATCGGTCGGCGATCTTTTCGTCGGCGCGCTGCTTCCAGGCCTGCTGCTGGTCGGCCTGTACATCCTCTACATCATCGTGATCGCGGTGCTGCAGCCAAAGAAACTGCCGGCGCTGCCCCAGGAGGAACTCGGCCCCATCGAATGGGGCAAGCTGGTTTACGCTCTGGTGCCACCACTGTTGCTGATCAGCGCCGTCCTCGGCTCGATCCTCGCCGGTTACGCCACGCCTACGGAGGCCGCCGCGCTGGGTGCACTGGGCGCGATGCTGCTGGCCTTTTACAAGGGCAAACTCAACTTCACCCAGCTGCGCAGCGTGGCGTACGGCACAACCGAAATCACCGCCATGGTGTTCCTGATCCTGATCGGCGCCTCTCTGTTCTCGCTGGTGTTTCGTGGTTTCGGCGGCGAAGCGCTGATCGAGGACGTGTTCGCCCAACTGCCAGGCGGCGTGCTCGGCGCCTTCTTCCTGGTCATGCTGGTGATCTTCCTGCTGGGCTTCATCCTGGACTTCATCGAGATCACCTTCGTAGTCGTGCCGATCGTTGGCCCGGTGTTGCTGGCAATGGGCCTGGACCCGGTATGGCTCGGCGTCATGATCGCGCTGAATCTGCAGACGTCGTTTCTCACGCCACCTTTCGGTTTCGCCCTCTTCTACCTGCGCGGCGTGACGCCAAAATCGGTGCCTACCAGCACTATCTACAAGGGAGTGATACCCTTCATCCTGATCCAGCTCCTGCTACTGGTGGTCGCTTATCTGTTCCCTGGTCTGGTCACCTGGCTACCCGAACAGGTTTACGGTAAATAGCTACGCGCAGACGCCTGTTTCGACAGGCGTCTCGCTGTTCAGCCATCCTCGCGGATTTATCGATGCCCAGCCCCACCAGCCATGCGCAGCTCGCTGAACGCTTTCAGCAGCTCGACACGTTTCTCGTGCAGCATCAGACACTGTGGCAACCACGCCCCTTTACCCATAGCCGACTGCCTTGGGAAACCGATCATCCAGAACTGGCCGCATGGCTGCGCGCGCGCCCGCTGGAGGCAGCTGAATCCGCGCACAACCATCCTGACGCGCTTTTGGCACCAGCCCCCTTCCAGGCACTGGCCAGGCAGGCAACAGCTCTGAGCAGCGTGGCCGAACTACCCATGCAAACAAGCCCAACAAACAATCCCCGCCAGGCCACGGACGTTCCCGGACGCAAATGGCTGCAAATCCAGTCGTTCAGCGCAGCGCTCGACTTCCGCGAGCGCCCCCGTCACTGGCTCGACTGGTGTGCCGGCAAAGGCCATCTGGGTCGCCAGCTGGCCGGCGACGGCGCAAGCCTGACCTGCCTGGAATGGGACCCGATACTGGTCGGTGCCGGCGCACAACTCAGCCAACGCCTGGGCATCGACGCAAGCCACCGACAACAGGATGTGATGAGCGATGACGCCGTCGCACAGCTTGGCCCAGACTCGACCCCGGTCGCCCTGCATGCTTGCGGCGACCTCCATGTCCGCCTGCTGCAACTGGCCATAGCCCAAGGCTGTCGACAACTTGCGCTGGCGCCCTGCTGCTACAACCGCATCCAACACGATCGCTACCAGCCGCTGTCGCGTGCTGCTCAGAGATCTTCACTACGGCTATCGCGCGACGACCTCGGCCTGCCCCTGAGCGAAACCGTAACGGCTGGCGCCCGTGAAAAACGCAACCGCGACCAATCCATGGCCTGGCGTCTGGGCTTCGATCTGCTGCAGCGCAAACTGCGCGGGGATGACAACTACCTGCCAACCCCCTCACTGCCCAGCGCCTGGCTGAAGAAAAGCTTCGAGCAATACTGCCGCGACCTCGCCGCACTCAAGGGCATCCCTGCCCCCCAGACCGAGCACTGGGCCGAACTGGAACAGCGCGGCTGGCAGCGCCTCGCCGAAGTCCGTAACCTGGAACTGCTACGCGGCCTGTTCCGCCGCCCGCTGGAGCTTTGGCTCCTGCTGGATCGCGCCCTTCTGCTCAGTGAAAATGGCTACAGGGTACGCCTCGGCACCTTCTGTCCCACCCAACTGACCCCACGCAATCTGATGCTGATCGCAGAACGTGAAAATCCACCCGCTACCCTCTCAACGACACCGTCCAGACTGCCCTAAAGAAACAGGTTTACTCGCCGCAACCAATCGCTATAATGGCGCCCATCTTTTCGCCGGTATAGCTCAGCTGGTAGAGCAACTGACTTGTAATCAGTAGGTCCCGGGTTCGACTCCTGGTGCCGGCACCATATAAAACAACGACTTAGGCTCACCGCAAGGTGGGCCTTTTTCGTTTTTGCTCAACACTTTGCTCAACACTTCGTCGGTGCTCCGCCGCATTCGGTTAGCTGAAAGCGGCCATTTCTGCCTTCCCCAGCTTGTCTAGTGCCTCGGTCGGGATGCAAATTGCCGGTGCGGAGCCGTAATAGTTTTTCCCGCTAAATCCTAAACCTACACAAAACTGGTCGAATACCAGCCCAAAACGCTTTCGCAGACCGGCACAGTGATCCCACACACTTCCGGAGCACCTTGCCATGCCAAACAAGACATTCTTAACCAGCGATGAAATCTGTCAGCTTCTGCGCTGCAGTAGTACGACCCTCTGGCGCATGCGCCAAACCCCCGGCTTTCCGCAGCCACGCCAGTTTGGTCGCCGCCTGCTGTGGCTGCGCACGGACCTCAAACAGTTCCTCGCGCTCGACGACTGACCCGCGCCGCGCCCTCTAATCGGTCGCTGCCGCCTAGAGGGCGCCCCAAAAATCTTTTTTCTTTCGAACCAATTTTTTTGGTTTGTGGGCTCCCTTGCGCCCCAAAACGAGGAATTCGCCATGCCAACTCCAGAAAAAGAGGCCAACGCACAATCCACCACGGCCACTAACGTGCCCCGCCTAACCCCGATTAAGCCAGCTCAAAAACCCATCACCCCAAGCGGCGGCTACAGCGTGCATGAGATGGAGGTCACTCGTAATGGCCACAAATTCCACCCTGGTGTCTGGCTGCATAACACGCGAACCACACGCGAAGGCGCGGAAATCATCTCGCACGAGTGGATCTGCGGGCCGCTACACGTGGACGCGATCACCCGTAGCCAGTCATGCAGCGAGGGTTATGGACGCCTGCTGCGTTTTACCAACCTAGATGGCTCCGAACTGACGTGGGCCATGCCCTCTGACCTCCTTGCTGGCAGACCGGAGCAAATCGTATCTGTGCTGTACAGCCGAGGGCTGAAAATTGACTACTCTCGACGCACCAAGATCGTGACCTATATCGCCAGTCAGTACCCCCTGCGTCGGGTTATTTCTGCTGCGGCAACGGGCTGGCTCAGCTCGGAACTCTTTATCACCCCCCTCGACAGCATCGGCAAGGGCGATGCGATTTTTCAGTCAGAAAGTTCCGCCGATGGCGAATATGGCAAAGCCGGCACGCTGGACGGCTGGCGGCAGACCATCGGCGCTACCCTGCCAGACAACCCGCTATTGCAACTCGGTCTAGGCGCAGCGCTTGCGGGTACATTGCTGGCACCCCTACGAATTTACTCCGGGTGTGGTTTTCACCTGCTGTGGGACAGCTCCAACGGCAAAACAACGATTGTCATGTGTGCAGCGTCGGTCTGGGGGCACGGGAATCGGTTCATGCGAAAATGGGCAGGTACAGCCAGCGGTTTGGAAGGCATTTCCGCCTTACGCAACGACTGCTTGGTAGCGTTGGATGAGCTGGGCCAAGCTAATCCAGCTACCGTGGGAGAAGTGGTTTATGCCGTCGTCGATGGTATCGGTAAACAACGTGCCGAGCGTACCGGTGCTGCACGTAAGCTACGTCGCTGGCTTGCGGTTCTTCTGTCAAGCGGTGAGATAACGCTCGAAACCAAAATGCGCGAGGCGGGAAAACTTGTACGGGCCGGACAGGAGATCCGCCTGGTAACGGTGTCTGCGGGGCGCACCTATGGTGCCTGGGACAACCTGCACGGCTACCCCGAGGGAGAGATTCTGTCCGATGCGCTCCAGAAAGCCAGCGGTACCAACTATGGCCACGCCGGTCCAGAGTTCGTTCGACAGCTGATCGAGCGTGGCGATACGGAAAAGCTCCCAGAGCTGCTGGATGAAATCCAAAAGCGCTTCCATCCGACTTCCGGCCAGTCTGCTCGTGTAGCCAGACATTTTGCGATTCTCGCCCTCGCGTTGGAACTCGCAACGACCTACGGTTTGTTCCCTTTAGCAGCGGGCGAAGGAACCACCAGTATGATGGCGCTCTTCGAAGGGTGGCAGGCCGGGCGTGGTAAAGGGCCTAGTGAAGATCGGCAAATCTTACGCGCGATCTCGGACTTCCTAGACCGCCACGGGGGTAGTCGTTTTCAGTCCGTGGGCGCGGGCGCAGAGGTCGTTCGCGACCGCGCCGGCTATTGGGAACGCACCGAAAGGGGGCGCGTCTACCTGTTCACTCGCAGCGGCTTGCACGAGGCCACAAGCGGCTTTGAGCTGACCCGTGTGCTGCGCGCTTTGGACAGCGTGAATGCCATCACTAAAAAAGAGCCAGGCAAGCTGCAGCACAGGAAGCGGCTCCCCGATGGTAGCAATCCCGGTCTGTACTGGATCGACCCGGCATGCCTGGAGGATGTTGGTTAAGTACATTGTTCCATTTTCAGAAGGGAACACAGGGAACAGCTAGCATTCATGCGACTTTCGCCTGCTCCCTCATCCAAACCGAAATCGGGAACACAGGGAAAATCACCCCGCATGTTCCCGCTGTTCCCTACCAGAAAAAGGCTTAGGGCACAGATCCACCCCTGCCGTAACTTGTCTGTCCCTGCGTTCCCTGCACTCCCTATGCAAAACAACAAAGGGACAAGCGTGCTGCCCAAGAGGAATTGGCCGGTCAGCTGTTCGATCACCTGATGCGACGGGTTTTCAGGCTGACCGACTGATTGATCAGGCAGGATCCAGTCACGAGAGGTTGATGCTGGTGTGAGCAATCTAACTCTGACCGTAGACGATCTGCAGCTGGCAGTGCGCCGCAGTGAGCGGCGCAAGACGATGCAGATTACCGTCGAGCGCGATGGTGCACTGATCCTCTCGGCTCCTCCGGAGGTGGAAGAGCAAACTCTGCGGGAGTTAGTACAAGAGGATTTACTCGCCGCTGGCCGAGAAAGAACGCCTGCAGCGGGCTATCCCTTCCAAGGAATATGCGGATGGAGAGGGCTTTCTGTACCTGGGACGAAGTTATCGCCTGAAGCTGGTAGACGATCAGGCGGTGCCGCTGAAGCTCTCTGCCGGGCGCTTCCGCCTGCTGCGCAGCGAGTTGCCACGCACTCGCGAACAATTCATCCACTGGTACAATGGGATTGGCTGGCAGTGCGCGTCAAGAACTATCAGGCTCGCATGGACCTCTCCCTATGCCGCGTGCGGGTGCAGGACCTCGGTTATCGGTGGGGCTCATGCGGCAAGGGCGCGCTGCTGTACTTGCACTGGAAAACCATCTTGCTACCCAAACCCATTGCGGAATATGTGGTGGTGCATGAGATGCGAGCCGCCCCCCTCGGCTGCGTCTGGAGCGTGTCATGCCAGACTTTGCACAGCGAAAGACTTGGTTGGCGGAACACTGCATTGAGGTTGAGGGTGGACTAGCCTTCCCCTGGTAGGGAGCGAGATAACGAACCAGTACCCCAACTGATAAGTTACTGCTAGGGCAACGATGCCTTGTAAAGTCAAGCTTCTAAAGAGCTCGATCTCTTGTTGGAAACACCAATCCATAAGATAAAAATTATCAGCAAAAGCAAAATACTAAAGAGCGTCAAAAGCTCACCTCCACACTTAAACCAATCAATGCAGAGGTGCTGCGCCAGCTGATTATTGGAAATATTTATGCTTTTTGATCAACAGAGAATGTCGCTACGCAACCATTTCCGGCAGGCGTCAGAAGGAGATTTGCTCCTCCTTCGTTTTTCATCCAAATATAGTCACCTGCTTCAGCAATATATTTGAAAGCGGGAACACTCTGTGCATATGCTAGACATGACTTTGAAGTTGTAATAATAGTAGTGACATCGTAAAAGCATTCTTGCCCCTGCTTTAAATACGTAGCTTTTGAAAAAACAGAATCATCTTTTGAACCCCATGTACTAAGCATTGTAAGCAAGTTTGGATTATCCTTGTATGTTGTAACGTTAGTCCTGATGTCAGAACCTCCAGCATTTCTATGCTGAAGTTTAATTGCAGCATCACACCCAGTGAACCCTTGGCTATGCGCCTGCTTGACTGCAAAATCAACAAAACTTTGATCAGCAGCTAATGTCACAGTGGAGGTAAGCACAGCTAGTAATGCAGCGTATTTTTTCATAACAGCTCCTTACTCTTTATTCAACGTACATATTTATCAATTAGCGCATTGGCAATTAAATAGAACTGCCCCATAGCCCTATCTAGAGCTTGAAGAAACCAGCCCTTATCTAGTAAATCCTTCTCACACGATCAGCTTATTTTCGGATAAATAATTTTACTTAAACTTCATGTAATTCACTTCCACTTTGTGAAGCTATTTCTTTTGACACCGTACCCTGTATCACCAGCCCACGCCATTCACCACAACACTGGCATGGCATCATTATGCCACCATCAAAATCCAAATTCCACATTAGGCAAAGCTTCAGCTAAAGGCACTACACATAGACATAGGCACGATGCTTCGCACCTACACGTGAGACAGACTGGCCAGCACCTTGGACTTGCCCCTATCAAACCGGACACTGCGGCACCGTTAAATTGATGTTGCGCTCAGCCAGGCGGCCACACAACCAACGGCATTACCAGGCCTCATGACTACAGATTCCATGCTCATCGTTCGGATTTCGCATATACCCAGCCAGAGATGGGCCTCAGCGCACAACGGCTACAAGTGTCACGACTACACATTCCATGCCCCACTCAGCGGCTCCCCGTTCAAAGGTGCAGTTCGAGCAAGGAGCTGTTTAAGCACCAAGCTCTGTGAATGATTTCAGCCAACTACTATTCACCTAGAAAATTATTTAAAACCGAATAATTCGGAATAATTTTGGTTGGTAGCTATTTCAGCCCATACGCTACGAGCCGAGCAGTCAGAGCTTCTACGCGAGTCGATCAGCTATGGAAGGCCGTGGCGAGATAAGCGCGAAGACTCACCTGAACATCAGCACGTTCTCGCCTGCTCAAAATTTGGGTTATTTCAGACACAGGAGACGCTGTAGGTACTCATAACCAAGGAGCCAGCCATGAGCCTATTCAGCGAACTCGTCAACCTGTTCACCTCCATCGTCCAGCCAGCCAAACCGGCGTACACGACCATCATCTATCCCATCCAGGGAAAAGCGGTCGTGGTGCATGACGGCCTGGGTATTCGCCATGAGCGACGGTGGCAGATGTTCGACTCGCTGTTAGAGGAGAATGACCCGAGTACCTCCTTCACCACTCCGCACGATGACCATACGAGCCAAACAGATCCGGTCGAGCTGTTTCAAGCTGACACTTTCTCATCGGATTTTTTGGCCAGCAGCTTCGAACCCATGGGTGCCAGTTGGCTCAACCCAGCCAACGGAATGCCCATGATGGGTAGCTGCTTCGATGTCATGGGCAACGCGTATGGCATCGACACGATGAGTGACAGCCTGTCGTTTGATCATGGCATGAGCGACTTCGGAGGCAGTTTTTCTGCCTTCGGTTTTGATTGAACGCAGGGAAGAACATTCAGGGGGAATTGGACATGTCGTCATTAGGACTAGGAGTGAGCTTCATTCTGGCTCTTGCCGTAGGAATTTCCTGGCTGGCTTGGGCCTTCGATGTACGCCTTGAGCGCAGCAGACTGGTTCGGAAGATTCCATTGCCACTGAACCTAACAAACTCTGCCAATCGTCGCCGACCGCAATCTAGGCTACGGCCCATGATGGCGCTCACAGGATTCATGCTGGTTCTGCTTTCGAGAACCGGTGCGGCATTCCTGGGGCGGTTGGCCATGATGCAGCTGGGTGAAGCTGCAGCGATGTTCGTGGCATACCCGCTGCTCAGAAGCCTGTGGGGACAGATCATGGGGGTGGGGCCAATCGTCTGCGTCGTCATGGCGGTACCCGGCACGTATTGCATCAGTATTGACATAGTGACCGAGCGGAGCTGAGGCTCTGCGTTGTCGTTGAACATCCACTGCGGCAACGGCCCGTTATCAGCGGGCCAGCCGAGAAGGCACGGAGGTGTTATGGACACATCAGTTGTACGGATTGTAACAGCCATCAGCGCAGTACTTTTGCTAATAGCTGCTGCCGCAGTAATTGGGTTCGTTGTAGCAAGCTTTCTGGACGATAAAAGTGCTCGGAATCGCTCGGATAACGTGCCTGCCCAAGACGAAAGAGATAACCGTCTTCAGTGACAGATAGGCAGGAGGCCTTCGTATCAGCCAGCCCCCAGAGCCTCGAACTGCTGATGAGTCGAGCAAGGCGTGAGAGGCACCCGCCGAGTACGCATTTCGTATAGTCAACGCCACTTGCCAAATGATAGCCTTCCGCCATCAAGAGGGAGGGTATCTATGCAGAAGCGCAGCAGAGAACTTCAAGCGAGCCTATTGGTGGCGACCTCCTGGCAGATAGTGCTTCTGAACCCCGGATAGCTTTCGATCAGTTGCAAGATCCAAAAGCTATAGAGATTGGCTCAACTCATCTTCCAGGCTGGTTTTATATTTATCGGCCCGAATGGAACCTGGGGAACAACCCACAGCCGCCAGCTATTTGAAACAAGGGTAAACCCTTAATTTCATAGGAAAACAAGTAAGTCTTTTTGCTACACAACAAATTAAGACAGCCCTAACACAACCCAAAAGAGCATAAGCAACGAAAATACAGCCGCCTACCACGGAGCACTGCCCTATGAAGAAAGCAATAACAATTGCGAGCCTGCTAATGGCTACAAGTGCATTAGCAGACCCTAAAATCTTCAACATGGAGCTTGGAAAAACGACAGAAAAAGAATTTCGAACATTGTATAACGCTCAAAAAACAGGGATCAACAAATATACAGACGGCAGCATGTATGAGCTAAATAATTCAGAAATAGAATTTGAAAGTCTTCAGAAAGTCACTACTATATTTGATAGTGACGAAGTCTTGGTTGCAGTATTGACGACCTTCCCTAAATCAAAATTCGATTACCTCAATAAAATCCTCAGTCAAAAATATAAGAACGTAAGTCAAGAAATACCATTTGTCGGCAACAAATCGGCAACATTCCGCGACGGGGAAACCGAGATCACTCTCAGCGCTCCACATATGAGCTTTGAAATGTCTATGAACTATATTCGTGACGACCTAAAGCGAGAGTATGAAAAGCAGTTGAAGGCAGAGAGCGGACAAAAGAAAAAGAACGAAGCAAGTCAGCTTTAGAACTAACCTCAATATAAAACTGGCACACACATGAAGAAGATACTTACCACTATCGCAGCTGTAACACTCTTGACTGGCTGCACAACATTCGAAACTGTTTCTCGTCAGAGCCCCGAGGCTGAGGAGATTCTAACCTTCAATGCGCCGCTGGATGGTGCGGCATTATATTTATATCGCGACCGCAAAAGTAGCTATGGTGGCGTCGAGATGATTCTAGATATTAATGACAAAGAGGTTTCACTAGCAGGATCTTGCCTTAAGCGAGTAGAGCTCACTCCTGGCACTTATCACCTGAATGCAAATCATCCAGACTTACTTGGCGGCGAGCAAGAACTTGACATTACCCTATCACTAGGAGATGTGAAGATCCTGGAGTTCAAGCCAATTTTGAGGCCTATCATACCCGGCGAGTCAAAGTTGATTCCGAGAACAATTGAGGAATTGCGAAGCTTGGTTGACAGCCAGCCACTGTGCATACTGGCTACAACAAAACTCTAAGTCGGAGTCCTGAAAGCGAGCGCCTGGCTAAGTTTTACATAGCCAGGCACCAATCAATAGTAAGTAGCTCAGATGAAGGAATACTCCCCCGCCTCCCGCCAATACAAGGCGGCAAAGGGCTCGCATCCCATCTTCGGCTCACGAGTCAAAACTTGAGCGCAGGAAGAGTTTGTCAGGGATATTTTGATATTTCGCTGTACCACAGAACGCCAATTACCACGACTGAAGCAAATGCATCCGCTACGCGACTCAACACTCCAACCACAGAGTGAAGGGAAATCGCATAGATCCGACAGCAGAAAGGCTTTTTGATAACCGTCAGCGTGATAGTGCTGATAGTAGTAGCTACCGGAGTGATTGGAATCGCACTGGAGAAGTATCTAGATGACAAAAATTCTCGGAATCGCTCGGATAACGTGCCTACACAAGACGAAAGAGATGACCGTCTTCAGTGACAGATAGGCAGGAGGCCCCGGGGCCCCGAACTGCTGATGAGTCGAGCTAGGCGTGAGAGGGCACCCGCCGAGTACGCATTTCGTATAGTCATCGCGGCTTGCCAAGAATGATAGCCTTCCGCCATTAATGGAGAGTGTATCTATGCAGAAACGTAGTAGAAAACTTCAGGCGAGCCTATTGGTGGCGACCCTCATCCTCCTGACAGGGTGTGCTTCTGAACCCCGGATAGCTTTCGATCAGTTGCAAGACCCAAAAAACACGCCGAAGGAGCGGTGGTCCGATGCACTCACCTATCTGGAGGCTATGGGCGTTTGGGGAATGAGAGATATTCCCAGGGACATGCTGGTTGAACTGAACCGCCCCGCAGGGGCATATAGTACAGGCGCCATAGACGTGGGTATGGCAGGTTTGGGCTCCGTATCGGGCCCATCGAGCATGGGTGGTGGCGCAGCACTAGGGGTGGGTTTAGGGCTGATGCTGCTAGGCGGCGGCGCTTCGCCAATGGTGGACATGATTCATATAGCGGCCTGGGTGCCATCTGATCTGGCAAATTCACCAGAGGAGGCCGTTAAGGTCGTTGATAACGAATACAACATGGCAAGGAAGCGAGTGTTTAAAAAGGACTTATCTAATGAAAAGATGCTCATCACTAAATACCCGCAAAATCATAGAGCATCCTTTGGTGGCGAGCTCGCGATAGAAAAGAATCTTCTGCAGTTTGATCAGCCAGCCCAAACCAGTCCAAGCTTCCTTGAAGCGCCTATGAGCTATGGTCCTATTTTTATTAGAAGACCAATATTTTACGTCGACGCCAGCAAAAACTCTATGGACTTTCGCACTGCAATGAAGGTCCTTTCGGCAGACTTACCAGACTGGTTTATAATTTACGCTCCTCAGCAACATTTGCGGAAAGGCAAAACACCACCTGTAGTATATCGCTCTGGTGAAGAGAACTATTTTATCGGGAAGTAACTTAATCAACCTCCTAGCCTTATACCCAATCAGCAGCTAAACGCACCAATTACAATTAGCAACCAAATGCTTTGGCTTATATCATATACTCATCACAACCTATTTCTTCCGAGAGAAGCATGCGCCATACGACAGTTACCTACCAGAACTGCAGTAAAATAATAGTTCCGCGCACTCAATATAGATATGGACGCGCCATTAGCAATTATTGCCCGTTCTGCCTGAGTGAGAATTGGCATGGCATGATGCCAAGCTGGAAAGAAAGACTATTTAAATTTCTTGGCCTAGCACTTGGAATGGTAGCAAGCATTTTATCTGGAGCAATTTTAATTAAAATCCTTATATGGACAGGCGTTCTAGGCTTATACACTTGGTTGATTTTCCCAGCGATAGGTTTAGCAGTCTTCGCAGGGTACCGATTCTATAGCTGGTTCACAGACTACGAATTTGGACGAAAAAAGACGAATACGATGCCATCGTCGCTCGCAGACAGGCCCCGTGACAAGGGCGCTCCACAAGGAGCATGGCACGTCTTTTGAGCCAACCCGCTTGGTGGGGCACAGGCGACAACCGATTCATGCCCCACGGGCCGTATAGCCGCCCAAGCGCGAGCCAGCGGGTATACGCCGTCGCTACAAGAGCCCCTCAGGTAGAAACCAAGCGGTAAGAATCGCCATCCATCCGCTACCATCCGCTACGCGACACGGTTACTGCAAAAACCCTTCAAAAATCACTTCGTAATATATCTATACGGAATCACCTCGCTTTTTTTTGCTTCCGTTAGAAGTTCTAAGCAAGAGGTTTCCACGAGTGGAAAGTGGCTACAGGCCTCGCCGTTGCTGGCTTTCCGACTTTCCACCTAATGCGTAGTGACCCGTAATTTCCACCTAAGCCTGAAATCTCTTTCCACCCAAGCGAATTTCGAGAGTGGAAAGTGGCTGTAAGCCGCACCATAGCTGCGTTTGCGACGTTCCACCCATGGTGGAAACTCTTTCCACCTAAGCCAGAAATCTCTTTCCACCCAAGCGAATTCGAGGATGGAAAGTACTGCAAGCCGCGCCACCGCTGGGTTTACGACTTTCCACCCGGGGTGGAAAGTCAGTTTCTTCGGAAACGTGGTCCGCTGAGGAAAAGGCTGAAAAAGCCACCTTTTGAAGTGCCTAGTTACCGGGCCAGTACTATGTTAGGCCATCGCAGCCCTCACAACCGATCAAGATAGGAGGACCATTTCTGTAGGTCCTCACGCTTTTCCCTGACGTATGTATAGCGGTCGTAATGCCTGGCTTGCACACCGCTTCGACCATGGGACAACAGCCACGCCCTTCGCTGCTCATCGACACCGAGGGCGGCCAAGTGAGTTTCAATAGTTGCCCGCATGGTGCGCCAGGTGAAGCGGCGGGTGAGGCCTTGTTCCGACAGATTTACACCCAACTCGGAGAAGATTTTTTGCGCTGTATGCGCTGACACTGGACGTACCCCATCCAGCGAAAACGGCCCAGGAGATCGCTGCCCACCTTCTAGCAACGGTGAAACAATTTCCTTCACGCGTCCTGAAAGGGGCAGGAGATGATCACGAGGTGTAGTGGTCAACCCATCCCGGACAGTGGGTTAAGTTTTTCTTCGGCCACCGCAGGCGGTAACCCGTCGTTGAATTGATGCGGCCTGACCCAGTTGTAGCGGTGCATCAGGTAGTGGCTGATATCCCGCTGAGCTTCCTGTGCCGTCAGGTAACCGGTCTGCGGTATCCACTCCGACTTCAGGCTGCGGAATAGGCGTTCCATCGGCGAATTGTCCCAACAATTACCCCGGCGGCTCATGCTCTGCTGCATTCGGTAGCGCCACAGCCGCTGCCGGAACAAGCGGCTGGCGTACTGGCTACCCTGATCCGAATGGAACAGCACCTGCTGTGGCTTGCCGCGCTGCTCATAGGCCATATCGAGGGCTTTGATTACCAGCTCGGCATCCGGTTTGGCGGAGAACGCCCAGCCAACCACCCGACGCGTGTGCAGATCCAGCACCGCGGCCAGGTAATGCCAACGACCTTGCGCCCAGACGTAGGTGATGTCGCCGCACCACACTTGGTTCGGGCGCTGGACTGCGAACTCACGGTTCAGTCGATTCGGGATATCCGGGCGCTCAACCGTGGCCTGCTTGTAGGCGTGCGAGCCCGGCTGCTTGCTGACCAGCCCCAACTCACGCATCAGTCGACGCACACGGAAATGGCCGATCTCCACGCCGTCCTCGCGCAGCATACCCAGGATGCTTCGGCTGCCAGCCGAGCCCCGGCTTTGGTTAAACAACTCGTTGACCCGGCTACGTAGCGCGACGCGACGAGCATCTACACGGCGACGTCGAAGGCGATGGGCGTAGTAGCAAGATCGCGTCACATCGAAGGCTGAACAGACCACTTCTACCGGTTCCCGCTCACTCAACTGGTCTATCAGCGCGTACGATCGAGTTCGTCCGACATCAAGAGAGCGGTAGCCTTTTTTAATATCGCTTTCTCCCGCTCCAGCCGGTTGATCCTAGCCTCTAGCTCCTGGATCTTCTGCTGCTCGGGTGTCAGCGCTTTGCTTTTTGGGGTAACGCCCTGGCGCTCGTCTTGGAGTTGTTTCACCCATCGCCGCAAAGCCGAGTCCACGACGCCCAGCGAACGGCAGGCCTCGATATGGCTGTAGCCCTGATCTAGTACCAAGGCAGCTGCCTCTCGTTTGAACTCGGCGGAAAACGTACGTCGTTGCTTGCTCATCGAACACCTCTTAATGGCGAGGATTTTCGCCTAAATCGGTGTCCGGGATCAGTAGACCACTACAAGGCGGCGTCCCTTTTCCGCCCTTGTAGTCAATCAAGCGGAGCATGAGCCCGTGCTCGTCGTCCTCGGACAAATCTGCCCACGTTGAGCGCACGAGCATTTCTACCCTCTGCCCGGCTAGGTAGATCATTGCGGTGGCTATATCCCGCCGACGCCCAGGCAAAGTATTTACAGCCTGAAGGATTGCTCGCAGCTCGTCTCTAGACAAAGCGTCTGTGTTGGCACGCTCAGCCCCTTCGATGGTCGGCAGGTCAGCCACCGGGTTGTGTTTGAGCCCGTATTGCACCGCATCACCTGCCCGTAAAGAATTTAGGTCATGCCTTAGGCCGAACGAAAAAGCTGCCCGCAAATACGAGCGAAGACGATTCGCGGTCGTGAGCTTACCGTTGGCTGTACTCGCTTTGGTCTTGCGCATGCCGCGCCCTTTAGTTGCCGGCTCGCGGTTTATGCAATGGCGCAATATTTGAGTAATGTCCTCCGGCTGAATTTCCTTGGCCTTCGATTGGGCCAGAGCAGGAAATGCATCGATCACATCGAGCCGCAGAGCGCCTAGAACATTTTTAGCACTGACTTTGCCCTGGCGTTTCATATCGTCTACGTACGCCAGCAACAATTGCTCGCAGGAGCCTTGGCGAGCAGCCAAACTCGCCGCCCTCTCAGCATTTACCTTTTCTATAGCAATATGTGTTTCAAAGTCTTCGAAGGAATCGAAACTACGGGCTGCTGCCGAGACTTGCTCAGCCTCTTTTCGCCAGAATGCCAACCCAGACACCTGCCCATCAGAAGCAAGCTCACCGAACTGGCCGAGCTTACGGCGCTCCTGTCGACCACCCCGACGCATCGTCAGGTAAACCTCAATGCTGCCATTAGGCCGCCTCTCAAGCAGCATCGAGCCAGCACCACGCGCACCCAGCTGTTCTGAAAAGGTACGAGTGGGTGTGATCACTCCGTTTTTCTTGATGGTGCCATTTACCGCCCAGCTCTTAACCTGAGCGTCAGTCAGTCTCTGTCCCATAGCAAGCATTCCAGGCGCAGGATTTGCTCAACACTTTGCTCAACACTTTTGTGAAAATCAATGACATTTCAAGAAAGATTGTGTAGCCTCTGGTTGAGCTAAGTAATTGATTTACCTAGTCATTAGCAATTCATGAAAAAGCTTGAAATTTCAGCCTTTAAGACTTGTAATCAGTAGGTCCCGAGTTCGACTCTTGGTGCCGGCACCATACAAAACAACGAAAAAGGCTCACCGCAAGGTGGGCCTTTTTCGTTTATGGGGTGGGCCAGCAGCGACTCTGGCCCGGTTGAGGTTTCGATGCGAATTGCAGTGAAACACCAACAGATATTGACCCATACCAGCGCACTTACAGGGCTGGCACCTCACCGCCTGTCGAACCCTGAGATCACACTTTCCTCGTGCTTGGCCAGACACGCCCATTGCGGCAGCCCTTTGCGTGCGCGGCCCGGGCGCTGATGGCCGTTGGACAGCTTAGTTTCAGGCGGACGGCGGAGACACATCCGGTTCGAATGCACGCCGGAACATGCCGTGCTAAAGGGGGTCAGCTGTGCGTCGCCGCCTTTCAGCGCGGAGCCAGCCGTAAGGAGCCGGGCAACCGGATGTCTGTAGTACGAACCCTTTTCAACAAGGTCAGGCTCTACCTGTTCAACGCTTCGTGGATGATGGCGGAGCGGCTGCTGCACATCGGCGTGGGTTTTGTCATGGCCGTATTGCTGGCGCGCTATCTGGGGCCGGAGCAGTTCGGCATGCTTTCCTACGCGATTGCCATGACGGCCATCTTCGCCTCCGCCGGGCACATGGGACTGGCCGGGCTGGTGGTGCGCGAGGTAGTGCGCAAGCCGGACATTATCCCGGAAACCCTGGGTACTACCTTTGTCCTGAAACTATCCGGCATGACCCTCGGCTTCGGCCTGGTCCTGCTCTATGCGCTGCTGTTCGAGGATATCGGCGGGACCGCGTTCTGGATGCTCTTGATCGTCGCCTCGGCGATCTTCTTCCAGACCTTCGACGTGGTGGAGTACTGGTTCCAGTCGCAGGTGCAGGCCAAGTATCCGGCCATCGCCAAGTCCGGCGCGATGCTGCTGGCCGCCGGTATCAAGCTGCTGCTGATCCTCTCCGGTGCCGGTGTCATGGCCTTCGCCTTCGCCCATGCCGCGCAGTTCCTGTTCGCCGCGCTGCTGCTGGCGCTGCTCTACAGGGGCGCCACGCGGCTCTCGCTGACGAGCTGGACGGCCAGTTTCGCCAAGGCCAAGGAGCTGCTCAGCCAGGGCTGGATCATTTATCTCGGTTCGATCTTCGCGGTGATCTACATGAAGATCGACCAGGTCATGCTCAAGTGGATGACCGGAGCCGAGGCGGTAGGGGTTTACGCCGTCGCCGCGCAGCTGTCGGAGGCCTGGTATTTCCTGCCCACGGCCATCGTCACATCCTTCTTTCCCCGGCTGATCAAGCTGCACGCAAGCGATGCCAAGCGCTTCAACCTGCGTTTCCAGCAGCTGTTCGACATGCTGTTCATCCTCGCCATGGCGGTCGCCATCCTGGTCACGCTGGTGGCCGAGCCGCTGATTTCGCTGCTGTTCGGCGCCGAATACCAACAATCGGCCTCGATACTGGTCATTCATGTCTGGGGCGGCGTGTTCATCTTCATGCGCGCGCTGTTCAGTCGCTGGATTCTGATCGAGGGCGCACTGATGTTTTCTCTGATCACCCAGGGGCTGGGCGCGCTGGCCAATATCGGCCTCAACCTGCTGCTGATTCCACGCTACGGCGGCGAAGGCGCGGCACTGGCGACCGTCATGTCTTACGCCATCGCGTCCTGGATCGCCCTGCTGGCGCATCCGAAGACCCGCCCTGTGTTCTACATGATGACCAAATCATTCTTCAGCCCTTTGCGCTATGCATTCAGTACCGCAGGAGCCATCCGATGAGCCTCAAGTCCCTCGCCCGAATCCTGCCCGAGCCGATCAAATCAGCACTCAAAGCCACCCGCGACAATGTCCGCCTGGGGCTGGTCCGGCTGTGTTCGGGAAATGGCTTTCTGGCTTCGCTGTACTACTGCTTTCTCAGCCGCGAGTTCGATCGCGAGCACCGTGCGGTGCTGCTCGGACGCCTGCAGTACGCCCGGCTGCTGCGCCGTCAGGGTGAGAACGACGCCTTGCTTCGGCGCAATGTGCATCGCCTGGAGAAAGGCCTGATCATGCGTCCACGACGCGGCACGTTCGCCGAGGATTACATCGGCGAAACGGTTCACTGCTACGCCGGGGCCACCCGGAGCGGAACCTTCGATGGCCAGCGTCGCTGGGCCGGGGACGTGCTCGGCGCCTACTTCGCCGCAGTCGAAAGCACGCCGCGCATCGATACGGCAAAGGGCATCTTCGCCCGCGCCCCAAGCCCCGACGAACCCGGCCAGTGCGTACCCTATCCGCACAACCAGCTGCCGCCCTGCCCGATCAGCTACGAACAGTTGCTGGTGCTGTTCCAGCGGCGGCGCTCGGTGCGCTGGTATCAGGACCGGTTGGTCCCCCAGGAACTGATCGAGCGGGCGGTGCGGGCCGCCAGCCTGGCGCCTTCGGCCTGCAACCGCCAGCCGTTTCGCTTTCATGTCAGCAACGATCCGCACAAGGCCGCCGAAGTCGCCCACTGCGCCAGCGGCACCGGCGGCTTTCACCACAATCTGCCCTGCGTGATCGCCGTGGTGGGTGACCTGGGCGCCTATCCCGAAGCACGCGACCGCCATGTCATCTATATCGACGGCTCGCTGGCGGCAATGCAACTGATGCTGGCGTTCGAGACCATCGGCCTGTCCACCTGCCCGATCAACTGGCCGGACATCGAGGAAAAGGAACGACTGCTGGCAGACAAACTCGGCCTGGCCTACCACGAGCGCACCGTGATGCTGCTGGCGGTGGGCTACGCCGACCCCACTGGAGGGATCCCCTATTCGGACAAGAAGACCGAGCAAGACCTGATTGTTTTCAACTGAGGTAAATGATGATTATCGAGATCAGAAAGGCAGGCTTCGTCAATAAAGGCGCCGAGCTGATGCTGCATGCCGCTCAGCAGCAACTCAAGGCCCGTTACCCCGACGCCACTTTCGTCATGGCCCCGACCACCGAGAAATCCGACCACCCGTTCCGCAAGCTGGTGCAGCTGGGTTTCTATCCCAAGGCCTCGCTGTGGCGCTACGGCATCCAGTGGGGCAGCCTGGCAACGCTTGCGCCACGCCCGTTGCGCGAGATGTACGGCGTGGTACTGGACAAGGAAGTCGACGTGGTGATCGACGCTGCCGGCTTCGCCTACAGCGACCAGTGGGGCGACGAGCCGAGCATCGAGCTGGCGCAGTCGGCCAGGCGCTGGGCGAAGCACGGCACCCGCGTGATCCTGCTGCCGCAGGCGCTGGGGCCATTCAGTACGGAGAAGATCCGCACGGCGATGCAGAACGTGGTCGAACATGTCGACCTGATCTTCCCGCGCGAACGCATTTCCTACGAACACCTGACCCGGCTGGTGGGCGAGCGGGACAACATCCGCCTGTACCCCGACTTCACCAACCTGATCAGCGGCGTATTGCCAGCAAACTTCGATGCCGAGCAGAACCGCTTCTGCATCGTTCCCAACTGCCGCATGCTGGACAAGACCGATCAGGCCACACGCGATGCCTACCTGCCGTTCCTGATCGAATGCACCCGCTATCTGCAGGAAAAGGGTGCCCGGCCTTTCGTGCTGGTTCACGAAGGCCAGAACGACCTGCGCCTGGCGGAACAACTGTCGGCGGCGGTGGGTGGCATCAACATCATTCGTGAAAGCGGCGCACTGGAGATCAAGGGCATCCTCGGCGCCTGCAGCGGCACCCTCGGCAGCCGCTTCCACGGCCTGGTCAGCGCGCTATCCCAGGGCGTCCCGGCGCTGGCCACCGGCTGGAGCCACAAGTACCAGATGCTGTTCGAGGACTACGGTTTCCCGGACGGGCTGATCGAGGTCACCAGTGATAGCACGCAGATCAGACGCAAGCTCGATCTGGTGACGGACCAGCATGAGCAGGTCAGAACGCTGATCCAGTCCCGCGCCGGCCAGCTCAAGCAGCAGTCGCGGCAGATGTGGCAGGACGTCTTCGAGGTGATCGACCCCATCGCCCGCAGCCGAGGCCAGCAGACACAGCGGAGGGCCGGCGCGGCCTGATGAGCCGTTCGCGGGCTACTCGTAGGGTCGAATGCATTCAGCCACGGATCGGCAAAGGCCGAACGAGTTCGGCCCTACGAGGTATGAGGGCTCACTTTTCAGTGCCGGCTCGCGCCTTGCAAAGGCTCTGCCCGTTCCTGCGCATCCGCATCGGTCACGACACCGATACGCTGCAGATACCACTGGTACGCCAGGTGCGAACAGCCCCAGCCCAACAGCACGCCAAGCGTATTGGCCAGCATATCGCCCAGCGAAGCCCAGCGATTGGGCAACAGGCTTTGCGCCAGCTCGATCAGTACGGCGGCGGAGAGGCTCGCCGTTATTGCCCAGAGCACCCGCCATTGCGGGAACGCCAGGCGCAGGGTAAACATCAGCGCGGCGAAGCCGAGCAGGTGATGCAGCTTGTCCTGCTGCTCGAATACCTGCGGCACCGGCTCGGGCTTCAGCCCGCTGAACAGAATGACCGCCAGCACGACGAGGAAGGGCACTATACGGAAGAAATACAGGGGCAAAGCGGAGGCTCGCTATGGTTGATGGCTAAAAGTCCGGAAAACAGGACAAGGATACTGACGAGGCCGCCGGCGATCAGCCCCTCGCCCGTCTGCATGTCGATGCTGCCCGCTATTGAGGTCGAATGCCCGCGATAGTTTCATCCCGCGACATGCACTCGACGCGCCGGCAACATCCCGGCGCGCCCTGACCCCAAGGCTCGGGCGATAATGCCGAGAAGAGAAGGAAGAAGGGCTTGGTCAACAGGAAAGGCCATGCCCCGATAGTGTTGCCCGAAGTGCAGCTGCGTTCTGCAAGTCCTCAGGAGGGGGACGTCCATTCGTAACAGCCAACAGGGACATGGTCATGGTAAACCCGTCCCTTTTTAAACCGATCAGGACAGCCTCATGCCACTCAGCGCCCTTCTCGCCCCCATCGCTCTGCTGGTGGTGGCCATGGTTTCGATCCAGAGCGGCGCATCCCTGGCCAAGAACCTGTTCCCGCTGGTTGGCGCCGAAGGGGCCACGGCCCTGCGCCTGGTACTCGGTGCAATCATTCTGTCGCTGGTGATGCAACCCTGGCGGGCACGGCTGGACCTGCGCAAATGCCGGCCCCTGCTGGCCTATGGCCTGGCGCTGGGCGGCATGAACCTGATGTTCTACATGTCGCTGCAGAGCATTCCCCTCGGCATCGCGGTCGCCCTGGAGTTCACCGGCCCGCTGGCTCTGGCGCTGTTTTCGTCGCGCCGCCTGCTGGATTTCATCTGGGTCATTCTGGCCATCAGCGGCTTGTGGATGTTGCTGCCAACCGGCGCCACGCAGCATGCCATCGACCCCGGCGGCGCGGCCCTGGCACTTGGCGCTGGCGTGTGCTGGGCGCTGTACATCATCTTCGGGCAGAAGGCGGGCGCCGAACATGGTCGCCACACCGTCGCCCTCGGCACCTGGATCGCCGCCCTGCTGGTGCTGCCCATAGGCGTCTGGCATGCCGGTGGCAATCTGCTGTCGGTGGATCTGCTGCCCATCGCGCTGGGCGTCGCGGTGCTCTCTTCGGCACTGCCCTATAGCCTGGAAATGATCGCCCTGACCCGCCTGCCGGCACGCACCTTCAGCATCCTGATGAGCCTGGAGCCCGCCGTCGCCGCGCTATGCGGTCTGGCGTTTCTCGGCGAGCGGCTGCTCTGGGGGCAATGGCTGGCAGTGGCCGCCATCATCGTTGCCTCCGCCGGTGCCGCCGCCACCATCAGGCCCAAACGCTGATCGCTACCCTGCCGGATCACGACATCCTACGCAAACCGCAGACACCGGCAGGCTACAAAGCGCAAAGACTCCCGGTGTGCCAAGCTGCTAGGATCAGCTCGACGCCTTCAGAGACCGCCTTTTCGATGCCGCAACCGCCTTCGCTACCTGGCCAGCTTCAGCACCAACCTGCAGACCCAGGGCAACCGACGCGACTGTCGATTCTCGGCGACTGGACACTCGCCCACTACGCCGCGCTCAAGCGCGAGATCGAGCGAGCCGCGCCGCCGCTCGATGACGCACAGGCAGTCGATCTCGACGGGCTGGGCGAGCTGGATACCGCCGGCGCCGGGCTGCTGGTGGAGCTGCTCGGCCCGGCGCGCATCGCACAGCTGGATGAATGGGCGCCACAGTTGCCCCTCGAGCGCCAGGCGCTGCTGCGCACCCTGGCCAGCGCCATGGACCAGCCGCCGGCCAGCCTGGCGCCTAAAACCAACGGCCTGGCCGATGTTCTGGCGCATATCGGCGGCACCCTGGCCGGGCTCTGGAACCAGCAACGCGCCCTGCTCGGCTTTATCGGCCTGACCCTGCAGACCCTCTTCAGCAGTTTCTGGAATCCCCGGCGCTGGCGTATCACGGCGCTGGTCGCGCATATCGAGCAGACCGGCCTGGACGCCATCCCCATCGTCGCGCTGCTGACCTTCCTGGTCGGCGCGGTGGTGGCCTTTCTCGGCGCCACGGTGCTGGCCGATTTCGGCGCGACCATCTACACGGTCAACCTGGTAGCCTTTTCCTTCCTGCGCGAGTTCGGCGTGCTGCTCGCGGCGATCCTGCTCGCCGGGCGCACCGCCAGCGCCTTCGCCGCGCAGATCGGCGCGATGAAGGCCAACGAGGAAATCGACGCTATCCGCGCCATCGGCCTGAGCCCCATCGAGCTGCTGGTGCTGCCCAGGGTGCTGGCGATGCTGATCACCCTGCCGATCCTGACCTTCATCGGCATGCTCAGCGGCATCATCGGCGGGCTGGTGGTGTGCTCGCTGGCGCTGGATATCTCGCCGGCGATGTTCTTCAACATCCTGCAGCGCGACATTTCCATCAGCCATTTCCTGGTCGGCCTGGGCAAGGCGCCGGTATTCGCCTTCCTGATCGCCGTGATCGGCTGCCTGGAAGGCTTCAAGGCCAGCGGCAGCGCACAGTCGGTGGGCGAGCACACCACCTCCAGCGTGGTGCAGTCGATCTTCATGGTGATCCTGATCGATGCCGTCGCCGCACTGTTCTTCATGGAGATGGGCTGGTGAAAGCGGACGAACCCGTCATTCAGGTCAGAGGCCTGGTCAACCGTTTCGGCAGTCAGGCGGTGCACGTCAACCTCGACCTGGACATCCGCCGCGGAGAAATCCTCGGTGTGGTCGGCGGCTCCGGCACCGGCAAGTCGGTGTTGCTGCGCAGCATCGTCGGCCTGCGCCAGCCCAACGCCGGCAGCGTCACGGTTTTCGGTGAAAACCTGCTGAAACTGCCTACCCGGCGCCGTTCGCAGATCGAGCGGCGCTTCGGCGTGCTGTTCCAGCGCGGCGCCCTGTTCACCTCGCTGAACCTGCAGGAAAACGTCGCCCTGCCGTTGATCGAGCACGCCGGGCTCAAGCGCGCCGATGCCGAACACCTGGCCCGGCAGAAACTGGCCCTGGCCGGTCTGCCGCCCGACGCCGCCTGCAAATACCCCGACGAGCTGTCCGGCGGCATGGTCAAGCGCGCCGCCCTGGCCCGTGCGCTGGCGCTGGACCCGGAGGTGCTGTTTCTCGACGAGCCCACCGCCGGCCTCGACCCCATCGGCGCGGCGGCCTTCGACCAGCTGATCCTGACCCTGCGCGACGCCCTGGGCCTGAGCGTGTTCCTCGTGACCCACGATCTGGATACGCTCTACACCATCTGCGACCGCGTCGCGGTGCTGTCGCAGAAACGTGTGCTGGTGGTCGATACATTGTCCGCCGTCGCCGCCACCGACGACGCCTGGATTCGCGAATATTTTCACGGCCCACGTGGCCGCGCCGCGCAGGATGCCGCGCAAAAGTTGGAGAGTTGAAATGGAAACCCGTGCCCATCATGTCCTGATCGGACTCTTCACCGTGATCGCGGTCGGTTGCGCGCTGCTCTTCGCCCTCTGGCTGGGCAAGTCGAGCATGGACCGCGAATACAGCTATTACGACGTCGGCTTCAGGCAGGCGGTCAGCGGTCTGTCCACAGGCAACTCGGTTGAATACAGCGGCATCAAGGTCGGTGACGTCACCGAGCTGTGGCTCGACCCCGAGGACCCGCGCAAGGTCCGCGCCCGTATTCGCGTGTATGGCGGCACACCGATCAAGACCGACACCCAGGCGCGTCTGGCGCTGGCCAACATCACCGGCAGCATGGTCATCCAACTGCACGGCGGTACGCCGGAAAGCCCGCGCCTGGAAGGCTCGCGTGACGATCCGCCGCTGATCATCGCCGACCCCTCCTCGCTCAGCGCGCTGCTGGAAAACGGTGAAGATCTGATGAGCAACATCAATAACCTGCTGCTCAGCGCCAACCAGATCTTCTCCGAGGAAAACACCACGCGCCTGTCGCGTACCCTGGAACACCTGGAACAGGCCACCAGCGTGCTGTCCGAACAGCGCGGCGACATCGGTCGCGCGCTGGAGCAGTTCGGCCAGCTCAGCCAGCAGGCCAATGGCCTGATGAGCGAGCTTTCCAGCCTGGCGCACAACGCCAACGGCCTGCTCGACGACCAGGGCCGCAGTGTCCTCGACAGCGCCGCGCAATCGATGAATGCCCTGAATCGCAGCACCGCCCGCCTCGACCAGCTCCTGGCCGAGAACGAGGGCGCGCTGAACAACGGCCTGCAGGGTTTCAACGAACTGGGGCCGGCGATCAACGAGCTGCGCAGCACCCTCGGCGCCCTGCGCCGCGTCACCCAGCGCCTGGAAGACAACCCGAGCGGCTTCCTGCTCGGACGTGAAAGACTGCAGGAGTTCACCCCATGAGCATTCGACTTCACTCACCTTCTCGCCTCGTCCTGCTGGGCGGATTGCTGGCGTTGCTTTCGGCCTGCTCGATACTGCCTTCGCCCGAACCGCTGCGGATCTTCCTGCTGCCGACCAGCGACCTGGCGCCGGCACAGGCCGAACAGCAGGCGCAGCCATACGCGCTGCGCATCAATACGCCGCAAGCCAGCCGCATTCTGTCCAGCCCACGCATTGCCGTGGTCCCACAAGGCAACGAGATCAGCGCCTACCAGGGCGCGCGCTGGAGCGATGCCGCGCCCGCGCTGCTGCGCGACCGCCTGATCGAAGCCTTCCAGCATGACGGTCGCATGCCTTCGGTGAGCAACGAGGACGACAACCTGCCCGCCGATCTGGCCCTGCACAGCGACCTGCGCGCCTTCCAGAGCGTCTACGTCGATGGCGCGCCGCAGGTGGTGATCCGCCTCGATGTGCGCCTTGTCAGCCAGCACAACCACCAGACCCTGGGCAACCGTCGCTTCGAGATTCGCCAGCCCAGCGCCGATCCCAGCGTCGAAAGCGTGGTCGAGGCCTTTGGCCGGGCCAGTGACGACCTGAGCCGCGAACTGCTCGACTGGACCTTCGAGCAGGCACGCAAGCTGACCCGATAACGACCGGCGCACCCCGGACCGAGCCGGCTCGCAACCAGGGCTCGCAGAATGTTCATGGAGTGCACCGAAATTGATCCAGATGAACATGCCGCTGTCGGCCCTGCTGCACAATGGGTCCGACCATCAGGCCAAGCGGAGTGATCATGAACCAGGCACGAATCCTCAGGTTTCTGGCCATCGGCGGCGTTATCGCCGTCATCGCCGTGCTGATCTGGAACGAACTGCGCCCCAGCGGCCTGGGCGATAGCTTCGCCAGCGGCAACGGACGCATCGAGGCCACCGAGATCGACGTGGCGACCAAGCTGGCCGGGCGCGTGCTGGAAATCAATGTCGATGAGGGCGACTTCGTCCAGCCGGGCCAGGTGCTCGCACGCATGGATACCGAGGTGCTGCTGGCGCAACTCAACCAGGCCCGCGCCCAGGTGCGCCAGGCCGAGAATGCCATCCTCACTGCGCAGTCCATGGTCGCCATGCGCGAAAGCGAGAAGGCCACCGCCGAGGCTGTGGTGCATCAGCGCCGCGCCGAACTGACCGCCGCGCAGAAGCGCCACCAGCGCACCGAAACCCTGGTGGCGCGCAACGCCATGGCACGCCAGCAGCTCGATGATGATCTGGCGGCGATGCAGAGCGCCCAGGCCGCCCTGGCGGCGGCACGCTCGCAGGTGCTGTCGGCAGAGGCAGGGATTGCCGCGGCGAAATCTCAGGTGATCGAGGCGCAATCGGCGGTCGAAGCGGCCCAGGCCAGCGTCGCCCGGCTGCAGGCGGATATCCGTGACAGCGAGCTGAAGAGCGATCGCGTCGCCCGCGTGCAGTACCGTGTGACCCAGCCCGGCGAGGTGCTGGGTGCCGGCGGCAAGTTGCTCAACCTGGTCGATCTGGCCGATGTCTACATGACCTTCTTTCTGCCAGAGCGACAAGCGGGCCGCGTCGCCATCGGCGCCGACGTGCATCTGGTGATCGATGCGGCGCCGCAATACGTAATCCCGGCCAAGGTCAGCTACGTGGCCAGCGTCGCGCAGTTCACGCCCAAGACCGTCGAGACCGAGAGCGAGCGCGAGAAGCTGATGTTCCGGGTCAAGGCACGGCTCGATCCCGAACTGCTGAGCAAGCACATGGACCAGGTCAAGACCGGCCTGCCCGGCATGGCCTACCTCAAGCTCGACGCCGATGCCGAATGGCCCGAACACCTGCGCGTCAACGTAGCGCCATGACGCCGGACGCAACGCCAGTGGCGCAGGTCGCAAACCTGACCCTGCGCTACGGCAGAACCCTTGCTCTCGACGACCTGAGCCTGGCGTTGCCGGCAGGCTGCATGGTCGGCCTGATCGGCCCGGATGGCGTCGGCAAGTCCAGCCTGCTGGCGCTGATCGCCGGTGCGCGACGGCTGCAGCAGGGCCGGGTGCAGGTGCTGGACGGCGACATGGCCGATGCCGCGCATCGCCGCCGGGTCTGTCCGCGCATCGCCTACATGCCGCAGGGCCTGGGCAAGAATCTCTACCCGACCCTCACCGTATTCGAGAACCTGGACTTCTTCGGCCGGCTGTTCGGCCAGGATGCCGAGGAGCGCCAGCGGCGCATCGCCGACCTCACCCACAGTACCGGCCTGGCCGCCTTCACCGAACGCCCGGCGGGCAAGCTCTCCGGCGGCATGAAACAGAAGCTCGGCCTGTGCTGCGCGCTGATCCACGACCCCGACCTGCTGATCCTCGATGAGCCCACCACTGGCGTCGACCCGCTGGCGCGCAACCAGTTCTGGGAACTGATCGCCCGCATTCGCCAGAATCGCCCACAGATGAGCGTGCTGGTAGCCACCGCCTACATGGACGAGGCGCAACGCTTCGACTGGCTGGTGGCCATGGACGAAGGTCGCATGCTGGCCACCGGCACTCCCGCCGAACTGCTGAACCGTACCGGCAGCGATGATCTGGAAGCCGCCTTCATCGCCCTGCTGCCGGAAGAAAAGCGCCGCGACCACCGCGCGCTGGTGATTCCGCCGCGCCAGCAGGCCGGCGGCGAGCCGGAAAGCGCCATCGAGGCCCACGACCTGACCCTGCGTTTCGGCGATTTCGTCGCGGTGGACAAGGTGAGCTTTCGCATCGAGCGCGGGGAAATCTTCGGCTTTCTCGGCTCCAACGGCTGCGGCAAGACCACCACCATGAAGATGCTCACCGGTCTGTTGCCCGCCAGCGAGGGCGAGGCCTTCCTGTTCGGCCAGCCGGTGGACCCGCGCGATATCGACACCCGCCGCCGGGTCGGCTACATGTCGCAGGCCTTCTCGCTGTATGGCGAGTTGAGCGTCGTGCAGAACCTTGAACTGCACGCACGGCTGTTCCACATCCCCAGAAACCAGCATGCCGAGCGGATACGCGAGATGCTGACGCGTTTCGGCCTGGAGTCGGTCGCCGACAGCCTGCCCAACGATCTGCCGCTGGGTGTCCGTCAGCGTCTGTCATTGGCGGTGGCGGTGATCCACAAACCGGAAATCCTGATCCTCGACGAGCCTACTTCCGGCGTCGATCCGGTGGCACGCGACGGTTTCTGGGCGCTGCTGATCCGGCTGTCACGCGATGATGGCGTGACCATCTTCATCTCCACCCACTTCATGAACGAGGCGCTGCGCTGCGACCGCATGTCGATGATGCATGCCGGGCGCGTACTCGACAGCGACTCGCCCCGCGCGCTGATGGCCAAGCGCGGCCTGCCGACGCTGGAACAGACCTTTATCGCCTATCTGGAAGACGCCACCGGCGAAGGGCCAGCCACCAATGCCACGCCGCAGACGCTCCAGGCCGAACCGATCGCCAGCGATGCCGCCGCACGGCAATCACGCTTCAGCCTGCAACGCCTGCTCAGCTACAGCGGACGCGAAGCGATGGAGCTGCGCCGCGACCCGATTCGCGCCACCCTGGCCATGCTGGGCACCCTGATGCTGATGTTCATCATGGGCTACGGCATCAACATGGACGTGGAAAACCTCAGCTTCGCGGTGCTCGACCGCGACCAGACCACCACCAGCCAGGCCTATGTGCAGAACATCGCCGGCTCACGTTACTTCAGCGAACGCGCGCCGCTGCACGACTATGGCGAACTGGAGCAGCGCATGCGTAGCGGCCAGATCAGCCTGGCGGTGGAAATCCCACCGAATTTCGGACGCGACCTGAAACGCGGCAACCCGCCTGAAGTGGGCTTCTGGATCGACGGCGCAATGCCCATGCGCGCCGACACCATCAAGGGCTACGTACAGGGCATCCACCTGAGCTACCTGCAGCAACTGGCGCGCGAGGCCGGCCACGAGGCTGGCAGCCCGGTGGATATCGCCCTGCGCTACCGCTACAACCCGGACGTACAGAGCCTGCCAGCGATGGTGCCGGCGGTGATTCCGCTGCTGCTGATGCTGATCCCGGCGATGCTCACCGCCCTCGGCGTGGTGCGTGAGAAGGAGCTGGGGTCGATCACCAACCTCTACGTCACACCGGTGACGCGCCTGGAATTCCTGCTCGGCAAGCAACTGCCCTATATCGCCCTGGGCATGATCAATTTCTTCATGCTGGTGGCGCTGGCGGTGCTGGTCTTCGGCGTGCCGGTCAAGGGCAGCCTGCTGACGCTGACGCTCGGTGCGCTGCTCTATGTCATCTGCGCCACTGCGCTGGGCCTGCTGATGTCGTCAATCCTCAACAGCCAGATCGCAGCCATCTTCGGCACCGCCATCGCCACCCTGGTGCCGGCGGTACAGTTTTCCGGCCTGATGCATCCGATCTCTGCCATGGAGGGCGCTAGCGCCTTCATCGGCAATATCTACCCCACCAGTCACTTCCTGATCATCAGCCGCGGCGTGTTCTCCAAATCCCTTGGGCTGGCGGAGCTGTATCCCTATTTCATTCCCCTGCTGCTGGCGATTCCGCTGCTGACCCTGTTCAGCGTCGCCGGCCTGAAAAAGCAGGAGAAGTGAAATGAGGAAGCTTTCCAACATCCTGCAACTGGGCATCAAGGAGCTGCGCAGCCTGTACCGCGACCCGGCGCTGCTGTTGCTGATCGTCTACGCCTTCACGCTGGGTATCTACTCCAGCGCCACCGGCGTGCCCGAGGCACCGCACCGCGCCACCATCGGCATCATCGACGAAGACCAGTCGCAGGCTTCGACGCGTATCGTCAACGCCTTCCAGCTGCCCTATTTCCTGCCACCCAAAGCCATTGACCTGGCCGCGATGGACAGCGGCATGGACGCCGCGCGCTACACCTTCACGCTGAATATCCCGCCGAACTTCCAGCAGGACCTGCTCGCCGGGCGCCAGCCGAGTATCCAGCTCAATGTCGACGCCACCCAGATCAGCCAGGCCTTCACCGGCGCCGGGCACATCCAGCAGATCATCACGGCCGAAGTCGCGGAATTTCTCAGCCGCTACCGCCAGGTCGATGCCTATCCCGTGCGGGCGGTGGTGCACACGGCCTTCAACCCGAACCTGCTGCGCGCCTGGTTCGGCGCGGTGAACGAAGTGATCAACCAGATCACCATGCTCTCGATCATCCTCACCGGCGCCGCGCTGATCCGCGAGCGCGAGCACGGCACCATCGAACACCTGCTGGTGATGCCGGTGACGCCCTTCGAGATCATGTCGGCCAAGGTCTGGTCGATGGGGCTGGTGGTGCTGCTGGCCTCAGCCTTCGCCCTGCGCCTCGTCGTCGAAGGCTGGCTGCAGGTGCCGATCCAGGGTTCGATCCTGCTGTTCATGGGCGGCGCCGCTTTGCACCTGTTCGCCACCACCTCCATCGGCATCTTCTTCGGCACCCTGGCGCGCTCGATGCCGCAGCTGGGCCTGCTGATCATCCTGGTGCTGATTCCGCTGCAGATCCTTTCCGGCGGCATGACCCCGCGCGAAAGCATGCCGGAGGCAGTGCAGCACATCATGCTGGCGGCACCGACCACACACTTCGTCGAACTGGCCCAGGCGATCCTGTTTCGCGGCGCCGGGATCAACATCGTCTGGCCGCAGCTGCTGGCGCTGGCAGTGATTGGCAGCGCCTTCTTCGTCGGCGCCCTGTCGCGGCTGCGCAAGTCGCTGCGCTAAGAAGGCTCCGCACAAGCCGCCGTCTGGATACGATTGCGCCCGGAGCGCTTGGCCTGCAACAGCGCCTGGTCGGCCTCGCCCAGCAACGTATCGAGGCAGACCGCCTCATGCTCGTGCACCGCCACGCCAAAGCTTGCGGTGCAGCCAAGCGAGCGCCCCTCGCACTCGACCACCAGCGATTCGATATCGGCGCGCAGGCGCTCGGCAATCGCCCAGGCCTGCTGCATGCGCGTATCCGGCAGCAGCACCGCGAACTCCTCGCCACCCATGCGACCCAAGACATCCCCCGGGCGCAGCAGGGGCGGCAACCGCTGACCAATGGCGCGCAGCAAGGCATCGCCGGCAGCATGGCCGTGGGTGTCATTGATATGTTTGAAATGATCGACATCGAACATCAGCACAGCGACCGGATAACCGGCACGCGCACGCCGGCAGAAGCGCTCGCCCAGGTCGAAGAAGGCTCGACGGTTGTTCAGCCCGGTCAGCTCGTCGGTTCGTGCCAGCGCCTCGGCACGAGCAACCGCCTTTTCCAGCGCCTGCTCCATGCGCTTGCGATCAGTGATGTCGGCGGCGATCTCCAGCCGCACGATGCGCCCGTCAGTCCATTCGATGGCCTGGTCACGACATTGATACCAGTGGCCATTGCGGGTGTTCTGAAATTCCCAGACATGCACGCCGGAAGGCTTGCCATCGACATCCAGCAGCCGGGAATTGCTGCAGAAGCCGCAGGGGCCATCCTGGTTGTCCTGCAGCACCTGCCAGCACCTGCGCCCATGGAAATCACCCCATTTCTGGCGACCGTAAGCGTTGACGTACAGCAGCTCGTGGCTGTCCATGTCCGCCACGTACACCAACGCATCGAGGCGGTCGAGGATGGTCGCCAGGCTGGCCTCGGCCACCCCGAGGCCGGGCGGGGGCGCAACGCCCTGAAAATCCGAATCGAGTGGCAGGGTATGCACTCCTTTGTTTTTCTTGCCGACAATCAAAGCCGCTTCGCTCAAATACCAGACAGCTTGCCGTCGCCGACACACCGATGCAAGTTCGCCATCATTGCGGAGGATTGGCGCCTGTTATGCTAAATACGTCGCGCGCAGAGCGCCGCCATCTGCAGTTTCGGAATTTTTGCCTGCTCAACCGGTCTATCAGCCGACATGCTAGAACCTGCCGCCCTGCAACACGCCAAGGAAGTCCACCCATCATGCGTATTCTCGTCACCGGCGGAGCCGGTTTCATCGGTTCGGCCCTGATCCGTCATCTCATTCGCGACACCGGGCACAGCGTGCTCAACCTGGACAAACTCACCTACGCCGGCAATCTCGAATCCCTGGCGCACGTGGATGGCGATACGCGCTATCAGTTCCTGCAGGCCGACATCGCCGACCGCGAGCGGGTCAGCGAAGCGCTGCTGGAGTTCCAGCCGGACGCCATCATGCACCTGGCCGCCGAATCCCATGTCGATCGCTCCATCGACGGTCCGGCCGAGTTCATCCAGACCAACATCGTCGGCACCTACCAGTTGCTGGAAGCTGCCCGCGCCTACTGGCAGAGCCTGCCGGAAGGCCGTCGTGAAGCCTTCCGCTTCCATCACATTTCCACCGACGAGGTGTACGGCGACCTGCACGGCGTCGACGACCTGTTCACCGAGACCACGCCCTACGCGCCCAGCTCGCCCTATTCTGCGAGCAAGGCTTCGTCCGACCATCTGGTCCGTGCCTGGCAGCGCACCTACGGCCTGCCGGTGCTGATCACCAACTGCTCGAACAACTACGGCCCCTATCACTTCCCCGAGAAGCTGATCCCGCTGGTGATCCTCAACGCGCTGGATGGCAAGCCGCTGCCGGTCTACGGCGACGGCGCCCAGGTGCGTGACTGGCTCTACGTCGAGGATCACGCCCGTGCGCTGTTCAAGGTGGTCAGTGAAGGGAAGGTCGGCGAGACCTACAACATCGGCGGCCACAACGAGCAGAAGAACATCGACGTGGTGCGCGGCATCTGCGCGCTGCTGGAAGAGCTGGCGCCGAGCAAGCCCGAAGGCGTGGCGCGCTATGAAGACCTGATCACCTTCGTCAAGGATCGCCCCGGCCACGACCTGCGCTACGCCATCGATGCCGGCAAGATCGAGCGCGAGCTGGGCTGGGTCCCGCAGGAAACCTTCCAGACCGGCCTGCGCAAGACCGTGCAGTGGTATCTGGACAACCTCGAATGGTGCCGTCGCGTACAGGATGGCAGCTATCAACGTGAGCGCCTCGGCGCCCTGGAGAACATCGCATGAAGGGAATCATCCTCGCCGGCGGCTCCGGCACCCGGCTGCACCCGATCACCCTCGGGGTATCCAAGCAGCTGCTGCCGATCTACGACAAACCCATGGCCTACTATCCGATCTCGGTGCTGATGCTCGCCGGCATCCGCGAGATCCTGGTCATCTCCACACCACAGGACCTGCCGCAGTACCGCAACCTGCTGGGCGACGGCAGCCAGTTCGGGGTCAGCTTCAGCTATGCCGAGCAGCCCTCGCCGGACGGCCTGGCCCAGGCCTTCCTGATCGGCGAGCAATTCATCGGCGACGATTCGGTGTGCCTGATCCTCGGCGACAACATCTTCCACGGCCAGCATTTCACCGAGAAGCTGCAGCGCGCCTCGGCGCAGAAAAGCGGCGCCACGGTGTTCGGCTACTGGGTCAAGGACCCCGAGCGCTTCGGCGTGATCGACTTCGACGAGAACGGCAAGGCGCTGTCCATCGAGGAAAAGCCGCAGCAGCCCAAGTCCAGCTATGCGGTCACCGGTCTGTACTTCTACGACAACGACGTGATCGAGATCGCCAAGTCGATCAAGCCCTCGCCGCGCGGCGAGCTGGAGATTACCGACGTCAACAATGCCTACCTCAGGCGTGGCGACCTCAACGTCGAGCGCTTCGGTCGCGGCTTCGCCTGGCTCGACACCGGCACCCACGACAGCCTGCTGGAAGCCTCGCAGTACGTGCAGACCATCGAGCATCGCCAGGGCCTGAAGGTCGCCTGCCTGGAGGAAATCGCCTACCAGCACAAGTGGATCGACCGCGAACAGCTGCTGCGCCGCGCCGATGCACTGGGCAAGACCGGCTATGGCCAGTACCTGTTCAAGATCGCCGGGGAAAACCCATGAAGGTCATCGAAACCAGCATCCCCGATGTGCTGATCATCGAACCGAAGGTCTTCGGCGACGCGCGTGGTTTCTTCTACGAGAGCTTCAACGCCGCAGCCTTCGAGGCGGCGACCGGGCTCACGCGCAGTTTCGTCCAGGACAACCATTCCAAGTCCCAGCGCGGCGTGCTGCGCGGCCTGCACTACCAGATCCAGCAACCCCAGGGGAAACTGGTGCGGGTGGTGGCCGGCGAGGTGTTCGACGTGGCCGTGGACCTGCGCCGCAGCTCGCCGAGCTTCGGGCGCTGGACCGGCACCCGCCTGAGCGCCGAGAACCAGCGCCAGCTGTGGATTCCCGAAGGCTTCGCGCATGGCTTCGTGGTCCTCAGCGAGAGTGCCGAGTTCCTCTACAAGACCACCGACTACTATGCGCCGGAGCATGAGCGCAGCCTGCTGTGGAACGACCCCGAACTGGGTATCGAATGGCCCATCGACGAATCGCCGCAGTTGTCCGCCAAGGACATCGCAGGCAAACGCCTGAGTGAGGTTGAACTTTTTCCATGAAGATCCTGGTCACCGGCAGCAAGGGGCAACTGTCGCAAGAGCTGCAGCTGGCACTCGCCGGTGAAGGAAAGGTGCTTGCACTCGGTCATCAGGCCCTGAACCTGGCCGAACCGGAGCAGATTCGCCAGCAGGTTCGCCTGCTGCGTCCCGACCTGATCATCAACGCGGCGGCCTATACCGCCGTCGACTCCGCGCAGAGCGACCGCCAACAGGCTTTCGCGGTCAACGCCACAGGACCCGGCGTGCTGGCGGAAGAAGCAGCACGCCTCGATGTCCCGCTGATTCACTATTCCACCGACTACGTATTCGATGGACGCAAGCCCGCGCCTTATCAGGAACATGATCAGACTGCGCCGCTGAGCGTCTATGGCGAGAGCAAGCTGGCCGGCGAACAGGCCATCCAGGCTGTCGCTGGCGAGCATCTGATCCTGCGCACCAGCTGGGTCTATTCGCTGTACGGGCGCAACTTCCTGCTGACCATGCAACGCTTGATGCAGGAGCGTGACGCGCTGTCGATCGTCGACGACGAGATCGGCGCGCCGACTTGGGCCGGCAGCATTGCCACGGCCACTGCCGGGATCGTGCAGCAGTGGCGCACCGGCAAGGGCAGTCTCAGCGGCCTGTATCACCTGTCCGCCACCGGCGAAACCTCCTGGTACGGCTTCGCCTGCAGCATTGCCGAACACCTCAAGCAACAGGACCGGTTGCGCGCCAGGCTCGAACCGATTGCCTCCAAGGACTACCCGACCGCCGCCCAGCGCCCACTCAATTCACGCCTGGACTGCGCTCAGCTGCAACACGACTGGAACCTCCAGCTCCCCGACTGGGAAGCGGCGCTACAGGACTGCCTGTCCAGCCCACGCAGCCCTCAGGCCGCCGCACACGGCATGCAGGTGCAGGCTATCCAGAACGCCTGACAAGTCGTGGCTCCCAAGCAGCCCTGAGTGTGCATAATGTGCGCGAATCCCAGGCGCATCCGCATGACTCCACCCGAATCCCTCCGTCGCCCACGCTGGCGCAACCTGGCGTTGCTGACGCTGCTGCTCGCGCCGCTGCTGTGGCCGTTGCAACAGCTGGCCGAGCGCTATTACCGCAACGAACGGATCGAACAGAACCGCCAGACCCTGGACCTCTACGTCGCCAACCTGCTCGGCACCCTGCGCCAATACGAGGTGCTGCCGCGCATTCTCGGCGACCTGCCGGACCTGCGCAGCCTGTTGCGTGACAGCCAAAGCCCCGCCCTGACCGATCAGGCCAATCGCCTGCTGAACCGGCTGCGCCAGCAGACGGGTGCCGACGTCATCTATCTGATGGATACCAACGGGCTGACCCTGGCCACCTCCAACTGGGATGCCGAAGACAGCTTCATTGGCCGCAACTTCGCCTTCCGCCCCTATTTCCGCCAGGCGATGGAGGGCCAGCTCGGGCGCTTCTACGGTCTGGGCAACACTTCCGGCAAGCGCGGCTACTATTTCGGTGCGGCGGTACGCGACGATGAGGGCACTCTCGGCGTACTGGTGGTCAAGGTCGATCTGGACCACACCGAAACGCTCTGGGGCAATGCCCCCGAACAACTGCTGGTTACCGACAGTTTCGGCGTGGTGATTCTCACCTCCCGCCCCGACTGGCGCTTCCGTGCCAGCCGCGCCCTGGATGCCGAGGAACGCGAGCAGATCGCCTTCGACCAGCCCTACCCGACAATCACGCCACAGCCCCTGACGCTGGATATCGAACGTTGGCTGATCCAGAGCCGCGAACTGAAGGAAACCGGCTGGACGGTACGCATCCTCGCCCCCATCACCCTGCTCGAACGCCCGGTACGCACCGTGGTGGCCATCGGCGGCGCCACCCTCGCCGCACTGTTGCTGCTGGTCGGCCTGTGGATGCAGCGGCGGCGACATTACCTTGAACGCATCGCCCTGGATGCCAGAGCACGACAGCAGCTGGAACGCCGCGTGCAGGAGCGCACCCAGGACCTGGAGGCACTCAACAGCCGTCTCAAGCAGGAAGTCCTGGAACGTGAGCAGGCCCAGCAGGAACTGGTCCGCGCCCAGGACGAACTGCTGCAGGCCGGCAAGCTGTCGGCGCTGGGTACCATGAGCGCCAGCATCAGCCACGAGCTCAACCAGCCGCTGGGCGCCATCCGCAGCTATGCCGACAATGCCGGGGTACTGCTCGACCAGCAGCGCAACGACGAGGCGCGTGACAACCTCCGGCTGATCAGCGAACTCACCGCGCGCATGGCCTCGATCATTGCCCACCTGCGCGCCTTCGCCCGCCGCGACCGCCATGCGCCCGAGCGGGTAGCGCTGCAGCCGGCGCTGGACGATGCCCTGGCGCTGCTGGCCAAGCGCCGCCAAGGCATGGGGGTCGAGCTGATCCGCGATCTGCCGGAGGCGACCCTCTGGGTCCAGGCCGGCGAGACACGGCTGCGGCAGATTCTGTCCAATCTGCTGGCCAATGCCCTCGATGCACTGAACGAGCGACCACCGGGGCGACGTATCTGGCTGCGTGCCGAGCGACACGAAGAAGGCATCCTGCTGACCCTGCGCGACAACGGTCCCGGCTTCAGCGCCGAGGCCCTGCAACGCGCCCGCGAGCCCTTCTTCACCACCAAGACCAGCACCCAGGGCCTGGGCCTGGGTCTGGCCATCTGCGATACCCTTGCCCGCGCCCTGGATGGCGAGCTGACCCTGGCCAACCATCCCGAAGGCGGCGCCCAGTTATGTCTTTACCTGCGCAGCGCCGATCCGGGCGTGACCTTTCCGAGCGAGGACTGAACCGCATGAGCCAGATCGATTCCCGGACCCAGGTGCTGCTGATCGACGACGACCCCTATCTGCGCAAGGCACTCAGCCAGACCCTCGATCTGGCCGGCCTGCGCGTGCTCGATCTGGACGACGCACGCAACCTGACGGCGCGACTGCCGGCGGACTGGCCGGGCGTGGTGGTCAGCGATATCCGCATGCCGGGCATCGATGGCCTGCAACTGCTGCAACAACTGCAAAGCCACGACGCCGAGCTGCCGGTGCTGCTGATCACCGGCCACGGCGATATCCAGCTGGCGGTGCAGGCCATGCGTGCCGGCGCCTATGACTTTCTGGAAAAACCCTTCCCCAGCGAAGCCCTGCTCGACAGCGTGCGCCGCGCCCTGGCCCTGCGCCAGCTGGTGCTGGACAACCGCAGCCTGCGTCTGGCCCTGGCCGACCGCCAGCAATTGTCGGCGCGCCTGCTCGGTCAGTCAGCGGCGATGCAGCGACTGCGTGAACAGATCGGCGCGCTGGCCGGCACTCAGGCCGACGTGCTGATCCTTGGTGAAACGGGCGCAGGCAAAGAGGTCGTCGCCCGCGCGCTGCATGACCTGTCGAGCCGGCGCAACGGCCCCTTCGTCGCCATCAACGCCGGTGCGCTGGCCGAGTCGGTGGTGGAAAGCGAGCTGTTCGGCCACGAGGCCGGCGCCTTCACCGGCGCGCAGAAACGCCGCATCGGCAAGTTCGAATTCGCCAACGGCGGCACCCTGTTCCTCGACGAGATCGAGAGCATGAGCCTCGACGTGCAGGTCAAGCTGCTGCGCATGTTGCAGGAACGTGTGGTCGAGCGGCTGGGCGGCAACCAGACCATCAGCCTGGATATCCGCGTGATCGCCGCCACCAAGGAGGATCTGCGCCTGGCTGCCGATCAGGGCCGCTTCCGCGCCGACCTCTATTACCGGCTGAACGTCGCACCGCTGCGTATTCCGCCCCTGCGCGAGCGCAGCGAGGACCTGCTGCTGCTGTTCCGGCACTTCGGCGAAACCGCCGCCGAGCGCCACGGGTTGCCGGTTCGCGAGCTGCGCCCGCAGCAGCGTGCGCAATTGCTGCGTCATGCCTGGCCGGGCAACGTGCGTGAGCTGCAGAACACCGCCGAACGTTTCGCGCTGGGGCTTGATCTGGGACTGGATGAGTCTGGCCAATTCGCCGAAGCCGTGCCGCCTATCGGCCTTGCTCTCGGCGAGCAGGTCGATGCCTTCGAGCGCGCCCTGATCGCGGCGGAACTGGCGCGCCCGCATAGCTCGCTACGCAGTGTCGCCGAAGCACTGGGGCTGCCACGCAAGACCCTGCACGACAAGTTGCGCAAACACGGTCTAAGCTTCGCCGATGCTGGCGGAAGCTCGCCGGATGATGGCGAATAGCTGGCGGTTTTCCGCCACGACGCTCCTCGCAGATATCTTTCTTCTGCAGGAGTGCCGGCTTCACGGTAAACAACGCCTCGGAACAGGCGACGACAGCCACCCAGGCATTCGACTAAAGTTTTAGAGCCTGTAAGCTGAAAAATCCTGCACGAGGCATTTATCGGCATTTCGCTATCACAGCACAGACTACCTGCACGTATCGCTCATATCTGGCACAGTGCTTGCTCTTATCAACCCCATGAGTCGCAAGGCACGGTCGTCGTTGACGCAACGGCTTCTTCCAAGCGCCTGAACCTGCCTTGTCGACTACAGCCGAGCCGTCTCCTTCCATGGGGCGGCTCACTTTCACAACAAGAGGAAAACAACAATGTTCAAGTTGACTGCCACGGCGCTCGCCTGCGCTCTGTCCCTGGGTATTGCCGGTCTGGCGAACGCCAACCCGATCTCCATCAAGTTCTCCCACGTCGTTGCCGAGAACACGCCGAAAGGCCAGGGCGCACTGCTGTTCAAGAAGCTGGCCGAAGAGCGCCTGCCGGGCAAGGTCGAGGTTCAGGTCTACCCGAACTCCTCGCTGTTCGGTGACGGCAAGGAAATGGAAGCACTGCTGCTGGGCGACGTTCAGCTGATCGCCCCCTCGCTGGCCAAGTTCGAGCACTACTCCAAGGGAGTTCAGGTGTTCGACCTGCCCTTCCTGTTCAATGACATCGAGGCGGTAGACCGCTTCCAGAAAGGCGAAGCCGGCCAGAGCCTGCTGCGCTCCATGGAAGACAAGAACATTACCGGCCTGGGCTACTGGCACAACGGCATGAAGCAGCTGTCGGCCAACAAGAAGCTGGTCGAACCCAAGGACGCACGCGGCCTGAAGTTCCGCGTACAGGCTTCCGCCGTACTCGACGAGCAGTTCAAGGCCGTACGCGCCAACCCGCGCAAGATGAGCTTCGCCGAGGTTTACCAGGGCCTGCAGACCGGCGTGGTCAACGGTGCCGAGAACCCCTACTCGAACATCTACTCGCAGAAAATGCACGAAGTGCAGAAGTACATCACCGAGTCCAACCACGGCCTGCTGGACTACATGCTGATCACCAACACCAAGTTCTGGGACGGCCTGCCGGCTGATGTCCGCAGCGAACTGGAAAACATCGTGGTCGAGGTCACCGCCGAGGTGAACAAGCTGGCCGACGAGCTGAACAAGGCTGACAAGCAGCGCATCCTCGATGCCGGTACCACCGAAATCGTCAACCTGACTCCGGAGCAGCGTGAAATGTGGCGCGATGCCATGAAGCCTGTCTGGAAGAAGTTCGAAGGCGAAATCGGTGCCGACCTGATCCAGGCTGCCGAAGCTGCCAACAAGGCCGAGTAAGCCTTACAGGGAAGGCAGACAGAACCTGCCTTCCCTGCCCCTGGCATCGACAGATCAGTAAAAAGCGGAACATTCACGAAGGCCAGGCCCGACCCAGGTAGCGCCTGATGCGGCGCCCCGTGTCGGACTTCGCAAGTAATGGCTGGCGCTTTTTATTGCTCTGTCATACCGGTCGCCACGACCGGTTTACGGCGAACACTCAAGTCCGCTCACATCGGTACATACTGTCAATCCATACGGGAGATGTCATCCATGAACGCCCTGCGGCGCGTCTGGGACCACTTCGAGGAAGGTTTTATCGCCTTCTTGCTGGCCGCCATGACCCTGGTGACCTTCATCTACGTCATCCTCAACAACCTCTACACACTGTTCTACAACCTGGGCGACCGGTTCGAGGGCAGCGCCGACTTCTGGTTCGCTATCGGTGACTTCATCATCGGTCTGGCCCAGTCCATGACCTGGAGCACCGCGCTGACCAAGGCCCTGTTCGCCTGGCTGATTTTCACCGGCCTGTCCTATGGCGTGCGCACCGCCGGCCATATCGGCGTCGACGCGCTGGTCAAGCTTGCTCCGCGGCATATCCAGCGGCTCATCGGCATCATCGCCTGCCTGGTGTGCCTGGGTTATTCCGGGCTGCTGAGCGTAGCCAGCTTCGAATGGATCCAGGCCCTGTTCGTCGCCAATATCGGCGCCGAGGATCTGGGCCATATCGGCGTCAAGCAGTGGCATGTCGGCATGATCGTGCCCATCGGGTTCGCCATGATGTTCATCCGTTTCGTTGAAATATTCGTGCGCATCCTGCGTGGCCAGCAGACCGGCCTGGGGCTGGCTGACGAAGCCGCAGAAGCGGTCAAGCTGACCGAGCACGAGGAGCACAAGTAATGACCATCCTGTTCCTGTTCGTCGTTCTTTTCCTGCTGATGTTCATCGGCGTACCGATTGCCGTCTCCCTGGGTCTCGCCGGCTCGCTGACCATCATGATCTTCAGTGAAGACTCGGTGCGCTCGCTGGCGATCAAGCTGTTCGAAACTTCCGAGCACTACACGCTATTGGCGATTCCGTTCTTCCTGCTGGCGGGCGCCTTCATGACCACTGGCGGCGTGGCCCGTCGCCTGATCGACTTCGCCAACGCCTGCGTCGGCCATATCCGTGGCGGCCTGGCCATCGGCGCGGTACTGGCGTGTATGCTGTTTGCCGCACTGTCCGGCTCCTCACCGGCTACCGTGGCTGCGGTCGGCTCCATCGCCATCGCCGGCATGGTGCGTTCCGGTTACCCGCAGGCGTTCGGTGCCGGCATCGTGTGTAACGCCGGTACCCTGGGCATCCTGATTCCGCCGTCGGTGGTGATGGTGGTCTATGCCGCCGCTACCGAGCAATCGGTGGGCAAGCTGTTCATGGCCGGGGTGATTCCGGGCCTGATGCTCGGCTGCGCACTGATGGTGGCCATCTACATCATCGCGGTGAAGAAGAACCTGCCGGCGCTGCCGCGCGCCACCGTCCGCGAGTGGTTCTCCGCCGCGCGCAAGGCACTCTGGGGCCTGCTGCTGATGGTGATCATCCTCGGCGGCATCTATTCGGGCATGTTCACGCCCACCGAAGCCGCCGCCGTAGCTGCCGTGTACTCGGCCTTTATCGCGCTGTTCGTGTACAAGGACATGTCCATCCGCGAGTGCCCGAAGGTGATCCTGGAGTCGGGCAAGCTGAGCATCATGCTGATGTTCATCATCGCCAACGCCATGCTCTTCGCCCACGTGCTGACCACCGAGCAGATCCCGCAGGCGATCACCGCCTGGGTGATCGAGGCTGGCTTGCAACCCTGGATGTTCCTGCTGGTGGTGAACATCGTGCTGCTGGTGGCCGGGGCCTTCATGGAGCCTTCGGCGATCATCCTGATCCTGGCGCCGATCCTCTTCCCCATCGCCGTACAGCTGGGCATCGACCCCATCCATCTGGGCATCATCATGGTGGTGAACATGGAGATCGGCCTGATCACGCCGCCGGTGGGGCTGAACCTGTTCGTGGCCTCGGCGGTAACGGGCATGCCGGTCACCTCGGTAGTTCGTGCAGTCCTGCCGTGGCTGGCCTTGATGTTGAGCTTTCTGGTGGTCATCACCTACGTGCCGTGGATTTCCCTGGCACTGCCGAACTGGTTGGGCATGTAGCGACATCCACCTGCCCGCTTCCCTTTTGCCCGGCCTTGCGCCGGGCTTTTTTTCGCCCGTTTCAAAGCCCCAGGACATCCTCCGGGCGACGACGGAACCAGCCGGTAAGGGACAGACGCTCAGCTTCGGTGACCAGTACTTCATGAGGGAAATCACCCGACATGAACACCACCAGGTTGCCGGCCAACGGCGCGATATCCCGCTGCGAGCCATCGGCGAAATGCATGCGCAGCTCACCGGCATGGGCAGGCTGCCAGTCAGGATTGAGATAGAGCACGGCGGTGACGCAGCGACTGTCGTCATCGCGGAAGCGGTCCAGATGGGTCTGGTAAAAGGCGCCGGGCGGATAGAAGGCGAAATGGCATTCGAACTCCTCCAGCCCAAGGAAGAGTTCGCGGTTGAGCGTCTGGCGCAACTCGTCCATCAGTTCGAGGTAGGCATCGCAGACTTCGGACTGCCCCGGCTCCAGCCACTGGATCTGGTCGCCACGGATGCCTTCGCGCACCGCCTGCGCCTCACCACGCCCGACCCCCGCCGGTGCCAGCGCACCTTCGGCCTCGCGTCTGCGGCACTCGTCGGCCAGCTTGTGGGTCACAGCACTGGAAAGAAAGGAACTCTGCAGCGACCAGCCGCGTTCAGCCAGGTCATCGATGATGGTTGAGAACTGCAAGAAAGTGACTCCGAAGGGATACTGAAAGAGTCTAGCAGCGCCTCGACAAGCATGCTTCAGGCGCCGAAAATAAACCGCCCGCCAGACAGGAGCTTCCATGCGCGCCCTTATTGCCTGTGTATTACTCGCCTTCAGCCTGAACAGCCTGGCCGACAACTATGACGAGCTCTACGAAACTGCCGGCTGGACCGAGCAGCGGGGCAACTTCAGCGATGCCCTGATCGCCGCCCAGCAGCGCTACAAGAACAGCCTGCCACCGGCGGTCTACCAGGCGCTGGTAACCAACAGCAATAAACGCTTCGCCGCCGATGCCATCGACCGACGCGCCAAGCAGGCGCTGCGCCATTCTCTACAGGACCCGCAACCCGCCCTGGAGTTCTTCCAGTCGCCGCTGGGCCACAAGATCGTCGCTGCCGAAACCCTGGCCGCCCGCAAGGAACAGCTGGCCCGCTATGAAAACGGCCTGCCACGCATGGAAGCCGGCAGCAATCGGCAACTGCTGATTCGCCATCTGGCCCAGACGCTGCCCGCCGCACAGGCCGGCGCCGAGGTCAGCCTGGCACTGGCCGGTGTCGCCGCGGACAGCCTTAGCCAGATGATTCCCGGCCTGCTCGGCGGCAATCAGGCCCAGGGGTTGCTGGACAGCCAGCGCGCGCGCCTGCAGCAGCAGATCGAGGCCGACCTGGACAACACCCTGCTGTATGTCTATCGCGGCCTGTCGGATGTGGAACTGGACGAATTCGTCACCTTCACCCAGTCATCCGCCGGCAGGGATTATTACCAGGCGGCGCTGGAAACCCTGCGCGCCGGACTGGCCGTTGGCCTCAGCGGCACGGATATCCAGGCGCAAGCCCGGTAGCCCGTAGGGCCGAACGAGTTATATCCAGGCGCAGCCGGGCAGCCGAACCTGTAGGGCCGAATTCATTCGGCCACACCACAAGGCCGAACGAGTTCGGCCCTACGAGACGCTCATTTCAGCCGTTCGCTGAGAAACTCGAAATACTGTCGGCGCAGCGCTTCGCTTTCGTTGACCAGGTGATGCCGCGCTTCGGGCAGGCGCAGGATTTCCGGGGCGGCGAACTTGTTTTCCAGCACCGGCAGGTTGTGCTGCCAATCGACGGTCATATCGGCTTCGCCCTGAACGATGATCGGGCTGTGGCTGCTCGGCGTGGCGCCTTCGATACGCGGTATCCAGCGCGACAGCGCACCGACCCAGGCCGTGGGCAGGATATCCGGTTGCAACGGGTCGCTGCGCTGGACGAAATCGAGAAAGGCCGGATCGCCGGAATTGTCGGAAAACGTCCGGGGAATCTGTTTGACGAACCGCCGCATCACTTCGTAACTCAGCCGCGACCAGCCCCAGGCACGCGGTCGCACCAGTGGCGCAAGCAGGATGCTGCGGCCCAGGTTAGGCTCCTGCGGCTGGCTCAGCAGATGTTCGAGGACAATCGCCGCCCCGGTACTCTGCCCCAGCAGGTGCCAGGGCCGCGGCAACTCCAGCTTCGCCGCCTCGCGCAGCAACCCTTGCAGCACGGCCTGGTATTCATCGAATTCGTTGATGCTGGCACGCGCCCCGCTGGACAATCCATGCCCCGGCAGATCGCAGGCCAGCACGGCAAAACCCATCCGCAAACCCCACTCCACCACATGCCGGTACAGGCCCATATGGTCGTAATAGCCATGCAGGATCAGCAGGCTCGCCACCGGCTGTTCGGGGCGCCAGAGCTGGGCCACTACCTCGTAGTCATGCACGCGAAAACGTCCCAGCCGGCGCTGCACATCGCCCAGACCGGGTATGTCCAGGCCGTAGTAGGACTGGTAGAACAGCGCGTCCGCAGTGAGGAAAGCGTCATCACCAAAAGGGCTCAGTTGGGCGCGCAGTGAGTCGGGATCAATTCGCGAAGGCATGACGGGGTTCTGGCTCGGATTGCATGGAATATTCAGCTCTGCGGTGCAACATGGCAAGCTAGGCGGGCTTTTCACGCCGAGCGCCAACATGCCCATACGCAGCAAATACCTTATCGTCAGCCTGGCCCTGTTGCTGGGAGCCGGCGCCATGCTGTCCGCCTACCTGTGGTTCGAGGCGCGCTACCTGCGTACCTTCGACGGTGAGCGCAGTGAACTCTTCAATGGCGATGCGCTGCAGCTTCCCGCCGAACTGCAAGGGCCGGGGCCGGTGCGCTTCGTGCATTTCTGGGACCCCGGCTGCCCGTGCAACGTCGGCAACCAGCAGCATCTGCAGGAGTTGCTGCAGCACTTCGCCGGCCAGCCGGTGGAATTCTTCGAGGTCCGCAAACCCGGCAGCAAGGGCCGCCTGCCCCAGCAACTGGCAGCGCTGCAACCCCTCTCCGGGCTGACAGGCGCCGAGCACCTGCCGGCCAGCCCGGCAGTGGGCATCTGGGATCGCAATGGCGAACTGGCCTATATCGGCCCTTACAGCGAAGGGGCGGTATGCAGCTCGGACAACAGTTTCGTCGAGCCCATCCTCGAAGCCCTGCTGGCCGGGCGCAAGGTCCGCGCCACCCATTCGCTGGCGGTGGCCTGTTTCTGCGACTGGTAGCGATAACAGGCCGTTGAAAACGACCTGATAACCGCAACGGGGCATGACATCGGTCAAACTTGATCGCAATCAAATGATAACTATTTTCATCTAAAGGAAAATCGACCCCATCCACCGGCACCTCATCGCCGGCATCCATTCAGGGAGTCGCTCAATGATTTTCCGTCTTCACCCTCTGGCCCTGGCCTGTCTCGCCCTCGGCACCACCTCCGCCCTCGCCGCCCCGCTGGAGCTGCAGGAAACTGTGATCACGGCCAAGGGTTACCAGGCCGCGACCCAGGACATCCCACAAGCCATCGAAGTGCTGGAACCGAGCGCGACCCACGGCACCGAGCCCCTGGGCAGCCTGTTCCGTGGCAAGCCGGGCCTGGCCGTGCACAGCGATGGCGCCTGGGGCCAGAATCCGGTGCTGCGCGGCATGAAGAAGGAAAGCACCGTGCTGATGGTCGATGGCGTGCGCGTCAACTCGGCGCAGCCACAGGGTTCGCTGGCCTCCTTCCTCGACCTCGGCCTGCTGGAGCGCGCCGAGGTGGTCAAGGGACCAAGCTCGGTGCTCTACGGCAGCGGCGCCATGGGCGGCGTGGTCAACCTGATCACGCCCGAGGCGCGCTTTACCGAGCAGGCGCAACAGGGCGGGCGCTTCGGCCTGTCCGCCAGCAGTGTCGATGAAGGCTTCAACGGCGCCGTGCTGCTGCGCGATTCCAGCAGCGATCACGCACTGGTGCTGGGCGCCGCCGGACGCAAGGCCAACGATTACGACAGCCCCAGCGGCACCGAGCAGCGCACCGGCTACAGCTCCGACAGCCTGCTGCTCAAATACAAGCAACGCCTGAGCGACGACGTCAATGTCAGCCTCAACGTGCAGCGCCATACCGACCGCGACGTCTGGTATCCCGGATCGACGCGCCCCGCCCCCTCGGCGCTGATCGGCCAGACCACCATCCACTCGCCGGAGCAGCGCCGCGAGCTGTATCAGCTGGGGCTGGAGAACCGCCTCGGCGAAGGCACGCTGAACACCGAGGTCTACCGCCAGGAGGTCTACCGGGAAATCCGCGCCTACTCGTCGAACCTCGACCGCAACCAGGTGCGCAACGACGTCAGCTTCATCACCCACGGGCTGCGCACCTCCTATCTGGTGCCGGTCGGTTCGCATCTGCTCACCGTCGGCGGCGAAGGCTGGAAGATGACCGGCGATCCGGAGCGGCACATGCACAACAACCCGCCGCTGTTCAACAACGACCTGCGCAACGACCCCTTCAAGGATGGCGAAGTCAGCTCCTACGGTCTGTTCGTGCAGGACGAGTTCGAGCTGGGCCGCACTGCCATCGTCGCCGGCGCCCGCCTTGATCGCGTCAGTGGCGACGCCAAGCAGAAGGGCGCCACACAGACCAGTGGCCTCAGCAGCAGCGACAACAACCTGTCCTGGTCGCTGGGCGCCACCCATCCGCTGTCCGATGCCCTCAACCTCTACGCCAACGTCGGCCAGGCCTACCGCGCGCCCGACCTGCGCGAACGCTTCGAGGATGCCGCGCGCGGCGATGGCTACTACCACATCGGCAATCCCAAGCTGGATCCCGAACGCTCCACCAGTTTCGAGATCGGCCTCAAGGGCCACGGCAGCGACTTCGACTATCGCCTGGCGGCCTTCCATACCCGCATCGATGACTACATCGCGGGTCGGGTGACCAACGAGCCTCCGCAAAGCGGCCTGCCGGTCAAGCGCACCGGCAACCTCGACGAAGTGGTGATCTACGGCCTCGAAGGCGGCGCCAGCAAGGCCGTCGGCGCCTTCGTGGTGGACGGCAGCTTCACCTGGCTGCGCGGCAAGAACAAGCAGGACAACGAACCGCTGTACCAGATGCCCGCCCACGAGCTGACGCTGGGCATCGGCCAGCCCGCCGAGCGTGGTTTCTACTGGCATGCCCAGTTGCGCGCCGTGGCCGAGCAGGACCGTGTCGCCACGCGCTTCTCCAACGGCACCGAGGATGAAACCTCCGGCTTCGTCACCGCCGATGCCAGCCTCGGCTGGGGTTTTGGCAAGGTCGGCGTATTGCAGACGGTCAATCTTGACGCCAGGCTGAGCAACCTCTTCGACAAGGCGTACCATGAGCACCTCGCCGACGGCGTCAGCGGCAACGAACTGGAAGCGCCGGGCCGTGGCATCACCCTGGCATTGAGTGGGAGTTTCTAAATCATGCATATCGCCATCCGCCTGTTGCTGACCTTCCTGCTGCTCGTCAGCGGGCCGGTCATGGCGGAGAAACTGCCGCGCCTGGTGCTGGCCGGCCCCTCGTCCTCGGTGTCCAACCCGCTGATCCACATGGTCGAATCCGGCGCGCTGGACGATCTCGCCGACAAGGTCGAATTCGTCAGCTGGCGCGACCCGGACCAGTTGCGGCTGATGGCGCTCAATGGCCAGGCCGACGTGCTGGCCATGCCGGTCAACGTCGCCGCCAACCTCTACAACCGCGGCGCCAAACTGCGCCTGCTCAACGTCTCGACCTGGGGCCTGCTCTGGCTGGTGTCCCGCGATCTCGGCCTGACGCGCATGGCCGATCTGCGCGGCAAGGAAATCACCATGCCGTTTCGCGGCGACATGCCGGACATCCTCTTCGGCCTGCTGGCCGAGCGTGAAGGCCTGGACGTGCGCAAGGACCTGCGCCTGCGCTACGTCGCCACCCCCATCGACGCCATGCAGCTCTTGCTGATGCGCCGCACCGACCATGCGCTGCTGGCCGAGCCGGCCATCTCCATGGCGCTGCGCAAGGCCGATTCGGGACCGCTGAGCCTGGTCGCGCCACAGCTGCACCGCAGCATCGACCTGCAACAGGAATGGGGCCGGCTGCTGCAACGCGAGGCGCGCATTCCCCAGGCCGGCATCGCCCTGATGGCCAGCGTCAAGGACAACCCGGCCATCGCCACCCGCATCGCCAGCGCCTATGCCGAATCCCTGCAATGGTGCGGCGAACAGGCCCAGGCCTGCGGAGAAATGGTGGCCAGACACCTGACCATGCTCAGCGCCGAAGCCATCACCGACTCGCTGGGCGTGGCGCAGATGCAGGCCGTACCTGCCGTGCAGGCGCAGGCAGAGGTCGAGTTCTTCTTCGAGCAGTTGCTGCAGAAGAACCCGGCCCTGATCGGCGGCAAGCTGCCGCCAGAGGACTTCTATACCCCCGCGGCGACGCCATGAACCTGCTGCGCAGCTGGCTGCGAGGGCTGCCGGGCTATCTCTGGAGCGGCTGGGGCGCACTGTCCAGCCTGTTCCTGCTGCTCGCCCTGTGGGACGCCGGGGCGCTCTACTACGGATCACTGGTGCTGCCCTCGCCGCTGGAAACCTTCGCCCGTCTGCAACAGCTGATCGCCGAAGGCAGTGCCTGGCCGGAACTGCTGGCCACCGGACGCCGCGCCCTGCTCGGCTTCGTGCTGTCGGTGATCGTCGGCAGCGCGCTGGGCCTGGCTGCCGGCGTGTCGATGACCGCCTCGATGATGTCGCGCCCCCTGGTCACGGTGCTGATGGGCATGCCGCCGATCGCCTGGCTGGTGCTGGCGATGCTCTGGTTCGGCGCCAGCGACGGCACGCCGGTGTTCACCGTGTTCATCGCCAGCTTTCCGCTGATCTTCGTCGGCGCGCTGCAGGGCACCCGCACCCTGGACAACCAGCTCAAGGACATGGCCCGCGCCTTTCGCCTGCCACGGCGCATGCTGTTCTTCGATGTCTACCTGCCGCATGTGGTGTCCTACCTGTTCCCGGCGTGGATCACCGCGCTGGGCATGTCCTGGAAGGTGGTGGTGATGGCCGAGCTGCTGGCCACCCAGGACGGCGTCGGCGCCGCCCTAGCGGTATCCCGTTCGCACCTGGACACCAGCGCCACCATGGCCTGGATCATCGCCGTGGTGGGCCTGCTGCTGGCGGTGGAATACCTGCTGCTGGAGCCGATCAAGCGTGAAGTGGAACGCTGGCGCGAGGTGTCGGTATGACGCAACTGACCATCAGCGGTCTGGCCCATGCCTTTGGCCGCGACGAAATTCTGCAGGGCATCGGTCTCGACCTGGCGGCGGGCGAAGTCGTCGCCCTGGTCGGCCCTTCCGGCTGCGGCAAGACCACGCTGCTGCACCTGTGCGCCGGCCTGCTCGATGTGCAGGAAGGTCGCATCGACAACAGCTTCCAGAACCCCGCCTGCATGTTCCAGCAACCGCGCCTGCTGCCGTGGAAAACCACCGTCGACAATATCGCCCTGGGCCTCAAGGCTCATGGCATGCCGGGTGGCGAACGCCTGCGCCAGGCCGAAGCGCTGGCCTTGCGCCTGGGCCTCGCCCGTGGCGATCTGGGCAAGTTTCCGCACCAGTTGTCCGGCGGCATGCAGAGCCGGGTGTCGCTGGCCCGCGCGCTGGTGCTGCAACCGGACCTGCTGCTGCTCGACGAGCCCTTCGCCGCGCTGGATATCGGCTTGAAGGAAGAACTCTACGCGCTGCTCACCACCGAGCAGGCCGCCAGGGGCATGGGTGTGCTGATGATCACCCACGACCTGATGGAAGCCGTGCGCCTGGCCGACCGCATTCTGGTGATGGCCGCCGAACCGGGGCGCATCGTCAGTCATCTGGCGCTGCAACTGCCCGCGTTGCAGCGCAGCGATGCCTGGATCTACCAGCACACCGCCGAACTGCTGCAACTGCCCGCCGTGCGCCAGAGCTTCGGCCTGGTTACGCGAGCGCAAGCGCCGGAGGCGCCGACAACAGCGACCATTCACGAAATGGCCCCCGCCTCCACCTCCGCCAGGGTGCGCTCACGATGCTGACTCCTTCCGCCAATCGCCTCGCGGCCTGGCCGCTGCTGCTGTGCAGCTTCCGCCCGCTGTTTCTAGTGACCGCGCTGCTGGCGGTGCTGAGCATCGCCTTGTGGCTGGGTTTTCTCGGTTTCGGCCTGGCGCTGCCGGCGGTGCCGGGCGGGCCGCTGGTGTGGCACGCCCACGAACTGCTGTTCGGCTTCGGTCTGGCGGCGGTGGCCGGTTTCGTACTGACCGCCGTCCCGGAATTCACCGCCACCGCCGCCTTTGGCCGGCGCGTCGGGCTGGCCTTCGTGCTGCTGTGGCTGTTGGCACGCCTGAGCTTCTGGCTGTCCGGCCTGCTCGGCCCCTGGCCAGCGGCGCTGTGCAACGTCGCCTTCGCCCTGGCCCTGCCGGTATTGCTGACACCACGCCTGCTGGGCGATCCGCTGCGCCGCCAGTGGGGCTTCTTCGGCGGCCTGAGCGCGCTGGCGCTGGTGGCGATCGGCTTCCAGCTCGACGTGCTGCGCGGCCTCTACCCGATGCGCTGGCTGCATGCGGCGGTCGGGGTGATGATGGTGCTGATCGTGGTCGCGATGAGCCGTATCTCCATGCGCATCGTCAACGATGCCATCCAGGCCCGCCGCGATGCCGGCCACGAAGTGGACGACGACTACCGTGCCCGTCCACCCCGGCGCAATCTGGCGATCTTCTGCATCACCCTGTTCAGCCTCGGCGAATGGCTGGCCCTGCCCGGTGCGCTCAATGGCTGGCTGGCCTTGGCCGCCGCGGCAGCGGTGTTCAACCTGCTCAATGACTGGCATGTCGGGCGCGCCCTGCTGGAGCGCTGGTCGCTGATGCTCTACAGCGTCTACGGGCTGATGGCGCTGGGTTATGCGCTGCTCGGCATCGCGCAGCTGTCCGGGGATTTCGGCGCCAGCGCCGGGCGCCACCTGCTGACGCTGGGCGCGATGGGCATCTCGATTCTCGCGGTGCTGTGCATCGCCGGTCGTACCCACAGCGGCTATGCGCTGGATCAGCGGCGCTGGGTGCCGTTGGCGACCCTGGTGCTGGTGCTGGCGGCATTGCTGCGCGCCGCTGCCGGTATGCCCGGCATGCCAAGCGCGGCGCTGAACCTGCTGGCCGGCCTCGGCTGGCTGATCGCCTTCGCCCTCGCCTGCCGCTATCTCGGGCCGATCTGGCTAAACCCACGCCCGGATGGCGGGCAAGGCTGCGAGGAACCGCTGGAAAGCGAAGGCACAGGCGGCTGCAGGGTGTAGGAAGGGCGGGGACGCCGAGTCCATGTCCGCGAAGGGCTGTTGTAGGTCGGGTCACGCTTCACCGACCCGACAGGCGAGCGGCCAGGCGCGTTGAAGGCTGAGCGGTCAGGCATGGATGGCCGCATCACATCGTCGAATTACGCCTTCGGCTAATCCGACCTACAAAGGCCGGCTCTGCGCTGGTGTAGGTCGGGTCACGCTTCACCGACCCGACAGGCGAGCGGCCAGGCGTGTTGAATGCTGCGCGATCAGGCATGGATGGCCGCATCACATCGTCGGATTACGCCTTCGGCTAATCCGACCTACAAAGGCCGGCTCTGCGCTGGTGTAGATACCGTCTTGCCCCTCACTTCGCAATAGCGAGTTCGGGGTTGAACGGTTCGCCGGATTTCAACACGCCATAGGCGATACAGAGCAATTTACGCATCGCCGCGCAGACGATCTGTTTGCCGGCTTTACCTCTGGCTTTCATCCGCTCGACCATTGCCCGAATGGCAGGGTTACGGCTCATGGACGTAATGGCTGGCATGTAGAGCCCCGCGCGCAAGCTGGCCGACCCCATACGGGAAATCCGCACATGCCCTTTGAGTATTCCCGAGTCCTGTAGCTTGGGATTGAGCCCTGCAAAAGCGGTGACCGCTCGGCTGCTGCCGAAGCGTTGAATGTCCCCCAGTTCAGCCAGCAGAAGCGCTGCTGTCCGCTCAGCAATGCCGTCGATGCTCGAGAGCAGGTCACGCTGGCCGCGCAAGTCATCGTTGTCGTCGAAATGCTGCTTGATCGCTTCCAGCGTCTCGGCGATTTGCTGGCGTAAATGTTCAAGAACCGACTCGATCGACGCCTTGACCTTGGTCTCGCGGGTCACGTCCAGGCGGTTCTGTTCCATCTGCTCCAGCTCCTGAAGATCCTTCAGGCGATGCACCAGGGCCTTGAGGCGGCGAATGGACGGTGGATCAGGCTGCCAAGCACGCAGCTTGGCCTGATGCAGGCTGCCATAATCGGCAATGAGCTTGGCGTCGACCTTGTCGGTCTTCACCCGCTGCAATTGGCTGCGGGCGTAATAGGTAACTTGGGCCGGGTTGAGGACGCACACCCGGTAACCTCGCGCGAGCAGCCATTCGGCCAGGGCTTCGTAGTAGATGCCCGTCGCCTCCATGACGACCCATGCCTGCGGCTCGGCGTACTTGAGCAGCCATTGCTGGAACACCTCAAAGCCTGCTGAGTCATTGGTCAGCTTGCCTTTGGTGCGGTGCTTGCCGTTGCTCTGCAAGGTTGCGATGTCGAATGTGTGTTTGGCGATGTCGACGCCAACGACTATGGCCATGGTTTTCCTCCTCAGTGAACGGATAGATCGTCACTGCATCCGTCCTACCTTGCTAATGCGAGCTCGTGGCTCAAGATACCGTTCGGACTTACTGGATGAGTGCGGAGGAGTGCAGCGTTATCTACGTCACAAGCTCGAAGCTTAAGGGCGGGTACTACTTGCACTCTCTCCCCCGATGATCAGCCGGGGACTATCGCCTCCTGAAAGGCTGCAGTCGAGATACAAGGTCGGGTCACGCTTCACCGACCCGACAGGCGAGCGGCCAGGCGTGTTGAATGCTGCGCGATCGGGCATGGAGGATCGCATCACACCGTCGGATCGTCGGATTACCCCTTCGGCTAATCCGACCTACAACAGCCTTCACCTCAGATGCTTTCCGCTCAGCTATGCGCCGGTGGTGGCATCATCACTTTGCGTTCGGCACCCTGGTCGGCATCCAGCTCCAGCGCCTGCTGCATCGCTCGCACGCGGCGCTTCTCCGCGCGCCGGGTGAGATACCAGGCGATAAAGGTGAACAGCGACACGGTGAGCAGGATCAGGCTGGCGACGGCGTTGATCTCCGGCTTCACGCCCAGGCGCACGGCGGAGAAGATTTCCATCGGCAACGTGGTCGAGCCCGGTCCGGAGACGAAGCTGGCCAGCACCAGGTCGTCCAGCGACAGGGCGAAGGACAGCATGCCACCAGCGGCCAGCGAAGGCGCGATCATCGGCATGGTGATCAGGAAGAACACCTTCCACGGGCGCGCACCGAGATCCATCGCGGCTTCCTCGATGGACAGGTCCAGCTCGCGCAGGCGCGCCATCACCACCACCGCCACGTAGGCCGAGCAAAAGGTGGTGTGAGCGATCCAGATGGTCACCAGCCCGCGCTGCGCCGGCCAGCCCACCAGCTGCGCCATGGCCACGAAGAGCAGCAGCAGAGACAGGCCGGTGATCACCTCGGGCATCACCAGCGGCGCCGTGACCAGCCCGCCGAACAGGGTGCGGCCACGGAATACCGGGATGCGCGTCAGCACGAAGGCAGCCATGGTGCCCAGCGCCACCGCGGCGATGGCGGTGTAGAAGGCCACTTCCAGCGAGCGCATCACCGCGCCCATCAGCTGCGTGTTGTCCAGCAGGCCGATGTACCACTTCAACGACCAGCCGCCCCACACCGTCACCAGCCGCGAAGCGTTGAACGAGTAGATGACCAGAATCACCATCGGCAGGTAGATGAACAGCAGCCCCAGCATCAGGATCAGATTGGAGAAGCTCCAGCGCTTCATAGCGTGCCCTCCAGCTGTTTGGCCATGCTTCTGGATGAAAAGACTGTTGAACAGGACGGGGCATCGCTCGGGTAGGTCATAGCTTGCCCTCCAGTTCCTTCGCCTGGTTCCTGTTGAACAGAATGATCGGCACGATCAGGATCGCCAGCATCACCACCGCCAGTGCCGAAGCCACCGGCCAGTCGCGGTTGTTGAAGAACTCCTGCCAGAGAACCTTACCGATCATCAGCGTCTCCGGGCCACCGAGCAGTTCGGGGATGACGAACTCGCCCACCACGGGAATGAACACCAGCATGCAGCCGGCGACGATGCCGTTCTTCGACAGCGGCACGGTGATTTTCCAGAAGCTGGTCAGCCGCCGGGCGCCCAGATCGGACGCGGCTTCCAGCAGGCTCAGGTCGTGCTTCACCAGATTGGCGTAGAGCGGCAGGATCATGAACGGCAGGTAGGAGTAGACCACGCCGATATACACCGCAAGATCGGTGTTGAGGATCTGCAACGGCGTATCGATCAGGCCCATGCCCAGCAGCAGGCTGTTGAGCAGGCCGTTGCTGCTGAGGATGCCCATCCAGGCGTAGACGCGGATCAGGATCGCGGTCCAGGTCGGCATCATGATCAGCAGCAGCAGCACCGTCTGCAGGTCCTTGCGGGCGCGGGCGATGGCATAGGCCATGGGATAGCCGACCAGCAGGCACAGCAGGGTGCTGAAGAAGGCGATCTTCAGCGAACCGGCATAGGCGGCCAGGTAGAGATCATCCTCGCTGAGGAAGATGTAATTGCCGAGGTTGATCAGCACCTGCAGCTGTTGATCGGCGTAGGCGAAGATATCCGTGTACGGCGGGATCGCCACGTCCGCTTCGGCGAAGCTGATCTTCAGCACGATGGCGAACGGCAGCAGGAAGAACAGCATCAGCCACAGGAAGGGGACGCCGATGACCAGTCGGCGCCCGGTGTTCAGCCGCACCCGACTCATGCCTGCAGCACCACGCCGCTGTCGCTGAGCCAGTGCAGATACACCTGCTCATCCCAGGTCGGCCATTTTACGTGGCGCTCGGCGTTGGCAACGAAGGCCTGCAGCAGCAGCCCGGATTCCAGCTTGATGTAGTACACCGAATGCCCGCCCAGATAGGCGATGTCATGCACGATACCCTGCACCCAGTTGTAGTCGGGCAGCTCCAGCTCCGGCTTCTCGATGCTCATCAGCAGTTTCTCGGGACGCAGGGCGAAGGTCACGCGCTTGTCCTGGGCGCGGGTGCTGATGCCATGGCCGACATAGATCGGTCGCTCCAGCTGCGGACAGGCGATCACCGCGTGGTCTTCGGCATCCTCGATCAGTTCACCATCGAACAGGTTGACGTTACCGATGAACTCGCAGACCAGCCGGCTGGCGGGGGTTTCGTAGATATCCATCGGGCTGCCGACCTGGGCGATCCAGCCGATATGCATGATGGCGATGCGTTCGGCCATGGTCATGGCCTCTTCCTGGTCATGGGTGACCATCACGCAGGTCACGCCGACGCGCTCGATGATCTGCACCAGCTCCAGTTGCATTCGCGAGCGCAGCTTCTTGTCCAGCGCGCCCATGGGCTCATCAAGCAGCAACAGCTTGGGCCTTTTCGCCAGCGAGCGAGCCAGGGCCACGCGCTGACGCTGGCCGCCGGACAGCTGGTGCGGTTTGCGCTTGGCGTACTGGGTCATCTGTACCAGACCCAGCATCTCTTTGACGCGCTCGTCGATCTCCGCCTTCGACAGACGATCCTGCTTGAGACCGAAGGCGATGTTCTGCTCCACGCTCATGTGCGGGAACAGCGCATAGGACTGGAACATCATGTTGATGGGCCGCTCGTAGGGCGGCATGTCGGTGATGTCCTGGCCATCGAGGAAAATGCGGCCTTCGGTCGGTCGCTCGAAACCGGCCAACATGCGCAAAAGTGTCGACTTGCCCGAACCGGAGCCACCGAGCAAGGCGAAGATCTCGCCCTGATGGATGTTCAGTGAGACATCATCGACCGCTACCGTTTCGTCGAATTTCTTCGTGACGCGGTCGATCTTCAGCAGCACCTGCTTGTTCTGGCTCTCACCGGTGAGGGCCTTTTTGTAGGCGCTGGAGGCAACGGCCATGCGCGAACTCCCGATTGAAAGAAATGAGCCCGGACACCGCCGGATCTATCGTCTTGAAAAGGCCGGGCAGCGCCCGGCCACGTCGTCACTGGCCAGACTTGAGCTTGGTCCAGGTACGTGTCATCAGCCGCTGGATTTTCGGCGGCAGCTCGTTGTTGACGAACAGGCGATCCAGCACGTTCTGCGGCGGATAGATGGACTGGTCCTGGCGAACCTCGGGGTCCATCAGCTCGCCGGCCTTCGAGTTGGGATTGGCATAACCGACGTAGTCACTGACCGAGGCGATCACCTCGGGCCTGAGCAGGAAATCGATAAAGGCATGAGCCTGCTCGGCATTCCGCGCATCGGCAGGGATGGCCAGCATGTCGAACCAGAGGTTGCCGCCTTCCTTGGGAATGGCATAGGCGATATCGATGCCCTTGCCGGCTTCATCGGCGCGAGCCGCAGCCTGGAAGACGTCCCCGGAGAACCCGGCGGCAATGCAGATATTGCCGTTGGCCAGGTCGGAAACATATTTGGACGAATGGAAATAACGCACGTATGGCCGAACTTCCTGCAATTTGGCTGCAGCCTTGGCGTAGTCGTCCGGATCTTCGCTGTTGGGGTCCAGCCCCAGGTAGTTGAGCACTGCCGGGATCATTTCATCGGCCGAATCGAGAAAGGCGATGCCACAACCGGCAAGCTTCTTGGCATTCTCCGGCTCGAAGATCACAGCCCAGGAATCGACCTTCTCGATACCCAGCGCGGTAGACACCATCTCGACGTTGTAGCCAATGCCGTTGGTGCCCCACAGGTAAGGCACCGCATAGGCGTTGCCGGGATCGTTTTTCTGCAGTTGCTTGAGCAGCGCCGGATCGAGATTGTCCCAGTTCGACAGCTTGCTGCGGTCCAGCTTCTGGAAGGCGCCGGCGCGGATCTGCTTGCCGAGGAAGTGATTGGAAGGCACCACCACGTCATAGCCGCTGCGACCGGCGAGCAGCTTGGCCTCAAGGGTTTCATTGGCATCGAAGACATCGTAGACGGGCTTGATACCGGTCTCTTTTTCGAACACCTCAAGCGTTGTTTCGCCAATGTAATCCGACCAGTTGTAGATATGCACACTAGCGGCCTGGGCAGAAACGGTGCCGCTGATGGCGGCAACGGCGATAAGAAGCGACTTCAGCGTGAAACGCATGGAATTGTCCTCTTGTTACAGGCCGCGCGTGCACAGCGGACGAAAGGCGGGCTATTTATTGGAAAAACCCCGGGAAATCAACTGGTCTGATACAAAAAGCCATACTTCGTGCCCGTACAGGCTGCCGCCCCCTTTGCCAGCGGTGAGGAAGCAGCCTGCCGGCTCGCACAGGTCGCAGACCCGGCGAGCCTGGTCGGGTATCAACGACCGGATTTGATTCGCGTCCAGCTGCGGGTCATGGTGCGCTGGGTCTTGGCGTCGAGGTCAGTGAAGGTATAGAGCTTCTGCAGTACGTCCTGACTCGGATAGATACCCGGATCGGTACGGATCGCCTCGGCCACCAACGGGGTAGAGGCCGCATTGGCGCTGGGGAACTGCACGTAGTCGACGATGGGCGCCATGACTTCCGGCTTCATCAGGTAGTCGAGAAACACATGGGCGTTCTCGACGTTCCTGGCATCGGTCGGAATCGCCAGCATGTCGAAGAAGCTGCCCGCGCCTTCCTTGGGAATGTTGTAACTGACGTTGACGCCGTTCTGGGCGTCCTCGGCACGCGACTTGGCCTGGTAGATGTCACCCGAATAGCCGATGGCCACGCAGATGTTGCCGTTGGCCAGGTCGGAAATGTATTTCGAGGAATGGAAGTAGGCCACATGCGGACGGATCTGCAGGAACAGTTCCTCGGCCTTCTTCAGCTCGTCGGCCTTGCTGCTGTCCGGTGCGAGCCCCAGGTAATGCAGGGCCGCCGGCAGCATTTCGGTGGGCGAGTCGAGAAAGGCGACGCCGCAGGATTTCAGTTTCTCGATATTTTCCGGCTTGAACACCAGATCCCAGGAATCCACCGGCGCGTCTTCGCCCAGAGCGGCCTTGACCTTCTCGGCGTTGTAGCCGATACCGATGGTGCCCCACATGTAGGGAACCGAATACTGGTTGTCCGGATCGCTGGTCTGCAGCGCCTTGAGCAGATCCTTGTCGAGGTTGTCCCAGTTCGACAGCTTGCTGCGGTCCAGTTTCTGGAACACGCCAGCCTTGATCTGCTTGGCCAGGAAGGGGTTGGACGGCACCACCACGTCATAGCCGGAGCTGCCGGCCAGCAGCTTGGCTTCCAGCACTTCGTTGCTGTCGAAAACGTCGTAGACCACCTTGATGCCGGTTTCCTGGGTGAAGTTGCTCAGGGTGTCTTCGGCAATGTAATCGGACCAGTTGAATACGTGCAGCACCTTCTCCTGGGCCTGGGCAGCACCGGCTACCGCGCCGGCCAGCGTCATCGCTAAGAGGGTCTTGGCAAAGGGTTTCATCCGTGTGGCTCCTGTTGTAATCGTTTGTTTTTGGCTTACAAGTCAGCAGAAGGCGAATCGCATCGCTTCCCTCGGCTTAACCGAGCAGCGAACAGGCTGTGCCGATTCGACACAGCCTCGGGAAGCCTGGCAAAAGCACGCGCGCAGTCTGGCAAGGTCGATGACGGTTTTTCAATAACCCGAGCGCAGTTCTCATGCATTCGTAACGATAGTAGCTCCTCAGCCAAGCGCTTCCCTGGCGGTTGCATCCAGACACAGCCGGGCCTTGTCGATCAGCTCGTCGATCTGCGCCTCGTTTATCACCAGCGGCGGCGAAATGATCATGGTGTCGCCTACCGCACGCATTACCAGGCCATTGCGGAAACAGTGCTCGCGACAGAGCATGCCCACGCCCAGCGCAGCGAAACGCTCGCGGGTTTTCTTGTTCTTCACCAGCTCCAGCGCGCCGAGCATGCCGACGCCCCGCGCCTCGCCCACCAGCGGATGCTCGGCCAGCTCCCGCCAGCGGGACTGCAAGTAGGGTGCCGTTTTCGCCTTGACCTGCTCGACGATCTTCTCTTCGCGCAGAATACGGATGTTCTCCAGCGCCACCGCAGCAGCCACCGGATGCCCCGAGTAGGTGAAGCCGTGGTAGAACTCGCCGCCTTCGTTGAGGGTCTGCACTACTTCGTCGCGCACCACCACGCCGCCCATGGGGATGTAGCCCGAGGTCAGACCCTTGGCGATGGGCATCAGATCCGGTGCGAGGCCGTAGTAATCGCTGCCGAACCATTCGCCGGTACGGCCGAAGCCGCAGATGACCTCGTCGGCAACCAGCAGAATCTCGTAGCGTGCGAGGATTTCCTTGAGCTTCGGCCAGTAACTGTCCGGCGGGATGATCACCCCACCGGCGCCCTGGATCGGCTCGGCGATAAAAGCGGCAATCCTGTCCTCGCCCACCTCGAGAATCTTGCGTTCCAGCTGTTCGGCGACGCGCACGCCGAATTCCTCCGGCTCCAGCTCGCCGCCCTCGCCGTACCAGTAGGGCTGGTCGATATGCTCGATACCGGGAATCGGCCCGTCGCTCTGATCGTGCATGGCCTTCATGCCGCCGAGGCTGGCGCCAGCGATGGTCGACCCGTGATAGCCGTTCCAGCGACCGATGACCACCTTCTTCCCGGGTTTACCCTTGATCGCCCAATAATGGCGCACCATGCGCAACACGGTGTCGTTGGCCTCCGACCCCGAGCCGGTGAAGAACACATGGTTCATCCCCTCGGGGGCGATATCGGCAATCGCCTTGGCCAGGGCGATGGCCGGCGGGTGGGCGGTCTGGAAGAACAGGTTGTAGTAGGGCAGTTCACGCATCTGCCGGGTCGCGGCCTCGACCAGCTCCTCGCGCCCGTAACCGAGGTTGACGCACCAGAGCCCGGCCATGGCATCGAGAATCCTGTGGCCCTCGCTGTCCTGCAGATAGACGCCCTCGGCGCGCGTGATCACCCGCGTACCCTTGGCATTGAGCGCCTTGAAATCGGTGAACGGCGGCAGATGATGGTCGCGGCTCAAGGCTTGCCAGTGCAGGGTTTGCGAATCGCTCATCAGTCACCTCTTGGTTGGATTTGCGTGTGTTATCGGTGGATGAAAAAAGCGTCATCCACCCTACGACTGCTTTACACCGAGAGCATCAGGAATTCCCGCTCCCAGGAGCTGATCACCCGATGGTAATTCTCCTGTTCGGTGCGTTTGACCGCGACGTAGCCGGTGATGAATTTCGGGCTCAGGTACTTGCGCAGCTCGCGGCAGCTTTCCATGCGCTCCAGCGCGGCCTCCAGGGTCAGCGGCAGGCGCAGGTTGCGCCGTTCGTAGCCACGGCCCTTGACCGGCGGGCTGGGGTTCAGCTCCTCGATCATGCCGATGTAGCCGCACAGCAGGCTCGCGGCGATGGCCAGATACGGGTTGGCGTCGGCGCCCGGCAGGCGGTTCTCCAGTCGGCGGTTCTGCGGGTCGGAATCCGGCACGCGCAGCCCCACGGTGCGGTTTTCCTCGCCCCACTCGACATTCACCGGCGCCGAGGTATCGGGCAGGAAACGGCGGAACGAATTGACGTTGGGGGCGAACATCGGCAGCAGCTCGGGAATGTACTTCTGCAGGCCGCCGACGTGGTGCAGGAACAGCTGGCTCATGGAACCATCGGGGTTGGAGAAGATATTCCGCCCGGTCTCGATATCCACCACGCTCTGGTGCAGGTGCATGGCGCTGCCCGGCTCGCCGGTCATCGGCTTGGCCATGAAGGTGGCGGCGACGTTGTGCTTGAGCGCGGCCTCGCGCATGGTGCGCTTGAACACCAGGATCTGGTCGGCCAGGTGCAGCGCTTCGCCGTGACGGAAGTTGATTTCCATCTGTGCGGTGCCCTCCTCGTGGATCAGTGTATCCAGATCCAGGCCCTGGGCTTCGCACCAGTCGTACATGTCCTCGAACAGCGGATCGAACTCGTTCGCGGCATCGATCGAGAACGACTGCCGGCCCGTCTCCTGCCGGCCCGAACGCCCGATCGGCGGCTGGAACGGCAGGTCCGGATCCTCGCAGCGCTGGGTCAGGTAGAACTCCATTTCCGGCGCGACGATGGGCTGCCAGCCACGGTCGGCATACATCTTCAGTACGCGCTTCAAGATATTGCGCGGCGATATCTCGATGGGGTTGCCCATCTTGTCGTAGGTGTCGTGAATCACCTGAGCGGTCGGCTCGATGGCCCAGGGCACGAGGAACATCGCATCGGGGTCGGGCCGGCAGAACATGTCGATGTCCGCCGGGTCCAGTAGCTCGTAGTAGATGTCGTCCTCGACATAGTCGCCGGTGACCGTCTGCAACAGCACACTTTCGGGCAGGCGCATGCCCTTTTCGCCGAGAAACTTGCTGGTCGGCGAGATCTTGCCCCTGGCAATACCGGTCAGGTCGCTGATCAGGCACTCCACTTCGGTGATCTTGTGTTCTTTCAGCCAGCCGGTGAGCTGGTCGAGCTTGCTAGTCATGATGACCTCTGATTGCGGTTATGCGCGGTGGGTCCACTCAACGCTGTGCAGCATGCGCCCGGCAGGCTTCGGCGAAGCCCTGGAACAGCGCCAGGTAAGCCGGGTGTTCATGTACTTTCCATTCCGGGTGCCATTGCACACCGAGGGCGAAGCTCGGCGCCGCCTCGACGGAGAAGGCCTCGATCAGCCCGTCAGGCGCCAGCGCCTCGATACGCAGCCCTTCGCCCAGCCGTTCGACACCCTGCCCGTGCACCGAATTGACTCGGATCTCGGCGGGCAGGCCAAGGCGCGCCAACATGCCATCCGGCTGCACATGCAGTGTGTGACTCAGGCCATATTGCACCTCGACGGGGTCCTCGGGACGCTCGCGGTGATCCTGATAAGGCCCTGCTTCATGCACTTTCTGGTGCAGGCTGCCGCCAAAGGCCACGTTCATCTCCTGGAATCCGCGACAGATACCGAACACCGGAATGCCGGCATCCACCGCCTCGCGAATCAACGGCAGCGTCATCTGATCACGCGAAGGGTCGTGCGGCGTATCCGGCTCGCTGGCCGGCCCCTGATAATGATGGGGCTCGACGTTGGACGGCGAGCCGGTGAACAGCAGGCCGTCGAGACTTTTCAGCAGGGTCTGCCGGTCGATCAAGTCGCCCAGCGCCGGTATCACCAGCGGCATGCCGGCAATCGCCGCAGCACGCAGATATTTGTCGCCGGCGATATGAAAGCCGTGGTGGCCGATCTGCCGGGTACAGGCGCAAACGCCGATCAGTGGCATGCGAGACATGGAATACTCGTCTTGTCAGTTGGGGCTCATCGAAGAGTAGTCTTGTTCATTTTTATAGACAATAGATTGCAAGACGACCTTCGTCAGGGCCTGCAAGCGAAGATTCCCGCGCCCCATAAATGCCCGCTGCAGCCCAGAATGAGGCACTCTCGCGCTGCTATTGACAGCCGCAAGGCTTTTCGATTGACTCCAATCAAGCCGTTTTGATGATTGAAATTTTTAACAATATTTAAGGTATCTCATCATGCAACCGCCGCCGCGTGCCGTTCAGCTCAATGAAGCTAACGCATTTCTCAAGGAACACCCGGAGGTCCAGTACGTCGACCTGCTGATCGCAGACATGAATGGTGTGGTGCGCGGCAAGCGCATCGAACGCGCCAGTCTGCACAAGGTATACGAGAAAGGCATCAACCTGCCGGCCTCGCTGTTCGCCCTCGACATCAATGGCATCACTGTGGAAAGCAGCGGGCTGGGCATGGATATCGGTGATTCGGACCGCATCTGCTTCCCCATCCCCAACACCCTGAGCAACGAACCCTGGCAGAAACGCCCCACCGCGCAGCTGCTGATGACCATGCACGAACGCGACGGCGTGCCTTTCTTCGCCGATCCGCGCGAAGTGCTGCGCCAGGTGGTGAGCCGCTTCGACGAGCTGGGTCTGACTATCTGCGCGGCCTTCGAGCTGGAGTTCTATCTGATCGACCAGGAGAACATCAATGGCCGCCCACAGCCGCCGCGCTCGCCGATTTCAGGCAAGCGACCGCACTCTACCCAGGTCTACCTGATCGATGACCTCGACGAGTATGTCGACTGCCTCCAGGACATCCTCGAAGGTGCCAAGGAGCAGGGCATACCCGCCGATGCCATCGTCAAGGAAAGTGCGCCAGCGCAGTTCGAGGTCAACCTTCACCACGTAGCCGACCCGATCAAGGCCTGCGACTATGCCGTACTGCTCAAGCGGCTGATCAAGAACATCGCCTACGACCATGAGATGGACACCACCTTCATGGCCAAGCCCTATCCGGGCCAGGCCGGCAACGGGCTGCACGTGCACATCTCGCTGCTCGACAAGCAGGGCAACAATATCTTCGCCACTGACAACCCGCTGGAAAGTGAAACCTTGCGTCACGCTATCGGCGGTATCCAGCAGACCATGGCCGCATCGATGGCCTTCCTCTGCCCCAACGTCAACTCCTATCGCCGCTTCGGTGCCCAGTTCTACGTACCCAATGCGCCGTGCTGGGGGCTGGACAACCGCACCGTGGCGCTGCGCGTGCCAACCGACAGTCCGGACGGGGTGCGCATCGAGCACCGTGTCGCCGGCGCCGACGCCAACCCCTATCTGCTGCTGGCCAGTGTCCTCGCCGGAATTCACCACGGTCTGACGAATAGAATCGATCCGGACGCACCCATCGAGGGCAACTCCTACGAGCAGGTCGAACCGAGCCTGCCGTCCAACCTGCGCGATGCCCTGCGCGAGCTGGACGACAACGAGATCATGGCGCGCTACATCAGCCCGGATTACATCGACATCTTCGTTGCCTGCAAGGAAAGCGAACTGGCCGAGTTCGAGCACTCGATCTCCGATCTCGAATACAACTGGTATCTGCATACGGTTTAAAGCCGAAAGCCGACAAAAACGCTGAAGGCTGAACGAAAGGCACGCAACGGCTCTGCTTTTCGTCCAGCCCTCCAGCCTCCAGCGCTTTTATCGGCTTCAATCGCCTTTATCGTCTTTTCCAAACTTCCCGCCTAAAATCCACTCCATTTCCAAACGCCCCAATTCAACGAGGCCGTCATGACCCGTACCGTTACTGTCGCCGCCACCCAGATGGCGTGCTCCTGGGACCGCCAAGCGAACATCGCCAAGGCCGAGAAGCTGGTTCGCGAAGCGGCCGCCAAGGGCGCCCAGGTGATCCTGATCCAGGAGCTGTTCGAAACCCCTTACTTCTGCCAGAAGCCCAACCCCGAGTATCTGCAGCTGGCCACCGGCGTGGAGGACAACCCCGCGATCCAGCATTTCCAGAAGATCGCCAAGGAGCTGGCGGTGGTGCTGCCGATCAGCTTCTTCGAACTGGCCGGGCGCGCGCGCTTCAACTCCATCGCCATCATCGATGCCGACGGCACGCTGCTGGGCGTCTACCGCAAGAGCCATATTCCGGACGGCCCGGGCTACCACGAGAAGTACTACTTCAATCCCGGCGACACCGGCTTCAAGGTCTGGAACACCCGCTACGCCAGGATCGGCGTGGCCATCTGCTGGGACCAGTGGTTCCCCGAGACCGCGCGCAGCATGGCGCTGATGGGCGCCGAACTGCTGTTCTACCCGACCGCCATCGGCAGCGAGCCGCATGACCCCAACATCACCTCGCGCGACCATTGGCAGCGCGTCCAGCAGGGCCACGCCGGCGCCAACCTGATGCCGCTGATCGCCAGCAACCGCGTAGGCACCGAGGAGCAGGACGGCTACGACATCACCTTCTACGGCTCCTCGTTCATCGCCGACCAGTTCGGCGAGAAGGTCGAGGAAATGGACCGGACCAGCGAAGGCGTGCTGGTGCATGAGTTCGATCTCGATCAGCTGGAACACATCCGCAGCGCCTGGGGCGTGTTCCGTGATCGCCGCCCCAATCTCTACGGCCCGATCAGGACCCTGGACGGCTCGCAGCCTTCGGAATAGCCATGACTACCTTGAGCCGCACCCCGCGCACCGACGGTTACTTCATGCCCGCCGAATGGGCGCCGCACAGCCAGACCTGGATGGTCTGGCCGCAGCGCCCCGACAACTGGCGCGAACAGGGCGCCCCGGCACAAGCGGCGTTTGCCGCGGTAGCCAGGGCCATCGCCCGCTTCGAGCCGGTCACGGTCTGCGCCAGCGCCGGGCAGTACCTCAACGCCTGTCAGCAACTCGACGACCCGCGTATCCGGGTGGTGGAAATGAGCACTGACGACGCCTGGGTCCGCGACACCGGGCCGACCTTCGTCATCGATGGCCGGGGCGGTCTGCGCGGCGTCGACTGGACCTTCAATGCCTGGGGCGGCCTGGATGGCGGGCTTTACGCTGACTGGCAATGCGACGACGAGGTGGCGCAGAAAATCCTGCAGATCGAGCGCTGCGCGCGCTACCGCACCGAAGGCTTCGTGCTCGAAGGCGGCGCGATCCACGTCGATGGCGAAGGCACCCTGATCACCACCGAGGAATGCCTGCTCAATCGCAACCGCAACCCGCAGTTGTCCCGCGAGCAGATCGAGAACGTGCTCGCCGAGCACCTGGCCATCGACAAGGTGATCTGGCTGCCCCACGGCCTGTACAATGACGAGACCGACGGCCACGTCGACAACTTCTGCTGCTTCGTGCGCCCCGGCGAGGTGCTGCTGGCCTGGACCGACGACCCGACCGATCCCAACTTCGGGCGCTGCCAGGCGGCACTGCGCGCGCTGGAGCAGGCGCGCGACGCGCGTGGGCGAGCGCTCACCGTACACCGCATGCCGATTCCCGGACCGCTGCATGCGAGCGATGAAGAGTGCGCCGGCGTGCTCATGCTGGAAGGCAGCCAGCCGCGCGATCCGTCGATCCGCCTGGCCGGCAGCTATGTGAACTTCCTCATCGTCAACGGCGGCATCATCGCACCAAGCTTCGACGATCCATTCGATGCCGAAGCCGAAGCCATCCTGCGCCGGCTGTTTCCCAAGCATGAGGTGGTGATGGTGCCGGGCCGGGAAATCCTGCTGGGCGGCGGTAATATTCATTGCATCACCCAGCAGCAGCCACTGCCGTAGGGCCTGGCGATGGCGAGGGATTGTGCCTTCAAACCCGGATTACGCCTTCGGCTAATCCAGGCTACGGTCTGCACATGGCTTTTGTAGGAGGGGCCTTGGCCGCGAACGGAGCCGCGCCGATGGTTCGGGCATTGATTCGCGGGCATGGCCCGCTCCTACGGAAGGATTCACCCACCTCAGGCACTCGCAACAGCCAACCGGGGCATAGCCCTATCAAAAGCCACTCCCCTCGTTCGCCGCTGCGTCGCTAGCCGACGATCACCTGGTTCTTGCCCAGCCGCTTGGCGGTATACATCGCCGCATCGGCGCGGGCGAACAGCGCGCTGAGGTCCGGGTCGTCAGCCTTGAGGTAGGTCACGCCAAGGCTGATGGTTACGCCGAAACGCTTGCCGCCGCGGGCGGAGAACAACAGTCGCTGGATTTCCCGCTGCAGACGTGCGGCAATCTGTTCGGCGAGGCCAGGCTGGCAACCCGGCAACAGCAGCGCGAATTCTTCACCGCCAATACGCCCGAACAGATCGCCACGACGCAACACCGACGCACCGCACTGGGCAACGCGCTGCAGCACCTGATCGCCCATCTGATGGCCGTAGGTATCGTTGATCCGCTTGAAGTCATCGATATCCAGCAGCTGGAACGCCAGCGGCGTAGCGTATTGCCTGGCCAGCTCGAATTCGCGCTGGGCGCACTCGAAGAAATGCCGGCGGTTGCTGCTCTGGGTCAGCACGTCAGTGGTTGCCAGGCGCTGCAACTCACCTTCGAGCTGCTTTTTATCCGTAATGTCTTCGGCGATACCTACGATGATCGGCCCATGAGCGCTGTCGGCGCCGCGTGCGACAAAGCATTTGTCGCTGATCCAGCGCAACTGACCATCACCACGAATGATGCGATACTCGCGCTCTTCGATAGCCCCCTTGCCGAGCACATCGTTCAGGGTTTTCTGCGCGTACTCCAAGTCATCGGGATAGACGCTGTTGCGCCACTCATCGAAATCCGCCAGCAGCAAGGCAGCCGAACGACCGAATATCCGTTCGTAAGCCGGACTGACATATACCATCTGTCGGGATTGCCAGTCGAAGGCCCAGAGCACCGCATTGACGGCACCCACCAGCGTACTGAACAGCTGCTCACGCTCGCTCAGCCGCGCGACCTCGGCACGGGCATGCATCAGGCCCAGAAGGGTCTGCGTCTCGGTCGCCGGTTCGGCTTCGGTCGCCATCTCGCTTTGCTGCTTCAACGGGGTCATACCTGCCATCCAAACAGGCGCCAGGCACCGATGAACATCATCGGGCTGTCACGCAATGCAGTTCAGAGAGTGTCGAAGATTCAAAGTTCCGGTGGCCGCCAGCTTCCCGACAGGAGCCTTGCGCAGGACTTCTATCGCGTGCCTGGAGCGCTACAATTCTGTCACGCTTGACGCTACCAGGCCGCAAAGCTGACGCGCCAGCGCACGGCATGCGAGAATCCACCCAGATAGCATTTAGCCATTAGCGCGCAAGTGTTTATCTTCTCAATACCCCGACCGCCGGTGCCATGCCCATCACCCGTACTTCCCGTTCCGCCGATCCACGCTGGCTGCTTGGCGTTGGCAGCCTGCTGCTGGCCTTGCTGTTCGGCGGCCTCGCGCTGAACGACTATCGCGCCCGTGACGCGGTCCTGAAACTGCAAAACGAGAATCAGGGCAAGCTGCAGGCGCTGGCTGTACAGAGTGCGCAACAACACCTGCTGCAGCAAGGCAAACTCTTTGCCACAACGCTCGCGACAGCCCCTCAAGTGCTGCGCCTGGTACGTCAGGCCGACCAGAAGCTGCGCCAGGGAGCTTCGATTGACGGGACGGAGCTGCAGCTTATCCGCGAGCGTCTGGCCCAGGAGCTGGCTCCAGCCTGGCAGGCACTGCAAAGCCATCAAGCGCTCCAGCTGCAGATCTACTGGAGCGAGGCCGGCATAGCACTGCTACGCATGCAGGAGCCCGAGACCTTCGGCGATGCAGTCGCCGATCACCGGCAATTACTCTATGCCGCCCTGCACAAGGGGCAGATGACATTCGGCCTGGATATTGGCCGGCACAGCATCGGCAATCGTGCCATCGCTCCGCTGCGCGCCGGCGACAGTCCGGAGAGCCCGGTCATCGGTGCACTGGAAGTCGGCTTCGGCATCCTTCCGGAGCTTTCCGTGCTGGGCGACCAGCTCGATGCGGGACTGGGCATTCTGGTCAATCAGGCCGAACTGGAAGAAGTATTCTGGACACGCCCCGTGGGCGTGCACCTCGACGGCCTGAATGGCTGGCTGCTGCAGGCCCACTCGACGCCGCAGATTCTTCACTGGGCGGCCCAGCGCGCTCTGCTCGCGCCAGAGTCGAGCCACACGCTGCAACTGCTGGAATCCGAAGGCCGGCGTTTTCTGCTCAACCAGATTCCACTGCACGACGCCCGAGCGCAGGGTGATCCGTCACGCCCGGCGATGGCCGTGGCGCTGGTCTGGCGGGACATCACCATGACGCTTGAAGAGCATCAGCAAACCGAGCGGCGACTGCTGGTGAAATGGGGGCTGGCCTGGCTGATCACCGAAGCGCTGCTGTTGGTTCTCGGCTGGCTGCTGCATCGACGCGCCATCGTCCAGCGCCAGCACGACAGCGCCTTGCGCGCCAGCCAGGAGCACCTGGCCTCGCTGTACCGCCTGGCGCCGGTGGGCATCATGCTCAGCCGCCTGGAGGATGGTGCGCTGCTGGAGTGGAATCCCGAACTGCAGCGCGTCAGCGGCTACTCCGACACGCAATTGACAGGGTGCAACGTGCGCAGCCTGCTGCCTGGCCCACGCAACGGCGTGACCGCCGTCAAACAGTTGCTGCAAAAGGGCTGCTACGGCCCGCACGAGACAGAGCTGCGCCGACAGGACGGAAAACGGGTGCCGGTACTGCTCAACGGCACGCTGATCAGCGGAGCCGATGGTCGTCTGCTGGTCTGGTCCATCGTTCAGGACATCACCGCACGGGTCACAGCCGAGCAAGAAACCAACGAGCGCGAACGCTATTTGCGCCTGCTGATCGCCAATGTGGTCGATGCCATCATCATCATCGACGCACGCGGCATCATCGAGACGTTCAACCACGCCGCCGAAGACATCTTCGGCTACGGCGAACAGGAAGTGCTGGGCCACAACCTGTCGATGCTGATGCCCGAGCCGCACCGCGCCGCCCATGACGGCTATCTGCGCGACTACGAAAAACGCGGCGAGGGCCGCGTCCTCGAGCAGAATCGCGAACTGGTGGCGGTGCGGCGCAATGGCGAAACCTTCACCATCGAACTGCGCGTCTCGGAAATCAGCCATCGCGGCGAACGCAAGTTCATCGGCCTGGTACGCGACATCACCGAGCGCAAGCGCATCGAACGCATGAAAAGCGACTTCGTCTCTATCGTCAGTCACGAGTTGCGCACACCGTTGACCTCGATTTCCGGCGCTCTGGGGCTGATAACCGGCGGCGCCCTGGGCGAAGTGCCGGTGCCCATCCGGCAGATGCTCGACATCGCGCAACAGAACAGTTTCAGGCTCGGAATGCTGATCGACGACTTGCTGGACATGGACAAGCTGATCGCCGGAAAAATGCAGCTGCGGCTGCGCATCCAGCCGCTGACGCCCCTGCTGCAAGAGGCGCTGTGCACCAATCAGGGCTATTTCGAGCAGTACAGTGTGCGTTGCGAACTGGGCGAGCTGGAAACGGCGCAGGTATCGGTAGACGAACACCGCCTGCAGCAGGTGCTGGCGAACTTCCTCTCCAATGCCGCGAAATTCTCGCCGACAGGTGAAGTCGTAACCTTGAGCAGCAAGCGCCTGGGTGATCACATTCGTGTCAGTGTCACGGACCGGGGGCCGGGGATTCCGCAGATGTTCAGGGAGCGCATCTTCCAGAAGTTTTCCCAAGCCGACTCCTCCGACACACGCCAGAAAGGCGGCACAGGCCTGGGCCTGGCGATCAGCAAGGAGCTGATCGAGCATATGCACGGACGCATCGGTTTCGACGCCGAACGCAGCCAGGGCGCCTGTTTCTGGTTCGAACTGCCCGTTCACGACGCTTCATGATGGATATTTTCTACCAGGTCGTTTTTCAACAGACTGCTACTGGCAAATTGCGCACTGTTCGCTTACACAAGGTGCCAGGCCCTATGGAGGTAACCGCATGACCGAGCTGAAACGGATTTTGCACGTCGAGGATGACCCGTCCATCCAGGCCGTGGCCAAGGTGGCGCTGGAAGTGATTGGCGGCTTCGAGGTGCTCAGCTGCGCGTCCGGGCAGCAGGCGGTGGAAGCCGTCGAGCAATTCGCGCCGCAGTTCATCCTGCTCGATGTGATGATGCCCGGCATGGGTGGTCCGGAGACGCTCGCCAGACTGGGCCAGCGTGTGGACCTGAGCACGATTGCGGTCGCGTTCATGACCGCCAAGGTTCAGCCGGGGGAGATCGAGCATCTACGCAAACTGGGTGCGCAGGAGGTAATCATCAAGCCGTTCGATCCGATGCGACTGGCCAGCCAGATCCAGGCCATCTGGGAAGCCCGCCATCCATAAGCCCACCTTTCAGCCCAGCAAGACGGAACAGCACATGGAGTCACCGAAAGCCAATCCGACCCCTTCGCGCGAACTGTCCCGTCTCGCCGCGCTGCTGCGCTATGAAATCCTCGACACCCCGAACGAAGACGCTTTCGACGATTTCACCTATCTGGCGGCGCAGATCTGCGATGCCCCCATCGCATTGATTTCACTGGTCGATGATCATCGCCAGTGGTTCAAGAGCCGTCTCGGCCTGGATGTCAGCCAGACCCCGCGCGAGATTTCCTTCTGCACCCATACCATCGAAGGCCAGGGCATCTTCGAGATCAGCGACGCTCTGCAGGACCCGCGTTTTCAGCAGAATCCGCTGGTGACCGATAGCCCACACATACGCTTCTACGCCGGCACCCCACTGACCTCCCCGGACGGCTACAACCTCGGCACCCTGTGCGTGATCGATCGCCAGCCACGACAACTCGATGCCGCCCAGCGCGAAGCACTGATCCGCCTCGCTCGGCAGGTCATGCGGCTGTTCGAGGAGCGCCTGCAGGCCCAGCGCTACGCCGAGCAGGCGGCCATGCAGCAGGCACTGCTCAATAGCGCCGCAAGCGCCATGCTGGTGACCACCGCCGATGGCCATATTTCAGCCGTCAACCCCACTGCCGAGCGCCTGTTCGGCTACAGCGAAGCGATGCTGATCGATCATCCACTGACTTCCGCGCTGTTCCCCAGGGAAGCCCTGGAACGCCGCGCCGCCATTCTCAGCGACGCCCTGGGCGAAACCATCACGGCGGATTTCGCCGTCCTCACCGCGCCGCTGTTCGAAGGCCGGCGTGAAATGCGCGAATGGCGTCTGCGCCACCGCAACGGCACGGAGGTACCGGTGCTGGTGAGCGTCTCGGCGATCCATGACGAGCACGAACTGCTGCGCGGCTATATCGTCAGCGCCTACGACCTGGCCCATCAGGAACATCTGCAGTTGCGCCTGCAACAGATTGCGGCGCAGGTGCCGGGCTTGCTGTTCCAGTTCTGCTGGCATCCCGATGGCAGGAGTTCGTTTCCCTACGTCAGCCAAGGCATCGAGGCCATCTATGGGCTGAGCGCTGCCGAGATGGAGTCGAGCATCAGCCCGATCTACAGCAGAATCCATCCCGATGACCGCACACGGGTGCTGACGAGTATCCGCCATGCCGCCAGCACCCTCACACGCTGGCATTTCGAGCACCGCATCGAGCATCCGCGCAAGGGCCTGATCTGGGTCGAGGCGCGCGCCACGCCGATGCGCCAGGCCGACGGCTCGGTGCTCTGGCACGGCCTGGTGACCGACATCACCGAGCGCAAGGCCGAACAGCTGGAACTGGACAAGCAGCAGGAAATGAACCGGCGCCTGCTCGAAGCGCTGTCCGAAGCCGTGGTCGCCTGCGATGCCGAGGCCAATCTGACCCTGTTCAACAACACCGCCCGTCTCTGGCACGGCCTCGATGCGCAGCAACTGCCGCCGCATAAATGGCCCGAGTACTACCACCTCTATCGGGCCGATGGCGTGACGCCGCTGCCCCTGGACGAAGTTCCCCTCATGCGCGCCCTGCGTGGCGAGCATATCCGCAACGTCGAGATGACCATCGTCCTGCACGGCAACGTCCGCCACGTGCTGGCCAATGCCGACCCGATGTTCGCCTCCGATGGCCAGCAGAACGGTGCGGTGGTGGTCCTGCACGACATCACCGAACGCAAGCACGTCGAGAAACTGCAGCGCGAATTCGTCTCTACGGTCAGTCACGAACTGCGTACCCCGCTGACCTCCATCACTGCTTCGCTGGGGCTGATCTGCGGCCAGGTGATGGGCGAGGTGCCCGAGCATCTGCAGGAACTGCTGGACATCGCCAACCAGAACAGCAAGCACCTGAGCGCCCTGATCGACGACCTGCTGGATATCGACAAGCTGTACGCCGGCAAGATGCGCTTCAGGCTCGAACTGCAGCCGCTGCAGCCCCTGCTTGAGCAGGCCATGCGCAACAACCAGGGCTACGCCAGTAGCTACACTGTGACCATCAGGCTTGGCGAATGCCCGCCGGCACAGGTCAGGGTCGATACGATGCGGCTGGTACAGGTATTGAGTAATCTGCTGTCCAACGCGGCCAAATTTTCCCCGGCGGGGGAAAGCATCGACCTGTTCGCCGAAAGCGTTGCCGAGGACCGTGTGCGCATCAGCGTCCGTGACCGAGGGCCGGGAATCGCCGACAGTTTTCGCGAACGGATCTTCAGCAAGTTCGCCCAGGCGGACTCATCCGATACGCGCCAGCAGGGTGGAACCGGCCTTGGCCTGGCCATCAGCAAGGAGCTTATAGAACACATGGACGGCCAGATAGGTTTCGACTCATCTCCTGGCGCGGGCGCCTGTTTCTGGCTCGAACTGCCCTGCTATCCCACCGATGACCAGCCCTCATGAGGCCGCTGCAACGTATCCTGCATGTCGATGACGTGCCTTCGATCCAGGTGGTGACACGTATCGCCCTGGAGAAACTCGGCGGCTTCCAGATCCTCAGCTGTGCCAGTGGCGCCGAAGCGCTGGCGCAGGTCCGCCAATTCGCTCCGGACATGATTCTGCTGGACCTCGAACTGCCACAGATGGACGGCATCGCACTGTTGCATCAGCTCTCGCGGCTGGTCGACCTGCAACGCACGCCGGTGGTGCTCCTGACCGGCCACAATGAACCAGGCGACCTGGCCGAACTGCGCCACCTGGGGGTCCGCCAGCTGTTGCTCAAACCCTTCGATCCACTGCAACTGGCGACACAGCTCAACGCAATATGGGAAGCCGAACATGAGTAACGCCGAAGCGCTGCACAGCCAGCTGCAGGCCTTGACCGACAGGTTCGCCGAACGCCTGCAGCAGGAACTGCCGGAGCTCGATCAGCTCGCCGAAGCCCTGCAACAGGCCCGCGAGGGCGAGCAGCGTCGACAGCTGATGCTCGTCATCCACGAGCGCCTGCACCGCCTCGCGGGCACGGCCGGCACTTTCGGCTTTACCACCCTCGGTCAGCAGGCACGCCTGCTGGAACAGCGCGCCGACCGCTGGCTGGAAGCCACCAAGCCCAGCGGCCAGGCCCTCACCGCCTTCGTCCGCGCAGTCCGCCTGTGGACCGCCGAGACCCAGACCCGCGCACCCGAAAACCTGCCCGATGCCCCCCTGGAAAGCCACGAACAGCTGCAGGCCGGCTGTCGCATCTTCCTGCTCGAAAGCGATCCCGATGCCGGCCATGAAATGTGCCAGACGCTGGGCAACTTCGGCTACGACGTGTTGCGCTTTACCCAGCCGGAACAATTGCAGGCCGCCATCGAAGGACAATTACCCGATGCCCTGATCGTCAGCCAGCACGATGGCGAGCTGGCCGCGGTCAGCGCCCTGCAACAGCGCCTCGACACCCCGCTGCCGCTGCTGGTGATCAGCCAGCGCAGCGACTTCGACAGCCAGCTGGCCGCCGTGCGAGCCGGGGCGCAGGGCTATTTCACCCGGCCCGTGGACACCACCCAGCTGGAAAACAGTCTTGAACAGTGCCTCAACCTGCAGCAGAGCGAGCCCTATCGCATCCTCATCGTCGATGACGATGCCGACCTTGCCGCGCGCTACAGCCTGGTGCTGCGCAATTCGCAGATGCTGGTACAGACCCTGAGCGATCCCAGCCAGCTGTTCGACACCCTGTATGCATTCAACCCGGAAGTACTGCTGCTGGATGTCAACATGCCGCTGTGTTCCGGCCCCGAGCTGGCGCAGATGATTCGCCTCAACGACGAATGGCTGCGCCTGACCATCATCTACCTGTCCGCCGAAACCGACATCAACCGGCAGATGGCCGCGCTGCTCAAGGCTGGCGACGACTTCATCACCAAGCCCATCAGCGACAACGCCCTGATCGCCGCAGTGTTCTCCCACGCCCAGCGCGCCCGCTCGCTGAGCACCGCACTCGCGCGCGATAGCCTCACCGGTCTGCTCAAACATGCCGACATCAAGGAACAGGTGACACTCGAAGCGCAGCGAGCGCAACGCAGCGGCAAACCGACCAGCGTGGTCATGCTCGACCTCGACCACTTCAAGCAGGTCAATGACCGATACGGCCACGCGGCGGGCGACAACGTCATCCGTTCTCTGGCCAACTTGTTGCGCCAGCGTCTGCGGCGTATCGACAGCCTGGGCCGCTACGGTGGGGAAGAGTTCGTTGCCGTGCTGCCCGAATGCAGCGCCGAGCAGGCCAAGGTCGTTTTCGACGAAATTCGCCAGCGCTTTGCGGCGCTGACTTTTCATGCCGGCCCACGCACCTTCAATGTCTCGCTCAGCGCCGGCATCAGCGAAACCAGCGACGAGTCCCAATCCGGAACCCTGCTCGAACGCGCTGATCAGGCACTCTATACCGCCAAGCACAATGGTCGTAATCAGGTTCAGATAGCGCAGTAAGCAGCTGAAGGCTGAAACCTTGCGGGTTGGCGAGCCTGCAAGGTCTTGTTGAAGTCGCTTTGCTTCACAGGGTTGAGGCACCCCTGCTGATCCTGAAATTTCACACCTGTCCCAGGATCAGCGCAGCGTTATTGCCGAATCAGCCGTCACAGATCGTGGCGGAACGACTCGAACAGTGCCGGAATACCCGGAAACATACCGATACCCAGCATCACGCCGCAGAGTACGATGAACACCACCAGCGGAATGATCCAGCGGTGCAGGCGGCTCAGCGACTGGCTGTGCTCCTTGTCACCGATCAGCCCCATGTTGTCCAGCAGCACGGTCAGTGACCAGCCGAACACCGGGTTCACCAGCGCCGAGGAGAACACCACGATGGCGGCCGACTGCGACGTCTTGCCCTCGCGGGTCATCTGCATGCCCGCCTCCAGCAGCGGCAGAAACACCCCTACCAGCAACGCCACACTGAGCACCGGTGGCCAGATCGCCAGGTCCATCGGATAACCCCAGAGCGCGGCGATCACGCAGAGCAGGCCGGTCAGCAGCGCACCCGCCGGAATGGGTCGTTTGGCGATGGCTGCCGGCACCAGGAAGGTGCCCCAGGAAGATGCCAGGTTACCGCCGCCCAACGCAGTGCCGACCACCTGCCGCGCCGCCGCCACGCACATGGTGTCATCGATGTTCATCAGCACTTTCTGCGCCTTCGGCGGGTAGTTGAGCTGCTGGAAGATACGATGACCGAGGAAGTCCGGCGACCACATCGCCACAGCAAGCACAGCGAAGGGGAAGACCGCGACGAAGTGATGCAGCTCCGGCAGACCCAGTTGCCAGCCGGTGTTTTCACCCCACCAGTAGGCAGGGTTGAGATTGGGAATACCCGGCTCGGTCTGGAACTCGAAAGGCGCGCCCAGCGCCAAAGCAATTACCGCAGCCAGTGCACAACCGAGGGGAATCGCCAGCCAGCGCAGACGAATGTGCTCCAGATAGGCATACATCACGATGGTCGCGAATACCACGACGAAGGCGATGTAGCCCATATCGAAGCCATTGGCCCAGTTGAACAGCACCTTGATCTGCGACGTCATGCCGATAAAGCCCAGATACAGCAGCAGACCGCCGCAAACCCCATCGCTGGTCAGGCGCGCCAGCAGGCTGCCGCCCTTGAAGGCGCCAAGCGTGAAACCCAGCACGCCGACCATGATCCCCAGCGCCATCGGATGGCCGCCCGAGGCAACGATCAGTGGAATCATCGGAATCAACGGGCCGTGGGTACCAGCCAGATTGCTCGTCGGATTGAGGAAGCCGGAGAACACCACCACGAACAGAATCGCAGCGATCAGCATCTCGAAGCGGACATTTTCAATGATGAAATCATTGGACAGTCCCAGCGGCCCGGCAAAGGCTGCGACGATGGCCGCCACCATGACGATCTTGCCGATGGTCGCCGCCATCGCCGGGACCCAATCCTCGTATTCGAAACGGTAATCACGAAACGGCAGGTTAATCCCCCAGCGTTTCGGCGCCATGATCTCCAGTTCATGCTCGAGATATTCCGAGCGCGTGGCGAAATTTTCCTTTGGTTTGTGGAGCTCCTGGTAACTGCTTAGGTCCCTATCATTCATGCCAATCAGCTCTACCAAAAAATTGTCGCAACACTACAGACAGACCTGCGGCAACTCACCACGACCTTGAAAGTATTGAGCTAGAGCGGCTGATATGATAGCAAGCAAGCTATGCATTTAAGCGATCATGGTTTTGAAAGCCTCGCCGCATGAATGTGACGAGGAAGATGCGGCATCAGATCACGCCGCGAAAGGAACAGGAAATGGGCGCTTACTGCGCTTGGCCGAGCAATTCGGCAATGCGCTGACGATCACCGGCGAAACTGGTCTGCGCCTCGGCCCGCACCGTCTCGTATCGCCTCAGGTCACGCTGCAGGCTGGCCTGCTCCTTGACTAGATTGGCAATCTGCGCCAGCAGGTTTTCCGGGACATCGCGCCCCGCTCGCTCGTGATTGGCTGCCTGTTGCTGCAGATTGCCCTGCTGGTTGCGCAACGCCTGCAGATTGCCCTGGGTCAGGCCGATCACACTGTCCAGCTCGGCCAGCCGTCGCGCCTCGGCCCGCTGCACATCCTCGACACTGGCGTACAGGCGCAGCAATCGTGCATCCGCAGCGGCACGCGCCTTGTCCGTCTGCAGCCGCTCGAACTCTTCAGCAGTGGGCGCCGGCGGGATTTCCCGGATGACACGCCCCTGCTCGTTGAGCACCTGATAACCGCGACCGATATGCTGCGGCGGAACACCATGACGATCGAGCACCACCACACCGCGATCATCCACATAGCGATAGAGTTCGGCAGACGCAGCCAGTGCCGGGGCCAGCAGGCCCAGCATCAACATCAAGCGAATGACTGGCGGTTTGCGCATGCCGGAAACTCCAGGGTCAGATCCCGTATCGCTCGCGATAGGCCTGTACCGCAGGCAGATGCTGCTTCAGTTGAGCGTCGTCGGACAGATATTCCAGCACTTGCGCCAGGGACACAATACTGATCACCGGCATTCGATAATCACGTTCCACTTCCTGGATCGCCGACAGCTCGCCCTGCCCACGCTCCTGTCGGTCGAGGGCGATCAGCACGCCGGCGGCCTGGGCATGCTGGCCCTGGATGATCTGCATCACTTCGCGAATGGCGGTGCCGGCAGTGATCACGTCATCGACGATCAGAACGCGCCCGGTCAGTGGCGAGCCCACCAGGGTGCCGCCTTCGCCATGATCCTTGGCCTCCTTGCGGTTGAAGCACCAGGGCAGGTCGCGCTGATGATGCTCGGCCAGGGAGATCGCCGTGGCCGCTGCCAGCGGAATACCTTTGTAGGCCGGACCGAAAACCACATCGAAATCGATACCGCTATCGACGATGGCCGCCGCATAGAAACGGCCCAGCTGAGCCAGGGCCGAGCCACTGTTGAACAGACCGGCATTGAAGAAATAGGGGCTGGTACGCCCGGACTTCAGAGTGAACTCACCAAAGCGCAGAACCCCGCGCTCGATGGCGAAGCGGATGAACTCGCGCTGATATGCCTGCATGAAGAAATTCCCGGAAGACACTGATTTCGCTAATTGCGAAGAGCTTGGGTTATCATACACACACGAGTTTTCAGGGGCCATTTATGCGGATTATCAGCGTCAACGTGAATGGCATTCAGGCGGCGGCACAGCGGGGTCTGCTCAGCTGGCTGCAAGCACAGAATGCCGATGTCATCTGCCTGCAGGATACCCGCGCCTCCGTAGTAGAACTTGACGATCCGGCCTATCAGCTCGACGGCTACTTTCTCTATGCCTGCGATGCCGAAATCCCCGAGCAGGGTGGTGTCGCGCTGTATTCCCGACTGCAGCCCAAGGCCATCATCATGGGCCTGGGCTTCGAAACGGCTGACCGCTATGGCCGTTATCTGCAAGCCGATTTCGACAAGGTCAGCATCGCCAGCCTGCTGCTGCCCACAGGCCGTGGCGGCGACGAGGACCTGAACCAGAAATTCAAGTTCATGGACGACTTCGCCCACTACCTCGACAAGCAGCGCCGCAAGCGCCGCGAATACCTGTATTGCGGCTCCCTGCATGTGGCGCACCAGAAGCTGGACGTGAAGAACTGGCGCGACTGCCAGCAGGACGTAGGCTTTCTGGCGCCGGAGCGTGCCTGGCTCGACGAGATTTTCGGCAACATGGGCTATATCGATGCCCTGCGGGAAGTCAGTCGCGAAGGCGACCTGTACAGCTGGTGGCCCGACACCGAACAGGCGCAGATGCTCAACCTCGGCTGGCGCTTCGACTACCAGATCCTCACCTCGGGCCTGCGTCGCTTCGTGCGCAACGCCCGTCTGCCGCGCCAGCCACGCTTCTCCCAGCACGCCTCGCTGATCGTCGATTACGACTGGACGCTGAGCCTCTAGCCTGTTCCGCAGGGCCGAATTCATTCGGCTGCAGGTGTGCAAGGTCGAACGAGTTCGACCCTACGTCCCTCGACCTTCGCCATTCAGCCGGACACGCGAAAGGCGCCAACAGACCCCGGCCAAGACACACCGCTATTTGACGATCCGCCAGCAGAACGGATAACGGTAGGGCTTGCCCTCGTTGGCGCGGATGCCGGCGATTACCACCAGCACCAGCGCCACCACGCTTATCAGCACCATCAGCGGAAAGCCGATGAGAATCCAGGCGAGTACGCCACAGATCATCAGCAGGATGCTGAAGGTGAGCTGGAAGTTGAGCGCCTCCTTGCCCTGCGCATCGACGAAGGGGTCCATGTCCTTCTTCAACTGCCAGATAATCAGCGGCCCCAGCACGTTGCCGATCATCGGCACCAGGAACCAGCAGAACGCCGAGTAATGGCAAAGCATCGCCCAGCGTCGAGCCTGCGGCGAAGGCTGTGGAATCGGCAGCTGATCAGTCATGGTCGTCTCCGTTTCAGTCGGCCAGCGCGGCCTGCTGCAGGGCGAACAGCTCCTGCATACCGGCTTGCGCCAGCGCCAGCATGGCATTTAGCTCTTCAGGTTGGAACGGCGCGCCTTCGGCGGTGCCCTGCACTTCGATGAAGCCGCCGGCGTCGGTCATCACCACGTTCAGGTCGGTTTCGGCGGCGGAATCTTCCAGATAGTCCAGATCCAGCACGGCTTCGCCCTGATACATGCCCACGGAAACGGCTGCGACCATCTGCTTGAGCGGATTGCCGCCCTTCAGTGCGCCACGCTTCTTCAATGCAGCCAGCGCGTCCACCAGCGCCACCATGGCGCCAGTGATGGAGGCGGTACGGGTGCCGCCATCGGCCTGGATCACGTCGCAGTCGATGTAGATGGTGTTCTCGCCCAGCTTGCTCATGTCCAGCGCGGCGCGCAGCGAACGACCGATCAGACGCTGGATCTCCAGGGTCCGCCCCCCCTGCTTGCCCCGACTGGCCTCACGCTGGTTCCGCGAACCGGTGGCGCGCGGCAGCATGCCGTATTCGGCGGTCAGCCAACCCTGGCCCTGGCCCTTGAGGAAGCGCGGTACACCGGTTTCGATACTGGCGGTGCAGATCACCCTGGTCTCACCGAACTCCACCAGCACCGAGCCTTCGGCATGCATGGTGTAGTTGCGGGTGATACGGATCGAACGCAGCTGGTCGGCGGCGCGGCCACTGGGACGCTTCATGGACATTTCCTGTTTCTATGGATTCGAGTGACGGCATTATAGAGGCAGGACTCGATCAAAAGCGCCGAAGGCCGGAAAGCTGGACGAGAAATGACCAAAGCCAAGCCGCTTTTCGTCCAGCCTTCAGCCTCCAGCGCCGTTATCGGTTTTTCCGCTACAATCGCCCACCCTTCGAGCAGACTTCCACGAGGTATCCATGGTTCACAGCATGACGGCCTTTGCCCGTGCCGAGCAGGCCGGCGACCACGGCACCCTCAGCTGGGAAATCCGCTCGGTCAACCATCGCTATCTGGAACCGCACCTGCGCCTGCCGGAAGCCTTCCGCGACCTCGAAGGTGCGGTACGCGAAGCGCTGCGCAAGGGCCTGTCACGCGGCAAGGTCGAATGCACCCTGCGTTTCAGCGAAGACAGCAGCGGTCGCTCGATGCAGGTCGACAGCCAGCGCGCCAGCCAGTTGATCGCCGCCGCCGAGAGCGTGGCGGCACTGATCAGGCAGCCCGCCCCGCTCAATCCGCTGGAAGTGCTGGGCTGGCCGGGTGTGCTGGTGGGCGATGCCAGCGATCCGCAGGCGCTCAACAGTGCGGCCCTGGCGCTGTTCCACGAAGCCCTTGCCGAGCTCAGGAAAGGCCGTCAGCGCGAAGGCGAAGAGCTGGCCCGGCTGATCGACGAGCGCCTCGACGCGATCACCCAGGAGACCGCCACGCTGCGCGAGCAGGTGCCGCAGATGCTCGCCCTGCAACGGCAGAAACTGCTCGACCGCTGCGCCGAGATGCGCGCCGAACTGGACCCGCAACGCCTCGAACAGGAAATGGTCCTGCTGGCGCAGAAAAGCGACGTCGCCGAGGAACTCGACCGGCTGGCCACCCATGTCGGCGAAGTGCGTCGGGTGCTCAAGTCCGGTGGCGCCGCGGGCCGGCGGCTGGACTTCCTCATGCAGGAACTCAATCGCGAAGCCAATACCCTCGGCTCCAAGGCCTTCGATCCGCGCAGCACCCAGGCGGCGGTCAATCTCAAGGTCCTGATCGAACAGATGCGCGAACAGGTGCAGAACATCGAATAACACCGGGCCTTGCCCTGAACCGCCTGATTCGCTCAGGCGCCCCATCAGCCACCGCTTGCAGAGAACGCCATGTCCGCCTCCACCGGTACGCTCTATATCGTTTCCGCGCCTTCCGGGGCCGGCAAGACCAGCCTGGTCAAGGCCCTGCTCGATGCGCAGCCGCAGGTTCGGGTTTCCGTTTCCCACACCACCCGCGGCATCCGCCCCGGCGAGGTGGACGGCGTCAACTACCACTTCGTCAGTCGCGAGGAATTTCTCCAGCGCCTGGAACACAACGAGTTCCTGGAGCACGCCGAAGTCTTCGGCAACCTCTACGGCACCTCCCAGCGCTGGCTCGAACAGACCCTCGAAGAAGGTTACGACCTGATCCTCGAAATCGACTGGCAAGGCGCCCAGCAGGTGCGCCGGCTGATGCCCCAGGCCAGGTCCATCTTCATCCTGCCGCCAAGTGCGCAGGCCCTGCGCCAGCGCCTGACCCATCGCGGCCAGGACAGCGAAGAGGTGATCGACACACGCATGCGCGAAGCGGTCAGTGAAATGACCCATTACGTCGAATACGACTACCTGGTGATCAACGACGACTTCACCCATGCCCTGGGCGACCTGCAAGCCATCTTCCGCGCCAATCGGCTGCTCCAACCGACCCAGCAGCAGCGCTTCGAGGGGTTGCTGGAGCAGTTGCTGATCTGAAGGCTGCTTTTATAGCTTCCCTAACCGCTGGTGATTTTTTAAACTATCCCGTCCGCTCGCCCATTTGGGCACGCTTTACCGAATCTGATGAGGAACACCATGGCCCGCGTTACCGTTGAAGACTGCCTGGACAACGTAGATAACCGCTTCGAGCTGGTCATGCTCGCCACCAAGCGTTCGCGCCAGCTGGCCACCGGCGGCAAGGAGCCCAAGGTAGCCTGGGAAAACGACAAGCCCACCGTGGTCGCCCTGCGCGAAATCGCCTCCGGCCTGGTGGACTATGACGTCATCGCCCAGGACGAAATCGTCGACGACGAGCCGCTCTTCGCCCAGTACGAGGAAGAGCCCAACGAGGCCATCTGATCGATGCCTGGCCGAAGTCGAACCGCAGACACAGCAGCCTGCCGGCAAGGAGCAGAGACTTGCCAGCCATAGATACGCTTGCCGACCGCCTGTCGTCCTACCTCGGCCCCGACCAGGTCAACCTGGTCCGCCGTGCCTATTTCTATGCCGAGCAGGCCCACGATGGCCAGCGCCGGCGTAGCGGTGAAGCCTACGTCACCCATCCCCTGGCGGTAGCCAACATCCTCGCCGACATGCACATGGATCATCAGAGCCTGATGGCCGCCATGCTGCACGACGTCATCGAGGACACCGGCATTCCCAAGGAAGCGCTGATCGCGCAGTTCGGCGAAACCGTCGCCGAGCTGGTCGATGGGGTCAGCAAGCTGACCCAGATGAACTTCGAGACCAAGGCCGAAGCCCAGGCCGAGAACTTCCAGAAGATGGCCATGGCCATGGCGCGCGATATCCGCGTGATCCTGGTCAAGCTCGCCGACCGCCTGCACAACATGCGTACCCTGGAAGTGCTGGCGGGCGAAAAGCGCCGCCGTATCGCCAAGGAAACCCTGGAAATCTACGCGCCCATCGCCAATCGCCTGGGCATGCAGTCCATGCGCGTGGAGTTCGAGGACCTGGGTTTCAAGGCCATGCACCCGATGCGCTCCGAACGCATCCGCGCCGCCGTGCGCCGGGCGCGCGGCAATCGCAACGAGATCGTCGAAAAGATCGAGCAATCGCTGATCCACTGCCTCGAACGCGAAGGCCTCGAAGGCGAGGTGATGGGCCGCGAGAAGCATCTGTTCAGCATCTACAAGAAGATGCGCGGCAAGCGCAAGGCGTTCAACGAGATCATGGACGTCTATGCCTTCCGCATCGTGGTGGACAAGGTCGATACCTGCTACCGCGTGCTGGGCGCCGTGCACAGCCTGTACAAGCCGCTGCCCGGTCGCTTCAAGGACTACATCGCGATTCCCAAGGCCAACGGCTACCAGTCGCTGCACACCACGCTGTTCGGCATGCACGGCGTGCCCATCGAGATCCAGATCCGCACCCGCGAGATGGAAGAGATGGCCAACAACGGCATCGCCGCCCACTGGCTGTACAAGTCCAGTGACGACGACTCGCCCAAGGGCACCCACGCCCGCGCCCGGCAGTGGGTCAAGGGCGTGCTGGAAATGCAGCAACGCGCCGGCAACTCGCTGGAATTCATCGAAAGCGTCAAGATCGACCTGTTCCCCGACGAGGTCTACGTCTTCACGCCCAAGGGCCGCATCATGGAGCTGCCCAAGGGTTCCACGGCGGTGGACTTCGCCTACGCGGTGCATACCGACGTCGGCAATACCTGCATCGCCTGCCGGGTCAACCGGCGCCTGGCGCCGCTGTCGCAGGCGCTGGAAAGCGGCTCGACGGTGGAAATCGTCACCGCCCCCGGCGCGCGTCCCAATCCTGCCTGGCTGAACTTCGTCGTCACCGGCAAGGCGCGCACGCATATCCGCCATGCGCTCAAGCTGCAGCGCCGCTCGGAGTCGATCAATCTGGGCGAGCGCCTGCTGAACAAGGCGCTCACCGGCTTCGAATCCAGCCTGGAGGCGATCTCGCCCGAGCGCATCAGGGTGGTGCTGGGCGAATACCAGATGGAAGTCATCGAGGACCTGCTCGAAGACATCGGCCTGGGCAACCGCATGGCCTATGTCATCGCCCGCCGCCTGCTGGCCAGCGACAACGAAGAGCTGCCGAGCGACGAAGGGCCGCTGGCGATCCGTGGCACCGAGGGCCTGGTGCTCAACTACGCCAAGTGCTGCACGCCGATACCGGGCGATCCCATCGTCGGTCATCTGTCCGCCGGCAAGGGCATGGTCGTGCACATGGATACCTGCCGCAATATCAGCGAAGTGCGACACAACCCGGACAAGTGCATCCAGCTGTCCTGGTCAAAGGATGTCACGGGCGAATTCAACGTCGAGTTGCGCGTCGAACTGGAACACCAGCGCGGCCTGATCGCTCTGCTGGCCGGCAGCGTCAATGCCGCTGACGGCAATATCGAGAAGATCGGCATGGACGAGCGCGACGGTCGCATCAGTGTGGTCCAACTGGTGGTCAGTGTGCATGACCGCGTGCACCTGGCCCGCGTCATCAAGAAACTGCGTACCATCCAGGGTGTGATACGGATTACCCGGGTCAAGGCCTGACTGACAACCGAGAAGAGCGCTGGAGGCTGAACGCTGGACGGGCATGCGGCTGCTGAGCACTCTTTCGTTCAGCCTCCAGCGCTTTTATCGTCTTTTCCCCCACGGGCTGTTTTATCCTTCGTGCCCCCAGTCAATCCCGAGGAATGCAGAATGAGCAAGACCGTCATTTCCACCGACAACGCCCCCGCCGCCATCGGTACCTACTCCCAGGCCATCAAGGCCGGCAACACCGTCTACATGTCCGGGCAGATTCCGCTGGACCCCAGGAGCATGGAGCTGGTCGAGGGCTTCGAGGCGCAGACCGTGCAGGTCTTCGAGAACCTCAAGGCGGTGGCCGAAGCGGCTGGCGGCTCGTTCAAGGACATCGTCAAGCTGAACATCTTCCTTACCGATCTGGCCAACTTCGCCACCGTCAACGAAGTGATGAGCCGCTACTTCCAGCAGCCCTACCCGGCCCGTGCCGCTATCGGCATCAGCGCATTGCCCAAGGGCGCGCAGGTGGAAATGGACGCGATCATGGTGCTCGACTGACCGCCAGTTGGCCCCGCCGCCATCAGCGAACCTCTATCACCACCCGGCGATTACGCTCCTCGGGCGTGGCGTCCGCCGTCCTGACCAGCAGATCGAGCTCGCCCAGGGATTCGATCTGCATTCTCGCCTGCAACCCTCGCGCCCTGAGCCGTTCGGCCAGGGCTTGCGCGCGCTGCAGGCCAAGCTGCAGATTGACGTCCTTGCGGCCCAGGCTGTCGGTATGACCGGTCACGACCACCAACGGATGCTCGCGCTGGCGCGCCGCATGCAGCACATGGTCCAGCACCTGCTCGGACAGCATGCCCGGCAGGCCATCGGCTTGCAGGTAGACTACAAACCGCTCAGGCGGCGCCGGCTGCACAGCCAGCGCGCCAGCGAAGTCCCGCTGCAGTCGTAAAGCACCGAGCGCGAAGGGCCGCGCGCCAGCGGCAAGAGGCACTCCCAGCCGGGCCTGCTCCAGCGTTAGGCTCTGGGTTCCCTTGACCACGGTCACGGCGCTCCCGGCGGGATGCTCCTGTAACGCCACATACGATTGTGCGGCACAGCCCGACAACAGCACAGCCAGCAGCAACAGCGCGACGGTCCTTGTCATATGCTCACTCCACCACTTTCACCAGCACATGCCCTGCATGCACCCGCACACGCCCCTGCGGAGTTTCCAGGCTGAGCGCCTCGGGGTCGAGCCGGGAAATCGCGCCGGTCACCAGGCTCAGCGTGCCCCGCTTGAAGCGTACCGCCAGGCGAAAGGCTTCACTGGCCGGCACGAAGCGGTAGCGTTCAAGCTCAAGTTCGCTGTTCGGCCCGAACGACATGACCGTTCCGTCATCGAGAATCACCGCCAGGCCGCCCTTTTCGCCGGTATGCAGCGTCATACCCTCGATGATTGCCTGTCCGAGAACCACCTCGATGAACTTGCCCCGGTGGGAGAGGAAGGCCTCACCGGCAACGCTGGCAACGTATCCAGCCGAAGCAGGTAGCGCCTGTGCCACAGTGGCGCTCGCCCACAGGCAGATCCCTGCCACCAGATGAAGCGGGAAACGCATACGGAACATCCATTAACTCCGACATAGAAAACAGTGGGAACCTGCATCCCGCTTCACTGGGTTCCGCTAAAGGACCAGAATCATGACAAGTTCGCTTCGCGGAGGTGACGTTCGTCTAAAAAGACTCGCCATTCGTCGCTTGCCGACTCACTCGCAGTCGCTTGCCGTATCCTCGTTCGCGGTCGGTTCCTCCTATCCGACCAGCGGTCGGCATCAGAATTCACATTGCATAAGCCGCGCCGTAGCGCCTGCCTTGGTGCCTTGCGGGCTACTCGCCCGAAAACTGTGGTCCGTCCGCAAGGGCGGTTGTTTTATGACGCCTCGGGCTCGCCCCGCCTGGATCTGAAATGAAGAAACCCCGCTTGTTGCAAGGCCGCCGCAGCCTGTTGCTCTCCATCGCGTTGGCGCTTCTGCTCGCCGCCACGCTGGGCTACTGGCAATTCAAAGCCGAGGGGCCTGCCGCTTCCACGCCTGCCGATGCCAGCGCCAGCATGCTGCAGGAGCTGGACGCCTCCAAGGAGCCCTGGCTGGACAACCGTCGCGATCTCTCGACCCTGCTGGGCGACCTGCGCGGCCAGGCCATCGCCAGCGCCGCGCTGAGCAAGGATGCCGTCTACATCAACCGCCAGGATGGTCTGCGCTACTGGGTGCCCGACCAGTCCGGCCATGTGGCGCGGCTGCTGCTGGAGCAGTACGCAGCGGCTGCCGAGCCCTTCCCGCTGATGCTGTTCGAGACCGACGGCGAAGCACCCTGGTACAAGGCGGTGTTGCCCTACACACCCTTTATCCTGGCCCTGATCGGGGTACTGCTGTATCTGGTCATGAAAAGTCAGTCGTTCACTGTACAGCGCAAGGGCAGCGGCATCGGCTTTGCCGACGTCATCGGCGCGCGCGAGGCCAAGCAGGCGCTCAGTGACGTCACTGCCTATCTGCGCGATCCCGCCGCCTATGCCGCGCTGGGTGCGCGACCACCCAAGGGCGTGCTGCTGACCGGCGAGCCCGGCACCGGCAAGACCCAGCTGGCCAAAGCGCTGGCCAGCGAATCCAACGCCAGCTTCATTCAGGTCACCGGCAGCGATTTTTCCTCGATGTACTTCGGCGTCGGCATCCAGAAGGTCAAGGCGCTGTTCCGCACCGCGCGCAAGCAGGCGCCGTGCATCATTTTCATCGACGAGATCGACGGCATCGGCAAGCGCGCCGAGCAGCAGCGCTCCAGCGACGCCGAAAGCAACCGGATCATCAACCAGTTTCTCGCTGAAATGGACGGCTTCGACGCCGCCGCCGGCGTGCTGGTGCTGGGCGCGACCAACTTTCCCAATTCCCTCGACCCGGCACTGGTGCGCGAAGGCCGCTTCGACCGCTCCATCGCCGTCGGCCTGCCGGGCCTGGACGACCGCGAGGCGCTGTTCCGCCTCTATGCCGGCAAGGTTCGCACTGGCGACGAACTGGATTATGCGCAGCTGGCGCGCAATACCGTGGGGCTGACGCCCGCCGCTATCGCCCATATCGTCAATCACGCCGCGTTGCTGGCGGCACGCGCCGGCGACAGCCAGGTCGACATGCTCCGCTTCGTCGAGGCCATCGAAACCTGCCGCATCGGCGAGCAGCCTAGCGGTGTCACCCCGCTGTCGCCCACTGACCGCAAGCGCATCGCCGTGCACGAGGCCGGCCACGCGCTGGTCGCCGCCGCGCTCAAGGTGGGCCGGGTGGAGAAGGTCACCATCCTGCCGCGCGGCCAGGCGCTGGGCGTCACCCTGGTCACGCCGGTGGAGGACAAGCGCCTGCACATGACCTCCGAACTGCGCAACCGGATCCAGATGCTGCTGGCCGGGCGCGGCGCCGAGCTGCTGTATTTCCGCGAAGCCTCGTCCGGCGCCGGGCAGGACCTGCAGGAAGCCTCGAAGATCGCGCTGTCGATGGTCGGTGCGCTGGGCATGGGGCCGAACGGCTCGCTGCTGAGCCTGCAGGCGGTGCGCGACGCCCACATCGAGTTCGACTCGGGCGAGTCCATTCGTGCCGCCGACGAGCTGTTGAAACAGCTGGACCGCGAATGCCAGGCGCTGCTGCAGCGCATGAAACCGGCACTGGACGCGATCACCGAACGCCTGCTGGCCGAGGAAACCGTGCCCGGCGAAGAGGTGCTGGCCGCCATCGAGCGCCTGCCCGAGCATCATCACGAGGCCAGCGTCAGTTCCATCATCGGCCACGCCATGAGCAGCATCGACCGTGTCGCCGCCAGCGCCCTGGGAGACACCCAGTACCTTGAACTGGCACCCGTGGAACAACCCGGGGACGACGGTCCGGGGATGGTTTGACGGGGCCAAGGCCAGCGTCCTCGCGCTGGCTTTGCCGCACCGTGCGCAGGGCCGAACCTGTTCGGCCTCGATCCTGACCAATGGCCGAATGAGTTCGGCCCTACATCCCGGGCAGCTGGCTTCTTCTAGTCAATCACCACCAAGCGGTTCGGCAACTCGTTGCGCTCATGGGTCGACGGCACATGCTCCTTGAGCAGCGCACCACAGGCCTCGATGCAGATCAGGAAGCCTTCCAGCACCTGGCCCTGGCGCACCTGCCCGGTAAAGGTTTCGATGATGGATTCCCAGGCGCTGTTGTCGATGCGGCTGGCGATGCCGCGATCCACCAGAATCTCGACATAGCGCTCGGCGACCGAGACGAAGATCAGGATGCCGGTGTCGCCCTCGGTGTGGTGCAGGTTGCACTCGACGAACTGCCGCCGGGCAAGATTGCACGCGCGCCAGTGGCGGACCTGACGCGGGATCAGGCGCGTGGTCAGGCCGGGAAGGCGAAACACCAGCGCCAGCACGATAAAGGTCGCCCACTGCACCAGCAGCAGCTGCCAGGCGCTCATCGCAGCCGTGAAGAACAGCAGACCGCCCGGCACCACCAGCGCGATCAGCCCGGCCCATAGCAGCGGAATGTAGTGATAGTCGTCAGCCTGTTCGGCCAGCACCGTCACCAGTTCGGCATCGGTGTCGCGTTCGATCCGTTCGATGGCCTCGGCCACCTGCTGCTGCTCGCTTAGGGTAAGTAGAGTCATTGAAAATCCATGGATAATTCACCAGCCACCCGAGGCGCCGCCGCCGCCGAAGCCGCCGCCTCCGCCACCGAAACCGCCACCGCCGAAGCCACCTCCGCCAAAACCGCCGCCGCGGCCCATGCCGCCCAGCAGGGCGCCGAGCAGCAATGTCCGACGACCACCGCCACGGCCACCACGACCGCCGCCGATCAGGAAAATGGCCACCAGCATCAGGAAGAAACCCAGAATGCCCAGCCCACCCGGCTGCTCGGCGCCCAGCGGCATCGCCGGACGCATCGCCGCGCTCTGCAGCGGATCACCGCCGAGCACCTGCACCATGGCCGCCGCGCCTTCGCTGATGCCCCGGGCGAAATCGCCCTGCTGGAAGGCCGGGGCAATGATGCCGTTGATGATCATCGAAGACTGCGCATCGGTCAGGCGACCTTCCAGGCCATAGCCGACTTCGATGCGAATCCTGCGCTCGTCACGGGCGACGATCAGCAGCGCACCGTTGTCCTCGCCGCGCTGGCCGATACCCCATTCGCGACCAAGCTGCACGCCGAATTCCTCGATACTGTGGCCTTGCAGGTCAGGTACCGTGACCACCACCACTTGCTCGTTAGTGGCCTGCTCGTGAGCAGCAAGCATGCTGCTCAGCCGTGCTTCGGTCTGGGTATCCAGCAGCTCGGCCTGATCCACCACCCGACCGGTCAGCGCCGGCAGCTCCGCCTCCTGGGCGAAGGCAGCGCTGGCGCAGGCCAGCAACAGCGGAAACAGCAGCAGCCTGACGATCATTGAAACTGCACTTGTGGCGCCTGTTCGGCGTTCTCGGCGGTGGCCTCGAAGTTCTCGCGAAGCGGCATGTCGCTGTACATCAGGGTGTGCCAGATGCGCCCGGGGAAGGTGCGGATCTCGGTGTTGTAGCGCTCTACCGCCGCGATGAAGTCGCGTCGCGCCACGGCGATGCGGTTTTCCGTGCCTTCGAGTTGCGATTGCAGGGCAAGGAAGTTCTGGTTGGATTTCAGCTCGGGATAGCGCTCGGAGACCATCATCAGTCGGCTCAGGGCACCGGTCAGCTGGTTCTGCGCCTGCTGGAACTGCTGCAGCTGTTCGGGATTGTCCAGCGTATTGGCATCGACCTGGATGGAGGTCGCCCTGGACCGCGCCTCGATCACGGCAGTGAGTGTTTCCTGCTCCTGGCGGGCGAAGCCCTTGACCGTCTCGACCAGGTTGGGGATCAGATCGGCGCGGCGCTGGTACTGGTTTTCCACCTGGGACCAGGCGGATTTGACCTGTTCGTCGTACTGCGGAATGTTGTTGATGCCGCAACCGGCCAGCAGCCAGGACATGAGAATGACAATCGCCAGCTGCCAGGTGAATCGGGAATGCTGCCTTTGCATGATGCGTTCGTCCGCTAAAGAATTACCTCCATAAGAATCCCGGGGCGGCCCGAGAGTTCAGCGCGCTTGCCGGGAAGCCTCCGCTCAGATCACCCCGGCCTGCCGCAGGGCGGCTATCCGCTGCGCACTCAACCCCAGCAACCGCTGCAACAGCGCCTCGCTGTGCTCACCCAGCAGCGGCGGCGCATTGCGGTAGCTGACCGGCGAGGCCGACAGGCGCAGCGGGCTGGCCACCTGGGGCACGCTGCCAGCCTGAGGATGCGGCATCTCGACCTTCAGGCCACGATGACGGACCTGCGGGTCGTCGAACACCTGCGCCACATCGTTGATCGGCCCGCAGGGCACGCCGGCGCGCTCCAGCGCGGACACCCATTCGGCGGTGGTGCGAAACACCGTGGCCTGGCGAATCAGCGGAATCAGCTCGGCACGATGAGCGACACGCGCCTTGTTGCTGGCGAAACGCGGGTCGGCGGCCCATTCGGGATGACCGGCGACTTCGCAGAACTTGCGGAACTGCCCGTCGTTGCCGACCGTGAGAATGATGTCGCCATCGGCAGTGGGGAAGTCCTGGTAGGGCACGATGTTCGGATGGGCATTGCCCATACGCCGCGGCGCGACGCCGGTGGTGAGGTAGTTCAACGCCTGGTTGCCGAGACAGGCGACCTGCACGTCCAGCAGCGCCGTATCGATATGCTGGCCCTCCCCCGTGCGCTCGCGGTGGGCCAGTGCCGCCAGCACGCCGACCGTGGCGTAGAGCCCGGTGAGGATGTCGGTGAGCGCCACGCCGACCTTCAGCGGCCCTGCGCCTTCCTCACCTTCGGCGCGCCCGGTCAGGCTCATCAACCCGCCGAGGCCCTGGATCATGAAATCGTAGCCAGCGCGTGTGGCATAGGGTCCGTCCTGGCCGAAGCCGGTGATGGAGCAGTAGATCAGCCGCGGGTTGATCGTCTTCAGGCTCGCGTAGTCCAGCCCGTAGGCCGCCAGCCCACCGACCTTGAAGTTCTCCAGCAGCATGTCGCTCTGCGCCACCAGCTCGCGAATGATGCGCTGGCCCTCGGGACGGGTGAAATCCACCGTCAGCGACTGCTTGTTGCGGTTGGCCGACAGGTAATAGGCGGCCTCGGCGGTGTTTTCGCCCTGCGCGTCCTTGAGGAACGGCGGGCCCCAGTGGCGGGTATCGTCGCCGCTGCCGGGGCGCTCGACCTTGATCACCTCGGCGCCCAGGTCGCCAAGAATCTGCCCGCACCAGGGGCCGGCGAGCACGCGGGACAGGTCGAGGACGCGGATGTGGGAAAGGGCACCGGACATGGAAGAAGCCTCAAGCTGCAAGCTTCAAGCCGCAAGAAATACAGCCTGAAGCAGTGTACGGGTGGGCATGCTTTGTCTTGCCGCTTGTAGCTTGCGGCTTGCCGCTGCCCTTAGAAGAACGCCTGAATCCCCGTCTGCGCCCGTCCGAGAATCAACGCGTGAACATCGTGGGTGCCTTCATAGGTATTCACCACTTCCAGGTTGACCAGGTGCCGGGCGATGCCGAACTCGTCGCTGATGCCGTTGCCGCCGAGCATGTCGCGGGCCATGCGCGCCACGTCCAGCGCCTTGCCGCAGCTGTTGCGCTTCATGATCGAGGTGATCTCCACCGCCGCCGTGCCCTCGTCCTTCATCCTGCCCAGGCGCAGGCAGCCCTGCAGGGCCAGGGTGATTTCGGTCTGCATGTCGGCCAGCTTCTTCTGGATCAGCTGGTTGGCGGCCAGGGGGCGCCCGAACTGCTGGCGGTCCAGCACGTACTGGCGGGCGGTGTGCCAGCAGAACTCGGCGGCGCCCAGCGCGCCCCAGCTGATGCCGTAACGGGCACTGTTCAGGCAGGTGAAGGGCCCTTTCAGACCGCGCACATCCGGGAAGGCGTTTTCCTCGGGACAGAACACGTTGTCCATCACGATCTCACCGGTGATGGAAGCACGCAGGCCGACCTTGCCGTTTATCGCCGGTGCACTCAGGCCCTCCCAGCCTTTTTCCAGCACAAAGCCACGAATGGCGCCCTCGTCATCCTTGGCCCAGACCACGAAGACGTCGGCGATGGGGCTGTTGGTGATCCACATCTTGCTGCCGGAAAGCCGATAGCCACCGTCCACCTTCTTCGCACGGGTGACCATCGAGCCCGGATCGGAGCCATGATTGGGCTCGGTCAGGCCGAAACAACCGATGAACTCGCCGCTGGCCAGTCCGGGCAGGTACTTCTGCTTGGTCGCCTCGTTGCCGAACTCGTTGATCGGCACCATCACCAGCGAGGATTGCACGCTCATCATCGAGCGATAGCCCGAATCGATGCGCTCCACTTCGCGGGCGATCAGGCCGTAGCACACGTAGTTCAGACCGCTGCCGCCATAGGCTTCGGGAATGGTCGCGCCGAGCAGGCCGGTCTCGCCCATCTCGCGGAAGATCGCCGGATCGGTGCGCTCGTGGCGGAAGGCCTCCAGCACCCGCGGCGCCAGCTTGCCGGCGGCAAACTGCGCAGCGCTGTCACGCACCATGCGCTCTTCCTCGGTCAGTTGCTGGTCGAGCAGCAGCGGGTCGATCCAGTTGAAGCTTGCCTTGCCAGCCATGGGCGAATCCTCTGAATGTGCGATGCAGAATGAATGCAGTGATGCTAGGCCCGACAGTCCCACTCGACAAACGATGATTTCGCATTCATCTATGCGCATTACGCACTACCCATTAAGCTTGAGGCCATAAAACAGCCCTTAATCATGAGGTTTTCGCATGCGCCGCAAGATTCCCAGCACTGCGGCCCTGATCGCCTTCGAGGCGGCGGCACGGCACCAGAGCTTCACCCGCGCCGCCGAGGAGCTGGCCCTGACCCAGAGCGCCGTTTGCCGGCAGATCGGCGGGCTGGAGGAGTTTCTCGGTCTGGCGCTGTTTCGCCGCTCGCGGCGTGGCGTGCAACTGACCGAAGCCGGCCAGTCCTACGCCCGGCGCATCGCCGCGCAACTGGATGCGGTGGAGCGCGACACCCTCTCGGTGATGGGCCAGCAGGGCGCGATGAGCCTGGAACTGGCGGTGGTACCCACGTTCGGCACACAGTGGCTGGTTCCTCGGCTGAAGCATTTCCAGGCGCTGCATCCGCAGATCAGCCTCAACCTGACCAACCGCACGCGGCCATTCCTGTTCGCCGATACCGATTTCGATGCCGCCATTTATTTCGGCGATGGGGAATGGTCGGGCACCGAGGCGCACTTTCTGATGCCCGAAGATCTGCAGCCGGTCTGCAGCCCCGCATTGCTGCCCGATGGCGAGCCGCTGGATGCCGAGGCCGTGGCAGGGATGCCGCTGTTGCAGCAGAGTACCCGCCCCTACGCCTGGCGGCAGTGGTTCGATGCGCTGGGGATGAAGATCGCGCGTGACATGACCGGGCCGCGGCTGGAGCTGTTTTCCATGCTGGCGCAAGCGGCGGAGCATGGCATGGGCGTGGCGTTGATTCCGCCGTTCCTGATCCAGAGGGAACTGGTTGAAGGGCGGTTGGTGCTGGCGCATCCGCAGGCCTATCGCAGCGAGACGCGCGGGTATTACCTGATGATTCCCGAGCGCAAGGTGGAAGCGGCGGGATTGGTGGTGTTTCGGGATTGGTTGAAGGAAGAAGCGCAGGTATGGCGGGAAGGGCAACGTACGGGCCTGCATAATCCGTCGTCACACCGCCAAATTATCGTGCAAAACCCATGACGGAAGCGCCTGCGGCGATTCCATCCTACGCATCCGCGACCAGCCATTAGGCCCGCCAAGACACTCGCAATGCATCACGGGGACATAGACCGTAGCCTGGATAGCCGAAGGCGTAATCCGGGTTTCCGAAGGCGTAACCCGACGAGCGAGGCGTCGGTCTTCTTCGTGCCTGAACGCTCGCTCGTCGGGTCGGTGAAGCGTGACCCGACCTACGGGAATTTGAGCCGCTCAGGCCTTCTTTGCCTTCTTCGGCTTCAGATACCTGGTCAGCCCTTGGAACCACATCACCAGCGCCGGATTGCCCTGGATCTGGATATTCTTGTCCTGAATGCCCTGCATAAAGGCCAGCTGCTTGTTCTTCGCCGTCATGGTCTCGAAGCCGTAAGCGGCATCCCGGAAACCCAACGCAAATGCGGGTTCGCTCGCCGGTCCGCTTTTGCTGGTGATGCGCTGGTCCTTGACGATGAAGTGCCGCGCCACCTTGCTATCCAGGGTGTGCAGCTGGAAGGTCAGGTCCTTGTCGCCCAGTTGCTGCTGGAACTCGGGGTTGGTGCGGCTGGCCTTGCCCATCAGGCGGCCCAGCATCCACAGAAGAAAGCGGAATTTCATGATATTTCCCGACAGCTATTCAAAAATTTCCGCATTGTAGCGGCTTGCCGAAACGGGAAAAGGGCTTTGCGCGGCGGAAACGGAGCGGTCTGTGCCCGACTGGCAGGTCGGATTGACCCGGAGCCGGGCGGCTCCGGGTAGCGCTGATCAGTTGATCGCGTCCTTCAGCATTTTTCCGGGTTTGAATGCCACGGTATTGCTGGCCTTGATGGTCACCGGCTCTCCCGTCTGGGGGTTCTTGCCGGTACGTGCGCCACGGTGGCGTTGCAGGAATGTTCCGAAACCGACCAGGGTGACGCTGTCCTTGCGGTTCAGCGCGTTGGTGATTTCATCCAGAACGGCATTGAGTACACGATTGGCCTGATCCTTGGTGAGATCGGCCTTGTCGGCGATGGCCGCCGCGAGTTCCGGTTTGCGCATGAGTAGCCTCTGATGCTTTCTTGTTGTTGTGTGTGCCGTTCTGTGAACAGCGTTCAAGGCGCCGCGACAGCTCTAGAGCGCCGCACGCCCAGGGAGAATGGCACGCTGCTAGCAGAGGCGCCAGTACCCTTAAGTGCTATGCCGGCCTCAATCGGAAGGCGTTAAGGACAGAACCTGGGGCAGCTCCGCCAGCACAGGAGGCAATTGCCTGTTCAAGGCCAGGCGCTGCTGCACGGCGGCGCCGGTCAGCGCATAGCCCAGCAGGCGTCCATCGGGCGTCTTGAATAGCGCCGTGATATCGCTACCTTCGCCCTCGATGGTCCAGCCCCCCTCACTGCCCGGCGCTGGCGGCGACACCACCAGCGGGCACACCGGCGTCTTCACGGTAATCGGCATCGGCCCGTAACTGACAGACGTGGCGGTTCCGGCAAGGGTCCGTGCCAGCGCCCGCACGCCGCTCATCAGCGGCATGACATAGAGCAGGTTGAGTCCGCCGACTTCGGCACAGTCACCCAGCGCATAAACATGTCTGGCGGAGGTTTGCAGAAAACGATCCACCACGATGCCACGCCCGGTTTCAAGGCCGGCGGCGGCGGCCAGCTCGGTGCGCGGTCGCAGGCCGACAGCGCTGATCAGCAGATCGCATGGCAGAGGCTGCCCATCGGACAATTGCGCCTGCAGGCCATCAGCCTTGTGTTCGAGCCCCTCGACCACCGCGCCGAAATGAAAGCGCGCACCCAGCGACTCCAGGCCGCCCTGCACGGCAGCCGCCACCTTCGCTGGCAACAGCGCGGGCATGACCTGCTCGCCCGGCGCCACCAGATCGACTTCGTAGCTCCCCTGCAGCAGATCATTGGCCAGTTCGCAGCCGATCAGCCCGGCGCCCAGGATCAGTACGCGGCGCCTGCCCTTCGCCGCCTCGCGGAAACGGCCATAATCGAGCAGATCGTTGATTGCAAAGACCCTGTCCGCCGCATCCCCCGCCAGCGGCACATGAATGGGCTGTGCGCCCCAGGCAAGCACCAGATCCCGATAGGACACCGACTCGTTACCGACCCATACACGGCGATTGGCGGGATCGAGCCGGGTGATTCGGGTATGGGTGCGGATCTCGGCGTTGAGCTGGATGGCCATCTGCCCGGCATCCAGCATGCCGAGCGAGTCGGCATCCTTGTTCATGGCAAAGCCGGTGGAAAGCATCGGCTTGGAATAGGAGCGACCGTCGTCGGCGGTGACCAGCAGCAGCGGTGTTTCGCTGTCGTGCTTGCGAAATTCCCGCGCCAGGTTGTAGCCCGCCAGACCAGTGCCGATGATTACCAGGGGTGCTGTCATACAGTTACATCCTTTAACAGTCCGTTGAAAAACGTAGGCGAGGCAGGCAAGACAAGGCAAAAACAGGCGAGGACGCGGAGTTTAGTGGTCTAAATGAGCAGTCCGAGCCTGTTTTTAACGCAGTATTGCCAACGCAGGTAGTTTTTCAGCGGTCTGTCAGTCGATCGCGATCATTTCAAAATCCACCTTGCCCACGCCGCAATCGGGGCACAGCCAGTCTTCGGGTACGTCTTCCCAGGAGGTGCCGGGCGCAAGGCCCTCCTGCGGCAGCCCCAAGGCTTCGTCGTAGATGAAGCCACACACCACGCATTGCCACTTCTTCATCGGGGATGTCCTTGATCATTGCCGATTGCGCTGAACGCTATACCAGAACGCTGCGTGGCGCCAAATACAAACACAACGGGCGGCCTAGGCCGCCCGTTGCAGTCAGCACTGTCGCTTAGCCGGCGATGCCTGCCAGCGGATCGCTGATACCCATCACGTAGAACCCGATCAGGCCGATGCTGCCAGCCAGGATGAGATAGTACAGGGTCGGCAGCATGGTCTTGCGCAGGGTGATCCCTTCGCGTCCCAGCAGGCCCACGGTCGCCGACGCCGCGACCACGTTATGGATGGCAATCATGTTGCCCGCCGCCGCGCCCACCGACTGCAGCGCCACCATCAACGCGCCGGACAGGCCCAGCAGGCCTGCGGTGTTGAACTGGAACTGCGAGAGCATCAGGTTGGAAACGGTGTTGGAACCGGCGATGAAGGCACCCAGCGCACCGACGGCCGGAGCGAAGAACGGATAGATGTCGCCCACGCTGTTGGCCACCAGCTGTGCCATGGCCACCGGCATCGAGACCAGATCCGAGCCATTGACGCCGGAGTTGATCAGGATGCGCACCATCGGAATGGTGAAGATCAGCACGAAGCCGGCACCGAGCAGGGTCTTGCTCGACTCGGAGAGGGCCGCGCCCAGCTCGCTGGCCTTCATCCGGTGCAGGAAGAAGGTGACCAGCACCACCATGCAGAGAATGCCGCCCGGCAGGAACAGCGGTTCCAGGGTGCCGGACACGCCAGTCTCGCCGAGGATGTCCTTCCAGCCGAAGCTGACGGCCATCAGGGCACCCTTGACATCAGGGAAGACGCGCGAGATCACCAGGAACGCAGCCAACAGCAGGTAAGGCGCCCAGGCCATCGGAACGGAGATCGGCGTCTTGCCGGCCACGTCCTCGATCTTCATCTCGATCTTGCCCATCCAGTCGGCAGGCCATTCGCTGGCCGGCGCGAAATCCCAGGTGTCCTTGGGCAGCAGGAAGCCCGCCTTGGCTGCAGGCACCACGATGGCCAGGCCTACCAGGGCGCCGATCATCGAGGGGAATTCAGGGCCGAGGAAGACACCGGCGGCAGCGTAGGGGATGACGAACGCCAGGCCGGTGAAGACCGCGAACGGCGCCATCGCCAGGCCTTCGGACCAGGACTTGTTGCGCCCGAAGTAGCGGGTCAGGATGCACAGCATGATCAGCGGCATCAGAATCCCGCAGATCGCGTGGATGATCGCGACGCGCGAGAAGATCAGGTGGAAGAACACCTCCCAGTTGCTACCGACGACCGCCAGTTGCTCGCTGATGCCGGTCTTGTCCAGACCTGCGCCTACGCCTACCAGGATCGGTGTACCCACCGCGCCGAAGGAAACCGGCGTGGACTGCACCATCATGCCCATCACGACCGCGGCCAGCGCCGGGAAGCCCAGTGCAACCATCAGTGGCGCGGCCACTGCGGCCGGCGTACCGAAGCCCGAGGCGCCCTCGATGAAGCAGCCGAACAGCCAGGCCACGATCAGCGCCTGGACGCGACGATCCGGGCTGATATTGGAGAACCCTCGGCGAATCGCGGCGATACCACCGGAATGCTTGAGGGTGTTGAGCAACAGGATCGCGCCGAAGATGATCCAGAGGATCGCGGCGGTGAGAATCAGGCCTTGCAGGGTCGAGGCAATGACGCGATTGAGCGTCATGTCCCAGGCCAGCAGGCCGATCAATGCAGTGAGGACGAATACCAGCGGCATTGCGTATTTGGCTGGCCAGCGAAAGCCAATCAGCAATACGCCCGCCAGCACCAGTGGCACGAAGGCCAGGATGGATAGCAGTGTCTGACTCATTGTTGGGTTCCTTGTTTTTTGTATTGAACCGCTTTTATTCCCGGTTACCCGGTGCCACGCATGGATGACGCAGGTCATCCAAAGGCACCGATCGACATAGGCCGACCGGCCCCCCATGCTCAAAAAGCCCCGAAGGCTTACAGGCGTTCGGGGCTTGGTCTTACCAATAACCAGACAAGCCAGTCATTGAGCTATTTCAACCGCCATTCTGCTGCTTGAAGCGCTGGCGCCAGGCATGCAACAGGGGTTCGGTGTAGCCGCTCGGTTGTTCACGCCCCTTGAATACCAGATCACAAGCCGCCTGAAAAGCAATAGATTGCGCGTAGTCTGCCGCCATTGGCCGGTAGATTGGATCGCCAGCGTTCTGCTGATCGACCACCTTGGCCATGCGCTCCAGAGTTTCGCGAACCTGTGCTTCGCCGACAACACCGTGGTAAAGCCAGTTTGCCAGGTGCTGACTGGAGATCCGCAGCGTAGCGCGGTCTTCCATCAGGCCGACATCGTGGATGTCCGGCACCTTGGAGCAACCGACGCCCTGCTCGACCCAGCGCACCACGTAGCCGAGGATGCCCTGGCAGTTGTTGTCCAGTTCCTGCTGGATTTCCTCGGCGCTCCAGTTGCGCTGCGGCGCCACCGGAATGGTCAGCAGGTCGTTGGTCAGCTGCTCGCGCTCGCTGGCCAGGTCGATCTTCTCCAGCTCGGCCTGGACCGCCTGCACGTCCACCTGATGGTAGTGCAGCGCATGCAGGGTGGCGCCGGTGGGCGACGGGACCCAGGCGGTGTTGGCGCCGGCCTTGGGATGGGCGATCTTCTGCTCGAGCATGGCGGCCATCAGGTCCGGCATGGCCCACATGCCCTTGCCGATCTGCGCCTTGCCGCGCAGGCCGCAGTTCAGGCCGACCAGCACGTTGTTGCGCTCGTAGGCCTGAATCCAGGCAGTGCCCTTCATGTCGCCTTTGCGCAGCACGGCGCCGGCTTCCATGATGCTGTGCATCTCGTCGCCGGTGCGGTCGAGAAAACCGGTGTTGATGAAGGCCACGCGGTTCTGCGCGGCACCGATGCAGGCCTTGAGGTTGACGCTGGTGCGACGCTCCTCGTCCATGATGCCGACCTTGAGGGTGTGGCGCAGCAGGCCGATGAGGTCTTCGACGCGACCGAACAGCTCGTCGGTGAAGGCGACTTCGGCCGGACCGTGCATCTTCGGCTTGACGATGTAGACGCTGCCGGTGCGCGAGTTGCCGCGGCGCTCGAGGTCATGCCTGGCGATCAGGCTGGTGACCACGCCATCGAGGATGCCCTCGGGGATCTCGTGGCCCTCGCCGTCGATGATCGCCGGGTTGGTCATCAGGTGGCCGACGTTGCGGATGAACAGCAGCGAGCGACCATGCAGGGTCAGGCTGGAGCCATCGACGGCGGTGTACTGGCGGTCGGGATTCAGCTGGCGGGTCATCGCCCGGCCACCCTTCTGGAAGGTATCGGTCAGATCGCCCTTCATCAGGCCCAGCCAGTTGCGATAGACCAGCACCTTGTCGTCGGCGTCGACGGCGGCGGTGGAGTCCTCGCAGTCCATGATGGTGGTCACGGCGGCTTCGATCAGCAGGTCCTTGACGCCGGCGGCATCGGTCTGGCCGATGGGGCTGTTCGGGTCGATCTGAATCTCGATGTGCAGGCCGTTGTTCTTCAGCAGCACGGCGGTGGGCTCGACGGCCTCGCCCTGATAGCCGACGAATTTTTCCGGCTGCTCGAGGCCTGTGACGCTGCCGTTCTCCAGGGTGACCTTGAGCTGGCCGTCCTGCACGCGGTAGTTGGTCGCATCGGCATGGCTGCCTTCGGCCAGCGGCGCAGCCTGGTCGAGGACGTTGCGGGCGAAGGCGATGACCCTGGCGCCGCGCACTTCGTTGTAGCCCGGGCCTTTCTGCGCGCCACCCTCTTCGGAGATGGCGTCGGTGCCATAGAGCGCGTCATACAGCGAACCCCAGCGGGCGTTGGCGGCGTTCAGCGCGTAGCGGGCGTTGCCGATCGGCACCACCAGCTGCGGGCCGGCCTGGCTGGCGATTTCGCTGTCGACGTTGCTGGTGCTGACCTTCACCTCGCCCGGCTCCGGCAGCAGGTAGCCGATGGATTCGAGGAAGGCGCGGTAGGCCGGCATGTCGGCGATCGGGCCCGGATTGGCCTTGTGCCAGGTGTCCAGCTCGGCCTGCAGGCGGTCGCGCTCGGCGAGCAGCGCGCGATTCTTCGGCGCCAGGTCGTGGACCAGCCGATCGAAGCCGCTCCAGAAGGCCGCGGCTTCGACGCCGGTGCCGGCCAGCACTTCGTCTTCGATGAAGCGCTGCAGGTTGGCCGCGACTTGCAGGCGGCCCAGGGTTACACGTTCGGTCATCAGTCGTTCTCCTTTTTATTATCCGGGTCAGTTGGCGAGGGCGGCGACGCCGGCCTTGGCAACCTGCGCATCCTGTGCGGCAGTCACGCCGGAGACGCCCACCGAGCCGATCACGTTGCCATCGACGATCACCGGTACGCCACCTTCCAGCGAGCAGACCACCGGCGCGGACAGGAAGGCGTTGCGACCGCCGTTGACCATGTCCTCGTAGCCCTTGGTTTCGCGGCGACCGACGGCAGCGCTGCGCGCCTTCTCGGTAGCAATGTAAGAAGCGATGGGCGCACAGCCATCAAGGCGCTCCAGCGCCAGCGGATGACCGCCGTCATCCGCGACGACGATGGTCACGGCCCAGCCGTTGTTCTGCGCTTCGCTACGTGCTGCGGCGAGAATGCTGGCGACTTCGGTCTGGCTCAGTACGGCTTTGGTTTTCATATGCTCTTCCTTCGAAGTGTTATGGAGAGATTTGAAACGTTCGGGCGAACACGTGAACGCAGCACATGCCGCCCGTTATAGGGCTCGAATATGACCGTCGTGGAATGGCTGGCACAGCATCGACGGCTCTCTGTGGACAGGCGTTGCGCGGTTCACTCCGATTCCGTCCTCGAGCGGATACGAACCCGCCACTTGCCCAAGCACTTCCATCCAGGCGAGAACCCTAACTAGACCGCGCAATCATGTCTTCGGTGCGAAATCCGTTGCGACGTGAGCCTTCCGGACACGTGCCATCGGAGCGCAGGCGCGCGCCGCGCCTGAACATAAGATTCATTATCTGTTCCAAACGACGCTACAGTCCATGGGCCAAGCCACTGGTCCTACCAGTTTAGGCTATCGGTGAGTTCGGCCTGGTTTTTGCGTTCTTGGCATTTTGCAGGGAAGGACGGAGGAATAAACAGGCCACACACCAGAAGAAAACCCCGCGCTGTCGCAGGTTAACGGGTCATGTGCAGAAACTTCTGCGGAGCAACCGTCGAAGTAATCGTGCTCCGCCAGTGCCGGACGATCTCCTGCTGAGCCACCTCCTCACGGCCTCCAAAAAACTGGTCCTACCAGTCCTGAGCGCTAACATCGCAGCCCCTGCCGCCGGGGCGACCGTCAAAGGCTCAGGCTCAGGCGTAGCGCCAGAGCCGAAAGGGTGATCAACAGCACCGGGAAGGTCAGCAGGATGCCGACCCTGAAATAGTAACCCCAAGTGATGCGCATGCCCTTGCGCTCCAGTACGTGCAACCAGAGCAGCGTAGCCAGGCTGCCGATGGGGGTGATCTTCGGGCCGAGGTCGCAGCCGATGACGTTGGCGTAGATCATCGCCTCGCGGACGATGCCCTCGGCGCCACTGGCCTGGATCGACAGCGCACCGATCAGCACGCTGGGCATGTTGTTCATCACCGAGGACAGCAGTGCTGACAGCACGCCAGTACCGATGGCAGCGCTCCAGAGGCCCTGTTCTGCAAGGCCGTCGAGCAGCAGCGCGAGAAAGTCCGTCAAGCCGGCATTCTTCAGGCCGTAGACCACCAGGTACATACCAAGTGAGAACACCACCACCTGCCAGGGTGCTCCGCGCAGTACGCGCCGGGTGGAAATCCGATGACCTCGGGCTGCGACGGCGAAAAGTATCGCCGCACAGGCAGCGGCCACCACGCTGATTGGAATACCCAGGGGCTCCAGGGCGAAGAGGCCGACCAGCAATGCCAGCAGCGTCCACCAGCCCATGACGAAGGTGGCGCGGTCATGAATGGCCGTCTTCGGCTCCTGCAGCGAATCGAGCGCGTAGCGTTGCGGCAGGTCACGCCGGAAGAACAGGAACAGCACGAGCAAGGTGGCGGCAACGCTGGCCAGGCTCACCGGCACCATCACCGAGGCGTACTCGGAAAAGCCCAGCCCGAAATAGTCGGCGGAAACGATGTTCACCAGGTTGGACACCACCAGCGGCAGGCTGGCGGTGTCGGCGATGAACCCGGCGGCCATGACGAACGCCAGGGTCGCGGCGGGTGAGAAGCGCAGGGCGATGAGCATGGACATGACGATGGGGGTAAGGATCAGCGCCGCGCCGTCATTGGCGAACAGCCCCGAAACAGCCGCACCCAGCAGTACGCAGAAGCAGAACAGACGATGGCCGCTGCCCCCGGCCCAGCGCGCCACATGCAAGGCCGCCCACTCGAAGAAGCCGGCCTCATCCAGCAGCAGGCTGATGATGATGATGGCAATGAAGGTGGCGGTGGCATTCCAGACGATGGCCCATACAACGGGAATGTCCTGTAATGACACAGCCCCGACGCCCAGGGCGATGGCGGCACCGATGGCGGCGCTCCAGCCCACACCGAGGCCCTTGGGTTGCCAGATGACCAGCACGAGAGTGAAGACGAATACGGCAACGGCAATCAGCATGGATGACTCGTTCAGGTGGGGTCAGCAGCAGGCGGCATCGCGGACGGGACGGCCGTCCATGTTCTGCAGGCGGGAAAGGTTGTGCTGCAGCCAGTCGACGTTGGCCTGAAGTGTCACGTGCAGCAGCTCCTGTACCCAAGCGGGCAGCTCCGGATTGAGGCGGTAGTACACCCACTGGCCTTGCCGGCGATCCAGCAGCAGGCCGCTGTTGCGCAGTTGGGCGAGGTGGCGGCTGATCTTCGGTTGGCTGTCACCCAGGGCGCACATCAGCTCGCAGACGCAGAGTTCGCCCAGGTTGGCGATCAGGAGGGTGGCGCGAGCGCGAGTCTCGTCGGCCAGGCTCTTGAAGACATCGGGAGGCGTGATCATGGTTAGGGCTTGGATATACGGAAATGCGAATATACGGATTTCCGTATGTGAAGAGCAAGACGAGTTTGCTCCGACTCTCGCATGGTGTCACGGACCTGGCGCGTTGACAGTTCGGATGCAACGCAGGATGGCCAGGCACCGCGCTCATCCTACGCGGTCAGGAATCGGTTATTGTCATCGACTGGAGGTATAACGCTCCAGCCTTATGAGCAATCCCCTTCAGTTCGCGAGGCACCGCATGTCCCGTCACGATCGTTTCAAGCCTGCCGCCCGCTATCGACCCTATGCCGGCGCAGCCGGCGGCTGGGGTGCGCTGCGAAGCGTGACCGGACACTGGCTCGGTAGCGATAACGCGCTGAAGAACATCCGCGCCCTGCTCAAGACCAATCAACATGGCGGTTTCGATTGTCCCGGCTGCGCCTGGGGCGAATCCGCCGAGACCGGGCCGATCAAATTCTGCGAGAACGGCGCCAAGGCGGTGAACTGGGAAGCCACCAAGCGCCGCGTCGACGCCTCCTTTTACGCCCGTCACAGCGTCAGCCAACTGCGCGAGCAGAGTGATTACTGGCTCGAATATCAGGGGCGCCTGACCGAGCCAATGCGTTACGACCGCGCCAGCGACCGCTACCACCCCATCGGCTGGGACGAAGCCTTCGCCCTGATCGCCGGTCACCTCAAGCGCCTGGACGACCCGAACCAGGCCGAATTCTACACCTCCGGGCGCGCCAGCAACGAGGCGGCCTACCTCTATCAACTGTTCGTCCGGGCGTTTGGCAGCAACAACTTCCCCGATTGTTCGAACCTGTGTCACGAAGCCAGTGGCGTGGCGCTGGGGCAGAGCATCGGCGTGGGCAAAGGCACCGTCAGCTTCGAGGATTTCGAGCATGCCGACGCGATCTTCGTGCTCGGCCAGAACCCTGGTACCAACCACCCGCGGATGCTCGAGCCGCTGCGCGAAGCCGTCCAGCGCGGCGCCCGCGTGGTGGCGTTCAATCCGCTGAAAGAGCGCGGCCTGGAGCGTTTCCAGCATCCGCAGAAGACGCTGGAGATGCTCTCCAACCGGGACCGCGCGACCAGCACCGCCTACTTCCGGCCCAATCTCGGTGGCGACATGGCGCTGGTGCGCGGCATGGTCAAATACCTCTGGCAATGGGAACGCGAGGCGCAGGCCAAACAGCAGCCGGGGCTGTTCGACCATGCCTTCATTGCCCAGCATACGCAGGGACTCGACGCCTACCTGGCCCTCGTCGAGGCGACGTCCTGGGAGCAGATCGAAACCCAGTCCGGGCTTGCCCGCAGCGAGATCGAGCAGGCCGCACGCCTGTATGCCGATGCCGAACGGGTGATCATCTGCTGGGCGATGGGCATCACCCAGCATCAGCATTCGGTGGCGACCATCCAGGAAATCACCAACCTCGCACTGCTGCGCGGCAACCTCGGCAAGCCCGGCGCCGGCCTGTGCCCCGTGCGCGGTCACAGCAACGTGCAGGGCGACCGCACCATGGGCATCAACGAACAGCCGACGCAGGCGTTTCTCGATGCGCTGGAAAAGCATTTCGGCTTTGCCGTGCCACGCCAGCCTGGGCACAACGCGGTCGCCGCGATCAACGCCATGCTCACCGGCCAGGCCCGAGTCTTCATCGCGCTGGGCGGCAACTTCGCCCAGGCCACGCCCGATACCGTCCGCACCCACCAGGCGCTGCAGAACTGCGAACTCACCGTGCAGATCAGCACCAAGCTCAACCGCAGCCACCTGACCTGCGGGCACGAGGCGCTAATCCTGCCCTGCCTGGGCCGCACCGACATCGACCGGCAAGCATGCGGACCGCAGGCGGTGACGGTCGAGGACTCGTTCAGCATGGTCCATGCCTCCCATGGCCAGCTGGAACCACTGTCGCCCCTGATGCGTTCGGAACCGGCGATCATCGCCGGTATCGCCGCGGCGACGCTCGGCCCCCAGCCGGTCGACTGGGCCTGGCTGGTCGAGGATTACCCACGCATTCGCCAGCTGATCGCCGCAACCATCCCCGGCTTCGCCGACTTCGAGCAAAAACTGCATCAACCTGGAGGCTTCTATCTGGGCAACGCCGCCTCCCGCCGACAGTGGAATACGCCTGAAGGCAAGGCGGCCTTCAGCGCCCACGCCTTGCCCGATGAACTGCTGCCGCAGCAGATTCGCAGCCTGGGCGTCACCCCGGACCTGATCCTGCAGAGCCTGCGCTCGCATGATCAGTACAACACCACCATCTATGGCCTGGAGGACCGTTACCGGGGCGTGAAGGGCATGCGCGAGGTGATCTTCGTCAACCCGCAGGACATCCAGCGGCTGGGTTACGAGCCCGGACAGAAAGTCGATGTGATTTCACTCTGAAATGACGGCATCGAGCGCCGCATCACCGGCATGACGCTGCTGCCCTACGACACGCCACCCGGCCAGGCGGCCGCCTATTACCCGGAGACCAATCCTCTGGTCCCGCTGGAAAGCCATGGCGAGGGGAGCCATACGCCCACCTCGAAATTCATCGCCATCCGCCTGGAGAAGAGCATCGAAGCCAGTCTGCTGACGTCTCCTCTGACCCACTGAATAACGAGCGGGCGGGTTAACGTCCGCTCGCTCAGGCTTCCTTGCTCAAATCCCAGATATTGGGCAGATGCTCGTTGCTATAGCCGGAAATGAACGGCTTCTCGCTGCCATCCGCCTGATAGACCGCACGCTTCACCGCGCCGATATTGCCGCCGTAGACATGAATGCTGACCGAGACACGGTCATCGAAGGCGTTGCTGACCTGATGGATATCACCGAGGGTCGGCGACACGCATTCGACCTCGCCGCGTTCGAGCCGCAGCGGCTCGCCGCAGGGCAGCAGCGAACCGTCGGCCTGGCGCTCGAAGCGCTGGCCAAGTTCGGCACCGCGCAGCATGCCGATCATGCCCCAGACCCGGTGGTCGTGTACCGGCGTGCGCTGACCGGGTCCCCAGACGAAACTGACCACCGAGAAGCGTTGCAGCGAATCGGCATGCAACAGGTACTGCAGGTAATGCTCGGGGTGCGGTTGCGCGTATTGTTCGGGCAACCAGTCGTCGTGCTCGACCAGTTGCCGCAACAATGTCTGCCCCTGATCGAGAAGTACCGCCTCAGCAGGCCGCCCCTCCAGCAGGGCGGCAAACTCGGTGACGAACCGGCGCAGCCGGTCCAGGCGCAAGGCTTTGCTCATAGCGGGTACTCCGATCGATTGCTTGCAGGCAGTTTCAGGTCATCGATTCCTCGACGATCTCGATCCAGTGCCGCACCGGCGTGCGACCGGCACCGTCGAGATGGGTCTGACAACCGATGTTGGCGGTGACGATGACTTCCGGCTTGCCGCTTTCCAGCGCAGTCAGCTTGTTGTCGCGCAACTGCTTGGACAGCTCCGGCTGGGTGATCGAATAGCTGCCCGCCGAACCACAGCACAGGTGCGCGTCCGGTACGGCGGTGAGCTGGAAGCCCAAACGGGTGAGCACATCTTCCACCGCGCCGCTCAGCTTCTGTGCGTGTTGCAGCGTGCAAGGGCAATGGAAGGCCATGCGCTTGTCCGCCTTGACGTCGAGCTTTTCCAGTTCCGCATCACGCAGCACTTCGACCAGATCCCTGGCCAGAGCACTGACCCGCGCGGCCTTGACGGCATAGGCCGGGTCGTCACGCAGCAGGTGACCGTAATCCTTGACGAAGGCGCCGCATCCACTGGCGGTCTGCACGATGGCTTCGGCACCCGCCTCGATGCTCGGCCACCAGGCGTCGATATTGCGCCGTGCGCGGTCCAGGCCAGCTTCCTGGGCGTTGAGGTGATAGTCCACGGCACCGCAACAGCCGGCTTCACGAATGGGCGTGATGCTGATCCCGAGCCGATCCAGTACCCGTGCGGTGGCCGCATTGGTATTGGGCGACAGGCTCGGCTGCACGCAGCCTTCGAGTATCAGCACGGTGCGCGCATGGATGGCCTGTGGTCGTTCGACGGGGGGCTGCACCTGGCGCGGCAGGTGCGCCTTGAGGCTGGCGGGCATCAGCGGACGCAGGGCATTGCCGGTAGTCAGCAGTGCCTTGAACAGCGTCGGACGTGGCACCACGGCGCGCAGGCCACCACGTACCAGGCGCTCGCCCAGGGTGCGGGGCACCTGCTGCTCGATGAAGTCGCGACCGATATCCAGCAGGTTGTGGTACTGCACCCCCGAGGGGCAGGTGGTTTCGCAGTTGCGGCAGGTCAGGCAGCGATCCAGGTGCAGCTGGGTGCTCTCGGTGACTTCGCCACCTTCGAACATCTGCTTCATCAGATAGATGCGTCCACGCGGGCCGTCCAGCTCGTCGCCGATCAACTGATAAGTCGGGCAGGTGGCATTGCAGAAACCGCAATGCACGCAGGAGCGCAGGATGCTCTCGGCTTCCTCGGCACGCGGCAGCTTCTTCGCGGCCTCACTCAAGTTCGTTTGCATACGTCGTCAGACCTCGGAATACATGCGGCCAGGGTTGAAAATCCCCTGCGGATCGAGCTGCGCCTTGAGTTGGCGGTGGTAGCGCAACAGCGGCTCGGCCAGCGGCTGGAACGGCTGGGCCACGGCACCGGCAGTGAAGCAGGTGGCGTGACCGCCGACTTCGCTGGCGATGGCGCGCACCGTCTCGGCGCTGGCGTCACTCTTCAGCCAGCGCTGAGCGCCGGCCCAGTCCACCAGCTGCTCGCCGGGCAACACGACTGCCGGTGTGTTATTGGGCAGCGACAGACGCCACAACGGCCTGGCATCGGCGAAGAAGGCCAGACGCTGCTCGCGCAGATCGCTCCAGTAGACGGCGCCAAGATCCTCGCCACCAATGCGCTCGCGCGCGGCGTTGACCGAGCCTTCGCCGCCTTCCAGACGCAGGTACAGCGCCTGTCCGTCATGGCTGGCGGCGCTGATCGGCACCGGCTGCTGGCCCCATTCGGCGAGCTTGAGCAGGGCGCGTTCCAGATCGATTTCCAGCCGCAGGCCGGTGCTCAGGCGCGGCTTGGGCAGCACTTTGAGCGACACCTCGGTGAGCACACCAAGGCAACCGAAGCTGCCAGCCATCAGGCGCGACAGGTCGTAGCCGGCGACGTTCTTCATCACCTCGCCACCGAAGCGCAGGTGCTTGCCCTGGCCGGTGATGACCCGCGTGCCGAGGACGAAATCACGCACCGAACCGCTCCACGGACGCCGTGGCCCGGACAACCCGGCCGTGACCATGCCGCCGACCGTGGCGCCTTCGGCGAAATGCGGCGGCTCGCAGGGCAACATCTGCCCGGCGGCGTCGAGCGCGGCTTCCAGCTCGGCCAGCGGGGTGCCGGCTCGGGCAGTGATCACCAGTTCGGTGGGGTCGTAGCTGACGATGCCGCGATGGGCGCGCACGTCCAGCAGCTGTCCCTCGACCGCGCGACCGAGAAATTTCTTGGTGCCGCCGCCCTGGATGCACATCGGCGTCTTGCTCGCCAGCGCCTGGTTGACCTGGTCCAGCAACTGCTCGCTGGCGTCGAATGAAACCGTCATCAGAAGCGCTCCAGTTCGGGGAAGGGCAGCTCGCCGTTGTGGATATGCATGCGGCCGAATTCGGCGCAGCGATGCAGGGTCGGGATGTTCTTGCCGGGGTTGAGCAGGCCGGTCGGGTCGAAGGCTGCTTTCACCGAGTGGAACAGGGTCAGCTCGTCGGCGTTGAACTGAGCGCACATCTGGTTGATCTTCTCGCGGCCCACACCGTGCTCGCCAGTGATGCTGCCGCCGACCTTCACGCAGAGTTCGAGAATCTTGCCGCCCAGGTCCTCGGCGCGTTCCAGCTCGCCCGGCTGGTTGGCATCGAAGAGGATCAGCGGGTGCATGTTGCCGTCGCCGGCATGGAACACGTTGGCCACGCGCAGGCCATAGTGCTCGGACAGCTCGGCAATGCCCCGGAGTACGCCCGGCAATTCGCGGCGTGGAATGGTGCCGTCCATGCAGTAGTAGTCCGGCGAAATCCGCCCGACCGCCGGGAAAGCGTTCTTGCGTCCGGCCCAGAAGCGCACGCGCTCGGCTTCGTCCCTGGCCAGGCGCACTTCGGTGGCGCCGGCCAGCTTCAACACGTCACTGACCCGCGCACAGTCGTCATGCACGTCGGCCTCGACACCGTCCAGCTCGCAGAGCAGGATAGCCTCGGCATCCACCGGGTAACCGGCATGGATGAAGTCTTCGGCGGCGCGGATCGACAGGTTGTCCATCATCTCCAGGCCGCCGGGGATGATGCCGGCGGCGATGATATCGCCCACCGCGCGCCCGGCCTTCTCCACCGAATCGAACGCGGCCAGCAGCACCTTGGCCACTTGCGGCTTGGGCAGCAGCTTGACCGTCACCTCGGTGACGATGCCGAGCATGCCCTCTGAGCCGGTGAACAGCGCCAGCAGGTCGAAGCCTGGGGAATCCAGCGCGTCGGAACCCAGCGTCATGCGCTCGCCCTCGACGGTGAGAATCTCCACCTTGAGCAGGTTGTGCACGGTCAGACCGTACTTCAGGCAGTGCACGCCACCGGCGTTCTCGGCGACGTTGCCGCCGATGGAACAGGCGATCTGCGAGGACGGGTCCGGCGCGTAGTACAGCTCGTAAGGCGCGGCAGCCTGAGAGATCGCCAGGTTGCGCACGCCGGGCTGGACGCGGGCGAAGCGCCCGGCGGGGTCGACTTCGAGAATCCTGTTGAAGCGCGCCATAACCAGCAGGATGCCCTGCTCCAGCGGCAGCGCCCCACCGGACAGGCCGGTGCCGGCACCACGGGCGACCACCGGAACACGCCGCTGGTGGCACAGCTTGAGAAGCGTTTCGACCTGCTCGATACGCTCGGGCAGCACCACCAGCATCGGCGTGGTGCGGTAGGCGGAGAGGCCATCGCACTCGTAGGGCTTGAGATCCTCGAGGCGGTGGAGAATCTCCAGATCGGGCAGTTGCGCCTGCAGCTCGGCCAGCAGCGCGGCCTTGTCCACCTTGGGCAGCTCGCCGTCGATGCGTTCGTCGTAGAGAATATTCATGGCAGTCGGTTGCTCTCGTTGTTCACCCTCAGCACGCCAGCTGCGGCGGAGTGCCGCATCATTAGCCCGAACGACTTGCCCAGTCCACTCTTGCCACAGCTGGTCGTACCAGTTTGGAAGAATATAAACTTCCTGCGGTCCTTTGCAGCATCAGCTTTCCGGGCCTTTGAGTATTTTTTCCTGGGAAAGGATACACTGAGTCGAAGCTGGTCCTACCACCATGGAAAGCTCATGTTCAACCAGATTGTTCCCGAAAAACGTCAGGTAGCGGATGTGGTAGCCGAACGTATCGAGCGCCTGATCATCGATGGCGTGCTCAAGGTCGGCCAGGCCCTGCCGTCGGAGCGCCGCCTGTGCGAAAAGCTCGGCATTTCCCGTTCGGCCATGCGTGAAGGCCTGCGCGTGCTGCGTGGACGCGGCATCATCGAAACGTCGCAGGGTCGTGGCTCCTTCGTCGCCCAGCTGTCCGGCAGGCATGATGCCTCGCCGCTGATGCACCTGTTCAGTTCGCAGCCACGCACCCTCTATGATCTGCTCGAAGTCCGCGCCCTGCTGGAAGGCGAGTCGGCACGCCTGGCGGCGCTGCGCGGCACCGAAGCGGACTTCATCCTGCTGCGTCGACGCTACGAGGAAATGCTCGCCGCACACAGCGACGAGGGCGCCGACCCGCGCGAACATGCACGCCTCGACCATGCGTTCCATCTTGCCGTGTGCGAAGCCTCGCACAACCCGGTGCTGGTGCACACGCTGCAATCGCTGACCGACCTGATGCTCTCCACGGTGTTCGCCTCGGTGAACAACCTCTATCACCGCCCGGTGCAGAAGCGTCAGATCGACCGCCAGCACTCGCGGCTGTTCCATGCGGTCACCGAGCGCCTGCCCGACCAGGCCCAGCGCGCCGCCCGCGACCATATCCACGGCATCCGCGACAACCTCAGGGAAATCGAGCAGGAAGAACAACGGTTGGTGCGTGCAACGATGCGACTGGAGGGGTGGACGTAGGGTGGATGTCGCTTTTTACATCCACCGTAACGCCCTCACGGTGGATCGATGAAGCGTGATCCACCCTACGAGGACCGCTGCTTGTTCGTCCGGTCTCCCGCTTCAAGCGCTCTTATCGGCTTTCTTGCTAGACTCCCCGCCTTTCCTGAACCACACCCTCTATCGCCTGTGTCCGAATTTCACCATTGGCTGAGCGCCGACCAACTGCCCGCGCCGCTCGATCCGCTGCAGCATGACTGGCTCTATGTCGACAAGGGCTCGCTGACCCGTCGCCTCACCCGCCTCGCCGACGGTGCGTTCAGCGTGACGCCGCTGCGCGAAGGCTGGCAGCGACTGCGTGACGACGAATGCGCAGCGCTTGGCGTGGCGCAGGGCAGCCAGGGCTGGGTGCGTGAAGTGTATCTGCGCGGACATGGCGAACCCTGGGTGTTCGCCCGCAGTGTGGCGGCGCGCAGCGCACTGGAAGATTCAGGCTTCGACCTGCAACGCCTGGGCAGCCGCTCGCTGGGCGAGCTGCTGTTCAGCGACCAGGCCTTTGCCCGCGGCCCGCTCGAAGCCATGCGCTATCCCGACGCCTGGCTGCCCGAGGACATGCGCCAGACGCAGCTCTGGGCCAGGCGCTCCTGCTTCAGCCGGGGCACACTGGGCGTGCTGGTCGCCGAGGTATTTCTGCCCGCCCTATGGCACGCGGCGCAACGCGACCGCTGAGAACCTGCTCAAAGCCTGCTGCGCGTCGGCACTGCTGCGTTAAAAACAGGCTCGGACTACTCATTTACAACTGTAAACTCCGTGTCCTCGCCTGTTTTTGCCTTGCATTGCTCTAGCTCGCGAGACTTTGAATAGGTTCTGAGCAGTCCATTTCACCAGGAGGCCCATCGATGTATCTGAAGCTTCTGCAATCCAGCAATCGCCTGCATCCGCGCGCCTTCGACTTCATCCAGCTGATGCGTCTGGACCGCCCCATCGGCACCTACCTGCTGCTGTGGCCGACGCTCGGCGCCCTGTGGATCGCCGGCGCAGGCTCACCCAGCATCAAGAACCTGGTCATCTTCACCCTCGGTGTGATCCTGATGCGCGCCGCCGGCTGCGTGATCAACGATTTCGCCGACCGCAACTTCGACGGCCACGTCAGCCGCACCAGGAACCGCCCGCTGGCCACCGGCAAGGTCACCACCAAGGAAGCCTGGATTCTCTTCGCGGTGCTGGTGGCGCTGAGCTTCGGCTTGGTGCTGCTGACCAACGCGGCGACCATCTGGCTGTCCTTCGGCGCACTGGGCGTCGCGGCGCTCTACCCCTTCATGAAGCGCTACACCTATTACCCGCAGGTGGTGCTGGGCGCGGCCTTTTCCTGGGGCATCCCGATGGCCTTCACCGCCGAGACCGGCAGCCTGCCGGCGGAAGCCTGGCTGCTGTTCATCGCCAACATGGTCTGGACCGTCGGCTACGACACCTATTACGCCATGGCCGACCGTGAGGACGACCTGAAGATCGGCATCAAGTCCACCGCCGTCCTGTTCGGCGAGGCCGACCGTATCATCATCCTCACCTTGCAGGGGCTGGCGCTGTTCTGCCTGATCCTGGCAGGCGTGCGCTTCGGGCTGGGCCAGTGGTTCCACCTCGGCCTGTTCATCGCCGCTGCCTGCTTCGCCTGGGAATTCTGGACGACCCGCTCACGCGATCCGCTCATCTGTTTCAAGGCCTTTCTGCACAATCACTGGGCCGGATTGGCGATCTTGCTGGGGATCATGCTGGATTACGCCGTAACGGCGGGCTGAAGGAGACGGTGACTCGGGTTATTGCACCAGCAGCAATGCTCCCGAAACGAAGGCGAACAGCAGGACGAAGCGGCGCAAGCGGTGCTCATCAAGAACGCTTCGAGCCCAATGGCTGGCCAGCAGACCCACGGCCAGCGGTACACACAGCCCCAACAGAGGCGATAGCTGTTCCGCTTGCAGATGACCTCCGGCAGCGAGCACAACTAGGGAAATGACCTCGCCGATGAGAAAGCACAGCGCTACCGAGCCACGCAGGGTAGCCACGGGCGAGTGCTGGTAGACCAGAGCCAGAGGCGGACCGCCGATACCGGTAGCGGTTTCGGTGATGCCGGTGATGATGCCCGTGGAGACGAACGCCCTGCGCCCCGGCACGAAGCTCGGCGCCAGCCAGGTGGCCAGGCAGGCGGCGATAGTGGACACCCCGATGAGCAGGTTGAGCTGGGACAGAGGCAGCCAGAACAACACCCAGACCCCGCCGAAAGTGCCGAAGAGCCGCCCCAGCGTGATCCAGGAGGTGCCCCGAAGATCGATCGCCTCACGCTCTCGCCAGGCGATAACGGTATTCAGCGGCAGCATCAGTACCAGCAGGCAGATGGGCAGCAGCTTCGGCTCCAGCAAGCCCATTACGGGTGCCACGATGAGGGCGAAGCCCATGCCCGTTGCCCCTTGGATGAGGGCGCCTGCGGCGACAGCGAGGGCAATGATGTAGAAAGACTCGATGGGCATGGCATTCCGGTATTTTTTAGAAGTATAAGGCGTCAGCGAATCCATTTGGCTCATGAGCCCGAGGGCGCTCCTGGCAGAGATCAAGTTCATTTCGCCCTGTTTTCTCGTTCATCCGCTCGCCATGGCGCTTGTCGACTATCCCTGCCTCCATCCCTGTAACATCCCTGCAATATTTCCGTTATCTAATGCCGAACGACAAAAGCGGACCGAGAGCGGACATGAATGGCAAATGCATACTGATCGTCGATGACGAAGCACCGATTCGCGAGATGATCATGGTGGCCCTGGAAATGGCCGGCTACGAATGCCTCGAGGCAGACAATGCGCAGCATGCCCACGCGCTGGTCGTTGATCGCCAGCCGGATCTGATTCTGCTCGACTGGATGCTGCCCGGCACTTCGGGTATCGAGCTGGCGCGCCGCCTCAAGCGCGAGGACCTGACGGCCAACACACCGATCATCATGCTCACCGCCAAAGACGCCGAAGACAACAAGATCCAGGGCCTGGAAGTCGGCGCCGACGATTACATCACCAAGCCCTTCTCCCCACGCGAACTGGTGGCACGCCTGAAAGCGGTGCTGCGCCGTGCCGCGCCCAACGACAACGAGACACCCATCGAGATCGGTGGCCTGCTGCTCGACCCCGTCAGCCATCGCGTCACCATCGACGGCATTCCGGCGGAAATGGGGCCGACCGAGTACCGACTGCTGCAGTTCTTCATGACGCATCAGGAACGCGCCTATACGCGCGGCCAGTTGCTCGACCAGGTCTGGGGCGGCAATGTGTACGTCGAGGAGCGCACCGTGGACGTGCATATTCGCCGGCTACGCAAGGCTCTGGGCGAAACCTACGAGAATCTGGTGCAGACCGTACGCGGCACCGGCTATCGTTTTTCGACCAAGAGCTGAAGACACCGCAACCGCCTGGGTTTTCAAGAGCATTGAAGATGATCCCGATCAGGCGGCCACAATACGCAGACAGCATTCAACAGTCCGATATCCGGGCGGCCAAGGAGTGTGAGCAGTGAACCAAGACTGGCAAGGCGCCCTGGTGCGCCGCCTGCTTCTGCTGTTGGCCGGCTGCCTGCTGATCGGGCTGATCACGGGCGAGTACGCCTGGGCGCTGGTGCTGGGCCTGGGTGGCTACCTCGCCTGGACGTTGCAGCAGATGCGCCGCCTGCAACAGTGGCTCAAGCGCGAGCAGCCGGACAAACCGCCACCGGACAGCCACGGAATCTGGGGCGATATCTTCGACAACCTGTACAAGTTGCAACGCCGCGACCTGCAGCTGCGCGGACAGCTGCAGTCGGTGATCGACCGCGTGCAAGGCTCTACCACCGCCCTGAAAGACGCGGTGATCATGCTCGACAGCGACGCCAATCTGGAGTGGTGGAATCCGGCCGCCGAGCGCCTGCTGGGCCTGAAAAAACCGCAGGACAGCGGCCATCCGGTGACCAACCTGGTTCGCCACCCCAGCTTCAAGGAATATTTCGACAGCGGTCGCCATGAGGAACCACTGGAGCTTTCCTCGCCGGTCAATGACCGCCTCTGGCTGCAGATCACCATTACCCGCTATGGCAACAGCGAATACCTGATGGTAGGACGTGATATCACCCGCTTGCACCAGCTGGAACAGATGCGCAAGGATTTCGTCGCCAATGTGTCCCACGAACTGCGCACCCCGCTGACGGTGATCGCCGGCTATCTGGAAACCATGCTCGAGCACAGCGAAGAAAACAGCCCGCGCTGGACACGTGCGCTGCGGCAGATGAATCAGCAGGCCGATCGCATGCAGCACTTGCTCAACGACCTGCTGCTGCTGGCCAAACTGGAAGCCACCGACCCTCCCGCAAGCGCCAGGCCCGTCAATGTGGCGGCTCTGCTGGAGTCGATCCGCAACGATGCCTTGGCCCTGTCAGCCGAGCAGCAGCACGTCATCAGCCTCGACGCGGACGCCACGCTGGCACTGCGCGGCAGCGACTCGGAATTGCGCAGCGCCTTCTCCAACCTGCTGTTCAATGCGGTGAAATACAGCCCCCCGGGCGGACGGATTCACCTGCGCTGGTGGCAGGACGAATACGGTGCGCACCTGGCCGTGGAGGACTCGGGCATCGGCATCGAGCCCAAACATCTGCCGCGCCTGACCGAGCGTTTCTACCGGGTCGACTCCAGCCGCGCCAGCAGCACCGGCGGCACCGGTCTCGGCCTGGCCATCGTCAAGCACGTGCTGCTGCGTCATCAGGGCCGCCTGGATATCGACAGCACGCCCGGCAAGGGCAGCACCTTTACCTGCAGCTTCCCGCACGCGCGGACGGTGTGAGCCGCAGAGCACCGGCGCCTCGTGCGACCTGCCTCTTGAAAAGTTGGCCAGCGAGCCCCATTGTGCTGCGATCATCAGCTACCCGAAACCTTCATGGACCCCTCCCCCGCGTATAACGACCCCTCTTATTTCGCCGATTTCGGCCTGATTCTCTTTGCCCTGTTCCTGGTCCTGCTCAACGGATTCTTCGTTGCCGCAGAGTTCGCCATGGTCAAGCTGCGCGCGACCAAGGTCGAGGCCATTGCCAGCCAGCACGGCTGGCGCGGGCATATCCTGCGCAAGGTGCACAACCAGCTGGACGCCTATCTGTCCGCCTGCCAGCTGGGCATCACCCTGGCTTCGCTGGGTCTGGGCTGGGTTGGCGAGCCGGCCTTCGCCCACCTGCTGGAGCCGCTGCTGGCGATGCTCGGCATCGACTCCCCGGTCCTGCTCCACGGCATCGCCTTCTTCACCGCCTTCTTCATCATTTCCTACCTGCATATCGTGATCGGCGAGCTGGCGCCCAAGTCGTGGGCGATCCGCAAACCCGAGCTGCTGTCGCTCTGGACGGCGGTGCCGCTGTACCTGTTCTACTGGCTGATGTACCCGGCGATCTACCTGCTCAACGCCAGCGCCAACGCCATCCTGCGCATCGCCGGCCAGGGCGAGCCCGATGGCAATTACGAGCACCATTACAGTCGCGAAGAACTGAAACTGATCCTGCACTCCAACCGCGCCCTGGACCCGACCAACGCGCAGATCCAGGTACTCGCCTCGGCGGTCGAGATGAGCGAGCTGGAAGTGGCCGACTGGGCCAACTCCCGCGAGGACCTGCTGCAGCTGGAGCATGACGCGCCGCTGGCGCATATCCTCGACGTGATCCGCTTTCACAAGTACAGCCGCTATCCGGTCTACGACCGCGAACGGGGCGAATACACCGGCCTGCTGCACATCAAGGACCTGCTGCTGGCGCTGGCCAGCGACGACAAGCTGGCCGAGAACTTCCACCTCGACGAGCTGCTGCGCCCGCTGGAGCGCGTTTCCCGCCACCTGCCCCTGAGCGACCTGCTGGAACAATTTCGCCAGGGTGGCGCGCACTTCGTGCTGGTCGAGGAAGGCGATCACAAGGTGGTGGGCTTCCTCACCATGGAAGACGTACTGGAGGTGCTGGTCGGCGACATTCAGGACGAACACCGCAAGACCGAGCGCGGCATCCTCACCTACCAGCCGGGCAAGCTGCTGGTACGCGGCGACACCCCGCTGTTCAAGGTCGAGCGCCTGCTCCACGTCGATCTCGATCATATCGAAGCCGATACCCTGGCCGGCCTGATCTACGAAACCCTCAAGCGTGTGCCCGAGGAAAACGAAGAGCTGCAGGTCGAAGGGCTGCGGATCGTCATCAAGAAAATGCGCGGCCCGAAGATCATTCTGGCCAAGGTGCTAAAGCAGGGGTGAAGCAGCTGCAAGCTGCAAGCCAGCGTAGGGTGGATGTCGCTTTTTACATCCACCGTGACTCCGCTCGTCGGGTCGGTAAAGCGTGACCCGACCTACAGCTGTCGGGCTTTCTTGCAGCTTATGGCTTGAAGCTTGAGGCTGCTACTCCCCACCCACGGCGAAATTCGGCAGGCTGCCCACCGGTCGGGAGAACTCGAAGGGAATCGACTCGACCGTCAGGCCGACGTTGCGCTGAACCACGAAGTGCAGATGCGGGCCGGTGCTGTTGCCGGTGTTGCCCGAGCGGGCGAGGCTGCTGCCGGCGCTGACGCGCTGGCCTTCGCGCACCGCCACCGAGCCCTTCATCAGGTGCAGATAGACGCCCATGGTGCCGTCGTCATGCAGGATGCGCACGAAGTTGCCTGCGGGATTGTTGCCGCGCCCGCTCTGCTCGTTCTCCACCCGTACCACCATGCCGCCACGCGCCGCCACGATGGGCGTGCCCTCGGGCATGGCGATATCCACCGCATAGCGGCCCTTGGGCGTGAAATGGCTGTACTGGCCGTTGGCGCCCTGGGTCAGGCGGAAGGGCCCGCCGCGCCAGGGCAGCGGATACTTGTAGGGTTTGGGTAGCAGACGCGGATCACCCAGCGCGTGGCGCAGCCTGGGCGTGTATTTCAGCGGGCGGGACGGATCACGCGGCGCGAGCGTCGCCAGACGAATCTGGCTGCGTGGCGGCAGTACCCAGCGAATCGGTTTGTCCGGCACTCCGAGTGCATTCTGCACGCCATCGAACTTCAGCTCGATGTCCACCGGCGCATAGAGGTCGTTGCGCACCAGCAGGGTTTCGCCGGCGGCATGCTTGCGCGTTTCCAGTTTCACCTGGTTGTCGAGCTTTTCGACCATACGGTCATTGAAGGTGAACACGGCTGCGCCCGGTACGGCCTGATCGCTGTAGGTGACCACGCCATTGGCATCGGTGTATTTGTAGATCGTCAACGCCGAGACCGGCAGGGCCAGCAAGGACAATCCGAGCAGCGCGAAAATGCGTCCCGACATAACGGCAACTTCATGGTGTGTGCAGAAGCCGCAGACTAGCAGCGCAACTGCCTTCGCGCGAGCCGCCAACCGCCGGGGTGTGAAGCGGATCATCACCGGGATGCGCGGCAATCGACAGGATCCGACGGAAGGTCGCGACCCCGGAGCGCAATACACGGCACGTCTTGTGGGGCCTTCTCCGCCTCAGGCGCCGGGTATGAAATGCCGCTGCGCCGTACCACGGGCGATCAGGCGTGACAGATAGTCGAGTTTCTGCGGGTCGCGATCGACGAAACGGAAGGTCAGCTGCAGCCATTCGCTATCGGGTTTCGGCTCGAACGCGGCCACCGCATGCAGATAGCCGTTGAGTCTAGCCACTTCACCGGCTTCGCCCTGTTCCAGATCGAGCACGGCGCCCTCCAGCACCTGCGGCAGCTTTTCCCCACGCCGGATCACCAGCAATCCTTCCTTGAGGCTCAGTGCCTTGATCACACAGGTGAGCGTGCCTGAAGCCAGGCGCAACTGTCCTTGCCCGCGCCCGCTGGCGGCGGCAGGCTTTTCCATGCGTGGCGCGATGAGCGGCGCGGCAGCAGTCGGCGTCGGGTTTTCCAGCGCGTCTGGAATGCTGGGCGCCGCCGGCTTGAGCACCTCGGCCTTGCCTCCGGTCAGCGCAGCCAGCGAATCGTTGGCAAGGCCCGTGGAGAGAGTGCGTACGGGCGCACTGGCAGCCAGCGCATCGAGCTTGCCGGCCCGCCCCAGCGCCTTGCGCACCTTGCCGGTCAGTTGCTCGTTGGTGAAGGGCTTGCCGATGAAATCGGACACCCCGGACTGGATCGCCTGCACCACGTTTTCCTTGTCACCACGGCTGGTGACCATGATGAATGGCACACTCTTCAGCCGTTCCTGTCCGCGACACCAGTCCAGCAACTCCAGTCCGGACATCTCGGGCATTTCCCAATCGCAAAGAATCAGGTCGAAACGCTCACGATCGAGCATCTGCTGGGCCTTGCGCCCGTTCACCGCTTCCTCGATGCGGATACCCGGAAAATGACCGCGCAGCCCTTTCTTGACCAGATCACGGATGAAAGGCGCGTCATCCACCACCAGCACACTGACCTTGCTCATCACTCGCTCCTGCTTGAATGAACGCCAGCATAGCGGCAGCCGCCGGTCGAAAAAAGCTCGGCGGCCCGCCGCCGTGCATTTGCGCCTCTGGCAACGGCGCTACGACGCCGCCACACAGGACAACTACAGGACTGCGCGGCATACTGCTCACCTTCGTTCAGCCCGCGAGGCCAGCATGGTTCAGCACATACTCGTCGCCCACGACCTCAGTCCGGAAGCCGACCTGGCGCTGCGCCGCGCAGCACAACTGGCACGCCAAGGCAATGCACGCCTGAGCCTGCTGCACGTGCTGGATGAGCACGGCGATGAGCGACAGGCCCGCAGCTATCTGCATACAAGGCTGGAGGAGACGGGGTTCGGCGAGCTGCAACCCTGGATCCGCCGCGGACGCCCCGTGGAGGAAGTCCTCACCCAGGCGACCGGGCTGGAAGCGGACCTGCTGGTGCTCGGCCAGCACCATCGTCAGTCGCCCCAGGGTTTCGCCGGCACCACCCTGGAGCGCATCCTGCTGGCCTGCCCGATTCCCCTGCTGCTGGCCGTCGCGCCGGCACAGCCCTACTCCCGCGCCCTGGCCGCACTGGACTACTCGCGTTGCGCCAGCCGCGCCCTGCAGACGGCCTGGCAGTTATTGCCGGTCGCCGCCGAGCTGACCGCGCTGAATATCCACGAAGTGGCTGAAGTGCACAGCCCGGACGCAGACGAGCTGGCGCTGCAGCAGGAGTTGTTCGAGCAACTGATCGAGGACCTGCGTGACGAGCTGGACGACAATGGCGCATTGCTCAAATCGACCCTGCGTCAGGGTGAGCGCAGCAACTGCCTGGACTCGGCCATTGCCGAACTGCAACCGCAACTGCTCGCCCTCGGCGGCCATAGCCGTGGCGAGATGAGCAGCGCGCTGCTCGGCAGCCTGACCCGGCAATACCTCGACCAGCCACCCTGCGACATACTGATCGCACGCTGAAGCGCGCTACGAATCAGGCGCGCCCTCAAGGTATTCATGCAGCTCGACGAACTGCCGGGTCAGCTTGTGGCGTGGGTCGAAATGGATCAACGGCATGCAGGCCTGGTGCGATTCGCGCATCCGCACCGAACTCATCAGATGCACCGGCAGGACCGGCAGCCCCTCGGCCAGCATTTCGTCGATCATCTGCTGCGGCAGCGCTGCCCGTGGTTGCAACTGGTTGACCACGATGCCTTCGACTTGCAAAGCCTCGTTGTGGTCTTCCTGCAGCTCCTCGATCTCCTCGAGCAGACCGTACAGGGCCTGTCGGGAGAAGCTGTCGCAATCAAAAGGAATCAGGCACCGATCAGCCGCGATAAGCGCAGAAACCGTATAAAAGTTGAGCACTGGCGGCGTATCGATATAGATGCGCTCATAGTCCTCATCAAGGCCGTCCAAGAACTTTCGCAGCTTGTTGATCTTGTGCTTGGCTTCGAGCTTGGGCTGAAGATCCGCCAGTTCGGCGGTGGCGGTAATCAGGTGCAGGTTGTCGAAGCGCGTTTCGATGATCGGCGGACGCGCCTTCTTGCCCGCCGCGCCACCTGCCAGCACCTGCTTGAAGAAATCCGCGATGCCGGTAGGGATATCAACCCCGGTCATCCCGGTGAGGTAATGGCTGGAGTTGGCCTGGGCATCGAGATCGATCAGCAGCGTGCGATAACCCTGTGAGGCGCTGACAGCAGCCAGATTGCAGGCAATGCTGGACTTGCCGACACCCCCCTTCTGATTGAACACGACCCTGCGCATGCCATAGCTCCCTGAAAACGATTCGGTCGAGTCTATAGGGCAAATATGACAACGTGATTAAACCAGCGAGCTTTTGCGACCAAAGTTCAGGAGCTACACCGCTACTGGCGCCTTGATGTGCGGATGCGCCTGATAATCGACCAGCTCGAAATCCTCGAAGCGGAAGGCGAACAGATCCTTCACCTGCGGATTGAGCTTCATCGTCGGCAACGGCAGCGGCTCGCGGGTCAATTGCAGATCGGCCTGCTCCAGGTGGTTGGCGTACAGATGGCAGTCACCGCCGCTCCAGATGAACTCGCCGGGCTCGAGGTCGCAGACCTGCGCCACCATCAGCGTCAGCAAGGCATAGCTGGCGATATTGAAGGGCACGCCGAGGAAGATGTCCGCCGAGCGCTGGTAGAGCTGGCAACTGAGCCTGCCGTCGGCGACGTAGAACTGGAACAGCGCGTGGCACGGCGGCAGGGCCATCTGGTCGACCAGCGCAGGGTTCCAGGCCGAGACGATCAGGCGGCGCGAGTCCGGATTGCTTTTGATCATGTCCACCAGCTTGGCGATCTGGTCCACCGACTCGCCATTGGGCGCCGGCCAGTTGCGCCACTGGTAGCCGTAGACCGGCCCCAGCTCGCCATTTTCGTCGGCCCACTCGTCCCAGATACGCACGCCGTTTTCCTGCAGGTAGCGCACATTGGTATCGCCCTGCAGGAACCACAGCAGCTCGTGGATGATGGATTTGAGGTGGCACTTCTTGGTGGTTACCAGCGGAAAGCCATCGGCCAGGTCGAAGCGCATCTGATGGCCGAACACGCTGTAGGTGCCGGTGCCGGTGCGGTCGCTCTTGAAGGTGCCGTTCTCGCGCACATGGCGCATCAGGTCGAGATACTGTTTCATGCCTTTGCCTCCCCCTTGTTATAGCCCCACACCATGAATGCAGCACCGAGCAGAATCATGGGTATGCACAGCACCTGCCCCATGGTCAGCCAGCCGAAAGCCAGATAGCCGAGCTGGGCATCCGGCACGCGGACGAACTCGACGATAAAGCGGAAAATCCCGTAGCACACGGCGAACAACCCGGACACCGCCATGGTCGGCCTTGGCTTGCGCGAATAGAACCAGAGGATCAGGAACAGCGCGACGCCTTCCAGCGCGAACTGGTAGAGCTGCGAGGGATGCCGCGCCAGCTGCTGCGGGTCGGTGGGGAAGACCATCGCCCAGGGTACGTCGGTGACCTTGCCCCACAGCTCGGCATTGATGAAGTTGCCGATACGCCCGGCGCCCAGGCCGATGGGCACGAAGGGCGCGATGAAGTCCATCAGCTCGAAGAAGCTCTTGCCGTTGCGCCGGGCGAAGATCCAGGTGCACAGCAGCACACCGATCAGACCACCATGAAAGGACATGCCACCCTTCCATACCTGCAGGATCAGGCTCGGGTCGTTGAGATAGGCGGCCAGGTCGTAGAACAGCACATAGCCCAGGCGACCCCCGACGATCACCCCCATGGCCACCCAGAACACCAGATCGGAGAGCTTGTCCTTGTTCCATTCCGGGGCGAAGCGCTGCATCCGGCGCGACGCCAGCCACCAGGCGCCGCCGATGCCGATCAGGTACATCAGGCCGTACCAGTGAATCTGCAACGGCCCCAGGGAAACGGCCACGGGGTCTATCTGCGGATAGGGCAGCATCCAGCGCTCCTCACTTCAAATCAGGAAATTGATACCAACGCTCAGCAGCAGCAGCGCAAACAGCCGCCTGAGCACTTTCGGCGACAGGCGATGCGCCAGATTGGCGCCATGCCGGGCGAAATACATGCTGGTGACGGCAATACCGACTATCGCCGGCAGGTAGACGAAACCGAAGCTCCACTGCGGCAGTTGCTCATTGTGCCAGCCGACCACCATGAAGCTCAGCGTTCCGGCGATGGCAATCGGCAGGCCGCAGGCGGCAGAGGTGGCGACCGCCTGCTGTATCGGTACGCTGCGCCAGCTGAGAAAGGGCACCGTCAGCGAGCCGCCACCGATGCCGAAGATCGCCGATGCCCAGCCGATCACCACGCCGGCCAGGGACAACGCCGGCTTGCCCGGCACGTCACCACTGGCCTTGGGCATAAGCTCGAAGCCCATCTGGATGGCCATGAGGATCGCGAACACACCGATGATCTTCTGCAGAACCGGGCCTTGGATCATATGGGCGGTCAGGCTGCCCAGTACGGCGCCAAGGATGATACCGAGGGTCATCCAGTACACCAGCGGCCAGCGCACCGCGCCCCTGCGCTGATGCGCCAGGACCGAATTGATCGAGGTAAAGACGATGGTCGCCAGAGAAGTGCCAACGGCCAGATGCGTCAGAATTTCCGGCGCGAAGCCTTGCAGGGTAAAGCTGAACACCAGCACCGGCACGATCACCATCCCGCCGCCGACGCCAAACAGGCCGGCCGTCAAACCGGCCAGCGCGCCAAGAAACAGATAAAGCACGAACTCCATCGGAGTCACCCAGAAAAAACAAAGCGGCATGGTAGCTGAAAAGCGGGCTGGAAGCTGGACGAGACTGGGCCAGGTTCCCGTCAGGCCTTTCCTCCGGCTTCACCTTCGCACGTCGGGTCGGTGAAGCGTGACCCGACCTACCGAGGTTGCCGAACCGGGTCGCTTGGCTTCAAGCTTGTCGCTTCGAGTTTCCAGCTGAGCTCCTCATGTGCCTGATCGTTTTCGCCTGGCAGCCTGCGCAGGCCGTACCGCTGGTGGTCGCGGCCAACCGTGACGAATTCCATGAGCGCCCCAGCCTGCCGCTGGCGCCCTGGACAGAGATGCCCGAACTGATCGCCGGACGCGATCTGGAAGCAGGCGGCACCTGGATGGGCGTAACGCTGGACGGACGCTTCGCCGCCCTGACCAACATCCGCCGTTCCCGACAGACTTCCGGCCCTCGCTCGCGTGGCGAGTTGCCGGAGCGCTACCTGCGCAACCAACTGTCACCCGAGGCCTATCTGTCGGAACTGCAAGCACAGCGCTCGGACTATGCCGGCTTCAACCTGCTGGCAGGCGACACCCAGACGCTCTGGCATCTGAACTCCGACGAAGGCACACCGCGCCGGCTCGAACCGGGCATTTACGGGCTGTCCAACGCTTCGCTGGATACGCCCTGGCCAAAACTGGTGCGGGCAAAACATGCGCTAGCCAGCCACCTGGAGCACCCTGACAGCGAAGCCCTGCTGCAGCTGTTGGCCGACACCTGGAAGCCCGCCACACATCAGTTGCCGAATACCGGCGTAACCCCTGAGCTGGAAGCATTGTTGTCGAGCGTATTCATCGCCAGCCCGAACTACGGCACCCGCGCCAGCACGGCGCTGATCCGCCGCAGCGATGGTTCATTGGAGATACGTGAGCGCAGCTTCGGACCTGAGGGCAGACTGGGCGAAGTCCATTTCGTTCACCCCGAGAGCAGCTGAGCAGCTGAGCAGCTGAGCAGCTGAGCCGTGAAACCGCTATAAGGGCGCCGACTCAAACCGCCGCAGAAGGGTTGGTCAGCTTGTTCAGTCCCAGATTGCGCAGCGTCAGCTGCACGGTGGCATGGGTGACCTCGGGGCTGTCGATGCTCATCACCCTGGTCAGCAGATCCTTCGCGGTTTGCATGCTGATCTGGCGCAACAGCCATTTCACCCTGGGCAGGTTGGTGGCGTTCATCGACAGGCTGTCGAAGCCCATCGCCAACAGCAGCACGGCGGCGGCAGGATCGCCGGCCATCTCGCCGCAGATGCTCACCGGCCTGCCCTCTTCATGGGCTTCCTTGACGATTCGCTGCAGCGCTTCGAGCACGGCTGGATGCAAGTAGTCATAGAGGTCGGCGACCCGTGGATTGTTGCGGTCCACCGCCAACAGATACTGGGTCAGGTCATTGGAGCCGACCGAGATGAAGTCCACCTGCCGTGCCAGTTCGCGTGTCAAGTAGACCGCCGCGGGCACTTCGATCATGACCCCGATCGGCGGCATCTGCACATCCATGCCTTCATCGCGCACTTCGCCCCAGGCGCGATGAATCAGGTGCAGTGATTCCTCCAGCTCGCGCGTGCCGGAGATCATCGGCAACAGGATGCGCAGATTGTTCAGCCCGACGCTGGCCTTGAGCATCGCGCGAACCTGCAGCAGGAAGATTTCCGGATGGTCGAGCGTCACCCGGATGCCACGCCAGCCGAGGAAGGGGTTTTCCTCCTTGATCGGAAAGTACGGCAGGGATTTGTCGCCACCGATATCCAGGGTACGCATGGTCACCGGCAAGGGATGGAAAGCCTGGAGCTGTTCGCGATAGATCGCCATCTGCTCCTTCTCGCTGGGGAAACGCTCCTTGATCATGAAGGGCACTTCGGTGCGGTACAGGCCCACGCCCTCGGCGCCACGCTCCTGGGCGCGCGCCACATCGGCAAGCAGTCCGGTATTGACCCACAGCGGAATACGATGGCCGTCGATGGTCTCGCAGGGCAATTCGCGCAGCACATCCAGCCCGGCCGACAGCTGGCGCTCCTGCTCGGCCAGTTGCAGGTATTGCTCGCGCAGCACCTTGGCCGGGTTGGTAATGATTTCGCCACGGGTGCCATCGACGATCAGTTCGATGCCATCGACCTTCGAATACGGCAGGTCCACCGCCCCCATCACGGTCGGGATGCCCATGGCCCGTGCAAGGATGGCGACGTGGGAGTTGCTCGAACCCAATACCGAGACCATGCCCGCCAGACGGCCTTCCGGCACCTCACCGAGCATCGCCGGGGACAGCTCTTCACTGACCAGAATGGTCTTCTCGGGATAGGTCAGCGCCTGCTTGTGCGCTTTCTGCAGATAGCCGAGCAGGCGCCGGCCAATGTCCTTGATGTCCGAAGCCCGCTCGCGCAGATAATCATCGTCCATCATCTCGAAGCGTGCGATATGGTCGCCGACCACCTGGCGCAAGGCCCCCTGCGCCCATTGTCCGGTGCGAATCACCGCGGCCACTTCACCCCCAAGAGCGGAGTCGTCGAGCATCATCAGGTAGACGTCGAACAGCGCCAGTTCTTCCTTGCGCATCTGTGAAGCAAGCTTCTCCGACAGCGAGCGCATGTCCGCCCGAACGGCCTCAAGCGCCACCTCGAACAGCGTCAGCTCAGCGGGGATGTCGTCGATGTGCTTGTCAGGCACCACATCCAGATCTGCGGGTGGCAGAACCACCACCGCCGTACCGACAGCCGCGCCGGGCGCGCCGGGAATGCCGATGAAGCGGGTTTCCTGGATGCCCTTGCCCTGGCGCCCGAGGCCACGGATCGAGCCGGTCGCCTCGGCATGCGCGATGACCCCGGCCAGTTGCGCGCTCATGGTGACCAGGAAGGCTTCTTCGCCCTCGTCGAACTGGCGGCGCTCTTTCTGCTGGATGACCAGTACACCCATCACCCGTCGATGGTGGATGATCGGCGCACCTAGGAAGGAGGCATAACGCTCTTCACCGGTTTCGGCGAAGTAACGGTAGCGCGGGTGTTCGGAAGCGTGTTCGAGATTGAGCGGCTCTTCGCGCGAGCCCACCAGGCCCACCAGGCCCTCGTTGGGGGCCATGCTGACTTTGCCGATGGCTTTCTTGTTCAGGCCTTCGGTGGCCATCAGAACGAAGCGATCCGATTCCGGATCGAGCAGATAGACCGAGCAGACCTGGCTGCCCATGGCCTCCCGTACCCTCAGCACAATGATGCCCAACGCTGCCTTGAGGTCCTTGGCAGAGTTTACTTCCTGGACAATCTTGCGCAGCGTGCCGAGCATGCTCAGAGGCTTTCTCCCGTCAGTCCCGCGCCATCAGGCGCGGGGCAAGTTCTTTTAGGGCGCGACGATAGACCTCGCGCTTGAAGGTGACGACCTGTCCCAGCGGATACCAGTAGCTGACCCAGCGCCAGCCATCGAATTCGGGCTTGCCGGTGACATCCATGCGCACTCGCTCGTCGGCGCCAGTCAGACGCAGCAGAAACCACTTCTGTTTCTGGCCGATGCACAGCGGCTGGCTATGGGTACGCACCAGGCGCTGCGGCAGACGATAGCGCAACCAGCCCCGCGTACAGGCCAAAATCTTCACGTCCTGCGGCTCCAGCCCGACTTCTTCGTTGAGTTCGCGGTAGAGCGCTTCTTCCGGCGTCTCGTCTGAATTGATGCCGCCCTGGGGAAATTGCCAGGCATCCTGATTGATCCGCCGTGCCCACAGCACCTGCCCGACATCATTGGTCAGAATGATGCCGACATTGGGGCGAAAACCATCGGAGTCGATCACGGCATACAACCTCGCAGACGCATGTGCGCCGCATTGTTCCACAAAAAGGCGCGAAGCCGAAAGCAGGATAATCACCTGCTCTGCAACGGGCTCTGCAGGCCGTCGCCGCTGTTCCTCGGGCTGCCGTGGCCGGGCGATTCCCGCTATGCTGCGCGTTTTCCATCGTGAGGGTTCGCCACGTGCGCCTGGCTCTATTCGATCTCGACAACACCCTGCTGGCCGGAGACAGCGATCACGCCTGGGGTGAGTTTCTCTGCCGCCACGGCCTCGTCGATGCCACGGACTACAAGGCACGCAACGATGCCTTCTACCAGGACTATCTGGCTGGCGAACTGGACGTACTGGCGTACCAGAACTTCTGCCAGGAGTTGCTGGGACGCAGCGAAATGGCGCAGCTGGAAGGATGGCACCGACAGTTCATGGCCGAATTCATCGAGCCCATCGTGCTGGCCAAAGGCGAGGCACTGGTGCGCCAGCATCACGAGGCGGGCGACCGCGTGGTGATCATCACCGCCACCAACCGTTTCATCACCGGGCCGATCGCCGCGCGACTGGGCGTTGACACCCTGCTGGCCACCGAATGCGAGATGCTCGATGACCGCTACACCGGTCGCCTGACCGACATCCCCTGCTTCCAGGAAGGCAAGGTCACACGGATCGAACGCTGGCTCGAAGAAACCGGGCAGAGCCTGGACGACAGCTATTTCTACAGCGACTCGCGCAACGACCTGCCGTTGCTGGAGCGGGTCAGCCATCCGGTGGCGGTGGATCCGGACCCGATCCTGCGCGATATCGCCGAACAGCGTGGCTGGAAGATTCTGTCTTTGCGCTAGCGGGCGATTGGGTCGCAGGGCCGGGTTTATTCAGCCTTGTACCTGTCTGCGGTCGAATGAATTCGACCCTACGGATCAGACCGGCTTGGCGCCCATCAGGCCCATGATGGCGACCAGTATCAGCAGGATCAGCCCGGCGTAGGCCAGCGCGAAGCGCGGCAACCGGGCCGGCACTGGCGCATCACCCAGCCCCTGCCAGGCGCGCAGGCGACCGCCGAGCAGCAGGAACAGCGGCACCAGCGCCAGGAACAGCAGCGAGCTGGCCAGCAGCCACAGCTGACCCAGGGCGAAGCCGGCCAAGTGCACCAGCCACCAGCCGCTGACCGGCAGCAGCAGGGCCAGCACTGCCAGCAGCGGCAGGGAAATCTGCCGGGTCCGTTTCAGTTTCTGCTGCAGCACGGCAGCCTCGGCGCGGCGCCAGGCCTTCCAGAGGATGACCATGTGCACGATCAACCCCAGCGGCAGCAGGATCGCCAGCGCGGCATGACCGATGTACAGCAGTTTGTAATGTTCCATCTGTCCCCTCGTCAGCCCAGAAAAAGCTGATAGGCCGGATTGTCCGTCTCGTCCCAGTAGCGATAGCCGATCTTTTCCAGCGCCGCCGCCAGCAGTTCGCGCTCGGTCTCCGGCACCTGCAGACCCGCCACCACCCGGCCATCGGCGGCGCCGTGGTTGCGGTAGTGGAACATCGAGATATTCCAGCGCCCGCCCAAGTTGTTGAGGAAATTGAACAGCGCGCCGGGACGTTCCGGGAATTCGAAGCGCAACACCATCTCGTCGCTGACACCGGCTGCGTGGCCACCCACCATATGACGGATGTGCAGCTTGGCCAGTTCATTCTCGGTGAGGTCGTGCACGGGAAACCCTTTGTCGCGCAGCCCTTCGACTAGCGCCTCGCGCGGATCGTTTTCCGGGTGCGTCTGCACGCCGACGAAGATGTGCGCCTCGCCGTTCTGGTGGTAACGGTAGTTGAATTCGGTGATCTGGCGCTTGCCGATGGCCGCGCAGAAGGCCTTGAAGCTGCCCGGCTGCTCGGGAATGGTCACGGCAATGATTGCCTCGCGCTTCTCGCCCAGCTCGGAGCGCTCGGCGACATGGCGCAGGCGGTCGAAGTTGATGTTGGCGCCCGAGTCGATGCCCACCAGCACCTGATTGGCGACGCCATCGCGCTCGACGTACTTCTTGATCCCGGCGACGGCCAGCGCGCCCGCCGGCTCGGTGATCGAACGGGTGTCGTCGTAGATGTCCTTGATCGCCGCGCAGAGCTCGTCGGTGCTGACCGTGATCACTTCATCGACATGCTGCCGGCAGATATCGAAGCAGTGGGCGCCGATCTGCGCCACCGCCACGCCGTCGGCGAACAGCCCGACCTGCGGCAGCACCACCCGCTCGCCAGCGGCCATGGCCTGCTGCAGGCAGTTGGAGTCGTCCGGCTCGACGCCGATCACACGGGTTTCCGGGCGCAGGTACTTGATGTAGGCCGCAACGCCGGCGATCAACCCGCCGCCGCCCACCGGGACGAAGATCGCATCCAGCGGCCCCTGGTGCTGGCTGAGAATCTCCATCGCCACGGTGCCCTGCCCGGCGATCACGTCCGGATCGTCGTAGGGATGGATGTAGACGAAGCCCTTTTCCTCGACCAGCTTCAGCGAATGCGCCAGCGCATCGGGGAAGGCATCGCCATGCAGCACCACCTTGCCGCCACGGGCGCGCACGCCCTGCACCTTCAGCTCCGGCGTGGTGCGCGGCATGACGATGGTGGCCTTGATGCCCAGTTCGCGCGCCGCCAGCGCCAGGCCCTGCGCATGGTTGCCCGCCGAGGCGGTGACCACGCCACGGGCGAGCTCTTCGCTCGTCAGCTGCGCCAGTTTGTTGTAGGCGCCGCGAATCTTGAAGGAGAACACCGGCTGCAGATCCTCACGCTTGAGCAGAATCTGGTTGCCGAGCCGCTCGGAAAGCTGGCGGGCGGGCTGCAGCGGGGTTTCCACGGCCACGTCGTAGACGCGCGAGGTGAGGATCTTCTTGACGTACTGTTCGAGCATTCTGGCTATCTTGGCGGGCTTTTGCGGAGCCCACGAGTCTACTCCGCAGAAAACCCGCCGACCACCGGCAATCGGCGCGCAACACACCGGTACAGCTTCGCGAACAAGACCCACCGGTAAGGCCCGGCTATAATTCCGCCTCTCGATTCTTCCGCCCGGACCCCAGAACGCCATGAACCAGGATCAACTCAAGCAGGCCGTTGCCCAGGCCGCCGTCGACCTCATCGTCCCGCAGCTCAACGATCGCAGCATCATCGGCGTCGGCACCGGCTCGACCGCCAACTTCTTCATCGACCTGCTGGCGAAACACAAGGGCTTCTTCGACGGCGCGGTGGCCAGTTCGGAGGCCACCGCCGAACGCCTGAAGGGGCATGGCATTCCGGTCTACGACCTGAACTCGGTCGCCGAGCTGGAGTTCTACGTCGACGGCGCCGACGAAGCCAACGACCACCTGGAGCTGATCAAGGGCGGCGGCGCGGCATTGACCCGCGAGAAGATCGTCGCGGCGGTGGCACGCACCTTCATCTGCATCGCCGACGGCAGCAAGCGGGTCGAGCGCCTCGGCGAATTCCCGCTGCCGGTGGAAGTCATCCCCATGGCCCGCAGCCATGTGGCGCGCGAGCTGGTCAAGCTGGGCGGCGACCCGGTCTACCGCGACGGCGTGGTGACCGACAACGGCAACGTCATCCTCGACGTGCACAACCTGATGATCGGCTTCGCCCCCGACGTCGAAGCACAGATCAACAACATCGTCGGCGTGGTCACCAACGGCCTGTTCGCCGCACGCCCGGCGGATATCCTGCTGCTCGGTACCCAGGACGGCGTGCAGACGCTCAAGCGCTGACCCGATACCTCCACCCCTGCACTGGAGACGGTGTGTAATCCGTAGGAGAGCCATGCTCGCGAATGCCGCGCATAGAAGCCTCGCGAGCATGGTTCGTCCTATAAAAACGCTACAGCAGCGTCTCAGCGCGGCACGAACCGATAGAACAGATTCGGTTCGCTGATCAGGTAGAGCACACCGCGGTCGTCCAGCGTCACGCCCTCGGCCTGGGGCACGCTGCGCGTCAGGCCGTGGTGGCCGGCCAGCAGCGACAGCGAGCTGATCGGCCGACCATCGCGGTCCAGCTCCAGCAGCAGCCGGGACTCGTCGGAGAGCACCAGCAGATGACCGCTGGCGGCATCGAAGTCGAGGCTGGAAAGATCGCGGAGAAACAGCCGCGCATCGCGCTCGACGCTCTCCAGCAGTTGCACGTCCAGCGCCGCCTCCGGCTGCCGATGCGGGAAGCCGCGGATTGCAAAGATACGCACCGGATCACGCTCCTTGGCCACCAGCAGGGTCTCGCTCACCGGGTCGTAGGCCAGGCCCTCCAGGCCCTTGTTGCCGTTCAGGCCGATGCCCAGCGACAGTTGCGGCGCGCCGGCGGCATCGAACACCTGAGCATCATTATCGAGGCGCACCTCGACCAGCCGCTGCTCACGCTCGTCGGCGATCACGAACAGCCCCGGAGCGATGTACTCGACAGCTTCCGGATCGCTGAAGCCACGCAGTTCGACAGTGCGCAGCAATTCACCGTCCAGCGACAGCTCCACCAGTTGCGGAGGCTGGTTGGTAACGCTCACCAGCACCCGCCGCTCACGGTCGAAAGTCAGCGCGGAGAGATCATCGGCCACCCCCTCCACCACCTTGGCCTGGATCTCGGCGCGGTAATCCGGCAACCAGAGGGAGCGCTCGCGGCGCTGGTCCTGCTGGAGCCAGGCGACCGTGTTGAACCAGGCCCGCTCGAACAGGCGAAATTGCTGGCCGGCCAGCACGCCCAGCAACAGCAGGCATACCGCCAGCGCCGCCAGGGAATAGCGTAAGAATCCGGGCTTCATTGAAACGCTCCTGGAAAAGTCCAGCTGCGTTCTAGCACAAGCGGCTTACGCGAAACTGAACGGCGTGCGATCAGCGGGCCGAAGCCGGTCGGCGACTGAACACGTAGAAGCGGTTGGGTTCACCCACGACGTAGATGTTGCCCTTGGCATCCATCGCCACGCCCTCGGCCTGGTCGATGCCCTGTACCAACCCATTGAGTCCGCCGAACAGGCTGATGAAGCTGCGCGGCCTGCCCTGCAGGTCAAGCTCGACCAACAGGCGCGACTCGTCGGAAAGCATCAGGGTATGCCCGGTTCGCGGATCGATGGTCACCGAGGAGATATCGCGCACCGGCAACGGCTGCTGCCATGGCAGCGCCTCGAGCGCTCCGGCGGCACCGTCCTCGCCGGGAAACGGCAGTGCGAACAATCCCAGCGGATCACGCTCCTTGGCCAGCAGCAGGCGCTGGCCATGCGGGTCCCAGGCCAGGCCTTCGAAGCCCTTGTTGCCGGCATCGGCGAAGCCCAGGTCGTAACTGGCCAGATCGTCCAGATCGAGCGTGTCCACCCCGGGTTCGAGGCGGAACACAGCCACCAGCCTGCGGCGCTCATCGACGATGGCCAGGCGCCCGTCATCCAATGCCTCGACCGCCTCCAGATCGGAAAAACCGTTCAGCCGTATACGGCGCAGCACCAGGCCGCCCGGCGTGAATTCGACCAATTGCGGATTCTGCCCGGTGACGGTAAACAGCGTGCCGGACAGCGGATTCCAGGTCAGGCCGGAGGTTTCGTCTTCTTCCAGGCCCGCCAGCGTCGTCTCCAGCACCAGCTCGTAATCGGGCAGCCAGATGCTGGCAGCCCGCTGCCCGGCATCGGTCCCCTGTTCACGCCAGTAAAGCCTGAGCTGTTCGTCCCAATGCAACAGCACACCCGCCAGCAACACCAGCGCGATGATCAGAAACAATAGGGAAAACAGAACGAGGCGCAGGCGCGAAGCGTGTCGGGCGATGGCAGACATGGAGGTCAAGTCGCGGAAAGGGGCGCGATTACAACATGGGCGGATGCGAGAATAAAACGACAAAGCCGGTCGACGGCGCGGAAGCGCGGTCGACCAGCACAGCCTTTATAGAACGTGGCTTTCGAAGCGCGACAGCCCTACCAGCTCCAGAGCCAACTGGTCGCCCTGATTCAGCGGCCCGACACCCGCCGGCGTACCGGTCAACACCACGTCACCCGCTTGCAGGCTGAAATGCCCGGCGATGTGCTGCAGCAGCGGCACAATGGCGTTGAGCATCTGGCTGCTGTTGCCGTCCTGGCGCACTTCGCCGTTGACGGTCAGGCGGATGCCGATATCGGTCAGCTCTTCCACCGCGCTGACGGGCACGAAGGGCGCGAGCACGCAGGCACCGTCGAAGCTCTTGGCGATCTCCCACGGATGGCCCTTTTCCTTCAGCTTCGCCTGCACGTCGCGCAGGGTCAGGTCCAGCGCCGGAGCGAAGCCGGAGATGGCATCGCGGATCTCTTCTTCGTTGGGCTTGCGCGACAGCGGCTTGCCGATCAGCACGGCGATTTCCGCTTCGTAATGCACGGCACCACGATCGACAGGAATGCCGAAACCGCCCTCCAGCGCCACCGTGCAGCTGCCGGGCTTGATGAACAGCAGCGGCTCGGTGGGCACCGGGTTGTTCAGTTCTTTCGCGTGCTCGGCATAATTGCGACCGATACAGACCACCTTGCCCAGCGGGTAGTGGATCAGGGTGCCGTCGGTGTACTGGTGCTGGTAGTTCATGGGGACTCCTTACGCGCAAAAGCCGAGAAAATCGCTGGAAAGCTGAAGGCTGGACGAACAGCAGTCCGAGAGAAAATGGCGACTTATCGTCCAGCTCTCCAGCCTCCAGCGCTTTTATCGAATGATCGCGCCATCGGCGCGATTGCCGCTGTCAGTTGAAGATCTTGCCGGGGTTCATGATGCCATTGGGGTCGAACACCGCCTTGACCGCCTTCATGTACTCGATTTCCGCAGCCGAGCGGCTGTATTCGAGATAATCGCGCTTGGTCATGCCCACGCCATGTTCTGCGGAGATCGAGCCGTTGTACTTCTGCACGGTCTCGAACACCCACTTGTTCACCGTGGCGCACTTGCCGAAGAACTCGTCCTTGTCCATCGCATCGGGCTTGAGGATGTTCAGATGCAGGTTGCCGTCGCCGATATGGCCGAACCAGACGATCTCGAAGTCCGGGTAATGCTCGCCGACGATGGCGTCGATTTCCTTGAGGAAGGCCGGTACCTTGGCGATGGTGACCGAGATGTCGTTCTTGTACGGCGTCCAGTGGCTGATGGTTTCGGAGATGTACTCGCGCAGCTTCCACAGGTTCTGCAATTGCTGCTCGCTCTGGCTCATCACGCCATCGAGCACCCAGCCCTGCTCCACGCAATGCTCGAAGGTGGCCAGCGCCTGGTCGGCGCGCTCTTCGGTGGTGGCCTCGAATTCCAGCAGCGCATAGAACGGGCAGTCGGTCTCGAACGGCGCGGGCACATCGCCGCGACCGAGCACCTTGGCCAGCGCCTTGTCGGAGAAGAACTCGAAGGCGGTCAGGTCCAGCTTGTCCTGGAAGGCATGCAGCACCGGCATGATCGAATCGAAATCCGGGGTGCCCAGCACCAGCGCGGTGAGGTTGGTCGGCTGGCGCTCCAGGCGCATGGTCGCTTCCACCACGAATCCGAGCGTGCCCTCGGCGCCGATGAACAGCTGACGCAGGTCGTAGCCGGTGGCGTTCTTGATCAGGTCCTTGTTCAGTTCCAGCACGTCACCCTTGCCGGTCACCACCTTCATGCCGGCGACCCAGTTGCGGGTCATGCCGTAGCGGATCACCTTGATGCCGCCGGCATTGGTGCCGATGTTGCCGCCAATCTGGCTGGAACCGGCGGAGGCGAAATCCACCGGGTAATACAGGCCCTTGTCTTCGGCGAACTGCTGCAGTTGCGCGGTGACCACGCCCGGCTGGCAGACGGCGGTGCGATCCATCTCGTTGAATTCGAGGATCTGGTTCATATAGTCGAACGACACCACCACTTCGCCATTGGCCGCCACCGCCGCAGCAGACAGCCCCGTGCGCCCGCCGGACGGCACCAGCGCGACCTGGCGCTGATTGGCCCAGCGCACGATGGCCTGCACCTGCTCGATGCTTTTCGGGAAGACGATGGCCGAGGGCGCCGGCGCGAAATGCTTGGTCCAGTCCTTGCCGTAGGCATTCAGCGAATCGGCGTCGGTCAGCACCTTGCCAGGCTCGACCAGGGTTTGCAGCTCATCGATCAGGGCGGGATCGGTCATCGCGGGAACTCTCATACAATTCATGGTCACCCTGAGCACGCTTCAGCTCGGGGATGGGTGTTTCAGGGGGCTCGTATGCTAGCATACGCACCCCTTTGAAACGTGCCTCGGCAGACTCCCGAACCGGCATTTCCGGCTCGGCCAGCCTTCGCTGGACACTTGTCACAACCTCCGGCCTTAAAGGTTTTAATGCAGATGAGCCAGACCTCTCTCGACAAGAGCAAGATCAAGTTCCTTCTTCTGGAAGGCGTCCACCAGAACGCCGTCGACACCCTGAAGGCCGCCGGTTACTCGAACATCGAATACCTCAAGACGGCGCTGTCCGGCGACGAACTGAAGGCAAAGATCGCCGATGCCCACTTCATCGGCATCCGTTCGCGTACCCAGCTCACCGAGGACGTCTTCGAGGCGGCGAAGAAGCTGATCGCCGTCGGCTGCTTCTGCATCGGCACCAATCAGGTCGATCTGAATGCCGCTCGCGAGCGCGGTATCGCGGTATTCAACGCACCCTATTCCAACACCCGCTCGGTGGCCGAACTGGTGCTGGCCCAGGCCATCCTGCTGCTGCGCGGCATCCCGGAGAAGAACGCCTCCTGCCACCGTGGCGGCTGGATCAAGTCGGCGGCCAACTCCTTCGAGATCCGCGGCAAGAAGCTCGGCATCATCGGCTACGGCTCCATCGGCACCCAGCTTTCGGTACTGGCCGAAGCGCTGGGCATGCAGGTCTATTTCTACGACGTGGTGACCAAGCTGCCGCTGGGCAACGCCACGCAGATCGGCTCGCTGTACGAGCTGCTGGGCATGTGCGACATCGTCTCCCTGCACGTTCCCGAGCTGCCATCGACCCAGTGGATGATCGGCGAGAAGGAAATCCGCGCCATGAAAAAGGGCGGCATCCTGATCAACGCCGCACGCGGCACCGTGGTCGAGCTGGATCACCTGGCCGCCGCGATCAAGGACGAACACCTGATCGGCGCCGCCATCGACGTGTTCCCGGTGGAGCCGCGCTCCAACGATGAGGAATTCGAAAGCCCGCTGCGTGGCCTGGACCGCGTGATTCTCACCCCGCACATCGGTGGCTCCACCGCCGAGGCGCAGGCCAATATCGGCCTGGAAGTGGCCGAGAAACTGGTCAAGTACAGCGACAACGGCACCTCGGTATCCTCGGTCAACTTCCCGGAAGTGGCACTGCCGTCGCACCCCGACAAGCACCGTCTGCTGCACATCCACCAGAACATTCCGGGTGTGATGAGCGAGATCAACAAGGTCTTCGCCGACAACGGCATCAACATCGCCGGCCAGTTCCTGCAGACCAACGAGAAGGTCGGCTACGTAGTGATCGACGTGGACAAGGAATACTCCGAGCTGGCGCTGGAGAAACTGCAGCACGTCAACGGCACCATCCGCAGCCGTGTGCTGTTCTGATAGCCGAGCGTTGAACGATAAGGGAGACTTCGGTCTCCCTTTTTCATGCTCAATCGAACGCCCAGTTGACCGGCATGGCTCTGCCGCTGGTTTCGATGCCCTGCGGCTTGGGCCGTTCCGGCAGCGGTTCGACCGGCTCCAGTGGCGGTACTTCTGGCGGCGCATCCAGCGTGGGTGGCCGGGGCTGACGCTCATCCGGAGCGTCGATGACGTCCTGTCGTGGCTCGCGGGTATCCAGGGGATGCTCGCGGCTTTTCTCCGGGATCGTCGGGCCGGTTCCAGTCGCCAGCACCGGGGCGGCAACTGCCAGGGTTGCGGTGAAGATCAGCGTACGCAGGTCCATGGCTCACTCCAGAAGTGACACCTCATTGGGCAACCACCTGCGGCATGAGTTTCAGCGATACGGCAGGCGCACCCGGCTCATCAATGCAAAAAGCCCCGAGCAGAGCCGGAGCTTTTTGAACCGCCTCATCACATCAGTTACCTGCGCCACCGCCCATTCCGCCTGCGCCACCACCGGTACCAGTGCCCATACCGCCGCCACCAGTGCCAGTGCCAGTGCCAGTGCCAGTGCCATCAGAACCGGTGCCGGTGCGAGTATCGGCATCAGAACCTGTTCCGGTGCTCATGCCGGGATTGGTGGGCATACCTGAACGACTGGTATCGTCTGTGGTAGTGCCATCGATCGTCTCGTAACGATTGTCACCGCGCGTGGTGCTATCGGTATCACTGGTGCCCGCTGCGAATACGGCCGTGGACATCAGGCCGGCCAGTGTCAGAGCTGCGAGTTTTGTCGTTTGCATGTTCGTTCTCCTTATTTCAGAGGGGTTACCTTCAATCGGGCAACCCGCCACGCTGAGGGTTTCATCAAGGGCATTACAAAATCTTTCCCCTCGCCACAAATGCCCGCAGTGCGCACTGCGTTCACCTCACCGTTCGTCGCATCGTCATCCCTACACCATGGACAGCACCCGGAATGAACTTCGCAGCCAGACACCGGTCGTTTAGGAACTTTGCTACCTATATGGATCGAACATGGACGAGGCGGATCTGACCGACCAGGAGCGCAACCTTTCTTGCGTAAGCCTGCTCACCGGCAACGAGTTGCTGGGACTTTTCTTCAAACACTTTCTTGGCGAACAGACCTGGCTGGACGTCACCCTGACGCGGCCCGGAGACAACACTGCGCAAACACCCGACCTCTATCTGGTAGATGCCGACAACAACGACACCGAGCAACTGTCCAGCCTGCTGGAGCGACTGGGTGAAAAAGCGCCCGTGGCATTGCTGAACATCGCACCGGAGCAGGCCGAACAGCTGGTGGAACAATATCCGGCCATTCGCGGCGTGTTCTATACCCACACCACACCCGAACACTTGCTGGAAGGCATTCAGATACTGCTCGATGGCGGCGACTGGTTGCCACGGTTACTGACCGAGCGCCTGCTCAGCCAGTGGCGGCGCATGCGCCAGCGCGCCGGCAGCAAACCCTCGCTGACCCTGCGTGAGCGCGAGATTCTCAGCCTGGCCGGCAAAGGGCTTTCAAACGCCGAAATCGCCGAACGACTGAACCTCAGCCCACATACGATCAAAAGCCATATCCACAACCTGCTGCGCAAGATTGGCGCATCCAACCGGGCCGAGGCTGCGTGTCTGCTGCGCGGGCACCTCAATTGGGACAAATCCTGCACCGCCTGAGAATCTGCGCACCCGGTAGCGTCACCGCCTCTACGCAACCAACCGTACGATGACGCCAGAGTGGGCGATCAGAGCGAGTCGCAGCAGCTTGCATAAAAGTCCGGTGCCGGACCAACGGCGTGACATGCAGTACTCGTTCAGCGCAGGTTCAGGCTGGGTTCAGGAAAGGTTCAGTGACAAGCGTTCAGGCTAGGGACCGTCAGTATCCCGCTGTCTGAAAAGGAGTCACCGATGAAAAAACTTAGCACTCTGGCCCTTGCCACCACCCTCGGCATCTTCAGCTTCGGCGCTCACGCCGCCGAGAACTTCGCCGGCTTCACCTGGGGCAAAAGCACCGTCAACACCGACCGTTCCGGCTCGCTGAAGCAGAACATGGCAGGCAAGAACCGCTTCGATGACGTACTCAAGAACAGCGGCACCTGGGGTGTGCGCGCCGGCCAGATGACCGACGAGGCCCGCTACTACATGACCTACGAGAACGTTTCGGACGACTATGGCAGCAGTCTCAAGCTGCGTCAGCAGAATCTGATCGGCAGCTACGACATGTTCGTCCCGCTGGGCGACACCACCCGCCTGTTCGGCGGTGCCAGCGCCGGTCTGACCAAGCTGGAAAACGAGTCCAAGGGCTACAGCCGTGACAGCGACATCGGCTACCTGGTCGGCGTGCAGGCCGGTATCCTGCAGAAGCTCGGCGACAACACCTCGGTGGAAGCGGGCTACCGCTACCTGCGCAGCAATGCCGGTACCGAAGTGTCCGAGCGCGGCGTCGGCAAGCTGGGTTCGATCGACGTGCACAGCAGCAAGCAGGCCTATCTGGGCCTGAACTATCACTTCTGACGGCGACTGTGCCAACAGAACGTTGAATGACGACCGGGCAAGGCCCGGTCGTCTGTATTAGGGAGCACAAACATGAAAGTGCTGGTGGTGGAAGACGAGGCGCTGCTGCGCCACCACTTGCAGACCCGGCTCGGCGAGAGCGGGCACATTGTCGATGCCGTACCCAACGCCGAAGAGGCGCTGTATCAGACCTACGAATTCAATCACGACCTTGCCGTTATCGATCTCGGCCTGCCCGGTATCAGCGGACTGGACCTGATCCGCCAGCTGCGCAGCCGCGGCAAGACCTTTCCGATCCTCATCCTCACGGCGCGTGGCAACTGGCAGGACAAGGTCGAAGGCCTGGCTGCCGGCGCTGACGATTACGTAGTCAAGCCCTTTCAGTTCGAGGAACTGGAAGCACGCCTGAACGCCCTGCTGCGCCGTTCCAGCGGCTTCACCCAGGCCACCATCGAAGCCGGCCCGCTGGTGCTCGACCTCAACCGCAAGCAAGCCACGGCCAACGGCGAGACGCTGGCGCTGACCGCCTACGAATACCGCATCCTCGAATACCTGATGCGCCACCAGCAGCAGGTGGTGGCCAAGGAGCGGCTGATGGAGCAACTCTACAGCGGCGACGAGGAACGCGACCCGAACGTGATCGAAGTACTGGTCGGGCGGCTGCGGCGCAAGCTCGAAGCCCAGTGCGCGATGAAACCCATCGAGACCGTGCGCGGCCTGGGCTACCTGTTCACCGAGCGCTGCCGATGAGCCGACGCTGGCGCCGGCTCCAGGCGCGCGCGCGTACCCTGCTGACCAGCGCCATGTCGTTGCGCCTGCGACTGATGCTTGGCGCCGCAGGCCTGGCCGTGCTGTTCATGCTGGTGCTGCTGCCGGTCCTGCAGGGCGCCTTCAGCCTGACCTTCGAACGGGTCATCGAACAGCGTCTGGCCGCCGATGCCAACACGCTGATCAGTGCCGCACAGGTGGAAAATGGGCGGTTATCGATGCCGGAGCGGCTGCCGGACGAAGAATTCAACCTGCCGGACGCACAACTGCTGGGCTTTATTTATGACCGCCGTGGCGAGCTGGTCTGGCATTCGCGCTCGGCGGCCGACGAGCGCATCGACTACCGTCCGCGCTACGAAGGCCGCATCACCGAGTTTCTGCGCATACGTGACGCAGATGGCGTCGAGTACTTCGTTTACGACGTCGAACTGCATCTGACCGGCAGCCGCGACAACGCCTTCAGCTTCGTCACCATGCAACCGACCAGCGAGTACGTGAGCCTGTTCGAAGAGTTTCGCCGCCAGCTCTACCTGTGGCTGGGTAGCGGGTTGCTGGTGTTGCTGGTACTGCTCTGGCTCGGCCTGACCTGGGGCTTTCGCACCCTCAAGCGGGTCAGCGTTGAACTCGACGAGGTCGAAGCCAGCCAGCGCGAACGACTGAGCGATGATCACCCACGCGAGCTGCTGCGCCTGACGCGCTCGCTCAACCGCCTGCTCGATAGCGAGCGCCGCCAGCGCGAGCAATACCGCAACTCCCTCGGCGATCTGGCGCACAGCCTGAAAACACCGCTCAGCGTGCTGCAGGGCGTCGGCGAAACACTCTCGGCGCAAGCGCATAGCCGCCAGCAGGCGCAGGTGATGCAGGCGCAGATCGAACGCATGAGCCAGCAGATCGGCTATCAGCTGCAACGTGCCAGCCTCGGCAAGAGCGGCCTGGTGCGTCATCGGGTCGAACTCAGGCCGCTGCTGGTCAGCCTCTGCGGCACGCTGGACAAGGTCTACCGTGACAAGCACGTGCAGGTCGACATGCAGCTCGCCGAACCATGCCTGGTACCGATGGAGCGAGGCGCGCTGATGGAGCTGCTCGGCAACCTGCTGGAGAACGCCTATCGCCTCTGCCTGCGGCAGGTGCACATCAGCGCCAGCAACAGCGAAGGTGACCTGCTGCTCGGCATCGAGGATGACGGACCGGGCGTGCCGGTCGATCAGCGGGCGCGGATCATCCGCCGCGGCGAACGCTTCGACAGCCAGCACCCCGGTCAGGGCATCGGCCTGGCGGTGGCCAAGGACATCCTCGACAGCTATGGCGGCGAACTCAGCCTGGGCGAGTCCGGGCTCGGCGGCGCAGCGTTCCGGATCAGGCTCGGCAACGACTGAGCCCGACCCGGCAGTCATCGCGAGATGGCCGGCTCACACCGGCAAAGCGGCTTGCGATGAAGCAGGAGCAGCCCCTAAAGTGCGCGCTCGATCACATCCGACAGGCACCCTGGAGCGCGTATATGTCATTGGACGACTACAAGAAACTGGTCCGCCAACACATCGAACTGACCTGGAATCGCGGGCACATGGCCCTGGCCGAGCAGTTGCACAGCAAGGATTTCCTCTACAAAAGCTCGTTCATCGGACGCTCGCTTTACAGCGCCGAATTTCTCGACATGGTCCGTCAGATCCGCCACGCCATGCCTGAGCTGGAAGTGGTCGTCGAAGAGTGCATCGCCGAGGGCAACAAGGTCGTCACCTGGAGCACCCTGATCGGCACCATCGAGCGCCCCGCGTTCGGCTATCCGTCCAGCGACAAGGTGCTGAGCATTTCCGCCATGGCCTTCTGGACCCTCACGCCCAGCCGGCAGATCGAGGAAATCTGCACCATGTTCGACATGGAAAGCTTTCGCGCCCAGCTGGGGCTCGTGACTCGCCCCTTCGCCGAGAAGGCGTTGCCTTGAGCGAGCCTGGCGACCAGCCGGCGCGCCGGGCGATATTCAACCCGTGATGACGAAACGCGAGGCACGCTGGTTCAGGCTGGCGGCCAGTTGCTTGAGCTCTTCGGCGTAACCGGCTGAGTTCTGTACCAGGAAATTGTTTTCATTGGCCATGGCGGCAATCCTCGCCACATTCTCGGCAATCTCGTGCGAGGCCGTAGTCTGCTGCGCCAGTGCCTCGGAAATGTCGTTGACGGCCCGGGAGACCTGATCGGCACTGAGGCGAATATCGGCGATGCTGCCACCGGCCTGGGTGGCGAACGTAACGCCCTCCTCCACCTGCCTGACGCCGGTTTCCATATTGCACACCGCTTCGCTGGTGCCGTCCTGGATACGACCGATCATGCCTTCGATTTCCTGGGTGGAGAGCGAGGTGCGCTCGGCCAGCTTGCGTACCTCATCGGCTACCACGGCAAAGCCGCGCCCCGCCTCGCCGGCCCTGGCCGCCTCGATCGCGGCATTCAGGGCCAGCAGGTTGGTCTGGCCGGCAATGCCCTTGATCACATCGATGATGGCGGAAATCGCCTGGGATTCCTCTCCCAGCTGGGCAACCGTGGCAGAGGCGTCGCGCACCGCGCCGGCGATGCGCGTCATGCTCCCCACCGTCTGCTGGATCACCTCCGTGCCCTCGCTGGAAACCTGCCCGGAGGAAGCGGAAATTTCCCTGGCATTCTGCGAGTTCTCGGCGACATGGCCGATGCTGGCGTTCATTTCTTCGATGGCCGCAGCCATGGAGGTGGCCGCCTCGCTTTGCAACCCCGATTTGGCGGCGACCTCGCGAGTGGTCTCGGACAGATGGTCGGCGCACTCTCCCACTTGCCGGGCGGCGGTCTGGATGCTGGCAATAGCCTCGCTCATGTTGCCGGCCATCGTCCGGGTGGCGTTGAGCAGCAGTCCGCTTTCATCCTTGCCCTGGGGCGGGATATGCACTGCCAGGTTGCCGCTGGCAATGTGCTGAATTGCGACCACCGCATCAGCGAGGGGCCGGCTGACCCAGCGGCGCACGACCAGCACGCTCACCAACAGCAGCGACAGACCGAGCACGATGGCTCCGATGATCAGCCGGTTACGCACCGCGCTCGCCTCTTCCATCAGATCGTCGCGGTAGAGGGAGGCGCCCACCACCCAATTCCAGGGGGCGAAATGACCGAACGGGACCACCTTGTCCCTGGGCCGGCGCTCGCCAGGATTGGTGAACAGATAGCGGAGGGTGCCTGCCTTGCCATCCACCATCTCACGAATGAAGGCGACACCGTTGGCATCCCTGGCCTCCAGCAGATTGGCGCCCTCCTGGGCCGGATGGATCACCAGGGTTCCCCTGTCCTCACCTGCGTCCACGGCAAAGATATAGCCGGTACGACCGAGTCTGATGCTGCCGATGCGCTCTTTCAGGAATGCCAGTTCCCGGGTGAAGTCCAGGCCGATGAGCAGCACGGCGACGACGCGCCCGGATGCATCCCGCTGCGGCAGGTAGCGGGTCATGTAGTCGCGACCGAACAAGTTGGCCTTGCCGGTGTAAGGCTCCCCCTGCAGCAACCGTGCATGGGCAGGGTGCGCCGAACCCAAAAGGGTACCCACGGCGCGCTCGCCGTCTTCCTTCTTCAGCGAAGTGGCCACCCGGACGAAATCGTCCCCCATGCGGGCGAACAGGGTGGCTACCGCCTGGGTGGTGGCAGTGAAGTCATCGACAATCGCGAAATCAAGGTTGAGCACATGATCGCCGGAGCGCAACAGGGGCGTGACAATACCGCCGATGGCGATGCCCGCCCCCTCATCCAGGCTGAAGCCGTCCGGATAACGGGCGGCCAGTACCTCGCCCAGTCTTTCCGCGCTTTGCTCTGTGGCGCTGTTATAGACCGCCAGCATGTCGATGGCTTGCTGATTACTTTGGCGCACGCTCTCCAGGCTCTTTTCCTCAAGCACCAGGCCCAGCCACAGCACCAGCGCGGTGATGGCGATGGCGAGCAATACCCCCATGCTCAAGAACTGCACCACATTGAGCTTGGCGGCGATCGGCCAGTCGCGGAAGGACGGTAAAGCGGACATCGATTCGACTCCAGTTGGTCAGTGAGAAATGCACGAGGCAGGTGCGGTTGGACTGTGCCGGTGCACCGGCACCAGCAAATTTCACAACGCAGGGACTTGCTTCGAATTTCTACGAATGTCGGCCAGTCGAGTTCGCACCGATCTTTTTATTTATTGTTTTCATTTTTGCTTCAGAACGTCGGAAACCTCTTTAAAGGCTGATGGTCAACCTTAAAAGCCCTTCATGTCAACAAGTTGAGACACCACCATTTAAGTTGAATGGAGGTCAACATGAAAATGAATGAACACGCCTTGGCGCGCGTGGTGGGCAAAGCTATCTCGAAGAGAAGAGTGGCCTGCATGCTCACTCAGGAGGAGGTCGCCGAGCGGCTCAACATTGGCAACGAGGCGGTATCGCGCATGGAGCGGGGCATTGTGATGCCGACTGTGGCGCGCCTGGTGGAACTGGCCGGCATTTTCGACTGCCCGGTGGGTGATCTGCTGATCGAATCCAGCAACAGGGCGGAAGATCAGGGACGCGCGATCACGAATCTCATCGGCACGCTATCGAACAAGGACCGCGCATTCGTACTGGAAATGGTGGCGAGCCTTTCAGCCCATCTGGCAAAGCCGTAACCGCGCGTCGCCTATGCAGATGAGAGGCCTTCCCAGCGGCATTCGCCCACCGGATACGATCACCACAGCCAGCCCAGCCACAGCAGCCCAACCAGCAACCAGGCGCTGACAGTCAGCGTGCCGCCTTCCCAGAAGCGATTCCAGCGCCGTTCGCGCACGCGCCAGCGGTTGCGTTCGAGGTGAATTGTAAGGGTAGGCAACGGCGGTTGGCGCAGCACTCGCGTGATATACAGCGACGCCCACAGTGCCAGGTTAGGCAGCCGTGCCAGGCGCGACGGTACACGCCAACGCAGATGCAACGCCAGTCCAGTCAGAGCCAGCGCGAGCAACAGCGGCCAGAGCGATGCCCACAGCCCAGCTGGATACAGGCTGGCCAGCAGCGACTCGCGCATCACCGGCCAGCCCCATGGCAGCAACAGCGACGCCACGCTGAGCGTCACCCAGGGCAGCCACTGGCCAGCCGGCGGCGGCTGCACCGCATGCTGCTGGTCGCGCCACATCAGCCGGAGCGCGCGCATCAGCAACAGGGCAGTAGCGAAGCTGGCCAGACTCAACCAGGGCACCCAGGCGGCGAACGTGCTTTCATGCCAGGCATCCTTGAGCAGGTATTTCACCGCCGCACCGCTGCTTAGCGGCGCACCCATGATCGCCAGCGCCGGCAGTAGCAATAGCACCCAGGCCAGACGCGGCAGACGCCCTTCATGGACCATTCCCGCCGCCAGGAACAAGGCGCCCTTGGCCAGGCCGTGATGCATGCCGAACAGCAGCAGTACCGCGAGAAGCGCTGCCGAGGGCGCTTCCAGGCTCCAGGCCAGCGCCAGGATCATCAGCATCCAGCCCATCTGGCTCACCGAGGAAAAGGCCAGCACCGCCTTGGATTTTCCCGCACAGAGCCCGAGCGCGGCGGCGTACAACGCGCCGAAGATACCGACCATCAGCAGCGGCGTGCTCCAAGCTGCCAGTGTCGGGTCGGCCTCTGGCATGCAACGCCAGAGGCCGAGGATGCCGGCCTTGAGCATCGCCCCTGAAAGCACCGCACTGGCTGGCGCCGGAGCTTCGGGATGGGCCAGCGGCAGCCATACATGCAGCGGCCAGAACCCGGCCTTCAGTCCGAGACCAAGCAGCAGCAACGCCAGGGTCAGGTCGTCGATCGGCTGCGTCTGCCAGCTGGCGAAGTCGAAGGCGTAATCGCCGGCGTGGCTGCGCAACAGCAGGCCCGCCAGCAGCAGCATCTCGCCACAGATTGCCAGCTGCAGATACAAGCGTCCGGCACGTCGTGGTCCCGGCCCGCGACGATGCACGATCAGTCCGTAGGCCGACAGGCTCATGGCGCTGAAGCCGAGGTAGAAGCTCAGCGCGTCGGTGGCGATGATCAGCAGCAGGTTGCCGGCCAGCGCCAGTTGCCAGAACGCCCAGAAGCGCAACCTGTGTGGATCGCGAGCCAGACTGCTGCTGGCGAACACCGCCGCGCAGCCCCAAAGCAGCGCGGAAAAACCCAGCCAGGCGCGCGTCAGCGCATCACCCGCGCCCCAGCGCACCCCCTCCCATAGCCAGGGTAGCTCCAGCGCTGGCGGAGGTTGCAGTGCCGCCAGCAAAGCCGGCACACAGGCCAGCCACAGCCAAGGCAGGACGTGCTGGCGCAGCATCAGCAGCAGCGCGCCGCCGACCAAGGGCGCGAAGGGCACGAGCAGCCAGAGCCAGGCGCTCACAGGGCGAACTCCCGCTCGACGATCAGCTGGCTCCAGCCCAGCGGGCTCAATGCGGTGGCCGCCAGCAGCCCGACCAGCAACGACAGCAGCGCCGTGATCAGGGGCGGCAGCAGCAACATCCAGTGGGTTTCGAAACGCTCGCCGGCCCAACGGTTCTGCTCCCAGTCAGCCGGTTCGGCGAACCAGCCACGCCAGAGCAGCGGCAGGAAGTAGGCGCCATTCAGCAGTGCCGAACCGAACAGCACCAGCAGCACCCAGTCCTGGCCGACCTGCAGCGCGCCGAGGCCCAGCGTCCATTTGCTGATGAAGCCGGCGATCGGTGGAATGCCGATCATGCCCAGCGCGCCGACGGTGAACGCCGCCATGCTCCAGGGCATGCGCCGACCGACGCCGTCCATCTCGCGGATGCGGTGAATTCCCAGGGTTTCGGCGAAGTTGCCCGCACAATAGAACAGCGTCACCTTCATCAGCCCCTGGTGCACCAGATGCACCAGCCCACCCACGGCGGCAATCGGACCGAGCAGTGCGACGCCCAGGGTCACGTAGGACACCTGGCTGATGGTCGAGTAGGCCAGGCGCTTCTTCAGCTCCTGCTGCTGCAGCGCGCGCAACGAGCCGTAGAGGATGGTCGCCGCCGCCAGCCAGAGCAGCGGACCGGTGAGGTCCAGGCGCGTCAGCGCCTCGGCGCCGAATACGTCGTAGACCACCCGCACGATGCCGAACGCGCCTGCCTTGACCACGGCCACCGCGTGCAGCAGGGCGCTGACCGGCGCCGGTGCGACCATGGCCCGTGGCAACCAGCCGTGCAGCGGAATCAGCGCGGCCTTCACGCCGAGGCCGCAAATCAGCAAGGCAAAGGCCACGCGCAATGCCAGGTCATGCTCGTCGACCTGATCGAGCAGGTAGCCGGCGGCCTGGAAGTCCGGCGTGCCGGCCAGGCTGTGCAACAACGCCACGCCCATCAGCACCAGCGCGCCGCCACCCACTGTGTAAGCCAGATAGACGCGCCCGGCTGCCAGCGATTCCGGCGTGCCGCGATGCACCACCAGCGGGAAGGTCGCCAGCGTCAGCAGCTCGTAGAACAACAGGAAGCTGACCAGATTGCCCGCCAGTGCCAGGCCTACCGTGGCGCTGACGCACAGGCTGAAGTAGCCGAAGAAACGCGAGCGCAGCGGCGCGTCTTCCAGATAGCCGATGGCGTAGACCGTGGTGACCGCCCACAGCAGCGACGACAGCGCGACGAACAGCAGCGACAGCGCATCGGCCTGCAGCACCAGCGGCGCGCCGGGCAGCAGCGGCACACTGAAACGGTACTCGCTGCCCTGGCTGACGCCATAGAGCATGCTGCCGACCAGCAGCAGCTTGAGGGTCACGCCGAGCAGGTTAAGGGTTACACGCAGACGCTGGCGATCCTCGCTCAAGGCGAAGATCACCAGCCCCGGCAGCAACGAGCTGAGCACGATCCCCAGCGGCAGCACGCTGTACCAGTTCATCGACCGAGCCCTCCCAGCCAGAGCAGCAGCGGCTCGCTGATCAGCGCCAGCCCCCAGACCAGCAACGCCGGCAACAGCGCCAGCCACTGGGCCGGACGATCCGGGTGGATGCTCGGTGGATTCGGTCGTGCCCGGTCGAACCCATGGGCGACGACACGGAATACGTAGGCAGAGGACATCAGCGTGCCGAGCAGCACCCCGACGGCCCAGGGCCAGTGTTGCGGACGCTCGAATAGCGGCTGCAGCAGCAGCCACTTGGCCAGAAAGCCGCCACTGGGCGGCAACCCGACCAGACTGCCGCCTGCAACCGCGAAAGCGGCCAGGGCAATCGGCACGTTCTGGCTGGCGCCCTTCATGCCTGTCACCCGCCTGCTGCCCAGAATGCTCTGCAACTCGCCGGCAGCCAGAAACATCGACACCTTGGCCAGTCCGTGGGCCAGCACGAACAACCACAGCGCCGCATGCAGACGCGGTTCGTCGAGATGCAGCAGCAAGCCGAGGGCCAGCAGGGCATAGCCGAGCTGGGCGACGGTGGAATAGGCCACCAGCGTTTTCAGATGGGGTGTCCGCAGTGCCGACCAACCCCCGACAACCAGCGCCAGCACACCCGCCGTGCCGAACAGCAGGCCGGCGTCACGCCCGAATGCTTCCGGCGCGATCTCGCTCCAGAGCAACCAGAGGATATACAGCGGCCCCTTGACCACCAGCGCCGAGAGCAATGCGCTGACCGCGGTCGGCGCCGCCGCGTGAGCCGGCGGCAGCCACAGGTGCAGCGGCCATAGCGCGGCCTTGAGCATCAGCCCGACCGTCATCAGCAGCAGCGCCAAATGAGTCACACCATCGGCCTCGGTCAGCTGCGCCAGCAAGGCCAGATCGAGCACGCCGTAGCGCCCGTAGATCAGCGCCACACCCAGCAGATAGGCCAGCGAACCGGCCAGCGACAGCAGCAGGTAGTTAAGCGCCGACTTCCAGGCCTTTCGCCCGGCCAGCGCCACCAGCGCCACGGCCGCCAGGCTGAGCAACTCCAGGGTCACATAGAGGTTGAACAGGTCCGCCGACAGCCACAGCGCGGCCAAAGCCGCATGCAGCAGGCAGGACAACGGCCAGTAATCCTCGCTGCCGGCGGCATGGGCGATGCGCGCCGCATAAAGCGCCACCAGCAGGTGCAATCCGGCGCTGAATACCAGCAGCAGCGCCGCCAACGGCGTCAGCCGAAAGCGAATCGCCAGCCCGGCCTCCCAGCCACCGATGAGCAGGCTGCGCTCGCCATGATCGAGCACCAGATGCAGCGCCATGATCGCCGCCACCAGTGCGCCCAGGCTCAGCACGATCACCCAGCGCCCGCTATGCGCCGGGCGCAGCAGAATCAACAGCAGTGCGCCGACCAATGGCAGCAGCAGGCTGACCAGCGCGGCACTCATCGCTTGCGCTCCGATGACGAGGCCAGCGCACTGCTCAAGCGCAGCGCCAGCGCGGTGGCGCTGACTGCCACCACCAACCCGGTGACCACCAGCGCCACCAGCAACGGATCGCTCGGGTCGTGGCGCGCGGCCAGGGCAATCATCACCAGAAACACGCCGCTGCCCATCAGGTTGATGGCGATGATCCGCCGCAGCGCCTGACGCAGCGTCAGCAGCCCGTGCAGGCCGATCAGCCATAGCGCAAGACCGACAGCGATCCAGAACAGCATGGCGCTCATGGCTGCCGCTCCGGATCATCGCCGATCACCAGCAGGCTCAGGCTGGCCGCGATGGACAGCGTCGCCGCAGCCTCGATGAAGAGAATCAGCGGCTTGGCCCAGGCAGCCGGATAACGCAGCCAGCCGTCCCCGAACCAGGCGCACGACGCAGCCACGCCGATGAACAGCAGCAGACCCGCCAGCACCAGCAGCCGCAGCGGCCAGAAGCGCCAGCGCAGCGCCGGTAGCGCACCGGCCAGACGCAGCAGGACGATACCCGCCGCCAGCAGCGCGCCCGCCTGGAACGCCCCGCCCGGCGAAGCCGCGCCGCGCCAGAGCACATAGCCGCCGGCCAGCACCAGCAATGGCGCAAGCGTTCGGCTCCAGGCCCGCAGCAACGGCCAGGGTTCGCTCAGTTGCAACCGCACCGGCCCCAGCTGGCGCGCACCGAGCAACGCCAGCAGCAGCACCGCCAGCTCCAGCAGCGTGTCCCAGGCACGGAAATTGAGCAGTACCGCCGTCACCGGATGCTCGACGCCACTGTGCGCCAGCGCGGCATCGATCTGCCGCGGAACCCGCGACTCCAGCTCGCCAAGCGGTGCCAACGGCGGCAACAGCAGGAACAGTAACGGCAGCAGCACCAGCACGGCGGCCAATCGCCGGCGGCCTGGCAGACGTGGCTCGCGGCATTCCAGCGGCTGACGCGAAAGGGCGGCGAACAGCAGTACGCCAGTCAATCCTGCGCCGATAGCCGCCTCGGCCAGCGCCAGGTCGGCGGCACCCAGACGTGCCCAGACCAGCGCCAGCACCAGCCCAAAGGCGATGAACAGCAGCACCCCGGCATACAGCTGGCGCACATGCAGCGCGCCGCCGGCCAGGCCCAGCAGCAACAACCCGAGCACCGCATCGAGCAGCCAGTCAGTCATCGCCGCTCTCCTCGCACTGGCGCGCCAGCAGCTGGCAAGCGGTGGTGCCCGAAGCCAGCACCAGCAACCAGATCAGCAGCATCTGCGCCACTTCCAGCAGGCTGCCCGCGCGCAGTGCAAGCCCGGCGACTACCAGACCGAGGCCGAGGGTATCGGCCTTGGTCAGCGCGTGCAGGCGGCTCAGGGTGTCGGGAAAGCGCAGCAGCCCGATACTGCCGGCGGCAAAGAACAGCAGCCCGCCGGCCAGCAGCAGCCAGCTGAAAAGGGCGAGCAGCTCATTCATGGTGGCTGCGCCGCAGCAGTTGTACCAGTGCGACGCTGATCATCGCCGCCAGCAGGGCCAGCACCAGCGCCGCATCGCGCAGCGCCGGCGCGTCCTGCCACTGCGCCAGCACCAGCAGCAGCGCGGTGCCGGTAGTACCGAACAACTGCACCGCCAGCAGCCGACCGACCCACCCCGGCCCACGCAGCACCCGCCACAGGCCCATGATCAGGGTCAGCAACAGCAGCGCCGAAAACACGGCCATCAGCGCTTCCCACTCGCGCCAAGCAGCCGTTCGAGGCGCTGTTCGAGTTCAGCGATGGTAGCCCGCCAGGGCAAGCGCTCGTCCAGCACGTGGACCTGCATCCGCTCACCATCGATACGCGAGACCAGCGTCCCCGGCAACAGCCCGACCATGGCCGACAGCAACAGACGCATCCGCGGCGACTGGCTGGCAAGCGAATATTGATGCCATGCCGGTTGCAGCGGACATCGAGGATGCAGGGCACGCCACGCCACGTCCCAGCCACCCATGACCATCCTGCAGAGAAAGAACCGGAGAAAGCCTGGCAGAGCCGTCAGCGAGAGCCTCCAGGGCCTGATTCCCAACCACAACGAAAGCCCCACCGCCGACAAAATACTCGGCACCCCCAGCAGCCAGCCGCTGCTGCCGGTGAACAATGCCCAGAGCGCGCCGTAAAGCAACGCCCAGCCCAGTCCATCGGCCCAGCGGCAACGCAATCCGGTCTGGCCCATCACTGTTACTCCTTGGTGGCGAGTCGTTGTGTTGGACTGAGCGCAGCCACGACGTTCCTTGGCTTCCCCCCTCCGGCTTGTTTCAGCGCATTGCGGAAGCTCAGCACTATGAATATAGCGACTGTCGCATTCCGCTGACGGGAGCAAAAAGGATAAGCCGTTGAAGCCGTGCTGCATGCAGGGGAACATGGATCAGACCGAATCCTCTCCAGCGGCTCCGGCGGGGTTGTCGCGAGTCGGCATGCGCAGCATTTCGGGCAATACTTCGCGCTCGAACACCCCATGCAGCCGGCGTAGCTCGGCCACCGGGTCCGGGTGATGGTCAACGCGAATATCCCAGAGCGGATACGCTTCGCGATCGACCACATAGATGGTTGCCGAGGACTCACCATGGCGGTCGCCACCGCAGTCATCACCCGCGGAAAGCGCCTCCAGCAAACGCTCCACCAGTGGCAGGGAACCGGTGCGGTCGAGCGTATCGGCCACCACCTCGAGCACCTGCCTTCCGACCAGCCGATTGCCCTGTGCGGAAAAACCATCGCCGCCGATGGCGCCAGACCAGGGCAGGCATTGAGCCCCGGTCCAGCAATCGGTCCGTCCCCGGCTGTCGATCACGGCTACCTGCCGTTGTGACAGACAGGGGTCGGTACTCTTGAGATGCTCGATCACCTCAGCCGCTGAAAGGCCCTTCCGCAGAAAGTCCAGCCCGTCGATACCCAGATAGGGATTGATCCGCGCCTGGGTTGCCACGGCACCGACACCCGCCGCGGCATGGGCCAGCAATTTACCCACCGCGGGCATGGCGGTGGCGGCGGCGATACCGAACTGGCCGGTCCGTGGACATCTGGCAACTATCGAGAACGTCATGCGGCACCCTGTCCAATGCTTTCACCCGTTTGGCTGCAGCCGTGGCTGGATCGTTCCGCGCGCCTATTGCATTCACACTCGATCCCGCTCACCCAGGCGCCGCTAAACGATGCTTGCGCAACATGCGGCCAGGGCTGGAGTGCTCGGTACAGGGGCCATGCTGGCGATGAATGCCAGGGTGATGCGCCGACGCCATAAAGGCTTCGGCACCGGCACTGGCCGATTATCTGCAGCGCAGCGTCAGGCCCTTGAGGAAGTTGCGCAGCAACTGATCGCCGCATGCGCGGTAGTTGCTATGCCCGGCCTTGCGGAACAGCGCGCTGAGTTCCGGCTTGGATATCGGGAAATCGGCGGCCTTGAGAATCTCGTGCATATCCTCTTCCTTCAACTCGAAGGCCACGCGCAGCTTCTTCAGGATCAGATTGTTGGTAATGGGCAGCTCTATCGGCGGTGCAGGCCGGCTTTCGTCCCTGCCGCGCTTGTAGATCACCAGCCCATCGAGGAAGTACGCCATGATACGGTCGCCGCAGGGCTTGTAACCGACCTCGTCCTCCTTCTTCAGGTAGGCCAGCATTTCAGCTTCGGGAATTTCGCAGCCTGTGAGCTGGGCGATCTCGGCCATTTTCGCGTCGCTTGCGTTCAGGGTATAACGCAGGCTGCGCAGGACATCGTTGTTGAGCATGAATATTCCTTCCGGGCGATTGAACCAGGCAGGAACGCTGCCAACGGTTCAGCCATTCGATTCGTTGCGTCCGCCACAGTGGCTGACAGGTGGTTTTTCGACAGCCTCTCAGCGGCAACCGGAAGCCAGTTGGGCAAGTATATAGCGGCCACCCCCGTGTAAAGGTGCAGATCATTGGCGTCAAAATATTCATATTTGCGCCCGGGGTGCCGATATTGATCGAAGACATCGGAAAACATCTGCACGCCCCTATGCTGCATGCCGAATCCGCCGTGCACTCAGCGCTTCTGCAAACGCATAACAAGAACATGACGAGGAAATATCGATGGGCATCCTGAAGGAGTTGTACGAGTGGAGCGAGAAGACCTTCTGGAATTCTCTGAGCAAGAAGCTCGCGAGCTTTTTCCTGCTCTACGCGATCAACCTTGGCTACCTGTACATCTACCTTGAGCAGAAGCACTACATCGCCGCTGCGCTGGCCAGCGATGATGTCTCCGCTGAACTGGCGGCGCGCATCAACGCCTCGCTGGATGGCGGCCTCACGGCGGTCATCATCCTGAGCGTGCTGGGGCTGGTATGGCTCGTCGGGCAGACGCTCTACCTGCGCCACCTGATCCTCACGCCGGTCCGCTCGATGATCGCGGCCTTCAACGAAATCGGCGACGACGGTGGCGACTTCTCCCAGAACCTTCAACCTCGCTCCCACGATGAATTCCGTGAACTGGCCGAAAGCTACAACCGCTTCGCCGCGCAGATGCGCCAGGTCATCAGCGAAATCCGCAAGATGACCATCCCCATCGCCCGCGAGGCCCTGCTGGTCAAGACCCGCATCGCCGACACCGGCCAAAGCGCCCGCGAGCAGGTGAGCATGACCGAAACCGTATTCACCGCCAGTACCGAGGCCACCGCAGCGATCAGCGAAGTGTCGCGCAGCACCCAGATCATCTCCGACTCGACCAACGCCAACCTCGAAAACGCGCGGGTTTCGCTGGGCGAGATGCAGGACATTTCCCGCAAGATCAACCAGGTTGGCGACAAGGTGCAGACCTTCAACCAGACCGTCGAGGACCTGTCCCAGCGCTCGGCCAGCATCAACCAGATCGCCGCGCTGATCCGCGACGTGGCCGACCGGACCAACCTGCTGGCGCTCAACGCCGCCATCGAAGCCGCCCGCGCCGGAGAGGCCGGGCGCGGCTTCGCCGTGGTCGCCGATGAAGTCCGCACCCTGGCCGAACGTGTCAACAAGGCCTCGGTGGAAATCTCCGGCAACATCGACACCATGCTGAAACTGGTCAGCCACACCCGCGAAGCGAACGACGAAATCAACGCCGATGTGCAACAGACCCGTGACGTGGTCAGCCGCTCGGCGCAGCAGTTCGAAGAGATGGTCGCAGACTTCGAACAGACCGGCGTACAGCTGCTGCATATCGCCAGCTCCATGGAAGAGCTTTCCGCCTCCAACGTTCAGGTGCACGAGAACGTCACCCACATCCACCAGCTTTCAGCGGACGTGGCCAGCCACATGAGCGACTCCGAGACACGCACCGGGGAGCTGGCTCAGGACACCGAAGCCGTTCAGGAACTGGTCTCGCGCTTCAAGATCGGCATCGGCGTATTCGATCTGGTCGTGGCCAGGACCCGCGAACTGCGCGATGCCCTGCAGGCGGAGCTGATCGAGATGAGCCGCGAAGGCATCGACGTCTTCGACCGCAACTACCAGCCGCTCGGCAACAGCGTACCGCCCAAGTACAAGCTGGCCTGGAGCGAAGCCTTCACCCAGCGCTGCCAGAAACACCTGGAAGCCGGCCTGGCCGCCACACCCGGCTGCAACTATGCGGTCGGGGTCAACGTCGATGGCTACCTGTCGGCGCACAACCTGAAATTCTCCAAACCCCTGACCGGCGACCAGGCCACCGACTTGGTCGGCAACCGCTGCAACCGCAAATTCGAAAACCCCGGCGAACTGCGCGCCGCGAAGAACACCACGGCCCTGCTGGTACGCACCTATATCCGCGACACCGGCGAGCTGCTCTGCGACCTTGCCATGCCCATCTACATCAACGGCCGCCACTGGGGTAACGCCCGCGTCGGCTGCGCGATCGATGCGCTGCTCAATGACTGAAAAACCGTGCCGTATCCTGCCGGCATCTCTGTATGGCCGGCATGAATGTCAGCGCCCCCAAAACATTCCTGTCGGCACGGCCATCAGACTCTCATCGAAGCACACGACCTGCTCGCCGTTTATCAGCACCGCAGGGAGTCGCTCAGGGCATCCAGCGGCGCGGCTTGCCATCGAGCATGATCAGCTCGCGGCAGCGCCCTTTCCGGCCTGACCATCAAGCAGCGCCTGCAGGCCATCGAGCAGGCTGCGGTTGAGGCTTTCGGCCTTTTCCAGGCGGGGAAGGTCGAATCGCTCGTTGAGCGAGAAGCCACCCTTGAGCAGGTCCTTGAGCAGGCCACCGGCGTCTTGCGTCAGGCCGCTGGCACTGCGCAATGCATCGAGCAGGCCCTGCGCATACGCCTGCAGGTCGGTGTTGACCGCACTGGCGCCCTGCCCGGCCACGGCGCCGTAGGCATCGGTGGCCTGGCGCACGCTGGTCTGGGTCAGGTGCAGTGACATCGACGCCAGTTGCTCACTGTCCATGTCCAGCGCCATGGCGCGATCGAAAGCGCCGGCCAGGTCGCCCACATAGAATTTCTCGGACAGCTCCTGTACCTGGCTGAAGAGTTTCTCCAGCGCCTTGATCTCGCCATCGTCCAGCTCGCCTTCGACACTGACCTGCCAACCGCCGATCTGCAGGCTGCCGGACTGACTGCTCGCCACCACAGCCGTAGAGCCGCCATTGCCAGCCACAGCGAAACCCTTCTGCGTCCAACTGGCCGAAGCCTGCGCCACGGAGATGCGCAGACGGTCACCGTCGCGGGTGGTGACGGACAGCTCGAAGGTTTCCGCCAGGGCGCTGAAGCGCTCGCTATAGCCGCTCAACGCAACCTTGTCCGCCATTGCCGGCGCGCTGCCGAAACGCTTGTCGAGGCCACTCAGGCCATCCTGAATGCGCGCGTAGGTGTCATCGATATCGCTGGCGACCTGGCCACCCAGCACCCCCATGCCATCGAGAATCTTGCGGGCCTCGGCGAAGCCCTTCTCCACGCCATCGCGGGCCTGGCCAAGCAGCTTGTTCAGCCTGGCCGGATCGGCACCGGCAGCCGCTTCTTGCTGCAGGCGTTGCTCGATGAAACCCAGCACTCGCTCAGCGACCTTCTCGGGCGTGAAATCATCGCGCTTGCCGTTGAGCGCCCCCGGCTGCAGCCCCAGCTTTTCAGTGAGCCGATTGGCCAGAGTGGCCTGGGCATCGGCGACATCGTTACGCGCTGTGGCGGGCTGGCCGGCTTGCGCGGCACGGGAAGTGGAAGAGTTGAGCGAGGCCAGAGGATTCATGGCTAAGGGACCCAGGCAGGTTATCTGCTGAGGTTAGCGGCAACGACGGGGCACACTTTAGCCTTATCGATTGACGGCCCCTTGCCTGTCCCAACCCAAGCCCCGGTAAGACAAGGCAGCAGATAGCGGGATGCAAGACTGACGAATGCGGGACACCCGCATCACCTGAACGAAAAAGCCCCCGCCAGCTCACGCTGACGGGGGCTTTCAGCTACCGCTGAACTCAGTTCTTGGCGGCGCGCTTGCGCTGGTTCTCGTCGAGAATCTTCTTGCGTAGGCGGATCGACTTGGGCGTCACTTCGACCAGTTCGTCGTCGTCGATGAACTCCAGAGCCTGTTCAAGGGTGAACTTAATCGGCGGCACCAGGGCGATGACTTCATCCTTGCCGGAGGCGCGCATGTTGTCGAGTTTCTTGCCCTTGGTGGGGTTGATCACCAGGTCGTTATCGCGGCTGTGGATGCCGGCCAGCTGGCCTTCGTAGATTTCCTGGCCGGGTTCGAGGAACAGCTTGCCACGGCTCTGCAGGGTTTCCAGCGAGTAGGTCAGCGCCTTGCCGGTGGCCATGGAGACCAGTACGCCGTTCTGCCGGTTGGTGACTTCACCGCCCTTGATCGGCCCGTAGTGGCTGAAGGTAGAGGTGAGGATGCCGGTGCCCGAGGTCATGGTCAGGAAGTTGTTGCGGAAGCCGATCAGGCCACGCGCCGGAATGGTGTATTCCAGACGGATGCGGCCCTTGCCGTCCGGCGCCATGTTGGTCAGATCGCCCTTGCGCAGGCCCATCTGTTCCATCAGCGCGCCCTGATGCTGCTCTTCGATGTCGATGATGACGTTTTCGTAGGGCTCCTGCTTCTCGCCGTCGACTTCCTTGATCACCACTTCCGGACGGCCCACGGCCAGCTCGAAGCCTTCACGGCGCATGGTTTCGATCAGTACCGACAGGTGCAGCTCGCCACGGCCGGAGACCTTGAACTTGTCCGCCGAGTCGCCTTCCTCGACGCGCAGGGCGACGTTGTGCAGCAGCTCCTTCTCCAGACGCTCCTTGATGTTGCGGCTGGTGACGAACTTGCCTTCCTTGCCGCAGAACGGCGAATCGTTGACCTGGAAGGTCATGGATACGGTCGGCTCGTCGACGGTCAGCGGCGGCAGCGCCTCGACGTTGTTCATGTCGCAGAGGGTGTCGGAGATGAACAGCTCGTCCATGCCGCTGACGCAGACGATATCGCCGGCCTGGGCTTCGGCGACTTCGACACGCTGCAGGCCGGAGTGGCCCATGATCTTCAGGATGCGGCCCTGGCGCTTCTTGCCGTCGGCGCCGATGGCGATCACCGGGGTGTTGGTCTTAACCTTGCCGCGAGCGATACGGCCCACGCCGATCACGCCGAGGAAGCTGTTGTAGTCCAGCTGGGAGATCTGCATCTGGAACGGACCTTCGGGATCGACGTTCGGAGCCGGGACGTGATCGACGATGGCCTGGAACAGGGCGTCCATGTTGTCGGCCAGGTTCTCATGATCGAGACCGGAAAGGCCGTTCAGGGCGCTGGCGTAGACGATCGGGAAGTCCAGCTGCTGTTCGGTGGCGCCGAGGTTGTCGAACAGGTCGAAGATCTGGTCGACGACCCAGTCCGGGCGCGCGCCGGGACGGTCGATCTTGTTGACCACGACGATGGGGTTCAGACCGGCCTGGAAGGCCTTCTGGGTCACGAAGCGGGTCTGCGGCATCGGGCCGTCGATGGAATCGACTACCAGCAGTACGCAATCGACCATGCTCATGACGCGCTCGACTTCACCGCCGAAGTCGGCGTGGCCGGGGGTATCGACGATGTTGATGTCGTAGTCTTTCCACTTCAGCGCGGTGTTCTTGGCCAGGATGGTGATGCCACGCTCCTTCTCCTGGTCGTTGCTGTCCATCACACGCTCGTTTTCCAGCTCCTTGCGGTCCAGGGTGCCGGACAGGCGCAGGAGTTTGTCGACGAGGGTGGTCTTGCCGTGGTCGACGTGGGCGATGATGGCGATATTGCGGAGATTCTCGATCACTGTTTGTTTACCTGAGTAAGAGACTGGAAGCCTTGAAAGCCGAAAGCGAATAGGAAAGGACGCACATCCCGGTCGGGAGGCTGCTTGCGTCGGATGACCACGCGGTTGTTGGACCAGTCGCTCATTACGTCCGGCTTCCAGCTTCCAGCGTCCCGCGCGCGGGCCGATAGACCCGCACATTCTGATGCCCCTCGCAGAGCAGATGATGAGCATGCAGGCGGCTCATGACACCTTTGTCGCAATACAGCAGGTACTGGCGGTTCCCGTCCAGTTCCTTGAAGCGATTGTTGACGGCGTAGAACGGCAGTGTCTGCACTTCGATGCCGGCCAGTTGCAGAGGTTCGTCCTCGGCCTCGTCAGGATGACGAATGTCGAGAATGACCTGATTGGCTGTCGGCTCCGACACGTGCTCGACCTGGATATCCTCGCCCAGCTCGTCGATCACCTGGTCGATGGCCACCTGGCGGGCATTTTCCAGGGCGCGCTCGAGCACCCTCATGTCGAACTGTTTTTCTTCGTGTTCGATACGGTAGCGCTTGGCCCTGGTGGTCGGGTTCTTGGAGATCACGCCGCAATACTCGGGCATGTTCTTGGCGAACTCGGCGGTGCCGATCTCGAACGCGGTGTTGATGATGTCCTGCTTGTGGGCGGCGATCAGCGGGCGCAGCACCAGCATGTCGGTAGCCGAATCGATCACTGCGAGGTTGGGCAGCGTCTGGCTGGATACCTGCGAAATCGCCTCGCCGGTGACCAGGGCATCGATGCGCAGGCGCTCGGCGATCTGCGTCGAGGCGCGCAGCATCATGCGCTTGAGCACCACGCCCATCTGGCTGTTGTCGACCTTTTCGAGAATCTCGCCGACCACTTCCTCGAACGGCACGCTGATGAATAGTACGCGGTGCGAACTGCCGTATTTCTTCCATAGATAGTGGGCGACTTCCATCACGCCCAGCTCGTGGGCACGACCACCGAGGTTGAAGAAGCAGAAATGCGTCATCAGCCCGCGGCGCATCATCTGGTAGGCGGCCACGGTGGAGTCGAAACCGCCGGACATCAAGACCAGGGTCTGCTCCAGCGCGCCCAGCGGATAGCCGCCGATGCCGTCGTGCTGGGCATGCACGACGAACAGGCGCTGATCGCGAATTTCCATGCGCACTTCGATCTCGGGCGCCTTCAGGGAAATCCCCGCCGCGCCGCACTCTTCGCGCAGACGGCTGCCGACGTGGCGCTCGACATCCATCGAGCTGAACGCATGCTTGCCGGCACGCTTGCAGCGCACCGCGAAGATCTTGCCCGGCAGACGGTCGGCGAAGTGCGCGTGGCACTTCTCGAAGACGTCATCCAGATCGCCCAGCGGGTATTCATGAACTTCCAGGCAATGGCCGATGCCCGGCGTGCAGCGCAGGCGCTCGATCATCTCGCGCAGCACTTTCGCATCGCTGAGCGCGGTTTCCACCTCGATGTTGTCCCACACCCCTTCCACCCGCAGGTCGGGATCGAGTTCGCGCAGCACGGTGCGGATGTTCTTCGCCAGCTGGCGAATGAAACCCTTGCGTACCGGCGGGCTCTTGATGGTGATTTCGGGGAAAACCTTGACGATCAGCTTCATGAAAAAGAGCGCACGCGCCTGCATGGCATAAAAAGAGGGGGGCGGAGTATATCGGAATCTGATCAACTTTCAGGCAGTTTTCTGCCAAGCAGTTGAAAAACTGCCTGCCGGCGTTTTTTGCTCCCAAATCGCTCGAAAAACCCAAGCCGCGCACTATTATGGTGCGCCAAACAGGCGATGACGGTCGGGCTGGAATTCACGCCCCGGAAAAGCGCCCCGACTCAGGCACTTCTTGTCCATAAAAGAGCAATGGCACGCAATTTGCTCTCTTGTGAGGCAGGTCGCCTTTGGCGGAACATCGCCGCCCGGCTTCACCCTGCTTCGGAAGCATCCCTGTCAGCGCTTCCACTATCTGGAGAACACCATGTCGAAGTCGCTTCAACTGATCAAAGATTACGATGTGAAGTGGATTGATCTGCGCTTCACCGACACCAAGGGCAAGCAACACCACTTGACCATTCCGGCTCGCGACGCCGAGGACGAGGATTTCTTCGAGCACGGCAAGATGTTCGATGGCTCGTCCGTGCATGGCTGGAAAGGCATCGAAGCCTCCGACATGATCCTGATGCCCGTCGACGAAACCGCCGTGCTCGATCCGTTCACCGAAGAGCCGACACTGATTCTGGTCTGCGACATCGTCGAGCCGAGCACCATGCAGGGCTACGACCGCGACCCGCGCTCCATCGCCAAGCGCGCCGAGGAATTCCTCAAGACCACCGGCATCGGCGACACTGTGTTCGTCGGCCCGGAGCCGGAGTTCTTCATCTTCGATCAGGTGAAATTCAAGTCGGACATTTCCGGCTCGATGTTCAAGATCTATTCCGAGCAGGGCTCCTGGATGACCGACCAGGACGTCGAAGGCGGCAACAAGGGCCATCGCCCCGCCGTCAAGGGCGGCTACTTCCCGGTTCCGCCGTGCGATCACGACCATGAAATCCGTACCGCCATGTGCAACGCCATGGAAGAGATGGGCCTGGTCGTCGAAGTGCATCACCACGAAGTGGCGACTGCCGGCCAGAACGAAATCGGCGTCAAGTTCAACACCCTGGTGAAAAAGGCCGACGAAGTCCAGACCCTCAAGTACTGCGTGCACAACGTCGCCGACGCCTACGGCAAGACCGCCACCTTCATGCCCAAGCCACTCTACGGCGACAACGGCTCGGGCATGCACGTGCACATGTCCATCTCCAAGGATGGCAAGAACACCTTCTCCGGCGAAGGCTATGCCGGCCTGTCCGAGACCGCGCTGTACTTCATCGGCGGCATCATCAAGCACGGCAAGGCGCTGAACGGCTTCACCAACCCGTCGACCAACTCGTACAAGCGCCTGGTTCCGGGCTTCGAAGCCCCGGTGATGCTGGCCTACTCGGCGCGCAACCGCTCCGCCTCGATCCGCATTCCGTACGTGTCCAGCCCCAAGGCTCGCCGTATCGAAGCACGTTTCCCGGACCCGGCTGCCAACCCTTACCTGTGCTTCGCCGCACTGCTGATGGCTGGCCTGGACGGCATCCAGAACAAGATCCACCCCGGCGATGCCGCCGACAAGAACCTCTACGACCTGCCGCCGGAAGAAGGCAAGCTGATCCCGCAGGTGTGCGGCAGCCTGAAGGAAGCGCTGGAGGAACTCGACAAGGGTCGCGCCTTCCTGACCAAGGGCGGCGTGTTCAGCGATGACTTCATCGACGCCTACCTGGAGCTCAAGGGCGAAGAAGAGATCAAGGTGCGCACCTTCGTGCATCCGCTGGAATACGACCTGTACTACAGCGTCTAAACAGCAGCTATACATCACAAGGCCTCCTTCGGGAGGCCTTGTCGTTGATGGCGCAGGATTGTTCGCGGGCATGGCCCGCTCCTACGGGTTCGTGAACATTGACGCCTCTGCTCCCCACGGCTCATTCGCAGCTGAAGCCGGCCCGCCTCCACGCAGCGCCGCACATCGACAGCGCCACAATTCACACCGTTCGAACTTGCCTGTCGGCCCAAGCGGTGCAAGGCTTCAGCCTTCAAACCTCGCGGAGCTTCCCATGCGCACTGCATTGTTCAGCCTGCTTCTGATTCTGAGCGTCCCGGCCCTGGCGCAGATCTACAAATACACCGACGACAAGGGCAACACCGTCTTTACCAACCAGCCACCGGATGGCGTTGTGGCGGACGAGGTGAAGTTGCCGCCGGCCAATACCGTGCATATCAAGACGCCCGAACCGCCGCCGCCACTGGCCGACGACCGCCAGGACGAACAGCGGCAGCCCTACCGAATCCTGGCGATTGGCGGCATCCCGGATGATGAAGCACTACGCGCCAACAACGGCACCTTCACCGTCACCGCACACCTCGATCCGGCGCTGCAACAGGGCCACCAGCTGCGTTTTCTGCTCGATGGCATACCGCAGGCGCCGGCCAGCCGGTCCACCTCGCTGCAGCTGAACAACATCGATCGCGGCACTCACCAGCTGGAAATCGAAGTGCTCGCAGGCGAGCAGGTGCTGCAACGCACCGCAGAGACCTTTACGGTGCAGCGCGTCCATACCTCCAGCCCAGCACATCGATGAAGCGATATGCCCGGTTCGGGACGCTTGGCCTGCTGCTGACGCTCGCGCTGCCAGCAACAGGCCAGATCTATTCCTATATCGACGAGCAGGGCAATCGCGCCTTCACCGACCGCCCCGGCGGACGGGTGGTCGAAGCGGTCAAATCCAGCCCCACCAACAGCATGCCGGCGCCGCCGGTCGCAGCCCCCTCGCCGGCCAGGGAAAAAGTCCGCAGCGAATCCGTGGCGGTCTACCAGCGACTGGAAATCCTGCAGCCGGAGCCGGACGCCACCCTGCGTAATAACGCCGGCTCGCTGGTCGTCAGCGTGATCAGCGAGCCGGCCCTGCAACCCGGCCATCAATACCGGCTGCTGCTGGATGGTAATCCGATCGCCACCAGCGATGGCGCGACCCTTGCGCTGGAAAGCATCGACCGCGGCAGCCATCAGCTGGTTGCGGAAATCATCGACAGCCAGGAGCAGGCGCTCCTGCACAGCCCACCACGCACCTTCCATATGATGCGCACCTCGCTTGCGCAGCGACGCATGGTCAAACCCTGCCAGAAGGACGATTACGGCGTTCGCCCGGAATGCCCGCTGAAGGACAAACCGCCCAAAAAGAAAAATATTCCTTTCGTGCCCTTTCTGTGAGCATTCTATGCACCTAAATGGTGCATAGACGTACCCGCTCGCCCCGTTTCATTTCCCTCCCGAACGCGCCGCTCTGGTGCATGGCGCTTCTCGCCGAAGAAATGAACACTTGGTTTGCTTCTTGCATTTTCCGCACCTCATACCGGATGCAGACAGCCATGATCAATGAAGCCCTGCAACGCCTGCTGATCGAGAACCTGACCACCGCGACCCTGCTGCTGGATTCACGTCTGCACGTGGAGTACATGAATCCGGCCGCTGAAATGCTGCTCGCCGTCAGCGGTCAGCGCAGCCATGGGCAGTTCATCAGCGAGCTGTTCACCGAATCGGCAGAAGCGCTGGCCTCCTTGCGCCAGGCGGTGGAAGAGGCGCACCCCTTTACCAAGCGCGAAGCGACGCTGACCTCTGCCAGCGGCCAGTCGCTGACGGTCGATTATGCGGTCACGCCCATCCTCAGCCGCCAGCAGACCAGGCTGCTGCTGGAAGTGCTGCCGCGCGACCGGCTGCTGCGCATCAGCAAGGAGGAGGCGCAGCTGTCCACCCACGAAACCACCCGCATGCTGGTGCGCGGCCTGGCCCACGAGATCAAGAACCCGCTCGGCGGCATTCGCGGCGCGGCGCAACTGCTGGCCCGCGAGCTGCCCGACGAGCACCTGACCGACTACACCGCCGTGATCATCGAGGAGGCCGACCGCTTGCGCAATCTGGTCGACCGTATGCTCGGCTCGAACAAGCTGCCGTCGTTGTCGATGACCAACATCCATGAAGTGCTGGAGCATGTCGCCAGCCTGATCGAAGCCGAATGCCAGGGCAGCCTCACCCTGGTGCGCGACTACGACCCGAGCATCCCGGAAGTGCTGATGGATCGCGAACAGATGATCCAGGCCGTGCTCAATATCATGCGCAACGCCATGCAGGCGCTGGCCGGCCAGAGCGGACTGGGTCTGGGCCGCCTGACCCTGCGCACTCGCACCCTGCGCCAGTTCACCATCGGCCATGTGCGCCATCGGCTGGTGGCGCGCATCGAGATCATCGACAACGGTCCGGGCATCCCCGCCGAACTGCAGAACACCCTGTTCTACCCCATGGTCAGTGGTCGCCCGGATGGTACCGGGCTGGGCCTGGCCATCACCCAGAACATCGTCAGCCAGCACCAGGGCCTGATCGAATGCGAGAGCCATCCCGGTCATACCGCGTTCTCTCTCTTCCTGCCGCTGGAACAAGGAGCCTCCTGAGCATGAGCCAAAGCGAAACCGTCTGGATCGTCGACGACGACCGCTCCATCCGCTGGGTACTGGAAAAGGCCCTGCAACAGGAAGGCATGACCACGCAGAGCTTCGACAGCGCCGATGGCGTGCTCGCCCGCCTGAGCCGCCAGCAGCCGGACGTGATCATCTCCGATATCCGCATGCCCGGCGCCAGCGGCCTGGAGATGCTGGCGCAGATCCGCAAGCAGTACCCGCGCCTGCCGGTGATCATCATGACCGCGCACTCGGACCTCGACAGCGCGGTGGCGTCCTACCAGGGCGGGGCCTTCGAGTACCTGCCCAAGCCCTTCGATGTCGATGATGCGGTATCGCTGGTCAAGCGCGCCCATCAGCACACGCAAGAGCAGCAGAATCTGCAGGAGCCGCCGGATCACCACCACACCCCTGAAATAATCGGCGAAGCCCCGGCGATGCAGGAGGTGTTCCGCGCCATCGGTCGCCTCAGCCACTCCAATATCACCGTACTGATCAACGGCGAGTCCGGCACCGGCAAGGAGCTGGTCGCCCACGCCCTGCACCGCCACAGCCCGCGTGCCGCCTCACCGTTTATCGCGCTGAACATGGCGGCGATCCCCAAGGACCTGATGGAGTCCGAGCTGTTCGGCCACGAGAAGGGCGCCTTCACCGGCGCCGCCAACCAGCGCCGTGGCCGCTTCGAGCAGGCCGATGGCGGCACATTGTTCCTTGACGAGATCGGCGACATGCCGGCCGATACCCAGACCCGCCTGCTGCGGGTGCTGGCCGATGGCGAGTTCTACCGGGTCGGCGGGCATACTCCGGTGCGGGTCGATGTGCGCATCATCGCCGCCACCCATCAGGACCTCGAAAACCTGGTGCAGGCCGGCAAGTTTCGCGAAGACCTGTTCCACCGCCTGAATGTCATCCGCATCCATATTCCCCGGCTGGCGGATCGCCGCGAGGATATTCCGGCGCTGGCCGAGCACTTTCTCGCCAGCGCCGCACAGGAACTGGCGGTGGAGACCAAGCTGCTCAAGCCCGACACGGCGCAGTACCTGCAAAATCTGCCGTGGCCAGGCAACGTGCGGCAGCTGGAGAATACCTGCCGCTGGCTCACGGTGATGGCCTCGGGACGCGAAGTGCATGTCGCCGACCTGCCCCCGGAGCTGCTCAACCAGCCCACCCATGCCATGCCGGCGCACAGCTGGGAACAGGCGCTGCGCCACTGGGCTGACCACGCGCTGACGCGCGGCCAGTCCGGCCTGCTCGATGAAGCCGTGCCGGCCTTCGAGCGGATCATGATCGAAACGGCGCTCAAGCACACCGCCGGTCGCCGCCGCGACGCCGCCCTGCTGCTCGGCTGGGGCCGCAACACCCTGACCCGCAAGATCAAGGAACTGGGCATGGGCGATGGCGGGGAAGATGAGGATGAGGAATGAAAGCCCGCTTGTCGGGTCGGTGAAGCGTAACCGACCTACAGGCTTGCCGTTTGCAGCTTCAAGTCCAACACCCAATCACCGCCCGCTTCCCCTTCGGTCGCCTGCACCCGCAGCGGCCTCAAGGCGACCAGATGCAGGGTCAGGCCGTGCTCGGCGGGCTGCACACGCCAGCGAATGCTCTGGCCATTGAGCATCAGTTGCCCGGCGCGCTCGCGGCCCTGGGCCTGCAGCAGCAGGGCATAGGCGCCATCGACGGATGCCTGCCGATAGACCGTCTGCACATTGAAGCGCAGTCGCAGGCTGTCCTCGAAGGTTTCCACGTCGATCAGCCGTGCCGGCTCCGGCGTCGTCAGCCGACCAATCATCATGCCCACCAGCAGACCGATCAGCACCAGGGACGCGAAAAAGCGCCGGCGCAGGCGCGGTCGCGGGTCGTCCGCCGCAGGATCGCCTGCCGCAGTAGAATGTTCGCCGTTTTCAGATTCGGTGCCAGCCATGTTCCACGTGATCCTTTTCCAACCGGAAATCCCGCCCAATACCGGCAACATTATCAGGCTCTGCGCCAATGCCGGCTGCAGCCTGCACCTGATCGAACCGCTGGGCTTCGAGCTGGACGACAAGCGTCTGCGCCGCGCCGGGCTGGATTATCACGAATACGCGCCGCTCAAGCGTCACGCCGATCTGGACAGCTGCCTGGCCAGCCTTGGCCATCCGCGCCTGTTCGGCTTTACCACCAAAGGCTCGCAGGCCTTTCATGACGTCGCCTTCCAGCGCGGCGATGCCTTTCTGTTCGGCCCCGAAAGCCGTGGCCTCCCGGCTGATATCCGCGATGCCCTGCCCATCGAACGACGCCTGCGCCTGCCAATGCGCCCCGACTGCCGTAGCCTGAATCTCTCCAACACCGTGGCGGTCGCCGTCTATGAAGCCTGGCGCCAGCTTGGCTTCGCCATGGATTAACAGGCCGTTGAGCCGAAAGAAGCATACATACTTCAAGGCTGAACATTTCGCACCACACCGCGTCGTAACTTGTGCCTCCCCGGCAAAGACCAAGGAGCACGCCGTGAGCCAACCCACCTTCAAGCCCTATCACGCACCTTCCGGCGGCTGGGGCTCGGCCTATTCGGTCGCCAATATCCTGATCCGCGAGAAGATCCCGCTGTCCGGCGCCTCGCTGCTGCTCAGGCAGAACAAGCCCATCGACGGCTTCGCCTGCGTCAGTTGCGCCTGGGCCAAGCCGCACCCGGCGCGCCCCCTGTCGTTCTGCGAGAACGGCGCCAAGGCCACCGCCTGGGAAAATACCAGTCGCCGCTGCGGCCCGGAATTCTTCGCCACGCACACCGTCAGCGAGCTGCTCAACTGGACCGACTTCGATCTGGAGCACCAGGGCCGCCTGACCCACCCCATGCGCTACGACGCCACCAGCGACAAGTACAAGCCCGTCAGCTGGGACAGTGCCTTCGCCGAGATCGGACAGCAAATGAAAGCCATGAGCGACCCCAACCAGGTGGTCTTCTACATGTCCGGTCGCGCTTCGCTGGAAACCGCCTACATGTATGGCGTGCTGGCGCGGATGTACGGCACCAACAACCTGCCCGACAGCTCCAACATGTGCCATGAAAGCACCTCGGTGGCGTTGCCGGAGAGCATCGGCGTGCCGGTGGCGACCGTCACCCTGAACGACATGGAAAAGACCGACGGGCTGTTCTTCTTCGGCCAGAACACCGGCACCTCCAGCCCGCGCATGCTGCATGAACTGCAGGAGGCGCGGAAACGCGACGCGCAGATCATCACCTTCAACCCCATCCGCGAGCGCGGGCTGGAGCGTTTCGTCGATCCGCAATCGCCCACGCAAATGCTCACCCCGGACAGCACGGTGATCAGCACCCAGTATCATCAACTGGCCATTGGCGGGGATATCGCCGCCGTCACCGGCATCTGCAAGGCGCTGTTCGCCATGGACGACGAGGCGCAGGCAAGCGGCAGGCCACGGGTGCTGGATGTCGAGTTCATTGCCCAGCACACTCACGGCTTCGACGCCTTCGAGCAGCGCGTGCGCAGCTATGCCTGGCCGGTGCTGGAGCGCCGCGCGGGCCTCAGCCGCACGGCGATGGAAGCTGCCGCCACCGCCTACGCCGGCTGCCAGCGGGTGATCGTCGCCTACGGCATGGGCATCACCCAGCATCGGCATGGCGTCGAGGCGGTGCAGATGCTGGTCAACCTGCTCCTGCTGCGCGGCAACATGGGCAAGGAAGGCGCCGGCATTCTCCCGGTGCGCGGCCATTCCAACGTGCAGGGCCAGCGCACCGTCGGCATCACCGAAAAGGCGGCGAAGGCGCCGGTCGACAACCTGCGCCGGCAGTTCGGTTTCGAGCCGCCGAGCGAGGATGGCGTCAATACCGTCGAAGCCTGCGAGGGCATCATCAACGGGCGCATCCGGGGCTTTATCGCCATGGGTGGCAATTTCGTCCGCGCGGTGCCCGATACCTCGCAGATCGAACCTGCCTGGCGCCACCTGCGCCTGTCGGTGCAGGTGTCCACCAAGCTCAACCGCAGCCATCTGATTACCGGCGAGGTGTCCTATATCCTGCCGTGCCTGGGCCGCACCGAGATCGACCGCCAGGCCACGGGCGAGCAACGCAACACCACCGAAGACAGCACCGCCTGCATTCACGCCTGGCGCGGCGTGGCGGAACCTGCCGGCGAGCTGCTGCTGTCGGAGCCGGCCATCGTCGCGCGCCTGGCCAAGGCCGCGCTGGCGCCCAACCCGAACCTGGACTGGGACGCCTGGGTCGGCGACTACAGCCTGATCCGCGACGCCATCGCCGAGAGCTATCCCGAGATCTTCCACGACTTCAACCGGCGCATGATGGAGCCCGGCGGCTTCCATCGACCGCTCGGCGCCAGCCAGCGCCAGTGGGATACGGAAACCGGCAAGGCCAACTTCATCAACCCGCCGCAGCTGGAGCAGAATCCCGATACCGAAGCCGGCGGCCACGAGCGCCACGATGTGCTGCAACTGATGACGCTGCGCAGCAACGACCAGTTCAATACCACCGTGTATGGCTACAACGACCGCTTCCGCGGCATCCATGGCACGCGCATGGTGATCCTGATGAACCGCAACGACATCGTCCGCCTGGGCCTGGCCGAAGGCGACCAGATCGAAGCGATGACCGAGGTCGACGATGGCCTGCATCGCTCGGTCGGCCCCCTGCGCGTGACGCCCTACGACATTCCCGAAGGCTGCTGCGCCAGCTACTACCCCGAGTGCAACGTGCTGCTGCCGGTCTGGCATCACGCCAAGCGCAGCAAGGTGCCGGCGGCGAAATCGATTCCGGTGCGTCTGCGCAAGGTCATCGCCGCGGCCTGAAACCGAACGCGACCTCCGCCGCACCCCGCCCTGTAGGGCCGCATTCATTCGGCCACGGGAGGGGCAAAGGCCGAACAAGTTCGGCCCTACCAGAGCGGGCGTGAGCCGACCGGTTGAAAAGCCTCGCTGCCTCCCCCATATCAAGCGAATTCGGGCATTCATCGCCCCGCCGCGTGGAGATTTTCCCTTGACCACCATCGTTTCAGTACGCCGCAACGGCAAAGTCGTCATGGGCGGCGACGGCCAGGTTTCCCTGGGCAACACCGTCATGAAGGGCAACGCCAAGAAGGTCCGGCGCCTCTATCATGGCCAGGTGCTGGCCGGTTTTGCCGGCGCCACCGCCGACGCCTTCACCCTGTTCGAGCGCTTCGAGGGCCAGCTGGAAAAACACCAGGGCCATCTGGTGCGGGCCGCCGTCGAGCTGGCCAAGGACTGGCGCACCGACCGTTCCCTCAGCCGCCTGGAAGCCATGCTCGCCGTGGCCAACAAGGACGCATCCTTGATCATCACCGGCAATGGCGACGTGGTGCAGCCCGAGGACGACCTGATCGCCATGGGCTCGGGCGGCGGTTTCGCCCAGGCGGCGGCCATGGCGCTGATGCGCAAGGGCGGCGAAGAGATGTCCGCCCAGGAAATCGCCGAGACCGCGCTGAACATCGCCGGCAGCATCTGCGTCTTCACCAATCAGAATCTGACCATAGAGGAACTGGATAGCGCCATCTGAGCGCGTCCGCTTCCGGAGTACCGAACATGTCCATGACGCCCCGCGAGATCGTCCACGAACTCAACCGCCACATCATCGGCCAGGACGACGCCAAGCGCGCCGTGGCCATCGCCCTGCGCAACCGCTGGCGGCGCATGCAGCTGTCCGCCGAGCTGCGCCCTGAAGTCACCCCGAAGAACATCCTGATGATCGGCCCCACTGGCGTGGGCAAGACCGAGATCGCCCGGCGTCTGGCCAAACTGGCCAACGCGCCCTTTATCAAGGTGGAAGCGACCAAGTTCACCGAAGTCGGCTATGTCGGTCGCGATGTCGAGTCCATCATCCGCGACCTGGCCGACGCCGCGCTGAAGATGCTGCGCGAGCAGGAAGTGCAGAAGATGCAGCACCGCGCCGAAGATGCCGCCGAAGAGCGCATCCTCGACGCCCTGCTGCCGCCGGCACGCCCTGGTTTCAACGAAGACCCTGCGCCGAGCAGCGATTCCAACACCCGCCAGCTGTTCCGCAAGCGCCTGCGCGAAGGCCAGCTGGACGACAAGGAAATCGACATCGAGGTCGCCGAAAGCCCCGCTGGCGTCGAGATCATGGCCCCACCCGGCATGGAAGAGATGACCAGCCAGTTGCAGAACCTCTTCGCCAACATGGGCAAGGGCAAGAAGAAGAGCCGCAAGTTGAAGATCAAGGAAGCCTTCAAGCTGGTGCGCGACGAGGAAGCCGCACGCCTGGTCAACGAGGAAGAACTCAAGGCCCGCGCGCTGGAAGCGGTGGAACAGAACGGCATCGTCTTCATCGACGAGATCGACAAGGTCGCCAAGCGCGGCAACACCGGCGGCGCCGACGTGTCCCGCGAGGGTGTGCAGCGCGACCTTTTGCCGCTGATCGAGGGCAGCACGGTCAACACCAAGCTGGGCATGGTCAAGACCGACCATATCCTGTTCATCGCCAGCGGCGCCTTCCACCTGTCCAAGCCGAGCGATCTGGTGCCTGAATTGCAGGGCCGCCTGCCGATTCGCGTGGAGCTCAAGGCGTTGTCGCCGGAAGACTTCGAGCGCATCCTCAGCGAACCGCACGCCTCGCTCACCGAACAGTACCGCGAGCTGCTGAAGACCGAAGGGCTGCATATCGAATTCGCCGCCGACGGCATCAAGCGCCTGGCCGAGATCGCCTGGCAGGTCAACGAGAAGACCGAGAACATCGGTGCACGCCGCCTGCACACCCTGCTCGAACGCCTGCTGGAGGAAGTCTCCTTCAGCGCCGGCGACCTGGCCGGCCAGCAGAACGGCGAGCCGATCCGCATCGACACCGCCTACGTCAACGAGCACCTGGGCGAGCTGGCGGCAGACGAGGATCTTTCGCGTTACATCCTTTAAGCACGGGCCAGGCGTAGGGCGGATCAATGCTTCACCGATCCGCCGAACGAAGGTTCCAGCGGGTAAGATGTTACTGGCTTGCACGTCGGATGACGCTTCGCCCCCGGATTACGCCTACGGCTAATCCAGGCTACGGCTGGACGAAAAAGCGTCCGTCGTTCAGCCTCCCAGCCCCCAGTCTCTTTTCGGTTTTTCTCATGCGCATCCCCACTCAGATAAAACTCCGCAAGGCCTCGAAAACCCTGGAACTGGAATACGGCCCCAACGAGCGCTACAGCCTGCCGGCCGAGTTCCTCCGGGTGCATTCGCCCTCCGCCGAGGTCCAGGGCCACGGCAACCCGGTGCTGCAGACCGGCAAGATCAACGTCGCGCTGGAAGGCGTGGAGCCCGCCGGGCAGTACGCGCTGAAACTGACCTTCAGCGACGGCCATGACAGCGGCCTCTACAGCTGGGAATACCTCGACCATCTGTCGCGCAACCAGCAGTCACTCTGGGACGACTATCTCCAGGCCCTGGCCGACGCCGGCAAATCCCGCGACCCGGATATCTCGGCGGTCAAGCTGATGCTTTGAAAGGTGGCTCGGCTGCGCTGCATGGCAGCCACCCCTGACCTTCCCCGCCCAACGGCAGCGGAAACGATGAGCAGGCCGACACGCACACGGTCAAAGCTCAGGTTCGAACGTAGTCAATCGCCCATCACCTGCGACTACCGGAGCCCTAGCCATGTCCGTCTGCCATGTTACCCACCATCATCTCGATCTCGACGGCATCGACGTCTTCTACCGCGCCGCCGGGCCGCAGGACGCGCCTGTCGTGCTACTGCCTCACGGATACCCGTGCTCCTCCTATGAATTCAGGGGCCTCATGCCGTTGCTCGCCGACCGCTGGCGGCTGCTCGCGCCGGATTTCCCAGGCTGCGGCTACAGCGCGACGCCGGACGACTTCGCCTACGATTTCGACGGCTATGCCGATTTTCTCGAGCGCTTCACCCGCCAGCTGGGCATCGAGCGCTTCGCGCTCTACCTGCACGACTTCGGTTCGCAGATCGGCCTGCGCCTGGCCATCGCCCAGCCGCAGCGCATTACCGCGCTGATCGTGCAGAACGGCGACATCTACGAGGACCAACTGGGGCCCAAGTACGCCGCGCTGCAACGCTTCTTCGCCAACCCGACCCCGCAGGCGCGCGCCGGGCTGGCCGACGCGGTCAGCCTCGAAGGCTTCGAGGAAGAGTTTCTCAACGAAGTGGAGCCGGAACTGGCCAAGCGCATCCCGCCGGATCTCTGGCACCTGCATTGGGCGCTCATGTCGCCGCGGCGCAAGGAAATCGCGGTGCAGGTGATCGCGGGGCTCAAGGAGAACCTGACCTGGTTTCCCCGCTACCAGGCGTACCTGCGTGACCATCAGCCTCCCACCCTGATCGTCTGGGGCCCTCGCGACGGCTACATGCCCGAAGGGTCGGCACGGGCCTACCTGCGCGACCTGCCGAACGCCGAGCTGCACCTGTTCGAGGATGGCGGCCATTGGCTGCTGGAAACCCACCTCGATGAAGTGGCGCGCCTGTCGCGGGATTTCCTGGAGCGGAGTCAGCGCTGAACGCGGAGCGCACTCGACCACGGTCTGGCAAGCGGCAATCCGCACGATGGAGGCCGAACGCCCCGGACAAATTTTCTCGAGGCTTGCCGCTTGAAGCTCACCGCTGCCTTTTAGGTTTAGAATGCCCCGCACATTCTTCCGGTGACAGTGACATGACCGATCCTCGCAAAGAGCATGACGCAGAACCCACCACCCACTTCGGCTACAAGAACGTGGCGGAGAGCGAAAAAGCGCACAAGGTGGCCGAGGTTTTCCATTCCGTGGCCGCCAAGTACGACCTGATGAACGACCTGATGTCCGGCGGCGTGCATCGCCTCTGGAAGCGTTTCACCATCGAGTTGTCGGGCGTGCGGCACGGCAACCGCGTGCTGGACATCGCTGGCGGCACCGGCGATCTGGCGCGGCAGTTCTCGCGCATCGTCGGCCCCACCGGCGAAGTGGTGCTGGCCGACATCAATGCCTCGATGCTCAGGGTCGGTCGCGACAAGCTGCTGGACAAGGGCGTGGCGGGCAACATCAGCTTCGTCCAGGCCGACGCCGAGAAGCTGCCCTTCCCGGACAATCACTTCGACGTGGTCACCATCGCCTTCGGTCTGCGCAACGTCACCCACAAGGAAGATGCCATCGCCTCGATGCTGCGGGTGCTCAAGCCGGGCGGACGGCTGCTGGTGCTGGAATTCTCCAAGCCCACCAATCCGCTGTTCTCCAAGGCCTACGATGCCTACTCGTTCAGCCTGCTGCCGATGATGGGTAAGCTGATCACCAACGATGCCGACAGCTACCGCTACCTGGCCGAGTCGATCCGCATGCACCCGGACCAGGAAACCCTCAAGGGCATGATGGCCGACGCCGGCTTCGAGCGTGTGACCTATCACAACATGACCGGCGGCATCGTCGCCCTGCATCGCGGCATCAAGCCCTGATGCTGCAGCTCGCCGTGCTGGCCGCAGCCGAACGCGGCATCAACCGCGTGCTGCGCCTGGACCCGAGCGCCCTGCCGCGACTGGCGCGGCTGAGCGGGCGCGTCATCGAGATCGACTGCACGGCGCCGGCCTGGCGCCTGTTCGTGCTGGCCGACGACGAAGGCCTGCGCCTGGCGAGCGACTGGGGCAGCGACGCCGATTGCCGTCTGCGCGCACCGGCATCGAGCCTGACGCACCTGGCTTTCAGCCGCAACAAGACCGCCGTGCTGCATGGACCCGAGGTGGAAATCGACGGTGACAGCGCCCTGCTGATGCAGCTTGCCGAGGTGCTGCAGGATCTGGAGCTGGACTGGGAATACGAGGTGTCGCGCTGGCTCGGGCCAGTCGCCAGCCAGTTTCTCAGCAGCAGCCTGCGCGGGCCGCTCGCCTGGGCCAGGCAAAGCGGCGACAGCCTGCGCCTGAACCTGGCCGATTATCTCAACGAGGAATCCCGTACCCTGGTCGGCGACAACGAAGCGCAAGCCCGCTTCGCCGAACTCGACCGACTCAAGCTGGCACTCGACCGCCTCGAAGCGCGGGTCGAACGCCTCACCCACTCCCTGCAACCAGATCAAGCCGAATGAAGCCGTTCGCCGCCATCCACCGCCTGTTCCGCATCCTGCTGGTGGTGATCCGCTACCGCCTGGACGACCTCATCCTCGATCTGCCGATGCCCTGGTGGCTGCGCGCGAGCAGCTATCTGCTGCCCTGGCGCTGGCTGCCACGGCGCTCCAGCGAACTGTCCCGCGGGGCGCGGCTGCGCCTGGCGCTGGAGGGACTGGGACCGATCTTCATCAAGTTCGGGCAGATTCTTTCCACCCGCCGCGACCTGCTGCCATTGGACATCGCCGAAGAGCTGGCGATGCTGCAGGACCGTGTACCGCCCTTCGATTCGGCCATCGCCACTGCCCTGATCGAGCGCCAGCTGGGCGCGCCGGTAGGCGAAGTGTTCGCCCGTTTCGACAGCACGCCGCTGGCCTCCGCCTCGGTGGCCCAGGTGCATGCGGCGCAACTGCGCAGCGGCGAGGAAGTGGTGGTCAAGGTGGTGCGGCCCAATCTCAAGCCGATCATCAATCAGGATCTGGCCTGGCTGTTCATGCTCGCCAGAACTGCCGAGCGCGCCTCCATCGACGCTCGCCGCCTGCATCTGGTGGAAGTGGTCGAGGATTACGCCAAGACCATCCACGACGAGCTCGACCTGCTGCGCGAAGCCGCCAACGCCAGCCAGCTCAGACGCAATTTCCAGGACTCGCCGCTGCTCTATGTACCGCAGATCCACTGGGACTACTGCCGCCCCCAGGTACTGGTGATGGAGCGCATCTACGGTGTGCCGGTCACTGACATGGCCAGGCTGGCCGAGCAGCGCACCGACATGAAGCAGCTGGCCGAGCGCGGCGTGGAGATCTTCTTCACCCAGGTCTTCCGCGACAGCTTCTTCCATGCCGACATGCACCCCGGCAATATCTTCGTCAGCACCCAGCAGCCGTGGAACCCGCAGTACATCGCGGTGGACTTCGGCATCGTCGGCAGCCTCACACCGGAAGACCAGGATTACCTGGCGCGCAATCTGATGGCCTTCTTCAAGCGCGACTACCGCAAGGTGGCGCAGCTGCACATCGATTCGGGCTGGGTGCCGGCGGAAACCAAGGTCAACGAGTTCGAGGCGGCGATCCGTACCGTATGCGAGCCGATCTTCGAGAAGCCGCTGAAGGACATCTCCTTCGGTCAGCTGCTGGTCCGGCTGTTCCAGGTGGCGCGGCGCTTCAACATGGAAGTGCAACCGCAGCTGGTGCTGTTGCAGAAGACCCTACTCAACATCGAAGGCCTGGGCCGCGAGCTGTATCCGGACCTGGACCTGTGGAGCACCGGCCAGCCCTACCTGGAACGCTGGATGCGCGAGCGCATGAGCCCCAGGCAGCTGCTGAAGAACGTGCAGGGCCAGATCGAGCAGATACCGCACCTGGCCGGCATGGCCCGCGAGCTACTCGAACACATGTCGCAGCCGCATGCCAACAATCCCGCACCGCCCTGGCGCGAGCGCCACCATGGCTGGTCGCTGCGACTGATTGGCGCAGTGCTGCTCGCCGGTGGCGCTGTTCTGGCTGCCGGCACCGAGTCATTCGTCACCTTCGGCAGTTGGCCGGCGTGGCTGATGCTGGGAGCCGGCGGGTACATCGTCGTGCGCCGATAGCCATGGCCGATTCGGGCTGGCACACTTGGCGCCATCAGCGGAGAAATCGATGAACTGGCTGGACGAGATCAAGTGGAACGCCGATGGCCTGGTTCCGGCCATCGCGCAGGATTACCAAACCGGGCGCATCCTGATGATGGCCTGGATGAACCGCGAAGCGCTGACGCTGACCACGCAGGAAAACCGCGCCATCTACTGGTCGCGCTCACGCGGCAAGCTGTGGCGCAAGGGCGAGGCGTCAGGACACATCCAGAAACTGCATGAGCTGCGCCTGGACTGCGACGCCGACGTGATCGTGCTGATGATCGAGCAACTGGGCGGCATCGCTTGCCATACCGGCCGGGAAAGCTGCTTCTACCGGGTGTTCGAGAATGGCGAATGGAAAACCGTCGAACCGGTCCTCAAGGACCCGCACGCCATCTATGCGGAGCACAAGCATGAGTGAAACCTTCGCCCGCCTGGCCGAGGTGCTGGAAGCCCGCAAGGGCGCCGAGCCGGACAGCTCCTACGTGGCCAGCCTGTACCACAAGGGCCTGAACAAGATTCTGGAAAAGGTTGGCGAGGAGTCGGTGGAAACCATCCTTGCAGCCAAGGATGCCGCCGCCAGCGGCGATGCCCGCGAGCTGATCGGTGAAACCGCAGATCTGTGGTTTCACAGCCTGGTCATGCTGGCCGCGCTCGACCAGCATCCCCAGGCGGTACTGGACGAACTGGACCGCCGCTTCGGCCTTTCCGGGCACGCGGAAAAAGCCGCGCGCCCGCACAACTGATTCATTTTTCGGAGGTAGCACCATGGGTTTCGGTGGAATAAGCGTCTGGCAACTCCTGATCATCCTGCTGATCGTCGTCATGCTGTTCGGCACCAAGCGCCTCAAGGGCCTGGGTTCGGACCTGGGTGATGCGATCAAGGGTTTCCGCAAGTCGATGGGCACCGATGAGGAAAAGCCCGGTGTCGAAGAGAAGCAGAGCCACACCATCGACGCCGAGGCCCGCAAGGTCGAAGATCCGACCAAGAAGAACTGAGGCATGTTCGATATCGGTTTCACTGAACTGCTCCTGGTCGGGTTGGTGGCCCTGTTCGTACTCGGCCCCGAGCGTCTGCCCGGCGCGGTGCGCACTGCCGGCTTGTGGGTAGGCCGCCTGAAACGCAGTTTCAGCAACATCAAGGCCGAGGTCGAGCGAGAGATCGGCGCCGACGAAATCCGCCGCCAGCTGCATAACGAGCGCATTCTCGACCTTGAGAAGGAGCTGAAGGAGAGCATCATGCCACCCTCCTCCAGCACCACCAAAGCCCCGACCGAATCGACTGAACCGGCCAAACCGACCGAAACGGCCACGCCTGTCGAATCAGCCCCCGCTCCTCGCACGGACAGATCCCCCGAACCATGAGTCACGATACCGGCACCGATCAGGAAATGCCCCTGATCGCTCACCTGACCGAACTGCGCAAGCGTCTACTGCGCTGCGTAGTGGCGATATTGCTGCTGTTCGCCGGCCTGTTCTATTTCTCGCAACAGATCTACGCTCTGGTGGCAGCGCCCCTGCGCACGTACTTGCCGGAAGGTGCGACCATGATCGCCACCGGCGTCGCCTCGCCGTTCCTGACACCGTTCAAGCTGACCCTGATGGTGTCGCTGTTTCTGTCGATGCCGGTGATCCTGCACCAGATCTGGGGCTTCATTGCCCCCGGCCTGTACAAGCATGAGAAGCGCATCGCCGTACCGCTGCTGATTTCCAGCATCATCCTGTTCTATGCCGGCATGGCATTCGCCTATTTCGTGGTCTTCCCCATCATGTTCGGCTTCTTCGCCAGCGTGACGCCCGAAGGCGTGGCAATGATGACCGATATCGGCCAATACCTGGATTTCGTGCTGACGCTGTTCTTCGCCTTCGGGGTGGCTTTCGAGATTCCGGTGGCGACCTTCCTGCTGATCTGGGTCGGCCTCGTCGATGTGGCGACACTGCGCAAGAGTCGTCCCTACGTGATCGTCGGCTGCTTCGCGATCGGCATGGTGCTGACGCCGCCCGACGTATTCTCGCAGACGCTGCTGGCTGTGCCGATGTGGCTGCTGTTCGAGGCTGGCGTGATCTGCGGCAGCATGATCAGCAAGCGCGAAGCGGAATTTCGCGGCGACGCCGATGAAGACAAGCCCGAGCGCGACCAACCACCCGTCTCGCGTCCGTGAACCTGCTGCTGCTGGAGCCGGCGGATTTCGTTGCCGCCGACCGGGTGCTGCTCGATGGCCGCCGGTTGAAGCACCTGCAGGAAGTCCACCGCGCCGAGGCCGGTGAAACCCTGCGGGTCGGCCTGCTTGGCGGCGAGATGGGCGAAGGCCGACTGCTGCGCCTGGACATGGCGTCTGCCGAGCTGCAGGTCACCTTCGACCAGCCACCACCAGCCAAGCTGCCCATCACCCTGCTGCTGGCCCTGCCGCGCCCGAAGATGCTCCGTCGCGTGCTGCAGACGGTCGCCACCATGGGCGTACCACGGCTGGTGCTGCTCAACAGCTATCGAGTGGAAAAGAGCTTCTGGCAGACGCCCTTTCTGGAGCCAGCAGCGATTCGTGAACAGCTGTTACTCGGCCTTGAACAGGCACGCGACACGGTGCTACCCGAGGTCATCATCGAAAAGCGCTTCAAGCCCTTCGTCGAGGACCGCCTGCCGCAGCTCACCGCCGGCAGCCTTGGACTGGTCGGTCATCCCGGTGATTTTCCGCACTGCCCACGCGCGGTGGAGCGCCCGGTCACCCTGGCCATCGGCCCCGAAGGCGGCTGGATACCCTATGAAGTGGAGAAGCTGAGCGAGGCCGGTCTCACGCCGGTGCAGCTGGGCGAACGCATCCTGCGGGTCGAGACCGCCGTCAGCGCGCTGCTGGCACGGCTTTTCTGAAGAGCCCGCCTGGCTGAACAAGCCATCTCGTCAGAACGCGAACCAGTACCGATAAACGTAATGCACGCAATGGATGCAAATGGGTCAGAGCCTCTGAGCCCCAAGAGCAGTCCCTGCCATGCGACCTTTGACCATTGATCTGCACCGCCTCGAATACGCCCTGGATGCGCGCGATGCCTGCGAGCATTACCTGGATCTGGAAAGCGGCGAAATCCGCGCTGTATTTCCGGGGGAATCGCGTCCAGGCGCCGATGAGAAATACGACGTCCAGCTCGACCGTTTCCTGCATATCGAAGCGCTCGACCTGCCGCAGTCCATCGCCATGCGCGAGGCCTTCCTGTTCACCCAGCACGATCCCAACGCCCATGCCGTACTGAGCACCGCTTTGCGCAGTCGCAGGCCTCTGCGCACCTTTGATTTCAAGCTGGAGGATTTTCCCGAGGTGCGCCAGGCCTGGCTCGACTACCAGGCCGTCCAGCTGCGCGAATACGCCATCACCTGGCTGCACGACAACGGGCTGGAGCCTTCCGGACGCTAGACGCTCAGCTTTCCAGCAGAAAGGTCACCGGGCCGTCGTTCTGCAGATGCACCTGCATATCGGCACCAAAGCGTCCGCTGGCGACCTGAACATGCTGATGCCGTGCCTGGGCCAGCAGATACTCGTAAAGCTCTTCGCCCTGCGCCGGCGATGCGGCACTGGAGAAACTCGGTCGCAACCCACTGCGGGTATCGGCGACCAGGGTGAATTGCGAAACCAGCAGCAGGCCGCCGCCGATATCGCTCAGCGAGCGGTTCATCCGCCCCTCGTCGTCGGCAAATACCCGATAGCGCAGCAGCTTGTGCAACAGTTTGTCCGCACGGGCACGGTCATCCTCACGCTCGACGCCGACCAGCACCAACAGCCCCTGATCTATGGCTCCGACGATCTCGCCGGCCACTTCGACCCGCGCCTTCCGCACACGCTGGATCAATGCCTTCATCAGGCATCCTCGGGCGGCAGGTTCAACAGCCGGTGGGCGATACCACTGGCGGCACGCACCAGAGCATCGCAGATGCCTGGCTCGGTAGCCGAGTGCCCCGCTTCGCGGATGATCTGCAGTTCGCTGCCGGGCCAGGCCTCGTGCAATTGCCAGGCGTTTTCCAGTGGGCAGATAACGTCATAACGGCCATGGACGATGATGGCCGGCAGGTGCGCGATCTTGTGCATGTCGCGCAACAGCTGGTCAGGTTCGAGAAAGCCATCGTTGACGAAGTAGTGGCACTCGATCCGCGCCATGGCCAGCGCCCGGTGAGTATCGGCGAAGCGCTCCGCCACGTCATGGCTGGGCCGTAGCGTGGCGGTCCGCCCTTCCCAGCAGGACCAGGCCTTGGCTGCGTGCATCTGGGCGATCTGGTCGGTGCCGGTCAGACGCTTGTAGAACGCCTGCATCAGGTCGCCGCGCTCTTCCGGCGGAATCGGCGCGATGAAGTCCTGCCAGTAGTCGGGGAACAGGCGGCTGGCGCCCTCCTGATAGAACCAGGAAAACTCGTGCGGGCGGCAAAGGAAGATGCCGCGCAGGATCAGCGCATGCACATGCTCGGGATGCGCCTGGGCATAGGCCAGCGACAGCGTCGAACCCCAGGAGCCACCGAACAGCACCCATTTGTCGATGCCGAGAAATTCGCGGATGCGCTCCATGTCGGCGATCAGATGCGCGGTGGTGTTGTTTTCCAGGCTGGCATGGGGTGTCGAGCGACCGCAGCCGCGCTGATCGAAGGTGATGATGCGGTACAGGTTGGGGTCGAAGAAACGCCGACTCAGGGCATCACAGCCACCGCCCGGGCCACCATGCACGAACAGCACTGGCAGACCGTCCGGCGAACCGCTTTCGTCGACGTAAAGCACATGCGGCGCTTCGACCGCCAGCTCATGCCGCGCGTAGGGTTTGATCTCCGGATGCAAGGTCTGCATGGCACACTCCAGGTTCTGTGCTGCGGGGTTCAGGCATCATAACGGGGTTCACCGGGTTCGGCATGCCCGTCTGGAAATCAGCCGTGGCGACACCGCTTTCAGGCCGCTTGGCGATGGCTACAGAACGAAGGGGATAAAGCGTTTGCTGCGCCGCATATAGTGGCGATAGTCCTCGCCGAAGTAGGCCAGGCATTCTTCCTCGTCACGTAGCGCCGTCAGCCACAGGAACAACGAGGCGGCCAGCGCCAGCAGCAGGCCGAGCAGCTCCGGCTGCTTGAAGAAGATGCCCCAGGCCAGCAGCAACAGCGAGCAGTACATGGGATGGCGGATATACCTGAAGATGCCCACGGTCACCAGCTGCGAGGTTTTCTCGAAGGCGAACAGTTCGTCATCCCCGCGCGCCTGATCCGTCTTGCCGACGCGCCGCAGCATGTACAGCCCGGCGATCAGCACGGCGATGGAAGTCTGCAGCAACACCCAGGACACCATCTGGTGCGCGGCATAGCGGTCATCGAACCAGACCGGACCATTGAGCGCCAGCAGCGCAAGGATCGCCTCCCAGGCCAGAAAACGCGGGAAGCCGTGCGAGCGCGGCTGGCGCAACGAGGCACGCGACAGCCAGGCCAGGATCAGCGTACCCAGCAGGAAAAAACCAGCCTGCAGCATCATTAATCTCCTTCGAGCGTTTCAGGCCGTTGAAAAACCACCTGCGTTGGCAATACGTCGTTAAACAGGCTCCTCTTGCCTGCCTCGCCTACCTTTTTCAACAGCCTGATAGCCCACCATGGTGGACGGCAACCTCATGGGGCCATCTGATACACTTCGGCCCGCCAATATTCACGCAGTCTTCACGATGGACCGAACCCAACTGCTCAGCCTGCTGCCGCATCAGGGGCCTGCGCTCTGGCTGGACTGCGTGGTCGAACACGACGCCAGCAGCATCAGCGGCCTGAGCGCCTGGTCCCATCTGCAGCCATTCGGTCCTGACGCCTCGCCCTGCCTGCTGTTCGAGGCGGCGGCGCAATTATGCGGCGCGCATGGTGCCCTATACGGCGACGGAAAATCCATCGAGATGGCGCTGGTGGGCAAGCTGAGCGCGCTGCAACTGCACCACGAGCCCGCCGAGCGCAATGGCCCGCTGCGGGTCAGCGCGACCCAGGAAGCGCTCAGCCCGGCCGGCGCGCTCTACGCGTTCAGCATTCACAGCGACGAGCGGCTGCTGCTCGATGGTCGCCTGTTGCTGGTCCTCGTCCATGCTTGAGCTGCATGATCTGGGCTTCCGCTATCCCGACGCCGAGCGGCCGGCGCTGGATGGCATCGATTTGCGCATTGTCGCAGGCGAATGCGTCGGCCTGCTGGGCAGCAACGGCGCCGGCAAGACCACCCTGCTCTCGCTGATCGCCGGCCTGCGCCAACCGCAGCAGGGCGAAATCCGCTGGCACGGCAAACCCGGAATCGGCCTGGTGCCGCAGCAACCGGCCTTCTATGCCGAGCTGAGCGTCCGGGAAAACCTTCAGCTGTTCGCCGATCTCTATCGACTGCGCGGCCCCGAACGTAACACAGGTCTGCAGCGTTGCATTCACGCGACTCGCCTCGAACGATTACTCGGGCAGCGTGCGTCGCGCCTGTCCGGCGGGCAGCAGCGTCGGCTCAATTTCGCCATCGGCCTGCTCCAGCCCGCCGGCCTGTACCTGTTCGACGAGGCCACGGTGGGTGTCGACGCGCACTCGCGCGAGCTGCTGCTCGATGCCGTGCAGGCGCTCACCCGCGAGGGCTGCGCGGTGATCTACACCAGCCATTACCTGGACGAGATCGAGCGCCTGGCGCAGCGGATCGTGCTGCTCGCCGAAGGCCGGGTGCGCCTCGACCTGGACAAGCGCCAGCTGCTTGGCGATGACCACGGCCTGCTGCTGGAATGGCCCGGCGCACCGCCACCCGGCCTCGCTGCACTGCTCGCCGAGCTGCGCCTGGAATACCAGCCGACCACCCGCGGCTGCCGCATCGAGCGCATCGACAGCGCCCAGCTGGCGCGCCTGTGCCAGTTCATCGCCGACCAGCCGCAACCGCCCAATCTGCTGCGCTTTGGCCGCCCTTCGCTGGAACAGCTTTACCTGCACCTCAGCGGAGGTTCGCTGTGAGACTCGGAGCGTTGGTGCGCAAGGAATTCCTTTTGCTCACGCGCGACTACCATGCGCTGGCGGTGCTGTTCCTGATGCCGGCGCTGTTCGTGCTGCTGATGGCCTTCGCCCTGGCGGAGGTCAACCAGGATCGCCTGCCGTCTCTGGAACTGGTGCTGGAGATTCCCCAGGCCAGCGAGCAGAGCGCCTTCTTCACCGCCGCGCTGCGCCAGCAACTGCCCGACGGCCACATGCCGGATGCCAGCGGCCAGCTGCTGCCACGGGTGCGCCTGAGCGCCGACTTCGCCGGGCAGTTGCTGGATGCCGAACAGGCCAGCCTGGGCCTGGTCTTCCCCGCCGCCACCGACGCCCTGACCCGCCAGCGCCTGCGCGCTGCGGTGCAGGTGGCGCTGGCGCAGACACGGCTGATGACCTTCCTGCTCGACAGCGGCGAACTCGATCCCGACTCGACGCGGGACGAACGATTGGCGCTGATCACACAGCGCACCGCAGTGCGCATCGACGAACAGCAACAACTGGCCAGCGGCGCCCTCACCCAGCGCGCCAACGCCAGCCAGCACAGCGTGCCGGCCTGGCTGATCTTCGGCATGTTCTTCGTCATGCTGCCGATGGCCAACGGTTTCCAGCGCGAGCAGCAGAGCGGCGTCCTGCTGCGTCTGCGCTGCCTGGGCGTCAGCATGGGCACTCTGGCGCTGAGCAAGCTGCTGCCGTACCTGGCGATCAACCTGCTGCAGTTCGCCTTGCTGCTGGCCATCGGCGTCTGGGCGCTGCCGCTGCTCGGCTTGCCCGGCCTGCAGCTGCCGGGCAGCGTCGCGGCCTATGTGCTGCTGGCCGGGTGCCTGGCGCTGGCGGCCTGCAGTCTGGGACTGGCCATCGCCAGCCTGGCGCGCAACGGCGAGCAGGCGCTGATGCTCAGCGGCGGCATCAACCTGATTCTCGCCGCCATCGGCGGCATCATGGTGCCCAGGAGCGTGATGCCCGAGGCCATGGCCCGGCTGGCGGAGATTTCACCCATGAGCTGGGCGCTGGACGCCTTCCTGGTGCTGCTGGTCGGCCAGGGCTCGCTTTCCGATGTTGCGCCCTGGTGCGCCCGGCTGTTGCTGTTCGCGGCAATCGTCGGCGCCGCGGCGCTGTTCCTGTTTCTCAAACGACTGAACGACACGCAATGGACGACACACAACTAAAACAGGCGCTCAAGCAGTTGCTGATCCGCGAGTGCGACAAGCAGGACGACATCGACTGGCAGAGCATCGCCGACGACGAGCCGCTGTTCGGCCAGCAGAGCCGCATCCAGATGGACAGCCTCGACGCCCTGCAGGTGTCGCTGGCCCTGCAACAGCATTACGGCGTGCGCATCGAAGGCGCCAAGGATGGCCGGCGCATCCTCAATAGCATCGACAGCATCGCCGCGTTCATCCGGCAGGCCTCATGAAGCCGGTCTACCTGCAACGCGCACAGCTGTGCAGCGCACTGGGCGAAGACCTGCAGGCCGCCGCGACGGCCTGCCGGCAAGGCCGGTTGCCGCAGCCGGAGTGGTTCGAGCTGCATGAACGCAACGAGCGACGACCCTACCTGGCCGTGGCTGGCGCATCGCTCGACCTGCGCCAGCGCCTGCACCAGTTGGTCGCCGCCAGCAGCGACGGCGCGCTGGATGACTGCCTGCTGATCCTGGCCTCCACCACCCTGGATATCGTCGCCATCGAGGCGCGGGTGAAGGCCGGCGAGGCGACCGGCAACCCGATGGCCCCGGCACTCGATGCCCTCGCCGAAGAGCTGCGCCAGGAATGGGGTTTCGCCGGCGCCTTCACCCTCAACACCGCCTGCACCAGTGCCGCCAATGCGCTGCTATATGGCGCGCGGCTGGTGGCCCGCAATCACTATCGCCGCGCCCTGGTGCTGGCCTTCGAGACACCCAGCGAAGTCACCCGGCAAGGCTTCGGCGTGCTCGAACTGACCAGCCCCAGCGCCGCCTATCGGCCCTTCCATGCCGAACGCGACGGGTTGATTCTCGGCGAAGCCTACGCCAGCGTAATGCTCACCCGCGAACCCGGATCGGCGCCACTGGCGAAGCTGCTCGGCGGCTTCAGCGCCTGCGACACCAGCAGCCTGACCAACACCGCCGAGGACGGCAGCCATATCGACTGGGTCATGCGCCGCGCCCTGCACAGCGCACGAACCACAACGGCGAAAATCGCCCTGGTCAAGCTGCACGGCACCGCCACCGCCGCCAACGATCAGGCCGAAAGCAACGGCATGCGCCGCACCTTCGCCCACGCACTGCCGCCACTGTGCGTGCTCAAGCCCTATCTGGGGCACACCCTGGGCGCCTGTGGCCTCAGCGAAACTCTGTTGCTGCTGGAAAGCCTGCGCCAGGGCGCGCTGCCGGGCTGCGACTACGCCGAGCATGCGTTGCTGCCGCTGGCCGCCGGGCCGCTGTCGGTGTCCGCCGGCAGCCTGTTGCTGGCCAACTATTTCGGCTTCGGCGGCAACAACGCCAGCCTGGTACTGCAAGGAATTCCAGCATGAAGGTGATCGCCGCCAGCGAGGTTCGCGGTTGCAACCACAGCGACAGCCAGCTCAAGGCCGCCCTCGGCACTTACCTGTCCAGCCCGCCACGACGCACCGATCGCCTGACCCTGCTGGCGCTGCTCGCCGCCGCGCCGCTGAAGGCACACATGCAGGCGGACAGCGGGCTCTATCTCGCCGCCACCTACCCGGCGCGGCAGAACATGTTCGCCCTGCTGGAGAACGTCTGCGCCCAGCAGCGGCTGCCCAAGCCCTTCGAGTTCGTCAACAGCGTGAGCAATGCCGCGGGTTTCCACGTGGCGCAGCAACTGGGGCTGCAGGGGCCGAACCTGTTCATCGGCGCGGGGCCACAGGTCTGGGGGCACTTGCTCGACCTGGCCGGCAACGACCTGGAGCGGGCACAGGTACGCCAGGCGCTGGTGCTGCTGGTCGAGGAAGATCAGCAGGACGGCTTCAGCGCTCAGGCGCTGGTGCTGGAGCCGGGTGGCGACGCGCTCAGCGCACGGGATTTCGCCACGCTGAGCGGCTCGGTGGAGGTTGTTCGGATGGCGCTGGGGACTGACTCGACATCCGTGTAGGGCCGAACTTGTTCGGCTGGCTTTGTATCCGTGGCCGAATAAATTCGGCCCTACAAGCCCCTGGCCCAACCCGCCAGTCTGGTAGATACCGTCTTGCCCCTCACTTCGCAATAGCGAGTTCGGGGTTGAACGGTTCGCCGGATTTCAACACGCCATAGGCGATACAGAGCAATTTACGCATCGCCGCGCAGACGATCTGTTTGCCGACTTTACCTCTGGCTTTCATCCGCTCGACCATTGCCCGAATGGCAGGGTTACGGCTCATGGACGTAATGGCTGGCATGTAGAGCCCTGCGCGCAAGCTGGCCGACCCCATGCGGGAAATCCGCACATGCCCTTTGAGTATCCCCGAGCCCTGTAGCTTGGGATTGAGCCCTGCAAAGGCGGTGACCGCTCGGCTGCTGCCGAAGCGTTGAATGTCCCCCAGTTCAGCCAGCACAAGTGCTGCCGTCCGCTCAGCAATGCCGTCGATGCTCGTGAGCAGGTCACGCTGGCCGCGCAAGTCATCGTTGTCGTCGAAATGCTGCTTGATCGCTTCCAGCGTCTCGGCGATTTGCTGGCGTAAATGTTCAAGAACCGACTCGATCGACGCCTTGACCTTGGTCTCGCGGGTCACGTCCAGGCGGTTCTGTTCCATCTGCTCCAGCTCCTGAAGATCCTTCAGGCGATGCACCAGGGCCTTGAGGCGGCGAATGGACGGTGGATCAGGCTGCCAAGCACGCAGCTTGGCCTGATGCAGGCTGCCATAATCGGCAATGAGCTTGGCGTCGACCTTGTCGGTCTTCACCCGCTGCAATTGGCTGCGGGCGTAATAGGCAACCTGGGCCGGGTTGAGGACGCACACCCGGTAGCCTCGTGCGAGCAGCCATTCGGCCAGGGCTTCGTAGTAGATGCCAGTAGCCTCCATGACGACCCATGCCTGCGGCTCGGCGTACTTGAGCAGCCATTGCTGGAACACCTCAAAGCCTGCTGAGTCATTGGTCAGCTTGCCTTTGGTGCGGTGCTTGCCGTTGCTCTGCAGGGTCGCGATGTCGAATGTGTGTTTGGCGATGTCGATGCCGACGACTATGGCCATGGTTTTCCTCCTCAGTGAACGGATAGATCGTCACTGCATCCGTCCTACCTTGCTAATGCGAGCTCGTGGCTCAAGATACCGTTCGGACTTACTGGATGAGTGCGGAGGAGTGCAGCGTTATCTACGTCACAAGCTCGAAGCTTAAGGGCGGGTACTACTTGCACTCTCTCCCCCGATGATCAGCCGGGGACTATCGCCTCCTGAAAGGCTGCAGTCGAGATACAAGGTCGGGTCACGCCTCACCGACCCGACGACGAACGGCCAGACGCAAGAAATGCCAAGGCATTACACCCGGATGATGTCTCGAACGTTGGATTACGCCTTCGAATTGTCGGGTTACGCCTTCGGCTAACCCGACCTACAACTTCGGCGTGCAAGCCACCCATGCGTGCCCACGCAGGAGCATTGGCACGATCAGTGCCGAATCAGCGCCGCTTGGCCCACCCGGCCAACCGTCGCACCAGCTCGCGTTCCTGCACCGCGATACCGTCCAGCATCCCGGCAATGGCATTGAAGTCGCCGTCGCCCTGCTTGTTGCGCGACTGGCGTACGCAGGCCGAGGCGAACTGGCGCCAGTCGTCGCCGATGCGGGTCAGCTGCGTGGCCATGTCGTTAAGTGCCGGATCGCCCAGCAGCGTGCCGGATTCCTGCAGGAAGCTGGCGTACATGAAGCGGAAACCCGCGCCGCCGGTGCCGATCTCCTCCTGCATGCGCACGATATGGGTGAGGTAGAGCCGGTTGTATTTCGCCTGGGCCGGATCGAGCTTGCGGATCTGCGCGGCCAGGTGGCGGATGCCGCGAATGCCGATCCAGGGCAGTGGCATGCCGTCGAGGATGCGCGTGGTGGACACCAGGCTCTGGCGCACCAGGCGATCCCAGTCCTGTTCCGGCGGCACATCTTCGAGCCAGTACATCAGCCCCTTGGCGGCCAGCGCACCCTTGGCGAAGCGCGCCTTCTGCAGGTCAGCGCTGGCGCAGCGCACCGGTTCCTCGAAAACCGGGTCGCTGAGCAGGTAGTCGTCGCCATCACGACCATAGGCCAGCAGGTTGTGCGCGTTGAAGTGAAAGCGCATCTCCGGCGGAAAGTACGGCAGCCAGAACACCGAGCTCTGCAACCCGGCCAGGCGCCCCTCGGCCAGGGCGCGGTCCAGCGCCAGTCGGCCCTGTTCCGGCTGACGGAAGGTGGCCGTGTACAGGCGCGCGCCAAGGCGCTTGCTCAGCGTTCTGATGATGTGCTTCGGCGGCATCCGGTAAGCGATCAGCGGCATGCCGCCGAGCTTGACGATGGGCAGATAGGCGAACGCCAGCCCCGAAGCCAGGCCGAAGGCCATCGGCTCGCTCATGGGCAGGCCGGCATGGGTCAGCAGGTTGGCCATCACCCCACTTTCGCAATGGGCGCTCTGGCGATGCTGGAAGGCGCTCATCGCGGCAACTCCTGCTGGTAGCGAATCAGTTCGGCGACGTCCAGGCCGAAGGCCTCGGCGTAGCGCGCCAGCTGCTTGCTAGTCAAACGGCGATAGATTTCAGGACGAAAATGCCGGCGGATGCGCCATTGCCAGAAGCCGGTTATCTGCGCCAGCGCCGGCTCGTCGAGCCGGTAGCGGTACATCAGGCATTTCAGCGGCGAGGCCTGGCCACTGCGCCACTCGGCCAGAGCCTGGGCTTCCTGCTCCTCGAGCTGCGCCACGGCCAGTTGCGTGGCGTAGGACTCGGGCTCCCAGCCAGCACTCTGGGTACCGCGGTAGCGGCCCTGTTCGTCCACGGCGTAGAGCAGCTTGCTGTGGCCGCCGTAGCTGCTGTCGGGGTCCTGCGGGACCTCGTCAAGCCTCATCGGGCCGGACCACGGTCATGTGCAGGAAGGCGCTGGAGAAGCGGCCACTTTCCGGCACGTAGCCGAGCAGGCGCTGGCCGGCACGGAGCTGGCCGCTGTGGAACAGCTCGTCGAGCATGATGAAGAAGGAGGCGGCGCCGGTGTTGCCCTTGCGCGTCAGGTTGGTGAACCAGCGCTGCTGGGGAATGGCGAAGTCGATGCGGGCCAGGCCCTCGGCCAGGCGGTCGCGGAAGAATTCCGAGGAATAGTGCGGCAGGAACCAGTCGATATCCTCGGCGCGCATTTCGCGGCGGCGGCGGATGCGTTGCAGCGCCTCCTCGACGGTGACCTGGACGATGTTCTCGTTGAGCAGCTTGACGTCCTGCTTGATGGCCATCACCGAGCGGCGGTTGCGTTCCTCGACGTCCATGCGGCTCCAGCCGACCAGGCGCTCGCCCTGCCTGTCCGCGCCGCCGTACATGCAGGCCGGAAAGCGGTCGGCGAAGGACAGGATGTCGATCCAGTCGATGCGCAGGCTCAGGCCCTCGGGGTTGGGGCGGTCTTCCAGCCAGACCGCGCCGGCGCCGTCGGAGAGCATCCAGCGCAGGAAATCCTTCTCGAAGGCCAGTTCCGGGCGGCGCTCCAGCTCTTCGGCGGCGCTGTCGATCTCGGCGCTGAAGTTGCGCGCCTGCATCAGCGCCGAGGCGACTTCCGACCCGCAGGCCACGGCGTTGCGGCTCTCGCCACTTGCCACGTTGAGCCAGGCGTATTTCAGCGCGCTGACGCCGCACAGGCAGATGCCCGCGGTGGTCACCACCTCGCAGGGCGGATTGCCCAGTTCGCCATGCACCATCACCGCATGGCCGGGCAGGGTCTGGTCCGGCGAGGAGGTGGCGGCCACCAGGCACTGCAGTTCCGCAAGCTCGGCGGGGCTGGCCAGACCGCGAACGGCCTCGGCGGACAGCTGCGCGTTGGTCATGCTCGGCTCGCCGGTGGCCGGATCGATCACGTAGTGGCGCTGGCGAATGCCATTGCGGCGCAGGACGATGGAACGCGCCCGCGAAGGACGGTCGCCGACCTGACCGAGGCGTGCTTCCATCTGCTCGTTGTCCACCGGGTCGTGCGGCAGGCAGGCGCTGATGCGATTGATGTAGACGGGCTTGGCCACGGGACGGTCCTCGAAACGTTATTCGCCGGACGGCGCGGCAAAATAGGCTTTTTCCCGCTGGATTCGGGCGCGGGTCAGGGGACTAAGCAGCTTTTTCAGCAATGCGGTGACCGGCACCACGGTGAGAATCAGGCTCAGCAGAAAGACGATATAGACAATCAGCCCGACACGTCGGCGCAGACTGTGCTGCGGGCCGAGCGCCGCCAGCAGCGTGCCCCAGGCCTTGAAACTGCGGGTACCGACGCGCTCGCTGGCGATCAGTTTTTCATCGATGCGCACCGCGCCCAGGCCACGCAGCATCGGCTGTTCGATGGGGCCGCCTTGCGCCAGGCGCTCGCCGATGGCCACGCCGAAGCGCTGCGCAGCGGTGATCTCGGCCTCGCTGATGCCCGCCTTGGGCAGCCAGGCGAAGGGTTGCTGGCGACCGGTGAACATCCACAGCGGCGTGGCCAGGAAGCTCGCCGCGCTGCCGCATGCATCGGTCAGCACGATGTTGTCCAGCAGCCGCGCACCCAGCGCATCGAGGCGTGCCTTGAGCTTTTCCTGGGCCATCAGCCACATGTTGCGGCAGCCGATCAGCGTCACCACCGGCGTACCCCGCAGCAGCCGCGCCGCTTCCGGCGAGGCGAGGAAGCTGGTGATGGGCCGCGACGGCGAGAGGAACCAGACCTGGTACGCGAGAATCACCAGGTCGTAGCGCTTGTTCGCATCCACCTGCAACGGCAGCAGTGGCTCGGGGCGCATCAGCACGGTTTCGGGGAAGATGCTGAAAAAGGTGAGGAACGGCCAGGGAAAGGGATAAGGTGTGGCCGGTTGCACGGCGAGGAAGTCCAGCTGCACATCGTCACGCGCCAGCAGCGGCGCACAGACGGACTGCACCAGCCGGCCGAGCTGCCCCGTTTGCGAATAGTGAACGACCAATACCTGGCGCATCGAAACTTCAGTCACCGAAAATGGTCGCGATTATGCCACAGCATGTAAACCGGAATGTAACGCGCGCATGGCTCTTTGCCGGCCTTGTGACGACCGGCATGGCTGCCGCGCAGGCGGCGGATATCCGGTTGCAGGTCGAGAATGTCGCCCAGGGTGTGCTGCATGCCGAGCTGCATTCAGCCGACGCGACGCGCTGGGACGCGCCCTTGCAGCGGATGAGCGGTTCTCGGGAGGCGCTCGTTTTTCATGATGTCCCGCCCGGACGCTATGCGGTGCAACTGTTCGTCGACGTGAACGCCAATGGCCGGCTCGACCTCACGCCCCGAGGCCTGCCAACCGAGCCGGTGGGATTCTCCAGCAACCCGCGCCTGTTCAAGGGCAAACCCGCGCCCTCGGGGTGTGCCTTCGATCATGGCGAGGCCGCTAGCCTGGTGTCCATCGAACTGCGCCAGCGGGGTGCCACCCAGCGCGCTGCGGACGAAACGGAGCGGTAATCAGCGCGCCGCGCCGCGCCAGATCAGCTCGTCGGTGTCGTAGCCACGCCTGTGCGCCTCGTCGAGCAGACGTGCGCGCGTCGCCGGGTCGACTCGCTCCTCGCGCGACAGCAGCCAGAGGTAGTCGCGATCCGGACTGCCGACCAGCGCGACGCTGTAGTCGTCATCCAGATAGAGCACCCAGTAATGGCCCTTGCTCAGGCCGGGGAAAAGAGTGCTGAACCAGTTGTCGAAGCGCACCCAGAGCTTGTCGGTGCGGCCCGGCTGCTGCGGCACCGCCTCGCCCCTGGCTTCCTTCCACTCGCCGCTTGCCGTTTCGCAGCGGTTGACCACCTCGACGCGACCCTCTTCCTGCAGCCGGTAACGCGCCTCGGAGCGCACGCAGTCGCGCTGGAAGAACATCGGCAGCCGCGCCTGTTCGTACCAGGTGCCCTGATAGCGCTGCAGATCGACGTCACCCACCGTCCGTGGCGCATCGACGGCGTTGGAGCTGGCGCACCCGGCCAGCAATAAAGCGCTGAATAGAGCTGCTGCGATACGCATGGTTCTCTCCTGTCTCGAGACGCTGACTTATTTCAGGCCCTGGCCGGAAAACATCATGACCTTGTCCCCGGCGAACTGAATGCTGATGAAGCGGTTCTTCTGCCCCCAGGTACAGCTGGACATGCCCAGCGCCCCGGCACATTCGCCCGGCTTGCCGAGCAGCTCTTCCACCTGCTGGCGCGACATGCCGGCTTCCAGCTTGGCGAAGTTTTCCTGGGTGACGGGATTGCAACCCGCGATGGCCAGCAGTCCGGCCAGCAGCCCGAAATAACGCAACGACATGGATCACCCCCAAAGCAGCATTCGCAGTATAGGTAAGCCTCATACATAGGCTGGCTAGTGCTGGACTACCTTCAGACCTCCCCCATCGCCCTTTGTCGCGGTACCTGGCAGAGGTGTCAGCGCCCCGGCTGCGGGCGAAAACCCGGTATCGCACCGGGACGATCCGTTCGGGTGGCGGGCATCGTGCAGTTGAGGTCGCGAAACGGCTGATCGCTGAGACGTTCCCAGCCATGTCCAGGCGGGGTCTGCCGGCAGATGACCGTGCCGTCGGTCTTGCTTTGCCACTGGTAATAGGGCGCCGGGGCGGCGCTCGCCAGCAGCGGCACTGTCAGGCTGAACGCGAAAAGCAGCACACGCATGGTCGGGCTTCGCTGGAAAGGACGGGACTACTGTAGCGCCATCGGCAGGTTGCACAAGCACCACCCGGCGCCCGCTCCCGGTCCTCGGCGACACCGCGCCGCCCCCATGAGCGCAATATTGCCCATGTCGAAGACCCCATAAGCGGTTTTCCGCCGATCAGCCTTCATCTTTCTTGTGCGAGCCCGTCTGGATGGGTGAGTTGAGCGCTGGCACGGCTTCTGCAGAGCATAAGCACTCGATGCGATACCAACGACAAGAAGATTGCAGCGATAAACCCGCCTTGCGGGATGCTTCCAGCACCAACGCTGCCCTGCTTGTCCACTCGGTCGCTACCTGCACGCCGAGGCAATCGTCTATCGTGATCCTGCGTCATCCAATAAAAACGAAACGGAGATCCACCATGAGACTGACCAAAAGCCTGGGCCTGCTCGCTGCAGCAGCGGCGTTCACCGCCAGTACGGCAGCTGTCGCCGCACCGACCTTCATCAACATCCTCACTGGCGGCACCAGCGGCGTTTACTACCCCATCGGCGTGGCCCTGTCGCAGCAGTACAACAAGATCGATGGCGCCAGGACTTCCGTTCAGGCCACCAAGGCCTCGGTAGAAAACCTCAACCTGCTGCAAGCGGGTCGTGGCGAGCTGGCGTTCTCCTTGGGTGACTCGGTGGACGATGCCTGGAACGGCGTCGAAGATGCCGGCTTCAAGGCACCCCTCAAGCGTCTGCGCGCCATCGCGGCGACCTACCCGAACTACATCCACATCGTTGCCAGCAAGGAATCCGGGATCAAGACCCTGGAAGATCTGAAGGGCAAGCGCATCTCCGTCGGCGCGCCGAAGTCCGGTACCGAGCTCAACGCCCGCGCGATCTTCAAGGCCGCCGGCCTGACCTACGAGGATATGGGCCGCGTGGAGTTCATGCCCTATGCCGAATCGGTCGAACTGATCAAGAACCGTCAGCTGGATGCCACCCTGCAGTCCTCGGGCCTGGGCATGGCGGCGATCCGCGACCTGGCTGCCATGGTCCCGATCACCTTCGTGGCGGTACCCGAGGATGTGGTGACCAAGATCGGCAGCGCCGCCTACCAGCCGAAGATGATTCCGGCAGGCACCTATGACGGTCAGGACGCCGACGTTCCGACCGCTGCCATCACCAATATCCTGGTCAGCCACGAGAAGGTTTCCGACGAGGTCGCCTACCAGATGACCAAGCGCATCTTCGAGAACCTTGATCACCTGTCCAGCGCACACTCGGCAGCCAAGGACATCAAGCTGGAAACCGCCACCGAAGGCCTGCCGATCCCGCTGCATCCGGGCGCCGAGCGCTACTACAAGGAAGCCGGCGTGCTCAAGTGACAGCCGGGCCGGGCGGGCCTGATACCCGCCCGGCTTGCCTTCAAGGCTGCATAGCCTGATGGCCCGCATCCCGGGCCATCGCGAAGAACGCCCATGCTCCGCACTGGCGCGACGCTTCAACCTTTCCGAGAGAGCCATCCCATGAGCGAGACCCAAGGGCTGCACAGCAGTCCCAGCGAATGGCCGAAGACGTTGTTCTACGTCGCCCTGCTGTTTTCCACGTACCAGATCATCACTGCCGCCTTCCACCCGGTATCCAGCCAGGTGCTACGCGCGGGCCACGTCGGCTTCCTGCTGCTGATGGTGTTTCTCTGCTACCCGGCCAAAGGTAATGGCCGCCCCTGGCAGCCACTGGCCTGGCTGCTCGGCCTGGCCGGCATGGCGACGGCTTTCTATCAATGGTATTTCGAGGGCGACCTGGTTCAGCGCTCGGGTGACCTGACCGGCACCGACATGATCATCGGCATCATCCTGATCGTGCTGGTGTTCGAGGCCGGGCGCCGGGTGATGGGTATCGCACTGCCGACCATCTGCGCGATCTTCCTCGCCTACGGCCTGCTCGGCGAATACCTGCCGGGCGACTTTGCCCATCGCGGCTATGGCTTCGATCAGATCGTCAACCAGCTGTCGTTCGGCACCGAGGGCTTCTACGGCACGCCGACCTATGTCTCGGCGACCTATATCTTCCTCTTCATCCTGTTCGGCTCCTTCCTCGAGCAGGCCGGGATGATCAAGCTGTTCACCGACTTCGCCATGGGCATGTTCGGCCACAAGACCGGTGGCCCGGCCAAGGTATCGGTGGTGTCATCCGCGCTGATGGGCACCATCACCGGCTCCGGCGTGGCCAACGTGGTTACCACCGGGCAGTTCACCATTCCGCTGATGAAACGCTTCGGCTACCGTCCGGCCTTCGCCGGCGCAGTGGAGGCCACGGCCAGCATGGGCGGGCAGATCATGCCGCCGGTGATGGGCGCGGTGGCCTTCATCATGGCCGAAACCATCAACGTGCCGTACGTCGAGGTGGCCAAGGCGGCGCTGATCCCGGCGATGCTGTACTTCTTCGCGGTATTCTGGATCGTCCATCTGGAAGCCCGCAGCAAGAACCTCAAGGGCCTGCCGAAGGACCAGTGCCCGAGCGCCTGGGGTTCGGTCAAGGAGCGCTGGTATCTGCTGATCCCGCTGTTCGTGCTGGTCTACCTGCTGTTCTCCGGCCGCACGCCGATGTTCTCCGGCACCGTGGGCCTGGCACTGACCGCCATCGTCATTCTCGGCTCGGCGATCATCCTCAAGGCCAGCAGCTTCTGGCTGCGCGGCGCCTTCTGGATCGCGCTGGGCGTACTCTGCGCCGGCTTCTTCCAGCTCGGCATCGGGGTGATCTTCGGCGTCATCGGCGCACTGGTAGCGGTCTGCTGGTTCATCCAGGGCGGTCGCGAGACTCTTCGCGCCTGCCTGTTCGCCCTGGTGGAAGGCGCGCGCCATGCAGTGCCGGTGGGCATCGCCTGCGTGCTGGTGGGGGTGATCATCGGCATCGTCTCGCTGACCGGCATCGCCAGCACCTTCGCCGGCTACATCCTGGCCATCGGCGAAAACAACCTGTTCCTCTCGCTGGTGCTGACCATGATCACCTGCCTGGTGCTGGGCATGGGCATCCCGACCATTCCCAACTACATCATCACCAGCGCCATCGCCGCACCGGCACTGGAGCAGCTGGGTGTGCCGCTGATCGTCTCGCACATGTTCGTCTTCTACTTCGGGCTGATGGCCGACCTGACGCCGCCGGTGGCGCTGGCCTGCTTCGCCGCGGCGCCGATCGCCCGGGAAAACGGCTTCAAGATCAGCCTCTGGGCGATCCGCATCGCCGCCGCCGGCTTCGTCGTGCCGTTCATGGCGGTCTACGACCCGGCGCTGATGATGCAGGGCGACAGCTGGCTGGCCACGGGGTACATGGTGGTCAAGACGGTCTTCGCGGTGTGCCTGTGGGGCATGGCGGTGACCGGCCACCTGAGCCTGCGCATGCCGATCTGGGAACGTCTGTGGGCCTTCGCCGCTGGCGTCGCGCTGATCCTGGCGCTGCCGATCAGCGATGAAATCGGCTTCGTACTGGGCATCGCCCTGATCGCCCAGCACCTCTGGCGCGCCCGTCGTGCCGAGCCGGCGGTGGCGTGATCGGGCTCTGCCTGGGGTTGGCGGGCGTGGTGTGGGCGCAGGTGCCCACACCATCCTTCACCCTGGCCTGGAACCATACGATCGAGAAGATCCGCTGGGAAGAAGACTACCGCGTGACGCCGGACGGCCTGCTGCTCGGAGAAGCGCGGATCAAGGGCAGCGGCGCCGGAATGGATGCCCCGGACGACGCCGAACTGCGCGACGGCAGCTGGCACTACCGGCGCCAGCTGCCACCGATGCAGCCACTGCGCGTAGGACGCACCCCCGAAGCCGGGGATTACCAGTTGTGCTTCGAAGGTACTTGCCACGCGCTGAGCGAATGGCTCGGCCCGCCGACGGCGGAGCGGCCTGCGCTGGAGCTGTGGAGCTGCGCATCGGATCGATAAAGCGCGACCCGACCTACGAAGCCGCGGCATTTGTAGGTCGAATTAGCCGAAGGCGTAATCCGACGATCCGAAGGCGAACCCGACACACACCTCTCAATCACACCACCCACTCTGCCTCGCGCCTGAACGCTGCCGCCCTCCTCGCACGCAGCTTGCGCCACCAGATCACCACACCCGTCACTGACAGCACGGCTATCGCCACGCCCAGCACCGCGATCAGGATCCGCCCCGGCATCCCGAGAATACGCCCACCATGGATCGCCGGCTGCAGCATGTGGAACTGCTGGCCCAGGGTGCCTTGCCCCGGTATTTCCTGACCCAGCAACCGGGTCCCATCGGTACCGTGGAAGAACAGCCAGGCATTGCCCTGGTTGCTGTCGTGATCGCCGAAGCCGGCGCCGTAGAAGTTGTATTCGAAGCTGTAGTACAGCTCGCCGATGGGCTCGCTCAGGCCAAGGTCGGCCGCATGCTGCATGGCGTAGGCGTAGGCCTGGTGGAAATCGTAGGCGGTAGTGCCCAGCTCGTTCTTGGGCAGCCTGCCGCGCGCCTCGTAGACGCTCGGCTCTACCTTGGATACCAGCGACACCACCGGCTTGAACACCTGCTCGGGCAGGTTCATGGCCACGCTGCTCACCGCTACCGGGGTGAGCAGCAGCCACAGCCACAGGCCGCCAGCGCGGTGCACGTCATGATTCATGCGCTGGCGCTTGATCTTCCACGACGTCCACCACTTGCCGAAGAACGGCCGCCCCCGCGGGAACGTCAGCAGCAGCGAGACGAAGCAGTCGATCACCCAGGCGATCGCCACGATGCCCATCAGCCACAGCCCCCAGTTGCCCGGCAGCGACAGGTTGTAGTGGAACTCGAGCATGAAGGGCACGAAGTTCTTGCGCGAGAAACAGCATTCGCCCCAATAGCGTGTGCCTACCGGCTCGCCGGTCACCGCGTCGAGGTAATGCACCACGGGCCTGATATCGAAAGGCTTGCCGGTCGCGGGGTCCTTGCGTGGCACCAGCGCCATCAACGCGGCATGGCCCGGCTCGTCGGGGAACTCCATGTACCAGACCTGCATGCGCGGATTGGCCGCCTCGATCCGCTCGACCAGATCGCCCGGCGTCAGCACCGGCCCCTCGCTGGTGGTGTGGTAGAACTCGGGATTCAGCCACTCGTCCAGTTCGTGATGGAAGGCCAGGATGCTGCCGGTGATGCCCGCCAGGAACAGGAACAACGCCGTGGCCAGGCCGATGTAGCGGTGCAGGAGCACGAGGATAGAACGCATCGTCGGTTTTCCGTTGATTCAGAAAGCACGAAGCCGCCGGCCCGTGAAGGCCGGCGGCTGGTTATCGATCAGAATTCGTAGCTGACCGTTGCGGTGACATTGCGCTCCTCACCCAGATAGCAGTAGTTCAGGCTGCTGCCGCAGGCCGCCACGTACCTTTTGTCGGTGAGGTTGTTGGCGTTCAAGCGGACATCCATACCCGGCAGGCCCACATTGGCAAGGTCATAGCCAATAGAGGCATCGAAGAGCGTATAGGACGGAATACGTTGTGTGTTCTCGGCATCGGCCCAGCTCTTGCCGACATAGCGGATGCCCGCGCCGGTGCTCAGCCCTTCCAGGCGCTCACCGATGAAACGGTAATCCGCCCAGAGGGAGGCCATGTGACGCACGGATTGGGTCGGGGTGTTGCCCTTGTTATCCAGGGTGCTGTCCAAAGCGCTGAACACCGACTTCGAGTATTCGATATCAGTGAAGGTGTAGCTGCCCAGCAGGCGCAGGCTGTCGGTCAGTTGCAGACGGGCTTCAAGCTCCAGACCTTGCGAACGAACGGCCCCGACCGGGCGGAAGAAGTTCTCGTCAGGCAGCTTGGAGGCGAGGTTTTCCTGCTCGATGTGGAACAGCGCAGCGGTATACAGGTCGTCGCTGCCTGCCGGCTGGTACTTGATGCCCAGCTCCCACTGGGTGCCCTCGGTCGGATCGAGCGGGATGCCATTGGCGTCGGCGGTCGAGTTGGGGTTGAACGACTCCGAATAGCTGAGATAGGGCGCCACGCCGTTGTCGAACAGGTACAGAACGCCGGCACGGGTCGTCAGCTGGCTGGAATCCTTGGTTGAAGAGACGCTCGCACCCGCCGTTTGCACCTCGGTATCGACCCAGTCCTGGCGCAGGCCCAGGGAGAAGCGCCAGCGATCGAGTTCGATCAGGTCCTGCATATACAGGCCCGTCTGCTCCAGGCGGCGGGTCTGGGCGAAGGGCGCGCCGGGCGCCACCGGTGCACCGTAGACCGGGTCGAAGGCATCGAGGTTGGCGACAGCCGCGCCGTAATAGGCCACCTTCGCTTTTCCGCGCTGGTAATCGATACCCGTGATCAGGGTGTGGCGAAGCGCACCGGTGTCGAATTCGGCCTGCAGCATATTGTCGATGGTCCAGGAGTGCAGCCGCTCATCCGCACCGGTATAGGCGCGCGCCAGTTCCGAGGTATCCCCGACCCAGCCCATGCCATAGACCTGTTCCGACTCGACCTGCGAATCCAGATAGCGGAAATTCTGCCGTATCGACCAGGTATCGTCGAAGCGGTGCTCGAACTGGTAGCCGAGCATCTGCTGGGTGCGCTCGAATTTCTCGTGATCGGGCTCGCCTTCGAAGAAACCATCGGAGAGATAACGCCCGTTGCGCCGATAGAGCGTGCCTTCGGCAGGCAAGCCGCCGTGATAGCCGCTTTCAGGGTCGTGTTGCAGATAGGCTTGCAGCGTCAGCGCGGTGTCCTCGGAAAACGCCATACGCAAAGACGGCGCCAGCGCATAACGCTCCGATTCGACGTGGTCGTACTGGGTATCGCTCCGGTCGGCCAGGCCGACCAGGCGATAGGAAAGCTGCCCCTGCTCATCCAGAGGGCCGCCCAGATCGACGCCGATGGCCTTCTGCCTGTTGCTACCGACCGTCGCCTGGATCTGGCGGTATGGCTCGCGGGTCGGCTGCTTGCTGGTCATCGTCACCAGCCCGCCGGGGAGGCTGCGGCCATACAGCACCGACGAAGGCCCCTTCAGCACATCGATACGCTCCAGCAGATAGGGATCGATCTGCATGGTGCTGTAAGTGCCGGCATCCCCCATGACCTTGAGGCCATCGAGATAGAGGTTATCCACCGAGCCATCGTTGAAACCGCGCATGGCCACATAGTCGTAGCGGCTGGTGGCGCCGTAGGGGCTGCTCATCACTCCTGGCGTGTAGCGCAAGGCCTGGGCAACCGTGAGCGAGCCCTGGTCATCCATCTGCTTGCGGGTCACCACCGAAACGCTTTGCGAGGTTTCCACCAACGGCATGCTGGTCTTGGTCGCCACGCTGCTGTGGGTGGCGTTGTAGCCTTCCATCTCGCCCAGGGCGTTACCCAGAGCGAAGCCTTCGACCACCATCGGCTTGAGCTCGACCGTGCTGGCCTGTTCGGCACGCGGCGCCAGCGAATAGGTGCCCTGCCCATTGCGTAGCGCCTGCAGGCCGCTGCCCTGCAGCAGCGCGGCGAAGCCTTCGTCCACACCGTATTGCCCGCTCAGACCGCGCGACTGGCGGCCTTCGAGCAAGGCGCCATCCACAGAAAGCATGACGCCCGCCTCACCGGCGAAGCGGCTGAGGACGCTGGACAGCGGGCCTGCGGGAATTTCATAACTGCGAACCGATTGCTCGCTGGCGGCGAACTGCGCCAACGCGGCAGGCGTAGCGACGAGGGTCGCCAGTGGCAGGCAGAACAGCGCGGCGCGAATGGCCTGCGCCAGGGGACGCGAACGGTGATACGGGCGGTCTTGGAAGGGCATGAGTGATCCTTTTTGCGGAGGGCAAATTCACGGTCAGTGACCCTATGCCCGCCCAGCTCACAAAAAAGGAACCCGAACAGGAATATTTTTTATTCGCGTTAAGGTCGAACTCAGACGTCGCCTGTTCGCCCCGAGGGTTCAAGGCTGATCCACCAGGGCAGGCGCCGGTTGATGCGCAGCGGCAAGGTGCTTTCCAGCGCATCCAGCACCCGCTCGGTATCCGCCAGCGGAAAGGCGCCCACCACCCGCAAGTCGGCGATGCGCGGATCGCAACCGATATAGCCACGGCGATAGCGGCCCAGTTCGGCGACGAAGTCTTCCAGGCGCTGATTGTCGGCCAGCAGCACGCCGTTGGCCCATGCCTGGCTGGCCGCCTGAACGGGTTGCGCCGGTCGAATGAAGTCGATGCCGAAGGTGGCTTGTTGTCCTGAGGCAATGGTTTGCGGCGCGCCGAAGCGGGTCGGCTGGATTTCAACCATACCGGCAAAGACGTCGAGCTGGGTCAGCCCCGGATGTTGCCGCACCGCGAAGCGTGCCTGCTGGCGTGTCTGCACGCGGCCTTCTGCCGTGCGCAGCAGCAAGGGACGCCGTTCCTCAGGCGTATCGAGCAGCAACTCGCCGCGCAACAGGGAAAGCTGACGGACATGCCGGTCGAAAGACACATCCACGGCGCTGTCGGTGTTCAGCCACAGTTGCGAGCCATCCGCCAGGCGCAGGTCGCGGACTTCGCCGACGGCGGTGCGTTGATCAGCCGACCACTCCTGCCACCCGCCCAGGCCCGTAGACAGCGCCAGCGCGCCGCCACCCACCAGCGAGAGCATCTTCAGCGCCTGCCTTCGGTTGGGCTGACGTTGTTGCAACAGACGGCTGGCTGCCCGCCCGGCCCGGTCATCGGCCAGTGGCTGGAATTGTCCGCTGATGCGCTCGACCCGTTGCCAGGCCAGTGCATGTTGCGGCTCCCGCAACCAGGCGTGCCAGGCCTGCCGGTCCACCGCACTGGCGGAGCCCGACTGCAGCACCGCGAACCAGTGTGCCGCCTCCTGCAAGACCCGGTAATCGGCGTTCATGGCTCTTCCACCAACAGCAGGCAGTGCAGCATCGCCTGCGCCATGTACTTCTTGACCATGCGCTCGGAGACGCCAAGCTCCACCGCAATGGCTGCGTACTTCATGCCATGCAGCTGGGACATGAGAAACGCCGTTGTCACTTTCGAGGGCAGGCGGGCCAACATCGCGTCGATTCGCAGCAAGGTTTCCACGATCAGCGCCTGGGATTCGGGCGAAGGCGCGACCGCCTCCGGTTGCAGTGTCAGGGCATCGAGATAGGCCTGCTCCACCTGCCGGCGACGCCAGTGATTGATCAGCAGCCCCTTGGCAATGGTGTGCAGATAGGCCCGTGGCTCGCGGATGGCGGCCATGTCCTGATCCTTGCCCAGCAGCCGGACGAAAGTATCCTGCGCCAGATCGGCGGCGTTCTGACTGCAGCCCAGCTGGCGCCGCAACCAGCCATTCAGCCAGCCCTGATGCTCGACATAGAGCCGCTGTATGTATTGTTGCCGGATGAGACTGTCGGCTGCCATGGAGCCTCCCGCAGGTTGGCGAGAGGAATGATAACGCTTCTCAATAGCGAATTTCTACCGGCAGCACTTATCAGTTTCAGAGACGAGTCCATGCCCCAGCGGTTGATTTTCTCTGGGCGAAAAAAAACCTCGAACTTCGTTGGGGGAGGGGGAAGTTCGAGGTTGAATCCGGACCGCTAGGGCGGGGTCCGAAGATCTGCCAACACTTAACACAACAAGGAGCATCGAAGAGCTTTCAAACCCTTCGTAGCCTAGGACTCGACTGTCCGCCCGAAGTTCAATGCACCACGAAAAATATTCGCGCCGTTACAAAAACGAGGCGCGTCAATGCGCCTCGTCCCAGTTGCCACCTACACCCGTCTCCACCAGCAGCGGTACATCCAGTTCAGCGGCATGGCTCATCAGCGGGCAAAGCGCCTCGCGCACCTGCTCGATCAGGTCTTCGCGCACCTCCAGCACCAGTTCATCGTGCACCTGCAGGATCACCCGCGCATCCAGCCCGCTCTGTTGCAGCCAGGCGTCCACGGTGATCATCGCGCGCTTGATGATGTCCGCTGCGGTGCCCTGCATCGGCGCGTTGATCGCGGTGCGCTCGGCACCCTTGCGCATGGCGCCGTTCTTCGAGTTGATCTCGGGCAGGTACAGGCGGCGTCCGAACAGCGTCTCGACATAACCCTGCTCGGCAGCCTGGGCGCGGGTGCGCTCCATGTAGGCCAGCACGCCGGGGTAACGGGCGAAGTAGCGGTCGATATAGGCCTGGGCTTCACCGCGGGCGACGTCGATCTGCTTGGCCAGGCCGAAGGCGCTCATGCCGTAGATCAGGCCGAAGTTGATCGCCTTGGCGCGGCGCCGCTGCTCCGCACTGACCTCATCCAGCGGCACGCCGAACACCTCGGCGGCAGTGGCGCGGTGTACGTCCAGACCGTTGCGGAAGGCGTGCAGCAGGCCTTCGTCCTGGGCCAGGTGGGCCATGATCCGCAACTCGATCTGCGAGTAGTCCGCCGCCAGCAACTTGTAGCCGGGCGCAGCGACGAAGGCCTGGCGGATACGCCGGCCCTCGGCGGTACGGATCGGGATGTTCTGCAGGTTCGGGTCACTGGAAGACAACCGGCCAGTGGCGGTGACCGCCTGGTGATAGCTGGTGTGGATGCGCCCGGTGCGCGGGTTGATCTGCTGCGGCAGCTTGTCGGTGTAGGTGCCCTTGAGCTTGCTCAGGCTGCGGTGCTGCATGATCACCTTGGGCAGCGGGTAGTCACGCTCGGCCAGTTCCGCCAGCACGCTTTCGGCGGTGGAAGGCTGGCCGCCAGCGGTTTTCGACAGCACCGGGCAACCGAGCTTTTCATAAAGAATGGCGCACAGCTGCTTGGGCGAACCGAGGTTGAACTCCTCGCCGGCGATATCGAAGGCTTCGCGTTCGAGCTGCACCAGCTTTTCACCCAGCTCGACGCTCTGCTGGCCCAGCAACTGGGCATCGACCAGAGCGCCGCTACGCTCGATACGCGCCAGCACCGGCACCAGCGGCATTTCGATTTCGTTCAATACCTTGAGCAGCGAAGGCGTGGCTTCGAGCTTTTCCAGCAGCGTCTGGTGCAGGCGCAGGGTGACGTCGGCATCTTCGGCGGCGTAGGGGCCGGCCTGCTCGATGGCGATCTGGTCGAAGGTCAGCTGCTTGGCACCCTTGCCGGCGATGTCCTCGAAGCGGATGGTGCCGCGACCGAGGTACTTGAGCGCCAGGCTGTCCATATCATGGCGGGTGGCGGTGGCGTCCAGCACGTAGGATTCGAGCATGGTGTCGAAGCGCAGGCCGCGCATCTCGATACCGTAGTGCGCGAGCACGTTCATGTCGTACTTGCCGTGCTGGCAGATCTTGCCCTGGTCCGGGTCTTCCAGCAGCGGTTTGAGGGCGGCGAGCACGCTGTCGCGGTCCAGCTGCTGCGGCACACCCATATAGCTGTGGCACAGCGGCACGTAAGCAGCCTTGCCGGTCTCGATGGCGAAGGACAGACCCACCAGCTGCGCCTTCTGCGCGTCGATGCTGGTGGTTTCGGTGTCGAAGGCGAAGCGCTCGGCGCGCTTGAGCTGCGCCAGCCAGCGGTCGAAGTCGGCCTGTGCGAGAAGCGTCTCGTACTCGGCTTCGGCCTGAATCGAAGCCCCTTCCGAGGTGGCCTCATCGCTTTCAGCGGCTTTCGCTTCACGCAACAGCTCGTCCAGCCACTGCTTGAACTCCAGCTCGCGGTAGAGCGCGATCAGCGCCTCGCGCTGCGGCTCGCCGGGCATCAGGTCGGCCACCTGCACGTCCAGCGGCACGTCGAGCTTGATGGTCGCCAGCTCGTAGGACATGAAGGCCGCCTCGCGGTGTTCCGCAAGCTTGATACCCAGCGACTTGGCGCCGCGAATCGGCAGCGCCGCAACCGCATCGAGGTTGTCGTAAAGCCCCTTGAGCCCGCCGGCGATGCCGTTGAGCAGGCCGCAGGCGGTCTTCTCGCCGACGCCGGGCACGCCGGGTATGTTGTCCACCTTGTCGCCCATCAGCGCAAGGAAGTCGATGATCAGCTCGGGGCCGACGCCGAACTTGTTCTGCACGCCTGCCACGTCATAAACGCTGCCGGTCATGGTGTTGACCAGAGTGACGTGAGGGCAGACCAGCTGCGCCATGTCCTTGTCGCCGGTGGAAATCACCACGTCGCGCCCCAGCGCCGCGCACTGGCGCGCCAGGGTGCCGATCACATCGTCGGCCTCGACGCCTTCGACACACAGCAGCGGCAGGCCCAGCGCACGCACGCTGGCATGCAACGGCTCGATCTGGCCGCGCAGGTCGTCGGGCATCGGCGGGCGGTGGGATTTGTATTCGGCGAACAGCTCGTCACGAAAGGTCGGCCCCTTGGCGTCGAAGACCACCGCAAACGGGCTGTCCGGGTACTGCCGGCGCAGCGACAGCAGCATGTTCAGCACGCCTTTCACCGCGCCGGTGGGCTTGCCGGTGGAGGTGGTCAGCGGCGGCAGGGCATGGAAGGCGCGATAGAGGTAGGACGAACCGTCCACCAGGACCAGGGGCGTTTGACTCATGAGCGGGATCAACCTTTTCGATGGCCTCGGGGCTAGAATGCGCAGGACCAATCACTGGAAAGGGACAAGGTTATCATGCGCGCTCTCAAACACCTGATGCTGGCCGGTGTGCTGGCAGCCGTTCCGCTCGTCGGCTTTGCCCAGGAATCGGTGGACGGCGATCCGGACGTCACCATCCGTCAGGAAGGCGAACGCACAGTGGAGGAATACCGCGTCAATGGCTTCCTCTACGCCGTGAAAGTCACGCCCAAGCACGGCAAGCCCTACTTCTTGGTGCGCGCCGACGGCGACAGCAATTTCGTGCGCGCCGACCAGCCGGACATGCTGATTCCCGCCTGGGAGATCTTCCGTTGGTAAACGCCCGCTGTCATTGAGGAAGGCCGCCCATGTCCGTATTCACGCCACTTGAAGAGCACGAACTGGAAGCCTTTCTGGCGCCTTTCCAACTGGGGCGCCTGCGCGACTTCCAGGGCATCGTCGCCGGCACCGAGAACAGCAACTTCTTCGTCAGCCTGGAGCGGGGTGAATACGTCCTCACGCTGATCGAGCGTGGGCCAGTGCAGGATCTGCCGTTCTTCATCGAGCTGCTCGACGTGCTGCATCAGGCGCGCATCCCCGTGCCCCATGCCGTGCGCACCGCCGAAGGTGTGGCGCTGGGTACGCTGGCAGAAAAGCCCGCATTGCTGCAACCGCGCCTGCCGGGCCGGCACGTTACCTCGCCGAATGCCGCGCACTGCACGGAAGTCGGGCACCTGCTGGCGCGCATCCACCTGGCGACCCGCGAGCGGATTCTGGAGCGCCCCAGCGACCGTGGTCCGGACTGGATGCAGCGGGAGGGGCCGAGCCTGGCGCTGAACCTGCCCGACACGCAACTGCCACTGCTGCGCGATGGCCTGGCGGAAATCGCCGAGCTGAAGCCGAAGTTCCGCACCCTGCCCAGGGCCAACCTGCATGCCGACCTGTTCCGCGACAACGTGCTCTTCGAAGGCAGCCACCTGACCGGCGTGGTCGACTTCTACAACGCCTGCTCGGGGCCGATGCTCTATGACGTGGCGATTGCGGTGAACGACTGGTGCTCGCACCCCAACGGTGAAATCGACGAAGCGCGCAGCCGGCCCCTGCTGGCGGCCTATTCCGCCCTGCGCCGCTTCACCCCGGTCGAGGCCGAGCTCTGGCAGCCGATGCTGCGCATGGCCTGCGTGCGCTTCTGGCTTTCACGCCTGGTCGCCGCCCAGCAGGTTGCCGGCCAGCAGGTGCTGGTCAAGGATCCCGACGAGTTCCACCGCCTGCTGCGCGCGCGCCAGCATTTCCACAGCGCATTGCCGTTCGCCTTCTGACAGGCAGGGAACATTTCCCCGCCGCCGACGTCTGTCCTCTCCGCTTGTGGTCCTCCCGAGGAGTGCGGTTAAGATGAGCCACCTCGGCCATTCCTCACGCTTGTCAGGCTGACCACTCACCATCCTGATGCACCTGTGCCCTTGCGGGGCCGGTGGCATTGTCTTCAGGGAAACACGAATGACTTCACGCTATGTAATCGATGCCTCGGTACACCCCAAGGGCAGCCTGGAAACGCTGTCGCAACGGGAAGTCCAGCAGCTGAGCGAAGCCGGCTCGGGCAGCACCTATGCACTGTTCCGCCAATGCGCCCTGGCGATCCTCAATACCGGCGCACATATCGACAATGCCAAGACCATCCTCGAAGCCTACGAGGACTTCGAGGTGCGCATTCATCAGCAGGACCGGGGCGTGCGCCTGGAACTGATCAACGCGCCCGCCGACGCCTTCGTCGATGGCCATATGATCGCCAGCACCCGCGAAATGCTGTTCAGCGCACTACGCGACATCGTCTACACCGAAAACGAGCTGTGCAGCACGCGCATCGATCTGAGCACGTCCCAGGGCATCACCGACTATGTCTTCCACCTGCTGCGCAACGCCCGCACCCTGCATCCCGGCGCCGAGCCGAACATGGCCGTATGCTGGGGTGGACACTCGATCAGCAGCGAGGAATACCAGTACAGCAAGCGCGTCGGCCATGAACTGGGCCTGCGCAACCTGAACATCTGCACCGGCTGCGGGCCGGGCGTGATGAAAGGCCCGATGAAAGGCGCCACCATCGCCCACGCCAAGCAACGCCTGGTCGGCGGGCGCTATCTGGGCCTGACCGAGCCGGGGATCATCGCCGCCGAGGCGCCGAACCCCATCGTCAACGAACTGGTGATCATGCCGGATATCGAGAAGCGCCTGGAGGCCTTCGTCCGTGTCGGCCACGGCATCATCATCTTTCCGGGCGGCGTCGGCACGGCGGAAGAGTTCCTCTATCTGCTCGGCATCCTGTTGCATCCGGACAACCAGGACATTCCCCTGCCGGTCATTCTCACCGGCCCGAGCGAAGCAGCACCCTATCTGCAGCAACTGCACGAATTCGTCGGCGCCACCCTGGGCGAGGCGGCCCAGCAGCGCTACCAGATCATCATCGACAATCCGGCCGAAGTGGCCAGGCAGATGGTCGAAGGACTGAAGGCGGTGAAGAATTTCCGCCGCGAACGCAACGACGCCTTCCATTTCAACTGGCTGCTGAAGATCGAGGAAAGCTTCCAGCACCCCTTCGACCCCACCCACGAGAACATGGCCAGCCTGCAGCTGACCCGCGAGGTACCGCCCCATGAGCTGGCGGCCAACCTGCGCCGGGCCTTTTCCGGAATCGTCGCCGGCAACGTGAAGGACAAGGGCATCCGCCGTATCGAGCAGTTCGGGCGCTACGAAATCCATGGCGACCCGGCGATCATGAAACCGCTGGACGCGCTGTTGCAGGCCTTCGTCGCACAGCACCGGATGAAATTGCCCGGTGGACGGCCCTACGAGCCGTGTTATCGCGTGGTGAGCTGAACCTACGGGTCACGCTCCACCGACCCGACGAACGGGCGGTCAGACTCGCTGAGAGCCGCGCTTTGCTTGTCGGATTACGAGACCGGATCGTCGGATTACGCCTTCGGCTAATCCGACCTACAACGGTCGGCTCTGCGCTGTGTAGGTCGGGTCACGCTTCACCGACCCGACGAGCGGGCGGTCAGACTCGCTGAGAGCCGGCGCTTTGCTCGTCGGATTACGAGACCGGATCGTCGGATTACGCCTTCGGCTAATCCGACCTACAACGGTCGGCTCTGCGCTGTGTAGGTCGGGTCACGCTTCACCGACCCGACGAGCGGGCGGTCAGACTCGCTGAGAGTCTGGACGTTAGCTCAACCGCACTTGGAATTGCCGCAGTTGAGGCAGGTGGCGCAGCCGTCCATCTGCACCACGGCCTGGGTACTGCACTTGTTGCACAGCTGGGCGCCGGCGGGAAAGCCGTCGCCCGGCTCCAGCGCCACGGCGCCCTGGCTGGCTTCATAGGCGGCACGCTTCTCGGCCAGGTACTTGAGCTGGGTTTCGTCCAGCGCCTGACCTTCGAGCATGCCAATGGCGATCAGATGGCGCTCCAGCACGCCGCCGATCTCGGCGACGATGGACGGCATGTAGACGCCGCCCTTCTTCAGGTAACCGCCACGCGGGTCGAACACCGCCTTCAGCTCTTCCACCAGGAAGGTGCAGTCACCGCCTTTGCGGAACACCGCCGACATGATGCGGGTGAGGGCAACGATCCACTGGAAGTGGTCCATGTTCTTCGAATTGATGAAGATCTCGAACGGGCGGCGCTGCTCGTGCTGCGTGCCGGCGTTGAGCACGATGTCGTTGACGGTGACGTAGAGCGCGTGCTCGAACAGCGGCGACTTGATCTTGTAGGTCATGCCGATCAGTGTTTCCGGGCGCTGCAGGCTCTCGTCCATCTCCACCACGGGCTTGCCAGCGGGTTGCGGCTCGGCGGGCGCGATAGGGCGTTCGAGGGTTTCATCGACGACCTTGAAGCCCTTGATGCGCTGAGTGATCTTTACGGTCATTGTGTTCTCCATCCGGGCGGCGGGCCGCCCGGCTAACGTCAGGTGGGCCGGCTCAGTACTTGCCGTAATAGCCTTCTTTGAGGGCGTCGAAGAGGTTGGCGGCGCTGTTCACCTCGCCGTCGTATTCCACTTCCTGGTTGCCCTTGAGCTCGACCACGCTGCCGTCTTCGAGGGTGAAGCGGTAGAGGGTCTTCTCCAGGTCGGCTTCCTTGACCAGCACGCCCTGGAAGGCCGCCGGGTTGAAGCGGAAGGTGGTGCAGCCCTTGAGGCCCTGGCGCCAGGCGTAGCGGTAGATGTCCTTGAAGGCCTCGAACGGGTAGTCGGTGGGCACGTTGGCGGTCTTGGAAATCGACGAATCGACCCACTTCTGCGCGGCGGCCTGGATATCGACGTGCTGCGTCGGGGTGATGTCATCGGCAGTGATGAAGTAGTCCGGCAGCTTCTCGCCCGGCTCCTGGGAGCCCGGCTTGGCGCGCTCGTTGATCAGCGTGCGGTAGGCCAGCAGCTCGTAGCTGTAGACCTCGATCTTTTCCTTGGCCTTGCGCCCTGCGCGGATCAGGTTGCGCGAGTAGTGGTGGGCGAAGCTCGGCTCGATGCCATTGGAGGCGTTGTTGGCCAGGCTCAGGCTGATGGTGCCGGTGGGCGCGATGGAGCTGTGGTGAGTGAAACGCGCGCCCTGTTCGGCCAGCGCCTCGATCAGCTCGGGCGCGTATTCGGCGATCTTCTGCATGTAGCGCGAATACCTGGCGTGCAGCACACGGCCCGGCACCTGATCGCCGACCTGGTAGCCGTCCTTCTTCATCTCCGGGCGCTTGCGCAGCATCTCGGCGGTGACTTCGAAGGACTCGGCAAGCAGCGGCGCAGGGCCTTTCTCGCGGGACAGTTCAAGCGCCACCTGCCAGCCGACCAGAGCCATTTCGCGGGCGACTTCTTCGGTGAACACGCAGGCTTCCGGGCTGCCATAACGCAGCTTGAGCAGAGTCAGGGCCGAGCCGAGACCAAGGAAGCCCATGCCGTGGCGGCGCTTGTGCTCGATCTCGTGACGCTGGCGTGCCAGAGGCAGGCCGTTGATTTCCACGACGTTGTCGAGCATGCGGGTGAACAGGCGCACCACCTCGCGGTATTTGTCCCAGTCGAAGCGCGCATCTTCGCCGAAGGGGTCGATGACGAAGCGGGTCAGGTTGATCGAGCCCAGCAGGCAGGAGCCGTAGGGCGGCAGCGGCTGTTCGCCGCAGGGGTTGGTCGCCCGGATCGCCTCGCACCACCAGTTGTTGTTCAACTGGTTGACGCGGTCGATGAGGATGAAGCCCGGCTCGGCGTAGTCGTAGGTGGAGACCATGATCATGTCCCACAGGTGCCGCGCCTTGACCCGGCCATAGATCTTGCAGGCCACCAGGCCGTCCTCGCGAACGATGTAGCCTTCGTGGGTCGGCCATTCGCGCCAGACCACCTGCTCGGGGTCATCCAGGTCCAGCTCGGCCTTTTCCTTGAGGTGCAGCGGGAAGATCAGCGGCCATTCGCCGTCGGCTTCGACCGCCTGCATGAACTCGTCGGTGATCAGCAGGCTGAGGTTGAACTGGCGCAGGCGGCCATCCTCGCGCTTGGCGCGGATGAATTCGCGCACGTCCGGATGGCCGACGTCGAAGGTGCCCATCTGCGCGCCACGGCGACCGCCGGCGGAGCTGACGGTGAAGCACATCTTGTCGAAGATATCCATGAACGACAGCGGCCCGCTGGTATGCGCGCCGGCACCCGAAACGAAGGAGCCGCGCGGGCGCAGGGTGCTGAATTCGTAACCGATGCCGCAGCCGGCCTTGAGCGTCAGCCCGGCCTCGTGGACCTTGCCGAGAATCTCGTCCATCGAGTCGTCGATGGTGCCGGACACGGTGCAGTTGATGGTCGAGGTCGCCGGCTTGTAGTCCTGCGCGCCGGCGTTGGAAATGATCCGCCCGGCCGGGATGGCGCCGTTACGCAGCGCCCAGAGGAACTGCTGATACCAGAGTTCGCGCGTATCCTGCGCTTCCACTTCGGCCAGCGCCCGTGCCACCCGCTGCCAAGTGGCGTCCACGTCCGCATCGACCGCCGCGCCATCCTTGCTGGTAAGGCGGTATTTCTGCGCCCAGATATCCTCGGAGGCCACCTGCAGGGGAATGCTGGAAGTGGTTGTGCTCTCTGCCGCGACCGGCCCGCCCGTCTTCGCCATGCGCTGCGCATCCTCGTGTCGTATGGGAAAAATCGAAACGCGAAGCTTATGCCATGCCGGCGAGAATGGCACCTGACGGTTATCAATCTACCCCACAGGTACGCATGAAAATGACGCATTCCGGATCAGTGGCACGCAGGTCTGCGCGATCACGAAACGGCCTGTCAGAGCGACTCCAGACACTCCGCTAGGGTATTGCCCAGGCCTTCGGCGAGCTGTTCGTAGCCTCGGGCATCCACCGGCAAGCCCACGCCCAGCACGTCCAGCTCGGCCATTTTCACCGGCAGACCGCTGGTCAGCGTCTCGGCCAGGCGCGGGCGGGCGGGGGGTTCACTGAATACGCAGCTGGGGCCGGCCTGCTGCAGACGCTGGCGCATGGCCGCGACGTGGCGCGCCCCCGGCTGCACCTCGCCGCTGGCGCTGAACACGCCCGTATGGCGCAGGCCATAGGCGGCTTCGAAGTAATCGTAGGCCTGGTGGAAGACGAAGAAGGGTTTGCTCTGCACGCCGGCAAGGCGCTGCTTGAGACGCTGATCCAGCGCCGCGAGGCGTTCGGCGAATGCCGCGCTGTTCGAGCGGTAGCGTTCGGCATTGGCCGGGTCGGCGGCAGCGAAATCATCAGCCATGCGCTCGGCGATCACCCGCGCATTGGCCGGCAGCAGCCAGAGATGGGCATCGAGACTGCCAGGGCGGTGGTCGTGGTCATGCTCGTCGGCATACGCAGGCCCATGATCGTGATCGTGATCGTGATCGTGATCGTGATCGTGATCGTGATCGGCATGCTCGTGCTGATCGTCATGGGCATCGCCGAAATGCCGCAGCGTCAGCCCCGGCAGCTCCTGTATGGCGAGGCTCGGACCTTTGCGCCCGCTCAGCGCACGCGGCAGGAAATTCTCCAGATCGGGGCCGATCCAGTAGAGCAGCGTGGCCTCCTGCAGACGCCGCACGTCGGATGGGCGCAGCGCGTAATGGTGCGCCGAAGCATTGGCCGGGAGCAGAACATCCGGCTCACCGGTGCCATCCTGCACGGCGGCGGCAATCAGCTGCAGCGGCTTGATGCTGGTCAGCACCTGGATCTCGGCATGAGCGGGCGCTGCGCCGATAACCAGCGCAGCTACTAATAGGGGAAAGGTGAAAAGACGAATCACGGGCAGCACTCGCAGGTGTGAATTGGTACATAATAACGTCTCTCCACTATGACGTCGCTGACCATGTCCAAAACTCCGCTGGCCTGCACGCCACACGATCACGATCACTGCGTCAGCCATGCGCTGGCCGAAGCCGATACGCTCTGCGCGCGCCAGGGCGTGCGCCTGACCGCCCTGCGCAAGCGCGTGCTGGAACTGGTCTGGCAGAGCCACAAACCGCTTGGCGCCTACGACATCCTCGCCGTGCTGAGCGAGCAGGACGGTCGCCGTGCGGCGCCGCCGACGGTCTACCGGGCGCTGGATTTCCTTTTGGAAAACGGCCTGGTGCATCGCATCGCCTCGCTCAACGCCTTTATCGGCTGCACCCGTCCCGAGCATCCGCACCAGGGCCAGTTCCTCATCTGCCGCAACTGCCACACCGCCATCGAGCTGGAGCAGCCGGCGATTGCCGAGGCCATCATTGCCGCCGCGCGCACGGTGGATTTCAGCGTCGAGGGGCAGACCGTGGAAGTGGTCGGCCTGTGCGCACCCTGCCGGCGCGCGGCATGAACGAGGCATTGCTGCGGCTGGAGGACATCCACGTGCGCTTCGCCAGCCAGAACGTGCTGGAAGGCGCGCAGTTGCAGGTGCATCGCGGCGAGATCGTCACCCTGATCGGCCCCAACGGCGCCGGCAAGACCACCCTGGTGCGCGTGGTGCTGGGCCTGCTCAAGCCCGATCGCGGCCAGGTCTGGCGGCAACCGAAACTGCGCATCGGCTATATGCCGCAGAAACTGCATGTGGACGCCACCCTGCCGCTGTCGGTGCTGCGTTTCCTGCGCCTGGTGCCGGGCGTGGAGCGTACCCGTGCCCTGGCAGCACTCGAAGAGGTGGGCGCCGGGCATGTCATCGACAGCCCGCTGCAACGGATTTCCGGTGGCGAGATGCAGCGCGTACTGCTGGCCCGCGCCCTGCTGCGCGAACCGCAGCTGCTGGTACTGGACGAGCCGGTGCAGGGCGTCGACGTGGCCGGCCAGGCCGAGCTGTACCGGCTGATCGGCGTCTTGCGCGAGCGCCATGGCTGCGGCGTGCTGATGGTGTCCCACGACCTGCATCTGGTGATGAGCGCCACCGATCAGGTGGTCTGCCTGAATCGCCACGTCTGCTGTTCGGGACATCCCGAGCAGGTCAGCAGCGACCCGGCCTTCGTCGAGCTGTTCGGCCAGGATGCACGCAGCCTGGCGATCTACCACCACCAGCACGATCACAGCCACGACCTGCATGGCAGCGTGGTGGTCGGCAAACCCCACGTCCACGGCCCCAATTGCAAGCATTGATCGACATGCCCGACTTCCTTCTCAACGCCCTGCTCGCCGGACTCGCCCTGGCGCTGGTGGCTGGCCCGCTCGGCTCCTTCGTGGTCTGGCGACGCATGGCCTATTTCGGCGACACCCTGTCCCACGCCGCGCTGTTCGGCGTCGCCCTCGGGCTGATGCTGGACGTCAACCTGACCCTGGCGGTGACGGTCGGCTGCGTGCTGCTCGCCCTGCTGCTGGTCACACTGCAGCAGCGCCAGCCGCTGGCCTCGGACACTCTGCTGGGCATCCTCGCCCACAGCACGCTGTCGCTGGGACTGGTGTCGCTGAGCTTCATGGACGACGTGCGCATCGACCTGATGGGCTATCTGTTCGGCGACCTGCTGGCGGTCGGCCCAACGGACCTGGCCTGGATCGTCGGCGGCAGCGCGCTGGTGCTGCTGATGCTGATTCCGCTGTGGCGACCGCTGCTGGCGATCACCGTGCATGAGGAACTGGCCAGGGTCGAGGGCCTGCCGGTGGCGGCGATCCGCCTGGCGCTGATGCTGCTGATCGCCGTGGTCATCGCGGTGGCGATGAAGATCGTCGGCGTGCTGCTGATCACCTCCCTGCTGATCATCCCCGCCGCCGCCGCGCAGCGCCATGCCCGCACCCCGGAGCAGATGGCCCTCGGCGCGAGCCTCTTGGGCATCGTCGCGGTGTGCCTGGGCCTGGCATTGTCCTGGTTCGAGGACACTCCGGCTGGCCCATCCATCGTGGTCAGCGCCGCCGCGCTGTTCCTGCTCAGCTTCGCCTGGCCGAAGCGCGCCTGAGCCATGAGCGACCTGAAATACCTGCGCGGCTACCCCGAGCCGCTGCTCGCCCAGGTACGCCAGCTGATCGCCGAGGATCGTCTGGGCGATTACCTGGCCCGGCGCTACCCGGAACGGCATCAGGTGCAGAGCGACAAGGCGCTGTACGGCTATGTGCAGCAGCTCCGGCAGGCGTATCTGAAAAGCGCGCCGGCCATCGACAAGGTGCTCTACGACAACCGCCTCGACCTCACCCACCGCGCCCTGGGCCTGCATACGGCGGTATCACGCGTGCAGGGTGGCAAGCTCAAAGCGAAGAAGGAGATCCGCGTCGCCTCGCTGTTTCGCGAAGCCGCACCGGAATTCCTGCAGATGATCGTCGTCCATGAGCTGGCGCACCTGCGCGAGCGCGAGCACAACCGCGCCTTCTACAAACTCTGCGAACACATGCTGCCCGGCTACGGCCAGATCGAATTCGACCTGCGGCTGTACCTGCATTGGCGCGAGGGGCAGAACGGCTGAAACGCATTATGGCCAGAGACCATGGGTGGATCGCTGAAGCGTGATCCACGGATTTGTAGGGCCGAACAATTTCGGCCATTCGTGCGCTCCGCTGGCCGAATGAATTCGGCCCTACGGGGTTGTAGCTCCGCAGGATGGAATCGCGGCAGGTGCTTGTGGCGCCTGCCGCGAAGCGCGATCAGGCCGGCACCGCCTTGGCTGCCGCCTCGCGATCCCAGACACGGTGCTGACCGAGCGCCTGAGCGAAGGCGCCGAACACCGCATCCACGTCATCACCCTCCAGCAGGCCGGCATCGGGCACAAGGTTCAACGACGTCAGCAGCGGTCGCGCCGCACCCAGCATGACGACAGGCTTGAGGTGCTTGTAGGCTTCCAGCAGGTAGTGCCTGGCCTCGCCGGACTGGGCCATGGCCGCCGCCGCATCGGCTCCGCCGGGCACGAATACCGCATCGAACATGACCGACGGCATGCCGTCCATGGCCGCATCGACCACCAACAACTTGCCCTCGGCGGTCTTCACTGGCGCAGGCGTCGGGCCGATCAGCTTGGCGAAGGCGCCCTCTTTGGCCAGTTTGGCCTTGAACGCATCGATGGCAGCGCCGTCCACACCGTTGGCCACGAGAATCGCCACCTTGCGCGACTTGATGTTGCCTGGCGCATGATTCGCCAGGCTCAGCGCCGGCGAGCTGGGCGGCGTCGGCTCTTTCTTCGGCACAGAGGGCTGCGTCGGTGCCGGCAGGCCGAGGTTCTCGGCAACCCGCCGGGCCAGTTCCAGGTCGATGTTGGCGAGTATTTCGTTGACCTGCCGTTCGCGAATGAACACCCGCTCGACCTTGCCCAGCTCGAAGGTGTAGGCACCGATGATATGTTCCTTTTCCGGCGCGCTCATGCTGTTGAAGAACAGCGTGGCCTGGGAGAAGTGATCACCGAAGGATTCGCTGCGGTTGCGGATCTTGTGCCCTTCGACCCGCTCGGGATAGCTCTCGAAGCCGCCATCCTGCGCCGCTGGCGGGGTTTCCTTGGGCCAGCCGCTATCGATGGAGTTGGGCTCGTAGTTGGCGCGACCCTTGTGGATCGTCTGGCGATGAAACGCATCACGCTGGTTGTTGTGGAAAGGGCACAGCGGTCGGTTGATCGGGATCTCGTGGAAGTTCGGTCCGCCCAGGCGCAACAGCTGGGTATCGGTGTAGGAGAACAGCCGGCCCTGCAGCAGCGGGTCGTTGCTGAAGTCGATGCCCGGCACGATGTGGCCGATGTGAAAGGCGGCCTGCTCGGTCTCGGCGAAGAAATTGTCCGGGTTACGGTTGAGCGTCATCCTGCCGAGCTTCTGCACCGGCACCAGCTCCTCGGGAATGATCTTGGTCGGATCGAGCAGGTCGAAATCGAAGCTGTGTTCGTCGGCCTCTTCCACCACCTGCACACCCAGCTCCCACTCGAAGTAGTCGCCCATCTCGATGGATTCCCACATGTCGCGGCGGTTGAAGTCGGGGTCCTTGCCAGCGATCTTCAGCGTTTCGTCCCAGACCAGCGAAAAGGCACCGGCCACCGGCTTCCAGTGGAACTTGACGAAGCGGCTGACACCCTCGGCATTGATCAGGCGGAAAGTGTGCACGCCGAAGCCTTCCATCGCCCGGTAGCTTCGCGGAATGGCGCGGTCGGACATGGTCCAGAGCACCATGTGCGCCGACTCCGGGGTCAGCGAGACGAAGTCCCAGAAGGTGTCGTGGGCCGACTGGCCCTGGGGAATCTCGTTGTGCGGCTCGGGTTTGACCGCATGCACGAAGTCCGGGAACTTGATCGCATCCTGGATGAAGAACACCGGCATGTTGTTGCCGACCAGGTCGAAGTTGCCCTCGTCGGTGTAGAACTTGGTAGCGAAACCGCGCACGTCACGCACCGTATCCGCCGAGCCGCGCGAGCCCTGCACCGTGGAGAAACGCACGAATACCGGCGTTTCCTTGCCCTCGGCGGCGAGGAACGAGGCCTTGGTCAGCCAGCTGTGGTCGCCGTAGCTTGTGAACACACCATGGGCCGCCGCGCCGCGGGCATGGACGATGCGTTCGGGAATGCGCTCGTGATCGAAGTGGGTGATCTTCTCGCGCATGATGAAGTCTTCGAGCAACGAGGGGCCTCGATCACCGGCCTTGAGGGTGTTCTGGTTGTCGGCGATCTTCACGCCCTGGTTGGTCCTCAACGCTGCGCCGGTGGCGTCGCTGCGAAACTGCTCCAGCTGATCGAGCTTGGCGTTGTGATTGGCGCGGTCTACCGTATCGGTGCCGGCCAGCTCGCTCTGTTTGGGGGTTGTGTTCGTCATGATGGGCCTCGGTTAGCAACTGGCTGAACCGCAAACGATCATCCGACAACGGCTGGATACGTGATCAATTCACGGTGTACCGATTAATGACCCTTCCAGGGCCGGCAAGGTTGCCGACTGCGACGATTTGTGTTGCCTATGGAAGCAGTAGATTCCTTCAATCGAACCAGCACAAACGAGCGACCTGAACGCCAAGCAGGTAGAATGCCCGCCTTTCGCCGAACATCGGCTCCGAACGTCGCACCTACAGGTTCGCCCGTGATCGAATTCCAAGACGTCCATAAAACCTACCGGGTTGCCGGTCGCGATATCGCCGCGCTCCAACCGACCCGACTGGAAATCAGCGCTGGCGAGGTGTTCGGCCTGATTGGCCATTCCGGCGCCGGCAAGAGTACCCTGCTGCGCCTGATCAACCGCCTGGAAGAGCCTTCCGGCGGGCGCATTCTGGTCAACGGCGTAGAGGTCACCGCGCTGGATGCCGAAGGCCTGCGGCGCTTCCGCCAGCGCGTGGGGATGATCTTCCAGCACTTCAATCTGCTGATGTCCAAGACGGTCGCCGACAACGTCGCCATGCCGCTGCGGCTGGCCGGCAGCTACTCGAAAAGCGAGATCGAGCGCCGCGTCGCCGCCCTGCTCCAGCGCGTCGGCCTGGAGGACCATGCGCGCAAATACCCGGCGCAACTGTCCGGCGGGCAGAAGCAGCGCGTCGGCATCGCCCGGGCGCTGGCCACCGAACCGGACATCCTGCTCTGCGACGAGGCCACCAGCGCCCTCGACCCGCAGACCACCGCGCAGGTGCTGCAGTTGCTGGGGGAAATCAACCGCGAGCTGAACCTCACCATCGTGCTGATCACCCATGAGATGGACGTGATCCGCCGGGTCTGCGACCGCGTGGCGGTGATGGACGGCGGGGCGATCGTCGAACAGGGCGCGGTCACGGATGTCTTTCTGCATCCGCAGCATCCCACCACCCAGCGTTTCGTTCTCGAAGACGAAGCCGTGGATGAAGGCGAACAGCGTGACGACTTCGCCCATGTACCAGGACGTATCCTGCGCCTGACCTTCCAGGGCGACTCCACCTACCAGCCGCTGCTGGGCAGCGTCGCACGCGAGACGGGCGTGGACTTCTCGATCCTGTCCGGGCGTATCGACCGCATCAAGGACACCCCCTACGGCCAACTGACCCTGGCCCTGGTGGGCGGCGACATCGAGGCCGCCCTGTCCCGTTTCGATAGCGCCGATGTTCATGTGGAGGTGCTGCGCTGATGGACGCTTTGTTTACCAATGTGGACTGGTACGAGATCTGGCTGGCGACGCTGGACACTCTGCTGATGCTCGGCGGCTCGCTGCTGTTCACCATCCTGCTGGGCCTGCCGCTGGGTGTGCTGCTGTTTCTCAGCGGCCCGCGCCAGCTGTTCGAGAACGGCCCGCTGTATGCCGCGCTGTCGTTCGTGGTCAACGTGCTGCGCTCGCTGCCGTTCATCATCCTGCTGATCGTGATGATTCCCTTCACCGTGCTGCTGACCGGCACCTCGCTGGGCGTGGCCGGGGCGATCCCGCCGCTGGTGGTGGGCGCCGCGCCCTTCTTCGCGCGGCTGGTGGAAACCGCGCTGCGCGAAGTGGATCGCGGCATCATCGAGGCAACCCAGGCGATGGGCGCGACGACGCGGCAAATCATCTTCAGTGCATTGCTGCCCGAGGCGCGACCGGGCATCATCGCTGCGATTACCGTCACCGCCATCACCCTGGTGTCCTACACTGCGATGGCCGGCGTGGTGGGTGCCGGTGGCCTGGGCGACCTGGCGATCCGCTTTGGCTACCAGCGTTTCCAGACCGATGTGATGGTCGTCACCGTGGTCCTGCTGCTGGTGCTGGTGCAGATCCTGCAGAGCGTCGGCGACAAGCTGGTTACCCATTTTTCGCGCAAATGAACCATTAGACCTATCAGGGCGAGCGAACCTTCGCACCCCATTCACCTCCGAAGGAACCGAACGATGAAAAAACTGATTGCCGCCCTGGCCACCGTCGCGGCGTTTTCCGCCCAGGCTGCCGAACTGAACGTCGCCGCCACCGCCGTGCCCCATGCGGAGCTGCTGGAATTCGTCAAACCCAAGCTGGCCGAGCAGGGCGTGACGCTGAACGTGAAGGTTTTCACCGACTATGTGCAGCCCAATATCCAGGTCGCCGAGAAGCGTCTGGACGCCAACTTCTTCCAACATCAGCCGTACCTCGATGAATTCAACAAGGGCAAGGGCACCGATCTGATCAGCGTCGCGGGCGTGCATATCGAACCGTTCGGCGCCTACTCCAGCAAGCACAAGTTGCTGGACGAACTGCCCAACGGCGCCAACGTGGTGATTCCCAACGACGCCACCAACGGCGGTCGCGCGTTGCTGCTGCTGGCCAAGGCGGGTGTGATCAGCCTCAAGGATGGCGCCGGCATCACCGCCACGCCGAAGGACATCGCCGACAACCCCAAGCGCATCAAGGTGCGTGAACTGGAAGCGGCGACCTTGCCGCGCGTGCTGACCCAGGTCGATCTGGCGCTGATCAACACCAACTACGCGCTGGAGGCCAAGCTCAACCCCACCGAGGACGCGCTGGTCATCGAAGGCAGCGATTCGCCCTACGTGAACATCCTCGTCGCCCGCCCAGACAACAAGGACAGCGAGGCCATGCAGAAACTCGCCGCCGCGCTGCACAGCGAGGAGGTTCGCCAGTTCATCGAAGAGAAGTACCAGGGCGCGGTCGTTCCCGCCTTCTGATCTGCTCTTGGTCTGACGACGAACCCCGCCATGTGCGGGGTTCGTCGTTCATGGCGCAGGGCCGAATTCATTCGGCCACGAACCGGCAATGGCCGAACAAGTTCGGCCCTACGAGGGGTTTCATTTTCAGGACATAGGTTTTTTGAGCGGGCCGGCTGGCGCACCACCGATCCCGAGACTAACCCCGAACCCCGCCATGTGCGGGGTTCGTCGTTCATGCTGTAGGGCCGAATTCATTCGGCCACGAACGGGTAATGGCCGAACAAGTTCGGCCCTACGAGTAGGGATTTAGTTTCGGAGCGGGCGGCTTCTACTGTGTCTGGGTCAGTAGCCCCGGCAATTCTGCCTTCAGCTTCTGCACTTTCAGCGGCGCGCGGATAAAGCCGCGCTGGCGACCGTCCGGGCCGATGATGACCAGGTTGCCGCTGTGATCGACGGTGTAGTTTTCCCGGCTGGTATCGCCGGGAATGAAGGGTATGCCGACGCCATTGGCCAGGGTCTGGATATCGTCCAGCGGGCCGGTCAGCCCGGTGAAGCCATCGCCGAAAAAGCCCAGATACTGCTTGAGCTGCTCAGGCGTGTCGCGGTGCGGATCGACGCTGACCAGCACCGGCTGCATGCGCTCGCGCACCGTCTCGGGCAGCTCGTTTCGCACTTGGCGCAGCTCGGCCAGAGTCGCCGGGCAGATATCCGGGCAGAAGGTATAGCCGAAGAACAACAGGGTCCACTTGCCCTTCAGCTCATCCACCTGGACCGGCTCGCCATCCTGATTGGTCAGGCTCAGCGCCGGCACCGTGCGGCTCTGCGGCAACAGGATGATGCCGGCATCCAGCATCCGGGTCGGATCGGCCTGGGGCTCGCTGTCGAGCACCCGGTAGACCGTCAGCCCGATGACCAGCGCGATCAACGCGACGAGGATGAACACGGTGGTCTGGATACGAGTCATGGGCTTCCTTGTTGAGCGGCTTCAGATATTCAGCAGCAGATAATGATCAACCAGCAGCGCAATGAACAGGGCGAACAGGTACCAGATGCTGAATTTGAAGGTCCTGATCGCCGCATGGGGCCGGCTGTCGCGGTACAGCACGACGGCCCAGTAGAGGAAACGCGCACCCAACAGGACGGCGGCAGCCAGGTACAGCGGGCCGCTCATGTGGATGGCATAGGGCATGAAGCTCACCGCCAGCAGCACCGCCGTGTAGAGCAGGATGTGCACCTTGGTGTAATGCTCGCCGTGGGTCACCGGCAGCATGGGGATATTGACCTTGGCGTATTCGGCCTTGCGATGGATGGCCAGCGCCCAGAAGTGCGGCGGCGTCCAGGCGAAGATGATCAGCACCAGCAGCAGCGGTTCGGCGCTGACCTGCCCGGTTACCGCGACCCAGCCCAGCAACGGCGGCGCGGCGCCGGCCAGCCCACCGATGACGATGTTCTGCGGCGTGGCGCGTTTGAGAAAGCCGGTATAGACCACCGCATAGCCGAGCAGCGAGGCCAGCGTCAGCCAGGCCGCCAGGGCATTGGTGAACACCAGCAGCAGGGCCAGCCCGGCGACGCTCAGCGCCAGGGCGAAGGTCAGCGCGGCGAAGGGTGAAACCCGCCCCTCGGCCAGTGGCCGCTTGTGGGTGCGCGCCATCACCGCGTCGATACGACGGTCCACCACATGATTGACCGCCGCCGCGCCCCCGGCGCACAGGGCGATGCCGAGGTTGCCGAACAGCAGCACCGTCCAGGGCACCCCGGCGCGGGTGGCGAGGAACATGCCTACCAGCGAGGTGATGAGCATCAGCAGCACCACCTTCGGCTTGGTCAGCTCCAGGTAGTCGCGCCAGCCTGCCGTGACGCTCGATTGGCTGAGTACTGTGGCCATGGGCTTCTCCTTGTGGTCATGGGCTGGGCAGTTCGACCCCGGCATTGCCATTGGGGTCGCGCTGCAGCATGCCGGAAGGGGTTTCAGTGTGTGTCCGGGCAACCGTCCGGCGCTGCGCACGCAAGCGGAAATTGATCAGCACCAGCACCAGCAGCAGAGCCGCGCCGCCACCGTTGTGGGCCACGGCGACGGCCAGCGGCAGGTTGAGCAGCACATTGCTGATGCCCAGGGCGACCTGCACGGCTAGCGCCGCCAGCAACAGCGCGGCAAGGTGACCGAGGCCGTAGCGAAACAGTCGCCAGGCCAGCATCAGCAGTACCAGAATGATCAGCAGCGCACCGATCCGGTGGGCGACATGGATGGCGGTGCGCGCCTCGCCATAGAGCAGCCCGCCAAGGTAGTTGGGGCCGATGTCGTGATGAGTCAGATCGAAGGCGCGGATGAAATCCATCTGCGGCCACCATTCACCGTGGCAGGTCGGGAAATCCGTGCAGGCCACTGCCGCATAGTTGCTGCTGACCCAGCCGCCCAGGGCGATCTGCCCGATCACCAGCGACATGGCCAGCCCGGCGAACAGCCGCAGCCGTGCCGGAACGGCTACAGACAGAGCGGGTAAGCGTCCGGACAGGCGCAGACACAGCAGAAACAGCAGGCTCAGGGTGGCGAAGCCGCCGAGCAGATGCGTGGTGACGATCTGCGGCCAGAGCTGCAGCGTCACCGTCCACATGCCGAAGATCGCCTGGGCGATCACCACAGCGAGCAACAGCAGCGGCAGTTTCACTGGCTGGCCCGGCTCGCCGCGACGGCGCAGGGCCTGTACCGCCAACCCGAGAACCACCAGCCCCAGGGCGCCGGCGAAGTAGCGATGGACCATCTCGTTCCAGCCCTTGCGCACCTCCAGCGGTGCCTCGGGGAAACGCAGGGCAGCGAGGCTCTGCTTGTGCTCGCTCATCGGCACAGCGAGAAAACCGTAACAGCCGGGCCAGTCCGGGCAGCCCAGGCCAGCATGGGTCAGCCGCGTATAGGCGCCCAGCAACACCACCACCACGGCCAGGGCGGTGGCGATCAGGGCGAGACGGTATCCGGGGCGTGATGCTTGCATAGAGTCCTCGTTTCACTCGGTCTGGAGGCTTGAGCTGGACGCTCAGACCGCCGTCTCACCAGTAATCCATGTGGCAGACGCCTCCCCGTCCAGCCTTCAGCCCCCAGCGCCTTTATCGTCTTCACCCTATCTGCGAAATCTTCAGCAGGTACTTCAGGTCATCAAGAATCGCCTTGCCATCGGCATCGGCCGCGTAGCGCAGCACCAGGTTGCCGAGGGGATCGACGATCCACAGTTGCGGTCCGGCGGGGACTTCGGGATTTGCCGAATAGGCGGCGGCATCCAGTGCATAGCGTGTCAGCTGCGGGTATTCGCGTCGCAACCGCTGCTCGTAATCGGCCTCCAGCGTCTGCGCCGTGGCCAGCGCATGCCCGGCACGAGCAGCTTCGCGGGCCAGGCCGATGTTGATCTGTCGCGCCAGGTAGACCAGTTGCCGGCATTCCTCGTGGCAGCCCTGCGGTGCGGTGACCAGCAGCTCCCAGCGCGGCTCGCCCGCAGCCGTCACGCCGATGGCATCGCGGCCCTGTCCGTCGGCGACCAGCACGCCATCGTAGCTGCGGCTTTCCGGCACCCAGAAACCGAAGCGGTACATGGCCGAAGCAAGCAACATCGGCCCCAGCACCACGCCGATGATCAGCAGCAGTTGCAGGCGACCACGGCCACGTCGTGGCTCAGGTTGGGCGGCGGTCGGATTCATGATTGGCATGCTGATTCTCCCGTGCCTGATGCACGCCCAGATAAATGAACAGCGCCAGCAGCGCGGCGGCCAGCGCGAACCATTGCACGGCATAGCCCCGATGCTGCGCCGGGCTCATGCTGGTGACCGGCCAGTCGGCGCGATAGGCCGTCGGCCCCGGCTCGAGACGCAGCTCGTAGGCAATGCCGTCGCGCCCAAGGGTCTCCCACAATTGCTGTACATCCACATGATTGATCAGCCGCGGCCAGCCTTCGGCCATGCCCCTGTCGAGGACGAACGGCTTGCCCGCCGGCACATGGACCCAGGCGGCCAGCTTCAGCGCCTGCCCGGGGGTATCGAATGCGGGCGCGATACGCCGGTCCGGCCAGGGAATCCAGCCGCGATTGACGATGACCCAGCGTCCGCTGGGCTGATCCTGGAAGGGCTGCAGCAACTCGACCCCGACCTGGCCGTCGCGGGTGCGGCTGTCGAGCAGGAAGCTGTGCTCGGCATCGAAACGGCCCTGCAGGTGTACGCGGCTGTAGGCAGGGTCCGGCAGCCCGTCCAGCTCGGCGGGCGACAATGCTCCGAGCTGGGCGCGGGCCTCCTGTCGCTCCAGCATGTCGCGCTTCTGCTCGCCGCGTTCGAGTTGCCAGAACCCCAGCCAGACCAGCACCGGCAGCAGGGCCAGCACCACCAGCGTCGGCAGCAGCCCCGGTCGGAAGCCGTTCATGACGCGGCCCTCCTGCGGTCGCTCTCGTCTGTGGATACGGCTGGCTATACTCCACCCCCATCACCCCTGTCGTGGATCCGCCCATGCTCAAGGCGGTTATCGTTGTTCTCTTAGTCGCCACGCTGATCAGTCTGTTCAGTGGCCTGTTCTTCCTGGTCCATGACGCGGGACGGACGTCTCGTGTCGTCATGGCCCTGTTCGTTCGCGTCATCCTCAGCGCGCTGATCGTCGCGCTGATCGGCTGGGGGTTCTATTCGGGCCAGCTGCGGTCGGTTCTTGGCTAGAGCACGTAGACGAAGATGAACAGCCCCAGCCAGACCACATCCACGAAGTGCCAATACCAGGCAGCCGCCTCGAAGCCGAAATGATGTTCACGCGTGAAGTGGCCTCGCAGGATGCGTACCAGCATCACCGTCAGGATGATCGCGCCGATGGTGACGTGGGCGCCGTGAAAGCCGGTGAGCATGAAGAAAGTCGCCCCGTAGATGCCCGATCCCAGCGTCAGCCCCAGCTCGCTGTAGGCGTGGACATACTCTTCGATCTGTAGCGCCAGGAAGATCGCACCCAGCAGCACGGTCAGCCCCAGGCCGATCTTCAGCTGCTTGCGGTTGTCCTTCTTCAGCGCATGGTGCGCCCAGGTCAGGGTGAAGCTGGAGGTCACCAGCAGTATGGTGTTGATCAGCGGCAGGCCCCAGGCGCTGATGACGCCGTCCGGTGCCGGGTAGAGTTTCGGGTCGGGGTTGTTCAGCAGCGGCCAGGTGTATTCGAAACCGGGCCAGAGCATGTTGCTGACGCCCTTGTCACCTTCGCCGCCGAGCCAGGGGCCGACCCAGTAGCGGATGTAGAACAGCGCACCGAAGAAGGCGGCGAAGAACATCACCTCGGAGAAGATGAACCAGGTCATGCCCCAACGGAACGAGCGGTCCATCTGCGGGCTGTAGAGGCCCGAGCGGCTTTCTCTGACCACCGCACCGAACCAGCCGAACATCATCCAGGCGATCAGCAGGGCGCCGATGAAGAACACCAGCGGACCGCTGGATTCGGCCCGTGCGGCCTTGAGATCGTTGAACCAGAGCCCCAGGCCGTAGACGGTGACCAGCAGTGCGACGGTGGCGACGATGGGCCATTTGCTCTGGGCCGGGACGTAGTACTGCTGATGGCTTTCGGTTGGCTGATGGCTCTCGGTGCTCATTGCGGGCTCTCCTTGGTCGCCCTGGACAGAGCGGCAACCGGCGGCTGGCTGGACGTGATGTCGAACAGCGTGTAGGCGAGGGTCAGGTTGTGCACATCGCCCGGCAGGTCGCGGTCGACGATGAAGCGCACCGGCATTTCGATACGCTCACCCGGCTGCAACACCTGCTGGGTAAAGCAGAAACACTCGGTCTTGTGGAAATACGCTGCCGCTCTGGACGGCGACACGCTGGGCACGGCCTGGGCGGTCATCGGCTTGTCCGTGGGGTTGTAGGCGACAAAGCGGATTTCCTCGCTGGCACCGGGGTTGACCCTGAGCTGCTCAGCCTGGGGACCGAACTGCCAGACCATGCCGGCGGCGTTGGTGGCCAGGAACTGCACGCGAATTTCTCGCGCCTCGTCCACCGTCTGCGCCCCCTGATAGGCACCGGCGGTCTTGCCATTGATGCCGAAGGCCTGGCACATCACGTCATAGATCGGCACCAGAGCGAAGCCGAAGGCGAACATCGCCACCACGACGAAGATCAGGCGGCGGACCAGTTGGGCAAGCGGCAGCTCAGCTTTCATGGCCGTATCTCCAGAAGACGACAAGAGCGCTGGAGGCTGGAAGCTGGAAGCTGGAAGCTGGACGAAAAAGCCCTTTAGCCACTCCAGAATTATCCGCAGAAACATGCTCGCGAAGCTTTGCGTCTCATCCAAGTGACGGCAAAGCACGTCGTCGAAGCCTCCTCTTCGTCCAGCCTCCAGCCTCCAGCCTCCAGCGGCTTCTAACCTATTCATGCTTGGGACCCGTCCGGTGCTCATGCAGGGTGTGCATGTCCGGCGGGGTGGTAAAGGTGTGGTAGGGCGCCGGCGAAGGCACGCTCCATTCCAGTCCTTCCGCACCGTCCCAAGGCTTGGCTGCAGCAGCGGGGCCACCTCGGATGCACTTGATGACGATGAACAGGAACAGCAGCTGAGTGGCGCCGAACATGAAGGCACCCACCGAGGACACCATGTTGAAGTTGGCGAACATCATGTTGTAGTCCGGGATACGCCGTGGCATGCCGGCCAGACCGACGAAGTGCATCGGGAAGAACGCCAGGTTCATGCCCACGAACGACAGCCAGAAATGCAGCCTGGCCAGGGTTTCGTCATACATGTGCCCGGTCCATTTGGGCAGCCAGTAGTAGGTCGAAGCGAAGATGCCGAAGATCGCACCGGGCACCAGCACGTAGTGGAAGTGCGCCACCACGAAATAGGTATCGTGGTACTGGAAGTCCGCCGGGGCGATGGCCAGCATCAGTCCGGAGAAGCCGCCGATGCTGAAGAGGATGACGAAGGCCACGGCGAACAGCATCGGCGCCTCGAAGGTCAAGGAGCCGCGCCACATGGTGCTCACCCAGTTGAACACCTTCACCCCCGTTGGCACGGCGATGAGCATGGTCGCGTACATGAAGAACAGCTCGCCGGTCAGCGGGATGCCCACGGTGAACATGTGGTGCGCCCAGACGATGAACGAGAGGAAGGCGATGGCGCCGGTGGCGTAGACCATCGAGGTATAGCCGAACAGCGGCTTGCGGCTGAAGGCCGGGATGATCGAACTGACCGCGCCGAACGCCGGCAGGATCATGATGTACACCTCGGGGTGGCCGAAGAACCAGAACACATGCTGGAACAGCACCGGATCGCCGCCACCCGCCGCGCTGAAGAAGCTGGTGCCGAAGTGGATGTCCATCAGCATCATGGTCACCACACCGGCCAGCACCGGCATCACCGCGATCAGCAGGAAGGCGGTGATCAGCCAGGTCCAGACGAACAGCGGCATCTTCATCAGCGTCATGCCTGGCGCGCGCAGGTTGAGCACGGTGGCGATGACGTTGATCGCGCCCATGATCGAGCTGATGCCCATCAGGTGGATGGCGAAGATGAAGAAGGTCACCGACTCCGGCGCGTAGGTGGTCGACAGCGGCGCGTAGAAGGTCCAGCCGAAGTTCGGCCCGCCGCCCTCCATGAACAGCGTCGAGACCAAGAGGCCGAAGGCCGCCGGCAGCAGCCAGAAGCTGAAGTTGTTCATCCGCGGCAGGGCCATGTCCGGCGCGCCGATCATCAGCGGGATCATCCAGTTGGCCAGGCCGACGAAGGCCGGCATCACCGCGCCGAAGACCATGATCAGGCCGTGCATGGTGGTCATCTGGTTGAAGAACTCCGGCTGCACGATCTGCAGGCCCGGCTGGAACAGCTCGGCACGGATCACCATGGCCATGGAGCCGCCGAGCAGGAAGGCGGCGAAGCTGAACCACAGGTACATCGAGCCGATGTCCTTGTGGTTGGTGGTCAGCAGCCAGCGCGAGAGGCCCTTGGCCGGGCCGTGATGATGGTCGTGCCCGGCATGACCATGGTCGTCGATCACTGCACTCATCAGCCTGTCCTCTTATTGGGTGGCTTCTTCGGCCTGTTTGAAATCGAGCACGTCTTTCGGCGTGACCATCTCGCCCGTGTCATTGCCCCAGGCGTTGCGCTCGTAGGTGATGACGGCAGCCAGATCGACTTCCGACAGCTGCTTGCCAAAGGCCGCCATGGAGGTGCCCGGCTTGCCGTTGACGACGATATCGATATGCGCCTCGATGTCCTGGGTGACCATCTGCGAGCCCTTGAGCGCCGGGAAGGTCGGCGGCATGCCCTCGCCGCTGGCCTGGTGGCAGGCCACGCAGGTGGTCTGATAGACCTTCTCGCCGCGAGCAATAAGCTCCTCCAGCGTCCATTCCTTGCTGGTCAGCTCGGCCAGCTTGGCGGCCTCGGCCTTTTTCTCGACGAGCCAGGCGGCATAGTCTTCCGGCGCACGTACGTCCACCACCACCGGCATGAAGCCGTGATCCTTGCCACACAGCTCGGTGCACTGACCGCGGTAGATGCCGGGTTCCTCGACGCGGGTCCAGGATTCGTTGATGAAGCCGGGAATGGCATCCTTCTTCACCGCCAGCTGCGGCACCCACCAGGAGTGGATGACATCCGCCGCAGTAATCAGGAAGCGCACTTTGGCGCCGGTGGGAATCACCAGCGGCTCATCGACCTCCAGCAGATAGTGCTCACCCTTGGGCACCAGGTTGTTGATCTGGTCGCGCGGCGTGGTGAGGTTGCTGAAGAACTCCACATCCTCACCCAGGTACTTGTAGTGCCACTTCCACTGGTAGCCCGTAATCTGGATATCCACGTCGGACTCGGACGAATCGTAGATATGGATCAGCGTGCGCGTGGCCGGCACCGCCATGCCCACCAGGATCAGCAAGGGAATGACCGTCCAGAGCACCTCGACCCTGGTGTTTTCATGGAAGTTCGCCGAGTGCGGACGCTTGGAGCGGCGGTGCGCGATCATCGAATAGATCATCACGCCGAACACCAGCGCGCCGATCACCACGCAGATCCAGAAGATCGCCATGTGCAGGTCGAAGACGGAGCGGCTGACATCGGTTACACCGGCTCGCATGTTCACGTCCCAGGCGGCGTGCGCCTGACCGAACAATAGCCACAGCCCGAGACTCATCCAGAACGTTGGATGTCGAGACATTGCGGGTCCCCTTTATGGTTCTTGTTATCCCGCCGACTGCTTCGCCCCGCCGAAAAGCGGCTGTTCCGGGCCTGAGGCCTTGACCCGGTGATCCCAGCTACGTTCCCGATCAGACCGATCTGCTCTGGCTGCGCCACCGAGACTACAGTGGCCAATCCTTCGCCTGCATAACACAGTCGGATTGCACTCAGTACCCCTACGCTTCGGAGTATAGACAGCGATTGCCGACTGGCAATTCATGAACCCTCCGTCGCTGCTTCGGACCGCTCGGTACCACCATCGTTCTTCTTCACGCCCCGAATGTTCATCAGCGCCAGGCATACCTGCAGGACGATCAGCGCCCAGGCGCCGGCATGCCAGCCCCAGATGACCCAGAGCAGGTTGCTTGCCAGAAAGCACCAGAAACCAGTCGTCCGCCGTCCCGGTCGCAACGAACCGATCAGCCACGCCGCGACTACCGTGACCACCATCGCCGGCCATTGCAGCAGGTCGAACCAATCCATATCGCCTCCAGTAAGCCAAGAAACACGTCAGGCAATCCGTTGCGTGCATGGGTTGGTGCCATTCGCGCTCGCCAGAGTTCCGGTGCGAAATCCGTGAGGGCAGAAAAGCCGCAGATCCCGCCCGTCGAGTGCGGGTTATCCAATGGCTGAATGAATGCAGTCCTACGGTCGGCAAGCGCCCATACCGGGCTGTCGTAGGGCCGAACGTGTTCGGCCTTTGTTTCACAAACGCATCTGCTGCCCCGGCGGGGCGAAGCGGCTGCAGTCCAGCCCGAAGTTCTGGTCACGGCGGTTGTAACCCAGACGCTTGCAGGCCAGCCGAAAACGCTGGGCAAGCAACTCGGCGAACTGACCTTCGCCACGCATGCGGCTGCCGAAGCGGCTGTCGTAATCCTTGCCGCCGCGTGACTGGCGCACCAGGCTCATCACATGCCCGGCGCGCTGGGGAAAGTGTTCGGCCAGCCAGCCCTCGAACAGCTCCACCAGCTCATGGGGCAGGCGCAGCAGCACGTAACCCGCCGACGCCGCACCGGCTTCGCGTGCGGCTTCGAGCAGACGCTCCAGCTCCATGTCGTTGATCATCGGGATCATCGGCGCGCACATCACACTGACCGGCACGCCCGCCCCGTGAAGGGTGCGCAATACGCGCAGACGCGCCGCGGGCGAGGCGGCGCGGGGTTCCATGATGCGCTTGAGCTCGTCATCCAGCGTGGTCAGGCTGACCGAGACGCTGACCAGCCGCTGCTCGGCCAAGGGCACCAGCAGATCCAGATCGCGCAGCACCAGCGAGCCCTTGGTAATGATGTGCACCGGATGCCGGTAGCGCAGCAGGATTTCCAGCGCCTGGCGAGTCAACCGCTGCTCGCGCTCCAGCGGCTGATAGGCATCGGTGTTCACGCCCAGCGCGATGGGTTGCGGCACGTAGCCGGGCTTGCTCAGCTCCTGCTCCAGGCATTCGGCCAGATTGGTCTTGGCGATCAGCCGGGTCTCGAAATCGATGCCCGGCGACAGGTCCCAATAAGCATGGCTGGGCCTCGCAAAACAGTAGATGCAACCATGTTCGCAACCCCGATACGGATTAACCGAACGATCGAAGCCGACATCCGGCGACTGATTGCGGGTGATGACGGTCTTGGCCGTCTCACGGCGCACTTCGGTGGCGCGGGTGGGCGGCACCTCTTGCTCCCAGCCATCGTCATAGGCCTCGCTCAAGGTCGGTGCGAAGCGGTTGTGCGGGCTGCTGGCAGTACCGCGACCGCGGGGTGTGGAGAGGTTTTGGCTCATGGCTGCATCCATTACTGTTCATGCATACAGTATATGTTGCCACCAAGCTTCTGCCGCGCCTTCCGACGAACGCAAGGAGAAAAGAACGTGCCAGCGCTCCACAGCCGCTGGTCGGAAAAGCGGAACGATTCGGTTACGCAATGAACGAAGCCTCTGCAGAAAAATAACAACCAGGCCTGCTCATGGCCTTTAGGGAGAGCGACCATGCAGCGCGGTGCATCCTTGCCGTCGAGGCAAAACAACTTCGATTTCCTGCGCTTTTTTGCAGCTTCGCTGGTGCTGGTCGTTCACAGCTATCCACTGACCGGACGACGCCCGGACGAACCTATCGAGCTGCTGACCGGTTACGAGAACGGCGGAGAGTTCGCCGTCGCGATCTTCTTCGTCATCAGCGGCTACCTGATCACTTCGTCCTGGCTGAACAGCAGCAGCACGACGAGCTTTCTGATCAAGCGGGCGTTGCGCATCCTGCCGGCGCTGGTACTTACCGTGCTGCTGTCGGCCTTCATCATCGGCCCCCTGGTCACGCAGGAGAGCCTGGGCAACTACTTCGCCTCCTCGACTACCTGGACCTACCTGCTGAACATCCTGCTGGCCACCCAGTACGAGCTGCCGGGCGTTTTCACCCAGAACATCTACCCCGACGTGGTCAATGGCTCGCTGTGGACCCTGCCGCTGGAAGTCATGATGTACCTGGGCGTGCTGGTGATGGGGCTGACCGGCATTCTCAGCCAACGCCTGATCATGCTGCCAATCGCTTTCTTCGCGGTGTGCCACTTCTGGCTGATCGGCAGGCTCGGGATCGACTCCTTCCTGCTCAAGAACATCTTCAAGCTCGGCCTGCTCTACTACAGCGGCGCGGCGCTGTACCTGTATCGCGACAGCATTCCGTGGCGCGCCTGGATCGCCGCGCTGCTGGTCGGCGCGCTGGTGCTGACCTTCCACACCGCCAGCGGTCCCTTCGTCTACGCCCTGGCGCTGCCCTATCTGGTCATTTACATCGCCTACGCGCCGATCCCCTGGCTGGCAGGGTTCGGCAAATACGGCGATTTTTCCTACGGCATGTATATCTACGCCTTTCCCCTGCAGCAGCTGACGGTCTACTCGCTGGGGCACGAAATCGGCGTGTTCTGGCTGACACTGATCAGCTTCGTACCGACCCTGCTGCTGGCGGCGCTTTCATGGCATTACATCGAAGAACCGGCGATGCGGCTCAAGCGCCTGTTCGCCCGCGCGCCGCAGGTAACCGCCACGGCGCCGGAAGTGGTGAAATGAGCCGCTCACGCCGCCCCGCGCAGGCTTACCCTACTCCGGTTTTTTCAGCTTCGGATTGGGAAAGAACTGCACGGTCTGCACCTGCGCCTCAGGCGCTTTCGGCTTGGTCTGATTGACTCGCGTGCCCAGCTCCGAGGGCACTGACTGGCCTTGGGCGTTGAGCGTATCGGCATAGCCGCAGACCACGCATTCACGGTGCGGCACGTCGTCCACATCCCACATCTTGATGCTGTCGGTGGCACTGCACGCCGGGCACACGGCGCCGGCGATGAAGCGCTTGGTGGTGACCTTCGACTCCTCGCTCATGCCACTTTCTCCGCCAGGCCCAGGTGGCGCAGCAGCGCGTCGGTGGACGGCTCACGGCCACGGAAATCGACGAACAGCACCATCGGCTCCTGCGAGCCGCCACGGGCCAGGATGGCCTCGCGGAAGGCGCGGCCCGTCTCGGGGTTGAACACGCCTTCCTCCTCGAAGCGCGAGAAGGCGTCGGACGACAACACTTCGGCCCACTTGTAGCTGTAGTAACCGGCCGCGTAACCGCCAGCGAAGATGTGCGCGAAGCTGTTGGGGAAGCGGTTGCTGGCCGGCGGACGCATCACCGAGACCTCGTCGCGGACGCTTTCCAGCACCTGCAGCACGCTGCGACCGTCGCCGTGGCTGGCGTGCAGTTCGAAGTCGAACAGCGAGAATTCCAGCTGGCGCACCATCATCATGCCGGACTGGAAGTTCTTCGCCGCCAGCATCTGCTCCAGCTTGTCCTGGGGCAGGCGTTCGCCGGTCTGGTAGTGGCCGGAGATCAGCGCCAGGCCCTCCGGTTCCCAGCACCAGTTCTCCATGAACTGGCTGGGCAGCTCGACGGCATCCCAGGCCACACCGTTGATGCCCGAGGCGCCGACATGCTCGACCTGGGTCAGCAGGTGATGCAGGCCATGGCCGAATTCGTGGAAGAGGGTGGTGACTTCATCGTGGGTCAGCAGCGCCGGGCGCTCGCCCACCGCCGGGGTGAAGTTGCAGACCAGGTTGGCCACCGGCGTCTGCAAGGTGCCCAGGCAGGTGCGGCGCTTGTCGCGCGCACCGTCCATCCAGGCGCCGCCGCGCTTGTTGGCACGGGCGTAGAGGTCGAAGAAGAAGCGCCCGACGTGCTCGCCGTTCTCGCGGATCTCGAACAGGCGCACGTCCGGGTGCCAGCTGTCGAAGTCCTCCAGCTCGTGGATTTCGATGCCGTACAGACGCTGGACGATGGCGAACAGCCCCGACAGCACCTTGTCGATGGGGAAGTATTCACGCAGCTCTTCCTGGTTCAGGCTGTAGCGCTGCTGGCGCAGCTTCTCGGCGAAGTAGCCAAGGTCCCAGCTCTGCAGGTCGGTCACGCCATGGTCGGCAGCGAAGGCACGCAGCTCCTGCAGGTCGCGCTCAGCGAACGGCTTGCTGCGCACGGCCAGGTCACGCAGGAAACCCAGCACCTGCTCGGTGCTTTCGGCCATCTTGGTGGCCAGCGACAGCTCGGCGTAGTTGCCGAAGCCCAGCAGCCTGGCCAGTTCCTGGCGCAGATCGAGAAGCTCTTCCATCACCGGGCCGTTGTCGAACTGGCCGGCATTCGGCCCCTGGTCCGAGGCGCGGGTGGAGTAGGCGACGTAGACTTCCTCGCGCAACGCGCGGTCATCGGCGTAGGTCATCACCGCGTAGTAGCTGGGGAATTCCAGGCTGATCAGCCAGCCATCGAGTTCCTTGGCCCTGGCCGCTTCGGCCATCTGCGCCCTGGCCGAATCCGGGATACCGGCCAGCAGGCTTTCGTCGGTGACGTGCCGGGTCCAGGCCTGGGTCGCATCGAGCAACTGGTTGGAGAAGGTGCTGCCCAGCTCGGCCAGCTTCATCTGGATGGCGCCGAAACGCTGCTGCTCGGCCGGCGGCAGGTCGATGCCGGACAGGCGGAAGTCGCGCAGGGCATGTTCGAGGATGGTCTTCTGCGCCACGTCGAAGCCGTCCGCCTCGGGGCTCAGCGACAGCGCCTGGTAGGCGGCGAACAGCTCGGGATTCTGCCCCAGCTCGGTGGAATAGGCGGACAGCTTGGGCAGGCAGGCCTCGTAGGCGGCGCGCAATTCGGGGTTGTTGCACACCGCATTGAGGTGGCTCACCGGCCCCCAGGCACGGCTGAGGCGCTCGTTCATTTCATCCAGGCCGACCACCAGTGTCGACCAGTCGAGGCTTTCCGCCGGGCGGCTGAGCAGTTCCTGCAAGGCGACGCGGTTGTCGCCGAGGATGCTGTCCACGGCCGGCTCGACGTGCTCGGGGCGGATCTCGGAATAGGGCGGCAGGTCGAAATCGCGAAGCAGCGGATTGGTGGCGGTCACGGCATTGGCCCTTTGTGATGAATATGCCCCGCATGTTAAAGACAAATGCCTGACCGCGCAGCTGGGGATCGGACCGATAGTGCAGGACTATGGCACTAGCAGCGCCTTTAAGGACAATGCGCGGTGGCTCGGCCTAAGCGCGCTGCGCCACGGCGTCCTTCAAGCAATTTGGCGGTTTGTCTCGTAGAGACTGGCGAACTCCGCCATACCAAGCGCAGCAACCAAGTTCTGCCGATCGTCCAGAATCTCGTACATCACGCCGCTAGTACCGCGAATACTGAACAGCACTACAGTACCGCCATCGCCGCCGCACTCACGGTGCGGTGTAGAGTCTGGATGGCTGACCGTGTAACTGCCGGTAGGTCGAACTTCCTTAAGTTCACCGTTGGCGTGATAAATGTGGTGCTCTCCGCTCACCACAAAAGTGTGGTTCAGCGCGCAGTGACGGTGCAGCACTATGGGGTCGTGTGCGCGAAAGTGGAAGATCACGTCTACCAGTTGATTGGGCTGATCGACATTCAGGATGCTGTATGAGAAATTCTCGAAGCCGGGTAATTGGCTCCAGTAAATCTGGCTCACATCAAAGCTGTTCATGGATCTACCCCCGTACCGGTGTGTTTCCTCAATGTTGAATGGCGCAGATTCCCGCAGCCATGCAACTTGACGGCAACCTGACAGCTACTTAGGTCGCAAGCTCCGACCACACACTCGGTTCGTTTTCACGGATGATGCTGTACGAGTGCGACGATTGTGCACCTCGCGCTGCCGGCTGCGGTGCCAATCGAGCGCAGTAGTTTTTTGCAGCAGCTGTTCAACGGTCGACCTATCGAACAGCAGCTTCCGAACCCGCCACCGGCTCCTCCTCTCGCTGCGCATACCGCTGGGCGAGCACCGCGCAGACCATCAGCTGGATCTGGTGGAAGATCATCAGCGGCAGGATGATGGTGCCCACCGCGCTGGTGGCGAACAGCACCTGCGCCATGGGGACACCGGTGGCCATGCTCTTCTTCGAGGCGGCGAAGAGGATGGTGATGCGGTCTTCCAGATTGAACCCCAGCCGCTTGCCGAGGAAATGCGTGGCCCAGAGTACGATGGCCAGCAACAGGCAGCAGACCAGCGTCAGCGCCAGCAGTCGCGACAGCGGTATCAGTTGCCAGAGACCCTCGACCACCGCGTCGCTGAACGCGGTGTAGACCACCAGCAGGATGGAGCCCTGGTCGACGGTTTTCAGCCAGCCCTTGTTGCGCGTCACCCAGGCGCCGATCCAGCGCCGCGCGAACTGCCCGGCGACGAAGGGCACCAGCAGCTGCAGCACGATCTTGCCGATGGAATCGAGCGTCGATCCGGCTTCGCCTTCAACGCCCAGCAACAGCATCACCAGGATCGGCGTGAGGAAGATGCCGAGCAGGCTGGAGGCCGCCGCGCTGCAGATCGCCGCCGGGATGTTGCCGCGCGCCAGCGAGGTGAAGGCGATCGCCGACTGCACGGTGGCGGGCAGGGCGCAGAGGTAGAGGATGCCCAGGTACAGCTCGGTGCCGACCAGCGGCGTCAGCAGCGGCTTGAGCGCCAGGCCCAGCAGCGGAAACATCACGAAGGTACAGGCGAAGACCAGCAGGTGCAGGCGCCAGTGGCCGGCACCGGCGAGAATCGCTTCGCGCGACAACTTGGCGCCGTGCATGAAGAACAGCAGGGCGATGGCCAGGGTCGTGGCCCAGCCGAAGAGCACCGCGCCCTGGCCTTCGCAGGGCAGGAAGGTAGCGATGGCGATAACCGCCAGCAGGGCGAGGGTGAAGTTATCGAACAGCAGGCGCAGATGGGCCATGGCGAAAAATCCTTGTAGCTTGCAGACAACAGGCCGCGACCTTATCGTGATCGGAATTTTCCGACTAACGCCAGGCAGGCACTAAATGTCGCCAATCGGACAAGAGGCTGCGCTGATCGCCCGCCTCGGTGAGCTCCGGCAATTGCCACGGTCGGTCTATGGCCAGCTCGATTCGCCGCCCAACCTCAAGCTTGGCTATCGCCACAGCCATCCCTGGGTGCAGCTGTCCCATGCGGTGGAAGGGGTGCTCGAGGTGCGTACCGACCGTGGCCGCTTCATCGCGCCGCCGCTGCGCGCGGTATGGGTTCCGGCCGGCATCATCCATCAGGTGTTCTGCGCGGCGGATACCTGCATCCGCAGCCTGTACATCGACCGCAGCGTGGTCGGCGACGCCCCCGAGCGCTGCCGCGTGTTGCAGATCAGCCCGCTGCTGCGTGAACTGATCCAGCACTTCAGCACGCTGCCCGAAGCCTATGCCGAGGATGGCCCGGAAGGCCGTCTGGTGCAGGTGTTGCTGGATCAGCTGGGTTGCGCGCCGGAGATCGAACTGGTGTTGCCGCTGCCGGCCGAACCGCGCCTGCGCCAGCTGTGCAAACGCCTGCAGAACCACCCCGACTCCCGCGAAAGCCTGGCCGACTGGAGCCAGACGCTGGGTGTCTCGGAACGCACCCTGAGCCGGCTGTTCCTGCGCGAAACCGGCCTGACCTTCCGTGCCTGGCGGCAACGCCTGCGGCTGCTCAGTGCACTGCCGGCGCTGGAGCGTGGCGAGCGGGTCACCGATGTGGCGCTGGGCTGCGGCTACGAATCGCTGTCGGCCTTCATCGCGGCGTTTCGCGAGCAGTTCGGCGCCACGCCCGGCGAGTTCTTTCGCGATGCCCGGCGAGAGAATCAACCATAAGCTTCACGCCAAGAAGGTTCTGCTCTGCTTGGCGTTCATTCATCACTGGAGTCAGCCATGTCCATCCGCACCTACCAGAACCACACGCCGAAGCTCGGCGAGCGCGTATTCGTCGACCCCAGCGCCGTGCTGATCGGCGACATCGAGATCAGCGAAGACAGCTCGGTCTGGCCGCTGACGGTGATCCGCGGCGACATGCACCGCATCCGCATCGGCGCGCGCAGCAGCATCCAGGATGGCAGCGTGCTGCACATCACCCACGCCGGCCCGTTCAACCCGGACGGGTTCCCGCTGACCATCGGCGACGAAGTCACCGTCGGCCACAAGGTCACCCTGCACGGCTGCACCCTGGGCAACCGCATCCTGGTGGGCATGGGCTCGATCGTCATGGACGGCGTGGTGGTCGAGGACGACGTCATCATCGGCGCCGGCAGCCTGGTACCGCCGGGTAAGACGCTGGAAAGCGGCTTCCTCTACGTCGGCAGCCCGGTAAAACAGGCCCGCCCGCTGACCGAGAAGGAGCGCAGCTTCTTCAGCTATACCGCCGGCAATTACGTGAAGTTGAAAAATCTGCATATGGCGGAAGGGACGTCGTAGGGCCGAACTTGTTCGGCCACCACCGCACCCCCTTGGCCGAACAAGTTCGGTCCTACGCTGCGCCCTATATAATTCCACCCATCGAAACGCAACGACGAGTTCTCATGCACCACTCCACCCTCCTCTTCGATCTCGACGGCACCCTCACCGATCCGCGCGAAGGCATCACCCGGTCGATACAGCATGCGCTGGCCAGGCTCGGCATCGACGAGCCGGACCTCGCCAAGCTCGAGCCTTTCATCGGCCCGCCGCTGTTGCAGGCATTCATGCAGTTCTATGGCTTCGACGAGGCGCGCGCGTGGGAGGCGGTGGGGCATTACCGTGAGCGCTTCAAGGTCACCGGTCTCTACGAGAACCTGCTGTTCGACGGCGTGCTGGAGATGCTCGAACACCTGCGTGGCCAGGGCCGCACGCTCTATGTCGCCACCTCCAAGCCCTCGGTGTTCGCCCGCGAGATCGCCCGGCATTTCGCCTTCGATCATCACTTCAAGGTGATCTACGGCAGCGAGCTGGATGGCACCCGCACCAACAAGGTCGAGCTGATCGCCCACCTGCTCGCCGAGGAAAAGCTGGAAGCCGCGCAGACGCTGATGATCGGCGACCGCAAGCACGACCTGATCGGCGCCCGCGAAAACGGCCTGCAGGCCGCCGCCGTCGGTTACGGCTTCGGCAGCCATGCCGAACTGATGGCCGAATCGCCCGCCTATTACTACGCCACGCTCGAAGAGCTGCGCAACGCCTTCGCCTGAATCACGACGAGGCCCATCAAGGCCGTTTCGCCTGCGCTTCGGACAATCGCGCTTGCCGCTCATCGGACGAAAGCCGGGCCAGTTCGGCGACGCGCCGGTGAAAGCATGGCCAGTCGCCTGCGCACTGCTCGAAAATCGCCGAAAATGCCGGTACCCAGCGGTCGTACAGGCCGAACGGCAGCAAGGTAGCGTTGTTCAGCGGCTGGGCGAACCAGCGCTCGAAGCGCCGATCGCCTTCCCAGGTGCCGTCACGCAGGGCTCGGTAGTCCTGCCGCAGGCGCATGAATTCGGCCTGCTTGAGGCGGCGCAGCTCCGCTGGCGAGCGTTCGGACGCATACAGCGTGGCCAGGCGTTCCCGTGTCTGCAGCAACAGTTCCACCAGTTGCCGGTAACGAACCCTGCCCTGTTGATCCTGCTCGACCAGACCCCGGCTGGCCCGCCACTGGCGCAGCCCCTCGCGCTCGACGAAGCTGGCGTAGGACTCGTTGAACGCCGTGTCGCCAGGCAGGTACAGCTGCTGGTGCGCCAGCTCGTGGAAGATCAGCGCGGCCAGCTGCTCGTCGTTGCGGCGCAGCATGGTGTTGAGCAGCGGGTCGGCGAACCAGCCCAGCGTCGAATAGGCTTCCACCCCGGCGACATGGGTATCCAGACCTTGCAAGCGCCGCCGTGCCGCCTCGCCACGCGCAGCGCCCTGGCGGTAATAGCCGCGATAGGCCACGCAGCCGGCGATGGGAAAACAATGCTGCAGCGGCTCGACGGAAAATTCCTCGGTGGCGAACAGGTTCCACACCACGTAGGGCCGCTGCAGATCGGCATAGAGTCGGTAACTGTCGTTGTCCGGCAGGCCCAGCGCCTGGCTGGCGAATTCACGTGCCTGCAGCGCCTGGGCAAGGCGCTGACGCAGGGCGGCGTCCTGCGAGGGGTCGGCGATGAGCGCTTCGACCGGTTGGCGCTGGCGCAGCAGTTCCAGTTGTCCCAGCGCCAGTTGGCCGTAGTAGGTACTGCAGCCATTCAGACCGACGGCAAGCAGCAGGGGAACCCAGCGTAGGCACAGGCGGTCGATCAAGGCGGCGTTGAGCTTCGGCATCGGGGAACCGTATCGGGAGTGGGCGCAAACACCCTACAAAGCGGTGCGGCGGGCGGCAATCCCGGCGTGTCGATTCCTCCAGCCGGAGCTCTTTCATGCGTCGTTTCGCCCTCATCCTGTTCGTTTCGACTCTCGCCGGCTGTTCGCTGTGGATGCCCAAACCCGACCCGGCGCAGGCCTGGATCGAACTCGCCCCGCATCAGAAGACGGACCTGCAGGCGCTGGCGGTGGACGGTCGCCACCTGGATGACGACCGCTATTTCCAGGTCCAGCCCGGCAGCCGCACGCTGGAGATGCGCTACCGCTTCCAGGTCGAGGGCGCCGATATCGGCCCGAACAGCGAGCCACTGCCGCGCGACTGCAAGCTGAGCCTGGAATACGACCGCTTCACCGCCGGTGCGCGCTATCGCCTGGTTGCGGGTGGCTATGGCTTCCGTCCCTGGGCCAAGCTCTACGACCAGCATCAGTCGCTGCTGGCGCGGGCCTCGGAACAGGGTTGCGGCAATCTTGCGGAGCGATGAAGCCTGCGGGGCAGTGTGATCGCGAGCAAGCTCGCTCCTACAGGTTTGATCGCGTCCGGGCCGGCGGCGTTGAAAACGAGTGGTAGTTGGCGCAGGCTCGGGCAACGATTCCATGAACTTCGGAGCCATCGCCATGCGCCTGCCGCTCGCCTTCCTGCTCGCCCTTGCCCTTGGCGGTTGCGCCAGCCCGCTGCCGCCGCATGATCCGGGCATGGCCTGGGTGGACATGGCCGCCCAAACCACCGATATCTTCATGTCCGACCGCCTGGATGGCAAACGCACCTATGATGGTCGCTACTTCCTGGTGCCGCCGGGCGCGCATGAACTCGAAGCGCGCTACGAATTCGAAGTCAGCAGCGGCGGTTTCGGCCTGTTCGGCGACACCCAGACCATGCGCTGTACCCTGGTGGTGCAGTACGACAACTTCGAGGCCGGCAAGCGTTACCTGTTCCAGGCCCGTTCGCTGGGCTTCACCCCGCAGGGCTGGTTGCGCGACGAGCAGCGCAACGTGCTTGTCGAGGCCGAAGCCGAGCACTGTTACTGACTTTCGAGGTAGACGATGTCCCGCATTTCCAAGGTCCGCTTTTCCGCCCTCGACCTGGCGCCCATTCGCGACGACGGCACGCCGGCCCAGGCGCTGCACAACGCCCTGGCGCTGGCCCGGCACGTGGAAGGGCTCGGCTTCGAGCGTTTCTGGGTCGCCGAACACCACAACATGGACGGCATCGCCAGCGCGGCGACCTCGGTGCTGATCGGCTATCTGGCCGCCAACACCTCACGGATTCGCCTGGGTGCCGGCGGGGTGATGCTGCCCAACCATGCGCCGCTGGTGATCGCCGAGCAGTTCGGCACCCTGGAGGCGCTCTACCCCGGCCGGATCGACTTGGGCCTGGGCCGTGCGCCCGGCGCCGACCCGTTCACCGCCCAGGCGCTACGGCGCGACCGCATGGGCAGTGCCGAGGACTTTCCCGCCGATGTCGAGGAACTGGAACTGCTGCTCGGCCCGCGCCAGCCGAACCAGCGGGTGATCGCCATGCCCGGCGTGAACAGCAATGTGCCGATCTGGCTGCTGGGCTCCAGCCTGTTCAGCGCGCAATTGGCGGCGGCCAAGGGTCTGCCCTATGCTTTCGCCTCGCATTTCGCACCGCGTTTCATGCACCAGGCGATCAAGCTCTACCGTGAGAACTTCCAACCCTCGGCGGTGCTCGACAAACCCTACGTGATACTCGGCGTGCCGCTGATCGCCGCCGACAGCGACGAACAGGCCGAACACCTGGCCACCAGCGTCTACCAGCGCATCCTCTCGCTGATCCGCGGTCAGAGCCTGGTGCTGCGCCCGCCGGTGCAGAGCATGCGGGGGCTGTGGCTGCCGCACGAGCAGCAGGCGGTGGGCGATTTCCTCGGGCTGGCGTTGATCGGCGGGCCGGAGAAGGTTCGTGCGCGGCTAGAAGTGTTGCTGGAGCAGACCGAGGCCGACGAGCTGATCTTCACCTGTGACCTCTACGAAACCGCCGACCGCCACCGTGCGTTCGAGATCCTTGCCGGGTTGAGGTAAACGCTCGCCCTGGTGCGCGCTGGCGGGCCTGTTGGCCGAATGAATTCGGCCCTACGGGTGCGGGCGTGGGTGGGGACTTGTCCGCGCTTTGAGCGGGGAAACAACCCGCGGGCCAGAAAAGCTCGCGGACAAGTCCCCTCCCACATGAGCAGCGAATCAGCTGTCCTTCAGGCGGAAGCCTATCTTCACCGTGACCTGGAAATGCGCCACCTGGCCATCCTGGACATGGCCGCGAATCTCGCCGACCTCGAACCACTCGATGTTCTCCAGCGTCTTGCTCGCCTCGGCGATGGCGTTGCGAATGGCCTCGTCGACGCTGTTGCGCGACGAACCGACGATCTCGATTTTCTTGTAGGTGTGATGATCCGACATGAAACCCCCTTCTGGTCGATGAGCCTCCGCTCGATTGAGGTCGTCCCTGCCTGAATTGAGGCTAGCAGAGGCCGGCGAAGTTCAGCGGCGCGGGGTTCATGAGCGCTCGAAGCCTTCGGCCTGCATACGCCACAGCGCTTCAAACTCACCGCCGCGCCGGCGCAATTCGTGCGGCCGGCCGTCCTCGACGATCTGCCCGTCGCGCAGCACCACGATGCGATCGAAGTTGGCCAGCGTCGACAGCCGGTGCGCCACTGCCACCACGGTACGGCCACGAATCAGCTGGTTCAGGGCGTCCTGGATCTCCGCCTCGGACTGGGTATCCAGCGCCGAAGTGGCCTCGTCGAGGATCAGGATCGGCGCGTCCTTGAGGAAGGCGCGGGCGATACCCAGACGCTGGCGCTGACCGCCGGAAAGCATCACTCCGCGTTCGCCCACCAAGGTCTGGTAACCCTCGGGCAGGGCGCGGATAAAGGCGTCGCAGAAGGCATGCCGCGCCGCCTCGAAGACCTCTTCGTCGCTGGCCTCGGGGCGCCCGTAGCGGATGTTCTCGAGGATGCTGCGGTTGAACAGCGCGGTTTCCTGCGGCACCACGGCGATCTTCTCGCGCAGGCTGTCCTGGCTGACCTGACGGATATCCTGACCGTCGATGAGGATATGCCCGGCATGCACGTCGTCCAGCCGCTGCAACAGCGCCAGCAATGTGGACTTGCCCGCACCCGAGGCGCCGACGATGCCCACCGATTGCCCGGCAGGAATGCGCAGGCTGAAATCCTCGAACACCGGCGCCCGCTCCGGATAGGCGAAGCGGATGTGCTCGAAGTCGATATCGCCCTCTTCCAGCGTCAACGCCGGCTCGGGATCTTCCAGACCATGGGGCTGATTGATGATGCGCAGAGTGTCGGCAATGGCGCCGACCTGCTGCGTGGTGTCCACCAACGCCAGGGCCAGATCGCGCGAGCCGTGCAGGATACGGAAGGTCAGCGCGCTGACCAGCACCACGTCACCGGCGCTCACCTCGCCGCCGATCCAGCTGCGAATCGCCCAGACCAGCATGCCGCCGGCCATCAGCGACAGGCAGATGTCGTGCATCACCCGCGCCTTTTCCAGGTACATCCAGCTGCGCCGCTGGGCACGGGCTTCGTAGCCGATTTCCTGCGCCAGCCGCTCGGCCTCTCGGTCGCGAGCGGAGAAGGCCTTGATGGTCCAGACGTTGGACACGGCGTCCACCAGCTCACCACCGACTCGCGCAGCCTGGGCGGCGAAGCGCTGATGCTTGCCGCGCCCGCGGATGCCGAAGCCGGTGATCAGCAGCGCCACCAGCAGCACGAAAAGCACCAGCGCCAGCGCCATGCGCCAGTCCACGGTGAGCAACACCACCACCGCGCCGAGGAAGTCGACGATAGGTGGCACCACCTTCCAGGCCAGGCCGCCATAAATGGTGCCGGCGGCCTGACCCACGGCGGAGATGCGGTTGCCCAGCGAGCCGGCGAAATGCTCGTTGAAGTAACGCATGGGATGGCCGGTGAGGTACTGGAACAGATCGACGCGGATGTCCACGCAACTGGCCACCACCGTACGGCAACCGAGCCAGCCACCCAGGCGCCAGAACACGTTTTCCATGACGATCAGACCGAGGAACAACCACAGCGGCAGCCAGACGTTGGCCGCGCCACGGTTGCCGCCGCTCTGCGCCATGGCATCGACCAGCAGCTTCATGCCGTACTGCACTGCCACCGCACAGACCGAGGCGCTGACCACCAGCGTCAGCAGGCCGCTGAAATGCCAGGGCCGTGCGCGCACGTAGCGCCAGAGGAATGCCAGTGGTCTGCTGGGCAGCACCTCGGCATCCGCCCGCGCCGGGGCGTTCATGCGATCACCCGGTCCGCACGTGTTCGCGGCGCCTGAACGCCGAAACGGGTTTGCTGCAGACGCAGCTCGTCCGCCAGACCACTGTGCACCTCGCGCCGGCCTGCCGCATCGGCAAAGCCCAGCAGGCCGGTCGGGCAATGGCGCTCGTCGTCCCAGCCGGGGTAGTCGAGAACCGGATAAAGGCAGACACCTTCCACCGGCACGCCGCGCTGCTGGGCGAGGCCCACCTGCTCGCTGACGTAGCGCAGCCAGTCACCGCGCAGGTCGCCTTCGGCACCGGTTTCGGCCACCAGCAGCGGACGCCCGTAGCGCTGGTGGATTTCAGACAGAATGCCGACGAACGGACGGTAATCGGGATGGCCACGCTCGATGGTCGGCCCGCCCAGATACCACTGGTTGTTCGAGTAGTAGTTGATGCCGAGGATATCCAGGTATTCCGGCCTGCCGCCCAGCCCTGGCCAAGCCTTGCCGCAGAGCATGTCCCAGGCCTCGAACTGGCCTTGACGGGCATTCTCCGCCTCGCGCTGCGGGCCGGGGCGGTCGTTGCCGGCACGCACATGAATGGCCGGGTCGACCTGGACGAAGCGCGCCAGCGGATCCACCCCTCGGATCGCCTCGATGGCGGCGATGCTGGCACGGATCAGCTGGTGCTTGAGTTCGGCACCGCGCCCGCGGGCCATGGGATTGATCAATTCCCTGTCGCCACCAGCCCAGGCCCAGAAGGAGATTTCATTGATCGGCGCATAGAAGGCCACGCCCGTGCTTTCATCGCGCACCCGTTGCGCGGCGGCGGCGGCGAAACGGGCGAAGCGCTCGACGAAGCGCGGCTGCCAGATATCCAGGTCGTCCGGCCAGCCGTAGTGGCACAGGTCCCAGATCACCTGGGTGCCGGTAGCCTGCGCGGCGCGAAGTTGCGGCAAAAAGCTGGACCAGTCGTACTCACCGGGCCGGCGCTCGATCAGATGCCAGCGCAAACCGTCGCGCACGGTGCGGATGCCATAGCGCTGCAGCGCAGCGTAATCTTCCGCCGGCCAGCGATCATGTCCGGTACCGGCCAGCAGATCGAGCCGGCGCCCGTCAGCACGACGATGGCTGGAGCACTCGAAGCCGCCAAGAAAGAAGCTGTTGAACAGGCTGGGGTGGTGCATCGGTTACCTCGTTGATCGATTGTGCGGCTCAGCCGGCTTGCTCGGCCAGGCTGCGCGCATGCTCGGCGCTCTCGCCGGGTGCCGGTCCGCGCTCGGCTTCCTCGATGCGCTTGTACAGCGCCAGCGCCTGGCCCACCACCTGGTCCATGTTGTAGTACTTGTATGTGCCGAGCCGCCCGACGAAGGTCACGCCGGGCGTCTCGTCCGCCAGCTGCTGGTAACGTTTGTACAGCGCGGCGTTCTCCGGTCGCGGAATCGGATAGTAAGGATCGCCTTCGGCGGACGGGTATTCGTAGGTGATGCTGGTCTTGGGGTGGACCTGTCCGGTGAGGTGCTTGTATTCGCTGATGCGGGTGTAGGGCACATCCTCGCTCGGGTAGTTGACCGTACCGACCGCCTGGAACTGTTCCTGATCGAGCTGTTTGTGCTCGAACTTCAGCGAGCGATACGGCAGCTTGCCGAAGCGGTAATCGAAGTATTCGTCGATGGGGCCGCAGAAGATCAGGTGGTCATGCTGCACCTCGTCACGGATTTCCCGGTAGTCGGTGTTGAGCATCACCTTGATGTTGGGGTGGTCGAGCATCTTCTCGAACATCTTCGTATAGCCGTGCAGCGGCATCTGCTGGAAGGTGTCGGTGAAGTAGCGGTCATCGGTGTTGGTGCGCGTGGGAATGCGCGAGGTGACGGACTTGTCCAGCTGCGAGGGGTCCAGCCCCCACTGCTTGCGGGTATAACCACGGAAGAACTTCTGGTACAGCTCGCGGCCAATGCCGTTGATCACCACGTCTTCGCTGGTCTGGATGTTTTCCACAGGTTCGGCGCGGCTGGCAAGGAAGCCCGCAGCCTCCTGTTCGGTCGCCATGTTCAGGCCGTAGAGCCTGTTGAGCGTGGTCATGTTGATCGGGATCGGCACCTGCTGGCCGTCCACCTGCGCCAGCACACGGTGCTCGTAGGGGCGCCATTCGGTGAAGCGCGACAGGTAGTCGACGATGCGTTGTGCGTTGGTGTGGAAGATGTGCGGTCCGTAGCGATGGATCAGCACGCCCGATTCGTCATGATAGTCGTAGGCGTTGCCGGCGATGTGCGGACGCCGGTCCACCACCAGCACACGCTTGTTCAGCCCGGCGGCCAGGCGCTCGGCCAGAACGCTGCCGGCGAAACCGGCGCCGACAATCAGATAGTCGAAGCCCTGGCGACGCTGCGGCAGCTCGCCGCCGACCCCGCCGAGACGTTCCGGGTGACGGTCTTGCGGGTTCATATCGCGCATTGCATCTTCTCCTTCATCAGGCTCCAGGTGTGGTCCCAGGACATGTCACCGAGGACTTCGTCGGCTCTGGCCAGCAAGGTGTCACGGTCTTCAGCATCGGCCAGTGCGGCCTCGCAGGCCGCGACGAAGGCCTCGGCATCGCCTGCGATGCGCACGATGCCGGTGTCGCCGTAGGTGCGCATCACGTCGGTGATCGGCGTGGACACCACCGGGCGGCCACCGGCCAGGTATTCGGGGGTCTTGGTCGGGCTGATAAAGCGGGTCGACTCGTTCAGCGCGAAGGGCATGATGGCCACGTCCCAGCCGGACAGGTAGTGCGGCAGCTCGTCGTAGGTCTTGCCGCCCAGGTAGTGGATGTTGTCGCGTTGCGGCAGCAAGGCCGGATCGATCTTCACCACCGGGCCGATCAGCACGATCTGCCAGTCGGGACGCTGCGCCGCGACCTTGGCGATCAGCGCGAGATCCAGGCGTTCGTCGATCACGCCGTAGAAACCCAGGCGCGGGCTGGGGATTTCCGCCTGGTCCGGCGGATCGGCCTGTGGTCGACGCGCCGCGGCAAAGTGCTCGACATCGACGCTGCTGGGGAACGGATGGGCATTGCCATGACGTTCACGCTTGGCCTCGTAGAGGCTGTGGCCGCCGGTAAACACCAGGTTGGCGCGGCACATCAGCTCCACCTCGCGCTCGATCAGCTGCGGTGGCGCGCCATGAAAGGCCGACAGCTCATCCATGCAGTCATAGATGGTCAGCTTCGGCTTCAGATGGTCGGAAAACGCCAGGCTCATCGGCGTGTAGTACCAGAGCAGCAGCTCGCTGACGCCGAGCTTGGCCAGGTAGCCATCGAGCAGGCTGCGCTGGACACGCTCTGCGGCCTCGCCCTCGCAGCCGGCGGGCAGACGCGGAATCAGCACCTGCACGCCATTCTCCTCGGGGCGCACCTCCAGCCAGGGCCGGGCGTCTTCGGTGGGGATAGGCTCCTCGCAGAACAGCACGTTGAAATCCCGGGCGAAGCGCGACATCAGATGTTGCGGTCGCTGGTAGACGAAACTCCAGCGCAGGTGGGACAGGCACAGCAGCGTCGGCACCTGCTCGTCGAAGACCACTTCGGCCGGCTCGGCCGACTTGTGGGGGGATTTGCCAATCTCGTACTGAAAGGGGCCAGCCCAGCTCATGAGAAACCTCGGTACGGGTGGCGGTGCGGTCAGCGTCCCATCCGCTGCATCGCGCTTAAGTCAGCGCTGCCCTGCGCAACACATAAGGCGTACGGCGCGGCCAATAGTTCGTTTTCGGGCGCACCGTTCGCCGGTAATGGAAGACACGCAGCAGCCGGCGGTTCGCTCTTCCCGACCCGCGAACCACCCGGCAACTGCCGGTCGGCGGGCCGGTTGAACTTGCCCGGCATCCTGCCCGTCCCTACTTCAGGACGCCTGATTTCGACTCGGCCCCAGCTTTCGCTCGCAACCTGTTCTTGCGCCCGGCTCGGTAGGCCGATCCCACTCTGGAAATGCTCTACGGCGCTGTCTTGACGACAGCCTCGGTGTGTTCCGCGCGTGTCCATAAATTGCATTTGCGGAGGTAGAAAGAGATGATTCTGGTCACTGGCGGAGCGGGATATATCGGCTCACACGCAGTACTGGAGCTGCTTCTGGCAGGCGAAGAAGTGCTCGTGCTGGACAACCTTTGCAACAGTTCGAAAGTCGCCCTCGACCGTATCGAACACCTGAGCGGGCGAGCGCCGCAGTTCGTCAAGGGCGATGTGCGCAACCGCTCGCTGCTGGCCGCGCTGTTCGCTTCCTATCCCATCCGCGCAGTGATGCACTTCGCCGGGCTCAAGGCCGTGGGCGAAAGCGTGCGTGAACCGCTGCGCTATTACGAAACCAACGTCAGCGGCAGCATCGCGCTGTGCCAGGCAATGGCCGAGGCGGGCGTGTTCCGGCTGGTGTTCAGCTCCTCGGCCACGGTCTACGGCGAGTCGCCGATGATGCCGATCACCGAGGACCGTCCCACCGGCGTGCCGACCAACCCCTACGGCCAGTCCAAGCTGATGGCCGAGAGCGTGCTCAAGGGCCTGGCCGAATCCGACCCGCGCTGGTCCATCGGCCTGTTGCGCTACTTCAACCCGATCGGCGCCCACGAATCGGGGCTGATCGGCGAAGACCCCAATGGCGTGCCCAACAACCTGCTGCCCTACATGCTCCAGGTGGCGGTCGGGCGGCGCAGGCAGCTGAGCGTCTATGGCGCCGACTACCCGACGCCGGACGGCACCGGCATTCGCGACTACATCCACGTGGTGGATCTGGTGAAGGGTCACCTCAAGGCGCTGGATCGCCTGGAGCAGGTTCGCGGGGTATCCGTCTGGAATCTCGGCACCGGCCAGGGGCATTCGGTACGTGAAATGATCACCGCCTTCGAGGAAGTCACTGGCCGGCCCCTGCCGCACGTGATCAAACCACGCCGCGTGGGCGACATCGCCCAGTGCTGGTCCGATCCGGGCAAGGCCTGGGCGGAACTGGGCTGGCGCGCGGAAAAGGATCTGATAACCATGCTCGCCGACGCCTGGCGCTGGCAGAGCAACAACCCTCGCGGCTACGCCGAGCCGGCCCCGGCGAAGAAAACGCCTACGGCATTGGCCAGCTGAACCACTTCGGGCCGACCGTGCTTGAGTGGCAATGACCGCGGGGCGGGAGGCTCAACCGTCACTGCAGCAGCGGAGCGCTGCTGCGCTCCGCTTGCTCAGAAGCCGTACAACCGAGCCGGATTGTCCACGAGGATCTTGCGCAGGATCGCTTCGCTCCGCCCTGTCCATTCAAAGAATTCTTCGATCAAGCCCGTATCGTCCGGCATTTCACCGGAAATGCACACATGCGGCCAGTCGCTGGCCCACAGGATACGGTCAGGGTTGGCTTTGATCAGCGCCTTGGCGTAGGGCGTCACGTCCGGATAGGGCGGTTGGCGCAGACTGGTGAAACGGTAGGCGCCAGAGAGCTTGACCCAGACCTTCGCTTCGCGGGTCAGGCGCAGCAAGTCCTGAAAGCCGGGATGCTCAACCCCGACACTGGCCGGCATGTGCCCCATATGGTCGATGACCACATCAACCGGCAGATTGGCCAGGGTTTCGTAAAGATCGGCGAACTCCGAGATATCGATCAGCAACTGCAGGTGCCAGCCCAGCGGGGCCACCTTGCGCGCCAGCGTGGCGACATCCGAAACCTCGACCCCGCTCTTGTAGATGAGGTTGATACGTACGCCACGCACGCCCAGCCTGTCCATGTCGAGCAGCTCGTCTTCACTGACCTGATCGCTGATGACCACCACGCCACGATAGTCCTTTCCGCCCTCACGCAACGCCTGAAGCATGACCCGGTTGTCGTAGCCGTAGACGCTAGGCTGGATGATCACGCCACGTGACAGTCCGAGCTTTTGCCGCATCGCTTCGTATTGCGCCAGCGAAGCCTGCGGCGGCGTGTACGAGCGGTGGGGCGTGAACGGATACCGCGCCGGATCGCCGATGACATGGAAGTGACAGTCGCAAGCATCCGCCGGCAGGACCCGCGATGGCGACCGCACCGCCAATACCGGCGCCGCGCACGAAGGGGCGTAGGTCTCGCCGAGCGAGGTCATGCGTGTTACTTCCCAGCCTTGCAGGCCGCGCAGACCGTTGCGCTCAGCGGAATTGATGATCTGCACCCAGGCTGCCCGTCGAGCCAGGTCAGGATCGCCCAGTTCAATGGCCTGCAGTATCGACTCGTACTCCGACAGCACCGCTTCGCGCAGCGCCCCGGAGCCGAGGATGCGCTGTTCAAACGATGCAGCCTCGAAAATATGCGCGGTCAGAAACAGCATGAAATTCTTGAAATATTCATTGCCGGTGGCATTGGCGATGGCGCGTTTGAACGCCAGGCTTGGTTCGATGACGGGCTGTCCCGTTGCCAGCGACTCGCTCAGGACGCCAAACGCAGCCTGGATCACCGCCAATTGGCTGCGCGAGCGGCGCCGCGCAGCCATGCCGGCAGCCGAGACCTCGAGATCCAACCGCAGCTCGTAGAGCTGGCGCAGCTTGGGCATGCTGCTCAACTCGTCATGATCGATGCGAAAGCTACGACGATGCGCCTTGCTCGAGACGAAAGCACCTGCCCCCTGGTAACTCTCGACCAGACCATCGGACTTCAACCGGGCCACCGCCTCGCGTACCACGTTGCGACTCACTCCGAAGTGCTCGGTCAGCTGCGACTCGCTGGGAATTCGTTCACCGGGCTTGAGGCGGCCTTCGGCGATTTCCATTTCCAGATACCGGGAAATTTTCACCGAGAGTTGGCTGCGTCCCACCGAAGCCGGGTTTTTCATGGCCTTTATCCTGTCGTCGATTTCCATAGCGACCTGGCGTACACCAGACCACGGTGGCCGCATGTTACGTCGCTTGCGGTCGTCCTCTCCATGCCAGTTTCACGGCGACATCGACGCGCCCCTCTTGACAGCACGCAGGACTCCGGTTTTCATGCCTGCAACTTGTAGGACAAGTTGTGAAACCGATACTGTTTCACAGGCACCATCGAGCACAGCTCCACAAGCCGTGCCATAACAACAAGAGGAAGGCCGTAATGACGCTCCTGTCCAGATTCTCAAAGCTAATGATGACCTCGGCGCTGATGACCGCCGTGCTGAGCACGCCGATCATGGCCAGTGCGGCGACAACCATCCGACTCGGCTGGACCACTGCCGACAGCGCGGTCGACCCCTACGCCATCGCCGCTCACTATTTCGCCGAAGAGCTGGAAGCGGTCGCACCGGGCGCCTTCTCGGTGAAATTCTTCCCGAGCAACCAGTTGGGCAACGACACCGACATGCTTCAAGGCATGCAATTTGGCACACTCGATGCTGGCGTCATTACCGGTACACAGCTGGGTACGCTGAACAAGAGCTTTCAGTTGCTGGACCTTCCGTTTCTGTTCAAGGACCGCGAGCAGGCGCACCGGATTCTCGATGGCGAGCTTGGCCAGGAACTGTTCCAGCGTCTCGAACAGCAGGGCATCGTCGGTCTGGGTTTCGCTGAGGCGGGCTTTCGCCACACGATCAACAACCGCCGCCCGGTCAACACACCGGCTGACCTGAGCGGCATCAAGCTGCGCGTGCAGCCCAGTGATCTGTTCCTTGCCAGCTTCCAGGCGCTGGGGGCCAATCCGGTGCCGATGGCCTGGAGCGAGTCATATACCGCCGTGCAGCAGGGTACGGTCGATGGACTGGAGATACCGCTCGCAGTGATTTATGCGAACAAATACGCCAGCGCGGTGAAATACCTCTCGCTGACCAACCACACTTACAACGCGCTGCCACTGCTGATGTCGAAACAGGCCCTTTCCCGGCTGCCGGACGAACAGCAGAAAGCCATCCACACGGCAGCCAGGAAAGCCATCGAACGCCAGCGGGCCGAAGTGGCGAAGAACGAGCAGGCGCTTATCGAACAGATCGAGTCCGAGGGGATGCAAATCAACGAGGTGACCAACGCCCTGGCCTTCCGCGAGGCGGTCCGCCCCGTCTATGAACGCTACCGCACACAGATCGGAGAAGATCTGGTCGACCAGACCCTGCAACTGATCTCCGAATAACGTCACGACACCCAGCGGGCGCAGATCCATGTTCAGACTTCTGGAAACGGGCAGCAGACGGCTTGCCGCCGTCACCGCAGCCCTCGGCGCGGCATGCGCCTTGATCATGTCCCTTTCGCTCCTGCTGGGCGTGTTCTACCGCTACGTGCTCAATGCGTCCCTGACCTGGACAGATGAGGTCGCCCTGCTCGCGTTCAGCTGGACGATCTTTCTGTTCGCCAGCGTACTGGTTCGCGGCTTCGCTCATGTCCGTGTCACGCTGGTGCTCGGCATGCTGCCGGCCACGCTGCGATTCATGCTTGAGCGACTGAACCTGCTCCTGGTGGCAGCCTTCGGGGCGTTGATGCTGTGGGCTGGATGGAACTTCGCCGGCTTCACGGCGCAGCAGGTATCGCCCGCCCTTCGTTATCCACTGTGGCTACAGGGCTCGGCCATTCCCGTGTCCGGCGCGCTGATCCTGTTCCACGCCATCGTCCTGCTGCTGAGTCCGCGCGAGCATCTGGCCAAGGAGGCGCAAGCATGAGCGAAGTCGCCCTGGTGCTCATCGGTGGTCTGTTCGTACTGTTGCTCCTGGGAGTGCCGATCGCATTCACGCTCGGTATCCTCACCGCGGTCGGTATCTGGATGGCCGATTTCAACCCGATGATTCTGGCGCAGCGCCTGGTGGCCGGCAGCAATATCTCCTCCCTGCTGGCCATCCCCGGCTTCATTCTCGCGGGCGACCTGATGAGCGCCGGCGGACTGTCGCGACGCCTGGTCAGAATCGCCTCGGTCTGCTTTGGCCACCTCACCGGCGGCCTGTCGATGGCGACGGTGGCCGCAGGCACCTTCTTCGGTGCCATTTCCGGATCGGCCCCCGCCACTACCGCTGCCGTCGGCTCGGTCATGATCGACGAGATGGAAAAGCGCGGTTACTCGCGCGGCTACGCAGCCGGGTTGGCGACCTCCATCGGCCCGCTGGGGCAGATGATCCCGCCGTCCATCCCCATGATCATCTGGGGCGTGCTGGCGGAGCAGTCGATTTCCAAGCTGTTCCTGGCCGGCGTGGTGCCGGGACTGATCGCAGCCGCCGGCTTCTGCGTGGTCGGCTACCTGTACGCTCGTCGCCTGGGTATTCCCAAGGAAGCACGCGCCAGCTTCGGACAGCTAGGTGCGGCATTTCGGGACGGCTTGTGGGCACTGCTGGCTCCGGTGGTCATTCTCGGCGGCATCTATGGCGGTATATTCACTCCGACCGAGGCGGCTTTCGTCGGCGCGCTGTACAGCCTGATCATCGGCCTGTTCGTCTACAAGGACCTGAACTGGCGCACCCTGGGGCCACTGTTCATCCAGTCCATGCGCACCACCACGGTGATCATGTTCATCATCGTCGTTGCCTACGGCTTCGCCTGGATCATCGCCAGCGAGCAGATCCCCACCCAGATCAGCTCGGCGCTGCTGAGCATCACCGACAACCCCTTCCTGATTCTGCTGCTGCTCAACATCATGCTGCTGGTGCTCGGCGCGTTCATGGACACCGTGTCGGCCATGGTCATCCTCAGCGGCGTGCTGACGGCAGTCGGCGCGCAGGTAGGACTCGACCCGATCCAGCTCGGCGCCATGGTGGTGATCAATTTTGCGGTCGGAATGGTCACCCCGCCGCTCGGCTACTCGCTGTTCGTCGCCTCTTCGATCAGTGGACTCAGCATCGAGACAGTGTCCCGCCATCTGTGGCCCTTCCTGCTGGTCCTGATCGCTCTGGTTGGGCTGATCGCCTACGTACCGGCAATCACCCTGTGGCTTCCGGGTCTGGTTGGCTAAGGCGGGCTATATGAGCGGTCATTCCACACAGTCAACATTCAGCGAGCCCACCATTCCCGGCGCGGACCCCAGCCCTCGACCACCCATCGAGGCGCTGCCGCCCAAGGCCTGCGACACCCACGCGCACCTGTTCGGGCCGCAGCAACGGTATCCCTATCAGGCGAATCGCAGCTATACACCGCCGGACGCCGGTGAAGCGGCCTATCGGAAGATGCTCGGCACGCTCGGTTTCGAGCGTGCCGTACTGGTTCAGCCAAGCGTGTTCGGTACCGACAACAGCCTCATGCTAGACACGCTCGCGGCGATCCGTAACGACGACCCGATCCAATGGCGTGGTGTCGCCGTCGTTGACCGGTCGATCACTGATGCCGAGTTCGAGCGGATGCATGCACTGGGTGTGCGTGGAATCCGCATCAACCTGCTGTTCCCCGGCGGCGTGCCCTTCTCCGACATCGAAACGCTTGCCGAGCGGGTGACCGGTCTGGGTTGGCATGTGCAGTTTCTGGTAGACGTCTCGAAGATCGAGCGGCTGGCCGAACGCCTCGACCGCCTGCCCACCGACAGCGTGATAGACCACATGGGCCACATCCCGGCCCACCAGGGCGCCCATGACCCAGGCTTCAGACAATTGCTTGCGCTACTCGAAGCGGGACGGACATGGGTCAAGCTCAGCGGGCCGAACCGGGTTTCTTCGCTTGGCCAGGCGCCTTTCGAGGATGTCGACGCTTTTGTCACCGAGCTGGTCTCGACGCGAGAAGATCGCTGTCTGTTCGGCACCGATTGGCCTCATGTGCAGCTACCCGGCCCGATACCCAACGACGGCGATCTGGTGGACGAATTTCTCCGCCTGGTACCTGACGCCGCTACACGTCGGCGCATCCTCAGCGACAACCCGGCCAAACTCTATGGTTTCAGCGAACAGCGCTAGGTCCAGGTCGATCAAGGCCCATTCCCGACGGTTCATCGAGCCCCTGCCACTGCAAGCGGGTAGATGGTACGGTCCGCCCGTACCATGGCCGAATGCGATTCGGCCGGCACGAATATCGCCATTCAACTGTCCGAAAAAGCAGCTTCGGACGCTTCCTGTCCGGGAAAGGAGCTTCGCATGAGCGACACCAGCTACACACCGCCGAAGGTCTGGACACATGACGCACCGTCGGGCGGCAAGTTCGCCAGCATCAACGCCCCCACCGCCGGCGCGCGCGAGGAAAAAGCGCTGCCGGTGGGCAAGCACCCGCTGCAGCTCTACTCGCTGGCCACCCCCAACGGCGTCAAGGTCAGCATCATGCTCGAAGAGCTGCTCGCCCTCGGCCATGCCGGCGCCGAATACGACGCCTGGCTGATCAACATCGGCGACGGCGACCAGTTCGGCAGCGGCTTCGTCAAGATCAACCCCAATTCGAAGATCCCGGCACTGGCCGACCACAGCGTCGACGGCGAGCCACTGCGGGTATTCGAGTCCGGCTCGATCCTGGTCTACCTCGCGGAAAAATTCGGCGCCTTCCTGCCCAGCGAACCCCGCGCGCGCACCGAGACGCTGAACTGGCTGTTCTGGCAGATGGGCTCGGCGCCCTTCGTCGGCGGCGGCTTCGGGCATTTCTATGCCTATGCGCCGGAGAAATACGAATACCCGATCAACCGCTATGCCATGGAAGCCAAGCGTCAGCTGGACGTGCTCGATCACCAGCTGGCCGAACGGCCCTATATCGCCGGCGATGAGTACTCAATCGCCGAAATGGCCATCTGGCCTTGGTACGGCGCCCTCGCCCTCGGCGAGCTGTACGAGGCAGCGGAGTTTCTTTCCGTGCAGGATTACCGGCACGTGCAACGCTGGGCCGCCGAGATCGCCGCCCGCCCCGCGGTGATTCGCGGGCGCAAGGTCAACCGCACCTGGGGCGAGGAATCGGAACAGGCGCCCGAGCGCCACGATGCCTCGGATCTCGACTGATTCGCTACACGCTGCGGCGGGTGGAAACGGCAAATCCTTTCCACCTCGCAGCCGCACAAGCATGCCAGGCAGTCTTGCCACACTCCCCTGACCGCTGATCTTCCCTGCTGAACTCTGCCAGTAGTCACACACCCAAAGTTTCATGGGTGCTGCTTTTGGCTGTCTGTCATCCATGGGCTGACCGCCTCTGGCGCGTCGTCGTGCCGGGCAACGCAGCGCTCTGCATACCCGGTTGTTCAACACAACGTGAGGTGAACCATGAGACATACACTGGTAGCAGCGTTCGCAACGCTGACCGATGCCAACCGCACTCGCGGCGACCTGATGGCGCGCGGCATCCCACGCGAGCAGATCCACGCCGTAGGCGCCGAAATGGCGGAAATCCACGCCTACGACGCACCCTACTCCACCACCGACAGCACTCTGGATCGCACGCAGCATGACGCCAGGGTCGCGCATTTCTTCCAATCGCTGTTCGGCAACGAACCCCACACAGACCATCGCCATTACGCTACGGCGTATCCGGATGCGATACGCCGGGGTGCTCTGGTAATCGCCGTGGATGTAACCGACGAGGACCAACTGATCAGGGCCCGCGACGCGCTGGAATACAACGGCGCCCTGGACATCCACGAGCACGGCGCCGGCCCCAACGATACAGCCGCAGCGCACGGCTACCCCGGCCCCACCAGCCCCTATGCCGGCGCGACCGGCGGCGACAGCCACCTCGACAAGCACTTTGTCGGCACGCGTCATTCGACGGACCAGCATCTAGCCGCAAGCGCAGCGAGCCCATGCCATACCACCGATGCGTCCTCGACCCGTCCTGACGCCAGCAGCTCTGCCGACACCGGTCGCTATGACATCGGTAGCGCCGCCAAACGCGCCGGTACGGACTACCCTGAAACCACCGCCACCACGGCCCCGACCGGAGCCGGGACGACGGGCCACGGCACGCCTGTCGACGCACCCGGAGTCGCTCCGGACGTCGACACCACTCAAACGGGGGCAAGTCGTGACCGTATCTGCGTGATCCAGCGACCGAGCTGACAGCAACACCTTCATAACAGCGGGCCGCGCGAGGCGGCCCGCTGTTTAGCGACGCCCCCCTCCGCCCTGCCTCCAGTGGCAGCCTCAAACACCAGCGATGCCGGCCCGCATCGTGAGGCGCGCCCCTCGTGGCAAACCCTACGTGCTTACGGAAGCCATCCCCTGCGGCGATTGGCGCGGCAACGGCATAATGAACCTCGCGTACTCTGAACGCTCCGGGGCGGCTGAGTACTGCCCATCCGAGCCGAGAGCCACGCCATGAACATGTCGAGATCCGTCACGTCCTGCCTGCTGGTTTGCCTGCCCGTATTTTCCAGCGCCTGGGCCGCCCAACCGGCCATGGAGCAGACGCAAGGTGCCTCCAAGAGCGCCTTTGTGCTGCACGAAGGCGGCAATATGCACACCGATCAGCAGGCCCTGCGTGAACGCCGCGCCAAGGCCCTCGAACGAGAACAGCGCGAAGCTCACAACGCCCTGATGGCGGCCAAGTACGCGATCACCCGGAAATACCTGGCCAAGCTACCGGCCCATGAGCGCGAAGCCATGCAGGCCGAACTGGCGGAGCAGCATGCAACCTTCGCCTATCGCTACCCCGAGGCCTATTCCCGACTGGTGAAAAACAACCCGCACAAAACGGACTGAACGCGCCCGCACCTCATCACTCGCCCCGGCCACGCCCCAACGCCCGGCGCAACCCGGCGCTACCGATCGCCAGCGCCAGGCAGTCTTCGGCCAAGCCGAGCGCCGCATTCAGCAGCGGTCTCGGCTGATAGGGCTTGCGCAGGCTCAGCCCGATCTTGGCAGCGATCAGCGCCGCCGTCGCGCCGAGCAATACCGGCACCCGTGCCGGCTCGCGCCGCACACCCGCCAGCGCCGCCGCACTCACACCGCCCGAGAACGCACGAAACATCATCGAAGGGGCAATCGTGCGATCCGGAGCAAAGGGCATCTTGTCTCCCAGCACCTCGCTGGCCGCCAGCGGCACCAACGCCGTGCGCGCCACGTCAGACGTCAGCCACTGCGCGGCCTCGCCCGCGCCATCGAGATCATCCCGCCTGTTCAACGCTCGACTGACCATCGTCGGCGCCAACATGCTGCGCATGCCCGTCACCGCCCCGATTGCCAGGGCGGCCCACAAGAGACTGCTGGAGTTGGTCATGCTGGTTTTCTCCCGATGGCGGTCTAATTCCGACCGGGCCGAAATGGGGACGTTCAGCGGAGAGCGGACTGGCCAGCCAAGGCCGCAAAGACTAATGCCGTCTTCCTCCAGCCCCTCTCGTCGCTGTGGCAAGGCCCGTAGAGCCTGTCTTGTTCAGCTTGGGTAAATCACGAGTCAATGGATTCGACCCTACAGGCCTCATGGCGCTCGACGATAAAACTCAGAAACTGAACACCTTGCGTCCACTCTCCAGCATGGAACGGGCCATGTCGTCGGGCTTGGCCACGCCGACGCCGTCCTTCAGGGCCTCTTTCGGGTGCCCGCTGTTGGGCAGATAGAGGGCACAGACCGATACGCTCGCCCCTTTGTCCATCGCGGCGGAAAGCAGTTGCGCCGGCGTGACGTCGTTCGGCTTCAGCGGCTCGCCACCTGCATCCTTCAGGGCCAACGATCCAGCCTGATCGCACAGCAGAATATCCACTTGGGCACCCTGCGCCTGCATCTGGTTGGCCAGGACCATCGCCATGCCCTGCGTCATGCCGCTGGCATCGCTGAGGATCACCGTAACCGATCGATCGTCAGCCAGCAGGCTTGAACTGGCACCCAGCAGCGCCACAGCACACAACAGCTTCTTCATCGTTGTATCTCCTTGCTAAGCCTGGCCGTTACTGGCCGCGATAGATTTTCTGCAGGTTCATCTTCGGGCTCCACGGCAGGCCTTCATTCTGCCAACCGTTGAGCAGGCGGAAGCCGGCCTGCTCGCCTTCCTTGATGCTGTCGCCCTGGAAACCATGAACGACATAGCGGGCGTTGGGGAAGCCGTTTTCACGCAGGTACCGGGCGCTGGGCTCGCCGCGCTCGCTGCCGGAACGGCACAGGGTGACGATTTCGCTGTCCGCCGGCAGGCCGCGCCGCTCAAGCTCCGCGGCGACTTCGGCAACGAAGTTCGGGTTGCGGTTGACGCTGAAGGTTCCGCGTTCCTCATTCACCTCATTGCGGTCAACCAGCAGATAGGGAATATTCACATGCGCGCTGTCGGTGAAACCGACAAACATGATCTCGACAGGATCTCGCACATCGATGAACAGAAAGTCTTTCTCTCCGCTTTCGACCTTGGCCTGGGCCTCCTTGGCCGGCATGCCGATCTCCACGGCCTGAACGTTCAGGGCAAACAAGCAGCCCAGCATGACTCCAGCAAGCATCTTCATTGCGCAATCCTCTCGAGTGGTTGGCTCTCAAGGGCAGAAGATCTCCTTGAGAGTGCCGATCAGCCGGTTCACATCGGGATTGCCGATCCGGTAGTACAGCGTCTGCGCCTCGCGGCGAAAGGTAATCAGCCCCTCGTCGCGCATTTTCGCCAGATGCTGCGACAGCGCCGACTGGCTCAACGGCAGGTACCGGTGCAGCTCCCCCACTGACAATTCGCCATGCTCGATCAGCAGGCAGAGCACCAGCAGCCGGTGCTCGTTACCCACGGCACGCAGCATGACCGCCGCCCTGGCCGCACTGTCCTGCAGAACGGCCAGCTCCTGTTCACTGAATGCCATAGGGCCTCTGATTAAGCTGAATCTAATTTAGATTTAACTAATATAAATGGCAAGCACGTATTTCAAGCGCATGCGCCGCGCCGCCTGCGGCTTATCCACGCGCCCCGAGCCTGCCGACCACGCCACGCAGGGTTTCCTGGATGTCGGCGGGCAGCAGCACGGTCTTGGCGTTGTCGCTCTGGCTCAGGCGGTCCAGCGCGGCGATGTATTTCTCGCCGAGCAGGTACATCATCGGTCCGCTTTCATTGCCGACGGCGCTGCTGACCCGGCGAATCGCCTCGGCCGAGGCTTCGGCCAGCATGACCTGGGCATCGGCATCGCGACGGGCTGATTCCAGCCTTGCCTCGGCTTCGAGAATGGCCGCCTGCTTGGCGCCTTCGGCACGGGTCACGGTGGCCTTGCGCTCGCGTTCGGCAGCGGCCTGCAGCTCCATCGCACGCTGCATGGATTCCGAGGGCTTGATGTCCTGGATTTCCACCGACTTGACGGTCAGGCCCCAGTCCACCGCTTCATCGGCGATGCTTTCGCGCAGGCGCGCCTTGATCCGGTCACGCGATGACAGCGCCTCGTCCAGCTCCATTTCGCCGACGATGGAGCGCAGGGTGGTCATGATCAGGTTGCGGATTGCTTCGGAGAAATCGGTGATGCCGTACACCGCCTTGACCGGATCGGTGACCTTGATGAAAGCAATGGCATTGGTGAGAATCACCGCATTATCGCGGGTGATAACCTCCTGTTCCTGCACGTCGAGGATGATGTCCTTGGTCACCAGTTTGTAGGCGACATTGTCCAGGTAGGGAATCAGAATGTTCAGCCCCGGTCGCAGGGTGCTGTGGTATTTGCCGAGCCGCTCGACCACCCATTCCTCACCCTGGGCCACCAGGCGCACGCCCTTGGCGATGGTGATGACGATGAAAACCAGCACCACGCCGGCAATGATCAGTCCCTCATTCATGACGCAACTCCTCGATTAAGCTTTGGCAACTTTCAGATAACTGCCCTCGACGGACACCAGCCGCACACGCTCGCCAGCACTGATGCTCTGCTCCGCCACGCAGGCCCATTCCTCGGCGCCAAGAATGGGCCGCTGGAACCGCACCCGGCCCCGCTGGAACGGCTCGACCTGGCCGACCAGCAGCCCCACTTCACCAATCACCTCGCCGGCGGCGGTGCCGATCAGGGTCTTGTGTCGACTGGGTTTGAACACCCTGAACCACAGCACCACCATGGCCAGCGAAGCCAGCGCCCAGATCAGTAGCTGCAGGGTCAGTGACAGATCGCCAGCCAACAGCAAGATCGCCCCGACCAGCAGCGCGCCCATGCCGAACCAGATCACGAAAAACGAGGGAATCACCAGCTCAAGCATGATCAGCAGCAGACCACCGACCGCCCAATACCACCATTCGATAGCCATTTCGACTCCATTGTCAGACTGATGCCGGCCCATGCCGGTGCCGCCCGCGCAGCGGCATCGGCGGCCAAGTATGGACGCCATTGTCTGCGCTTTGCCGGAAGCCTGTCATGCATTGCCTTGCCGCAGAGAAGCCGAATCCACAACCCAGCACCAAAGTCTCGACCGCTTATCGCGAAGAGAGTCCGAGTGTAGGGGTGCGGCTTTGTTTTAGCCTGTAGAATCGGAGGCTTGTCACCGCCGGCTACATTCATGGCTGCTTGAGAGCAGCCTGAACTCTGGAGATCATTGATGAGCGACCTTTCACTGGCAGGCACTCCCATCGAGCATTTCCATGTTTGCGCATTCTTCGATAGTCGCGAGCAGGAATACGACGTGCTGATTCCCTTTTTCAGGGAAGCGCTCGACCAGGGTGAGAAGAGCATCCATATTCTCGACCCAGCCACGCTGTCGGAGCACAGGAATCGCCTGACTGCTGGCGGAATCGATACCCACGCCTGTGAAGCCTGTGGCCAGCTGGAGCTGCAATCCTGGCAGGGCGTTTACCTGGATGAAAACGGCGCCTTCGAGAAGGATCGCATGCTCGCGACGCTGGATGCCGTCTGCAAGAAGGCGACCGAGGCGGGTTATCCCAGGGTACGCATCATGGGCAACATGGACTGGGCGTTCCGTGGCGCAGCCGTGGAAAAGGATCTGCTCGCCTACGAGGCGGAGGTCAACGAAGTGCTGTCGCAGAATCGCCAGCCGGCGATTTGCGTCTACGACATCGCCAAACTGAACGGCTCGATGATGATGGACCTGCTGCGCACCCATCCCCTGACACTGATCAACGGCATCGTGCAGGAAAACCCCTTCTACACCCCTGCAACCGAAATGCTCGAAGAGCTGCGCAACAGGGAAACCGGCACACATCTGCATAGCGCCCATGCCGGCTGATCACAGCCCTTGCGCTGGCCGAGCCAATGGATGAGTCAACCGATGCCAGGACGCCTGGATAACGCCACCGCAGACCGGAGCATTCGCGACCTGATGGGTCTGCTGGCCCTGCCTGCCTTGTGGGCGGGGCGCGACGGAGCCGCCATTGTGCAGATCACCATCGAAGCCGTCGAACGCATCGTGCCGATGCGTTTCACCATGGTCGACGTCAAGCTGCTGCCGGACACGCCCAACCACCGCGTGCTACGCCTGAACGGGCAATACATCGACGCACCAGAGCGTGTCGAATGGGAGACTGCCGCCCGTGAATGGAAGCAGACGCGCCTGCCGGATGGACGTGTGCACCTGCTGTTCACCCCGCGCCAGCCGATGCGCGTGGTGCGGCTGAGCATGGGCTACGGCAAGTTCGGCGGAAACATCTGGTTTGGCTCCGATCGGCATGACTTTCCCAGCGAGCCGCAACTCGCTTTTCTGCGCGCCGCCGCATCGCTGGCGACCACAGGCCTGCAGACCGCCCGGGCCGACCATGAACGCGAGCAGGCCAGCCGCGCCAAGGATGAGTTCCTCGCCATGCTGGGGCACGAACTGCGCAATCCCCTGGCGCCGATCATCACCGTGATGGACCTGCTCAGGCTGCGCAGCAAAGGGCAGGAACTGTCGCGTGAACATCAGATCATCGAGCGCCAGGCGAAGCATCTGTCCAACCTGCTCGATGACTTGCTGGACGCGACCCGCATCATCCAGGGCAAGGTCGAACTCAAGCGCGAACCGCTCGATCTGAACAGCGTGATTCAGCGCACTGTCGAGGCCACCGATACGCTGTTTCAGGAGCGCGGCCACACCTTGACGATACGCCTGCCCGAACACTCGGTATGGGTGTATGGCGATCCGACCCGACTGATGCAGGTGTTCGCCAACCTGTTGACGAACGCGGCGAAGTACACCGACCGCGGCGGCAGAATCGAAATGGCCATGGAAACGACCGAGTCACAGGTATCGATCACCGTGCAGGACAACGGCTCGGGCATCAGCCCGACCCTGTTTCCCAGGCTATTCAACATATTCGAACAGGGCGCGGCCACCATCGACCGTGGCAAGGGCGGGCTCGGTATCGGCCTGGCGCTGGTGAAAACCTTCGTCGAGCTGCACGAAGGTTCGGTGATGGCGCGCAGCGAGGGCATCGGTTGCGGCTCGGCGTTCACGGTCTCGCTACCACGCCTGAGCTCACCGAACAGGCTTCATGCATCGCCCGATCTCGCCCCGGCAGCCGCCGGAGCGGCGCTTCGCATACTGCTGGTCGACGACAACATCGATGCACTGGAAAGCCTGCGTGATTACCTGGCTCACCACGGACATGAAGTCGTCGCCACCAGCGAGCCGCTGCAGGCATTGCAGATCGCCAACGCGTTCCGTCCCGATGTCGCGGTGCTGGATATCGGCCTGCCGGGCATGGACGGTTACGGTCTGGCGGCGGCTCTGCGAGGAAGGTTCTCGAAGGAAGAACTGCGTCTGGTGGCACTCACCGGCTATGGCCAGATCCGGGATTTTGAACGCTCGAAGACTGCGGGCTTCGACACTCATCTGGTCAAGCCGGTCTCGCTGGAGGCCCTCGACGCAGCCATTGCCGGCCCCTGCCCAGCTGCCGGGCCGGTGCGTTAGAACCGACTCGGGACTCGCCGATTGCCGAACAAGCCGGAACCTTCGGAGCAATCCTGGCGATACCGCCAACGTGCCGTCAGAGCACTGGCGAAGCCGCACTCACCACCCGCAGAGCCAGCCCTTCATAGGGGTCGAGGATAAGGTTCATCTCGCAGGTTTCGGCCAGATCGCCCTCGACCCGCTCATGAATAATGTCAACCACCGGGCCAGGCGCAACGCCGGGCAGGCAGATGGTTTCGCTGATCGGTTCGGCGCTGAAGTTCAGCGCGGTGATCTGCACGCCCTTGCCGGCGGGCAGCTCATGCACCATCACCAGCAGACCGGGCGCTTGTACGTCCGCAATCAGGATCTGTTTGCTGGCGGCGATGTCGTAGGCCCGGCGCACACTGAGGATGCGCTTGAGTTGGCAAGCGAAGGAGCCCGCGTTCTGCAATTGCTCGACCAGGCTGCCGTAGAGCGAGCGAGCCTTGGGCAAGCCTTCGGGAGAAGCATCGGCCTCGGGTGCGAGATCGGCCAGGTCGTAGGCGCCGCGATGCAACCAGCGGGTATCACCGTCACCCATGAGGTGCTCGACCTGCTCGATTTCCAACGGCAGGGCGCCGACCAGGTCCCAGCCGGAGAGGGCGAACACGCCGGGCTGCATGGCGTTGAACATCACCAGCAGGATATGCAGGCGCTGGATCTGTTCGATCTCGGCGGCGCCGATCGCGTTCAGGTCACGGATGCCCAGCGCCGCAGTGATCACGCTGACGGTCGTGCAGGACACGCCATTAGTGACGAACTTGAGATTGTAGGGTGCGTGTTCGCCGGTCAGCCGCTCGTACATTTCCTCGCGGATGTGCTCGCGCAGGATGCCGCCCGGCAGCGTCTGGCCGTGGTAGTGGTAATGGTCGTAGGCGTGCAGCGTCCAGAAGTGCACCAGTTCCAGGGTCAGCTCGTCGTGGTTCTGCATGGCGTGGATCAAGGAGGCCGGATCGATACCGAAGGCATGCACCTCGCGCAACATCAGCCGCAGGAATTCGGTGTCGCCGGTCAGCAGCGCATGATGATAGGCGGGGCGGGTGATGAAGTCGTAGGACAGGTCGGCGCCGCCGTGGGACATGGCGGCGATGTCGTCGATGGTCAGGTTCAGCTCCTGGAAGCTGAAACCGCCGGCCTTGCGGATGGTGCTGGCGATCAGCTGGTTGCCGGTGACCGACAACGGATGGCTCTCGGACCAGGCGGTGCCCTCGGCGCGGCGTTCGACGCCGAGAAAGCCGTTGGCGTCCAGGCGCAGCACGCGCGCGCCCGAGACGTCGATGGCATGCAGGGCATCACCGATGATCAGCTGTTGCGCGGCGAAGGTCGGGTCCAGCCAGTTCAGCGAGGGCTGGCCTTCCTTGAAGTAGTGCAGGTAGACCCAGCGCCGGCGCTTGCCGTCGACGCCAGTGATAACCCCGGTGGCGCTCCAGTCGGTGTCCTTGATACCCGGCTCGAAGAAGATTACCCGTTGCAGCTGGCCGACGATGTAGTGCTTGTCCTTGAGCTGGTCGACCACCGCTGGCGGAAGGTTGACCGAGTCGCGCCCCGCCGGCACCTCGGGCAACAGCGGCCAGTCTTCCTCGTTGATCTCGACCATGTGGTACAGACCGGGATAATCGCCGTAGGCCATCTCGGCGAGGCGGAAATCCGGGCCTTTGCCGGTGTGCGCCGGGACGATGTCGTCGATGACGATGGCATTGTGCGCGGCGGCCATGCGGCTGAGCTGCAGCATCTGCGCCTCGGTGCCGAGGTTGGGGTCGATGTCGAAGCTGATGCGGTCGAAATTGCCGTCGATGGTCGGGGTGAATTCATGTCCGCGCAAGCCGCCGGAGCGCTTCATCGGGCCGTTGTGAATGCCCTGCACGCCAAGCTCGGACAAGGCGCTCCAGAGCCGGTCATCGCCCAGCGCCTGCAGCACCGAGCCGCCCTCGGGCGTGATGATCGCTGCGGGGTAAGCGGTGAACCACACCGAGGAAATCGCGCTCGCATCGCGCGGCCGCGCCTGGGCATAGGGACGCTGCCAGAGCCGGGCCTGGCCGGCATAGAGGCGGGCCCGCTCGCGGGCCGCGTGAAGCATGGACTGGTCTTCCAGCCATTCGATGTAAGTGCTGTCTGGTGTACTCATAACGACGTTCGTTTCCCGGTGCGCTGAGGGACGGTAGTCGTTTGAGTCGGGCGCACCGGCATCGTTGCATTGCGCGCTGTATCGACACGTTGAAGAGCCCTTTCAGCGCGCCCCGGCTACCGCAGTCGCGGCATCGCCCGGCTGCCCGGCCAGCTGGCGTTCGGCCTGTTTCTGCGCCTTGTAGGCCAGGGCAGCCGGCGCCACCGGTGTGGTCTTGCCGGTCTCCAACCACTTCTTCAAGCGATTGGCATCGGCCATGTGGGTGTACTTGCCGAAGGCGTCGAGCACCACGAAGGCCACGTCACGCTGGTCCATCACGGTACGCATCACCAGGCAGTGACCGGCGGCGTTGGTGAAGCCGGTCTTGGTCAGCTGGATATCCCAGCCGGGTTTGCGCACCAGCGCATTGGTGTTGCGAAAGCCCAAGGTGTAGTTGGGCTTGCGAAAGGCCACGGTCTTCTCGGACAGGGTGCTGAGCTCGCCGATCAGCGGATAGGCCTGGCTGGCCCGCAGCAGCTTGACCAGATCATTGGCACTGGAGACGTTGCGCTCCGACAGGCCGGTGGGCTCGACATAGCGGGTGCTGCTCATGCCCAGTGCGCTGGCCTTGAGGTTCATCGCCTGGACAAAGGCCGCATAACCGCCCGGATAGTGGTGGGCCAGGCTTGCCGCCGCACGGTTCTCCGAGGACATCAGGGTCAGCAGCAGCATCTCGCGGCGGCTGATCTCGCTGCCGATGCGTACCCGGGAGAACACGCCCTGCATTTCCACCGCGTCGCGAATGGTGACCGACAGCTGCTCATCGAGCGGCAGCCTGGCGTCGAGCGCCACCATGGCGGTCATCAGCTTGGTTACCGAGGCGATGGGCACCACCAGATCGGGATTGCTCGAATACAGGACCTGACTGGTTTTCAGGTCGATCAGCAGGGCGCTGCCGGAGGCGAGTTCCTGCTGGACCACAGCCGGAGCCGCGACCGCAGCGGGGCTGATGATGGCGCTGCTGCAGGCCAGCAGCAGGCCGAAAAGGGAATGGCGAAGCTTCACGAGAAGTACCAGAGAAAAAGTGACGAAATGGACGGAATCACGCGGCGCGCAGTATACGGAAAGCCGTCCCCGACGGGTTCATGCCGGTGGAGTGTAGAAGAGAATCGTCGCACCTTCAGGCGTGCGGGCGGTCCAACCAGCAGATATCAACCCAGGGGAGGCTTCTCATGTCCCGTTTCAACGGCAAAACCACCACCCGCGACGAGATCGAACGCGAAATCCACAATCTGATGAGCGCGCTGGACGAGCTCAAGCGCGAAGCCCGCCGGGGTTCGCGTCATAAGCTCGACGAGCTGCGCTCGCGCGCCGAGTCGCTCTGGCACGACGGTAACTGGGATGAACATTGCCACGATCTGTCCCGGCGCAGCCGCGAAGCCACGCGCATGGCCAGCGATTGCGCGCGCAAGCATCCCTTGAGCACCCTGGCATTGGCCGCTGGCGCTGTGGCACTGATCGGCTACCTGGCCACGCGCCGCTGAAGGACACCCGACCATGCTCAACGCCGAAACGCCGCGCCGCAAGTTCGCCTTGTACGGGGCCAATTCCAGCCTGGGCAATGCCGTGCTCTGCGAACTGCTGAGCCGGCAGCACGAGGCAGTAGCCCTGGTCAACGACTTCAATTCGCTCACCGCCCGACCGGGGCTGCGCGCCAAGGCCGGCGATCTGTTCGATGCGGCCAGCGTGTCGCGCAGCGTTGCCGGCATGCATGGGGTGATCTGCCTGTTCGACAGTCCTTCCGTTCCCACCGCACCGGATGCCACTCTCGTGGGCCAGCCACAGGATCTGTATCAGGCGGTGTACACCCTGCTCTCGGGGATGACGGAAGCCGGTGTCGAGCGCCTGTTGCTGGTAGCCGACTTCAGCGCGCATGCCGAAGAGTCGGAGCTGACCGCAGCCTTGCAGCTTATCGCCTCGCATCCGCTGAAATGGACTCTGGTGGATGCCGGCACTGCAGGCGAGGCGCTCTCCATCGAGGACTTCAGCGATATCGACGGGCTACCCGGGAATGATCCGCGCGTGAAGCTGCGACGCATCGCCGCCGCCATGGTCGATGAGCTGGAGTATCCACAGCACCTGCATCAGCAGATCCAGTTTCGTTTCTGAACGCCTTTCAGCCTTCGAGCTGGCGGCGCAACGCCTTCAGCCCCTGTGCCGTCTCCGGGCGCACCCCGCGCCCTAGTTTGAAAACCGCCACCTGCTCCACCAAGCCAAGCCAAGCCAAGCCACTGAATGATCAGGCTCGGCAGGCATTGCGCAACTGGGTGGATTGATGCCTTCTTGTGTCCATGGTTGTTGTTCCTGCAGGAACGGATGTGCCTGCGCCCGGCCTCGTCACTGGCCAGCCGGCTCCGGTATCATTAAGGCAAAAAGCCATGCTTAAAGACTCTTCAGGGGATTTCCTATGTTGCGCAGACTCTTTTTCATGACCGCTTTGCTGGTCGTTGCTCAAGTGCAGGCAGCAGACGAGGAGCGTGCTGTGGCTATCGTCAATTCGGTATGCAAGGTGTGTCACGGAGCGGATGGTGAAAGTTCCAGTGCCATCTATCCGCGTCTGGCTGGCCAGAGCGCGACCTACATCAGCAAGCAGCTGGAAGACTTCAAGGCCGGTCGGCGCAAGGGCACCATGAATGACATTGCCGCCAACCTCGAGTCTGACGAGATGGTAGCTTTGGGCCAGTATTTCAGCAGCAAGCCGGTCAAGGCACACCGTGCCAGCGATCCTGATTTCACAGCGGTCGGCAAATACATCTACCACAATGGCAACCAATGGTCGGGGGTCGCAGCCTGTTCAAGTTGTCACGGTGAAGAGGGTGCCGGCACCGATGAGTTACCACGAATTGCCGGCCAGCACATGCGTTACCTGATCAGCCAACTGCGCGAGTTCAACGAACGCGAACGGACCGACGAAAACGCCATCATGAGCTCAATTGCCACCAAACTGACACCCATGGAGATCGAGGCCGTTGCCCGCTACCTGAGCGGAATCTGATCCCGGCAGGCCTTGCCGGGCTGCCCTGGATAAGCACAAAAAGATCAGCAGATCCAGTTTCGTTTCTGATCGCCACTCAGCTTTCGAGCTGGCGGCGCAGCTCCATCAACACAGGTGCCGATTCCGGTCGCACACCGCGCCATAGTTCGAAGGCCGCCGCCGCCTGTTCCACCAGCATGCCCAGACCATCGCGGGTGTGCGCGCCAAGACCTGCAGCCCACTGACAGAAAGGCGTGGGCGCTGCGCCATACATCATGTCGTAGCAGAAGGTTTCGCCGGCGGCGATCAGTTCGTCGGCCAGCGGCGGCAGCTCACCCGCGAGGCTGGCCGAGGTGCCATTGATGATCACATCGAAGCATCCCTGCAACTGCTCGAAGGCACTCGCGCTCACCGCACCCAGCTCGGCGAACTCGCCGGCCAGTTGCTCGGCCCTGGCCAGGGTGCGGTTGGCAATCACCAGCGCGCCGGGGCCTTGCGCCAGCAAGGGCTCGAGCACGCCACGCACCGCACCGCCGGCACCCAGCAACAGGATGCGCTTGCCCCGCAAGGCCACGCCGGCGTTCTCCAGCAGGTCGCGCACCAGGCCGATGCCGTCGGTGTTGTCGCCCAGCAGCGTGCCATCGTCGAGCTTGTGCAGCGTATTCACCGCGCCGGCGCGGCGCGCGCGCTCGGTCAGCTGGTCGGCCAGCCGGTAGGCCTCTTCCTTGAAGGGCACCGTGACATTGGCGCCGCGCCCGACGGCGAAGAACTGCCGGGCAAAAACGGGAAAGTCATCCAGCGGCGCCAGCAGGGCTTCATAGCTGAGCGACTGCCTCGTCTGCTCGGCGAACAGCCGGTGAATCTGCGGCGACTTGCTGTGGCCGATGGGGTTGCCGAATACGCCGTAGCGGTCCATGGGGAATCCTCAAGTTGCAAGCTGCAAGCCTCAAGCTGCAAGCACGACGGCTTGGCTTGTGGCTCGCCGCTTGGGGCTTATGGCTGCTCTTTCAGCCAGTCGCGGTCCTGCAGAAAGTATTCGGTCAGTCGCGCTTCCGGCGTGCCGGGCTCGGGATGCTTGTCGTAGCCCCAGCTGACCTGCGGTGGTAGCGACATGAGGATCGACTCGGTACGCCCGCCCGATTGCAGGCCGAACAGCGTGCCACGGTCGTAGACCAGGTTGTATTCCACGTAGCGACCGCGACGCAGCAGCTGGAATTCGCGTTCGCGCTCACCGAAGGCGCTGGTCTTGCGCTTGCGCACGATGGGCAGGTAGGCCTCCAGGTAGGCATCGCCGACCGCGCGCATGAAGGCGAAGCTGGTGTCGAAATCCCACTGGTTGAGGTCGTCGAAGAACAACCCGCCGACGCCACGTGGCTCGTTGCGGTGCTTGATGTGGAAATAGCGGTCGCACCATTCCTTGTAGCGCGGGTAGACCTCGGCGCCGAACGGCGCGCAGGCGTCACGGGCGACGCGGTGCCAGTGCACGCAGTCTTCATCAAAGCCGTAGTAGGGCGTCAGGTCGAAACCGCCGCCGAACCACCAGACCGGCTCTTCACCTTCCTTCTCGGCGATGAAGAAGCGCACGTTGGCGTGGGAGGTCGGCACGTAGGGATTGTGCGGGTGGATCACCAGCGACACACCCAGCGCCTCGAAGCCACGCCCGGCCAGTTCGGGACGATGGGCGCTGGCCGAAGGCGGCAGGCCGGCGCCGTGCACATGGGAGAAGTTCACCCCGCCTTTTTCGATCAGGCCGCCATTCTCGATGACTCGAGTCCGACCACCGCCACCGGCCGGACGGGTCCAGGCGTCCTCGACGAAGCGGGCGTCGCCATCCTCGGCTTCCAGCGCGGCGCAGATACGATCCTGCAGATCGAGCAGGTAGGTTTTGACGGCTTCGGTCCGGTCGTTCACGAAATCACCTTGGCAAGTAAGAAGGGCGGTGCGATCTGATCGGCAAGCATATCATCGGCCCGGTTGACGAATGCCGGCCAGGGCGGTTGGATAGGCTCCTTTACATCCGGCCAGGAGCCCTTATGTCGCAGCGTATCCAGTTCAGCCAGCACGGTGGCCCCGAGGTTCTCGAACAGGTCCAGATCGAGGTGCCGTCGCCTGCGCCCGGTGAAGTCTGCGTGCGCAACCACGCCATCGGCCTGAATTTCATCGACACCTATTTCCGCAGCGGCCTCTATGCGCCGCCGAGCCTGCCCTCGGGGCTTGGCAACGAAGGCGCCGGGGTGATCGAGGCGCTGGGTGAGGGCGTCGAGCAATGGCAGGTCGGTGATCGCGTGGCCTACTCCACCGGGCCGCTGGGTGCTTATGGTGAACATCACGTACTGCCCGCGCGGCACCTGGTGAAGCTGCCGGATGCGATCAGCTTCGAACAGGCGGCGGCAGTGATGCTCAAGGGCCTGACCACGCAATACCTGCTGCGCCAGGTGTATCCGCTGCAGGCCGGCGAAACCATTCTTTTCCATGCCGCCGCAGGTGGCGTCGGCTCGATTGCCTGCCAGTGGGCGAACGCGCTGGGCGCCAAGCTGATCGGAGTGGTTGGCTCGGCAGAAAAGGCCGAACGCGCCAAGGCCTTGGGCGCCTGGGCCACCATCGACCGCACCCAAGAGGATGTGGTGAAGCGGGTGATGGAACTGACCGACGGCCAGAAGTGCCCGGTGGTCTACGACTCGGTGGGCAAGAGCAGCTGGGAAATCTCGCTGGACTGCGTCGCGCCGCGTGGGCTGCTGGTCAGCTTCGGCAATGCCTCCGGCGCGGTGACCGGGGTCAACCTCGGCGTGCTGGCGCAGAAGGGCTCGCTGTTCGTCACCCGACCGATCCTGGCCGGCTACGCGGACACCGCGCCACGGCTGCAGGCGATGGCGGCGGAGCTGTTCGAGATGATCGCCAGCGGCAAGATCACCGTCGAGATCGGCCAGCGTTTCGCACTTGGCGAAGCCGCCGAAGCCCAGCGCCTGCTGGCTGCAGGAAGCACCACAGGTTCGACGATTCTGTTGCCGTAAAGCTGGAACTGTAGGGCCGAATTCATTCGGCCACGATTCGTGAAGGCCGAACAAGTTCGGCCCTACGCATCAAGCGCCGCTAACTGGCTCGTATGACTTCCCCGCTACGCACATCCCGGATCGTGCTGGGGTTGCGCCGCCCGCCCAGCGGGCCGTCGAGGACGGCATCGAGCTGGCGTGGAAAATACTGCTCCACACGCAGGCGCGAACGGGCAGAAGGGCGACCTGCCGGGTTGGCCGAGGTGGACACCAGCGGGCCGGTGTATGCGCAGAGCCTGGCCACCAACGGATGATCGGTCACCCGCAGCGCCACGCTGTCGTGCTGGCCGGTGATCCATTCGGGCAGACGCTGGCGATGCGGCACCAGCCAGGTATTGGGCCCTGGCCAGCTGCCAGCCAGGCGATCCAGCCAGCGTTCAGGCAGGTCTTCGAGAAGAAAGTCGAAGTCGTCGATATCGCCGGCGACCAGGATCAGCCCCTTTTCCACCGGACGTTCCTTGAGCGCGAGCAGGCGATGAACCGCTTCGCTGTCCCAGGGGTCGCAACCCAGGCCCCAGACCGCCTCGGTGGGATAAGCAATCACGCCCCCGGCCCGCACCACACGCGCCGCCTGCTGTATACGCCAATTGCCGACCATCGCGACCTCTGCTGAAGGGAAACCGGCGCAGTTTACCTGAGCAGGGCACTCAACCGCTGCGGGCGACCCACTGGCCATGCTCGCAGGCCACCCGCCCCTCGATCTCCAGTTCGGTCAGCTCGGCCAGCACCTGGGTCAGTGGCTGGTCCAGCGCACATGCGAGGGCTTCGCTGCTCATGGGTGAGGCGTGCAAGTGTGCGAGCAATGCATGCTCCTCACGCTCAGGCGCCATCTTGCCCGGCGCAGACGGGGCGACCTGCTGCCAGCCACGCAGGGCCTGCAGGATATCCTCGACGCTCTCCACCAGCGTCGCGCCCTGGCGGATCAGCTGGTGACAACCACGTGCGCCGGGATGATGAATGGAACCGGGAATGGCATACACCTCGCGCCCCTGCTCGGCGGCCAGCCGCGCGGTGATCAGCGAGCCGCTCGAAGGGCTGGCCTCGACCACCAGTACGCCCAAAGCCAGGCCACTGATGATTCTGTTGCGGCGGGGGAAATTGGACGCTTGCGGCGGGCAATCCAGTGGCAGTTCGGACACCAGCGCACCACCGCCTTCGACGATCCTGCCCGCCAGGCCGACGTGCCGCGCCGGGTAAAGCCGCTGCAAGCCGGTGCCCAGCACGGCAATGGTGCAGCCCTCGACATCCAGCGCGCCCTGATGTGCCGCGCCATCGATGCCCAGGGCCAGGCCGCTGGTGATGACGAAACCCGCCCCGCCCAGGCTGCGCGCGAAACGCTGCGCATTGTCCAGGCCCGCACGCGATGCTCGGCGGCTGCCCACCATGGCCAGCTGCGGGCGTTCGAGCAAGCCTGGATCACCCTCGACGAACAGCAGCGGCGGGGCGTCCGGCAGCTCGGCCAGCAGCGCGGGATAATCAGGGGTGTCCCACATCAGCAGATGGTGGTCGGGTCGCTCCAGCCAGGCCAGCGCTGCAGCGGCCCGTTCGCGGATCGATGCGCTGCGGCGGGGCTCGGCGCAACTGGCCGGCAGGCCCAGTGAACGCCAGGCGCTGGCCGGTGCGCTGAGTGCGGAAGAGGCGTTAGGGAAGGCTTCCAACAACCGCTGCAGCCGCCGTGGTCCCAGGTCGGGCAACAGATGCAGACGCAGGCGCGCTTCGAGTTCGGCGGGGGATAGGGCAGGCATGGCAAACGTCCTTGTGTCCCGGTGCCGCCTCCATGCGACACGCATAAGCTAAAAGCCCCGCATCAGCGGGGCTCGATTGTCTGTCAAGGGTTGCGGATCTTGTCCTGCACCGCCAGCGAGCGCGTGGCTTGCAGCACCAAGCCGTAACTGAGCTTCTCGTAGGTGCGGAACACCATCAGCAGACCGGCACGCTCATCTGGAATCTTCACGTTCTCGCCAGTGACCCGGTCGCGTACGGTTTCACCGGTCTTGTACACGGCCAGCACGTTGCCATCCTTGAGGCCGTCGCGGGCGCCCTTGTTGAGGGTGACCACGTCGAACTGGCCGATCTGGGTCACGCCGCGCGGCACATCGAGAATCACACCCTTGATTTCATCTTCCGGCTCGCTGGGCATGAAGGTGGAATTGATCGCACGCTCTTCGCTGGGGAACAGGCGATCACCGATGCGCGCTTCCTGGGTGACGCGGGTCAGCATCATGGTGGCGATATCGTCCTCCATGTCGATAATCTCGGCGCTGCCGACGTCATCGGCGTTGATGCCGAGGAACTCCTGGCTGTCCGGATCCACGTAGGTCTTGCCCTGACGGAAGATGCCGTACACGGGGATGTCGTCCTCGAAGGCACCACGGCCATAGACACGATCACCCGAACCGCTGATGACACGCTCGGCATTGCCGGCGACGATATAGGGCGCGCCCTTGAACTGGTCCACACTGTCGATGATGCGGTTGCTCAGCAGAAAGCTGTTGATGGCTTCCAGCGGGATGGTCGGGATGGCTTCGGCCATCGGCACGGTGCGCACGGTGGGGGAAAGCTTGATGGTGCCGCGCGATGCCCCGCGTTCGAGCATGAGCCGTGGCTGGCCATCGACATAGACCAGGCTGAGGCTGTCGCCGGGATAGATCAGGTGAGGGTTTTCCACCTGGGGATTGGCATGCCACAGTTCAGGCCACTTCCAGGGCTCACGCAGGAATCGCCCGGAGATGTCCCAGAGCGTATCGCCCTTGACCACGGTGTACTGCTCGGGGTGATTCGCCTTGAGCTGAACATCAGCCTGGGCGATACCGCCGACCGCCACCAGCAGCAGGGCGAGTAGTGATTTCCTCATGTGGTGAATCCCTTTATGATGTGCCTTCACGTAAAGCGCCCTGGCGCCGCGGTAATCCTTGTGGAAAGCGGCGCTAAGCCGTTTACAAGCTGCCCGGCATCTTAGCAGCGGCTTTTGAATTTATTCCATAAGTGCATCACAAACGTATATGGCGATTCTGAACATCCTGGAGTTTCCCGATCCACGCCTGCGCACCATCGCCAAGCCGGTCGAAGTGGTCGATGACGACGTTCGCCAACTGATCGACGACATGTTCGAGACCATGTACGACGCACCGGGAATCGGTCTGGCCGCGACCCAGGTCAACGTCCACAAGCGCGTGGTGGTGATGGACCTGTCCGAGGACAAGAGCGAGCCGCGGGTCTTCATCAACCCCGAGTTCGAATTCCTCACCGACGAGATGGACCAGTACCAGGAAGGCTGCCTGTCGGTGCCCGGCTTCTACGAGAACGTCGATCGCCCGCAGAAGGTGCGGATCAAGGCACTGGACCGCGACGGCCAACCCTACGAACTGGAGGCCGAAGGCCTGCTCGCAGTGTGCATCCAGCATGAATGCGATCACCTCAACGGCAAGCTGTTCGTCGATTATCTCTCCACGCTCAAGCGCGACCGGATCAAGAAGAAGCTGGAAAAGATCCACCGCCAGCAGGCTTGACCCCAGAAACTCCAAAGGCTTGCCGCAGCAAGCCTTTTTTATTGATGGAACCTCTCCATGCGCATCGTTTTCGCCGGCACGCCGGAATTCGCCGCCCAACACCTGCAGGCTCTGCTCGATGCGGGCCAGACGGTCGTGGCGGTCTATACCCAGCCTGATCGACCCGCCGGTCGCGGGCAGAAGCTGATGCCCAGCCCGGTCAAGCAGCTCGCCGTCGGCCACGCGATTCCCGTGTATCAGCCGCAGACCCTGCGCGATCCTGCTGCCCAGGCAGAACTTGAAGCGCTGCAGGCCGACCTGATGGTCGTGGTCGCCTACGGCCTGATCCTGCCGCAGACGGTGCTCGACATGCCGCGCCTGGGCTGCGTCAACAGCCATGCCTCGTTGCTGCCACGCTGGCGTGGTGCGGCGCCGATCCAGCGTGCCATCGAGGCCGGCGACAGTGAATCCGGCGTGACCCTGATGCAGATGGAAGCCGGCCTGGATACCGGGCCGATGCTGCTCAAGGTCAGCACACCGATCAGCGCCGGGGACACCGGTGGCAGCCTGCATGACCGCCTTGCCAGCCTCGGTTCGCAGGCGCTGGTCCAGGGCGTGGCGGCACTGGCAGCCGGAAACCTGCAGGGCGAGAATCAAAACGATGACCTGGCCACCTACGCGCACAAGCTGAACAAGGACGAGGCGCGCATCGACTGGACGCGCCCGGCGGTCGAGCTGGAACGACTGGTGCGCGCCTTTCATCCCTGGCCGATCTGTCATGCCAGCCTCGATGGCGCGGCGGTGAAGATCCATGCGACCGAGCTTGGCGCAGGGCAGGGCAGTCCCGGCCAGATCATCGCCGCCGGCAAGGATGGCCTGGAAGTCGCCTGTGGCCAGGGCTCGCTGCTGCTCACCCGCCTGCAACTGCCGGGCGGCAAGCCGCTGGGCTTCGGCGATCTGTACAACAGCCGGCGTGAGCAGTTCGCGCCCGGCAAGGTGTTCGAATAATGGCGATGACCCCCCGCCTGGCGGCAGCCCGCGCCCTGGCGACGGTGCTCGCCGGCAAGGCCTCGCTGGGCAGCAGCCTGCCCGAGGTGCTGGGCAAGGTCGAAGCGCGTGATCGCGGCCTGACGCAGGAACTGGCCTTCGGCGCCGCACGCTGGCAACCGCGTCTGGCCGGGCTGGCCGCCAAGCTGCTGCAAAAACCCTTCAAGGCCGCCGACCGCGATGTCGAGGCGCTGCTGCTGATCGGCCTCTACCAGCTGTTCCACACCCGCATTCCACCCCACGCGGCCATCGGCGAAACCGTCGGTTGCGTGGAAAAGCTGAAAAAGCCCTGGGCCAAGGGCCTGCTCAATGCGGTGCTGCGCAACGCCCAGCGCGAAGGCGAGACGCTGCTGGCGGAACTGGAGCACGACCCGGTGATCCGCGTGGCACATCCGCGCTGGCTGCAGAAATCGCTCAAGGCATTCTGGCCGCAGCACTGGGAAGCCATCTGCGCCGCCAACAACGCGCATCCGCCGATGATGCTGCGAGTCAATCGCCGTCAGGCCAGCCGTGACCAATACCTGGCTGAGCTGCAGGCTGCCAGAATCGAGGCGCATCCCTGCCAGTTCAGCGAAGACGGCATCCGCCTGACCGCACCCTGCGATGTGCAGCAATTGCCCGGTTTCGCCGAAGGCCGGGTCAGCGTGCAGGACGAGGCAGCGCAACTGGCCGCCGGACTGCTGGAGCTGAAACCCGGCCAGCGCGTACTCGACGCCTGCTGCGCACCGGGTGGCAAGACCTGCCACATCCTCGAACGTGAGCCGGGCCTGAGCGAAGTCATCGCCCTGGACCTGGAGCCCAAGCGCCTGCAGCGCGTGCAGGAAAACCTCGATCGCCTGCAGCTCAAGGCCACACTCACGGCTGCCGATGCCCGCGACACCCACCTCTGGTGGGATGGAAAACCCTTCCAGCGCATCCTGCTCGATGCGCCCTGTTCGGCCACCGGGGTGATCCGCCGTCATCCCGACATCAAGCTGGCCCGTCAGGCGGACGACATCGCACCACTGGCGACCCTGCAGGGCGAGATGCTCGACGCGCTCTGGCCCACCCTGGAAGTCGGCGGCGTGCTGCTGTATGCCACCTGCTCGGTGCTGCCGACGGAGAACCGCGAGGTGATCGAAGCCTTCCTGAGCCGCACGCCCGGCGCACGCGAGCTGGGTCTGGCCGGTGGTTTCGGGCTCGAGCAGAGCCACGGCCGCCAGTTGCTGCCGCAGGAAGACGGGCACGACGGTTTCTACTACGCCAAACTGATCAAGATTGCCGCCCAGCCCGGTGCTCGGACACCCTAAGCCAATCAGCGCTCTTTTCAGGAGTGACCACGTGAAAATCATCATTCTCGGTGCAGGTCAGGTCGGCGGCACACTGGCGGAAAACCTCGCCAGCGAAGCCAACGACATCACCGTGGTCGATACCGATGCCGATCGCCTGCGCGCCCTGGGTGATCGTCTGGATATCCGCACCATCGTCGGCCACGCTTCCTTTCCCACGGTGCTGCGCCAGGCCGGTGCCGACGATGCCGACATGCTGGTGGCGGTGACCAACAGCGACGAGACCAACATGGTCGCCTGCCAGGTCGCCTTCACTCTGTTCAACACTCCGACCAAGATCGCCCGCGTGCGCGAGCCGGCCTACCTGACCCGCACCAGCCTGTTCAGCAACGAGGCGATTCCGGTGGACGTGCTGATCAGCCCCGAACAGGTGGTGACCAACTACATCAAGCGCCTGATCGAGCATCCCGGCTCGCTGCAGGTGATCGACTTCGCCGATGGCAAGGCGCAGCTGGTGGCCGTGCGCGCCTACTATGGCGGCCCGCTGGTGGGACAGGAGCTGCGCCAGATCCGCAAGCACATGCCCAACGTCGATACTCGCGTCGCAGCGATCTTCCGGCGTAACCAGGCGATCCTGCCGCAGGGCGACACCGTGATCGAGGCCGATGACGAAGTCTTCTTCATCGCCGCCAGGGCACATATTCGTGCCGTGATGAGCGAGATGCGCCGGCTCGACGAAAACTACAAACGCATCGTCATCGCTGGCGGCGGGCATATCGGCGAGCGCCTGGCCGAGGCCATCGAAAACCGCTACCAGGTGAAGATCATCGAGATGAGTCCGGCGCGCTGCCGCTACCTCTCCGATACCCTGAACAACACCATCATCCTCCAGGGCAGCGCTTCGGATCGCGACCTGCTGCTGGAAGAGAACATCCGCGATGTGGATGTCTTCCTCGCCCTGACCAACGATGACGAGGCCAACATCATGTCTTCCCTGCTGGCCAAGCGCCTCGGCGCGCGCAAGGTGATGTGCATCATCAACAACCCGGCCTACGTCGATCTGGTGCAGGGTGGCGAGATCGACATCGCCATCAGCCCGCAACTGGCCACCATCGGCACCCTGCTGACTCACGTACGCCGGGGCGACATCGTCAGCGCACACTCGTTGCGCCGCGGTGCCGCCGAAGCCATCGAGGTGATCGCCCATGGCGATGCCCGCTCCAGCAAGGTCATCGGTCGTGAAATCGGCAAGATCGCCCTGCCGGCAGGCACCACCATCGGCGCGGTGATCCGCGACGAACAGGTACTGATCGCCCACGACAAGACCGTGATCGAGTCCGGCGATCACGTGATCCTGTTTCTGGTGGACAAGAAGCAGGTGCGCAATGTCGAGCGCCTGTTCCAGGCCGGCCTGACGTTTTTCTGATCAGCCTGTACGATGGAGCGGAGCGCTGAGCTTTTGACTTGCCCCCAAGGAGGCAACCGATGCTTGAATCGCTGGAGAAGATGCTCGCACAGGGCATGGACAACCCCATGCTGCGCTTCGGCCTGGGCAAGGGCTATCTGGATGCCGGTGATGCCGAACGCGCCGTCATGCACTTTCGCCGCTGCGTCGAGCAGGACCGCAAATACTCCGCCGCCTGGAAACTGCTGGGCCGGGCGTTGCAGATCAGCGGCGACACTGCCGGCGCACGTGACGCCTGGGAGCGAGGTCTGGTTGCCGCTCAGGCGCATGGCGACAAGCAGGCCGAGAAGGAGATGACGGTGTTCCTGCGCAAGCTGGACAAGGCGCAGCGCCCCTGACCTTCCTCGCCGTTTCGGCCCGCGCCTGACCGTAGGGCCGAATTCATTCGGCCACAGCTTGCAAAGGCCGAACGAGTTCGGCCCTACGAGCGTCAGTCCGGCAGGATAAAGCGCAGCCCGATGCCCTCGGCATCCACCCGCATCACTTCCATCGTCAGTTCCGGCGCCGGGATCGGCAGGTCCTGCACCTGGCCACGGACGAGGGTGCCAGGCTGCAGCGAAACCAGGTCCGGGTGTTTGACGTAAACGCCGCTGTCGGACAGATCGCGGGTCTGCGCCAGCACATCGCCGAAGGTTTCGTGGCTGATGCGAATGCGGCATTTCATGCTGGCGCGTGGGTGCATGCGCTGGTTCGTCATGAGTCCCTTCCCCCTGTCAGTACCAGCGCGCCTCGCCGGCAGGACGCTTCTTGAAGCGCTTCATGGTCCACATGTACTGCTCCGGCCAGCGGCGCACGTAACTTTCTATCACGCGACTCATCGAGGCAACGGCGACGTCGACATCCTCGCTGTACATCTCCGGCGGCGCGGCTTCGAGGATCACCTTGAAGCCCGAACCGTCCTCCAGCCGCAGGGCATGCAGGAACACACCCACTGCCTTGCCGCCGGTGAGCATGCCGGGCACGAATTTGCTGGTCAGCGCCTGGGTGGCGAAGAAAGGCACGAAGACGCCGGAGTTCTCACTGGGCTCGGGATCGGCTGGAATGCCCACCGAACCGCCGCGGCGCACTTCCTTGATCACGCTGATGATGCCTTCACGAGTCGAAGGCGCGACCCGATTGCCCAGTTGCACACGCTGCTTCTGCAACAGCTCGTCCACCGCCTTCAGCTTCGGCGGACGGTAGAAGATGATCGGTTTGCACTGCGCGCAGTAGAAATGATTGAGCACTTCCCAGTTGCCCAGATGGCTGGTAATCCCGACCACCCCCTTGCCGGACGCCAGCGCCTGTTCCAGCACCTCCAGCCCCTCGACTTCCTTGATCAGGCGCAGCGTCTTTTCCGCCGACCAGATCCAGGCGCAGGCGCTTTCGGTAAAGGCCTTGCCGGTCTGCCGCAGGGTGCGACCGAGCAGGGCGTCCAGCTCTGCGGCGTCCAGCTCGGGAAAACACTTCTGCAGGTTGGTCCGCGCCACCTCGCGCGAGCGGTTCGGCAGCTTCCACATCAGCCAGCCGATCATCACCCCGAGGCTCTGCACCATTGGCCAGGGCAGCCGAGCGAACAATCGCAGAGCACCGACCAGCAGGGCACCTTTGAGCTTTTCCACGGAATACTCCAGAAACCGAAAGGGCAATAGTTTAACCACTTCGGGTCGATTGCCGTGGGCGCGCGCGCCATCACGACGAATGAAGCGGCCTGGCTGCAGGTAAGGAAGCGTTTTCTACGGATGCTCCTACTGCTTCGACTTGTGGCAGGCCCGAAATAATGCCCTTCAGCAAAGCCTGTCAACCATTGACCAAAGTCAAAATGACATCACGACATGCTATAAATTTGACGCCATTTTTATAGCGAAGCATGCCCGTCAATCGACCCGACAGACGGAACAGTCATACGCGCATTTGCCGGAGATAAAACAAACTTCGGCTCCAAATTTTAGAGAGCACATAATGCGGACAGCGGACAGCGGACAGCGGACAGCGGACAGCGGACAGCGGACAGCGGACAGCGGACAGCGGACAGCGGACAGCGGACAGCGGACAGCGGACAGCGGACAGCGGACAGCGGACAGCGGACAGCCAGCGTAGGGGCGATTTACTGACTGTCAAGCCCGTTACCGGTTTTATCATTCTGCTGATCCTGATGATCGGCATCGCCGTAGTGGCCAGCTGGCAAGTCGGAATCATCAACTCGACCCTGACCGAGATCGTCGACGGCAACGCCGTGAAGCAGCGCCAAGCGATCAACTTCCGTGGCAGCGTGCATGACCGCGCCATCGCCTTCCGTGACCTGGCACTCCTGCATGACGCAGGCGAGCATCAGGCGAGCCTCGAGGAAATCCAGCGCCTGACCCTCATGTACGAGGAGTCGGCCCGCCGGCTGGACGCCATCTTCTCCAACCCTGCCAGCGGCAGGAACGAAGAGCGAGCGCTGCTCGACGCCATCAAGGCCATCGAACGCCACACCCAGCCGATGCTGGACCGTATTCTGGCCCACTACCGGGCCGGCGACCGGGAAGCGGCTGAGCGGGTTCTGATGCAGGACGCCCGCCCGGCCTTCAGCGACTGGCTGGCAAGCATCAACCGCTTCATCGACTGGCAGGAAAGCAAGAGCCAGCATGAGACCGGCATCACCCGCGCGACCGCCGGGAACTTCACCTCGCTGATGTTCATACTCTGCGCCATCGGTGTGCTGATCGGTGGCTCCGTGGCCTACATGATCACGCGTTACCTGCTGCACAGCCTCGGCGGCGAACCGAGAAAGGTCGCGGCGGTGGTGCAGCGCATCGCCGACGGCGACCTCAGCGTGACCATCCGCACCGACTACGCGCACAGCATATCGGCGGCAGTGGCCGACATGCAGACCAAGCTGCGCGAGATGGTCATGCAGATCGTCACGACCGGCTCCGACATCGGTTCGCAGATCACTCACCTGAACGAGTCCTCGCGCAACATGCTGCGCTCCACCGAAGAACAGGCCGCACGCTCTACCGCTGCCGCAGCCAGCCTGGAGGAAATGTTCCAAAGCCTGCGGGAAGTCTCCGGGATCACCCAGCATGCCGAAACCAACTCGGTAAAAGCCGCGGAGCTGTCGGCATCCGGGGTGGAACTGGTCAGGTCGGTGGCCGACGAAGTGGCCGTGGTGGCCCGCACGGTGACAGATACCTCGGAGCAGATCACCTCCCTGCAGAAGCGCTCCGAGGAGATTTCCGGCATCACCGGCGCGATTCGTGGCATCGCCGACCAGACCAATCTGCTCGCGCTCAACGCCGCCATCGAAGCAGCACGGGCCGGCGACAACGGGCGCGGTTTCGCGGTGGTGGCCGACGAGGTGCGCCAGCTGGCGCAACGCACCACCGAGGCGACAGAGGAAATCGCACAGATGCTGGTGCTGATCCAGAATGAAACGCGCAGCGCGGTGACAGCCATGCAGGCAACCGGGACGCAGGTGCAGCAGGGCCTGGAACTGGCCAACGAAGCCGCTGGACATCTGGAGGAAATCCGCGGCCAGTCGCAGGATTCGCTGCGCAATGTGCGCCACATCGTCGAACTGACCGAACAGCAGGTGACGGCTATCGGCGAAATCGCCCGCCACGTCGAGCGGATTTCGCTGATGTCGGGCGAAACCTCCGAAGCCACGCAAGGCAATGCCAGAGCCACCGAGGCACTGGAGCGCACCACGCGGCTGCTGGAACAGGAAATCCGATGCTTCCGTATCAGTTGAAAATGACCGGACGATGGTCGGAGACGCTCAACCGCTCGGCTCGCTCCCGGCCAACTGTACATACCGATGACAATCGGTGGTGTGGTCCATGACCAGGCCACAAGCCTGCATGTAGGCGTAGCAGATGGTCGGGCCGACGAAACTGAAACCGGCTTTTTTCAGTGCGCGGCTCATTGCCTCGGCTTCAGGCGTGATGGCCGGCACCTGCTGGTGCGTCGGGAAATGATTGACCAGCGGCCTGCCCTCGACGAAGGACCAGATGAACGCTGCCGGGTCCTCCAGCCGCAGCCAGGCACGGGCATTGTTGCGTGCGGCTTCGAGCTTGCGCCGGTTGCGGATGATACCGGGGTCCTGCATGCGCTCGTCGATCTCGGCATCGGTCATCCGCGCCAGGCGTTGCGGGTCGAAACCGAACAGCACCTGGCGGTAACGTTCCCGTTTGCGCAATACGGTGATCCAGGACAGCCCGGCCTGGAAGCCTTCCAGTAGCAGAAACTCGAACAAAACCTGCGGATCGCGGTTCGGCACTCCCCATTCATGGTCGTGATAACGGACATACAGCGGATCGTCGCTGCACCAGGCGCAACGTTGCATGGGCGGCTCCCTGAAGGCATGGCGGGGTGGATCGAAAACGGCGTTCGCGGGCACGCGGCAACGCCGGGAAAGCACGGGAATCGGGTATACTCCGCAACTTTCCGTCGAAGCCCAGCACAGGTGAAATTTTGAGCCAGACTACGCCTGCCGTGCGCACCTTCCAAGACCTGATCCTCGCCCTGCAGAGCTACTGGGCAGAGCAGGGCTGCGTGGTCCTGCAGCCCTATGACATGGAAATGGGCGCCGGTACCTTCCACACTGCCACCTTCCTGCGCGCCATCGGTCCCGAGACCTGGAACGCCGCCTACGTTCAACCGTCGCGCCGCCCAGCCGATGGCCGTTATGGCGAAAACCCCAACCGCCTGCAGCACTATTACCAGTTCCAGGTGGTTCTGAAGCCCAACCCGGACAATATCCAGGACCTGTACCTGGAATCGCTGCGCCACATCGGCGTGGATACCTCGGTGCATGACGTACGCTTCGTCGAGGACAACTGGGAATCGCCGACCCTCGGCGCCTGGGGCCTGGGCTGGGAAGTCTGGCTCAACGGCATGGAAGTCACCCAGTTCACCTATTTCCAGCAGGTCGGCGGCGTCGAGTGCTACCCGGTCACCGGCGAGATCACCTACGGCCTGGAACGCCTGGCCATGTACCTGCAGGGCGTCGATTCGGTCTACGACCTGATCTGGACCGACGGCCCCTTCGGCACCGTGACCTACGGCGACGTGTTCCACCAGAACGAGGTGGAGCAGTCGACCTACAACTTCGAGCACGCCAACGTCGAGAAGCTGTTCGAACTGTTCGACTTCTACGAATCCGAAGCCAATCGCCTGATCGAGCTGGAGCTGCCTCTGCCCACTTACGAGATGGTGCTCAAGGCCTCGCATACCTTCAACCTGCTCGATGCGCGCCGGGCCATTTCGGTCACCGCGCGCCAGCAATACATCCTGCGTGTGCGCACCCTGGCCCGCGCCGTGGCGCAGAGCTACCTGCAGGCGCGCGCCAAGCTGGGCTTCCCCATGGCCACCCCCGACCTGCGTGACGAAGTACTGGCCAAGCTGGAGGCAGCAGAATGAGTGCACAAGATTTTCTGGTCGAGCTGGGCACCGAAGAGCTGCCACCCAAGGCGCTGGACAAGCTGTCCACCGCCTTCCGCGCCGGTATCGAGAAGGGCCTGAAAGAGGCCGGACTCACCCATGGTCGCGTACAGGCCTTTGCCGCACCACGCCGTCTGGCCGTGCTGGTCGAACAGCTGGCGACCGAGCAGCCCGACCGCAGCATCAACCTCGACGGCCCGCCATTGCAGGCTGCCTTTGACGCCGAAGGCGAGCCGACCCAGGCCGCGCTGGGTTTTGCCCGCAAATGCGGCGTGGACCTGGCCGAGATCGACCGCAGTGGCCCCAAGCTGAAATTCAGCCGCACCATCGCCGGCCAGCCGACAGCGGAGTTGCTGCCTGCCATTGTCGAGTCTTCCCTCAACGACCTGCCGATTCCCAAGCGCATGCGCTGGGCAGCGCGCAAGGAAGAATTCGTGCGCCCGACGCAGTGGCTGGTCATGCTGTTCGGTGATCAGATCGTCGATTGCGAAATCCTCGCCCAGCGCGCCGGTCGCGAGTCCCGTGGCCACCGCTTCCACAGCCCGGCGCCGGTACGCATCAGCCAGCCGTCCAGCTATCTGGAAGACCTGCGCGGCGCCCATGTGATCGCCGATTTCGCCGAACGTCGTGCGTTGATCGCCAGGCGCGTGGAACAGCTGGCCGGCGAGCAGAACGGCAGCGCCATCGTGCCGCCGGCACTGCTCGATGAAGTGACCGCGCTGGTGGAATGGCCGGTGCCGCTGGTCTGCTCCTTCGAGGAACGTTTCCTCGAGGTACCGCAGGAGGCGCTGATCACCACCATGCAGGACAACCAGAAGTACTTCTGCCTGCTGGATGCCGGCGGCAAGCTGCTGCCACGCTTCATCACCGTGGCCAACATCGAATCGAAGGACCCGGCGCAGATCGTTGCCGGCAACGAGAAGGTGGTGCGCCCGCGCCTGACCGACGCCGAATTCTTCTTCAAGCAGGACAAGAAGCAGACCCTGGAGAGCTTCAACGAACGCCTGAAGAACGTGGTGTTCCAGGCTCAGCTCGGCAGCGTCTACGACAAGGCCGTGCGGGTTTCAAGGCTGGCCGCATTCATCGCCGAAAATACAGGCGGCAACATCCAGCAAGCGGCACGCGCCGGGCTGCTGAGCAAGTGCGACCTGGCCACCGAGATGGTCGGCGAGTTTCCGGAGATGCAGGGCATCGCCGGCTACTACTACGCGCTGAACGACGGCGAGCCGCAGGATGTCGCCCTGGCGCTGAACGAGCAGTACATGCCGCGTGGCGCTGGCGCCGAGTTGCCGAGCACCCGCACCGGGGCCATTGTTGCCGTGGCGGACAAGCTCGACACCCTGGTCGGCATCTTCGGCATCGGTATGCTGCCCACCGGCAGCAAGGATCCCTACGCGCTGCGTCGTGCGGCGCTGGGCATCCTGCGCATCCTGATCGAGAAGCAGTTGGACCTGGACCTGGTCCGCGCGGTGGAGTTCTCCATCGGCCAGTTCGGCGCTCAGGTGAAGGCCGCTGGCCTGGCCGAACAGGTACTGGAGTTCATCTTCGATCGCCTGCGTGCGCGCTACGAGGACGAAGGCGTCGAGATGGCGACCTACCTGTCGGTACGCGCCGTGGCACCAGCTTCGGCGCTGGATTTCGATCAGCGCGTGCAGGCCGTGCAGGCGTTCCGCAAGCTGCCGGAAGCCGAGGCGCTGGCCGCGGCCAACAAGCGCGTCTCCAACCTGCTCGGCAAGTTCGAGGCGAAGCTGCCGGAAACCGTCGAGCCACGCTGGTTCGACAACGCCACCGAGTTCTCGCTGTATTCGGCGTTGCAGCAGGCCGAACAGGCCGTGCAACCGCTGGCCGAGGCGCGTCAGTACCGCGAATCGCTGGAGCGCCTGGCGCACCTGCGCGCACCGGTGGATGCCTTCTTCGAGGCGGTGCTGGTCAATGCCGAAGACCCTTCGGTACGTGCCAACCGCTATGCCCTGCTGGCCCGTTTGCGAGGACTGTTCCTTGGCGTCGCCGATATTTCCGCACTTGGCTAAGCCCGTGAAACTGATCGTGCTCGACCGTGACGGGGTCATCAACGAAGACTCCGACGCCTATGTGAAAAGCCTGGATGAGTGGGTTCCGATTCCCGGCTCGCTCCAGGCCATTGCACGGCTGTGCCAAGCCGGCTGGACAGTGGCCGTGGCCACCAACCAGTCCGGTCTGGCGCGCGGCAAGTTCGACGCCAGCACCCTCGATGACATGCACCTCAAGATGCAGCAACTCGTGATGGAGCAGGGCGGGCGCATCGACCTGATCGTGCACTGCCCGCACGGCCCGGACGACGGCTGTGAGTGCCGCAAGCCCAAGCCCGGGCTGTTCCGCACCATCGCCGAGCATTTCAGCCTGGCTGACCTGAAAGGCGTGCCGGTGGTCGGCGACAGCCACCGCGACCTGCATGCCGGTCTTCTGCTTGGCGGCGAGCCTTATCTGGTCAGAACTGGCAAGGGCTTGCGCACGCTTGAAGGCACGCTGCCTGTGGGCACGCAGGTCTTCGATGACCTGGCCGCAGTTGTCGATCATCTAGTGGGGAGCACCGCATGAAAGCCCTGCTTCCCTTGCGTATCACATTGTTCTACTTCCTGCTGTCGTTCACTGCGTTCGCCTGGTGCCTGGTGTGCCTGGTCTGTGCGCCGTTCATGTCGTTCCGCATGCGTTACCGCTTCGTGGTGCAGAACTGGTGCCGCTGCGCCGTATGGCTGGGCAAGACACTGGTCGGCCTGCGCTATGAGGTGCACGGCACGGAGAACATCCCCTCGCAACCCTGTGTGATCCTGGCCAAGCACCAGAGCACCTGGGAAACCTTCTTCCTGTCAGCATACTTCGAGCCTCTGACCCAGGTGCTCAAGCGTGAGCTGCTACGGGTGCCGTTCTTCGGCTGGGCCATGTGGCTGCTCAAACCCATCGCCATCGATCGCGACAACCCCAAGGCGGCGCTGCGGCAGGTGGCCAAGCAGGGCCAGGAACGCCTGGAGCAGGGCGCCTGGGTGCTTATTTTCCCGGAAGGCACCCGCGTACCGGTCGGACAGCAGGGCAAATTTTCCCGCAGCGGTGCCTCGCTAGCGGTCAATGCCGGACTGCCGGTACTGCCTATCGCCCATAACGCGGGCCTATTCTGGCCCAAGGCGGGTTGGGGCAAAAACCCCGGAATAATCCAGGTGGTTATCGGTCCGGCCATGCATGCCGAAAGCGAAGGACCTCGCGCGGTTGCCGAACTCAATCAACGCGCCGAAGACTGGATCAATGCACAGGTGAAAATCCTGGAGCAACGGGCCGGTATCGCAAACTGATCACCCCGTCAGCAGGGAGGGCAGGGATGCCGCCCCCGGACATCATCGAGAGTCTGGTTACGTGCAGTACATCTCAAACGAACAACTGGCTGCCGAATGGCAAAGCCTGCTGCAACGTTTTTCCCGCCAGGCCGGCATCGAGCTGAAAGCCGTAGCTGAAGCTAACAGCCAGGAACTGGCTGCGCACTTCTACCAACAGATGCTGGCCGATCCTCAGGCTGCCCTGTTCCTTTCTCATGAACAGGTTCAAGAGCGTCTCAGCAATTCCATGCAGCGCTGGGTGCAGCGCGTACTCACAGCAACTAGCGATGAGAATCTGGAGCCGCTCATCGAGCTGCAGCGTACCATTGGCGAAGTCCATGCACGCATCGAAATCCCGGTCAGCCTGGTGCTGCGTGGTGCTCGTCATCTCAAGGGCCGGCTACGCACCCTGATCGAACAGCGCGTACCCGAGGAGGTCCTGCGCCGCGACGCCGCCCGTCTGGGTGCGGACATCATCGATCTGGCCGTGGAAATCATCTGCTTCGCCTATTCCCAGTCCCACGACCGGAACTCACGTGCAGAGGAAGCCTATCGGCTGTTTTCGGTAGCGCAAAATCTGGGTGCCGAGAAGGAACGTCAGCGTGCAGCCCTGCTGGATTGGGAAAACCAGCTGATGTTCAATCTCGCGGTGGGTAGCAGCTTCTCCAGTTTGCCGCGCCTGACCGGCTCCGAATTCGGTCTGTGGTTCCGCCACAAGGCCGCTCACGCCTTCCAGGGTTCGCCCAATGCGGCGAACATCCTGGAATTCATCCTCAATATCGACAAAGAGCTGCAGCTCCTTGGTGAAGTTGGCGTGGATCAAGGCAACGGTACGCTGCATAGCATCCGTGAAAAAACCCGCTCCATTCGCTTCTTGCTGGACAACCTGTTCGAGCAGGCCGGTGAACTGGAAACCGGGCGCGACGTGCTCACTCGGCTGCTCAACCGCAAGTTCCTGCCAGTGGTGATGAACAAGGAAATGCTCTACAGCCGTCAGTCCGGCGGCAACTTCGGCGTGCTCGCCATCGATGTCGACAACTTCAAGCAGATCAACGACCGTTATGGGCATGACGGTGGTGACCAGGTACTGCTGCAAATCGCCACGGCTCTGTCCAACAATACCCGTGGCGGCGACTATGCCTTCCGTCTCGGCGGCGAAGAATTCCTCTTGGTGCTGGTGGACATCAACGCGCAGAAGGTCCTGCAAGCGGCGGAAAAATTGCGCGCCGCCATCGCCTCCGAGCGTTTCCGCCTGCCTCAGGGTGAAATACTCAACGTGACAGTCAGCATCGGCGTAGCCGTTCACGATGGCCATCCCGACTACGAACATCTTCTGCGCCGCGCCGACCAGGCGTTGTATGAAGCCAAACGTACAGGCCGTAACCGCTGCGTACTGGCGCCCTCAAGCTGAGGGGTGCACCACAGCAAAGCATGAAAAAGGGGGAGCAGACCGAAATCTGCTCCCCCTTTTGCGTTGCAGCGCTGCGTTAGGCAACCGGCGACGTGCTGCGGATCAGGTGATCGAAGGCGCTCAACGAAGCCTTGGCGCCTTCGCCCAGGGCGATGACGATCTGCTTGTAGGGCACCGTGGTCACGTCGCCGGCGGCGAACACGCCAGGGATGTTGGTCTGGCCCTTGGCATCGACGATGATCTCGCCGAAGCGGTTCAGCTCGACACTGCCCTTGAGCCAGTCGCTGTTGGGCAGCAGGCCGATCTGCACGAAGATGCCTTCCAGCTCGACGGTGTGCAGTTCGTCAGTGTTGCGGTCCTTGTAGACCAGGCCGGTGACCTTCTGGCCGTCGCCCAGCACTTCGGTGGTCTGCGCCATGGTCAGGATGGTGACGTTGGGCAGGCTGCGCAGCTTGTTCTGCAGTACGGCGTCGGCACGCATGCTCTCGCCGAATTCCAGCAGGGTGACGTGAGCGACGAGGCCGGCCAGGTCGATGGCCGCTTCCACGCCGGAGTTGCCGCCGCCGATCACCGCCACACGCTTGCCCTTGAACAGCGGGCCGTCGCAGTGCGGGCAGTAGGCGACGCCACGACCGCGGTATTCCTGCTCGCCGGGCACGTTCATCTCACGCCAGCGCGCACCGGTGGAGAGAATCACGGTCTTGGACTGCAACCGTGCGCCGTTCTCGAACTCGACGGTGTGCAGGCCTTCGGCGCCCGCCGGGATCAGCTTGCTGGCGCGCTGCAGGTTCATGATGTCGACCTCGTATTCGCGCACGTGCTCTTCCAGGGCGCGGGCCAATTGCGGGCCTTCGGTGGCCTTGACCGAGATGAAGTTCTCGATGGCCATGGTGTCCAGCACCTGACCGCCGAAACGCTCGGCGGCAACGCCGGTGCGGATGCCCTTGCGCGCGGCGTAGACGGCAGCGGCGGCACCGGCCGGGCCACCGCCGATGACCAGCACGTCGAAGGCGGCCTTGGCGCTCATCTTCCCGGCGTCACGGGCGGCGGCGCCGGTGTCGAGCTTGGCAAGGATTTCCTCTTCGCCCATGCGACCCTGGCCGAACAGTTCGCCGTTGAGGTAGATACTCGGCACCGACATGACCTGACGCGCTTCGACTTCATCCTGGAACAGCGCGCCGTCGATGGCGACGTGGCGGATGTTGGGATTGAGCACGGCCATCAGGTTCAGCGCCTGGACCACGTCCGGGCAGTTCTGGCAGGACAGCGAGAAGTAGGTCTCGAAGTTGTATTCGCCTTCGATGCCTTTGATCTGCTCGATGACGTCCGCCGCGGTCTCCGACGGATGCCCACCGACCTGCAGCAGCGCCAGCACCAGCGAGGTGAATTCGTGGCCCATGGGCAGGCCGGCAAAGCGCAGGCTGATGTCGCCACCGATGCGGTTCAGCGCAAAGGACGGCTTGCGTGCATCCTGGCCGTCGGTCTTCAAGGTGATCTTGTCGCTGAGGCTGGCGATGTCCTGCAGCAGGCTCAGCATTTCCCGGGATTTCTCGCCGTCATCGAGGGACGCGACGATCTCGAACGGCTGAGTGACCTTTTCCAGATAGGCTTTCAACTGGGTCTTGAGATTGGTGTCGAGCATGAAATACCCCTTAAGCAAAGATTGGCCTTGGCCGGGAAGATGAAAAAGCTTCGATAAGCGAATCCTACCGGGGCCAGGTAATTTTCAAAAATTGATTAATGCAAGAGACTCAATCAGTAAAAACTATCGGGAACTTCTCAGGTCTTGTGTTCCACGTGGAACACATGCTTTTTCAGCCATCCATAAACAAGAACCCCGGCACGAGGCCGGGGCAGGTATTGCAGAGACGCGGAAGAATCAAAAGTCCAGATTGGACACCGCCAGAGCGTTCGTTTCGATAAAGTCCCGGCGCGGCTCCACCGCATCACCCATCAGGGTGTTGAAGATCTGGTCAGCTGCAATGGCATCTTCGATAGTGACCTTGAGCATTCGGCGCACCGCCGGGTCCATGGTGGTTTCCCACAGCTGGTCCGGATTCATTTCACCCAACCCCTTGTAGCGTTGCACGCTATGCCGGCGGGTGCCTTCGACCATCAGCCAGTCCAGAGCTTCCTTGAAGGAGGAAACCGCTTTCTTGCGCTCGCCGCGCTGAACGTAGGCGCCTTCTTCCAGCAGACTGTTCAACTCATCCCCCAGCGTGGTGACGGTCTTGTAGTCATTGCTGGCGAAAAAGTCGCGGTTGAAGGTGATGTAGCTGGCCTGGCCGTGCGAAATGATTTCCACCTCGGGCAACCACAGGCTGCGTTCCTTGTCTTCGCGCAGGCTGGCCTTGTAGCCCAAGCCCGAGCGCTCGACACCTTCGAGCATCGCCGAATAGGACGCCAGCCAGGTTTGCATCGCCGATTGATCAGCCAGCTGCTCGACCGTTACGCGCGGCAGGTAGATGAAGTGTTCGGTCAGTTCCTGCGGATAGAGACGCGACAGGCGCTGCAGGGTTTTCATCACGGCGCGGTAATCGTTGACCAGCCGCTCCAGGGCTTCGCCGGACAGGCCTGGCGCACCTTCGTTGACGTGCAGGCTGGCTTCCTCGAGAGCCGACTGGGTGCGGTATTCCTCCATCGCCTCATCGTCCTTGATGTACTGCTCCTGCTTGCCACGCTTGACCTTGTACAGCGGCGGTTGCGCGATATAGATGTAGCCACGCTCGACCAGCTCAGGCAGCTGACGGAAGAAGAAAGTCAGCAGCAGCGTGCGAATGTGTGAGCCATCGACGTCAGCATCGGTCATGATGATGATGTTGTGATAACGCAGTTTGTCGATGTTGTATTCCTCACGCCCGATCCCGCAGCCCAGTGCGGTGATCAGCGTGCCGACTTCCTGCGAGGAAATCATGCGGTCGAAGCGCGCCCGCTCGACGTTGAGGATCTTGCCCTTGAGCGGCAGGATCGCCTGGGTCTTGCGGTTGCGCCCCTGCTTGGCAGAGCCGCCCGCGGAGTCCCCTTCCACGATGTAGAGTTCGGAAAGGGCAGGGTCCTTTTCCTGGCAATCGGCAAGTTTGCCGGGAAGACCGGCGATATCCAGGGCGCCCTTGCGGCGCGTCATTTCCCGTGCCTTGCGCGCCGCCTCGCGGGCACGCGCCGCATCGATCATCTTGCTGACGACCGCTTTCGCCTCGTTGGGATGCTCGAGCAGGAAGTCGGCAAAGTGCTTGCCCATTTCCTGTTCGACAGCGGTTTTGACTTCCGAGGATACGAGCTTGTCCTTGGTCTGCGAGCTGAACTTGGGGTCCGGCACCTTGACCGAGATGATGGCCGTCAGTCCTTCGCGCGCATCGTCGCCGGTGGTCGCAACCTTGTGTTTCTTGGCCAGGCCTTCCTGCTCGATGTAGTTGTTCAGGTTACGTGTCAGTGCCGAGCGGAACCCGGCAAGGTGCGTACCGCCATCGCGCTGGGGAATGTTATTGGTGAAGCAGAGCAGGTTCTCGTTGAAACTGTCGTTCCACTGCAACGCCACTTCAACGCCAACACCGTCATCACGCTGGACATTGAAGTGGAAAACCTCGTTCACCGGCGTCTTGTTGGTGTTGAGGTAGGCCACGAAGGCGCTGAGGCCGCCTTCATACTTGAACAGCTCCTCCTTGGCGTTGCGCTCATCGCGCAGGACAATGCCGACCCCGGAGTTGAGGAACGAGAGTTCGCGCAGCCGCTTGGCCAGGATATCCCAGCTGAAGTGGATATTCTGGAAGGTTTCCGCCGAGGGCTTGAAGTGGATCTCGGTGCCGGAATCCTGGGTTTCCCCCACAGCCGCGAGCGGTGCCTGGGGAACGCCGTGACGATAGATCTGCTCCCAGACCTTGCCACCGCGACGAATCGTCAGGATCAACTCCTCGGAGAGCGCATTCACCACGGAGACGCCCACGCCGTGGAGGCCACCGGAGACCTTGTAGGAGTTGTCATCGAACTTACCGCCGGCGTGCAGCACGGTCATGATGACCTCGGCAGCCGACACCCCTTCTTCGTGGATATCGACCGGAATGCCACGCCCGTTGTCGCGCACACTGATGGACTCGTCGACGTGAATGGTGATGCAGATATCACTGCAATGGCCGGCCAGCGCTTCGTCGATCGAGTTATCGACGACCTCGAACACCATGTGATGCAGGCCGGTGCCGTCGTCCGTATCGCCGATATACATACCGGGACGCTTGCGTACCGCATCGAGGCCTTTGAGTACCTTGATACTGGACGAGTCGTAAGTATGGTTTTCGCTCATGCCGTCACTCCCGAGGGGCCGTGGACCTGGGCTATCGCTCCATGTTCCACGTGAAACATTGAGATTGGCGTATCGTCACGCCAGCCTTCTCGCAATAGGTTCGAATCGACACAGGTGATGAAAACCTGGCAATTCAGTTGTTCCAGCAAGCTGCACAGCGCAAGCCGGTGGGTTTCGTCCAGCTCGGACGGTAGGTCATCGACCAGATAAATACATTGCCCGCGCTTGGCCTCGCTCACCAGATGCCCTTGGGCTATGCGCAGGGCACAGACAACCAGTTTCTGCTGGCCACGAGACAGGGTTTCCGCCGCGCTGTGGCCTGCCATACGCAGGCGAAGATCAGCCCGCTGAGGTCCCGCCTGGGTATGCCCCATCATCCGATCACGTTCGATTGATGCCGCCAGTACATCGGCGAGAGCCAGGGATTTGTCCCAACCTCGGTAATAGCTCAGCTGGAAGCCTTCCAGCTCCAGCAGGGCTGCCAGGGTTCTCTCGAAAACCGGCTTGAGTGCCTGAATGTAGGCCCGTCGATACTCGTCGATCTCCTCACTTGCCAGGCTCAGCTCACGGCTCCAGGCCGCCTGCGAAGCGACGTCAAGTGTACCATGCCGCAGCCACGAGTTACGCTGCCGCAAGGCCTGCTGCAGCCGCTGCCACGCCTGGAGAAAGCGCGGTTCCACGTGGAACACGCCCCAGTCGAGGAATTGCCTGCGCAGCTTGGGCGCACCTTCCAGCAGGCGAAAACTGTCCGGGTTGATCAGCTGCAATGGCAGTGCATCAGCCAGTTCGGCTGCGCTCTTGACGCTCTGGCCGTCGATACGAATGCGCACATCGCCCGAACGATCACGGGAAATACCCAGCGCGCTGGATCGTTCCTCATCCAGCGTCACCTGACCGAAAACCGTACAGCTCGTTTGTTCGTGAGCGATCACCGGATTCAGACGAGCACTGCGAAACGAGCGTGCCATACCCAGCAGATAGATGGCTTCCAGCAGGCTGGTCTTGCCACTGCCGTTATCGCCATGAAGGATATTGATGCGAGGGGAGGGGGTTAACGTCACCGGCTGCAGGTTGCGAACGCCGGTGACGGAAATACGGCTAAGGGACATTCAGTGCTGGTTACAGACGCATCGGCATGACGACATAGGAGGAATCGTCGTTGTCGAATTCCTGGACCAACGCACTGCTGTTGGCATCGGAGAGAATCAGACGCACCTGCTCGGTGGTCATCACGCCCAGCACATCCAGCAGGTAGCTGACGTTGAAGCCAATCTCCAGCGAACCGCCGTTGTAGTCGACGGCCACTTCCTCTTCCGCTTCTTCCTGCTCCGGGTTGTTGGCCTGGATCTTCAACAGGCCGCTTTCCAGTTGCAGACGAATGCCGCGGTATTTTTCGTTGGAGAGAATCGCCGTACGGCTGAAGGCCTCGCGCAGCGTCTGTCGATCGCCGACGACGAGCTTGTCGCCGCCACGCGGCAGCACACGCTCGTAATCGGGGAACTTGCCATCCACCAGCTTGGAGGTGAAGGTGAATTCGCCGGTGGTCGCGCGAATATGATGCTGGCCCAGAACGATGCCGACTTCAGCATCCTGCTCGGTCAGCAGCCGCGCCAGTTCGAGAATCCCCTTGCGCGGAACGATGACCTGATGACGGTCCGGCTGATCGATGTTGGCCTGCACGGAACACATCGCCAGGCGATGGCCATCGGTCGCCACGGCACGCAACATGCCGCTGGAAACTTCGATCAGCATGCCGTTCAGGTAATAGCGCACATCCTGCTGGGCCATGGCGAAGCTGCTGCGCTCGATCATGCGGCGCATGCTGCCCTGGTTGACGCTGAAACTCAGTGAGCCAGGACCTTCTTCCACAGCCGGAAAATCATTGGCGGGCAGTGTCGACAGGGAAAAACGGCTGCGCCCGGATTTGATCACCACTTTCTGGTCATCGAGGCGAATGTCGATCAGTGCATCGGGCTGCAGGCTCTTGCAGATATCCATCAGCTTGCGCGCCGGCACGGTGATTTCACCGGGCTCGCAGGCATCTTCCAATGCAACGCGACCGACCAGTTCGACCTCCAGGTCGGTCCCTGTCAGGGACAGTTGCTGATCCTGGACAACCAGCAATACGTTGGACAGCACCGGCAAGGTCTGGCGCCGCTCGACGACGCCGGCTACCAGCTGCAGGGGTTTCAACAGGGCTTCGCGCTGAATGGTGAAATGCATGGTCCGGTCCCTTGCCTATTAAATGGCCGCAGTCTGTTCAGGTTGTCAAAGTACGAAGGAGATTTTTGTAGTCTTCGCGAATATCCGCATCCAGTTCCCGAAGTTCGGCAATCTTACGACAGGCATGCAGCACAGTCGTGTGATCGCGCCCGCCAAATGCATCGCCGATTTCCGGCAGGCTGTGGTTGGTCAGTTCCTTGGACAAGGCCATCGCAACCTGGCGTGGCCGGGCGACGGAGCGCGAACGCCGCTTCGAGAGCAGATCGGCGATCTTGATCTTGTAATACTCGGCGACGGTACGCTGGATATTGTCGACGCTGACCAGCTTGTCCTGCAGGGCAAGCAGGTCTTTCAGTGATTCGCGAATCAGCTCGATGGTGATGTCGCGCCCCATGAAGTGGGCATGGGCAATGACCCGCTTGAGCGCGCCTTCCAGTTCGCGGACGTTGGAGCGAATCCGCTGGGCGATGAAGAAGGCGGCATCATGGGGCAGATCGACATTGGCCTGATCGGCCTTTTTCATCAGGATCGCCACCCGTGTCTCAAGCTCCGGCGGCTCTACCGCCACCGTAAGCCCCCAGCCGAACCGGGACTTCAGGCGTTCTTCCAGCCCGTCGATTTCCTTGGGGTAGCGGTCACTGGTAAGAATCACCTGTTGCCCGCCTTCAAGCAGCGCATTGAAGGTATGGAAGAACTCCTCCTGGGAACGTTCCTTCTTGGCGAAGAACTGGATGTCATCGATCAGCAGCGCATCCACCGAGCGATAGAAACGCTTGAACTCATTGATGGCATTGAGCTGCAGCGCCTTGACCATGTCGGCGACGAAACGCTCCGAATGCAGGTAGACCACCTTGGCATTGGGGTTCTTCTTCAGCAGATGGTTGCCCACCGCATGCATCAGGTGGGTCTTGCCGAGGCCGACGCCGCCATAGAGGAACAACGGGTTGTAGCCATGCTTGGGGTTGTCCGCGACCTGCCAGGCCGCGGCGCGTGCCAGCTGGTTCGATTTGCCTTCGACGAAGTTCTCGAAGGTGAAGGTGCGGTTGAGATAGCTGGTGTGCTTGAGCCCGCCCTCGACCTGCACGTTGCGCTCTGCACGCACGGGAGCTACAGGTTCGGAAAAACCGCTCGGGGCCTCTTCACGTCGCGATGATTCCTGCACGGTCGGAGCCACGGCTGCCGGCGTCGGCTGCTGGGCACGCGCCATGGAGGCAGACGGCAGGCCGGTAGCCGAAGCGCGGCGCTTGCTGCCGATCAGCAGCGACAGACTCGGAGCCGGGCCGCTCGCACGCTCGGACAACAGCTCCAGCAGACGGGACAGATACTTCTCGTTGACCCAGTCGAGGACGAACCGGTTGGGCGCGTAGACGTGAAGCGCGTCCGCCTCGGCCTCAACCTGAAGCGGACGGATCCATGTGTTGAATTGCTGGGCTGGCAGTTCATCCCTCAAGAGGTCAACGCACTGCTGCCAAAGTTCCACCGACACGGAATCTCCTAAAGCTGTCGAGCTGTAAAACGGTCGTCATTGTAGCCCTGCGCCATCCAGTTATCCACAAATGAGCCACGTCTTGCAGCAGAAAACGCTGGACCCGATAACACCACGAACAGGAAAGATGGCTCGCTAAGCCCTGTTGATAACGCCCCCTGAGCGCTGGGTATCAGTCGGTGGATAGCCTGCATACAAAAACTTCTGTGGATAAGTCATGGATTCACCCACAGGCTATGCAACGCATACCCACCCTCGACACACGGGCAACCCCAAGGGTTTCGCTTCGAGCAACGCTTTGCCAGTCATGGCTTTCAGCGTGTTATCCACAGAATGCGCGTTCACCATCTATAAACGCTTTAGAAAGAAAACCTATTCTTTTCTTTCTTTATTAAACTTTCCTTGCTGATCGACTGGCTGGAAATTGACCTGGCAGCCTGGCTTCTCTACAATCGCCGGTCTCTTAAAAGGGGGCCATTCCGGCCCGCAATGGATCACCAGGTAAAGCATCATGAAACGCACTTTCCAGCCCAGCACCATCAAGCGCGCTCGCACCCACGGTTTCCGTGCCCGTATGGCTACCAAGAACGGTCGTGCCGTCCTGTCGCGCCGTCGTGCCAAGGGTCGTAAGCGTCTGGCAGTCTGAACACGTCGGAATCGCTAGTGAGTCGGGACTTCGGTCGGGAAAAGCGATTGCTGACCCCGAGCCAGTTCAAGGCAGTCTTCGACTCCCCTTCCGGCAAGTTACCGGGCAGGAATGTCCTGCTCCTTGTGCGCGAAAATGACCTGCCTCATCCCCGCATCGGGCTGGTGATCGGCAAGAAGAGCGTCAAGCTTTCGGTCGAACGCAATCGCATCAAGCGGCAACTGCGCGAAACCTTCCGTCTCAATCAGCTGGAATTGGCGGGTTGGGACATCGTGGTGATTGCGCGCAAGGGATTGGCCGATCTGGATAATCCTGAACTGGCACGGCAATTCAACAAGCTTTGGAGACGGCTGTCGCGCACACCCTCTCAGGCCGCCGTTCATCCAGAACAGGGTAAAACCGTCCATGCGTAAACTTGCCCTGATCCCGATTCGCATCTACCAGTACGCTATCAGCCCCATGATGGCCAGCCATTGCCGCTTCTATCCAAGCTGCTCCTGCTATGCACAGGAGGCCATTGAAAACCATGGCCTGCTGCGCGGCGGCTGGTTGAGCCTGCGCAGGCTTGGCCGTTGCCATCCATGGAATCCGGGCGGCTATGATCCCGTGCCTTCCAACAACACCTCCAATTCATCTTCGATGACCGAGTAATCATGGATATCAAACGCTCGATCCTGCTTGTATCACTGGCCATCGTTGCCTACCTGATGGTTCTGCAGTGGAACCAGGACTATGGTCAGGCAGCCCTGCCTGACGAGACACGCCAGTCACAGAATGCCGCGGCCCAGGTATCCGACATGCCGGTCGCTGCCAGCACCGAAGGCGCCCAAGGCGACATCCCGGTGGTAGCCAGCGAACAGCAAGCCAGTGCGCTGCCTGAAACCCCGGCCAGTTCCCAGCTGATCCGCGTCACTACCGATGTGCTGGAGCTGGCAATCGACCCGCGTGGTGGCGATATCGTCGATCTGCGCCTGTCGCAGTTTCCACGCCGCCAGGATCGTCCTGATGTGCCTTTCCAGTTGTTCGAGCGCAGTGCCGAGCGTATCTATGAAGCCCAGAGCGGCCTGATCGGCGATGGTCCGGACAAGGCCAGTGGCCGCCCGCTGTACAGCAGCGAACAGCAGCAGTATCAGCTGGCTGAAGGACAGGATCGCCTGGTTGTCGATCTGACCTACAGCGAAGACGGCGTCGACTACATCAAGCGTTTCAGCTTCGATCGCGGCACCTACAACCTTGAAGTTCGCTATCTGATCGACAACCACAGCGAGAAGCCCTGGTCCGGCATCATGTTCGGCCAGCTCAAGCGCGACAGCAGTGGCGATCCATCCTCCAGCACCGCCACCGGGACGGCCACCTACCTGGGGGCCGCGCTCTGGACCAAGGATGAGCCCTACACCAAGGTGTCCATGGGCGACATGGATGACAAGAACTTCCGGGCAACCGTCGAGGGTGGCTGGATCGCCTGGCTGCAGCACTACTTCGTCACCGCCTGGATTCCCTCGCCCGATCAGACCAACCAGGTCCAGACCCGCAAGGACAGCCAGGGCAACTACATCATCGGCTTCACCGGCTCTGCGATTGCCGTCGCGCCGGGCAGCCAGGGCGAGATCGCGGCAACCCTGTATGCCGGTCCCAAGGACCAGGACAGGCTCGAAGAACTCTCCCCCGGCCTGCGCCTGACCGTCGATTACGGCTTCCTCTGGTTCCTCGCACAGCCGATCTTCTGGCTGCTGAGCGCCATTCATACGCTGCTCGGCAACTGGGGCTGGTCGATCATCGTGCTGACCATCATCATCAAGCTGATCTTCTTCCCGCTCTCGGCGGCCAGCTACAGGTCCATGGCACGCATGCGCGCCGTGGCGCCGAAGATGCAGGCGCTCAAGGAACAGCACGGCGACGATCGCCAGAAGATGTCCCAGGCGATGATGGAGCTGTACAAGAAGGAGAAGATCAATCCGCTCGGTGGCTGCCTGCCGATCTTGGTGCAGATGCCGGTGTTCCTGGCCCTCTACTGGGTACTGCTGGAAAGCGTCGAGATGCGCCAGGCTCCGTGGATGTTCTGGATCACCGACCTGTCGATCAAGGATCCCTTCTTCATTCTGCCGATCATCATGGGCGCTACCATGTTCATCCAGCAGCAACTGAACCCGACCCCGCCGGACCCGATGCAGGCCAAGGTGATGAAGCTGCTGCCGATCATCTTCACCTTCTTCTTCCTCTGGTTCCCGGCCGGTCTGGTCCTGTACTGGGTGGTCAACAACGTCCTGTCCATCGCACAGCAGTGGTACATTACGCGCAAGATCGAGAGACAGGTCACGGCCTCGGCCTGACTTGCGCAGTAAACAGAACGCCCCTTGATTGGGGCGTTTTGCTTTTTCAGTTCCTGGAGAGACGCATGAGCCAAGATCGCGAAACCATCGCCGCAGTCGCCACCGCACCGGGTCGTGGCGGCATCGGGGTCGTGCGGGTTTCCGGACCGCGCGCCAAAGCGCTGGCCATCACCCTCAGCGGTCGAGAGCCCATCGCCCGTCATGCTCATTACGGCCCGTTTCATGCCGATGACGGCGAAGTCATCGATGAAGGGCTGATGCTGTTCTTTCCCGGCCCGCATTCGTTCACCGGCGAAGACGTGCTGGAGCTGCAGGGCCACGGCGGGCCGGTGGTCATGGACATGCTGCTGCGCCGTTGCGTGGAACTGGGCGTGCGCCTGGCCCGTCCGGGGGAATTCAGCGAGCGTGCCTTTCTCAACGACAAGCTGGACCTGGCCCAGGCCGAAGCCATTGCCGACCTCATCGAGGCCAGTTCCGCCCAGGCCGCGCGCAATGCGGTGCGTTCACTGCAGGGCGAGTTTTCCCGGCGCGTCCATCAACTGACCGAACGACTGATCCAGCTGCGCATCTACGTCGAAGCCGCCATCGACTTCCCCGAGGAAGAGATCGATTTCCTCGCCGATGGCCACGTGCTGGGATTGCTCGAGGGCGTGTGCGCCGAGTTATCCACAGTGTTGCGCGAAGCCGGACAAGGCGCATTGCTTCGCGAAGGCATGACGGTGGTCATCGCCGGCCTGCCCAATGCCGGCAAGTCCAGCCTGCTCAATGCCCTTGCCGGACGCGAAGCGGCCATCGTCACCGATATCGCCGGCACCACCCGGGACATCCTGCGCGAACATATCCACATCGACGGCATGCCCCTGCACGTAGTGGACACCGCTGGCCTGCGCGACACTCAGGACCAAGTGGAAAAGATCGGTGTGGAACGCGCGCTCAAGGCCATAGAGGAAGCCGACAGGATACTGCTGGTGGTCGATTCCACCGCCCCGGAAGCAACTGACCCCTTTGCACTCTGGCCGGAATTTCTCGATCAGCGTCCCGATCCGGCGCGCGTCACCCTGATCCGCAACAAGGCCGACCTGTCCGGTGAGCCGGTGGCGCTGGAGGTCTGCAACGATGGCCACGTCACCCTCAGCCTCTCAGCCAAATCCAGTGACGGCCTCGACCTGCTGCGCGAACACCTGAAGACTTGCATGGGTTACGAGCAGACCTCGGAAAGCGGCTTCAGCGCACGCCGACGTCACCTCGATGCACTGCACCAAGCCCGCCAGCACCTCGACCATGGCCACGCCCAGCTGACCCTCGCCGGTGCCGGCGAACTGCTGGCCGAGGACCTGCGCCAGGCCCAGCAAGCCCTGGGCGAAATCACCGGCGCCTTCAGTTCCGACGACCTGCTGGGGCGAATCTTTTCCAGCTTCTGTATCGGCAAATAACCAGCAGCTCAGTAATCGATCCAACTCGACGCCGGCTTCAACGAGCACGGCGTGACAGGCTGTGCCTGGTTGAAAATCCGAACCCTTTCATTCCGCTCCGGAATATTCATAGCCAAATTCAATGCTGAGCCCTGTGGACAAGCCCACCTGATCCCGGTCCATAAAAGGGGTATAAACCAGGGCATGAAAACGTCTGTGGATAAATAGCGTTTCCATACACAGGCTGCTCACGGGCTACGCACCGTCTCCACCCAGCTTCAGCACCGGGTTTCGATCTTCTGTAGACCAGTAAAGACACGGCCTGCAGAGGTTATCCACAGAAAACACCCGAACCATTTATAAACATAAAAATAAGCTTTAAAGAATTACTTTCTTTATCTCTATATTTGTTTGCCAGTAAACATGCCTACCGGGTTGGTTATTTTTTATCCAGAAGCCTTCTTTCAGCGTCCGTGAAACCCTATACTTGCGCGTTTCCAGAACCCCCCTATGAACAGGCACGAGGTGCGTGGTGGATTTCCCTTCCCGTTTTGACGTCATCGTGATCGGTGGTGGCCATGCCGGTACCGAAGCTGCCTTGGCAGCGGCGCGCATGGGCGTGAAAACCCTGTTGCTGACGCACAATGTGGAAACGCTCGGACAGATGAGCTGCAATCCTGCTATCGGCGGTATCGGCAAGAGCCATCTGGTCAAGGAAATCGATGCACTGGGCGGTGTCATGGCCACTGCCACCGACAAGAGCGGTATCCAGTTTCGTGTACTCAACAGTCGCAAGGGACCGGCTGTGCGTGCCACCCGCGCCCAGGCTGATCGGATTCTGTACAAGGCCGCCGTTCGCGAAACGCTGGAGAACCAGCCCAACCTGTGGATATTCCAGCAGGCGGCGGACGATCTCATTGTCGAAGCCGATCAGGTCAGGGGCGTGGTCACCCAGATGGGGCTGCGCTTCTTCTCCGAGTCGGTGGTATTGACCACCGGGACCTTCCTCGGCGGACTTATCCACATCGGGCTGCAGAACTATTCCGGCGGTCGTGCCGGCGATCCGCCTTCCATCGCTTTGGCGCAGCGTCTGCGCGAGCAACCCCTGCGCGTGGGACGCCTGAAAACCGGCACACCACCGCGCATCGATGGTCGAAGCGTCGATTTCTCGGTGATGATCGAACAGCCCGGTGACACACCGCTGCCGGTGATGTCCTTCCTCGGCAACCGCGAGCAGCATCCGCCGCAGGTCAGTTGCTGGATCACCCACACCAATTCCCGCACCCACGAAATCATTGCCGCCAATCTGGATCGCTCGCCGATGTATTCCGGTGTCATCGAAGGCGTAGGGCCGCGCTATTGCCCCTCCATCGAGGACAAGATCCACCGCTTTGCCGACAAGGACAGCCACCAGGTCTTCATCGAACCCGAAGGCCTGACCACACATGAGCTGTACCCCAACGGCATTTCCACCTCGCTGCCGTTCGACGTGCAGCTGCAGATCGTGCAGAGCATCCGTGGCATGGAGCATGCGCATATCGTTCGGCCAGGCTATGCCATCGAGTACGACTACTTCGACCCGCGCGACCTCAGGCACAGCCTGGAAACCAAGGTAATCGGCGGGCTGTTCTTCGCCGGCCAGATCAATGGCACCACTGGTTACGAGGAAGCCGGTGTCCAAGGGCTGCTCGCCGGAACCAACGCCGCCTTGCGTGCCCAGGGGCGTGACGCCTGGTATCCACGCCGCGATGAGGCCTATCTCGGGGTGCTGATCGACGACCTGATCACTCTGGGCACCCAGGAGCCGTATCGCATGTTCACCTCGCGCGCCGAATACCGGCTGATCCTGCGCGAGGACAACGCCGACCTGCGTCTGACGGAAAAGGGCCGTGAACTGGGGCTGGTGGATGACATCCGCTGGGCAGCATTCGAGCGCAAGCGCGAAGGCATCGCGCGCGAGGAACAACGCCTGAAGGAAACCTGGGTGCGTCCTGGTACCGAACAGGGGGAGGCCATTTCGGCCCGTTTTGGTACCCCGCTGACCCATGAGTACAACCTGCTGAACCTGCTGGCGCGCCCCGAGATCGACTATCAGAGCCTGGTCGAGCTGACGGGCGTGGTGGTGGACGATCCGCAGGTGGCCGAGCAGGTAGAGATCAAGACCAAGTACGCCGGTTATATCGAGCGTCAGCAGGACGAGATTGCCCGTTTGCGTGCCAGCGAGAATGTCGTTCTGCCAACCGAGCTGGATTACTCGGCAATCTCTGGGCTTTCAAAGGAAATCCAGCACAAGCTGTCCCTGGCGCGTCCCGAAACCCTGGGGCAGGCATCGAGAATTCCCGGCGTCACGCCAGCGGCCGTGTCGTTGCTGATGATTCATCTGAAAAAGCGCAGTGCCGGTCAGAAACTGGAGCAGAGCGCCTGATGAGTCCCGACATGGCAAATCATGCAGCAGAACTGCGCGAAGGTGCCTTGCAGCTGGGTATCGAACTGAGCGAAGTCCAGCAGCAGCTGCTGCTGGGTTACCTGGCCCTGCTGAACAAGTGGAACAAGGCCTACAACCTGACCGCCGTGCGTGATCCGGCAGAGATGGTTTCGCGGCATCTGCTCGACAGCCTCAGCGTGGTGCCCCATGCAGAGCCGGGCGGGTCACGCTGGCTCGATGTGGGCAGCGGCGGCGGCATGCCAGGCATTCCCCTGGCGATCCTGTTTCCCGAACGCGACTTCACCCTGCTCGATTCCAACGGCAAGAAGACCCGCTTCCTCACGCAGGCCAAGCTCGAACTGAAGCTGGCCAACGTCGAGGTTATCCACAGCCGCGTCGAGCAGTTCAAACCCGAGCAGCCCTTTACCGATATCACTTCCCGAGCCTTCAGCTCGCTGGAGGATTTCGCCAACTGGACGCGTCACCTGAGTGATGGCACGACCCGCTGGCTGGCTATGAAAGGCGTGCAGCCGGATGACGAACTGCAGGCCCTGCCTGCGGATTTCCAGCTGGAACGCTGCCTGGTGCTCAAGGTTCCCGGTTGCCAAGGCCAGCGCCATCTGCTGATACTGCGCCGCACTTCATGACCCCGGACAGACACTGATCATGGCCAAAGTATTCGCCATCGCCAATCAGAAGGGCGGTGTCGCCAAGACCACCACCTGCATCAACCTTGCCGCTTCGCTGGTGGCAACACGCCGTCGTGTGCTGCTGATCGATCTCGACCCTCAAGGCAATGCCACCACCGGCAGCGGTGTGGACAAGTTGAGTCTGGAGTATTCGATCTACGACGTGCTGATAGGCGAATGCAGCCTGGTCGACGCCATGCAGTTTTCCGAGCACGGTGGTTATCAGCTGCTGCCGGCCAACCGTGACCTGACGGCGGCCGAGGTCGCCCTGCTGAACCTGCCGGCCAAGGAAAACCGCCTGCGCGAAGCACTCGCGCCGGTGCGCGAGAATTACGATTACATTCTCATTGACTGCCCGCCGTCGCTGTCGATGCTGACCATCAACGCGCTGACCGCCGCCGACGGCGTGATCATTCCGATGCAGTGCGAGTACTATGCGCTCGAAGGTCTGACCGATCTGGTCAATTCGATCCAGCGCATCGGCCAGGCACTCAACCCGAGCCTGAAAATCGAGGGCCTGCTGCGCACCATGTACGATCCGCGCAGCAGCCTGACCAACGACGTGACCGAGCAGCTCAAGGCGCATTTCGGCGACAAGCTCTACGACACCGTCATCCCGCGCAACGTGCGGCTGGCCGAAGCGCCCAGCCACGGCATGCCGGCGCTGGTCTACGACAAGCAATCCAAGGGCGCACTGGCCTATTTGGCGCTGGCCGGCGAACTGTCGCGCCGCCAGCGGCGTGCCGCCCGCAGCGTAACCGCATAAGGAATTTTCATGGCGACCAAGAAAAGAGGCCTGGGACGCGGACTGGATGCCCTGCTCGGTGGTGCCAACGTCACTGCCATGCAGGAGCAGGCCGTTCAGGCCGATGTGCGCGAGCTTCAGCAACTGCCGCTCGATCTGATCCAGCGTGGCAAGTACCAGCCACGGCGCGATATCGATCCGGTGACGCTCGAAGAACTGGCGCAATCGATCAAAGCGCAAGGTGTGATGCAGCCGATCGTGGTGCGTGCCATTGGCGGTGGTCGTTACGAGATCATCGCCGGTGAACGCCGCTGGCGTGCCAGTCAGCAGGCCGGGCTGGAGACGATCCCGGCACTGGTACGTGATGTCACCGACGAGGCTGCCATCGCCATGGCGCTGATCGAGAACATCCAGCGTGAAGATCTCAATCCCGTCGAAGAAGCGGTGGCGCTGCAGCGCTTGCAGCAGGAATTCCAGCTGACCCAGCAGCAGGTCGCCGACGCGGTGGGAAAATCGCGGGTGACCGTCAGCAATCTGCTGCGGCTGATTGCTCTGCCGGAGGAAATCAAGACGCTGCTTTCTCACGGTGACCTGGAAATGGGCCATGCCCGCGCATTGCTCGGTCTGCCGGCTGAACGGCAGATAGAGGGAGCGCGGCATGTTGTCGCACGCGGAATGACCGTGCGCCAGACCGAGGCCCTTGTGCGGCAATGGCTGAATGCTCAGCAAACGACGAAAAGCGCTCCGAAAAGCGATCCGGACATCCAGCGTCTGGAACAGCGACTGGCCGAGCGGCTGGGCTCCCCGGTGCAAATCAGGCATGGCGAGAAGGGCAAGGGACAGCTGGTTATCCGCTACAGTTCGCTGGATGAGCTGCAGGGTGTACTGGCGCACATTCGCTGATACAAAAAAGATGTAGTGGCAGCTGGAAAAGGCTACCTGAAGGTTGAACGCGAAGTGGCCTGCTCCTATACTCGCCGCGCTTTTTTGACTGCGGTCATTGCTGGCAACAGCGCTACCTGGCGACGGATGTACGGGTGAATATACGTAACAGAACACCTTTGCATCGCCTGCCGGTCGTGCGTGTGCTGGTAGTGCAGGCACTCACCGGGCTGTTTGCCGCTGTGTTCTGCGGTCTGCTTTTTGGTATGGTCGCCGGCTACTCCGGGTTGCTGGGCGGCCTGATAGCGCTACTGGCCAATGTCTACTTCGCGTTCAAGGCGTTTCGCTATTACGGCGCGCGCTCGGCCAGGGCAATCGTGCAGTCCTTCTGGGCTGGCGAGATGGGTAAACAGATTCTTGCAGCAGCGTTGTTTGCGCTGGTGTTTGTGGGAGTGGAACCGCTGGAGCCAGCTGCCTTATTCGCTGGTTACGTGCTGGTTCTGGGCGCTGGAGCGAGCGCCCTCCTGCTGATGAAAACTAATCCGAAGCATTGAGCACTGAGGCGTTTATGGCGAGTACCCCGGCGGAATATATCCAGCATCACCTGCAGAATCTGACCTACGGAAAACTGCCGGCAGGCTACGTTCGCGCAGACGGTTCGGTCGTCGATCAGGCCACCTGGACCATCGCCCAGACCGGCATCGAAGCACGTGACATGGGCTTCATGGCCGTTCACCTGGACACCATGGGCTGGTCGCTGCTGATGGGCGCCCTCTTCATCCTGCTGTTCCGCAGTGCCGCCAAGGTGGCCACTGACGGTGTGCCGGGCAAGTTGCAGAATTTCGTCGAAATGTGCGTCGAGTTTATCGAAGGCGTGGTCAAGGACACTTTCCACGGCCGCAACGCGCTGATCGCTCCGCTGGCTCTGACCATCTTCGTCTGGGTGTTCCTGATGAACAGCCTGAAGTGGATCCCGGTCGACTACATCCCGGGTATCGCCCATCTGCTCGGCCTGCCGGCGTTCAAGATCGTACCGACCGCCGATCCTAACGGCACATTCGGTCTGTCGCTCGGTGTCTTCATCCTGATCCTGTTCTACAGCTTCAAGGTCAAGGGCGTCGGCGGTTTCACCAAGGAACTGGCCTTCACCCCGTTCAATCACTGGTCGCTGGTACCGTTCAACCTGTTCCTCGAAATCCTCGGTCTGCTGACCAAGCCGCTGAGCCTGGCTCTGCGTCTGTTCGGCAACATGTACGCCGGTGAGGTGGTATTCATCCTCATCGCGCTGCTGCCGTTCTACGTGCAGTGGACCCTGAATGTGCCCTGGGCGATCTTCCATATCCTGGTGATTCCGCTGCAGGCGTTCATCTTCATGGTTCTGACCGTGGTGTACCTGAGCTCAGCGCACGAGGATCATGGATCCGAGGCTGCACACTAAGCTCAGACCCCTGGAAACACTTTTGCTTCAAAACGAAAAACCTTAACCCCCCTAGCTTCAGGAGCTTTACATGGAACTCGTCTACATCGCCGCCTCTATCATGATCGGTCTGGGTGCCCTGGGCACCGGTATCGGCTTCGCCCTGCTGGGCGGCAAGCTGCTGGAATCCACCGCTCGTCAGCCTGAGCTGGCTCCGCAGCTGCAAACCAAGACCTTCCTGATGGCCGGCCTGCTCGACGCCGTACCGATGATCGGTGTCGGTATCGCGATGTACCTCATCTTCGTTGTCGCTGGTTAAGCATTTATCCGGTTTCAGATGGGGTTCGCCGGGCGAGCCCCGTCGCCGTGGAATGACTCCCGCGTTGAACGAGATAGCACGAGGTAAATCGCTGTGAACATTAACTTGACGCTGTTCGGTCAAACGATCGCCTTCGCTATCTTCGTCTGGTTCTGCATGAAGCTCGTCTGGCCACCGGTAACGGCAGCCATGGCAGCGCGCCAGAAGAAGATCGCCGAAGGGCTGGATGCGGCTGGCCGTGCGCAGCAAGACCTGAAACTGGCTCAGGACAAGGTGACCAACACCCTGCGTGAGACGAAGGAACAGGCTGCCCAGATCATCGAGCAGGCCAACAAGCAAGCCAACGCGATCGTCGAGGAAGCCAAGCAGCAGGCACGTAGCGAAGGCGAGCGACTCGTCGCCGGTGCCCGCGCCGAAATCGAACAGGAAGTGAACCGTGCCAGGGATCAACTGCGCAGTCAGGTAGCGGCTCTGGCCGTCGCCGGCGCGGAGAAGATCCTGGAGTCCCAGGTGGACGCCAAGGTACACAACGAACTGGTCGAAAAACTGGCCTCCCAACTTTAAGCGAGGCAAGCGATGATCAATACCCAGACGCTTGCTCGGCCTTACGCGAAAGCCGCTTTCGAGTTTGCCAGTGCGGTCGGACAGACCGAGTCCTGGTCGAAGATGCTGAGCCTGTCGGCCATCGCCGTTGAAGTCCCGGAAGTTTCGGCCCTGCTGAGCGACCCTCGCCTGACCAGTGAAAGCAAGGTTCAGGAGCTGGTCCGCCTGCTGGGCGACGATACGGATGAAGCCTTCCGCAATTTCGTTCGCAGCCTTGGCGAGAATGATCGCCTGTCGGTACTGCCGACGGTGAGTGAGCTGTACGAGGACATCAAGGCGCAAGCCGAAAAAACGCTTGAGGCAGAAATCGAAACTGCCTTCGAGCTCAGCAACGCGCAACTGCAAACTTTGGCTGCCGCCCTGTCGAAGCGGCTAGATCGCACCGTCAACCTCCAGCAGGCCGTGAATCCTGCGCTGATCGGCGGCGTAGTCATCCGCGCCGGTGATGTGGTTGTCGACGGTTCGGTCCGCGGCAAACTGAGCCAGTTGGCCGAATCGTTGAAATCCTGATTTGAGGGTCGTGGCATGCAGCAACTGAATCCTTCCGAGATTAGTGAAATCATTAAGCAGCGCATCGAGAAATCCGATGTCGCTGCTCAAGCCCGTAATGAGGGCACCGTCGTCAGCGTGTCTGACGGCATCGTACGTATCTATGGTCTGGCCGACGTGATGTACGGCGAGATGATCGAGTTCCCTGGCGGCATCTTCGGCATGGCATTGAACCTGGAGCAGGACTCCGTAGGTGCCGTGGTTCTGGGTAACTACCTGGGCCTGACCGAAGGCATGAGCGCCAAGTGCACCGGTCGCATCCTTGAAGTTCCGGTAGGTCCGGAGCTGCTGGGTCGTGTGGTCGATGCCCTGGGCAACCCGATCGACGGCAAAGGTCCGATCAATGCCCAGGCTACCGACGCCGTCGAGAAAGTGGCACCGGGCGTGATCTGGCGTAAGTCGGTCGATCAGCCGGTACAGACCGGCTACAAGTCGGTCGACGCCATGATTCCGGTTGGCCGTGGCCAGCGCGAGCTGATCATCGGTGACCGCCAGATCGGCAAGACCGCCATGGCGATCGACGCCATCATCAACCAGCGTAACAGCGGCATCAAATGCGTCTACGTAGCCATCGGTCAGAAGCAGTCGACCATCGCCAACGTGGTGCGCAAGCTGGAAGAGCACGGCGCCCTGGCCAACACCATCATCGTCGCGGCTTCGGCTTCGGAGTCCGCCGCCCTGCAATTCCTGGCGCCTTATGCCGGTTGCACCATGGGCGAGTACTTCCGCGACCGCGGTGAAGACGCGCTGATCGTGTATGACGATCTGTCCAAGCAGGCTGTGGCCTACCGCCAGATTTCCCTGCTGCTGCGTCGTCCACCGGGACGTGAAGCCTACCCGGGCGACGTGTTCTATCTCCACAGCCGCCTGCTGGAGCGCGCTTCCCGCGTATCCGAGGAGTATGTCGAGAAGTTCACCAACGGTGCCGTGACGGGCCAGACCGGTTCCCTGACCGCGCTGCCGATCATCGAAACCCAGGCCGGTGACGTTTCCGCGTTCGTTCCGACCAACGTGATTTCCATCACCGACGGTCAGATCTTCCTGGAATCGGCCATGTTCAACGCAGGCATCCGTCCGGCCGTCAACGCCGGTATCTCGGTATCCCGCGTCGGTGGTGCTGCGCAGACCAAGATCATCAAGAAGCTGTCCGGTGGTATCCGTACCGCGCTGGCCCAGTACCGTGAACTGGCTGCGTTCGCGCAGTTCGCTTCCGACCTGGACGAAGCGACCCGCAAGCAGCTCGAGCATGGTCAGCGCGTTACCGAGCTGATGAAGCAGAAGCAGTATGCGCCGATGTCCATCGCCGACATGTCCGTGTCCCTGTATGCCGCCGAGCGTGGCTTCCTGACCGACGTGGACGTGGCCAAGGTTGGCGCCTTCGAGCAGGCCCTGATCGCCTTCTTCAACCACGAATTCGCCGACCTGATGGCGAAGATCAACGTGAAGGGTGACTTCAACGACGAGATCGACGCTGGCCTGAAAGCCGGTATCGAGAAGTTCAAGGCCACGCAAAGCTGGTAAGCCGCAGCGGGAGCCGCAAGGTTCCCGCCTGCTAACCCGATAGGTGTCAAATGGCAGGCGCAAAAGAGATTCGCAGCAAGATTGCGAGCATCAAAAGCACGCAGAAGATCACCAGCGCCATGGAGAAGGTGGCGGTCAGCAAGATGCGCAAGGCACAACAGCGCATGGCTGCCAGCCGTCCCTACGCGGAGCGGATCCGGCAGGTGATTGGCCATCTGGCCAGTGCCAACCCGGAATACCGCCACCCGTTCATGGTGGAGCGTCCGGTCAAGCGTGTCGGTTATATCGTTGTGTCGACCGATCGTGGTCTGTGCGGTGGCCTGAACACCAACCTGTTCAAGGCGCTGATCAAGCACATGAAGGAATGGCACGATCAGAAGGTCGAGGCTGACCTGTGCGTGATCGGCAACAAGGGCGCAAGCTTCTTCCGCAGTTTTGGCGGCAACGTGGTTGCAGCCATCGGCAACATCGGTGAAGCGCCGTCGATCAATGACCTGATCGGCAGCGTCAAGGTCATGCTCGATGCCTTCCAGGAAGGCCGGGTGGATCGCTTGTACCTGGTATCCAACAAGTTCATCAACACCATGACCCAGAAACCGACGGTCGACCAGCTGCTGCCCCTGGCGGCGGCAGCGAATGCCGAACCGGTCAAGAAAGGTCAGTGGGACTACCTCTACGAGCCGGACGCCCAGCAACTGCTGGATGCGCTGCTGGTTCGTTTCATCGAGTCCCAGACCTATCAGGCGGTGGTTGAGAACGGTGCAGCCGAACAGGCCGCACGGATGATTGCCATGAAGAGTGCAACCGACAACGCCGGGGAGCTGATTGGTGACCTGCAACTGGTCTACAACAAGGCCCGTCAGGCTGCGATCACTCAGGAAATTTCGGAAATCGTCGGCGGCGCTGCCGCGGTTTAAGAACGGTTCAACTGTTAACAATGGCTGAAAAGTCAGAGGAACCAAACATGAGTAGCGGACGTATCGTTCAAATCATCGGCGCCGTCATCGACGTGGAATTTCCACGCGATCAGGTGCCGAACGTCTATGACGCGCTGAAAGTTCAAGGCGCCGAGACCACCCTGGAAGTCCAGCAGCAGCTGGGCGACGGCGTTGTCCGTACCATCGCCATGGGTTCGACCGAGGGCCTCAAGCGTGGCCTGGACGTCAACAACAGCGGCAAGGCCATCCAGGTACCGGTGGGTGCCGGCACCCTGGGTCGTATCATGAACGTCCTGGGCGAGCCCATCGACGAAGCCGGTCCGGTTGCCTGCGACGAGCAGTGGGGCATCCACCGTGCGGCGCCGAGCTATGCCGAACAGGCAGGCGGCAACGACCTGCTGGAAACCGGCATCAAGGTCATCGATTTGGTCTGCCCGTTCGCCAAGGGCGGCAAGGTCGGCCTGTTCGGCGGCGCCGGGGTGGGCAAGACCGTCAACATGATGGAACTGATCAACAACATCGCCAAGGCGCACAGCGGTCTGTCCGTGTTCGCCGGTGTGGGTGAGCGTACTCGCGAGGGTAACGACTTCTACCACGAGATGAAGGACTCCAACGTTCTCGACAAGGTAGCGATGGTCTACGGTCAGATGAACGAGCCGCCAGGAAACCGTCTGCGCGTGGCACTGACCGGCCTGACCATGGCCGAGAAGTTCCGCGAGGAAGGCAAGGACGTTCTGTTGTTCATCGACAACATCTACCGTTACACCCTGGCCGGTACCGAAGTATCCGCGCTGCTGGGTCGTATGCCGTCCGCGGTGGGTTATCAGCCGACTCTGGCCGAGGAAATGGGCGTTCTGCAGGAGCGCATCACCTCCACCAAGACCGGTTCGATCACCTCGATCCAGGCCGTATACGTTCCCGCGGACGACCTGACCGACCCGAGCCCGGCGACCACCTTCGCCCACTTGGACGCCACCGTCGTTCTGTCGCGTGACATCGCTTCCCTGGGTATCTACCCGGCCGTCGACCCGCTGGATTCCACCAGCCGTTCGCTGGACCCGCTGGTGGTTGGCCAGGAGCACTACGAGTGCACCCGTGGTGTGCAGTACGTGCTGCAGCGCTACAAGGAACTGAAGGACATCATCGCCATCCTGGGTATGGACGAACTGTCCGAGACCGACAAGCAGCTGGTCGCACGTGCTCGTAAGATCCAGCGCTTCCTGTCCCAGCCGTTCCATGTGGCCGAGGTCTTCACCGGCGCTCCAGGCAAGTACGTGTCCCTGAAGGAAACCATCCGTGGCTTCCAGGGCATTCTCAATGGTGATTACGATCACCTGCCGGAGCAGGCGTTCTACATGGTTGGTACCATCGACGAAGCCATCGAGAAGGCCAACAAACTGTAACTGGCGCGCCCGCTTGCGGGCGCCGATCCCGCCCCTGACCGGCGCTGACCGGCTCAGGGGAAGATTACCGAGGCATAAGTATGGCTATGACAGTCCATTGCGACATCGTCAGTGCGGAAGAAGAGCTGTTCTCGGGGCTGGTGGAAATGGTCGTCGCCCATGGCAACCTGGGTGACATCGGTATCCTGCCGGGCCACGCGCCGCTGCTGAGCGATCTCAAGCCCGGTCCGGTGCGCGTGATCAAGCAGGGTGGCGAGGAAGAAATCTTCTACATCTCCGGCGGCTTCATCGAAGTGCAGCCGAACATGGTGAAGGTGCTTGCCGATACCGCTACTCGCGCCAAGGACATTGACGAGGCTGCCGCTCAGGCCGCCGTCAAGGCTGCCGAAAAGGCACTGCACGAGAAAGGCGTGGATTTCGACTACGGCTCCGCCGCCGCTCGTCTGGCCGAGGCCGCAGCCCAGCTGCGTACCATCGAGCAGTTGCGCAAGAAGTACGGTCGGCACTGATCGACCAGCGACTTCATCGCGCACGAGTAAAAGGGTAGCCTTGGCTACCCTTTTTCTTGTCTGTAATTTTTCGGTGCCGGCACAGTCGAACCACCGCTACCTTCGACCCATACCGTTCAGGATCAGCACCCATGTCACTCGATATCGTCATTCTCGCCGCCGGCCAAGGCACCCGCATGCGTTCCGCCCTGCCCAAGGTCCTGCATCCGGTGGCTGGCAAATCGATGCTCGGTCACGTCATCGATACGGCACGCGCCCTGCAACCCCAGAGCATTCAGGTGGTGATCGGCCACGGCGCCGAGCAGGTGCGCGAGCGCCTGGCGGGTGAGGATCTGACCTGGGTGGTTCAGGCCGAGCAGCTCGGCACCGGCCATGCCGTGGCGCAGGCATTGCCGAACTTCTCGGCTGAGCGGGTGCTGATTCTCTATGGTGATGTACCGCTGATCGAAGCCGATACCCTGCAGCGGCTGCTGCACAAGGTCGGCCCCGAGCAACTGGCGCTGCTCACCGTGATGCTCGACGACCCCAGCGGCTATGGCCGTATCGTCCGTGATGAACGCAGCGAGGTGCAGGCCATCGTCGAGCACAAGGATGCCAGTGACGCGCAGCGGTCGATTCGCGAAGGCAATACCGGCATCCTGGCGGTGCCGGGCAATCGCATCGGCGAGTGGCTGGGGCGCCTGTCCAACAGCAACGCCCAGGGTGAGTACTACCTGACGGACGTGATCGCCATGGCAGTGGCCGACGGCTTGCGTGTCGCTACGGAACACTCCCGGGACGCCATGGAAGTGCAGGGCGCCAATGACCGTATCCAGCTGGCTGAGCTGGAGCGCCACTATCAGCTGCGTGCGGCGCGGCGCTTGATGGCGCAAGGCGTGACGCTGCGTGATCCGGCGCGTTTCGATCTTCGCGGTGAGGTTTCGGTGGGGCGCGATGTGCTGATCGACATCAACGTGGTTCTCGAAGGCCACGTGGTGATCGAGGATGACGTACAGATCGGGCCAAATTGCGTGATCAGCAACAGTACCCTGCGCAAGGGCGCGATCATCAAGGCCAATTCCCATCTGGAAGGCGCGGAAGTCGGCGAAGGCGCCGATTGCGGCCCCTTCGCCCGTCTGCGTCCCGGCAGCGTGCTCGGCGCCAGGGCGCATGTGGGCAACTTCGTCGAACTGAAGAACGCGACCCTGGCCGAGGGTGCCAAGGCCGGTCACCTGAGTTACCTGGGCGACGCCGAGATCGGCGCGCGAACCAACATCGGCGCCGGCACCATCACCTGCAATTACGACGGCGCCAACAAGTTCAGAACGGTAATGGGCGAAGACGTCTTCATCGGTTCCAACAGCTCGCTGGTGGCGCCGCTGAATCTTGGTGACGGCGCGACCACGGGGGCCGGCTCGGTGATCACCGAAGACATACCGGCACACAACCTCGCGCTTGGGCGCGGACGGCAGCGCAATATCGAAGGTTGGCAAAGGCCGGTGAAAAAGAAGTCATAAGCTTGAAGCAAAAGCTGTAGGTCGGCTCACGCTTTACCGAGCCGACGAGCGGAGCCAGGTGGATGTAAAAAGCGACATCCACTCTACGCCAGCTTGCACCCTGTGGGTGCTTATGTTTTGATTCGCACCCTTAACTTTCGAATCGAAACATTGCGTATGTCCAAGCGCAACACGCCACAACGTCGTCACGCTATCCTTGCGTTGCTCAACGAGCAGGGCGAGGTCAGCGTCGATGCGTTATCCAGGCACTTCGAGACCTCCGAAGTCACCATCCGCAAGGACCTTGCCGCACTGGAGAAGAACGGCCTGCTGCTGCGCCGGTATGGCGGTGCGGTGTCCCTGCCGCAGGAGTTGATTGGCGATACCACCCAGCCGGTTTCTCCCGCCAAGCAGGCCATTGCCCGTGCGGCGGTGGGCTGCATTCGCGAGCATGCACGGATCATCATCGACAGCGGCACCACCACCGCGGCGATGATTCCCGAGCTGGGTCACAAGCCGGGCCTGGTGGTGATGACCAATTCGCTGAACGTGGCCAACGCCCTGCGCGAGCTGGAACACGAACCGGTGTTGCTGATGACCGGCGGCACCTGGGACCCGCACTCGGAATCCTTCCAGGGCCAGGTGGCCGAACAGGTGCTGCGCTCCTATGATTTCGACCAGTTGTTCATCGGTGCCGATGGCATCGACCTGCAGCGCGGCACCACTACCTTCAACGAGTTGCTGGGCCTGTCGCGGGTGATGGCCGAGGTCGCGCGGGAAGTGATCGTCATGGTCGAATCGGACAAGATCGGTCGGCGCATTCCCAATCTGGAGCTGCCCTGGAGCGGCATCCATACCTTGATTACCGATGAACGCCTCGCCAGCGAGGCGCGTAACAGCATTCAGGCCCGTGGTGTCAGACTGATCTGCGCGGCCATCGAAAACGATCTGGAGAACTGAACATGTGTGGCATCGTTGGCGCCGTCGCCGAGCGCAATATCAGCGCAATCCTTCTCGAAGGCCTCAAACGCCTCGAATACCGCGGTTACGACAGCGCCGGTATCGCCGTACTGGATGCCGCCGGCCAGCTGAAACGGCTTCGCCGCGCGGGCAAGGTCGCCGAGCTGGAAAGCGCGCAGCAGGCCGAAGAACTGACCGGGCGTCTGGGTATTGCCCACACCCGCTGGGCCACTCACGGCGCGCCGTGCGAGCGCAATGCCCACCCGCATGTTTCCGGCGATGACCTGGCGGTGGTGCACAACGGCATCATCGAGAACCACGAAGCGCTGCGCAGCCAGCTCAAGGGCATGGGCTACGAATTCCGTTCTGATACCGATACCGAAGTCATCGTGCATCTGCTGAGCCACAAGCTCGACGAGTTCGGCGATCTCACCGTCGCGCTCAAGGCTGCGGTCAAGGAACTGCATGGCGCCTATGGCCTGGCGGTGGTTTCGGCCCGTCAGCCTGACCGTTTGCTCGCGGCCCGCAGCGGCAGCCCACTGGTGATCGGCCTGGGGCTGGGCGAGAACTTCCTGGCTTCCGACCAGTTGGCGCTGCGTCAGGTCACCGACCGCTTCATGTACCTGGAAGAAGGCGATATCGCCGAGATCCGCCGCGACAGCGTGCAGATCTGGGATGCCGACGGCCAGCCGGTGCAGCGCGAGGCTGTGCAGTACCACGAAGGCGCGGAGGCGGCGGACAAGGGTGAATACCGTCACTTCATGCTCAAGGAAATCCACGAGCAGCCCAAGGTCGTGCAGCGCACCCTCGAAGGCCGCCTGGGCGACAGGCAGGTGCTGGTGCAGGCCTTCGGTCCGCAGGCCGCCGAGCTGTTCGCCCGGGTGCGCAACGTGCAGATCGTCGCTTGCGGCACCAGTTATCACGCCGGCATGGTCGCGCGTTACTGGCTGGAAGAACTGGCCGGTATTCCCTGCCAGGTCGAGGTGGCCAGCGAGTTCCGCTACCGCAAGGTGGTGGTGCAGCCCGACAGCCTGTTCGTCACCATTTCCCAGTCCGGCGAGACTGCCGACACCTTGGCCGCGCTACGCAATGCCAAGGTGCTTTCGGCGCAAGAGGGCGGCTATCTGGCCAGCCTGGCGATCTGCAATGTCGGCATCAGTTCGCTGGTGCGCGAATCCGACCTTTGCCTGCTGACCCAGGCCGGCCCGGAAATCGGCGTCGCTTCGACCAAGGCCTTCACCACCCAGCTGGTCGGGCTGATGCTGCTGACCCTGGCGCTGGGCCAGGTGCGCGGCACTCTGTCGGCAGACAAGGAAGCCGAACTGGTGGCCGAACTGCGTCGCCTGCCGACCCGCCTGGGCGAGGCGCTGGCGATGGATACCACGGTGGAGAAGATCGCCGAGCATTTCGCCGAGAAGCACCACACCCTGTTCCTCGGGCGCGGCGCGCAGTATCCGGTGGCGATGGAGGGTGCGCTCAAACTCAAGGAAATTTCCTATATCCACGCCGAAGCCTATCCCGCCGGTGAACTCAAGCACGGCCCGCTGGCGCTGGTGGATGCCGACATGCCGGTGGTCACGGTGGCGCCGAACAACGAGCTGCTGGAAAAGCTCAAGTCCAATCTGCAGGAAGTCCGCGCCCGTGGTGGCGAGCTGATCGTCTTCGCCGATGGCGCCGCCGCCATGGAAAACGGCGAGGGAACCTTTGTGGTGAACATGCCGCATATCCACGACGCACTGGCGCCGATTCTCTACACCCTGCCGTTGCAGCTGCTCTCGTATTACGTTGCCGTGCTGCGCGGCACCGACGTGGACCAGCCACGCAACCTGGCGAAATCCGTCACCGTGGAATAAGCCTGTCCGCCTCGGCAGTTGCTGATCTCCAGCAATGAAGCCTGTACGAGCCGGCGCCGGCTCGTGCAAGGCTGACCGTTGTCAGCCTGCCTGTTGCTTTCCGATAGTCGCGGTGCGGATAGCTTTTTCTATTGGCCGTTATCGACGTTCTGCGCCTTGAAGAAAGAATTGCTCGATCAACGCCGCCATGCCCGAGGGTGCCACACGGCCCCGCCGCTGTGCATCCACCACGCCGAAGACCAATGAAATGAATATCTCCGCCAGCACCGGCGCGGCGATGTCGATGCGGAACACGCCTTCCCGCTGCCCACGCAGGAAGAACGCGTCCAGCGCTTCCGAATAGGGCAGCCAGCGGCTTCCACCGGCATCCACATCGAGGCTATCGGGCCGGTATTGGAACGTCAGGAAGACCAGCATCTCGCGGTGCGTGAGGTGGTCGTTGACCAGACGGCGCAGCGCTTCCAGAGGCGGCGCCTGTTCCAGCTGGGCACTCTCGATGATCTGCGCCATCACCACCGAGCCATGGTTGAGCAGCATCTCGATGAGGTTGTCGCGTGTGCCGCAATAGCGGTTCAGGGTCGCCTTGCTGATTCCGGCGGCCTGGGCGATTTCCTGAAGGTGCCGCGTGGGTGATCAACGATGGCGATCGCCAGGGCCTTCAGCAGCTTTTCTTCGGCAGCGGGTAAATCCATCGGGGCGCTCTTCATCGGCAGGGATAACGTGGTGGGCATTCTGCATAAAAAAGCACACTTTCTAAAAGGAATTGCCTGTTTTGTCCACAAAAGATTCAAATGAGTCAATATTGACTCATTTGAATATAAACAAGGATCATGTGCGCCTTTCGAACAGGATGGGCTCGGCCCAGGTGACACATGAGTACGATGCGCGAGCGGTTGGTTTTTCCGGCGATTTCATTGCTGGTCATCTTGAGCCTGGCGGGCTGCGACAAGCCGGAGCAGGGCTGGGAGGAAGCCGCTCCGCGTGAAGTCGATATCCTGACGATCAAGACCGAACCCTTCACCGTGGTGGCGGAGCTGCCAGGTCGCATCGAGCCGGTACGGGTGGCCGAAGTGCGTGCGCGGGTGGCTGGCATCGTGCTCAGCCGCAAGTTCGAGGAAGGCACCGACGTCAAGGCTGGCGACCTGCTGTTCCAGATCGATCCGGCACCGTTCAAGGCGGCGCTGTCGCGCGCCCAGGCCGAACTGGCCAGGGCCGAGGCGCAACTGTTCCAGGCCCAGGCCACGGTCCGGCGCTATGAGCCGCTGGTGAAGATCGAGGCGGTCAGCCAGCAGGATTTCGATGCGGCCAAAGCCGCCCTGCAGACCGCCCAGGCGGACAGGCGCTCGGCCCAGGCCAATGTGGAAACCGCCCAGCTGGATATCGACTATGCCGCAGTGCGTGCGCCGATTGCCGGGCGTATCGGTCGTGCCCAGGTCACCGAAGGTGCGCTGGTCGGCCAGGGCGAAACCACCCTGCTGGCGCGCATCCAGCAACTCGACCCGGTGTACGCCGATTTCACCCAGCCGGCTGCCGATGCCCTGCGTCTGCGTGCTGCCATCGCCGCCGGTCGGGTCTCCGGCGATGAGGACAAGGCGCTGTCATTGCGGGTCGAGGGCACCGATATCGAAAGCCACGGCACCCTGCTGTTCACCGATGTAGCGGTGGATCGCAGCACCGGCCAGATCGCCCTGCGCGGACGTTTCGACAATCCCGAGGGCGTGCTGCTGCCGGGTATGTATGTACGCGTTCGCACACCCCAGGGGCTGGATCAGGACGCCATTCTGCTGCCGCAGCGCGCGGTGCGGCGTGCGGCTGATGGCCAGGCCAGCGTGCTGCTGCTCGGTGCCGACGACAGGGCCGAGAGTCGCCCGGTCAAGACCGGCGCCATGCAGGGTTCACGCTGGCAGATCAGCGAAGGCCTGGAGGTCGGCGAGCGGGTCATCGTCAGTTCGCTGGGCGCTGTCAGCCCAGGCGACAAGGTCGTTCCCAGACAAGCCGCTGCCGAGGCGCAAGCCGATCAGCAGTCCCAGGCGCAGTAAGCGGTAGCCGAGGAAATACCATGTCTCTGTTCTTCATCAGACGCCCCAACTTCGCCTGGGTCGTCGCCCTGTTCATCTCCATGGCCGGGTTGCTGGCCATTCCCTATCTGCCGGTGGCCCAGTACCCCAGCGTGGCGCCGCCGCAGATCAGCGTGACCGCCACCTACCCGGGCGCTTCGGCCAGGGTGCTGGTCGACTCGGTCACCAGTGTCATCGAAGAAGAGCTCAACGGTGCCAGGGGCATGCTCTATTTCGAGTCCACCAGCAATGCCAACGGCATCGCCGAAATTACCGTGACCTTCGAGCCGGGCATCAACCCGGAACTGGCCCAGGTGGATGTGCAGAACCGCCTGAAGAAAGCCGAGGCGCGCATGCCACAGGCGGTGCTCAACCTGGGTATCCAGACCGAGCAGGCCAACGCCGGCTTTCTGCTGATCTATGCCCTCAGCTACAAGGACAATAGCGGCAACGAGGACACCACGGCGCTGGCGGATTACGCCGCGCGCAACCTCAACAACGAGATCCGCCGCATCCCCGGTGTCGGCAAGCTGCAGTTCTTCGCCTCCGAAGCGGCCATGCGCGTCTGGATCGACCCGCAGAAGCTGGTCGGTTACGGCCTGTCGATCGATGACGTCAATGCGGCCATTCGCGGCCAGAACGTGCAGGTGCCAGCCGGTGCTTTCGGCAGCACACCGGGCTCGACCGAACAGGAGCTGACCGCGACCCTGGCGGTCAAGGGCACCCTGGACAATGTCGATGAGTTCGCGCGTATCGTGCTGCGTGCCAACCCGGACGGTTCCAGCGTGACCCTCGGCGAGGTGGCGCGCATCGAGGTGGGCAGCCAGGACTACAACTTCGCCTCGCGGCAGAACGGCAAGCCGGCGGTGGCCGCCGCCGTGCAGCTGTCGCCGGGGGCCAACGCGATCCAGACGGCCAGGGCGGTGAAGGAGCGCCTTGCGGAGCTGTCGGTCAACTTCCCGGACAACGTCGAGGTCTCGGTGCCCTACGACACCTCGCGCTTCGTCGACGTGGCCATCGACAAGGTCATCTACACCCTGATCGAAGCCATGGTGCTGGTGTTCCTGGTGATGTTCCTGTTCCTGCAGAACGTGCGCTACACCCTGATCCCGAGCATCGTGGTGCCGGTGTGCCTGCTCGGCACCCTGACCTTCATGTACCTGCTGGGTTTCTCGGTGAACATGATGACCATGTTCGGCATGGTGCTGGCCATCGGCATCCTGGTGGACGACGCCATCGTGGTGGTGGAGAACGTCGAGCGGATCATGGCCGAGGAAGGCCTGCCGCCAGCCCAGGCCACGGTCAAGGCCATGGGTCAGGTGTCCGGGGCGATCCTCGGCATCACCCTGGTGCTGTCGGCGGTGTTTCTGCCGCTGGCGTTCATGGCCGGTTCCGTGGGGGTGATCTACCAGCAGTTCTCCCTGTCGCTGGCGGTGTCGATCCTGTTCTCGGGTTTCCTCGCCCTGACCTTCACCCCGGCGCTGTGCGCCACCCTGCTCAAGCCGATTGCCCAGGGGCATCATGAGAAGCGTGGCTTCTTCGGCGCCTTCAACCGCCTGTTCACCCGCCTGACCCAGCGCTACAGCGCGCTCAACGGCAAGCTGGTGCCACGCGCGGGGCGCGTCATGTTGATCTACCTGGGCATCGTCGTGCTGATGGGCTTCTTCTACCTGCGCCTGCCGGAATCATTCGTGCCGGTGGAAGACCAGGGCTACATGATCGTCGACGTGCAGTTGCCGCCGGGCGCCACCCGTGCGCGCACCTCGGCCACCGGCGCGGAGCTGGAAGCGTTCCTGATGTCGCGCGAGAGTGTGGACACCTCGTTCCTGGTGCTGGGGTTCAGCTTCTCCGGCATGGGTGAGAACGCGGCGCTGGCCTTCCCCGTGCTCAAGGACTGGTCGGTGCGCGGCAAGGGCCAGTCGGCGGATGATGAAATCGCCGCGGTCAACCAGCGCTTCGCCAACCTCGATGACGGCGCGATCATGGCCGTATCGCCCCCACCGATCGAAGGCCTGGGTAACTCTGGCGGTTTCGCCCTGCGTCTGCAGGATCGCGCCAACCTCGGGCGCGAGGCCTTGCTCGCCGCCCGCGACGAGGTGCTGGGCAAGGCCAACGGCAACCCGAAAATCCTCTACGCGATGATGGAAGGTCTGGGTGAGGCGCCACAGCTGCGCCTGCTCATCGACCGCGACAAGGCGCGTGCGCTCGGCGTGAGTTTCGAGTCGATCAGCAGCGCCCTGTCCACCGCCTTCGGCTCGGCGGTGATCAACGACTTCGCCAACGCCGGGCGCCAGCAACGGGTGGTGGTGCAGGCCGAACAGGCCGAGCGGATGACCCCGGAAAGCGTGCTCAAGCTGCACGTGCCCAATGACAGTGGCGCCCAGGTTCCGCTGAGCGCTTTCGTCACCACGCAATGGGAAGAAGGTGCGGTGCAGATCGCCCGCTACAACGGTTACCCGTCGATCCGCATCTCCGGCGATGCCGCGCCCGGCGTGAGCACCGGCGAGGCCATGGCCGAGATGGAACGCATCGCCGCCGAGCTGCCGGAGGGTATCGGCTACGAATGGACGGGATTGTCCTATCAGGAGCGCGTCGCCAGCGGTCAGGCGCTGATGCTTTTCGCCCTCGCCTTCGTCGTGGTGTTCCTGCTGCTGGTGGCGCTCTACGAGAGCTGGGCGATTCCCCTGGCGGTGATGCTGATCGTGCCGGTTGGCGCCCTCGGCGCGGTGCTGGCGGTCACGGCAGTGGGGCTGCCCAACGACGTGTACTTCAAGGTCGGCCTGATCACCATCATCGGCCTGGCGGCGAAGAACGCCATCCTTATCGTCGAGTTCGCCAAGGACCTGTGGGGGCAGGGTTATTCCCTGCGCGATGCGGCCATCGAAGCGGCGCGCCTGCGTTTCCGTCCGATCATCATGACCTCGATGGCTTTCATGCTCGGCGTGGTGCCGCTGGTGATCGCCAGCGGCGCCGGTGCGGCCAGCCAGCGCGCCATCGGCACCGGGGTGATCGGCGGCATGTTCAGCGCCACGCTGCTCGGGGTGATCTTCGTGCCGGTCTTCTTCGTCTGGGTGCTGTCGCTGCTGCGCAGCACGCCGCAGCCATCGTCCGCGCAGAATGCCCCCATCGGACGGATCGAGGAATGATCAGCATGCAACCGACCCTTCTGTTTCGCCCGGCGCTGCTGGTACTGGCCATGACCCTTGCCGGCTGCTCCCTGGCACCCAGCTACCAGCGCCCTGAGGCGCCCGTGGCCGCGAGCTGGAACACGCCAGCCGGCGCCACCGCCGAGGCGCTGGACTGGCAGACCTTTATCCTCGACCCGGAACTGCGCCAGGTGGTGGAAGCCGCCCTGGGCAACAACCGCAACCTGCGCCAGGCGCTGCTCGACATCGAGGCCGCACGCGCCCAGTACCGTGTACAGCGCGCCGACCGCCTGCCGTCGATCAACGCCAATGCCAGTGGCAACCGCCAGCGCCTGCCGAGCGACCAGTCGCTGAGCGGGCGCTCGGAAGTGGCCAGCACCTATCAGGTCGGCCTCGGCCTGACCGAGTACGAACTCGACCTGTTCGGGCGGGTGCGCAACCTCTCCGAGTCGGCGCTGGAAAGCTACCTGGCCACCGCCGAAGCCACCCGCGCCACGCAGATCAGCCTGATCGCCGAAGTGATCCAGGCCTACCTGACCCGCGACGGTGCGCAACGCCGCCTGGCGCTGGTCGAACAGACCCTGGACAGCCGCCAGGACTCGCTGGAACTGGTTAATCGGCGGCGTCAGGCGGGCACCGCCACCGCGCTGGATTATCAGGAGGCGCTGGGACTGACCGAGCAGGCCAGGGCCGAACGCGAGAGCACCGAACGCCAACTGCGCCGGGCGGACAACGCCCTCGCCCTGCTGATCGGCACGCCCGATGCGCAACGACTGCTGCCGGTCGCCCCCCGCGACTCGCTGCTGGTGCTCCAGGACATCGCCCCCGGCACCTCCTCGACGCTGATCGAGCGGCGTCCGGACATCCTCGCCAGCGAACACCGCCTCAAGGCGCGCAATGCCGATATCGGCGCGGCCCGCGCGGCGTTCTTCCCGCGGCTGTCGTTGACCGGTTCGCTCGGCAGTTCCAGCACCGAACTGTCCGGGCTGTTCGATGGCGGCTCGCGGGCCTGGTCGTTCGCCCCGAGCCTGTCGCTGCCGATCTTTGCCGGTGGACGCAACCGCGCCAACCTCGATCTGGCCGAGGTACGCAAGGACGCCGCAGTGGCCGAGTACGAGGGCACCATTCAAGGCGCCTTCCGCGAAGTCGCCGACGCCCTGGCCGCCACCGATACCCTGCGCCGTGAGGAAGTCGCGCGCCGTGCCCTGGCCGATTCCAGCCAGGCGGCCATGGCCTTGGCCAAGGCTCGTTACGAGGGCGGTGTGGATGATCATCTGCGCTATCTCGACGCTCAGCGCAGCACCTTTACCGATGGGTCCACGCTGATCCAGATCAGCACCGAGCGGCAGATTGCCCTGGTCGATCTGTTCAAGGCGTTGGGAGGGGGTTGGATACGGGAGTGAGCCTTGTCCGTAGCGGGTAGATTCTCTGCAACAGGCCCGGTTGCATCGGCAGCAGCGGCGGTGGCGAACCAGTCGGTCGCCGCCGCCGCGGCACTCCGTCAGAGCTTGGCGATGGATACCTCGGTGGATTTGACGAAGGCGATCACTTCACTGCCGACACCCAGCTCCAGCTCTTTCACCGAGCGGGTGGTGATCACCGAAGTGACGATGCCGGCGGCGGTCTGCACGTCGATCTCCGACAGCACGTCGCCGAGAACGATTTCCTTGATGGTGCCCTTGAACTGGTTGCGTACGTTGATGGCTTTGATGGTCATTGGTATTTCTCCTGGGGTCGAAATGAGCTGCAAGCCTCAAGCTGCAAGCTACAAGTAGCAGCGCGCTGCTCTTGCTTGAAGCTTGTGGCTTGCAGCTTGCCGCTGCTTTTTAAAGCGCCCAACGCAACTGCGTGGGCAAGGGGTTGATGGGTTCGGGGCGTTCGGCGAGCGGCGGGCGTTGCAGCACGCGGTCGAGTACCCGGGCTTCCAGTGCGGCCAATGTGGCCGAGCCACGGTTGCGCGGGCGCGGCAGGTCCACGGCGAGGTCGAGGCCGATGGCGCCGTCCTCGATGAGGATCACCCGGTCGGCCACGGCCACCGCTTCGCTGACGTCGTGAGTGACCAGCAACACGGTGAAGCCATGCTGCAGCCAGAGCCGCTCGATCAGTTGTTGCATCTCGATGCGGGTCAGCGCATCCAGCGCACCCAGAGGTTCGTCCAGCAGCAACAGGCGCGGCTGGTGGATCAACGCGCGAGCCAGCGCCACGCGCTGCTTCTGCCCGCCGGACAAGGCCGCCGGCCACTCGTTGGCGCGTTCGGCCAGGCCGACCTCGGCCAGCGCCTGTTCGGCCCGTGGCCGCCAGTCGCCGACAAGGCCCAGGCCGACGTTTTCGATCACGCGCTTCCAGGGCAGCAGGCGCGCATCTTGGAACATCAGCCGCACCTCGTCGCGGTTGTCCGCCAGGCGCTCGCCGGCGCTGTCGATGGTGCCCCGGCTCGGTCGGTCAAGCCCGGCCAGCAGGCGCAGCAGGGTGCTCTTGCCGCAGCCGCTGCGACCGACCACGGCGACGAACTGGCCCGCCGGGATGTTCAGGTCGATGCCCTGAAGCACCTCGCATTCGCCGAAGGCCTTGCCGATGCCTTCGATGGCCAAAGGGATGCCCTGACGGATGCTGTGCAGCGCGGTCATTGCGCACCTCCCTTGATCTGGTAGGCCGGGTGCCAGCGCAGCCAGGCACGTTCCAGCCCACGGGCGGCGACGTCGGCCAGCTTGCCGAGCACGGCGTAGAGCAGGATTGCCAGCACCACCACGTCGGTCTGCAGGAATTCGCGGGCGTTCATCGCCAGGTAGCCGATGCCGGAGCTGGCGGAAATGGTTTCGGCGACGATCAGCGTCAGCCACATAAAGCCCAGGGCGAAACGCACGCCGACCAAGATCGACGGCAGCGCGCCGGGCAGGATCACCTGACGGAACAGGGCGAAGCCGGACAGCCCATAGCTGCGCGCCATCTCCACCAGCGCCGGATCGACGTTGCGGATGCCGTGGTAGGTATTCAGATAGATCGGGAACAGCGTGCCGAGGGCGACCAGGAAGATCTTCGCGCTCTCGTCGATGCCGAACCAGAGGATCACCAGCGGGATCAGCGCCAGGTGCGGCACGTTGCGGATCATCTGTACCGAACTGTCGAGCAGGCGCTCGCCCCATTTCGACAGGCCGGTGATAAAGCCCAGCAGCAGGCCGAGGCCGCCGCCGATGGCGAAGCCGACGCCGGCGCGCCAGCCGCTGATGGCCAGGTGGCTCCATATTTCGCCGCTGCGCAGCAGTTCCCAACCGGCATCGATTACCGCGCTGGGCGCCGGCAGGATGCGCGTGGACAACAGCCCGAAGGCCACCGCGCTCTGCCAGGCCAGCAGCAGCGCCACTGGCAAGGCCCAGGGCGCCAGGCGCAGGGCCAGGTGTTTGATCGTGATGTTCATGCCCTACCTCGAATCATCGTTTGGCCTACCGGACAGGACACCAATCGGTGCCTGCCTTCCTCGATAAGTGGCCACATCCCTGCGGCCTCGTGCGCTCCTGCGTTTACGCGCGTTCCCTGCACAACCCGACTTTCCCGTCCGTAGGGTGGAAAACTCGCGCAACGATTTTCCACGCGTACTGGGCATCGACTCCGTGTCAGTCCCGGCGCTTCTGCGCGTGGATGGCTTCGGCCATCCACCCTACGTCTGGCCGGATGTTCCACGTGGAGCGTCATCCGGCGGCGACCGCCTTCGGCAGGATGTCGCTGGAGATCATTTCGCCGAACGGGCTGACGTAGCCGCGGCTTTCCGGGCGTTGCGGCTGGGCGACGTCCAGGTGCGGGAACAGCAGCTCGGCGACGCGATAGCTCTCTTCCAAGTGCGGGTAGCCGGAGAAGACGAAGGTATCGATGCCGAGATCGGCGTATTCCCTGATCCGCGCCGCCACCGTCGGGCCGTCGCCGACCAGCGCGGTGCCGGCGCCGCCGCGCACCAGACCGACCCCGGCCCAGAGGTTGGGGGCGACGACGAGCTTGTCGCGGCGTCCGCCATGCAGCGCAGCCATGCGCTGCTGGCCGACCGAGTCGAAGCGCGCCAGCGAAGCCTGGGCCTTGGCGATGGTGTCGTCGTCCAGGTGGCTGATCAGGCGGTCGGCGGCGGCCCAGGCTTCTTCGTTGGTTTCGCGCACGATCACACGCAGACGGATGCCGAAGCGCACTGTGCGGCCCTGCCTGGCAGCGCGGGTGCGCACGTCGGCGATCTTCTCGGCCACGGCTTCCAGCGGCTCACCCCAAGTCAGGTACAGCTCCACCTGTTCGGCGGCCAGCTCATGGGCGGCTTCCGACGAGCCGCCGAAATACAGCGGCGGGCGCGGCTGCTGCACTGGCGGGTAGAGCAGTTTGGCGCCCTTGACCTGGATGTGCTTGCCGGCGTAATCCACCGTCTCGCCCTCCAGCACCCGGCGCCAGATGCGGGTGAATTCGACGGCGGCTTCGTAGCGTTCGGCATGGCTCAGATTGAGGCCGTCGGCCGCCAGTTCGTCCGGGTCGCCGCCGGTGACCAGGTTGAACAGCGCGCGACCGTTGGACAGCCGGTCCAGCGTCGCCGCCTGGCGCGCCGCCACGGTGGGCGAGATGATGCCCGGACGCAGGGCGACGAGGAATTTCAGTTGCTGCGTCAGCGGGATCAGCGAGGCGGCCACCAGCCAGGAGTCCTCGCAGGAACGGCCGGTGGGGATCAGCACGCCGCCGAAACCGAGGCGGTCGGCGGCCTGGGCGATCTGCGTGAGGTAGCCGTGGTCGACGGCGCGGGCGCCTTCGGCGGTGCCCAGGTATTTGCCGTCGCCGTGGGTGGGCAGGAACCAGAAAATATTCAGACTCATGAAAAATGCTCCGTGTGCGGTGCAGCGCGGCAGACGGGTGTCCGCCGCGCCGGGGAAGTCGCTGTCGCTTACTCGGGGTACGGGTTATTCGGGGTGCTGGGCGATGGTCTTGGGCGGCGTCCAGATCACGTCACCGATGGCGAGCTTCTTCGGAATCAGCCTGAGCGCGGTGAAGGTGTCGGCGATGTCCTGCTGGGCGCGCACCACCGCCGGGGTGATCGGCCTGGCGCCGTAGCCCTGGCGAATCACCGCCTTGCGGGTGATCGCGCTGGACAGGCCCAGCAGCGGTGCCACCTGGGCCGTGGCCTCGTCCGGGTTGGCTTCGACCCAGGTGCCGATATCGCGGATCTCGTCGATGAGGGTGGTGATCACCCGCGGGTGGTTTTCGGCGAAGGGCCGTGCCGCCAGGTAGAACTGGTGATTGCTGACCAGGCCCTGGCCGTCGCGCAGGGTACGGGCCTGCAGCTGCTCTTCGGCGGCGGCCTGGAAGGGGTCCCAGATCACCCAGGCATCGACGCTGCCGCGCTCGAACGCGGCGCGCGCATCGGCCGGCGGCAGGTAGACCGGCTGGATATCGCTGTACTCCAGCCCGGCCGATTCCAGCGCGCGCACCAGCAGGTAATGCACGTTGGAGCCCTTGTTCAGCGCGATCTTCTTGCCCTTGAGCTCGGCCAACGAGCGGATCGGCGAATCCTTCGGCAGCAGGATCGCCTCGCCGGAAGGTGCCGGCGGCTCATGCGCCACGTAGAGCAGGTCGGCGCCGGCGGCCTGGGCGAACACCGGCGGCGTCTCGCCGGTCACGCCGAAGTCGATGGAGCCGACGTTGAGCCCTTCCAGTAGCTGCGGGCCGCCGGGGAATTCGGTCCAGCGCACCTCGAAGCCCTGATCGGCCAGGCGTGTTTCCAGCGTGCCGCGGGCCTTGAGCAGCACCAGCGTGCCGTATTTCTGATAGCCGATACGCAGTGTCTCGGCTTGTGCCTGGGTGATGGCGCCGAAGGAAATGGCCGCGGCAAACAGGGCGACCAGTCCTCGACGCAAGGTAATGGTGCGCATGGCACTCTCCTTGACAGTCTGAAATTGGGTTTACGACCTGCTTTCCCGTTGGCGGGCGAGTAAGGCTTTTCTTAGCGGCAAGCTTCAAGCTGCAAGCCACAAGTCAAAGCTGAGACTCGGCGGGGCTTTTAACTTGCAGCTTGTAGCTTGAAGCTGCTTCTAAATGCTCCAGCGCGCGCGGGTCAGGCTTGCATGCAGCAACTTCGGGTCGAGCGGTTGCGGGCGTCGCGCCAGCGCCGCATGCAGCTGCTGCAGCGACTCTTCCAAGCGCTCTCGCAGTTCGGGCGCAAGGCTGGCCGGGCGCTCCGCGTCGGCATAGCTGATCTGCGCATCGACGGCGTACACGCCATGCAGCATTTCCTGAGCCTTGAGCGCGGCGAGCACCGGCTTCAGGGCGTAATCCACCGCCAGCATGTGCGCCACGCTGCCGCCGGAAGCAATCGGCAGCACTACCTTGTGCGCCAGGGCGCGCTCGGGCAGCAGGTCCAGCAGCGCCTTCAGCACGCCGGAAAACGACGCCTTGTACACCGGCGTGGCGATCAGCAGACCGTCGGCCAGGCTGACGTGCTCGATCAGTTGCCGCACCAGCGGACTGTCGAAACGGGCATGCAGCAGGTCCTGCGCATCGAAATCGCGAACCTGGTAGTTCACCACTTCGATACCGCGCTGGCGCAGCCAGTCGCCGGCGACATCCAGCAGCACGCCGGAGCGCGAGCGCTGGCTGGGACTACCGGCGAGAGAGACGACCAACATGGGCGCTATCCTTCTGCTCGCTCAACGGTTGGGCTGCGGCGTCAGGCGCAGGTACGGCTTCACCGCACGGTAGCCCTTGGGGAAGCGCCGCTTGATCTCGTCCTCGTCCTTGAGCGACGGCACGATCACCACTTCGTCGCCGTCCTGCCAGTTGGCCGGGGTGGCGACCTTGTGCTCGTCGGTCAGCTGCAGCGAATCGATCACCCGCAGGATCTCGTTGAAGTTGCGCCCGGTGCTGGCCGGGTAGGTAATGGTCAGGCGCACCTTCTTGTTCGGGTCGATGACGAACAGCGAACGCACGGTCAGGGTGTCGTTGGCGTTGGGGTGGATCAGGTCGTACAGCTCTGAGACCTTGCGATCGGCATCGGCCAGGATCGGGAAATTCACCGCGGTGCTCTGCGTCTCGTTGATGTCGTCGATCCACTTGATGTGCGAATCCACCGGGTCCACCGACAGGGCGATGGCCTTGACGTTGCGCTGGGCGAACTGGTCCTTGAGCTTGGCGGTGAAGCCCAGCTCCGTAGTGCACACAGGGGTGAAGTCGGCGGGATGGGAGAACAGCACGCCCCAGCTGTCGCCGAGCCATTCGTGGAAACGGATGCGGCCTTCGCTGGAATCCTGTTCGAAGTCGGGGGCGATGTCGCCGAGACGGATGCTCATGGTGGTGCTCCTTGAGAGGGTTGTCGGCGATCACTATGTTCAGAAACGATCTAAATTAAAAAGAATAAATAACAATTAATTTATAACTATAGCGAATATAAAGCGCGCCAAACCTTGATCATCGTCAAAGCCGAGCAGCGGTATGGCGGCAGGACATTGGTAAGGCGTTCTGTCCGCGATGATCATAAATTGCATTTGTTAATAATTCTCATTAATATCCTTCGCCTGACCAATCCAACGACTTTTCAGCCAGCCAGGGTGCGATGCCCGAGCCAGCCAGTCTCATTCTTTCCTGGGGGTGAACATGCGCAGGCACGCGCTGGCAATGGCATGCATCATGGTTTCTCCGGCGGCGCTGGCCGCTGGCACGACCGAACTCAACCCGATGGTGGTCACTGCCACCCGCAGCTCGCAGTCCCTAGCCGATGCCCCGGCGGCGATGACCGTCATCACCGCCGAGCAGATCAAGGCGCGCGGCGCCACCAACCTGCTCGAAGCCCTGCGCGGCACGCCCGGCATCAGCCTCAACGGCCGGCAGGTCGGCGGTCGCAAGACCCTCAGCATTCGCGGCGCCGAGGATCGTCACACCCTGGTGCTGATCGACGGTCGGCGCATTTCCTCCACCGACGACACCATTGGCCACTCCGACTACCAGTACGGCTGGGTCGGCATCGAGCAGATCGAGCGCATCGAGGTGGTGCGTGGGCCGATGTCCGCGCTGTACGGCTCGGAAGCCATCGGCGGGGTGATCAACATCATCACCCGCCAGGCACAGCCCGAATGGCACGGCGGCGTGACCCTGCGCGGCGAAGTGGGCGATGGCGACACCGGCAATGGCCACCGGTTGGCCGCACGGGCATCCGGCCCGTTGGCCGAAGGTTTGAGCCTGGCGCTGAGCGTCGAGGAAGTGCGCCGCGAATCGACGCCCTGGGAGCAGGACTCGCGCGTGTCCGAAGTGGAAGGCCAGGACCGCCAGACCGGCAGCCTCGGGCTGAGCTACAGCCCGATCCAGGGCCAGACGCTGAAGCTGGACATGCTGCGCAGCGACGAAACCCGCGACCGCGAGCAGCAGTACGCCTACTATGCGCGACCCTATTACCTGGACACCTACGAGCTGGATCGGCGCCAGGATTCGCTGGCCTGGAACGCCGACTGGGGCGCGCTGCAGTCGCAGTTGCGCTTCACCCGCTCGGAGTTCGACGTGACCAACACGCGCACCCAGAATCTCGCGCCGACCCGCCCGCAGTCGATTCGTGACGACGTCTGGGACGCCAGCCTGAACTTCCATCTCGGCGACAGCCATGCGCTGACGGTCGGTGGCGAGCATCGTGACGAACGCCTGGAGAACGCCGGCCTGATCGGCGGCTCCGATTCGGCGGTGCACCAGGCGGTGTTCATCCAGGACGAAATCGCCTTGGGCCAGGACTGGGCGCTGACCCTCGGCGCGCGCCTGGACGATCACGAGATCTTCGGCCGCGAAACCAGTCCGCGCGCCTGGCTGGTCTGGCGCGCCACGCCGGAGCTGACCTTCAAGGCCGGCTACGGCGAGGCCTTCCGCGCGCCGACCCTGAAGCAGATTTCGCCCAACTATGTCGGCGCCGAAGGCCCGCATACCTTCCTCGGCAACGCCGATATCCAGCCGGAAACCAGCCGTTCCTTCGAGCTGGGCGTGGACTGGCACGACGAGCACAGCGTCTACACCGCCAATCTCTACCGCAACGAGATCGACGACCTGATCTATTACCGGCGCTTGCGCATGGAGCCGGGCATCCCGCCGCGCACCGTCTACCAGTACGACAATATCGAGGAGGCCCGTATCGAGGGGCTGGAGCTCTCCGCGAGCAGGGCGCTGGGCTACGGACTGACGATCAATGCCACGCTGAACTGGATGGATGCGCGCGACGCCAAAACCGACGCCAAGCTCAACGGTCGCCCCGAGTTCACCGCCACGCCGGCGCTGGAGTGGAACACCGGCAAATGGAATGCCCTGCTGCAATGGGAATACATCGGCAAGCAGTACCTGGAAGGCGCGACCGGCCAGGAACGCGCGCCGGGCTACAACCTGGTCAATGCCAGCCTCGGCTACCGGCTGCAGGAAAATCTGATGCTGCGCGGCGGCGTGCAGAACATCAGCGACCTGCGCCTGGAAGACAAATCCGAACTGTTCGGCTACGTCGAACAGGGCCGTACCGGCTGGCTGGCGGTGGAGGCCAGTTTCTGATGCGTGAACTCGCCCTGCTTGGCAAAACGCTGATGCTGCTCGCCTGCGGTCTGCTGGTGATGAGCCTGTCCATGCGCATCCAGGCGCAGACCGAGCCGCCGAAGCGCCTGCTGTTCATCGCTGCCGCGCCGGTGCAGGCGGGCAAGTTCGAGCGTCTGAAACCGCTGGCCAGCGCCGCCGGTTTCGCCCTCGACTACCGCATGCTCGATGGCGCCAGCGGCAGCCCGAGCATGGCCGAACTGAACGCCCACGATCTGCTGGTAATCGACGCGCCCTATGGCGCCGCGCTGGGCACCGTGCAGATGAGCCTGGGGCCGCTGCTCGATGCCGTGCAGGCGCCCTGGCTGTGGCTGCGCCGCGACGGCAGCCGTGGCCGGCAGGTGCCCGATGCGTTGATCGCCGATCTGGATCTGTATTACAGCAACGGCGGCGTGGCCAACTTCAATGGCTTCTTCTGTCGCCTCCAGGCGCAGTTCGCCGGTGAAGACGGCGCGGCCTGCCCCGCGCCGGATATCCATCCGCAAGCCGGCATCTATCATCCCCAGGCCAACGGGCGAATCTTCACCCGCCTGGACGATTTCCTCGCCTGGAAGGGCGTCGAGTTGCGCCGCGAAGTGCCGCTGATCGGCGTGCTGTTCCACAAGGCCTACATGGACTCGGGGCTGACCGGCTTCGTCGACGATACGCTGCGGCGCATCGAGGCCGCCGGTGCCGTCGCCGTGCCGCTGTACACCACGGCGATGGGCAACGGCGAGATCACCACGCTGCTGAGCAGTGCCGGCCAGCCGCGCGCCGACGCGCTGATCAACATGCAGATCATGCTCAACGGCGCCGGACGCAAGGCCGAGTTCGAGCAGCTCGGCATCCCGGTGCTGCAGGCCATGCCCTACCGGGGCGGCGAGCAGGCGGACTGGGAGGCCGATCCCAAGGGCCTCGATCCGCAGGACATTCCCTTCTACCTGGCGCAGCCGGAGTTCGCCGGGCTGATCGACCCGCTGTTCGCCGCCGCCACGCGCAAGACCGACGGCGACATCGTCTCCATCGACCGCCAGCTGCAGGCGGTGATCGACAAGGCCCTGCGCCTGGCGCGCCTGCAACGGCTGCCCCACGAGGAAGTGAAGACGGTCATCCAGTTCTACAACTACCCGCCCGGCGAAAAGAACCTCGGTGCCTCCTTCCTCAACGTGCCGCGCAGCCTGGAGCGCCTGCTCGGCGCCTATGCCGAACGCGGCTACGACGTGGAGCAGGCCGACGAGCAGCGGCTGATCGAGGAGCTGAGCGGTCTGCTGGCGCCCTTCTACCGCGACGGCAAACTGGAGGAACTGCTGGCCAACGACCGCGCCGCGCGCCTGCCGCTGGAAAGCTACCAGGCCTGGTTCGACGACCTGCCCGACAACGTGCGCCAGCCAATTCTCGAGCGCTGGGGCGAACCGCAACAGGCCGGACTGTACCTGGCCGAGGCCGGTGCTTTCGCCATTCCGCGGCTGCAGCTGGGCAAGCAGGTCATCATGCCGCAGCCGGCGCGTGGCGAGCGCTCCGGCGACCGCGAAAAGGCGCTCTACCACGACACCAAGGTGCCGCCATCGCACAGCTACCTGGCGGCCTACCTCTGGCTGCGCGAAGGCTTCGGCGTCGATGCGCTGGTGCACTTCGGCACCCATGGCACGGCCGAATGGCAGCCTGGCAAGGAGCGCGGCCTGGACGTGCTGGAGGCGCCCTACCTGGTGCTCGGCGATCTGCCGGTGATCTACCCCTATATCGTCGACAACATCGGCGAAGCGCTGCAAACCAAGCGCCGTGGCCGCGCGGTGACCATCAGCCACAACACGCCCTCGTTCGGCCCGGCGGGGCTACATGGCCCGCTCAACGAACTGCACGATCTGCTGCACCAATGGCTGAGCATGACCGAGGGCGAGGTGCGCAGCGCCACCGCCGCGCGCATCCGCGCGCTGACCACGGAGTTGAAGATCGACAAGGACATGGCCATCGACACCGCCGCCATCGACAGCGACTTCAGCGCCTTCGTCGAGTCCCTGCACGTGCAACTGCACGACCTGGCGCTGGAACAGCAGCCGCTGGGCCTGGCCCGCTTCGGCGTGCCGGCGGACAGTGACCTGCGCCTGCTCACCGTGCAGCAGATGCTCGGCAAGCCGCTGCTGGCCGCGCTGGCGCCGGAGGACCCGGAGGAACTGCTGCTGGTGGACTATGAAGAAATCCGCGCCACCCCGGTGTGGTCGCTGCTCGACAGCCATATCCGGCAGAACCGGGCCTGGACGGGCGATGCGGCTATCGGCGAGTTGCTGGAGCGCGGCCGCGACCATTGGCAGAAGCTGGGCAACGACAGCGAGCTGGATGGCTACTTCGCCGCGTTGCAGGGCCGCCATGTGCCCAGTTCCTACGGTGGCGACCCGATCAAGAATCCCGAGAGCCTGCCCACCGGGCGCAACCTGTACGGCTTCGATCCCTCGCGCATCCCCACCCGCGAAGCCTGGGAAGCCGGCAAGCTCGCCGCCGAGCGGCTGATCGAGCAGCACCGCGAGGGCCACGGCGAATACCCGGGCAAGCTGGCCTTCACCCTCTGGTCGGTGGAAACCATGCGCCACTTCGGCATGCTCGAAGCTCAGGTGCTGGCGGTGATGGGCTTCAAGCCGCAGTGGGATGCCGCCGGGCGGGTGATCGGCATCGAGGCGATTCCCGCCGCCGAGCTGGGCCGTCCGCGGATCGACGCGGTGATCTCCGCCACCGGCCTCTACCGCGACCAGTTTCCCAACGTCATGCACTGGCTGGCCCAGGCCGCCGACCAGGCCAGCACGCTGGACGAACCGGACAATGTGATTGCCGCCAACAGCCGGCGCATCGAGCAGGCGCTGCTGCAACGCGGATTGCCCGCCGCAGAGGCCTCGCTGGCGGCGCGCACGCGGATCTTCTCCTCCGAATCCGGCGCCTACAGCACCGGCCTGGAGGACGCCACGCTGGCCAGCGACAGCTTCGGCGAAGCCGGCGACGGTGGCCAGGACCGCGCCGCCGGCGAGGAAAAGCTGGCCGAGCTGTACCTGGAGCGGATGCAGTTCGCCTACGGCCCGGACAGCCAGCGCTGGGGCGAGAAAGCCACGGTGAACCTCTATGCCGAGCAGTTGCGCGGCGTGCAGGGCGCGGTGCTGTCGCGCTCCTCCAACCTCTACGGCATGCTCACCACCGACGATCCCTTCCAGTACCTGGGCGGCCTGGGCCTGGCGGTGCGTCATCTGGATGGCCAGTCGCCGGAGCTGTACATCAGCAACCTGCGCGACGCCGACAACCCGCGCAGCGAAACCGCCGCGGGCTTTCTCGCCCGCGACCTGCGCGCCCGCTACTTCCACCCCGGCTGGATCAAATCGATCCAGGCCGAAGGCTACAGCGGCGCGCTGGAAGTGCTGGGCACCGCCAACAACCTCTGGGGCTGGCAGGTCACCGCGCCGGAGACCGTGCGCAGCGACCAGTGGGACGAGTTCAAGGCCGTCTACGTCGACGACAAGCTCGATCTGGACATCAATCAATGGTTCGAGCAGCACCACCCGCAGGCCCAGGCACAGCTGATCGAACGCCTGCTGGAAGCCGCGCGCAAGGAATACTGGGACACCGACGCCCAGACCCTGCAGCAACTGGCGCAGCGCTGGCAGGACCTGGCCGAGCGGCATGACGTGGTCAGCGACAACGCGAAGTTCAACGAATACGTCGAACAGGCGGCCAGCGGTTTCGGCCTGGCCGCACCCGTCAGCGACGCCGCCGAAGCCCAGAGTGAGGCGAGCAATGCGCCGATGCAGCAGGTGCAGGGCCAGAAACTGGAGAAACAGCAGGCCCAGCCGCAGCCCTTCGACTGGCTGCCACTGGTGGCGCTGCTGCTGATCGCGCTGGCGCTGCTGGCCGGTATATATCAACAGGGCCGGCGCCGGGCAGGAACCGCCTTCGTAGGGCCGAACTCGTTCGGCCACTCGCAAACGGCCGAATGAATTCGGCCCTACAGTTTGAGCCACTCAGGGAGATTCCATGCAATACCTCGTCGAATCGGCGCTCTACAGCGCCAGCCAACTGTTCATGCTGCCGGTGCTGCTGGCGGTGATCCTGATGTTTCTCTATGCCTTCTATGCGGTCGGCGGTTTTCTCTGGCAGTCGCGCCAGCGTCGCCAGGGCGATGCGCGCGGCTTCGACCTGCTGCACAGCTGGCGGCAGGCGCCGGGCATGAGCGCGGTGGAGCTGGAAACCCTGGCCTTCAAGCGCCTGGAGGTGCCGCGTATCGTCACCCGCGTCACGCCCATGCTCGGCCTGGTGGCCACCATGATCCCGATGGGGCCGGCGCTCAAGGGGCTGTCCAGCGGCCAGCTCGACCAGGTCAGCGACAACCTCACCGTGGCCTTCTCGGCGGTGATTCTCTCGCTGCTGGCCGCCTCGCTGACCTACTGGGTGGTCAACGTGCGTCGCCGCTGGTACGCCGAAGAACTGGTGCAGATCGAGCACGAACAGCGCAACGGCCACAGCGCGGCGGCCAGCATTGCCCACGAGTTGACCGTGGAGACCGTCTGATGAGCCTGCGCCTGCTGGAAGAAGCCGATGCCGACGACCCGATCCTCTCTGTGGTCAACCTGATCGACGTGTTTCTGGTGATCATCGCCGCGCTGCTGATCGCGGTGGCCAACAACCCGGTCAATCCGTTTGCCAGCGACGAGGACGTCACGGTGATCAAGAACGCCGGCAAGCCGAACATGGAAATCTTCGTCAAGGAGGGCAAGACGATGGAGCACTACACCTCGACCGGCGACATCGGCCAGGGCGAAGGCGCCAAGGCCGGCGTGGCCTATCGGCTCAAGGATGGTTCGATGGTGTACGTGCCGGAATGAGAGGAATCGCGATCATGGAGCTGCAACAAGGATACGGGCCGGTGCCGGAGGCCGAAGAAAGCGGACGCAGCGATACCACCGCGCCGCGCCGGACCATGCCCAGCGAACAGCTGCTCGAGGGCGCTCGCGAGCTGGTCATCCTGCATGAAGGCTGCGAATACGTGTTGCGCCTGACCCGGCAGAACAAGCTGATCCTGACCAAATGACGTATGGGTGTGGGCCTGTGCGGACCCGACCGTAGGGCCGAATTCATTCGGCCAGCTGCACCCAGCGGTCGAACAAGTTCGACCCTACGGCGAGCCCAGCCGCCCCATGAGCAATGGGCTCAGAACGGCTTGACCGTCATCAGCCCGTAGGCGGCGACCAGCAGCAGGATCTGCACCACCACCGCCACCACTGCCGTTGACTTGTTGCCTGCCACCAACGCCTTGCGGCTGCGCACGCCGGCGAAACCATGGCCGGCGACAGCCACCAGACCCAGCCAGGGAAACAGCAGCGCCAGCCATGCGCCCACCGCCAGCGCGACCAGCACCAGCCCGCTGACCCCCGCCAGCCCCGTCACGGCCATCGCGCCGATGTAGAACAGCCGTTGCAGCCCTCCCAGACCGGCGCTGGGGCGCGGCGCGAACAGCACCACGGCGGCCCAGCCGAGCGTCAGCAGCAGGGACAGCAGGGCCAGGCCCTTGTGGCCGTGATTGAACAACTCATACATGGGGCAATCTCCTGTTGCGATCCAAGGGGGTGGTCGCGGTGCGAAGGGTAGGGTGTAACGGGTAGCGGTTATATAACCAAAAAAACCGGGCCAATTGGCCCGGAAAAGGAGTCACCCTTGAGGAGTAGGGTTACAGCATGTGTGAGTCCGGTCAGCGCTTCGTCGCGCAGACCGTCCTTACCAGGCTATGGCATAGCTGCGGAAGGCCCGTGGCTCAAGCGGCGGATGCAGCAGTGGCGAGGCCTGGTGATGGCTGAAGTCCCGCAGGATGTCGTTGCGCAGATCGTTCAGGCGATAGTCGTCGCGGCTCCTCGGGTGCGGCAGGTCGACCTCGACGATGCGCTTGATCCGCCCGGGGCGCGGTTCCATCACCACCACCCGGTCGCCGAGGAACACCGCCTCGTCGACGTCGTGGGTGACCAGTACGGTGGTGATGCCCTCGGCCAGCCAGATGCGCGCCAGCTCTTCCTGCAGCTGGGCGCGGGTGAGGGCGTCGAGGGCGCCGAAGGGTTCGTCGAGCAGGAGGATCTTCGGTCGGTTGACCAGCCCGCGAGCGATCGCCACGCGCTGGCTCATGCCGCCGGACAGCTGCGCCGGATAGGCCTGGGTGAAATTCTGCAGGCCGACCAGTTCGAGGTGGCGATGCACGGTGTCCAGCCGTTCGGCCTTGCTCAGCGACGAGTTGGCCAGTGCCAGCAGCACGTTGTCCTCCACGTTCAGCCAGGGATACAGGCGATGGTCCTGGAAGACGATGCCGCGCTCGGGACCGGTGCCGCGAATCGGCACGCCGTCGAGCAGCAGGTTGCCGGCGCTGGCCTCCTCGAGACCGACCAACAGGCGCAGCAGGGTGGACTTGCCGCAGCCGCTGCCGCCGACGATGCTGATGAACTCGCCCTGGCGGATGTTCAGCGAGATGTTCTCCAGCACGCTGAGTTCGCCGTCCTTGACCGCGAAGCGTTTGTCGACCCCGTTGAGGGTCAGGAAATCGGTCTTGCTCATGGTCTTTCCTTAATCAGTGAGGGCGCACGCGCCAGGCCAGGCTGCGGGTTTCGACCCAGGCGGCCAGGCGGTTGAGCAGCAGGCCGACGGCGCCGACCACCACCAGGCCGTAGAGCACCTGGTCCATCTCGAAATGCTCGCGACCGTCGATCATGCTGTTGCCGATGCCGGGACCGGCGGAGAAGAAGTATTCGGCGCCGATGGTCGCCAGCCAGGCGTAGATCAGCCCCAGGTGCAGGCCGGTGAAGATCGCCGGCGCGGCGGACGGCAGCACCAGCTTGAACAGCCGCTGGGTGCGCGACAGGCCGAGCACGCGGGCCACTTCGTACAGCTCGGCGCGGGTGGTGCGGATGCCCTCGAAGCTGTTCAGCGCCACCGGGTAGAACACCGCGAGGGCGATGAACGTCACCTTGGCCGGCTCGCCGAAGCCGAACCAGGCCGACAGCAGCGGAATCCAGGCGAACAGGGCGATCTGCTTGGCGGCGTGGAAGGTCGGGCCGACCAGCCGCTCGGCCAGGCGCGACAGCCCCAGGGCGCTGCCGAACGCCAGGCCGATCAGTCCGCCGAGAGCGAAGCCGGAGAGGTTGCGCCGCAGGCTGGCGCTGAGGTTGTGCCACAGCTCGCCGCTGACGGCGGCCTGCCAGAAGGCTTCGAGCACCGCCAGCGGGCTGGCGACGATTCGACCGTCCACCCACTGCAGCGCGGTGGCCAGCCACCACAGCAGTAGCAGGCCGATCGGCACCACCCAGCCGCGCAGATCGGGCCAGCGGCGCCTGGATAAAGGTTTCGCAAGGTCAGTCATATTGTTTTCTCCTCAGAATGCCTGGCGTTGCCAGCGCTGCAAGCGGGTTTCGATCAGCGCCAGACCCTTGTCCAGCAGCAGGCCGACCAGGCCGATCACCAGCATCGAGACGATCACCAGGTCAAGCTGGAACATCTGCCGGCCATCGACCATCAGGTAGCCGATGCCTTCGCTGGAGGCCAGCAGCTCGACGGTGACCAGAGCGATCCAACCCTTGGTCAGGGCGAAGCGCAGGCCGGTGAAGATGCTCGGCAGTGCCGCCGGCAGGATCACCCGGCGCAGGCGCTGCAACAGGTTGAAGCGGTACACCTGTGCCACTTCCAGGTAGCTCTGCGGGATGTTGCGGATGCCGGCGAAGGTGTTGATGGTCATCGGCACCAGCACCGCCTTGGCGATCACCAGGTACTTGAGCGTCTCGTCGATGCCGACCAGCATCATCAGCAGCGGAATCCAGCCGAGCACCGGCACCTGGGCGATGGCCTGGAACAGCGGCCACAGATAGGCCTCGACCTGGCGCGACAGGCCCATCAGCAGGCCGAGCGCCAGACCGATCAGGCCGCCGATCAGCGAACCGATCAGTACCCGCTGCAGGCTGATCGACAGCTCGAACCACAGGTCGCCGCTGCGCGTGAGATCGAGGAAGGTCCGCAGCACCAGGTCCGGCGGCGGCAGGATCAGCGCCGACACCCACTGCCGGCTGACAGCGGTGTGCCAGAGCAGCAGCAGGACCAGTGGCAGCAGCAGGGCAACGGCCTTGCCACCCAGCCAGCCCAGGGGCTGAACCAGGCTTGGCCAGGGATGGATCGAAAGCGGACGTGCGACGCCCGCGGCTTGGGTCGTACTCATGGAGAAGTCCTCCGGGCGGACAGGGCGGGAAAACGGCTGCGCGCCAGCGGCACCAGCAGGAAGGCGAGCAGCAGCGGAATGAACAGCAGGAACAGCGTCTGCAGGCCCAGCGATGCACCGAGCAGGCCGCCGAGCAGACAACCGCTCATGCTGCCGGCCGGACCGATCAGCGCCGCCAGCCCGGCAATACGCCCGTGGCCGAGACGCTGGCCGTGACGGGCATAGCTGGACAGGGTGGTGACCTGCAGCATGCCCAGGCTGATGCCCAGCAGCAGGCCGCCGACCCATAGCAGCAGCGCCTGATGAGCCAGGCCCAGCGCCAGCAGGGCTGCGGCGGACAGCAGCAGGCTGATGGCGAAGCCGGCCTGCTTGCGAGCGCCGAAACGCCGACCGAGGAAGAACAGCGCAAGGATGAACGCCAGGCCGTGGCCACTGAGCAGGGCGGCGGCCTGTCGCGCCGACCAGCCGTAGTCCTGCACGGTGATGGCGACGATGAAGAAGGCGAAGAACATCGCCACCGCCTGCACGCAGAAGTCCAGCAGGCAGTTGCCGCGCAGTTCGGCGTCCTCGCGCAGCAGGCCCAGTTGGCGCGCGACCATGGCCAGGCCGAGGCGTTCGACCACCTGGCGCTGTGCCGGGTAGCTGCGCAGCACCAGCGGCGCCAGCAGGATCGGCACGGCGAAGGCCAGGCCGATCAGGCTCCAGCCGCCGGCGGGTCCGCGCCAGTCGACCAGCAGTGCCGCCAGGGTCGGACCGATCAGTAGCAGGCCGATCATCTGCGAGCCGCGGAACCAGCCGGCGCGCGTCTCGCCCATCTGCACCAGCTGGTGCATGAACACCGTGTTCAGCGAGACGAAGCGGCACGGCATGCACAGCCCGATCAACAGGGTCAGCGCCAGCAGGTACAGCGGATGTGGCACCAGTGGCACCAGCTGGAACAGGGCTCCGGCCAGCAGGCTGCCGAGGACGAACAGGCGCAGCGGCCCCAGGCGCTCGACCAGCACGCCGCACGGCAGGCTGGTGAGCAGCAGGCCGGCGGTTTGCGCCGCGGCGATCAGCCCCAGTTGCAGCGGTGTGGCCTGCAGGCTGATGGCATAGAGCGCGGTGGTCACCTTGGCCAGGCCCACGCCGATGCCGGCCAGGGTGGCCAGCAGGACGAAGCTGCCCAGGTTGCGTCCGTTCGCCAGTCCGGCGTTGCTCTGCGTCATGTGCGGCTTACCGTGCCAGCGGCTGGTTGGTGGTGTCGTATTGCGGCCACAGCGACTGCAGGCCGAGCTGCTCGATGGCGCTGTTCACGTACTTGGGTTCGACCCACTGGGCGACGTCGATGTCGCCACGGATCAGACCGAGTTCCTTCGACTCCCTGGCCGTGGCGCGGTAGCGGTCGATGAAGAACTCGTCGAGGCGCGGCGAGTAGCGACGCGCCAGCGGCAGGTCGCCCTGTTCGGCGCGCAGCGAATCGACCGGCGTGCCGGATTTGGCCCACAGCTCGAAGGCGGCGTCCTCGTTTTCCGGCGCCGACACCCAGGCGGCGGTCTTCACCAGGCCGTTGACCACCTTCTGCACGATCTCCGGGTGCTGCTGCTCGAACTCGCCACGTACCAGCACATGGGTCTGGCGGGTCAGGCGGGCATCCACCGCGCGGGTGTCGTAGATGATCCGACCGATGCCGTTGGCCTGCAGGTCGAAGGCCGAGGAAGCCAGCCAGGCGCCGTCGATATCCTTCGAGGCCAGCGCGGCGGCGGCGGTGGGAAAGTCCATGTTGATGGTGCGGAAGTCGCGATCACCCAGGCCGGCCTGTTTCAGGGTGCGGGCGGTGGCCAACTGCAGGTTGGTGCCCTTGAACAGCGCCACTTTCTTGCCCTTGAGGTCTTCGAGGGTGGTGGCCTGAGAATCGCTCGGCACCACCAGATAGTTGGCGGACAACAGGCCGTCGGCGGCGATCAGCCGGGTGTTGAGGCCACCGGCCTTGCCGACGGCAGCCGGCAGGTCGCCCTGCCAGGCGAAGTCCAGCTGCTTGTTGGCCAATGCTTCGTTGACTGCCGGGCCGGCGCCCTTGAAGTAGGTCCACTCGACCTTGATGCCCTCGGCCTGGAGTTCCTCCTCGATGGCCTGGCGCTGGTGGGCCAGGCTGGTGACGCTGGAGGATGCGAAGGGGATGCCACCCTTGCCGACGGTGGCCAGCCCGAAGCGGATCACTTCGGGCTGATCGGCGGCGCTGGTGATGCCGATCCAGCTGCCGGCGAGGGCGGCGACGAGGGGGAGAAGCAGCTTGCGTTGCATGGAGAAATTCCTGTGTTCATTTTTGAGACTTGCCCGGAACGCCGCGAGACGGCGTGGCGGGTACGCAAGGAAGGGTTGCAGTTGTTATGCCAATTTCTTTCAAGCCTTTAAATTGAAATGCCATAACGACATAACGAACCGGAAATCGCCCGGCTGCGGCATGCCGGCCCAGTTACGCCGGATCGGCGCCCGCTGGCGGTTGCGGCGCGGGTGGCGGCGAGGCCAGGCAGGCTGCGGGAAATCGCGCAGCGGCGACGGCGAACTGTTGGAAAGAGCGCAGCGCCAGGCCGCTGAGAAAGGCCATATCCCTGTTGCGTGTTGCTGGAGCAATCCTGTTTTTGTGGGAGCGGACTTGTCCGCGAATCGATGCCCGAGCATCGGCGTGGTTCCGTTCGCGGCCAAGGCCCCTCCCACAAAATCTGCGTGCACCGCACAACCTGTAGGAGCGAGCCATGCTCGCGAAGGGATTCCGCACCGGGGTGTGGGCTTTGTTCGCGGGCACCGCCCTTCCTACGATGGTTCACGTACGTACCGATCCTGTGCGGCACTTCATACCTCAAGTGCTCGCAACAACTAACGGGGACATGGCTTTTTCAACGGCCTGCTACCCGAGGCTGGACAGCGTAAGCACCAGACCCGAGGCGAGCAGCAGCCACAGGACCAGATAGCGGAACTGCCGGTCGTCGACCCGTCCGTACAGGCGCGTGCCGCAATAGGTGCCGAGCATCGTCGCCGGCATGCACAGCAGGGCCAGTTTCCAGACCTCCCAGGTCAGCAGACCCTGGAAGGCGTATAGGCCCAGCGCCATGCCGAGAATGGCCAGGTTGTAGGGTTGGCATACGCCACGCTGCAGGTCGGCGCGCCAGCCGCGCAACCCGCACCAGATGGTCGGCAGCGGACCCGACAGACCGGCGATCCCGCCGAGAACGCCACCGCCCGTGCCGACGATGCCGTCGGCCAGTTTCCCGCCCCAGGCGCTGACCACGGGCAGTTGCCGCAGGCTGAGCATCAGGCCGGTATAGCCGACCAGAAAGATGCCGAGCAGGACCTTGAGCGTCGACGCATCGACGATGCGCAGTGCCATCACACCCAGCGGCACGCCCAGCGCGCCACCGATGAGGAAAGGCCAGATACGTGTCCAGGTGACCGCGCGGCGCACGCTGCACAGCGACTGCACCTGGCCGACGACCGAGCAGATCACTACCAGTGCGGCGGCGATCGCCGGGTCCAGTACATACAGCCAGAAACCGAGGGCGGTGAGCCCGGTGCCGAACCCGCTCAGCCCTGTGACCACGCCGGCGCACAGGGCGCCGGCGAGGATGATCAGCTCCGTATGCATGCACGAGCTTCCTTTCTTTCGGCAGGGGGCGCAGGCGCGGCGGCCTGCGCGGAGCGATCAGCGCGAAACCGGCTGGTTGTCGGCGTCGTATTGCGGCCACAGTTGTTGCAGGCCGAGGCGCTCGATGGCGTCATTGACGTACTTGGGCTCGACCCACCGGGCCACGTCGATGTCGCTGCGGATCAGGCCCAGCTCCTTCGATTCTCTGACGGTGGTGCGGTAGCGCTCGATAAAGAATTCATCGAGGCGTGGCGAGTAGCGGCGCTGGAACGACTGGCCTTCCTGCTCGGCGCGCAGCGACTGCTCGGCGGTGCCGGAGTTGGCCCACAGTGTGTAGACCTCGTCGCGATTGGCGTCGGTCGAGGTCCAGGCGGCGGTCTTGACCAGCGCATCGACCACTTTCTGCACGATCTCCGGGTGCTTGTGCTCGAAGTCGCCGCGCACCAGCACGTGGGACTGGCGAGTCAGGCTGGCATCCACGGCACGGGTGTCGTAGACGATCCGGCCGATGCCCGAGGCTTCCAGGTCGAAGGCGGTCTGATGGAACCAGGCTCCGTCGATGTCTTTGGAGGCCAGCGCGGCGGCCATGGTGGCGAAGTCCATGTTGAGCGAGCGGAAGTCGCGTTCGCTCAATCCTTCATGAGCCAGCGCGCGGAGGATCGCCAGGTGCAGGTTGGTGCCCTTGAACAGCGCCACCTTCTTGCCCTTGAGGTCTTCCAGGCTCTTGGCCGGCGAATCGCTCGGCACCACCAGGTAGGTGGAGCTGAGCAGGCTGTCGGCGGTGATCAGCCGGGTGTCCAGGCCACCGGCCTTGCCCACCACCGCCGGCAGGTCGCCCTGGGTGGCGAAATCCAGCTGTTTGTTGGCCAGCGCCTCGTTGACCGCCGGGCCGGCGCCCTTGAAGTAGTGCCATTGCACCTCGATACCCTGCCCCTCCAGTTCGGCCTGGATGGCCTTGCGCTGATCGGCCAGGCCGGCCACGCCGCCGTTGGAGAACGGCACCCCGCCCTTGCCGACCTGGGCGACACCGAAGTGGATCACGGTGGGCGACGGCTCGGCGGCCTGTAGCAGGGAGCTGCCGAGCAGGGCCAGCAGCGCGGAGGCCAGGATGGTTTTCTTCATTGGGATATTCCTCTTCTATCGATAAGCACAAGGCAAGACCGGTTATCCGGTCGATAGATGAGAAATAGCAATCACTGTGCCGCTTTTAGAAACTCAAGGAATAAGCCGGCAATCCACGAACGGACGCGACAACCGGCTTATCGCGCATCGGCGCGGCTGCCGAAAATCCCGCAGCGACTGGCACGTTCTGCGCAAAAGGCAACAGTGCCGGGCGCACCGCCTTCCCCGTTCATGTCGCCTCCGGGCGCATGGCCACTGGTCCTACGGCACCTTGGCACGCTGCCTGCTGTAACGCCGGCAGAGGGCGACCGGCCAGGCAGGTCGCCACCCCCTATCCCCAAGGAGATTCGTCATGACCCAGCGCCAGCTTTCCCTGAATGCCTTCATCCTGCCCACCGGCCACCACATCGCCGCCTGGCGCCGCCCGGACGTGTCGGCACAGGCCAATCACGACCTGAGCGAATACGTCCGCATCACCCAGGCCGCCGAAGCCGCCAAGTTCGATGCGGTATTCGTCTCCGACTCGGTGGCGGCGGCTTCGGGCAATGGCGGCAGCAGCCTGGAAGAGCTGGCGCTGACGGCGCGAGGCACCCGGCTGGAGCCCTTCACCCTGCTCTCGGCGCTGGCCGCGGTGACCGAGCGCATCGGCCTGATCGCAACCGCCAGCACCACCTACAACGAGCCCTACAACCTGGCGCGGCGCTTCGCCTCGCTGGACTGGATCTCGGGCGGGCGCGCCGGCTGGAACCTGGTGACTTCCTCGGCGCCCGCCGAGGCGCTGAACTTCAACCAGAACGAATTGCCGGCACATGCCGAGCGTTACCAGCGGGCCGAGGAGTTCCTCGACGTGGTGCAGGGGCTGTGGGACAGCTGGGAGGACGACGCCTTCATCCGCGACAAGGCCAGCGGCCAGTTCTTCGATCCGGCCAAGCTGCATCCGCTCAACCACAAGGGCTGCCATTACCAGGTTCGCGGCCCGCTGAACGTGGCACGACCGCCCCAGGGCTACCCGGTGCTGGTGCAGGCCGGCTCCTCCGAGCCGGGCAAGGAAATCGCCGCGCGCAGCGCCGAGGCGATCTTCACCGCGCACCAGACGCTGGAGAGCGCCCAGGCCTTCTATACCGACGTCAAGGGACGCCTGGCCAAGTATGGCCGCAGTGCGGATTCGCTGAAGATTCTGCCGGGCATCTTCCCGGTCGTCGGCCACACCGAGGAAGAAGCCCAGGCCAAGTACCGGGCACTGCAGGAGCAGATCGACCCGCGGGTCGGCGTCAACCTGCTCAGTGGCCTGATCGGCGCCGACCTGTCCGGCTACGACCTCGACGGCCCGCTGCCCGCGCTGGCCGACACCAACCAGAACAAGAGCCGCCAGGCGCTGGTACAGGAGCTGGCCCACCGCGAGAACCTGAGCATCCGTGAGCTGTACCTGCGCATCGCCGGCGCGCGCGGTCACTGGACGGTGGTCGGCACGCCGGTGCAGATCGCCGACCAGATCCAGCAGTGGTTCGAGAACGGCGCCGCCGACGGCTTCAACGTGCTGGCGCCCTGGCTGCCGGGCGGGCTCGACGAGTTCATCGAGCTGGTGCTGCCGGAACTGCGCCGGCGCGGACTGTTCCGCGAGGACTACAGCGGCAGCACCCTGCGCGAGCACTTCGGCCTGGCGCGACCGCACAACCAGTACGTCGCGCAACAGCGGCAGCGCGTCGCCGGCTGAAGGTCATGCCTGCGGCTCCCCCTTCGCACGGGAGCCGCAGGCGGACCGTCAACCGATGTTGCCGTAGCGCGCGCCGGCTGGCGGCGGCAGCAGGTCGTAGCGTTTCATCAGGGTGCGCAGGGCGTGGCGGCTGATGCCCAGGCGGTCGGCGCTGTGCACCTGGTTGAAATGGTGGCGGCTGAGGGTGGTCTGCAACAGCAGCTGCTCCCAGCGCGACCACAGGGCTGGGCTGTCGTGATCGAGCAGGGCCTGTAGCTGCTGCTGGATGCCCTGCCACAGCTGCTCGGGCGCTGTCCCGGCGCCCGCCGTGGCGGAGGCCGTGGCGGAGGCCGTGGCGGAGGCCGTCGGCGGGACCGCGGCCACCACCTGGCGGCTGAACTGCAGGTGGCGTCCCTCGATCAGCGGACCACCGGCCAGCAGGGCGGCGGACAGCAGAGCATTCTCCAGCTCGCGGATGTTGCCCGGCCAGCTGTGGGCCAGCAGACGCTGCACCGCGTCCGCCGCCAGTGTGGACAATGGGCGATCGTGCTCGCGGGCGAACTGACCGAGGAAGTGCTCGGCCAGCGGCAGGATATCGCCAGGGCGGTCGCGCAGCGGCGGGATGCGCAGGGTGACGATGTTCAGCCGGTAATACAGATCCTCGCGAAAGCGCCCGCCGCTGATCGCCGACTGCAGGTCGACGTGGGTGGCGGTGATGATGCGCACGTCGATGGGGATCGGCTTGCGCCCGCCGACCCGCACCACCTCGCGCTCCTGCAGCACGCGCAGCAGCTTGACCTGCAGCGCCAGCGGCAGGTCGCCGATTTCGTCGAGGAACAGGGTGCCGCCCTGGGCCGCCTCGAACCAGCCTTCGCGGCGGCCACTGGCGCCAGTGAAGGCGCCGGCCTCGTGGCCGAAGAATTCGCTCTCGGCCAGGCTCTCGTTGATCGCTGCGCCGTTTACCGCGACGAACGGCCCCTTGCGCCCGCTGCGCTTGTGCAGGTGACGGGCCAGCAGTTCCTTGCCGGTGCCGGTTTCGCCGTGGATCAGCACCGGCACCGGACTGGCGGCGACCAGCTCGGCCTGGGCCAGCAGTTGCTGGGAGCGGGCGTCGGCGAACAACAGCGCCTTGGCCCGGACTTCCTCGCGGCTGTTTTCGTGGGGAGCCAGGGTCAGGATGGGGGCGTTCATGGCGGCCTCGCTTGATGAATACGGGTTCTCTATGCGGCAGGACTCTAGCGGGTCATTCTTATATTTAAAAATAATCAAATTTGATTTGATTATTCTTTTTGGTTTTATAGGTTGGTTTTATGCAATGTGTCGGGACCTGAGTCCGGGCGGCTGGTGGAAAATCGGCAGATGATTGCATCCGCTGCGCAAAATCCAACAGTTGTTACCGATCGGTCGGCAAAATCATTGAAATAGCGCGCTTTTGGGGATTGGCACGCTTGCTGCAATCACCCTGTCACTGCCGCTGCGAGCGGCGATGCGAACTTCTCATCGACAGGGAACCCTCCATGAGCCAGCGTCAACTGAGTCTGAATGCCTTCCTGATGGCCACCGGTCATCACATCGCCGCCTGGCGCCATCCCGACGTGCCGACCGGTGCCGAGGTGGATTTCAAGGAATACCTGAAGGTGGCCAGGCTTGCCGAAGCCGCCAAGTTCGATGCGGTATTCGTCGCCGACGGCGTAGCGGTCAACTTCGGCAGCGGCAGCCTTGAGGCGGCGGCGCGCAACGCGCGGGCCTCCTTTCTGGAGCCCTTTACCCTGCTCTCGGCGCTGGCTGCGGTGACCGAGCGCATCGGCCTGATCGGCACGGTGAGCACCAGCTTCAACGAGCCCTACCACCTGGCGCGCAAGTTCGCTTCGCTGGACTGGATCTCCAAGGGCCGCGCCGGCTGGAACCAGGTGACGTCCAACACCCTGGCCGAGGCGCAGAACTTCAACCGCGACGAGCACCTGGAGCACGCCCTGCGCTACGAGCGCGCCGGCGAATTCCTCGACGTGGTCAAGGGCCTGTGGGACAGCTGGGAGGACGATGCCTTCGTCCACGACAAGGCCAGCGGCCAGTTCTTCGCGCCGGCCAAGCTGCACCCGCTGAATCATCAGGGCAAACATTTCCAGGTCAAGGGCCCGCTCAACGTGGCGCGCTCGCCGCAGGGCTACCCGGTGCTGGTGCAGGCCGGTTCCTCCGAGGCCGGCAAGGAGATCGCCGCGCGCACCGCCGAGGCGATCTTCACCGCCCACCAGAGCCTGGAAAGCGCTCAGGCGTTCTATGCCGACGTCAAGGCTCGCCTGGCGAAATACGGTCGTCGTCCCGAGGAACTGAAGATCCTGCCCGGCATCCTCGCTATCGTCGGGCGCACGGAAGAGGAGGCCCAGGCCAAGTACCAGCAGTTGCAGGAGCTGATCCATCCGCAGGTCGGCCTGTCGCTGCTGTCGGGCATGATCGGCGCCGATCTGTCCGGCTACGACCTCGACGGCCCAGTGCCGCAGGACCTGCCGGAAACCAACGGTGGCAAGAGCCGCCAGGCGCTGCTGCTCGACGTCGCCGAGCGGGAAAACCTGAGCATCCGCGAGCTGTATCTGCGTATCGCCGGCGCCCGTGGCCACTGGACGGTGGTGGGCACGCCGACGCAGATCGCCGACCAGATCCAGCTGTGGTTCGAGAACGGCGCCGCCGATGGCTTCAACGTCATGCCGCCGTGGCTGCCGGGCGGTCTTGAGGATTTCATCGAACTGGTGGTGCCGGAGCTGCGCCGCCGCGGACTGTTCCGCAGCGAGTACGCCGGCACCACCCTGCGCGAGCACTTCGGCCTGGCGCGACCGGACAACCAGTACGTTGTGCAAGAGCAGCAGCGCGCCGCGAGCTGAATACCAACCTTCGCTTGACCTAACCAGATCGGCGGCAGAGACCGCCAGGGAGAACCGTTATGAGCCTGAACATCCAACCCATTACCGGTCGCATTGGCGCCACCGTCAGCGGCGTGCGCGTCACCGACCTCAGCGATTCGCAGTTCGCCGAGTTGCAGCAGGCGCTGCTCGAGCACAAGGCGCTGTTCTTCCCCGAACAGCACCTCTCCGACGCCGAGCAGGAAGCCTTCGCCAGCCGCTTCGGCGACCTGGTGGTGCATCCAACCACGCCCTCGGAGGCCAACACCGCCGGCATCCTCGAAGTGGACTCCGAGCGCTCGCGGGCCAACTCCTGGCACACCGACATCAGCTTCGTGGTCGACTACCCGAAGATCACCTTCCTGCGCGGCGAGGTGATCCCCGAGTTCGGTGGCGACACCGTGTTCGCCAACACCGTCAGCGCCTACCAGCACCTACCCGAGCCGCTCAAGCAGCTGGCCGACACGCTGTGGGTACGCCACACCAACGACTACGACTACGCGGCGCCCAAGCAGATCGAGGCGGTGGCCAACAAGCGCTTCCGCGAGCAGTTCACCTCCACCGTCTACGAGAGCGAGCACCCGCTGGTGCGCGTGCACCCGGAAACGGGCGAGAAGGCACTGCTGCTCGGCCACTTCGCCGACCGCATCGTCGGCCTCAACTCGCGTGATTCGCGCGCGCTGCTCGATCTGTTCCAGGCGCACATCGTCAGCCTGGAGAACATCGTGCGCTGGCGCTGGAGCAAGGGCGACCTGGCGGTGTGGGACAACCGCGCCACCCAGCACATCGCCGTCGACGACTACGGCAGCGCCCGGCGCATCGTGCGGCGCAGCACCGTGCATGGCGAGATTCCGGTGTCGGTCACGGGCGAGAGCAGTCGCGCCATCAGGCCGAGCGCCGACACCCGCACGCCGCTGACCGAGGCCGACAAGCCGCTGCTGCAGAAGGCTGGCTGAACGCTCGACGACCCGTTTTCATGGAACGACCGCATGGACGCGGCAGGCAGGAAGCCACTCTGCGGAGCGGGATGCGAAGGAGCGCAACCCAGCCCGTATTTCTTCGTCCACAACGGCCCGCCGGCAACGACGGGCCGTTCTTCGCATGAGACTCCCCATGACCGTTCTCTACGTTTCCCCTGGCGCCTGCTCGCTGGCCGCCCATAGCCTGGTGCACGAACTCGATCTGCCGATTCAGGTCGAGCCGGTCGTCCTGCGCGTCGCCAACTCGCCGATCCACCGTATCAATCCGCTCGGTCGGGTGCCGGCGTTGCAGTTGGATGACGGTACGCTGATCACCGAAAACAGCGCGATCCTGCCGTACCTGGCCGACCTCAGACCGGACAGTGGCCTGATCGCACCCGTCGGCAGCAGTGAGCGGGCACTGATCCAGAGCTGGATCGGCTACCTGACCAGCGAGGTGCATGTCGGTGGCTTCCGTCCGCTGAATCGCCCCGAGCGCTACTCCGCCGACGAAGCCGCCCATTTCGGCATCCGTGCCCAGGCCGCCGAGCAGTTGCACCAGGCGCTGGCCCATATCGATCGGCACCTGGCCGGTCGCAGCTGGCTGGTCGGTGAACGTTACACGGTCGCCGATGCCTACCTGGGCGTGTTCGCCGGCTGGCTGCCGCGCCTGGGCGAACGCTTCGCCGATCTGCACAATCTGGCGCGTGCCCGTGAGGCGTTCCAGTCCCGGGCGGCGACGCGACAGGCGCTGGCGACAGAAGGCCCGCGCTGATATCGACTTCATCGATATCGCCGAGATGTACCTGGCGCCGCTGAAACCAGCGGCGCAACCGAATCAGTGCGTTGCTGGATATTCAACAGTTCGTGCGTGCGATTGTCCGCATTTGCGCAGCGGCGCTTCGCGGAAAGCTGATTGCCGATTTTTCCCTTCTAAATCAATGGATTGCATCGACCTAATGGGTGGCACGTCTGTTGCTATCCAGCTTGGTATTCGATTCGGGCTGACTTCAAGCCAAGCGTGCCAAGGAAAAACTAGAAATGAGCGTAAATACCAGTCGCAGATCGGCCCTTAAAACCCTCGCCCTGTTCGGCGGTGCCGGTGCCGCCAGCCTTATCCTGCCGGGATGCTGGGAGAAGGAGAGTGCCAGGAGTTCCTCGGCACCCGCCGTGCTGAAGAGTGTCGGTGACAAGGTGGTCGAATTCAGATATCCGGAAAACCCGTCGTTCGATCTGATCTATCTGGCCGAGGAGCTGGGCTATTTCGAAGGCACCCGCGCGCGGCCCAAATATGTCGGCAAGATTGCCGCGCCACAGCTGATTCCATTGGTCGGTACCGGCGAAATCGACTTCGGCATGCGCATGGTGCCGCTGGTCATTTCCGCGATTGCCAGCGGTCTGGACCTCAAGGTGGTGTCCGCTGGCGGCAAGACCCTCGAAGAGGCCCCGCACATGAAGTACTTCGTGCGCAAGGACTCGGGCATTCGCACGCCCAAGGATCTCGAGGGCAAGACCATCGGCTTCAACAGCTTCGGCGCCTGCGCCGAGTTCGTCACCAAGACCTATCTGCGTGAGCACGGCGTCGACGTGAACAAGATCAACTGGCTGGTGGTGCCGGACACCCAGGGCGAGCAGACCGTTGAGACCGGCAATATCGACCTGGCGATCATCCATCCGCCGCACTCCGGCGGCGCCGAGCAGAATCCCGCGCTGCTGCGTCTGTGGAGTGACTACGACCTCGACCGCGGTCTGGGTGGCATGGCGCCGTACAGTGCGCACGGCAAGTTCATCCGCGCACATCCCGAGGCGACCCGCGACGTGGTGCAGGCCGTCGCCCGGGCAGGCAACTGGGTGAATGACAACCCCGAGGAGGCGCGCAAGATCACCGCCCGGCGCATCGGCATGGACCTCGGCAAGGTGGAGCGCTACGCCTACGTGGAGAACCTGGTGATTACCGAGCCGCCAATCCAGTACTACATCGACATTCTCGAGAACGAGGGCAAGATTCCGCGCGGCAAGGTGCTGGTGAAGGACGTCTATACCAACGAGTTCAACCCATTCGCCAGCCAGACGGCCTGAGGTGCGCAGCGTGAGCAGCAAGATCGTGGCGCACAACCTGCGCATGGAGTTCAGCGCGAAGAACGAGAGCGGCCAGGCCGAGCGGGTGGTCGCCCTGCAGGATTTCAACCTGGAGGTGCGCGAGGGCGAGTTCCTCTCGGTGCTCGGCCCCTCGGGCTGCGGCAAGTCGACCTTTCTCAGTATTCTCGCCGGGCTGGCTGGCAAGAGTGGCGGCAGCATCCACATCGACGGTCGACCGCTGGAAGGCATCAACGCCAATCAGGGCGTGGTATTCCAGGGCTATGCGCTGTTTCCCTGGCGCACCGTGCTGGAAAATATCGAGGTGGGCCTGGAGATCCGCGGGGTTGGCAAGGCCGAGCGCCGCGAGCGGGCCCGCGAGTACCTGGAACTGGTAGGGCTGCATGGCAACGGCACGCGCTACCCTCATGAGATTTCCGGCGGTATGAAGCAGCGGGTGGCCATCGCCCGCTCGCTGGTCTACGAACCGGACGTGCTGCTGATGGACGAGCCCTTCGCCGCCCTCGACGCGCAGACCCGCGAGATCCTCCAGGGCGAGCTGCTGCGTATCTGGGACCAGCACAAGAAGACCATCGTGTTCATCACCCATAGCCTCGACGAGGCGATCTTCCTCTCCGACCGCATCGCGGTGATGACCCACCGCCCCGGTAGGGTCAAGGAAATCATCGAGGTGCCGCTGGCACGCCCACGGCTGGCCGAGGTGCGCAACTCCGAGGCGTTCGTGCACCTGCGCCAGCGCGCCTGGGAAGTGCTCAAGGACGAGGTGCGCTTCGCTTCGGCGCCGGTGCCGGCGCCAACCTCGATACGCGCCGCCGACTGGCCAGCCAGCGCACAAGCCGCCGAGATCAAGGGTTAGGAGTTCTCATGAGTGTTTCGCTGAATCTTTCCGGGCTGCTGGATCGCAGCCTGGGCATCATCGTCTTCGTGCTGGTCTGGGAGCTGCTGCCACGCCTGGGGCTGGTCAACCCGGGCTACCTCAGCCCGCCGTCGGCGGTACTGCAGGCCATCTGGGAAATGGCGCAGAATGGGGCGCTGCTCAGGCATCTCGAGGCCAGCCTGTACCGTTCGCTGGCCGGCCTGCTGCTGGCGATCGCCAGCGGGGTGAGCCTCGGCCTGCTGATGGGCTGGTTCGCCCGCTTCGAGACCTTCGTCGATCCGCTGCTGCAGTTCTTCCGCCAGACGTCGGCGCTGGCGCTGTTTCCGGTGTTCATCCTGTTCTTCGGCATCGGTGAGCTGTCCAAGGTGGCGATCATCTTCTGGGCGTCGTTCTGGCCAATCCTGCTGAGTACCATCAGCGGGGTGAAGCAGGTCGACAAGCTGCTGATCGACTCGGCCCGTTCGATGGGCGCCTCGCGTGGCTTCCTGTTCGCCAAGGTGGTGTTGCCGGCGGCTGCGCCGTCGATCTTCACCGGTATCCGTCTGGCCGGCGCCTACTGTGTCACCGCCCTGGTGGCCGCGGAAATGATCGGCGCGCACTCCGGTCTGGGCTTCCTGACCATCAACTCCCAGGAAGTGTTCCAGGTGCCGAGCATGTATGCCGGCATCCTCCTGCTGGCGCTGATGGGGATGCTGCTCAACCTGGTCCTGGCCTTGATCGAGCGGCGCCTGACCCGCTGGCGCAAGGGACTGAGCCACAATGCCTGACGTGCTGGCGCCGGCCTACCTGGGCGCGCTGCGCGCTGCCGATCGACCCGTACGGTTGGCGCTGGTGCTCGTGGCGGCCCTGCTGATCGTGACCGCCATCCTCGTCGGCAACGGGCAACAGGCCTGGTGGTCGCCGCATCCGGGCGAGCTGCCCCCGGGGCCGCTGCTGGAGCCGGCGCTGGCGCGTGGCAAACTGCTGGTCGGCGTGCGCGAGTACGTGCGCCCGGCCTTACCCGGCGCGCCGCCCGTGGCTGAGCCGGACCCGCGCGACGCAGCGCTCGCGCAGGCGCTGGGCGACTACCTGCAGCTGCCGGTCGAGCTGGTCGGTCTGTCCTCGGAGCGGCACGAGGCGGCGCTGATCAAGGGGCGGATCGATCTGCTGATCGCCGGCAACGCCTTGCAGCCAGCTCCGGCGACCGATGTCGCCCTGCCGGTCTCGGCGCGCCACAGCGAGGGCGCGCTGCTGGTCCTGCGCGGGATGGCCCTGGTGGATGAGGCACCGCTGCGCGGGAACACGGTGTGTCTGGCCGAAGGCAGTCCCTACCACTCGATCATTGCCGGGCAGGGCGCCGTGGCCCGCCGCTATCCCTCGTCGGTACACGCCATCGCGGCCTTCATGGCCGGCGAATGCACGGCACTGGCAGAGGAAGAGAGCCTGATCGCCTGGCTGCTGCAGCAACCCGACTGGCGCTTCTACCGGCGCCTGCCCATCGCCCTGCGCCCCGAGGACGCCGGCCACGTGCGCCTGCCGGTCGACGAACCACAAACCCGCGCCTGGCTGGCCGCCGCGCTGGCCGACTGGCAGCGCGGCGGCGCCCAGGATAGCGCCCTGGCGCACTGGATCGGCGAGCTGAGCGTCGATGTGCTCAAGCTCGAACAAGGCCTGATGTGCCACTGACCCGATGCATTTCACGAATATCCCGAACCACGACCGATAGAGTCCCCCTGCAATGAATCTACCCCTGGATAACCTGCTCGCGCGCATCAAGGCCACCGCGGTCGAGCGCGACGCCCGTGGCGGCCATGCCGCCGAAGAGAAGGCGCTGCTGCGCGAAGCCGGCCTGCTCGACCTGTCGATTCCGCGCGCCTACGGCGGCGCGGAGCGGCCCTGGCCGGAAATCTATGCACTGATACGCCGCATCGCCGCGGTCGACAGTTCGCTGGCCCACGTATTCGCCTTCCACCACCTGCAGGTTGCCACCGTGCTGATCTACGGCAACCAGGAACAGCAGGAGCGCCTGCTGCGCCAGACCATCGAGCGCCAGCTGTGGTGGGGCAACGGCATGAACCCGCTGGACCGCCGTCTGGTTGCCAGGCAGACCGCCGATGGGCTACTGCTCGATGGCAGCAAGTCGTTCTGCTCGGGGATCGTCGGCGCGCAGTTGATGACCCTCTCGGCGGTCCTGGGCGATGCGGCCCAGCCGCTGCTGGCGGTGGTGTCCACCGAGCATCCGGGTGTGCGTATCCTCGACGACTGGGACCCCATCGGCCAGCGCCAGACCGACAGCAACTCGGTCAGCTTCGCCAACGTGCCGCTGGCCGAGCGCGACGTGCTGCGCGCCCCGGAGGTGAGCCCGACAGCATTCCACACCCTGCGCAACTGCTTCGCCCAGCTGGTGCTGGTCAACCTGTACCTGGGCATCGCCGAGGGTGCTTTTGCCGAGGCACGCGACTACGCGCATACTCAGGCCCGCCCGTGGCTGACCTCCGCGGCGCAGCACGCCACCGACGACCTGTTCACCCAGAACCGCTTCGGCGAGATGCACGTGCAGATCGCTGCCGCCCGTGCGCTGGCCGACCGTGCGGCGGAGCAGGTCGCGCAGGCCTACGCACGCGGCCCGGCGCTGAGCGCCGGCGAGCGCGCCGAGGTGGCCGTGGCGGTGGCCGAAGCCAAGGTGCTCGCCCACCGTGCCGGGCTGTTCGCCAGCCAGGAGCTGTTCGAGGTGGTCGGCGCGCGTGGCACCAAGGCGGCGCTGGGCTTCGACCGCTTCTGGCGCAACGTGCGCACCCACACCCTGCACGATCCCATCGACTATAAGCTCAACACCCTTGGCCGCTGGGCCCTGAAGGGCGAGGCGCCCGATCCGCTGAACTATTCGTAAGCGGCGCAGGTATTCATCATTGCGCCCCACACGACACCCACTCTTTCGCAGGAGCTTCCATGATTTACCGTCCACTTGGCAAAACCGACATCCAGGTCAGCGCGCTGGCGCTCGGCAGCATGACCTGGGGTGAACAGAACAGCGAAGTCGAGGGCTTCGAGCAGATCCGCCGCGCCCAGGCCGCCGGGATCAACTTCATCGACACCGCCGAGATGTACCCGGTGCCGCCGAAAGCCGAAACCAGCGGCGCCACCGAAATCATCATCGGCAACTACTTCAAGCGCCACGGCGGACGCAGCGACTGGGTGCTGGCGACCAAGGCGGCGGCGCCGGGCAATGGCATCACCCATATCCGCGACGGCAAGCCGTATCTCGACCGCGCCAACTTGACCGCCGCCGTGGAGGGTAGCCTCCAGCGCCTGCAGACCGACTACATCGACCTCTACCAGTTGCACTGGCCGGACCGGCAGACCAACTTCTTCGGCCAGCTGGGCTACCGGCACGACCCGGATGCGCATATCACTCCGATCGAGGAGACGCTGGAGGCACTCGACGGCCTGGTGAAGAGCGGCAAGATCCGCCATATCGGCCTGTCCAACGAAACGCCCTGGGGCGTGCATCGCTTCCTGCACCTGGCCGAGACCCGTGGCTGGCCGCGCGTGGTGTCGATCCAGAACCCCTACAACCTGCTCAACCGCAGTTTCGAGGTGGGTCTGGCAGAGATGGCGATCCGCGAGCAGGTCGGCCTGCTCGCCTATTCACCGCTGGCGTTCGGCCTGTTGTCCGGCAAGTACGAAAATGGCGCCCAGCCACCGCAGGGGCGACTGACCCTGTTCGAGCGCTTCCAGCGCTACAACGCGCCGCAGGCTCGTCGCGCCGCCAGCGCCTATATCGCCCTGGCTCGCGAGCATGGTGTCGATCCGGCGCAACTGGCGCTGGCCTACGTCACCCGGCAGCCCTTCGTCACCAGCAATATCATCGGCGCCACCAGCCTCGAACAGCTGGACAGCAACCTCGCCAGCCTCGAACTCAAGCTCAGCGACGAGCTGCTGGCCGGCATCGAGCGCATCCATACCGAGCAGCCCAATCCGGCGCCCTGAATGATCCAGGCGGGTGCGGGGCTAATGAGTGCGTAGGGTGGACAACGCGAAGCTTGTCCACCAAACGCCCGCTGCATGCTCGAAGCCTTGCTCCGTTACCCGTATCCCTGGCACACGCAAAAAAACCGGGCCATGGGCTAATGCCAGTCAGTTAAGCGCTACAGCTTGACCTTCTGCGCGCTGAAACGAAAATCCGATGCTTGTTTTGAGCATCGGATTTTTTATGCGACTTTCCCGCGCTTTGGCACTGACTCACGAAGTGGCATCTGCTACTTACTCCCTTGACGAACTAGGGGCGCTGCTTGATCCAGACCTAGTTAGCACCGCACTGGAAACGGCGGGAGTGGCGACCCTGCGTAAGCGACGTCTCCCTCTTGAAGCCATGATCTGGTGCGTGATCGCCATGGCGTTGTTTCGCCGGATGTCGGCCTGGGATGCCGCGAGCCGTATGGGCATCATGCTGCCTGGGCAGAAGCCATTGGTAGCACCCAGTGCAATCGTGCAAGGTCGCCAGCGTTTGGGCAGCGCTGCGGTGCGAGAGGTCTTTTCCCTGACTCAACAACGCTGGCATGCCAGCGCCAATCACCCCACTTGGGCCGGTTTGCGCCTGCTCAGTGTCGATGGCGTGGTCTGGCGCACACCGGATACGGCCGACAACCGCAAGCACTATGGCAGCGCCAGTAATCAGCATGGCGATACCGGCTATCCCCAAGTTCGCATGGTCTGCCAGATGGAGCTGACCAGCCACATGCTGGTGAATAGTGCTTTTGCCGGCTACCACAGCAACGAGATGAAACTGGCCGAACAACTGATCGACAGCACACCCGATCACTCGCTGACCTTGTTCGACCGTGGCTTCTATTCACTGGGGTTACTTCATCGCTGGCAACAGACAGGCACTCAGCGCCATTGGTTACTGCCGCTGCGAAAGGATGCTCAATACGAGGTGCTGCGTAAGTTAGGGCGCCACGATGCCATCGTCTCACTAAAGACCTCGCCGCAGGCGCGTAAACAATGGCCCGACCTGCCAGACACGCTACAGGCTCGGTTATTAAGCAAGACCATCAAGGGCAAAGTGCGGCAGGTACTGACCTCAATGATCGATCCTCTGCGCTTCCCTCCAGACGAAATCGTGGATCTGTACAGCCAGCGTTGGGAAATCGAACTGGGCTATCGAGAAATGAAGCAAGGCATGCTCGCGGGTCACTACACACTGCGTAGTAAAACGCCGGAGATGATTGAACAAGAACTGTGGGGCGTACTACTGGGGTACAACCTGCTGCGTTATCAAATGCTGGAAATGAGTCGCCACTGCCCTGGCATCTACCCCTGCGAAATGAGTTTCACCGCTTGCACCTGGGCGATTCTGGGCTTCTTGAACGGGGTCTCTTTGAATCATCCAGGCAACATCCCTCGCTACCTGGCTGAACTACAGGCCTCAGCCATGCACTACGTCCTACCTCATCGTCGTGAGGATCGCAGTTATCCGCGAGCGGTCAAACCCAAGCCGTCCAAGTATCCGACCAGAAATAAAAATGCCAGTCAGCTTAACTGACTGGCATTAGGCCATGGGCCCGGTAAAGTTGTCACACGAGGAGAGGGGTACCGCTGGGGTTACAGCAGCGGCAGGCTGTAGCTGACGATCAGGCGGTTCTGGTCGGTGTCGTTGGCTGCTTCGGTGCGCAGCGAAGCGTTACGCCAGGAGAAGCTCACGCCCTTGAGCGGTCCGCTCTGCAGGGTGTAGTCCAGACGGAAATCGCGTTCCCATTCCTTCTGGTCGCGGCCAGCGGTCTTGATGTTGGTGCCCTTGAGGTAGGCCGTCGACGCCCTGAGACCGGGTACGCCCAGCGCGGCGAAGTTATAACCGTACTCGCCGAAGGTGGTGCGCTCGCCGGCACGGGTGAAGCTGAAGAGCTGCCGGTCGGTCAGCAGGTACACGCTGGCGCCACCCGCGCCCTCGTTCGCCAGGTTGCCCTGGTTGAGCTGGACGAAGTTGCTGTTCTCCGAGACGCGCTGGTGGCCGAGGGTGAACGCATGGCCACCCAGGCTGTAGGTGAAGGCCGCACTCCAGGTGTTGTTGTCGATTTCGCCACTGTTGTTACGGGTATAGCCGCTGGTCGTGTAGCCGGTGGTGCCCTTGGCGTTGGCGCCCTCGGAGTCGGTGCGGAAGTAGCGCAGATCGGTCTTCAGCGACTGCTTGTCGCCCAGCGCCAGTACATGCAGCAGGCCGGCGAAGTGCTGCTTGTAATAGTCTTCGAGGTTGGCGTAGTAGTACTGCGCGGTCAGCTCGGGGGTGGCTTGCCAGTCGCCACCGGCGAACCAGAACTTGTTGCTCTCCTGGGTGCCGCCGGCCACGGCCAGGCCGGTGCCATTGGTGGATGCCCGGCCTACCGCGCGCTCGATCAGGCCACCGGTCAGGGTTACGTTGCTGATCTCTTTGGAGGTGATCTGCCCACCCTCGAAGGTCTGCGGCAGCAGGCGACCGTCGTTGTGCACCAGAATCGGCAGTTTGGGCAGGAGGGTGCCGTAGCGCAATTCGGTCTTGGAGAGGCGTGCCTTGCCGGTCAGGCCCAGAGTGCTGTAGTTATCCACCGCGCTGCCGTCGCTTTCCAGCGGGAACAGCTGGCCTGGTGTGCGCTCGATGCCAGCCTTGCCGGCACGTCCGCCACCGTCCAGGCGCACGCCGAGCAAACCCAGGGCATCCACGCCGAATCCAACCGTGCCCTCGGTGAAGCCGGAGGTGAAGTTGAGCACGAAGCCCTGGCCCCATTCATTGACTTGTCCGCTGGCGTTTTGGCTCTCGCGGTTGTCGTTGTTGAAGTAGAAGTTGCGCAGGTCAAGGCTAGCCTTGCTGTCTTCGATGAAACCGGCGGCGCCGGCCTGTTGGGCGAGAATGCCGAGGGTGACAGCCAGGGCCAGGGTGGATTTGTTCATGCTTGATGCTCCAAATGCAGGTATGTGCGGTGTGGTTATTTATTGGCACTTGCAATGGGGCTCTAGCGGAACGACGTGCGATGCGACGTTTCAGCGATCCTTACAATCAGAGCCCCGGAATAATGGGCCCGATGCGGTGGTCCGCTGTCGGCTCGGTGGCAAATCTACGTAAGAATAGGTAATCACTAAAAAGAATTATTTTTCACTTATTAATATCTAAAAAGAATAAGTGAGATTGTTCGGGCCCGTCTAAGCAAATTCCTAAAAGTTATTGGATTTACTTTTTTTAGATCGTATAGCTTCGCCTTACCGGATCACCGGACTACCTGTTCCTTACCTGTGAAGTGGTACGTGATCCGGCCCTGCGAACGGTAGCCGATGCGTCAACGCCGAGGCTTGCCATGTTTTCCACCCGTGGGCCGCTTCGGCTGAACCATCCAACACCCACTGAAACCGTACGAGCTGCCGAGCAGCCCATTGGAAAATACGCAAAGGAATAACGACATGAACGTCAAGACCCTGCTTGGCGCCGGCCTGCTGGCCGCCGCCACTCTGCTCCAGGCGGCTTCGGCACAGGCCGCCAGCGAATACCTGGTCAGCACCGACTGGCTGGAGAAGAATCTCAACGATCCCAAGGTTCGCATCGTCGAGGTCAGCGTAGTGCCTGGTGTGTACGAACGCGGGCACATTCCCGGCGCGGTGAATTTCGCCTGGCACAGCGACCTGGTCGATCCGGTGCGCCGTGACATCGCCACCCAGCAAGCCTTCCAGGAGCTGCTGCGCAAGAGCGGCATCTCCGACGACAGCACCACCATCCTCTACGGCGACAACAACAACTGGTTCGCCGCCTGGGGCGCCTGGGTGTTCGACGTGTATGGCGTCGACAACGTCAAGCTGCTCGACGGCGGGCGCGCCAAATGGGAAGCCGAGGGTCGTGCCCTGGACAACCGCGCCAGCACCCCGGTCGCGGGCAACGTCACCGTCAAGGCCGCCAACCAGGACCTGCGCGCCTTCCTCCCCGATGTGCTGGCCGCAGCCGAGAAGCGCAGCGACGTGCAACTGGTGGATATCCGCTCGGGCGATGAATACAGCGGCAAGATCTTCGCCCCGCAAGGCGTACAGGAACTGGCCATCCGCGCCGGCCACATTCCCGGTGCGGTAAACGTGCCCTGGGGGCAGGCGGTAGCCGCTGACGGCACCTTCAAGTCCGCCGAGGAGCTGAAGAAAGTCTACGGCGCGGTAGGCATCGACGGCAGCAAGCCGGTCATCACCTACTGCCGTATCGGCGAGCGCTCCAGCCACACCTGGTTCGCGCTGAAGAAGATCCTTGGCTACGACGTGCGCAACTACGATGGCTCCTGGACCGAATACGGCAACGCCGTGGGCGTGCCGGTGACCAATCTGGCCGGCACGGTCTGGGGCGGGAAATAAGGCTGCTCCGTCCACTTGTAGGAGCGAGCTTGCTCGCGAACGCGGAGGCCCGGATGACGCGCCGATTCGCGAGCAAGCTCGCTCCCACGGGTCATTCCGGCCATCACCCCTATACGAATTCCCCAAGGAACCTCCCCGGTCGGCTCAAGGACAACCGATGACCGCCTTCTCGATTTCCCGCACGGGCGCCGCCCTGATCGGCGCCGCCCTGTTGCTGGCCGCCTGGCAACTCTCGGACGGCAGCAACCAGGGCCGCGCCTTCAGTTTCTCCCTGGCCAGCGGTGCGCTGTTCGGCCTGCTGCTGCAGCGCTCGCGTTTCTGTTTCTTCTGCGTCACCCGCGACTTCATCGAGCGCCGCGTCCCCGACGGCCTGCTCGGCCTGCTCGCTGCGCTCGCCGTGGGCACCCTCGGTTATCACGCGCTGTTCGGCGCCTTCCTGCCCGATCCGTCCAGCGGTCGCCTGCCACCGGATGCCCATGTCGGTCCGCTGAGCTGGGTGCTGGCCCTGGCCGCCACCGTGTTCGGCATTGGCATGGCGATTTCCGGTTCCTGTATCAGCGCTCATCTCTATCGCCTCGGTGAGGGCGCGTTCGCCTCGCTGGCGGCGCTCGCCGGCGCGCTGCTCGGTTTCGCCCTCGGTTTCCTCAGCTGGAACCCGCTGTACCTGGCCAGCATCCAGCAGGCGCCAGTGCTCTGGCTGCCGGGCAAGCTGGGCTATGGCGGTTCGCTGCTGCTGCAGCTGGCGCTGCTCGGCGCCCTTGCTGCCTGGCTGTTGCGCTATCGCCAGCCAGCGACCGGCGCGCCGCGTTCCGATGGCCTGTGGTCGTTGTTGTTCGGCACGCGCTGGCCGACCTGGGTTGGCGGGCTGCTGATCGGCACTCTGGCGACCCTCGCCTACCTGCGCGTCGGTCCGCTGGGTGTCACGGCGGAGTTGGGCAGCCTGGCGCGTACCGGCGCCGATGGGCTCGGCTGGCTGCCGGAACGGCTGGAGGGCCTGGACGGTTTCGCCGGCTGCGCCACGGTGATCAAGGACAGCCTGCTGTCCAACAACGGCCTGTTCATCCTCGGCCTGATCTTCGCCGCCTGGGCCAGCGCCCTGGCGGCGGGCGACTTCCAGCCGCGCCTGCCGGCGCCGCGCGAATGGCTGCGCAACCTGCTGGGCGGCGTGCTGCTCGGCTGGGGCAGCATGCTGGCGCTGGGTTGCACCGTCGGCACGCTGCTGTCCGGGGTGATGGCCGGCGCCGCTTCCGGCTGGGTGTTCGGCGTGTTCTGCCTGATTGGTACGCTGCTCGGGCTGAAACTGCGTGCATTGCTGCGCCTGGGATGACCTGCCGACTGCTTATAAATTAATAGCCAAAAGTTATTTGTTGTTTGATTTTTAGAACAAATAAGATCAGTCGAACCGGACCACCGGACCCGTTTTTTTCAAACCTGTCCCGTGATCCGGCCTCTCCTCGCAGCGGTCGACCGACTGCCGAGGAATACCCGCAATGCCCAAGTTCCCGTTTTTCCGTAGCCTGCTGGTGGCTCTGTCCTTCGGCGGTCTGGCCTTGAATGCGCAAGCCGCCGCTTTCACCGTTGCCTACCAGACGACCGTCGACCCGGCCAAGGTGGCGCAGGCCGACGGCCTCTATGAAAAAGCCAGCCAATCCGAGATCAAATGGCGCAAATTCGATGGTGGCGCCGAGGTGATCACTGCGGTGGCATCCGGTGACGTACAGATCGGCTATGTCGGCTCCAGCCCGTTGACCGCCGCCGCTACCCGCGAACTGCCGATCCAGACGTTCCTCATCGCGGCACAGATTGGCGCCGCCGAAGCCCTGGTCGCCCGCGATGGCAGCGGCATCAGCAAACCCGAAGACCTGATCGGCAAGAAAGTCGCCGTGCCCTTCGTCTCCACCGGCCACTACAGCCTGCTGGCCGCGCTCAAGCATTGGAACATCGATCCGGCCAGGGTGCAGATTCTGAACCTGACGCCGCCGACGATCATTTCCGCGTGGAAGCGCGGCGATATCGACGCCACCTACGTCTGGGACCCGGCGCTCGGTGTGGCCAAGGAAAACGGCAAGGTCTTGATCACCTCCGGTGAGCTGAGCACGCTCGGCGCACCGACCTTCGACGCCTGGATCGTGCGCAAGGACTTCGCCGAGAATCATCCGGACGTGGTTCGCGCCTTCGCCAAGGTCACGCTCGACGCCTATGCCGATTACCGCAAGGACCCGCAAGCCTGGCTGGCCGACCAGGACAACATCGCCAAAGTGGTGAAGCTGTCCGGCGCCAAGGCCGACGATATCCCGCTGTTGCTGCAGGGCAACGTCTTCCCGCTGGCCGCCGACCAGCTCACCGCGCTGGGCGCGCCCACGATTCAGGCCGTCACCGACACCGCGGCCTTCCTCAAGGAGCAAGGCAAGGTCGAGGCGGTCCTGCCCGACTACACGCCTTATGTCAGCAACCAGTTCATCACCCACTGATGAAACGCAGGGGGGTTAGCGATGCACGACCCGCGCCGCCAACCCTCCACGAACGCTATCGAGAACGACATGGCCCTACTTCAACTGGAGCGCATCGGCGCACGGTATCCCGGCGCGACCGAGCCGGTACTGAGCGACATTTCCTTCAGCCTTGGTCCGCAGCAGTTGTTGGTGGCCCTCGGTCCTTCCGGTAGCGGCAAGACCACCTTGCTCAATCTGATCGCCGGCTTCGTGCAACCGAGCGCCGGCCACATCACCCTCGATGGACGCCCCGTGCAAGGCCCCGGTGCCGAGCGCGGCGTGGTATTTCAGGACGATGCCCTGCTGCCCTGGCAGAACGTTCTGCACAACGTCGCCTTCGGCCTCGAACTGGCCGGCATGCCATGCGCGCAGCGCGAAGCCAGGGCCCGCGAGCTGCTGGCGCTGGTCGACCTGGCCGGCTTCGAGCAGCGTCAGACATGGGCGCTCTCCGGCGGGCAGAAACAGCGTGTCGGCCTGGCCCGGGCGCTGGCCGCCGATCCACGGGTGCTGCTGATGGACGAACCCTTTGGCGCCCTCGACGCCTTCACCCGCGAACAGATGCAGGAGCTGCTGCTGCAGGTCTGGCAGCGCACGGCGAAACCGGTGTTCCTGATTACCCACGACATCGAGGAAGCGGTGTTTCTCGCCACCGACCTGCTGCTGCTCGCGCCCGATCCGGGGCGGATCGCCGAGCGCCTGCCGCTGGACTTCGGCCAGCGCTACGCAGCGGGGGAAAGCGCCCGGTCGATCAAGTCCGACCCGCGCTTTATCGCCACTCGCGAACACGTACTGACTCAGGTATTCGCTGAGCGCCAGAGGAGACGCGCATGAGCAGTCTCGAACTCCCCCTGCCAGAGCACGTCATCGCCTCGGCAAAGCCTCGCCGCAAACGCGAGCCGAGCCTGTTCGTCATCAGCAGCCTCAGCGTGCTCAGCGTATTGCTTGCCTGGTTCGCCGCGACCGCCAGCGGCCTGATCGAACCCCTGTTCCTGCCCAGTCCGCAAGCGGTCGCCAGACGCGGTTGGCAACTGCTCACGATCGGCTATATGGACGCCACGCTCTGGCAGCACCTGGCCGCCAGCCTAGAGCGTATCGGGCTGGCCTTGCTGTGCGCCGTGCTCACCGCCATTCCGCTGGGCATCGCCATCGGTCGCAACCGCATCGCGCGCGGCATCTTCGACCCGTTGATCGAGTTCTACCGACCGATTCCGCCACTGGCGTACCTGCCGCTGATCGTCATCTGGTGCGGTATCGGCGAGCTGTCCAAGGTGCTGCTGATCTACCTGGCGATCTTCGCCCCGATCGCCATTGCCACAGCCACCGGCGTACGCAATGTCGACCCGGCCAAGTTGCGCGCCGCGCAGTCCCTCGGCGCCACGTCGGCGCAACTGGTGCGCCACGTGATCCTGCCCGGCGCGCTGCCGGAGATCCTTACTGGCGTGCGCATCGGGCTCGGTGTCGGCTGGTCGACGCTGGTCGCCGCCGAACTGATCGCCGCCACCAGCGGCCTCGGCTTCATGGTGCAGTCCGCCGCGCAATTCCTGGTCACCGACGTGGTGGTCCTGGGCATTCTGGTCATCGCCCTGATCGCCTTTTCCCTCGAGCTGGGCCTGCGCGCACTGCAACGCAAGCTGGTGCCCTGGCATGGCCAGGCGCACTGATCGACGAAGCCCGAGCAACTCCTAATAACCAGCCGTACATGCCCTGCGTTGCATCAATCGATATGCCTGCCCCTGCGGAGGCGGATCTACCCAAACCACTGCGACGAGTACATTCCCATGAGTCTCGATATTTTCTGGTTCCTGCCCACTTCGGGTGATACCCGCTACCTCGGCAAATCCGAATTCGGTCGCCCGGCCACCAACCAGTACATGCGGCAGATCGCCGTGGCGGCGGAGAACCTCGGCTACGATGGCTTGCTGATCCCCACCGGCAGCAGCTGCCTGGACCCCTGGGTGACGGCCGCCAGCCTGGTGCCGGTAACCCGCCGGATCAAGTTGCTGGTGGCATTGCGCACCTCGGTCAGCAGCCCCACCATCATCGCGCGCCAGGCCGCCAGCCTGGACGAAGCGCTCGGCGGTCGTCTGCTGCTGAACGTGGTGCCCGGTGGCGATGCCGCCGAACTGGCCGCCGAGGGCGTTTACCTCAAGCATGACGAGCGCTATGAGGCGGCTGATGAATTCCTCAGCGTCTGGCGCCGTGTGCTGCAAGGCGAGACTGTCGACTTCGACGGCAAGCACATCAATGTGAAGAAGGCGCAGAACTTCTTCCCTCCCGTGCAGAAGCCCTACCCGCCGCTGTACTTCGGCGGCTCGTCCGCTGCGGCGCATGAGCTGGCCGCCAAGCACGTGGATGCCTACCTGACCTGGGGCGAGCCGCCGGCGGCGGTGGCCGAGAAGATCGCCGATGTGCGCGAGCGGGCGAAAAAGCACGGTCGTACGGTGCGCTTCGGGGTGCGCCTGCACGTGATCGTCCGTGAAACCAACGAGAAGGCCTGGGCCGCCGCCGGGGAACTGATCCAGTACCTGGACGACGAGACCATCGCCAAGGCCCAGGCCAACTACGCCACCATGGATTCCGAAGGCCAGCGGCGCATGGCCGCGTTGCATGGCGGACGGCGCGACAAGCTGGAAGTCAGCCCCAACCTCTGGGCCGGCGTCGGCCTGGTACGCGGCGGCGCAGGCACCGCACTGGTCGGCGACCCGCAGACCGTGGCGGCGCGCCTGCAGGAGTACGTCGACTTGGGCGTGGACAGCTTCGTGCTCTCCGGCTATCCGCACCTTGAGGAAGCCTATCGCTTCGCCGAACTGGTGTTCCCGCTGCTGCCGGGCAAGCAGGCCGTGACGGTCAGTGACAGCCTCACCGGTGGTGCCTTCGACGTACGTGCCAAGGTCAAGCCGGAGGAAAACGCCGCATGAGCCGTTGACCGGCCTTTCCTGAGAGGGTGTTTACAAAATAGGCGAACGAAGGCAAGACAAGGCGAAATCGACCGAAAAGCGCAGTTTACATGCAGTAAATGAGCATTTGATTCGCTTCGCTTACCCCTTCGGGGCCGCGCTAAAGCGCGTTCAGCCTTCGGCTGTGAGGTCGATTTCAACGCAGTATTGCCGAGTGCAGCCATTTTGTAGGCTATGTCCCCGTTACGTGTTGGTTGAGTAATCCTGCTTTTGTGGGAAGGGCAGGGACGCCGAGTCCATGCCCGCGAAACCCGGTTCGGACATCGACGCGGTTCCATCATCCCCCGTCATCCCCGCGAACGCGGGGACCCAGTGCCTGTCAGGTAACCCCGCAACCACGCTGGGCTCCCGCATTCGCGGGAGTGACGAGGTTGATTTGCGTTAGGCCTGTGCATCACCCTTTGTCCGCGATGCCCGAACCATCCGCACGGTTCCGTTCGCGGCCAAGGCCCCTCCCACGATGGCCGCGTGCATACCGATCCTGTGGGAGCGGCTTCAGCCGCGAAATTCGCGGAGTGCTCTGGTCTAAAAAACCGCTCCCACAGAAGGATTCACGCACCTCAAGTGCTCGCAACAGCTAACTGGGACATCGCCATTTTGTAGACACCCTCTGAGTCGCCAGCCCATCAGCCTCTGGTGGCTGGCGACGCATCCTCGAAGCGGTCGACCTGGCGCAGGCTCTTGAAGCCGAGCATCCAGCCGCCCGTTACCGCCAGGGTGCAGAAACAGCCCAGCAAGGCCGCCGGCACCACGCCGAACCAGGCGGCGCTGGTGCCGGCGCGGAACTCGCCGAGTTCGTTGGACGAGCCGATGAACAGCATGTTCACCGCGTTGACCCGCCCGCGCATGGCGTCCGGGGTGGAGAACTGGATTAGTGACGAGCGGATGTACATGCTCACCATGTCCGCACCACCGGCGATAAACAGCGCCACGAAGGACAGCCAGAACAGGCTGGACAGGGCGAATACCAGGTTGGCCAGGCCGAAGATCGCCACCGCGATGAACATGGTCATGCCGACATGGCGGTTGAACGGTCGGGTGCTCAGGTAGAAGCCCACCATCACCTCGCCGAGCGCCATGGCGCTACGTAGCGCGCCGAGGCCGGTCGGGCCGACTTCCAGCACTTCCTGGGCGTAGATCGGCAGCAACGCCACCACACCGCCGAGCAGCACGGCGAACAGATCCAGCGAAATGGTGCCGAGAATGATCGGTCGCGAGCGGATAAAGCGAATCCCGGCGGTGAAACGCTGCCAGGCCGTTGCCTCCAGCGCCTGCATCGCCTCGGCATAGCGCACCGGCACCCAGCGCAGCAGCACGATCCCGGCGAGGAAGAACAGCAGGCAGGCCGCATAGGTCAGTCCGCCACCGCCCAGCGCGTAAAGGCCGCCACCGAACACCGGCCCGGCTATGGTCGAACCACGCACGATCATGCTGTTGGCGGCAATCGCCGCCGCCAGTTTTTCACGCGGCACGATCTGCGGCAGCAGGCTCGACAGCGCCGGCCCGGTGAAGGCACGAGCGCAGCCGTAGAACACCAGCACGATGTAGAAACCGGCGACCGCCCCGCCGCTCAGCGACAACCACAACAACGCCGCCGCACACAGCGCTTCCAACCCCCAACTGAGGATCAGGATGCGCTTGCGGTCGTAACGGTCGATCAGGTCGCCCGCCGGCATCAGCAGCAACAGCATGGGCACGAACTGCGCGAGACCCACATAGGCCAGCGACAGCGGATCGCGGGTCATGTCGTACACCTGCCAGGCCACCACCACGGCGAGAATCTGCACGGCGAACATGGCCAGCACGCGGCTGATCAGAAAGGGCAGGAAACCAGGCTGGCGGTAGACGGAAGCGGGTAGAGCGGAAGCGTCGGAAGAGGACACGGCAAATATCCAGACAAACGGAGGCTGAAACGTTCAGGTCATGCTCGATATCGCCGTCGGCTCGACACAATCCGGGTCGGACGATGAACCTGTAGGAGCCCGAGGGGCGCTCAGCTCTTGCTCGCGATCATGGCTGCTCGGTGCAGCGGCTGATTGCCAGCAAGCTGGCTCCTACGTTCGAAAGAGCGTTTCCCCACCAGGCTCAGGCGCGGGCGTTGCGAATGCCTTCCGCCAGTTCGCGGCAGTGGCCGAGCACGCCGGCGACGGCCTCGGCGGAACTCTCGGCCTTGGCGATATGGTCGATCAGGGCGGAGCCGACCACCACGCCGTCGGCCAGCCGGGCAATGGCCGCAGCCTGTTCCGGGGTGCGGATGCCGAAGCCGATGGCGACCGGCAGGTCGGTGTGGCGCTTGAGTCTGGCCACGGCCTGTTCGACATGCTCCAGGGTCGCCGAACCCGAGCCGGTCACGCCGGCCACCGAGACGTAGTAGACGAAGCCCGAACTGTTGGCGAGTACCGTGGGCAGACGCTGGTCGTCGGTGGTCGGAGTGGTCAGGCGGATGAAGTCGATGCCCGCGGCCTGGGCCGGGTCGCAGAGGTCTTCGTTGTGCTCCGGCGGCAGGTCGACCACGATCAGGCCGTCGATGCCGGCGGCCAGCGCATCCTCGATGAAGCGCGGTACACCGTAGTGGTGGATCGGGTTGAAGTAGCCCATCAGCACCAGCGGCGTGGTGGTGTCGCCTTCGCGGAATTCACGGACCATCTGCAGTGTCTTGATCATGTTCTGCTTGCCGGCCAGCGCGCGCAGGTTGGCCAGCTGGATCGCCGGGCCATCGGCCATCGGGTCGGTGAAGGGCATGCCCAGCTCGATCACGTCGGCGCCGGCGGCGGGCAGGCCCTTAAGGATCTGCAAGGAAGTGTCATAGTCCGGGTCGCCGGCGGTGACGAAGGTCACCAGCGCGGCGCGATTTTCCTGTTGCAGCTGGGCGAAGCGCGTCTGCAGGCGGCTCATATGCGTTCTTCCTGTTCGGCAAAGTGGTGCATGACGGTCTGCATGTCCTTGTCGCCACGACCGGACAGGTTGACCACCATCAGATGATCCTTGGGCAGCGTGGGCGCGCGCTTGAAGACTTCGGCCAGCGCGTGGGAGGACTCCAGCGCCGGGATGATGCCTTCCAGTCGGCAGCACAGGTGGAAGGCGTCCAGCGCCTCCTGGTCGGTGATGGAGCAGTACTCGACGCGACCGATGTCGTGCAGCCAGGCGTGCTCGGGGCCGATGCCGGGGTAGTCGAGGCCGGCAGAGATGGAGTGGGCGTCGATGATCTGGCCGTCGTCGTCTTGCAGCAGGAAGGTGCGGTTGCCGTGCAGCACGCCGGGTTCGCCGCCATTGAGGCTGGCGGCGTGCTTGCCGGTCTCGATGCCGTAGCCGGCGGCCTCGACGCCGACGATCTTCACGCTCTGGTCATCGAGGAACGGGTGGAACAGCCCCATGGCGTTGGAGCCGCCGCCGATGCAGGCCACCAGCGAGTCGGGCAGGCGGCCTTCCTGGGCCTGCAACTGGTCGCGGGTCTCCTTGCCGATCACCGCCTGGAAGTCGCGGACCATGGCCGGGTAGGGGTGGGGGCCGGCGACGGTGCCGATCAGGTAGAAGGTGCTGTCGACGTTGGTCACCCAGTCGCGCAGGGCTTCGTTCATGGCGTCCTTGAGGGTGCCGGTGCCGGCGACCACCGGGATCACCTCGGCGCCCAGCAGCTTCATGCGGAAGACGTTGGCCTGCTGGCGGTCGATGTCGGTGGTGCCCATGTAGATCACGCACTGCATGCCGAAGCGCGCGGCCACGGTGGCGGTGGCCACGCCGTGCATGCCGGCGCCGGTCTCGGCGATGATGCGTTTTTTACCCATGCGCCGGGCCAGGAGGATCTGGCCGATGCAGTTGTTGATCTTGTGCGCGCCGGTGTGATTCAGCTCTTCACGCTTCAAGTAGATCTTCGCGCCGCCGCAGTGCTCGGTGAGGCGTTCGGCGAAGTACAGCGGGGAAGGGCGACCCACGTAGTCGCGCTGGAAATAGGCCAGTTCCCTGGCAAACTCGGGGTCCTGCTTGGCCTTCTCGTATTCGGCGGCCAGCGCGTGGATCAGCGGCATCAGCGTCTCGGCGACGTACTGGCCGCCGAAGCTGCCGAACAGGCCCTTGGCGTCGGGGCCGTTGCGGTATGAAGTCATGGGCGATCTCCTGGGGAACTCGGTCTTGTAGGAGCCAGCTTGCTCGCGATCAGCGTGGATCGCCAGCAAGGACTGGGCGTCGCCCTGGCTCCTACGACATGGCATGCACCCTAACCGGATGCGGCGGGGAAAAAAAGCGATAAGATCGCTGCGACTCGTCAGGAAAACTCACTCATGAACACCAGCCTTCCACCGCTCAATGCCCTGCGTGCCTTCGAGGCCGTGGCGCGTCTCGGCAGTCTAAAACAGGCGGCCAGCGAGCTGCATGTCACTCACGGTGCCATCAGTCGGCAGCTCAGGAGTCTGGAAGAAGCCCTCGGCATCGCCCTGCTGGAAAAGGACGGGCGTGGTGTAAAACTCACCGATGCCGGCGTGCGGCTGCGCGATGTCGCCAGCGATACCTTCGAGCGGCTGCGCAGCACCTGCGCCGAGCTGCAGCGACAGACCGCCGAGGCACCCTTCGTGCTCGGCTGTCCCGGCAGCCTGCTGGCGCGCTGGTTCATTCCTCGGCTGGACCGGCTCAACCGCGAGCTGCCCGACCTGCGCTTGCAACTGTCGGCCAGCGAGGGCGACCTGGACCCGCGCCGCGCCGGGCTCGACGCGACGCTGTGGTACGCCGAGCCGCCGTGGCCGGCGGACATGCAGGTGTTCGAGTTGGCTGTGGAAAGCATCGGCCCGGTATTGAGCCCGTATCACCCGCGCTGCACGGCGTGGCGCGGTTCAGCGCCGACGGTGCTGCTGGGCGAGCCGCTGCTGCACACTGCCTCACGCCCGCAGGCCTGGCCGAGCTGGGCGCGCGGCAAGGGCCTGGAGCCATCCGAGCTGCGCCTGGGGCAGAGTTTCGAGCACCTGTATTTTCTGCTGGAAGCGGCACTGGCCGGGCTGGGCGTGGCCATCGCCCCGCAGCAACTGGTCGCCGACGATCTGGCCGCGGGCCGCCTGCTGGCGCCCTGGGGGTTCGTTGAAACCTCGGCACGGCTGGCCTTGTGGGTGCCCGCACGCCGTGTCGACCGGCGTGCGGAGCGGCTGGCCGAGTGGTTGCGTGGGGAGCTGGGCGTGGCGCAGAGGGTTTGACGGGGTTTGCGGTCAGATCTTTACGCAGACAAACAGGGCGTTGCCGGAAGCCCTATCCCAGGGGGTGATCTTTTCATAGTCATGCTCAAACACATGCACATCGAACAAGGGCTGCAACAGTTCCTGCAGCTCGTCGAAGCCTGTGGCGACCATGGCGTGTTCGTCCTGCCAGGTTTGCGTGACGCCCCGGGTGGTCTTTTCAATGGCGAGTTTCAGGGTCTGCCGGTCACCGGAGCCGCCGTAATGCCAGCCGGAGGTGAACATGAAGCGGCTGTTGTCGTGCTCGGCGGCATGGCGCGTGAATGAGGTGTTGTCGATCCTGTGCTTGTCCACGGTGTTGAAGCAGAACACACCGTTTTCATCGAGCGCCGCATGCACGCTGGCCATGCACGCGCGCAGCGTGTCCAGACCGTTGTTGTAGTGGATGGAATACAGGAAGCAGGTGATCAGATCGAAGGCCTCATCAACCTTGAAGTTGCCCATGTCCTGCAATGAGAACTGGGCTTCCGGGCAACGCAGCCGGGCGATGTCCAGCATGGGCTGATTGATGTCCAGCCCGCTGCTTCGGTAACCGGAATCAAGGAAATGCCGAATATGCGGCCCGGTGCCACACGCCAGATCCAGGTGGCGTGTGCCCTGGTTGCCGAATATCTGATGCAACCTGCGTGCAGCGTCGCTTTGCGCACGGTAGTCGATGCCGTCGCACATCAGATCGTAGTAGCCCGACAGGTCGGTATAGAGCGAGTTGGCGGACATGGTTGTCAGGCGTCATCCCGCTTCTGATGCTGCAGGCCGGCCTGGGTGATGTTGCTGCCTGGCGGGATGCTGCGCGTGAGCCAGACGTTGCCACCGATAGTGGAACCCTGGCCGATGGTGATGCGACCCAGAATGGTCGCGCCGGCATAGATCACCACATCATCCTCGACGATCGGATGGCGCGCGCGGCCCTTGTGCAGCTGGCCGGTTTCGTCGGCGGTGAAGCGTTTGGCGCCAAGGGTAACGGCCTGGTAGATACGCACCCGATTGCCGATGATCGCCGTTTCGCCGATGACCACGCCCGTGCCGTGGTCGATGAAAAAGCTGCCGCCAATCTGCGCGCCAGGGTGAATGTCGATGCCGGTGGCGGAGTGAGCGATTTCCGCGCCGATGCGCGCCAATAGCGGCAGGCCGGCGGCGTATAGATGGTGGGCGAGACGGTGATGGATAACCGCAAGAATCCCCGGATAGCACAGCAGCACTTCGTCGACGCTGCGTGCCGCAGGGTCGCCGGCGTAGGCGGCGGTGACGTCGCTGTCGAGCAGCCGGCGCATCTGCGGCAGGGCGGCGGCAAAGTCGCGCACGATCTGCACCGCGCCGGCGTCACTGCCGGCCTCTGGCTCGCCGCGCTGGCGGGCGGCATAGCGCAACTCCAGGCGTACCTGGCAGAGCAGGCTGTTCAGCGCATTGTTCAATGTATGACCGACGTAGAAGTCTTCGCTCTCCAAGCGCAGGTCGCTTGGGCCCAGGCGCATCGGAAAGAGCGCGCCGCGCAGGTCGGAGAAGATGCATTCCAGCGCCTGGCGTGACGGCAGCTCGCGGCTCCCCAGCTCGCGGGCGCGCCCGGTGCTGACGCGCCATTCGGTACGGGCGGCGCGCAGCTCGCTGACGATCCGTTCCAGTTGCCAGGCCTCCGGGCGGGAGGGCGACTCTTGCGAGTATTCGTCTCGACCTTGGGACTGGCCGTCGAGCTTGTCGGGCATGGGAACTCCTTGAAAACGCCTTCGGCAGAAAATGAACGGGAAGCCGCCTCGGCAACATTGGTCGTGGCCCAGTTTAGCAACGGCGAACCCAGGCATTCGATACGCAACTTGTTCGTTATAGCCTGTCCCGCGCCTGAAGAAAGCTCGCCTTGCCGCCTTCCTGCTGCGTTTATCAGCCCTGCCAGTGACCGCCCTCGACGATCACCAGTTGGGGATCGGTCCCCTCGGGCAGTTCCTTGCGCACGTACTGGTCGTAGAGTTCGAGCAGGTACTGTTCCTCGCCCAGCTTCGCCAGCGTTTCATTGACCCATTCGCGCAGTTCGTCGTTGCCCTTCTTCACCGCCGGGGCGATGGGGTCTTCGCCGCCGAGGCGGTCATCCAGCACGCGGTAGCCGGGGTTCTGCTTGGCCCAGCTGAACAGCACGATGTTGTCCTGCGCGTAGGCATCGCCGCGACCATCGGCCAGGGCCTGCAGCGACAGCGAGGTGCGCTCGAACTTGAGCAGCTTCCAGTCGGGGCGGTTGCGGGTCAGCCAGATATCGGCGGTGGTGCCGATGGTGACGATCAGCGTCTTGTCCGCCAGATCGTCGAGCTTCTCGACGCCGCCGTCGTCACGCACCAGCAATTGCACGGCGACGCGCAGGTTGGGGTTGGTGAAGTCCACCGCTTCCTTGCGCTCGGGGGTAACGGTCATGTTGGCGAGGATCAGGTCGACCTTGTCGCTTTGCAGGAAGGGAATCCGGCTGGCCGGCTCCACCGCGACGAACTCGATCTTGTTCTCGTCGCCCAGCAGCTCCTTGGCGAAGCGCCGTCCCAGGTCGGTATCGAAGCCGACATAGCGCCCGCTCTCGTCGACGTAGCCGAATGGCGGCTTGTCGGTGAAGACACCGACGATCAGTTTGTCGCGCTGCCGGATCTTCTCCAGGTAGCTGTCGCTCGGCGCGGCGGTGGCCGAGGGTTTCGGTTCTTCGGCATTGCCGCAGCCGAGCAGCAGGCCGGCGGCGATGAAAGGCAATAACAGCAGTGATCTGGCAGTTCTCATGGTTTCTCTCGCTTGGCATGTCGGTGCATGCCGTCTATGTAGGAAAACTTCGCCAGGAACTGCTGCGCGCGTGCGGTTCGCGGCTGGCTGAAGAAGCTTTCCGGGTCGTTCTGTTCGGCGATGCGTCCGCCATCCATGAACAGAATACGGTCGGCCACCGCGCGGGCGAAGGCCATTTCGTGGGTGACGATGAGCATGGTCATGCCGCCTTCGGCCAGGGCGAGGATCACCTCCAGCACTTCCTTGACCATCTCCGGGTCGAGGGCCGCGGTGACTTCGTCGAACAGCATCACCTGGGGATTCATGCACAGCGCGCGAACGATGGCGATGCGCTGCTGCTGGCCGCCGGACAATTCGCGCGGATAGGCGTCGCGGCGGTCCAGCAGGCCGACCCGCGCGAGCAGCCGTTCAGCCTGCTCCAGGGCATCGACCCGCGTGCGTTTCTGCACCTTGAGCGGCCCGAGCAGGATGTTCTCCAGCACCGTCATGTGCGGGAACAGGTGGTAACTCTGGAACACCATGCCGACCCGCTGGCGCACCAGGCGCCAGTCGCTGTCGCTGCTCAGTAGCTGACCGGCGAAGCGGTATTCGCCGCCCTGTCCCGGCTCCAGGCCGTTGAGGCAGCGCAGCAGGGTGCTCTTGCCGCAGCCGCTGGGGCCGAGGATCACCACCACTTCGCCCGCCTCGACCCTGAGGTCGATGCCGGCGAGCACGGCGGTCTCGCCGAAACGCTTGGTGAAGCCGGCCAGTTCGATCAGTGCCGTCATGCGATGCTCCAGCGCCTTTCCAGCACACGCGAGGCGGCGGACAGCGGATAACAGATGAAAAAGAAGAACAGGAACAGCGCGCCATAGATCAGCAGCGATTCGTAGGTGCGTTCGACCAGCTGCTGGCCGACCTTGATGATCTCGACCACGCCGATCAGCACCGCCAGCGAGCTGGTCTTGATGATCCGCGTGTAGACGTTGATGGTCGGCGGCGTCATGCGCTTGAGCGCCTGCGGGATCAGCACGTAGCCGTACAGCTGCGCGCTGGACAGACCGATCGCCAGCCCCGCCTCGCGCTGCCCGCTGGGCAGCGAGCGCAGGGCGCCGCGCACCACCTCGCCGATCTCGCTGGCGCTCCACAGCGACAGCACCAGAATCGCGCACCACAGGTTGGGAATGTCGATGCCGAAGAAGATCGGCAGACCGAAGAAGAACAGATACAGCCAGACCAGTACCGGGATCGCCCGGAACAGCTCCAGATAGATCCGCAGCAAGGCATTCAGCCAGCGCGAGCCGAGGTTGCTCAGCACGCCGTAGAGTACCCCGCCCACGCTGCCGAAGAGGATGCTCCAGGCCGATATCAGCAGGGTCTGCGAGGCGCCGCGCCAGAGTTGCGGCAACGACACCCAGAGTAGCTCAAGTCCCGAACTGGCCACGTTGCAACCTCCTTTCCAGGTAGCGGAACAACAGTGAGAGCGGCAGGAAGATCAGCACGCACAGCGCGCTCAACACCAACAGCATCTCGTAGGTCTTGTAGTACAGGGCGATGTAGCTTTTGGTGGTGTAGAGAATTTCCGGCACCGCCACGGCGGACACCACGGTGGTTTCCTTGAGCAGGAAGATGAAATTGGCGAACAGCGCCGGCAGGCTGAGGATGCCGGCCTGCGGCAGAATCACGTAACGCAGCAGCTGCCAGCGCGACAGCCCGATGGCGAGCCCCGATTCGATCTGCACCCGGGGCACCGCCTCGACCCCGGCGCGCAGCACCTCGGTGAGGTAGGCGCCGCCGAGGAAGGTCATGCCGATGATCGCCGCGGTGAAACCGGAGACGCGGATACCCAGGCTCGGCAGGGCGAAGTAAATGAAGAACAGCTGGATCAGCAGCGGCGTGTTGCGCGCCAGCTCGACATAAAGTCCCACCAGGCGCCGTAGCAGCGGTACGCGAAAGACCAGGATCGCGGTATTCACCAGCGCCACCAGCAGCGAGGTGGCGATGGCGATGAAACCGATCTGCAGGGTCACGCCGACGGCCTTGTAGAAGGACGGCAGCGTGCTCTGGATGAAGACCCAGTCCAGGGTCATCGCGGCAACCTGTCGCCCGGTTGCAGCAGCGGCACGTCCACCTCGACCGTATCCGGATACTTGATGCCGGCGCCGGTGTTGAGGATCACCACCCGCTCGCCGGCCTTGATCCAGTCGGCGGCGCGCAGCTTGCGTGCGGCAGCGTAGAGTGCGGCGCCTTCCGGGCAGACGAAGGCGCCTTCCAGTTCGGCGACCTTGCGTTGTTCGGCGAGCAACTCGGCGTCATCCACGGCGATGGCGTAACCGTCGCTCTCGTACAGTGCTTCGAGCACCAGGAAGTCGCCAAGCGCCTTGGGCACGTTGATGCCGAAGGCCACGGTGGTCGAATCGGCCCAGAACTCGGAAACGGCAGCCTTCTGCTCCCAGGCCTTGACGATGGGCGCGCAACCGCTGGCCTGCACCGCCACCAGACGCGGCAATGGCCGGTCGGCGGGAATCCAGCCCAGCTCGCGCAGCTCCTTGAACGCCTTGTGGATGCCGATCAGCCCGACCCCGCCGCCGGTGGGGTAGAGGATCACGTCGGGCAACTGCCAGCCGAACTGCTCGGCCAGCTCCAGGCCCATGGTCTTCTTGCCCTCGATGCGGTACGGCTCCTTCAGCGTCGAGGCGTCGTACAGGCCGCCTTCGGCCACGGCCTGGGCCACCTGCTTGCCGGCATCGGAAATCAAGCCGTTGACCAGATACAGGCTGGCGCCGGACAGCGCGGTTTCATTGCGGGTGATCAGCGGCGCATCCTGCGGCATGACGATGGTGGCGTGAATGCCGGCGCGTGCTGCATACAGCGACCAGGCCGCGCCGGCGTTGCCGTTGGTGGGCATCGCCAGGGCCGTCACCCCCAGTTCCTTGGCCCTGGATACGCCGACCGCCGCGCCACGGGCCTTGAACGAGCCGGTGGGAATGATGCCCTCGTCCTTCAGCCAGAGATCGTCGATACCCAGGTCGCGACCGATGCGTGGGGTGGTGAACAAGGGTGTGAAACCCTCGCCGAGGCTGACCACATTGGCCGGATCGCGCACCGGCAGCAGCTCGTGGTAGCGCCACAGGCTGGCCTCGCGACCGAGCAGATCGGCGGGTTTCCAGCTCCGTTTCAGGGCTTCCAGGTCGTAGGCCACCAGCAGCGGCGCGCCGGCGGCACTGAGCTGCTGGATATGATCGGCATCGTAATGCTCGTTGGTTTTCGGGCAGTAGAGGTGGGACAGGTAACTGTAGGGCATGGGATTGCTCACCAATCGGCCACGACCGGATAAGCCGTGGGTTCAATATCGAAGGCCACTCGACGCGGGTAACGCGAGTGGCCGGATGGTCTACGTAGGGTGGATGACGCTTCATCCATCCACCGATGTACCGCGCCAATGGCGGGAGCGCACATCGCAGGCAATCAGCTCCCCGGATTGGCGTGGGCTTCTTCGAAGAAGTAGTCCTGCCACGATGTCGCCTTGTTTTTCAGCACGCCCAGCTCATGCAGTTCCTCAGCGTAGGTGAAAGTGCGTTGCGGCGACACGGTGAAGTCGTTCTCCGGGTCTTCGATGATCTTCTGCACGAACTCCAGCGGCAGCCTGGAGTTCTCCACACGGATGTAGATCTCGGCGGCTGCGGCCTTGTCGGCCTTGATGAACTGTTCGGCTTCGACCAGCGCGTCGTAGAAGGCCTTGTAGGTCTTCGGGTTTTCCTTGTGGAACTTCTCGGTGGCGTAGAGCACGCTGAAGGAGGCCTGGCCGCCAAGGATGTCGTAGCTGCTGATCAGCTTGTGCACCTTGGGATTCTCCAGCGCCTGGTACTGGAACGGCGGGCTGGAGAAGTGCGCGGTGATTTCCGAACCGCCCTTGATCAGCGCCGCGGTGGCGTCCGGGTGCGGCAGGCTGACGGAGATCTTGTCGAAGCGCTGGAAGTCATCCTTGCCGTACAGCCTGGCGGTTTCGATCTGCAGGGTGCGCGACTGGAAACCGACGCCGGCAGCCGGCACGGCGATGCGGTCCTTGTCGGACAGGTCCTGCAGGGTCTTCACCTCTTCGCGGTTGCTCAGCAGGTAGTTGGGCAGCGAACCGAGCGAGGCCACGGCCCTGACGTTCTGCCGACCGTGGGTGCGGTCCCACACGGTGAGCATCGGCGGCACACCTGCCGATACCACGTCGATGGCGCCGGCCAGCAGCGCCTCGTTCATTGCGGTGGCGCCGGAGATGGTGCGCCAGTCCACCTTGATCTCGTCCAGGCCCTGGGCCTTGGCGTGCTTCTCGATCAGTTGCCGGTCCTTGACCACGTGCAGGAGCAGGTAGCCGATGCCGAACTGCTGGGCGATGCTGATCTGGCCTTCGGCTTGGGCGGCGACGGGCAACGCCAGGGCGCCGAGCAGGCTCAGGGCGATGGCGAAACGGTTTTTCTTCATGGATAGCTCCTGTGCCTGGCGGTGCGTTGGCCAGGCGGTCTTTGGGTGGTTTGGTTCGAGAAAGGCGGTTGGGGGTGGGCTTCAGCCCACCACAGGTTCGGCCCTGGGACTTGTAGGAGCCAGCTTGCTGGCGATTCGGCGCCGAGGATCGCCAGCAAGCTGGCTCCTACAGGGGGCTAGCGCTGCATCCCCCAGCGCTTGACGGTCACGCGTTCGATGCTGGCGAAGATCAGGTTCTCCACCAGCAGGCCGATCAGGATCACGGCGGCCAGGCCGGCGAAGACCTTGTCGGTGTACAGCTCGTTGCGGTTCTGGAAGATGTACCAGCCCAGGCCGCCCTTGCCGCTGGAGGCGCCGAACACCAGCTCGGCGGCGATCAGCGTGCGCCAGGCGAAGGCCCAGCCGATCTTCAGGCCGGCGAGGATCGACGGCAGCGCCGCCGGGATCAGGATGAACAGCACGAAGCGCAGGCCCTTGAGGCCATAGTTGCGCCCGGCCATGCGCTGGGTTTCGGAAACGCCGAGAAAGCCGGCGTAGGTATTGAGCGCCAGCGCCCAGAGCACCGAGTGCACCAGCACGAAGATCAGGCTGTTCTCGCCCAGGCCGAACCACAGCAGCGACAGCGGCAGCAGGGCGATGGCCGGCAGCGGGTTGAACATCGACGTCAGCGTGGACAGCAGGTCGCGGCCCAGTTGCGTCGACACCGCCAGGGTGGTCAGCAGAAAGGCCAGGCCGATGCCGACCAGATAACCCTTGATCAGCACCGACAGCGAGATCGCCACCTTCTCCAGCAGCTCGCCGCTGCCGATGCCCTCGACGAAGGCCTTGGCCGTCTGCACGAAGCTCGGCAGCAGCAGGTCGTTGCCCTGGTAACGCGCCGCCAGCTCCCAGATCAGCGCCAGCGCCAGCAGGATCAGCGTCTTGCGCAGCCAGCCCTGTTGCCACAGGCGTTGAACGAGCGGCAACTCGCGTTCCAGCTTGAGACCGGGCAGCGGTTGCAGGGGGATTTCGTATTCCTCACGCCGTGCGGGGGAAAGACTCATGATTTCATTCTCCTCAGTAGGCGATGCGGATGTCGTGGAAACCCAGTTCGGCGGCGTGGCCGCCCTCGACCTCCTCGTCGAACAGCAGGCGATGGATGCGTTGCGCGGTCTGCTGGAAACCCACACCGCCGAGGCTGCGCAGGTCGTACTGATGGCTGTTGATCTCCGCCCGTACCCGGCCCGGATGCGGCGACAGCAGCAGGATGCGGTTGCCGACGATCAGCGCCTCCTCGATGGAGTGGGTGACGAACAGCAGGGTGAAGCGCACCTCTTCCCACAGCTCCAGCAGCTCTTCCTGCATCTTGCGCCGGGTCAGCGCGTCCAGCGCGGCGAAGGGTTCGTCCATCAGCAGGATCTTCGGCTGCATGGCCAGCGCACGGGCGATGGCCACGCGCGCCTTCATGCCACCGGACAGGGTGTGCGGGTAGGCATCGGCGAAGGCGGCCAGGCCAACCTTTTCCAGGTAATACAGGGCGCGCTCCTCGGCGTCGCGGCGGCCCAGCGTGCGCGAGGCCAGCAGCGGGAACATGACGTTCTGCTTGACCGTCTTCCACGGCGGCAACTGGTCGAATTCCTGGAACACGACGATGCGGTCCGGCCCTGGCTCCCTGACCTCGGTGCCATCCAGGCGAATGGTGCCGCCGACCGGATCGATAAAGCCGGCCACCGCCTTGAGCAGCGTGGATTTACCGCAACCGGACGGCCCGAGCAGCACGAAACGATCGGCGCGATCCACCTCGAAGCTGACCTCGTGGGTCGCCCGCACCACGCGCTGCGGGGTGCGGTATTCGAGGCTGACCTGCTCCACCTGCAACAGGGTGTCGAAGGCGCTTCGGTTCAGGGTGCTGGCCGTGTGGCCTTGCAGGGGGGCATTCATGGCATCAGCTTCCCTGGCCGATGGCGGCGTCTTCGAAGAAGTAGTCCTGCCAGGAGGCCGGCTTGTTCTTGATCGCGCCGACGCGATGGAGGAACTCGGCCAGCGGGTAGGTGTTGGTCGGGGTGACGCTGAACTGGAACTGCTCGTTGTCGATGATCTTCAGCAAGTCTTCGCGGCTGATCTTCGCCCCGGTGACACGGATATAGGTGTCGGCGGCGGCACGCTTGTCGTTCTGCGCGAACGCGGCAGCCTCGGCCAGCGCGGCGACGAAGGCCTTGTAGGTCTTGGGGTTGTCCTTGCGGAACTTCTCGGTGGCATACAGCACGGTGGGCGAGTTCGGGCCGAGCAGCTCGTAGGTGTCGAGCACCACATGCACGTCCGGGTTCTCCAGCGCCTGGTTCTGGAACGGCGGATTGGAGAAGTGCCCGTTCAGCTCGGTGCCGCCTGATTTCAGCGCGGCGGTGGCATCCGGGTGCGGCAGCGCCAGGGTGTACTTGTCCAGGCGGTCGAACTGGTCGTCGCCCCACTGCTTGGCGGCGGCGTACTGGAGGAAGCGCGACTGCACCGACACGCCCACCGCCGGCAGGGCGATGCGGTCCTTCTCGGTGAAGTCGGCGATGGTCTTGACGTTCGGGTTGTTGCTCAGCAGGTAGTAGGGGAAGTTGCCCAGCGAGGCCACACCCTTGACGTTCTGCTTGCCGTGGGTGCGATCCCACACGGTCAGCAGCGGGCCGATGCCGGCGCCGGCGATGTCGATGGCGCCGGACAGCAGCGCATCGTTGATCGCCGCCCCACCGGAGAGCTGCTGCCAGTCGACCTTGATCTCCAGGCCATCGGCCTTGCCGTGTTTCTCGATCAGCTGCTGGTCACGCACCACGTTGAGCAGCAGGTAGACGATGCCGAACTGCTCGGCGATGCGGATCTGGCCTTCGGCCTGGGCCAGCTGCGGCACGGTCAGGGTGCCGACCAGCAGGCTCAGGGAGAGACCGATGCCGGCGCCCAGCCGACCGAAACGGGGAATGAAGGGAAAACGCTTGCCTAGAGACATGATGAGACTCCATTTCAGAAAAGGAACAGCGATGAGGATCAGAACGGAACGTCGCCCTGGATGGTCGTGCGGTGCATGCGTCGGCGCAGGTGGCTCGGACAACCGGTGGCCAGGTGAATCAGCGCGCGGTTGTCCCAGAACACCAGATCGTGGGGTTGCCACTGGTGGCGGTAGATGAATTCGGGGCGGGCGCTATGCGCGAACAGCTCGGCGAGAATCTGCCGGCTCTCGTCCTCGGGAATGTCGAGGATGTGCGTGGTGAAGTTCTCGTTGACGAACAGGCCCTTGCGCCCGGTTCCCGGATGCGTGCGCACCACCGGATGCACCACCGCCGCGACTTCGGCCAGCTGCGCCTCGGTCAGGGTCGGTCGGCGCACGCTGGCGAACACCTCGTCGGCGTAGCGCGCGGTGTAGGAATGCGCCGCGCGCTTGCCTTCGAGGGCCTGGCGCAGCTCGACCGGCAGGGTCTCGTAGGCCAGTTGCTGGCTGGCGAACAGGGTATCGCCGCCTTCTTCGGGCAGTTCCCGGGCCAGCAGCATGGAACCCAGGCTGGGGAATTCCTTGTAGGACAGGTCCGAATGCCAGAACTTGCCGGCATCGCCCAGGCCGATCGGCTGACCGTTCTCCTGGATGTTGGAGATGATGAAGATTTCCGGGTGGTTGGCCAGCAGGAACTGCTTGAGCACATGGATCTGCAGCGGGCCGAAGCGGCGGCTGAAGGCGATCTGCTGCTCGGGAGTGATGCGTTGCTCGCGGAATACCAGCAGGCCGTGATCGAGGTGAGCCTGGTGAATCCGGGCGAAGTCGGCATCGTTCAGCGGCTGGGCCAGATTCAGTCCGACGATTTCCGCGCCGAGCGGCGCGTCGAACGGCAACACCTGAAAATTCTGGGCAACGGCGCCGGACGGGGCCGCGTATGCGAAAGCCGACATTGGACAACTCCATGCATATGCGCCCAATCGGCGCATCACTTTGGGAGGGCTGTTGAAACAGCCCAACATTAAGTGCGGCGCGCCGATTGGTCGGCAGGTACGCATGGGTGTGACTTTATGGGTATAAGCGAATTAATTTAAATACTTTTTTAGAATATGCATATGGTGATCCTTCAGGTCGTCGCACAGCCGAATCGCAGCAGCCCGCCTGGGACGATTCGGCATCCGACCGGTAGCTGAATCGTGGGCTGGACGCATGATCGCCCGCAAGCGGGCGCCTACAGGAAAAGCCGTGGCGGCGCCAACCTCTGCTCCAATCGACCGACCCTCGGAGGTGCATGCGATGCGCGGAGCGCACCCGTGGCAACGTGCCGGATATCGGAAGCGGGGCGTCGCGGAACGCTCGACCTCGGCGCCCACTCATCCCGCGCCGATCTGCATGCATGGCCGTAGGTTGGGTTGAGGCGCATAGCGCCGAAGCCCAACACGCTGCAATCACCGGACTGCGACGAAGGCGTTGCCCGAGGCCTCGCTCGTTGGGCTTCGCGGAGCGAAGGCTGCGCGCCCCGACCCAACCTACCGGGCGTGAGTCCAGCGGCTGTAGAGCCAGCGCGCGCCGGCATCGAGCAGGAAGCCCAGCACGCCGATCAGCAACACCATGGCCATCAGCTCCGAATAGGCCAGGCGGTCGCGGGTGTCGAGGATGTAGTAGCCCAGGCCGGCGCTGACGCCGAGCATCTCGCAGGGCACCAGCACGATCCAGAGGATGCCGATGGCCAGGCGCACGCCGGTCAGCACATGCCCCAGCACGCCCGGCACGATCACCCGGCTCAGGGTTTCCCAGCGGGTGGCGCTCAAACTGCGCGTCAGCTGCAGCCAGCGCGGGTCCAGCTGCTTCACGCCCGAGGCCGTGTTGAGCAGGATCGGCCAGACGGCGGCGAAGGTCAGCAGGAAGTAGATCGGCTGGTCGCCGACCCCCATCAGCATCACCGCGATGGGCATCCAGGACAGCGGTGAAATCATCCGCAGGAACTGGAACGCCGGCGTGGTCGCCCATTCCAGGTTGCGCGAACTGCCGACCAGCAGGCCCAGCGGCACGCCGATCAGCAGCGCCAGCCCCAGGCCGACCAGGATGCGCCTGAGACTGACCCAGACATGCTCGAACAGCTCGGGGCGCCCGAGCAGCTCGAACAGGCTGACCAGCGTCGCCTTGGGCGCGAACAGCGCCGTCAGCCCTTCGCCGGAGCCGAACAGGCCCATCCCCAGCCACCAGAGCCCGAACAGCAGCACCAGGCCGCCCACACCGAGCAGCCCCGGCCAGACATGGATCTTGAAATGGCGGATCAAACGCTGATCTCCTCCTCACGCTCGAAGCTGTCCGGGAAGCCGAACGCCTGGAGCCCGCCCACCGCCTCGATGGCGTTGCGCACGAAGCGGTCGTCCACCAGATCGCGTGCGGCCGCGACCGGATCGAGGTCGTCGAGGAAGCCATTCTCGCCGAGGATCAGGGTGTCCTTGAGGCGCGTGACCAGTTGCTCGGTGTAGCTGGGGAACGGGTAGGGCTGGAAGTCGATGCGCTTGTCGTTCCACTCGCCGTGCTGAATCGCGCCGCTGTCGAGATACTGCTGGCGGTCGTTGGCCGCCGGTGCCAGCACCTTGGTCAGGACTTCCGGGGTGTGCGGCGTATAGCGGTTGGCGCCATCCCTGGACAGCAGTTGCGCGGCTTCCTCGCGGTGATCGCGAGTCCACAGCTGCGCCTTGACGATGGCGTTGACCACCTTCTGCGACCATTCCGGGCGGTTGTTCAGGTCGTGCTCGTGCATGAACACCACGCAGCAGGCGTGGTTGCGCCAGACGTCGCCGGTGAAGCGCTGGATGCGTCCAACCTTGAGATTCTCCGCCAAGGCATTGAAGGGTTCGGCGACGATGTAGCCGGCGATGCGCTTGCTGGCCAGGGCCGGGGGCATGTCCGAGGGCGGCAAGACCACCAGACCGACTTCGTTGGCGGCGATCCCGCTGCTCTTGCTCACTGGTGTCAGGCCACTGTCGCGCAGCAACTGCTGCACCACCACGTTATGGATCGAGTACCAGAACGGAATGGCGATGGACTGCCCGCCCAGCTGTTTCACATCGGTGATGCCGGGAGCCACGGTCAGGCCGGAGCCGCCGACATGGTTCCAGGCCACCACCTTGGCCGGCACCTTGCTGCCGTAGCGCGCCCAGACGGTCATCGGCGACAGCAGGTGGATGACGTTGACCTGGCCGGAGATGAAGGCCTCGATCACCTGCGCCCAGCTGCGCAGCAGTACCGGGCGTTCGGACTTGATGCCCTCGGCCTCGAACAGCCCGTTGTTGTGCGCCACCAGCAAGGGTGTCGCATCGGTGATCGGCAGGTAGCCGATGCGTACCGGGGCGTCGGGATCGCTGGCGGCACGGGCCTGCAGGCTGGCCAGCAGCGGGAAGGCACCGGCTGCGGTCAGCAGGCTGGTGAGTTTGAGGATGTCACGTCGCGAATGAGTCGGATCGTCCAGGCACATGGCTAGGCTCCTGCTGAGAGAGTGAAGTTCCGTTGTCGCGGCTCGCCCGCCGTAGGGTTTTGAGGATCTCGACGCGCAGCGCGCCCAGCTCTTCGACCAGATCCGCGCGTGGCTGCGGCAGGTCGATGTGCCACTGGCCGAGGATCCGCGCTGGGCTGTCACCCAGTAGCAGAATGCGCTCGGACAGCAGCAGCGCTTCGTCGATGTCATGGGTGATCAGCACGGCGGCGGTGTGCCGCTCGCGGATCAGATTCAGCAGCAGCTGCTGCATGTCGGCGCGGGTGATCTCGTCCAGCGCGCCGAAGGGTTCGTCGAGCAGCAGCACATGCGGTTCACGGGCCAGGCAGCGCGCCAGCGCGGTGCGTTGCGCCATGCCGCCGGACAGCTCGGATGGGTAGCGTTTGCGCGCATGCTGCAGGCCGACCGCGGCGATCGCATCGTCGATCAGCCGCTGCTGTTCGGCGCGCTCGCGGCGGGGCTGTCGGGCGAAATCGAGGCCGAAGGCGACGTTCTTCTCCAGGCTCAGCCAGGGCAGCAGCGAAGGGTCCTGGAAGGCCACGGCCACCCGTGGATGCGGGCCGTTCAAGGGCTCGCCGAACAGCCGCACCGTGCCCCGGTGCGGTTGCTGCAGGCCGGCCAGGACCCGCAGCAGGCTGGATTTTCCGACGCCGCTCGGGCCGAGAATGCTCACCACTTCGCCGGGCTTGAGGTCCAGCTCGAAGTGTTCCAGCACCGTGCGCCACGCCGCGCCCTGTCCGTAACCGAGGGCGATGCCTTCGGCCTGCAATACCCCTGAAGTCATGCTGTCGCCAGCCGTTGCAGCTCGGTCTTCAATTGCACCAGGCTGGGGGTGATGACCGGCACGAAGGCCGACTCGCGCAGGCGCCGGGCGAAGCCTTCGCCATAAGCCTGCAGGTAGGCCTTGCCGCCGCTGGTCTGCAGTTCCAGCTGAATCGCGCTGGCGACGGCTTCGGCCAGGGCGATGCGCACCTTGAACATGGCTGCCGGCTGACCGACGAAGTGGCCCTCGCGCAGGCCCTGCTTGAGTTGTGCCTCGGTGCTGGTCAACAGATCGCTTACACGCGCCCATTCGTCTTCCAGTACCGAACGACGGCTGTCCAGATTCCGCTGGGCCTCGGCCAGCGCGCGTCGTGCAAGGCCGATGGACATCCCGCATTGCAGGCCGAGGAAGGCCGGACGCACCTTGCCCAGGTACGGGCGCGCTTCCTGGCCCAGCAGCCAGTCGCGGTCGAGCCGCACGTCGCGTACGTCCAGCGCGGCAGTGTTGCTCGACTGCATGCCGATCAGCTGCAGGTCGTCGCTGCGCTGCAAGCCCGGCAGATCGCCCGGCAGCGCCGCGACGAAGGGCTCGCGCCCCGGCAACTCGATCGCTGCAGCCACCACGTAGCCGCCTTTGCGCAGGTTGGTGACCCAGGGCATGCGCCCGTTCAGCCGCCAGCCGTCTTGTTCTTCCTGGGCGGTGACGCCCAGCTGTTCGATGCCGGAGAGAAACTTCATCGCGTTGGACAGGCCGGTGGCGCCCGCCACCCGACCGCCGAGCAGGTCGCCCAGCAGGCGTTCGCGCAACGCCCCGTTGTCGCTGACCAGCAGGTACTCGATGAACGAGCGCTGCCCCCAGAGCACGAAGGCGCTGGTCAGGGAGTAGGTGGCGACTTCGGCGACGGCATCCACCGCATCGAGGGTCGTGCCACCGGCGCCGCCCAGCGACTCGCTGACACCCAGCCCCAACAGGCCGCTGGCCGCCAGTTGCGGCAGAACATCCTCGGCATCATGCGCGCCGCGATCCAGCGGTTCGGCATGGGCTTCGAGCCAGCGGCTCAGGTTGGCATCCAGCATCTCGGATTTTCCTCGGTGATTCGGCGACTATGTTCAGGCGTTGGGGTTGGTCCACTCATAGCGAGACAACTCGGGGTTGAGCGGCGTGTGCGCGAAGCTGTTGGCGAAGTTGCACAGTGTCGCCAGGCTGACGCCGAGAATCACTTCCAGCGCCTGGGCTTCGTTGAAACCCGCCGCGAGGAATGCCTGGTAGTCGGCATCGGCGACGTTGCCACGGGTGGCGATCACCTGGCGGGTGAATTCGGCCAGCGTCTCGTAGCGCGCATCCGGCAGTTCGCCACGGGCACGTAGCGCCTCGACCACTTCGGTCGGCAGCTTGGCCTTGTTGGTGGCGATGGCGGTATGGCCGGCCACGCAGAAGTTGCAGCCGTGGGTGGTGGCGGCGATCAGCTGCACCACTTCACGCTCGGGCAGGCCCAGGCTGGCCTTGCCGTTGATGGCGGAGACGGTCACGTAGGTTTCCAGCGCTGCCGGCGCGTTGGCCAGCACCGCCAGCAGGTTGGGGATAAAGCCGGAATTCTTTTGCGCATTTTCCAGGAACGGACGCGCGTCTTGCGGGGCGCTTTCCAGAGTCTGTAGGGTAACGCGGGACATGGTGGACTCCTCATGATCGAACGGGGTGCAGCCATTCTGTTGGTTATAAAAATTGCTGGCCATATTCAAAAGTCGCTTTCATTTGCTCCTGAGTCTTTTCCCTAGATGAATTCGTCCAGTGCTCCTTTTGATTGGTTATTAGCGAACCTGGAGTTCGATGCCAGCCTGTTCCATGTGGGTCGCTACTGCGGCAGCTGGCAGGCCAGTACGCAGGGCCTGGCGCGGGCGAGTTTCCATCTCCTGGCGCAGGGCGATTGCTGGCTGCATCTGGATGGCCAGGACCAGGGCGTTCCTCTGCACGCGGGCGATGCGCTGTTCCTCCTTCGCGATCTGCCCTATCGGCTGTCCGATACGCCATCGTCCGAAGCGGCGCGCTGCCGACCGCGTGGCGTGATGCAGCCATTGGACTCCGACTCTCGTGAAGGGGTCGGGCTGGTCTGTGGCTTTTTCCATTTCCGTCCGGGTCTGAGCAGCCTGTTGCTCGAGGCGCTGCCGCCCTGGCTGGTACTGCGTGTCGGCGAGCCCGGCGCGAGTGCGGCTCGCCGGCTGTTCGAGCTGATCCTGGAGGAGTGCGCGCTGGCGCAGGGGCCTTCGCCGCACCTGCTCGAACGCTTGAGCCATCTGCTGTTCCTTTATGTGCTGCGCGAACAGGGCCGGACGGTCGACGATCTGGGCGGGCTGCTCGGCCTGGCGCGCCACCCGCAGTTCGTCGATCTGCTCGGCGCGCTGATCGCGCGGCCCGAGCAACAGTGGACGCTGGAGCGGATGGCCGAACTGACCGGACTGTCGCGTTCGGCCTTCTGCAAGCGCTTCCAGGAACTTGCCGGGACGTCGCCCGGGCATTTGCTGCTCAACCTGCGCATGCGCCAGGCCTGTCAGCTGCTGCGCCAGGGCCAGCCGGTCGCCGCCACTGCCGATGCCTGCGGTTACCAGTCCCTGGCAGCCTTCACCCGCGCCTTCGACAAGGTCAATGGCGTGCTGCCGGGGGCCTATCGCAAGCAGTTCGCCAGTGGGGCGTAGGCTGGGGTGGGGCGAATCGCGCAATGCTGCCGGTGAATCAGGCCAATGCCTCGGCCAAACGCCCGTCAACGCGTTGCAGCACCTGCCGCAGTGCCGCAAGTTGCTGCCGGTCGGCCCCGTCCAGTAGCCGTTGCAGATCCGCTTCGAGCTGCAGCAGCGGATCGGACAGATTGAAGTGCTGCGGCAGCAGTTCGTCGCCGCTGCTGACCAGCAGCGCAAAGTGGATGACATTCTCCAGCTCGCGGGTGTTGCCTGGCCAGGTGTGCCGCTCCAGGAGCAACTGGGCGGTCGGGCTGACCAGCGGCAACGGCAGACTCAGGCGTTGCGCATAGACGCCAAGGAAGTATTCGGCCAACGGCAGGATGTCGCCCGTGCGCTCGCGCAATGGCAGCAGATCCAGCCGACCGTCGCACAGGTAGCTGTAGAGCCGTTCGCTGAACTTGCCTGCCGCAACGGCCTTGCCCAGGTCGAAGCTGGTCGCGGCCACCAGCCGGACATCGACGGGCGTGGCCTTGGTCGAGCCGACGCGCCAGGCTTCTCCGGTTTCCAGCGCGGCCAACAGTTTGTCCTGCAGGCTCAGCGGCAGATCGCCGATCTCGTCCAGGTACAGCGTGCCGCCGTTGGCCGAGCCGAACCAGCCCGCGCGGCTGCTGGCCGCCGCGCTGTGGGCGCCGGCGACATAGCCGAAGAGTTCGGCCTCGGCACGCGCGGTACTGATTGCACCGCAGCTGACCGCGACGAACAGCCCGCCGCGCTCGCTTTCGCGATGGACATGCCGGGCCAGCAACTCCTTGCCCGTGCCCGGTTCTCCACGGATCAGCAGGGGAATCGGTAGTCGTGACAGGCGATCGACTTCATCGCGCAACCGACGCGATCGTGGATCGACGAATACCAGCGCCTTGGCGCGAATGCTCAGCGGGCTGCGTTCCTCGTCAGGAAAGGTCAGCAGCGGCGGGATAAAACGAGGATCGCTCATTGGGATGGCTCTCAGGCAGGCCGCTGTAGGGCACATCTAAAAACTACCTGCGTTGCCATCACTGCGTTAAAAACAGGCTCAAAATGCTCATTTACAACTCGTAAACTGCGCTTTTTCGCCTGTTTGATTCGCTACGCTCACCCTACGGGCCAGCCTGCGGCTGTTACTCCCGTTGGTCGTTGCGCCTTGCGCTGGCTGCCTCGCCTACGTTTTTAGAAGTGCCCTGTTGGCCAGTTTTCGTGTTGATGTCAGCCACGCAACGGTCGGCGCTGTGGTTCAGGCGCTCTTGCGGGCATTGCGTTCGATACGGCTCTGCAAGCGATACAGATAGGCGAAACCCTGTTCCCAGAGGTGGTGCCCGGACTTCACGTTGATATGTCCGGCACCGGCGAGCATCGCGATCTCGCTGCCCCAGTCACGGCCCAGCTCGACAGCGCGTGCGGCGCTGGCGGCGCTGTCGTTGTCCGAGCCGACCAACTGGCTGGGGAAGGGCAACGGCTGGCGCGGAATCGGTGCGAAATTGCGCAAGGCCTCGGGGCAGTTGCTGCGCTGTACATCGGCCGGGGCGACCAGTAACGCTCCGTATACCCGGCGCAGCAAGGCTTGCGGAGCTTGCGCCGCCCAGTGCGCGACGGTAATGCAGCCCAGGCTGTGCGCGACCAGAACCACCGGACGAGCGTCGCTCGCTATGCAGCGCTCCAGTTCGGCAACCCAGTCTTCACGCTGCGGCGTCAGCCAGTCGGCTTGCTCGACCCGGCAGCTGTTGGGCAGCGTGCGCTGCCAGTGGCTTTGCCAATGGTCTTCGGGCGAGCCTTGCCAGCCCGGCACTATCAGATAGCGGATGGATTCGCTGCGCATTCGGGCGCCTCCTGCAGTCAATGGCAGGAAGTCTAGGCAGAGCCATCAGTTACTTGAAAGGAATAAAGAATTATTTGCTTATTACTTTTCATCAAATAGCGGCGTGACCACCCTATCTGCCTGCTTATTCTCAATAATTATATTAATGTTATTAAACAATCTTTTTAAGAATAACTGGTCTCTGTCTAACATTCGCTCCACGCCCCACTGGCTACGGCTGCCCTGGCCGTCATGGAGGCTTTACGGAGAAAGAAAATGACCGCAACCCTTCGCAACCTTGAAGGCCAGGACGACGCCAGCATCCTGCGCGAAATCCAGGCTGCCTTGCACGGCCTGAAGTTCGGCTCGGTGGAAATCACCGTGCATAACGGCCACGTGGTACAGATCGAACGTAAGGAGAAGTTTCGCCTGCAACCGCCGAATGGCAAGAGCAGCTGACTCCCGCCCCGACTGAAGCACCGGATGGCACCTCCGCGCACGCGGAGAGGGCCGCCGTCCGGGCGCTGCCCGCACCCTCGCAAGACGCCCCCGCTCCCGGCAAAACGCCGCCGCCTACCTGCTGTAGCCCGTCTCCGATAGCGCCCTTCGAGCGTAATCCGTAGATCGGGTCACGCTTCACCGACCCGACGGGCGGAGTCGAAGCTATTCGCCGAATTACGCCCCGTATCGCCGGATTACGCCTTCGGCTAATTCGACCTACAAATGGCTGGGATTCGGGCGGGTGCAAACCGCCCTCCAGGTTGTGGAGGACGGGCTTTTGTGGAGGGTGCTACTCAAGCCTGACCGAGTTCGCCATCCTCAAGGAATACGCGGCTGTTGACCGGGCGTATCCAGGCGTCGCCACCCTGCACCAGCCCCAGCTCCTTGAAGCGGTGCTTGGACAGCTCGGCATGCACCAGCTCTTCGCTGTTATCGGTACGCAGCTCCAGGCGCACGGTGGGGCCGACCACCGAGACCAGGGCGATCTCGGCGTGCAGCGCATTGTCGGTATGGATGCCCAGTACCTCGATGTCATGCGGTCGCACATAGGCGTGCGCCAGGCTCTCGCGCTGTCCGGCATATTCCGGCGCATCCAGCTGTAGCCCGCCGATACGCGCCACGCCATCGTGCACGCGGGCATGGAACAGATTGACGTTGCCGAGGAACTGGTAGACGAAGGGGTTGGCCGGATGGTCGTAGACCTCTTCCGGGCTGCCGTCCTGTTCGACCCGGCCCTTGTTCATCACCACCACCCGGTCGGACACTTCCAGCGCTTCCTCCTGGTCATGGGTAACGAACACGCTGGTGACGTGGATCTCGTCGTGCAGGCGGCGCAGCCAGCGGCGCAGTTCGGCGCGTACCTTGGCGTCGAGGGCACCGAACGGCTCGTCCAGCAGCAGCACCTTGGGTTCCACCGCGAGGGCGCGGGCCAGGGCGATGCGCTGGCGCTGGCCGCCGGACAGTTGCGAGGGCAGGCGGTCGGCGGTCCAGTCCAGCTGCACCATCTCCAGCAGGTGCATGACCTTCCTGCGGATTTCCTCCTTGCTCGGGCGCAGGCGGCGCGGCTTGACGGTCAGGCCGTAGGCGACGTTCTCGAACACGCTCATGTGCTTGAACAGCGCGTAGTGCTGGAACACGAAGCCGACGCCGCGATCGCTGACGTGCAGGTCGGTGGTGTCCTCGCCGTGGAAGCGGATACGCCCGCTGTCCGGCTGCTCCAACCCGGCGATGATCCGCAGCAGGGTGGTCTTGCCGGAGCCGGACGGCCCGAGCAGGGCGGTCAGCTCGCCGTCGTTGAGGGTCAGGCTGACGTTGTCGACGGCGACGAAGTTGCCGAAACGCTTGTTCACTTGATCGATTTCAATACTCATGGCATGGCCTCTTAATGCGATTCCGAGGCGTCATGACGGCTGCGCTCGTCATACCACTCGACAAAACTCTTGATGGCGATAGTCACCAGGGCCAGGCCGGTCAGCAGCGACGACACGGCGAAAGCGGCGGTGAACATGTATTCGTTGTATAGCACCTCGATGTGCAGCGGCATGGTGTTGGTCTCGCCGCGGATGCGTCCGGAAACCACTGCCACCGCGCCGAACTCGCCAAGCGCGCGGGCGTTGCAGAGGATCACGCCGTAGATCAGGCCCCACTTGATGTTGGGCAGGGTCACGTACCAGAAGGTCTTCCAGCCGCTGGCGCCGAGGGTCAGCGAGGCTTCCTCCTCTTCCTTGCCCTGCTGCTGCATCAATGGGATCAGCTCGCGAGCGATGAACGGCATGGTGCCGAAGGCGATCACGATGATGATGCCGGGCACGGCGAAGATGATGCGGATGTCGTTGGCCTGCAGCCAGGGGCCGAGCCAGCCCTGCGAGCCGAACAGGATGACGAAGATCAGCCCGACCACCACCGGCGAGATGGCGAAGGGCATGTCGATCAGCGAGATCAGGATCGGCTTGCCACGGAACTCGAACTTGGCGATGGCCCAGGCGGCGGAGACGCCGAACACCATGTTGATCGGCACGACTATCACGACCACCAGCAGCGACAGGCGGATGGCGGCCAGGGCGTCGGGCTCGTTGATCGCCGCCCACCAGACTTTCAGACCCTGCTCGAAGGCACCGTACAGCACCACCGCCAGCGGCAGCAGGAGGAACAGGGCGAGGAAGGTCAGGGCGATGCCGATCAGCGTCCAGCGCAGCCAGGCCGGTTCCTCGGTGGCCCGGCGCCAGCGCGCGGCCAGTGCCGGATTGGCCACATGGCCAAGAGTTTTGGTACTACTCATCATGTTCTCCTGGTCATACGCCGCGACGCGACGTCCACCACTGCAGACCATTGATCAGCAGCAGCAGGGCAAAGGCGGCCAGCAGCATCACCGTGCCGATGGCGGCGGCGCCCTGGTAGTCGTACTGCTCCGCCTTGGCGACGATCAGCAGCGGGGTGATTTCGGTGTTGTAGGGCATGTTGCCGGAGATGAATACCACCGAGCCGTACTCGCCCACGGCGCGGGCGAAGGCCAGCGCATAGCCGGTCAGCAGCGCCGGCAGCAGCGAGGGCAGAATCACCCGGCGGATGGTGGTGAAGCGGCTGGCGCCGAGGCTGGCGGAGGCTTCCTCGCGCTCGGCTTCCAGGTCTTCCAGCACCGGTTGCACGGTGCGCACGACGAAGGGCAGGCCGATATAGGTCAGCGCCACCACTACGCCGAGCTGGCTGTAGGCGACGCGGATGCCGAACAGCTCCAGGTACTGGCCGACCCAGCCGGTGGAGGCGTACAGCGTGACCAGGGCGATGCCGGCCACCGCGGTGGGCAGGGCGAACGGCAGGTCGACCAGGGCGTCGATCAGTTTCTTGCCGGGAAATTCGTAGCGCACCAGTACCCAGGCCACCAGGGCGCCGAATACCAGGTTGATGGTGGCGCCGATCAGCGAGGCACCGAACGACAGCTTGTAGGAGGCCACCACCTGCGGGTGGCTGACGGCTTTCCAGAAATCTTCCCAGCTCATCAGGGAGGTGTAGAGCAACAGGCCGGCGACGGGGATCAGAAAGATGAAGCTCAGGTACAGCAGGCTAAAGCCCATCGTCAGCCCGAAGCCGGGTATGACGCGACGTTTCTTCACGGCCAGAGACATAAGACACTCTCAGCAAAACCCGGACGCAGGACGCCCGGGTTCAGGGTTTATCGGCTAGCAGCCAGCTCAGCGGCGGGAAATACCTTCGAGGATGCTGTCGAACTTGCCGCCATCGTTGAAGTGGGTGTCCTGGGCCTTCTGCCAGCCGCCGAACACTTCGTCGATGCCGAACAGGGTCACGTCGGGGAACAGGTTGGAGAATTCCTTGGCGATTTCCGGGTTGCTCGGGCGGTAGTAGTTCTTGCCGGCGATGCGTTGAGCCTCGTCGGAGTACAGGTACTGCAGGTAGCCTTCGGCGACTTCGCGGGTGCCCTTGCGCTCGACGTTCTTGTCGACCACGGTGACCGGCGGTTCGGCGAGGATGCTGAGCGACGGCACGATGATCTCGTACTCGCCCTTGCCCAGTTGCTCGACGGAGAGGAAGGCTTCGTTCTCCCAGGCGATGAACACGTCGCCGATGCGGCGCTGGACGAAGGTGTTGGTCGCGCCACGGGCGGCCGGGTCGAGTACCGGAACGTTGGCGAACAGTTTGCTGACGAACTCGTAGGCCTTGTCTTCGTCACCGCCGTTCTGCTTCAGCGCGTAGCCCCAGGCGGCCAGGTAGTTCCAGCGGGCGCCGCCGGAGGTTTTCGGGTTGGGGGTGATCACCTGCACGTCATCGCGTACCAGGTCGTCCCAGTCCTTGATGTTCTTGGGGTTGCCCTTGCGCACCAGCAGCACGATGGTCGAGGTGTAGGGCGAGCTGTTCTTCTCCAGGCGCTCCTGCCAGCCCTCGGGGATCAGGCCGCCGTTCTGGCGCAGCGCATCCACGTCATAGGCCAGCGCCAGGGTCACCACGTCGGCGTCCAGGCCGTCGATCACCGAGCGCGCCTGGGAGCCGGAACCACCGTGGGACTGGCGCACGTTGACGCTCTGGCCCTTGGCTTCCTGCCAGTACTTGGTGAAGGCGGTGTTGTACTCGCGGTAGAACTCGCGGGTCGGGTCGTAGGAGACGTTCAGCAGGTTGATGGTCTGGGCCGCCGCCGTACCGGCGAGCAGTGTGGCCAGGCCACCGATCAGGGTGTTGCGCAGTAGGGTCTTTTTCATGGTTGTCTACTCAGAAGCCTTGGAATAAGTCGGAAATCGCTGGTCACCACCACGCTTGGCCGCTGTACCTGAAGCAACCCCTGGGGTGTGTTGGCGGGTTGATAGTATGCGAGCTCAAATATAGCTAAAAATACTATTTTGGAACTTTTATATTCCTTGAATGAATATACCAATACGGCAGCCTTGGGCTGTTTTCGTCATGGCCGGCTGTGGCAAGAGCAGCCTGCTGGATGGCGGTCGCGACCGCACCACGGCCCTGAGGCAAAAGAAAGGCTATGTCCCCGTTACGTGTTGGTGGAGTAATCCTGCTTTTGTGGGAAGGGCAGGGACGCCGAGTCCATGCCCGCGAAGCCCGGTGCACGGTTCCGTTCGCGGCCAAGGCCCCTCCCACGATGGCCGCGTGCATACCGATCCTGTGGGAGCGGCTTCAGCCGCGAAATTCGCGGAGTGCTCTGGTCTAAAAAACCGCTCCCACAGAAGGATTCACACACCTCAAGTGCTCTCAACAGCTAACTGGGACATAGCCAAAAGAAACGCCGCAGGGCTGGCTCGCTCGCGTCCGTGCTTGTATAAACACGCTTTCTTGGTGTGAACGGGCGGGGGCGGTATGGAAGAGGTGATCGAACAGCTGCGCGAGCTCAACGAGCCGGTGCCGGTGCCGCTGGAGTTGCCCGACGACGAGCGTCTGGTCGAAGTCGAGGAGGAGCTGCTGATCAACCTGCCGTTCGGCTTGCGCGAGTTCCTGCTGCTGGTCAGCGATGTGGTCTATGGCCGGCTGGAGCCCGTCACCGCCGCCGATCCGCAAGCGCATACCTATTTGCCGGAAGTCGCCGCCCAGGCCTGGGATGCTGGCGTGGAACGCGATCTGCTGCCGATCTGCCAGGACGGGAACGACTTCTATGTGGTCGATCTGGAAGGCGAGGTCACGCTGTTCAATGGTGACGCGCACGAAATGACCGACGAAACCTGGGAGTCGGTCTGGCACTGGGCTCGCGATGTCTGGCTGGAAAGTTGAGTTGAGCGGTGTGATCCGCGCAGCGCTGGATGTGCATGCCGCTGCGTTTGTGCGCTGTAGTGCAAGGTGGCCACGCCTGTGCTGACGCTTGGCAATCTCTTCGTTTTTCTGCTGCTGGCCACGGCTGGCGCCTGGCTCTGGCATTCCCACGGTATACGCGAGCGTGCGCTGCTGGCGGTGCAGCAGTATTGCCGGAAAATGGATATCGAACTGCTCGATGGCAACGTCGCGTTTCGTCGTATGGGGTTGGTCCGGGATGCGCGGGGACATCGTCGCTTCGCCCGTGTGTACGGCTTCGAGTTCACCGTAACCGGGGAGCAGCGCCATCAGGGCACTATCTGCATGTTCGGCATGCGAGCGGGGCCGATCGAGACCGATGCGCATCCGTTCCCGGCGCAAGCGGAGCAGGGGCGCGTGATCCAGATGGATGACTGGCGCAACCGAAACGACTGACCCCGCTCTTGAGCGAAGGTGTCAGCGCTCTGCCAGGCAGTGACGCAGGCCGAGGGTGAGCGCTTCTTCCGACTGCGCCTCAGTGAAGATCAGTTCCAGGCGCGAATCTCGCCGCCATTCGCTGGGCTTGAAGTCCAGCGGTCCGCCTCCCAGCGCATTCGCAGAGACCCAATCATGCGCCCCGTGCAGCACCAGCTTGGCACGTCGCCAGGGCAAGGGCGCGAACCATTCGCCGACGCGCTGGATGTCGAAACGCAGCGCCGGGTGCCAGCGCCAGCCGATGCTCCAGCCTTCGCTGGCGGCATGGCTGAGCACTATCGGCTGCATCGGATCGAGCCAGACAGTGGCCAATGGCGCTGCGCCGACCGGCGGCAGATACTCCGTTGCCGCCGTACTGGCGCAGGTCTCGATACCCGGCAGTCGGGCCAGATCGAGATGTCCCTGAGTCGTCCAGAAAAGTGGGCGTTCCGGCAGTCTTCGTTGCAGGTTCACGCGTGCATCTTCATCCAGTCTCTCGCTCTTGTTCAGCACCAGCAGGCCAGCCTGGGCGGCCAGTTCCTGCTGGCTGGGAGCGAGGACCGCGTTGTGTGCAAGGGATTCGGCATCCAGCACCATTACGGTTGGTTGCAGCGCCAGCACTCGTTCCCAGGGCGGCTGGCGCAACTGCTGCAGCAACTGCAGCGGATGGCCGAGCCCGGAAGGTTCGATCAGCAGACGATCCGGTCGGGCCTTGCGCAGCAGGCGGTTCAGGCCGATCTGGAAGGGCACGCCGTTGACGCAGCACAGGCAGCCGCCGGCCACTTCGGCGAAGCTGACGCCGCTGTCGTCACGTTGCAGCAGCGCGGCATCCAGACCGATCTGGCCGAACTCGTTGATCAGCACGGCCCAGCGCTCGTTGGCGGGTTTGTGTGCCAGCAGCGCCCGAATCAGGCTGGTCTTGCCGGCACCCAGCGGACCGGCGATCAGGTGGGTGGGGATCTGTTCGAGCATGGGCGCCCTGCAGTCTGTCATGGGGAAAAGGCGTGAAGCGGTGACGCTGTCCGGCTGCCCAGGCATGCTAGATTTAGCCCCTTTCAAGGGGATGATCGATGCGACTGTTGGCGCTTTGCATGTTGTTGGCAACCGGACAGGCCCTGGCTGAGGCCTGCATTGTGACCAGCAGTGGGGCCGGTGTGGAAGTCAAAGTCTGTCAGGAGAATCACAGCATTCCGACCGAGCTGTTTCGCAGCGGTTACTGCCAGCCCCAGCTGGCCGGGCAGGAAGTCGACGTGCAATTCGTCGAGAGCTGCCCCACCGGCGCCTTCGGCATCTGCCGCAGCGCCCAGGCGTCCAACCTCAGTTACCGCCAGGACATTCATTATTACGGTGTGGCGAGCGACGCCCGCTTTCTGGCGCCAGCCTGCGAACAGCATCAGGGCGCGCGGTGGGAAGCGCCAGCGCCTGAGTGATCCAATGTTTCACGTGGAACCTGCTGATAGATAGTCGCTATTGCAGCTCCAGCCCGCCATCAGCCTTGTGCAGTTGGCGCAGGTGCTGGCCGATTCGTTCCAGGTTGCGCTCGATGCTTTCCAGTTCAAGGCGGCGTTCGTCGCCCAGCAACAGGCGGACTTCCCGCTCCAGCTCCTCGCTGAGCCGGTTGAGCTGGGCCTGGCGCTGGTCGCTCTGTTCTTCAAGGCGCTGCCATTCCCCGGCTTGCGGCAGGCCATAACCTTCATCGTTGAGCAACTCGGCTGGGCGACTCAGGTAACCGCTGTTGGCGAGAATCTGCTGCAGGGCGCCATCGGCCTTGGCCAGGCTGGTATCGCCGCGTTCACGACCACTGAGGTAGCGCTTTTTCAGTTCGTCCTGTGCCAGCAGCAATTGCTGGCGCAGCGCGGCCTGTTCCACCAGCAGCAATGCCGCGCTGGCGCGCAGGTCGGCCTTGGCGATCCAGGGCTGGCGTTCGCTGGCCGGCAGCTCCAGCCACTGTTCCACGGCCTGTTGCGGCAACTCCAGGCGTTCCTTCAGTACGGCGAACATCGCTTGATAGCGGTCGCGGTAGGAATCGAAGCGATAGCCCAGGCGCAGCGCCTCGCGTGGGTCGTCGAGCACGCCGGCATCGGCCAGATTACGGGCGATCAGCAGTTCCAGCAGGCCGCTGGGCAGGATGCTGTCGAGCGCCGCCAGCTCCGCTCGATGGGTGCCGCTGCGCAGCAGCTTGAGGGTTTCCACCGCGCAGTTGTTGGACAGAAAGTAGTAGTCGCCGTCATAGCTCCAGTGCAGCTCGGCGCTGCGCTCGACCAGCATCTCGATCTCGCGCCGCTCCAGCCGCAGTGGAATCGAGGCCAGGCTGCGCAGTTCGACCTTGGTGTATTCGTCGATCACCTGGCCCAGCGGCAGCACGAACAGACGCGAGGGGTAGGCGCCGGTCAGGCCGTCCCAGCTGGACAGCTGCACATCGCCGACGAAGGCGCGAAAGGACAGCACCAGATGATGATCCAGATCCAGCCGACAATCGGCGCCGGGCGTGCGCTGCGGCGCGCAGATCACCAGGCGCAGCATGCTGTGGCCCCAGCGGCTGACCCAGGCGTCGTTGGCTTCGGCGAACAGGTAGTCCACGGCATAGACCCGCTCGGGGTCGAGGCGCAGCAGCGGCGTGCGGGCCAGATCCTGGCCGGCGTTGAGAATCGGATAACCCTCGGCGCAGGCCAGGACGTCAGCGGGCTGCCAGCCGAAGTGCTCGCGGAAATAGCGGTGCAACGAGGGGCGGCGACAGGCGTAGCCGGGGTCGAGCAGGAAGTACTCCAGGTTCACCGCGACGAACTCCAGCGGACTGGTCAGTTCGTAGACATCGGGACTGCGCGCCACCTGGGCATTGTGCCTTTCGCGCTCGCCACGGCTGCCGACCCGTTGTGGCCAGCCGGCAAGATCCAGCAGGCGCGGATCGTCGCTCAGGGTAAAGCGGCGCCGGGTCTGGCCCCGGCAATCGTGCGGCAGACCGACCAGGCCGAGGCTGGCGGCGCGCTGGCCGCAGAAGGCCAGGTGCGTGCTGTCCGCTGGCGACCATAGACGGGCGCGGTCGTAGAGGTGCGCCAGCTCGTGGATCAGCGTGGCGAGCAGTTCCTGGCGCACGGTGCCATGTACCCGTGCGGTGCGCTGCTGGGCGGCGGAGCCGTCAGTCAGCGACGCCAGCAGTTGGCGATTCAGTTCGATCAGGTTGCCGCCGGCACGACCGTAAGCCTGTTCCGGCAGGCGTTCGCTCCAGCGCACGCGGACCTGGCGATCCAGTCGTTGCAGCATGCGCGGCGGCAGGGCGGCCAGGGCTTCGTCGAGCAGTGCCTGGGTGGCGGCGCGTTCGGCGGGTTGCAGCGGCTGGTCATCGAGCGTCAGACGCAACGCCGCGCAGGCCTGACCGGCAAGGCCGGCCAGCAGGACCGCCAACAGCCAGGCGCAGCCCCGCCTCACAGGGCGAGGATGGTTTCGGCCAGCGCCTGATCGCTCGCCTGGCGGGCTTCGGCGAATTCGTTGCGAAGGGTGTCGAAGGCCGCCTCCAGGCGTGCGCCACGAATATCGCCGGCACTGGCGACGAAGCTGGCGGCTTCGTCACGGGCGTCGAGGACGAGCTTCATGCCGCTGACCCGGCTGGTCGCGTCCGAGGTGAAATTGATGCTGCGATCCACCGCATTGATGATGATATTGCTGGTGGCGACCAGTGTCTGTGCCTGGACCGCCCCGGTGAGAAGGGTTAGTGCGATCGCTGTGGCAATAAGTGTTTTGTGCATGGCTGGGTTTCTTTGGCCTGGCTGTTGTAAGTGCTTGAGGTGTCTCCTGTGGGAGCGGCTTCAGCCGCGAAATTCGCGGATAAATCCGCTCCCACAAAAGCAGGATCGTTTCAGCAGTAAGTAATAGGAACCTTCAATGGCCGTTATTGGACGAGTATGGCCTGGGCCAGTTCCAGGTCGCTGACCGTCAGCCCCGGATACTGCCCGCGCATCCAGCGCAGGGCGGCTTCCAGGCGTGCGCCGTGGAGCTGGCCGGCGCTGGCGACGAAGCTGGCCGCTTCGTCCCGGGCATCGACGATCAGCTTGTTCTCGAAGGGCAGGCTGGTCAGTTGGCTGGTGACATAGCCGGAAGCCACGGTGCCGGCCAGGGTGCTATCGAACGCCTGGACGCCGCCACAGAAGCAGCAGCCAGCCAATAAAAGGTAAAGCGGACGCATATGAATCCCGATGCCAGAAAATCCAGCGGCAAGGCTAGCGAAACGCCAGCGCAACGGCCAGCCTCTTCCTTTTGCGCCGTTTTACAGAGCCATGTGCCCATTACGTGTTGGCATGAGCTGGCCTAATAGGGGCATCCTGCTGTTGTGGGAGCGGATTTATCCGCGAATTTCGCGGCTGAAGCCGCTCCCACAGGTGGTTCTTCATCCCTCAAGTGTTCGCAGCAGCTAACGGGCACATTGCTTTTACAGAGCCAGAATCGCGCGCGCCAGCTCAAGGTCGGTGGCCTCGATGGCGGGGGCCTGGGTGCGAATATGCAGAAGGGCCGCTTCCAGCTGTACGCCCTTTTGCTCGCCATGGCTGGCAACGAAACGGGCGGCGTCATCGCGGGCATCCAGTACCAGCTTGTCGTCACCGATGGAGGAGGTCAGGTCGGAGGTGCCTTCGACGGTATTGATCAGCGAAGCGCCAAGCGTATCGGTGGTAGCGATAAAACTGGATGCCGAAGCGGCACCCGCCAGCAGCGCGGCGGATGCACCGAGGATCAGTATGAATTTGGACATGGGCGGCTCTCCACTACGGCCTGACAGGAAAACGGGCGCGGCCTGAAGCCGGCTGTTCGTGCAGCGCAGGATAACAGGGCGCGCGGGCTGCAAGGCAGTATGAGGGACTCAGCGCCAGAACGGCTTGCTCAGCTCTTCCATTCGCTCGCTGTGGCTGATGCCGGCATCGGCCAGCAGGCGACCATCGAGTGCTGCCAGTTGACGGCGCGTTCGGCTCCGTTGCCGCCACAGGCGCAGCATCTGCACCAGTCTTTCCAGCGTATCGCGCGAAGTGCGCAAGGGGCGGACGCGGGGTAGGGCGCGATCCATGATGCCTTCCTTCCGGTGGTTGCCGGGATGGGTGGTATGGGCATATAGGGTCGCGCGTGACGTGGGGATCAAACAGTCACAGCATTGGAATATTGTGCCGGTGCAGTAGATGTTGCCAGGCAACTGTACCGGTAATCACGAGGGCAACTGTTGTCAGTGGCAGGCGCCCACGCGGGAGCATGGGCGCCATTCGTGGCGCTGGGTGTGCCGTTACTCGACGGCCTTGACCATATCCTCGACCACCTTCTTGGCGTCGCCGAAGACCATCATGGTCTTGTCCATGTAGAACAGTTCGTTGTCCAGACCGGCATAGCCGCTGGCCATGGAGCGCTTGTTGACGATGACCGTCTTGGCCTTGTAGGCCTCCAGGATCGGCATGCCGGCAATCGGCGACTTCGGATCGGTCTTGGCCGATGGGTTGACCACGTCGTTGGCGCCGAGCACCAGCACCACGTCGGCCTGGCCGAACTCGGCGTTGATGTCGTCCATCTCGAACACCTGCTCGTAAGGCACTTCGGCCTCGGCCAGCAGTACGTTCATATGGCCCGGCATACGCCCCGCGACGGGGTGGATCGCGTACTTCACGGTGACGCCACGGTGGGTCAGCTTCTCGGCCAGCTCCATCAGCGCGTGCTGGGCGCGGGCCACCGCCAGGCCGTAGCCGGGGACGATGATCACGGTGTCGGCGTTGGTCAGCAGGAAGGCGGCATCGTCGCTGGAGCCTGATTTCACCGGACGGGCTTCCTGGGCGCCGGCAGGGCCGGCTACTTCAGCCGCGCCACCGAAACCGCCGAGGATCACGTTGAAGAACGAGCGGTTCATCGCCTTGCACATGATGTAGGAGAGGATCGCGCCGCTCGACCCGACCAGCGAGCCGGCGATGATCAGCATCGAGTTGTTCAGCGAAAAGCCGATACCCGCCGCCGCCCAGCCCGAGTAGCTGTTGAGCATCGACACCACCACCGGCATGTCCGCGCCGCCGATGGGGATGATGATCAGCACGCCGATAATGAACGCCAGCACGGTCAGCGCCGCGAAGGCACGTACATCTCCCGTGAGGCTGTAGTAGATGCCCAGGCCGATGATGGCCAGGCCAAATACCAGGTTGACCATGTGCTGGCCCTTGAACTGCACGGGCGCGCCCTGAAACAGGCGGAATTTGTACTTGCCCGACAGCTTGCCGAAGGCAATCACCGACCCGGAGAAGGTGATCGCGCCGATGGCCGAGCCCAGGAACAGCTCCAGGCGGTTGGCCACCGGAATCGCATCGCCCAGCGCCGCAACGATGCCCAGCGACTGCGGCTCGACCACCGCGGCAATGGCGATGAATACCGCGGCCAGGCCGATCATGCTGTGCATGAAGGCGACCAGTTCCGGCATCTTGGTCATCTCGACGCGTTTGGCCATCAGGGTGCCGATGCTGCCGCCGATCAGCAGGCCGACGATCACATAGCCGATGCCGGTCGTGGCCAGCTCGCTGCCGAGCTTGAAGACCAGGCCGACCGTGGTGAACACGGCGATGGCCATGCCGAGCATGCCGAACAGGTTGCCGCGGCGCGAGGTGGTGGGGTGCGACAGGCCCTTGAGCGCCTGGATAAAGCACACCGAAGCGACGAGGTAGAGAACGGTGATGAGGTTCATGCTCATGGCTTACTTGCCCTCTGCCTTGGCCGCGCTGCGGTCCTTCTTCTTGAACATTTCCAGCATGCGCCGGGTCACCAGGAAGCCACCGAACACGTTGACCGCGGCCAGCGTTACGGCCAGGGTGCCCATGGCCTTGCCCAGCGGGGTGACGGTCAGCGCGGCGGCGAGCATGGCGCCGACGATGACGATCGCCGAGATCGCGTTGGTAACCGCCATCAGCGGGGTGTGCAGGGCCGGTGTGACGTTCCAGACCACGTGGTAGCCGACGTAGATCGCCAGCACGAAGATGATCAGGTTGTAGATGCCGTCCGAAATGAGATCCATGTTCGCGTCTCCCTTAACCGTTGGTCCGTACGACCTGGCCGTCGCGGCACATCAGGCACGCGGCGACGATGTCGTCTTCGAGGTTGAGCTGGAACTGGCTGTCCTTGTCGATGACCAGCTTGAGGAAATCCAGCAGGTTGCGGGCGTACAGCGCCGAGGCGTCAGCCGCCACCAGCGTCGCCAGGTTGGCGTGGCCGACGATGGTCACACCGTGGCGCACCACCACCTGGTCGATCTCGGTCAGCGGGCAATTGCCACCGTGGCCGGCCGCCAGGTCGACGATCACCGAGCCGGGCTTCATCTGCTCGACGGTGGCTTCCTGCAGCAGCATCGGCGCCTGGCGACCGGGAATCAGCGCGGTGGTGATGACGATGTCGGCCTGCCTGGCACGCTCGTGCACGGCCTGTGCCTGGCGATTCATCCAGGTCGCCGGCATGGGTCGCGCATAGCCGCAGACACCTTCGGCACACTCGCGTTCTTCATCGGTTTCGAAGGGAACATCGACGAACTTGGCGCCAAGCGACTCGATCTGCTCCTTCACCGCCGGACGCACATCGGAGGCCTCGACCACCGCACCCAGGCGCTTGGCCGTGGCGATGGCCTGCAGACCGGCGACGCCGGCCCCGAGGATCAGCACGCGGGCGGCCTTCACCGTACCGGCGGCGGTCATCAGCATGGGCATGAAGCGCGGATACTGGTTGGCCGCGATCATCACCGCCTTGTAGCCGGCGATATTGGCCTGGGAACTGAGCACATCGAGGCTCTGCGCGCGGGAGGTGCGCGGTGCGGCCTCCAGGGCGAAGGCGGTGATGCCGCGTCCGGCCATGCGTGCGATGTTGGCGTCATCGAAGGGGTTGAGCATGCCGACCAGCACCGTGCCCGGTTGCATCTGCGCCAGCTCGGCTTCGCTCGGCGCGTTCACCTTGAGCAGGATTTCTGTCGCGAACGTCGCGGCGGCATCACCGATGCTTGCGCCTGCCGCCTCGTAGGCGCTGTCCGGCACGCTGGCCTGTACGCCTGCACCCTTCTGCACAATGACCTGATGGCCCTGGCCGATCAGTTTCTTGACGGTTTCCGGCGTCGCGGCAACGCGCGTTTCTCCGGGGCGGGTTTCGAGAGGAACACCAATAAGCATTGTTCTTGTTCTCCTGCGTAATCGTGGCCAGCGACCTTTGCGTGGTGGTCATGTGCTGCTTCGCTGGCGATACGTTTGGCCGCTTAAAACGGCGGATAAAGCGGCTAACAGCCCGTTTTCGGCGAATTTGACCGGTCGCGGCGGCGCATTCTGCAAGGGCTGAAAAAATCAAACAACTGTTTTAATCAGAACTGGAGGTGTTTTTACATTCAGAATCTGACCGAAAGCATGGCTATCGGTCCTGAAAGCTCCGGCGACTTCGGGCTTCAACGAGCCAGTCAAATGAGCGCTGAAATGACTGCGGGCCGGTCATAAATGGCGCGCCGTAGCATGAAGGGCGAGCCATGTGCCCGGTATTCGCCTGGAGCGCTGTTCACTACCGACCTTGGTGCCGGTTCTGCCGGTGGCTTCGACTACCGAATGTAAAAAAGGGTCAAAACCGCGAATGCCATCCAATCCTTGTAGTCCAAAGCCATTGACGCCGCCGGCTTGAGCGCCAGCGAACTTCGACTGTCTGCCTGGGGATGGCAACCATGGCCGAGATGCACCTGAACGAAAGACTTCCAGTGCCGGATGAACCGGTACGCCGGCGCCTGCCTTTCGCCTTTGCCCGGCGCCACGGCGTGATTGTGCTGGAGCCTGACGGCGAGCCGCGTCTGGGCCTGCGCGAGGGCACGGCTCTGACCGCCGTGCAGGAGGCGCAGCGCGTGGTGGGTGGGCCGTTGCCGGTGCAGTGGCTGGCCCAGCCCGAGTTCGATGAGGCGCTGGGCGCCGCCTATCAGCATGATTCCTCGGTGGCGATGCAGATGGTCGAAGGGCTGGGCGAGGACATGGACCTGCACAGCCTGGCCGACCAGATCGAGCAGACCGAGGACCTGCTGGAGCAGGAAGATGATGCGCCGATCATCCGCCTGATCAACGCGCTGCTGGGCGAGGCGATCAAGGAAAACGCCTCGGATATCCATGTCGAAACCTTCGAGAAGCGCCTGATCATTCGCTTTCGCGTCGATGGCATCCTGCGCGAGGTGGTGCAGCCCAAACGCGAACTGGCGGCGCTGCTGGTGTCACGGATCAAGGTCATGGCGCGGCTGGACATCGCCGAAAAGCGTATCCCCCAGGATGGCCGGATTTCCCTGCGGGTTGGTGGCCGCGAGGTGGATATTCGTGTGTCCACACTGCCGTCGGCCAACGGCGAACGGGTGGTGCTGCGCCTGCTCGACAAGCAGGCCGGGCGCCTGACCCTGCAGCACCTGGGCATGAGCGAGCGCGACCGCCGGCGCATGGAGCAGGCGGTAAAGAGGCCCCACGGCATCATTCTGGTCACCGGCCCCACCGGCTCGGGCAAGACCACCACGCTCTACGCCAGCCTGACCACGCTCAACGACCGCACACGCAACATCCTCACCGTCGAGGACCCCATCGAATACAACCTCGAAGGCATCGGCCAGACCCAGGTCAACACCAAGGTCGACATGACCTTCGCCCGCGGCCTGCGCGCCATCCTGCGGCAGGACCCGGACGTGGTGATGGTCGGCGAGATCCGCGACCAGGAAACCGCCGATATGGCCGTGCAGGCCTCGCTGACCGGCCACCTGGTGCTGTCCACGCTGCACACCAACAGCGCCATCGGCGCGGTCACGCGGCTGGTGGACATGGGTGTCGAGCCGTTCCTGATCTCCTCCTCGCTGCTCGGCGTACTGGCCCAGCGTCTGGTGCGGGTGCTCTGCGACGACTGCAAACGCGCCTATGTCGCTGATGAAGCCGAATGCGCGCTGTTCGGCCTCGACCCCAGTCAGGCGCCGACGCTGTATCACGCCGAAGGTTGCGACGTCTGCCGTCAGCTGGGCTATCGCGGGCGTACCGGTATTTACGAGTTGGTGCTGTTCGACGACAGCCTGCGCAGCATGATCCACACCCGCGCCACCGAACAGGAGATGGTCCGCCACGCCCGCGAGCTTGGCCCGAGCATTCGCGACGACGGCTTGCGCAAGGTGCGTGAAGGGGTGACCACCATCGAGGAAGTGTTGCGCGTCACCAGCGAGGATCGTCGCGCCGGACAAGGCGATCGCCGCCAGGGTGGCGATAGGCGCCAGAGCAGCGACCGCCGTGGCCAGTTCCATGACCGCAGGGCCACGGACCGATGAGCGTGCGCCATGGTCGGGCCACAACACGTCCATGCCTGACGGGAACCTGAATGATGGCCGCCTTTGAATACGTCGCGCTGGATGCGCGTGGTCGCCAGCACAGGGGTCTGATCGAGGCGGACAGCCCGCGCCAGGCCCGCCAGCTGCTGCGCGACAAGCAATGGTCGCCGCTGGAGGTCAAGCAGGCGCGCTCCAGAGAGGACAGCGGTACGGGCGGCTTCAGCTTCGGGCGAGGCTTGTCGGCGCGCGACCTGGCGCTGGTCACCCGCCAGCTGGCGACCCTGGTGCAGGCCGCGCTGCCCATCGAGGAAGCCTTGCGTGCCGCGGCGGCGCAGGCCAGCTCGCAGCGGATCAAGTCGATGCTGCTGGCGGTGCGCGCACGGGTGATGGAAGGCCACAGCCTGGCCGCCGCCCTGCGTGAATACCCCTCGGCCTTTCCCGAGCTGTATCGCGCCACCGTGGCCGCTGGCGAGCACGCCGGGCACCTCGGCCTGGTGCTCGACCAACTGGCCGACTACACCGACCAGCGCCAGCAGTCGCGACAGAAGATCCAGCTGGCGTTGCTCTACCCGGTGATCCTGCTGGTGGCTTCGCTGGCCATCGTGGTGCTGTTGCTCGGTTACGTGGTACCGGACGTGGTCAAGGTGTTCGTCAATACCGGCCAGGAACTGCCAGCGCTGACCACCGGCCTGATCGCCACCAGCGAGGCGGTGCAGCGCTGGGGCTGGCTGATGCTGCTGGGCATCGTCGGCGCGGGCATCGCCATGCGTCTGGCCCTGCGCGACCCGAACATCAAACGTCGCTGGCACGCCTTCATCCTGCGCATTCCACTGGTCGGACGGCTGGCGCGGGCGACCAACACCGCGCGCTTTGCCTCGACCTTGGCGATTCTCACCCGTAGCGGTGTGCCGCTGGTGGATGCGCTGGGCATCGCCGCCGCGGTGATCGGCAATCTGCGCATCCGCGAGCGTGTGGTCGAAGCGGCGCAGCGCGTGCGCGAGGGCGGCAGCCTGACCCGTGCGCTGGAAGCCACCGGCGAGTTTCCGCCGATGATGCTGCACATGATCGCCAGCGGCGAGAAATCCGGCGAGCTCGACCAGATGCTGGCGCGTACCGCACGCAACCAGGAGAACGACCTGGCCGCGCAGATTTCGCTGCTGGTCGGGCTGTTCGAGCCGTTCATGCTGGTGTTCATGGGAGCCGTGGTGCTGGTCATCGTACTGGCCATCCTGCTGCCGATTCTTTCTCTCAACCAACTGGTGGGGTAATGCTTATGAAGTCGAACGAACGCAAACAGAGGGGCTTCACCCTTATCGAAATCATGGTGGTGGTGGTCATCCTTGGCATTCTCGCCGCGCTGGTGGTGCCGCAGGTGATGAACCGCCCGGATCAGGCCAAGGTCACCGTGGCCAAGGGCGATATCAAAGCCATCGCCGCCGCGCTGGACATGTACAAGCTGGACAATTTCGCCTACCCCAGCACCCAGCAGGGCCTCAATGCGTTGGTGGAAAAGCCTGGCGGCAGCCCGCAACCGAGGAACTGGAACCGCGACGGCTACCTCAAGCGCGTGCCCAAGGACCCCTGGGGCAACGACTACCAGTACCTGTCGCCGGGCACCCAGGGCCAGTTCGATCTCTACTCGCTGGGCGCCGATGGCAAGCAGGGCGGAAGCGACCTGAACGCGGATATCGGCAACTGGGATCTTTGATCCATGACGCGGACGCGATGCGCCGGCTTCACCCTGGTCGAACTGCTGGTGGTGATCGTCATCCTCGGCGGACTGGTGGGCCTGGCGATGCTGACCACGGGCAGCTCCAGTTCGTCCCGTGAAGTCCGCGATGAAGCGCAGCAGCTGGCGAACCTGCTCGGCCTGATGGTCGATGAAGCGGTGCTCGACAGCCGTGAATATGGGCTGTTGTTCGAGGAGCGCGGCTATCGCGTCCTGTACTACGACGAAGCCGGTAGCCGCTGGCTTGAGGCTGACAGACGCCAGGCGCACAGAGTGCCGGAATGGATGCGCCTGGAACTGGAACTCGATGGCACACCGCTGCGGCTGACGGCTCCGGTCAGACGTGCGGACGACCGCGCCGGCCTGTCCCGTGAGGGCGACCGCGAGCGGCGCAGCACGCCCCGCCTGGAGCCGCAGGTGCTGCTGCTTTCCAGCGGCGAGCTGTCGCCTTTTACCCTGCGTTTCGTCGATTCGCGAGCGGTGGGCGGTGGCTGGCAGGTCTCCAGTGACGGTTTGCGCATGCCCCGTGCCGAACCGCTGGAAACCTCCCGATGAAGCAGACGCGCGGCTTCACCCTGCTCGAAGTGCTGGTGGCGCTGGCGATTTTCGCCCTGGTCGCCGCCGTGGTGCTGACCGCCGCGGGCCGCAGTGTGGCCAACGCGGGCCGGCTGGAAACCCTGACTCTGGCTGGCTGGATCGCCGACAACCGTCTGACCGAGTTGCAGTTGCAGCGTCCGCCGCCCGGCATCGGGCGCGAGGAGCGGGCGCTGGCGTTCGGCGGTCGTCAATGGCAGACGCTCAGCACAGTGGAAGCCAGCGGCACGCCGGGGTTGCTGCGGGTCACCGTCTGGGTTGCGGCTGGCGAATCATCCGGCGACCGCGGGCCGATAGCCGAGCGCGCAGTGACCCACCTCAGCGGCTTTATCGGGACGACCTTCTGATGCGTCGCGCCGGGGCGGGCTTCACCCTGCTGGAGCTGCTGATTGCCATCGCCCTGTTCGCCCTGCTGGGGCTCGGCACCTACCGCATGCTCGAAGCGGTGCTGCGCAGCGATGAGGTGGTGCGTATTCAGGAAGCGCAGCTGCGCCAGCTCGGACGAGCCCTCTGGAGCCTGGAGCGTGACCTGATCCAGGCTGTACCGCGCCCGATCCGTGACGGGTACGGCGACGAGCAGAATGCCTTTCTCGGCCAGCTCGCCGGCCTTGACGAGGGCGTCGCCTTCGAGCTGACCCGCAACGGCTGGCGCAACCCCACCGGGCTGCGCCGGGCCAATTTGCAGCGGGTGCGCTGGCGTCTCGCGGGAGACAGTCTGGAGCGTCTTTACTGGGTGGTGCTCGACCGCGACGTGGACAGCCAGCCGCGCGTGCAGCGGGTGCTGGATGAGGTTTCCGCGTTGCGCCTGCGTTATCTGGACAGCGAAAGCGGCTGGCACGAGGAATGGCCGCCCTTCGAGTTTGGTCGCAGCGACCCGGAGCAACAGGCGCGGCGCCTGCCCGCCGCCGTCGAGGTCTCGTTCGAGCACCCGCGTTTCGGCAGCATCAGCCGCTTGCTGCGTCTGCCTGAAAGCGCGCCGCCGTTGCCGGAATTCAGCACGCCAGACGATTCACAGACCGAGCCTCCAGCGCCACAGGAGCAGCCGCAATGAAGGCCCAGCGCGGCGTCGCGTTGATCACCGTGTTGCTGGTGGTGGCCATTGTCACCGTGGTTTGCGCCAGCATGATTGCGCGCCAGCAGCTGTCCATTCGTGTCACCAGCAACCAGCTGCAGGCGCGGCAGGCCTGGCACTACGCGCTGGGCGGCGAGGCGCTGGCGCAGTCGGTCCTGCGCCGCGATGCCCAGGCCACGGGCAATGGCGGACAGCCGCCGGTGGACCATCTGCTCGAAGCCTGGGCGCAGCCGCAACCGGCCTACGATCTGGACGAAGGGCAGGGCCAGGTGCAGGTTCGCATCGAGGATTTGAGCGGTCGCTTCAACCTCAACAGCCTGGTGCAGGACGACCAGCCCAACGAGGCCGCACAGGCGCAGTTCCGCCGCCTGTTGCTGCGCCTGGAAATCACCGAGCCCTACGCCGAGCGTCTGGTCGATTGGCTCGACAGTGACCAGCAGCCGACCGGCGAAACGGGCGCCGAGGACAACGCCTACCTGCTGCTCGACCCGCCCTATCGCACGGCGGGCCGGCGCCTGGATGACCTTTCCGAGCTGCGTCTGCTGCTGGGCATGCGCGACGAGGATTTCCAGCGCCTGGCGCCCCATGTCAGCGTACTGCCGGCGGGTACCCCGCTGAACGTCAACACCGCCAGTGCGCTGGTGCTGTCCAGCCTGGCCGACAACCTCGGCACGGGGGCTGCCGAAGCCCTGGTGCAGGCGCGTCGCAGCGGTGGTTTTCGCGATGTGGCGACCTTTATGGCGCAACCGGCGTTTGCCGCTGTCCAACTGCAGAATCCCCGCGTGGCGGTGACCAGCCAGTACTTCCAGGCCACCAGCGAGGTGCGTCTGGGCGACCGTCGTCTGGCGCTGGTAAGCCTGTTGCGGCGCGATGCCGACGGCGCGGTTCGTGTGCTGCAACGCAATCTGGGACAGCCGCCGAGGCTGCCTCTTCAATCAGGAGATCAATAGCCGATGGCCAGCCTGTTCCTGCCCGCCGATTGTGGCGTCCGCCTCGATGCCGAGACGCAGGCGTACTGGCTGCCCCGCGAAAGCGCGGCGGGCTGGATGACGCTGGCGGAGATCGCCAGGCAGGCGCCGGCTGCGCTGACGCTGGTGCTGCCGGTGGAGCGCTGCAGCTGTTTTGCGGTCAGCCTGCCGACGCGCAAGGCCCGCTGGATCGCTCAGGCGTTGGCCTACGCGGTGGAAGAACTGCTGGCGGAAAACGTCGATGAGCTGCACCTTACCCACGGCGATGCGTTGGAAGATGGTCGCTTGCGGGTCATCGCCATCCGCCGCCAATTGCTGGCCGACTGGCTGGCGGACCTGCAGGCGCTGGGGCTGAACATCGTCGCCATTCACGTGGATGCCGATCTGCTGCCGCGCGACGGCAGCCAGGTGCTGTTCATCGGCAGGCGCGCGCTGCTGGGTGGCAGTCCCGAGGCACGGCTGGTGTTCGACAGCGAGCGCTGGCCGGAACTGGCGCCTCACTGTCCCGCGCCACGGCATGGACACGGCACTCTGAAGCACTCGCCCGAGCTTCTGGATGACTACCGGCAGCTGGACGACCCCTATCGCTTTCTCGCCTCTGGTCGCGCCAGCGCGCTGGACCTGGCCCAGGGCGAGTTCGCCGTGCACAACGCCAGCGGCGGGTTGGCCCGATGGAGGCCGGTGGCGGTGGTGCTGGCCCTGGTGCTGGTGGTGCAGCTGGCATTCAACCTGATCCAGGCCTGGTCGCTGGAACGTCAGGGCGATCACTATGCCGAAGCCAGTCGCGCGCTCTATACCGAGCTGTTCCCCGAGGACCTGCGCATCGTCAACCTGCGCGCGCAGTTCGACGCTCATATCGGCCAGAGTGCCGGTCATTCCGCTGAATTCATGCGCTTGCTCGATGAAGTGGCGCTGGCTATTGGCGAGGGCATGCCGGTGACCATCGACCAGCTGGATTACAGCCAGGCCCGGGGCGACCTGGCCTTGCAGGTCCGCGCCAGTGATTTTGCGGCGCTGGAGCAGTTGCGCCTGCGTCTGGGTCAGAGCGGACAGCCGGTTCAGCTGGGTTCGGCCAGCCGCGATGGCGCAGCGGTCAGCGCCCGCATCGTGATAGGAGGGCAGGGATGAAGTTGGGACACCGGATGCGCGCGGGGCTGATGCAGTCTCCGCTGTGGCTGCGCTGGCAGGCCTTGCAGCCGCGTGAGCGGCTGTCGCTGGGGCTGCTGGTGGCATTTCTGGTGGTCACGCTTTTCTACCTGCTGCTCTGGCAGCCGGCGCAGCAGCGGGTGCGCGAGGCACGCGACTACTTCGTGCAGGAGCGCGAACTGCATGGCTATCTGGAGCAGAACACCGAGCTGGCCCGGCAGATGTCGCGCAGCAACCCGGTCATCCTGGCGCCCGAACAGTTGCAGGGGCTGGTGACGGCAACGGCGCAACAGCACGGCCTGACTATCGAAAGCTTCGATGGCGGTGGCGACGGCAGCCTGCAGGTGACGCTGCCCGGTGTGGCCCATGGCGCATTGCTGCGCTGGTTCGACGAGTTGCAGGCCGCCGGCGCGAGCCTGACCGAGGTCAGCCTTGGCCGGGCCGGAGAGGGGCGGGTGAATGCGCGTGCGAGCTTTCGCGCCGGTGGCCATGAGCCAGGCGGTTGAAAAAGCCATGTCTGATGGAAGGGTAGACCCCTGTAGGAGCGGGCCATGCCCGCGAAGCTTTGCGCGCTGAATATTCGCGGGCATGGCCCGCTCCTACGGATGCACCAATCAGTGAGCCGGACCGAACTGCAGCGCCAGGGCTCGCAGGGCAGCTTCAGCATCGAGCACCTTGTTCACCACTTCATTGGCTTTCTCGCGAGTCAGGCTGAGGCGTTCGAAAAGCGTCTGGGGAATTTCGCTGTAGGGTCCCGAGCCGATGCCGCGATTGTGCAGCAGGCGTACCGCCAGACAGACCAGGTTGGCGTGACCGGCATGAGCGCCCTGGTAGTCCGGGTCATGCTGGAAACGCAGCGCGGTCGTAAGTTCCTCAGGCATGCCCCAGTAACGCATCAGCCAGGCGCCGATCTGTTCGCGGGTAATGCCCAGCAAGTGCTGCTCGATCAGGCTGTGATGCAGGTGCGGGTTGACTTCAAGGTGGCGGCAGATCAGCGAAAAATGTGGCGGAAAGACGTGCGCCAGTACCAGATAGCCGAAGTTGTGCAGCAGCCCGGCCAAGTAGCTGATGCCGGCTTCCGGGCGTTCGGTGCGGGGAATGGCGCGATTCAGGCCGTCGATCACCGCCGCGGTGTAGATCGCCTGCTGCCAGTACGGCGTTGCCTGCTGCGGCTGGTCGTTGGGCAGGCTCAGCGTCTTGCCCAGCGCCAGACCCAGTGCCAGATTGATCACCAGATCGAACCCCAGCACGCGAACGATGGCGTCCTCCACCGAGCGGATCTTGCCTGGGGCCGCGTAATAGGGCGATGCCGCCCAGCTGACCACCTGTGCAGCCAGCGCCGGATCGGTTTCCACCACGCCGGTGATGTCGTCCACCGTGGCGTCCGGATTGACCCTCAGCTTGATGATCTTCTGCGCGGTCTGCGCCAGCGGCGGAATCTCGATGGTTTTTTCCAGGCGTTGCTGGATACGCCGCGCGGTAAAGCTCTGCACCGCCTGGGTGATTTCGGCACGGTCGTCATCGGGACGGTCGAGGTTGGGCCGAATGCCGCTCAGAGGGACGGCGAAGCGCCCGGCGCTGGCTTTGCTCAGCAGGGTCTTGAAGTCCTTGCTGGCCATCGCCAGCAGCAATCCCGGTTGGCCGCAGTCGAGCAGCAGTTCCGGTTGCTGCAACAGGCATTCCTGATAGAGGCAGGGTGAGCTGGTAAGCGGCGGCAGGCCGGGCAGCACCTGCAGATCATGCCGCGACAGCATGCGCTCCAGCCGCTCGGGCTTGACCGCCGACAGCTGCCGTCCGGTCAGCTCCGTCAGGCGCGACAGATCCAGCAGGTGGTCGCGCGGATAGAGCACAAGCAGCGCACCGACGGCATCATCGAGCAGAACCGCCTGGACCCGCCGCGCCGGATTCAGGCCGGGCTCATCGACCAGGGTCCGGTAACCCAGGCCGAGGTTGTCCATCAGCTTTGCGATCAAAAGAGGCAGAACGGGAGTGGGCGTGTTATCGACAGCAGTGTTCATGGGCAGGTCCGAAAACAGTATGTGCCGCAGTATAGCGAAGCCGGCCCGGATGACAGCCGCAACGACAGACGGTTGTCGCACTTGTCCGTAATCTTGGCTCTGTCGCAGCGGATTCAGGGACAGGTAGCAGGACAGACATTCTTCTGCCCATACCGGAAAAATGCTTTCATACCGGCAACAGCCGCCGGGCCGGCGTAGTGCGTGGCAGCCGTCGCGGTGCAAATCAGGGTAAGGAGAGTGCAGCATGAAGCGTGCGGCTATTTTGCAGGCCCTGCAGGAACAGGTGCCGAACCTGCTGGCGGTATACGCCTTCGGCAGCCGTATTCAGGGCACCGCTCGCCCCGACAGTGATCTGGACCTTGCCGTGCTGGTAGCCGGTTACGCCGATCCGCTGGCCCTCTGGAATCTGTCTGGCGATCTGGCCGACATTGCCGACTGCCCGGTCGATCTGCTCGACCTGCGTGTCGCCAGCACCGTCATGCAGTACCAGATCATCACCACCGGCGAGCGCTGGTGGGCCAAGGATGCCCAGGCCGCCTTCTATGAAGTCGCCGTGCTTAGCGAAAAAACCGCACTGGACAGCGCCCGCGCCGGGTTACTGGCCGATATTGGCAGGGAGGGTAGCGTGTATGGCCGATGACGTACTGATCAACAAGGCGGCGACCATCGAACGCTGCGTCAGGCGTGCCCGCGAGGAATACCAGCGAGGTCCCGACAGCTTCGCCAGCGACTACACCCGTCAGGACGCCGCCATCCTCAATATCCAGCGCGCCTGCGAAGCCGCGCTGGACATGGGCCAGCACCTGATCCGTCGCGAACGCCTGGGCATCCCGCAAAGCGCCCGCGACGTCTTCACCCTGCTTGCCCAGGCAGGATGGATCGATCCCACACTGGCCGACGCCCTCAAACGCATGGTCGGCTTTCGCAATATCGCCGTCCATGACTATCAGGCCCTGCAACTGCCGATCACGGTGGCCATCATCCAGAAGCATCTGGTCGAGTTTCTGGATTACAGCCAGGCGTTGTTGTTGAGGGATGCGCGGGGTGAAGGGTAGATTTATTGTTCCAGCTAGAGGTGCCAGATGGTAAACAATCCGACCCGTTTGAATGCTCCTGCCAGTGAAAGCCCTATGCTGGCAGACACTCAAAAACCGATTACTTTCCGAAATACAACCGCTGCCCCTGAGCCACATGGCAGTTTTGCCTCTGCCCTGCAGCAGGCACAAAGCGTGCAGCCAGCTCAAAGTGTAGCGGTTACGGACACGCAGGTTGCCAATTCTCTACAGCCAGAAAAAGCCTCGCACAATGTCGTCGAAGAGTTCATGGCCTATATGCAGATGTCGTCAGCCGAGAAAATCCGCCATCGTATTCTCCAGAGCATGGATCTGACGGAGGAGGACCTGGAAAACATGTCTCCAGAAGAGCGCAATAAGATCGAGCAGATCATTACCGAGCAAATCAGGAAAGAAACCGAATTACAGGTAGAAAAGCAACTGGCGGATGAATAAGACAGCAGCTTTTCAATTCTTTGCTCTTGAGCACTCATCTGCGTAAGAACAGCAGGGGAATCTGCCAGCACCGGAAAGCCAGTTACGCTGCCACACCTTGGTGTTCAGGATCCATGATCTCTGCTAGCACTTGAACTTCTATTTCCGATACGGGATGGATGTGTCGACTTTGATAGACTTTAAAAGGGCATAGTAACAATGTGAAATTATCGTTATTCGCAAGTTAATATTTTTTCGTTAATCCTCTTGGCGCCAACCTGTCGGAAACCACCTTCTTAAGCCGACGCATCCGGAATGCAGATTCCTGGAGGCGAGTTGCCGTTCGCAGGGCACCTACATTGGGCTCTTGTCATGCCTGGCTCTTGGCAGGCGAGTCATCCGGCCATCCAGATCGTTTCGTGCAGCAATGTGCTGTAGGCCTGGTAAATATCAGGAAAGAAGAGGAACGGCTCGAATTTGCGGCTCATCCTTGATTCGTTCAGGTCCCATCGACGAGGATGACGTTAAAAGGATTGCCGGTGCGCTTGGTTTGTCGGTTTCTGAAATACTGCATCATCAATGGGTCGACAACGGCCACGGGATGGTGGCTGTAATGTTTGAATCGGCTGAAAAAGTGCTTTCGATCAAGCTCGACTGGCTAGCTCTTTCACCATTCAACCTCGGCGTCTTTGGTCTCCAACATGCTGGCAGTGAAACCACTGTCGAGGTCCGCGCATTTATAGGCAGAGAAGGGTATGAAGACCCGGCAACCGGAAGTTTGAATGCGAGCTTGGCACAATGTTTGATTGCTGCTAGCTTGCTACATTCGCCGTATATTGCTGCGCAAGGTACAGCCCTGCAACATTCTGGGTGTATTGATCTGCACTAGTCTTCAGAGAACATCTAGGTGGGAGGTGATGTTTTAGACGTCATTGGTAAAATCAATAACTGATCGTTGCTTTTATTAATTGTTTGTTGCCGTCCTGTGCAGAAATAACAGCAGCTAAGGCAACGCCAAGGAGTAGCAAGATGCTTGAGTCGGTAGTACAGGAAGAAGAAAGCGGATGCGGAATTGCCGCCGTTGCCAATATCCTTGGCAAGCCGTATGCGGAAATGAAAGCCATAGCCAATGCCATGAGTATATATGCCTCCGATAAATCCTTGTGGTCAGACACCCAATATGTTCGACGCCTGCTTTCCAGCGCGGGTATGGCAACATCCCCGGACGAAGTACCGTTTGAGTCCTGGGATGCGTTGCCCGAATTGGCGTTGTTGCCCATCAAGCATCATCGGGAAGAAGGTAAAGATTTCTGGCACTGGGTTGTATTCAGGCGTGTCGATGGCCGGCCTTTCGTTCTGGATTCGGCCAGCTATCTGCCTTCCAATATCCGCGAGGATTTCCACGTCATGCAGCCGCGCTGGTTCATTGAGGTCAGGAAAGCCTGACAAGACGTAGTTGTCGTCGCTGTCAGCAGCCTATGATTTTCTCGCCAAGCCAGTTGCGCTTACACACCTTGGTGTTCAGAGGTCTCAAAAACAATAGGGGACAGACCAGAATGGCACTGAACTTAGTGAGTTTGGCTGCGGCGCAGTGAATAAGCGCCTTCCCACGCCCTCGTCATTCTCGACGCAAGCCGGGAATCCACTGACACGGAGTGCAACCTGAACCCTGGATCCCGTCTTGCGCTGAAGGTGACGGTGCGGGAAAAGGTGCAAAAGGTCTTAAGTAAGTGTGCCATTTGGGTCAGGCCACGATTAGCTGGTTCTCAAATCCCGGTGATGAGCAGATCGAGAGCGGCGATGATTTCGTCACGCTTTGATGTCAGGTCGGCAACAGTGGCGCCGAGAATTTTATTCGGAACCCCGGCGAGTTGCGGGGTCAGCATGACGTACTGCCTGCCATCGATTTCAAAGATGGGTGTCAGGGTCTTGAGTGTCTTGCCTTTCATGGCGTTGGCGGGGAGCAGGGGTACTACGATCCGTGTTGCCAGATCATCGAGCAGATCGCTCTGGACGTTGAGCAGATAGGGTATGGCAGTCTTGGTATCCGGATTGGTGTTTCCGTGTACGGAGAATTGTGCCATCAGAAACTCCGAAGCCCGTCGCTGAACACGCCATGCTGCTCCACATGCTCGTTATAAACCTCAATCGCGGCCTTGTTGTCGGCCAACCACTGGGTTTTCTGTTTTTCTCGGAGCGTACTTGCCAAGGCCTGCTCCAGAGTAGCGGAGAGGTTGATGTTCATTTCCCTGGCCTTGTTGAGCAGATCGCCGTTAACGCTCAGGTTCGCGGGCCGCTTGGCAGCTTGGGTATCGTAGATCGGTTGCATGGCGGGCTCTCTCTGGCACCTTTATGCGCATAATATATGCGCATAAAAAGCTACGGGCCAGTGCGCTGCGATTTATCCTGGATCACACCTGCCCATACTGCTGCCCATGCCGCAGCCAGCGTTCCAGCAGCGGGCTGACGTGCTGCGGCCAGTGGGCGAGAAGCTCCTGGGCGGCGTCGCGCACGGACGGCAGCAGGTCGGCATCGCGCATCAGGTCGGCCACCTTGAACTGCAGCAGGCCGGTCTGGCGCGTGCCGAGCATTTCGCCGGGGCCGCGCAGTTCCAGGTCCTTTTCGGCGATGACGAAGCCGTCGTTGGTGTCGCGCATGATCGCCAGGCGCTGGCGTCCGATCTGCGACAGCGGCGGATGGTAGAGCAGCACGCAGTGGCTGGCGGTGCTGCCGCGCCCGACCCGCCCGCGCAGCTGGTGTAGCTGGGCCAGGCCCAGGCGCTCGGGGTTTTCGATGATCATCAGGCTGGCGTTGGGCACATCCACACCGACTTCGATCACTGTGGTGGCGACCAGCAGTTGCAACCGGCCTTCCTTGAATTCGAGCATTATCGCGGCCTTTTCGGCGGGTTTCATTCGGCCATGGATCAACCCGACGTTGAGTCCGCCCAGCGCCGCCGAAAGGTCCTCGAAAGTGGTTTCGGCGGCCTGGCAGGTGAGTTCTTCCGATTCCTCGATCAACGTGCAGACCCAGTAGGCCTGGCGCCCTTCGTTGCAGGCGGCGCGCACCCGCTCGATGACTTCCAGGCGGCGGCTGTCGGCGATCACTAGGGTGTTGACCGGCGTGCGCCCCGGCGGCAGTTCGTCGAGGATCGAGGTGTCCAGGTCGGCATAGGCGCTCATCGCCAGGGTGCGCGGGATGGGCGTGGCGGTCATGATCAGCTGGTGCGGGCACAGCCGGCCGTCGATGCCCTTCTGCCGCAGCGCCAGGCGCTGCTGCACGCCGAAGCGGTGCTGTTCGTCGATGATCACCAGCGCCAGGCGCTTGAACACCACTTCATCCTGGAACAGCGCGTGGGTGCCGACCACCATCGGGCAGCCGCCGGCGATGCGTTCCAGCGCGGCGGCGCGGGCCTTGCCCTTGAGCTTGCCGGCCAGCCAGGCGACTTCGATGCCCAAAGGTTCCAGCCATTTGCAGAAAGTGATGAAGTGCTGCTCGGCGAGAATCTCGGTGGGCGCCATCAGTGCCACCTGGTAGCCGGCTTCCAGCGCCTGCAAGGCGGCCAGCGCGGCGACCACCGTCTTGCCGGCGCCCACGTCGCCCTGCACCAGACGCAGCATCGGCTCGGGCTGGGACAGGTCGTAGGCGATCTCGGCGCCGACCCGCTGTTGCGCGCCGGTGGGCTGGAAGCCGAGGTTGAGCAGATAGCGCTGCGGCAGCGTGCGGGCGAGCGGCAGCTGCGGCGCCTGTTGCGCGCGCACGCTTTCGCGCAGGCGTTGCAGCGACAGCTGATGGGTCAGCAGTTCCTCGAAGGCCAGGCGGTGCTGCGCCCAGTGACGGCCTTCGGCGAGTTCTTCCAGATCGGCGTCCGGCGGCGGGCGGTGCAGGTAGCGGATCGCCTCGTCCAGCGCGCCCAGGCGGTAATCGCGGGCCAGCTCCGGCGGCAGCCAGTCCGGCAGGCTGTGCGGGCCGAGGCGGGCCAGGGCCTGTTCGCTGAGGTTGCGCAGGCGCTGCTGGGTCAGGCCTTCGGTGGTGGGGTAGATGGGCGTCAGGGTTTGCTCGACCGGCGCGGCTTCGCTGGTCAGGGCGCGGTATTCGGGGTGGTAGATTTCCAGCCCCGAGGCGCCGGGGCGGGCTTCGCCGTAACAGCGCAGCTGGGTGCCGCGCTTCATGGCGTCCTTCTGTGCGTTGCTGAAGTGATAAAAGCGCAGGCTGAGGGTGCCGCTGCCATCCTGCAGGCGCACCAGCAGGCTGCGGCGACGACCCATGAGGATGTCGGCACCTACCACCACGCCTTCGATCACCGCATCCTGGCCGGGGCGCAGCGCACCGATGGGCACCACCCGGGTGCGGTCCTGATAGCGCAGCGGCAGGTGGAACAGCACATCCTGCAGGGTTTCCAGGCCAACCCTGGCGAGCTTTTCGGCCAGCGCCGCGCCGACGCCCTTGAGCGCAGTTACCGGAACCGCCGCCAGCTCGCTCATGATTTCAGGCTTTCGCCGCTGGCGGCTTGCCTACCGAACACAGGCGGATGGAGTCAGCCAGTATCTCGATGGCCTTGGGCCGCGGGAAGCTGGCACGCCAGGCAATGGCCACGGTACGGAACGGGACCGGTGGGGTCAGCGGGCGGATATCCAGCACGCCGGGCGAATAGTGGTGACTCTCCACTGCCGACAGCGGCAGGATCGACACACCCAGCCCTGAAGCGACCATGTGGCGAATGGTTTCCAGTGACGAGGACTCGACGGTGGTGTGGCTCGGTGCCTCGCCCTTGCGTGTGGTCGGGCAGGCCTCCAGGACCTGATCGCGGAAGCAGTGGCCTTCACCGAGCAGCAGCAGGCTCTTGTCGTTGAGCATCTCGCTGTCGATGGTTTCCTTCGCGGTCCAGGGATGCCCGGCTGGCATCAGTACGTAGAAAGGTTCGTCGTAGAGCGGCTTGGTCAATACGTCGGCTTCCTGGAAGGGCAGCGCGATGATGATCGCATCCAGCTCACCGGTGCGCAATTTGTCGCGCAGCACGTGGGTGAAGTTCTCTTCGATGTACAGCGGCATGTCCGGCGCCACGCGATGCAGCTGCGGGATCAGGTGCGGGAACATGTAGGGTCCGACGGTATAGATGGCGCCGACCTTGAGCGGCGCGGCCAGCTGGTTCTTGCCGACCTGTGCCAGCTCGCGGATGCTCTGCGCCTGCTCCAGCACCTTCTGCGCCTGGGTGACGATGCCTTCGCCCACCGGCGTCAGGCGCACCGCGCTCTTGGTGCGCTCGAAGATCAATACGCCGAGTTCGTCTTCGAGCTTCTTCACGCCCACCGACAATGTCGGCTGGCTGACATGGCAACGCTCGGCGGCGCGGCCAAAATGCTGTTCCTGGGCGAGCGTGACGATATAGCGCAGTTCGGTCAGTGTCATAGCGAGCATCCATCAGAGTGCCGGTTAGCATAGCCTTTGCTCGTGGATGAACCAACTGGCAGCGGCACCTTGTTTTGCGCGGGATAACCCCGTGCAGCGTACACTGCGACAGGCAAAACCCTGTTGATGGAGCAACCTGATGAACACGCGTCCTTCGGTAATGATCGCCGGCTGCGGCGATGTGGGCAGCCGCCTTGGCCTGCTCTTGAGCCGGATCGGCTGGACCGTCTATGGCCTGCGCCGTAAGGCGGCGGGATTACCGGTACCGATTCTGCCGGTGGCGGGTGATTTGCTGTCCAGCCAGCGCCCGCGCAGCTGGCCGAACGGCGAGTTGTCCTATCTGGTGTATGCCGCATCCGCCAGTCAGCATGACGAACCCGGCTATCGCCAGGCCTATGTCGAGGGGCTGCGCCATGTATTGGGCTGGCTGGAGCAACGTGGCCAGAAGCCGAAGCGTCTGTTGTTCCTTTCCAGCACGGGTGTCTATGGGCAGGACCAGGGTGAGTGGATCGACGAGCGCTCGCCTACCGAACCCAAAGGCTTCACCGGCCAGGTGATGCTGGAGGCCGAACAGCTGGCCCTGAACAGCGGCCTGCCGACCACTCTGGTGCGCATGGCCGGACTCTACGATCCGTCGCGGCCCTGGCTGCAGAACCAGATACGCGCCGGGCTGCGGGTCGAGCGCGAGCCGCCGCAGTACAGCAACCGCATCCACCGCAACGATGCCGCGGGATTGCTGGCCTTTCTGCTGCAGGCGGACCTGCGCGGCGCCGCGCTGGAGGATTGCTATCTGGGCGTGGACGACGACCCGGCACCGCTGCACGAGGTGGTTGACTGGTTGCGTGAGCGGCTGGGCGTGACGCACTGGGCCGAGCAGCCGCTGACCCGCCGCGCCGGCAGCAAGCGCTGCAGCAATGCCCGCGCCAGGGCGCTGGGCTGGGCGCCGAAGTATCCCGGCTATCGCGATGGCTATGGCCCGGTGGGGCAGGATCGACGCTGAGGCGCATGCAGCCCGTCGGCAATCGGCAACTATGGCGTGGCGCTGCTTACTAAAAAACAGCGCCGACCGGCAGAGGAGCAGCGAGGCAAAAGGGAAAGACACCAGGCGGCGTTTCCGGACATCCGACCAGGAGATTTCCCATGAGAGCGCTTCGCTGGCACGGCAAGCACGACATCCGCTGCGACAACCACGTACCCGACCCCTCCATCGAAGACCCGCGCGACGCCATCATCAAGGTCAGCTCCTGCGCGATCTGCGGTTCCGATCTGCACCTGTACGACGGCTTCATGCCCGGCATGAAGCACGGCGACATCATGGGCCACGAGTTCATGGGTGAAGTGATGGAGGTCGGCTCGGCGAACAAGAAACTCAAGGTCGGCGACCGCGTGGTGGTGCCCTTCACCATCGTCTGCGGCGAATGCGAGCAGTGCCGGCGCGGCAATTTCTCGGTGTGCGAGCGCAGCAACCGCAACAAGGACATCGCCGACAAGGTCTTCGGCCATACCACTGCCGGCCTCTTCGGCTACACCCACCTCACTGGCGGTTACGCCGGCGGCCAGGCCGAATACGTCCGCGTGCCCTATGCCGATGTCGGCCCGGTGGTGATTCCCGAAGGGCTGACCGACGAGCAGGTGCTGTTCCTCGGCGACATCCTCCCCACCGGCTGGCAGGCCGCGGCGCAGTGCGATATCCAGCCCACCGACACGGTGGCGATCTGGGGTGCGGGGCCGGTGGGCCAGTTCGCCATCCGCAGCGCGGTGATGATGGGCGCCGGGCAGGTGGTGTGCATCGACAACGTGCCCGAGCGGCTGTCCATGGCCCGCGCCGGCGGCGCCATCACCATCAATTTCGACGAGGAAAGCGTGCTCGAACGCCTGGCCGAACTGACCCGCGGCAAAGGCCCCGAGAAGTGCATCGACTCGGTAGGTATGGAGGCGCACGCGGCGCGCTCCATCGACTCCATGTACGACCGCGCCAAGCAGGCGCTGATGCTCGAATCGGACCGTCCCCATGTGTTGCGCGAGATGATCTACGTCTGTCGCCCGGCAGGCATCCTCTCCATTCCCGGCGTCTACGGCGGGTTGATCGACAAGGTCCCGTTCGGCGCGGCGATGAACAAGGGCCTGACCTTCCGCATGGGCCAGACCCACGTCAACCGCTGGACCGACGACCTGCTCAAGCGCATCCAGGAAGGACAGATCGACCCGACCTTCGTCATCACCCACAGCGTCAGCCTCGAACAGGGGCCGGAGATGTACAAGACCTTCCGCGACAAGCATGACGGCTGCATCAAGGTCGTTCTCAAACCCTGAACAGGCCCAGTGAACACTGCCGCGCTCGGTCATGCTGCGTTGTCTGACCTTCGCTCGGTACGTTTTCACATGGCCTGCAACGAGGAGGTTTCATGAGCATTCCACGTCAAGTCACCCGTCCCAACCACTCGGCCCGCTCCGTGGCGCGGGGCCTTGGCTGGCTCAGCATCGGTCTGGGCGTCGTGCAATTGCTGGCGCCGCGGCAGGTATCGCGGTTCATCGGCATGCCCGGCAGCGAAGGCCTGATCCGCGCCTGTGGGGTGCGGGAGATCGTCACCGGTGTCGGCATTCTCATGGCCGATAATCCCAAACCCTGGATTTATGCTCGCGTTGGCGGCGATGCGCTGGACCTGGCCTGCCTCGGCTGGAGCGTCGAGCATGGCCGCGAGCCGGTCAATGCCGCCATCGCAGCTGGCGCGGTAGCTGGCATCACCGCACTGGATCTCGGCTGCGCCCGAGCGCTGGACACCGAAAAGGTACCGGTGATCGAGTGGGACTACAGTGATCGCAGCGGCTTTCCCGCCGGGACGGAACAGGTGCGTGGTTCGGTCAAGGCCGAGTTCGCCGCCTTGCGCGCCGAGCCCAACGGCTATTCGCCGCAGCTGCATTAGGAGCGTAGGGCCGAATTTATTCGGCCACCTCTGCAAAGCCGAACAAGTACGGCCCACAGGCATGGGCGCGCGCGTGGACAGCGAAACGCGGTGGACTTGAGCACCGGATTATTTGCTAAGGTGAGCGACCGTTTCGGTCGCTCGCACTTCCTGGGTGCGCCATCGATCAAGCCTGCAGATGAGCCTCCATGTCCTCGGTCGTCAATGTCGTCCTGCCTGTTTTTGCACTGATCTTTCTTGGCTACCTGTGCCGCCGTACCGGGCGCATGGGGCCGGCGGGCGCCTCCGAACTGAATCGTTTCGTGGTCTGGTTGGGTTTGCCGGCGCTGCTGTTCAAGATCACCGCGACTTCCGCCTGGGCCGAGGTGTGGCAGCCGGGCTTCATCGCCGCGTTCTCCATCGGCTGCCTGGGCGTCTTCGCCTTCACCCTGCTTTATCGCGTATTGCAGAGGCAGCCGCTGGTGGACGCCAGCCTCGATGCCCTCGGCGCGTCCTACGCCAATACCGGCTATATCGGCTTTCCGCTGTGCCTGCTGATCCTTGGTGACGCGGCCTTGCAGCCGGCGCTGGTGGCCACGCTGGTGGTGGTCTGTGTGCTGTTCGCCATCGCCCTGGCCTGCGTCGAGATGGGGCTGCACGCGGGGCAGGGTGTAGCGAAGACCCTGGCCAAGGTGACTCGCTCGCTGTCGATGAATCCATTGGTGCTGGCGCCGCTGCTCGGTGCTGCCTGGGCAGTTGGCGGGCTTGAGCTGCCGAGTGGGCTCAAGACGCTGCTGGATCTGCTCGGTGCCGCCGCCGCGCCCTGTGCCCTGGTATCCCTCGGCCTGTTCCTGGCCCAGCCGCAGCCCAGCGGGCCGGTGCGCGGGGTCTGGCCGCTGGTGCTGCTCAAGCTGATCGTGCAGCCGGCGCTGACCTGGTATTTCGCGGCGGTGGTGTTCGAGCTGGAGCCGCTATGGGTCTATTCGGCGCTGCTGCTCAGTGCGTTGCCGACTGGAACCGGACCTTACATGCTGGCTGAATTCTATGGCCGCGAAGGCTCGCGGGTGTCGCGGGTGGTGCTGCTCTCGACGTTGGGCTCGCTGGTTACCCTGTCGATCTGCCTCTACCTGCTGCCGGTTTGAGGGATTGGTACGCGTGGAAAACGCTTCGCGGTTTTCCACCCTACGCTCGGTCAAACGTAGGGTGGATAACGCCGAAGGCTTATCCACGCGTAACCCAAGGTCAGATCGCAGGTCGCGTCACTTCCAGCACCACGGCGGCGATGCGGTCGCAGCGGGTGTAGGCGCCTCCCAGCAGTTCCTCGCCGAACACGTCCGGGTCCACCTCGCGGTAGCGCCATTCAAGGGGACGACCTTCGAGGCGCTGGCAGACTTCCTGGCGGAAGGGGTCCTGGTTGTCGACCATCGCCACACCGGTATACAGCAGCAGGCTGCCGCACGGCGCCAGTCGCGTGATGGCACTTTCCAGGATGGCCAGCGACAGCCCGGCACCCAGCGGACCGCCGCCATGGCGATAGGCGCGCTCGCCCGGATCGACCAGATAGGGCGGGTTGGCCAGGATCAGGTCGAATTCGCCGTCAACATCCTTGAGCAGGTCGCTGTGCCGGGCCTGCAGGTTATCCGCTCCGGCCAGCGCAGTGTTTATGCGGGTCAGGCGCAGGGCAGCGGGGTTGATATCCACCGCCAGCACCTCGGCCTGGGGCCTTGCAAGTGCCGTAAGTATTGCCCCGGCGCCGGAACCGCAACCGATGTCCACGGCGCGGCGAATGCTGCCTGGATGATGGTTCAGGTGCGCCTGGATGGCACTGGCGAAGCGGTAGGTATCCGGGCCGAAGAACACCGCATCCGGCGTATCGGTGGGAAAGGCCGAATGCACGAACAGTTGGCCGTCGAGGCTCGACAGCCGCACCCGGCTACGCCAGCGCGAACCGCAGGGTTCGAGCACGTCGGCCCGCTCCATCAGACTGAAGAGCGCTGGCGGCAGCAATTCGCGCTGGAACGGGCGACTCCAGCCGAACACGCCGTGCAGGTCTTCGGCCAGCGCGTTTTCCGGGCGCTGGTTGACCCGTGCATGGGTCAGCGGCGTGGGGGTGATGAAGTGGTAGCCGCGCTCGCGCAGCGCCTGCGCCAAGTGCAGCAGCGCCTGATCCTGGGTTTTTTCCGGCATCATGGGGTGAACGTCGCCTTCAGTTGAACAGTCCGTTGAACAGCCGTGTGGCATGCAGGCCGGCGTTGCTGTGGTGGCGGGTCGGTGACAACAGCGGCAGCAGATGACGCATGCGTGCCTCGCGACCGGGCAGTTGCGCCAGTTGCTGTTCCAACAGGCGCGCCTCCTGGTCGAAGTCGTTGTTCGGCTGGGAGCGTGCCGGCGTTGCCGTCTGTTGTCGCTCCTGACGCTGAGCCAGCCGCAGGTTCGGTTTAGCGCGTGCGGTCTGTTCGGCCAGCCAGTCGCCGGCCATCCAGTCATTAATCAGCTGCTGCTCATGTGCGCTGAATACGCCGAACATGGGCGCTTGTTCGCCGCTGATCAATTGCCAGAAACGGCTGCCGCGAGGGTCCTGATTGCGTGTGATCCAGCCACGCTGTTGCAATACGGCCAGAAAGCGCTCGACATCTTCGGCCAGCCACTGGTTGACCGTGTGCCCCTCGAAACGACAGTAATCGGAGTGGAGAAACTGCCCCACCGCGGCCTTCTTCTCGAAGACACGACGCACTTCGCGCTCTGGATCGAAGCCATCGATCACCGACAGGGTGCTGGCGCCAAGTTCATTGAGACGGTAACCGGCGCGCACGCGGCGATAGAACTCGGCGCTGTCGCCCACCTGCGGCCAGGCGGCCCGCAGACTTTGCACGGCTTTGCGGGCGTGGCCATTGTCGGCATTGTCGACGGTGACATGCAGGGTGAAGTAATAGGGATCGATGCCCAGTTCGGTCAGTTCGTAGGCGGTGATCAGCAGGTGCAGCGGCAGCTGCTCGTAGCCGAGGTTGAAGCCGATCACCTCCGGCAGGAACTGCTCGGCGTTTTCCGCCAGGGCCAGCTGGATCGCGCCCTGGACGAAGTTGTCGTCATCCAGGTTCTGCCAGTCATCGCAGCCTTGGCTGGCGAGCAGCTTGCGATAGAGCACCACATGATTCTTTTCCGGCAGGCCTTCGCCAAGCTCCTCCAGATAGGTCTGGATCAGCCCTTGGAAGCGCGGCTCGTCCCAGCGTTGCAGCAATCCGTAAAGCCAGGCGCCATCGACCAGCTTGGTCGGCGCCACGCCTTGCAGAAAATGCAGCGCATGGGCCTTGCTGGAGAAATAGCGGCGTGGCGCGCCGGCGCGTCGGCTGTCCAGATACGCCTGGTATTGCAGGCCGACCTTTTCGGTATGTGCAGCCAGCCAATCACCGAGCCCGGAAAGCTCGGCGGGCAGGTCGCAGGGCAGGCCTGCAGCGGCTTCCAGCTGGTCGCGCAGATACTGCGCCGCATCCCGGCGTGCGCTCTCGTGGGTTGTTTCATCGAGCAGGGCGAAATAGAGGTCTTTGCTCGGCGTCATGGCCGAAATGGGCAGAGCGTCGGCGGGCAGGCTACGAGTCAGTTGCATAAATCACACGGCTGATAGAGGAAAGCCTCAGTGCAATTTTGGCCGCCTGGCCTTCGGATAAGTTCAGCCTGCCTGCCGAATGGCCTGGCTTCACTGCAACTTCCAGCCGCTGTTGTCTTCCTAGCTTGAAGAGGGCAACCGCCCCATTGCACAACAGAGGAGGCCGCATGAAACAACCCGAACGTGGCGAAGAAAACCCCGGAACCCTCGAAGATCGAGCCAGTCAGCGCCCCAGCCAGGGAGAAGCCGCTGGCGGCGATCGCAATGACGTGCCGGGCGGCGCCTACAACGTGCCGCCGGGCATGGCCGACGAAGTCAGCGAAGCGGATGCGCAACGTGATCGGCAGCGCGGCAAGCACAATCCCGAGCGGTAGCAGACGATACGGCGGTCAGCTTCCTGAGTCGGTGCGCTCGATGAACTTCACGTCCGATGGCTTGCCGACCGGCAGCGTCTGCAGGGTTTCGCCCAGCAGGCCGCTGTCCGGGTCGCGTTGCAGCAGCACCAGCGTGTCGCTCAATTGGTTGGCGATGAGCAGGAAGCGACCGCTTGGGTCGATGGCGAACTCGCGTGGCTCGCGGCCTTCGCTGGTGCGCCGCTGGATTTCGCGCAGGCTGCCGTGCTCCTCGATGGCGTAGACCATGATGCGGTTCGCCTCGGCGCGGTCGCTGACGTAGAGAAAGCGACCGTCGGGTGAAACGTGGATGGCGCCCGGCGAGTGCCCTTCGGCGGAGTTGCCTTCGGCCAGGTTCACCCGCTGGCGCTGGGTCAGGCTGCCATCGGCATGGTCGAAGCGTACGATTTGCGCGCTCAGCTCCAGTGTGGCGTAGGCCTGGCTGCCGTCGGGGCTGAATACCAGATGCCGCGGTCCGCTACCGGGCGGGAGTTCGATACTGGCCGGTTTGGCCGGTGACAGGGGGCGCTCGGGATTGCTCGCGTCGTATCGATAGACGAAGATCCGGTCGGCGCCCAGATCGCTGACGAACAGCGTGCTGCCATCCGGCGAGAGCACCGCCGAATGCACATGCGCCGATTTTTGGCGTTCGGGGCGGACGTTGCTGGGCTGGTGCGCGGCGATCTGCGTCACTGGCTGCGGGTGGCCCAGGTCATCGAGCGGAACCACTGCCAGGCTGCCGCCGGGGTTCGGGCGGGAGCCGTAGTTGGCCACGAACAGGTAGCGGCCATCGACGCTGAGGCTGGCGTGAGTAGGTTCGTCGCCGAGCGTGCTGGCCTGGCCCAGCGGCTGCAACGCACCGTCGCCGTCGAGGCTGAAGGCGCTGATACGCCCGACCGGGTCGGCATGCCCGGGACCGTTTTCGTTGGTCGCGTAAAGCTGGCGGCGCGGCTCGTCCAGCACCAGCCAGGACGGATTGTGGCTGCTGATGGTCTGCAGGGGCTGTGGGTCCAGCTGGCCGGTTTCAGGGTCGAAACGCAGGCGCAGGATGCCTGGGCTGTCGCTGTCATGGGTGTAACTGCCGATCAGAACTTGAGGCATGGCAAATGTGGCTCCCGGGATGCTGAAGGCCAGGGTGGCGGCGAGGGCTACGCGGTTTAACAGACTGCGAGGGCGCATGCGGGGTCTCCCAGGTCGGTTGTGCAGGCTATGACCGCGTATTTCGCCCTCCGATCCAGGCCAGCGGATCGGCAGTGCCCGGCAGCTCAGCCACGATTGATCGGGCGTACTGTGGCAGCGTCCGGCGACTGCTTCGCGGCCCGGCCACGTGCCAGGCCATGACAGCCGATCACCACCGGCACGGCCAGCGTAGCCCAGCTCAGCCAGTCGCCCAGGCCTTCGGACACCAGCCCGGCGATCAGACCGAGGATCGACAGCAGGGCGATGACGACAGGCCACAGCCAGATGCGCATCATGCCCGTGCCTCCGTCGCGCCGCGCTTGAGCCACAGGTACAGCCCGCTGCCCAGCACGACGATGGTGAGCACATCCAGCAACGCCCAGAGCATCTTCAGCGGCAGGCCGCCGTAGTCGCCGAAATGCAGCGGTTCGGACAGTTGCAGCGCGGTGACGTACCAAGGGCGGGCGCTGGCTTCCAGCACTTCGCCGGAATCCGGGTCCACCAGCAGCGCCTGGGTCAGCCGTGAGGTCAATGGCGTATCGCCGCTGAGAATCACCGCCACGTGCTCGGGCGTCGCGCGCAGGGTGCCGGGGTAGGCGATCATCGCCACCGCCATGCCCGGCGCGGCTACCAGCACGCGCTCTACGGCAGTCTGCAGCGAGCCGTCTGCTGCGGGTGCTTCGCCGGCATCGGCACCGAGCAGCACCCGCGTGTCGCCGGCCTGCAGGGCGCGCACCTGATCGGCCTGCCAGCCCTTGAATATCAGGTCCGCCCAGGTATTGATCACCCCGGTGAAGCCCACCGCCAGCGCCCAGACCAGCGTGACGATGCCGAGCAGGTTGTGCAGGTCCAGCCAGCGCGTGCGTGGCGCCCGCTCGCGGCGTACCTCGGCGAAGCCGAGCTTGCGCATGAAGGGCGCGTAGAGCACCACGCCGGAGATGATCGCCACCATCAGCAGCAACCCCATGGCGCCGAGGAACAGCTTGCCCGGCAGCCCCGCATAGAGGTCCACGTGCAGGCGGTACATGATGCTCATAAAGCCTTCGTCGAAGTTCGGCGCGCCCACCACCTCGGCGGTGCGGGCGTCGGACATGATCAGCAGCGACTGGCTTTCATCGGTATCGACGCGGGTGTCGAGCTTGACGTACCAGAGGTCCGGCGCGTCCTCCTCGGCGAAGAAGTACAGCGGCACCAGCCCCGGGTAGGCGCGCACCGCCTCGGCGGCGACCCGGTCGACCGAGGCGCGTGGGGTGCCTTCGGGCATCGGCGGCGCCTCGATCTCGGCGCCGGTCAGGTGGTCGATCTCGTGGGAGAAGATCAGCGGCAACCCGGTCAGGCACAGCAGCAGGATGAAGAGGGTGCAGACGAGGCTGGACCACTTGTGGACCCAGCCCCAGCGACGCAGAACGGCTGGTCGCATCAGAAATCGACCGTGGCGCTGAGCGAGAGGGTGCGCGGGGCGCCGAGGACGAGGTAGTTGGAGCCCGGATAGCCGCCGGCGGAGGCCCAGTAATCGCGACCGGTGGCATTGTCCAGGCGCGCGCGCAGGGTCACGTCGCGATCCTCGATGGTCATGCGGTAGCGCGCACCCAGGTCCAGGCGGGTCCAGGATGGCAGTCTGAGGTCGTTGCTGGCGCTGGCGTACTGCTTGCCGGTATGCACCACCATGCTGGTCAGTGTCAGCCCCTGCACACCGGGCACGTCCCATTCGCCGCCAAGGTTGGCCTGCACTTTGGGAACACCGATGGCATCGTTGCCGTCGTTGGCGCCATTGAGGGTCTTCTTCTGCTCGGCATCCAGCAGCGTCAGGCCGCCCAACAGTCGTGTGCCGTAGACGGGCTCGCCAAACATCGACAGCTCGATGCCGCGGTTGCGTTGCTTGCCGCCTTCACGGAAAACCTGATTCTCGACGATGCCGAATGGCCGTTCGGTGCTGAACATCGCAATGCTGCCACCCAGGACGCCGCCGTCGTACTTGAGGCCGATTTCGGTTTGCTTGGCGACGTAGGGCGCGAGCGAGGTGCCGGAGTTGAGCACGGGCAGGCTATTGGCCGTCGCCGCCGCGGTATCGCCCTTGGTCAGCCCTTCGATGTAGTTGGCATAGACCGACAGTTCGTCGTTCAGCTTGTACACCACGCCCGCAACCGGCGTGGTCTCGTAGTCTTTGTAGTGTCCGCTGCGGTCGCCCGTTTGCGAGGAATAGCTGCGGGTCTCGATGCCCTGCCGGCGCGCGCCCAGCGTGAGCAGCAGGCGATCCTCGAAGAAGCCCAGGGTGTCGGCAATCGCCAGGCTCTGGGTATGCACGCGCTCGGTGACGTGCGGGTCTGTGAGGTCTCCGCCGTCATACGTGACCGTTGTGGGCAGGGTCGCATCGAACGGCTCGTGGAGGTTGCCGGCCACGGCGGCATAGAACTGGTTGGCGCCTTTTTCCCGCGAGTCGTAGGTCGCCGCCGAGGTTACGATCTGATGCGACACCGTGCCGGTCTGCAGACGAGCGCGCAAACCGATTTCGCTGGTGAATACGCGGTCTTCGCGATAGTTGTCGAAGCGCGATGCCGAGGTGACCCCTGCCGCGGTGGCTCTGGGGTTGGCCAGGCGATTCTGCTCTTCCCCGTCACGCACGCCAGCGGCCAGCCAGCCGGTGATCGAGTCGGCGAAATCATACTCGGCCCGGAAAGTGCCGAAGGCCTGTTTCTCTTTCGAATAGGTCCAGGGCTGGGCGAAATTGTCGCCGGCGTCCGGTGCGCTGGGGATGCCGCCATTCGGCGTCACGCTCGGGCGCGGGTTGTCCAGAAAGTGGTACTGGTGACCGACATCAGCGGACAGACGCAGACGGTCGCCCTGGTAGTCCAGGCCCAGGGCGAACATGTCCAGGGTCTGGTCCTCGTCCTCGATGCCGGTCTCACCGGCGCGCTTGGCGGCATTGAGGCGAACGCCGAAACGGTTGTCCTCGCCAAAGCGGCGTCCCAGATCGGCTGCCACGGTGCCCTGGCCGCCGCTGTTGGCGCCGACGGTCAGGCGTGTCAGCGGCTCGTTGGGCGCGCGTTTGGGCAGCAGGTTGATGGCGCCGCCGATGCCGGTGCCGCCCGGCGCGGCACCATTGAGAAAAGCACTGGCGCCACGGAATACCTCGGCGCGCTCGATGAATTCCGCCGCCACGTACTGGCGCGGTAGCAGACCGTACAGGCCGTTGTAGGAAATGTCATCGGAATACAGCGGGAAGCCGCGCACCACGTACAGCTCCTGCATATTGCCGAAGCCCCGCGCCACGCGCACCGAGGGGTCGTTCTGGACGATGTCCGACACGCTGCGCGCCTGCTGGTCCTGGATCAGTTGGGAGGTATAGGCCGTGGAGGTGAACGGCGTATCCATATAGTCCTGGTTGCCGAGGATGCCGACCCGACCGCCGCGCGCCACCTGTTCGCCGGCGTAGGTCTGGGTCAGGCCATCGGCTGAGGCGTCGGCGCTGGCGACCACCTCGGTGGTCGGCAGTTCGAGCGGTTCGCTGCGCTGTTCGGCCTGTCCTTCTGGTGCCTCGCCCGCAGGCTGGATGGTTTCGGTGTGCTGCGCCAAGGCCGGGGTACCGGCGAAACCGGCGGCAAGGCAGATGGACAACAGGGAAGAGACAGCACCTGTTCTACGAGGAAGTCGGAGGATGGGCATGGTGGGCCTGACTGGGCGTTGACTGAGCGAAAGGCATGTCGTCGGCAGGACGCCGAGCAGCATGGATAAGCTGCTTAGAATAGTTTAATGCTAATAATTCGCAACAGTATTATCGGTCAGGTTCGGCAGCCATATGCTTGCGGCTCGGCCCGTTGTACCGGAGCGTGAGTCGTATTCAGCGCTCCAGAGGCTCGTTCGCCCCGCCCGCCGGCAGGTAGTCGCTGCGGCTCAGGCCGTGGCGTTGCATCTTTTCGTTGAGGGTGCGGCGCGGTAGTTGCAGCTGATTCATCACGTCACTGATATTGCCTTTGCAGTGCTGTAATGCGTTGTGCAGGCATTGTGCCTCGAAGGCTTCCATCTGTTCGGCCAGCGAGGAGCCGGTGCTCGGAAGGCTGGCCGGTGGTGGGGTCAGACCCAGCGCGTGGCGTTCGGCGGCATTGATCAGCTCGCGGACGTTGCCCGGCCAGTCGTGGCTCAGCAACTGCGCCAGTTCACCGGGGCCGACCGGCAGCGCTTCGCGACCATGGCGCTGGGCGGCCTGGGTGGTGAAGTGTTCGAACAGCAGCGGAATGTCCTCGCGGCGCTCGCGCAGCGGCGGGATATGCAGTTCGGCGACATTCAGGCGGTACAGCAGATCCTCGCGGAAACGCCCGCCGCGCACCTCTTCGAGCAGGTCCGGCTTGGCTGCGCTGATCACCCGCAGATCGACTTCGATGCTGCGGTTGGAGCCCAGGCGTTCCAGGGTCTTTTCCTGTAGCACGCGCAGCAGTTTGACCTGCTGGGCCAGCGGCATGCTTTCGATCTCGTCGAGGAACAGGGTGCCGCCGTGGGCATGTTCGATGCGCCCGATGCGCTTGCCCTGGGCGCCGGTGAAAGCGCCGCTTTCATGGCCGAACAGCTCGCTTTCGAAGATGGATTCGGGGATGGCCGCGCAGTTCAGCGCCACGAAGGGCTTGCGCGCCCGCGGGCTGAAATCATGCAGGCAGCGTGCGACCTGTTCCTTGCCACTGCCGGTGTCGCCGCGAATCAGTACATTGACGTCCGTTCCAGCCAGTTCGAGAACCTGGCGGCGCAGGTTGTCCACGGCGCGGGAAACGCCCAGCAGCATCGATTCGATGCGGCCCTTGCGGGTGAACTGTTCACGCAGCTGGCGATTCTCGCAGACCAGCCGGCGCTTGTCCTGGGCGCGGCGCACGCTGTCGAGCAGGCGTTCGGGTGTGAAGGGCTTCTCGATGAAATCATAGGCGCCCTGACGCAGCGCCTGCACCGCCATGGGCACGTCGCCATGGCCGGTGACCATGATCACCGGCAGTTCCGGGTCCAGCGCGACCAGGCGTTCCAGCAGGCCGAGGCCGTCCAGGTCCGGCATGCGCACGTCGCTGATCAGCACGCCGGCAAAGTCCCGGTCGATCAGGCCCAGCGCTTCGCGTGCACTGGCGCAGGTACGCACGCTGAAACCGGACAGTTCCAGCCATTGCTGCACCGCTTTGCGGATTGCCGCTTCGTCGTCGATGAAGATGACCTGGCCGCTCATGTTGCGCTTCTCCTGTTAATCGATGACGGCTTTTTCGGCTGCCGGCAAGCGAATCTCGAACACTGCACCTTGTGCATCATTGCGCACGTCGAGGCTGCCGCCCAGATCGCGCACGATACCGTAGGAAACCGCCAGTCCCAGCCCGAGGCCCTGGCCAACCGGCTTGGTGGTGAAGAAGGGTTCGAACACCTGATCGAGATGCTCACCGGAAATGCCGCCCCCGCTATCGGCCACGCTCAGCCGCCAGGCGCCGGCATCGCGGCGGCAATCGATGCGCAGCTGTCGGGTGGCGCTGTCCTGCATGGCATCCAGTGCGTTGTTCAGCAGGTTGATCAGGACCTGTTCCAGGCGGATCGCATCGCCACTGACCCAGGCGTCGATGGGCATCTGCCGCATGATCTCGACGTTTTCGCCACGGATGCGCGGGCCGAGCAGTTGCAGCGCCTGTTCCACCACATCGTCCAGACGCACGCGCTGGGGCAATCCTGCGGGACTCTTGCGGGCGAAGGTCTTCAGGTGGCTGGTCAGCGCTGCCATGCGTTCGATCAGGCCTTCAACCTGGCCGAGGCCTTCGCGCACCGCCTCGCTGCGGCCACTGTCGAGCAGCAGCCGCTGGCTGGCCAGCTGCATGCGCAGGGCCGTCAGTGGCTGGTTGATTTCGTGGGCGAGCGCGGCGGACATCTGCCCCAGAGCGGCCATGCGCGCGGCATGCACCAGGCCATCCTGGGCGGTGTGCAGCTCGCGGGTGCGGGCTTCCACCAGGCGTTCCAGCTCGCTGCGGCTGCGCTGCTCGACCCGGCGCGTCTTGCGCCGCTGGGCCAGGTAGAGCAGCAGGAAGGCCAGGGTCATCCACACGCCGGCTGCCGCCAGCCGATAGCTGCGGATACTGGCGGCGACCTGTTGCGGCTCCTGCAGCAGGTGCAGCGTCCAGTCTTCTTCAGGCAGGGGCAGGCGCTGCCAGAAGTAGGTCTGGCGCCCGTCCGGGCCATCGACCTGGCGGCGCTCACTATTGTCTGTGATGTGTAGCAGAGGTTTGCTGTGCAGTGGTTGCAGGGTCTGCTCGGCATAGCGGCGGACGGCGACCAGGCGATTGCGCACCTCGTCGCTGAGCGGTTGCAGATAGCGGAAGCGCCAGGCGGGTCGGTTGCTGAGGATGACGATATCCAGGGCGTCGGTGATCAGCAGGATGCCCGATTGGCCGGCCCATTCGCGCTGCATGTCTTCGAGTTCCAGCTTGACCACCAGCACGCCGAGCGCTTCGCCGGCGGCATTCTTCACCGAACTGGAGAGGAAATAGCCGGGAATGCCGGTGGTCACGCCCACCGCGAAATAGCGGCCCGTGTCATGGGCCAGCGCATCGCGGAAATAGGGCCGAAAGCCGTAGTTGCTGCCGACGAAGCTGCTCCATTCGCGCCAGTTGCTCGCGGCCAGGGTGTCGCCCTGGCGGTCGATGAGGTACAGCACCGAGGAGCCGGCGGCCTGGTTCTGCTGCTCCAGCCGGTGATTGAGGCGGTCGCGCAGTCGCAGGTCGTCGGGATTTTCCAGCAGGGCGCGGATATCGCTGTCCAGCGCCAGCAGGGCCGGCACCGAGCGGAAGCGTTCGACCTGGGTGTGGATCGCCTGGGCGTAAAGCTCCAGTTGGCCACCGGCTTCCTGGCTGCGCTCGCTCCAGGCGCGCTGCTCGGCCAGCCGCCCGGCCCAGTACATGCTCAGCAGCAGGCCGCCGAGAATCAGCAGCACGATCAGAACGACACGGTGGCGATGGGCGAGGACGGGCATGCAGGGTTCTTCTTGTGAGTGAACCTATGTTAAGCCAGAACGGCATTCCGTCAGGCATACGGATGCTTCGGCCTGAAGCTGCTCCTGCTCGTAGAGCCGAATTCATCCGGCCACGGATTCGCCAATGCCGAACGAGTTCGGCCCTACGACCTGGCCATCCTCTGATTTTCGCCAAAGCTGAGAGTGGCTTCAGCTGCGAACCGGTCTGCATGGCAGGCGGAATCGCTCCCGCCGCCGCGTTCCGCTATCCTTCGCGCCCTCGCGACCCTGGCGCGCTGCGTCTGGCTGCAGTCGCCGCTTCATCCTGGATACCCCATGCTGCATTCGATCAAACAGAACTGGTTCGCCAACGTGCGCGGCGACGTGCTCTCCGGGCTCGTCGTCGCCCTGGCGCTGATTCCCGAGGCCATCGCCTTTTCTATCATCGCCGGCGTCGATCCTCGGGTCGGTCTTTATGCCTCCTTCTGCATCGCCGTGGTGATCGCCTTCACCGGCGGTCGCCCGGGGATGATTTCCGCCGCGACCGGCGCCATGGCGCTGTTGATGGTGACGCTGGTGCGCGAGCACGGCCTGCAGTACCTGCTGGCGGCAACGCTGCTCTGCGGCGTGCTGCAGATCGGCGCCGGCTACCTGCGACTGGGCTCGCTGATGCGCTTCGTCTCGCGCTCGGTGGTCACCGGCTTCGTCAACGCTCTGGCGATCCTGATCTTCATGGCGCAGCTGCCGGAGCTGACCGACGTCACCTGGCACGTCTACGCGATGACGGCGGCGGGACTGGGCATCATCTACCTGTTCCCCTACGTGCCGAAGATCGGTCGGGTGATCCCTTCGCCGCTGGTGTGCATCCTCTCGATGACTGCCGTGGCCATCTATTTCGGCCTGGACATCCGCACCGTCGGCGACATGGGCGAGCTGCCCGATACGCTGCCGGTCTTCCTCTGGCCCGAGGTGCCGCTGACCTTCGAGACGCTGGCGATCATCTTCCCGTATTCGGCGGCGCTGGCGGTGGTCGGCCTGCTGGAGTCGCTGATGACCGCGACCATCGTCGACGAGCTGACCGACACCGGCAGCGACAAGAACCGCGAGTGCAAGGGCCAGGGCGTGGCCAATATCGTCTCCGGGCTGTTCGGCGGCATGGCCGGTTGCGCGATGATCGGCCAGTCGGTGATCAACGTGAAATCCGGCGGTCGCACCCGGCTGTCGACGCTGATTGCCGGCGTGGTGCTGTTGCTGATGGTGGTCTTCCTCAGCGACTGGGTCGGGCAGATCCCCATGGCCGCGCTGGTGGCGGTGATGATCATGGTTTCCATCGGCACCTTCAGCTGGGGTTCGATCCGCAACCTGCGGCGCTACCCGCTTTCCACCAATATCGTCATGGTGGTCACCGTGGTGGTCGTGGTCTTCACCCACAACCTCGCCTATGGCGTACTGGCCGGCGTGCTGCTGGCCGCGCTGTTCTTCGCCAACAAGGTCGGGCATTACCTGCGTATCGACTCGCAGCTGGATGCTGGTGGCGAACACCGCACCTACCGGGTGGTCGGCCAGGTGTTCTTCAGCTCCTCGGACAAGTTTGCCGCCGCGTTCGATTTCAAGGAAGCCGTTGCCAGGGTTACCATCGACCTCGGCCAGGCGCATTTCTGGGACATCACATCCGTCTCGGCACTGGACAAGGTGGTGCTCAAATTCCGCCGCGAAGGCACCGAGGTCGAGGTGCTGGGCCTGAACGAAGCGAGCGCGACCATCGTCGATCGCTTCGGCGTGCATGACAAACCGGAGCCCGTCGGCAACCTCATGAACCACTGAGCAGGAGAGCGCTATGACCCAGGTAATGGCATGTATCGACGGATCAACGCAGGCGGCTGCCGTCTGCGATTGCGCGGTCTGGGCCAGTCAGCGCCTGGGCGCGCCGCTGAGCCTGCTGCACGTGCTCGATCAGCAGCGCTACCCGCTGTCCGGCGACTTCAGCGGCATCATCGGCCTGGGCAGCCGCGAATTCCTCCTGGAAGAACTCGCCTCGCTGGACGAGAAACGCAACAAGCTGGCCCTCGAAGAGGGACGCATGATGCTCGACGCAGCCAGGCAGCGCGCCGTCAAGGCGGGTGTGGAACCGACACTGCGCCATCGCCATGGCGACCTGGTGGAAAGCCTGCGTGAACTGGAGGGCGACATCCGGCTGTTGGTCATCGGCAAGCAGGGCGAGGACAGCGGCAGCGAGGTGCAATTGATCGGCAGCCAGCTGGAAAGCGCGATCCGCACCATGCATCGGCCCATCCTGGTGACGCCGGCCGATTTCAGAGCGCCGGCCAGCGCGATGCTCGCCTTCGATGCCAGCGCCACCTCGCACAAGGGCGTCGAGATGCTGGTCGCCAGCCCACTGCTCAAGGGCATGCCGATCCATCTGGTGACGGTCAGCAGCGACACCCATGAAGCGCGGGCAGCGCTGGACGTCGCGCGCGACAAGCTGGCCGCCGCCGGCTTCGAAGTGCATGTGGCGATTCTCGAAGGCGAGGTCGAGGCCAGGTTGCGGGACTATCAGGCCGAGCACGCCATCGAACTGCTGGTAATGGGCGCCTACGGGCACTCGCGGATTCGCCAGTTCTTCGTCGGCAGCACCACGACCAACATGCTGCGTTCTACGACCACACCGCTGTTGCTGTTGCGCTGAGCCTGACGGCCACCGGTCTTGCGCGGTGGCCGGGCGGTATTATCGGTACAGGTCGGCGCGCGACCAAGGCACCTCGTGGGAGCCATCTGGTAACGGTTTGCTCGCCAGAATCTGGTGCAGATTGATCCAGTTGCGGCGAAAGCCATAGGCGCAGCCGGCCAGGTAGACACGCCAGATACGTAGCGCGCGCTCGGGGACCAGCCGCTGCGCTTCGGCCAGTTTCGCTTCCAGGCGCTGGCTCCAGAAATCCAGCGTGCGTGCATAATGCAGCCGCAGGCTCTCCACGTCGACGATTTCCAGGCCCGATTCACTGATGCAGGCGCCGATCTTCACCAGATGCGGCAGCTCGCCGTGGGGAAAGACGTAACGCCCGATGAATGCCCCCGCGCCGTAGCCTACGGGCCGCCCATCGATGTGCCGGGCGGTGATGCCGTGGTTCAGCACCAGCCCGCCGGGGCGGACCACTTCGGCCAGTTGCTGGCAATACAACGGCAGGTTGGCATGGCCGACGTGCTCGAACATGCCGACGCTGACCACCTTGTCGAAGTGGCCATCTCTGGGCAGGTCGCGATAATCCATCAGCTCCAGCTGCACCTGCCCTTCCAGGCCTTCGGCGGCCACACGCTTGCGAGCCAGCTTCAACTGCTCCCGACTGAGCGTGATGCCGAACACCTCGGCGCCGAACTCCCGCGCGGCAAAGCGCGCCAGCCCACCCCAGCCGCAGCCGACGTCCAGCAGGCGATCACCGGGTTTCAGCCGCAGCTTGCGGCACAGATGGCGCAGCTTGGCCTGTTGGGCCTGGTCGAGGTCTTCGTCGCCCGTCTCGAAATAGCCGCAGGAATAGACCATGTCGCGGTCCAGCCACAGCTGATAGAACTCGTTGGACAGGTCGTAATGATAGGAGATGGCCGCCGCATCGGTTTGCTTATCATGAGCCTGCCGTTGCGCCACCGAAGGGATATCCCGCCCCAGCGCTCGGCTCAGCTCATCGCCGATGCGGATCACTTCCGAGAGCGGACCTTCTATATCCACACGCCCCTCGACATAAGCAGCCCCCAGCGAGTCGAGGCTGGGATGCGTGAGTTCGGTGACCATATCGGGATCATTGATGGCCAGCGTCACACTGGGTGACGGCCCCAGATCGATCGACTTGCCGTCCCAGAGCTGAAGACGCAACGGCAGTGATAATCCACGCAACGCAGGTAACAAGGACGCCAACATGCTTGATCTCCTTCATTCCGCTTTCCAAGAAATCCTAGACCAACAGCCAGAGACTATAGGCTGGGTGCGGGATTTTTTCCTTTTATGGGATTGATAGAGGGCATTGGGGGAGGGAATAGCGACCGGGATGATGTCGCGGGACTTGATGACAGAATGAGATGAGGGGATTGAAAAAGAGAGAGTGAGTTTGCTCGCGCGCTGCACTGATGGCTTTCTAGTTAGCTGCTTCGTTGCCGGCACACCCGGCTTTATTCCGCTCTGTTTTCGGCACTACTTATTGAAAATGTCGGCGTGCGTCCCGGTTCTGGCTAGCTGAAGCTCGTCACCTTCGAGCCGATAGATCAGCAGCTGGTGGGGTTCGATGTGTGCATCCCGGAAGCCTTTCCAGTTGCTTTTCAGAGGATGGTCCAGGTAGCTGCTTGGCAATGGCTCACGATTGACCAGCAAATTAAGCAGCGTTTTCAGCTTGTCCATATTCTTGCCGCGCTTGAAGTCTTTTTTGAAGGCGCTGGACGGTACAAGCTCAAGTGTCAGTTGCTCAGATCGTCAAACAGTGCGTCAACGGATTTGACCTTCTTGCCCTTGCCAGCCATCAGTTCGGCCATGGCGTTGACGGTAGCCTTGTTCGGGGTGAGGTCGTAGGGTAGATCCTGACCGGCTGCGATCTGAGTCATCATCAGACGGATGGCTTCGGAAATGCTGAGGCCGGATTCAGACAAGCGCCGGGCTGCGGCTTCTTTGGTGGCGGTATCGATCCGCGCGCGGACAACGGTGTCGGCGGTGGTGGCCATGATGGGGACCTCTTCGTGATGTAGCTACAATTGTAGCTACAAAGCATCATTCATACACACCTTAAACGCTATGTGTTCACGCATGACCGTTAGGGCATGAAGTTGTTTTCAGCTGCGCATGCTGCTTGGTTTCGATTGCAGATTTGTCTGAATGCGACTTTTGCACCTTTGCGGCAGTCTCGGTACTCAAGTGAGCCTGAGCGGTAATTGCTGCATACGCTGCTCCAGTCGATGGAACCGTTTATTTCTGTCCACTGGAACCTGCCACCTGTTCGGCTTTTTGCGTGTCCGCTCTCCCATGTCCATGTTCCGGTATGGGTGATGCGTGTCGTTTGCCTGTTTGCCGGTCGATCCGGTTGTGCATAGGCGATCCGTTGAGCTGGTGGCGGTGGTATTGAGTTCACAGCTCCGCGTGGCTGGTAGTTCTGGTCGTTGAATGATGTTTGCCTTGGGATCGACTGGGTTTGGGTTTGGGTTTGGGTTTGGGTTTGGGTTTGGGTTTGGGTTTGAGTTTGGCGGGGCTCTTCTCTTGCGACTTCCTGCAATGCCTGGGGCTGGGCGACTGGTTGTGCATTTGTGGTCTGCGGGGCGTGCTGGAATACCGGTTGGTCGGCGAACCTGATTCCGCGTTTGATTTGATCTAGGTCGATGACGATTGGCTTGCCGAACATCAAGGTCAGCGTCCAGAAAAGCGTGGAGCCGATTCCGATAATCGCCAAGAAGCGCAAGGGATTTTTCTTCTTCTTGGTGCGCAAGTGCTGGGGAGCGTCGTTCTGTTCTGCTTTCATGTCTTTGGCACGACTTATCTGCATGACTGCATTGTTTTTGCCTTGGCGATCACCTTTGGATCATTTGGTGCGTGCTCCCACCAGAAGCGGCATTCTCTCGAATTCCATATCCGGTCTTGTCGTGCCTGGGCGGCTCGTTGTGACTGTTGGCGCTGTTGTCGTGCTTGAACCTGAGCATGACGCTGGGCTGCTTGGGTCAGCTCTTCCATGGCTCGCTGGGCGTCTCGGGCTAGCTCTTGCATTGCTCGTTCGGCACGCCATTCCTGGAACAGTTGATAGCCGACCTTGCCGCCCCAGAAGCCGCCGATGCCGATGATGGCAGCCAGCACGATGGCTGTTCCGATACTTATGCCGGACGTGCGGATGTTGTGGGTGTGGTGATAGGTCCGTATCTCATCCTGATCAGGCCGAAGGTCGCCTAGGTCGATCATGTTGTGTCCTCCAAGGCATACCGTTGCCTTGCTGTTGTCCTTTCGCATAGGTCCTATGCGATTCACACGTCTTGGCTAGGTCGAGCACCGGAGCGATTGAACCGGCGCTCCGCTGCTTCTTTGGTAATTGCTATCCCGCGCCGGGTGCGGCCAATTTTGCATGGCTTCGTCATATTCCGGGCTGGGCTGTCCGCCTCGGAGAGTATCTATCCGCTGGCCATCCATAGGGCGTACTGCGGGTAAATCTTTAGCCGGATGCTACCACCAGAAGGGGTTGACTCAAAAAAGCTGCACGGTGCCCCACCAACGATGCCGTGGTAGTCGTTCGCTGACTGGATTGGTATTCCTATGCGGCATTTTCCGCCCATCTGAACGGTCTCTGGTGCTACGGCCTCGGCCAGTTCAAATTACTTGCCTGCCCGGTTACTTCGAGCCGATCTGGACGCTTATTCGGGATAGCGTGCGGGTTGTTGATGTGCCGGTCGATTCCCGTGGTGGATGAAACGGAATACAAGCGCTACTACAAGACAAGTTGTGGCTTCACCCTTGGGCCGATTTGTGGTTTTCGACATTTCTTCGACACCGCTCCAGTCGAGTAGCTAAAGGCCGCGTGGTTCGGGGCTTTCAGAACGGGAATTGGCGGAAGGCAGTGAGAGTCGAACTCACCCAGGAGCGGCTGCCGCCCCCAACCGGGTTTGAAGCCCGGCCGCAGCACCGGCTGCGATTGCCTTCCTTATAGGCGGGATATCTGCGTCAAGCTGACGCGGCAGCCTACCTGAGCGTGGGCTCCAGGGCCAGTGCGCTGTCGGGGCGGATCTTGCGTTCGTTGCCGAAGCGGCGGGTCAGGCCGAGGCGGTCGAAGTGTTCCAGCAGCTGAATGCTGCGCTTGCGTCCCAGGCCGATGCGGTCGCGGAAGGTGGTGGCGCGGATCACGCCGGCTTCGCGTTCGATGTCCAGCAGCAGGTCGGCCAGCTGGCGCGTTGCGGTTTCGGTATAGAAGAGGTCCTTGACCACCTGTTGCAGCGCGCCGAGGCGAGCCAGTTTGCGCAGCAGGTGGCGTATCTGGTCTTCGCCGATGCCCAGCTCCTTGGCCATGTCGCGCACCCAGGGTGGATTGAACTGGCCGGCCTCGAGCAACGGCCACAGCCTTGCCTTCAGGGCTTCTTCTTCGTCGCTCAGGCGTACCCGGTGTTCGGGCAGGTGCAGCCAGGGGCCGCTGGCTTGCACGGTGCCTTCGGCAAGCGCCTGTTCCAGCAGGGCGATGAAGACCGGCCGCTCCAGTTGGGGCAGGGCGTAGCGGCGCAGGCGGTCGCGGTCGGGGCCGAGCTCGTCGGGCTGTTTCTCGTGGAAGCGTTGCAGCGCGGGGATCAGGCTTTGCCCCAGGTATTCCCAGTAGGCGCGGTCGAACAGCCGCGCACCCTGGCGAGTGGTGATTTCCACGGCGTCGTCCGGCAGTTGCCAAGTCTGCCGGGGGCGGTTGAACTGGCGTTCCAGGTGCGTGGGGTCCACACCATTGACGGCGCTGGGCAGCAGTTGCGGCAGGATTTCTTCCAGCGTTTCGCCCGCCAGCGCGCGCAGTTGGGCCAGCCGCGCCTGGCGGTGACGATTGCGCGGCGGGGCGAAAGGATCGAGCACGCGACCGCCGCCGAGGGTGCGTTGCGCGGACTGGTCGCGCAGTACGACGCGGTCGCCATGAATGGCGTGCAGCGGGGCGTTGAGTTGCAGCTGAGCATGCACATGCCCACCGGGCGCGATGAGTTCGCCTTCCAGCAGGGCGATGCGCCCGGTGACGTCCTGCGCGCCCAGGTGCAGGTGCACCGGCGTCCAGTGCTTGAGCGCACGGGCTTCGCTGGCGAGCAGGGTGAATTCGATATCGATGCGGCGCGTGGCGCCTTGCAGCGCTGGGGCCAGCAGCCAGTCGCCGCGGCTGATCTGCTCGACGGCCAGGCGCTCGCCGGCGAGGTTCAGCGCCACCCGCTGGCCGGCGTGTGCCTCGTTGGCTTCGCGATTCTGCGCATGCAGGCCGCGCACCCGCACGCAGCGGCCGAGTGGCGACAACATGAGTTCATCGCCGACCTGCACGCGACCGGCGAAGGCAGTGCCGGTGACCACTACGCCGGCGCCGGTGACGCTGAAAGCGCGGTCGATGGCCAGGCGGAAATAGCCGCTGTCGCTACGTGCGTCGATGCGTGCCGCCTGGTCGAGCAGGGCCTGGCGCAGTGCGTCGATGCCCCGGCCTTCGATCGAGGAGACCGGGAAGATCGCCGAGCCCGCCAGGGGGCCGGGTTGCAGCAGTTCGGTGATCTGCTGGCGTACTTCCTCGACCCGCGCGGGTTCGACCCGGTCGATCTTGGTCAGCGCCACCAGCGCCCGGCGAATGCCCAGCAGTTCGACGATGGCCAGGTGTTCGCGGGTCTGCGGCATCACGCCGTCGTCGGCGGCGACCACCAGCAGCATGCAGTCGATGCCGCTGGCGCCGGCGAGCATGTTGTGCACGAAGCGCTCATGGCCCGGCACGTCGATGAAGCCGGTCAGCTGGCCGTCGCCGAGGTCGGCATAGGCGTAGCCGAGGTCGATGGTGATGCCGCGCTCCCGTTCCTCACGGCGGCGGTCGCCCTGCTGGCCTGTGAGCGCCTTGAGCAGTGCGGTCTTGCCGTGGTCGATGTGGCCGGCGGTGCCGACGATCATGGCACCTGCTCCTGTTGAAGAGCCCGTTGCAGTTGGGGCAATTGGGCGAGGAAAGCGGCTTCGTCGTCGAGCTGGCGCAGGTCCAGCCAGAGCGCATCCTCGGCGATGCGTCCGAGCACCGGGATCGGCAGGCCACGCAGGGCTTCTTCCAACCGGCGCAGGCTGCGGCCCCGCAGGCGCTTGGGTTGCTGCGTACGGATGCACAGGGCGGCGCTGGGCAGGCGCGCAACGGGCTGCGCGCCGCTGCCGATCATGCCCAAGGCGTCGATGACACCGACCTGCCAGGTTTCGTCGAACACAGCGCTCAGCGCCGGCGCGATGCGCTCGGCCTGCAGGCGAATGTCCTGCTGTGGGCGGCTGAGCAGGCGCAGGCTGGTCAGGCGTTCGGTGAGGCGGTCGGGGTCGCGATAGAGGTTGAGCACCGCTTCCAGCGCCGCGAGGGTCAGCTTGTCCACACGCAGGGCACGCTTGAGCGGGTTCTTCTTGATCCTGGCGATGAGGTCCTTGTGGCCGACGATCAGCCCGGACTGCGGGCCACCGAGCAGCTTGTCGCCGCTGAAGGTGACGATATCGGCGCCATCGCGCAGCGCTTCCTGCACGGTGGGCTCCTTGGGCAGGCCCCAGCGCGACAGGTCCACCAGGCTGCCGCTGCCGAGATCTTCCAGCAGCGGCAGGCCGTGCTCATGGGCAATGGCCGCCAGCTCGGCGGTAGCGACGCTGGCGGTGAAGCCCTGCACGCTGTAGTTGCTGGTGTGCACCCGCATCAGCAGGCCCGAGCGCGGGTTGATCGCCGCCTGGTAATCCTTGGCGTGGGTGCGGTTGGTGGTGCCGACTTCATGCAGCTTCACTCCGGCGCGGGCCATGATGTCGGGAATGCGGAAGGCGCCGCCGATCTCGATCAGCTCGCCACGGGAGATGATGCCCTCCTTGCGCGCGCCCAGGCTGTTGAGCGCCAGCAGCACGGCGGCGGCGTTGTTGTTGACCACGGTGACGGCCTCGGCGCCGGTCAGCTCGCGGATCAGCCCTTCGATCAGGTCGTCGCGGTCGCCGCGCTTGCCGGTCGCCAGGTCGAATTCCAGATTCAGCGGATAGCGCGCGGCGAGGGTGATGGCCTCGATGGCTTCATCTGGCAACAACGCGCGACCGAGGTTGGTGTGCAGCACCGTGCCGGTGAGGTTGAACACGCGGCGCACGCGGCTGCGGTGCTGGTTGGCCAGGCGTTCGCCGGCGCGACCGGCCAGGACGTCCTCGGTCAGTTCGGGCGCGCTGAGCTGGCCGAGCAGGACCGGCTCGCGAAGTTCGTCGAGCAGTTCACGCAGAGTTCCGAGCAGGGCCTCGCGGCCATAGCGATCCAGCAGCGGCACGCAGGCTGGGCTGCGCAGCAGGCGGTCGATGGAAGGCAGGCGGAGGGATGAGCGCCGAAACTCGGCAGCTTGGCTGGTCATGCGGGAACTCCCGGTGCAGGTTCTGACCGGGCAGTTTCCCGGAGCGGAGCAGATTGTCGCAAGGGGGAAGGTTGGGCCGTGCAGTCGTAGGGTGGAAAACCGCGAAGCGTTTTCCACGCGTGGCTGATCTTCGAGAAAGCGGTGGATAAGCTTCGCGTTATCCACCCTACGTATGCTTCAGCCGCCCGGCGCCAGCAGCAGGTTGGGCGCCTGGCGCTGGTAGCCTTCCAGATCCATGCGCAAGTCCAGGGCCAGGCTGGCGAGGTCGGCGGAGAGGCCTTCGGCGTCCGGGTCGGAATCCAGGTAAAGCAGCTTGAAGTAGCTCTGGCAGCCGGGGCAGCACTCGGCACGGATCGGGGCCTTGTCCGGGGCGTGGCGGTCGCTTTCCAGGCTGGCGTAATGCAGGTCCTTGCTGGAATCGCAATGCACGCACTTGACCCGCACGAAGTGCCATTCGCAGGCGCACAGCGAGCAGACCAGATAACGCAGGCCCTGCTGCTTGCCACGATGGCGGATCACCCCAGTCATCGCCGGCGAGCCGCAGCAGGGGCAGTGTGCGCCGCTGCCGATATCCGTCACGCTGCCCTCGGGCAGGGTCAGCAGCGCCTGGCTCCAGGCGGCCTGCAGGGCGGCGCCGAGGAAGGGCACAACGGCGGCGTCGAGAGCCGAGTAGTCGCCGTCCAGCAGGCTCACGGCCCAGGCGCGGCGTTGTGCGGCATCGGCCTGGCGCAGGCTGTCCAGCGCCTTGGCGACGGCGTCGTTCGGTGCCTCGATGCGCTCCAGCAGGGCGTCGAGGAAGGGTTGCCAGCCATCCTCGCGCACCAGGCTGTCCACGGCCAGCGGCGGCATCTTGTGGGTGCGGGCCTGGGCCAGGCGCTCTGGCGTCGGCAGCAGCGAGGCGGGTAGATCGTCCATCACCTGCTGCTGGGCCTGGCAAAGACCGGCCAGCAGGCGCAGGTAGTCGCCCATGGGATGATTCGTCGCCAATTTCTCCAGGCGTTCGGCGCGCAGGGCGAACAGGCGCGCGGGCGGCAGGTCGCTGTAGGGCGGGGTGCTGGCCGAAGCGCTGATCTGCTCCGGCTCCATAAATCTGTCAGCCATCGTTGTGGCCTCCTGAATCAAAGAGCGCGACCAGAACCTGCTCAGGAGCCAGCTCCTGAACACGTTCTCAGTCGCGCTCGAATTGTGGCTGCGATGGACCGGATCAGTCCTGCTTGCGGTCGGTGACCTCACGGTACCAGAGCGCGTGGTGCTTGCGCGCCCAACGGTGGCTGACCTTGCCGGAGAGCATGGCGCCAAAGGAACCCTTGATCCAGATCGCGGCGTAGACGTGGACGATGATCGCCATCACCAGCACGAAGGCGGCGAAGGCGTGCGCCAGCGCGGCCAGGCGGATGGCGTCGATACCGAACAGGTGGCTGAAGTACGCCCGCCAGATGACGATGCCCGATACCAGCAGCACCAGCATGCTCGCCAGCAGCGCCCAGAACAGCAGCTTCTGGCCGGGGTTGTACTTGCCGATGGGCGGTACGCCGTCTTCCTGGTTGCGCATCACCTTGCCGACGTTCTTCAGCCACAGCCGATCGTTGCCGGAGAAGAAGTTGGCGCTCCAGAAGCGGATCACCAGACCCAGGAACAGCACGAACATCGCCACGCCCAGGAAGGGGTGCAGGATGCGCGTCCAGGGGCCGCCGCCAAACAGGTTGCTCAGCCAGAACAGCGCCGGGTGGAACAGTGCCAGGCCGGACAGACCCGCCAGGATGAACAGGATCGCCACGGCCCAGTGGTTGCTGCGCTCGTTGGCGTTGTAACGCTGGATTTCATCTTTTTTCATGTCGATGGTCCTCGACCGGCCCCGCGCGAACGGGGCCGGCATGCCTCAGGGCTGCTTGGGATCGTAGGTGTGCACCGCCGGATCCTGTTGATGAACCACCGGCTCGGCCGGGTGCTCGTCCTCTTCTTCCTCGACGCGCTGCGGGCCGACCCGCACGTAGTGGAAGAAGCCGCCCAGTACCGCCGCACCCATGGCCAGCAGGGCCAGGGGCTTGGTGATGCCTTTCCACAGGCTGACCATCGGGCTGATCATCGGCTGGTCCGGCAGACCCGCGTACAGCGAAGGCTTGTCGGCATGGTGCAGCACGTACATGACGTGGGTGCCGCCGACGCCATCGGGATCGTAGAGGCCGGCATGCTCGAAGCCGCGCGACTTCAGGTCCTCGATGCGCTCCTCGGCATGGCGCTGCATGTCGGCCTTGCTGCCGAACACGATGGCGCTGGTCGGGCAGGTCTTCACGCAGGCCGGCTCCTTGCCTACCGCCACGCGGTCGCTGCACAGGGTGCACTTGTAGGCCTTCTTGTCTTCCTGCGAGATGCGCGGCACGTTGAACGGACAGCCGGTGACGCAGTAGCCGCAGCCGATGCACTTGTCCTGGTTGAAGTCGACGATGCCGTTGGCGTACTGCACGATCGCGCCGGGGCTCGGGCAGGCCTTGAGGCAGCCCGGCTCGGCGCAGTGCATGCAGCCGTCCTTGCGGATCAGCCATTCCAGATCGCCGTCGGCCTTCTCGTGCTCGGTGAAGCGCATCACCGTCCAGCTTTCGGCAGTCAGGTCGATCGGGTTGTCGTAGGTGCCGTGGTTGCTGCCCACCTCGTCACGCAGCTCGTTCCATTCCGAGCAGGCGACCTGGCAGGCCTTGCAGCCGATGCATTTGGACACGTCGATCAGCTTGGCCACCTCCTCGACCTGGCGGATCGAGGGGGCAAGCGTGGTGGTCGCGGAGCGCGCAATGATGTCTTGAGTAGCCATTACACCTTCTCCACGTTGACCAGGAACGACTTCGACTCGGGCGTCTGGGTGTTGCCGTCACCGATGTAGGGCACCATGGTGTTGGCGATGTACCCCGGCTTGGCCACGCCGGTGAAGCCCCAGTGCAGCGGAATGCCGACCTGGTGCACCACCTGCCCGTTGACCTGCAGCGGACGGATGCGCTTGGTCACCACCGCCACGGCGATCAGATAGCCGCGCTTGGAACTGACGCGCACCCGGTCGCCGGCAGCGATGCCCTTCTCCTGCGCCAGCACCTCGCCGATCTCGACGAACTGCTCGGGCTGGGCGATGGCGTTGAGCTTGCAGTGCTTGGTCCAGTAGTGGAAATGCTCCGTCAGCCGGTAGGTGGTGCCGGCATAGGGGAACTCGTCGGCGGTGCCGAGCGATTCCCACACCGAATCGAACACGCGCGCGGCGGGGCTGCTGATCACCTTGCGGTTGTTCGGGTGCAGCGGGTTGATGCCGATGGGCGACTCGAACGGCTCGTAGTGTTCCGGGAAGGGACCTTCGGCCATCTTGTCCACGGCGAAGAAACGCGCCACCCCTTCGGGGTTCATGATGAACGGATTCATCCCCGCTTCCGGGTCGATGCTGGCGTTGTAGTCCGGCACATCGGTGCCGGCCCAGCCCTTGGCCTGGGCATCCCACCAGACCAGCTTCTTGCGGTCCGACCAGGGCTTGCCCTGGGGGTCGGCGGAGGCGCGGTTGTAGAGGATGCGACGGTTCGCCGGCCAGGCGAAGGCCCAGTTCTGGTGCTGCTTCATGTGGTACGGGTCGCTGTTGTCGCGCCGCGCCATCATGTTGCCCTGCTCGGTCCAGGAGCCGCAGAAGATCCAGCAGCCCGAGGCGGTGCTGCCATCGTCCTTGAGCTGACTGAAGGCGCCCAGCTGCTGGCCGGGACGGGCCAGCAGGTTGCCGTTGGCGTCGGTCACTTCGCCGACCGCGTAGCCGTTGAACTCCCTGGCCAGTTCCTCGGCAGAAGGCTCGTGGGCCACCTTGTAGGGCCAGTGCAGATTGAGAATCGGCTCGGGGAAGGCGCCGCCCTCGCTGCGGTACAGTTCGCGCAGGCGCATGTGCAGGCCGGACATGATCCAGATGTCGGGGCGCGACTCGCCCGGACCGTCCGCCGCCTTCCAGTGCCACTGCAGCCAGCGGGTGCTGTTGACCAGCGAACCGTCTTCCTCGGCGAAGCAGGTAGTCGGCAGGCTGAACACCTCGGTCTGGATGCTGGCGGTGTCAACGTCGTTGAACTCGCCGTGATTGCGCCAGAACTCGGAGGTTTCGGTCTGCAGCGGGTCCATCACCACCAGCCACTTGAGCCGCGCCAGCGACTTGACCACGCGGTTCTTGTCCGGCAGTGCCGCCAGCGGGTTGAAGCCCTGGCAGAAATAGCCGTGCACCTCGTCGCGCGACATCATGTCGAACATGCGCAGCACGTCATAGCCGGCGCCGCCGTATTCCAGCTTGGGCAGGTAGTCGAAGCACCAGTCGTTTTTCGCCTGGGCAGCGGGACCGTACCAGGCCTTCATCAGGCTGACGTGGAACTTGCCGTAGTTCTGCCAGTAGGACATCTGCCCCGGACGCAGCGGCTTGGGCGCGCGCTTGGCAATGTAGCTCGCGTAATCCTGCTCGGCATCCAGCCCCAGGGTCAGGTAGCCCGGCAGCAGGTTGGAAAGCAGGCCCAGGTCGGTCAGGCCCTGGATGTTGGAGTGCCCGCGCAGCGCGTTGACGCCGCCGCCCGGCATGCCGACGTTGCCCAGCAGCAGCTGGACCATGGCCGCGGTGCGGATGATCTGCGCGCCCACCGAGTGCTGGGTCCAGCCCAGGGCGTAGAGGATCGTCATGGTCTTGCCCGGCGTCGAGCAGGTGGCGATCTCTTCCCAGATCTTCAGCATGCGATCGACCGGCGTGCCGCAGATCTGGCTGGCCAGTTCCGGCGTGTAGCGGCTGTAGTGCTGCTTCATCAGCTGGAACACGCAGCGTGGGTGCTGCAGCGTCGGGTCGACCTTGGCGTAGCCGTCCTCACCCAGTTCGTAGGTCCAGCCGGACTTGTCGGTATAGGTGCGTTTCTCGGCGTCGTAGCCGCTGAACAGCCCATCCTCGAAGCTGAAGCCTTCGCTGACGATGAACGACACGTCGGTGTAGTTGCGCACGTATTCGTGCTGAATCTTGTCGTTGCCGATCAGGTAGTTGATCAGGCCGCCCAGGAACGCGATATCCGTCCCGGTACGAATGGGCGCGTAATAGTCGGCCACCGAGGCGGTACGGGTGAAGCGTGGATCGACCACGATCAGCCGGGCCTTGTTCTCGGACTTGGCTTCGGTCACCCAGCGGAAGCCGCAGGGGTGTGCTTCAGCAGCGTTGCCACCCATTACCAGGACCAGGTCGGCGTTGCCGATATCCGTCCAGGTGTTGGTCATGGCGCCACGGCCGTACGTCGGGGCAAGACTTGCCACCGTCGGGCCGTGTCAGACACGTGCTTGGTTGTCGAATCCTACGATGCCGAGGTTGCGGACCACCTTGTGGGTCAGGTAGCCGGTTTCGTTGGACGCCGCCGAGGCCGCGAGAAAGCCTACCGAGGTCCAGCGGTTGACCGTCTGGCCCAGCGCGTTCTGCTGCACGAAGTTGGCGTCGCGGTCCTCTTTCATCAGACGGGCGATGCGATCGAGCGCTTCGTCCCAGGACAGGCGCGTCCACTCGTTGGAGCCGGGCTTGCGCACCATCGGGTGCTGCAGGCGGTTGGGGCTCTTGATGAAGTCTAGCAGGCCGGCGCCCTTGGGGCACAGGCTGCCGCGGTTGACCGGATGATCCGAGTCGCCCTCTACGTGGATGATCTGCTGATCGACATTCTTGCCGCCGCTGCCGCGGCTATAGAGGATCAGTCCGCAGCCTACCGAGCAGTAAGGGCAGGTGTTGCGGGTTTCTTTGGTGTTGGTCAGCTTGAAATGCCGTATCGACTCGGCGAAGGCAGTCTCGGGCGCCATGCCCAAGGCCGCCATGCTGGTCGCTCCAAGGCCGATACCGCAGACCTTGAAGAACTGGCGACGGTTCATGTCCATCGTTTCTTCCTTATCAGGCTAAGACGAGGCGGGACGTTGAAAACCGGTGGGCTGTTCTGGTGCAGCCCTGGATGGTTTCCTACAGCCCATGAGCGCTTGTGGCGCTTCGCTTGGACGGCATTGTATACGGCCTGCTAGCTGAAAGGATTAATCCTTTGGTTTCGTAAGGGTCTATTAAGCGCAATAAAAAAGCCCGGACATGTGTCCGGGCTTTGCGTGGGCCAGAAAAGACTCAGGCGTTCTGGCGGATACCGGCTACCAGCCAGGGCTGGTTTTCGCCCTGGGCACGTTCCATGCGCCAGCTTTCGCTGAAGGGCTCGCCCTGATCGAAGCGCGAGTTCTTCGATACGCCGACGAAGGTCAGGGTGGCGGTGGTCTTTTCGGCGTTGTCGTCCACGCCGTCGAGCTGGATCTGCAGGTCGTCCATGTAGGTCGACTGGTAGGCATCACCGATCTCGGCGCGCTCGCGCTTGAGGAACTCCAGCAGCTGCGGGGTGACGAACTCGGCGATCTTGTCCATCTCGTTGGCATCCCAGTGCTGCTGCAGCGACATGAAATGCTCGCGCGCCGCGCCGACGAAGCTCTGTTCGTTGAACCAGGCGGGTGCGTTGATCACTGGTGCCGAGGCGACCGGCGCGGCGCTGCCACCGAAGATCGAAGGCTGCTGCGGCATCTCGCGCTGCATCGGCGCATGTCCGTGCCCGGCCATGGCCGGTTGCTGCTGGCGTCGGCGCGCGGCGATGAGGCGGAAGATGACGAAGGCGATCAGGCCGAAGATCAGGATATCCATGAACTGGATGCCCTCGAAGCCATCGCCCATGAACATCGAGGCCAGCAGACCGCCGGCGGCCAGGCCGGCCAGCGGGCCGAGCCAGCGCGAAGCGCCGCTTGCGGCAGCGGGTTGCTGGCGACCAGCCTGGGCGGCGCTGTCGGTGCGCTGTTGTGGTTGAGCCTGGCGAGTCTGGTGGCTGGGCGCCGAGCCGAAGCTCTTGCCGCCGCCGAAACGCTTGGCGTGGGCGTCGAGGCTGAAAGTCAGGCTGAGGCACAGCGCCATGAAGAGGCTAAGCACAGATTTCATTAAGTGTTCCCATGTTGGGTGAAGGTACGCGCGTCATGTTGCACAGAGGCACGACACAACGCCAGAGGTAAGTGTTTCAGGCTTTTGCTTGACGGAACTGCACTCGGCACCGCTCAACGCCAGTTATACAGCTCCTTCTCGGAGATCTCGTGCATTGGCTCGACCTGGGCCTGAAAGGCTTTCATCGAGGCCCAGATACGACCATTCAGTTCGCTTTGTTCGGCCAGTTGGCCCAGCACCTGCTCGGAGTGCTCACGCATGGCGGCCAGCACTTCGTCGGGAAAGCGCTTGAGCTCGGTGCCTTGCTGCTTCAGCTGATCCAGCGCCAGGGCGTTGTTGTAGGTGTAGTCGTCGTGCATGTCGCGGCTGGCGGCACGGGACGCTTCGGTGAGGATCGCCTGGAGGTCCGCCGGCAGGCTGTCGAAGGCCTTCTGGTTGACCAGCAGCTCCAGCACCGCCTGAGGCTCCTGCCAGCCGGGATAGTAGTAATAGCGCGCAGCCTTGTGCAGACCGAAGGCCAGATCGTTGTAGGGGCTGACCCAGTCGGTGGCGTCGATGGCGCCGGTCTGCAGCGCGGTGAAGACTTCACCGCCGGGCAGGTTGACGCTGGTGGCGCCGAGGCGCGCCAGTACTTCACCGCCCAGACCCGGCATGCGGATCTTCAGGCCCTGGAGATCGCCCAGCGAATTGATTTCCTTGTTGAACCAGCCGCCCATCTGCATGCCGGTATTGCCGATCACCATGGGCTTCACGCCGTGTGGTGCATAGGCTTCTTCCCAGAACTGCTGCCCTCCGCCCTTGCTCAGCCAGGCGTTCATCTCGCTGGCGGACAGGCCGAACGGCACCGAGGTGAAGAATTGCGCGGTGGGCACTTTGCCCTTCCAGTAATAGGCCGCGCCGTGGCCCAGTTCGGCGGTGCCGCGCGAGACGGAGTCGAAGACTTCCAGTGCAGGCACCAGCTCACCGGCGGCATAGACCTTGATGGTCAGGCGGCCCGCACTCATGGTGGTGACCCGCTCGGCCAGGCGTTCGGCAGAGGTGCCGAGGCCCGGATAGTTCTTCGGCCAGGCGGTGACCATCTTCCAGTGATAGGTCTTGGCGGGCTCGCCGGCGGCCTGCTGGCTGGTGGTTTCGGCTTTGTCGTCATTGCAGCCGGCCAGGCCGAGGATGGCGAGCAAGGCAGCGGCTGCGCCGAACAGGTGGCGGTGTTTCATGGGTGTGGATGTCCTTGTTTCTTGTTGGTGTAGGTCGGGTCACGCTTCACCGACCCGACGGGCAGAGCCAAGGCCTGCCTCGAAGCGTCGGATCATGTCTACCGATTGGATTACGCCCGCGGAAACCGGATTACGCCTTCGGAAACCCGGATTACGCCTTCGGCTAATCCAGGCTACGGTCTAATCCAACATTCTCACAGTGCTTCGAGCTTGGCATAGCTGAGCATCAGCCACTTGCTGCCTTCATCCTCGAAATTCACCTGCACCCGCGCCTGGGCGCCGGCGCCTTCGAAGTTGAGGATGGTGCCTTCACCGAACAGCGAGTGACGCACGCGCTGGCCGAGGTTGAAGGGAGTATCCGGCACGCCGGCGCCGTCGAACAGCGATGCGCCGCTCATGCCTCGGGTATTGAACGAACGGCTGACGGTGTTGCTCAGTCGAACTTCGCTGATCAGCGCCGGCGGGATCTCACGGACGAAGCGCGAGATCTTGTTGTAGGTCTCGCTGCCGTACAGGCGTCGGGTCTCGGCGTAGGTGACGATCAGCTGCTGCATGGCGCGGGTGATGCCGACGTAGGCCAGACGGCGCTCCTCTTCCAGACGGCCTGATTCCTCCAGGCTCATCTTGTGCGGAAAAAGGCCTTCCTCCATGCCCACCAGGAATACGAGTGGGAATTCCAGGCCCTTGGCGCTGTGCAGGGTCATCAGCTGCACGCTGTCCTCGTGATCGCCGGCCTGCTGTTCGCCGGCCTCCAGCGAGGCGTGGTCGAGGAAGGCCGCCAGCGGCGTCTGCTCGTCCTCCTGCTCGTCGCTGTAGTTGTCGAAGGCGCGTGCGGCGGACACCAGTTCCTCGAGGTTTTCCACCCGCGCCTGGGCCTTCTCGCCCTTTTCGTCGCGGTGGTAGGCGAGCAGACCGGATTGCTCGATGACCAGCTGCGCCATGCTGTGCAACTGCATGCCCTCGACCTTCAGCGCGAGGGTGTCGATCAGTTCGACGAAGCCGTTCAGCGCACTGGCGGCGCGACCTGAGACGAGCTTGGTACCGACCGCCTGGTGCAGCGCCGCCCACAGCGAGATTTCCTCCTGGCGCGCCAGTTGGCGCAGGGTCTCGACGGTTTTCTCGCCGATGCCGCGGGCCGGCAGGTTGATCACCCGCTCCAGCGCCGCATCGTTGTGGCGGGTCTGGATCAGGCGCAGGTAGGCCATGGCGTTCTTGATCTCGGCGCGCTCGAAAAAGCGCTGGCCACCGTAGATGCGGTAGGGAATCTTCTCGCGCAGCAGCGCCTCCTCCAGCACCCGCGACTGGGCGTTGGAGCGATAGAGGATGGCCATCTCGCTACGGCTCATGCCCTCCTTGATGGCCTTCTCGATGCTTTCCACCACATAGCGCGCTTCGTCGTGCTCGTTGAAGGCAGCGTAGAGGCTGATCGGCTCGCCTTCGCAGCCGTCGGTCCAGAGTTCCTTGCCCAGACGGCCCTGGTTATTGGCGATCAGCGCGTTGGCGGCCTTGAGAATGCATGCGGTGGAGCGGTAGTTCTGCTCCAGGCGGATGGTCTCGGCGTCGGCGAAGTCCTGGCTGAACTGGTGCAGGTTCTCGATCCGCGCGCCGCGCCAGCCGTAGATCGACTGGTCGTCGTCGCCCACCACCATCAGGCTCTCGCCGCCCTTGGCGAGCAGGCGCAGCCAGGCGTACTGCACGGCGTTGGTGTCCTGGAACTCGTCGACCAGCACATGGCGGAAGCGCCGCTGATAGTGTTCCAGCAGGCCCGGATGGTTGCGCCACAGGTCCAGCGCGCGCAGCAGCAGTTCGGAAAAGTCGATCACCCCGGCGCGCGCGCAGGCCTGCTCGTAGGCTTCGTAGATCTTCAGCTGGGTGGCGAGGAACAGGTCGCCGCCGGCCTGGATGTTCTGCGGGCGCAAGCCTTCGTCCTTCTGCGCGTTGATCCACCACTGCGCCTGGCGCGCCGGCCAGCGCTGCTCGTCCAGGCCCAGCTCGCGGATCACCCGCTTGACCAGGCGCTGCTGGTCGTCGGAATCGAGGATTTGGAAGTTCTGCTCCAGCTGCGCTTCCTGCCAGTGCGCACGCAGCAGGCGGTGCGCCAGGCCGTGGAAGGTGCCGACCCACATGCCCTGCGGATTGACGTGCAGGAGCTGCTCGATGCGCTGGCGCATCTCGGCGGCGGCCTTGTTGGTGAAGGTCACCGAGAGGATCGAATGCAGCGAGGCGCGTTCGACCTGGTTGAGCCAGGCGATGCGGTGCACCAGCACCCGGGTCTTGCCCGAGCCGGCGCCGGCCAGCACCAGTTGACGGCCCAGCGGCGCGGCCACGGCCTGGCGCTGGGCATCGTTGAGGGAGTTCAGCAGGTGGGAGATATCGTCGTGCATGGTCGCCATTGTATCCGCAAACCGGCCTGGTTCGCTGCGTTCACCTGTCTTCGGGAGACGAGCGCTTATTCATTGGTCGGAATGGGGGTGTTGCCCTGGGCTGCCAACATGCCATTATCCGCGGCTGTCATATTCACCAGGCTCCGAATACTTATACGAAATTCCAGAGCAATTGATGATCGATTCCGTTCAAGCAACGCAATCGACGTCATTGGCCAGGGAGGACCGCACCGTTTTCAAGTTCACAGGCATTGCACAACAGGCTGCGCGGACGCGACTTCTCTATCAGGGCTCGCGGGTCTGGCTGGTGCTTATGGCGCTCGCCAGCCTGCTCTGCGCGGGGCTGCTGTGGGGCGAGGTGAGGGCGCTGGAGCTGGGGCTCTGGTCCGGTTGGACGCTGCTGCTGGCGAGCCTGCGACTGCAGCAGGCGAGTGCCTTCGCCCGCGCCGCCGCGAGCGATCAGCAGCGCCCCTGGTGGCGTCACGCCTTCGTGGTGAGCAATGTTGCGACGGGGCTGACGCTCAGCTATGCCTTCGTTGCGCTGATTCCCGGCGAGGGCTTCATCCGGCAAGCCCTGCTGCATGGCGCACTTGGCTCGGTGATCATCGTTGGCAGCATGGCCAGTGTCGTTTCCTGGCGGGCCTTCGTTGCGCTCGTCCTGCCGGGCCTGTTGCCGGCAGGCGCAGTGCTGCTGAGCGGCGATCAGCAGCAGCCGGGCTGGGGCGTGTTGTTACTGATCATCCTGCTGACGCTGTGCATGGTCGCCTGGCAGCTCAGCCGGCTGTTGATCGCGGACGGAAAATATCTGCTCGGTGAGGCGAATGAGCCGACGGTGGCCCGATCCATGCCGGATGCCGAAGTGTGTCTGGTCGAGCCTTGCGACGGGCTGCAGCAGCGGGTGGCGACGACCCTGTTCGATGCGGCGGGCGAAGGCATGGTCATCATGGATGCCGAATTCCGCCTGCTGGCCGTCAACGATGCCTGTTGTGCCCTGTCCGGCTACAGCCGCGAGGAACTGGTCGGTTATCGTCTGGCGCAACTGGCCAGCAGCGAAAGCAGCCGTCAGCAATACGAAACGATGCGTACCGCGCTGCTGCGCGAGGGCTGCTGGCAGGGCGAGCTGCTCAAGACCCGCAAGAGCGGCGAGGTTTATCCACAGTGGGTGCAACTGCAGGTGGTTCGCGATGCCGATGGCGGTATTGCCAATGTGGTGGCCTTCCTCTCCGATCTCAGTGCCCGGCGCCAGGTGGAGGAGCGTTTGCGCTACCTCTCGCATTTCGACGAGCTCACCGGCCTGGGCAATCGCACCCTGCTCAAGGAGCGCCTGCAAAGCGCCTGCGAGCGTGGACGTCACAGCAGCCATGGCCTGGCGGTCCTTTATATCGACCTCGACCGTTTCAAGATCCTCAACGAGAGTCTGGGCCATGAAGTGGCCGACCGCCTGTTGTGTGAGGTCTCCCGGCGTCTGTCGCATACCTTTTCCAGCGCCAACACCATTGCACGGCTGTCGGGCGATGAGTTCGTGGTGGTGCTCGAAGCCTATGGCAGCCTCTCCAACCTGGCGCACGGCGGCAGTCGCCTGCTGTCGCGTATCGGCAAGCCGATCGTCGTAGATGGCCAGGAGCTGGTGCTTGGCGCCTCCATCGGGGTCAGCCTGATGCCCGACAATGCGCGTGACGCCACCACGCTGCTGCTGCAGGCGAACATGGCCATGCGGCACGCCAAGCATCTGGGCGGCAATACCCTGCAGTTCTTCACCGAGCGCCTGCGGGTTCCCAGCCTGGAAAATCTAAAGCTGGAAAACCAGCTACGCCGGGCCATCGACGAGGGACAGCTGGAGGTGTTCTATCAACCACGGCTGAACCTGGTAGAAGATCGTCTCGATGCCGCCGAGGCGCTGGTGCGCTGGCATCACCCGCAGCAGGGCCTGCTGGCGCCGGGTTACTTCATTGCGCTGGCCGAGGAGACCGGGCTGATCATTCCGTTGGGCGAGTTCGTCCTGCGCCAGGCCTGCCGTCAGGCGCGCCAGTGGCAACAGGACGGGCTGGCGGAGATCCGCGTGTCTGTGAATCTGTCAGTCAAGCAGTTGCGCCAGGGCAATTTCGTCAGTCTGGTGCGCCAGGTGCTGGAGGACACCGGGCTGCCGGCGCAGATGCTTGAGCTCGAGCTGACCGAAAGCCAGTTGCTCGACGATATCGACAATGCCATCAATATCAGCCGCCAGCTGCGTGCGCTGGGGGTCAAGCTGGCCATCGATGATTTCGGCACCGGCTATTCGTCACTCAGCTACCTCAAGCGCTTCCCGGTGGATTTCGTCAAGATCGACCGCTCCTTCATCTCCGAACTGGAGCAGTTCGGCGAAGATGCCGCCATCGTCCGCGCCATCATCGCCATGGTCCACAGCCTGGAGCTGAAAGTGGTAGCCGAGGGCGTCGAGACCCAGGCGCAGATGGATTTCCTCAAGGAACAGCGCTGCGACGAGATCCAGGGCTACCTGATCAGCCGCCCGGTACCCGCCGGGCAGCTCGCCGAGTTGCTGCGGTAGGTCGGATTAGCCGAAGGCGTAATCCGACAACCCGCTCTACATCCAGGCAACGCCATAAACCGTAGAGTCGAAGCCACCGCCAAAGCTCGCGGGCAAGTCCGCCCTACAGGGCTACGTTTTCAGCTGCGCGTCGTGCCGCTTTCCAGCTCACGCATCAGCAGGGCGTATTGCAGATCCACATCTTCCGGCACGGACAGGTAAACGGTGTGGCCGTCGCCCGGCGCGACGTCGATTGACTCGCCGCGCTTGTTTTCCAGCCGCTCCAGGCGCAGGTTGAGGTTGCCCTGCGGCGTCATCAGCTCCAGCTTGTCGCCGACGGCGAAGCGGTTTTTCACCTTCACTTCGGCCAGGCCATTGCGGCGTTCGCCGGTCAGTTCGCCGACGAATTGCTGGCGCTCGGACAGCGAGAAGCCGCGTTCGTAGTTCTGGTATTCGTCATGCACGTGACGGCGCAGGAAGCCTTCGGTGTAGCCGCGGTGGGCCAGTGATTCGAGGGTGTCCATCAATGACTTGTCGAACGGCTTGCCGGCTACGGCATCGTCGATGGCCTTGCGGTAGACCTGGGCGGTGCGCGAGACGTAGTAATGAGACTTGGTGCGGCCTTCGATCTTCAGTGAATGCACGCCCATTTGCACCAGGCGCTCGACGTGTTGCACGGCGCGCAGGTCCTTGGAGTTCATGATGTAGGTGCCGTGCTCGTCCTCGCTGACTTCCATGAACTCGCCGGGGCGGCTGGAATCCTCCAGCAGGAACAGCTCATCGGTGGGCTTGCCCACGCCAAGGGTCGGCTCGGCGCGTTGCACGGCAATCGGCTCGTACTGGTGCACCACCTCGCCCAGCTCGTTTTCCTTGGCTTCGTGGGTCTTGTATTCCCAGCGGCAGGCGTTGGTGCAACTGCCCTGGTTGGGGTCGCGCTTGTTGATGTAGCCCGAGAGCAGGCAGCGACCGGAATAGGCCATGCACAGCGCACCGTGGACGAACACCTCCAGCTCCATGCCCGGCACCTGTTCGCGGATCTCGCCGATCTCCTCCAGCGACAGCTCGCGTGAGAGAATCACCCGGCTCACGCCCTGGGCGTGCCAGAACTTCACCGTGGCCCAGTTCACCGCGTTGGCCTGCACCGAGAGGTGGATGGTCATCTCGGGGAAATGCTGGCGCACCAGCATGATCAGACCGGGATCGGACATGATCAGCGCATCCGGCCCCATCGCCACCACTGGCGCCAGATCCTTGATGAAGGTCTTCAGCTTGGCGTTGTGTGGGGCGATGTTGACCACCACGTAGAACTGCTTGCCCAGCGCGTGCGCTTCGTCGATGCCGAGCTTGAGGTTGGCATGGTCGAACTCGTTGTTGCGCACCCGCAGGCTGTAGCGCGGCTGCCCGGCGTAGACCGCGTCGGCACCGTAGGCGAAGGCGTAGCGCATGGATTTGAGCGTGCCGGCAGGCGACAGCAGTTCGGGGCGGAAAGGGGTGCTCATGGCGCGGGAACTCGCAGGGCGTTGGAGAAACGCGGCATTTTACTGCGCCCGACCGAGGATTGCGCGACCGATGGGCCGGCATCGGGGTTTCGCTTCACCGACCCGACGATGGGACAGGCCAGACATGGTGAGAGCCGGCGCTTTGCTCGTCGGATTACGCCTTCGGACTGTCGGATTACGCCTTCGGCTAATCCGACCTACAAGTGCCTGCGCCGGTGTGCACCGGCTTTGCGCGGAGCGGCTGCAGCCGCGAAGGGGTTGCGCCCCGGCAAGCGGGGCGCAGGGCTCAGGCGACGGTTGCGTCCTTGAGAACGTCGTACAGACGGTCCTTGATGAGCAGCTTTTCCTTCTTCAGGTTTTCGATCTCGGTATCGGTGCCGGGAATGATGCGCGCCTCCATGTTCTTGATGCGCTGGTCCAGTTCGTTGTGCTCGTCGAACAGGTTGTTGAAATGTGCGTCTTCGGATTTCAGACGGCTGATCAGTTCGCGGTATTCGGGAAACATGTGAGCTCCTGTGCATGGCTGGGACGGAGCGCTGGCAGGCGGTGCTGCCGATGGCGATGCGGGCCGCAACCTGCGTTCCGGTTTCATAGTGACCCTGCCTTGCATGAGCGATATTGACGGGCGTCATGCTGGCGATTTGGCGGCCCGTGGTCGAGTTTCGTTATTCGAAAGCAAACCGCCGGGCGTGACGGTGTCAGGCCCGGCGGCTCTTGAAGCCCGGCATGGCGTTACGCCGCAGCGATCACGTCGCCGTGGTTTTCCGGTTCGATCAGCGCGCGGTGCAGCGCGGCGATGGCGTTGTCGTAATCTTCCTCGTTGACCACGCACTGCATCTCCACCTGGCGAATCGACTGGTGGATCGCCTGGATGCTGATGCCGGCCTCGGCCAGCGCCGCGACGGTCTTGGCGAGGATGCCCTTGACCTTGAGGTCCGAGCCGATCGCCGAGACGATGGCGACGTTGTGCACCGTGACTTCAGCTGCCGGATAGGTCTCTTCAATCAGCCGCGCGGCGCGGTTGATCAGTTTGCGCGAACCCGAGGCGTAGTAGGTGATGCTGTTGGCGTCCGAGTCCTTGTTCACCACGTAGAGCTTGAGCTGCTTGAGCAGCTTGCTGATCTCGATGTCGTAGGCCACGTCGCCGAGCATGTCCTGGTCGAACACGCCGATACCGAAGACGTCCTTGCGGCCCGCGATGATTTCCACGCAGGGCTTCTCGCTCTTGTAGTCCTGGCTGATGAGGGTGCCGGCGTGCTCGGGCTCGAAGGCGTTCTTGATGCGCAGCTTGATACCGGCGCGGCGCAGGGTCTTGGCCGCGCGCGGATGGATCGCTTCCATGCCGAGGTTGGACAGCTGGTCGGCCACGTCATAGTTGGTGCGACCGATGGTCACCACCTTGTCGGCGCCGACCAGATTCGGGTCGGCGGAAGACAGATGGAATTCCTTGTGGATGATCGCCTCGCGTGCGCCGGTGGCGGCGGCGATCTGGGCGAAGGTGATCTCGCTGTAGCCACGGTCGAAGGTGTTCATCAGGCCTTCGCTGCAATGGGTGTAGCCGGTGGCGATCACCAGTTCGCGGCTCAGGTCGACGCCTTCGAAACTCTCGCGAACCATGTCCTCGAAGGGTAGCGGCGAATCGCAGTGCCAGCCGGTCAGGTCGACCATGCGCGCATTGATGCCGCGATGCTTGAGTGCCAGCACGGCGTTGAAGGCGCTGTGTGCCTCACCCAGCGAGGCGAGCATTTCGCGCACTTTCATCAGGTGTTCGCCGAGCTGGAAGTGGCCATAGGCGCACAGGCGCTGCAGGCTGCTCATGCATTCACGGGCATCGTCGATGCGGGCGTTGATGAACTGGTCGGCGGCATGGCGCTCGAAATCGCCGGGGAACAGTTCGGCGTTCTTCTCCAGCATGCGCTGGCGCACGGCCTGCAGGGTATCGAGCCAGGCGCCTTCGTTCTGGGCGTCGGCGAAACGCTGGTAGACGCCCGGCTCGCCGGTCTTCTTGTGTTCCAGCAGCAGGTTGGTCATGCCGCTGTAGGCCGAAACCACGAAGACCCGCTGATACAGCTGGGCGCCTTCGCGCTGGCCGATGAAGATGTTGTCGAGTAGCTCGTCGAAGCGGCTCATGGAGGTGCCGCCGATCTTTTCTACGGTATGCATCGATTCAACGTCCCGTCTTGGGGGTGAATTGTCATCCCTGGTCCGGCTTCGCAACCAGACGCAAAACATTCCCGCGTTGCGAAAATGCTTTCATGAAGGTCAGAGATACTGTTGTGGCTGGATCTGCAGCGGCGTGAAATCCTCACGCTCGGCAACGAAGTCGGGGCGTGGTGCGAGCCCGCAGAACGGCGCCTGGGCAGCATTATCCACATGGTTGTAGACATAGAACAGATTGCTGCGCGCTTTGGGGGTGATGTTGCTGTTGGAGCCGTGCATGGTGTTGCAGTCGAAGAACAGCACGCTGCCCGCCGGCGCGGTGGCGGTGTCGATGCCGTAGCGCTCGGCCAGCAGGGTCAGGCTGTCGTGATCCGGTACGCCAAGCTCCTGCTTGCGCAGGGACTTTTCATAGTGGTTCTCGGGGGTCGCACCCACGCAGTGGATGTAGTGCCGGTGCGAGCCGGGAATCAGCATCAGCGGGCCGTTGTGCGGCTCGTTGTCGGTCAGCAGGATCGAGCAGCTGAGAGTGCGCATGCGCGGCAGGCCGTCCTCGACGTGCCAGGTTTCGAAATCCGAGTGCCAGTAGAACTCCTTGCCGGTGAAGCCCGGTTTGAAGTTCATCCGCGACTGATGCACATAGATGTCGCCGCCGAGAATGAAGCGGGCGATGGCGGCGGTGCGCTCGTCGGCCGCGACGCGGGCGAACAGGGCATTGTCCCTGTGGATGGCGAACACCGAGCGGATCGCGCCGCTGCCGGGTTCGCGGATGGTCTTGCCGGATTCGGCGACAGCCGGGTCCTGGCGCATACGGTCGAGCTCGTCGCGGAATACGGCGACTTCCTCGGTGCTGAAGAGATTGGGGATGACCAGATAACCGTCACGCTCGAAGCGTTCGATCTGTTCTGCGGTGATGGGAGCGTTGGTCAGGTCGGTGCGATGGATAACCGGGTCCAGACGCTCCTGCCAGCGCGGTTCGTCATGCTGGCGTGAAGGGTAGTGGTCGGCTTGCACGGGGTTCACTTCGCATTCTCCTTTCGGTTGCTTGGCGAGCGGCGGGCGCGGCATTGCACCCGCCTGGCCTGTCAGGCGAGGGTTTCGGCCTCCAGCGGGTAGACACCGCTTTCGTCATGAACTTCCTTGCCGTTGAGCGGCGGGTTGAAGACGCAGGCCATCTTCATGTCCTCGCTGCCGCCGCGCAGCAGGTGCTCGTCGTGCTTGTCGAGGATGTACAGCGTGCCGGCTTCGATCTTGTAGATCTTGCCGTCGGCGATGGTCTCGATCTCGCCGTTGCCGCTGATGCAGTACACCGACTCCAGGTGGTTCTGGTAGTGGATGTGCGTCTCGGTGTTGGCGTAGATGGTGGTGATGTGGAAGGAGAAGCCCATGTTGTCGTCCTTGAGCAGCATGCGTGTGCTGTCCCAGGTTTCGGTGACGATCTTGCGGTTGGACTGCTCGCATTCGGCGAGGGTGCGTACGATCATTTTTTCAATTCCTCGAAAATCAGGAGGCCTGGTGCGCGGCCTGATCGGCCATCACGGCGGCGAACGCCTTGTCCAGAATGCTCATGGCCTTGTCGATCTGCTCTTCGCTGATGACCAGCGGGCAGAGGCACTTGACCACTTCGCTGTGGGCGCCGCTGGTCTCGACCACCAGGCCGTTGTCGAAGGCATGGCGGCAGATGGCGGCGGCGGTGTCGCCATCCGGGCAACTGATGCCGATCATCATCCCGCGCCCTTTGACGAACAGGGAGTCCGGGCCATAGCGGCGGACGATCTTGTGCATGCCGTCGGCGATGCGCTTGCCCTTGGCGCGCACGCTCTGGGCGAATTCGTCGTCCTGCCAGAAATGCTCCAGCGCGGCGGTGGCGGTGACGAAGGCGTGGTTGTTGCCGCGGAAGGTGCCGTTGTGCTCGCCGGGGCTCCACTGGTCGAGCTCCTTGCGCAGCAGCACCATGGCGAACGGCAGGCCGAAGCCCGACAGCGACTTGGACAGGGTGATCATGTCCGGCTTGATGCCCATGTCCTCGAAGCTGAAGAAGCTGCCCGTACGGCCACAGCCGGCCTGGATGTCGTCGACGATCAGCAGCATGTCGTGCTTGCGGCAGAGTTTTTCCAGCTTGCGCACCCACTCGGCGGACGCGGCGTTCAGGCCGCCTTCACCCTGAACCACCTCGACGATCACCGCCGCCGGCTTGTCGATGCCGCTGGACGGGTCGGTCAGCAGCTTGTCCATCATGGCGATGGTGTTGACCTTGTCGCCGAAATAGTTGGCGTAGGGCATGCGGCTGACGTCGGTCAGCGGTACGCCGGCGGCGCCACGGTGATGCTGGTTGCCGGTCGCCGCCAGGGCGCCGATGCTGCAGCCGTGGAAGCCATTGGTGAAGCTGATGACATTGCTGCGCCCCGTCACCTTGCGCGCCAGCTTCAGCGCGGCTTCCACCGCGTTGGTGCCGGTGGGGCCGGTGAACTGCATGACGTAGTCCATGCCGCGCGGCTTGAGGATCAGCCGGGAGAAGGTTTCGAGGAAACGCTCCTTGGCGTCGGAATACATATCCAGGCCGTGGGTGATGCCATCGTCGCTGATGTAGTCGAGCAGCGCCTGCTTGAGCACCGGATGGTTGTGGCCGTAGTTGAGCGTGCCGGCGCCGGCGAGAAAATCGATGTAGGTCTTGCCGTCGCGGGTGACCAGCTCGGCGCCACGCGCCTGCTTGAAGATCACGGGAAAAGAGCGGCAGTAGCTGCGAACGCCGGATTCGTGCAGTTCGAAGGTTTTCATACTGTTTCCTCTGATTTTTCTTCTGGATTCGGAATGTCGAACGGGCCAGCCCGGTACAGCACTTCGTCTTCGTGCTGGCCGGCAAAATGCACGGCGCGGGAAAATAGGGTGCGGGTGTCATAGTCGACGCCCAGCTGTGCGAAGGCTTTCCTGAACAGGGCCTGAGAGGCGCCGTTATCGGGCGAGATGGTCGTTTCCATGAAACGGACGCCCTGAGTGGCGACCCGGTGAGTCAGGGCCATCAGCATGCGCAGAGCCAGACCCTGGCCGCGCATCGAGGCGTCTACCGCGACCTGCCAGACGAACAAGGTGTCCGGGCGGGAAGGCGGGCGGTAACCGGAAATGAAACCGACCAGCTGACCCTGTGCATCTTCGGCAGCCATGGCGGTATCGGCGAAATCGGAGCACTGCAGCAGATTGCAGTAGACCGAGTTGGTATCCAGCGGCTGGCAACGTGCTACCAGTGCGTGGAGGGCAAAACCGTCGCCGTCGGTTGGGCGACGGAGCGTTACGGTAGGAACACTCAAAACAAGTCCTTTGGGGTTGCTGATTGAAATCCTTTACTAGGATAAACACAGGAAAAATCATTTCTCAACCCGAACTCCGCCATCAGTCCGCAGATAAGCAGTGAATGCCGCGCATGTTGGCTGCATATCTGCTGGCTGAATCTTCAGGGATATTCAGCCGAGAATGCCCTTGATATCCATCGATATATTTAGCGAAGTTGCAGCCTGTGAATAAGTAGGTTCCGGGGTGTTGCGGTGAGTGTCATCCAAGTGTTCGGCAGCGCCCTGGGCGTAATTGCCGAAAGCCTTGAACTGCGGGCGTTTCAGGCTTCCGGTAAGGATTTTCTGCGAGCCTCGGAAAGGCTCGCGGTGGATGAGCGATCAAGCCGGGGCAAGGAGGCTGAAATACGGCGGGATCAGTCCCTGCGAATGGGCGCAGTGCGTCACCGATATTCAGTCATGATATCGCCGAGATGGCGGCACAGAATTATCCATCCTGAGTAAGAGGAAAAATAATCAGTGAAGAGTTGCTCGCCGCGGTATTCGGGAAGTTTCAGGTGAGTTGTCAGCTGATGTGTCGGATACTTTCCTGAATATGTACTGAGCCGCTCTGTTTCGCATTATCCGGGGGATTGGGGAAGTTCCGCAGCCGCCCGTCAGCGCCGCCACTGGCTGCCCTGTCGCTCGATCAGCTGATGGGCCTGTTCGGGGCCATCGGTGCCGGCCGGGTAGGGGCGCGGTTTGCGATAGTGGCTGTGCCAGCCGCGCAGGATCGGATCGACCCAGCGCCAGGCGGCCTCCACTTCGTCGCGACGCATGAACAGCGTCGAGTCGCCCTCGATGACATCCAGCAACAAGCGCTCGTAGGCTTCCCAGCGGCGCGTGCTGCTGAAGGCGTGAACCAGATTCAGGTCCAGCTCCACCGGCTCCAGTTGCATGCCCTTGCCGGGCGCCTTGGCCATCAGTTGCAGGCTGATGCTTTCCTCGGGCTGCAGGCGGATCACCAGGCGGTTGATCTCGCCCTTGCTGAACAGCATGTGCGGCACCGGCTTGAAGGTGATGATGATCTCCGAGCGCTTGCTGGCCATGCGCTTGCCGGTGCGCAGGTAGAAGGGCACACCGGCCCAGCGCCAGTTGTCGATTTCGGCTTTCACCGCGACGAAGGTTTCGGTATCGCTGTCGTTGTCGATGTTCTTCTCGAAGTAGTAGGCCGGCACGTCATGTCCGCCGATCTGCCCGGCGCCGTACTGGCCGCGTACGGTCTTGTCCTGCACGTCGCGACCTTCGATGGGCTTGAGCGCTTCGAGCACCTTGACCTTCTCGTTACGCACCGACTCGGCGTTGAAGCGCACCGGCGCCTCCATGGCCACCAAGCAGAGCAGTTGCAGCAGGTGGTTCTGCAGCATGTCGCGCATGGCGCCGGCGTTGTCGTAGTAGCTGCCGCGATTTTCCAAGCCGAGGGTTTCGGCCACGGTGATCTGCACGTTGTCGATATGCCCGGCGCGCCAGATCGGCTCGAACAGCGCATTGGCGAAACGCAGCGCCATGAGGTTCTGCACGGTTTCCTTGCCCAGGTAATGGTCGATCCGGTAGATCCGTGGCTCGGGGAACATCTGGCCGATGGCGGCATTGATCGACAGCGCTGAATCGAGTGAATGCCCGATGGGTTTTTCCAGCACGATGCGGGCGTTTTTTCCGGCCAGCCCGGCGCTTTCCAGATTCGAGGCAATCGGCTCGAACAGGTCGGGCGCGGTGGCCAGGTAATGCACGCGCACGCGGCCTTCGGTCTGCCCCAGGTAATGGGCCAGGCGGACGAATTCGCCGCGCTGGGAGGCATCCATGGGGAAATAGTCGAGGCGCTGGCTGAACGCCTGCCAGACGCCCGCGTCGAATTCTTCGCGCGCCACCTGTGCCCGGCAATGGCGCTCGGCCAGAGTCAGATAGGCGGTGCGATCCAGGCGCTTGCGGGCGATCGCGAGAATGCGCACGTCCTGGTGCATGCGCCCTTCGCGATGCAGGTGATAGAGCGCGGGGATGAGCTTGTGCAGCGCCAGGTCTCCGGTGCCGCCAAAGACCAGCATGTCGCAGGGGATGGACACGATATCACTCCTCTAGCAAGCCATTGAAAACTACCTGCGTTGGCAATACTTCGTTAAAAACAGACTCGAAATGCTCATTTAGAACACTAAACTCCGCTTCCTCGTCTGTTTTGACTCGTTGCACTCGCCCTTCGGGCCAGCCTTCGGCTGTTACTTCCGCTGGTCGTTGCGCCTCGTCTTGCCTGCCTCGCCAACGTTTCAACGGCCTGCTGATCAAACAGCCTGGATGGCAGATGGTTTTCGACAGTCCAAGGTGGGCGATGTTGCGGTTCTTGTAGTATAACTACAAGCCCACTACACAAAGTCTGACAGGCTAGGGCCATGCGCGGCGTTGCGCGTGTGCCGCCGTCAGGTGCCGAGCATAGCGAGCCTGCCCCGTGAACCTGCTGCAACATATTGCCCAATCGAGAAGCCTGCTGCGCAAGTCCGAATTGAAGGTGGCAGATCATGTACTGCTCGACCCGGCATCTGTGATGCACAGCTCCATGGCCGATCTGGCCCATGTGGTCGGCGTCAGCGAGCCGACCATCGTGCGCTTCTGCCGGGCCATTGGCTGCCTGGGCTTCCAGGATCTCAAGCTGAAACTGGCCCAGAGCCTGGCCGCCGGCGCCAGCTTCGGCCAGTTCGCCATCAGCGAGAACGATTCGACCAGCGACATCAGCCAGAAGATCTTCGACACCACGCTGCACACCCTGATGGAAGTGCGCGAGCATCTCGATCCCGTTGCGCTGGAAAAGGCCATCGCCGCCATGGCCAGGGCCGAGCGCGTGGAATTCTACGGCTTCGGCGCATCCGGCGCGGTGGCCACCGATGCCCAGCACAAGTTCTTCCGTCTGCTGCTCAGCGCCGCGGCCTATTCGGACCCGCACATGCAGGCGATGTCGGCAGTGACCCTCAAGCCCACCGACGTGGCGATCTGCATCTCGCAGTCGGGGCGCTCCAAGGACCTGCTGATCACCGCCAATGTAGTGCGCGAGTCCGGCGCGACACTGATCACCCTCTGCCCGAGCCAGACGCCGCTGGCGGAACTGGCGACCATCAATCTGGCCATCGACGTGCAGGAAGACACCGAGATCTACACGCCGCTGACCTCGCGTATCGCCCATCTGGTGGTGATCGACGTGCTGGCCATGGGCGTGGCCATGGCGCGCGGCCCGAATCTGGTCAACCACCTGAAAAGCGTCAAGCGCAGCCTGCGCAGCCTGCGCCTGTCGCCGAAGTCGGTGAAGAACATCGAGGAGTGAAGTGCAGCCACAAGTTTCAAGCAAACGGCGGCTGCATTGCGTCTGTGCTCTCGCGTGGGGATGCAGGCCGTAGGGTGGAAAACCGCGAAGCGTTTTCCACCAAGGCGGAGGAGGGTGATGTTGCCGATGGGCCGCATCCTGTAGGTAGATGGTGGATAAGCTTCGCGTTATCCACCCTGCATCGATCATTGACTCAGAAGTCCCAGCGGCTGGAAATCGACACGCTGCGTGGATTGCCCCAAGAGTAGCTGTGGATTTGGGAATTGTAATAGTACTTCTTGTCGAGGAGGTTGTTCACGTTCAAGGATGCCGACAGGTTCTGGGTAATCTGGTAGCGTGCCATCAGATCCAACAACCAGAAAGCCTCCTGGGTTAGCTCTTCGCTGCCACCGCGAATCGGGTTTGTCAGTGTGCTCCAACTCTTGCCCTGCCAGCGAGCACCGCCGCCTACGGTGAGCGGGGCGAACTGCGCGGGGAGCTTGTAGGTCGTGTAGATACTGAACTGGTCTTCGGGTTCCCAGGTGGCGACCTTCACTCCATTGCGGCGTGCGGTCTTGTGTGTATAGCCCATTTGTACTTGCCATCCTGGGAGTAGTTCGCCCGATAGTTCAGCTTCATAGCCTTTAGTCTTCACTCCCTGGACCGCTGTATAGGCTGAGCTACCACCTGGAGTTCTTCCGCCGCTGAGAACGGCATAGTTGTCTTGGGTGACTTCGAAATAGGCCAGGCTGCCATTGAGTCGACCATCGAAGAACTCGCCCTTGATCCCTGTCTCGTAACTGTCTCCGTCGAGCGGCTCCAAGGTCTTTCCTTGCTCGTCCATACGGGTTTGCGGTTTGAAGATGCTGGTATAGCTGGCATATAGCGAAAACAATTCGTTCAGGTCATAGACCACGCCGGCATAAGGTACCCAGATTCCCGTTTCAGTTGTGTTTTCGCCTCGGTAATCAGCGACTCGGCTGCCGAGTATCAGTTTGAGGTCGTCGTGCAAGTTGAAACGCCCGGTGATATAGCCGCCGAGCTCCCGAGTGGTCTCCTCGGTTGGATAAGCATCGCCCCAGTCCGGTTTGGGAATATTGCCATTCCAGTTGTAGAAGTCCTCGACCGCGCTGTCGTAGGGAGGGAAAAAGTCTTTGGTTTTCCACTCGCGCCGCGAAGCGTTAGCGCCGATAACAACTTCATGCTCTCTGCCCATCAGGCTGAAAGGGCCCTTTACATAGGCATCGATCGCATTTTGCTTGATCTCTCCGTCGAATTTTCCCAAGGATAGAATGGCGCCCTCGCCGGTAGCCGGGTCGGGCTGGCCGCCGGCTGCAGCCGATAGCGGGGCATCATATCCGTTGACTTGGTGGGTCAGGTTGACCTTTGCCGCCCAGCCGCCTGCGAAGTTGTGTTCTAGGGTTGCGAAAACGCTTCTGGAGTACTGCTCCCAACTGCTCCACTTTGCGCCTGGGTTGAAGGAGCGGGAAGTGTCGTTGAAGTTGCCGTTGCTGTCGAACAGCGGCGTGCCGCCCCAGGCTGTGCCTTTGGGGGTGCTGTTCTGATAGTTGGCGCCGACGGTCAGCAGGGTGTCGGGCGACAGGTCGAATTCGAGCACGCCATAGTAGACCTTGGTCTTGCGCTCGTAGTGATCCATATAGGAGTGTTTGTCCTGATAGGCCACTACGGCTCGCCCGCGGACATTGCCGCTTTCGGTCAAAGGCCCGCCGAGATCGACCTCGGTACGGTAGTTATCCCAGGAGCCGGCGCCAGCCGTCACGTGACCATGGAACTCACGTGTCGGTTTTTTGCGAATCAGATTGATGGTACCGCCCGGATCACCCATGCCGGTCATCAGGCCGCTTGCCCCTTTCAATACCTCGATATGATCGTAGATGGCCGAGTCGCTCAGGGTATCGCCCGAGGAATAGCGAATATCACGCGTGGTTGGGATGCCGTCGTACTGAAAACTGTTGATGGCAAAACCACGTGAGTAGTAGGTCGTGCGCTCACTGTCGTATGGAACTACCGTAATCCCGGGAGTATGGCGCATCACGTCGTCGAGTCCGTTCAGGCCGAAGTCATCCATGTGCTGGCGGGTCACGACGGTGACGGTTTGCGGGGTCTCGCGTGGGGTTAAACCGAGGCGAGTGGCAGTGTTGCTTCCACCACTGGTGGTGTAGGAGCCGGTGTCTTCGGTAACGGTCTCCAGCCTCCGGCCAGTAATGGTGACTTCATCGAGCTCCAGCCGCGTGCCATCCGGCGCCGGATGGAGCGTGTAGGCACTGCCTCCCTGGGATATCGCGCGCAATCCGCTGCCCTGCAATAGCTGGCGCAGGCCTTTGTCGATGCTTGTGTCGGCATTCAATCCCTGGCTGCGTCGGCCTTCCACCAGCGCCGGTTCGATGGCCAGGGTGATGCCGGCCTGGCTGGCGAATTCGGTCAGCGCGGCGCTCAGCGGGCCGGCGGGGATGCTGTAGTGGCGATTTTGCTGCTGGGCGGTGGTGTCGGCCAGCAGCGTGGGGCTGGCCAGGCCGCTGCCTGCGACCAGCAGGCCGAGGGCCGCGCCGCGTATGGCGCGAGCCAGGAGATGGGAGGGTTGGCGGTGCCATTGTGGTTGTCGCATCGAGTGTTCCCCGTCGGTCGGTATTGGCGGTGTTTACGGGGAGGACACGCCACCGATGGAAAAGACGACAACGATTCCTATTTACTTGGTACGTACTCGGTAGGAGCGGGCCATGCCCGCGATACAAGGCAACGCGCCGCAACGGTCTGGTGGACGTTTCGCGGCCATGGGCCGCTCCTACAGGTGCTCAGCTTGCTCTTGGTGCGATGGTCACCCAGTAGCGGGTGCGATAGTGGATTTCTACCGGCAGCGTGCGGGCCACGGCGGCCAGGGCCTGGTCGGTGTCGTGCAGCTGGAAGGCGCCGGAGATCAGCAGCCCGGCCACCATCGGGTCGCAGCGCAGCAGGCCGGGGCGGTAGCGGGCCAGTTCGGCGGCGAAGTCGGCCAGGCGCATCTTCTCGGCGCGCAGCACCCCCCGGGTCCAGTCGCCGGCATGGGCGGCCAGCGGCACGGGCGCCTCGATGCGATCCGCCGCGAAAACGGCCTGCTGGCCCGCCGACAGAAGGTGCTGGGCGGCATGTAGTGGCTGCAGTTGCACCGCACCCTCGAATACCGCCACCTGCGTTTCGTCCTCGAACTGGCGCACGCTGAAGCGCGTGCCCAGCGGACGCACCCGGCCTTCGGCGGTTTCCACCAGCAAGGGCCGACCGGCGGGGTCCTGGGCGGTGGTCACCAGTATTTCACCGGCGCGCAGGCGCAACAGGCGCAGGTCGTCGTCGAAGACCACGTCCAGGGCGCTGTCGGTGTTGAGCAGAACCTGGGTTCCATCCGCCAGGGTCAGCTCGCGTCGTTCGCCAACGGCGGTGCGTTGGTCGGCGCTCCAGGCGCGCCAGGGCAGTTCGCGGTAGCCGATCGCACCGAGCGGTGCGGCGGCGATGAGCAGGGCGAGCAGCTTGAGGGTGTCGCGGCGGTCGATGCCTTGAGTCCGTTCCAAGGCTGACATGCCGACCTCGGCGGGAATCTCCCGCAGGCGGGCATGGAAGCGCTCGGCCAGGCGCCAGGCGCGTTCGTGGTCGGCATGGCTGGCGCGCCAGTGGGCGCAGGCGGCCCGTTCGGCTTCGCTGGCGTTGCCCTGCAGGCGCACGAACCAGCGTGCAGCCTCGCGGGCGATGCGGCGGTCGATGGGCGGCGCGTTCATGGCAGTTCCGCGGCGAGCACGATGCATTCCTCGTAGGCCCGCGCCAGGTAACGCTGCACCGAACGCACGTGGATGCCCAGGTGCTTGGCGATCTGCTCTTGGGTGTGGCCTTCGAGCTGAGACATCAGGAAGGCCTGGCGCGCCTTGGTCGGCAGGCGGGCGAGCACCCGGTCCACTTCGTTGAGGGCTTCGAGTATCAGCGCCTGGCGTTCCAGCGTGGGCGCCTCGTCTTCCGGCAGGCTGGCCAGGGCTTCCAGGTAGGCCTGCTCCAGCGAACGGCGACGGTAGAGGTTGATCAGCAGGCGGTTGGCGACGGTCGCCAGGTAGGCGCGTGGCTCGGCCAGTTGCAGTGGTGGTCGGGTGAGCAGGCGAAAGAAGGTGTCCTGTGCCAGGTCGGCGGCATCGGCGCTGCAGCCCAGGCGCCTGCGCAGCCAACCCTGCAGCCAGCCGTGGTGCTCGCTGTAGAGCCGATGCAGTTGGCTGTGATGCGATGTGTCGCCTGGCGAGACGGGGCGCATGGTGGAATCCCTGGCGCCCAGCGCCGGCTACTTAAATGAGAATTCGTCGCATTCTATGCGGCGGCAGGGTGGACGGCAACGTCCGGGCTGGCTCCCTGCGCGCATTCACAGGACCGTCATACGTGGCCGTCATGCTGACCTCCCCTCAATCCTGTTTCGGGAGAACAGCACATGTCCCAGTACCGCGAAGCCTATGTCAATCTCGAAGCCCGCGCCCGTCGCAAGCAGCAGGACGAACGGCGCATGTATTTTCGCCGCGCGATCGAAAACCATGACGAACAGCGCCGGTTGCAGGCGCAGCTGATGGAGTTTCCCGAGCTGCTCAGTATCGATCGTGGTGCAGCGGCGTACCGGCAAAGCGCGTCGCCAGCGCGCTGATCTGGCTGCGTTCTTCACGGATGAAGGTAAAGAACGCCTGGGCCACCGGGCTCAGGCGTTTGCCGCGCGGATGCACCACGCACCAGCTGCGGTACAGCGGCAATTCCACCACCGGCAACTCGCGCAGCAGCCCGCTGGCCAGTTCCAGATGTACGGCGTGACGCGGCAGCAGCGCCACGCCCAGGCCGGCCACCACGCCTTCGCAGAGCGCGTCCAGCGAGGCCACCTGAATGGTCTGGGCGAAATGCGCACGCTTTTGCCGCAGGTAGTCTTCGCTGGCCTTGCGCGTGCCGGAGCCGGGCTCGCGAACCAGCAGCGGGTAGGGTGTCAGGTCCTGCAGCGACAATTCGGCGGCATGGCTCAGCGGATGTCCGGGCGGCGCCACGGCGATGATCGGGTTGTCGAGAAAGGGCAGGAACTCCAGGTCCATGTCGGTCGGCACCTGCGACATGATCAGCAGGTCGTCGCGGCTCACCGACAGGCGTTTGACCGCCTGGGCGTGGTTGACCACCAGCAGTTGCAGGCTGACGTCCGGATGCTGGCGCTTGAAGGCCGCGAACAGGTGCGGGGTGATGTACTTGGCGCTCGACTCCACGGCCAGGTTCAGTTGTCCCTGGAGCGAACCGCGCAGGTCGGAAAGCTGCATGTCGAGGCTGTCCAGCCGACCGAAGATATCGGTACTGGCGCGTTGCAGCGCTTCGGCGGCATCGGTGAGGTAGAGCTTCTTGCCGAGGTATTCGAACAGCGGCTGGCCCACCAGCTCTTCCAGTTGACGGATCTGCAGACTCACCGCGGGCTGAGTCAGCGCCATTTCTTCCGCCGCACGACTATAGGAGCGGCTTTCGCAGACCGCGCGGAAAACCTGTAATTGGCGCAGGGTTATGCGCATCAGCGATCTTCGCATCGTTTTCGCTGCCTATTTCCGTTGTTTTTCTGCTGTATAGGTATGAACGAGTGTGCATTCTGGCACAGCTATAAGTTTTTACTTATCTCTAATCAAACAATTATTCATTTTCGGTAATCCCCTTTATGGGCGTAGGGTGAAAAACGCTCGCTTGCCAAGGCGAGCGGTCATCGGCCCGTCGCTCGGGTCGTTCGCTCATCGATCCGAGGGAAGACAGTGATCAAGAAGCTGCTGATCGCCAACCGCGGTGAAATCGCCGTTCGCATCGTGCGGGCCTGCGCCGAAATGGGCGTTCGTTCGGTGGCGGTATTCTCCGAGGCCGACCGTCATGCGCTGCACGTCAAGCGTGCCGACGAGGCCTATTTCATTGGTGAAGATCCGCTGGCCGGGTATCTGAACCCGCGCAAACTGGTCAACCTGGCGGTGGAAACCGGCTGCGATGCGCTGCATCCCGGCTACGGCTTTCTGTCCGAAAACCCTGAACTGGCGGAAATCTGCGCCGAGCGCGGTATCAGGTTCGTCGGCCCGAGTGCGGAAGTGATTCGCCGCATGGGCGACAAGACCGAGGCGCGGCGCAGCATGATCAAGGCCGGCGTGCCGGTCACGCCCGGCACCGAGGGCAATGTCGTCGACCTCGACGAAGCACTGCGCGAGGCCGGACGCCTGGGTTATCCGGTGATGCTCAAGGCCACTTCCGGCGGCGGCGGGCGCGGCATTCGCCGCTGCAATACTGCCGAGGAACTGCGGCATGCCTATCCACGGGTAATCTCCGAGGCGACCAAGGCCTTTGGTTCTGCGGATGTCTTCCTGGAAAAATGCATCGTCGAGCCCAGGCACATCGAGGCGCAGGTGCTGGCCGATTCCTTCGGCAATACCGTGCACCTGTTCGAGCGCGACTGTTCGATCCAGCGGCGCAACCAGAAGCTCATCGAGATCGCTCCCAGCCCGCAACTCACTCCCGAACAGCGCGCCTACATCGGCGATCTGGCGGTGCGCGCCGCCAAGGCCGTCGGCTACGAGAACGCCGGCACCGTGGAGTTCCTGCTCGCCGATGGCGAGGTGTACTTCATGGAGATGAACACCCGCGTGCAGGTGGAGCACACCATCACCGAGGAAATCACCGGCATCGACATCGTCCGCGAGCAGATCCGCATCGCCTCGGGTCTGCCGCTCTCGGTCAAGCAGGAAGACATCCAGTACCGCGGTTTCGCCATCCAGTTCCGCATCAATGCCGAGGAGCCGCGCAACAACTTTTTGCCCAACTTCGGCAAGATCACCCGCTACTACGCCCCCGGCGGCCCCGGTGTGCGTACCGATACCGCGATCTACACCGGCTACACCATCCCGCCGTTCTACGACTCCATGTGCCTGAAACTGATCGTCTGGGCGCTGACCTGGGAAGAAGCCATTGCCCGCGGTTCGCGTGCGCTGGACGACATGCGCGTGCAGGGCGTGAAGACCACGGCGACCTATTACCAGCAGATCCTCGCCAACCCGGAATTCCGCAGTGGCAACTTCAACACCAGCTTCGTGGACAACCACCCCGAACTGCTGAACTACTCGATCAAGCGCAAGCCGGGCGAGCTGGCCCTGGCCATCGCTGCCGCCATCGCCGCCCACGCCGGCCTGTAAAGAACAGCCGCGGGAGGCTGGAAAGCTAAAGGCTGAACGACAGCCTCGTGCCTCGTCCAGCCTTCAGCCTCTAGCCTCCAGCGAGGAGAAGAACATGAGCTACAAGAAGATCACCGTTACTGACACCATCCTGCGCGACGCCCACCAGTCCCTGCTGGCCACCCGCATGCGCACCGAGGACATGCTGCCGATCTGCGAGAAACTCGATCGCGTGGGTTACTGGTCGCTGGAAGTCTGGGGTGGCGCCACCTTCGATGCCTGCGTGCGCTTCCTCAAGGAAGACCCGTGGGAGCGCCTGCGCCAGCTGCGCGCGGCGTTGCCCAACACCCGTCTGCAGATGCTCCTGCGCGGGCAGAACCTGCTCGGCTATCGCCACTACAGTGACGACGTGGTGGAAGCCTTCGTCGCCAAGGCCGCCGAGAACGGCATCGACGTGTTCCGCATCTTCGACGCGATGAACGACGTGCGTAACCTGGAAACCGCCATCCGCGCCGTGAAGAAAAGCGGCAAGCATGCCCAGGGCACGATCTGCTACACCACCAGCCCGGTACACACCACCGAGGCCTTCGTCGCCCAGGCTCAGGCCATGGCCGACATGGGCGTGGACTCCATCGCCATCAAGGACATGGCCGGCCTGCTCACCCCTTACGCCACCGGCGCGCTGGTCAAGGCGCTCAAGGATGCGCTGCCGCAACTGGAGGTGGTGGTGCATTCCCACGACACCGCTGGTGTGGCCAGCATGTGTCAGCTCAAGGCCATCGAGAACGGCGCTGACCGCATCGACACCGCCATTTCCAGCATGGCCTGGGGCACCAGCCATCCGGGTACCGAGTCCATGGTCGCCGCGCTCAAGGGCAGCGAATACGACACCGGGCTGGACCTGAAACTGATCCAGGAAATCGGCCTGTACTTCTACGCCGTGCGCAAGAAGTACCACCAGTTCGAGAGCGAGTTCACCGGCGTGGATACCCGCGTGCAGGTCAACCAAGTGCCCGGCGGGATGATTTCCAACCTGGCCAACCAGCTCAAGGAGCAGGGCGCCCTGCACCGCATGGATGAAGTGCTGGCCGAGATACCCAAGGTACGCCAGGACCTCGGCTATCCGCCGCTGGTCACGCCCACTTCGCAGATCGTCGGCACCCAGGCGTTCTTCAACGTGCTGGCCGGCGAGCGCTACAAGACCATCACCAGCGAGGTGAAGCTGTATCTGCAGGGCCGCTACGGCAAGGCCCCGGGCGACGTGTGCGAGCGGTTGCGCTTCCAGGCCATCGGCCATGAAGACGTCATCGTCTGCCGTCCGGCGGACCTGCTCAAACCGGAAATGGAGCGCCTGCGCGGTGAGGTCGGCCAACTGGCGCAGACCGAGGAAGATGTGCTGACCTACGCCATGTTCCCGGATATCGGACGCAAGTTCCTCGAAGAGCGCGCCGCCGGCACCCTGGCTCCGGAAGTGCTGCTGCCGATTCCCGATGGCAGTGGTGTGAGTTCTCCGGCAGACGAGGGTGTGCCGACCGAGTTCGTCATCGATGTACACGGCGAGAGCTACCGCGTCGATATCACCGGTGTCGGCGTCAAGGGCGAGGGCAAGCGTCACTTCTTCCTTTCCATCGACGGCATGCCGGAAGAGGTGGTGTTCGAGCCGCTGAACAACTTCGTCGGCGAGGGCGGCGGCAAGCGCAAGCAGGCCAGCGCGCCGGGCGATGTCAGCACCAGCATGCCGGGCAATGTCGTCGATGTGCTGGTCAAGGAGGGTGATGTGGTCAAGGCAGGACAGCCGGTGCTGATCAGCGAGGCGATGAAAATGGAAACCGAGATCCAGGCACCCATTGCCGGCACGGTGAAGGCCGTTCACGTCGCCAAGGGCGACCGCGTAACGCCTGGCGACCTGCTGATCGAAATCGTCTGACATCCGGGTGTGTCGGCAGAGAAGTGGCGTCCCTTTGCCGCCTGTAGCAGCCGGATACAGACCCGGCGCCGACCGACGTGGAAAACGCTTTACTGCCTCGTGATCACGGATGATGCTAGAGCCCGCCCGGCAGGGGCTGGCATGGAGGAGATGAAACGATGAAAACGGTTGGCCAGGTCGTCAATGCAAAGTCGGACTCGAACGTACACACCATCGCAGCGACCGACAGCGTGCTCGATGCGCTGCAGATACTGGCGCAAAAGAACGTCGGCGCCCTGCCGGTGGTCGGCGACGATGGTCAGCTGGTGGGTATCGTCAGTGAGCGCGACTATGCGCGAAAGTGCGTGCTCAAAGGGCGTTCGTCGTTCGCCACGCCGGTGAGCGCCATCATGACGTCCAGCCTGGTGACTATCGAACCTCATCAGGGACTGGAGGAGTGCATGCAGTTGATGACCGATCGGCACCTGCGCCACCTGCCGGTACTGGATGCGGGCAAGCTGGTCGGCATGCTCTCCATCGGTGACGTGGTCAAGGAACTGGTCGCCGAGAAAGAAAGCCTGATCCAGCATCTCGAACAGTACATTCGCGGCGAATAACCACACCCGCACCCTGAGCGTTCAAGCGCCAGCCGGTAACCGCTCGCCTGCCGCGCCGGGGCGGGGCAACCCATCAGAAGAGATGTCGAACATGTGCCTCGAAGACACGCCTAATGAAACCGCGCAGGAAGCGCTCGACAACCTGGTCGCGGGCGTCATGCGCTTTCGCGAGGATGTCTATCCGCAGCAGCGCGAGCTGTTCGCCAAACTGGCCAACGAACAGACGCCGCGGGCGATGTTCATCACCTGTGCGGATTCGCGAATCCTGCCGGAACTGATCACCCAGAGCTCGCCGGGCGACCTGTTCGTGACCCGCAATGTCGGCAATATCGTGCCGCCCTACGGCCAGATGAACGGGGGCGTCTCGACGGCCATCGAGTTCGCCGTGATGGCGCTGGGGGTCAAGCACATCATCGTCTGCGGGCATTCCGATTGCGGTGCGATGAAGGCGGTGCTCGACCCGTCCAGTCTGGAGCGCATGCCTACGGTCAGGAGCTGGCTGCGCCATGCCGAGGTGGCGCGCACCGTGGTGGAGGAAAACTGCGGTTGTGCCGATGAGAGCACCTTGCGCATTCTCACCGAGGAAAATGTGCTGGCGCAGCTCGAACACCTGCGTACCCACCCCTCGGTGGCGGCACGCCTGGCCAGTGGGCAGCTGTTCATTCACGGCTGGCTCTACAACATCGGCACCAGTGAAATTCGCGCCTACGATGCGGCGCGTGGCGAGTTCCGCCTGATCGGCGATGGCCCCTTGCCGATGGCCACGCCCAAGTCGCGCTACGTCTGAAGGGCACTGCGTTGCCATTGCCGTGGTTCCCTTCGCGGGCATGGCCCGCTCCTACGATGGTTCGTGTGCATACTGGTCCTGTGGGGGCCGGCCATGCCTGCGAAGCAATGCCCGAACCATCGGTGTGGTTCCCTTCGCGGCCAAGGCCCCTCCCACGATGGCTCGTGTGCATGCCGATTCTGTGGGAGCAGGCCATGCCTGCGAAGCAATACCCGAACCATCGGTGTGGTTCCCTTCGCGGCCAAGGCCCCTCCCACGATGGCTCGTGTGCATGCCGATCCTGTGGGAGCAGGCTATGCCTGCGAAGCAATACCCGAACCATCGGTGTGGTTCCCTTCGCGGCCAAGGCCCCTCCCACGATGGCTCGTGTGCATACCGGGCCTGTGGGAGATTCTATGTCAACGACGGCCTCACCTCCTGTGGTTGGTAGGCCGTCTGCTTCTGCATGAGGGCAAAGGCGATTCGGGCGAGTTTGCGGGCCAGGATGGTCAAAGCTTCGGTTTTTCTTCAGTCCGCGTGCTAGATAGCCCAGATAGATTTCCTTCCATCGTTTGGTGCGGGCTGCAGACATGGCGGCGTTGTGCAGTAGCCGGCGGATCTCCGGATCACCTTGCTTGGTCAGCTTCCGTCGACCGCTGTAACGGCCAGACTCCTTGAGCCGCACGTCCAGTCCCAGAAATGCGATGAAGGCGTCGCTGTTGCGAAAGTACCCTCGCAGAAACGCCAGGTTCAGCGCTGCAGCAGTCAGAGGCCCAATACCCTCGATGGCTTGGCAGCGCTTGCTCTGTTCCTTCAGGCCGGCCTCGTCCAGAGTTGTCTGAATCGCCTTCTCCAAGCGCCGCTCTAGGACGGCCATACGCTTGAGGACCGGCTTCAGTGCATTGGCCAGTGTGCGGTCCTGAGAGAAGCTCTGACGCAGCGATGTCGCGCTCCGAACGAGCGTTGCCCGACGATGTAACAACGTCTGCAAGCGGCAGTACGCCTTGCTCGGCGGTTGCCAGGGCTCCAGTTGAGTCTGCTCATGAGACAGGTAACGGGCCAACAGTTGGGCGTCGCTACGGTCGTCCTTGTTTCGCCCACCAATGCCCTTGCGATAGTTGCTCAGGCGGAAGCCGTTGATGACGTAAATCCGGTGCCCCTTGGCATGAGCCAGGGTCGCAACATCCATGTGGTAGATGCCTGTGGCTTCGATAGCGATGGCGCAGCACCCAGGTAGAGTCTTGAGCCAGGCCTTGATCGTGCGACGGTCATTGGCTAGCTCGAACACCTCACCAGACCGCGTATCGCAGACGCTCAGCGTCTCCTTGGCCACATCGATTCCGATAACTGCAACTTGGCTTGTCATGGCGCTCTCCGACGGGGAAGATGAAGATCACCTGTCGGGGCTCACAATGGCGCAGGCTTGCCGGTATTGTCGGTATGAGCAGCCACTCAATCCGATGGATTCCTTATCGGCGCTTGTCGTGAGCGCGTGGATGGGGGAAGTCTCCCACCGTCTGGCTTGCAGAAGCGGACTTTGTCCCTCCACCCCCGACAGGTTCCTACCCTAACGCCATACAAGCGGACTTGTCCGCGAGCTTTCGAGGCACACTGAGAATCTCGCGGGCAATCCCCGCGAAAATCACGTTCGCTGCGATTCCGTAGGGCCGAACTTGTTCGGCCTTTGGCGGCTCTGTTGGCCGAATGAATGCGGCCCTGCGCACTGTGGGTGCGGGGCAATAGGAGCTTGCAGGCCGCTGAAAAGCTCGCGGACCGGTTCGCACGGTCGTGGCGGAGTGAAGAGCGAGGCTTCGCTCTGAAGCCTCGTCGGGTACAGCCTACTTGTGCAGCACGAACTGCCCGGTGAAGCGCACGGCTTCGCGGCCATCGGCGGTCAGGATGCGGCTGTGCAGCGTCAGGCGCGAACGGCCACGGCGGCGGTAGATGGTTTCGAAGCGCTCCCACGCGCTGTCGTCAGGGGCCGAGCAAACCGCCGTGGCATCGTCGACCACCGGCAGCGGGTAATCGATCTGCCCTTCGTGGATGACGATATGCCCGTCTTCGATGCCGGCCTCGCGCAGGCGCAGGTGCAGCCAGCCCCAGCCAGCCAGCACCGAGGCGCAGTAGAGGCTGCCACCGAACATGCTGCTCTTGTGATTGATGTTCGCTTGCAGCGGCACCTTCACACGCAATTCGTGATTTTCCCATTGCTCGACACGCAGCCCCAGCGCGCGCGTCAACGGGATGTCGTGGTGCAGAAGGTCTTCCAGATAGCGGCTGTCGCGACTCATGCCGGGCGGGTTCCTAAACGTTGCAGATACAGGCAGACGTAAAGCATGACTGCTGAGTCACGATATTGCCAGTGTCCGTCGCCTTTTGCCGAGCCTTCCCGAGGCCGTCTATCAGCGTGCGACGGTTTTCTGCTGATAGGCGCAGTAACCGGGCCTGGGGCCGATTCCGGGGTGGTTGCGACAGGTATCCGGACGCTTGGCGTAGACCGTGCACAGGCGCGTCTGCCGGTCGAGATAGAGGCAGTCGCCGTTGGCCAGACGGGTGAGGGTGAAGATGCCGTGCTTCTGGTTGAAATGCTCGACGATGCCGGCCTTGCTCAGTCGCCTGGCGATGTTCTTCGCCGGCTCTTCCCGCTCGAAGGCGTCGACCAGTTCCAGGCGGATCAGGTCGTCGATGCGCACTTCCACCGGCAGCGTGCAGCAGGTGGCACGACAGTCGCGGCACAGACCGTTGCTGTAGCGCGCCCAGGTTTCCAGGCGGTCGGGGTCGGCAGAAGCGATCAGTCGGGTCTTCACGGTGCGCAATTCGGTAATGAGGGCGCGCGATCATAACGGGGCGGGGTGGAATTTCCAGTGAAACCGACGAGTCGAACCCCGACAGATGGTTACCCGCAGCCGGGTCAAACCTGCAAACCTCTCACATTGCCATTCGCGCAGCGCTACGAGGCCCGTCCATGACGCAACAATCGCACGCACCCTCCGCCGATGAAGTCGAAGCCTTCCGCACCACCATTCTCGCCAAGCTGACCTATTCCATCGGCAAGGACCCCGAGCATGCCTCCGATCACGACTGGTTCGAGGCGGTGGCGCTGGCCACCCGCGACCGCATGATCGATCAGTGGATGGACCGCACCCGCGAGAGCTATCGCCAGGGCAAGAAGCGCGTCTATTACCTCTCCCTGGAATTCCTGATTGGCCGGCTGCTCATCGACAGCCTGAGCAACCTCGGGCTGCTGGAAACCGCCCGCCAGGCGCTGGCCGGGATCGATGTCGATTTCGAGCGCATTCGCCTGACCGAGCCGGATGCGGCGTTGGGCAATGGCGGCCTGGGGCGGCTGGCCGCCTGCTTCATGGAAAGCATGGCCACACTGGGCATCGCCGCCCATGGCTACGGCATTCGTTACGATCACGGCCTGTTCCGCCAGGCCATCGTCGATGGCTGGCAGCACGAGCAGACCGAGACCTGGCTCAATTTCGGCAATCCCTGGGAGTTCGAGCGGCCCGAAGTCAGCTACCTGATCGGCTTCGGCGGCAGCGTCATGGCGTTGCCCGCCGAAGCCCCCGGCAAGGAGCCCAAGCATTTCTGGCACTGGGCCGAAGGTGTGCGCGCCATTGCCTACGACACGCCGGTGGTGGGCTGGCGCGGGGCCAGCGTCAACACGCTGAGGCTGTGGCGCGCCCGTGCCGAGGCGGATTTCCATCTGGAGCGCTTCAATGCCGGCGACCATGTCGGTGCGGTGGCCGAAGGCGCCCGTGCCGAAAGCATCTCGCGGGTGCTCTATCCCGCCGACAGCACCGAAGCCGGCCAGGAGCTGCGCCTGCGCCAGGAATACTTCTTCGTCGCGGCGTCTCTGCAGGACCTGTTGCGCCGGCACCTGGATCAGCGTGGTACCTTGCTGAACCTGCCGGAATTCGCCGCCATCCAGCTCAACGACACCCACCCGGCCATCGCCGTGGCGGAGCTGATGCGGCTGCTGGTGGATGTGCAGGACATCCCCTGGGACAAGGCCTGGGAGCTCACGGTCGCGACCCTGTCCTATACCAACCACACGCTGCTGCCCGAAGCCCTGGAAACCTGGCCGGTGGGCCTGATGGAGCGGTTGCTGCCGCGCCACATGCAGATCATCTACCTGATCAACGCTCAGCATCTGGATGCCTTGCGCGAGCGCGGCATTCAAAATCTCGAACTGCTGCGCTCGGTGTCGCTGATCGAGGAAGGCAATGGGCGCCGGGTGCGCATGGGTAACCTGGCGTTTCTCGGCTCGCACTGCGTCAATGGCGTCTCGGCGCTGCATACCCAGCTGATGCGCGAAACGGTGTTCACCGACCTGCATCGGCTGTACCCCGAGCGCATCAGCAACAAGACCAACGGCATCACCTTTCGCCGCTGGCTGTACCAGTCCAACCCACAGCTGACGAGCCTGCTGGTCGAGCACCTGGGCAGCGCCCTGCTCGATGCACCACAAGCCCTGCTGCCCAGGCTGGAACCCTTTGCCGAACAGGCGCAGTTCCGCGCACGCTTCGCCGCCCAGCGCCTGGCCAACAAGCAGCTGCTGGCACACATGATCCAGGAAAGCCTGGGCATCTGCGTCGATCCCACGGCCTTGTTCGACGTTCACGTCAAGCGCATCCACGAATACAAGCGGCAGCTGCTCAACCTGCTGCATACCGTGGCGCTGTACCAGGCGATTCGTTCCGATCCGGGCGGCGACTGGGTGCCACGCGTGAAGATCTTCGCCGGCAAGGCGGCGGCCAGTTATCACACCGCCAAGATGATCATCAAGCTGACCAACGACATCGCCCGCACCATCAACGACGATCCGACCGTGCGCGGCCTGCTCAAGGTGGTCTTTCTGCCCAACTACAACGTCAGTCTGGCCGAGCGCATCATCCCCGCGGCAGACCTTTCCGAGCAGATATCCACCGCCGGGCTGGAGGCCTCGGGCACCAGCAACATGAAATTCGCCCTCAATGGCGCGCTGACCATCGGCACCCTGGATGGCGCCAATGTGGAAATGAGTGAACAGATCGGCCTGGAGCACATGTTCATCTTCGGCCTGACCGCGCAGGAGGTGGAAGCGCGCAAGCAGGCCGGCGAATACAACGCCGAAGCGACCATCTTCGGTTCGCCGCGACTCAGCGAGGTGCTGCTGGCGATTCGCGACGGCGCTTTCTCCGCCGAGGATCCGGGCCGCTACACGGCGCTGATCGACGGTCTCAAGTGGCAGGATACCTTCATGGTCTGTGCCGACTTCGAAGCCTACTGGCAGGCGCAGCTGGACGTCGAGGCACGCTGGCGCGACCCCGACAGCTGGTGGCGCTCCGCCGTGCTCAATACCGCGCGCACCGGCTGGTTCTCCTCGGACCGGACCATCCGCGAATACGCCGAGGATATCTGGAAGGTGATGCAGGCCGGGTAATGCGCCACCGCCCGGCGAGTGGTCATTCACCGTTTCGCTGAACTCCTGCAGACCATGGTCGGTCTGAGGGAGATTAGTAGCCCCGTGCCCTGCTAAACTGCGCGGGTTTTCCCCTCTCCCGGAGTCATTCCATGTCACGCGTAACCCTGAGCCGCTACCTGATCGAGCAGACTCGCAGCAACAACACCCCTGCGGATTTGCGCTTCCTCATCGAGGTTGTGGCGCGGGCGTGCAAGGAAATCAGCTACGCGGTATCCAAGGGCGCGCTGGGCGGCGTGCTCGGCAGCGCCGACAGTGAAAACATTCAGGGCGAGGTACAGAAGAAACTGGACGTGCTGTCCAACGAGATCCTGCTCGAAGCCAACGAATGGGGCGGCCACCTGGCCGGCATGGCCTCCGAGGAAATGGACAATGCCTACCAGATTCCCGGCAAGTACCCCAAGGGTGCCTATCTGCTGGTATTCGACCCGCTGGATGGCTCATCCAACATCGACGTGAACGTGTCGGTCGGCACCATCTTCTCGGTGCTGCGTTGCCCTGGCGAATGTTTCACCCAGAACGATGCCCTCGGCGAAGAGGCGTTCCTTCAGCCAGGCACCAGGCAGGTCGCCGCCGGCTATGCCATCTACGGCCCGCAGACCATGCTGATGCTGACCTTGGGCAACGGCGTGATGGGCTTCACCCTGGATCGCGAGCTGGGCAGCTTCGTGCTCACCCACGAGAACATCCGGGTGCCGCACAGCACCGCCGAGTTCGCCATCAACATGTCCAACCAGCGCCACTGGGACGAGCCGGTCAAGCGCTATGTCAGCGAACTGCTGGCCGGAGAGGAAGGCCCGCTGGGCAAGAACTACAACATGCGCTGGATCGCCTCGATGGTGGCCGACGTGCATCGCATCCTCACCCGTGGCGGCCTGTTCATGTACCCCTGGGACGCACGTGAGCCGGAGAAGCCCGGCAAGCTGCGCCTGATGTACGAGGCCAATCCCATGTCCTTCATCATCGAACAGGCCGGCGGCGCTGCCACCAATGGCCAGCAGCGCATCCTCGACATCCAGCCGACGTCCCTGCACCAGCGCGTGCCGGTGTTCCTCGGCTCGCCGGAAGAAGTCGAGCGTGTCACCGGCTATCACAAGGGCTGAATGATGCGCGCGCCGTGGCAGGACTTGCTGGACTGGTGGTTTGGCCAAGGCCGCACGGCGCAACAGATCGTCAACGAAAAACATCGGCTGTGGTTCGGCTACAAACCGGAGCAGGACCGTGAAGCGCGTGAGCGTTTCGGCGATCTGTGCGAACAGGCGCTCGCCGATGGCCTGCAGGAGTGGACTGATTCCGAGCAGGGTTGGCTGGCGCTGATCCTGCTGCTCGACCAGCTGCCGCGAATGCTCCATCGTGGCACGCCACGGGCATTTGCCGGTGATGCGCGTGCCCGACAACAGGTCAGCGACGGCATGGCGCAGGGACGCGACAGGTTGCTCGCGCCCCTCGAACGGGTGTTTATCTATCTGGTGCTGGAGCATGCCGAGAACCTGGCCGATCAGGATCTGGCCGTGGCTCAGTTCATGGCGCTGCGCGACATGGCTGCCACAGAAGAACGGCCCGCTTTCGATGAGTTTTTCGACTTCGCCGAACGTCATCGCGACGTGATCGCCCGCTTTGGCCGCTTCCCCCACCGCAATGCGATCCTTGGCCGCGTGTCGAGCGCAGCCGAGCAGGATTATCTCGCGCGACCGGGTTCCGGGTTCTGAAAGGCTATGCCCGGTTAGCCGTTCCGGGCGTGAGGAACTTCGTATGGGGGCGGACTGTCATGCCCGGATAAGGCTCTTGGGATGTCGGGTTACGCCTTCGGCTAACACGACCTACGACAATCCGAGCTTCATACCTCAAGGAGGTGCAGAAACTTCTGTGCCGTCAGTTCGAGATCGCCGGAGTTGTCCAGCAGATGCAGGTCGTTCGCCGCGCTTTCAAAGCGGGCATTGCGTGCCAGGCGTTGCTCGATCTGCTCGGGCGTTTCGCGCTTGCGCGCCAGCAGACGCTGGCGCAGCACCTCGGGCCTGACGCTCAGCAGCACCACGAGCAGATCGGGATAGCGCAGGCGCGCCTGGGGCAGGTAGCCACGCGAGCCGTTGACCACGACATCGCTGCCTTCGGCCAGCCACTGCTCGATCTGCAGCGGAATGCCATAGGCCAGGCCGTTGGCCCGCCAGCTCATGGCGAAGGCGCCGCTGGCCTCGAGGCGCTCGAACTCGTCTTCGCTTGCCGCCTGCGCGTCCTCGCCAAGCGACTGGGTTTGAGTCTGGGCCGAACGGGTGATGACCCGCCGGGCAATGCGCACGCCACGCGCGGCCAGGCGCTCGCGTGCGGCATCGAGCAGGCTGTCCTTGCCCGAACCGGAAGGACCGATGAGATAGATCAACCTGCCTTTCATGCAATTCCTCTGGTACTTTGCCGCCCGCGCCGCTGGCAACCGAACGGTAAAAAACGTGCTCGACCTTTCCGCCTACCTGGGCCTGTTCATGGCCGCCTTCGCCGCCGCCACGCTGCTGCCGGCACAGTCTGAGGCGTTGCTGGTCGGGCTGTTGCTCAGCGAAAACTTCTCCGTCGCGATCCTGCTGCTGGTGGCCACGCTGGGCAATGTGCTGGGCTCGCTCGTCAACTGGCTGCTGGGGCGCTCCATCGAACGCCTGCGTCACAAGCGCTGGTTCCCGGCGAGTCCGCAGCAGCTGGAAAAAGCCCGACGAAGCTACCACCGCTACGGGCGCTGGTCACTGTTGCTGAGCTGGGTGCCGATCATTGGTGACCCGTTGACTCTGGTCGCCGGCATGCTGCGCGAACCCCTGTGGAGTTTCCTCCTGCTGGTGACTCTGGCCAAGGGCGCGCGCTATCTGGTGCTGGCGGCGGTGACGCTGGGTGGGTTGTGAGCCTTGCCGAGACTGCCCGGATGGTGGGCAACCGTAGGGCCGAACCTGTTCGGCCATCGCGCCTGAATGGGCCGCCAGTAGGCGTCATCCGTAACTTTTTGAGCTCTAGGTCTCTTCGCTGAACAGCGCCGCGAGCCCGGCCTTGGCGCAGGCCTCGTCCTGTTCTTCCGAACCGCCGGAAACGCCGATGCCGCCGATGCACATGCCATCGACCAGGATCGGCAGGCCGCCGCCGAATACCACCAGCCGGTCGCGGGCCGGCAGGCCGATGCGCAGCCGGGGGTTGTCGCCGAGTACGTCCAGCCAGTCGCGGGTCGGAAAGCCGAAGCTGGCGGCGGTATAGGCCTTGTCCACGGCGATGCCTTCGGAATGCAGGAAGGCGCCGTTCATGCGCAGGTAGGCCAGGGTGTGCCCGGCGTGATCGACCACCGCCACATGAATGCGGATGCCCAGCGCGGCAGCATGCGCGGTGGCGGCTTCGGCGGCGTGCTGGGCGGCCTGCCAGTGCAGGTCGGGTTCGACGAACTGGATGTTCATGGCTTGATCTCTCAGCGCCTGACCTTGCTGGCCGGTTCGCCGCCAATGCCGAAATGGTTCTTCGGCATCTCGGTGATGATTACCCGCACGTTGGCCAGCGGTGCGTCCAGCGCGCGTGAAATCGCCTCGCTGACCTCGCGGATAAGGGTTTCCTTCTGTGTGTCGCTGCGGCCTTCGAGAATGTGTATCTGGGCAATGGGCATGGTCGCTCCTCGGGAAAAGGCCGCCCCATGAGGCGGCCATGGGCTCAGATGAAACGGGCGGACACGCTGCCCAATCCCTGGTAACGCACGCAGATGTTGTCGCCCGGCGCCACCGCCACGGCGGCGGTGATGCCGCCGGTCATGATGAAGGTGCCAGCCGGGATATGTTCGCCGCGTTCGGCCAGCAGGTTGGCCAGCATCGCCACGCTGGACAACGGGTGGCCGAGCACCGCGGCGCCGGCGCCGACTTCCACCACCTCGCCGTTCTTCTCCATCACCACGCCGAGGGTGCGCAGGTCGACGTCCTCGAGGCTGGCCATGCGCCCGCCGGTGACGAAGCGGGTCGAGGAAGCGTTGTCGGCCACCACGCTGATCAGGTCGAACTTGAAGTTCTCGTAGCGCGAATCGATGACCTCGACGGTCGGGATCACATAGTCGATTGCCGCGATGACGTCGCCGATATGGCAGCCCGGCCCGGTCAGCGGCGCCTTGGTGACGACCGAGATTTCCGCCTCGATTTTCGGGTGGATCAGCTTCGAGCAGTCCACGGTGCCGCCGTCCGGCACACTGAAATAATCGGCCAGAAAGCCATAGATCGGTGTTTCCACGCCCATCTGGGCCATCTTCGCCCAGGAGGTCAGGCCCATCTTCAGGCCTACGATCTTGTTGCCACGGGCTTGCTTGCGCCGGCGGATTTCCCACTGGATGTCGTAGGCATCGGCGAAGGTCATTTCCGGATAGTCGTTGGTGACCTTGTGAATGTCATGAGCCTGCAATTCGGCGTTTTCCACGTGCTCGGCCAATGCCAGCACCTGTTCGGGATTCAGGGTACGTTTCATGCGTGTTGCTCCTTGCGGGCTGCCAGCAGGTCGAGGGCGACGTCGACGATCATGTCTTCCTGGCCGCCGACCATGCGGCGTTTGCCCAGTTCTACGAGAATGTCCAGCGTCTTCAGGCCGTACTTTTCGGCGGCCACTTCGGCGTGACGCAGGAAGCTGGAATAGACGCCGGCATAGCCGAGGCCGAGGGTTTCACGATCGACGCGCACCGGACGGTCCTGCAACGGTCGGACGATATCGTCGGCGGCGTCCATCAGCGTGTAGAGATCAGTGCCATGGTTCCAGCCGAGGCGCTCGGCGGCGGCGATAAAGACTTCCAGCGGCGCATTGCCGGCGCCTGCGCCCATGCCGGCGAGGCTGGCGTCGATGCGGTCGCAGCCTTCTTCCACCGCGACGATGGAGTTGGCCACGCCGAGGCTGAGGTTGTGGTGGGCGTGCATGCCGGTCTGGGTTTCCGGATTCAGCACCGCCTTGAAGGCGCGCATGCGGTCGCGGATGTCGTTCATGTTCATCGCGCCACCGGAATCGGCCATGTAGATGCACTGTGCGCCGTAGCTCTCCATCATCTTGCCCTGCGCCGCCAGTTGGTCGGCCGGAATCATGTGGCTCATCATCAGAAAGCCGACGGTGTCCATGCCCAGCTCACGGGCGTATTCGATGTGCTGCTTCGATACGTCCGCCTCGGTGCAGTGGGTGGCCACGCGCACCGATCGCGCGCCAGCGTCATAGGCGGCTTTCAGGTCATGTACGGTGCCGATGCCGGGCAACAGCAGCACGGTGATCCTGGCGTGCTGGATCACATCGGCGGCGGCTTCGATCCACTCAAGGTCGCTGTGCGCACCGAAACCGTAGTTGAAGCTGGAACCCTGCAGACCGTCGCCGTGGGTCACCTCGATGGAGTCGACGCGGGCCTTGTCCAGCGCGCGGGCGATGTCCTGCACGTTCTGCGTCGAATACTGGTGACGGATCGCATGGCTGCCGTCGCGCAGGGTTACGTCGGAGATATAGAGTTTCTTGCCGGGGTTGAAGGTCATGGCTCGGTCCTCAGGCGTTCAGCAGCGACTGCGCCATGCGTTCGGCGGTAGCCAGCGCGGCGGAGGTCATGATGTCGAGGTTACCGGCATAGGCCGGCAAGTAGTGGGCGGCACCTTCGACTTCGAGGTAAATCGAGGTCTTCAGGCCGCTGAATGTGCCGAGGCCCGGGATATGCAGCGGCGCGGATTCGGGAATCACATCGAACTGCACTTTCTGCTTGAGGCGGTAGCCCGGTACGTAGGTCTGCACGGCGCTGACCATTTCCTCGACGCTGGCCTCGACCTGTGCCTGGTTTACGTCCTCGGACAGCACGAACACCGTGTCACGCATGATCAGCGGCGGTTCCGCCGGGTTCATGACGATGATCGCCTTGCCCTTGGCCGCTCCGCCGATCACTTCGATGGCCTGGCTGGTGGTCTCGGTGAATTCGTCGATGTTGGCGCGAGTGCCGGGACCCGCCGATTTCGAAGCGATGGAGGCGACGATCTCGGCGTAATGCACCTTGGCCACGCGCGATACCGCAGCCACCATCGGGATGGTGGCCTGGCCGCCGCAGGTGACCATGTTGACGTTGAGCTTGGCCAGATGCTCCTCCAGATTCACCACCGGCACGCAGTAGGGACCGATGGCCGCCGGGGTCAGGTCGATCAGGCGGATACCGGGTTTGGCACGACGCAGCAAGGCATCGTTCTGCACATGGGCGGAGGCACTGGTGGCATCGAAGACGAAATCGATGTCAGCGAATTCCGGCAGGTTGATCAACCCTTCCACACCCTCATGGGTGGTCGCCACGCCCATGCGCCGGGCGCGGGCCAAGCCATCGGAAGCCGGGTCGATACCGACCATGGCGCCCATTTCCAGGTGCTGTGCGTTGCGCATCACCTTGATCATCAGGTCCGTGCCGATATTGCCTGGGCCGATGATCGCTACTTTCAGTTTCTTGCTCATCAGGCTGTCCTCGATCAGATGAAGCGCACGCTGGCGCTGCCGATGCCGCCGATCTCGACGCGCATGAAATCACCGGGCTTGACCGGCTCCAGCGGCACCAGCGAACCGGAGAGGATCACCTCGCCGGCTTTCAGGCCGATGCCGAAGTGGCCAAGGGTGTTGGCCAGCCAGGCCACGCAGTTGACCGGCGAGCCGAGCGCGGCGGCGCCAGCGCCGGTGGAGAGCAGTTGGCCGTTCTTCTCCACCAGCATGCCGCAGGTGACGAGGTCGACCCGGCGCGGCGAGACGGCCTGGTCGCCGAGCATGAACAGGCCGCAGGAAGCGTTGTCCGCCACGGTGTCCTGGATCCTGATCTGCCAGTCCTGGATGCGCGAGTCGACCACCTCGAAGCAGGGGATCACGCATTCGGTGGCGGCCAGCACGTCGGCGTTGGTCACACCGGGGCCCATCAGGTCCTTCTTGAGAATGAAGGCGATCTCGCCTTCGGCGCGCGGCTGGATCAGTTTCTCGCTGATCGGCATGGCCTCGCCGCTGCTGTAGACCATGGCGTCGGTGAGGTAGCCGAAATCCGGCTGGTGCACGCCGAGCATGTTCTGCACGGCCTTGCTGGTGACGCCGATCTTCTTGCCGATTACCCGCTCGCCGGCAGCGATGCGCCGTTCGAGCATGCGCAGGGAGATGTGGTAGGCGTCCTCGATGTCGATATCGAAGCCGCGGCTGGTCAGCGGCGTGACGGTCTCGCGCTGGACCATCGCCTGGTAGAGCTCGTCGCCGAGCTCGTTGATCAATGTCTTGTCCATATCAGTCTCTCTCAGGGATGGCGGCGTCGGCCTCGGCGAGGAAATCCTCGACCAGGCGGGCGAAACGCTCGGCGTGTTCGATCTGGGTCCAGTGGCCGCAATGGCCGAAAACGTGCAGCTGGCTGTTGGAAATCAGCCGGGCCAGGGTCAACGAGGCTTCGAGGGGAATGATCTGGTCCTCGCGGCCATGAATGACCAGCGTCTCGTGGGGCAGGGCGCGGATGTCGGCCTCGTCGCTGGCTAGGTCGTCGACGCCGCACTGCCGCGGTGGCGGGAACATGGCGGCGAAGGATTCCTGAAAACCCGGGCGGATGCTGGCCTGGTAGCGCAGTTCGGCCAGTTCGTCGGTGACCAGGCTGCGGTCGAAGGCGAACAGGTCGAGCAGTCGGCGCATGCTGGCCAGCGACGGGGTGTAGCCCCAGGCCGCTTCCAGCCCCGCGGTGATCGGAAAGCTGACGCCGACGCTGCCCATCAGCACCAGCCGCCGTACCCGTTCGGGATGGCGGATGGCCAGGGCCAGCGCCAGGCCGCCGCCGAAGGAGTTGCCGACGATATCGACCTGCTCGATGCCCAGCGCATCGAGCACGCCGAGGGCATGCTCGACCCAGCGCCGCTGGTCGTAGCGCTGGTCGACCGGGCGCTCGCTGTAGCCGAAGCCGAGCATGTCCGGGGCGATCACCCGGCGCGTGCGCGCCAGCTGCGGGATGATCCCGCGCCAGTTGGCCCAGGCCGTCACGCCCGGCCCGGAGCCGTGGATCAGCAGGACCGGAGAGCCCTCGCCCTGATCGTGCAGGTTGGTGCGGTAGCCGGCGGCGAGGATCTCGCGCCCGATTTCCGGGCTTGGCTGGGGTGCATTCATGGTCGGACCCTCAGAGCTTCACGCAGACGTTTTTCAGCTCGGTGTAGAACTCCAGCGAGTGCACTCCGCCCTCACGACCGATGCCCGACTGCTTGGCGCCGCCGAAGGCGGTACGCAGGTCGCGCAGGAACCAGCTGTTGACCCAGACGATGCCGGCCTCGATCTGCCCGGCGACGCGATGCGCGCGCGAGGCGTTCTCGGTCCAGATCGCCGCGGCCAGGCCGTAGGGCAGGGCGTTGGCCAACGTGACGGCTTCCTCTTCCGTGTCGAACGGACGGATATGGCAGCAGGGACCGAAGATTTCCTCGGTGACCACCGCCGAGTCGTCGGGCAGGCCGGTCCAGATGGTCGGCTGAACCCAGGCGCCGCCGGCCAGGTGCGCCGGCATCTGCGGCACGCCGCCGCCGGTGACCACCGTAGCGCCTTCGTCCGAAGCCTTCTGGTAGTAGCTGAGCACCTTCTCGCGGTGCTTGAGGCTGACCAGCGGGCCGAAGTTCGCCTCCGGATCGTTCGGCTCGCCGATTACCAGCGCCTCGGCACCGGTCTTCAGGCGCGCGACGAACTCATCGAAAATCGACCGTTCGACGTAGACCCGCTCGGTGCCCAGGCAGACCTGGCCGCAGTTGGCGAAGGCCGAGCGCAGGGTGCCTTCGATGGCCTTGTCCAGGTCGCAATCGGCGAACACGATGCCGGCGTTCTTGCCGCCCAGCTCCAGTGACACCTGGCGCACGCCCCTGGCGGCGGCGCGCATGATGGTCTCGCCGGTGCCGGTTTCGCCGGTGAAGGTGATGCCGTCGACGTCCGGGTGCGCGGTGAGGAAGGCCCCGGCCGAGTTACCGCCGAAGCCATGCACCACGTTGTAGACGCCGGCTGGCACGCCAGCTTCGTTCATCACCTCACCGAGCAGCGCGGTGGTGCTCGGGGTTTCCTCGGACGGCTTGACCACCACGGTGTTGCCGCAGGCCAGCGCCGGGCCGACCTTCCAGGTCATCAAGAGCAGCGGCAGGTTCCATGGGCTGATCACGCCGATCACGCCTTTGGGCCGGCGCACCGCATAATTGACCGCTCCGGCGCCGTCCGGCGTGGCCATCTCGAAGGCCTCGGTAGCGACGTTCCTGATCAGATCGGCGAACACCTTGAAGTTGGCCGCGCCGCGCGGAATGTCGATATGGCTGGCCAGCGACCTCGGCTTGCCGGTGTCCCGGCATTCGGCGTCGAGGAATTCGTCGAAGCGCGCATTGATGCCGTCGGCCACGCGATGCAGGATCTCGCTGCGCTCGGCCACGCTCATCCGCCCCCAGGGACCTTTGAGTGCGGCGCGCGCGGCCTTGACCGCGGCGTCGACCTCGGCCTCGCCGGCCTCGTGGACCCGGGCGATGACCTGGCCGCTGGCCGGGTCGACGTTGTCGAACAGCCTGCCGCTGGCCGAGCCCACGTATTCGCCGTTGATGAAGTGTCTGATTTCTTTCATGTGCACGCTCTTAGCAAAGGGCAAGTCAGGTCAGTGCGGTGAGGAAGCGCTCGTTGAGCTGGCGGTCGTGGTAGAAGATCGCTTTGCCCAGCTGGTCGGTGGTCCAGGTCACGGTGGGCTGGTCCGGGTAGTGGTAGTCGCCGCCGGCGAACACCTCGTTGCGGTTGCCGGACGGATCGAAGAAGTAGATGGTCTTGCCGTGGGTCAGGCCGTGGCGGGTCGGGCCGATGTCGATCGAGGTATCGGTCATGCTGATCAGGTCGGCGGCGCGCAGCACGTCCTCCCAGCTCTCCAGATAGAACGAGACGTGATGCAGCTTGCCCTTCTCGGCATGCTGGATGAACGCCAGGTCGTGGGCCTTCATGCTCAGGGTGAGGAACTGCGCGATGCGCGTGCCCTCGGGGTCGAGCACCTGCTCGGCGAGGCTGAAGCCGAGCACCTCGGTGAACAGCCGCAGGGTCTCCGGCAGCTCGTCGCCATACAGCAGGGCGTGGTCGAAGCGGGTCGCGCGCATGCCCTTGAGGCCGCGCGGCCATGCCTCAGGGTTGACCTCCGAGAGCCCCCATTTGCCGGTCATCTGCTTCTCGGCGTAGAGCTCGAAGCAATGGCCGGAAGGCGAGTCGAAGCGGATGCGCCGACCGCAGCCCTTCAGCTCGCCCGCCGGCAGGCTCTCGATCAGGCAGCCGAAGGCCACCAGCTCCTCGGCAAGCCGACCGAGGGTGGCGTCGTCGACGACCTTGAAGCCGATGAAGTCCAGGCCCGGCTCGTCGGCCTCGCGCAGCACCAGGGAGAATTTGTCGGTTTCGGTCCAGGCCTTGAGGTAGACGCGGCCGCTGTCGTCGCGGTCCATCTCGATCAGGCCGAGCAGTTCGACGTAGTGTTCCAGGGCCTGGGCCATGTCGAGGACGCGCAGTTGGGCGTGCCCGGGTCGCAATACACCTTTTTTCATTTCGAAGACCTCTTGTCTTTGTTGTGGGTCGAGCCGTGTTGCGGTGAATCAGGACTGTCCGGCAGCGCCTTGCGGCGGCGCCGGAGTGCGTTCGATGGCCAGGTCGCTGCGCGGGAACAGGCGGCAGGCCAGGACCTGGCCTGCCGCCTTCGCCGTGTCGGGCACGTGCCGGGCGCTCATGCGCCCGCAGGCGAACTCGCCGCTGAGCACCCGCACCTTGCACAGGCCGCAGCCGCCGCCGCGGCAGCCGACCGGCACGCAGTGCCGCTGCTGTTGCTCCATCGCCTGCAGCACGCTCTGCTCGGCACCGCAGGAAAAGCTGATGCCGCTGCCGACTTCGGTGACGCGATAGGACGGTTGCATGGCCTTCACCTCAGATGCGCTTGAACAGGGCGGAGCGGGTAGTCTCGACGGCGCCGTCGGCGGCGCTATAGAAGCGCTCCATGAAGATGTCGCGTTCGAACAGCCGGCCCTGCATCAGCGTGGAGATGGCCGCGTCGATCATCGGCGGCGGGCCGCACAGGTAGGCCTTGTGGCCGCTGAAACGACCGTCGAAATGCGCCCTGGCGGCGTCGTGGACGAAGCCCTTGAAGCCTTGCCAGGACGGATCGTCGGCGGCCTGGCTGAGCGCCGGCACGTAGCTGAAGTTGGCGTGCTCGGCGGCCAGGCTCTCGAACAGCTCGCGGTTGTACAGTTCGGCGACATTGCGTGCGCCCTGGAACAGGGTGATCCGCCGCGTGTCGCCCTGCGCCAGCAGGTCGAGGATCATCGACTGCGGACTGGACAGGCCGGAGCCGCCGGCGATGAAGATCAGATCCCCCGGCTGCGAGGCGCGCACGAAGAACTGGCCGTAGGGGCCGGACAGCCTGAGCCGGTCGCCGACCTGCAGCTGGTCGTGGATGTAGCCGGTGGCGGCGCCGCCCTCCACCAGGCGCACGTGCAGCTCCACCTCGTCGGGCCGGCTCGGCGGGTTGGCCAGGGAGAAGGCGCGGCTGCCGTCGATGCCCGGCAGCTCCAGGTTGACGTACTGTCCGGCCTGGAAAGCCATTGGCCGGTCGAGCCTGAGCCGCACGCCCTTGATGGTCGGCGACAGCGATTCGATGGCGATGACGCTGGCGTCATAATCCTCCACCGGATGGCCGGCGAAGTCGGGGTCGACCTCGATGTCGGCCTCGATGGTCGCGTCGCTCTGCACGGTGGCGCAGCAGGCCAGCACCTTGCCCTCGTCGCGCTCCATGTCCATCAGGGCGAAGGGCGAGGCGGCGCCGACGTCCACCTCGCCGTCGAGCACCTGCACCTTGCAGGTGGCGCAGGTGCCGTGGCCGCAGGCGAACGGCAGCCACACGCCCTGGCGCAGGGCGGCCTGGAGGATGGTCTGGTCTTCCTCGACGTCGATGGTCTCGCCGGTCGGCTCGATCGTGACTTGGTAGCTCATGGCCCAATCCTCAGCTGCAGGAACCGGCGATGCCGTTCAGCCCGGGGGTGTCCAGGCGCAGCATGTCCTTGTGGCGCAGGCCGTTGGCCGCCAGGCTGGCGTCGAAGTCGGGCTGGAACGGCGCGTCGTTGAGATACCAGCTGGCGCGGTACAGGTCGGCCTCGGCGCTGTCCGGGTGGGCGGCGATGGCCGGGCGCAGCACCTGCTCGATCAGCTCGGCGAAGCTCTGCGTCGGCGCCACCAGCAGGGCGAAGGGCGAGCAGAACATCAGGTGGCGATCCCAGCCGACGTACAGCAGCTGGTTGCCGTGGAAGTTCTCCTGGCGGTCGAGTGGCGTGAATGCGTAGGCGCCGATGGTGTTGATGGTCATCAGGGTGTCCCTCTTGTTCTTGGAATCGGGCGACGGGGCGCTGTGGCGCCCCGTGATGGCTGGGCTCAACCGGCCTTGGGCAGCTTCTCGGTCGGCGCCTCGCCACGCCAGGCCTGCCAGCGGCGCTGGTCCGGCGAACCCTCGTAGTCGAAGTTGTCCTCGCCGATATTGATGTTGTAGTAGTCGCGCACCACCGACTCGACGTCGGCGCCGCCACAGTTGCCCTGGTAGATCTGGTGCACCGGCAGCCAGGCCTGCACGTACTTCTGCGGCTCGTTCCGGAAGATGTCGCAGCAGCCGTCGGAGCAGAAGTGGTAGCGCTCGCCCTCGTGCACGTGGCTGCGATGGCTGAGGCGGGTGGGGTCGCCCGGTTCGGTGAAGATCACCGGGATCTGGCAGATCTGGCACAACTGCGGCAGGGTGCCGTTGTAGAAGCGTTCGCCCTTCTCCTGCTGTTCGCGCCAGAAGGTGAAGCGTTCGCGGTAGTACTTGTCGAAAGTCTCCGGGTACTTGGCCGAGAGCCAGTCCATCTCCTCGTCGCTGGGCATCCAGGTGTGGAAGTTGGTGGCCTGGCTGTACTGGTAGAAGGTCGCCCAGGCCTGGTGCGAGACGTGCTGCTTGGCCTCGGCGCACTGCTCGACGTACTTCGGCGGGCGGATGCCGTAGCGCTCCAGGTCCTTGAACAGCGCGCCGCCGGCCTGCTCGAAGTAGACCTCCCAGGCCTCGGCCCAGGACATCACCTTGTTCGGCAGCATGTAGTCCATCATCATCCCGACCAGCGACAGCAGGCGGTTGCCGCGCCAGAACCACTTGTCGATCCAGCCCTGGATGATCGGCACGTTGTCCTCGTGCTGTTCCAGCAGGAACTTGATCACCTCCAGGCCCAGGGTCATGTGCCGCGCCTCGTCGGACTGCGCCGAGAAGCCGAAGGTGACGGTGGCCATGTCGCCGTTGTAGGCGGCGCCGGACATGAACGGCACGAACAGCAGGTTGGTCAGCACGTACTCGAAGGAGAACGAGATCGCGGTGAGGAACTCGAACGGCCCGGCGCTGCGCGCATCGTCGAAGAACGATTTGGGCACCGAGAGGAACCACACCCGGTCGTGCATGTGGGAGAAGTCGTGCAGACCGTTGAAGTGCTTGTTGTAGTGGCTCATGGCATGCACTTGCGTCTGCACGTGGCGCAGCTCGTCGATCGCCTGCATCTGGCAGGCGACCCGCGCGCCGGCGCCGCCGAAGTGCCGACCGACCCGGGCGAAGCCCTGGAACGCCTGGTACTCGCAGGGGCTGATGCCGCCGAGGAACAGCTTCAGGGCGTTGACGTAGCGCGCGTCGGAGATGCTTTGCTGGCCATTGTTCTGGGCGAAGGCGTCGAGGATGGCGTAGAGCTTCTTCTCCTTCTCCGCCTGGTATTTCCAGTAGGCGTCCATGGTCAGGCGGAAGGGGTCCTCCCACTTGTCCCAGTCGGTGATCTTGATCCCCTCGAAGCGCTCGTAGGGGTAGATGTCTTCCTTCTTCTGGTAGCTGGGCTCCCAGTCGAGGTCGCGGGTCAGGTAGCGGTACTTGTCTTTAAGGCCGAGTTTCTTCTTGTTGTCGCTCATGGCTTGGCTCCCAATCAGTTCTTCCACTCGAGGACGAAGCGTTCATCGTCCTCGTCGACGTTGCCGCCGATGGTGATCACGTCCAGCAGCATTTCCTGTACGTCCCAGTCGCGACCGAGTTTCTGCTCCATGGTGTCGCGGCGGATCTCCAGGCGGCCTTCGGCCTCGATGCGGACCATCGCCGGCTGGTGCTGGACCACGGCGTGGGGGTTGTCCTCGACGATGGCGTCCACCAGGTAGCGGGCGTTGTCGTTGTCCTGCAGGGCGATATAAACGAGTGACATGGCGGCTTTCCCTTACTGGTTGAACAGGCCGAGTTTCTTCAGCCGTGTGGCGAATGCCTGCTGCACCTCGGCCAGGGCCTGCTGGCCGGGGCCGACCTCGGCCAGCGGCGCCAGCGCCTCGACCACGCGGCCTTGCCACTGCTCGATCCAGGCTTCTATCTGCGCGCGGTTCTCCGCGCTCTCGGCGGCCACGCTCTTGACCATGGCGTCCACCCAGCGCGAGGTTTCGGCGAACCAGGCGCGCATGAATTCGGTGAGCAGGCCGACGTCGCCGGCGCCCTCGGCGCTCAGGGTCTCGTCGAACTTCTGGTAGATCAGCGGGAACAGCAGGCCGTCGCTGACCAGGTTCTGCAGCAGGCTCAGCTCGAACCAGTCCTCGACCACCAGGCTGTCCTCGACCAGGCGGCGCAGGCCCTGCCATTCCGGGGCATGCAGCCATTGCTGCTTGGCCGCGACGAGGGACGTGCCAGTGCCGCCGTCGAGCAGCAGGCCGATGCGCGACAGGTACTGGGCTACCCCTAAGCGATCCATGGCGTGGTAGATGTGCATCTGGGTGACGGTGGTGGCGAAGCCGTCGGCGGCGATGCCACTGTTGTTCATGTTGGCGCCCAGTTCGGCGTGGCGCAGTGGTACCAGCAGTTGCAGCACGCGCTGGCGCTGCTGTTCGGGCAGGCGTTCCAGCAATCCGCGCTTCTCGCAGAAGGCGAACTCGTGCTCGGTGGTCTCCTGCATCCGTGCGCGAGTCTGCACGTAGGTGCCGTAGTAGAACTGGCGCGGGTCGCCGACGGCGTACCAGTCGCGCATGCGCAGGCAGGTGCGCGTGGGATCGTTGAGCTGCTTGTCCGGCTGCCACAGCGGGCGATAGTGGAAGTTGATCGTCGCTTCGATGTCGTAGCTGGCCTCCTGATAGCGGCTGGCCGGCTTGTCGCCGAAGCGGCGGCGGATGTGGCTGAAGGTCTGGCGGATCGGCTCCACCGTGTTCGTCTTGATCTCGATACTCATTTCGACCGTACCTTGATTGTTTTTGTGGTGTCCGGTTAATACGTGGGTGTGCTGTAGCTCAGGATTGGGCGGATTTCGGCATGCGGCGCCCGGCATCGCCGAAGCGCCACTTGATCATGTCCGCATCCACCGTCGCGGCCATCTCGGCGTCCATGTGCTCGACCCGGTTGTGGTGGCAGAAGACTTCGAACGACTCGCGCGGCAGTACCAGCTCGACGAACAGATCGGGCGAGCCGATGGCGAAGTCGAACTCGACGAAGCGGGCATCGGGCTCACTGCGTACTCGAACGTAGCGCTTGAACTGTTCGAAACTGTTTTGCGATACGGCCATTGCGTTTTCTCCGGTTGAGCTGCTTGCCCTAATCCCTTGAGCAATGCCTGTGCCAAAGGCTTCTGAGGAAACAGGGGAATAAATTAAGCATTTGAAATAAAAGGATTTATTGCGTCAGTTTCGATGTTTTGAACGTTTCGGGGAGACGCTGGCAGGGTTCGGCGGAAGGAGGTGAGGAAGGCGAAATTGATCAATTGATCAATCGCATTGGCGTGTATTGCGCAAATGCTTCAAGGGCGGTCGGGATTCGCCCCGACCCTGGCGAAACGTCGAAGGATTTAATCATTTGGTTGAATTTTTTCCGGCAAAAGCATTCCATCTATTGCCCATGCCGTGACCCTGCGGTCATCAACGGCGCGCCCTGCCGATCCGAAGCCGGATGCCCTTCCGCCAGGATCGGATAAACCCCAGAACAACAATTAAGGGGAACAGCCTGAATGGCCATCAAATACAAGCCCGAGCTGAAATATTCAGATTTCCAGGACCTCAGCAACCAGATCCGTTTCGTCAGCACCGAAGGCAAGGTCTGGCTTGGCGAACAGCGCATGCTGCTGATGCAGCTGTCGTCGCTGGCCAACTTTCGCCGGGAAATGGTCAGCCTGCTCGGCGTCGAGCGCGCCAAGGGGTTCTTCCTGCGCCTGGGCTACCAGTCCGGGCTCAAGGACGCCGAGCTGGCGCGCAAGCTGCGGCCCAACGCCAGCGACCTGGATATCTTTCTCGCCGGCCCTCAGCTGCATTCGCTCAAGGGCCTGGTGAAGGTGCGCCCGCTGGAGGTGGACATCGACGTCCAGAGCGGGCGCTTCTATGTCGAAATCGAGTGGATCGATTCCTTCGAGGTGGAGATCTGCCAGACCGAGCTGGGATTGATGGAAGAGCCCGCCTGCTGGACGCTGCTCGGCTACGCCTGCAGCTACAGCTCGTCGTTCATGGGGCGCGAGATCATCTTCCAGGAAATCAGCTGCCGCGGTTGCGGCGACGACAAGTGCCGGATCATCGGCAAGCCCGCCGAGGAATGGGACAACACCGCCGAGTTCAAGGCCTATTTCAAGAGCGACCCGATCATCGAGGAGCTCTACGAGCTGCAGACCCAGGTCGCGCACCTGCGTCACCGGCTGCAGAAGCACAACGGCCAGTACTACGGGATCGGTCAGTCGTCGGCCTATCAGCGCATCTGCCAGACCATCGACAAGGCGGCGCGCGGCAAGGTCTCGGTGCTGCTGCTGGGGGAGACCGGGGTCGGCAAGGAGGTGATCGCACGCAGCGTGCACCTGCGCAGTGAGCGTGCCGACCAGCCCTTCGTCGCAGTGAACTGTGCGGCGATTCCGCCAGACCTGATCGAGGCGGAACTGTTCGGCGTCGACAAGGGCGCCTACACTGGCGCCGCGCACGCACGCGCCGGCCGCTTCGAGCGGGCCAATGGCGGCACCATCTTCCTCGACGAGGTGATCGAACTCACGCCACGGGCTCAGGCCACCCTCTTGCGCGTATTGCAGGAAGGCGAGCTGGAGCGGGTCGGGGGCGATCGCACGCGCAAGATCGACGTGCGGGTCATCGCGGCGACCAACGAGGACCTGGGCAAGGCGGTGCAGGCCGGGCGTTTCCGTGCCGACCTGTTCTACCGGCTGAACGTCTTTCCGGTGCAGATCCCGCCGCTGCGCGATCGCAGCGAGGACATCCCGCTATTGGCCGAACATTTCCTCAACAAGCTGCACGAGGAATACGGCAAGAAGACCCTCGGCCTTTCCGATCGGGCGCTGGAAGCCTGCATGCACTACCAGTGGCCGGGCAATATCCGCGAGCTTGAGAACGTCATCGAGCGCGGCGTGATCCTCACCGACAACAATGAAAGCATCAGCGTCGAGGCAATGTTCCCTGGGCTGAGCATGGCCGGCGGCAATGGCGACAGCCTGTCCAGCGCTGGCGAACTGATCCAGCAGAAGCCGACCGTCGCCGATGGCTGGCTCGAACAGATCTTCGCGGCAGGCGTTCGTCTGGAAGACGTCGAAGCTACCTTGATGCGCGAGGCGATGAACCGCAGCGGTCAGAATATTTCCCGTGCCGCCCGGCTGCTGGGGCTGAGCCGCCCGGCGCTCGCCTACCGCTTGAAGAAGATCGAGACCGCCGATCCGAGCGAATAGCCGCCTTCCATCCGGGCAGGGAAGAACTGCTGCCCGGCACGCCACGAATTGATCAAATCGATAAGCCGGTGGGCAAATGTGATGATTTGCTCAAACCGGCTTATGCCCCTGCTTGTGGAAGGGTTATCCCGCGCTTTCCGCGAATCTTAATAAAGTCTTTATAAATCAATGCTTTGAATAAAGCGCAAGGCAACTGCTGCGCCATGGCACAGCGGTTGCTATGGCCAGGACACCGCTGTTCAACAAAAACAACCAGTAGTGGTGACCTGTAATGCCGCATTTACCTGCATCCGTGCGCAGTGCCGCCGGTCTATGCCCCAACGCCTTGCGCAAATTTCCCCTGCTGCTGGGCCTGCCTGTCCTGCTGACCGGCTGCGAAGCCGCCCTGGAGATGGGCGAGGTTCAGTCGCAACTGCAGCAGGCCAGCCAGCGCATCGACTTCTACCAGGCCATGGCCAGCAACCCGCGGGTGACCCTGGTGGCCGGCAACGACGGCGTGCTGCTCGCCAGCGCCGACCAAGGCGCCAGCTGGCAACGCCGGCAGATTGCCCGCGACGCCAACATCATCGACCTGGATGCCTGCGCCGACGGCAGCTTCATCGCCCTCGATTTCGCCGGCAGCCTCTGGCACAGCGCCGACGACGGCCAGCGCTGGACGGCCGTCGAGCTGCCCAGCGAAGAACAGATGATGACCGCCAGCTGCGCGCCGGATGGCGGCTGGTGGGTGGCCGGCAGCTACAGCACGCTGCTCAGCAGCTCCGACCAGGGCCAAAGCTGGGACAGCAACAGCCTGGACGAGGATGCCATGCTGACCACGCTGCAGTTCCTCGATGCCGAGCGGGCCGTGGCCACCGGCGAGTTCGGCCTGGTGTTCACCAGCGAGGATGGCGGCGCGAGCTGGAGCCCCGCCGGCGCCCTGCCCGACGAGTTCTACCCGCACGCGGCGTATTTCCGCAGCCTGGACGAAGGCTGGGTCGGCGGCCTCAACGGCTTCATCTACCACACCGCCGACGGCGGCGAGAACTGGCAGCGCCAGCGGACGTCGACCAGCGCGCCGATCTTCAACTTCAGCGCCAGCCAGGACGGCCTGTTCGCCATCGGCGACCACAGCAGCGTGCTGCGCCTGGCCGGCAACCGTTGGCAGGCCCTGCCCACCCCGAACGAGCCGGTCTACCTGCGCGCCGCCGGAATCGCCCGCGGCCAGCTGACCGTGGCCGGCGGCAAGGGCCTGCTGCTGTCGCTGGATATCCGTCCGTCCCTGACCGCCGCCCAAGTCCAGTGAGGTCATAGATCATGTCCCTGCACCACTTCACCCACGTGTTCTACCTGGCGAAGGTCTGGCTGTTCCGCCATCCGCGCACGGTCCTGGCGATCATCGCCGCGCTGACGCTGTTCTTCGCCCTGCGCATCCCGCTGCTGAAGATCTATACCGACTTCGCCGACCTGCTGCCGCAGGAGCATCCCTACATCCAGCTGCACAACGGCATCAAGGACACCTTCGGCGGCGCCAACGTGCTGGTGATCGGCGTCGAGTTCGCCGAGGGCGACCTGTTCAGCAACGAGAACCTGGCGACCATCGACCGCGTCACCCAGGCGGTGGACAGCCTGCCGGGGGTCAACCACAACCTGGTCAGCAGCCTGACCCACCGCAACTCGCGCAAGATCTGGCTGACCGAGGTCGGCAGCATCAACTCCGAGCCCTACTACCAGGCCGAATTCGGCCCGCTGAGCGACGAGCAGCTGGCCGCGATGAAGGCCGATGTGGTGGCCAACCCGCGGGTCTACGGCCCGCTGGTCTCGACCGACCTCAAGCTGGCGCTGGTCAAGGCGCAACTGATCGAGGGCCAGCTCGACTACGAGCAGACTTTCGCCCAGCTGCAGGCGCTGCGCGAGACCGAGACGCGCGCCGGCGTGACCCTCTATGCCACCGGCCAGCCGGTGCTGGTGGGCTGGGCCTACACCTACATGGACCAGATCCTGCAGATATTCCTGTTCACCGTGCTGGCGATGCTGGCGCTGCTGCTGTTCCACTTCCGCAAGGCCTACGGCGTGCTGATCCCGCTGGGCGGAGTGATGATCTCGACCATCTGGGGCCTGGGCATCATCAGCCTGCTGGGCTACAACCTCGATCCGCTGGGGCTGGTGATTCCCTTCCTGGTCGCCGCCCGCGCCATGAGCCACGGCGTGCAACTGGTGGAGCGCTACTACGCCGAGGTCAGGCAGCTCGGCGACGGCCAGCTGGCCGCGCGCGCCACCTTCGACAGCCTGTTCCGCCCCGGCACCCTGGGCATCGTCACCGATGCCATCGGCCTGGCGCTGATCGCCATCGGCTCCATCGCGCTGAATACCAAGCTGGGCATCTACGCCTCGCTGTGGGCGACCACGGTGATCTTCTCGGTGCTGATCGGCGTACCGCTGCTGCTGTCGATCCTGCCGACTCCGAAAAACGCCGAGATCAAGGAAACCCTGCTGCGTCATATCGGCGCCACCTGCGCGGTGACCATGGCCCGCCCCGGCGCGGCCGGCAAGCTGCTGGTCCTGGCCGCGCTGGCGATACTCGCCGGCGGCTGGGCGGCGGCAAAGGTGACCATCGGCGACGCCGAACCCGGCTCGCCGATCCTCTACCCGGAGCACGACTACAACGTCTCGTCGAAGGAGATCAACCGGCGCTTCCCCGGCTCCGAGGAGCTGTACCTGATCGCCGAGCACGAGGAGAAAGGCGGGATCAAGCGTCCCGAGGTGCTCAAGGCGCTGCAGTCGCTGCAGGCGCACATGCTCGCCGACCCCTCGGTCGGCGGCAGCAAGGGCCTGCCGGACCTGATCAAACAGGTCAACCGGCTGATGCACAACGACGATCCGCGCTGGTTCCAGATCCCCCACGACGCCGACTACGTGGGCGGCCTGATGTTCACCTACATGGCGTCCAGCCCGATTCCCGGCGCGCTCAACGAGTTCAACGACACCGACGACCGCGTCGCCAACCTGGTGTTCTACTACAAGGACCGCCAGGGCGAGACCATCCGCCGCGCCATCCACATGGCCAAGCAGTGGATCGCCGAGCATGGCGAGGAGGTCCCCGGCCTGAGCATCCGCCTGGCCGGCGGCACCCTGGGCGTCGCCGCGGCGATGAACGAGTCGGCCTTCGAGACCAACCTGCTGGTCCTGCCGCTGGTGTTCCTGCTGATCTTCGCCTTCGTCATGCTCTTCTACACCAGCTGGCACGCCGGCCTGATGATCCTCATGGCGATGCTTTTCGCCACCGTGCTGACCTACGCCTACATGGGCCTGGCGGGGATGAGCATCGACATCAACACGGTGCCGGTGATCGCCGTGGGCATCGGGGTCGGCATCGATTATTCGATCTACATGATGGATCGCATCCGCGAGGAGATCGTCAAGGCCGGCAACCTGGCCGCGGCGGTGCAGCGCGCCATCACCACCACGGGCATGGCGGTGAGCTTCACCGCGATCACCCTGATGGCCGGCATCGTCATGTGGGTGCTGCTCTCCGACCTGCGCTTCCAGGCCGATGCCGCGCTGCTGCTGTGCGTGATGATCGTCCTCAACGGCTTCGCCTCCATGCTGCTGGTGCCCGCCTGGGTGCTGGTGTTCAAGCCGCGCTTCATCACCGATGCCTACGTGGACGCGGACGGCATCATCCACGCCGACCACGACCTGTCCGATGAATCCCTGCCGGAGGCTCCGCAGCGGGCCGACGGTGGGCTGCCGCACGGGGCGGTGCGCCCGGCCTGAGGCCCGCACGCACCATCCCGACCATGATCGCAAGAGGAACTGCCATGCAGAAAACAACAAGAACGAACCTGCGCAACCTGGGGCTCGCCATGCTCGGCGGCACCGGCGTGGCCCTGATACCGCTGGCCAGCGCGCTGGCCGAGGAGCAAACCCGCTACACCGGCTTCTACGAGAACGCCACCCACGTGCGCGACTCGGCCGGCCTGTCGAAATTCCGCAATACGCTGCAACTCAACGCCGACCGCGCCCTGGAGGATCGCGGCGGGTTTCGCAACATCAAGTTCCACGGCACCTTCCGCGGCAGCTACGACGGCGTCTACGACCTCAACTCCAGCGAGTACGGCAGCGGCGCGGGCGGCGCCATTTCCCTGGAGAACAGCGCGGCGGGCAACAGCGTGCCCCACGGCGGCGGGCTGAAGCTGCCGTATACCTTCGATCCGGCCAGCAATCCCAACGAAGGCATGCGGGTGCTCGGCGACCGGCTGCACAAGACCCGTGGCGGCGTTGCCTTCGGCGTACCGGTACGGCCCTGCGACAAGGACAGCCGCGGCTGCATCGACGACTACCTAGACTACGACAGCAACGACCTGCGCTTTCCCGAGTTCAACGAGCGCCTGGACTTCGTTCGCGAGCTGTACCTGGACTTCGACCACGGCCTGGCCAACGGCGACATGGTCAGCTGGCGGGTCGGCAAGCAGCAGGTGATCTGGGGCCGCACCGACCTGTTCCGCGTGCTCGACGTGATCAACCCGGTGGACTTCTCGCGCAACAACATCTACGACGAGCTGGAGGATATCCGCATTCCGATGTGGATCGCCAAGGCCGACTGGCGCATGGGCGCGGGCGAGCTGTTCGACGACCTCAACCTGTCGTTCGTGTGGAATTTCGACAAGTTCCGCCCGCACAACCTCGGCCAGTGCGGCACGCCCAACTCGATCCTCGACGCGGCCTGCTTCTTCCGCGGCATGAACAACCTCTGGGAGAACGGCGGTACCGTGGCCAACTTCGCCGGCGGCGCCCTCGCCACCGATTTCGGCCCCGGCCAGATCGGCATCCGCAAGGCGCACATGCCGTCGTGGAGCCTGTCCAACACCCAGTTCGGGGTGAAGCTGGAAGGCGTCTACGGCGACTTCGGCTTCAGCCTCAACGCGCTGACCTACCGCTCGCAGCTGCCGTCGCTGCGCGGCGGCATCCCGGCGCAGAATGGCTTCACCGGCGAGACCGCGGTGTGGCCGAGCCTGATCGCCTTCGACATCCACTTCCCGCGGGTCAACCTGATCGGTGGCTCGCTGGACTACTACTCGCAGGCCATCGATACCGTGTTCCGCTTCGAAGTGGCGCACACCTCGGGCGAGGAATTCGCCAACACCCTGCAGTCGCGGCTGTTCTCCGAATCCGACGTGACCCGCTACGTGATCGGCGCGGACAAGAACATCTTCATTCCCTTCCTCAACCCCGGCCGCGCCTTCCTGTTCTCCGGCCAGCTGTTCGGCCAGCACATCCACGAGCACCAGGAGGAGCGGCGCGCGCTGGGCAAGGTCGGCATGCCCGACTGGGAACAGAACTGGATCGCCACCCTGCTGATCAAGGGCTGGTGGATGAACGACCGCCTCAGCCCGCAACTGCTCGCCGCCCACGACTTCAAGGCCCGCGCCACCGCCATCGCGCCGAGCGTCGAGTACCTGTTCAACGACAACCTGCGGATCATCGCCGGCGCCAACGTCAAGGTCGGCCGCGGCGCCCGCGAGTACGACGACTGCCGCACCTGCAATCCCTGGGACCCCTTCACCGCCGGCGGTGCCGGTCATCCCGAGGGCTACAGCCTGGGCCTGACCGGCTACGAGCCGCTCGGCCGCTTCCGCGCCGGCCCCATCGGCATGGCGCAGAAGGAAGACGAACTTCAACTGACGCTGCGCTACAGCTTCTGATCGCAAGGAACGAGCCCATGAAAAACCACAAGAACACCTTCCGCCTGGCCATGCTGGCGCTCGCGCTTGCCGCCGGCAGCACCCAGGCCGCCGACGAAACCGTGATCGAGCAGTCGTTCCGGCCCTATGCCAAGGACACGCCGAGCTTCGCCGGGCTGAGCGCCGGGATGACCATCGACCAGGGCAACGTGGCCCAGTTCAAGGACATCCTCGACCCGGCCTTCTACGGCTTCATCGAGAAGGGTTGGGTCGCGCTGAAGGTCGGCGAAACCACCTCCTTCGACCTGCACCCCAACTACGTCGAGGCCACCCGCCAGGGCATGGACAAGATCGCGCTCGGCGCCAAGCCGGGCGAGATCGAGGGCTGGGTCGCCGGTCGGCCTTTCCCCCAGGAGCCGGACGCCAGCGACCCGCGCGCCGGCGAAAAGCTCGCCTGGAACTACAAGTACGGCTACAACTGGGGCGATAGCGCGGCGATCTACCCGTTCTACTGGAAGTACCGCGACATGAACTCGGGCAAGGTCGAGCGCACCATCAAGTTCAACTTCCACTTCCTCAACTTCACCGGGCGAGTCAACCAGCAGCCGATCCCGGCGATCACGCCCAACCCCTCGGAGCTGTACCGCGGCATCTACGTCAACGTGCTCGAGCCGCACGACGTGCGCAACACCCAGCTGCTGATCCACCGCGCCCAGCACGACCTCAAGCGCGACAACTCCTGGCTCTACCTGGGCTTCCAGCGCCGCGTGCGGCGCCTGGCCACCGGCCAGGTGACCGACGCCTTCCTCGGTTCCGACCTGATGATCGAGGACTTCGAGGGCTACAACGGGCGCATTTCGGACATGAACTGGACCTACAAGGGCACCCGTTTCATGCTGATGCCGTTCTACAACCACAACGAGCTGACCCTCGACAGCGAGACCCACAAGGACAGCGAGGGCTACCAGGTGGTGGCCTTCGGCGGCCAGGGCGGCTGCTTCCCCAACATCACCTGGCAGCTGCGCAAGGTCTACGAGGTGGAGGCCGCGCCGGTGGAGGGCAGCCATCCGCTGGCCAAGCGCGTGCACTACATGGATGCGCAGACCTTCACCGTGCCGCGCACCATTTCCTACGACCGCAAGGGCAGCCTGTGGAAGACCTTCACCATCGGCCAGGCCCACCCGGACCATCACCTGCCGCAGAACAAGGGCTCCGGGGTGTCGATCGACGACAGCTTCAGCATGATCGACGTGCAGGCGATGCACTGCACCTCCGGCCAGTTCAAGGGCGTGGTCGATGCCAAACTCAGCCCGCCGGAGATGTTCAGCGTGCAGCACATGCGCGCCACCGGTAACTGACCTGCCGCGCTGCCTGGCGCACCGGCGAGCAGCTCGCCGGTGCGCCTTGTGCCGCTCCCGCCGCGCACGGAGACGCCATGCAGAACAATCAAAGCGGGGCGAACCCGCTCGACGAACAACTGGTGCTGCTGACCGACAGCAAGGCCACCATTCTCTACGCCAGCCCGGCGCTGTGCCGGCAGCTCGGCGCGACCGAGTCTTCCTTGAAGGGGCAACCGGCCTCGGTGCTGCGCCATCCGGACATGCCGGCCGGGCCGATCAAGGACCTGTGGAGCACCCTCGCCCGCGGCCAGCCCTGGATGGGCATGATGAAGAACCGCAGTGCCGACGGCCAGCCGCTCTGGGTCGACGCCTTCATCAGCCCGGTGCTGGATGGCGGCGTGGTCAGCGAATACCAGGCGATCTACCATCTGCCGGATGCCGAGGCCATCCGTCGGGCGACGGCCATCTATCGCATCCGCGCCCAGGGCAGGCAGCCGGCGGCACTGCGCTGGCGCTGGCTGGGCCGGACCCGCGTCCAGGCGCTGCTGGCCACGCTGGCGTTCGCCCCGCTCGGCCTGCTGGCCGCGAGCATCGCGCCGGCTTTCGCGCTGGCGTTGCTGGCGGGCTGTGGCGCGTTCTGCTGGCTGCTGTTGAGCCTGCATGCGCGCCCCTTCGCCCGGCTGGTGGCGCAGAGCCGGCGCCTGGTCGAACATCCGATCAAGCAACTGATCTACACCGGGCGGATCGACGAGGTCGGCCAGTTGCAGCTGGGCAATCGCCTGCTGGAGGCGCGCCTGGCATCGATGGTGGCGCGCATCGGCGACAGCAGCGGGCGGGTCGCCGGCCAGGCCGAGCGCACCCGCGAGCTGCTCGGCAGCGGCAACCGAGCGGCCGAACGGCAGCAACAGGCGCTCGATGCGATCAGCGCGGCGGTGGAACAACTCAGCGCCACCATCCATGAAGTGGCCGGCAATACCAGCAATGCCGCCGGGCTGACCCAGCAGGCGCAGGCGCTCAGCGCCGAGGGGCAGCGCCGGGTGGAGGCCGCGCACCGCCGTATCGGTGCCCTGGCCGGCACCCTGGACCAGTCCGCCGAGGCGATCGGCGTATTGAGCCGGCACAGCCAGGCCATCGGCGGCATTCTCGAGGTGATTCGCGGCATCGCCGAACAGACCAACCTGCTGGCGCTGAATGCCGCCATCGAAGCGGCCCGCGCCGGCGACAACGGTCGCGGCTTCGCCGTGGTCGCCGACGAGGTGCGTTCCCTGGCGCGGCGCACCCAGGCCTCCACCGACGAGATCCAGCAGATGATCGAGGCCCTGCGCCAGGGCACGGGTGAGGTGGTCAGCCGCATGCAGCAAGGCCTGGAACAGTCGCGGGCCAGCGTCGAACAGGTCGAGGCCACTTCCCGGGCGCTGGCCGACATCACCGGCCATGTCGGCGAAATCGCCCGCATCAGCGGCCAGATTGCCGAGGCCGGTACGCAACAGGGGCAGGCGGCCGAAGAGATCGGCCAGAAGCTCTGCGCGCTGCAGGAGCTGGCTCGCCACAGCCTGCAACTGCAGCACGACACCTATGGCGTGGCGGACGAAGTCAGCCGCCAGGCGGGCCGGCAGCGGGCCTTGCTCGCGCAGATGAACTGATGACCTTCGAGCGGGGCGTTAGGTTAAACGTAAAGGCTTTCTCGTTCAGATTGATGGAGAACCTTCTGGTTTGCTACCGATCTCCTGTTAGCAGTCCTTTCATGAATCGCCCGGCAGCCTGACGAGAGTCAGTCACTGACGCAACGGCATTTTTTTGTTTTCCGTGGCTGTCGAGGCCGGACTCTGGAAAGCGAGCACCAGGTACTGCGGCAGGGCTCGCTCAAGGCTGCGAGGCGCGCAGCATGCAGCGTTGATGGCGCTCGTCGACGCGCTTGGCGAACCAGGCGGTGGTGAGGTTGCGGGTGATCTTCGGGCTTTGCAGTTTGATGCCCGGCAAGGCTTCCCGTGGCAGTGGTCCGCCTTCGACTCGTTCCGCCAGATCTAACACCCGTTCATAGAGCCGCGTGTCCTCGAATTCGAGGCGATCGCCCAGCTCCAGTGCCTCGCGGATGGCAGCGTCGCTCATGCGCAGACGCTTGCCCAGCGAACGGGCCGCCAGCTCCGTGGCGCCCGCCTTGCGGCTGCCATGGATGATCAGATCGCCGTCCAGCGCCAGGTCGATGCCTGAGGCCAGGCTGAGCGCCCTCTGGAAGGCGGCGTTGCGGCTGGCGTACCAGCCGGCGTTGAAGTCGGCGAAGCGATACAGCGGGCGGCTGTAGTTCGCCGGATAGTCCAGCAGATGGGCGATACCGAAGTACATGCCGCCACGGCGGCTGAAAACCTCGTCGCGAATGCTGCCTTCGTAGGCATAGGGGTAATCGCTCGCACGCACCTCGGCGAAGGCGATGCTGACCTGCATCGGCCCGCCGGTTCGCACCGGGTTGAGCATGCCGAACAACTGCCGGCCCAGGGGCACCAGGCCGAGGAAGTCGTCGAAGATCTCACTCAGCTCCTTCTCGGTGCGGACCCTGGCCAGCCGTTGCTCGTAGGTCTGGCCATCGGACGATTCCAGACGTAGCGCGGCATCAACCAGAAAACGCGGGACATGCAGGCGATCCGCCCGTCGCTGGATTTCCTCGCGAGCGATCTTCGCCAGGCCGGGCACTGGTGGCGCGGCCTGGAAGGTCGATTCCTGAACCGTCACGGCCAGGACCGCGCAGAGATTTTCATCGGACGGGGGAATCTCCAGCGTGCTGAAGGCCGACTGAATGTCGCTGGCCCAGCCGCTGCGGTTGGGAATTTCGGCAGGCATCAGCCGCACGATTTTCGCACGAACCTCGCTCGGATGCGGCTGCGGTGCCGGCGCGTGTCGGGCGCAGCCGGCAAGGACCAGCAATGCGGCGATAACCGGCATGCAGCACCGAGCGCTGTGGTTTGGAGTAAGCATGGAGGCCTCGCGCTGTCGTCTGGCCTGTTGGACCTCGGAACAACCGGAGCTGTTGCGAGGTGGCCAAACCAGAAATCCATAGTTACTCCAGCCGTAATGATTGACCCTCCAGCTTGATTGATGGCCTTGGGGGCACTCCCTACTGTGAGCTCCACATCGCGGAAACCTGTGGAGTCGTCATGACAACAACAATATCCCCACCGCCGCAATGGTCGCGTCGTCGTGCCGAAAAAGCCCGCCGTCTCGATCAGGTGCGCAGCCTCGCTGACGGGGTGGTCCTGCCCAGCGACAAGATCGTCGCGGCGCTCGAAGCCTTGATCGCCCCAGGCGATCGGGTGGTGCTCGAAGGCAACAACCAGAAGCAGGCGGATTTCCTCTCCCGCTCGCTGGCCCAGGTCGATCCCGGCAAGCTGCACGACCTGCACATGATCATGCCCAGCGTCAGCCGCGCCGAGCATCTGGACCTGTTCGAACGGCAGATCGCGCGCAAGCTCGACTTCTCCTTCGCCGGCCCGCAGAGCCTGCGCATCAGCCAGCTGCTGGAAGACGGCCTGCTGGAAGTCGGCGCCATCCACACCTACATCGAGCTCTATTCGCGCCTGCTGGTGGACCTGATCCCCAACGTCGCGCTGGTGGCCGGCTTCACCGCTGACCGCGAGGGCAACATCTACACCGGCCCGAGCACCGAGGACACCCCGGCCCTGGTCGAGCCCACCGCCTTCAGCGATGGCATTGTCATCGTCCAGGTCAACCAGATCGTCGACGACCCGCGCGACCTGCCGCGTGTGGACATCCCGGCCAGCTGGGTCGACTTCGTCGTGCTTGCCGACAAACCGTTCTACATCGAGCCGCTGTTCACCCGCGACCCGCGCCACATCAAGCCGGTGCACGTGCTGATGGCGATGATGGCGATCCGTGGCATCTACGAAAAACACAACGTGCAGTCGCTCAACCATGGCATCGGCTTCAACACCGCAGCCATCGAGCTGATCCTGCCGACCTACGGCGAATCCCTGGGCCTGAAGGGCAAGATCTGCCGCAACTGGACGCTCAACCCGCACCCGACGCTGATCCCGGCGATCGAGACCGGCTGGGTCGAGAGCGTGCACTGCTTCGGCACCGAGCTGGGCATGGAGAACTACATCGCCCAGCGCCCGGACGTATTCTTCACCGGGCGCGACGGCTCGATGCGTTCCAACCGCATGATGTGCCAGCTGGCCGGGCAGTACGCGGTGGACCTGTTCATCGGCGCGACCCTGCAAGTGGATGGCGATGGGCATTCGTCCACCGTCACCCGTGGCCGCCTGGCCGGCTTCGGTGGCGCGCCGAACATGGGCCACGATCCGCGCGGTCGCCGCCATCCGACTCCGGCCTGGCTGGACATGGCCACCCCCGGCGGCGAAGGCCCGGTGACCCTGCTCGAACGCGGCAAGAAGCTCGTGGTGCAGATGGTCGAGACCTTCCAGGAAGGCGGCAAACCCACCTTCGTCGAGCAGCTCGATGCGGTCCAGGTGGCGAAGAAGAGCGGCATGCCGCTGGCGCCGATCATGATCTACGGCGACGACGTCACCCACCTGCTCACCGAGGAAGGCATCGCCTACCTGTACAAGGCGCGCTCGCTGGAAGAGCGCCAGGCGATGATCGCCGCGGTGGCCGGCGTCACCAGCATCGGCCTGCGCCATGATCCCAAGGACACCGAGCGCATGCGCCGCGAAGGGCTGATCGCGCTGCCGGAAGACCTCGGCATCCGCCGCAACGACGCCAGCCGCGAGTTGCTCGCTGCCAAGAGCATCGCCGAGCTGGTGGAATGGTCCGGCGGCCTCTACAACCCGCCTGCCAAGTTCAGGAGCTGGTGATGAGCGCACTCATAGCAAGACAGGCGCAGCCATCGCTGGCCGAGCGGCTGGCGGACCTGGCCGTGCAGGTGTTGATCGACGAGGCGGATCTGTCGCCCAAGCCGGGGCTGGTGGACCGGCGCGGCAGCGGTGCGCACCACGATCTGCACCTGGGCCTGATGCACGCCTCGGCGGTTGCCTTGTGGCCGACCTTCAAGGCCATGGCCGATGCGGCGCTGATTGCCGGTGAGGTCAGCCAGCCGCTGCGTGGAATCCTCGGCGGGCTGGGCCGTGACGGGGAAGCGGAAATGCTGCGCGTGACCAAGGGCGTGAATACCCATCGCGGCGCGATCTGGGCGCTGGGGCTGCTCAGTGCGGCGGCGGCGCTCGATGCCGATGCGCCCGACGCTAGGCGGATCAGCAATACCGCAGCGGCCCTGGCTCGGCTGGAAGATCCTGCCGCACCGCACAACCCGGACAGCCACGGCGCGCGGGTCTGCCGCCGCTACGGTGTGCTTGGCGCCCGCGAACAGGCGCAGCATGGCTTCCCCGCCGTCATCGACCACGGCCTGCCGCAACTGCTGGCCAGCCGTCGCGCCGGCGCTGGCGAGCAGAACGCCCGGCTCGATGCGCTGCTGGCGATCATGAGCACGCTTTCCGACACCTGCGTGCTGCATCGCGCCGGGCTGGAAGGCCTGGAGCGCATGCAGCAGGGCGCCCGCGCCGTGCTCGCCGCCGGTGGCGCCGCCAGCCTCGCCGGGCGTCGCCAGCTGCGCGCGCTGGACCACGCCATGCTGGCGCTCAACGCCTCGCCGGGCGGCGCCGCCGATCTGCTGGCCGCCACTCTTTTCCTCGACCGTCTGGCGCCTGCCGCGCCGGCGCCGATTGGGAGCAATTGATCATGGAAACCCTGTCTTTCGAATTCGCCGCCGGGCAACCCGCTCGCGGCAAGGCCCTGGTCGGCGTGGTCGGCTCGGGCGATCTGGAAGTGCTGCTCGAACCCGGCCAGGCCGGCAAGCTGGCGATCCAGGTGGTCACCTCGGTCAACGGCGCCGAGCAACGCTGGCAGCAGCTGTTCGAGCGGATGTTCCGCGAGCAGACGCTACCGGCGCTGAACATCGACATCCACGACTTCGGCGCGACCCCCGGCGTGGTGCGCCTGCGCCTGGAACAGGGACTGGAGGAGGTCGGCCATGACTGATGCTTCTGCAAACAACGTGACCCGTCTGCTGCAATCGCGCAGCTTCGTCGAACTCGGCGCCCGCGAGCGTGCCCGCGCACTGCTGGATGCAGGCAGCTTCCGCGAACTGCTCGATCCGTTCGACCGCGTCACCTCGCCCTGGCTGCCCAAGCAGGGCATCGTCACCCAGGCCGACGACGGCGTGGTGGTCGCGAAAGGCACTATCGACGGCCAGCCGGCGATGATCGCCGCCATCGAAGGCGCCTTCCAGGGCGGCAGCATGGGCGAGGTCGGCGGCGCGAAGATCGCCGGCGCGCTGGAGCTGGCCGCGGAGGACAACCGCAACGGCATTCCCACCCGTGCCGTACTGTTGCTGGAAACCGGCGGCGTGCGCCTGCAGGAGGCCAACCTGGGTCTGGCCGCCATCGCCGAGATCCAGGCGGCCATCGTCGAGCTGCGCGAACACCAGCCGGTGATCGGCGTGGTCGCCGGTTCGGTCGGCTGCTTCGGCGGCATGGGCATCGCTGCCGGGCTGTGCAGCTATCTCGTGGTCACCCGCGAGGCACGCCTTGGCCTGAACGGCCCGCAGGTGATCGAGCAGGAAGCCGGCATCGATGAATACGACGCCAGCAACCGACCGTTCATCTGGAGCCTGACCGGCGGCGAACAGCGCCATGCCAGCGGTCTGGCGGACAGCTACGTCGCCGACGACACCGACGACATCCGCAGCGAATTGCAGCGCCTGTTCGCTCAGGGCAAGCCGGCGCAGCCGCGTAGCAGTCGCCATGCCTGGTTCCTGCAACGCCTGGCTGACGCCGACACCCGCACCCAGCTCGACGCTGCAGCGGTGCGCGCCCTCTACCAAGGAGATGCCCAATGAGCCGTGGACTGAACTGGTTGCAAGCCTTGGCCGGTGGCCAGGCACTGGTGGGGTATCCGGCCTCGATCAAGGTCGTCGACGGCACCCTCGGCGAGCGTGCTGCGCGCTATATCGCCGTGGTGCCCGATGCCGAGAGCCCTTTCCCGCGCGCCCGCAACGGCGAAGTCGGCCTGCTCGAAGGCTGGGCCCTGGGCCAGGCCGTGGACGAGGTGATCGAGGCCGACCGCGATACGCTTGAGAAGCGCGTGCTGGTCGCTGTGGTCGACGTGCCGAGCCAGGCCTATGGCCGCCGCGAGGAGGCCCTGGGTATCCACCAGGCGCTGGCCGGCGCGGTGGATGGCTATGCCCGCGCGCGTCTGGCCGGGCATCCGGTGGTCGCGTTGCTGGTGGGCAAGGCCATGTCCGGCGCCTTCCTCGCCCATGGCTACCAGGCCCAGCGGATCATCGCCCTGCGCGATCCGGGAGTGATGGTGCACGCCATGGGCAAGGCCGCCGCCGCGCGCATCACCCTGCGCAGCGTCGAGGAACTGGAGGCGCTGGCCGAATCGGTGCCGCCGATGGCCTACGACATCGACAACTACGCGACCCTCGGTCTGCTCTGGAAAACCCTCTCGGTGGACAATATCGAGCAGCCGACCGGCGATGACCTGCGGTGCGTACATGGCTGCCTGCAGGAAGCCGTCGCGGATATCGGCGCCAGCACCGACCTGCGCGGGCGCCTTGGAGCGGCGAATCGCGCAGCGTCTTCACGGGTCCGGGAGCTATTGCGCGCGCAATGGTGACGTAGGGCGGGTTGCAACCCGCCGAACGCACCCGCAACCAACACCCGATTGCCGCCCTGCAATACACAATACGAGGAGGCCGCAGATGCACGAGACACCACGTCCCCACGACCTGCTCTGGGGCATGACCCCGACACAGCTGCCAGCCGACGCGCCGGCCTGGGTGCGGCAGGTGCTCGCCACCGGCCAGCCGGTCGTGGTGCGCCGTGCGCTCGTCGCGGACGGCCAGGTTGCGGTCGGCGTGCGCGGTGCGAGCCGTGATCAGCGCTTCGCGACCACGCTGGAGCTGAGCAGAGTGCTGCGTCGGGTGAGCCCGGAGCAACTGGTCGAGCGGCTGCCGAGCGGTGGGCTGCCTGCCTTCAAGGCGCTGGCCTTGCTCAAGCCGTTTCTCGACGAGCTGGGCCTTGCCTGGGGCGTGACCGGATCGGTTGGCTACCAGCTCGCCAGCGGCGTCGAGGCGGCGCATGTCGAGAGTGATCTCGATCTGCTGCTGCGGACCCCGCAACCGCTGTCCCGCCAACTGGCAGGTGAGCTGCAGCAGTTGATGGATGAAGCACCTTGCCGTATCGACATGCAGCTGGAGACACCGTCAGGTGGCATTGCCCTGCGCGAATGGGCCGGGGGCTCGGCGCGTATCCTGCTCAAGTGCGCCACCGGTGCGCGGCTGATCGAGGATCCCTGGGCGGCCAGGGAGCTGGCGGCATGAGCAGCCTGTTCGCCTTCCCCGGTCAGGGTGCGCAGAAGCCCGGCATGCTGCATCGGCTGCCGGACGAACCACAGATCGCCGCCGCCCTGGCCGAAGCCAGCGAGGTGCTCGGTGAGGATGCGCTGGCGCTGGATACGGCTGAAGCGTTGCAATCGACCCGTGCCGTGCAGCTCTGCCTGCTGATCGCCGGCGTGGCCGGCGCCCGGCTGCTGATGCGCGGCGGCCTGCGCCCCGACTATGTCGCCGGCCTGTCCATCGGCGCCTATGCCGCCGCGGTCACCGCCGGGGCGCTGGACTATGCCAATGCCCTGCGCCTGGTGGCGCTGCGCGGCGAGCTGATGCAGAACGCCTATCCTGAAGGCTTCGGCATGACCGCCATCCTCGGCCTCGATCTCGGCCAGGTGGAAGGGCTGCTGGCGCAGGTCAGCGGCCCGCAGGCGCCGGTTCATCTGGCCAATATCAACGCCGACAACCAGCTCGTCGTGGCCGGCAGCGATGCCGCCATGGCGGCGGTGGCGCAACGGGCCAAGGCGCTGGGGGCCTCCTGTGCAAGACGCCTGGCGGTCAGTGTGCCATCCCACAGTGCGCTGCTGGACGCGCCCGCCGCGCAGCTGGCCGAGGCGTTCGCGACGGTCAGCCTGCGCGCGCCGCGCCTGCGCTATCTGAGCGGCACCACGGCGCGGCCCATCGCCGATCCCGAGCGCCTGCGCGACGACCTGGCCTTCAACATGTGCCGCGTCGTCGACTGGCACGGCACCCTGCGCACCGCCTACGAGCGCGGCGTGCGCCTGCACGTCGAACTGCCGCCGGGCTCGGTGCTGACCGGGCTGGCACGACGGGTTTTCGAACAAGGTACGCTGGTCGCCTTCGATGGCGCCCGGCTCGATACGCTGGATGCATTGCTGCGTCGGGAGGTAGGTCGAGCCGAGTAGAGCCGCAAGGGATGGCCGTTGGCGCCATCCACCTGAACGATGAATAACTACAACTCACTTCGTAATACGCGCCCGGCCGGCTTGCAGGCACGAGCGCAACCCAAGAGGACAATAACAATGATTATCTTCGGTGTGGCCTTTCTGGCCTTGTGCACCCTGACAGGCATTTTCATCGGCGAACTGCTGGGCAAGGCCATTGGCGTGCCGGCCAACGTCGGCGGTGTCGGCATCGCCATGGTGCTGCTCATTCTCATAGGCAGCTACCTGAAGAATCGCGGCCTGTTCAGCATGGAGTCGGAGCAGGGCGTCAAGTTCTGGAGTGCCGTCTACATTCCCATCGTCGTCGCCATGGCTGCCCAGCAGAACGTCTACGGCGCGCTGAGCGGTGGCCCGATGGCGATCCTTGCCGGCGTCGCCGCCGTCGTCATCGCCTTCGCACTGGTTCCGGTGCTGGACCGGATCGGCCAGAAAAAGGCCGATGCCGCCACCGCCACCGCCACCGCCACACCGCTGACTGCAGAGGGCTGATCCTGTGTACGAATCGCTTCTCAAGGTTGTATCCGGCTACGGCATGGTCAGTGGCTTCGCCATCATCGGCGCCACCATGTGGCTGTCCTACTGGCTCTCGGACAAGCTGACCAAGGGCCGTCTACACGGCTCGGCGGTAGCCATCCTGATCGGCCTGCTGCTGTCCTATATCGGCGGCGTGGTCACCGGCGGGCAGAAGGGCCTGGTGGACATCGCGCTGTTCTCCGGCATCGGCCTGCTCGGCGGCGCCATGCTGCGCGATTTCGCCATCGTCGCCACCGGCTTCGGCGTCAGCGTGGAAGAGCTCAAGCGCGCCGGCTTCGTCGGCGTACTGGCGCTGTTCATCGGCGTGCTCTCGTCCTTCGTGGCCGGCGTGGGGGTGGCGGTGGCCTTCGGCTACACCGATGCGGTGAGCCTGACCACCATCGGCACCGGCGCGGTGACCTACATCGTCGGGCCGGTGACCGGCGCGGCGATCGGTGCCAGCTCCGAGGTGATGGCGCTGTCCATCGCGGCGGGCCTGGTCAAGGCGATTCTGGTGATGGTCGCTACGCCCTTCGTCGCGCCGCTGATCGGCCTGAACAACCCGCGCTCGGCGGTGATCTTCGGCGGCCTGATCGGCACCTCCAGCGGCGTCGCCGGCGGGCTGGCGGCGACCGATCCGAAACTGGTGCCCTACGGTTGCCTGACCGCGGCGTTCTACACCGCACTGGGTTGCCTGCTCGGTCCCTCGCTGCTGTTCTTCATCATGCGCGGACTGCTTGGCTGAGGCCTGACAGGCTGCTAACGCTCAACGTAACCCACAGCGCGCCCGCAAGGGCGCGTTTGCTCGATGTCTCGCCTGTCGACCGGGGCGGTACAGTCGTTGGCCCCGCCGATTGGCACGATTCTCCTGCGGGCGCCGTGTCCGCTGCCTGAGCGGTCGAGCGGTGCGCGACGACCGTTCCGAAACTGGTACCCTACGGCTGCCTGCTGTCGGCTTGCACCGTCTAGATTGCCTGCTCGGGCTGTCTTCGTTCTTCGTCATGCGCAGTTTGCCTGGCTGAACACTCTCGATGCGCCTGATGGCTCGCGGCGTGTCATCGCCGACGCGCTGCGTTCTCAAGAAATCGAACGATGAGCATGTGCAAGCTGGCCGTGAACGGCTCTGGGCTTCTCCTAAAGTATTCTGCGGTTTCGACCCCGTTGGCTGCTGACGCTTTAGGATAAGTCCCATAACTACTTAAAAAATAATGAGGAACTTGCTCCATGCTTCTTTTCTTCATCAGCCTTGCGATACTTTTTCTCGGCTACAAGTTCTATGGCCCCTTCGTTGAAAAACAGGCGTGCATAGACCCTACTGCCGTAACCCCTCAGGAACGTCTGCGCGACGGCGTCGACTATGTTCCTGTCAGCCCCTTCAAGGCCTTCCTGATCCAGTTCCTGAACGTTGCGGGTGTCGGCCCCATCTTCGGCCCCATCCTGGGTGCCCTGTATGGGCCGATCGCGCTCGTCTGGATCGTGCTCGGCAACGTGATCGGCGGCGCGGTGCATGACTACTTCTCCGGTGTCATGAGCCTGAAGGAGGATGGCAAGAGCCTGCCGGAAATCGCCGGTCACTATTACAACGTGGTGTTCAAGGGCTGCATGCTGATATTCACCGCCATGCTGCTGTTCTTCGTTGGCGTGGTGTTCATCATGAGCCCGGCCGGGCTGCTGAGTAACCTGTCCTTTTTCGAGGGCACCATTCTGGGTGGCAACACCTTCTGGGTACTGGTGATCCTGGGCTATTACTTCCTCGCCACCTTGTTGCCCATCGACAAGATCATCACCAAGCTGTATCCGGCGTTTGGCTTGCTGATGATCGTGATGACCACCCTGGTCGCCGTGGCCTTGCTGCTCGATGCACCTCACCTGCCGCAGGTATCGGGTATTTTCGATTTCTTCGTGCATAACCATCAGGAGCATGATTTCCTCACGCCGAACCCTGACGGCCTGCCTGTATGGCCCTTGCTGTTCGTGACGATCACCTGTGGCGCCATCAGTGGTTTCCACTCCACCCAGTCACCGATGATTGCCCGTTGCCTGACCAACGAGAAATATGCCCGCCCGGTGTTCTATGGCGCCATGACCTGCGAAGGCATCGTGGCCTGTGTCTGGGCGCTGGCCGGCATCGCGGCGTTCCCCGGTGGTTATGCCGAATTGAAAGGCATGCTGGATCAGGGCGGCCCCGGCCTGGTGGTCAATCACGTTGCCACCAGCTACCTGGGCGTGTTCGGCGGTGTGATGGCGATTCTTGCCGTTGCGGTATTCCCGATCACTTCCGGCGACACGGCCTTCCGCTCACTGCGCCTGACCATCATGGATGCGTTCAAGATCTCGCAAACGACCCTCAACCGGTTGGCGCTGGCCGCGCCGCTGCTGGGTGTGGCCTATCTGATGACCTTCCTGGACTTCTCGCTGATCTGGCGCTACTTCGCATTTTCCAACATGTTGCTGTCGACCAGCGTGCTGTGGCTGGCGACCAAGTACCTGTTCGACAGAGGCACCTTCCACTGGATCGCCAGCATTCCAGCAGTGGTCGGTACAGCCATCACGGTGGCCTACATCGCAACGGCGGGTATCGGTTTGAACCTGCCGATGGAATACAGCAAGCCGATCGGTATCGCGGTGGCAGTGGTGTGCTTGATTGGCCTGGTGTTCAAAAACAGCAAGCGTACTGCGGTGGCCGTCTAAACGCGGGGGTCGAAGTTGCGATGTTCGACTGAGCATCGCGCTGGACCCCAGCTTGCGGGTCGCTTGTGAGACCCAAGCCGTCCACGACACAATCGTGAAAAAAAGCGGGCTTCCGAGGAGGCCCGCAACACGGCTGATGACATTTCACTTCTAGATGGCTTCACCCATCACGTAGTCCGGCAGGATGGTAGCGATCTGCGGGAACAGACACAGGATGATGATCGCCAGCACCATCACCAGTGCATAGGGCAGGGCGCCCCAGAGGATTTCCCGCGTCGGCACCTGCGGGGCGATCCCGTTGATGACGAACAGGTTCAGCCCCAGCGGCGGCGTGATCAGGCCGATCTCCATGTTGATGGTCAGCACCACCGCGAACCAGTAGGGGTCGAAGCCGGCCTGCACCACGATGGGGAACAGCAGCGGCGCGGACATCACGATCACCGCCACCGGCGGCAGGAACATCCCGGCCACCAGCAGGAACACGTTGATCACACCCATCAGCACCCAGCGGTTGACCTCCAGACTGGCGATCGCCTCGGCCAGCGACTGGGTGATGTACAGCGACGACAGGGCGAAGGCGAAGAGCTCGGCGGAGGCCAGGATCATCATGATCATGACGCTTTCGCGCATGCCGGAGCCGAAGATGTTGCGGAAGGTGCCCATCTTGAACAGCCGGTAGGCCAGTACCACCACCACCAGCGTAAGCATGGCGCCTGCGCCAGCCGCTTCCGAGGGCGTGGCCACGCCGCCGTAGAGCACGTAGAGGACGCCGAGGATGATCAGCATCAGCGGCAGTATCCGCGGCAGCGCCGCCAGCTTGTCGCGCAGGCTGTAGTACACGCCCTCGGCGCCGAAGCGGAAGCCCTTGCGCCGCGCATCGAGCATCGCCCAGCCCATGAACATCACCGTCAGCATCAGGCCGGGCAACACGCCGGCGAGGAACAGCCGACCGATGGAGGTTTCCGTGGCGATGCCGTAGATGATCATCGTCACCGAGGGTGGCAGCAGGATGCCGAGCGTGCCGCCTGCGGCGATCGAACCGGTCGCCACCGAGGACGGGTAGCCGCGGTTGATCATCTCCGGGATGCCCAGCTTGCCGATTGCTGCGCAGGTCGCCGGGCTGGAGCCGGTCATGCCGGAAAATACCGCGCAGGCACCGATGTTCGACAGCACCAGGCCGCCTGGCACCTTGTACATCCAGCGGTCCAGCGCGCGATACAGGTCGGCGCCGGCGGGCGTACCGGCGACGATGGCGCCCATCAGCACGAACATCGGAATCGAGACGAAAGCCAGGTTGCCGATGCCGGCGAACATGGTTTCCGCGACCACGCCGATGACTTCCGGGCCCATCGCCAGGAACAGCCCGCCCATGGCCGCCAAGCCCAGGGCGAAGGCGATCGGCATGCCGGTGGCGAGGAACAGCAGTAAGGCACAAATCAGCAGCACGCCTGCAAGGGTTGGAGTCATGGTGTTTCTCCCAGGCGCTGATGGCTGTGCATGATGGTTTCGACCTTCTGGCCTTCAGCGTTTCGTTGAGGCGAGATGGCCAGTTCCGGGCGAATCATTTTCATCAGCTCCACCACGTATTGCAGACACAGCAGGCAGAAGCCCACCAGCATGGGCGTTGCGGGAATCCACAGCGGAATGGCGGCGATGGTCGGGGTGGTCCAGCCACCTTCCCAGGCCTCGTAGACATAGATGCCGCTGGCCGCGCTCATCAGCAGGCAGAACGTCAGGCCCAGTACCGCACCGAGACACTGCATGCGACGCCGGTTGGGTGGCGACAGCATCAGCTCGATCACATCGACGCCGACGTGCCCCTTCTTCATCAACACGTAGGGCGCACCAATGAATATCGCCGCAGTGGCGGCGAATACCACCACCTCGGTCTGCCAGATGGTGGGCGCCCTGAACAGGTAGCGCATGAGGATCATCTGGCACATGACGACCATGGCGACGATCAGCAGGATGACGGCGCTGACGCCACCCAGGCGCGACAGGGCCTCGATGGCGCTAATAAAACGTCTGGACATAAAGAACTCCTGGGAGCCCGCGCCGTACTGCAAAAGCCACGGGGTGGGCTCGAACGCAGTGAAAGGCCGCTGAAGCGACCGTGATGGGGCATCACTGCACGGCGAGTGCCTTGTCCAGAAGATCCTTGCCGCCTTTGACCTTCTCTGCGAAGTACTGGTAGGAGGATTCGCGGGCGACCTGCATCCAGGCGTCGTGCTCTTCCTTGCTCAGGCTGACCACTTCCACGCCGGCCTTGGAGAAGGTTTCGTTCATGCGCTTCTCGCCCTTGGGGCCTTCCTCGGCGAAGTAGGCCTCGGCCTTCTTGGCGGCGGCCAGCATCGCTTCCTGCTGTTCCGGGGTCAGGCGCTCGAAGCTGCGCTTGGAGATCAGCACGGGTTCATACATGAACCACAGGGCGTTTTCACCTGGCGCGGTCAGGCATTTCACCTGCTCGTACAGGCGGTACGAGACGAAGCTGTCGTTCGAGGTGTTGGCGGCGTCCAGCACGCCGGTCTGCATGCCGGTGTAGATTTCCGAAGACGGCATCGACGAGATCGAGGCGCCGGCGGCGGCGAGCATGTTTTCGAAGGCTGGCCCGGCAGCGCGGATGACCTGTCCCTTGATGGTCTCGGGCGAGGTGATGCAGCGCTCCTTGGAGGCGAAGCCGCCGGCCAGCCAGGCGTCGGCGAGGATGATCGCGCCGTTCTTCTCGGCCAGCGCGTGGATTTCCTTCATGAAGTCGGACTGGTTCAGGCGCTGGGCATGTTCATAGTTCTTGACCAGCCCGGGCATCAGCGTGGCGGAGAACTGCGGCACGCGACCGGAGGCGTAGTCCAGCGGCAGGGCGGTCATGTCGAGCTGGCCACGGGTCATGGCACCCCATTGCTCGTTGGCCTTGTACAGCGAGGAGGCCGGGTAGATCTGGACCTTCAGACCGACATCGGCGGCGGCGACTTCGCGCGCGATGATCTGCACCATTTCATCGCGGGGGTCGCCCTGGTTGCCGGGGAATTGGTGGGAAGCGCGCAGGACGGTTTCGGCGAAGCTGGGGATGCTGGCGACCAGCAGCGCAGCCGCGACCGAGGTACGGAGTAGGGCTTTCATTGGATTCTCCTGGATTGACACATCAGAACCGCGCCATGCGGTTCATAATTATTTTTATTACGTCAGAGGAATTTCTTCTTGTTGTCAGGCTTGCTTATTCGAGCCAACTGCAGGCTAGCGTGTGCAAGGGGGCGCAACAATTAAGACTGCCCTAGCATCGTTACGGAAAGGTTAACGATTCAGCGGGGATCGGCCTGTCAGCGAGACCTGCCACGGTACATTCGGCATTCGGCCACGAGCGCTAGCAGATTGGGATCGCGCTCCTTGGCTTTCAGGAAGACCACGCCGATCTGCTGCTGCAGGCGATAACGGGCCTGCAGCGGGATCAGGCGGATGCGGTTCTCGTACACCGCCGCGACACGCCCGGGAAGCAGGGCGTAACCGACGCCGGAGCTGACCATGCTCAGCAGAGTGAAAATGTCGTTGACCTGCATGCCCACGTTCGGCTCGAAGCCTGCCTGGCTGAATACCCGCGCACTGTCGCGATGAGTGGCAAAGCCTTGAGTGAGGGTGATGAAGGTGGCGTCGCGCAGGTCGGCCAGATCCACCTCCGCCTGCTCGGCGAAGGGCGAATCGGTGGGTACGGCAAGAAAGATATCATCGGCGAAAAGCAGCAATTGCTCGCAATCAGGGTTTATCAGGCCGTCATCGAGGGAGATCAGGACGGCGTCCAGCTCCATGTTCTTCAGCTTGTAGAGCAGGTCCACGTTGGAGCCGAGGATCAGGTCGATATTGAGTTCGCTGCGGCGCAGCTTGAGCCCCATGATCAGCTGCGGAACGGTCTTCACGGTCAATGAATACAACGCGCCGAGCTTGAACCGTTCCGCCGAAAAGCCCGCCGCCTCGCGTGTCTGTCGCACCGTTTCGACGACGTCCTTGACCAGCTGCTGGGCTCGCTCCTCCAGCACGAAGGCGCTTTCCAGCGGGATCAGATTGCGGCCTTCGCGCTTGAACAGCGGGCAGCGCAGCGCGCTTTCCAGCGAGTGGATGGCGCGATGTATGCTGACATTGCTGGTATTCAGCTCGGCGGCCGCCTTGCTCAGGCTGCTATTGCGCATGAAGGCCAGAAACACTTCCAGCTTCTTCAGGGTCAGTTCTTCGTCGATCTGCATGCCGTTGCTCCGCTTGCGGTCAGTCGATTATGCCTAACAAGCAGCGGGTCGGACTAAACACCTAGGCGAAGACGGCGTCTTCCTCTTCCGGGAACACGTCGGTGACGAACACACGGGCGTGATCGCTCTGCTCGTCTTCGATACGCAGGCCGAAGTAGAGCGTGTCGTTGGCGTCCCAGAACGCTTCGATCTGCGACAGCGGGGCGTGCTCGAGCAGAACCTGGCCGGTGTGTTCGAGAATGATGGAGTAGCGTTTGTCAGCGGGCATGGAAAGTCACTCTGGGCATCGGAATGGCTGCGCACAGCCGTGATATCATTTTGTCACTTTGCCGGGCTCGCTCCCTAGCCGTTCATCGCCGCGCGGTGGGCACCCGCTGAATGGTCATCCGCGGGCGTTTGCGTAATCGGGCGATTACGGCGAAGCCCGAAGCAGTGGTGCGCAGTTCATGGGCAGCCCGGGTTGGCAGACACTTCCTGGCTGGCCTCGCGCAGCATGCTCGCCACTTCCGCTGCGTTGCGTGCGGTATACACACGACCGCCAGTATTCTCGGCGATGCAGTTGGAGAGTTCGCTGTCGCTGATATTGACCACATTGACCCGCAGGCGCGGCTGCTGGCGGGCTATGCTGCGTGACACGGCGCAGGCGTTGCGTTCGCAGCCGTCCTCGCCATCGACGAACATCACCACCAGCGCATCGTGCAGACGGCCATCGACCTGGCTGGCGGCGAGTTCCAGGCTGCTGGCCAGCGGCGTTCCGTCATTGGCGCCGAGCTGCTGCACGCCGCGTTTCAGTTGAGCTCGCTGGCTCTGGCTGAACAGGCCCTGGTCGATCTGGTTGTAGCAACCATCGAAGGTGATCAGCCGGGTATCGATGTCGGGGTGCAGGTTGTCGAGCATGCCGACGAACGCCTGCTTGGCCACCGACAGGCGGGTTGGCTCGCTGAGGACGCGCGCCCGGCGTGGGTTGGTGTCCGGCAGGTTGCCGCCGAGCGTATTGATCCACTGCTCGTCCTCGGGCGAGGCGTCGATGTTGAGGTTCATCGATCCGGAGGTATCCAGCACCACAGCGAAATCCGGCGCTCGTGCACCTTCCGGCTGGCAGGCATAGCTGGTCATGGGCGTGGGGTCGATCAGATGCAGCAGGTAGCCACGCCAGAACCAGAGCAGCCAGAGCAATAGAAGCAGCAACAGGGGCAACAGCAGCCACCACAGTGACAGGCGCAGCCGCCAGGTTTTGCGCGGCGCAGGCGTTGAGCGGGGCGGCAGTGGTGGGGCTGCTGGCGCGACCGGAGGCGGTGGCGGCAGGCCCCAGCGCACCACCAGCGGTTCATCGTTGAGGCTGTAGAGATTGGCCAGGTCCGGTGCGCCGATCAGGCTGCGCAGGCTGGCGGCGGTGTCGTCCTGGCCACGGTTCTGCAGCTCGTTGGCCAGATGGCCGATGGCGTGCTGGCGCTGGTGATATTTTTCCAGCAGCCGGCGCTGCTGGTCGGCGTTCAGTTCGGCGTAGGGGTGCGGCTGACCCGCCAGCTCCGACCACCATTGCAGGTTTCCGTCGTCGCCCGTTCGCGGCGTGGCGTGCAGGCTGGCGACGCTGGGCGGGAAATGCTGGCGTATCAGCTCGACCTTGGCGTCGAGTGCCGATAGCGCCTGCTGGGGATAGGTTGCCGAGTCGCGTGTCACCCGCTGCATGAAGCGAATTCCTGAAAAATGAAGGCCGCCAGCGACGGCCCTTGGAAGCCGTGAGCCGTGTTACTCGTAACCCAGGCTCAGTTGCAGACGGCTGACCTTCTGCTGCAGCGCCTTGAGTTCCTGCTGGCGTGCGGCGATGTCGGCAGCACTGCCACCGCTGGTCGGGCTGCGCTGGAGGTCCTGTTCCAGGGCTGCGATCTGCTGCTGGACCTGGCCCTTGCTGGCGTGCTGGCTCTTGAGCTGGCTCAGCAGACTGTTCAGCGACTGCTGCAGGCTGGCCTGCCGCTGGCGCTGGGCGTCCAGACTCTGGCGAGTGGCCTGCTGCTGCGCGCTGATCTCCTCGTACACCCGGTGAAACAGCTCGTTTTCTGCGCGTGCGTTCAGCAGCTCCTGCTCACGCTGCTGGATCTGCGCGCTATAGCCGCCGGAGTGGTCGCACTGCATCTTGGTGATCAGGCTCGCGTCGTTGTTGGCGGAGTTGCAGTTGGTCGGCGCGGTGGCGCAACCGGCCAGCGTCAGCGCCGCGAGGGCGGGAAACAACAGTCGAAGGTTCATGTGCGTCGCCTCAGAGGATGTTTACAAATTACTGCGCTCGACCATGCTGCGTTGAAATCAGCCTCAAAATGCTCATGTACTACTCGTACACTCCGCTTTCTCGGCTGATTTCGCCTTGCCTGATCTTCGCTCGCTACTTTTCTAAACACCCTCTCAGCCCAGGGTGATCGCGGAGCGTTGGCTGTAGAGGCCGTCGACTTCCTGCTGCAGGGCCGCGACCTTGAGGTTCATCTTGCCGATTTCCTCTTCGATCTTGGCCACGTCGGAGCCCGCGCCACTTTCACGCTCGAGCTTGGCGGTCTTCTCGTATTCGGCGACCTTGTTGCGCATGTTGCCCAGCTCCTTGCGCATCAACGCCAGGTTCTGGTCGACGCCAGCCAGCTCCTGCTCGGCCTGGGCCTTGTCCAGTTGCTTGTTCTTGATCGACTTCTGGATGGCGGCGATGCTCTGCTCGTCGTCGCGAATGACGCGCTGCATGGTTTCGGTACGGGCAGCGACTTGCTCGGTGTCTTTCTGAATGTCGGCGCTCATCACCTGCAGGCGTTCGGCGGTGTTGGCGTACTGGCTACGGCGCTGGTCGTAGTAGTAGTTGGCGCCCATGGCCACGCCGCAGGCGGCGATGCCGGCAACGATGGCACAAGTGGCCTTGTCGCTCGAATTGGACAGGGCGCAGGCCAGGACACCGACCCCGGCAGCGCCGGCGCAGGCGGTGAAGCCCGATTTGCTGAAGAATGCGGCGTCACTGCCCTGGGTCAGGCGCGGGTCGGCGGCCGGCACCGAGTTATCGGTCAGCAGGCTGCCGGTGCTGGCGCAGCCGCTCAGCAGAATGCTGCCCGCCATGACAAAGCCGAGGACGGCCCTGGAAAACAAACCTTGGCTCAGTTTCATGTTGTCGCTCCTTGTGTATTGGCGTTGTGCTTTTTTTCTGATTATCGGGATACGGTCTTGCAGCTGGTCAGCCAGGCGCCGGTGTCGATCTTCTGGGTCTGCAGGAAGGCCTTCTGGTTGGCCCAGTGGGTGCGCAGATAGGGCTTGAGCTCCTGCAATTGCTTGTTGCGACCGATGAGCTCTTCCATCACCGGCAGCTGTTTCTGTAGCAGCGGCTGGCCATAGAGGGTGGCCGACTCCACCAGGCTGCTGGCGTAGTAGCGGCTGAGTTTGTGCAGGCGGTCCTGCTGTTCGTCGAGCTTGTCCTTGCGCATCGGGCAGCTGGGGTCCTGCTCGCCTTCGGCGCAGTTGAGGTCGTAATTCTTCTGCAGGAAATCCAGGTACTGGCCATCATCGAGCATCTTGGTGCAGAGGAAGGCACCGAGGTTGAGGCTGGCGCGAATGGCCTGGTCGCGCGCCTCTTCCTGCTGCTGGTTGCTGGCGCGCAGCTGGTTTTCCAGCGACTTGAGCTGATCCTTCAGGGCCTGGTCCTCGACGCCGGAGGCCAGTGCTTCGAGCGCCTGCACCGTACCCTTGTCCTTGGCGACAGCAGTCTCTTCATCACCGCTGCCGAGCTTCTTCCAGCTGCTTTCGATGCTGGCGACCCGCTCGCGCGAGGTCAGAGTCGGCGACACCAGCGCCAGGCGCAGGCCGGTGGTCCTGTTTTTCACCTGGCCCTGGGCGTTGTAGTAGGGCTCTTCCTTGCGCAGTGCGGTGCGCATCTCGCCCTGTGCGGTCAGGTAGTTGCCGCCACGCACCACGTAGCCACCGGCCTGGCCGTGCTGGCGGTCGAGCTTGTTCAGGCGGAAGGGCTCGAAGATCATCTCGTCGGCGTTGCCGAGCATGTCGTGCAGCCCAAGCGGATTGGGCTTGAGCAGGCCGGACAACTGCAACTGGCCGTTGGCCGACTGCGAGCCGGCGAACCATTCATGGCCGTTCAGCCCCTCAGCCATCGGGTAGCGACCGTCGCGGAATTCGGCTGTGCCGACCTCCAGCCCGCCGCGTGCGGCAAATTCCCATTCGATCTCGGTCGGCAGCCGGACGAAACCCAGGGCGCCGTCTTCCTTCGGCAGCTTGTCCGCCGCGTGCTGGCGCAGCCACAGGTTGTACTTGTCCGAAGCCTGCAGCGCATCCAGCCAGCTGACCGCCACCACGGGCAGGCGCAACTTGTTGGAGGGCGTCGGGCAGTTCTCGTCGGTCAGGGCGCGGTACTGCAGCTGGGTCATTTCATATTTGGCCAGCAGGTAATAGCGCGACTTCTCTGAACCATTGGAGGTGAAGCTGCCGGCGATAAAGGCCGGGCGGGTCTGCTCGACGTAGCCCCATTCAGCGCTGTCCTGGCCGATGTTGATGGGGTAGTCGTCCAGCGGGCCGGCCATCGGAATATGCACCTTGCGAAACACCATGGAACCGTCGCAGGGCATGGGCAGGACCACGTCGTCGGCTTCGGGCATGGGGTTGAAGTGTTTCTCGTCCCAAGCGGCGAAGGCCTGGGTGCAGGCCAGACCGAGCGGCAACAAAAGGAAACGGCACCAGTTTCTAGAGTTCACGCAGACTCTCCGCAGGTTCGATGCTGATGGCGCGCAATGCGCCGACGAGGGCTACCAGCGCGGCCACCAGCAGCGCCAGCGACAGGGCGATCAGCCCATGCCAGAAGGTGATGTCGCAGACGAAGCTGCCGGTGGCCTGGCTGCTGCCCAGCAGGTGATTGAACAATTGGCTGCCAACGCCATAGCAGGCCAGCCCGCCGACATAGCCGGCGCCGGCAAGAAACAGCGCCTGCAGGACCAGATAACCGGCCACCGCTCCACGCTGGAAACCCAGCAGGCGCAGCAGCGCCAGGCTGCGCCGCTTGCGGTCGATATTGGCGAGGAAGGCGCCGATCAGCGAGGCGATACAGCCCACCAGTGAAGCGCCGGCGATCACCCCGAAGATCACTCCCAGCACATGGTTGATGGCCTTGACCGCGTCGATCTCGGCCAGGCGGCTGGCGGTTTCGATGTGTTGCGCATTCAGCCAGCGCTCCAGCGGCGCAACGCTGTCGATATCCCGTGCATACAGCCGCGCGCGGGCATAACCGGGTGCCAGGCCCTCGGCGGAATTGCCGCTGTGCGCGCCCAGCGCGGGCACCTGATAACCGTCGCGAAAACGCTCCAGCCCCAGCAGCAAGCCGGGGGCGGCGAAGGCAGCGGGGCGAGCGAAGCGCGCCGGGTCGAGTACCGCCAGCACCTGCAAAGCCTGCTCGCCGCGCTCGTTGACGCCGTTCAGCCGGCGCGTGACCCGTAGCCGCAGCGAGTCCCCAGCCTGGACGTCCAGACGCTCTGCGGCGCGTGCGCTGAGAATCACCTGATTGCCACTCAATGCGCTCAATGGCGTGTCGAGCAGCGGATCGCCGGCCTGGGTGGGGATGATTTCGGCGTTCTCGACAAAGCGCCGGCTGGCGCCCAGCAGGTCGGCCTGGGTGTTCAGCGAGCGGGTCTGGCCGATGGCGAAGCCGGTTTCCGGGCGCTGTTGCAGTCGTGTGAGCCAGGCTGTGTCGTAGCTGCCGCTGCTCAGCAGCTTGATTTCCAGGTTGCGCGGATCGCGTAGCAACTCGTCCTGCAACTGGCTGACCACGCCGTGCTTGAGGCCGAACAGCAGCAGCAGCGGGGCGATCACCGCCACCAGCGAGGCGGCCACGCATAGCGATACCTTGCGGTCGTGCCAGAGATCGCTCAGGGCCAACCTGCCGAGCAGGGCGAAGCGATCAAGCCGCAGGGACAAAATGTGTCTCCCCCTCGCTGCTGACAGCGCCCAGCCGCGGCAGGCCGAACTCGTCGATCAGCGCCCAGTCGTGTGAAACCACCAGCGCGGTCAGCCCCAGCTCCCGCACCAGGCCCAGCAGCAGCTCGAACAGCCGTCGCGCATTGTGCGGGTCGAGCGCCGCGGTGGGTTCGTCGGCCAGTAGCAGTTGCGGCTCATGGGCGATGGCCCGCACGCAGGCCACGCGCTGACGCTCGCCGATGGACAGGGCCTGGGGATATTTGTCGAGCAGCGGTTGCAGGCGCAGCACGTCAAGGGCTTTTTCGACATGGGCGCTGCGCACGGGCAGGCCGAGCAGGCGGCGCGGCAGGCTGATGTTGTCGCGCACCTTGAGAAAAGGCAGCAGGCCACCGCTCTGCAGGACGAAACCCAGCTGGCGCGAACGCACCGCCGCCAGCGCCGGCTGGTCATCGTTTTGCAGCAGCTGACGGATATCCAGCCGCTCACGTCCCAGCCGGTAGTGCGTCAGCGCCTGTGGCGCGAGCAGCAGGCCGATGGCTTCGAGCAGGGTGCTCTTGCCACAGCCGCTTTCGCCGGTGATGGCGCGAATCTCGCCATGGTCCAGTTGCAGGGCCGGCAGACAGACGCGATGCGCCTGGTTGCCGGTGCCCCGTGCCACCCGTAGTCCCTGAATATCGAGCATGGGGTCAGGGCATCATTTCCAGCGGAACCGGATACACGTTGTCGCGCGCGTCACTGTCCTTGGCCAGCGCTACCCAGCGGTCCACATCGGCGTTGTAGCGCTGGTAATGGCGCAGCTTGGTGCTCAGGGTGCGGATGAATTTCTCCTGAGCCAGGCCGTCCCAGCTTTTCCAGGTTTCCTCGTCCAGGTTGAGCACTTCGCTCTGGTAGGGCAAGTCTTCCAGGTACTCGCCGAGCATGCCCAGCTCCGCCAGCCGGGTGTTGTCGCCCTGCTTCAGCTGGTTGGGGTCGGCGCCCATGGTGGCGGCCACCGAGCGCAGGCGCTCGAACATCTCGCTGGGCGAGATCAGGCCCTGGTTGGCGGCGTCGAGGATCTGCTTGAGCACGTCGCTGAGGTCGCTGAGCTGGGATTTGGTCAGTAGCACGCGGACATCGGTGGTCGGCAGGTTCTGCTTGATCAGGTCGCGGTCGCTGATCCAGGCCTGGAACACCGGCGGCGCCTGGGTGCCGGTCTTCTGTCCGAGATAGGCCAGTTGCATGGCGTGGCCGATCAGCGCGGCGTCGTCGAGCATCTTCTGCTCTTCGCTGCTCGCGGCCTGCGGTTCCGCCTTGGCATTCAGCGCGCTGCCGATGGCTTCGTCGCCCATGTAGGCGGCCTTGACCTGGCTGGTGATGGCGCTGGCCAGGGCATCGACCTTGCGCCCGAAGGCGTCCAGATCGCCGGCATTGACCGGGTAATACAGCGAGGTATTGGTGCCCGGATAGGTCGACAACGCCTGATACTGGGCCTCGGCCTTGCCGTGGTTCTTCAGGCCGGCGGCGGTCTTCAGGTGCAGGGTATAGATCGCCACGCCGGGGTTGCTGGCCTCGATGCGTACCTGTTCGGCGCTGAGGCCGGTCCCGGACAGCTTGCTGTCGCCCTCGATGGCGCCGGCGTCACTGATCAGCACCACGTAGCGGGCGCCGAACTGGCTCCAGTCGACCTGATCGATGGCGTGCATGACCCCGGAGTAGGCATCTTCGTCGAAGCTGCTGCTCGATACCCTGGCCTGCCGGAGCTCGGCGACCTTGCTCAGGAAGTCGGCGCCGTCCGTGACGGTGTTGGGGTCAGCGTACATCTTGCTGACGTACTCCAGGCCCGGTACGGCCTGGGTGCTGGAGCGGAAGGCGACCAGACCGAATTTGACCTGCTTGCCGAGGTTTTCCACGGCGATCTGCGCGTAGACCTTTTTGATCGCCTCGCGGGTGCGCTCGATATAGGGGTCCATGGAAATGGTCGAGTCGATAACGAACACCACCGCCGCGCTGAATTCCTTGAGCTGGCTGGTGATGGCCGGTTGGCTGGTGCCGCCGGTTGTGCCCGTCGTGCCCGCCGCGTTGCCGCCGGGCGTGGATTGCGTGTCGGCCTTGCTCACCGAGGCCACGTTGAGCAGGCGCATGCGGAAGCCTTCTTCGCTCATCACCTCTTCGCCGCTGAGCACCGGCAGCAGGTAGAACTCCTTCTGCAGATCGACGAAGAATTCCGGCTCCTGAGCCAGTACGCCTGGCGCCGGCTGGCCCTGCTTGAGCTTGGCCCGCAGCGGCGCGACATGGCTGACCGGGTCGGGCGCATCGAGGATGCCTTCCAGGGTCGGACGCTCCTTGAAGAACAGCAGGCGGTCACGATTGGCCGGGTTGGTGAAGGCCAGGGTCAGCTGCATCTTCCAGTCCACGGTACAGGCCGCCGGCAGCCAGCCGATGCTCTTACCGTAGCTGTCCGGGCCGACCCGCAGCCACTCGGCGTTGCCGGCCTGAGCCCGCTCGTAGACGTAGAAGCGACTGAACGCCGGCTGTGCTTCACCATTGCCGCCGGCAGTGGCGCTCAGCTGGCAGTTGGGCGTGGTCAGCACGCGCTGGAACAGGGTCTGCTTGCCTTCTTGCAACAGGGGCTTGTCCGCCGCCTGCAAGGTGGCGCTGGCGCATAGCGCCAGCAGGGCCGCACAGGAAATACGCAGGCTCACGGCTGCAGCTCCTCGAAGCGTTGCCGGGCCTGGGCGTCATCCGGGACCGAGGCGAGGATGGTTTCGTACCAGTAGGCCGCAGTGGCCGCATCCGGCTCGGCGAAGCAGGTGCTGGGCTGGTGGAACTGAGGGTCGTATTCGCGTGCATAGGCATGGGCGATCTGCACATCGCCGGCCTGGGCGCGGTTGGCGTACAGGCGCTGGGCGATACCGCAATGGCCCGCAGTCTTGGCGGTGGCGATGATCTCAAGCAGCGCGGCGCTGTCCGGTGCCTCGCGGATGCAGTTCTGCACGAAACTCAGCTCGCTCTGGCTGGCCATGCTTTCCAACGTGCAGGGGCCGGCGGCGACTGGCTCGCTGGCCGCGGCGGGTTCGGTTGCTGTGGGCGGCGTCTCGACCGGCGTTTCGACCGCCGGCTTCTTCAGCCAGAACCAGAGGCCCAGAGCGATTGCCAGCAAAACCAGCACGCCCAGGATCAGCGGCAGCAGGCTGCGCTTCTTCGCCGCTGGCTCGGGGCTGACAGGCTCAGCGACAATCGGCTCGGGCTCGACGCTGATCGGCTCCGCGGCAGGTTGCGGCTCGGGCAGCTCCAGTGTCGGCAGGTCCGGGATTTCCACAGCAGGCGTCTCAGGAACGGCGCTCAGGTTGCCGCCATCATAGAGGGCGCGCGTTTCGCCACCGGCAATCGACGACAGCAGGCCCTGGCCGGGGCGCACCACGCCCTGGTCAGCGAGGCCGCCATCGAGTTCGCGCAGCTCGATACGGTAATTGGAGCTGCCGCTGCCTTCGAGCAGGGGATCGACCACTTCGGGACCGATCGGAGTTTCCAGCACGTCCTCGTCGGCGCCCTGGTTGAAGCGCGGCACCTGGAACCAGAACGGGTTGTTGCTCCACTGGCGGTTACCCTGCAGGTAGAGTTGGTCCTGGTTGCGCTGGATGGAAAACTCCAGTCTCTCGCTGGCGCCGCGCCATTTCTTCACGGCCAGCCGGGCCTGGCCGGGAATGTTCGGCTCAAGGGCCAGCAGATCGACACGTATGGTCATGAATTATCTCGCTTGGAAGGACTGCAGCACACGGCCCAGCCATTCATTCTGTTCAATGGTGATTTCGCGTCCGGCGCTGTGCCCGGCATTGTCCTCTGTGATCCGGTACAGCCCGGATAGCCAGTCGCCGAGGAACAGCTTGGACTGGTTGGCTGGCTGCGCGGGCAGCTCGGGTAACTGACCCGGCTGCGGATGGCGATAGAAGGCGAACAGGTGATCCTTTTCGCCGATCAGGCTCTTGGGTCGCTCCTCCACTGGTTTTTGCAGGTTGCCGAACCAGGACACGTAGTCGCGCAGCATCAGTTGCACTGTCAGCACCTGGCGTTGCACCAGCTGGTCGCGTCGCGCGCCGCTTTGCGCGCGCTGCTGCAGCGCGCGGCTGAGCTGGTCGGGCACATCGAGGCGGTAGGCGGCGGTGATCAGCTCGTCCACCACGGCCTCGACGATCTTGCGCTCAAGGCCCAGCAGCGTGAGCAGGTTCTGGCGGTTGCTCAGCTCGCGCAGGTGGCTGATCCAGGCCTTGAACACGGCCCTGGCGAAACGGTGCTCGCTGCTCTGCTGTTGCGGTGCCGCTACCTTGGCCGTTGGCGCTGAGCTGCTGGCGCCGCTGTCTGCAGCGAATACATCGCCGAAATCGAAGCCGCCATCGTTGCCGTACAGACTTTGCGGGGCGGCCTGCGCCACCTCTTCGGTGCCTTCGGGCGCTTCCTCTTCCACTTCGTAGGCGCCGCTCAGATACAGGTCGCGCACGCTGTCACCGGGCAATTGCAGATGGTCGATCAGCTCGCCGAGCACCGGTAGCCTGCGGCCCAGATCCTGCAGAATCATCTGTGCCTGGGCGCGCTTGAGCGCCAAGGCCCCTTCGCCGTCCTTGTGATACCAGCCGTCGAGGCTGTGCAGCAGGTCAGCCTGGCAACGCTCCAGCTGTTCTTCGATGCGGTTGAGCTTGAAGTCGAGATGGGCGACCCGGCCCAGGTACTGGCTGATGCGCTGGATGCCGCCGTCGTTCAGCGCCATCATCGCCGCCCAGGCTTCGTCCGGCTGGGCGATGTGTTCACGCACAGCCGGCGCCTCGACGAAGGTGCGACCCAGCAACTGCAATTGCTGCTGATAACGCGCCAGCATGCCCAGTTCGTCGTAGCTGCCTTCCGCCATTTCGACGAAAGTGGCCATCGGCAGGCGTGGCTTGCGCACTAGGTAAGTGTTGTTGAATGGCTGGCCGGCCCAGTTCTGGATCCACTCGTACTGGCCGAAGCGCTCCAGCATGGTCTTCTTCAGCAGGCCGTCCCAGCCCGCAAGAACCATGCTCTCGTCCTGTTCCAGCATGGAGCCGATCTGCATATCGAACATGGTCAGCGCCCAGATCAGGCCGGGGGTGCGCTTGCCGCGTTCCTGGGCGGTGGCGCCCTGGGTCTTTTCGATCCAGCGGGTCAGTACCGGGCCGACATCCTTGACGTCGATCTGCTTGGACGAGCTGGTGCAGACCACCAGGCTGTTCATTTCCTGGCTGTCGGTATAACGCTCAAAGAGGTAGGCGACCTTGCCGCGCAGCAACAGTTGCGACACTGGATTGCCGCCCTGAGTGCTCGCCTGGCTGCCGGCTTCGCTGACCGAGCGGATGCCCAGGCGTCCGCGATAGCCGGGGAAGTCCAGCAGATCGACCTGTTCAACCTGCGGGTCGCGTGTCGGGTTGATGAGCGGGAAGATCATCTCGGCGGTCAGCGCAGCCAGCTGCACCACCGGAATGCCGACTGCCGGCAGCAGGCTCTGGCCCGGCGCCGGGCAGACTTCGACCGGCAGATCGCGACTGCTGCCCAGGCGCTCGAGCATGTCCACGTTCATGATGCTGTCGCGCTGGGAGTAGCCTTCGCCGTCACGGCTGACCAGCACACTCAGCGGTGCGAACACCCGTGGCGCATGGCCCAGGCGCTGCAGCGTGGAAGCCAGCTGGATATAGATGTTGGTCAGCTCCGGCTGCTCGCCCCAGAGAATCGAGAACAGCTCGGCGCGCTGGGTGCAGCTCAGGCGTGGCGCCAGTTCCATTGCCCGCGGCCAGTAATGATGCTCCAGCTTGCGGATCGACTTCTCGAAGTTGTCGCGCAGGTAATCCCACAGCGATACCACGTCATCGGCGCTGACTCCGGCCTGCGCGGCGTTCATGGCGCCACTTTCAAAGGGCTTGAGAATACGCGCGATGCGCGGCTCGTCGAGTTCGTAGTCGACCAGCTCCTGGTTGAAGTCGTTGAACCAGGCGTTGGCCAGAATCTTGGCCAGCTCGATCTCGCTGAACAGCTTGAGCTCTACCGGATGGCTGGCCGGCCCCGACTGCGCTGTGCGGCTGAAGCGGGTGACCAGACCGGTGGCCTCCTTGCCGCCACCCGGCGGGTTCACATGCCTGATGAAATCCAGCCGGGTATCGCCGTAGGTGGTTTCCAGTTTGCCGCTGCCATTCGCCGCCAGCGCCGAGATGAGGTACGACTTGCCGGCCTGGGACAGGCCGAAGAAGCCGATGGTCATGGGCGTGCCGGCTACCCGGCCAAGGCTGCGCGCCAGGTTGCGCGCGCGGTGCAGCTTGAGGTTGAAGCTGTCGGCCTCGCTGTCCAGACGCGGTGCGTTGCCGCGTACTTCGTGAATCCACTCCAGGGCCTGGCCGGCGCCTTCGTGAATGGCCGTCCAGGCGGTGCTCAGTTGGTTCTGTTTGGGGGTCAGGTTGCTCATTTGCGCTTCACACTTCCGCTGTCCAGCCAATACTTGGTATCGCTCAGCCCGGCATCGAGCATGGTGTTCAGCTCCAGCTCCAGGTCACTGCGCGGGTTGAACACGACCTTGCTGCTATTCGATTCGACGTTGGCGATGGCCAGCCGGTCGCTGATCAGGCCTTGCTTCTTGGTGCGTCTGTCGCGGGTATCGAGTTGGAAGCGAATCTTCAGCAGCGGCGCTTCACCTTCTGCATCGGCGCGGGAAAACTTCTCGCGCCCGACCTTGGTGAAACGCAGGGTGTACAACGGCGATGCAGCCCAGCGTTCGGCGGTCAACTGGCGGAAGCCCAGGCGCAGGTCACCGCGCATCTCCAGTTGCGGGGTGTCGGTTTCGTCACCTTCACCGAGCAGTGGCAGGCTGATCTTGCCGTCCTCGGAGACGATGTCGCGGTAGAGCACGTCGGCATCCTTGATGACGTTGTTCAGGTCGATCACGCCGATGTGCTTGATGGTCGAGTAGGGCTTGAGCGCCGCCGAGCGGAAATAGAAATTCGGCACGCTGTGGTTGGCGCACAGCAGGCAGAGCATGGCGCCGACCGAGGCGGTGCTTTTCGGGTCGTCGATCAGGCCGCTCTTGTGGAAGGGATACCAGCCGCCGGTGCGGTAGTTCTGCAGCGGCAGGATGCGCCCCGGTGGCAGCGGCAGCATCTTGCGGATGAACGCCTGCACGCCAGGCAGACGCGAGGGCCGCCCGGTCAGCAGGAGCATGTCGCACGGATACTGAAAGATCACTTCGCACAGGGCGCTGAGCGTCTTGGTCAGATTGATCTTGTCGTTGAGGAAGGCCGCGTGCAGTTGCTGCAGATCGAAGCTGATCGGTACCTGCAGCAGGTCGAACAGCGTCTGCCCACCCACCTCACGGCGTACCGCGCTGCAGACGTACTCCCAGACGCTTTCATTCACCGCCTTTTCACCGAGCAGCTTGGCATAGCTGTGGCTGATGACTTCCTGCGGATGCTCCGGGTCGTACTGCTCGTAAGCCTTGAGCAGGGCCAGGCCCAGCGGGGTGAAGACCTGCAGGTTGAGCTGCTGGCGGAGGATGGCGTCCTGGGCGCTGACCGATTCGTCGCCGCACAGACGCGACATCAACGCACTTGGGCTGCGTACCCCGGAAACCTGCAGAGCCTTCTCGAAGCTGGGCAGGATGAAGTCCTGGATCACGTCCAGCAGGATGTCGTCGCCAGCCACCTTGAAGCCGTCGCGGAAGCGCTGTTCCGGCACTATATGCACGTTGCTGCCGCTGCCGCCATTGCCGGCGCGATCCAGACGGTAATCGGTGATTACCAAGTCGGTGGTGCCGCCGCCGATGTCGATGGTGGCCAGGGTGATGCGTTCGCGGTCGGCCTTGTCCGGGCGCGCCAGGGTGGCGAAGAACTCTTCCGGGTGACCGGCGAATTTCTCGTTGACCTCGGTGTAGAGGTAGACCAGTTGGCCGCAGGAGGCTTCGTCCCACTCGACGCGGATGCTCGGAATCGGTGTGCGCGCGCTGCTGACTTCTTCCTCGTGCGGGTCTTCCTCGCCGGTGTGCCAGCCGAGGCTTTTCCAGACCAGGCCGATGGCCTGCAGCATGCGCTCGTTGAGGATGCTGCGCTCGGCCTGGGGCATGCCCGGCGGCACGGTGAGGATGATGCTGTTGAGCTGGCGCGGCACTCGTGTGTGGCCCTGGCGCGAGCGCTGGGCCGGGCTGTTGATCTGCGACAGCGCCTGGGCCAGGACCTCGGCCAGCATGAAGGTCATCAGCGAGCTGCGCGAGTAGCGCGGCATGAACACCGGCAGGCGGTCATCCTCGTCGAGGCTGTACAGCGCCTCGCCGGTTTCGTTGATCAGGTGCGAGAACGGCGCGGCGGTGGCGTAGGGTTCGCTGTCGCCCTTGATGTAGGAGCAGTTGAAGCGCCAGCCATGGCCGTAGGCATTTTCGTCCCAGAGGTAGCGCTTGGGGCTGGACAGCCCGGTCGAGCCTTCGGTGCCGCGGCGACGGCTGGCCAGACGCCCGGCCTCGCTGCCGACACGGGCGATGGTGGGCCACTGGAAGGCGTCGTGGCGACCGCTCTTGACCGAGAACTGATCCTTGCCGAAGTTGGCCTGGGCGAATTCCACGCGGCTCTCGAACGGCTGGTTGTAGGTGTGTTCGGGCGTGATCAGGTCGCGCAGCTCAAGCACATAGTTGTGCTTGAGGCCCGAGCCCGCCTGACCGTGGTTCTCGATCAGGATGCCGCAGGTGCGCGAGTTGCCGACGTCCAGCACCAGATCCACCGGGATAGGCTTGACCTGGCCATTGACCTCGTTGGCGACTACCTTGATTTCCGGGATTTCCACCTTGGCGCGGGCATTGGTCTGCTGTGCAGCGACCGGGCGGGCCATCAGGCTGAGCAGGTTGAGGTAGTGCGCCAGATGATGGTTTTCGCGCACCTCGATGTCGATTTCCTCGCGCGGGCGATGCGCGTTGCCTTCGCGAAAGACTTCCAGCAGCCATTCCCTGACCCAGCCCTGGTCAAGGAACCAGCGGGTATCGCGGATGTTGCAGGCCAGGCGGAAAGCGACACCGGAACTGACGTCTTCCTGGTTGGGCGCAAGGTAGGCAGTGCCGTCCTGGCGGGGCATAACCCGGCTGTCGAACGCCAGCGTCAGACGATGGCTGTTGCCGTCGATATCCGGCGTGGGCAGCTTGACCAATCGCATGCGTGCCCAGTTGCTCGGGCCTTCGTCGTAGCGATGGGGCGGCATGAAGCGAAAGAAGGGAATCGGCAGCCAGAGGCCGTCGAGCAGGTCCAGGCTGCTCTTCATGTCGAGGCTGAAAGCGGGCTTGGTCTTCTCGATCTTCTCCGGCTCGGGCTCGTAGAAGTAGAAGTCCTTTTCCTCGTTGTACAGCAGGCGGGTCAGCAGGCCGCTGGTCAGTGGGGCGAATTCACCCGGCGGCTCCTTGCGCAGGTCCAGCGCAAGGGCGAAATCCATGAACTGGATGCCGGTATCGCTGATCAGGGTGACCGTATCTTCGAATTGGGTAACTTCAGGCAACATTGGATTCATCCAGTCTTATTCGCCAGCACGGCGCATGGACATCGGGAAGCGTTCGTTTCCGTAGCTGCCCGTGCAGTCCGCGATGCTCTGGGCGCCTTTGGCGCAGGTGACCTGTGGCATGTCGTAATTGCTGCCATCGGCACAGGCGGCTTGCCCCTGGCTGTCGATGGCCAGGCTGCCGTTGTTCATGGCGGCGGTGACCGGGCCGGAACAGTCCACGCCATCCGGACGGCGTACCGTGACCTCACCCTTGCCATCATCGAAACGGTATTGCAGGCGCAGCGGCTTGCCGGTGCGGCGATCCTGGATGCCGGCGCCGGCGCGCCAGTCACCATTGAGGAAGTCTGCCGGGCCGTTGCCGGCCTGCTCGGGAATGCTCAGCGGCTCTTGCGGGTCCAGGGGCAGTTGCGGTGGTTGCGGCTGCTCGGCAGGCTGCGACGGCTCGGGCTGTGGTTCATCAGCCGGCTGCTCAGGCTCCGCTTCCGGTTCAGGCAGTGCCGGCGGCTCTTCGGTGGGTGCCTCGTTCGGTTCCGGCTCGTTACCCGGCCCGGTGGGCTCGGGTGCTGGCGAATCTCCATTGCCCTCTGGCAATCCGGGTGCGCCGTTGGGCCCGCCATTGCCGGCGCCACCTGAGCCGTTCAGGCTCAGCCCGCCAGCCGGCAATGAGCCGCTCGGCAGTTGCGGCGTGGACAGTGTTGGCAGGTTCACCTGGGGCAGGTCCGGCAAGCCCGCATTCGGCATACAGCCGCGCAGCAGGCTGAGCAACAGCAGCGTCAGCAGTAGAAGCAGCAGCGGCCATAGCCACCACCAGCGCCGCCACCAAGGGCGGGTGACGACCGGCACTTGCTCGACGGGTGCCGCCGCCAGTGGAGCCGCCACGCTCGGCGCTGGCGTCACGGGCATGCTGGGCGCCGGCTCGCTGCGTGGATACAGGCAATGCAGAGGTTCCAGGCTGCGGTCGGCATCGGCATGCTGAAAACCCCAGAAGGTCAGTACCGGCTTGCCGTTGACCAGGTAGACGAAACTTTCATCGGGGAAATAGATGACCCGCTTGAGCAGCTTGCCGAACACTGCCTTGTCGCCCTGCTGGTCAGCCGGGTCGCTGCCGAGGAAGCGGGTGCTGAGATCGTCCAGCGCGGCCTTGAGCCTTTCGAGTTGCGGCCTGGCCGGCGCGCGTTCTTCTTCGGTGGCCGAGGTCCAGGGAATCACATCGCCGGTAATGCCGCTGTACCAGTCGATCTGATTGCCCAGTTCGTCGCTCTGGGGTATCGCCAGATGATCGACGAGAGTCGGGTCCTTGCGCCGAATGGCCTCGCGCAGTTGCAGGGCGGCCCGATAGACCGGCTGCCCAGTCTCCCCCAAAGCGGTAAAAGTCTCGCTTTTACCACTGCGTAGCAATGCACCGCGCATCCCTGCTCCAGAACGTGATCAATATGGCGTTCAAACAGAGCCTTGCGCTCCGTCACAATTTGCAACGGACAGTATGGCAAACGGCCTTTCAGGTCAATTTGCCATTAGCGCTTTTGAAAACTGCAGGACGCTTCTATGACGACCGTTGTAGGGTTGCACGCATGGCCCTCTGGCCAGCAGCCGCACGACGGCGTTATGGTCGTGACATCTTCTTCCAGGGATGACCCATGGCCAGCAAGTCCAGCACCCCGCACAAGCAGAAATTTCTTGCCGTACTCATCGATGCAGACAATGCCCCGGCGGCCATCGTCGAAGCCTTGTTCGAGGAGATCGCCAAATACGGTGTCGCCAGTGTCCGGCGCATCTATGGCGACTGGACCAAGCCCAACCTGGGCAGCTGGAAGAAGGTGCTGCTCGACCACTCCATCCAGCCGATCCAGCAGTTCGCCTACACCTCGGGCAAGAACTCCACCGACAGCGCGCTGATCATCGACGCCATGGACCTGCTCTACACCCGGCGTTTCGACGGCTTCTGCCTGGTCTCCAGCGACAGCGACTTCACCCGCCTGGCCGCGCGCATCCGCGAGGAAGGCCTGACCGTCTATGGCTTCGGTGAGCAGAAGACGCCGTCACCATTCGTCTCGGCCTGTGACAAGTTCATCTACACCGAGATCCTCCGTGCCGCCGCCCTGAAGCAGCCGCCGGAAGCGCCTTCGCCGGAAAAGCTCGCCGCCGCCGCTGCCCAGGTCGAAGAGACCGTCAGCCACGTGGCCAAGCCTCTCGGCAAGGCCGATGCCATCAATTGCCAGCAGGTTCCGGTGGATTTCATCGCCAGGGTGCTCGACGATCTTTCCGAGGAAGACGACTGGATCCAGCTCGGCACCCTCGGGCAGAACATCAGCAAGCTGCGCCCGGCCTTCGACCCCAGGCTGTATGGCTGCAGAAAGCTCAGCGACCTGATCGCCGCCGAGCCCAGACGTTTCGATCTGGAGTCACGTGGCAGCAGCGCCACCGGCGGCCTGGACCTTTACGTGAGATTGCGCAAGCCAGGCAAACCGGAGAAGCAGGGCAAGGCTGGCAAGCGCTGATAGACCGCTGTCGAGTATTCAGTTGGTCCGTCTTTAACGGGCCTTTCTTTCATGAAGAGATACGCACATGAGCTTATGGGATGACCTGAAGCAAAAGGCGGTACAGGCGAACCCGGAAATGGCTGAAAAAGCCTCCCAGGCCCTGAACCGCGCGAAGGAACTTGCTGCCGAAGCCAGCCAGAAAGCTGCGCCGGTCATCAAGGAAGCGACGGAAAAAACCTCGGCTTTCGCCAAGGAAAAGACCCCGATCGTAAAGGCCCAGGCCATGAAGGCCTTCGAAGACGCAAAGGCTCACCGCGCGCAATTGCAGGAGAGAGCCAAGCGCGACAAGGCCGCGCGCGAAGAAATGGTGCGCACGATGTACGACATCACCTTGTCGCCGGATGACGAGAACTTCCTTGAGGAAGGGCTCCGGCATTTTCATCACGAACTACGCTTTTTCTCGTTGACCGGCCAGGTTCTGGATACGCAAAAGCGCGCCAACACCCACCTCTCGGCTTCACATTCCCATAGTGCGAGCAATGGCGGGTACGTCTATGGCGGTTATGGTTCCATGGGTGGAAGCGCGCATTCCTCGATGCACGTCAGCAGCTACACCACCACCGAGCATGAGTTCTGGATCAGGTTGGGCGATGGCAGCGAGGCCTGCTTCGGGTTTGCCGACAGCAGCATCCAGATGCGCACGGGACAGTGGCTGACGCTGGTGTTCGTTCACCCGGCGGAGACCACCAGCGGCCTGCTGTGCGCGATCTACAACCATGCGTCGAAGGCCTACCAAGAGGTCATGTCACCGACCGCGATCAACAGCCGCTTCGGCCTTCACACCGAGCAGCCGGGATTCTTCAACAAGAGGGAGGTCATGGCGACCCAGCTGCGCCTGATGAATGAACTTGATCGAAGGCTGACGCTGATTGGTCAGCACGTTGCGATCCACAATCAGGTTCCGGAGCAGTAAGACGAACTGGAGCTGTACGATCTGCTGAAGAAGGACAGCATGACCCAGGACGAGGCACCTTATTCAGGATGGGACACGCCAAACGAAAAAGCCCCGGATTTTCATCCGGGGCTTTTTGCTATGAAGATGGCGCACCAGGCGGGATTCGAACCCACGACCCCCTTCGGAGGCCAATGCGGTACAGAAATCTTGGTTGGCGACAAGCGTTCAAAAATGCCTCTAAGTGCCGTACTGCAAGGGTTTCGTCTTTTACTGTGTCTTGCAGTTTAAGGCTAATAGAGACATCCGAGGGCAGTTACCCTTGGCACAAAAAACGAAATCCGGGATATCGATTTTTGACCACTAGCCAGACCCTGACGCGTCCTACCGTCGTCTCATTGAGCCTGAGTTCTGCTCGCGATCTGCAGCGATCATCGTAACTTAGTGGGGGTTAATAGATCACTGGTACTTGGCGCTGCCCCCGCTCGCATCGGCGCGTGGAATGCACAATTACAGCCGTGCTGCGCCTGAGTTCGCACAAACCTGCTTTTTGTCCTGGGCTGTCACATTTGCGCAACCCAGGAATGTGGTTGGCCAGAGGCTAGCGGCCCTTGTCTATGCATGAAAGTCTTTGCTCCTTGCAGGAGGCAATGGCAGAGCGTCAAGCACCGGGATTCGCGGGCAGCAGGCTGGGTAGTCAGCTCACTCGTCATTGGCGTTTATCTCGGCAGAGATTTTGCCAAACGACTCCCAATGGCCAGCCAGTTCATCAACGCGATCAGGAATGCGCGGAGTCTTACTGAGCACCAGGCAACGGGTGGTGCCTACATATTCCTCAAGCAGGTAGAGCGTGCTTCCAACATCAACTCCCATTTCCTGCAGAACGTCGTCGGGCAGGCGAATGGCGCCATCGCCTTCCCAGTCTTCGATCACCAGATGATGTTTCATCGCGACTCCAGAAGCCGGTTGGATGAGGTGTCCGCAAGGGGAGGCGGCGGCAGGCCGCAGCCAACTAAGTCCTGCGGCGCAGGCTGGCAGCATAGCAAAGAGCGGGTAGGCTCAGAGAGTGGTAACGAACGCGCCGATCCAGCCACTGCTGCCGGCGGGCGAAAACTCACCCAAGCAGCTCAACTGCGCGAGCACCCGGAATGGGACGTCAGGCATGCGCACAATCGATTCAGGCCACGAACAGAGCACCAAGCACTTATCCGCTGCACGGCGCGCCAAATGACGCTACAATAATGCCATATGTCGCATGTGGAGGAGTACGCTATGGTTTCCGCCGACACTCGCACCCGCAAGCCAGCACCTGCCGCTCGTAGGCCAACGGAATATCTTTTCCAAAGTGACTCTGACCAGCTCAGTCCGGTCATGGTCTACAGGCTCACGGTCAAAGGCTTCGACCTGAAAGACGTGCAAGACATGCTTGCGATTTCTGATCTGTATTCGACGAAGAAGATCATGAGTCGCATTGTGGGCAAGTCCATCAGGACGATCCAGCGCCAGGGCAGCAAGCAACCAGCACACCTCAATTCCCAACAGAGCGCTGTGGCGTTCCAGTACGCGAAGGTGCTGGAGCACGCGATCAATGTGTTCGGCACTCAGAAGCTGGCCGAAGAATGGCTAGGGCGTCCTTGCAAGTATCTGGACGGCGACGTGCCGCTGGACGTTATCGACAACCCGGTGGGGTTTCAGGCCGTCGAGGATTATCTGGAGCGTATCGAGTACGGGGTCTATCAGTGAACCCGCTTCCCTGGTCTGGCTCATGGTACGCATGGCGCCTTGACCGCGAGCTCTACAAGGACACCTGGGACAGTGGCATTGGTGCCCACAAGCTGGGTGGCCGCTGGAATCCTCCGGGGCGAAACGTTGTGTACGCATCGGCAGACCCATCAACCGCCATCCTGGAGGTGGCGGTGCATGTTGGCTTCGATGTGCTGGATACGGTTGCGCATGTGCTCACATGCTTTGAAGTGCTCGATCAGAGCCTTATCAAGGTCATACAGCCCGAGGATGTTCCCAATCCTGTCTGGCTGACGAGTGCATCCGCTTCACCTAACCAGCAGAAATTTGCAGACGCCCTGCTGGCCGAGCATCCGTTCGTACTGATCCCATCCGCCGTCACTCGCCACTCTTGGAACTTGCTTGTCAGTCGCGAGCTGGCCGAGGGCAGGTATCGAATGATCAGCCAAGAGCGCTTCGGCCTGGATACGCGCCTCGTTAAGGTCTGAGCCGCTTTGCGCTGGCTGAGCCAGCAGTGTCTTTCAGGTGAACGCCTTTAGATTACGTGACAGCTCTTCACGTAGCTGTAGTACCAGGACGTGTACCGGCCAGAACAAAAGGCCCTACCTGTCCCCCTGATTTACAACTCATCTCTAGCCGCAGCTTCTGACAATTGAACTCGCCCCAGGCCTACTAGCTAACACCGCCCCTATTGAGCTGAAAATCCCGCAATACCACCGGGGGAATTTAATATCCCTATGCCGCATTCAGCTAATCCACCGGCAGTTCATTGATAGGTCATCGAGACTTCGCTCTGTAGCCACCGTGGCTGCGCTCGTCTACCGCAGAATGTCGGTGGCAGTCCTGCAAAAACCACTGACCCGCCACAAGCGCTCACTGGGGCACCTTCGCCGAACTAGCCAAATACACCCTCGTGACGACAGAACTCTCCGCCAAATCGCCCATATCCAGCGTGCGCCTCCGGAATAGATCACTAGACCTCGACTGGTCTAGTCTTTCACTCACTCTATTCGAATGACATTGCAAGCTATATAACGAATAGCCGGCCAGAGATTGGCACCGATTGCCTAGGGAGAGAGGCGAATGATTGAGTCAATACGGATAGTGGGGGTGGCTTCGTATGGACAAGAGGTACAAGCGCTTGATGGGCTGACGAAGTTCAACTTTATCTACGGTGCCAATGGGTGTGGCAAAACCACAATTTCCAGGGTGATCGACAACCCCACTCGTTATCCGAGTTGCCATGTTGGCTGGAAGAGCGGCGTGCCCCTTCAGGCTATGGTCTACAACCGCGACTTCGTTGCACGTAATTTTGGCCCCTCTGCGGAGCTCAAAGGCATCTTCACCCTCGGTGAAAAGAACGTCGACAATCTTGCCAAGATCGCGGCACTCAAGCAGGAATCCGGTCGCTGTAGTGGACGCATCAGCAGTCTGAGGGAGACTCTAGAAGGGCTGGATGGTCTGGGAGGAAAACGCAAAGAACTCGCCGATCTCGAGGCTTGGTTTCAGGAGACATGCTGGGCCCAGAAAAAAAAGCACGATAGTGCATTCGCTTTGGCATTCCAGGGCGTACGCAACAATGCCGAGAACTTCAAGGTCCGTGTGCTGCAGGAGCATGCTGGGAATTCTGCAGCATTGGTTTCGTTGGCCGATCTCCAGGAGAAAGCCAAGACCATTTTTGGCCCCTCACCTATGTTGGAGCCCCGCGTCGTATTGCCTTCGTTCGATGCGCTGTTGTCCCACGAATCGAATCCGATCCTGAGCAAGCGCGTTCTGGGCCGGGAAGATGTCGATATCGCGGCAATGATCAAGGCGCTGGGCAACAGCGATTGGGTGCGGCAGGGCCGGGCTTACTTCGATGAGGCGACAGGAGTCTGCCCTTTCTGCCAGCAAGCCACAGAGGCCTCGTTCGCGGCCAACCTGGAGGCCTATTTCGACGAAACGTTTCTGAATGACAGTCGTGCCATTGATGAACTGGCTAAGACCTATGCCGCGGCGGCCGATCAGCTTTTGGCGCAATTGTCCGAGATCCTTAATGCGCCTTCCCGATTTCTCGATGCGGAAACACTGAAGACAGAAGTGGCGCTGCTGTCTTCTCGGATTGCCCTCAATCGTCAGCATCTTGCCGATAAGCAACGCGAGCCAAGCCAGCTCATTGCACTGGAACCTCTGGCTGACGCTCTGGGCGCGATCTCCCAGGCACTGGCGCTGGCCAACGAGCAGATCGAGTCACACAACGCTACGGTAGCTAATCTGGGCAAAGAAAAGCAGCAATTGGCAAGCCAGGTGTGGAAGCACATCGTCGCCATCGAGCTGGCGCCCGCATTGCAGGATTACTCGACGAAGAAACGAGGGTTGGTGGGTGCGATCACTGCCTTGAACGGCAAGATCGAAGCGGCGGAAGCAGACCGGCGTCAGGTGGAGAAAGAAATAGCTGAGCTGGAGCGTGCGACCACCAGCATCCAGCCGACCATCGATGCAATAAATGCCTTGCTAGCCTCGTTCGGTTTTCATGGTTTCTCCCTAGCCAAGGCAGATAGCGGTACCGCCTATGTGCTGCGGCGACCGGATGGTATGGATGCGAGGGAAACCTTGAGCGAAGGCGAACGTACCTTCGTCACCTTCCTCTATTTTTACCATCTGCTCAAAGGCAGCGATTCGGAAAGCGGCGTGACGACTGACCGTATAGTGGTCTTCGACGATCCTGTGTCGAGTCTGGATAGCGATATCCTCTTCATCGTTAGCAGTCTGATCAAGGCGCTGTTCGATGAGGTGCGCCAAGGAACCGCTCACATCAAACAGGTCTTCGTACTGACCCATAACGTCTACTTCCACAAGGAAGTGACCTTCAACGCCCGGCGCACTGATAGAAATGCGATGCGCAGCGAGGAAACCTTCTGGGTCGTCCGAAAATCTCATCACTCTTCAAGAGTAGAGGCCCACACAAGCAACCCGATAGTCACCTCATACGAACTGCTGTGGGCGGAGGTACGACGGGCCGACCGATCCAACCTTTCAATCCAGAACACCCTCAGGCGCATTCTTGAAAACTACTTCAAGATCCTGGGTGGATCCGATACCGACGACATCTGCAACCTGTTCGAGGGGCGTGAGAAGGTCATATGCCGATCGCTTTTTTCATGGGTCAACGATGGTTCCCACTTCGCACACGATGACCTGTATGTCGCTGTCGACGATGCAATGGTGGAAAGCTACCTGAATATCTTCAAGGCGATCTTCGTCAAGTCCGGGCATTTGGCTCACTACAAGATGATGATGCGAGAAGCATACTCAGACGATTCCGAGATCGCGGCCAAAACTCAGGAACAGCAGGTCAATGCACAGGGGGCCGTCCATGCCTGAACAATATGAGGCTTGGACACATTCATACTGCGTAGCAGAGAAGCCTACTCAGCGCTTATGACAGCATCCGATCCGAATCGCCTTATCGCCTCGCTGGTGCGGGATCAGGTCAATCTTGACCTGAAGACAGCGGATGTCTGCTTTCTCGCAGGTCTGTACCTGAGAGCGGACAAGGCTGGGCTTGCGTCGTTCGAGGAAGATCTGCTGATCGACCTGTTCGAACAGGTCTGCGATGTCGTCGAACCCGCGGCCGAAAATCCGCGCAAGCGCGCGACCCACGCCATTCAACGATTACGCGAGCAGCGCATGCTGGCCCGAGTTGATGGCGCCGGCATCGTACGGGCGGGCGAGTATGCGCTGACACGACTTGCTGCTGCGGTTATCGAATACTTTCTGGCGGATGAGGCCCTGACTCGGGAAAGCCTCAGCCTATTGACCGGTACCTTGCGCGCTCAACTGGCCGACATCCTGGCGACAGCCAGGAAGGCCCATAGCGACGAGGACTGGCGTCAGCGCGTGGTCGCACCTCTGAGGATTACGGTCGGCGACATGGTGGCGGGTATCGAACGTCGGCAGCGGGGGCTTGATGCCCAGCAGGAGGAAATCCAGGCGGAAATCGCTAGCCTGCTGTCGACCGACTGGTTTAGCGCAATCGATCGATGCCAGAGCTTGCTCGACGCAACAACCCACACATTGCGCGAACTCAATGAAATCCTGCTGCGAGACACACACCATTTCGTCGCGTTGCTCCAGGACATTCAGGCGCTAGCCGTTTCAGCAGAAAATGTCGAAGCCGAGGAAGCCGCACAGCGGGTCATCGAACATGTAGACCGGATCGGAGCCTGGGGCGGTGCACGCCAAAAGGCATGGTCCGAGTACTACCAGTATGTACACCGTTACCTGCGCGACGTGGTCAGACTGGATCCTGATCGGGCGCTGAGCCAGCGCTTGCGCGATCAGATCGCGGACTGGGAGAACAGGTCTTTCCATCTATTGGTTGCGCATGCGGGTTCCATCTGCCTGCTGCGTCCACTTGAAGCACGCGTCGAGCGTCCAGCAGTGGCCAGGCCAAGGACTGATCGTGAGACCGAACCAGCCTGGGTGGAAACTGAAAATGCGCTGGCAGACATCGAAGTGATGGTGAGTCGGGCGCTCGACGAGGGCGTAGATACCTTGGCGGGGCTGACGGTGCAGGTACTAGCCACGTTGACCGATGATAGCCAGTACGTGGTTGCGGGCCGGATCGCTGACGCAGCTGCGAGGCTAGCCCGCTTGCGTTCGAGCCGCGAGCGGCCATGGCGAGAGGTGGGCGAAAAGCTCGAAGTCGAGGATTGGACTGTCCAGGGTCGGAGGAAAGTGGAGTGAGCGATGCCGTATTCGATTCTCTGGAAGAGGTGATAGTCGACGAGCGATTCCCCGAGGTGGATCTGATGCTGCGACGTGGACGCCATATCGGCCGAGATGACGGCAGCCTCTATGATTACTTGGTGGAGGCACAGGCGCTGCTCGAACCTTTCTATCGACGTTTCGGTGGCGAGCTGATCCAGCAGAGCGATGGCTATTTCTATTTGCTGCCCAGCGGCGAGCGGCTAGGGCGCCGCCAGCTGTCGGTCGGCGAAATGCTAGTCGGGCAGGTACTGGCGCTGTTGTATCTCGATCCCGCGACTTTGCAGTATGGCGGCATGGCGACACGGGAAGCGCTATTGCAGCGGCTTTCCGGCTTGCTGGGCACCGATGCGCTGGTGCGTACGCTAAATCCGCGTAGACGCAAGTATGACGAACGCATCGCTGCTGAAACTGTGCGTGGGAAGGCGGACGAGGCGCTGCGTAAGCTAGCTGACCTGGGCTTTATCGATGTGGTTGATGCTGCCAGGTTGCGCCTGCGTCCGGCACTCATGCGTTTTGCCGAGCCGGTTCGCGGGCTCGCAGATCCCAGTGACGCCCTAGAGCGGCTGGTTGCGCGTGGCGAGGTATTGTTGGGCGATGCTAACGACATGGATGACGATAGCGGCGACGCGGAGGGGGAGGAAGTGTTGTCATGAGCCGAACACGCGCCGATGCTTTGGCCTTAGTCAATTGGAAAGGTGTCTTCTACGAGCGCTATCTACTCGATCGGCATGTCACTGCGCTGGAGGGCAGCAACGGTGCCGGCAAGACCACGGTGATGATTGCCGCCTATGTCGCTCTGCTGCCCGACATGTCCCGCCTGCGCTTCACCAATCTCGGCGAGACTGGAGCGACTGGCGGCGACAAGGGTATTTGGGGACGTCTCGGTGATCCCGGACGCCCTTCCTACGTGGTGGTAGATTTTGCCCTTGCGGGTGCACAGAGGCTACTGGCTGGGGTACATCTGGAACGCAAAGGTGAACCCTCCGTGGAGCCCACCCCATTTATAGTCTGGGGCCTCGAACCTGCGGTTCGCTTGCAGGATCTGCTGCTGGTTGCACAGGGGGGCGTCGAGTCCGTGCCGGAGTTACAGGAGTTGCGCGACAACGCGGCGCGGCTCGGTGGGCGATTACAATCTTATCCATCCGCCCGGGAGTACTTCGCCGCGCTATTCGATCAGGGAGTCATGCCCCTGCGCCTTGGTACCGATGAGGAGCGCAATAAGTTCAACGATATGTTGCGTACCAGCATGACCGGCGGCATCTCAAGGGTGCTCACTTCGGAGCTACGCTCGTTCCTGCTCAGGGAGCAAAGTGGCCTCGCTGATACCTTGCAGAGGATGCGATCGAATCTGGATTCCTGCCGGCGCACGCGGGTAGAAGTGCAAGAGTCGCGCCGCCTGGAGCAAGAAATCGGCAGTATCTTCGAAGCCGGCCAGGCCATGTTCGCAGCAGCTTTCCTTGCCACCCGTGAACGGGCCGATGAGCTGGCACGCCGGGTAGCCGAGGCGCAGAGCGCACGCGATCAAGCCTTCCAGGCGCAAGAGGGAGCGCGCAGAGTACTCGACGAAACCTTGGCCGAGCTGAATACGCTCGATACTTGCAAAGATGAACTCGACCGCGTACTTGGAACCGCCCGCGACTGGCACGGCAGACTGAAGGACTCCTTAGCGGCGCTACGCAACCTGCAACAATGTGTCTCCCTGCTCGCGGAAGCTGAGACAGCGGCACAACAAGCGGGCAGGCTACGAAGCGAATCTGAAACGTTGCGGACTCGCAATCGCGAGGAACTCAAGCGTGCCCGGGAGGGCTACAAACGCGCTGCCAAGGGGCTCGCCGATCTGCAGCAGGGCATCGAAGAGTTGCATCGCCGGGCTGCTGCTTATCGTCAGGCAATTCGACGGCTACGGGAAGCCGAGGCGCATTTGCAGACCGTACCTTTGCTTCCTGCGCAGTTCGCCGATCAGCTTATGTCGGTACGCCACATGCTCGAATGCGTCGATCAGGAACGTCGGGAGGCAAGGACGCGCCTGTCCGATGCGCTGGAGCATCGTGCGCGTCATGAGCAGCTCATGGAGGCTGTGTGGCGGCTAGCGGGACGGGATGTCGAAATCACCGCTGCGTACGATGTGGCCACCGAAGCGGTGCACCGTCATCGGACACTGAGCGTACTTGCCGAGCAGCTTCCCGACATTGAGGCGAAACTGGCCGAAGCGCAACAGCTGCAGGCCCGGCAGGCCCGGGTGTGTGCAACGGCGAGGGAGCTGGGCGTGGTTCTCACCCAGGCGCCTGCCATTGAAGTCGTCGACGCGTTGCTGAGTGATACTGAAGTCGAGCAATCCACACATGAACAGGCACAACGGGCGGCCAATGAAGAACTTGCTGAGCTACGGCGCCGGCGTGAGGAGCTGCAGCAACAGCATCGGCAGTTAATGGCACGCGAGCCGCAATGGCAGACTTTGGCGGAGTGCGCCGTCCGCATTTCCGATCACCTCGATACCCATGTGACGGACCGGGCCAGTCTGGATGCAGCTCGTGCCTGTTTGAGCACAGAGCACGCCGAGGCAGCCCGGGTCGAACAGGGGGCACGGCATGTACAGGAGCAGCTGCTCCGGGACGCACGTGACCTGCTGTCGGCCGGCGGGCCGTTCTCGCCCGCGTTGCTGCAGCTCAAGGACAGGCTCGGCGCCGAGCTGCTGGCTGGCAGCTACGAAGAAGTGGTGATCGAGGAAGCGGCTGTGCTGGAGGCCCGACTTGGCCCCCTGGCACAGGCACTGGTCGTCGATGATCCCGCTGCGGCAGCTCGTGCCTCTGTCGACCGGCCAGAGGAACTGACAGACGTGCTACTGGTGTCGCGTGATGCCGATCTCTACCGTCTGGCCGATTCCTCCGACACTACGATGGCTAACGAAGGTGATTTGCTCGTCCAAGAAGGGATTGCCCTGCGTATGTCGCGTATTCCTGCCAAGCCGCGGCTGGGACGGCGTGCGCGCGAGAGACGGGCGGCCGAGCTGCAGGCGCAGGCCGAAGAGAAAACGTTCGAACTAGAGAATGCGAGGAGCCAGCGCCGCACGCTGGAACGGTTGCAGGAGAATGGCGACACGCTGCTCGCCGGGCTGGAGGTCTGGCTGGCAGGTGACCCCGCGGACGCCATCATCGAGGTGCAGCAGGCGATCGCCTTGGTCGGTGAACAGATCGAGCGACAGAGCGACATGGCTGATCGCCATGCTGCGGCTGCACAGGCACTGCAACCCCGTATTGGCAGGCTGCGTTCGCTGTTGGCCGAGGCGATTCTGCTTGATCCTCCTGACCACGGCGAGCGGGCGCAGATACTCAGTGAAAGGGCATCGCAGGCAGGCGAGGCCAGGGACTGGGTTACCGCCAACCAAGAGGATGTTCTGTATGTGGAGAACGGACTTGGTGATTTGCGCCAGCTTCCGTTGTCGGACACGGACATAGAGGATCTGACGCGCCACGCCGACACTCTGGAAGGCCGGCGCCGGCAACTCGATGCAGGGATCGAAGCCCTCGAATACCTGTGCGACAACGCTGAGGCGCTCGCCTGGGAGGAAGCGCCGCGCCGGCTCGAAGACTCGCAGGAATTAATACCGGCCCTGAAGGAGCAACTGAGCGAAGCGGAAGGCTTGCAAGAGGCAGCCGAGGAAAGGGTGAGCCAAGCTGAGGCACGATATGACCAAATTACCGAGCACTTCCAAGAAGTGGAAGGCCGACGTCAAATCGCCAGTCAGGAGCATGCGGCTGCTACGACTCGATTCAACGGGATAGGTATCCCTGCTCCGACGGAAGAAGCGGTAGTGGATGCAGCTAAAGAGGTCGTACGGCAGGAAGAATCGCTGCGTGCTCTGGAGCACCGACGACAGGAATTGAATAGAACCGTCGGTACGCAGCAGGAAGCCCAGCGAGCAGCGCAGGAACGCCTGATCGCAGCCGATGAGAAACTCACCAGCGAGCGCCGTGAGGCCGAGCCTGCAACGAGGCGGTGGAGTGAACTACATGATCGGGCACAGCGCCACGGCCTCATAGGCAATCTACTCGGCAATGATCCCGACGGGCCAGGCAGTATCCGCGGCCATGTCAATCTCGTACAGATCGCGACAGCGCGGCGTGACGTCTTGCTAGAACGGTTACGCAACGCACGAGGCGGGGACGCTCTGCTCGCTGAGCTTGAACTGGTACGAAATCCATCGGCAGACGCCGCTTTCGCTGATCCTATTCTTGAACTCTGGCTGGCTGTGCGCGACTGGCTGCGCCACCGCCTGCCGGCACAGGTAGCCGAGGTCGATGACCCGCGCGAAGCACTCATCCGGCTGCGCGACCAACTATCTGACCTCGAAGAGCGTCTCGCCCGTCAGGAAAGCGACCTGCGTGGAGCTAGCGAAGACGTAGCACGAGGCATTGACGTACAGATCCGCAAGGCGCGTGGCCAAGTCACTCGCTTGACCAAGAATCTAGAAAAGGTCAGCTTCGGCAGCATTCAGGGCATCCGTGTGCGCATGCAGGCTGTCGAACGTATGGAGCAGATCCTTCGCGCCCTGCGTGAAGGTGCGGCCCAGGAGCTGCTGTTCCAGGCGGACATGCCGATCGAGGAGGCGCTCGACGAAATCTTTCGTCGCTACGGCGGTGGGCGCTCAGCAGGGCAGCGTCTGCTCGATTATCGGGAATACGTGCATCTGCAGGTGGAGATCCGTCGCAAGTCCGGCACCGAGTGGGAAGTCGCCAACCCGACACGTTTGTCGACCGGCGAGGCGATCGGTGTCGGTGCTGCGTTGATGATGGTAGTTCTCACCGAGTGGGAGCGCGATGCGACCTTGCTGCGCGGTAAGCGCGCTCACGGTTCGCTGCGTTTCCTGTTCTTGGACGAAGCCAACCGCCTGTCGCCAGACAATCTCGGCGTCTTGTTCGATTTGTGTCAGACATTGGATCTGCAGTTGATGATCGCGGCTCCCGAAGTGGCGCGTGCCGAAGGTAATACGACGTATCGCTTGGTGCGCCAGGTGACGCCCGAGGGGCGCGAGGAAGTTCTGGTGTTCGGTCGTCGCACTAGGAGCGTAGGCTAATGTGGCAGACGCCGCAGCAGCGCATCGCTCTGCTCGAGTTGCTGGTGCAGGGGACGCTCAAGCGCCGCGCCTCACAGGTGAAAGCGTATGACACTCTGGCAGAACTATCCTGGATCCGCTCGACCGGCCGGCGTGATCAGATTGCCTTGGTAGAGGCTCGCCGCACTGAACTCGTTGCGCTGCTTGAGCGGGTATGGCCGGACTGGCAGGAAGCGCTGGCGGCACTTACAGCGGGAGGGTTTTCTCCCACGCCTGATGGTTGGACTCGCTTGGAAGATGCGCGCCGCGCAGGGCGGCTTCCGGCGCTGCCAGGACGTCTCAATCGCCGGACTGCAGCCGCGCTAACCGCGCCCCACTCCAAAGCGGTACTGACGCCGCGCCGGCTAGCCGCGCTTGCCGGCACCGAGGCGACCCACGACGGATTGTTACGCTTGCGGCCACCGCGTGGATTGGTGGCACAGACCGAGCAGGGTGTCCTGGATCTATGGAAGCTTGCCCGTTTTCTTGGTGAAGCACCGATCCCGGAGCGGGCCTTCCTTGATGGCCTCACCTTGGAAGGTCCCTTGCGAGCGGTCTTGCTGGTGGAAAACTCTGGCGCTTGGCGTGACCTGCCGATGCTGGACGGATGGCTTTTGGCTCATGTCCCTGGCTGGGACATAGCCACTGTTGTGCATCTACTCGCTCAGGTGCAGCCCGAGGTTCCTGTCGTTCACTTTGGTGATCTCGACCCGAACGGCGTACGAATCTTCCTGAAACTACGAGAGCTTCGGTCGGATCTGTGCTGGTTCGTTCCATCCTTCTGGACCGAGTGCGTCGAGCCTAGGAAGTTGAAAAAGCCATGGCCTGCTGGGCTTGATCTTCGTCATGCGCCCAAGCTGGTGCATGATCTCGTGGACAGAGGTCTTTGGTTGGAGCAGGAGCCTTTGGTGGTCGACTCTAGGATGAGAAGTGCTCTTGAGTCGATCATTCAACTAGTCGCCGATTGAGGGGCTCGAAGGACACCGGTGCTCAGGGATGCGCAACGAGTTGTTCTACCTCGGCGACGATCTCTGCTGCGGTGCAGCCCAGGGGGTTAGCTAGCTTGATCAAGGTGGTGATCGTTGGCTGATTGATGCCCCGTTCCATCAGGCTGACGTAGTTACGCTGCAATTCCGCCTCATGGGCCAATTGCTCCTGGGTGAATCCTGCTTCGACACGCCGTCTGCGCAGGACCTTTCCGAACGCCAATCCGACTTCCACAGATGACTCCCCAAAAGGGAGGACTATCTGGGCGGCGTCATCTCTGGTCTTCACAGTATATTGTGAATTTGGTAAAACGTGACCTCATGGCATGGCGTCACCCCAGCGAATTGCAGGGCTGCCTTCCTACATGCCGTCTTCGTAATCGGCTGTAATTCAGTACAAACGATTAATTGCCGATAAGTAAGCAGTTAAATAGAAGGATGTTAAAAGTATATGAGGATTATTGGCATAGCTGCTTTCGTGTCATTTGCATTGTTTTTGCAGTCAAGAGCCTTCGCTGGCGAAGCTGGAGTTCAGCAACTTGTTAAAAGATGTGAGGCTGCTTCCAAGGCGCGCGGGTCCTCACCTGCACTCTGTTCGTGCACGTTGGAAAGAATGCAGGAGTATGGGTTTACTGATTCGGAGATTGTTAATTTTTCTCGACGAGACTTCAAGCCAAAGGATCTACATGAAACTGAGCGTCATATGGACTACAGCATTAAGATTCGATTAATAGCAGGGCAGTGCGGCTGATTAGCTTTTCCACAGTCGTCAGTCTAGTCGTACGTCATTGATTATGTGATTTACCGTAAAGGATTTTATGCGGAACTTTTCTAGGTTTATTTCATTGGCTCTTGCTAGCTCCATTCTTGCTGGTTGCGGCAGTGAGGATTTCACAGGTGCGTATCGTTACAAGATACCCGGTGGCGAGAGGGCAATGGTTCTCAATGTTCACGGTGATGAGGCCGAGATATTTGGAGAGGATGTGGGCGACGGTCGCATCAAGCCGCTGGTTAAGATGAAAGTTTCAGTAAAAGATAAAAAACTTCTCCTTGATGATGTTAATAGTTCCGAACGCTTGGCCCTCACGCGAAATGTAGATGAGCAGAGTATCGATTGCCTCAACTGCAAGGTGCTTGGCATCAATGACGCGGCGGTTTGGAAATATGACCCTCAAGGGCCTTATGACGTAGAGCGGATGCTGAAAGATCAAGCCCTTAAGGATGAAGAAGCATTGAATGCCGAGCTACTCAAGATGCAGGAGCAAATTTATGAGCAGGCCAAGCGAGACGAAGAAGCAACCAAACTAGGCCCATATGAAGGCGATTGGGTTTATCAGAGAACAACGAAACAAGACCCCTTGATCATCATGACTATCTGGCGCAAAAGTCAGATTAAACGCTGGTCGTTCCGATTTGAATCCATGGATCGCATAGGGCAGGAAGTACCAGGGTTCGAGGTCTCAGATGTTGGATTGAAGGTCAAAGTTGGCTCTGAGAGCCGCCTATACAACCTCAGCCCTGATAAGCAGATATTGACCTGCACTAACTGCAATAGGCCTGAGCGCTGGGTCAAGGCTGACCCCAAGAAAGACCTCAGCGATCGCCATTACGCTCGACAGATGGCTGGCAATCCGTAGTCCCTCTTGAGGCTCCCCTGTCCGAGTTTGGACTGGACAGGGCGCTTTCTAGGCGTTTGTCCCTCAGATTTTTTGAGGTTGTGCTAATGCTTCAAGCGGCCTGGACGTTGGTGACCAGGAGTAAGCGATGAGCATCGTGGATGCTCATCGCCGTCCCCTCCACTGCGAGCAGCGGAGCAAGGAGGCGTCATTCAGCCATATTCCCAAGCGGCCAGATTTTACGGCAGTAGGACGGCTGCGTCGGAAATCCATAAATATTTCATCCTCATTTCCCAATCTGGGAACTGACGAAATTTGTGGCATCTGCGCTAGCGCAGCGGAACATCGAGTTACCGTGTGTCTCGTAAGTAATCGGGAGCGCACGCTGATGAGATGGTTTTTCGTGGTGATGCTTTGCGGTGGTGCAGGTCTCTGGCTAAGCGCCCAATATCAAGTTCCGCAATGGTTGCTTTGGCTGCTGCTGGCGCTGGGGACCACGGTATGGGGTCTGGCCAAGTGGATGGAACAGCGGGAGGCCGAGACGGAGCGCGATCATGATCGCAGGTGCTGATCAGGATTGGGTCGTATGGGATCTCCCTATGGCCGCAGCGCTGAACTACGCGCTGTGTGGTGGACGATGGTGAGCCAGCTATCCGGGGCTTTGAGATCATGACCAGGAGATAACGAGATTGACTCTTCCTTATGAAAGAACACGCGCCATCGTCAAAACAGAGGAGTTCCTGCGTGAACTCTCCCGTCATTCTGGGTTACCGCAGGATATCCGCAGCTATGCGAAAAGCCTGCTCAGGCACTATCCATCTGCCGACCAGATTTTCTCGCTGGGGCGCCTTGAGGAATGTCTGGTAAACGAAGCGCTTGAAGATGAATACCGACGGCGGGTGATCGCCTTCCACCAGCCGCTGCTCTGCTCGTCGCTGGAGTCGACTCGATAGCGATGTCCAGCCCAAATTTCGAACCGCCGGTGTCTCACCTCGTCGCGCAGCGGCTGAAGTACCTGCGCAAGGGGAGGCCTTTCAGCATCAGGTGTCTTGCAGAGCTTGGTTCGAACTCGGCCATCTCCAAGGCAGTCGCCCAACTTGTTCGCCGTGGCGAGCTTGAGCATGTGTATCGTGGCATCTACATGCGGCCGAAATACAGCCAGTACACCGGTCGGGTTCATCGTCCTGGGCCTTGGGACGTGGTGAATCTGATTGCCAGGCAGAACCGTTGGAAGCTGCAGATCCACGGCGCCGATGCCGTGAGGCGATTCGGGCTGAGTACACAGATGCCGGTCATTCCGATTTATTACACGAGCGGCCCCAGCCGATCGCTATTTATGGGGAAGGCCGAGATCAGGCTCGTGCATGCTGCTCCGATGGCTATGCAGTGCGCAGGAACCAAGGTCGGCATGGCTATTAGTGCTCTTTATTATCTTGGTAAAGGTGGTGTTACTCAGGAATGCATCGATGCAATAAAAGGGGGGCTTAGCCTTGTAGAGCTGACTACATTGCTGCGCTGCAAACTACCCAGCTGGACGCGCGCAGCGTTGGGATCATGACCCCTAACCCGGAAGCTCGCGTGGCCCGGTTTCTTACCGCTACTTCATCTGCAACATGGTCTCTTGCAACTTGGAATAGCAGTGCTTACTGAAGGTGTGCCACGAGGTCTCATCGCAGAACCAGTCATCTGGCAGCAACTAGGTTCGACTGGGTAGGCATCGAAAATCCGCGCATGCGCGGATCGCGTCTATGCGCGATTAGGGGATTTGGCTCTCCCACTATGAAGGTGAACCCTTTGTAGAGCGGTAACCACATGAACCGAAAAGCGCTAATTTCTCTAGCCATAGAGCAGGGCCAATCCGGCCAAGTAGTTGGGGAAATCCTTGATGTCATTTGTGCACACCCAGATCTGATCGACTTGCCACGTATGGTGGCAGGGCTGCTGCGCGCATTGCGCATATCTGAGCTTGGTTCACCTATCAGAATAGGGAACTGTGATCCGCTCGTGTGGCGAGAGGCATGCATGTGGATCGTCTCGCTGAGCAGACAGCCCCAAATCTCGGAGCGTTTGGGTAACCGCTTCTGGTTGGGAACACCACCACCTACTCGAAACCCTGTACTGAGCAGGGGGGTGAAAAAGTATGGGTTCCCGTATGCAGCGTTGTGGCATGCGCCACGAGATACGGAGAATGCACCAGACTACGACCGTCTGGTCGCTCAGCTACTCGCGGCAACGCAGCCCCCTAGCCAGTCGCCACTGTCTGCTCAGCGGTATGCCGCGTTCCTAGATCTGAGGTGGTTGTGCGAAGCGCGTCATCTGATCATTCCCCCTGAACTGAGGGTTTGGGGGGCCACGGCCAACTTCGTGGCGGCATGTCGAGGTTTCTCAGTACTCGATTCCAGGTCGGAGAATGCGGATCGGTTCGCTTCTATTACTCGATTGGTTCGTTACAGCCAGGGGGAGGAGCCGCCAACGAGATCAGGCGGTGGCGGCGGTAGCCGTAGCCGGCGAGGAAAACCGGTTGCTCTGGAATTGACGCATTTCATTGCTGAGGATCGCGATGGTTTTGCACTGGGCGATCCAGATGATCCTGACCAGTTGCCGGGTCATTATCAAATCCTCACCCAGTCCCCGGCTACAGATACCGATATGGCTGAGTTGGCTCCGGATGAGTTGGGCCCTGTCGCTGAAATCTGGGTGCTGGACGATGAGTGTGCAGAGCGGCCCTTCGTTGCTGATTTGCTCAGCCAGCGGAGCATCGAAAATCACATAGTACGAAGTCGCCAGCAATTACCGTTCACATATACCCAATTCACGCTTACAGAGTTGAGGAATCTGCTGTTCGGTGCCAGTGATATGTTTGAGGAATGTCGGAAGGCGCTAACTCATAGCCAGAATAATGTGCACCTGCAGCTGCGGATGGAAGCCATCCTAATGCTGCACATAAGCCTCTGGCTTGGGCAGGCTCCATACCAGGTCGTTCAGCTAACGGTGGTTGATCGGGAAGCAGATTGCACCGACGGTGTGTGCCTGTTGAGAGGGGCGGCCTCGCAGTTCTGCGTACGTGTTCGTCATCCTGAATTGGTGGGAGATGAGCGTTGGCAGGCTAAACACGGATTTCGATCTTCACAGGCCCGCCTGCTACTGCCTGATCTGGCCGGCAGCTCTGCTTTGATCGCAGTGCTGTTGCGACATTTTCCTCGCACGTCCGATTATGTTTTTATCCATCAGGTCGAAGAGCTGGTCGCAGAAGTCAGGAAGGTTCTCGCGGTTCTAGGCAAGAGCGATCCCAGATACACCCTGAGCAAGGTCAGGAATTACTTGTTCTATCAGATCGCCGCGGACACGCAGGACGTAGCTATCGCTGGAATGCTGTCTGGCGTCCGAGTGCCCTCCGCACAAACGCCACAGTATTACCTGCAGCCCAGGGCCAGCCATTTACAGCACATCTACAGTTCTTCTCTGGGACGCGTCCTACAACGGGTCTATGCCTGTGCTGGCTTAGCGTACCAATTACCAGAACCGGATGAGGTCGGTCAGCACGGAAGTTTGGGCGCCACGCACTGCCTATTGCCCGAGACGATTGCATCCAATGTAAGAGCCATGGCGAGCATCCTGCGTAAGAAGCCATCATCGACCCTAAGTCACCAAATTACGTGGCATAACGTCTACACCCTATGGGTTGTGCAAATGTTCATGCTATCCACGGGCTGCCGGGCTATCCGCAATCCGCTGCGGTTCGTCGACGAATTCGATTCGCTACTGAGGATGGGCGCTATAGCTGACAAGGACAGCGGCGATCAGCACATGAGTCGGCTGGTCTGCGTGCCTGAGATGCTGCAACGGCAAACGGCCCACTACCTCGCGCATTGCGCGGCTATCTCGAAAGTACTTCTCTCTGACTCCTCGGAGGATCATGAGCGATGGTCTCGCGGTTTCTTCCTCTCGCATAGTGATAGCGGAGTCCGCCGCATAGAGATCAGGCCCGCCACTCTTTACTTGTATATGGAGCAGGTGGCTGACTACATCCCACATCGGGTCAACGCTTACCGAAAATTTCTCCGCACAGAGCTGTCCGAGCGTGGCTGTCCTGCAGAGGTCCTTGCTGCATTTATGGGGCACTGGCTGCGTGGAGAAGAGCCTCAAGACCCGTATTCATCGTTTTGCCCTGCAGCCTATGCCGGGGTGGTGGGTGACTGGATAACGCAACTGCTGAAAACACTGGGCTGGTACGTCCAGGGAAGTCGGTGGGGGCGATGAGATGACACGCCTGAGCGACCAAGAGGTTGAGTATTTATGGTCTGCAGCACCTCATGAGCCGGACTGGAAAGGAATGGTTCGTGAGCGTTTGAGGCGAATCGCTGAAGAATGTGGAGTGCCACTGGGCCACTGGGCCAGTGGTTACTGGGTGCATGTGCCATTCGAGACATCACTGTCGAGCATGTACGCGAGTTGGAGGCTCAATTGGGAACGGATCACGCGCTACGTAACATGCTGCGAAGCATTACCCAGCGGGTGCGGAACCACCTCCCCAGATTCCCACTAGCGCGGCTGGCCATCGCAGTTGAACGTCCCGCAAACCCGTTCAACCCGGATATGTACACCGCTGAGCGATTACGCCTCAGCCGTCAGTTGCTCAGGGCCATGCAGATGGGTTACCGGCGTGATCTCGAGTCGCTCCATCCTCCACAACGCGTCGGACTACTGCTGATGAGTGCTTCCTATAGCGGTGGGTTGCTAGATATTGCTCAGCTGAATGCTCTCGTTTCAGTACCCTTAGAGCGGATCGAATGGCTGGCGGGTGTGCCTGAGGTCAGGCTTCCTTTACCGCTTCGTGGCAAGCGAGAGGCCGAGCACAGACAGTGGTTTCCGGATCCGGCCACGCTGGCGTTGATGTTTCGGTGCGCGGACGATCTTCGCTTATTGAAAGAACAACTGCGGCGTAGAGGGGGCAAGCTCCGATGCGTTAACGCATTTTTGACGTCATCTGGGGTGCCTGTCAAAGATCTCCCAGGCAGTCTGACAGAACTACTGGAACTGCTACGCATGCAGGTGCAGTTGCACCTGCCCCAGATGATGGTCAATTTTGCCTGCCGACAGGTGTTCGTGTCCCATTCACTGCGCCCTTCCTCATGGGGAGAGCTATTTGGGGTCGCCGGACTAGATGACCCTGCTGATGCTTATGGAAGCCGTGCTGGTGGGAGGACTGAAATAGAGGAGAGGGTGGACGCGCCAGATTGGTTGCTGGAGATATGTCAGAAGATTCGCTCCGAACAACGCATCGAGCCACCCCAAGATGCCAGTGCGCTTGAGCTCTTAGTAACGGAATGGGCAGGCTGCATGCTCTCTGGGGGCTCGGTATATGGAAACAGTATCGGACGGTCAACGGTCGCCCGCTATGTTCGGCTGCTAGGGCAGGCGTTGGAACAGCTAGATGGTCTGACGGTATTCAGACTGGAGCCAGATGCACTGGAGAACATTTATGAAGGTTTGCTCGAGGCCCAGCCCAGCGATGGCAAGCGCCGGACTCTGGCCAGGGCGATTTATGAGTTCCATGCGTTTCTGGAACGCCATCACCACTATCCTCCCATCAGCCCTTTTGCAGTACTGGGTATCGGCCAGGACGTCTTAAGTGTTGATGCGCGCATTCTCTCCGAGGATCAGTATCAGGCGGTTTCACGCGCCATTGATACCTGCGGACTAGAGCTTCGAACACCGCGTCTAGTGACAGCGGCCAAGTTGTTCCTCATCTTAGGATTCCGGCTAGGCTTGCGGCGTAACGAAGCCCTGAAGCTACGGCTATGCGATATACATTTGCCCTTGCTAGCAGCGGATTGCAGCGAACGCATTCACCAGCGTCAACCAAACATGCGCAGACTGTCTCTACCAGAGCTTGTTGATCTGGACTTGCCCATTGACCTGCTCGTTCGACCTCATGCCCTGCGCGGCCTGAAAACACAGAACTCGGTCAGAAGGCTGCCCCTTTTGATGCTGCTGGAGCCTGACGAGCTTACTTTGTTGATGAGCTGGTGCCAGCAACGTCAGGCAGAGGAAGGTAAGAAGCCATTTTCGGAGTTTCTGCTCTGTATCCCAGAGTTGAGATCACAGTGGATAAGCGAAAGCACTTTGATGCCGGCATTACATGCCTGCATGCGTGCTGTGACGGGTTCGGACGTCATTCATTACCACCATCTGCGCCACTCATGCGCCACCTGGCTGATGCTCAAGCTGAGCGGTTTAGTTACCAACGTCACACCGAAGCTTATTTTCTATGATCTACCGCAGACCAGCCGGTGGCTGCAGGATCTAGAAAGGTTGCGTGCCGGGCTAGCGTTACCCAGTGGCGGGCCAACACGGCGTGTTGTCCATGTCGTCAGCGCCCTTCTCGGCCATAGCAGCCCGAAGGTGTCGCTTCTGCACTATGTTCACTGCCTGCCGCAGATGTTGGCACTAGCCTGGCAGTGGAACCCCAAAGCCTGGCTGTTTAGCGCGTACAATGTAGCGTCGATTGCACAGGTGAGTCTGCCTACGATGGAGGCGTCTTCGGAAGCTGAGCTGCTTCTGAAGGTTATCGGTCGGATCAGGCCTCTCAGAGCGCATAGGCGGACTCGAAGAGCTGCAATGCGTCCAGTCGTGCAGTTCGTTGAGCAAAATTGGGCGATGGAGCGAGTCTGCCAAATCGAGTCCATGCTGGCCTATGCCTCCTATGCGGAGGAAGCCAACCAGCAGGTTAATCTGGACTGGCTGGATTTTTCTCCAGAGGATCGGGCCATGATGCTTGAGCGGGCGCGTTATATACGGGATTTGGCACAGAGCTCCCTGTCTAGTAATGGCAACAAGCACCGATTGCGTTTTTCGTTACACACCAATGCGCCATCGCTAGTGCCGATGCCGCCGCGCCATGGGGGGCGCAACTCAGTAGCTGTTTACGCCCAGTCTCTATACACGATCCTGGAAGGCGCTGAAGGCGACCGCGCCAATCGAGTTCTAGATGACTTTGTAGAGCGAAGCTGGTTCTCGGAAAGCACTCTGCGCTTTTACCGTAACCGTGATGAGGAGCAGGCACGGGACTACTTGTGGCTGCTGACTGCGCTAGGCATTCCCGCGCGGTCGATTGAGCTGATCGTTTATGACAGGCGAAAGCCGAGAGCGAGCAAAGCATATTGGCGCCGCGCGCTTGAAACCCCTCGGAAGCCAATCGCGCTGCTTCAGCCGGAGAATACCGAGGTGGAAAATCTGCATCTAGGCATTCGCGCCACACTGGAACTCCAAAATGGATTGCAGCAGAACAGGCATTCAGGCGCGGCCTTACGTTACCTGCTGCTGATGGCTTCCATCGACTGGCATTTCCGTGCTTGAGCAAGTCTGGAGGGCATTCAGCCCTCCGGATCATCCTGCAATTCCAGCAAATCTCCCACCTGGCAGTTCAGGTACTGGCAGATCGTTTCCAGGTCCTTGAGCTCCACCCTCTGCGCGGTCTCGTGATAGAGCCGCGTGAGGGTTCCGCGGTTGATCCCCGTGTCCCTTACCACGTCACTGATCTTCAGTTTCCGCTCGCCCAGTAAGCGAGAAAAATGGCACTTGACCATCCCAATCTCCAAAAAATGATCTTCAGGGGATCATTATGAGCATTCAGAAGCTCATAAGAATCCGCTGTCGTTCAATTTGGCAGAGAGGGCATATCCATGTCTCACACATACCTGACTACCGAAGAGCTGGCCACGCGCATGAAGTACGACGCGCGCACCATCCGTAATCGCTTGAAAGATTCAGTCCTGCTCGAAGGGATTCACTACTTCCGTCCCTTTGGCGGCCGCAAGATTCTTTTCATCTGGGAAGCCGTCGAAGAAGACATGCAGAAATTCTCGCGGGCTTCTGGGCTGGTTCCGATGGCTGGTGGAGGCATCTGCCATGGGTAAGATTCGTGCCCGTACCGACAACGAAAAGTTGTTCTTTGACTTCACCTACCTGGATCAGCGCTGCCGCGAGCAGACCACGTTGCCTGATACGCCTGCTAACCGGAAAAAGCTGGAGAAGATCCTTGAGCGCATAGAGGCGGAAATCACCCTCGGCTGCTTCGACTACGCCACCTACTTCCCTCAAAGCAGCAAAGTACAAGAGATCAGTCGGCTGCAGGCTGGCTGTGCATCGCTGAAAACACCACTGTTCAAGGATTTTGCCGAACTGTGGTTTGAGGAGATGAGGGTCGAGTGGCGTGATACGCACGCCAAAACCGTGCGCCTTACCCTTGATAAGCATTTGCTGCCTGAGTTCAGCAAAAAAGAGGTCAGCGCCATCACCAAAGCAGAACTTCTGTCATTCCGCTCGGCACTCGGCAAAGTCCCCGGGCAGAAAGGTCAGAGTCTGACAGCGACGCGAATCAACCACATCATGACGCCATTGCGCATGATCCTTAGTGAGGCAGCTGACCGCTTCGAGTTTACCTCGCCATATCTCAACATCAAATCGCTGAAAGTCCCCAAGACAGACGTGGAGCCCTTCACCCTGGATGAAGTGCTGCAGATCCTCAGCGCAGTGCGTGAAGACTTCCGGAACTACTACACCGTGCGCTTTTTCACCGGCATGCGGACAGCCGAAGTTGATGGTCTGCAATGGAAGTATGTCGACTTTCAGCGGCGGCAGATTCTGATCCGTGAAACCTGGGTGGGCGGCAAGCTCGACTACACCAAGAACGACGGCTCACAGCGTGAGATCGATATGTCCGAGCCGGTTTATCAGGCGCTCGTCGGCCAGCGCAAGAAGACCGGCAGCGGGCAGTTCGTCTTTTGCACCCGCGAAGGTACGCCGCACGCATACCGCAACATCAACGAACGGGTTTGGTACCCGCTGCTGCGGCACCTGGGTTTGCGCAGGCGGCGTCCCTACCAAACCCGTCATACGGCCGCGACCCTCTGGCTGGCTGCAGGCGAAAACCCGGAGTGGATCGCCAGGCAGATGGGGCACACCACCACCGAGATGCTGTTCCGAGTCTATTCGCGCTATGTCCCCAACCTGACCCGCCGTGATGGCAGTGCATTCGACAACCTGATTAAAGCCAATCTCAAGGCATGAGGAGCTTCTGCATGAAACTGATCAAATGTGACAACGTGACCCCTCTGCATTCATCGATGGAGGCCCGCGAGCATGCGTACCTCAAGCATCTGGCTTCAGCCATGAGTCACTACCTTGAGAACCCCCATGGCACCGAGCTTATTTGCATCCTCGGCTCCGGCTACGAGAAGGATAATCGGCGTGCCCTCGAAACCTGGGTTGCCTACCACCGCAACGAAGTTTTCGAGAAGCGCCTGGAGGGTCGCAGTCCGCTGGACTATCTGATCGAGAAGCTTGATAGCCTGTTGGGTAACTAAGTTTGAAAGGGGCCGAAAGGCCCCTTCGTTTATCCCTAACCAAAGTAGCCCGGTTGACCATTGCAGTGCTCTCCCAAGTGTGTGGCAGATACTGGCCAGAGTCAGACACCTCGCGGGCGGCTATCTAGCCAAGGGTGCTTCAGATTGCTTGGGTGCTTGTAGGGCACGGCTATCGTTGAACTCTAAGGGTACTCAGTTTCTGAGCCCCGCATCGGGACGAGGACCTAGTCGACCTTGGGCCGCGAGAGTCGAGATGATCCGAAAGAAGCCTTTGGGCTGAAAGTCCTCTGGCCGAGAACTTGAAATAGGACTCGGATTAGGCATCAATTGCTGCCTGTACCGGAAACGCTGATTGCCCAGGTTTCACATCAATCGACAAAGGACGGCCGATCATGATCACCAAAGTCCACATTTGTGGGTACCGGGTATACAAGAGCTTCACGTTCTGCCCCAACGCCAAGAACAACATCTTGGTTGGGGACAACGATGCTGGCAAATCAACGTTAATGGAGGCGATCTCCCTGGCACTGACTGGGCGCATATCCGGCCGGGGTGTGATGGAGGAGCTGAATCCTTATTGGTTCAACACTGAGTTAGTGAGTCAGTTCGTAGCTGCGTGCAAAGCGGGCCAGAAACCCTCGTTCCCTGAGATCCTGATAGAGTTGTATTTGCGCGATGACGACGATCTCCAGGTGTTGTGTGGAGCGGTGAATAGCGCAGTGCCGACTAATGCCTGTCCAGGCGTATTCCTGCGGATATTCGCGAATGACGAATATCAAGACATGCTGGATGAATGGCTGAAGGATCCTAACGAGCTATTGCCTGTTGAGTACTACACCTGCGAGTGGCGCTCCTTTGCTGATCGTGAGCTGGTTAAGCGGCCAAGAACGCTATCTGTTGCGACAATTGACTCTCGGACAGTCAAGTCCGCGACCGGTATTGACTACCATCTGCGGCAAATTCTGAGTGATCACCTTGAGGCTCCTGAGAAGGCGGCAATCTCGCTAGACTACAGGAAGATCAAGGCCTCAATGACAGAAGGGGCCCTTGCTGACGTTAATGCTCGTATTTCAAAGCTAGGAGCAGCGTTGCAAGCCGAGCCCATGGCTCTGGCCATGGATCAGACCTCTCGAACTTCTTGGGAAAGTGCCGTCACCCCTCATGTCGACCGAGTGCCATTTGCGATGGCAGGTCTTGGTCAACAAGCAGCGATCAAGATCTCACTCGCAATGAAACGGCATGCCGCCAAAGTGAAGGTTGTCATGATCGAGGAACCCGAGAATCACCTCTCGCACACCAGCTTGAGGATCTTGCTCGACCGCATTGAGGCTCTAGCTTCGGATGAGCAACAACTCTTCATCTCGACTCACAGCACTTACGTCCTTAACCGCCTTGGCTTGGATGCCTTGCATCTGCTGGCGCGAAATCACGTGTCAAAAATTACGGATCTGTCACCCGACACCGTCCGATACTTCCAGCGACTGCCTGGCTACGACACCTTGCGCCTAGTCCTAGCAGGAAAGGTCGTCCTGGTTGAGGGACCTTCGGACGAGATCATCTTCGAGCGAGTGTTTTTCGACAAGTTTGGGATGACGCCCATGGATGCCGGGATTGACGTCATCAGCATGCGTGGGCTAGCTCTCGCTCGCTGTCTGGAGCTTTGCCACATAATCGATAAGCCAGTAGCGGTGATGCGCGATAACGATGGCGTCGAGCCTGCTGAGTTGAGGGATAGCGTTGAGCAGTGGCTCGACGGAAAAAGGCGAGAGTTGTTTATCGGCGCAGTCGCCGACGGCCACACCCTAGAGCCTCAGCTAGTGACGGCGAATGGCGAGGCGCACCTCCGGGGGATCCTGAACATCGCGCCCAGGGCTAATCTGATTACGTGGATGACGCGCGAAAAGACCGAAGGGGCCCTACTAATCGCCGAGACGGATAAGGCGCTTACACCGCCAGCGTACATGAGCGCTGCTGCGGAGTTTATTCTGCATGCCTAATGTTCTGACCTTAGCAGTGGCCGGCGGCCGCAAGACTCAAGGCTTAGTAAATCACTGCAGGGCACTACCCTCCGAGCGGCGCGTAGCCCTGCTGACCTTCACCCAAACGAATCAGCAAGAGGTGAAGTCCCGCCTAGCTGCTCAAGCAGGTCATGCCACCGGGGTGGAGGTCTTGGGGTGGTATACATTTCTGCTGAGGCATTTCGCACAGCCGTTCCTGCGGTTCTTGTTTCCAGACGAACGGGTCAGAGGGTTCGATTTTGAAGGGCGTCCTGACAGATACGCGAAGGGCAAAAGCAGGTTCATGACGTCCGATAACCGGTTGTATGGTTGCGAACTAGGCAGGCTTTCTTTTGCCTTAATGGAGGCCACACCCGCTCTATTACGCCGCCTGGAGTGCGTCTACGACGAGATATTGATCGATGAGGTTCAGGATCTAGCAAGCTGGGATTGGGAAATCCTAGAGGTACTACTTAAATCCAACCTCCAGGTGCAGCTGGTTGGGGACGTGCGTCAAGCTGTTTTGTCGACAAATCCTCGCGGTCGAAAAAACAAGCGATTCGACTACGCCGACTCCTTGGAGTGGTTCCGAGAGCGGGAGGCTGAGGGCTGCTTGAACATTACCTACTCGACAGTCAGCTATCGGTGCAGGCAAGAAATCGCGACCTTCTCAGACAGCATTTTTGATGCAGACTGGGGCTTCCCTGGCACTACTTCCCAAAACTCGGATGAAACAGGGCATGACGGAGTCTTTCTGTTACGTAGTGAGCACATACCTGAATATATTGCTCGTTATGCTCCTCAATGCCTGCGATATAGCATTACCACTGCGAAACACTTGGATCTCCCATTCCTGAATTTCAAAGGCGTGAAAGGTTCCACCTTTGAGCGAGTTCTGATTGTTCCTACCAAAAACATAGAAAATTTCATCAAGAGCGGAACGCGTCTGGAGTCGATGGCAGCTGCTGCTTTTTACGTCGCGGTTACCCGAGCCAAGCAAAGTCTGGCTATTGTGATCGATCAGCCCGGAAAGTCCGAGCTGGAGTACTGGCAGCCCTAATTTGATAGTACGCAGAAATGGGTTGATGGGGGCGAGGCGTCCTGGCGCAAACCATGCGCCGTTCTCGCTCAAAGTTATCTAATGAACAATCACACGAAAATACCGAGCATACACTATGTCTGAAGAGCGCCGCCCATTAAAAGACTGGTTAGAGAATGTTAACCTTAGAATTCAAGAAACTATGCTAAGCTGTTTCAATAATGCCAGTATCGGAGGGTGGCAGGAAAATCACATAACCACCGAGGTTATTAAAGCGATCTCTACAGCAGGAACTGACTTGAGCTGGTCTAACTGCCCGCAGCGTGCTCAATGGCAGGCATACAAATTATCTGGCCAACACGAAACCGACTATGGAGATATCGCTATTTTTGTAAAGGTATGGCTGGTGCCAGGAAGGTACGTTGAGGGCGTTGCCTTTTACGAAGCTAAAAAGCAGTATTTCAAATCTGGCAAGACTGCTGGATTTAGAGCTCTAAATGCAGGTCAGCTTTCTAAAATCAATCGCAATACTTCTGCTAGCCAAGTCATATTGTATGATTCAGGCGCCTCTCAAGGAGCGTGCGTGACGGCTATTCCAACATCTTTCGCACGCACTTTTGCTGAGGCTGGCATGGAAGGCATTAATGGAAATTTGCTACACCATTATGGGCGCCCTTGGGTCGTAGCTCTAGGAAATAACTTCAGAGGGTTTGAGCTGGACTATTCTGATCGCGCAGTGGCTACCATTAAACAGTTCGCGGAGCAGAATCAACTCCCATTTGTAATTAATGTAGAAGTCGCAGCACTTCCTAGCATTGATCTTGAGCTTGGTGAGCTGCCTTCATTCTTGACAGGGTATTCCCAAATTGCAGGTGATGCACCAACCCCTGCACCTGATTCGGCCCCAACCCCGACTAGAGGGGGGGGGCAACGTTTTGGAAGATAATTTTTCAAACCACTCTAGGAGCAATGCATAGCTCCGTGGGTTCAATCAGTACGCTGAGCAGCATGGTCGGATTTTGGGCCGGGAGCTGCATCGTTCTACTGATAGTGTTTGGCAATGCGATTTCAAAGTTTCGGTAATAGTCAACTGTGATGGGGCGAGTGTCGAGATGGGGCTTTTCTCTGAATGTCTGCGGTGGGTCGGAAGCAGCCCTATTAAATGGCCGCCTCTGGCCTAGGCTGTGTAAAAACGTGGCCCGCGCCTTTGCTATGCTGCCGGGGAGTTTTCATAGCGGGAGGTAGCCCATGAAGCGTTTCATCCAGGGCGAATGTCGAGGCCAGAACACGCCACTACCCGAACGGCTGGATGATTACGTCGTGGATGCCAACTCGACCTCTTGCACATTTCTGCGATGCCTGTAACTTCGCGTCGATACTGTTTGGGGGGGGAGCCGTCCTGCCCGCGGAACAGATGATCTGACCATCCAATGAGATGCTTAACTGATCTCCATGAATTCGTCTGCAAGCCTCAATCGCCCCACCTCGTCATCCAAGGGGATCAGCAATTAGCTAGCCTCATACAAAGAATCTTAAGAAAGAACGACAGCGTCTCAGGAAATTGCATGGAAGAAATATTAATGAAGTGCATTATTTGCAGGAACGAGAAAGCGCCGAATTGCTTTAACGACGAGCACGTAATTCCCGACTCTCTGGGTGGTTATTATCACATCTATAGCGTTTGTATAGACTGCAACTCTCAACTTGGAGAAAAAGTCGATTCGCCGCTAGTCAATCACAAGCTTTCTGAGCTGTACCGGTTTGGGCAAGAGATTGCTGGGAAGTCTGGAAAAATCCCCAACCCATTTGCTGGCACCTTTGTAGGGAAGGATTTACCTACGAAAAAGGCCAGGCTAGACGTAGGAAACGACGGTACCCTAGAGCTATACCAAGCTCCCGAGATTCAGTGGGGGGAGAAAGACGGAAAAATTCTCCTGAGCATTTCGGTCGATCCGAAAGATGAAGGAAAAATTGATCAGATAGTCGCCAAAACGCTTTTGCGTAAGAAAATCCCAGCAGAAGCAGTTATCAGAGGTGAAAAAACGCTAGAGTTTGATCGGTCCGCATATACAAGTCGATGGACGATTGATATTCAGAAATTCAAAATCGGCTTGTTGAAAATCGCCTATGAGTTTGCAGTTGACTCTCTTCCGAGCTACTTCGAGGATGATGCAGCTATAAGAGCTTCCGAGATACTCCGCGATGCCAATTACGACGACGTGCTTGATTACGTCAAGATCGGGAATGGGTTGCAGGATAAAATATGGGATCCCTTCAATCAGTTCTTGGACTTGGACAGCCGTACGCATTATTTGGTACTGGCAAGCAGCGACACTATTGGGTTAGTGTGCTTAATAAAGTTGCATGATCTTTTTGCTGTCGGTGTTGTGCTCTCACCGAAACCTTACCTTGAAGAAGGTGAAATGATTGTAGGTATAAACTCCCTTGACGCGCGGAGCTTTATCAAGATTTCGGGCCAAGAAATGGTAAGCCAGTGTTTAGGTCCTAGATATACCCGCCCCCTTTACTATCTAGATTTGAATGCCATGGAAGAGTCTATCGCCGAAATAAATAATCCCAATTTTCGCTATGAAGGTCAGGATAACAAGAGAGAAATTGTTCCTCTTTATAGCCGGAATGGTGAATTAGTTTGCTATTTGGAGGACGCCGTTAGGCATGCTTGGAGCGAGGTTGTTCAGAATGGAAATAAATACATTCAGACTTTTTGGTTTGCCCGAGAGCCAGAATATTTCGTGAAATCCGTTAAAACAGGAAGCATGTTCCAAATCATTGCTTACGAAGTAGAGCAGGTACAAATTAGGAAGCTGTAGTTGTACAGCCATCAGACCCGGTGAAGAAATAAAGTGCCTCAGTTAAGGTCTTCTCCGCTCTGAATCGCCCTGGTTTTCCTCGACACTCTCCAAGCTCTGCCGCAACATCGACTCACCGCGCCGGGTTGGTGTCCGCCTCGTAATCATCTAGCCCTCAGGCTGCAATGGTCTTTGACCGCGATACTTACCCTGGATGAAACGTTTCACGGTAGTTACTTCTCCTTCGATTTGAGCCGCGACTAGCTTGGGGGCGCTCTCATTTCCATTGTAAGGTCATGAGTCTCCGCCAATGGACGACTTTGGCCTGTCGCACAGGCTCGAAGCGGCCATGAACGGTCATCTGGACGCGCCGAATTTTGAAAGTTCAGATGACCGTTGTACCTTGGGACGGTTATCGAGCAGGGGGCTGGATGATTTCATGGACAGGTAGATTGCTAAATTTCGATAAATCGTGGCGTTTCAAATCCCCAGGGCCAATCCCGTAAGGCGTTGTTCGTGATTTTTACGATCTGATCGAAAAAATTGCGGCGCAGGGGGATGTATGGCGCGCAGTCGAGCAATGCAAAAAACGCTTCGGCGGGACTGGTCGAAGCAGCAGTTTGGACTGGGCGTGGAGTGATTTATCTCGGCTCATGGGTTGCTCGGCTTAGAATGCACCTGCGCCCACCGTCGTCTCGCAGCTACACAATTTCTTCAATCACCGCTTGGTGAATGATCGTGATCTTTACTTGATCGACAATACGATTTCTACGCTGGATTCTTTGTCTCGCAGCCTCATCCCTGCGCTTTCCCAAGGGTGTTGTGTAATCACTGGTACCGCTTTTGAGCTGCCGATGGTGATCCAAGTGGACCGGCTGCTAGACGGTAAGCAGCCTGCCAGCGAGGACGTCGATCTCGACAGACTTTGGAGCGATGCTCTGGCAGTTGAAGCGGGGGAGTAGAGCCAGTCGCAGCACCAATGATGCTGTACAGCCTTCTATTACAGGTTGGCGCATTCAACCAAGAATAGCTGCAGAGCAACTGCCTCTGGTTGGTTAATCGTCATGGACGGGGGCGCCAGAGCTGGCGTTAGCAGGGTAGCGGGTGCGTCCTTCACTTTGCCAAACTCGACGCCCAAAAGCGGCTTAATAACGTTTGATATTAACAGCTCTGGTCGTAAGCAGATCCGCCGAAGAGATCTCGGGCCTGTAAACTCCGTCAAAACGCGGACGCAGGGAGTGCAGAAAATATGGCGAAGCAAGGTTCTGTAGGCCCTTCCAGAAGCGGCGATCAGTTCCACTATCAATGGGCTGCCCGGCAGTGCCTCGGGCTGCTTACCGGAGAAAATGGCCTAGTGGCGGTGGCGATCGAAGGAGCGTCACTGGACGAGGGGGATGCATCTACGAGCGTCGGCGACGAGGTCATTGACGTCGGCCTGTACTACGGGAGCGAGGAAGTTACAGCGGCAACGTCCATCCGCTATGTGCAGCTCAAACACTCGTCCAGGCAAGCGCACACCCCCTGGACGGCAAGCGGCCTCAAAGGAACCATCGAAGGCTTCGCTGGGCGTTTCAAGGAGCTGGAGGCGTCGCTTGGCCTGGACGTACTGGCTAATAAGGTTCGGCTCGTCTTTCTGACGAACAGGCCTATGGACGGAGCTGTTCTTGAAGCGTTGGCCGATCTCGCTGTGGGGTCGACAGCGCCGCGGCACCGCGAAATTGACGAGTTGCTGAAACGGTACGCGGCGTCAGCTAGCAGCAACGTACAGAGCTTCTTCGCCGCCTTCTCGGTTGAGGCTGGTGAGCCGGATCTATGGGAACAGTGCAACCTCCTGAGTCTGGGCCTGAGCGCATACTTGTCCGAACCGGACACCGAGGCTGCACTCCAACTGAAGGAACTGGTCACCCGCCGGGCAACCGATGAGGGAGCGAAGAACCGCTCTGTCCGCCTCTACGACGTACTCCGCGCACTGCGGGTGACCGAAATCGACCTACTGCCGGCGCCCTCGTTGATCTCGGAACCGAAGCAGGTGCTTCCACGAGCGCAGCAGGCAGACATCCTGGCGACGCTGCTCACCGCACAACGCCCGGTGGTCATCCATGCAGACGGTGGTGTAGGCAAGTCGACTCTTTCTGCTCACCTGGCCCGTGCCATGCCTGCTGGATCGGTGGCGGTTCTGTACGACTGCTTCGGTGACGGGACTTATCGCCAAGCGTTGAAGTATCGCCATCGGTACCGCGATGCCCTCGTTCAGATCGCGAACGAGCTCTCAGGGCAGCAGCTTTGCCTGCCGTTGATTCCGTCCAGCGGCACGGACTCCAAGCAGTTCATGCGGGCCTTTGTGTCTCGTCTCAAGCAGGCCATTGATCTTCTTAGAGCTCGCACGCCTCAGGCGAGCCTTTGCGTCATCGTCGACGCGGCCGACAACGCGTATATGGCGGCACATGAGATCAGTGAGCGTGCCTTTGTCCATGACTTGATCAACACAGACATGCCCGACGGGGTGCGGTTGGCATTCACATGCCGATCACACCGGCGAGGCCACCTGGGAGCTCCGCTGGACGCCATAGTGATCAAGCTAGAGCCGTTCTCCAAAGCTGAGACTGCCACGCACCTACGGCTGAGCTATCCCGAGGCAACGGACGCGGAGGCTGCGGAATTCGCTTTTCTAAGTAGCGATAACCCGCGCGTTCAAGCGCTGGCGATGGAGGGAACCCCACCCATCGGCAACATGCTGAGGGCTCTGGGGCCAACACCGACGACGGTTCAACTCGCGATCGGAGGCCTGCTGACCAAAGCCATCGATAGGCTGAAAGCCGAGTGGGGCCCGACAGAAGCGAATCAGATAGACCTCATCTGCAAGGGCCTCGCGGTGCTCCGGCCCTTGGTACCCATTTCCATCTTGGCGCAGATCGCCGGCGTTCCTGAGAGCGCCGTCCGTACGTTTGCTACTGAGTTTGGGCGACCGCTGTTCGTCAAGGACTCAGGTCTGCACTTCATGGACGAACCGGCAGAGACCTGGTTCAACGAGACATTCAAGCCCGATGCGGCTTCGCTTGATGCGTTTCTTGCAAAACTGAAGCCGCTTGCGTCGACCAGTTCATATGTGGCGGCGGCGCTGCCGCAGTTGCTACTGTCTGCCGGCCGGATGGACGAGCTGATTGCGCTGGCGCTCTCGAATGAGAGCTTGCCAGAGCTCAACCCTCTGGAGCGACGAGACGTCGAGCTGCAACGACTGATGTTCGCGCTCAGAGCGTGCTTGCAGCAGGGACGGCATGTTGCCGCTGCTAAGCTCGCGCTGAAGGTCGGCGGCGAGGTAGCTGGCGAGGCTCGCCAGAACACGCTCATCCAGCAGAACACTGACATTGCCAGCGTTCTGCTTGCGCCAGATCGCATCCAAGAAATGGTCTCCAGGCGCACGTTCGGCGGCGGATTCCTTGGCTCGCATCACGCGTACGAGGCGGTGCTGCTTGCCGGAAACGATGACCTCATCCCTGAGGCGAGAAGCAGGTTGCGCATGGCCTGGGAGTCATTGATCGCTTGGAGCAAGCTGCCACCCAAGCGCCGCAAGGAGGACAAGATCGACGACGCCGATATCGCCGAGCTTGCTATTGGAGTCCTGAGATTGCGGGGCCCTGCTGAGGCAGCGCAATTCCTGAAAGCATGGAATTCCAAATCCACCGTACTGAGAGCCACGAAGTGCGTGGCCGCTCGACTTGCGGACGTTGGCGACTTCAAGGGAATCGATGAGCTCGCCGAGCACGCCAAAGGAGATGCCTGGATGCTGCTGGGCCTGGTAACCGAAGCGGTCCGGGTCGCACATCTGTTGCCGGCGGAGCCGCTGCGCCAACTGATGGGCATCTTGGTCGACCCTAAAGTCAAGTTACCTGAGGAACATCTCTCATGGAGGCCTGGGTGCAACGTACTGGATGGAGTCCGGTCTGCAATTACGCTGGCCCTCAGATGTCTCCCGCGCGACGATGCGACTTGGGCGGAGACGTTGCGCCGGTATTTGCCAGAAGATCCGCCTCGCCAGTTCCATGACTTCGATGACGAGCGAGCGGACTTCATTCGGGCTTACGCTTTGGAAGCCGCTCTGCGCGGAAAACGAATTGAGTTGATTGACCTGGCGCCAAAGGATGTTCGCACGGAGTTTGAGACGAAAAGCTCCCCCATTAGGGGCGAACAAGCTTCCCAGCTGCAGCACGTAACAGGGGGTGTCCTCGCCTGGTTCATCTTGGCTGCTGAGATTGCTTGTGGCCGCCAGCCTCCGGACCTTGATCACGAGGTCGAGCTTGCGCTGGGACAGATGAAATCTGCATCCTCACGTGACTATCAGCGGAACTTCAATTTGGAGAAGGCGGCTGCAATCGAATGGGTACAGATCCTTCGCGATGCAGGCTCCATTAAGCCTGCTCAGATCGACGCGCTGCTGAAGTGGGTCGACAATAACGACCGCATCTACTCGAGCACTCTCACGAGGATGTGCCACATTGCCGCGCGAACAGCAGGGATGGGCGACCTCTCACTGCGACTCAGCTCTAAGGCGTTCGATCAAATCACCGCGTCGCGCAGCGATGCAGAGATAAAGGTTGACGATCTTCAGGAGCTAGCGCGCGCCATCTTTTGCGTGAGCAAGTCGGAAGCGGCTGCCTATTTCGACAAGGCGATCGACATCGCCAGCAAGATCGGAGAGGAACACCTCTCTCGATGGACAACGTTCCTAGAATTGGCGGACGCCGCACATTGCTCGGGTGGGGCAAGATCTCGGACCGCCTATCGTCTGGCAAGGATTGCCGAGCTCAGCTATGAGCATATGGCCCGAGACAAGTACATGGACTGGGATCGCTTGGTCGAGGGCTTGGTCGGTCTTTGTCCTTCATCCAGCCTCGCAATTCTGAGCCGCTGGCGAGATCGAGAGTTCGGCTCTGCTGGCGAGCTATTTCCCGTCGCAATCTACAGCCTGATCGACCAAGGACTCCTTCCAAAAAAGGCCGCGGTGGCCCTGAGTGGCACCGGGACGGGATGGAAGCGCGTCAGCGACATCAAAGCCGCCATCGAGGCGGAATCTGACAACAATCGGAAAAGATCAATCCTGCGGATCGCCTACCGATTCCTCCGTATCCTGCACCACGAAACGCCCCCCTGGCGCAAACTCAAGGTTCTAGCCGACTCCTTGGCGATGTCGCTTCCAGATTTGGAGAGGCTGCTTCAGGCATCTGTGACCAAAGGAGCCGGTGAGTCGGTAACTGCAGCTCGCGCGCCCCGGTCGGTGCCTCGCAAAGAGGTGCAGGAGCCCGACTGGGATGCCATCTTCAATGGCGTCGATCTCTGCGACGCAGCTGTGGTTCTCACGGCACGGCAATCGCTCAAGAAGGTTGACGGCCGTTCGTACGTTCGCGAGTTCTATGAGCAAGGCTTTCGGCGCGCGAAACTGTCGGAGATCGACGGATACCTCCGTGCGATCCAGTTGGACGACGAGTTCAGTGTGTACAGTTTCATGGACGTCATCAGGCACCTCACCGAGCCGAGCAAGAGGCTCTTGTCCGTCCGCAGCGAACTCAGAAAGGCGGCCCTTTTGCTGGCTGCAAGTGAACCCAACCGCGTGGGGCGCCGCGGCTGGGGCTATGAGGGCCCCTTTGATGGTCTCTATGCAGAGGGCATCGTCGTGGAGAAGGACGTCGCTTCAGCTCGGATCAAGGGGTATCTGTCTCAGCTCGACACACTTGGTGCGAACGACTTGTTCCATCTGGTGGAGCCGCTCGCGCGGCACTTGACCAGCGACGAGGCCGATGAGGTTTTGAACTTTGGCTTTGACCTGCTCGAAGAGGTTCTCGAAAGCGAAGACGGTGATGGCCCTTGGAGCAACTCTCTCGTACCGTCATCCTCTTGCGAGGAAGCCTTGGCTGGCTACTTATGGGCGGGTCTGGCGCGCCCGTCCACTGCGGTACGCTGGGAGCACGCCCACTGCGTCCGTAACTGTCTTGAGCTCGACTGGCAATCCTTGCTGTCCGCGCTGGCCACTCGCGCATCGGGAGCTGCCCCGCAGCCATTTGTCGACCACGGCCTGGTCTTTTATGAGTGGCATGCCCGCCAATGGCTCTGTATTGCCTTGGCACGGGGCGCCATGGACGTACCTCCTGCCGTTGCTCCTTTTCTCGCGTTCCTTGACTCTTGCGCAAGGGAGCAGCACGTCGTTATCCGGCACTTCGCCTCGGATGCATTGAGACGCCTGCATGAAGTCCATACGTTGTCATCGGATTTGCTCGCCATTGCGAACGGCGCAAACCGGGCTGCGCTGTCCAGGGACGTCTACGACCATCGCGAGTACGAGATCGTTGATGACAACGCCTCGGATGACGAAGCCGTGGACGACGACGAGAGGTACTTTTTCGGCATCGACATCGGCCCCTATTGGTTCGCACCGTTGGGCCGCGTCTTCGGTTTGAATCAGCAGTCGATTGAACAACGAGCATGGGCAGTCCTGCGTGGTCGTATGTCGCTAGGTCCTCGCCATCGCGTCGATGATCAACGCTACAAGCGCGGGCTCTTTCGGGGGAGAGAGACAAGCCACTCACACGGCAGGATGCCTGAAGTGGAAGACTGCCTCGTTTACCAGTCCTATCACGCCATGATGTTCGTAGCAGGTCTACTCTTGGAGACCAAGCCGGTGCGCCGTCGCGCTGACGAGGAAGAGGATCCATTCGACGATTGGTTGAAAGGGCAGTTGCTCACTCGCAGTGATGACAGGTGGCTTGCGGATCGACGCGATCCCGAGATCCTGAAGAGCGCCGTGTCGGAGAAAGATCGATCGGATGCCTCATGGTGTTGGCAAGTCGATAGACAGTGTCTGGATGACCAACTGAAAACGGATGACGGTATGACGGCCCTATGGGGCCATTGGACCACCACCGATGCAGTCAATGGTGAAACGGTGTCGGTCAGGTCTGTACTCGTTCCTTCGTGCCATGCGGCTGCTCTTCTAACCGCCATGCAGACGAGCCCTAGCCCAGGAGACATTTATCTTCCAGACGCGGATCACATCGACCATCGAGAGGAGGTTGATGATCCAGAGCTGAGGCTGCTCGGCTGGGTCAAGTCGGGAAGCGACTCGTTGAGCCTTGATGAATATGACCCATGGGCTGGCAAGGTGGCCAACCCGGGCCCGCAGCCTTGTCAAGAAATCCTCAATGCCCTGAATCCGATGACAGATCCAGACGCGCGATCGTGGACGCTACCAGACGGTGGCAGGGCGAGAAGCGAATCGTGGTCGCGCAGCACGGGCTACGGGGAGGAGCGCGATGTCCTGACCGGCACTCGGCTCAGCGCCGACGACAAGTTCATTCGCGCGCTGTTGGATGGGCATCCAAACACATCTCTGATCGTCTGCGTCAAGGTCCGCCGCAAGCCACCGAAAGACGAGACTGCCAGCGATGACTACTCCTTCTACAACTATCCATACAACTGCTACTACATGATCGGACACGATGGAATCACTAGATCGCTCTAAGGCTGTCATCGAGCTCGGCAAGCGGATCGTTGCCGGCTTGATGCTTGGCGACGATGTCACTGCCCAATGGATGGCACACCTAGTAGCCGAGAAAATCTCCGCTGCTGAGAATGCGTCGGAAACTCTGCGAGATTCAGCGGTGGCGGAGTGCATGGATGTCATCCTGAAACTCTGGGGGCACCGGTACACATTGCCTCCGTACATGCGACCGTTGAGGGAGCTAGACCCGCTGCTGCGCACGCTTAATTCCTTAGGTGTGAATGAGGCAGATGAATTCAGGTTTTTCGCGCGACCGCCTAGCACCGAAGAGCTTGAAGGTGCCACAGAGGACGAGAAGAAGCTCTTCGAGTTCGCGTTCGGCATTGATCAGGCAGCCAGGGAGCTGATCCGTTACGCACTCAGCGTTGCCGCCGAACGATCAGTCAACGTGGTCAAACCATGGCTAGAGGAGGTCGTAAAGGGAGGCATGGAGGCAACCGTGGAGTTGCGGGTCTCAAGGTTCGTCGCAGAAGGCCTGCTGAAGAGCCAAAAAGAGGCAAATAGGCAGGCCATGCTCGATCGAGCTGATCGGCTGGAAAGTTTTGCGAAAGTAGCTTTGTCTCTGGCCAGCGAGATGAGGGAGATGCTTCCGCAAGATACCGAGGAGTCGGGTGACTGAGAAAAAAGGCTCCGCGATCTAGCGAAACGGTTGACGTCGCCGAACCTAGCGAGAGCTCCTGAGAAAGTAGCTGGCGAACAACAAGACATCGATCGCCCGGTTGATCATCTGGGTGCTGGGGGGATTAAGTTCGAGGATGGCGAGAGTGAGTCAGTTTTCCCCTGCTAGGTGGAGAACCATCCCAAGTAGAGCTTGAGCTGGCTAGTACTCGTTCGGTTGCTGACATGTAGCTGGGCTTATGGCCGTGCGGCACGATTTGGGCACAAGATTGGCACGGCCCAAAAAACGGTCGATAAGCAGCCTTGAGGGCAATACTCATTCCGGCGTAAAGGCAGGTGTGAGCGGAATGTTGGGGCGAGAGGCGATTCGAGGTTCGAGGTTCGAGGTTCGGGTCGGGGAAACTTTAAAAAATATTTTGAATCAAGGAGATATGGCGCACCAGGCGGGATTCGAACCCACGACCCCCGCCTTCGGAGGGCGGTACTCTATCCAGCTGAGCTACTGGTGCGTTGCGGGGGGCAATCATACCCATGTCCATCGGGGGCGTCCATGCTGGCGAGGAGGTTCGAGAGTGCTTCCGAAGTGGCTGCGGTGATGGACTGCTGTGCCTGTAACGGCTCTGGCATGGGCTGCCAGGAGCGGGTCCGGCTGTTAACCTTGATCGTTACGATGGCCTTTGGCCGAAGTCGGGACGTTATCGGGGGTAGGGAATGTCGAGCCATATCAAGCTCTGGGACGCGCCGCTGCGCATCTTTCACTGGACCTTTGCCGTTGCGGTGGTTGCGGCCATCGCCACTGGTTGGCTGGGTGGTGGCCTGATGGTCTGGCACGGGCGGTTGGGGCTGCTGGTGCTGGGGTTGCTGGTGTTTCGCCTGTTGTGGGGCTTCGTCGGTTCCACCTACGCGCGCTGGTTGCGCATTCTGGGCGCGGCGTTTGGCGTCAGAACGTATCTGCAAGGCAACTGGCGGGAAGCGGGCCATAATCCGCTGGGAGCGTTGTCGGTGCTCGCCATGCTGGGTTTGGTGGGGTTTCAGGTGGTGAGTGGCTTGATGTCGACTGACGATATCGCCTTCAAGGGGCCGCTGTATGCGCTGGTCTCCAGTGATACCGGCAACTGGCTGGCGGGGCTGCATCGGCAGGCGAAGTGGCTGCTGGTGGGCTTTATCGGCCTGCATCTGGTGGCGATTGCCTGGTACACACTGGTCCGGCGCAAGCCGCTGGTTGGCGCGATGATCAAGGGGCGCGCAAGGCGTGAGTACCCGGCCCAACAGGACGCGCAGGGTGGTTCGTTGGTAATGGCGGTGCTGGTCGTGGCGCTGGCGCTGGGTGCGGTATGGGCGGTGCAGTCGGTTGCCGGCTGGGTGGCGCCGCCGCCCGCGGCTGCGGCACCCACGCTGGACTGGTAGCCGAAGCCGGGCGGCGCGGGCCGACCGGCATTCGCGTTCGGCTTATCGCTCGGCGCGGAAGTTGTCGTGGCAGGATTTGCACGAACCGCCGACGTCACCGAAGGCCTTCTTGATTGCGGCCTGATCGCCGTCGGCGGCGACGCTGGCGAGCTGGTTGGCTGCAGCCGTGAATTCGCGACCGATCTGGCCGGCCTTCTCCAGGTTCTGGAAGAATTCGGGCTTCAGGCGGGTCTTGTTGCCCAGTTGATCGGTGGTGGTTTCCGGGCTGTACAGCGCGCCCATGCCGGAGTTGGCGATGGCGCCGATGACATTGGCGGCGGCGGCGACCTTGGCCTGGTCGAAAGGCTCCTTGCCGTCGATGACCTGTGCCTTGATCTTGCCCATGTTCCAGGCCATGAACTGGTAGCCGGCCTTGCGGGCTTCGACCATTTCCTCGGGCTTCATTTGCGCGTGCGCGGCAGTGCTTGCCAGCAGGGCTGCCGCCATGGCGCCCATCAACAGTGCTTTCACGGTAGTTCCTCAACAATCCATTAAACAGGGACGGCAGCCTCTAAGCCGCCGCGCGAAACTATACCCTGCCCCGTACGCCTCGGTGGTGATGCGTAACAAGGCTTAACAGAATGCCTGTCAGGGCGATCTATGCTTCAACACTGTCTGGCGACATGAGCTTGCCCGGCTGCCGATGGCGACCATAGGATGATCGCTTGTCATCTGCAGGCGGTTGAACCGGGCCGTGTCCGAGGGTTCGGATAGTCGTCGTGCAAGCACATTTCCATTGGCGCGCGTCGCCTGTTTCGGGCACAGCAGCAAGTCTTCAGGAGAGCACCATGCAATTGAAAGATCCTTCCCTGTTCCGCCAGCAGGCCTATATCGATGGTGCCTGGCTCGATGCCGACGAGGGGCTGACGCTCAAGGTGAACAATCCGGCCAGCGGCGACATTCTGGGCACCGTGCCGAAGATGGGTGCTGCCGAAACCCGCCGCGCCATCGAGGCCGCCGAGCGTGCGCTGCCGGCCTGGTGCGAGCTGACCGCCAAGGAGCGTTCGCAGACGTTGCGCCGCTGGTTCGAGCTGATCCTCGAAAATCAGGAAGACCTGGCCCGGCTGATGACCCTGGAGCAGGGCAAGCCGCTGACCGAATCCCGTGGCGAGATCGCCTATGCGGCATCCTTCATCGAATGGTTCGCCGAGGAAGCCAAGCGCATTTACGGCGACACCATTCCGGGGCATCAGAAGGACAAGCGCATCATCGTCATCAAGCAGCCGATCGGCGTCACCGCCGCGATCACGCCGTGGAATTTCCCGGCGGCGATGATCACCCGCAAGGCCGGTCCAGCGCTGGCGGCGGGCTGCACCATGGTGGTCAAGCCGGCTTCGCAGACACCGTTCTCCGCCCTGGCGCTGGCCGAGCTGGCCGGGCGCGCCGGCATCCCCAAGGGCGTGTTCAGCGTGGTGACCGGCTCGGCGGGCGAGATCGGCAACGAGCTGACCGCCAACCCCATCGTGCGCAAGATCACCTTCACCGGCTCCACCGAAGTCGGTGCCAAGCTGATGGCGCAATGCGCGCCGGGCATCAAGAAGGTTTCGCTGGAGTTGGGCGGCAACGCGCCGTTCCTGGTGTTCGACGATGCCGACCTGGACGAGGCGGTGAAGGGCGCCATGCAGTCCAAGTACCGCAACGCCGGGCAGACCTGCGTGTGCGTCAACCGCATCTACGTGCAGGACGGCGTGTACGACGTCTTCGCGCAGAAATTCCAGGCGGCGGTGGAGAACCTGAAGATCGGCAACGGCCTGGACGATGGCGTCGATGTCGGCCCGCTGATCGACGATCGCGCCGCGGCCAAGGTCAAGGAGCATATCGAGGACGCCGTGGCCAGCGGCGCCCAGGTGGTCACCGGCGGCAAGGCGCACAGCCTGGGCGGCAGCTATTTCGAACCGACCTTGATGATCAACGTGCCGCACACGGCCAAGGTGGCCAAGGAAGAAACCTTCGGTCCGCTGGCGCCGCTATTCCGCTTCAAGGACGAGGCCGAGGCCATCGCCCTGGCCAACGATACCGAGTTCGGCCTGGCGGCGTACTTCTATGCGCGTGACCTGGGCCGCGTGTTTCGCGTGGCCGAGGCGCTGGAGTCAGGCATGGTCGGGGTCAATACTGGGATGATTTCCACCGAGGTTGCGCCGTTTGGCGGGGTGAAATCTTCTGGTCTCGGGCGCGAGGGATCCCGTTACGGCATCGAGGATTATCTGGAAATCAAATACCTCTGCCTGGGTTTGTAGCAGGTAGTGCGTGAGGGGCCAGCCCTGCTCGGGTCTGGCTCTTTTGCCCTGTGCAGCCCAGAATAAGGCCCTACGTTGCGCTTTTATCTGGAACGCTGTGCCCACTCCGGCCCCCTCATTTGTCTTGATCGCCTTCAGCGAGCCCTGGCGTACCGATCAGCTCGGCCAGCTGGTCGCTAGCCTGCGTCCGGGATTGCGCATCGTCCAGGTTCACGATGGTTATGCTGCCCTGGCCGCGTGCAAGCGCGAACTGCCCCGGTTGCTGATTGCCGATGGCGAGCTGGTTGGCCTGGATGGCCGTGCCTTGCTGCGCGAGCTGCGCCGCCGGGTTCCGACGCAGCGGCTGGCGTGCATTCTGATCAGCGAGCGCATGGACAGGGCCAGCGTCCGCGCGGCATTACCGCTCGGGCTTGCGGCGTACCTCGGCAAGCCTTGTGATCTCGACGACCTGCGCCAGCGGCTGGACAAGCTGTTGCCGCAGTCGGCAGGAGGCCGTTCTGCGCATGCGCCTCCGACCGATACGCTGGCCACCTTTCTTGAGCGCATGCGCAAGAGCAATCCTGGGGCGCCCTTGCTGGAGTCGGTGCAGGTGGCGATCAGCGAATGCCTGAATGCCGCCGACAGGAATCTGGGTATGTTGGAGGAGCAGTTTTCCCGCGACCCGCAAATCACCGCGCGGCTGATCAGCGTGGCCAACAGCGCTGGTCAGCATCAGGGTACTACCAGCCAGACGCTGGCCCAGGCGCTGCCGCGGCTGGGCGTCAGGCGCACGCTCGATCTGGTGCTGGAAATGACTGTGCAGCGTAACGCGCAACTGGCCGACCCGTGTCTGGCGCAACTGGCCTTCGGCATCAGCGAGCAAGCCCTGCGTGCGGCCAGGCTCGCCGGCTGGCTGGCGCGCCGGCTCAAGCTGGATATCAATCTCTGCTACACCGCCGGCCTGTTGCACAACCTCGGCGAGTTGGCGCTGCTGCGCAGCCTGCAGAACTGGCTCGACAGTGGCGGTGAGCTACGGGATGAGGAACTGCCGACGCTGCTACAGGAGCGTGCGGCAGGTTTCGGTTCCTCGCTGCGCATCCAGTGGCGCCTGCCGCTTGGGTTGCGCCAGGCGATTGCCGCCTACTACGGTCTGGGCTCCGAGGTGTTCACCCGCGAAGCGCTGGTGCTGAACCTGACCGGTCTGCTGCTCGCCCTGCCGACTGATGCCCCCCTTGCCAGTCTGGCCGATGCGCGTTCCGTGCGCCTGCTGCGCCTCGATCCGCAGCTCCTGAGTAGTGCGCCGCTGAAGTCATGAGCCGTAGGGCGGAAATCTTTCCGCCAGCGCGAACCTGCTCGATCCGCGTGCTTATCGAGTGAATCCGCCCTCAGGCTCCAGCCGCAGCTCTGGCAGCAGATGGGGTTCCCACAGGCGGGTCTGCAAGTGCTTGCGGAAGAAGCCGAAGTGGCCGATGCGCTCCACGCCGATTTCATTCGGGGCGATGCGGTGCATGGTTTTCGGCGCCGAGCTATAGAAACCATGCAGCGACTCGGTATTGCGCGCCGACATCATTTCGTCGTCGCTGAAGGAGAGCGATACCAGCGGCGTTCTCACCGCGTCGAAGGCGCGCTGTATGGGCTCGCCTTCGACGCCGATCAGGTAGTCCGGGTGCAGGCACCAGCGCCGCCACTGGCGGATCACCCCGGCTGGCAGGTCGCCCACCGCGCCGAGGCGCTCGCCGGGGAAGTAGCCGGCCACGGCGGTGAGCAGTGGCGCCATGCCGTGCCAGAGCAGCCAGGCCTGTTTGCGGATCTGCGGGCTGTTCTCGCGCCAGTAGCCGCTGCCGGCGGCGATGGTGATGATGCGTGTCAGGCGCTCATGTCCTCTGACCATCGGCAGCACCTGCGCGCCCAGGCTGTGGCCGATCCAGTACAGCGGCGCACCTTGCGCCGTGCTGGCGAGCTGGCCAAGCATGGCGCTGCCGTCGTATCTGGCCCAGTCGAGAATATCGACCTTCAGCTTGCGCAGAGAGCTGCGGCGCGACTGGCCGATGCCTGCATAGTCGAAGGTCACCGCCAGATAACCCTCGGTGGCCAGCCAGGTGGCGAAATCGCTGTAGAAACGTTGCTTGACGCCGATTGCCGGCGCGATCAATACGGCGCCGCGAGGTTGCTCCGCAGGTGTGTACCACTGGCTGGCCAGCTGCTGGCCGTTGCCGTTGTCGATCCAGCGCAGCTCGGGCTGTAGGGTTGCCATTTTCTTGTTCTCCGCACTTTCCCGGACAGGTTCGATGGGCGAGTATACGATCACCAGAACAAATTTCTAGAAAAATATTCTAGTTCATTGGAGGCTTGATGGCCCGCTCGTCACGCAAACAGGACATCCTCCAGGCCGCGCTTGCCTGCTTCACCGAGCATGGCGTGGACGCCACCACCATCGAGATGATCCGCGACCGCTCGGGCGCCAGCATCGGCAGCCTCTATCACCACTTCGGCAACCGCGAGCGGATCATCGCCGCGCTCTATCTGGAAGGTATCGGCGAATACGCGGCGTTGCTGGAAGCCGGCTTGGTGGACACGCTGGGAGCCGAGGCCTGCGTGAAACTGTTCGTCACCTGCTACGTCGACTGGGTAGTGGCCAACGCCGACTGGGCGCGCTTCATCCTGCACAACCGGGGGCGGGTGGAGGCGGGCGAGGGGGGCGAGCGTCTGCGCGAGTTCAATCAGGCGCACGGTAGCCGCATTGCGGCGATCCTGCGGCGGCATCGCGAAGTGGGTGCATTCAAGGCGATTCCCGGCGAGTGCTTCGTCTCGGTGGTGATCGGCCCGACGCAGGACATGGCGCGCAACTGGCTGGCCGGGCGTGGCAAGCAACCGCTGGTTGAATATCGTGACCTGCTGGCGCAGATTGCCTGGGACAGCGTGCGGGCCTGAGCAGCCCTGCAAGCAGCCGGAACGGGGCGTTTCCTGGCGGTTGACTGCAGATTGAATAATCAACTTTTGGTTGATGCGTTGGGGGGCTTCTGATATAAAGCAGCGCTCTTTTCTAGGGGCACGCTTTGTTCGTGTGCGGCGTAGCCGGTAAGACCCCAATGAAACGCGGCGCTGAGCGCCAAAAAAGAAAGTTGAATTCAAGCGGCCAACCCATGCCGGGTTGGGCATGTGGTTTTAGAGGGCTGAGGCATGTCGAGAGTCTGTCAAGTTACCGGTAAGGGTCCGGTAACCGGGAACAACATTTCCCACGCGAACAACAAAACCCGTCGTCGTTTCCTGCCGAACCTGCAGCATCATCGCTTCTGGGTCGAGTCCGAGAACCGTTTCGTTCGTCTGCGCCTGACTGCCAAGGGCATGCGCGTGATCGACAAGCGTGGCATCGACGCCGTTCTGGCTGAACTCCGCGCTCGCGGCGAAAAGGTTTAAGGAGAACTATCATGCGTGACCTGATCCGTTTGGTGTCCAGCGCCGGTACCGGCCACTTCTACACCACCGACAAGAACAAGCGCACCACGCCCGACAAGATCGAAATCAAGAAGTACGATCCTGTCGTGCGCAAGCATGTGATCTACAAGGAAGCCAAGATCAAGTAATTGGTGCGACACGCGTAGCGTGTCTCCGAACCGAGGTGTCATGTCATCTTGGTGGATTTCTGGAAGGAATCCAAATGCTTAGAGCGTTGCTCTAAGAAACAAAACATACCCACGTAGCCGAGTCTGAAAGCTATGGGTCGCAGCGGCGGCTGACTTAACCTAAGCTCATTTAGCATTCGGAAGAATGAGCGGTCATCGTAATCGATGATGGATGCCTACTTGTAGGAGGTCGAAATGGATCAGCAAACGTCCGGTTTGATCATTCTTGCCATGATTGTTGTCGTAATGGGCGGGACAGGGCTTTATGCCTTGTTGCCTGATATCAAGCGCAAGATGAAAAGACTCAGGCATAAGCACATCTAGTTCGGCTGTAGTACCTATACCCACGCGGGGCGAGCCCCCGCTGGGGCTCCTCTCGCCTAGAAAACGAGAGGCAATCACCTTGAGCAAGCTGGTCACCAGTCCTTGTTCACATCAACCGGAGACATGAGCGAAAGCTCTGTCTGTCATTGTCCAGCCATTGCCTGTATGGAACGGTAGCGGACTCGTTGTACGACCAACGACAGCCTAGGGAAACATGCGTCACTGGTAACGGTGGGGTGTGAAGCTTTCCCGACAATGTAGCCCCCGCGAGGGTGCGGTTCTGCCGTGAGGCAAGCCGTGGATGCTCGGAGCAGTACCGGGTTGAGGCGCTAGGCTGGCTGGCATGGGCAACGTAAGTGAACTGCTGATAAACGTCGTTATGATCAAATTGCCAAAACTGCTGTTAGGCAATAACCAAAAGGTGCGTGGTCGGTTATCCCTGTCGATTATGGGGATACGTCGTCTCAGTACCACCGGCGAATAGGCAGGTCCTAAACCAGTCGTGTGACAGATAGGGAACGTGGTAAGCCCGTATTGCTGCCCTCGTGGCAGGTGAGCCGCAAGGCGAGCTGTTGGCGGTGCGGGTATGGGATCGCAGAGAAAGCGAATGCCGGGCTGTAATGGTCCGGATAGGGGTTGGAACATTACCCCACGGGAAACCGGGCAGACTTCTGCGTGGTCTTTCGTCGCATGACGTCTGACTGACCCTGTCTCATGAATTTCAGGCTCGGCTTCATCGAGCCCTACCAAACCAACCCTGGCGGGATATGCGCTTCCCGTCAGGGGCCGGCGTGTGTCTTCCGCTCGGGATGGTTCAACCATCTTGAGAGGAAAGCAGCATGATAGAGCTCAGCCAACAGGCCGGGTCTGCGCTTTCCGGCACTCCGCAGCATTGGCACGACATCGACTGGTGTCGGGTTCAGCGGAACGTCCGGGGAATGCAGATACGGATTGCGAAGGCTTGTCGGGAAGGCAAATGGTGCAGGGTGAAAGCCCTGCAACGGATGCTGACCCGCTCGAAGTCGGCCAGATACTTGGCTGTACGACGAGTCACTGAAAACCAGGGTAAGCGCACGGCGGGAGTCGACCGCGTGCTCTGGGATACACCTGACGCCAAATGGAAAGCGGCAAGTGGATTGAAGCGGCGCGGATACCAACCACGGCCTTTACGGCGTGTGTTCATTCCGAAGTCGAATGGGAAGGAGCGCCCGCTGGGCATCCCGACCATGACCGACAGGGCCATGCAGGCGTTGTATCTGCTGGCACTGGCGCCCATTGCAGAAACCAAGGGCGATCCGAACAGCTACGGCTTCAGGATCGAACGCTCGACGGCGGATGCGATGAGTCAGCTATTCACCTGCCTGTCCCAGAAGGCCTCGGCTAGATGGGTACTGGAGGCGGATATCGAAGGTTGCTTCGATCACATCAATCATGACTGGTTGATCGCGAGTATCCCCACGGATAAAGCGGTTCTCCGGAAATGGTTGAAGGCTGGCGTGGTTAATAAGGGCCAACTACAGGCAACGGATGCCGGTACGCCACAAGGCGGGATCATCTCGCCGACCTTGGCAAACATGGTGCTGGACGGGCTGGAGTCAGGTCTCAAGCAGTATCTGGGGCGGGCAAAGGCAAAGAGGCTGAAGGTACATGTGGTGCGTTATGCGGATGATTTCGTGATTACTGGCGACTCTCCGGAGATGCTGGCAGATGAGGTCAAACCTTGGGTAGAGCAGTTCCTGGCGGTACGCGGGCTGCGGTTGTCACCCGAGAAAACGCAGATCGTTCATATAGATCGAGGCTTTGACTTTCTGGGATGGAACTTCCGTAAGTATGACGGGAAGCTCCTGATCAAGCCGAGCAAGAAAAACGCGCAAGCGTTCTATCGCAAGGTGAAGGAAGCGATCAGCAGCAACAAGACGATGAGGCAGGATAATCTGATCCGCCTGCTCAATCCGATCTTGAAGGGCTGGGCATTGTATCACCAGCCTGTGGTTGCCAAGCAGGCGTTCAGTCGTATGGATTTCCTGCTTTTTCAAGCGTTATGGCGTTGGGCGAAACGGCGGCACTCAAGGAAAAATCTCGAATGGATACGGAAGAAGTATTTCCGGACGAGTGAGAGCAAGAACTGGGTGTTTGCTGCCACGGTATTCACCGAGGTAGGGGGCAAAAAGGATTTTGTGCTGCATACCCTGTCGGAGACACCAATAGAGCGGCACATCAAGATCAACGGGGAATACAACCCGTTTGATCCCTCGATGGAAGCAATGGGCGAGAAGCTGCGGATGGATCGGATGCTGAAAAAGCTGAAGTACCGAAAGCAGATTACAAGCCTGTATGTGAGCCAGAAAGGGCGGTGCGTACTCTGTGGACAACCGATAACCAAGGAAACGGGATGGCACGACCATCACATCGTCCACCGCACGCAAGGCGGAAGCGATGCACTGGTCAACCGGGTGCTGCTGCACCCGAACTGCCATCAGCAGTTACATAGCCGTGGCCTGACAGTGAGTAAGCCGGCTCCTGCGGGGGCTTTGCTAAAGGCTTGAGCCGTATGCGCTGAAAGGCGCACGTACGGTTCTTAGGGGGAGGTGGGCCAGCAATGGCTCATCTCTACCCGACATCGGCCCTTGAAGAAAAAACCCGCCTCTCCGGCGGGTTTTTTCGTTCTGGCCTGTGGTTTTGCTGTGCTCAGGCCGTTTTGCGAATGGCATCGGCGAAGCGTTCGATGATGGCGTCGATATGCGCCTTCTCGACGATCAGCGCCGGCGACAGGGCGATGGTATCGCCGCTGGCGCGCACCAGCAGGCCGTCCTCGAAGCTCTGGCGGAACACCTCGTAGCCGCGCTTGCCGACGCCATCGGCATGAGGGGCGAACTGGATGCCGGCGACCAGCCCGATGGTACGGATGTCGGTCACGTTCGGCAGGTCCTGCAGGCTGAACAGGGCGTCCTGCCAGTAATCTTCCAGCTCGACGGCTTTCTCGAACAGCTGCTCGCGCTGGTAGATCTCCAGGGTCGCCAGGGCGGCGGCGCAGGCCACCGGATGCCCCGAGTAGGTGTAGCCGTGGAAGAATTCGATGGCGCTGTCCGGGCCGTGCATGAAGGCCTCGTGGATCTGCTCGGAGACCATCACCGCACCCATGGGAATTGCGCCGTTGGTCAGGCCCTTGGCGCAGGTGAGGATATCCGGCGTGACGCCCCAGCGCTGCGCGGCGAAGGCCTTGCCGACGCGCCCGAAACCGGTGATCACCTCATCGAAGATCAGCAGGATGCCGTGTTTCGCGGTGATTTCGCGCAGGCGCTGCAGATAGCCCTGCGGCGGCAGTATCACCCCCGCCGAGCCGGACATGGGCTCGACGATCACTGCGGCGATGTTTTCCGCACCGTGCAGGGTAACCAGCCGTTCCAGCTCATCGGCCTTTTCCGCGCCGTGGGGCGGCAGACCTCTGCTGAAGGCGTTGCGCGAAAGGTCGAGGGTGTGCGGCAGGTGATCGACGCCCGGCAGCAGCGCGCTGCCGAAGGCCTTGCGGTTGTTGCCCATGCCGCCCACCGAGATGCCGCCGAAGCCGACGCCGTGATAGGCCAGCTCACGTCCGATCAGGCGGGTGCGGCTGCCCTGGTCAATGGCTCGCTGATAGGCCAGGGCCACTTTCAGTGCGGTATCGGCTGATTCGGAGCCGGAGTTGGTGAAGAACACCCGGTTCAGGCCGGGCGGAGCGATCTGCGCCAGGCGCTCGGCCAGCTCGAAGGGCAGCGGGTGGCCCATCTGGAAGGTCGGCGCGAAATCCATCTTGGCGATCTGCCGGCTCACCGCCTCGGTGATTTCCCGCCGGCCATGACCGGCGTTGCAGCACCAGAGCCCGGCGGTGCCGTCGATCACCTGGCGTCCGTCGGTATCGGCGTAGTACATCCCTTCGGCGCTCTCCAGCAGGCGCGGGTTCGCCTTGAACTGGCGGTTGGCGGTAAAGGGCATCCAGAAATGTTCAGCGGTTGCGCTGGAGCGCGGATCGTTGGCCATGGTAGCTCCGGTCATGCAGCGTTTGGGGGCTATGCTGATGCGTACAAACTACCGCTCGTACAGCGGATGACCGAGTCTATGTTTAATAAAACGCACAAAACAAGGCGGAAATCCCTGTCTTCGTAAAAAATATTGATAGGTCTGGCGCCGCTGGTTTAGGGTTCCGTTTCTGATTACTTGACGATCAACAGAGGACGCACCATGACCACCCTGACTTTCGCCGACTGGCAACAGCGCGCCCGCGATGTGCATATCGAAGGCCGGGCTTTTATCCAGGGTGAATGCACCGCCTCCGTTGCCGGGGCCACGTTCGACTGCATCAGCCCCATCGATGGCCGGGTGCTGGCGCAGGTGGCCAGCTGCGATGCAGCCGATGCCGAGCGGGCGGTGCTCAGTGCGCGCACGGCCTTCGAGTCCGGCGTCTGGTCGCGGTTGGCGCCGGCCAAACGCAAGGCGGTGATGATCCGTTTCGCCGACTTGCTGGAGGCACACGCCGAGGAACTGGCATTGCTGGAAACCCTCGACATGGGCAAGCCGATCAGCGATTCGCTGGCGGTGGACGTACCCGGCGCGGCACGGGCGCTGCGCTGGTCCGGCGAGGCCATCGACAAGATCTACGACGAGGTGGCGCCCACGCCGCATGACCAGTTGGGGCTGGTCACGCGCGAGCCGGTTGGCGTCGTGGCGGCCATCGTGCCGTGGAATTTCCCGTTGATGATGGCCTGCTGGAAGCTCGGCCCGGCGCTGGCCACCGGCAACTCGGTGGTGCTCAAACCCTCCGAGAAGTCGCCGCTGAGCGCCATCCGCATGGCGCAGCTGGCCATCGAAGCCGGTATCCCGGCGGGCGTGCTCAACGTGCTGCCGGGCTACGGACATACCGTGGGCAAGGCGCTGGCGCTGCACATGGACGTCGATACGCTGGTATTCACCGGCTCCACGCGAGTCGCCAAGCAACTGATGATCCATGCCGGCGAGTCGAACATGAAGCGCGTCTGGCTGGAAGCCGGCGGCAAGAGCCCGAACATCGTTTTCGCCGATGCGCCGGACCTTCAGGCCGCGGCCAGAGCGGCTGCGGGCGCCATCGCCTTCAACCAGGGCGAGGTCTGCACCGCCGGCTCACGGCTGCTGGTGGAGGGGGCGGTGAAGGCGCGCTTCCTGCCCATGGTGGTCGAAGCGCTCAAGGGCTGGCAGCCGGGCAATCCGCTGGACCCGGCGACCAATGTCGGCGCGCTGGTCGATACCCAGCAGCTCGATACCGTGCTCGGCTATATCGACGCCGGGCGCGAGGCGGGCGCGCAGGTGCTGATCGGCGGTCAGCGCACTCTCGAAGAGACTGGCGGATTGTATGTCGAGCCGACCATCTTCGATGGCGTCAGCAACGCCATGAAGATCGCCCAGGAGGAAATCTTCGGCCCGGTGCTCTCGGTGATCACCTTCGACAGCGTCGAGGAGGCGGTCGCGATTGCCAACGACACGCCCTATGGCCTGGCTGCCGCGCTCTGGACCTCGGACCTGTCCAAGGCGCACCGCACCGCCCGGGCGCTGCGCGCCGGCAGCGTGTGGGTCAACCAGTACGATGGCGGCGACATGACCGCGCCCTTCGGCGGTTTCAAGCAGTCGGGCAACGGTCGCGACAAGTCGCTGCATGCCTTCGACAAGTACACCGAGCTGAAGGCGACCTGGATAAAACTCTGAAGGAGAGCCTCGGCTCCCCTTCGTCGTTTCTCGAAGGCCGCGAGATCAGCGCTGGTTGTTGGTGATCAGGGTGCCGACGCCGATGTCGGTGAAGATTTCCAGCAACACCGCGTTGGGCACCCGGCCATCGATGATGTGGGCGCTGTGCACGCCGCCCTGTACGGCTTCCAGGGCGCAGCGGATCTTCGGCAGCATGCCGCCGTAGATGGTGCCGTCGGCGATGAGGGCATCAACCTGGGTGGTGGACAGGCCGGTCAGGACCTGGCCCTGCTTGTCCATCAGGCCGGCGATGTTGGTCAGCAGCATCAGCTTTTCGGCCTTCAGCGCCTCGGCCACCTTGCCGGCCACCAGGTCGGCGTTGATGTTGTACGACTCGCCATGCTCGCCGACGCCGATGGGCGCGATGACCGGGATGAAGTCGCCATGCACCAGCATGTCCAGCAACTCGGTGTTGATGCCGGTGACCTCGCCGACGTGGCCGATGTCGATGATTTCCGGCTGGGTCATTTCCGGCGTCTTGCGGCTGGCCTTGAGCTTCTTGGCGCGGATCAGGCCCGCGTCCTTGCCGGTCAGGCCGATGGCGCTGCCGCCGTGCTGGTTGATCAGGCTGACGATGCTCTTGTTGACCTGGCCGCCGAGGACCATTTCCACCACGTCCATGGTCTGGCTGTCGGTCACGCGCATGCCGTCGATGAAGTGACTTTCGATGTTCAGGCGCTTGAGCAGATCGCCGATCTGCGGGCCACCACCGTGCACCACCACCGGGTTGATGCCGACGGCCTTCATCAGCACGATGTCGCGGGCGAAGCCGGTTTTCAGCTCCTCGCTTTCCATGGCGTTGCCGCCGTACTTGATGACCAGCGTCTTGCCGACGAAGCGGCGAATGTAGGGCAGCGCCTCGGACAGGACCTGGGCGAATTGGGTGGCAGCTTCACGGCTGAGGGTCATGCAGGGCTCCGCGAGTCAGAACGGCAGTTTGAGATCAGGCGCGACAGTATAAAGCTGGGCGCGGAAGACGTCCTGTATACGCTTGAGCTCGCCCTCGCTTTCGGCCTCGAAACGCAGCACCAGCACCGGTGTGGTGTTGGAGGCGCGCACCAGGCCCCAGCCTTTCGGGTAATCGACCCGCAGGCCGTCTAGCGTGGTGACGCTGGCTTCGCCCCACTCGGCCTTGCGTTGCAGGGCTTCGATGATGGCGAACTTGCTCTCTTCGGTGACGGTGATGTTGATTTCCGGCGTCGACAGGTCGTTGGGGAAGGCGGCGAACACCTGTTCGGCGGTGCGCTTGTCCTGGCTGAGAATTTCCAGCAGTCGTGCGGCGCTGTAGATACCGTCGTCGAAGCCGTACCAGCGCTCCTTGAAGAAGATATGGCCGCTCATCTCGCCGGCCAGCAGGGCGCCGGTTTCCTTCATCTTCTTCTTGATCAGCGAATGCCCAGTCTTCCACATCACCGGGCGGCCGCCGTAGCCGCTGATCAGCGGCGTCAGGCGGCGTGTGCACTTGACGTCGAAGATGATGTCGGCGCCCGGGTTGCGCGAGACCACATCCTTGGCGAACAGCATCAGCAGACGGTCCGGATAGACCACGGTTCCAGTGTTGGTCACCACGCCGACGCGGTCGCCGTCGCCGTCGAAGGCCAGGCCCAGGTCGGCATTCTCTGACTTGACCCTGGCGATCAGGTCTTCGAGATTTTCCAGCTTGCCCGGGTCGGGATGGTGATTGGGGAAGTTGCCGTCGACCTCGCAGAACAGCGGAATCACCTTGCAGCCCAGGGCTTCGATCAGTTGCGGGGCGATCACGCCAGCGACGCCGTTGCCGCAGTCGACCACCACCTTCATCGGTTTGGCCAGCGCGATGTCCTCGCGGATGCGCTTGAAGTAGCTGGCCAGCACATCGACCTGCTCGACCTGGCCGACCCCTTCGGCCAGGTCGTTGTTCTCGATGCGCAGGCGCAGGGCCTGGATCTGTTCGTTGGCCAGGGTGTCGCCGGCGATGACGATCTTGAAACCGTTGTAGTCCGGCGGATTGTGACTGCCGGTAAGCATCACCCCGGATTTGCCGGCCAGCACGTTGGCGGCGTAGTAGAGCACCGGGGTCGGCACCATGCCGACGTCGCTGACGCTGCAGCCGCTGTCCACCAGGCCCTGGATCAGGTGTTCGACCAGCTCGGGGCCGGACAGCCGGCCATCGCGGCCAACCGATACGTCCGGTTCGCCTCTGGCAAGGCTTTCGGAGCCGACTGCGCGGCCTACCCAGTACGCGGTTTCCGTGGTCAGGCTGTCGCCGACCACGCCACGGATGTCGTAGGCACGGAAAATGCTGGCGGGTAATTGCGGGGCTTTCGGGATGCTCATTGCGGTTTCTCGCTCCTTCGTATCGAGACCCAGCCAATCCTGGTCTTCGTCGAGAATGTCGATGTCGAGAATATCGGTGTTCTGAAACAGAGGGTCGATGTACTCGGTGGATGGGGCCTGACGCGCTGCGGCGTTGGCTATGGGGACGGCCACTGCCGCGCTGCGCAGTGGCAGACGGGCCAGATTCCTGGCCAGCGCGTCAAGCGCCGGAAGGCTCAAGGTCGGAGGTTTGATGGCCTTGCCATGGGAGAGTTCCTGCAGCATCTGCCCCAGGTGCGCGACATCTTCACGCAGCCGCCGCTGCTGCGCGCCCAGTACCAGCTGCAGGCCCAGCAGCAGACCACAGAGTGCGGCCAGCGCAGCGCCCAGCAGCAGTGCGGGGGATAGTGGCATGGCGCCGGTTTGCGCCGCGGGCAGAAAGCTGAGTGTCCAGTTCGGATTGCCGCTCGGCAGGCTGATCGCCTGAGCGTCCAGGCCCGTGCCGCCGCGTTGCGCCAGCAACTGCGCGGGCGCGTTGGCGAATTGCTGCATCAGACGCAATTGCCCCGCCTCGGCTGGCAGGTTCGGCAGCGTGGCCAGCAGACGATCGAGGCTGATCACCCGCAACAGGGTGCCCTGGGCCGGCTGCTGCGGGTCTGAGCGTAGCGCCACGGCACTGTAGACCAGCCACTGATTGCCCACGCGGAAGGCTTCGAGCGCCGGCGACTGGCCGTTTTCGGCGCGTTGCAGGATATCCAGCGCGGCAAAGTTCAGCGGGCCGGGACGATCCGGGTACTGCCGGGCCTGGCCGCGCTGACTGAGATGTGCATCGACGATGCCGTCCTGGCCGATCAGCGCCTGTTCAGCGGCGCGCACTCGCTCGGGCTGCCCGCTGAGCAGGGCTTCGAGCACGTGCGGATCGCTTGCGGCGCTGCGGGTGTCATCGGCCAGCTGGCGCAGGGCCTGGCTGATGGCCGATGCCTGGCTCTGGCCCCAGGCCTGCGCCAGTTGCGCGGTCTGTTGCCGCTGGCCGGCCTGGTAGGCGAGCCAGAGCAGGGCGGTGGCCGCCGCGAGCCCGAGCAGGCCCGTGAGCAGGCCGGGTGTCAGGGCGCCAAGGCCCAGAGGACGGCGGGTCGAAGGCGAGGACGCGTCGGCGGGATTGAGTACGCCGGTGTCCTTGGCGGTGCGCTTGAAGAGTTTCATGGAGCTCCTCGGGTCGTCCTGAAGGGCGGGTCTGCTCAGTGGCTGCCGGAGTGCCCGAAGCCGCCGGCGCCACGCTCGCTGCTGTCGAACTCGGTGACCAGCTCGAACTGCGCCTGGATCACCGGAACCAGCACCAGCTGGGCAATACGCTCGCCGATGGCGATGCTGAAGGCGCTCTGGCCGCGGTTCCAGCAGGACACCATCAACTCGCCCTGGTAGTCCGAATCGATCAGGCCGACCAGATTGCCCAGCACGATGCCGTGCTTGTGGCCCAGCCCCGAGCGCGGCAGCACCAGCGCCGCCAGAGCGGGGTCGGCGATATGGATCGACAGCCCCGTGGGGATCAGCAGGGTCTGGCCCGGCTCCAGGGTGGTATCAGCCTGCAGCATCGCGCGCAGGTCGAGGCCGGCGGAGCCGCTGGTGGCGTATTCGGGCAGGGGAAAATCCTGGCCAAGGCGAGGGTCGAGAATTTTTGCTTGGAGTTTGTGCATGGTGATCAGGCCTGCTGGAAACGGTCGGCGATAAAAGCGATCAACTGGCGGGCGATATGCCCCTTGCTGGCCTGGCTGAAGCGTGTCTGGTGCTGCTGGCGGTCGATGATCGTGACGGCGTTTTCTTCGCTGTTGAAACCGATGCCGGGGTTGGCGACATCGTTGGCGACGATCAGGTCGAGGTTCTTGTCGCGCAACTTGCGCGTGGCGTATTCCAGCAGGTTCTCGGTTTCAGCGGCGAAGCCGACGCTGAACGGGCGGTCTTCGCGTCCGGCCAGGGTGGCGAGAATATCGGGATTGCGCACCATCTGCAGGAGCATACCCTCGCCACTGCTGGGGTCTTTCTTCAATTTGTGCGGTGCGACCACTTCCGGTCGGTAATCGGCAACGGCAGCGGCGGCGATGAACAGGTCGCAGGGCATCGCCGCTTCGCAGGCGGCCAGCATGTCGCGGGCGCTGACCACATCGATGCGCTGCACGCGGTCGGGCGTCGGCAGGAAGACCGGTCCGGCCACCAGTGTCACGCGCGCACCGGCCTCGGCAGCCGCTTCGGCCAGGGCGAAGCCCATCTTGCCGGAGCTGTGATTGGTGATGTAGCGCACCGGGTCGATGTTTTCCTGGGTCGGTCCGGCGCTGATCAGCAGGTGCAGGCCGGTGAGCAGGCCGTTGTCGAAACAGTCGGCAGCGGCATGCGCCAGCTCATCGGCTTCGAGCATGCGCCCCATGCCGACGTCACCGCAGGCCTGGCTGCCCGAGCCGGGGCCGAACAGGCGGATGCCGCGCTGTTCCAGCAACTGGCGGTTGGCCTGGGTGGCCGGGTCGGCCCACATGGCCTGGTTCATCGCCGGCGCCAGGGCGACCGGTGCCTGGGTGGCCAGCACCAGGGTGGTCAGCAGATCGTTGGCCACGCCCTGGGCCAGGCGCGCCATGAGGTCGGCGGTGGCCGGCGCGATCAGCACCAGGTCGGCCCAGCGCGCCAGCTCGATATGTCCCATGGCGGCTTCTGCCGCCGGGTCGAGCAGGTCGAGATGGACCGGGTGCCCGGACAGCGCCTGCAGGGTCAGCGGGGTGATGAATTCGCGCCCGCCACTGGTCATCACGACCCGCACTTCTGCACCCTGATCACGGAGCCGGCGTACCAGCTCGGCACTCTTGTAGGCGGCAATGCCGCCACCCACGCCGAGGACGATGCGTTTACGATAAAGCCGCTGCATAGGCCTGCCTTGTTACGGTGTGAACTGGTTCCGGCAGAGGCCGGGTGCAGTCGATAAAAAGTCGACACGATATCACAGCGTTTACAGGGAATAGGGCACTTCTAAAAACGTAGGCGATGACAACGCAGGTAGTTTTTAGAGGTACTCAATAGGCGCTCGCTCGACAGGGAGGTGACATGAGCATTCGTGACTGGCCGGCGGCGGAACGGCCGCGGGAAAAACTTCTGGAGCAGGGCGCGGCTGCCTTGTCCGATGCGGAATTGCTGGCGATCTTTCTGCGTACCGGCGTGGCCGGCAAGAGCGCGGTGGATCTGGCGCGCCAGCTGCTTGGCGAGTTCGGCAGCCTGCGCACACTGCTGGAAAGCGATCTCGAACAATTCAGTGCGCACCTGGGGCTGGGCCCGGCCAAGTTCGCCCAGTTGCAGGCGGTGCTGGAGATGGGGCGGCGGCATCTGGCCGAACGCATCCGCCGCGACTCGGCACTGGAAAGTCCGCAGGCGGTGCGCGATTACCTCAAGGCGCGCCTGCGTCACGAGCCCCACGAGCTTTTCGCCTGTCTCTTCCTGGATTCCAAGCACCGCGTCCTGGCTTTCGAGGTGCTGTTTCACGGCACGATCGACGGCGCCAGCGTTTACCCCAGGCAAGTGGTCAAGCGTGCGCTGGCGCAGAATGCGGCGGCGGTGATCCTCACCCACAACCATCCCTCCGGCGTGGCCGAGCCGAGCCAGGCGGACCGGCAGCTGACGCGCAAACTGAGCGATGCGCTGGCGTTGATCGATGTGCGGGTGCTCGATCATTTCATCGTGGGTGATGGCGAGCCGCTGTCCATGGCCGAATACGGCTGGATGTGAGGCTGGGCGCGAAAAGCCTGTTTTCTGCTGGCCATTTGCGACCAAGGGACGATTGCCCATTGACGACGGAGATGAGTACAAGGGTTGACACCAAACAGAACAAGAGGCCGTCATGAGCCCTGCTTTCCGCCTTCATCCCAAGGCTTGCCTGTTGCATGCAATGACATTGCTGGGATTACTGATCCTTCATGGCTGGATGGTATTGCCGCTCCAGCTGCTGGCCCCCTTGCTGTTGCTGCTCGGCCTCTGGCCCTGGCTGATACCCTGGCGTACCCCGGCGGGCGAGGGGCAGGCCGCCGTTGAAGCCCAGGGCTTTGCCGAGCTGAGCAAGAACCTCTCGCGGCATACCTGTCACAACGCCTTGTCGGCGGCCCAGGTGTCCTTCAGTGCCGAGCAACTGGCCGCACGCCTGCACTCGCAGCTGGCGGCGATCAGCGAGATAGCCAATGGCGCCGAGGCGATGACCGTCACCGAACAGGACAGCGCCGCTCGTGCCCAGCAGGCACTGGAGGCCGCCGAAGCCGTGCGACGCAGCAGCGACACCGGTCGCAGCGAGCTGCAGCAGGCCATCGAACGCATGCAGCGACTCAGCGCGCAGACCGAGGCCAGTCGTGAGCTGCTCGACGGACTCTCGACACGCACCGAGGAGATCAGACAGATCACCGAGGTGATCCAGTCCATCGCCAGTCAGACCAATCTGCTCGCGCTCAACGCCGCCATCGAGGCCGCGCGTGCGGGTGAGACCGGTCGTGGTTTTGCGGTGGTGGCCGACGAGGTACGCAACCTGGCCGGGCGCACCAGTAGCGCTACCGAGGAAGTCGGGCGGATGGTCGGTGATATCCGCGCCCAGAGCGAGGCGGTGGTCAGCCATATCCAGAAACAGGCCAGCGAACTCGACGGGGCCGCTGCGCAGGTTGCCGGCACTGGTGTGCAGCTCACGGATATTGCCGAGCTGGCGGCCAGCGTTGAAACCCAGGTGGCGGAAATCACGGCAGGGACCGGCAGCAATCATGAGCGACTCGCACACCTGTTCACCGCGGTGGATCAGTTGCGTGCCGACGCGCTCGACAGCGAGAAACAGACCCGCCAGCTGGAACAGTCGGCGGAAAAGCTGGTCGGCCAGGCCGAGGCGGTCAGCGAACAGCTCGCCGAAGTGCAGCTAGACGACTATCACCAGCGTATCTTCGATCTGGCGCGTGAAGGGGCGGCGACCATCGGCGCGCGCTTCGAGGCAGACCTTGAGGCCGGCCGTCTGAGCGTCGAGGACCTCTTCGACCGTGACTACAAGGCGCAGCCGGGTACCGATCCGACGCGTTACCACACCCGTTTCGATCGCTATGCCGATGAAGTGCTGCCGGCAATCCAGGAGCCGCTGCTCGACCGCAACGATGCACTGGTCTATGCCATTGCCATCACCCCGGACGGCTATGTTCCGACCCACAACCGGGCGTTCAGTCAGCCGCCGGTAGGTGATCCTGTTGTGGACAGGGTCAAGAGCCGCAGCAAGCGCCTGTTCAATGACCGCACTGGCGGGCGCTGCGGCAGCCATCAGCGCAAGGTGCTGCTACAGACCTACAGCCGCGATACCGGTGAGCTGATGCATGATCTGTCGGTGCCGATCATGGTGCGCGGACGGCACTGGGGCGGCTTGCGTCTGGGCTATCGTCCCGAGCCGTGAGGCCTGGGACGAGGCAGCCACAGCGGTTTCAGTGGGTGAGTGTCATCCACTGGTCGCTGAGGCTGCGTGCGTGACGGTCGACCATGATCGGCGCGAATGCGCGTCCCGAGGCGGTATTGAAACTGTTGTTGCCGCTGTTCATGTCTGCGAGCGCGGTTTTGAGAAAGCTCCAGCGGGTTTTCAGCCTGGCCACGGCGGGATCGGCTTTGTCGTCCAGTGCGGCGAGCTGCTCGTCGATGGCGGGTACCAGCCGGCGTTCGTCCTGCCCCAGATAGGTTTCCGGTTGCTCGCGAGCGATCTCGAAGGAGCCGACATAGGCGCGACTCAGGTACTGTACCGTCAGATACTCCACCTTGGCTGGCAACTCGGCCTGGGTATCGGCGCCCTGCTGGTTGCGCACGGCGCTCAGGAAGTCGCGTAGCGCCTTGCTCATCTGCAGGGTCCAGCCCCAGGGCACGTCATCTTCCTCGTGGCCGAACCCGGCGCCTTCGCGAAGCCTGTCTTGCAGGACCTGATGCAGTGCACGTAGCGTGTCGTTCGTGCCGGGATAGTTTCTCAGGGCGGTGTTCAGGTCGGAAAGATCGCTTTCCAGACGTTTCAGATGAGCCTGCTGGAAGCCCTCTCCGCGATAGAGCAACAGGCTGCTGGTTGCCCGGTTGGCATGGACCTGCATGCTTTCCAGGGCCGTGAAGGTTTGAGCCTGGGCGGGATTGAGCAGGGCTGGCAGCCAGCCGATCAGCAGAACCAGCAGCCAGATCCATTTACGTGGGTGCATATCGCGCTCCTTTTTATTTTTATAGGCAAGCGCCGTCTCTGCGGCCTCAGCGCGCTAGCCTAGTCGGGCTGGTGGCATTCTGGTGTCACACTGGATAATGATTTGGGCGAGACGTCCGTTTGAGGCGCGAACTTGGCTGATATGCCATTAATGCTGGTTGTGGCGCCCTGCCTAGAGCATTCGCTCCAGGCCGATGATCCTGCTCAGCCAGGCACTGATGCGTCGCCAGGTGCCGCCGGGCTCGCGGGTGAGAACCCTTTGCTGACCCTCGTCTTCGGCGATCCAGGCCAGCCGTTTGGCGCCCTTGTGATCGACCAGACGAACTTCATAGCTCACCGTGGGTGATGTCCCTTCGAGCGTCAGCCGATGGACTGCGCCGGCCAGTTCGGGACTGTCGATCAGCACGCCGACCTCGGTATTCCACAGCACCGAGCGTGGATCGAAGTTCAGCGAGCCGAGGAAGACTTCCCGCTGGTCGAATACGGCGGCCTTGCTGTGCAGGCTGGATTCGGATTCGCCGAGCAGGTTGATGGACGTCTCCTGGTCCGGTTGCCGACGCAGCTCGAACAGCTGCACGCCGGCCTCCAGCAGCTGGATGCGGTAGGGTGCATAGCCGCCATGCACGACAGGTACATCGGTGGCCTCCAGGGAATTGGTGAGGATGCGAATGGTGACGCCGTTTTCGGCGTGCCGGCTGAGGTAGGCCACGCCGTCTGCGGTCGGCACGAAATAGGCCGAGATCAGCGTCATCTCATCGCTGACCGAATCCAGGCTGGGCTGCAGTTGGGTGGTCAGCAGCAGATGGGCGTCGGGAATGCCTGAGGCATTGATCTTTTCGGGGTGATCCCAAAGCGCCGCGCCGGGTGCCCAGATCAGATCGTCGAGCCATTGCTCCAGCTGCGGTTCCTGCAGTTCGGTCATCAGGCGCTGGTAGCGCGGCGTATCCTTCCCGCGCTCGGTCTGTAGATAGAGGGTGATCTGCTGGCGGGCCTCGCTCAGCTCCGTGGTTGTGGGCGGGCTGCGGAGAAACTGCTGGATGGGCACGCTGAGCGGGTGGTTCCAATACTGGTCGAAGCTGGTTGCCAGTTGCTCGGCGACCGGGCCGGCACTGAGCAGGTCGAGGTCGGTGAAGTTGAGGCCCTTGTCTATTTCGAAATACTCGTCGCCCAGGTTGCGTCCGCCGACGATCGCCAGGCTGCTGTCGGCGAGTATCAGTTTGTTGTGCATGCGTCGGTGTTGCTGTGAAAGGTTCAGCAGGCGGCCCAGGGAGCGGGTGACGAAATTGCTGCGACCTATATGCAGCGGATTGAAGACGTGGATGAAGATGTTCGGATGCGCGGCCAGGGTTGCGATCTGGTAGTCGTTGCCGTCGCTGGTGGTGTCGTCGAGCAGCACCCGCACGCGTACACCGCGATCGGCGGCATGCAGGAGTTCACCGACCAGTGCGCGGGTACTGAGGCCGTCGTGGACGATGTAGTACTGCACGTCGAGGCTGACTTCGGCGTGGCGAATCATCTTCATCCGCGCGGCGAAGGCTTCGGTGCTCGATGACAGCAGGCGAAAGCCGGAATGCCCCGCTGGCTGGCCGGCGGCAATGGTCTCGACCCTTCGTGTCAGCTCGGATGTCTGGTTGGGCAGCGAGGAAGACGGGGACAGTGGCGCGGCCTGTCCGGCACAGCCAGCCAGCAATAGCATCGCTGTCAGTGGCAGGCACCTGCGCAGGCAGGCAGACCACTGAAGAACAACATCGCGCAAACCTGGCGTTGAGGATGCCTGGTTAGGGGTCGCAGGCTTCACGAAGGACGCCGGATGCTGACGGGCGGCAACCGGGCTGTGCTTCTGTGGCTGCCTTTGCCTGAGATTGCCTGCAATGTTCAACGGCCTGTCAGTCCCTTACGGTTGTCGATGTTTTCTTCGCGGCTTGTTAGACGTCAGCGAGACGGCGGAATTCAGAGCTGATCCCTGAGCCGATACCAGAGCATGCCGAGGGCCAGCAGCGGCGAGCGCAGCAGGCGACCGCCGGGGAAGGTCGGGTGCGGCACCCTGGCGAACAGGTCGAAGCGACCGTCGAGCTGCCCGCTAATGGCTTCGCCGAGCAAACGACCGGCCAGGTGCGTGGCGTTCAGGCCATGGCCGGCGTAGGCCTGGGCGAAGTAGACGTTGGGCTGTTCGGCGAGCCGGCCGATCTGCGGCAGGCGGTTGGCGCCGATGCCGATCATCCCGCCCCACTGATAGTCGATGTCGACGCTCGCCAGTTGCGGGAACACCTCGAGCATCTTCGGTCGCATGTAGGCGGTGATGTCGCTGGGGTCGCGTCCCGAGTAGTGGCAGGCACCGCCGAACAGCAGCCGGCGGTCTGCCGAGAGGCGAAAGTAGTCCAGCGCCACGCGCTGATCGCAGACGGCGCTGTTCAGCGGCAGCAGTTCCCGGCAGAGCGCTTCGGGCAGCGGCTCGGTGGCGATGATGTAGCTGCCGGCGGGCAGCACCTTGCCCGCCAGCTGCGGATGCAACTGGCCGAGATAGGCATTGCAGGCGAGCACCAGCTGCCGGGCGCGTACCGTGCCGGTTGCGGTGCGAACGCGAATCTCGGCGCCGTAGTCGATCCGTTCGGCGGCGGAATGTTCGTACAGACGCACGCCCAGCGTCTGCGCCACGGCGGCTTCGCCCAGGGCCAGGTTGAGGGGGTGCAGATGGCCCGAGCCGGGGTCGAACAGCCCGCCCAGGTAGCGCTCAGAGCCAATCACTTCGTGGAGGTCGGCCTTGGCGATCTGTCGCAACGGATGGGGGTAGCCGAGGCGCTGGAGGTCGGCGTACTCCTCCTCGAAGTTGTCCAGGTGTCGCGGTTTGGTCGCCAGGTCGCAGTAGCCCCAGGTCAGATCGCAGTCGATGCCGTAGCGCTCGATGCGCTGGCGGACGATCTCGACGGCCTCGAAGCCCATGCGCTTGAACGCGTCCACGCCGTCTTCGCCGATCACCGGGGCGAACTGCTCGACGTCGTGGCCCACTCCGCGAATCAGCTGGCCGCCGTTGCGACCACTGGCGCCCCAGCCGATACGCCGTGCCTCGAGCAGGACCACCGACAGGCCGTGCTCGGCCAGTTCGATCGCGGTATTGAGCCCGGTGAAACCGCCGCCGACGATGCAGACATCGGCCGTCTGCTCACCCTCCAGGCGAGGCAGCTCGAGCGGTCGGTTGATGCTGGCGGCGTAATAGGAGGCCGGGTGATCTTCGCTATGAATGGCGGCTTGGCGGGCGCGCATGAAAGGCTCCTGGATGAATGGCGTGGCAGAAGGGTAGACCGGTCGCTGGCCAGGGAGCAAAGAACACCCTGTTCGACCTAATCCGGTACCGGCATTTCCAGCGATTCCTTGACTTCTTCCATGACGATATAGCTCTTGGATTCGCGCACATGGGGCAGCTTGAGCAGGATGTCGCCGAGCAGCTTGCGGTACGAGGCCATTTCCGAAATGCGCGCCTTGATCAAGTAGTCGAAATCGCCGGAGACCAGGTGACATTCGAGGACGTGGGGCAGTTTGAGCACCGCGCGGCGGAACTCCTCGAAGATATCGCCGGACTTGTACGCCAGGCTGATTTCCACGAATACCAGCAGCCCGCCCTTGAGGTGGTGCGGATTCAGGCGCGCCGAATAGCCCATGATGATGCCTTCGCGCTCCAGGCGGCGCACGCGCTCGGTGCAGGGCGTGGTGGACAGTCCGATGCGTTCGCCCAGTTCGGTGAACGGCATGCGCCCTTCGGCCTGCAGCAAGCGAAGGATCTGGCGGTCGATCCTGTCCAGTTCGCGGCGTACCTGGTGCCGGGTTCGCATAGGTGTATTACCTCAGGGAAAAGCGTTATCGACGTGAATAAAGCGCAAAGATAGCTGCTTATATAGTGAATTTCACCAGGCGAGCCTTCCTATACTCCCTTTCAATAGCGTATCCCGAAGAAGCTCGTCGAACGGGTGGGAGGTTGCAATGCGTGTACTGATTCTCGGTGGTGGCGTGATCGGCACCACCAGTGCCTACTATCTGGCCCGCGCCGGATTCGAAGTGGTGGTGGTGGACCGTCAGCCGGCCGTGGCGATGGAAACCAGCTTCGCCAACGCCGGGCAGGTTTCCCCCGGCTATGCCTCGCCCTGGGCCGCGCCGGGCGTGCCGTTGAAAGCCATCAAGTGGCTGATGCAGCGGCACGCGCCGCTGGCCATCAAGCTCACCGGCGACATCCGCCAATACCTGTGGATGGCACAGATGCTGCGCAACTGCACGGCGGCGCGCTATGCAGTGAACAAGGAGCGCATGGTGCGGCTGTCCGAGTACAGCCGCGACTGCCTCGACGAGCTGCGTGCCGAAACCGGGATCGATTATGAGGGGCGCCAACTGGGCACCACGCAATTGTTCCGCACCCAGGCACAGCTGGATGCGGCGGCCAAGGACATCGCCGTGCTCGAGGCCTCGGGCGTGCCCTACGAGCTGCTCGATCGCGTCGGCATCGCCCGTGCCGAACCGGCGCTGGCGCGGGTCTCGGACAAACTCAGCGGCGCCCTGCGTCTGCCCAACGACCAGACCGGCGATTGCCAGATGTTCACCACGCGCCTGGCCGAGATGGCGCGCGGGCTGGGCGTCGAGTTCCGTTTCGAGCAGAACATCCAGCGCCTCGAATACGCCGGCGATCGCCTTTCCGGCGTGTGGATCGACGGCAAGCTGGAAAAGGCCGACCGCTACGTGCTCGCGCTGGGCAGCTACAGCGCCGACATGCTCGAGCCGCTCGGCCTGCGCGCCCCGGTGTACCCCCTCAAGGGCTACTCGCTCACGGTGCCGATCAGCGATGCGGCGATGGCGCCGGTGTCCACGGTGCTGGACGAGACCTACAAGGTCGCCATCACCCGCTTCGACCAGCGCATCCGTGTCGGCGGCATGGCCGAGATCGCCGGCCATGACCTGTCGCTCGATCCGCGTCGGCGCGCCACCCTGGCCATGGTGGTCAGCGATCTGTTCCCGCTGGGCGGCGATCCCGCCACGGCGGAGCTCTGGACCGGCCTGCGCCCGGCGACTCCGGACGGAACGCCGATCGTCGGCGCGACATCCTATCGCAACCTGTTTCTCAACACCGGACACGGTACCCTTGGCTGGACCATGGCCTGCGGTTCGGGGCGTCTGCTGGCCGACCTGCTGTTATCCAGGCGGCCGCAGATCAGCACCGAGGGACTGGACATCTTCCGCTATGGCAAGCACAAGGAGGCTGGCAAGCATGCCCATCCGGCGTCTGCACACTGAAACCCGTTACAGCGAGGCGGTCATACACGCCGGCGCGGTCTATCTGTCCGGCCAACTGGCCGATGATCTCGAGGGCGACATCCACCAGCAGACCCGCGAGACGCTCGCCAGCATCGAGCGCTTGCTGGCGGAGGTCGGCAGCGACAAGTCGCGGCTGCTGTCGGCGACCATACATCTGCGCGACATGGCCGATTACGCAGGGATGAACGAAGTCTGGGATGCCTGGCTCCCTGCGGGAGCCGCACCGGCGCGCACCGCGGTGCAGGCGCTGATGTACCGGCCGCAAGTGCGTGTGGAGATCACCGTGGTGGCCGCCATGCCCGACCTGGCCGGACCGGTGCTCTAGGCGCCGCAATCCCGCATAGTGTGGACAACGGGGCAGCCTTGCCCATCGTGGTGGTGGATAAGCCGCAAGCGGCGTTATCCACCCTACGGCATCATGCCCATCCGGAGTGCCCGGAAAATCGCACCAGCGTGTTGTAAATACTGAACGCCATTGCCATCATTAGCGCCCTCATCGCTTCGCTCTTGAAAGGGGGCTCCCGTATTGGACGTCGGCGTTCGACTGCAAACCATTCGCAAGCTCAAGGGCCTGTCCCAGCGTGAACTCGCCAAGCGTGCGGGCGTCACCAACAGCACCATTTCCATGATCGAGAAGAACAGCGTCAGCCCTTCGATCAGCTCGTTGAAGAAGGTCCTGGGCGGCATTCCCATGTCGCTGGTGGAGTTCTTTTCCCCGGATGGCGATCAGGACAGCGATACCCAGGTCGTCTACAAGGCCGGTGAGCTGATCGACATCTCCGACGGTGCAGTGAGCATGAAACTGGTAGGCAAGGCGCATCCGAGCAGGGCCATCGCCTTTCTCGACGAAACCTATCCGCCCGGCACCGACACCGGCGAGGAGATGCTCGCGCATCAGGGCGAGGAGGCCGGCCTGCTGGTGGAGGGGCGTCTGGAGTTGACCGTGAACGGCCAGGTCCATGTGCTGGAAACCGGCGACAGCTACTACTTCGAAAGCAGCAAACCCCATCGTTTTCGCAATCCGTTCGGCGAGCCGGCGCGCCTGATCAGCGCCACCACGCCCGCGAATTTCTGATGGGCGAGTCGCAGGCCGATGCCCGGCATGCTTGCGACATAAGGGTTGTTTCGGCAGGCCCGGCTTGCCGCTATACTAGCCGCCGCTCGCGTACCGTGGCCGCGAGCGTATCAAGCCACATGAGGGGATAAGGTGAACCTGATTAAGAAGATCCTGGTAGCGCAGACTGCCGTAGTAGCCCTGTGGGCAATGAGCGCTCAGGCTGCGACCGATGAAGCCATCGCCGAGCGTCTCAAGCCGGTTGGTGAAGTCTGTATTCAAGGCGAAGAATGCGCGGCGGCGGGTGCCGGTGCCGTGGCTGCCGCTGGCGGCACTGCCCGTAGCGGTGAAGAGGTCTATGGCAAGTTCTGTACCGCATGTCATGGCAGCGGGCTGCTCAATGCGCCCAAGACCGGCGATGCCGCCGCCTGGAAAGGCCGCGCGGACGCGGCTGGCGGCCTGGACGGCCTGCTCAAGCACGCCATCAGCGGTATCAACGCCATGCCGCCGAAGGGTACTTGCGCGGACTGCTCGGACGACGAGCTGAAGAGCGCGATCCAGCACATGTCCGGTCTCTGATCGGATAATCCGCGTCATCGCAAAGCCGCCTTCGGGCGGCTTTGTCGTATCTGCGGGAGCAAAGCTGCGACCTGTCGGTCCGATGTCTCGAAGCCTGTGGCCACCGAACCCGTGGTCTGCGCCGTCACGAGAGGTCGTCATGTCCAGTTCCGCGCCGCAACCTGAACAGCTGCATTTCGCCAGCGACGGGCGCACTCCCAACAGTCCGCACCCGGTACTGATCTATCGCCAGCTGCCGCTGAGCGATGCAGATATCGCCGCCGCCTTCGAGCGGTTGTTCGCCAGCCATTTATGGCCGGCGCAGTGGCGGGGCAGTGTCTATGACTACCACCATTACCACTCCACCGCCCATGAGGTGCTCGGCGTGTCTCGCGGCTGGGCGCGGCTGGTGCTGGGTGGCGAACAGGGGCGGGAATTCGAGCTGCGGGCGGGCGATGCCCTGGTGCTACCGGCCGGAACCGGCCATTGTGGCGTTCAGGCAAGTGCCGATTTTCAGGTCGTGGCGGGCTATCCGCCGGACCAGCGCTACGACCTGCTGCGTCCAGATGAATGCAGCCACGATGCGGCGCGTGAGCGCATCGCCCGGGTCGGCGTGCCGATCAGCGATCCGCTGACCGGCACACAAGGGGCGCTGGTGACGCTCTGGCGTGAAGGTGTCGCGGTCAGTCGATGAACTGAACCTGACCGTCGTGCAGCGATTGAACCCGCGCCAGCGACTCGACGCGAAAGCCGGCTTCTTCCAGCTCCTGGCGCCCGACCTGGAAGGACTTCTCGATCACGATACCCAGCCCGGCGATGCTGGCACCGGCCTGCTGGATGATGGCGATCAGGCCCTTGGCGGCTTTGCCGTTGGCCAGGAAGTCATCGATGATCAGCACGCGGTCGTGGTCCGACAGGTGATTGGTGGAGATCGCGATGGTGCTTTCCACCTGCTTGGTGAAGGAATACACCGAGGCGGTCAGCAGATGATCGGTCATGGTCAGCGACTGGTGCTTGCGGGCGAAGATCACCGGCACACCCAGCTCCAGTCCGGCCATGATCGCCGGAGCGATACCGGAGGCTTCGATGGTGACGATCTTGGTGATGCCCTCGTCGCGAAAGCGGCGGGCGAACTCCTCACCGATCTGCTTCATCAGCAGGGGGTCGATCTGATGGTTCAGGAAAGCGTCGACCTTGAGTACCCGGTCGGAGAGTACGACACCTTCACTGCGAATTTTCTGTTTCAGCTGTTCCACGAACGCGCTACCTCAAGCGAACCCCACGGGACAGACTTCGGAAACCCTTTGACCCGATACGCAGTGACGCGGCAGGCAACGCGCCGTGGAACGGGGCGTGCAGGCTGCCGTGAAATGGTGATGGCGAGCGTTGGAGCTTTCCGTGAGTCCGGAAAGCCGCGCATTCTCGCTCAATTTCCCCTCCAAATTCAAAGGCTGCTGCAGTCCGTTTCGCCGTTCGGACGAGCGGCCGCCCGGTCAGGGGCACCCGGTGCCGTTGAATCGGCGCACTGCTGGCGGGCCGCCCGGGCGGAACTATCGGCATCGTCAGCCGAACAGTTGTTGCTTGCAGCGTAGCCAGCGGTAGCCGTAACCCGACAGGCGCAGCCTCAGTGGATGTCCCTCGGGTTGTTCGTAATCGCTGTCGGCGAGGATATCGACCAGTTGCTCCAGGTCCTTGTCGTGGATTTCGACGGTGACTTCCTCGTCCGCCAGGTTCACCAGCATCAGTACCGTCGAATCGGCATCGTGGCGAATGGCGAATACCGATGGCACCCCGACATCCACCGGGCAGGCCTTGCCTTCGCCGATTTCGCGCAGGCCGATACGGCTGCGGATCATGTTGCCGGTCTTGGCCAGCAGCGAATCATCGCGCAGGGTCTGGGCGTAGACGTTCAGCGTGCGGTAGCTGAACGGACCTTCGTCGATCGGCTCGACCACCAGTCTGTCGGTTTCGGCGCAGGAAAAGCCGGCGTTCACTTCGTTGGACCATTGCATCGGCGTGCGCACGGCCAGCCGCTCGGGCCGCGACAGGTCCTCGCCCATGCCGATTTCCTCGCCGTAGCGGATGATCGGTGTGCCGGGCAGGGAGAACAGCAGCGCATGCGCCATCGCCAGGCGGTGTTCGTCGCCTTCCAGCATGGGCGCCAGTCGCCGACGAATGCCGCGGTTGTAGGCGCGCATGTCGGGATCGGGGGCGAAGGCCTGCATCACCTCCTCGCGTTCTTCCTCGGTCAGACGCTCCAGGTCCAGCTCGTCATGGTTGCGTATCCAGGTGGCGTATTGCGCGCGGCGGGGCGGCGTCGGCTGTTCGGTCAGTGAACGCGTCAGGGGGCTGGCGTCGCTGCGGGCCAGCGCCAGGAAATAGTGATTGTTGGCCCAGAAGTTCAGCAGCAGGGTGAGCCGGTCGCCATCGCCGAAGTAGTCGGCGTAGTGCTCCGGCTCCACGTCCACCTCGCCCAGCAGCACGGCTTCGGGGCGGCGCAGGGAAACGAAGTCGCGGAAATGTTCGAGCAACCAGTAGCCCTTGGCGCTGTCGCCTTCGCCGGCCTGTTCGATCAGGTGCGAGGCGGCATCGACGCGGAAGCCGGAAACCCCCAGGCGCAGCCAGAACGCCATGATCCGCTCGATCTCCTCGACCACTCGCGGGTTGGCCAGGTTCAGGTCCGGCTCGTGCTTGTAGAACAGGTGTCGGTAGTACTGGCCGGCTTCCTCGTCCCAGGTCCAGACGCTGTCCTCGATGGTGGGGAAAATCGGCTCGATGCTGTCGTCCGGCTCGTCGGCCCAGAGGTAGTAGTCGCGGAAGGGCGAATGGCGGTCGCGTCGCGCCTCCTGGAACCAGCGATGCTCGATGGAGGTGTGCTGCACCACCAGCTCGATGATTACGTGCAGGCCGAGCTCTTCGGCCTTTTCCAGCAGGTTGACCACGTCGGCCAAGTCGCCGAAACGCGGGTCGACCTGCAGGTGATCGCTGACGTCGTAGCCGGCGTCCTCGAAGGGCGAGCGATAGAAGGGCATCAGCCAGATGGCGGTGGCGCCGAGGCCGCGCACGTAGTCCAGGCGTTCGGTGACGCCGCGCAGATCGCCGCAGCCGTCGCCGTCGTGGTCGCGGAAGAGGGTCGGGTCGATCTGGTAGATCACGGCGTTTCGGTACCAGAAGGGGCGCATGTCAGGCTTCCTGTGGACAGAGAATGAGGGCCTGGCCGGCCGCGAGTTCGCCGCTGTAGGGCTGTTCTTCGCCGACCCCATCGCTGGCGATCTGCACCTGCCAGTGGCCGTTGATCGGGCAGACGTGGGGCTTGTCGGCGAAGTTGATGCAGACGATTCGCTCGTCGGCGCCGTGCCGGCGGCGGTAGGCCAGCACTTCGGGGTGCGAACGCAGTTCTTCCCAGCTGCCGTTGGTCAGCGCCGGGCTGGCCTTGCGTGCGGCGATCAGCCGGCGGTAGAGGTCGAAGGTCGAGTTGGCGGCGCCCACCTGGCGCTCCGCGGCCAACTCGTCTGCATCCGGCGGGAACGGTAGCCAGGGTTCCTTGCCGGACCAGCCGTGGGGCGGTTCGGCCAGCCAGGGCAGCGGCGCCCGGCAGCCGTCGCGGTTGCCCGGGTCGACCCGGTCTTCGGCGTCGATCTGCGCATCCTCCAGGCCCAGTTCCTCGCCCTGGTAGATGAAGGGCGTGCCGCGCAGCGTCAGCAGCATCACGGCCGCGGCCCGGGCGCTGCGCAGCGACCCGTGGTAGCGGCTGCGCTGGCGGCTGTTGTCATGGTTGGACAGCACCCAGGTGGGCCAGGCGCCGGCGGGCGCCAGCAGCAGTTCGACATCACGGATGCAGGTGCGAAACATCACCGGCTCCCAGGGCGCGTCCAGCGGCGCGAAGTTGAACGACATGTGCAGCTCGTCGCCGGCCCCGTAGTACTGCAGCACCCGTTCGGTGGAGCGGATGTTCACCTCACCGACCAGCACGCGTTCGCCGGGGTAGCTGTCGACCACCCGGCGTATCCCGCGCAGCACCTCGTGGCTGTAGGGCTGGTCGTTGAAGTTGGCCAGCGGTTCGCCGGCCAGGCAGCGCGGATCGTCGGCGAAGCTCGGGTCCTTGCCGGTGCAGTGGATGACGTCGATGCGAAAGCCATCCACGCCGCGATCCAGCCAGAAACGCAATACGCCGTGCATCGCCTCGACCACTTCGGGGTTGCGCCAGTTCAGGTCCGGTTGCTGCGGCAGGAACAGGTGTAGGTAGTATTGCTGGGTGCCTTCGTCCCAGGTCCAGGCGCCGCCGGCGTTCAGCTGTGCGCGCCAGTTGTTCGGCTGGTCGCGCCAGACGTACCAGTCGCGTTTGGGGTTGTCGCGCGCGCTGCGCGATTCGAGGAACCAGGGATGCTGGTCCGAGGTGTGGTTGGGCACGAAATCCAGCAGCAGGCGCATGCCGCGTGCGTGCACCGCGCTGATCAGGCGGTCGATGTCATCCAGCGAGCCGAACAGCGGGTCGACATCGCAGTAATCGCTGATGTCGTAACCGGCATCCAGCATCGGCGAGCGGAAGATCGGCGACAGCCAGACGGCGTCGATGCCCAGCTGCTGCAAGTGGTCGAGGTGGCGCAGTACGCCGTTGAGATCGCCGATGCCGTCGCCGTTGCTGTCGGCAAAGGAGCGCGGGTAGATCTGGTAGATGGTCGCGCCTTTCCACCACGGATGATCGCTCGAGTCGCGCATGCTGGGCTCCCGTATCGTCGATGTGCCTGCGCCGCTGCGTGCAGCCTGTCTGCCTTGTGACTTGCAGCGAGGCGAGGAGGTTCGCGAGTTCCTTGATCCGCGTCGGATCGAAGTGAACGTCGTGGTCCATACTCCGCCTAAGACAGGGTCGGTCGAAGCGGTGCGCGCCTCGGCGGACCTCAGCCACGAACCCAGGAGACCGCCATGTTACGTATTGCTATCAATGGTTATGGCCGTATCGGTCGAGCCGTATTGCGCGCCCTGTTCGAGCGCAATCTGGAAAACCAGATTCGTATCGAGGCGATTAACGACCTCAGTGATCAGGCGGCGATGGCCCATCTGACCCGCTTCGACAGCACCTTCGGACGCTTCCATGGCCAGGTCGACCTGCACGAGGATGTGCTGCAGATCCGCGGTCAGTCGATCCGCCTGCTGCAGGAGCGCGACCCCTCGCAATTGCCCTGGAAGCAGCTCGGTGTCGACGTGGTGCTGGAGTGCTCGGGCAAGTTCAAGACCCGCGCGCTGGCCGAGCAGCACCTGCAGGCCGGCGCCAGCCGGGTATTCGCTTCACATCCGCTGGATGGCGCCGACCTGACCGTGGTCTATGGCGTCAACCATGAGCTGCTGGGCAGCCAGCGGGTGGTATCCAACGCTTCCTGCACCACCAACTGCCTGGCGCCGCTGGCCAAGGTGCTGCACGAGTCGGTGGGTATCCGCCAAGGCTTGCTCAACACCGTGCATGCCTACACCAATGACCAGAACCTGCTGGACAAGGCGCACAAGGACCTCTACCGCGCCCGTGCCGCGGCGCTGTCGATGATTCCCTCTACCACCGGCGCGGCCAAGGCCATCGGCCTGGTGCTGCCGGAACTGGCCGGGCGGCTGGATGGCCTGTCGGTGCGGGTGCCGACGCCGAACGTCTCGCTGGTGGACCTGACCTTCACCGCTGAGCGACCGCCCGCCAGTGTCGAAGCGTTGAATCAGGTGCTGGTGGAGGGCGCGCGCAAGCTGCCGCTGGGCGTGATGGAGTGCAATGACCGCCCGCTGGTTTCCAGCGACTTCAACGGTTATCCGGCCTCCTGTGTCGCCGATCTCAGCCATACCCGGGTACAGGGCGATCTGATCAAGGTGCTGGCCTGGTATGACAACGAGTGGGCGTTTTCCAATCGCATGCTTGACGTGCTGCTGGGCTGGAACGATCTGCGAACGGCTGAATGAGATAAAAAGTCTCGATTTGAGTTGACGAGACTCTCGGGTAACCCTACTCTCCGAAAATGATAATGAGACTTTAAGTCTCAAAACAAGAAGCTGTCGCCTTGAGAAAAAAACCAGGCAGCCTTTTTCGGAGAGATTTCATGAGTCATCGCATCGTTCTACCGCGTCTGATGGAAGTGGGCGCCGGCGCCAGCCAGCAGCTCGCCGTCGTGTTGCGCAACCTGGGCTGCAACCGCCCCTTGATCGTCACCGACCGTATGATGGTCGAGCTCGGCTATGTCGCCCGCCTGGCCGAACAACTGGAACAGGCGGGCATCGCCAGCCGATGCTTCGCCGATACCGAGCCCGAGCCCAGCGCCGCTTCGATCCGAGCCGGCGTGCGGATGGTCCGCGAGGGCGATTTCGACTCCATCGTCGCCCTCGGGGGCGGCAGCCCCATCGACTCGGCCAAGGCCATCGGCATCCTCGGCAAGTTCGGCGGCGAGATGCGCGACTACCGCTTTCCGCGCGACGTCAGCGACGCCGGGCTGCCGCTGATCGCCATCCCCACCACCGCCGGCACTGGTTCCGAGGTGACGCGCTTCACCATCATCACCGACGAGACCAGCGACGAGAAAATGCTCTGCGCCGGCCTCGGCTTCATGCCCGTCGCCGCGTTGATCGACTACGAGCTGACCCTCTCGCTGCCGCCACGGGTGACCGCCGACACCGGCATCGACGCCCTGACCCACGCCATCGAGGCCTACGTCAGCCGCAAGGCCAGCCTCTACAGCGACGCCCAGGCACTGGAAGCGATGCGCCTGCTGGCGCCGAACCTGCGCAGCGCCTTCCACGAGCCGCGCAACCTGGCCGCGCGCGAGGCGATGATGCTCGGCGCGACCCTGGCCGGCATCGCCTTCTCCAACGCCTCGGTGGCGCTGGTGCATGGTATGAGCCGGCCCATCGGTGCCTTCTTCCATGTGCCCCACGGCTTGTCCAACGCCATGTTGCTGCCGGCGGTCACCGCGTTCTCGATTCCGGCGGCACCCGAGCGCTACGCCGATTGCGCCCGCGCCATGGGCGTGGCCGGCGAGGGCGACAGCACTGAAACGGCCAACGACAAGCTGCTGAGCGAACTGCGCACACTGAACCAGGAGCTGCAGGTGCCGAGCCCCGCGCAGTTCGGTATCACCCGCGAACGCTTCTTCGAGCTGCGCGAAACCATGGCGCGGCAGGCGCTGGCATCCGGCTCGCCAGGCAACAATCCGCGCGTACCTACCGAAGCGGAAATCATCGACCTCTACGAAACCGTCTGGAACCAGGAGTGACCCTATGCAGACCCTCGGCAACCTGATCGACAACGAGGCCGTCGCTGGCCGTTCCGAGCGCCACGCGACCGTCTACAACCCGGCCACCGGCGAGCCGCGCCTGCAGGTTTCGCTGTCCTCGGCGGATGACACCCGCGAGGCCATCGGCGCCGCCCAGGCGGCGTTCGAGGGCTGGGCGAAAACCCCGCCGCTGGTGCGCGCGCGGGTCATGTTCCGCTTCAAGGCGCTGCTCGAAGCGCGTCGCGATGATGTGGCCCGGCTGATCACCAGTGAGCACGGCAAGGTCTTCTCCGATGCTCAGGGTGAGGTCACGCGCGGGCTGGAAGTGGTCGAATTCGCCTGCGGCATTCCGCACCTGCTCAAGGGCGAGTTTTCCTCCAACGTCGGTCGCGACATCGATTCCAACTCGCTGATGCAGCCGTTGGGTGTCTGCGTCGGCATCACCCCGTTCAACTTCCCGGCCATGGTGCCGCTGTGGATGGTTCCGGTGGCCATCGCCTGCGGTAATACCTTCGTCCTCAAGCCGTCGGAGAAGGACCCGAGCGCGACCATGCTGATCGGCGAACTGCTGGCCGAAGCCGGGTTGCCGGCTGGCGTGCTGAACATCGTCAATGGCGACAAGGAAGCGGTGGACGTACTGCTGACTGACGAGCGCGTGCAGTCGGTGAGTTTCGTCGGCTCGACGCCGATCGCCGAGTACATCTACAAGACCGCCTCGGCCAACGGCAAGCGCTGCCAGGCCCTGGGCGGGGCGAAGAACCATATGGTGATCATGCCCGACGCCGACCCGCAGCAGGTGGTCAGCTCGCTGATGGGCGCGGCCTACGGCTCGGCGGGCGAGCGCTGCATGGCGATCTCGGTGGCCGTGTGCGTCGGCGACGAGGTGGCGGACAAGCTGGTCGGCATGCTCAGGGACGAGATCGGCCAGATGCGCACCGGCCCCGGCCTGGGCGTCGAGCCCGAGCCGCAGATGGGGCCGCTGATCACCCGCGAGCATCAGCAGAAGGTGTCCGGCTATATCGACCTCGGTGTGGAGGAGGGCGCGACCCTGGTCTGCGATGGTCGCGGCATCGAGGTCGAAGGCTACGAGAACGGTTTCTACGTTGGCCCGACGCTGTTCGATCACGTGACGCCGCAGATGCGCATCTACCAGGAGGAAATCTTCGGTCCGGTTCTGGTTGTGGTCCGCGTCGATTCGTTCGACGAGGCGCTGCAGCTGGTCAATGACCATGAATACGGCAACGGCACCTCGATCTTCACCCGCGACGGCGATACTGCGCGGCAGTTCGAGGAAAACGTTCAGGTCGGTATGGTCGGCGTCAACGTACCGATCCCGGTGCCCATGGCCTTCCATTGCTTCGGCGGCTGGAAGCGCTCGATCTTCGGCCCGCTGAACATGCACGGCCCGGATGGCGTGCGCTTCTTCACCCGGATGAAGACCGTGACCCGGCGCTGGCCCACTGGCATCCGCGCCGGTGCCGAGTTCGCCATGCCGACGATGAAGTAGCGATGCGCTTTCGTGGGAGCGAATTCATTCGCGAATGAAGCGGCTCGAATCTTCGCTGAATTGATTAAACTTCGCCGCCCTTCGGGGCGGCTCCTTATTACTCACTCACCGCAAGCGGGCAGCGATCAATGCGCAATACTCCCCGTGAAAAAGGCTCCTCCATCACCCGTGTGCTGGAAATCATCGAAGCCGTGGCCGCTGCCAAAGACCCGCTGACGCCGACCGCACTGGCGGAAAAACTGGATATCCCCAAGGCCAGCGCCCATCGTCTGGTGCAGACGCTGGAGAGCGAAGGCTTCCTGCAGTTCGGCCTGCGTGGCGGGCTGCTGCCGGGCGAGCGTCTGCATGCGACGGCGGTGAACATTCTCAACAGTGGCCGGCACAAGGCGCTGCGCCAGGCGATTCTGCGCGAGCTGTCCGAGGAAATCGGCGAGACCTGCGGGCTGTCCGTGCCCGATGGGCTGGACATGCTCTATTTCGACCGGGTGCAGACCAACTGGCCGCTGCAGATCAACCTGCCCATCGGCAGCCATACCCCGCTCTGGTGTACCGCCAGTGGCAAACTCTACCTCGCCTCGCTGGCGTCCGAACAGCTGGAGCGGGTACTGCCGCGCCTGCCGATCCAGCAACTGGCGCGCAACACCCTCACCGACCTCAGCGCCCTGCGTGACGACCTCGCCCGCGTGCGCGAGGAAGACCTGGGCACCGATTCGGAAGAGTTCATCGACGGCATGGTCGCCTGCGCGGTGCCGGTGCGCGACGCCCAGGGTCGGCTGCTGGCCTGCCTGTTCAGCCACGCGCCGGTGATCCGCTGCTCGATGGAACGCCTGCTGGGCTTCGCGCCACGCCTGCGCGCGGCGGCTAAGGAGCTGGAAAAAATCGTCGGTGGATAGGGGCCGCCGCAAGCGGCAAACCGACTCTCGGATCGGCAAGAGATTGCCGCTGTGAAGTGCTTCTTCCGGTCATATCCATAGCGTCGGCTACAAGTATGCATAGGTCATGCACCGACAGAGGCCTTCATTGGCAAGGCTGATAACCCAGTGAGTTACAAGGAGCACTTGAGAGGTCTGCCGAGCCCCTTGTGGGAGCGGACTTGTCCGCGAAGAGATGCCCGAACCATCAGCGCGGTTCCATCACCCCTCACACCCCGTCATCCCCGCGAACGCGGGGATCCAGTGCCTGTCATACCCCGCACCACGCTGGGCTCCCGCATTCGCGGGAGTGACGAGGTTGGTTTCCGTTAGGCCTGCGTATCGCTTCTCGGCCAAGGCCCTCCCACAAAAGCAGGCGTATTGCACTGGCATATAGCGGGGCATGGTCATGAGTAATAAGTATGACTTTTAGTGGCCTGGCTCTTGCTTGAGCCTTGGCATTAGCAGTGCTTATGGAACGTTCTACGTATTGGAAAGGGCAGGGGAAATCATGCTTATCAGCAATGTGCATTCGGCAATGCAGGGTGCCTATACGAGCCAGAGCCGCGCAAGAGTCATGGAGCCTGCCCCAAGGGCTCAAGACAACAATGTCCAACGAGCAGACAGCGTAACGATATCCGATACGGCCAGACAGGCCGCCAGTGCCGAAGGCGTTATACCCGCTGTGCAGGATGGCACTTCCATGGGGCATTCACTGGAGATGTACCAGGTGCCAGGCTGGCGCGCCGAATATATGTTTCAAGTACCGGGCAAGCTGGGTGTCGGGGCCAACTGGTTCGCTGAAAAATATCCCCAGGCCGCATCCACTTCGATAGCCGAGCGCAGTGAGTATGCCGAACTTGTCCAGGGACATTACCAGGCGGTGCTTGAAGCCAATGGTATCCAGGGAGTAGAGGCGCACTACCAGGCAACGATTCTTGACCAGGACTTCAGCGAGTCCCTGCGTCAGCAGATGAAAGAGCTGGTGCTCAAGGATGACAGGCTGCTTGAGCTGATGGCGAAAATGGGCAAGTCTGTTTCGTAAAGCTTGGCTATTCAGCGCCCGGCTTTTCCCTGCGTCAGCGCTTGAGCATCGCCCGCATCGCCGCCAGCGCGTCGTTGCCGCGTGCGGCCTTCACTTCCACCGGCGCGTCTTCCTGGCCTTCCCACTCCAGGTCTTCGGGCGGCAGCTCGTCGAGGAAGCGGCTGGGCATGCATTCGATGATTTCGCCGTACTGCTTGCGCTTGGCGGCGAAGGTCATGGCCAGGTTCTGCCGCGCACGGGTGATGCCGACGTAGGCCAGGCGGCGTTCTTCCTCGATGGTGTCGGCCTCGATGCTGGAGCGGTGCGGGAGGATTTCCTCTTCCACGCCCATGATGAACACGTAGGGGAATTCCAGGCCCTTGGACGCGTGCAGGGTCATCATCTGCACGCCCTCGGCGCCTTCTTCCTCTTCCTGCTGGCGTTCGAGCATGTCGCGCAGCACCAGCTTGGCGATGGCTTCCTCGATGGTCATCTCGCCTTCTTCGTCGCGCTCCAGGGTGTTCTTCAGCGCGTCGATGAGGAACCAGACGTTGCTCATGCGGAAGTCCGCGGCCTTGTCGCTGGAGGTCTGCGAGCGCACCCAGGTCTCGTAGTCGATGTCCATGACCATGCTGCGCAGGGCGGCGATGGGATCGTTCTGTGCGCACTGCTGGCGCAGGTTGTCCATGTAGCGCTTGAAGCGCGACAGGCGGTCGGTGAAGCGGCTGTCCATCAGCTCGCCGAGGCCGATTTCGTCGCAGGCGGCGTACATGGAAATCTTGCGCGCGGTGGCGTAGTTGCCGAGCTTTTCCAGCGTGGTGGAGCCGATTTCCCGGCGCGGCACGTTGATCACCCGCAGGAAGGCGTTGTCGTCGTCCGGGTTGACCAGCAGGCGGAAGTAGCTCATCAGGTCCTTCACTTCCTGACGACCGAAGAAGCTGGTGCCGCCGGACAGTCGATAGGGAATCTGGTGGTGCTGCAGCTTCAGCTCGATCAGCTTGGCCTGGTAGTTGCCGCGATAGAGGATGGCGAAATCGCTGTAGGGCCGCTCGGTCTTGAGGTGCAGCGTGAGGATTTCCATCGCCACGCGCTCGGCCTCGGCTTCCTCGTTGCGGCAGCGGATCACGCGGATCGGGTCGCCGTGGCCCATTTCCGACCACAGTTGCTTCTCGAAGGCGTGCGGGTTGTTGGCGATCAGCACGTTGGCGCATTTGAGGATGCGGCTGGTGGAGCGGTAGTTCTGCTCCAGCATCACCACCTTCAGCGAAGGAAAGTCGTCCTTCAGTTGCATCAGGTTTTCCGGTCGCGCGCCGCGCCAGGCATAGATCGACTGGTCGTCGTCGCCGACCACGGTGAAGTGCGCGCGCTCCTGCACCAGCAGTTTCACCAGCAGGTACTGGCTGGCGTTGGTGTCCTGGTATTCGTCCACCAGCATGTAGCGGACCTTGTTGCGCCACTTCTCCAGCACCTCGGGGTGGTCTTGGAAGAGCTTCACCGGCTGCATGATCAGGTCGTCGAAATCCACCGCGTTGTACGCCTTGAGCGTGCGCTGGTAGTGGGTGTAGACGATGGCGGCGGTCTGCTCCTTGGGGTTGCGTGCTTCGCTCAGGGCCTGCTCGGGCGTGATCAGGTCGTTCTTCCAGCTGCCGATGTAGTGCTTGATCTCGTCGACGCCATCATCGCCGGCGTATTCCTTCTGCATGATGTCGGTCAGCAGGGTCTTGATATCGCCTTCGTCGAAGATCGAGAAACCGGGCTTATAGCCGAGTTTCGCGTACTCCTTGCGGATGATGTTCAGGCCCAGGTTGTGGAAGGTCGAGACGGTCAGCCCGCGTCCTTCGCCGCCGCGCAGCAGGCTGCTGACGCGCTCCTTCATCTCGCGCGCGGCCTTGTTGGTGAAGGTCACGGCGACGATGTATTGCGCGCGGATGCCGCACTGCTGGATCAGGTAGGCGATCTTGCGGGTGATCACGCTGGTCTTGCCGGAGCCGGCGCCGGCGAGCACCAGCATGGGGCCGCCGACGTAGTTCACGGCTTCCTGCTGCCGGGGATTGAGTCGGGACATGGTCGTTCGGGTTGTTGAAGGCGGGGCGGGAGTTTAGCAGGGCTGCGCGGCCAATACCGGGCGAGGATTCAGCAGCGGCAATCGGTCGTCAGGTGCGGCATGGTTGCTGGAGGCTGGAGGCTGGAGGCTGAACGAAAAAGCATGGGGATTCGCTTTTGCTCCTTCGTCCAGCCTCCAGCGCTTTTCGCCTCCAGCCCGCTTTACCTCACCATATGCAGGTAATGCATGTGCTTCTCGTATTGATCGAGGATGTCGCCGATCACGCCTTCGCGACTCCAGCCCATGACGTCGTAGTCCTGGCCGCCTTCCTTGAGATGGACTTCGGCGCGGAAGTACTTGCGCTCGCCCGGTTCGTCCTCGTCGCTGCCGGGCACGAAGCTGGGCATGGCGTAGGCGCGCGGACGCACCTCGTAGATGAAGTCGGGCTCGCCTTCGTGGACGATCTCGATGCGGATGCGGCGGTCCTCGCCTTCGCTGACCGTCACGTCATAGCCCTGCTTGCGCATTTCCACGGCGACGTCCTCGCAGGCTGGCCGGACCACTTCGGCGATGAAGCGCGTCACATGGGAGCGGCGTGGGAACATCATCAGGTTGCGCAGGCGGCGCTGCCAGTCGCTGTAGGCCCGTGGCGTGGCCGGCGACGTGGTGATGGCCTGATAACGCAGGGTCTGTTTGGTGGCATCCAGGCGCAGCGCCTTGAGCAGGCCCCACATCGAACACAGCAGCGCGATGGTGAAGGGCAGGGCGCTGGCGATGGTGGCGGTCTGCAGCGCGGTCAGGCCATCGGCCAGCAGCAGGGCAACGGCCACGGCGCCCATCGAACCGGCCCAGAAGATGCGCTGCCAGACCGGCGTGCCTTCCTGGCCGCCGGAGGCGAGCATGTCCACCACCAGCGCACCGGAGTCCGCCGAGGTGACGAAGAACACCACCACCATGATGATCGCCACCAGCGACAGTACGGAGGCGAACGGAAAGTGTTCGAGGAAGGCGAACAGCGCCAGCGAGCTGTCGCGGTCGATGGCTTCGCCCAGGCTGGTCACGTGCTCCCAGAGGATCATGTGGATGGCGGTGTCGCCGAACACCGTCATCCACAACAGGGTGAAGGCAGTGGGCACCAGCAACACGCCGCTGACGAATTCGCGGATCGTCCGGCCTCGGGAAATGCGTGCGATGAACAGGCCGACGAAGGGCGACCAGGCCAGCCACCAGCCCCAGTAGAACAGCGTCCAGCCGCCGATCCAGTCGTTCGGTTCGTAGGCGTAGAGGTTGAAGGTGGCGGTGACGATCTGCGAGAGGTAGTTGCCGGTGTTCTGCACGAAGGTCTGCAGGATGAACACCGTCGGCCCGACGACCAGTACCAGCAGCATCAACAGCACGGCGAGCGTCAGGTTTAGCTCGGAAAGCCGCCGTACGCCCTTGTCCAGGCCGGTGACCACCGAAATGGTCGCCAGGGCCGTGGTGGCGATGATGAGCACGATCTGCACCGGCACCGAGATGGGCAGGCCATACAGATGATTGAGACCGGTGTTGATCTGGGTGACGCCGACCCCCAGCGAGGTGGCGACGCCGAGCACCGTGCCGATGATGGCGAAGATGTCCACCGAATGGCCGATGGGGCCGTGGATGCGCTCGCCGATCAACGGATAGAGCGCCGAACGCAGGGTCAGCGGCAGGCCATGGCGGTAGGCGAAATAGGCCAGGATCATCGCCACGATGGCGTAGATCGCCCAGGCATGCAGGCCCCAGTGGAAGAAGGTGATCTTCATCGCCTCGCGGGCGGCGGCAACGGTGCCGCCTTCGCCGGTGGGGGGCGAGATGAAATGCATCACCGGCTCGGCGACGCCGAAGAACATCAGGCCGATGCCCATGCCGGCGGAAAACAGCATGGCGAACCAGGTCAGGCTGCTGTAGTCGGGCTCGCTATGATCGGGGCCGAGCTTGATGTCGCCGTAGCGGCTCAAGGCGACCAGCACCACCATCAGCAGGATGATCGCCACCGTGAGGATATACAGCCAGCTGAGGTTGGAAATGATCCAGGCCTGCACCTGGCCGAACAGTCCTTGCGCGTGCGAAGGGAAGATGACGCTGTACAGTACCAGCGCCAGAATCAATACCGCCGAGCCGTAGAAAACCGGCGGATTGATGGTGGAAGGGGAAGACTTGTTGGCCTCCATGCTGCGCTCCTTGATTGCTTATTGGGGAGTGGCCGCCTGTGGCGAAGGGGCGCAATTTAACATCACTGACCGCTCAGGTCCGAATCGAAGGGCCGGTATCCACTCACTGAGCGGACGTTCGGACACCGAGCGCCGCTGTGGATTCCAACTTCTTCTGGTTTCAGCCGGCCTGGCTTCCCGGTCGATATTGCAGGGCTTCGGCCAGATGCCGGCGACCGATGGCAGCGCTTTCTTCCAGGTCGGCCAGGGTTCGCGCAACCTTGAGGATTCGATGTGCGGCACGTAGCGATAGACCCAGTCGCTCACAGGCACGTTCCAGCCATTGCTGATCTTCGCCGCCCAGCGCGCAGTGGCTGCGCAAGCCGGCAAGGTCGAGAAAGGCATTGGCGCAGCCCTGGCGCGTCTGTTGAATCCGCCGCGCATGCGCCACGACGGCGGCGACCGTTGCGCTGCTTTCACTCGCAATGGGCGTGGCGCTGAGCGAGGTGGCTTCGCGGGCGACGGTCAGGTGCAGGTCGATGCGGTCGAGCAGTGGCCCGGAGAGTTTGCTTCGGTAGCGCTGGATCTGGTCCGGTGTGCAGCGGCAGCGACCGCCGGGGTCGCCCAGATAACCGCAGGGACAGGGATTCATCGCCGCCACCAGTTGAAAACGCGCGGGGAAACGCACCCGGTCCCGCGCACGGGCGATCACGATATGGCCACTTTCCAGAGGCTCCCTTAAAACCTCCAGCACCTTGCGATCGAACTCCGGCAACTCATCGAGAAACAGCACGCCCTGATGCGCCAGGGTAATCTCGCCGGGCTGCGGTCGGCTGCCGCCACCCACCAGCGCTGGTCCCGATGCACTGTGATGGGGCTGGCGAAACGGCCTCTGCGGCCAGTGCTCCAGCGGTGACTGGCTGGCCACCGACTGGATCGCCGCCACTTCCAGCGCCTCCTGTTCCTCCAGCGGCGGCAGCAGGCCCGGCAGGCGGCTGGCCAGCAGCGTCTTGCCGGTGCCTGGGGGGCCGCTGAAAATTAGATTATGGGCGCCTGCCGCGGCGATCAGCAGGCCGCGCTTGGCCGACAACTGCCCCTGCACGTCGGCAAGATCGGGATAGGGCAACACCTGGCGCAGCAGGCCCTGGGCCTGGTAGGCGGCGATAGGCGTCTGGCCGCTGAGGTGCGCGGCGACTTCCAGCAGGTGGTCGGCGGCGTAGACGGTCAGGCCCGAGGCCAGGCTGGCTTCCTCGGCATTGGCCCGTGGCACCAGCAGCGCGCGACCGGCTGTGCGGGCCGCCAGGGCTGCTGGCAAGACGCCCTGCACCGGACGCAGCGCGCCGGAAAGCGCCAGCTCGCCCAGGCATTCGATACCGTTCAGGCTGTCGGCGGGGATCTGGCCACTGGCGGCGAGGATGCCCAAGGCGATGGACAGGTCGAAACGCCCGCCGTCCTTGGGCAGATCGGCGGGCGCGAGGTTGAGCGTGATGCGGCGCGCGGGAAAATCGAAGCTGGACGTCAGGATGGCGCTGCGCACGCGGTCCTTGCTTTCCTTCACGGCGGTTTCCGGCAGGCCGACCAGGGTCAGCGACGGCAGACCGTTGGCGAGATGTGCCTCGACCGTGACGGATGGCGCTTCCACACCCACTTGGGCGCGGCTGTGGACGATGGCCAGGGACATTCGATCACTCCTTGATCGTGTCGCCGCTGCAGCTACTCGGCAGTAGGCGGCGTAAGTTTTTCTTCCAGCTCGGCGACCTTGGCCTCAAGCGCTTCCAGGCGGGCGCGGGTGCGGGTCAGAACCAGCATCTGGCCGTCGAACTCATCACGGCTGACCACATCGAGCTTGCTCAGGGCACTTTGCACGATGCTCTTGAAGCGGGTTTCGATTTCGGCGTTCGGCAGGGGCGTTTCGCCATTGAACAGGCGCGAGGCCTGGGAGCCGATGGCGTCGAGAAGGGCTTTGGGCGGGAACATGGTTTCACCTGTTTCTGAGCGGCGGGCAGTGTAACACGCCGGCCTGCGGCTGGTTCTGGCGGCCATGCACGATTAGCGGGCACTGCTGCGGGCATGCGGTTCGATCTGGTGCATGGGTTCTGTTTGCAGGCATCGATGAAGCCTTCAAAGCCGCAGCAACAGCGGTTTCATGGAGTTGGCATCGATTCTGCTTGGCCTGTTGCAGCGCACGCATCGCAGGGATGCGGCGCAGGTGATTCGGGATGTTTTGCCAGAGCGGCGAAAGGTGTCGGAACGGTGCCGGATTGCAGCGGCGCGTTACAAGAGCCGGACACTGAGCTTAGACTTGTCACCGGGTTCGTACTTCTGGGGCAAGTCCACCTAAACGGGAGAAGTTTTCATGAAACTAGTCACTGCCATCATCAAGCCGTTCAAGCTGGACGATGTCCGCGAGTCGCTGTCGGAAATCGGCGTACAGGGCATCACCGTTACCGAAGTCAAAGGCTTCGGTCGGCAAAAGGGACACACCGAGCTGTATCGCGGTGCGGAATATGTCGTCGACTTCCTGCCGAAGGTGAAGATCGACGTGGCGATTGCCGACGATCAGCTCGACCGCGTGATCGAGGCGATCACCAAGGCGGCCAACACCGGCAAGATCGGCGACGGCAAGATCTTCGTCGTCAACCTGGAGCAGGCCATCCGCATCCGTACCGGCGAAACCGATACCGACGCGATCTAAGCCAGGCCCACCGAACCCCACGCCCCAGGAGTGAACACCATGACTCTGCGAAAGATCGCAGGGCTAGGAGCCCTTTTGTCCCCGCATATCCCAGGCTCGCGCCTGACGCAGGCGACAACGCTCGACTCAGGCGACATGCCACGGAGGCGCACGGCCATCGGCCCGCTGCCGTTCGTGGCCATCCCCAGCCTGGTGAGCGTCCTCTGCACGGTCGGCCACAGGCTGGCCCTGGATGGCGCCTCTGCCGGTGGCCGCTCTCGCCTGCCTGATATCCGCACCGACATTCCCATCCGCGGCTCGACGTAGCGCAGCCACGCCAGGCGCACTGGCAGGCAGCAAATCCGATTTTCAAGAGTACGAACCCCCGGAGTCAGCACCGGGGTCTGGGGCCGGCTTGCCGCAAGAAAGGCGGCTGGGCGGCGACCGAACGGCGCGAGATGCGCGACAGCAAGAGGTGACACATGGACAGCACAGCTCTGATACCCGTCCAGTACGGGCTCGATACTTTCTACTTCGTCCTTTGCGGCGCCCTGGTGATGTGGATGGCAGCCGGTTTCGCCATGCTCGAATCCGGGCTGGTGCGGGCGAAGAACACGGCGGAAATCCTCACCAAGAACATCGTGCTGTATTCGGTGGCGTCGATCATGTACCTGCTGATCGGCTACTACATCATGTATTCGAGCCCCGAGGGCGGCATCCTGCCGAGCCTGGGTTTCCTGATTGGTGATGAACACGCGGTGGATGTCGTGGCCGCCGGTGGCGAGGATGCGCCGTACTACTCCGCACGCGCCGATTTCTTCTTCCAGATCGTATTCGCCGCGACCTGCATGTCGGTGGTGTCCGGTGCGGTGGCCGAGCGCATGAAGCTCTGGGCCTTCATCGCCTTCGCGGTGGTGATGACCGGGTTCATCTACCCGGTGCAGGGCTTCTGGAAGTGGGGCGGCGGTTTCCTCGATGCGGCGGGCTACATGGATTACGCCGGCTCAGGCATCGTCCACATGGCCGGCGCCAGCGCTGCGCTGGCCGGTGTCATCCTGCTCGGCGCGCGCAAGGGCAAATACGGCCCTGACGGGCAGATCAACGCCATTCCCGGTGCCAACCTGCCGCTGGCGACCCTGGGTACTTTCATCCTCTGGATGGGCTGGTTCGGCTTCAACGGCGGCTCCCAACTGCGCATGAGCACCATCGAGGACGCCAACGCCGTCGCCCAGGTCTTCACCAACACCAACATGGCTGCCGCCGGCGGCCTGGTGGCGGCGCTGATCGCCTCGCGCCTGCTGTTCGGCAAATCCGACCTGACCATGATCCTCAACGGTGCCCTGGCTGGCCTGGTCGCGATCACCGCCGAGCCGCTGACCCCGACCGCGCTGCAGGCCGTGCTGATCGGCGCGGTGGGTGGCGTGCTGGTGGTGTTCAGCATCCTCGGCATGGACAAGCTGAAGATCGACGACCCGGTCGGCGCCATCTCGGTGCATGGCGTGGTCGGTATCTGGGGCGTGCTGATCGTGCCGGCGACCAATGCCGACGCCAGTTTCGCGGCGCAGTTGCTGGGTGTGGCCTGCATCTTCGCCTGGGTGTTCATCGCCAGCCTGATCGTCTGGAGCATCATCAAGGCCATCATGGGGCTGCGAGTATCGGCAGAAGAGGAATACGAAGGTGTGGATGTCGTTGAATGCGGCCTCGAAGCCTACCCGGAGTTCACCAGCAAGAAGTGATTCCTGAGTCATGACAAGGGCGCCTTTCGGCGCCCTTTGTTTTTTCTGGCGCCGCGCTAGAATGCGCGCGTTCAGTTGCGAGGGCGCTTTCGGCATGTGGCAGCAGACGACCATCACGTTGCGCCCGCGAGCACGCGGCTTTCACCTGATCACCGATGAGCTGCTCGCGGCCCTGCCGGAACTGCAGCAATGCCGGGTTGGTCTGTTACACCTGTGGCTGCGGCACACCTCGGCCTCGTTGACCGTCAACGAGAACGCCGACGCCGCGGTCCGCCGTGATTTCGAGCGCTTCTTCAATCGGCTGGTGCCACAGGGGGTGGGTGGTTACGAGCATGACTACGAAGGGCCGGACGACTTGCCTGCACACTTCAAGGCCAGCCTGCTGGGCTGTCAGTTGAGTGTGCCGGTGGCGCAAGGGAGATTGGCGCTGGGCACCTGGCAGGGCATCTATCTCGGTGAGCACCGGGACCAGGGCGGCCCGCGACAGGTAATCGCAACGTTGCACGGGATGGCGAGTTGAATTTTTTCTTGCGATGGCGGAGATCGCGCATCGCTGGGCTATAACTTATCGCTGGCTAGGCATGAGGTTGGAACATGAGCGAAGAAGAATTAGAACAAGACGATCTGGACGTAGGCGAGGAGGATGACGGCGAAGAGCTGGGCGCCGCCGATGATGGCGACGACAGCGATGACCACGAAGGCACCGACAGCGAGCGCGCCACGCCAACGCCGAAAAAGGCCAAGGCCAAGGCGGCGGAGCCCGAGGAATTGCCCAGCCTGGAAGCCAAGCAGCGCGAACGCGATGAGCTTGCGCGGGCCATGGAGGAATACCTGGCGCGCGGTGGCCGGGTGCAGGAGGTCGAACCCAATGTGGTCGCCGACCCGCCGAAGAAGCCGGACAGCAAGTACGGCAGCCGGCCTATCTGATCGGAGCGGTGCAGCGGCGGATGACGGGCGAGGCTACTGGAAGCTTCGCCGGTAGCGCCCCAGACTTCCTCCTATGGAGCCCAGCACCGATCGGTTGCTGGGCTTTTTCGTGTGCGATTAGGGCCTGGGATCGGTTTCAGGCGCAAATATCCGAGGCGCAGGCTGTTGTAGGTCGAATTAGCCGAAGGCGTAATCCGACGATCCGAAGGTGTAAGGCGGCCATCCATGTCTGACCGCCCAGCCTTTTAACGCCCTTGGCCGCTCGCTTGTCGGGTCGGTGAAGCGTGACCCGACCTACCCGATGTGACGAACCGCCTGTGGGAGCGGTCGGGCGGCGTTTCGCTTCAGCCGCGAATTTCGCGGAGTGCTCTGGTCTGGAAAACCGCTCCCGCAAAAGCAGGATTGCTCCAGCAACACGTAACGGGCATATCGCCAATTTATTCGGCCATAGATACACAAAGGCCGAACGAGTTCGGCCCTACGGCTTGCGCCAGCTGTCGAGCAGCCCGGGCAGGTCCGCCAGGCTGCGGATCTCGGCGTCCGGCTGGTGATCGTGCTGCCACGGGATGCCGCCGGGATTGAACCAGATCGCGCGCATGCCGGCCTGTTGGGCGCCGCCGATGTCGTCGCGCGGATGATCGCCGATATGCACGGCATGGTTCGCCTCGACGCCGGCTCGTTTGAGCGCTTCGCAGAAGGGGCGGGGATCGGGCTTGCCGACGCCCAGTTCCTCGGCGCAGAGCGTGAAGTGAAAATAGTCGGCCAGCCCCAGCCGGCGCACGTCGGCGTTGCCGTTGGTCAGCACGCCGAGCATGTAGTGGTTGGCGAGCAGCTCCAGGGTCGGATGCACTTCGGGAAACAGCTGCACCGCATGCCGTGCTTCGAGAAACACCTGGAAGGCCTGCTCGGCCAGCTCGCGTGCTTCGCGCTGTGGATAGCCGGCTTCCTCCAATGCGTGACAGAGCACGCGCCGGCGCAGCTCACTGATGCGGTGGCGCAACTCCGGCTGTGCGTCCAGCAGGGTGCGGCGGATGGCGCCCAGCGCCTCGACGGAGAAATCGTTCAGACCGGGTGTGTGCCGGGCCAGCCACTCGCGCAGGGTAAGCTCGGCGCTGTGCAGGACGGGGCGCACGTCCCACAGCGTATCGTCGAGGTCGAAGGTGATCAGCCGGATGCTCATGATTCACTGTCCTGCTTGCGCTTGGCGCGCGGGTGCGCCTGATCGTAGACCTTGGCCAGGTGCTGGAAATCCAGGTGGGTGTAGATCTGCGTAGTGCCGATGTCGGCATGGCCGAGCAGATCCTGCACCGAACGCAGGTCCTGCGAGGATTCGAGCATATGGCTGGCGAAGCTGTGCCTGAGCATGTGCGGGTGCAGATGCTGGCCCAGCTCGCGCACACCGGCCTGGCGCACCCGCAGCTGCACCGCGCGCGCGCCCAGGCGGCGTCCCTGCTGGCTGACGAACACCGCGCCATCGGCGGGATTGCTCAGTGCGCGCAGCGGCAGCCAGGCCTGCAGGGCCTCGCGCGCCTTGCGCCCGACCGGCAGCACGCGCGCCTTGTTGCCCTTGCCCTGTACCTGCACCAGGCCCGCCGGCAGATCGAGCTGGTCGAGATCCAGGCCGACCAGTTCCGACAGGCGCAAACCGGACGAATAGAACAGTTCCAGCATGGCCTGGTCGCGATGGCCGATGAAGTCATCCTCGATGCCGCCATCGAGCAATTGCATGGCCCGGTCGGTGTCGAGCAGCCGGGGCAGACGCTTCTCGCCCTTGGGCGCGGAAATGCCGGCAGCCGGGTCGTGGGCGCAAAGTCCTTCCTGATTCAGGTAGCGAAACAGCCCGCGCAGCGATGACAGTAGCCGCGCCAGGCTGCGGCTGGACAGTCCCTGGCGATGCTGGTCGGCAATCAACTGGCGAACGTGGTGGGCCTTCAGATCGGACCACTGCCGCAACGATTGCCGCTCGCAATAATCGACCACCTTGAGCAGATCGCGCCGATAGCCATCCAGCGTGTGCGGCGAGACCTGCCGCTCGCTGCGCAGATGCTGGAAATAGGTGTCGAGGGCGATTTGCATGGTTAAAGCCTCAGGAGCCGATAAAAGCGCTTAAGGCTGGAAGGCTGGACGAAGAGCTTGACCGCTTTCGGTGTTGGTCGGCACGCTGTCCAGCCTCCAGCCTCCAGCCTCCAGCCTCCAGCCTCCAGCCTCCAGCCTCTTTTATCGTACCGAGCGCAGCGGCGCGGAGAAGCGCGGCAGGACGCGGGTCAGTATCTCGGCGATATAGCCCAGGAACAGGGTGCCCAGCGAACTCTTGTAATGCTGCGGGTCACGGCTGCCGATGGCCAGGATGCCCTGCTGGTGATCGAGCGCGACCACTGCGGCGGAGCCGATTTCCTTGCTGGCCTCTTCGCCGAAGAGGAAGGCCAGTTCATGCGGACGCAGCACGCCGCAAATCGTCTTGCCACCGGCCAGCAGGCCGCCAATGGCCTGCTGCGCTTCGGCCTGGCTAACGCTGCGGCCAACCGACAGCGGGGTTTCGCTGAACAGGATCAGGCTGACGAAAGGCACCTGGAACTCATGACGCAGGCTTTCATCCACGGCACCGATGACGTCCTCCAGGCTGCCTGCATCGAGCAGGTCGAGCACCAGGCGACGGGTCTTGTCGAACAGCCGGTCGTTGTCGCGCGCTACATCCATCAGTTGCGACAGGCGATGGCGCATCTCGATGTTGCGTTCGCGCAGCAGCTTCACCTGGCGTTCGACCAGCGACACGGCGCCGCCCGGAAGATGCGGAATGCGCAGCTCGGGAATCAGCTCGTCGTGATCGACGAAAAATTCCGGGTGAGCACTCAGATAGGCGGCGACGGCTTCGGCGTCGGGCAACTGTGGTTTGGCTGGGTTCTGCTCGGTCATAGGCGAACCTGTCCTTCGTAAACGCGAACGGCGGGGCCGGTCATGATAACGGGCTGTCCGGAACCTGCCCATTCGATGGACAGACGGCCACCGGGAAGGTCGATCTGCACCGGCGAATCCATCCAGCCCTGGCGAATCGCGGCTACGGCGGCGGCGCAGGCGCCGGTGCCGCAGGCCTGGGTTTCGCCCGCGCCGCGTTCCCAGACGCGCAACCGCGCATGCTGACGATCGAGGACCTGCAGGAAGCCGGCATTGACCCGTTGCGGAAAGCGCGGGTGATGTTCGATCTTCGGCCCCAGCTCATACACCGGGGCGCTGTCGATGTCGCTCACGCGCAACACGGCATGGGGATTGCCCATGGAAATCGCGGCGATCTCCAGCGTCTGGCCATCGACGCTCAGCGGGTAGCTCAAGGCTTCGCTGTCCGCCTGAAACGGAATCTCGCCCGGCACCAGCCGTGGCGGGCCCATGTCGACGCCGATCTGGCCGTCGGCACGCAGGTTCAGCTCGATGATGCCGCCCTTGGTCTCCACGCGTATCCGGCGCTTGGTGGTCAGGCGCTTGTCCAGCACGAAGCGGGCGAAGCAGCGCGCGCCGTTGCCGCACTGCTCCACTTCCGAGCCGTCGGCATTGAAGATGCGATAGCGGAAGTCGACATCGGGATCGTGCGGCGGCTCGACCAGCAGCAGCTGGTCGAAGCCCACGCCGGTATGCCGGTCGCCCCATTGCCGGGCGTGCTTGGGCTGGATGTGCGCGTGCTGGCTGATCAGGTCGATGACCATGAAATCGTTGCCCAGCCCGTGCATCTTGGTGAAGCGCAGAAGCATCGTCTTGGCCTCAGGCGGGCAGCAGGCTTTCGCCGGCGTAGAGCTCCTGCACACTTTCGCGGCGGCGCACTTCGAAAGCCTGGTCACCGTCCACCAGCACCTCGGCGGCACGACCGCGGGTGTTGTAGTTGGAACTCATGACGAAGCCATAGGCACCGGCTGAACGCACGGCCAGCAGATCGCCTTCGGCCAGGGCCAGTTCACGGTCCTTGGCGAGGAAATCCCCGGTTTCGCAGATCGGCCCGACGATGTCGTACGGACGGCCTTCGCCTTCGCGCGGTTGCACCGGCACCACGTCCATCCAGGCCTGGTACAGCGCCGGGCGGATCAGGTCGTTCATCGCCGCGTCGACGATGGCGAAATCCTTGTGCTCGGTGTGCTTGAGGTATTCCACGCGGGTCAGCAGCACGCCGGCGTTGGCGACGATGGAGCGGCCCGGCTCGAATACCAGTGCCAGGTCGCGGCCCTCGATGCGCTGGCGCACGGCCTGGATGTAGTCGCCGGCCAGCGGTGGCTGCTCGTCGCGGTAGCGCACGCCGAGGCCGCCGCCCAGATCCAGATGACGAATGTGGATGCCGCGTGCGGCCAGGCGGTCGATCAGGCCCAGCAGCCGGTCCAGCGCATCGAGGAAGGGCGGCAGGGTGGTCAGCTGCGAGCCGATATGGCAATCGACGCCGACCACTTCCAGGTTGCTCAGCTCGTTGGCGCGGACATAGACCGCTTCGGCATCGGCGATGGCGATGCCGAACTTGTTTTCCTTGAGCCCGGTGGAGATGTACGGATGGGTGCCGGCATCCACGTCCGGGTTGACCCGCAGCGATACCGGCGCGACGAGATCGAGCTCGGCGGCGACCTGCTGCAGGCGTTCGAGCTCGTCGGTGGATTCGACGTTGAAGCAGTGCACGCCCACTTCCAGCGCGCGGCGCATGTCGTCGCGGGTCTTGCCGACGCCGGAGAAGACGATGCGCTCCGGCTGGCCGCCAGCGGCCAGCACGCGCTCCAGTTCACCGCGCGAGACGATGTCGAAGCCGGCGCCCAGGCGCGCCAGCACGTTGAGCACGCCGAGATTGGAGTTGGCTTTTACCGCGAAGCAGACCAGGTGCGGCATGCCCGACAGTGCGTCGGCATAGGCCCGGTACTGCGCTTCGATGTGCGCGCGGGAATAGACGTAGGTGGGGGTGCCGAAGCGTTGCGCGAGAGCGGACAGTGCCACGCCCTCCGCGAAGAGTTGACCGTCGCGGTACGAGAAGGCCTCCATGGTGATGCCTCCTTACAGTTCGAATCGGTCTTTGGAACGTTCTTTGACGGTGGCCTCGTCATCCGGCAGGTACAGCGGGCCTTTCTGGCCGCAGCCGGTGAGTACGGAACTCAGCACGGCAAGGGCGATAAGAGGAAGCAGCAGACGCTTCATGGGGCGAAATCCTTGAAAAAACGAATGCCGCGAGTATACCCAGCGCTCGGTGGATTGCCTATGTGAGCGGCAGATGAGCGACAGGCCTGATAAGCTCGCCGGCGTATTGCGGCTGCGGGCCGCCCTCTCAGTCAGCAGGAAAACGATCCATGAGCCTTAGCGAAGCGCGCTACCACGACCTTGTCGATGCGGTACAGGAAGAAATCGAAGATGTGTTCGACCACAGCGGTCTGGATGTCGATCTGGAGAACTCCGGTGGCGTGCTGACCGTGCGTTTCGAGAACGGCAGTCAGCTGATCTTCAGTCGCCAGCCGCCGCTGCGCCAGCTCTGGGTTGCCGCGCGCTCGGGCGGCTTCCATTTCGACTATGACGAAACCGCTGCGTTGTGGATCTGCGACGCCAATGACGAGCGTCTGGGCGAGCTGCTGAACCGGGTCGTGCTGGAGCAGGGCGGCGAGGCGCTCGACTTCGAGGAGCTCTGAACGCGACGCCTTCTGCGCAGGCGCTGTGACCTTGTCCCACTTGCTTATTTAATAGGCTGTGATAGGGTCTCGTTCAGGTTTAAAAACCCCGCCTTCGGGCGGGGTTTTTGCTTTTTCCCATCTGACTTAACGCTGGAGCTTGCCAGGACCCATGACCACTGCACCGTCAATCATAATCACCAAACCCGATCTTCAGCGGCTGGAGCGGCTGCTCGATAGCCTGGATGATTACGGTCCGGCCGCCGAAGCGCTTGAGCAGGAGTTGTCCCGTGCCCAGGTGGTCGAGCGTAGCGAGCTGCCCGCCGGTGTGGTGTCGATGAACTCCCGTGTGCATTGCCGCGAGGAAGGTAGCGGCAAGGATTACCACCTGACGCTGGTTTTCCCTCAGGATGCCGGCAAGGAAGGCACCGTATCGGTACTGGCGCCGGTCGGTACTGCACTGTTGGGCATGACCGTAGGTCAGCATATCGACTGGCCGACGCCCGGTGGCAAGGTACTCAAACTGGCCCTGCTGGAAGTCGAATACCAGCCCGAGGCCGCTGGCGATCTCAATCTGTAAGCAGCGCTACGGCACCAGAGATCAGCTGGCCGCCATGGCCTGATTGAGCGCCGCTTCAAGATGGGCCTTGTAGCGCAGGTACTGCACCGTCTGCGAGCGCCCGCCGCCATGCAGCGCCGAAAGGTCCAGATCGGTGATGTAGCAGGGATAGCGCTCGCCCATGCGGCGCTGGGCCAGGATGTAGCGGGCCACGGCGACGAACAGGCCGCTGCCGTATTCCAGGCTGGAAAACTCCTGATGATTGCAATACAGGGTGACCTGCGAGCGGCTCCGCTCGCCGGGTTCGACGATCGCTTGCACATCATGCAGCGGATCGTTCACCTCGATGCGCGGCGGGTTGCGGCGTTCTACCCAGGCAGGGCGCTCGCCAAGGGCCGGCATGATTCGATAGAAGAGTGTTTCCATCGTCGCGATACCGGCTTCGTCCAGCGCCCCCTGTGCGCTGCGGCGATGCTCCATGGATTGCAGGAAGCGCCGTAGCGGCGTCAGCAGGCTCTGCTCGTCACGATAAGGCAGCCGCTGGCGCCACAGTGCGTTGTACTCGTCCAGTACGCTCAGCTCAGCCTGATCACCTTCGATGCGGTAGAAAATCTGCAAACAATCCATTTCGCTCTGTGCCAAGACCAGCGGCAGATCATGGCCGGCCAGCAGGTTGCGATCCAGATGCAGTGGACGGTGACGATGATGGGCTTCGCCCAGATACTCGATCAGTGCGCCGACGTCGTTGAGCTCGATATGACGTATCTGTCCCGACAGCAGTTCGAACACATGGAACTGTTGCCTGACCTGCAGCAGGTAGCGGCTGTCATTCATCTCGCCGAGCGCCTGTTGGCTATCGCGGAGAATGTCTTCCACCCGCCGCGCAATAGCGGGCCCGGTCTGCGGGGAAAAGCAGCGAACCTGCAGTTCGGGGCGGTTGCCTGCGGACAGGCTGACGAGATAGCTGCTCAGGCAGCTGGCCAGTGCCAGCGGGCCGGTGTGATGGCTGACGATCAGTTCGTTCCAGCTGTTTAGCGTGAGCTGGTCGATGCTCAGGACCAGGTTTTCCCGTGGCGTATCGTAGCCGGGCAGGACTGCGTCCCTCGATGCCGGTGCGTGTTTCGGCTTGAACGGGTCGACCCCGGCGTTGATCAGCAGCAGCACCTGGGTGGGCACGGCAGCGGTGAGTAGAGTCTCTTCGCTGACGGCAGGGGGCGGCATTGGCATCGCCTGTCGCAGGCCGCTGAGCAGGGCGAACAGCTCGGTTTCGGACATGCCGCTGTCGCCTGGATGGAGGGAGACATGCGTGGCCCTGCCGATGATGCCATTGAGATGGCACCAGCCCAGCAGGGAGATCAACTCGCGGGTGCGTTTCAGGGGTGAAAAGTTGGCAATTTCCCTGGCATGCAGGCTGCCTTCGTAAAGCGCCCAGGACAGGTCGCCGGCAGCGTCGCAGCCCTGCGCCAGGGTCAGCTGGTCCTCGGCGATGTCTGGCGAGATGCCCAGGTTGATCGCTTCGATCTTGCCGGCCTTGCGCTCGATGGCCGCCTGCAGGCGTCTGCCGAGTACGCCGAGGTCGCGTTCGTCGATGCTGCTGGCGATCTGCTGACAGCGGGCGAATTCGCTGAGAAAGCGGTAGGCATAGGTCAGTTCGTTGACCAGCGCTCGCCGTTCCTGCTCGACCTGGCGGGTCTTCCAGCGCCCGCGCCGATCCAGCTGGAGGAACTGGCGTTCGTCCCAGCTCCAGTCGCGACTCAGGCGTTCGAGCAGGCAGCGCTGCCAGCTTTTCCTGTGCCGGGTCGGTGGCCGGCTCAGAGGCTTGTTGATCTTCAGGTACAGGCAGCGGCGCAGCAGCGCCAGGCGTTCCTGGTCGCCGCGCTCGGCAAGATAGCCCTCGATGCGGCGGTAGGCGGCGATATAGGGATCGAGTTCGTCCAGTTCCAGATGCCCGCGATAGACGGCCCGCTTGAAGTCCAGGCTGAGGCAGCGCAGCTGCGGATGCTCGTTGGCATAGACTTCGATCAGCAGCAGTTTGAACAGCGACTTGTAAGGGGCTTCGAGCGCCTTGTACAGCTGCCACAGGCCCGCACCGAGGTATTCGCCTGCTGGAATGCTGCCGAGATTGCCCAGGTCCAGCACCTCCTCGGCGCGCACGAAGCGCTTGCTGAGCAGGGTGCGGACGTACTCGTCGTAACGATGCTCCTCGTAGTCGGGCACCAGCCACCAGAGCGGCGTGCATCCGCCGAGCCAGATGGCGGTGCGGTAGAACTCGTCCAGCAGCAGATAGTGCTGGGTAGTACCGCAATCCTCGGTAGTCAGCCTTGTCTCGCGCTGGCCCTGGACGAAACGCTCCGGATTGATCAGGAAGAAATGCGCTTCGCTGCCCAGGCTCGCGGCCCAGGCCTGCAGCATTTCGCATTTCCTGCGCAGCTCGTCGAGCTGTTGCGGCGACAGCTGCGGGTCGTGGCAAACCCAGACGTCCACATCGCTTTGTTCTTCCTGGGCGATGGTGCCCAGGCTGCCCATGAGGAACAGGCCCTGAATCGGCTGGGATGGCTTGCCACGCTGGGGCTTGTGAGAGAACGAGCGGCTCAGGCGCTGTGCCTCGGCCAGTATCTCGGCGTCCGGTTCGAACTCTGCCAGCCCGGCAGGCACGCTGGCGGAAACATAGCCGGGAAGGATCGGATGGTTGACGTGAAACAGCAGCGGCAACAGCTTGAGTACCGGCTGCTGGCGTGGCGACAGGATTTCCAGTGCCCGCTCCAGGCGCCCCCGGTTGATCGTCAGAAAGCGCGTGCGCAACGTCGCCAGCACCTTGCGGTCGATGCCGTCTTCGAGAATCGGGTGGATTTCAGGGATCATTTCGTACAGGTCGCGGGGGCTTGCACTCGTCATCGGCTAGTGATTGCCGCGCTTGAGGGCGGTGCGACGAGTGGTGTTCAGGCTGCTGCGGCTCAAGGGATCGTGGCGACGACGGCGCGGCGCCGCCACGAACCGGTTCAGGCCTCTACCGTCTCGGCGAGGATGGTCAGCAGCGTCTGTGCCTGCTCAGCCGCATCGCGACCCAGGCTGGTGAGATAGCCGCCGTCGGGCTGGCTGGTCAACCCCTTCTGGTGCAGGCGTTCGAAGGCGGCGATGGTGGATGGGCTGGCGTTGTGGTGAACCTTGAGGCCTTCCTGGAGATTTTCCAGGTTGAACTGGCACAGTACGTCCAGTTCGGCGATTCGCTCGGGGGTATACGACATGCTCGTTCCTCGGGTGGTGGGCGCTGGCCCTGTGTGCTGAGTGTAATCGGAGAAGGTAACCCTGGCTTGATCCACGTCTGGCAGGCTGTTGGGACTTCGGTTATTCAGGCAGCTCGGGCAGGTTGCGCAGCATGCTTTCGTAGGCCTGGGCGTCGAACGGTCGATCATCGGCGAGCATCTGGCGGATCTCCTGCGCCAGCACCAGCGCCATCATGTGCAGGCTCTCCTCGCGCTCGTAGCCGACCAGCGTCAGCTTGTTCAGCGTGGCCTGGGCCACTGCTGGCTCACCGGCTTGCAGCTGGTTCTCGATGGCCTGGATCAGGGTTGATTCGGCGAAGGCTTCGTCATCTTGCGGTTCGGACATGGCGCGGTTCTCGGGTGGCGCGGGATTTTCTTCATCCAGCTGACAAAGGGTGCAGCTGCCGTCATCCGGGCGGCTGGTTTCGATGTAGCGTACCCGTCGATTGCCGCTCTGGCGATTGGCATCGACGCGAAAGCGTGGGCGGTCCGGTTTCGACATGGCAGTTTCCCTTGATTGATGGTCTTCGGCGCCGTCGCGCAGCACTTCAGTCGATAAAGCTCAGCACCAGGCACAGCAGACCGAATACCGACCATACCAGCGAGAAGATCAGTGGCGTGCGTAGCGAAAACAACAGCGTGCGCTTGTAGCGCTTGCCGCCTGCGGGGCTGTCGCCTTCGCCGAACAACGCCGACTCATTGTTCGGCAGTATGCCGACGTGACCCTCTCGTTGCAGCAGTTCAGCCTGCTTCTGGTGCCAGCGTTCGATGACCTCGAAGTTGGACTTGATGCCCGGCATCGCATGCAGGGAGGTGATCAGGCCCAGCAGTGCCAGCACCGCCGGAACCACCAGGCGGAACAGGTTGCCCCAGTCCGGATTGCTGTTGGCCATCGTCGACGCGAAGGCGATCATCAGGAAGGACTGCGAGGACAGGTAGGCGCTGGTTCGTTCGGCCAGCAAAGATGATTCGAAGTGGATTTCCGAGCGGTAGAAGACCAGGCGCTCCTTGGGCGACTCGAAGAGCTCGCCACCCTGGGTGTCCTGGTTCAGCAACAGTGTACGAAGGTCAGTCATGCCGGTTCCGGTGAGGTTCAATAGAACAAGCGGATTTCGCCAGCCAATGCTTGTAGGTCCCGTGCCTGGCTCTGGAGTTCCGGCACCGGGCTCAGCGGTCTGCCGATAAGTGACGCGAGCTGTCGGGCCGGGTATCGCGGCACTGCCAGAGCAGCACGGCCAGCGCCAGATAGGCCAGCGCCCAGCAGCCGGCGGCGAGCAGCAGCCAGCCTGTCTGTTGCCATCCGAGCAGCGCCGGGACGATACGCGCCAGCGCCGCCAGGCTGATCAGCAGCGCCAGTGGATGAATCCAGCGCCGCGCGGCAGGGTCGCGAAAGCGCTGGACCAGCCGCGTGCGCGCCATCACGGCGAAGGTCAGGCTGCCCAGCGCGCCGATGCTCAGGGCATGCAGCGTGGCGGTCGCAGGCAGGCTAGGAAGCAGCGCGCTCAGGCCGAGCAGCAGCAGGCCGAGGGTGAGCCAGGCATAGCCGAGCAGCAGTACCAGCAGGTCCATCCGCGTGTGGCAGTGCCAGGGCTGCCAGCGCAACAGCCGAATGGCGGTGAGCACGCTGGCGGCAATCAGGATGGCGCCGGCCAGGCGCTGCAGCAGCAGCCAGGGCAGCGGTGCGAGCAGCAGCGCGAGGGCCAGCAGGATCAGCACGGCGCCTTCCAGCTGTGGCTGTACGCGGGCCTCCAGCCGTCGCCCTTGGTTCTGCGCGTGGCCGGCGAGCGCTGGCGCGATGATCCGCCCACCCATGAAGAACAGCAGGGCGGCGAGCAGCAGCAGTGCCTCGTGCTGCAACAGGCGAACCAGATCCTGATCGAGGCCGCTGGCAGTGATGGCGCTGAGCAGCGCGAGCCCGCCGACCACCGGCGCGACGGACTGGTTGCGCCACTTCTTCGCCGCGCTGACAAAGCGCGGCAGCACCTTCCAGGCGAGCCCGGCGGCGAACAGCAGGCCAGCGCCGAGCGCCAGCCAGGAGCCGGGCCAGAAAACCGAGCCGAGCCTCGCCAGTAACCAGCAGCCCAGCAGCGCAAGCGTCAGGCGCAGCGGCTGCGGGCCGAGCAGGTAGCCGGCGATCACCGCCAGGGCGAAGCCGAAGAGCATCTCCTGGGCATGTCCGGCGGGCGTGGTCAGCCCTGGCAGGGCGGGGATCAGGCCGAGCAGGCCCAGCACCGAGACAGGCAGCAGCAGTGCCGCATACAGGGCGGCGGCGGGGAAGAACCAGGCGCTGGCGAAGGGCAGACGCGGTTTGCGCGGGTGCATTGCCTCTCCCGAATCAGGCGCGCTTGAACGGCTGCTCAACCTGCAGCGAACGCCGTCAATGCGTCGCCGGCAAGGCGGTAGCCGATCCACTCGTTCTGGGGTTTGGCGCCGATGGAATCGTAGAAGTCGATGGCCGGCTGATTCCAGTCCAGCACCGACCACTCGAAGCGACCGCAGCCGCGCGCCACCGCCAGTCTGGCCAGGTGGCGCAACAGCGCCTTGCCGGCGCCGACGCCGCGCTGCTGCGGGGCGACGTACAGATCCTCCAGATACAGGCCGTGCCTGCCCAGCCAGGTCGAGTAATTGAAGAAATAAACCGCATAGCCGATGGGTTCGCCGTCCAGTTCGCAGATCAAGCCATGGGCGCTACCGCCTTCGGCGAACAGGCTGTTCTCGATACCGGCGACATCGGTCCTGACCTCGTGTTCGGCCTTTTCGTAGATGGCCAGATCGGTGATGAAGCGCAGGATCAGTGCGGCGTCTTCGCGTACCGCGGGGCGGATGTTGAGCGACATGGCAGGAATTCCTGAGAGTTATCGGGCTGGCAGCCTGGCCAGGAAGTCGTCGATGGCCTGGCGCGAGTCCAGACGCAGGTAATGGCGATGGGCCGGGGCGTTGCGCATTTCCTCGCCATAACGCTGGCGGTACTTGGCATGGCGCGTCCACGACCAGGCCAGGATCGACTGCTCGGGCTCGAGGCTGAACAGATTGGTCCAGCGCTCGCGGTTGCCGTTCCACAGCACCTGGCGCCTGAACAGGCGCCTTAGCGTGCGCCACAGCACCTGATGCATCACGGTGGGGCGCGGCAGGTCCAGCCAGATCACCATGTCGGCCTGTTCGAGAATCTGCGGGCGAACGGCGGAGTAGTTGCCTTCGACCACCCAGCCATCGCTCTTGATGGCCTCGGCTACGGCCTGCTGGAAGGCGGCGGTCGGCAGTGGCTGCCAGCCGGGCTGGTGATACAGCGCATCCAGCTCGATATGGCGATAACCGAGCCGATGCGCCAGCCGGCGTGACAGCGTGGTCTTGCCGGCACCCGAACAGCCGACCACCGAGATACGGCGACCGGGTGCGATCATCGCGAAGCGAGCAGTGCTTTGCCGCGCTCGACGGCGGCGCGCACCTGATTCGGCGCGGTGCCGCCGATATGGTCGCGGGCGTTCACCGAGCCTTCCAGGGTCAGCACGGCGAACACGTCGTCGTCGATCTGCTCGCTGAAGCGGCGCAGTTCGTCCAGGCTCATTTCGGCCAGGTCCTTGCCGCTGTCCACGCCGTATTTCACCGCGTGGCCGACGATTTCGTGGCAGTCGCGGAACGGCAGGCCACGGCGCACCAGGTAGTCGGCCAGATCCGTGGCGGTGGAGAAGCCGCGCAGCGCCGCTTCGCGCATGATCTCGCGCTTCGGGCGGATCGCCGGAACCATGTCGGCGAAGGCGCGCAGCGAGTCGCGCAGGGTGTCGGCGGCGTCGAACAGCGGTTCCTTGTCTTCCTGGTTGTCCTTGTTGTAGGCCAGCGGCTGGCCCTTCATCAGCACCAGCAGGCCGCTCAGCGCGCCGAACACGCGACCGGTCTTGCCACGTACCAGCTCGGGTACGTCGGGGTTCTTCTTCTGCGGCATGATCGAGCTGCCGGTGCAGAAGCGGTCGGGCAGGTCGATGAACTGGAACTGCGCGGACGTCCACAGCACCAGCTCTTCGGAGAAGCGCGACAGGTGCATCATCGCCAGCGAGGCGGCGGCGCAGAATTCGATGGCGAAGTCGCGATCCGAGACGCCATCCAGGGAATTGCCGGAGATCGCTTCGAAACCCAGCAGTTCGCAGGTGATCTCCCGCTGGATCGGGTAGGTGGTGCCGGCCAGCGCCGCCGAGCCCAGCGGCATGCGGTTGGTGCGCTTGCGGCAGTCGACCAAGCGCTCGTAGTCGCGCGAGAGCATCTCGAACCAGGCCAGCAGGTGATGGCCGAAGGTCACCGGCTGGGCGGTCTGCAGGTGGGTGAAACCGGGCATGATGGTGTCGGCCTCGGCTTCGGCCAGGCCCAGCAGGCCCTGCTGCAGACGGGTGATTTCGTCGAGGATGAGGTCGATTTCGTCGCGCAGCCACAGGCGGATGTCGGTGGCCACTTGGTCGTTGCGCGAGCGCCCGGTGTGCAGCTTCTTGCCGGTGACGCCGATGCGGTCGGTCAGGCGCGCCTCGATGTTCATGTGCACGTCTTCCAGGTCGACGCGCCAGTCGAAGCGGCCGGCCTCGATCTCGGCCTGGATGTCCTTGAGATTGGCGATGATCTGGTCGCGCTCATCGCTGCTCAGCACGCCGGCCTTTTCCAGCATGGTGGCGTGGGCGATCGAGCCCATGATGTCGTGGCGGTACAGGCGCTTGTCGAACTCGACGGAGGCGGTGAATCGGGCGACGAAGGCGTCGACGGGCTCGCTGAAACGGCCGCCCCAGGACTGGTTGGTCTTGTCGGTGCTCATGAATGCGCTCGCTGAAATCGGGAACTGTAAAAACGCGGATGATAACAGGGTTGGCGGGTGACTCGGAGGCGCGGCGAACAGTGAGCTGCGCAGCATTTCCGAACTTTGTCGTCAACTCCGTGCGCGGGTGCCTTGCGGTCGTGCCGAGGCCCGCCGACACTGCCGGCATGCAAACAATCCCGCAAAAAACCGCGCGCCCGATGGCTGCGGTGGATGATTTCTTCGTGCCCGAGCTGTGCCAGCCCGAGGCGCTGCTCGGCCTGGTGTTGCTGGCCGAGCTGCTGGTGCTGGTACTGGTGCTGGCCCAGCCGATGCAGCCGGGCTTCGACTGGGTACGGCTGGCGCTGACGTCACTGTTCGTGCAGTGGGTGATGCTGCTTTCGGTCGGGCTTACCTGCCGGCTGCGATCACTGCTGGCCAGGCTGTCGCCCTGGCTAGCCGGGCTCGCCTGCTGCGCGCTGGTGGTGGGCCTGACGCTGGCCTGCACGGCGGTTGCCGATATCTATCAACTGGGCGGGCCGCTGCCGCGCGAGGGCGAGGTGAACCTGTATCTGCGCCATGCGTTGATCGGCCTGATCATGTCGGGCCTGCTGCTGCGTTATTTCTACCTGCAGAGCCAGTGGCGACGTCAGGAACAGGCCGAGTTGCGCGCGCGCATCGAGTCGCTGCAGGCGCGGATTCGCCCGCACTTCCTGTTCAACAGCCTGAACAGCATCGCCAGCCTGGTGGCAACCGATCCGCGACAGGCCGAGCAGGCGGTGCTGGACCTTTCCGATCTGTTTCGCGCCAGTCTGGCCCGGCCCGGTACGTTGGTGCCCTGGCGCGAAGAGCTGGAGTTGTCGCGACGTTACCTGTCCATCGAACACTACCGCCTCGGTGAGCGGTTACAGGTGGAGTGGCAGGTGGATGGCGTGCCGGATGACCTGCCCATTCCGCAACTGACCCTGCAACCGTTGCTGGAAAATGCGCTGATCCACGGCATCCAGCCGCGCATCGAGGGCGGTACGGTTGGCGTGACGGCCTATTATGCCGATGGCGTTTTTCATTTGCAGGTCAGCAATCCCTTCGACGGGACCGCTCAAGCACAGCCTTCCCGGGGCACCCGGCAGGCGCTGCACAATATAGACGCACGACTAACGGCACTTTTCGGCCCTGCGGCGAGTCTCAGCGTGGAGTGGCGTAACGCCCGTTACTACACGTGTCTACGCTATCCATGTACGACACAAAAGCAGGAAGCCTGATCCATATGAATGTGCTGATTGTCGATGACGAACCTCTGGCACGCGAGCGCCTCGGTCGCCTGGTAGGTGAACTTGACGGCTATCGTGTCCTGGAGCCTTCTGCCAGCAATGGCGAAGAAGCCCTCACCCTGATCGAGGAGCTGCGGCCTGATATCGTTCTGCTGGATATCCGCATGCCGGGCCTCGATGGCCTGCAGGTCGCGGCGAAACTGTGCGAACGTGATGCGCCGCCGGCGGTGATCTTCTGTACCGCCCATGACGAATTTGCCCTTGAAGCGTTCCAGGTCAGTGCGGTCGGCTATCTGGTCAAGCCGGTACGCCCGGAGCATCTGGCCGAGGCGCTGAAAAAGGCCGAGCGCCCGAACCGCGTCCAGCTCGCGGCGCTGACCCGGCCCGCGGCGATTGCCGGCAGCGGCCCGCGCAGCCATATCAGCGCCCGCACGCGCAAGGGCATCGAGCTGATTCCGCTGGCTCAGGTGATCTACTTCATTGCCGATCACAAGTACGTCACCCTGCGGCACGAGAACGGCGAGGTGCTGCTGGATGAGCCACTGAAAGCGCTGGAAGATGAATTTGGCGAGCGTTTCGTGCGCGTTCACCGTAATGCGCTGGTCTACCGCGACCGCATCGAGCGCCTGCAGCGCACCCCGCTTGGCCATTTCCAGCTGTTTCTCAAGGGACTCGAAGGCGAGCCGCTGACCGTCAGCCGCCGACATGTCGCGGGTGTGCGCAAGTTGATGAATACGCTATAGCAGCTCCTGGCTTGAAGCTGCTTCCTTGATTCCTGCCAAACCAGTGACAGGGCCGGGCCTGTTATCATCACCGGCAATTCACTGTTCTGGAATTGCCCATGTCTCGCGAAATCCGCATCGCCACCCGCAAGAGTGCCCTGGCCCTGTGGCAGGCCGAATACGTCAAGGCGCGCCTCGAAGCCGAACACCCCCATGTGACGGTCAGCCTGGTGCCCATGGTCAGCCGTGGCGACAAGCTGCTGGATGCGCCGCTGGCGAAGATCGGCGGCAAGGGCCTGTTCGTCAAGGAGCTGGAAACCGCGTTGCTGGAGAACGAGGCCGATATCGCCGTGCATTCCATGAAGGACGTGCCGATGGAGTTCCCTGAGGGGCTCGGCCTGTACTGCATCTGCGAGCGTGAAGACCCGCGCGATGCCTTCGTCTCCAACAGCTTCGAGGATTTCGCCGCGCTGCCGGCGGGCGCGGTGGTCGGCACCTCCAGCCTGCGCCGTCAGGCCCAACTGCTGGCGCGGCGTCCGGACCTGAAAATCCAGTTCCTGCGTGGCAACGTCAACACCCGCCTGGCCAAGCTGGATGCCGGCGAGTACGACGCCATCATCCTCGCCGCCGCCGGGCTGATCCGTCTTGGCTTCGGTGAGCGCATCCGTTCCAGCATCGGCGTCGAGGACAGCCTGCCGGCAGGCGGGCAGGGCGCTGTCGGTATCGAATGCCGTACCGGCGACAGCGAACTGCATCAGTTGCTGGAATGCCTGAATCACCCCGAGACCGCGCTGCGCGTCACCGCCGAACGTGCGCTGAACCGTCATCTGAATGGCGGCTGCCAGGTGCCCATCGCCTGCTATGCCGTGCTCGAAGACGACCAGCTCTGGCTGCGTGGCCTGGTCGGCCAGCCGGATGGCGAAGTGCTGCTGCGTGCCGAAGGCCGGGCGCCCGCCGCGGAGGCCGAAGCGCTGGGCGTGCGTATCGCCGAAGAACTGCTGGCGCAGGGCGCCGGAAAAATCCTTCAGGACATCTACGGCGAGGCCGGCAAGGCGTGAGCGGCTGGCGTCTGCTGCTGACGCGCCCGGCTGACGAGTGCGTCGCGCTGTCGGCTGCGCTGTCGGCAGAAGGTATCCAGAGTAGCAGCCTGCCGCTGCTCGCCATCGAAGCGCTGCCGGAAACGCCCGAACAGCGCGCGACCATGCTCGAACTGGATCGCTACTGCGCGGTGGTGGTGGTGAGCAAGCCGGCGGCCAGGCTGGGGCTGGAGTTGCTGGATCGTTACTGGCCACAGCCGCCGCACGCGCAGGTCTGGTTCAGTGTCGGCGGCGCCACCGGTGCGCTGCTGGAAGACTTTGGTCTGGATGCCAGCTGGCCGCTCAGCGGCGACGATAGCGAAGCACTGCTGGCCTTGCCTCGCTTCAACGAGGTGCTGGAGGCCGCAACGGACCCCAAAGTGCTGATCCTGCGTGGTCAGGGCGGTCGCGAGCACCTGGCCGATACCCTCTGCAGCCGGGGCGTCCAGGTAGACAAACTGGAACTCTATCGGCGCTACCTGCCGGAGTATCCGCCCGGAACGCTGATCGAAACCCTGCGCTCGCAGCGACTCAATGCACTGCTGGTCAGCAGCGGCCAGGGGCTGGAGTCGTTGCACGCGCTGGCGGGTTCGGACTGGCCCGAACTTTGTGAGCTACCCTTGTTCGTACCCAGTCCCCGCGTTGCAAAAATGGCTGAAGCGCTGGGCGCGAAAAAAATAGTGGACTGCCGCGGTGCCGGAATCGCGGCTTTGCTGGCGGCGCTGCGGGCAACCCCCGAGCCCGCTTAACGATGCAAAGGATGGAAATGTGAGCGAAGTAGAGTCCGACAAGACGCCTCGGCAACCCTCGAAGCCGGAACCCGTTACCCCCGCCAGGGAAAATCCATCGAGCACAGCGACCGGCACCACACAGACCGGCACCACGCACAAGAACACGAATGGTCGCGGCGCGTTGGCCAGTCTGGCCCTGCTGGTGGGCATGGCCGGTCTGGCCGCCGGCGGCTACAGCCTCTGGCAGATGCAGCAACTGGCCGGCCAGGAACAGCAGCAGATCGAGCGCGTGCAGGCCGCCCAGCAGCAGACGGCGCAGCTGAACGAGCGCAGCCAGCAACTGGCCACGCGCCTGACACGCCTGGAGCAATTGCCCACGGCGGAGCAGCTGGGCGAGCAGCGGCGTTTGCTGGCGGAACTGCAAAGCGATCAGCAGCGGCTTTCCGGGCGTGTCGAACAGGTGCTGGGCGCCAGTCGCGAGCAATGGCAGCTGGCCGAAGCCGAGCACCTGCTGCGCATGGCCATGCTGCGTCTGTCGGCCATGCAGGATGTGAACAGCGCCGTTTCGCTGGTCGAAGAGGCGGACCTGATCCTGCGGCGGCAGGATGATCCGGGCGCCTACGCCGCCCGGCAGAAGCTGCTGGAAGGTCTGGAGGCCTTGCGCAGCCTGCCCGAACTGGACCGTACCGGCCTGTTCCTGCAGCTTGGCGCCCTCGGCGGCCAGACCAACCAGCTGAGCGCCCTGGCGCCGGAGTTCCAGCTTGGCCAGGCCCGCGAGAGCCAGGGCGACAGTCGCTGGCGGCAGTGGTTGGACGAGCTGACTCGCTACGTGCGGATCGATTTCAATGCGGGCACCGACGTCAAGCCGCTGCTGGCCGGGCAAAGCCTGGGGCAGGTGCGACTGGCCCTTTCGCTGGCCATCGAGCAGGCGCAATGGGCCGTGCTCAACGGCAACACCGAGGTCTATCGGCAGTCGCTGGCCCAGGCCGTGCGCCTGATCGAGGATCACTTCAACGAAGACAACGGTCAGAGCCGTGGGCTGCGCGACCGCATCGAAGCGCTGTCCGCGCGGCAGGTATCGGTCACCCTGCCGGATCTTGCTCCTGCGCTGCAGACCCTGCAGGTCTATGTGCAGAAGCGCCAGACCGGCAAGAGCGACGAGGCGGACGAAGCGCCTGCCGGCGAAGGCGAACAGGCGAGTGAAGAGGATGTGCGCTCATGAAGCGGCTGGCCCTGTTCCTTATCGTTCTGCTGGCCATTGTCGGCGCCGTCGGCTGGGCCGTCTCGAAGGACGCCGGCTATGTCCTGATCAGCTATGACCGCTTTCGCTACGAGTCGAGCCTCTGGGTTCTGCTCGGGCTGCTGGCCTGCCTCTGGCTGCTGAGCGTGCTTGTGCACTGGGTTCTGGGTCTGTTGCAGGCGTCCGGTGCGCTGGTCAATCCCTGGTCGCGCCGTCATCGCGAGCGCCGTATCGCCAAGGCATCGCGCAGCGGACTGCGCGAGCTGGCCGAAGGCCAGTGGAGCAACGCGCTCGTTCATCTGCGGGTCGCCGCCGAGCATGACCGGCAGCCGCTGGTGCATTACCTGGGCGCTGCCCGGGCAGCCAGTGAGCTGGGTGAGCATGAGCAGAGCGACGAACTGCTGCGCCGTGCGCGCGAGCGTGAACCCGAAGCCGGCCTGGCCATCGGCCTGACCCAGGCGCAGCTGCAGATCGCCAGGGGCCAGTATGCCGAGGCGCGGGAAACGCTGAACGGACTGCATGACGAGCATCCGCGTCATCATCAGGTGCTGACCCTGCTGCAACAGCTCTATGTGCAGCTGCGCGACTGGCCCGCCCTGTGCCGCCTGCTTCCGGAGCTGCGCAAGCACCGTGTACTGTCACCGGCACGCCTGAGCGAACTGGAGCTGCTGGCGTGGACGGCGGCCATCGAACAGTCTGTGCTGCTTCCCGAAGCAACTGCCGAAGAAGCCCGGCAGGCGCTCGGGCAGCGCTGGCAGAGCGTGCCGAACAGTCTGCGCAACGAGCCCGCGCTGGTACGCGCCTATGCCGATGGCCTCGCGCGCCTCGGAGATGAGGTCAGGGCAGAAGAGGTTCTTCATGCGGCGCTCAAGCGGCAGTTCGATGACCGTCTGATCGAGCGCTATGGGCGTGTCTTGGGGCGTGAGCCGTCGCGGCAGCTGAATCATGCCGAAGGCTGGCTGAAGGATCATCCGGACAATGCCGAGCTGCTGCTGGCGCTGGCCCGGCTGAGCCTGCGCAACGAACTCTGGGGCAAGGCGCGCGACTATTTCGAAGCCAGCCTGCGTCTGGAGCACCGCCCGCAAACCTGCGCCGAACTGGCTCGGCTGCTGGCGCGACTCGGTGACAAGGAACGCAGCAACCGGCTGTTTCAGGAGGGGCTCGGGTTGGTCGAGGGGGCGGGCGACAGCCGATTGCCGGTAATCAGCAACAGTTAGCAACAGCTACAGGCGCCTGAGGGCGCCTGTTGTCACGATCAGGGCGATTGCGCTATGCCGTTATGCTGCGATGGTCGTTCGATAAAAGCGCTGAAGGCTGGACGAAAAAACGCCATGTGCGCTCGAACCTGGATCGCTTGTCGTTCAGCCTCCAGCTTTCCAGCGCTGTTTTCGGCTCTTTGAGCGCATGGCGCGATCGCCCTGCTGTCACGATGAGCACGCTTGCAGCTTGCCACGCAGGCTAATACCGTAGCGAGCTTTTCCTGCCTGCGGAGCCATCATGAACCTGGCCAGCCCTCGTTCTCTCTTTCTTCTGGCCTTCATCGGCTGCGTGCTGATGATGATCGCCGCACTCTACCTGGAGCATGTGGTCGGCCTGGCGCCATGCCCGCTGTGTGTCGTGCAGCGGATCTGCGTGATCGGCTTCGGCCTGGTCTGCCTGGTCGCCGCGCTGCACGGGCCGCGCAAGGCCGGACGGCGTGGCTATTCGATCCTGGCCCTGCTGTTCGCGCTGGCGGGTGGCGCGACGGCCATTCGGCAAATCTGGCTGCAAGGCCTGCCTGCCGACCAGTTGCCCAGTTGCCTGCCCAGCCTCGAATACATGATGGATGCACTGCCGTTCCAGGAGATTGCCCGCCTGGTGCTGCATGGCACGGCCGAGTGCGCCGAAGTCAGCTGGACCCTGCTCGGCATGAGCATTCCCGAATGGACCCTGTTGTCGTTCATCGGCATGACGCTGTTCTGTTTCTGGCAGTTGCTGCGCCGCGACTGAGGCGATTTGTCGCCGCGAGTGAATGATCGCTGCGCTGGGTGGTCAAGATTGCAGATCGGCGCGTTCCGCTCGCCTGCTCGAGCGCCGAACAATTGTCCGCGCAGCTTGAAGCTTCGATCGCCGGGGCTTAGTCTGCTCGGACAGCGTCTGACTCCGCCGTTGCGCGATCACTCGGCCAAGGCGATATCACCAGACAAACATGTCTCGGAAGGCGCAACAGACAATATCGATTAGGGAAGTGAGGTCATCATGCTCGAGAGCTGTCGGAACGCCCAGGAACGCTGGGGAGGTGTACACCTGCTGATCGACCGCTGGCTGCAGGAACGCCATGCACTGATCAAGGTATTCGATGAGCTGAAGGGCGCAGAGGCTGCGCTGAGCCGTCCGGCTTTGCAGAGCTTTTGTCAGATCCTGCTGGACTATGTCTCGGCGGGGCATTTCGAGATATACGAACAGCTGCTTCAGGAAGCCGAGGCCTTCGGCGACAAACGTGGCCTTGAGCTGGCCCATCAGATATACCCGCGCATCGAGGCCATTACCGATGTCGCCGTGGCATTCAACGATCGTTGTGACAAGGGCGACTGCCTGGACAGCCCAGGTCTGCATGACGAATTGCAGCATCTCGGACAGTTGCTCCACGAGCGTTTCGAGCTTGAAGATTGCCTGATCGAAGTTCTGCATATGGCGCACAAGCAGGCCGCAGCTGCGACCGTCTGAGTCGCACGCCGGCTCTGTCCGATAGCGTGTTGCTCGCAGTGCGGCTGCGTTCCGAAAGTCCGTAGAGGGCAGGGACGCCGAGTCATGCGCGCGAATATTCAGCGCGTAAAAGCTTCGCGGGCATGGCCCGCTCCGCAGGGGGGCGTCCATCGGCAGCAGCCAACAGGGACATAGCTTTTCACCGGCCTGCTAATATGGCCGGACCCATATCGCCAGGAGGCGTCTTCATGCCCGCGAAGAAAAAGTCGGTTACCACTCCGTTGCATCTGCTCGAGCAGCTCTCGCGCAGCCTGGTGGAACATTTGCAGAAAGCCTGCGACGACGCGCAGAAAGAGCCGGAGCTGCTGCTTGCCAAGCTCGAAAAGCAGCGTGGCAAGGTTCAGGAAAAACTGGTCAAGACTCGGGCCAGGCTCGACGAGGCGGGTAATGCTGGCAAGTCGAAAGCGCAGGCCAAGGCGCGCTCGAAACTGGCCGAACTGGATGACATGCTGGCGCTGCTGCAGGCGCGGCAAAACGAAACCCTGAGTTATCTGGCCGAACTCAAGCGTGATGCTGAAAAGAGTCTGACGCTGGCCCAAGGTGTTACCAAGGTCGGGCAGGCTGCCGTGCAGGCACTGGCCGCGCGCGACAAGGCTTCTGCGCCAGTCGCGAAAGCACCGGCACGGCCTTCTGCTCGGACTGCCAAGCCTGCAACCAAGGCTGCTCCAGCCAAGCCTGCAGCAGCTTCGACCCGTTCAGCCGCAGCCGCTACCCGTGCCCGCAAGCCTGCTGCGGCGCCGAAACCTGCCGCTCAGCCCGTCGCAGACAAGCCGACTGCAACCAAAGCGCCTGCTGCCCGTCCAGCCGCCAGTCGCGCCAAGCCCGCCACTGCGCCAAAGCCAGCCGCAACCCGGCCTGCTGCGGCAAAGAAACCCGCCACCCGCAAGCCGGCGGCGACCCCGGCGAGTGAATCCTGATCTCAGCTGTCCCGGCTTTTCCCCAGCGCCATCGCCGTGCGCCGCAGCTTTTCCAGCGGCGCACGGCTATCGCCACCGAGAGGGCTGCAAAGTGCGCCCAGCCAGTCGACTGATCCCTGCGCAGCCGTCCAGTGCTGCGTTGCCTGTTGCAGCCGGTCGAGCTGGATATATTCCGCATCCAGCTCCAGCTGCTTGACCCGCTCGCGCAAGGCGCTCAGTGCATCATCCGCCGCAGCCTGTTCGCGCCAGGCCTGGCGCAGGCTGCGCAGCGGTGCGACCACCTGAGCCTGCCAGTCATCGCCAAGCCGCCTCAGCTGTTGCAGACGCTCTGCCGTACAGGCGACGGCGTGTCGTTCCAGCCAGGCGCCTGCAAGCAACAGGCAGACATCCGCACCGGCGGCCTGCAGCTCAAGGCAGGCGCTTTCCACGCCAGGCTGTGCGTAGCAGGTCAGGGCAAAATCGCGCAAATCGTCAGGGGGCATCGGGGGTGATTTTTTTCATGGGCGCCCGGATGGATTCCAGGCGAACTGATAAACTCCGCCGCCATTATGATCCGACTTCAGAACCTGACTCTACAGCGTGGCCCCCAGCGTCTGCTGGAAGGCGCCGAGCTGACCCTGCATCCCGGCCAGAAAGTCGGGCTGGTCGGTGCCAATGGCGCCGGAAAATCCAGCCTGTTCGCCCTGCTGCGCGGCGAATTCACCCCCGATGGTGGCGACTGCCAGTTGCCGCCGGACTGGCGCATCGCCCATATGCGCCAGGAAGTCGATACGCTCGACCGCCTGGCCGTGGACTATGTGCTCGATGGCGATGTGCAGCTGCGGCGGATTCAGGCCGAGCTGGCGGCTGCCGAGGCCGGGCATGACGGCAGTGCGCTGGCGCGGTTGCATACCGAACTGGACAATGCCGACGGCTACAGCGCCGACGCGCGTGCGCGCAAGCTGCTCGCCGGCCTTGGCTTTGCCAACGAGCAGATGCTGCTGCCGGTGAGCAGTTTTTCCGGCGGCTGGCGGATGCGCCTGAACCTGGCGCAGGCGCTGATGTGCCCCTCCGACCTGCTGTTGCTCGACGAGCCGACCAACCACCTGGATCTGGATGCAATCCTCTGGCTGGAGGCCTGGCTGAAGAGCTATCCCGGCACCCTGATGCTGATTTCCCATGACCGCGACTTCCTCGATGAGGTGGTCGGCAACGTGGTGCATGTCGAGCAGCGCAAGCTGACCCTCTATCGCGGCGGCTATTCGGCCTTCGAGCGGGCACGTGCCGAGCGCCTGGCGCAACAGCAGCAGGCCTTCGAGAAGCAGCAGGCGCAACGCGAGCACATGGAGGATTTCATCCGCCGCTTCAAGGCCAAGGCGAGCAAGGCACGCCAGGCGCAGAGCCGGATCAAGGCGCTGGAGAGGCTCGAGGAGCTGGCGCCGGCGCATGTCGATTCGCCATTCGACTTCGTCTTCCGCGAAGCGGACAAGGTCTCCAGCCCCCTGCTGGACCTGGCCGAGGGCACGCTCGGCTACCCTGACAAGCGGGTGCTGGAGAAGGTCAAATTGCAGCTGGTGCCCGGTGCGCGCATCGGCCTGCTCGGCCCCAATGGCGCGGGCAAATCGACGCTGATCAAGACCCTGGCCAATGAGCTGCAACCCCTGGGCGGGCGCCTGCAGCGCGGCGAGAACCTGGTCATCGGCTATTTCGCCCAGCACCAGCTCGATGCGCTCGACGCCAAAGCCAGCCCGTTGCTGCACCTGCAACGCATCGCCCCGGGCGAGCGCGAGCAGGTGCTGCGCGACTTCCTCGGTGGTTTCGATTTTCGCGGCAACCGCTGCGATGAGCCGGTGCTCAACTTTTCCGGTGGCGAGAAGGCGCGCCTGGCGCTGGCGCTGATCGCCTGGGGCAAGCCCAACCTGCTGCTGCTGGACGAACCGACCAACCACCTGGATCTGGAGATGCGCCTGGCACTGACGCTGGCCCTGCAGGATTTCGAGGGTGCGGTGCTGGTGGTCTCGCATGATCGGCATCTGCTCAAAAGCACCACCGATGAATTTCTGCTGGTGGCCGAGGGGCGGGTCGTTTGCTTCGAAGGCGATCTTGAAGACTATGCTCGCTGGCTGGCCGACTACCGGGTTCGCCAGCAACCCGTCGCGGCGACCGTTTCGGCAGGCGAGAAGACCGACAAACGCATGCTGCGTCAGGCGGCTGCGGCGTTGCGCCAGCAACTGGCGCCCCTGAAGCGGCAGGCGGAAAAGCATGAAAAGGAGCTGGCCGGCGTGCATGAAAAGCTCGCGCTCGTCGAGGCGCGTCTCGCCGACAGCGCGCTCTACGAAGCGGCGCGCAAGGACGAACTGCGCGACCTGCTGGCCAGGCAGGCGGAGTTGAAGGCGTGCGAAGGCGCGCTGGAGGAGTCCTGGATGGAGGCGCTCGAGGCGCTGGAAGCTCTGCAGGGTCAACTTGAGGCCAACCCATGAACGAACAGTTGCTGATTCTTTCCCAGGAGTGGGGCGACCAGTTGCTGCTGGGCCTGCAGATCGTGCTGATCCTGCTGATCGCCTATATCCTGCAGCGCCTCGTGGTGCGTGGGCTGACGCGACTGGGCAGCCGCTATCCACTGCCGCCCGAGCTGTTGTTGCCGCTGCGTGGCGGCATCCGCTGGTTCATCATCGGCGGTGCGCTGATCATGGTGCTGGAGCGTTTCGGCGTTTCGGCAACGGTGCTCTGGACGGCCTTTTCCGGTTTCGTGGCGGTGGCGGCCATCGCCTTCTTCGCCATCTGGAGCGTGCTGTCGAACCTGCTCTGCGCCGTGCTGATCATGACCGTCGGCCCCTTTCGCCTCGGCGACCTGGTGGAGCTGGTGGAGAGCTTCGAGAAGCCGATCGTCAAGGGCCGGGTGATGGATATCAACCTGCTCTACACTACGCTGCAAGAGGTGAACGAAGACGGAACCGGCGCCACCGTGCAGGTGCCCAACAGTCTGTTCTTCCAGAAGGTCGTGCGTCGCTGGCGCGGGGCCGAGATCCAGTCAATCAAACCTATATCCCACGAGTAATCCCTTCATGGAATGGCTTAGCAGCCCTGAAATCTGGGTCGCGTTTCTGACCCTGACCGCCCTGGAAATCGTCCTGGGCATCGACAACATCATCTTCATCTCCATTCTGGTCAGCCGCCTGCCCAAGGCGCAGCAGCCCAAGGCACGGTTCTTCGGCCTGTCGCTGGCGATGGGTACGCGAATCCTGCTGCTGCTCTCGATCACCTGGGTCATGCGCCTGACCGCGGACCTGTTCACCGTCTGGGGCGAAGGCGTCTCCGGTCGTGACCTGATCCTGTTCTTCGGAGGGCTGTTCCTGCTGTTCAAGAGCACCATGGAAATCTGGCACAGCGTTGAGGGTGAGGAGGAAAAACCCGCCGATGCCGGTGGTGCGGCGAAGGCCGGCTTCACCAGCGTGATCCTGCAGATCGCCGTCATCGACATCATCTTCTCGCTGGACTCGGTCATCACTGCGGTGGGTCTGGTGGACAACGTGCCGGTGATGGTGGCGGCCATCGTCATCGCGGTCCTGGTGATGATGCTGTCCGCCGGCACCATCAGCGACTTCATCGAGAAGCACCCGACCCTGAAGATTCTCGCGCTGTCGTTCCTGATCGTGGTCGGCACCCTGCTGGTGGCCGAGGCGTTCGATGTGCACGTGCCCAAGGGCTACGTCTACTTCGCCATGGCCTTCTCGCTGGGCGTCGAGGCACTGAACATTCGCATGCGCAAGGCCATGAAGCGCCCGCTCAAGGAGCCGGTGAAACTGGGCAAGGATATGCCCGACCTGAAAGACTGAGGGCTGAGCCATGTCGCTTGAAGCCTGGTTGGCTTTCTTCGTCGCCTGCTGGGTGATCAGCCTGTCGCCGGGTGCCGGCGCCATCGCCTCGATGTCCTGCGGGTTGCGCTATGGCTTCTGGCGCGGCTACTGGAACGCCATTGGCCTGCAGCTGGCGCTGGTGCTGCAGATTGCCGTCGTCGCGGCGGGGGTGGGCGCGGTGCTGGCGGCTTCGTCGCTGGCGTTCAGCCTGATCAAGTGGTTCGGTGTCGCCTACCTGCTGTGGCTCGCGTTCCGGCAATGGCAGGCGATTCCCGAGGCGCTGGACGATTCGGCCATGCCACGGCCCATCGGGCGTCCGTTGGCACTGGTGTTCCGGGGCTTTCTGATCAATGCCAGCAATCCCAAGGCGATCGTCTTCATCCTGGCGGTGCTGCCGCAGTTTCTCGACCCGCAACGACCGCTCGTGCTGCAGTACGTGGAAATGGCGGCGACCATGGTGATGGTCGATCTGGTGGTGATGGCCGGCTATACGGGCCTGGCCGCCAGGGTCCTGCGGCTGCTGCGCACCCCGCGCCAGCAGCGCCTGGTCAACCGCAGCTTCGCGACGATGTTCGCCGCTGCCGCGGCATTATTGGCGACGGTGCGAAAAGCGGCGGCGTAGGTGGGTGTCGCTGCTCACATCCCATAGGGCCGAACTTGTTCGGCCTCTTGCGACAGGTGGCCGAACAAGTTCGGCCCTACAGCGGTGGGTGACGGTTTCCGTTGAAGCAGCGTGACCCACCTCCGTAGCTGCCGGCCCGGTGAGCCTTATTTGCTGACCGTCAGCTCCAGCACCCGGTCCACCAGCTTGTAGATGCCCGAGGCTGCTTCGCTGATCGATTGCGCCAGCATATAGGCGGGTGTGGTGATGAGTTTGTGTTTCGAATCCTCGGTGATCTCGCTGACCTCGCAGGGCTGGTGTTCGGCGCCCATGGTGCGCGCGGCAGCGGCTGCCGGATCATCATCATTGCCCAGGGTGCAGACCACGCCGGGGCCGAAGACCTGTGCGGCCATGGTCGGTGCGATACACATCATTCCGACGGGCTTGCCTGCCTGGGCAAAGGCCTGGGCGGCGGAGAGGACATCCGGCAGAACTTTGCAGTCGGCACCCTGACTGGCGAAGTCGGACAGATTCTTCGCCGCGCCGAAACCGCCCGGCATGATCAGGGCGTCGAACTCCACGGCATCCAGCTCGCGCAGGTCCTTGATCTCGCCACGGGCCAGGCGCGCCGATTCGGTCAGTACGTTACGAGACTCGGGCATTTCCTCGCCGGTGAGGTGATTGATCACGTGCAGCTGCGCAATGTTCGGTGCGAAGCATTGCACCTTGGCACCGCGCTGATCCAGCCGCAGCAGAGTGATGACGCTCTCGTAGATTTCCGAGCCGTCGTAGACGCCACAGCCGGAAAGAATCACGGCGACTTTCTTGTTCATGGTGGTACTCCTGGTCAAGTTCAAACGGCCCGGTATCAGGTCCTGACAGGGCGCTGCAGAATGTATTCGATGCTACTGCCTGGGGCGGATCAAGGTAAATCCCGCTCTGTAGTCTTGGATTCGCTGCAGGTGCGCGCGTTCATTGCTGCGCGCTGAATGCTCAAAGCACTGGCAGACATCGGCATGGCTGGCGACAATGGTCGGGCTTTGGCGTCGCGCCCATATCGCTGTCATGTTCTCGTCATATGGGCGGCCTATAACTGTCATGTTCGCCCGTTCTGCGGGCCAGGAGTTCGTCGTGAGTCTCGTTCCCGCCAGCCGGCTGTTCCCCGCCACTCGTCTGCGTCGTAATCGTCGTGATGATTTTTCCCGGCGCCTGGTGCGCGAGAACGTGCTGACAGTCGATGACCTGATTCTGCCGGTGTTCGTGCTCGACGGCGAAAACCGCCGCGAGCAGGTGCCCTCGATGCCGGGTGTGGAGCGGCTGTCCATCGACCTGCTGCTAAAGGAGGCTGAGGAACTGGTGGCGCTGGGTATCCCGGCGCTGGCGCTGTTCCCGGTCACGCCGCTGGAAAAGAAATCCCTCGACGCCGCCGAGGCCTGGAACCCCGACGGTATCGCCCAGCGCGCCACCCGTGCGCTGCGTGAGCGTTTTCCCGAGCTGGGCATCATCACCGACGTGGCGCTCGACCCCTTCACCACCCATGGCCAGGACGGCATCCTCGACGCGGACGGCTACGTGCAGAACGACGTCACCGTCGATGCGCTGGTCAGGCAGGCGCTGTCCCACGCCGAAGCCGGCGCCCAGGTGGTGGCGCCGTCGGATATGATGGACGGTCGCATCCAGGCCATTCGCGAGGCGCTGGAAGTGGCCGAGCACCACAACGTGCGCATCATGGCCTACTCGGCCAAGTACGCCAGCGCCTACTACGGGCCTTTCCGCGACGCGGTGGGCTCGGCGGCGAACCTGGGCAAGGGCAGCAAGAATACCTATCAGATGGACCCGGCCAACGGCGACGAGGCGCTGCACGAAGTCGGCGCCGATCTGGCCGAAGGCGCGGACATGGTGATGGTCAAGCCGGGCCAGGCGTATCTGGATATCGTCTGGCGGGTCAAGGAGGCCTTCAAGGCGCCCACTTTCGTCTATCAGGTCAGCGGCGAGTACGCCATGCACATGGCGGCGATCCAGAATGGCTGGCTGAGCGAAGCGGTGATCCTTGAGTCTTTGGTCGGCTTCAAGCGTGCCGGAGCCGATGGCATTCTCACCTATTTCGCCAAACAGGCGGCACAACAGTTGAAACGAGGGCAGTGAGCCCTCCGAGGCAGAGCGATGAACAGTCAAGAACTCAGCGAGCAGGGCCTGCAGGAGATCGTCAACGGTGAAGTGCTGGAACAGACGGTGTCCGAGGCGGAGCTGGTGACGCAGCCCGAAGTGGTCGAGGAAGCACCGGCGGTGGTGATTGCGGTGCCGAACCTGGACGACAGCAGCCTGTATATCCATCGCGAGCTGTCGCAGCTGCAGTTCAATATTCGTGTGCTGGAACAGGCGCTGGATGAATCCTGTCCGCTGCTGGAGCGGTTGAAGTTCCTGCTGATCTTCTCCAGCAACCTCGACGAGTTCTTCGAGATCCGCGTGGCGGGCCTGAAGAAGCAGGTCACCTACGCCCGCGAACAGGCCGGTGCCGATGGCCTGCAACCGCATCAGGCGCTGGCGCGGATTTCCGAGCTGGTGCATGAGCAGGTCGACCGCCAGTACAGCATCCTCAACGAGGTATTGCTGCCCGAACTGGCCAAGCAGCAGGTGCGTTTCATCCGCCGGCGTCACTGGACGGCCAAGATCAAGACCTGGGTGCGGCGCTATTTCCGTGAGGAAATCGCACCGATCATCACCCCCATTGGCCTCGATCCGACCCACCCGTTCCCGCTGCTGGTGAACAAGAGCCTGAACTTCATCGTCGAGCTGGAAGGCATCGATGCCTTCGGTCGCGACTCCGGCCTGGCGATCATTCCGGCGCCGCGACTGCTGCCGCGCATCATCCGCGTGCCCGAGGAAGTGGGCGGGCCGGGCGCCAACCATGTGTTCCTCTCGTCGATGATTCACGCCCACGCCGACGATCTGTTCCATGGCATGAAGGTCAAGGGCTGCTACCAGTTCCGCCTGACCCGCAACGCCGACCTGTCGGTGGATACCGAGGATGTCGAGGATCTTGCCCGCGCGCTGCGCGGCGAGCTGATGTCGCGGCGCTATGGCGATGCGGTGCGTCTGGAGGTCGTCGATACCTGCCCGGCGCATCTCGCCGATTTTCTGCTCAAGCAGTTCGGCCTGGGCGAGAGCGAGCTTTATCGTGTCAACGGTCCGGTCAACCTGACCCGGCTGTTCAGCGTCACCGGCCTGGACAGCCACCCGGAGCTGCAGTACACGCCGTTCACTCCGGCGATTCCGAAGCTGCTGCAGAACAGCGAAAACATCTTCAACGTGGTCGGCAAGCAGGACATCCTGCTGCTGCATCCCTATGAGTCCTTCACGCCGGTGATCGACCTCCTGCGCGAAGCCGCCAAGGACCCCTGCGTGCTGGCGGTCAAGCAGACGCTGTATCGTTCCGGGGCCAACTCGGAAATCGTCAATGCGCTGGTCGAGGCGGCGCGCAACGGCAAGGAAGTCACCGCGGTGATCGAGTTGCGGGCGCGCTTCGACGAGGAATCCAACCTGCAGCTGGCCAGTCGCCTGCAGCAGGCCGGGGCGGTGGTCATCTATGGTGTGGTGGGCTACAAGACTCACGCCAAGATGATGCTGATCCTGCGGCGCGAGAATGGCGAGCTGCGTCGCTACGCGCACCTGGGCACCGGCAACTACCACGCCGGTAACGCGCGGCTGTATACCGACTACAGCATGCTGACCTCCGATGATGCGCTCTGCGAGGACGTGTCCAAACTGTTCAGCCAGCTGATCGGCATGGGCAAGACCATGCGCATGAAGAAGCTCCTGCATGCGCCCTTCACCCTGAAGAAGACCCTGCTCGACCTGATCGCCCAGGAAACCCAGAATGCCGCCGAAGGCAAGCCTGCGCACATCATGCTCAAGGTCAACTCACTGACCGACCCGAAGATGATCAAGGCGCTGTACAAGGCCAGTCAGACGGGCGTGCGCATCGATCTGGTGGTGCGCGGCATGTGCTGCCTGCGTCCGGGGATTGCCGGGGTGTCGCACAATATCCAGGTGCGCTCGATCATTGGCCGCTTCCTCGAACACAGTCGGGTGTTCTACTTCTTCAACGGCGGCGACGAGAAGCTCTACCTGTCCAGCGCCGACTGGATGGAGCGCAACCTCGACCGGCGAGTGGAAACCTGCTTCCCGGTGGAAGGCAAGAAACTGCTGACACGGGTGAAAAAGGAACTGGAAGCGTTCCTGACCGACAACACTCTGAGCTGGCTGCTGCAACCCGACGGCAGCTACGTGCGTAACAGCCCCAGTGGCAACCAGCTTCCACGCAACGTTCAGGGCACCCTGCTGGAGCGGCTGACCAGCCCGCCGGTCGGCGGGCGCTGAGCGCTTTCAGCTTGTGTGCTGGCTTCTGTGGGAGCGGCTTCAGCCGCGATATTCGTGGATAAAGCGGAACGCCGCCCGACCGCTCCCACAGGTTCGTTGCCTGTGGGAGTGACTTCAGTCACGCAGCTTTCTCGGCTTTTCAGCAGGCCCTGGCTTTCCAGGGCCTCGGCAGCCTATTTCACCCGCAGTTCATAACCGACCCGTGCCAGCCAGGCGGCTTCGGCTTCGAAGTCGGCGCGGGTCAGCGGGTTGGCTTCCAGCCAGCCATCCGGGAAAACCAGTTCGAGGCTGCGCTCAGCCGGCTTCAGTTGCACCTCGGAAGCGGTGTGGCAGCGGATATGGTGGAACAGAATGGCGAAGCGCAGAAGGATGCACAGGCGTACCAGGGTATCGGCGTCGGCGCCGGTTTCGCTGAACTTGTCCTGCGGGATGTTGCGTCGATGGCCGCGTACCAGCAGGGCCAGCATGAGTTGATCCTGGCGGGAAAAACCCGGCAGGTCCGAGTGCTCGATCAGGTAGGCGCCGTGCTTGTGGTAGTGATAGTGGGCGATGTCCAGGCCCACCTCATGCACGCGCGCGGCCCAGGCCAGCAGTTCGCGGTGCCAGTCCTCATTCAGGCCCCAGTCGGTCGCGACCTGATCGAAGGCTTCCAGCGCCTTGCTCTCGACGCGCGCGGCCTGTTCCGTATCCACGTGGTAGCGTTCCATGAGGAAGCTCAGAGTGCGGTCACGGATGTCTTCCTGATGATGGCGGCCAATCAGGTCGTAGAGCACGCCTTCGCGCAGGGCGCCTTCGGAATGGGCCATGGCGTTCAGTTCCAGAGCGTCGAAGATGGCTTCGAGGATCGCCAGACCCGCCGGGAAAATACTGCGCCGATCCGGTTTGACGCCCTCGATGTCGATCTTTTCCACGTCGCCGAGTTTGAACAGCTTGCGCTTGAGCCAGCCAATGCCTTCGCGGGTGACCTCGCCGTTGCCCAGGCCGGCGCCCTTGATGCCCAGGCCGACCGCGCGGATGGTGCCGGACGCACCGACCGCGTCCTGCCAGCCGAGTCGGCGCAGACCATGCTCGATGCTCATCAACTCCAGGCGAGCTGCCGTGTAGGCTTGGGCGTAACGTGCCGGGGTGATCTTGCCGTCACGGAAAAAACGCTGGGTGAAACTCACGCAGCCCATCTGCAGGCTTTCGCGCAGGTGTGAGTCGAAGCCTTCGCCGATGATGAATTCGGTACTGCCGCCGCCGATATCGACCACCAGGCGCTTGCCGGCTGCGCTCGGGAAGGTGTGGGCGACCCCCAGGTAGATCAGGCGCGCTTCCTCGCGTCCGGAAATGACCTCGACCTGATGATTGACGATGGCTTCCGCCTGGCGGATGAACAACGCCCGGTTGCGGGCTTCGCGCAAGGCGTTGGTGCCGACCACGCGCACAGCCCCCTGGGGCAGATGATTGACCAGTTGAGCAAAGCGGCGCAGGCAGTCGAGGCCGCGTTCCATGGCATCCTCGTCCAGCATGCGCTGTTCGTTGATGCCGGCGGCCAACTGGACCTTTTCGCCGAGCCGTTCGAGGATGCGCACTTCACCATTGCTGATGCGTGCCAGCACCATGTGGAAGCTGTTCGATCCCAGATCGAGGCCGGCGATCAGTGGAAAGGGTTCGGCGGCTGGTTGGCGCATGGGCTGATCTCTGTGAAAAATCGTGACATCCTGACACGATCATCGGCATACGCCAACGCGCAACACCCTGCAATACTCCCCGTTGGGGTCTGTCTGGTGGTCTAGTGGGCCGCCATGCGGCAATGGGCTTGGCGATGGACTGCGACTTTCGGTCCTTACCAAGCCGGGCTATCATGGCGTCACTTTCGGTTTTCACCCTGGAGACATTCCATGAGCGAGCACATCAACAATGTCAGCGACAGCAGCTTCGAGCAGGATGTGCTCCAGGCGGACGGTCCTGTTCTGGTCGATTACTGGGCGGAGTGGTGTGGCCCGTGCAAAATGATCGCGCCGGTACTCGACGAGATTGCCAAGGAGTACGAAGGCAAGCTCAAGGTTTGCAAGCTGAACATTGACGAGAACCAGGAAACACCGCCCAAGTATGGCGTGCGTGGTATTCCGACCCTGATGCTGTTCAAGAACGGCAACGTCGAAGCCACCAAGGTTGGGGCACTTTCCAAGTCTCAGCTGGCAGCGTTTCTCGACAGCAACATCTGAGCCTCGCTCCGCTAAGGCCCCTGCAATCGCGGGGGCTTTTTGCTGCAACGGGGTGGACGCCTCGCCTGAGCGATGCTAAATTCGGCCTCGCGACGATTCTTCCGTCGCCCTCTGCATTCGTCGCCGACGCACTTCAGCCTCATATCGCACAACGACCCGTTCGTATTCTGCTGCGCGGCTTCTCAAGCTAATCGCTTCATCCTTCCTGATCTCTTCCTATGAATCTGACCGAACTCAAGCAAAAGTCCATCACCGATCTGCTGGAAATGGCCGAACAGATGGGCATCGACAACATGGCCCGTTCGCGCAAGCAGGACGTGATTTTTTCCCTGCTCAAGAAACACGCGAAAAGCGGCGAGGAAATCTCCGGTGACGGCGTGCTGGAGATCCTCCAGGATGGCTTTGGCTTCCTGCGCTCCGCGGATTCTTCCTACCTGGCCGGCCCTGACGATATCTACGTCTCGCCCAGCCAGATCCGCCGCTTCAATCTGCGTACTGGCGACAGCATCGTCGGCAAGATTCGGCCACCGAAGGAAGGTGAGCGTTACTTCGCACTGCTCAAGGTCGACTCGATCAACTTCGATCGTCCGGAAAACGCCAAGAACAAGATCCTCTTCGAGAACCTCACGCCGCTGTTCCCCAACGAGCGCCTGAAGATGGAAGCCGGCAACGGCTCCACCGAAGACCTGACCGGTCGCGTGATCGATCTCTGCGCGCCGATCGGCAAGGGCCAGCGCGGCCTGATCGTCGCCCCGCCGAAGGCGGGCAAGACCATCATGCTGCAGAACATCGCGAGCAACATCACCCGCAACAACCCCGAGTGCCATCTGATCGTCCTGCTGATCGACGAGCGCCCGGAAGAAGTGACCGAAATGCAGCGCACCGTGCGCGGCGAAGTGGTCGCTTCCACTTTCGACGAGCCGCCGACCCGCCACGTTCAGGTCGCCGAGATGGTCATCGAGAAGGCCAAGCGCCTGGTCGAGCACAAGAAGGATGTGGTCATCCTGCTCGACTCCATCACCCGTCTGGCGCGTGCCTACAACACCGTGATTCCCAGCTCCGGCAAGGTGCTCACCGGTGGTGTCGATGCCCACGCGCTGGAAAAACCCAAGCGCTTCTTCGGCGCCGCGCGCAACATCGAGGAGGGCGGCAGCCTGACCATCCTCGCTACCGCGCTGGTGGAAACCGGCTCGAAGATGGACGAGGTGATCTACGAGGAATTCAAGGGCACCGGCAACCTGGAGCTGCAGCTGGATCGCCGCATCGCCGAGAAGCGCGTGTTCCCGGCCATCAACATCAACCGCTCCGGCACCCGCCGCGAAGAGTTGCTGACCAGCGAGGAAGAGTTGCAGCGCATCTGGATTCTGCGCAAGCTGCTGCACCCGATGGATGAAAGTGCCGCCATCGAGTTCCTCCTCGACAAGCTCAAGGACACCAAGACCAACGACGAATTCTTCATGTCCATGAAGCGTAAGTGATCGACAGGCGGCGAGCCGCCTGAGGCTGAAGGCTGGAGGCGGGACGAGACCTGGTTTTTCGTCCGGCCTCCGGCCTTCGGCGCTTTTATCGAGAAGCCTGATGAAATACACCGACCTGCGCGATTTCATTCGCGTCCTCGAACAGCGCGGCGAGCTCAAGCGCATAGCCGTGCCGGTTTCCCCCGTTCTGGAAATGACCGAGATCTGCGACCGTACGTTGCGCAAGCAGGGGCCGGCGCTGCTCTTCGAGAACCCGACCGGCTTCGACATGCCCGTGCTGGGTAACCTGTTCGGCACGCCTGAACGTGTTGCGCTGGGCATGGGGGCTGACTCGGTGAGCGAGTTGCGCGAGATCGGCAAGTTGCTGGCCTATCTGAAGGAGCCGGAGCCACCCAAGGGGCTCAAGGATGCCTGGAGCAAGCTGCCGATCTTCAAGAAGGTCATCAGTATGGCGCCCAAGGTGCTCAAGGATGCACCCTGTCAGGAAGTGATCGTCGAAGGTGAGGATGTCGATCTGTCCGCGTTGCCGGTGCAGACCTGCTGGCCGGGTGATGCGGCACCGCTGATCACCTGGGGCCTGACCATCACCAAGGGTCCCAACAAGGAGCGGCAGAACCTGGGCATCTACCGCCAGCAGGTGATTGGCCGCAACAAGGTCATCATGCGCTGGCTCAGCCATCGTGGCGGTGCGCTGGACTATCGCGAGTGGTGTGAAAAGTACCCGGACCGGCCCTATCCGGTGGCGGTGGCGCTCGGTGCCGATCCGGCGACCATCCTGGGTGCGGTCACGCCAGTACCTGATTCGCTGTCCGAATATGCCTTTGCCGGCCTGCTGCGCGGTTCGCGCACCGAACTGGTGAAATGTCGCGGCAGCGACCTGCAGGTGCCGGCCGGAGCGGAAATCGTGCTTGAAGGGCATATCTATCCCGGCGAGATGGCCGACGAAGGTCCCTATGGCGACCACACCGGCTACTACAACGAGGTAGACAGCTTCCCGGTATTCACCGTCGAGCGCATCACCCACCGCAAGGACCCGATCTACCACAGCACCTACACCGGGCGCCCGCCGGACGAGCCGGCGATTCTCGGCGTGGCGCTGAACGAAGTGTTCGTGCCGATCCTGCAGAAGCAGTTCCCGGAGATCGTCGACTTCTACCTGCCGCCCGAAGGCTGCTCGTATCGCATGGCGGTGGTGACCATCAAGAAGCAGTACCCTGGCCATGCCAAGCGGGTGATGCTCGGCGTGTGGAGCTTCCTGCGCCAGTTCATGTACACCAAGTTCGTCATCGTCACTGACGATGACATCAACGCCCGTGACTGGAACGATGTGATCTGGGCCATTACCACGCGCATGGATCCCAAGCGCGACACAGTGCTGATCGACAATACGCCGATCGACTACCTCGACTTCGCCTCGCCGATCTCCGGCCTGGGTTCGAAGATGGGCCTCGATGCGACACACAAGTGGCCAGGTGAGACCAGCCGCGAATGGGGGCGCGCCATCGTCCAGGACCCGGCGGTGAAGCGGCGTGTGGATGAACTCTGGTCGCAGCTGGGCATCGACTGACATAACTGAAAGAGGCGGGTAACAGGCCGTTGAAAGCGCAGATGGTTTTCGATGGTCTGTTGGAACTCGTCCGGAGCCTTGGCGGGCCTGCCCCGTTCAATGGATGACGTGCATATGAAAGTAACCTTGCAACCTGCCGGCACCGTGCTCGATGTCCGGTCGGGCGAACGCATTCTCGATGCTGCCAAGCGACTGGGCTACGAATGCCCGCAAAGCTGTCGCAACGGCAATTGCCATATCTGCGCCTCGCTTCTGGTGGAAGGCCGCGTGCGCCAAGGCGACGAGATTCGTGATCATGGCGAGCTGCTGGCCTGCATGGCCGAGCCGCTGGAGGATTGCGTGGTGCTCTGGGATGGTGTGCTGGCGCCGGGCGAGCTGCCTGCGCGGGAACTGAGTTGCCAGCTGGCGGAGTGCCAGGAGCTGGGCGGCGATGTGGTGCGTCTGGTGTTGAGGCTGCCTGCAGGGCGACAGCCGCGCTATTACGCGGGGCAGTACCTGCTGCTACAGCGCGAGGATGGTGAATGGTCGGCGTTTTCCCTGGCTTCTGCGCCGGGCTCTGGTCGTGAACTGGAGCTGCATGTGCTGGCGCGCGAGGATTCGGTCATCGAGCTGCTGGCATTCATCCGCAGACAAGGTTTTGCCCGCATCCAGCTGCCATTCGGTGATACCCATCTGGCGGAGCTGCCCGAGGGGCCGTTGGTGCTGATCGCTGCAGGAACCGGTATGGCGCAGATGCATAGCCTGATCGAATATTGCCGTGCGGCCGGTTTCGTGCATCCGGTACATCTGTACTGGGGCGTGCGCCGCCCCGAGGATTTTTATCAGCTGCCGCACTGGGACGAATGGTTGGGCATGCCCAACCTGCACCTGCATCGGGTGGTCAGCGACGTCTGTGGCTGGGAGGGGCGCTGCGGCATGCTGCACGAGGCGGTCTGCGAAGACTTTGCCGACCTCAAGCCGCTGCACGTCTATGCCAGTGGCTCGCCGGCCATGGTTTACGGCACTCTGGATGCGCTGGTGGGAGCTGGGATGGACCCGCATCAGATGCGTGCCGATGTGTTCGCTTATGCACCGCGCGAAGTCTGAGGAAAGCGTGAAGGAAAAACGCCGGGCTAGCCCGGCGTTCTTGTTTCAGCGCACCTGCCGCTGTTGCAGTAGCAGATTCTTGTAACCACTGGCGGCCAGAGTCTTCTGCGCCGCATTCAACTGTTCGCGGCTGTTGTAGGGGCCGACCAGCACGCGGAACCAGGGCTCGTCGCGTACCCGCACGCTTTCCACGCGCACGTCCTGGCCGAGCAGGATGATCTGGGCTCGCACGCGGTCGGCCTCTGCCTGCTGGCGGAACGAGCCGGCCTGCAGGAAGAACTGGACCACCGGTGCCTTGGCCACGGTCGGTGGTGGCGGCGGTACTTCTCCGTTGAGTGCGGCCTGGGCGCGGGCTTCGTCGATCTTCGCCGCCTCTTCCGGTGTCACCGGCTTGCTCGGTGGCGGCTCGGGTTGCTTGATCTCGGGCGGCAGAATCACTTCCGATTCGGGCAGCAACGTATAGAAATCGTACTTGGGCTTCGGCGGCTGCTCCGTCGGACTGGTGCGCTTGGGTTGCTCGCGGACCGGCTTGGGGGTTTCCTTGTTGCGCTTGACCTCTTCACCGCCCGGCTCCAGATTCATCAGGAACATGATGAAGCCACCAATCACCAGGCCACAGACCAGCCAGATCCAGCCGGGAACGGGCTTTTTCGCGGGGGCCTGGTAGCGGCTGGCGCCGCGCTTGGGCGCGGGCTTTTTCCGGGCGGCCACTTACATGCGCTCCAGGGTTTCCAGGCCGAGCAGTTCCAGGCCCTGCTTGAGGGTCTTGCCGGTAAGGGCAGCCAGGCGCAGGCGGCTCTGTTTCACGGCTTCGCTCTCGGCGCCGAGGATCGGGCAGTGCTCGTAAAAACTGGAGAACAGGCCGGCCAGGTCGTACAGATACGTGCACAGCAAGTGCGGTTCACCTTTTTCGCCGACGCTGTTCAGCACTTCGCCGAACTGTGCGAGCCTGGCGGCCAGGGTCAGCTCCTGCTCGGCATCCAGTTGGATATGTCCGGCGATTTCGTCGATGCCTTTGCCCAGCTTGCGGAACACGCTGGCCACACGGGTATAGGCGTACAGCAGATAGGGCGCGGTATTGCCTTCAAAGCTCAGCATCAGCTCGAAGTTGAAGCGGTAGTCGCTTGTGCGGTGCTTGGACAGGTCGGCGTACTTGACCGCTCCGATGCCTACGGAACGGGCGATGGTGCGAAGCTCAGCCTCGTCCAGATCCGAGTTCTTGCTTTTTACCAGGGCGTAGGCGCGCTGTTCGGCTTCATCGAGCAGGTCGACCAGCTTTACGGTGCCGCCATCGCGAGTCTTGAACGGACGGCCATCGGCGCCGTTCATGGTGCCGAAGCCCATGTGTTCCAGCTGCATGCCGTCATGCACGAAGCCGGCGCGGCGTGCGACTTCGAAAGCCATCTGAAAGTGCAGTGCCTGGCGCTGGTCGACGAAATACAGCACGCGGTCCGCCTGCAACTGCTGGCTGCGATAGCGCATGGCGGCCAGGTCGGTGGTGGCGTAGAGGTAGCCGCCACCGGCCTTCTGCACGATCACCGGCAGCGGATTGCCTTCGGCGTTCTTGAATTCGTCGAGGAAGACGCATTGAGCGCCGTTGTCCTCGGTCAGCAGGCCCTTGTCACGCAGGGCGTCGACGATGCCGGGCAGCTCGGCGTTGTAGGCGCTTTCGCCCTTGACATCCATAGGGGTCAGCTTGACGTTGAGCCGGTCGTAGAGCTTTTGGCAGTGCGACAGGGAAATCTCGTTGAAGCGCGTCCATAGACGCAGGCAGTCCGCATCGCCGGCCTGCAGCTTCACCACCAGCTCGCGGGCGCGGTCGGCGAATTCGCTGGATTCGTCGAAGCGTTGCTTGGCCGCGCGGTAGAACTGCTCCAGATCGGAGAGCTCGGTCTGCGCGGCGACCGGTTTTTCTTCGAGATAGGCCAGCAGCATGCCGAACTGGGTGCCCCAGTCGCCGACGTGGTTCTGACGGAACACCGTGTCGCCGAGAAATTCCAGTACGCGGCCCACAGCATCGCCAATGATGGTCGAGCGCAGGTGGCCGACGTGCATTTCCTTGGCCAGGTTCGGCGAGGAAAGGTCGATCACCACGCGCTGCGCCGCGCCGGCCTTGCATACCGACAGCTGCGGATCGGCCAGCGCCGCCTCCAGGCGTCCGGCTAGCGCATCGGTGTTCTGGAAGAAATTCAGGAAACCCGGCCCGGCGATCTCGACCTTGGTGACCTGCGCATCCTGCGGCAGCGCCTCGATGAGCTTCTGCGCCAGGTCGCGTGGCTTCATGCCGGCAGGCTTGGCCAGCATCATGGCGATGTTGCTGGCGAAGTCGCCGTGGGTCTTGTCGCGCGTGTTCTCCACCTGGATCGCGGGCGTCAGTCCTTCCGGCAACACACCTTCGGCGGTGAGACGGATCAGGGCTTGCTGAATGAGGTGGCGAATACTGTCTTTCATCGTCTGCTCGGTCGGCCCGGAGGCATTGGTCGAAAACCGCACATTATAGGAGCAGCAGGCAGGTCGGGTCACGTTTCACCGACCCGACGAGCGGGATAGCTGGCTAAAACAGATCTATCGGGTCGACATCCAGCGACCAGCGCACCGAACGACTCCCGGGGAGCTGCTCGACCCGTGGCAGCCAGGCGTTCATCAGGCGGTGCAGCGGTGTGCGGGCACTGCCTTGCAGCAGCAGTTGCGCGCGAAATCGCCCGGCGCGGCGCTCCATGGGTGCCGGGACCGGCCCCAGCAGTTCGATACCGGTCAGTTCGAGTTCTGTCAGCAGTTGTTCCGCCTCGCCGCAGGCCTGATCGAGGAAGTCTTCGGCCTGGCCTGGCTTCTGCGCCTCGGCGCGCAGCAATGCCAGGTGGCTGAACGGCGGCAGGCCGGCGGCGCGGCGTTCGCTCAGGGCCTGCTCGGCGAAGGCGAAATAGCCCTGTTCGGTCAGCTGTACCAGCAGCGGATGGTCGGCAAGGTGGGTCTGGATGATCACCTTGCCGGGCTCTTCGGCACGACCGGCACGCCCGGCGACCTGCACGATGAGCTGCGCCATGCGTTCGCTGGCGCGGAAGTCCGCCGAAAACAGCCCGCCATCGGCGTCGAGAATGGCCACCAGCGTGACGCGTGGAAAGTGATGGCCCTTGGCGAGCATCTGGGTGCCCACCAGCAGGCAGGGCTCGCCTCGGTTGATGATGCTCAGCAACTGCTCCATCGAGCCCTTGCGTGCCGTGCTGTCACGGTCGATGCGCAGTACCGGAAAATCCGGGAAGAGAATGCCCAGGCGCTCCTCGGCGCGTTCGGTGCCGGCCCCCACGGGGCGCAGATCGACTTTGTTGCATTGCGGGCAGTTCAGCGGTGGGCGCTCGACATGGCCGCAATGGTGGCAGCGCAGCTCGTTGTGGCGCTGATGCAGGGTCATGCGCGCATCGCAGCGCGGACACTGGCTGAGCCATCCGCAATCGTGACAGAGCAGGGAAGGCGCGAAGCCGCGACGATTGAGAAACACCAGCACCTGCTGACCGGCGGCGAGTGTCTGCGCCATGGCCTGTTGCAGCGGCCCCGAGATGCCCGAATCCAGCGGGCGGCTTTTCACGTCCAGCCGCAGGAATCGCGGAGCCTGCGCCCCACCGGCACGCTGCGTCAGCCTGAGCAGCGCGTAGCGACCGATATGGGCGTTGTGCAGGCTTTCCAGCGAGGGCGTCGCCGAACCCAGTACAACGGGCAGATTCTCCTGGCGCGCCCTGACGATTGCCAGGTCGCGGGCGTGGTAGCGCAGGCCTTCCTGCTGTTTATAAGAGGCGTCGTGTTCTTCGTCGAGGATGATCAGCCCCGGCTTCTTCATCGGCGTGAAGAGCGCCGAGCGCGTCCCGATGATGATGTCGGCTTCGCCGTCACGGGCAGCCAGCCAGGCGTCGAGCCGTTCACGATCATTGACGTTGGAATGCAGCAGGGCGATGCGGGCATTGAAGCGCTTCTCGAAGCGCGCCAGTGTCTGCGGGCCGAGGTTGATCTCGGGGATCAGCACCAGCGCCTGCTTGCCGGCCTTGAGTACCTGGTGGATCAGCTGCAGGTAGACCTCGGTCTTGCCGCTGCCGGTGACGCCCGCGAGAAGGAAGGCCTGGAAGCCATCGAGGCCGGCGCGAATGGCTTCGAAGGCGGCGCGCTGCTCCTGGTTGAGCGGCAGTTCCGCTTGCAGCAACCAGCTGCCCTGATGCTGCCGGGCCTGGTGAGTGCGCCGCGTCTCGATACGCAGCAGGCCCTTTTGCAGCAGCTGATCGAGGCTGTCCTTGCTCAGCTGCAACTGGCTCAGCAGTGAGTGGGCGACGCCATGAGGGTGCTGAGCGATGGTTTTCAGTGCCTCACGCTGGCGCGGGGCCCGGTTCAGGCGAGGGTCGTCCGCTCGGGCGCCGGCGGCGGCATGCCAGAAGCGTTCCTGTCGGGCTTCGGCCGGCTCGCCCTGGCGCAACAGCACCGGCAAGGCCCAGCTGAAGGTGTCGCCAAGGCTGTGTTGATAGTACTGGGCGGTCCAGAGGCACAGCCTGAACAGCGCAGGTGGCAGCGGGGGCGTGCTGTCCAGCAATTCCAGCGCGGGCTTGAGTTTCGCTTCCGGCACTTCGCTGTGCGAGGCGACTTCAATCAGCACGCCCACCACTTCGCGGCGGCCAAAGGGTACACGTAGCCGCGCTCCCGGTCGCAGTGCCGAATGGGGCACACCGGAGGGCGGTCGATAATCGAAGAGGCTGCGCAGGGGGGAAGGCAGCGCAAGGCGAAGTATGAGAGACACGCGGAAGTCCTTGACGGCGAAAGGCGATGGTAAACGATCCAGCAAGCGGGAAGCCTGTTTAAGGTGTGTGCGATCGGCTGTCGCTTCAGCATGAGCTGACGTGCGCTTGACAAGCGACGGCTTGCGCTTGCATCAGCTTTGCGCTCTGGTATTATTCGCGCCCTTCCGTGCGGTACTCGACATAGGGTCGGGTGGCGGCACAAGTCCCCGAGGATTTTCCATGAAAGCCGATATCCATCCAAACTACGTTGAAATCGAAGCCACCTGCAGCTGCGGCAACGTCATCAAGACTCGCTCCACGCTGGCCAAGAACCTGAGCATCGATGTCTGCTCCGAGTGCCACCCGTTCTACACCGGCAAGCAGAAAGTGCTGGATACCGGCGGCCGTATCGACCGCTTCAAGCAGCGTTTCGGTGTGTTCGGCGCCAAGTAAGCGGTTGCCGAGACGGAAGCCCGATGCGGTTTTCCGAACATCTGAAAAAGGCGTCCCTGGTGGGCGCCTTTTTCGTTTTCGCACTGTTCAGCCTGCAGGCTCAGGCGTTGTGCCCGGTCGCGGGGCCGCTGTCCCCGGTGGAGGTGGCCTCGGTCACCGATGGCGACACATTGCGCCTGCGTGACGGTCGCAGCGTGCGTCTGATCGGTCTGAATGCGCCCGAGATGGGCCGCAAGGGGCGCAGTGCCGAACCCTTTGCGCAGGCTGCGAAGCGACGTTTGCAGGCGCTGGTCGATGCCAGCGACGGTCGCATTGGCCTTCTCCACGGGCAGCAGGCACGGGATCATTACGGGCGGGTGCTGGCCCATGCCTTCGATCGCCAGGGCTCGAATCTCGAAGCCGCATTGCTCGCCGAGGGCCTGGGCTACTTCGTGGCCATTGCGCCGAACACGGCATTGGCCGATTGTCATCGGCGTACCGAGCAGCGGGCCCGCGTTGCCAAGCGGGGGCTCTGGCAGCGCTCGCCAGTCATTGCTGCAGAACGGGTGCGTCGTGGTGGCTTCGCAGTGGTCAGGGCGCGTGTCGAGCGGTTGGAGACGAATCGCGGTGGCGTCTGGCTGGAGCTTGAAGGCCCGCTGGTCCTGCAGATTCCCCGGCAAGCAGTGGCAGGCTTCGATCAGAATTCGCTGGCCGGTCTACGCGGACGGGAGATCGAGGCGCGGGGCTGGGTGATCGACCGCAAGGGGCGTGCGGATATGTCGCGCCAGGCGCGTTGGCTGATGAAGATCAGCCATCCTGCAATGCTCGGTCCTGTGCCCTGACGCGGTATCCCGGATGCTTCGGGGCGAAGCGGCAGCGGTCGTCCTGTATGTCAGCTTAAAGTCGTAGGGTGGGCTCTTGACAGGCCGCGATCTCATCGACTTGTGAGGGCGCTCAGTCTTGGCGTATGCTCGACCGCCTGTCTGTCCCTAGTAAAAACAAGCGGAAAAGCCCCATGACTGACCTGAAAACCGCCGCGCTCGACTACCATTCGCAACCCCGTCCGGGAAAGCTGAGTGTCGAGCTGACCAAGCCCACTTCCACCGCTCGCGATCTGGCGCTGGCCTATAGCCCAGGTGTTGCCGAGCCGGTACGGGAAATTGGCCGCGACCCCGAACTGGCTTACCGCTATACCGGTAAAGGCAACCTGGTGGCAGTGATTTCCGATGGCACTGCCATTCTCGGGCTGGGCAACCTCGGGCCGCTGGCATCCAAGCCCGTGATGGAAGGCAAGGGCGTGCTGTTCAAGCGCTTTGCCGGTGTTGACGTATTCGACATCGAAGTCGATGCGGAAAGCCCCCAGGCCTTTATCGACACGGTCAAGCGCATCTCTATCACCTTCGGTGGTATCAACCTCGAAGACATCAAGGCGCCGGAGTGTTTCGAGATCGAGCGGGCGCTGATCGAGCAATGCGACATCCCGGTATTCCACGATGACCAGCACGGCACCGCCATCGTGACTGCGGCAGGCATGCTCAACGCGCTGGAGATTGCCGGCAAGACTCTGGAAGAGGCGAAAATCGTCTGTCTGGGCGCCGGCGCGGCAGCCACCTCCTGCATGAAGTTGCTGATCAGCATGGGTGCGCAGGTCGAGAATATCTTCATGATCGACCGCAAGGGCGTAATCCACGCCGGGCGTGACGATCTGAACCAGTACAAGGCCGTGTTCGCTCACGAAACCGACAAGCGCACCCTGGACGATGCGCTCGATGGCGCGGACGTGTTCGTTGGTCTTTCCGGTGCGAATCTGCTGACGCCGGAAGGCCTCAAGCGCATGGCGCCGAACCCGGTTGTATTCGCCTGCTCCAATCCCGATCCCGAGATCAGCCCGGAACTGGCGCATGCAACCCGTTCCGACGTGATCATGGCCACCGGTCGCTCGGATTACCCGAACCAGGTCAACAACGTGCTGGGCTTTCCCTTCATTTTCCGTGGGGCGCTGGATGTTCGCGCTTCGCGCATCAATGAAGAGATGAAGATCGCCGCTGCACACGCCTTGCGCGATCTGGCCAAGCTGCCGGTGCCCGAGGAAGTCTGTGCGGCCTATGGCCTTTGTGGTCTGGAGTTCGGTCGCGAGTACATCATTCCCAAGCCAATGGACCCGCGCCTGATCACGCTGGTATCCGATGCGGTGGCCAAGGCTGCGATCGACAGTGGCGTGGCGACCCTGCCTTACCCTGCGAACTATCCGCTCAAGTCTGTAGCGGACGTATTCGGCAGCTGACTGCTACGGCAACCGACCATCGTTTGTTGCCACAAAGCAGCGTAAAGAAAAACCCGAAGCTCTCAGGAGCTTCGGGTTTTTTATGGTCTGCCAACCATGGCGACCGCCCCTCGGGCTGTCGCGGCGCGACGTTAAGCATCGCTCCCAGCAATTTTCATGGCCGTGAATTCTTGTTCCACTGCGGCGCGTCACAAGGCTGCCGGTCAGAACAGGTCCATGGGCGCCGCTTCGGTGGCTGGCAACGGGCTGCCGGGAGCCGGGCTGCCAGGCTCCAGTTCGCCCATGTCCGGTGGCGAATCTTCGCTGCGGAACAATTCGAAGTAGGCATCCGGGGTGCCGGGAGGAGCGGCGCGACCGCTGGCGGGATCGATGCGTAGCGCGAGGATGCCTTCCGGCTCGGCGGGGGCATGCTCGGGCATGCCTTCGAGTACCGCGCTCATGTAATCCATCCAGATCGGCAGAGCCACGGTGCTTCCGTATTCACGTCGACCGAGGGTCTGCGGCTGATCGAACCCCGCCCAGACGGACGTCACCATGTCGGCGTTGTAGCCGGAAAACCAGCTGTCCTTGGATTCGTTGGTGGTACCGGTCTTGCCGGCAATATCGTCCCGCCCCATTGCCAGGGCTCTGCGGCCAGTTCCGCGCTTGATGACGTCCTGCAACATGCTGGTCATGATGTAGGCGGTACGCTCGTCGATGATTCGTTCGGCGTACAGCGGAGGCTGCTCCCCTGGCTCGGCGTCGCTATCGAGCGGCTTGTCGTTCTGGGCGAACGTCTCGATGGCGGCTTCATCGTTCAGTGGCGATGGCTGGTCGTTTTCGGGTACTCGTGGCGGGTTGGCGGTGAACACCACCTTGCCGTCCCTGTCCTCGATGCGTTCGATCAGATAGGGCTCGATCTTGTAGCCGCCGTTGGCGAAGGCAGTCCAGCCGACGGTGATCTCCATCGGCGTCAGGGTCGCCGTGCCAAGCGCCAGCGACAGGTTTGCCGGCAGGTCTTCGCGTTTGAAGCCGAAGCGCTCTATATAATCGATGGTGTAACCCATGCCGAGGGTTTGCAGCAGGCGAATCGAGACCAGGTTGCGCGATTTGTACAGGGCCTCACGCAGGCGGATCGGCCCGAGAAAGGTGTTGTTGTCATTCTTCGGACGCCAGACGCGATCCATGCCTTCCTCGACGAAGACGATGGGTGAGTCATTGACCAGCGTCGCGGCGGTAAAGCCTGCATCCAGCGCCGCGCTGTAGACGAACGGCTTGAAGCTGGAGCCCGGCTGACGTTTCGCCTGGATGGCCCGGTTGTAATTGCTCTGCCCGAAGGAGAAGCCACCGACCAGCGCCTCGATGGAACCGTCGATGGGGTCCAGCGATACCAGCGCCGCCTGGGCCAGCGGCACCTGGCTGAACAGCGCGACACCCTCGACGAAGCGGATGCGGATGATGTCCCCGGTTGCGACTACATCGGCGGGGCCCTTGGGCTGTGGTCCCAGGCTGTTGGTGTTGATGAAGGGGCGCGCCCATTTCATGCTGTCCCAGTGGACGCTGCGTTCGCTGCCGTCACGCAGCATCACCCTGATCGAATCCTTGCCCACCTGGCTGACAACGGCGGGCAGCATCCCCGACAGGCCCCGGTAGCGGTTCAGCTCCTGCAGCCAGCCTTCGCGTCCGGTGCCGGCCAGGCTGGCTTCGGGGCCGCGATAACCGTGGCGCTGGTCATATTCGACAAGGCCTTGAACGAGGGCCTGGTTGGCTGCGATCTGGCGCTTGCTGGTTGCGGTCGTATAGACGCGAAAGCCTTCGGTGTAAGCATCACTGCCGAAGCGACCGACCATTTCGGCACGCGCCATCTCGGCGATATAGGGTGCGTCAAGCTCTGGCGATGCGCCGTGATAAGCGGCATCCACGACTTCTGCCAGCGCCTGCTGGTAGCGGGCTTCATCGATGGCGCCGAGCCGGTACATGCGGCCCAGGATCCAGTCGCGTCTTTCCTTGGCGCGCGCAGGGTTGGTCAACGGGTTGAATGCCGACGGGGCCTTTGGCAGCCCGGCAATCATGGCCATCTGCGCCAGGCTCAGTTCGCTGATCGATTTTCCGTAGTAGACATGGGCAGCCGCTTCGATGCCGTAAGCCCGATGGCCAAGATAGATCTTGTTGACGTACAGCTCGAAAATCTCATCCTTGCTCAGCTCGCGTTCGATCTGCAGGGCCAGAAGGATTTCGTTGATCTTGCGTGAGAAACTTCGCTCGCTGGTCAGGAAGTAATTCTTCGCCACCTGCATGGTAATGGTGCTGCCGCCAGTCTGAATCTGGCCGGTTTTCAATAATTGCGTGGCAGCGCGCATCAGGCTGGAGACTTCGACGCCATAATGATTCGCGAAGTTGTCATCTTCGGCGGCCAGCAGGGCTTCGATGAAGTCCTTGGGTATTTCATTGAAGCCAATGGGGGAGCGGCGCATTTCGCCATATTCGGCGATCAGTTTGTCATCGCCGCTGTAGATACGCAGCGGTATCTGCAGCTGTATGCTGCGTAGCGAGTCGACGGATGGCAGGTTGGGGCTGAGGTAGAGGAAGGCGCCGCTGAGACTGAGCAGAAGTCCGCAGAAAATAGCCAGGCACGACCAAAGGAAAAACTTCAGAAAACGCATCGGGGTTCGTTGAATCCAGGATGGGGAAATGGGTGTAAGCCGCAGACGATGCTGAAAGGAAAAGCCGATCACATTATAAGCGGTTTTTCTGTCGGGGAGCCATTTGCGCTCCTGTCAAGGCTGTTATCTAATGTGGATGAATATAATTAATCCGTAAGTAGCGGATAAGATAGGAAATCGGTCGTGCTAGGGCTCTTCACGAAGAAAGCGAACACGCTGCTTGGAATCGACATCAGTTCGACATCCGTCAAGCTCATCGAATTAAGCCGTTCGGGCTCCCGCTATCGGGTCGAGTCCTATGCGGTCGAACCCTTGCCGCCCAATGCCGTGGTGGAGAAGAATATCGCGGAGCTGGAGGGCGTGGGGCAGGCGCTGAGCCGTTTGCTGGCCAAGGCCAAGACCGGGGTCAAGTCTGCGGCTGTTGCGGTTTCCGGCTCTGCGGTCATCACTAAAAGCATCGAAATGGAAGCTGGGCTGAACGATGATGAGCTGGAGAACCAGCTGAAAATCGAGGCCGATCAGTACATTCCCTATCCGCTCGAAGAAGTTGCCATCGACTTCGAGGTGCAAGGACCGGCGGCGCGCTCGCCGGGGCGTGTCGAGGTGCTGCTGGCAGCGTGCCGCAAGGAAAATGTGGAAATTCGCGAGGCGGCGCTTGCCCTCGCCGGGCTGACCGCCAAGGTTGTCGACGTCGAAGCCTATGCTCTGGAACGCTCCTACGGATTGCTGGCCTCGCAGCTCGGCAGCGGGCACGACGAGCTGACCGTCGCGCTGGTGGATATCGGCGCAACCATGACCACGCTGAGCGTTCTGCACAACGGTCGCACCATCTATACGCGAGAGCAGCTTTTCGGCGGGCGCCAGCTCACCGAGGAGATCCAGCGTCGCTATGGCCTGTCGATGGAAGAAGCTGGCCTGGCCAAGAAGCAGGGTGGTCTTCCAGATGACTACGACAGCGAAGTGTTGCAGCCGTTCAAGGATGCAGTCGTGCAGCAGGTGTCGCGCTCCCTGCAGTTCTTCTTCGCTGCCGGGCAGTTCCACGATGTCGATTACATCCTTCTGGCTGGCGGTACTGCTTCCATAGCGGGGCTGGATCGCCTGATTCAGCAGAAAATCGGCACGCAGACCCTGGTCGCCAATCCTTTTGCCGACATGGCACTGAGCAGCAAGGTCAACGCGGGCGCGCTGGCCAGTGATGCGCCGTCCCTGATGATTGCTTGCGGGCTGGCGTTGAGGAGTTTCGACTGATGGCTCAGATCAACCTTCTGCCCTGGCGCGAACAGCTTCGTGAAGAGCGCAAGCAGCGCTTTCTGGTCTCTCTCGCGGGCGTGTTGCTCGTGGGTGGGGGGCTGGTATTTCTTGCCGGTCAATATCTGACCAGCTCCATCGAGCAGCAGAATGCGCGCAATGATTTTGTCCGCAAGGAAATTGCAGTGCTGGATGCGCGCATTTCCGAAATCAAGGAATTGCGAGAGCGTCGGCAGCAATTGCTTGAGCGTATGAAGATCATCCAGGACCTGCAGGGTAACCGACCCATTATCGGTCGAGTGTTCGATCAGTTGGTGAGAACTCTGCCCGACGGTGTGTATTTCACAGGCTTGAAAATGACAGGCAAGAACATCGCCATTGTAGGCGCAGCGGAATCCAACAACCGGGTTTCCAATCTTATGCGCAATCTGGATGGCTCGGAATGGCTTGAAGCGCCGAATCTGAACGAAGTGAAGGCCGTCACTGCCGGTGCCTTGGATCAGGAGAATGTCTTCCAGCTTACGGTGCAGCAAACGCAGCCGGCTGCTGCCGAAGGAGGCAAGCCATGAGCCTGGCGAGTTCCCTGGAAAGTCTGCGCAGCGTTGACCTGTCCGATCTCGACATGAACAACCTCGGCTCCTGGCCGGCGGCGGTCAAGGTCATCGCTGGCATTGTGCTGATGACCCTGGTGCTGGGCGGAGGTTATTACTTCTACCTCAGCGATATGCAGGCCAGTCTTGAACAGCAACGGGCGCAGGAGGAAACGCTGAAACAGCAGTTTTCCTCGAAGGCTTTCCAGGCGGCGAACCTGGAAGCCTATAAAGAGCAGATGATCGAGATGGAAGCCTCGTTCGGTGCCTTGCTGCGCCAGTTGCCCAGTGATACCGAGGTGCCGGGTTTGCTTGAGGACATCACGCGTACCGGCCTGGGAAGCGGGCTGGAGTTCGAGGAAATCAAATTGCAGCCGGAGGTCATCCAGCAGTTCTATATCGAGCTGCCGATCCAGATCAAGGTCGTCGGCGCCTATCACGATCTTGCGACTTTCGTCAGTGGCGTATCGAGCCTGCCACGGATCGTCACGCTGCATGACTTCGAGATCAAGCCTGACAGCAAGGATTCGTCATCAAGGCTGCGCATGAGCATTCTGGCCAAGACTTATCGCTACAACGACAAGGGGCTGCAGAAATGAATGGAGCCCGACTTGTCGCGCTGGGCTTGAGCCTGGCATTGCTGGGCGGATGTGGGGTCAGCACTGACTTCGACGACCTGCGGCGCTATATGGACGAGGTTCGGGCCAAGCCCAAGGGAACCATCGAACCGCTGCCGGCATTCCTCCCTTATGAGGCCTTTACCTATAGCGCGGCGTCCTTGCGTCATCCTTTCCAGCCGCCCATGAAAATCGATCTGATGCAGCGGCAGAAAGGTTCGAAGGATATCCAGCCGGATGAGACACGCACCAGGCAATTTCTGGAAGGCTTCAACATCGAAAATTTCATCATGGTCGGTACGTTGACCAATGAGGCAGGCATGTACGCCTTGATAAGAGGTGGTGACGGGGTTCACCGAGTCAAAGTCGGTGACTATCTGGGGCGCAACCATGGCCGTATCGTCGAGATCAGTGAGGCCGAGGTGGATGTGCTTGAAATCGTTCCTGACGGAGAGGGTGGGTGGCTTGAGCGCCCGCGTAGCCTGACCTTGAAAGAGCGCTCCTGAGCGCGGGGCAAAAAATGGAAAACCTATACCGGTCTGCACAACGGAAGCCTTTTATGAATACCTCCCTCTCTCGCCTCGGCTTGTCCCTGCTGGCGGCGTTCATTTCGCCCGCGTTGCTGGCTGCGAATCTCAATACCATTGATGTGGCCTCCCTCCCTGGCGACAAGGTCGAACTCAAGCTGGGGTTTGACGAGCCCGTGGCCGCGCCGCGCGGCTATACCCTTGATCAGCCGGCACGCATCGCTCTCGATCTGCCGGGTGTGTCGAACAAGCTTGGTGCCAGGAACCGTGAGCTGGGTGTCGGCAACGCGCGCAGCGTGACCGTCGTCGAGGCGCAGGGGCGCACCCGGATGATCGTCAACCTCACCGCCCTGATGCCTTACTCGACGCGCGTAGACGGCAATAACCTGTTCGTTCTGCTGGGCGAAGGCAGTGCGCCCGCTCCTGTGGCTGCGCCCGCGCCAGCGTCGGCACAGCCTGTGGTCGGTACCGCTCCGGTCGAACGCGTGGTCGCGGGCAAGTCCATCAGCAATATCGACTTCCGCCGTGGTGAAGATGGCGCCGGTAATGTCGTCATTACATTGTCGGACCCTTCGATCAGTCCGAATATCGAAGAGCAGGGTGGCAAGATCCGTGTCTCCTTTGCCAAGACGCAACTGCCCGAAGCGCTGCGTGTGCGGCTCGATGTGCAGGACTTCGCCACGCCGGTCAAATTCGTCGACTCGACCAGCGGGGCGGCTGGCGCAACCATCGCCATCGAGCCAACCGGTCGTTACGACTACCTCGCCTACCAGACCGACGACAAGCTCACCATCAGCATCAAGCCGCTGACTGAAACCGAGGCCGAGCAGCGCAAGGCCGAGCATTTCACTTACTCAGGTGAAAAGCTGTCGTTGAATTTTCAGGATATCGACGTGCGTTCGGTGCTCCAGCTGATCGCCGACTTCACCGATCTCAACCTGGTGGCCAGTGATACGGTAAGCGGCAACATCACCCTGCGCCTGCAGAATGTGCCCTGGGATCAGGCGCTGGATCTGGTACTCAAGACCAAGGGGCTCGACAAGCGCCAGGTCGGCAACGTCCTGCTGGTGGCGCCTGCCGACGAGATCGCCGCGCGTGAACGCCAGGAACTGGAATCGCAGCGGCAGATTGCCGAGCTGGCGCCGCTGCGCCGCGAAGTGGTCCAGGTCAACTATGCCAAGGCCGCCGATATTGCCCGCCTGTTCCAGTCGGTCACCGACAGGGATGGTGCCAGTGAGGATCGTGGCTCCATCGCCGTTGACGACCGCACCAACAACATCATCGCCTACCAGACCCAGGAACGACTCGACGAGCTGCGCCGTATCGTGGCACAGCTGGATATCCCGGTACGCCAGGTCATGATCGAGGCACGCATCGTCGAAGCCAACGTGGATTACGACAAGAGCCTGGGGGTGCGTTGGGGCGGAAACCTGTGGGCGGGCGACAAGTGGAATGCCTGGGGCAAGAATGGTCAGCTGGGTGTGGCTGACGATCCTGATGCAAGTGGCAGCCCTGGAGACGAGGGGTATGTACCCTCACGACAAGTGGGTCGTTTCCCGGGAATTCGTGAAACTCCGTTGAATACACCATTCGTTGATATGGGTGCAATTGGTGCAACTTCAGGGATTGGACTGGGTTTCGTAACCAATAACGCCATTCTCGATCTGCAGCTTTCCGCCATGGAAAAGACCGGTAACGGCGAAGTGGTATCGCAACCGAAGGTCGTCACCGCGGACAAGGAAACAGCCAAGATCCTCAAGGGCTCGGAAGTGCCTTATCAGGAAGCCAGCTCCAGCGGCGCAACCAGTACCTCGTTCAAGGAGGCGGCACTGTCGCTGGAGGTGACGCCGCAGATCACGCCTGACAACCGCATCATCATGGAGGTCAAGGTCACCAAGGATGAGCCTGACTTCTCGCAGGCGGCGAGTACCGGCGGTATCCCGGCGATTCGCAAGAATGAGGTGAATGCCAAGGTACTGGTTACTGACGGCGAAACCATCGTGATCGGCGGCGTGTTCTCCAATACGCAGAGCAAATCGGTGGACAAGGTGCCGTTCCTGGGAGACCTGCCTTTCGTGGGACGGGTATTCCGTCGTGATCTGGTCCAGGATCGAAAATCCGAGCTGTTGGTATTCATCACGCCGCGGATCATGAATAATCAGGCGATTCAGGCCAGCCGCTAAGTAAATAATGCCCAATATCATCCTCGTAGGCCCGATGGGTGCTGGTAAGAGCACCATCGGGCGCTTGCTTGCCAAGGAGCTGCGTCTGGCGTTTCGTGATTCCGACAAGGAAATCGAGAAGCGCACGGGCGCCAGCATTCCGTTGATATTCGACGTCGAGGGTGAGCAGGGCTTTCGCGAGCGGGAACACAGCGCCATTGCCGATCTGTGTCAGTTGCAGGGCGTGGTACTGGCCACTGGTGGTGGCGCGGTGTTGCGGCAGGACAACCGTCAGGCGTTACGTGACGGCGGGCAGGTCATCTACCTCTGTACCTCGGTCGAGCAGCAGCTTGACCGCACCGCGCGCGACCGCAATCGCCCCTTGCTGCAGACCCCCAATCCACGGCAGGTGCTGGTCGAGCTGATGGCTTTGCGGGACCCGCTGTACCGCGAAATCGCAGACATCATCGTCGAGACCGACGAGCGTCCTCCGCGTCTGGTCGTCGGTGAAATCCTCGAACAGCTCAGGTCGCTTGTGCCCCGTGAAAGCCCCGACGAATCTGCGCTATCCTAAGCCCCTTTAATTCACGGGGGCCTATATGCAGACTCTGGATGTCGATCTTGGCGAGCGCAGCTATCCGATCCTTATAGGCGAGCAGCTCATCGAGCGCGGCGAGCTGTTGTCCCCCCACATCCGTGGCAAGCAGGTGGCCATCGTCACCAACGACACGGTTGCCCCGCTTTACCTTGAGCGCCTGATACAGAGCCTTGCCGGCTACGCCGTTACGTCGGTGGTCCTGCCCGACGGCGAGGCCTACAAGAACTGGGAAACCCTGCAGACGATCTTCGATGGCCTGTTGTCGGCCCGGCATGACCGCAATACCACGGTCATCGCCCTGGGCGGTGGCGTGGTTGGCGACATGGCCGGCTTCGCGGCGGCCAGCTACCAGCGTGGTGTCGACTTCATCCAGATGCCCACGACCCTGCTGTCCCAGGTCGATTCTTCGGTAGGCGGCAAGACCGGCATCAATCATCCGCTGGGCAAGAACATGATCGGCGCCTTCTACCAGCCACGGCTGGTGCTGATCGATACGTCCACGCTGGCGACACTGCCGGCACGGGAGCTGTCGGCGGGCCTGGCCGAGGTCATCAAGTACGGGCTGATCTGCGACGAACCTTTCCTGGGCTGGCTCGAGGCCAATGTCGACAGGCTGCGGGCGCTCGACCAGGCGGCGCTGACCGAGGCCATACGGCGTTCCTGTGCCGCCAAGGCGGCGGTCGTCGGCGCGGACGAACGTGAGTCGGGCATCCGTGCCACGCTCAATCTTGGCCATACCTTCGGTCATGCCATCGAAACCCACCAGGGCTACGGCGTCTGGCTGCATGGCGAAGCGGTCGCGGCGGGCACCGTGATGGCGCTGGAAGTGTCACGCCAGCTTGGCTGGATTTCCGTTGATGAGCGGGACCGCGGCGTGCGTCTGCTTGCGCGTGCCGGCCTGCCCGTGGTGCCGCCGAGCGATATGACGCCGGAGGATTTCCTGCAGCATATGGCGGTCGACAAGAAGGTCCTCGACGGTCGGTTGCGCCTGGTCTTGCTGAAACGGCTGGGCGAGGCCGTGGTGACCGGCGACTTCCCTCGCGAAGTGCTGGACGCCACATTGCGCGTCGATTACGACGCCCTGACGCAACAGTCGAGAACCTGAGAGGCTTTTCATGACCAGTTTGTCTGCTGACGATTCGCTTCTGAACCACTACGGGTTCAGTCATGATCCCTTTGCCACTCGTGTTCCCGGTTTCAAGTTCTTTCCTGCCCAGCGCAAGCCGGTGCTGGGGCAGTTGCACCACCTCGCACGTTACAGCCAGCTGCTGCTGGTGGTGACGGGGCCTGAAGGAAGCGGCAAGACGCTGGTGCGACAGGCGCTGGTCGCGAGCAGCAACAAGCAGTCGGTCCAGAGCGTGGTGATCACCCCGCAGACCACCATGGATTCGAATATCGTCCTGCAGCAAGTCGCCCAGGCGCTCGGCAGTCCACGTGCCGACTTCGACTCGATCATGGCGCAGATCATCCAGCTGGCACTGACCGGACAGGAGGTCTATCTGCTGGTCGATGATGCCGAGCGGCTGACCGGTGCCGCCGTGGAGACGTTGTTGCGCCTCGCGGTAGGCAGCCCGGAAGGCCGGCCCCATGTGTTCCTGTTCGGTGAGGAGTCCTTGCTGGCGCGGCTGGACGCACTGGTGGACGGTGAAGAGCGCTTCCACGCGATCGCACTTCAACCGTATGAAGAAGATGAAACCAGGGAATACCTGTCGTTGCGCCTCGAAGGTGCCGGCAGTGGGCTGGAATGCCTCACTGAAGAGCAGATTGTGCGCATTCATGAGCAGTCCGGTGGCTGGCCGGGTGGAATAAATGAGGCTGCGCGCGAAGAATTGATCGATGCGATGCACCATTCCAGGGCAAAAAAGTCGGGCGGATGGGGTTTCCCGCTGCCGATGAAGCACCTGCTGGCGTTGCTGGCCGTTCTCTGTATCGTCGTGATTGCCTTGTTCGTCATGCGCGATGGGGCTGACGAGCAGCCGGTGGCGCCTGCCAGCACAAGCCTGCCGCTCGGGAACGGAGCTGTGGAGCCTGCGCCTCGGCAAGGCATGCCGGAGCCTGGCGAACCTGAAGCTTCATCACCCCGCTCGGAGCCGCAGTCTCCGCTTGTTCGGGAGCCCCTGGCCGCAGCCGGCAGTGCGGATATCGAAGACCTGTCACTACAGGACGCGCCGCCGACGGCTCCCGCGCCAGCCGCTGAACAGCCTCGTGAGGCCGGGCAACCTGCGGGCAATGCAGCTGCTGTTGCGCCGTCCGCGCCTGCGCCCCAGCCTGTCGCTCCAGCTCCAGCTCCAGCTCCAGCTCCAGCTCCAGCTCCAGCTCCGCGCGAGCCTGCGCGGCCCGCGCCCGCTGCGGCATCGGGCTGGTATGGCAGCCAGCCTGCCGGCAACTACCTGGTACAGATTCTTGGCACCCGCAACGAAGGCAATGCCAAGGCACTGGTGCAGCAGTACGGCAACGGCTACCGCTACTTCACCAAGCTGCATGAAGGCAAGCCGCTCTACGTGGTCACGCATGGCAGCTTCTCCAGCCGCAACGCGGCGACCCAGGCGATCAAGACGTTGCCGCCGGCCTTGCAGGCAGGAAAACCCTGGATACGAAACTTTTCCAGTGTGCAACAGGAAATTGACCGCGCACGTTAAATAAATGCCCCAAAAAAGTGCGCAATGCACCTTTTTGGGGCTTGCAAAAAATATTTGTCTCGTTCTAGTTCGCTTTGTAAACTGCTCCCCCGTTGCTCGCGTCCATCTTGGGGCGTCGCTCTGTATGGCCGGTAAGGGGTTGATTTACAACGTATTTAGCTGGAGCGCCTATGAGAGCAGGTCTGTTTCGTCCTGAAGAGTTCAAGGATAACTGTGGCTTCGGGCTGATTGCCCATATGCAGGGCGAAGCGAGCCATCACCTGCTCCAGACAGCCATCCGATCACTGACCTGCATGACTCACCGCGGTGGCATCAACGCCGATGGCAAGACCGGCGATGGCTGCGGGCTGCTGATGCAGAAGCCGGATGCTTTCCTGCGCGCCATGGCCCGCCAGCACTTCGATGCCGAGCTGCCGGATCTCTACGCGGTGGGCATGGTCTTTCTCAGCCAGGACATTGCCCAAGCCGATGCCGCCCGCGCGCGCTTCAACGAGCAGATCGCCGCGCAAGGACTGACCCTGGTCGGCTGGCGCGAGGTGCCGGTCGATACCAGTGTGCTGGGTCGCCTGGCGCTGGAGCGGCTGCCGCGTATCGAGCAGGTATTCGTCAGTGCCGAAGGCCTGTCCGAGCGTGAGTTCGGCATCAAACTGTTCATGGCCCGTCGCCGGACCGAAGTGGCCCTGGCCGAGGACAAGCAATTCTACGTCTGCAGCTTCTCCGACAAGGACATCATCTACAAAGGCCTGATGATGCCGGCGGACCTGGCGCAGTTCTTCCCGGACCTCAGCGACGAGCGCCTGGCCACCGCCATCTGCGTCTTCCACCAGCGCTTCTCCACCAACACCATGCCGCAATGGCCGCTGGCGCAGCCGTTCCGCTTTCTCGCCCACAACGGCGAGATCAACACCATCACCGGCAACCGCAACTGGGCCCAGGCGCGCCGCCTGAAGTTCGCCAACGAGCAACTGCCGGATCTGCAAAGCCTCGATCCGCTGATCAACCGTAGCGGTTCCGACTCGTCGAGCATGGACAACATGCTGGAGCTGCTGGTCACCGGCGGCATGGACCTGTTCCGCAGTCTGCGCATGATCATTCCGCCGGCCTGGCAGAACATGGAAACCATGGACCCGGACCTGCGCGCCTTCTACGAATACAACTCCATGCACATGGAGGCCTGGGACGGTCCGGCTGGCGTGGTGCTCACCGATGGCCGCCACGCGATCTGCCTGCTCGATCGCAACGGCCTGCGCCCGGCGCGCTGGGTAACCACCAAGAACGGCTACATCACCCTGGCCTCGGAAGTCGGCGTCTGGGACTACCAGCCCGAGGATGTCATCGCCAAGGGCCGCGTCGGCCCGGGCCAGATCCTGGCCGTGGATACTCACACCGGGCAGGTGCTGCACACCGACGACATCGACAACCGGCTGAAATCCCAGCACCCCTACAAGAAGTGGTTGCGCCAGCATGCGCTGCGCATCCAGTCGACCCTGGATGACAACGATCATGGCTCGGCCTTCTACGATGCCGACCAGCTCAGGCAGTACATGAAGATGTTCCAGGTCACCTTCGAGGAGCGTGACCAGGTGCTGCGCCCGCTGGCCGAACAGGGCCAGGAGGCGGTGGGCTCCATGGGCGACGACACGCCGATGGCGGTGCTGTCGCGCCGGGTGCGGTCGCCCTACGACTATTTCCGCCAGCAGTTCGCGCAGGTCACCAACCCGCCGATCGACCCGCTGCGCGAAGCCATCGTGATGTCCCTGGAAACCTGCCTGGGCGCCGAGCGCAACGTCTTCGAGGAAACCGCCGATCACGCCAACCGCGCGATCCTCACCACGCCGGTGATCTCACCGGCGAAGTGGCGGACCATCATGGAACTCGACCGACCGGGTTTCGAGCGGTTGGTCATCGACCTCAACTACGATGAATCACTCGGGCTCGAAGCCGCGGTGCGCAATATCGCCGATCAGGCCGAGGAAGCCGTGCGCGGGGGCAAGGTACTGCTGGTGCTGAGCGACCGCAACATCGCGCCCGGCAAGCTGCCGGTGCATGCCTCGCTGGCCGTGGGTGCGGTGCATCATCGGCTGATCGAGACCGGCTTGCGCTGCGATTGCAACATTCTGGTGGAGACCGCCACGGCGCGCGACCCGCACCATTTCGCGGTGCTGATCGGCTTCGGCGCGACGGCGGTCTATCCCTTCCTCGCCTACGAGGTGCTGAGCGACCTGATCCGTACCGGCGAAGTGCTCGGCGATCTCTACGAAGTATTCAAGCACTACCGCAAGGGCATCACCAAGGGTTTGCTGAAGATCATCTCGAAGATGGGCATCTCCACCATCACCTCCTATCGCGGAGCACAGCTGTTCGAGGCAGTGGGGCTGGCCGATGAGGTGGTGGCGCTCAGCTTCCGTGGCGTCGCCAGCCGCATCAAGGGTGCGCGTTTCGTCGATCTCGAAGCCGAGCAGCAGGCGCTGGCCGCCGAGGCCTGGAACAACCGCAAGCCGATCCAGCCGGGTGGCCTGCTCAAGTTCGTCTATGGCGGCGAATACCATGCCTACAACCCGGACGTGGTCGGCGCGCTGCAGAAGGCGGTGCAGAGCGGCAATTACGGGCTGTTCAAGGAGTACACGGCGCTGGTCGACCAGCGTCCGGTGTCCATGCTGCGCGATCTGCTCAAGCTGAAGGTGGCCGAGCGGCCGCTGGCGCTGGAGGACGTCGAGCCGCTGGAGGCGATTCTCAAGCGTTTCGACGCCGCCGGCATTTCCCTCGGCGCGCTGTCACCCGAGGCTCATGAAGCGATCGCCGAAGCCATGAACCGTATCGGCGGGCGTTCGAACTCCGGCGAGGGCGGCGAGGACCCGGCCCGCTACGGCACCGCACGCAGTTCGAAGATCAAGCAGGTGGCCACGGGTCGTTTCGGGGTCACGCCGGAATACCTGGTCAACGCCGAAGTGCTGCAGATCAAGGTGGCCCAGGGCGCCAAGCCGGGCGAGGGCGGGCAGCTGCCGGGCGGCAAGGTCAACGGCCTGATCGCCAGGCTGCGCTACGCGGTGCCGGGCGTGACGCTGATTTCGCCGCCGCCGCACCATGACATCTACTCCATCGAGGATCTGGCGCAGCTGATCTTCGACCTCAAGCAGGTCAACCCCAAGGCGCTGGTGTCGGTGAAGCTGGTGGCCGAACCCGGTGTCGGCACCATCGCCGCCGGTGTGGCCAAGGCCTACGCCGACCTGATCACCATCTCCGGTTACGACGGCGGTACCGGCGCCTCGCCGCTGAGCTCGATCCGCTACGCCGGTTCACCCTGGGAACTGGGCCTGGCCGAAACCCACCAGACCCTGCGCGGCAACGACCTGCGCGGCAAGGTCCGGGTGCAGACCGACGGTGGCCTGAAAACCGGCCTCGACGTGGTCAAGGCGGCGATTCTCGGCGCCGAGAGCTTCGGCTTCGGCACCGCGCCGATGATCGCCCTGGGCTGCAAGTACCTGCGCATCTGCCACCTGAACAACTGCGCCACCGGCGTCGCCACCCAGAACGACCAGCTGCGCAAGGATCACTTCATCGGCACCGTGGACATGGTGGTGAATTTCTTCACCTTCGTCGCCGAGGAAACCCGCGAGTGGCTGGCCCGACTCGGTGTGCGCAGCCTGCAGGAGCTGATCGGGCGTACCGATCTGCTGGAAATCCTGCCCGGCGAATCCGCCAAGCAGGCACATCTGGATCTCACGCCCCTGCTGGGCAGCGACCGGATTCCGGCGGACAAGCCGCAGTACTGCCAGGTGGAGAAGAACCCGCCGTTCGACGAGGGCCTGCTGGCGGAGCAGATGGTCAGCCTGGCGCGCGAAGCTATCGACGCCAAGGGCGGCGGCGAATTCGAACTGCAGATCGGCAACTGCGACCGCTCCATCGGCGGCCGTGTGTCCGGCGAGATCGCCCGCGTGCATGGCAACCAGGGCATGAAGGACGCGCCCATCACCTTCCGCTTCAAGGGCACCGCCGGGCAGAGCTTCGGCGTCTGGAACGCCGGCGGCCTCCACCTCTATCTGGAAGGCGATGCCAACGATTACGTGGGCAAGGGCATGACCGGCGGCAAGTTGGTGGTCACGCCGCCGAAGGACAGCGCCTTCCGCTCGAAGGACTCGGCGATCATCGGCAATACCTGCCTGTATGGCGCCACCGGCGGCAAGTTGTTCGCCGCCGGCACCGCGGGTGAGCGTTTCGCGGTGCGTAACTCCGGCGCCCATACCGTGGTGGAAGGCACGGGCGACCACTGCTGCGAATACATGACCGGCGGTTTCGTCTGCGTGCTGGGCAAGACCGGGCACAACTTCGGCTCGGGCATGACCGGCGGCTTCGCCTACGTGCTGGACATGGACAACAGCTTCATCGACCGGGTGAACAATGAGCTGGTCAACCTGCAGCGCATCACCGGCGAGGCGATGGAGGCCTACCGCAGCCACCTGCAGGGCGTGCTGCGCGAATACGTGGCCGAGACCGGCAGCGCATGGGGCGCCGAACTGCTGGAAGACCTGGACGACTACCTGCGCCGCTTCTGGCTGGTCAAGCCGAAGGCGGCCAACCTGGCGTCGCTGCTGTCGAGCACCCGCGCGAATCCGCAATAAGGCAGCTGCAAGCGGCAAGCCCCAAGCTGCAGGCAAAAGCAGTTCCGGGTTTGCCGACCCAACGTGATCGTCTTGCGGCTTACAGCTTACAGCTTACAGCTTGAAGCTTGCCGCTGCTGTTATGAGGTTTAAGAAAATGACTGACCGTCTGAACAACGACTTCCAGTTCATCGAGGTCGGGCGCAAGGATCCGAAGAAGAAACTGCTGCGCCAGCGCAAGAAGGAATTCGTCGAGATCTACGAATCCTTCAAGCCGCAGCAGGCATGCGAGCAGGCACACCGCTGCCTGGGTTGCGGCAACCCGTACTGCGAGTGGAAGTGCCCGGTCCACAACTACATTCCCAACTGGCTCAAGCTGGTGTCCGAGGGCAACATCCTCGCCGCCGCCGAGCTGGCCCACCAGACCAACACCCTGCCGGAAGTCTGCGGCCGCGTCTGTCCGCAGGATCGCCTGTGCGAAGGCGCCTGCACGCTGAACGACGGCTTCGGCGCGGTGACCATCGGCTCGGTGGAGAAATACATCGCCGACACCGCCTTCGCCATGGGCTGGCGGCCGGACATGTCCCAGGTCAAGCCGACCGGCAAGCGTGTCGCCATCATCGGCGCCGGTCCGGCCGGCCTGGGTTGTGCCGACGTGCTGGTGCGCAACGGCGTGGCCCCGGTGGTGTTCGACCGCAACCCGGAGATCGGCGGCCTGCTGACCTTCGGCATTCCCGAGTTCAAGCTGGAGAAGAGCGTACTCAGCCGCCGTCGAGAAATCTTCAGCGGCATGGGCATCGAGTTCCGCCTCAATACCGAAGTGGGCAAGGACGTCAGCATCGAACAGCTGCTGGCCGACTACGACGCCGTGTTCATGGGTATGGGCACCTACACCTACATGAAGGGCGGCTTCCCCGGCGAGGACCTGCCGGGCGTGCACGACGCGCTGGATTTCCTCATCGCCAGCGTCAACCGCAACCTCGGTTTCGAGAAGAGCGCGGAAGACTTCATCGACATGAGAGGCAAGCGGGTGGTGGTGCTCGGCGGTGGTGACACCGCGATGGACTGCAACCGCACCTCCATCCGCCAGGGCGCCAAGAGCGTGACCTGCGCCTATCGTCGCGATGCGGCGAACATGCCCGGCTCGCGTCGCGAGGTAAAGAATGCCAAGGAAGAGGGGGTGAAGTTCCTCTTCAACCGCCAGCCCATCGCCATCGTTGGCGAAGGCCGGGTGGAAGGCATCAGGGTGGTGGAGACCCGCCTGGGTGAACCGGATGCAAAGGGTCGTCGCAGCCCGGAGCCGATTCCCGGCTCCGAAGAGGTGATCCCGGCCGATGCGGTGCTGATCGCCTTCGGCTTCCGCCCGAGCCCGGCCGACTGGTTCGGCGCTCAGGACATCCAGACCGACGCTCAGGGGCGAGTGATCGCGCCGGAAATGGGCACGTTCAAGCACCAGACCAGCAACCCGAAGATCTTCGCCGGCGGCGACATGGTGCGCGGCTCCGATCTGGTGGTCACGGCGATCTTTGAGGGGCGTCAGGCGGCGGAAGGAATTCTGGATTTCCTGGAGGTGTAGAGCAGACTTCCAGGCACTGCGAAAATCCACGTCTTGCATGTCGTGTTAGGCCTGCGGCTAACACGACCTACAAAAGCCGAGGACAGCTTGCAGCTCCGCCCTATCTGACCTGAATCAAGGTGATCATAAAAGGCACGGCACCCGCCGTGCCTTTTGTCATGGGCTTTGCGACAATGCTCGGCACTTTTTTGCTGGAACCCAGACATGACTGCCTTGAAGAACGACCGTTTCCTTCGTGCCCTGCTCAAGCAGCCTGTCGACGTCACCCCGGTGTGGATGATGCGGCAGGCCGGGCGTTACCTGCCGGAATACCGCGCCACCCGTGCCAAGGCCGGCGATTTCGTGAGTCTGATGAAGAATCCGGAGTTGGCGTGCGAGGTTACCTTGCAACCGCTGGATCGCTATCCGCAGATCGACGCGGCGATTCTCTTTTCCGACATTCTCACCATCCCCGATGCCATGGGTCAGGGGCTGTACTTCGAGGCCGGCGAAGGCCCGCGCTTCAAAAAGAACGTCAGCGGCATGGCCGATATCGAGGCGCTGCCGATCCCGGACCCGGAGAAGGACCTGAGCTATGTGATGGATGCCGTGCGCACCATCCGCCGCGAGCTCAATGGCCGCGTACCGCTGATCGGTTTCTCCGGCAGCCCCTGGACGCTGGCCACCTATATGGTCGAGGGCGGCTCGTCGAAGGACTTCCGCAAGAGCAAGGCCATGCTCTACAACGATCCCGAGGCCATGCACGCGCTGCTGGATAAGCTGGCGCAGTCGGTGACCAGTTACCTCAACGGCCAGATCCTGGCCGGTGCGCAGGCGGTGCAGATCTTCGATTCCTGGGGCGGTAGCCTCTCTGATGCGGCCTATGGCGAGTTCTCGCTGGCCTATATGAAGAGGATTGTCGATGGGCTGATCCGTGAACATGAAGGGCGCCGCGTGCCGGTGATTCTCTTCACCAAGGGTGGCGGCCTGTGGCTCGAATCCATGGCCGATGTCGGCGCCGAAGCGCTGGGCCTCGACTGGACCTGCAACATCGGCAGTGCCCGGTCGCGGGTGGGTAGCAAGGTGGCGCTGCAAGGCAACATGGACCCGGCGGTGCTTTACTCCAGCCCCGCAGCGATCCGCGCTGAAGTTGCGCGCATCCTGGCGGCCTACGGCCATGGCGCCGGCCATGTGTTCAATCTGGGCCACGGCATCACGCCGGAAGTCGACCCCGAAAACGCCAAGGCCTTCTTCGAGGCGGTGCACGAACTGTCGGCGCAATACCATCGGTAAGGGCAGATAAGCCGAAAAAAGCGCTGGAGGCTGGAAGGCTGTAAGGCTGGACGAAAAAGCTTGTCAGGGGTCGGGTGCAAATCCGTACACTCTCCAGCCTCCAGCCTCCAGCCTCCAGCCTCCAGCCTCCAGCCTCCAGCCTCCAGCCTCCAGCCTCCAGCCTCCAGCCTCCAGCCTCCAGCCTCGTTAAGGCTGCTGATAATGCCCTGGCGTGGTACCCGACTCATGCTCGTGGACCAGCCGGGTGACGCGGATGTCGGTGATACCCACGATCTCGGCCTGCCGCAGCAGCTCGGCCTCGTCGGCTTGTGCATCGGGCATGACCAGGCTGTTCTCGGCATCGGCGTTGTGGTGTTCGATCAGGCGCCGGGCCGCCTCGCCTTGGGAAAGGCTGTCCCCGTCCGATTCGATGATCTGCGAGCGCGGATCGTTCTGGAAGATGTAGTTCACTTCGAACTTGTGGGACGGTTTGGTTCCGAACATGGCAGTCTCCAAAGGGATTGGGTTCTGCTCTGTTGACTCGCGGGTCCACTTGTTCGTTCGAGGGATGTCGGCTTGCCAGGGGCCTGCCCGACGGTCGGGAGCCGAGGAGCAGGGCGTTTACTCTAATTTGGCAAAGCAGTCATAGGGGATGACGCCTCCTGCATCCACCATGACTGCGCCAGTGTATCGCTGAAACGCGATCCTCCCTGCACAGCTGCTTCGCTGCTTACTTCACCTTGGCAAAGTTCGCCTTGAGGGCGACGCCCGCCATGACTGCACCGGCGTGACACTCGTACTTGCTGCTGTCCTTGTACTCGACGTGTTTGTAGTTGCTGACGATATCCACTACGGCGTTTGCGCCAGCGGCCTTGGCTGATTTTTCCAGGCCGATCAGCGCGGACTGCAGGGCCCAGCTGCAGGCGGCTTCGTCAGTCTTGTTGAAGGCATTGGTTTTCTTGCTGGTGGTCACGCCGCTGCGCACGATCTGCGCACCCGCTGGACGCTTGGCGAGGTAGAACTTCACGCTGCCATCCAGCCGGCCCGCCGCGGTGGCTTCGGCCACGACTTCATCGAAGGGCAGGTAATGGGTGGTATCGCGCGCCTGGCTGATGCCGGGCAGGGCGCAGAGCACGAGTGCCGCGCTGATCCATGTGGTTTTTTTCATTGTTCATCTCCTTGCGGTGTTTGGAAAACTACCTGCGTTGGCAATACTGCGTTAAAAACGGCCTCAGAAAGCCGCTTGCGGCTAACGCGCTTTAGCGCGGCCTGGAGGGCGAACGAAGTGAGTAATGCTCATTTAGAAACTAAACTCCGCTTCTTAAGCCGTTTTTGCCTTGTCTTGCCTGCCTCGCCAACGTTTTCAATCAGGACCAACGGCGGAAGATCAGCGAGGTATTGATCCCGCCAAAGGCGAAATTGTTGTTCATCACGTATTCATGCTGCATGTTGCGCGGCGCGCCGACCAGGTAATCCAGCTCGCCACAGCGCGGGTCGATGCTGTCGAGGTTCAGCGTATGAATATAGCGATCCTGGTTCATCATCTCGATGCTGAACCAGGATTCCAGCGCGCCACAGGCGCCCAAGGTGTGACCGAGGTAACTCTTCTGCGAGCTGATTGGCATGCGCGAGCCGAACAGCGCCTGGGTTGCCTGGGTTTCGGCGATGTCGCCCTGTTCTGTGGCGGTGCCGTGGCCGTTGACGTAGCCGATGGCCTCCGGTGCCAGGCCGGCATCTTCCAGCGCCAGCTCCATGGCGCGGCGCATGGTGGCCTGTTCGGGCTTGGTGGCATGGCAGCCGTCGGCATTGCTGCCGAAGCCCATCAGCTCGGCATGAATGGTGGCGCCGCGCGCGAGGGCGTGTTCCAGTTCTTCGAGCACCAGCATGCCGGCGCCTTCGCCGATCACCAGGCCGTCGCGGTCGCTGTCGTAGGGACGCGGCGAGGTGTGCGGCGCGTCGTTCTTCAGGCTGGTGGCATAGAGCGCGTCGAAGACCATGGCCTCGGTGGCGCACAGCTCCTCGGCACCGCCGGCGAGCATCATCGGCAGACGCCCGAACTTGATCGCCTCATAGGCGTAGCCGATGCCCTGGCTACCGCTGGTGCAGGCGCTGGACGTGGGAATCACCCGCCCGGTCAGGCCGAAGAAGATGCTGATGTTGGCCGCAGTGGTGTGCGGCATCATGCGGATGTAGGAGTTGGCATTCAGCCCGTCGGCCACCGAGTTGAGCAGCATGTTGCCGAAGGCCTTGATCTCCTCGGTGCTGCCGGTGGACGAGCCACAGGCGACGCCCATGCGGCCATCGCGGATGCTGTTGTCGTCGAGCAGGCCGGCGTGCTGCAAGGCCTGCTCGGCGGCCTTGACCGACAGGCGCGAGACGCGTCCCATGCTGCGCAACTGCTTGCGCGTCCAGTGCGCGGGTACGGCGAAGTCATCCACAGGCCCGGCCAGGCGCGTATTGAGTTCGCTGAAGCGATCCCACTCGTCCATACGCCGGATGCCACTGCGGTTGGCGCTGAAGTTGGCTTCGATGCCGGCCCAGTCGCTGCCCAGGGAAGTGATGCCGGCCATGCCGGTGACGACCACACGTTTCATCAGCACAGCCCGCCGTTGACGGCCAGCACCTGGCGCGTGATGTAGCTGGCCTCTGGCGACATCAGGAAATTGACCGCAGCGGCGACTTCATCGGGCGTGCCCATGCGTTGCGCGGGAATCATCTTGAGCATCTCCTCGATGGGCAGGTCTTTGTCGAGTATTTCGGTGTCGATCAGCCCCGGCGCAACACAGTTGACGGTGATCCGGCGTTTGCCCAACTCCACTGCCAGCGCCTTGGCCGCGCCGATTACCCCGGCCTTCGAAGCACTGTAGTTGACCTGGCCGCGATTGCCGATCATGCCCGACACGGAGGTGATGCAGACGATGCGCCCCGGCTGGCGGCGGCGGATCATCGGCATGGTCAGTGGCTGCAGGACGTTGTAGAAACCGTCGAGATTGGTACGCAGCACCTGGTCCCAGTCCTCGTCGGTCAGCGCCGGAAAGGCCGCGTCGCGAGTCAGGCCGGCGTTACAGACCACGCCGTAATAGGCGCCATGGGCCTCGATATCGGCTTCCAGCTGCTCGCGGCAGGTGGCGCGGTCGGCAATGTCGAATTGCAGGATGCGCGCCTGGCGCCCCAGCGCCTGGATCTCTGCCTGAACGGCTTCGGCTTCATCGCGCCGGGCGCGGCAGTGCAGGACGATATCGTGGCCGCTGCGGGCCAGACGCAGGGCGATGGCGCGGCCAATGCCACGGCTGGAGCCGGTGACCAGGATGGTTTCGCTCATGAACGGGTTTCTTCCAGATAGCGCGCCACTTCGGGCGGGCGGAACACATTGAGACGGGCCTCGGCATGGATGCCGGGGCCGTCGAGATGGCATTCGAAAACACCCATGCCGCTGTCGTCCTGCAGCGAGCGACTGGCGCGAATGCGCAGTTCGCTGCCGGGCGGGAAGGCTTCGACGTTGCACTGATAGTTGCGGGTGCCGAGCAGAAAGCCCAGTTCCACCGGCAGGCCGGCCCGGCGCCCCTGGCAACCGGCGAAGGCGGCGACGCTCTGCGCCATGATCTCGATGCCGACCCAGGCCGGCAGGCCGCCGTCGGGTTGGCTCAGCAGGCCGGGGCGTACTGTCAGGCGGGTCGTCACGCTGTCCTCATCGAACGACTCGACGCCATCCAGCAGGATCATGTCGCCCGCATGGGGCAACAGCTCGGCAATCGGCCAGGCGATCATGGTGTCTCTCCCAGGATCAGGCTGATGTTGTTGCCGCCGAAAGCGAAGGAGTTGCTCATCATCAGCCGTGGGCGCTCGACACGCAACGGTGTGCCAGCGGCGACCAGCTCCAGCGCGGGAAGGTCGGGGTCCTGCTGGCCGTCCCAGAGGTGGGGCGGCAACTGTTGCGCGACATTGAATCCGGACAGCGTCAGCCAGCAGAACGCCGCTTCCAGCGCTCCAGCCGCGCCCAGCGTGTGGCCGGTGAGCGGCTTGCTCGATGAGCAGGGCACGCCTTTGGGAAACACCGCCTCGACGGCGCGGCTTTCCATGGCGTCGTTGTGCGCCGTGGCGGTGCCGTGCAGGTTGAGGTAACCGATGCTTTGCGCTGGGGTTTCAGCGTTGGCCAGCGCTTTGTGCATCGCTTCGATGGCGCCCCGGCCTGCGGGGTCGGGGGCGGAAATATGATGGGCGTCGGAACTGGCACCAGCGCCGAGCAGGGCGATGGGTGCAGACTCGCGGGTCATCAGGAACAGCGCTGCCGCCTCGCCGATATTGATGCCGTCGCGGTTGGCTGAAAACGGATTGCAGATGCGTGTGCTGGTCGCCTCCAGGGCGCTGAAACCTTGCAGAGTCAGATCGCAGAGGCTATCGACACCACCGCACAGCACCGCATCGCAAATGCCCGCGTCCAGCAGCCGTTTCGCGCTCTGCAAGGCGCGCGCCCCGGAGGTGCAGGCGGTGGAGATGCAATAGCTGGGGCCGGCAAGCCCCAGGCGCTCGCTGAGAAAGCTCGCCGGCGCCGAAAGTTCCTGGTGGCCGTAGTGATAGCTGGGCGGCAGCTGCCCGTCGCGAATCAGGCCGGCAATGCCTTGAGAGGCTTCCTGGATGCCGGTAGTGCTGGTGCCCAGCACCACGCCGATCCGCGCCGGGCCGAAGCGCTCGATAGCCTCGGTGATTTCCTCCAGGATTTCCTCGACGGCAGCCAGCAGCAGGCGATTGTTGCGTGTCGCATCGCGCAGGGTGGCATCGCTTAGTGATGGCAGCTCGGCACTGATTGCACCGACCGGCAAGCTGCGCCCAGCGACCAGAACCGGCCAGGGGCGCATGCCCGAGCCATCGCCCTGCAGCAGTCGCCGGGCCACCTCGGCCTTGCCGCGGCCCAGCGCGCAGATCACGCCGAGGGCGTTGAGGTAGGCGCTCATCGTGGTCGGGCTCCGTCGTCGAGGGGGGCGACACCATAGGACAGCCCGCCGCCCGCGTCGAGCTGAAAGCGGCCCTCCCGTGCGTAGCGAACCTGCCAGTGAGTCAGCCGACGCGTATCAGCCTGCCGGCTCCAGTCCTGCTCGGCATACAGGCGTTCCAGCTGGTCATCGGGGGTGAGCGCGAACAGCAGCGCGGCGAACAGCGCGCGGGCCTGGGGATTGGGTGGCAGCAGGCCGTCCGCCTGCCACTGGTCATCGACCAGCAACTGCCGCGCCAGCGGCGTGCCCAGCGGGGTCAGCAGCGTCCAGCGCAGAGCCTGACGTTCTTGCTGGATCACCAGCAACTGGTCATGACTGCCGTCGGCGCTGCGTTGCTGGATATGCAGTTGCATCGGCAATTGCAGGCGCGGCTGTTCGCTGGGCAGCGGCAACGGGCTGGCGCAGCCGCTCAGCAGGAGCAGCAGCGCCAGCCAGGCGAGGCCAAAGGGCTTATCGCTCGCCACGGCAGAGTTCGGCCAGTACCCGCAGGCGGCGCTTGGATTCGGCGACATAAGGATTTTTTTCGTCCCAGGCATAGCCGGCGAGGATCGAGCTGATCATCCGGCGGATCTCCGGCTGGGCGTGTTCGTAGTAGATGACGTCCTGGAAGCTGCAATCGTACCAACCCTCGACATAGGTCCGGAAGGTATCCACGCCGCGCTTGAGCGGGATGGCGAACTCGCTCTCCCAATCCACCGTCTCGCCCGAGAGCTGGCGATGCAGCGTGGCGGCGGCCATGCTCGACGAGCGCATGGCGATGGTCACGCCGGAGGAAAACACCGGGTCGAGAAATTCCGCCGCGTTGCCCAGCAGGGCGAAGCCGGGGCCGTGCAGCGCCTTGACGTTGGCCGAGTAGCCGCCGATCAGCCGTGCCGGGGTATCCCACTCGGCGTTCTTGAGGATGCGTCTGAGGTTCGGCGCTTCATGGACGAACTCCTTGAGGCAGGCATCCAGATCCAGCGGGCGATCCTCGTAGCGCTCGGCGCTGGCGACCACGCCGAGGGAGCAGCGCCCGTTGCTGAAGGGGATGGTCCAGTACCAGACGTCACGCAGCTCAGGATGGGTGGTGATGAGGATCTTCTCGCGGTCGAACTGCGGGTCGTCGATGCGATCCTCGATGTGGGTGAATACCGCGCGGCGCACCGGGAAACTCGAAGGCGCTTCCAGGTCCAGCAGGCGTGGCAGTACACGGCCATAACCGCTGGCGTCGAGGACGAAGGCCGCTTCGATGTGATAGTCGCTGCCGTCATTGCGGCGCACCTGCAGGCGCGGTCGAGCGCCGGCGAAATCCGCCGCGATGATCTCTTCCTCGTAACGGATTTCCACACCCTGCAGTTCGGCCTGGTCGGCCAGCAGCTTGTCGAAATCGGCACGCTGCACCTGATAGGTGCTGCCGTGGCCCTCGGTGAACTTGTCGCGAAAATCGAATTCGGTGTAGCGCTCGCCCCAGCCGAAGGCTGCACCGTGCTTGGTCTGGAAGCCGGTGGCCTGCACCGCTTCGAGCATGCCCGCTTCCTCGATGAAGTCCAGGCAGTGCGACAGCAGGCTCTCGCCGATGGAAAAGCGCGGGAAGCGCTGGCGTTCCAGAATCAGCACCTTATGGCCCTTGCGCTTGAGCAGCGCGCCGGCGATGGAGCCGGAAGGACCAGCACCGATAATCACGACTTCATGTTGTTGCGAATCAAGCGGCGCCATACTGGCTCCTTGCCTTTGGTTGGGGTTGCGATGGGCTGGCCCAGGGCGCCAGCAGGAAACTGAATAGCAGGCCGAGGCTCACGGCCAGGCCGAAATTGCTCACCGCCGGTGTGCTCGACAGCGCCAGCAGGCCGAACGACAGCCAGGTGGTGACGGCGGCCAGTAGCGTACCGACCAGGCTTACGGCGGCGCCACCGACCTGCTCACGCATCAGGATGGCGTAGTCGACGCCGATGGCGGTGACCAGCAGCAAACCGAACAGGCCGAACAGGGTCAGCGACTGGCCCAGCCAGCCGAGGCTGGCCAGGCTGCCGAGGGCGGCCAGCAACGGCACGGCCAGGCAGCGCGCGGCGCCACGCCAGCCGAAGGGCAGGCAGAGCAGGATGAGGATCAGCCCGGCGGCGACCAGCTTGAGCGCGGCGGCCTGGGTCTTGGTTTCGGCGAACAGGCGGTTCAGCTCGGCGGGACGGTCGATCAGGCTGATGCCGTCGAGACCCTCGGCCAGCCCCACCAGTGCGGCACTGTCCTGCAAGCCTTGCAGACTGACCAGGCCGGCCACGGAACCATTGGTCTGACGGCCCAGCCAGAGTGGACGCCAGGGTTCGCCCAGCGGGCCGGCCAGGACCTGTTCCAGACCGGCAATCGGCTGTGTCTGCAACGCAACCAGTTCCGCCTCCAGCCGCTCGGGACCCACGCCCAGTGCCAGTAGCGGCGTGCCGGCTGCGAGCAGATGCGGCAGGGCCAGTTGCAGACTCTTCTGCGCGGTGGCGGGCGCGGCGATCTGGCTGAGCGCCAGGTAGCCCGAGAGTTTGCCTTCGGCCACCTGCTCATCGAGGCGGCTGCTCAGGGCTTGCTGGCTTGCCAGCAGCTCGTCGGACGTTGCCGCCCGCACCAGAAAATACTGGCTGGTGGGCTGGAAACCACTGATCTCGCCGATGCGCTGGGCCTGCTGCTGCAAGACCGGGGCGCGGCTGACCCACTGGCGCAGGTCGTCGGTGAAGGAGACGTGCGGCACGCCGAAGGCGCAGTACAGGGCGAAGGCGACCAGCAGCCAAGGCGTGGCGATGCGCCCCAGTAACGTCTGGCGCAGACGCAACGCGCGTTCGGCCCAGCCCAGCGGTGCCGGCCAGGGCCGCAACGGCGCGCGCAATAGCCAGGGCAGCAGGCAGGTGGCGCAGGCAAAGGCGCCGGACAGCCCGGCGGCGGAAAACACCGCCACCTGGCCCAGTGCCGGGAATGGCGTGAAGGCCATCGCCAGGTAGCCGATGACGTTGGTGAGCAACGCCAGCACCAGCCCCGGCAGCGTCAGGCGCAGCGCCAGATGACCGTTCCAGGGTTGCAGGGTCCAGCTCTTGGACAGGTAGTGCAGCGGAAAGTCGATGCTCACACCCACCAGGCTCGCGCCCAGCACCAGCGTCAGTACATGGATCTGGCCGAACAGCGCGATGCAGGCCGCCGCGCCGCTGAGCGCGCCTACCGCCACCGGCAGCACGATCAGCAGCACACGCGGAGTGCGAAACAGCACCAGCAGCAGAGCGAGGGTGGCGAGCAGGGAAAGGCTGCCGATCAGGCTGGCTTCCTCCCGCGCCTGGCGCTGTCCGTGAGCGGCATGAAGCAGCCCGCCGGCGGCAAGCAGTTCGCCCTGGGCGGTTTCGACCTGCAGGCGGATATCGCTCACCAGTTTCTCGACCTGCAGCGGCAGGCGTTCGTCAAAGGCGTCGCCGTGAGTCTGCGCATGGATCACGGCCCAGCGCTGGCCCTGGTATTCGGCCAGCAGTTGCGCATCCGGCCCGGCCCGGACATTGCCCGGTTGCGGCAGCTGCCGTTGCGCCAGGTCGGCGATGCCGAACCAGTCCTGCTCGACGGGCACCAGTCCGCTGCCCTCGAAGGGGTTGTACAGGCGTTGCAGGCGTTGCTGGATGAAGGCATCGGGCCCTGCGATCAGTGCTTCACGGCTTGCCGTGTCGAGTAGCGCCAGACGCTGGTCGAGCAACTGTTGGCGGATTGCCGAGAGATCGGCGTCTACGGAGTGCCGCACCTGGGCAAACAGGCCGCTGGCCTCCAGCGTGTCGCTGATCTCGTCGACCAGCGTGGCGGCGGTTGCTGTGTCGGCATGGCGCACCAGCAGCATCAGGTCGCGGTTCAGCGGCTCCTGCATGCGTGCTTCGGCCCGCTGTTCCAGCTCGCCCGGCGCGCCGCTGGGCAGCAGCTGCAGCAGGTTGGCGGTGACCGGCGGGCCGTCGCGCCATTGCCAGGCGGTCAGGCTTACCAGCCCGAGCAGGGCGACGGCGAACAGGATAGGGATCAGACGTGGCAGCCTGAGCGCCTCGTCAGTAGGTGAAGTCATGCTGCTCGATCGGGCTCAGCTGGTCATCGACCTGTAGGCTTTCCAACAGCAACAGGGTGCTGTCGCCCTGGGTTTCCAGCAGTTCGATACGCTCGGCGGTGGCGCTGCCCTGGATGTGGATGGCGGTGAATATCTGCTGCAACAGCTTGGCGTGTGGTGTCAGGGTCAGTGTCCAGGCATCGCTGCTGCCCTGCAGATCGAGGTTGAAGTCACGTTGCAGCGCCTCGGCATCGCCGCCGAGCACGGCCAGGAACAGTTCGTTCTGACGCTCCGTCGCGCCCTGCTGGGTGGCTGCCTGCCAGCCGCTATCCGTTCGCTGGGCGATGCCCGCGTCAGTGATGCGGTAATCCTGCTGCAGGGGCGCCTGGAGCAGCCAGAGCAGGCCGTGGTCGCGGGCCAGCACGAACTGGCCACGGCTGACCAGCGGCAGGGGCAGGGCGCGCAGGTGTTTTTCCTGAACGAACTGGCCACGGATCACTACTGGCTCGCGCAGTTGCTGGCTGAGCTGCGCCAGATCGAAAGCATGGACGTGCGCTGCCTGCAGCAGGCACAGCACAAGAAGCAGCCGACGGATCATGCCAGCGCCTGCTCGACGGCTTCGACGAAGACCTTCGGCGAGGCCAGCTGCATCTCGCGGCTGGCGATTTCCACCGCGACCTGCACCGTGCTGCCACGGGTCATGCGCTCGCCGGTCTCGGCATCGTTGATCAGGTAGTTGATCTTCAGGCGGTTCTCCCACTCGACGAGGTCGGCGCGCACGATGATGCGCTGGTTGAAACGTGCGCCGCGCATGTAGCGCAGCTGCACGTCGATCACCGGCCAGGCGTAGCCGGCCTCGCGCATCTGCAGGTAGTTGTGGCCGATGCGCTCGAGCAGGGCGCAGCGCGCCACTTCGAAGTACTTGATGTAATGGCCGTGCCAGACCACGTCCATCGAGTCGACGTCGAAGAAGGGCACGAGGATTTCCACCTCGGCCTGCAATACGCCAGTCTTACGCATGACGAGGCTCCTGGTAGGCGCGGGCCACACCCGCGAACGGCACAACGCAAAAGCATCGCGGACATGGCCCGCTCCTACAAGTCATACAACCCCCAATGCCGGTCACGGATACGTTGCAGACACAGGCGCAGCTCGCCCTCCAGCGCGCGGTCCTCGATCAGCGGCGGGAAGTCCTCGCCCAGCTCGGCATGCATCTCGCGCAGCGGCGCGGGCAACGGACGCGCCTGTTCGTCACGCTGGCGCAGCCAGACACCCTGGTTCGCTGCGATCAGCGTGGCTGCGGCCACCTGCTCGGTCAGCTCCAGGCTGCGCAGCGCATCGCGGGCGGCGATGGTGCCCATGCTGACCTTGTCCTGGTTGTGGCATTCGGTGGAGCGCGAGAAGACGCTGGCCGGCAGGGTGTTCTTCAGGGCCTCGGCGGTCCAGGCGCTGGCGCCGATCTGCACCGCCTTGAAGCCGTGGTTGATCATCGCGGTGGCCGTCGGCGCGCCGGAAAGGTTGCTCGGCAGGCCATGGTTGTAGCGGGTATCGACCAGCAGCGCGAGCTGGCGGTCGAGCAGGTCGGCGACGTTGCCCACCAGGTTCTTCAGGCTGTCCATGGCGAAGGCGATGTGGCCGCCATAGAAATGCCCGCCGTGCAGCACGCGCTCGTTTTCCGCATCGATGATGGGATTGTCGTTGGCGCTGTTCAGTTCGGTCTCGATGAACTGGCGCAGCAGGCCCAGGCTGTCGGCCAGGACGCCAAGCACATGCGGTGCGCAGCGGATGGAGTAGCGGTCCTGTAAACGATGGAGTGGTGCGGTTGGCGCATCGATCGCCAAGTCCTGGCGAATCCAGGCGGCGACCTGGTTCTGGCCGGGATGCGGCTTGGCGGCGAACAGGCGCTCGTCGAAATGCTCGGGGTTGCCTTCCAGCGCCACCACGTTGAGTGCGGTGATGCGCGTGGCCAGCTTGAGCAGGTAATCGGCGCGGGCATAGGCCAGGCAGGCCAAACCGGTCATCACCGCGGTGCCGTTCATCAGCGCCAGGGCTTCCTTGGGCCGCAGGGTCAGCGGCGTCCAGCCCAGCTGGCGGTGCACTTCGGCGGCGCTGCGGCGCTCGCCCTGGTACATCACCTCGCGTTCGCCGGTCAGCGTCGCGGCCACATAGGACAGCGGCGTCAGGTCGCCGCTGGCGCCCACCGAGCCCTCTTCGGGAATCAGCGGCAGGATGTCGTGTTCGAGAAAGGCCTGCAGGCGGTCGAGCAGTTCGATGCGCACGCCGGACATGCCGTGGGTCAGTGAGCGCAGCCGCGCGGCGAGCACGGCGCGGGTCGCTTCGGCATCCAGCAGCTTGCCCAGGCCGCAGCCGTGGAAGGTGAACAGGTGCTGCGGCAGTGCCTCGACCTGATGCAGCGGCACCGCCACCACGCAGGAGTCGCCGTAGCCGGTGGTCACGCCATAGATCACCCCTTCGCGGTCGAGCAGGGTGTCGAGAAACTGCGCGCCACGGGCGATGTGCCGGCGAAACGCGGCGTCGGCCTGCAGCTGTGCGGGCGCGCGGCGCTCGGCCACGGCCAGCACATCCTCGATGCTCAGGTGGTTTTCGCCAAAGATAACGGGCTCAGGTGTCGCGTGGGTCATGGATAGTCCAGAAAGGGTAGAAATTGAACCATTGCAGCGGCGCCTGCAGGCAGCGTGCCGCCAGCTCATCGGCATAGCGTTGCACCCATTGCGCCACGATGGCGTCGCGCTCGCGGCGGCGCCATTCGATACGCTCGGCGAAGGGCGCGAGCTGAATCCGGTAGCGCTGGCCATGCTTCAGGCAGAACAGCAGGTTGACCGGGCATTCGAGCAAGCCGGCCAGCAGCCACGGCCCCTGCGGAAAGGCCGCCGGCTGGCCGAGGAAGTCCACGGTGGCGGTGCGCGCGCCGTGCAGCGGCACGCGGTCGCCGGCAATCGCCAGCCATTCTCCCGCATCCAGCCGGCGCGACAACTCCAGCATGACCGCCGGGTCCAGCTCGCTGACCTGAATCAGACGCAGGTTGTTCGCCCCCGAATCTTCCAGCAGGCGATTGAAGCGCTCGGCGTGGCGGGTGTGGACGAGGATGTTCATCTTCACCTTGCCGCCGATCTCGGCCAGCGCGCGGCAGACTTCCAGATTGCCCAGGTGCGCGCCGACCAGCATCTGCCCGCGCTGCCCGCCGTTCCAGATCAGCGGGCGAATGCCGTGGGGATCGTCCACATCGAGCTGGTCGAAGCCGATGCGACCGCCCCAGACGTCGACCTTGTCCAGCAGGCTATCGGCGAAGGCCATGAATTGCCCATAGACCGAGCCGGCGCTGGGTGCGAGGTGGCTGCGGCCACTCCAGCTCGCCAGGTTGCGCTGATAAGTCCAGGCGCTCTGGCGGGCGTTGCGGCCAAACAGATAGAAGTACAGCACGATCAGGTACAGCAGCGGCGTCATGGCACGCCGCCCCAGCAGGCGCACTATCCGCACGGTGAGTTTCATCAGAGCGAAACTGCCACGTTCGCGTTGCGCGGCCCAGTGCGCGCTGCGTTGGGGCGCCTGGCTCATCCGCGCCACCGCCGCCACAGCAGCGCCGGTGCGCGCAGCAGCATGCCGCCGAACAGCCGGGCGTGCATGCGCGAGATCAGTAGGTTGTCGTGCCACAGGCGAAAGTGCGAGATGCCGTCGTCCGGGTAATGCACGCGCGTCGGCAGCCAGACCATGGGTTGTTCGCGCCAGTGCAGGCGCACCAGGATCTCGGTGTCGAAATCCATCCGCCGGCCCAGTTCGACCGAGTCGAGCAGGGCCAGCGTCGGCGCCAGCGGATACACGCGGAAACCGCACATGGAATCGCGGATCGACAGCGACAGGGTGTTGATCCAGACCCAGACGTGGGTCAGGTAGCGCCCGTAGAGGCGGCCTTTGGGCACGCTGGCATCGTATTGCGGGTAGCCGCAGATCAGCGAGTCGGGCGCCTGGCAGGCGCGGTCGAGGAACAGCCCCAGGCCCGCCAGATCATGCTGGCCGTCGGCGTCCACCTGCAGCGCGTGGGTAAAGCCCAGCCGCGCGGCTTCACGCAGGCCGCTGGTGACCGCCGCGCCCTTGCCCTGGTTGTGCGCGTGGCGTACCCGATGCACCTGCGGATGCTCGGCCAGTTCGTCGATCACCCGTGCGGCCTCGGGGCGGGAGGCGTCATCGACCAGGATGCACGGCAGCTCTTCGGCAAGCAGCGCGGCGACGACCTCGGGCAGGCTGCGTTCGTGGTTGTAGACCGGTACCACGGCGCAGGGCCTGAAATTGTCCTCGATGGGCAGCGGCAACTGTTGTTGGTGGGTATCGGGCTGCCGCGCCGGTGGAGTGAGGCTACTCATGCTGGTTGCCCCAGCAGGATGCGTCCCGAGGAACAGGCGGCGTCGCCGTTGCGGTAGGCGAAATGCAGCTTGCTGCGCTCCGGGTCGAAGCGCAGCGTCAGTTGCAGGCGGTCGCCGGGGCGGGCGAGTTGCTGAAACTTGAGCACTTCCATGCCCCGGAAGCAGGGCGGCAGCCCGGAGATGAGTTCGCGGGCCAGGCTTATCGCCCAGTCGATCTGCACCACGCCGGGCAGTACCGGCGTCTGTGGGAAATGCCCGCTGAAATGGGCCAGATCGACCGGGACTTCCAGCTCCAGCAGCCACTGGTCATCCGTCTGGCTGATATTCAGGCGTTCCGGTTGCAGGGTGCGCGGCGCTAGCAGCAGGGCGTCGAGTTGTGCCTGGGGCAGCTTGCCCTGGGCATTGCACGGCAGTTGCCGCACCAGCCGCCAGCGACGTGGCAATGCCAGCGCCTCGCAATGCGCGGCCAGGTGCTTGCGCAGCGTAGCGGTCAGCGCGCGGCGACCGCCGTTGCGCAGGGCATGCAGACCGTCGTCGCTGAGGGCCACCAGAGCGGCGAGGTAGGCGCGGCCTTCTTCGATCACGCCCAGACGCGCTTCACTGACGAAGGGGTGCTCGGCCAGCGCCTTCTCCAGCATGGGCAGGGAGATGCGTTTTTCTTCCAGCTTGACGATGCGGTCCAGCCGGCCCAGCAGCTCGAAGCGACCGTCGGCTTCGATGCGCGCGGCGTCGGCGGTCTGCTCGATATGGCCGGACGGCAGGCAGGGTGAGGCGATGTGCAGTGCTCCCTGTTCGTCCTGGCCCAACTCGACGCCTTCGAAGGGCTGCCAGAGCACGCCGCCCTGACGCCAGGCGATACCGCCGGTTTCCGAGCTGCCGTAGATTTCCGTCGGGGCTTGGCCGAGGTGCCGTTGCAGGCGTGTCGCGGCCTCGACGGGCAGTGGGCCGCCGGAGGAAAACACCCGGCGTACGCTGCGCAGCGCCGGCCAGTCGAGGTTGTCGCCCATGCGTTTGAGCAGTGCCGGGCTGGCCACCCAGCAGAAGTGCTGGTGGTCGCGGCTGGCCAGCTGGATGTCCTCGGGGAACGGCAGGGCGCAGCGCAGAAAAATGCGCCCGGCGCACAGCGGCCAGAGCACGCGAAACAGCAGGCCGTAGATATGTTGCGCGACCACGCTGCCGATGATGCAGGCCTCGCCCAGCTCGCTGCCCCACTGTGCTTCGAGAATCTGTGTTTCGTTGGCGAGCTGGCGCAGGTGCTTGTCGATCAGCTTGGGCTCGCCGCTGGAGCCGGAGGTGCAGAGCACCAGCCGGCACTGGTCCAGATCCAGCTCGGCGCCTGCGAGCGGTTCGGTGAAAAGCTCGTCCAGACGGGTGTCGCCGTCGCGGTCGGTCAGCCAGAGGTCGGCCTGGTCCTGCAAGCGGGCACGGCTGGCCGGTTGCAGATCGGCGGGCAGCAGCACCGTCACGCCGACACGCCAAGCGCCGAGCAGGGCCACGGCCAGCTCGGCGGCGTCTTCCAGATGCACCGCGATGCGCCGGATACTGCGCGCCTGCAGGCCACCGGCCAGGCGCAGGGCCTGCAGGCGCAGTTCGGCGTGGTCGAGGGCCGGGTTCAGCGTGACCGGGCGCTCTTGCAGGCTGTGTTCGAGCAGGTGTTGCAGGGCAATCCAGTTCATGTCGCTTTCCTTACGCGCTGGCGTACCAGCCATTCTCCGGCGAACAGCAGCCCCATCAGCAGATAGGCGATCAGCCCGGTATACAGGGTCCACCAGGCCAGCGGCGCCCAGAGCGCAAGACCCGTGGCGATGGCCGCGTTGAGTGAGAAGAAACCCACCCACACCCAGGTCACTTTGCGCGTGTATCGCACCGCGGCGGGCGGCAGGTCGGGCTCCTGCAGGCGTGCCAGGCGCTCGATGATCGGCATGCCGGAGCAGAGGCTGCCGGCGAACAGGCCGAGCAGGGCCAGGTTGATCAGCACCGGATAGCCCAGCAGCAGGGCGCTGCTGTCGGCCAGCGCCAGCACCAGGCAGAACGACAGCGCAGCGATGTTCAGCGTGCGGCTCAGCGGGCTTTGCCGGGCGCCGAGTGCGCGAGCCAGCCAGAGTGCGCCGAGCAGTGCGGCGAACATTCGCGGCGTCAGGTGCTCCATGCCCAGGTAGACGGCGAATGGGTAAAGCAGCCCGGCCAGCAGCAGGCCGAGGCCGATCAGCCGGCCACTGCCCGCTTTGCCTGTTCGCATGAGTCGCTTCCGAAAGCTGATCGGCGAGCCAGTACCTGGCTCAGACCGTTTCGACGTTGACCAGGCGGAACACCGCCTCGACCACATCACCCACGGTACGCACCGATTTGAACTCCTCGGCGGCGATCTTCTTGCCGGTCTGGCGCTTGATATGGTCGATCAGGTCGACGGCGTCGATGCTGTCGATTTCCAGATCCTGATACAGGTTGGCTTCCAGGCTGATGCGCTCGGGCTCCAGTTCGAACAGTTCGACCAGCGCGTCGCGCAGGGTCAGGAAAATCTCGTTGCGGCTGTTCACGTGATGACCTCCTCAGGCGACGGCGCGGTTGGCGCTGACATACTCGGCCAGGCTGTCGATGCTGGCGAAGTGCTTGCGGGTGTCCTTCGCGTCGGCGTCGATCTTGATGCCGAAGCGCTTCTGGATGGCCAGACCCAGCTCCAGCGCATCCACGGAGTCCAGGCCCAGCCCCTCGCCGAACAGCGGTTGGTCGGCTGCGATATCATCCGGTGTGAGGTCTTCCAGACCCAGGGCATCAATGATCAGGCGCTTGATTTCAAGCTGTAGTTGGCTCATCGAGTGCGAGCTCCTTTATGAAGTGTCGGTGCAGATGGTCGTTGAGTTGCCGCGAAGCGATCGGCGCCGCGCCCCGTGAAGCGAACGTCTGTGGGTCGATATCATCGCCGACCTGCAAGTGAAAATGAAATCGCCGTGACGGAATGCGGTACCAGGGCTCGGCCTTGGTCAGTGTCGTCGGTGTCACGCTGATCACCACGGGCGTGACCAGCCGCGCACCGCGCAGGGCTATGGCGGCGGCACCTCGGTGAAACTGCGGCGCCTGACCCGGCGTGGTGCGGGTGCCTTCGGGGAAGATGATCAATGTCTGGCCCTGCTGCAGCGCCTCGGCGGCTTCGTCGAGCATTTCTGCGCTGCCGTTGTTGCTGATGTACTGCGCGGCGCGGATCGGCCCCCGGGTGAAGGGGTTGTCCCAGAGGCTCTGCTTGACCACGCAGTTGGCATCACGAATCTGCGCGATCAATACCACCACGTCGATCAGCGAAGGGTGGTTGGCGATGATCAACTGGCCGGGCCTGCCCAGGCGCTCGACCCCCTCGATCTGGTAGGTGAGCACGCCGCTGCGATACATGAACTGGACGAACAGCCAGAACATCCGGTTGACGGTCTTGCGCGCACGCAGACGCTGGCGCAGGGCGTCTCCGGGCAGTAGGGACTGCAGCGGGAACACCACCAGCCGCAAGATCAGCCCGCCCACGCCGAACAGCAGAAAGGACAGGCCGGTGGCGATCAGGCGCCACAGCCACGGCGGGCTGGGGCGCCGGTTCAGAGCGTCTTCTGCCAGGTCCATCGACGTTTCTTCCATTGTTGCTGACGGAGGGGTTGCTGGTCGATCAGCATGCGGATCAGTTCCAGCGCATGGGGCCAGGGGGTTGGCTGCTGCTCATCGTTGCTCGCTTCAAGGCTCAGCCGCCAGCGCTGACCGGATGTGAGGCGCAGCGCCACGGCATAGGGAAAGGGCACGTCATCGATCCAGGGCCCGTAGGCGGCGGGTGGCCGGTCTTCGGCGACCACCACCAGCACCGAGGGCGCACCTTCGGCCAGCAGCAGGCCGGCTTCGAGCATGGCGTGTTCCAGCCCGTCGCCTTCGGCTGCCAGCGCGGTCATTTCGCTGCCGTCGCCCTGCTGGATCGACCACAGGCCGATGATGGCGTTGTGTACCGAAAGGCTGAATTGCGTAGGGGAAAGGGCTTCTTCGCGGGCTAGATCGCTGAGGATGGCGAAGGTGCGCGGTGTTTCACCGTGGCGCGAGGCATACACCAGCGGCATCGGTGGCTGACCTTGCGCCAGCGGCGTGGCCACCGCGAAGGCCATGCGCGCCAGGCGGCTCAGGCGCCGTCGTTGCATGGCCGGCAGAAAGCTGACGTCCGGCTCGTCATCATTTTCGAGGCAGCATGGGTTGCGAGCCCAGGTCGCCCAATCGTCAATATTCGCCAGACCCGGAGCCCAGGCCTGCCATTGATCGATATCGAATTGAATCACGCGAATGCCCACCGGCTTGTTCGCCAGCCTTTTGGTTGGCGGATCGATTACCGCCATGAAGTGCGGGCATTATCCAAGCGGGCTTGGCACGAGGCAAATAAAAGCGGGGCGGACCGAGACGCCGCCCCGCGGGTCTCAGCCTCTGGACGCTTCCAGCGCCTGGGACAGGTCGGCGAGAATGTCGTCGATATGCTCGATACCGATGGACAGCCGCACCATGTCACGGGGCACGCCAGCCTTTTGCAGCTCTTCATCGTTGAGCTGGCGGTGGGTAGTCGAGGCTGGATGACAGGCCAGCGATTTGGCATCGCCGATGTTCACAAGGCGCACCACCAGATTGAGCGCGTCGATGAACCGCGCGCCGGCATCGAAGCCGCCCTTGATGCCGAAGGACAGGATCGCCGCCGGGCGACCGCCGGTATAGCGTTGCGCCAGGGCATGTTCGGGATGATCCGCCAGGCCGGCGTACCGGACCCATTCCACCTGCGGATGTTGTTGCAGGTAGTCGGCAACTTTCAGTGCGTTCTCGCAATGACGCTCCATGCGCAATGCAAGGGTTTCCAGGCCCTGGAGGATCATGAAGGCGTTGAACGGTGACAGCGCCGCACCCATGTTGCGTAGCGGCACCACGCGGCAGCGGGCGATAAAGGCCGCTGCGCCGAAGGTTTCGCTGTAGTTGACGCCGTGGTAGGAGACATCCGGCGTGTTGAGCAACGCGAAGCGTTCACTGTTCTCGGCCCAGGGGAACTTGCCGGAATCCACCACGATGCCGCCGATGCTGGTGCCGTGGCCGCCCATGTACTTGGTCAGCGAATGCACGACGATATCGGCGCCATGCTCGAAAGGGCGGCAGAGGATTGGCGTGGCCACGGTGTTGTCGACGATCAGCGGCACGCCATGCCGGTGCGCGGCATCGGCCAAGGCCTGGATGTCGATGATATTGCCCGCCGGATTGCCGATGGACTCGCAGAACACCGCCTTGGTGTTGCCGTCGATCAGCGCTTCCAGTGCGGCGATGTCGTCATGGGGGGCAAAACGCACCTCGATGCCCTGGCGTGGCAGGGTATGGGCAAAGAGGTTGTAGGTGCCGCCGTAGAGCTTGGCCACCGAGACGATATTGTCACCGGCTTCGGCGATGGTCTGGATTGCATAGGTGATCGCCGCCATGCCCGAGGCCACCGCCAGTGCCGCGACGCCACCTTCCAGCGCCGCGACGCGCTGCTCCAGCACATCGTTGGTCGGGTTCATGATCCGTGTATAGATGTTGCCCGGCACCTTCAGGTCGAACAGGTCGGCGCCATGCTGGGTGCTGTCGAAGGCGTAGGAGGTGGTCTGATAGATGGGTACGGCCACGGCCTTGGTGGTCGGATCGGGGCTGTAGCCGGCATGGATGGTCAGGGTTTCCAGTTTCATGCGCGTTCCTTGTTCTTGTCTGAAAAGCCGCGAGCATGTAAGCAATCGCCGGAAGGGTCAATGATCTGCGGCAAGGCGGCTGCTTACACCGGGACCAGCGGCCAGAACCACGGAATCACCAGCGTTGCCGCGCCCCAGAGCAGCACATTCAGCGGAATTCCAACCTTGAGGAAATCGGTGAAGCGATAGCCGCCGGCGGTATAGACGAAGGTGTTGGTCTGATAACCGATGGGGGTGGCAAAGCTGGCGCTGGCGGCGAACATCACCGCCACCACGAACGCGCGCGGATCGACGCCCATCTGCTGCGCCAGGCCGATGGCGATGGGGGTGACCAGCACCGCCACTGCATTGTTCGACAGCATTTCGGTAAGGGCCGAAGTGAACAGATAGAGAAACGAGAGCATGAACAGCGGGCCGGCCCAGGGCGTGAGGGTGACCACGCTGGAGACGATCAGCTCCACCAGTCCCACCTTGTCCATGGCCACGCTGATCGCCAGCATGCCGAAGATCAGGCTGAGGATCTTCCAGTCCACCGCCTTGTAGGCATCTTCGACATCCAGGCAGCGCGTCGCCAGCACCACCGCCGCGCCGATGATCGCCAAGCCCTCGATGGGCATCACGCCCAGCGCGGCGAGCAGCATCACCGCCATGGTAATGATGATCGCGATGGGTGCCTTGTCGCGGCGGTAGGCGCGCTCCTGCACGGTGTTGAGGCTGATCAACCCGCCGTTGTCGGCGAAGCGCTTGATCTGCGTGGCCGAGCCTTCGACCAGCATGACGTCGCCGAACTGCAGTTCGAAGTCGTCGAAATTGCCCTGGATGTTCTCATCCTGACGATGCACGGCGAGCACGTTGATGCCATAGCGCGCCGACAGGTCGAGGTCGCGCATGGGGCGGTGGCTGAAGCGCGAATCGCGGCCAACGATGGCCTCGACCAGCGTCACGTCATCGCTGCTGATGGTCTCGAAGGCGTCACCGCGATTGAAGGCCAGATGGCCGCTGCCGCGCAGCTCGACCACATCCTTGACCTGACCGTGAATGATCAGCAGATCGCCGGCCTGCAGCGCGAAATCATGCTCCGGGCGGCTGAACAGGCTGGCCCCGCGATTGATCTGCAGTACCTGCAGGCCGCTGCCGCCGTTGAGGTTGGCCTCGGCGATGCTCTTGCCGATCACCGGCGAGCTGGACGGCACCCGCAGTTCGGTCATGAAGGTGCGATCCAGGCGCGGGCCCAGCAGCTTGGAAAGGGTGTCGCGTTCGGGTAGCAAGCGCTTGCCCAGGGTCAGCATATAGAGCATGCCGACCGCGCAAAGCACTGCCCCGGCGGCGGTGATCTCGAACATGCCGAAGGGCGCCAATCCAGCCTTGCGCGCGACGCCATCCACCAGGATGTTGGTCGAGGTGCCGATCATCGTCAGCGTGCCGCCAAGAATGGTCGCGTAGGACAGCGGAATCAGCAGCTTGGAAGGTGTGGTGCCAGCGCGTCGGGCCAGGGAAATCGCCACCGGCGTGAGGATCGCCACCACCGGGGTATTGTTGAGAAAGGCGGAAATCACCAGCGCAGTGATGGTCAGGCCAGCCAGTACGCGAGTCGGGCTGGTGCCCACCAGATCGCCCAGCCAGTTGCCCAGCGCATCGATGCAGCCGGTGCGCTCCAGTGCTGCGGAAATCACGAACATGCAGGCGATGGTCACCGGCGCCGAGTTCGACAGCACCCCCAGCACCTCCGCTGGCGCCAGCAATTGCGCCGCGAGCAGCACCGCCACCGCGATCGCCACGACGATGTCCGGGCTCCAGCTCTCGCGCACGAAAGACACCAGCACCCACACCAGCACGGCGCAGACGAAATAAAGCTGCAGCGATTCAGGGAGCATGGGTTTCCTTAGCGTGCCGACAACGGAGCAGGCCGCCGGGCGGCCCGTGCGCACGATAGGGGGCTCGACTTAGAGTGTCCAGAAACCTTTAACGATGTTTATATGCGTTTTGGTTATTAGCGAGACAGAAAGGAATTTTACTGCCGAGGATTGGACGGTGCCGGTAACCGCTATCTGGGTAACGGTGCGGTACTGAGCAACCGGCAAAAAGACAAAAGCCGCGCAATGCGCGGCTTTGGAGTTGGTGGGCCCACACGGACTCGAACCGTGGACCAAAGGATTATGAGCCCGAGCAAAGGACTGTTTCCTTCTGCTGAAGAATGGCATATGGCTGATTTTACTGATGTTATAGGCTTATTGGTGCGGCATATCAGTTCTCGGTGTGGACGTGATGTGGACGCCAAAAACTGTACCGCCTTGCACGGCTCTTCATTTCCTTTCACAGCGTGCAATTGGCGCTCACCCGCTAAGGCCCGCGTGGCTACTGGGCTGCGCCTGTCCTTTCACCACCCACTCGGTTTGCATTAAAAACACACGCAAAGCCCGTCGGCGGGAGGGGGAACAGTGCGTTTTTGGCTCGAATTTTTTTCTGCCGGGGATTTTCGGCGCGAATGGGCGGATCGTATTGATTGGTGGTTATAGTGTTGATTAGTGTGGCTTGGTGGGTATAATAACCACCACAGTGAGCCGAGTAGGGAAGGGAGTTGTGAATAGCCGACAGCTGATAGAGAAGATCGAAGCTGACGGCTGGTATCTGGTAAGGACTAAGGGCAGTCACCACCACTTCAAGCACCCAACGAAGCCCGGACTGGTGACCATCCCCCACCCCAAAAAGGATCTACTGGCCAAAACAGCGAACAGCATCCTGAAACAAGCCCAGCTCAATTGAGCTGGGTGCTCTACCCCTCGAAGGAGTCGAGATATGCTTTATCCAATTGCGATTCTGCCCGGTGATGACCAGCACGCCTGGGGCGTTGAAGTACCGGATATTCCTGGCTGCTTCTCTGCAGGCGATGACCTGGACGATGCGATGGCCATGGCGCGCGAAGCGATCGAAGGGCATCTGGAGATTCTTGCCGAAGATGGCGCGCCGGTACCGGTGGCCAGCAAGGTGACCGTGCATGCGGTGAATCCGGCTTACGCCGGCTGCACCTGGGCTGTCGTCGATATCGACGTGACCAAATATATGGGCAAGGCTGAAAAGCTGAACATCACTCTTCCTGGACACCTGATCAACCGTATCGATGAATTCGTGAAAGCGCATCCGGAACAAAAAAGCCGCTCTGGCTTTCTGGCCAAGGCGGCGTTACGAGTGCTCGAGCACGCGTGATCCATCACCAAAAAACCCGCCAATCGGCGGGTTTTTGCTATGCGGTAATGGGCTTGAGTTGTCCGGCCAGGGCCGCCGCTGTGCCGGCCTTGGTGGTAAATCCAGCCGCGTCACCAGGGCTTGGCGTTGGCCCTGGTTGATGGGTGTGGCTGGCCAGCTGCATGTTCATCGCCTCCACCAGGTCGAGCAGATCGCACACAACCTGCAGGACGTTGATCGACTGAGAACCCAGCCACGTCTGTGGCGCCACGCTGCGGCGGATGCCCTGGATGTGCTCCTGCATGTCGCCGCCGATTGTGGCGTTGAGCTTCTGGCCGACCACCAGGTTGAGATCCCGCCCGGTGGCCTGGTGCAGATCGTCTACGGCGGCCAGGCTGGCGGATCCGCCTGACAGCAGCTTGAGCGCGCCCAGGGCTTCCACTTTCTTGATGCCGCCCACCGTTTCGGTGCTGTGGTCGTCGACCTCGATCACGCTGCCCTGGTAGTGCTCGGCGTTCTCCAGAGCTGCGATCTGGCGTTGAATCGCCTTGTCCTCGATCTTGCCATCCGTCTGGCGCAGCCAGTTGCCGTCGGCGTCCACGCGCTGCTGGCAGGCCTCGCTGTGCTGCCATACCTGGTCGCCCTTGGGCACGCGCGGCAGGCTCAGCCCATGGGGCAGCACGGTCTGGATGAATGGCTTGTGGGGCAGGCCGTAGGCGAAGCACACGACCACGGTGGTGCCTTCCTCGGGGAAGCCGAAGAAGCCGGCTTCCTGCCCGCCGTTCGGTACCGGCAGCGGCACGCTGGAAAGAATCGGCAGATCCGGATCGGGCTCGCCGTCGGGGAGCAGCACCTCAATATCCACGGCGAAGCGCGGGCGGAAGTCATCGCACAGGCCGGGCGCCGCCGGCGCATCCGGTACCGCCACCACGCGACCGAAGCGGGGCAGGTGGTAGCCGCCGGTCAGCTCGGGATATTGCCGCTCTACGCTGCGGCGGATTGCGTCGTCCATTTGATGGCCATCTTGTTGTCGGCAAGCATGACGCTGGTGATTCGCTCGCCCTGGTTGATCGATGCGCCAGGGCGCAGACCGGGCAGGGCTGCGATCATGGCGCTCTGGTTGCCCTGGTAGCCGTCGAACAATTCGACCGGCAACTGCAGTGGTGCTCGAGCACCGAAGAAGCTGTCCGCCCAGCTGCCGGCGAACAGCTCGCCGTCGCCCTGCTGCTGCCAGATGAAGTCGGGGATGCTGAACACGCGGGCCAGGCTGTCCATGGCCTGGTACCCGGCGGCCAGGCTGTAGAAGAAGGGCGTCTTCACCTTTGCATAGGGCCGATCGGGCACGCGGAACCGCAGCCCGGTTTTCTCGCTGGTGGCGGCGAGCACCGCCGTCAGGTCGACGTGGCGCAGGTTCATCGGCATCGGGTTTGCCAGGATCGCCGCCAGCTCACGGCACAGCAGCACCTGCTGCACGCTGTTGGCTGCGGTGCAGCGCTCCACGTAGCCGATGAAGTGGCGCTGCAGCGTGCCTTCGTTGTAGCCGATGTCGAGCGTCACCAGCCCCTTCACCGGGGCGTCGGCCTGGATGGTGAAAGAGGCGCGGCCTGGGCTTTTCAGCTCCAGTCGCACTTCATCCTTCACCAGCGGGTAGGGGATGCCGCCGATGGTCAGCACCTTGTGCAGTTTCATGCTCATCAGGCCAGCCAGTTATCCAGTTTTTTCAGGGTGGCCTCGAAGCCGGTGAGTTCCTCGCTGCTCTCTTCGCCAGCGGCAACGGCTTGCCCTGGTGCGGACTGGCTGGTGACGGCATTGGCTGTTCGCCGCTGTTCTACACGTTCGGGGTTGGACAGTTTCTCCGCCAGGGTGAACTGCACGCGCCACGCGGCCAGCGTATCGTCTTCACGCGCGCTGACTCCGTCGGTGAATTGCACTTGGCGCACGCCGAATGCTGCGGCGGTGTCGTTGACGATGCGGTAGGTTTTTAGCTGTCCACCGCCAGCGGTGGCTTCGGCCAGGCGCATCAGGTTGCGCAGCTGCACCTGGTTAACGAAGGGGATCAGCAACGAGACGGTCAACGTCTTCGGCTTGAAGCCCTTGTGCGCTGCCGTGCTGTTGCTCGTCTGTCCGGACAGATCGTCACTTTCGATGCGCAGGTTGGCCGTGACCTTCATGCCCTTGCCCTGCACCTTTTCACCGTCGAGCAGCAGCGTCATAGCCCTACCAGCTCCCGTACAAAGCTCAAACCATCCAGCGAGCCCACCAGCAGCAGGCCCGCGCTCAATACCCATTCATGGCCTGGGGCATCGCCCTCGAGCAGCTGCCGGCGCAGTTCGCTGGCATCACCAGGGCCGATCAGCCGGGCGCGCATGGTTGTGTCGGCGGCGCTGTTGGCCAGCAGCGCCTTCAGGTCCGCCAGCTGCTGGTCGCGGCCTTGCTGCTGGCTGGCCTTGCGCCCGGCCAGCGCGGCGAGGTCGGCCATCGGCGAGCTGTCGGCGGCATAGCTCTCCAGTACGGCCAACTGGCCAGCCATGGACTGTTTGGCGGCCTTGGTGATTGTGCAGCGCTCCAAGGGCAGGGCGCCCCAGCGGGGTAGCGGGCCGGCAGCGGGGATTTCCCACTTTTCGCTTTCCAGGCGCGACAGGTGCCGCGCACGCCGTTCGGCGCGCACCAGGTCCGGTACCGGCAGCAGCGCATTGAAGCGCGCCAGGGTTTCGGCCAGTTGGTCGTAGCGGGTGGCCAGGAACAGCACCACCAGGGCGAACTGGGGGCCGCTGGGTTTGCCCTGGTCGGATTGGTCGAGCAACTTCGCGGCGAGATGCTGCAGCAGGTTCGGTGCCGACAGAAAGCGCTGGTGGCCCCGGCCTTGGCCGATGCCGCTCTGGAACGGCGTTACCGTCAGGCAGGCCGGAGCTTCGCCCAGTTGGCTGCCCAGCGCGGCGCGACCAGTGGCGATCACGCCGGCGGCAGCGTCTCCGACTGGTCCCGGATTGGTGGTGGCGAGCCCGTCGAGCCCGGCGAGCCGCAGCGCCGTGCCGGCCAGCTCGCCGCCGGCCAGATCCTTCGCCGCGTCGAGCTCCGCCATCCACTGGGTGGCTTGCTCGGGCCAGCGCATGGTCACGGGTGCCCAGGTCACGGCTGCGGCGCCTCCCAGCTGATCGCCTCGAGGGCGGCCAGGTCGCCGGCTTCAAGGGCGGCATCCAGCTGCTTTTTCAGTGCGTCGGCGCGCTGCAGCAGCTGCAGCTTGTAAAGCGTGAAGTCGTCGCCCACCTGGCGTAGCTGTTCGGCGGTGTGCGGGCGGAATTCCTTCACACCCTGCTCGTCGCGGCAGGCGTAGGGCATGTCGAGGCCGCGAAGCACCGCGCCGGTCAGGTTCAGCTGGTCGTCCAGCTGGCTGCTGTAGCGATGGGGCTCGCCCAGGGCCTGCGACCAGAAGCGGCCGGTAATTGCCGCCTCGCACGCGGTGTTGATTACCTGGTATTTCTCGGCATGCCTGCGCACCAGGGTGGCAGGGATCTCGTCGACCCATTCGCCGTTGCGCCATTCCTGCCCAAGCTCGGGAACGCTCAGAGTGTGGCCGGCCGGGAGCGCGCCGGTGCGCTCTATCACCAGCGGCTGGCCGGTGCTGGTGTTGTAGGCGGTCAGTCCCCGGTAACAGCTGATCAACTGCCAGCGCTGGCCATCCCATCGCGGAACTTGATGCTCGCCAGGGGCCGGCGGGGCTACCTCGATGCAGCCGCCCGGGATCAGCCAAACGTCAGGTTCGATCGGGCACGGGTCGGCTGTTGTTGTACCGGTGAAGATGCCCAGGGCATCGGTCTGGTAGACGGTTTTGGTTGCCATGATAGAACCTCAGAATTTGATACAGGCCAGCAAGGCGATGTTGCGCGGACGCGCTTCAGTACCGCCGCTTTCGTCGATAGTCACCGAGTGCGAGTGCGAGCCGGCTGATTGAGTTGTGCTAGCCAGTGCTTGCGTTGTGAAGCCGCTGCCTGTTCCCGCGCCCGCCCCACTTGTAGAGGGAGCGGTCCGGTAATCGGTGTATGAGTGGCTGTGGCTGCCACCCGTGCTGGCGCGTCCCGTGTGGCTGTGGGAGGCGTTCTGCCCCTCTTGGAACGTACCGAAGGCGCGCCCTGCGTCGATTCCTCGGGCATCATCCCAGCCGCGGACGAACTCGCCGCGCAGGTCCGGCAGGGTGAACGTCGTGCTGCCATCGCCATCGCCGAAGGTGGTGCCGATCGCTGCGAACAACGCAGCGTAGGTTGTGCGGCTGACTGCCGCGCCGTTGGCTTTAAGCCATCCGGTCGGCGGAGTGTTTCGGGCAAAGGTCGCTACCATGCCCTCCAGCGAGCGCACCGACTGACCCATGACGAAATTGAGCGCGGCGGTGGTCGCCAGGATATTGCTGCTGTTGCTGGCGGGGTCATCGCTCTTGGCGTTTGGCAGGTTGCCCAGGCCGACATCATCTTTCGTTGTGGCGCGTGCGCGCAGGCCCATATAGTCGCCGTTGCGGAAGGCGATCATGCCCACCAGCGGGCTGCTGACTGGCTCCACCGTGCGCCTGTCGATGATAGTACTGCTGTTGGGCAGATCCGCGATGGCAATGTGGTGATGACGGAAACCGGCGCCGTCGGTGTATTCCTGATTTCCGGCTTCTTCGGCCACGTAGGCCAGACGCCACGACGCCACCACGTCGTTCAGTTCGCGGTTTAGGGCCACATCCAGCATGGCGCGGCAAGGGAATGGCGGCTGCATCACGGGATGCGCGGCATCCAGCTGCAGGCGCATGCCTTCCACATAGGCCGTGCCCGGCTTGAGTTGATACCCCGAGCCCACTTTCTCCAACTGCAGCGAGTTGCCGAAGAAGCAGGCGCGACCGTAGATGTCGCGATTACTCAGACGCTCGCGTTCGTCGATGCCGGCCAGGCGCACGGTGAAGTCGTGCTGCCAGGTGCTAGCGTCGATGGTGATCCCAGTCAGCGCCTGGGCACCGTCGAATGCCACTAGAAAGTTGCGGGTTATGTTGTTGCCGACCTGGAGCGGTGGGATGTTTCGGAGCTTCTGCTGTAGTGGGATGGTGGCCACGGCGAACAGCACGCCCTCGGCGGTTACCAGGCCGATCCAGTTGAAATTCCAGTCGCCGACGTCGCTGCCGATCTGAGCGCTGTAGACCACCTGGCTAGGGTTAACATAGCCACGGTTCTCGGTCGGAATCGTGTATTCATGGACGATATTCGCATACATCGGCATTTTTGCAGCGCGATCGATCGGCGTGTTTGGATTTTGGCCGGCCACATTGGCGAAGATGAAGCGGGTGATGTTCAGCGGTTGTTGAGCAGCCTGTTTTTGCGCGATCAGGTCTTCACCGGCAATGGTGATCGTTGCCCCCATGGGGTTCTCCTACAGTCTGGCGACCAGCGTTTGCTGGTCGTCGTTGAAATGCACGGTCATCACGCCCACGGGCAGGGCTGTGATCGTTACGATGTCATATCGGCGACAGGTGCGACCGTACTGCTGGATTAGCACGCGCATCAGCTCGCTGTTGTTGTTGTCCATCTGGGAGTCGGTCAGGCGCAGCAGCACCACGTCCCAGTCCCGGTCAGGCAGACGCTCCTCGATCTCCACGTAACCGACGCCCAGGCGCTGCAGGATCCGCTTCATCCCCGCCACGGTGCCGGCGTCCACCGCATTGACGAAGGCGTGCTTCACGCGCAGCCGGTACAGCGTTTCGGGTTCGTCCTTGAAGCGGGTGATGTCCCGCTGCCACGCCAGCAGATCCAGGATGGTCAGATGGCAGGTGTCCGGGTCCATCTGCAGCAGCGGCCAGCGCAGCCAGCCTTCCACCTTTGCCCACCAGGATGTGGCGGCAGCCTTCAGCTTGGTCAGCTCGGTACCGGCGAGCCAGAAGGGCAGGTCGAGCTTGATCATGGGCGCGCCTCGCATGGGAACTTCGCTGCTACAGGCCGGTCATTGCCAGTGGCGGTCGGCCGGACGGACGCCCCTCCCCATTGGTTTTCGCCGGTCGCCGTCTTTCCTACCTCAAGCATTCACCACCTCCAGGCTCTGGATACGCGGGATGCTCAGCTCGGACACAATGTCCGCATTGGCAAACTTCAACGACTCGACGCCAGGGAACTGCTGATGCAGCTCCTCGCCCAGCCTGCTGAATGAAAAGCGCGACTGTGGGTACGTCAAAGTCGGCTGGAAATCACGTGGCGTGCTCTCGCGAAACGCCGATCGCACAAACAGCTCCACTTCATCGCGCAGCGTCTCGCGCTGTTCAGCGGTCAGGGTTGGACGGGGCCAGAGCGTCAGGCTGATGGCGTGCAGGGTTTCCGGCATCACCATCACCAGCAGGTCATCACCATGGCCATGGTTGCCGCTGTCGCGAATGTGCGCGTTGATCTGCTCCAGGTACGTCTCGCCCGGTACGTCAGCCTCGAACAGCACGAAGGCATTGGCGCTGCCTGGGCCGCGCGGGGCGCCGTGCTCGAAGTACACGCCATCGGGCCGCACGCCCGGGAAGGCGGCGATCATGGCGCGGTACACCGCATCGGTGTGCCACTGGTTTACCGCTGAGAATTGGTTACGCACCCGCAGGCGCAGCTCGTCGTCAGGTTCCGGATCGGCGCCCGGCGAAGCCAGCCAGCCGTCGTTGTTCACCACAGAAGCGATGCCCGGTACTGGCTGCGGCAGGATGGCGTAGTAGCCCGGTGCAAGGTTATAGCCGCTGCCCACGTCCACCGCTTCCACGGGGATTTCCAGCTGCATCAGCCCATCGGTGAAGGTGCCGGCTGCGGTCGTCACCAACTGGTAGATGTGGCCGTTGATCGATGCTGACTGCACCACCGTGCCGGCGGGCAACTCCAGCGCGCCGCCTGCTTCCAGGCGACTGAACAACAGCACGCCCTGTGCTTTTGTCGCGCCCTTGCGCTCGACGTTCACGGCCCAGGCCAGCATGTCCAGCCAGGCGCCGACGGCGGTTTTTACAAAGAAGTTCGGCAGCACCGTTCCGCTGATAAAGGTGATCAGCCACAGCACGGGCTTGGTCACCAGAGCGGTGATGACACGCCAGAACGGCGAATAGGCGCTGGTGTTGCTCAGCTTGCTGCCCTGGGCGGTTACCTCACTTTCCCACGCTTGGCGCAGGCCCGCCTCGGTGGTAGGGATGCCCGCATCCATCAGCGCTTGCTTGAAATCCACGTCACTCAAAGGGTCACCTCGATACTGCCGAATTTCAGGGTCTTGGCGGTGACCAGGTACTGGCCTGGCTCCACCTGGGTGATCAGTGCGGTACCGGGTACCAGGCGTTCGTCGGCCTCCACCAGCAGCTCCATCTGCTGGATGCAATCGCGTTGGCGCAGCCGGTCGCGCTCGGCTACCAGCGTCACCAGCAGGCCGCTGTCGCGAATCATGTGGGCGATGTCCTGGGCGATGCTTGCGCGGTCGTCCACCAGCAGCGGTTGGCGGGACAGGTCCAGCACCAGGTCGTTGTCGGCGATCAGCAGGTCGATGTACTCGCTCATCCGCCCACCGCCATGCTCAGCATGTTTTCCAGCTCAAGCGGGCTCATGGCCTTGCCCGTGTGGATCTCGACCTTTTCCACGCGGTTGCCACGGTTCTGGTTATTGGTGTTCTGAATGCTGGTCAGCAGCCCGCCCGGCGGCACTGCGGTGGCTCGCTGCGGCGAAAGGCTGGGGATGGCGTTGTTGATGGTGGCTTGGGCCTTCTGGGCGCGTTCCGCTTGCTCCACGGCGGACATGGCCGCACTGGTGCCGGGCATCTCCGGCATGGCGCCGAACTGCGCATCGATGTTGATGCCGGGGATCTTGTTCAGCATGGCGATCAGGCCGTTGATCGCGTTGTGGAAGATCGTGACGATGCCATCCCATGCCGCCTTGGCCATGCCGGCCCAGCCGCCCATTGAGTCGAACCAGCCGGTCAGGGCTGCGAACTGCTCGCTGATCCACTGGAACGCCGCAGTGTTCATCAGCGCTGCCGTCCAGTCGTCCCACCAGTAGATGGCCGCAGCCACAGCGGCCACCAGCGCGATGATGCCGACCACGATCCACGTCACCGGGTTGGCCCACAATGCACCGTTGGTAAGCCAGATCGCGGCCTGCCACAGCAGCATGGCGCCTTTAACCAGGCCCATCCACAGCAGCATTGAGGCCAGGCCGATGACGAACGCACCGATGCTGGCCACGTGCATCAGGAACATGCCGACGCTCTTCCATCCGATCAGCGTCGCCAACTTCCAGACGGTTATCAGCGGCAACCAGACCATCTTGGCCATGGCTACCAGGGCGGTCAGCGTGGCCAGGCCCGCAATAAGGCCGAAAACCACGAGTGTCAGAACGCCTACTATCCTGGTGATGTTTGGAAAGAGGGTAGTCCAGCGCGTCAACGTGCTGGCAATGCCCGTCATCCGCTCCATCAGAGGCGTCAGCAGCGGAATCAGTGCCTGCCCGAAGGCAATCCGCAGTGCCTGCACCGCAGCCCCGAACTGCTGCCACGGGTCCACCATGGCCTTGGCCATCTGCTCGGCGGTCTCCAGGCCGCGCACCTTGCCCAGCTGCTCCATGCCATTGGCCAACCGCCCGGTATCGCCCATCAGGGTGGTGATCAGCCGCGCCGCTTCGCCGCCAAAGGCATCGCGCAGCGCCTTGCCGTTGGCCTCGATCGACAGGTCACCGAACTTGCCCTGGAGCTTGTCCAGGATGTCCATCATCGGCAGCAGCTTGCCCTGCTGGTCCACGAAGCTCATGCCGAGCTTTTCCGACGCACCGCTGACGTTCTCGAAGAAGGCCTTGTAGGCCCCGCCGGCAGCGCCGCCATCCATCGTGCTGCTCAGCGTGCCGAGGATGGCCATCTGTTCAGCCAGATCCACGCCAGCCGTGGTCGCCAGCCCGCCGGCGCCCTTGAAGGCCTCGCCGATCTGCGCACCACTGGTGCGGAATAGCTTCACTGCCAGCGCTGTCTGGCCGCCCAGCTGCTCGACCCATGCGCTTTTGCCCATGGCATCGGCCTGGCCTTTGAACGTGTTGTACATGGTGCCCAGGTAGGCACTCATCGTCGCCGCATCGCCCTTGGTGGCCTTGGCCAGCAGGTTGCTGGTGTTGGTGAAGGTCGCCAGCTGCGAGCCGGTCAGGCCCTTGATGGCGCCCTCGATGCTGTACGCAGACGCCACGAAGGCCTGTTCCTCTCGGCCAGCCGGGCGCAGTCGGAGATCTTCCGTAGCTACATCATTGCCTTCGCTGCCGAGTGGTTCGGCATCCAGCTCACCGGCAACCCCATCGTGCTCAGCCGCGACGGCAAGCCATGGGCCGAATTGCGCTTCCTCAGCACCAACAGCAGTACCGCCCAAGGCCACCATGGGCACGTCTACATCGATGAGTACTTCTGGATCCGCGACTTCGAGAAGCTGAACAGTCTCGCCGGCGCGATGGCCACCCACAAAAAGTGGCGCAAAACCTACTTTTCCACGCCCAGCGCCGTCACCCATCAGGCCTACCCGTTCTGGACTGGCGAGGAGTTCCGCAACAGCAAGCGCGGCAAGAAGCTCGGCCAGCAGTGGCCCAGCGACGCGGCCATCCACGCCGGCGCGCTCTGTCCGGATGGTCAGTGGCGCAAGGTCATCACCATCGAAGATGCCGTGGCCGGCGGCTGCGACCTGTTCGACATCGATCGCCTCAAGCTGGAAAACGACGAAGAGCGCTTCGCACAGCTCTACATGTGCAAATTCATCGACAGCACGATGAGTGCCTTCGCCCTGGGCGATCTTGAACGCTGCTACTCCGATATCGCCCTGTGGACGGACTACGACCCCGACGATGATCGCCCCTTCGGCAACAGCCCCGTCTGGCTCGGCTACGACCCCAGCCGTACCCGCGACGACGCTACCTGCGTTGTCGTGGCGCCACCCCTGGAGCAGGGCGGAAAGTTCCGCATCCTGGAGAAGCACAGCTGGCGGGGCACCTCGTTCACCCACCAGGCGGCGCAGGTCAAAAAGCTCACCGAACGTTTCAACGTCCAGCACATCGGCATCGACATCACTGGCGTCGGCTATGGCGTGTTCGATCTGGTGCGCGACTTCTACCCGCGCGCCACGCCCATTCACTACAGCCTCGAGGCGAAGAACGCCCTGGTGCTCAAAGCCCAGGACACCATCACCGGCAGCCGGATCGAGTGGGACGCCGGCTGGAACGACATCGCCGCGGCCTTCCTGACCATCAAGCGTGGCACCACCAACAGCGGGCAGATCACCTACAGCGCCTCGCGCACCGATGCCACCGGCCACGCCGACATCGCCTGGGCAATCATGCATGCCCTGGCCCACGAACCTCTCAACACCAACAAGCGGCGGCGCAGCCGCTATGCAATGCAGGGTACCCATGGCCAAGCGACGACCAGCAAAGCAGCACCAACAGGAACGACAGCCCACGCGGGCCTTCACGTTCGGAGCACCCGAAGCGGTGCTCAGCGACAACATCGGGCAGTACCTGGGCGTGTTCGCCAGCGACGACGGTCGCCTGTACAAGCCGCCCGTGTCCCGCGTTGGCCTGGCCAAGCTGTTGCGCGCCAACGCGCACCACGGGGCCATCCCCAAGTTCAAACGCAACATGCTGCTGCGTGAGTTCATCCCGTCCGAGGGCTGCAGCACGCGCACCATGGGCCGGGCCGGGCTCGACTTCATGGTATTTGGCGAGGCGTACTTCCTTCGCCAGTTCAACCTGATGGGGCAGGTGCTGCAGCTCGATCACCTGCCCGCCATCAACATGCGAATCAAGGTCGACGGCGGCTACGTGATGCTCCAGCCCAACGGGCAGGAAATCGAGTTCGACCAGGACGAGATCGAGCACGTGATGGATTACGACGTCGAACAGGACATCTACGGCGTGCCCGACTACCTGGGCGGGCTGCAGGCGCTGTTGCTCAACGAGGCCGCGACCCTGTTCCGCCGGCGCTACTACAGCAACGGCGCGCACGCTGGGTACATTTTCTACACCAACGACCCGAACCTGAGCGATGAAGACGAGGAGGAGCTGCAGGCGCAGATCAGCGCAAGCAAGGGCGTGGGCAACTTCCGCTCGATGTTCGTCAACATCCCCGGCGGCGCAGAGAAGGCCATCCAGATCATTCCGGTGGGCGACTTCCAAGCCAAGGACGAGCTGGAAAAGGTGAAGAACATCACCCGCAACGACGTCATCGCCGCCTGGCGCATGAACCCGGCACTGGCCGGCATCATCCCCGAAAACAGCGCGGGCTTCGGCGACATTGAGAAGATCGATCGCGTTTACACCGCCAACGAGATCCGCCCGATCTGCCAGCTGTTTGACCAGATCAACGAGGTGCTGCGAGCGGATCGGCGCATTGCCTGGCGGGAGGTGCCGGCCGGAGCGGCGTGATCAGGCTAGGAGACGGCTTGTGCCGGACCGAAGTCCAAGGCAGTACTCTTCAGTGCTGCGTCAAGATCATCACAAGCCACGTCTCCGTGGATCTTATTCAAGTCCAAGAACATCACTGGCTCCGAGCGCTCTTGGTTGTCGTCAGTAGCCAGTGTCGTGAAGCCCAGGCCTTCATAGAAATTGACCGAGCGGCGCTTAGCATCTGTTACAAGAAAGCGACAGCCCACACTCTGGCCGATCTGATCTGCCGCCAAGGCTATGGCGAAATCCATCAGCGTTTCGCCGATGCGGTGCCCTTTGTAACTAACATGTCGAGCCAGGCGAGCGACCTTCATTGCCGGCATGCTAGAGAATCGGTTGGCGTGCTCACAGTCGTCCAGGTAGTAGGTTTCCCCCAGTTCAACCTCGCTGCACGTCAACGTGACGTACCCGATTACCTTTCTTTGCGGAGCTTCGTCCGTAGGCTTCAGGACAGCCACATAGGTCACCGCAACGTTTGCGTTCTGGTAATTCAGAGCCTGCCTCTGAAGAAAAGACTTCAACGGGCGTAGCTCAGGCTCGTCTCCAAGGGAGAAACGGCTGAGCTGGTGGCCGCGATCCAGTTTTTCGATGAGATAGTCGGTGCCGTGCTGCATGGCTGACGGCGGGCTCAGTGCGCGCGTGCAGGCTGGTTGCCGAACACTTGGGCAAGAAGATCGCGACCACGGCGATAGGAAGCCTTGGCCTTTGGGTTGGGCGCATCTTCTTTGATGTGCTGGACGAAACGCGCAGCGTCCTTTTCAGTCAGCTGTACGCGGCTGAAGGTTTCACTCTTAATCGCCATTTCAAAACACCCTTTCCATGGTGGAGCCTGTGTCACGACCTCATCGCGAGGAGCAAGGGAAACGAAACGAACACCACAGGCTAAGAATTGCGTCTCGGGAGAATGATATCAAGCAACCATCACCTTGAGTACATATAGGACAAATATTTCCTTGACTTTAGGGGAGTAGAGCATCTGTCAGTGCAGCTTTAATTTTACCCACTAGAAAGCACATCTTGTATGTGAGTGGGGAGCAAGGTGCTACATGTTGTGGCAGAATTGGTTCCTGATCAGGTTCCTTGGGAGGGGAGAATGCTGGTTATCTGCAAGGAATGTAGTGGCAAAGGGCGTATCGCTTCGAGCGACCGGCTGTCTCAGGAGTTCACCCGTCTCTACTGCCTCTGCCTGGACCCGCGCTGCGGCCACACCTGGGTAACCAATCTCACCTTTTCCCACACTCTCAGCCCCTCGGCTCAAGCGGTCGATCGGCTGCTTTTCGACCGCTTGCGAGACCTCTCCCGTACCCAGCAGCGGGAGCTGTTTGATCAACTCGGCGCGTTGCCCTCGATCAGCTGAACCTTCGCGGCGGTATCAAACTGCCGTAATTGCCCCATTCCCATCTCAAACAGGCCCGCCCTGGCCCGTTCGGAGAAATGCACTCCGGACGCAATAATTTCGACGTATAGCGCATTTGAGTTACGGCTGTCCTCAAAACTTTGGCGCAGAGGGCATGCTGTATCAGTTGTGCTGCACATATAAAAAACTCCGTCCTGTTGTTGGTGTCGGGGCGGACTTTACTGATATCAAATTCATGGCGTCAAGCACTTTGTAATTCCCTCAGTTGGGAATTGAAACGGTATAAAAACACTATATCGAAAATCCGGTGTGATTCATTTCCCAAGCTCGGAAACGAGCGCCACGACTGGCCTTGCTTGATTTTCAAGATTTGTAAGAGGTATTCGGCTAGTGAGTCTGTAAGTGCCTGCTATGGCAAGGGCTGCAGGCGGATAGAGTACAAAAGCACAAATGTATAAAAGTGCATTTGGGATTTTGTATATATGTGGTTGTGGCGGGTGTTATTCATTCGGAATTGCAATAACACAACTTCGATATAGTGATGCGAATTCGGATAGTTGGACTTGAGAAACTTTTCTCCGGCAATAAAAAAGGGGCCGAAGCCCTAATGCCAGTCAGTTAAGCGCTACAGCTTGACCTTCTGCGCGCTGAAACGAAAATCCGATGCTTGTTTTGAGCATCGGATTTTTTATGCGACTTTCCCGCGCTTTGGCACTGACTCACGAAGTGGCATCTGCTACTTACTCCCTTGACGAACTAGGGGCGCTGCTTGATCCAGACCTAGTTAGCACCGCACTGGAAACGGCGGGAGTGGCGACCCTGCGTAAGCGACGTCTCCCTCTTGAAGCCATGATCTGGTGCGTGATCGCCATGGCGTTGTTTCGCCGGATGTCGGCCTGGGATGCCGCGAGCCGTATGGGCATCATGCTGCCTGGGCAGAAGCCATTGGTAGCACCCAGTGCAATCGTGCAAGGTCGCCAGCGTTTGGGCAGCGCTGCGGTGCGAGAGGTCTTTTCCCTGACTCAACAACGCTGGCATGCCAGCGCCAATCACCCCACTTGGGCCGGTTTGCGCCTGCTCAGTGTCGATGGCGTGGTCTGGCGCACACCGGATACGGCCGACAACCGCAAGCACTATGGCAGCGCCAGTAATCAGCATGGCGATACCGGCTATCCCCAAGTTCGCATGGTCTGCCAGATGGAGCTGACCAGCCACATGCTGGTGAATAGTGCTTTTGCCGGCTACCACAGCAACGAGATGAAACTGGCCGAACAACTGATCGACAGCACACCCGATCACTCGCTGACCTTGTTCGACCGTGGCTTCTATTCACTGGGGTTACTTCATCGCTGGCAACAGACAGGCACTCAGCGCCATTGGTTACTGCCGCTGCGAAAGGATGCTCAATACGAGGTGCTGCGTAAGTTAGGGCGCCACGATGCCATCGTCTCACTAAAGACCTCGCCGCAGGCGCGTAAACAATGGCCCGACCTGCCAGACACGCTACAGGCTCGGTTATTAAGCAAGACCATCAAGGGCAAAGTGCGGCAGGTACTGACCTCAATGATCGATCCTCTGCGCTTCCCTCCAGACGAAATCGTGGATCTGTACAGCCAGCGTTGGGAAATCGAACTGGGCTATCGAGAAATGAAGCAAGGCATGCTCGCGGGTCACTACACACTGCGTAGTAAAACGCCGGAGATGATTGAACAAGAACTGTGGGGCGTACTACTGGGGTACAACCTGCTGCGTTATCAAATGCTGGAAATGAGTCGCCACTGCCCTGGCATCTACCCCTGCGAAATGAGTTTCACCGCTTGCACCTGGGCGATTCTGGGCTTCTTGAACGGGGTCTCTTTGAATCATCCAGGCAACATCCCTCGCTACCTGGCTGAACTACAGGCCTCAGCCATGCACTACGTCCTACCTCATCGTCGTGAGGATCGCAGTTATCCGCGAGCGGTCAAACCCAAGCCGTCCAAGTATCCGACCAGAAATAAAAATGCCAGTCAGCTTAACTGACTGGCATTAGCCGAAGCCCCTTTCTTTAGCCGCTAAATCTCACTCCGATTTGTGAACAGCCTCCATCTCGTCGAGCCGGGCAGCGAGGATCCGCACCAGGTCCTTCTGGTGATCCAGCTCTACCTCGACGGCGATCGAGCGCTCCAAGCGGTGGACGATCTCGCTGTTCATGCTGCGGTTGTTGCGGGCAGATACGTCGAAGATGCGACCACGCAAGCCATCGGGTAGGCGGACGACGAATTTGTCAGCGGTGCGGGAGTTAGCCATGGTTCCGTTCTCCTTGGTCGGGACAGTCTGAGAACGAGGCGCACGCTTGTTTGAGGATTGCTTGCGCTGCTAGCAACTGGCCATGAACAATCGCGAGGCTTTCGCTCTCGGATGCTTTTTCCAGGGCGAAGCGCAGATCAATCAGCTGGTGATCAAGTGCCACAGCCACTTCAAACAGATGTTCCAGCTGGTCATGGAAGGTCGCTTGGTTTGTGGCAGATTGAGTGCTTACGGACATAGGAACACCTCGGGGGTATGGATGGCGATTTACAAAAAGCTGTTGATCGAAAAGCGGTTGGCAGAACTGGAGGAGCACTACCTTGCGCTCCGCGAGGCGCTGCAGGGCAAGGTCCCTGGCGGGAGTGGCGCAATCGTTTATCGCGTTTCTGATGACGTGTTCAGGGAGCGATATGTGAATGTCGATATCAGCGAAGTACTGCTCAGGCTTGAGCACTTCAAAGCTGAATTCACCGCCATCAGAGCGCTCAAGACCAAGGCTGAGAAGCCTGTGAAGGGTTACAACTGAGTCAGCTGGCGTGAGCGATGCGGCTATGTCGTGCATGGATTCACCTCAGTTCAAAGTAGGCGCAGCGGCGCAGGGTTTGGCGAGCAGCTGGGCCACCACGGCGGCGTCAGCTTCGGTCAGGTCACCGAGGCGCTTGGCCATGTCGGTGACGCTTTCCAGCCGCGCACGGGCGGCGGGTGTTTTCTGCACCTGGTAGCCGATCAGGGCTTCGCCGACGATGGCCGTCGCCAGCAGGTGACGGGGTGCTGTGGTAGCCTTTGTTGCGCTACCGCTTGGGTGTGTCGCTTGCATCGTGTTGCTCCTTTGCTGGTGGTTGGTGTCGGGGAGTTGCAGCTCCTCGACACCCTCTTTTCAGCCCCGCCCGGGTAGGGCGCTGGCCGTGAATACCGGGCGCATCTCGCGCCGCACTTCGAACATCCCCAACTCCTTTCCGTCCAGGTCCTGCAGGTGAATCCGCGTCAGCTCGCCTGGCAGCGCGTGCGGGTGGAGGTCGCGCCAGTGGCAGCTTGCGGCCAGCTCGGCCAGCGATTCAGCGGTCATCACCTCGACGCATACGCTCGGCAGATCAATGTGGCCGTTCACACCGTTGGCGCAGTAGGTCAGCCTCATTGCACGGCTACCTCCGGCGCCCACTTGGCCATCAACTGGTCGAAGATCCTGTCGCCGTTCTCGATGCGTTCATGCACTTCCAGCTCGGGGCTGAAATCCATCATCAGCACCTTCAGGCAGTCCTCGAATACCGGCAGGTCCAGGCTGCGCAGGTCGTGCAGCTCAAAAGGGAAGTCGTAACCGTTGTACAGGCCCAGCAGGAAGCGCCCGACTACCCGGCTCTGGCCGGTGTAGCCCAGCGCGATTGGGGTCAGTCGATGCAGCGCCTGCACGCCAGCGGTTTCGATCGCGGGCCGGCGCTGCTGGTAGGCCAGTGCTTGGGTCATCGCTTCGGGGATTGATGTCGCCATCGTGTTGCTCCTTCAGTTGCTCGGGTTGGTGTGAAAGGTGGCCAGCAGGCCGACCAGTACCTGGAACACTTCAGGCCCAAGGTCGGCGGCGGTCAGTTGGCCAACGTGCAGGCCGATCTCGGCTTGCAGCCACTGGGCTTGGGTCGGGTTGGCCAGGCAGGCCATGGCCAGCAGCAGGGCACGGCACGGGCGGTCCAGCGCCTGCAGGCGCTTGAGCAGCAGGGCCAGGCCAACGCCGGCCAAGCACATCTCACCGGGGGTGTCTTCGGTCGGCAGCTCCACCAGTTCGGCGGCGCGTTACCGGAACATTTCCGGAACATGGTGGAACAGGTTGTTCCGGCGTGTTCCACCGTGTTCCGGTTGTGGCGGAACAGGTTTTTAGTCCTATCTATATGATTTATAAGAGTTTCTTTTTCTATAATTTCATTGTTCCGGATGTTCCGGACCAAGCAGGGCCACACACACCGGCAGCCAATCCGTCCTATACGCACACACACGCCCACCTGACGCATACGACTGATCACGACCAGTTCCCCCGAGCAAACACCCAGCAGTTGAGGGAACGCCTTTCAATGACCGAGCGGACCTTGCGGTTCTCCAGGAAGCGGTAGGTGGTACTGAGCGGCAGGGCGCGCATCAGCTGTACGGCGGGAATCACCTCTTGCCCGGCGAGGCGGCAGGCGTTGTGGAAGTGCTCGATGTTGACTGCGATCAGCCCTTTGTCGCCGCTGTGGTTCAGCGTCTCCTGGATGATCTCGCGCGGCTCCTCGCCGGATTTTTGCTCCACCACCACCCGCTCGTTCAGGTAGTGGAAGATCTGCCAGAAGCGTGAGGCGATGGTGTCTTCTTTGCTCACGCGCTGTTGGCGGTCTACCGCCCTGGCCTCGATGTGCTTGTGTAGCTGGTCCAGGGTGCGATCGCTCCAGTCCGGGAAAAATAACTGGGTAGCCTTGGCGGCAGCCATCATCTGGGCATGGCAATGCGCAATGCGTGGGTGCCGGATGGCGCTGTTCTCCTGCAAGCGCTTCTCGTAGATGGGGAATGCCTCGAAATAACGCTGCAGCCAAGCCGCTTCGTTCTCCAGACAGTGGCGCAGGTAGCCGGCCAACTCCTCCACTGGCCGATCTTTCAGTCGGATGGATACCGCCTTCAGCGCTGGCGTGTGGTGGTCCTTGGTGGCGTGCATGTGCACGATCCGCGTCATGATCGCCTCATGCCCCTCGACGCTGGCGTTCTGCGATATGCACAGGCCACCGCGGAAAATCAGGCTGTCGGTGTCGTTGCTTGAGGACTTCACGCCCACTGTGCGCAGCGTGGCGTTGTGGTCATACAACGGCTTCACCTTTTCCCAGTTGTACTGGTTCACCACCACCCGGCCCTGAGCGTCGATGGTCTGGGTGTCTGACTCGATCAACACCACCGGCAGGTTGCTCACCTGGGAGAACGCTCGGATCAGGCCCACACTGGTGGAGCCCTCACTGTTGGGCTTCACGCCTTCTTGGTTGGGCCGGCCTACCAGGCACCAGAGAAAACGCAGCAGGAACGACTTGCCCGCCCCGGCCTCGCCGGTGAACTCGAAAAATGGCCAGCTGCCCTGGCGCTGCCGGATCTGCTGCACGTACAGGCAGCCGGTCCACCAGCTCAGCGCACCCAATCCGTTCAGGTGGTTGACCGCCAGAAAATCGGCAAACCAATCCGGCTTGAAGTTCTGCCCATGTACCACGCGGAAGCTGTTCAGCGAGGTCTTCAGACCGCCGCGGCCGACGTCCAGGAAGCCATGCTTGTTGGCCGGGTACTCGCGCCCCTTCTGATAGCCGAACTGCTGGAACACGTAGGTGCCGGTTTCCTCGTCATAGCCGACGAAGGGCAGGGTGCGCACGGTCATGGCGTTCTCCAGCCAGCGGCTGCGCAGCATGGCCAGCACGCGCTCGCCGCCTTGGAAGTCGCCACCTGGCGTGCGCTCGAGCATGGCCTTGGCGAACGAGCGTGGCTCGCCCACGGCGCTTGGGGCCAGCGGGACCTTGCAATCCTGCTGGGCGTTGGGGAAACGGAACTGGAAGAAGTACTGCTGATCACCGGTAATGGCGTCGCGCTGGATGTACTCGAACTCCGGTACGCAGTTGGCCACCTGGGTTACAGAGGTGTGCTTGGTGAAGTCCGGGTAGTGCCCGTCCACCTCGTCGCCATCCAAATCTTTCTGCAGTTCGCCGACGTTCACGCGGGCCGAGTACAGGCGATTGCTGTACTCCAGCATGAAGAAGCCGCGCTTGCCCTTCATGTAGAGCAGGTAGGCCACTTTCATCGGTGATTTGGCGGTGAACAGCCTGCCTCGGTAGCAGGCCTCCTCAAGAAAGGCCTCGTTCAGGTCGCCGTCTCGGTATATGTCGTCCCAGTCACGCTCACCGGCGAGCGCCACCCAGCCGATCTCGTTCAGCTCCTTCAACTGCTTGAGGTACTTGGGGATGTACTTGCGCCCGGCCGGGTCATCGTCCAGGCCTATGCACCAGGTGATCAGCTTGCTGCGGTTCTCCTCGACGATGTCCCACGGGAAGTTGACGCAGCTGATGGATGCGATCGCCTTGTAGCCGGCCAGGTGCAGCGCGATGGCGTGGAAGATCCCCTCGGTGATGTATACCCGGTCGCCCTTGTTGATGACCTGGCCCGGCGGTACCCAACCCTGGCCCTTGTAGTTCATGCCGTACTTGATGCCAGCCTTGTCGCCCTCGTTGGCGGCCACGGCCGTGGCGTCGATGATCCGCTCCCAGTAGCCGTCGCACAGCGGGAAGCGCACCGTGTCCGCCCATTCGCCGTTTTTCAGCTTGCGCCGGGCCTGGGTGTACCAGCCCTTCAGCTTGCTGGTGTCGAAGCCGCGGTTGCGCTGCAGGTAAGCATCGGCAGTGGCGTTGGGGTTCGTCTCTGTCTTGGGGAAGCGCTCGCTCAGGTTCTCGAAAAGGTGGGCGTAGCGCTCACGCGTCTTCTGCTCGAACTGGCACTCGTTGTCGCGGTTGCACTTGAGCTGGAAGGGCTTCTTCCGGCTGATGAACAGCTTGCGTTTGCCGCAGCTAGGGCACAGGCCCTTCTGCAGGTAGGCATCGGTGATGGACTCGAAATCCAGCTCCCGGTCGTGCTCAAGGGCGTGCACGACATCCCGGTGGTAAATCTCCTCGAACTTCATGAGAGAGCCCTTTAGCACTGAGCTGAGCGGTTGGTCTCGCTCGCCTGGCGCACGCGCTCGGCCTGCTCGGCTGCTTCCAGGGCCATGTGCACCATGTTGATAAGCACGGCCGACTTCGAACCTTCTTCCTTCGGTCGGATGACATAGCGGCCGGCCTCGATCTCTCTCCGGATGGCACTTCCTGATTGTCCGGAACGGCGGGCGTACTCCCCCACGGTCACGTAGGGCGTGTCGATTGCGATCTGCATTCTGTTAACCTCAGTGTGTTTATTGGTGCTCAAAGTGTGCGTTCACACACTAAAAGTATATGTACACATACCAAAGGTCAAGGGGTGAGGATGGATCTGGGGAAGAAGCTCAAGGAAGTGAGGCTGAACGAACGACTCACGCAGCAGGAAATCTGCGAGATCGCAGGAATCAACCTGACAACGTGGAAGGGGTACGAATACGGCCGTAGCGCATCGGTAAGCTCGACGGAACTGCTGAAGATCACCAAAAACGCTCGCTTCAAGAAATATGCGCTGTGGCTGGTCACTGATGAAACGGCCCCCGAATGCGGCCAGATAAGCCCGGTGCAGCCATGACGCTCGCAGAGCGCCTCAAGGCCGTTCGAGCGCGCGAGAAAGTTACTCAGGCGGTGTTGTGCAGTGAGGTAGGTCTATCGCTCAGCAACCTGAAGAAATACGAAGCCGACCTGCGCCGGGAGGTCAGCCTCCTGTCTATCCAGAAGATCGCCAGCCATCCGCGTTATCGAAAGTACGCACTCTGGATCCTGACAGGCGACGTGAAGGATGCGCCTGAACAGATCAGTCCCCTTTAGCCATGTCGATCAAGAAACTGGAGACCGGCGAATGGCTGGTCGACTGCCGGCCCGAGGGGCGTGCGGGCCCGCGGATCCGCCGTCGGGTGAAGTCGAAGAACGAAGCCATGCACCTGGAGCGCCGCATCATGGGCGACGGGTCTAGGGGCGAGTTCGAGAAAGCGCCAAAGCTGGACGAACGCCGGCTGAGCAAGCTGATCGACCTTTGGTACACGCTGCATGGCCAGAGCCTGAAAACCGGCGAGCAGCGCCTGGCTCTGCTGCTGGCGATGGCCGAGCGCATGGGCGACCCGAAGGCCCACAAGTTCACCGCCAACCACTTCGCCACCTACCGTGCCGAGCGCGCGGAAGGCAAGCACACCAGGGCGAAGCCAGGGCGCGGCCGCGGTAAGGCGGACGATAAGCCCAAGCCCATCAGCGCGAACATGCTCAATCACGAACTGGCTTACCTGCGTGCGGTGTTCAACGAGCTGGAGCGCCTGGGCGAGTGGAAAGGGGAGAACCCCCTGGCCAAGGTCCGGGCGCTGAAGTTCGATGAAGCGGAGATGGCCTATCTGACAGCCGAGCAGATCCCCGAACTGCTGGCCGGTCTGGGCGACGAGGCGGCGCACGTGCGGCTGATCAGTGAGGTCTGCCTGGCCACTGGCGCCCGCTGGGGCGAAGCGGAGGGCCTGCAGCCCCGCCAGGTGCGCAACGGGCTGATCCACTACAGCAAGACCAAGTCCAGCAAGAACCGCTCGGTGCCGATCTCTGCAGAGCTGCAGCAGCGCCTGACCGCGGCCCTGCCTTTCAAGCCCAGCTATTCAAAATTCCGGGACGTGATCGAGGCGATCGGCCTCGAGCTCCCCGAAGGCCAGCTCACCCACGTCCTGCGCCACACCTTCGCTAGCCACTACATGATGAACGGCGGCGACATCCTCACCCTACAACGCGTCCTCGGCCACGCCACCCTGGCCATGACCCAGAAATACGCCCACTTCAGTCCGGGGCATTTGGCTGATGTGGTGAATTTGAATCCGTTGGCTAAACAGAACGCTCCGGGCGGTAGCCCGAATGAGCAGGGATGCGCTCATGACTGAAAAAAAGAAGAAACAGCACAACCCCAACAAGGGGGTGCGTCAGAAGTTCGGGGGCACGACATCCATTGATGATTTGCTCGAAAAGATCGCTGCGCTGACACGGCCATCGGCCCTGACGGACTTTCAGGATCAGTTCGATAAGCTGGCGAGGCCGTCGGCTCTGACGGACCTTCATGAGCAGTTCGAAAAGCTGACGAGGCCGTCGGCTCTGACGGACCTTCATGAGCAGTACGAAAAGCTGACGAGGCCGTCGGCTCTGACGGACCTTCATGAGCAGTTCGAAAAGCTGACGAGGCCGTCGGCTCTGACGGACCTTCATGAGCAGTTCGAAAAGCTGACGAGGCCGTCAGCTCTGACTGACCTCCAAGATCAACTGGATAAGCTGACCCGGCCGTCATACCTGGAAGACTTCCAGGCTCGGATGGATGAGCTGACGCGGCCGTCGTACCTGACGGGCTTCCAGGCTCAAATGGCAGAGTTGACCAGGCCGTCATATCTGGATGAGCTGCAACAGCAATTTGCAGATATATCCGGTAGTGCGCGGATACAGACAGAGCTGGCCGTTGTTGCAGGGTCGTATCAGGAGCTGTTGAGCGGGTCTGTTTTAGCCAGCTACTTGGCGAGCCCCGATAGCTTTGGCGAATCTGGTGCCAAGGTACAGCGCGTAGCGCGATTCGACAGTCTTGATGTCGGTGATTTTGCAGGCCTCGAGGTCGATCCGGTCCGCAGCGCTGACCTTCAGATCGTTCAGGCGATTTCTGACGGTGAAGTAGCGAAGCTGTCTCCAACAGCGATGCAGCGCTTACACTCGGTCTACGTTCAGGTCTTGGTGTATTGGGACATGCTGCTTCGCATCTTCAACACCTACATGGCATACGCATTTTTGACGGCTCTGATGTCGGGCGCTTCTGCGCCGGCCGATGTGCACGAACGGGCTGCGCTATTGAGCAACGAACAGCGAGTGCTGCTTGCTGACGTACGCATGGTTAACCGCGAGGGAGCAAACCTCCGCGCTGAACCAACTACGCAAAGCAAGTCCATCGCCTCGCTGCCGTTCGCGCATCCGGTTGAGGTGCTGGAATACAACGATAAGGGGTGGTACCGCGTAGAAGCGGAGACACCAGATGGGTATCTCGAGGGCTGGATGTACGTGTCAGTCACCACTCCAGTACCCAGGCCAAAGCGCCTGCGTGGACAAAAAGTGGACGTCGAGACGTTATGAAATCCTGATTGAAGAGCATTCAGTAGGGCAAAAGCCGCGCAGTGCGCGGCTTTGAAGATGGTGGGCCCACACGGACTCGAACCGTGGACCAAAGGATTATGAGTCCTCTGCTCTAACCAACTGAGCTATAGGCCCTCAGAGGCCGGCGGATTATACCGGGGGTGTTGCGGGTGCGCCAAGCGAAGCTGTGTGAGACGGCTGCTTTGCGTGGTGGAAAGCAAAACCCCCGGTTTTGGCCGGGGGTTTTGGTTACTCGTCGAGGAAGGAGCGCAGGTGCTCGCTTCTCGTCGGGTGGCGCAGTTTGCGCAGTGCCTTGGCTTCGATCTGGCGGATGCGTTCGCGGGTGACATCGAACTGCTTACCCACCTCTTCAAGCGTGTGGTCGGTGTTCATGTCGATGCCGAAGCGCATGCGCAGGACCTTGGCTTCCCGTGCGGTGAGGCCGGAGAGGACGTCGCGGGTGGCTTCCTTGAGGCTCTCCACGGTCGCCACGTCGATGGGCGATTGCATGGCGGAGTCTTCGATGAAGTCGCCCAGGTGCGAGTCTTCGTCGTCACCGATGGGGGTTTCCATGGAGATCGGTTCTTTGGCGATCTTGAGTACCTTGCGGATCTTGTCCTCGGGCATTTCCATGCGCTCGCCCAGCTCTTCGGGCGTGGGCTCGCGGCCCATTTCCTGCAGCATCTGGCGGGAGATGCGGTTGAGCTTGTTGATCGTCTCGATCATGTGCACCGGGATGCGGATGGTCCGCGCCTGGTCGGCAATGGAGCGAGTGATCGCCTGGCGAATCCACCAGGTGGCGTAGGTGGAGAACTTGTAGCCGCGACGGTATTCGAACTTGTCCACCGCCTTCATCAGGCCGATGTTGCCTTCCTGGATCAGGTCGAGGAACTGCAGGCCGCGGTTGGTGTACTTCTTGGCGATGGAAATAACCAGGCGCAGGTTGGCCTCGACCATCTCTTTCTTCGCCCGGCGAGCCTTGGCTTCGCCGATGGACATGCGGCGGTTGATGTCCTTGATGTCAGCGATGGCCAGTTCGCATTCGTCCTGCAGTGCGATCAGCTTCTGCTGGCAGCGCTGGATGTCTTCCTTGCGTGCGCCGATGGCTTCGGCGTACTTGCTCTTGCCGCTGGCCAGTTGGTCGGCCCAGTCGAGGTCGGTCTCGTTGTTGGGGAACTGGCGCAGGAAGTCGGCGCGCGGCATGCGGGCGTCACGTACGCAAAGCTGCATGATGGCGCGTTCCTGCGCACGGATCTGGTTCAGAGCGTCACGCACGCGCTCGACCAATGCGTCGTACTGCTTAGGAATGAGCTTGATCGGCATGAACAGGATGGCCAGCTCCTGCAGGGCATCGGTTGCCTGCTCGCTGCCGCGACCATGCTTTTTCAAAGCTTTCTTGGCGACTTCCAGCTGTTCGGCAACGGCACCGAAACGTACGCGGGCAACTTCCGGGTCCGGGCCGCCATCGCCTTCTTCCTCTTCGGTTTCGGAGTCGTCTTCCTCGTCTTCTTCCTTGCCGTCGGCTGCAGGCTTTGCGGCCGCTGGAGGTGTGACGGGCTCGACTTCCTGAGGTGCGGCGGCGCCGTCGTCGTCAGGGTCGATGTAGCCACTGAGGATTTCGGTCAGGCGACCGCCTTCGGTGGTGACGCGGTCGTAATCGGCAAGAATGCTGTCGACGGTTCCGGGGAAATGAGCGATGGCGCTCATGACTTCGCGGATGCCTTCCTCGATGCGTTTGGCGATTTCGATCTCGCCTTCGCGGGTCAGCAACTCGACCGTGCCCATTTCGCGCATGTACATGCGCACCGGGTCGGTGGTACGGCCAATGTCGGTTTCCACGGCAGCGAGAGCCGCGGCGGCCTCTTCGGCAGCGGCTTCATCGGTATCGGCTTCGGCCAGCAACAGGGCATCGGCATCCGGGGCAACCTCGAATACATTGATACCCATGTCGTTGATCATGCGGATGATATCTTCCACCTGTTCCGGATCGGAAATATCCTCCGGCAAGTGGTCATTGACCTCAGCGTAAGTCAGGTAACCCTGCTCACGGCCACGCTGGATCAATTCTTTGAGACGAGACTGCTGTTGCGCTTTTCCGGACATATAACCCTATCCACTGACGGTTCTGGCGGGCTGAAAACAAGCTGAGCATTATAGCCGAGCAGGGACCTCACGCGCCAGTTGAGGTCGATTTAGGGCACTTCTAAAAACTATCTGCGTTGGCAATACGGTGTTAAAAGCAGGCTTGGACTGCTCATTTAGACCACTAAACTCCGCGTCCTTGCCTGTTTTGACTCGTTACGCTCGCCCTTCGGGCCAGCCTGCGGCTGTTATTCCCGTTGGTCGTTGCGCCTTGTCTTGACTGCCTCGCCTATGTTTTTAGAGGGACCCTTTAGTGGGTGTTGCGTTGCGATTCAAGAGATTGCGCAGCTGATCTTTTTCCTCTGCGCTGAGCTCGCCCTGGCGGGCCTTGCGCAGCAGCGTTTCGAGGCTGCGTTCGCGTTGTCTGGCGGCCAGGGTAGTTATGGTGTCGAAAAACTGTTGTTCAAGGTTATCGGCCGAGATCAGCCATTCTTTCTCCGCCAGGGCGCGTAAAAGACGCCCTTGGTCGGTGCCGTGCCAGCGAGCGATCAATTGCAGGCTGCGCAGCTTTGGATTTTTTTGCAGGGTGCCGAGCAGGGCGACCAGCAGTTGGGCGTAAGTATCGTCTTCTGCGGCAAAATTACTGGCATCTTCGACCTTTTGTGCCAGCTCGGGATGATGCAGCAGGGTGCGCAGGGTGGTCAGTGCCGGAGGTTCGACACTGGTGGGAGTGCGCGGGCCTCGTGCCTTGAAGTCTGGCCGCTGGCCGGATTTTTTCCAGTCCTTTTTCCAGTCTTTGTCTTTCTTGTCGCCGCGCCTGGGCTGGGCAGGCTCTGGCGGCGCGTACCAGGTGTCTTCCTCGTGGCCGGTGCTGGCGTCGTAATAGGCGTTGTCATCGTAGTGGGGCGCTGCGGTTGGCGCTGCAGTGGTTATCTGTTGCAGTGCATCGCCGTGCAGGCCGGTGATTTCACCCAGGCGCTGACGCATCAGGGTGCGCAGGTTGGTGCCGGGAATCTTTTCGATGAGCGGTGCTGCCAGCGTGGCCAGGTGGGCCTTGCCTTCCAGTGAGCGCGGGTCGGCTTCCTCGCTGAGCTGCTGGAAGAAATAGTCGGCCAGCGGCTGTGCCTGCTGCTGGATGCGGGCAAGGAAGGCATCGGTGCCTTCACGGCGAACCAGGCTGTCCGGATCTTCGCCTTCGGGCAGGAACAGAAAGCGCGCGCGCCTGCCATCCTGCAGGTTGGGCAGGGTCGATTCCAGTGCGCGCCAGGCGGCCTTGCGCCCGGCTGCATCACCGTCGAAGCAGAACAGCACGCTGGGGACGACACGGAACAGGCGCTTGAGGTGCTCGTCGCTGGTGGCGGTACCGAGGGTGGCAACCGCGTTGCGCAGGCCTTGCTGGGCCAGCGCGATGACGTCCATGTAGCCTTCCACCACCATGATCTCGTCGAGGTCGCGGTTGGTCTTGCGTGCCTCATAGAGGCCGTAGAGTTCCTGGCCCTTGTGGAATACCGGGGTTTCCGGCGAGTTGAGGTACTTGGGTTTGTCGTCGCCCAGCACCCGTCCGCCGAAGGCGATGATGCGCCCACGACTGTCACGGATGGGAAACATCACGCGGTCACGGAAGCGGTCATAGCTGCGCCCGGTTTCGGCGTTTTCGATCAGCAGGCCGGCGTCGAGCATGGCCTTGTGTTGCAGGCTGTCGCCGCCAAGATGCTTGATCAGGTTGTCCCAGCCGGGCGGTGCGAAGCCGAGGCTGAAGTCGCGTGCGATCACCCCCGACAGGCCGCGGCTTTTCAGGTATTCCACGGCGGCCTTGCGGGCCGGATGATTCTTCAGCGCCTGGCGGTAATAGTCGGCGGCGGCATCGAGCAGCGGGTAAAGCGGCGAGTCGACCGGCTGCCTGGGTTTGCGGCCGGGGCCGCTTTCCTCGCGGGGCACTTCCATGCCGGCGCGCTTGGCCAGATCCTCGACCGCCTGGGGAAAGTCCAGGCTGTCGTGGTCCATGATGAAGCCAAGGGCGTTGCCGCCTGCGCCACAACCGAAGCAGTAGTAGAACTGCTTGTCGGGGCTGACGCTGAACGAGGGGGTCTTTTCCTTGTGGAACGGGCAGCAGGCGGTGTAGTTCTTCCCGGCTTTTTTCAGTTGAATGCGCGAACTCACCACTTCGACGATATCGGAGCGGTTGAGCAGGTCATCAATGAAGGACTGTGGAATCAGGCCGGCCATAGGGGCTTTAGAGTACGCTCGCGATGAGTGGCGCGGAAATGAAAAAACTCCGCCCATTCGCCAACTGGCGAAGCGGAGTCTTTTTTCGGCGCAAATGCAAAGCCCGGCATTCGCCGGGCTTTATGCGGCTTCGTTGTACGTGGATCAGTACAGACGAACGCTGCGGCGCTGTTCGCGCTGCACTTTCTTGGCGTGACGCTTGACTGCGGCAGCAGCTTTACGCTTGCGCTCGGCAGTGGGCTTCTCGTAGAACTCGCGGCTGCGGACTTCTGCCAGCACACCGGCTTTTTCGCAAGAACGCTTGAAGCGACGCAGAGCTACGTCGAATGGTTCGTTCTCTTTAACTTTAACGTTGGGCATCCAGGACGTACCTTCACTTGTTTACCGGTTACAACGCGCTTCGGCAAAGATAGCGAGCACGCTGGTTTTAAGGGTTGCGGATGTTAACGCCTTGCTGCGAGGAATGCAAAGGCCGTTGAGCGAAAAGCATCAGCGGTTGTTCCCGTTTCGCGGCTGCGGCGATTATCATGCGCGGCTTCATTCGCTTTCTGCAGGTTACACACCCAATGCTGGTGCTGGGGCTGGAAACTTCATGCGACGAAACCGGTGTCGCGCTCTATGACAGCGAACAGGGGCTGCTGGCCGATGCGCTGTTCAGTCAGATCGATCTGCATCGCGTCTATGGGGGTGTGGTGCCCGAGCTGGCGTCGCGCGATCACGTCAAGCGCATGCTGCCGTTGATTCGTCAGGTGCTGAATGAGGCCGGGCGCGATTCGAGTCAGATCGACGCGGTGGCCTATACCGCCGGTCCCGGTCTGGTCGGCGCCTTGCTGGTCGGTGCCTCCTGCGCACAGGCGATGGCTTTTGCCTGGGGTGTGCCGGCGATTGGCGTGCACCACATGGAAGGCCATCTGCTGGCGCCGATGCTCGAAGAGCAGCCCCCGGCGTTCCCGTTCGTTGCCTTGCTGGTCTCCGGTGGCCATACGCAACTGGTGCGCGTCGACGGCATTGGCCGCTATGAGTTGTTGGGCGAGTCGGTGGATGACGCCGCCGGTGAAGCCTTCGACAAGACCGCCAAGCTGATGGGGCTGCGCTATCCGGGCGGCCCTGAAATCGCCGCGTTGGCCGAGCGCGGTAAGCCGGGGCGCTTCGTCTTCCCGCGCCCGATGACCGACCGTCCGGGGCTGGATTTCAGTTTCAGCGGCCTGAAGACATCCACCCTGACTACCTGGCAGCGCTGCCGCGATGCCGGTGATGAGGGTGAGCAGACACGCTGTGACATCGCCCAGGCCTTCCAGCAGGCGGTGGTCGAAACGCTGACGATCAAATGCCGGCGCGCCCTGCAGCAGACGGGACTGAATACGCTGGTGATCGCTGGCGGCGTCAGCGCCAATCAGGCTTTGCGGCAAAGCCTGGAAAGCATGCTCGCCGAGCGGAAAGGACAGGTGTTCTATGCGCGACCACGCTTCTGTACAGACAATGGTGCGATGATCGCCTACGCCGGTTGCCAGCGCCTGTTGGCTGGGCAGCATGAAGACCTGGCGATCAAGGTGCAGGCACGCTGGCCGATGGAGAGCCTGCCGAGTTGCGAGCAGCAGGCTGCGATTTAAAAATGCCTTTCGCGTCCGGCCATCAGGTCGCGCAGATTGCTGCGATGCCGCCAGATGATCAGGCTGGCCAGCAAGGCCATCGGCAGCAGGCTGTCGGGGCGCTGCCAGGCGAGTAGTGGCAGACACAGCGGCAACGCGGCCAGCGCGGCCAGTGAGCTGGTGCGGGAGAATTTGAACGCCAGTAGCCAAGCGGTCAGCGCGAGAAGCGCGGCGGGGGGATAGAGCCCGAGCAGGGCGCCTGCTGCAGTGGCCACGCCCTTGCCTCCGCGAAAACGAAAATACAGCGGGTACAGGTGACCGAGCACCGCTGCCAGTGCGATCCAGCTTTGCTGCTCGAGCGGCAGCCCCAGAGCTTCGGCGAGCAGGACGGGCAGCAGGCCCTTGAGCAGGTCGCCGCACAGCGTGGCGATCGCCAGGCGCTTGCCAGCCAGCCGCAGCATGTTGGTCGCGCCAGGATTACCCGAGCCACTGCCACGTGGATCGGGTGCCCCGACCAAGCGACTGAGTAGAATGGCGAATGACAGTGATCCGATCAGGTAAGCGAGCAGTGTCAGTTGCCAGAACATGAAATTACATCCGGGGCAGGGGTCCCAGAGTCTAACAGGCCGCTGTAAAACAACCTGCGTTGGCAATACTTCGTTAAAAACAGCTTAGTCTTACCGGCCTCGCCTGTGTTTTCAACGATCTGCCAACGGCATGGTGAATGTTCATGCCGTGGGGAGAGGTGCGTGGATACAGTTTTCATCGAAGGGCTGGAAGTGGATACGCTGATTGGCGCCTATGACTGGGAGCGCGGTATTCGGCAGTGCCTGCGGCTGGATCTGACCCTGGGCTGGGATATTCGTCCCGCTGCGCAGAATGACGAGCTGGACAAGGCGCTGGATTATGCCGAGGTGGCCAAGGTTATTGACCATTTCGCGCAGACCGCCCGCCTCGAGCTGGTCGAGACCTTCGCCGAGCGCCTCGCGGCGTGCCTGATGGAGCGCTTCGGCATTCCCTGGCTGCGCCTGCGGGTAACCAAACCGGGCGTCAATGCCCGCGCTTCGGCGCTGGGCGTGGAGATCGAGCGCGGATGTCGCTGATACCCGTATTGCTTGGGCTCGGTAGTAATGTCGGGCGCAAGCGCAACCTGAGCGCCGGGCTCGATGCGCTGAGCCAATTGCTGGGTGACATGCGCTGCTCGCCGGTCTTTGAAAGTCATGCGGTGGGCTACAAGGGTGACAATTTCTTCAATCTGGCGGTGGCTGGCCTGACCGAGCTGCCGCTGATGGAGCTGGACCGCCGGCTCAAGTTCATCGAGGCGGATAATGGCCGCTACGCCCCCGAGCGCAAGGGGCTGCCGCTGGATATCGACGTGCTGATGTACGGCGATCAGGTGGGCAATTTCCACGGCCTGGAGTTGCCGCGCCCGGAGGTGCTGAAGAATGCCTTCGTGCTCTGGCCGCTGGCCCTGCTGGCGCCCGAGATGCGGCATCCCGTGGCTGGACAGACTTTCGCCGAGCTTTGGCAGGCGGCACGGATCGACCAGCCGCTGTGGCCAACGGCCTTTCGCTGGCGGGAGACCGAGCTGACGCCGCTGGCGTTGCTGCAGGCGCATTCGGGTCAGGCAACCTCAGGCTGCAAATAGACGTGGGAGGTGAGATGGCCTCGCCGTCAGTCGCTACGCCTGTGCTCCCATTGGCGGCCAGGGCCGCTCCTGCGGACGAAGTCTGTGCCAGACCACTGCTGTAGCGGGCTTGTCCGCGAACCCCCGGTCAGCGCTGGCAGGCCACTAAACGCTCGATTGCCTTGAGTCGTTCGCGTTTCAGGGCTTCGCCCAGTTCCGCGCCCTTGTAGCCCTGCTCGATCAGCGATTTCGCTTCCACCGCTCTGACGCTGGTTGCGGCTGTGTGCAGCCAGGCGCTTGGTGGATACGCCCGTGATTCGGAACAAGCGATCATTTCGCAGGCGGCAATGAACTGTTCGAAGCGTTCGGGACGGCGGTGGATGTCGAAGTGCTGCAGCAGGTTGAACAACTCTGCCGCGCCCAGTTCCAGCGCCCGGTGTGCTTGGCTGTGGAATTCACCGACCAGCAGGGCCAGCTCCTGACAGTCGCGCGGGACCTTGTAGCGCGCATTCACGGCCTCGATCAGGCGCAGTTCAGGCGCACAGCCCTGGCTCAGGTCATGCAGCAGGCAGGCCCAGCGAATGGCCAGTGGCTGTTCATGGTGGGCGCACTGTCGCAGCACTTTGAGCAGACGCTTGCCCCTGCTGCTGTGCGCTGCGAACAGGGCATCGAGTTCGGGAAACAGCACGGTGAGCGCGCCGCAATCATGCAGCACCTGCACGAATACATCGGGGCGCGGCTCCATCAGGGCGCGGGAAATTTCCTTCCAGCAGCGTTCCGGGGTGAGGGCCTGCAGCTCGCCCGAGTCGGCCAGCTGACGCATCAGCGCCAGAGTTTCCTCGGCTATGCCGAACCCCAGTTCGGCATAGCGCGCCGCAAAGCGGGCCACGCGCAGTACCCGCAGCGGGTCTTCGGCAAAGGCGGGCGATACGTGCCTGAGGGTGTGCGCGGCGAGATCGGCCTGGCCGTTGTAAGGGTCGATCAGCCGACCTTGTTCATCCTCGGCCATGGCGTTGATGGTGAGGTCGCGGCGGATCAGGTCTTCTTCCAGGGTGACGTCGGGGCTGGCGTAGAAAGTGAAGCCGCCGTAGCCGCGGCCACTCTTGCGCTCGGTGCGGGCCAGCGCATACTCCTCGCCGGTTTTTGGGTGCAGGAACACGGGGAAATCCGCGCCTACCGGGCGATAACCCAGCGCCTGCATCTGCTCGGCGCTGGCGCCGACCACCACCCAGTCCACCTCGGTTACGGGACGCCCCAGCAACCGATCACGCACCGCCCCGCCGACTTTGTAGATTTGCATGCCTTCCTCCGTTGGGGCGGAGGATAAAGGATAAAGGTGGGGAAGCCGACAAGGCATGACCTGGATTGTGCCTTCGGCTAAGCCAGGCTACGGGCCGTACACTTCTGGCTATGTCCCCGTTATGTGTTGGTGGAGCACTCCTGCTTTTGTGGGAGCGGACTTGTCGCGAAGCGCTTCCCGAGCATCGGTGTGGTTCCGTTCGCGGCTAACAGGCCGTTGAAAAACGTAGTCGAGGCAGGCAAGACAAGGCAAAAACAGGCGAGGACGCGGAGTTTAGTGGCCTAAATGAGCAGTCCGAGCCTGTTTTTAACGCAGTATTGCCAACGCAGGTAGTTTTTCAAAGGCCTGCTAAGGCCCCTCCCGCGATGGCCGCGTGCATACCGCTCCCACAAAAGCGCCGCCTCCAGCCTTATTGCCTTGCCGCCAGATTCAGACCGGGAAATCTGGTTTCGGGCTCTGCCTCGGTTCTGGGCGGCATATGGTGGGCGGCTACCCGATTGTCGTCCTGCATGGAGTGCAGATGGACATCGAAGCCCCAGAGGCGGTGCAGGTGCTTGAGGACTTCTTCGGTGGAGCCGCCGAGGGGTTTGCGGTCGTGTTGCTGATGGCGCAGGGTCAGCGAGCGGTCGCCACGCCGGTCCACGCTCCAGACCTGAATGTTGGGTTCGCGGTTGCCGAGGTTGTATTGTGCGGCCAGCAGTTCGCGGATGGTGTGGTAGCCGCTCTCGTCATGGATCGCCGGCACCAGCAGTTCTTCCTTGTGGTCGTCATCGAGAATGCTGAACAGCTTGAGGTCGCGAATCACCTTGGGCGAGAGGAATTGCAGGATGAAGCTTTCGTCCTTGAAGTTCTGCATGGCGAATTTCACCGTGGTCAGCCAGTCGCTGCCAGCGATATCGGGGAACCAGCGGCGATCCTCCTCGGTGGGTTTTTCGCAGATCCGGCGGATGTCCTGGTACATGGCGAAGCCCAGCGTGTAGGGATTGATGCCGCTGTAGTAAGGGCTGTCGAAGCCCGGCTGGTAGATCACGCTGGTGTGCGACTGCAGGAACTCCATCATGAAGCCGTCGGTGACCAGGCCCTCGTCGTAGAGATCGTTGAGCAGGGTGTAGTGCCAGAAGGTCGCCCAGCCTTCGTTCATCACCTGGGTCTGGCGCTGGGGATAGAAGTACTGCGCGATCTTGCGCACGATGCGCACGATCTCGCGCTGCCACGGTTCGAGCAGCGGCGCATGTTTCTCGACGAAGTAGAGGATGTTCTCCTGCGGCTCGACCGGGAAGCGCTGGTCGTCGTCCTCTTCATCGCCTTTGCCTGAGGCGCGGGGAATGGTGCGCCAGAGATCGTTGATCTGCTTTTGCAGGTGTTCTTCGCGGTCCTTCTGACGGCGCCGCTCCTCTTCGGCGGAGATGGGATAGGGGCGCTTGTAGCGGTCCACGCCGTAGTTCATCAGCGCATGGCAGGAATCGAGCAGGTCTTCCACCGCATTGATGCCGTGGCGTTCCTCGCATTGGGTGATGTACTGCCGGGCAAAGACCAGGTAGTCGATGATCGAACCGGCGTCGGTCCAGGTGCGGAACAGGTAGTTGCCCTTGAAGAAACTGTTGTGTCCGTAGCTGGCGTGAGCGATGACCAAGGCCTGCATGGTGATGGTGTTTTCTTCCATCAGATAGGCGATGCAGGGGTCGGAATTGATCACGATTTCGTAGGCCAGGCCCATCTGCCCGCGCGAATAGGACTTTTCCGTGCTGAGGAAATGCTTGCCGTAGGACCAGTGGTGATAGCCCAGCGGCATGCCCACCGAGGCATAGGCGTCCATCATCTGCTCGGCGGTGATCACCTCGATCTGGTTGGGATAGGTGTCAAGCGCGTAGCCTTCGGCGATCCGCCCGATTTCGCGGTCGTAGGCACGGATCAGCTCGAAGGTCCATTCCGAACCGGTGGAAATGGGCTGTCGTTTCATGCTGCGTACCTCAGCTGGCCATGCGTCGCTGGAAGAGTTCGCGGAATACCGGGTAGATATCCCCCGCGCTCACCAGTTGCTGCTGGGCGAACGAATCGGCAAAGGCTTCGGCCACCTGATTGTATTCGTACCACAATGCCTGATGTTCGCGAGGCGTGATCTCGACGTAGGAAAAATACTGGACGAACGGCATGATCTGGTTGATCAGAATGTCACGGCAGACCGGCGAATCATCGTTCCAGTTGTCGCCGTCCGAGGCCTGGGCCGCATAGATGTTCCACTCGTTGACCGGATAACGCTCGGCCATGATTTCCTGCATCATTTTCAATGCGCTGGAGACGATGGTGCCGCCGGTTTCCCGTGAATAGAAGAACTCCTCCTCGTCCACTTCCTTGGCGCTGGTGTGGTGACGAATGAATACCACCTCGATCTTGTCGTAGCTGCGCTTGAGGAACAGGTACAGCAGGATGAAGAAGCGCTTGGCGATGTCCTTGGTGGACTGGGTCATGGAGCCGGAAACGTCCATCAGGCAGAACATCACAGCCTTGGAGCTGGGGTTGGGGTGTTTGACCAGCAGGTTGTATTTCAGGTCGAAGGTGTCGAGAAAGGGCACGCGGTTGATGCGTGCGCTCAAGCGTTCGAGTTCCTGTTCGAGGGCCTGGATATCGGTGAAATTATCCGGTTCCTCAAGCTTGAGCCGCGCCAGGTCGGCCTTTGTCTCGCGCAGCTTCGTACGGCTGCTGCCCGATAGCGCGATGCGCCGCGCATGTGCCGAACGCAGGGTGCGGACGATGTTGATCCGCGACGGGTTGCCTTCGTTGCTGATGCCGGCGCGTACCGTCTTGAAAGTGTCGGCACCGGTGATATGGCGCTTGACCAGATTGGGCAGTTCCAGGTCCTCGAACATGAAGTCGAGAAATTCCTCCTGGGTGATCTGGAACACGAAGTCATCCATGCCCTCGCCGCTATCGCTGGCCTGCCCGGCGCCACCCCCGCCGCCGCCACCTTGCGGACGCGGGATGCGCTCACCGGCGACGAACTCCTTGTTGCCGGGATGCACGATGGTCTGTCGGCCACCACGGCCATGGTGCAGCACCGGTTCGTCGATATCGCGACCGGGAATGCTGATCTGTTCGCCATGCTCCATGTCGGTGATGGAGCGCCGGCCCACGGCTTCCTCCACGGCCTTCTTGATATGCCCACGGTAACGCTGCAGGAACCGCTGACGGTTCACCGTGCTTTTGTTCTTGCCGTTCAGGCGACGGTCGATCACATAACTCATACGAGCCCTCCGGGCTGAGGCTGTAGGCTGTAGGCTGGACGAGGTGTTGCTTTTTTTCGTCCAGCCTACAGCCTCTGGCCTTGAGCGGCCTTTGGATTACTGCGATTTCCGTACCCGCAGATACCATTCCGAGAGCAGGCGAACCTGTTTCTCCGTGTAGCCGCGTTCGACCATGCGCACGACGAAATCGCTGTGTTTCTTCTGGTCTTCCTTGCTCGCCTTGGCGTTGAAGCTGATGACGGGCAGCAGGTCCTCGGTGTTGGAGAACATCTTCTTCTCGATCACCACGCGCAGCTTCTCGTAGCTGAGCCAGGACGGATTCTTGCCGCTGTTGTTGGCGCGGGCGCGCAGCACGAAGTTGACGATCTCGTTGCGGAAATCCTTCGGGTTGCTGATACCGGCGGGTTTCTCGATCTTCTCCAGCTCCTCGTTGAGGGCCATGCGATTGAGGATTTCGCCGGTCTCGGGATCACGGTATTCCTGATCCTGAATCCAGAAATCGGCGTAGAGCACGTAGCGGTCGAAGATGTTCTGCCCGTACTCGCTGTAGCTTTCCAGGTAGGCGGTCTGGATTTCCTTGCCGATGAACTCGACGTAACGCGGCGCCAGGTATTCCTTGATAAAACGCAGGTACTTTTCCCGGACTTCAGCAGGGAACTGTTCCTGCTCGATCTGCTGCTCCAGCACGTACAGCAGGTGCACCGGGTTGGCGGCGATCTCGTGGGGGTCGAAGTTGAACACCTTGGACAGAATCTTGAAGGCGAAGCGGGTCGAAAGGCCGTTCATGCCCTCGTCGACGCCGGCGGCATCGCGGTACTCCTGGATCGATTTGGCCTTGGGGTCGGTGTCCTTGAGGTTTTCGCCGTCGTAGACGCGCATTTTCGAGTAGATGTTGGAGTTTTCCGGCTCCTTGAGGCGGCTCAATACCGAGAACTGCGCGAGCATCTTCAGCGTGTCGGGTGCGCAGTGGGCCTTGGACAGCGAGCTGTTGAACAGCAGCTTGTCGTAGATCTTCACCTCGTCCGTCATGCGTAGGCAGTACGGCACCTTGACGATGTAGATGCGGTCGATGAAGGCTTCGTTGTTCTTGTTATTGCGGAAGGTATGCCATTCCGACTCGTTGGAGTGAGCCAGCAGGATGCCGCTGTAGGGAATCGCGCCCAGCCCCTCGGTGCTGTTGTAGTTGCCTTCCTGGGTCGCGGTCAGCAGCGGGTGCAGCACCTTGATCGGTGCCTTGAACATCTCGACGAACTCCATCAGGCCCTGGTTGGCCCGGCACAGCGCGCCCGAGTAGCTGTAGGCGTCGGCGTCGTTCTGCGGGAACTCCTCCAGCTTGCGGATATCCACCTTGCCCACCAGGGCGGAGATGTCCTGGTTGTTCTCGTCACCCGGCTCGGTCTTGGCCACGGCGATCTGGTTGAGGATCGAAGGGTAGAGCTTGACCACACGGAACTGGCTGATGTCACCGCCGAATTCCTGCAGGCGCTTGGTGGCCCAGGGCGACATGATCGAGTTGAGGTAGCGCGGTGGAATGCCGTAGTCCTCTTCGAGAATCTGCGCATCCTCGGCGGGGTTGAACAGCCCCAGTGGCGACTCGAACACCGGCGAGCCCTTGATGGCATAGAAGGGCACCTTTTCCATCAGGTGCTTGAGCTGTTCCGCCAGCGAGGATTTGCCGCCGCCCACCGGGCCGAGCAGGTAGAGAATCTGTTTCTTCTCTTCCAGTCCCTGCGCGGCATGGCGGAAGTAGGAGACGATCTGGTCGATGCACTCCTCCATGCCATGGAAGTCGCCGAATGCCGGGTAGCGGCGAATCACCTTGTTGGAAAAGATCCGTGACAGGCGCGGGTCGGTCGAGGTGTCGATCAGTTCGGGCTCGCCGATGGCCATCAACAGGCGCTCGGCGGCGGTGGCGTAGGTACCCGGATCTTCCTTGCACAGATCGAGGTATTCCTGAAGCGAATACTCCTCTTGGCGGGTTGCTTCGAATCGTTGCTGGTAATGGCTGAAAATGCTCATTGACTTCACCTCGGACGATGCTCGGAGCCGGTGTTGTCATCAGGCATTCAGGGGCGGCCAGCTGTTGTGCAGCGGCCTGATGGTGGCGTCCCCCCGAACAGCCGATGGTCGTGACCTGAGGCCCGGTAGTCTTTTGTCGACTTTCACCTGTTTGGATGGCCTGAACTCAAGGATAGTTCGGATTCGGCAAACTCAAGGGGGCGAGCAGTGATTTGGCGATGTTTTTTTCAGGCGCGGGGCTCAAGGCCGCGTGGTGCGCGCCCTCTGGAAGAATGACTTTTTATGTCGGGTCGTCGTGCTCGACATCCTGTGGAAAGGTGTGGCGCCAGAACTCAAAGCCGCCGTCGAGGCTGTAGACGTCGGAGAAACCCTGATTGACCAGATAGGCCGCGGCACTCTGGCTGGAGTGACCGTGGTAGCAGGTGACGATCAGCGGCTGGTCAAGGTCGGCTGCGGCAATGAAATCCGGCAGCGAGTGATTGTCCAGGTGGGTCGAGCCGCGAATGTGCCCGCTGGCGTAACTGTGGGCGTCGCGGATATCCACTACCACGCCGCCTTGTTCACGCAGTGCCTGGGCCTGCTGGGGAGAAATGCGCTTGAAATCGGTCATACGGGCTTCTCGTGATCGCAATCGCAACGGTGCATTTGGCCGCTGTCGAGGTTCATCAGGGTCATGGCATTGCCCCAGACGCAGCCAGTGTCCAGTGCATGCACGTTGGGTGCGTCGCAGTGGCCTTCCAGCGCGGCCCAGTGGCCGAAGATTATCCTGCAGTCACGGGTCTTGCGGTTGGCATGGCTGAACCACGGGGCGAAGCCGGGCGGTGCTGTATCGATGCCCTCCTTGGCTTCCAGGTTGAGTGTGCCGTCGGCCTTGCAGAAGCGCATGCGGGTGAAATAATTGGTGATCAGGCGCAGCCGTGGCACACCGTGCAACTCCTTGTCCCACTTGGCCGGCTGGTTGCCGTACATGCCGTCGAGAAATGGCAGCAGCAGGGCATCGTCACGCAGTACCTGCTCGACTTCGGCGGCGCGCTTGAGAGCTTTTTCCAGCGTCCACTGCGGCGGGATGCCAGCGTGGACCATGGTGGTTTTCCGTTCACTGTCGTGGTGAACGAGCTTCTGCTGGCGTAGCCAGTCGATCAGGTCGGTGCGATCAGGCGCGTCGAGAATCGGCTTGAGGGTATCGGAGCGCTTCAGTCGATCGATATTGTGCGATACGGCCAGCAGATGCAGGTCGTGGTTGCCGAGTACCGTGACGCCCGAGCTGCCCAGGTCGCGAACGAAGCGCAATGCTTCCAGCGATTGCGGGCCACGGTTGACCAGGTCACCGGCCAACCACAGGCAGTCGCGGGAGGGGCTGAAATCGACTTCCCGCAGCAGACACTGAAGGGGTTCCAGACAACCTTGCAGGTCGCCGACGGCATAAGTGGTCAATGCAGCACTCCGGGAACGGCCAAGCGAAAGGGGGCGATGATTGCATCGAAAGCGTGACCATCCTCGGCGAGCATCTGGTAACTGCCCTGCATGATGCCGACACTGGAGCCCATCAGGGTGCCGCTGGTGTAGACATGGCGCTCGCCAGGGGCGATCAGGGGTTGCTCGCCCACCACTCCAGCACCGCGCACTTCCTGTACCTGACCGTCACCGTCGGTGATGATCCAGTGGCGCGACAGCAGTTGGGCCGGAAGCTGGCCATTGTTTTCGATCACTACCTTGTAGGCAAAGGCATAGCGGTTTTGTTCCGGCTGCGACTGCTCGGGCAGGTACTGCGGCGTGACGTTGACGTCGATCCGGTAGCGGAGATCTTCAGGCATGGCTTCTGCTCGGTATGCCGTTATGTACGGGCGGGTAGTTGATCGGAGAGCCGGACAAAAGCGGCCAGATCCAGTTGCTCGGGGCGCAGGCTGCCGTCGACATCCGCTGCGGCGATGGCGTCCGCATCGAGCAGGCCCTTGAGTGTATTGCGCAGAGTTTTGCGGCGCTGATTGAAGGCCTGGCGGACGACGGTCTCGAGCTGGCGGTGATCGCGTGCCGGGTGTGGTAGTTCCGCATGTGGTACCAGCCGGACGATGGCTGATTCCACCTTGGGTGCAGGGTTGAAGGCGCCAGGCCCGACATTGAACAGATGCTCCACGCGGCAGTGGTATTGCACCATGATCGACAGCCGGCCCCAGTCGCCGCCGCCAGGTTGCGCGGCCAGGCGCTCGACGACTTCCTTCTGCAACATGAAGTGCATGTCGCGGATCAGGTGGGCGTGGTCGAGCAGGTGGAAGATCAGCGGCGTGGAGATGTTGTAGGGCAGGTTGCCGACGATGCGCAGACTGTTGGGCGCCTCGCTCAGGCGGGCGAAGTCGAATTTCAGCGCATCGCCCTGGTGCAGGGTGAAGTTGTCACGCCCGGCGAACTTGCCCTGCAGAATCGGGATCAGGTCCAGATCCAGCTCCACCACATCCAGGTGCGCACCGCTGTCCAGCAGGCCTTCAGTGAGCGCACCCTGGCCAGGGCCGATCTCGACGAGCCGCTCGCCCGGCTTGGCATGTATGGCCCGCAGAATGCGATGGATAACTCCGGCGTCATGCAGGAAGTTCTGGCCAAAGCGCTTGCGCGCTCGGTGTTGGTAGTCGGACATCGAAAGCTCCAAGGAGCAGCTTGAAGCTTGAAGCTCGAAGCTGAAAAGCGAATACAAGGCGCACATTTTAGCAGGTGTGTCGGGTAAGCCGATAAAGCCGATTAAGAGCGCTTGAGGCTGGAAGGCTGAACGAAAAAGCTTCTTGATCGGCATTGTCCCGGAGTGATTCTGTCCAGCCTCCAGCCTCCAGCCTCCAGCCTCCAGCCTCCAGCCTCCAGCCTATAGCCGGCTGTTCGCCATCTGGTACGCGGTTTCCAGCGCCACCTGCAGGCTGCCGGTATCGATCCGCCCGCTACCTGCAAGATCCAGCGCGGTGCCGTGATCGACCGAGGTGCGCACGATGGGCAGGCCCAGGGTGACGTTGACCGCAGCGCCGAAGCCCTTGTACTTGAGCACCGGTAGGCCCTGGTCGTGATACATGGCCAGCACTGCGTCGCAACGGTCGAGGTTTTTCGGTGTGAACAGCGTATCGGCAGGGAGCGGTCCGATCAGGTCGATTCCTTCGTTGCGCAGCCCGGCCAGCGTCGGCTCGATGATCTCGATTTCCTCGCGCCCCAGATGGCCACCTTCGCCCGCATGCGGGTTGAGGCCGCAGACCAGAATGCGCGGCCTGGTGATGCCGAACTTGTCGACCAGATCGGCATGCAGGATGCGCGTGACCCGCTCCAGGCGTTCGCGTGTGATGGCCGCGGCGACATCCTTGAGCGGCAGGTGTGTGGTGACCAGCGCCACGCGCAGGCCGCGGGTGGCGAGCATCATGACCACCTGCTCGGTGTGGGTCAGTTCAGCGAGAAACTCGGTATGGCCGGAGAAGGGAATGCCGGCCTCGTTGATCACGCCCTTGTGCACCGGGGCGGTGATCATCCCGGCGAAGTGGCCATCCAGGCAGCCCTGGCCGGCGCGGGTCAGGGTTTCCAGCACGTACTGTCCATTGCGAGGGTCGAGCCGGCCCGGTTTTGCCAGCGCTTTCAGGGGGGTGTCCCAGACGTAAAGACTGCCTGCCGGGGCCGGCGTTTGCGGCCAGGCACCAGGTAGCACCGGCTGCAAATGGATATCCAGCCCGAGCAGTTCGGCACGTGCCTTGAGCAACTCAAGGCTGGCGATGGCGATCAGCACCTGCGGCTGTGCTTCGCGAGCCATGAGCAGGCACAGATCGGGGCCAATGCCAGCCGGTTCGCCGGGGGTCACAACGAAGGGAAGGGGCATGCTGTCTCCGATCTGTGCTTCTGCCTTCTGATCGTCGGATTACGCCTTCGGCTAATTCGACCTACAAAGGCGGGCTTCGTAGGGTGGATATCGCTTTTTATATCCACCATGACTCCGCTCGGTGGATGGCCACCCCGTGGATCGATAAAGCGTGATCCACCCTACAGCTTCACTTCCACATAGGCTTCGTCGCGGATCTGGCGCAGCCAGGCCTGCAGTTCTTCGTCGTACTTGCGGTTGCGCAGCAGGTTCATGGCTTGCTGTTCACGGTACTCTTCGCTGGCATCAGTGGCGCGGCGGCCCAGTACTTCCAGGATGTGCCAGCCGAACTGCGACTGGAAGGGTTCCGACAGTTGGCCGTTGGCACTGTTGGCCATGACTTCGCGGAATTCCGGGACCAGCGAGCTCGGATCGATCCAGTTCAGGTCGCCGCCATTGAGAGCGGAGCCGGGATCTTCGGAGAAACTGCGCGCCAGTTCGGCGAAGTCTTCACCCGCTTCGATCCGGTCCCGCAGGCGCTCGATCAGGCGGCGGCTTTCCGCTTCGCTGCGGATCTGGCTCGGCTTGATCAGGATATGGCGAACATGCACCTCGTCACGCACCTGGGTGTCGCCACCGCGCTTGTCCAGCAGCTTGAGGATGATAAAGCCTGGTGGCGTGCGTACCGGCTGGGTGACTGCACCCACGGCAAGTTCGCGCACCTGGGTGTCGAACGGCGGCGGCAGCTGCGCGGCCTTGCGCCAGCCCATATCGCCGCCTTCCAGGGCATTTTCGCTGGCCGAGCGGGACACCGCCAACTGGGCGAAATCAGCCCCTTGTTGCAACTGCCGGTATGTGTCCGCAGCGCTTTGTTCGGCTGCCTGAATGGTTGAGGAATCCGAGGATTCGGGCACCGGGATCAGAATGTTGGCCAGCCGGTATTCTTCTGAAAGCTGCAGCTTTCCCAAATCCGAAGCAAGGAAGTTTTCCACTTCCTGGTTGGATATCTGGATGCGTTCGGCGATGCGCCGCTGGCGCACGCGGTTGATGATCATTTCGCGGCGAATCTGCTCGCGTGCCGTTTCCAGGCTCAGGCCGTCACGCTGCAGTGCGTCACGAAACTGCTCCAGCGTCATGTTGTTGCGCTGGGCGATGGTGGCCAGGGCCTGGTTGAGCTCTTCGTCGGAGATGCGAATGCCCGAGCGTTCACCAATCTGCAGTTGCAGGTTCTCGGTAATCAGACGCTCCAGTACCTGTTGCTGCATGACATCGGTCGGGGGCATTTCGGCGCCGCGCTTTTCGATGGTCTGCTGCACTTCGCGCAGACGCTGATCCAGCTGGCTTTGCATGACCACGTCGTTATCGACGATGGCGACGATGCGGTCGAGCGGACGAACCTGTGCGCAAACCGTCGTGGCGAGTGCGGCGCTGCCCAGCAGCAGGGCGCCCAGCAAGGGGCGCAGGGTGTCAGAAAGCTTGATTTTCACGTTCACGGTAACCTTGTATGCCTTCGTCGAGGAATGTCTCAGTGGCGCCGCCGATGACGTTGCCGAGGCCTTTGAATACGATCTGCAGGAAGATGCCGGTATCCGGTTCGTCATTCAGGTCCGGGTTGAGGTCAGTCTCGTCGTAATCGATCCAGTAGCGGTTGATCAGGCGCATCTTCCAGCAGCAGTTGTCGTACTCGAAGCCGCCGAAGGCTTCCAGGGTACGACTGCGGCTGTAGTCATGCTGCCAGCGCCCGATCACGCTCCACTGCGGGACCACCGGCCAGACGAACGAGAAGTCATGCTGGTTGATCTTGTAGTAGTCCTTGATGTAGTTCGCCTGACCAGGCGTTCCGAAGTCGCTGCCGTAGGTCCATTTACCGCTTGCCTGGTCGTAACGCATGGTGTCGTTGCGGTAGCGGTAGCCGATATTGAGGATCTTGTTCGGGTTGTCGGCAGGCTGGTAGTGCCACATGGCGCTGCCGGAACGGGTGCGATGACTGTCCGGGTCCCAGTTGAAGGTCGAGGTGAAGCGCCAGTCGCGGTTGTAGCGGTACATGTATTCAAGCGCGTAGGGCGATACTGAAGACTGTTCCGAAGCACGCGTGCGATAGTCGATGCCTGGCATCTGTACCTTGCGGTCTTCAAAGTAGAAGGCCTGGCCGATGCTGAAGCGCTGCCGCTCGAAGCCGTTGGGCTCGACCCAGCGGCTGGTCACGCCGAGGGAAATCTGGTTGGCGTCGCCGATACGATCCTTGCCGGAGAAGCGGTTTTCACGCCATAGAGATGAATAGCTGAAGCTGCTTTCACTGGTATCGAACACCGGAATGTCGACCTGATCCTCTTCCGGGACATAGAGATAGAACAGTCGGGGTTCGAGTGTCTGGCGGTAATCCTTGCTGAAAAACTGGGTATCGCGGTCGAAATAAAGGCCAGAGTCGACGCTGAAGATGGGCACGCTACGGTCGGGCGAGTCCTTGAACTGTCCGTTCAGGCCGGCACGGCCTTTGGCGTCCAGATCCAGATCGTATTGGGTATAGGCGTACTTCAGCGACGGCTTGATAAAGCCCCAGCTCCAGTTCAGGGGCAGGCTGACGCCCGGCTCCACGTGGATACGCTCGCCTTCGGCGCGATCAATGCCGCTTACGTTCTCGTCATACCATGGCTGTGGCGTACCGTCTTCATTGAGGAAGTTACCGCTGCGCAGATCCCGCTGGAAGCTGACGAACTCGGTGCTGTAAGCGAAGTTCAGGCCGCCTGGCTGGAACGGCAGGCGGCCATCCAGCGTCAGCTGTGGCAGACGCTCGTAAGGCGTGGTGTCGACCACGCTGGTGGCCTCGTAGGCATGCACGTTCAAGCGGGCAGTAAAGGTGTCGCCACGCCAGGTCAACGTGCCGCGCTGATCGAGAAAGTCCGGCTGGCTGATGCCCAGTTGGGTATCCAGATCCTGGAAATAGTAGGGGTCGCTGATGTCGGTGTAGTCGACTTCGGCCAGCAGGCGCGAATCCAGACCGCTGCGGTTCTGCCAGCTGTACATCCAGCGCTGGTCTTTATGCTCCGACTGCAGCTTGCGCTCGTCGTCGCTGTCGTCCAGCCAGGCGGCGCCGAACTGGCCTTCGCTGCTGCGTGTCAGGTAGCGGAATTCGCCTTCCATCAGCAGGCCGCGTTCGCTCATGTAGTGCGGGTAGAGCGTGGCGTCGAAGTTCGGCGCCAGGTTGAAATAGTAGGGCGTCAGCAGCGACAGGCCGGTGTCGCTGGAACTGCCGATGGTCGGCATCAGGAAGCCGGACTGGCGCCGATCATCGATGGGGAAGTGGATATAGGGTGTGTAGAACACCGGAATATCCTTGACCCGCAGTGTGACGTTGGTGGCTGAGCCGAAGCCGCTGGCCGGGTTCAGCGTGACGTTGTTGCCTTTCAGGTGCCAGGTGTTCTCGCCCGGTGCGCAGCTGGTGTAGGTGCCATCCTTGAGGCGAATGATGGCGGTTTCCTCGCGCTTGGCGTACTGCGCGCTGCCGCGAAGCCTGCTGTCATGAAGGACGTATTCGGCGTTTTCGATCTTGGCTTCACCGCTGTCGAGGAAGATCTCCGCGCGATCACCGACCATCAGGGCATTGCGGTCACGCAAGCGGACGTTGCCCTTCAGTTCGCCGCGATTCTCCAGCTGGTAGAGGTTCGCCTCATCGGCTTCGGCCTGCATACTGCCTTGGCGCAACACGACATCGCCTGCCAGCGTGGAAACTTCCTGCTCCTGTTCGTGGCGGGTCGCCTTCGCCGAGACGTAGGTCGGCGCTTCGCTCATGGGTGTATCGTCGAATTTCCCTGGGCGGCTCGGTTCTACATAGGCGCCGGCGCAATAGGGGCCGGTCTCGGCCAGTTGTGCATTGGTCAGCTGGTCGCGCGGGACCCAGTCCAGATGGCTGTAGTCAGCGCTGCGCGAAGCCAGGGCGCGGCCCTTGCTTTTGGTGACATCGGTGGTTGTGGCTGCCGGGCGCTGGGCCTTGCTTGTGGACGCTTGCGCGACACCGGTGCTGCTTTCAGCGGGACTGCCGCGATGTGCGGGGCGTGGGAGCAACGTCGGGCTGGCAGTATTGCTCGCGCAGTCCCAGCCACCGCCAGCACCCGGCTGGCAGGCGAACTGTTCGGCAGCGATGGCGACGGGTAGCGCTACAGGTTGCAGTGCGAGCAGACCGCCAGTAACCAGTAGGGGGAATTTTTTGCGAAAAGCGGGGTATTTGACTGCCATCTTGTTTTTTGGTCCGTGCTTGCGGCGAGCCATCGGCCGGGCTGGGCCGCAGGCCTCTCGATGGGCTGAGAAAGATCCGGGATAATAAAGCATGACCCGCCTATCGGCTAGCGCCGTGGAGAGCCCTGATATGCCGCAACAAGATCAACGTCTGCTGGACCTCTGCGCCTGGCTGAAGCCTCGTCTGGAAGATATTTTCGCGCGCCGTGGCTGGGGCGTGGTGCCTGAAGCATCCCTGATTCCAGCCAGCAGCGACGCGAGTTTTCGCCGCTATTTTCGCTGGCAGGCGGCGGATCGCAGCCTGATCCTCATGGACGCGCCGCCGCCGCAGGAAAACTGCCGTCCTTTCGTCAAGGTGGCGGCGCTGCTGGCCGAGGCGGGCATCCATGTGCCGGAGGTTCTTGCCGAGGATCTTGAGCGTGGTTTTCTCCTGCTCGGTGACTTGGGTCGGCAGACCTACCTGGACGTCATCGACGATGATAACGCCGATGCGCTGTTCACCGATGCGGTCCGGGCATTGCTGGTATTCCAGGCGCTGCCGGTATCGACGCAGATGCCTCAGTATGATGAGGCTTTATTGCGGCGCGAACTGCAGTTGTTCCCTGAATGGTATGTGCAGCGGCATCTGGGCGGCAGCTTCAGCCCGGTGCAGCGACAGCTCTGGGAGCGCAGCTGCCAATTGCTGATCGATTCTGCGCTGGCGCAGCCGACCGTGCTGGTGCATCGCGACTACATGCCGCGCAATCTGATGATCAGCGAACCCAACCCCGGCGTGCTGGATTTTCAGGATGCGGTGATCGGTCCGGTGACCTACGACATTACCTCGCTGTTCAAGGATGCCTTTCTCAGCTGGCCGGAGGCGCGGGTGCAGGGCTGGTTGCAAAACTACTGGGAAGCTGCGCGGGCGGCGGGCATCCCGGTCCAGGACAGCTTTGCCGAGTTCCAGCGCGCCAGCGACCTGATGGGGCTGCAGCGGCACCTGAAGATCATCGGCATTTTCGCCCGGATCTGCCACCGCGACGGCAAGCCGCGCTACCTGGCGGATGTGCCGCGCTTCTTCGCCTATATCGATAGCGTGCTGGCGCGCCGTCCCGAGTTGGCGGAGCTCGCGCAGCTGCTGCGAGAGTTGCCGCGCCCGCAGGTGTCCCCATGAAGGCGATGATTCTGGCGGCAGGCAAGGGTGAGCGTCTGCGCCCGCTGACCCTGCATACCCCCAAGCCGCTGGTGCGCGCCGGCGGCGTGCCGCTGATCGAATATCACATCCAGGCATTGGCCAGGGCCGGCTTCGATGAGCTGGTGATCAACCACGCCTGGCTTGGCGAACAGATCGAGGCGCATTTGGGCACAGGCGACAGGTTCGGTATCCGCATCCGCTATTCGCCCGAAGGTGAGCCGCTGGAAACCGGCGGCGGCATTCATCGTGCGTTGTCGCTGCTGGGGGACGAGCCCTTTGCCGTGGTCAATGGCGATATCTGGACCGACTACGACTTCGCCGCCCTGAAAAGGCCGCTGGCCGGATTGGCGCATCTGGTGCTGGTGGACAACCCCGCCCATCATCCGTCCGGTGACTTCACGCTTGCCGATGGTCGGGTGGAGGAGGGGGGGGCGGTGGATGCCCGGCTGACCTACAGCGGCATCGCGCTGCTTGATCCTCGCCTGTTCGATGGCTGCAATGCGGGTGCCTTCAAGCTTGCGCCCTTGTTGCGCCGGGCGATGACGGCGGGTCGGGTGAGCGGTGAGCGTCACGACGGGCGCTGGGTCGATGTCGGAACTCATGAGCGGCTGGCTGAAGTCGAGCGAATTCTGGAAGGGTGCTGCTGAATGTTCTGGCCCATCACGCTGTTTGGGGCGCTGGCTGGCGGGTTGCTGGCAAGCATTCCGGGTGCTTTGCTCGGGGCGCTGATCGGACAGATGCTCGACCGCCGGCTCGGGCTGGGTTCCTGGGCCGAGCTGCGCCAGCGCATGAAGGGCGATGGCAAGCGGATGATGGAAGGCGACGAGCTGTTGTTTTTCCTGCTGGGACGCCTGGCCAAGAGTGGCGGGCGGGTCAGCGAGGCGCATATCCAGGCGGCGCGCAGCGAGATGCGCCGGCTGCAACTGCCCTCGACGGCGCAGCGTGCGGCGATCGAGGCTTTCTACCGGGGCAAGGCCAGTGGCGAAGGGCTGCGTGAGCCCCTGCAGCGTCTGCAGGGGCGGCGCGACGAGGCGAAGGCGATCCTGCAGGCCTGCTGGCGGATGGCGCGTGCCTCGGGGCGGATCGACTCCCGCGCCCATGAGCTGGTCCTGCTGTGGGGCAAGTGGATGGGCTGGGACGCTGCCGCGGTTGCATCGCTGGATCAGGCTGGCGGGCGGCGTCAGGGCAGTCCGAGCAATCCTGGCGGGGCCTACGAACAGGCGCTGCGGCTGCTGGGCGTGCGCGCCGACAGCGACCCGCAGGCGATCAAGCGTGCTTACCGACGTCTGCTCAGCAAGCACCACCCGGACAAGCAGGCCGGCGCCGGGGCCACGCCGTTGCAGGTCCGCGAGGCGACCGAGCGAACCCGCGAGTTGCACAATGCCTATGCTCTGGTCCGTGAGCGCCGGGGATTCCGTTAACGGCTCGTCCGATCCGACGTCCTCTCCAGCCATCCCCGAACCCGGCGCACAAGCTGTTCCTGCTCGATGCTGCGCTCGCCGGCCAGCGCTGTCAGACCGACCTGATGATAGCCCGGGTGGCCGATTCGACGGCTCGCATTCAAGCGTTCGCGAGCGTCGGCCAGTGCGCTGGGGTCATCGCGGTAATAGAAATCCCCGATCGCCAGCTTGAGTGCCGGGGCGAGCTGGGCGAGGGGTTCCTGCTGGTCTTCCGGCTGCCGTGGCTGGATCAGTGCCAGCCCTGCGACGTCATCCGGCGCCCATTGTTGCAGATGGCGAGCGGCCCAGTAGGCGCCCGAGCCCTGTCCCAGCAGGATGATGGTCTTCGGTTGCAGGTTGCGGGCGTGGTCCAGGGCGGCGGCGATTCGTTCGTCGATACGCTCGGGTAGTTCGGCTGCTTCTTTGGCTGCTTCGTCGGTTTCGGTAGCCTCGTCGGTTTCTCGGGTTTCGGCGGCCTGCTCAGCTGCTGCTTCGTCCGGCGATGCTGCAGTTTCCTCAGGCAGGTAGCCGGCTTCGTTGGGATCGCTTGACGGTTCGCTGTCGGCAGTTGTCGGTTCGGTTGGCTCTGGTGCTTCTGTAGTGGCAAGCGGTGTGGCTGGTGGTATGAATTCCGGTGAGTCCGGCAGGCTGAGGCTCAGGGTGTGCCAGCCATGATCGGGCAGGCTGCGGCGTAGCGGGCCAATGCCGCGTGGCCAGTCCGCACTCTCGCCTTCTCCGGGCAGGAGAATGACCAGCCCCTTGGGCTCGGCGATATTCGCCGGTTGCCAGAGCGCCACGAAGGGGGCATCGGCAGCCTGCAGATTGAGAACCTCCGTCGATGGCAATTGACGCGCAAGGTCGGCGGCCATGCTTGCGCTGCGGGCAGGCAGGGCTGGGCGTTCGGTGGGGGCGACGGGCGTCTCGGGCGTGGGGTCTGCTTCGCTCGCGCCGACGCCAGTGCTCGCCAGTGCGAGGACGCAAAGACCGATCCTCAATCGGTGAAGGCAAGACATCGATATCTCCTGGCGGGGCTGTTTCCGTTCGTCATGATTGCGCCGGCCTGGGCAAGACTAATGGCAACCGTAGCCGTACGGAATGCATCTTTTTGCCAAGGGCGTGCAATATCCCGAACAGCGGCATAGAGTAATCCGAACGGCATGCGGCGATGGCGTCGCGCCTGTCTTCGTAACCATTCCGACCGGCCCCGATACGCGGCCCACCGAGGAGTCCATGAGCCAGACCAACGAATCCCTGATGCAGCGCCGTGTCGCCGCGGTCCCGCGTGGTGTGGGGCAGATCCATCCGATCTTTGCCGAGCATGCCCGAAACAGCCTGGTGGTGGATGTGGAAGGCCGTGAATTCATCGATTTCGCCGGCGGCATCGCCGTGCTGAACACCGGCCACCTGCACCCGAAGATCGTCCAGGCAGTGGAAGCTCAGCTGCACAAGCTGACCCATACCTGCTTCCAGGTGCTGGCCTATGAGCCCTATGTGGAGCTGTGCGAAAAAATCAACGCACGGGTGCCCGGCGATTTCGCCAAGAAGACCCTGCTGGTCACCACCGGCTCCGAGGCGGTGGAAAACGCGGTGAAGATTGCTCGCGCCGCCACCGGGCGCGCCGGGGTGATCGCCTTCACCGGCGCCTATCATGGTCGCACCATGATGACCCTCGGCCTGACCGGCAAGGTCGCGCCCTATTCGGCGGGCATGGGGCTGATGCCGGGCGGCATCTTCCGCGCGCTCTATCCGTGCGCGCTGCATGGCGTCAGCGTCGACGAGTCCATCGCCAGCATCGAGCGCATTTTCAAGAACGATGCCGAGCCGCGCGACATCGCCGCCATCATCATCGAGCCGGTGCAGGGCGAAGGCGGCTTCAACGTCGCGCCGAAGGAGTTCATGGTCCGCCTGCGCGCGCTGTGCGATCAGCACGGCATCGTCCTGATCGCCGACGAGGTGCAGACCGGCGCGGGCCGTACCGGAACCTTCTTCGCCATGGAACAGATGGGCGTGGTGGCCGATCTCACCACCTTCGCCAAGTCCGTCGGCGGCGGTTTCCCGATTGCCGGCGTCTGTGGCCGGGCCGAACTCATGGATGCCATCGCGCCGGGCGGCCTGGGCGGCACCTATGCGGGCAATCCGCTGTCCTGCGCCGCGGCGCTGGCGGTGCTGGAGATCTTCGAGGAGGAACGGCTGCTGGAGCGTTGCCAGCACGTGGCGGCGAAGCTTACGGCTGGGCTCGAGGCCATCCAGGCACGTCATCCGCGGATCGCCGAGGTGCGCGGGCTGGGCGCGATGGTCGCCATCGAACTGTTCGAGGACGCCGAGCATACGCGCCCGGCAGCCGAACTCACCGCGCAGGTCGTCGCCCGCGCCCGCGACAAGGGCCTGATCCTGCTTTCGTGCGGCACCTACTACAACGTGCTGCGGGTGCTGGTGCCGCTGACGGTGGAGGACGAGGTGCTCGAGCGGGGCCTGGCGATCATCGAGGCGTGTTTCGATGAGCTGAGCTGACCGCGCACCTCGGGTACAATGCGCGGCATTCCGCCCGCGCTACCCGAGGTCGTCATGCAGCCGTTCGCCATCGCCCCTTCGATCCTTTCCGCCAACTTCGCCCGCTTGGGCGAGGAAGTGGACAACGTTCTCGCCGCCGGCGCGGATATCGTCCATTTCGACGTGATGGACAACCACTACGTGCCCAACCTGACCATCGGCCCGATGGTCTGCTCGGCACTGCGCAAGCACGGCGTCACCGCGCCCATCGACGTTCACCTGATGGTCAAGCCGGTGGACCGCATGATCGGCGACTTCCTCGAGGCCGGCGCCAGCTACATCACCTTCCACCCGGAAGCGTCCGAACACATCGACCGCTCGCTGCAACTGATCAAGGACGGCGGCGCCAAGGCCGGCCTGGTGTTCAACCCGGCGACGCCGCTGGACGTGCTCAAGTACGTGATGGACAAGATCGACATGGTGCTGCTGATGAGCGTCAACCCCGGCTTCGGCGGGCAGAAGTTCATTCCCGGCACCCTCGACAAGCTGCGCGAGGCGCGTGCGCTGATCGATGCCAGCGGTCGCGAGATCCGGCTGGAAATCGACGGCGGCGTCAATTCGAAGAACATCCGCGAGATCGCCGCGGCCGGTGCCGACACCTTCGTCGCCGGCTCGGCCATCTTCAACCAGCCGGACTACAAGGCGGTGATCGACCAGATGCGCGCCGAACTGGCGCTGGCCCGCTCATGACTCGCCTGGAGCAGCTCTTCGAAGGGCAGTTGCCGCGCCTGGTGATGTTCGACCTGGACGGCACACTGATGGATTCGGTGCCGGACCTGGCTGCTGCCGTGGACAAGATGCTGGTGCAGCTCGGTCGCGAGCCGGCCGGCGTGGCGCAGGTACGCAACTGGGTCGGTAATGGTTCACGGGTGCTGGTGCGCCGTGCGCTGGCTGGGCAGCTGGAGCATGAGTGCGTCGACGACGGGCAGGCCGACGAGGCGCTGGCGCTGTTCATGCAGGCCTATGCCGGCGGGCATGAGCTGACGACGGTCTACCCTGGCGTGACCGAGTGCCTGGACTGGCTGCGTGAGCGTGATGTGAAGCTGGCGATCATCACCAACAAGCCGGCGCAGTTCATCGAGCCGCTGCTGGAAGAGAAGGGCCTCTGCGGCTATTTCCAGTGGCTGGTCGGCGGCGACACCCTGCCGCAGCAGAAGCCCGATCCGGCGGCGCTGCTGTGGATCATGGACAGGGCGGGCGTTTCGGCGGATCAGTCGCTGTTTATCGGCGATTCGCGCAACGACGTGCGTGCGGCGAAGGCGGCGACCGTTCCCTGCGTCGCGCTCAGCTACGGCTACAACCACGGCGAACCCATCGCCAACGAGCAGCCGGCGCTGGTACTGGATGACCTGCGTGAGCTGGTTGCTTCGGCTTCGGCGCTGCGCTAGTGTGGCCCGCTCCGCACCCTGCCGAAGAGATCAGATCGTGGTGGTTACTCGCAAACAGTGGATGAAGGTCATCAAGGCCCTGGCGCGTTGGCGCTGGCGCGCCTGACTTCTGCTGACCGGCTGCAGGCCGGCCTGTTTAACTGTTTCCGAAAGCCCCCTCCGACCACGAGGCTGATATGACCCACGAAGAATTCCAGCGTTTGGCCGCCGAAGGCCATAACCGCATCCCCCTGTCGTTCGAGACCCTCGCCGACTTCGATACGCCGCTGTCGCTGTACCTGAAACTGGGCGACGCGGCCAATTCCTACCTGCTCGAATCCGTGCAGGGTGGCGAGAAGTGGGGGCGTTACTCCATCATCGGCCTGCCGTGCCGCACCGTGCTGCGGGTGCATGATCATCGCATCAGTGTCCTCGTCGATGGCGTCGAAACCGAAAGCGCCGAAGTCGAAGACCCACTGGCCTTCGTCGAATCCTTCCAGCAGCGCTACCGTGTGGCGCCGGTCGAAGGGCTGCCGCGCTTCAACGGCGGGCTGGTGGGCTACTTCGGCTACGACAGCGTGCGTTACGTCGAGCGCAAGCTGGCGCAGTGCCCGAACCCCGATCCTCTGGGCACGCCGGATATCCTGCTGATGGTCTCCGATGCGGTGATCGTGTTCGACAACCTGGCCGGCAAGCTGCACTGCATCGTGCTGGTCGATCCGGCGCAGCCCAATGCCTACGAAGACGGTCTGGCGCACCTGCAGGTGCTGCGTGACAAGCTCCGTCAGCCGATCACGCCGCGCCTGGGGCTGGACTTCGAGGGGGTGGGCGCCGCCGAGCCGGATTTCCGCTCGAGCTTCACCCGTGAAAACTACGAGCAGGCGGTCAACCGCATCAAGAACTATATCCTCGCCGGCGACTGCATGCAGGTGGTGATCTCCCAGCGCATGTCGATCCCGTTCAAGGCCGCGCCGATCGACCTCTACCGCGCGCTGCGCTGCTTCAACCCGACGCCCTACATGTACTTCTTCAATTTCGGCGATTTCCATGTGGTGGGCTCGTCGCCGGAAGTGCTGGTGCGAGTCGAGGACGGCCTGGTCACGGTCCGGCCCATCGCCGGCACCCGCCCGCGTGGCACCACCGAGGAGGCTGATCTGGCGCTGGAACAGGATCTGCTCAGCGACGCCAAGGAGCTGGCCGAGCATCTGATGCTGATCGACCTGGGCCGCAACGACGTCGGTCGTGTCGCCGAGAACGGTTCGGTGCGGTTGACCGAGAAGATGGTCATCGAGCGCTATTCCAACGTGATGCACATCGTCTCCAACGTCACCGGCCAGCTCAAGGCGCCGCTGACGGCGATGGATGCACTGCGCGCGATCCTGCCGGCGGGCACCCTGTCCGGGGCGCCCAAGGTGCGTGCGATGGAGATCATCGACGAGCTGGAGCCGGTCAAGCGTGGTGTCTACGGGGGCGCCGTGGGCTATCTGGCCTGGAACGGCAACATGGACACCGCCATCGCCATCCGCACCGCGGTGATCAAGAACGGCGAACTGCATGTGCAAGCTGGCGCTGGCATCGTTGCCGACTCGCAGCCGGCGCTGGAGTGGGAAGAAACGCTGAACAAGCGTCGCGCGATGTTCCGAGCGGTGGCTCTGGCGGAGAAGGCCGAACATTGATTCGTACGCAGGAGGTACGACGAAATTCCATGCTGTGCGTATGGTAATGGCCAATTGCCCTGTATATAGTCCGAATTCGCCTATACAGGGCTCTTGACGAATTACCAGCCGGTATCCCGCATGTCGTATCAGACGGATAGCAGTACCGCCGTATCGCCCGCCAATTGCAATCGTTCCTTGACCTATGTTCTGGTTATCGCCTCCGGCCTGCTGCTGGGGCTGGTCTGGCTGGTGTCCAGCCTCACCGATGTGCAGACGAGCACCGCCTGGTTTCCGCCGTCGCTGCATGTCGTCGTGGAAGTCTTCGCGATCATCGTTGCATCACTGATCTTTGCGGTGGTCTGGCACAGCCACGGCCCGCAACGCGCTTCGAGCCCGTTGCTTGGTTGTGCCTTTCTCGCCATTGCCTTGCTCGATCTGGCTCACATGCTTTCCTACAAGGGCATGCCGGACTGGATAACCCAGGCCTCGGCGGAAAAGGCCATAGGGTTCTGGCTGGTTTCGCGGGTGCTGCTTGCCTGTACCCTGCTTGCGGTTGCCTTTCGCCTGGAGCCGAAGCGTTCGTTGCCACGCCCGGCATTGCTCGCCACTGCGTTGGCTGTGGCCGGCGTGACTATCTATCTGCAGCTCTATCAGCCGCAGCTCTGGCCGCGCACCTTTATCGAAGGCACAGGACTGACTGCATTCAAGATCGCTGCCGAATGGCTGATCATCGGGCTGCTGGCCATCGCCGCCTGGCGCTTCTGGATCGGGCGCAGGGAGCGGCCCTGGCATGCCGACGGCATGCTCGCCGCAACGCTGATCTCCATCTTCGCCGAGTTGTGTTTTACCGCTTACGGCAATGTGAACAGTCTGTTCAGTCTGCTCGGGCACCTCTACAAGATCCTCTCCTACTGCTTCATCTACCAAGTGGTGTTCGTCGCCAGCGTGCGCGCGCCCTATGCACGTCTTGCGGTGGAGAAGGCCGAACGCGACGCCGCCGAGAAGAAAGCCCAGTACCTGACGTCCTACGACAGCCTTACCGGGCTGCCCAAGCCTGATCTTCTGCAGAAGCGGACCCACCAGGCGCTGGAGGCGGCGCAGAAGCTGCAAACCTCGGTCGCCGTACTCTATGTGGACCTCGACCATTTCAAGATGGTCAATGACTCCTTTGGCCATGCCTTCGGCGACCGCCTGCTGTGTCGCGCCTCGGAGCGCCTGCAGAACCTGCTGCCCGATAGCGCCATGCTGGCTAGGGAGGGCGGTGATGAATTCGTGATCCTGCTGCCCGATCTGACGGATGCCGAGACGACTTCAGCGGTGGTCCAGACGCTGCTGACGGAACTGTCCGAACCCTTCGTGCTGGATCGGCAAAGCATCGTGGTGCCAGTTTCCATCGGCGCGGCGCTGGGCCCCAATGACGGTAAGGATTTTCCCACGCTGCTGCGCAATGCCGAAATGGCCATGTACAAGGCAAAACAGGCCGGACGCAAAACCTGGTGCTACTACGATGCGGGGCTGGATGCCGAAATGCGTGGGCGGCTCTATCTGGTCAACGGCCTGCGCCTTGCGCTTTCACGCAACGAGCTGTTGCTGCATTACCAGCCGCAGGTGGATATTGCCTCGGGGCGGGTGCTGGGCGTCGAGGCGCTGGTGCGCTGGCAGCATCCGCAATGGGGGTTGGTGCCGCCAGGACGTTTCATACCGGCTGCCGAAGAGAACGGGCTGATCGTTGAAATCGGCAACTGGGTCATCTTCGAGGCCTGTCGCCAGACTGCCAGCTGGCGGGCCCAGGGCGTGACGATCCCCAGAGTCGCGGTCAACGTGGCGGCGGCCCAGCTGCACAGGGGCTCGCTGGAAAGCATCGTCAGGGATGCGCTGGCGAAAACCGGCCTGCCGGCCTCTGCGCTGGAGCTTGAACTGACCGAGTCGAGCCTGGTGGAAAACAATGCAGAGGTCATGCTGACGCTGAGCAGGCTCAAGGCGCTTGGCGTGACGCTGTCGATCGACGATTTCGGTACGGGCTATTCCTGCCTTGCCTATCTGCGCCGGCTGGCAGTGGATACGCTGAAGATCGATCGTTCCTTCGTGCAGGGCATCGATACCGAGGACGGCCATGCGATTGTCGCCACCATCATCCAGATGGCTGATTCGCTGGGGCTCACTACCCTGGCCGAAGGTGTCGAGGACCAAGCCATTGCCGACGAGCTGCTGCGGCTAGGCTGTCGGCAAGCGCAGGGCTTCCTCTATGCGCGTCCGGTTCCGGCTCAGGAGCTGGTCGCGATCCTGGGCACAGTCAGGAAGCATACGCAAGACAGTGCGCTGGCCCAGTGACAGGCGTGCAGAGGGCGTTGCCGGTTGAATCAGTGCTTGGCATAGGCTACTTTGCGTCGATCGTTTTGCGAGACCTTCCTGTGATATTCAGCAGCATCCTCCTGATGTGTCTTTTCAAGGCCAACGCCCGATGGCGTTGGCGCGCCTGATCCGGTCTTGCTGGCGCCAAGCCAGAAATCATTCGCTCCCCGCTTCGTCCACCGCCATCGGTTGCGCCGTTTGACCCGCGCGACCATCACGGCTCCGGCGAACGCCAGTGGAAACAAGGCAATTCTCGAGGTGACGCACATGCTGCTGATGCTGGATAACTATGATTCCTTTACCTACAACGTCGTGCAGTACCTCGGCGAGCTCGGCGCCGAGGTCAGGGTGGTGCGCAACGATGAGCTGAGCGTGGCCGAGATCGAGGCACTCAATCCCGAGCGTATCGTCGTCTCGCCCGGCCCCTGCACACCGAACGAGGCGGGTATATCGCTGGAGCTGATCCGCCATTTCGCCGGCAAGCTGCCGATTCTGGGGGTATGCCTGGGGCATCAGAGCATTGGCCAGGCCTTCGGCGGCGATGTGGTGCGGGCGCGACAGGTGATGCATGGCAAGACCAGCCCGGTCTTTCATGAAAATACCGGCGTCTTCGCGGGGCTGAACAATCCGCTGACCGTCACCCGTTACCACTCGTTGGTGGTCGACCGCAAAACCCTTCCTGATTGTCTGGAAGTCACCGCCTGGACGTGCCTGGACGATGGCGGCATCGATGAAGTCATGGGGCTACGGCACAAAACATTGAATGTCGAAGGCGTGCAGTTTCATCCCGAGTCGATCCTCACCGAGCAGGGGCATGAACTCTTTGCCAATTTCCTGAAACAGACTGGAGGCGTGCGCTAATGGACATCAGGGAAGCTCTGAATCGGGTGGTCGGACAGCTGGATCTGACCACCGAAGAGATGAAGGCGGTCATGCGCCAGATCATGACCGGACAGTGCAGCGATGCGCAGATCGGCGCGTTCCTGATGGGCATGCGCATGAAGAGCGAAACCATCGACGAGATCGTCGGTGCGGTGCAGGTGATGCGCGAGCTGGCCGAGCCGGTGAAGTTCGATACCCATCGCCTGGTGGATACCTGTGGCACCGGCGGCGACGGCATGAACATTTTCAACGTCTCGACGGCGGCGGCTTTCGTCGTCGCGGCGGCGGGCGGCAAGGTGGCCAAGCATGGCAACCGGGCAGTGTCGGGCAAGAGCGGCAGCGCCGATCTGCTCGAAGCGGCGGGTGTCTATCTCGATCTCAGCCCTGAGCAGGTGGCGCGTAGTGTCGATGCGGTGGGTGTGGGCTTCATGTTCGCCCCCGCGCACCACGGCGCCATGAAACATGCCGCAGGACCTCGTCGCGAACTGGGGCTGCGCACGCTGTTCAATATCCTTGGGCCGATGTCCAATCCGGCCGGTGTCAGGCATCAGGTGCTCGGCGTTTTCAGCAGGGAACTCTGCCGCCCGATGGCCGAAGTGCTCGCCCGACTGGGCAGTACCCATGTGCTGGTGGTGCACGCGCAGGATGGTCTGGACGAGATCAGCCTGGCGGCGCCGACCCATATTGCCGAACTGCGCAATGGCGAGATCAGTGAATACCGGGTGCGGCCCGAGGATTTCGGCATCAAGAGCCAGAGCCTGATCGGCCTGGACGTCGAAGACGCACAAGGCTCATTGATGCTGATTCGTGATGCACTGGGCCGGCGAAAAACCGAAAACGGGCAGAAGGCTGCCGACATGATCGTGCTCAACGCCGGTGCCGCGCTTTATGCTGCCGATGTGGCGTCGAGCCTGAAGCAGGGTGTGGAGATGGCCCACGACGCCTTGCATAGCGGGTTGGCGCGGGACAAGTTCGAGGAACTGGTGTCTTTCACGGTGGTGTTCAAGCAGGAGAAAGGACGATGAGCGTGCCAACCGTTCTGGAAAAGATCGTTACGCGCAAATACGAAGAAGTGGCGCAACGTCGTGCCCGAATGGGGCTGGCTGAGCTGGAAAAGCTGGCGGCGGTCGCCGATCCGGTCCGTGGTTTCGCCCGACGCCTGCAGGAGCAGGTTGGCAACAAACAGCCTGCGGTGATTGCCGAGATCAAGAAGGCATCTCCGAGCAAGGGCGTGCTGCGTGAAGATTTCGTGCCTGCCGAGATCGCCAGAAGCTACGAGGCGGGCGGTGCGACCTGCCTGTCGGTGCTGACCGACATCGATTTCTTCCAGGGTGCCGATGAGTACCTGCAGCAGGCGCGCAGTGCCTGCAGCCTGCCTGTCATCCGCAAGGATTTCATGGTCGACCCCTATCAGGTGGTCGAGGCGCGGGCGCTGGGTGCCGACTGCATTCTGCTGATCGTCGCTGCGTTGACCGACGAGCGAATGAAGGAGCTGGCCGACGTGGCGGCAGAGCAGGGCCTGGATGTCCTGGTAGAGGTGCATGACGCCGTCGAGTTGGAGCGAGCATTGCGTATCGAAGCGACATTGCTCGGGATCAACAATCGCAATCTGCATACCTTCGAGCTGAATCTGGAAACCACGCTCGATCTGTTGCCGCGCATCCCCCGTGATCGGGTAGTGGTGACCGAGAGCGGAATCCTGCATCGTGCGGATGTCGAACTGATGGAGATAAACCAGGTGTATGCGTTTCTGGTGGGCGAAGCCTTTATGCGCGCCGAGCAGCCCGGCGTCGAATTGCAGCGCCTGTTCTTTCCTGGGCGAAGCCGTCCCAGAGCGGCTGGCGAGCCGGACTGATCGATTCGGTGGGCCGGCTTGGTGAAGCCGGCCTTGCACCGCCCAGCATTCAGCGGGTGCCGAACACCACCATGGTCTTTCCCTTGACGTAGACCAGCCCCTGGGCCTCCAGGCTCTTGAGCACACGTCCGACCATTTCCCGCGAGCAGCCCACGATACGACCGATTTCCTGGCGCGTGATCTTGATCTGCATGCCGTCCGGGTGGGTCATCGCATCGGGCTGCTTGCACAGGTCCAGAAGAGTGCGGGCAACGCGTCCCGTGACGTCGAGGAATGCCAGGTCGCCCACCTTGCGCGTGGTATTGCGCAGGCGTTCGGCCATCTGGCTGCCCAGGGCATACAGAATGTCGGGGTCCTGCTGCGTCAGTTCACGGAACTTGGCATAGCTCAGTTCGGCCACCTCGCATTCGGTCTTGGCGCGGACCCAGGCGCTGCGCTCCTTCTCGGTGCCTTCCTTCTCGAAAAGCCCCATTTCACCGAAAAAGTCTCCGGCATTGAGGTAGGCGATGATCATCTCGCGACCATCATCGTCTTCGATCAGGATGGTGACTGACCCCTTGACGATGAAGAAGAGCGTTTCGCAGCGATCACCTGCGTAGATGATGGTGCTCTTGGCGGTGTAGCGTCGCCGATGGCAGTGAGCGAGCAGTTTGTCGATGTTCTTGATCTTGGGCGTAAGTGTTATAGCGACCATGCTGTAATCCCGGAAGATGTATCCAATGGAGGCAGATTCTTATTATCTATTGGCTGGCTTTTTACGTGGTCATGGGAGCTTAACAGACCGTTATCGATCGATAACAAAACTGCGGCACGAATATCATCTTTGGGACAGGACTTTGCCGATTCACTGCATCCATTCGACTGAAACGCTCATGTTAAGCTTCGCTCTTTTTCTACGGAGTCTGTCGATGAAAGCGCGCATTCAATGGGCTGGCGAAGCGATGTTTCTTGGCGAGTCGGGCAGCGGGCATGTCGTGGTGATGGATGGTCCGCCGGAAAACGGAGGGCGCAATCTTGGCGTCCGCCCCATGGAAATGCTGCTGCTCGGCCTGGGTGGCTGCAGCAACTTCGATGTGGTGAGCATCCTGAAGAAGTCCCGCCAGCCGGTTGAAAGCTGCGAGGCCTTTCTGGAAGCAGAGCGCGCGAGCGAAGACCCGAAGGTGTTCACCCGGATTCATCTGCATTTCGTGGTGAAGGGGCGTGGCCTGAAGGAGGCCCAGGTCAAGCGTGCGGTAGAGCTGTCGGCGGAAAAATACTGCTCCGCCTCGATCATGCTCGGACGGGCCGGCGTCGAGATCACCCATGACTATGAGATTGTCGAGTCAAAAGCCGATTAAAAGTGCTTGAGGCTGGAAAGCTGGATGAAAAAGCTGGATCGGCATTGTCCCGGAGCGATCCTGTCCAGCCTCCAGCCTCCAGCCTCCAGCCTCCAGCCTCCAGCCTCCAGCCTCCAGCCTCCAGCCTCCAGCCTCCAGCCTCCAGCCTCCAGCCTCAAATCCGATAGGTGGTCTTGGTCATGACCTTGGCCATCAGGCTCATGCCAAACTTGACCGGCGCCGGGAAGCGGAATCCACCTGCCTCCAGGGCGGCAGTCGAATGTTGTGCCTCGTCCACGCGCATCTGCTGGAGAATTGCCCGCGATTTCTCGTCGCCTGCGGGGATCTGCTCAAGGTGTTCATCGAGGTGCTTGCAGACCTGGTCCTCGGTGGCAGCGACAAAACCCAGGCTGACCCGGTCGCTGATCAGCCCAGCCGTGGCGCCGATGCCGAATGACAGCCCGTAGAAGAGCGGATTGAGCACGCTGGTGTGGCTGCCCAACTGGTGAATACGCTGTTCGCACCAGGCCAGATGGTCGATTTCCTCTTCGGCGGCCTGCTCCATCGCCTTGCGCACCTTAGGCAACTGGGCTGTCAGCGCCTGGCCCTGGTAGAGCGCCTGTGCACAGACTTCTCCGGTGTGGTTGATGCGCATCAGGCCGGCAACGTGACGTGTTTCGCTGTCGCTCAGCTCGGTCTCGTTTTTCAATAGCGCCGGGTTCGGGCGATTGGGCTGACCGCTGAAAGGCAGCAGCGTTCTTAATGCGGCATCGGCCTGCAACAGCAGGCGGTCGGCAGGTGAATATTCACGCTGGTTGGGCATGTCGCCTCCATGTTTGCGGAGCGGTCTCGATAGGGCCGTGCATGTCTGTCAGCCCGGCGGCCAGTGCATCTGGCGCTGTCCGAGCACGTGCATGTGTATGTGGTAGACCGTCTGGCCACCGAGGTCGTTGCAGTTCATGACGACGCGGAAGCCTTCCTGGCAACCCTGCTCTTCGGCGAGGCGTTGGGCAGTGAAGAGAATATGACCGGCGAGCGCCTTGTCGTCCTCTTCGCTGAGGTCGTGCAGGGTCGCAATGTGCTTCTTCGGAATAACCAGGAAATGCACCGGCGCCTGAGGGGCGATGTCATTGAAGGCAATGACCTGATCGTCTTCATACAGCTTGTGCGCGGGGATATCCCCAGCCACGATCTTGCAGAACAGACAATCCATGGCATGTCTCCGGAAATATGATCGGCTGGCAGTTTAGCAGGCCATCAAGTGATGGGTCAGCTTGCGCGAAAGAGGACAGCGATGAAGAACGATATCCATGATCTGGCGCTGGTGCTGGAATCGAGGCTGCGGTTGGTGGTCATCGAATCCTGGGACGAACGCCGTGTGCTGGAAACCCTGACGGGCCTGGCGATAGCTCGTGGCATGGCGCTGCAGGTCTGGTCCGTGACCGAGGGGTTGCGCCGGCTGGCATTTGGCGGCGAGGCGCTGGATGAAGGTGAAAGCTGTTCGCCGGAAGTCGCGCTCAAGCGCGTCAGGCATGATCCGCAGCCCGGCCTGTATGTGTTCTGCGACCTGCATCCCTTTCTCGGTGAGCCGCAAGTGGTGCGGCTGATCAAGGAAATCGCGATGGCTGAAGGGCCGTCGGCGCCCACGCTGGTGCTGGTTTCCCATGCCTTCACGCTGCCTGCCGAGATCCAGCGCTACGCCGCCCGTTTCAGTCTGACCCTGCCGTCGGAAGAAGAGCTGCTGAGCATCGTGCGCGACGAGGCGACCCGCTGGAGCGAGCGTAATCGTGGTGCACGGGTGCGGACCGACAATCGAACCCTGCAGCAGGTGGTGAAGAACCTGCGTGGCCTCAGTCATGCCGAGGCTCGCAGTCTGGCCCATAGCCTGATCTGCGATGACGGCGCGATTACCCAGAAGGATTTGCCAGAACTCAACCGCAAGAAGTTCGAGTTGCTGGACATGCAGGGCGTGCTGGGTTTCGAGCATGAAACGGCGCGTTTTGCCGATGTCGGAGGGCTGCCGAACTTCAAGCGCTGGCTGGGTGAGCGCCAGGGTGCGTTCATGGCCGCAGGTAAGGCGGACATGCCGCGCGGCGTGATGCTGGTGGGCGTTCAGGGTGGCGGCAAGAGCATGGCGGCCAAGGCCGTCGCGGGGCTCTGGGGCTTGCCGCTGCTGCGGCTGGACTTCGCCTGCCTCTATAACAAGTTCTTCGGAGAGACCGAGCGCAACCTGCGCGAAGCCCTGAAACTTGCCGAACAGATGGCGCCTTGCGTGCTCTGGATGGACGAGCTGGAAAAAGGCCTGGCCACGGGTGAGATGGATGGCGGTGTGAGCCAGCGCATCCTCGGCACCCTGTTGACCTGGATGGCCGAGCGACAGGCTCCGGTGTTCATGGTGGCAACGGCCAATGCGGTCGATCGTCTGCCACCCGAGCTGCTGCGCAAGGGGCGTTTCGACGAGCTGTTCTTCGTCGATCTGCCCGACGCTGCGGTGCGTGCCGATATCTTCCGTATCCATCTGAAGCGGCGTGAGCTGGACCCCGGGCTGTTCGATCTTGCCGAGCTGGCGATGGTCTGTGATGGCTTTTCCGGAGCGGAAATCGAGCAGGTGGTAGTGTCGGCGGTCTACGCCGGGCAGGCGCAGTCACGCGAGCCGGACCAGCAGGTTCTGCTCGACTCTGTCCGGGCGACTTCCCCGCTTTCGGTGGTGATGGCCGAAGCCCTGGACGATCTTCGCAACTGGGCTTCGGGGCGCGCGGTTCTGGCCTGATCGACAGTTTTTTTCAAAGTGGTATTTGCTGCAGGTATCGCTCATAGGCCGGCAGAGCGATGGCGGCGATAATGCCGATGACCGGTACCAGTAGCCAGAGGACGGCGAGAATCTTCACTGACCTGCTGTTCGGTGGCTGAGGCGGGCCGAAGCGATTGATCCCACTGCTGCCGGGGGTCACCAGCATGACCAGCGGGAATATCGAGCCGACCACCGGAACCAGTGTCAGCAGCAGTAGCCAGCCTGACCAGCCGATGTCATGCAGGCGCTGCACGCCGATCTGGATACTGACCACCAGAAAGCCAATGATGACCAATACCATCAGCGGTATACCGATCAGGCTGGAAAGGGCGAAAGCGGCACCTGCGACGGTCAGCAGGCCCAGGGCGGTCAGTGACAGGATCATGGACCAGGCGAGGTAGCGCAGGCGCCCGATACGGCCTTGCACAGAGAAGGGCTTGAGTGCGCCATATTCCGGCATGGGCTCGGCCACCTTCGCACGTGGCGGTGCATAGGGCAGGCTGGCCTCGGTCCTGTTGTTTTGCGCCTCGGCCTGTGCCTGCCGGGCTAGGTATTTTTCGATGACGATCCCGCAGCTTTCACATTGGATGGCCTGCGCCTGAGCATGTCCGCACTTGGGGCATTCCATTTGCGCGGCGGCGGATGTGGCAGTCGAGTCGTCCGTATTGTCCACCAGGGCGAGACTGAACGGCTGTCTGTTTTCCGGCTCCTTGCGGGCCTTCGCGCCGGCAGACTGCAGGGCGTGCAGGTATTTGTCGGCTTGCGTCTCGCTCAGTTCCCGCTTGATGTTGACCGAGCCCTGGCCGAATAGCCGATCGATCTTGTCGCTATCGATCTTGAAGAGCAGGGCCAAATTGGCCTTGACGGTTTCAGCTGACATGCCCGGCATAAGCTCGCCATCGAAAACGATTCGGTACTGATTGGCCTGCATGTGACGTCCTTGTGGGTGATGGTCCGGCAAAGCCTAGATTGCCTCTGATGTGGCAACAAGCAGCGCTCGTGACGCCAGAGGCGGCGGTGTGCGAAATGTGTGCTGCATCACGCCTCCGGCCTGGCTTCGGCTCAGAAGGGCTTGACCACCACCAGAATGACGATGGCCAGCAGGAACAGCACCGGAACCTCGTTGAACCAGCGGTAGAACACATGACTGCGGGTGTTCTCGCCGCGCGCAAAACGCTTCAGCTGTGCCCCGCACAGGTGGTGATAAACGATCAGCAACACCACCAGCGTGAGCTTGGCATGCAGCCATGCGCCAGTGCTGAACAACGAGGGGTTGAGCACGATCATCCAGATGCCCAATAGCAGCGTCGCGATCATCGAGGGGATCATGATGCCGCGATAAAGCTTGCGCTCCATGACCTGGAAGCGCTCACGGCTGGTCTGGTCCTCGCTCATGGCGTGGTAGACGAACAGCCTCGGCAGATAGAACAGCCCGGCGAACCAGCAGACGACTGCAATGATGTGCAGGGCTTTGAGCCATAGATAAAGCATTCCGAGTTTCCCTGGTCCGGTGTTGGGCGTAGATAGTAGTGGCTGGAGCCGCCATGCGTCACCTCAATGGTTGGCCCCAGGCGCGGGCAGCTTTATCATCAGCGGTCTTTATCGTTCCATTCGAGAGGCGGCTCATGATCAAGGTCGGAATTGTCGGCGGTACAGGCTATACCGGGGTCGAGTTGCTGCGATTGCTGGCGCAGCACCCCCAGGCTGACGTAACCGTGATCACGTCGCGCTCGGAAAATGGCGTGAAGGTCACGGATATGTATCCGAACCTGCGCGGCCATTATGACGGGCTGGCCTTCAGTGTGCCGGACACGGCGACCCTGGGCGCCTGTGACGTGGTGTTCTTCGCGACCCCCCATGGCGTTGCACATGCTCTGGCGAAAGAGTTGCTGGATGCCGGCACTCGGGTCATCGACCTGTCAGCGGACTTCCGCCTGCAGGATGCTGATGAGTGGGCAAAATGGTATGGCCAGCCCCATGGCGCGCCCGAGCTGCTGCCGGAGGCTGTCTATGGCTTGCCCGAAGTCAATCGTGAGCAGATCAGGAACGCGCGATTGATCGCTGTCCCTGGCTGTTATCCAACGGCGACCCAGTTGGGTTTCCTGCCGCTGCTGGAAAACGGCCTGGCGGATGCATCGCGGCTGATTGCCGACTGCAAGTCCGGTGTCAGCGGTGCCGGACGTGCGGCAAAGATCGGCTCACTGTTCACCGAGGCGGGCGAAAGCATGATGGCCTACGCAGTCAAGGGACATCGCCATCTGCCTGAGATCAGCCAGGGGTTGCGTCGCGCGGTTGGGGGCGATGTGGGCCTGACCTTCGTTCCGCATCTGACACCTATGATTCGTGGCATCCATGCAACGCTCTATGCGACGGTTGCCGATACTTCGGTCGATCTGCAGGCGCTGTATGAGCAGCGCTATGCCGACGAGCCTTTCGTTGATGTGATGCCTGCCGGAAGCCACCCGGAAACCCGCAGTGTGCGTGGGGCAAATGTGTGCCGCATTGCCGTGCACCGCCCGCAGGATGGTGACTTGGTCGTGGTGCTGTCAGTCATCGACAATCTGGTGAAAGGTGCTTCCGGCCAGGCGCTGCAGAACATGAACATCATCTTCGGGCTTGAAGAGCGTCTTGGCCTGGGGAATGTGGCGTTGTTGCCATAGTTCTTGTTGCGCTCTTTTCGGAATTGCCGGTGCGGGCGCGTTTGGGTCTGAAAGTCGATCTGCTGGCAATAGTTGACCGATTTCGTAGGGTAAGCCGATAATGCCCCATCAATGCAGTGCAGGGCGCTTTGCGCCAGGAGAACCAAATGAGTGTCGAATCCTTCACGCCCACCGCCATCCAGTTCAGTCAGGATGCTGCGAGCAAGGTGAAGAGCCTGGTCGAGGAAGAAGGTAATCCGCGTCTGAAATTGCGCGTCTTTGTCACCGGCGGCGGCTGCTCCGGGTTCCAGTACGGCTTCACCTTCGATGAAGACCTGGCCGAAGACGACACCATCATCGAACGAGAAGGTGTCAGCCTGGTGGTAGATGCCATGAGCTACCAGTACCTGGCCGGGGCGGAGGTCGACTATCAGGAAGGGCTGGAAGGCTCGCGCTTCGTGATCAAGAATCCCAATGCCACCACCACCTGTGGCTGCGGGTCTTCGTTCTCCATCTGATCGGCTCTATCGATGAACGCCGCGCTATGCGCGGCGTTTGCGTTTGGGCTGTCAGGCCGGGTAGACCGCGCCCAGTACCCGCAACCCTTGAGCTCCTGTAACGTTCGGTCGGTTGGCGGTGATGCCTTCCAGGCAGCAGTGCGCCAGCCAGGCGAATGCCATGGCCTCGATCCAGTCGGGCTCTATCCCGAAGCGGGCTGTGCTGCTTACCTGGCAATTCGGGAGAAGTGCCTGCAGCCTGTGCATCAGTGTGGCGTTATGCGCGCCGCCTCCGCAAACCAGCACATCCTTCGTTCCCGGTTGGCTTTTTTGCAACGCTTCGCAGATGCTGATCGCGGTCAGTTCAAGCAGCGTGGCCTGAACATCCTGGGCGGGCAGGTCAGGAAAATCTGACAGATGGGCGTCCAGCCAGACCAGGTTGAACAGCTCCCGGCCCGTACTTTTGGGGCCTTGGGTCGAGAAGAAGGGATCGTCTAGAAAGGCCTGAAGAAGAGGGGGGCTTACCTCGCCACTGGCGGCCCATGTGCCGTTCGGGTCATAGGCGTTTCCCTGATGGCGTTGAATCCAGGCATCCAGCAGTACATTGCCAGGTCCGCAATCGAAACCTCGGGCCGCCTGTCCGGGCTGGAGCAGGCTGAGGTTGCTGAATCCACCGACATTGAGCACCGCCCTGGCGTGTTCGGCGTCGCCGAATATCACTTCATGAAAGGCCGGCACCAGTGGCGCGCCCTGGCCGCCTGCGGCTACGTCGCGCCGACGAAAGTCTGCAACCACGCTTATTCCACTCAGCTCTGCCAGCAGTGCGGGGTTGCCTATCTGAATGGTGAAGCCGCGCTGGGGCTCGTGTCTTACCGTTTGCCCATGGCTACCGATGGCCCGAACCGCCTTGGGCGAGACTTGCGCCTGCTGCAGAAGCCTGAGCAAACCGCGGCCAGCCAGTCTGGCCCAGGCCTGTTCAGCGATTGCCGCGCGTGCCAGCTCGTCGGGACCTGTCGAGCAGAGTTCGAGCAGGTCCTGTTTCAGCTGTTCCGGCATGGGTTCGTAGTGAGTGGCGAGCAGCCTGGTATGGTCGTCGTGCTCGATCAGGGCGAAGTCCAGCCCGTCGAGGCTGGTGCCGGACATGATGCCGACATACATCGCCATTGCTATTGAGTCTGCATGGCCAGCATGGTTGCGCGCTCTTTGTCCATCTGCGCCATCAGGGGCTGACTCTGCTGAAGAAAGCGCTGCTTTTCATTGTTGGCAATCGGATCGGCCATGGGCAACTTCAGGCCAAGTGGATCGACATGGACGCCATCTACCTGAAATTCATAATGCAGGTGCGGGCCGGTTGAAAGGCCTGTGGTGCCGATGTAGCCGATGATCTGTCCCTGCTTGACCTGCGAGCCGTTTCTCACGCCCTTGGCGAAACCCTGCATGTGCGCGTACAGCGTGCGATAGCGGTTGCCATGCTGAATGATCACGGTGTTGCCGTAGCCACCTTTGCGGCCTGCCAGAACGACCTTGCCGTCACCTGCACTTTTGATCGGCGTGCCGTGCGGGGCTGCATAGTCCACACCTTTGTGGGCGCGGATCTTGTTCAGGATCGGATGCTTGCGACCGTTGGAGAAGCGCGAGCTGATGCGGGCAAAGTCGACGGGGGTGCGGATGAATGCCTTGCGCATGCTGGTCCCGTCAGCGGTGTAGTAGCTGGTGTTGCCCTGCTTGTTGGTGTAGCGAACGGCTGTATAGCTTTTGCCGCGGTTGGTGAAGCGAGCGGCAAGAATATTGCCTGTGCCTACTCGTTCGCCTTCAATGGTCTTTTCCTCATAGACGACTTCGAAAGTGTCGCCTTTGCGGATGTCCAGAGCAAAGTCGATGTCGTATCCAAAAACATTCGCAAGATCCATCGTCAGGTTGTGACTCAAACCTGCACGCTTGGCCGCGAGGAAGAGGCTGCTTTCGATTTGTCCGTAGGCATAGGTCGTGGTGACGTCCGGCTTGAGCTGTTCTTTCTTGAAGACATAACCGCTATCGGCTTTTTCCAGCTGCAGACTTTCCAGTCTGTTTATCGGGCTGCTCAAACGCGCAAGTCCGCCCTGTTCATCCATCTCGAACTCCAGGCGTTGGCCGATTCGCAGACGGGTAAGCTGCTTCGCTTCCTTGCTGCTTGCCAGGACATCATGAACGGTGGACTGAGGCAGGCCGACCTTGGCGAAGACGGTCGACAAGGTGTCGCCATTGGCGACTATGACTTCCTTCAGCAGAGGATTGATATCGGCCTGAGCTTCCTCGACTTCGTCTTGCAGGGCTTCGCTGGCTGTTTGCGGTTCAGGGGACTCTATTTGTACGAATGGGCTATCAGCGGTGCTGATGCTTGATGAAGGCTCTGCTTCCACGGGTGCCAGCTCGCTAGCGGCATCCAGTCTGAGGTCGAGAAAGGTTTTCTTCGCCTCGACTTCACGTGATGGGAACACCAGCAGTGCCAGGCTCAGAAGCGCAGCTACACCGCTTGCAGCCAGGAGATGGCTCTTCGGGTAGTAAGGTGCTTTCGATTTTGAATGGGTCATTGGATGTCTGGCGATTTTTTGTACAGGAAAAATATCTGCCTAAAATATAAGCAAAGTGCTGTCGAGGCAACCCTTGAAATGCAGGAGCTGTCACTGTCCCGCATGCTGCGACGTTGTAATTTTTGGTCGATCTTGTAAGGTTGACGCCCTTTTATTTCTCGGTGCGGGGCCTCCAATGAAGTCGGTTCAAGAGCAGTTGTCGGTGATCAGGCGGGGCGCTGATGAGGTGCTCGTTGAGGCGGAACTGGTCTCGAAACTGGAGCGGGGGCTGCCGCTGCGAATCAAGGCCGGGTTTGACCCGACAGCTCCTGATCTTCACTTGGGCCATACGGTACTCATCAACAAGCTCCGTCAGCTTCAGGATCTGGGACATCAGGTGATCTTCCTTATAGGTGATTTCACCGGGATGATTGGTGATCCGAGTGGCAAAAGCGCGACTCGCCCACCCCTGACCCGTGAGCAGGTGCTGGAGAATGCCGAAACCTATAAGGCTCAGGTGTTCAAGATCCTCGATCCGGCCAAGACCGAGGTGGCTTTCAATTCCACCTGGATGGATCAGCTGAAGCCGTCGGATTTCATTCGTCTGGCCTCGCAGTACACCGTCGCCCGCATGCTGGAGCGCGACGACTTCAGCAAGCGTTATGCGTCCAGCCAGCCGATTGCGATACACGAGTTTCTCTATCCGTTGGTTCAGGGTTATGACTCGGTTGCGCTGAAGGCTGATGTCGAGCTGGGCGGAACGGATCAGAAATTCAACCTGCTGATGGGGCGGGAGTTGCAACGCTCCTACGGGCAGGAATCCCAGTGCATCGTGACCATGCCGCTTCTTGAGGGGCTGGATGGCGTCAAGAAGATGTCCAAGTCTCTGGGTAATTACGTGGGCATCCAGGAAGCGCCTGGTGTCATGTACGGCAAGCTGGTGTCGATTCCGGATGCTCTGATGTGGCGCTATTTTGAGTTGCTCAGCTTCCGCAGTCTGGAGGAGATCGAGTCCTTCAAGGCGGACGTGCAGGGCGGTGCCAATCCGCGCGATATCAAGATCAAGCTGGCCGAGGAAATTGTCGCGCGCTTCCATGGCGAGGAAGCGGCGGCGGCGGCGCATCGTTCGGCAGGCAATAGAATGAAAGAAGGCGAGCTGCCAGAGGACATTCCTGATATCGAGTTGCGCTCCGTGGAGGATATGCCGATAGCCTCGGTGTTGAATCGGGCGGGGCTGGTCAAGAATGCCGCTATGGCGCGAGATCTGCTTGGCTCTGGTGGCGTGCGGGTAGATGGAGAAGTAGTGGATCGCGCCTTTGTTTTCAGGATTGGATCGACCCACGTCTGCCAGGCTGGCAAGAAGGCTTTTGGCCGTATTTCGCTGCTGGCGGAATAAATCCTCAAAAACTCGTTGACGGCTCGTTCTGTGGGCCTATAATGCGCACCTTCTCCGGCGCAGGCCCTTGGTAAAACCTCTTGTAAATCAAGAAGTTAGCTAAAAATAAGGGCTTGCACGGACGGCAAATTCAAGTAGAATGCGCCGGGCTGACAGGGCGGTGGTTGAGTCCTGTTGGTGCTTCGGTCGGTTCGATCGCAAGCGGTTGAAAGAGGTGGTTGACAGCGGTTTTGAACGCTGTAGAATTCGCCTCCCGCTGACGAGAGACGCTGAGTCGATCGACAGCATAAGCGGTTGAGAAGAAAGAAAAATTCTTCAAAAACAGCTTGACGAGATACAAGGCTGCTGTAGAATGCGCGGCCTCGGTTGAGACGAAAGGCTTGATCGAAACGCTCTTTAACAACTGAATCAAGCAATTCGTGTGGGTGCTTGTGAGGTAAGACTGGTAGTCAGCAAGATTATCAGCATCACAATGTACTCAACGAGAAATCATTGAGTGCTCTTCTTGAGTTTTCTTAAGAAGAGATTGCGATTGCTGAGCCAAGTTTAGGGTTTTCTCAAAACCCAAGCAGTATTGAACTGAAGAGTTTGATCATGGCTCAGATTGAACGCTGGCGGCAGGCCTAACACATGCAAGTCGAGCGGATGAGGGGAGCTTGCTCCCTGATTTAGCGGCGGACGGGTGAGTAATGCCTAGGAATCTGCCTGGTAGTGGGGGATAACGTCCGGAAACGGGCGCTAATACCGCATACGTCCTACGGGAGAAAGCAGGGGACCTTCGGGCCTTGCGCTATCAGATGAGCCTAGGTCGGATTAGCTTGTTGGTGAGGTAAAAGCTCACCAAGGCTGCGATCCGTAACTGGTCTGAGAGGATGATCAGTCACACTGGAACTGAGACACGGTCCAGACTCCTACGGGAGGCAGCAGTGGGGAATATTGGACAATGGGCGAAAGCCTGATCCAGCCATGCCGCGTGTGTGAAGAAGGTCTTCGGATTGTAAAGCACTTTAAGTTGGGAGGAAGGGCAGTAAGTTAATACCTTGCTGTTTTGACGTTACCGACAGAATAAGCACCGGCTAACTTCGTGCCAGCAGCCGCGGTAATACGAAGGGTGCAAGCGTTAATCGGAATTACTGGGCGTAAAGCGCGCGTAGGTGGTTTGTTAAGTTGGAAGTGAAAGCCCCGGGCTCAACCTGGGAACTGCTTTCAAAACTGGCAAGCTAGAGTATGGCAGAGGGTGGTGGAATTTCCTGTGTAGCGGTGAAATGCGTAGATATAGGAAGGAACACCAGTGGCGAAGGCGACCACCTGGGCTAATACTGACACTGAGGTGCGAAAGCGTGGGGAGCAAACAGGATTAGATACCCTGGTAGTCCACGCCGTAAACGATGTCAACTAGCCGTTGGGCTCCTTGAGAGCTTAGTGGCGCAGCTAACGCATTAAGTTGACCGCCTGGGGAGTACGGCCGCAAGGTTAAAACTCAAATGAATTGACGGGGGCCCGCACAAGCGGTGGAGCATGTGGTTTAATTCGAAGCAACGCGAAGAACCTTACCAGGCCTTGACATGCAGAGAACTTTCCAGAGATGGATAGGTGCCTTCGGGAACTCTGACACAGGTGCTGCATGGCTGTCGTCAGCTCGTGTCGTGAGATGTTGGGTTAAGTCCCGTAACGAGCGCAACCCTTGTCCTTAGTTACCAGCACGTTAAGGTGGGCACTCTAAGGAGACTGCCGGTGACAAACCGGAGGAAGGTGGGGATGACGTCAAGTCATCATGGCCCTTACGGCCTGGGCTACACACGTGCTACAATGGTCGGTACAAAGGGTTGCCAAGCCGCGAGGTGGAGCTAATCCCATAAAACCGATCGTAGTCCGGATCGCAGTCTGCAACTCGACTGCGTGAAGTCGGAATCGCTAGTAATCGTGAATCAGAATGTCACGGTGAATACGTTCCCGGGCCTTGTACACACCGCCCGTCACACCATGGGAGTGGGTTGCTCCAGAAGTAGCTAGTCTAACCTTCGGGGGGACGGTTACCACGGAGTGATTCATGACTGGGGTGAAGTCGTAACAAGGTAGCCGTAGGGGAACCTGCGGCTGGATCACCTCCTTAATCGAAGACATCAGCTTCTTCATAAGTACCCACACGAATTGCTTGATTCATTGCGAAGACGATTGGGTCTGTAGCTCAGTTGGTTAGAGCGCACCCCTGATAAGGGTGAGGTCGGCAGTTCGAATCTGCCCAGACCCACCAATGTTGTGTGGGGCGCAGGCTTCAAGACATTGGGGCCATAGCTCAGCTGGGAGAGCGCCTGCCTTGCACGCAGGAGGTCAGCGGTTCGATCCCGCTTGGCTCCACCACCACTCGTCGGGATAGGGTTCAGAAATGAACATTTCTGCGTAGGCAGTTGAATGTTGATTTCTGGTCTTTACCAGTATCGTTCTTTAAAAATTTGGGTATGTGATAGAAATAGACTGAGTGATCACTTTCACTGGTGGTTGTTCAGGCTAAGGTAAAATTTGCGAGTTGCTCGAGAGAGCGAAATGCGGATTTTCGGCGAATGTCGTCTTCACGTTATAGACAGTAACCAGATTGCTTGGGGTTATATGGTCAAGTGAAGAAGCGCATACGGTGGATGCCTTGGCAGTCAGAGGCGATGAAAGACGTGGTAGCCTGCGAAAAGCTTCGGGGAGTCGGCAAACAGACTTTGATCCGGAGATCTCTGAATGGGGGAACCCAGCCATCATAAGATGGTTATCACACACTGAATCCATAGGTGTGTGAGGCGAACCAGGGGAACTGAAACATCTAAGTACCCTGAGGAAAAGAAATCAACCGAGATTCCCTTAGTAGTGGCGAGCGAACGGGGACTAGCCCTTAAGTGGCTTTGAGATTAGCGGAACGCTCTGGAAAGTGCGGCCATAGTGGGTGATAGCCCTGTACGCGAAAATCTCTTAGTCATGAAATCGAGTAGGACGGAGCACGAGAAACTTTGTCTGAATATGGGGGGACCATCCTCCAAGGCTAAATACTACTGACTGACCGATAGTGAACCAGTACCGTGAGGGAAAGGCGAAAAGAACCCCGGAGAGGGGAGTGAAATAGAACCTGAAACCGTATGCGTACAAGCAGTGGGAGCCTACTTTGTTAGGTGACTGCGTACCTTTTGTATAATGGGTCAGCGACTTATTTTCAGTGGCGAGCTTAACCGAATAGGGGAGGCGTAGCGAAAGCGAGTCTTAATAGGGCGTCTAGTCGCTGGGAATAGACCCGAAACCGGGCGATCTATCCATGGGCAGGTTGAAGGTTAGGTAACACTGACTGGAGGACCGAACCGACTACCGTTGAAAAGTTAGCGGATGACCTGTGGATCGGAGTGAAAGGCTAATCAAGCTCGGAGATAGCTGGTTCTCCTCGAAAGCTATTTAGGTAGCGCCTCGTGTATCACTGCTGGGGGTAGAGCACTGTTTCGGCTAGGGGGTCATCCCGACTTACCAAACCGATGCAAACTCCGAATACCAGCAAGTGTCAGCACGGGAGACACACGGCGGGTGCTAACGTCCGTCGTGAAAAGGGAAACAACCCAGACCGTCAGCTAAGGTCCCAAAATCCTGGTTAAGTGGGAAACGATGTGGGAAGGCTCAGACAGCTAGGAGGTTGGCTTAGAAGCAGCCATCCTTTAAAGAAAGCGTAATAGCTCACTAGTCGAGTCGGCCTGCGCGGAAGATGTAACGGGGCTCAAACCAGGTACCGAAGCTACGGGTTCATCGTAAGATGAGCGGTAGAGGAGCGTTCTGTAAGCCTGTGAAGGTCAATTGAGAAGTTGGCTGGAGGTATCAGAAGTGCGAATGCTGACATGAGTAACGACAATGCGAGTGAAAAACTCGCACGCCGAAAGACCAAGGGTTCCTGCGCAACGTTAATCGACGCAGGGTGAGTCGGTCCCTAAGGCGAGGCTGAAGAGCGTAGTCGATGGGAAACGGGTTAATATTCCCGTACTTCTGGTTACTGCGATGGGGGGACGGAGAAGGCTAGGCCAGCTTGGCGTTGGTTGTCCAAGTTTAAGGTGGTAGGCAGAGATCTTAGGTAAATCCGGGATCTTAATGCCGAGAACTGATGACGAGCTTTCTTTTAGAAAGCGAAGTGGTTGATGCCATGCTTCCAGGAAAAGCCTCTAAGCTTCAGGTAATCAGGAACCGTACCCCAAACCGACACAGGTGGTTGGGTAGAGAATACCAAGGCGCTTGAGAGAACTCGGGTGAAGGAACTAGGCAAAATGGCACCGTAACTTCGGGAGAAGGTGCGCCGGTGAGGGTGAAGCATTTACTGCGTAAGCCCATGCCGGTCGAAGATACCAGGCCGCTGCGACTGTTTATTAAAAACACAGCACTCTGCAAACACGAAAGTGGACGTATAGGGTGTGACGCCTGCCCGGTGCCGGAAGGTTAATTGATGGGGTTAGCGCAAGCGAAGCTCTTGATCGAAGCCCCGGTAAACGGCGGCCGTAACTATAACGGTCCTAAGGTAGCGAAATTCCTTGTCGGGTAAGTTCCGACCTGCACGAATGGCGTAACGATGGCGGCGCTGTCTCCACCCGAGACTCAGTGAAATTGAAATCGCTGTGAAGATGCAGTGTATCCGCGGCTAGACGGAAAGACCCCGTGAACCTTTACTATAGCTTTGCACTGGACTTTGAATTTGCTTGTGTAGGATAGGTGGGAGGCTTTGAAGCGTGGACGCCAGTTCGCGTGGAGCCATCCTTGAAATACCACCCTGGCAACTTTGAGGTTCTAACTCTGGTCCGTTATCCGGATCGAGGACAGTGTATGGTGGGTAGTTTGACTGGGGCGGTCTCCTCCTAAAGAGTAACGGAGGAGTACGAAGGTGCGCTCAGACCGGTCGGAAATCGGTCGTAGAGTATAAAGGCAAAAGCGCGCTTGACTGCGAGACAGACACGTCGAGCAGGTACGAAAGTAGGTCTTAGTGATCCGGTGGTTCTGTATGGAAGGGCCATCGCTCAACGGATAAAAGGTACTCCGGGGATAACAGGCTGATACCGCCCAAGAGTTCATATCGACGGCGGTGTTTGGCACCTCGATGTCGGCTCATCACATCCTGGGGCTGAAGCCGGTCCCAAGGGTATGGCTGTTCGCCATTTAAAGTGGTACGCGAGCTGGGTTTAGAACGTCGTGAGACAGTTCGGTCCCTATCTGCCGTGGACGTTTGAGATTTGAGAGGGGCTGCTCCTAGTACGAGAGGACCGGAGTGGACGAACCTCTGGTGTTCCGGTTGTCACGCCAGTGGCATTGCCGGGTAGCTATGTTCGGAAGAGATAACCGCTGAAAGCATCTAAGCGGGAAACTTGCCTCAAGATGAGATCTCACTGGAGCCTTGAGCTCCCTGAAGGGCCGTCGAAGACTACGACGTTGATAGGTGGGGTGTGTAAGCGCTGTGAGGCGTTGAGCTAACCCATACTAATTGCCCGTGAGGCTTGACCATATAACACCCAAACAATTTGATGTTTGCGTGTCAGACGGTTGAAGTCGACAAACAAACCGAAAAGACGCATCGCTCGCAAAGCGAACCAAGACAAAGCAACAGCGCAACACAACACATCACATGCCCAATTAGGGGAAGCGACTCAACACCGACTCCCCAACCGAATTGCTTGACGACCATAGAGCGTTGGAACCACCTGATCCCATCCCGAACTCAGCAGTGAAACGACGCATCGCCGATGGTAGTGTGGGGTCTCCCCATGTGAGAGTAGGTCATCGTCAAGCTTCTACACCAAACCCCCGACCATCGAAAGATGATCGGGGGTTTGTCTTTGCGCAAAAGAAAAAGGAAGCACTGGGCTAATGCCAGTCAGTTAAGCTGACTGGCATTTTTATTTCTGGTCGGATACTTGGACGGCTTGGGTTTGACCGCTCGCGGATAACTGCGATCCTCACGACGATGAGGTAGGACGTAGTGCATGGCTGAGGCCTGTAGTTCAGCCAGGTAGCGAGGGATGTTGCCTGGATGATTCAAAGAGACCCCGTTCAAGAAGCCCAGAATCGCCCAGGTGCAAGCGGTGAAACTCATTTCGCAGGGGTAGATGCCAGGGCAGTGGCGACTCATTTCCAGCATTTGATAACGCAGCAGGTTGTACCCCAGTAGTACGCCCCACAGTTCTTGTTCAATCATCTCCGGCGTTTTACTACGCAGTGTGTAGTGACCCGCGAGCATGCCTTGCTTCATTTCTCGATAGCCCAGTTCGATTTCCCAACGCTGGCTGTACAGATCCACGATTTCGTCTGGAGGGAAGCGCAGAGGATCGATCATTGAGGTCAGTACCTGCCGCACTTTGCCCTTGATGGTCTTGCTTAATAACCGAGCCTGTAGCGTGTCTGGCAGGTCGGGCCATTGTTTACGCGCCTGCGGCGAGGTCTTTAGTGAGACGATGGCATCGTGGCGCCCTAACTTACGCAGCACCTCGTATTGAGCATCCTTTCGCAGCGGCAGTAACCAATGGCGCTGAGTGCCTGTCTGTTGCCAGCGATGAAGTAACCCCAGTGAATAGAAGCCACGGTCGAACAAGGTCAGCGAGTGATCGGGTGTGCTGTCGATCAGTTGTTCGGCCAGTTTCATCTCGTTGCTGTGGTAGCCGGCAAAAGCACTATTCACCAGCATGTGGCTGGTCAGCTCCATCTGGCAGACCATGCGAACTTGGGGATAGCCGGTATCGCCATGCTGATTACTGGCGCTGCCATAGTGCTTGCGGTTGTCGGCCGTATCCGGTGTGCGCCAGACCACGCCATCGACACTGAGCAGGCGCAAACCGGCCCAAGTGGGGTGATTGGCGCTGGCATGCCAGCGTTGTTGAGTCAGGGAAAAGACCTCTCGCACCGCAGCGCTGCCCAAACGCTGGCGACCTTGCACGATTGCACTGGGTGCTACCAATGGCTTCTGCCCAGGCAGCATGATGCCCATACGGCTCGCGGCATCCCAGGCCGACATCCGGCGAAACAACGCCATGGCGATCACGCACCAGATCATGGCTTCAAGAGGGAGACGTCGCTTACGCAGGGTCGCCACTCCCGCCGTTTCCAGTGCGGTGCTAACTAGGTCTGGATCAAGCAGCGCCCCTAGTTCGTCAAGGGAGTAAGTAGCAGATGCCACTTCGTGAGTCAGTGCCAAAGCGCGGGAAAGTCGCATAAAAAATCCGATGCTCAAAACAAGCATCGGATTTTCGTTTCAGCGCGCAGAAGGTCAAGCTGTAGCGCTTAACTGACTGGCATTAAGCACTGGGCTCTTTTTATATCTGTCGCTATGATGCCCGCCTTGCTGAAAGGGCTTATATGAACAGGTTGCTGGAAATATTGCAGGATGGCCGCTTCCATTCGGGGCAGGAGCTTGGAGCTGTCCTGGGCATAAGCCGCAGCGCGGTATGGAAACACCTACAGCGGCTTGAAGTGATTCTGGGCATACAGCTTTACAGGGTGCCTGGGCGGGGTTATCGCTTGGCTGAAGCCATCTCATTGATTGATATTGACGATAATACGACGGTCCTCCAGCAGCTCGGCTGGGGATTGAAGGTCATGGATAGCACTGACTCGACTAATGCCGAGGCTCTCCGGATGCTGCTTGCAGGTGCCCAGACACCCTTCGTGGTGCTGGCGGAGTCGCAGACAAATGGAAGGGGGCGTCGGGGGCGTGTCTGGGTGAGTCCGCCTGCGCAAAATCTCTACTACACGCTGGCGCTTACCGTGTCCGGCGGCCCGCAGCGCCTGTCAGGCCTGAGTCTGGTCGTGGGGCTTGCGGTCATGCAGACCTTGCGTCAGATGGGGGTGGAGCAGGCCGGGGTCAAGTGGCCCAACGATATCTATGCAGGTGGAAAAAAGATCGCCGGAATACTGATGGAGCTGACGGGCGATCCTGCGGATCTTTGTCATGTGGTCATTGGTGTCGGCATCAACGTCAACATGGCTGCCAGTTCGGTTGAGATAGCGCAGGCCTGGACCTCGATGCGCAATGAAACCTCGGCTCTGGTGGATCGAAATGAACTCGTTCGAGCTTTGAGCCATTCGCTGCATCATTATTTGGCACGGCATGCCGAGGAAGGTTTTGGTGGGCTTCGGGCGGAGTGGGAGGCTTGCAATATCTGGCATGCACAACATTGTTGCTTGAGTACCGGGTCACAGGAAGTCCGGGGGCGGGTGCTGGGTGTCGACGATCAGGGAGCGCTAAGGCTGGAAGTGGATGGGCATGAAAGACGTTTCAGTGGCGGAGAGCTCAGTTTGAGGCTTGAAGATGATTCTTGAGCTCGATTGCGGTAACAGTTTCATCAAATGGCGGGTAATCAATCCGGCTGCGCATGGTCGCGTCCAGGCATTCGGGGTTTCGGCCGAGGTTGATCAGTTGTTGGGTGAGTTGATCTCTTTATCTTCGATCAGGATTTCCAAGTGCCGGCTGGTCAGTGTCAGAAGCGATAACGAGACCGGACTGCTGGTGGGGGCGATTGCCAGGTCCCTTGGTATTGAGGTGATGTGTGCCGCTTCCTCCAGAATGCTCGGAGGGGTGACAAATGGCTACAAGGACTTCCAGCGGCTTGGGCTCGACCGCTGGCTGGCGATTGTGGGGGCATATCAGTTGTGCCGCAGGGCGTGCGTTGTAATCGATCTTGGCACGGCGGTGACCATCGACCTGGTTGGCGAAAGTGGAGAACACCTGGGTGGTTATATCACGCCAGGAATGTCACTTCTGACCGAGCAGTTACGCACTCATACCAAACGTATTCTGTACGATGCGCAGGAGGCGCGGGCAGCGCTGAGTGATACGACGCCAGGACGCAGTACAAGTGAAGCGGTCGAGCGCGGCTGCTTGAAGATGCTATGCGGCTATATAGAAAGCCAGATTGCCGGTGCCGCGCACTATCTTGGAGAGCAGCCGGAGGTTTTCGTGACTGGCGGAGATGCGTCCCTTTTTAATGGGGGGCGGCAGGTGAGGTTTGTGCCGGATCTGGTGTTCAAGGGGCTAGCGATAGCCTGTCCATTATGAGGTTCAGATGCGCTGGCTTCTGCTGCTCCTGATACTGTTCAATCTATTTTACTACCTCCATAACCAGCAGCGGGTGCCTTGGGGTACGCAGGAGCTGCCAGTACCGGTCACTGCTACACCTGATCCAGGTATCCGTCTGTTGAGTGAGTCGAATGAGCCGGGAAGGCGTATTCAGCCTGCGCGGGCTGCGGAAGATTCAGTTTGCCTGTTTCTGGGTGGTTTCGATGATGAGTCATTGGCGGTGGCTTTACGGCAGCGTTTGCTGAGCCTGGATATAGCTTCGACGTTGCAGGGTATCGATGCGACCGCTGGGGTTGACTATTGGGTCTATCTGCCGCCACTGGTTTCGCGTCAGGCTTCATTGCGTCAACTTCGGGAGCTTCAGTCGCGGAATATAGACAGCTATATCATCACGGTTGGCGATCTCTCCAATGGAATTTCCCTGGGAATATTCTCGCGGAAGGACTCAGCCGAAAGCGTAGTGGGGCGGCTACAGGGGCTCGACTACAGTGCGTTGATTCGCGAGTTGCCTAGGGCTCATCGGAAATACTGGGTTCGCGTAGAAAGCCAGAGTCGGCATCATGTCGACGATCAGTTGCTTCTGGCTATGGTGCGTGATTTCTCCGACCTGCAGCGCCGACAAATGCCCTGCGCAAGCGTTGCAACTTCCGAATAGTTTGCATAGAATGGCGCCCGCTTCGCGGTACAGCTCCAGTGGCTGTTCGCGAGCTTCTGTCAGTAAAGCTAACCTCAGGTTTTTAAATGAGAAAATGCTTGACAGTGAGGTGGCTGGCATAGAGAATGCCGCCTCGTTTTGGAGGGGTTCCCGAGTGGCCAAAGGGATCAGACTGTAAATCTGACGTCATCGACTTCGAAGGTTCGAATCCTTCTCCCTCCACCAGATTCAAGCGTAGGCCTCGGCTAGCGCGGGTATAGTTTAGTGGTAGAACCTCAGCCTTCCAAGCTGATGATGCGGGTTCGATTCCCGCTACCCGCTCCATGTTTCAGGTCTGTGCGACAGGTGGAAAGTGTTACGCTCATGTAGCTCAGTTGGTAGAGCACACCCTTGGTAAGGGTGAGGTCAGCGGTTCAAATCCGCTCATGAGCTCCAAACCCAAAGGCAGATATGTATATATCTGCCTTTGTTTTAATGGTGGCGTGACTAGCTCAATTCAACGATGGGAGACGGTCTCGATGGCTAAAGAAAAATTCGAACGTAACAAACCGCACGTCAACGTCGGCACCATTGGTCACGTCGACCATGGCAAGACCACGCTGACTGCAGCCCTGACTCGCGTCTGTGCCGAAGTCTTCGGTTCGGGTGGCGTCTCCAAGGGTTACGACCAGATCGACAACGCGCCGGAAGAGAAGGCTCGTGGTATCACCATCAACACCTCCCACGTTGAATATGATTCCCCGATCCGTCACTACGCGCACGTCGACTGCCCGGGTCACGCCGACTATGTGAAGAACATGATCACCGGTGCTGCCCAGATGGACGGCGCGATCCTGGTCTGCTCGGCTGCTGACGGCCCCATGCCGCAGACTCGCGAGCACATCCTGCTGTCCCGTCAGGTGGGTGTTCCCTACATTGTCGTGTTCCTGAACAAGGCCGACATGGTAGATGACGCCGAGCTGCTGGAACTGGTCGAGATGGAAGTTCGTGACCTGCTGTCGACCTACGACTTCCCGGGCGACGACACTCCGATCATCATCGGCTCCGCGCTGATGGCGCTCAACGGTGAAGACGAAAACGGTCTGGGCACCACTGCCGTGAAGACGCTGGTCGAAACTCTCGACAGCTACATTCCCGAGCCTGTGCGCGCTATCGACAAGCCGTTCCTGATGCCGATCGAAGACGTGTTCTCCATCTCCGGTCGCGGCACCGTGGTAACCGGTCGTGTCGAGCGTGGCATCGTCCGTATCCAGGAAGAGATCGAGATCGTTGGTATCCGTGATACCACCAAGACCACCTGCACCGGTGTCGAAATGTTCCGCAAGCTGCTCGACGAAGGTCGTGCCGGTGAGAACGTTGGCGTACTGCTGCGCGGTACCAAGCGTGATGATGTCGAGCGTGGTCAGGTTCTGGCCAAGCCAGGCACCATCAAGCCGCACACCAAGTTCGAGGGCGAAGTCTACGTTCTGAGCAAGGAGGAAGGCGGTCGTCACACGCCGTTCTTCAAGGGCTACCGTCCGCAGTTCTACTTCCGTACCACTGACGTGACCGGTAACTGCGAACTGCCGGAAGGCGTTGAGATGGTTATGCCGGGCGACAACATCAAAATGGTTGTCACCCTGATCGCTCCGATCGCCATGGAAGACGGTCTGCGCTTCGCGATTCGCGAAGGTGGCCGTACCGTTGGTGCCGGCGTGGTTGCCAAGATCATCGAATAATCGATTGATCTGTTTGGTTCGGGCCGGCATAATAGTCGGCCTGACTCTTGTTAGGCCAGTAGCTCAATTGGCAGAGCGACGGTCTCCAAAACCGTAGGTTGGGGGTTCGATTCCCTCCTGGCCTGCCAATTTCAATATCGAACTTGGCAGTTTTTTACAGGGTTCTTGCAGATGAATGTCAAAGCAGAAGCTAAAGACACGCGCTTCGATTTGGTGAAGTGGCTTGTTGTTGCTGCTTTGGTTGCTGTGGCTGTCGTTGGCAATCAGTATTATGCCGCCGAGCCTATTCTCTATCGAGTGATTGCCCTGCTTGTCGTTGCGGTCGTGGCTGCGTTTGTTGCGCTACAGACATCAAAAGGTCGCTCTTTCTTTGTTTTGCTGAAGGAAGCGCGCGTCGAGATTCGTAAAGTCGTTTGGCCGACCCGTCAGGAAACTACGCAGACCACGCTGATTGTGTTGGCGGTTGTGCTGGTGATGGCGCTGCTGTTGTGGGGGTTGGATTCCCTGCTCGGTTGGCTGGTTTCCATGATTGTAGGTTAAGGGTGTCCCGTGGCTAAGCGTTGGTATGTGGTTCATGCTTACTCGGGTTACGAGAAGCATGTCATGCGTTCGTTGATAGAGCGCATCAAGCTTGCCGGTATGGAAGATCATTTCGGCGAAATTCTGGTCCCCACGGAAGAAGTCGTGGAGATGCGTAACGGGCAGAAGCGCAAGAGTGAGCGCAAGTTCTTTCCCGGTTACGTGCTGGTTCAGATGGATATGGCTGAGGGTGCATGGCACCTGGTCAAGGATACGCCTCGAGTGATGGGTTTCATTGGTGGTACGGCCGATAAGCCTGCGCCCATTACCGACAAGGAAGCTGAAGCCATTCTGCGTCGTGTCGCTGATGGTAGCGACAAGCCTAAGCCCAAGACCCTGTTCGAGCCCGGCGAAGTTGTCCGCGTTGCTGATGGCCCGTTTGCCGACTTCAATGGTGTGGTCGAAGAGGTCAACTACGAGAAGAGTCGCATTCAGGTGGCTGTTCTGATTTTTGGTCGCTCTACCCCGGTAGAGCTGGAGTTCAGCCAGGTCGAGAAGGTCTAGCTGACGCATGCATCCCTTACCCCGCAGCTGGCCGCTGCGGGGTTTTGTCGTCACTGGGATAAACAAGTAACCAGGGGAGCCGAAAGGCGTTTGAACCCATAACGGAGTAGCTATGGCTAAGAAGATTCAAGCTTATATCAAGCTTCAGGTAAAGGCCGGTCAGGCCAATCCATCGCCGCCGGTCGGCCCTGCACTGGGTCAGCACGGCGTGAACATCATGGAATTCTGCAAGGCGTTCAACGCTCGCACCCAAGGCCAGGAGCCTGGTCTGCCGACTCCTGTGATCATCACTGTTTACAGTGACCGCAGCTTCACGTTCGAAACCAAGAGCACTCCGGCGGCCGTGCTGCTGAAGAAAGCTGCTGGCGTCACCAGTGGTTCTGCTCGTCCCAACACCCAGAAGGTCGGCACCGTTACTCGTGCCCAGCTGGAAGAGATCGCCAAGACCAAGCAGGCTGATCTGACCGCTGCCGAAATGGAGGCTGCCGTACGGACCATCGCTGGTTCCGCTCGCAGCATGGGCCTGAACGTGGAGGGCGTGTAATGGCTAAGTTGACCAAGCGTCAGAAGACGATTGCCCAGAAGATCGAAGCGGGCAAGCAGTACGGTTTTGAAGAGGCTGCAACCCTGCTGTCCGAACTGTCGGCCGTCAAGTTCACCGAATCCTTCGATATCGCCATCAACCTGGGTGTTGATCCGCGTAAATCCGACCAGGTCGTTCGTGGTGCAACCGTTCTGCCGAACGGCACCGGCAAGACCGTCCGCGTTGCCGTGTTCACCCAAGGCCCTGCTGCTGAAGCGGCTCTGGCTGCCGGCGCCGATCGCGTTGGCATGGACGAGCTGGCTGCCGAGATGAAAGGCGGCGACCTGAACTATGACGTGGTCATCGCCTCCCCGGACGCCATGCGCGTTGTGGGTCAGTTGGGCCAGATCCTCGGTCCGCGCGGTCTGATGCCGAACCCCAAGGTCGGCACTGTGACTCCGGACGTCGCGACTGCGGTGAAGAATGCCAAGGCGGGTCAGGTGCGTTTCCGTACCGACAAGAACGGCATCATCCACAGCTCCGTGGGCAAGATTGGTTTTGAAGCCGGTCAGCTCAAGCAGAACGTCGAAGCGCTGCTGTCCGACCTCAAGCGTCTGAAGCCGTCCACGTCCAAAGGTATCTACGTCAAGCGTGTGACCCTGAGCACCACAATGGGTCCGGGCCTGGTCATCGACCAGGCTTCGCTAGACGCGTAAGACGAAACCGCTCCGCTGGTCGGGGCGGTGCATATTGGGGTCCCTGCCTGGCGGGGGCTATCCAAGACCGTAGGCGGCGCAAGCCTTAAACAGTTGAAGTTCGTTTCTCCAAGCCTACGCAGAGGTGCTCCCGATTCGTACCGAATCAGACACCAACACCCGTCCGGTTTCGACCGGATGAAACGGTAACATCCAGGAGTAAAACCCGTGGCAATCAAACTCGAAGACAAGAAGGCCATCGTCGCTGAAGTCAACGAGGCTGCCAGTGCTGCCCTGTCCGCTGTCGTGGCTGATGCCCGTGGCGTGACCGTGGGGGCCATGACCGGACTCCGTAAAGAGGCCCGCGAAGCCGGCGTGTACGTACGTGTCGTACGTAACACCCTGCTCAAGCGCGCCGTTGAGGGCACTCAGTTCGAGGTGCTCAACGACGTGTTCAAAGGCCCGACCCTGATCGCATTCTCCAACGAGCATCCGGGCGCTGCCGCCCGTATCTTCAAGGAGTTCGCCAAGGGTCAGGACAAGTTCGAGATCAAGGCCGCTGCGTTCGAGGGTCAGTTCCTCGCAGCCAATCAGATCGACGTGCTGGCAACCCTGCCGACTTATGACGAAGCCATTTCGCAGCTGATGAGCGTGATTCAAGGCGCTACCAGCAAGCTGGCTCGTACTCTGGCGGCCGTTCGCGACCAGAAGGAAGCCGCTGCTGCCTAAGGCAAGCATGCTGCTTTCAAACTTCTTATGAAATTAGATGGCCGCAGGCCGTCACCTAAATACAGGAACTAGAGTCATGGCTCTGACCAACGAAGACATCATCAACGCCGTTTCCGAAATGTCCGTGATGCAGGTTGTTGAACTGATCAAGGCAATGGAAGAGAAGTTCGGCGTTACCGCTGCTGCTGCTACCGTTGCTGCTGCTGGCCCGGCTGCTGCCGCTGCTGAAGAGCAGACCGAGTTCACCGTCGTTCTGGCCGAAGCTGGCGACAAGAAAGTGAACGTGATCAAGGCTGTTCGCGAACTGACCGGTCTGGGCCTGAAAGAAGCCAAGGCAGTCGTTGACGGCGCTCCTGGCGTGGTCAAGGAAGGCGTCTCCAAGGACGAAGCCGAAGCTGCCAAGAAGGCACTGGAAGAAGCAGGCGCCAAGGTCGAGCTCAAGTAAGCGACGACCTTGCGTCTACAGCCGGAGCGACTCGCACAAGGCTGATGGCTGGTGGCTTTTGCCACCGGCCTTTTTCCGTTATAGCTAGCTGTTGTTTATTGGTTGGCTAGTGGAAAGACCCACTCCATGAGTGGCGCGAATCAAGGATTCGCACGATTTTCTGGCTACTTCCGTCGGGAGGGGCCAAACAAGCAGGTGACCAAGCTGGGGAACGCTGATGGCTTACTCATACACTGAGAAAAAACGAATCCGCAAGGACTTTAGCAAGTTACCGCACGTGATGGACGTGCCGTATCTTTTGGCCATCCAGCTGGATTCGTATCGCGAATTCCTGCAGGCGGGAGCGACAAAGGATCAGTTCCGCGACATTGGCTTGCACGCAGCCTTCAAATCCGTTTTCCCGATTATCAGTTATTCCGGCAATGCAGCGTTGGAATACGTCGGCTATCGCCTCGGCGAGCCAGCCTTCGATGTCAAGGAATGTGTTCTGCGTGGTGTGACCTTCGCGGTTCCGCTGCGGGTTAAAGTGCGCCTGATCATTTTCGACAAGGAATCGTCGAGCAAGGCGATCAAGGACATCAAGGAGCAGGAAGTCTATATGGGGGAAATCCCCCTGATGACCGAGAACGGTACCTTCATCATCAACGGTACCGAGCGCGTCATCGTTTCCCAGTTGCACCGCTCGCCGGGCGTGTTCTTCGACCACGATCGTGGCAAGACCCACAGCTCGGGCAAGCTGCTGTATTCCGCGCGCATCATTCCCTACCGCGGCTCCTGGCTGGATTTCGAGTTCGATCCGAAGGACGCCGTGTTCGTGCGTATCGACCGTCGCCGCAAACTGCCGGCCTCGGTACTGCTGCGTGCGCTGAATTACAGCACCGAGGAAATCCTCGATGCCTTCTACGATACCAACGTCTTCCACGTGAAGGGCGAGATGCTGGCGCTCGAGCTGGTTCCGCAGCGTCTGCGCGGCGAGATCGCCTCGTTCGATATCACTGACGGAAGCGGCAAGCTGATCGTCGAGCAAGGCCGTCGCATCACCGCGCGGCACATCAATCAGCTCGACAAGTCCGGCGTCAAAGAACTCGAAATGCCGATGGACTACGTGCTGGGTCGCACCGTGGCCAAGGCCATCGTGCATCCGGCGACCGGAGAAATCATCGCTGAATGCAACACCGAGCTGACCGTCGAAGTGCTGGCCAGTATCGTCAAGGCTCAGGTCGTCCGTTTCGAGACCCTGTACACCAACGACATCGATTGCGGTCCGTTCATCTCCGACACCCTGAAGATCGACTCGACCACCAACCAGCTCGAAGCGCTGGTGGAAATCTATCGCATGATGCGTCCTGGCGAGCCGCCAACCAAGGACGCCGCCGAAACGCTGTTCAACAATCTGTTCTTCGCCTCTGAGCGTTACGACCTGTCGGCAGTCGGGCGGATGAAGTTCAACCGTCGTATCGGTCGTACCGAGATCGAAGGTTCCGGTGTGCTGAGCCGCGAGGACATCGTTGCGGTGCTCAAGACTCTGGTCGATATTCGTAACGGCAAGGGTATCGTCGACGACATCGACCACCTGGGCAACCGTCGCGTGCGTTGCGTCGGCGAGATGGCCGAGAACCAGTTCCGCGTAGGATTGGTGCGCGTCGAGCGTGCGGTCAAGGAACGCCTGTCGATGGCCGAAAGCGAAGGTCTGATGCCGCAGGATCTGATCAACGCCAAGCCGGTTGCGGCGGCGGTGAAGGAGTTCTTCGGTTCCAGCCAGCTCTCGCAGTTCATGGACCAGAACAATCCGCTTTCGGAGATCACCCACAAGCGTCGTGTTTCCGCACTTGGCCCGGGCGGTCTGACCCGTGAGCGCGCCGGCTTCGAAGTCCGTGACGTACACCCGACCCACTACGGTCGCGTGTGCCCGATCGAAACGCCGGAAGGTCCGAACATCGGTCTGATCAACTCGCTGGCCGCCTATGCGCGCACCAACCAGTACGGCTTCCTCGAAAGCCCGTACCGCGTGGTCAAGGAAGGCGAAGTCACCGACGAGATCGTATTCCTCTCGGCCATCGAAGAAGCCGACCATGTGATCGCCCAGGCCAGCGCCAAGCTCGATGGCCGCAAGCTGGTCGACGAGCTGGTTGCCGTGCGTCACCTGAACGAGTTCACCGTCAAGGCGCCGGAAGACGTGACGCTGATGGACGTGTCGCCGAAGCAGGTGGTTTCCGTTGCGGCCTCGCTGATTCCTTTCCTCGAACACGACGACGCCAACCGTGCACTCATGGGCTCGAACATGCAGCGTCAGGCCGTGCCGACTCTGCGTTCGGACAAGCCGCTGGTGGGTACCGGGATGGAGCGCAACGTAGCGCGCGACTCCGGCGTCTGCGTGGTCGCTCGCCGTGGCGGCGTGATCGATTCGGTCGATGCCAGCCGAGTGGTCGTGCGTGTTCATGATGACGAGGTCGAGACAGGTGAAGCCGGTGTCGACATCTACAACCTGACCAAGTACACCCGCTCCAACCAGAATACCTGCATCAACCAGCGTCCGCTGGTGAGCAAGGGTGACGTGGTTCAGCGTGGCGACATCATGGCCGATGGCCCGTCCACCGACATGGGCGAGCTGGCCCTGGGTCAGAACATGCGCGTCGCATTCATGCCCTGGAACGGCTACAACTTCGAGGACTCCATCCTCCTCTCGGAGCGTGTAGTTCAGGAAGACCGCTTCACCACCATCCATATTCAGGAGCTGACCTGCGTATCGCGTGATACCAAGCTCGGCCCGGAAGAAATCACCGCGGATATCCCCAACGTGGGCGAAGCTGCGCTGAACAAGCTGGACGAAGCGGGCATCGTCTATGTAGGTGCCGAGGTAGGCGCGGGCGACATTCTGGTAGGCAAGGTCACGCCCAAGGGTGAAACCCAGCTGACGCCTGAAGAAAAGCTGCTGCGTGCGATCTTCGGTGAGAAGGCGTCCGATGTGAAGGACACCTCTCTGCGCGTGCCGACCGGCACCAAGGGCACCGTCATCGACGTACAGGTGTTCATCCGCGACGGCGTCGAGCGTGATTCGCGCGCGCTGGCCATCGAGAAGATGCAGCTCGACGAGATCCGCAAGGACCTCAACGAGGAGTTCCGCATCGTCGAAGGCGCGACCTTCGAGCGTCTGCGCTCGGCACTGGTCGGTGCGACCGCCGAGGGCGGTGCCGGCCTGAAGAAGGGCGCGGTGATCACCGACGAAATCCTCGACAGTCTCGAACATGGTCAGTGGTTCAAGCTGCGCATGGCCGAAGATGCGCTCAACGAGCAGCTGGAAAAGGCCCAGGCCTATATTTCCGATCGCCGCGTATTGCTCGACGACAAGTTCGAAGACAAGAAGCGCAAGCTGCAGCAGGGCGACGATCTGGCGCCGGGCGTGCTGAAGATCGTCAAGGTTTACCTGGCCATCAAGCGTCGCATCCAGCCGGGCGACAAGATGGCTGGTCGTCACGGTAACAAGGGTGTGGTCTCGGTAATCATGCCGGTCGAAGACATGCCGCACGATGCCAACGGCACGCCGGTGGACATCGTCCTCAACCCGCTGGGCGTACCGTCGCGGATGAACGTCGGGCAGATCCTCGAAACCCACCTGGGCCTGGCGGCCAAGGGCCTGGGCGAGAAGATCAGCCTGATGCTCGAAGAGCAGCGCAAGGTCGCCGACCTGCGCAAGTTCCTGCGCCAGATCTACAACGAGATCGGTGGTCGCCAGGAGAGCCTGGATGATCTGAACGATCGTGAAGTTCTGGATCTTGCCAACAACCTGCGCAAGGGCGTGCCGATGGCCACGCCGGTGTTCGACGGTGCCAAGGAAAGCGAGATCAAGGCCATGCTGAAGCTGGCCGATCTGCCGGAAAGTGGCCAGATGCAGCTGTTCGATGGGCGTACAGGTAACAAGTTCGAGCGCACCACCACCGTCGGCTACATGTACATGCTCAAGCTGAACCACCTGGTCGACGACAAGATGCATGCGCGTTCCACCGGCTCCTACAGCCTGGTTACCCAGCAGCCGCTGGGCGGCAAGGCGCAGTTCGGTGGTCAGCGTTTCGGGGAGATGGAGGTCTGGGCACTGGAAGCCTATGGTGCCGCCTACACCCTGCAGGAAATGTTGACTGTCAAATCGGACGATGTGAACGGTCGGACCAAGATGTACAAGAACATCGTGGACGGCGATCACCGCATGGAACCGGGTATGCCGGAATCCTTCAACGTACTGATCAAAGAGATCCGTTCGTTGGGTATCGACATCGATCTGGAAACCGAATAACACGCGATGCACATCGGGAGCGGACGTTGGTTCGCTCCCTGCTCCGCTGGGAGGAAAGGCCTTGAAAGACCTGCTGAATCTATTGAAAAACCAGGGTCAAATCGAAGAGTTCGATGCCATCAAGATTGCGCTGGCATCGCCCGAGATGATTCGTTCCTGGTCCTTCGGTGAAGTGAAAAAGCCGGAGACCATCAACTACCGTACGTTCAAGCCCGAGCGTGATGGCCTGTTCTGCGCCAAGATCTTTGGCCCGGTCAAGGACTACGAGTGCCTGTGCGGCAAGTACAAGCGCCTCAAGCATCGCGGCGTGATCTGCGAGAAGTGCGGCGTTGAAGTCGCGCTGGCCAAGGTTCGTCGTGAGCGCATGGCGCACATCGAACTGGCTTCGCCGGTCGCCCACATCTGGTTCCTGAAGTCGCTGCCGAGCCGTATCGGCCTGCTGCTGGACATGACCCTGCGCGATATCGAGCGCGTGCTCTATTTCGAGAGCTACGTGGTGATCGATCCGGGCATGACCACCCTGGAAAAAGGCCAGTTGCTCAACGACGAGCAGTACTTCGAAGCCCTCGAAGAGTTTGGTGACGACTTCGATGCCCGCATGGGTGCCGAGGCCGTGCGCGAGCTGCTGCACGAAATCGATCTGGAACACGAGATCGGTCGCCTGCGTGAAGAGATTCCGCAGACCAACTCGGAAACCAAGATCAAGAAGCTGTCCAAGCGTCTCAAGCTGATGGAAGCCTTCCATGGCTCGGGCAACCTGCCTGAGTGGATGGTGCTGACCGTTCTGCCGGTTCTGCCGCCGGATCTGCGTCCGCTGGTGCCGCTCGATGGTGGCCGCTTCGCGACTTCGGATCTGAACGATCTGTATCGCCGCGTCATCAACCGTAACAACCGCCTCAAGCGCCTGCTCGATCTGTCGGCGCCGGACATCATCGTGCGCAACGAAAAGCGCATGTTGCAGGAAGCGGTCGACGCGCTGCTGGACAACGGCCGTCGCGGTCGTGCCATTACCGGTTCGAACAAGCGTCCGCTGAAATCCCTGGCCGACATGATCAAGGGCAAGCAGGGTCGTTTCCGTCAGAACCTGCTGGGCAAGCGCGTGGATTACTCCGGTCGTTCGGTGATCACCGTCGGTCCGACCCTGCGTCTGCACCAGTGCGGTCTGCCGAAGAAGATGGCCCTCGAGCTGTTCAAACCGTTCATTTTCGGCAAGCTGGAAATGCGCGGCATGGCGACCACCATCAAGGCCGCCAAGAAGATGGTCGAGCGTGAGCTGCCCGAGGTCTGGGACGTTCTCGCCGAAGTCATCCGCGAACATCCCGTTCTGCTCAACCGCGCACCGACGCTGCACCGTCTGGGTATCCAGGCGTTCGAGCCGGTTCTGATCGAAGGCAAGGCGATCCAGCTGCACCCGCTGGTCTGTGCGGCATACAACGCCGACTTCGACGGTGACCAGATGGCCGTTCACGTGCCGCTGACGCTGGAAGCCCAGCTTGAAGCCCGCGCGCTGATGATGTCGACCAACAACATCCTCTCGCCCGCCAACGGCGAGCCGATCATCGTGCCGTCGCAGGACGTGGTACTGGGTCTGTACTACATGACCCGCGAAGCGATCAACGCCAAGGGCGAAGGCCGGGTGTTCGCCGACCTGCAGGAAGTCGACCGCGTGTTCCGCGGCGGTGAGGCATCTCTGCACGCCCGGGTGAAAGTGCGTATCAACGAGACCATCAAGGATCGTGACGGCAGCATCACCAAGAATACCCGCATCGTCGACACCACTGTCGGTCGTGCTCTGCTGTTCCAGATCGTTCCGGCGGGCATGTCGTTCGACGTGGTCAACCAGCCGATGAAGAAAAAGGCGATCTCCAAGCTGATCAACCTGTGCTACCGCACGGTGGGTCTGAAGGACACCGTCATCTTCGCTGACCAGCTGATGTACACCGGTTTCGCCTATTCGACGATTTCCGGCGTTTCCATTGGTGTGAACGACTTCGTCATCCCTGATGAGAAGGCGCGCATCATCGATGCCGCCACCGAGGAAGTGAAGGAGATCGAAAGCCAGTATGCGTCCGGCCTGGTAACCCAGGGCGAGAAGTACAACAAGGTGATCGACCTCTGGTCCAAGGCCAACGACGAAGTGTCCAAGGCAATGATGGCCAACCTCTCGAAAGAGAAAGTCATCGACCGTGACGGCAAGGAAGCCGAGCAGGATTCATTCAATTCCATGTACATGATGGCCGATTCGGGGGCGCGGGGCTCCGCTGCGCAGATCCGTCAGCTGGCCGGTATGCGCGGCCTGATGGCCAAGCCGGATGGCTCCATCATCGAGACGCCGATCACCGCGAACTTCCGTGAAGGTCTGAACGTACTGCAGTACTTCATCTCCACTCACGGGGCGCGTAAGGGTCTGGCGGATACCGCACTGAAAACTGCGAACTCCGGTTACCTGACCCGTCGCCTGGTCGACGTGGCGCAGGATCTGGTGGTGACCGAGATCGACTGCGGTACCGAGCAAGGCCTGCACATGACGCCGCACATCGAGGGCGGTGACGTGGTCGAGCCGTTGGGTGAGCGCGTTCTGGGCCGTGTCATCGCCCGTGACGTTCTCAAGCCGGGTAGCGAGGACGTGCTGGTGCCTGCCGGCACGCTGGTTGACGAGAAGTGGGTCGACTTCATCGAGCTGAACAGCATCGACGAAGTGATCGTACGCTCGCCGATCTCCTGCGAGACCCGCTACGGCATCTGCGCCAAGTGCTACGGTCGCGACCTGGCGCGTGGGCATCAGGTCAACATCGGCGAGGCAGTCGGTGTCATCGCGGCCCAGTCGATCGGTGAGCCGGGTACCCAGCTGACCATGCGTACCTTCCACATCGGTGGTGCGGCGAGTCGGACCTCGGCGGTCGACAACGTGCTGGTGAAGAACGGCGGTACCATCCGCCTGCATAACCTCAAGTACGTCGAGCGCGTGGATGGTGCGTTGGTGGCTGTGTCGCGTTCCGGTGAGCTGGCGGTTGCGGATGACTTCGGTCGTGAGCGCGAGCGTTACAAGCTGCCCTACGGCGCAGTGATTTCCATCAAGGAAGGCGACAAGGTCGATGCCGGCACTGTCGTTGCCAAATGGGATCCGCACACTCACCCGATCGTGACCGAGATGAAGGGTGTCGTGACTTTCGTTGGCATGGAAGAAAACATCACCATCAAGCGCCAGACCGACGAGCTGACCGGCCTGACCAACATCGAGGTGATGGATCCGAAGGATCGTCCGGCTTCCGGCAAGGACATCCGTCCGGCGATCAAGATGGTCGATGCCAATGGCAAGGAACTGCTGCTGCCGGGTACTGATGTACCGGCCCAGTACTTCCTGCCGGCCAACGCCTTGGTGGGTGTTGCCGATGGCGCGGAGATCAATGTGGGTGACGTCATCGCGCGTATCCCGCAGGAAACTTCGAAGACCCGCGACATCACCGGTGGTCTGCCGCGCGTTGCCGACCTGTTCGAGGCGCGTCGTCCGAAAGAACCGTCGATCCTTGCGGAAATTAGCGGCACCATCTCCTTCGGCAAGGAAACCAAAGGCAAGCGTCGCCTGGTGATCACGCCGACCGATGGTACCGATCCGTACGAGGAGCTGATTCCGAAGTGGCGCCATCTGAACGTCTTCGAAGGCGAACAGGTGAACAAGGGTGAAGTGATCTCCGACGGTCCGAGCAACCCGCACGACATCCTGCGTCTGTTGGGTGTCAGCGCGCTGGCCAAGTACATCGTCAACGAGATTCAGGACGTGTACCGCCTGCAGGGCGTGAAGATCAACGACAAGCACATCGAGACGATTCTTCGTCAGATGCTGCGCAAGGTCGAGATCGCCGAGTCTGGAGATTCAACCTTCATCAAGGGCGACCAGATGGAGCTGACCCAGGTTCTGGAAGAGAACGAGCGCCTGAGCGAAGGCGACAAGTTCGTCTCCAAATACGTGCGCGTATTGCTGGGTATCACCAAGGCATCGCTGTCCACCGAGTCGTTCATCTCGGCGGCATCCTTCCAGGAAACCACTCGCGTCCTTACCGAGGCGGCGGTTACCGGCAAGCGCGACTACCTGCGCGGTCTGAAGGAAAACGTAGTGGTCGGTCGTCTGATCCCGGCCGGTACCGGTCTGCAGTATCACAGCGAGCGCAAGCGCAAGCGTGATGCCGACAAGCCGGTACGAGTCAGTGCTGATGAAGTCGAAGCGGCTCTGACCGAGGCGCTGAACTCCAGCGGCAATTGAAAGAAGGCTCCGGCGCAAGCCGGGGTCTGCCTTGACGGTGTGCAAGAAGCTCTTTAGACTCTTGTACCCCTAATTTGGCGGGGCTTTGTGCCCTGCCATTTTTCGTTTGTGTCGAAAGACAACAGTGGAGCTAGTAGATGGCAACGATCAACCAGCTGGTACGTCAGCCGCGCAAGCGGGTCGTCGAGAAAAGCGACGTCCCTGCGCTGCAGAACTGCCCGCAACGCCGTGGCGTGTGCACCCGTGTGTACACCACCACGCCAAAGAAACCGAACTCTGCACTGCGTAAGGTATGCCGTGTTCGTCTGACCAACGGTTTTGAAGTCGCTTCCTACATCGGTGGTGAAGGTCATAACCTGCAAGAGCACAGCGTAGTGCTGATCCGTGGCGGTCGTGTAAAAGACCTTCCGGGTGTTCGCTACCACACCGTGCGCGGCTCGCTGGATACCTCCGGCGTCAAGGACCGCAAGCAGGGCCGTTCGAAGTACGGCACCAAGCGTCCGAAGTAAGCAGCAATTTTTATTTATCTGAGTCGATAAGAGTAAGGTCGGGCGTAACCAATCGTTATTGTCCCGAGCTAACCTGAAGACCGTTTGAGGGCTTATCAATGCCAAGACGTCGTGTAGCAGCCAAGCGCGAGATCCTTGACGATCCGAAATACGGAAGTCTGATTCTTGCCAAATTCATGAACCACGTGATGGAAAGCGGTAAGAAAGCCGTTGCCGAGCGTATCGTTTATGGTGCTCTGGAAAAGGTCAAAGAGCGCAAGAACAGCGACCCCCTGGAAATCTTCGAAAAAGCACTCGACGCCATCGCTCCGCTGGTCGAAGTGAAGTCCCGCCGCGTAGGTGGTGCGACTTACCAGGTTCCGGTCGAAGTTCGTCCGTCCCGTCGTAACGCACTGGCCATGCGCTGGCTGGTGGATGCCGCACGCAAGCGCGGCGAGAAGTCCATGGCTCTGCGTCTTGCAGGTGAGCTGGGGGATGCGTTTGAGGGTAAAGGCGCTGCGGTCAAGAAGCGTGAAGACGTGCACCGTATGGCCGAAGCCAACAAGGCTTTCTCGCACTACCGCTTCTAATTTTCAGCGTCAACAACTCGCGAGGGCTTTATGGCTCGTACTACACCGATCAACCTCTACCGTAACATCGGTATCTGTGCCCATGTGGATGCGGGTAAAACCACCACCACAGAGCGCGTACTGTTCTATACCGGTGTTAACCACAAGATGGGTGAAACCCATGACGGCGCCTCGACCACCGACTGGATGGTTCAGGAGCAGGAGCGCGGTATCACCATTACCTCTGCTGCGGTCACCGCCTTCTGGCAGGGTTCCGCCAAGCAGTTCAAGAACCATCGCGTCAACGTTATCGATACTCCCGGTCACGTGGATTTCACCATTGAAGTGGAGCGCTCCCTGCGCGTCCTCGACGGTGCGGTCGTCGTGTTCTGTGGTACTTCCGGTGTCGAGCCGCAGTCCGAAACCGTATGGCGTCAAGCCAACAAGTACGGTGTTCCACGTATCGTCTACGTGAACAAGATGGACCGCCAGGGTTCGAACTTCCTGCGTGTCGTCGAGCAGATCAAGAAGCGTCTGGGGCATACCCCTGTTCCGCTGCAGCTGCAGATCGGTTCGGAAGAGAACTTCATTGGTCAGGTCGACCTGATCAAGATGAAGGCGATCTACTGGAACGAAGACGACAAGGGTATGAGCTTCCGCGAGGAAGAGATCCCGGCAGAGCTGCAGGCTCAGGCGGAAGAGTGGCGCTCGAACATGGTCGAGGCGGCTGCCGAGGCCAATGAAGAGCTGATGAACAAGTATCTGGAAGAGGGCGAGCTTACCGTCGAGGAAATCAAGCAAGGTCTGCGTCTGCGCACCATCGCTTGTGAAATCGTGCCGGCGGTACTGGGTTCCTCCTTCAAGAACAAGGGCGTGCCCCTGGTTCTCGATGCGGTCATCGAATACTTGCCGGCGCCGGACGAAGTCCCTGCCATCAAGGGTGTTCATCCGGATGACGAAGAGAAGGTCGACGAGCGTGAATCCTCGGACGAAGCGCCTTTCTCTGCTCTGGCTTTCAAGATCGCAACCGATCCCTTCGTTGGGACTCTGACCTTCGTTCGCGTCTACTCCGGCGTCCTGGCCTCTGGTGACTCGGTCATCAACTCGGTCAAGGGCAAGAAGGAGCGCGTTGGTCGTATGGTGCAGATGCACGCCAACCAGCGTGAAGAGATCAAGGAAGTACGTGCAGGCGACATCGCTGCTCTGATCGGCATGAAGGATGTGACCACGGGCGATACCCTGTGCGACCTGACCCAGCAGATCGTCCTCGAGCGCATGGACTTCCCGGAGCCGGTGATTCACGTTGCCGTCGAGCCGAAGACCAAGGCTGACCAGGAAAAAATGGGTATCGCACTGGGTCGTCTGGCTCAGGAAGACCCGTCCTTCCGTGTGCGTACCGATGAAGAAACCGGCCAGACCATCATTGGTGGTATGGGTGAGTTGCACCTGGACATCATCGTCGACCGCATGCGTCGCGAGTTCAACGTCGAGGCCAACATCGGCAAGCCGCAGGTTGCCTATCGCGAAATGATCCGCAACAAGTGCGAGATCGAAGGCAAGTTCGTCCGCCAGTCCGGTGGTCGTGGCCAGTTCGGTCACTGCTGGATTCGCTTCGAGCCCTCCGACGAAGGTCAGGAAGGTCTGGAGTTCAAGAACGAGGTTGTCGGTGGTGTGGTTCCGAAGGAATACATTCCGGCCATTCAGAAGGGTATCGAGGAGCAGATGAAGAACGGTGTTCTCGCCGGCTATCCGTTGCTCGGCCTGAAGGCAACCGTGTTCGATGGTTCCTACCACGACGTCGACTCCAACGAGATGGCGTTCAAGATCGCGGCTTCCATGGCGACCAAGCAGCTTTCCCAGAAGGGCGGTGCGGTACTGCTTGAGCCGGTCATGAAGGTCGAGGTGGTGACGCCTGAGGACTACATGGGTGACGTGATGGGTGACCTGAACCGTCGCCGTGGTCTGATTCAGGGGATGGAAGACTCTGTCACTGGCAAGGTCATCCGTGCTGAGGTGCCGCTGGGCGAAATGTTCGGCTACGCAACTGATGTACGTTCCATGTCTCAGGGTCGTGCCAGCTACTCCATGGAATTCTCGAAATACTCCGAAGCTCCGTCGAATATCGTCGAAGCTATTGTTAAAAAACAAGGTTGATTCAGCCCTTTAAGTAAGAGGTTTACTGTCGTGGCTAAAGAAAAATTCGAACGTAACAAACCGCACGTCAACGTCGGCACCATTGGTCACGTCGATCATGGCAAGACCACGCTGACTGCAGCCCTGACTCGCGTCTGTGCCGAAGTCTTCGGTTCGGGTGGCGTCTCCAAGGGTTACGACCAGATCGACAACGCGCCGGAAGAGAAGGCTCGTGGTATCACCATCAACACCTCCCACGTTGAATATGATTCCCCGATCCGTCACTACGCGCACGTCGACTGCCCAGGTCACGCCGACTATGTGAAGAACATGATCACCGGTGCTGCCCAGATGGACGGCGCGATCCTGGTCTGCTCGGCTGCTGACGGCCCCATGCCGCAGACTCGCGAGCACATCCTGCTGTCCCGTCAGGTGGGTGTTCCCTACATTGTCGTGTTCCTGAACAAGGCCGACATGGTAGATGACGCCGAGCTGCTGGAACTGGTCGAGATGGAAGTTCGTGACCTGCTGTCGACCTACGACTTCCCGGGCGACGACACGCCGATCATCATCGGCTCCGCGCTGATGGCGCTCAACGGTGAAGACGAAAACGGTCTGGGCACCACTGCCGTGAAGACGCTGGTCGAAACTCTCGACAGCTACATTCCCGAGCCTGTGCGCGCTATCGACAAGCCGTTCCTGATGCCGATCGAAGACGTGTTCTCCATCTCCGGTCGCGGCACCGTGGTAACCGGTCGTGTCGAGCGTGGCATCGTCCGTATCCAGGAAGAGATCGAGATCGTTGGTATCCGTGATACCACCAAGACCACCTGCACCGGTGTCGAAATGTTCCGCAAGCTGCTCGACGAAGGTCGTGCCGGTGAGAACGTTGGCGTACTGCTGCGCGGCACCAAGCGTGATGACGTCGAGCGTGGCCAGGTTCTGGCCAAGCCAGGCACCATCAAGCCGCACACCAAGTTCGAGGGCGAAGTCTACGTCCTGAGCAAGGAAGAAGGCGGTCGTCACACGCCGTTCTTCAAGGGCTACCGTCCGCAGTTCTACTTCCGTACCACTGACGTGACCGGTAACTGCGAACTGCCGGAAGGCGTTGAGATGGTTATGCCGGGCGACAACATCAAAATGGTTGTCACCCTGATCGCTCCGATCGCCATGGAAGACGGTCTGCGCTTCGCGATTCGCGAAGGTGGCCGTACCGTTGGTGCCGGCGTGGTTGCCAAGATCATCGAATAATCATTCGATGTGGAAAAGGGCTCCTTCGGGGGCCTTTTTCTATTGCTGATCATTTATTGACACCCCCTGGACGCATCCGTACAATTGCGCCTCCTTTTATCGGGCGTATTGCGTTCGGTAGGGATGGCTAATTGGAGTCTGAGGTCAAAATGCAAAACCAACAAATCCGTATTCGGTTGAAGGCTTTTGACCATCGCCTGATCGATCAATCAACCCAGGAAATCGTGGAAACCGCGAAACGTACTGGTGCTCAGGTGCGTGGTCCGATTCCACTGCCGACCCGCAAAGAGCGGTTTACCGTTCTGGTCTCTCCGCACGTCAACAAGGACGCGCGCGATCAGTACGAAATCCGCACTCATAAGCGTGTGCTGGACATTGTTCAGCCAACCGACAAGACCGTCGATGCGCTTATGAAGCTTGATCTTGCGGCTGGCGTGGAAGTGCAGATCAGCCTCGGCTAAAACCTGGAGTTTTAGTCGTGTAACGCTCTGAAATGGGCGGCCATAGCGGGTGAAAGCCCCGTACACTCAAGAGGTTACAATATGACTATTGGTGTAGTCGGTCGTAAATGCGGCATGACCCGCGTTTTCACCGAGGATGGTGTCTCTATTCCGGTTACGGTCATCGAGATCGAGCCGAATCGTGTCACCCAGTTCAAGAATGAAGAAAGCGATGGTTATCGCGCCATACAGGTCACTGTTGGCGAGCGTCGTGCGTCCCGTGTCACCAAGGCTCAGGCCGGTCATTTCGCCAAGGCGAATGTAGCTGCCGGTCGTGGCGTCTGGGAGTTCCGCCTCGAGGGCGAGGAGTTCCAGGCCGGTGACGAGATCAAGGCCGAGATTTTCCAGGCTGGACAGATGGTGGATGTCACCGGTCAGTCCAAGGGTAAAGGCTTTGCCGGTACCATCAAGCGCTGGAACTTCCGTGGTCAGGACAATACCCACGGTAACTCCGTATCCCACCGCGTACCGGGTTCGATTGGCCAGTGCCAGACTCCGGGTCGTGTTTTCAAGGGCAAGAAGATGTCCGGGCACATGGGCGCCGAGCGCGTAACCGTGCAGTCTCTGGAAATCGTGCGTGTCGATGCCGAGCGTAACCTGCTGTTGGTGAAGGGTGCAGTGCCCGGCGCCACTGGTGGTGACGTGATCGTGCGTCCGGCCGCCAAGGCTCGCGGGTAAGGGGGAGTTCACATGCAATTGAATGTTAATGGCGCACAAGCCATAGAAGTCTCCGAGCGTACCTTTGGCGCTGAGTTCAACGAGACGCTGGTGCACCAGGCAGTCGTCGCCTACATGGCAGGCGGTCGTCAGGGCAGCAAGCAGCAGAAGACTCGCTCCGATGTCGCCGGTGGCGGCAAGCGTCCCTGGCGCCAGAAGGGCACCGGCCGTGCGCGTGCCGGTACCACTCGTGGTCCGATCTGGCGTGGCGGTGGTGTGACTTTCGCTGCTCGTCCGCAGAATCACGAGCAGAAGCTCAACAAGAAGATGTATCGCGCCGCGATGCGTTCCATTCTTGCCGAGCTGGTTCGTTCCGAGCGCCTGGTCGTGGTCGAAGACTTCGCCGTCGACAGCCCCAAGACCAAGCTGCTTGCCAACAAGCTGAACGGTATGGGTCTGAATGACGTGCTGATCGTTTCCGATGCGGTCGATCAGAATCTTTATCTGGCTGCTCGCAACCTGCCGCACGTCGACGTACGTGATGTTCAGGGTTCCGATCCCGTCAGCCTGATCGCCTATGACAAGGTGTTGATCACCGTGTCGGCTGTGAAGAAATTCGAGGAGCTGCTGGGATGAACCAGGAACGCGTATTCAAAGTCCTGCTTGGTCCGCATGTCTCCGAGAAGGCAACCATGCTGGCCGACAGCAAGAGCCAGTTCGTTTTCAAGGTTGCGAACGACGCAACCAAGCTGGAAATCAAGAAGGCCGTCGAAAGCCTGTTCAACGTGAAGGTCGCCAAGGTCAGCACCCTGAATGTTCAGGGCAAGACCAAGCGCACCGCTCGCGGTCTGGGCAAGCGTAACGACTGGAAGAAAGCGTACATCGCGCTTCAGCCGGGCCAGGATCTCGATTTCTCCGGCAGTGCTGAGTAAGGAAGGGGTGCATCATGGCAATCGTTAAATGCAAACCGACTTCCGCGGGCCGCCGCTTTGTGGTCAAGGTGGTGGGTCAGGAGCTGCACAAAGGCGCTCCTTATGCTCCGCTGCTCGAGAAGAAGTCGAAATCCGGTGGCCGTAACAACAACGGTCGCATCACCACTCGTCACGTTGGCGGTGGTCACAAGCAGCATTACCGTCTGGTCGATTTTCGTCGCAACAAGGATGGCATTCCAGCCATCGTCGAGCGCATCGAATACGACCCGAACCGTACTGCGCACATCGCGCTGCTGAAGTATGCAGATGGCGAGCGTCGCTACATCATCGCGCCGAAGGGCGTGAGTGCTGGTGATCAGCTGCTGTCGGGCGTCAATGCGCCGATCAAGGCTGGTAACAGTCTGCCGCTGCGCAACATCCCGCTGGGTTCCACCATTCATGGTGTGGAGCTGAAGCCGGGCAAAGGTGCCCAGATCGCTCGTTCCGCTGGTGCTTCGGCTCAGCTGGTTGCGCGTGAAGGTGCGTACGTGACGCTGCGTCTTCGCTCCGGCGAAACACGCAAGGTGCTGGCTGAATGCCGCGCGACCCTGGGCGAAGTCTCGAACTCCGAGCATAGCCTGCGTTCGCTGGGTAAAGCAGGTGCCAAGCGCTGGCGTGGTGTCCGTCCGACCGTTCGCGGTGTGGCCATGAACCCGGTCGATCACCCCCATGGTGGTGGTGAGGGTCGTACCTCCGGTGGTCGTCATCCGGTGTCGCCATGGGGCTTCCCGACCAAGGGCGCGAAGACTCGTTCCAACAAGCGCACCGATAACATGATCGTCCGTCGTCGCAAGTAACTAGAGGGATACGACAGTGCCGCGTTCTCTGAAAAAAGGTCCTTTTATCGATCTTCACCTATTGAAGAAGGTCGAAGTGGCGATGGAAAAGAATGATCGCAAGCCGGTGAAAACCTGGTCGCGTCGTTCCATGATCCTGCCGCAAATGGTCGGTCTGACCATCGCTGTGCATAACGGTCGTCAACATGTTCCCGTTCTCGTGAGCGAAGACATGGTCGGTCACAAACTCGGCGAATTTGCCGGCACCCGTACCTATCGTGGTCACGTTGCCGACAAGAAAGGCAAGCGCTAAGGGGTAATGAAGATGGAAGTAGCCGCTAAGTTGTCGGGCGCTCGCATCTCCGCCCAGAAAGCCCGCCTGGTCGCCGACCAGATCCGCGGGAAAGGGGTGGGCGAAGCGCTCAACCTGCTGGCTTTCAGTAACAAGAAAGCCGCCGAGATCATGAAGAAAGTGCTGGAGTCGGCCGTAGCCAACGCCGAGCACAACGAAGGCGCTGACGTGGATGACCTGAAGGTTTCCACCGTCTTCGTCAACGAAGGGCGTTCGCTTAAGCGCATCATGCCGCGTGCCAAGGGCCGCGCTGATCGCATCGTCAAGCGGTCTTGCCATATCACTGTCAAGGTTGCGGACAAGTAACGGAGTCGATCAGATGGGTCAGAAAGTACATCCCACTGGCATTCGCCTGGGAATCGTCAAGGAGCACACCTCCGTCTGGTACGCAGACGGTCGTACGTACGCCGATTATCTGCTTGCAGATCTGAACGTGCGTGAGTATCTCCAGGACAAATTAAAAAGCGCGTCCGTAAGCCGTATCGACATTGCTCGCCCGGCTCAAACCGCACGCATCACCATCCACACCGCTCGTCCCGGCATCGTGATCGGCAAGAAAGGTGAAGATGTTGAGAAGCTGCGTCAGGACCTGACCAAGCAAATGGGTGTGCCGGTGCACATCAACATCGAAGAAATCCGCAAGCCGGAACTCGATGCAATGCTGGTAGCACAGAACGTTGCTCAGCAGCTGGAGCGTCGCGTGATGTTCCGTCGCGCCATGAAGCGCGCCGTACAGAACGCAATCCGCATTGGTGCCAAAGGCATCAAGATCCAGGTGAGCGGTCGTCTGGGTGGGGCTGAAATCGCCCGTACGGAATGGTATCGGGAAGGTCGTGTGCCGCTGCACACCCTGCGTGCCGATATCGACTACAACACCTACGAAGCGCACACCACTTACGGTGTGATCGGTGTCAAGGTCTGGATCTTCAAAGGCGAAGTGATTGGTGGTCGCCATGAAGAGCTCAAGCCCCAAGCGCCTGCGCCTCGTAAAAAAGCTGCCAAGTAAGGAGTACGCCAAATGTTGCAACCCAAGCGTACAAAATTCCGCAAGCAGATGACCGGTCACAACCGTGGCCTGGCTCAGCGCGGTAGCAAGGTCAGTTTCGGCGAGTTCGCTCTGAAGTCTGTATCCCGTGGTCGTCTGACGGCCCGTCAGATCGAGTCCGCGCGTCGTGCGCTGACCCGTCACGTGAAGCGTGGCGGCAAGATCTGGATCCGTGTATTCCCCGACAAGCCTGTCACCAAAAAGCCTCTGGAAGTCCGGATGGGTAAAGGTAAGGGTAACGTCGAGTACTGGGTAGCCCAGATTCAACCGGGCAAGGTGCTCTACGAGATCGAGGGTGTTTCCGAAGAGCTGGCGCGTGAGGCTTTCGCCCTGGCTGCTGCAAAGCTGCCGCTCGCCACCTCCTTTGTTAAGCGGACGGTGATGTGATGAAAGCGAATGAGCTTCGTGAAAAATCCGCTCAGCAGCTGAACGAGCAACTGCTCGAGCTGCTGCGCGACCAGTTCAATCTGCGTATGCAGAAAGCGACTGGCCAGTTGGGGCAGTCTCACCTGCTCTCGCAAGTCAAGCGCGACATCGCTCGTGTCAAGACTGTGCTCAACCAGCAGGCAGGTAAGTGATCATGGCTGAAGTTGAAAAGACTGTCCGCACGCTGACTGGCCGCGTCGTCAGCGACAAAATGGACAAAACCATCACCGTATTGATCGAGCGTCGCGTCAAGCACCCGATCTACGGCAAATACGTGAAGCGTTCGACCAAGCTGCACGCCCACGACGAAACCAACCAGTGCCGTATCGGCGACAAGGTCACCATCCGCGAGACTCGTCCGCTGGCGAAGACCAAGTCCTGGATGCTGGTTGATGTCGTCGAACGTGCCGTCGAAGTCTAAGGGCTAGGGGTCGGAGAAATTATATGATTCAGACTCAATCAATGCTCGATGTGGCGGATAACAGTGGCGCGCGCCGCGTTATGTGCATCAAGGTGCTCGGCGGTTCGCACCGCCGTTACGCCGGCATCGGCGACATCATCAAGGTTACCGTCAAGGAAGCGATTCCGCGTGGCAAGGTCAAGAAAGGCCAGGTGATGACCGCTGTAGTGGTCCGCACCCGTCACGGTGTTCGTCGTCCGGACGGCTCCATTATCCGCTTCGATGGCAACGCTGCTGTTCTGCTGAACAACAAGCAGGAGCCTATCGGTACTCGTATTTTCGGGCCGGTGACGCGTGAACTTCGTAACGAGAAGTTCATGAAGATCGTCTCCCTCGCGCCTGAAGTGCTCTAAGGAGTAGCCGCATGCAAAAGATTCGTCGCAACGACGAGATCATCGTCATCGCCGGCAAGGACAAGGGCAAGCGCGGTAAGGTGCTTCGGGTTCTCGCTGATGACCGTCTGGTCGTCGGTGGTATCAACCTGGTCAAGCGTCATACCAAGCCGAACCCGATGTCGGGCGTTCAGGGCGGTATCGTCGAGAAAGAGGCGCCTCTGCACGTCTCTAACGTCGCTATCTTCAACAGCGAAACCAACAAGGCTGATCGCGTTGGGTTCACGGTTGAAGACGGCAAGAAAATTCGTGTCTTCAAGTCGACCCAAAAGCCGGTTGAAGCTTGAGACTGCTAGGTAGATAACCATGGCACGACTAAAAGAAGTTTATCGGAAGCAAATCGCGCCCAAGCTGAAGGAAGAACTTCAGCTCGGCAACGTGATGGAAGTTCCACGCATTACCAAGATCACCCTCAATATGGGTCTCGGCGAAGCCATCGGTGACAAGAAGATCATCGATCATGCGGTTGCCGACCTGGAGAAGATCACCGGTCAGAAGGTCGTTGTGACCCATGCTCGGAACTCCATCGCAGGCTTCAAGGTCCGCGAAGGCTGGCCGATCGGCGTCAAGGTGACGCTGCGTGGCGATCGCATGTACGAATTCCTGGATCGTCTGCTGTCGATCTCCCTGCCTCGGGTTCGCGACTTCCGCGGCCTGAATGCCAAGTCCTTCGATGGTCGTGGCAACTACAGCATGGGCGTGAAAGAGCAGATCATCTTCCCGGAAATCGATTACGACAAGATCGATGCGCTGCGTGGTCTGGATATCACCCTGACCACTACCGCCCGGACGGATGATGAAGGTCGTGCGCTGCTGCGCGCCTTCAACTTCCCATTCCGCAACTGATTGGAGTAGGTACATGGCTAAGCAAAGCATGAAGAACCGCGAGCTGAAGCGTCAGCAGACGGTTGCCAAATACGCTGCAAAGCGTGCGGCGCTGAAGGCTGTCATCGCCAACCCGAACTCCACGCCGGAAGCTCGTTGGGAAGCCCAGGTTTCCCTGCAGAAGCAGCCACGTGACGCCAGCGCTTCGCGCCTGCGTAACCGCTGCCGTCTGACTGGTCGTCCGCATGGTGTGTATCGCAAGTTCGGTCTTGCGCGCAACATGCTGCGCCAGGCTGCCATGCGTGGTGATGTGCCGGGTCTGGTCAAAGCCAGCTGGTAAATGAAGGTCCGGCTCATGGCTGGACTGGATGTTGTCGAATCAAGCCCCTCTGGGGCTTGATTCGTTTCAGGTCTGTCTCTAGAATGTCCGGCTCGCCCGAGCCTCGCATTTATCGCGGTCTCATCTAGAAGGCGACACGAGCCCTTGCGGGCTTATTTTTTCGTATTAGGAGCCAAGAGCCCATGAGTATGCAGGACCCGTTAGCGGACATGCTAACTCGTATCCGTAATGCCCAGATGGCCGAAAAGTCCGTCGTAAGCATGCCGTCTTCCACGCTGAAGGTGGCAGTAGCCAACGTTCTTCAGGGTGAAGGCTATATCGCGGGATACAACGTCAGTGGCGATGCAAAGCCGCAGCTGTCCATCGAGCTCAAGTACTTCGAGGGCCGTCCGGTCATCGAGGAGCTCAAGCGTGTAAGCCGTCCTGGCCTTCGCCAGTACAAATCCGTCGACCAGTTGCCGAAAGTTCGTGGCGGTCTGGGCGTTTCGATCGTGTCCACCAACAAGGGTGTGATGACTGATCGTGCTGCTCGCGCCGCTGGCGTTGGCGGCGAAGTGCTCTGCACTGTGTTCTAAGGGGGAATAAGCATGTCTCGCGTTGCTAAAAACCCCGTCAAGCTGCCCGCTGGCGTCGAAATCAAGATGACTGGTCAGCAGCTTTCGGTGAAGGGTGCCAAGGGCGCTCTGGAGCTGAATGTTCATTCGTCAGTTGAGGTCATCCAGGAGTCGGGTGAGCTGCGTTTTGCCGGTCGCAATGGCGATCAGCAGACTCGCGCCATGGCTGGTACCACCCGTGCGCTGGTGAACAATATGGTCGTCGGCGTTAGCCAGGGCTTCGAGCGCAAGCTCCAGCTGGTTGGTGTCGGTTACAAGGCGCAAGCCAAAGGTCAAGTGCTGTCCCTGGCTCTCGGCTTCTCGCACCCGGTGGAATATGAGCTGCCGCAAGGCGTTACCGCTGAGACCCCCAGCCAGACCGATATCCTGATCAAGGGTATCGATAAGCAACTGGTCGGTCAGGTGGCTGCTGAAATCCGTGATTATCGTCGTCCTGAGCCTTACAAGGGCAAAGGCGTGCGTTACTCGGACGAAGTGGTTCGTCGTAAAGAAGCTAAGAAGAAGTAGGGCATAGCAAATGAGCCTAAAGAAAGTTACTCGTCTGCGTCGCGCTCGCAAGGCACGCCTGAAGATGCGCGAGCTGGAAGTCGTACGCCTGTGTGTGTACCGCTCTTCCCAGCACATCTACGCCCAGGTCCTCTCGGCCGGTGGCGACAAGGTCCTGGCCAGCGCCTCGACACTCGACAAAGAACTGCGCGGCGGTGCCACGGGCAACGTCGACGCTGCCAAGAAAGTTGGTCAGCTGGTCGCTGAGCGTGCTAAGGCCGCAGGTGTCACCCAGGTGGCGTTCGACCGTTCTGGCTTCAAGTACCACGGTCGTGTGAAGGCACTGGCTGATGCTGCTCGTGAAGGCGGGCTGGAGTTCTAAGTTATGGCATATAACGAGCAAAAGCGCGACGAAGGCTACATTGAGAAGCTGGTTCAAGTTAACCGCGTCGCCAAAACAGTAAAAGGTGGTCGTATCTTCACCTTCACCGCGTTGACCGTGGTGGGTGATGGCAAGGGTCGTGTAGGTTTCGGTCGCGGCAAATCCCGCGAAGTGCCTGCCGCCATTCAGAAGGCGATGGAAGCGGCTCGCCGCAACATGATCCAGGTCGACCTGAACGGCACTACCCTGCAGTACGCAACCAAGGCTGCGCATGGCGCTTCCAAGGTCTACATGCAGCCTGCCTCGGAAGGTACCGGTGTGATCGCCGGTGGTGCGATGCGCGCCATTCTGGAAGTCGCTGGCGTGCAGAACGTTCTGGCCAAGTGCTACGGTTCTACCAACCCGGTCAACGTGGTTCACGCTACGTTCAAGGGTCTGAAGGCCATGCAGTCACCTGACTCGATCGCTGCCAAGCGCGGCAAGAGCGTTGAGGAGATTTCCTGATCATGGCTAACGCAACCGTCAAGGTCACGCTGATCAAAAGCGTCAGCGGTCGTATTCCCAATCACAAGCTGTGCGTCAAGGGTCTGGGCCTGCGTCGCATTGGTCACACCGTCGAAGTTCAGGACACTCCTGAGAATCGCGGCATGATCAACAAGGCTTACTACATGCTCCGTGTGGAGGGCTAAGCCATGCAACTGAACGATCTGCGTTCTGCGCCAGGCGCCCGTCGCGAAAAGCTGCGTCCGGGCCGTGGTATCGGCAGCGGTCTCGGCAAGACCGGTGGCCGTGGTCACAAGGGTCAGACTTCCCGCTCCGGCGGCAAGATCGCTCCCGGCTTCGAGGGTGGTCAGCAGCCTCTGCATCGCCGTCTGCCGAAGTTCGGCTTCGTTTCTCTGAAAGCCATGGATCGCGCCGAAGTGCGTACCTCCGAGCTGGCCAAGGTTGAAGGCGACGTCGTGACTCTGCAGAGCCTCAAAGACGCCAACATCATCAACCACAACGTTCAGCGTGTGAAAGTCATGCTGTCCGGCGAGGTCGGTCGTGCGGTGACTCTCCAGGGCATCGCCGCCACCAAGGGTGCGCGTGCGGCTATCGAAGCAGCTGGCGGCAAGTTCGAGGAATAAATGGCTAAGCAAGGTGCTCTCTCCGCGCTGAGTAATGGTGGGCTGTCCGAGCTCTGGGCGCGTCTGCGTTTTCTGCTGATGGCGATCATCGTCTATCGAATTGGCGCACACATCCCGGTGCCGGGGATCAACCCCGACAGGTTGGCCGAGCTGTTCCGTCAGAACGAAGGGACCATCCTTAGCCTGTTCAACATGTTCTCCGGCGGTGCGCTGGAGCGGATGAGCATTTTTGCGCTGGGGATCATGCCGTACATTTCGGCGTCGATCATCATGCAGCTCATGACCGCTGTCAGCCCGCAGCTGGAGCAGTTGAAGAAGGAAGGCGAGGCCGGGCGTCGCAAGATCAGTCAGTACACGCGTTACGGAACGCTGGTGCTGGCGATCGTCCAGGCGATCGGCATGTCGGTCGGTCTGGCGGGGCAGGGTGTCGCGTTCAGCAACGATTTCGGCTTCTACTTCGTGGCCATCACCACCTTCGTGGCGGGTGCAATGTTCATGATGTGGCTGGGCGAGCAGATCACCGAGCGGGGTGTCGGTAACGGCATCTCCATGTTGATCTTCGCGGGCATCGTTGCCGGTTTGCCGGGCGCGCTGGGGCAGTCTTTCGAGTCTGCGCGGCAGGGTGATATCAATATCATCGCGCTGCTTGCCGTAGGCCTGGTTGCCGTTGCCATCATCGGTTTCGTGGTGTTCATCGAGCGTGGTCAGCGGCGGATCGCCGTTCACTATGCAAAGCGTCAGCAGGGCCGCAAGGTTTTCGCTGCGCAGACGAGCCACCTGCCGCTGAAGGTCAATATGGCGGGCGTCATCCCTGCGATCTTCGCCAGCAGTATCCTGCTGTTCCCGGCGTCCCTGGGGCAGTGGTTCGGTCAGTCCGAGAGCATGAGCTGGCTGGCGGATATCTCCCAGTCGATCGCTCCGGGTCAGCCGTTGAACATCCTGTTGTTCAGCGCCGGTATCATCTTCTTCTGCTTCTTCTATACGGCATTGATGTTCAATCCGAAAGACGTTGCGGAAAACCTGAAGAAGTCCGGTGCGTTTATCCCTGGAATCCGGCCTGGTGAGCAGTCCGCACGCTATATCGATGGCGTACTGACCCGCTTGACCATGTTCGGTGCCCTGTACATGACGGCTGTATGCCTGCTGCCCCAGTTCCTTGTGGTGGCTGCAAACGTGCCGTTCTACCTTGGCGGGACTTCGTTGCTGATCGTGGTGGTGGTGGTGATGGACTTCATGTCGCAAGTGCAGTCACACCTCATGTCTCACCAGTATGATTCCCTGATGAAAAAAGCCAACCTGAAGGGCTATGGCAGCGGAATGCTCCGCTGATTGGTTCGTAAGGTTCGAGGAGTTGGTCATGAAAGTTCGTGCATCGGTCAAGAAGCTGTGCCGCAACTGCAAGATCGTCCGTCGCGAAGGCGTCGTACGAGTCATCTGCAGTGCAGAACCGCGTCACAAACAGCGCCAAGGCTGATTGTGAGCTAAAGCTAGAACCCGGTAGCTAGTGCGCTGCCGGGTTGATTATTTGTTATTACAGCGTTAGTATCTCGCGCCCTTTTCTTGGCTTCCGGGGCGTTGGGTAGCTGTCAATTGGAGTTTCACTGAATGGCCCGTATTGCAGGCGTAAACATTCCGGATAACAAGCACACTGTTATCTCGCTGACCTACATCTATGGTGTCGGTCGCACTCGTGCGCAGACCATCTGCGCAGCTACCGGCGTAAATCCGGCAGCGAAAATCAAGGATCTCTCCGACGAGCAGGTCGAACTGCTGCGCGGCGAAGTGGCCAAGTTCATCGTTGAAGGTGATCTGCGTCGCGAAGTCAACATGAAGATCAAGCGCTTGATGGACCTGGGTTGCTACCGCGGCCTGCGTCATCGTCGTGGTCTGCCGGTGCGCGGTCAGCGTACCAAGACCAACGCCCGCACCCGCAAGGGCCCGCGCAAGCCGATCCGCAAGTAATCGCGTAGGAATTTAAGTAATGGCAAAACCTGCTGCTCGTCCTCGTAAGAAAATCAAAAAGACAGTGGTTGATGGCATCGCCCACATCCATGCCTCTTTCAACAACACCATCATCACCATCACCGATCGTCAGGGCAACGCGTTGTCCTGGGCTACTTCCGGTGGTTCCGGTTTCCGTGGTTCGCGTAAAAGCACTCCGTTCGCTGCTCAGGTAGCTGCCGAGCGTGCTGGTCAGGCGGCTCTGGAATATGGCTTGAAGAACCTCGACGTCAACGTCAAAGGTCCAGGTCCGGGTCGTGAATCTGCCGTTCGTGCTCTGAATGGCTGTGGTTATAAAATCGCCAGCATCACCGACGTGACGCCAATCCCGCACAACGGGTGCCGTCCGCCGAAGAAGCGCCGCGTGTAATCAGGAGACAGTGAAGAATGGCTCGTTATATTGGTCCCAAGTGCAAACTGTCTCGTCGTGAAGGCACCGATCTCTTTCTGAAGAGTGGTGCGCGCGCGCTCGAATCGAAGTGCAACATCGAAACCCCACCGGGTGTTCATGGTCAACGTCGTGGTCGCCTCTCCGACTACGGTACCCAGCTGCGCGAGAAGCAGAAAGTTCGCCGTATCTACGGTGTGCTCGAGCGTCAGTTCAGCGGTTACTACAAGGAGGCTGCCAGCCGCAAGGGCGCTACCGGCGAGAACCTGCTGCAGCTGCTCGAATGCCGTCTGGATAACGTCGTTTACCGCATGGGCTTCGGCTCCACGCGTGCCGAATCGCGCCAGCTGGTTTCCCACAAGGCAATCAGCGTCAACGGCAAGACCGTGAACGTTCCTTCCTACCAGGTCAAAGCGGGTGACGTGGTGGAAGTGCGCGAGAAGTGCCGTAACCAGTTGCGTATCGCCCAGGCCCTGGAACTGTGCGCACAGCGCGGTCGTGTTGAGTGGGTCGAAGTAGATACCGACAAGAAAACCGGTGTTTTCAAGAGTGTTCCGGCTCGCAGTGATCTGTCCGCCGACATCAACGAAAACCTGATTGTCGAGCTCTACTCCAAGTAAGGGCTAGAAAATAGGTGTATCCATGCAGAGTTCGGTAAATGAGTTCCTGACCCCCCGCCATATCGATGTGCAGGTGGTCAGTCCGACCCGTGCCAAGATCACGCTCGAGCCTCTCGAGCGTGGTTTCGGCCACACCCTGGGCAACGCGCTGCGTCGTATTCTGTTGTCCTCAATGCCAGGCTGCGCAGTGGTCGAGGCTGAGATCGACGGCGTGCTCCACGAGTACAGCGCCATCGAGGGCGTGCAGGAAGATGTCATCGAAATCCTGCTCAACCTCAAAGGTATCGCCATCAAGCTGCACGGCCGTGATGAAGTGACCTTGAGCCTGGTGAAGAAGGGCGCGGGCGCTGTTACCGCTGCCGATATCCAGCTGGATCACGATGTCGAAATCGTCAATGGCGATCACCTGATCGCCAACCTGGCGGCCAATGGTTCGATCAACATGAAGCTCAAGGTCGCTCGCGGCCGTGGTTACGAGCCTGCTGATGCGCGTCAGAGCGATGAAGATGAAAGCCGCAGTATTGGCCGTCTTCAGCTCGATGCCACCTTCAGCCCGGTTCGTCGCGTGGCTTATGTGGTCGAGAACGCCCGTGTTGAACAGCGTACCAACCTGGACAAGCTGATCATCGATCTGGAAACCAACGGCACCCTGGATCCCGAAGAGGCGATCCGTCGTGCTGCGACTATCCTGCAACAGCAACTGGCTGCGTTTGTCGACCTCAAGGGCGATAACGAGCCGGTTGTGGTGGAGCAGGAAGACGAGATCGATCCGATTCTGCTGCGTCCGGTTGATGACCTGGAACTGACCGTGCGTTCGGCGAACTGCCTCAAGGCAGAAAACATCTACTACATCGGTGATCTGATTCAGCGCACCGAAGTGGAACTGTTGAAAACGCCGAACCTGGGCAAGAAGTCTCTGACCGAAATCAAAGACGTTCTGGCTTCTCGTGGTCTGTCCCTCGGCATGCGCCTCGATAACTGGCCGCCGGCAAGTCTCAAGAAGGACGATAAGGCTACGGCCTGATCGTCCCTAGTCACCGAACTGATCGTTTGGTAAGGAATTTCAATCATGCGTCATCGTAAAAGTGGCCGTCATCTGAGCCGCACCAGCGCACACCGCAAGGCCATGTTCCAGAACATGGCGGTGTCGTTGTTCGAGCACGAACTGATCAAGACCACCCTGCCCAAGGCCAAGGAACTGCGTCGCGTCGCCGAGCCGCTGATCACCCTGGCCAAGGAAGACAGCGTCGCCAACCGTCGTCTGGCTTTCGACCGTACCCGCTCGAAGGCCATCGTTGGCAAGCTGTTCAACGATCTGGGCCCGCGTTATGCCACCCGTCAGGGCGGCTACCTGCGTATTCTCAAGTGCGGCTTCCGCGCTGGTGACAATGCGCCCATGGCTTACGTCGAGCTGGTTGACCGTCCGGTTACCGGTGAAGTGGAAGCTGCGGAGTAAGTTCGCTGCGTTCAAAAAAACCGAGCCTTGGCTCGGTTTTTTTATGGCTGAAAGATTTCCTCTATCGAGGGCGTTGACCTTCATCATTAGTCGGCGTTGCGCTTGCTCTCTATGATGAGAGCCACACAACCGGCGCATCTGAGCGCGCCGCACGAGATTTCTGATGCACGCCAAGGAGATGCAGCCATGACTGACAAGCCAAGACTCACAACCGTCGCCGGCGCCCCGGTAGCCGAAAACCAGAACGTTATGAGCGCCGGTCCGCGTGGGCCGATGTTGTTGCAGGACGTCTGGTTCCTGGAAAAGCTGGCGCATTTCGATCGTGAAGTCATTCCCGAGCGCCGCATGCACGCCAAAGGCTCTGGCGCTTTTGGCGAGTTCGTGGTTACCCACGATATTACCCGCTATAGCAAGGCGGCGATCTTTTCCGAGATCGGCAAGAAAACCCCGATGTTTGCCCGTTTTTCTACAGTGGCCGGTGAGCGTGGTGCGGCTGATGCCGAGCGCGATATTCGCGGCTACGCCCTGAAGTTCTATACCGAGCAGGGCAACTGGGACATGGTCGGCAACAACACGCCGGTATTCTTCTTCCGCGATCCGCTGAAATTTCCCGATCTGAACCATGCGGTCAAGCGCGACCCGCGCACCAACATGCGCAGCGCCAACAATAACTGGGACTTCTGGACCGGCCTGCCCGAAGCGCTGCACCAGATCACCTATGTGATGGGCGATCGGGGCATTCCCGCCTCGTATCGACACATGCATGGTTTTGGCTCGCATACTTACAGCTTCATCAGCGCCGATAACCAGCGCTACTGGGTCAAGTTCCATTTCAAGACCCAGCAGGGCATCAAGAACCTGACCGATGCGGAAGCGGCGGCCATCGTCGCGGGTGATCGGGAAAGTTCGCAGCGTGACCTGTTCGAAGCCATTGAGCGGGGAGAATTCCCGCGCTGGACCATGTATGTCCAGGTGATGCCCGAAGCCGAGGCTGCAAGCTATCGCTTTCATCCGTTCGACCTGACCAAGGTCTGGTCGAAGAAGGATTACCCGCTGATCGAAGTGGGTTACTACGAGCTGAACCGCAACGCCGACAACTATTTCCAGGACGTCGAACAGGCAGCCTTCACCCCGGCCAACGTGGTGCCCGGCATCAGCTTCTCGCCGGACCGCATGCTGCAGGGGCGTCTGTTCTCCTACGGTGATGCGCAGCGCTATCGTCTGGGCGTCAATCACCACCAGATTCCGGTGAATGCGCCGCGTTGCCCGGTGCACAGTTTCCACCGCGATGGCGCCATGCGGGTGGATGGCAACCACGGCGGGCGTCTGCACTATGAGCCGAACACCTACGGCGAGTGGCGGGAGCAGCCCGATTTCAGCGAGCCGCCGCTGGCTCTGGGTGGGGCGGCTGACCGTTACGATTTCCGTGCGGACGATGCCGATTACTTCACTCAGCCGGGGGATCTCTTCCGTTTGATGGAGGCCGATGAGCAGGAACGCCTGTTCGGGAATACGGCGCGGGCCATGGGTGATGCGGCGCGGCATATCAAGCTGCGTCACATCAGGCATTGCTACCTGGCCGACCCTGCTTACGGCGCGGGCGTGGCAAAGGCGCTGGATCTTCCGGTTGAGGAAGCCCTGGCCTGATCCCTGCGCTGAATGAAAAGCCCGCAGCAGTGCTGCGGGCTTTTGGTTTTCAGGCTGCCGGACTATTCAGGCTCGGTTTCGCTCCAGCAAGGGCTTGAGGAAGTGCCCGGTGTGCGACTGCGGCATCTCGGCCACTTCTTCCGGTGTTCCATTGGCGATGATCTGCCCGCCCTTGGAGCCGCCTTCGGGGCCCAGGTCGACCAGCCAGTCCGCCGTGCGGATTACATCCAGGTTGTGCTCGATGATCACCACGGTATTCCCGTGGTCACGCAGCCGGTGCAGCACATCGAGTAGTTGCTGGATGTCGGCGAAGTGCAGGCCGGTAGTGGGCTCGTCAAGAATATAGAGGGTCTTGCCGGTGTCGCGCTTGGACAGCTCGCGCGACAGCTTGACCCGCTGCGCTTCACCGCCGGAGAGGGTGGTCGCGCTCTGCCCCAGCTTGATATAGGACAGGCCCACATCCATCAGCGTCTGCAACTTGCGCGCAACCGCCGGCACCGGGTCGAAGAACTCTCGCGCTTCCTCGATAGTCATGTCGAGCACTTCGGTGATGCTCTTGCCCTTGTACTTCACTTCCAGGGTTTCGCGATTGTAGCGCTTGCCCTTGCACACGTCACAGGGCACGTAGATATCCGGCAGGAAGTGCATTTCCACCTTGATCACGCCGTCGCCCTGGCAGGCTTCGCAGCGTCCGCCCTTGACGTTGAAGGAGAAGCGTCCTGGGCCGTAACCGCGCGAGCGCGCTTCCGGAACGCCGGCGAAGAGTTCGCGGATCGGGGTGAACAGGCCGGTGTAGGTCGCCGGGTTCGAGCGTGGCGTGCGGCCAATGGGGCTCTGGTCGATATCGACTACCTTGTCCAGGTATTGCAGGCCATCGAAGGAGTCGTGGGGCGCCACTTCCAGTGTGGTGGCGCCATTGAGCGCCGTGGCGGTGATGGGAAAAAGAGTATTGTTGATCAGCGTCGACTTGCCAGAGCCGGATACGCCGGTGATGCAGGTCAGCAGGCCTACCGGGATTTCCAGATCGACGTTGCGCAGGTTATTGCCGCGCGCGCCCTTGAGCTTGAGCAGCTTCTTCGGGTCGCGCAGGGTGCGTTCGGGCGGATAGCTGATTTGCACACGACCAGACAGGTATTTGCCGGTCAGCGAATCGGGGTGCGTCATCACCTCGTCGGGAGTGCCTTCGGCGACGATACGACCGCCATGCACGCCAGCGCCGGGGCCGATATCGACTACATAATCAGCCATGCGGATCGCATCTTCGTCATGCTCGACGACGATCACCGTGTTGCCGATGTCGCGCAGGTGACGCAGGGTGCCGAGCAGGCGCTCATTGTCGCGCTGGTGCAGGCCAATGGAAGGCTCGTCCAGGATGTACATGACGCCGACCAGACCTGCGCCAATCTGGCTGGCCAGGCGGATGCGCTGGGCTTCACCGCCGGAAAGCGTGTCGGCGCTGCGATCCAGGGTCAAGTAATCGAGGCCGACGTTGACCAGAAACTGCAGGCGCTGGCAGATTTCCTTGAGGATCTTGTCGGCGATCTCGCCGCGCCGCCCGCTCAGCGTCAAGCCTGCAAAATATTCGGCGGCATCGCCAATCGGCAGACGGGTGACGGCTGGCAGCGTCTTGTCGCCAACCCAGACATGGCGAGCCTCGCGTCGCAGGCGGGTGCCGCGGCATTCGGGACAGGGCTGGGTGCTGAGATATTTGGCCAGTTCTTCGCGGACGCTGTTGGATTCGGTTTCGCGGTAGCGGCGTTCGAGATTGGGGATGATCCCCTCGAACGGGTGCGAGCGTTTGACGATATCGCCCCGATCGTTCAGATAGCGGAAATCAACGTTCTCCTTGCCGCTGCCGCGCAGGATGTATTGCTGATGGGTTTCGGATAGCGAGCCGAATGGCTCGTCGAGGCTGAAACCATAATGTGCGGCCAGCGAGCCGAGCATCTGGAAATAATAGACGTTGCGCCTGTCCCAGCCGCGAATCGCACCCTCGGCCAGCGTCAGCTCGCCGTTGACCAGGCGTTTGGCGTCGAAGAACTGCTTGGCACCCAGGCCATCACAGGTCGGGCAGGCGCCGGCGGGGTTGTTGAAGGAGAACAGCTTGGGCTCCAGCTCGCTGATCGAGTGGCCGCAGATCGGGCAGGCGAAGCGCGCCGAGAAGATCATTTCCTCACGGTCGTCGTCTTCGTCCATGGGGGCGGCCAGGGCAATGCCGTCGGCCAGCTTGAGCGCGGTCTCGAAGGACTCGGCCAGGCGTTGCTGCAGGTCGCCGCGTACCTTGAAGCGGTCCACCACGACATCGATGGAATGTTTCTTCTGCTTGTCCAGTTTCGGCAGTTCATCGAGTTCGTACAGCTTGCCATTGACCCGCGCGCGGACGAAGCCTTGGGCGCGCAGCTCGTCGAAGACCGCCAGGTGCTCGCCCTTGCGCTCGCGGATCACCGGGGCCAGCAGCATCAACTTGCTGCCTTCGGGCAGGGCCAGCACCTGATCGACCATCTGGCTGACGGTCTGCGCTTCCAGCGGCTCATCGTGATCCGGGCAGCGTGGCGTGCCGACTCGCGCATAGAGCAGGCGCAGGTAATCGTAGATCTCGGTGATGGTGCCCACGGTGGAGCGCGGGTTGTGCGAGGTGGACTTCTGCTCGATTGAAATGGCCGGCGACAGGCCTTCGATGGTGTCCACGTCGGGCTTTTCCATCATCGACAGGAACTGCCGGGCGTAGGCCGACAGCGATTCCACGTAGCGGCGCTGGCCTTCTGCGTAAAGGGTATCGAAGGCCAATGAGGACTTGCCTGAGCCGGACAGGCCGGTGATCACGATCAACTTGTCGCGCGGCAGGGTCAGGTCGATGTTCTTCAGGTTGTGGGTGCGAGCCCCACGGATCAGAATCTTGTCCAAAACAGCCTCGCGTGGCGGGCGAAAACCGGAAATTATACGGCCCGGACGGCGGCGCGGCAAAATTACGCGCCTGTGCCAGGTAGAGGATGACTGCTAGAATCGCCGCCGGTTCATTCGAGCGAGACCCCCACAAATGCAGGACCCCTACAGCGAACGCATGAATGCCAGCGAAACCCGCGCAGCTTCCGGTCTGGCCATGGTCTTCGCGTTTCGCATGCTTGGCATGTTCATGGTGCTGCCGGTGCTGGCGACCTATGGCATGGACCTGCAGGGCGCCACACCGGCGCTGATCGGTCTTGCCATCGGTGCTTATGGTTTGACCCAGGCGGTGCTGCAAATTCCCTTTGGCATGTTGTCTGATCGCATTGGCCGTCTGCCGGTGATCTACTTCGGTCTCTTGCTGTTCGCGCTGGGTGCCGGGCTCGCGGCCATGGCCGACTCTATCTGGGGAGTGATCGCCGGGCGGGTACTGCAGGGCGCCGGGGCGATCTCGGCTGCGGTAATGGCGCTGCTTTCCGACCTGACCCGCGAGCAACATCGGACCAAGGCCATGGCCATGATCGGCATGAGCATCGGCGTATCCTTTGCGGTAGCCATGGTCATCGGGCCGTTGCTGACACAGGCATTCGGGCTTTCCGGTCTGTTCTGGATAACGGCGGCGCTGGCACTGCTGGGTGGCGTGATCGTCGCGACCCTGCCACGCGCTCAGCAGCATCTGCAGCATCGTGAATCGGGGCTGGCGAAGCAGGCGCTGGGTAAGACCTTGCGCCATCCGGATCTGCTGCGTCTGGATTTCAGCATTCTGGCCCTGCATGCCATTCTCATGGCCAGTTTCGTCGCGTTGCCGCTGGCGCTGGTGGATGAGGGCGCGCTGCCCAAGGAAGATCACTGGTGGGTTTACCTGACGGCGCTGCTGGTCGGTTTCCTGGGGATGATTCCGTTCATCATCTATGGCGAGAAGAAGCGCCAGATGCGGCGGGTGCTGCTGGGTGCGGTTGGGGTGCTGCTGCTGTGCGAGCTGTTCTTCTGGCTGTTCGGGCATGGCCTGTGGGCTCTGGTGTTCGGCATGGTGATCTTCTTCACGGCCTTCAATCTGCTGGAAGCCTCCTTGCCGTCGCTGATCAGCAAGGTCGCGCCAGCGGGCGGCAAGGGCACGGCGATGGGGGTGTATTCCACCAGCCAGTTCCTCGGTGCGGGGCTGGGCGGGATTCTCGGTGGCTGGCTCTACCAGCTGGGTGGGCTCGATCTGGTGTTCGTCATTTGCGCGGCGCTTGCCGGGGTGTGGCTGTTGGTCGTGCGGAGCATGCGCGAGCCACCTTATGTCAGCGGTCTGCGGCTGCCGCTGTCGGAAGCGGCGCGGGCCAATCCGGATCTTACGGCGCAGTTGCTGGCCGTGCCCGGCGTGTCGGATGCGGTCGTGCTGGCCGATGAGGGGGCCGCCTATGTCAAGGTGGATGCGCAGGTGATCGACAGGGCCGAGCTGGATCGACTGGTCGCATAGCAGGTCTTTGAAAAGCATAGGTAGTATTTTCAACAGCCTGTTAGCTCCGTTGCCGTTCGCCGAGCCACATGGCTGCGGCGGTTTTACCGCCTTTGTGGCACCGCACCGGCACTGATGCGACATGGCTGGCAAAAATACCGCTGGCCTGCAACTCGCGCTCATGTCCTGTTGGATGGTCCGGATGGCTGAGGTAAGATTCGCGGTCATTGGCTTTTTCCTGTTCGCAGGAAGTTTTGCCCAGCCAGCCCAATTCATGTTCCAGATAAGGAGTTACCCATGGCCAGAGGGGTGAATAAAGTCATCTTGATCGGCAATGTCGGCGGCGATCCGGAAACCCGCTACATGCCCAATGGCAATGCGGTGACCAACATCACGCTGGCGACCACCGACAGCTGGAAGGACAAGCAGACCGGCCAGCTTCAGGAGCGCACCGAATGGCACCGCGTGGTGCTGTTCGGCAAGGTTGCAGAGATTGCCGGTGAGTACCTGCGCAAGGGCTCGCAGTGCTATATCGAAGGGCGTCTGCAGACCCGCGAGTGGGAGAAGGACGGCGTCAAGCGCTACACCACGGAAATCGTGGTCGACATGGGCGGTACCATGCAGCTGCTCGGTGGCCGTGGTGGCAGCTCCGACGATGCGCCACGCCAGTCGCAGCCGCGCCCGCAGCGTGAACCGCAGCAGGCGGCACGCCCTCAGCAGTCCCAGCCGAAGCCGGTCGCCCAGCAGCCGGCAGCCGACTACGACAGCTTCGACGACGATATTCCGTTCTAGAGTTCACTCCATGCGAATGCGCCTGATGCTGTTGGGCGGCGGCAATGCCCTGGGCCAGGCGCTCATCCGCCTTGGCGCCGAGGAGGATATCAATTTCCTCGCGCCGTGCCCGCCCGACAGGGGCTGGGATGCGTCCAGCCTGACCGAATTGCTCGACGACAACCGCCCGGACGTCGTGATCAACCTTGCCTATTATTTCGACTGGTTCCAGAGCGGGAAGGTCGACGAGACCGTGCTGGCCAGCCAGGAGCGCGCCGTGGAGCGTCTGGCAGAACTCTGCCAGCACCATCAGCTCGTGCTGCTACAGCCGTCCAGCTACAGGGTTTTCGATGGTGCGCGCACCACGGCCTACAGCGAGAAGGACGAAGTTGCTCCGCTGGATGCCCGTAGTCGCGCGCTCTGGCGTGTCGAGCAGACTGTACGGGCGCTCTGTCCCCGGCATGTTCTGCTGCGTTTCGGCTGGTTGCTCGATGACAGCCCGCATGGTTTGCTGGGGCGTTTCCTGCAGCGTCTCGAACAGGACGAGCAGCTGGTACTCGCCGACGACCGGCGCGGCAACCCTACGCCGGTGGATGATGCCGCGCGGGTCATGCTGGCCGTCATCAAGCAGCTCGACTGCCAGGCCCCGCTCTGGGGTACCTACCACTATGGCGGGCATGAGGCATCGACGCCGCTGGTGGTGGCCCAGGCGCTGTACACCGAGGCCAGCCAGCATCGGCCCTTGAGGGTCGAAAGCCTGACGCCGATCGCTCACGCCGACTGTGACGATGCGGCGGACGAGCCACAGCATGGCGTGCTGGCCTGCAAGAAGATCTTCAATACCTTCGGTATCAAGCCGCGTGCCTGGCGCACGGGGTTGCCGAGTCTGCTGGAGCATTACTACCGTCATGGCTGAGTCCCCGATCCTGGTGACCGGGGGGGCTGGCTTCATCGGCTCCAATCTGGTCGATGCACTGCTGGTCCGTGGCTATTCGGTGCGGGTGCTGGACAATCTGTCCACCGGCAAGCGCAGCAACCTGCCAGCTGATGATCGGGTCGAGCTGATCGAAGGCGATGTGGCTGATGCGCAGGTGGTGCGTAGCGCCTTGCAGGGCTGTGCGGCTGTGGTGCACCTGGCGGCGGTGGCCTCGGTGCAGGCTTCGGTGGATGATCCGCTCGGTACCCATCGCAGCAACCTGATTGGCACTCTCAACCTGTGCGAAGCGATGCGCGAGGCGGGTGTGCGTCGTGTGGTCTTCGCGTCGAGCGCGGCGGTCTACGGCAATAATGGTGAAGGCCAGGCCATCGATGAAGACACGCCAAAGTCCCCTCTGACCCCCTATGCGGCGGACAAGCTCGCCAGCGAGCACTATCTCGATTTCTATCGGCGTCAGCACGGGCTGGAGCCGGTGGTGTTCCGCTTCTTCAATATCTACGGTCCGCGTCAGGACCCCTCTTCGCCGTACTCCGGTGTGATCAGCATCTTTACCGAACGTGCCCAGCAGGGATTACCCATCACCGTATTCGGCGATGGCGAGCAGACCCGTGATTTTCTCTATGTCGGCGATCTGGTCGAGTTGCTGGTGCAGGCGCTGGAGTGCAATGAAACCCAGGAAGGCGCGATCAATGTCGGGCTCAATCACGCCACGTCGTTGAATCAGCTGCTGGCGGCGATTGGCGATGTGCTTGGCGGGCTGCCGCCGGTCAGCTACCAGGCGGCGCGCAGTGGAGATATTCGCCATTCGCGGGCAAACAATGCGCGACTGCTGCAGCGCTTTCGGTTGCCCGAGCCGGCGACCGATATGCGCAGTGGACTGGCGAGACTCCTGAATCGCTAGCAGGTTAGAGGCCGTAGCCTGGATTAGCCGAAGGCGTAATCCGGGTTTCTGAAGGCGTAATCCGACGATCAGAAGGCGTGACTCGACGAACAAGGCGACCGCCTTCGCTGTGTCTGGGCGTCCGCTCGTCGGGTCGGTGAAGCGTGACCCGACCTACAAAACCCAGCCATTTGTAGGTCGGATTAGCCGAAGGCGTAATCCGACAATTCGCAGGCACAATCCGAAGCTTCGAAGGCAGACCTTGGTTCTGCCCATTGGGTTGGTGAGGCGTCGAAAACAACAAAGGCGCCCGAGGGCGCCTTTGTCTGGTCTGCGATTCGGCGATTGCCGTTTCGTCAGAACTTGTAGCCGAGGCCGACCATGTAGACCATCGGGTCCACGTCCACGTCGACTTTGACCTTGTCTCCGAGAATGCTGGTGGTTCCGGTGGTGTCGATGTCGATATAGCGGACCTGGGCGTTGATCATCAGGTTGTCGGTCAGCATGTAATCAGCGCCAACCTGAAAGGCCAGGCCCCAGGAGTCTTTGATATCCAGGCCGTTGAAGCCTTTACCTTCGGCTTCGCTGGACAGTTTGTCATCGAAGAACCAGGTGTAGTTGATGCCGGCACCAACATAGGGTTGAAAGGCGGCCTTGCTGTCGAGTGGGTAGTAGACCACGCTCAGGGTCGGCGGCAGATGCTTGAGCTCGCCCAGTTTCCCATTCAGGCCGGCATAGGGGCCGGGCATTCCTTTTACGCCGACGTCATGGCTGAACGGGCTGGCTGCCAGCAGTTCGATGCCGATCTTGTCGGTCACCATATAGGCGAAGTTAAGACCCAGCTGCGTATTGCTATCCAGTGTGGCTTTGGTGCCGGCGACGCTGGTTCCGAGCGCGCCGACATAGATGTTGCCGCTATCCTCACGCGGATCAACAGTAATCGCACCAGCGCGAACGATGATGTCACCGGCCTGATGGGCCTGGGCGACGGGAGCGGCGAGAGCCACGGCCAGCACGGAAGCGGTAAACAGGGTCTTGCGCATATTGAAACTCCATCGAGACATGGTGCGTTGCGAGTGGGGGCAATGGTAGGGCGCGCCGTGTGGCTGTTTTTGATCCAGCTCAATAAAAGGTTCGGCTTTACCGGGGCTGCGACCTAATGTCCGGGTTGCCTTCGCTTCTTCATCTAGATGATAATGTTTCTCTTTCGAGTTTGACCTTCGTCTGCAAGGACCCTTAATCAATGCAAGCTCTTATACCCCGCCTTCTGGCGGTCGCCCTGTTGCCGTGCTGCGTGCAGCTGCATGCAGCTCCGCTGGATGCAGCGCTGGAGGAGAGTCAGCGTCTGGCCGCCGAAGCCAAAGCGTCCCAGGCACGCATCGAGCAGCTCGACGATGCCACCCGGCAAATGCTCAACGATTATCGCAATGCGTTGCAGCAGGCCGAGGCACTGAAGGCGTACAACAAGCAGCTGGTCGAACTCACCGCGGCGCAGCGCAAGGAACTCGAAAGCTTTCAGCGCCAGCTCGACAGTATCGAGCGTACCCAGGAGGCGGTAACGCCGCAGATGGTGCAGATGGTCGAGGTCTTGGGCGAATTCATCGCCGCCGACCTGCCATTCCTGCCGGATGAGCGTGCTGACCGGCTGGCGCAGTTGCAGGATCTGCTGCCGCGCGCCGATATCAGCCTGGCGGAGAAATATCGGCGCATTCTTGAGGCTTATCAGGTCGAGAGCGACTATGGCCGCACCCTGGAAGCCTGGCGCGGCGAGCTGCCGGTAGACGGGGGTACGCGCAGCGTCGAGTTCCTGCGTCTGGGGCGGGTGATGCTCTATTACCAGACCCTCGATGCGCATGAGAGCGGCTGGTGGAATCCGCAAAGCGGCAACTGGGAGGTGCTTGACGGCAGTGCTCGCCGGCCCGTCACTCAGGCCATTGCCATCGCTCGTCAGCAGCAGGCACCCGATTATCTCGTGTTGCCCGTCAAGACCCTGGCCAGGGAGGCTACGCAATGAGCCGTCTGCTAATAATGATTTTTGCCGGCCTGTTGCCGGCGCTGGCCCAGGCAGCCGAACCGCTGACGCCCGATCAGTTGCTGCAGCGCATTCGCAGCGAGCGTGCTGCCGAGGTCGAGGCGATGCAGGCGCGCGAGCAGGCCTTTATCCGTGACCGCAGCGAGCAGGCGCAGCTGCTATCGCGTGCTCAGGCTGCGCTGAATACCCAGAAGGCCGAAGCCGAGCGGCTCAAGGCCGAGTTCGATCGCCAGGAAGCCGAGCTTGCCGAGCAGGAGAAGTTGCTGGCCCAGCGGGTCGGTCATCTGGGCGAACTCTTCGGCGTGGTACGCCAGAGCGCCGGAGATATTGGCGGCCAGTGGCAGGATAGCCTGCTCAACATGCAGTATCCCGAGCGAGTGCAGCGCTTGAAGGCACTGGCGGAGAGCCGGGCCTTGCCTTCGGCGGAAGACCTCGATGGCTTCTGGATGACCTTGCTGGAGGACCTGGCCGCCAGTGGCCGGGTCGAGCGTCTCGAATTGCCGGTGGTCGGTGTCGATGGGCAGCGCAATGTGTTGCCGGTGCTGCGGGTCGGCAGTTTCTCCGCGTTCAGTCCCGATGCCTTTCTGCGTTACGACGCCGGTGCCGGTGAGCTGCTGGCCCTGCCACGCCAGCCAGCCGGCATGGGGCTGGTCGATGATTATCTGAGCAGCCGCGATGCGCTTGCCAGTTTGCCGGTGGACCCGAGTCGTGGAACGCTGCTGGCGCAATTGCAACTGCAACCGGATCTCTGGGCTCGTTTGCAGCAGGGTGGAGTGGTTGGCTGGGTGATCGTGGCGCTTGGGTTTCTTGGACTGTGCCTGGCGTTCTGGCGCATGCTCTGGCTGGCCGGTGTCTCCCGTGCCGTTGGCCAACAGATGCGCGACCTGACCGATCCGCGCGCCGATAATCCGCTGGGCCGGATCATCGGCGTGCTCGGGCCAAAACCGCAGCTGTCTGATCTGGAAACCCTGGAACTCAAGCTCGACGAGGCGATCCTGCAGGAAACGCCACCGCTGGAGCGTGGATTGCCGTTGCTCAAGCTGCTCAGTGCGGTAGCGCCACTGCTGGGCCTGCTGGGCACGGTGACCGGCATGATCGTCACTTTCCAGGCCATCACCCAGGGTGGTGGCGGCGATTCGCGACTGATGGCCGACGGGATTTCCCAGGCGCTGGTGACTACCGTGCTGGGGCTGGTGGTGGCGATCCCGCTGCTGTTCCTGCACAGCCTGCTGGCCAGTCGCAGCAAGGGGCTGGTGCAGTTGCTGGAACAGCAGAGCGCCGGGCTGATTGCGTTGCATCTGTCCGGAGCGCCGCGTCGTGATTGATACCCCCGCACTCTGGTTGCGTCTGATCGACAGTGCTTATGCGCTGCTTGATTTCATGGCATCCGGCGGCGTGGTGATGTGGGCACTGGCGGGGCTCTGCGTACTGTATTGGACGCTGGTGTTCGAGCGACTGTGGTTTATCCGCCGCGTCTTCCCGCGCTGGGTAGAGTCACGTCGGGAGGCTTGGAGCCAGCTGAGCGGCGAGCCCGGCAACTGGCAGCGTGCCGTGCGTGGTTCCTGGCTGGCGCAGGCACAGCAACAGCTGTCAGGCCCCTTGCGCCTGGGCAAGACCATGGTGGCGCTGTATCCGCTGCTGGGCCTGCTGGGCACCGTCAGCGGCATGATTGCGGTATTCGATGTGCTGGCCCTCAGTGGTACCGGCAACCCGCGCGGCATGGCCGCCGGCGTCTGGCAGGCGACCCTGCCGACCATGGCCGGCATGGTGCTGGCCATCACTGGACTGTTCAGTCAGGCGCGCCTTGAGCGTATCGCCCGCCTGGCGCTCGACCGGCTGGCCGACCAGCTGCGTCACGATTGAGGAATACCGGATGCGTATGCGTCGCCATCATCAGCAGGAAGAAGACACCGGCATCGATCTGACGCCGATGCTCGATGTGGTCTTCATCATGTTGATCTTCTTTATCGTCACCAGCTCCTTCATCAGCGAGTCGGGTGTCGAGGTGCAGCGTCCCCAGGCCGATACCGCCAGCACCCAGGACAAGGGCAATATCTTTATCGCGGTCACCGCCGATGGTCAGGTCTGGATCGACAAGCAGGCAATCGATGTGCGCAGTGTGCGCGCCCACGTCGAGCGCATGCGGGTCGATCAGCCCGATGGTGCGGTGGTGGTGCAGGCCGATCGGGATGCGCGTACCGGGCTGGTGGTGCAGGTCATGGACCAGGCGCGTCAGGCCGGTGTGCGTGACGTGGCGCTGGCGGCCAGCACAGGAGAGGGCTGATGCGTCCAGCGCTGGCTCGCCTGGGACTGTCTTTCGTCATCGCCTGTGTAGTGGCGCTGCTGCTGTTCGCGCTGATGTTGAGCATGGTCAGCCCGCCACGGAGTCAGATCGATGATGAGCGGGTGCCCATCGCCAATTTCGTCCGTATGGATGGGCGCAACGAAGAGAGTGCAACCCGTTCCCGACAGCAGGCGCCACAGCCACCGCAGCCGAAAACGCCGCAGCAGCCGACGCCGACCCAGAATATGAGCACACCGGACGCCAGTTTGCCCAAGCTCGATCTCGATCTGCCAAGCATCGACACCGGACTCTCCATTGCAGCAGCGCCCTCGCCGAGCCTCGCCGGCCTTACGGCGGGAGCCGCGCCGCCCGCCGCCGCGCCGCCGGCAAACGCAGGGGCGGCGACCAGCCAGCCGGGCGGACCGGAAAATGAAGTGATGCCGCTCAATGATGTGCGCCCGGAATATCCCTACCGTGCGCGGCAGCAGGGCATCGAGGGGCATATCAAGCTCGCCTTCACCATCAATCCGGCGGGCCGGGTGGAGAACATCCGCGTACTCGAAGCCTCGCCACGCAATATCTTCGACCGTGAAGCACGCCGTGCCGCGGCACGCTGGCGCTTTGCGCCGCGTACTGAAAATGGTGTCGCGGTCTCCCGTGAAGCCGTCAAGACCCTGCATTTCCGCCTGCAAGGAGAACGCTGACATGCCACGTTTCCTGCTGTTGATTTCACTGTTGTTCGTGGCCAGTACACAGGCCGCGCAAAGTATCGATCCTGCCGTGTTCAGAGCGCTGGAGCGTGCCCAGACTGCCCAGGAAAAGGGCGACTACAGCACGGCACGCAAGGCTCTGGATCAGGCCGAGGCCAAGCCGGATAGCCTTGAACAGGCCCTGCTGTGGCGCAGCCAGGCCTATCTCGCCTGGGCCGAAGGTAACGGCAAGCAGGCACTGGAGCTGTTGGAGAAGGCCGTCGCCAGCGGCAAGCTGGATGAGGAGCAAGTGGCCGGCGAACGCCTGAATCTGGCCCGGCTGAACCTGCTGCAGGGGCGTTACGCCAAGGTTGTCAGCCTGCTTGGCTCGCCTGCCCAGGCCAGTGAGGATGTCTTGCAGATGCTGGTGCAGGCCTATCAGGGGCTGGGGCAGCACGCCAAGGCGCTGCCCCTTGCCGAACGTTATGTGCAGGCCAATCCCAAAGCTGCCGATACCTGGTTGCAGTTTCTGGTGGCAGTCAATGCCGAGCTGAAACGCTATGAAGCCGCAGAGCGCTGGCAGCGGCGTCTGCTGGTACGTCATCCCGATGAAGCCAGAGGCTGGCGGCAACTGGCTGGCTTGCAACAGCTGGCCGGTGCCGAGGGCAAGGCCCTGGCCACCTTGCGCGCTGCCCATGCCAAGGGTGTGCGTTTCAGTGAGTCGGAGCTGGACAATCTGGTGCTGCTGGCCAGCGCGGCGGAACAGCCCTGGCAGGGTGCGAAGCTGCTCCAGGGCATGCTGGAGTCGGGCCTGCTGGCGAGCAATGCAGCGCGCCGTGAGCGGCTTGGCATGCTCTGGTGGCAGGCTCGCGAGCGCTCGCCGGCGGCGCGCATCTACCGTGAGCTGGCCGAGCAGTCCGGTAGCGCCAAGTTCTGGCTGAACGTCGCGCAACTGGAGCTTGAGCAGGCACACTGGCAAGCCGGTCTCGATGCCTTGAAACAGGCCGAACGGGCGGGCGCCGAGCGAAGCAAGGTGCGCGTCTGGCGCGAGTGGGCCGAGGGCGAACTGAGCTTCCAGCGCGAGCGGCAGATCGCCAGCGTCAACTGAACGATTTAGCGGCCACGAATGCCCTGCGTACCTCCAGGCAAGGCTGCCGTAGGAGTGGGCCATTCCCACGAACATGGCCAGCCTGCTGGCATGATTTGCTTCACGGGCATGGCCCGTTCCTGCCCGACGCCTATTCCAGCTCGTAGATCCTGATTTTCTGAGCGTCCATGCGATAGCCGGCTTCGGCCAGTTCGCTGCTGGCGTGTTCGACCCTGAGCGGCCCCTCGATCCAGAAGGGCTGATAGAGCGCATCCATCTTCACCCCCAGTTCGCTGGTCGCGTGTACGATCTGGTTCGACGGCGGTGGCGGTACATGGATGCAGGCGCCGAAGTAGGGCACCAGAAGAAACTCCGTTACCCGTCCTTCCTCGCTGATTTCCAGTGGCACGATATAACCCGGTAGCCGGGCACGGATGCCGTCCAGCGCTTCGACCACCGGCTCCGCCGGGGACTGCTGCGGCGTGGCAGGTCCGCTTTCGGCGGCCAGCGCATCGGCCAGTTGCGACAGGTCATGCAGCGCCACGGGCGGGGACGGCGGCGGGGCGCCCTCGGGGATCAGATCAGCCCATTGCAGTTCGCGCACCTCGGCTGAGGCAAGGGAAGCGACAAGGGCGAAGAGTGCGGCAAGCAGCAGGCGTGGCATGGCTTTTCTCATGAGCGGATCGACAGACCGTCGGCCAGGGATTGCCGGTATGCCTGCCAGGCCGGCACGCTGCCTACCAGCAGCCCGGCCAGCAGGATGCCGCCCAGCAGCGACCATTCGTAGGCGCTCGGCCAGGCCAGCGGCAGGTAGAGCCCGTAATGACTTTGCAACGGCGACTGGGCAACCGCAATGGCCAGATAAAGAAGCAGCAGGCCGAACAGCACGCCGGCCAGCGCCAGGCTGAAAGCCTCGGCCAGCAGCAGCCCGGCGATATGCCAGGGGCGGGCGCCGACCGAACGCAGAATGGCCATTTCCCGACGCCGTTCGTTGAGACTGGTGAGAATTGCCGTGAGCATGCCGATCAGCCCGGTGAAGACGACGAACAGCGAAACCACGAACAGCGCCTTTTCCGCCGTACCCATCAGGCTCCAGAGTTCCTGCAGGGCTACGCCGGGCAGCACTGCCAGCAGCGGCTCGCCAGGATGCTGATTGATCTCGCGCTGCAGGGTGAAGGTGGCGATGCGGCTGTCCAGACCGAGCAGGAAGGCGGTGATCTGTTGCGGCTGCAGGTCCAGCTGACGGGCCTGCTCGGCATCGATGCGCGCCGCGCCGCGCGCCGGCATGCCGTGCTGCCAGTCAATATGCAGCGCCTCCATGCCGGCCAGGCTGATATGCAACGTGCGGTCGACCGGAGTGCCGGTGCGTTGCAGGATGCCTGTCACGCGAAAGGGCTTGTCGTCATGCCGGACCAGGCTGACCGCGGCGACGCCATGAGCCAGCACCAGCTGATCATCGAGCCTGTAATCCAGCGCCTTGGCCACTTCGGCGCCCAGCACCACCTCGAAAGGATCTTCGCCGAAGGGGCGGCCTTCGGCCAGTTGCAGGGCCTGTTTGCGACCGTAGCGGTAGTGCTCGAAATAGGCTTCGCTGGTGCCCATTACCCGATAACCGCGATGGGAGTCACCGAGGGAAATGGGAATCGCCCAGCTCGTGCGTGGATGATTGGCGAAATGCTCGAAGCTCTCCCAGCGAATATTGTTGGTGGCGTTGCCGATGCGGAACACCGAATAGAGCAGCAGGTTCACCGAGCCGGAGCGGGCGCCGACGACAAGGTCGGTGCCGCTGATGGTACTGGCGAAACTGGCGCGGGTTTCATTGCGCACCCGCTCGACGGCGAGCAGCAGGCACACCGACAGTGCGATGGCGAATACCGTGAGCAGGGCGGTGAAGCGGCGGTTGTTCAGGCTCGCCAGCGCCAGGCGCAACAGGAACATCGTCATACCTCCGCAGGGTGTGCGGCGCGGTTGAGCTCGGCCAGCGACAGGTTGCGGTCGAACAGGGGGGCCAGGCTCTGGTCATGACTGACGAACAGCAGGCTCGACCCGGCGGCCTGGCATTCAGCGAACAGCAGTTGCAGGAAGGCTTCGCGGTTGTCGGCATCCAGCGCCGAGGTGGGCTCGTCGGCGATCACCAGTTCGGGCTGACCGATAAGTGCGCGCGCCGCAGCGACGCGTTGCTGCTGGCCGATGGAAAGCGACTCGGCGCGGCGTCCGGACAATTCGACCGGCAGGCCAAGGTGGGTGAGCAGGCTGGTAGCGGCCTGCTCGACGCTGCCGTAGCGCTCGCGTGCCCGCTCGCTGCGCAGGTGCGAGAAATGGCAGGGCAGCGCGACGTTCTCAGCCACGGAAAGAAAGGGCAGCAGGTTGAACTGCTGGAAGATATAGCCGGTGTGATCGACCCGAAAGCTATCCCGCGCGCTTGCCGAAAGCGCGCCGAGATCCTCGTCCAGCAGGCGGACTGTTCCGCGCCCGGCTTTCTGCACGCCGCCAATCAACCCGAGCAGGGTGGTCTTGCCACTGCCGGAGGGGCCTCTGAGGAACAGGCTCTGGTTGCGTTCCAGTGCGAACGTGGGGATGTCCAGCAGCTCCGCCTGGCCAGGCCAGGCGAAACCGAGTTGATGAAGTTCTAGCAGCGCAGTCATGGGCAGAATCTGAATGTGGCCGGCGAGCCGGAGTGTACTGCCTTGGGCAGAGGCCAGGCGGACATCCTGTATCAGAACGTTATCCGCGCCTTCTCGGCACGCAGTAGTTTGCCCTGCTGCCCGTTCGGCCCGATGACCTGCGCCTGGATTTTCTCGGTGCCGGGAAAGGCCTCGAACAATTCCTGAAGGTCCAGACCGGGTAACGCATCCGGCGCGCTGCAGCTATAGCGATATCGAGCATGGATATCGCTGTGCATGCCGGCGTCATGCTGTGCATGATCATGGCCGCCTTCTGCGAACAGCGGGCTTTCCAGGCTGGTTTCATCGAGTCTGCAGCCGGCTTCGGTCGACAGACCGAACAGTCTGTCCGGCTGCTCCAGTTGCGCGCGCGTGTCTGCCACCTTGTGCTTGTCTGCGGCATTGTTGGGAGCATGCTCGAAGCCCAGCAGGTTCACCGCCGGGCTGCGCAGTTCGATTTCCAAGCGCGTGCCCTCCAGCGCCGCGTCAAGCTGGGCGACGCCGTGTTCGTGGGTGCCGAGGCTGGCATGCTCGTCGTGATGATGGTCGTGATGATGATGCTCGCCGGCATGTGTGATGGCTGGCAGCAGGGCGAAGGGAAGGGCAAGCAGCAGGTGGCGCATGTCGGTCTCCTTGAAGTTATCGTTACATTATAACAAGAAGGTGCGGCTGGCCAGCCCTTGCGTGGCATGGGAGCATTCCGCTGATTTTTCCAGGAGACACGCAGGTGATTCGAATTCGCGGCCATATCGGCGAGCTATCAGTGGATCTCAGCATCGAGATGGATGATCAGGACTGGGCGCAACTGGCGCAGCAGTTGCCGGATCTTGTCCGGGGTGGACAGCCCGCGCGCGCCACGGAGTCGGACGACCTCTGGCTTGCCGCGTTGCAGATGGTGCGCGAAGCGGGGCAGGTGGATGGTCCGCAGTTGCTGGCGCAGCTCGAAGCCATGGCCGGTAGCGCCCAGGCCGGCAAGCGCCTGCTGGTGCGTTTGCGTCACAGCGCGCAGGTGCGGGTACAGAGTGGCGCGGATGCGCCCGTGTTCAGCTGGATCGGTTGAGGCGAGCTACAGGCGCGATGCCTGGAAGGTATCGCAGCGCGCCGGTTCGCCGCTGTCAAAACCGGTCCGAAACCATTTCATCCGCTGCGCCGAGGTGCCGTGGGTGAAGGCATCGGGGACGACCCGGCCCTGGCTCTGCTGCTGCAGGCGGTCGTCACCGATGGCACTGGCGGCGTTCAGTGCATCCTCCAGATCGCCTTCTTCGAGCCAGTCATGGCGCTGCTGGGCGTGATAGGCCCAGACGCCGGCGAAGCAGTCGGCCTGCAACTCCTGGCGCACCAGCAGGCCGTTGTCGCCTTCCATCCGTGCGCCGCGCTGACGCGCCGCCTGCATCTGCCGGGATATGCCCAGCAGCGTCTGCACGTGATGGCCGACTTCGTGGGCGATTACGTAGGCCTGGGCGAAATCGCCGGCCACTGCGAAGCGCGAGGCCATTTCGTCGAAGAACTGCAGGTCCAGGTAAACCTGCTGGTCGCCGGGGCAGTAGAAAGGACCCACGGCGGAACTGGCGAAACCGCAGGCCGAGTTGACGCCGCCGCGAAACAGCACCAGCGTCGGATCGCGATATTGCCCGCCGGATTGCTGGAACAGCGTGCGCCAGGTGTCTTCGGTATCGCCGAGGATGGCCTGGACAAAGGCCACCTGAGGATCATCGCCATTGGCTGCCGGGCTGTCCTGCTGGGTAGGGAGCGAACCGCTCTGGTTGGCCAGTTGGCCGAGGATCTGCAGCGGGTCCTGGCCGGACAGCAGGCCGATCACCACGACCACGGCGATACCGGCGAGGCTCAGCCGACCGCCACGACTGCCGCCCCTGGCATCCACTACGTTGTCGCTGCGCCGCGCCTTTTTCCAACGCATGTTCGCATCCTTCGCAAATGGCTCGCTGGCCAGGGTTCGTGACGTGCTTCTGCATCGCTGGCGCGACAGGGCGCAAACGAAAAGGGTCCGTTGCCGTTTCAGAAACCGCAACAGACCCTTGGACCTGCTTCGCCACACGCAAATTCCGCGTGGGGGATGCTTCGTCTTCCAGCTTAGTTACCGGGGTAGCTGTTAAGTACCGACTCGCGACCCTGCTTGTTCAGGCCGATGACCTGGTAGGCGTCCTTGCGATCGCCCATTTCCATGCCCGGCGAGCCCATCGGCATGCCCGGAACCGCCGCGCCGATCAGGTCGGGCTGGGCACGCAGCTTGAGGATGTCGGCGGCGGGCACGTGGCCTTCGACGAACTTGCCGTCGATCACGCCGGTGTGGCAGGAGCCCAGACGATGCGGCACGCCGAGCTTGGCCTTGACTGCAGACATGTTCGGTTCGACGTGATCGGTCACGGCAAAACCGTTGTCTTCCAGATGCTTGATCCAGTCCTTGCAGCAGCCGCAGTTGGCATCGCGGTGTACGTCGATGGCGATGGGCTCGGCGGCCTGGGCGAGACCGGCGAAAAGAACGGTGGCGAGCAGCAGACGACGCATGGGGAATCCTCCGAACAGAATAGGGGAAGGATACGCCCTGCTCATGACTTGCCCAAGGGGTTGACTGTGAGCGAATGTCGCAGCTGGCGGCGCGCCATGCCGTCGTTTGCCGCGAACCAAACACCGGCGGAGCGGGTCGGATAGGGCTCGGGGTGCGAGAGTCATCAAGGGAGTTTTCGATGCGTTTTGCCCGCTTCGTGCTGATCGTACAGGCCGTGCTCATGGCGGGCCTCAGTCTGGCTTATTGGGTGCGGCCCTACGAAATGGCCAATCTCAACGGCATGCTGCTCATGGAAAGCGCTTCGGTCAGCCATATGCGTGTCTATTACGGTGGCTTGCAACTGGGGCTGGCGCTGTTCCTGCTTTGGGCCGCGCGTGCGCCCGAGCGGGCACGACCGGCGCTGGTAATGCTGATGATCACTCTGCTGGCGCTGGTGCTGGGGCGGCTGGTTTCGCTGTGGCTCGATGGTGGCGCGTTGATCGGCTTCGATCTCGCCTCGCTGATCTATCGGGTACTGGCCGCTGCACTGGCCGCCGCGGCCTGGCTGGCGATTCGCGAAAGGCCCGAGCCTGAACCCGAGCGGATCGAACCGCCGACCCGGCGGCTGCCTGACGAGGCACCGAAGCCGTTTCGCCTGGGTGATGAGCCGACCTCTGTCCAGGCAGTGCCGGAACAGTCGCCTGCCCCCTTCCGCAAGGGCACGCCGTCTCCGTAGTCGGTGCGTTACGTCAGGGCTTATTGCTCTGGGCGAGGCGTTCGTAGCGCTGGGTAAGCGCGTCGAACTTCCACAGCAGGGTTTCAGTGGTGGTGACGATGACCGTGGGCACGTAACGGGAGTCGTCGGCGAGGCTGAAACCGGCTTGGGCGAATCGCCATTGTGTTGCGATCCGCTCCAGTTCCTGATTGATCTCGGGTGTATTCTGCAACGCCTGGCGCAGCGTCTGCAGCCCCGTATCGAATTCCTTCACCGCCGTTTGAAAGTCGTTGCGCAGCCGGTCATCCGGCAGCCGCCAGCTCAGGGCCAGGTACAGCTTGGCGATGCGCTGGCTGAGCATGCGCTGGCGACCGCTGCGGTTGACCAGCCCGGCGACCTGACTGCCGCTGTGCTGCTCGATCAATTCCACCAGCTTCTCGCTCTGGGCTAGAAAGGTGTCGCTGAGCCTGAGCATCTCCAGCGATCCGCTCTTGCTCGGACTGGAAAGTGCGGCTTCACGAAAGTGCTGCCAGGTTTCCTGTGCTTCGTTCAGTGCGGCGCGTATTGCAGGTGTCGGGGCGTATTCGGCGAGCAGCTGGGTATTTTCCTCAAGCGTGGCGACGCTCAGATCGAGTTGCTTGATGGCCAGTTCGGCGCGGGTCTCGGTGCCGATCATCAGGTAGCTCTTGGCGATACGCTGGCTGAGCATGCGCTGCATGCCGGCGCGGTTCACGGCCTCGGCGTCGCTGATGGCGGCGTGAGCGGGAAGGCTGCCGAGAAGAAGGGCTGTAGCCAGCAAGAGCCGCGAAAGGTGCTGGAACATGATGGGATCCTTGTTCGGTTGCATGCTGTCGGTACAGCGCGAGTCCTGAAACGACGCTGTCGGGGCCGGTGGTTCCGGCCCCGACGCTGCCGGTGCGTCTCAGTAGCTGTATTGGAGCTGTGCCCAGAGCTTCTCGGTATCGACCGAGAAATCGTCCGCGTCATAGCCGGCGTATTTGACGGTGGCGACCAGGCCCTTCACCAGCGGAATGGCGCGGCTGTAGGAAATATCCAGTTCCTCGCCGTATTGCTGGCTGCCGCGCTCGGCGCGGAAGTCGTGGTACCAGAGCTGCAGGGTGCCGCCGAACAGTGGCAGGCTGCCGCCGACGTAGACGTCCTGCACGCCGTCAGCCGGGGTCAGCAGGAAGGTGTCGGCCCAGCCCTGAAAGGCATGCTTGGTGGCCAGCGGTGTCTGGAAGGCGCGGTTGCCGGCGCCGCTGCTGTCGCCGCCAAGGACTTCCATGCCGCCTTTGAGCGCCACGCCCTTGATCGTGTAGCCCAGTTCGGCCAGGTAGTACTCGCTGCTCAGTTCCAGCGGGTTGTCGGCGTAGTCCTTCTGCCGGGCGTATTCGAGCACGTAGCTGACGCCCTGGACGGCACCGTTCAGGCGTACACCCGTGGTCTTGCTGGAGAGGCTGCCGAGCATGGCGGCACTGTTGACGCTGGCGATGTTGTCCAGCCCCAGCAGATAGCTGTAGGCCGTTACCGTCAGCTCCGGCATGGCCTGGTACTGAGCATTGATCAGGTGGCTGTGGCCTTCGATATTGGCCGGGTTGGTGAAGTTGTCGAAGCGGTTGTCTTCTGGGCCGAAGATGCTGTTGATGTTGTCGATATAGGCATAGGTCAGGGCCAGGCCGTCGATGGGCTTGAGCTGGCCGAGCAGGCCGTCGTAGGTCTGCTCGTTCTGCCGCCAGCCGACGCCGCCGACGAAGCGCTGGTTGTCCAGGTTGATCCGCTGGCGACCGACCACGGCGCTGCCCTGGGCATGGTCATAGCGCAGCAGCGCCTGGTTGATCTCGCTGCCATCCGGATCGGGCACCGCCGAGTAGTCGGTCTGGCCGTTGCGGGTGTTGTTGTAGGCCGCTTTCCCCAGGCGGCTGAGGTTGTCCGCTTCGACCAGCGCCGAGAGGCCGTACCAGGAGCCGGTCTGCACGCCGATGCGGGTGCGCAGCGTCTGTGCGTTGGCATGCCTGAGTGCGTTGTCCTGATCGACATGCTCGTAGCGATAGCGCAGATCGAAGATCGGTTTCGCCTCAGTGAACAGATTGCTGAAGCTTTCTTCCGCGCTTGCGGCAGTGTTGACGGCCAGGCCTGCGGCGAGCAGGGCGAGGGCCAGACGTGAGGGTTGGATGCTGCTCATCGTGATGCTCCTTGTTGGCGTTGGGGCGAAAGATAGGCTGCTTACGATCTTTGCCATTGATTGCCGTCAAGGTGCTTAAAAAGCTGTCTGGAATGGGGCTTTTACGACATTTCGCCCTTGATCCCAGACAAACTCGGAACGTATGGAAGAGCGCGCATCCGTGCCTGAAATGCACTTGCCATCCTGGTTCTGGGCTGCTCAGGCCCTGGCCTGGTCATGCTCCAGTGACCAGACGGCGGCTTCGACGCGCGAGCGCAGGCCGAGTTTGTGCAGCAGGTTTTTCACGTGCACCTTGACCGTGCCTTCGCTGATGGCCAGCTTGCGCGCGATCATCTTGTTGGTCTGGCCCTTGGCGATGAGCCGCAGGACATCCTTCTCGCGCTTGGTCAGGGTTGATGCCTGGCTGCCGTGGCCCGGTTTGGGACGTTCGCGAATGGCTTCGGCCAGCACCTGGGTCAACTCGGGGCTCAGAGCCAGCCGGCCCTGCGCGGCCAAGCGAATCTGGCTGATCAGGTCTTCCGGCTCGATATCCTTGAGCAGGTAGCCGTCCGCGCCTGCGCGCAAGGCGGCGAGCACATTGGTGTGGTCGTCGGAGACGCTGAAGATGACGATGCGCGCATCGATTCCGTTCGCGCGCATCTGGCGGATGGTTTCCAGTCCGTCCATGCCGGGCATGTTCATGTCGAGCAGGATCAGGTCCAGATCCAGTTCGCTGGCCAGGCGCACCGCCTCCGCACCGTTTCCGGCTTCGGCGGCGGGCGGCAGATCGTCCTCCATGGACAGCAGTGCACGCATGCCGCTGCGCATCATCGGGTGGTCGTCGACCAGCAGAATACGAATCTTGTCGTGGGCGTTCACGGTATGTCGGTCTCCGATTGCAGGGGTATGCGGCGATAGGCCGGGAGGAAACTCAGGTGGACACGCGTGCCGCCTTCGCTACGTTTGCCGATGCGCAGGTGCCCGTGCAGGCTGCCGGCCCGCTCGGCAAGGATGCTCAGGCCGTAATGACCGCTGGGGCTGTCGTTCACCTCGATGCCAATGCCGTCGTCATCCACGCGAATATGCACCAGGCCCTGTTCGTCCTGATGCAGGCGCAGGTCGCACTGGCGGGCCTGGGCATGCTTGATCACGTTGCTCAGCGTCTCGCGGATGATCTGCAGGCAATGGAGCTCCTCGTTGGGCGTCAGCGGGCAATGCTCGAGGCCGTAGTGCAGGCCAATGCTCACCCCGGAATGGCTGCTGAATTCGAGTACCGTGGCGTGCACGGCGGCTGCCAGACCGGGTACGTCGAGCTTGATGCGAAAGGTCGTGAGCAATTCGCGCAATTGCCGGTAGGCCGCGTTGAGCCCGTCCTGGATCGCGCCAAGGGTGGCATCCAGTTCCTCCTGCGGGTGTCCATTGGCGATCTGTTTCTTGTAGCGGCTCAGTTGCAGCTTCTGATAGGAAAGCGCCTGCGCCAGCGAGTCATGCAGTTCGCGGGCGATCACCGCGCGCTCTTCCATCAGGGCCAGGCGTGCCTGCTGTTGGGCGAGCTGACTCAGGCCCAGGGAGGCGGCGAAGAGTTCTGCCACGGCGCCGAGCAATTGTTCCTGCCAGGCTTCCAGGGCCACGCCCTGCGCTTGCTCGATGCGCAGGGCGCCCAGCTCGCGAGTGCCCGAACGCAGAGCGAAGCTGATCAGCTCGGTACCGCCGGCCAGCTTGCCATTACCGGTATGGACCGGGCATTGCGCGCAATCGGGCAGACGGCAGTATTCGGGGGGCTGGCGTTCCGAGGTAATGGCGGTATGGGCGCGGAAGCAGTTTTTCTCCTCGGTGTGATGCAGGCACAGCGAGACCGGCCCCGAACCCAGTGAGCGCTGCACGGGCAGCAGCAGGCTCGCGAGTTCCGGCACGGGGTCGGCTGAAGACTGATACAGGCTGCGGGCACTGTTGAACAGCAGCTCCAGTGAGTTGTTGCTGCGCTGCAGCTGGGCGGTTTTCTCATCGACCTTGCGTTCCAGGTGGTCGTAGAGATCGGCCAGCTCATCGCTCATCTGGTTGAAGGCGTTGGCCAGCAGTCCCAGCTCGTTGCGGGCGTCGTAATAGGCCTTGCTGCGAAAGTCGCCACGACCGATCTGCCGGGCCAGTCGCGTCAGTTCGCGCAGCGGCGTGATCAGGTTGCTGTAGACGCCCAGCAGCACCAGAAAAGCCATCAGCACGGTGAACAGCAGCGTGCCTATTTGCAGGCCGCGAATGACGGCGAGTTTGTCTTCGGACTTGGTCTGCAAGGCTTTGACGAAGCCGTCGAGTTCGGCAACGAATTTCGGGACTTCGGCACGGAACGCGCGTTTCTGAGGCGGATAGGTCGTCAGCAGCGGCAGCATGGATTCGTTCCAGCGCGTGACCGCTCGGCTGTACAGCAGATGCAGCGGACTGTTGGGGTTGTGGCCGATTGCCCGTTGCAGGGAGTAGGTCTGCAGCGTGCGTTCGAACTCTTCCATGTGTTCGGACAGCAGCTGGCTTTCATCTTCCAGCGCCAGCAGGGCCAGCCGGTAGGACTGCATGCGCAGACTGCCGGCCTTGTTCAGGGCCTCCGCATCGCCTTGTATGGAATCCGCGAGATACATGCCGCCGAGCATGCTCGCCAGTGTTACCCCGATAACCAGAATAAAGGCGAGGGTGGTGTGCTGAATAATGGAATGGCGCAAGGGCGATTGAGTTATATCGAAATGACTCATGGCGGCGTCTCGCTTGGCAAAGTTGTGCCACGTTACCCGCTGTTTATCGCTTTGCCTATGATCATCGATATACTCCATACGCGTTAAATTGACGCTGCATGTCTGAAAAGTTGTTTTTGCTACAGCGCTATATGCTTGAAACAATTGAAATTATTCAGGCGCTAAATAGGTATATCGAAAGAGGTAGAAAGGGTATTGCGGAAAAGTTCGAGCCAATGATTGATGATCATGGTCAAGTTTCAGCCTAGTTACTGCTCGTAGCCTCCGCTCCAGATTGCATTAATGGAGCGGAGCGGCCATGACGAATATTGCTAAATGGGATGTGGAAGTTGCCGGTTTCTGGCAATCAACAGGCAAACGGATCGCGACACGGAACCTCTGGATATCCATTCCAAGCCTGCTGCTGGGGTTCGCCGTATGGCTGATGTGGGGCATCATCACGGTACAGATGCTCAACCTCGGGTTTCCTTTCGAACCGGCGCAGCTGTTCACCCTTACCGCCATTTCCGGCCTGGCCGGTGCGACGCTGCGCATCCCGGCGTCGTTCATGATCCGCATCGCCGGCGGACGCAACACCATCGTTCTGACCACCGCCCTGTTGATGATTCCTGCCGTGGGCGCCGGCATTGCCTTGCAGGACACCACCACGCCGCTCTGGGTCTTTCAGCTGCTGGCCCTGCTGTCAGGGATCGGTGGCGGCAACTTCGCCTGTTCGATGAGCAACATCAGTGGCTTCTTTCCGAAGAACCAGCAGGGGCTGGCGCTGGGGCTGAATGCCGGGCTGGGAAACTTCGGCGTGACCACCATGCAGATCGTGATTCCGCTGGTCATGACCGCCGGTCTCTTCGGTGCTCTGGCTGGTGATCCGATGGTGCTGGTCAAGGACAGCGGCACACTGATCGGGCGGATACCTGCCGGCTCGGACACCTGGATTCAGAATTCAGGCTGGGTATGGATGCTGGCGCTGGTCCCGCTGGCCTTCATCGGCTGGTTCGGCATGAACAACCTGCTGCCGATCACGCCCAATCCGGGGCATACGCTGGGCGCGTTCGGCAAGATCATCGGGCTCTACGGGGTCGGCTTCCTGACTTCCGTGGTGGGCCTGTACCTCTATCTGCCGCAGCCCTTCGGCCTCGGCGTATTGAACATGTGGCTGGCCATCGCGCTGATCATGCTCAGCACCCTGGGCCTGCTGCGGATGATTCCGGGCAGCATCAAACCGAGCATCAAGCGCCAGTTCGGGATCTTCCGCGACAAGCACACCTGGTCGATGAGCGTGCTCTACATCCTGACCTTCGGCTCCTTCATCGGCTTCTCCATGGCGCTGCCGCTGTCGATCACGGTGATCTTCGGCTACATGAACGAGATCGCGGCGGACGGCAGCATCACGCGGGTGGTCAATCCCAATGCGCCCAGCGCCCTGACCTATGCCTGGATCGGCCCTTTCATCGGCGCCCTGACACGCCCCTTCGGCGGCTGGATCTCCGACAAGCTCGGTGGTTCGATCGTCACCCAGGTGATCTCGGTGGTGATGCTAGCCGCCGCGGTGGCGCTGGGCTACGTGCTGCAGCAGGCCTATGGCTCCACTCAGCCGGAAACCTTCTTCTTCGCCTTCATCATCCTCTTTCTGGTGCTGTTCGCCGCTTCGGGAATCGGCAACGGCTCGACCTTCCGCACCATCGGCGTGATCTACGACCGCGAGCAGGCCGGCCCGGTTCTGGGCTGGACCTCGGCGGTGGCGGCCTATGGCTCCTTCGTCGCGCCCATGGTCATTGGCGGCCAGATCAAGGCCGGAACGCCGGAGGTGGCGATGTACGGCTTCGCCGGCTTCTGCGCGCTGTGCCTGGTTCTCAACTGGTGGTTCTACCTGCGGCCCAACGCCTACGTGAAGAACCCCTGAATCATTCAATCAGTTCAGCGAAGCGGGGTTTTACGCCATGAATATCATGATTGCTTATGACGATTCGCCTAATGCGCGTTATGCGCTTGAACGCACCCTGGAAATGTTCGCCCGACTTGAGCCGATGATCATCCTGATTGGCGTCGCCGAAGAAAGTCTGGATACCAGCAGTTCCAGTGAAAGCAACTACCTGAAAGCCAAGGAAGAGTTTTCCGCAAAGATAAGAGAGGCTGCAGAGAAGGTGGGTGGTCGTGGGTTGAATGTTGAAGTCGTTATTGGTCAGGGTGATGCAAGGAAAGTCATTCTCAAGGCAGTTGATAGTCTGAAGCCCGATCTGCTGGTTGTCTCCAGGCACTGCGAAGAGTTGGGCGGAGGTTTCATCGCGCACTCGATAGATGCACTGGTCGATGAATTCAATTACATGACCTTTGGCAGTGTCAGTTCCTTTCTGGTCAGGCGCGCACCGTGCCCGGTACTTATACAGGCCTGTCCGGATTGGACGCAGGAGGCGAATAAATGAAAGTCTCGGACCTGTTCAAATACCGGCAACCGGAAATAAGAGCGCTGCATCTGACCTGGATCGCCTTCTATATCTGTTTCTTCGTCTGGTTCAATATGGCGCCGCTGGCCACCAGCATGCTCAAGAGTGCGAACTGGCTGACCGGCGACGATTTGCGCCTGTTTGCCATCGCCAACGTGGCGCTGACCATTCCCGCGCGGATTCTGGTGGGTATGGCGCTGGATAAATGGGGCCCACGGCGGGTGTTTTCCGTGCTGATGGTGACCATGGCGGTGCCGGCGATCACCTTCGCCATGGGCGACACGCGGGTGCAACTGCTGATCTCGCGACTGGTGCTGAGTTCGATCGGTGCCAGCTTCGTGGTCGGCATCCATATGACCGCCATGTGGTTCAAGCCCAAGGACATCGGCTTCGCCGAAGGTTTCTATGCCGGCTGGGGCAACTTCGGTTCGGCCGCGGCGGCCATGACGCTGCCGGCCATCGCCCTGCACGCGTTCGGCGGGGATGACGGCTGGCGCTACGCGATTGCCACGACGGCACTGATGATGGCGGCCTACGGAGTGTTCTACTGGTTCGCCATCACCGATGGCCCGGCGGGCACCGTGCAGCACAAGCCACGCAAGGTCGCGGCCATGGAGGTCAGCAGCTGGGGCGACATGTTCAAGCTGATCATCTGGACCATTCCCATGGTCGGCATCCTCTCGGTGCTGGTCTGGCGCATCGAGAACATGGGTTACCTGGGGGCTGGCTGGGCCTGGGCTTGCCACGGCGTGATCGTGCTGGTGGTGCTCTACCAGATCGTGCAGATCCTGCGGGTCAACGTGCCGATTCTGCGCAAGGGCGTACCGGAGGACGACAAATACCCGTTCAACTCGGTGGCGGCTCTGAACTCCACCTACTTCGCCAATTTCGGCGCGGAGCTGGCGGTGGTGTCGATGCTGCCCATGTTCTTCGAGTTGACCTGGGGGCTGTCGGCCACGGCGGCGGGCATCATTGCCGCCTCCTTCGCTTTCGTGAATCTGCTGGCGCGGCCCATCGGCGGCCTGGTCTCCGATCGCTTCGGCAACCGCCGTTTCGTGATGCTGGCCTACATGCTCGGCATCGCCCTGGGCTTTCTGCTGATGGGGCTGATGGGCTCCAGCTGGCCGCTGTTCATTGCCGTGGTCATCACCATTTTCTGCTCGGTTTTCGTGCAGGGAGCGGAAGGCGCCACCTTCGGCATCATCCCCTCGATCAAGCGCCGTATCACCGGGCAGATCTCGGGCATGGCCGGTGCCTACGGCAACGTCGGCGCGGTGTTCTACCTGACTCTCTACACCTTCGTCACGCCCTCGCAGTTCTTCCTGATCATCGCCGCCGGCGCATTGCTCAGTTTCGTCATCTGCTTCTTCTGGTTGAAGGAGCCCGAAGGCGCCTTCGCCGAAGAGTACTTCGTGTCATCCGTCGACCTGGCAATCGCCGAACAGACCGCCGTCAGCAAGTAGCCATTCATTGCCGGCGCGGCCCGCTCGCCGGCAATGCCTGATTCGTAACGCGGACGCCAGCCGCTGGCGCCCGCAAAGGAGAGAAAGATGAGCCATCTGCTCGACCAGCTGCGTTTTTTCAATCGCAAGCAAGGAGAGTTCGCCGACGGTCACGGCGAGACCCGCATCGAGTCCCGTGACTGGGAGAACGTCTACCGCGCCCGCTGGCAGTACGACAAGATCGTGCGTTCCACCCACGGGGTGAACTGCACCGGATCGTGCTCCTGGAAGATCTATGTGAAGAACGGCCTGATCACCTGGGAAACCCAGCAGACCGACTACCCGCGTACCCGCAACGACCTGCCCAACCACGAGCCGCGCGGCTGCCCGCGCGGCGCCAGCTACAGCTGGTACATCTACAGCGCCAACCGGCTGAAATACCCCAAGGTGCGCAAACCGCTGCTCCAGCTCTGGCGCGAAGCGCGGCGCAGCATGAGCCCGGTCGAGGCCTGGGCCAGCATCGTCGAGGACAAGAGCAAGGCCGAGTCCTACAAGAGCAAGCGCGGCATGGGCGGTTTCATCCGTTCCAGCTGGGACGAGGTCAACGAGATCATCGCCGCGGCCAACGTCTACACCGTCAGGCAGTACGGCCCGGACCGGGTGATCGGCTTCTCGCCGATCCCGGCGATGTCGATGGTTTCCTACGCCGCAGGCAGCCGTTACCTGTCGCTGATCGGTGGCGTGTGCCTCTCGTTCTACGACTGGTACTGCGACCTTCCTCCGGCGTCACCCCAGGTGTGGGGCGAGCAGACCGACGTGCCGGAATCGGCGGACTGGTACAACTCCAACTACATCATCGCCTGGGGCTCCAACGTCCCGCAGACGCGCACCCCGGACGCGCACTTCTTCACCGAGGTGCGCTACAAGGGCACCAAGACCGTGGCGATCACCCCGGACTACGCCGAAGTCGCCAAGCTCACCGACCTCTGGCTCAACCCCAAGCAGGGCACCGACGCGGCGCTGGCCCAGGCCTTCGCCCACGTCATCTTCAAGGAATTCCACCTGGAGAAGCCGAGCGCCTATTTCCGCGACTACGCCAGGCGCTACACCGACCTGCCGGTGCTGGTGCGCCTCAACGAGAAGGACGGCAGCCACATCGCCGACCGCTTCCTGCGCGCCTCGGACCTGGCCGACAACCTCGGCCAGGCCAACAACCCCGAGTGGAAGACCATCGCCCTCGACGCCTCCAGCGGCGAGCTGGTCTCCCCGCTGGGGTCGATCGGCTACCGCTGGGGCGAGAAGGGCAAGTGGAACATCGAGGCCCGTGAAGGCAAGGACGGGCGCGAGGTCGACCTGGCCCTGAGCCAGATCGACAGCGGCGAAACCGCCGAGGTCGCCTTCCCCTATTTCGGCGGCACGCTGCACGAGCATTTCCAGCACGCCGAGGGCGAGGCCATCCAGCTGCGCCGCGTGCCGGTGCGCTCGATCGCCCTGGCCGATGGCAGCACCGTCAAGGTCGCCACTGTGTTCGACCTGATGGCCGCCAACCTCGGCATCGACCGTGGTCTGGGCGGCGCCAACGTCGCCGCCAGCTACGACGATGCCAGCGTGCCGGGCACTCCGGCCTGGCAGGAGAAGATCACCGGCGTGGCGCGCGAGAAGGCGATCCAGATCGCCCGCGAATTCGCCGACAACGCCGACAAGACCCGTGGCCGTTCCATGATCATCGTCGGCGCGGCGATGAACCACTGGTATCACATGGACATGAACTACCGTGGCCTGATCAACATGCTGATGTTGTGCGGCTGCGTCGGCCAGACCGGTGGCGGCTGGGCGCACTACGTCGGCCAGGAGAAGCTGCGTCCGCAGTGCGGCTGGCTGCCGCTGGCCTTCGGTCTGGACTGGCACCGTCCGCCACGGCAGATGAACGGCACCAGCTTCTTCTACAACCACTCATCCCAATGGCGTCATGAAAAAATGAGCATCCACGAGGTGCTCTCGCCGCTGGCGGACAAGTCGCAGTTCCCCGAGCACATGCTCGACTACAACATCCGCGCCGAGCGCGCCGGCTGGCTGCCGAGCGCGCCGCAGCTCAACCGCAACCCGTTGCAGATCTGCCGCGACGCCGAGGCCGCCGGGCTGTCGCCGGTGGACTACGTGACTCGCTCATTGCAGGACGGCTCGCTGAAATTCGCCTGCGAGCAGCCGGACAATCCCGACAACTTCCCGCGTAACCTGTTCGTCTGGCGCTCCAACCTGCTGGGCAGCTCCGGCAAGGGCCACGAGTACATGCTCAAGTACCTGCTGGGGACCCGTAACGGCGTGATGAACGAGGACCTCGGCAAGCGCGACGGCTTCAAGCCGACCGAGGCCGAGTGGGTCGACGAGGGCGCCATCGGCAAGCTCGATCTGGTCACCACCCTGGACTTCCGCATGTCCTCCACGTGCGTGTATTCGGACATCGTCCTGCCGACCGCCACCTGGTACGAGAAGGACGACATGAACACCTCGGACATGCACCCCTTCATCCACCCGCTGTCGGCAGCCATCGACCCGGCCTGGGAGGCGCGCTCGGACTGGGAGATCTACAAGGGCATCGCCAAGGCCTTCTCGAAGATGGCCGAAGGTCAGCTGGGTGTGGAGAAGGATCTGGTCACCGTGCCGCTGCTGCACGACAGCCCCGGCGAGCTGGCGCAGCCGTTCGGCGGCAGCGACTGGAAGACCGCCGGCCAGGCGCCGCTGCCGGGCAAGAACTGCCCGAACATGGCCGTGGTCGAGCGCGACTATCCCAGCACCTACAAGAAGTTCACCTCCCTCGGCCCGTTGCTCGACAAGCTCGGCAACGGCGGCAAGGGCATCAACTGGAATACCGACGACGAGGTCGATTTCCTCGGCGAACTCAACTATGTGGTGCGCGAGGAAGGCGTCAGCCTGGGCCGACCGAAGATCGAGACGGCCATCGACGCCGCCGAGGTCATCCTGACCCTGGCGCCGGAAACCAACGGCCACGTCGCGGTCAAGGCCTGGGCCGCGCTGTCGCAGTTCACCGGGCGCGACCACAGCCACCTGGCGTTGCCCAAGGAGCATGAGGCGATCCGCTTCCGCGACATCCAGGCGCAGCCGCGCAAGATCATCTCCAGCCCGACCTGGTCCGGCCTGGAAGACGAGCACGTCAGCTACAACGCCGGCTACACCAACGTCCACGAATACATTCCGTGGCGCACCCTCACCGGGCGCCAGCAGTTCTACCAGGACCACCCGTGGATGCTGGCCTTCGGCGAACACATGCAGAGCTACCGACCGCCGATCAACACCCGTTCCACCGGCTACGTGGCGGGCAAGATGGGCAACGGCAACCCGGAAATCTGCCTGAACTGGATCACTCCGCACCAGAAGTGGGGCATCCACAGCACCTACACCGACAACCTGATCATGCTCACCCTGAGCCGTGGCGGGCCGATCGTGTGGATGAGCGAGATCGACGCGAAGAAGGTCGGCATCGAGGACAACGACTGGATCGAGTGCTTCAACGCCAATGGCGCGCTGACCGCCCGCGCGGTGGTCAGCCAGCGCGTGATGGAAGGCATGGTGATGATGTACCACGCCCAGGAACGCATCGTGAACGTGCCCGGCGCCGAGAGCACCCAGACCCGCGGCGGCCACCACAACTCGGTGACCCGCGTGGTCCTCAAGCCCACCCACATGATCGGCGGCTACGCGCAGCTGGCCTACGGCTTCAACTACTACGGCACGGTGGGCTGCAACCGCGACGAGTTCGTCGTGGTGCGCAAGATGAACAAGGTCGACTGGCTGGACGCGCCCCATGGCAACGAGCTGCCGCAACCCCTGCCGCAAGATATCTGAGGATTTGATGCCATGAAGATTCGTTCACAAGTGGGGATGGTCCTGAACCTGGACAAGTGCATCGGTTGCCACACCTGCTCGATCACCTGCAAGAACGTCTGGACCAGCCGCGAAGGCATGGAATACGCCTGGTTCAACAACGTCGAGACCAAACCCGGCATCGGCTACCCGAAGGAATGGGAGAACCAGGACAAGTGGAAGGGCGGCTGGGTGCGCAACGCCGACGGCTCGATCAACCCGCGCATCGGCGGCAAGTTCCGGGTGCTGGCGAATATCTTCGCCAACCCCGACCTGCCGAGCATCGACGACTACTACGAGCCGTTCGACTTCGACTACCAGCAGTTGCACACCGCGCCGCTGGGCAAGCACCAGCCGGTGGCGCGACCGCGCTCGCTGATCTCCGGCCAGCGCATGGAGAAGATCGAGTGGGGGCCGAACTGGGAGGAAATCCTCGGCACCGAATTCGCCAAGCGGCGCAAGGACAAGAACTTCGACAAGATCCAGGCCGATATCTACGGCCAGTACGAAAACACCTTCATGATGTACCTGCCGCGCCTGTGCGAGCACTGCCTGAATCCGGCGTGCGCGGCCTCCTGCCCGAGCGGGGCGATCTACAAGCGCGAGGAAGACGGCATCGTCCTCATCGACCAGGAGAAGTGCCGCGGCTGGCGCATGTGCATCAGCGGCTGCCCGTACAAGAAGATCTACTTCAACTGGAAGAGCGGCAAGTCTGAGAAGTGCATCTTCTGCTTCCCACGGATCGAGGCCGGCATGCCCACCGTCTGCGCCGAAACCTGCGTCGGGCGCATCCGTTATCTCGGCGTGCTGCTCTACGACGCCGACCGCATCGCTGAGGTGGCCAGCACGCCGAACGAGCAGGACCTCTACGAAAAACAGCTGGAGATGTTCCTCGACCCCTTCGATCCGAAGGTCATCGAGCAGGCGCTCAACGATGGCGTGCCGATGTCGGTGATCGAGGCCGCGCAGAAATCCCCCGTCTACAAGATGGCGGTGGACTGGAAGCTGGCCCTGCCGCTGCACCCCGAATACCGCACCCTGCCGATGGTCTGGTACGTGCCGCCGCTGTCGCCGATCCAGAACGCCGCCCAGGCCGGGCAGATCGGCATGGACGGCGTGCTGCCGGACGTCGACAGCCTGCGCATTCCGCTGCGCTACCTGGCCAACCTGCTCACCGCCGGCGATGAAAAGCCGGTCAGGCACGCGCTCAGGCGCCTGCTGGCGATGCGCGCCTACAAGCGTGCCGAGCAGGTCGAGGGCATCAAGGACATGGCGATTCTGGAAAGCGTCGGGCTGAGCCTGGAACAGGTCGAGGACATGTACCGCTACCTGGCCATCGCCAACTACGAAGACCGCTACGTGATCCCCAGCGCGCATCGCGAGGAGGCCATGAGCGACGCCTTCGCCGAACGCTCCGGTTGCGGTTTCAGTTTCGGTAGCGGCTGCAGCGGGGCTTCGGACACCAATATGTTCGGTGCGAAGAAGGCCAACCGCCGCGACGTGATCAAGACCGTGCAGTTGTGGGAGGACTGAACATGCAGATCCTGAAAGTGATTTCCCTGTTGCTCGACTATCCCGATGAATGTCTGCGCGAGGCACGCGCCGAACTGGCCGAGGCCATCGATGCGGCTCGCGAGATCAGCCCGCAGCTGCGTACCGCGCTGCGGGTGCTGCTCGACGAGCTGAGCGAAGGCGAGCTGATGGACGCGCAGGAGCGCTACACCGATCTGTTCGACAAGGGCCGCGCGCTGTCGCTGCTGCTGTTCGAGCACGTGCACGGCGAGTCGCGCGACCGCGGCCAGGCCATGGTCGACCTGATGGCCCAGTACGAAGCCGCCGGCTTCGCCATCGGCGTGCGCGAGCTGCCCGATTACATCCCGCTGTACCTCGAATACCTCGCCACCCGCGAGGCGCTGGAGGCGCGCGAGGGGCTGGCCGACGTCGCGCATCTGCTGGCGTTGCTGGCAGCGCGCCTGGAAGAGCGCGAAAGCCCGCACGCGGCCTGTTTCCACGCGCTGCTGCAGATCGCCGGCGAGCCGCTGCAGGAGACGCTGGCCGGTCTGCGCGAGCAGGTTGCCGCAGAGCAGCGCGACGACTCGCTGGAGGCGCTGGACCGGGTCTGGGAAGAAGAACAGGTGAACTTCCTCCAGGCCGAACAGCAGGATCGCTGCCCATCGATGTCGAGCGGGCCGGGCAAGGCCCGCGAGGAAAGCCCGGTGCCGCTGCACTGGACCGATTTCAAGCATGACGGGCAGGCCGCCGCGCTGGCCCAGGAGGTGCGCTGATGTCCAACTTCAATTTCCTGCTGTTCGGGGTCTATCCCTACATCGCCCTGGCTATCTGCCTGATCGGCAGCTGGGCGCGTTTCGACCTGTCGCAGTACAGCTGGAAGGCCGGTTCCAGCCAGATGCTGCAACCCAGGGGCATGCGCCTGGCGAGCAACCTGTTCCATATCGGGATCATCTTCGTCCTGTGTGGCCACTTCGTCGGTCTGCTGATGCCCGAAGCCCTTTATCACCACTTCATCAGCAGTGCCGACAAGCAGTTGCTGGCGATGGTCTCGGGTGGCTTCTTCGGCATCCTCTGCCTGATCGGCCTGGTGATGCTGCTCCATCGGCGGCTGACCGATGCGCGCGTGCGCGCCAGCTCCAGCCGCAGCGACGTGATGATCCTGCTGGTGCTGCTGGCGCAACTGGTGCTGGGGCTGCTGACCATCGTCGCCTCCACCGGCCACATGGACGGTGCAGTGATGGTGCTGCTGGGCAACTGGGCGCAGGGCGTCGTTACCCTGCAGCCGGTGGCGGCCGCCGAGGCCATCGCCTCGGTGTCGCTGATGTACAAGCTGCACGTATTCCTCGGCGTCACCCTGTTCGTGCTGTTTCCCTTCACCCGCCTGGTGCATATCGTCAGCGCGCCGGTGTGGTACCTGGGGCGGCGCTACCAGATCGTCCGCCAGAAGGGCGTCAAGCCGGCCACGCCGCGCCCGCAGCGTCCGCGTACCTACGAAGCACCTGCGCGCGAAATCACCACGCCGAGCGCAGTGCCCGGCTACGCCGCGACAGACAGCAAGAGCCCGGTATGAGCTTTGGGCGGCTGGCGCCTGGTGCGCCCGCCGTCATGGCTGATCCGCGCCAACGTGCAAAAACTTCAGTGAGGTAATCGTCATGGCTTGTGGATGTGGTGGAAGCGCGGGAGGAGGCGGCTGCGGTGGTGGCGCACGCCCGGAAGTCGAGGTGCCGGATGACGCCGCGCTGTTCGAGGAACTGCTGCCTGCAGGGGACGTGGAGACCGGTGAGGCGTTGCTGATCGCAAGCAGCGAGCAGGAATGGCCACGGGTACGGGTCAATGGCGTGGAGATCGCGACACAGGCCATCGCCCAGGAGTTGCAGTATCACCCTGCGGCAAGCCGCGATGAGGCCGTCTATCTGGCGGTCCAGGCACTGGTGCTGCGCGAGCTGTTGCAGCAGCGCATCGCCGAGCTGGGCCTGGTGGCAAGGACTGAAACCGGCGAGAGCGAGGAAGAGGCGGCCATCCGAGTGCTGATCGAGCGGGAAGTACCGCTGCCGCTGGCCGAGGAAGAGGCGTGCCGCACGTATTACACGGGCAATGCGCAGCGCTTTTTCAGTGCGCCCTTGCTCGCCGTGCGGCACATTCTGCTGGCCTGCCCGGCGGATGACGCCGAGGCGCGCAGCCTGGCCCGTGAGCAGGCGCTGGAACTGCTCGGGCAACTGGGGCAGGCGCCGCAGCGCTTCGCCGAACTGGCGTTGCAGCATTCCGCCTGCCCGTCGAAGGCGCAGGGCGGCGCACTGGGCCAGATCAGCAAGGGCCAGACCGTGCCGGAATTCGAATGCCAATTGTTCCGCCTGCCGGTCGGTTTATGTCAGCAGCCGCTGGAAAGCCGTTATGGCTACCATCTGGTGTTCGTCGACCAACGCCTCGACGGCGAGCAACTGCCCTACGAGGCGGTGGCCGGCTCGATCCGCGCCGAACTCAACCAGCGCGTCTGGCAGATCGGCGTCGCCCAGTACCTGCAGAATCTGGTGGGTGTGGCGAGCATCGAGGGCATCCATATGCAGGGGGCGGAAACGCCGTTGATGCAGTGAAGCCGCTGAAGGCTGGAGGCTGGACGAGGATGCCGCTTTTTCGTCCAGCCTTCAGCCTTCAGCCTTCAGCCCTAAGAGCGCTCAATCCGGGATTCTTGCGATGACTCAACTACGCGACGCCCATGACCGCCCCATCGACTACCTGCGCCTGTCGGTGACCGACCGCTGTGATTTCCGCTGCGTCTACTGCATGGCCGAGGACATGGCCTTTCTGCCGCGCCAGCAGGTGCTCGGGCTGGAGGAGCTGGAGCGCATCGCGCGGATCTTCGTCGGTCTGGGGGTGAAGAAGATCCGTCTCACCGGCGGCGAGCCGCTGGTGCGTCAGGGCATCGTCGGCCTGTGCGAGCGCATCGCCGCGCTGCCGGGGCTGCGCGAACTGGTGATGACCACCAACGGCTCGCAACTGGTGAAGCTCGCCGCCCCCCTGGCGCGGGCGGGCGTGAAACGTCTGAATATCAGCCTGGATAGCCTCGACGCGGCGAGATTCCACGCCATCACCCGCACCGGTGAACTGCGTCAGGTGCTCGACGGCATCGCTGCCGCGCGCGCCGCCGGCTTCGAGCGGATCAAGCTCAACGCGGTGGTGATGAAAGGGCGCAACGCCGGGGAAGTCGCCGACCTGGTGGATTTCGCCATCGCCAGCGGACTGGATATCAGTTTTATCGAGGAAATGCCGCTGGGTGAGGTCGGCCGTTTGCGTGGCGAGGGCTTCTGCTCCAGCGACGAGGTGCGCGCGCTGATCGCCGCTCGCCACGCACTGATCGATTCAGCCGAACACAGCGGCGGACCGGCGCGCTACGTGCGCCTGCCGGAGCATCCGCAGACGCGCATCGGGTTTATCTCGCCGCATTCGCACAACTTCTGCGCCACCTGCAACCGTGTGCGGCTGACCGTCGAAGGCCGTCTGCTGCTGTGCCTGGGGCACGAGCACTCCGTCGATCTGCGCGCGCTGCTGCGTCGTCACCCGACCCGCGACCAGCCGCTGATCGACGCCATCCACGCCGCGCTGCAGCGCAAGCCGCTGCGCCATGAATTCTCCAGCAGCGGCGAGGTTCAGGTGCTGCGCTTCATGAATGCCAGCGGGGGTTGAAAGGGAAAATGCCAGCGACTCGGGCCATGCCCGCGAAGCCCGGTTCGGGCAGCGGCGCGGCTGCCTTTCGCGAGCATGGCTCGTTCCTACAAGACGTGCAGTGTGTAGCCCGGATCAGCCGCAGGCGTAATCCGGATGCGTGGCTGCGGCCTGGTGCCGCAGTTACCTCGAAAGGGGGTGGGCGTTGGCCGTCGCCGGGTGCAGTCTGTAGGCCGATGATTCTTCCCGGAGAGCTTTTATGGCACACCTCAATACCGACCAATTCCAGCCACTGGGCATTGCCGTTCTGACCGTCAGCGATACCCGCACGTCCGACACCGACACCTCGGGCAATACCCTGGTCGATGCGCTGCGAGGCGCCGGGCACCATCTCGTCGAGCGGGGGCTGGTGATTGACGACATCTGGCAGATTCGCGCCCGGCTCGCCGTCTGGATCGCCGATCCACAGGTGCAGGTGGTGCTGATCAGCGGTGGTACCGGCTTTACCGCACGGGACAACACGCCGCAGGCGGTGGCGCCGCTGCTGGACAGGCAGGTCGATGGTTTCGGCGAGCTGTTCCGCCAGGTTTCAGTGGCCGAGATCGGCACCTCGGCGCTGCAGTCGCGTGCCCTGGCCGGGATCAGCAACGGCACTCTGGTGTGCTGCCTGCCGGGCTCGCCGAATGCCTGCCGCACGGCCTGGGAAAGGATTCTCGGCGAACAGCTCGACAGCCGTACCGGGCCGTGCAACTTCGTCGCGCACCTGCAGGCAGCGGTCGCTGGCCAGCCCGACCGCTGCTGTGGGCCACGCTCATGAACCCCTGTGGCTGCGACGGCGACAATCTGCGCCCGGTGGATGAAGCCATCGACGAATTGCTGAAGCGGGCGCCGGCGTTGCCGCCGGTCGAACACGTCGCCCTCCCGGATGCCCTGGGGCGGGTACTGGCCGAGCCGCTGGTGGCGCCCTTTGCCGTGCCGGCCTGGGACAACAGCGCCATGGATGGCTATGCGTTGCGTGCCGCCGACCTGCCGGCAGCGGGTGGGTGTTTGTCGCTGGCCGGTCGTATCGCCGCCGGTGACCTGGCCGATGAGCGCCTGCCGAGCGGTCATGCCGTGCGCATCTTCACCGGCGCGCCGCTGCCGCCCGGTGCCGATACGGTCGTGCCGCAGGAGCTGTGCCGGGTCGATGGCGAGGGCGTATGGCTGCCGGCGGTCAGGCCGGGTGAGCATGTGCGGCGCAAGGGCGAAGAGCGGCAGGCGGGCACGCGGGTGCTGGACGCGGGGCAGCGCCTGCGACCGCAAGAACTTGGCCTGTTGGCGAGCTGCGGCGTCGCCCGCGTCGCGGTCTACCGGCGTCTGCGCATCGGCCTGCTGTCCAGCGGCAACGAGCTGCGCGAGCCCGGAGAGCCGCTGGGCGCCGGGCAGATCTACAACTCCAACCGCTATTGCCTGCTCGGCGTGTTGCGCAGCCTCGGACTGGAGGTGCATGACTACCCGATTCTCATCGACGAACTGGCGGCCAGCCGCGACGCGCTGGCGCTGGCCGCCTCGGAGTGGGACATCCTCATCACCTCCGGCGGCGTTTCGGTGGGCGAGGAGGACCATCTCAAGCAGGCCATTCGCGAACTGGGCGAACTGCATCTGTGGCGTCTGGCGATCCAGCCGGGCAAGCCGCTGGCTTTCGGCGAGGTGGCGGGCAAGCCCTGGATCGGCCTGCCGGGCAATCCGGCGGCGGCGCTGATCACCTCGCTGGTGGTGGCGCGGCCTTTTCTGCTGCGCGCCCAGGGGCTGCGCGAGGTCCTGCCCAAGCCATTGCAACTGGTGGCCGGGTTCGACTGGAGCAAGGCCAACGGTCGTCGGCAGTATCTGCGTGCGCGGCTGGAGAATGTCGATGGCCAGACGCGCGTCTGCCTGCATGGGCGTCAGGGGTCGGCGATGCTCACCTCGGCCAGCTGGGCCGAAGGGCTGGCCATCGTCGAATGCAACCGTACGCTGGAAGAGGGTGAGACGGTGGAGTATCTGCCGTTCAGCGAACTGCTCGGCTGATACATGAAAACGCCCGGTCGATGACGGGTCGACCGGGCGTTTTCGTGTCTGCGCGTCAGGCCTGGTGGCGCTGCGGCAGCATGCGCAACAGGGTGCCGTCACGGCGCACGTAATGGTGGAACAGCGCCGCTGCGGCGTGCAGGCCGATCAGCCAGTAACCGGCTAACGCCAGCGTTTCGTGCAGTTCCTTGAACTGGCCGGCCAGGTCCTTGTTGGCACCGATCAGCGCCGGCAGCTGGAGGCCGAAGAAGGGGATCGGCTTCTCCGCCGCGCTCAGCGTCAGCCAACCGAGCAGCGGCAGGCCGATCATCAGACCGTACAGCGCCAGGTGCATCAGCTTGGCCAGCGCGCGTTCCCAACCGGCCCCGGCGACCGCCTTCGGCGCCGGATGTATCCAGCGCGCAATCAGGCGCAGCCAGACCAGCGCGAAGATCGTCAGCCCGAGCATGAAGTGCCAGTGCTTGAGCAGTTCGCGCGGTTCGCTGCCCTTGGCGAAGTTGCCCTTGAGTTCGATGGTCGCGTAGACCGCTGCGATCAATAGCAGCATCAGCCAGTGCAGGGCGATGCTCAGGCGACCGTAGCGTGCCAGTGGGTTCGATGTAGTCATTTCACACACTCCGGTTGAGGAAATGCGCGTATTATCGACCGCTTCGATTACGCGAAACTTAATCCCGTGCCGGCGTACCCGTGGCGAGCTGTCGCGGTGAGCGCTGCTAGCGCCTGACGAGCAACACCCCGGATTCCATGTGATGGGTCCAGGGAAACTGGTCGAACAGCGCGCAGCGTTCGATGCGGTGGGTGTCGGCCAGCTGGGCGATGTTCTGCGCCAGCGTCTCCGGATTGCAGGAGATATAGAGGATGCGCTCGAAGCGCCGCGTCAGTTCGCAGGTGTCCGGGTCCATGCCGGCGCGCGGCGGGTCGACGAAGACGCTGCCGAAGGCGTAGCTTTTCAGGTCGATGCCGGCCAGGCGGCGGAACGGGCGCACCTCGTTCAGCGCCTGGGTCAGCTCTTCGGCGGAGAGGCGCACCAGACTGACGTTGTCGATGCCATTGTCGGCCAGGTTGTGCAGGGCGGCATTCACCGAAGACTTGCTGATCTCGGTGGCCAGCACCTTGCGCACGCGGGTGGCCAGCGGCAGGGTGAAATTGCCGTTGCCGCAATACAGTTCCAGCAGATCATCGTCACGCTCGCCCAGCGCCGCGAAAGCCCAGTCGAGCATCTTCTGGCAGACCTCGCCGTTGGGCTGGGTGAAGGCGCCTTCCGGCTGGCGATAGCGGAAGGTGCGACCGGCCACTCGCAGTTCCTCTTCCACATAGTCGCGACCGATGACGATGCGCTTGCCACGCGAGCGCCCGACGAGGCTGACGCCCAGGTTCGCCGCCAACCGCTCGGCCTCGGCCTGCCAGGCATCGTCCAGCGGGCGGTGATAAGCCAGGGTGATCAAGGCATCGCCGGCCAGGGTGGTGAGGAATTCCACCTGGAACAGCTTGAAGGAAAGCGTTTCGCTGGCCTGCCAGGCGGCCTTGAGCTGCGGCATCAGTTGGTTGATGCGACGGCTGGCGATGGGGAAGTCGTCGATCAGGATCGGCGTGCGATTGTCGCCCGGCTCGAACATCGCGTAGTGGCGCTGGCCGTCCTCGCGCCACAGGCGAAACTCGGTACGCAGCCGGTAGTGCTCGCGCGGCGAATCGAAGACCTCCGGCGCCGGTGCGTCGAAGGGCGCCAGCAGCTCGCGCAGCCGCTCGGCCTTGGCGGTGAGTTGAGTGTCGTAGGTGGCGGGGTCGAATGGCGGACGGCTCATGAAAACTCTTCGAGGTGGCAAAAATATTCGTAGGGTGGCTGATCTTTCCCATCCACCTTCTGCAGGACCAGATGGATGAAGGGGCATCTGCAGGCAACGTCAGCCAGCGAACCAGCCCAGCTTGATCACGAACAGGATCGACAGAATCCACATGGCCGGGCTCAGTTCGCGCCAGCGACCGGCCAGCAGCTTGACCGCTGTCCAGGCGATGAAGCCGAAGGCGATACCGTTGGCGATGGAGAAGGTCAGCGGCATGGCCAGCGCGGCGACCACCACCGGCGCGGCGACGGTCATGTCGTCCCAGTCGATGCCGGCCAGGCTGCTCATCATCAGCACGGCGACGAACAGCAGCGCCGGTGCGGTGGCATAGGCCGGCACGGCGCCGGCCAGCGGCGCGAAGAACAGGCTGAGCAGGAACAGCGCGGCGACCACGCAGGCGGTCAGGCCGGTGCGCCCGCCGGTACTGATGCCCGCGGCGGACTCGATGTAGCTGGTGGTGGTCGAGGTGCCCAGCGCGGCACCGGCCATGGTGGCGGTGCTGTCGGCCAGCAGGGCGCGACCCAGGCGCGGCATCCTGCCGTCCTTGTCCAGCAGGTTGGCCTTCTGTGCGACGCCGATCAGAGTGCCGGAGGTGTCGAACAGATCGACGAAGAGAAAGGCGAAGATCACGCTGATCAGGCCGATATCCAGCGCGCCGGCGATATCCAGCTGCATGAAGGTCGGCGCCAGGGATGGCGGCATCGAGACCACGGCATCCAGCTTCGACAGCCCGAACAGGATCGACAGGCCGGTGACCAGCAATATGCCGATCATCACCGCGCCGGTGACGCGGCGATAGGCCAGCGCGGCGATGACGAAGAAGCCCAGGCAGGCCAGCAGCGGGCCGCCGGCGCTGAGGTCGCCCAGGCCCACCAGGGTGGCGGGGTTGTCGACGACGATGCCGGCATTCTTCAGCGCGATGATCGCCAGGAACAGGCCGATACCCGCGGCGATGCCGGCACGCAGGGCCAGGGGAATGCTGTTGATGATCCACTCACGGATCTTGAAGATCGACAGCAGGAAGAAGATCGCACCCGAAAGAAACACCGCACCCAGCGCGGTCTGCCAGGTGTAGCCCATGGTCAGCACCACGGTGTAGGTGAAGAAAGCGTTCAGGCCCATGCCTGGTGCGAGTGCGATGGGGTAATTGGCGACCAGCCCCATGATCACCGAGCCGATGGCGCCGGCCAGGCAGGTGGCGACGAATACCGCGCCGTGATCCATGCCGGTTTCGGCGAGGATGCTCGGATTGACGAAGAGGATGTAGGCCATCGTCAGGAAGGTCGTGATACCGGCCAGGATCTCGGTGCGCACGTTGGTGTTGTGCGCCTTGAGTTGGAACAGCTTTTCCAGCATGTGAATCCCCTTGTGTGCCGGTCGTGGCCTGGCATCTGGTGCGCTTCGGCAATTGGCGTAACGTGGTTGCCTGCTACACAGCAAAGCCCATCGCCGGGCCGGTGGCAAAAAAAGCCCCGCATCTTACACCGGCGGCACGCTCGGTTGAATTTCCGGATCACCGCAGGCCGCTGAACGTTTTCGCCCGCGCTTCAGTCGTAACCAGGTACGCCTAAACCGTGAGGCTGCCATGAGCGAAGCGACCTGCACCCTTTCCCTCCATTTGAACGGCCAGCAGCATCAGTTGGAGGTCCATCCCTGGACGACTCTGCTCGACCTGCTGCGCGAACGGCTCGACCTGACCGGCACCAAGAAGGGCTGCGATCACGGCCAGTGCGGCGCCTGCACGGTGCTGCTCGATGGCAAGCGCATCAACAGCTGCCTGACCCTGGCGGTGATGCACGACGGCGCGCGGCTGACCACCATCGAAGGCCTGGCCGAGGGCGACCAGCTGCACCCGATGCAGGCCGCCTTCGTCCGCCACGATGCCTTCCAGTGCGGCTATTGCACGCCGGGGCAGATCTGTTCGGCGGTGGGCCTGGCCGGCGAGAACCGCGCCCATGATCGGGACGAGATTCGCGAGCTGATGAGCGGCAACCTCTGCCGCTGCGGCGCCTACCCGAACATCCTCGCGGCGGTGGAAGAAGCCCTGCCGGCCAGCCGCCAGCGGTTGCAGGAGAAAGCGCCATGACGCCTTTCAGCTATGCCCGACCGGAGCGGATCGAGGAGGCGCTGGCGCTGGCCGGGCCAGACAGCCGCTACATCGCCGGTGGCACCAACCTGCTCGACCTGATGAAGGAAAACGTCCTGCAGCCGCGCCAGCTGATCGACATCAACCGCCTGCCGCTGCGTGCGATCGAGGAAACGCCGGAAGGCGGGCTGATGATCGGTGCGCTGGTGAGCAATGCCGATCTGGCCTGGAACCGGCAGATCGAGCAGCGCTATCCCTTGCTGGCCAAGGCGATTCTGGCCGGCGCCTCGCCGCAGCTGCGCAATATGGCCAGCACCGGCGGCAACCTGCTGCAGCGCACGCGCTGCTACTACTTCTACGACACCGGCACGCCGTGCAACAAACGCGAGCCGGGCTCCGGTTGCCCGGCGCGGGACGGACTCAACCGCATCCACGCGATTCTCGGCGCCAGCGAGGCCTGCGTCGCGGTGCATCCGTCGGACATGTGCGTGGCCCTGGCCGCCCTGGAGGCGCAGGTGCACGTGCAGGGGCCGCACGGCAAACGGCGCATCGCCATGGCCGACTTCCACCGGCTGCCGGGTGAGCGGCCCGAAGCCGACAACAACCTGGGCGAAGGCGAATTGATTACCGCGGTGGAGCTGCCGCCGACGGGCTTCGCGCCGCATTGCGCCTACCTCAAGCTGCGCGACCGTGCCTCCTATGCCTTCGCCCTGGTCTCGGTGGCCGCCGCGCTGGAACTGGATGGCACCACTATCAAGGCTGCGCGGCTGGCGCTCGGCGGCGTTGCCCACAAGCCCTGGCGCATCGAGGCCGCCGAACTGGCGCTGTGCGGCAAGCCGGCCGAGGAGGCGAACTTCGCCGTCGCGGCCGACCTGCTGCTGGACGGCGCCCAGCCGCTCGAACACAACGCCTTCAAGCCCGAACTCGCACGCCGCGCCATCATCCGTGCGTTTGGCGAGGCCGCCCGAGGAACCGTCCGATGAATACCTTCAGCTCGCCGGTCGGCCAGCCGCTGGATCGCGTCGATGGCCCGCTCAAGGTCACCGGCCAGGCCCGTTACGCCGCCGAATTCGGCACGCCGCACCTGCTGCATGGCAGCGTGGTGTCGAGCACCATCGCCCGTGGTCGCGTGCGCAGCATCGATAGCAGCGAAGCCGAGGCGCTGCCGGGCGTGGTGCTGGTGCTGACTCACCAGAACCGCCCGCCCATCGCCAGCTACGACGAACCCTACGCAGACGACGATGCCGCCGAGGGCTCGCCGTTCCGCCCGCTGTACAACGACCGCGTGCTCTACAGCGGCCAGCCGCTGGCGCTGGTGGTGGCCGAAAGCCTGGAGCTGGCGCGCCACGCCGGTTCGCTGGTGCGCATCGAATATGACAGCGAGCCGCACCAGACCGACCTGCTCGCCGCGCGCGGCCAGGCCCAGGAAGCGCCCGCTGAAACCCCGGAGCCGCGCGGCGATTTCGCCGGTGCCTTCGCCGCTGCGCCGCACAAGATCGAGCAGGAATACGTCACCCCGGTGGAGCATCACAACCCCATGGAGATGCACGCCAGCACCGTGCATTACCAGCCGGGCGGGGACCTGCTGATTCACGAGAAGACCCAGGGTGTGCAGAACTGCCAGCGTTATGTCGAGGACGTGTTCGGCCTCAAGGGGCGGATCCGCGTGCTGTCGCCTTTCGTCGGCGGCGCCTTCGGCTCCGGCCTGCGCCCGCAGTACCAGTTACCGCTGGCGGTGATGGCCGCACTCAAGCTCAAGCGCTCGGTGCGCGTGGTGCTGACCCGTCAGCAGATGTTCACCTTCGGCTACCGCCCGCGCAGCATTCAGCATTTGTCTCTGGCGGCCAGCGAGACCGGGCAATTGCAGGCGGTGGGGCACAGTGCCATCGGTCAGACCTCGCGCTTCGAGGACTTCACCGAGCACGAGGTGGAGTGGTCGGGAATGCTCTACCGCTGCGACAACGTCTCGCTGGACTACCGCCTCGCGCCGCTCGACGTGTTCACCCCGATCGACATGCGCGCGCCCGGTGCAACCCTTGGCGTCTACGCGCTGGAATGCGCGATGGACGAGCTGGCCCATGCGAGCGGCATCGATCCGCTGCAGCTGCGCCTGGTCAACTTCGCCGAGCGCAACGGCAACCAGGACAAACCCTATTCCAGCAAGGAGTTGCGCGCCTGCTACGCGCAGGGCGCCGAACGCTTCGGCTGGGCGCGCCGCTCGATGGAACCGCGCAGCATGCGCGAAGGCCATGAGCTGATCGGCTGGGGCATGGCCACCGGCGTCTGGGAAGCCATGCAGATGCCGGCCAGCGCCAAGGCCTGCCTCGAACCGGACGGCCGGCTGGTGGTCAGCAGCGCTACCGCTGACATCGGCACCGGCACCTACACGGTGATGACCCAGATCGCGGCGGCCGCCATGGGTGTGGCGCTGGACAAGGTGGAGTTCCGCCTCGGCGATTCGAGCCTGCCCCAGGCCCCGCTGGAAGGCGGTTCGGCCACGGTGTCCTCGGTGGGCAGCGCCGTGCAGCAGGCCTGCGCGCTGCTACGGGCGAAAGTGCTGGATGCGGTGCAGCAGTTCCCCGGTTCGCCCTTCACCGGTGCGAGCCTGGACGACGTAACCTTCGTCGAGGGCCGGCTGCTGCTCAAGCGCGATCCGACCGTTCACGTCGACCTCGGCGAGGTGATGCGCAGCAACGGCACCCTCGAAGCCGAAGCACGGGTCGAACCCGGCGAGAAGCGCAAGGCATGGGCCACGGCCACGCATTCGGCGGTGTTCGTCGAAGTGCGCGTCGACGAGGCGCTGGGCACGATCAGGGTCGCGCGGGTGGTCAGCGCCATCGCGGCGGGGCGCGTCGTCAATCCCAAGACCGCCGGCAACCAGATCGTCGGCGGCGTGGTCTGGGGGATCGGCATGGCGCTGCAGGAGGAGACGCTGATCGACCATCGGCTGGGGCGCTACATGAACCACAACCTCGCCGAGTATCACGTTCCGGTGCAGACCGATATTCCCGATATCGAGGTGATCTTCGTCGAGGAAGAGGACAGCGTGGTCAACGACCTCGGGTCCAAGGGCGTGGGCGAAATCGGCATCATCGGCGTCGCCGCGGCGGTGGCCAATGCTATTTATCATGCGACCGGCAGGCGGGTGAGGGATTTGCCGATCACGCTGGACAAACTGTTGTGAGGGCGGTCGGTAGGGCGTATTGATCAGGTTGGTGCCGGTTCTGCAGACAGAGGGCGCGGGTGTTTGCCCTTCAAGCCCCGCCCCGTAAAACCAGCCGTCTGAGCAGAAGCTTCCGCACCGGCACTATCGCCCGCTCCTGCGCCACCACGCACAGTACGATGGTCAGCCCCAGATACAACGGATAGAACCCCAGCGCCAGCGACTGCTCGCCTGCTTGCTGCGCGCACTGCGTCCAGTCTTCCAGGCAGCTTGCGGAGAGTACTCCCAGAAGCTTTTCCGAACGCGAGAACAGAATGAAGATCGGCACGTGCAGCACGAACAGCGGCAACGCCGCCGCGCCCAGCCGTTGCGACCAGCGCACGAGTACGCGGTCGTACGGCGTGGCGATCAGGGCGCAGAGCCAGATCAGGGCGAGCTGCGCAGGCAGCAGCAGACCGTTGTGCAGCAGGAAATACCAGAAGCGTTCGCCCTTCAGCAGCCAGACCGTTGCCAGAAAGCAGGCCAGCACGAATGCCCCCAGCGCCAGGCGGGTGGTGACGCCGAGCTGTCCTCCAGCCGCGCGCCATTCGCGGAACAGCCCGTAGAGCAGAATGCCGGCGAGGAATTCCGGCAGCCGCAGCAACGGCATGCGGTGCAGCAGGCCGGTATGGGGGATGCCGTAGGCCTGCTGGTGGATGACCCAGAGTGGCGGGACCAGATAGAGCAATCCGGTCGCCACCAGCCACCAGCCCTTGTGCCGCAGCCGCATCAGGCGTGGCGCCAGCAGAGGAAAGGTCAGATAGAAGAAGAACAGGGTGGAAATGGACCACAGCGGCGGGTTGAAGGTCAGATAGAGCGGATTCCAGGCCTGCAGCATGAACAGCTGCAGGACGAAGTTGAACGCCAGCTCGCGGTCGTTCATGAAGTGTTCGAGGGCGTCCCGCGACGCGCCGGCGAGGTCCTCGTTGGTGTCGTACACCACGAAGCGCAGGCTGGCCTTGGCATCGTCCGGCGGGATACCGAGATTGGCGATGATGGCCAGCACGAGGGCAGTCAACAGCAATGAGAAAAGGTGCAGCGGGTAGAGATTGGCCAGGCGCTTGCCGAGGAAGCTGCGGGCCGGTTCGCGCATCTCGCCCTGGCGGCAATAGACATGCGCCAGCAGGAAGCCGGAGAGCACGAAGAAGCTGCTGGTGGCAAAGAAGCCCACACCGGTCAGGTCCGCCAGCCAGGAGGGTTCGTCATCCACGTAGGCGTGCACGGTGTGGAACAGCACCACATAGATGGCGAGCAGAAAGCGCAGCCACTCCAGCCCGATGAAATGTTCCTTGCTTGGCACTACTGCTCTCCCTCGTCGGTCGGTGCGGCATTGCTGCATACGACTCGCACCGGCGGCCAGCGTTGCGCGTGTGCCGGTCGGTCGGTTCTTCCGCACCGTTGCCCGTGTCGATGGTCCGATGTCGAGTGTTCGACAACAGATGAGCCCGGAATCCCATGTTTTTTCGACGTCCGCTTCGTTTACCGGCGATCCCTGCCAGGACTGTCCTGGCGGCGCTGCTGTTCGGCACGGTTTCCTCCAGCGCGGTTGCGCAGGAAGGTTTCGAATGGAGCGAACCCTTTCTCGCGCGCATCGCCCAGGTGGACGAGCAGACGCCCGGTCGGCTCGGGGTCTACGTCAAGGACATGGAGACGGGCATTTCCATCTCCTATCATGGCGAGGAACCCTGGTACCTGGCATCCACCGTCAAGGTGCCGGTCGCCATTACCGTGATGCGGCAGATCGAAGAAGGCGCACTGAGCCTGGAAACGACGGTGCCGCTGCTGGTAACCGATTATGTCGACGGCGCCGGCGCGACCAACGGCTTCGCAGCGGGCACGGCGCTCAGCGTCCACTTCCTGATGGAGCAGATGCTGATCCACAGCGACAACACCGCCAGCGACATGCTGATTCGCCTGGTCGGTCTGGAACGGGTCAATGCGGTCACCCGCGAGCTGGTGCCCGAGGGGTTCGGCCCGATCACCAGCCTGGCTGACGTCCGTCGGCGGGTCTACAGCGAACTGCACCCGGCTGCCCAGGGGTTGTCCGGGAACGATTTCCTGGCCCTCAAGCGGCAGCCGAGCGAGGCGGGACGTCTGACGCTGCTGGCTCGGCTGCTCGGCGTGGAGCGGCGTGCGCTGGTTCCCATCAGCCTGGGCGAAGCCTACGAGCGCTACTACGCGACGCCGTACAACTCGGCCACCTTGAAAGCCTATGGCGACCTGTTGTCAGCCCTGGATGCGGGAACGGCACTGAATCCGGTGAGTACCCAGTACCTGCTGGGTGTCATGCGCCGCGCACAGACCGGCGCCCTGCGAATCAAGGCGGGATTGCCGCCGAAGGTCGGTTTTGCGCACAAGACCGGCACCCAGCGGGCACGCATCTGCGACGCCGGATTGATCGACCAGCCCTCGACAGATCCCGCCGATACCTCTACGCGCCTGGTGGTCATCGCCTGCGTCCGGGAAGTCGCCTCCACCCCCAAGGCGGAGCGGGCTCTGCGCGGGACCGGCGAGGCTGTGGTAGCGACCGGGTTGATACGCCGATGAACAGGCTGATCGCGCTGCCGGTGCTGCTGGTCCTGAGCTGCGGCCTGTCGGCCTGCACCGACGAGGCTTCGGCGACCTGGAAGAGCGGCCTCGAGGAGGAACTGCGGCGTATCGACGACGAGGCGCCTGGCGATCTCGGCGTGTATATCAAGCACCTGGGCGACGACGCTCGGCTGCTCTACAACGCCGAGCGCTTCTGGTACCTCAGTTCAGCGGTAAAGGTGCCTATCGCGGTCGCGCTGCTGCAGAGCATCGACGACGGCGAGCACAGCCTGGACGAGCGACTGTCGCTGCAGGCAGGCGACAAGGTGGACGGCTCCGGCGACCTGGTGTGGCAGGACGATGGCGTCGATTATTCGCTGAGTGACCTGCTCACGGAAATGCTGATCGAAAGCGACAACACGGCGGCCAACATGCTGATCCGCCTGCTCGGCGAGGACGAGCTCAACCAGCGTACGCGCAGGAACATGGGGGGCGACGGCTTCGAACGCATCACCACCTTCACCCAGGTACGCCGCGACGTTTATGGGGAAGTGCATCCGGATGCCAGCGAACTGGAGAACATCCAGTTGGTGGAACTCGCTGGCGCGCGCTTCAGCGAGCCGCGCTACGAAGCGCTGGTCAAGGTGCTGCAGCTGGAGCGCAGCGAACTGAAGGCGGCCAGCATGGAGGAGGCCTATGCGCGCTACTACGCGCGCAAGCTGAATTCCAGCACCCTGGTGGCCTATGGCGCGCTGCTGGAGAAACTCGTGCGCGGCGAGCTGCTCTCGGAGGCCAGCCGCGACGTGCTCTATGCCGACATGAAGATCGACTCCTACGACAACTACCGCCTCGAAGCCGGTCTGCCCGAAGACGTGCCCTTCATTCACAAGACCGGGACCCAGCTGGAGCGCGCCTGCCATGCCGGCGTCATCGAGCCGCGGGACGAGACGCGCGCGATCGTCGTGGTGGCCTGCGCCGAAGGGCTCGATGAGAGCAAGGAGGCCGGGCGCCTGTTCGAGCAGGTCGGGCAGGCCATCACCCAGGCGTTGCTGCGCGCCGACTCGGAGGGTAATTGAGGGGCTCCACTGTAGAGCGAGCCATGCTAGCGAACCCGGCCAACGCAAGAGCCTCGCGGGCATGGCCCGCTCCTGCATAAGCAAGCGCCAATACCTTCAGGATGTCCGGGTGGCCTTGAGGATCACGAACTTCGGCGTGGCGCCGACCTGCTCGGCATTGCCAAACAGCCGCTTGAGCTTGAGGTGGTAGCCCAGGTGGCGGTTGCCGACGATCCATAGCTCGCCGCCCTTGGCCAGGGCCGCCTTGGCCTGGGTGAACATGCGCCAGGCGAGGAAATCGCCGATCACCTGCTGCTGGTGGAAGGGCGGGTTGCACAGCACCAGGTCCAGCGAGGCCGGCGGCTGTTCGGCCAGGCCATCGCCGGCGCGGATATCGGCTGGGCGATCGCCATGGATCATCTGCCAGTTTTCCCGTGCCGACTGCACCGCCATGTAGCTCTCGTCCACCAGTGTCAGCTGCGCCTGTGGGTTGTGCAGGGCGTAAACGATGCCCAGTACGCCGTTGCCGCAGCCCAGATCCGCGACACGCAGATCGCCCAGCGCCTGGGGCAGGTGCGGCAGGAAGGCGCGGGTGCCGATGTCCAGACCCTCGCGGCAGAACAGGTTGGCGTGGTTGAGAAGCTCCAGATGCGGCTCGTCCAGGTGGTAGCGCGTCGGGTAGGGCGAAACCGGTGCGGGCTTGTCCACGGGCGTGGCGAACAGCAGGCGCGCCTTCTTCATCGCCAGGGAGGCCTGCACCGGGCCGATGTACTTCTCCAGCAGATCGCCGGCGGCACGCGGCAGGTGCTTGATCATCGCCGCGGCAACGACCTGGGTGCCAGGCGCCAGCTGGCCCCGCAGGCGAATCAGCTGCTCCTCCAGCAGGGCCAGGGTCTTGGGCACGCGGATCAGGACGAAATCGAACGGGCCGCTGGCGACCTGGCTGGCGGGCAGGAAGGCGACGCTGTCGTCCGGCAGGCCGTTGCGCGCCAGGTTCTTCTGCAAGGCCAGGTATGCCAGGTGGGAGTCGCCGCTGCTGGTCACCCGCACATGGGGCGCCAGCGAGGCGGCCAGCGCGCCGAAGCCGTCATTGAGCACCAGCATCCGCGCGTCCGATGCCAGGCGCTGCTGGTGCAGGTGCGCGAGCAGGTATTCGTCGGCGGCATCGAAGGCCTGCAGCGGCTCGCTGACCTGCTCCGGCTGACGGATCAGGTCGAGACAGGCGAAGGGCGTTTCAAGAATAGGCATAGGAACTGGCGGTGTTTGTCGGTGGCGGATTGGAGTATCAATGGGTACAGACGTCGGGAGGTTGCGATTGGCCGGCCCGGCTGTGTTTGCAGAGGGAGTGAAGTATGACCGTCAGCGAAGAGAAGTTCACCCGTCAGCGTCTGCTCGAGGTGCAGACGCTGACGCCCAGCCTGTTCACCTTGCGTACCACGCGCGACCCGGGTTTTCGCTTCACTGCCGGGCAGTTCGCGCGGCTGGGGGTGCGCAAGCCCAGTGGCTCCATCGTCTGGCGCGCCTATTCGATGGTGTCCGCGCCGCACGACGAGTTTCTCGATTTCTTTTCCATCGTGGTGCCCGATGGCGAGTTTACCAGCGAGCTGAGTCGTCTCGAACCCGGCGGCGAGCTGTTGATCGACAAGCAGGCGTTCGGTTTTCTGACCCTCGACCGTTTTCCCGACGGGCGCGATCTCTGGCTGCTGGCTACCGGCACGGGGCTGGCGCCGTTCCTGTCGATCCTGCAGGATTTCGAAGTGTGGCAGCGCTTCGAGCGCATCGTGCTGGTCTACAGCGCGCGCACGGAGTCGGAGCTGGCCTATCAGCAGCTGATCCGCGAATTGCCGGAGCGTGAATATCTGGAAGGGCTGGGCAGCAAGCTGACCTATCTGCCGGTCGTCACCCGCGAGCAGGTGTCTGGCACCCTGAATGGACGCATCACCAAGCTGATCGAAACCGGCGAACTGGAGCGCGCCGCCGATCTGAAGCTGGAGCCCGAGCATTCGCGCATCATGCTCTGTGGTAACCCGCAGATGATCGAAGACACCCGTCAGGTGCTCAAGAGTCGCGATCTCAACCTCGCACTGACCCGCAGGCCGGGACAGGTGGCGGTGGAAAATTATTGGTAGCGGGACGTTGTATTACGCCTTCGGAAACCCGGATTACGCCTTCGGCTAATCCAGGCTACGTGTAGGTCGGGTCACGCTTCAACGGCCCGACAGGTGGAGGTAGGGGCTGGCATACACTGGCCAGCCTCCAGAAACGAAAAGCCCCCACCGGGCGATCCGGCAGGGGCTTTTTGCTTCCAGCTTCAGGCTTCCAGCTGCCTTACACGACGCCCTGCGCCAGCATGGCGTCAGCGACCTTGACGAAGCCGGCGATGTTGGCGCCTTTCACGTAGTTGATCCGTCCGTCTTCTTCGCCGTAGGCGACGCAGGCGTGATGGATCGATTGCATGATGCTGTGCAGCTTGGTGTCCACCTCGCCAGCGGTCCAGTGCAGGCGCATGGCGTTCTGGCTCATCTCCAGACCGCTACAGGCCACGCCGCCGGCATTGGATGCCTTGCCCGGTGCGTAGAGGATGCCGGCTTCGAGGAACAGGTCCACGGCTTCCAGCGTCGATGGCATGTTGGCGCCTTCGGCTACACAGGTGCAGCCGTTCCTGAGCAGGGTGCGGGCGTCCTCGCCGTCCAGTTCGTTCTGGGTGGCGCAGGGCAGGGCGATGTCGCAGGGCAGGCTCCAGGGACGCTGATCGGGCATGTAGGTGATGCCGTAATGGGCGCCCATTTCCTCCAGGCGACCGCGACGGACGTTCTTCAGGTCCATCAGGTATTCCCACTGCTCTTCACTCAGGCCGTCAGGGAAGTGCAGGGTGCCGCCCGAGTCGGACAGCGAAATGACCCGGCCGCCCAGTTCCATGACCTTTTGCGCGGCATATTGCGCCACGTTGCCGGAGCCGGAGATGGAGACGCGCTTGCCTTCGAAGCTGTTGCGAGTGTTCTTGAGCATTTCCTCTGCGAAGTACACGCAGCCGTAGCCGGTGGCTTCCGGGCGGATCAGGCTGCCCCCGTAGGCCAGGCCCTTGCCGGTGAGTACCGAGGTGAACTGGTTGGACAGGCGCTTGTACTGGCCGAAGAGGAAGCCGATTTCGCGGCCACCAACACCGATGTCGCCCGCCGGGACGTCGAGGTCGGCACCGATGTGGCGGTACAGTTCAGTCATGAACGACTGGCAGAAGCGCATGACTTCGTTGTCGCTCTTGCCCTTGGGGTTGAAATCCGAACCGCCCTTGCCGCCGCCCATGGGCAGCGAGGTCAGGGAATTCTTGAAAACCTGCTCGAAGGCCAGGAACTTGAGCACGCCGATATTGACTGAAGGATGAAAGCGCAGGCCACCCTTGTAGGGGCCGATGGCGCTGTTCATCTGGATGCGGAAGCCGCGATTGACCTGGACCCGACCTTGGTCGTCGACCCATGGCACGCGGAACATGATCGCCCGCTCCGGCTCGACCATGCGTTCGATGATGCCGGCCTGCATGTAGTGCGGGTTGGCTTCGAGGAATGGCCAGAGGCTGCGAACGACTTCTTCCACGGCCTGATGGAATTCGGGTTGATGGGGGTCACGTTGCCTCAACCGGGCGAGAAAGGCATCAACTGTTTCGATCATCTGAAAGGCCCTCGGATACAGCCCATTAGGCAGTCATTAAATTTTTTTGGCCGGCGACTTTAGCAAACAAGTTTTGCTCGGCGAAAGTGCGAGCTGAGCGGAAGGTGTCACTTTCCACTGCCCGCTGAGCGCAAACAGGTTGTTTTGACGTCGCTGAAAAGGGGCAGGCGTCAACGGTTTTCTGCCTTTTGGCGGCATGGAGCAGTACGAATGATTGTTGTCATCATGGGTGTTTCCGGAAGCGGCAAGACCACCATCGGCGAACGGCTTGCAGCCCGCCTGGGATGCGGCTTCTCGGACGCCGACCAGTATCACGGGGCGGCTAACAAGGCGAAAATGGCCAGGGGAATCGCACTGACCGACGAAGACCGTGAGCCCTGGCTACAGGCGATGCACGCGGCCATCGTCGAGCGGGCTCGCCAGGGTAATGATCACGTATTTGCCTGCTCGGCTCTCAAGCGTCGGTATCGCGACGTGCTGCGCGGAAATGTCGCAGAGGTGATGCTGGTATTCCTGCACGGGCCGGCTGAAATCCTGGCTGAGCGGGTCGGTAGCCGCCGAGGGCATTTTTTCGACCCCGCGCTGCTGGCCGACCAGTTGGCCGTACTTGAGCCACCCGAGGCGGACGAAGCACTGTCAGTGGATATCCGCATGACACCGGATGAGATTGTCGAGCGCATCGTCCAGGCGCTGGCGGCGCGAAAGGCGGTACTCAGTAAAGACGGCACGGAGCGACATGATCCGTAGGGCCGAATTCATTCGGTCAGTGCCTCGCCTGCCCAACGGTCGAGCAGGTTCGGCCCTGCGACGTCCGGGTTACTCGGCCCGCTCGCAACGATCACGGCCAGCCCGCTTGGCGCGCATCAGGGCTGCGTCGGCTCGGTTGATGGTGCTGGAATAGGTTTCTTCGCCTTGCAGCTGTGCAACGCCCATGCTCGCGGTGACGCTCAGTTGATCGTCGTTCACCCGCACTACCAGCGAGGCGATGCTGGCGCCCAGGCGCTGCATGACCCGCTCAGCGGTATCAAGGGTGCTTTCCGGCATCAGGATGAGAAACTCCTCGCCACCCCAGCGACCGCACAGGTCCTGCTCGCGGATTTCCGCCTCCATCACGCGCACCACCTCCACCAGCACACTGTCGCCGACTTCGTGGCCATGGCCATCGTTGATCACTTTGAAACGGTCGATATCCAGCATGGCGATGGACAGGGGACGATCATAGCGTCTGGCGCGCTCGACCTCATCGCGCAGGCGTTCGGTCAGCAGCCGGCGATTGGCGATGCCGGTCAGCGCGTCATGGGTGGACGCCTCGCGCAACGAGATATTCAGATCCTGCATCATGCGCTGATAGCGGTCGGAGATGCGCGCAATTTTCTCTACCTGGCGCAGTTGCTTCTCGAACCGTGCGGACAGGGAAAGTTCGCGTTCGCGGGCGAGACTCTGATAGCCGTCGGAAACCCGCGCGATGCGTTCGAGGCGCTCGATCAGCTCGTGGTGAACGCTCCATAACTGGCTCAGTGCTTCTTTCAGCGGGTGGCCTTCATGCTGCGCGTCGGCGAGGAGTTTGCTGACCTGTAGTTCGAGCGGAGTTGGCCCACGCATATAGACTTCCGCTAGTTGTGGCTGAGGATGGAAAAGGGAAAGGTGCAGTCTTCCTTGAATTCTTCGGCCAGCTCGACCACGCGTTCGTTCTGCTGGTCGTAGTGCCAGTTGACGGCGACGGCCTTGCCCTGCTGGTGCGCGGCCTCAAGCAGATCGAAGATATCCATCATCGCCTTGATGCTGCTGGTGTTGAGATACAGCAGGCGTAATTCGAGACTGAGCGGGCGTTCTGCTTCGGCGAGGAAGCGTTCGATCCACTCGAAAACCTGATGAAAGAGTTCATAGGAGTTTTCGGGGTAGGAATCGCCCTGCATCGAGACGCTGCCCGCGGCCCAGTCGGACTGGATGGCGGGAGTGGATTGACTGCCTGGAAGTGAAAAATCGTTCATGTATGACGTTACTCTACGAATTCAGATGACGGCGCTGAGGCTGACGAAACAGAGCCCGTCGCTAACGGGCTGCAGGGACGCGCGCAAGGGTTCGCTGGATTTACGGGCGATATCAATCAGCCCCAGGCCTGCGCCGGAAATCACGTGTTCGTCGCGTGGCTTGCGCAGCTGCTCCTTGTACATCGCCTTGAGTTCGGCCTTGTCCAGCTTTGCCAGTTTGTCGATGGCCGTCAGCAGTGTTGCGCCGTCAGCAGATTCGATCAGGTTGCCCGCCGAGACCACGTAGCGGCCCTGTTCATTGCGCGAAACCACCACGGTGGCGCCGGCCTGTTGATCGGACCAGTTCTTTTCGCGGGTGTAGTGGCGAATGTTCTGGGTCATCTCGATGTAGGCGGCGAATACGTCCATCGCCGAAGAGGGATGCGCGTGTTCGGCTTCCATGTAATTGCGCAGTGCATTGCCGATTTCCTCGATCAGGCTGCGCGAGATCGGGCCGTTGAAACACAGCATGATCTGCTGCTGGTTGTAGCGATCGCGCATGGCAAACAGGTCAAGAGGTTCCATGGATCACTCCGTGTGGGATTCGCTCAGTCGAACCGGAAAAACAGCATTGTAATGTCGTCGCGCTGTGGATTGTCACCCTGATAAGCGGCCAGTGCGACGCTGAAGGCCTCGCGCTGTTCAGCCAGCGGTCGGTGGGTGTTCTGACGGATCAGGGCGGTGAAGCGGTTGTTGCCAAAACCATAGCCCCGGTCACCGCCGGCCTGGTCGAGAAAGCCGTCGGTGGTCATGTAAAAGGTGCGTCCGGGGAGCAGTTCGACATCGCTGTTGTGATACTCGCCAGGCCGTTTGTCGCCGATGGCGCGGCGAGCGGCGCGGACTTCCCGCACATCGCCGCCATCACAATAGTGAAGAGCGATCTTCGCGCCCGAATAGATCACTTTGCGCTGCTGCATATCGACAAACGCCAGGCCCAGGTCCACGTTGGTCGCCAGGCCGTGGGCCTGGCCGCCTTCGTGCAGCATGCCACGCACAATGGCGTCGGTACGGGTCAGCGCAGCCGCCGGATCGTCAAGGTCGACCGTGTCGAGTGCCTGGTCGATGGCTGCATGGGCCAGCATGGTCATCAGCGCGCCGGGTACGCCGTGGCCGGCGCAATCGACGACGCCGAACAGGCAGCCTCGTTCATCCGCGCGGTACAAATAGAAATCGCCGCCCACCACGTCGCGCGGTCGCCAGAGCACCGCAAGGTTGTCGCTCATGGCCTCTGCCAGTTGCCGGTTGGGCAGGATGGCGCTCTGGATCAGGCTGGCATAGTCGATGGAGTCGTCGATCTTCTTGTGCGCAACGACCATTTCACGGTTGGCCTGCTCCAGTTCGCGGGTGCGCTCACGGACCCGGTCTTCGAGCTCGGTGGTATGTCGGCGAACCTGCTGCGCCATGGCCTCGAAGGCGGCGCTGAGTTCGCCGATTTCGTCATCTCGATCAGTGGGCAGGGGTGCGCCGTAGTGTCCGGCAGCCAGGGCCTGAGCACTGATGCGCAGATGTCGCAAGGGTTTGAGCACGCGCTTTTCCACCAGCCAGGCCACAGCGGCGATCACGGCCAGCATCAGCAGCAGAAACAGGCCGATTGCCGGCAGCAGCGGACGGATTTCCACCACCTGGGCGGTGCCCAGATCTACCGAGCTGGCCATGAACCACTGGAGTTCGGGAATCCAGCTGAGGGCCAGCAGCCGCGGACTGCCGTCGAGGCTGATTTCGAGGGTCATGACCTTGCCGGGTGCCTCGCGGCTGCTGGCCATGGCCTGGCGCAGTGCTTTGGTGTCGCTCATGTCGTCCAGCAGACCGAGCAGGTTGGTTGCCAGCGAGCGTCCGCGCGAGGTATCGGCGTTGAGCGTCACCAGGTTCTGGTTGGGGTGCACCAGGATCGAGCCGTGGGCGTCGAGTACCATGGATTCGATACCGGCCCGGTCCGAGGCGACCAGCTGGGCGATGAAGGCACTCAGGTCCACACCGGAGCCCACCAGGCCCAGGGTACGCTCGCCGTCGCGCACCGGGACATTGAACCAGACCTTCAGCTCGCCGGTAACCGCCGAGCGATCGACGTTGATCTGGTAGGGCGTATCGGATTCGAGCGCCTGATAGAACCATTCATCACGTGAACTGGCGGGCTCCAATGTATAGCGGGGCGATTGGCTTGGAGCCTGGTTGGGGCCGTTGGCGTAATAGCCATTGCTTTGCGCGGATGCGGCGAAATAAAGCTGATCTCCGAAAGACTGCTGGAAGCCGGCGGCTTCGCGGAAGAACAGTTCGCGCCACTGCGGGTCTTGTTCGTCCTTCAGCCAGGCAAGGGTGAGCTGAGAGCCTGCCAACCGTTGCGCCAGCGCCAGTTCGCGAGAGACGGGGGCGAACATGCGTTCACGGTTGAGCTGGACCAGGTTACGCGCATAGGCTTCGCCGAAACGGTTCTGGATACCGTCGAGAACCTGATGGCCAATGACGCCGGCGACCGTGAGCGCGAGCAGGCAGGTCAACAGCAGAGTCAGCAGAGACTTGCCACGCAATCCGAGTGCGGCCATGCGGGTTTTCCCTTCGCGCCTGAATGAATCATGCGTCCGTTGCGGTCGGATGATCTGGATAGGTAAATTGCACGATTATCCAGATATTCCAGCGCTTTGCCATTAGTCCAAACGGGTTAGAAGTCCGCTCCTGTTTTGTCGTGGCAGAAAAACGGCAATGACTTTACGACGAAGCCGCCAGTTCTGGCGGCTTCGTCGTGTCGGTTACTGCGCCAGTTTCTTGTACCTGACCCGGTGCGGTTGCGAGGCGGCATCGCCGAGGCGCTTCTTGCGATCGGCTTCGTACTCGGTGTAGTTGCCTTCGAAGAACAGGACGCTGCCGTCATCCTCATAGGACAGGATGTGGGTGGCTACGCGGTCGAGGAACCAGCGGTCGTGGGAGATCACGATGGCCGCGCCGGGGAAGTCCAGCAGCGCCTCTTCCAGCGAGCGCAGGGTTTCCACGTCGAGGTCGTTGGACGGTTCGTCGAGCAGCAGCACGTTGGCGCCTTCCTTGAGCGTCAGCGCCAGATGCAGGCGACCGCGTTCACCGCCGGAGAGGTCCTTGACGAACTTCTGCTGGTCGCCGCCCTTGAAGTTGAAGCGGCCCACGTAGGTGCGCGAAGGGACTTCGTAGTTGCCGATGCGGATCATGTCGGAGCCGTCGGACACGGCTTCCCAGACGGTCTTGCTTCCATCCAGATCCTCGCGGCCCTGGTCCACGCAGGCAACCTGCACGGTATCGCCGATTTCGATGCTGCCCGAATCCGGCTGCTCCTTGCCCATGATCATGCGGAACAGCGTGGACTTGCCCGCGCCGTTGCCACCGATCACGCCGACGATGGCGCCCTTGGGCATGCTGAACGAGAGGTTCTCGATCAGTACACGGTCGCCGTAGCCCTTGCTCACGTTCTTGAAGTCGATGACCTTGTCACCCAGGCGCGGGCCGGCGGGGATGTAGATCTCGTTGGTTTCGCTGCGTTTCTGGAATTCCTGCGACTGCAGTTCCTCGAAGCGCTGCAGGCGCGCCTTGGACTTGGCCTGGCGAGCCTTGGCGCCCTTGCGCACCCACTCCAGCTCTTCCTTCATGGCCTTTTCATGGGCCGACTGCTGCTTGGATTCCTGCGCCAGGCGGTTGGACTTGGCCTCCAGCCAGCCGGAGTAGTTGCCCTCGTAGGGAATACCCGCGCCGCGGTCGAGTTCGAGAATCCAGCCGGCGACGTTGTCGAGGAAGTAGCGGTCGTGGGTGATGGCCACCACGGTGCCGGAGAAGTCGTGGAGGAAGCGCTCCAGCCAGGCCACCGAGTCGGCATCCAGGTGGTTGGTCGGCTCGTCCAGCAACAGCATGTCGGGAGCCGACAGCAGCAGGCGGCAGAGCGCCACGCGACGCTTCTCGCCGCCGGACAGGTGCTCGACCCGGGCATCCCATGGCGGCAGGCGCAGGGCGTCGGCGGCGACTTCCAGCTGGCGTTCCAGGTTGTGCCCGTCGCTGCTCTGCAGGATGGCTTCGAGCTTGGCCTGCTCGGCGGCCAGCTTGTCGAAGTCGGCATCGGGTTCGGCGTAGGCGGCATAGACCTCGTCCAGGCGCGCCTGGGCATCCTTGATGACGCTGACCGCCTCTTCGACGACTTCGCGCACGCTCTTGCTCGGGTCGAGCTCCGGCTCCTGGGGCAGGTAGCCGACGTTCAGCCCGGGCATGGCCCGCGCTTCGCCATCGAATTCGGTATCGACCCCGGCCATGATTCTCAGCAGCGTGGACTTGCCCGAGCCATTGAGGCCCAGCACGCCGATCTTGGCACCGGGGAAGAACGACAGGGAAATGTTCTTGAGAATTTCACGCTTCGGCGGAACGACTTTGCTCAGCCGATGCATGGTGTAGACGTATTGAGCCATGGAGACGAATGCCCGTGACGAAGATAAGGGATGGATGAAGCGAATCCCGTCGCGGCGGACGGGTCAAATACAGTCAGGCAAAGCTACCGGAATGCTCCAGGCAGGGCAAACCATCGGCTATGCAATTGATGCTGGCACTTTGCCTTGATGTGCGTATTCTTGACGCTGTTCGGCGTCATGTTAATGACAGCCTGAGTTCTCCCCAGCCCAGAAGGCCTGATTCGCTTGACCGTAATCGACTCTCGACGAGCGCAGACAACCCGACCCGCCACGCTATCCGCATTTGGCAGGATGCTGGTGCGGGTCTGTGCGCGTCTGTTGCTGCCGCGTCGCCTGGCCAGCCATTGCCAGGCGCTGCGCTATTCGTCGATTGCCCTGCAGGCCATCGACGAGCGGATTCTGATCAGCGATTTCAGCGGGCGCCTGCGCTTTCTCAACAGCAGTGCCGAAGCGATGTTCGGCCTGCAAAATGCCGAAGCGTCGCGCTATCGCCTGCAGGAGCTTTTGCCGGACCTTGACCCACAGGCGTTCGACGCCTCGAATGCCGATAGCGATCTGTGTCTGGATATCGTGCGGCGGCTGCAGGATGGCGAGTGGCGCATGCTTTCCGTGAGCCGCGGGGCGTTGCGTCAGGATGACGAGGGGCTCGCATCGGGATTCGTCTGGGTGTTGCGTGACGTGACCGGCGAGAAGCAGGCGCAGGGTGCGCTGGCTGAGCGCGAACGCTTCTGGTCCGAAGTCTTGCAGGCCGTGCCTGATACCCTTTATGTGCAGGATTTGTCGAGCGGCCAGCTGCTGTTCAGCAACAGCAACCTGGCCGTCCGGCTGGGCTACAGCGAGGAGGAGCGCGGCCCCGATGCCAATGCTTTCTGGCAGCGCATCAGCCACCCGGACGACGCCGAATATATCTGGCGGCTGCTGGCGCTGCGCGGCGCGCTGGCCGATGGTGCCGAGCAGGAGTCGTTGCTGCGCTGGCGTCACCGTGACGGCAGCTGGCGCTGGTTCAACATCTGCGAACAGGTACTGACGCGCGACGAGCAGGGTCGGGTCCAGCGCCTGATCGGCGTGGCCCGCGATGTCACCAGCAATATCGAGCACAGCCATTCGCTGCGCGACAGCGAGCGCCGCTACCGCATGCTCACCGGCAGCCTGCGCGATTTGATCTTCACCACCGATAGCGCGGTGCGCATCAACTACATCAGCCCGGCGGTGCAGGCGGTGCTCGGCTACAGTCCGGAATGGGCGCTGGAGCATGGCTTCGAACAGCTGGTCACCCGGCCACGTCAGGCTGCGCGTTTCTACGAGCTGATGCGGCGGGTGCGCAAGGCATCCTTCAATACCCAGGCGCTGGCCGAGCTGGGCCAGAATCTGCGGGGCGAGACGCTGTATTTCGATTGCCGCGCCGCCGACGGACGGATGGTTGCCATTGAGTTGCGCATCATGCTGATCTGGGACGAGCACCACCGCTTCGATGGTGCTCTGTGCATCGGCCGTGACATCAGTGAACAGCGTCAGGCGGAAAAGGAGTTGCGCCGCGCCGCCACGGTATTCGAGCATTCCACGGCGGCTATTCTGGTTACCGATCCGGCTGGGCGGATCGCTCAGGTCAATTCGGCCTTCAATCGCATCACTGGCTACAGCGCAGATGAAGTGACGGGGCGCTGGCCAACAATGCTTGGTGCAGATGACCAGCAGAGCAATCAGATGGGTTCCATCCTTGCCCAGATCGCCGAGAGTGGCAGCTGGGAGGGCGAATTCTGGATCAAGGGCAAGAGCGGCGCGGCACAGCCCTGCTGGCTCGGCATCACGGCGGTGCACGATGCGGAAAACGAGCTGGTCAGCTATGTCTGCTTCTTCAGCGACATGAGCGAGCGCAAGGCCAGCGAAAATCGCATTCATCGTCTGGCCTACTATGACAGCCTGACCCAGCTGCCCAATCGCGCGCTGTTCCAGGACCGGCTCCACAGCAGTCTGCAACTGGCTGCGCGGCACGCCAGTTGGGTGGTGCTGATGTTCCTCGACCTGGACCGCTTCAAGCCGATCAACGACTCGCTCGGGCATGCCGCCGGCGACCGCATGCTCAGGGAGGTTGCCGTGCGCCTGGCGTCCTGCGTGGACGAAGGCGATACGGTGGCGCGCATGGGCGGCGACGAGTTCACCTTTCTGCTGCAACCCGAGGGCGGGCGCGACGAGGCGCTGTCGCGTGCGGTGCATGTGGCCGAACGGATACTTGCCAGCCTGACCGAGCCTTTCGTGCTCCTGGGGCGCGAGTTTTTCGTCACGGCCAGTATCGGCATCGCCCTCGGTCCGCAGGACGGCGAGGATACGAGCCAGTTGATGAAAAACGCCGATACCGCGATGTACCACGCCAAGGAGCGTGGCAAGAACAATTTCCAGTTCTACCAGGCCGAGATGAACGCCAGCGCGCTGGAGCGCCTGGAGCTGGAAAGCGACCTGCGCCATGCCATCGAGCAGCGCCAGTTCGTGCTGCACTATCAGCCGCAGTATCTGGCCGATGGGGTGACCCTGACTGGCGTCGAGGTGCTGTTGCGCTGGTGGCACCCCTCGCGTGGGCTGGTGCCGCCGGGAGAGTTCATCCCGGCGCTGGAAGAGCTGGGGCTGGTGGTGGATGTCGGCGATTGGGTGCTCGATGAGGCCTGCCGGCAGATTGCCGCCTGGCACGCCGCCGGACTGATGGTGCCGAGGGTGTCGGTCAATCTCTCTGCGCGACAATTCATCGATGGCCGGCTGGGCCAGCGCATTGCCGCAATCCTGCAGGCAAGAGGTATCGAGCCAGCCTGTCTGGAGCTGGAGCTGACCGAGAGCATTCTGATGCGTGACATCGGCGAGGCGATGGGCATGCTCGACTCGCTCAAGCGTCTTGGGCTCTCGATCGCCATCGACGACTTCGGTACGGGCTATTCGTCCCTGAACTACCTCAAGCAATTGCCCATCGATGTGCTGAAGATCGACCGCAGCTTCGTCGATGGCCTGCCGCAAGGTGAACAGGATGGCCAGATCACCCGTGCCATCATCGCCATGTCACACAGCCTGAACCTGTCGGTGATCGCCGAGGGGGTGGAAACCCAGGCGCAAATGGATTTTCTCCGCAAGCATGGCTGCGATGAGATGCAGGGCTTCTTCCTGGGGCGACCGATGCCGGCCGAGGAGCTGGTGCTGACCTGCATGGGTGGCCGTGGCGCACCGCCTTCATGTTGCACATGACCACGCCTCATACCCGCACCCCGGTGGATGAGGTAGAATCCGCGCCTCACTTTTCATACCGCCAGCTGATTCTCAGAGGACTGCCATGTTCAGCCGTGATTTGACCCTCGCCAAATACGACGCCGATCTTTTCGCTGCCATGCAGCAGGAAGCCCAGCGCCAGGAAGACCACATCGAGCTGATCGCCTCGGAGAACTACACCAGCCCGGCGGTCATGGAAGCCCAGGGTTCGGTGCTGACCAACAAGTACGCCGAAGGCTATCCGGGCAAGCGCTACTACGGCGGTTGCGAGTACGTCGACATCGTCGAGCAACTGGCCATCGACCGCGCCAAGGCGCTGTTCGGCGCCGACTACGCCAACGTCCAGCCGCACGCCGGCTCCCAGGCCAACGCCGCCGTCTACCTGGCCCTGCTCAGCGCCGGTGACACCATTCTCGGCATGAGCCTGGCCCACGGCGGCCACCTGACCCACGGTGCCAGCGTTTCCTCCTCGGGCAAGCTGTACAACGCCGTGCAGTACGGCATCACCGATGCCGGTCTGATCGACTACGACGAAGTCGAGCGCCTGGCCGTCGAGCACAAGCCGAAGATGATCGTTGCCGGCTTCTCCGCCTACTCGCAGAAGCTGGATTTCGCCCGCTTCCGTGAGATCGCCGACAAGGTCGGTGCCTACCTGTTCGTTGACATGGCCCACGTGGCCGGTCTGGTCGCAGCCGGCGTCTACCCGAACCCGGTGCCGTTCGCCGACGTGGTTACCACCACCACCCACAAGACCCTGCGCGGCCCGCGCGGCGGCCTGATCCTGGCGAAGAAGAACGAGGAGATCGAGAAGAAGCTCAACTCCGCGGTCTTCCCCGGCGCCCAGGGCGGCCCGCTGGAGCACGTGATCGCGGCCAAGGCGGTGTGCTTCAAGGAAGCCCTGCAGCCCGAGTTCAAGGCCTACCAGCAGCAAGTGGTGAAGAATGCCCAGGCCATGGCCGAAGTATTCATCGAGCGCGGCTTCGACGTGGTGTCCGGTGGCACGCAGAACCACCTGTTCCTGCTCAGCCTGATCAAGCAGGACATCACCGGCAAGGATGCGGACGCCGCCCTGGGCCGCGCCTTCATCACCGTGAACAAGAACAGCGTGCCGAACGATCCGCGCTCGCCCTTCGTCACTTCCGGTCTGCGTATCGGTACACCGGCGGTCACCACCCGTGGCTTCCAGGAAACCGAGTGCCGCGAACTGGCCGGCTGGATCTGTGACATCCTGCAGAACATGGGCGACGAGTCCGTGGTCGATGCAGTGCGCGCCAAGGTCCAGGCCGTCTGCGCCAGGCTGCCGGTGTACGGCAACTAAGCCGTTCGCCGCTTCGACAGAAAGCCCGCCTTGGCGGGCTTTCTGCTGTCTGGGGTGTGCCTGCACCAGGGCGTTGGGACTAGACTGTCGGCAACCTACACGCAGGAGACTTTCGATGTTCAAACGCGCTTCACGAACGCTCTTGCCGCCACCGCTGATTTACCTGCTTTTTCTCGGAGCCGCCTGGATACTCGATGCGCTGTTGCCGTTCGCGCTGGGGCAGAATCTCTGGACACACTATTCAGGTTGGGTGCTGATCGACGCCGGCCTGCTGCTGATGCTCTGGGCCGGGCTGTTGATGCTGTGGCGAAAGACCACGGTCAACCCTTACGGTCAGCCTGTCAAACTGCTGGAGGATGGGCCGTTCCGCTTTTCGCGCAACCCCATTTACCTGGCCGATAGCCTGATCTATTGCGGTATCGCGTTGCTGTGGGGCAGCCTCTGGCCGTGGTTACTGTTGCCGGTGCTGATTTACAGCATGCAGCGCGGCGTGATCGTACACGAGGAAAGGCTGCTGACCCGGCTGTTCGGCGAGGCGTATGGTGACTATTGCCAACGTGTTCGCCGTTGGTTGTGACGACGGTTGCGACACAAGCGATTGAGGAGTGATGTCTGATGAGCACTACATCAAGCGAGCGGCGGCGCTTCCAGCGTTTCGCTTTTGACGCCGAAACCGAACTGATACAGGGGGCGCGACATTGGGCGGTCAAGCTGCATGATCTGTCGCTCAAGGGCCTGCTGGTGCATCGCCCGGCAGACTGGGATGTCGAGCCCGCTCAATCGCTCGAAGCGCGGATACGGCTGTCCGACGATGCAGAGGTACGCATGAGCGTCGAGATGACGCGCACCGATGGCGCGTTGATCGGGCTGGTCTGCCGGCATATCGATGTCGACTCGATCAGCCATCTGCGGCGGCTGATCGAGCTCAACCTGGGCGATGAAGCCTTGCTCGAACGCGAACTGGCGGCGCTGGACGGCTCCTGACTGCTACAAGTTAAACCGTAGCCTGGATTGGCCGAAGGCGTAATCCGGGTTTCGAAGGCGTAATCCGACACCAGCGGGGCATGGCCTTATTCGAACAATGCATCCAGCGCCTGTTCCAGGCGCGTCACCGCGATGATCTGCAGCCCGGCTGGCGCCTCCTTGGGTGCGTTGCCCTTGGGTACGATGGCGCGTTTGAAGCCGTGCTTGGCCGCCTCCTTCAGGCGTTCCTGACCGCTGGGCACCGGACGGATCTCGCCGGACAGGCCCACTTCCCCGAATACCAGCAGATCGGTATCCAGTGGGCGGTTGCGCAGGCTGGAAATCACCGCTGCCATCAATGCAAGGTCCGCCGCTGTCTCCAGCACCTTCACGCCGCCCACCACGTTGATGAACACGTCCTGGTCGTAGGTGGGAATACTGCCGTGGCGATGCAACACGGCCAGCAGCATGGCCAGGCGGTTCTGATCCAGGCCCAGGGTGACGCGGCGCGGGTTGGCCAGGTGGCTGGTGTCGACCAGCGCCTGCACTTCCACCAGCATTGGTCGGGTGCCTTCCCAGGTCGCCATTACCACGCTGCCGGGCACCGCCTCCTGGGCGCGGGTGAGGAAGATCGCCGAGGGGTTGGTGACTTCCTTCAGGCCCTTGTCGGTCATGCCGAACACGCCCAGCTCGTTGACCGCGCCGAAGCGGTTCTTCACCGCCCGAAGCAGGCGCAGGCGACCATCGGATTCACCCTCGAAATACAGCACGGTGTCGACCATGTGTTCCAGCACGCGCGGGCCGGCGAGGGCGCCTTCCTTGGTCACGTGACCGACGAGGAAGATCGCCGTGCCGCTCTGCTTGGCGTAGCGCACCAGCAGCGCCGCGCTCTCGCGCACCTGGGCGACGCCACCCGGCGCGGATTGCAATTGCTCGGTGAAGATGGTCTGAATCGAGTCGATCACCATCACCTTGGGCTTTTCCAGTCGCGCGGTGGCGATGATGGCTTCGATGCAGGTCTCGGTCATCACCTTGAGCTTGTCCTGCGGAAGGTCCAGGCGCCGCGCGCGCATGGCCACCTGCTGCTGCGATTCCTCGCCGGTGACGTAGAGCGCCGGGAAGCGCTGGGCGATGGCGCACAGCGTCTGCAGCAGGATGGTGGACTTGCCGATGCCCGGGTCGCCGCCGATCAGCACCACCGAGCCGTCCACCAGGCCGCCACCGAGCACCCGGTCCAGCTCGCCGGAGGCGGTGGAGAAGCGCGGTACTTCCTCGACGCTGACTTCGGCCAAGGTCTTGATATTGGCTTGATCACCGGCCCAGCTAGCGCGGCCCGAGGGTGGCGCGGCGCCTTCGATGACGGTTTCCACCAGGGTATTCCAGGCGCCACAGTCGCCGCACTGGCCGGCCCACTTGGGAAAGGTCGAGCCGCACTCGGTGCAGCCGTACATGCGCTTGGCCTTGGCCATGGGAACTCCGGGTCAGGAAAGGGGAGTCGCATGATAGCGGTTGACTTGATTGTCATCAGCCACAAGCGATGTGCGAGCGACCAGACTGTGAGCAACCGATCAGGAGTGAATTGCCATGCGCCATCTGTTGTTTCTGCATCTGCTGGGCGCCAGCGTCTGGGTTGGCGGGCATCTGGTGTTGCTGTTCGGCGTGCTGCCCAGGGCCATGCGCCAGCGTGATCCGCAACCGGTGCGCAATTTCGAGCAGATCTACGAGCGTATCGGTATCCCGGCGTTGCTGGTGCAGATCGTCACCGGCCTGTGGATGGCGAGCCTGTGGTTGCCGCATTCGCAGTGGTTTGGCGGCTCGCCCATTGCCCATCTGGTGCAGGCCAAGCTGGTGCTGCTGGGTTTTACCGCGCTGCTGGGCGTGCATGCGCGATTGGCGCTGATTCCGAAGCTGGATGCCCAGCGCTTGCCGCAGCTGGGGCTGCATATCCTGCTGATCACCCTGACGGCGGTGGCCTTCGTCTGGGTCGGGGCAGGGTTCAGGTTTGGCGGGCTTTGGTAGGTGGGGTCACGCTTTACCGAGCCGACGAGCGGGCGCTCGACATGTCATGAGGTAAAGCTCCGTGCCGTTCGTGGCTGCGCGTCGGGTTACGCCTTCGGCTAACCCGACCTACGATCTGGGCAGGGGTCAGGTATGGTGGGTTGTTGTAGGCGGATACGGTGTAAACGCGGCCTCGTAGGGCCGAACTTGTTCGGCCTTTTGCGAACCGTGGCCGAATGAATTCGGCCCTACGTCTTACGATTCGGTCTTTGGGGGAGGTTGCAGGCCCGTCGGGGCGGCGGGCCTGGTTCCTGGGCGATTTAGCCGCCGCAACCGCCGCAGCAGCTGCCGGAGGCGTGCTTGAGTTGCTTGGCGATGTCGCTCTTCAGTGCGGCCTGTTCCTGCTTGAGCGCTTCGAGCGCTGTCGGGGCCAGGCCCTCGCTGGTGATGCGCTGGGACACGGCTTCGTATTCTTCGGCCTTGTGGGCGAACGCCGGGTTTTCCTGACGGAGTTTTTGCAGCTGCGCGCTCTTTTCAGGGAAATCTTTGTTCAGTTGGGAGTGTTCGATAGGCATGAGAGCTGCTCCAGATGGAAAGCCGTCACGATATAGGCTGTATTCGTATTAACTGGTTGACGACGATCAAGTGATCGATATCCTCCCGCTCCAGTCGTCGGATACGCCTGCCGTGGCATGCTATCCGTAGAGCGCCTAAGCTCTACAACGGTCGTTTCGCCAAGTTTCAGCGGCACTCCGATGCAAGTCCATTACCACAAGGGTTTTCGATATGAGTCTGATCAGCGAATTCAAGGCGTTTGCCGTCAGGGGCAATGTGATCGATATGGCCGTGGGCATCATCGTCGGCGCAGCATTCACCAAGATCGTTTCTTCCTTCGTTGCGGATGTGGTCACACCGCCGCTCGGGATTCTGATCGGAGGGGTGGACTTCTCTGACCTGGCCATCGTGCTCAAGGAGGCTACGGCTGATGCCCCTGCGGTCACGTTGAGCTACGGGAGCTTTATCCAGACGGTATTCGACTTCACCATCGTGGCTTTTGCGATCTTCCTGGCAGTCAAGGCCATCAACCATCTCAAGCGCAAGGAAGCCGAAGCGCCATCGGTGCCGCCGGCACCGTCCAAGGAGGAGGTGCTGCTGACCGAAATCCGCGATGCGCTGCGGGCGCAGAACCGGCCCTAGCAGGTAGTTTTCAACGGTCTGCTAACGCACTACCAGCCGCCTGAGCCAGTCCAGCAGCACGGACGGCAAGAGTTCGGGGCGGGGCAGCAGGGCGTACTGCCCGGCACCGAAAATGCCGGGCAGGTAGTTGGCGGCCTGGCGGTCGATGGTCAGGCAGAAGGTCGAGATGCCTTGCAACGAGGCTTCGGTGACCGCCTGGCGCATGTCCTCCACGCCGTAGCGGCCTTCGTATTCGTCCTTGTCGTTCGGCTTGCCGTCCGAGAGCAGCAACAGCAGCCGGTGGCTGGCGCCTTGCTGCAGCAGGCCGCTGCTGGCATGGCGGATGGCGGTGCCGGCGCGGGTGTAGTGCTCGGGTTCCAGTGCGCTGATGCGCAGCGCCACCTCATTGCTGAAGTGCTCGTCGAAGCCCTTGACCTCGCGGACGATCACCGCGTCCGGGCCTTCTCCGGAGAACGCCTGCACGGCATAGGGTTCGCCCATGCCGTCGAGGGCGATGCAGACCAGCAGCAGGGCTTCGCGCTCCACGTCGATGATGCGCCGGTTGGCCGATATCCAGCCGTCGGTCGAGCCGCTGATATCGATCAGCAGGGTGATGGCCAGGTCCCGCTCCGCCGTGCGACGGGTCTGGTACAGCGCCTCGGACAGCGAGCCGCCGGCGCGGAAGTCGGCGTAACTGTCGATATAGGCGCCCAGGTCGATCTCGTCCCCATCCAATTGCCGCCTACGGATCACGCGGCGGGCGCTGAGCATCTCGAAGTGCCGCCTGATCTGGCCGAGCAGGGCGCGATGTTCCTCCAGGGTGTCATCCACCCATTGCTGGGAGCCGGGCAGGTTGGGCAGCACCCTGACGATGGCGCCGGGCTGGCGGTAATGCTGGGCGCGGTAATCCCACTCGGGATAATGCAGCCCCTGGCCCTCGGCCTTGGCGCGCTTGAGTTGCATCAGCGTATTGGCGTCCGGTGGGTCATCGGAGATCAGCACTTCCTTCGGTCTGCCCGGCGTCGCCACCAGGCGTGCCTCGGGCAGTTCGGACAGCATGTCGCCGTACTCGTCGGCGCTGATGTCCTCGTCCCGGTCCACCGGGCGGTTCATCCCCAGCGGGTCCTCGGCGTGCTGGTGCGGCTCGTCGGCCTGGACCATGAACAGGCCTTCGCCGTCGTCATCCTCGTCTTCCTTCGCCTGGCGCACCTGCGGGCGGCGGGGCAGGCTGGCGCTGCGTGGCGCGGTGGTGTTCGAGGCGCTGTCGGCGGTCGGCGATTCCTGGGCCAGTCTGGCCTTGGCACTGTCGGGCGCGGGCGCCTGCAGGGTTCCGGTCCACCAGTCCCTGAGCAGCGGGGCATTGCCGCCGGAGCGGTCTTCGGCGGACAGCCCCAGAGCGGCCAGCAGCCCTTCGGCCAGTTGCAGTGACTGCGCTGGCGACTGGCTCAGTGGAAAGCCTTTTGGTACATCGCTGCAGCGACTGCCCAGCAGTTGCCTGAGCAGGACTTCCAGCGGCTGGCGTGAGCGCGAGAACTCCGCAAGTGGCGGGCGGCGTTGCAGGCAGAGCTGGCGCAGCCGTTCGATGGCGGGCGCCATGCCGGGCAGCGACTGTGCCAGTTGCTCATCCGCCGCCCAGGCTTCGAGCAGCAGATAGGCGTCCGCCAGCAGCGCGGGTGACGTGGACGGAAGCGCTTCGGCAGTACCGCGTTGCGCGCGCAGTGCCTGCTGCAGTGCCATCACCCGATAGGCTTCGCCGCCGTGCTCAAGGTCGCTGAGGCCGGAGTCTGCCGGTAGCCACAGACGCAGGCCATCGGTGGCGGGAATGGGCCGATGCTGCCAGGGCGACTGGGCGCGCCGGAAGGCGCGCGCGAGCAAGGTCGGCTGGGCCGGCGGCTGGGCGACTCTGATCGGGTAGCTGGTGCCGGTTACCGCGCTGATCAGCAGGTCCAGGCGCGCGGCGACGTCGCTCAGTACGGCGGTCGGCGGGCCTTTGGGCGGTGGACGATAACGCCGCCACAGCTTCTGCGCATAAATGGTGGCATGGCGCGCCGCGTCGCTGACCAGCTCTTCGGCTTCGGCCATGGCGGTTGGCTAGACGAAGGTGCCGTCAACCAGGTCGCGCAGGGCGCTGACCATGGACGGCTCGTCGGAGAGTGGCGAGACGATGGCGGCGTAACAGGCTTCACGCACCGGGATGCCGCAGGTGGTGAGGGCGCCGGCAGCGATCAGCAGGCGTGTGCTCGGCACTTCCGCCAGGCCCCGGTCTCGCAACTGGCGGATGCGTCCGGCGAGGCTCACCAGCCCCCTGGCGACAGCAGACTCGACAGCGCTTTCACGCTGCACGATCAGCGCCTCCTGTTCGGGCGCGGGAAAGTCCAGATCCATGGCGACGAAGCGCTGGCGGGTGCTGGGCTTGAGGTCCTTGAGCATGCGCTGGTAGCCGGGGTTGTAGGACACCACCAGTTGGAAGCCGGGCGCCGCCTCGATGTTCTCGCCGGTCTTGTCGATGGGCAGCATGCGCCGGTAGTCGGTCAGTGCGTGTAGCACCACCACGGTGTCCTGACGCGCCTCGACGACTTCGTCCAGGTAGCAGATGGCGCCTTCGCGCACGGCGCGGGTCAGCGGGCCGTCCTGCCAGACGGTGCCGTCATGGCGGATCAGGTAGCGACCGATCAGGTCGCTGGCCGCCAGGTCGTCGTGGCAGGGAATGGTGATCAGCGGGCGGCCCAGTCGCCAGGCCATGTGTTCGACGAAACGGGTCTTGCCGCAGCCGGTCGGTCCCTTGAGCATCACCGCCAGACCGCGGGCGTGGCACTGCTCGAACAGCGTCACTTCATTGCCGGATGGTTGATACCAGGGCTCCTCCGTCGCCGGATGGGCAGCCAGACTGCGCACGGCCTGATCCATGCCCACCTCAGAGCGCCCGGTCGGCTGCAGTGCCGCTGTGCAGCGCCCGCTCGTCGGTCACCGGCTCGAAACGCGGTCGGTAGCGGAAGAAGTCGAAGATATACAGCCCCACGCCGGTGGCGAAGATACTGGCGGTGGAGATCAGCATGACGAAGTGGATCTGGATCTTGAGCTGCACGTCCAGATAGCCCATGCCCATGATCCGCTCCAGATACACCTGGCCGATCCCGGCGGTGGCGAAGGACAGGGTCATGCCGAACATGCCCGCCAGCTGCAGCCAGAATGCCCAGTAGCCGATGGTGGTGCCTTGGTCGGGACGCTTGTGGGTGAGCGAGGGCAGGGCATAGCTGATCATCGCCCGGACTTCCTGATCGTCATGCCGATGTTGTAGAGAAAGATCAGCATGCAGATGACGATCACGATCTTGTGCGGCAGCGGCTGTTCCAGCAGCTTGTTGCCGGTGCCGTAGCGAAACAGGTAACCGATGATCGCGGTGACGCCCATGCCGGTCCAGAGAATCAGCTGGATGTAGGCGAGCTTGGTGCTGTGCAGCTCGGTACGCGATTCGTCGGGCACCATCCAGTAGGTGGCGCCCATGAAGCCGGTGAGCACCCAGACGATCAGCAGGTTGGTGTGGATCACCTTGGTGACGTCGAACGGCAGGATGTACAGCAGCGGGTCCGGCCCCAGGTACTTGGCCGCCGAGAGGAGGCCGAACACCAGTTGCAGGCCGAACAGCACCATGGCGACGGCGAAATACCAGTAAGCGACTGACTGTGATCTATAACGCATGGCCAATCCCCTGCAAGGTGCCGCTCCGCCGGGCCGCAGCCCGTGGCGGAGCCGCTTCTATTTGAATGTCGCGAGGTAGGCGACCAGCTGGTCGAGCTGCTCTTCCGTCAGCGAGTCGGCATAGGTGGTCGGCATGAAGGAGGTGCCGCCCGCCGAATACATCTCACCGGGATACAGGTAGGCGCTGGGCTCGACGATGGATTCGCGGATATAGGCTTCGACGCTGTCGGCGCTGCCCTGGTAATCCGCCGAGGCCATCGCCTGCTCGGCGCGCGACGCCAGGCCTGCCAGGGTCGGTCCGGCGAGGTTCACCCCAGGGGCGATCGAATGACAGGCCTGGCAGGTCGGAGACGCCGTGCGGAACACGGCTTCGCCCAGGGCAATGGGGTCTTCCGCGCCGCTGACCGGACGCGCGCCGGGGGGCAGCTGTTCGTCCGTATGGCCGGGGCCGGAGGCGTCCTGCTGCGCCAGGGTCAGGTCGGTGCCGGGAATCGACGAGCCGGTGACCAGGATCGGGCGTGGTGGCCAGCCCTGGTTGTCGACATTGGCGACCCAGTCGAAGAAGGCGATCAGCGCGGCGACTTCCTCGTCGCTGAGGTTCTGGTTGGGCATCAGGCGGCGGTGGCGCTGCTCGTCGTAGAACTTCTCCGGATTCTTGAGGAAGGCGGTGAGGTAGGGCGCGCCGCGATGCTGGGAAATTTTCGTCAGGTCAGGCGCGTAGTAGGCACCTTCGCCGAAGATCGTGTGGCAGTTGATGCAGTTCTTCGCGTGCCAGACGTCCTTGCCGCGGGTGACCTCGGGCGTGATGCTGGCCGCATTGGTCAGTTCGGGGAACTGCCGATGACTGTCCAGCGTAAGCCCGAGAAATACCAGCGAGGCGACGACCGTGGAGATGATGGCGAAGGAGCGCGTTTGTCGTTTGTTCATTGGGAGCGCCTCGACCGGTCAAACGCCGATGCCTGTCCAGTAGAAAATGCCGATGCCGACAGCGTAGACAATGGCGCCGAGCATCAGCGCCAGTACCACGAAACTGAGTATTCGGAAGGTTTTTTCCACGACATTCTCCCAATGATGAGATGAGTGCCAATTTCTCCGAGCGAGCCGCTCCGTCAGGTCATGCGAGGCAGGCGCTGGATCGTGACCAGGGTGACGGTGTCGGCGATCACCTGCAGCGCATGTTCGACGTTCCCGGCCAGGTACATCAGCTCGTTGCCATGCAGTGCCTGCCAGCGATCCTCTACCTGCACCTCGATGACGCCCTGGAGGCAATGGATGGTGATCGGGCCGGCCACCGCATGGCTGGGAACGATGTGACCAGCCTTGAGCACCAGGCGCATGACTTCGAGGCTTGGAGTGCTGACCAGCGCCTGGGAGCGAAGTTCTGGCAACGGGTCCGCGCTGAGTGGGCGAATGACCTCGCCGGACTGTGCATGTTTCAGTGCCATGGTGCCTGGCCGTTATGCTTGGTTTGTCTTGAGACTAGTAAACGGGTGGGAAGTGTCCAGCGACTGAGGGATGAGCGGTTCGCTCACTGAGGCGGGGGGTGTGGCAGGAAACGATTCCCGGCGCATTGCGCGCCGGGAATCGGAGGGGCTTATTCCGGCTTCGGCGTGGTTGCCGTGCTGGCTGGCAGTACCGGGTAGGCAACCTGCGGCTGCTCGCCAGTCAGGCTGTGCAGGAAGGCGACGATGGATTTGACTTCACCATCGTTGAGCTGACGGCCCAGCTGGCTGTCACCCATGATCGCCACGGCCTGTTCCAGGTCCCAGACCTCACCGCTGTGGAAGTACGGCGGGGTCAGTGCGACGTTACGCAGCGGCGCCGCGCGGAACACGTACTCGTCGGCAGCGGTGTTGGTGACGGAGAAGCGGCCCTTGTCACCTTCAGGCAGCACGTCGGCGCCCGGCTTCTTGATCACGCCGAAGGGGAAGTAGCTCTGGCCGCCGACGTTGACGCCATTGTGGCAGGCGATGCAGCCGGCATCCATGAACAGCGCCAGGCCTTCCTTCTGCTTGGCGTCCAGCGCCTTGTCGTCACCCTTGAGGAAGCGGTCGAATGGCGAGTTGGGCGTGGTCAGGCTGACTTCGAAGGCTTCCAGGGCATAGGCCATGTTGTCGAAGCTGACCGGGTCCTTGTCATTGGGGAAGGCTTTCTTGAACTCGGCCACATACTCGGGAATGCTCTTGAGAGTCGCTTCGACCCGGTCAGGCGTGTTGTTCATTTCGACGCTGGCCTGGACCGGGCCCTTGGCCTGCTCCTGCAGGTCCTTGGCGCGACCATCCCAGAACTGCGCGGCGTTGAACACGGCGTTGAGTACGGTCGGCGAGTTGCGCGGCCCTTTCTGCCAGCCATGGCCAATGGAAGTGGTGACGTTGTCACTGCCGCCGATGCTGAGGTTGTGGCAGGTGTTGCAGCTGATCACGTGGCTGCGCGACAGGCGCGGATCGAACCAGAGTTTGTGGCCGAGAATCGCCTGATCTTCGTTGACGCTATGGCCACGGACCTCGGTGACCTTGTCCGGGATCGGTTGGAAGATGGCGCTGGCACGCTCGCGCAGTTCGTTGGCATGGGCGCTGCCGGCAATCATTAGGAGGCTACCGAGCAGCAGGGGAGCTGTGGATCGCATTATGTTTTTCCTCATCGGTGTTGGCTGGTTATAGGAGGCGCCATTTGAATAGAGCCTGGCTTGATTTGCATCAAACGAAGCCGAAGAAGAAGGTGTGAAAAACTGTCTCGATTTGTAACAGGGTATAAGCGTCTCTTCTCTTGGCCAGCCTTGCGGCTCGGCGGAGGCAACGCCAGAATGGCGGCACTTTTCGTGGCTTGTGAGCCACCCAGCAAGGATCTCCGATGCCCCAGACTGTCGCTGCCGGCCTGCGCCTGGCGCCCGATGCGCTGACTCGCCCCTTCGAGCCCAGCCAGTTCGACTTCAAGACCACCGATGAGCTTGAGCCTTTCCTTGGCGTGCTTGGCCAGGAACGGGCCGTCGAGGCCCTGCAGTTCGGTGTGGCGATGCCGCGTCCGGGCTACAACGTCTATGTGATGGGCGAGTCCGGTACGGGACGTTTCTCCTTCGTGCGACGCTATCTGCGGGCCGAAGGCAAACGGCTGGATACGCCCTCGGACTGGGTCTACGTGAACAATTTCGACGAGCCGCGCGAGCCACGGGTGCTTGAGCTGCCACAGGGCGGGGCCTGCGCCTTCATCGCCGATATCGCCCAGTTGATCGACAACCTGCTGGCGACCTTCCCGGCGGTATTCGAGCATCCCAGCTTCCAGCAGAAGAAGAGCGCCATCGACCGCGCCTTCAACCAGCGCTACGACAAGGCGCTGGATGTGATCGAGAAGCTGGCGCTGGAAAAGGAGATCGCCCTCTATCGCGACAGCGCCAACATCGCCTTCACGCCGATGAAGGACGGCAAGTCCATGGACGAGGCCGAGTTCGCGCAGCTGCCCGAAGCCGAGCGCGAGCGCTATCACGCGGACATCTCCGCGCTGGAAGTGAGCCTGAACGAAGAGCTGGCCAGCTTGCCGCAATGGAAGCGCGAATCCAGCAATCAGCTGCGCCAGCTCAACGACGAGACCATCAGCCAGGCGTTGCAGCCGCTGCTGGAGCCGCTGTCGGAAAAGTATTCCGAGAACGCCGGCATCGAAGCCTACCTGCAGGCGGTGCAGGTCAACCTGCTGAAAACCGTGGTCGAACAGCTGGTGGATGAAAACCGCCCCGAGGCTCATAACCGTCAGCTGCTCGAAGAGCAGTACAGTCCGAGCCTGGTGGTCGGTCATGCCGAGGATGGCGGCGCACCGGTGGTGTTCGAGCCGCATCCGACCTACGACAACCTCTTTGGCCGTATCGAATACAACACCGATCAGGGTGCGCTCTATACCAGTTACCGCCAACTGCGGCCCGGCGCCCTGCACCGCGCCAATGGCGGCTTCCTGGTGCTCGAAGCGGAAAAACTGCTCAGCGAGCCCTTCGTCTGGGAGGCGCTCAAGCGTGCCCTGCAGTCGAACAAGCTGAAAATGGAGTCGCCACTGGCCGAGCTGGGCCGGCTGGCCACCGTCACCCTGACGCCGGAAGTCATTGCGCTCAAGGTCAAGATCGTCATCATCGGTTCGCGCCAGCTGTACTACACCCTGCAGGACCTGGACCCGGACTTTCAGGAGATGTTCCGGGTGCTGGTGGACTTCGACGAGGACATCCCGCTGGCCGAGGACAGCCTGGAACAGTTCGCCCAGCTGTTGAAAACCCGCACCTCGGAGGAAGGCATGGCGCCGCTGAGTGCCGCGGCAGTGGCCCGGCTGGCGACTCACAGTGCGCGTCTGGCCGAGCATCAGGGACGGCTGTCGGCGCGTATCGGCGATCTGTTCCAGCTGGTCAGCGAGGCGGATTTCATTCGCCAGCTGGCCAGCGACGAGGTCACCGACGTCGGTCACATCGAACGTGCTCTCAAAGCCAAGGCCACCCGCACCGGGCGTGTTTCGGCGCGGATTCTCGATGACATCCTCGCCGGGGTCATCCTGATCGACAGCGAAGGCGCGGCCATCGGCAAGTGCAACGGGCTGACCGTACTGGAGGTCGGTGACTCGGCCTTCGGCATGCCGGCGCGCATTTCCGCCACCGTCTATCCGGGCGGTTCGGGCATCGTCGATATCGAGCGCGAGGTCAACCTGGGCCAGCCGATCCACTCCAAGGGCGTGATGATCCTCACCGGCTATCTGGGCAGCCGTTACGCCCAGGAGTTTCCGCTGGAAATCTCGGCGAGCATCGCGCTGGAGCAGTCCTACGGCTATGTCGATGGCGACAGTGCCTCGCTCGGCGAATGCTGTGCGCTGATCTCGGCCATCTCGCGCACGCCGCTCAAGCAATGCTTCGCCATCACCGGCTCGATCAACCAGTTCGGTGAGGTGCAGGCCGTCGGTGGCGTGAACGAGAAGATCGAAGGTTTCTTCCGGCTCTGCGAGGCGCGCGGGCTGACGGGTGAGCAGGGCGCGATCATTCCCTTCGCCAACGTCACCACCCTCATGCTCGAAGAGCGCGTACTGGAGGCCGTGCGCCAGGAGCGCTTCCATATCTATGCCGTGCGTCATGTCGATGAGGCGCTTTCCCTGCTGGTCGGCGAAGAGGTGGGCGCCTCGGATGAAAAGGGCGGCTTCCCCAAGGGCAGCGTCAACGCCCGAGTGGTCGAGCGCCTGCGCGATATTGCCGAGATCGGCCTGGAAGAAGACGACAGGAACGAGGCGACACCGGGCGAGGCACTGGCGGCGGGCACCATTCCTGCCAAAGGCTGAACGAGTGAGTGGTTGTTGAACGGAACGTTAGCGCGCGCGGCGGGTCTGGAGAAATAGAGCGTCTTCGCTCTCTATCCACAAGGTTATCCACAGTACGGGGATAACCCGGTTGGCCCGCCTGCTTCGTTCAGGATGACGGTGCGCAACCGAGCGCGAGGGTTACCGTCATGCCGAACAACCTGTGTCTGAGCCGTCAGTGCCTGGGTCTGGTCACTCGAATCGAATGTGCCATCTGGCCTGTGGCAGGTGCCAATGGTCTGTGGACCCTGCTCTGCGCCGCCGGACTTGACGGCTCGCAACCCACTGCAATCAGGGTGCAAGGCCCGTTTCACGGGCTGCGGGCTGCCGAGTCGGTGCTCGACGCCATCGCCAGCAATCTTCAACAGCAGGGTTACTGCGAGGCGGACTCACCGGCGATCTGGCAGTTGCATATGCGCGCCGAACTACGCAAGGTCAACGCCAATCAGGCACGCTTTCTCAGCGGCTGGGAAACACGGTCATAGGCGGGGCGCCGCAGCGTCTGACGGAACCTCGATTTTCTTATCCACAGCTGAGCCATGGCTGAATATCCGCTTCGTTGGCGGACGCTCGGGCGTGGCGAGCAGGTTTGCCGGCTCAGCTGTGCTAGGCTTTGCGACCTTTTTCCCAGCGGAGCCCAGGCATGACCGAGATTAATCTGTCCACCGACGAAACGCGCGTAAGCTACGGCATTGGCCGTCAGCTGGGCGATCAGCTGCGCGACAACCCACCGCCCGGTGTAAGCCTCGATGCGGTAATTGCGGGTATCCGTGATGCCTTTGCCGGCGCGGCCAGCCAGGTCAGCCCGGAAGATCTGAACGCCAGCTTCGCCGTGATCCGCGAGCGCATGCAGGCCGAGGCCCAGCAGAAGGCTGAAGCCGCTGCGGGCGAGGGCCGGGCTTTCCTGGCCGAGAATGCCAAGCGCGAAGGCGTCACCACACTCGCTTCGGGTCTGCAGTACGAAGTGCTGACCGCCGGCGACGGCGCCAAGCCGAGCCCTGAAGACCAGGTCCGCACCCACTACCACGGCACCCTGATCGACGGCACCGTGTTCGACAGCTCCTATCAGCGCGGCCAGCCTGCCGAGTTTCCTGTCGGTGGCGTGATCGCCGGCTGGACCGAGGCGCTGCAACTGATGGGCGTCGGCAGCAAGTGGCGCCTCTATGTGCCGAGCGAACTGGCCTACGGCGCGCAAGGCGTGGGCAGCATTCCGCCGCATAGCGTGCTGGTATTCGACGTCGAGCTGCTCGCGGTTCTGTAAGCCCCGTAGGGCCGAACTCATTCGGCCAGCCGGTGCGAAGGCCGAACAGGTTAGGCCTCAGGGGCGTAACGCCCTGGCATAGGAGAACAGGAACAGGTTGCGTACCTGTTCCTTGAGCACGCAGGGTTCACTGGTGCCCAGCTCATGCAAGTCCAGATCGCCCTGGTCACGAAGTTCGTCCAAGGCCTCCCCCTCCAGTGAAATGCACACCGCACCGGTGTTGCGGTCGAGTATCCGCAGGTAGGGTTGTGGTCGGTCCAGCCAGGCATCGATCAGATAAGTCATACTCACCTCCAGTTGGTTCTGTTAATGAGAATAATTACTATTTGCAAATATGCAAGTACAAAAACACCTGCCCGCTCGACGGTGAGGTAAATGCTTGAGGTGCTGGGAGATTGGACGGGTGACATTTCACCGATCCGACGGGGAAGTCCAAGTGGTGCGAGAGGCGGCAGCTTGCTTGGCTTACGCTTGCTGATCGTCGGGTTACGCCTTCGGATACCCGGATTAGCCTTGTAGGTCGGGTCACGCTTCACCGACCCGACGAGCGGATCGGTTTTTCGAGTGGGATCAGTGCGTGCGGGCGACTGCGAAGCGGCTGAGTTCCACCAGGGCGTCGCGGTAGGGGCTGGCAGGAATCAGTTCGAGGCAGGCGATGGCGCGGTCGGCATAATCGCGGGCCAGGCGTGCGGTGTAGTCCAGTGCGCCCGAAGCCTGGACGGCGCTGCGGATGCTTTCCAGGTCCTCGATGCCGCCTTTCTGGATCGCCTTGCGCACCAGTGCGGCCTGTTCCGCGGTGCCTTCGCGCATGGTGTAGATCAGCGGCAGGGTGGGCTTGCCTTCGGCCAGGTCGTCGCCGACGTTCTTGCCGAGGGTTTCGGCATCGCCCTGATAGTCGAGCAGGTCATCGACCAGTTGGAAGGCGATACCCAGATGGTCGCCAAACTGACGCAAGGCTTCGCATTGCTCGTCGCTGGCACCTGCCAGGGTGGCGGCGCTATGGGTGGAGGCCTCGAACAGCATGGCGGTCTTGCCGCGAATGACCTCCATGTAGATTTCTTCGGTGGTGCTGGCGTCACGAACCTTCGACAGTTGCAGCACTTCGCCTTCGGCGATGACGCGCGTGGCCTGGGAAATGATGCGCATGACCGGCATCGAACCCAGTGTCACCATCATTTCGAAGGAGCGCGCATAAAGGAAGTCGCCCACCAGTACGCTCGGCGCGTTGCCCCACAGGGCATTGGCGGTGGAGCGGCCACGGCGCATGCCGGACATGTCGACCACATCGTCATGCAACAGTGTCGAGGTGTGCAGGAATTCGATGATGGCGGCCAGCAGGCGCAACTGATCGCCCTTGAGGCCGAGCGCGTTGCCGCTGAGCAGCACCAGCAGCGGGCGCAGGCGCTTGCCGCCGGCGGAGGTGATGTAGTCCCCGATTTTTTCCACCAGCGGTACGCGGGACGTCAGCTGGTTGCGGATAATGCCGTCGACGGCGGCAAAATCATCAGCCACGACTTGGTAAAAGGCCTGGGGTTGCATCGGACGCCGGTACTCCTCGGAGGTTGCGCGGCATGCTAGGGGGCGGGTCATGGGCTGTCAAGGCAAGGACCTGCGGCTATTGCGCAGGTGCGGGCGCATGCGTACAATCGCGGACCCTGAACTTCCCCCTGGGCATTTCCCTGCCTTACGCAATTGCACGGGCGTCACTTCCGGCCCCATGCAGCCATGCCAGCCACCAACCATTATTTCAAAGCGCTGGGTGAGCAGGATCAACGGAGATACATAGATGTACGCAGTTATCGTAACCGGCGGCAAGCAGTACAAGGTTGCCGAAGGCGAATACCTCAAGATTGAAAAACTCGAAGTTGCTACTGGCGAAGCTGTCACTTTCGACCGCGTTCTGCTGGTCGGCAATGGCGATGATGTCAAGATCGGCGCTCCGGTGGTCGATGGTGCCAAAGTTACCGCTGAAGTGATTGCCCAGGGCCGTCACGACAAGGTCACCATCATCAAGTTCCGCCGTCGTAAGCACCACATGAAGCGTCAGGGCCACCGTCAGTGGTTCACTGAGGTCAAAATCACCGGTATTCAGGGCTAATCGGGCCTGAATCCCCTTATAGGAGTATTGAACTCATGGCACACAAAAAAGCTGGCGGTTCTACCCGCAACGGTCGCGACTCAGAAGCCAAACGCCTTGGCGTGAAGATGTACGGCGGCCAGAAAATCGTTCCTGGCAACATCATCGTGCGTCAGCGCGGTACCCAGTTCCACGCCGGTTACGGCGTTGGCATGGGCAAGGATCACACCCTGTTCGCGAAAGTGGAAGGCGTGATCAAGTTCGAAGTGAAGGGCGCTCTTGGCCGTCGCTACGTGAGCGTCGTCGCGGCCTGATCGCGGCGTTGCTGGAAAAGCCCTGTCATGCGACGGGGCTTTTTTGTTTCTGTATCCTGTGAGGCTCTTGCAAAGAAGCTGCTCGGTGCTCATTCAGTTTTCGCTGGGTTTTTTGCAAGACCCTTATTCCAGTTTTCTAGCCCGTCCTTGCGGCGGGAGGCGTTCCCATGAAATTCGTCGATGAAGTATCGATTTTTGTAAAGGCCGGTGACGGCGGTAACGGCATGATGAGTTTTCGTCGCGAAAAATTCATCGAAAAAGGCGGTCCCAACGGTGGCGACGGCGGTGACGGCGGCTCCATTTATCTGATGGCTGACGAGAACCTCAATACCCTGGTCGATTACCGTTACACCCGTCGCTTCAATGCGCCCAATGGCGAGAAGGGCGGCAGTACCGAATGTACCGGCGCCAAGGGCGAGGATCTGATCCTGCCGGTGCCGGTGGGGACCACGGTGATCGATGCCGCCACTCAGGATGTGATCGGCGATCTGACCAGGGCGGGGCAGCGGTTGCTGGTCGCTCAGGGTGGCTGGCACGGACTGGGCAATACGCGATTCAAGTCCAGCACCAACCGGGCGCCGCGGCAGACCACGCCGGGCAAGCCGGGCGATGCGCGCGATCTGAAGCTGGAGTTGAAAGTACTGGCGGACGTCGGCCTGCTGGGCATGCCCAATGCCGGCAAGAGCACCTTTATTCGTTCTGTGTCGGCGGCCAAGCCGAAGGTGGCCGATTACCCGTTCACCACGCTGATCCCCAATCTTGGCGTCGTCAGTGTCGGGCGCTACAAGAGCTTTGTCGTCGCCGACATTCCGGGGCTGATCGAAGGGGCTTCGGAAGGCGCGGGTCTGGGGATTCGCTTCCTCAAGCACCTGGCGCGTACCCGGCTGCTGCTGCATCTGGTGGACATGGCGCCGCTGGACGAGAGCGACCCGGCGGATGCCGCCGAGATCATCCTCGATGAGCTGGAAAAATTCAGCCCGGCACTGGCTCAGCGCGACCGCTGGCTAGTGCTGAACAAGGCTGACCAGCTGCTTGAAGAGGATCGCGAAGAGCGTGTGCGGCAGGTGATCGAGCGGCTCGACTGGGAAGGGCCGGTGTTCGTGATTTCGGCGCTGGAGCGCGAGGGCACCGAAGAGCTGAGCCAGGCGATCATGCGCTATCTCGATGAGCGGGCGCTGCGTATCGCCGAAGAGCCGGCCTATGCCGAAGCATTGGCCGAGCTCGATCAGCAGATCGAGGATGAGGCGCGCGCACGGCTGCAGGAACTCGATGACCAGCGTGCGTTGCGTCGTGCCGGGGTCAAGGCGGCTGCTGAGGCCGATGACGACGACTTCGATGATGACGACGATGACGAGGGCGGCGCGGAAATCTTCTACGTGCGCTGAGTGTTTCGGCCTCGCGCAACGGCGGGGCTTGCGGGCGGTGGGCTGGGTTGTCGCTGCTCACCGCAATGATTTGGCTGGTTAGTGGAATAGGCGGGATCGATGCGCGACAAGGTGAGCGGTGCCCGGCGCTGGGTGGTGAAGATCGGCAGCGCGTTGTTGACGGCAGATGGGCGTGGTCTCGATCAGGCGGCGATGGCGGTCTGGGTCGAGCAGATGGTTGCGCTGCGCGAGGCGGGCGTCGAACTGGTGCTGGTTTCCTCCGGCGCCGTTGCCGCCGGCATGAGTCGTCTTGGCTGGGGTGCGCGGCCCAGGGCCGTGCATGAGTTGCAGGCGGCGGCGGCTGTGGGGCAGATGGGCTTGATTCGGGCCTGGGAGGCCAGTTTCGCTCGTTGCGACCAGCAGACCGCGCAGATTCTCGTCACCCATGACGACCTGTCCGATCGCAAGCGCTACCTCAATGCGCGCAGCACTCTGCGCACCCTGCTCGATCTGGATGTCGTGCCGGTGATCAACGAGAACGACACCGTCGTCACCGACGAGATTCGCTTTGGTGACAACGACACCCTGGCGGCGCTGGTGGCCAACCTGGTCGAGGCCGATCTGCTGGTGATCCTCACCGACCGCGACGGCATGTTCGATGCCGATCCGCGCAACAATCCCGAAGCCAGTCTCATCAGTGAGGCCCGTGCCGACGATCCGGCGCTGGATGCCGTGGCGGGCGGAACCGGCGGCGCGCTGGGGCGCGGTGGCATGCAGACCAAGCTGCGTGCGGCGCGACTGGCGGCGCGCTCCGGTGCTCATACCGTGATCGTTGGTGGGCGTATCGAGCAGGTGCTGGCGCGGCTAAAGGCTGGCGAGCAACTGGGCACGCTGTTGACTCCTGAGTGCAGTCGTCATGCGGCGCGCAAGCAGTGGCTGGCCGGTCACTTGCAGACGCGCGGTACCGTTACTCTGGATGCTGGTGCGGTGCAGGCGCTGAAGCGGGGCAATTGCAGTCTGTTGCCGGTCGGTGTCAGGGCAGCTCAAGGCGGCTTTCGCCGTGGCGAGATGGTGGTCTGCGTGGGGCCGGACGGCGAGGAAATTGCGCGTGGGCTGGCCAACTACAGTGTTGCCGAGACACGGCGAATTCTGGGGCGCCCATCGGATGAAATCGAGAAGCTGCTTGGCTATGTCGATGAGCCGGAGCTGATCCATCGCGACAATATGATTCTGGTCTGAGGTGTCTGCTATGCGCGTAATGACCACGGTGTTGGTGTTGGGCTTGTTGGTGCCGGTCATGGCGGCTGCCGAGCAGATCGGTGCGGTCGATACGGTGTTCAAGTGGTTGGGGCCGAACCACAAGATCGTGGTCGAGGCGTTTGATGATCCGAAGGTGGACGGGGTGACCTGTTACCTCTCGCGTGCCAGGACGGGCGGCATCAAGGGTGGGCTGGGGTTGGCCGAAGACAGGGCCGAGGCGTCCATTGCATGTCGGCAGGTTGGGCCTATTCGGATCGGTGAAGGGCTGAAGGATGGGGAGGTGGTGTTCAAGGAGCGCACCTCGCTGGTCTTCAAGACCATGCAGGTCGTGCGTTTCTTCGATGAGGCGCGCAATACGCTGGTTTACCTCGTCTACAGCGACCGCATCATCGAGGGCAGTCCGCAGAATGCGGTAACGGCAATTCCGGTTCTGCCGTGGCCGGTCACGCCATAGCGGGGCCGCTGTGCCGGTTAGCGGCATAAGAGCGAGGCACAAAAAAACCGGCACTAGGCCGGTTTTTTTCAAGAACGTTCAGCTTAGGCTGCAGCAGCTTCGCCGAGGGCCTTGATGTGGCCGTTCAGGCGGCTCTTGTGACGAGCGGCCTTGTTCTTGTGGATGATGCCTTTGTCGGCCATGCGGTCGATCACGGGCACGGCTGCAGTGTAAGCAGTACGAGCTTTTTCCAGGTCTTTTGCATCCAGGGCCTTGACCACATTCTTGATGTAGGTGCGGACCATGGAGCGCAGGCTGGCGTTGTGGCTGCGACGCTTCTCAGCCTGAATTGCGCGTTTTTTGGCGGAAGGGCTGTTGGCCACCGTCGAACTCCTCGAAAACGTGGGATTACAAAGCAAATAAGGCCGCGAATCATGCCGATGTGGCAGATGCTTGTCAAGCCTGTTGGTGTCGTCTGAATGCTGGTCGGGCAGATGGGCTGCCGCTAAACTCGCGGCCTTGCCCAGGGTCGTAACTGACCATCGGTTCGATGGCGAAGTGACTGGCCGGAACAATGCTGCAATTCCAGGAAAGACAGATGTCCGAAAAAACCGGAAAAGGCGGATTGCTGCGTTCAAGTGCGGTAGTCAGTGTCATGACGCTGCTGTCCCGCGTGCTGGGCATGGTACGCGATATGGTGGTGGCCAGCTACTTCGGTTCCGGGGCGGCGGCGGATGCGTTCTTTATCGCCTTCAAGATCCCCAACTTCCTGCGTCGCCTGTTTGCCGAAGGCGCCTTCGCCCAGGCATTCGTACCGGTGCTGTCGGAGTACCGCACCAAAAGAACCCAGCTGGAAGTCAAACTGCTGGTCGACCGGACGGCGGGCATGCTCGGTCTGATTCTTACCGGTATCACCGCGCTGGGCGTGCTCGGCTCGCCCTATCTGGTGATGCTGTTCGCGCCCGGCTTTCACGGTGAGCCGGCCAAGCTGCAGCTGGCCGGTGAACTGCTGCGCATCACCTTTCCCTATCTGTTGCTGATTTCGCTGACGGCGTTCACCTCGGGCGTGCTCAATACTTATGGGCGCTTCGCGGTGCCGGGTTTTACCCCGGTTCTGCTCAATGTGTGCATGATCATGTCGGCGGTGTTCCTGACGCCTTATTTCGACCAGCCGATCATGGCGCTGGCCTGGGGGGTCTTTATCGCGGGCTTCGCCCAACTGGCGTTCCAGCTGCCTTTCGTCGCCAGGCTGGGGCTGCTGCCGCGTCCGAGGGTCAGGTTCGGTGACGAAGGCATGCGGCGCATCATGCTGCTGATGGTGCCGGCGCTGTTCGGGGTGTCGGTCAGCCAGATCAACCTGCTGCTCGATACCGTGCTGGCGTCCTTTCTGCAGACCGGCAGTGTGTCCTGGCTGTACTACGCCGACCGGCTTTCGGAGTTGCCGCTGGGCGCCTTCGGCATCGCCATCGGCACGGTGATTCTGCCCAGCCTGTCGCGCCAGCATGCCGGCGATGATCCCAAGGCCTTTTCCAATACGCTCAACTGGGCGCTGCGCATGGTGCTGCTGGCCGGGGTCCCGGCGGCGCTGGCGCTGGGCATTCTGGCCGAGCCGCTGATCGCAAGCCTGTTCTTCTACGGCGCCATGAGCCAGGAAGCGGTGGTGCAGTCGGCCCGCGCGCTGGAGGCTTACTCACTGGGCGTGCTGGCATTCATGCTGATCAAGGTGCTGGCGCCCGGCTTCTTCGCCCGCCAGGATCTGAAGACGCCGGTGCGGGTGGCAGTCATCTGTATGGTGGCCAATATGGTGATGAACCTGATCCTGATCTGGCCGCTCAAGCATGTCGGGCTGGCGCTGGCGACTTCGCTGTCGTCCATGCTCAATGCCGGACTGCTGTTCTGGGGCTTATACAAGATCGGCGTGTTCCAGTTCGCGCCGGGTTGGGGGTTGTTCCTGCTGCGCCTGTTCGGCGGTTGTGCGTCGATGGTGGCGGTGGTCTGGTGGCTGAACGTGCCGTCTGTCGAATGGTTCGGTTGGGATTGGCAGCAGCGAGCGCTGCAATTGGGGCTGCTGGTCATGGCAGGAATAGCAGCGTTCGTGGCGGGGCTGGCGCTGCTGGGCCTGCGGCCACGGCATTTGCGCCATTGATGGTTGTGGATCGCATGCGGCAAACCTGTCCGGGATGGCCGGTGCATGCGTATAATCGGCCACTTTTCAAGCAAGAAGTGCGGTATGCAGCTGGTTCGAGGTCTTCACAACCTGCGGCCCCGGCATCGGGGATGCGTGGCTACCATCGGCAATTTCGACGGAGTGCATCGGGGGCATCAGGCCATCCTGAAGCGCTTGCGCGAGCGTGCAGCCGAATTGGGGCTGCCCAGCTGCGTGGTGATTTTCGAGCCTCAGCCGCGCGAATTCTTTGCCCCGGACAAGGCACCCGCGCGCCTGACCCGGTTGCGCGAAAAGCTGCAATTGCTGAACGAGCAGGGCGTGGATCTGGTGCTGTGCCTGGCGTTCAATCGACGTCTGCGTGAACTCAGCGCCGCCGAGTTCGTGCATGCCACCCTGGTCGAAGGGCTGGGCGTGCGACATCTGGAGGTCGGTGACGACTTCCGTTTCGGTTGCGACCGCGCCGGAGATTTCGACTTCCTGCTCAAGGCCGGTGCCATCGAGGGCTTCACCGTAGAAGCCGCCAGGACCATCGAGGTGGATGGCGAGCGGGTCAGCAGCAGCCGCCTGCGCCAGACCCTGGCCGATGGCGATCTGCAGCTGGCGCAACGGCTGCTCGGCAGGCCGTTCAGCCTCACCGGGCGCGTCATGCACGGGCAGAAACTCGGTCGCCAGCTGGGCGCGCCGACGGCCAATATCCAGCTCAAGCGCCGCAATACGCCGCTCAGCGGGGTGTTCACCGTCAGCACCGAGGTCGACGGCCAGGTTCGCCTGGGTGTCGCCAACATCGGCATGCGACCCACGGTGGAAAGCGATGGCAAGCCCCATCTGGAAGTGCACCTGCCGGACTACCAGGGCGACCTCTACGGGCGTCTGCTGTGCGTGACCTTTCACCAGAAGCTGCGCGACGAGCAGCGTTTCGCCTCGCTGGAGGCACTCAAGGCAGCGATCGATGCCGATATCGCCGCCACCCGCGAATACTGGCGGGCCACCCCTTTCACCACGAGCCAGGACTGAAATGACCGATTACAAAGCGACCCTCAATCTGCCGTCCACGGCATTTCCGATGAAGGCCGGTCTGCCACAGCGCGAGCCGGAGATTCTGCAGCGCTGGAACAGCATCGACCTGTACCGGAAGCTGCGGCAGATCGGCGAGGGTCGTCCGAAATTCATCCTGCACGATGGCCCGCCCTACGCCAACGGCAACATCCACATCGGCCATGCGGTGAACAAGGTGATCAAGGACATGATCGTCCGTTCACGCACGCTTTCCGGTTTCGATGCGCCCTATGTACCGGGCTGGGACTGTCACGGCCTGCCCATCGAGCACAAGGTCGAGACCACCTTCGGCAAGAACCAGCCGGCGGACCTGACCCGCGAACGCTGCCGCGCTTACGCCGCCGAGCAGATCGAAGGGCAGAAGGCCGACTTCATCCGTCTCGGCGTGCTCGGCGACTGGGACAACCCCTACAAGACCATGGACTTCGCCAACGAAGCCGGCGAGATCCGCGCTCTGGCTAAGCTGGTCGAAGGCGGCTTCGTCTTCAAGGGCCTGAAGCCGGTGAACTGGTGCTTCGATTGCGGTTCGGCCCTGGCCGAAGCGGAAGTCGAATACCAGGACAAGAAATCCGATGCCATCGACGTGGCCTTCGCGGTCGAGGATGCCGACAAGCTCGCGACCGCCTTCGGTGTCGCCAACCTGTCCAAGCCGACCAGCATCGTCATCTGGACCACCACGCCCTGGACCATCCCGGCCAACCAGGCGCTCAACGTCCATCCCGATTTCATCTACGCGCTGGTCGACACCGGCGATCGGCTGCTGGTGCTGGCCGAGGAGCTGGTCGAGTCCAGCCTGCAACGCTACGGCCTTGAGGGCCAGATCATCGCCCGTTGCGAAGGCAAGGCACTGGAGCTGATCCGCTTCCGCCATCCCTTCTACGAGCGCTTCTCGCCGGTGTACCTGGCCGAGTACGTGGAAACCGGCGCCGGCACCGGCATCGTCCACTCCTCGCCGGCCTATGGCGAGGACGACTTCCGTACCTGCAAGCACTACGGCATGGAGAACGACGACATTCTCAGCCCGGTGCAGAGTCACGGCGTCTACGTGCCGGACCTGCCGTTCTTCGGCGGCCAGTTCATCTGGAAGGCCAACCCGGCCATCGTCGAGAAACTGCGTGAAGTCGGCGCGCTGCTCAAGCACGAAGCCATCCAGCACAGCTACATGCACTGCTGGCGGCACAAGACACCGCTGATCTACCGCGCCACCGCGCAGTGGTTCGTCGGCATGGACAAGGTCGCCCACGACGGCAGCTCGCTGCGCCGTCGCGCGCTGGACGCCATCGAGCAGACCCAGTTCGTCCCGGCCTGGGGCCAGGCGCGCCTGCACGGCATGATCGCCGGTCGCCCGGACTGGTGCATCTCGCGTCAGCGCAACTGGGGCGTGCCGATCCCGTTCTTCCTGCACAAGGAAAGCGGCGAGCTGCATCCACGCACTGTCGAACTGATGGAAGAGGTCGCCCAGCGCGTCGAGCAGCAGGGCATCGAAGCCTGGTTCAAGCTGGATGCCGCCGAGCTGCTGGGCGCCGAGGCCGCGCAGTACGAGAAGATCAACGATACCCTGGACGTCTGGTTCGACTCCGGTACCACCCACTGGCACGTGATGCGCGGCTCGCATCCCATGGGCCATGGCCAAGGCCCGCGCGCCGACCTCTACCTGGAAGGCTCCGACCAGCATCGCGGCTGGTTCCACTCCTCGCTGCTGACCGGTGCGGCCATCGACGGCCACGCGCCCTATAAGGGCCTGCTGACCCACGGTTTCACCGTGGACGAGAACGGCCGCAAGATGTCCAAGTCCCTCGGCAACGTCATCGCGCCGCAGGAAATCACCGACAGCATGGGCGCCGACATCCTGCGTCTGTGGGTCTCGGCGACCGACTATTCCGGCGAGATGGCGGTCTCCAAGCAGATCCTGCAGCGCAGCGCCGACGCCTACCGGCGTATCCGCAATACCGCGCGCTTCCTGCTTTCTAACCTCGATGGCTTCGATCCAGCGCAGCACCTGCTGCCCAACGACCAGCTGATCGCCCTGGATCGCTGGGCCATCGACCGCGCCCTGCTGTTGCAACGCGAAATCGAGGACGCCTACGGCACCTACAAGTTCTGGAACGTCTACCAGAAGGTGCACAACTTCTGCGTGCAGGAGCTGGGCGGCTTCTACCTCGACATCATCAAGGACCGCCAGTACACCACCGGTGCCGACAGCCTGCCGCGTCGCTCCTGCCAGACCGCGCTGTACCACATCGCCGAGGCGCTGGTGCGCTGGATCGCGCCGATCCTGGCCTTCACCGCCGAGGAAATCTGGCAGTACCTGCCGGGCGAGCGCAACGAGTCGGTGATGCTCAACACCTGGTACGAGGGGCTGACCGAGTTGCCGCAGGATGCCGCGCTGGATCGCGCGTTCTGGGAGCAGATCATGGCGGTCAAGGCCGCGGTGAACAAGGAACTGGAAGCCCAGCGCGCGGCCAAGACCCTCGGCGGCAACCTGCAGGCCGAAGTCACGCTGTACGCCGAGGAGGCGCTGGCGACCGCACTGGCCAAACTGGGCAATGAACTGCGTTTCGTGCTGATCACCTCCGCCGTCGAGGTCGCGCCACTGGCGCAGGCGCCCGCCGAGGCGGTGGAAAGCGAGCTGGCCGGCCTCAAGCTGCTGGTGAAGAAGACCGGGTACGCCAAGTGCGGACGCTGCTGGCATCACCTGCCGGACGTCGGCAGCCATGCCGCGCATCCGGAAATCTGCGGTCGTTGCGTGGAGAACATCGAAGGCGCGGGCGAGGTGCGTCACCATGCGTGACAGCGCGCAGGGCCATTCGCTGAGCGCACGCTTCGGCAAGCTCGCCTGGCTCTGGCTCAGCGTGCTGGTGATCGTCCTCGATCAGGCCACCAAACATTGGTTCGAGGCGAATTTCAGCCTGTACCAGAAGGTCGATGTCATTCCCGACTACTTCGCCTGGACCCTGGCCTACAACACCGGTGCGGCCTTCAGCTTTCTCGCCGATCATGACGGCTGGCAGCGCTGGCTGTTCGCACTGATCGCCATGGGCGTCAGCGTCGTGCTGGTGGTCTGGATGAAACGCCTGAAGGCGAGCGAAACCTGGCTGGCCGTGGCGCTGGCGCTGGTGTTGGGTGGTGCTATCGGCAATCTGTACGACCGTGTGGTGCTGGGCCATGTGGTCGATTTCATTCTGGTGCATTGGCAGAACCGCTGGTATTTTCCGGCGTTCAACATCGCCGACAGCGCCATTACCGTCGGCGCCGTGATGCTGGCGCTGGACATGTTCAAAAGCGACAAAACCGGAGAATCCGCATGACTGAACAGCGCATTGGGCCGGACAAGGAAGTCACCCTGCATTTCGCGCTTGGCCTGGAAAACGGCGATGTGGTCGACAGTACCTTCGACAAGAAGCCGGCCACCTTCAAGGTTGGTGACGGCAACCTGCTGCCGGGTTTCGAGCAGCAGCTGTACGGTCTCAAGGCCGGCGACAAACGCACCCTGCAGGTTGCGCCCGAGCAGGGCTTCGGCCAGCACAACCCGCAGAACGTGCAGGTCATGCCGCGCAGCCAGTTCGAGGGTATGGAGCTTGCCGAAGGCCTGCTGGTGATTTTCAACGATGCCGCAAACGCCGAGTTGCCCGGCGTGGTCAAGGCCTTCGACGACCGTCAGGTCACCGTGGACTTCAACCATCCGCTGGCGGGCAAGGTGCTGACATTCGAAGTCGAGATCATCGACATCAAGAACGCCTGACCCTTGTGGGAGCGGACTTGTCCGCGAGCTTTCGGCGCGGCATGCACCGATCGCGGACAAGTCCGCTCCCACAGATGCTTCGCAGTACACTCGCCTCACAGGTTCCCTACCGAGACACCTCCATGCAAATCAAACTCGCCAATCCCCGTGGTTTTTGCGCCGGTGTCGATCGCGCCATCGAGATCGTCAACCGCGCCCTGGAAGTCTTCGGCCCGCCGATCTACGTGCGTCACGAAGTGGTGCACAACAAGTTCGTCGTGGAAGACCTGCGCGAGCGTGGTGCGATTTTCGTCGACGAACTGGATCAGGTGCCCGATGGCTACATCGTCATCTTCAGCGCCCATGGCGTCTCCCAGGCCGTGCGAATGGAGGCGGATAAACGTGGCCTGAAGGTATTCGACGCGACCTGCCCGCTGGTCACCAAGGTGCACCTGGAAGTCACCAAGTACAGTCGAGAAGGGCGCGAATGCATCCTCATCGGCCACCATGGCCATCCGGAAGTCGAAGGCACCATGGGCCAGTACGACACCGTCAACGGCGGCTCGATCTACCTCGTCGAGGATGAGGACGACGTCGCCCAGCTGCAGGTGCGCAACCCCGAGGTTCTGGCTTTCGTCACCCAGACCACGTTGTCCATGGACGACACCAGCCGCGTGATCGACGCCCTGCGCACGCGCTTTCCCAGCATCGGCGGCCCACGCAAGGACGACATCTGCTACGCCACCCAGAACCGCCAGGACGCGGTCAAGCAACTGGCCGGCGAGTGCGACGTGGTGCTGGTGGTCGGCAGCCCCAACAGCTCCAACTCCAACCGCCTGCGTGAACTGGCCGAGCGCATGGACACCCCCGCCTACCTGATCGACGGCGCCGAAGACCTCAAGCGCGAATGGTTCGCCGAAAACGCCCGCATCGGCATCACCGCCGGCGCCTCGGCCCCTGAAGTGCTGGTGCGTGGAGTGATCGATCAGTTGCGCGAGTGGGGAGCAACAGGGATGGACGAACTGGAAGGCAGGCCGGAGAACGTGACGTTTTCGATGCCGAAGGAGTTGCGGGTCAGGCAGCTGTGAGCGAACCAGCAGAAACCGGCCACTTGGCCGGTTTCTGCTTATGTTGTCTTATTTCCAGCACTGCTCTACGGACTTGGCATCCGAACCGCTGGCGCTGCGGCCCTTGATGCCGATGGCATTCAGGGTGAGGTTGCCGCAGGTGGAGTCACCAAAATGCTGCGTCGCGGTGAGCGTGTAGCCGCCATCGTTTGCGCTAGCTCCCACAGTCAATGTGTATTTTCCGGTGTCCGACGTGACAGTGGTGCCGCTGGTTCCCCGCATTCCCAATTTTGCAATATTTGCCGCAGTGGTTACATAGCTGTTGTTCTGCGCAAAGAATCGCTCTTGGCTCGCTGCTGCATCCTGAAGCAACGCCTGCCCCTCGCTTCGGTTGCTGCGCTGAATGTACTCCATGTAGTTGGGGTAGGCGATCGCAGCGAGAATCCCCAGGATGCCTACCACGATCATCAGCTCGATCAGGGTGAAGCCTTTGTTGTGCTGCTCCATGCTCAATTACCTATTACTCGCCAGGATTGGCGGCCAATACTGGATGGGTCGGGGTAGATCGTCTGGCATACCAGGCCGGTGCAGGCTTCGAAACCGCTGTCGGGGTTCTGTGAAATGGTAATGCCGCCTTCACCGTCCTGTTTGATACCGCTTACGACATGCACAACATTCTTGTCGTCGACGTGCCTGAGGTCGAAAGCATGGAATAGAGTCTTGCCGCCGGTAAAGGGATTGAGTGCGTAGGTCCAGTTGCTGGCGCCATCGGCGCATGGGTCATCGTTGGGGACCAGAGTCTGGAAGAAAACGGTCTGTCCGAGGGTGGACATCTTCTCGATCAGCATCTCGCCTTCGAACCCACTTTCGTTTACTGCCAGATCCAGATACCAGCCATACTTTTGGATGTTTCCATCGCTATCGACCCAGTTGACTGGGTTATTCGAGACAGTACGCGCCGGGTTGCTCCCGCCCTGGGTATAGGTGCCAGTCAGCTCCTCTATAATCTTCTGCTTCACTAGATGGCCATTTCCTTCCCCTTCGTCGTGGGTGCGCTGAATGGTAAAGGCACTGGTCGGCTCCCCGCGGGTTTTGGTGTCCCATATTCCGTAGATGCTTTGGGCATGGGTTTTGACGCCATCTTTGTCCTCTGCCTCGAAGAACTTACCGGTGCCGAAAATTACCAGATAACCCATACGGCTGGGGTGGCGGATAAGAGTAGGTGCAGCGGTAATCGTCTGGGCAGCAGCATCCTTGCTGGACGCAGCGGTGAACATCGGCTTTTCACCGTAAGAAACCTTGAAGCTATCAGCGTCACCGTTCTTGTCACCGTAGATGCCACCCTCAGTCAGGTCGCGATCTGGGCTAGCATTCGGCCCCAGCAGATCGAAGCGCCAGAGGTTACCCTGTAAGTCGCCGGCATAAGCGTAATCGGCTACGCCGTCGGCGTTGTAGTCGGCCAGCACCGGGCTGGAAAGTCCGTTGGCCACGCCGTCGGTTCCAGAGATTTCCAGGCTCTTGCTTAGCTCGCCGGTCACTGCGTCGATGACGTAAAGTGCTGCCTTGCCATCGTTGGCCCCGTTCTCATAGCCGTTACCGGTCACCACGGCCCAGCGACCGTTATGCAGACGAGCAATGGTCGGGGTCGGAAAACTGTAGCCGGGCTTGACGGCATCTTTATCTTCGATATCGCTGGCATCGAATTCCCAGAGCAGTTGTTCGCTGCCAGGGGTGGTGACGTCCAGGGCGAACAGTGCCTTGCCGCCGGCACGCAAAGTGCCAACCAGAATAGTGCGCCATTTGGTGCCATCGTAAATATCAGCAACTACTGGCGAGCCATCGACATAAAATTGATGGCTGTAGTTCTTACCCGTTAACTTGTTGAGTTTGTCGAAAACTGCGGTAGGGATGAAGGCAAATTCTTCGACGCCAGTTTCAGCATTGAAGCCATGTAGCATGCCGTCGTTACCGCCTACATAGACGCGACCTGTGCGTTTGGTTGCTCCTTCTGCCGTTCCGTTGATCTTCGCTAGGAACGCAGAGTATGAGCTATCGCCGGGAGCCACCGTGCCATCAGAACCTATATGTCCCTCCAAGCGATTGGCAAAGCCTTCGAGATAACGTGCGCCAGATACCACTACAGGGCTGGAACCATACAGATCACCAAGCACCGCGGTGCGCTGGCGGAAGTCACTTGCATTAGAACCCTCGTTGCTACGATCTCCGCGAAGGTAACTGAGGCGCTGTTGCCACTTACCGTCTGCTGATTCTCCGGCTACTTCCGGGTTTATGTTTAGGGCGTAGGCTAGGCTTCCCTTGATTTCCGGATCACCTGCATTACCGATTGTGAAGTCTTTGAGCTTGCTGGTGCCTGCACCATTTTCGTTGGATATTTTTATCGTGCGGCCTCCGGGAGTCGGAAGCTGTTTCTGCGCGCTCCAGTCTTGTGTATTTTCAATTACGTATTGGTCATCAGCATTCTTCACCAGCTTTTTGGAAAAGCGCTTCAAGTCACCCGACCAGTTTTCGTCACTGGCATAGGTGGTTTGGTAGGAAACGCTGGTAGCGGTGTCGTCGATCACTAGCCCTGAGCTGATTGCGGGTCTAGCTGCGGTCGATTTTCGCTCTGCAATCCGGTTCAAAATCTCATCAAAGGCCGAAACCATGGCATCAGGACTGTCAACGCTAAAGAACTCGCCGCGAGAGTTGATTGCCGCGTGCCATAGATCGTAAACGTTATTATTTGAACCTGATGATGCTTTGGGCCAACTCTTCGTGCCGTCTAGCAAGGCTTTATAACCTCCTGAGAACGTATCTCCTTCCCATGGCAGACCGCTAGCGTTCATTGAACTGGTAAGCCCCAAGCCCATGATGAAGTTACTCATATGCTGCCAAGTGGCAGGGTCATTTTTGGCATTCCAATACTTTTCAGTATCCGTCCCTTCCTTGTCGGAAAAATAGGGGCTGATTCTGTTGTCTAATTTAGTGTTGAGGTCGGTGGCCCAGTAATGCATTGCCAAGTCCGCAAGTGTGCTGGATGTATCGTCTTGGTATGGACGTTGCTGGGTGTATTTTTTACCGTCAGGTAAGTTGATGTCGATGCCATCATGTCTAAAAGAGCTGGGATTACCAGTTGTGGCGTTCCACATTCCATCGGTCATAAGTATGTGATAGCTCGGTCGGCAGGCATATGTATTGTCTGATGTGTTTTTATCGGATGAGACGCGAGCGTTCGGGAATTTATGCCAGGCAACGTCCTCCTTGAGAAATTCTCCGGCTCTTTTCATTGCGGCCGGTAGAGGGGTGCTGCTGTTGAAATATACATCTTTGAGCCAGCTATAGAATTGTCCTTTATGTTGTGCATCATACTGGCGAAATTTATTGTCTTTGCAGTTCTTTGTGTCGCCGCCGTTAAGGCTGGTGCATAGAGCGAGATTTTGCCATCCTAGGCGAACGGCTGGGGAGAGCTGGGCAAATGCTAAGCTGGTGGCAGACAATGTTGCCAGTGCTCGAGTTCTATAAAATGAATACCAGATGGCAAAGTTTTCTTTTTCATTGTCCTTGACAAAAACAAGCTTGTAACAGTTCGTGTTGGATTTGGAATCGTTGCAGTTTTCAAGAGTATTATCGAAAATGTAGTAGTAAGCCGGTGTCAGGGCTGTATATGTGCTCCCGTTTCTGGAGCAAGAGAAATTATCTGTGTTTAGCACCGGGCCAGATTTCTCTATGATGCATGTGTAATTGGACCCGGAACGAGTTACCTTAAAGCTGATTCCTGCGTTGCTGGATTTGGTTGCGGTTCCATTTGACGATAGTGATATGGAAACGCTGAAGTCGCCACTTGGGTTGTTAGCCCGCTGATGAGCACCGCTCGGCATGCGGTACTCCTTTCCTGTAGGTCTATAGTGGTCGGAAAGGTCGAGCTTACCATCGTTCGGCCTGAAGCCATTTATCGGTGCATTTGTGAAGGATGTAGTTAGCTCTATCCTGCTGCCGTTTGTATCGAATGACGGTGGTGTGATGTACTGGGTTTTTGGGTTGTAATACATCGAGTTATATTCGGGAGCTGCATACAGGCGAGTTATGGTGCTGCTGCTTATGACTTGGCTTTCTATAGAGTCAGGGACAAATCCCCAAGACATGCTTCCCGATTCATCAAGCGTGAAAATAATGTTTGGAGGAACGCCTACCGTCAGGCTGAGAGGACTTTGTGATACGGCGGCTTGTGAGCTGATCGCGGCGCTCATTAGTACAGTGCCAGAGATGATGCCCGTGATGAATGTGACCGAGCTGTTGATCTGTCTTCCTTTCATTTCTTCAACTCTCAATGGTTCAGGCCGAGATAGATATTTGCAGTGGTGGACTGCAATGTCAGTTCGTCGGCGGCTTGGCCGTTGACGAGATAGAAGTAGGTGCCGCGACCTTCCATGACTGCCCCATACTCGGGATTCAATGATGAATCTTCTTGGTCTGCAATGATTAAATGGCTGTTCCAGTAGGCGTCAATGTCGCTGCCTGTCTGGTTGGATGTAGTATTGTCTTCTTCATCCTTTGTATCTGCGATAGTGCCGCGATAGGGCATCCATGTAACGAAAGTGTTGTTGTTGGCTGTTTTGGTGTCTGCACCGCTGGCCACTAATACGTGGGTAGGGTCCAGCATGAAGCGGTGCAGTGACTCGTCGGGTGATTCTGAAGATGCCGGATCATCCGGATCGCTTGAAGGAGCAGATGTGACAATTTCAGGCCACCGTTTAACATCCAGTAAGCACGGCTTGTTGGCGCCGTTGTCCTTCAGTGTATTGCTCTTCTGGCAGTTTTCCTTTTTAGGTTCTAGCTTGTCACGAAGATTGGTGGGACCGTAGAATCTGACTTCCCCCTCTCGTAGTGCGGCATCGGCAGCGGTCTGCATTCGTAGTGCTTCTACCCAGTTGCCGGTGATCCGTGACTCCAGAACCACGCCGCGCATGCTGGATACGGCTAGGACGGTCAGGATCAGCAGCATGACCAGCGCTACCAACAGCGTAGCGCCCTGTTGGCGAGTGATGTTGAGTGCTTTCATGGCATAAGATTCCTGATTGTCTGGGTGCTACTGGCAACTTGGTAGATGCGGTTCTTGTCACCTGCGGCTAGACGGGCTTTGCTGGTGGTATCCGCTTTGCCCAGCCATGCCTCATATATGGCAGAGTTGCCGTCGCGTTGTTCTTCAGGACTGGCCAGCAGAATCGAGTAGCGCACCGCGCGAATCGGCCCTTTATCGGCGTTCCAGGCACTAGCATTGATGAAACGGCTGTTGTCATCGGTAAGCTTCTTCTCGAACATGTCCTTAGTGCCAAGGCCGAATTCAAGTCGGAAATCTGCAATGCCGGATAGCAGTGCAGATGGCGAGGTGCTGGTGTTGACATTTTTACATGTCAGGGCGCCTTCGTTTAGCTCGTCGCTAGGTGTATAGGTTATTGCCAGTGTAACCAGGCTATTAGTTGGTGGTGGTTGAAATGCTTTGCTGTCATCGAATGCTGTAGTGTTATTGCCCTGACAATCAGCCTCGCCACTGACGAGCGGCTGATAACGCAGGCAAATGCCGATTCCGTCTGCAGTTGTTGTTATGGCATTGCCTTTGTCGAACTTGGCGCAGTCGCTACTTGCATTCTTTTCCGGGAATGCATCTTCAAAAGCTTGGTCTGGTGCTCGTCGGTAACCGGCTTTACCTAGATAGTTGTTGAGCATCAATGTTATGAATCGGCTGCCTTCTGAGTTTGCTGTCTGATTTCGTTGAAAAAGATAATTGCGCTGGTTATCCAAGTATATTTGCGAAATGCCGAGGAGCAGAAAGCTGCTGATTGCTAGCGCTACGAGCAGTTCGATCATGGAGATGCCTCTTTGGGGAGGCGTGCAGATGGTTCTCATAGTTCTACCCGAGTTCTATATATGCAGGTTGTAGTATTGGAAGCTCGGGTATCAGGACAGGCGCCTGCCTTGACTGTCCACGCCAGCTGGATTTCAACCATCGAGCCATTACCATCGCAGATCCCCGGCGCAGAGCTACGGCAGATGTAGAAGTCCGACTTGAGAAGATTTTTAGCGTCTGGTAAGGACGCTTCTACGGCCTCTACCCAGCAGTTACGCATCTCGATAGCGCTCGTAGGATTGGCGACACAGGCGACCGGGGCAGTAGCGAAATCGTCCCCTTTGCCCTTATAGAACAGAGACGTATCTTTGAAACCGCTATATATGGGCTCGGCGGGCGGCGTGTTCTTGAATACTTCGCCTGGATTGCTGCGAATGATCTCGACTAAGTCGCTGGCCAGCATGATTGCAGTGTTTCGCTGTACCGAATCCTGTGTGTACTGAATGCTGCGCCCCTGCATGGCAACCATGCCGAGAATGCCGATGGTGGTCAGTACAAGGGTGACCATCACTTCGATCAGGCTGAAGCCTCTGTTGTTGCTCATGGCGATCCTCATAACGTGCAACTGGTCAGGGCGTTTCCATCGGCGCCTTTGCCGCGCTCATAGCGAACGGGTGCTCCGGTCGCTCGTACTTCCACGACATAGGCCGTTTCGGGCGAATCTTCCTTGCAGACGGTAATCAGGGCGGGGGTGGCAGTACCGTTGGCGCGATAAGTAATGGTTGCGATATCTGCGTCCATTTTGGCCTGGCTAGTGTCGTGACTCAGCTCTCTGGCGGGTTGGCCGGCAATGCTCACCACCCAAGGGCCGTCGTCATCGACGATCACTTCGGCAGTGATCCGGCGTGTGACGGCTTCTCCGCGCGCATATTGCAGGATGGCGATCAGCTCGTCGGTCTGGCCCTGCAACCGGGTTTTCTGGATGAACGCAGTGAAGTTGGGCACTGCAATGCCTACCACTATCGTCAACAGGGCCAAGGTGATCATCAGCTCGACCAGGGTGAATCCATGCATGTCGCTGCGGCGTGACATGGTGCGCTCCGTTGAAATGCTTGAGCGGATAATGATTCGGCTCGGGCGCATTGTCCGTTTTGCCGGGATGGCCGGTGCGTTTGTCGGGATGACCGGCTGTCGGCGCGATTATCAGGTTTGTGGAAGGACTTCGGCGTGATCGGGGCCATGCTTTGGTCTTGTCGCTGTCTATCAGGATGCACACAGCGAGGCTTTGCTTGCGTTGTCGGCGGCTGTGCCCTGCCGCAGCCTGCCCTGGCGGCTGAGGATCAGTTGCCAGGCGATGCGCTGCTTGTAGCACTGGTAGAAACGGCCATTGCTCCAGGGGCTGGTGCCGTTGTCGTAAAACCGTATCCGTTGATCGCCGAAGCCACTCCAGCGCAGTTCGTCGGCGGCGGGTAGCTGGGTTACAGCGAGTACCTGTCCTGTCGTTTCCGCCTGAGTCAGCCAGCCGTTGCGCCAGTCACTGATGCAACTGGTCGTATCGCGGGTGCCACAGAGAACAATTGTCTGACGATGCAGCACCGCTTTGGCGCGGGCCTTCTGGATGGCGTCCTGTACTTGGTTCAGCAGGACTTGCTGCCGGTTGCGGGCGATAAGGTCGGCCATCGCCGGGACAGCGATGGAAGTGACAATGGTGAGAATTGATAGGGTGATCAGCAACTCGATCAGCGTGAAGCCTTGATCTCGATTCGTCATGGGCAGGTCCTTTGCCAGTATGATGCTGCGCCGTCCTGGCGCTGCTGTGGCTTGTTCGTTTCCGATTGGTGTGACGCCAGCAGACAGGCCGGCAGGTCCAGTTGTAAACGCGGCTCCCTGCAAGTCAAGGAGTGGCAGTCGAAAGTGTGAACCAGGCTCGGGAGACAGCTGTGAAGCAGGAAATCATCATCATCGGCGGCGGCGTTATCGGTCTGCTTTCGGCTTATCAACTGGCCAGCGCAGGCCTGCGCGTGGTTCTGCTCGAATCGGGCGAAACGGGCGCCGAGGCTTCCTGGGCCGGGGGCGGTATCGTGTCGCCGCTGTATCCGTGGCGCTATAGTTCGGCGGTTACGGCGTTGGCGCATTGGTCGCAGGATTTCTATCCGGGTTTTGGCGATAGTCTTCACGAGCAGACGGGGATCGATCCCGAGGTGTATGAGACCGGTCTGTACTGGCTGGATCTGCATGACGAAGATGAGGCGCTGGGCTGGGCCGAGAGGCAGGGGCGGCCTTTGCAGCGAGTGGCGATGGAACGGGTGCGGGCTGCCGTGCCTGCGCTTGGCGAAGGGTTCTCGAAGGCGGTGTTCATGCCGGGTGTGGCCAATGTGCGCAACCCGCGCCTGTTGCGCGCCTTGCGTGAGGCGCTGGCGCGAATGACCAATGTGCGAGTCGTGGCGCATTGCCCGGTGACGGGATTCGTGCGTGAAAGTGGGCGAGTTCTGGGTGTTCAGACCGCACAGGGCGACATGCGTGCCGAGCGGGTGGTGGTCGCCGCTGGCGCCTGGAGCGGTGAGCTGTTGGCGACGCTGGGGTTGGCGTTGCCGGTCAAGCCGATGAAGGGGCAGATGATCCTGTTCAAGTGCGCGGAAGATTTTCTGCCGAGCATGGTGCTGGCCAAACGGCGTTATGCGATCCCTCGGCGCGACGGCCATGTACTGGTCGGCAGCACACTGGAGGATGTCGGCTTCGATAAGACGCCCACCGAGGATGCGCTCGACAGCCTGCGCGCCACCGCCGCCGAGCTGCTTCCGGCGCTGGGCGGTGCCGAGGTGGTCAGGCACTGGGCGGGGCTGCGTCCGGGCTCGCCGGAGGGCATTCCTTATATCGGTGAGGTGCCCGGCTTCGAGGGGCTCTGGCTCAACTGTGGGCATTTCCGCAATGGCCTGGTACTGGCGCCGGCGTCCTGCCAGTTGCTGGCGGAGCTGATGATCGGGCGTGAGCCGACGCTCGATCCGGCGCCTTATGCCCCGCTGGGGCGGATGCAGCAAGCTGTTTTGTAGGGGCCTGTACTCGCACAACTCCATGGCCTGGTGCGGCTTCCCTTCATGGGCATGGACTCGGCGTCCCCGCCTTCCCACGAAAGCAGGAAGATTCCGTGCTGCAGGCTTAGCTTATGGCCGCGAAGGGTTCTGCGGCGGACGTAGGGGGTGTTCGCAGGCATGGCCTGCTCCTACAGAATCGGTGGTTGCCGGTGTCGATAAAGCCTGGCTCGACGGGTATAGTTTCGGCGTTTCTTCTTTTTGCTCAAGAGGCTTGTGTGGCCAGGAAAACCACCTCTTTATCCGGCCTTGGCGGGCTGGTGTTTTCCACCGATGCGGGGCGGCACTGCCCCGATTGCAGCCAGCCACTGGATGCCTGTATCTGCAAGAAAACGGTGATTCCCGAAGGTGATGGTATCGCCCGCGTTCGTCGCGAGAGCAAGGGGCGCGGCGGCAAGACCGTGACGACCATTGCCGGTGTGCCGCTTGCAGAAGAGGAGCTCAAGGAACTGGCCAGCGCCCTCAAACGCCGCTGTGGCACCGGTGGTGCGCTCAAGGAGGGCGTCATCGAAATTCAGGGCGATCACGTTCAGCTGCTGCTCGATGAACTGCAAAAGCGCGGATTCAAGGCAAAGAAATCCGGCGGTTGAGCTTGTCCGAATTCGACGCCGGGGGCTTTGTATGCAGGCAAACTCAACGTCTCGTGGCTGAAGCCACTCCCGCAGGCATGCTGGCGAGCAAGGTCCACACTTCGCTCGGGAGCGTTCACGGGCATGGCCGTTCCTACGCAAGGCCTGGTCTGTTTTTAGCTCATCTGCTGTCCAAACGCAGACACCACACCCATTTTCAGGAGGCTTGAATGGCCGTTCGACGCACACGTAAAGACGATGGCAGCCAGTGGACCGCAGCCGATAGCCGCAGCGTCTATGGCATCCGCCACTGGGGTGCGGGTTATTTCTCGATCAGTGATGAGGGGCAGGTCGAGGTACGCCCGCAGGGACCAATGGGCGAGCCGATCGAATTCAACCGTTTGATCGGGCAGTTGCGCGAAGCCGGACTGACGCTGCCCTTGCTGGTGCGCTTTCCGGGGATACTGCAGGACCGCGTGCGGCATCTTACCGGCGCTTTCGACGCCAACATCGAGCGGCTCGACTACCAGGGGCGCTACACGGCCCTGTATCCGATCAAGGTCAACCAGCAGGAGGCGGTGATCAAGAACATCATCGCCACGCAGAACGTTGCCATCGGCCTGGAGGCCGGCTCCAAACCCGAACTGATGGCCGTGCTGGCGCTGGCGCCCAAGGGCGGCACCATCGTCTGCAACGGCTACAAGGATCGGGAATTCATCCGCCTGGCGCTGATGGGCCAGAAGCTGGGCCACAACGTTTTCATCGTCATCGAGAAGATGTCCGAAGTGGAGCTGGTGATCGAAGAGGCTGCCGAGCTGAAGCTCGTGCCCCAGGTCGGGTTGCGCGTGCGGCTGTCGTCCCTGGCGTCGAGCAAGTGGGCCGATACCGGTGGCGAGAAATCCAAGTTCGGCCTGTCGGCAGCGCAACTGCTCACTGTGATCGAGCGCTTCCGCGCGGCGGAGATCGAGCAGGGCGTGCGTCTGCTGCACTTCCATATGGGCTCGCAGATCGCCAACCTGGCCGACTATCGCTCCGGTTTCCGCGAGGCCATCCGTTATTATGCCGAGCTGCGCGCCATAGGCCTGCCTATTGACCATATAGATGTAGGCGGCGGTTTGGGCGTCGATTACGACGGTACCCATTCGCGCAATGCCAGTTCCATCAACTACGACATCGACGAATACGCCGGCACCGTGGTGGGCATGCTCAAGGAGTTCTGTGATCGTCAGGAGTTGCCGCACCCGCATATCTTCTCCGAAAGCGGGCGGGCGATGACGGCGCACCATGCGGTGCTGGTGACGCAGGTGACCGACTTCGAGCGCCACAATGACGAGGCGCCTGTGGTGGAGAATTACGACGAGCTGCCGGATATCGTCCAGTCGCTGGTCGATCTGCTCGGGCCCAGCGACCCGGAAATGGTCACCGAAACCTACTGGCGCGCCACCCACTATATAAGCGAGGCTTCGGCGCAATATGCCGCGGGCAAGCTGTCGCTGGCGCAGAAGGCACTGGCCGAGCAGAGCTATTTCGCCATCTGCCGTCGCCTGTACAACCAGCTCAAGGCCCGCCAGCGCTCCCACCGCGCGGTGCTCGACGAACTGAACGACAAGCTGGCGGACAAGTACATCTGCAACTTCTCGGTATTCCAGAGCCTGCCCGATACCTGGGCCATCGACCAGATCCTGCCCATCGTGCCGTTGCAGCGGTTGACCGAAGAACCGGTGCGCCGCGCCGTGCTGCAGGACCTGACCTGCGACTCGGACGGCAAGATCAGGCATTACGTCGATGAGCAGAGCATCGAGAGCAGTATGCCGGTACACGAGATCCAGGCAGGGGAAGAGTATTTCCTCGGCGTGTTCCTGGTCGGCGCCTACCAGGAGATTCTCGGCGACATGCACAACCTGTTCGGCGACACCGATTCGGTGAACGTCTACCAGCGCGAGGATGGCAGCTACCACCACGCCGGCATCGAGACCCATGACACCATTGAGGACATGCTGCGCTACGTGCACCTGTCACCCGAGGAGCTGATGACCCACTACCGCGACAAGGTATCCAGTGCACGGCTCAGCGCCAGGGAGCGCGCCCAGTACATCGATGCCCTGCGCCTGGGGCTGACGCGCTCGTCGTATCTCACGCCCTGATTGGGCGCGGCATTTCGTTGCGTTCACCGGGTTGCGTCTGTCGCCCCGTATCGTCGGGTTACGCCTTCGGACACCGGATTACGCCTACGGCTAATCCAGGCTACGGTCTATGGGTGTCTTGTAGGATGGAATCGCCGCAGGCGCTTCCGTCAAACATCGCGGATGACGCCACACCAATTCGCTTGTCGGGTTTCCTCGAAAGCCGGGAAACCCGGCTTGCATTAATGAGCGAGGGGGTAGTGCTCAGACCTTGCGCACGAACTCGGACTTGAGCTTCATCGCACCGATGCCATCGATCTTGCAGTCGATGTCATGGTCGCCGTCGCACAGGCGGATGTTCTTCACCTTGGTGCCGACCTTGACCACCGACGAAGAGCCCTTGACCTTCAGGTCCTTGATCACGGTGACGGTGTCGCCGTCCTGCAGGGTATTGCCCACCGAATCCTTGATCACTCTTTCATCTTCGGCAGAAGCGTCCGGCGCGCTGGCGGACCACTCGTGGGCGCACTCGGGGCAGACCAGCATCTGGCCGTCCTCGTAGGTGTATTCGGAGTTGCATTGGGGGCAGGGCGGTAAGCTCACGGCAGATCCTCGGTTTCAATGGTGCAAAAGGCCGTTGATTGTATAGGGTCTTCCGCGGCTTCGCCGCAGCGGGCAGAAGGAGTACCTGTTTTCGCCGTGGATCGGACCTGGTTTCAGCGGCCTGTCAGGTGTTCCTGATGGCCTGATAGCGCTCTTCCAGTTCACGACGAATCTGCCGGCGCTGCTGGGCCTGGGCAAAGCGGCGCTTCTGGTCGTGGGTGTGGGGTTGCAGCGCAGGCACGCTGGTCGGTCGGCCATCTTCACCCACTGCAACCATGGTGAAGAAGCAGCTGTTGGTGTGGCGGACGGTCTTCTGCCGGATATCTTCGGTGACGACCTTGATACCGATTTCCATCGAGCTGGTGCCGGTGTAGTTGACCGATGCGAGGAAGGTCACCAACTCGCCGACATGAATCGGCTGGCGGAAGGTGACCTGATCCACCGACAGTGTGACCACGTATTCACCGGCGTAACGGCTGGCGCAGGCGTAGGCCACTTCGTCGAGGTATTTCAGCAGGGTGCCGCCATGTACATTGCCGGAAAAGTTGGCCTTGTCTGGAGTCATCAGTACGGTCATGGTCAGTTCGGCGTGTGCATCTAGCATGGTGTGCGGCTCGTGCTGGTGAAAAAGGCCGCTACTTTAGTCGAATACGAGCCGCTTGTGTGGCTTATTGTCGCAGGTGGGTGAGGGTTGATCGGGTTCTATGAGCCGCTGGGCTGCACGGTTGGATCGTGGCGGGAGCTTTGTAGGTCGGATCACGCTTTACCGATCCGACGTGCAAGTTGTCCGGTGTTTGCATATGTGATGGCGGTATCAGAAAACCGTGATTGCAGGCGCCTTTGTGAAGGCTTTATTGACCTGTGCCGGCTTTTTCGACGTTTCAGCAATTTATAGTCCGCCGCCCAACAGCTGCTTGCAGCGCCGCCCTTCACAGTTCCGGACTCCTTAACATGCGCATTTTCGTCTGCTTTCTGCTGAGCTTCTTGGCTCCCTTCGCGGGGGCCAACGAAGAGGCGATGACCCGCTTCAATTACCTGATGGCCGATGAACAACGGCGCCAGCAGGCCTTCGAAGCCGGACGCGAGCGTGCATTGTTCTGTGGCTATTGCCACGGCGAGAACGGCAACAGCAAGCGACCGCATATTCCCAACCTGGCGGCGCAGAACCCGATCTACCTGTTCCACGCATTCGAGCAGTTCGCTCGCGGTGAGCGCGAGGATTACGTGATGACGAGTCTGGCGAAGAATCTGACGATGGAAGACCGCGTCAATATCGCGGTCTATTTCAGCCAGCAGAAAGTCCTGCCGACGACAGCAGTCGTTGACGAAGCCTTGAGCAGGCAGGGCGAAACGCTGTTCAAGCGTACCTGCGTCGGCTGCCATGGGGTGCAGGGACAGGGCATGGAGACGATGCCGCGTCTGGCTGGCCAACCCGGTGACTATATCCGCAAGGCTCTGACGCGCTTTCGCAACAATGATCCGGCCCGCGCTGGCTCGGTGATGCTCGGTATCGCCAGCCAGCTTTCCGACGAAGATATCGAGGCGCTGGCAATCTACCTGCCCCAGTTGAAGCCGAGCGAGCAAGAGGAAAAGCAGAACATGGCCAAGCTGCTCGGGACTGCGTCCTGGTAGACAGGGCAGACCCGGATTACGCCTTCGGAGACCCGGATTACGCCTTCGGCTAATCCAGGCTACGGTGGTGGTCATGCTTCGTAGGATGGAATCGCCGCAGGCGCTTCCGTCGCCGATACTGAAGCTACTCCCACAGTGGGTTGGCCCTATGTGCTGCATACGGGCTTTCGTGGGAGCGACTTCAGTCGCGAATGGGCTGGCAAGAAGCCCAGGCCTGAAGCTGAAACAGGCGCCTCTGGCGCCGTTGTTCAGCCTGCGCCGTCCGTGATGCGCAGGCCGCTCTGGCCATTGCCCATGCGCTGCACCTGAATCTGTACCGGAATGCGCTCGTGCATCTGCGCGACATGGGAGATCACCGCGACCTTGCGGCCCTGGGCCTGCAATGAGTCGAGGGCATCCATGGCGATCTGCAGCGATTCGGGGTCGAGGCTGCCGAAGCCTTCATCGATGAACAGCGATTCGATCTTCAGTTTGTTCGACGCCATCGAGGCCAGGCCCAGGGCCAGCGCCAGGGAAACGAGGAAGGTTTCGCCACCGGATAGCGAATGTACCGAACGCCGTTCATCGCCCATTTCGGTATCCATTACCAGCAGCCCCAGCGGGCTGCCACCACGCTGCAGGCGGTAGCGGCGGGCGAGCTGGCGCAGTTGCACGTTGGCATGCTGTACCAGCAGGTCGAGGTTGTAGGCCTGGGCGATCTTGCGGAAGGCGCCGCCATCGGACGAGCCGATCAGCGCGGCGATCCTGCCCCAGCGCTGGTTTTCCGCCATGGCCGCGTCGATCTGCGCCAGCAGCGCCTGGCTCCGGTTGCGCCGATTGTCGTCGTCCAGCAGCCGGGCGCGGGTTTCGGCGCAGCGTCGCTCGCTGTCCTCACAGGCTTGCGACTGTTCGCTATGACAGCGTTGCAGCGTTTCGGCATCCGGCACTTCGGCCTGCTGCGCCAGATGCATGGCAAGGCGCTGGCTGCAGCCTTCCAGGCGCTCGCGGCAGCGGGTCAGGGTTTGCTCGTTGTGTTGCAGGCGCTGGCGCGCTTCGGCGAGCAGGGCGTCGTCCATGTGCAGCAATTGAGTCAGGGTCGCATCGTCCAGCTCGGGCTGTGCGGCGCGCCAGCTCGCCAGCTCGCCAGCCAGCTCATCGCGCTCATGCCGCAGTTCGTCGTGGCGCTGCTGGCAATTGCGCTGTTCGCTGGCCAGGTGGGCGAGTTCGAGTCTGACGTCGTTGAGCTGGCGTTCGATCTCCGCCTGCTGCTGGCGAGCGTTCTGGATCGTGCTGTCCAACTGCTGTTGCCAGACGCTGGCGCCGGGCTGTTCGCCGAGACTGAGCCGCAGGGCCTGCCGGCAAGTCTGCAACTGGCTTTCACGTTCGGCGAGACGTACGGCGCAGGCCTGCCGTCTTTCCTGGCGATGCGCCTGTTCGCGGCGCTCCGTGTTCAGCCGTTGTTCGTAGTGGTGCAGTTGCTCGGCCTGTTCGGCCTGCTGTTCCAGCTGTTGCAGGCGCACGGCGATCTGCGCGTCCAGTTCGATAAAGCGCTGCGCAGGATTTTCATGCCAGCGCCGTAGCTGTTCGGTGGGCAGCAGGTTGGCGAATTCGGCCAGCTCCTCGTCGAGGCGCTGGCTGTCACGGGCGAGCGCCTCGTGTTGCCGGGCGAGCTGCTGGCTGGCCTCCTTACAGGCGTCGTGAGCCAGTTGCCAGGTCTGTCGCAGGCTGTGGCTGCGTTGCTGGAGGTCGAGCAGGGTCTGTTGCCGTTGACTGGCTTCGGCGATGTCGCTCCTGAGCCGGGTCAGTTGATCTTCCAGCCAGTGCTGGCGCTCGGTTTGCGGCTGCTGCAACAGGTGCGTATGGCTGGGCAGCGTTTGCAGGTGTTGGGTCTGTTTCTGCAGGTCGTCGGCGAGTGCCGTCTGGCGTTGTTGCCCCTGACGGATCAGGGTGTTCAGGGTGGTGTGGCGGTCGCGCAACTCCTGCAGGCGCTGGTCCTGGGCCTGCAAGGCCTGGCGTGCGCGCTGCGCTTCGTTGTCGTCCTGCCGGGCGAGGCTGGCCAGCAGCGCGTCGGCCTGATGCCAGGGGTGTTCGTCGCTGCCGCACACCGGGCAGGGTTCGCCTGGCACCAGCGTCGCGCGCAGGGCTTCGACGTTTTCGCTGCGCGCCAGGCGCTGACGATCGAGCAATTCGAGCGTGACCTTCAGCGCCTGTTCGGCGCTGTCGCGCTCGCTGCGTAGTTGCTTGCCAAGGGCGGTCAGTTCGTCCAGTTCGGCCTGCTGCCGGGTCCCCTCGGCCTGCAGGGCCTGTTGTTCGGCGAGCAGATCGAGTTGCTGCTTCCAGAGTTGCTGCAGACTTTCATGTTCGCGTTCGGCCAGGCGCCAGTCGTCCAGTTGCCGATGCAGCTGGGGCAGTTGCTCGGCAAGCCCCACTTCGCTGCCCAGTTGCCGTTGCAGGGCATCCAGCGCTGTGCGGGCCTGGCCTTCTTCCTGTTTCGTAAGCTGGGCACGCTGCTCCAGTGCCGGCAGTTCGTCGCGGCCCAGGCCCAGGCGTGCGCTCAGTTGCACCAACTGCTGCAGGCGTGGCCGATAGGCGGACCAGCTGGCGCAGAGTGGTTGCAGCAGGATGCTGGCCTGGAGTTGGTGGCTCAGTTCGTCCAGCTGCGCGGTGGCGTGCTGGTGCTGTTCGGTCAGCTGTCCGAGGCCGCTTGCGCCTGCCGTGACGGCGTCTTCGGCCTGTCGGCTTTCTTCGTGCAGTTGCGCAAGGTCGGCGCTCAGATGGTGCAGGCGTTCTTCTTCACGGCGGGCCAGGGCCAGCGCGGGTTCAGCATCAAGACGCGTCTGTTCGGCAACCCTGAGCTGCGCGCCGGCCTGTTGCTGGAGCTGTTCGAGTTCGTCCAGGCGCTTTTGCAGGGTGTCGTGGGCGCTCTGCTGACGCGCCCGGGTGGCATCGGCCTGCGTCAGCAATAGCGGCAGCTCGGTCTGGCGCAGAAAACGGTGACGTTGCGGGGCCAGTCGTTCGGACAGGGCGAGAAGACGGCGAGCATCGGCAAGGCGCCCATGTTCGCCTTCGGCCTGCTGCAGCTGGAGCTGTGTGGTGTCGCGCTCTTCTTGCAGACGCGCGCGCTCGGTCAGCCACTGGCGCTGCCATTCCAGCGTCTTTAGTTGCTGCTGGAGGCCTTTCAATTCGTTCAGTTGCTCGCCGTGACGGTCGTCCAGTGCCTGGCGGTCTTCGGGCGCCAGTGGCTGCACACCACCGGCCTGCTGTTGCAGCTGGGCAAGGGTGTCGCGAGCGTGCTTGGCCGCTTCGAAGGCGGCCTGGCCCAGACGGCTGTAGAGACCGGTATCGGTGAGTTTTTCCAGCAGGCTGCCGCGCTCGTTGTCGTCGGCCTTGAGGAAAGCGGAGAACTCGCTCTGCGCCAGCAGTACGGCACGGGTGAACTGGGGCAGGGTGAGGCCCAGACGGGCTTCGAGCAGCTCCCTGAACTCGCGTTTCTTGCCGCTGGCCAGCAGCTGGTTATTGTCCAGATCGAGCAGGCTCTGGTTGCTGGCCTGCAGGCGACCGTCGATTTTCTCGCGGGCGCGTTTGACCTCCCAGCGGGCGCGGTAGCGGTGGTTATCCACGCCGACGAAATCCACTTCGGCATGGCCGCTGGCGCAGCCACGGCGCAGCAGGTTGCGTTCGTCGCCGCCGCCGATCTCGTCACTGCCGTCCGGCACCTTGTTCAGCGGCGATACGCTGGCCAGCCGGGGCGTACTGCCGAACAGCGCCAGGCACAGGGCGTCGAGAATGGTGCTCTTGCCGGCGCCGGTCGGCCCGGTGATGGCGAACAGGCCGGCGCTGGCCAGGGGTTCGGCGGTGAAGTCGATGACCTGCTCGCCGGCCAGGGAGGCGAGGTTCTTCAGGCGGATGGCGAGGATCTTCATTTCGCTGTTCCTTCAGCTGTCTCTTCGGTCGAGAGTTCGACGCTTTGCAGCAGGTTGGTGAAATCCTCCAGTGCCTGGGTGTCCGGTGGGTTGCCGAAGCGTTCCGTCCAGGCGCGGGTGAAGAGTTCTTCCGGCGTGATCTGATCGAGACCGAGCAGCTCTTCGGTCTCCGTATCGCCGCGGTTGCCGGCATATTCACTGGCGATGCGCACCAGGCGGCAGGCCTTGCCGCTGATGGCCGTTTCAATGCGCTGGCGCAGGTCCGGCAGGGGCTCGTCCAGCTGCACCCGTACTTCCAGCCAGGGTAGATGCTCGGCGAACAGGCCTGCCGCCGGCAGGGCTTCGAGCTGGGCGATGACCTCGCTCAGCGGCGCACGACCGATGCGGAGCATTTCCACGGCACGCGGTACCGGCAGGCTTTCGATCTTTTCCAGATGCTCGCCGTCGAGTTCGACCAGCAGCACCTGATGCGGATAATTGACTTCGGCGAACGACAGCGGCAGCGGCGAGCCGCTGTAGCGGATGCGTTCCTGGCCGGCCACGCGCTGCGGTTTGTGCAGGTGGCCGAGGGCGACGTAGGCGATGCTCTCGGGGAACAGGCTGGCCGGCAGCGCCTCGGCATGGCCGATGACGATGTTGCGCTCGGACTCTTCCGATACCGCGCCGCCGGCCATGTGCGCGTGGCTCATGGCGATCAGTGCCTGGCCCGGCTGGCGCACTGTTTCGGCGGCGCTGACCAGGCGCTGGTGGACCTGGCCTATGCCGGCCAGATAGTCCTCGCCGGCAGCGAAGCCGGTGACTTCGGCGGGGCGCAGAAAGGGCAGCGCCAGACACCAGGCGGCCACCTCGCCTTCGGCATCGTGCAGCGGCAGCAGCAGCCGCTGGTGGTCGAGCTGACCGTCCTCGATCCAGCTGATACGCCCGATGGCACGGGTGTTGAGGCGCTTCATCAGCGGCGCTGGCAGCTCGATGCGCCCGCCCGAATCGTGGTTGCCGGCGATCATGACGATGTCCAGCCGTGGCAGCCTTTCATGAGCGCTGACGATGAAGTCGTAAAGCCGCTCCTGGGCCTTGAGCGGCGGATTGACCGTGTCGAAGATGTCCCCGGCGATCAACAGTGCGTCGGGCTGCCGGGCCACGAGCTGGTCGAGCAGCCAGGCGAGGAACTGCGCGTGTTCATGGTCGCGCTCCTGGCCGTGCAGGGTCTGGCCGAGGTGCCAGTCGGAGGTGTGGATCAGGCGCATGCGAGGAATTCTGTTCTGATATGAAGGTGTCGGCGCGGCCATTATAGGAGCTGTGCCCGGGGCTTCGGCGAACCTGCTGCTTCGGATGCGGCGCTTGTGTGCCGCAGCTTTGCAAGTTGCGGTTCCATGACAGCCGGATGTCAGCCGATGAACGGTAGGAATCTCCTAGTTAATCACAGGGTCTTTGTAACAGGATCAGTTCATGAGATGCCTGATGAAAACCCTGTCCCGCCATCTGGCCGATAATTTTCCCGCCGAATACCAGACCCGTGTCGAGCCGCAGTCCAACGGCAATCTGGTGGTACGTATCGGCTATCCGCTCAAGGGCACCGAGGCCATCCGCCTGGTGTCGGACGGGCAGGTCGGCAACGGCCTGCTGGTGGAAACCATTCTGGAAGACATGCGCAACGAGCTGGCGCGCGTGTAGTAGGTTGGATTAGCGAAGCGTAATCCGACAATGTGGCCACGATACCCGGATTACGCCTGCGGCTAATCCAGGCTACGCACTGAGCCCCACAAAAACAGTGGAATTTATCTGTGGGAGCGCGCCATTCAAGCGTCAGTCGAAGCCGGGCTTTGCAGCAGCTCGATAAGAGCAGCGACGGTGCGCCGGTGAACGTCTGCGTCAACCACGCCGGCAATAGACTGAAAAAGTGCCTCGTTGGCCGTGAACAGCTTATTGGGGCGAATGTAGCTGGTGCGCTGCAAGCCGCCCTCGTTGAAGTCCTCGTCCTCCAGGCTGATGGCGCTGGCATCCGCGTAAGGGTTACTGGTGATCTGGCACAGCACCCAATCGCCACGCCCTGCTTTGCCAAGCAACAGAGCCGGTCGTAACTTGCTCGACGACAAGTCCGAGTATGGAAATCGCAGCAGGACTACCGCGCGGGTTGCAGGTGTGCCCATGCGGCGTCCTCTTCTTCCCGCAGCCAGTCTTCAGCCAGCGCTGGCGTACTCAAGGCCAGGCCCGACAAGGCTTCATCCGTTGGTTCCGTGAACGTCACCAGCACCCGCAGAGGCTTTTGCGTCAGCTCCGGCGGTGGTTCGAGAAAACGGATGGAACCGTCCGGCATCAATTCCGCAGGAATGGTATGAAGCATCGGAAAGCCTCCAAATGAAGGTCAGGATTCATTCCAGCGATGGTGCATCATTACCCGCGAGCGCGCAAACGCACCTGGTTGGTAGCCTCACACCCTCATCACACGCCACCTGCGCGCTGTGCGGATTAAGCCACGAGGCTTCTATCGGCAGCACCCCGTCAGTGCGTGGCCTGCCTGGGCAGCGGCAATCGAATGCTGGCCCGCAGTCCCCCTCGCGAACCCCGCTCCAGTGCCAGCTGGCCATTCCAGGTGGTGAGCATGTCCCTCACGATACCAAGCCCCAGTCCATGCCCCTCGGCGCGTTCGTCCAGGCGTGCGCCACGCGCCAGCACATTGTCACGCAGCGTTTCGGGAATCCCCGGCCCGTCATCCTCGATGGTGATCCGATAGCCGCCGGCGTCCTGTTCGATCTCCAGCCGCACTTGCGAGCGCGCCCATTTGCAGGCGTTGTCCAGCAGGTTGCCGAGCAGTTCGAGCATGTCCTCACGATCCCAGGGCAGTCGGCAGTCGACTGGTGCATGCCAGTGCAGACTCAGTTCACGCGGATGGATCATCTGCAGCGTCTCGAATAGCGCCGGCAGTTCCTGCGCACAGTCGAAATGGGCGCCGGGCAGCACCTCGCCGGCCATGCGCGCGCGGCCCAGTTCGCGCGTGACCCGTTGCTGGATCTGCGCCAGCTGTTCGCACAGGCCTGCCTGCAACTCCGGGTGCGCTGCCAGTTCTTCGCGCTGGACCAGGCTACCAAGCACCGCCAACGGCGTTTTCAGCGCATGGCCGAGGTTGCCCAGGGCATGCCGCGAGCGCTTGAGGGTGTCGTCGGTATGCGCCAGCAGGTGATTGATCTGCGCCACCAGCGGCTGCAGCTCGTGGGGCGGCTGGATATCGAGCTGCCGACGCTGGCCCTGTTGCAGTTGCGCAATCTGCTGGCGCGCCCGTTCCAGCGGTTGCATGGCGAGCGTCACCGCGTAGCGCTGCAGCAGCAGGAACACCAGTAGAGCCACCCCGACCAGGCCGAGCCCGCCGAGGCGAACCTGAAGGAAACTGTCGAGGATTGGCGTGTAGTCCTGTGCGACGCTGATGACGATGCGCTGGCCGTCGCGCTGGTATTCGGCGCGGTAAGCCAGCAGCCGCTGGCCCTGCGGCCCCTCGCTCAGTTCATCGGCCAGGCCCTGGCGCTGCGGCCATTCGGGCGAGGCGTCCCAGAGCGAGCGCGAGCGCCAGCTGCGCCCGGGCAGGTCGATACGGAAATAGTGGCCGGAAAAGGCCCTCTGGTAGCGAGGGTTGAGCCGGGTGGTGTCCAGTCTGAAGCCGTCCGTGCCCTGCACCACGGCAATCAGCAGGCCTTCGGTTTCCTCACGCAGATCGGTTTCCAGGCTGCGCCGCAAACCGGCTTCGAACAGCCAGAGGCTGGTCTGCAAGAGCAGCAGGCTGACGATCAGCAGGGCCGCCACGAGGCCCAGGCTGAGGCTGCGCTGGATCGACTTCAAGAGCCGCCGCCGAAGCGATAGCCCTGGCCGCGGCGGGTTTCGATCAGGGCGCGGCCCAGCTTGCCGCGCAGGCGGTTGACGTGCACTTCGATGACGTTGGAATCACGCTCGGTTTCGCCGTCGTAGAGGTGTTCGGCCAGCTGGGTTTTGGACAGCAACTGGCCAGGATGCAGCATGAAGTAGCGCAGCAGGCGGAATTCACCCGCAGTCAACTCGATGTCCTGATCATCCTTGCGGCAACGCTGGCGCGCTTCGTCCAGCGCCAGCCCGCCGACCTGCAGCAATGGCTGATTGGCCACGCCATGGGCGCGGCGCAGCAATGCCTGGATACGCAGCAGCAATTCTTCAGGATGAAACGGCTTGGTCAGGTAGTCATCCGCACCGGCCTTGAGCCCTTCGATACGTTCGGCCCAGGAGTCGCGTGCGGTGAGGATCAGCACCGGCGTGGCCAGGCCGCGTGCGCGCCAGTCGCGCAAGACGTCCAGGCCTGGTTTGCCGGGCAGGCCGAGGTCGAGAACGATCAGGTCATAGGGTTCGCTGCTGGCCTGATAGTCGGCATCGCGGCCATCGGCCAGCCAGTCGATGGCATAACCGTGGCGGCCAAGGCTGGCCAGCAGTTCGTCGGCCAGGGGGACGCTGTCTTCGACCAGCAACAGGCGCATCAGTCTTCCTCGTCCTTGAGCAGGCGGCCATCGCGCGCGTCCAGTTCCAGTTCGCGGGCGATGCCGTCGGCGGTGAGCAGTTCGATTTCATAAATGTAGATGCCGTCATCCTCCTCCAGCTCGGCCTCCAGCAAACGTGCGCCCGGATAACGCTGCATGGCCTGCTGCAGCAGGCTTTCCAGCGGCAGGATCAGCCCCTCGCGGCGCAATTTCAGGGCCTCGTCCTGGTCCAGGTCGCGACTCGCCGCCGGGGTGGCGGCGAGCAGCAAGGCCAGCGAAAGCGTGAGGAGGGTGTTGCGCATCAGTCGTCCTGGTGGTCCTTGAGGATTTCGCCGGTCTTGGCGTCGAGTTCCAGGTCCCATTGCACACCTTTGTCATCACGCAGTTCAAGCTGGTAGATGAAACGACCGTATTCTTCTTCCAGTTCGGTTTCTTCGATGGTGGCGCCGGGGTGTTTGGCCAGCGCCGCTTCGTTGAGCTTTTCGAAGGACTGGATGGTGCCGGCATCGCGCAGCTTCAGCGCTTCGTCCGGGCCGAGGTCACGGGCCATGGCCAGGTTGGCGCCAAGGGCGAGGGTGGCGGCGGTGATCAGGAGGGTAAGGTTCTTCATGTTCGTGTTCCTCTGTGGGTTTGGACAGGCACAGATTACGAAGCCTGGCTTACGCGAAGCTGAATGACGTTTGCCACGAATTGAAACACTTGCAAGGAACCCTGTTGGGCGCCAAGGCTCGTATCTAGCAGGGCTGCAACGCAGCCGTGTCTCGAAAACCAGAAAAAGGATATAGCCATGTATCACAAGAAACTGACCGCTGCCCTTGCCGTAGTCGTTCTCGGAACCGCCAGCGGGATCGCGCTGGCCGACAAGCCCGGCGCCGACTGGATTACCCTTGAGCAGGCGGTAGAGAAGGCCAAGTCTGCCGGCTATACCCAGCTGCACTCCATCAGCGCCGATGATGATGTCTGGGAAGGCGAAGGCATGAAGGCCGACGGCAAGGTGTGGGAGTTCAAGATGGATGGCCGGACCGGGGAAATGACCAAGGAGAAGGAAGACTGATCGATGCCGGGGCATAAAAGCTCGCGGACAAGTCCGCTCCCACAGGGTTTGCGGTGCGCGCGGACTGTTGGAGGGGCCTTGGCCGCGAACGAAACCGCGCGGATGGTTCGGGTATCGATTCGCGGACAAGTCCGCTCCTACAGGTAGGTCTGTACATGGCCAGCGTGGCAGGTCTTGGCCATAGCCCAATGACCTGTTGCACGAGGCGGCTGCTTTTGTGGGAGCGAATTCATTCGCGAGCTTTTGGCGCTCCCATTCGCGGCTGAAGCCGCTCCCACGATGGGTTGGAGTATACCGGACCTGTGGGAGTGGCTTCAGCCACGAAGCTTTCTTGAAGCCGGCGCAAGGTCTGCGTTGCTTCAGGTCACTCGGTTATCATCGGCATCCCTTTCGCCGATGCCCCTGTCACCATGTCCGCTTCCAACGCCCGCAGCACGCTGCATTTGCCCCAGGGTGACTGGAGTACTGTGCTCGACTGCCTGTGCGCTCACTTCCCGACCATCGACCGCGCTATCTGGCTTGACCGCTTCGCCCGTGGCCGCGTGTTGGGAGCTGATGGTCAGGCACTCGATGTGGCGCATGCCTATCAGGTCGGGCTGAGGGTTCACTATTTTCGTGAGGTGCCCAACGAGCGACCGATTCCCTTCGAGGAACGCATCCTGCACCTCGACGAACATCTGCTGGTGGCGGACAAACCGCACTTTCTGCCGGTGATGCCGGCGGGCGGATACGTCAACGAAACCCTGCTGGCGCGCCTGAGCCAGCGGCTGGGTAATCCCGATCTGGTGCCGATTCATCGTATCGACCGGCTCACCGCCGGGCTGGTGCTGTTTTCCACCCATCCGGCCAGCCGTGGCGCCTATCAGGCGCTGTTTCGCGAGCGCCGGATCGACAAGTGCTACGAGGCGATCTGCCCGGCGCTGCCGGCGCTGGAGTTCCCGCGCCGGCAGCGGCTGCACATGGTCGAGGGCGAGCCCTTCTTCCTGATGTGCAAGGGCGACGGCGAACCCAACAGCGAGACCCGTATCGAGGTGCTGGAGCGCCGTGGTGAGTTCTGGCGCTACGCGTTGTACCCGGTGACCGGGCGCAAGCACCAGTTGCGCCTGCAGATGGCTACGCTGGGCGCTGGTATCTGCAACGATCCTTTCTATCCCGAGCTGATAGAGCGAGCGCGGCGTGATCAGGACGACTATGACAAACCGTTGAAACTGCTGGCGCGTGGGCTGGCATTTCGCGATCCGTTGACTGGCGAACGGCGCACCTTCGAGAGCCAGTTGCAGCTGGACTGGTAGCCGCTGCCCATGGCCGTCTATGCTCCGCCTTTTCCGATGGTCATGTTCCACTCATGTGGTGCCAGACTCAGGCCCCTCCCTCAAAAGCGCCTGCCTCGCGCAACTCATGATGGGGACATGGCCTTTCCGCTACGAGTGAAGCCCCGATGTGTATTTTTCGTCTGTTGCTCGCCACCGGCCTGGTCTGGCCGATTTTCGCCAATGCCGAAACCCTGCTCAAACTGAAGGTCGGCACTGCACCACTGCGCGCCGAATACGCCCACACACCAGCCGAGCGCGAGCGAGGTCTGATGGGCCGTACCGAACTGGCGGCTGACCGGGGCATGCTGTTCCGTTTCGATGATTTTCGCCGCCATTGCCTGTGGATGAAGAACACCCCGCTGCCGCTGTCCGCTGCCTTTCTGGATGAAGAGGGGAGCGTCGTCGATCTGATCGATCTTGAGCCGCTGAGCGAGACGATCCGCTGTTCGCGCAAGCCAGCGCGTTATGCGCTGGAGGTCAATCGGGGCTGGTTCGGGACAAACGGGATCGAAGCCGGGGATAGTGTGAAAGGCTTGCCGGGCTCTTAGCCATATTCAGTCCAGCGGCAGCTCGGTGGTGCGCTTCACTTCACTCATGGCGATGTGCGAGTGCGCTTCCTGCACGTGGGGTTGTTGCAGCAACTGGTCGCGCAGGAAACGCTCGTAGCTGTCGATATCCCTGGCCACCACCTTGAGCAGGTAGTCCGACTCGCCAGCCATGGTGTGGCACTCCATCACCTCGGGATAGCCGACCACGGCCTGCTCGAATTCATCCAGGTTGCTGCGCCCGTGAGCGGACAGCTTGATGTTGACGAACACCGTCATGTTCAGCCCGAGCTTCTTCGGGTTGAGCAGGGCGACCTTGCGCTCGATCAGTCCTTCCTCCTGCATGCGGTGGATGCGTCGCCAGCACGGCGACTGCGACAGCTCCACCTTTTCGGCGATCTCCGCGGCGGACAAATCGGCGTTGTGCTGCAGCAGCAGAAGGATCTTGCGGTCGAGGCTGCTCAGGGATGTCTGCATGGTTGTTCCTGCTTTCTTGTTTTTAGTGGATCGATCATGCGCGCAACCGCGCATCTATCGCAAAAATAGAAAGGAAATCTCCCGCCGTCACGGCCAGACTCATGACAGGTGCGAAAAGCGGGGTGATCCCCTGCGGTTTTCGCCAGGCGGGTGCGTACAACGCCGCCCTGACTCCGATAACAACAACAGGAGCGCCCCATGACTCTGGCCGAGATCCGTCTGGACGACAAATACCGGCTTGCGACCGGTCATCTGTACCTCACCGGCACCCAGGCGTTGACCCGCCTGCCGATGTTGCAGCACCAGCGTGACCAGGCCCGAGGCCTGAACACCGGTGGTTTCATTTCCGGTTATCGCGGCTCGCCGCTGGGCGGGCTCGACAAGAGCCTCTGGGACGCCCGCGACTACCTCAAGCAGCACGCCATCCATTTCCAGCCGGGCTTGAACGAGGAACTGGCCGCCACCGCCGTCTGGGGCAGTCAGCAGGCCAACCTGTTTCCCGGTGCGAAATACGACGGCGTGTTCGCCATGTGGTATGGCAAGGGGCCGGGGGTGGACCGTGCCGGCGACGTCTTCAAGCACGCCAACGCCGCCGGCGTCTCGCCCCACGGCGGGGTGCTGCTGCTGGCCGGCGACGACCACGGTTGCAAGTCCTCGACGCTGCCGCATCAGAGCGAGCATGCCTTTATCGCGGCCTCGATTCCCGTGCTGAACCCGGCCAACGTCCAGGAAATCCTCGACTACGGCATCATCGGCTGGGAGCTGTCGCGTTATTCCGGCTGCTGGGTGGCGCTCAAGACCATCGCCGAGAACGTCGATTCCTCCGCCGTGGTGGAGGTCGATCCGCTGCGGGTACAGACGCGCATTCCGCTGGATTTCCAGCTCCCCGAGGATGGCGTGCACATCCGCTGGCCGGACCCGCCGCTGGCCCAGGAAAAGCGTCTCAACCTGTTCAAGATCTACGCTGCGCGCGCCTTCGCCCGCGCCAACAACCTCAACCAGGTGATGCTGGATTCGCCCAGTCCGCGCCTGGGAATCATCACCACCGGCAAGTCCTACCTCGACGTGCGCCAGGCGCTCAATGACCTCGGCCTGGACGAAGAACTCTGTGCGCAGATCGGCCTGCGCCTGCTCAAGGTCGGCATGAGCTGGCCGCTGGAGCCCGTCTCGGTGCACGAATTCGCCCGTGGCCTGGACGAGATCCTGGTGGTCGAGGAGAAGCGCAGCATCATCGAGGACCAGCTCACCGGCCAGCTCTACAACTGGCCAGTGGACAAGCGCCCGCGAGTGGTCGGCGAGTTCGACGAGCAGGGCCGTTCGCTGCTGCCCAACCTCAGCGAGCTGACCCCGGCGATGATCGCCCGCGTCATCGCCAAACGCCTGGAACCCATCCTCACCAGCGAGATGATCCAGTCGCGGCTGGCCTTCCTCGATGCCAAGGAAAAGGCCCTCGCCGCGCGCAGCTACAGCACCGTGCGCACGCCGCACTATTGCTCCGGCTGCCCGCACAACACCTCGACCAAGGTGCCCGAGGGCAGCCGTGCTTCGGCGGGCATCGGCTGCCACTACATGGTGCAGTGGATGGACCGGCGCACCGAGACCTTCACCCAGATGGGCGGCGAGGGCGTCAACTGGATCGGCCAGGCGCCGTTCACCGACACCCCGCACATGTTCCAGAACCTTGGCGACGGCACCTACTTCCATTCCGGCAGCCTGGCGCTACGCGCGGCGGTGGCGGCGGGCGTCAACATCACCTTCAAGATCCTCTACAACGACGCCGTGGCCATGACCGGCGGCCAGCCCATCGACGGCGAACTGCGGGTCGATCAGCTCAGCCGGCAGGTGTTCGACGAAGGTGTCAAGCGTATCGCCCTGATCAGCGACGAGCCGGACAAATACCCCAGCCGCGACGGCTTCGCGCCCATCATGACCTTCCACCATCGCCGCGAGCTGGACGCCGTGCAGCGCGAGCTGCGCGAGTTCAAGGGTGTCTCGGTGATCATCTATGACCAGACCTGCGCCACCGAGAAACGCCGGCGACGCAAGCGCGGCAAGCTGGAAGACCCGGCCAAGCGCGTGTTCATCAACCCCGCCGTGTGCGAGGGCTGCGGCGATTGCGGCGAGAAATCCAACTGCCTGTCGGTGTTGCCGCTGGAGACCGAACTGGGGCGCAAGCGCGAGATCGACCAGAACGCCTGCAACAAGGACTACTCCTGCGTCGAGGGCTTCTGCCCGAGCTTCGTCACCGTGCATGGCGGCCAGCTGCGCAAGCCCGAGGCGGTGGGCCACGGCATCGAGGCGGCGGCGCTGCCCGAGCCGCAACATCCCTCGCTGGAGCGGCCCTGGAACGTGCTGATTCCCGGCGTTGGCGGCAGCGGCGTGACCACCCTCGGCGCACTGATCGGCATGGCTGCGCATCTGGAAGGCAAGGGCTGCACGGTGCTAGACCAGGCGGGCCTTGCGCAGAAGTTCGGTCCGGTGACCACCCATGTGCGCATCGCGGCGAAGCAGAGTGATATTTACGCCGTGCGCATCGCCGCCGGTGAAGCCGATCTGCTGCTGGGCTGCGACCTGATCGTTGCCGCTGGCGATGAGTCGCTGACACGGCTGAACGAGCAGATCAGCAACGCCGTAGTGAACAGCCATGAATCGGCCACCGCCGAGTTCACCCGCAACCCCGATGCCCAAGTGCCCGGCGAGGCCATGCGCCAGGCCATCGCCGATGCGGTCGGCGCCGACAAGACCCATTTCGTCGACGCTACCCGGCTGGCCACGCGACTGATGGGCGACAGCATCGCCACCAACCTGTTTCTGCTTGGCTTCGCTTATCAGCAGGGGTTGCTGCCGGTTACCGCCGAGGCCATCGAGAAGGCCATCGAACTCAACGGCACCTCCACCGAGCTCAACCGCCAGGCGTTCCGCTGGGGCCGGCGTGCGGTGCTGGAGCCTGAAGAGGTGGAGCAGCTGGCGCGCCCGCTGGAAACGGTCGAACCGATCCGTAGAACCCTGGAAGAGATCGTCGACTGGCGCGTGGACTTCCTTACCCAGTACCAGAACGCCGGCCTGGCACGACGTTATCGTCAGGTGGTGGAGCGCGTGCGCGAGGCCGATACGGCGGACGATCTGGCACTGTCCAAGGCGGTGGCGCGCTGCTACTTCAAGCTGCTGGCCTACAAGGACGAGTACGAGGTGGCGCGGCTGTACAGCGACCCCGCGTTTCGTCAGCAACTGGAGGCGCAGTTCGAGGGCGACTACCGGCTGCGGTTCCACCTGGCGCCGGCCTGGCTGGCCAGGATCGACCCCAAGACCGGCGAGCCACGCAAGCGCGAGTTCGGTCCGTGGATGCTCGATGCCTTCGGCGTGCTGGCGAAATTCCGCTTTCTGCGCGGGACGCCGCTGGATCCGTTCGGCTATGGGCATGATCGGTGCGTCGAACGCCAACTGATCGCCGATTACGAAAAGACCGTGGATGAGTTGCTGGCCCGACTCAAGCCCACCAACTATCGCACCGCCGTCGCTATCGCTGCGCTGCCCGAGCAGATCCGCGGCTATGGCCCGGTGAAGGAGCGCGCCATCGCCAAGGTGCGGCAGCAGGAAAAATTGCTGCGCGAGCGTTTCGACAGGGGCGATGAGGTGCAGAATGTGCGGCTGTTCCAGCCGGCGGCGTGAGTGGGTGCGCCACTGAAGGCTGATAGTCCCATGCTCCTGCGTGGGAACCGCTTGTAGAGCGCTCCAGTGTTCAGGACGCGGAGCATCCCCGGTGACGTCCCCACGCCGGAGCATGGGGATGTCACAAATGCAGGGCTCCGGAGCGCGGAGCCGGGCCAGACAACGACCAGCGAGGTAACCATGTCCGTATTCGCTCATCCCGATTTCGACCAGCACGAACAGGTGGTCTTCTGCCATGACCAGGCGTCGGGTCTCAAGGCCATCATCGCCATCCACGATACCCGCCTCGGGCCGGCGCTGGGCGGTTGCCGAATGTTCCCCTATGCCAGCGAGGACGAGGCCCTGCGCGACGTGCTGCGGCTGTCGCGCGGCATGACGCTCAAGTCCTCGCTGGCCGGCCTGGCACTCGGCGGCGGCAAGGCGGTGATCATCGGTGATCCGCACACCGGCAAGAGCCAGGCGCTGCTGCATGCCATGGGCGATTTCGTCGAAAGCCTTGGCGGACGCTACATCACCGCCGCCGATTCGGGCACCGGCGACGCTGAAATGCAGACCTTCGCCCAGCGCACCCGGCACGTGGCCGGTGCCGCGTCGCGTACCACCCTGGATGGCAGCATCGTCAGCGGCGACCCGTCGCCCTCGACGGCGCTCGGCGTGTTCACCGGCCTGCAGGAGGCGGTACGCCAGCGCCTCGGGCGTGATGACCTGGCCGGGCTGAAGGTCGCGATCCAGGGCGTCGGGCATGTCGGCCTGGGCCTGGCGCGCCGGCTCAAGGCCGCGGGTGCGGAGCTGTGGGTCTGCGATGTCTTCGAGGCCAACCTGCAACGCGCGATGGACGAGCTGGGCGCGCATGTGGTGCGTCCGCAAGATATCTACGGCCTGGACGTCGATGTGTTCGCGCCCTGCGCCATGGGCGGCATCCTCAACGAACAGACCCTGGAGCTGCTGCGCGCGCCGGTGATCGCCGGCGCCGCCAACAACCAGCTGGCCACGCCGGCCATCGGCGAAGCATTGCAGCGGCGCAACCAGCTCTGGGCGCCGGACTACGCGATCAATGCCGGCGGCATCATCGACGTCTACTACCAGCGCAGCGGCGGCAGCGCGGCGCAGATCGACAGCCATGTACGCAGCATCGGCGACACGCTCAGGGAAATCTTCACCCGCTCCACCGCCAGTGGCGAGCCGACCTCGGTCATCGCCGAGCGCCTGGCCATCGAACGGCTCGAAGCGGGCGGCCAGCCGGAGGCGCTGCGTCTGCACGCTTGACCCCAGGCGCCTTCCGGCTCGCAGCCCAGCCAAACCTCACGACCCGCCAGCTGGCGGGTCGTGTGTGTTTGGCTTGCCGCTGCACTGAGCTGGTTTTGTGGGGGCGCCCGCCAAACCGACGCTCATAGGCCGGTAGCGGCGGGTTTGCGCGCCTTGCTCTGATCAGGGTGCGGCAGCTTGTCGCATCGCCCTGTCAGCTTTTCGTTACGCCTGGAAAGCGCTGCAGCCACGGCCCGGCGTGGTTTTGGCCGTGTAACGAAAAGCTGACGCATCTGCGCCTGATGACCGGGCCATAGGGCCGTTTTTGACGCTTGTTACCGTAGTCAGGCTGGTTTGTGATGGCTGCGACACCTTGCAGGGTTATGCGCCCTGGTCAGCCCAAAACAACAACAGGAGGCGAGATGAACGCCGTGACCAAGATCGAGCAGCACAACCCCATCGGCACCGACGGCTTCGAGTTCGTCGAGTTCACCGCGCCGAACGATGAAGGCATCCAGCAGCTGCGCACGCTGTTCACCCAGATGGGCTTCACCGAAACCGCCAGGCACCGCTCCAAGGCCGTCTGGCTGTTTCAGCAGCACGACATCAACATCGTGCTCAACGGCAGCCCCACCGGGCATGTCCGCGAGTTTGCCGAAAAGCACGGGCCGAGCGCCTGCGCCATGGCCTTCCGCGTGAAGAACGCCGCCCAGGCCGCCGCCTACGTCGAATCCCAGGGCGCGACACTGGTGGGCAGCCATGCTAACTTCGGCGAGCTGAACATCCCCTGCGTCGAAGGCATCGGCGGTTCGCTGCTGTATCTGGTCGACCGCTACGGTGACAAGAGCATCTACGACGTTGATTTCGAGTTCATCGAAGGACGCACGCCGAACGACAATGCCGTCGGCCTGCAATGCATCGACCACCTGACCCACAACGTCATGCGTGGGCAGATGGACGTCTGGTCCGGCTTCTACGAGCGCATCGCCAACTTCCGCGAGATCCGCTACTTCGATATCGAGGGCAAGCTCACCGGGCTGTTTTCAAGAGCGATGACCGCGCCCTGCGGCAAGATCCGCATCCCGATCAACGAGTCGGCAGACGACAAGTCGCAGATCGAGGAATTCATCCGCGAGTACCACGGCGAGGGCATCCAGCACATCGCCCTGAGTACCGACGATATCTACGAGACAGTTCGGCGCCTGCGCGCCAACGGCGTGGATTTCATGAGCACCCCGGACACCTATTACGAGAAGGTCGATAGCCGCGTCGCCGGCCATGGCGAGCCCACCGAAGTGCTGCGCGAGCTGAATCTGCTGATCGACGGCGCGCCGGGCGTCGGTACGTCGGGCGATGACGGCATCCTCCTGCAGATCTTCACCAACACGGTGATCGGCCCGATCTTCTTCGAAATCATCCAGCGCAAGGGCAACCAGGGCTTCGGCGAGGGCAATTTCAAGGCGCTGTTCGAATCCATCGAGGAAGACCAGCTGCGCCGTGGCGTGATCAAGGCCGACGAATAAGCCCGGAGCCAGACATCACGAGGAGAGCCACATGAGCCGCAAATGGATCAGTTTTCCCATCCGCGAAGGGCAGTGCTCGCGTCAGGCGCACTGCGATTTTCCGCAGGGCACCTTCGAGCGCGAAATGGGCCGCGAAGGCTTCTTCGGCCCGGCTTCGCACCTGCATCACAAGCATCCGCCGACCGGCTGGATCGACTGGGAAGGCCCGCTGCGCCCGCACGCCTTCAACCTCAACCACATTCCCAGCGAGGGCGACTGCCCGCTGCAGGCGCCGCTGGCGCTGCACAATTCCGATATCAGGCTGCGCCTGTGGAAGACCAACGGCGCCATGCGCCACCTGGTGCGCAACAGCGATGGTGACGACCTGTTGTTCATCCACGAGGGCGCCGGGCATTTCTACTGTGATTTCGGCCACCTGGAATTCCGCGACGGCGACTACCTGATGGTCCCGCGCGGCACCGCATGGCGCATCGAGGCCAGCGAGCCGGTGTTCATGCTGCTGATCGAGAACACCGACGGCGCCTACCAGCTGCCGGAAAAAGGCCTGGTCGGCCCGCACGCGATATTCGACCCCGCCGTGCTCGACCATCCGCGCCTGGACGACGCCTTCCGCGCGCAGCAGGACGAGAACCCCTGGCAGATCCGCATCAAGCGGCGCAACCAGATCACCACCGTAACCTACCCTTACAACCCGCTGGACGTGGTCGGCTGGCATGGCGACAACACCGTGGTGCGGCTCAACTGGCGCGACATCCGCCCGCTGGTGAGCCATCGCTACCACCTGCCGCCGTCGGCGCACACCACCTTCGTCGCCAACGGTTTCGTGGTCTGCACCTTCACTCCGCGCCCGGTGGAGACCGATCCCGGTGCGTTGAAGGTGCCGTTCTTCCACAACAACGACGACTACGACGAAGTGCTGTTCTACCACCGCGGCAACTTCTTCAGCCGCGACAACATCGAGCAGGGCATGGTGACCTTCCATCCCTGCGGCTTCCCCCACGGGCCGCATCCGAAGGCGCTGAACAAGGCCAATACCGACCCGGCGACCTTCGCCGACGAGGTCGCGGTGATGATCGATACCCGCCGCGCGCTGGAGATCGGCGAGGCGGCCGCCGCCGTCGATGTTCCCGAATACGTCAACTCCTGGCGTGCGCCGGGCAAGGAATCCTGATGAAACTCGCATCCCTCAACCAGGGCCGCGACGGCGTGCTCGTCGTGGTCTCGCGCGATCTTGCCAGCGCCGTCAAGGTGCCGCAGGTCGCTGCCACGCTGCAGCTGGCGCTGGATGACTGGAACACCTGCAGGCCGAAGCTGGAGGCGGTCTACCAACGCCTCAACGACGGCCTGGAGGCGCTGGCCTTCGCCTTCGACCAGGGCGCCTGCCACAGCCCGTTGCCGCGCGCCTATCACTGGGCCGACGGCAGCGCCTACGTCAACCACGTGGAGCTGGTACGCAAGGCGCGCGGCGCCGAGATGCCGGAATCCTTCTGGCACGATCCGCTGATGTACCAGGGCGGCGCCGATACCTTCATCCCGCCGCACAGCCCGATCCGTCTGGCCGACGAGGCCTGGGGCATCGACCTGGAAGGCGAGCTGGCAGTGATCACCAGCGATGTGCCGATGGGCGCGACGCAGGCCGAAGCGGCCTCGCATATCCAGCTGCTGATGCTGGTCAACGACGTGTCGCTGCGCAACCTGATCCCCGGCGAGCTGGCCAAGGGCTTCGGCTTCTACCAGAGCAAGCCGTCGTCGAGCTTCTCGCCGGTGGCGGTGACGCCGGACGAGCTGGGCGAAGCCTGGAAGGACGGCAAGGTGCACCGGCCACTGGTCTCGCACATCAATGGCGAGCTGTTCGGCCAGCCGGACGCCGGCACCGACATGACCTTCAACTTCCCGACCCTGGTCGCCCATGCCGCGCGCACCCGTGCGCTGGGCGCCGGCACCATCATCGGCTCGGGCACGGTGTCGAACTACGACCGCAGCGCCGGTTCCTCGTGTCTGGCCGAGAAGCGCATGCTCGAAATGATCGAGCACGGCGAGGCGAAGACGCCGTTCCTCACGTTCGGCGACCGGGTGCGCATCGAGATGTTCGACGCAGCCGGGCAGAGCATCTTCGGTGCCATCGATCAGCAGGTCGAGCGCTATGGGCGCTGAGCTGACGCTCTACTCCTACTGGCGCTCCAGCGCCGCCTATCGGGTGCGCATCGCACTGAACCTCAAGGGCCTGGCCTATCGGCAGGTGCCGGTGCACCTGGTCAGGGACGGCGGCGAGCAGCGCGGCGAGCCGTACCGCGCCCTCAACCCGCAGCAACTGGTGCCGCTGCTGGTGGACGAGGGCAACGGTGGCGCGCGCATCAGCCAGTCGCTGGCGATTCTGGAATACCTCGACGAGGTATTTCCGGTGCCGGCGCTGCTGCCGGCCGATCCACTGGAGCGTGCCCGCGTGCGCGCCCTGGCCCTGCATATCGCTTGCGAAATCCACCCCCTGAACAACCTGCGCGTGCTGCAGTACCTGACAGGCGAACTGGGTGTGGATGACGAGGCGAAGGCCGCCTGGTACCGGCATTGGGTTGCTCAAGGCCTGGCTGCCGTGGAGCAGGAGCTGGCTGACTTCCGCGACGGCCTGTCCATGGGTGAGCGCCCCGGCTACCTGGAAGCCTGCCTGGTGCCTCAGGTCTACAACGCCCGCCGCTTCGACTGCCCGCTCGATGCCTATCCGCGCATCCTCGCGCGGGTTGCCCGCTGCGAGGTGCTGGAGGCCTTCGCTAATGCCGCTCCGGAGGTGCAGCCAGACGCGAACTGAATGGACCTGTGCGCGAGCGGCTGCGCTTTCGCGCATCAACACCCATGAGGACACCGCGAACCGAATTACCCACAACCTTGCGTGCACTCCGTCGCGCCACGAACGCGGCGGGTTCGATCCGTCACAGATAAAAACAAGCAGGTGACGCATGACTCGTGAAAAACCGAAAAACCTCTGGCTGTCCCGTTGGGGCTTCATCCTGGCCGCGACCGGTTCGGCGGTGGGCCTGGGCAATATCTGGAAGTTTCCCTACATCACCGGCGAATTTGGCGGTGGCGCCTTCGTTCTGATGTACTTGGCCTGCATCTTCGCCATCGGTATCCCGTTGATGATGACCGAGATCGCCATCGGTCGGCGCGGTCGCGGCAGTCCCATCGACGCCATCGCCAGGGTGGTGCGTGAGAACAACGGCAACCCGGCCTGGAAGCTGGTCGGAACCATGGCCATGCTGGCCGGCTTCATGATCCTCTGCTTCTACGTGGTGGTGGCCGGCTGGGCCTTCGCCTACACGGTCAAGATGCTCGACGGCTCGCTGGCGGCCAGCAGCGTCGAGGGGCTGGCACAGGTGTTCGAGACGCACAACGCCAACCCCTGGGCGCTCGGCGGCTGGAGCGTGCTGGTGGCGCTACTGACGCTGTGGATCGTCGGCAAGGGCGTGCAGGCCGGGGTCGAACGGGCCTTCCGCTGGATGATGCCGGGGCTGGCGGTGATGCTGCTGATCCTGGTCGGCTATGCCTTCACCAGTGGCGGCTTCGATGAGGGCTTCGCCTTCCTGTTCAGCTTCGACACCTCCAGGCTCAGCGGCGAAGCACTGCTGGCCGCGCTGGGGCATGCCTTCTTCACCCTGAGCCTGGCCTCCGGCGCCATCCTCACCTATGGCTCCTACCTGCCGGATGACCAGTCTATCGCGCGGACCACCTTCACCGTGGTCATTGCCGATACCTGCGTCGCGCTGCTGGCGGGCCTGGCGATCTTCCCGATCATCTTCGCCAACGGCATGAGCCCGAGTGCCGGGCCGGGGCTGATCTTCATGAGCCTGCCGCTGGCCTTCCAGCAGATGCCCTTCGGCACTGCCTTCGGTGTGCTGTTCTTCGCCATGGTCTCGGTGGCGGCGCTGACTTCGGCGATTTCCATGATCGAGGCCACCGTCGCCTATCTGAACGAGAAATACGGCCTCAGCCGCAGGCGCGCCGCTGCAAGTTCCGGCGCGGTGCTGCTGACCATCAGCCTGCTGGCGATGCTCTCGTTCAACGTCGGCGCCGAGTGGAAACTGTTCGGGACCACCGTGTTCGACGGGCTCGACTACCTGACCTCGCGCTGGATGATGCCGCTGGGGGGCATCTTCATCGCCGTGCTCGCCGGTTACTGCCTGCGCTCGCAGATCATGCGCGATGAACTGGGCTTGTCGCCGACCGGCTACGCGCTATGGCTGTACATGGTGCGCTACGTCTGCCCGGTGCTGATCCTCATGGTGTTCCTGCACGCCCTCGGCTGGCTGGGCTTCGACCCGCTGCAGCGCTGGTACTGGATCGCTGCCGGGATCGGTCTGCTGACGGTGCTTGGCGAGGCCTTGCGGCCACGGGGGCTGCCGGCCCTGACTGATAGCTGATCCGCATCTGTTCAGAAAACCAGCCGCGTATGCGGCTGGTTTTTTTGTATCCGAGGCGTGAAATATCAAATTTGTGAATATTTGGTAATACGTGATCTTTAAAGCTATCCCCAGAGCGGCCGAAGAGTTTGGAATCAGGGAGGAACTGTCGGCAGGAGCCACCACACGGATCGGTTTGTATGCGGGGGCTCCCATGTTCAGTCGTCTCAAGTTCAGCCAGAAGATCCTCTTGGCGGCGTGCCTGGTGGTAACTGCTGCGTTTGCACTGTTCACGCTCTACAACGACTACCAGCAGCGCAATACCATTCGTGCAGGTCTCGAAAGCGACCTGAAGGCGATGGGCGATATCACGGCGGACAACATTCAGAACTGGCTGAGCGGTCGCCTCCTGCTGATCGAAGGCGCGGCGCAGACCGTCGGCAACGACAGCGATCCCCGGCGCGTCCTGCGCCTGTTCGAGCAGAAGGCCTTCACCGAGACGTTCCTGTTCACCTATTTTGGCAGCGTCGAAGGCCAGTACCTGATGCGGCCCGAAGACGAAGAGCTGCCGACCGATTACGACCCGCGTACACGGCCCTGGTATCAGGACGCGGTGTCCGCTGGCGGCTCGACCCTGACCGAGCCCTACGCCGACGCCGGCCTGGGTGGCCTGGTCATGACGCTCGCCACACCGGTGCGTAGCCATGGCCAGACGCTGGGTGTCGTCGGCGGCGATCTCGCCCTCGACACGCTGATCGAGATCATCAATGCGCTGGACTTCGGCGGCATGGGCCATGCATTTCTGATCAGCGCCAGAGGTGACGTTCTGGTGCACCCCGACCAGGGCATGGTGGGCAAGAACCTGCGCGAGGCCTATCCGCAGGAAACGCCGAGTCTGGACAGTCGCTACAGCGAGGCCAGCCTTGATGGAAATGCCCGTGTTCTCAGCTTCAGCCCGGTCACCGGCCTGCCCTCGGTGGAGTGGTACGTCGGCATTTCCCTGGACCGCGACAAGGCCTATGCCAGCTTGACGAGTTTCCGTACCTCGGCGCTGATCGTGACCGCGGTTGCCGTGGTCTTCATCCTGGTGCCGCTGGGCATGCTCATCCGCGTGCTGATGCGTCCGCTCACCGACATGGGCCGCGCCATGGCCAACATCGCCGAAGGCGAGGGCGACCTGACCCGTCGGCTCGATGTGCAGTCGCGCGACGAATTCGGTGAACTGGCGACATCCTTCAACCGCTTCGTCGAGCGTATCCACGGCTCGATTCGCGAGGTCTCGTCGGCGACGCAGGCGGTCCACGAAGTGGCGCAACGCGTGCTCAACGCCTCGAATGCCTCGATGGTCAATTCCGACGAGCAGGCCAGCCGTACCAACAGCGTGGCAGCGGCCATCAACGAGCTGGGCGCCGCCGCCCAGGAAATCGCGCGCAACGCGGCCGACGCCTCGCTACAGGCCAGCGGCGCGCGCCAGGATGCCGAGGACGGGCGCGAGGTCGTCCAGCAGAACATCGCCGCCATGCGCGAGCTGTCCGAGAAGATCAGAGCCTCCAGTGCCGAGATCGAAGCGCTGGATGCCAAGACCGTGGACATCGGCCACATCCTCGAAGTGATCCAGGGCATTTCCGAGCAGACCAACCTGCTGGCCCTCAACGCCGCCATCGAGGCCGCGCGGGCAGGCGAGACCGGCCGGGGCTTCGCGGTGGTGGCGGACGAGGTGCGCAACCTCGCCCATCGCACCCAGAGTTCGGCGCAGGAAATCCAGCAGATGATCGAAGAACTGCAGGTCGGCGCGCATGCCTCGGTGGAAAACATGGCCGCCAGCCAGCGGCAGAGCGAGGACAGCGTCAGCATTGCCGACCGGGCCGGCGAACGCCTGGGCGAAGTCACCCAGCGAATCGGTGAGATCGACGGCATGAACCAGTCCGTGGCGACGGCAACCGAAGAGCAAACCTCGGTGATCGAGTCGCTGAACATGGACATCACCGAGATCAACACCCTCAACCAGGAAGGCGTGGAGAACCTGCAATCCACCCTGCGCGCCTGCAACGACCTGGAACAGCAGGCCGAGCGGCTGAAGCACCTGGTAGGCAGCTTCCGGATATAGGGAGCGGACGCTCGCGCATTAATTGGCGAGTGGCACCTCGCATGGTGCGATGGGGCTCGGCTAGCGCATGCCGCGAACCGATACCCTCCCGGCGCTTCGCTAAGCCCAGTAACCGATCAATTCTCCTCCTTCGTCTCGCTCCCCATTCCTGAACTCGCCAGCTCTAGGGCCTGCACACTGCTGAGTTGCCCGTTGGTGCCGTGGTTGGCGCCGGCGTTGATGCGCAGGCCGACTTCCAGCCCCGGTGTGGATTCCAGTCGTTCGGCCAGGTCCCGCGCGTTGCCGATCATGCGTCGCTCGGCCATGTGGCGTTGGCGTGGATCGGTCAGCGGGTCGTCGGCGGCGGGTTCTTCCGCACTGCCGACGGTGAGCAGCAGGCGGGCGTCGAGCGGTTGCCGTCGGGCGCGCGTTTCGAAGGTTGCCAGCGTGCGTTCGATATAACCCTGATACCACCAGATCGACGGGCTCGCCGCGACATAGCCGCTGAAGGCCTGCGGCCGGTTGAGTAGCGTATAGAGGGTGAACAGCCCGCCATAGGAATGGCCGAACAGCGTCTGGCGCTGCGGATCGACCGGATGGCGCGCGGCGATCATCGGCTTGAGTTCGCTTTCGAGAAAGTCCAGGAAGCGCTCGGCACCGCCATAGGGTGGCGGTTCGCGGTCGGGCAGACGCTGGCGGTCCTCGGCGTTGGGCGTGTAGTCCTCGGCGCGAGCCTTGAAGTCATAGAGCGCTTCGCCCGGATAGCCCACGCCGACCACCAGTACGCTGTTGCGCAGCGTGGGGTCGGGACGGGCTTCCAGCGCCTGGGCCTGGATCGCCAGCGAGGGAAACAGGGCGTTGCCGTCGAGCACATAGAGCACCGGATAGCCGCCGGGTGGCGGTGCGTGCCGGGGCTGCGAGACGAAGATGCGGTAGTCGCGGCCGGTATGCGTCGAATGCAGGATGCGCTGTTCGGCCTGCGGCAGGGTCACCGGCTGCCAGTCATGGGGAGCGGCTGCTGGCGCCAGGGGCGTAGCCAGTGCGGTGATGGTCGCCATGGCGAGCCGCTTCATGGCTGGGCGTCGCCAGCGATTGGCAGCGGGCCGTCCTGCCAGACGACCTGCAGGGCCTCCTCGCCGGAGAAGCGCTCGAGGTGATCGGCGATGACGAAGCACAGGCGCTTTTGCGCTTCGCCTGCCTCGGCCTGGCAGTTGATCAGCAGGCGATCAGCTTCGGCGTGCATCCGGCAGTCGCCGAAGGCGAAGGCGATCTGAGCATGGGCGGCGTCCGCCTGTACTTCTGCCTTGTGGGCGAAGTGCTTGCACAGGCGGGTCATGTTGCGCGAGGCGCGTGGCGTGGGTACCACGGCGTGGAACTGGGGCATGGGGATCTCCATGATGAAGTCGCCGACGCCATGAGCGTCGGCGACTCGGGTGGATCAGAACTCGTAGCGGGCGCCGACCAGGAAGGTACGCGACGGACCGTAGAAGTTGAAGGTGGTGGTCGATCCCACGCGCGAGTAGTACTCGCGATCGAAGACGTTGTTGACGTCGAACGTGGCGGTCAGTTTGGGCGTGAGCGGATACGATAGCTTGGCGTCCACCACTGCGTAGCCGGGAGCCTCGATGCCGGTTGCGGTCTGGAAGTGGCTCATGCCGGTGATGCCAGTGCCAAGCCCCAACCCGGCCAGCGAGCCGCCTTGCAGCTCGTAGTTGCTCCACAGCGAGAACTGGTTCTGCGGCATCAGTTCGAACACGGCGTTGGCGTCGCCCTTGATGATGTCGGTGTCCATGTAGGTGTAGCCGCCGATCAGTTCCCAGCCCGGCAGCGGGTTGCCGCTGACTTCGATCTCGCCGCCGCGGATACGGGCTTCGCCGATCGACAGGTAGTAGGTGCCGGTGAGGTTGTTCTGGTCACGCGCCGCGCGGTTCTCGTCGGTCAGCTGGAACAGCGAGAGCCGGGTGTTGAGCGCGCCGCCGAAGTAGCTGCCCTTGACACCCACCTCGTATTGCTCGCCCTCGCGCGGGTCGATGACATCGCCGGCGACGTCGACATTGGTCTGCGGCTTGAACACCTTGGAATAGCTGGCATACAGCGAGTGCCACTGGTCCAGGTCGAAGACCAGGCCACCATAGGGCGTGATCTTGGCGTTTTCCCGTACGTCGCCGTTGGTTCGGGCGCCGTTGGCCAGTGTCGTGGTGCTGGTTTCTCCATCGAACCAGCTGACCCGAGCGCCGCCGATCAGTGCCAGGCGCTCCACCGGACGGAAGGTCAGTTTGGAATAGAGGCCGAACTCCTTTTCGTCGCTCGTTACCCGCTGGCGGTAATTGACGGCCGGTTTGGGAATCGAGGACGACGCAGGGTTGTTGATGTCGATGGAGCCGAGCGATGTGGAGGCACCGCCGGCGCGGTAGTCGGTGTCGTAGCGCTTGTAGTCGGTGCCGACCACGAATTCACTGACCTGGCCGAAGGTCTCGAACGGCTGACTGTAGCTGGCATCCAGGGCCAGGGCATCCTGGTCGAGGTCGCGGGCGGTGCTGGTCAGCGAGGCGTTGCCAGCGGCATCCGCAGCACTGCCGGTGAAGGCGTAGTAGAACTCGGTGTCGCGTTGCGAACTGCGCACGGCAACCCGGCCGAAGCCGCCATTGTCGAAACGATGGGTCAGTTCGCCGATGAGGTCGGTGGTCCTGCCGTCGAAATAGTTCCAGTCCGCGCCGAGGAAGGTATCGCGGTCCAGGTCCAGCAGATTGCCGGAGGCGTCGGTTGGGTAACCGTTGTGCGGCGTGATGTCCTTTTTCTGGTGCAGGAGAGCCAGCGACAGCATGGTGCTGTCGGTCAGGTCGAACTCCAGGGCGCCATAGAAGTTCTGCGCGGTGTTCGAGTTGTAGTCCACCTCGCCATTGGTGTCGGCCTGGGCCAGCACGGTGCGGCCGCGTACGTTGCCAGAAGGTGTCAGTGCACCCGAGAGGTCGGTTTCCAGGTAGCTGGTGTCGAAGCTGCCGTAGCGGCCGGTGACGCTGCCCTGGAAGTCACGGGTCGGGCGCTTGAGCACCATGTTGACGATGCCGCCCATCTCGCTGGTGCTGTTGAACAGCCCCGATGGCCCCCGCATGATCTCGACCCGGTCGAACGGCGCCAGCATGGGCACGGTGCCGTTGATACTGGCCATGGGCGCGGGCAGGCCATTGATATTGAACTCGTCGTATTCGTAGCCGCGGGCGTAGATCGAGGAGCGGCCGCTGTCGTTGGTCAGGGTGCGCAGGCCGGCGGTGTACTTGGCCAGGTCGTCCAGGTTCACGAACTGCCGGTCCTTGATGTAATCGTCGGTGTAGACCGTGATCGACTGAGGAATGTCGCGCAACGCGGCGGGCGTCTTGGTGCCCACGGTCGCCGCTTCCACCGTATAGCCGCCGCTCTCTTCCGAGGATGGCATGTCGTACAGGCGGTTGCCCTCGACGGTGATGCTTTCCAGCTGGACCGGCTCGTTTTGCGGCACGACGCCCTGGGCCAGGGCGCTCAGCGGGAAGGGCGCGAGCAGGCCGACCAGCAACCAGTGCCGGGAACGATGGGAAAAGAAGGGGCGGGTGGTTCTGTCCATGCGGCGGCTCCTGTCGCGGGTGGCGGGGCAGGTTGGCGGCTGTCCCCGTGATCGCAATAATGATAATGATTTGCATCAAGATGTAACGGCGCGTAGTCTGCCACCACGCCGTGGGCCGAGCCTTTGCGCGAGCCAATATTTGCTTTGCGATCTTCCATTACCGGGATATGCGCCATGCAGCAGCCTGATCACCTCATCCGCCGCGACGAGTTGCCCGTCACCAGCCAGCCAGGTCTGCGCCTGGCCCGGCCCGACGATGATCGCCTGTTCTATGGTCGGGTGGGCTGGCTGCAACTGCGCGACGGGCTGTCGCTGCACTGGTCGGATTACGAAGAGCTGCAGGACTTCGTCACCGAGAGCGTCGTCGGGCCGCGCCTGTCGTTCGTGCTGTTTCTCGACGGGCAGAGCGAGGTGAGCTACGGCGAGCTGCCGCTCATCCTCGGCCAGCCGGACCGTCGTTGCCGTCCCGAGGGCGTGGCCCTGGCGATGAACGAGCCGGTGCTGTTCCGCCGCCAGGCCCGGCGTGGCCGGCATATCCGCAAACTGGTGGTGAGCCTGGCGCCGGAGCGGTTCGAGGCCGCTGGCGCCGAGGTGGGCAGCACGGCGCAGCGCTTCATGCGGAGCCATCTGGCGCCACGGGTGTGGCAGCCTTCGGCGCGCCTGCTGACCCTGGCCGAGCAGATGCTCAATCCGCCGGGCTACGATCCCTTGCTCGAACGGCTGTATCTGGAAAGCCGGGCGCTGGATATCACTTGCGAAGCGCTGGTCAGCCTTGGCGACACGCTGCCGAGCGGCGACCTGCGCCCCCACGAGCACCAGCGCGTGCAGCGGCTGGTGGAACTGCTCGACAGCGGCGTGGCTGATGACTGGACGCAGGAGCGTATCGCCCGGGAGATGGGCGTCAACGCCACCACCCTGCAGCGCCAGTTCCGTGCGCTGCGCGGCATGACCCTGTTCGAGTACCAGCGCACACGGCGTCTGCTGCAGGCGCGCCAGGCGCTGGAGCGCGATGGCGTCAGCGTGAACGAGGCCGCCTGGCTGGCCGGTTACAACAGCCCGGCCAACTTCGCCACGGCCTTCAAGCGGCAGTTCGGCATCCGCCCCAAGCAGGTGCGGGCGCGCATCTGAGGCGGTAGCGGCTGCAGCGCTGGGCTGCTCAGTCCGAAACCACCCGGGCGATGGCACGCGCGAGATCGTCCAGCCGTTCGGCATCCAGCCCGGCGACGTTGGCGCGGCCGCTTTCCACCAGGTACACCGCATCCTCGCTGCGCAGGCGTCGAACCTGGGCTGCGGTGAGTCCGGTATAGGAAAACATCCCCCGCTGTGCGCCGATATGTGCGAAGCGTTCGGCCAGTCCGTAAGGCTGCAGCGCTTCGAGCAGGCCATTACGCAGCCCCGCGATGCGCTGGCGCTTGGCCGCGACTTCCTGCTGCCAGAGCTGGCGCAGCTGTTCATCGGCGAGGATGGTCGCCACCACGGCGGCGCCGTGGGAAGGCGGCGTGGACCAGAGGTTGCGCGCCAGCGCGGCGAACTGGCTGCGCACGTCCTGCAGCGATGAGGCATCCGCCGTGATGGCGATCAGCGCGCCGGTGCGTTCGCGATAGAGGCCGAAGTTCTTCGAGCAGGAACTGGTGATCAGCACTTCCGGCAGCACCTCGACGAACAGCCGCACGGACCAGGCATCCTCTTCCAGCCCGTCGCCGAAGCCCTGGTAGGCGAAGTCGAACAGCGGCAGCAGCTCGCGTGCGCGCACCACTTCCAGGACCTGGCGCCAGTCGTCGTGGCTCAGGTCGAAGCCGGTCGGGTTGTGGCAGCAGGCATGCAGCAGCACGACGTCGCCGGGCGGAATCTCGGCCAGCGTGGCGAGCAGACCGGCGACGTCCAGGCGATTGTCGTCTCCGACGTAGGGGTAATGCCGCACCGGCAGGCGTGCGGCGGCGAACAGGGTTTCGTGGATCGGCCAGGTCGGGTCGCTGAGCCAGAGGCTGCGGCCCGGCAGGCATCGGGCGATGAAATCCCCCGCCAGCCGCAGTGCGCCGGTACCGCCCGGCGTCTGGGTGCAGCCGGCGCGAGCTTCGCTCAGTGCAGGCGAATGCTCGCCCAGCACCAGGCGCAGCAGTTGCTCGCCGAACAGCGGGTCGCCATGACCGCCGATGTAGCTTTTGGTCAGCTCGGTGGCGATCAACCGCTGTTCGGCCAGTTTCACCGCCTGGGGGATCGGCGTGATGCCCTCGGCATCCTTGTAGACACCCACGCCCAGGTCGAGCTTGGCCGGATTGGGATCGGCGCGATAGGCATCGAGCAGGCCCAGGATGGGGTCGCCGGGTACCCGTTCGACCTGGCCGAAATGCCTCACTTGCGCCCCTCCGCCTTGCTCGCCACTTCGTCGGTGCGCGCGGCCATGATGAAGTCGTTGCGGTGCAGGCCCTTGATCGAGTGGCTCCACCAGGTGACGGTAACCTTGCCCCATTCGGTGAGCAGGCCGGGGTGGTGGCCCTCGGCTTCGGCGATCTCGCCGACGGCATTGGTGAAGGCCAGCGCGTGCCTGAAGTTCTTGAACAGGAAGACCTTCTCCAGCTCCATGTGGCCGTCGCGGGTTTCGATGTTCCAGTCGGGGATCTGCTTGATCAGCTCGGCCAGTTCGTCATCGCTGACTTTCGGCGCATCGGCTCGGCAGGCTTCGCAATGGGCTTGGTTGAGAGAAGTCATGATCGGTCCTTGTGGTGAGGTTGATAAGAGTCAAGCAGCGTAGGGTGGACAACGCCGCAGGCTTGTCCACGCGCCGGGTTCGGTCTGCCACGTTGTGGAGAGGCCTCGTTGTGGACGGTGGATGAGCCTTCCGGCGTCATCCACCCTACGGGTTAGTGGCGGCCAAACCTACGCGTGGAAAATGCTTCGCAGTTTTCCACCCTACGCGGCTTTCGGCGGAAACTTCGGCTGGTGCAGGCCCAGCTGCATGGCACTGCGCACGTGGGCCATGATGTCTTCGTGGGCCACGTCGAACAGCCGGCGCAGTTGCGGCAGGACGAAGTACACCGGCTGCAGGATGTCGATGCGGTATGGCGTGCGCATGGCTTCGACCACATCGAAGGGCTGATGCTCGGGCTGGTCCGAGAGGCAATAGAGCGTTTCCTTCGGCGAGGAGAGGATGCCGCCGCCATAGATGCGGCGGCCTTCGGGCGTGTCCACCAGGCCGAATTCCACGGTCATCCAGTACAGCCGGGCCAGGTAGACGCGCTGCTCCTTGCTCGCCGCCAGGCCCAGCTGTCCGTAGGTATGGGTGAATTCGGCGAACCAGGGATTGGTCAGTAAGGGGCAGTGGCCGAAGATCTCGTGGAAGATGTCCGGCTCCTGCAGGTAGTCCAGTTCTTCCGGGGTGCGGATGAAGGTGGCGACCGGGAAACGCTTGCTGGCCAGCAGCTCGAAAAAGGTCTGGAAGGGAATCAGCGCCGGGACGCGCGCCACCTGCCAGCCGGTGGTCGCGGCGAGCACGCGGTTGATCTCGCCGAGCTGCGGAATGCGCTCGTGGGGCAGGGCGAGCTGGTCGAGGCCATCCAGGTACTCGGCACAGGCCCGTCCCGGCAGCAGCTTGAGCTGGCGCTCGATGAGGGTGTTCCACACCTCGTGCTCGTGCTCGGGGTAGTGGATGTTGCCGTAGCCGTCCGGCTCGCGGGCGGCGTATCGCGTGGTTTTCATCTGAGCTCTCCCGGCCCGACGCGGCTGGCCGCGTCTGTGAGGCATCGTTGTTGTTCTGGGATGCCCCATTCGAACCCGTTGCCGGGCCGTTTGGGAGAGGTGGCTGCGGCATTTTGCCGCTGTGCATCAGTCGATTCTGTAAGAAATGCGTTACGTATTGCCCATGCCCTGAACAAATCGCCCTGGCGGTGCTCGAAGTCGTCAAATATTCTTGACGAAAATTTGCGGCCTTCGCTTCGTATCGGTCGCCATGACAACAATAAAGGTCTACGCCATGCGTATTCGCGTCCTGTGTCAGAACCGCGTCGGCATCCTGCGTGACATGCTCAACCTGCTCGTCGATTACGGCATCAACGTGGCTCGCGGCGAGGTGGGTGGCGAGCAGGGCAACGCCATCTATCTGTATTGCCCGAACCTGATGAACCTGCAGCTGCAGGCGCTGCGGCCAAAGATCGAGGCGCTGCCTGGTGTATTCGAGGTGCGCAAGGTCGGACTCATGCCCAGCGAGCGGCATTCGCTGGAACTCAACGCGCTGCTCGGGGCGCTGGATTTTCCCGTGCTGTCCATCGACATGACCGGCGCCATCGTCGCGGCCAACCGTACGGCGGCACAGTTGCTTGGTGTGCGGGTGGACGAGGTGCCGGGCATGAGCCTGTCGCGCTACGCCGAGGATTTCGACCTGCCCGAGCTGGTGCGTGCCAACAAGGCGCGGATCAACGGCCTGCGGGTGAAGATCAAGGGCGACGTGTTCCTCGCCGACATCGCGCCGCTGCAATCCGAACACGACGACAGCGAGGCGCTGGCCGGCGCGGTGCTGACGCTGCATCGCGCCGACCGGGTGGGCGAACGCATCTACAACGTGCGCAAGCAGGAACTGCGCGGCTTTGACAGCATCTTCCAGAGTTCAAGGGTGATGGCCGCAGTGGTGCGTGAGGCGCGGCGCATGGCGCCGTTGGATGCGCCGTTGCTGATCGAGGGCGAGACCGGCACCGGCAAGGAACTGCTGGCCCGCGCCTGCCATCTGTCCAGCCCGCGCGGGCAGTCGCCGTTCATGGCGCTCAACTGCGCCGGTTTGCCCGAATCCATGGCCGAGACCGAGCTGTTCGGCTATGGCCCCGGTGCCTTCGAGGGCGCGCGGCCGGAGGGCAAGCTCGGCCTGCTGGAGCTGACCGCCGGCGGCACGCTGTTCCTCGACAGCGTCGGTGAAATGAGCCCACGGCTGCAGGCCAAGCTGGTGCGCTTTCTGCAGGATGGTGGCTTCCGCCGGGTGGGCAGCGACGAGGAGGTCTATCTGGATGTGCGGGTGATCTGCGCGACCCAGGTCGACCTGTCCGAACTCTGCGCCCAGGGGCGCTTTCGCGACGACCTCTACCACCGGCTCAACGTGCTGTCGCTGCACATCCCCCCGCTACGCGAATGCCTGGACGGCCTGGAGCCGCTGGCATTGCACTTTCTCGACCAGGCCAGCCGACAGATCGGCTGTGCCTTGCCGAGCCTGTCCCCTGCGGCGCTGGAAAGGCTAGCCGGCTACCACTGGCCGGGTAACGTGCGGCAACTGGAGAACACGTTGTTCCAGGCGGTATCGCTGTGCGAAGGCGGGGTGATCGAGCCTAAGCACATCCGCCTGCCGGATTACGGCGCCGCGCAGCCGCTGGGCGAGTTCTCCCTGGACGGCAATCTGGACGTCATCGTCGGCCGCTTCGAGAAAGCCGTGCTGGAAAGCCTCTACGCCGAACACCCGAGCAGCCGCCTGCTGGGCAAACGCCTCGGCGTGTCGCACACCACCATCGCCAACAAATTGCGTGAGTACGGCATTGGCAAGGAAATTTGACGCCCTCTAGGGAGATTTCGATCGCTCCCATGCTCCGCGTGGGAGCGCACCTTGCGATGCTCTGCGTCGCTGGGCGCAGAGCGCCCGGCTGGGCTCCCACGCGGGAGCGCGGGAACCATCGGTGGGGCGGGTTGCAAAACCTGAAAGCCTAGCGCCGAGGGCGGCCCTCCCGAAGGCTGCGGTCAGCTCAATGCACGGCCTGGGTCACGGCGTCGATCAGTGCCTGCAGGTCGATCGGCTTGCGCAGATGCAGGTTGAAGCCTGCCGCCCTGGCCTTTTCCACGTCGCGCAGGGTGCCGTAGCCGGTCAGGGCGATGCTGGGGGTATCGGCGTTGGTGGTGCCGCGGCGTATCTCGCTCATCATCCTGTGGCCGTCGACGTCCGGCATGCCGATGTCGGAGAGGATCACGTCGAAGCGCGACTGCTCGGCCAGTTCGATGCCTCGGGCGCCGCCGTCTGCGGTGGTCACGTTCGCGCCTTCGCTTTCCAGCAGCTCGCAGAGGGTGGCGAGGATTTCCGCCGAGTCGTCCACCAGCAGGATGTCGATGCCGACCAACGCGCCCAATTCGTTGGCGTTGCCCTGGTCGTTGAGCGCCAGCTCGGTCTGCAGGTGTATCGGCAGCCAGACGCTGAACCGCGCGCCGCGGCCGAGCCCTTCGGAGAAGGCCTCGATACGGCCGCCGTGCGCCTCGACCAGTTGCTTGACCAGCGCCAGGCCGATGCCCAGGCCGTGCTTGGAGCGCTGGGCGTGCTGCATCTCGGCCTGGCCGAACATGTCGAATACCTTGGGCAGGAAGGCGGCGGCTATGCCTTCGCCGGTGTCGATCACGTTCAGCCGCGCCTGGTCGCCATCGCGCTCGAGTTCCATGCAGATGCGATCGCCGGCCTTGGTGAATTTCCAGGCATTGTTCAGCAGGTTCCAGATGATCTGCTCCAGCCGCGTCAGGTCGGCGCGAACGAACACCGGCTGCTCCGGCCTGAAGCTTTCAAAGGTGACGCCCTCGGCCTGGGCCAGCGGGCTGAACACCGCCTCGATGCTGCCGAGCACATTCTGGTATTGCAGCGTGTTGAAGTTGAGCTTCAGCTTGCCGGTGCGGATGCGCGAGACGTCCATCAGGTCGTCGATGATCCGTGACTGGCTGCGCACCGCGCTCTGGATCGCCTGCGTCGCTTTGAGCAGGTTCGGCGTGTTCTTGGCGGCCTGGGAGCGCGCGATCAGGTCGGTATTGAGCTGGATGAGGTTGAGCGGGTGCTTGAGCTCGTGGGAGAGCACGGCGAAGAACTCGTCCTTCTGCTGGTTGGCCGCCTGGATGATTTCCAGTTCGTTCTGCTGGCTGTTGCTGCGCTGTCGATCATCGGTGACGTCGCGGGCGATCTTGGCAAAGCCGGTGATTTCGCCGTCGTTGTTCACCAGTGGATTGACCAGACCGCTGAAGAAACAGCGCGTGCCGTCCCGGCGCATGTGCCAGCGCTCGTCGGTGGCCTGCCCCTGTTCCAGGGCGCGTTTGCGCTCGGCTTCCGGTATGCCGGCCAGGCGGTCCTCTTCGGTGTAGATGATTCCGATGTTGCGGCCGATCACCTCTTCTTCGCGATAGCCGAAGATATAGGCGGCGCCGCGATTCCAACTGGTGATGAGCCCGTCGCAATCCATGGTGATCAGCGCATAGCCCTTGGTGCTCTGTGCCAGCAGCCGCAGGTGGTCCTCGCCGGCGCGCAGCTGTTCTTCGGCCAGGCGGCGGTCGGTGATGTCGATGAAGGTCAGCACGGCGCCCTGGATGCGGTCATCCAGCGTGCGGTAGGGCAGGAAGCGCGCCAGGTACCAGTGGTCGCCGTCGCGATTGCAGATTTCGCGCTCGACCAGATGCAGCGCTTCGAAGGCTTGCGTAGCGTCCTGGTAGAGCTGCGGATAATCGAGGCGGTGGGTGATGTCCAGCAGGGAGCGACCGGCGTCGGCGCCGATCACGTTGAAGATGTCCCGCGCTCGGGGCGTGAACCATTTGATACGCATCTCGCGGTCGACGAACAGGGTGGCGATGTCCGTCGAGGAGATCAGGTTCTGCAGGTCGTCGTTGATCTTGCTGGTTTCGTCAACCTTGGTCTTGAGTTCGAAGTTGACCGTGGTGAGCTCTTCGTTGATCGATTGCAGCTCTTCCTTGCTGGTTTCCTGTTCCTCGGTGGCCGAACGCAACTCTTCGTTGATCGCCTGCAGTTCCTCGTTCGAGGCGCGCAGTTCGTCGCTGGCGGTTTCCGAGTGCTCCATGGTCACCTGCAGCTGTTCCTTGGTCCGCTGCAGTTCGGCTTCCAGCTGGAGCAGCACGCTGTCCTTGAGGTCGGTATTTTCCAGCGTGCTGCCGTCCATGCAATCTTCGACTTCATCGAAGATCACCAGCATGTACTCGTCGCCGGCTTCGTTGTCCTGGAAGGGCCGCACCACCATGTTCACGTAGCAGTGCCGGTCGTCGCGTTCCAGCTTCACCCGCCGCGCCTCGACGCTCTTGCCGGTGTGGCTGGCCTGGCATAGTGCGGTGCGCAAATCCGAGCGCAGCTGCGGATGGACCAGGGTGATCAGGTTCAGCGAGGGCTCGCCGCCGACGTAGCGCAGGAAATTCCCGGCGCGGTCGGACATGTGCACGATTTCCGACTTGCGATCGATGATCACGCTGGGCGGGGCGTACTGTTCGAGGGCGCGCTGGTGCATCTCGGCGAACGAGCGCTTGCGGTCGCCGTTAGGCTGCTGTCTGAGTGGCGCCTTGGGAGAAGGGGTGTTGACCAGTGCCTGGAAAGGGTAGGCGGATCTGTTGCGAACCCCCGAGCCCAGGTTCCTGGCGCGGTAGATGCGGTTCTTCTTGTCCACCGGCTCGAACAGCTGGCTGCAGGCGTCGGCGGTCTCCGAGCTGCCGAGGAACAGGTAGCCGCCGGGGTTGAGCGCGAAGTGGAACATGCGCAGCACTTCGACCTGGATGTTCCGGTCCAGGTAGATCATCAGGTTGCGGCAGGAGACCAGGTCGAGCCGGGAGAAGGGCGGGTCTCGAAGGATGTCGTGGCGGGCGAAGAGGATGCGCTCGCGCAGCTCCTTGCGCATGCGGTAGTGCCCCGGCTCCTTGATGAAATGCTGGCGCAGGCGGCTGGGCGGCACATCGGTCACGATGGCTTCGGGGTAGATGCCGGTGCGTGCGGTTTCCAGGGCGCGATCGTCGATGTCGGTGGCGAACAGCTGCAGCTGGACTTCGCTGTTGGGCTCGCTCAGCTGCGTCTGGTCGGCGAAGAGCATGCCCAGCGAGTAGGCTTCCTCACCGCTCGAACAGGCGACGGCCCAGATCCGCAGGGACTTGTCCTCGGCCTCGGCCTTCTGCTCGAACAGCACCGGGATGACGTCGCGCTCCAGCGCTTCGAAGGCTTCCCGGTCGCGGAAGAAGTTGGTCACGCCGATCAGCATGTCCGCCAGCAGCGCGGCGGTTTCTTCGGGTCGAGCGTGCAGGAACCTGGCATAGGCGGGCATGTCGTGCAGCGCGTTGACCTGCAGGCGGCGTTCGATGCGCCGCAACACCGTGGCTTGCTTGTAATGTTGGAAATCATGACCGGTCCGATTGCGCAGCAGTTCGAGAATCTCGCGTAACGCCAGTTCGTTGGGGCGGGACTGGCTGCGCGCATGCTCGTTTTCGATCCGGCCCTGGTCCGTGCCGGCCTGCTCGGTTTCGCCAGGCTGCGGCATCGGGTGGCTGCGGGCGATGAGTGATTCAAGGTTACCGCCGAGTTCCATCAGGCGCTGGGGCATTTCCGCCGCCGGCAGCACGATGTCGACCATGCCGGTTTCGATGGCGTGCAGGGGCATCGAGTCGTGCTCGGCATCCTCCGGGCTCTGCGCCAGGGTCACGCCGCCCTGTTCCTTGATACGCGACAGGCCGACCGAACCATCCGCCCCACTGCCGGACAGCACGATGCCGATGGCATGGGTGTGGTGCACGTCGGCCAGGGCGCGGAAGAACAGGTCGATTGCCACCTGCGGTCCGCGTGCGCGGGTGGGTTTCTGCAGGCGCAGGTAACCGTCGTTCATCGACAGGACCATCGCCGGCGGAATCACGTAGACATGATTGCGCTCGATGGGCACCGGCCCGGTGACCTGCCGCACGGGCATCCGCGTGACGTTCTGGAGGATCTTGTCGGCGCTGCTCTCGTGCCGGGGCGACAGGTGCAGGATGATCACGAACGCCATGCCGCAGTCGCTGGGCATGTGCTCGAAGAAGGTCATCAGCGCCTTCAGGCCGCCCGCCGAGGCGCCGATGCCCACCACGGGATAGTCCAGCGTGCTTCGGGCCAGGTGGGTGTTCTTCGGGCTGGAGGGCTCTGGGCCGTTATTCGTCGGCATTCGGTATTGTTATGTTGGCATGCAGGTTCGACAGCATAGGTAAAACAGCGGCCCGGTGGCGAGCCTTTATCTCGCGCCGCCACATGCCGCCCCGTGGCAACAGGGGCCTAGGGTCTGTTGACGTTTCGCTCGCGGACACGCCGGAGCCTGTTTTTGCGCGGAGCAAGGCATGAGGAGAGAAGTTTGGTCATTCCAAATGAACGACGAATAACGCCGCGCCGCGCAAAAACAGTCCCGGCCCTTCGGGTGGGGCCGCCTAGGTTGCGCGGCAAATATCGCCATGCGGCGTTGCGGGACTTGGCAAGGGAATGCCATTGCCTGCGTCCCGCGCCTTGCCTGGCGATATTTGGCGCAGCAACGTGGCTCGCGACGAAACGTCAACAGACCCTAGCATTCGATGATGTTGACAGCCAGCCCGCCGCGGGCGGTTTCCTTGTACTTGCTTTTCATGTCGGCGCCGGTCTGACGCATGGTGCGGATGACCTTGTCCAGCGAGATGAAATGGCTGCCGTCGCCGCGCAGGGCCATGCGTGCAGCGTTGATGGCCTTCACCGAGCCCATGGCGTTGCGTTCGATGCAGGGCACCTGCACCAGGCCGCCGACCGGGTCGCAGGTGAGCCCGAGGTTGTGCTCCATGCCGATCTCGGCGGCGTTCTCCACCTGCTGCGGTGTGCCGCCGAGTACCTCGCACAGCGCGCCGGCGGCCATGGAACAGGCGACGCCCACTTCGCCCTGACAGCCGACCTCGGCGCCGGAAATCGAGGCGTTCTCCTTGTAGAGCATGCCGATGGCGGCGGCGGTGAGCAGGAAGCGCACCACACCGTCGTCGTTGGCGCCGGGTACGAAGCGCGCGTAGTAATGCAGCAGCGCCGGGATGATGCCGGCAGCGCCATTGGTCGGAGCGGTCACCACCCGACCGCCGGCGGCGTTTTCCTCGTTGACGGCCAGGGCATAGAGGTTGACCCAGTCGAGCACGTTGAGGTTGTCGCGCAGGTTGGCCTCGGGGCTCGTGCTGAGCTGGCGGTAGAGCCGGGCGGCGCGGCGTTCGACCTTGAGTCCGCCGGGTAGCCTGCCTTCGGTGTGGCAGCCGGCGCTCACGCAGTCCTGCATGACCTGCCAGATCTGCAGCAGCCGCGCGCGGGTCTGCGCTTCCGGGCGCCAGGCCGCTTCGTTGGCCAGCATCAGCTGGCTGATCGACAGGCCGTGGGCATCGCACAGCGCCAGCAGCTCGCGGGCGCTGTGGAAGGGGTAGGGCAGTGGTGTCTGGTCCTCGACGATGCGGTCGCTGCCGGCTGCCTGCTCATCGACGACGAAGCCGCCGCCCACCGAGTAATACTCGCGGCTGCGCAGTTGCAGCCCGGCGGCGTCGAAGGCGCGGAAGACCATGCCGTTGGGATGGAAGTCCAACGGCTTGCGGATCATCATCAGGTGCTCCCGCTCCACGAAGTGGATCGGTTTTTCGCCCAGCAGACGCAAGCTGCCGCTGTCGCGGATCGCCGCCAGCCGTTCCGGGATACGGGTGGTATCGACCTGCTCCGGCTGTTCGCCTTCGAGGCCGAGGATCACTGCCTTGTCGCTGCCATGGCCCTTGCCGGTGGCGCCGAGCGAGCCATACAGTTCGATGCGCACACGTTCGGTGGCGGCCAGCAGGCCATCGCGTTTCAGCCCTTCGGCAAACCGCGCAGCGGCGTTCATGGGGCCGACTGTGTGCGAGCTGGAGGGGCCGATACCGATCTTGAACAGATCGAAGGTGCTCAGAGACATGAAGGGCGCTCGCTGAATGAGAATGGCAGCCCCCCAGCGACCGGGGGCTGCCATCAGCTTAGACGCTGTTCAGCGGGGCATGCTGGCGAGCGCTTCCTGCGCCTTGCGTTCGGCGAAGTAGGCGTTGGTCAGCTTGACCACCACCGGGCTGAGCATCAGCAACGAGATCAGGTTGGGAATCGCCATCAGGCCGTTGAGGGTGTCGGCCACCAGCCAGGCGAAGTCCAGCTGAGCGATCGCACCGAAGGGCACGGCCAGCACCCAGATCACCCGGAACGGCCAGACCGCCTTGGTGCCTACCAGGAACTCCCAGCACTTCTCACCGAAGTAGCTCCAGCCAAGAATGGTGGTGAAGGCGAAGACCACCAGCGCAATGGTCAGAATGGCGCCGCCGAAGCCCGGCATCGCCGACTCGAAGGCCGCCGCCGACAAGGCTGCGCCGCTCTCGCCGCTGGTCCAGACGCCCGAGCAGATGATCGCCAGGCCGGTCATCGAGCAGATGATGATGGTGTCGATGAACGTACCCAGCATGCCGATCAGGCCGGAGCGCACCGGGCTGTTGCTGGTGCCTGCCGCCTGGGCGATGCCGGCGGTGCCCAGGCCCGCTTCGTTGGAGAAGATGCCGCGCGCAACACCGAAGCGGATCGCCGCGATCACCGCCGCACCGGCAAAGCCGCCGGTGGCCGCCACCGGGTTGAAGGCGGACTTGAAGATCAGCGCGAACGCGCCGGGGATGGCCTCGAAGTTGACTGCCAGCACCACCAGGGCGGCGATGATGTAGGCCACGCACATGAAGGGCACCAATGCTGCCGCGACCTTGCCGATGCGCTTGATGCCGCCGAGGATCACCAGGCCGACAATGGCCATCGAGACCACGCCGGTGATCCACATCGGCACGCCGAAGGTGGTTTCCATGGCATGGGCCATGCTGTTGACCTGTACCATGTTGCCGATACCGAAACCGGCCAGACCGCCGAAGATGGCGAAAGCACCGCCGAGCCAGAGCCATTTCTTGCCCAGGCCGTTCTTGATGGCGTACATCGGGCCGCCGACATGCTCGCCGCGGTCGTCCTTCTCGCGGTAATGCACGGCCAGTACCACTTCGCAGTACTTGGTCGCCATGCCCACCAAGGCGGTGCACCACATCCAGAACAGCGCACCCGGCCCGCCGAGGAAGATGGCAGTGGCGACACCGGCGATATTGCCGGTACCAACGGTAGCCGCCAGGCAGGTCATCAGCGCCTGGAAGGGGCTGATCTCGCCGTCGGCGCCGGGCTCGTTCCTGCGCCCCTGCCACATCAGGCGGAAACCACGGGGAATGGTCCGCCAGGGCATGAACTTGAGCATGATCATGAGGAACAGCCCGGTGCCGAGAATCAGCACCAGAATCGGCGGTCCCCATACCAGCGCGTTGATTTGGTTGACCAGATTATTCAGAAATTCCATGTCGACTCCGCTTGTATTTTTTGGTTTACGGCATGTCGGTGTGCGAAAGACAAGGCACCCATTTTTGAGGTTCCGGCTGGCAAATGGTGCTCTGCTCGCTAGGCAGCGCGGTTGCCTTCCGGCTCCAGTCTCTCTAACAACGCAATACCGGTGCCAGCTTTAAATAAATAGTCCGTTTAACAATGGGTTATGAATTCTCCTGGTCGCGCTTTGTAATCGCCCTGTAACGAATTCGATACAACAACCGTATCCAGCACCGATGTTCGGCTTCCAGACTGCCGTACTCATTTCGGTACGATGTATTGGAATCGATACAGGTGATTCGGCAAATTCGCGTACTGGTGAGGCGATTACGGACAATGAATGAGTAAATGTTTCCGACGGTGACGTTTACGGCAACCTCAACTGTGACTGCCGATACCATATTTGCGCAGGCGCATGGCGATGGCGCTGTGCGAGCTTTTCAGCCGGGTCGCCAGCAATCGGGTGGAGGGATGGCTTGCATGAAGTCTTTCCAGAATCGAGCGCTCGAAGGCTTCCATTGCCTCGTTGAGGCTGGTGATTTCATCGTCCCGACATGCCAGGCGGGTCCTGGCGATATCCAGATCGTCGAGACCGATCATGCTGCTGTCGGACATCGCCGCGGCGCGAAAGATGATGTTCTGCAACTGCCGCACGTTACCGGGCCAGCTGTTACCAAGCAGCACCGGGTAGGTCGAGGGTGCGAGTCGGCAGGGCGGGCGCTGAATCTGTGAGCAGGCCTGCAGCAGAAAGTGCCGTGCCAACAGGAGGATATCCTCGCCTCGCTCACGCAGCGGCGGGACGCCGAGGTTGAGCACATTGAGGCGGTAGAACAGGTCCTCACGGAAGGCGCCCTCGCCGACCAGCTGTTCCAGATCGCGGTGGGTGGCGCTGAGGATGCGCACATCGACACGGATCTCGCGCTCGCCGCCGACCCGGCGAAAACTGCCCTCGCTGAGGAAGTGCATCAGCTTGGCCTGCAGATAGGGTGACATCTCGGCGATTTCGTCGAGAAACACCGTGCCGCCGTTGGCCAGTTCCAGCAGGCCGGGCTTGCCGCTGCGCTGGGCGGCGTTTGCGGCGCCAGGCGCATAGCCGAAGAGCTCGCCATCAGCCTGGTTTTCCGGCACTGCCGCACAGCTGAGCGTCAGAAAGGGTGCGTTGCTGCGTGGGCTGGCGGCGTGACAGGCGCGGGCGACCAGCTCCTTGCCGGTGCCGGTTTCACCCTGGATCAGCAGGGGCGCATCGAGCGCCGCGACACGCACGCCGCGAGCCTTGAGCGTGCGGATCGCCGGCGAGTCGCCGAGCAGCGCCTCGAAACTTTCCGCATGGTGCGGGTGCAGTGCGGCCAGGCGTTCACCCAGGCGGCTGGGCGCATAAAGCGTCAGCAGTGCGCCGGCTGCCGGTTGTGTTCCGTCTGTGACGAGTGTTTCGGCAACCGGCATCACGTCGATCAGCAGCGACTGGCCGTTGAAGATGATTTCGCGCATGGGCAGGCGGAAGCCCTGCTTGAGCATCGCGGCCTGCAGTTCAGGCGCATCGAACAGCTCGCCAACGAACCGGCCTTCGGGGTCGAGCCCCACCAGGCTGATCAGCGCAGGGTTGGCCATCAGGATCTTGCCGTCGCCATCGACCGCCATCAGCGGGTCCGACATGGCCAGCAGCAGCGCATCGAGTTGCAGGCGCCGCTGCTGTCCGGGCAGCATGCCGACCACCTGAATGTCCTGCACTCCACGCACGTCGCGTAGCGCCTGGCGCAGCTCGTCAAGTACATGGGCATCGAGCGCAGGGGCGTCTATATAAACGTTGGGCGGCACCATTTCCACGGCATCGAGGTTGAGGTTGCGCGCCACCAGCAGGGCGAGAACCTCCTGGGTGATGCCGATGCGGTCGATGAAGGTAACGTGTATGCGCATGCTGTTCGGGCTTTGGTCGAGGCTCGCAGTATGCCTGCTCGCCGGATTGATGGCATTCGCCTTGTGCGCCGCGGCGCGTTATCGGCACGGGCCGCCCCAGGGATTGCTTTCCAGGCTGTTGTGCACGGCGGTGGCGGCCTGTGCGGCCTGCCCGACGGCGACGCTCATCTGCTTGAGGCCGGTCACGACATCGCCCAGGGCATAGAGGCCGGCTACCGATGTCTGCTGGCGGGCATCGACGATCAGCGCGCCCTGTTTGTCGCAGGCCGCGCCCAGGCCTGTCGCCAGTTCGGAGCGAACACGTGCGCCGAGGTTGGGGTAGATGATGTCGAAATGATGGACGTCGCCGTTGCGGGTAACCAGTTCGATGCCCGTGGGACAGGGGCGCAGGGCTTCGACGCAGTCGTCGATCAGCCGGATATCGTAATGGCGCGCCAGTGCGATGGCCTCTTCGCAGGCGCGCGGGTCGCCGTGGACCACCACGGTGACGCGGTCGGTGAAGGTGCGCAGGAAAACGGCATGGCGGATGGTGTCTTCGGCCTCGCCGTAGACCGCGACATTGTCGCCATGAACCTCATAGCCATCGCAGATGGCGCACAGGCGCAGGCTGCCCATGGCGATGGCCGCCCGCGCGTCGGGCATCTGCGGCAATGTGTCTTCGACGCCGGTGGCGAGAATGATGCGGCGGGCGATACAGATGCGACCGTCGTAGTGCGCGGTGAATCCTTCGGCATGCGGTTCGATCCGCTCCACGTGGCCGCGCTCGATCCGCGCACCATGGCCGGTCGCCTGCTCGCACAACCGGGCCAGCAGGGCATCGCCGGAAATGCCGGGCGGGAAGCCCGGATAGTTGTGCGAGCGGGGGATCAGTGAGGCGCGACTGGCGCCGGCGTCCACCACCAGGCAATCGCGATGGAAGCGGGCCAGGTAAAGCGCGGCAGTCAGGCCACCCGGCCCGGCGCCAACCACCAGGCAGTCGGTCAGTGTGGCTGACGGGGCGGCTTCGTTCATGGGGGTGCCGGCTGTGCGAGTGTCGTCAGTAGAAGCGACCAGCGAGATAAAGTTCGCATGCTTGGATAAACGTCGAAGATGAATCTGACGTTCAACCGCATGGGCCGAATCGCTTCAGGATAACCGCCTGCCGGCGTAGCACGTCGGCGAACTCTGCTCGCCGTAGCGGTCGAGCTGTTCTTCCAGCCATTCGGCCAGCACCTGGGCGTTGTTCTGCTGTTCGTCGCGTGCGGCATAGACCAGCGTGAGGCGCTCCTGCCCGGCAATGCCCAGTAGTGGCCACCAGTGCTCGGGATGTGCGGCGAGCTCCTGGCGGTAGCGTTCGCGGAAGGTTTCGAAGCCCAGATCGCCGGTCTTGAAGGCGCGGCGCAATTCACTGGAAGGCGCCAGTTCCTTGTGCCATTGATCCAGCTGCAGCGCCTCCTTGCGGCAGTTGCGCGGCCAGAGGCGGTCCACCAGCACTCGCCGACCATCATCCGCAGCTGGGCTTTCATAGGCGCGTTTGCAGTGGATCATGGCTGGCCTCCAATACTTGAAAATCCAGGGTTAAAAATACTCTGGTGATTGTCATAAATACCCTTTCAGAAGGGTCAATAGTACTTTTGTGCGGCTAACCTGTTGATCTGTGTCAACAGAAACGACGGCACGCTTCGTGAAAGACTTGGAGTGCAATTCCCATTCTTTCAAGGAGCGTTTCGCATGAACAAGTCGATCATGATGGCGAGTGTACTGCTGCTGGCAAGCACCCTGGCGAGTGCCGACGAAGTGGTATCCGTACAGAAAGACCGTGTGGTGGGTGGCGGGTTCGGTGGTCTCAGCGGCTTCATGCTGGGCGCGGCGGCGGGCGGTCCGATTGGCGCACTGGTGGGGGCTGGTGTGGGCTATTTCGCCGGGCAGGGTGTGCAGGACGTGGCGGGGCTCGAGCATAACCTCTATGTACTCAAGGATGAGCAGGGCAACACCAGCCGCCTGCGGACCTCCGCCGATGGCTTCGAGGTCGGCCAGCGGGTCGAGCGTGACGGCAGCCGCCTGGCGGGGGTGAGTCATTGAGCTTTTGCTCAGGCAGTCGGTGACAGAAGGCCGGGCTCTGCTAGGCTGACCGCCTGAACAACCCAAGGGGCAGAGATGAGTTATTCCCTGTTGCATGTCATTCATTTGCTGGCTGCGATCTTTTTCATCGGCGCGCTGTTCGTCGAGGTGGCCGTGCTGGCCAGGGTGCGGCAACAGATCGAGCCGGACCTGATGCAGCACGTCGACAAGGCGGTGGGTGCGCGGCTGCGGGTGGTGTTGCACTGGGTGGTGCTGTTCGTCTACGGGGCGGGTATCGGCCTGGCCTGGCATCATCGGCATCTGCTTGCCGATCCTTTCGCCAGCAGTTTCGGCACGCTGCTGACGCTGAAGATCCTGCTCGCCATCGGTGTCTTCTTCACCTTCGGCGCGGTGGCCATGCTGCTGAGAAGCGGACGGATGACGCCGGCGCGTTATCGGGCCATTCACTGGGCGATTTTTCTGCAGATGATCGGCATCGTGGTTTTGGCCAAGGCGATGTTCTACCTGCGCTGGTAGCGGGGCGCCGGGCATCGGTTCGCGGACAAGTCCGCTCCCACAGGATCGGCATGCACGCGGCTTTTGTGGGAGGGGTGTCCCGTCCTGAATAAGGTTTACACCTTTCCCCCGAGAACCTGGAGACCTCGATGGATCAAGGTGTTAAGCGAACCCAGCGTGATTACTCACTGACTTTTAAATTGGCTGTGGTCGACCAGATCGAAAAAGGCGAGCTGACCTACAAGCAGGCCCAGGCTCAGTACGGGATCCAGGGCAGGTCTACGGTTTTGGTATGGTTGCGCAAGCATGGTCGGCAAGATTGGAGTCAGGGGGCTTCGGTTCGACCCGGCAGGAGCGAAGTCATGACCGATCCAGCAAACCTGACGCCTGAGCAGCGGATCAAAGAGCTCGAACAGCAACTGCAGGTCATGAGGCAAAAGGCCCAGTTCTTCGAGTCCGTGGTCGATGTGCTGAAAAATGACTACGGTGTTTCGATCGTAAAAAAGCGACCCGGCAAGTCCTCTCGCAAAAGCAAGTTGAAGGACTGAGCATCGTCAGGGCTTGCCAGTTTCTGTCCATCAGCCGCCAGGCTTACTACAAGCGTAATCGTAGCGCCGATCAGCGTCGCCTGCAGAGCGAGCAGGTGGCCTGCTACGTCCGGCGTGTAAGGCTACGTCAGCCGCGCATAGGCACGCGCAAGCTGCATTATCTGCTGAGCAACCAATCGAATGATGACCTGAAAGTGGGCCGTGACAGGCTGTTCGGGATCCTGACTGAGCATCGTCTACTGGTGCTGCCCAAACGTGCGTACCACAAGACAACCCATAGTTTTCACCGCTTCTACCGCCACCCGAATCTGCTCAAACCTGGTCCCGACCAGATCACTGCAGCGGCGCCCGAACATGTCTGGGTGGCCGATATCACTTACCTTCCCAGCCGCAGCGGTCCGCTCTATCTGAGTTTGGTTACCGATGCCTACTCACGCAAGATCGTTGGCCATCACGTGCACGAGAGCCTCCATGCCGAATCCGTGGCCATGGCCTTCAGGCATGCCCTGAGGCAGCGCCGCAGCAATCAGGTGTTGATCCATCACTCTGATCGCGGGATCCAGTATTGCTCAGCGCTGTATCAAGCCCTTCACATGCACCACAACGTCCAATGCTCGATGACCGACGGATACGACTGCTACCAGAACGCGCTCGCCGAGCGAGTAAACGGAACACTCAAGAATGAACTGATGCTGCGTAGCCCCGGTGACCTGAAGCAGGCAAGAGCAATGGTCAGGGAAGCCATCGAGGTCTACAACACGGAACGACCGCATCTGTCTCTGAAATACAAAACGCCCGATGCCGTGCATCGGGCGTTTTAGTACCGAAATCTAGCTGAATCGGTGTAAACCTATTTCAGGACTAGACAGGGCCTTGGCCGCGAATGGGGCCGCGCGGATGGTCGGGCATCGGTTCGCGGGCATGGCCCGCTCCTACAGAGTATGCGGTGTGCACGCGGCTTTTGTGGGAGGGGCCTTGGCCGCGAATGGGGTCGCGCGGATGGTCGGGCATCGGTTCGCGGGCATGGCCCGCTCCTGCAGGGTATGCGGTGTGCGTGGGCCATCGTGTCGTTTATTGGCCCTGATTCAGCGGCTGTACTTTCATTGCGTTTCCGGGGTCGGGGGCTAAGGTGGCTGCATCCACCCGAACCCCAGAGGTATCGCATGAATTTCGCCTACAGCCCGCGTGTGGAGGCACTGCGTCAGCAGCTGCGCACGTTCATGGATCAGCACATCGTGCCGCGCATCGGTGCCTGGCAGGCCGAGGTCGCCGCCGGCCAGTATCCCGTATCCTTCATGGACGATCTCAAGGCGCTGGCGCGCTCCGAAGGACTGTGGAACCTGTTCCTGCCCTCGCTGCGCGAGGACGAGCCGGGCATGGGCCTGAGCAACCTGGAGTACGCGGCGCTGGCGGAAATCATGGGGCGCGTGCACTGGGCCTCCGAGGTGTTCAACTGCAATGCGCCGGACACCGGCAACATGGAGCTGCTGCACCTGTTCGCCACGCCTGAGCAGCGCGAGCGTTGGCTAAAGCCCCTGCTTGAAGGCGAGATTCGCTCGGCCTTCGCCATGACCGAGCCGGACGTGCCGTCATCCGACGCCACCAACATCCAGACGCTGATCAGCCGCGACGGTGACGATTACGTCATCAACGGGCGCAAGTGGTTCATCACCAACGCCGCGCACCCCAACTGCAAGGTGCTGATCGTGATGGGCAAGACCGATCCCGACGCCGACACGCATCACCAGCAGAGCATGATCCTGGTGCCCTTCGATACACCCGGCGTGGAGCGGGTACGCAACATTCCGGTGATGAATCACATCGCCCCGGAAGGCCATTGCGAGCTGCTGCTGAAGAACGTGCGGGTACCGGCTGGCAGCCTGTTGGGCAAGGAGGGCGACGGTTTCATGATGGCCCAGGCACGCCTCGGGCCGGGCCGTATCCATCACTGCATGCGTTCCATCGGCATGGCCGAGCTGGCGCTGGAGCTGATGGTCGAGCGCTGCCAGGAACGCAAGGCGTTCGGCAAGTACCTGCAGCAATACGCCAACATCACCGACTGGATCGCCGAGTCGCGCATCGAGATCGAGCAGGCGCGGCTGCTGGTGCTGAAGACCGCCTGGATGATCGACGAGGTCGGCGCCAAGGCCGCGCGCAAGGAGATTTCCATGATCAAGGCGCTGGTGCCGCGCATGCACACCAAGGTCGTCGATCGTGCGATTCAGGTCTACGGCGCCATGGGCCTGACGCCGGACACGCCGCTGGCGGACATGTGGATTGGTGGACGCTCCCTGCGTTTTGCCGACGGTCCCGACCAGGTGCATCTGCGCAGCATCGCCAGGATGGAAATCAAGGCCAGCGAAGCCAGTCATGGTGCCTCGGCGGCCTACCTCACACCGCCGGGTCGCCACTGAGCGGAGCGGGTACCCGCAGGGATTCGCTGCTGATGCAGTAGCGATTCCCGCCGGCGCGCTTGGCCTGGTACATGGCCTGGTCGGCCTTTTTGATCAACTGTTCGGATAGCTCGCTGTGTGGCGGGACGAGCACGACACCGATACTCGCCGAAAGCCGGAAGGTGATCTCGCCCACGGGCACCGGCTCATGGGCTGCCTCGATCATGCGTTCGAGAACCGTGCGGCAATCACCAGGTTGCTGCAGGTCGGCCAGCACTGCAACGAACTCGTCGCCGCCGAAGCGCGCCAGGGTGTCGGTTTCACGCAGAACAGCCTTCAGGCGAGAGCTGATGATCTGCAGCAGCCGGTCGCCTCGTTCATGGCCGTGGGTGTCGTTGACAGCCTTGAAACCATCCAGATCGATAAAGGCAACCGCCACGAATCTGCCCTGGCGCTTGCCATGCAGCAGGGCGCGATCCATGCGCTCGGTCAGCAGTATCCGGTTCGGCAGTTCGGTGAGCGGATCGTAATGGGCGATGCGCTCCAGCCGTTTCTGCCGGTCTTTGAGCTGTGAAAAATCGCTGAGAAAAAGCAGGTAGTGAGCTATCTGGTTGCAGGCAGTGCGAACGATCCGTGCCAGCAGGTGCGACTCATATTCGTAGCCATCCTTGTGCCGTCCCCTGCACTCCCCGGACCATTGATCCTTCTCTTCCAGTTCGCGCCAGATCTGGTTATGGCATTGTGCCGGTTGCAATGCGCTATGCGGGATTTGCAGCCGCCGGCCCTGCACATCGTGCTGGCTGTAGCCGGTGAGGCGGCTGAAGGCCGGGTTGACCCGCAGGATTGCGCCCGTGCTGTCGGCAATGATGACGCCTTCGCGCATATGCTCGAACAGGGCTTCGTAGAGCATGAGCGGTCTCCCTTCATGGCTGTCGAGGCTGCATGTGGCTCGCTCAGGCGTAGGCTTTTGCATGGTTGCCGTCACAGGTGAGCGCCTCGAAGTCGCCGTAGTCCTCGGCGGGCTCGCGGCAGACGATCCGGTCCTTGCCCGCCAGCGCTTCCAGGTCGATGACCTCGATGGGAATCGGTTGCCTGAGGCGTACCGAATAGAACACCTTGACCCTGGGCTTGAGCAGCGAGGTGGGATGCTGTTCCAGCACCACGCCGATGCGACCGCTCTCCAGCCTCACCAGTGCGCCGATGGGGTAGATACCGATGGCCTTGACGAACGCCTGCAGCAGCTCCTCGTCGAAGTGACCTTTCCACTGAGCCATCCGGTGGATCGATTCGGCAGGGTCCCAGGCAGCCTTGTAGGCGCGGTTGGAGGTGATCGCGTCGTAGACATCGCACACCGCGCCCATGCGTGCGAGCAGGCTGATCTCTTCCCCCGCCAGGCCGCTCGGGTAGCCGCTGCCGTCGTATTTCTCGTGGTGGTGCAGGACCACGTCCAGCACCTGCGGATCGACCTGATCACTTTCCAGCAGCATCCGGTAACCGGCTTGCGGGTGTTCGCGCACGATACGGAATTCCTCGTCGCTCAGGCGCCCCGGCTTGTTGAGGATGGCATCCGGGATCGCCATCTTGCCGACGTCGTGCAACAGCCCGGCAATGCCGGCGATACGCACCTGCTCGTTGTCCAGGCCCAGCTGGCGAGCCAGGGCGACCATCAGCGCGCATACCGCTACCGAATGCATGTAGGTGTAGTCGTCGGCGGTTTTCAGGCGCGCCAGGTTGATCAGGGCATGTGGGTGGCGGTGGATGGAGTCGCTGATCTCCTCCACCAGCGCGGAGGCATTCTCCGCCTTGACGGCCTTTCCCATGCGGGCATCGGCGAACATTTCGCTGATGGCGGCCTTGGTGTTTTCACAGATCTTTTGAGCGCGACGGGCTTCTTCGATGAACGATGTCTGTTCCCGATTGACCTGGCGAGGCTGCTGCGGCGCTGGCGCCTCCTGTATCTGTGGTTGCGGCACCTGTTCGGCGCTGGTCATTGGCGCAGGCACATCGAGGCCCTTGTCGGTATCGATCACGACCTGGGCCACTGCCGAACGGCGCAGCAGTTGCAGCTGTTCTTCGGTCTCGACCAGGAAGCGACCTTTCCAGAAGGGATGCTTGAGCCAGGAGCCACACAGCTTGTGGATGAACATGCCGATGACGACTTCGGAGACTTCGATACGTTTGAGCATGACGAGTAATCCGCCGGGATTTCTGAAAGCGAAAGCTGTTGCGACATTTCGTCTCGTCCTGCGCCATTATATAGCCACTAACAGACTCGACGGTCGCCAAAACATCCCTGCCTTGCCCTTGGTAGTCACCTTGCTAGCCAGCTTTCCAGAGGGGATAGACGTATTCTGCCGCGCTGGGATTGCCGTGCCTTTGCTGTCGGGGGAATGGTCTTTTGCTGCCGGGAAAAAACTGTCCGCAGTCTTATTGGACGGGTGAAAAAAAGACAAAAATGGACCCATGAGCACCGAGCATATTTCTTTCAGGCTGGACGTCCTGCAAGGCACTCGCATCCTGGTCGTCGATGATGTGGAGGCCGAGCGCCTGCTGCTGGCAAGCTATCTGCGAGAGCAGGGCTGTCGCGTCTATCTCGCCAGTGATGGCCAGGATTGCCTGCGCAAGGTCCGGCTGATTCGACCCGATCTGGTGTTGATGGATGTGCAGATGCCGGTATGCGATGGCCTGAGCGCCTGCAGGATCATGCAGGCCGATCCCGAGATGCGTGATATCGCGGTGATTTTCCTCACCGGCGCCGCGATGCCGATGCAGCGGGTGCAGGGCTTGCTTGCCGGTGCGGTGGATTATGTCAGCAAACCCTTCGATTTCGAGGAAGTGCGCCTGCGCCTGGCGATACACCTTCGCGCGCGCGTCACGGCTGGGGCGGCGAGCGAAGAAGAGTCGCCGGAATATCCCGCTGACGGCGCATCGAATCTGGACAACATCCTGTTCCAGTCCGCGCGCATGCATTTGCTCAGATCGCTGGCCGATACGCCCGACCTGCAGCAACTGGCCGGGCGGGTGAGTACCAACAGCAAGCGGCTCAACGAGGCCTTCAGAAAGTGCGTTGGCGTCACCGTCTTCGAGTATCTGCGCGAGGAACGTATGAAGCAGGCCTGCATATTGCTGCGTGAGACCAGCCTGGCCGTGCAGGCCATCGGCCTCACGGTGGGATATACCAGTGGTGCCAACTTCGCCACGGCCTTCAAGGAGCGTTTCGGCGTCTCGCCCAGGAAATTTCGTCAGACACGTCTGGCTGGGAGCTTAGGTGAGTGCGTCTAGCAAACTGCTGATCGCGTTACTGTTGCTCTGCGCAGCTTCGACATGGGCGAGTCCCGCGCCGGAGGGTCTGGATCTGGCCAGGGTCGAAAGCCGTGCCAGCTTTCTCGAACATCTGCAGGTTCTCGAAGAAAATGCGTCGGCTCCTCTCCAGCCGATACAGGCGCTGAGGGCCGAAGGTTGGCAACCGGCCACACCGCAGAACCTGGCGGCGCCACGCCGGTTTTCCACGCTGTGGTTGCGTGGAACTCTGCACAACGGCAGCGACCTGCCCCTGACGCGCTGGCTGGAGGTCATGCCCTGGCGGCTCAGCGAGGTGCAGCTGATGCTGTTGCGGCCCGACGCCATGGCGGTGGAGTCGCTGCAACTGGGCGGCCTGGCCCAGCCGATAGCGCAGCGCGAGGTGCCCCTGGCGCGGACGATCTTTCCACTGACGCTGGCACCGGGGGAAACCCGGCAGGTGCTGCTGCGCCTGCACAGCGACAGCCGGCCCTATGTCGCGCTGGACGTCTGGGAGCCGGTGGCTTTCATCCAGAACAACAGCGATGGCCGTGTGCTGCATGCGGCACTGCTCGCCTGCGTGCTGACCCTGCTGCTGGTGTTGCTGTTGCAGCTGGATGGGCGCAAGGCCTTGCTGGGTGTCTGGGTCGTGCTGGCCTATGGCTTCGAGGCGGAGAAGGAGGGCTACATCACCTTCCATTACCTCAGCGCCTGGGCCGAGCATGGTCTCTTCCTTCGCGCGAGCTTCGGCGTTCTGTCGAATGCCGCCTTCCTGCTGGCGTCGCTGTTGTTGCTGGACCTCTGGCGACTTCGTTCGTGGCGGGCGATTCATCTGGCGCTGGTCGGCACGGCCCTGCTGCTGGTGCCGATACTGCCGCTGCTCGAAGCCAATACGGCCAGGGGCGCGGCGGCTGGCGTGATCTCGGCGATCCTGCTGTTCTGGCCGCTGTCGCTGCTGGCCGTGCGCCTCAAGGGTGAGCCCTGTCGGCAGATACTGTTGCTGCTGTTCGCCCTGAACTGGGCCGAGAGTCTGGTGTTCGTCGTCAGTTACCTGATGAACCTGGGCTATACGGCGCTTTTCGGCACCGGAGCCATCATTATCAAGATCGGCACCATCCTTGGCATCATTGCCGTGTTCGCCCTGCAGAAGCGCCGTGATGAGCGCAAATGGCAGCGCGAGTCGCTCGCCAGCGAACGCCAGCGAAATGCCTGGCTGGAGGAGACGGTAGCCCAGCGTACGCTGGAATTGCACAAGGCCCTGCTTGCAGCCAACGAGGCCAATCGCGGCAAGTCGGAATTTCTCGCTCGGGTCAGCCACGACCTGCGTTCGCCGCTGACCTCGATCATCGGCTATGCCCAGCTGTTGCATCTCGATCCGACCAAAATGGGGCATAACGTCGGCGTCATCCTGCGCAGCGCCACCCGTATGCTCAGCCTGATCAACGATCTGATCGAGTATGCCTGTGGCGCATCCAGCGACCGCCTTGAGATCGCACCTCTCTATATCCACGGTTTGCTCGATGAGGTCGCGCTTGAGGCCAATGTGCTGGCGGCCAGCAACGGCAACAGCTTCGTGCTGAACATCCGCGACGAACTGCCGCCGGTGCTGCTGGCGGACGGCAAGCGTGTGCGTCAGGTGCTGCTCAACCTGCTGGGCAATGCCGCCAAGTTCACCCGCAATGGCCGGGTCGAGCTGCAGGTCGACTGTCGGCGCCTCGATACGCACCCGGAGCAGGTACGCCTGGAATTCTGTGTCCGCGACAACGGTTGCGGCATCGCGCCGCAGAATCAGGCGGAGGTGTTCAAGCCTTTCTTTCGCATTGGGGATGTGGCGATCGAAGGCGCCGGGCTGGGGCTGTCGATCGTCGATGAATGGACCAGGCGCATGGGTGGCGAGCTGCAGTTGTGCAGTACGCCGGGCGAGGGGACCCGCGTGACCATCGGCCTGGCGCTGACGGTGGGCAGCGAGCGTGACCTGGCTGCGCCGCAACTGCTCGACACGGCCTATGCCTCGCCAGCGCTGGCGGGTAATGGTCGTCCTCTCTGGGTGGTGGAAGACAGTCCGGAAATCCGCGAGCTGCTGGTCGGCGAACTCAGCCGGGCCGGATTCGTGGTGCATGACGCCGACGATGGCCAGACTTTCATCGACCACCTGCGCGACTCCCGCTGCGAGCGTCCGGCCCTGGTGCTGACCGACTACCTGATGCCTGGCGCCGATGGCGCCGCGGTACTGGCCGCCGTGCGCGAACGCTGGCCAGGCGTGCCTGTCGTGCTGCTTTCGGCTACGCAAAAGACCATGCAATCGCTGGAGTTGCAGGCCGATCAGGGCTTCGATGCCAGCCTGCTGAAGCCGATCAGCCTGGGCGAGCTGCACGGCACCCTGGCACGGCTGCTCGATGTCCAGGCGGAATCGGCCCACGTGCAGGTGTCGGTTGCGGCGCCCGTCGAGGACATGGATGCGCCGTCGGCGCAGGTTTTGGCCGAGCTGGAGCAGTTGGTGGCGATGGGGGCCATGAGCGACCTGATCGAATGGGCCGAGAACCTGCAGCGACAGCAGCCGCGCTACCAATCGTTCGCGCTGTGGGTGACGGGGTTGGCCGAAATGGGTGACTTCGACACCCTCAGGCAGTACCTGGACGCCACTGAACCTCTGGACGATCAGTCAATAACATCTAGTCTTCATTGAATCTGTGGGACGCTCTGGTGCGGCGTCTGCGCTTTCATTGATGTGGCTCAATGGAATCATCTTTCCGCTGCTGGGGTTGATTGCAATCAAGGGTAAACCCTACTTGCGTCACCTACCATGCCCCGAACATTTCTGCTGGAAGTGGAGTTTATGAAGCCCCTGTGTAGTGCGTCTGCTTTTATTGGCAATTGGGGGAAGCATCTGCTGGTCGCAGTGTTCCTGATATTCACCAGCCTGACGCTGCAGGCCAGAGAGTACGAGGCCGAGCAGCAGCGCATCGCAGAGTTCTTCCCACAGGCCACGCATGTCTCCGAGCCTGAGGGCGAATATCAGGTGCGTACCCTTGCCGATGGTGTCGGCACCGTCTACGGCTATGCCTTCCAGAGTATCCGCGTCACCGATATGCCGGCTTACTCCGGCAAGCCGATCAACATGCAGATCCTGCTCGATCCGGCGGGCGCCATCGTCGATGCCTACATGCTCGAACACCACGAGCCCATCGTGCTGATCGGCATTCCCGAACAGAAGGTGCACGACTTCAACGCCCACTACGCCGGCATCAAGGTCGATCAGCGGGTGGTGGTCGGTCGTTCGAGCGACAAGAGCGCGGTGACCATCGACGCTGTGACCGGCGCCACCGTGACGGTGATGGTGATCAACGAGATCGTCATGCGCGCCGCGCACACGGTAGCCGTGGACCTGGGCCTTGTCGCAGCTGGCGCCAGTGCGCGACCGAAGATCGCCCTGGTCAACGAAGACCTCTATCAGCCGAGCAGCTGGACCGAACTGACCGGCAACGGCGCCATTCGCCGTATGCATCTGACCCGTGGCCAGGTGGACGACGCCTTCATCGGCACCGAGGCCGAAGGCATCGACGTGGCCGCGCCGGAGCAGCGTGACGAGACCTTCATCGACCTCTATGCCACCCATCTGAACCCGCCCACTATCGGTCGCAACCTGCTGGGCGAGCGCCAGTACGGCGAACTGATGAAGGAACTCAAGCCGGGCGAGCACGCCTTCGCGGTGCTGGCCAACGGTGAATATTCATTCAAGGGCTCGGGCTATGTGCGTGGCGGCATCTTCGATCGGGTGCAGTTGCGCCAGTTCGGCGACACCATCAGCTTCCGCGACCTGGACTTCATCCGTCTGTCCGACGTCTACGCCGAGGGCATGCCGGGGTTCTTCGAGATGGCGATCTTCATCGCCCGCGAGCAGTACCGCTTCGATCCAGGCTCGGCCTGGAACCTGGAGCTGCTGGTGCGCCGCCAGGTCGGTCCGATCGAGAGCATCTTCACCAGTTTCGAAATGCCCTACCTGCTGCCCGAGGCCTACTTCGAGCGTCCGCCGCTGACCGCCGAGGAACTGGCCGCCATCGAGGAAGCCAACCGTCCGCTGTGGGTCAACATCTGGTACCAGAAGAGCTTCCAGATCGGCGTGATCCTGGTCGCCCTGACGCTGCTGACCGTCATCCTCTTCATGCAGGACAAGTTCGCCAAGCACCCCAATTTCCTGAAGATGCTGCGCCATGGCTACCTGATCTTCACCGTGGTGTTCATCGGCTGGTATGCCCTGGGGCAGCTGTCGGTGGTCAACGTGCTGACCTTCGTCCATGCGCTGGTGCAGGACTTCCGCTGGGAGCTGTTCCTGACCGACCCGGTGATCTTCATCCTCTGGGTGTTCACCGCCGCGAGCATCCTGCTCTGGGGGCGTGGCGTGTTCTGCGGCTGGCTGTGCCCCTTCGGTGCGTTGCAGGAGCTGATCAACGAAGCCGCGCGCAAGCTGAAGATTCCCCAGTACGACCTGCCTTTCGGCGTTCACGAGCGGCTCTGGGCCATCAAGTACATCGTGCTGCTGGTGCTGTTCGGCATCTCGCTGGAATCGATGATGCTGGCCGAGAAGGCCGCCGAAGTGGAGCCGTTCAAGACCGCCATCACGCTGAAGTTCGACCGCCAGTGGTGGTTCGTCGCCTACGCGGTGTTCCTGCTGGTGATCAATATCTTTACCCGCAAGGTCTACTGCCGCTACGTCTGCCCGCTGGGCGCGGGGCTGGCGATCACCGGTCGCTTCCGCCTGTTCGACTGGCTCAAGCGGCGTAAAGAGTGCGGCAACCCCTGTCAGATCTGCGCCAACGAATGCGAGGTGCAGGCGATCCATCCGGATGGGCATATCAACCACAACGAATGCCATTACTGCCTGGACTGCCAGATGACCTATCACAACGAGAACAAGTGTCCGCCGCTGATTGCGAAGAACAAGCGCGCCCGGCGTGACAAGAAGGCCCCAGCTGCACCGCAGTTGATCCCCGTGCAAGTGGTGGAACCCTGAGCGCGCCTCTGCGAGCCGCTCGAAACTGGTTGTTAGACCTGTATTTGAAGATGTCCCAAAGGAGCGAAACCCCATGAGCGAAAAAGATTCCAAGAACACTCCGCAAGCGCCCGAAAAGCTCGGCCTGAGCCGCCGTGGCTTCCTCGGCGCCAGCGCGGTAACCGGTGCGGCAGTCGCTGCCACGGCTCTCGGCGGCGCGGTAATGACCCGCGAGTCCTGGGCACAGGCGGTCAAGGAGTCCAAGCAGAAAATCCATGTCGGCCCAGGCGAACTGGACGACTACTACGGTTTCTGGTCCGGTGGCCACCAGGGTGAAGTGCGCGTACTGGGCGTGCCGTCGATGCGCGAGCTGATGCGTATCCCGGTGTTCAACGTCGATTCGGCTACCGGCTGGGGCCTGACCAACGAAAGCCGCCACATCATGGGCGACAGCGCCAAGTTCCTCAACGGCGACTGCCACCACCCGCATATCTCCATGACCGACGGCAAGTACGACGGCAAGTACCTGTTCATCAACGACAAGGCCAACAGCCGCGTTGCGCGTATCCGTCTGGACATCATGAAGTGCGACAAGATGATCACCGTGCCGAACGTGCAGGCGATCCATGGTCTGCGCCTGCAGAAGGTTCCGCACACCAAGTACGTGTTCGCCAACGCCGAGTTCATCATTCCGCACCCGAACGATGGCAAGGTCTTCGATCTGCAGGACGAGAACAGCTACACCATGTACAACGCCATCGATGCGGAAAGCATGGAGATGGCGTTCCAGATCATCGTCGATGGCAACCTCGACAACACCGACATGGACTACACCGGTCGCTTCACTGCTGCCACCTGCTACAACTCGGAGCGTGCCTTCGACCTGGGCGGCATGATGCGCAACGAGCGCGACTGGGTGGTGGTGTTCGATATTCACGCCGCCGAGGCTGCGGTCAAGGCGGGTGACTTCATCACACTGGGCGACTCCAAGACGCCAGTGCTCGATGGCCGCAAGAAAGACGGCAAGAACAGCAAGTTCACCCGTTACGTGCCGGTACCGAAGAACCCCCACGGCCTCAACACCTCGTCCGATGGCAAGTACTTCATCGCCAACGGCAAGCTGTCGCCAACCTGCTCGCTGATCGCCATCAGCATGCTGCCCGACCTGTTCGCCGACAAGCTGAAGGACGAGCGTGACGTGGTCGTCGGTGAGCCGGAGCTGGGCCTCGGCCCGCTGCACACCACCTTCGACGGTCGCGGCAACGCCTACACCACGCTGTTCATCGACAGCCAGGTGGTCAAGTGGAACATGGAAGAAGCCGTGCGCGCCTACAAGGGCGAGAAGGTCAACTACATCAAGCAGAAACTCGACGTGCACTATCAGCCGGGTCACCTGCACGCTTCGCTGTGTGAAACCAGCGAAGCCGATGGCAAGTGGCTGGTAGCACTGTCCAAGTTCTCCAAGGACCGTTTCCTGCCGACCGGCCCGCTGCACCCGGAAAACGACCAGCTGATCGACATTTCCGGCGATGAAATGAAGCTGGTGCATGACGGCCCGACCTATGCCGAGCCGCACGACTGCATCATGGCCCGTCGCGACCAGATCAAGACCAAGAAGATCTGGGACCGCAACGACCCGTTCTTCGCCCCGACTGTCGAGATGGCCAAGAAAGACGGTATCAACCTCACTGCCGACAACAAGGTCATCCGCGACGGCAACAAGGTCCGGGTTTACATGACTTCCATGGCACCGGCCTTCGGCGTGCAGGAGTTCACCGTCAAGCAGGGCGACGAAGTCACCGTGGTCATCACCAACATCGACCAGATCGAGGACGTGTCCCACGGCTTCGTCATGGTCAACCATGGCGTGAGCATGGAGATCAGCCCGCAGCAGACCTCTTCCATCACCTTTGTCGCTGACAAACCCGGTCTGCACTGGTACTACTGCAGCTGGTTCTGCCATGCACTGCACATGGAAATGGTCGGTCGCATGATGGTCGAACCGGCCTGACGCAAGGGCCGTACTCGTGGGGAATGGTTTGGCGCGCGATACGCTCTTGCGCCGAATCGGCCCCACGATTTCCAGCACGGCGACTCTTGCAGGGTCGCCGTGCTGCATTATTCGCCTGGATGCTGAAGAAGGTAATTAGCTGTGCTCGGATTTCAGGCTACCCTACCCCTGGCGCTTTTGGCGCTGATACTTTCCAGCGGCACCGCTCTGGCGGAACCGCAACCCATTACCGCTCTGCCGCTGCAGGCAGAGGGTGACAATCGCTGGATGCTGCCCGCCGGCGAATACAGCGGACAATTTCTGCTCGACCAGCCAATGACGCTCGTCTGTGCGCCGGGAGCCGTGATTCGCGGACAGGACCGGGGCAATGTCCTCACCGTGCGTGCGCCGGACGTGACCATCGAGGGCTGCGAGTTGCGCGAGTCGGGCCGCGACCTGACCCACATGAATGCGGCGATTTTTCTGGAACCCACCGCCACTGGTGCGGTGATTCGCAACAACTATCTGCAGGGCGCGGGCTTCGGCATCTGGGCCGAGCTCAACCAGAACGTGCTGATCGAAGGCAACCGCATCGAAGGTGAGCTGAGCCTGCGCTCCCAGGACCGCGGCAACGGCATTCACCTGTTTTCGGTGAAGGGCGCCCGCGTGCTCGACAACCATGTCTGGCATACGCGTGACGGCATCTACATCGACAACTCCAACGGCAACAGCATCGAGCGCAACCTGTTCGAGGACCTGCGCTACGGCGTGCACTACATGTTCTCCCACGACAACCGGGTGATCGGCAACGTCACGCGCCGCACCCGCACCGGCTACGCGCTGATGCAGAGCCGCAAGCTGACGGTGATCGGTAATCGCTCCGAGCAGGATCAGAACTACGGCATCCTGATGAACTACATCACCTACTCGGTGCTGCGTGACAACTTCGTCACCGATGTCGAGCGTGGCGACACCGGTGGCGACAGCATGATCAGCGGTGGCGAGGGCAAGGCGCTGTTCATCTACAACTCGCTGTTCAACATCATCGAGAACAATCACTTCCAGCGCAGCGATCTGGGTATCCACCTGACCGCAGGCTCCGAAGACAACCGCATCACCGGCAACGCCTTCGTCGGCAATGTCCAGCAGGTCAAGTATGTCGCCATACGCACCCAGGAATGGTCGGTCGACGGGCGCGGCAACTACTGGAGCGACTACCTGGGCTGGGATCGTAACGAAGACGGGCTGGGCGATATTCCCTACGAGCCCAACGACAACGTCGACCGCCTGCTGTGGATGTACCCGCAGGTGCGCCTGCTGATGAACAGCCCCAGCATCGAAGTGCTGCGCTGGGTGCAACGCGCCTTTCCGGTGATCAAGTCGCCGGGGGTGCAGGACAGCCATCCGTTGATGAAACTGCCTACCGAGAAACTGATGAACACAACGCAGGAGCCCAACTCATGAGTGCTGTAGAGATTCAGGGCGTCAGCCAGCGGTATGGCGACATGACCGTATTGCATGATCTGAACCTGAGCCTGGGTGAAGGCGAGGTGCTGGGGCTGTTCGGCCATAACGGCGCCGGCAAGACCACCACCATGAAGCTGATCCTCGGCCTGTTGCAGGCCAGCGAGGGGCAGGTGCAGGTGCTGGGGCGCGATCCGCGCACCACCGACGTGCGCCGCCAGATGGGCTATCTGCCGGAGAACGTGACCTTCTATCCACAACTGACAGGGCGCGAAACCCTGCGTCATTTCGCCCGCCTGAAAAGCACGCCGCTGGGTCAGGTCGATGATCTGCTCGAACAGGTCGGCCTTGCTCATGCGGCGGATCGTCGGGTCAAAACCTATTCCAAGGGCATGCGCCAGCGCCTGGGGCTGGCCCAGGCCGTGCTGGGTGAGCCGCGACTGTTGCTGCTCGACGAGCCCACGGTGGGCCTCGATCCCATAGCCACTCAGGACCTCTATCAGTTGGTCGACCGTCTGCGCCAGAGCGGCACCAGCGTGATTCTCTGTTCCCATGTACTGCCCGGCGTGGAAGCGCACATCAACCGTGCGGCGATCCTCGCCAAGGGGCGCATGCAGGCCATTGGCAGCATCAGGCAGTTGCGCAGCGAAGCCGGTTTGCCGACGCGCATCCGCGCCAGCGGTGTCAGCCACAGCGAGGCCTGGCTGGAGCGCTGGACCGCCGCCGGCCATGCGGCGCAGCGCCATGGCGCCGATGGCGTCGAGGTGATCGCCATCAATGGCCACAAGCTGCCGTTGCTGCGTGAGCTGCTCGGCGAAAGCGAGCCTGATGATGTGGAGATCCACCAGCCTTCGCTGGAGGACCTGTATCGCTTTTACATGGAACGCGCCGGTGACGTGCGGGTTGCGGAGGGCACTGTATGAATCAGGTCTGGAATATTGCCCGCAAGGAACTCAGCGATGGCCTGCGCAACCGCTGGTTGCTGGCGATCAGTCTGCTGTTCGCCGTGCTCGCAGTCGGCATCGCCTGGCTGGGCGCGGCGGCGTCGGGGCAACTGGGCTTCACCTCGATCCCGGCGACCATCGCCAGCCTGGCGAGCCTGGCCACTTTCCTCATGCCGCTGATCGCGCTGCTGCTGGCCTATGACGCCATCGTCGGTGAGGATGAGGGCGGCACCCTGATGCTGCTGCTGACCTATCCGCTGGGGCGCGGACAGATTCTGCTGGGCAAGTTCGTCGGCCACGGCCTGATTCTGGCGCTGGCGGTGCTGATCGGCTTCGGCTGCGCCGCCGTGGCGATCGGGCTGCTGGTCGAGGATATCGAGCTGGGCATGCTGGTCTGGGCCTTCGGTCGCTTCATGATCTCCTCGACGCTGCTGGGCTGGGTATTCCTGGCGCTGGCCTACGTGATCAGCAGCAAGGTCAGCGAGAAATCCAGCGCCGCGGGCCTGGCACTGGGCGTCTGGTTCCTTTTCGTGCTGGTCTTCGACCTGGTGCTGCTGGCGCTGCTGGTGCTCAGCGAGGGCAAGTTCAGCCCCGAACTGCTGCCCTGGCTGCTGCTGCTCAACCCCGCCGATATCTACCGGCTGATCAACCTGGCTGGTTTCGAAGGCGGCAACGCCATGGGCGTGCTGTCGCTGGGCAGTGACCTGCCGATGCCGGCGGCGGCGCTCTGGCTGTGCCTGCTGGTATGGGTTGGTGTTTCGCTGCTGGCCGCCTATGGCGTGTTCCGCCGTCGGCTGACCTGATCCCGTGAGCTGCTGAAGGAAACTGAACGATGATGAAAGCGATATATGGAAAGGCTGCTGGCGTGCTGATCGCCCTGTTGATGCTGGGCCTGGCGGGCTGCGGCGAGAACGAGCAGGCCCCGCAGTCGCTGGAGCCGGTGGGCTTCCACGCCGATGACGAGTGCCATGTCTGCGGCATGGTCGTGCTCGACTTCCCCGGCGCCAAGGGGCAGGCGGTGGAGAAGGGCAGCGTGAAGAACTTCTGCTCCACGGGAGAAATGATCGGCTGGTGGCTGCAACCGGAAAACCGTGTGCTGGATGCCAGGCTTTACGTGCATGACATGGCCCATGGCAGCTGGGAGCATCCCGATGATGATTATCTGATCGACGCCAAGACGGCCTGGTATGTCGCCGGCACCCAGCTCAAGGGCGCCATGGGCGCGGTGCTGGTGTCGTTCGCCGACGAGGCCGCCGCGCGGAAACTGGCCGACGAGCACGGCGGGCGCGTATTGCGCTTCGAGGAAATCGACCAGACGGTATTGCAGGAAGCCTCGGGCATGGAGCACATGAGCCACGAGGAACACATGCAGCACATGCAGCAGATGGAACAGATGGGACACGAGGCGCCCGATCACGAACATGACCATGCCGGTCACTGAGCGATTACAGACAACTCGATGAGGTGAATGAAATGATGGGTATCAGCATCTGGCAGCTTCTGATCATCCTGCTGATCGTGGTCATGCTGTTCGGCACCAAGCGCCTGCGTGGCCTGGGATCGGACCTGGGCGGCGCCATAAGCGGCTTTCGCAAATCGGTAAGCGAAGGAGAAAGCACCCCCGAGCCGGTCAAGCACGAGGTCAAATAGCCCACGCATCTGTGAGCGGCCTGCGGGAAGCGGCCTGTGGGAGCGGCTTCAGCCGCGAACGGAACCGCGCGGATGGTTCGGGCATCTCTTCGCGGACAAGTCCGCTCCCACAGGGTATGCGGTGCGCACGGGCTGTTGGAGGGGCCTTGGCCGCGAATGGAGCCGCGCGGATGGTCGGCATCGCTTCGCGGGCATGGCCCGCTCCCACAGGATCGGTATGCACGCGGCTTTTGTAGGAGCGGCCTTGGCCGCGAACGGAACCGCGCCGATGTTCAGGCACCGGTTCACGGGCGTGGCCCGCTCCCATGTGGGTTTGTCAGGTATGGTGCAGCAAGCCGGGGTTGGTTTCGCCACTCATCGCCATGCGTTCAAGCCCGTCGAGCACTTCAAGGCTGGCGCTTTCCATGTTCTCGACCGCCTTGAGCGTCGCCGCGCTATCGCCCGTGGCGTTGGCGCGCAGCGCGGCGAGGGCGGCGTCATGCATGATCCGGTGGGGCTGCTCGATGTCCCGATAGCCCGGTAGATGGGCATACAGGTTCTTGCCTTCACCCTGGTAGTACCAGGTGCCGAGGCGGCAATGGGTGTGGGGCGCGAAACTGCCTTCCTCATCGTGGCTGATGCCGAATAGCACCTTGTAGACGCGAAACTTGTAGATGAGGTGGTCCATCTTGGCCAGTTCGCAGAAGCTGCGCAACGCCGAGGCGGAGACCGTCAGCTCGGTGGCCGATGACATCTCCAGCAATTGCCGCATGGTTTCCGCCGCTGCCTGGCCGTCCTGGCTGAAGGTGGCCGAATGCTTGGCCAGGATGGAAATCTGGTCGCGGCTTTGAGCGCTGTCACCGCGGATCTTTTCCACCAGCGTGGTGATTTCCGCAGTGGCTTCCGCCGTGCGCTGAGCCAGCTTGCGTACCTCATCGGCGACCACGGCAAAACCCCGCCCGGCATCGCCGGCACGCGCCGCCTCGATGGCCGCATTCAGCGCCAGCAGGTTGGTCTGGTCGGCGATCTCGCGAATGATCTGCAGGATGCCGCCGACCTTCTGCGCCTGGATATCCAGCTCTCCGACCTGGAGCGAGGCCTCATGCGAAGTCCCGGCGAGCGTCTTCAGATCGACCGCGATCGAGTCGATGGCCTGGCGGCTGACCAGGGAAATGCTCTGGACATTGACGGCGCGCTGCTTCTCCTCGCTCATGCTGGAGGCCATGCCGGCAAGCGAAGCCTGGGTCTTTTCCAGGGTCTGGGAGAAGGTTGCGAGATGAGTGACCAGATCGGCGACTTTCTGCCTGTCCGCCCGACACAGCGAAGCCGAGCGCTCTGCCTCTTCGACATGAAGGTTGGCGGCTTCAAGCGCGGCGGTAGCCTCCGACAGGGCCTGCTTCAGGCGCAGAATTTCCTTTTCCGAGGTTGTGTCCCGACTCCAGCATAGTTTCATGATTCACCTGAGGTTGAATATGTTACGGCCCCAGCGTCCATGGATAAGCGCTGGGGCCTGTTCGTTATCGGTATCGTTTTCGGTTGGCCGCAGACCGGATGTGACTGCGCAGCAGAGGAGTCAGATACGAAACTGCCCTACCAGTCCCTGCAGGCGTTCTGCCAGGCGCGCCAGTTCTTCGCTGGCGCCAGCCGTTTGCTGCGCGCCCTCGGTGGTCTGTTCAGACATCTGGCTGATGTTGGTGATGTTGCGGTTGATTTCTTCTGTCACCGCGCTCTGCTCCTCGACGGCTGTGGCGATCTGCGCGTTGAGATCGCTGATGGCCGTGACCGCATGGGTGATGTTGTCCAGCGCGGCGCCGGCTCGGGTGACCTGCTCGACCCCGGAGCTGGCCATGTCGCGGCTCGACTCCATCGCCGCCACCGCTTCGTCGGCGGCTTTCTGCAATTGTTCGATGACTGCGCGAATCTCCACCGCCGAGTCATGGGTGTGTGACGCCAGTTTGCGCACCTCATCGGCAACCACGGCGAACCCCCGACCGTGTTCGCCGGCGCGTGCGGCCTCGATGGCGGCGTTGAGCGCCAGCAGGTTGGTCTGCTCGGCGAAGCCGCGAATCACGCTCAGCACCGAGCCGATGCGTTCGCTGTGTTCCTCCAGCTGATGAATGATGTTGGCGGCGCCCTCGATCTGCCCGGCCAGCGACTCGATGACCTCTATGGTGCCGGTCACCACGTTGCGCCCGGTGTCCGCTTCCTGGCTCGCTTCGTGTGCCCTGTGCGCCGCGCCGGAGGTATTGCTCGCTACCTCGTGCACCGTGGCGCTCATCTCGTTGATGGCGGTCGCGACCTGATCGGTCTCCAGTTGCTGCTGATGGAGGTTGCCGCTGGTCTGGCGACTGATGGTCGAGGTTTCCTCGGCGGCGGCTGCCAACTGGCCGGTGGCGTCGGCCAGTTGGCGCACCATGCCCTGAAAGCGTTCGCCCATGTGGTTGAAGGCGGTCGCGACACGAGCAAGTTCATCCTTGCCGTCGTAGTCGATACGGGCGGTGAGGTCGCCTTCGGCCATCTTGGCGCTGGCGGCATTGATCCTTGCCACGGCACGGACGATACCGCCAATGGTGGCGCAGGCCAACAGACCGGCAAGGGCGATGGCAAGCAGAATCAGGGCAACGACGAGATTGCGCGTGGTCTGGTACTCGACCAGGCTGCCTTCGTATTCCGTCTGCGCATCCTGCAATTGCTGTTGCAGCAGACGCGCACCGGCTGCGGAGACTGCATCGAAGGTGGGGTTGGCGACTTTCAGCAGGGTGATGTTGGCCATGGTGTAGCGGCCTGCCTTCATGTCGGCGATGACGGGTCTGAGGCCTTCGTCGAGAAACACCTGGCGTTTGGCCGCGAAATCCTCGGCCAGCCTGCGTTCCTCGGCGCTCAGGTCGCTAGTGATGAAGTGCTGCCAGCGTTCGTTGATGGCCGCGATATTACGCTCGATCATCTCGAAGTGCATGTCGAGCGGGTGGTCATGCAGACTCTCGAAGTGGCCGGAAGGGTCATGCTGCAAGGCCAGCAGCAATTGCGCCCGGTTGCCATGGATCATCTCCAGAATCTGGCCAATCTGGCCGGTGGGCTCCAGCTTGTGGCTGAACATGTGGCGGAGCGAGTCGTTCGAGTTGCCCATGCCGGTCAATCCCAGCAGGCCGGTGGCGATCAGCAGCAAAGCGGCGAAGACGACGAGGACGATCAGGCGGATCTTGATGGTGAAGCGTGTGAGCAGGTTCATTCGAGCACTACAACCCTTTGGCTTTCATAATTGTTCTTGCCGCTCCTCAGGTAGCCGGAGCGTCTTCCGATAGGGCCGGGCTATGCCAGGCCCGACCACCGTTCAAGCGCCTCGGCGGCTGGGGCGGGGCGCCCGAAGTGCCAGCCCTGTACATACTCGATGCCCAGTTCGGCCAGCAGCCTCGTCGTATCTTCCCGTTCCACGCCCTCGGCAATTATTCGGCAGCCCAGGTCGTGCAGGGTCGCCAGCGTCTCCCGCAGTTCGGCGAGCAGCGCGGGGCTTTCGCCGAGGCTGTTGACGATGGTGATGCAGAGCTTGACGAAGTCGGGCTGCAGTTCGCGGGCGGCCTGCAGATCGGCGAAACCGCAGCCGGTATCGTCCAGGGCCACCTGTGCGCCTTTGGCATGCAGCCGGTCCCTGGTCGGGAGCAGTTTTGCCGCCTGGCCCAGCGGCAAGTGTTCAGTCAGTTCCACGAGCACGCCGGGACGTGCCAGCAGGGTCTGCACATCGGACGCGGCCAGCACCGGTTCGCTGACATTGATGCTGAGCAGCAGATCCGCGGCGATATGCTTGCGCCAGGCGAGTGCGGCCCGGATACAGGCCTTTTCGAGTTCGTGACCGAGGCCGCAACGGTAGGCGGTATCGAACAGTCGGTCGGCGCGTTCCAGTCCGGAGCCCGCCGGGCCGCGCGCCAGTGCCTCGAAGCCCAGCAGACGGCGATCACGCAGACGCACCAGGGGCTGCAGGAAGATGCGCGGGCCGCTGCCGTCGAGCAGTTCGTGCAGGCAGCGTTCGTCGGCGGCGCAGACGGCTTCACGCTCCGGTCCGTGGGCGTCGCATGCTTCGCCTGCGCGCAGTGCCGTGGCGTCGGCGCCGTGCAGCAGGCTGCCTTCGAGACCGGCGAGGCGCGCCGTGGCCGTGCCGAAAATATTCCGCATCAATACGGCGCCCTGGACATTGGCCGCCGCCAGAATGCTCCGTGCGAAATCATCATCGCTCAGCAAGCCGGCACCCGCAGCGCAGCGAAAGGGGCGCGCCCACTGGCCTGGCGCCAGGCCGGGGATTTGCGGCAGCGCCTCGATGCGATGATGCTGCAGCAAGGCGTCGAGCATGGCCGGCAGGGCGCTGTCCAGCTTCGCGGTGGCCGCTTCGGTGGCGGCTACACCCATGGTTTCGCGCAGCGCCTGCAGGCCATGCAGGTGAAAGAGCAGGCAGTGATCCGGCATGCTCAGGTCTCAGTCGATCTGGAAGCGATGAATTTCCGCTTCCAGCCCCTTGGTCGTGCGATCCAGCGTTTCAGTGGCCCTGGCGTTCCCTTGAGTAGCTGCCGAGGTTTCGTGGGACATTCTGGAAATGCGCTCGACGTGGCTGGTGATTTCGGTAATGGCCGCCACCTGCTGCTCGGTTACCCGGACGATGTCGCGCACGTTGCTCAGCGAGTCGTTTGACTGGTTGCGGATGTCTTCCAGGCGCTCGGCGGCCTGGTTGGCCAGCTCCAGCCCGTGCGATACCTGCGGGCCGGTCGTTTGCATGGCGGCTACGGCATCGCGCGTCTCGTTCTGGATCTGCACGATCATCTCGGCGATTTCCTCGGTCGCGCTGGTGGTGCGCTGAGCCAGCTGGCGCACCTCGTCGGCCACCACGGCGAAACCGCGGCCACTGTCGCCGGCGCGTGCGGCCTCGATGGCGGCGTTGAGTGCCAGCAGGTTGGTCTGGTCGGCGATCGAGCGGATGGCGCCGGCAATTCCGGAGATTTCTTCGGAACGGCGCTGCAGCGCGCCGACACGTTCGGAAGAGTCCGCCACCGTGCGGGCTACCAGGTCCATTTCGCTGGCCACTGCCTGGACCAGCTCGACGCCACTGGCCGCCAACTGCGTGGCCTTTTCGGAATTCTCTTCGGTGTGGCGGGTGATCAGCGACACTTCTTCGATGCTCTGGCTCATCCGCTCAAGGCTTTGCGCAGAGGCGCTGGCGAGCGCGGCCTGATCCTGTGCAGACACCAGTACCTGGCGGGAGGAAACGCCCAGATGATCGATCTGAGAGTTGATGTCCGCGCTGGCCGTGGCGATCTGCATGACCATCTCGCGCAGCTTGGTCTGCATGTCGATGACCGCTGCCGAAATGCTTTCGTCGTAATCGGTGTGCATCTTCACGTGCAGGTTGCCGTCGGCGATCAGATGCACCACTTCGGCCACTTCAGCCGGTTCGCCGCCGAGGCTGCGTAGCAGGTAACGGGTGATCAGATAGGCGACCGTGATGCCGATCAACAGGCCGATGAGACAGAAGGCCACCATCAGCACGGTGAAGCTGTCAGCGACGCTGCGGACCTTGCGGGTTTCAAGCTGACTCTTGCGTTCCTGCCAGTCGATGAAGCGATTGATGGCCGCCAGCCATTCGCTGAAGGCAGGGCTGGCGTCGCGGGTCAGTACCAGCGAAGCCGTCGACAGACTGCCCGCGTCGTAACCGGCCTGAATGTTGGCCAGCATGGGCAGAGTCTTTTGCTCGACCGCCTTGATCGCTTCCAGCAAGGCCCGTTCTTCCGGGTGGCCGCTCGAAGCGGTGAAAATGCCGTCCAGCTCCCGGGCCGCTTCGTCATACATGGCGGTCAGTTGCTGGATCTGCGTCAGGGTGCGTTGCAGTTGGTCTTCGTCATCGAGCAACACCAGATCGCGGAAGGCGATGGCGCGGTCGTGAACGCTGCCGCGAAAGTTGATCGCCTGACGTTGCTTGACCGCGTTGATGTCGGTGATTTCGCTCATGGTCGCATTGATGAGTCTGACTTCCCGGTCGGCCACTACCGCAACGCCGACCATAAGCGCCAGCAGCAGACCGAAGCCCCCCACCAGTTGGTTTCTGATTCGCATGGGTACTGCACCTGTCCGATGAATGGAAGTATCCGCTGTGCGTGGTGGGCGCTGTTCGGTTCATGGCGCCATCAGGGTTACTTGACATTATCTTGACATCAGCGCCTGTAAGCGGTGATGCCAAGGGTCGGTAGAGGTGGCGAAATTCCCTTGCGGCAAAGGTATTTGCCTGCCTGGCAAAAGGTTTGGCGCACACGGGCGCGTGGGAGGAAAAGGGGGGCTGAATGGACTTCCGGTATTCTTGTTCAGGTCAAGGGCTCCAGGGTGAGCGCTTCATGGCCGCTCGTCGTTGGCGCGCCCTCTCTTGAAAAATCTGATTGCAATCAAGTCTGTCGAAGCCCCCTAAGCTGTAGAAAGTAAACCTGGCTGTCGTAATCGTGGCAGCTTTCATTATCAGGTGCGGCGCAGTGTTCGCTGCCCGATGCAGAAGAAGTGTTCAGGAGGCCTTGTGCAAGTTCTCGATCGGCGAAAAGCCTTGAGTATTCCGCCTGTGTGGCGACTCGCGTTTCGCCCGTTCTTTCTCGCCGGAAGCATTTTCGCGATGCTCGCCATTCCGCTCTGGATTGCTGCCTGGACTGGCCTGTGGCCGGGCTTTCAGCCTACGAGCGGCTGGCTGGCCTGGCACCGGCACGAGATGCTGTTCGGTTTTGCCATGGCCATCGTCGCAGGCTTTCTGCTCACGGCCGGGCAGACCTGGACCGGCCAGCCAGGGGTTTCCGGCAACCGGCTGGCGGTCCTTGCCGGTGTCTGGCTGGCTGCCCGCCTGAGCTGGCTGTTGGGCTTGCCTCTGGTTCTGCTGATTCCGCTCAACCTGCTGTTCCTGCTCGGTGTGCTGGTGTTGATGGCGCGCATGCTCTGGGTGGTCAGACAGAAGCGCAACTATCCCATCGTGGCCGTACTGAGCCTGATGATCGGCGCCGAGGTGCTGGTGCTTTCCGGCATTGCGCTGGGCAACGATGGCCTGCAGCGGCAGGGGGTATTGGCTGCGCTCTGGCTGGTCGCGGCGCTGATGACGCTGATCGGCGGACGCGTCATTCCGTTCTTCACCCAGCGTGGCCTGGGTCGTGTCGAAGGTGTGAAGCCCAGGGTCTGGCTGGATGTCGGCTTGTTGGTGGGCAGCGCGCTGATCGCCGTGCTGTATGCGAGTGGAATCGCCCTGCAACAGAACGCGGCGACCGGCCTGCTGTTCCTGGCTATCGGCGCCGGGCATCTGCTGCGTCTGCTGCGCTGGTATGACAAGGGGATCTGGGGCGTACCGTTGCTGTGGTCCCTGCATCTGGCGATGTTGTGGCTGGTGGTCGCGACAGTGGGGCTGGCGCTGTGGAACTTCGCTTTGCTGAGCAATCCCAGCCCCTCGCTGCATGCCCTGAGTGTAGGCGCCATGAGCGGGCTGATCCTGGCGATGATCGCACGTGTCACGCTTGGCCATACCGGGCGGCCCCTGGAGCTGCCACCCGGTATCGTCTGGGCCTTCGTACTGTTCAACCTGGGCGCATTGTCGCGGGTGTTCTTCTCGACCCTCTGGCCGCTGGCTTCGCTCTGGCTGGCAGCGGCATGCTGGGCCGTGGCACTGGCGCTCTACGTCTGGCGCTATGCACCGATGCTGGTGTCGGCGCGCGTCGATGGCCATCCGGGCTGATCATCAGGCAAATCATTCCTGGCCTATGGCCGTTATCGGAAAAAACTGCTGCCCTTCCAGCGCGGGAGGGCAGCCTGCGGCTCGGCAAAATGCCGGCATCGGAGACGAAGTATGAAAAACGAATTCAAGGATCGCCTCGCGGTGATCACTGGTGCCAGTTCCGGCATCGGCCTGGCGTTGTGTGCGGCGTTGCTCCAGCGCGGCGCCCGCGTGCTGGCGATGTCGCGCAGCCTGGGCGGGCTGGGCCCGTTGCTGGAAACCTATGCCGAACAGCTGCACTGGCTGGCGGGTGATGTCACCTCGAAGGATGACCTGCACGCACTGGCCCGGCGCGCAGCCGAGCTTGGTCCGGTGGACTATCTGGTACCGAATGCCGGTATCGCCGAGCTGGGTGACAGCCTCGACATGAGCGCTTTCGACCGCCAGTGGGCCGTCAACGGCGCGGGCGCACTCAATACCCTCGGTGCGTTGCGCAATGAGCTGGCGAAACCGGCCTCGGTGGTATTCATCGGCACCTTTCTGATACGCAGCACCTTCCCGGGGCTGGCCGCCTATATCGCCAGCAAGGCTGCGCTGCTTGCACAGGCGCGCACGCTGGCGGTGGAGTTCGCGCCGATGGATGTGCGCATCAATATTGTCTCGCCGGGCCCGACCGCGACGGCGATCTGGGGCACCCTGGGGTTGAGCGATGAGCAGTTCGAGCAGGTCGCCGAAGGCGTGGGCAAGCGCCTGCTGCCGGGGCATTTTCTGGAATCGGCTGCGGTGGCCAATGTGATTGTGTTCCAGCTATCCCAGGGCGCGCGTGGCGTCTATGGTCAGGACTGGGTGGTGGATAACGGCTACACCCTAAGCTGAAAGGGCGTTTGCAATCACTGCCCTCGACCAGGCAGCGTTGAAACCAGCCGCTGACTAATCCCCCCTCCAACCAGGAGCGAGCATGCTGTTCAAGTGGAAGAAGACCGCAAGGCAGTTACAGCAGGAACGCGACGCCCTGCAGGCGACCTGTGACGAACAGGCTGCCCGTATCGCCGTGTTGCAGGAGCAACTGGCAACAGCCAGGACGAGCAGCCGGGATAGCCAGCAGCAACTCGACTATTATCGTGGCGTTGCCGGCAATCTGATTCGCTTCAGCACCTCCGTCGCTCACCTGGGGGACTCGTTCGAATACCTCACCGGGCAGCTTGGCGAGAACCATGCGCGAGCGGAGCAGGTCGCTGACGCGGCCTTGAGCAATCAGAAGCACTTCGGCGAGTTGCAGGGCAGGGCCGCCGAGATGGAAGACGGGCTCAACCAGGCTTCGGCAAAGGTCGACACCCTTGCCGGGCGTTCGCAAGAGATCAATGGCATCGTCGATCTCATCAGCGGTATCGCCAGCCAGACCAACCTGCTGGCCCTGAACGCGGCCATCGAGGCGGCGCGGGCTGGGGAGGCCGGGCGTGGTTTTGCGGTGGTGGCTGGTGAAATCCGCAGTCTGGCCGAAAAGACGGCATTAGCCACTGGCGACATCGTGCGCAAGATCGGCGAGATCCAGGCGGAAACCGCCAACGTCCATGACTATATCCAGTCGCAAAGCGGCATGGCGAAGGGCTTCAGCCGCACGACGGAAATGGCGGTCGATGCCATGGAGAGGCTCTACCAGCTGGCTGGCAGCATGCGTCAGGGCATCGAGAGTTCGTCGTTTCGCGCCGGTATCGAACTGGCGAACCTGGACGAGCTTTCGCTCAAGTTCGTGGTGTACAACTACGTTCTGGACTCCACCCGGCAGAGCGCGCCGACCCTGCCGGACGAACACGAATGCCGTTTCGGTCGCTGGTATTACGGCGAGGCGAATCGCAGCATGCATAAGCAGGATCATTTCCGGCAGATCGAGCGCCCGCACATTGCCGTGCATGCTCAGGGACAGCAGGCGATCCAGGCCTGCAGCCGCCAGGCGCTGGACGAGACCCTCGCCTGCCTCGGTCGGATGGAGGAGGCCAACCTGGAGGTGATGCGTATCGTGGCCACCGTGGTGCGCGAGCATGAGGCGAGCGCCCAGGCGGAGCCTGCATTCACCTGAAACGTGACTTGGCGAACCGCCACGGTCCCACTCGTAGGGCCGGGATCATTCGGCCATGCTTGGCGATACGTTCGCCCCGGGCTCCCTGTGCACTGAGCAAAACAGGAATTGCCCTGTTTGCAACAAAAATATTGCTATAAATAAGCAAGACTATTCATTTGCGCTCATTGTTAGGCATGCCGATAATCGACGCATCCCTCGGCTGGCGTGTCTGCTCCTCGCGCCAGTCAGGTCTTGAAGCGTTGCTAGTACGCGGTCCAGGGAAGGACATTTTTTCGCGAGCTACGCCCTCTACCGTTCAAATCCCATAGTTGAATTCATGCAAGAACGCCTCTTCGACTGGTGTCGATCCTTTGTGCCCGAACCCCAGATCGCCCGGCCAACCGAATGGCTGCGTGCCTCGGCGGGTGTCGGCGTGGCGCTGGCATTGGTGATGTCGCTCAGCGCCTGGGTTTTCGGCGCAGCCACCATGCTGCCGCTGGCGGCGCCTGCGGCAGCGACCGCTGTACTGCTGTTCGTTGCCCCGTCGAGTCCCTTTGCCCAGCCGTGGGCGGTTATCGCCGGCAACCTGATCGCGACGCTGATCGGTGTGGCGCTGGGTGCCAGCGGCATGCCAGTGGTTGCCGCAGCCGGCATCGCCGCGGGGCTCGTGATCGCCAGTCTGTTCGGTCTGCGCTGCCTGCATCCGCCAGGGGCTGCGTTGGCGCTGGTGGCGGTGGTAGGCGGCCCGCAGATCGCGGCGTCCGGCTATGCATTGCTCTATCCGGTGGCGTTCAACTCGTTTCTGCTGGTTGCGGTGGCGCTGATCTACAACAACCTGACCGGGCATCCCTATCCCAAGGCCAGGCCACAGAAGGGCAATTCCCATCACACCCGGGATGCGCTGCCCAGCGAGCGCATGAGCTTCAGCGAGGATGATGTCGAGCGGGCGCTGGAGGATTTCGGCGAGTATGTGGATATCACCCGCGATGACCTTGCGCAGCTGATCAAGCAGACCGAGAAACATGCGCTGCGGCGCAGCATGGGCGAGATCACCGCCGCCGACATCATGTCCCGCGACCTGTACTGGGGCACGCCGGGCTGCACCATCCAGCGTGCCTGGCAGACGCTGCGCGAGCACCGCCTGCATGCCCTGCCGGTGCTTGAGGGCGACAGCCACACGCTGGTCGGGATCGTGACTCTGGTCGATCTGCTCAAGCATTTCAGGCCGGCGTCGGCGCGGCTGAAGTTCGGTCAGTTGAAGTTTCTGCGCGGCGTCCATCTGCGCGCGATCATGAGCAGCCCGGTGGTATCGGTGCGTGAAAATGCACACATGGTCGATCTGGTGTTCCTGCTCTCCGACCGGGGGCTGCACTGCCTGCCGGTGGTGGATGAACGGCAACGACTGGTGGGCATGATCACCCAGACCGATCTGATCGCGGCGCTCTATCGGAACTGGCTCAAGCACCTGCCCGATTGATCGACGGCTGCAGGGGCACAAGGGCCATGTACCCTGAAAGTCCGTAGGAACGGGCCGTGCCCGTGAAGGGTTCCGCAGCGAGGCGTGGGATCTGTTCGCGGGCATGGCCCGCTCCTGCAGGGCCGCATCCATCCTCAACAGAGCCTTTGCAGTGATCTGTCGGAGGGTTTCAGATTTCGTAGTTCCAGCGTGACCAGTCGTAATCGTCCTCGGCCACTTCGCGCAGCAGTTCGATGGCTCTGAACAGGGCCGGCGATTGCGCCGCACGCGCATACACCAGATAGATCGGGTAGCTGAATTCCGGCGCCTGCTCGACCCGCTTGAGAATGCCTTCATCCAGATAGCGCTGCACCACGCGGGTACGGAAGTAGCCGCGCCCTCCGCATTGCAGCAGATATTGCAGCGCCAGCGGACCCAGGCTGAAGGACAGTGCGGAGCGCATGTTGCCCGGCAGGGCGAGGTCATGCCGCTCACGAAAGGCCGGTCCCCAGTCCACATAGATGTAAGGCTCGGGATTGACCGACTGCACGACCTGAATCAGCTTTTCTTCCAGCACCTGCTCGACCTGCAGGCCTGGCCAGTAGGCTGGCTGATGGACCAGCGCGGCGTCCAGGGCGCCGAGTTCGAGTTTCTTCTGCAGTTCGTTATCACTGGCCACATCGCTGCGCAGGGCATGATCGGGCAGCGCCTGGCGCAGCCGCTGCACCCAGGCAAGCATCAGGGGGTTGCTCAGACTTACTTCGGCGCCGAGCGACAGCAGCTTGTCGTAACCGCGTGGCAGCGGCAGGTCGCGCTTTGCGGTTTCCCAGGTCTGTACCAGTTGCGTGGCATAGGCGACGAAACGCTCGCCATCGCTGGTCAGTCGTGCGCCGGCACGGTTGCGTGTGAACAGGCGGCAGCCGAGCTGCAGCTCCAGGCTGCGCACGCGCGCGGTGACCGCTGTCTGGGTGATATGCAAGCGCTCGGCGGTGGCGATGAAGCTGCCGCTGCGAATGATCTCGAGAAAGGTGCGGGCGAGATCGATATCCATGAGCGGCTCGTATTGATTAAATTGATATGAAAGTAGTTTAAATGACTATTCATAAAGCCATGAAAAATGTTTAAGCGAAATAATCTCGTCTCAGGCCTGAGCAGCCGTGCGCCAGCGGTGGCTAGGAAGGCGTGACGGCTGTTAGCCAATGCTGCCGCGCGGCAGCCAGAGGATCATCGCGCCGCAGAATACCGTCAGGCCGATGCAGAACCACAGGAAGCGTCGCTGGCGGCGTTCCGGTGCGCTGTCGGCATGTTCGGGCAGGGGCATGCCGCAGGTGCCGCATTCGGTATCCCTGGGCGGGTTGTCTTGCTGGCAGTACAGGCACTTGGGCATGGCGGTGTCCTCATCGATCAATGCGAGCTTGCCATGCCGACCGTGCAATCACGGTTGACGGCAATCAACCGCAGTTGCAACGCCGGCTGACTGCCGGGCTGTCACTCGAACAGTTCGAGGCGCTGGGGATCGAGAATGGTGATCTGGCGACCGTCCTGGGTGATGACGGCTTCATCGATCAGACGGCGGATGATGCGCGAAAAGGTTTCCGGCTGGATCGACAGGTGGCCGGCGATCAGCTGCTTGGCCATCGGCAACTCGAAGCTGTTGCTGCCATCGCGGGTGCGTGCCAGTTGCGTCATCAGGTAGCGCACCACACGGTGGGTGGCGTTCTTCAGCGACAGTGTTTCGATCTCGTTGATGCGCTGGTGCAGGCGCACGCTCAGCTTGCCGAGCAGGGCGAAGGACAGTCGCTGGTTGGCTTCCAGCAAGCGCATGTAGGCGGTGTTGGAGAAGCGGTACACCTGCGATGGGCAGACGGCTTGCGCCGAGGCGACATAGTTGGGTGTGTCCATCAGCATCATGGCTTCGGCAAAGGTCTGGCGGTTGCCGATGACTTCGAAGACTTTCTCCTGCCCGTCAGGCGTCAGCCGGTAGATCTTGATGGCGCCGGAGATGACGAAATAGAAGGAGTGCGCCGGCTCGCCCTGGTGGAACAGGTTGTCGCCCTTGTCCAGATTGAGCAGTTGGCTGGAGCTCATCAACTCATCCATCTGCTCGTCATTGAGCGGCTCGAAGAGGTGGTGGCTGCGAAGGATCTGGTTGTGTACGCGATGAAGCACCATGCAAGGCATCCTGTTTCTAATAATTGGCAACCCGCATACACCTTCATTAACGGTGAGGCGCAGATTGCTCGTACCCGAACGGTATGCCTTTGGATCGTCTTGGGCAATCCGAAAGGCAGCACTCAGTGAAGACTAGCCCAACAATGCGGGCTTTCTTATTGATACAGGCCAGTGTTGCGCTGGATAGCGATCTGGCCTGGACCGGATTGAGAAATTGCTCAATGGCTGTGGCTGTCCGGCTCGCTCCAGTGCGGCGCCGCGAACAGCTCGGGGTATTGATGCAGGCTGGCGAGGATGCGCTGGATACCCTGTTCGCGCTTCGCCGGCTCGGACAGTGCTTCGGCGCCCTTCAGCAGGTCGATCAGCAGCACGTGAAGCGCGGCATCGGCCTGCTCGGGTAATTGGCAGTTCTCAAGCAGGTACGAGACGTGCGTCTCGACATCCTTTTGCAACTGGATGGCTTCTGCTTCGCCAATGGGCTGCGCGGGATTACCGGCCAGGGCCGCCTCGACGCTGCGTTGCAGGCGCGTCATGCCTTCGCGCAACGGCGCGTCGGTCGCCCATTGCTCGCCGGTCGCCGCAGGTGCGGCAGCTGGGCTGGCATGGTCATGATGGCTTTGCGTAGCGTGCGCAGTGCTGATGACCACATCCAGCGCGACGCCGCTGGCCAGCGCCAGGATCGAAGCCAGCGCCAGGCCCCAGGCCAAAGGTTGGATGACTGCTTTCATATCGCCTCCGGTTTTTCGAATCACGAGCGGTGTGACCCGCTGGGTCTCAGTGTGCTGGGGTCTTCAGAAACAGGATGTTGTTCTCCAGATGGATGTGCTGCATCAGGTCGTCGCGCAGTTCTTCCAGCCCTCGATACAGGGCGCGCCAGGTATTGCAGGCATTGGCCGGCGGGGTGATGTCGTTGGTGAGTGTCGCCAGTTGAGCCAGCGCGGCGCCATGCTGGTCATGCTCGTAGCGCATGACCGCGATGGGGCCGTGGGTCTGCGGAACTTCGATGCCGCGTCGCAGCATCGGGAAGAGAATCTGTTCTTCCTTGAGCATGTGGCTTTCCAGTTCCTGCTGCATGTCCCACAGGTGCTCGGCGAGGCCGAGCGGGCAGCCGGGCTTGTTGCCATGAACCTGTTCCACGCGGCTGGCCAGGCGGATCAGTTCGGGAAACTGTTCGCGGTGACGCTCATGGAAACGTTCGAGGATGTGTTCGATCAGTGTGCCTGCCGATTCGTTGCGCCAGTCCGGCTCGTTGTCGGACGTCCGGCTCAATAAGGCAAGTTCGGCGGCGATCACCTGGGCATCGAGATCACGCTGCAGGGCGGCATCGTGCAGGCTGGTGTTGCCGCCACAGCAGAAATCCAGCTTGTACTGGCGAAATACGCGGGTAGCGCCAGGGATCAGACAGGCCAGATTGCCCAGGGTTTGCTCGGTCAGTGCAGTGGTCATGAGGCGTTTCCGGGTTGAAGTTTTACCTCATCATCGCAATCGGCATGCCATTGCCAACTTGTTGTTAAACAAGAAAATAAAAATAAGCATGGTGGAAAATACCGAAGCGATATAGGGTTATAAAAACCTTGAGGGTATAGATAACCATGATGGAAGAAGCGCTACTTGCCGATCTTGTCGCCGAGTTGCCCAGCGCGGTTCGCCTGCAACGGCTGGTGCATACCCTGCACGAGCGCTTTCGCTGTGGTGCTGTGGTGCTGCTGCGACTCGATGACGATACCTTGCGGCCACTGGCCGCTGTCGGGCTGGTGCAGGAGGCGCTGGGGCGGCGCTTCGTCGTCGCCCAGCATCCGCGCCTCGCCGCCATTCTCGCGCAGCGTGAGCCGGCCTGGTTCGAGCCCGACAGTCGGCTGCCCGATCCCTATGACGGCCTGCTCGACGAGCATGTCGGTGAGCCGCTGCCGGTGCATGACTGCATGGGCGTCAGCCTCTACGTGGAGGGCAAGCTGTGGGGCGCGCTGACGCTCGATGCCTTGCATGCCGGAACCTTCGACGATGATGCCCGGCGCGATCTGCAACGCTATACGCTGGTGATCGAAGCAGCGATCCGCATCACCCGGCTGGAACATGAAAACCGTGGCCTGCGGCTGGCGCGCAGCGATGTGCTGGAAACCACCCGGATGCCTGCCGATGGCGAGATCCTGGGGCAGAGCCGGGTGATTGCCGAGCTGCTGCGCGAGCTGGAAGTGGTGGCCGACTCCGAGCTGCCGGTACTGTTGCTGGGTGAAACCGGCGTCGGCAAGGAGCTGTTTGCGCGCTGGCTGCACCGTCACTCACGGCGACGCAACAAGCCGCTGGTGCTGGTCAACTGTGCGGCGTTGCCCGAATCGCTGGCCGAAAGCGAGCTGTTCGGCCATATGAAGGGCGCGTTTTCCGGCGCCACCACGGATCGTCCAGGGCGTTTCGATGCGGCCAATGGCGGCACCCTGGTGCTTGATGAAGTGGGCGAGCTGCCATTGACGGTGCAGGCGAAACTGTTGCGCACCCTGCAGAATGGCGAAATCCAGCGACTGGGCGCCGACAAGCCGCGCCAGGTGGATGTGCGGATCATCGCCGCGACCAACCGCAACCTGCGCGAAAGCGTGCGCGACGGGAATTTCCGCGCTGACCTGTATCATCGCCTGTCGGTCTATCCGGCACCGATTCCGCCGCTGCGCGAGCGCGGCAACGACGTGCTGATCCTCGCCGGCTACTTTCTCGAACTGAACCGCGCACGGCTGGGCTTGCGCAGCATGCGCCTGTCACCGGCTGCCGAACGCGCGCTACTGGCCTATGCCTGGCCGGGCAATGTGCGCGAGCTGGAACATGTGATCAGCCGGGCCGCGCTGCGGCTGCTCAGCCGTGGTGCCTCGCGCAGCGAGATACTCACGCTGGAGCCTGACCTGCTCGATCTGGACAGCTCTCACCTGACGCCACTGGCCCGGGCCGTCGAGACGCCGCTGCCCGATGACATGGCGATTGTCCCGCTGCGCGAAGCGGTCGATGCCAGCCAGCGCCAGGCCATCATCCGGGCGTTGGAGGCCAGCGGCGAAAACTGGGCGCAGGCCGCACGGTTGCTGGACGTCGACCCCAGCAACCTGCACAAGCTGGCGCGGCGGCTGAAGTTGAAGTGATGACGGCTGCGCGCCGTGTGTCGCTTGTCGGGAATGGTCGGTACTGCGCCAGGGTCTATCCTTCAGCTCTATAACAAGAAGAGGACAGCTCATGGCTCTGGATCAACAGGAATTCGAGGCGCTGCTGACGCAGGCGCAGGCGCACGCCGACCTTGCGGTCAGCGAGAACCAGCCGCTGCATTACCGGGCGGCCTTCGAGGCCAGCCTGAAAGCCATGCGCCTGCTGGCCGAGGAATCCGGCAGTTGGCGGCAGATGGTCGCCCGCGCGACGGAAGAGTTTCAGGGAGATGAGGGGGTATAGGCACAAGAGCCGATAAGAGTGCTGGAGGCTGGACGAGAAGCAGGTCATAGGTCGGGACATGCTTCACCGACCCGACGAACGCACGATCAGACAGCCTATGAGCGAAAGCCGCGCGCACCGCACGGACCTGTGGGAGCGGACTTGTCCGCGAAGCGATGCCCGAATCATCCGCGCGGCCCCATTCGCGGCCAAGGCCCCTCCCACGATGGCCCGTGCGCACCACACAGCCTGTGGGCGGGCTTTCAGCTTCCTGCACGGGTCTCCTCCTTGATGTTTGTCAATGTTGCCCGAAGGGCATCTACCTAGACTGCCGGCTGTTTCCTTTCAGCCCCGGAAAGCCGCCGTCGCCTGTGGCGTGACGCGCATGTATCCGATTGTCTAGGAGTTGCCATGCACCTGGTCTGTCCGGCAGGAAGCCTGCCCGCGCTCAAGGCCGCCGTCCAGCAGGGCGCCGATGCCATCTATGTCGGTTTCAGAGACGACACCAACGCCCGCCATTTCGCCGGGCTCAATATGGATGACAAGCAGCTCGACAAGGGTCTGCAGCTGATCCGCGAGAAGGGTCGGCAGCTCTACGTGGCCGTCAATACCTACGCCCAGCCCGATGGCTGGAAGCGCTGGCAACGCGCGGTGGATCAGGCCGCGGACATGGGCATGGACGCGCTGATCGCCGCCGACCCCGGTGTGCTGGGCTACGCCAGCCAGCGTCACCCGCAGCTCAACCTGCATCTTTCGGTCCAGGGCTCGGCCACCAATGCCGCGGCGCTGGCCTTCTATCAGCAGCGCTACAACATCAAGCGCGCCGTGTTGCCGAGGGTGCTGTCGCTCAAGCAGGTCAAGCAGGTTGCGGCGAGCAGTCCGGTGCCGATCGAGGTGTTCGCCTTCGGCAGCCTGTGCATCATGGCCGAGGGCCGCTGCCATCTGTCGTCCTATCTCACCGGCGAGTCGCCGAACCTCTGCGGTGTCTGCTCGCCGGCCAAGGCCGTGCGCTGGAGCGAGGAGCCGGAAGGCCTGACCTCGCGCCTGAACAATGTGCTGATCGACCGTTATGCCGAGGGCGAATCGGCTGGCTATCCGACGCTGTGCAAGGGCCGTTTCATGGTCAATGGCGAGCGTTTCCATGCGCTGGAAGAGCCCACCAGCCTCAATACCCTGGACCTGATTCCCGAACTGGCCTCCATCGGTGTCACGGCGATGAAGATCGAAGGGCGCCAGCGCAGCCCGGCCTATGTCGAGCAGGTCACCCGTGTCTGGCGCGCCGCGCTGGATGCCTACCTGCAGGCGCCGCAGCGTTATGCCGTGCAGCCGGGCTGGCGCGAGGTGCTCGACGGCCTCTCCGAAGGCTCGCAAACCACCCTGGGCGCTTACCACCGGGCCTGGCAATGAACGAGGAGCCAACCATGAAACTCAGTCTCGGCCCCGTGCTGTTCTACTGGGATCGTCAGCAGACGCTGAACTTCTATGCCGACATGGCCAACCTGCCGCTGGATGTCATCTATCTGGGGGAGACTGTCTGTTCCAAGCGTCGCGACCTGGGTCTGGATGACTGGATCGGGCTGGGCCGGGAGCTGACCCAGGAATCGTCGGCGCAGATCGTGCTGTCCGGGCTGACCCTGATCGAAGCCGCCTCGGAGCTGTCCGGCTTGAAGCGCCTGTGCGACAACGGCGAGCTGCTGGTCGAAGCCAACGACATGGGCGCGGTGCAGTACCTGTCGGAAAAGCGCCTGCCCTTCGTCGGCGGCCCGGCACTGAATCTCTACAACGGCCATGCGCTGGCCGAGCTGGTGAAGAGCGGCATGTACCGCTGGGTGCCGCCGGTGGAGATGTCCGGGGCGATGATCAGGAGCGCCCGCGAGCAGTTGGCGAGCATCGAGGTGACGCCGCCGGAAATCGAGATATTCGCCTACGGCCATCTGCCCCTGGCGTATTCGGCGCGCTGCTTTACCGCGCGTGCGGAAAACCGCCCCAAGGACGACTGCCAGTTCTGCTGCCAGAACTACCCGGAAGGCATTCCGCTGCTCAGCCAGGAGGGCGAGGCATTGTTCACCATCAATGGTATCCAGACCATGTCGGCTTCGGTCAGCAACCTGCTGGCCGACTACCCGGCGCTGGTGGCCAGCGGTGCCGACCTGCTGCGCCTGAGCCCGCGCGCATCGGGCATGGGCGAAGTGGTCGCGGCATTCGATGCGGTGCGCAAGGGTGGCCTGCCGCCGCTCGCGGTCGAAGGCTGCAACGGTTACTGGCACGGCCAGCCGGGCATGCTGCGCGCAGAGGAGGCCGGGCTATGCTGAAGCCACGCGCACAGTTGTTGAAGCTGGGTGAGCACCTGCTGCCGCTGGCGGCGCGCACGCCCTTCACGTTGCAGCGCATCGCGCTCGAACGCAGCCTGAATCAGGTGTTTGCCGAACCGCTGGCCGATGGCGCCTTCGAGGTGCTGGAAGGCAACTGGATGCGTCTGGAAGTGGCCGACCTCAGGCTGGGCTGGTGCCTGAGCTGCGACCGGCAGAAGCTGCGCATTGCCGAGCAGGCGCCGGTGCAGGTGACCATCCGTGGCAACTGGCGCGAGTTCCTGCTGCTCGCCAGCCGCCAGGAGGACCCCGACACCCTGTTCTTCCGTCGCCGGCTGGTGATCGAGGGCGACACCGAACTGGGGCTGGCGATCAAGAACCTGATCGACAGTCTCGACCCGGACATGCTGCCGCCCTGGCTGTGGAAGATTCTGCAAGGGGCGGGTGAGGAAGTGGCGCAGGCAGGCCGAGCGCAGCCCGCAGCCGTATAGCGCGGCTATGTTCCCCTCAGGTGTTGGCACGAACCTGCTTTTTGAGGCGACCGTCTGCGCGGTTCCTTTCGCGGCCATGGGCCGCTCCTACGCAGGTGCACGTCCCATGTAGGAGCGGGCCACGCCCGCGAATCAATATTCAGGCACTCAGACCGAATGCAGGCGATGTGTGGGCTGCATGCGGTCGCTGGCGATGATGCTCTTCATGTCCTCGAACAGCGCGTTGGTTTCCTCCTCGCTGCAATCTTCGCGGTAGCGCTTGCGCAGGCCGTAGCTGCTGAGGGTGATGTGGACGTTGGCGATGACGTCATGTTGCGCCAGGCAGGCGCGTGCGCAATGCATCGGGCAACCGTCGATGGCGAGGATGGGGCGTCCCGAGTTGGCCTTGTTGACCAGCGAGCCGACCCGGCCACCGACACCGGCGATGCAGGACATTTCCGCAATGCCGGCGCGGTCGAGACGTACCGCGAGGGTGTTGGCCAGTTGCGCCACGTTGGAGCAGCCGGAGCAGGAATACACCAGAGGCAGGCGGGGAGTCTTGGTCATGGCGTTCTCCTGTTCGGGTGCGAGTCCAGGGCAGTATGTTGCTGACCTCGCCTGCCTGCTTTGACGGCTATCAAGAACGCTGCGGCAATGTGCCGCGTTCACTCCTGATAGGCGGCCAGACCCTGGCTGTCGAGGATCTCGATGCGTCGACGCTGGACGTTGATCATCCCTGATTCGATCAGCCGATGCAGGATGCGTGAGAAGGTCTCCGGCTGGATACCGAGTTTGGAAGCGATCAGGCGCTTGGGCACGTCGAGGGTGACCACACCGCTCTCGCCTTCCTGAGCCTGGTATAGAAAGCGCACCACTCGGTGACTGGCGTTGGCCAGCGTCAGGGTATCGATTTCGTTGAGGCGTTGGTGCAGGCGAATGCTCAGGGTGGCGAGGATGTCCAGGCAGATGCTCGGATGTTCTTCGAGCATGCGCCGGTAGTGCGAGCCGTGCAGGCTGGCGACCAGGCTGGCCTTGAGCGCCGTGGCGCTGACCGGGTAGTTGGGCGTACCGGTGAACAGCAGGGCTTCGGCGAAGGACTCGCCGCTGCGGATGATTTCCACCAGTTTTTCCTGACCGTCGCACACCACACGATGCAGTTTCACCTGTCCGCTGAACAGAAAGTAGAACCGATCAGCCTTGTCACCCTGATGGAACAGCACAGTGCTGGCGGGCAGGCGACGGAGATTGGCCGAAGCGCAGACTTCCTGCATCGCAGCCTCGGGAAGCCGGCTGAACAGGTGGTGGCGGCGCAGCTCCGCAACAAGAGATGTTTCGGTGAGCATGGTTTCTCCCTCCCGGCGCGAGTCCAGGATTGTTCGAGGCTGCATCCTAAAAGGCCCGGCGCCCATTGCTCCTTGACCGCTGACAAGATTGCTTGCCGAAATGACCGGACTCCCGGTTTGAAAATGCCTGGCGCGAATTGACCATGGTCAATTCGCACCGAGGCATGTTCTTCTAATGTGCACAGCATATTGTGGTTTTTTAGTTTAATTAATCTATATGTAGTGCCTTGGAGGGGTCTGATGAACGAAGTCGCCGAACTGCATCAACCGGTCTCGCTGCGCAAGCGCGATGGACGGCTGGTGGCTTTCGAGCTGGGCAAGATCGTGCAGGCGATCAAGGCGGCGGGACATGCCACCGGTGAATTCGATGCCGAAACGGCACAGGCGCTGGCTGCCCGGGTAGTGCTGCGGTTGCCGCAGCGGGTGGTGCAGATCGAGCAGGCGCAGGACGCCGTCGAACGGGGGCTGATGGAGGCTGGCCACTACGCCACCGCGCGTGCCTACATCGTCTATCGCGAGCGCCATGGGCGCCTGCGGCGCGACCGCAAGGCCATCGTCGATGTCGCCTCCTCGATGAACGAGTATCTCTCCCGCGAGGACTGGCGCGTGCGGGCCAACGCCAACCAGGGCTATTCGCTGGGCGGGCTGATTCTCAACGTGTCCGGCAAGGTCACCGCCAACTACTGGCTGGACGAGGTCTACAGCCCCGAGATCGGCACCGCGCATCGCGAGGCGGACCTGCACATCCACGACCTCGACATGCTGGCCGGCTACTGCGCCGGCTGGTCGCTGCGTTCGCTGCTCAACGAGGGCTTCAACGGCATTCCCGGACGGGTCGAGGCGGGGCCGCCGAAGCATCTGTCCAGCGCGCTGGGGCAGATGGTCAATTTCCTCGGTACGCTGCAGAACGAGTGGGCCGGCGCCCAGGCGTTCAGCTCCTTCGATACCTACCTGGCGCCTTTCGTGCGCAAGGACAACCTGAGCTATGGCGAAATCCGCCAGGCCATCCAGGAGTTCATCTACAACCTCAACGTGCCGTCGCGCTGGGGTACGCAGACGCCCTTCACCAACCTGACCTTCGACTGGGTCTGCCCGGAGGACCTGCGCGAGCAGATTCCCTACATCGGCGGTGAGGAGATGCCCTTCGCCTATGGCGAGCTGCAGGCGGAGATGGAACTGATCAACCGCGCCTATATAGAGGTCATGCAGGCCGGCGATGGCCTCGGCCGGGTGTTCACCTTCCCGATTCCGACCTACAACATCACCCACGACTTTCCCTGGGACAGCGAAAACGCCGACCGTCTGTTCGAGATGACGGCGCGCTACGGCCTGCCGTACTTCCAGAACTTCCTCAACTCGGACATGCAGCCCAACCAGGTGCGTTCCATGTGCTGCCGCCTGCAGCTGGACGTGCGCGAGCTGCTCAAGCGTGGCGGCGGTCTGTTCGGCTCCGCCGAGCAGACCGGCTCGCTCGGCGTGGTGACCATCAACTGCGCGCGCCTGGGCTACCTGCATCAGGGCGATCGCCGCGGCTTGTACGAACACCTCGATGCACTGCTGGAAATGGCCAAGGAAAGCCTCGAGGTCAAGCGCAAGGTCATCCAGCATCACATGGATGCCGGGCTCTATCCCTACACCAAGCGCTACCTGGGCACGCTGCGCAATCACTTCTCCACCATTGGCGTGAACGGTCTGCACGAGATGGTGCGCAACTTCAGCGAGGACGCCGAGGGCCTGCATACGGCTGCGGGCAGGGCGCTGGCCCTTGAACTGCTGGACCATGTGCGGGCGGTGCTGGTGCGCTTTCAGGAAGAAACCGGTCATCTCTACAACCTCGAAGCCACGCCGGCGGAAGGCACCACCTACCGGTTCGCCAAGGAAGATCGCAAGCGCTTTGCGGGCATCCTCCAGGCCGGCACCGACGAGGCGCCGTACTACACCAACTCCTCGCAGCTACCGGTGGGTTTTACCGACGATCCCTTCGAGGCGCTGGCGCTGCAGGATGAGCTACAGACCCGCTACACCGGCGGCACCGTATTGCACCTGTACATGGCCGAGCAGATTTCCTCGACACAGGCCTGCAAGAACCTGGTGCGCAAGGCGCTCGGGCGTTTCCGTCTGCCCTATCTGACGCTCACGCCGACCTTTTCCATCTGCCCCGTGCACGGCTACCTGAGTGGCGAACACGAATTCTGTCCCAAGTGCGACGAAGCACTGCTGCAGAAACAGCAGAGTTGCTGCGCCTGAACCCTTTCCAACCCAACGGAGTGAGCACCATGAAGCAAACGATTCAACTACCCGAAGCCCAGCGCCAGCGCTGCGAGGTCTGGACCCGCGTCATGGGTTATCACCGCCCGGTCGCCGCGTTCAATCCCGGCAAGCAGTCCGAGCACCGCGAGCGGCAGCACTTCACCGAAGCCGCCGCGCAGGCAGCGGTTGCGTGATCGCGACGTTACGGGTCGGGGGGTTGGTCCCCCTGACCACGCTGGATTTCCCCGATCATCTGGCTTGCGTGCTGTTCTGCCAGGGCTGTGGCTGGCGCTGTCGTTACTGTCACAATCCGCAGCTGATCCCGGCCTGCGGCGCGCAGGAAAGATCCTGGGAGGAAATTATCGACTTCCTCGAACAGCGCGTCGGCCTGCTCGAAGCGGTCGTTTTCAGCGGCGGTGAACCGACCCTGCAACTGGCCTTGCCCGAGGCGATTGCCCAGGTGCGCGCCATGGGCTTCAAGGTCGGCCTGCACAGCGCGGGGATCAAACCCAGGCTGTTTCGCCAGGTATTGCCGCTGGTGGACTGGGTGGGTTTCGACATCAAGGCCCTGCCGGAGCACAGCACGCTGATCACCGGTGTGGAGGGAAGCGGCCAGGCCAACTGGAAAAGCCTCCAGCATCTGCTCGACAGCGGCGTCGCCCATGAATGCCGCACCACCGTGCACTGGCACCTGTTCGATGCCGATCGGCTCTGGCAGATGGCCCAGCGCCTGCGCAGGCAAGGCGTCGAGCGCTTCGTCGTGCAATGCGTGCGCACCGCCCGGATGCTCGACGAGAGCCTGCCGGACAGCCGCGCCCCCCATGATCAGCTGCGTCTGTGGGAACGCATGGGCAAGCTGTTTTCAGCATTCGTATTGCGCGGTTGAGCGGGGCATGGCTCGACCCTGCGAACCGATGAAAGCTCAGCTCCAGCCCCAGAACTGCAGATACCAGCCATAGCCGATTACCGCGCTGCCCAGGCCCACACAGGCAAAGGCGGTCAGTCGGCGCAGGCCGTTGGCGCCGTGGCGGCTGATCACCTGCCAGGCCAGGTAGAGGCTCCAGGCGACCGCGCCGGCCAGCATCAGGGCTCGGGTTGGCTGCGCCCAGGCGAGGATGAAACCTTCATAACGCAGCAGCTTGATGGTTGTCGCCGAGAGGCCGAGAAACAGTCCGGCCCCGCCGAGTGGCGTCAAGGTCAGTGCCAGGTGGTGGAACAGGTTGTCGCCCCGGTTCATCAGGCGTACCGCGCCACGCAGCAGCAACCAGAGCGCGCCGCCGATCACCAGCGAACTGGCGCCGATGTAGCTCAGGATCGCCGCGCCATCGAGCCAGCTGAAGGCATCGTTGGCCTGCGGATAGTGCGTCAGCAGCCACCAGGGCGCGTTGGCTTCGAGCGGCCAGAAGATATCGCGATCCACCAGCCATTCGGCGGCGGTCTGCTTGAGCGTGATGAACCAGGGGCTGACCGTCCACTGGAAGGCGCCCATCGCCAGGCCGATCATGCCGAACAGCAGCAAGGTACTGTCCCAGTGGCCATGTTGTGGCGGGTTGCCGACGATGAGGATTTCCTGGTTGGGCGAGCGTGCGCTCAGCGCGACGGCACCACGCTGGCCGCTGCAGCGACCGCAGGCGTGGCAGTCACTGTTGCCCTGCATGCGGCGGATGTCGATCAGCGGCGCGCAGTTGGGTGTGGGCAGGTGCGGCCCCTGATTGGCCTGCCAGCGCTTCTCGTCCACCTTGTAGTGGACCGGCGCCAGGCGCGCGAGCAGGCTGAATACGCCGCTCACCGGGCACAAGTGCCGGCACCAGACGCGCTTGCCACGTCCGTAGAGGAAGCCCACCAGCATAGCGGCCACGGTCGAGCCGCCGAGAATCAGCGCCGCGGCCCGACCATAGTCGTACACGCTGATCAGCTGGCCGTAGACGGTGGTCAGAATGAAGGCGATGGTCGGCCAGCCGCTCCAGCGGATCCAGCGCGGTGTGCCCTTGTTCAGCCCGCGCCAGCTGATCCATTCGCTGAGCGAACCCTCCGGGCAGAGCACGCCGCACCAGAGGCGGCCGAAGAACACCATCGACAGCAGCACGAAGGGCCACCATAGCCCCCAGAACAGGAACTGGGCGAACACCGTGATGTTGTCGAGCATGCGCGCCTCGGACGGCGGCAGTGAGAGGACAGCGGGCACTAGCAGGAGGATCAGATAAAAGCCGACCACCAGCCACTGGACCAGCCGGATGGCCTTGGCATGCTGGCGCAGCAGATCACCGACGCGCGCCAGCCAGGGAGCGTTGGTGATCATGCGATGCGAGCCTCCAGACGAGCCTCCGGTTTCGCTCGCAACCAGGCCCAGACGGCCAGCCAGTACAGCCCCATCAGCACCACGGCGGCGAGCGATGGCATGGCGCGGTAGCCGGTGAGCCCCGCGACGGTGCTGCCCAGGGTGCCGCCGTCATCGAGCAGGGCGGAGGTGTCCCAGAGCGGATCGCCGAAGAGGCTGTAGAACACTTCCGGAATGTCCATGCCCATCAGCTGGCCGCTGAAGCGGTCGAGCCCGGCCATGAGCAGGGCCGCGCCGAGCAGCAGCAACAGGGCTTCGCTGACCTTGAAGAAACGCTTCCAGGAAAACAGCCGGCTGCCGGCTTGCAGCGCGGCGTAGCTGAGCAGCGCCAGGACGAAGCCGAGCACGCCGCCGATGACGAAACCGATCAGGTCCGTGCCTTGCTGCTGATGGCCGATGCCATAGAGAAACACCACCGTCTCGCTACCCTCGCGGGCCACGGCGAGCATCGCCAGCACCAGCAGGCCGATGCCGCTGCCCTGGCTCAGGTGCGCGCTGGCGTTGTCGATCAGGCTGCGCTTGAGGTCGCGCCCGTGGTGGTGCATCCAGCCGACCATCTGCAGGATCAGCAGGCTGGCCACCAGCAGCATGGCGCACTGGAACCATTCGCCCGCCGGGCCGGCCAGCCAGTCGCCAGCGCTGAGAATGCCCCAGGCCAGCAGCGTCGCCAGCCCAAGCCCGGCGGCCACGCCACCCCAGAGCATGCGCAACGCATGGCGATTATCCGGTTGTTGGCTCAGCCAGGCATGCAGGATGCCGATGACCAGCAGGGCCTCGACGCTTTCGCGCCAGACGATGAACATGGATTGGCCCATGGCGCTTCTCCTGTCGGGTGGCCTGATGGCGGGCTCGGTTTCGCTATCGAGGCCGCAGCCGTGCAGGCCACAGGGACTACTTGGCGATGATTTCCCCTTCGGGAAGATCCATGTGGAACTCGTCGAAGAAGGGATAGCGGCCCGGTTTCAGCGGGTGAATCACGACGAACGAGGTGACGCCGGCCGAGAGGACCTTTTCCACTCGCAGCGGCGTGCTCTCGAACTCGGTGGGGCCGCTGCCGGCGTTGTTGATGATGATCTTGAAGCGCTGACGGGCCGGCACTTCCAGGGTCGCCGGCTCGAAATGGCCGTCGCGGATGGTCAGCTCGTAAGTGGGCAGGCCAGCCTGGGCGCCGCCGGCAAAGCCGACGACGAACAGGGGCAGCAGGTGCAACAGGGCGCGTCGCATGGCTGGCCTCCGGCTCAATAGCCGCCTTTCTTGCCGATGCCGGCATAGGTGAACTCGTAGTTCAGCTCGCAGCGTTCGAACCAGGGCGCGACGCCGGTTTCCTTGTCGACATGACGACCGAACATGGCGTGATCGCCACCCGGCGGCAGGATGGTGAAGGTCAGCTGGTACTTGCCGGGGCCCATCAGCTTGACGTTGTCGCCGTAATGCGGGCCGTCGTTGGCCACCATCGGGTGGAAGTCGCCTTCGATCTTCTCGTCCGAGCCTTTCTTGCTCAGCGAATATTTGATGTTCAGGTAGGGCACGAAGCTGCCTTCCTGCCAGCCGTTGCGGTTGTCTTCGGTGGCGGCGATGTCGGCTTCCAGATGGATGTCGGATTCGGCTGTGGCGCGCATCATGCCAGCCGGCTCCATCTCCACCGGCTGCAGGTACACTGCGCCGACTTCCATGCCGCCGCATTGCTGTGGTTCACCGATGGGATATTCCTTGGCCTGGGCGAGGGGCGTCAGCATCAGCGATGCGATGGCGAGGGTAACGGGAATACGCATGTAGCCTCCGTAAGGAGCGTTATGAATGACGAAGCAAGACTCGCATCCGCAAGGGTTAACGATAATGATTCGCGTCAATTCTGAAGGAAATACTTTGTTACGTATAGGGCGGGTCTGCTCTGAGGTGAAGGCTCGGCAGGCTCAAGCGCGCGGATGAAAAGGGCTGCGAGCATCCCGCTGCGTTAAGTTGTCACACCCTTGCGAGCCGGTTCATCAGACCGCGCGGCGGCGTTCAGGAAAGCGCCGCGAGCGGAAATGAGCTGTGTATCGAGCTGGCTCGCGGCCTACCATATGCATTTTTCAATCAGGGAAGCCCATGCCTCAAACCGCTGTGCTGGACGCCCGCACCGCCCGGGTGCTGCCGTGGCTGGTCGCCATCGCGTTCTTCATGCAAACCCTCGACGGCACCATTCTCAACACGGCCCTGCCGGCCATGGCGCGGGATCTGGCCGAGGATCCGCTGCGCATGCAGGGCGTGGTCATCGCTTACATGCTGACCGTGGCGTTGCTGATCCCGGCGTCGGGATGGCTGGCGGACCGCTTCGGCACGCGGCGTATCTTCTTTTCCGCCATCGTGCTGTTCACCCTCGGTTCGCTGTTCTGCGCGATGTCCACCAGCTTCAACCAACTGGTGATCTCGCGTGTGATACAGGGCATGGGCGGGGCGCTGATGCTGCCGGTGGGGCGTCTGGTGGTGCTGCGTGCCTATCCGCGCAGCGAGTTCGTGCGGGTGATGACCTTTATCGCGTTGCCTGGCATGGTCGGCCCGCTGATCGGTCCGACACTGGGTGGCTGGCTGGTCGAGTATGCGTCCTGGCACTGGATATTCCTGATCAACCTGCCGGTGGGGCTGCTGGGCGGCATCGCAGCGTTTCGCTTCATGCCCGACCTGAAAAGCGCCGAGCGGATACGTTTCGATACCTTCGGTTTCATCCTGTTCGGGGCGGCGATGGTGCTGATCACCATCGCACTGGAAGGTCTGGGCGAAATGCATATGCCGCATGCCCGCGTGCTGCTTCTGATCGTCATCGGCCTTGCCTGTCTGACCGCCTACTGGCTGCGTGCCGGGCATATCGAAAAACCGCTGTTCAGTCCTTCGCTGTTCCGTACCCGCAGTTTCGCCGTGGGCATCTTCGGCAATCTGTTCGCCCGTCTGGGCAGTGGCGCGCTGCCGTTCCTGCTGCCGCTGTTGCTACAGGTGGCGCTGGGCTATTCGCCGGCGCAGGCGGGGATGATGATGATTCCGCTGGCGCTTGGCGCCATGCTGATCAAGCCGCTGGCCAAGCCGCTGATCGATCGCCTCGGCTACCGGCGCATCCTCATTGGCAACACCTTGCTGCTGGGTGGCCTTATCGCCAGCCTGGCCACCATCGATGCCGCTACGCCCACGCTGCTGTTGCTGCTGCACCTGAGCCTGATCGGCATGGTCAACTCGATGCAGTTCACGGCGATGAATACCGTTACCCTGGTCGGGCTCAGCTATCAGGACGCCAGCAGCGGCAACAGCCTGCTGTCGGTGGTGGTGCAACTGTCCATGAGTCTCGGCGTCGCTGCCGCCGGGGCCTTGCTGGGCGGCTTTACCCTTCCCGGTAGCGATGGCGAGGCCGTGCTGCAGGCCTTCCAGATGACCTTTCTGTGTATCGGCGGCATGTCGATGCTGGCCGCCGCGCTGTTCTTTCAACTGGACAGCAAGCAGAAGATGGCTGCTCGGCTTGTGGACCTGGAATAAAAGACGCCTGTCTTTCGAGCGCACATGTGTCGAGGAGAGTCTGGAGTGGCGACTCCGCAGGCTGTTGCATCTGTCCCTGCAAGGCGTTACTACTGCGCGTCGTTTTTTGGCTGGATGATGTGCTGATGAGTCCGATGAAGAAGCCATGGGTGCTGGGTTTGACCGGCGGCATCGGCAGCGGCAAGAGTGCGGTGGCCGAGGCGTTCGGCGAGCTTGGCGTGCACTGGGTGGATGCCGACCATGCGGCGCGCTGGGTTGTCGAACCCGGCAGGCCGGCGTTGGGGCTGATTGCGCAGCGCTTCGGTGAGAGCGTCCTCGCGTCGGATGGAAGCCTGGATCGGGCGGTGTTGCGCGGGCTGGTTTTCGAGGACCCGGAGCAGCGCAAGTGGCTCGAGCAGTTGCTGCATCCGCTGATTCGTCAGGAGATTGCCGAGCATCTGGCCAGGGCGCAGTCGCCCTATGCGATCATGGTTTCGCCGCTGCTGATCGAGTCCGGTCAATACCGCCAGGCCGACCGTGTGCTGGTGGTCGATGTGCCCGAGGCGCTGCAGCTGCAGCGTGCCGCCCGGCGCGATCAGGCCAGCGAAGAGCAGATTCGTGCCATCCTCAAGGCTCAGGCCAGTCGCGAAGAGCGCCTGCGTCATGCCGATGACGTGCTGCTCAATGATAGTGACATGAGCTGGCTGAAGGCTGAGGTCGAGCGCCTGCACAATTTCTATCTGACGCTGCGAGGAGGTCAGGAGTGAGTACTGCCGTAGTTGAATGTCCAACCTGTCGTGCGCCGGTGGAGTGGGGGCCGCAGAGCCCTAACCGGCCTTTCTGCTCGGATCGCTGCAAGCTGATCGACCTGGGCGCCTGGGCTTCGGAGGAGCACGTGATCCCCGGCGACGAGCTGGAGGACGATGTGTTCTCGGGCGATGTGCCGCCGCGTCAGCATTGACGGTCTGCTAAAGGTATCTGCTGCCGTATGGGCGAGTTGGCGGTAAGCATCGCCAGCTCGCTGATTCCTACTCATCATTCCAGGGCGGCGCCTGCAGGTAACGGCTTCGATTGAAGTTTTCCACCCAGTCCGGGTAGAACACGACCAGTGCGCTGACTACGGTGCCGTTGATGAAGGCTTCGGGAAACATCAGCAGCCAGATGAAGCCGGCGAAGTCATCGAGCCAGGGGGGCATCGGGTAGCGTCCATCGAACAGCAGGATGCCGAGCCCGGCCAGAATGCAGAACAGCGCTGCCAGACCTGCGGCGAAGAAGCCCGAAAAGAATATATAGATGAACAGATTGCGTGGCTGCAGGCGCTCGACCAGCAGTGCGCACAGATAGGTGACGCCAACCGGGATCAATACCAGCAGCACCCCATTGAGGCCCAGCGCGCTTGGCTGCTGATGGCCGATCAGGGTCAGGCCGACCTGGGCGACGAAGGCGGCGAGGATTGCCAGGGGCCAGTCCAGCAGCAGAGTCACCGCCGTCAGGCCGATGAAATGCACCGACAGCCCGGAATCGAAATCCCGGCGGACCAGCCAGAGCAGGAAGATCGCCAGCATCGCGCCGCACATCAGGTGCTGGCGGCGGGTATCGCTGAAAAGCTCCACCCAGGGTGCTCGCATGCATGCCCAGGCCAGCCCGGCTGCATAGAGCAGCCAGCCCAGAAAGAGGCTGGACGGTGCGAGCAGTTCGGCGGCAATCATCCTTGTTTCTCCTCGTCGCGGAGCTTTATCAATAGTGGACGGATCATAAGTGGTGCAATTGTGACCGATCGTGCGGGAACTGGTTCGTGCGAGGCAAAGCTGCTGCTGGGGATAGAAAACGTCGGGGCGATGGTATTTGTGGCGCTGCTGCCATGTTCTGGCGTTGCGCAGGTCGAAGCTGCTTGCTATTTCGCTGGTAATCGGGATAATTCCGCAGCCTGTCGCTGGGGATGCCTAGCCCGCCGACACAAAACCAAGGTAGGGGATGCCTAGCCTGCCAAATCACTGCCGTAGCGGACGCGCTGACCCGAGCCCCCGATAGCGTCTGTTTCCGGCTGTCCTGGCCTTGCCAGGGCGAGCACCATTCAGTAAGATTCGCCGTCTTATTTTCAGGGCGGCCCCTGAGGCTATAACGAATGAAGACTTTTACTGCTAAACCGGAAACCGTCAAGCGCGACTGGTTCGTCGTCGACGCTGCCGGCCAGACCCTGGGTCGTCTGGCAACCGAGATCGCTAGCCGCCTGCGTGGCAAGCACAAGGCGGAATACACCCCTCACGTCGATACCGGCGACTACATCGTCGTTATCAATGCCGAGCAAGTGCGTGTTACCGGTGCCAAGACCACCGACAAGATGTACTACTCCCACTCCGGTTTCCCGGGTGGCATCAAGTCGATCAACTTCGAGAAGCTGATCGCCAAGGCGCCAGAACGTGTGATCGAGACCGCGGTAAAAGGCATGCTGCCGAAGAATCCGCTGGGTCGCGACATGTATCGTAAGCTGAAGGTGTACAAGGGTGCCAGCCATCCGCATACCGCTCAGCAGCCCCAAGAACTGAAGATTTAACGGAATAGTTCACTATGTCGGCGACTCAAAATTACGGCACTGGCCGTCGCAAGACTGCAACCGCGCGCGTCTTTCTGCGCCCCGGTACTGGCAAGATTTCCATCAACAACCGCGAGTTGGACAACTTCTTCGGGCGTGAAACCGCTCGCATGGTCGTTCGTCAGCCGCTGGAGCTGACCGAGACTGTCGAGAAGTTCGATATCTACGTTACCGTCCTGGGCGGTGGTGTAAGTGGTCAGGCTGGCGCTATTCGCCACGGCATTACCCGTGCACTGATGGATTATGACGAGACTCTTCGTCCTGCTCTGCGCAAGGCTGGCTTCGTTACTCGCGATGCTCGCGAAGTAGAGCGTAAGAAGATCGGTCTGCGTAAGGCGCGCAAGCGTCCGCAGTACTCGAAGCGCTAATTCAGGCTTCCAAGAAAAGCGCCCAGTTTCGCAAGAATCTGGGCGCTTTTTTTATGGGTGATTTTTTCTCCTGCGACAGTGTGTCGCGTGTGTGGGGTCCCGGTTTTAGGGGCTTGCAGCTGAGGTGTGACGGCTTATTGCCTTGTCATGCGAGGGGGTTTTCTTTACCATTTGGCGAATTTTTTCGCGGCCTAGTTTTTCGGTAGACGCACGTAGTAGACGCCTGCTTTCGGTAGGCCATAAGAAACTGATGGGAGACGACTGAATGAGCAATGACGGCGTGAATGCTGGCCGGCGTCGCTTCCTGGTAGCCGCTACTTCGGTAGTGGGTGCTGCAGGAGCGGTGGGGGCCGCGGTCCCGTTTGTGGGATCGTGGTTCCCAAGTGCCAAGGCCAAGGCGGCCGGAGCACCGGTTAAGGTGAATATCAGCAAGGTCGAGCCGGGCCAGCAAATGGTCGCCGAGTGGCGCGGACAGCCGGTATTCATCCTGCGCCGTACCGAGGAGGCGCTTGCCAATCTGGGCAAGCTCACCGATACGGTTGCCGATCCGAACTCCGAAGCGTCCGAGCAGCCGACCTATGTCGATCCTCAGGTTCGTTCGATCAAGCCGGAGCTGCTGATCGTGGTCGGGCTCTGCACGCACCTTGGTTGCGCTCCGTCTTTCCGGCCGGAAGTGGCGGCGCCTGATCTGGGTGCCGATTGGCTTGGTGGCTATTTCTGCCCCTGCCATGGTTCGAAATATGACATGGCTGGCCGCGTCTACAAGGGGCAGCCTGCACCCTTGAACCTGCCGGTTCCCCCTCATTCGTACGAGACTGACGCTGTAGTCGTCATCGGCGTGGATCAGGAGAGCGCGTGATGAGCAAGTTCATGGAATGGGTTGATGCGCGCTTCCCCGCGACCAAGATGTGGGAAGACCATCTCAGCAAGTATTACGCACCGAAGAACTTCAACGTCCTGTACTTCTTCGGCTCCCTGGCCTTGCTGGTACTGGTCAACCAGATTCTCACCGGTATCTGGCTGACGATGAGCTTCGAGCCGTCTGCAGAAGGCGCCTTCGCTTCTGTCGAATACATCATGCGTGATGTCGAGTACGGCTGGATCCTGCGTTATCTGCACTCCACCGGTGCTTCGGCGTTCTTCGTCGTGGTGTACCTGCACATGTTCCGCGGCATTCTCTATGGCTCCTATCAGAAGCCGCGCGAGCTGGTGTGGATCTTCGGCATGATGATCTACCTGGCCCTCATGGCCGAAGCCTTCATGGGCTACCTGCTGCCTTGGGGGCAGATGTCCTACTGGGGCGCCCAGGTGATCATTTCGCTGTTCGGCGCCATCCCGGTGATCGGCGACGACCTGACCCAGTGGATCCGTGGTGACTACCTGATCTCCGGCATCACCTTGAACCGCTTCTTCGCGCTGCATGTCATCGCGTTGCCGATCGTGATTCTCGGTCTGGTCGTGCTGCACATTCTGGCGTTGCATGAAGTGGGTTCGAACAACCCGCTGGGCGTCGATATCAAGAAGAACAAGGATGAAGCGGGCGTGCCCCTGGACGGCATTCCGTTCCATCCCTACTACACCGTCAAGGACATCGTCGGCGTAGTGGTCTTCCTGTTCGTCTTCTGTGCCGTCGTGTTCTTCTTCCCGGAAATGGGCGGTTACTTCCTGGAGAAACCGAACTTCGAGCCGGCGAACGCGTTCAAGACGCCGGAACACATCGCGCCGGTCTGGTACTTCACGCCTTACTACGCGATTCTGCGCGCCGTTCCCGACAAGCTCATGGGTGTGATCGCCATGGGTGCCGCGATCGCCGTGCTGTTCGTGCTGCCCTGGCTGGACCGCAGTCCGGTCAAGTCCATGAAGTACAAGGGCTGGATGAGCAAGGTCGCACTGATCCTGTTCTGCATCTCGTTCATCATCCTCGGCGTGCTGGGTGTGCTCTCTCCGACTCCTGAGCGGACCCTGGTATCGCGGATCTGTACGATCATCTACTTCGCGTACTTCATCCTGATGCCGTTCTACACCAAGCTCGAGAAGACCAAAGTAGTTCCGCAAAGGGTGGATGGCTGATGAAAAAGCAATTTGCTGCATTGATTCTTGCATTGGTGCCGGCATTCGGTTTTGCCGCTGCCCCCAGTGTCGTTCTGGACAAGGTCGAGATCGATCTGACCGACAAGGCGGCCATGCAGGATGGTCTGAAGACCTTCGCCAACTACTGCATGGGCTGTCATAGCGCGCAGTATCAGCGCTACGAGCGTGTGGCCACCGATCTGGGCATTCCTGAAGATGTCATGATGGACAACATCGTCTTCAACGATGCCAAGTTTGGCGACCACATGAAGACCGGTATGTCGCCTGATGACGCCAAGGTCTGGTTCGGCGCGGCTCCACCGGATCTGACGCTGGTTGCGCGCGTGCGTGGCAACGACTGGCTGTATTCCTACATGCGCGGCTTCTATGTGGACCCGGCGCGTCCCTACGGCTACAACAACACGGTATTCCCGAGCGTAGGCATGCCCCACGTGTTGGCGCCGCTGCAGGGTCGTCAGGTTCTGCCAAGCGCGCTGCCTGAAGGCGAGTCGGTAGCCTGCAAGCAGGTCCAGGTCGTCGAGAAGGGCCGCAAGCAGTTCGATCCGCTGACCGGCACGCCGATCACTCATGAGGATTGCGGGCAACTGACAGTCGTTCCCGGTACTGGCGAGCTGACCGAGGCGGAGTACGACGAGAAGATCAAGAACCTGGTGACCTTCCTGGCCTACTCGGCCAATCCGGTCAAGCTGGAAAGCCAGCGCATCGGCACCTATGTGTTGCTGTTCCTGGCGGTCTTCTTCGTGTTCGCCTATCTGCTCAAGCGCGAGTACTGGAAAGACGTTCACTGATCCTCCGCTGTTCTGCTACAACCCTGCGCGCGCCCTATTGGGCGCGCGCGCTTTTCTGCATTCATGAAATCCCATCAGGAGGGCGCTATGGCTGCGACCAATCGACTGGTCTGCTATTCCGATCCCGCCGATCATTATTCGCATCGGGTGCGCTACGTGCTTGCCGAGAAGGGTGTAAACGTCGAGATAGTCGATGTCGACCCTGCTCACTGCCCGGTCAGGTTGAGTGAAGTGAACCCTTACGCCAGTGTTCCGACACTGGTGGATCGTGACCTTGCGCTATATGAGCCAGGCGTGATCAGCGAATATCTGGAAGAGCGCTATCCACATCCGCCGTTGCTTCCGGTCTATCCGGTGGCAAGGGCCAATACCCGGCTTCTGGTGCATCGAATTCAGCGTGACTGGTGTGCGCTGGTGGATCTCGTGACTGATCGGCGAACCACCGAGAAGGCGCGGGAGCAGGCGCGCAAGGAGTTGCGTGAAAGCCTCACGGGGGTTTCGCCAATCTTTTCCGAGAAAGCCTATTTCATGAGCGACGAGATCAGCCTGGTGGATTGTTGCCTGTTGCCGATCCTCTGGCGTTTGCCCGCGCTCGGGATAGAGTTGCCCAAGGCGGCCAAGCCGCTGCTCGACTATATGGAAGTAAACTTTGCCCGTGAGGCCTTTCAGGCCAGTCTATCGACCGTTGAACGCAGCATGCGCTAGCAGGTAGTGTTTCAAGGGTCTGCCAAGAGAGGTTGCTATGAATTCAAGTCGTCCCTATCTGGTCCGGGCGCTGTACGAGTGGATCGTCGATAACGATTGCACGCCGCATCTGCTGGTCGATGTCGAGTATCCCGGTGTCCAGGTGCCCGCAGGCTTCGCCAGTGATGGGCAGATCGTGCTGAACGTTGCGCCCAGTGCCGTGCGTCATCTGCAGATGGACAATGCCGCGATCAGTTTCGAGAGTCGTTTCGGTGGCGTTCCGCACAGCCTGCATGTGCCGGCTGCTGCGGTAATGGCGATCTATGCGCGGGAAAACGGGCAGGGGATGGTGTTCGAGATCGAGCCGCCCAGTGACGATACGCCAGACGATGGCGCTTCCGCACCGGATGCTGGCGTTGCGCCTCGCCCGGCTTCGGCGGGGCGGCCCAGTCTGAAGGTCGTCAAATAAGCCGCGGCACGTAGGTCGGGCCATGCTTCACCGACCCGACGAGCGGAGGTGGGGTCAGAGGAAAGCTTGGCACGGGCTTGGGTAAAGCACTCCCTGACTCTGTCCGACTTTCCGCTAATCGATATATTCGAACAGCTTGACGATGCGCTGCACACCGGAGACGCCCTGGACCACGCTTGTCGCACGGTTGCCTTCCTGGCGGGTAACGAGGCCCAGCAGGTAGACGATGCCGTTTTCAGTGATCACCTTGATGCGCGAGCCCGGAATGTCCTGATTGGCCAGCATCTGGGTTTTTATCTTGGTCGTGAGCCAGGAATCGTTGCTGCGGGCCAGGGCGGATGAGGGCTGCAGTACCTGTATTTCGTTGTGCACGCGCTTGACGCGCTGGACCGAGCCTGCCGCCTGTTCGGCGGTCTGCTTCAGTTCGCTGCGAGGTGTCTGGCCGGCGAGCAGTACGACGCCGTTGTAGCTGGCCACGACGATATGCGAGCCTTTATCCAGATCAGGGTGGGCTTTGGCGATGTTCACTGCGGCCTTGGTTTCGATCAGCGAATCATCGATCTTGCTGCCGATGGTGCGGGTGCCCCGGTTGTCATCGATCGGGGTGTCGCGTGTGGCGGTCAGAACCGAACTGCAGCCGGTGGCGACAATGCACAGGGCGAGTACGAGCAGATGGGGGCGGAGCGGATTCATTCTTCACTCCCGAACAGTTGGTTGTCGATCAGGTCGCACAGGCAGTGAATGACGAGCAGGTGCACTTCCTGAATGCGCGCAGTGGCCTTGGCTGGCACGCGAATCTCGACATCTTCCGGCAACAGCAGCGAGGCCATGCCGCCGCCATCGCGGCCTGTGAGGGCAACGACCAGCATTTCGCGGTCATGGGCTGCCTGGATTGCCTGAATCACGTTGGCGGAGTTGCCGCTGGTGGAAATTGCCAGCAGTACATCACCCGGCTGGCCGAGTGCACGGATCTGCTTTGAAAAGACTTCGTTGTAGCTGTAGTCGTTGGCGATGGAGGTCAGCGTGGAGCTGTCGGTTGTCAGGGCTATCGCCGGAAGACTGGGGCGCTCGCGCTCGAAGCGGTTGAGCAGTTCGGAGGAGAAGTGCTGGGCATCGCCAGCCGAGCCCCCGTTGCCGCAGGTGAGTATCTTGCCTTCGCTGAGCAGTGTATTGACCATCACCTGTCCGGCCTGCTCGATGCTTGGGGCGAGTACGTTCATCGCCTGCTGCTTGGTTTCGATACTGGCCTGAAAAAGCTGACGTATACGGGATTGCATATCCATCGATGTGTTGACCTTCAAGTGTCGGGCTGTGCGTATGGCCATGGCGGAAACGAGTTGCTCCGGCGCTAAAACTATCCAACAGCCTGTCAGGCATCGAACGCGTTGCGGAGCCAGTTGGGTGTCGCTGTGTTGCTGACCGCTTCGATTGCGATGACATCGAAGCGGCACGGGTATCCGGACCAGCGACTTTCCTTCTGCAGGAACAGCTGAGCCGCACGGATCAACTTCTGCTGTTTGCGCCGGTCGATGCTTTCCAGGGCGCCACCCCAGGCGCTGTGGCGTCTGTAGCGAACTTCGATGAATACTACTGTATCGCCATCGAGCATGACTAGATCAAGCTCGCCGCAGCGGCACAGCCAGTTGCGCTGCAGCAGGCGCAGGCCCTGCTGTTCCAGATGGCGCAGCGCGCGGTCTTCGGCCTGGCGTCCGCTGGTCTGTTTGTCAGTGCTGGTCAAGCAGCGTGTTCCCGAGGGGCTGGACCGTGCCGTCGCGGAATTCGGCCCATGGCAGGCGGCGTTCGATGCGTTGACCGGGGGTCAGGCTGAGCGTGCCGGAGTATCCGTCCAGCTGCGTCTCCGGGAGTGCCAGCAACTGGTTCAGGCGTGGTGCCAGCAAGTAGGCGTCGGCGCCCATCGCGTAAAGCCGTCCGAGGCTGCCGCGAGCTTGCGGCCATTTGTTCTCGATCTGCTGGCGCAGGGGCAGTTGGGCGTCCAGCAGCCAAGGGGTTTCGGTGAAGCGGATGCCTTCAAGATCAAGGTACTGGCTGCGATTGTCCGTTGCGGCATGCAGGTGGGACGTGGCGTATACCGGGAGGTCGCCGGCGTACTGGAAGATCAGGGTGGGTTTGACCTGCTGGGCCTGCTGTGGGGTGGCGGCCAGGAACAGGAAGTCGACGTCCTGGCGGCGTGTGGGTTGTGCTTGCAGACTGCTGCTGGAGCCGCCTGTGCTGTTACGTACTTGCAGCATGTCGGCGATCTGGTTGGCGAGCGCGACGGGTTCGGCCAGGGGCTCGGCGGCAATCAGCGTGCCGCCCTGTTCCTGCCATTGCCGGCGAAAGGCATCCAGCACGCGATTGCCCCAGTCGCCGCGGGGCGTCAGGGCGATGGCGCGGCGATGGCCGTCGTCCCAGGCGCGGCGAGCGACCTCGCGGGCTTCGTCTTCGGCGGCCAGGCCGAACTGGAACAGTTGTGGCGGCTGTTTCTGGTCGGCATCGCTGTAGTTGAGTGCGAGCGTGGTAATCGGGAGCTGGTCACGGTCGGCGAGCTGCCGCACCAGGGTCTTGTCCAGCGGGCCAACCACCAGTTCCACGCCGGATGCAGCGGCCTGCTGATAGAAGGCGTCCATGGAGGTGATGCGTGTGCTGTCGAACAGCTCGATCTTCAGCTCCTGGCCTGCTTCCAGGTGGGCGGCAAGGAAGCCGTCGCGCAAGGCGCGTGAGACGCTGGCCAGTGGGCCGTCCATGGGTAGCAGAAGGGCGACGTGCGACAGCGGGCGATCAGCCAGTTCACGCAGTGTTACGAGGGCTTCTGGTAGCTGTAGCGCAGCCGGATGACTGGGGTTCTGCTGCACCCAGGTATCGATGGCCCGTTGCTGCTGGGGCAGTGTGCCGGACTGCTTCAGCATGGCTGCCAGCGACAGCCAGCCGGACAGATCCTGATCGGCCACAGGCTGCAGTTGGCTGGTCGGCAGGCCCGAGACCAGCGACCAGATTTTCTGATGGTTCTGCGTCGCGGCTTCCCCGCTCAGCAGGGGGGCGACAAAGGTTCGCTCGCGAGCGGCATCGAGGGGCTGCTCATTGGCTTCAAGTGCCTGCGCGCGCGTCAGCTGACTGCGAAGCTGCTGGTCGGTGGGTAATTCCCCGAGGCGTTCGAAGGCCGGATGTTGCAGGGCCTGCAGTGCACGCTGCGGGTCGTTGTCGGCCAGTGCCAGCTCTGCGCTCAGAGTGCTTGCGAAAATCTGTTGGGCCGGCGGCAGCTGCTCGATTGCGACCTGTTCCAGAATCAGGCGGGCCTGGGCAGGGTTGCCCTGGCGAATACTCTGGTCGGCGGCGGAGAGGCGCAGCAAGGCGGCCCTGGCCGGATCGCTGGCATCGGCTTCCTCCAACATCTGCTGCGTCGAAGCCTGGGGCGTGCGAGGCAACTCACCCAATGTCGACTCGGGCGAACTGGCGCAGGCCGACAGGATAGCGGCAAGGCAGATGAAGAGAATCGGGCGTAAGCGAGCCATCATGTGATCATTCCTGGAAACACCGGCAAAGAACGTCTGATTGTACCCAAGCCCTGCCGGCACCGCGATGTTGTGGCCGTCAAACGAGCTACAATGCCCGTTTTCGTGATGTGAGGTACGCCCTGTGACTGCAGCAGATGCCGTGAATTCCACCGCGGGCGTGCTCTATGTCGTTGCCACGCCGATCGGAAATCTCGAAGACATCAGTGCGCGGGCGCTGCGCATACTGCGAGAGGTGGCGCTGATTGCAGCGGAAGATACCCGTCACTCGGCGCGACTGCTTCAGCACTTCGGCATTGGCACGCCGCTGGCGGCGTGCCATGAGCATAATGAGCGGGACGAGGGTGGCCGATTCATCGGGCGGCTGCTGGCTGGGGAAGATGTGGCGCTTGTTTCTGATGCCGGAACACCGCTGATTTCCGACCCTGGCTACCATCTGGTCAGGCAGGCGCGGGCGGCAGGCGTGCGTGTCGTGCCGGTGCCCGGCGCCTGTGCGCTGGTCGCGGCGCTTTCGGCGGCGGGTCTGCCATCCGATCGCTTCATCTTCGAGGGGTTCCTGCCGGCCAGGCAGGCGGCGCGTCGCGCGCGGCTGGAACACCTGCGCGAAGAGCCGCGAACCCTGATCTTCTACGAGGCGCCGCATCGCATTCTGGAATGCCTGCAGGACCTGGAAACTGTATTCGGCGAGGATCGGCCCGCGGTGCTTGGGCGCGAGCTGACCAAGACCTTCGAAACCCTCAAGGGATTGCCGCTGGCGCAGCTGCGCGCCTGGGTCGAGGCTGACAGCAATCAGCAGCGTGGCGAATGCGTGCTGGTGATCGGTGGCTGGCAGGCGCCCGAGGGGGATGAAGCGGTGGATGCCGACGCCCGGCGTGTGCTGCAGCTGCTTCTGGCGGAATTGCCACTCAAGCGCGCCGCCGCCGTTGCTGCCGAGATCACCGGCGTTCGCAAGAACCTGCTGTATCAGCTGGCTTTGCAGGAAAAGGGCTAGAGCTGATCGGGGGCAGGGCGATCACACTATGGCGTTATTCTGCGATGGTCGTTCGATAAAAGCGCTGGGGGCTGGACGAAAAAACGCCATTTGCGCTCGAGCCTGGATCGCTTGTCGTTCAGCCTCCAGCTTTCCAGCGTTGTTTTCGGCACTTTGAGCGTATAGCGCGATCGCCTGTGATCGGAGGATTTATCAGCTTGCGGGGCGGGGGCTGGCCAAGTAACCTAGCGCTCGGAGAGTCGATTGGACAGTCGCTGTCTCTTTTTGTTCCGCAAAAAGGGAGGGAGGAAAGTCCGGGCTCCATAGGGCGAAGTGCCAGGTAACGCCTGGGAGGCGCGAGCCTACGGAAAGTGCCACAGAAAATAACCGCCTAAGCGCTTCGGCGCCGGTAAGGGTGAAAAGGTGCGGTAAGAGCGCACCGCGCGGCTGGCAACAGTCCGTGGCTAGGTAAACCCCACTTGGAGCAAGACCAAATAGGGATCCATTGGCGTGGCCCGCGCTGGATCCGGGTAGGTTGCTAGAGGCAGTCAGTGATGGCTGTCGTAGAGGAATGGCTGTCCTCGACAGAACCCGGCTTACAGATCGACTCTCCGATTCACTTCCAGAATCCCCTCGTTTCTAGTCCAAAAAAGTATTGCTCTTGAGAAAGCACTTTAACTTCTGAGTGCAGGCTTTTGGTCTGCCTGAAAAAGTTGGTTTTCGCTCGTCTGCGATTTGGCGCCTGCCTCGTGATTGCCTCCTAAATTCCCGCCACATAAGGGTTTTTCCCCTGCGGCTCACCTTGACGGTGGGGCTGCTGCATTTCTATAGTGCGCATAAGTGGTGAAAAGTGGAATGAAGTGGATATTTATGGGTATGGATAGCTGATTTCAGGGGAAGCGCAGCCGTGTTTCGCGGAGCAAACGCAATAAGTCTCGATGCCAAGGGGCGGCTAGCCATGCCCAGCCGGTATCGTGACGAGCTCGTTTCGCGTTGTGATGGCCAGTTGATTGTCACCATCGATGCTGTCGATCCCTGCCTGTGTATCTACCCCCTGCCCGAGTGGGAGCAAATCGAAGCCAAGCTTCGCGAGTTGCCGTCGCTGCACGAAGAGAGCCGCCGCCTTCAGCGTCTGCTGATCGGCAATGCGGTGGACCTGGAAATGGATGGCAATGGCCGTGTACTGGTGCCGCCGCGTTTGCGCGAGCACGCAGGGCTGGACAAGCGGGCCATGCTGGTCGGCCAGCTGAACAAATTCAGTTTGTGGAACGAGGACGACTGGAACGCACAGGCAGATGCGGATCTGGCGGCCATCAAACAACCCGGTGCCTTGCCGGAAGCATTGCGTGAGCTAATCCTGTGAGCCAGACCAGCAGCTACAAGCATGTGACCGTGTTGCTCGACGAGGCCGTCGCGGCGCTCGCCGTGCGCGCGGGTGGTCGCTATCTGGACGGAACCTTCGGGCGGGGCGGGCATAGCCGGCTGCTCTTGCAGCAGCTTGGGTCTGATGGCCACTTGCTAGGGTTCGACAAGGACCCGTTGGCAATCGCTACGGGGCAAGCACTGGCGGCCGAAGATGGCCGCTTTGTCGTTGTGCAAAGAAGTTTCGCCGAACTGGGCGAAGAAATGGAGCAGCGGGGCTGGACGGGTACTCTTGACGGCATCCTGCTGGACCTTGGAGTGTCTTCGCCGCAGCTCGATGACCCTGAGCGAGGCTTCAGTTTTCTCAACGATGGCCCGCTCGACATGCGCATGAACCCTGATCACGGCATCAGTGCCGCCGAGTGGATCGCCAGCGCGCCCGAGGAAGAGATCGCCCGTGTTTTCAAGGACTACGGTGAAGAACGCTTCGCCCGGCGCATGGCGCGGGCCGTGGTGCAGCGCCGGCTGGAAAAGCCCTTCGAGCGCACAGGAGATCTGGCGCAGGTGCTGACCGTCGCCAATCCCGCCTGGGAAAAGGGCAAGAATCCCGCGACACGCGCCTTTCAGGGCCTGCGTATCTTTATCAACAATGAACTGGGCGACCTGGAGCGTGGCCTCGACGCCGCCCTCGAAGCGCTTGCGGTGGGTGGCCGGCTGGTGGTGATCAGCTTTCATTCGCTGGAAGATCGCATCGTCAAGCAGTTCATGCGGCGCCATGCCAAGGGCGAGGCGGATACCCTGCCGCGCGATCTGCCGATCATTCCGGAAAAGTTCATCCCGCGCCTGAAGCTGCTCGGCAAGCCACAGTACGCTTCGGCCGAAGAAGTCAGGGCCAATCCCCGTTCACGCAGTGCAGTGATGCGTGTTGCGGAGAAATTGCGATGAGCCGCCTGGGTCGGGCGATGCCCGGCGGCAGCATGACGATGCTGGTGCTGTTCGTTGCCGTGCTGGTTTCGGCCATTTTGGTTGCCTACAGCGCGCACTGGAATCGCCAGTTGCTCAATGAGTTGTACGGCGAACTCAGCGTGCGTGACAAGGCGCAGGCCGAATGGGGGCGACTGATCCTCGAACAGAGCACCTGGACGGCCCATAGCCGCATCGAAGCGCTGGCCACTGAGCAACTGAAAATGCATGTCCCCGAAGCGGCTGATGTCAGGCTGGTGTCTCAGTGAGACTTCAGGGCGCGCTCTATCCGTGGCGTTTTCGTATCGTCCTGGCGTTGCTCGCGCTGATGGTGGGTGCCATCGCCTGGCGTATCGTCGATCTGCAGGTGCTCGATCAGGCATTTCTCAAGGGCCAGGGCGATGCGCGCAGCGTGCGGCATATCCCGATCCCGGCCCATCGCGGGCTGATCACCGACCGTCATGGCGAACCGTTGGCCGTCAGTACGCCGGTGACCACACTGTGGGGCAATCCGCGTGAATTGCAGGACGCCCAGGCTCGCTGGGACGAACTTGCCAGAGCGTTGGGCCAGGATGCAGGTGTGCTGAAGAAGCGCCTGCAGGAGCAGGCCGGGCGCGAATTCATCTACCTGGTGCGCGGCCTGACGCCGGAGCAGGGGCAGCGTGTGCTGGACCTGAACATTCCCGGTGTCTATGCCCAGGAAGAATTCCGTCGTTTCTATCCGGCTGGCGAAGTCGCTGCCCACGTGATCGGTTTTACCGATATCGATGATCGCGGGCGCGAAGGCATGGAGCTGGCCTATGAAGAATGGCTGGCTGGTGTACCCGGCAAGCGCCAGGTCCTCAAGGATCGTCGCGGTCGGCTGATCAAGGATGTGCAGGTGGTTCAGAATGCCAAGGCCGGCAAGGCCCTGGCACTGTCCATCGATCTGCGCCTGCAGTATCTGGCGCACAGCGAATTGCGCAATGTGGTGCAGGCATACGGCGCCAAGGCGGCGAGCCTGGTGATGGTCGACGTGCACACCGGCGAAGTGCTCGCCATGGCCAACCAACCCACCTACAACCCCAACAACCGTCGCAACCTGCAGCCGGCGGCCATGCGCAACCGTGCGCTGATCGATGTGTTCGAGCCTGGTTCGACGGTCAAGCCGTTCAGCATTGCCGCGGCACTCGGCACCGGCAAATACCAGCCGGAAACCGTGATCAATACCCTGCCGGGCTGGATGCGTATCGGGCGCTACACCATTCGCGACGTATCGCGCGGCGGCATGCTCAACCTGACCGGGATCCTGATGAAGTCGAGTAACGTCGGCATCAGCAAGATCGCCCTGGACATCGGCGCCGAGCCTGTCTACGCGGTGATGCAACAGGCAGGTTTCGGCCAATCCACCGGCCTCGGCTTTCCGGGCGAGCGTGTCGGCAACCTGCCCAATCATCGCAAGTGGCGTGACGCCGAAACCGCCTCCCTGGCCTATGGCTACGGCCTGTCGGTGACAGCCGTTCAGCTGGCCCACGCCTACGCCATGCTCGGAAACGACGGTCGCAACGTGCCGCTGTCGCTGCTGCGCCTGGATCAGCCGCAAGCCGGGGTCCAGGTCATCGACAGGGACATATCCAACAAAGTGCTGAAGATGCTGCAGGCGGTGGTCGAGGAAGAGGGCGGCGGTGGGTCGCGCGCCAGGGTTCCGGGCTATCACGTCGGCGGCAAGAGCGGCACGGCGAAAAAGGTCTCTGGAACCGGAGGCTATACCAAAGACGCCTACCGGGCGTTTTTCGCGGGTGTGGCGCCCGTCTCCAATCCGCGTATTGCCGTGGTGGTCGTGGTAGATGAGCCCAGCGAGGGTGGTTACTACGGCGGTCTCGTCGCTGCGCCGGTATTTGGCAAGGTCGCAGCCCGTGCGTTGCGCCTGATGAATATCACCCCAGACAACCTGCCGCCAGCGGCGGAGATTCAAACCGCCGAAGCAGCCAAGGGCAAGGGAGGGCGAATCTGATGCCAATGCCGTTGAATCAATTATTGCCACAGGCCGACAGCGCCACGCTGATTCGCGAACTGACCCTGGACAGCCGCAAGGTTCGACCAGGCGATTTGTTTCTGGCCGTGCCCGGTCTGCAGCAGGATGGTCGCGTGCATATCGCTGATGCGATTTCCCGCGGCGCGGCGGCGGTGGCCTTCGAGGCCGAAGGTGCGCAGCCGATGACCGCCGCGAGCGCCGAACTGGTGTCGGTGCGCAATCTTGCCGGGCAGCTGTCGGCGATTGCCGGGCGCTTCTATGGCGAGCCCAGCCGCGGCCTGCATCTGGTCGGCGTGACCGGCACCAATGGCAAGACCAGCGTCAGTTACCTGATTGCCCAGGCTCTGGATCGCCTCGGCGAGCGTTGCGGCATCATCGGCACCCTGGGCACCGGCTTTCATGGCGAGCTGGAGCTGGGACGTCACACCACGCCGGATGCCATCGGCGTACAGGCCAACCTGGCCAATCTGCGTGCGCAGGGCGCGCGGGCGGTGGCGATGGAAGTGTCGTCCCACGGCCTGGCGCAAGGGCGTGTGACTGCTCTGGCGTTCGATGTCGCGGTCTTCACCAACCTGTCGCGCGACCACCTCGATTATCACGGCTCGATGGAGGCCTATGGCGAGGTCAAGGCCGGGCTGTTCAGGTTGCCGGGATTGAGTTGCCGGGTGATCAATCTGGATGACGCCTTTGGCCGCAGGCTGGTGGCGGAAAAAGGTGAATCACGCCTGATTACATACAGTCTGGAAGATCCTGACGCCTATCTCTACTGCCCCGAGGCGCAACTGGACGATGATGGCGTTCATGCGCGGCTGGTCACGCCACAGGGCGAGCGCTCGCTGCGCAGCCCGCTGCTGGGGCGTTTCAATCTCAGCAATACCCTGGCGGCGATTGGCGCGTTGCTGGGCATGAATTATCCGCTGGACGAGATTCTCGCCGTGCTGCCCGAGCTTGAAGGGCCGGCTGGCCGCATGCAGCGGCTGGGCGGCGGCGACAAGCCGCTGGTGGTGGTCGATTACGCGCACACGCCCGATGCCCTGGAAAAGGTCCTCGGCGCGTTGCGTGCGCATACGCGCGGGCAACTGCTGTGCCTGTTCGGTTGCGGTGGCGAGCGTGATCGCGGCAAGCGTGCGCTGATGGCCGAAGTGGCCGAGCGCCTGGCCGACCAAGTGCGGGTGACCGACGACAACCCGCGCAACGAGGACCCGCAGCAGATTCTCGACGAGATTCGCGCCGGCTTCGCCGCGCCGGAGCAGGTGATCTTCCAGCCGGGCCGCGCCGAGGCCATCGCCAGTTGCATCGCCGGTTGTGGCCTGGATGACGTGGTGCTGCTGGCGGGCAAGGGACACGAGAATTACCAGGAGATCAAGGGTGAGCGCCTGCCGTTCTCCGATCTGGAGCAGGCCGAGCAGGCCCTGGCCGCCTGGGAGAATGCCCATGCTTGAAGCCTTGCGCCTGAGCGAGCTGGTCGCGCCGCTGTCCGCTGAGCTGACAGACGATGACGTGGCGTTTGCCGCCGTCAGCACTGATAGCCGCGTCATCGAGCCGGGGCAGCTGTTCATTGCCCTGAGTGGGCCGCGTTTCGATGGTCATGCCTATCTGGCCGAAGTCGCCGCCAAGGGCGCGGTCGCCGCACTGGTCGAACGGCCTGTGGCCGAGGTGGCGCTGCCGCAGCTGGTAGTCGCCGACAGCCGCATTGCCCTCGGCCAGCTGGGCGCGCTGAACCGTGCCGCCTTTGCCGGTCCGCTGGTGGCCATCACGGGCTCCAGTGGCAAGACCAGCGTCAAGGAAATGCTCGCCAGCATCCTGCGTGCGGCCTATGGCGCCGATGCGGTGCTGGCCACGCGTGGCAATCTGAACAATGACCTGGGCGCGCCGCTGACCCTGCTCGAACTGGCGCCGCAGCACAAGGCCGCCGTCATCGAGCTTGGCGCTTCGCGCCTGGGGGAAATCGCCTATACGGTGAGACTGGCGCGCCCGGATGTCAGTCTGATTACCAACGCCGGCACCGCCCATGTCGGCGAGTTCGGTGGGCCGGAAAAGATCGTCGAGGCCAAGGGCGAGATTCTCGACGGCCTGGGCGCGCAGGGCATTGCCGTGCTCAACCGGGATGATCCGGCCTGGCCCGTGTGGCAACGGCGGGCTGCCGGCAAGCGCGTGCTGAGCTTTGCCCTGCTGGATGCTCAAGCCGATTTCCATCCCGCCGCCATGGGCCGGGACGCGCGTGGCTGTCCGAATTTCACCCTCGTCGGTCCGGGCGCCTCGCTGCCGGTGCAGCTCAATCTGCTCGGGCAGCACAATATCGCCAACGCCCTCGCCGCCGCCGCTGCGGCGCATGCGCTGGGTGTCGCGCCGGAGTCTATCGTCGCCGGCCTGCAGGCCCTGCAGCCGGTCGCGGGTCGCGGGGTGGCGCAGGTGCTCGGCAGCGGCGTGCGTCTGATCGATGACAGCTACAACGCCAATCCGGCCTCCATCCGTGCGGCCACCGATGTGCTGGCCGGTTTTTCCGGGCGCACCCTGCTGGTGCTGGGCGACATGGGCGAGCTGGGCGACTGGGCCGAGCAGAGCCATGCCGATGTGGGCCGCTACGCCGCCGGTAAGGTCGACGCGCTACTGGCTATCGGCCCTCTGATGAAGCATGCGGTCGAAGCGTTCGGTGCCGGCGGTCGTCATTTTGCCGATCAGCAGAGCCTGATCGAGGCGCTACGCGCAGAGCAGGGCAATACCACCATTCTGATCAAGGGATCACGCAGCGCCGCGATGGACAGGATTGTCGCCGCGCTGGCTGAAACTGCCATGGAGAAACACTGATGCTGCTGCTGCTCGCCGAGTACCTGCAACAGTTCCACAAGGGCTTCGCGGTCTTCCAGTACCTGACCCTGCGCGGAATCCTCGGCGTGCTCACGGCCCTGGTGCTGTCGCTGTGGATGGGCCCCTGGCTGATCCGCACCTTGCAGATGCGCCAGATCGGCCAGTCGGTGCGCACCGACGGCCCGCAATCGCACCTGTCCAAATCCGGCACACCGACCATGGGCGGTGCGCTGATCCTCAGCGCCATCGCCATCAGCACGCTGCTTTGGGCCGACCTGTCCAACCGCTATGTCTGGGTGGTGCTGGCCGTCACGCTGCTGTTCGGCGCGGTGGGCTGGGTGGACGATTACCGCAAGGTGATCGAGAAGAATTCGCGCGGCCTGCCGAGCCGCTGGAAATATTTCTGGCAGTCGGTGTTCGGCCTTGGCGCGGCGGTCTTCCTTTATATGACCGCGCAGACGCCGGTGGAGACCACCCTGATCCTGCCACTGATCAAGGATATCGAGATTCCGCTGGGCATCGGCTTCATCGTCCTGACCTATTTCGTCATCGTCGGTTCGAGCAACGCGGTGAATCTCACCGACGGCCTCGATGGCCTGGCGATCATGCCGACGGTGATGGTCGGCGGTGGCCTGGGTATCTTCTGCTACCTGTCGGGCAACGTGAATTTTGCCGAATACCTGCTGATTCCCTACGTACCGGGCGCGGGCGAGCTGATCGTGTTCTGCGGCGCGCTGATCGGTGCGGGCCTGGGCTTTCTCTGGTTCAACACCTATCCGGCGCAGGTCTTCATGGGCGACGTCGGGGCGCTGGCCCTCGGTGCCGCGCTGGGCACCATTGCGGTGATCGTTCGCCAGGAGGTGGTGCTGTTCATCATGGGCGGCGTGTTCGTCATGGAAACCCTGTCGGTGATGATCCAGGTCGCTTCGTTCAAGCTGACCGGCAAGCGCGTGTTCCGCATGGCGCCCATTCATCACCATTTCGAACTCAAGGGCTGGCCCGAGCCACGGGTGATCGTGCGTTTCTGGATCATCACCGTGATTCTGGTGCTGGTCGGCCTGGCCACGTTGAAGTTGAGGTAATAGAGAGTGCTGATCGCTTCCGACCAGTTCCGCATCGTTGTCGGCCTCGGCAAGAGCGGCATGTCCGTGGTACGCCACCTGGCGCGCCGAGGGCAGCCGTTCGCCGTCGTCGATACGCGCGCGAACCCGCCGGAGCTGGCCACTCTCCAGGCGCAGTACCCGGAAATCGAGGTGCGTTGCGGCGAGCTGGATGTCGAGTTTCTCTGCCGCGCCAGCGAACTGCTGGTCAGCCCGGGGCTGGCGCTGAGCACGCCCGCGTTGCAGGCTGCCGCCGACCGCGGCGTGAAGCTGTCCGGCGATATCGAACTGTTCGCGCGTGAGGCCCGTGCGCCGATCATCGCCATCACCGGTTCCAATGCGAAAAGCACCGTGACCACGCTGGTCGGCGAAATGGCCCAGGCCGCCGGACGCAAGGTGGCGGTGGGTGGCAACCTGGGTACGCCGGCGCTGGATCTGCTCAGCGAGGATGTCGAGCTTTATGTGCTCGAACTGTCCAGCTTCCAGCTGGAAACCACCGAGCAGCTGAATGCCGAAGTGGCGACCTGCCTGAACGTCAGCGAAGACCACATGGACCGCTACGCCGGGCTGCCGGCCTATCATCAGGCCAAGCACCGGATCTTCCGTGGCGCGCGTCAGGTGGTGATCAACCGTGACGACCGTCTCAGCCGACCGCTGGTGGGCGAAGAGGTGCCGGTCTGGTCGTTCGGGCTCGGCAAGCCGGACTTCAAGGGCTTCGGACTGGTCGAGGAGAATGGCGAGAAGCATCTGGCCTTCCAGTTCGAGGCCCTGATGCCCGCGCGTGAGTTGAAAATGCGTGGCGCACACAACCAGTCCAACGCCCTCGCCGCACTGGCGCTGGGCCATGCCGTGGGCCTGCCGTTCGTGCCGATGCTGGAGACGCTACGCCGCTTCGGCGGCTTGCCGCACCGCTGCCAGTGGGTCGGTGAGCATGGGGGCGTGAATTATTACGATGACTCCAAGGCGACCAACGTCGGCGCCGCGCTGGCGGCGATCGACGGCCTGGGCCGCGATATCGACGGCAAGCTGATACTGATCGCCGGCGGCGATGGCAAGGGTGCGGAGTTCTCCGCGCTGCATGCTCCGGTGGCGCGTTACTGTCGGGAAGTGATTCTGCTGGGCCGTGACGCCGGGCTGCTGGCGAACGCGCTCGACGGCGCGGCGCCGATTCAGCGGGTGCAGTCGCTCGAACAGGCGGTGCAGCATGCGGCCCTGAGCGCCCGGCCCGGCGACGCAGTGCTGCTGTCGCCAGCCTGCGCCAGTCTGGACATGTTCAGGAACTTCGAGGAGCGCGGTCGTTTGTTTGCTGCTGCGGTAGGAGGGCTCGACTGATGCTTGCCTTCCTGCGTAGTGCGCCTTCGCCGCTGTTCAGCCGTCGTGGCCTGGACCTTGACTTCCCGATGCTCGCCGGCTGCCTGGGGCTGCTGGGGCTGGGGTTGGTGATGATCACCTCAGCGTCGTCCGAGGTTGCCGCGGTCAACGCCGGCAACTCGATGTTCCACATGATCCGCCATCTGGTTTATCTGGTGCTGGGTCTGGGCGCGGCGGCGGCGGTGCTGCTGGTGCCCCTGTCCGTGTGGCAGCGGTTCGACTGGATGTTGCTGCTCGCCGCCTTCGCGCTGCTGATACTGGTGCTGATCCCCGGCATTGGCCGCGAGGTCAACGGCTCGATGCGCTGGATTGGCTTCGGCGCTTTCAACGTGCAGCCTTCGGAGCTGGCGAAACTCTTCGTCGTGGTTTATCTCGCCGGCTACCTGGTGCGTCGTCAGCAGGAAGTGCGTGAAAGCCTGTGGGGGTTCTTCAAGCCGTTCCTAGTGCTGATGCCGATGGCCGCGCTGCTGCTGCTGGAACCCGATTTCGGCGCCACCGTGGTGATGATGGGCGCGGCGGTGGCGATGCTGTTTCTGGGGGGCGTCGGCCTGATCCGCTTCAGCCTGCTGGTGCTGCTGGCGGTGGGCGCGGTGTTCGTGCTGGTACAGACCCAGGAGTATCGCCTGCAGCGCCTGATTACCTTCACCGACCCATGGGCCGATCAGTACGGCGCCGGTTACCAGTTGACCCAGGCGCTGATCGCCTTCGGACGTGGCGAGTGGCTGGGCGTGGGGCTGGGCAACAGTGTGCAGAAGCAGTTCTACCTGCCTGAAGCCCATACCGACTTCGTTTTTTCCGTGCTGGCCGAAGAGCTGGGCATGGTCGGCGCGCTGCTGACCATCGCGTTGTTCGCCTTCGTCGGCATACGTGCCCTGTATATCGGGCTGGCCGCCGAGCGCTCGCGGCAGTTCTTCGCGGCCTATGTCGCCTGGGGGCTGGCCTTCCTCTGGCTGGGTCAGTTCCTGATCAACGTCGGGGTGAACGTCGGGTTGTTGCCGACCAAGGGTCTGACCCTGCCGTTCCTCAGTTATGGCGGCAGTTCGCTGGTGGTGACCTGCGCGAGCATGGCGCTGCTGCTGCGTATCGAGTGGGAAAGCCGCACGGTGCTGGGCAGCGAAGATACCGAGCTCAACGAGGCGGATTTCGCCGAAGCGCCTGCGCTCAGGAAAAAGGAGGCCGCCCATGGCCGCTAACGTCCTGATCATGGCCGGCGGCACCGGCGGGCACGTGTTCCCGGCGCTGGCCTGCGCGCATGAATTCCAGAGCCGTGGCTATCAGGTTCATTGGCTGGGCACGCCGCGCGGAATCGAGAACGAAGTGGTGCCGGCGGCGGGGCTGCCGCTGCACCTGATCGAGGTCAGCGGCCTGCGTGGCAAGGGTCTCGGCTCCCTGCTCAAGGCCCCGTTCCAGTTGTTGCGCTCGCTCTGGCAGGCGCGACGGATCATGCGGGAGTTGCAGCCGGTCTGCGTGCTGGGGCTTGGCGGTTATGTCACGGGGCCGGGCGGACTGGCGGCGAAGCTGGCCGGTGTGCCGTTGATCATCCACGAGCAGAACGCGGTTGCCGGCACCGCCAACCGCAGCCTGCTGCCCTTTGCCCGGCGCGTGTGCGAAGCCTTTCCGGATACCTTCGCGAACAGCGACAAGCGCCGTACCACCGGCAATCCGGTGCGCGTGGAGTTGTTCCTGGAAACGCCCCGCGATTCGCTGGCTGGCCGTCGCCCGCGTCTGTTGGTACTGGGCGGCAGTCTGGGCGCCGAGCCGCTGAACAAGCTGCTGCCCGCCGCGCTGGCGCAGGTGTCGGCGCAGTTGCGCCCCGAGGTGTTCCACCAGGCCGGCAAACAGCACGCCGACATCACCCGCGCGCGCTATGCCGAGCACGCTGTCGAGGCCGAGGTCGCCCCGTTCATCAAGGACATGGCGCAGGCCTATGCCTGGGCCGACCTGGTGATCTGCCGCGCCGGCGCGCTGACCGTCTGCGAGCTGGCCGCCGCCGGGCTGCCGTCGTTCCTGGTGCCGCTGCCGCATGCCATCGACGACCACCAGACCCGCAATGCCGAATATCTGGCGAAGGAAGGCGCTGCCGTTCTTCTCCCTCAAGCAAAGACCGATGCTGCCGCGCTGGCCGCGCAGCTGACCGAGGTAATGATGCAGCCGGAAACACTCAAGACCATGGGGCTCGCTGCACGCCGGCTGGCCCGGCCCGATGCCACCCGTAGCGTGGTCGATATGTGCCTGGAGGTGGCCAATGGCTAAGTCCCCAGCCGCCGTCAAGGCCGAAGTGCGGCGTATGCGCCGTATCCGCCGCATTCATTTCGTCGGCATCGGCGGGGTGGGCATGTGCGGCATCGCCGAGGTGCTGCTCAACCTCGGCTATGAGGTGTCCGGCTCCGACCTCAGGGAGTCGCCCAGTACCCAGCGCCTGCAGACCTTCGGCGCACATATCTTTATCGGCCATCAGGCCGGCAACGTCGCCGGCGCCGACGTGCTGGTGGTGTCCAGCGCGGTCAATACCAGCAACCCGGAAGTGGCGCTGGCGCTGGAGCAACGCATTCCGGTAGTGCCGCGTGCGGAAATGCTCGCCGAGCTGATGCGCTACCGTCACGGCATCGCCGTGGCCGGCACCCATGGCAAGACCACCACCACCAGCCTGCTGGCCTCGGTGTTCGCCGCCGGTGGCCTGGACCCGACTTTCGTCATCGGTGGTCGCCTGACTGCCGCCGGCACCAATGCGCAGCTGGGCAGCAGCCGCTACCTGATCGCCGAGGCGGACGAAAGCGATGCCAGCTTCCTGCATCTGCAGCCGATGGTCGCGGTGGTGACCAACATCGACGCCGACCACATGAGTACCTACGGCGGCGACTTCGGCAAGCTGAAGAAGACCTTCATCGAATTCCTGCACAACCTGCCGTTCTACGGACTGGCGGTGCTCTGTGTGGACGATCCGGTGGTGCGCGAAATCCTTCCGCAGATTGGCCGACCGACCACTACCTACGGTGTCAGCGAAGATGCCGACGTGCGCGCCATCAACATCCGCCAGGAAGGCATGCGTACCTGGTTCACCGTGCTGCGCGCCGGCTGCGAGCCGCTCGACGTATCGGTGAAGATGCCGGGCAAGCACAACGTGCTCAACGCGCTGGCAACCATCGCCATCGCCACCGATGAAGGTATCGACGATGCCGCCATCATTCAGGGGCTGTCGGAGTTCGGTGGCGTGGGTCGGCGCTTCCAGGTGTACGGCGAGCTGCCGGTCGAAGACGGCAGCGTGATGCTGGTCGACGACTACGGCCACCATCCTCGCGAAGTCGCCGCCGTGATCCAGGCCGTGCGTGACGGCTGGCCGGAGCGCCGGCTGGTGATGGTCTATCAGCCGCATCGTTTCAGTCGTACCCGCGATCTCTACGAGGACTTCGTCCAGGTGCTGGCCGAGGCCAATGTGCTGCTGCTGATGGAGGTCTACCCGGCGGGCGAAGAGCCGATTCCCGGCGCCGACAGCCGTCGCCTGTGCCACAGCATTCGCCAGCGCGGCCAGCTCGATCCGATCTATATCGAGCGTGGCGTCGAGCTGGCGCCGCTGGTCAAGCCGCTGCTGCGTGCCGGCGACATCCTGCTGTGCCAGGGCGCCGGCGATATCGGCGGGTTGGCTCCACAGCTGCTCAACAGCCCCCTGTTTGTCGCTACAAGCGCCGCGAGGAAGAGTGAATGACTGCCCTGCAATCGACCCGTGATCCCAAGGCATTTGGCCGGGTCGCCGTACTCTACGGCGGCAAGAGCGCGGAGCGCGAAGTCTCCTTGAAGTCCGGCGCGGCCGTGCTCTCGGCCTTGCAGGCGGCGGGCGTCGATGCCTTCGGTATCGATGTCGGTGACGACCTGCTGCAGCAACTGGGTCGCGAACGCATCGACCGCGCCTTCATCGTCCTGCATGGGCGTGGCGGTGAAGATGGCAGCATGCAAGGGCTGCTCGAATGCGCGGGGATTCCCTACACCGGCAGCGGCATCCTTGCTTCGGCCCTGGCCATGGACAAGTTGCGCACCAAGCAGGTCTGGCAGAGCCTCGGCCTGCCAACGCCACGGCATGCCGTGCTGGCCAGCGAAGCCGATTGCCGGGCCGCGGCTGACAGTCTGGGCTTCCCGCTGATCGTCAAGCCCGCCCATGAAGGCTCCAGCATCGGCATGGCGAAGGTCGCTGGCCTTGCCGAGCTGATTGAGGCCTGGCAAGCGGCCAGCGTCTATGACGCCCAGGTGCTGGTCGAACAATGGATCCAGGGCCCGGAATTCACCATCGCCACGCTGCGCGGCGAAGTGCTGCCGCCAATCGGGCTGGGCACGCCGCACGCCTTCTACGACTACGACGCCAAGTACCTGGCCAGTGATACCCAGTACCGCATTCCCTGCGGCCTCGAAGCGGACAAGGAGCAGGAACTGCGGGCGCTCACCGCGCGCGCCTGTGAGGCGGTGGGCATTCGCGGCTGGGCGCGGGTGGACGTCATGCAGGACGCCGCCGGCGCGTTCTGGCTGCTGGAGGTGAACACCGTTCCGGGCATGACCGATCACAGTCTGGTGCCGATGGCCGCACGCGCCGCCGGACTGGATTTCCAGCAACTGGTGCTGGCGATTCTCGATGCCAGCATGGCGGGGAACTGACCCATGATTACCACGCTGCGTCACTCGCAACCCGCCAGCGGTCGCGCCACGCGCAAGCCGGTGCAGCGTGGCGCGAGCCGTCTGGTGCAGCGTGAGCCACTGTCGGCGCGTCTGCCGCGTCCGAGCCTGGGTGCAGTGAAACGCATCCTCTGGCCGGTACTGCTGATGGCGCTGGCTGTCGGACTCTACGAGCTGGCCGAGCGTCTGGCGCCCTATGCCGATCGACCGATATCCAAGGTCAGCGTTCGGGGTGATCTGACCTATGTCGATCAGTTGACCGTGCAGGAGCGCATGGCGCCGTTCGTCGAAGCCAGCTTCTTCAAGGTTGATCTGGATGGCTTGCGCCACGACCTTGAACAGATGCCCTGGATAGCCCATGTCGAGGTGCGTCGGGTCTGGCCGGATCAGGTCACGGTACGTCTGGAGGAACACCTGCCCATCGCCCGTTGGGGCGAGGAGGCACTGTTGAACAACAGCGGCCAGGCTTTTACGCCCAGTGACCTGGCCCGTTATGAACACCTGCCGCACTTGCATGGTCCGAAGCGGGCCCAGCAGCGCGTCATGCAGCAGTACCAGATGCTCAGCCAGATGTTGCGTCCTCTGGGTTTTTCCATCGAACGCCTGGAGTTGCGCGCGCGCGGCAGCTGGTTCGTGACGACAGGCCAGGGTATCGAGCTGTTGCTGGGCAGGGATCAGATAATCGAAAAAATGCGTCGCTTCACTGCCATTTACCAGCAAACGCTGGCGCAGGAGAGCGAAAAAATTGCGCGGATCGATCTGCGCTATGCCAACGGCCTGGCCGTGGCCTGGCACGAGCCGAGTCCGACTGCGGCGGATCTATCCGTCGTTGCGAAGAATTGAGGAATGAAACACATGTCTAGCGTGCAAAGCGGCAAGATGATCGTCGGTCTCGATATCGGCACCTCCAAGGTGGTGGCGCTGGTGGGCGAAGTAACGCCCGATGGTGAGCTGGAGATCGTTGGCATCGGTACTCACCCTTCGCGCGGCCTGAAGAAGGGCGTCGTGGTCAATATCGAATCCACCGTACAGTCGATTCAGCGTGCGGTTGAGGAAGCCCAGCTCATGGCGGGCTGTCGTATCCATTCGGCATTCGTCGGTCTGGCGGGCAATCACATCCGCAGCCTCAATTCCCACGGGATTGTCGCTATCCGCGACCGCGAAGTCAGCAGTGCGGACCTGGAGCGCGTGCTGGATGCGGCTCAGGCCGTGGCTATTCCAGCGGATCAGCGTGTGTTGCATACCCTGCCGCAGGACTATGTGATCGACAACCAGGAAGGCGTGCGCGAGCCGCTGGGCATGTCCGGCGTGCGGCTGGAGGCGAAGGTCCATGTGGTGACGTGTGCGGTGAATGCCGCGCAGAACATCGAAAAATGCGTGCGCCGCTGCGGCCTGGAAGTGGACGACATCATTCTCGAACAGCTGGCCTCGGCACACGCAGTGCTGACCGATGACGAGAAGGAACTGGGCGTCTGCCTGGTGGACATCGGCGGCGGCACCACCGATATCTGCATCTTCACTGAGGGTGCGATCCGGCACACCGCGGTGATTCCGATTGCCGGCGACCAAGTCACCAACGATATCGCCATGGCGCTACGAACGCCCACGCAGTACGCCGAAGAGATCAAGATTCGCTATGCTTGCGCGCTTGCCAAGCTGGCCGGCCCAGGTGAAACCATCAAGGTGCCCAGCGTTGGCGACCGGCCACCACGGGAACTCTCGCGCCAGGCACTGGCCGAAGTGGTCGAGCCGCGTTACGACGAGCTGTTCACCCTGATCCAGGCCGAACTGCGCCGCAGCGGCTACGAGGACTTGGTGCCGGCGGGCATCGTTCTCACCGGCGGTACGGCGAAGATGGAAGGCGCCGTCGAGCTGGCCGAAGAAATCTTTCACATGCCGGTGCGCCTGGGCGCGCCGCACAGTTTCCAGGGACTGACGGACGTCGTCCGCAACCCCATCTATTCAACGGGCGTGGGCCTGTTGCTGTACGGCATGCGCAAGCAGACCGATGGCACCTCCATGTCCGGCCTCGGCAACTTCGCCGAAGAAACCAAACCATCTGTCGTGGAGCGGCTGAAAAGCTGGATCCAGGGCAATTTCTGAGCAGTGCGGCAGTACCACAACTAGAAAGCTGGAAGGAGAGAGGGACATGTTCGAACTCGTAGATCATACCCCGCAAAGTGCAGTCATCAAGGTGATTGGCGTAGGCGGAGGCGGCGGCAATGCTGTCAACCACATGGTGCGCAACAACGTTGAAGGCGTGGAGTTCATCTGCGCCAACACCGATGCTCAGGCGCTGAAGAAAATCGATGTGCGGACCGTACTGCAGTTGGGCTCCGCGATTACCAAGGGCCTGGGTGCAGGCACCAATCCGGACATCGGTCGTCAGGCCGCGATGGACGACCGCGAGCGCATCGCCGAGGTGCTGCAGGGCGCCGATATGGTGTTCATCACCACCGGCATGGGCGGCGGCACCGGCACTGGCGCGGCGCCGGTTATCGCTTCGGTGGCCAAGGAAATGGGCATTCTCACCGTGGCCGTGGTGACCCGTCCGTTCCCGTTCGAGGGGCGTCGTCGCATGCAGGTTGCCGACGAAGGCATTCGTCAGCTGTCCGAGTGCGTCGATTCGCTGATCACCATCCCTAACGAAAAACTGCTGACCATCCTCGGCAAGGATGCCAGCCTGCTGTCCGCGTTCGCCAAGGCCGATGACGTGCTGACTGGTGCGGTACGCGGCATCTCCGACATCATGCAGCGTCCGGGGCTGATGAACGTCGACTTCGCCGACGTCAAGACCGTCATGGGTGAAATGGGCATGGCGATGATGGGTACCGGTTGCGCCACTGGCCCGAACCGCGCCCGTGAAGCTACCGAGGCGGCGATTCGCAATCCACTGCTTGAAGACGTCAATCTGCAAGGTGCACGTGGCATTCTGGTCAATATCACGGCGGGTCTTGACCTGTCCCTGGGCGAGTACGCGGCTGTTGGTGAAATCATCGAGGCCTTCGCTTCCGATGAGGCCACCGTCAAGGTCGGCGCCGTCATCGACCCGGAAATGACCGACGAGCTGCATGTCACTGTGGTTGCAACCGGTCTTGGCCCGCGCAACGAGAAGCCGGTCAAGGTTGTGGACAACACCGTGCAGACTGCAGCGGTCGCGTCGCAAGCTGCCTCGGCTCCTCGCCAGGATCAGGCTGCGGTGAATTACCGTGACCTGGATCGCCCGACCATCATGCGCAACCAGGCCCATGCTGCCGCTACAGCGGCCAAGCTGAATCCCCAGGAGGATCTCGATTATCTGGATATTCCGGCATTCCTGCGTCGCCAGGCTGATTGATTGGGTTTATCAGGACTATTGGCGTGATTGGTATTCAGCAAAGTGGGCTTCTGCTATGATCCCCGCCTTTGTTGGAAACCATTCGCAACAGCGCACTAGCGAAACCAGGCCATGATCAGACAACGCACCTTGAAGAACATCATTCGCGCCACGGGCGTCGGCCTGCATTCGGGGGAAAAGGTTTACCTGACCCTGAAGCCGGCACCTGTGGATACTGGAATCGTGTTCTGCCGCACCGACCTCAATCCGCCGGTACAGATTGCCGCGCGGGCCGAGAACGTCGGCGAGACCACCATGTCGACAACGCTGGTCAGCGGCGACGTCAAAGTCGACACGGTGGAGCACCTGCTCTCGGCGATGGCCGGGCTTGGCATCGACAATGCTTTCGTCGAACTGTCGGCATCGGAAGTGCCGATCATGGATGGCAGCGCTGGTCCTTTCGTATTCCTGATTCAATCGGCTGGCCTGCAGGAGCAGGACGCCCCGAAGAAGTTCATCCGCATCATCCGTGAAGTCACGGTGGAGGACGGCGACAAGCGCGCCACCTTCCTGCCGTTCGAAGGCTTCAAGGTGAGTTTCGAGATCGACTTCGACCATCCGGTATTCAAGGGTCGTACTCAGACTGCCAGCGTGGATTTCTCCAGCACTTCCTTCGTCAAGGAAGTCAGCCGTGCGCGAACCTTCGGCTTCATGCGCGACATCGAATTCCTGCGCTCGCACAACCTGGCCCTGGGTGGCAGTGTCGATAATGCCATCGTGGTCGATGAAGACCAGGTGCTTAACGAAGACGGCCTGCGTTACGAGGACGAATTCGTCAAGCACAAGATTCTCGATGCAATTGGTGATCTTTACTTGCTGGGCACAAGCCTGATCGGTGAATTCCGCGGCTTCAAATCCGGACATGCATTGAACAACCGTTTGCTGCGCACCCTGATGGAACAGAAGGATGCGTGGGAAATGGTGACCTTCGATGACTCCCAGACCGCGCCGATCTCCTACATGCGCCCGGCAGCCGCCGGCTGAGCAGTACTCTCTTTCCTTTTCAAGGCCACCTTCGGGTGGCTTTTTTTTAGGCTCTGTCCCCGTTAATAGCCGTTGCGAGCCCGTGAGAGGAAACCCTTATGAGAGCGGCTTCAGCCGCGAATATCCGAGGCGCAGGCTGTTGTAGGTCGGATTAGCCGAAGGCGTAATCCGACGATCCGAAGTGTAATCCGACAATTCATGCCTGACACCTCAGCATTTAACGCGCCTGGCCGCTCGCCTGTCGGGTCGGTGAAGCGTGACCCGACCTGCTAGGTGGTCATCGACCCTGGCTCGCTTTCAGCTCAACGCCTGCAGCAGCTCATGCTTGCGCATCTTCGAGCGCCCCCGGATATCGCGTTCACGGGCTTTTTGCATCAGTTCGTCGCGGCTGAGATCGGTTAGCGAGGTGCTGCCGGATTGCCTGTCCCGTGCCGAGCCCTTGTTGGGGGAGGCGCCGGTGCGGGTCTGTGCCGCGCGATGGGCCGAGTCCTTGCGGTCGGCGCGCTTGGCCGTCTCGCTTTTCTTCTGTCCCGAGCCGCCCTTGCGCTCCCCGCCACCGGATTGCTTGTTGACGGTGGCCCAGGCGCGCGCCTCGGCTTCCTTGGGCGCTACCCCACGCTCTTCATAGCTCTGTTCGATATGCTCGGCCTTGCGCTGCTGCTTATCCGTATAGCTGGATTTATCGCCTCTGGGCATGACATCGATCCTCGTGCGGATTCGTGATGGTGACTCCGGTTGTTCCTGTTTTGGCCGCACTGCAGGTCGCGAGTTTCACCGGCTATCGAAACAGCCCCTGTAATTACCTGCTGCCTGGGAACAAATGCCTTCAAAACGGGCCTGAACGAGGCACGGACCGCACTAGGACGGTACTTCAGGGCGATCGCGCTATGGCGTCATTCTGCGATGGGCGTTCGATAAAGGCGCTGGAGGCTGGACGAAAAAACGCCATGTGCGCTCGAACCTGGATCGCTTGTCGTTCAGCCTCCAGCTGTCCAGCGCTGTTTTCGGCTCTTTGAGCGCATAGCGCGGCCTGATGAGCGTGAATCGAATCTGCTTTACAATTCCGAGCTCGCCATTATTGACGAGCTCTCGATGAGGTGATGACCCGATGCGAATCCTTGTATGCGGTGCCAGTGGCCAGGTCGGCCACGAGTTGGTAGACCGAGCCCGCGTGTACGGTCTCGAGGCGCTGGGCATGACTCGGAAACAGTTGGATATCACCGATAGCCATCGGATCGAGGAACTGGTTGGCCAGTTCAGGCCGGGGTTGATCATCAACGCTGCCGCCTATACGCACGTCGACAATGCCGAGACACAGGCCGAACAGGCCTATGCGGTCAACCGTGATGGCGTGGCCCGGCTGGCCGAGGCTGCACGACAGGCCGATATCCCCTTGCTGCATATCTCCACCGACTATGTGTTTTCCGGCGAGACGGGCTTTTCCGGAACCACGCCAGAGGCCTATCGTGAAACCGATCCGGTGGCGCCAACCGGTGTCTATGGCGCCAGCAAGCGGGCAGGGGAGGTCGCGATCCAGGCGGTTCTGGAGCGGCATGTGATCGTGCGCACCAGCTGGGTGTATGGCGTGCACGGGCACAACTTCGTCAAGACCATGCTGCGTCTCGGGCAGCAGCGCGATGCGCTGTCGGTGGTTGCCGATCAGTTCGGTTGCCCCACCCAGGCTGGCAGCCTTGCCGAGGTCCTGCTGCAACTGGCTCAGCGCTATGCGCACAAAGGCACTCTTGCCTGGGGGCTTTACCACTACAGCGGTCATCCGCCGTGCAGTTGGTTCGACTTCGCACAGGAGATCTTTCGTCAGGCTGCGGCAAGGGGCCTGCTGGTGAAAATACCGCAAGTGTCGGCAATCACTACCGCGCAATACCCCACGCCTGCGCGCCGACCGGCCTGGTCGGTGCTGAACTGCACGAAGTTCGAGCAGACCTTCGACATCGCCCTGCGGGACTGGCATGACGACCTGGCCAGTGTGCTCGACACGCTGGCCGGACACAGGGTATCTGCGGCGAACTCCTGAAGGCCAGTGCGGGCCGGCAATGCATTCCGACGTCATCGCCATCAGGTGATCTCACCCCCGGCGCGGGGTATTCTTGCGACCTTTTTGCGGCGTGACATTGGGCCGCGTCGTTTGTGGAGAATCCTGTGTGAGCGTACTTCAGGCGATTGTGCCTATCTTTGGCTTGATCATGCTCGGCTATGTGCTGGGCTGGCGGCGCTGGCTCGCCGGTGAGGCGGCGACCGGCCTTGCCAACATCACCTTCAAGCTGTTCATGCCAGCGATTCTGTTCACCGGCATCGCCCGGGCCGAGCTGGGCGATGGCATGTCGCCGATGCTGTTGCTGGCCTATTTCGGCCCGGTGCTGACGGTCTTTGCCGTAGTCGGGCTGGTTACCCAGCGTTTGCTCGGGCGCTCGTCCGCACTGGGATTGACTGCCGCCTATTCGAACAATGTGCTTGTCGGAATTCCCCTGGTAACCACCCTGCTGGGTGCGGCGAGCCTGGTCTATGTCTTCGCCATTCTGGTGTTCCACAGCCTGATTCTGTTTTCACTGCAGAGCTTCTACAGTGCCTTCGGCTCGGGGCAGAAGGTCAGTGCCCGATCATTGCTGAAGAACCTGGCCAACCCGCTGATCGTCGGATTACTGCTGGGGGCGGCGCTGAACGTTTCCAATCTGGATCTGCCGCAGCCGCTCTGGCGTATGGCCGACTGGCTGGCCCAGGCGGCATTGCCCTGTGCGCTGATGGTGCTGGGGCTCAGTCTGTCGCGTTATCGCCTGCGTCCCAATATGGCTGCGCTGGTGCTGACCCTGGTCAAGCTGGGCGTCTTTCCGCTGCTGGTGTGGTATTTCAGCGGCCTGCTGCCGGGGCTGGGCCAGGAAGCGCGTGCGGTGCTGGTGTTGCTGGCCGCCTGCCCGAGTGGTGTCAATGTACTGGCCTTCGTGGCCAATCCAGAAGATACCCGCGCGGTCAGTTCGGCGGTCTTTCTGTCCACTCTGCTGTCGGCTGCCACCTTGCCATTGTGGATGTGGCTGATGGCGGTGTGAGAACCTGTCCAAAGTCTGCTGCGCGTCGGCACTGCTGCGTTAAAAACAGGCTCGGACTACTCATTTACAGCTGTAAACTCCGCGTCCTCGCCTGTTTTTGCCTTGCATTGCTCTAGCTCGCGAGACTTTGAACAGGTTCTGAGAGGGCGTTTACAGATTACTGCGCCCGATCATGCCGCGTTGAAATCAGCCTCCGCGCTATGCGCCAAAGAGCCGAAAACAGCACTGGAAAGCTGGAGGCTGAACGACAAGCGATCCAGGTTCGAGCGCACATGGCGTTTTTCGTCCAGCCTCCAGCGCTTTTATCGAACGACCATCGCCATAGCCCGATCGCCCTGCTCTATTAGGCAGTCAGGGCTGTTTGTCGGATTGTCCGTCCTGCGCGCCAGTGGCAATGATTTCTTCCAGGCGCAGCCCGGTCAGCCCGTGGATGGTGCGCCAGAGGTAATAGAAGATCGCCATCATCATCGCCATGCTGGGAATGGCGATCATCGGGTAGCTGAGCAGGGTCATGCGGCCCAGTTCGGCATTGAAGGCCTCGCTGCCGGCCGGGCTGTTGACGATCCACTTGGCCAGCACGTAATTCATGAAGGACGAAAAGAAGAAGGTACCGCTGAGAAAGTAGGTGGCGCGCAACAGGCGGGTCTCGAAGTGAGCCGTCTGGCCGTTGCGTTCGAGCTGCTCGTGAACCTTGTCGACGTTGAGCACCTTGGGGTTGTAGAGCAGCGTGCGGATCAGCGGAAAGCGCGTACGGGTCGAGCCCAGTACGGCGATACCGATGATCCCGGGGATGGCCGCTTCCTTGATGGCCAGCCATTGCGGGTCCAGCTGCAACAGGCCAATGCCGCCGGTCAGCAGCACGCTGATCAGCCCCAGCAGGGCGATCCAGTTGAATTTGCGATATTTCACCAGCTCGAAAAGGCCCCAGCCGAGAGGGAATGCCAGCGCCAGCACCAGTGCGCCGTCTGCCCCCAGTCGCTCTTCACCGCTGAGCTTCATGAGAATCAGCGAAGGGATCAGGATGCTTATCAGCAGGTCGATCAGGGGGCGGGGCTTGTGCTCGGTCGGCTGGCGGGTATGTGAGTCGGTCATCTGGGTCGGTTCGTTTCGATTAAGGGCGGAATCATCGCCTGTCGCTGAGAGCTTGGCTATAGGGCCAATGTGCTGTTCCGTGACAATCAGTTAAAGACCTGCGTTTTCAACGGCTCCGTTACGGGCCGGGTGTCGAGCCCCGCTTGCGCTTCTCCGCCCATTGGGTGGTTTCGAATACCGTGACGACGAGAATCGCCAGGGCGAAGGGCAGGATCAGGTAAAAGCCTCTGAAGACGATCAAGGCGGCCAGGACGTCGGCGGTGTCCAGCTCCGGAAGCGCGGCCAGAAAAGTCACTTCAAGCACGCCAAGCCCGCCCGGTGCATGAGAGAGCAGGGCCAGCGAAAAGGAGGCGAGAAACACGCCGAGCACCACCAGATAGCCGGGATTTTCCGCTGCGGGGAGTGCGAAATAGATGATCGCGGCAGCGCAGACAAGCTCAAGCGGGGCCGCAATCAGTTGTTTGCCGACGATCGGCAGGCGCGGGTATTCGATCCGCCATTTGCCGATGCGAAACGGCGCCAACTGCCGCCAGGCGCCTGTCACGTAGAGCCCGACCAGGGACATCAGAGACAGGCCGATGGCGGTCGATACCCAGGGTTGCACATCGATGAGTCGGTTCAGCAGTTCAGGCTTCAGAACCAGGACTGCGCCGCCGGCCAGCAGGGTGCCGAGGAAGAAGGTCAGCGAACAGAATACGATCAGCACGCCGATCTCCTGTGGCGTGAGCCCTTTGCTGCGGTAGGCCCGGTAGCGCACGACCGCGCCGGAAAACACCGATGCGCCTATGTTATGCGCCAGGGCGTAGGTGGTGAACGAGCAGAGGGTGATGAACCACCAGGAGATTCGCTTGCCCAGATGGGCGATGGCTATTCGGTCGTACCAGGCGAGCGCGACATAGGCGCCAAGGGTTGCCAGCCCTGCCAGCAGCCAGTTGCGGTAACTGATGGCCGCGAGGCTTTCGGCGAGCTCGGCCAGCGAGAGCGTGCGAATTTCCTGATAGAGCAGATAGCCGCAAAGCAGTACCGCAGTGATGCCGACCAGGGTCCAGGCGGCATCGCTTCTCTTCATCATGCATGGGCTCCTTGGCGATGGTTATTCGCCTCGAAGCAGGGCTCGGGCAATAGGTGATCTGGCCGCGGAATAATACGGTGTTCGTTTCTTATCGGCAGTGGCCATCGCATTTTGTTCATTTCATGCAAGCGGACGGTTGAGGCACCCGAAGCTGCTGGGTGCTGTCTATTGGTCAGTTGCCGTTCTTTGCCGAGGTGGTTTATGCCTGATATTCCCCACAGCCCGGGCGTCGAAAGTTCGATTGCGTTGCTTCGTGAAGGCTATTCATTCATTCCGAGTCGCTGTCAGCGGTTGCAATCGGACCTGTTCCAGGTCCGGCTGCTGTTGCAGAACACTATCTGCATGAGCGGCGAAGAGGCGGCGAGGCTGTTCTACGACGAGCAGCTGTTCAAGCGTGAGCATGCCGCCCCACGCATGTTGCAGAAAACACTGTTTGGCCAGGGAGGGGTGCAGGGCCTCGACGGCTCTGCTCATCGGCATCGCAAGCAGCTGTTCATGTCGTTGCTCAACCCCGATGCGGTCGCCGAACTGGTGCGAATGAACGAGGCCAACTGGCAAGCCGCCATCGGGATGTGGCAACGCTGTGATCACGTCACGTTGCTGCCCGAGGTGCAAGCAATCCTTACCCGTTCGGTATGCACATGGGCGGGCGTTCCACTCGGTCCGGCGGAGCTGGAAACACGTCGAGATCAGTTGGCTGCGCTGATCGACGGTGCGGGTGGTGTCGGCGCCCGCCATTGGCACGCGCGAAAGGCCCGCAAGGAAGCCGAAAGATGGATGGCCGGGCTGATTGCGCAGGTACGCGACGGGGGGCTGTCGATCGATGAAGGCCGGGCGTTGGCCGTCGTTGCCCGGCATCTCGGGCCGGATGGACAGCCGCTGGATGAGCGGATTGCGGCTGTGGAAATGCTTAACCTGCTGAGGCCGACCGTGGCGGTGGCGCGTTTTATCATTTATGCGGCGCTGGAATTGCTGGCACATCCGCAATGGCGCCAACGTTTACAGCAGGAGGATGCGGCGCTGGAACCCTTTGCCCAGGAGGTCCGTCGTCTCCACGCATTCTTTCCCTTCACCGCGGCGCGCGTGCGCGAGGACTTTGAATGGAAAGGCTATCGATTCCCCAAGGGCACCCGTGTGCTGCTGGACCTGTATGGCACCAATCGAGACGCCAGACTCTGGGCGCAGCCCGAGCAGTTTCGCCCCGAGCGCTTCGCCGAATGGAAGGGGGGCGCTTTCAATTTCATCACCCAGGGGGGCGGTGATACTGCGACTGGGCATCGCTGTCCAGGTGAGCCCCTGGCGATCGCATTGCTGACGAGCGCTTTGCGCATGCTGACGCGTCGAATGAGTTACACGGTTCCCGCTCAGGATCTGCACATGGATGAGTCTCGAATGCCTGCTCAGCCGGAAAGTCTGTTTGTCATCAGTGACGTCAGATCCTTACCGGCACCATAGAAGGATTACCTTCAGGGGTGGGGCGTACGATTCGTGGCGGCCCTGATCGCAGCCCAGTGCTCGATCAGTTCGCGTAGCTGGGACATTTCCACCGGTTTGGACATGTGCCCGTCCATGCCTGCTTCGCGTGCGCGTTCACGGTGCTCGCTGAGAATATGCGCGGTGAGTGCGACCACTGGCGTGCGTGGGCGGTTCTCTGCGGCCTCCCAGGCGCGCAGCTGCGCGGTGGCCTGGAAGCCGTCGAGAATCGGCATTTCGCAGTCCATCAGGACCAGGTCGTAGGGCTGTGCCTTGATGGCTGCCAGTGCCTGTTCGCCGTCGCTGGCGGTATCGGGCTTGAGGTTGAGCTTGTTCAGCATGCCACGGATGACTTTGGTGGAAATGCTGTTGTCCTCGGCCACCAGAATGCGGAAGTCGTTGGGTATCGGAAGTGCTCTCCCGGCGCTGGGCGAAGGGCGTGCCACGCTGCTGCGATGGCTGGCGAGTTCGTCGGCCAGGGTGGCTTTCAGGGTGTAGCCGGCCACGGGTTTGGCGAGGATGCGTTTGATGCCGGCGTTGCGCGCGATGATCTTGCTGGGTGCGCTGCTCATGCCGGTGAGCATGATCAGCAGGATGTCGTGGTTGAGGCTGAAATCTTCACGGATCTTGCTGGCCAGCTGCATGCCGGTCATGCCGGGCATGTCCTGATCGAGCAGCACCGCATCGAAATACTCATGCAGATGGGCCTTGGTGCGCAGCAGGGCCAGCGCCTCCTTGCCTGATGCGGCGGTGGTGACCTCCATGCCCCAGCTGCTGCATTGCTGGGCGAACACCTTGCGGCAGGTCTCGTTGTCGTCCACTACCAGCAGACGCGCGCCCAAGAGCGGACCATTCAGGTCACTGCCGGATTGCTCCAGTGCTTTGGCGGTAAGCGGCAGGCTGATCCAGAGGGTGTTGCCGGTGACATCGCCGGTCTGGATGCCGAATTCGCCATTCATCAACTGCACCAGCTGCCGCGCAACGATCAGCCCGAGACGCCCTCCATGTCCGGTCGCGGCGAGAAGGTCGCGGCTGTCCAGCTCGGCATTGAGCAGGGCCTCGCACTCCTGGGCTTCCAGCGGACGGCCACTGTCCTGAACGGTGATGCGCAAGCGGGTCTGGCCGTCGGCTTCATCCATTGCGGCCACCAGCAGAACTTCACCTTCCTCGGTCTGCCTGAAAGCATTTTCCAGCAGGCTCAGCAGCGTCTGGCGCAGGCGTGTCGGATCGCCGGCAACGATGTGCGGCATCTGTGGCTGGATAAAACTGATCAGCTCGACCTTCTGCTGTTCGGCCTTGGCGCGGAAAATACCCAGGCTGTCCTCGATCAGCGCATTGAGATCGAACTGTACGTCGTCCAGTTCGATCTGCCCGGACTCCAGTTTGGAAACGTCGAGAATTTCGTTGATCAGGTTGAGCAGTTCATTGCCGGAGCTATGGATGGTCTGGACGTAGTCGCGCTGCCTGGCCGACAGCGAGGTGTCGAGCAGCAGCTCGCTCATGCCGAGCACGCCGTTCATCGGCGTGCGGATTTCATGACTGATACTGGCGAGGAAATCGGCTTTGGTCTTCTGTTCGGCACTGGTGACGGCCTCGGCCGTGTGCCGGGTGCGGTGGCTGGCCTGGATCTGGCGCTGCTGTTCATGTGCGGCAAGGCTGAAGAGCAGACCGGCACCTGTTGCCACGCTGAATACCACGCCGGACAACCAGTCGGGATCGAGCTGATTGAAGCCGAGCAGCATGGGCAGCATGAAGATGAAGCCGGCGTCGAACAGCAGCATGCCCGCCAGCAGCAGGCGCGCCGGTGTCTGGCGCCAGTACTGCAGGGCGATGAGGGTGACGCTGACTGCGCTGAGCAGTATCGTGGCGCAGATCAACCAGCTGACCCAGAGCTGCTGCGTGAGAGCGATGGTTGCCGCCAGCGCGCTGATGAAGCCGAGTTCAAGCGCGAGCAGGCGGCTGAACCAGGCTTTGCGGCGCTGGCTGAAGAAGTCGAGGGTGAAGGCCAGCAAGGCAATACAGGCAATCAGGGCCGAGATGTCGGCAATCATCGCCTGGCTGTGCAGCAGCCCTGGCAGCCATAGCGCCAGTAGCCCGAGGTTCGCCGATACGCACGCCAGCAATGCGCCATGCAGTACGGCAAGCCCCAGGTTGCTGTAGCTGGTGGTGCGGGCGAAACGCAGCAGGTTATAGAGCAGCAGCAGTGCCAGCGCACTGAGCAGACCGCCGAAAAGGTAGGCGGGGCGTGCCTGCTCGACCAGTCCGCGTTCATCGAGGGTCTGGAACCAGGCCATGATTGGATGCGATGAGTTCAGGCGAATGTAGGCTTCGCGGGGCTGGCCGTCATTGGGCAGGGAAAACAGGTAGGCGCGGGCGGGCAAAGGGCGTGATTGCGGGGTGCGCAGTTCGCCGGTTTCGACATGGCGTTCGAGCTGTCCGTCACGTAGCAGATAGAAATCCAGATATTGCACGCGAGGGGCGAACAGCCACAGCCAGTGGGGCTGGGCGAAAGTCGGCAGGCTGACCTGCAGCCAGATGGCCTGATCACTTGCCGGGGCGCTATGGGAAAGTTTTTCGATGCGCTGGAACAGGCTTCGCTGATCCAGAATTTCGTTCAGCGTGAGCCGCCCCGACTGGTCGACCAGCAACCGCCAGTTCTGCGGGGCAGCCTGCTGAGTAGGCTCTTGCGTTTCGGTACCGGCAAAAGCGGGGTAAGCGCCTGCTACAGCCAGGAGCAGGCTGAAGGTAAAGGCAACGGCTACCCGGAGTCGATGCACGGTTGAAGTCCCTTCATTGGTCTGGCGACAAATTATAGTCGTGAGGGACTGGCGCTGTAATGCGCGCAACGGTAAAGGGAATCGACCGTTGCGCACCTGGCCTGCCGGAACTTCAGCTTTCGCCTTGCTCGCGCGCGATTGCACGGTAACCGATGTCGTGGCGATAGAAATGGCCATTCCAGTCGATACGGGCCGCGAGAGCATAGGCACTCTGCTGGGCTGCACAAACGGTTTCACCCAGGGCGGTGGCGCAGAGCACTCGGCCTCCTGCCGTGGTGATTTCGCCATTCTGCAGCGCGGTGCCGGCATGGAAGACCTTGCCTTCCAGTTGGGCGGCGGCATCCAGGCCGTGAATCACGGCGCCCTTGGCGTAATTACCTGGATAGCCACCGGCGGCCAGTACCACGCCAAGACTGGGGCGCGGGTCCCACTGCGCTTCGACCTTGTCCAGCGCCTTGGCCAGCGCGGCCTCGACCAGTAGGACGAGACTGGACTGCAGGCGCAGCATGATCGGCTGGGTTTCCGGATCACCGAAGCGGCAGTTGAACTCGATCACCTTGGGCGCGCCGTTGCCGTCGATCATCAGGCCGGCATAGAGGAAGCCGGTATAGACGTTGCCTTCGGCGGCCATGCCCTTGACGGTTGGCCAGATCACTTCGTCCATCACCCGCTGGTGAACGTCGGCAGTGACCACGGGGGCGGGCGAGTAGGCGCCCATGCCGCCGGTGTTGGGGCCGGTGTCGCCGTCGCCGACGCGCTTGTGATCCTGGCTGGTGGCCATCGGCAGCACGTTTTCGCCATCGACCATGACGATAAAGCTGGCTTCCTCGCCGTCGAGGAATTCCTCGATCACCACCCGCGATCCGGCATCACCGAAGGCGTTGCCGGAGAGCATGTCGCGCACCGCTTCTTCGGCTTCTGCCAGCGTCATGGCGACGATCACGCCCTTTCCGGCGGCCAGGCCATCGGCCTTGATCACGATGGGCGCGCCTTTCTCGCGCAGGTAGGCCAGGGCCGGCTCGACGTCGGTGAAGTTCTGGTAGTCGGCGGTGGGAATCCTGTGACGGGCGAGGAAGTCCTTGGTGAAGGCCTTGGAGCCTTCCAGCTGCGCGGCGGCGGCGGTGGGGCCGAAGCAGTCCAGGCCACGCGAGCGGAACAGATCGACCACGCCTGTGACCAGCGGTGCCTCCGGGCCGACGATGGTCAGCTGCACGTTCTGCGCTGCGAAGTCCGCCAGCTGCTCGATGGCCAGTACGTCGATGGCGACGTTCTCGCACTTGGCTTCGGTTGCCGTGCCGGCGTTGCCCGGGGCGACGAAAACCTTATTGACCCGAGGGTCCTGCGCTACCTTCCAGGCCAGCGCATGTTCACGTCCGCCGCTGCCAATCACTAATACGTTCATTGTTATAACCCTGTGTTGGGCTGGAGGCTGGAGGCTGGAAGCTGGACGAGGGTGTCGCTTTTTCGTCCAGCCATCAGCCATCAGCCTTCAGCGGCTTTTTACGATCAGTGGCGGAAATGGCGCATGCCGGTGAACACCATGGCGATACCCGCTTCGTCTGCCGCGGCGATGACTTCTTCGTCGCGCATCGAACCGCCGGGCTGGATCACGGCGCTGATGCCGGCCTTGGCTGCGTTGTCGATGCCGTCGCGGAAGGGGAAGAAGGCATCACTGGCCATGACCGCGCCCGGCACCGGCAGGCCGGCGTGTTCGGCCTTGATCGCGGCGATGCGGGCGGAGTTGACACGGCTCATCTGGCCGGCGCCGACACCTACGGTCTGACGGTTCCTGGCGTAGACGATGGCGTTGGATTTGACGAACTTGGCCACTTTCCAGGCAAAGATCAGATCATGGATTTCCTGTTCGGTGGGCGCGCGGCGGGTGACGATCCTGAGGTCGTCCGCAGTGATCATGCCGACATCGCGGCTCTGCACCAGCAGGCCGCCGTTGACGCGCTTGAAGTCCCAGCCCGGCGCGCGCTCGGCTGGCCACTGGCCGCATTCGAGCAGACGCACGTTGGCCTTGGCGGCGACGATTTCACGGGCTTCCTGGCTGACGCTCGGGGCGATGATGACTTCGACGAACTGGCGTTCGACGATGGCGCGCGCGGTTTCGCCGTCCAGCTCGCGGTTGAAGGCGATGATGCCGCCGAAGGCCGATTCGCTGTCGGTGGCGTAGGCCAGTTCATAGGCCTGGCGGATGCCGCCTTCGTCTTCCGGCACCACGGCGACGCCGCAGGGGTTGGCGTGCTTGACGATGACGCAGGCGGGCTTGACGAAGCTCTTCACGCATTCCAGCGCGGCATCGGTGTCGGCCACGTTGTTGAACGACAGCTCCTTGCCCTGCAGCTGGCGTGCGGTGGCGACGCAGGCTTCATCGGCGTGTTCGACGTAGAAGGCCGCGATCTGATGCGGATTCTCACCGTAACGCATGTCCTGCGCCTTGACGAACTGGGTGGTGAAGGTGCGCGGCAGCTGGCTGCGGCCCTCGGTGGACAGCGTTTCGGCCGCCTGGTCGATGGTGCCCAGGTAGTTGGCGATCATGCCGTCGTAGGAGGCGGTGTGCTCGAAGGCCTTGAGCGCCAGATCGAAACGCTGGGCATAGCTCAGACCGCCGTTGCGCAGGTTCTCGATGACACCGGCATAGTCGCCGGCGTTGACCACGATGGCGACGTCCTTGTGGTTCTTGGCGGCGCTGCGAACCATGGTCGGGCCGCCGATATCGATATTCTCGATGGCGTCCGGCAGGGTGCAGCCGGCCTTGGCCACGGTCGCGGCGAACGGATAGAGGTTGACCGCCACCAGGTCGATCGGGTTGATCCCGTGTTCGGTCATGACCGCGCCGTCGAGGTCACGGCGACCGAGGATGCCGCCATGGATCTTCGGATGCAGGGTCTTGACCCGGCCATCCATCATTTCCGGAAAGCCGGTGTAGTCGGCCACTTCGACGGCGGCGATACCGTTTTCACGCAGCAGCTTGAAGGTGCCGCCGGTGGAAAGGATTTCGACGCCAAGGGCAGCGAGTTCACGGGCAAATTCAACAACGCCGGTCTTGTCGGACACGCTGATCAGTGCGCGACGCACGGGAAGGCGGAGAGTTTGGTCGGTCATCACGGTTTCCATCGGAAGGTAGACAACGCTGGAGGCGGGAGGCGGAACGAGGGTGTCGCTTGGTCGTCCAGCTTCCGGCCTTGAGCCTCCAGCGGCTTTTTAAAGGAGGTCGTACTGCTTGAGTTTCTTGCGCAGGGTGCCGCGATTCAGGCCCAGCAATTCCGAGGCCTTGGTCTGGTTGCCCTTGACGTAGTTCATCACGGTTTCCAGCAAGGGCGCCTCTACTTCGGAGAGCACCAGGTTGTACACATCCGTGACATCGGCGCCTTCGAGATGGGCGAAGTAGTTGTGCAGCGCTTTCTCGACACTGCCGCGCAGGGTCTGGCCTGCCTCGCTCGGTGTATTCAAATGCTGCTTGAGGTTTACGTTGTCGCTCACGGATGTGGTTCCAATAGCCAGTGTTTCGTTCAACAGCGTCATGCGGCCACCCCTGTTTCATCCCCTGAGTCAGGGCTGGTTCGGCGTTCCTCGAAGAAGGCTCGAACACTGGCGCACTGCGCGTCCCTGTTTTCCAAACGATTGAATCGGCTACGGTATTCCCGTGCCCCCGGTTGTGTTGCGAGATACCAGCTGACGTGCTTGCGCGCGATACGCGCGCCCATTACTTCGCCATAAAAGGCGTGCAGCGCGTCCAGATGATCGAGCAGTATCCGCTCGATCTCATCCAGGCCCGGCGCAGGCAGCAGCTCGCCGGTATCGAGGAAGTGGTCGATTTCGCGAAAAATCCACGGTCTGCCCTGTGCTGCGCGGCCAATGAGCAGCGCATCGACGCCGGTGTCCTTCAGCACCTGGCGCGCCTTGAGCGGCGAGTCGATATCCCCGTTGGCAAATACCGGAATCGATACGGCCTGCTTGATGCGGGCAATGGTTTCGTACTCGGCATCGCCGGTGTAAAGGTCGGCGCGGGTACGGCCATGTACGGCCAGCGCGGCGATACCGGACTGTTCGGCGATCCGTGCCACCCTGAGCCCATTCTTGTTCTGTCTGTCCCAGCCGGTGCGAATCTTCAGCGTCACCGGAACATCCACGGCTGTCACCACGGCTTCGAGAATCCGCGCAACCAGCAGTTCGTCCTTCATCAGGGCCGAGCCGGCCGCCTTGTTGCAGACCTTCTTCGCCGGACAACCCATGTTGATGTCGATGATCTGTGCGCCCAGTTCGACATTGCGCCGGGCCGCTTCGGCGAGCATCTGCGGATCACCTCCGGCGATCTGTACCGAACGCGGCTCGGGGTCGCCATCATGCTGCAGGCGCAGGCGTGACTTGCGGCTGTTCCACAGGCGCACGTCGCTGGTCACCATTTCCGAGACCACCAGGCCGGCGCCCAGGCGTCGGCACAGCTGGCGGAACGGCTGATCGGTCACGCCGGCCATGGGCGCGAGAATCAATCGATTCGGAAGAATATAAGGACCGATGCGTACCGCTGACATGAAGATTCCCTGCCTGGAGCCTGCGATCGGGTGTAAAAAAGGGTGTGCATAATACCCGCTCTGCATGGCAGGTTAAAGCATGCGTTGAACAAAATCTGAACAGTCATCAGCTTATAGCCGAAGGCCGGCTTGTCACGCTCGGGCGATGAGCGGCGGGTTGCCCAGGTTCGCGACGGCCCGTCTGCTATTCCGGCGAGTGGAAGGCCAGGCTGTAGCTCACCGCGCTGGTGCCAGGGTCGAGGATGTCGAGGGCGATATGGATGGGGATCTGCGAGGGCATCTGGCGCTGGCCGGCGAGTTCTCCGGAGAGGTATTCGCCAGGCTTGAATGTGCGGCTTGCCAGAACCTGTCCGCTGATATCGGTGAAGCGCATTTCCAGCAGCGGGAAGGGTTGGGCAAAGGAGGCGCGGTTGTAAATGATCGCATCGACTATCAGCGCGCCAGTGAAGTCGGGGTGGCTACGCACGACCAGGTTGCTGCTTCTGATCTGCTCGATATCGACTCGCGATGGCAGCTCGCAGCCCAATGCCGGGCACAGCTGCTCAAGCCAGGGGCGGTATTGATCCTGGCGCGCCAGTTCGTCGAAATTATAGAACACGTATTGCCCTGCAAGCGCCAGCAGGGCGAGCAGGTTCAGTGCGCCCCAGCCCAGCCAGCGGCCCCAGGGGCGGCGGCGGGCCACCCAGTCGAGTTGCAGGGGCTCGTCTTCAAGCTCGAACAGTGGCGCGTCGCGATCCTTGCGTTCGCGCGCATGAGCTTGCGTCGCTGGCGTTGAGTCGGCGGCAGGCCATCCGGAGTCTGCTTCCTCGGGCTCGGAAAGTGAGGGCTCCAGCCGCTCCGCTGGCTGTGGCAGTGCTGTATCCAGCGGCGTAGCAGGGGGCATGACGGTGTCAGGTGGTGCCTTCGCCGTCTCCATGTCCGGCTCGGGAAGCGCCTGGGAAACCGGGGCGGGCACGGGTGCCTGTGTCGTTTCTGCGCCAAGAAGCCGTTCGGCCCAGGCTTCATCATCATCCGGTGACGCTGTGTGGGGCTGTGTCTGTTCCAGCTGAAGCAGTTCGCGGGCCAGCTCCAGTTCTTCACGCTCAAGCCTGGCCAGTTCCTCGTCCAGGTCGAGACTGTCCAGATCGAGGTCGTCGTGAATCCACAGGGTATCGTCTTCGCTGTTCGAGGGCGCCGAAGGCTGAGCCGGCACGCTGACGGGCGCCGGGGCTGGCGTCTCTGCGGCGCTGGCGCGCAGTTTTTCCTCGTCGCTCAGTTGCTGGGCCGCATTGAAAAGCTCCATGCAGGCGCCACAACGCACCACGCCCCGAGCCGCAGCGAGCTGGGCGCGGCTGACGCGAAAACTGGTACGGCAATGCGGGCATTGGGTGACGAAGCTGGTCATGCGCAGGTCCGGCGAAGAATGCTCGCTAGTCTAGCGCATGCATATCGTCGAACGGCAGTGGTGGTGCGTGTTGCCCGTCACTGCCGTGAGGCTCAGTGGTGACGAATGCCGGTAATCCGTACCCAGCCGTCTTTTTCAGCGGTGGGGTCGAGATCGAATTGCGCCGCATAGGCTGCGCGAACCTCTTCGGCCTGCTCGGCAAGGATTCCGGACAGGGCCAGAAGACCGCCGGGTTTGACGCGCTCGGCAATCTGCCCTGCCAGTTCCACCAGTGGGCCGGCGAGGATATTGGCGACTACCACGTCGGCCTGACCGCTCGGCAGCTGTTCGGGCAGGTACAGCGGGAAGCGTGCCGGGTCGATGCCGTTGCGTCCGGCATTGTCGCGCGAGGCTTCGATGGCCTGGATATCAATGTCGGTACCGATGGCCTGCTCGGCACCCAGCAGCAGGGCGGCGATGGCCAGGATGCCCGAGCCACAACCAAAATCCAGCACCTGCAAGCCGCATAGCTGCTGGGCATCGAGCCATTCCAGGCAGAGCGCCGTGGTGGGGTGGGTGCCGGTGCCGAAGGCCAGGCCGGGATCGAGCAGCAGATTCACCGCATCCTGTTCGGGCGCGGCGTGCCAGCTGGGGACGATCCACAAGCGACGACCGAAGCGCATGGGCTGGAAGTTGTCCATCCAGCTGCGTTCCCAGTCCTGATCCTCGATGCGTTCCAACTGGTAATCGGGCAGTTCGCCGCCGGTCAGCAATTGCAGATGCGCGAGCAGATCGCTTTCATTCACGTCGGCTTCGAACAGGGCCAGCAGGTGGGTATGCGACCACAGCGGCGTGGTGCCCAGGTCCGGCTCGAAGATGGGCTGGTCCTCGGCATCCATGAAGGTCACCGATACCGCGCCGACGCCCAGCAGGGCATCTTCAAGGGCGGGTGCCTGTTCCGGGGCGATGGCGAGGCGAAGTTGTAGCCAGGGCATAAAATTCTCGTCTAGAAACGGCTGAAGGCTGGAAGGCTGAACGAAAGGTGGCGGGATTATCCGCTTTTTCGTCCGGCCTTCCAGCCTTCAGCGCTTTTCTCGGCTGGTGCTTAGTGCTTGTCCATACCCAGTTTCTTTTCCAGGTAGTGGATGTTCACGCCGCCCTTGCAGAAGCCTTCGTCGCGAACCAGATCCCGGTGCAGTGGGATGTTGGTCTTGATGCCGTCGACGACGATTTCGTCCAGCGCATTGCGCATGCGCACCATGGCTTCTTCGCGCGTGGCGCCGTAGGTGATCAGCTTGCCGATCAGCGAGTCGTAGTTCGGCGGAACCGAATAGCCGCTGTACAGGTGCGAGTCGACGCGAACGCCGTTGCCGCCCGGTGCGTGGAAGTGCTTCACCTTGCCGGGGCTCGGGAGGAATTTCTCCGGGTCTTCGGCGTTGATCCGGCATTCCAGTGAATGGCCGCGGATGACCACGTCTTCCTGCTTGATCGACAGCTTGTTGCCGGCGGCGATGCTGAGCATCTCCTTGACGATGTCCACGCCGGTGACCATCTCGGTGACCGGATGCTCGACCTGCACGCGGGTGTTCATCTCGATGAAGTAGAAACGACCGTCTTCATAGAGGAACTCGAAGGTGCCGGCGCCGCGATAGCCGATTTCGATGCAGGCATCGGTGCAGCGCTTGAGCACTTCGGCGCGGGCCTTTTCATCGATGAAGGGCGCTGGCGCTTCTTCCAGGACCTTCTGGTGGCGGCGCTGCAGTGAGCAGTCGCGATCGCCCAGATGAATGGCGTTGCCCTGGCCGTCGGAGAGCACCTGGACTTCCACGTGGCGCGGATTGCCAAGGAATTTCTCCAGATAGACCATCGGGTTGCCGAACGCAGCACCGGCTTCGGTGCGGGTCAGCTTGGCCGACTTGATCAGGTCTTCTTCCTTGTGCACCACACGCATGCCGCGACCACCGCCGCCGCCAGCGGCCTTGATGATCACCGGGTAACCTACTTCGCGGGCGATGCGCAGCGCTTCCTTCTCATCTTCCGGCAGCGGGCCGTCGGAGCCGGGTACCACGGGTACGCCGGACTTGATCATGGCGTCCTTGGCAGACACCTTGTCACCCATCAGGCGGATGGTTTCAGCTTTCGGGCCGACGAAGGCGAAGCCGGATTTTTCCACCTGCTCGGCGAAGTCGGCGTTCTCGGCGAGAAAGCCGTAGCCGGGGTGAATGGCGGTGGCGCCGGTCACCTCTGCCGCGGCGATGATCGACGGGATGTGCAGATATGAATTGGTGGCAAGGGGCGGGCCGATGCAGACGGATTCATCCGCCAGGGCCAGGTGCATCAGTTCGCGGTCGGCGGTGGAGTGCACCGCGACGGTCTTGATGCCCAGCTCCTTGCAGGCTCGCAAGATCCGCAGGGCGATTTCACCGCGGTTTGCGATCAGTACTTTTTCCAACATCGCTGGCTCTCCGCGGTTCAAACGATGGTGAACAGCGGCTGGTCGTATTCGACCGGCTGACCATTCTCCACCAGGATGGATTCGATGGTGCCGCTGGTTTCAGCCTCGATGTGGTTCATCATCTTCATGGCTTCGACGATGCACAGGATGTCACCTTTCTTGACGCTCTGGCCGACATCGGCGAACGGCTTGGCTTCCGGCGAGGAAGCGCGGTAGAAGGTGCCGACCATCGGCGAACGGACGACGGTGCCGTTCAGCTTCGGTGCGGCCGGGGCGGCATCAGCGGTCGGCGCGGCAGCAACAGGCGCCGGAGCCGGGGCTGCGGGCGCCTGAGCGTAGATCGGCTGTTGCATGGCCACTTGCTTGCTGTGGCGGCTGATGCGTACCGACTCTTCGCCCTCGTGGATCTCCAGTTCGTCGATCCCGGACTCTTCCAGCAGTTCGATCAGTTTCTTGACTTTGCGAATATCCATGAAGCGTTGACTCCCAGGTAAGTTCGAAGGGTATTGCCGCTCGCTTGTCGAGCCCCGGCATGCTTGTGCGCAGGCCCGTCAGGAGGCAGCGAGTTGTTCCAGGGCGGCCTCCAATGCCAGCCGATAACCGCTGGCGCCAAGGCCGCAGATCACACCTACCGCGACATCCGAAAAGTAGGAGTGATGGCGGAAAGGTTCACGTTTGTGCACGTTCGACAGGTGCACTTCGATGAATGGGATGCTCACTGCCAGCAACGCGTCACGTAACGCGACGCTGGTATGCGTGAATGCCGCCGGATTGATCAGGATGAAGTCCACACCTTCGCTGCGCGCGGCGTGGATGCGTTCGATCAGTTCGTATTCGGCATTGGATTGCAGGTGCAGCAGATGATGGCCGGCGTCGCGGGCGCGCTGTTCGAGGTCCTGATTGATCTGCGCCAGCGTCACCGCGCCATAAACACCGGGTTCGCGGGTGCCGAGCAGATTCAGATTCGGGCCATGAAGGACCAGAAAGGTCGCCATGTATGTTCCTTGTTGTTATGCGCGGTCGTGCCGCTTGAAAGGCGGGCCGACTCGTAAAGGGGAAAAACTATGCATGAAGCGGGGGTTGACTGTCCAGTCATGCTGCAATCGGCGTAAATGCCCGCATTATGGCTGGAGTTTGCCGCAGGGATTGCTGTTCGCTGTCAGCGCAAGGCGTCAGCGCGGTTCAGGCGTTCAGCGAATTGCCTGGCGGTGATTTCGCCGACGACGCGGATTTCGTCCATTTCCTGTCCGTTGCCATCGAAGAACAGCACGGCGGGTGGGCCGAACAACTTGTAGCGATCCAGCAGGGCGCGCTGCTCGGCATTGCTGTCGGTGATGTCGAAGCGGATCAGGCGGTAGTCGGCCAGGCGCGGGGCGATCAGCGGATCGGCGAATACTTCGCGCTCGATCACCTTGCAACTGATGCACCAGTCCGCGTACCAGTCGAGCATGAGTGGCTGCCCGGCGGTGCGTGCCGCCAGCAGTTGCGCGTCGAGTGCGGCGGGAGTCGACAGGGTATGCCAGCTTTCGGCCTCAACGGCGCCGCTGTCTGCAGTCAGTGTGGCGCGTGGCAGTGGTCGCAACGGATCGGAGCCCCCCTGCAGTGCGCCGACCCAGGCTGCCAGGGCGTAGACCAGCAAGACCAGCCCAAGCAGTTGGGCGAGCTTCTGCCGGGGTGTCTTGCTGGTCAATTCCAGGGTGCCGAGGAACAGCGCCGCGCCGGCGGCGAGCAGTCCCCACAAGGCCAGCGCCAGCGACCCCGGTAGCACGCGTTCGAGCATCCACACCGCCACGGCAAGCAGCAGTACACCGAAGACGTTACGTACCGTGATCATCCACGGGCCGCTCTTGGGCAGTAACGCGCCGCCACCGGTGGCGAACAGAACCAGTGGTGCGCCCATGCCCAGGCCCAGGGCGAAGAGTTTCAGTCCGCCGCCCAGCGCGTCGCCACTGGCGCTGATGTAGAGCAGCGCACCGGCCAGCGGCGCGGATACGCAGGGTGATACCAGCAGGCTGGAAACGGTGCCCAGCAGCGCGGCGCCCATGAAGGAGCCGCCCTTGGCGTTGCCGGCGAGGCGGTCGAGGCGGCTGCTCAGGAATTGGGGCAGACGCAGTTCGAACAGGCCGAACATGGCCAGCGCAAAGAGTACGAAGAAGAATGCGAACGGCACCAGTATCCAGGGCGACTGCAGGCGTGCCTGCAGATTCAGCTCTGCGCCGAACACGCCCATCAGTGCGCCGAGCACCGCGAAGCCGCCCGCCATCGGCAGGACATAGGCAAGTGACAGCAGGAAACTGCGCATGCCGCCGGTCTGGCCGCGCAGCACCACGCCGGAAAGAATCGGCAGCATCGGCAGTACGCAGGGCGTGAAGGTCAGGCCCAGCCCGGCGAGGAAGAACAGTGCCACCGAACGCCAGGACAGGGTGTCGGCGCTGTCGCTATCGCTGCGGGTACCGGCGACCGCCGGGGTGCCGTCCGCGGCGATCTGGAAGGTTTGCGTTTCCGGCGGGTAGCAGAGCCCCTTGTCGGCGCAACCCTGATAGCCGACCTGAAGTGTGAAGGGGCGGTTGTCGGGGTTCTGTACCGGCAGGTCGATATCGAGGACGCCGTAGTAGGCTTCGATTTCACCGAAATACTCGTCGGTCTTCTGCACGCCTGCCGGTAGCCGTGCCTCGCCGATGATCACGCTGGCCTCGTCGGTCTTGAACTGGAACCGGTGCCTATAGAGGTAATAGCCTTCGGCACCGATGAAGCGCAGCTGGATTCGTTCCGAGTTGGCATCCACCAGGCTCAGGCGGAAGGCTTCATGCACCGGGAGAAAGTCGGCGCTGTTGTTCAGACCGCCCAGCGTGGAGCTTGGGCGGCTGTCGAACAGGCTTGCGGTGGCGGGAAGGGCGAACAGCAGGATCAACAGACTCAGCAAACGGCGCATGGTCATCTCGCAGGCAACGATGGGGGCATGATACCTAACGAGGCGAATGGTCGCTTGGGCGCAGCGTCGCACTATGGCAACCAGATGATTCCGTCGCGTTCGCTGCAGGCGCGCGCGCGCAGGAACTGGCCGGCACAGGGGCCGGCGACGCATTCGCCACTGTCGATCAGAAACAGCGCACCATGGGTCGCGCACTGGATCAGGCTGCCGCTGCTGTCGAGAAACTGGTCCGCAAGCCACTCCAGCGGGATCTGGCGGTGCGGGCAACGGTTTTCATAGACGTAGGCGACGCCATCCTTGCGCACGGCGAACAGGCGCAGGCCGTCGACCTCGAAGCCTTTGCTGCGGCCTTCGGCGAGCTCGCCGGTTGCGCATAAACGAATCATGCAGGTTTCCTCCGTTGGGCTGCGATTATTACCCAGGCTGGTCTTTTCAGGCAGGATCAGCGTCGATATCGTGGTTTTCGAGTTCACCTGCCGATGCTGCCTTTGTCCGCCGAGGAATACTGATGCGATTTCTACTGCTTCTGGTAATGGTTCTGCTTGCCGCCTGCCAGTCGGTTGCACCGCTGCCCGCATGGCAGAGCCCCGAGGGGCTGGAGCATGCCGATCTGGGCGTGATCATCGACTTGCGCAACGGCGCGTCACTCACTCCGCAACAGCTGCTGGCCGAACTGGCCGACAGCGATCATGTGCTGGTGGGGGAGCGCCATGACAATCCCGATCATCACGCACTGCAGCTCTGGCTGCTGCAGGCCCTGGCGCAGCAGCGCGAGCAGGGCAGTGTCCTGCTGGAGATGCTCAACCCGGATCAGCAGCAGAAGGTTGCCCAGGTGCAGCGCTCCATGAGGAAAGGCGAGCGGCCCGCCGATCTGCCTGCCGCGCTGGGCTGGCAACAGGGCTGGGACTGGGCGCTCTATGCGCCGCTGGTGGAGTATGGGCTGGCACAGTCTTATCCGCTGTTGCAGGCGAATCTGGACCGAGCCGAGATATCCAGCATCTATCGCGAGGTTCCGTCATTGACCGGCGCCCCAGCTGCACCGGATGTGCAGACGGCCTTGCTGGAGCAGATTCGGGCCTCGCATTGCCAGATGCTTCCCGAAACGCAGTTGCCGGCGATGCTTGCCGTGCAGCAGCAGCGTGACCAGCGCATGGCGCAGCAATTGGCCGCCGCGCCAAAACCTGCGATGTTGCTGGCAGGCGCCTTTCATGTCCGGCGTGATCTCGGGGTGCCGCTGTATCTGCAGGGGCAGGCAAGCATGCGTGACCTGCGTGTGCTGATGCTTGCTGAAGTGGGAGAAACGGTGCGGGCCGAGCAGGCTGACTTCGTCTGGTTCACGCCGTCACAGCCGCGGCAGGATCACTGTGCGAAGTGGCGTGACAAGGCGGGTTGATTCGCGCAGATAAAAAAAGACCCGGCAAGAGCCGGGTCAAAACCGTGATTAGCCTGATGAGGAGATAACCTGAAAGATCGACTGCCTGGACCCTTCAACTTACCGGCTGACCTCGCGATCAGTTGCGATAATAATAACAATTCTCATTTCGGTGTCAATGGGCGATTTTGAAAATAATCCGGCTTTTTGAAAGCTGGTCTCAGCCAGTGATGGGCAGCCGAAGCTGGGTGACTTCCTTGTTCAGCAGGTCGATACGTCGAGCCATGCTTTCGATCAGGCTGTGGGCGATCTTCGGGTTGCTTTGCATCAGGCTGAGAAACTGGTCCTTGGGAATCACCATGACCGTACAGGGTGTCGTGGCCATAACGGTGGCGCTGCGTTTTTCGTGCGTGAACACGGCCATCGCCCCGAAGATTTCATCGCGCTGTACGTCGCCAACCTTCTGCCCGTCGACAATTGCGTCGGCATGACCTTCGATGATGATGAAGACATGCTCGGCATCATCGCCCTGGATAATCAGTGCCTGGCCCGCCGCGAAGTGCTGGAAGCCCATCGCAGTTTGAATCTCCGGCTGCTTCAGGCGTGCCAGTGCATCGCAGAGCAGCGCTGTCTGACCAATCAGGTATTGGGTAAAAAGTTCCTGGCGTCGCTGCTCGGCATGGATATGGCGGAATACGGCGTTGCGTGAATAGGGGGTCAGGCGAATCGATTCATCGCTGCGGTAGCGGCAGTCGGGAAACTCTGTGCCCTGACGCAGTCCCAGAAGGTCGCCTTCTTGTAGATAGAACAAAGGTCGCTCATCGACCAGTGCATGCAGCAGCCCGCTTTCGATGATGAACAGCTGCTGGCCGGGCAGTTCTGTGCTGAGGTCCTCGGAGCCGCCGATTTCAATCGCCTCGCCGCATGGTGGCAGGCCTTCCAGCAACTGGGCGGGAATTTCCTGCAGACGGTTTATCAGGCGATCGGCGTAGGCGGGTTGTTCGCCGAGTAGATACATGACGGTAATCCTTGAACAAACGAGCTCACAAAGGGGAGCGGTGGGCGCGCCAACAATAAGCGCCACGCTGGGGAGGAGTAAATTGCATCGCGTGCAGGTTGTGAGCTAGCTCTTGTTGGGGCGCCTGGAAGTGTTCAGATGCTGATTCAGTTCATCCTTGACCGAGGCAGGCAGCGCTTTCCAATCGGTGTCGCGCAGTGCGCCCTCGATGGCATAGAGCAATACGCGAGAGGCGCTGAAACCGCGAGATTTGACCGCCTGATAGGCGTCGACCGCACCCAGGCGGCGGAGATCTTCCAAGGTATGGATGCCGGATGCGTGCAACCATTGTGCGGAGGTCTTGCCGAGGTTTTTCAGCGTCAGCAATTCGTCGTGCATGGCGTCCTTATCGACCGGGGTGGCCGGTGAGGAAGTGGAGCGGCCCGCAAAGCCAGCACCGCCGTTCAAAGCTGCCCACGACCCACTCGCGCAGACAGGCCTACGCAAGTATAGAAGCCACGCCAGGTTCTGCCCGCGAGGGTGACGGGTTGTGGTTGCTGCTTCGGTCAGCGGCTGTTCTGCCGCGGCCTGTCAGAGCCCCGGCAGCCGCTGGCGAATGGCGGCCAGCAGATTGTCCAGGCTGGCGGCATCGGGCGTATCGAGCCGCCGGCTGAGCAGTTGCTCGCTTTCGCTCAGGGGTTCGCGTGAGGCCTGTTGTGCCCTGACAACGTCCATGGTTGCGTCGGACGGATCGCCGCCCTCGGCCTGACGCTGCGCAAGCCACTGTTCGATGACCGCATCGGGGGCTTCGCAATCGATGATCAGGAAAGGGACGCCGGTGGCTTCTGCGACTTGCCAGGCAGCCTGACGCTGCTGGTGCTTGAGGTAGGTGGCGTCGATCACCACCGAGAAGCCCGCATTCAGCGCCGCTTCGGCCAGTGTGTGCAGCCGCCGGTAGGTGGCTTCGCCGGCTTCGGCGCTGTAGATGCCGGTATCCAGCTCGTCGGATCGCTCCTGCTGCTCGCCATGCAGGCGCTTGCGTTCCACATCCGAGCGCAGTCTCAGCATGCCCAGCGCTTCGACCAGGCGCAGGGCCACATGGCTTTTGCCGGAGGCTGAAACGCCATGGGTGATGGCCAGGAAGCGTGACGGAATCGCGCTGTAGCTTTCGGCCAGGTTGGCATAGCCGCGGTACTGGCGGACGATGACCTTGCGCTCGACGGCATCCTGTTCCTGATACAGCCGGAACAGGTTGACCTTGGCTCGCACCAGGGCGCGGTAGGCCTTGTACAGGTTGATCAGTTCCAGCGCGGCGTAATCGCCGGTGCGCTCCAGCCAGCCATTGAGGAAGCGGCGCGCCTGGCATTTCAGGCCGCGGTCTTCCAGATCCATGGCCAGAAAGGCCGCGTCGGATGCGATGTCGATCAGGCGGAAGGGTTCGTTGAATTCGATGCAGTCGAACAGCACCACCTGGTTGTTGATCAGGGCAGCGTTGCCCAGATGCAGGTCGCCGTGGCATTCGCGAATGAAGCCCTGTTGGCTGCGCTGTTCCAGCAAGGGATAGAGTCGCTCGATGCTGGTTTCCGTCCAGTCGATCAGCGCATCGAGCTGTTGCAGGTCGGCCTGTTCGGTCAGCAGGGGGCGGATCTGCTCGAAGTTCTGCCGCATCGGCGCGACGATCGCCTCGGCACTGTTCAGCGGGTGTCCTGCGGGCACCTGCGGAATGTCCAGGTGGAAGTGGGCGATCTGCTCGGCCAAGGCGTCGATGTGGGCGTCGGTCAGCTCGCCGCGCGCCTGCACTTCGGCCATGAGCTGGGTCTGCGGGAATTCGCGCATCTGCAGCAGGTACTCGATGGGTTCGCCGTCACCACCGATAATCGGGGCCTCGATGCTACCGGTTATCGGCAGAACCTGCACATACAGGTCAGGCGCCATGCGCTGGTTCAGGTGCAGTTCCTGCTCGCAGAAATGCTTGCGGGAAGCCAGGTCGGTAAAGTCGAGAAAGCCGAAATCCACAGGCTTCTTCATCTTGTAGGCGTAGGTGCCGGTCAGGATGACCCATGAAATGTGTGTTTCGATGACCCGGAAGCCGTCGACCGGATGGGAATAGAGGGCCGGATTCTGCAATGCGGCGATCAGTGCTTGGCTCACGGTCATTCCTTGTAAGTATGGTGTGCGGGACGTGTGGTTATCGGAACGCAGCTCACACAGTCTGAAAACGCACCATTATGTCCATCCGGGAGTGACCTGCAAACCGCCAGGAGGCCGCATTCCCCGAAGATCAAAGTGCGTATAATCCGCCGCCATGACTAAAGTACGCTCTCCTCGTTCCCGCTCTAAGCGCCGATCCGGCGGCTTCCGGCCCTGGCTTGGTTGGGCCGTAAAGCTGTTTCTTGTGGCGCTGGTGATCCTCGCCGGCGTGGCCGTCTATCTCGATGCGGTGGTTCAGGAAAAGTTTTCCGGCAAGCGCTGGACCATTCCTGCAACGGTCTTCGCAAGGCCGCTGGAGCTTTTCGTCGGACAGAAACTCGACAAGGATGACTTCCTCACGGAGCTCGATGCGCTGGGTTACCGCCGTGAACGTGCGGTCGATGGGCCAGGCGTGGTTTCGGTTGCCGGCAATACCATCGAGATGCATACCCGGGGGTTCCATTTCTACGAGGGCGTCGAGGAATCGCAGCGTATCCGGGTGCGTTTCTCCGGCGACTTTGTGGCGGGCCTGACCCGTGCCAACAATGCCGAACTGCCGGTGGCGCGACTCGAACCCCTGGTGATCGGCGGCCTCTATCCTGCGCATAACGAGGATCGCATCCTGATCAAGCTGGAGCAGGCGCCGCCTTATCTGGTGGAAACCCTGGTCGCAGTCGAGGATCGAGAATTTTTCGAGCATTTCGGTGTTTCGCCCAAGTCCATCGCTCGTGCCGCCTGGGTCAACCTGACCGCCGGCGGGGTGCGTCAGGGCGGCAGTACCCTGACTCAGCAGCTGGTCAAGAACTTCTATCTGACCAATGAGCGCAGCCTCAGCCGCAAGGGCACCGAGGCGATGATGGCGATCCTGCTGGAGCTGCACTACGACAAGCGGGAGATTCTCGAAGCGTACCTCAATGAGGTCTTTCTCGGTCAGGATGGCCGGCGGGCTATCCACGGCTTTGGCCTGGCCAGCCAGTATTTCTTCGGTCGACCACTGGCTGAGTTGCAGGTGCAGCACGTCGCGCTGCTGGTCGGCATGGTCAAGGGGCCGACGTACTACAACCCTAGGCGGCATCCGGAGCGTGCGCTGGAACGGCGCAATCTGATTCTCGATCTGCTGGTCGAGCAGCAGGTGCTCAGTTCCGAGGCAGCGGTTGCGGCTAAGCAGAAGCCGCTCGGAGTGACGCCGCGTGGCAGTCTGGCCGACAGCTCCTATCCGGCGTTTCTCGATGTAGTCAAACGCCAGCTGCGTGAAGACTATCGCGATGAGGACCTGACCGAGGAAGGCTTGCGTGTCTTCACCAGCTTCGATCCGATTTTGCAGATGAAAGCCGAGAGAGCCATGACCGAGACGCTCAAGCGGCTCGGCAAGGCCGCCGAAGGTGTCGAGGGGGCGATGCTGGTGACCAATCCGGAAACCGGCGAGCTGCAGGCGATGCTGGGTGGTCGTCAACCAGGTTTTGCTGGCTTCAACCGGGCGCTGGACGCCTCACGGCCCATCGGCTCGCTGATCAAGCCGGCGATTTACCTTGCGGCCTTGGAGAAGCCCAGCCAGTACACCTTGACCAGCCTGCTGGAAGATGAGCCCTTCTCGGTCAAGGGGGCCGATGGCCAGGTATGGCGACCACAGAACTATGGGCGTAACGCCCACGGTGCGGTTTACCTCTACCAGGCTCTGGCCAATTCCTACAACCTCTCCACGGCCCGCTTGGGGCTGGATCTGGGTGTGCCGCATGTTCTGAAGACGCTCGAGCGGCTGGGGGCTTCGCCACAGTGGCCGGCTTATCCTTCGATGTTGCTGGGGGCGGGCGGGTTGCGTCCTATCGAGGTGGCGGACATGTACCAGACGCTCGCCAATGGTGGTTTCAACACGCCGTTGCGAGCCATCCGTAGCGTCGTTGCGGCCGATGGCGAGCCGCTGAGTCGCTACCCGTTCAAGATTCAGCAGCGTTTCGATGCCGGTGCGATCTATCTGACCCAGTACGCCATGCAGCGCGCCATGCTCGAAGGCACCGGGCGTTCGGCTTACAACCAGATACCCAGGTCGCTGGCGCTGGCAGGCAAGACCGGTACCACCAATGATTCGCGTGACAGTTGGTTCGCAGGTTTCAGTCAGGACCTGCTGGCAGTGGTCTGGCTGGGACGTGACGACAACGGCAAGACTTCGCTGACAGGTGCTACGGGTGCATTGCAGGTGTGGGCCGACTTCATGCGTCGCGCCGATCCGCTGCCGTTGCAAATGCCCATGCCGGAAAATGTCGTCATGGCCTGGATCGATGCACAAACCGGGCAGGGTACGGCTGAGAATTGCCCTGGTGCGGTACAGATGCCCTATATTCGTGGCAGTGAGCCAGCCGCGGGACCTGGTTGTGGTATTCAGGCGCCTGCCGAGTCGGTCATGGACTGGGTTCGCGGCTGGTTGCGCTGAGCCACATCTGGCGCATGAAACAATACTGTTGGCTGCATGAAACGATTATGAGGTTCGAATGTTGAGCAACAAGCGATGGATGGTCGTTCTGATAGCCGCAGCGCTGGCGCAGGGCTGTGCAACAGTCGATCGGGGCGCGATACCTGTGGTCGACTCCGGTGCGCCGGTCTCCGAGGAAGTGTCGGCGCGGCAAGCCTACCGTACGGGTGGCGCGCCTGTGTCTGCGCCGGGTATGCAGCCTGTGCCTGAGGATTCGGGGGTAATGGTCATGGTGCCGCAGCAGAACTCGGCCCCCCTGCAGACCTTTCCCGCGCCTGATGCCACCTTCAGCGGTTCGGTTGACCCGGCACCCGGTGTGTCCGAGCCATGGACGCCTCCCGTGCCTGCGCCTCAGGCTCCGGTGCAGGGCCAATCAATGCCCAGCGGCATCCCCTCGAACGGAGGCTTGTCTGCCGATGAGCGGCTCGACGGTCCGGTGTTGGCGCTGCTGACCACGGCCCAGCAGCAACAGGGCGGTGGCGACCTCAACGGGGCCGCATCCAGCCTCGAACGTGCCCAGCGCATCGCACCCCGCGAGCCGCAAGTGCTTTACCGCCTGGCCGAGGTGCGCCTTGCTCAGGGCGATGCCGTGCAGGCTGAGCAGCTCGCCCGGCGGGGGCTGAGCTACGCGGGTGATCGCCCGGCGCTGCAGGCGAGTCTCTGGGAACTGATCGCGCAGGCACGCGAGCGTCAGGGCAATGCCGCCGGAGCTGCGCAGGCGCGCGAGCGCGCCAGGGTTTCGTTGTGATGGATGGCCGGGCGCCGGAGCTGGCCGAGCAACTCTTGCTGATCGAGCGAGAGTTGCGCGCGCTGGGGACATGGGAAGCCCTGCCGCCTGACCTGCAGGCCCTTGCCAGTCGTGAGCCATTCTGTGTGGATACGCTGTCGTTCGAACAGTGGTTGCAGTGGATTTTTCTGCCGCGCATGAAGGCGATCCTGGAAAGTGGCGCGGCATTGCCAGCCGCTTCGGGCATTCTGGCGATGGCGGAGGTGGTCTACAGGGATTCTCCATCAAGGGTTGCCGGCCTGCTTGAGGCGCTGACAAAGTTTGATTCGCTGATCGCTCGCGGCGAAAGATGATGCTTGCCGACTGGCGGAGCTGGCGAATCTGATTCAACTCAGTCGCAGGTTTCGGCGATTTTCCGCTTGGCTTCGAGGATGCGCGCCTGGCGTTCTTCTTCGTTCAGGCGCCGCACTTCTCCCTCTTCCTCTACGCGCACCCGCGGATTGTTCTGCAGTTGTGCCAGGTTCGTGCGCAGTGTCGTGCAGTATTGCTGGCGCTGGGCGTTCTGTTCGGCCACCTGTTTTTTGACCTGGCGCTCAATGTCGCGCTGCTCGGCCTCGCCAGTTCTTTCAGTCTCGGCAGGTACCACAGGCGCCTGTTTGGGTGGCGGTGCAGCAGTATTGAGCATTTCCACGGCCTGATCCTGAGGCGGTTGCGCGCCAAAATGCGTAACGCCTTGTGCATCCACCCATTTGTAGATCTGGCCGGCCATGACATTGCCGCTCAGTGCGAGCAGCAGACAGCCCGCGAGAATAGTCGAACGCATGCTTATCCCTTCTGTGGAGGCATTATCAGGGCGGTACTATACGCAAAACTTCCGGTCCTTCATTCTGCGCTGGATCACAGCTGAAAACAGTCGGAAGACAACAGCAGGCTTGACTTGGCACGGTCTAATCCGAACAATTCCATGCTTGCTGTTGCGAGGACATTGCACGAGCCTGTCTTCGGTCAACCATATCAAGGTGCCTACCCGCACCGACTTGCTACACCCGCAACGCGTTACCTCGCGCTGGGAGGAGCGTCCCGCAATACTTTGGGGCTTTCCTGGTACTTGCTTAGTCAGTAGCTGACGTAGTCGGCGACCACCGTCGCTCATGCACTGCTGAGCAGTAAAACCTATTTCTGGCCGGTCCGGCGCGGAGCGGCTATCTGGCGTTTTAGAGGTGAACAACGTGGAATTATTATCCGGCGCTGAAATGCTCGTCCGCTTCTTGCGCGACGAAGGCGTTAAGTACATCTACGGGTACCCGGGTGGTGCCGTTCTGCATATCTACGATGCGCTTTTCAAGGAAAAGTCCATCGAGCACATCCTGGTTCGTCATGAGCAGGCCGCCACCCACATGGCCGATGGCTATGCGCGGGCGACCGGCAAGGCCGGCGTGGTGCTGGTGACCTCCGGTCCTGGTGCGACCAATGCCATCACCGGCATTGCTACCGCTTTCATGGACTCGATCCCGATGGTGGTCATCTCCGGTCAGGTTCCGAGCAACATGGTCGGCACCGATGCCTTCCAGGAAACCGACATGATCGGTATCTCCCGGCCCATCGTGAAGCACAGCTTCATGATCAAGCATCCTTCGGAAATCCCCGAAGTGATGAAGAAGGCGTTCTACCTCGCCGAGTCCGGGCGTCCTGGTCCGGTGGTCGTCGATATTCCGAAGGATATGACCAACCCGGCCGAGAAGTACGAATACGTCTATCCGAAGAAGGCCAAGCTGCGCTCCTACGGTCCGGCGCTGCGCGGTCACTCCGGGCAGATCCGCAAGGCGGCGGAACTGTTGCTGGCGGCCAAGCGGCCCATTCTCTACGCCGGTGGCGGCGTGGTCCTGGGTGGGGCTTCCGCACAGCTGACCGAACTGGCGAAGATGCTCAACCTGCCGGTGACCAACACCCTGATGGGGCTGGGTTGCTATCCGGGCAGCGACCGCCAGTTCGTTGGCATGCTCGGCATGCACGGCAGCTACACCGCCAACCTGGCCATGCACCATTCCGATGTGATTCTGGCGGTCGGTGCGCGCTTTGATGATCGTGTGATCAATGGCGCGGCGAAGTTCTGCCCGAACGCCAAGATCATCCACATCGACATCGATCCGGCGTCCATCTCGAAGACGATCAAGGCCGACATTCCGATCGTTGGTCCTGTGGGCAGCGTACTGACCGAGATGGTCGCCATCGTCAAGGAAATCGGCCAGGCGCCGAACGCCGAGACGGTCGCCAGTTGGTGGAAGCAGATCGACGAGTGGCGCGGCAACCGTGGCCTGTTCCCCTACGATAAGGGCGACGGCAGCATCATCAAGCCGCAGGCCGCCATCGAAATGCTCTGCGAAGTGACCAAGGGCGAGGCCTATGTGGCGTCGGACGTTGGTCAGCATCAGATGTTCGCCTGCCAATACTACAAGTTCGACAAGCCCAACCGCTGGCTCAACTCGGGCGGCCTTGGCACCATGGGCTTCGGTCTGCCGGCAGCCATGGGCGTGAAGCTGAACTTCCCCGACGCTGATGTTGCCTGCGTTACCGGCGAGGGCAGTATCCAGATGAATATCCAGGAGCTGTCGACCTGCCTGCAGTACGACCTGCCGGTGAAGATCATCAACCTCAACAACGGTGCGTTGGGCATGGTCCGCCAGTGGCAGGACATGGTGTACAACAGCCGCTACTCGCACTCCTACATGGAGTCGCTGCCTGACTTCGTCAGACTGGCTGAAGCCTATGGGCACGTTGGCATGCGTATCACCGATCTGAAGGATCTCAAGCCGAAAATGGAAGAGGCTTTTGCCATGAAGGATCGGCTGGTATTTCTCGATATCGCCGTTGATACCAGCGAGCACGTCTACCCGATGCAGATCAAAGACGGTGCCATGCGCGACATGTGGCTGAGCAAGACGGAGCGGACCTGATCATGAGACACATCATTTCCCTGTTGATGGAAAACGAGCCGGGCGCCCTGTCTCGCGTGGTTGGGTTGTTCTCGCAACGTAACTACAACATCGAGAGCCTCACGGTTGCACCAACCGAGGATCCGACGCTGTCGCGCCTGACCCTGACGACTGTCGGGCATGAGGAGGTGATCGAGCAGATCACCAAAAACCTCAACAAGCTGATCGAAGTGGTCAAGCTGGTGGATCTGTCTGAAAGCGCGCACATCGAACGCGAGCTGATGCTGATCAAGGTGAAGGCTACCGGCGCGCAGCGTGCCGAGGTCAAGCGCACCACAGATATCTTCCGTGGGCAGATCGTCGACGTCACCACCAACGTCTACACCATCCAGCTGGCCGGCACGACCGACAAGCTGGACAGTTTCATCCAGGCCGTCGGTACCGCATCGATCCTGGAAGTCGTGCGCAGCGGTGTCACCGGGATTTCCCGTGGCGACAAAGTGCTGAGCATCTAAACACGTTTTATCGAATGGCCCGAACGGCCAGTAACTGGGGTAATTCCATGAAAGTTTTCTACGACAAAGACTGTGATCTTTCCATCATCCAGGGCAAGAAGGTCGCAATCATCGGCTACGGCTCCCAGGGTCATGCACATGCCTGCAACCTGAAGGATTCGGGCGTCGACGTCACCGTTGGCCTGCGCGCCGGTTCGCCTTCAGTCGCCAAGGCTGAGGCCCACGGCCTGAAAGTCGATAATGTCGCTGCTGCCGTTGCTGCCGCCGATGTGGTGATGATTCTGACCCCGGACGAATTCCAGGGCCGTCTGTACAAGGACGAAATCGAGCCGAACCTGAAGAAGGGCGCAACCCTGGCCTTCGCGCATGGTTTCTCCATTCACTACAACCAGGTCGTGCCGCGCGCCGATCTCGACGTGATCATGATCGCGCCGAAGGCTCCGGGCCACACCGTCCGCTCCGAGTTCGTCAAGGGCGGCGGTATTCCTGACCTGATCGCCATCTACCAGGATGCTTCCGGCAACGCCAAGAACGTTGCTCTGTCCTATGCTTCCGGCGTAGGCGGCGGTCGTACCGGCATCATCGAAACTACCTTCAAGGACGAAACCGAAACCGACCTGTTCGGTGAGCAGGCCGTTCTGTGTGGCGGTTGTGTGGAGCTGGTCAAGGCTGGTTTCGAAACCCTGGTCGAAGCCGGTTATGCGCCGGAAATGGCCTACTTCGAGTGTCTGCACGAGCTGAAGCTGATCGTCGACCTGATGTTCGAGGGCGGCATCGCCAACATGAACTACTCGATCTCCAACAACGCCGAGTACGGCGAGTACGTGACCGGCCCGGAAGTCATCAACGCCGAATCCCGTGCCGCCATGCGCAATGCGCTGAAGCGCATTCAGGACGGTGAGTACGCGAAGATGTTCATCAGCGAAGGTGCTACCAACTACCCATCGATGACTGCCTATCGTCGCAACAACGCTGCCCATGGCATCGAAGTGGTAGGCGAGAAGCTGCGCGCGATGATGCCTTGGATCGCTGCCAACAAGATCGTCGACAAGAGCAAGAACTGATAGCGGTTCTGCTTGAGAAAGAACGCGGCCTGGGCCGCGTTCTTTCGTTAGGCTCAGGTTCAATCTGGTATAAAACGCTGCTGGTGGCAAGGTGAACCGGCTGTGCCGGGGTCTGTCGAATTTATTCAAACCTGCAGTAAGGTGAATTTACATGAGTGAGCATCCCGAAGAGCCGAACAAGCCAGTCGAGCCGGAAAGTCTGCTGCCTATCGATGAGCATGTCGAAGAGATCCAGGACTCCGAAGGCCGCAAAGTTCGCCATCGCGGTATTTACCTGCTCCCCAATCTGTTCACTACCGCCAATCTGTTTGCCGGGTTCTTCTGCATCATTACCGCAATAAACGGCAATTTCTATGTCGCTGCGGCAACCGTTTTCGTGGCGATGGTACTTGATGGTCTCGATGGGCGCGTGGCTCGCCTGACCAATACCCAGAGTGCCTTCGGCGCAGAGTATGACTCGCTTTCCGATATGGTGGCTTTTGGTCTGGCGCCGGCTATTCTGGCCTACGAGTGGGCGTTGTCCGAGCTGGGCAACGTCGGGCTGACCGTGGCATTCATCTATGTCGCCTGTGCTGCGCTGCGTCTGGCCCGCTTCAACACTCAGATAGGTAAGGTCGACAAACGCTGGTTCATCGGGCTCGCCAGTCCGGCGGCTGCCGGTGTGGTGGCCGGTTCGGTATGGGCTGTCTGGGCGCTGGATGAGGTGGGGGTAAAAGGTGTGGATCTCCCGCTGGCGCTCGTCATGTTGTTTGCGCTGCTGGTGGCTGCAGCCGGGTTGCTGATGGTCAGCAACATCAAGTACTACAGCTTCAAGGATCTCGATCTCAAGGGGCGGGTGCCGTTCGTGGCCATCCTTGTTGTAGTGCTGGTCTTCGCAGTTGTCTTCAGTGACCCGCCCCGTGTACTTCTACTGATCTTCCTGGCCTATGCAGCATCCGGGCCGGTGCAGTTCCTGATGCGTCGGCACAAGCGTATTGAAAGCTGATCTCGTCGCATCCAGTGCGCCGCCATATGTTTATGGTTTGATGCTGGAGGAGTCGAATCACTTTAGGCGGTAATAAGCGC